>CAVWXO010000001.1:0-42482 GCA_963758955.1 uncultured Pseudomonadota bacterium
CCGAGAAGGCACTGGCTGCAATCCCTGCCAACGAGGCGGCGGCGAAGGAGGCCTGGACCAAGGCTCAGGCCGCGGCCGCGGCACGGGCCAAACCGTTGGCCGGCATGCCGCGCCATGCGGCGCAGTTCACCGGTGATCCGAACGGTGATGCGGCGGCGGTGAAGACCTACGACGAATCGCGCCGCAACTTCCTGGCGCTGGTGTTTTGTCTGATGGTGGGCACGGCCGCGTTGCCGCACATCCTGATGCGCTACTACACCACCCCGTCGGTGAAGGAGGCGCGCGACTCGGTGACCTGGTCGCTGTTCTTCATCTTCCTGCTGTACTTCACTGCGCCGGCGTTGGCGGTACTGGTCAAGTACGAGGTCTTCAGTGTGCTGGTGGGCACGCCCTTCGACAAACTGCCCGGCTGGATCTCGGCCTGGTCGAAGGTCGACCCGGGGCTGCTTTCGGTGGCCGACATCAACAAGGACGGCATCTTCCAGCTCGGCGAGATGCGCATCGGCGGAGACATCATCGTGCTGGCCACGCCGGAAATCGGCGGGCTGCCCTATGTGGTGTCGGGCATGGTAGCGGCCGGCGGTCTGGCCGCCGCGCTGTCCACCGCCGACGGCCTGCTGCTGACCATCGCCAACGCGCTGTCGCACGATCTGTATTACAAGATGATCGACCCGAACGCGTCCACCGCGCGGCGCGTCGCCATCTCCAAGGCCTTGCTGCTCGTGGTGGCCCTGGCGGCCGCGGCGGTCGCGGCGCAGAAGCCGGCAGACATCCTGTTCCTGGTGTCGGCAGCCTTCTCCTTTGCGGCGGCGGCTTTCTTCCCGGCGCTGGTGCTGGGCGTGTTCTGGAAACGTGCCAGCAAGTGGGGCGCGGTGCTGGGCATGGTTTCCGGCCTGGGCATCACCGTGTACTACATGGTCATGAACCAAGCTTGGCTGCGCGGCATCTTCGGCGTCACCAGCCCGGTCGACCTGTGGTTCGGCATCCTGCCGATCTCGGCCGGCGTGTTCGGCGTGCCGCTGGGCTTTGCGGTGATCATCATCGTCAGCCTGTTTGCGCCGGCACCGTCGCGCGCGGTGCAGGAGTTGGTCGAGCACGTGCGTTATCCGAACGTCAAGTTGGCCAGTCGCTGAGACTGCGCATGCCCGGGGCGCTGCCACTGCGGCAGCGCCCGTTGCAGGGCCTTCGGGGCGACCCGGAGGCCTTTTTTGCGGCCCGCGCATGACTGGAAGGCACTCGCAGCTGGGTTATACTTATGGGCTTTTCCCTTGCCGCACCCGCTTTGCAGGCCCTGCGCCTGCGAAGGACGCTTCGGGGCGGCTTCCAACCCTGGAACCCATAAGGAGTGTTCATGCGTCACTACGAAATCGTCCTGCTGATCCATCCGGATCAAAGCGAGCAGGTCCCCGCCATGCTCGAGCGCTACAAGGCGCTGGTGGCGGCCAGCGGCGGCACGGTGCACCGTGTCGAGGACTGGGGTCGGCGTCAGCTGGCCTACATGATCCAGAAGCTGGCCAAGGCGCACTACCTGTGCCTCAACATCGAATGCAGCAGCGCCACGCTGGCCGAGCTGGAGACGGGCTTCCGCTTCAACGACGCCGTGCTGCGCCACCTGACGGTGTCGCGCGACGAGGCGGTGACCACGCCGTCGCTGATGATGAAGGCCAACGACAAGGATGAACGCCGCGCTGCGCCGCAAGGAGCAGCCGCCTCGGCGTGAACCGATTGGTTCTCGCCGCGCAGCTGGTCGAACGCCGCGCCCTGCGCTACACGCCAGCCGGCCTGCCGGCTCTGGATTTCGAGCTGAAGCACGAATCCGAGCTCAGCGAGGACGGCCAGCCGCGCAAGGTGTCGTTGCAGCTTCGTGCGGTGGCCATCGGTCGCATCGTGCGGCTTCTCGAGGCCCTGGAACTGGGCAGCGCGGGCAGCTTCGGTGGATTCGTGGCAGCCGCGCGCAACGGCAGAGGCCTGCTCTTCCATGTCACGGACTTCGAACCCGCGACCATTTGATCATTCGGATAGATTCACAAGGAGTTCACTATGCCCCCGCCCCGTGGTAAAGGTCGGTTTTCCAAGGACAAGCGCCCGAAGCGCAATCAGCAGTCGCTGCTGTTTCGCCGTAAGCGTTTCTGCCGCTTCACCGTTGCCGGTGTCAAGGAGATCGACTACAAGGACATCGACACGCTGCGCGACTTCATCGGCGAGAACGGCCGCATCACGCCGGCCCGCCTGACCGGCACGCGCGCCTTCTTCCAACGTCAGCTGACCACGGCCATCAAGCGTGCGCGTTTCCTCGCGCTTCTGCCGTACTCTGACCAGCACAAGGTCTGAACGGAGCCGCCATGCAAATCATTCTGCTGGAGAAGATCGCCAACCTGGGCAACCTGGGCGACGTGGTCAAGGTCAAGGACGGCTACGCGCGCAACTTCCTGATCCCGGGCAAGCACGCGCGCCGCGCCACCGAGGCTGCGATCAAGGAATTCGAGACCCGTCGTGCCGACCTGGAGAAGGCCGCCGCCGAGAAGCTCGCCGCTGCGCAGGCGCTGCAGGAACAGCTGTCGGGAAAGGTCGTGCGCATCAGCCAGAAGGCCGGTGTCGATGGCCGCCTGTTCGGCTCGGTCACCAACGCCGACATCGCCGAAGGACTGACGAAGATGGGCTTTGCCATCCAGAAGTCGCAGGTGCGCATGCCCAACGGCCCGCTGAAGGTGACTGGCGACCACGCCGTGTCGGTGTCGCCGCACACCGACGTGGTGGCCGAAGTCACTGTGCAGGTGGTCGGCGAAGTCGCTTGACGGCGTCTACCTTTCCCCGATGCGAAGGCCGGTTTTGACCGGCCTTCTTCATTTGCGGGCCGCATTGGGCAGGTGCGCGATTTCCACAGCTCGCCACCCGTTCGTCCACAGGCTTGTGCACAGACGCAGGGCGCAACGCGGCCTATGATCGAAACCATGTCAGCCATCTTCGATTCACGCGAATCCGGGCCCGATGCCCGCGACAACGAGGTCGCACGCCTGCGTGTGCCGCCCAATTCCAACGAGGCCGAGCAGAGCGTGCTCGGCGGCCTGCTGCTCGACAACCTGGCCTGGGACCGCGCCGCTGACCTGCTGAGCGACAGCGACTTCTACCGCCACGAACACCGGCTGATCTACGCTGCCATCGGTGCACTGGTCAATGCCAGCAAGCCGGCCGACGTGATCACCGTCTTCGAGCACCTGCAGAACCTGGGCAAGGCGGCCGACTGCGGCGGCCTGGCCTACCTGAACGCACTGGCGCAGAGCGTGCCGAGTGCCGCCAACATGCGCCGATATGCGGAGATCGTGCGCGAGCGCGCGATCCTGCGCAAGCTGATCGCCGCCAGCGACGAGATCGCCACCACCGCCTTCAACACGCAGGGCCGCGCTGTGTCGCAGATCCTGGACGAGGCCGAGGGCCGCATCTTCAAGATCGGGGAGGAAGGCTCTCGCAACCGACAGGGCTTCCAGGGCATCGACAAGTTGGTCACCGCGCTGATCGACCGCGTCAATGAGCTGGCTGAGAACGGCGCCGAAGACGTGACTGGCGTGCGCACGGGCTTTTACGAAATGGACCGCATGACGGCCGGTCTGCAGAAGGGCGACCTGATCGTGCTGGCCGCGCGCCCGTCGATGGGCAAGACCGCCTTCGCGCTGAACATTGCCGAGAACGTGGCCGTCAACGAAGGTCTGCCGGTGCTGGTGTTCTCGATGGAAATGGGCGCGGCCCAGCTCGCGCTGCGCATGGTCGGCTCGCTGGGCCGCATCGATCAGTCGGGCCTGCGGACGGGCCGGTTGAAGAACGAGGAGTGGGAGCGCCTGGCCGAGGCGGTCGACCGGCTGGGCCGTGTGCAAATGTTCATCGACGAGACGCCGGCGCTGAACTCGTCCGAATTGCGTGCCCGCGCGCGGCGTATGGCGCGGCAGTTCGGTGGCACGCTGGGACTGATCGTCGTCGACTACCTGCAGCTGATGAGCGGCAACAGCAGCAGCGAGGAAAACCGCGCCACTGAGATCGGCGAAATCTCGCGCGGCCTGAAGGCGCTGGCCAAGGAACTGCAGTGCCCGGTGATCGCGCTGTCGCAGCTGAACCGCAGCGTCGAGAGCCGTACCGACAAGCGGCCGATGATGAGCGACCTGCGCGAGTCCGGCGCCATCGAGCAGGACGCGGACGTCATCATGTTCATCTACCGCGACGAGTACTACAACAAGGACAGCAAGGAGCCGGGTGTGGCCGAGATCATCATCGGCAAGCAACGCAATGGACCCGTCGGCACCATGAAGCTCGTCTTCCTGAAGCCGCTGACACGCTTCGACAACCTTGCCCCCGGCAGCTCGGGTTCCGACTACTGATTGCACGCGGTGGAGGACTGTATGAAAATACAGTATGCCACCAAATATTAAGCCGATCGCACTGCCGCAACAGAAGGGACGAGGCACGGCCTGGGTCTTGCCGCATCGCTTCAGCACCGAGTTGACGGAGCACTTCGACGACGGCTGGGGAACGATGGAACAGGCCGTGCAGGAGCAGCCAATGGCGCCGGCAACGCAGGTGTTCGACGAGCAGGTCCACAGCATCCTCAGTACCAATGACTCGCCTGACATCGGCTTCGACCTGTCCATCAACCCCTACCGCGGCTGCGAGCACGGTTGCATCTATTGCTACGCGCGACCGACGCACAGCTATCTGAACCTGTCTCCGGGACTCGACTTCGAAACCCGCATCGTCGCCAAGACCAATGCGGCCGAGCGGCTTCGCGAAGCCTTCGCACGCAAGGGCTACGAGCCGAAGAGGCTGAACCTGGGCTCGGTGACCGACGCCTACCAGCCCGTGGAGCGACGACTGCGCATCACGCGCGCGGTCATCGAGGTGCTGGCCGAACACCGGCACGCGTTCTCGGTGATCACCAAGTCCGCACTGATCGAGCGCGACCTGGACCTGATCGCCCCTCTGGCGGCCGAGCAACTTGCCGCGGTGTACGTCTCGATCACCACGCTGGAGCCCACCCTGGCGCGTGTGATGGAGCCGCGCGCCGCGGCGCCACAACGGCGCCTGCGCACCATCGAGACGCTGGCCCGAGCCGGGGTGCCGGTGGGCGTGAGCGTGTCGCCGGTGGTTCCATTTCTCAACGAGCCGGAGTTGGAGCGCATCCTCGACGCGGCGGCGGCCGCCGGTGCCAGCCGTGCCTTCAGCGTGGTGCTGCGTCTGCCCTGGGAGGTCAACCCGCTGTTCCAGCAGTGGCTGGAACAGCACTTCCCTCAACGCGCAGCGCGTGTCATGGCGCGTGTGCGCGAAATGCGTGGCGGCCGCGACAACGACGCTCGTTTCGGCTCGCGCATGACAGGGCAGGGCGCGTGGGCCGAGTTGCTGCGCCAGCGCTTCGACAAGGCCTGCGCTCGTCTAGGACTGAACCGCGAGCGCATCGAGTTGGACCTGACGCGCTTCAGACGGCCGGCCTCCGATGCAGCGCAGGCCAGCCTCTTCTAGCGCCTACTTGAACAGGTCTTTCACGCGGTCGGCCCAGCTCTTCTCGTTCGGCGAATGGCGGTCGCCGCCCTTGCGGAAGGACTCGTCGAGTTCCTTCAGCAGCTTGCGCTGGTGCTCAGTGAGCTTCACCGGCGTTTCCACGGCGACGTGCGCGTACAGGTCGCCGGGGTAGCTGGATCGGATGCCCTTGATGCCCTTGCCGCGCAGCCTGAAGGTCTTGCCGTGCTGCGTGCCTTCGGGCAGTTCGATTTCGGCATTGCCACCCAGCGTCGGCACCTCGATCGTGCCGCCCAGTGTCACGGTGGTCAGCCCCACCGGCACGGTGCAGTGCAGGTCGTCGCCGTCGCGCTCGAAGATGTCGTGCGGCTTCACGCGGATCTCGATGTACAGGTCGCCGCTGGGCCCGCCGTTGGTACCGGGCTCGCCATTGCCGGCCGAGCGGATGCGCATGCCTTCGTTGATGCCGGCGGGGATCTTCACCTCCAGTGTCTTCTGCTTCTTGATCTTTCCGGCGCCGTTGCAGGTGGTGCAGGGGTCCGGGATGATCTTTCCCGTGCCGTGGCAATGCGGGCAGGTCTGCTGGATGCTGAAGAAGCCCTGCCGCAGGTGCACCGTGCCGCTGCCGCTGCAGGTGCCGCAGGTTTTCGGGCTGGTGCCGGGCTTGGCGCCACTGCCCTTGCAGGTTTCGCAGGTATCCCAGCTGGGGATGCGGATCTGCGTGTCCTTGCCTCGCGCCGCTTCCTCCAGCGTGATCTCCATCGCGTAGCTCAAGTCGTTTCCGCGATACACCTGCTGGCCGCCGGCGCGCCGCCCGCCGGCACCTGCGGCGCCACCGAAGATGTCGCCGAAGATGTCGCCGAAGGCCTCGGCGAAGCCGCCAAAGCCTTCCGGCCCAGCGCCGCGTCCTCCGCCCATGTTGGGGTCGACGCCGGCATGGCCGTACTGGTCGTAGGCCGCCCGCTTCTGCGGGTCGGTCAGCATCTCGTAGGCCTCCTTGGCCTCCTTGAACTTCTCTTCTGAGGCCTTGGCCTTGTCACCCTGGTTGCGGTCTGGGTGGTACTTCATGGCCAGCTTGCGGTAGGCCTTCTTGATGTCCTCTTCTTCCGCGTTGCGGGGCACGCCGAGGATGTCGTAGTAGTCGCGCTTGGCCATGCGTTGTCTGCTGTGAATAAACAATGAAGCCGCGTTGCGGTGCCGCCCTCGGCAGGCGGTTCCTCAGCGCGGCGATGTCAGCCGGTCAGGCCCCGCCTTTGGGCGGGGCCGCCGACAGCGGATCACTTCTTGACTTCCTTGAACTCGGCGTCGACCACGTTGTCGTCCGCAGGCTTGGCCTGCGGCTCGTGCGCCGCCTCGGCCCCACCGGCACCGCCCGCCGCCGCCGCGGCCGCAGCCGCCTGCGAATCGGCATACATCTTTTCACCGAGCTTCTGGCTCGCGGCCATCAGCTTCTCGGTGGCCGCTTCGATGGTGGCCTTGTCATCGCTCTTCAGCGAGTCCTCGGACGCCTTGATCGCGGCCTCGATGCCTTCCTTCTCGGACGCGTCGAGCTTGTCGCCGTGCTCGCCCAGACTCTTCTTCACCGAATGCACCATCGCGTCGGCGGCATTGCGGGCCTGCACCAGTTCGAGCTTCTTGTGGTCTTCCGCGGCATTGGCCTCGGCGTCCTTGACCATCTTCTCGATCTCGGCCTCGTTCAGGCCCGAGTTCGCCTTGATGGTGATCTTGTTCTCCTTGCCAGTGGCCTTGTCCTTGGCGCCCACGTGCAGGATGCCGTTGGCGTCGATGTCGAAGGTGACCTCGATCTGCGGCAGGCCGCGCGGCGACGGCGGGATGCCCTCGAGGTTGAACTCGCCCAGGCTCTTGTTGCCCGAGGCCAGTTCGCGCTCGCCCTGGAAGACCTTGATCGTCACCGCCGGCTGGTTGTCGTCGGCGGTGCTGAACACCTGGCTGAACTTGGTCGGGATCGTGGTGTTCTTCTTGATCATCTTGGTCATCACGCCGCCCAGGGTCTCGATGCCCAGGCTCAGCGGGGTGACGTCGAGCAGCAGCACGTCCTTGCGGTCGCCGCCCAGCACCTGGCCCTGGATGGCTGCGCCCACGGCCACGGCTTCGTCCGGGTTGACGTCCTTGCGCGGTTCCTTGCCGAAGAACTCCTTGACCTTGTCCTGCACCTTGGGCATGCGTGTCATGCCGCCGACCAGGATCACGTCGTTGATGTCGGACAGCTTGACGCCCGCGTCCTTGACGGCGATCTTGCAAGGCTCGATCGTGCGCGAGATCAGGTCCTCGACCAGCGCTTCCAGCTTGGCACGCGTGAGCTTGATGTTCAGGTGCCGCGGACCGGTGGCATCGGCCGTGATGTAGGGCAGGTTGACGTCGGTCTGCGTGCTGTTGGACAGCTCGATCTTGGCCTTCTCGGCGGCTTCCTTCAGCCGCTGCAGCGCGAGCACGTCCTTGGTCAGGTCGACGCCTTGTTCCTTCTTGAACTCGGTGACGATGTAATCGATGATGCGCTGGTCGAAGTCCTCGCCGCCCAGGAAGGTGTCGCCATTGGTGGACAGCACCTCGAACTGCATCTCGCCGTCGACATCGGCGATCTCGATGATGCTGATGTCGAAGGTGCCGCCGCCGAGGTCATAGACGGCGATCTTGCGGTCGCCCTTGCCGTGCTTGTCCAGGCCGAAGGCCAGGGCTGCGGCGGTGGGCTCGTTGATGATGCGCTTGACGTCCAGACCGGCAATGCGGCCGGCGTCCTTGGTGGCCTGGCGCTGGCTGTCGTTGAAGTAGGCCGGCACCGTGATCACGGCCTCGGTCACTTCCTCGCCCAGATAGTCCTCGGCGGTCTTCTTCATCTTGCGCAGCACTTCGGCGCTGATCTGCGGCGGCGCCAGCTTCTTGCCGCGCACCTCGACCCAGGCGTCACCGTTGTCGGCGGCCGCGATCTTGTAAGGCATCAGGTCGATGTCCTTCTGCACTTCCTTCTCGGTGAACTTGCGGCCGATCAGCCGTTTCACCGCGTACAGCGTGTTCTTCGGGTTGGTGACGGCCTGGCGCTTGGCCGAGGCACCGACCAGGATCTCGCCGTCTTCCTGGTAGGCGACGATCGACGGCGTGGTGCGCGCGCCTTCGCTGTTCTCGATGACCTTGGTGGTGTTGCCTTCCATGACCGACACGCACGAGTTGGTCGTGCCGAGGTCAATACCGATGATCTTTCCCATATTTCTGGCTCCTGAGGATGGAATCTGGATGTCTTGGAGTTGTGGATAACTGTCCGGCTTTCAAGCCCGCAGCGTCATTTCGGTGCGGCCACCGTCACCAGGGCGGGCCGCAGCACGCGGTCGGCGATCAGGTAGCCCTTTTGCAGCACCGTGACCACGGTGTTGGCCTCCTGCTCGGCGGGCACCATGCTGATGGCCTGGTGCTGGTGCGGGTCGAACTTGGTGCCGGCCGGCGGCTGGATCGGCAAAACCTTGTTGCGCTCCAGCGCAGCGTTCAGCTGGCGCAGCGTGGCATGGACGCCTTCGAGCATCTGCTCCGGGGTGGCATTGGGCAGGGCGATGGCCGCCTCCAGGCTGTCGCACACCGGCAGCAGGTTCTCGGCAAAGCCCTCGACCGCGAACTTGCGTGCCTTGGACATCTCTTCCTCGGCGCGGCGGCGGGTGTTCTCGGCCTCGGCCTTGGCACGCAGGTAGGCGTCGGAGACCGAGGCATGTTTGGCTTCCAACTCGGCCAGGCGCTGCTCGGTACTGGGCTGGGCATCGTTGCCGGGGGCCGCCGCAGCGGCATCGGCCGGGGCCGCGTCGGGCGGGTTCAGGGGGGTGGATTCGTTCGGGTTCATGGGCTCGGACGGCGAAAACTCAAAAACAGATGGGCCCGAATCACCGCTCTTCAAGAGGGTTGTTGCGTGCTTTTTTGTCCCCGACTCAGGACCCAGGCTCGTCGGTGGACGCGCTCCAGCGTTGCCAGGCCACCAGTTCGCGTCGGTCGCGCTTGGTCGGTCGGCCCTGCTCGATGGCATGGGCCGGCTCGGCCTGGTAGGCGCGGGCTTGCGCGGCGGCCTCGCGGGCGGCGATGCTGGCCGGCGTTTCGGCATACAGCTGCTGAGCGACTGGCGCCGGACCGCGCACTTCACTCAGGCCCAGCACCTGCACCTCGCGCGCGATCTCGCCGCGCTCGCCCTGGCGCAGCGCCACCCGGTCGCCGGGGCGCAGTTCGCGCGAGCGCTTGGCGGCCAGGCCGTTGACCTGCACCCGGCCCTTGTCGATGGCCTCGACCGCCAACGCGCGGGTCTTGTAGAAGCGCGCTGCCCACAGCCACTTGTCCAGGCGCATGCCGGCCGTCTCGGGCCGGGTGCTCAATTCGCGGCCTCCTGACAAGGCAGCCCGGTCGTGGTCGTCATGTCTGCCGATTGTCCGCCAGCGGCAAGCTCACCACCGCGTCCAGGCCGGTGATGCGGCCGAGCTCGGTGCGGTTGTCCAGGCGGATCTCGCCGCCGAGCGTGCCGACGATCTCCTGGCAGATGGCCAGGCCCAGGCCAGAGCCGCTGCGTGGGTCGCCGCTGGCAAAGGGCTGGAAAAGCCGGCGGCGCAGTTCATCGCTGATGCCCGGGCCGCTGTCGGCAATATGCAGCACGGCCAGCGGTCCGCTGGCCCGCAGTGTCATGCCCAGACGTCCTTGTGCGGGGCTGAGTTTGATGGCGTTGTGCAGCAGGTTGCGTGTCAGCTCGCGCAGCGCCCATTCGTGCGCACGCACAGCTGCGGGGCGGGTGTCGATGTCGAAGTCGAGCTCCCGCTGCGCGATCAATGGCGCGAGGTCCAGCGCCACGGCGCGGGCAATCTCCGCCCAGTCGACCACCGGCGCCTCGCCTTGCTGACGCAGTTGCTCCACCTTGGCCAGCGCCAGCATCTGGTTGGCCAGCAGCGTGGCCCGCTCGACCGTGCCGCTCATCTCGCGCAGCGCCTGCGCCGCGGGCATATCGCCGCGCTGTGCCGACTGCAATTGCGTACGCAGCACCGCCAACGGCGTGCGCAGCTGGTGCGAGGTGTCGCGCACGAAGCGCTTCTGGTAGGCCAGCAAGTGCGCCAGGCGGGCCATCACCTGGTTCGCGGCATCGACCAGCGGCAGCAATTCGCGCGGGGCGCGCATGGTGGCGAGTGGTGCAAGGTCGTTCGCGCCACGCTGCGCCAGCTGCGCACTGATCTCGCGCACCGGCCGCGTGGCACGCTGCACCACCCACACCACCACCGCGCTGATCACCAGCACCAGCAGCGCCTGGCGCCACAGCGTGTCGAACAAGATTTGCCGGGCCAGTGTCTGGCGCAGCTCCAGCGTCTCGGCCACCTGGACGGTGGCCATGCCGCGGCCGTCCGGCCCGGCCACTGGCTGCAGCAGCACGGCCACCCGCACCGCTTCGCCACGGAATCGGTCGTCGTAGAAATCGACCAGCGCCGCATAGGGGCCCTTGGCAGGCAGCTTGCCGCGCCACGGCGGCAGGTCTTCGAAACCGGACACCATTTCGCCGCCAAAGCCGCTGACCCGGTAGAACATGCGGCTGCGGTTGTCAGCCTCGAAGGGTTCGAGCGCGGCGTAGGGCACCGTGGCTTGCAGCCGCGCGTCCTCACCGCTGCCGGTCACCAGCAGCTGCTCACCCAGCGATTTGGCACTGGCCAGCAGCGTGCGGTCGTAGGCGATGTTGGCGGCGTTCAAGGCCTGCCGGTACAGGCTCACGGTATTGAGTGCAATGACTGCCAGCACCGGCAGCAGGATGCCGAGCAGCAGCACGCTGCGCAGCGACCAGGCCCGGCGCTGTTCGCTGCTCAACCGGCGGCCTTCAGCAGGTAGCCCAGGCCGCGCAACGTGACCAGTTGGGCATCGGTGCCGGCGATCTTCTTGCGCAGCCGGTAGGCCACCACTTCGATGGCGTCGGCCTGCACGTCGGCCCGGCCCGGGAACACCAGCTCCAGCAGCCGCTCCCGCGCCACTGCCTGTCCTGGCCGGGCGAGCAACGCGCGCAACAATGCCAGCTCGCGCGGCGCCAGGTCCATCGTCTGGCCGTGCAGGTAGGCGCCGCCGCTGTCGGGGTCGATCTGCAGGCCGCAGTACGGCGCCGGCAGGTGGTCGCTGCCGCGTGCGCCGCTGGCTCGGCGCGCCAGCGCATGTACTCGCGCTTCCAGCTCGTCCAGGTCGAAGGGCTTGGGCAGGTAGTCGTCGGCCCCTGTATTCAGGCCCAGGATGCGGTCGCCGACCGTGCCGCGTGCGGTGAGGATCAGCACCGGTGTCGTCAGCCCGGCGGCGCGCGCCAGGGCCAGCACCTGCAGCCCGTCCAGGCCGGGCAGGCTCAGGTCGAGCAGCACCACGTCGGGCAGGCTGGCGTGCCAGCGGTCGAGCGCGCGGGCGCCGTCGCCGCAGGCCACCACCTGCATGCCGCGTCGCTCGAAGCTGCGCTGCAGCGTGGTCTGCATCGTTAGGTTGTCTTCCACCAGCAAGAGCTTCACGGCACTGACCTTAGCAGGCGACGGAGGGCCTGCGTGCATCAGCGTTTCCCCTAGTCTTTCGGACAGCCGATTGACAGCCTTTTCCGTGAACATGGGTGAGTTTGCAAATTCCACTGGAGACACCCGTCATGCGCAGAGATACCTTCCTGAAGTCCATGGCCGCGATGGCCGTGGCCGGCACGCTGCCGCTGCAGGCGCGCGCCGCAGTCAGCGTGAAGATGATGATCCCGGCCAACCCCGGCGGCGGCTGGGACACCACCGGCCGTGCGCTCGGCAAGGCGCTGCAGGACGCCGGCGTGGCCTCCTCGGTGAGCTACGACAACAAGGGCGGCGCCGCCGGGGCCATCGGCCTGGCGCAGTTCGTCAACGGCAGCAAGGGTGACCCGAACGCGATGATGGTGATGGGCGCGGTCATGCTCGGCGGCATCATCACTGGCAAGCCGCCGGTGTCGCTGTCGCAGGCCACGCCGATCGCGCGCCTGACCAGCGAATACAACGTCTTCGTGCTGCCGGCCAATTCGCCTTTCAAGACGATGAAGGACGTGGTCGAGCAGATGAAGAAGGACCCGGGCAGCGTCAAGTGGGGCGGCGGCTCGCGCGGCTCCACCGAGCACATCGCCGCGGCGATGATCGCGCGCGACGTCGGCGTCGACCCGGCCAAGATCAACTACGTGGCCTTCCGGGGCGGCGGCGAGGCCACGGCCGCCATCCTGGGCGGCAACGTCACCGTCGGCGGCAGCGGCTACAGCGAGTTTGCCGAGTACATCAACACCGGCAAGATGCGCGCCATCGCCGTGACCTCGGACGCGCGCCTGAAGGGCGTGAACGTGCCCACGCTGAAGGAGCAGGGCATCAACGTCGTGCTCGGCAACTGGCGCGGTGTCTACGGTGCCAGCGGCATCACCCCCGACCAGGCCAAGGCGCTGACCGAGATGATCGTCAAGGCGACGAAGAGCAAGGCCTGGGCCGAGGCGCTGGAGAAGAACAACTGGACGCCGGCGCTGCTCACCGGCCCGGCCTTCGCCAGCTTCGTCGACGACGAGTTCGCCAGCCTGCGCGCGGTGATGGTCAAGTCGGGCATGGTCTGAGGCCATGAAGATCGAGCAGGCGCTGGTCGGCGCTGGCGTGCTGGTGCTCGGGCTGCTGATCGCCGCGGGTGCGACGCAGATCTCCTCCGAGGCCGGCTATGGCGGTGTCGGTCCCAACTTCCTGCCGTGGGTGGTGGGCCTGCTGCTGGCCGGGTGCGGCGCCTTCCTGAGCTGGGAGGCGTTCAGCGGCGGCTTCCGCGACATGGAAGCGGCGTCCGGGGCCGACAGCGGCCACTGGCCCGGCTTCGTCTGGGTGTCGGCCGGGTTGCTGGCCAACGCCGCGCTGATCACGACCATCGGCTTCATCCCGAGCTGCACGCTGTGCTTCGTGCTCGCGGTACGGGGTTTCCGCTCGTCCGAAGGGCGGCTCGACCTGAGCCTGCGTGCGCTGGTCGTCGATGCGCTGATCGGCATGGCCATCGCCGCGCCGGTGTTCTGGATGTTCACCAAGTTCCTGGCGATCAGCCTGCCGGGGCTCACCGACACCGGCTGGATCTAGGCCTCGGATGGACACCTTCAACCAGTTGATGCAGGGTTTCATCGCGGCGGGCACGCCGGTGAACCTGCTGTGGTGCTTGCTCGGCTGCACCATCGGCACGGCGGTGGGCGTGCTGCCGGGCATCGGCCCGGCCACGGCGGTGGCGATGCTGCTGCCGATCACGCTGAAGGTCGAACCGACCGCGTCGATGATCTTCTTTGCCGGCATCTACTACGGCGCGATGTACGGCGGCTCGACCACCGCGATCCTGCTCAACACGCCGGGCGAGGCGGGTTCGATGGTCACGGCCATGGAAGGCAACAAGATGGCCAAGCACGGGCGCGCCGGCGCCGCGCTGGCCACCGCCGCCATCGGCTCGTTCGTCGCAGGCACCATCGCCACCGTGGTCGTGACCTTCTTCGCCCCGGTGGTGGCAGAGTACGCAGTGCGCCTTGGGCCGCCGGAATACTTCCTGCTGATGGTGCTGGCCTTCTGCACCATCAGCGCGGTGCTGGGCCAGAGCACGCTGCGCGGGTTGACGGCGCTGGGTGTCGGCCTGGCCATGGGGCTGGTGGGCATCGACCAGATCTCCGCGCAGGCACGCTACACCTTCGGCGTGCCCGAAATGATGGACGGGCTGGAGGTGGTGCTGATCGCGGTCGGCCTGTTTGCGGTGGCCGAGGCGCTGTATGCGGTGCTCTACGAGGGCCGCACCGTCGAATCGCAGAACAAACTGACCAAGGTGCACATGACGCGCAGCGAATGGCGCCGTTCGTGGCCGGCCTGGCTGCGCGCCACCGCCATCGGCACGCCCTTCGGCGTGATCCCGGCCGGCGGCAGCGAGATCCCCACCTTCCTGAGCTACGCCACCGAGAAGAAGCTGTCCAAGCACAAGGACGAGTTCGGCACCACCGGCGCCATCGAAGGCGTGGCCGGGCCGGAGGCGGCCAACAACGCCGCCATCACGGCCACGCTGATCCCGCTGCTGACGCTGGGCATCCCCACCTCCAACACCACAGCCATCCTGCTGGGTGCGTTCCAGAACTACGGCATCCAGCCGGGGCCGCAGCTGTTCAGCAGCAACGCGGCATTGGTCTGGGCGCTGATCGCCTCGCTGTACATCGGCAACGTCATGCTGCTGGTGCTGAACCTGCCGCTGGTCGGCCTTTGGGTCAAGCTGCTGAAAATCCCGAAGACCTACCTATACGCCGGCATCCTGATCTTCGCCACCGTCGGTGTGTACGGCATGCGCCAGTCGGCCTTCGACCTGGTGCTGCTGTACTTCATCGGCCTGCTGGGCGTGGTCATGCGCCGCTTCAGCTTCCCCACCGCGCCGGTGGTGGTGGGCATGATCCTCGGCCCGCTGGCCGAAGCGCAGATGCGCAACGCGCTGTCCATCGGCGAAGGCAAGTGGGGCGTGTTCGTCGAGCGGCCGATGTCGGTGTTCCTGCTGGTGGTGATCGTCGCCGTCCTGCTGTTGCCGCGGCTGATGAAGCTGCGAAAGGCGCTGAAGAACCGCTGAACGTAGTCGGACATGGACCTGTCGCGCTTTCCGCGCCGCCGCTTCACCTTGGGCGTCACGCCGCTCGAGCCCTTGCCGCGCTTCAGCGCACAACTGGCGGCCAGTTGCCCGGGCGGCGTCGGCCCCGAAGTCTGGGTCAAGCGCGACGACATGCTGGGCCTGTTCCCCGGCGGCAACAAGACGCGCAAGCTGGAGTTCCTGGTGGCCGACGCGCTGGCGCAAGGCGCAGACACGCTGGTGACCTGCGGCGCGCCCCAGTCCAACCATTGCCGCATCACGCTGGCGGCAGCCACCAAGGTCGGTCTAAGGTGCCGCCTCGTCATCGAGGAGCGCGTACCCCACAGCTACCGCCTCGAGGCCAGCGGCAACAACTTCATGTTCCGCCTGCTCGGCGTGGAGGCACTGACGGTGGTGCCGGCCGGCACCGACATGGGTTGGGCCATGGCGCAGGTGGCGCGCCAGGTGGCGAGCGACGGCGGCCGAGCCTACGTGATCCCGGGCGGTGGCTCGAACGCGCTGGGCGGGCTGGGGTACGTGGCCTGCGCGCAGGAGTTGCAACAGCAATGCTTCGAAATGGGCCTGGGCTTCGATAGGCTGGTGGTCGGTTCGGGCAGTTCGGGCACGCATGGCGGCCTGATTGCTGGCTTGCTGGGCAACCACATCGAGCTGCCGGTCGTCGGCGTCGGCGTCAGCCGCGACCCGGCCGAGCAGGAGCCGCTGGTGCACCGCGAGGCCCAGGCCGTCGCCGACCTGCTGGGCCTGGGGCTGAAGGTGCCGCGCGCGGCGGTGCGCACGGTGGGTGGCTACTGGCAGCCCAAGTACTCGGTGCCGAATTCGCGCATGGTCGAGGCCGTGCTGTGGCTGGCGCGCAGCGAAAACCTGCTGCTCGATCCGGTGTACACGGGCAAGGCCATGGCCGGGCTGATAGGCCTGGCACGCGAAGGCGCCTTCGAGCCGGGCGAGCGCGTGCTGTTCCTGCACACCGGCGGGCTGCCGTCGCTGTTCGCCTACGAGGACGCGTTGCTCGGCGCGACCAGCCTGGCGCCTTAATCCGTGGCGCCGAGGCGCAATGCGCGCTCGCGCTGGGCCTGCAGTTCGGCGTCCGCCGGGCGCATCGTGTCCCAGCCCTGCAGGTGGCGCAACGTGATGTCGCGCAGCGCCTCGATCCATTCGTGCCGGTCGTTCAGGCAGGCGACGTAGTGCAGTGTCTTGCCGCCGGCGGCCGTGAAGGCCTCGCGAGCCTCCTGGTCGATCTCTTCCAGCGTCTCAAGGCAATCGGCCACGAAGCCGGGGCAGAGGATGTCGACGCGCTCGACACCGTCGCGCGCCAGCTGCTGCAGCGTCGGCTCGGTGTAGGGCTGCAACCACTGTGCCTTGCCAAACCGGCTCTGGAAGGTGACGCGGTATTGCTCGGGAGGCAGGCCCAGCTCGCTGGCCAGCAGCCGTGCCGTCTTGTGGCAGCTGCAGTGGTACGGGTCGCCCAGATGCAAGGTGCGCTCGGGCACACCATGGAAGCTCATCACCAGCATCGTGCCGCGGCCTTCTCGCTGCCAATGCGCACGCACCTGAGCGGCCAGCGCGGCGATGTAGCCTGGATCGTCGTGGTATTGCTGCACGAAGCGCAATTCCGGCACCCAGCGCGCGCGCTGTCCCCACGCCGCCACCGCATCGAAGACGCTGGCGCTGGTGGCCGCCGAATACTGCGGGTACAGCGGCAGCACCAGCACGCGGGTGGCGCCGTCAGCGCGCAACGCGTCCAACTCGGCGGCGATGCTGGGCTGGCCGTAGCGCATGGCGTGGCGCACCAGCACGCTGTGCCCGGCCTGGCCCAGGTAGCCGAGCAGCAGCTTGGCCTGCCTGGCCGTCCAGACGGCCAGCGGCGAGCCTTCGGGTGTCCAGATGGCGGCGTACTTCAGTGCCGACTTGGCCGGGCGCACGCGCAGGATCACGCCGTGCAGGATCAACCACCACAGCAGCTTGGGGATCTCCACCACGCGCGGGTCGCTCAGGAACTCGGCCAGGTAGCGGCGCAGCGCCGCTGGCGTGGGCGCGTCGGGCGTGCCCAAGTTGACCAGCAGCACGCCCACGCGGGCCGGACCGCCGTGCTTGAAAGGCGTTTCGGTTTGGAAGCTCATCGGGCGGCTGCGGCTGTCGGGCCGCAGGCGGCCGGGTTGGGGTAGGGCATCTCAGAAGCCAAGCGCCGCAAGCTCGCGGCGCAGGCCCTGGCTGTCCAGCGGCTTGGCCCAGCAGCCGTCGAAGCCGGCCTCGACCGCCACCTGCCGAACCGCTGGGCCGTCGTCGGCACTGCACAGGAAGGCCGGTACGCCGGCCAGACCGGCGTCGCGACGCAGCGTCTGGAGTAACGCCGGCCCGTCGGTGTCGGGCAGGTGCAGGTCGATGACCAGCAACTCGGGTGCCAGCGCTCGTGCCAGTTCCAGCGCCTCGGCCCCGTTGGCGGCGGTGGATACCCGTACGCCATCCAGCGCAGCGCAGGCGGCCTCGAAGAGCATCAGGTTGACGCGGTCGTCGTCGACGTAGAGCAGGTGCATCAGGCCAGCGGCTGGGTCTCTGTGTCGCCGTAGCGCAGCACCTCGAAGCGCACGCAAGCAGACGACGGGTCGGCCGGCGAACCGCCCAGGCCGATGGCGCCGCTGCCGTGCAGCAGGCAACTGCCGCGGCGCAGGCTGACGATCTCGCCGTCGGCGAAACGCACATACGTTCCGTTGTAGCTGAGGTCGCTGAGTTGGAAGCTGCCGCCATGCCAGTCAAGTCGGGCATGCGAACGCGAGACGCGCGAGTCGTCGACGCAATAGTGGGCCTGCGGGCTTCGACCCAGCACCACGGGCATCTGCCCGCTGGCGAAGACCTGGTTCAGATCCAGCCATTCGAGGCGGATCGCATCCGGCTCGGACGCGGGCGCGACGTCGCCGAACTGCGTGGCCGCGCTGTCGCCGCTGCGCCGACCTCCGTAGACGAACACCTGCACCGGCTCGACACGTCCGCGCAGTACCAGTTGGTCGAGGCTGCGGAACATCTGCTTGTGCCCACGGGCCAGTCCCGCCAGCACCGGCGCGGTGATCAGCGTTTCGTTGTCGCCGGCATGATCCAGCAGCCGTGCGGCGACGTTGACCGCATCGCCGAAACAGTCACCGGCCATTTCCACGACCTCGCCACGCGACAGCGCCACCTGCAGCCGCAATGAGCGCAAGCCCGCAGAGGCACCGCGTTCGCTGCCACGCTGCACGATGCTGACCAGCACCTCATGCATCTGCAGCGCCGACTGCAGCGCCTGGGTCGGCTCATCGAAGACCGCCATCAGCCCGTCGCCCAATGTCTTGACGACATGGCCGCCGTGGCTTTCGACAGGCGGGCCGAGGGCAGACACGCAATGGGTCACGACCGATGTGGCCTCCGCATTGCCCAAGGTCTCGAACAGACCGGTGCTGCCGCGCAGGTCGGCAAACAGGATGGTTCGGTCGGAGATCTGCGTCATGCCGCTGGAAAGTGTAACGTCCGACGCGCCCAGGCCCTGACTCGAGCCTTGCTTTTCCGTCGTTACAGGTTGTCCAGGTACGTCCGCAGCTTGTCCGAGCGGCTCGGGTGCTTGAGCTTGCGGATCGCCTTGGCCTCGATCTGGCGGATGCGCTCGCGCGTCACGTCGAACTGCTTGCCCACCTCTTCCAGCGTGTGGTCGGTGCTCATCTCGATGCCGAAGCGCATGCGCAGCACCTTGGCCTCGCGCGGGGTCAGGCTGTCGAGGATGTCCTTCACCACGTCGCGCAGGCCGGCCTGCATGGCGGCCTCGATCGGCGCGGTGTTGTTGGTGTCCTCGATGAAGTCGCCCAGGTGCGAATCGTCGTCGTCGCCGATCGGCGTTTCCATGGAGATCGGCTCCTTGGCGATCTTCATGATCTTGCGGATCTTGTCCTCGGGGATCTCCATCTTCTCGGCCAGCGTCGGCGCGTCCGGCTCGTAGCCAAACTCCTGCAGATGCTGGCGCGAGATGCGGTTCATCTTGTTGATCGTCTCGATCATGTGCACCGGGATGCGGATGGTTCGGGCTTGATCCGCGATGGACCGGGTGATCGCCTGACGGATCCACCAGGTGGCATAGGTCGAGAACTTGTAGCCCCGGCGGTATTCGAACTTGTCCACCGCCTTCATCAGGCCGATGTTGCCCTCCTGGATCAGGTCCAGGAACTGCAGCCCGCGGTTGGTGTACTTCTTGGCGATGGAGATCACCAGGCGCAGGTTGGCCTCGATCATCTCCTTCTTGGCATCGCGCGAGGACTTCTCGCCCTCGTTCATCTTCTTGTTGATCTGCTTCAGGTCTTCCAGCGGCACTACGGCGCGCGACTGCAGGTCGATCAGCTTCTGCTGCAGCTCCTGCACCGCCGGCAGGTTGCGTGCCAGCACCGCGCTGTAGGGCTTGGCCAGCGCAATCTCGCGCTCGGCCCACTTCAGGTTCATGACGTTCGGCGGGAAGGCCTTGATGAAGTGGTCCTGGGGCATGCCGCACTTGTCGACCACGATCTTGCGGATCTCGCGCTCGTAGCGGCGCACGTCGTCGACCTGGCTGCGCAGGATCTGGCACAGCTTCTCGATCGTCTTCACGGTGAAGCGGATCGTCATCAGGTTGTCGCTGATGGCGTGCTGCGCCTTGTTGTACGACGGCGATTTGTAGCCTTCCTTCTCGTAGGCCTTGCGCATCTTGTCGAACTGCACGCGCAGTTCGACAAACTTGATCAGCGCCGCGGCCTTCAGCTCCTCGAGCTTCTTGGTCAGCGCCTTGCTGCCGCCGGCGCCGTCGTCGTCGTCTTCCTCGTCGAACTCGTCGAAGTCCTCTTCGGCCACGTAGTCGTCGGCCTCGTCGGTGGAGACGAAGCCGTCGACGGCTTCGGAGATCTTCATGTCACCGGCGGCGATGCGGTCGGCCATCGACAGGATCTCGGCGATCGTCGTCGGGCTGGCGCTGATGGCCAGCATCATCGCCTGCAGCCCACCTTCGATGCGCTTGGCAATCTCGATCTCGCCTTCGCGAGTCAGCAACTCCACCGTGCCCATCTCGCGCATGTACATGCGCACCGGGTCGGTGGTGCGACCGAACTCGCTGTCCACGGTGGACAGCGCGGCTTCGGCGGCTTCTTCGGCCTCTTCTTCGGTGGCGGTGGCAGTGCCGCCGCCGGCGATCAGCAGCGTGGCGGCATCGGGCGCCTGTTCGTAGACCGCAATGCCCATGTCGTTGAGCATCGAGACGATGGCCTCCAGGATCTCGTTGTCGACCAGCTTCTCGGGCAGGTGGTCGCTGATCTCCTGGTGCGTCAGGAAGCCGCGCGTCTTGCCCATCTTGATGAGCGTCTTCAGCTCATGACGGCGCTTGGCGACTTCCTCTTCGGTGAGGGTGGCTTCCTCCAGACCGAATTCGCGCATCAGCGCGCGCTCCTTGGCGCGCGACACCTTCATGCGCAGCGGCTTGGCCTTCGCCTTGGTTTCGGCATCGGCTGCACTCGTCACCTCGGCATCGGCTTCAAGGTCTGCGAAGTCCTCGTCCGCCGGCATGTCCGGCAGCTTCTTGGCCGGCTCGGCGGCGGCCTTGCCGCCGCGCTTGCCCTTGGCCGCCGGGACGGCTGCGGGCGCTGGCGTGGCCTTGGCGGTGGCACGCGACGGTGCCTGCGCCGGAGTCTTGACCAGTGCCACGGCCTTGCCCTTCGGCGCCGGCGCTTCGGCGACGACAGCCTTCTTCTTGTCGGGCGCGGCGGCCGGCTTGGCCTTGCTCGCCGATGGGGCCTTGGACGGAGCGGCAGGTTTCTTGGCGGTCATGCGATTCCTCGTTGAATGGGCGTTCGGATCGCCGTGCATGCGGTCCCAACGCACGCGGCGCACGACGCGGGCCGCCTCACCGATGCACGCAGGCCGTGCCTCAGCAAAGCGCACGCTGCCGGAGGCAGGATGCACAGGGACGCATGTCGGGCGGTCGAGCGGGCGTGAGCGCTGGTCGGGCGCAGTCCTTGCGGGTGAAGTTGGCCCATGGGGATGACCCTTTTCGAGGGTGGCCGGGGCCCGGAGGTGCTGATGTCACGCCTGCCGCTTTGGACAGCTGGGGATTATACCCAAGCCCAGCGCTCAGGCGGCCTGTCCAGCCTGTCCTGTCAGTGCGGCCTTGAGGCCGGCGATGCGCTCGCGCAACTGGCGCAGGCGGGCCAGTCCTTCGGCGTCGGGTGCACTGCTGGCGATGACGTCGGCATCTTCGCCCAAGGCGTTGACCCACATGCGCTGCAGCACGCGCTGCAGGTCCTCGAAACCATGTTCCTCGTCGGCGACGACAGCCTTCAGCCAGCCGCGCGCCTGGACAGCCCAGTCCTCCTCGGCCATGGTCTCGTCGAGCGCCGCCCAGGTCTGCGCGCCATGTTCGGTGATCTGCCGCTCCAGCCAGGCCAGCACCTCGCCATGCACGCCGCCCAGCTCATGCAGCAGGCCCTGGTCTTCGCCGGACAATTTTTCCCACCACTCGTTGTGGCGCAGCAGCAAGCGCAGCGCCTGGTCGGCCAGGCCGGCTGGTGCGCGGCGTCCGGCCGCCCGGGTGGGCGCCGCGCGCGTGGCGCTGTAAGACGGCCGCGCCGTCGCGCTTGATGCTGACGGGCCTTGGCCCCACAGCGTGGCCAGATCGGCCGGCTCCATTTGTGCGTGACGTGCCAGTTCGGGCAGCATCTGTCGGCGCAGCGCGCCTTCGGGCAGCGCCAGCCACAGCGGTTTGGCCTGCGCCAGCATGCGGGCACGGCCTTCGGCGGCGCCCAGATCGGCGCCCTGGCTGGCCTGTTCCAGCAGTTGCCGCGACAGCGGCACGGCCTTGGCCACCTGCTCGTCGAAGGCGGCGGGGCCGAGTTCGCGCACGAAGCTGTCCGGGTCGTGCTCGGGAGGCAGGAACAGGAAGCGCACGTTGCGAAGGTCGGTGGCGTGAGGCAGCGCGGCCTCCAGCGCGCGGCCGGCAGCGCGACGGCCGGCGGCATCGCCGTCGAAGCTGAAGACCACGGTGTCGGTGAAGCGGAACAGCTTCTGTACATGCTCGGCCGTGCAGGCGGTGCCCAGCGTGGCCACGGCGTTGGCGAAGCCGTTCTGCGCCAACGCGACCACGTCCATGTAGCCTTCGACCACCAACGCATAGCCCTTGCTGCGCAGCGCGGTGCGTGCCTCGTACAGGCCGTAGAGCTCGCGGCCCTTGACGAAGAGCGGCGTCTCCGGGGAGTTCAGGTACTTGGGCTCGCCGCCGTCGAGCACGCGGCCGCCGAAGCCGATGACCTCGCCCTTGACCGAGCGGATCGGGAACATGATGCGCTCGCGGAAGCGGTCGTAGCGCTTCTGCTCGGGCCCCTCGTCACCCTGCACGATGACCATGCCGCTTTCGGCCAGCAGCGGGTCGTCGTAGCGGGGGAAGACGCCGGCCAGGCTGCGCCAGCCCGGCGGCGCATAGCCCAGGCCGAAGCGCTTGGCGATCTCGCCGCTCAAGCCGCGGCGCTTGAGGTAGGCGATGGCTGGCAGGTGTTCCTTCAACTGCCGGCGGTAGTGCTCGGCAGCGCGTTCCAGCACCTCGCTCAGCGTCGCCTGGTGTGCGCGCGCCTGCAGCGCGCGCTGCAGTTCGGCGGGATCCGTCGGATCGTCGGGCACCGCCATGCCCACCTGCTGTGCCAGGTCGGACACGGCATCGCGAAAGCTCATGCCCGAGTGCTCCATCAGGAAGCGAATGGCGTCGCCATGCGCGCCGCAGCCGAAGCAGTGATAGAACTGCTTCGGCGCGTTGACGCTGAAGCTGGGCGACTTCTCGCCGTGGAAGGGGCACAACCCCATGTGGTTGGCGCCGCTGCGCTTGAGTTCGACGTGGCGGCCCACCACCTCGACGATGTCGACGCGAGAAAGCAGGTCCTGCAGGAAGCCGGGCGGGATCACCGCCGCAGTTTAGAGGTTCAGATGCCGGCAGCGCGGGATCCCGGTGCGCCGGGCGCCGCCGCCAAGGCGAACAGGCCGCGGTAGTCACGGATCCACGCCGACACCGCAGCGGCCGGCATTGGCGCGGCGATGCCTGTGCCCTGGCCGATGTTGCAGCCCATCTCGAGCAGCGTGCGTGCCTGTGCCGGCGACTCCACGCCTTCGGCCACCACCACGCACTGGAAGGTGCGGGCCAGGCCGATCACGCCTTCGACAATGGCCCGGTCCTGGGCGTCGTCGAGCATGTGGTGCACGAAGGAGCGGTCGATCTTCAGCACGTCCACCGGCAACTGCTTCAGGTAGGTGAGCGTCGAGTAGCCGGTGCCGAAATCGTCGAGCGCGAAGCGCACGCCGATCGAGCGGCAGCGCGCCAGCAGTGCCGAGGTGGCTTCGATGTCGGCATGGGCCGCGGTTTCAAGCACCTCCAGCTCCAGCGCCGTGGCAGGCGCATCGGGGTACCGCGCCAACAGTTCGGACAGGCGCAGCGCGAAGTCGGGCTCCTGCAGGTGCCTCGCCGACACGTTGACACTGACCGAGATGTCGTGCCCGGCGCGTCGCCACATCGCCAGGTGCTCCAGCGCCTGGCCCAGCACCCAATCGCCGACGCGTGACGACAGGCCGGTGTTCTCGATCAGCGGAAGGAACTGCATCGGCGCGATCAGCCCGTGCTGCGGGTGGTCCCATCGCACCAGCGCCTCCAGGCCCAGCACCACGCCGCGGCGCATGTCCACCTTGGGCTGGTAGTGCAACGTGAACTCCGCCTTGTCCAGTGCCTCCTGCACTCGGCCGATGGCCATGACGCGCTCTTCGTTGCGTCGCCGGTTTTCGGGATCGAAGAACTGGTAACCGTTGCGGCCGGCCTGCTTGGCGCCGTACATCGCGTGGTCGGCATGGCGCAGCAGGGTATCGGCATCGCTGCGGTCGATCGGGTAGACGGTGGCGCCCATGCTGGCGGTGACCTGTACCGGATCGACATTGGCGTCGATGACGTAGGGCTGTGCCACGACGCGCAGGACGCGCTCGACGGCCAGCCGCGACTCTTCCATCGTCGTGGCGCGCAGCAGCAGCACGAACTCGTCGCCGCCCAGGCGCCCTGCGGCATCCGACCAGACCTCGTTGCTGCGCAGCGCGCTGCGCAGCCGCCCAGCCAGCTCGACCAGCAGCCGGTCGCCGGCGGCATGTCCGAAGCGGTCGTTCACGGGCTTGAAACGGTCCAGGTCGAGGTAGCACACCGTGAGCAGGTAGCCGTCGGCATCGGCTGCAGTCATGGCCTCGGCCAGCATCTCCATCAAGCGCGCGCGGTTGGGCAGGCGGGTCAACTCATCGAAATGCGCCTGCCGCTCCAGCCGGTCGCGCTGCTGTCGCTGTTCGGTGATGTCCGAAATGATCAGCACGTGGTACTGCACCTTGCCTTCGCCGTCGTTGACGGTGGAGATGGTGGCCTGCAGCGTGCAGACCTCGCCATTGCGGCGGCGCTCGACGATCTCGCCGCGCCAGCGGCCGGTGCTGTGCAGACTGGACCACATCAGCAGCCGCTGCTGCCGCACCAGCGGGTCGGGCGGCGAAGGTCGCAGCATCGGCGGCACGCTGCCGACAAGTTCCTGTCGCGTCACGCCGAGGATCTGCGTGAAGGCTGGGTTGACGTCGAGCACGCGCAGGTCGGCATCGGCGATGAGCAGCCCTTCGTGCAGGTGCTGGAACAAACTCGACGACAAACGCTGACGCTCCTGCGCGTCATGGCGCTCGCTGCTGTCGGACAGCGTGGCGATCAGGCGCGAAGCCTGGCCCTGGTGGTCACGCTCGACCACCAGCAGCTGAACGTCGAGCCAGCGCCAGCCGTCTTGGGCCGGCACGCGGATCTCGCGCTGCGCACGCGACTGCGCGCCATCGCGCAGTCGCTCCAACACCTGCTGCAGGCCTGGCCGGTCGTCGGCGTGCACCCGTCCCATCCAGGACGACAGCGATGCCGACGGGTCCCCGCTCAAGGTCTTCCATTGCGGCGAGGTGCGGCCTTCGTCGCGCCCCAGCGCCCATTCGCCGACGCCGAGGCCGGCGCCGCCCAATGCCTGCAGCCAACGCTTTTCCACGCTCAAGCTGTCTCGGGTGAGCACGTGAACCAGCAGCAGCGAGCCGACGAGCGCGGCGGCGTAGGCCCAGGTCGGCGCCAGCAGGTGCGACGTTTGAAAGGAGGCGAACGGGCCCAGGCTCAGGCTGCCGGCGCAGCCCACGCCCAGCGCCAGCGTGGCGGCAGCGGCGCCGGCCAAGCCCACGCCGCCATGCACCACCAGCGCCGAGACCAGCACGGCCGGCACGCAGGCCAGGGCCAGTGGCAGCAGGCTGCGTTCCGCCGGCAAGCCGAAAGCTGCCAGCGCGCTGACCAGCAGCCCGGCCAGCAGCAACAGGCTCAAACGCCGCCGCGCAGGCGACATCGCCACGCGCAAGGCCTCGCGGTGCACCGCCATCAGTGGCACTCCCGCCAGCAGTGCGCCGATCCAGCGTCCCGCCACGCCGAGCAACAGCCAGCGCGGCACGGAATTCGCCTCGATCAGGCCGGCCATCGACACGCCAGCGACGCTGACGACTGCCCCCAGCGCCGCGGCACCCAGCGAGAAGGCAAGCAGCAGGCCGACATCGCCGCGGCGCTCCAGCCTCGGGTTGACGCCTGCGCGGCGCAGCCCCCAGGCACCGAGCATCGCGCCACAGAGGTCACCGGCGACCAGCGCCAGCAGCAGTGACCGCGAAGTGGCCGGGTCGGCGATCAACGCCGCGGCGCCGAGCAACATGCCGGCCAGGCTGGCAGCGCCCCAGCGCAGCGACAGCGCCATCAGCACGCCCAGAGGCAGCCACAGCGGCGCCCATTGCGTGGACGGGCCGGACAAGAGCAGGCACGCCTTGCCCACCAAGCCGTAGGCCAGCGCGACGATCAGGGCGCGCTGCACCGGCAGTGCCCAGGGCTGCGCCGACACCGAGGGAGCGGCGTTCGGTTCAGGCGCGGCGTGGGGCGGCAAGTGGATCTCGAAGCGATGGCCGATCATCGATGCTATCCGCTAGGTTCCGCACTGCGGAGCGGGCATGCCCGGCCCTCAACCTAGGGGTGCGACATGCTTTCGACAGCGGTCGGATCCCCCCAATCAAAACCCGAGTTCGGCTTGGGGAGCGGGTATGGCCTCAGATCGCGAAATCGGAAATCTTCTTGCCGGAGGCCAAGGCCTGCTTCAGCCATTTGGGTTGCAGGCCACGCCCGGACCAGGTATCTCCTGTGGCGGCGTCGCGATACTTTGGTGCGACCTTGGCACCCGTGCGCTTGGGCGCTGCCGACTTGCTGGACAGGTCGGCCAGTGTCAAGCCATGCTCGGCCATCAGGGCGCGCACCTGGGCCACGGCGCCAGCCCTTTCGGCACGCTGCGCCTCGGCGATCTGCTGTTCGATGGCGGCCTTCTGGGCCAGTAATTCGCTGACGGAAGCCATATTGAGATTCTCCAGTGGACCACAAAAGGCCTCAATATAACACCGTCAGATGGGGGCAAGATTCTAGAGATACCCGGCTAACCCTTGCGCGGTACTCGCCGATATCAGGGGCGAGGGCGGTTCTTGTCGTTCAGTTTGCAGGCGGTACGTACCCCGCCGGATGCTCCGCGCCAGTGCCGAAGAAGAATTGCTCCATTTGTCGAGCCAGATACTGCCGCGCGCGGGCATCGGCCAAGTTCAGGCGGTTTTCGTTGACCAGCATGGTCTGGTGCTTCTTCCAAGCCTCGAAAGCTTCCTTGCTGACATTGTCATAAATGCGCTTGCCGAGTTCGCCCGGATAGGGTGAAAACTCCAAGCCCGGGGCTTCCTTCTTCAGGTAAACACATTGCACCATTCGCGCCATCGTCCTGCTCCTTGGTTTTACACGGCCCGGTGTCAACCGAGCTTCTTGACCAGCACCATCGAGCGCCGGTCCCAGTTGTATTTTCTCTTGCGGGCTTCAGGCAGGTGTTCCGGATCGACCTGCACAAACCCGCGCTTGATGAACCAGTGCATGGTGCGCGTGCTCAGCACGAATATGCTGTCCAAACCCATGGCCTTGGCGCGCTGTTCGATGCGCTTCAATATGCGCTCGCCGTCGCCCTGGCCTTGCACCTGGGCCGATACCGTCAATGCGGCCATTTCACCGGTACGTGCCTCGGGGTAGGGATACAGCGCTGCACAACCAAAGATGATGCCGTCATGCTCGATGACGGTGTAGTTGGCGATGTCGCGTTCGATCTCAGTGCGCTCGCGCCGAACCAGTGTGCCGTCACGCTCGAATGGCTCGATCAGCTGCAGGATGCCGCCCACGTCGTCGGCGGTGGCCTCGCGCAGGCTTTCCAGCTTCTCGTCCACCACCATCGTGCCAATGCCGTCGTGCGTGAAGACCTCGAGCAGCAGCGCGCCGTCGGTGGCAAAGGGCAGGATGTGCGAGCGTTCGACGCCGCCTTCGCAGGCGCGCACGCAGTGCTGCAGGTAGAAGGCGGTATCGCTGGGCTGCGTGGGTGCCGGCAGGCTGGCCAGCATGCGCTTGGCATCGGCCAGCGCCAGCTCGGTGTCGATCGCAGCGTCGGCATCCTGCGGGTTCTCGCGGATGCCCGGCATCTCGGTCAGGAACAGCAGCTTGTCGGCACGCAGCGCAATCGCCGTGCTGGTGGCCACGTCTTCCATCGTCAGGTTGAAGGCCTCGCCGGTGGGCGAGAAGCCGAAGGGGCTGAGCAGCACCAACGCCCCGATGTCGATGGCACGGCGGATGGCCACCGCATCGACTCGCCGCACCAACCCGCTGTGCATGAAATCCACGCCGTCGACGATGCCCACTGGCCGCGCGGTGAGGAAGTTGCCCGACACCATGCGCACCGTGGAGTTGGCCATCGGTGTATTCGGCAGGCCCTGCGAGAAAGCCGCCTCGATCTCGAAGCGCAGTTGGCCCGCGGCTTCCTGCGCGGCGTCGAGCGCCACCTCGTCGGTAATGCGCAGCCCATGGCTGAATCGCGACACATGGCCCTTGGCGGCGAGCTGCTCGTTCACCTGCGGCCTGAAGCCATGCACCAGCACCAGCTTGATGCCCATCGAGTGAAGGATCGCGAGGTCCTGCACAAACGCATTGAGCTTGCCGGCTGCGATCAGCTCGCCGGCCATGGCCACCACGAAGGTCTTGCCCCGGTAGGCGTGCATGTACGGTGCGACAGCGCGAAACCACGGCACGAAGGTATGGGGGAAGACCAGGTTCATGTAGGCAGGCTGGGTGTCGACAGGGATTGTGCCGCAGCATGTCTGCACCACCGGGCGGCGACCATAATCCGCGCCTCGTGAACATCGCCACCGTTTCCCCCCGCCGCGCGCGGCCCGGCAACCCGGTGCCGCCGATCGCCTACCCCGAAGCGCTGCCCGTGTCGCAACGCCGCGACGAGATTGCCCAGGCGCTGCGCTCGCACCAAGTGGTCATCGTCTGCGGCGAGACCGGCTCCGGCAAGACCACGCAGCTGCCGAAGATCGCGCTGGAGCTCGGCCGCGGACTCGGCGCCGGTGGCAAGGGGCTGATCGGCCACACCCAGCCGCGACGCATCGCCGCCAGTTCGGTGGCCAAGCGCATCGCCCAGGAGCTGAACTCGCCGCTGGGCGAGGTGGTGGGCTTCAAGGTGCGCTTCCAGGACCGGCTGCAACCGGGCGCGTCGGTCAAGCTGATGACCGACGGCATCCTGCTCGCCGAGACCCAGACCGACCCCTTGCTGCGCGGCTACGACACGCTGATCGTCGACGAGGCCCACGAACGCAGCCTGAACATCGACTTCCTGCTCGGCCACCTGCGGCAGATCCTGCCGCGCCGGCCGGACCTGAAGCTGGTGGTGACCTCGGCCACCATCGATGCCGACCGCTTTGCGCGGCACTTCGCCAGCGCTGCGGGGCCGGCCCCGGTGATCATGGTGTCGGGCAGGCTGTTCCCGGTGGAGCAGCGCTGGCGGCCCTTCCAGGAGCGCCGTGACCACGACCTCAACGACGCCATCGCCGAGGCGGTGGACGAGCTGTGGCGCGATGGCGGCCCGGGCGACATCCTGGTCTTCCTGCCGGGCGAGCGCGAGATCCGCGAGGCCGCCGATCTCCTGCGCAAGCACCTGGCGCAGGCGCAGAAAGGTCTGCAGCCGGAAATCCTGCCGCTGTTCGCCCGGCTGAGCCAGCAGGAGCAGGAGCGGGTGTTCGAAGCCGGCAGCGGCCGGCGCATCGTGCTGGCCACCAACGTGGCCGAGACCTCGCTCACCGTGCCGGGCATCCGTTACGTCATCGACAGCGGCCTGGCGCGCGTCAAGCGCTACAGCTACCGCAGCAAGGTCGAGCAGCTGCAGGTGGAGCCCATCAGCCAGGCCGCGGCCAACCAGCGCGCCGGGCGCTGCGGCCGCGTGGCCAACGGCATCTGCATCCGTCTGTACGACGAGACCGACTTCGCGCAGCGTCCGCGCTTCACCGACCCGGAGATCCTGCGTTCGTCGCTGGCTGGCGTGATCCTGCGCATGAAGTCGCTGCGTCTGGGGTCGGTGGAAGAGTTCCCGTTCCTCGAAGCGCCGCCGAAGAAGGCCATCGCCGACGGCTATGCGCTGCTGAGTGAACTCAATGCGGTGGACGATGCGAATGAGTTGACCGCCATCGGCCAGGCGCTGGCCAGGCTGCCGCTGGACCCGCGGATCGGCCGCATGATCCTGGAAGCGCGCGATCGGCAATGCCTGCACGAGGTGCTGATCGTCGCGTCGGCCTTGAGTGGCCAGGACGTGCGCGACCGCCCGCTGGAACACCAGCAGGCGGCCGACGAGAAGCACAAGAAGTTCGACGACGAGAAGTCCGAGTTCGTCGGCATCCTCAAGCTGTGGAAGTGGATCGAGGAAGGCCGCGGCGTGCACGGCCATGCAGGGCAGGGCGGCGACAGCCACAAGCTGTCCAATCGCCAGCAGGAACAGCGGCTGCGCGACAGCTTCGTCAACGTGCGCCGCGTGCGCGAATGGCGCGACATCCACAGCCAGCTGCACACCGTGGTGGCCGAGCATGGCTGGCGCTTGAACGGCTCGCCCGCCACCTATGAGCAGATCCACCTGGCCATGCTGGCCGGGCTGCTGGGCAACATCGGGCTGAAGAGCGACGACGACGAGTGGTACCTGGGCGCGCGCGGCATCAAGTTCTGGCGCCATCCGGGCGCGCACCTGAGCAAGAAGCCCGGCCGCTGGCTTGTGGCCGCCGAACTGGTGGAAACGACAAGGCTCTACGGCCGGGGCCTGGCCGCCATCGAGCCGCAGTGGTTGCCCGGCATCGCCGGCCACCTGCTGAAGACGCAGCTGCTGGAGCCGCACTGGGAGAAGAAGGCCGGCGAGGTGATCGCGCTGGAGCGGGCCACGCTCTACGGCATCGTCATCTACAGCAACCGGCGCGTGAACTACGGCAATGTCGACCCGGCCGCGGCGCGCGAGATCTTCATCCGCGAGGCGCTGGTCGGCGACGAGTGGGACACGAAGCTGCCCTTCCTGGCGCACAACCGCAAGCTGATCGCCCAGGTCGAGGAGCTGGAGCACAAGAGCCGCCGTCAGGACGTGCTGGTCGACGACGAACTGATCTTTGCGTTCTACGACCAGCAGCTGCCGGCGGACGTGTGCTCGGGTGCGAGCCTGGAGCGCTGGGTCCGCGACGAGGTGAAGAAGCAGCCGCGCCTGCTGATGCTGACGCGCGACGAGCTGATGCGCCACGAGGCAGCCGGCATCACCACGGCGGCCTTCCCGAAGACGCTGCGCCTGGGCGGCATCGATTGCGAGGCGAGCTACCTGCACGAGCCCGGCGATCCGAAGGACGGCGTCACCGTGACCGTGCCCATCTTCGCGCTCAACCAGGTCAGCGAAGAGCGCTGCGAATGGCTGGTGCCCGGCATGCTCAAGGACAAGGTGCTGGCCTTGCTGAAGACGCTGCACCAGCGGCCACGCTCGCGGCTGGTGCCGTTGCCGGCCTATGCCGATGAATTCATCGCCAGCACGCCCTTCGCGCAGGGCGCGTTGCTGGACGCGCTGCTTAAGGCGGTGCGCGAGCGCACGCAGCTGGCGGTGCAGCGCAACGACTTCAAGCAGGAGCAGTTGCAGCCGCACCTGCTGATGAATTTCCGCATCGTCGACGAGCATGGCCGGCAGCTGGGCAACGGGCGCCACCTGGCGAGCCTGAAGGCCGAGCTGGGCGGCCTGGCGCGCACCGCCTTCCAGGCGCTGGCGGCGCTGAAGCTGCCGGCTGCGGCGCCGTTGTCGGCAGCGCCCGCCGAAGGCCCGGCGCGCGGCGTCAAGGCCCAGCTCGCTCCGCCTGCCACACAGGCTGCGGAATCTGCGCGCCACACCGCCTGGAGCTTCGGCGAACTGCCCGAGCTGATGGAGATCCGCCGTGGCGCGCAGACGATGGTCGGCTTCCCGGCACTGGTGGACCGGGGCGACGGTGTCGAGATCGAGGTCTTCGACGAGCCCGAGATGGCCGCTGCCAGGCACCGCGCCGGGTTGCGCAGGCTGGTGGCGCTGCAGATCAAGGAGCCGTTGAAGTATCTTGAAAAGAACATCCCCGAGCTGCAGAAGATGGCCGCCGCCTACATGGGGCTGGGTACGCTGGAAGAGCTGCGCGAGCAGATCATCGCGCTGGCCCTGGACCGCGCCTTCCTGGCCGAGCCGCTGCCCACCGACGAGGCCGCCTTCAAGCGCCGTATCGACGAAGGGCGCTCACGCCTGACGCTGATCGCGCAGGAAGTGGCGCGCCTGGCCGGCCAGCTGTTGGCCGAGTACGGCAGCGCCCAGCGCAAGCTCAAGGACAGTCGCCCGCCCAAGGACGTGGCCGACGACATCCAGGCCCAGCTGCAGCGGCTGATGCCCAAGCGCTTCATGCTGGCCGCGCCCTATGCGCAGCTGCAGCACATGGTGCGCTACCTGAAGGCGGTGACGCTGCGCCTGGACAAGCTGAAGGCCGACCCGGCCCGCGACGCATCACGTCTGGCCGAGCTGCGGCCGCTGGAGCAGCGCTGGCTGCGCCGCCTGAGCGAGCTCAAGGGCAGCGGCGATGCGCGGCTCGACGAATACCGCTGGCTGCTGGAGGAGCTGCGCGTCAGCCTGTTCGCGCAGGAACTGCGCACGCCGCAGCCGGTGAGTGCGAAGCGGCTGGATCGAGCGTGGGCCCAGCTCGTGAGCTGAGCCCCGCGCAGATCAGGCCGGCACCGACGGCAGGCCCGACAGCGCCATCGCCAGCTCAGCCTCGTCGTAGGACTGGTCACTCAGCTTGCCGGCGAAGTAGTTCTGGTAGGCCGTCATGTCGAAGTGGCCGTGGCCGCACAGGTTGAACAGGATCACCTCGCTGCGCCCTTCGGCCTTGCAGCGCAGCGCCTCGACGATCGCGCCCTTGACGGCATGGTTGGCCTCGGGCGCCGGCACGATGCCTTCGGCGCGCGCGAACATCACGCCGGCCTCGAAGCAGGCGTTCTGGTGGTAGGCGGTGGCCTCGATCAGGTCCAGCTCCTTCAGGTGGCTGACCAGCGGCGCCATGCCGTGGTAGCGCAGCCCGCCGGCATGGAAGCCCGGCGGCGTGAAGGTGCTGCCGAGCGTGTGCATCTTGGTCAGCGGCGTCAGGTGCGCGGTGTCGCCGAAGTCGTAGGCGAACTTGCCGCGCGTGAGCGACGGGCAGGCCGCCGGCTCCACCGCGACGATGCGGCGCTTCTTCCCGCCGCGCAGCTGCTGGCCGATGAAGGGGAAGCTGATGCCGGCGAAGTTGCTGCCGCCGCCGGTGCAGCCGACGATCACGTCCGGGTCGTCGCCGGCCATCTCCAGCTGCAGCATCGCCTCCTGGCCGACGATGGTCTGGTGCAGCAGCACATGGTTGAGCACCGAGCCGAGTGCGTACTTGGTGTCGTCGTTCGTGGCGGCGATCTCCACCGCCTCGCTGATGGCGATGCCCAGTGAGCCCGGGTGGTCGGGGCGCTGTGCCAGGATGGCGCGACCCGAGTTGGTTTCATTCGACGGCGATGCGACGCAGGTGGCGCCGTAGGTTTCCATCAGGGCGCGGCGGTAGGGCTTCTGGTCGTAGGACACACGCACCTGGAACACCCGCACCTGCAGACCGAACAGCGATCCGGCGAAAGCTAGCGACGAGCCCCATTGGCCGGCGCCCGTTTCGGTGCTGAGCTTCTTGATGCCCGCCTGGGCGTTGTACCAGGCCTGGGGCACGGCGGTATTGGGCTTGTGGCTGCCGGCGGGGGAGACGCCCTCGTACTTGTAGTAGATCTTCGCCGGCGTGCCCAGCACCTTCTCCAGCCGGTGCGCACGGATCAGCGGGCTGGGCCGCCACAGCTTGAAGACCTCGCGCACCGGCTCGGGGATAGGGATCTCGCGTTCGGTGGAGACCTCCTGAAGGATCAGTTCCATCGGGAACAGCGGCGCCAGGTCGTCCGGGCCCACCGGCTGCATCGTGCCCGGGTGCAGCACCGGGGCCGGCGGCACCGGCAGGTCGGCGGCGATGTTGTACCAGTGCGTCGGCATCTTGCTTTCGTCGAGCACGAACTTGGTGGGCGAACTCATGGCAGGGGTCTCCTCGTGGGGGGTGAATCGGCAGCGCACATGCTAAGCCGCAGCAGCACCCGGACGGAAGCAGGAAACCCAGGGCGTTGATGCGGCGCAAGCCGCCGCGGGGGATGGCCGCCCAGAATCGGCCGATGACAAACACTCGTGTACGCGCGGTGCTCGGTGTGCTGGCATTGCTGGCCGCCACCGTTCCGGCCCTGGCCCTGGCCCAATCGCGGGAGCGGCCGATGCCGGGCGAATTCGTCGTGATCGACGGCCGCGTCGATGCCGGCACGTACGCCGGCTGGAAGCTGTTCCACACCGCCTGCTATGTCTGCCACGGTGTCGGCGGTACGGGCACGGATGTTGCGCCCAACCTGGTGGAACGCATCGGCAACTACACGCCGCGCGGCTTTGCCACCAAGGTGCTGAGCAGCTACCGCATCGTGCCGATGCCCGACGGCGCACCCGCGGACCGCGAGGCCGAGCGCGAGGCCCTGCTTGAACTGCTGATGAAGCGCGAGCGCCAGTCGCAGGGCCAGCCGCTGATGCCGGCCTGGGATGTGGACGACGAGGTGGCACCCCATGTGCTGGACCTCTATGCCTACCTGAATGCGCGCGCCGCCGGGGTGCTCGGCCCCGGCAAGCCCAAGCGGTTGCCGGCGCCGCCGCGCTGAGCGGCAGGGCCTTCAGCGCAGGATGTCGAGCGCGCGGTCCATGCCGCCGGACATGATCGAGATCAGCGCCTTCTGGCGCACGGCCGGTTTCGGGTGATAGGCGATCGACAGGCCGGCCGCCATCATCATCGGCAGGTCGTTGGCGCCGTCGCCGACGGCGATGGCCTGTTCGGTGGAGATGCCCATCAGCTCGCACACCTCGAGCAGCACGCGCTTCTTTTCGGCGCCGTCGACGATGTCGCCCCAGGGCCGGTCGAACAGCGTGCCGGTGAGACGGCCGTTGAACACGCCCAGCGTGTTGGCGCGTGCAAAGTCCAGCTTCAGGTGCTGGCGGATGCGCTCGCTGAAGAAGGTGAAGCCGCCGCTGATCAGCAGCGTCTTCAGCCCGGCTGACTGGCAGGCCTGGACGAAGGCCATCACGCCGGGGTTCAGCTGCAGTCGCTCGTCGTAGACCTGCTGCAGCGCCGCTTCGCTGACGCCGGCGAGCAGGGCGACGCGGCGGCGCAGGCTGTCCTTGTAGTCGGCGATCTCGCCGCGCATCGCGGCTTCGGTGATCTCGGCCACCTCCGTCTTGCGTCCGGCCACATCGGCGATCTCGTCCACGCATTCGATGTTGATCAGCGTGGAATCCATGTCGAAGGCCACCAGCCTGTAGTCGGCCAGGCGCAGCGGCGGCTTGAAGCCTCGGATCCACAGGCCGCTGGCGTGCTCGGTGGCGTTCATCGGGCCACCACTGCCGGGCTCGCCACCGGCTTGCCCAGCGAGCGCAACAGGTCGCGGATGAAGGCGGCGCGCTGCGCGGGCTCGGCGATCTCGCGCTCGATGCGCAATTTCTCGTTGCCGGCCAATTTGATGTGTCGGTTCTTCTGCACCAGCGCGATGATGGCCGCGGCGTCGATCGGCGGGTTGGGGCGGAAGCTCACGCTCATCAGCTTCGGCCCGGCATCGATCTTCTGCACGCCATAGGGCTTGGCCAGCACGCGAAGGCGGTGCGTGTCGAACAGCGTCTGGCCCTGTGGCGGCAACTTGCCGAAGCGGTCGGTGATCTCCTCCAGCAGCGCGTCGATGTGTTCGGCCTTCTCGGCCGTGGCCAAGCGCTTGTACAGGCTCAACCGGGTGTGCACATCGCCGCAATAGGCATCGGGCAGCAGTGCGGGGGCGTGCAGGTTGATCTCGGTGGTGGCGCCGAAGGGGCTCAGCAGATCCGGCTCGCGCCCGGCCTTCAGCGAGCTGACGGCCTCGGCCAGCATGTCGTTGTAGAGCTGGAAGCCCACCTCCATCATGTTGCCGCTCTGGTTCTCGCCGAGCACCTCGCCGGCGCCGCGGATTTCCAGGTCGTGCATCGCCAGGTAGAAGCCGCTGCCCAGCTCTTCCATCTGCTGGATGGCGTCCAGGCGCATCGCGGCCTGCTTGGTCAGGGCCTGCAGGTCGGGCACCAGCAGGTAGGCGTAGGCCTGGTGGTGGCTGCGGCCGACGCGGCCGCGCAGCTGGTGCAGCTGCGCCAGGCCGAACTTGTCGGCGCGGGACATGACGATGGTGTTGGCGGTGGGCACGTCGATGCCGGTCTCGATGATGGTCGAGCACAGCAGCAGGTTGTGGCGCTGCGCGATGAACTCTCGCATCACCCGCTCCAGCTCGCGCTCGGGCAGCTGGCCGTGGGCCACGGCGATGCGCGCCTCGGGCAGCAGCTCTTCGAGCTGTCGGGCGCGGTTCTGGATGGTCTCGACCTCGTTGTGCAGGAAATAGACCTGCCCGCCGCGCTTGAGCTCACGCAGCACGGCCTCGCGGATGACACTGCTGCCTTCGCTGCGCACGAAGGTCTTGATCGCAAGCCGGCGCTGCGGCGCGGTGGCGATGACGCTCAGGTCGCGCAGGCCTTCCAGCGCCATGCCCAGCGTGCGCGGGATCGGCGTGGCGGTCAACGTCAGCACATCCACCTCGGCGCGCAAGGCCTTCATGGCCTCCTTGTGGCGCACGCCGAAGCGGTGCTCCTCGTCGATGATCAGCAGGCCCAGGCGCTTGAACCTCACCGTCTGGCTGAGCAGCTTGTGCGTGCCGACCACGATGTCGATGCTGCCGTCCTCGATGCCCTGCATCGCCATCGCGACTTCCTTGGCGGAGCGGAAGCGCGACAGCTCGGCCACCTTCACCGGCCACTTGCCGAAGCGGTCGACCAGCGTCTGGTAGTGCTGCTCGGCCAGCAGGGTGGTCGGTGCCAGGATCGCCACCTGCTTGCCGCCATGCACGGCGACGAAGGCGGCGCGCAATGCGACCTCGGTCTTGCCGAAGCCGACATCGCCGCAGACCAGCCGGTCCATCGGCTTCGGGCTGACCATGTCCTGGATCACCGCATGGATCGCGGCGCGCTGGTCGGCGGTCTCCTCGAAGCCGAAGCTGGCGGCGAAGGCTTCGTAGTCGTGGCCCGAGAACGGGTGCGACATGCCTTCGCGCGCGGCGCGCCGGGCGTACAGGTTCAGCAGTTCGGCGGCGGTGTCGCGCACCTGCTCGGCGGCCTTGCGTTTCGCCTTGTCCCACTGGCCCGAGCCCAGCCGGTGCAGCGGCGCCTCTTCCGAGCTGACGCCGGTGTAGCGGCTGATCAGATGCAGTTGCGACACCGGCACGTAGAGCGTGGCCTTGTCGGCGTACTCCAGGTGCAGGAACTCGCTGGCGCCGCCTTCGCCTTCGCCCAGGTCGATGTGCTTCAAGCCCTGGTAGCGGCCGATGCCGTGCTGCGAGTGCACCACCGGGTCGCCGATCTTCAGCTCGGACAGGTCCTTGATCAGCGCATCGACGTTGCTGGTCTGCTCCTGCTTGCGGCGGCGCCGCGCCTGCGGCGTGCTGGCGAAGAGCTCGGTCTCGGTGATGAACTGGATCGAGATCCCGTCGGCCGGCTCGTGCCAATGGAAGCCGGCGGCCAGCGGCGCGGCGGCGATGGCCACCTTCTCCTCGCCGGCTTCGAACTCGGCCAGCGTGGCCACGCTGGGCACGTCGATGCGGTGGTCGCGCAGCAGCTCCAGCAGGCTCTCGCGCCGGCCGTCGCTTTCGGCGACCAGGAGCACGCGGTGCTGGGTGGCGTCGATGTGCTGTTCCAGCGCGGCCAGCGGCTCAGTGGCACCGCGGTCCACGCTGACGTCGGGCAGCGGCCGCGCCCAGTTCACCTCGCCGGCACCGCGCAGCACCAGCGTGGCATGCGCGTTGGCACGGGCGAAGAACTCCTCGCTGCGCAGGAACAGCTCCTCCGGCGGCAGCAGCGGGCGCTCCGGGTCGTGCTGCAGGAAACGGTGGCGCTCGCGCGTGTCGGTCCAGAAGTGCTGCAGCGCCTCGTCCAGCTCGCCATGCAGCACCAAGGCCGCGTCGTCGCCGATGTAGTCGAAGATCGTCGCCGTCTGATCGAAGAACAGCGGCAGGTAGTACTCGATGCCGGCGGTGGCCAGCCCGGCGCCGACGTCCTTGTAGACGCGCGAGCGGCTCGGGTCGCCTTCGATCTTCTCGCGCCAGCGCGCGCGGAAGGCGTTGCGTGCCGGCTCGTCCATCGGGAACTCGCGTCCGGGCAGCAGCCGCACCTCGGGCACCGGGTACAGGCTGCGCTGCGTGTCCGGATCGAAGGTGCGGATCGAATCGACCTCGTCGCCGAACAGGTCCACCCGGTACGGCACCAGGCTGCCCATCGGGAACAGGTCGATCAGGCCGCCGCGCACCGCGTATTCGCCGGGCGACACCACCTGGCTCACATGGCTGTAGCTGGCCAGCGTGAGCTGCGCCTTGAGCGCGGCCTCGTCCAGCCGCATCTTCTGCTTGAAGTGGAAGGTGTAGCCGGCCATGAAGGCGGGCGGTGCCAGCCGCGTCAGCGCGGTGGTGGCGGGCAGCAGCACCACGTCGAGCTCACCGCTGCGCACGCGCCACAGCGTGGCCAGCCGCTCGGAGATCAGGTCCTGGTGCGGCGAGAAGCTGTCGTAGGGCAGCGTCTCCCAGTCGGGGAACAGCGCCACGCGCAGCCCCGGCGCAAAGAAGGGCAGTTCGTCCACCAACCGCTGCGCGTCGGCCGGATCGGCCGCGACGATGCACAGCAATTGCCCGGCTGCGCGGCGCGCCAGCGCAAGGCGGGCCAGCAGCAGGGCGTCGGCGGAGCCGGCGGGGCGGGGCAGCGCATGACGCTTGCCGCGGGCGATGGAAGGCAGCTGCATGGAAGGTGCGGACAACACAAAACGCCCCGCAACGAAGGTTGCGGGGCGACAGGAGGATTGTAGGCAAGGGGCGTGCCGGCGACGCCGACAGCTACCATTGCCGAGTGAGCGACACCAACCCCGCACTGAACGGCCCGGCCCAAGCCCGCTGCTTCGCACTGGTGCCCTGCGCCGGCGTGGGCGAGCGCGCCGGCCAGGCGCAGCCCAAGCAATATGCTGTCGTCGCCGGCCGCGCCATGGTGGCGCACACGCTGGACGCGCTGGGACGCGTGTCACGGCTGCAGGCCACGCTGGTGGTGCTGGCGCCGGGCGATGGCTGGTTCGAGGCGCAGGCCCCGGCCTTCCGCGGCGAAGGCGCCTGGGTGGCGCGCTGCGGCGGCCCCACGCGCGCGGCCAGCGTGGCGGCTGGATTGGAGGAACTGCGTCGCCGTGGGGCAAGCGACACCGATTGGGTGCTGGTGCACGATGCCGCGCGCTGCCTGCTGCGGCCTGAATGGGTGGATCGGCTGATCGACGAATGCATGGACGATGCGGTCGGCGGCCTGCTGGCGCTGCCGCTGGCCGACACGCTCAAGCAGTCGCGGGACGGTCGCGTCGAGCGAACCCTCTCGCGCAGCGACAAATGGGCTGCCCAGACGCCGCAGATGTTTCGACTGGGCCTGTTGCGCCAGGCACTGGCGCAGGCCGGCCCCGGGGTCACCGACGAGGCCAGCGCCATCGAGGCGCTCGGCCATGCACCCTTGCTGGTGCAAGGCGAACTGGAGAATTTCAAGCTCACCTGGCCGCAGGAACTGGCGCTGGCCGCGCGGCTGCTGCAGGCGAGTGTGCCGGAGGCTGCTGCATGACCACGAATCTGCGCATCGGTGAAGGCTGGGATACCCACGCGCTGGTCAGCGGCCGGCCGCTGCTCCTCGGCGGCGTGCATATCGAGCACAGCCACGGGCTGCTGGGCCATTCGGATGCCGATGCCCTGTTGCATGCCATCACCGATGCGTTGTTCGGTGCAGCCGGGCTGGGCGACATCGGTCGGCACTTCCCGGACACCGACGCGGCCTTCAAGGGCGCCGATTCGCTGGCGCTGCTGGCCGAGGCGGCGCGGCGGGTGCTTGCCGCTGGCTGGGACATTGCCAACATCGACAGCACCATCGTCGCGCAGGCGCCGAAGCTGGCGCCGCACATCGCGGCGATGTGCGCCAACATCGCGCGCGCGCTGGCCATCGATGTGGGCCGCGTCAACGTCAAGGCCAAGACGGCCGAAAAGATGGGTCCGGTGGGCGAGGGTCGCGCCATCGAGGCGCGGGCGGTGTGCCTGCTGGTGCGGCACAGCGCCTAGGTCACGCCGTATGGGCCTGCTTCAGTCGCAGCCGGGCTATCAGGCCGCCATCAGGGGCATTGGCCAGTTCCAAGGTGCCGCCCATGCGCTGCAGTGACTTCTCGACGATGGCCAGGCCTAGGCCGGCACCGGTGGCTGCGGTGCGCGCCGCGTCGCCGCGGAAGAAGGGCGTGGTCAGCTGACCCAGTCTTTCCGGTTTGACGCCGGAGCCTTGGTCGCGTACGGTGATGATGACCCACGGGCCGGTCTTGGCATAGCTGACGGTGACCACGGCGATGCCGGAATCGGTGCTGCGGCCGTAGCGCCGTGCGTTCTCGAACAGGTTGGAGAAGACGCGGCCGAGCTCCGTCTCGTCGGCCAGTACCGCAACGTCGATGGCCACGCGAGAGGTGATGCGTATCTGGGCCGGGTCGCGGAAGGGGCTCGCTTCGCGGTCGATCAGCTGCGCCAGATGCACCGGCCGCATCTCGGTCTCGCCCGGGCGTGCATAGTCCATGAACTTGTCGATGATGGCGTCGAGTTGCTCAATGTCCATCGCCATGTTGCGCTTGGCTTCGTCGTTGCTGACGCTCATCTCGGTTTCCAGACGCAGCCGCGCCAGCGGCGTACGCAGGTCGTGCGAGATGCCGGCCAGCATCACCGCGCGGTCTTCCTCCACCTTGGCCAGCTCGCGCGCCATGCGGTTGAAGCCCCGGTTGACCTCGCGGATCTCGCTGGTCAGCGTGTTCTCGTCCAGCCGCGAATCGAGGTCGCCTTCACGGATTCGGCTGGCCGCGAAGGACAGGTCGCGCAGCGGCCGGTTGATCAGCCGCGCGATCACCACCGAACCGACCATTGTGGCCAACAGTGCGATACCGACCCATACGAACCAGGTGCTGCTGGTCAGCGGTCCGGCATGGGCTGTTTCGGTATGCAACCAGTAGCGGTCCTTGTCGATCGAGAAGCCCACCCACATGCCGGCCTTGCCGTTGACACTGCGCGCCACCACCGCATCGGCGCCCAGCCTCGACATCAGCTGGTCGGTGACGTTCTGGCTGAAGCGGTCGGTGGCGTAGGTCTCCCAGGTGTCACCGGGCTCGCGCGGCACGACGCGCACGGCGCTCTTGCCGCTCATGGTCTTGACCAAGGCCACGCGGTTGATGGCATCCGCGGTGCTCAGCGCGGTTCGCGACAGGTTCACCAGTTCGGCCGTCTGCTGGGCGGCCTGGACCGCACGCGGCTCGAACTCCAGCGCACGCAGCGTCTGTACCCACGCAAATATGCCGCCGGCCAGCAGCAGCGCCAGCAGGAAGAAGGTTCGCCAGAAGAGGCTCAGTTCGACGGGTTGGCGGGCCACTTCGGAGGCGATGGATGCGTGACCTGGGAATCGACCTTACCCAAGAAGGCGGTAAGGCGGGAGTCTCGAAGGCAGGACCTACGCGCTTTGCGGGGCGCTGCAGCGGCGTGCGCTCGAAGCGCTGGGGCGATGCACCTAGTTGTTGGCGCCGTCAGGCACGAACACGTAGCCCACACCCCATACCGTCTGAATGTAGCGCGGCTGCGCCGGGTCGGGCTCGAGCATCTTGCGCAGGCGGGAGATCTGCACGTCGAGGCTGCGGTCGAAGGGCTCGAACTCGCGGCCGCGCGCCAGTTGCGCCAGCTTGTCCCGCGACAGCGGCTGGCGCGGGTGACGCACCAGCGCCTTGAGCATCGAGAACTCGCCGGTGGTCAGCGAGATCTGCTGGCCTTCCTTGGACAGACGGCGCAGCGACAGGTCGAACTCGAAGGGTCCGAAGGTCACGGTCTGCGCTTCCTTGGACGGTGCCCCCGGCGCTTCCAGCGCAGGGCGGCGGCGCAGCACCGCATGGATTCGGGCCAGCAGCTCGCGTGGGTTGAAGGGTTTGGGCAGGTAGTCGTCGGCGCCGACCTCGAGGCCGACGATGCGGTCCACGTCCTCCACCTTGGCGGTGAGCATGATGATCGGCGTGGTGTCCTTGGCCGAGCGCAGCCGGCGGCAGATGGACAACCCGTCTTCGCCGGGCAGCATCAGGTCGAGCACGATCAGGTCGACGGTCTCGCGGGTGAGCAACCGGTTCAGCGCCTTGGCATCTTCGGCGAGCAGCACATCAAAGCCTTCCTGCGCGAGGTACCGGCGCAGCAGATCGCGGATGCGTGCGTCGTCATCGACAATCACCACGCGGTTGGGCCGCGCGTTCGGTGCCTGGGACATTGCGGACTCCAAATTTGTAACAACGGCATTGTGCAAGCGTTTTGGAGGGCTGTTTCGGCGCTATTGACCATCTGTTACAGGTCTTTTTTCTTGCTCTTTGCGGTGCCGCGTCAACCCGTGACCGATGCCACGCGCTAAGAGTCGGTAACCCTCGGATACATGCCCACGATGAACCACTTCCGCAGCGCGACCCCGCGATCCTTGACCCTGCTCGGCCTGGCCTTCGCCAGCCTATGCGTGCAGGCAGAACCGGCGGCTCTTGTGGCCAACCAGCTGTCGCTGTCGGCCTCGGCCAGCACCGAGGTGGCCAACGACATCCTGGTCATCAGTTTCTCGACGCAGCGCGAAGGGGCCGATCCTGCCGCGGTGCAGGCGCACCTGACGCAGGCCGTGAATGCCGCGCTGGCCGAGGCTCGCAAGGCGGCGCAGCCCGGGCAGGTGGACATCAGCACCGGC
>CAVWXO010000002.1:0-494090 GCA_963758955.1 uncultured Pseudomonadota bacterium
GTCGTTCGGCAGTTCGCCGTCGATCAACACGTCGGCCAGGATCCAGCCGGACTCCAGCGTGTCGCCGTCGAAGGCCAGGCCCAGCGCATGGCGCACCTTGCTGTGCGCGCCATCGCAGGCGGCCAGCCAGGCGGCGGTGGTGCTTTCCTCGCGCCCGTCGGCGTGGCGCAGCGTGGCGCTCACCTGCTGGCCGTCGTCAGCGAAGGACAGCAGTTCCACCTGGCGCTCGACCTGCACGCCGGTCGCCGCCAGTGCCTGCTCCAGCAAGCGCTCAGTCTCGCTTTGCGGAATCAGCAGTGCAAAGGGAAAGGCGCTGCGCGCGAGGTCGAAGTGCGCATGCACCAGCTCGCGACCTTCGCCCAGGATGCGCGCGCCGCGTGCCGGCACGCCGGCGTCGACGAAGGTCTGCGCACAGCCCTGGATGTCCAGCAGCTCCAGCGTTCGCGGCCAGATCACCACCGCCTTGGACTTGTCGGTGCGCGCCGCCGACTTGTCGACGATGCGCACCGCAAGGCCTTGTCGCAGCAACGCGAAGGCCAGCGTCAAACCCACCGGGCCTGCGCCCACCACCATCACCTGTTCGTTCATCGTATCCACCTTTGTTGTCGTTCAGCGCCGGTTGGCCGCCTCGGCCACCGGCGTAGACATTGCCGCGGAAGCTCTTGCTGCCGCGATGCGCGAGGACCTCGGGTCGTCGGACGCCAGACCCGGTCCGTAGAGATCCGGGATGGGCATTCGACGTCATTCCTTCGTCACCGCGTTGAGCTCCGCGTCAAGCGCTGCCGCCCGGCCGCGCAGGTCCTTCAGCGCCGCGACCGTGGCCCTTGCGCCTGTCTCGCCGACGAAGAACATGTGATTGCCCTGCATGACAACCGTCAGGCGCGCTGGCGCGCCATGGACCAGATCGTTGATCCGTCGCCACCGGTCCGGCGGGAGTTTCAGCAAGTTGTTCACGTGCGCGAACACATGCGTCTCCGACAGGTTCTGCGAGATGTAGAAGCCCCAGGTGGCGCGGTCCATCAGGGCGTGGCGCGCATCGGCCGCCGCTTCGTGCGTCAGCAGTGCCAGAGGCGGGAAGGACGCATATCGCCACGCGCCGGTGCCGTCCTGATCGCCCAGCGGATCGGGCATGAACGCGCCGTTCTCGAACTTGAGCGCGGCGGCCGCGAGCCGGATCGGATAGTCGCCCGTGAATTGCGCGGGGAAGATCGCGGGATCGATGACGGTGTGTCCGGTCTGCGCATTGCGCTGCCTGAGGTTGAGCAGCAGCGCGTCGGTGTAGTCGCCGGCCACGCCCGCGAGTCCGCAGGGTTGCGGTTTCACCGTCGCAAGCCCCGGCAGGAGATTCGGCAGCGCGGTCGCGGCTGCCATCGCCACGAACAACTCGATCTCGATGCCGCGCTTGCGCAGCGAGGCCGCGATCGGTTGCGCGATGCGTCCCGCCATGCTCCAGCCCAGCACGACGACGCGGGCGGGAAGATCATGCGCCTTCACGTGCCGCGCGACGATCTCGGCGCTCTGCTCGCCCCAGTCGGTCATGGAGAAGTCGGGATAGGCCTTGGCGAAAACCGGATGACCCATCGGATAGGAGATGGCGAGGAAAGGAGTCCCCTCCTGCTTCAGCCATTGCGCGAGAAAGTCGGCCGACCTTCCTTCCGGATGCCCGTAGGCAATGCGCGCCAGCACACCGCCTCCGGTGATGAAGACGACCAGCGGCGCGTTGGCCGCGCCGGGCTCGAATTTGACGAGAGCGGGATAGCCCGCGGCCTCGATGATCGATTCGCCGGGATACACGATGTTCTGAGGGTTGGCTCCGGGATGCGGTGCCTGAGCGTGCACGATGTTTGTCATGAACGCCCAAAGGAGTGCGACGCCGATCCGACGGATCTGAAACTGCAAGAGGTGACGATCCAGCATAGACGAATCGAGCGCAGGGAAACCCATCGATCCTTCGCGCCCATCCTTTCATCAATCGAGTGTCGGTCCGACCCGCCCCCTTCGACCGTGCCGTTCATGCGGGCCTGCCAGGTCGAAGTGCGCGTGCACCCGCTCGCGCCCCTCGCCCAGGATCGCCCACCACCAGGATCTGCGTATTCATGCGTGACTCTCTTTGGGGTTCAGGCGGCGGCGACGGCCGCGTACAGCAGCCCGCCGATCACCGCGACGTTGGTCAGGAACTGGTTCTTCGCGCCGTCGCGTGCATGTCCTTTCATGGACCAGAAGTTCAGCAGCAGCAGCGAGGCGACGACCGTGAAGACGATCAGCCCCAGTGCCGCCCACGGCACCCACAGGCCGGCCATCAGCAGCACGCCGAGCACGATCTGCCAGGCCGTGCTCAGGCCCAGTGCCAGGCGCGGCAGCGGCACGCCGCGCTGCGCGAGCTGGCCGCTCAGCGCGCCGAAGATCGGCAGGTGGTGCAATCCGCCGATCACGAACAGGCTGCCCATCAGGATGCGGGCGAGAACCTCGACCCACTGGGCTTGCTCGGGAGACATCATCGTTCAGCGCCGGTTGGCCGTTTCGGCGGCCAGCTTGATCTCCTCGTTGGCCTGGCGCAGCAGGTCCTTGGCGCGTTCCACATGCCCGCCGAGTTGATAGTTGTTGGCCACCTGCGCATCGCTCAGCCGCTCGAAGGCCTGCACCACCAGCCGCTGGGCGGCGGCCAGGTTGCCGTGGCGCTGGGGGTCGATGTTCTGCACCGGCACCTGGGCCGACACGGCGCAGGCGGCGAGGGCCGCCACGCCGGCCAGCAGGATCAACTTGGAACGGGGGGTCTTCATGCTCATCTCTCCTTGGGAGGGGTTGTGGGAAAACTCAGAAAAGATAGCTCAGCTTCAGCGAGGCACCGTTGGAGCGGTAGTCGCTGCCGAACTGGCCGCTGTAGTCCAGCCGGACGTGCAAGTTGTCGCCGCTCATCAGCGTGGCGCCGAGGTTCAGATTGAACAGCGCGCTGGGCAGCGAGGCGCTGACTTCGAAGGGCGCCGACGGCGAACCGACGAAACGCACCTGGGTGTTCCATTCGTTCTTGTTGAAGAAGCTGCCGCCGATGCCCAGCACCGGCTTGAGCACCAGCTTCGAGCCGAGGTCGAAGCGTCCGCCCAGCTCCAGCATCGGCGAGGCCACCAGACGCGTGGCGCTGCTGCTGCTGACGCTCAGGTCCAGCGCGCCGGCACCGCTTTCGGTGTAGGCCTCGGTGCGCTGCCAGATGGCGTGCAGGTCCAGGTAGGGCTTCAGGTACCAGCCGTCCTGCGGCAGCTGGTAGGCGATGCGTCCGTGCAGCCCGGCATGCTGGCCATTGAAGGAGGCCGTGGCGGTGGCTCCGGCCGTGCCCAGCCCGACGCTGCGGCTGCTGTCGTACCAGCCGTAGCCGGCGTCGACGGCGCCGGAGAAGATCCACGGCCCGTCCTGGCGCTTCAGCACCGCACCGAGCGTGACACCCTGGCCATCGACCTGCGCCGGCACGCTGTCGGCCGCATAGTCGCTCCAGTCGTAGGCGATCGAGCCGCCGAGGAACCAGCCCGGCGCCAGCTGCTTCTGGCCGCCGAACTGCAGCAGCTTGCTGTCCACCGTGTAGCCCAGGCTGTCGCTGGTGGTGTCGCGGTCGGTCCAGTTGCCGATGACCCGGCCCCAGGCGCATTCGCGCTCGATCTGGAAGGTGCCGCTGCCTTCGAAGTCCGGGCAGGAGTTCATGCGCGAGGCGAAGGCCTGGCTGATGGACAGTCGAGCGGTGCCCACCGCGTTGACCGCCTCGTTGGCCAGGCTGTCGAGCGCGCGGCGGAACTGCGGGATGTTGTCGATGCGGCCCAGCGCCACGCAGCGTGTCGCTCAGGCCCGGCGTGCCGGCGGCGAAGTTGGCGTCCAGGTGGCGCGCCACACCCTGCTCGGTGCGGCTCAGGCCCGCCTTGCGGGCCACTTGCGCCATCTGCGACTGCTGCGTGACCTGCAGCGTGTTGGCATTGAGTGTGCTCAGCTGGTAGCTGAACTGGCCGAGCAGCCCGTCGTCGTAGACCGTGTTCTGGCCCAGCACCAGCGTGCCGCTGGTCTCGACGATGGTCACCGGCTGCGTGCCGGTGGACGTCGGGATCAGCGAGAACTGGCTGCCCGTCAGGTCGGCGATGCCGTCGACACGCAGCGTGCTGGCCTGCGTGTTGGCGAAGTCCACCGTGGTCTGCAGCACCCCGCTGTGCTGCAGGTCGCCGATCAGCAGCACGGTCGGCATGCCGGACGGTACGGTGACCGTGCGCCCGAGCGCCACGCCGATGGTGCCGGTGCTCGACACGTTGGCGACGTTCACGCCGTCGGGGTACCAGTTGCCGGCGTTGGTCAGCGTGCCGCCGCCCAGCACCACGTTGCCGTAGATGTTGCCGCCGGCGTTGTTGCTCACGTTCACCGCGGCGTTGCTGCCGTTGGCCACGGTCACCGCGGTCTGGCCGACCGCGCCCGAGATCGTGCCGCTGTTGGTCACCGTGTTCGTCGTCGCGCTGCTGTTGATCAGGATCGCGTCGGACTGCAGGCTGGCGACCGCGCGGGTGACGGTGATGCTGACCGGCTGCGGCGACGCGGTCGAGCCGTCCGAGTTGGCATAGACGCCGATGGCGCCCTTGCCGGCCGTCGTGACGATGCCGTCGACCTGGATGTTGATGCTGCCGGCGCTGCCGATGCCGCCGCCGCTGCCGTCGAGCCAGCCGCCGTCCTGGCTGACGATGAAGCCGCCGCCGCCGCCGACGCTTTGAGCATAGATGCCGTGCGCAAAGGCGCCGGTGGTGCGGATGCTGCCGCCCTGCACGACGTTGACGTCGACCTCGCCGCCGTCGCCCTGGAAGAACGACGGTGTCGCCGCGCCCTGGAAGTTGCCCGGCCGCGGGGCGGAGCCGCCGGCCGAGGCGACATCGCCGCCGAGCAGCCCGCCGCCGCCGATGCTCTGCGCGATCACGCCGATCGCGCCGTCGCCGCTGGTGGTCAGCGGCCCGCGGATGTTGACCAGCACCTGCCCGCCGTTGCCCATCGAGGTGGCGGAATTGGCGAAGAAGTTGTTGCCGGTCAGCGTGCCGCCGAACAACGCACCGCCGCCACCGCCGACGCTCTGCGCCACCACGCCGTGCGAGTTGCGCCCCGAGGTGCCGATCGTGTCCGAGGTGACGTAGGCCTCGCCGGCGTTGCCGCAGGCCGCCACCAGGTACGGCGAGTCGCAGCCGGCGGCTGCAGGCGCGGTCTTGGCCGACAGCGTCAGCACCACCGGCGTCGACAGGTTCGCCTGCGAGCTGGTGCTGACCACGCCGCCGTTGCCGTCGGCGACGGCGTACATGAACGACATCAGCCCGCCGCCGCCGCCGATGTTCTGCGCGACGATGCCCACCGCGTCGTCACCCGCGGTGTTGACCACGGCCGTGCCGACCGTCGCGGCGAAGTTCTCGACCGTCACGCCCGGGACGCCGTCGCCGCCGCCGCCGTTGCCGCTGGCGCCGCCGTCGCCGCCCAGCGTGAAACCATAGCTGCTGCGCCCGGCCGCCGGCGAGCCGGTGAAGCCGGCCAGGCCGCCGCCGCCGCCCACGCTCTGGGCGACCAGGCCGTGCGACTGGTCGCCCTGCGTCGTGACCTGGTTGTAGTTGGTGATCAACACCGCGCCGCCGTCGCCGGCCGCACCGCCGGAGCCGCCGATCACGAAATTGGCGGCGATGTTCTCGGGGAGGAAGCTGCCGCTGGTGCCGACGAGCACGCTGCCGGCGCGGCCGCCGCCGCCGCCGACGCTCTGCGCCTGGATGCCGGTCGAGGCCGGGCCCTGGGTCAGGATCTGCCCTTCGTTGAGGACGGTGACGCTGCCGCCGGTGCCGCCGCTGCCGCCGCTGCCCGTCTGCACCACGCCGACGGTCACGTTGAGCGTGAAGCTCCCGCCGCCGTCGCCCTGCGTCGGCGGCAGGCCACCGATGTTGGTCTTGACGTAGTCGGTGGCCATGGCCTCCAACTTCTGCGCCTCGTTGTCCCACAGCGTCGATGCAGTGTTCTTCCAGCCCTGCACGAAGGTGTCCGAGTCGCCGTAGGACTGCGAGTAGGTCGCGGCGAGCTGGCCGGTCTTCAGGTAGTCCACGATCAGCGTCTCCGGGCTCACCCCGCTGCTGACCGCCCCGCGGCCGCCATTGCCGCCGGTGCCGCCGATGCTCTGCGCGAAGATGCCGGGCGCGCCGGCGCCCACGGTCACGATCGCGCCGCTCGCATAGTTGTTGACGTTGACGTCGCCGCCGGCGCCGCCGGACCCGCCCTTGCCGCCCATGGCTACGTTGACAGCGACCGAGCCGGCGGTGCCGTAGGCGATGCCGCCGCCGCCGTTGCCGCCGCCGCCGCCGATGCTCTGCGCGAAGAGCGCGCCGGAGCCATCGCCGGTGGTCAGCACGCTGCCGTAGTTGTTGACCGTCACCTGGTTGGCATCGGCGCCATTGGCCCCTTCGCCGCCGACAGCTAGCGTGAAACTGGAGGTCTTGCCGCTGCTGAAGGCGCTGGTGTCGCTGCTGCCCACGCCACCGTTGCCGCCGCCGCCGGAAATGCTCTGCGCCAGCACCGCATGGCTGTCCTGGCCCATGGTCCAGATCAGGCCGTCGTTGGTGACGGTGACCTGGCCAGTGCTGCCGCCGGATCCGCCCGAGCCGCCGGCCGTCACGCTGTAGGTGAAGGTGGAGCCCTGGACCTGGCCGATGAGGCTGCTGGAATCGCCGCCGTTGCCGCCGCCGCCGCCGATGCTCTGCGCGATCAGACCATGCGCGCCGGCGCCGGCGGTCATGATCGAGAAGCCGTTGCCGACGGTGACGTTGCCGCCGTTGCCGGCGCTGCCGCCCTGGCCGCCCAGGTCGATCGAGACAGTCATCGACGGGAAGTCACTGTCGCTGACGAGCTGCAGGGAGTCGGCCTTGGACATGCCGCCGTTGCCGCCGCCGCCGCCGATGCTCTGTGCCACCAGGCCGAAGGCATCGGCGCCCTGCGTGACGATCTGGCCGGGGTTCTGCACGGTCACGTCGCCGGCATCGCCGCCGACGCCGGCCTGGCCGCCGACCGAGACGTTGACGTTGAGCTGAGCGCTCGCCGTCAGCGTGCTGGCCGAGCCGCCCGAGCCGCCGCCGCCGCCGATGGCCTGCGCCTCAATGCCGCGCGAATGGTCGCCTGCGGTCGAGACGATGCCCGCGTTGGTGACGCTGACCTGCACGGTGCCGAGCGTGCCGGCATCGCCGCCGCTGCCACCGCTGCCGCCCACCGCATAGGCAAAGGGCCCGATCGCGGTCGATTGCGCCGAGCCGCCGGTGCCGCCGCCGCCGCCGATGCTCTGCGCGACGATGCCGCTGGCGCGCGTGCCGGCGGTGCTGATGACGATGCCGGCGTCGGGCTTGTCGTTGGGGTCGTTGCCGCCGCCGTTGGTGACGGTCACCGTGCCGCCCAGGCCGCCGCTCTCGCCCTGGCCGCCGATGGCCACGGCGCCGATCGGCGCGGCCACCTCCACGCTGCCGCCGACGCCGCCGCCGCCGCCGATGCTCTGCGCGATGATGGCGGGGGAGTCGTCGCCGGCGGTCTGCAGCACCGAGTTCTGGGTGGCGCCGTTCCAGTCGAAGAAGTTCAGGTTCACGCTGCCGCCGTCGCCGCCGGTGCCGCCGCTGCCGGCCTTGCGCTTGAAGCTGCCGCCGGCGTCGGCGCCGTTGCCGCCGGAGCCGCCGACGCTTTGCGCCACCACGCCGGGCGCGGCGAAGCCGGTGGTCGACAGGCCGATCGCCGAATAGCTCAGGATCACGCTGCCGCCGCTGCCCGACCCACCGCCCAGGCCGCCGGTGGCCGATCCGCCATTGCCCGTACCGCCTTGCCCGCCGCTGCCGCCCAGGCTTTGCAGCTGGATGGCCGCGGCCGGATAGGACGCCTGCGCATAGATCTGGTTGCCGTTCTGGTCGGGCTCGGTGACGGGGATGTCCAGCCCGGTAGCCGGCGTGGCTGCGCCGACCGACACGATGCTGAAGTTCGGCTGGCTGGGGTCGCCGAGGGTCAGGTTGACCGTGCCGCCGCTGCCGCCGCCGCCGCCCGCACCGCCGGTGCCCGTGCCGCCCTGGGCGGCGGCCGACGAGCCGTTCGAGCCATTGCCGCCCTGGCTGAGCAGCACCATGCCCGCCGTGGCCGAGTGCAGGTTGGCGAGCTGCGACGTCATCACGATGTTGCCGCCGTTGCCGCCGTTGCCGCCGGGCTGGCCCGTCACGTCGCCGGCACCCTGGTCGGCGCTGGCGCTGTTCTGGGCGACGGGGTTGGGCTGGACGCCGGCATCGGCGCCGACCGAGCTGATGAACAGCGCCGTCGTGCCCGGCGTGGCGCCGTTCCAGCCGTTGCTGCTGTAGATGCTGCCGCCCAGCGACACCTGGATATCGCCGCCGGCGCCCCCGGCGCCGGGGGTGCCGGCATAACCGTAGGTCTTCTCGAACCCACCGGCGTAGCCGCCAACGCCGCCGAAGTTGAAGATCTGCACCGCGTAGGGGCCGGTGCTGCTGCTGACCAGGTTGATGTAGTTGGACACCGTCCAGGTCAACAGGCCCGGGGTGCCGCCCAGACCCCCGTTCGCGCCGGTGTCGGCAGGTGTCGACTCGAGCGCGGAGTGGCCCAGCGCGTCGTTGCCGGTGCCGCCGGCGCCGCCAGTCAGGCCGATGCTCACGGTGGGCGTGCCGCCGGCGCCGACGATGTAGGTCTGCGGCTGGAAGATCACCGTCAGCGCCGACGGGCTCTGCCCTGGACCGCCGGGCAGCGGCAAGGCGGTGGTGCCCTGGCCGTTCTGGCCCGGGGTGCCGGTGGTGACGTTGGTGTAGCCGCTGAGGTTGCCGGGGCCGACGAGGGTCTGCGCCGAAGCTGCCGACAGGCCGAGCGCGGCATAGATCGACAGCGCCAGCGCGTTGCGCTTCAGCGGACGCCCGCGGCGATCGTGAGGAATGGAGAAGTTCATGTCAGTCGTTCCCGATGTGGATGTTCTGGTGGCCCGGCTCAGGGCAGCGCGCGCGGGGCGAAGCCGTACTCGCTCCAGCGGCTGAGCACGCGGTGCACGATCTCCGGGCCGTAGCCGTAGCGGAAGGACGCGCGGATCGGCATGGCCTCGCCCCATTCGTCGGGCGGCAGGCCGTTGTAGACCACCTTGCCGGTCGTGGCCGTGGCCTTCTCGCCGTGGCGCAGATAGGCCAGCAGCGGCGCCGAGGGGATGTGCTCGAAGCTGACATTGCCCAGCAGCGGATGGCAGCGCGTGGCGAAGGCCCAGACCAGCTCCTTGGCATCGGTGGGGTCGACGTCGTCGTTGAAGACCAGCACTTTCGGAATCACGCCGCCGGCCTTGCTGGCGAACACCAGCTCGCCGATGCGCCGGCACAGGTCGGTGCTGGCGTCGATGCCCGTGCGCCGCCGCCAGTCGCGCGGCACGGTGACGACCAGCCAGTGCAGTGCGGCCTGCAGCGGGATCCAGGCCGCAGTGGCCGGGATGCCGCCCTGGCGCAGCTCGTACAGCAGCTGCGCGGAGCTGGGGATGCCCCAGGCAGTGTGGTTCTCCTCCACCGGCTCACCGGCGACGACCACCGGCAGGATGGCATCGTCGCGGTGGCTGATGGCACTGACCTGGTACACCGGCCGGCGCATCGGCGGCTCCACCGGCACATAGCCAGCGAACTCGCCCATCGGGCCTTCCTCCACCGTCTGATCCAGGTGCAGGTGGCCTTCGACCAGGATCTCGGCGCTGGCCGGCGCTTCCAGCGGCACGGTGCGGCAGCGCACGGTGCGGATCGCACGCCGCATCAGCGCGCCCAGCCGCTCGGCCTCGTCCACCTGTGCCGGCAACGGCATGCCGCAGATGAAGGGGATAGCCGGCTCGACGCCCAGCGCCAGTGCAAAGGGCATCGGCTGGCCCATGTCGGCCCAGGCCTGGGCGATCATGCCCAGGTGCTGCGCCGGCGCGACGATGCCCGACAGGCGCCGGCCGTCGATGCGCATCATGCGGGCGATGGACCAGTTGGTCCACGTGCCGTCGGGCGTGCGCGCGACGATGCAACCCCATGTGTTGAGATAGCGCCCGCCGTCGCCGCGGTGCAGCAGCGGCAGCGGCAGGCGCATCAAATCGACCGCGTCGCCGCTGGCGACGTTCTGGAAGCAGGGCGCGTCGTCGACGATCACCGGCTTGACCGCCGGCAGGGCCAGGCTCGCGGCGATGGCTTCGGCGATGTCCAGGCCACTGCTGTCGGGCGGCAGCTCCAGCGAGGTGGCCACACGAATCAGTTCCTGGCCCGGCTTGGCGCTCAGACCGGCCGGCGCGCCGAGGATGCGCATGCCGCCCGGGTGGTCGCTGAAGGCCTTGAACAGCGGCGCCGCGGCGCCGGTTTCGTAGCAGCGCCGCGCGATCGCCGCCAGTTCCAGGTCGAGCGCGACCGGTACGTCGATCTCCTGCAGTTCGCCCAGCGCGCGCAGGGCCTCGATGTATTGGCGCAGGTCGGTCAGAGGCTGGGTGTTCATGGGTGTCTCGGTCAAGGATGTGGTGTGACCACAGTCTCGGCGGGCACCCTCGGTGCCCTCATCACCACAACTGGTTATCGCGAAGAGAAAAACTTCAGGCCCGGCGGGCAGCGCGCATCACTGCCCCGCCCCGTGGGCGGCGAAGAAGCCTCGCGCCAGCGCGTAGCAGGCGGGCGGCACGAGCTCGCCGTGGTACTTGGTCTGCCAGTTCGCGCCGGCGGCAGCCTTGGCGAGCTTGAAGCTGTCGTGGATCTCGGTGTAGCTCGAGCCCTCGGGCAGCGTGGAGCGGGTCTCCACGTCCCACACCGGCACGGTCACGCCGCGGCTGGCGAAATCGTCGCGGGCGTTGCCGGCGTTGGAGAAATAGACCGTCGGGTCGTCGATCCCGCCGCACAGCGCGGTCGGCGCCTTCGGGTTCCAGCCCAGCAGCGTGTTGTGCGAAAGATCGTCGCGGAAGGCCGAGTTCGGGTAGGCCGCACGGAAGGCATCGGTGATCAGGCCACCGGCACCGAAGAGCCGCGTGAAGGTCGGATCGTCTGCCGGCAGCTCCCCATTGGCGATCAAGGTGGCCAGGGGGATGTCGGTCGGGAACAGCGTCGGCGATGTCAGGTCGAACGGTGCCTGATAGGCATCGGACGGCTGGCCGTAGACGTTGCCGTAGGCGTTCTGGTAGCTGGTCAGCAGGAACGGCATGAACAGCGTGGCACCGATGTTCACCGCTCCTTCGGGCAGCGTCACGTCGTCGGAGAACTGCACCAGGTCGTACGGGCCCGACATCGGGAAGGAAGCCGTCAGCGGGTACTGCATGGCATGGTCGCGCTCGAGTGCGCGCTGCGTCGCCATCGCCACATGGCCGCCTTGCGAATAGCCGGCGACGTAGAGGCCGGACGTGGACGCGCCGCCGAGTGCGGCGATGCCGGCCGTCAGACCATCGATCATGTCGCCGGCCTGCACGTCGGCGTTCAGATAGGGGTGGTAGCCGAGGCTGGAGACGTCGTAGCCGAGGTAGTTGGGCGCAATCACGATGTAGCCCTGGGCCGCGAAGACGGTCTCGATGGCGAGCGCCTCGTCGTTGTGTGCGGGGTCGGCCATGTCGAAGCTCTTCAGCACGGTGGTGCCGTGCGCGTACAGCAGCAACGGGCGCGCGCCGCTGCAGTTGGCGCCGGCGCCGGTGGGCACCATGACGGCTGCGCTGGCGGTGGCCGGCTGGCCTTGCGGGTCGAGGGTCGAATAGACGATGTGCCGGATGTCCACGCCGCACGCCGCCGGATCGGCGCTGCCGGCGAGCAGCGAATTGGCGCGCAGCGCTTCGATGTCCGGCACGGCGTGGCTGGCCCGCAGGGTGGTTTCGAGCAGCGTGCCGCGCGCGTGCGACGGACCGCCAGCGGCGGGTCCATCGCCACCACCGCAGCCGATCAAGCTTGACGCGACCAGCGCCGCGCCGATCAGCCGTTCGAGTTTCTTCATCGTGGTCTCCGCATCGCAAGGGGACCACAGTCTCGGCAGGCACTCCCGGTGCCTGCATCACCACTACTGGTTATCGCGGCGAAGAAATTCGCCGACGCGCTGGGCTACGCGCTGGCCACCCGGCCCTGCGGTACGTGCGCCGCCAGGGTGGCCATCTGGTGCTCCAGCTCGCGCAGGTTCTCGCAGGCCGACTTGCCGAGGATCGAGCGGATCTGCACGCGCACGGTCATCAGCGACACGCCGCGCTGGCGTGCCACCTGTTCGGCGGTGGCGCCACCCACCAGGGCCACGGCCACGGCCGCCTCGGCGCGCGTCAGTCCGTACAGCTCGCACAGCATGTCCGGCGGCGGCGCGGCGCGGCGATCGACGGGCCGCAGGATCACCATGGCCAGCGCTTCGGCCACGGGAGCGGCCGGGACGGCGGCGGCCAGGTCCTGCATCAGGCCGCGCGGCACCGCGCCGACCAGCACGGCCACCGTGCTGCCGTCGCGCGAGCGCACCTGCATCGACCCGCCCGGGCCACCCGAGGTGGCCGAGCCCACCAGGTGGCGCAGCGCCGCGGCCTCGTCGCGCGACAGCGCGCCCAGGTACAGGCCGCTGCCGACATGGGGGCCGGAGCGGATCGAGAACAGACCGGTGTCGGAACCGGCCAGGTACCTGCCCGCGACCTCGTTGACGAAGCCGATCTTCAGCCCCGCATCGACCAGGGCCACGCCGAAGGGCAGTGCGTCGAGCGCGGCACGCGTCAGCCAGGCCGACTGCTCGTCGCGGGCCAGGCGCGTACGCAGTTCGAGCGCGTTCTGCAGGTGCGGCAGCAGCGCCTGCAGCAGCCGCCGCTCCGCTTCGCCGAAGGGCCGCGTGCCCTCGCCACGGTACACGCCGACCGGCATCGCGTCGCTGACGCCGACGATGCCGCCGAGCAGGTGGCGCCGCTCGTAGTGGCGCGCGAAGTCGGCGTAGTACTCGCTGCGCAGGAAGGTTTCGTCCGGCACGATGTCGGTGCCGACGCGCGCGCTCCGCAGGTGCTGCGCGCGGGCCTCGCTGAAGTCGTGCTGCGCCCGCGCGATATGCGGATTCAGGGCGTGGAAACGCGCCGCGTAAATGACATCGCTCTCGTCGGGCAGCATCAGCACGTTGCGCGCGTCCGCCGGGCTGCGGCCCATGCGCAAGTACACACGCTGCGCATCCAGCAGCCGGCGTATGCGCTGGCCGACATCGAGCCAGCTGCCGCTATGGGCAGCTGCCTCGTAGATGGCGCCGACGCAGTCGGCAAGATCGCGTTCCGTATCGGCCAAGTCCGGCTCCGTTTGCTTCGATGCTAGCCAATCGGACGACCGGCTGCACGGGGCGCAGGCCACAATCTGCGCGAGGCGGGCAAGCAAGAGGCATGCGCAATGGAACTAACGGGCGGCGAACTGGTTCAGGACTTTCTCGCGACCTTCGAGATCCCCTACGTGTTCGGTAAGCCGGGCACGACCGAGACCACCTTTCTGGCAGCCGTGGCCGCCTCGAAGGCGACGTACGTGCTCGCGGTGCACGAATCGAGCGCCGTCGGCATCGCTGCGGGCTACGCGCTGATCACGGGCAAGCCCGCCGTGGTGAGCCTGCACACCTATCCGGGCCTGGCCAACGGCATGTTCAACATGCGCAATGCGCTGATGTCAGGCATTGCGCTGCTGGTGATCAACAGCCAGCAGGATTCGCTTCCTGATTCACAACCCGGTGCTCGGCGCGCCGCACTTCTCGCCGCGCGGCGGTGGGCTCGGCTAGGCCATGCCGCTGAGCGTGGGACTTGGCCTGGCCACCGCCCGGCACGCCGTGTGCTTCGTCGGCGACGGCGGCAGCCTGTTCTCCATCCATGAAGTCTGGGCCGCGGCCCGCTACCGCATCCCCTCGATCTTCATCTGCTTTGTAAACCACGAATACCGGCTACTCAAGGATATGTGGTGCAACGCCATGGGCACGACGCTGCAGACCACGCACTTCGTCCGTCTGGACTTCGGCGACCCCGACGTGGATGTGCTGAAAGTCGCCAAGGGCCTGGGCGCTCGCTGCGGCAGGATCGACAACCTGGCATCGATCGCCGAGGTGCTGACGCAGGCGCTGGCGCATGCCGGACCTAGCCCGTCTTTCTCAGTTTGCCCCTGACACCGCTGCTAAGTTGTTGATTTGACTTGTACGAGACGCTGAGGTCTCCACTACAGGGCGAGTTCTGCAGTGGCTTGTTTGGCTTGCGCGGCGGTGATCTTCGGTGGCGGCTGGCCCGGCAAGCTCAGGCGCAGTTGGTCCAGCAGCATGCGGTGTTCGGCCTCGGGCTGCGTGTAGCGCGACAGGGTCAGCTCGCGGCCGTCGGTGGTGGGCAGATGCACGTCCACCATCTGCATGGTCTTGAACTTGGCCAGCACCTCGCGCGGTGTGGTGCCCCCGGCCAGCACCCGCATTTTGGTCTTCAAGGTCACCTGCAGGCAGTACGCCAGGAAGGCCACGAAGATGTGGGCCTCGATGCGCTCCTCGGTCTTGTGGAAGATCGGCCGGATCGCCAGATCGTGCTTGATCTCCTTGAACGCCTGCTCGACCTCGGTGAGCTGGATGTAGAACGTCCACAACGCATCGGGCTCGTACGCGGTGAGGTTGGTGCGCAGCAGGTAGCGGCCCTCGCGTGTGCGCGCCTGTCGCAGCTTGTGTCGGTCCAGGCTGAACTGCAGGCTCGCCGTGCTTGACGCGTCCTTCGGCCACGTCAGCTTCACCAAGCCCGCCGCGCGGCCAGCATCATGCTTGGCTGCGCCGAGCTTCATCAGCAGTTGGTCGCGCGTCAGCTTCTGGGTCTGCAAATCCTTCAGGCGCCCGATGTAGCGGCGCAACCGCTTGCGCCGCATGCTGCGCTCCTTGTCGATGCGCGCATCGCTTTGCGCCAGCACGTAAACGTCTTCGTCGGTGGCCAGCCGCTTGACCTGCACGCCGTCGCGCACCTTCGCCCAGGGCTTGTCCAGGAAGGCCTGCTCCAGCTTCGTCAACCGCCCCTTGGGTGTGCCCACCAGGTAGCTCGCCCCCATCGTTCGCATCTTGGCCAGACTGTCCTCGGTGGGAATGCCGCGGTCCATCACCCAGATGCGGTTGGCGCGGCCGTAGCGCTTCTCGATGCGGTCCAGGAAGCCGCTCAGGGTGGTGGAGTCCGCGGTGCCTCCGCCCATCACCTCGTAGCTCAGCGGGAAGCCCTCGGGCGTGACGATCAGCGCGATGACGACCTGCCTGCAGTCACCTCGCTTGTCGCGGCTGTAGCCGAACTGGCGCAGGTCGTCGGACCCTCGGTCTTCGTCGGTCTCGAAGTAGGTGCTGGTCAGGTCGTACAGCAGCACGTCGAACTTCGCGCCGAAGAGTTCACCCCAGCGCCTCACGAGGAACTTGAAGAGATCGTTCTTGTGCTCGACCAGCCGGTCCATGCAGCGGTACAGCGTGTTCTTCTCGGCCAGGCTGAAGTCCGACTCCAACAGGTCGGCCATCGCGCTGGAGTCGAACCACTGGCGGTGCAGCCGCCACTCCGAGCCTGGGTCGATGAGCCTGTAGGCCACCAGCGTCTTGAGCACCTTCAGCCACGGCGTGTTGCCCTGCGCTCGTGCAAGCCGCGGCCGCCAGAAGCTGTCGAGCTCGAGTTGCTGCCATAGTTGCAGCGCCAGCCAGCACGCACCCCACTGCCGAGGCCGGCGCAGGCTCAGCTCGCTCAGGCGTACGCCGATGGCATCGACGTCGTCCACCGGCATCGAGCCAGCGGGAAACAGTGCCACCTGCCGCCGTGTGCCCGCGTCCTGCAGCTCGATGGTCTTGCGCCAGGCCTCGCGTTGGCTGGCGTTGATCTCGCCCAGGTACAGCACTTGGCGCTGCATCACACGGCCGTCGCCGCAGCGGCGGCTCTCCACCACGCTCCAGTATTCGTGGGTCTTGCCGTCCTTCTTGCGTCGGTTGCAGCGCAGGAACATGAACCGAAATTCTCGGCACATCAACCATCGAGCGCAACGACCAAGGTCTCCACTACAGACCTCGTCGCCATACGTCCATTGCGCATCAACGACTTACGCCGCACTTGATGCTCAACTCACCGGCTATCCACAGAAATCTGAGAAAGACGGGCTAGCTTCATCGTCATCGACCGCGAACCTTGACAGGGGGCCCCGATGCTCACGCTCTATTCCTACCCGACACTGTTCGGCGTGGCCGACAACAACGGCTACGGTCTGAAGGTCTATGCCTCCCTGCGGCTCGTCGGTCTGCAGTTCCGTCACGAGCATGTCTTCGATGCGTCCAAGGCGCCGCGCTCGCAGCTGCCCTACATCGATGACGACGGCCTGATCATTGGCGACAGCGGCGTGATCCTGGAGCACCTGACTCGCAAGTACCGGCTGACGATCGATGCCGAACTGAACGATGCCCAGCGCAAGATGGACCTGCTGGTCACGCGCCTGCTCGACGACCTGTACTGGGTGATTTCCTACTCGCGCTGGAAGGACGAGCGGTACTGGCCCGCGTTTTGCGATGCTCTGCAGCGCGAACATCCGCAGCTGAGCGAGAGCGCGCTTCTGGATGCCAAGGCCTACAACGCGAACCGCTACCACTGGCAGGGCATCGGCCGCTACGCGCCCGACGAGGCGATGGCCCGAGGCGTGGCGGACCTGAAGGTACTGGCCGACCTGGTGTCGGTCGACGCGTTTGTGCACGGTGCACAGCCCACCAGCATCGATGCCGGCATCTACGGCTTCATCGCCAACATCCTCTTCTACGACATCGACACCCCGCTGAAGCAGTGTGTCGAAGCGCATCCCCAGCTCGGGCGACATTGCCGGGAGATTCATGCGCGCATCGGCGGAGCCTGACGTCAAGCGTATTGCAAGGAGCCGGCAGGCCCCGCGTTGACGGCGCCACGCCGTTGACGCTGGCGCGTGGCGGCACTACGTCCAATGGCTGCATTCCGGCGGGCAAGCCCGATTGGGCTATGCCCGCTCAGGGTCGCGCCTTGCCGGCCACGCAGACTATCTCGGCGCCGGTAAGCAGCCATCGAAGTGTGCTGATGTTGGACAACTGATCTTTCCTGGCGATGGCCCCTGCCAACAGCGTCGTTGAGCGGGTGGCTTCCAAGGATCGGACGTAACTGTCCGCGCTCTGTGGGCAAGGCCGAGGTGATCACCAGATGGTAGGTTCCGGAGGCTGCGCCGCTGGTAGTGCGGTGACAACGAGCTAGCGGACTTCAGCTGCAAGCGCCGAGCATCCACGTCATGTACCTCAAGTCAGGACCAAAGGCGGCGGGGAACGACCATAACCTGCCCCTCTCAAACCGGTCGACAATATCGCGCCATGCACGAGCCGCCATCGTCCACGTTGCAGATCGCCGACGACGCCACGGCACGGTCTCAGGCGCGGCGACTTGCACAGATCACCATCGGCATGCTGCTAGGTCTCGGCGTCAGCGCCGTATTGGACTTGCTGGACAGTGACCGGACCAATATCTACGTACACAGCGCTGCAGCACTTGCATTGGCAGTCGTGTTGTGGGCGTTGCACACAGCCCAATTGCGGCTCGCGAGCGGTCTGCTGCTGGTGACGGCCGTCGCCACCATCAGCCTACTGGTCTGGCAGAACGCCGGCTTGCGGGACCCGGCCATGTTGGCCTACCCCGGCATCCTGGTCTTCGCCAGCACGATGGCCGGTAGACGGCTGTTTATTGCGGTGCTGGCGACCATTCTGGCGTTCCTTGGCCTGGTGGCGGCGGGCAATGTTCAGGGCTGGCACGTCAATGCAGTGCCGGTGCACAGCATCGCCAACCTGGTTGACGTGGGGGTTGTGCTGTCGATCACCGCCTTCGTCGTCTGGCTTCTGGCCCGTGATCTGCGGTCGGCCGTGGCCGAACTGCGCGCCGAAAACGCCCGCGTGCACGAGTCGCGCGCGCATATCGAGTTTCTGGCGACCCATGATCCGCTGACCGGTTTGCCGAACAGGCTGCTGGCGCGGGACCGCTTCGCGCAGGCAACGGTGCACGCTCAGCGCGATCAATCGGGGGTGGCGCTGCTCTTCCTCGATCTCGACGATTTCAAGCACATCAACGATTCCCTGGGGCACCCCACTGGTGACGAGCTGTTGCGTGCCGTCAGCCACCGCCTGACCAGCAATCTTCGCGCCGGAGACACAGTGTGCCGCCAGGGCGGCGACGAGTTCCTGATCCTTCTCGCCAACGTCGGCCATGAGGACGACATTGCGGAGATCGGCGTCAAGCTGCTCGCCCAACTCACGGCGCCATTTGTCGTCGACGGCCATGAGATATCGAGTTCGGGATCGCTCGGCATTGCCCTCTATCCGAACGACGGCAGTGATTTCGACGAGTTGCTGAAGAAGGCCGACATGGCGATGTACAGCGCCAAGTCCGCAGGACGCAATGCGATGCGCTACTTCGACGAAGGCATGAACGTTGGCATGCAGGAGCATGTTCAGCTTGTCGCGGGCTTGCGCTCGGCTCTGGCGCAGGACGAGCTGATGCTGCACTTCCAGCCGCAGTTCGACCTCGCAAGCGGTCGAATCGTTGGCGCCGAAGCGCTGCTACGCTGGCGACATCCGAAGCTCGGGCTCGTGCCGCCGAGCCGCTTCATCCGCGTTGCCGAACAGTCGGGCCTGGTGGTGGGCATCGGCGCCTGGGTGCTTCGGGAAGCCTGCCGACAGATGAAGGTCTGGCACGACCTGGGTCTGGCCGATCTCGTGGTGTGCGTCAACGTGTCACCGGTGCAGTTCCATCGCAACGGCATTGAGCTTGACATCACCAATGCCCTGGACGCTTCGGGCCTGCAGGCCCGGCACCTGGAACTCGAGTTGACGGAGTCACTCCTGCTGCAGGATTCCAGTGCCGTGTCCGAACTGCTGCAGCGCCTGCGTACCCTCGGCGTGAGCCTGGCGATCGACGATTTCGGAACCGGTTACTCAAACCTGGGCTACCTCAAGCGCTTCGAAGTGCGGCGCCTGAAGATTGACCAGTCGTTCATTCGTCGGCTGCCGGTGGACAAACACGACGAGGCCATCGTGAGGGCGATCATCCAGATGGCGAACAGCCTGCAGTTGACGACTGTCGCAGAGGGTGTGGAGAGCGTCGAGGTGTTAGCGCGATTGCTTGACATGGGCTGCACCGAAGGCCAGGGCCAGCACTGGTCCGGAGCGCTACCGGCAGAGGAGTTTCTGGGTTTCGTGCGCCGGCATCGTGCGGCGGGCTGGGTACCCAGGTTGGCCTGAATGGCGATCCAGTGCGCGCGGAGCAGGAGCTCCGAAGATGGCGCAAGCCGGTCGCGACTCCAACAGGCGACGGCTGTGCGCATATATCCGGCTTGTGGCGCGGCGATTGCGTCCAGTGCCCCGCGTTCAGTCAGAGTTCGTAGCAAGCAGGTGACTTGGCCGGCTGGGGTGAAGACTGGCCTCTGTTGCGCTACCGTCGTACAAGCTGGGAGCCCGTAGGCATGAAAGAAGCGGCCGTCAATGTCGGCTTCGCGGTCAGCATTTCGTCGAGACGAGCGACAGCTGTGGGTCGAGCCCTGGCAGCCAGCTCGGCGAATCTGTCGCCTGCTAGTGCAGTGTTTCGTTCTGTTTAGAACTTAAGCGCGCGTTGGCCCGAATGACTTTCTGCAGGATGTCGCGAGCGCTCTTGGTCCAGATGAACGGCTTGGGGTCGATGTTGTGGTGAGCCACGTAGTCGTTGATCGCAGCTTCCAACTCGGCCACGCTGGTGAACACGCCGCGGCGCAGCCGTTCTGTCGTGATGTCGCGGAAGAAGCGCTCCACCATGTTCAACCACGACGCCGAGGTGGGCGTGAAGTGCATGTGGAAGCGCGGGTGCTTGGCCAGCCAGTCCTGCACCGCCGGATGCTTGTGGGTGGCGTAATTGTCTGCGATCAGGTGCAGCGTCTTGCCCTTGGGCGTGTGGCGGTCTATCTTGCGCAGGAACTTCAGCCACTCCGCGTGGGTGTGGCGCTGCTGGCACTGGCCGATCACCTTGCCGTCCAGCACGTTCAGCGCCGCGAACAGCGTGGTCGTGCCGTGGCGCTTGTAGTCGTGCGTCATCGTCTGCGCGCGGCCCTTCTTCAGCGGCAGCCCGGGCTGCGCGCGGTCCAGCGCTTGCACTTGGCTCTTCTCGTCGCAGCACAGCACCAAGGCGTGCTCGGGCGGGGACATGTACAGGCCCACGATGTCCTCGAGCTTCTCGACGAACTGCGGGTCGCGCGAGACCTTGAAGCCGCGCACGATGTGCGGCTTCAGGCCGTGAGACTGCCAATGCCGCCACACGGTGCTGGCAGCGACCCCCAACTCGGCGGCCAGCTTGCGCGTGCTCCAGTGCGTGGCCGCTGCGGGCTTGCTCTGGGTGGTCAGCTGGACCAACTCCGCCACGTTCACCTTGACCGGCGGGGCGCCACGAGGAAGGTCGCGCTCGATGCCTTCGACTCCCGCTTGCAGATACCGCTCGCGCCAGCGCGCCACCTGCACGCGCCCGATGCCCAGCTGCTCGGCGATGTCCTTGTTCTGCAGACCTTGCGCAGCCAGCAAAACGATGCGAGCGCGCTGTGCCAGCCGCACGCTCGTGCGCCCAGAGCGCGACAGTCGGGTCAACTCCGCCTTCTGCTCTTCGGTCAGAACAATCGTCGGTGCAATTCGCACGTGCCCGCTCCACTCCAAGCCCAAGTAGAGCATTGGAGCAGCGCTAAGCATTTACGTTCAATCAAGAACAGAACACTACACTACACTAGCTGTCGTCCGAACTGATGTTGCCGATTGCGGGCGCACCGCACCGACGTTCCCTGTAGGGTGCGTGTGCAAGAGACCGTCGGGCGATAGCCGCTCAATCTTGGTGAACGAAATCAACCGGCAAAGTGACGGGCGAGCCGCGGGCCGCTGTGAGGCTCTTCAAGGCAGCCGGAGTGAGTCTGGCCGGCGGCCGGGGTTTGATGTGCAGAAGCGATGCTTCGTTCTGACCAAGGCCGTAGCCGGCCCAAAACTTCCACTCATTCAGGGGATGTGCACCGCCTCGCGCGCTTCATAGGATCTTCCACGACGGTGACGTGGCGTCCTCAAGAGGCATCCGCGTCGGACATTCCTGCAATGACCCGTGCTGGAACCGTCTCCAAAGCCATCTGCTGTGCATCCTCGAGCCTGGAATGCAGCCCGTCTATACCGGCTCACAGCGAAAAGGTCAGCACCCGCGATGAACCCCGAAGGCCGTACAGAGGTGATCGGACCGTACTCGATAACCGGCTTCGTCCAGTACCTATCAGACGTGCAGGTATGGGAGCCGCACATCGTCATCGCGCGCATCGATGGTGCCGCGCAGGAATTCGTGGTCCCCTGTGGTCCGGAGTGCTACCGCAAGAACAGTCAGGAGTCCCTGATGGCCGGCTGGGCGGCTGCCCGCCAATGGCTCGATGGCGGCAAGATTCCCTGGCATGCGCCTGCAGCTGGGGGCGCAGCTCCAAAGTGAACACCCGATCGCCACGTCGATCAACCTCCAGATTGTTCGCGAGACCTACGGGTTGCTTTCGAAAGGCTTGACACTGCCGAAGGATCGGTCCGTAGAGCCGGTGTTTGGCTCCTTGCCGAGGATGCTGGCGAAGCACGCGATCTGGAACGCTGACCTCACTGCCATCCTGGCCAATCAGACAAGCTCGCCAGCACCGATGCGACGGTCTGCAATTTGGCATACAGCGGGTGTTGGGCGGTCTATTCCCTATGACAAGGCCCGACCAAGAGCAGCCCTACAGCGAAGGCATCGATAGCGGCCGCTCGATCGCGCTGTCGACCAGTTCGTGCCGCTCGGGGTTGCTGTACCGATCTCCGCCGTGCAGAGCTTTGCAGCCCACCTGCCACGCGGAGTGCAGCTCACAGCCTCCAGGCTCGGTGGGCTTAGCGCCTCCCGGGATGCGGCAAGCTGCAGCGGCCCGCGGAAATCGACGGCCTACGACAGCAATGGGAGGCCGTCGGGCCCGGCCTGCCGTCCTACGCGAGCAAGCGACCTGATCTCACATGCTGCACTGCAGCATACGGGCATCATCGCTTTCTCGATGGGTCACCGACCCGCCCTCCCACCAGATCAAGGACACCCTGATGAACACAGCCGCCACCGACACCATGATGCAACCGTTCGTGAAGCTCACCCAATCCAACACCGAACTGCTGAGCCGCTACGCTACGTCGCCAGAAGTCACGACGCAGGTGGTCCAGGTTGCCGAAGGCCTGATGCAGCAGATGCAGGACGCTGCGCTGAAGCTGTCGAATTCCAACGCGTTCGGCAACCTGGCCCAGGGCCTGATGAACAACTACCTGCATTTCTGGACCGACCTGTCCCAGAGCTTGGTTGCCGGCTTCAGCCAGGGCCAGTCCTCGCTGATGCGACAGGCTGAGGCGGTGACCAGCGATGCCATCGACGCGACGCAGGCCAACGTTCGCCGCGCCCGCCAGACCGCCTGACCGACGCAGCGCAGCCGCTCGCGGTAGCCCACCGCATCGGCCCTGGCGGCTGCCAAGGTCAAGCTTACTGCTGCAACGTCGGGTTCGCACTGTAAGCGTCCGGCGAACCCATCTTGAAGTTGACCGCGCAAGCGGGAAGGATCGTGTCCACGTAGGCATAGGTGGACACGATGGCAAGCGACAAGGCGGCAACTCGCCGGCGGTACGGCGATGAGCTGAAGGCGCAGGTGGTCGCCGAGTGCGGCGCTGCGGGAGCCTCGGTAGCCAAGGTGGCGATGTCGCACGGCATCAACGCCAACGTCGTGCACCGCTGGCGGCAGCTGGCGCGCGAGGCACGAGCACCGGCGCCCGTGCGCACAAGCGAGTTCGTCGCGGTGTCGCTTGCACCGCCGCCCGTTGCAGCGCCTGCGCGCGACATCCAGGTCCAGTTGCGCCGTGGCGCCACCGCGCTGACGATCACCTGGCCGGTGACGGCCTCGGCCGAGTTCGCCGGCTGGATGCGCGAGCTGCTGCGTTGATCCGGGTGGACAACCTGTGGCTCGCAGTCGAGCCACTGGACATGCGTTCGGGCACCGAGGCTGCGCTGGCCCGGGTGGTCAGCGTCTTCGGTGCCGCCCGGCCGCACCACGCCTACCTGTTCGCCAACCGCCGAGCCAACCGCATGAAGGTGCTCGTGCACGACGGCATCGGCGTGTGGCTGGCCGCACGGCGGCTGAACAGCGGCCGGTTCGTCTGGCCCAAGGATTCGAGCACGACGCTGACCCTCACGCGCGCGCAGTTCGACGCGCTCGTGCTGGGGCTGCCGTGGCAGCGCATCGGCGAGGCCGGCATCATCACCGTCTTGTAGAACGCCCCGGCACCGGTTGCGCAATTGCCGGATGTGCCGATGCGTATCGGCACGAGGTCCGGCACGATCACGATCCGTGATCGCCGAAGAGCACATCGACACGCTGGATCCCGAGCAACTGCGCCAGGCAGTGCGCAAGCTCATGTCCGAGATCGCGTTCAAGCAGGCGACCATCGACAAGCTCACGCACGAGATGGCGGTGCTCAAGCGGCTGAAGTTTGCCGCCAAGTCTGAAGGCTTCAACGCCGAGCAGAAGAGCCTGCTGGAAGAAACGATCGACACCGACCTGGCAGCGCTGGCCGCCGAGATCGAAGCGCAGCAGCCGAAGAGGCCACCCGCCGAGGACAAGCAGACTCCCAAGCGCCAGCCGCTGCCGGCGCACCTGCCGCGGCGCGAGATCTGCCATGAACCTGCGGATACCACCTGCGGCTGCGGCCAGGCCATGAAGCGCATCGGCGAAGACGTGGCCGAGAAGCTGGACTACCAGCCCGGTGTGTTTACGGTCGAACGACACGTCCGGGGCAAGTGGGTGTGCGCGTGCTGCAGTCAACGCGGTGAAGGACGGCTGGTGCAGGCGCCGGTGGCGCCGCACATCATCGACAAGGGCATCCCCACCACCGGCTTGCTGGCCCAGGTGCTGGTGGCCAAGTACCTGGACCACCTGCCGCTGTACAGGCAGGAAGCCATCTTCGAGCGCGCCGGGCTGGCCATCGCCCGCTCGACGCTTGCCGCATGGGTGGGCGAGTGCGGCGTTCAGCTGCAGCCGCTGGTCGACGCGCTCGTGGCCGAGATGCTCAAGCATCGGGTGCTGCACGCCGACGAAACGCCTGTTGCGATGCTCAAGCCGGGCCACGGCAAGACGCACCGCGCGTACTTGTGGAGCTACTGCACGACGAGCTTCAACCCCATGAAGGCCGTCGTCTTCGACTTCGCTGAGACCCGCGGTGGCCAGCATGTGCGTGAGTTCCTGGGTCTGCCCGGCAATGACCAGAACCCCGGCTGGAAGGGCAGCCTGGTGACCGACGACTTCAGTGGCTACAAGGCCTGCTTCGAGCTCGGCGTGACCGAGGCCGGCTGCATGGCGCACGCGCGGCGCAAGTTCCACGAACTGTGGGCCAACCATGGCAGCCAGGTCGGCGAGCAGGCGCTGAAGTTCTTCATACAGCTGTATGAGGTCGAGCGCGAAGTACAGCCGCTGCCACCCGATGAACGCAAGGCAGTGCGACAGCAAAAGAGCAAACCGATCGCCGATGCCCTGCACCAGTGGCTGACCCAGCAACGCCAGAAGGTGCCCGACGGCTCAGCCACGGCCCGGGCGATCGACTACAGCCTCAAGCGCTGGGCCGCGCTGGTGCGCTTCATCGACGAAGGTGATCTACCAATCGATAACAACTGGGTCGAGAACCAGATCCGGCCGATCGCCATCGGGCGCAACAACTGGCTGTTCGCCGGCAGCCTGCGCGCGGGCAAGCGCGCCGCCGCGGTCATGAGCCTGGTGCACTCGGCACGGCTCAACGGCCACGAGCCCTATGCGTACCTGAGGGACGTGCTCGAGCGGCTGCCGACGCATCCCGCCAGTCGCATCCAGGAGCTATTGCCACATCACTGGCAGCCCGGCACCGCCACCGCCTGATCGCACCGCCTGTCGTCAAGATGGGTTCGCCGGACGCATACTTCGCACTTGCGGCCATGAGCAATGGGATGGACGCCCCCCCCCCGTAGCCGGCATCGAAGTGCCAAAGTGGAAGTGTCTGCAACCACTTGAACCGGAAAGGGGCGTCCACCATGAAGATTACGATTGTTGGCATTGACCTTGCATACAACCTCAAGCGCGTGATCAGCGTGCTCGGTATTGCCAAAACGATGAAGGCGATGAAGTTGGCGGGCGCGTGAGCGCTTTGTTATGCCAATTCGCCTGAGATCAGCTCCGGGCACTGCGGAAACGCGCATATCGGGCCACTGAACGCACTGGTTGGCGCGTAAGGCCGAATCCAAAGTGAAATTGCTGAGGTGGCCAAGCTCAGGGGCAATCGAGCAGATCGGCGCCCAATTCTGCCCAGATGAGACCTCATGCGATCGCGTTGTACCTGATGGAACGCAGTCGCGGGCATCGTCGTCAAAACTGGCACCAGACTGGCACCGGAGAGAATATGAACGACTGAGAGTTAGCGGCTGCTCGCTCGCTAACCCTCGTGGATATTGGTGGGCCCTGAAGGATTCGAACCTTCGACCAACGGATTAAGAGTCCGCTGCTCTACCAACTGAGCTAAGGACCCGCTCGACGAATCGAGTGGTGGGTTGTGCAGGATTCGAACCTGCGACCAACGGATTAAAAGTCCGCTGCTCTACCGACTGAGCTAACAACCCGTTCAGTAGAGGCTGGCATTATAGCCAAGCGCCGTCAGGCCTTCGGCGCGGGGCCAGCCAGCAGTTGCACGATGGCCTCGCCGGCGGCCACCAGGCCAAAGGTGGCCGTGACGGCGACGCTGGAACCGTAGCCGTGGCAGTTGAGGCTGCCATCGTTGCCGGTACCGATCTCGTCGGTGTCACAGGACTCCGCAGGTGCGGCCACCGGCTCGCGCGAAAACACGCAGCGCAGCCCGATGCGGCCCTGCCTCGCGGCGCCGTGCTCGCGCCGCAACCGCTGTCGAAGCGACGCCAGCAGCGGGTCGTGCGTCACGGCGGCCAGGTCATCCACGTCGACGCGCTGCGCCAGTCGCTTGCCGCCGGCTGCGCCCACGCTGACGAAGGGCACGCTCGTTCCCAACGCCCAGGCCGCCATCGCCGCCTTGGCGCGCACCTGGTCGCAGGCGTCGACGACTGCGGCCACGCCTGACGGCAGCAGCCCCGGCCAGTTCTGCGCGTCGACGAACTCCTCGAGCGCCAGCACCTCGCAGCCGGGGTGGATGTCGGCGATGCGTGCTTGCAGCGCCAGCACCTTGGCCTGGCCGACGGTGCGGCCGAGCGCCTGGACCTGGCGGTTGATGTTGCTTTCGGCCACATGGTCCAGGTCGATCAGCACCAGTGACGCCACGCCACTGCGCGCCAATGCCTCGACCGCCCACGAGCCGACGCCACCCACGCCGACCACGGCCACTCGCGCGGCGCGCACGCGCTCGTAGCCCGCGTCTCCGTACAACCGGCGCAGCGCGCCGAAGCGGCGTTCCAGGTCGGCCTGGAGCGCCGCGCCCCGCGTCACAGGCTGCGCTCCACACGCCAGGCCTGGAAGCGCACGCCCAGCACCGCGCCGGCCAGGATGCCGCCCAGCGCAATGAAGCTGCCCAGCGCCAGTGTGCTGACCCCGCTCAGGCCCTGTCCGATGGTGCAGCCCATGGCCGTGACGCCACCGATGCCCATCAGCGCGGCGCCAGCCAGGTGCAGCGCGGTGTCCTCCGTGCCGGCGAAGCCTTCCCAGCGGAAGCTGCCGCCGGCCAGCGCCACCGCCGCCGAGCCAAGCACCACGCCCAGCGTGGTGACGATGCCCAGTGTCAGCACCTTGCTGCTGTCGCTGAACAGGATCACCCAGTCCATGGTGTAGGCCACCGGCGCCACGAAGCTCAGGCTTTCCATGCGCCGGGAGTTGGTGCCCAGGAAGGCCGGCTCCAGCGTCACAGGGTGCTCGGGCACGAAGCCCAGGCGCCCGGACACCCACCACACGCCAACGATCACCAGGCCGATGCCCAGGCCCGCCAGCAGCACCTCGGCACGGCGACCCTCGGGCCGCAGCAGCACCCAGCCGATCAGCACCAGGCCGAGGCCTCCGCCCAGCCACAGCGCGAACATCGGCCGCGTTGCACCGGTGGCATGGGCCAGCAGCGACGGCAGGTCCTGCCCTGCGGGCAGTGCCCAGGCCACCTTGTCGATGCTGGCCACGCGGACCACGGCCACCATGCCGCGCATCGTGGAATAGGCCGCCACGGCCATCACGCACACCACCACCAGCGACTTGAGGTTGCCGCCCCCCAGGCGAACCAGCGTCTTGCTGCCGCAGCCCGACGCCAGCACCATGCCGAAGCCGAAGAGCAAGCCGCCCGCGAGATGGGACAGCCAGATCAGCGCCGGTGCGGCATAGATGCTCTGCGCAGCCTCGATCCAGCCCAGCGCGACCATCGCGTTGAAGCCGACCATGGCCACGGCCATGGCCAGCACCCACATGCGCATGCGTGTCCAGTCGCCCAGGTTGACGATGTCAGCTACCGCGCCCATGGTGCAGAAATGGGTGCGCTGGGCGATGCCGCCGAAGGCAACCGCCAGTGCAAAGGAGGCCCACAGCACGGTGGCGGTCAGGCCGGGCAAGTCGGATTCCTGCATGCGTGCCCGTCTTGTCTTCGGTGCGCCAAGAGGGCGCGAGCTCTACTTCAGCGCAGCCAGGCGTTCCTTGCCCGCGACAGCCGCCTCGGACTTGGGGTAGCCCTTGATCAGTTCGTCGAGCGTCTTGCGCGCGCCGGCCTTGTCCTTCATCTCGGCCTGGCTGTTGGCGATGGCCAGCATCGCCTCGGCGGCACGATCGCCTTCGGGCGCCTTGGCAAGGAAGGCGCGGAAGGCCGCAATGGCTTCCTTGTAGTCGCGCTTGCCATACAACGCGTTGCCTTGCCAATAGCGCGCCGGCGCGCCGTAGCCACTGGCCGGCCAGCGTGCCTGGAAGGCGATGAAGGCCTGGTTGGCCTTGTCGAAGTCGCCCGAGCGCAGCAGCGCGATGGCTTCGTCGTACTGGCGCTTTTCTTCAGGGTCGGCGCTGAACTCGCGGCCATCGAGCGAAACCTTCTGCGGCTCCACCCTGCGCAGCCGATCGTCCACGGCCTGTCCCAGTTCGCGCTGCTTGCGCTGAAGCTCCGCCACGTCGCGCTGCAACTGCTCGTTGCTGCCGCGCAGTTTGGCCACCTCGCTGCGCATTGCCTCGAGCTGGCCGTTCAGGTCGAGCAGACTGCGGCGCAACGCCTGCAACTGCTCGTTCAGCTCGGCACTGCGCATGCGCGCCAGTTCCTCGCTGGCAGCAATCTTGGCACGCAAGTCGAGAATCGCCTTGCGTGCGTCGTCGTCGGCAAACAGCTGCGCCTGCGCCGCGCCGGCGGCCAGCACCAGGCAGCATGCCGCTACGGCCGCGCGCATGTCACTTGTCCTTGAGTTCGACGCGGCGGTTCTTGGCCCAGGCGGCCTCGTCGCTGCCTTGCACTGCGGGCTTCTCCTCGCCGAAGCTCACCGCCTCGAGCTGGTTATCCTGCACGCCCAGCAGCACCATCGACTTGAGCACGGCCTCGGCGCGCTTCTGGCCCAGCGCCAGGTTGTATTCGCGACCGCCGCGCTCGTCGGTGTGGCCTTCGAGCGTCATGCGCTTGCTGCGGTTGGCGCTGAGCACCTTGGCATGGGCCTCGAGCATCGGCCGGTATTCGTCCTTGACCACGAAGCTGTCGAAGTCGAAGAACACCACGCGCTGCGCCAGCAGGCCAGCGGCCGCGCCGCCGCCCTGCTTGGACAGGTCCACTGAAGCCACGTTGGACTGCGCGGCGCCGGTGCCGCCGGCGCCTGCGGCCTTGCCGGCGTTGGCACCATCGGCCGGCACGTTGCGGTTTTCGACCGGCGCTTCGTCCAGCTTGGTGGTGCTGCAGCCGGCGAACAGGCCGCCCAGGGCCAGCGCCAGGACGGCGGTGCCGAGTGTGCGTCGCGTGTGTTGCATCGTGCTTCTCCGGTGGTGGGAAATGTCAGCGGCCGAAAGGGCCCCAGGCGGGCTCACGCATGTCGGCGCCGGTGGTGAGCAGGCGGCTCTTGATCTTGCCGTCGAGGGTGGTGGTCATCAGCACGTCGCGCCCCTGGGCGCGGCTGGCATAGACCAGCAGCCGGCCGTTGGGCGCGAAGCTGGGGCTTTCGTCATCGCTGGTGTCGGTGATGGCGCTGCCCGTCCCGCCGGCCAGCTCCTGCACCATGACCTTGAAGGCGCCGCCCTGGCGGGTGATGTAGGCCAGCATCCGCCCATCGGGACTGATGGCCGGGCTGATGTTGTAGCTGCCCGAGAAAGTCACACGCTCGGCATTGCCGCCGCCGGCCGGCATGCGGTAAACCTGCGGTCCGCCGCCACGGTCGCTGACGAAGTAGATCTGCCGGCCGTCGGGTGAGAACACCGGCTCGGTATCGATGGCCGGGCTGTTGGTGATGCGACGCGGTGTGCCGCCGTCGCGCGACATCAGGTACAGCTGGGCCACGGCGTCGCGCGACAGCGTCAGCGCCAGGTCACGGCCGTCGGGCGACCAGGCCGGTGCGCTGTTCGAGCCACGGAAGTTGGCCAACATGCGGCGCTGGCCGGTGGCCACGTCCTGCACCCAGACCACGGCCTTCTGGCTTTCGAAGGACACATACGCCAGTTCCCTGCCGTTGGGCGCCCAGGCCGGCGAGATGATCGGGTCGGGGCTGGCCAACGCGATCTGCCCGCCTTCGCCGTCGGCATCGGTGACGTGCAGTTGGTAGCGTCCGCCGGCGCGCGTGACATAGGCGATACGCGTGGAGAACACGCCGCGCTCGCCGGTCAGGTTCTGGTAGATCGAATCGGCGACACGGTGGGACGCCAGGCGCATGTCGGCCGGCAATGCGGCATGGCTCTGGCCAACCAGTTCTTCGCCCTTGACCAGGTCCCACAGCTTGAAACGCACGTCGTGGCGGCCGTCGGCCAGCCGTGACACCGAACCCACGGCCAGCGCATCGGCGCCTCGGCCGCGCCATTCGGCCACGGTGACCCGGCTGTTCTCGTCGAGGCCGGCCGGCGCATCGACCATGCGGAACAGCCCGCTGCGCAGCAGGTCGGCGCGCACGATCGCCGCCACCGGCACCGGCGACTTGTCCTCGTCGCGGAACGTGGCGATGGCCACCGGGATCTGGTTGCCGCCGATGCCGGTGATCTCGACACGGAACTGTGCGGCCGCGGGTGCGGCTGCGGCGGCGGCCAGTGCGCCGACGAAGCGGCGCCGCGGCCAGGACGGGGGCATGGAGGCGGGGCGCGTGCGTCGGGTCACTGAGGCGGAGGGAGTTTGTTCATCAACGGCCGCAAGTGCCTGATGCCATAGAGCGTGGCACGCGGCCACAGTTCCATCGACATCCGCCCAAGGGCTGCTGGATAGGGATTGTAGGCAAGGCGGGCGCCTGATCCGGACAGCGACGCGATAATCGCCCCGGCCCGCGCCGCGATGTGCGGGCTGCCCTCACATGCCCCCCTTGCTGCAGCGAGTTGCCCGCCTGAAGCCGTACTTCAAGTCCGGCAACCGCGGCATTGTGGTGGCCATCGTCACGTCATTGATTGCTGCGGCCACCGAACCGGTGCTGCCCGCGCTGATGAAGCCGCTGCTCGACAGCGGGTTCGGCAACAGCAGTGTCCCCCTCTGGCTGGTGCCGGTCGTGATCATCGGTCTCTTCCTGGTGCGCAGCGCCACCGCCTTCACGGCCCAGTACGCGCTGGCCTGGACGGCCAACGAAGGCGTGCTCAACCTGCGCAAGGCCATGTTCGAACGGGTGCTGAGCGCGCACCCCGACCTGTTCACGCGGCACACGACCAGCAAGCTGACCAACATCGTGGTCTACGAGGTGCATCAAGGCGCCAATCTGCTGGTCAGCGCGCTGCTGACGATGCTGCGCGAGAGCCTGACGCTGGTGGCGCTGCTCGGCTACTTGATCTGGCTGAACTGGAAACTCACGCTGTTCGTCGGCGTGATGTTCCCGCTGGTGGCCACCGCCGTGCGCCTGATCAGCCGGCGCATGCGCCGCATCACGCTGGCCAGCCAGAAGGCCACCGATGAGCTGGCCTACGTGATCGAGGAAAACGTGCTGGCCTGGCGCATCGTACGGCTGCACGACGCCGCACCGCACCAGACCGAGCGCTTCCTCAAGCAGAGCAACCTGCTGCGCCGGCTGGTGATGAAGTCGGTGGCCGCGTCGGCCTTGATGACGCCGGCGACGCTGACGTTGACAGCTATCGCCATCTCGGGCGTGATCGTGGTCGCGTTGTGGCAAAGCCGCACCGGCGGCACCACGGTGGGCGGCTTTGCCTCCTTCATCACCGCGATGCTGCTGCTGCTGGCGCCGATCAAGAAGCTGTCCGACGTGACCGGTCAGATCACACGAGGCATGGCTGCGCTGGAACGCGGCATGGCGCTGGTCGAGGAAAATCCGAAAGAGCCCTGCGGCAGCCATGCACCAGCTGTGGTGCGCGGCGAGATCGAGTTGCTCGATGTCACGCTGCGCTACCGCGACGACCAGGCGCCGGCTTTGGACCACATGAACCTGCGCGTGCACTCCGGCGAAACGGTGGCCCTCGTGGGCCCCTCGGGCGCGGGCAAGTCGACGCTGGTAAACCTGCTGCCACGCTTCATCGATCCCAGCAGCGGCAGCGTGATCCTGGACGGCATGCCAATCCAGGACTGGGACATCGATGCGCTGCGCCGGCAGTTTGCACTGGTCAGCCAGGACGTGGTGCTGTTCAACGACAGCGTGGCCGCCAACGTCGCGCTGGGAGCGCCCAAGGATGCAGCCATCGACCGAGACCGCGTGCGCGACGCGTTGCGCAGCGCCAACTTGCTGGAATTCGTCGAGGACCTGCCGCAGGGGCTGGACACCGATATCGGCCACAACGGCAACCAACTGTCCGGCGGCCAGCGCCAGCGCATGGCCATTGCCCGTGCCATCTACAAGGATGCGCCGATCCTGATCCTCGACGAGGCCACCTCGGCGCTGGACAGCGAATCCGAACGCGCGGTGCAGGAGGCGCTGGACCGCCTGATGAAGGACCGCACCACGCTGGTCATCGCCCACCGCCTGTCGACCATCGAACATGCCGATCGCGTGGTGGCCATGGAGGCTGGCCGCGTGGTGGAACAGGGCACGCATGCGCAGTTGCTGGCTCACGGCGGCCTGTACGCGCGACTGCATGCGATGCAGTTCCGCAGCTGAAAGCAGCGATGAGGCAGGTCGCGGACCCGGCTGGCTGCGACTGGCACCGTGCGCGTGCGCCCGCGCGCTGCCGACCCACTCGGGGTGGGCCCTCCCAACTGATGAACGCGCTGAAGCGCGCGCGCAGCGCTAAGCTGCGTCTGGTTAACCCGGTACGCTATCGCGCCTGCGGTGAAGGGCGAGTCCGGTCACGGGACCAAGACGCAACGGAAGGCGAACGTCAGCTGCGTTATCGTCGCGCCCCATGAACAGCAACCTGAGCATCCTGCTGAGCGCCCTGTGCATCGGGCTGACGATCGCGTTGTGCGAAGTGGTGCACATTGATCTGTACGTGCAGGACCGGCTCTACGACCCGGCCCGTGGCTGGCGCATCGATCGCAATGCGCAGGGGCCGCGAATGATCTTCTACGAGATGCCGAAGGTGATCCTGGGCGTGATCGTCCTGGGACTGCTTGCCTGCATTCTTGCGCCGGTCTTGTTCTCGGCGCCCATGCCGCTTTCGCCACGCGACGCCGGTTTCCTGATGACCTGCATCATCGTGCTGCCGATCACGGCCTGGTTCTTGAAGCGGATCACCGGAGTCGTCTACCCCTGCCACGTGGTCCGGTATGGGGGCAAACAGCCCTACCGCACCTTGCTGCAGTCGATTCCCAAGGTGGCTGGCCGGGTGCGCGGCAGGGGCTTCCCGGCGGCCCATTGCAGCGGCGCGTTCGCACTGATGGCGCTGTACTTCGTCATGCCGGAGCCGACCCGCTGGATCGGACTCGCCGTGGGACTGGTGGCCGGATGGACCGTGGGGATCTATCAGATGCTCAAGGGTGTCCATTACCTCAGCCACACCGTCGTGACGATGTTCCTGGCCTGGATGATCATCCTGATCCTGTCCCGGGCCTTCGGCATGGGAGTCGTTGTCTAGCAGCCCGCGCCCGTCGAGCTAGCGGTCCGGTTGCTCGGCCGACGAGCGCAGCGACTTCTTCAGCCGTCTCTTGGCCGCCGCCACGGCGTCGCTGAAACGGCTGATCGGCCCGATGACCCACATGATCGGTGGCAGGAAGCCTGGGAACCTCGCCCTCAGGCGTTTCGGGTCGGGTTGCCGCACCCGCGACTGCCAGATCAGGTACAGCCGCACATGGTCACCCAGGCGCGTGGGCAGGAAGAACCAGTTGGGCCGGCGACAGCAGGTCTCGAAATCAATCAAGAACGGTTCCGTGCCGCCTCTGAGCAGGATGTTGTTGGGCCGAAGATTGCCATGGGCAAAGCCCAGGCCATGCAACTGGTCGATCACGTCCATCAACCGCAGAAAGACGTCCTCGTCAATGGTGACGCTGGTCAAGGACGGTCCCTCGATCTGCTCCATGGTGAAGCTCTCGAGGCTTGACGAGATCAGTCTGGGCGCGTTCGCAAAACCCAGTTCGGCGAGAGCCTGAAGACAGCCGGCTTCGTGGGCACACCAAGCCTGTGTCAGTGACTTGAACGGCGTCCTGACTGCCTTGACGACCACTCCGGCGCCGTGGTCGACGCAAACCGTGTTCCGCTTGAGCAGCGTCTTGACTTGCACGCGTCAGGCTTTTTGGTAGATGAACACGCTCCGGTCGTCGATCTTCAGCCACTTCATCGGTCCGTTGTATGAGGCCTTGCTTTCGAGCTTGCGGTAGTTCTTGTCCAGCAACGGGAACACGCCCAGGTTTCTCTTGGTGTTGTTGGTTTCGACAATCAGATGGCCGCCCTTCTTGAGCAACCGGTCGATCTTTTCGAAGATCTTCTGCGAGTCCATCCTGATGTGCGAGATCACCGCCATCATCACGATGGTGTCGTAGTTCTTCGCCTCGGCAAAGGTCTCGAATCCACCGATCTCGTAGTGCAGGTTCGGGTACTTCGCTTTCAGGCGCACATAGTCCTTCTCGAAAGCCTCGTTCGGCTCAAGAAGCATGTACGACTTGGTCTCTGGATAGAACTTCTCGAAGAGTGAGCCCTTGTTGGGCCCGACTTCGAGCACATCACGACCGGAAAGATACTTGCGGATGCCGAGAACGTAGTTCCGATACATGCAGAACAAGCGGCTCTGCCGGATATAGTGGGTATGCTTCATATGGGGTGCTTCTAGCTCGTTCTCACTAAGAACTTGATACTGGTGGATTCTGCTTCGCCCCGGGGGTGTCGGTGCCGGTGGCGGTGAAATCAGGGTGGTTGAACAGACCTCACAAACGGTCACAAGGCTACCATCTGCGCCCGGGCAGGCCGAGCACGCGGGCCGAGTGGGTCGCGGCCTTAGCGTTTGACCGCGACGGAATGTTGGCAACACCGCCGCCGGGTCCTGGACCCGCGACGCGCCGGTTGGTGCGTCCGTCAGACGTTCCCGGCTCGAGCGGCACCTCGCAGAGCACATGGGGCTGCAGGCTAGCGGCCAGTTCGCCAGCCGAGATCCACGCGTCGCTCGAGTCGTGACTTTGGGGTCTTGAAAGCATTGGTGTCGTTGCACCGAGGCACCTACCGCGTTCCAGGTTTCAGCGGGCGCCCAAGCGGGCGAAGCGCGGCATCGTTTGCCCCGAGTGCCACAGCAGCGCGCTCAGCGTCCAGCAGATCCACGCCGTCCACAGGCTGTGGCTGGTGAAGTGGGCGCCGCGCAGCAGTTGTGTCACGCCGAGCAGGGAGCCAATCACGCATACCGACGCCAGCCATAGCCTTGAGGCACGCATCGACACTGTCCGCAGCGCGAACGTACCGCCCACCAACGCAAAGGCATTGGACACGTGACCCGCAGGAAAGCAATGGCCCGGTCCGCCATCACCCCCGCCGCGCCAGGCGGCAAGCGACAGATGCGCCAGCTCGTGCGCGCTGCCGCCGAACTCGGCGAAGTTCCAGGGGCAGCTGACCCGACTTTGGTGCTTGAGCAGCGAGATGGCCAGCGCGCACAGCAAGGACATCAACCACCAGCCCAGACGCTGGGCGCGCGGCATGTCACCAATAACCGGCAGCGGAAACAGCACGTTCACGCCCAACAGCACGAAGACCAGGTGCAGGCCCTGTGCAAGCGCATCGTGCAGCAGGTGCTGGACCAGCCAGTGATGGCGCAAGGCAAATCCGTCGCCGTTGCCGAACAGGCGAGACAGCGGCAAATCGGCCCCACTGGCGTCCCAGGCCAGCAGCAGGATCAGGCCGACGACGGCCACCGCGGCGTCGCGACGCCGCCAGTCCACGACCGTTTCAACCACTGCGGCACTCCGAGTTCAAATCCAGCGCCGGCTTCAGCGCACCGCGGCCCAGGCCCGCGAGTCCCAGCAAGGTGCGGATCGGATGGTCGTGGCCCGGCGGCTGGCCGCGCATGGAGGACAGGTCGGACGGCTCGGTCAAGGCACGCCACAGCGGCCAAGAGACCACGTTGGCGAGCCACAGCCTGACGAGCACAGCAAAGGTCAACGGGTTGCGCGAAGCGGGCATAGCGAGCGATCTTCGTCACAGAACCTTAAGCAGAGATTAGCCGCTAGCGCGGGGCGTCCCACGGACCTGCTGCCGACTTCGAAGACACCTTGTGGAGGCGCGGTACGCATCCGGTGCTCGTCCATGGCGGCGCTCGGACGCAGGCCCTGGCGCACGATGTACCGTGTCACACTGGCTGCAGACGGTCGAGCCCTGCGTTGGCAGGACACCGATGCCGAAGGGCGCGTCGAGATCCTCGTCGAGGAGACCGGCAACTTCGACTTGCGGTGGGGCTGGCACCGGTTTTCAATCCTGTTCGTCCACGAGGTCACGCCAATGAACCAGCACAATCCTCCCATCTCCCGCTATCCCGTGCCTGAACTGACCGACCTGCCCGAGGACCTGCGCATGCGCATCCTCGAAGTGCAGGACAAGGCCGGCTTCGTGCCCAACGTCTTCCTGGTACTGGCCCACCGACCCGCCGAGTGGCGCGCCTTCATGGCCTACCACGATGCGCTGCTGCTGAAGGAGACCGGCAACCTGAGCAAGGGCGAGCGCGAGATGATCATCGTCGCCACCTCGGCCGCCAACCAGTGCCTGTACTGCGTGGTGGCGCACGGCGCCATCCTGCGGGTGTACGAGAAGAAGCCGCTGATCGCCGACCAATTGGCCGTCAACTACCGCAAGGCCGACATCACGCCGCGGCAGCGCGCGATGCTCGACTTCGCGATGAAGGTCTGCACCGAATCCGCGGCCATCGAGGAGGCCGACTTCGCAGCGCTTCGGGCACACGGCTTCGACGACGAGGACATCTGGGACATCGGCGCCATCACCGCCTTCTTCGGCCTGAGCAACCGCATGGCCAACCTCAGCGGCATGCGGCCGAACGATCAGTTCTTCCTGATGGGCCGTGTGCCACGCGACAAGAAATGACTCAGGTCTTGTAGCTGGGGTCGAGCCGGTCGCACTTGCGCAGCAGCGCCGGCCAGGCCAGCGACGCGCCCATGCCGGCGGTGGCGGTCTTCATCACCTGCGACATGCCCTTCAGGATGGCCGGGTTGACATGCAGCAGTTCGCCGCCGGCCTGCGCATCGATCTGTATGCGGCAGGTGTTCTCGAAGGTGTACATGTGCAGGAAGGCGTCGGCGATGCTGCGGCCGACCGTCAGCAGACCGTGGTTGCGCAGCATCAGGTAGTTGGCTTGCCCCAAGTCGGCCTGCAGGCGCGGCTTTTCGTCGTCGCGCAGCGCCACGCCTTCGTAGTCGTGATAGGCCAGCGACGACAGCACGAAGGTGCTCTGCTGGCTGATCGGCAGCACGCCGCACTTCTGCGCGCTGACGGCCACACCGGCGCGCGAATGCGTGTGCAGCACGCAGCCGGCGTCCTCGCGCACCGCGTGGATGGCGCTGTGGATCACGAAGCCGGCGGGGTTGACCGGGAACGGCGAGTCGATCAGCTTGTTGCAGTCCTGGTCGACCTTGACCAGCGACGAGGCGGTGATCTCGTCGAACATCAGCCCGTAGGGGTTGATCAGGAAGTGGTGCTCCGGGCCCGGAATGCGCGCGCTGACATGGGTGAACACCAGGTCGCTCCAGCCGTAGGCTGCCACCAGCCGGTAGCAGGCCGCGAGATCACAGCGCAGCTGCCATTCTTCGGCGCTGACGACTTCCTTGAGCGAGGCGATGTGCATGGCGGTCTCCTGGGTTCGGTGTGGGCTTTGATGGCCCGCAGTTTAGGCGCCCCGCCCACCCTTTGCCGGATCAGTGCACCAGCAGCAGCGGCACTGTGCAGCGCGCCAGCACGCCCTGCGTCACCGAGCCGAGCACGGCGTTACCCAGCGCCGAATGGCCGTGCGTGCCCATGACGATCAGCGCCGGCTTCTTCGCCTTCGCATAGGCGGCGATCTCCTCCGCCGCATGGCCGGCGGCATGGTCGCTGCTCACCGCCCAACCCTGCTTCTGGGCAAAGCTGAGCGCAGCCCGCAACGCCTTCTCGGCCTCGTCCTGGTAGTAGGCGTCGAGCGTGCGCCGGTCGAAGAACTCGGCGGCCCGGCTGGACAGCCGCGCCACCACGGTAAACAGCAGGTACTCGTGCCCGCTGCCGAGCAGTTCGTCATGCGCGGCGATATAGCTGAGCATGCGCCGGGTGTACTTGCTTCCGTCCACGGGCAGCAGGATCTTCATCGGTGTCTCCAAGGGCGAGGAATGGCCCGATGCTGCGCCCGCGCGGCAGAACCCCGCTTGACTGGAGTCAAGCGCAAGGCGCGCACGGCCGCCCTGCTACATCAGAACAATGTCGTACTGCTCCGGGTTCAGCGACGGCTCGGTCGACAGCGAGATCGGCTTGCCGATGAACTCGCTCAGGCCGGCCAGGTGCACGCTCTCCTCGTCGAGCAGCATCTCCACCACCGCCGCGCTGGCGACGATGCGGAACTCCTTGGGCGCGAACTGTCGCGCCTCGCGCAGGATCTCGCGCAGGATGTCGTAGCACACAGTGCGTGAGGTCTTCACCTGGCCGCGGCCCTCGCAGGTGGGACAGGGCTCGCACAGCATGTGCGCCAGGCTCTCGCGCGTGCGCTTGCGCGTCAGCTCCACCAGCCCCAGCTGCGAGAAGCCGCTGACCGTGGTGCGGGTGCGGTCGCGCGCCAGCTGCTTGCGGAACTCGGCCAGCACCGCCTGCTGGTGCTCCTCGCGCGTCATGTCGATGAAGTCGACGATGACCATGCCGCCCAGGTTGCGCAGCCGCAGCTGCCGGGCGATGGCGCCGGCCGCCTCGAGGTTGGTCTTGAAGACCGTGTCCTCGAAGTTGCGCGCGCCGACGAAACCACCAGTGTTGACGTCGATCGTCGTCATGGCCTCGGTCTGGTCGATGACCAGCGTGCCGCCGCTCTTCAGTTCCACCTTGCGCGCCAGCGCCCGCACGATCTCGTCCTCGATGCCGAACAGGTCGAAGATCGGCCGCTCGCCGCGGTACAGCTCCAGCTTGGCCGCGCTGCGCGGCATGAAGGTGTCACCGAACTGCTTGAGCCTGTCGTACTGCAGGCCCGAGTCGATGCGGATGGTGTGGGTGGATTCATTGCTCAGGTCGCGCAACACCCGCTCGGCCAGGCTCAGGTCCTGGTGCAGCAACGTGCCCGGTGGGTTGCCTTGCGCGCGCTCGCGGATACCGGCCCAGGTCTTGCGCAGGTAGGCGATGTCGTCGGCCAGCTCGGCGTCGCTGGCTTCTTCGGCATTGGTGCGTAGGATGAAGCCACCCCCCTTGCCGTTCTCGCCCTCAACCACCAGCGCCTGCATGCGCGTGCGCAGCTGCTCGCGCAGTTCGGCCGACCCGATCTTCTGCGAGATGCCGATGTGCCGGTCGTGCGGCAGGAAGACCAGCATGCGCCCGGCGATGGATATCTGCGCCGACAGGCGCGCGCCCTTGGTGCCGATCGGGTCCTTGATGACCTGCACCGTCAGCGACTGGCCTTCGAAGATCTGCCGCTCGATCGGCGTGGCCGCCGCATCGCCCCGGCCCGGCGGGCCGCTGCCATTGGCCGGCGGGTTGAGGTCGGCCACATGCAGGAAGGCGGCGCGGTCCAGTCCGATGTCGATGAAGGCGCTCTGCATGCCGGGCAGCACGCGCGCCACCTTGCCCTGGTAGACATTGCCGACCAGGCCGCGCTCGAGCGTGCGCTCGATGTGCAGCTCCTGCACGGCGCCGTTCTCGATGACGGCCACGCGCGTTTCCTGCGGAGCCCAGTTGATGAGGATGTCTTGTGCCGCCATGGTGGGCGTGGAGTCTAGGGCACCGCCACGCCGGCCGCGCGCAGCAGCCGCGCCGTTTCGTGCAAGGGCAGCCCCATGATGCCGGAATGGCTGCCGTCGATGTGCGCCACCCAGGCGGCGATGGCGCCCTGGATGGCATAACCGCCAGCCTTGCCGAAGGGCTCGCCGCCAGCCACGTAGGCCAGGATGGCCGCTTCCGGCATAGTGGCGAAGCGCACATGCGAGACCTGCAGCGCGGCGCGCATGCGCCGGCCGTCGTGCACCGCCACTGCGGTGAGCACGCGGTGCGTGCGTCCGGACAGCCGCCGCAACATGTCGCAGGCTTCGGTCGCGTCGGCCGGCTTGCCCAGGATGCGGCGGCCCAGGGTCACGGTGGTGTCGGCACACAGCACCGGCGCCGACGGCAGGCCGCGCTGCGCCAGCCGGCGGCTTGCGGCGGCCAGCTTCAGCCGGGTGACGCGCTGCACATAGACCTCGGGCAGCTCGCCGGGGCACAGCGCTTCCAGGGCCTCGGCATCCTCGTCGTCGGCGGGCGTCAGCAGCCTGTGGGCCACGCCGATCTGCTGCAGCAGCTGGCTGCGTCGCGGGCTCTGCGAGGCCAGGTAGACGAAGGGACGGTTCATTCGCGGTGGTAGGGGTGGCCCTGCAGCAGCGTCCAGGCGCGGTACAGCGCCTCGGCCAGCAGCACCCGCACGAAGGCATGCGGCAAGGTCAGGTCCGACAGGCGCAGCGACTCGTCGGCGCCGGCCTTCACTGTGGCATCCAACCCATCGGGGCCGCCGATCATCAAGGCCACATCGCGGCCCTCGCCGCGCCAGCTGCGAACGCGTTCGGCCAGTTGCTGGGTGTTGAGCGGGCTGCCGCGCTCGTCGAGCGCGACGCGGCGTGCACCCTTCGGGCACGCGGCCTCGATGCGCTGCGCTTCGGCGGCCATGCACTGCGCGGCCGTGCGTGCGCTGCGCGGCTCGGCCTTCAGCGCCTTCAGCTCCAGCCGCATCTCGGCCGGGAAGCGCTTGGCAAAGTCGGCCCAGGCGGCATCGGCCCAGGCGGGCTGGCGCTGGCCGACTGCCAACACCAGCAGCTTCATGCGCGGCGCTTGGGTGCAGCAGCCTTGCGCGCTGCGCTCTTGCGCGCGGCCGGTTTGCCCACCACCACCTTGCGCACCTTGCCGGCAGGCGCGGCTTCGGGCCGCTGGGCGGCGCGCTTCCTTGCAGGCGCCTTCTTTGCGGGAGCCTTCTTTGCGGGGGCCTTCTTCGTCGCTGCAAGGTAGCGCGCCGAGACTGCCGCCTCGGCGGCATGCGGCGGCTCCTCGGAGGCCTTGACCAGCCGGGTGCCCTGCGTGTCGCCCAACTTCATCTTCACCGCCTTGCCGCCCCAGATCTCCTCCAGGTGGTAGTACTCGCGGATCGTCGGCTGCATGATGTGCACCACCGCGGCGCCGCAGTCGACGATGATCCATTCGCCGTTTTCCTCGCCCTCGGTGCGCATGACCTGCATGCCGCGGCTGCGCACCGCATCGCGCACGCTGGCGGCCAGGGCCTTGGTCTGCCGGTTGCTGGCGCCAGTGGCGACGACCACCCGCTCGAACAACGGCGACAGATGCTCGGTGTTGAACACCGCGATGTGTTGGGCCTTGACGTCTTCCAGCCCATCGACGATGGCGCGCTGCAGTTTGCGGATGTCCATTCAGCTCCCGGCAATGCCCCGATAGAGGCCCTGTTGATGAATATAGAGCGCCACCGCGCCCGGCACCAATGCGGAGATATCCCCGCCGGAAGCCGCACGACGGCGGATCTCGGTGGCGGAGATGTCCATCGGTGGCATGGCCAGCGCCACCGTCGGCGCAGCAGCCACGCGAGCGTCAGCCTCGGCCGGCTGACCCGGCCGCTGCGCCACAGCCAGCGTGACGCGCCGCAACAACTCGTCGACACCATGCCAGGTGTGCAGGTTGCGGTACTGGTCCTGACCGATCAGCAGGTACCAGTGCGCACCCGGCGTGGCCCGCTGCAGCTCGCGCAGCGTGTCCAGCGTGTAGCTCGGTCCGTCGCGCTGCAGCTCGCAGCGTTCGAGCACGAAGCGCGGCTCGCCTTCGAGGGCCAGGCGCAGCATGGCCTCACGCTGCGAGGCCGGTGTCATCGCACGGTGCTTCTGCCAGGCGTGGCCCACTGGCACCCAGCGCAGTTCGTCGAGCTGCAGCTGATCCAGGGCCTGGCGCGCCAGCGCCAGGTGCGCGTGGTGCACAGGGTCGAAGCTGCCGCCGAACAGCCCGATGCGCTTGGTCAAGCCAGCCAATCTCGTGCGGGAAGGAAGTCGCGGTACAGCCGCGCCTCCGGCGAGCCCGGCTCGGGCGCCCAGTCGTAGCGCCAGGTCACCAGCGGCGGCATCGACATCAGGATGCTTTCAGTGCGCCCGCCGCTCTGCAGCCCGAAATGCGTGCCGCGGTCGAAGACCAGGTTGAACTCGACATAGCGCCCTCGGCGGTAGAGCTGGAACTCGCGCTCGCGCTCGCCATGCGGGGTGGCACGGCGGCGCTGCACGATCGGCAGGTAGGCCGGCACGAAGGCGTCGCCCACGGCGCGCATCATCGCGAAGCTGCGTTCGAAGCCGAGTTCGGCAAAGTCGTCGAAGAACACGCCACCGACACCGCGCGCCTCGCCGCGGTGCTTGAGGAAGAAGTACTCGTCGCACCACTGCTTGAAGCGCGGATACTTGTCCTCGCCGAAGGGCGCCAGCGCATCGCGGCAACAGCGGTGGAAGTGTTTCGCGTCTTCCTCGACGCCGTAGTACGGCGTCAGGTCCATGCCGCCGCCGAACCAGCTGACCGGCGACTGCCCCGCTGGCAGTGCGGCGAACATGCGCACATTCATGTGCACGGTGGGCACATGCGGGTTGCGCGGATGCATGACCAGCGACACGCCCAACGCCTCGAACGGCGCGCCGGCCAGCTCGGGCCGGTGCTGCGTGGCCGAAGGCGGCAGCGTGCGGCCGCGCACGTGGCTGAAGTTGCAGCCTGCGCGCTCGAACACCTGGCCGTGCTCCACCAGCCTGGACAAGCCGTCGCCCTCCAGTGCACCGCCTTGCGGGCGTGTCCAGCCGTCGCTGAGGAAGGCCTTGCCGTCCTCGGCCTCGAAGGCGCCGACGATGCGCTGCTGCAGCCCGAGCAGGTAATCGCGCACCGGGGCGCTGTCGAACGGTTCTGCCACGGACGGGTCTCCTGTCATCGTTTGATGGCGCGATAGCCAATGTCGGTGCGGTACAGGGCACCATCGATATGGATGCCGGCCAGCGCCTCATAGGCGCGCTGCTGCGCGGTCTTGACCTTCTCGCCCAGCGCGGTGATGCACAGCACGCGGCCACCGCTGGTGACCAGCTGGCCGCCTTGCTCTGCGGTGCCGGCATGGAAGACCATCAGGTCCTCGACCGGCGGCGGCAGGCCGGTGATGACATCGCCCTTGCGCGGAGCCATCGGATAGCCTGCGGCGGCCACCACCACGCCCAGGGCCACGCGGCGGTCCCACTGCAGCTCGGCCTGGTCGAGCGTGCCGTCGGTGGCGTGCAGCAGCGCCTCGAGCAGGTCGCTCTTCAGGCGCATCAGGATCGGCTGCGTCTCCGGGTCGCCGAGCCGGGCATTGAACTCCACGGTGCGCGGATGGCCCTGCGCATCGATCATCAGCCCGGCGTAGAGAAAACCGGTGAAGGGCACCCCATCCCGTGCCATGCCGGCCACCGTGGGCAGGATGATCTCCTGCATCACCCGCGCATGCACGTTAGGCGTGACCACCGGCGCCGGCGAATACGCGCCCATGCCGCCCGTGTTGGGGCCGGCGTCGCCGTCGAGCAGGCGCTTGTGGTCCTGGCTGGTGGCCAGCGGCAGCACGTTCTTGCCATCGCACATGACGATGAAGCTGGCCTCCTCGCCTTCGAGGAACTGCTCGATCACCACCCGCGCGCCGCCGGCGTTGTGGGCGACGCCCAGCTTGTTGTCGACCAGCATCCAGTCGATGGCCTCGTGCGCCTGCTCCGGCGTCGTGGCGACCACCACGCCCTTGCCCGCGGCCAGGCCGTCGGCCTTGATGACGATCGGGGCGCCCTGCTGCCGCACGAAGGCATGCGCCTCGGCCGCGTCGTCGAAGGTGGCGTAGTCGGCGGTGGGAATGCGGTGCCGGCGCATGAAGTCCTTGGCGAAGGCCTTGGAGCTTTCCAGCTGCGCCGCGGCCCGGGTCGGGCCGAAGATGCGCAGGCCCCGTTCGCGGAACAGGTCCACCACGCCGGCCGCCAGCGGCGCCTCGGGGCCGACCACGGTCAGGCCGATCTTCTCGGCCTGGGCAAAGTCGGCCAGCGCGGGCAGATCGGTGATCGCCACGTTGTCGAGAACCGGATCGCGCCCGGTGCCGCCGTTGCCCGGCGCCAAGAACACCTTCTGCACCCGCGGCGACTGGGCGATCTTCCAGGCCAGCGCATGCTCGCGCCCGCCGCCACCGATGACCAGAACCTTCATCGGCGGATCACTCGTCCATCACGGCGTTGTGGAACACGTCCTGGGTGTCGTCCAGGTCTTCCAGCACGTCGAGCAGCTTGCGCATGCGCACGGCATCTTCGCCCAGCAGCTCGATGTCGTTCTCGGCGCGCATCGTCACGCCGGCCACTTCGGGTTTCAGCTCCGCGGCTTCCAGTGCCGCCTTCACCGCCTCGAAGTCGGCCACGCCGCACAGCACCTCGACCGCACCGTCGTCGTCGCCGATCACGTCGTCGGCGCCGGCCTCCAGCGCCACTTCCATGACCTTGTCCTCGTCGGTGCCGGGGGCGAAGATCAGCTGCCCGCAATGGCGGAACTGGAAGGCCACCGAGCCTTCGGTGCCCATGTTGCCGCCGTACTTGCTGAAGGCGTGGCGCACCTCGGCCACCGTGCGCACGCGGTTGTCGGTCATGCAGTCGACGATGATGGCTGCGCCGCCGATGCCGTAGCCCTCGTAGCGGATCTCCTCGTAGCTCAGGCCTTCCAGCGTGCCCGAGGCCTTGTCGATGTTGTACTTGATGCGGTCGGCCGGCATGTTGGCCGCCTTGGCCTTGTCCACCGCCAGGCGCAGGCGCGGGTTGGCGCTCAGGTCGCCGCCGCCCTGGCGCGCAGCCACGGTGATTTCACGGATCACGCGTGTCCAGATCTTGCCGCGCTTCTCGTCCTGGCGGCCCTTGCGGTGCTGGATGTTGGCCCATTTGGAATGTCCGGCCATGCGAGTGCTTCTCCTTGGGCCCGGCACGGGGCGCGGGCGATGGGCAATGTTCGATAGACTGACATTCTACTTTTCGCCCCTTGTCACCCACCCCACTGGAAAGCGCGCTCATGGCCGACCCGATCCTCGTCGCCCGCCACGGCGACACCGAATGCCACCTGCTGCCCGCCCTGGCCAACCGCCACGGGCTGATCACCGGCGCCACCGGCACCGGCAAGACGATCACGCTGCAGACCCTGGCCGAGAACTTCAGCAAGCTCGGTGTGCCGGTGTTCATGGCCGACGTCAAGGGCGACCTCACCGGCATCAGCCAGACCGGCAGCACGCCAGCCAAGATGGCGGCGGTGCTGAAGGAGCGCGGCATTGACCCGCCCGAGTCCGTCGCCTGCCCGTGCACGCTGTGGGACGTGTTCGCCGACGACAAGAAGGCCCAGGGCCACCCGGTGCGCGCCACCATCTCGGACATGGGCCCGCTGCTGCTGGCGCGCATGCTGGCGCTGAACGAGACGCAGGCCGGCGTGCTGAACATGGTGTTCAAGATCGCCGACGACAACGGTCTGCTGCTGCTGGACCTGAAGGATCTGCGCGCCATGCTGCAGCACGTGGGCGACAACGCCGCGCAGTTCAAGACCGAGTACGGCAACGTCAGTGCGGCCAGCATCGGCGCGATCCAGCGCGGGCTGCTGCAGATCGGCGAACAGGGCGGCGACCGCTTCTTCGGCGAGCCGATGCTGGACATCGCCGACTTCATGCAGACCCAGGATGGGCAGGGCGTGGTCAACATCCTGGCGGCCGACCAGCTGATGAACGCGCCGCGCCTGTATGCCACCTTCCTGCTGTGGATGCTGAGCGAGCTGTTCGAGCAGCTGCCCGAGGTCGGCGACCTGGACAAGCCCAAGCTGGTGTTCTTCTTCGACGAGGCACACCTGCTGTTCAAGGACGCCCCGGCGGCGCTGGTCGAGCGCATCGAGCTGGTGGTGCGGCTGGTGCGCAGCAAGGGCGTGGGCGTGTATTTCGTGACGCAGAACCCGCTGGACATCCCCGACACGGTGCTGGCCCAGCTGGGCAACCGCGTGCAGCATGCGCTGCGCGCCTTCACACCGCGCGACCAGAAGGCGGTCAAGGCTGCGGCCAGTACGATGCGCGCCAACCCCGGCCTGGACATCGAGACCGCCATCACCGAGCTGGCCGTGGGCGAGGCATTGGTCAGCTTCCTCGACGAGAAGGGTCGGCCGAGCGTGACCCAGCGTGTCTACGTGCTGCCGCCGGGCAGCCAGATCGGGCCGATCACGCCCGAGCAGCGCACCGCGCTGATCCAGGGCTCGCTGGTCGCCGGCACCTACGAAATGACGCAGGACCGCGAATCCGCCTACGAGAAGCTCAAGGGCCGGGCCGAGGCCAGCGGCGACGCTGCCCAGCAGATCGGCGCCAAGGGCGGCGCAGCAGGCGGCTCAGCCCAGGACGCCGGCATGATGGGCGAACTGAAGGACCTGCTGTTCGGCAAGACCGGGCCGCGCGGCGGCAAGCGCGAAGGCCTGGTGGAAAAGGCCGCGTCGTCGGCCGTGCGCAGCATGGGCTCGGCCGTGGGCCGCGAGATCTTCCGCGGCGTGCTCGGCGGGCTGTTGGGCGGCAGCAAACGGCGCTGAGCCCGGGGCAAGCGGGTTCGACTGCACAATCGGCCGCTCCCCACATCCCGAGGCCTGCCGTGCACATTCTGAAGTGGTTGCTGTTCGGTGCGGCCGCCCTGGCGGTGCTGGTGTTGCTGGCGGCGCAGCTCGGTGCGTTCAGCGGCCACGCGCCGGACAACATGGGCGTGCGTGACAGCCGGCTGCGGGCCCCGTCGAAGACACCCAACAGCGTCAGCAGCCAGGCCGACCTGTGGGTGCAGCATCCGATGCAGGACTACGCGCGCATCGCGCCGCTCGCGCTCACGGGCAGCGGCCCGGCCACGATCGCGCAGATCCGGCGCATCGTCGAGACCCTGCCCGGCGCCAAGGTGGTGGTATCCCGCGAGGACTACCTCTACGTGCAATTCACGACGCGCTGGATGAAGTTCGTCGACGACGCCGAGTTCTGGTTCGACCCGGTGCATGCAGTGGTGCAAGTGCGTTCGGCCTCGCGCCTGGGCCGCAAGGATTTCGACGTGAACCGCGCGCGTATCGAGGCCATCCGCCAGGCGCTGGCCGGCGGCTGACCTGCGCCTGGCGCCACGGCGGCGCCATTCGGCACCAGGCCATGGCGTTCCGTCGCAAGCCAGGGCCGGCGCAACACGCCACGGGCCCAGAATGGCAGGCGATGTCCAGCTTGCACCCTCCCCTGCCCGCCGCGTTGCCACCGGCCGGCCGCAGCGCGTGGCGGCGCAGCGGCGCACAGTTGCTGCGCGGCGGGGCCATGGTGCTGGTGCTGAACCTGGCCATTGCCATGCTGCTCACCGTCGGCGGGCTGGGCCGCTTCGTCGGCAACCTGGTGGTGTCGATGTGCATCGGGCTGGTGTGCTGGCTGATCATCGACGGCGGGCGCCATGTGGTGGCGGTGCTGCGCGACCGCTGGCGCGTGGCGCGCGGCCTGCCGCCCGGCCACCCCTTCGGCTTTCCGGGCTGGCACTGGCTGCTGGCGCTGTGTGTGCTGGGCCTGGCGCTGGGACCGATCCTCGGCAACCTGATGGCCGCGCAGCTCACTGGCGACCACATTCCCGGCATGTGGCCGTTTTCGGGCAGCGGCACCGGCATGACCTGGCTGCTGACGCTGCTGGCCTCGGTGATCGCCGTGCTGACCCTGTCGCTGCTGGAGCGCCTGGCCCATGCCCGCGCCGACGCCGAAGCAGCCCGCCGCGCCGCGGCCGAGAACCAGCTGAAGCTGCTGCAATCGCAGCTCGAACCGCACATGCTGTTCAACACCCTGGCCAACCTGCGTGTGCTGATCGGCCTGGATCCGCCGCGCGCCCAGGCCATGCTCGACCGGCTGATCGCCTTCCTCAGGGCCACGCTCAGTGCCTCGCGCAGCGCGATGCACCCGCTGGGCACCGAGTTCGAGCGCATCGGCGACTACCTGGCGCTGATGGGCATCCGCATGGGAGGCCGGCTGCAGACGCAGTTGTCGCTGCCGGCCGAGCTGCAGGCGGTGGGCGTGCCGCCGCTGCTGCTGCAGCCGCTGGTGGAAAACAGCATCAAGCACGGGCTGGAGCCCAAGGTGGCCGGCGGCCGCATCGAGGTCACCGCCCGGTGCGATGGCGACATGCTCGAGCTGAGCGTGCTGGATAGCGGCGTGGGCCTGGGCGCCAGCGTGCAGCCGGGCAACAGCCACTTCGGGCTGCAGCAGGTACGCGAGCGGCTGCACACGCTGTACGGCAGCCGCGCCAGCCTGGTGCTGCAGGAGGCCCCCGGTGGCGGCACACGCGCCAGCATTCGCCTGCCAATGAACCCATGAACCAGCCCACCGCCCTGATCGCCGAAGACGAGCCGCTGCTCGCCGAGGCCTTGCGCGCCGACCTGGCCCGACAGTGGCCCGAGCTGCAGGTGCTGGCCATCGCCGGCGACGGCCAGCAGGCGGTGGAATTGGCGCTGGCGAAGAAGCCGACGTTGTGCTTCCTGGACATCCGCATGCCGGGGCTGAGCGGACTGGAGGCGGCGCGTGCGCTGGCCGAGGACTGGCCGGAGGGGCCACACTTCCCGCTGCTGGTCTTCGTCACCGCCTATGACCAGTATGCGCTGCAGGCGTTCGACGCGCAGGCGGTGGACTACCTGCTCAAGCCGGTGGACAGCGCCCGGTTGGCGGCGTGTATCGCCCGGCTGCAGCGCACGCTGGCCACGCGCCAGGGCGCGGCGCAGGAAATGCAGGCCAGCGTCGAACAACTGCGCGCGCTGCTCGGCGCGTCGGCAACGGCCAGCAGCGTGCCGCGGCTGGAGGTGATCCAGGCGCAGGTCGGCGCCACGGTGCATCTGGTGCCGGTGGCCGAGGTCATCTACTTCGAAGCGGCCGACAAGTACCTGCGCGTCGTCACCGCCGAGCGCGAGCACCTGATCCGCATGTCATTGCGCGAACTGCTGCCGCAACTGGACCCGAATGTGTTCTGGCAGGTGCACCGCGGCACGGTGGTGCAGGCGCGCTGCATCGCCAGCGCGCGGCGCGACGAATCCGGCAAGGCCTTCCTGTCGCTGAAGGGCCGCGCCGAAACGCTGACCGTCAGCCGCCTCTACGCGCACCTGTTCAAGGGCATGTAGCCGGCCGCGCTGCGGCCGCGGCACTTCGTCGCCGCCAACGTCGTTTCGTCGCGCCGCCGGTGCGCAGGAGCGGGCCGCCACCGACACTGGCGCCATCGACACAGCGAACGGACCCACGTCATGCGAGGCTTCCTGATCACCCTGCCATTGATGGCGTTGCTGCTGCTGGCCGGCGCCATCGCCTTGGGCGGGCCGGGCGAACCCAAGCCAATGGGCAGCATCAACGACCCCTTCCGCCAGGTGGACTATCGCAACCTGCCGACGCTGCAGACCGTGCCGGCCCGCGACGGCACGGCGCTGGCCTTCCGGCTGTATGCGCCTGCCGGCACGGCCCGCGGCAGCGTGCTGCTGGCCCACGGCTCCTCGGCCGACAGCCGCAGCATGCATACGCTGGCGCAGGCGCTGGCGCAGTCTGGCCTGGCCACCTATGCATTGGACATGCGCGGCCACGGCGCCACCGGCCACAAGGGCCGCATCGGCCACAACGGTCAGCTCGACGAAGACCTGGAGGATCTGGTGCGCACCGTGCAGCCGGCGCGGCCGCTGACGCTGGCCGGCTTCTCGGCCGGCGGCGGCTTTGCGCTGCGCATTGCCGGCAGCGAGCGGCAGGCGCTGTTCGACCGATACTTGCTGCTGGCGCCCTTCATCAGCCAGGACGCGCCGACCTACAGGCCGGACAGCGGCGGCTGGGTCGACGTCGGCGTGCCGCGCATCGTCGGCCTGAGCCTGCTCAATGCCGTGGGCGTGCATGCACTGGATGACCTGCCCGTGACACGCTTCGCGCTGAACGAGCAGGCCAAGACGTTGTTGACGCCGGCCTATTCCCATGCACTGGCGCTGAACTACCGGCCGCCGGCCGACTGGCGCGCAACCATCGGCGCGGTGCGCCAGCCGCTGCAGGTGCTGGCCGGTACCGACGACGAGGCTTTTCATGCCGAGCGCTATGCGGCGGTCTTTGCCGAGGCCGGCAAGCCGGTGACGGTGACCCTGCTGCCCGGCATCGGACATGTCGCGCTGACGCTGCAGCCCCAGGCGCTGCAAGCGGTGGTGGCTGCAGCGCTGGGCGCGCCGGCCCTGGTGCACTGATCGACGATCTGTGGAGCGTACGGTGCAGGCCTTTGTCACGTTGCTGCAGCGGCACCCGCTGATCTTTGCCCACCTGTTGGGTGCCCTCGGTGCGCTGCTGCTCGGCATCGTCATCCTCAGTCGCCGCAAGGGCACCCCAAGCCATCGTGCGCTGGGCTGGGTCTGGGTGGCGCTGATGGGCGGCACCGCGCTGGCCAGCGCCTTCATCCGCGACTACCGCCTGCCCAACCTGTTCGGCTACACGCCGATCCACGGCTTCACGCTCTTTGTCGCGGTGATGCTGCCGCTGGCCGTCTGGCACATCCGACGCGGCAATGTCGAAGGCCACCGCCGGGCCATGAAGGGCCTGTTCATCGGCGGCTGCGTGGTGGCCGGGCTGTTCACGCTGTTGCCGGGGCGTTTCCTGGGCAGCCTGCTGTGGGGCTCGCCCCTGAACGGCATCGCCTCCTGATTCCTGTACCCTGTCAATAGGAGCAAGACCATGAACCCCCTGACCGAACAAGACCTGCAACGCCGCGCAAGCCGCCGTGTGAAGCAGAAGATGGGCTTCTACATCCATGCCACCGTGTACCTGCTGGTCAACCTGGGCCTGGCGGCGATCAACTTCGCCAGCGGCGGCAAGGCCTGGCACCTGTGGCCGCTGGCCGGCTGGGGGCTGGGGCTGGCGATCCACGGCTTCGTGACCTTCGCCAGCTTGAACGGCGACGGCCTGCGCGAACGCATGCTGGACGACGAGGTGGAACGCCTGCGCCGCAAGCAGGGAGGTTGAAGAGGGCGCGTCGATAGAATCGACGCATGTCCTCCCCCCCCAAAGAAGAAGCCGCCAAGCCCGGCAATTTCCTGCGCGCCGTGATCGAGCGCGACCTCGAGGCCGGCAGCTATGCCGCACGGCGCTTCGCCGGCACGCCCGGCGATGCCGCTCACCAGGCCGCCGGGCCCACCGACGTGGCGCGCATCCGCACGCGTTTCCCGCCCGAGCCCAACGGCTACCTGCACGTCGGCCATGCGAAGAGCATCTGGCTGAACTTCAGCCTGGCGCAGGACTACGGCGGCGTGTGCCACCTGCGCTTCGACGACACCAACCCCGAGAAGGAGGAGCAGGAGTACGTCGATGCGATCGTCGAGATGGTGCACTGGCTGGGCTACGACTGGCGCGCGTCCTACGAGGGCGCGACCACCGAACATCTGTACTACGCCAGCGACTACTTCGACTTCATGTACCGCGCGGCCGAGGCACTGATCGAAGCCGGCCACGCCTATGTCGATGAGCAGAGCGCCGATCAGATGCGCGTCAACCGCGGCGACTTCGCCACGCCCGGCACCGACAGCCCGTTCCGCGGACGTTCAGCGCAGGACAACCTGGCGCGCTTTCGCGAAATGCGCGACGGCCAGCATGCCGACGGTGCGATGGTGCTGCGCGCGAAGATCGACATGGCCTCGCCCAACATCAACCTGCGCGACCCGACGCTGTACCGCATCAAGCGCGCCACGCACCACAACACGGGCGACCGCTGGTGCATCTACCCGATGTACACCTATGCGCACCCGCTGGAGGACGCGCTGGAGAACATCACCCACAGCATCTGCACGCTGGAGTTCGAAGACCAGCGCCCCTTCTACGACTGGGTGCTGGAGCGGCTGGCCGAAGCCGGCCTGCTGGCGCAGCCGCTGCCCAAGCAGTACGAATTCGCTCGGCTGAACCTGACCTACATCGTCACCAGCAAGCGCAAGCTGCGGCAACTGGTCGAAGAAGGCATCGTCGAAGGCTGGGACGACCCGCGCATGCCGACGCTGGTGGGCATGCGCCGGCGCGGCTACACGCCCGAGAGCCTGCGCCTGCTGGCCGAACGCAGCGGCGTCAGCAAGGCCGGCGGCTGGATCGACTACAGCTCGCTCGACATCGCGCTGCGCGAGGACCTGGACACCAAGGCGCCGCGCGCCATGGCCGTGCTCGACCCGCTGAAGCTGGTGCTGAGCAATTGGGATCAGGTCATCGGCAAGGGCCAGACATTGCACTGCAGCGCCCCGCTGCATCCCGGCCAGCCGGAACGCGGACTGCGCCACTTCACGCTCGGCCCCGAGGTCTGGATCGAGCGCGAGGATTTCATGGAAGAGCCGCTGAAGGGCTACCACCGCCTGAGCCCGCCGCGCTTCGACGGCAAGGGCGCACAGATCGCCGGCAGCGTGGTGCGGCTGAAGTACGGCTACATCATCCAGTGCACCGGGTTGAAGAAGAACTTCGACGGCAGCGTTGCCGAAGTCCATGCCACGCTGGTGCCCGACACGCGCAGCGGCACCCCCGGGGCCGACGCGGTGAAGACCAAGGGCGTGCTCACCTGGGTGGCGGCGCACGACGCGCTGCCGGCCGAGGTGCGGCTGTACGACCGGCTGTTCACCGAAGCCCAGCCCGATGCCGCGGGCCGCGACTTCAAGACCTGCCTCAACCCGGACAGCAAGAAGGTGGTGCGGGCCTGGATCGAACTCTCACTTGCCGCGGCGAATGCCGACGACAAGTTCCAGTTCGAGCGCCACGGCTACTTCGTCGCCGACCGCATGGACCATGCGACGGCGAAGCCGGTCTTCAACCGCATCACCGGGCTGAAGGACGGCTGGGCGAAGTAGGCTTCAGTTCGCCGCGAAGCAGTACAGCCGGCCCGAGCCGCCGGTGCGCACCAGTGCCTCCTGGCTGCAGCCGGCCGACTGGTGCGAGAAGTTCCAGCTCTTGGCCCAGTTCTCGGGCAGCGGGCCGATGCGGTCGTGGTGGCCGACGATGGCAGAGCCTTCGCTGCTGCTCGTCCAGGCCTTGCAGGTGGTGTCGGTCTGCGGCGCGAAGGCCGTGCCGTCGGCGCGCGAGCCGGTCAGGATGTCGTGCTCGTTCGGCGTGTCGCCGCGTCCCTTGACCGGGTTGCCCTTCTCGTCGAGCGCCGAGTCCTTGCTGATGTGGTTGCCGTTGTGCAGATGGGCCACGTCGCGCGCGATCAGGTCGCCCTTGGCGTTGTACCAGGGGCCGCTGCCGATGCGGTCGCGTGCGTTCACCGAGGGCGTGCCCTGGGCGTTGGCCTGCGACGGGAAGGCGCCGGGCACGCTGAGGTAGGCGCGCCAGGTCTTGCCACCGGCGCCGGCCGAGGCGGCCAGCCGCTGACACAGCGCATCTGCGCCGGTCAGCCCGCCGAGATCGGCACCCTTGCCGCTGCCCGTGCTGGAGACGAAGAAGCTCATCGGCTCCTTGCTCGTCATCGACGCGCAGGAAGCAAGCAGCAGGCTGGCGGTGGCCGCCATCGTCGGGACATGGACAGAACGCATGGGGAAGACTCCGATCGGTAGGTTGGAACAGGGAATGCGTACGAGGGCCCTGTTTCATGCCTCGGGGTTTCCGGGGGGTGGGTCAGCGCGCCACGTCGCGCTGCAAGGCGGCGATGCGTTCGAGCAGCATTTCGCTGGAGCCGTCGACGAAGGACGCCACGCGGGCGCCGGCGAGGTGCCGGCCGAAGCAGTGTTCGCGTCGCAGCCCCTCGGCGCCCATGGCCTGGGACAGGGCCGGCAGCTGGCGTTCGGCGAGACGTGTGCTGACGAGCTTGGCCTGGGCCGACAGCAGTTGCGCGTCGGCACCGGCCTCCACCTGCGCCGCGGCCTGGGCCACCAGCAGCCGGGCGGCGGCCAGCTCGGCGCTCGCCTCGGCCAGGCGCCAGCGCCAGCCCTGGTGTTCGGCCAACGTGCGGCCGAGGCTGTGTCGCTCGCGGCCATAGGCCAGCGCCGTGCGCAGCGCCTCGCCGACCATGCCGTTGCACATGGCCGCGATGTAGCAGCGCGCCCCGTTGATCGAGCCCAGCGCCGACTTGAAGGCCCGGCCCGGCGGCTGCAGCATCTCGTCGTCTTGGGCGATGTAGCCGTCGAGGCTGAAGGCTCCGGCACCGATCGCATGCTGGCCGGTCAGCGCGAAGGCCGGCTGGCGACCGAAGCCCGCGCGTCGGCCGTCGACGATGAAGCAGGCGATGCCGCGGCCGCCGCTGCCGGCCTCGGTCTGCGCATACAGCACGACCACGTCGGCCTCGGCCGCATTGGTGATCCAGGCCTTCTCGCCGTCGATGCGCCAGCCCTGCGGCGTGCGCGTGGCCAGGGTGCGGATGGCGGCGAAGTCCGATCCGGCGCCGGGCTCGGTCAACGCCGTGCAGCCCAGGCGCCGGCCGGCCAGCAGATCCGGCACATAGCGCCGCGCCAGCTCGGAGGGCGCCTCGCGCGCCAGCTTGGCCGCCACGTTGTGGGTGTTGATCAAAGACATGGTGAAGGCGAAATCGGCCGCACCCAGCACTTCAGCCACCTGCGCCTTGACGCTGAAGCCCAGACCCAGGCCGCCCCAGGCGGTGGGCACCTCCAGGCCGGTCAGGCCGATGGCGGCAGCGGCCTCCACCGCCTCGCGGCCGATGCGTTGCTCGGCCTCCCAGCGCGCTGCGCCGGGCATGACGACGTCGCGCGCGAAGGCCGCCGCACGTGCCAGCACCTCCTGCGCCGCCATGCTCATCGCTGGCTGCGTGCCTTGCGACCGTCGATCTGCGCGAACTGCGCCTTGAGCAGCAGCTGCAGCGTGCGGGCCGATTCCTCGCTCAGGCTCAGCCAGCTGGTCGGCTCGACGTCCTCCTTGGCGGTGGCCGGCAGCACCGTGGCGTCGATCTGGGCATGCAGCATGCCGTTGGCGTTGGACATGCCCTTGATGCGTTGCACTTCGATGCGATAGGTCTTCATCGGAACAGCCGGCTTCGTGATCGATGTCGCCAGACTAACCCAGATGCCCGTCACTGCCGCATTAGCATCGGCCCATGAACACCCCCACCTTGGCCGCAGCCGCGCTGATGGCACTGGCGAGCGTGCAGCCCGCGGCGGCGCAGAACGCGATCACGGCCTATGGCGGCTGGCGCGGCGGCGGCAGTTTCGAGCAGGACACCAGCCCGTCTCAGTCGATCAGCATGAAGAGCAGCGCCAGCGGCGCGATCGCCCTGGACTTCGGCCTGGATGCGATGCGCCAGGTGCAGATCTTCGCGTCCTACCAGTCCACCGAGCTGGAAGCCACCGGCAGCACGCCGGTGGTACCGATGGACGTGAGTTACCTGCACCTGGGCGGTACCAACTTCTTCGATGGCGGCCTCGGGCGCGGCGCCTACGTGGTCGGCGGCCTGGGCGTGACGCGGCTGGCGCCGGGGTTGTCGGGCCTGTCCGCAGAGTACCGGCCGTCGATGAACCTGGGCCTGGGTTACCAGTGGCCGATCAGCGGGGCGCTGTCGCTTCGTGCCGAGCTGCGCGGCTACTTCACGCTCATCAACAGCAGCGGCAGCCTGTTCTGCTCGGGCGGCTGCGTGGTGCAGATCAAGGGCGACGGGCTGACGCAGGTGGAAGGCTTGCTCGGGCTGAATCTCGCCTTCTAGGACAATGGCGGGTCACTCCACTTCACGGACCCGAACCATGCGACTCACCTTCCTGGCCCCTGCCCTGTTGCTGATGTGCTCCCTGACGGCCCAGGCCCAGTCCGACGCCGCGGCCGCCGCGGCCAAGGAGCCGGGCGCGGTGGTCAAGCCCAGCGGCCTGGTCTTCCTTTCGCTGCGTGAAGGCACCGGCCCCAGCCCCGGCCCCGCCGACATCGTCAAGGTCAACTACCGCGGCACCTTCCCCGACGGCAAGGAGTTCGACAGCTCCTACAAGCGCGGCGAGCCGATCGAGTTTCCGCTCAACGGCGTGATCAAGTGCTGGACCGAAGGCGTGCAGCTGATGAAGGTCGGCGGCAAGGCCAAGCTCACCTGCCCGCCCGGCCTGGCCTATGGCGAACGCGGCGCCGGCAGCGCAGTACCGCCGAATGCGACGCTGATGTTCGAAGTGGAACTGCTGGGCATAAAGGGCAAGTAGGGCAGGCCGCGCCCTCGCTGAGCTCGGGCCCTTCGTGGGGCCTCGGCCCGTGCACAGGCACGGTCCGAGGTCCGCACTCAGCCCCAGCGGGTGTCGCTGCTGACGCGGATTCGTTTGCCGGGCTGCGGCGCGCTCGCCACCTTGGCCGGGGCAATCGGCCGGGTCAGTGCGCTTTCCATCATGTGGCCCCAGGCGCCCTCGTCGACATTGGCGGCCAGTTCCAGTTCGCGCTGCACGATGCGCCGATCGAAGTCGTCGGGTGAGCGCACCGGCAGGCGGTCGACGGCGCGTTTCGGGTCCTGGCCGAAATGCAGTGCCGTGCGCTGCACCAGCGCCTTGAACATCTGCGACACGCGCGACGGCGTCACCTTCAGCTCGGCCGCCAGCTGCGCCGGCGTCAGTCCGATACCCATGTAGGCGTCGATGACCTGGCGCTCGCGCTCCGGCAGCGCCGCAAAGAAGCGCTCCAGCCGGCGCATGACGATGCCGGTGTCGACGCGGGCCTCGACCTCGTCGTGCGGCGTGGCGGCGCGGTACTCGGCCGGCTCCTCGTCGCCTTCGGTCGTGGACGTGCTGCTCTTGGCTCGGCCTTCCAGGTCGGCCTGTTCCAGCTTGGACATCTCGTCGATGCTCATGTCGCACAGCTCGGCCAGCTGCGCCATGCTCGGCTCGCTGCCATGGACACCGCGGAAGCGCTCGCGCGCGATCTGCAGCGCCTTGATCTTGCGCCGCTGGCCGCGGCCGAGGTGGTCCATCTGGCGCAATTCGTCGAGCATCGCGCCCTTGACGCGGGCCCGGGCGTAGCGCAGGAAGGCCTCGGTGGCTTCCGGCGTATCGCGTTCGCCTTCCCACTCGAAGCCCAGCGAGGCCTGGGCCACGGCGATCAGGCCCACCTGAATGAGGTCGGCCTTCTCGACGTTCGACGGCAGGTGGCGTGCCAGCGACTGGGCCTGCTTGCGGACCCAGGATTCGTTCTTCGCAATCAGCGAGGAAGGCACCCCTTGCATCGAAATCATGCGCGGATGCTATGCGCCTGCGGCCCGGTCGAGGGGGTGAAAACTACCGCATTCGGAAGGCTAGTGCCGCTTTCAGGCGGCTTGGCGCCACCTGCTTACCGTGCTTACGACCAGCAACACCAGCGCCCCGGCGATCACACCGACCAAGGCGTCCAGAACGCTCGGCGCCAGTGCCGCCAGCACCGGCCCGGCGGGCCATGTGGCTGCCGCCTCGGCCGCCGCTTCGATGGCATGGTGCAGCGCCGGCACCCCGTGCGTCAGGATGCCGCCGCCCACCAGGAACATGGCCACGGTGCCGGCCACCGACAGCGCCTTCATCAGCCAGGGCGCAGCGCGCAGGATGCCGGCTCCGAGGGCGCGCTTGAAACCCGCCCAGGCATTGGCACCGGCACTGCGCGACAGGTGCAGCCCGGCATCGTCGAGCTTGACGATGCCGGCGACGAAGCCGTACACGCCCGCCGTCATCAACAGCGCAATGCCCACCAGCACAGCCACGCGGGTGCCGAAGGCGGCATTGGCCACGGTGCCCAGCGTGATGGCGATGATCTCGGCCGAGAGCACGAAGTCGGTGCGGATCGCACCCTTGATCTTGGCCTTCTCGAAGGCCACCGGGTCCACCGCCGGGTCGGCCATGGCCCGCGCCAGTTCGGCATGCTGGGCCGCGTCGTCCTGCTTGCTGTGCAGGAAGCGGTGCGCCAGTTTCTCGAAACCCTCGTAGCAGAGGAAGGCACCGCCGACCATCAGCAGCGGCGTCACCGCCCAGGGCGCGAAGGCGCTGATAGCCAGCGCCAGCGGCACCAGGATGGCCTTGTTCAGCAGCGAGCCCTTGGCCACCGCCCAGACCACCGGCAGTTCACGTTCGGGGCTGACGCCGGTGACCTGCTGGGCATTCAGCGCCAGGTCGTCGCCGAGCACGCCCGCGGTCTTCTTGGTCGCCGCCTTGGTGAGCACGGCCACATCGTCCAGCACGCTGGCGATGTCGTCGATCAGCGCGATCAGGCTGGCACCGGCCATGGCCGCTCCCGTTCAGAACCGCGAGCTCAGCGCTGCCGCGCGCTGATGTAGCGCTGCTGCATCTGCTGGGTCTCGGGGTCGCGGTAGGCGGCCAGCAGCGCATCGGCATCGGCCTGGCTGTCGGCTGCCGGACACAGCGTCTCGGCCGCGGCGGCGAAACGCTGCTTGGTGTTGCGCAACGCATTCAGCGGGCGCTGCGCCAGGCGCTGCGCCCAAGCCAGGCCGCTGGCGTCGAGTTCGTCCACCGGCACCACACGGTTGACGAAGCGCCAGGCCAGCGCCTGCGCGGCGTCGAAGGGGGTGCAGTCCAGCACCAGTTCCATCGCCACGGTCGGCCCGACCAGGCGGATGAGCCGCGGCACGCCACCCCAGCCCAGCGGAATGCCGATCTCCATCTCGGGGATCGAGAAGCGTGCATCGGCGGCGGCGATACGCAGGTCGCAGGCCGCCGCCAACAACACGCCGCCGCCGATGCAGTGCCCGCGCACGGTGGCCAGCGTGATGGCTGGAATGGCCTCGAAGGCCTCGATCATCTGGCGGCCCAGGTCGGTGGCTTCACGGTCCATCGGCCGCCGCGCATCGCGCATGGCCTGCAGGTCGAAGCCGGCGCAGAAGGCGCGGCCGGTGCCGCCGAGGACCAGTACGCGCAGATCCTGCCGCGTGGCCAGCCAGCGGCTGGCTGCGATGATCTCGCGCATCAGCTCGGGCGACAGCGCATTCAGCTTCGCCGGCCGGCTGAGCCGCATCTGGCCGATGCCGCCCTGGATGTGAAGTTGCAGTGATTCGAAACGGGGCGGCACGGGCTCTGCGATCATGCGCCATGATATTCGGCAACGCTACACAGGCATGGACCACTGCGACGTGCTGATCGCCGGCGGCGCGGCCGTGGGCAGCGCCGCGGCCTTTTTCCTGGCGGCGCACCCACAGTTCGATGGCCGGCTGCTGGTGCTTGAGCAGGACTACAGCTACCAGCGCTGCGCCACCACCTTGTCGGTGGCCTCGGTGCGGCACCAGTTCTCGACGCCGGAGAACATCCGGATGTCGATGTTCGGCAGCGAGTTCATCGCCCGGCTCGGCGAGCACCTGGCAGTGGACGGCGAGGTCCCGGACGTGGGTTGGCACGAGGGGGGCTACCTGTTCCTGGCCAGCCCCGCGGGGCTGGCCACGCTGCAGGCCAACCACCGCACGCAGCACGAGCTGGGCGCGCAAGTCCTGTTGCTCGAACCCGACGCGCTGCGCCGGCGTTTCTCCTGGCTGCACTGCGACGACCTGGCCGGCGCCTCGCTGGGCCTGCGCGGTGAAGGCTGGCTCGACGCCTACGCGCTGATGATGGCACTGCGCCGCAAGGCCGTTGCGCTCGGCGCCGAGTACCGCCAGGCGCGGATCTCCGGTGTGCAGCGCAGCGGCCGCCGTGTGCTGGCCGTGAGCCTGGCAGATGGCACGCGCATCGGCTGCGGCGTGCTGATCAATGCCGCGGGCGCAGGCGCGGCAGCGCTGGCGCGCAGCGCCGGCATTCACCTGCCGGTGCAGCCGCGCAAGCGCTGTGTGTTCCACGTGCGCAGCCCGGCACTCACGCCCGGCTGCCCGCTGGTCATCGACCCCAGCGGGGTGTACTTCCGCCCTGAAGGCAATGGCTGGCTGTGCGGCGTGGCCCCACCCGAAGAGGCGGACCCGCCCTGCGAGGACTTCGAGGTGCAGCATGCGCTGTTCGACGACCGGCTCTGGCCAGTGCTGGCCGCGCGCGTGCCGGGCTTCGAGGCCTTGCGCGTGCAGCGCGCCTGGGCCGGGCACTACGACGTGAACGTGCTCGACCACAACATGATCCTCGGCCCGCACCCGGACGTCGACAACCTGCTGTTCGCCAACGGCTTCAGCGGACACGGCCTGCAGCACGCGCCGGCCGTCGGACGCGCCTTGAGCGAGTGGGTGCTGCATGGCGGCTACCGCAGCCTGGACCTGTCGCGGCTGGGGTGGGAGCGCGTGCTGCGGAGCGAGCCGCTGCGCGAGATCAACGTGGTGTAACGCGACGGAATTCGACCCTGCTGCATGGCTCGGTCGCTTGGCCTGCCCAGAACGCGCCAGGGCGAACACCTTGTCGAGCGCACGCTGGTCGCACCCCGGCAGAGCGTCTGGAACGGCGTCCAGCGCAGCGGGCCGAAGGGACGTCGACGAACGACCCCGGTCGTCGCCACGCGCGGTGCCTGGCCACGAGGCCCTGGCGGCAGATAATTGGCGATGAATCCTGCGCCCGCTTCGACCCCCACCAATTCCTTCGCCAGCCTGCCGCTGGCGCCGGCTACGCTGCACAACCTGCAGCGCCTGGGCTACGACGCGATGACGCCGATCCAGGCGGCCAGCCTGCCGCTGGCGCTGGCCGGGCATGACCTGATCGCCCAGGCCAAGACCGGCAGCGGCAAGACTGCCGCCTTCGGTCTGGCGCTGCTGGCCAACCTGAACCCGCGACGTTTCGCGGTGCAGTCGCTGGTGTTGTGCCCGACACGCGAGCTGGCCGACCAGGTGACGCAGGAGCTGCGCCGCCTGGCTCGCGCCGAGGACCACATCAAGATCCTGACGCTTTGCGGCGGCGCCACGATGCGCCCGCAGCTGGCCAGCCTGGAGCATGGCGCGCACGTCGTCGTCGGCACGCCGGGGCGCATCATGGACCACCTGGAACGCGGCAGCCTGGACCTGCAGGCCCTGAACACGCTGGTGCTGGACGAGGCCGACCGCATGCTCGACATGGGTTTCCACGACGACATCACCACGGTGGCCAGGCAGTGCCCGACGCAGCGCCAGACTTTGCTGTTCTCGGCCACCTATCCGGAAGGCATCGCCAAGCTCAGCGCCGCCTTCATGCGCCAGCCGAAGGAAGTGAAGCTGCTGCAGGCGCACGCCGCCGGCAAGATCCGCCAGCGCTTCTACGAAGTGCGCGAGGAGCAGCGGCTGCATGCGGTGTCGCTGCTGCTCAACCACTACCGGCCGGCCCGCACGCTGGCCTTCTGCAACACCAAGCAGCGCTGCCGCGAACTGGTGCAGGTGCTGCGCGGCATGGGGCTGTCGGCGCTGGAGCTGCATGGCGACCTGGAGCAGCGCGACCGCGACCAGGTGCTGGTGCAGTTTGCCGGTCAAAGCATCAGCGTGCTGGTGGCCACCGACATTGCCGCGCGCGGATTGGACATCGCCGGATTGGAAGCGGTGATCAACGTCGACATCACGCCCGACGCCGACACCCACACCCACCGCATCGGTCGCACCGCGCGCGCCGACGCCTCGGGCTGGGCCTTCAGCCTGGCCAGCTTGGACGAGATGGGCCGCGTCGGCCAGATCGAGCAGGCACTGGGCTTCAGCAGTGAATGGCACGCGCTGGATGAACTGAGCGACACGGTCTGCCAGCCCTTGCGCCCACCGATGCGCACGCTGCAGATCCTGGGCGGTCGCAAGGAGAAGATCCGCCCCGGCGACGTGCTGGGCGCGCTGACCAAGGACCTGGGCTACCCCGGGTCGGCGATCGGCAAGATCAACGTCAATGAGTTCTCCACCTACGTGGCCGTGCAGCGGGAGCTGGCCGACGAGGTGCTGCGCCGGCTGTCGTCGGCCAAGGTCAAGGGACGCAACGTCAAGCTGAGGCTGCTGCCGGACTGAGCGGGTGTGCGTCGCTGTGTACGATAGACAACGCCACACACCCAGAGGAGGACGATCATGCCGACCAGTCTGAAGCAGTTGCTGGACGCAGCCAACGCCGAGGTGCCGCGCATCGCTCCTGCGCAGGCCCAGGCCATGGTGGCCACGGGCCAGGCCATGATCGTCGACGTTCGCGACGCGCCCGAAGTGGAAAAGAGCGGCAAGGCCGCCGGCGCGATTCATGTCTCGCGCGGCATGCTCGAGTTCCGCGCCGATCCCGATTCACCCTACCACGACAAGCAGTTCCGCAAGGACCATCCGGTGATCCTGTACTGCGCGTCTGGCGGCCGCTCGGCGCTGAGCGGCAAGCTGCTCAAGGACCTGGGCTATGCCGAGGTCTACAACCTCGGCGCCTTCAAGGACTGGGTCGAGAACGGCGGCGCGATCGACAAGCCGATCGAGCCGGGCATGTAGGCGTCAGCCTACTTTTCGACCAGCCGGTCGCGGCCCGAGGCCTTGGCCTCGTAGAGCGCATGGTCGGCACGGGCCAGCGCATCGCGCAAGGGCTCCCCGACCCGCCAGGTGGTCAACCCGGCCGAGAAGCTGACGCGCATGTATGCCTGCTCGCCCCAGGCCTCGTCGCGCGACAGCAGGCGGCGCAGCCGCTCGAAGCCTGTGCGTGCCTCGTCCGGCCTCGTATCGGGCAGCATGACCAGGAACTCCTCGCCGCCCCAGCGCGCCACCACGTCGGTCTCGCGCATCGAGGCCGCGGCATGGCGCGCGAACAGACGCAGCACCTCGTCGCCTGCGGCATGGCCATGGTGGTCGTTGATGCGCTTGAAGTGGTCGATGTCCACCAGGCACAGGCAAGGCAGCCCGCCGCTTCGCATGGCGCGGCGCTGTTCCATCTCGGCCAGCTCTTCCATGTGGCGGCGGTTCACCAGGCCGGTCAGATCGTCGCGCGTGGCCAGCTTGTGGATGCGCGCCAGCGCGTCCTTCAACTCGGTCTTCTGCAGCTTCAGCCGCGTTCGCATGTCGGACAGGTCGCCGGCCAGCATCGAGATCACCGGCAGCACCACCGCGGCAAAGGCGAAGTGAATGCGTTCGATGGTCGGGTCGAAGGTCTGCGGTGCATGCGTGGCCATGGCCAGCATCACCAGACCGAGCACGGTGACGGCAAAGGCGCCCAAGGCGCGCGAGGAGCGCGGCGGCAGCGTGAAGGCGGCGAACATCAGCACCAGGGCCACGATCATCAGCAGCATGCCGCGCACCGGCGGGTTGATGACGTAGGCCGCGGCCATCGCCACGATGGCAAAGACCATCTGCTGCAGGGTCAACGCCGGGTCGGCGAATCGCAGGTTGACGCCGCTGCGCATCACCGCGAAGAAGCCAAACAGCCCCGGCGTGAGACACAGGATCAGCCCGTGCGCCAGATGGCGATCGGCCAGGCCGGCTTCGGCCGACCACCACTGCCCCAGCGCCGCCAGCAGGTACACGCACGAGGCCACCAGCGTGCGGCGCATGCGGATGCGCTGCTTGCGGTCGGCGCCGAACAGCCAGTCCTCGGCTTGATGGGGCAGGGTCAGTTGCATGGGTAGCGGCATGCGCGGCCCTCGGGCTCGGTGAGCAACGCTTCCGGCATATCGGAGCCCGAATCCGGGACTTGACCGGGCAGGACGCAATCCCTTTGCCTTTCCGCGCATTCGGCCGCATTCCTGTGACCCGTACGTCCACGCAGCACCCGCTTACATATTGGACTTGAAATGTGCGTTTCGCACATTTATAGTTCACATTCATGCAGCCGATGTCCGGCCGCACCCTTCGCAGGAGCCCGTGATGCAGCGTTCCCAATCCTTGTCGCGCCGGCAGGCCTCCGCCGTGCTGCTGGCCGCTGCCGCGGCTTTCGTGTCCGCCTGCGGTGGCGGGAGCGACAGCAGCGATTCGTCGTCGGCCACCGAAACAGCCACCTCGTTTGCGTCCGGTCCGATCTCGGGCTTCGGCTCGGTGATCGTCAATGGCGTGCGCTACGACGACCGCAGCGCCACGGTGCAGGATGACGATGACGGCGACCGCAGCCGTGACGTGCTCAAGCTGGGCATGATGGTCGAGGTTGACGGCGCCCAGGTGGACCGCGCCACGGCTCAAGGCAAGGCGCTTCGCATCCGCTTCGGCAGCGAGATCGTCGGTCCGGTGGGCAGCGTGAACGCGGGCGCCGGCACCCTGGTGGTACTGGGCCAGACGGTGCAGACCACGGCCAACACGGTATTCGACGACAGCCTGCCTGGGGGCCTGGGGGCACTCCCGGTCGGCGCGGTGGTCGAGGTCCATGCGCTGTTCGACGCCGCCAGCGGCAACTACATTGCCACGCGCATCGAGGACGAGGACGACACCTCCTTCTACAAGCTGCGCGGCGTGATCGCCAATCTCGACACCACGGCCAAGACCTTCACCCTCGGCGGCGAGGTCATCAGCTATGGCGGCCTGACGGTGGCCGAACTGTCCAACGTTCTGGCCAACGGCCAGCGTGTGCGCGTGCGGCTGCAGACCGCTCCAGTGGGCGGCCAATGGGTGGCGGTGGCGCTGCGCCCGGGCGTGCGCAAGCTCGAGGATCGCGAAGAGGCCCACCTGCGCGGCGCCATCACCGCGCTGAGTTCCAGCGCGGCCTTCGAGGTCAACGGTCTGCCAGTCGATGCGGCCGGCGCCAGCTTCCCGGACGGCACGGCCGGCGTGGTGCTCGGCGCCCAGGTCGAGGTCGAGGGCCAAGTGGCGAATGGCGTGCTGGTGGCCACCAAGGTGGAACTGGACGCGCGCCATGCGGAAGAGCGCCATGGGATTGAACTACATGGCCGCATCAGCGCGCTGGACAAGGACGCTGGCACCTTCATGCTGCGCGGCGAACGTGTCAACTATGGCGACGGCACCATTTTCTCCGACGGCGGCAGCGCGGCCGATCTAGTGGACGGAAGCAAGGTCGAGGTCAAGGCTACGCCCTCTGCCGACCGCACGACGCTGCAGGCCAGCCTGATCAAATTCGAGGACTGATGACGATTCGAATGACTTGCCGAACGCCTTGACCCGCAGCGCCCCCGGGAGCCACCTGGGCGCACTGCTGTTCCAATGCAGCCCTGCTCGCCTCCTCCTGCACCGATGTTCGACGAATCCTCCCCTGCGCCCGACGCCGAAGCCCAGGCGCTGCAGGACGCGCTTCGTGCCGTGCTGGCACCGCTGGCCCGACTGGCCGTCGCCCGCGGCCTGCCCTATGCAGCGCTGGAGGAGTCGATGAAGCAGGCGGTGGTACAGGCCGCGGCTGCCGCGCACCCCCAGGTGGCGCCGCACCGCAGTGTCAGCCGCATCAGCACCGCCACCGGTATCAACCGGCGCGAGGTGACGCGGTTGGTTCAGACCGGCGACTCCGCTGCGCGCCGGCCTCGCTCGCCGGCCAGTGCCGTGTTTGCTCACTGGCTCAGTGACCCCGCCTACCTGGACGCATCGGGCGCACCCCGAGTGCTGCCTCGGCTGGGCAGCCTGCCCAGCTTCGAGACGCTGTCACATGCAGTGACGCGCGACGTACATCCACGCAGCCTGCTTGACGAACTGCTGCGCCTGAAGCTGGCCACGCTCGACGACAACTCCGACACCGTGACGCTGGTGCGGAGCGGTTTCGTGCCGCGTGGCGACTGCACGCGCATGCTCGGCTTCCTGGCCGACAACGTCGGCGACCACCTGCGTGCCGCGGTGGAGAACCTGCTGACCGACGGCAGTCGCCACTTCGAGCAGGCCGTGTTTGCCGACGGCCTCTCGGTCGATTCGGTGCGTCGCATGCGCAGCCTAATCGGCCCTCAGTGTAAGGCACTGCTCGAGACCCTGGTACCGGCTCTGGAGCAACGGGTACGCGCAGACGTTGAATTTCCCAGCGAGCAGAAGCACCGCGTGCGCATCGGCCTGTTTGCGTTCGACGACATCCCCGGCGCCGATGGTGCGCCGCATCCTTTGCCAGCCTCTGTACCCAGGCGCCGCGTGCGCAAGCCTTGAGAACACCATGACCGCCCTGATCCGACTCCGTCTCCCCCTGCGTCGATTCCTGCAAGGTCTGCTGTTCCTGGCCGCCAGCGTGCTGGCCGGCTGCGGCGGGGGCGGCGACGGCGGCGTGGGGACTGGCGGCACCGGCACTTACGCGCTGGGGACGATCAGCGGCTTCGGCTCGATCATCGTCACCGGGGTGCGCTTCGACGACAGCACGGCCAGCGTAGTGGACGATGACGACGCCCAGCGGGGCCGTGACGCACTGAAGCTCGGCATGCGTGTGGCCATCGACAGCGACGCCATCCGCAGCGATGCCTCGGGCCGCAGCGCCAAGGCCAGCCTCATCCGTGTGGTCAGCGAACTGGCAGGGCCGGTCAGTGCCTTGAATACGGCCGCGGGCACACTGTCCCTGCTGGGGCAGACGGTGCGCATCGGTGCCTTGACGGTATTCGATGAGGGCATCGCCGGTGCCCTGGCCGGCATCGACGTCGGCCAGACGGTCGAGGTCTACGGCCTGTACGACGCGACCAGCGGCAAGTACGACGCCACGCGCATCGAGTTGCGCAATGCCTCCGCCGCCTGGCACTTGCGGGGCCCTATCGTCGCGCTCGACACAACGCTGAAGCGGCTTCGCATCGGCGGCCTCGACTTTGACTATGGCATTGCCACCCACCTGCCGGCCACTCTGGCGGTGGGCGACACCGTGCGGGTGCGCGTCACCCAGGTGCCTGGCCCGTTCGGCCGCTGGCTGGTCACCGCCTTCGGCACCGGCATGCGCACCCCGGAGGACCGCGACGAGGCCGAACTCGAAGGCCGGGTGAGCAGCTTCGTCTCGGCGGCGCAGTTCAGCGTCAACGGCCTGCCGGTGGATGCGTCGACGGCCCGTTTTCCCGATGGCAGCACCGCCGTGCGCGAGGGAGTCCGAGTGGAAGTCCGCGGCGCGCTGCGGGCAGGCGTGCTGGTCGCCAGCGAAGTGACGATCGAAAGCGAAGACAAGGAACTGGAACGCGGCTTCGAGTTCCGCGGCACGATCGAGTCGGTGGATGACACTGCCAGGACCTTCCGAGTGCGCGACTCTTTCCGCAGCACCACCATCAGCTGGGCGCGCAGCGACCTGCGGCTGGACGATGGCACGCTGGCCGACATCGTGGTCGGCCGCGGTGTCGAGGTCAGAGCGCAGCTGGCGGCCGACCGCAGTGGCCTGGAGGCCACGCGCATCAAGTTCGACTAGCGGAAGGCCGGCGGCACCGGCATGGCACGGTCGGCCGCGGCAGCTTCGCCGGCCGAGTCCGCCGCCGGCGCGTCGACCGCATCCTCGTCGTCGACCAGGAACCCGCCACTCTGGTGGGCCCACAGCCTGGCGTAGAGCCCGCCCTGCTGCAGCAGGCTGCGGTGGTCGCCCATCTCGACGATGCGCCCCCGGTCGAGCACCACCAGTCGGTCCATCGCGGCAATGGTCGACAGCCGGTGCGCGATGGCCACCACCGTCTTGCCTTCCATCAGCCGGTACAGGCTGGCCTGGATGGCGGCTTCGACCTCGCTGTCCAGCGCGCTGGTGGCTTCGTCCAGCAGCAGGATCGGCGCGTCCTTCAGCATCACGCGTGCGATCGCAATGCGCTGGCGCTGTCCGCCCGACAGCTTGACGCCGCGTTCGCCGACATGGGCGTCGTAGCCACTGCGGCCGGACGGGTCCGTCAGGCCGAGGATGAAGTCGTGGGCCTCGGCACGCTTTGCGGCAGCCACCATGTCGGCCTCGGTGGCATCGGGCCGGCCGTAGAGGATGTTGTCGCGAACCGAGCGATGCAGCAGCGAGGTGTCCTGCGTGACCATGCCGATCTGCGCGCGCAGGCTGTCCTGCGCCACGCCGGCGATGTCCTGTCCGTCGATCAGGATGCGGCCCGACTCGACGTCGTAGAAGCGCAGCAGCAGGTTGATGAGGGTGCTCTTGCCGGCGCCGGAGCGGCCGACCAGGCCGATCTTCTCGCCGGCGCGCACCTGCAGCGTCAGCCGGTCGACGACGCGCGGCCCGTTGGATGCACCATAGCGGAAGCTGACCGCGTCGAACTGCAGGTCGCCACGGCTGACGCGCAACGGCACGGCATCCGCACGGTCCAGGACTGCCTGCGGCCGTGACAGGGTATTGATGCCGTCCTGCACCGTGCCCACCTGCTCGAACAGGTTGGCCATCTCCCACATTACCCAGTGCGAGATGCCGTTCAGGCGCAGCGCCATGGCGGTGGCCGCTGCTACCGCGCCCACGCCGACCTGGCCCTGCATCCACAAGCCCAGCGTGACGCCGGCCGTGGCCAGGATCAGCGCAATGCCGAGCAGGTGGTTGACGACCTCGAAGCCGCTGACCAGCCGCATCTGCGCATGCACGGTCACCAGGAACTCCTGCATCGCCGAACGCGCATAGCCGGCTTCGCGCCCGGCATGCGAGAACAGCTTGACGGTGGCGATGTTGGTGTAGGCATCCGTGATGCGACCGGTCATCATCGAGCGTGCATCGGCCTGGGCCTTGGCCGTGCGCGCCAGCCGCGGCACGAAGAAGCGCAGCGCGGCGATGTACAGGGCCACCCAGGCGACGAAAGGTAGCAGCAGCCAGGCATCGAAGCCGCCGACCACCGCCACCATGGTGACGAAGTAGATCAGCACGAACACCAGGATGTCGGCCAGGATCATCCATACGTCGCGCACCGCCAGCGCGGTCTGCATCAGCTTGGTGGCGATGCGCCCGGCGAACTCGTCCTGGTAGAAGTGCATGCTCTGGCGCAGCAGCAGGCGGTGGAAGTTCCAGCGCAGCCGCATCGGGAAGTTGCCGGCCATCGCCTGGTGCTTGAGCATCGACTGACAGGCCACCAGCAGCGTGCTGCCCAGCAGCACCGCGGCCAGCAGCAGCAGCGTGTTGCCGTGCTCGGCCCACAGCCGACCGGGCTGCAGCGGGCCGAGCCAATCGACGATGCGGCCGAGCATGGCAAACAGCAGCGCCTCGAACACGCCGATGGCGGCGGTGCACAGCGTCATCAGCGCGATGTAGCGGCGCAGCCCGAGACTGCAGGCCCAGACGAAGGGCAGGAAGCCGCGCGGCGGCAGGGTCGGCGCGCCTTCGGGATAGGGCTGGACGAGTCGTTCGAAGGCGGCAAACAACGCGGTCTCCAGGCGTACGGCAGGGCCGGCAAGGGTAGCGGATTCGCGCCACAGCCGTGGCGCGGGGCCGCTGCACAATGCCGCGCATGGACATCGGCGAATGGGTGGCGCAGTACGGCTATGCGTTCGTCTTCGTCGGCGCCATGGCCGAGGGCGAATCGGTGCTGCTGCTGGCCGGCTTCGCCGCACACCGCGGGCTGCTGAGGTTGCCCGAAGTGATGGCCGTCGCCTGGGTGGCCAGCACGCTGGGCGATCAGGTCTGTTTCTATCTGGGGCGGCGCCACGGCCCGGCGTTGCTTGCGCGATTCCCGTCGCTGGCCGCACACATCGAGCGGCTGCGGCCGATGCTGCAGCGCCACCCGAATGCCGCGGTGCTGAGCGTGCGCTTCCTCTATGGCCTGCGCACCGCCGGGCCGATCGCCCTGGGTGCCTTGGGTGTGTCGCGCTGGCGCTTCGCGCTGCTCAATATGCTGAGTGCGGCAGTCTGGGCCGGAGCCTTCTGCATGCTTGGTTACCAGTTCGGCAACACGCTGCACTGGCTGCTCGACGACCTGCGCTCGGTGGAGGAAGTCGTGCTCGCTGCACTGCTGGCAGCGGCCGCGGCCTGGGCCGTCTGGCGGCGCCTGCGCCGAGGTTGAATCGGCGCTACGCTGCGCAATGGAGCCGTTTGCCTACGCACTGTTCCACACCGCACTGGGCTGCTGCGGTGTGGCCTGGGGCGGGCACGGCTTGCGCGCCACCTTGCTGCCGCAAGCCGATGCCGCGACGGCGGCGCAGCGCCTGCTGCGGCGCGCGCCCGGCGCGCTCGAGGCTGCACCGTCGGCGCTGGCGCAGCAGGCGATCGACGGCGTCACGGCGTTGCTGGCCGGCGTGCCGGTGGACCTGACGGCGCTGCCGCTGGATGCGCGTGGCCTGCCCGCGCTGCACGCCCGCATCTACGACCTGGTGCGCCGCATTCCCTGCGGCCGCACCTTGAGCTATGGCCAGGTGGCCGAGCAGCTGGGCGACCGCCAGCTGGCGCGTGCGGTCGGCCAGGCGATGGCTCGCAACCCGTTCGCGCCGCTGGTGCCCTGCCACCGCGTGCTCGGTGCCAACGGTCGGCCCGGCGGCTTTTCGGCGCAGGGCGGGCTGCGCACCAAGCTGCTGCTGCTGACCACCGAACGCGCCGACCTGGCCGCCGAGCCGGACTTGTTCACGGGCCTGCCCGATAGCGCGGAATAGTTGACGCCTTTTGTTGCATCTCCGATGGCATCATCGGCCGTGCGTGCAGGCTCTGCGGATGTCGCTCGACAGCGGCCCGGCCAGCGACTGCGCGGCACGGCTTGAAGCGCCGTCGGCCGAAGGGCTGCCGGCATCGACAAAGCGAAGCGGGCCGCCCTGGCGCAACCCGACGACGCCGCAACCGAGAAGGTGCGCTCTTGGGCGTGGGACCACAGCGATGAGCGAGATTGCGCGCAGCAGCGTCCAGCCCGGCCGTGCCGGCACGTCGGACCCCGACGAATTCCAGCTCCCGCTGCCGGGCCTCTTTGCCGACCTGGAACTGGGCCGCGGCTCGGTCCTGCTGAATGACGACTTCCTGCACAGCCCCAGCCTGGTGAAGCTGCAACTGCTGCGCGACTGGCAACGCTCGCTGGCACGCTACCGGCACGAGGCGATGACCCAGTTCGCGCACGAACTCACCGGCGGCTCGACCGGGCTGGCGGCGAGCGAGCGGCTGGCGCTGTTCCGCTCCACCTGCGAAAACCTGCGCATCGAAGTGCCCTCGGGCTTCGATGCCCTGACCACCGAGTCGTGAGCGGCGCGCGCACCCCCTCCGTCTTGCAGCCCGCGGCCGATCTGACGCAGCCGTTCCGGCCTTCGCGCTTCGGCGAGCGTTTCGGGTTGAAGATCGACCCGGCACTGCGCCCGGCCGTCAGCGACGAACAATTGAACATGGTGCTTGGCCACACCCGGCTGGGCACGCTGGCGGCCACCGCCTTTGCGGTCTTCATGGCCATGCAGCTGCGCGGCAGCCCCGTGCCGGCCTGGCTGGTCGATGCCTGGCTGGTGGCCAAGCTGGCCGTGGCAGCAGCGCGCATCTACATCAGCCTGCACTACGACAAGCTGGGCCGCCCGGGCGGCGCACGCTGGACGCGCATCACCGACGGCTGGCTGCTGGCCGACGGCATCGTCTGGGGCATCGCCGGCATGCTGCTGATGTCATCGCCGATCCCACTGGCCTCGTTGGTGGGCTCGGCCATTGTCGGCGTGTCCTGTATCGCCACCTTCGGTCTGCAGTTCAGCAAGCGCTCGACGGCAGCCTACGCGGTGCCGATGGTCGCGCTCACGGCGCTGGGCCTGTTCCTGCGGGGCGACGAGTTCGGCTCGATCGCCGGCACCGGGCTGCTGCTGCTGCTGGGCCTGCTGCTGGGTACCGCCATGGCGTCGGAAAAGCGCCTGGTCGACGGCCTGATCCTGCGCCTGCATGCGCAATCGCTGACGGTCGCCAAGGACGAGGCGCTGAAGCTGGCTCTGCGCCAGAGCGCGGTGAAGACACAGTTCATCAGCAACGTCAGCCACGAGCTGCGCACGCCGCTGCATGGCATCCTGGGCGTGGCGCGGCTTCTGCACCTGGACGCCACCGACAGCACCGTGGCACGCCGGCTGGAGCTGATCGAATCCTCCGGCACCCATCTGCTGGGGCTGATCAACGACCTGCTCGATATCTCGCGCATCGAAGCCGGGCAGTTCGCGATGCGCAGCGAGCGCTTCGAGCTCGGCGCGGTGGTGCAGAACCTGGCCGACCTCTACACGGTGCGCGCCGTCGACAAGGGCCTGGAATTCACGCTCAACCTGCAGCTGGATTCGCCGTGCTGGGTGACCGGCGACCCGGCGCGCGTGCGCCAGGTGCTGCACAACCTGCTGGGCAACGCCGTCAAGTTCACGCAGAAGGGTTCGATCACGCTGACATTGATGCGCGATGCCGATTCCGGCCGCCTCAGCGCCGAGGTGCAGGACACCGGACCCGGCATCGAGGCTTCGGAACTTGTGCATGTGTTCGAGGCCTTTCGCCAGGTGGGCGGCGCCTCGTCACGGCCTTTCGAGGGCACCGGGCTGGGCCTGACGATCGCGCGGGACGTGGCCAAGGCGATGGGCGGCGACATCAGCATCCGCAGCACCGTGGGCGTCGGGACTTGCGCACTGTTCACCGCGCTGCTGCCATCGGCCGCACCGATGGATGTCGCTGCGGTCAACCCGCTGCGCCCGGCCACGCCGGCGGCTGCCGGCACCTGCCGCGTGCTCATCGCCGAGGACGACGACGTCAACGCCGTCATTGCCACCGCCTACCTCGAGCACATGGGCGTGGCCGCCGAGCGAGTCAAGGACGGCCGCCAGGCCGTGCGCCATGCGCTGCGCGACACCGACCGACCCGACCTGGTGCTGATGGATTGCCGCATGCCGACGATGGACGGCATGGCGGCGACGCGCGAGATCCGGACGCAGGAGCGCAGCCTGGGCCTGCCGCGCGTGCCGGTGATCGCGCTGACTGCGACCACGTCGGACATCAACCGTCAGCTGTGCCTGAACGCGGGCATGGACGACTTCATGTCCAAACCCTACACGAAGGAAGAACTGGGACAGGTGCTGGGGCGCTGGCTGCGCCAGGGCGAGCCGGTCGCACAGTCAGCCTGAGCGGCCAACGCACGGCCTCAGGCCGCCGCCATCTGAATCAGCGCGGACCAGGGCATCAGCGCGTTGGGCTGCGGCTGTGGCGCCAGGGTGACCTCCAGGTCCGGGTGCGCGGTCTGCACCATGAAGCCGTACAGCGGGTGCCGCGCTGCCGACCAGGTGCGCTCGGCCGAGGCCACGTCGAAGGCCAGGATGCAGTGCATCAGCCCGCCGGTATGGCCCAGCGGCACCTGTTCGTCGCGGCCCAGCGCGTCGATGAAGCCCAGGCGCCGGTAGTTGCGGATCAGCGCGTCATTGCGTGCGCCGATGACCATCCATTGCACCTGCTGCGCCACGCAGAACAGGTAGCTCGCCTTCATCAGGCACAGCTTGGTCAGCGGGTCGGCACCGATGCTGACCGCCAGGCGCGTGATCTCGGCGCGCGGCGCCGCCGCCAGCCAGGCGGGCAGCGTGACGCTCTGTTCCACCATCAGCGGGCCGGGGTGGCTGGTCTGGATGCGCATCGTGCCGGTGGCGCGGCCGGTGGCCTTGTCGCGACAGACGAAGACCGTGGTGCCGTCGGCCTGGTCCAGCGTGTCGGGTTGGGCGAGGCGTGGCCCCATTTCGGGCAGGTGATGGCCGTAGGCCTGGGCGCGTACTGCGCAGGCGTCCAGCAAGTCCTCGTGCGACGCCACGGGCCGGAGCGCAAACCCCAAGGTGCAACTGCTCATCGATGCGTTCCCCAACGAGTGTTCTAGTCATGGAGCCCAGTTGCTGGCTCCAAGCTGCTTCAAGCATAAGACACAGTTGCCGGCGCAAGGCATATGCCAGCGCCAGGCGGCTCGCCGAGCGTTGCGATGTGTGGTTTGCACGCCGCAGTCGCTGCGGCCTCACCCGGGCGCTGCGGGTTTGTGCTAACGAGGCTTGCGCCGCGGCGCCATCGCCGCGGTCTTGTGGCGCACGCCGGCACCCACCTCTCGCGGCGGCAGGCCGGTGTGCTGGGTCAGCAGCCGGCCGGGCTTGGGCTTGTCGGGCGTGGAGTTCTTGCGCCTTGCGCTGCTGTAGCCGCCTGCCGTGACCGGCTGGAAGCTGGGGATCAGGTGCTGCTTGCCATTGCCGATCAGGTCGGCGCGGCCCATCGCCATCAGGGCCTCACGCAGCAGGGGCCAGTTGTTCGCGTCGTGATAGCGCAGGAAGGCCTTGTGAAGACGGCGGCGGCGCTCGCCGCGCACGATGTCGACCTTCTCGGCACGCTGCGGGTCGCGGCTCAGGCCCTTGAGCGGGTTGCGGCCCGAGTGGTACATCGCCGTGGCCGTGGCCATCGGGCTGGGGTAGAAGGTCTGCACTTGGTCGGCGCGGAAGCCGTTCTTCTTCAGCCACAGCGCCAGGTTCATCATGTCCTCGTCGCTGGTGCCGGGGTGCGCGGCAATGAAGTACGGGATCAGGTATTGCTGCTTGCCGGCCTCGGCGCTGAACTTGTCGAACAGTTGCTTGAAGCGGTCGTAGCTGCCGATGCCCGGCTTCATCATCTTGGACAGCGGCCCGCCTTCGGTGTGTTCCGGCGCGATCTTCAGGTAGCCGCCCACGTGGTGCGTGGCCAGTTCCTGGATGTATTCGGGCGACTTCACCGCCAGGTCGTAGCGCAGTCCCGAAGCGATCAGGATCTTCTTCACCCCCTTGAGTGCACGCGCCTTGCGGTACATGCGGATCAGCGGCGCGTGGTCGGTGTTCAGGTTGGGGCAGATGCCGGGGTAGACGCAGCTGGGCTTGCGGCAGGCGGCCTCGATGACCGGGCTCTTGCACCCGATGCGGTACATGTTGGCGGTGGGCCCTCCCAGATCCGAGATGACGCCAGTGAAGCCCTTGACCTTGTCGCGGATGTCCTCGATCTCGCGCAGCACGGAGTCTTCGGAGCGGCTCTGGATGATGCGACCCTCGTGCTCGGTGATCGAGCAGAAGCTGCAGCCACCAAAGCAGCCGCGCATGATGTTGACGCTGAAGCGGATCATCTCCCAGGCCGGGATGAGTGCGTCGCCGTAGCTGGGGTGCGGGGCGCGTGCATAAGGCAGGTCGAAGACATGGTCCATCTCCGCCGTGCTCAGCGGGATCGGCGGCGGATTCAGCCAGACGTCGCGGTCGGCATGGCGCTGCACCAGCGCGCGCGCGTTGCCGGGGTTGGTCTCCAGGTGCAGCACGCGGCTGGCATGCGCATAGAGCACCGGGTCGCTCTTCACCTGCTCGTAGGCCGGCAGGCGGATCACCGTGCGCTGGCGCGCCGGCATGACCACGCGCCGGCTCGCAGGCATCGCCACCACCGCGGCGCCCTCTTCCCTGGCGCAGCTGGCGCCCTGGCCTGCGGCCTGCTCGCTGGTCGTCTGGTAGGGGTTGATGTGCTCGTCGATGCGGCCCGGGCGGTCGACGTCGGTGGAATCGATCTCGAACCAGCCCTCGGGCGCACTGCGCACCATGTAGGCCGTGCCGCGCACGTCGGTGATGTCGGCCACCGGCTCGCGGCGCGCCAGCCGGTGGGCGATCTCGATGATGGCGCGCTCGGCATTGCCGTACAGCAGCAGGTCGGCCTTGCTGTCCACCAGGACCGAGCGGCGCACCTTGTCCTGCCAGTAGTCGTAGTGCGCGATGCGGCGCAGGCTGGCCTCGATGCCGCCGAGCACGATCGGCACCTCGGCAAAGGCTTCGCGGCAGCGCTGGGCATAGACGAGCGACGCGCGGTCAGGCCGCTTGCCGGCCGCGTCGCCAGGGGTATAGGCATCGTCGCTGCGCAGCCGACGGTCGGCGGTGTAGCGGTTGATCATCGAATCCATGTTGCCGGCAGTGACGCCGAAGAACAGGTTCGGTTTGCCCAGCACCTTGAAGGGCTCGGCACTTTGCCAGTCGGGCTGGGCGATGAGGCCGACGCGGAAGCCCTGCGCCTCGAGCACGCGGCCGATCACCGCCATGCCGAAGCTGGGGTGGTCGACATAGGCGTCGCCACTGACGATGACGATGTCGCAGCTGTCCCAGCCCAGCGCTTCCATCTCGGCGCGGGTCATCGGCAGGAAGGGAGCAGGGCCGAAGCGCTTGGCCCAATAGGGGCGATAGCCGGTCAGCGGCTTGGCAGCAGGCAGGGCGACAGGGCTGACGGTGGACACAGAAGGCATGGCGGGCCTGCCCGGCGCGGGCAGTCGACAATTGTCCCAGCTTGGCACTCGTCAGCGTGCCCAGGGGCCTTGACGCCCTGCCACCGGAGCGCATCGATGCTGCAACTCAGACCCACCTGCGGACACTGCAACAAGGCGCTGCCGCCGCACTCGACTGAGGCGCGCATCTGCAGCTTCGAGTGCACCTTCTGCGCCGGCTGCGTGGAAAGGGTGCTGGCCGATGTCTGCCCCAACTGCGGCGGTGGATTCACGCCGCGCCCGGTGCGTCCGGCGCGCGACTGGAAGGGCGGCAACAGCCTGGACAGGTACCCGGCATCGACCGCGGTCAAGCACCGGCCGGTGAATTCGGCGACGCATGCTGCACTCGTCGCCTCGTTGCAAGGACTGCCACCGGAAGATCGCTGACCTTGCGCAAAGCCCGGGATTAGGGTTAACCCTTAAAATGCGGTCTCAAATGACAAGAGTCCCGAGTCCCATGTTCGCCCTGATCAAGTCCCTGTCCATGCTGTTCCGCCCGTCGCTCGAAGACGTGCAGCAGCGCCATGAAACGTACCTGTCCGAGGCCGTCGACATGCACGACCTCGAAGTCCGCATGCGCCACCTCGACGGCGGCCACTGCAGCATCTACCGCACCGGTCCCTACGGCGTGTTCATGCGCTGACGCGCGCGGCTACAGGCTGCGGCGCAAGACCGCACCGCTCAGGCCGCGCAGCAGCCACTTTGGCGTGGCCCGCGAGGCCAGCGTCGTGGCCAGGTTCAGCAAGCCCGGCACCTTGATGACCTCGCCGCGCAGGCAGGCGCGGTAGCCCTCGGCCGCCACGGCGGCAGCATCGCCGATCATGAAGGCCGGTAGCCTGCCCAGCTTGTCGTTGGCCTCGGCCGCACGGCTGACCATCTGCGTGGCCGTGATGCCCGGGCACAGCGCACTGATGCTCACGCCCGTGCCCTTCAGCTCCTCGGACAGCGATTCGGTCAGCGACAGCACATAGGCCTTGGTGGCCGCATAGGTGGCCAGCGTGGGCACCGGCTGGAAGGCGGCGATCGACGCCACGTTGAGCACGCGGCCCCAGCCGCGCTCGCGCATGCCGGGCAGGAACATCGCCAGCATCGCCGTCAGCCCGGACACGTTCAGGTCGATCAGCTCCTGGTGGCGCTGCGGCGTGATGTCGCAGAACGCGCCCTGCTCCAGCACCCCGGCGTTGTTGACCAGGACGTCCACCGTCACCTGCTTGCGGCGCAACGCCGTGGCCAGCGCGGGTGCGGCACCGCTTTGCGACAGGTCGGAAGGCTGTACGCGCACGCCCACGCCATGTGAGGCTTCCAGTTCAGCCGCCAGCGCGCGCAGCTTGTCGGCACTGCGCGCCACCAGCACCAGGTCGAATCCCCCTTTGGCGAAGCAGCGCGCCAGCTCCTCCCCGATGCCAGAGGACGCGCCGGTGACCAGCGCGGTACGTCCGGCATGCTTCGAAGTCCGGGTCATGGATCGTCTCCTTGAAGGACCGGCGCGAGCGGCCGGCGACGACTCATTGTGATGGCCAATCGTCGCCAGCCGCTATGCTTGCCGCCCATCGACAGACAGCCCAGGAGACCGACATGGCCGATGCCGTCACCGCGTTGCAGGAACGCCTGCAGCCGCTGTTTCCCGGCCTGATGGGCCTGCAGCTCATCGAGGTCGGCCCGGACCGCATCGTCGCCACGATGCTGGTTCGGCCGGACCTGTGCACCAGCGGCGGCATCCTGCACGGCGGCGCGCACATGGCCTTCGCCGACACGCTGGGCGCGGTGGGCACCTTCGTCAACCTGCCCGAAGGCAAGGGCACGACGACGGTGGAATCGAGCACCAAATTCATCGGCTCGGCCAAGGTCGGCAGCACCGTCACGGGCGAAAGCACGCCGCTGCACAAGGGCCGCACCACGATGGTCTGGCAGACGCACATCCGCAACGACGCCGGCAAGCTGTGCGCGCTGGTCACGCAGACGCAACTGGTGCTGGGCTGATGACGCAGACCGCGCCCTACGGCAGCTGGAAGTCGCCGCTCGCGGCCGAGCGCGCGGTGGCCGCCGGCATCGGTCTGGGCGATGTGAGCTTCGACGGCGACAGCGTGCTGTGGCAGGAATCGCGCCCCGCCGAAAAAGGCCGCAACGTGATCATGCGGCGCGGTCCTGACGGCACGCTGCAGGAGCTGAATCCGCCGCCTTGGAACGCGCGCAGTCGTGTGCACGAGTACGGCGGCCGTGCCTATCTGATGCACGCCGGCGTGCTCTTCTTCAGCCACTTTGCCGACCAGCGTCTGTACCGCGTGGACCCCGGCCAAACGCCGCGGGCGATCACGCCGCACGCAGATCTTCGCTATGCCGACCTGTGCGCCGATGGGCGGCGCGGGCTGCTGTGGGGCGTGCGCGAGGACCATCGCGCCGGCGGCGAGCCGCGCAACACCCTGGTCGCCCTGCAGGCCCAGGGCGATGCCGAAGGCGGGCGCGTCGTTGCCGAAGGGCAGGACTTCTACGCCGCGCCGCGCCTGAGCCCCGACGGCACGAAGCTCGCCTGGCTGAGCTGGAACCACCCCGCCATGCCCTGGGACGGTTGCGAATTGTGGCTGGCCGATGTGGACGACGCCGGCCGCCTACATGGCACGCGTTGCGTGGCCGGCGGCCGCGACGAGGCGGCGCAGCAACCGCTATGGTCACCCGAGGGGCAGTTGCATTTCGTCAGCGACCGCAGCGGCTGGTGGAACCTGTACCGCTGGGGCCAGGACGGTGCCGAGGCGCTGTGCCCTATGCAAGCCGAGTTCGGGCAGCCGCTGTGGAACTTCGGCCTGGCCACCTACGGCTTCAGCTCGCCGCGGCAGCTGGTTTGCAGCTACCTGCGCAACGCGGTGTCGCAGCTGGCGGTGCTGGACACGGTGACGAAGACCCTGCGCCCACTCGTCACGCCGTTCAGCAGCATCGGTAACCTGGCGGTGTCGGGCGATCGCGTGCTGTTCACCGGCGCATCGCCGCTGCAGGCCGCATCGGTATGCCTGCTGCACCTGGATGACGGCCGCATCGAGACACTGCGCCGCGGCAGCACGCTGGCCGCCGACCCCGACTACAGCTCGGTGCCCGAGGCGATCGATTTCCCGACGGCAGGCGGCCTGACGGCGCACGCCTTCTTCTACCCTCCGCGCAACCGGGACTTCGCTGCACCGGCTGACGAGAAGCCGCCGCTGCTGGTGATGGGCCATGGCGGCCCGACCAGCATGGCGTCCAACGCCTACCGCGCCGGCGTGCAGTACTGGACCAGCCGAGGCGTTGCCGTGCTCGACGTCAATTACGGCGGCAGTTCGGGATTCGGCCGAGCCTACCGCCAGCGACTCGACGGCCAATGGGGCGTGGTCGACGTGGTGGATTGCATCCAGGGCGCACGCTACCTGGTCGCGCGCGGCGATGTCGATGGACGCCGGCTGATCATCCGCGGCGGCAGCGCCGGAGGCTTCACCACGCTCAGCGCGCTGGCCTTCCACGACACCTTTGCCTGCGGCGCGAGCCTGTACGGCATCGGCGACCTGCAGACGCTGGCCGAAGACACGCACAAGTTCGAGGCCCGCTACCTGGACCGCCTGGTCGGCCCCTGGCCCGAAGCCCGGGCGCTGTACCTGGCGCGCTCGCCGCTGCACCACCTGGACGGCCTGCAACGTCCGCTGATCCTGCTGCAGGGCGCCGAGGACAAGGTCGTGCCGCCGGAACAATCGCGGCGCATGCATGCCGCGCTCAAGGCCAAGGGCGTACCGGTGGCCTACCTGGAGTTCGAAGGTGAGCAACATGGCTTCAGGGACCTGAAGAACATCGTCCGCGCCCTGGAGGCCGAGGCGTATTTCTATGCACGTGTGCTTGGCTTCAGCCTGGCCGACCCGGTGGCACCGGTGGCCATCGACAACCTGTGAACGCCTTGCTGCCCTTCAAGTCGGTGCGCTATGCCGGCCGCGCGCCAGGGCCGCGGCTGATCGTGCTGGGCGCCGTGCACGGCAACGAGACTTGCGGCACGCGCGCCATCGAGCGCGTGATGGCCGAGCTCGACAGCGGCGCGCTCGTGCTGTCCGCAGGCAGCGTGACTTTCGTGCCAGTGAGCAATGCGCTGGCCTATGCCCATGGCCGACGCACGGGTGACCGCAACCTGAACCGGGCATTGCAACCCACCGTTGCGCCGCGCGAATTTGAGGACCATGTGGCCAACTGGCTGTGCCCGCTGCTCGCCGCGCACGAGGTGCTGCTCGACCTGCATTCCTTTCATGGTGGTGGCCAACCCTTCGTGATGGTGGGTCCTCCGGACAATGACGGGCCGCTGGAACCCTTTGCGCAAGCCGCGCGCGAGGAGGCGCTGGCACGCTGCCTGGGCGTGGGCCGCGCCGTCGACGGCTGGCTCGACACCTATGCCGCCGGCGTGACGCAACGCCGCCGCGCCGCCCAGGCCGAAGGCCGCGCCGAGGCGCTGGAGATGGACCCGCGCTACGGCATCGGCACCACCGAGTACATGCGATCGGTGGGCGGCTGCGCGCTGACCTTGGAATGCGGCTGGCACGACGACCCGGCCTCGATCGAGGTGGCCTGGCGCGCGATCCGCAACACGCTGGCGCATCTGGGCCTGAGCGGCGAACCGCCGCCACCGCCAAACCGGCTGCAGACGCTGTCGCTGGTGAGCGTGGTCGACAAACAGGACGCAGCCGATGCCTTCGTGCGCGACTGGCACAGCTTCGACCCGCTGAAGCAGGGGGAGCCGATCGGCCGGCGCGCCAACGGCGAGCTGATCACCGCCCCCCACGACGGCTGGATCGTCTTCCCCTTTGCCGCGGCACAGTCGCGGCAGGAGTGGTTCTACCTGGCACGCGCCAGCCGGCGCTTCGACTGACTCAAGCCGCCGTGCGGCGGCGCAGCGCCTCGGCCACCAGCGGCAGGCGGTCGTTGCCGAAGTACATGTCGTCGCCGATGAAGATCGTCGGCGAGCCGAAGCCGCCGCGGCGGATCAGCTCTTCGGTGTTGGCCTTGAGCTGCTCCTTCACCGCCGCGTCAGCGATCCCGGCCTGGAATGCCGCTGTATCGATGCCGCAGCGCCTGCAGATGTCGGCCAGCACGGCATCTTGCGAGATGTCCTCGTCACGGCCCCAATAGGCCTCGAACACCGCGGTGGCAAAGGGCACCAGCTGGCCCTGCGGCTGCAGCCACAGGCAGCCGCGCATGGCCTTGACGCTGTTCACCGGGAACACCTTCGGCGGCATGACGATCTTCAGGCTGCTCAGGCGTGCCCAGTCCTGCAGGTCCTTGAGCATGTAGTCGCGCTTGGCCGGCACCGGCTTCTCGCGCGAGGCGTAGACGCTGGGGTTGACGCTGTTGAACACGCCGCCCACCAGGATCGGACGCCAGGCGATGGGTACCTTCAGTTCGGCGGCCAGCGGCTGGATGTTGTGAAAGCCCAGGTAGGTCCAGGGGCTGCTGCAGTCGAAGAAGAACTCGATCATGGTTTGTCTCCGGTTCAGGGGGCCTTGACGGCGGCGTCGCGCAGCGTCTGCGCGGTCTGACCGAACAGTGCCTTGCGGGCCTGGTCGTCCAGGCCGCTGGCGCGCAGGTCCTTGCCGGCGTCGATGCCGCGGCGCACACCGGGGCGCTGCCGCATCGCATCGTGCCAGGCCTTGACGTGCGCAAAGTCGTCCAGCGGCACCTGCTGCGCCTTCCAGATGCGCACCCAGGGGAAGATGGCCATGTCGGCGATCGAGTAGTCGGCTCCGGCGACGAAGGCGCCCGTGCGCTGCAGCTGCAGGTCGAGCACGCCGTACAGGCGGTTCACCTCGCTGGCATAGCGCTCGATGGCGTAGGGGATCTTGTCCGGCGCGTAGAGCAGGAAGTGGCCGTTCTGCCCGGCCATCGGCCCGAGTCCGCCCATCTGCCACATCAGCCACTGCAGCGTGACGCTGCGGCTGCGCAGGTCGTGGCCGAGGAAACGGCCGGTCTTCTCGGCCAGGTAAATCAGGATCGCGCCGCTTTCGAACACCGACACCGGCGCGCCGCCGCCCGGCGGGTCATGGTCGACGATGGCCGGCATGCGGTTGTTCGGGCTGATGGCCAGGAACTCCGGGCTGAACTGCTCGCCGCGGCCGATGTTCACCGGCTTGAGCGTGTACGGCAGGCCGCACTCCTCGAGCATGATGGAGATCTTCCAGCCGTTGGGCGTGGGCCAGTAGTGCAGGTCGATCATCGGCTGTCCTTCGTCAAGCAGTCGGGGGCGCGGCTGCGCTGCAATGCACGGTCATTGGGGAGTTTCCATGAAAGCGCCGGGCATTGTCCTGTGGAGCCGCGCACTGGTGGTGTGGCTGCTGATCGCCGCCGTCGAGACGCTGCACGGCGTGCTGCGCGCGCTGTATCTCGTGCCCGTCGTCGGCGCGGCACGGGCCGAGCGCATCGGCTTCGTTGTGGCCTGCGTGCTGGTGCTCGCCGTGGCCTGGCTGACGAGCCGCTGGCTGGGCGCGACGACACGTGTAACCCAGCTGAAGGTGGGGCTGCTGTGGCTGCTGCTGATGTTCGGTTTCGAACTGGCGGTCGGCCGCGCACGGGGCTTCAGCTGGCCGCGCATCGGCGCCGCGTTCGACCCCTCGCAGGGTGGGCTGATGATCTTCGGGCTGGCGCTGATGGGGCTGGCGCCGATGCTCGGCGCGTGGTTGCGCGGACCGCGGTGCGCCTGAGCAGATGCTGGCACCCACATCAATGCTACGATGCTAATGCATCAACGCATCAATGGATGAACTCATGCGCACGACACTCGACATCGACGACGACGTGCTGATCGCCGCCAAGGAACTGGCACGCAAGGACAAGGTCTCCGCCGGCCGGGCACTGTCCCAGCTGGCGCGAACGGCGCTCGGCCAGGCGACGGTCGAGGCGGTACCGTCCCGGCGCAGGGGCGTCACGGTCCGCTCGGCGCTGGGCATCGAGGTGCTGCCGCGGCGTGACGAGATCATCACCAACGAACACATCGACCGGCTGCGCGACGAACTCGGGGTCTGAGCCGTGCGCGCGCTGCTCGATGTCAACGTGTGGATCGCGCTGCTGGATGCGAACCACACCTTCGCCGAGCGTGCGAACGCCTGGTTCGCCCGCGACAGGCCGGCCTTCGCCACCTGCCCGATCGTCGAAAACGGAGTGGTGCGCATCATCGCCAGCCCCGGCTACAGCACGCTGACCCGGCAGCCGATCGCCGCCATCAGCGCGATGCTGGCCGCCGCCTGCGCGAAGAACGACCATGAGTTCTGGCCTGACGACGTTTCGCTGCGCGAGCCCGCCCACATCGACGTCACGCGACTGCATGGGCCGCGCCAGATCACCGACGCCTATCTGCTGGCGCTGGCCGTGGCGCACGGAGGCTGTTTCGTCACCTTCGACGGCGCTGTGCCGCTGTCGGCGGTGCCGCGGGCGCAGAAGAAGCATCTGAGGGTGATCTGAGCGCGCCGTGCCCGGCGTGACACGCGCGGCCACGCGCTGTGCTGCCAGGTCGGCCCGATGTGTTCACTCTCACCCAAAGCGCCCGTGCAGGTACCAGCCCTGCCCCGTCGGCTCGGCCAGCGGCAGCCGCGCGCGATAGACCCACACCAGCGCGCCATCGTGGGCCTGGGCGATGAAGTAGTCGCGGGCCGAGTTGGCCCCGTCCCACCAGCCGGATTCGATGCGCTCCGGGCCGGCCAGCAGCTGCAGCGGCCGGCCGTCGAGCAGCGGGCTCGACAGCTGCTCGGGCAGCGCCAGCGGCATCGGCAACAGCCACACCGGGCGTGTCAGCGGCAGGCCCGCCGGGGCCACGCTGCGCGGCCTGCTGCCCGCCTGCGGCAGCGCCGGCTGCCAGGCGGTGCTGCGCTCGGGCCGATGGTCCGCACACAGCACCGGCTGCTGCACTTGGCCCGGCCCCAGGCGCGCCTGCAGCCGCTCGATCAGCCGCACCAAGCCCTGCTGCGCGCTGGCCGAGCTGGGAAAGAGCTCGCCGTTGGGTGCGGCGCTGCGCTGCAGCTGATCGCAGCGCAGGCGCAGCGCCAGCGTCGGCGCAGGCAATGGCAGCCGCGCCAGACGTTCGCGCAGTAGCAGCTGCAGGTGCTGCGCATCGTTGGAGGCTTCGGCCAGCGCGATCGGCAGCTCGGTGTGTGCGGGGGTGTCGGTGTCGCCGCGGTGGCGTGGTTCATGGCGCATGGCCAGCGTGAAGCCGACGATGCGTGCGTGCTGCGCCTGCGCCCAGGCCACCAGCTGCGCCAGCAGCAGCTGCGCGCCTTGCAGCACCTGCTCGCTGCTGTCGGCACGCTCGAAAAGCTCGACCCGGGCCTCGAAGCGCGGTTCGGGCACCAGGGCCTCGCGCGGGTCGGGGGCGTCGCCGCGGGCGCGGTCCAGGTCGGTGAGCAGCGCCTCGCCGAAGCGCCGCGCCAGGCCAGTGCGCGGCAGCCGGCGCAGGTCGCCCAGGCAACGCAGGCCAATGCCCTGCAATGCGTCCCAGTGCTCGCGGCCCGGAGCCAGCAGCCACACCGGTGCGTCGTCGAGCCGCTGGTGCAGCGCGCTCAGGTCATCGACATGCGTGCCGAGCTCGAAGCCGGCACGCCAGCGCGCCAGCAGCGCGGCCCCCAGCGCGGTGGGCGCGCCGGCCAGGCGGACGCTGTAGCCCAGCGGCGCCAAGGCGGCACGCAACCGCTGCTGCAGTGGCGCCAGGCCGCCGAAGTAGCGCAGGCTGCCGCGCACCTCGAGCAGCACGCAGGGCAGCGCGGCTTCGGTGTCGAGCGCGACCATCGGCGTGAAGGCCAGCGCGGCATGGGCCACCGCGCGAAGCGCCTGCGCGTCGCGCGCCGCATCGGCCTGGCCGAAGCGCAGCTGCGGGGCCAGCGCCAGTGCGGTGGCGCGCTTGAAGCCGGGCTTGACGCCGAGCTGCTGCGCCACGCGGTTGACTGCCGCGACGCGCTGCCCCTGCAGCAGCGCCAGCGGCAGGGCATGGCGCAGCACGCCCAACGTGGCAGCGAAGGATTCCAGCGACAACGCCGGCAGGTGCAGGGCAATCCACAGCATCGCAGCGCCGACACCTTCACTGCAGCCCGCATCACCCGGCCAGCGACAGCCGCGCCGCACTGCCGGCCGCCGGCCCCAGCCGCGCGCGCTCGGTGGCCTCGGCAGCCAGGCGCGCGGCCTCGGCGCGCGCGCGTTGCACCGGCGCCAGCACGGGCGGCAAGACCAGCCGCAGCGAGCGGGTCAAAGCCGGGCCGCGGCGCTTGAGCACGCGCAGTGCCAGTTCGTCGATGCCGGCGCTGTGCAGCGCCAGGCGCAGCGCCGCCGGGCTGGGCCGGGCCCGGGCTTCGATGTCGCGCAGCAGGAACACCGGGCCGTCGTGCGACTGCGCCGCCAGCTGCAGCCGGCGCAGCGCATCGGCCCGCAGCCGCAGCGGCAGCCAGGCCAGCACCGCGCCGACTTGTCCGCTCTTCAGCGCCTGCTCCAGCGCCCACAGCAGGTCGGCACTGGTCAGCAGGTGGCGCGCGCCATGGGCGCCGTCGCGACCGTGGATGACGATCAGTCGCTGCGCATCCACCCCCAGCTGGGCCAGGGCCCAGCCGCAAAGCGGCGCCGGCGGGTCGAAGAGCATGACGCTGCGCGGCGCCGGCGGCTCGGCCGCGACGATGCCGGCCAGCGCCGGCGCCAGCAGGCGCATCTCGCCCACGCCGGGGTGCGGCAGCAGCAGCTCGGTCAGCGCCTGGCGCGGCCAGCCACCGCCCGGCAGCTGGGCATCGAGCGCGTCGAATCCGCTGCGCACGGCCGCCTCGCGCGAGCGGCCCAGCTGGTGGGCGCGCCACAGCGCGGGATGCAGGGTTTCAGGGGCCGCCAGCAAGGCGGCTGCGGGCAGCGGGTCCATGAGACAACTGTACGTTTATACAGTTATTTCGGCAAGCAGGGGGGGGTCGGCGGTTCCGCCATATAGTTGCCAAAAGCAACCATTAATTTGACACTGGAGGCTGAAGCCATGTCCGACTCCACCGAACGCATCGCCGCATTGCGCGCCTTCAACCGCTTCTACACGCGTCGCATCGGCGTGCTGCACGAGGGCCTGCTCGACACGCGCTTCTCGCTGGCCGAATCACGCCTGCTGTGGGAGCTGGCGCATGCGGACTCCACCACCGCCACCGAGCTGTCGCGCAGCCTCGACCTCGACCCCGGCTACCTGAGCCGGCTGCTGCGCGGCTTCAAGGAGCGCGGCCTGGTCAAGGCCAGCCGCAGCGCCAGCGACGCGCGCTCCACACGGCTGTCGATCACCGCCGCCGGTCGCCGCGCCTTCGCACCACTGGACCGTCGCTCACAAACCGAGGTGGCCGCCCTGCTCGGCCCGTTGAGCGACGCGCAGCAGCGCGAGCTGCTGGCGGCGATGGCATGCATCGAATCGCTGCTCGGCGCACGCGCCCGGACTCAGCCCTTCGTGCTGCGCGCCCACCGGCCGGGCGACATCGGCTGGGTGGTGTCGCGCCACGGTGCGCTGTACGCACAGGAATACGGCTGGGACATGAGCTTCGAGGCGCTGGTGGCACGCATCGCCGCCAGTTTCGTCGAGCAGTTCGATCCGTCGCGCGAAGCCTGCTGGATCGCCGAGCGTGACGGCAGCCAGATCGGCTGCGTGTTCCTGGTGCAGGCCCGTGACGAGGCTACGCAGGCTGTCGAGCCCGGCACCGCACAGCTGCGCATGCTGCTGGTGGAGCCGTCGGCGCGGGGGCTGGGCCTGGGCGTGGCGCTGGTCAACGAATGCGAGCGTTTGGCGCGCCAGGTGGGCTACCGCCGCATCCGGCTGTGGACCAACAGCCTGCTGCTGGCGGCGCGCGGCATCTACCAGCGCGCCGGCTACAAGCTGCTGGCCAGCGAGCCACACCACAGCTTCGGCCACGACCTGGTGGGCGAGACCTGGGAGTTGTCGCTGAACTGAGGCTTCAGCCCGCCTCGCGCACGTCGCCGATCGGATTGGCACCGTAGTCGGGCCGCTCCAGCCACGCCAGCACCTTGGCAGCGGCCGCCTCGGGGCTGTCCAGCCGGCCTTCGGCCTTCAGGCTGGCGAAGCGTGTGCGCTCGCCGAAGGCCTGCGGGTCCGCGCTGCGCAGCTGCAGCTGCATGTCGGTGTCGATCACGCCGGGGGCCAGCGAGACGATCTTCGCGCCGTTCGGGCTGGCCGCCTCTTCCAGCGCCAGCGCGCGGCTCAGGTGGTCGAGTCCGGCCTTGGCCGCGCAGTACACCGCGCTGCCGGCCATGGCAAAGCGCCCCAGGCCCGAGGAGATGTTCAGCACCTTGCGCGGCACGTGCAGGTCGGCGCTGGCATCGAGAAAGGCCGAGGTCAAGAGCATCGGCGCTTCCAGACCGACGCGCAGCGCCTGGCTCAGGTCGGCCGCGTCGACGTCGCCCAGCGGCGCCAGCGCGGCCAGGCCGGCGGCGTTGTTGATCAAAGTGAGCGATTCGATCTGATCGCGCGGCAGCGCCGCCACCCAGGCGCGCAGCCGTGCCGCAGCCTCGGCCGGCTGCGAGAGATCGACCGCCCATTGTTCGACGCCGGGGCCGTCGAACTGCGCATTCGGCTGGCGTGACAGTGTCAGCAGGCGCTGGCCGCTCGCGCGCAGCTGGCGTGCCATGGCCAGACCCAGGCCGCGCGAGGCGCCTGTGAGGATGCAAATGGGTGTCTTCATGCAGCCAGCATACGGCAGGCTGCGCCGCCGCGCGTCAGCGCGGCGTGGCTCAGGCAAATTCCTGGCGCACCGCGGGCGACATCAGCCGCCGGATGATCCACACCAGCAGCAGGCAGGCGCCGACGGTGACCAGCACCGCCATCACCCGCGCGGCGGTGACGAAGCCGCCGAACACGTCGGCCACCAGCGGCGGCAGCGGCGAGCTCTTCAAGGTGCTGCTGACCAGCGACTGCATCACCTCCTGCTGCAGCCACAAGCCGCCGACGTTGGCCGCAATGGCCAGTACCAGCAGGGCGATGAAGATGCGGCGCGCCCATTCCAGGCGCACCAGAAGGCCGATGGCACAGGCCAGCGTGGCCAGCGACACCACCAGGCCGGCGCCGACCAGCCAGGGCAGGTAGCCCATCAGCAGCCCGGTGAGCAGAGGCAGCGGTTGCACGTTGCCGACCACCGTCAGCCCCGGCAGGAACGAGGCCATGGCGGCGTTCTGCAGCAGCGCAGACACGCTGGCCAGCGCGGCGAGCACGATGAAGACCCAGGCCGTCACCGTGACGAACAAGGACTTGGAACCGACATTGAAGGTCTGCGTCATGGCCCGGTCTCCGTGCGGCGCGCTGGCTGGCTGGAACTGACAACCAGGATCATCGCAGCAGCGCGTGACACCAATTTTTCAGCTTGTGCAAGTCCCGGTCATCCCCCGATTGGGTGGCGCCCCCAAGAACTTGGGGCGCGCTGTGCGTTCCGCACGACATCGTTGCAACAAGCGGACACAACAACGAGGACGCCTCAGCCCAGCCGCACGGCGAATATCGGTGGCAGGTGCTGCGACACTGCCTGCCAGCTGTCGCCGGCGTCGGCGCTGCCCCACAGGTTGCCGGTGGTGCTGCCCATCAGCAGCGTGTGCCCGTCTGCGGCCAGCGCCAAGCCGTGGCGGTAGACCAGATCGTAGCAATGCTCCTGCGGCAGGCCGCGGCGCAGGGTGTCGAAGCTGCGCCCGCCGTCGCGGGTGCGGTTGACCACCAGTGCCGCGTCCACGGGCACGCGGCGCTCATCCGCCTGGGCGGGCACGAACCAGGCGGTGTCCGGCTCCCGCGGGTGCGCGGCCAGCGCGAAGCCGAAGCTGGACACCGGCGTGTCGTGCAGTTCCTGCCAGCTGCGGGCGTTGTCGGTGCTGCGCCAGATGCCGTTGTGATGCTGGCACCACAACACCTCGGGCACTGATTCGCAGCGCAGGATGCGGTGGGGGTCCTGCGTGTTCGGGCTGCCGGCCAGCTCCGGTGGCAGGTAGGCGGCGCGCATGCCGTCGGCGTGCAGCTGCCACTGGGCACCGTCATCGCGGCTGAGCCACACCCCGCCGCAGCTGATGCCCACCAGCAGTTCGTGCGGCTGCTGCGGGTGCGGGCAGATCGAATGGATGCCCGGCACGTCATAACCGCCGCCGAACCACTCCAGGCGCTCCGGTCGGTTCCACAGGCTGTCGACCAGTTGCCAGGATTGCCCGAAGTCGGCCGAGCGGAAGAGCCCGCCGGGCAGTGTGCCGGCCCAGACGACGCCGTGCACTGCTTCCAGCGACCACACCTGCAGCAGCGTCCAGGCCGGCCCCACGGCGCCTTCGGGCTGCGGTGGATAGCTCGGCGCGGCCACCTCCTGCCAGGTAGCACCGGCGTCCTCCGATGCATGCAGCTTGACACCGAAGTGGCCGAGGTTCAGCGCCGCCAGCATGCGCCGGCCGTCCTGCGGCGGCAGCACCATGCTGACCGGCTCACCCAGAAAGCTGACGCGCTCGATGCGCCAGTCGCGGCCGCTGCGCCGCAGTTCGAACAAGCCCTTGCGGGTGGCAACCCAGGCACGCTGCGAGTCCATGCATCATCCTCCTGACAGGGCCTGCAGCACATGCACGCGGCTGCAGCGGTCCAGCCGGTCGGCAAGCGCCATGCGGTCGCTGCTGCGCCGGCCATCGATGAAGACCACCACGTTGGCTCGCAGATGACCCTGATCGTCGAGCACGTAGCCGCGCAAGCGCGGGTTCAACGCGAAGGCCGCCTCGAGTGCCTCGCGCAACGTGGCTGCACCCGTGTCCACCTCGGGCACGGCCAGGAAGCGCCGCAGCTGCGGCGTAAATGCGACGGTGGCCACGGCACATCATGCCGCAGGGCCCCGCGACGCTCAAGTTTCAGCGTGGCGCCAGGTCGCCGGCCAGACTGGCCAGTGTTTCGGGCGTGATGCTCACGTGCGCCGGGTAGTTGCGGTGGTCGCAGCCAAGGCGCACCGCGGCGCCGGCCCGCACCGCCTCGCGCGCTGCGGGCGTGAACTCGAAGCGAGCGAAGTGCACCGCCGAGGTCTTCTCGGCGTTCTCGCGATCCAGGTCTTCATCGGCAATGGCGTACACGCGAGCATGGCCTTCGACCTCGACGAACAGGCGGTCTTCCACCCCAATCAGCCGGGCCAGTTCGCGCTTGCGCTCGTGCGGATCGGGATACTCGATCAGCACCGTGGCCTTCCAGTTGCTGCCATCGGGCACCAGCGGGGCGTAGGCGTCGATCTCGCCTTGGATGCCCTCTTCCTCGAAGATCTTCTCGATGCGCAGCATCTCCTGGATCTGGTAGCGGACCGTCTGCTCGTCCTCGAACTGCAGGTTCATGTGCTCACCCAGGCGCACGCTGCGCAGCCGGCGGTGGGCAATGATCTGCGCCTTGTGCGTCTTGCGGTACTTGGAGTAGGCCTCCAGCGTCATCAGGCTGTCGGGGGTGATGGCCATCGTGCTCACTCCAGCCCGTAGGCCATGCGCACCAGGCTCAGCGGGTGCGACACCGCCTTGGCCGGCGTGCCGGCCTGTTGCATGCCCTGCGCGATGTGGTGGCCGGCCATCGGGCAGTCGCTGCCGATGTGGTCGGGCTCGTCCTTGGCCATGGCCTTGAACACCGGGCGTCCGATCTTCATCGCCACCGGGTGCGTCGCCGTCTTCACGCCGTAGGTGCCGGCATGGCCGGAGCAACGCTCCACGGTGTTGAGCTTGACCTCGACCTTCGTGCCGACCAGCTTGAGCAGCTCCTCGGTCTTCTTGCCGATGTTCTGCACCCGGCCGTGACAGGGGATGTGGTAGCTGACCTTGCCCAGCGCGGTCTTGAAGTCCAGCTTCAGCAACCCGTCCTTGTGGCGAGCCACCAGGTACTCGAATGGGTCGAACATGGCCTCCATGACCGAGGCCGTGTCGGCGCAGTCAGGGAACATCAGCGGCAGCTCCTGCTTGAACATCAGCGTGCAGCTGGGCACCGCGCTCAGGATCGCGTAGCCCTCCTTCGCATAGCGCGCCAGCACCGGCATGTTGGCGGCCTTGTGCGCGGCCACCGCGTCCAGGTCGCCCAGCTCCAGCTTGGGCATGCCGCAGCACTTTTCCTTGTCGACAATGACGTAGGGGATGTCGTTGTGCGCCAGCAGCTTGAGCAGGTCGTGGCCGATGCCGGGCTCGTTGTAGTTGACGAAACAGGTGGAGAAGATGGCCACCTTGCCCGGCGTGCGCTGGCCGTTGGTGACCACCGTGTGCGGCGACTTGGCCGCGCCCCAGCGGAAACGCTGCGTTGCCAGCTCGGGCATCCAGGCGTCAGGGTGCACGCCGAGCAGCGAGTCCATCTGTTTGCGCGCAAACTTCGTGCGGTTGACCGCGTTCACCGCCTGCACCACCACCGGGATGCCGGCGAACTGTCCATGTACATCGGTGCTGGCCAGGAACTTCTCAGCGCCCTTGACTTCGCCCTTCTTGTACTTGATGGCCTTGGCGCGCAGCATCAGGTGCGGGAAGTCCAGGTTCCATGCATGCGGTGGCGTGTACGGACACTTGGTCATGTAGCACAGGTCGCACAGGTAGCACTGGTCGACCACCTTCCAGTAGTCGACCTTCTTGACGCCGTGCACCTCGCCGTCGGCGGTGGCATCAACCAGATCGAACAGATTCGGGAAGCTCTGGCACAGGCTGACGCAGCGGCGGCAGCCGTGGCAGATGTCGAACACCCGCTCCATCTCCTTGAAGGCCGAGGCTTCGTCGTAAAACTCGGGCGTCGTCCAGGCGATCGGGTGGCGGGTCGGTGCTTCGAGGTTGCCTTCGCGCATGGTGGGGTGCGGTCTTTGGGGGTTCAGGAACGAACAAGGGGCACGAAGCCCCTTGTCAAAAACGAAGTCAAGCGGACTTCAGTCCACGAGCGCGTCGAGGGCCTTCTGGTAGCGATTGGCATGCGAGCGCTCGGCCTTGGCCAGCGTCTCGAACCAGTCGGCGATCTCGTCGAAGCCTTCGTCACGCGCGGTTTTGGCCATGCCGGGGTACATGTCGGTGTACTCGTGCGTTTCGCCGGCCACGGCGGCGGCCAGGTTCTGGCGACTGCTGCCGATCGGCAACCCGGTGGCGGGGTCACCCACGGCCTCGAGAAATTCCAGGTGGCCGTGCGCATGGCCGGTCTCGCCTTCCGCGGTGGAGCGGAACAGTGCGGCCACATCGTTCTGCCCTTCGATGTCGGCCTTGTTCGCGAAGTAGAGATAACGGCGGTTGGCCTGCGATTCGCCCGCGAAGGCATCCTTCAGGTTCTGCTCGGTCTTCGATCCTTTCAAGCCCATCTCACTCTCCTGGTTGGTGAATGCTCGAGCCATCGCCATGCGATGGGGAAGCAAACGCTACCAAATCGGCAGCGGTGCCGCCAATACTAAGCTTCAATGCCCGCCATAGCGGACAACGATCCTGCACCGGCTCAACGCAGCCCAAGCAGGCGCAGACCCAGCTCGTGCAGCCGGCCCGCGGGGTCGACCAGGCTTTCCAGCACACTGAAGTGGTTGCGCCCGGGCAGCGTTTCGCACACCGGCACCGCCGTCGGCCCCCAGACATCTCGGATCAGCTGGTTCTGGCGCAGGAACTCGTCGCTCTCGGCCCCACCGACGGTGGCGTAGAGCTTGCCCTTGGGGCGCGGGAAGAAGGCCGGGCTCAAGCGTCGCACCGACGCCGGCGTGAGCTGCAGGTCGGTCTGCAAGAAGGGGGTGTGCCGGATCGGCTCCAGATCGAACAGGCCGGAGATCGAAAGCGCGCCGCCCACCAGCTGCGCAGGCAACTCCTCGGACACCTGCTTCCAGCGGCAACTGAGCAGCATGGCCGCCAGGTGTCCGCCTGCCGAATGCCCGGCCACGACGATGCGTTGCGGGTCGCCACCGTGCTGCGCCGCGTGTTGCCATACCCATTGCAAGGCACGCACCATCTGCCAGGTGATGTGTTCGATGCTCACCTTGGGGCACAGCGAGTAGTTCGGCACCACCACCATCGCCCCGGCCTGGGTGAACACCGGGGCGACGAAGGAGAAGTCGCTCTTGTCCAGCGCACGCCAGTAGCCGCCGTGCACGAACACCAGGACCGGTGCGCCAGGCCGCGGCGCCGGGAACAGGTCCAGGCTCTCCTGCGGGCCACTGCCATAGTTCAAGTCGAGCCGGCAGTCGCTCTTCGATCGAGTCAGCGCCGAGGCCTCGGCCCAGTGGGCCAGATGCCGCGCATGGTCTGGCACCAGCTCGCGATTGTTGTACTGCGCGTTCAGCCAGGCGGGGTCATTGAGGGACATGGGCATCTTCCTTCGTTGGAGGCTCGCAGCACCGGCTGCAGGGTCAGGTCGCGTTGAAGCCGATGCTAGAATTTACGCCGGTTTGGGGGCGTAGCTCAGCTGGGAGAGCGTCGCGTTCGCAATGCGAAGGTCAGGAGTTCGATCCTCCTCGTCTCCACCAACAGCCACTAGGGCCTGCCAGCGAGCAGGCCCTAACTTTTTGGGCACCCCGTGGGCACGGATGGGCACCGTGCCCATCCGTGCCCACGGCTGACCGGATCACTCGTCAATTGACGTTCGCACAACCGGACAAACGGCCGTCGTGGGCACTGAAGCTCAGCCTCCCTCTCGGCCTTATGCCCTCTGTCAGTTTCTGGCATTGAGCTACGTCCATCTGCCGCTGGCTCGGTCACGTGGCCAATTCAGACTGGTACGAGTCATTCGACTTCTCGAACAGCCTCCTACATAGCAGTCGTAGCCGGTACATGCTGGTGGTCGGCAATGCGGCGTTGAAATCGAGGAGCTGGGCACCCGGAGCCGGCCAAGAACTGTCGCTGGCGAGCGTCGGCTTCGCGGCGCTTTCATCGCCGAGCATATCGAAAGGATCAAGTCCAGCGTGCGAGCCAAAGTGGAGCACCAGTTCCGTGTGCTCACGCGGCAGTTCTGCTACGCCAAGGTGCGCTACCGAGGGCTGCGCAAGAACACCGCGCAGATCGTCACGCCTTTCGCGCTGGGCAGCCTGTGGACGGCGCGGCGGCGCTTAATGGGCGCCGCGCGGTGAGTGCGCCCATAGCCGTCGCCAGGACCGCGCGGCAAACGCCGAGCCTCTCACACCACCCCAAACGCTGCATCGCACTACCGCTTGCTGCGACTGCATGCTGACCCGCGACATCGGTTCGCCTCAACAGCCACTTCGTAGCGCGTCGTGCAGACCGTCCCTAGCGGCCTTGCCACCGTTCTGACCCGCCCGAAGTGAGCTACACAGCAATTACGGCACGCTGAAGTCCAGCGCTAGGCTTCCTGCCAGTTTGCGAGCAGCCCGCTAGACGTTCGGAAAGGTGACCCGACGGCCGAGCGGAAGCTAAGGTCCTTGACTGTCGTGCTGCAGAGAGAGACAAGGAATGCGCAAGCTGAGGCAAATTGAATCACCTCATCGTCGCCCATTCCACCAAGCGTCTCATCTGGTGGTCCGCGCCACGAGTCGAGCCTTCCCTTTACCCTGTCACAGTCAGTAGTAGAGTGAACATATGGGAACCACGCGCCGTATTCGTGGGAGTAATTGACCCGGTTTCGAACCTGGGTGAACCAGAGAGCCCCACCTTTCCTTGTGAGTAAGTTCCTGAGGTCACTGATGGCGGAGATTAGACGGACGTCCTCCTCCGGAACCGCACCCAGCGCCAATACCCTGGACTCCATGTCGTCTAAGAAGCCGGGCAGCAGGGACCAAAGGCTCTCATGCGATCCCCCCTTACCGGGATCCAGTCTCTTGCACTCAATCTCGACCCCGCCGTTGCGCAATGAAACCAAGTAGAGGCCGCCAGTCACGTTGGGCGAGCCAGGAAGCAGTAGGGCAATCTCGCGATTGATGCTCGCGGCCGTCTCAGACGCAATGCGAGTGCATGCAGAGCCGCTTATGCGAAGCAGAGAGTGGAGGGCAAAGAAGGCGGCGTAGTAGCCCTTGATAAGCATCCACGCCGTCGATCTCGGGTTCCTCTCGAACCGCGCGTCGACGAGCAGGCTCTCAAACGCGGCGGAGGCAAAACGATCGGCCTCATGAGACATGAAGTCAAGGCTTCGCTGCTTCTTGCCAACGTACATCGACACCGAGTCCGGCGTCACTTTGTGGACAGTCGCAATTCTTGGAGAGAACATCTTGTGAGTGGTCAACTCACGCGTTCCCCTGCCTGTAGCTATCCCCGGCGCCCAGACCAAGCGAAGCGAGCTCTCAAGCGCCATGCCTAGATGCTGAAGTCTTTCTTAATCAACGTAGCGAATAGCGAAGAAAGCTGATTGACACTGACTGCAGCCTTGGTGAAGCGAGCGGGTGTCATCTGATCTGCGATCGGGCTGATGACTGCGGCGAACTTGCTCTTCGAGAATGACTTTCCGTGCTGTGCAGCGGAGATCCGGGCAACCTCGGGAAAAGTGTCCATGAGCGCGCGAAACACAGTCGGAGAGGTGACTCGCTGTTGAAGTCCTAGACGTTGAAGCACGTCCATGAACGCTCCAATGTAGGCGTTGGTCACGGTGAAGATCGTCTTCGACTCCGGGGTCGTAAACACGTTGATCACGGACTTGAACGCAAGATTGAACGTGACGCGCGAGATCCGCTGCTTCTGACGGGACGATGGGCTCATTAGCCCAAGAAGCGCGCTATTCGGATCTTCATTGAAGAGGTCGAAGACTTCTCTCAGCAGCTTGTCCCGATCTCCCTCTCGCTGCGCAAGCTGCTTGATGTCAAGCAGGAGTTCATTCGGCACCTGACGCTGCTTTGTGTTGATGTCGATGAACAGCCGCGCCTCCTCAACGTGCGTCAGACCGGAGTAAATGACAACCGGTACCCGCATCGCGCTGGAAGCAAGAGTAAATCCATAGACGCGGTGCTGTCCGTCAAGCACCAAGAAGGCTTTGGGCGTGATCGTGAACTCCACGGTCTTGCCTCCACCGATGAGCTTTAGCTCCGCGTCAGGCTGCGCCGACAGGATGATCGAGCCAGGAATCGTGCCTAGCTTGTCATCGATGTAGCTCGCGATGTCTAGCGCCCGCTTCTTGTCCAGCACGCGCTGAAAGCCAGTCTGCTGGTCTTCGGCGCGACTGGTGACGAAGCAGCACATGCTCAGTATGTCCGTTGGCACCGTCAGGCTGTAGAACTGCTTTCCGGCCTGCTGAATGAGTGATGCCGAAAATCTGATCCTCGACCCTGCCGCTGGTGGCTTGACCGCTTGCTTTGAGTTAGACGTAGCCATTGAAACTCCTTGAACCTGTTTTTGGCAATGGTACCGACATAGGCGTCTTGGAGACGGCCCAGCCGGGCTCTGGCGCACAGGTTTGGAAATGGGTCCGCCTTTGACGTAGTGGCACAGTTGCTCCAGCCTCCTGCGGTCGGGCGCTTCAACCCGCACTGCGGCGTGGAGGCTGAGGCCGTCGATGTCCACGCACAGGGGTTGTCGCGCTGCTGCTCCGCGCGGCATGGTGCCCCTGACCGTGGTCCGAAGGCGATGCGGTACGTGAGGGCTGTCGCCTGCAGCGACCGCAGCGTACGCGTCTCCTCACCGTCGGCATCCGGCTCAGCGAGGTAAGTCTGGCCCATGTCCTCCAGCAGCACGCCCAGGCGCGTGAGCAGCTTCATGAGTCTGTTGATGGCCGTCTGCAGCAGCTCGTGCAGTTCGTGCTCGGCTGGCACTACCCCCTAGACGAAGCTAGGCGCACCATCGACGTCGCAGCGGTACACCCCGTCCAGCACCGCGCGGTGCAGGTAGATGTTGAGGTTGGCGCCCGCTGGGGCTGCCGGCCAATCGCTTGCACGCTAGGCTCCCGGTGAGGTGCGCCCGCACGGTTTCAGCCCCGCGCTACGCATCAATCGCTCAGAGTGCCGCCTACCTAGGTGTCCCCTCTGCCGCGGGACCTCCTTCAGGGGCCACAGCGACGATCCGATCGGCCGCCTCGGGGCGACCAGTTCGCGGCCGGGGATGTCGTTGAAGGGTCGATCGCCGGCGTACCCGAACAGCGGCTGGCGCGCGCCACGATTCTTGAAACTGGGCAGGCAGTCGTCAGTGGCCCCTGACGCTGCAGAGCTGCCGGCCAATTCGTGAGGACCGTTGCGTCAACGGGTTGAAACCCTTGGCGTAGTCAGACGCCGTCAAGTGCCAAATGGCAGCCGCTTCCCTATCAAAACTAGCGCGTCTTCTTCGACACCTTCGTTGTCGCAGAGGACTGTCTCGCGCCCTCGGTGCGCCCGACCGCTTTCTTGGCCAGGGGTGCTTGAGTCTTCGCCTCGGCCGCCACTTCAGCGATGTACTGCGCCACGTCCGACACGTCACACGAGAAGTACTGGCATAGCTTTTCGATCGTGTCGGTTGACGTGCTATAGCCGCGGACATTTGTCATCCGGGAAAGCGTCATTCGGTTGATCCCCGTCGACTCGGAGATCTCCTTGATCGTGATGCGACGACCGGTCTTGAACTGGGCGTCGGCAATGAGTTCGGCTAGGCGGAAGCGGATCATTTGGCTGAACGCAACAAATATGTTGCAAACGAACTCGTGTGTGCTACTATGCGACTCAAGTGATGCATATATGTTGCATTAAAGGCGCAAACCAGCAACTTGGAGGCATGAGACTAGCATGAAGACCAGCACTTACTTGACCACTGTCGAGTTGTCGCAGCGCATCCGCTACACGCCGGCGACGATCAGGAACCAGCTCAAGGACAACGTCCTGCTGGAAGGGACGCACTACTTCCGCCCGTTCGGCGGCCGCAAGATTCTCTTCGTCTGGGAGGCAATCGAGCGGGACATGCAACCTGCCTCCGGCGACTCCATCGCTATGCCGACTGCGGAGTAGAGACGATATGGCCAGCATCCGTCAACGCGCCGACACCGGCAACCTGTTCTTCGACCTGCGTTGGGACGGAAAGCGTATCCGTGCGCAAACCGAACTCTCCGACACGCCCGAGAACCGAGCGAAACTCGAACCGAAGCTCCGGCAAGTTAACGCGGCTCTCAAGCGGGGGACGTTCAGCCTTAAGGCGTACTTTCCGGAGCTCGTCACCGTAGCACCTGTCGTACTGCGCCCAGCAGAGTCATCCGTACACGGCGGATTGGAAAAGGTGGTCAATTCGACGTACACCCCACCCTTCTCCGCCTTCGCCGATCAATGGTTCGGCGAGTTCAAGGTGGGCTGGCGCAGGACCTACATCACCACCGTGCGCGGGATCCTCGACCAGCACCTGCTGCCGCGGTTCGGTACCCGCTTGATCGGCGCAGTCACCCGCGCGCAGATCCTGGAGTTCCGCTCGCATCTGGCGTCAGTGCGCGGCCGCCGCCCCGGCACCAAGCTGTCGCCGGCGCGCATCAACACCATCATGCTGATCCTGCGCCAGATACTGCAGGAGGCCGCGGATCGCCACGAGTTCACCATGCCCATGGGGCGGCTCAAGCCGCTGAAGGTGCCGAAGTCCGACGTACAGCCCTTCACCCTGGAGCAGACCCAGCTGCTGATCCGCACGATCCGCAAGGACTACCAGAACTACCTGAAGGTGCGCCTGTTCACCGGCATGCGCTCCGGCGAGATCCATGGGCTGAAGTGGAAATACGTCGACTTCGAGCGCCGGCTGATCCTGGTGCGCGAGACCCTCGTCGGCGGTGAGGAGGAGTACACCAAGAACGACTTCTCGCAGCGCGACATCCCCATGAGCCAGGTCGTCTACGAGGCACTGAAGGCCCAGCACAAGGCCACCGGCAACATGGACTACGTGTTCTGCAACCGCGCCGGCGAGCCGGTGGACACGAACAATTTCACCAAGCGAGTCTGGTACCCGTTGCTGAGGCACCTGGGTCTTGCCCTGCGCCGGCCCTATCAGACGCGGCACACAGCGGCCACGTTATGGCTGGCCGCCGGCGAGGCACCGGCCTGGATCGCCTCCGTGCTTGGCCACAGCAGCACAGAAATGCTGTTCCGGGTGTACTCGCGCTTCATCCCGAATCTGACCCGTCGCGATGGCTCGGCCTTCGACCGGCTGCTCACCGCCACCTTCAAGCCCGAAGCCAACGCCGACGGTGAAGGCTCCACGCCCCCAGCGCAGCCCCCGCCGTTGCGCATGGCGCTCGCCGCGGCTGCGTAAGCCGCACCTGCCCCTGTCCTGATTCATCGCGGGCCTCGTCCCGCGCGGGTGAACTCGTCTGCTGCAAATGCCCCATGTGCTGGGCAGGGCGGAGCTCACCCCGAACTTTGGAGATCCATATGAGCCGCAAATCCCCTTCCCCCTCCCCCACCGGCACGGCCGGCCGTGCCCTGCCCGACGCGCTGCTGGGCTTCAATGTCTGGATCACGCCCTTCCAGGGCACCACCCCGGCCGTGTTCGCGGCGTTGCAACGCCGGGTCGAGGACTACCTGATCGACTGGGACCTGCACGACAGCGGCACGCCACTGCAGTTGGTGCTCTGGTCCGACGAGCGCAGCCTGAGTGCCACCGACCAGATTGATCTGCTGGTGTGGCTGATTGCCCAGCCCGGCATCGCCACGGTCGAGGTCGGCCCGTTGCAGGCCCACGGCCCGCTACTCAGCGAGCGCGGCACCCAGCCGGTGGTGGTGGCGCGCTTCGGCGACCTGGGGCTGCTGCCGATGGCGTGGCTGTACGCCAGCAGCCGGCTGAGCGCCGAGCAGTTCATCCAGATGCTGGGGGGCTATCGCTCAACGGCCACGCTGCACTGAAGGGAGGTACCCATGAGACGCATCCAGCGTGACACGCGCACCGAGGCCGGTCAGCCGGCGGCCGTCTACCTGATCCACCGCATCGACCGGCGCCGCTTCAAGCTCGGCTGGGCCTTTGACCCATTGCGCCGGGCCATGAAGTTGCCGGAGTTTCCTTTGGGCGAGCTGGACCTGCGCGGCTCTTGTGCGTTGTGGCTGTCCAACCGGCGCCGCGCCGGGCAGGTGGAACGCGCCATGCACAAGGGGCTGGCACCGTACCGTGTGGCAGCCGGGCACCACGGCGACGGCCACAGCGAATGGTTCGCGCCGTCCGCCCTGCCCTCGGCGCTGCAGTTGCTGCGCCAGATGCCCGGGGATGACCCGGCAGGCGGCGCGAGGCCGAGTGCGCCCCTGCGTCCGCTGCTGATTGACCAGCCCGAGATTGTCTCGGTCGAGGTCGACCAGTCGCCCCAGGACGTCTGGTATGGGGTGGAGGACCTGTGGCTGCAGCTGGCGGCGGAGCTGCCGGTGAGGGCCGAGGCAAACGGGCCACTGTGGCGGGTGGTGGTCCAGGGCTTCCGCCATGCCCGCGACGGGCGGATGCAGGAGCTGCGCTTCAGGGCCCTGGATACGCAGGTCTTCACCTGGCGCGTGAACGGCCAGCGCGGCGCCTTCGTCAAGCTGATCGCCTACGAGGGCGATGACCTGGTCTTCACGGTGTCCACCCTGGCGACTATCGAGCGCTGGCCCCACGCGCAGGACGTCGGCTGGCAGGTGCGCGGGCTGCTGGTGCGGCTGCGTGCGACGGGGAACGCGCGACCGGCAGCTGGGCCCCCCGGAACGAGTCAGCCCGGTGCGACGCAATGAGCTGGCCGCGTTGCGACGGCCAACTGTCTTCTTCACTTCAACCCACTGCAAAGGACCGATCCATGTTTCGCAGAACCTTCGTGGCCGTACTGGCGGCCGCCGTTTTCGCCACTGCTCCATCGGCCTCAACAGCGGCCGAGCCAAAGTCGCTGGAGATCTTCGGTGTCAGGCTCAATGGCGCCACCCGCGATCAGCTGCGGCAGGTCCTGAAGAAGCAGGGGCTGCCAGTCCTCAAGGAGGAGAAGAACGCGTGGTTCGACACCTACGGTGCCGAGTCGGCGCTGGAAGGGGCGTCAGAACTGGCGATGGGTTACCTCCAGGCGGATACCTTTGCCATCGCCGAGTACACGCTGCCTTCGTTCATGGACATTCAGCAGGTGGAGCGGGTGGTCAACATGATCGCGACGAAGTACGGTCGCCCGACGTCGGTGCGCGGCAACTTCGGGCTGGGGCCAGTGACGGCCACCTGGAAGCTCGGCCCCAATGCCGAGATCGAGGTGGCGCGTGGCTGGCCGAACACCACGACCTACCTGCGGCTCATCGACCCTGTTGCTCGCAACCTGATGGTCCGCGAGATGGAGGCCGCCAGGAAGGCGCAGACGGAGCAGAAGGCGAAAGCTCAAAGCAAGGCTTTTTGAGTTCCTACCTCATCCGTCGCTCGATGTACCTGCGGATCTGACTCGCGTATCTGGATTGGATACCTACCCGCTTCAAGTCAGCCAACGACAGCTGAGCGACTTCGCGCAAGCTTGCGACGCCAGCGTCCTCGAGCTTGCGGATAGTCCCGACGCCCGCCGTCTGACCTTCCTGACCAGCGTATAGGCTCCGCAGGCCGCGCAACATGCCGCCCAGCGGGCTGCAATGCTTGACCGTCTCGAGCAGCTCGTAGGCGTGGTGACGGATGCGACGGAGCTCCCGCTTGAATTGACCAATGTCGTCGGTGCCCGACTCGCAGGCTTCGCGCAGGTGGTGATAGAAAGCGCGGATCTCGAACATCGCTGCCAGGCCCGAGAGGAGCCAGAGCGTGGAGTCTCTCCAGCTCTCCTCCAGACCTTCCAGCCCCGAAATCGACCACCTTGTTTCAACGTCACGAACCGAAATGCCGCTCGCGCGTTCGTAGAGCACGATCGCAGAGAGCATCGCGGCATATGACTTGCTTCTAGCTATTTCACCCTGCTTGCCCCTCGGCGCCGAGGACTCGATACCGAGGGACCCGAGCAATTCGCTGGCCTTCGACGATGCAGCCGATCCCATGATCCACTCGGCGAAAAGCAGTGACTTGTCTTGTTGGGCGCGCGACTCGTGCCACGCGTCAATCTGGCTCGCGAGCGATTCGCTGAAGCGGCGCAACTTGGGGCTGCGGTCGGACAGCAACGCAATCGTCAACAGATGATCGAGGCTCGACCAGCGTCGGAGCAGCCGACCCTGTGGCCCAAGCGACATGAGGTCACGCACAAGCTGTCCGACGCCAGCCGTGATCGCAAGGGGAAGCATCGACCGTACTCCCGCCCGCCCCAGCACTGTCAGGTGATACAAGCCCTCGTCGTCCGCATATGCGAGATGGTGCTCTGGTGAAGCCAGCCAACGCAGCGCTTCATCGCTCTTGCCGACGAGGGCATCGCCCGCCAAGGTGTTGCCCAGCAGCGTGCGCAGCTTGTTCGCCGACAAGCCGACATCACCGGCACGGCTCAGACAACTGGCGACAACTGTCGCCGCGGCCGAGACTCCCTGGCCAGCATCGCGCGATCTTGCATAGCTACTTCCACCTGCCGGAGCCTCAAACGATGACCGGATGGCGTCAATGCGCTCGCAGCGTAACGCTTGAGCCAGGTCGCTGCCATCCCAGGCGTCTTCTTGCCTCAACAGAACGATGCCGGTGCCGGTTCGCTCGCCACGACCAGCCCGCCCAAGAATCTGAAGCAGCTGATCGACTTTCAACTTCCCGGTGTCAAAGAACGTCGTGTCTCGAACGAATACGTGTGTTGCTGGGAGGTTGACCCCCATGGCAAGTGCCGTCGTCGAAACGACACATCTGCAGTGCCCGGAAAGGAATGCTTGCCGGCTACTGGCCCGTTGCGCTGCACTCTGGCCGGAGTGGTATGCGAGAACCTCTTGTCCCAACGAATCTGCCAAGCGCCTCGCCAAGGACTCGGCAGCGCTCTTGCGATAGACAAAGATCAGTGCGGCCGTGTCCGGATCGTTCAACACCAAGCGCAGCGTCTCCTCCAAGACGTCGTCGGGGCTCTCGGTTGAATCGAGCTCCCAGACTTCCTTGCTGAGCGGCGTCCGCGCCACGGATTGCAACAGCTGCGACGGCTGAAGCCAGTCCTGCAGTCGCTGCGGGTTGCCCACGGTCGCCGACAGCAGAGCAAAGCGCGGCGGGGCAGGCAACGAAAGCATTGAGCCAATCAACAGCTCCAGGGTCGGCCCTCGGCGAGCGTCACCGACGAGATGGGCCTCGTCGACGACGACCGCGCCGACATTCGACAACCACGATGCGTAGGTCGGATTCCTGAGAATGGCCTCGAAGCGCTCTGGGGTCGCGACGATCAGCTCCCCGTGTTCCGGAGGCGGTGCGCCAGGCTCCTCTGACTCAAGCCGATAGTCGCCGGTGGTCAGTCGTACCGACGGAGCGGTCGGAAAAACAGCCGGCGAGAGGCAGGCGACGATGCTCGCCAGTTCGTCGGCCTTCTCTTGGGCCAGAGCGCGCAAGGGCTCCAGCAACACGGCGCGCCGGCCCATCAGCAAGGCTTCGAGCAATACCAGGTAGCCGACCAGCGTCTTGCCACTGTTCGTCGGCGCGCACACAACCAGGTGCTGACGCGACTCCAGAATCTGTGCCTCATCCACAGCCATCCTCTGAATGGCGCGCATCGGCCTGTGCCCCGTCAAGACCGGCAGAATGGTCTTCCATGGCCCCGAGAGTTCGTTGGGAAGAGAGTGCCTCTCGTCGTTCCCTTCCTCTTCACCACTCGCTCCCGCGTCGTGGTGCTTCACGGCTCTTCCAGCAAACGGCGGAGGGCTGGGTAGAGCTCTCGGATTTCATCGACCGACAGCGCTTCAAGCCGCGCTGTGAGCCAGCGTCGCCGTTCTGCCAGAGACACCGGCTCGGCCGAGAGGAACACCGGGTCACCTCGCAAGTCGGTGCCGCTCGGAAGGCCGAAGTACGTGCCCAGCTGTTTCAATGTCGAGTCCGTTGGTTGACTAGATCCGTTCAGCCACCGCGAGATGGTTGTCGGGTCGATGCTGAAAGCCGCGGCCAGGGCCTTCTTGCCTCCGTGACCAAGGGTGTTGAGCAGGTAGGTGAGGTTCTCTCGAAGGACGTCGCACTGCTCGTTAGCGAAGTCGCCAAACCGAAGACTGTCGGGCTCGGCTTCCAGCCCCAGCACCCGCGCCAACTGACCACACTCCTGCTCCCCGATGTTCTCGTCTGCCAAGCGGCCAAAGACGACTTCGCGTACGAAGGTCACGCCGAGCGATGACCTGTTCGTTAACCAACCCACCCACTGCGGCTTCGGCACCTCTTGGCGCCAGAGCAAGTACCGGACGTTGGTGGCGATCCGATAACTCACTTCTTGACGCCATGCATATTATACCTATTATAACTATGCAATAGCTTGTGTGATTGCATATCGGATAGCACAATGTGCTGCATGTCGGTTCAGTCAGATGCTCTTCGTGAGGTTGCGGCCAAAGGGGTAGCCGCGCCAACGCTGAACCCTCCCCAGCAGGCCATCGTAGACCGGGGGCTTCTGGACAGTGGCTTTCACGCCATCCTACAACTGCCAACCGGTGCGGGAAAAACTTGGTTGGCCGAGCAAGCGATTGCGGCGACCCTCAAGAGCGGGCAGCGAGCCATCTACCTGACACCCCTTCGAGCCCTTGCCAATGAGCTCGTTGAGCGCTGGACCCAGCGCTTCAGCGACTTCGAGGTGGGTGTCTTCACCGGTGAGTACGGCCAGCAGCAGACTTATCCGGTGCCGTTCGAGCGTGCGCAGCTGCTCGTCATGACCCCCGAGCGGCTGGATGCGTGTACTCGTAGCTGGCGAAGCCATTGGGGTTGGTTGCCGAAGGTCGGCCTCCTCGTCGTCGACGAGATCCACCTGCTGGGCGACCGCCGCCGCGGGCCCAGGCTCGAGGGAGCCCTGATGCGCGTACGCGCGCTCAACCCCTTCCTTCAGATCATCGGACTGTCCGCAACCCTGGGCAACCGTGCCGAGCTGGCCGATTGGTTTGACGGCGTCCACTACGGAAGCACCTGGAGGTCGATTCCTCTCGAATGGCGATTCGCGCGCTATCAGCAGGCTTCCGACAAGCCCCGGATCCTCGCGGCGGAGGTACAGCGCTGTGCGGCGGCTGGCGGACAAAGCCTGGTCTTCGTCCAGTCCCGCCGGCGCGCCGAACTGCTCTCGGCCCACCTCCGCGAGGCCGGGGTGCCGGCGGGGCATCACCATGCAGGCCTGGAGTCGCTCGACCGTCGCCGCCTGGAGAACGAATACCGCTCGGGCGCCCTGCGTGCCCTCGTGTCCACGGGCACGCTTGAGATGGGTCTGAATCTGCCGGCGCGGCAGGTCGTTCTGTACGACCTGCAGACCTTCGACGGGACGGACTTCACGCCGTTGTCAGTCAGCACTGTGTGGCAGCGGGCGGGTCGCGCGGGCCGACGTGGGCTCGATACCGAAGGCGAAGTCGTGCTCATCGCTCCCAGTTGGGATCGAAGCGTCGACCGCTACGCAGCCGGGCAGTTCGAGCGTGTCCAATCTGGCCTGGTGGATCGCGGTGCCTTGGCGGAACAAGTGCTCGCTGAGCTGTCCAGCGGTCTGGCCCGCACGAGAACGCAGCTGCACCGCAGGTTCGAGCTGTCGCTGGCCTCGCATCAGAAGCGCTTGCCGGCCCTCGACCACGTGCTTGGCGAGATGGTGGACAGCGGCATGGTCGTCGAGGTCTCCGACGACGATGAACGTGCTCCCAGGCTGAAGGCGACCCGGCTGGGCCGCGTTGCAGTCCGACAGATGCTGGCACCGTCCACGGTGGTGACGCTCGCCCGCGCGTTTGCAGCCGAAGACGCGGCGGCGCTAAGACTCTTCGACATCCTGCTGCTATGCACGAAGACGGATGACTGCGAGCCTCTCATTCCCGCTGATTTCGAGGAACTCGAGGAACTCGGCGAGCGGCTTGTACGTGAGCCAAGCACACACCTGAGAGGATCGGCTGACGATATCCGCCGTCGATTCGGACATGGCGGTCGACGACTGCCCTCCATCTTCAAGACCGCGCTCATCGCGCGCGCATGGACCCGTGTCGGTTGCGCGGAGACCGTGGCCGATGACTTCGGCTGCTATGCGTTCGAGGTGCGACGGCTAAGCGAGAGCTTGGAGCGCATCCTCACGGCCGCAGTGGCCGTGGTGACCCCGCCCAAGAAGAAGGATGAGGAGGCGCCCGACACTCCCCCGTCTGACTCAGATCTCGATGGAGAGCCCCAACTGGCTGAGCGTGTCCGTGCGCTGGCGGCAATGGTTGGGCACGGAGTGGACGAGCAGACCGTCACCCTGACCTACCTGGATGGGATCGGTGGGAAGCTGGCGCGCCGCTTGAGGGAGGCAGGTTTTCAGGACATCGAGGATCTTGCTCAGGCCGACTGCGACGCGCTGGCTGAGGTGCGTGGCGTGTCCAAGACTCGGGCTGCGCGCTGGATCGAAGAGGCCACTGACAAGATCCGCGCCCGGTCGGCCTTCTCGCTCCGAGAAGTCGGCGGTACCTCTCGCACGTCAACCGCGGCCTGTGACCTGACAGTCGACCCATATCGATTGCGTCGCGCACTGGATCTCGACGTTCGCAGGCAGTCTGACTCGTTCATCGTCAGCGGCGGACTGGAGCCCCACCGGGTGGCCGTCGAACCCGGACGCCTGAGGTGCGACTGCGCGGACTTTGCAAAGGGGAACGAGTGCAAGCATGTGCTCGCGGTGCGCCTCAGCCGCAGAGACGGCGAACTGCTGCCCATCGTTGAACGGCTTTCAACAGAGTCGGGCTCTGCAGAGCTCGACCTCTTCCATCTCTGGTTCGATCGGGAAAGACGATGACCACCAAGAAGCCTCCTGCGACTCTCCAAACGGCGCATGGCGTCCTCAAGTTCCCTGCCTATGTGCCAGTGACGACCTTTGGGGATAGATACCCGCTCGACGACCTGATCCGCCCCTATCTGCCGCGGCTGGCGCCTGCGATCATGGTCAGCCTTCACTACGCGCGGCAGATGAAAGAACGCCCCACGCTGCCCATGCTGATCGACTCGGGCGGGTTCGCGTCGCTCTTCCAGAACGCCGAGGTCAAGGAGGTGAAGGGTCTTGGTGTCCTGGAGACGACGACCGATGACAAAGTGGAGGTGCTCCATCCCAAAGACGTGCTCGAGTTTCAGGAGCAGCAGGCCGACGTCGCATTCACCCTTGACTTCCCGGTCCCGCCGTCGATGGATGCTGAAGAAGGCAAGCGACGAGCGAGGCTCACGATGGCCAACGCCAAGTGGGCACTTGAGAACAGGCGGCGCAAGGACATGCTCTTGTATGCCTGCGTTCAGGGATGGGACGTCGAGAGCTACCGTGCATGCGCAGTCGCATACGCGGAGCTTCCCTTCGACGGTGTTGCCATCGGTGGGCTCGTACCGCGGGTGAGCGACTACAAGAACGTCCTCGCGATCGTCGACGCTGTGCGTGCGGCAGTACCGGACAAGCCGCTGCACGTTTTTGGGCTTGGCAAACCTGGCCTCGTTGAGCCGTTGTTTCGCAGGGGGGTTCAGTCCGTTGATTCGAGTTCGTACGTCAAGCTCGCTGCGGACGGGCGGCTTTGGGGACAACTGTCGGTGCACCTTCGCGATGCTTCCACCGCAGAACGCCTGAATCTGGCTCTCTGCAATCTAGCCATGGCGACGCAGCGCACGCTGCCGCTGTCAGCGTCGCATCTACTCTTCGGGTCGAGACTTTGGGAATCGTGCCGACAACCTGCCGGGCTGGCGCAAGCGGGAGGAAACTGACGGTGGGGCTATGGGCGGATCTTCACCTTCGGCAGGTCGGGCACAACGGCTGCACCACCCGCGTGGTGCGCCGAAAACGATGGACACCAAGTCCGGCTATCGCATGCGGCGCAGGTGTTGTGGTCGTGCGGATTTGTGGGCCACGAACTGAGGATCGGCGTGCCGTGAAACTCGTCTCCCCGATTGCATTCGATGTCAAAGACGGTGTCATCGAATTCGGCGAGCGACGTCGCGCGCTTCACGTTGTCGTTCGGGATGATCCGCAGTGCTCGCCGTAGGCGAATGTTCCAAGGCACAGCGGTGGTCAGCTTCTTCGACGCCTTCAGATCCGCCGCCTTGTCCCCTGCCTTTGTCAGCGCTTCCTGCTCCGCCTCGGCCGCGTCAGCCGCCAGCTTCGCTGCATCGCGCCAGGCCTTGATCTTCGTCCGGTCCACGGGCTCATCGGTGCTGAGCTTTACCGCCGTGCCCTTGGGCACAAAGCCAGCAACCTCGCGGTCCAGGTCGAACAGATCCCCGTCCAGGGGCAGCAGCTCGTTGATGTAGATGAGGATGCCCGCCTCGACTGGTCTTGCTCCAACCTGCTTGCTGCGCAGCTCAGCGTACGTGAGCACCTGCCAGGCGTACTGATCCCAAAGCGAAGGGGAACCTCCTGACGGGCCCGTGACGTTGGGCTGTCGGCGGCTGCCCTTGTAGTCGATGATCAACTCGAAGCGTCCAGGCAGCTGTCCAAGCTTCGCCTTGACGATTTCTACGATCTCATTGCGTCCATGCCTTGCCAGCTCGACGTCGGTCACGACATCGATGACGCCGGCCATCTCGTAGCGGTCCGCCTTGCGAAACACCTTGCCGACGGGAAGTGGTTTCAGACCACGCGCGCCAGTCAGCCGCACCTCGCTGTGACTTATCAGGGGAAACAGATGGGGACCTAGTTCGACGAGGGCAGTCCGAGCGCGCGCATAGCCCAGAAGCTTCAGCCAAGGCTCCCAGGCTGCGATACCTTGATTGAGAAGGCGCTCCTCGACGAACACCACGACATCATCTGGGTCGACATCCTGCAAAGCGAGAACGTGGGGCTTTCCTGCAGCCACGGCCTCGCGATAGCGTCGAAACCCCTCGTCCATACAGCCGTGGATGAAGTGACCGAACCAGAGCTGCACGGGGCTCCTGGGAGGCATCTTGCCGAGCCGGGTGTACCGATACTGGAGCCCGCATCGAAGGTATCCCAGGATGTCGCCAGTCAGGCTGTAGCTTGGAATCTCATAGGGCTTGTCCCGAACCCCCAGCGTGTAGGTTGCCATGCTTGCTCGCTGCTTCTAGAGGTACTGGATGGGCCACGAAGCCCCGTGCCTGGTGCTGCTTCTGTCCCAGCCCACCGCGATGTTTGGAACCGAGGACGTAGCCGGCTTCACCTTGTCGAGCCCAACCAGCACGAGAACGTGTTGCGCGCGGCTGAACGCAACGAAGTAGAGACGCTCCAGATCGTCAAAGGCTCGATCCACAGCAGTTCTTGCCGGCATAGTCACGCCGGAAAGCGGACGGATCATGTCTTCGAGGGTGTGGCTCATGCCACCTTTGCTCGGGAATCGCTTGAACGCATGGGCCCAGTGATTCGTCTTGAAGTCCGATCCAACGTCGACGATGACGAGAGGAAACTCGAGCCCCTTGCTCTGATGAATAGAGAGGATCGACAGACGGTCCCGGGGGAAGGACCCGATCATGTCCTCATCCAGCTCAACCGTGTCGCTGGCGATCGGTGCGAGCCAGTCGCAGAGCAGATCGCGAACGCTCGCCTCCGATAGATCCGGCTTCGCGGGGTTGGTGACCACACGTCCTTCAAAGCCGCTCAGGCCGCTCATCGCGGTCAACTGCCGCGTGAAAACTTCGAGATAGGACTGCCCTTCGGGGTCGTCATGAAACTCAGGAAGGTAGTGAATCAGCCCGTACAGCAGTTCCAGGACCGGAACCGAGGTCGGCCATCTGTATCCGCTCGGCGCAGATCTGGCCTGCCAGGTTGTCACCAGATGGTTGAGCCCAGGATCAGCGCGCTGGCGAACCCGTCCCTGATTTCGCCATTCCGGGAACAGTCGCTGGGCATCGGGACCGATGCGCTTCTGGGTCTGCACCGTCGCTTGAACTTTGCCCCGATCGTCGAGTGCCTCCAACAAGAGGCCGCCAAGTTGCTTGACGATATCGACCTCCCCCATGGGTGAACCTCGTGGGTTGAAGACCTCGATGTTGTGTCCTTGAAGCTCGTCCCTCAGGTGGCCAGGGAAGCGCGGCTCCGGCGGCGGCGGCGCTCCCCCGGGTCGGGTTGGCGCTGCCCGCTTGAACTCCGCGGGAGAACTGCACAGCACGCAAATGTCCCCGACGTCGCCACCGTTCGCGTTGTCGATGCGCAGCAGATCGCCATTTCCAAGCGGGTATCCCGACTTACCCGTGACGCCAGCGATGAACGCCGCCACGTCCCGGGCCAGGTCAGCGGTAGTTGGCCGAAAGATACCCAGCACGGGCAATCCGGGCTTGCTTCCAGGGCTGGATAGCCGAAGACTGCCTTTCACTCTTATCGGCTGAAACAGAGCGTCACGACTGATAAATGCATCAGAGAATGCAATGATCGGATCGGTACTCCGATAGTTGGTGGTGAGGAACACCGTTCTCGCGCTCCGACCCGTGGCGTTGTGGAGCCGCTGCGGAAAATCTCGGAACAGTTCCACAGCCGCCCCACGAAACCGATAGAGGCTCTGATCATCATCGCCGACCACAGTGATCGCCGCACCCCCACGCTGCACCAGTGAAAAGTAAATCTGTTCCTGAAGTAGGTTCGTGTCCTGATACTCATCGACAAACACCGACTGGAATCCCTTCGCCCAATCGTCAAGCGTGCCCGCCTGCAGGCGCTCAAGCACACGACGCTCAAGCATCCCGAAGTCCAGCCAGTGGTTTGCGCTGAGCTCGTTCTGATAGTCGGTCAATGCCCCCAGAAGATGGAGTCTCGCTCCAGCATCCACTGAGGCTGTTCCCGAGAGGGCCTTGACGTCCGTCAGATCCTGCTGGAGTCGGTCCCAGATCGAGGCAAGAACCTTCCTCTTACGCCCGAGATTCCAACCGAAACCCGTACTACCGTCGACCTGCATCAGCCATGCATCAAACGCCGGATCCTGGTATCGATTCCCAGGGAAAAGCCCATTCCGGACCAGTACCGTGCTGGCGAGGTAGGTGTCAATCAGAACTGCGGGCTGCTCGGCCGGGGCGCGATTCTGGGCGAGCACGTCCTGCGAGATGCTGTCTAAAGTCCCTGTGACGACTTGATTAATGTCGACCGCTTCGACCCAACTGCGATCTGTGCCGATAACGGACCTGTCGGCCAGCAACTCCGAGCGGATCGCAAATCCCCAACCCAACAGCCGCGAACGGAGTTCAGCGGCAGCCTTGACCGTGAATGTTGTTGCCAGAATGGTGTGCGGCGGCACCTGATCACAAAAGATGTGCGTCAATATGCGAAGCGCCAAAACGGTTGTCTTGCCAGAGCCGGGCCCCGCCACCAAGAACAGTGCATCGCTGGAACACAAGACCCCGTCATTCTGCGCCTTGTTCGGGCGCGGCCGCCCCACGAAGGCCCTGTCATAGGCCGGCAGTAAATGCAAGTCGTAGTTGAGAGGCATGACTAGACGATCGCCTTGATAAGTCTGTCCATCTCGTCCGGATAGAAGATGTCGTCCCAGCCTGCAGCGAGCAACGCATCGATATCAGTTTGACCCCAAGTGCCGTCGAGCACCAAAAACAATCTCTTTGCGGTTGTTCTGTGTGCAAATGAACGAGCATCTGCATTCCACCCAAACCGTAGGGCAGGTGCTCGTCCCGTGAGTTCCTTGCGCTTATCGTTGGTATGCGAGTCATGGGCCGATTGCCAATTTATTATTGTATGTCCAACCTGTATGACCGCAGTACCACCAGAACGCGGATCCAAGGTGGAAACTGATCGGACTCGATCCGCAAAACATGCTGGATTATTCGCTACAAAGCGAAAGGCACAACCGGTTGTTTCAAGTGCGATTTCTATTTGGGCGCGAACCGGATCAAAAAGTCGGTAAGGCAGTAGCTTTGCCTCTAGATTTGTATTCACTACTGTCTCAACGAGTTCAGCTAGCGCACCTATGGTAGGCGCAGCACTAGCCGCAGACACCTTATCCGCAAGCGCGGCAGCTATGCGCGCCAAGTCATCTGGATTCAGCGGGAACCTTTGCTTAGAGGGACCGTTTGCCCAGTCACCAAGACCAAGAGATACACCTCTATCATCTCGCCAGATAACTTGATCAATACCTACAGTCCGCGAAAGACGCGTTACGACCGCCTGGTGCCTGGGGTCTTGTCGAAGTCGCTTAATGTCATCGAGAAGTGCCGCCAATCCGTACGCCTGCTTCTTTGTCGCAAGGGTCTTTAATACATCCAGTATCAAATGATAGAGCCACACCTTTGAATCAGATTTGGCTCTGAGCGGACCAAGAGAATCTGGTGCCAGCTTGCAGCGACGTAAAGAGTCATACATAAATGCCGGACTGGAAAGATCTGCCCAATGGTCAACAATCCATTCGAACTGACTGGAGATAGCGCCCAAGTCTCGTAAGGGCTCGATCCAGACCCGCATTCTGTCGACTGGCTGTCGCCCAAGGATAGCCTGCGCTTCCGGCAAGCTAAGAGCGGATACTGTCGACAGTATTTCAGGATCTGACACATGGCAGACACCTTTAATACGTGGCTTAGCCAAGCCCAGTGCCACAGCGACAAAGCTGTCCTCCAAGTCTAGCGCTCCCGCCTTCCATGTCTTAGTTGACTTCAGAATTGAAGGAACAACCAAACACTTTCCTAGACCACGTCGAAAGTGAGTAACTCGAGCGGCTGGCGACTGCCCGACAGCCAATCCTCTCTGTAGATCCCATAAAGTGTGTAACGAGGCATCCTCCTTGGAGGTCAATAGTCCAGTAATCGCCTTTTCCAAGGTTGAAATCGCAGACCGGATCGCCGACACATGCTTTGCGGCGGCGACAACAGCCGCAAGCTTTTCTTCAGAGTCCTTTGGCAGATGATCCGCATTGCCGTCTACCCATGCGAGTAAATCACTCCACCAAACTTCCTCCGAAATCCTTGTTTCCCAGTCAAACGTGTTTGTTTGTATGGTTTTGAGATCTGGCTTAAAAGCACCATCGAATACAAAATTTCCGACCTTTGGTATTGATGACAGGCGAGTTTTTGCCTCGACAAGCTCGCCAATATTGCGCCAGAATTTCTGGTTCGAGTTTTTTTCGGATGCCGAGTGAGTGACTAGTATTATTGCAATGGGCGCATCAAGCGTTTTACCAATTACGACGTCAGGCTCAATGTGCATCGCAACTGGTTTCTCGTTCCAATATACTTGCCCAAATCTACTATTAATTGCAACCACCTTGCGTGCAGCAGCAACAACAATGGCTTCGTAAGTTTTCCCTTTCTTTTCGCTAGCCATCACTGCGCCCCCACGGGAGCGTCAACTCTATCTAGCCGATGAGGCGACCCTGTCTGGTCGTAGTCGGGAACTTGCAGCGGTAGGGGAATATCCCGTAGGCTCGACGACAACAGCAACTGCCCCCGATCGAGCACTTGAAGTTCCTGCGCAAAGCCTCCGAGGTCTGACGAGGCAGCTCGGACGGCCTCACGCCGCTCGTCAGCGTTGCCCAACGCGAGCGTCAATTGCGTGTTGAGTTGAGTCAGGATCCCCGCATCTATCTCGCTGACCTGCTGGCTCACGACCCCGAGGCCGATCCCGAACTTCCGTCCCTGGCGGCTGATGTCGCGAAAGACGCTTCCGAACTTCATACGTGCAGGATTGAGCACGCTGGGTGCCTCCTCGACAAGGATGTGTACTAACGGGAGTTCAGCGGGGATCCGAACACGCCCATCCACTACGTACGGGAGCGCCCCACGCTCGAGTCGCTCCAGGAGCCCTTCTACGATACTTCGTTGACCGACGCGCCCGTTCTCTGCATCCACCCCGAATGCCGACGCGATCTCGGCGACTAGTCTCTCGGGAGAGTCTGCAAGACGCAATGCCCGCCGCAGCGCGAAGAGCGACCGAGCAACGACTGTGTTGAGGAGAAACTGCTCAAGCTCGCCAAGCAGTGTCGTATCGACAACGAGCACTCGCCCGCTCTCCAGTGCGCACAGGATGTCAGGAAGCAGAGACTCGTAAGGCAAGCCAATTTCCATATCGAACCGCGAGACAAGCCGTGTGTTCCCATGAGCCAGGAACCCAACGCGACGCTCCACGGCGGCAATCGTGCCTGGCAAGTACTCGGTGTTTCGCTCGCCCTCGCCGCCAAGATCCCCTGCAAAGAGCCTCCCGATCCAGCGCTCGCCATGTTCTGCAAAGACCTGCCGCGCGAACGCGATCTGTTGTTCCGAAAAATCAAGAATGCTGGCCAGGTCGTCAGGCGTGATGTCCGCGCGCGACAGCCTGACCCGGGCCTCCATGGGACCATCGTGCGTATCCCGAGCGGTGAGGTAGTAGAAGGGGGCCACCAGGACTTCTCGCTCGGTGTCGGAGTAACCGCGGACAATACCGCGGATGCCGTCAGCCCCGCCTACGGATGAATGCCAGGTACGGAACTCGTCATGCGGATCGATGGCGAAAACCGAGGCTTGCGGGCCTCGTGTTCTGCCAGCACGGGAATCTCGGTTGTGCTTAAGCACCCCGTCGAGGAGCACCATAATCAAGTTGCTCTTGCCACACCCTGTGCGGCCGAAGACGCCAATGTGATGCGACAGCGCCGCTATCGGAAGTCGTACAGGCACGGACATCATCGGACGCTCGCCAGCGAGAAGGTAGCCTACGACCAAGCCCTCATCACCAAGCTGGCTCCTTAGCAGTTCGTGCACGACTTGCCCCGCGTCTGGGCTGTCGGGGTCGACTCGGAAAACGTCGGTCAGATGCTGCGGCAGCCGTCGCGGTCGCTTGAACGACCATTCGCCCGGCTCGCACCGGTACTCGGCGTATCCAAGAACGATGCCACGCAGTTCGACAAGCTGCTCCTCGGCCAAGTCCTCGGCGAAGTACGAATCCGGCATCGTCAACTTGTTCCGCGCAACGTCGCTCATTTCGAGTGCGCGGTTGAGAATGTTCGAGTATTCGGTCGCGCGGAAAATGTATACGCGCTCTTGTCCACGCCGACAAGGGAGAAGGAACAGATCGCCGATGGCGACGTCGCCATTACGTGCGACGACCGTCAGTTGGGATGTACTGCTTTCAGCCAACACACCGAAGCGGGGGCCAAGTCGTGGGAGGATCTCAGTCAGCGTCGACACTAGACCCCCGAGCGCGCAGGTACCGATGCGCAAAACTGGGCGCTAACGGGCTTCGTTGAATCGGCCAACAAATGTTGGACCAAGGGAGTCCCCGACTCACGTCTCGGTCCGGCCTGGAACTGTGCATCTGCTGTTGTGTCAACGAACCTCCCCCGTAGACTACCTTCCAAGAATGCCCGGCGTGCATGGCAAGTCACGTTAACCGTGCCCTGTCGCCCTTGAGGCGCTCCGGAACAGATTCCGGCTCATCCCAGCTTCGACCGCCGCGTCAACTATCATGTTGCGTAGGACGGTACGCTCAGCCTCTGTGAGTGACGCCCGGTCATGCCCTGCCTTGACGGGATAGGGGTATCCATATGCCCGCTGGTCATGGCAAGCGTAGTCGAGATCCTCGAAGAGTCGCTTTTCGTTTGTCGAAGTCAGGGCATCAGTCTCGCCCTGAAGGTGGCTCTCCCAGTAGCGTTCATCCACGTCCAGCCTCATTACCGGTACGTTGCGATGAAAGCGCACAAGGTAACTCACCGCACCCTGCGGCGGCACGTTACGCTGCTCAAGCAGCCTGAGTTGCCAGCCGTCGCGCGCACTTGTGGGAAGCCTAAGGAACCAATGCTCTGCCACACATGCATTCCCGCCGACGGCCGACAGAGCCAGACGACTTACCTCTTCAATCGAAGGCATGCCGTGCGACTTTGACAACGCCAGGAATCCAATACTCCGCCCACGAGCTTCTACGCAGCAAAGCCGCTTGAGGTGCTCCTGAAACAGGCTGCTCTTCGCTCGCGATACGAACGGCAGTGACAGGGTGCTGTCGTAGAGGACGTAGTGCAGCCGAGGATCTGATCGGATCAGGCGCAGCGCAGCGCTGAGTTCACCTGTACTTCGCAACTGGATAGCGAGATTTCCAACGTCCGATGCTTGTGGGCGTATAAGTTCAGCTGCCAGCTCCCGAGAGCTTGTGGTGCGGCGCGCCGAATGCTCCTTTAGGGTGCGGTAGTCGGAGGCCTCAATGACGCTTGCGACAGTCGCTCCAACCATGCGCTCGAACGCAGCGTCGATCGCCAGCGGGCGTTTCAGTCCATCCTCCGGGATCCAGCTGAACTCAAGCACCTGACCGCCATCGTTGGCCTGTTCCTTCAGTCCGCTGACCCGGTCATAGGTGTAACGGGTGCCGTGCGCAACAGTCACGTAGACGAACGAGTCGCCGTAGGTCAAAGCCGGGTAGTCGCCGCTGCCATCGACCCCGCCGATCAGCAGCCCAGGGCGGTCCGTGGTGTGCTCAAAGCCTCGAATCGCGTCGCGGATGCGGATTGCCTCGTCCTCGCCCACCCTGGGCTCGCCTTCCCAAGTTGCCATCTCGGAAGCAAGCGACGCCAACTGGACCTTGAGACTGGAGCGGATGTGGATGTCGAAGCGCATCAGACCCCCGAGAGCAATTCCCAAACATCCTTCTTGACGTCGTACCCCTTTGTGGACGCCCCGCCTAGTCGGCTCGGTGCCAAGATCCCCGCGTGTTTCAAGATGCTCTTGTACTGGTAGAACGTCGTCGAGCGAAGGTCTTCGGCCACGACAGAGGACCAATCCACCACACCCCTTGCGTCAGACCGCTGGACGGCCGCTTCTGGCTTCAGGAAGAAGATGCTGGCTCGTCGATGGTCAATCTGTGCGCATTGGCCAGCAAGCGCCATGAACGTAGCTCGCCAACCTTCGAATCGACGTAGACCTTCGACGACCATTCGTACGATCGGATCCTGCAAAAGCAACAACCTGAGTGCAGCGCCAGCAAGAGGATTCATCACGCTCAGCGTGATGCGCTCACTGCGCGCAGCCACACGCTCGTGGATGAGCTGCCATTGATTGACATCGGCCGGGAGCACAACACGCACTGCCGCACCGACATCGGTCAGTCGGACACACTTTCCGTCAATCTGAACAAGGCCAAGCTTCTGCGCGCCGCGCAGCGCTGCGAGCCAGTTGTCTGGAATGGGATAGCTGCCCAAAGCTTGCCTGGCAATTGCCAGGTCGTACTCGTGTTGCGGTTTAAGCGCCGTGGCCCACACGAGATAGTGCGTGGGCAGGTTGTATTGAAAGATGCCGCTCTCGTTTACGAACGCGACGCTCTCGATGTCCTGGACCAGTGCCCTATAGAGACGCTGCAAGGGCATGCGCGGCTCTGGCACATATACCGTTTCAACGCCCTCACGAACTCGAAGCACGCCAATTCCTTTGGCGCGCGCCATCTGGACGATGCTGTTGCTCAGGGCCTCAGCAGGCGCAGCCAAGAAGCTTTGTTGAACCCCGTTCTGGTACATCTCAGCCTGGAAGAGTCCAGTCAAGACGTTCGCCTCACCTTTCGCTTCCACCGCAAAGAGCGACTCACCGTCACTCGTCTGTCCAAGCAAGTCGGGGTGGACAACAAAGTCGCCGAAGTCGAACGCGAAGCGCTGAAACGGTCTGAGGTCGCTGGCGCCAGTGAGCGTTGAGTGCGCGTCGGTGTACAGGCGGGATACTGGCCCGCCATCGAACCCGCGGGTGGTTAGAAAGCGGTGTACTTTCTGAACAACCTCAGGTTCGTTCATAGCGAGCTCAAGCTTGGTCGAAGAGCTGGAGCTGCGGCGCGCTCTCGGCGTCTGCGTCTTCCTCTGCAACCGACACGTGCTCACCCGCAAGGATGCGTTGCACCAGCTTGTAGAAGACATGCGTGTTGTGGAACCCGCGGCGACGATTACGGTTGTTTCCACGGAAGAGAATTACGTCGATGCCATCCTTCTTGCAGATTGCGCAACCACAGTGCTTCCACGGACGCGCTTCCAAGGTGCGCCGCAGACGATCGCCATACTGAGTGCGGTCTGGAGTGATGAGGCGGTCATATTCGTGGATGACCTCCATGGTCTCGTCCACGCTACGTAGCCCACGATCGAACTCCCGCAAAATCGTCAGGCATCGGTCCTGAATTGCTTGGAGTTCGTCACCACCCGCACGGCCCTCGCTGACTATTCGCTTGGCTCTAAAGCTCTTGCCGGCCTCTGGGATCCGGATCGCGGTGTAAAAGCCGTTCTCGGTGAAGTAGTTTTGTCCACCACTACCCATCCAGGCGCGACGCAAGTAAGACGCGCTGTCAACCGAGGTCACCCCCAGCTTCGCCAACTGCGGAAACACATTTATCCGAGCAATTCCGAACAGGTGCATGCGAACACCGCTTGGCACAACCGGGTGGACAGCCTCGAGGATCCGAAGAATTTCCTTCGTGCTGGTTCGCACCAGCCCGCCCAAACCGATGTAGTCGTAGCCCATCGCAACGTACTGCTTCGCAGCCTTTGCGTAGCTCTCTGGGTCCCATCCTTGAACTGCTCCGACGGGCACCCACGGCAAGCCATGCTTGCGGTGCTCTCGAAGGAAGTCCTCAGCATTCTGAATGGTCAAAGCATATCGATCAGATTTGACGGACTCGGTCGCAGAAACGATGAGGTGATCAATAGACACGCCGTAATCGAAGTCGAGGCGTGTGTAGTAGTCAAGGATCTCGGAGGTCGTATAGGGCGGCACTGTTTCATTGATGTAACCAAAGGCCCCACAGTCACCCATGATCGGAAAGTCACGTGGAACACGAAGGAATCGGTGAACACCAAGGCGATTAATGCGTTCAGCCTTCTTCTTGCTCTTCTCCGCAATGACCTTCGAGATCAGGATGCCGTCGTAGTTCGGCTCTGGGTACATCTGGTGCGCATAGACCTCATTCGACCAGTCACCCGAGCCGCCGGAATGTGTGTCGGTCTCGAAGTCGAAGTCTGGGTCAACCAAATCGTCCCACTCTGGGATGAAGTAGGAGAGCTTCGCGCGGTGCGGCTTGTCGCGCCAGGAGTCGGGCAGCTCAATGACACGATCGACCGCAGGATTCACACGCGCCGCCGAGCGTCCGCCGCGCACCTGTGGCCTCTCGGTGGCACCCTCTGCGAAAGAGAGAAGAGCGTCACCCCCTTGCATGAGCTCTTCGGCTCGGCTTGGGTCTTGGGCCAGACGTACAAGCACTCGCGCGACGACCTCCCCTTTTAGGCCCACCAAGCCGCAACCAAAACGCTTGGTCTCGGAATTAGTCACTACAACGGTGGACATGCCCGGCAACTTTGGCAACTTCTTCGACGATGCAGCACTGCAAAGAAAGATCACAGGGCCGCCGAGCTGCATGTCGTCTGCTAGTTCACAGGCCGCAAGGTAGTCTTCACCCAGCAGGACCAGGGCAAGGTCGAAGGGCTGACCCAGTGCTTGGCGAACGCTGCCAGCGACATTGAGGTGCCGAGCCCAATTGAGCAATTCGTCCTTCTTCATGCCGGCAAAAGTTGCTTCGTAAGGCCCGAGCAGCCGATCAGCGGCGACTAGGCCGTACCCAGCGGACAGCACCCGCAAGTCGACGTCCAAACCAGGAGCCTCCCGCGCCGCCACCACGCCGCGCATGAGCCGCTGATGTTGCAGACCCGTGTAGAGCTCGTCGGCACGCAACAAGCCAACGCTGAGCGTTTGCTCACGAGCACGCACAAAGGACTCACCTTGCTTGAAATCGCTAAGGGTGAGTTGATGATCATCCTGCAGCGCTTTTTCGCCGGTGCATGAAGTGATAACCAGGAGCTTCATGCGATGCCAATAACCTTATGAGTCTGGACGCTCAAGCGCCACTGAGGGTGAGCAAGACAGTACTCAACAGCCAGCTTCGTATTGCGCTTTGCTTCGAGACCGTCCATGGGCTGAAGGAAGAAGTGCTGGAAGTCGAAATCTACGAATCGCTCCGGCATGGCGGTCGCCTGAGGAAACACCAGCTTCAGCTCGCTGCCGCGGGTCAACACAACTTCAGCATTGGCCTTCGGGCTGACGCAAATCCAGTCGAGCCCTTTCGGCGCTGGCTGGGTTCCATTGGTCTCGACAGCCACCTCAAAGCCTAGCGCATGCAACGCGTCGATCAAGGGCTCGTCCAGTTGCAGCAGCGGCTCGCCCCCTGTGCAGACGACCAGTGGCTTGCCGCGCTGGCCCGTGGGCCATTGGTTCGCCACGGCACGAGCCAAGGCGTCCGGTTTGTCGAACTTCCCGCCTCCGGGCCCATCCGTGCCTACGAAGTCGGTGTCACAGAACTGGCAAACGGCCTTGCTGCGGTCCTCTTCCCGGCCTGTCCAGAGGTTGCAGCCGGCAAACCGGCAGAAGACGGCAGCGCGACCCGCCTGGCCGCCCTCTCCCTGCAGCGTGTAGTAGATCTCCTTGACTGAATACGTCATCTTCACACCGGCAAGGCCGGCCCTTCCTCGCCGACCAGGGCGATCGCGCCGCAACCGCGGGTCTCGTACAGGTCAACCCGATCAAGCTGGGGCAGTTGCGCACGCGCCTTGCTCAAGATCCAGTCAGCGATGGACGCGGTGTCACAGTCAGCCAGATCCGCAATCTCATGCAGGGGCTGGTGATCCAGCGCCTTGAAGATCGGGTTGAAGATCTCCTTGACGTCACCAAAGTCGATCGTCCAGCCCATCACCTGATCAAGCGGCGCCGACAGGTGCAGGCGCATCGTGTAGGTGTGACCGTGTATGCGCCGCAGCGAACTGCCGTCTGGCGCACGCTTGAGTTGCAGCGCGCTGTCGAGCGTGAGCTCCTTCCAGATTCGGTAGCGCTGCCCGTCGTAGTTGGCGCCGCATGAGCCCGTCTCGTAGACCGTGATCCAGGACAGCTCCGGCAGCTGAGGCTTGATGCGCTCCCACAACCAGCTAGACAGCATTTCGCTGGTCGGGTTCTCCAGTGCCGGCAGGTCGTTCAGACACCCATAGTTGAGCTGGTGGTGGAATGGCGCCCAGATCTCATCGAGGTGGTCGTAGTCGATGCTGAGGTCGCTGGTGCCGACGTTTTGGTTCGCATGGACGATCACCTCAAATCCGTGCCCATGCATGCGCCCGCACTTGTGGCCCAACGGCACGTTGGGCAACCGATGCGCGGATTGGAAGATGTAGCGTCGCCACACGTGCGCATGGCCTGCCAGATCCAGGTCTACGCCTTCATGCGCCGTGCTCTGAATGCCGATCTGCTCGATGCCAGGCACGTCCAGATGGTCTCGGACCCACCGAGCCAGGTTCTCGTCGGTAGGCTGCTGCACTTGCTCGTTGAGCAGCCGGTAATCGAGCTGCGCGATTCGCGTCTCGAGGGTTGTGCGCAGTCGGTCGACCTCACCCCCCGGAAACTTAGCCCAGCCCGCTGGAAGCGAGCAGCGCACGCTTGCTAGAAAGCTGTGCCCATGGAGCCGGCGGGAGCGATGGCCGACCGGCAGGATGTCGACGTGCCGCGCAGCCTCAAAACCGGCCGAAGCGGCAAACAGCGTTTTCGTGGTCATGGTCAGGTCATTCCGAAGCGAACGTACAGCGGGTCCTTGACGCCGGCCTCGGCGAAGCCCTTGGCGCGCAGCACGCACGAATCGCAGGCCCCACACGGGCGACCGTCCTCGCCGGGGTCATAACAACTGCTGGTCTCGGCGTAGTCCACCCCCAATCGCAACCCTTCCTTGACGATCTGGGCCTTAGTCAGGCTGATCAGCGGGGCGTGGATCTTGAGCTTCTGTGTGCCTTCGACACCCGCCTTCGTCGCCAGGTTGGCCATGTTCTCAAAGGCCGCTATGTACTCCGGCCGGCAGTCGGGGTAGCCGGAGTAGTCGAGCGCATTGACGCCAACGAAGATGTCCGATGCGCCGAGTGTCTCTGCCCATGCCAAGGCAAAGCTCAGGAAGACGGTGTTGCGCGCGGGAACATAGGTGATGGGGATGCCATGCGACATGTCATTGGCCGAGCGCCCCTTCGGAACGTCGATATCCGCCGTCAGCGCAGAACCGCCGAACTCCCTCAGGTCGATCTGTGCCACGACGTGCTTCGCTACACCCTGCGTGCGAGCCACGGCTTCGGCGGCTGCAAGCTCCTGTATGTGGCGCTGACCATAGCGAAAGCTCAGCGCGTAGGGCTGGAATCCCTGACTGCGGGCGATGGCGAGAACCGTGGATGAGTCGAGGCCACCGCTGAGCAGGATGACCGCGGGTCGCTGGGCGGATCGTGGGTCTGGCATGCCGTACTCCCCGTACAACTAGATTACTGGATAAAACAACAGTCTACCTGTCGACCGCGGAGTCGCAATCAGGATCACCAGATGGCGGTCATACGTGCAGAAGCATGTCGGGCCTGAGGCCGAACCGACATGCGCCGGGACCCTGCCTACGACATTTTGCCCTGTGCGCCGGCTTGATCCGCTGATAGAACCCGCTCGATAGCCTGCGAGGCTTGGCGACTGAGAACCCATTCCAGATGAACACGGGCCCGAGTCATTCCGACGAACAGCAAGCGCGCGGTCATTGCGTCCAGATCTTTCAAGTCGCACTCGGTGAGAACGATCGCCGGGGCTGCCTGCCCCTTAAAACGTCGCACCGAGTCAATCATCAAGTCGCCATCGGCCCAAATGGCACCGCCGCCTTCGTCGTAGCGGCCGGTGAATCGCCGCAAGCGCCAAGGACCCAAATGGTCGAGCGCCTGCAAGACGGAACGCTCCCGCCCCCGCAGGCTGACGATCGCAATGTCGTCGATCCCAAAGCCCAGCTGGAGGCAGCGCTCGACTGCCTTCAAGGTGCTCTGCGCCACCTTGTCCGGTTGCTCGTAAACGAGCGGATCAGGAAGGTTGCCCTCGTAGGGCGAAAGTGCCTCCACTTCCGTACCAGCCAGGCGCAGCCCGTTGATCAACCGCACCAGCGCGCGTGGCGAGCGGAAGTTTTCGTTCGACGTCACAGTCACGGCGTCTGGAATCTCGAACGGCACCCGGTCGCTATAGAGTTGTTGAGCCGGGTCTTCCATGAGAACAGCCCTGCCGTCTACTCGCAGCCGGGCCAGCATCGACTGCACCCACTCTGGCTGGAGATCCTGCACCTCATCAAGAACCAAGAGGTCAAGGTCAGGTTCCGATTGCGAGATCTCCTCGATGCATTCATCTGCCAGTTTCTGGAAGGCGTTCGGCAATCCGAAGTCAACCTGCCGGCCCGAGCGACGAGCCAACCGAAGCGCAAACTCATGAAAGGTCTCGGCAGGAGTCCGCACAGGAGCGACCCGCGCCATGTGATCGGCCAATGCGCGGTTGAAGCAGATGTAGGCGGCCTTACGTCCACTGGCATCCGCCTCGCGCAGCAGACGAAGGGCGAGTTGTGTCTTGCCGGACCCGGCCGTGCCCACAACACGAATCACGCCAGATGGCGCGTCGATGCGTGGCACCCAGGTCGCAAGACCTGCCGACATGCGCGTAGTCGCCTGCTGCAGGCGCCCGGCCAGTACCGAAACGTCCGGCTCCACCCGAAATCGGTTCTCGAAGAACGCCAACACGCGAGCGCACAACGCGATATCGCTCGCGCCGGGGCCGAGCACCTGCGTCACCCGTGACACGATGTTGAGGATGTCTGCGCTGTCGACGATGCGTCCGCGAGGCCATTGAACCGTCTCTGAATGAACGCGAACACTCGGCAGCACAAGCAGGTGACTCAGGTTTACAGATAGAGCCGCGTCAGCGAGCCTCGATTTCATGGCGCCGTACTGCAGGCCGATCTGCGCCCTCACGTTCCTAGACCGGCCTCCATAGGTCTTGAAGATGCCGTCCGGTCGAAACTCCACGTCACCCGACTTCACTTCGATCAGCAGGACGTCGCCACCTTGGTTGACGACCACGATGTCGATCTCACCATGCTGATCGATGTCATCCTTTGATCTGGTCCAGTCGACACTGTGGAACAGCGTATAGGCATCCGACAGGCCTCGATCGAGGGTTTCGAGGAGGTCGAGCTCTGCTCGATCGCCTAGGGACAAGGCAGCCCTGTTGGGCAAGGCGGGGCAAAGGCGGGCCATGGGCGTCTCGAGGCTGAGCTTCTCTAGGTCGATTCAGTTGGACGTATCGCGGTCCACACTGCGGAGCTTCCTGTAGAAGTCTCTGGCCTCGTCGTCGACGAGGATGTCGGCCTCGGTCAGGCCTCGGGCCAATGTCAGTCCATCGAGCGAGCGGCATCGGCTGAGGGCCACGTAGGTCTGGCCCGTTTCGAAGGCTCCGGCACCGAGGTCAAGGTGCACCCGTTCGATGGTCCTGCCCTGGCTCTTGTGGATGGTCACGGCCCAGGCCAGCATCAGCGGAATCTGAAAGTACGAACCAATGATCTTCCGTTCGATCTGTTCCGTGTCCTGGTTCAGCGTGTACTCGTATTCATCCCACTGCGCGCGCCCGACATCGACCACTTTGTCGGTTTCGTAGAGCCGAACTGCGACACTTTCGTCCTGCAAGCGCTCGACGACGCCGAGCGTGCCGTTGATCCACTGCCCGCCGTTCTTGACGAACATGACCTGTGCGCCGACCCGAACCTTGAGCTCGGAAGGCGCAGGCAGTCGGTCGCGCTTGTGGTTGAACTTGCCCTCCACCCGCCCCTCGTAAGCCCGTGTCGGGCCGTCAAGCTTTTCGAGCTCAGAAGTGTTGCGGCGTTCGACTTCCGCGTTGCGGGGTGACAACCAGACCGCTCCCGCCGGGGGCTCCTTCACGACCTTCACCCGACGGTTCAATTCGGCGACAGTCTGCTCAAGGTTCATGCCCTCTCGAATACGCCCGAGCAGGTCGACGTAGTCCTGATCCACCTGCCTGAAAGCCTTGGTCAGCTCGATACCCTCGAACTTCGTCTGGCGGAGCGCATGAGCCCCATAGAACTTCGGCGTCGAGTATTCCGATTCGAAAAGCTGCTTGGTGGTCGCGTCGAGGACCGGTGGAAGCTGAAACAGATCTCCCACGATGACCACGGAAAGCCCACCAAACGGTGCCGACTTGCCGCGATTCAGCCGGAAGAAGGCATTGACGGCATCAAGCAGGTTGGCCGACACCATGCTGACCTCATCGACGATCAGCAATTTGGCCTGCTTGTACAGGTAGGCGTTGCGCGAACGCTTGATGTCATCGTTGACGATCCAGGCTGGAGGCAACTGGCACATGGAGTGCAAGGTCTTCCCGCCAATCTAGAGCGCGGCGATCGCAGTCGGAGCTCCAAGGAGCACATGCCCCTGAAACTCGCTGGTTAGCCAGCGAATGAAGGTGCTCTTCCCGGTGCCTGCGCCACCTGTCACGAAGATCAGTGCGCCCCCGTCTTTGACCAGCTGCTTCACCCTCAGGTACTCAGGAAGTACTTCGACCCGATCCAAGCCAATCGGGGCCTCCGCTTGCTGACGGCGCGAGGGCTCTTCGACTATCCTGGCTGATGCAGCACCAGAGTCGCCGGCAGGTACCGTCGCAACAGACCGCTCGGCACTTTCATTCTCAAGGAGGGCGAACTTGTGTCGATGCGCTGCAGACTTGTCTTCCGTTCGGGCAGGTTCATCGCGGAGCTTGGTGGACATCCTCTTCCTATCCCCAGGAGGGGCACCCTTTTTGCCCAATCGCATAGCGACGCCGATGCCCCCGACAAGGACAGCAACCGCGAGCGAGATGGGATCCAACCGAGCGCACCTCTTGCCAGGTCAGGTGCGAATCAACTGCTGGGGAGATTAGGCAGCTTGCTGCACCTATTCCCTGGCAAGCAAGGCCGCATAGCGACGAGGACGCAGCTGGCCACATGGGCACTCTTCATAGTAGGACCACGTTCAGGTCAGCTCCAAGGACCTTTCTGGCCAAGGGCACCAAGTGATCGTGGTGTGTCAAGAAAACGACCTGCATATGCTGGGAGAGATCGCCTAGAACCTTCAGGCCAGCCGCGGTCCTGTCGTCGTCAAAGTTAATGAACAGGTCATCGGCGATCAGAGGCATGTTCAGCCCCTGCTCGACCTGCAACTCCATGGCAGCCAGACGAAGCGCCAAGTACAGTTGGTCTCGCGAGCCCACGCTCATGCCGGCGACATCCACCTGCTCTCCGCTGGGTCGAATACCTAGAAGTCGTGGGGACTGCCCTTCCGCATCGACCAACAAGCGACTGAAGGAGTCAAGCGTCAGTGTCTTGAAGATCGCCGACGCCTTGGCGAGCATGGGCCCCTGCTTAGTCTCACGGAACTTCTCGATCGACCATCTCAGTACCCGCGAAGCCGTGTGCAGCTGAAGATATCGCTCCGCAGCATCAGCCATGGCTGCAATTGCTTCCTGGCGGCGAGCATCGGCCCGCGCGGCAGCGTCATCGCCATTAAACGCGTCGAAAGCACTCTGCTGAGATCCATGGCGTGTACTGAGTTCGGAAATCTCTCTCACCAATTCTTCCGAAAGCGCATTGGATCGCCCAAGTTCGGCGCTCAGCTCGTCTGGACCAATCGACGAAACTTCTGCGCGCAAGTCATCTAGTGGCAGCCCATCGCCCGCCTGAATCAATTCTGACTCTGTCTGTTGGATTTCATTCTCGACCTGCCGTCGATCATCCGACCGCTCGATTGCAACGCTTAGGGCATCCATGTCTTCGACGGCCGCGGCCATCAATAGCGGAGCCAGATTGGACTGCACTGCAATCTGCCGCAGGTTAACCGCGGCCAAGTCGTTGTTGAATCCATTCAGTCTCGACTGCAGATCGGCGGACGCCGCTTCGGCTCGTCTGGCCTGATCTAGCCGCTCGGCCAGCTCCAATGCAATCGCCTCGGGCGAATGGCTGGCGAGATCTGGCGCCACTCGCTCTGCCAAGCCGTTGGCCGAGCTGGCCAGGTCGTCCAAGTCGAGTTGCATGGTGTCGATGCGCTCGCTGCGAATGGCGCGGATCTGGCCCAGCAACCGCTCGATTTCCTGCATCACCTCGACTTCAACCTCAACCTGGTCGGGCAGCACGGCGCCTTCGTAACCTGCCGCCTGTACTGCGACTGTCCAAGCACCTTCCCAGGCGGTCCAGGCATTCTCAGCGCCTTGGACCGTCTCTTGCAAAGCCAAGAGGCTGCCCTGCGCCTCTTGAAGCTGCTGCTCCAACGCATCGCGCTGCCCCACCGCCTGATCTGCGAGCTTCATCTGCGCCTGCGCTTGCCGCACACACTCCGCCAATTGCGGGGCTGAACCCCTAGACGACTCAGGACCAACGATCTGCCAGATAGCCACCTGCGCCTTTGCTCCGGCCTCCAGCTTGGCCAACTGTTGTCGCCCTAGTTCCGCCCGTTCACTCACCAGGTTCAGAATGCTCTGGCGTTGCTCAAGCCAGATGGGCGCCAGTTCCAAAGGCAGCCTGGGAAGCCCGCAGGAGTCCGTCAGCGCGCTCCACTCGGCAAGACGTGCCTCTCTACGCCCCTGGACAGTCTGAATGCGGGACTGTTGATTCTGCAGGTCAAGCCGCTGCTGCTCGATACGCTCTGCCTTGGCCTGCCGAGCAGCCTCATGTTGGGCTCTGTCGAGCCGTGCATCCGCCAAATTGTCAGCTTCGCCAACGCGGATCTCAAACCTCCCGGCCCGATCGAGCAGTTCATGGGGAGTCGACTTGATCGCCTGCCACTCAAGGTCGCGCAAGTGACGCGCTTCGTGGACTTGCTCCATTGATACGGGTTGAAAGGCACGCACAAATTGACGAAGTTCCAGCTCGAGACGCTCCAAATCCTGTGTGCTGTCATCCAGCGCGCTCTGTTGTGCCTGAGCCTCCGCCGCATCGCTACGATACTGCTCGATCAGACCTCGAACGTGTGCAAGATCGGGAACGACCATCGCCTTCAATGCTTCGGGTTCTGCCCGCCAGATGCCGAGGGCTGCCAATCCGGTTTCGATGGCATGAGCGACGCTGTCGATTCGCTCCTGCAATTCGTCCATTGCCCTTGGGTAATCCCCAAGTCGGAGCGCCTGATCGACGGCGGTATCCAACCCTGGATGGATAGCGTCCGTCGAAAGGCCCGCCAAGGCTTGCCGTGTCAGTTCGATCTTCCGTTTCTGCTCCGTGAGATTGGTGCGCGCCGCTCCCAGTTCCTGCTCAATCGTGGGACGCTGCCTTAGCAACCGTTCTACACGCAATCGCACCACCGCGGCTGGCAAACGCTGCCGCACTGACTCCTCATCCTGCGCCCGCCAATTCAGGCCTTCAGCCAATTCCTGGGCGCGTACCCATAGATTGCGAATTTCATCTGTGCGCTTCAGGATGTCCGTTCGGTGGGCACGGAACTGCAGTCGACGCTCGTTGAGTTCTGTGATGTCTGCAGCCAGCGACAGGATGTTCTTGTCAACCTGCGTGCTTTCCAGTTCAGTCTTGGTGCGGAAAGTGTCCTGCTGCAAGCGCTGCAGGTCGGCCTCCACCACGACCATTGACTGCCTCGCCTCGCGGAGCACTTCGGCGGCGTCTGCCGCCAGTAGCGGGATCTCGCCGTTCTCAAGCAATTCTTCCCGTCGCTTGCGCGCCGCCTCCAACTTCACCAGCGTAGGTCGAACGCGGCGAATACGCTCCAGTCGATTTAATTGACGCCGAACATCGATGCCGCGCTTGCGCGCGTCTTCGAGCGCCGAGTGAGTTGTGACCAGCGAGTCGTGCTGAGCCACCCAATCCTTTGTGCGAAGCGTCGCTTGCTTGAACTGCGTGTTGGCGGATTCGTAGTTTTCGGCCGCTTGGTAGTAGAGGCGGGAGGAGGCCTTCCTGGGACCCCACAGTGCGTCAGCGTCCACTTCAAGCTTCTTGAGCGCGTCGCCAAGATGTTCGACCCCGGCAGCCGATTGGAACAGCATGCGCCCAACGTCGTCTGATGCCGAGAGGATCCCATCACCACCTTCGACCAAGGTCGCGTGATCCAGCGCATACATACGGCTGAAGGCCGCAGCCTGCAGGCTGCCGAGAAACGGTTGCAGCGCAATGTCCGTCAACGGCACATCCTGAGGCGTGCGTAGCGTGTTCTTGTTGCCCTTCGTTCGTTCGAACTCCAGACGCTGAGCCGCCGAACCGCCCGAGGCAAGACGCTCAATCTCGCCTCCGACCCTCAGTTCCGGCATCGGGTGAAGGAACGCCAGTGATGTTCGCGCAGGAATACCAAACAGCCAGTCGCAAATGGCCGATCGGACAGTTGACTTGCCCGCCTCATTCGGTCCGACTATCAAGTGGAAGTCGCAGTCTCGGGCAGGCAAGGACAGGGTGCGGCCGGTGAATTTCCCGTAGCGAATCAACTTGAGTTCTCGAATTCGCATGCTGACCAACCGTCCTACTCAGTCAACCCGGCCGGAATGCCTGCCCACGCGTGCCATCAGCAAGGGAGCAGCCTGGCGAATGCGTTCATGTACCGTCGGCAAGGATGCGACTCGCAACTCGGCTAGGACGGGGGCTGCTTGAAGCACGTCGTGAGGGAGTTTCTCGAGCAATGCCTGCCAGTCAGCCTGCAATGACGTCACGAATTCAGGATCCTGTTCCGCGGTCAACGCCATTCGTTCGAGTTCAACGAGAGCGTCTTGGGCTTCCTGATCTGAAAACGCTGTCTTGTCGCTGAGCCGCTCGCTTGCCACCTTCACCTTCTCGACCCATAGGCGATCGGCATCGAGTGCGACCACCTGAGCGATTAACTCCTGGCGTAGCTGCCCCTCGTCAGCCACCAGTTCGGCATGGGCGGCAGATCTTCCTTTAAAGACCACCCGCACCGCCAGCGGTACGTCGGCATCAGAACTATTTAGCAAAGCTTCAAACGACGACCCCGCAAGTCGCAGCACGCTGCGCCGGTCTGTCGCCGCACCAATGTCAATCTCAATGGCATGCCAACGCAACACATCGACCTCCAACCGGTCGATCTTTGTGATCTCATCCGCCTCGGCGGTGACCAGCAGTGCCCCGCGGGAGCCGGCTTCTCGAATATGACGGCCTTGTAGATTGCCGGGATAGGCGATCGTGGTATGTCCTCGTTGAATCCAATGCTCATGTACGTGCCCAAGGGCCCAATACTGGTAGCCCTTCGCCTGGAGTTCGGCGATCGAACACGGCGCGTACCGTGCATGTTCAACGTTCCCTTCCAAGGCGGTATGAAGTACTCCGATGTTTAGCCAACCCGGAACTCGATCTGGGTAGCCAGGCACGAGGTTATCTGTCGTCGCTGCAACCTTGAAGCTGCGACCGTGCAGAGCCACCTTCAAGGGGTCTATGCGGAAGGTTTCGGCCTTGCGAGAAGGGAAGACGTGGACGTTGTCTGGTAACTCCAGGCCCCTGGTCATTTCGCTTTCGGCGTCGTGGTTGCCATACAGCAGGTACACCGGGATTCCAGCCTGGCGAAGGCGACCCATCTGACGCACAAAGAACAAGCCGGTGTTGAAGTCCTTCCAATCGCCGTCGTAGACATCGCCAGCGATCACTACGAAATCGACCTGCTCATCAATGGCAGTGCTGGTCAAATTCTTGAAGGCATCACGCGTGGCCGTGCGCAAACGCTCGGCCGGCGCATCAGGGTATGACGACAGTCCACGCAGCGGACTGTCCAGGTGAATATCAGCTGTGTGAATAAACTTCATCGACTCCTGCCCATTGATCTCTCAAGACCGCCTTTTGCGTGTACTGGCGTCAGGCATGAATGACTGGGCTCGGCGCGCTATCGAGCTGGGTCGCTCTTCGAGCAATGCGGATTTCGCACCTTGTGCTCGAAGTGCGCTTGTCCGTTTCGACTTGCCTTGTGGGGTACTACAGACTGCCCACAATCAAGACAGCGGAAGTCCATAACAAGGTCGATCACTCCATTGCGCGCGTACACGGGGTCGTTACGCACCAACAGCGCCTCCTCGACATCAATGGTTTGACCGTCAATGTCACAACTGATGGCTCGCGGCATGTTCTGTTCTCGCTCGCTTGTATACGGGATGGATGCGCTGGCTCTTTAGTTTCTCAGGGGCCCCTGTGACCTTGCCATCATGCGATCTCTTCGACGACGTCGTCCAATTCGTCGTCCTCTGCGTTGTCATCATCGTCAAGACCGCGTTCGCGCTCGTTGTTGCCGTGTTCCTCTACTACGGACTTGCCCATGGCTGAGGCAATCAACCCAGACAGCGCCACGGTCCGCGCTGCCATGAAGGCGTCGAAATCGTCATTGCGCAGATGGACGGGATCGATCAGGTGACTGCGCAAGATGTCGTCTAAGTCACTCGCCGAGAGACCTTGTTCCTCCTCGATTCTCTTCAGGTACACGGAGGGTGCATGGCCACTGATCGAGATATTGGAACGCTTGAACAGCGGGGACTTGTTGACAATGGAGTTGAAGACTGCGGGGTTGATGCCTTGGCTGATGCACCAACTCTTGGGGAACACATGGTGGATGTCGATCTTGTCATTGAAGAAGGTCATCAGCTCGACGCTCCGACCGGTAATGAAGTCACGGCAACCCTGCCGCATCAGCAAGGCGTGCAAGCCCTTGTAGGCGGCGGACAGGCGCGATCGCAGAGTCCGCAGACGATCCTGCTGAAAGAGGGCCTCGTCCAACGAAGCGGGGCGCGGCCCGTCGTCGCGGATCCAGTTGACGATTTGAGGCACATCCTTTGCAAGACGGGAGTCCGTACTAGAGCCATAGAGTTCCCCGAGGGTCACAGACCAGAACCACTGCGATAGTTTTTGTTTGGCAGCAGCGGTCTGGGCGGATTTGCCCAGGATCGCGAAGCTGCAGGCCAGACCCACGACCAACGGCGGGTACGGGATGTCCCGATGCCAGATGATCTTCTGCTCGTTCAAAAAGGCGCCGGCCTCAATGAATCCAGACTCGACAGAATCGGCATGGTTCCGATACGCAGCTAACGGCAGGCCAAGCAATGCATGACGGGCGCAGGAGATCTGGGGAAGTTCCTTGCCGGTCTTACCTTCCGCTTCGCGCTGCAGTCGGCTCTCGCGGGTCTGCAAGAGCGTGCAAGCCTGCAAGAAGTCGGTGCTGGCAATCTGTGACAGCACATCGCGCCGATTGGGGCTGCCGATCATTCGAGACTGCCGGCCAGCCTTTACGGGCTTCGTCGTGCCGGACCAGTCTTCACGCAAGTCGAAGCTGTCGGACGCGTAGATGGCGGTGACCAGTTCGAAGGCATCCAGCTTCTTACCACCGACGTTGACCTTCTCGAAGACCAGGCAGATCGCCTCCCGGCTGTTACCCCGATCGAGTCGGATGGTCGGCATCTTGTAGCGTTCGATCTTGTCGAGCACGTTTCTGACAAAGTCACGCTCGAGTTCGGATACGTCACGGCCAGCGCTGCGCCAGTAGTCGCGCCAGTCGTAAAACCAGTCTCGCCCTCCGCTGTTGAACACCTGGTTCAGCGGAAACAGGTCATGCTCGAATTCGTGCGCCCGCGTCGACAGGTCGAGCTTGATGTCGCGACCAAAGTTCTCACGCACGATGCGGTCGGCCGGTATGCCAAGGATGGCGTCATCGATGGAGGAGCTGTCCGATAGCGCGAGCTTGATGTCCAGGTAATAGTAGCGATCGATTTCCGCCCCTTTGGGCGTCTTCGTCCGGACGGGTGCCAGCGAGTATGCCGCTTGGTACAGGGAAGTGATGCGCTGCTGACCATCGAGTAAGAGTTCGACCGGGGTGATATCGACCTGGGGGACGCCCGAAAGCAAACGTGGCTTGAAGCGGACTTCGCCGCCGTTCTCCAGGGTCAGCAATGCGCCTACGGGGAAGCCCTTCGCAATGGACGCGATCAGACTGCGAACGTCTTCGTCGCCCCAGACGTAGTCGCGTTGGAAGTCCGGTAGCTGGAGGTGACCTTCGTGCGCCTTGCGCAGAATGTCCTTCAAGTCCTCCTTCGTGGTGTCAAACATGCTGCCGTCCTTTTTGTTGGCGCTGTTGGCGCTGTTGGCGCTGTTGGCGACCACAGTGATTGTGTTTCCGGGCTGAGACCGTATCGGCCTGACATCCGTGAAGAACTAGGCGCCACGCAACCAGCTCAGATTTGGCCCGGTTCCCAGCTACACGTTCACGACTCGCACAAGGCTCGTTTGCAATGTTCACGGTGCAACCCCATTGGCGACCATCGCCGCACCAAGCTTCACCTTGACCGCCGCCGACAGTGATTCAGACAGCCGACCACCTGTCTGCCGTGCCGCTGAATCGCAGACGAATGTATCTGAATCCCGTCATTGGGAAAGGCATTCCTGCCGCAAATCCAGTGGATTTCTGCGTGTCACGCACCCGATCCTGATCCATCTCAAGCTCAGGACCTGAGCCAACGAGACAAACTCAGGTGTCGGGCCTCAGGTCTGAATAGCGCACGCTGTGACCTCACTCGCGGAAAGGTCGCATCTAGCCATGCGCAAGCGAAACATGCTGGCAGAACTGCCGCAAATAGGGCTCCGCCTCTGAAGCGCAAAAAGACGCGGTCTGATCCGTCCGACATTTGAAGGAGCACATTCCCTCAAGTCGTTGCTTGCAAGGCCTTCTTGCCCTGGGTCTGAGCAAGGCTGGTATCTGGGCGACGAATTGAAGAGGCCCGTGGCCCGGCATCTTGCTTGACGCTGTAGTGGGACCCCGACTCGTGCAGCCAACCGGCCAGCTTGGCGCGCAGGGCCAACGGCTCCAGCAGTTCGATCCACGGCCCCATGCCCGCCAGGAATGGCACCAGAAGGATCGTCTCGGGCACAGTCGCCGTCACGACCTGCCAGCCATCTGGCGCCTTCGCGGGTTCAATCGACTGGTCGCCCGCCAGCGGGCGCTCCAGGAAGTGAAACATCGCCTGCGGAGCAACCCGTAGCTTCAACTGCAGGGGTTCCGCAGTCTGGTCAAGCTTGTGGCTCAGTTGATGCGAGTCATCGATGTAGCGGTCGAGGTCGAAGTCGGGTCTGCGTTGGGCGAACTGCGGTACGACATGCGCCGCCTTCACGCGCTGGAGAGCGAAGTGCACCGGCGGATCACTCAACCCTGTCGCCGCGAGCAGATAAATCGTGCCGTCCTTGGCCACCAGGCCCAGCGGGCTGCGAAGGTGTTCGGACAAGGAGCCATCCGGCTTGACGTAAGTGAAGCCAAGCATCTGACCGGATTCGATCGCGTCGATGGCCGAAGCCAGAATCTGGTCATCTATCGTTGCCCGAAGGCGCCCAATGCCATCTGGAACCACGCGCAGGCGGTCGAGCAGGCGACGCATGGGCGCCGAGCGGTCAGCTAGCACCTTCGCAGCATCTGCCGCCTGTTCGGATTCGATCTCGTCGCCGAGTTTGGGGAATGACCTTGCCACCACCTGGCGCGCGAGCAATAGGTCCAGTGCGGACGACTCGGTCATAAACCACTGAGCCACCTGGGACAGGCGCAGGTAATAGCGCCGCCCTCGTTCGGGCCCGCAGACGTCGATGAGCGCCGGACCGTCCGCGCCATCTGCCGACAGTTCGCTCAGATAGCGCTCGACCGTGCGTATCACGACCTGGCTATCGGTCTTCTCACGCCAACGCTCAAGAATCTGCGCAGCTGTGATCGCGTTGTCCTTGCGTGACGGCAGCAGGCGCAGCAGCGTGACGGCGGCAATCAACTTCATGTGCAAGCCCCTCTGTGAATCGAGCAAACAACGGACACCCTTGCGATCCTATTTGGTGTCGGTTTCATGCTGGCACTTTTCGTCGTGACGAAGGTCACTGAATGAAATCACCGAGAGCGCAACGGGCTACGCGAATCCACTTGGGCGGAAGCCGATAGCTGACCGGGATCGATGTCACCTCATGTCCGAGCTGGGTCGCCCTCGCAGCAATCCACTTCTTGGTGAACTTGACCGCAGTTCTGAGCGCGGTCGAGCCGCCCTTTCTGGTCACCAAGGATCTCTGAGGCAGGTCGCATGGCGGCGCCAGCAACTACTGGCGTCGAGGGCGTGCGGCCGGCACAAGCGACAGTTTTTGACCCTCCACCCAGGAATACTGAGCCCAGATTTTCCCCCACCCGAAAGGACCAGTCATGTCGCGCAAGCTCAAACCCGTTGTGAACGTCCGCGTTGCCATCAGCCTGCGCCCAGTGGTTCCGACGCAGCGCACACGCAAACAATCAGTCGCAGCCGAGGCGATGTGGATTTACTACAGGGACAACAAACCCCGTTTACGCAGCGACATCGCGCACTACCGCGAGCACATCCTCGCCCAGCTTTGCGCGGGAGCAGATGTAACCAGCGTGTTTGAGCCGTTTGTGCGGGCGGACGCGCCGGATATCGACAGGCGTCTGGCGGCGTAGCAGCGCATTTCGGAAGTGCCCTTCCCAGGGCGCCCCATGTCCAAAGTGCCCACCGAAATCGGAGAAGAACATGCCTGCCATCGATATCCAGTCGCATCCTGCCGCTCACGTGCTCAACGTTGAGCTTCGTCCGTCCGGACGCGCGGGCGTTCCGTTCCTCAACTGGCGCGTCGCTCCCAGACCGTCGGTCGAGCGTACGCACCCCCTCGAATCCTTTGTAGGCGCCGGCCTGTATGGCTTGTGTTTCGACGGAACGCTGATTTACGTCGGAAGCTATCTGGGCAAATCGGGCCGCAGGGGCGGCGCCAAGGTGGCGCACTTCGAGGGCGATATCGTCAGCGCGCGGTGGTGGCAGCATTTCGGCTCGATCACCGGCCGCGCTCATTGCCTGAGTGTCGGAAAGCGCGCTTTGCTCGCACTGCAGCAATCCTTCGGTGCGGATCACCCGATGATCGCCTCGCTTCGTGGAGCTGAGGAAAGCCTGCGCAAGGACGCCGGATGCCTAGGGGCGCTAAATCGCCTCCGGGTGGCGGCCAGCCACTTCGCCGAGTTCAACGCCGCATCCCCCGAGTCCACGCTATCGCGCTTCGAGTACGTCTATGCGCGGGTGCTCCGCTCCCCACGTGCCGACACCTTGCAACTGGCACATGGCATTGCCGTCGCGGAACGGTCACTAGTGGTTCGCCTGAACCCGCTTGCCAACGGCAGCGGCAGGCAATCGGAAGGGCCACACATCAACGTGCCCTGCTCCGCCGTGGGCGCCCAGCTGCGCGAGGCATTGCGTGCGGAGTTTGCCAGATAGAGGATCGGATGGCGCCCAAACGGAGTGCCTGCCTAGTCGAGTAGAGCCACCGGCGCGTCTGCATAGACGACTGTTCTCGTCGCCACGGCGTGGCGCAATGGCGATCCGCGTCCGACAGCGCAGGATCGCAGCAGTTTTTCGTCGACCAAAGGACTTCGATGGCCAATCCATTCCGCTACTACGTTGAACTCAGAAACAGCTCCGGCACGACCCTAGGCACTCACGTGATTGCCCACAGTTCTTACGCCGCGATGCAGCTCGCAGCCGAGCGCAACCCGGGGTATCGCCCGTTGTTCGCCCGACGCCTGCATTGACCGCGCCCCACGCCGCTGCCGCAGCGTGCAGACAAGCGCGGGCGCCTTGTGTCCGAGGCAAACCCGTTCATCGACGCAGCGACATCATGGAGTACAAAGAATGTCACAAGCCAATCAACCAGATTTCCTAACAGCGCTGGCCAAGCTTTTCAGGGCGGAAGGCGATGCGGTCACGGCCGATGCGCTGATGGCTCGTTGCAAGGCGACCACCAGGCGCTCCATCAGCACTGAGGATCGCGATCGCGTGCTCACGCTGCAGCAAAAAGGCTTGTATCTCGACGGCAGGGGCGCTCATGACGAGGCACAGCACTGCTTCTCGCAGGCGCTTCAGTTGATGGAAGACGCCTTCGGACCTGAGCACGGCAATGTGATCGAACACCTCAATGACCTTGCGCGTTGCAGGTTCAACGCGGGCAACTTCGAGGACTCATTGATGGACTACAAACGGCTCCTTCGACTCACTGAGCGCATCCATGGACCTGATGACGCGCTTGTCAAAGTTGCCCGCCACTGCGTGGAGCGCTCTCACAAAGGTCTGGGAGAAGCCATCGGCGCGTGGCGCCTGCAGGCCCAAATGAACTCGATGCTGCAGCAGGCCCGGGGCATCCGACTGGTCAACGCCAGCAACGACCAGGACCGATTGCGCGACGTGGCACGCAGATTGATGGCGCGGGGTCGGTTGTCCTGGGCAGTTCGCCTGTACGAGCGCTGGATCGGTTTGCGATTCAGCGACGCGACGCATGACGACGACCTTGCACTGATCGACATTCGTGAGTACGCGCTTGTGCTGCGTCATGCCGGCGAGCATGCTCGCGCGGCCAAGGTGCTGCAACAGTTGGTGACGATGCGAAATAGGCGCTCTGCTTGGGACAGCGACAACACAGAGTTGCTGCATGACTTGTCGGAGTGGCAGTCGTGCCTCCGGGAGTCGGGACAGATTCGATCAGCTACAGAAACAGCGAAATTGGCCGATTGCATCGCAAACGAACGCGCTAGGTCTGTGGATCCCGGATCCGCCTGAGACCAAGTCGCGGCATTAGTCGATCGGTGGCTAGAACGCGTGTCGAACCGATTCCCCCTCCACTCGGACATGACGCCCCAAGTCTTCGTAGCCCGAAGAACCTCTGAAAACCTACGACAGGTCCTCCCATGCCACTGATGAAGCCAGCCTCTGATGAACGAATCGAAAGATTGATCAACAGGCTCACCGCAAGACACCGGCTGGTCTGGGCGGCACGCATTTACGGCCACTGGCTTGAACATCGGTATCGCGATGCGAACGACCGATCTTCACCGACCACCGTTCAGTTATGGCGTTATGGAAGGCTCCTGCGCGATGCTGGCGACTACGCCAGCGGCGCCGACGTCTTCCGCCGCATGAGCACGATGCTGTCGCAGCCGGGGGCCGGCCCAGAGTTCCTGCTGCAGCGCGGCTTCGACCAATGGGCGCATTGTCTGGATGCCATGGGACTGCACCAATCTGCCGCGGAAACACACGCCCTGGGACGGCGGGCGGCGTCTTGCAAGCAGAGAGAACGCGAAGAGGACGGTCAGCAGCTTAGAACACTATCGCCCTCGAGGCTCCTTGTTCCTGTTGCCTCGCGAATTACCTTCATCATGTCGCTGGCGTGGGAAAGTTCCGACCGTGGCCTCAACCTCTTCGAGGACGCCGGTTTCCTGACACTGCGGGATCGTTTCAGGACCGCAGACAACCCTGGCGGATGGCTGCACCTCGAAGCCAAGGCCCCAGCCGAGCGAAACCCGAGCTATCCGCACGTAGCGCTGTGCGTACGAATGCCTTGGCGCTTCGACGAGACTGCGCACAGGCAAGCCGCCCTCGATTTGATAAACGCCATGAACTTCGAGAACGCTGCTTGCTCAGTTTGCCTGGATCCCGAAACTCGCCAAATCACACTTCGATCGCGCATCGGCTTTGCCGGCTACAACGACATCATGGAGCCGCTCGAGGACACAGCCTCCGCGCAGCACGAGGCGACCTTGAACATGTTTGCGGAAGTCATCGGAAGCGCGACCCGTTGGGAGACGCGCGTGGCGGAACTGAGCGCCCGCTTGCGGGGTACCGAACAGTCCTCCAAGGCCACGGCTCATGATTGACAGACAGGCGGAAACCAACAGCTCCGAGTTCCGACATGAAGGGCAGGACCTGAGCCTGGAAATCGCCGTACTGCGAAACGCCCTGCTCGCGGGAGCAGAAAACGTCGTGTACATGCTTATCGCGGTATCTTCGCGCACCGTAGATGCCAACGATGAATCCGCGAGTGCCCCAGGTCAACCTGAGATCGGCTGCTCTGCGCCAACCACTGATGCCTGCGCTGGCGACTCGGCGGCTTCGTCCTGGCCAGCATTCTCAGAAATGGCCGTACGTCTGAAGGTACCGAGAGGTGCAACCTACGGTTTCCTTAGGTTGCTCACCCGGGCAGATGGTATCTGGAACCCACCCGACCTTTTCGCAGACACGCAGTGCATCGGCCTGGCGCGCGTAGTCTTGCCCGCAGCCCTGATTCCTTCATTCGGCGAGAGTGCACGAGTCACTGGATTGAGGCTGCAGGGTGTGCCGTTGACCGAACAGGGCGTGCAGGTCATAGGGCGATCACTGGTACTGCCAGTCGTCAAAGGTGACGAATACGCGGCCTCTGCCGAAGACGAGTTTGTCCCCGACCTGCTGGATGAACCGGCGGCCATCTGGACGAATCGTGGCAATTGTCCACGATCGTGTATAGCGACAAAGGTCGAAGCGCCCAAACCCGAACATCGAAGTCATCCGAGCAACAGATCGAGGGCGAAGGAGATGTCGATCAGGCCAGGGACGGGTGGCACGCGAACGATCGTAGGAGCTGACGTTACGCATGTTCGCTCAATGCGAGCCCGTACGCTTCCTCCACCGCAACATGGTCACGCACATATGCCACTGCACGGCCAAACCGGAATCGGTTGTTCACCTGAAACAGCTCGCGTTCTCGTAGGACTTGCTCGGGACGGATCTCAGTCCGGCGGCGACACCAGTAGGTCCAGAGCGCGTTGGTTGCTTCGGCTTCGGATAGGCGACTCTCCCGATGCCAGCGTTGCTGGCAGAAGGCTGGGCAGAACCCCGAAGTCGCGGACCCCTTATGCGCAATCAGAGTCTTGCGTTGAGCCTGGAGCACCGAAGTGGCGCCATCAACTAGGCGTTCGGCATCAGTGATGCATGAGATCGCCTGGCAATCCAGTAGTCTCCCAGGGTCCTCCAAGGAAACCAGTTCATCTCGTCCTTGCTTGCTCGATGCGCCCGCGATATAGGTTATGAATTCCAATGAGTCACGTCGACGCGCCAGCGCGACGCCTGTGTACTGACGTCGCTGGAATGGTTCCAAGCCTTGTACCCCGAAGTAGAGCAGAAGCTCACCCTGAACATCCTGCGGGGCGTGACCGCGTGTGTCAACATCCTCACGGACCACGTGGTCAGCCTCTGGCATCGCTTCTGCAAAGCGTATGCACAACCGGCGCAACGTTGATCTTGACGCCTGCGGCCATGTCGAAAACCCTACTTGAGGGCGATCAAGTTGCTGCAGAACCGCTTCGCCAAAGTAGTTGCGGAAGAACCGGTCAAGGTCACTCTCGAGATGGAGGCTGTCACGCTGAAGATGATGCATGAATAGATTGGGAGCGTTGTTGGCTAGCTGTGAATAGCGGAATGACCGCTTCTCGGCTCGTCTGCAAGTCGCGTGACTTCGATCATTAAGCCGTTTAGATCCACGAGGGGAACGGTCAGGCTGCTGCACCTGCTACGTCCATCGGCAGCCAGACAACCGCGCGCTATGCCTCGAAAGCGCGAAGGCAATCGTTCTGGCGGCCAGCGAAGCGTCACTCGAGCGTTTCGACCACTCAAGTGTGGAGAGACAATCGCCAGCACATCGCTTGCGCGACGGGCGCCTGGTCGTATTCTGGATAGCCGCAACTGGCCCGGGCGATCTCCTCGTGCACCAAGTCCAATTGCGCGAAACACGTGTCCGTGCTGTAGCGCTGTGGACGAGAGTTCGTTCCAAGTCTCGAGAAGACCCCGGGAGGCAAAGAAACTCTCAAACTGCGCCAACCTCTGATCCTGCTCGAGGCCCTCATCGTCTGACTCACGAAGGTCGGAGAGGCTTTCTATGGTCGCAGGCGACTCAGCAACTTCCGTAGCGCCTGAGATCGAAGACGCCTCCGAAAGACTCTCGATGGCTCCTTCAAACAAGCCCAGAATTGCGTTGCGATCAGGACGCTTCGTGTTCAATACGGGCATCTGCTGAACAGGACTGCTTCCGAACTGGGACCAGAGCAGCAATAGCAGATCCTCGCGCTCGCCGATCAGTCGCTTTTCCGCCAAGCTGCTGGCCGACATGCGAATTAGGCGGAGTGCATGCGCCTCAAGAGCATTCGGGCCCCCGTAGATGGAGTGATACGCCCGCCAGCAGGGAAGGCTTCCGGCAGTTCCCTGCACTCCCTTGGTCAACTTGGTAGTGTGCGACCAGATGCGTTGCTTGAACGTGCCGCGCGCGTTCGGCGCTTCGCCTGCCAATCCGATGTACACGATGTCGCGGATGACTACCCTGCTTGGATCGCACGGACGCGCAATCAAATATACGCCCGCGTCTTCGCTGAGCATGCGAGTGAGATCACTGCGCTTGCCGTCTGCATAGTCTTGCAGCATGCGCCAGGGTTCAACTTGCATCATCTTCCTTGGCTGGTATGTGGGACTTCAAAGATCTTGTGTCCAACTTCCCGACGCGTGACAAGCTGCGATTTCGATTGTGGCTGCTGAGACCAAGCAGATCGATCATTAACACCATCCGCGCCAGCTTTCGTACACCATCACCATGGCCAAGGTGTCCAGTTCGCAATAACGCAATAGCGCCGCTTCGATCGATTTCCTCTCCTGCTCAGCCATATCCTCGAACTGCAGCCGCGCATACGCCGTCGTAGCAGCTCCGCCTTCGGCGATCTCAAGATCGGCGTTTGCCTCTAGCGTGTCGAGCAAGTCCCTTGGCAAGTCCGTGAACACCGGCGGCAGCAACTGATATGGATTCACTACCGCGCCGCCCTCTTCCTGCCACAACACTTGATCGACGAAGTTGCGGCTGAGGATTCCGTCCTTCGCACCGTATATCGGCTGCGAATACCGCTGCTTGAGGTATTCGGATGACTGCATGACCGCCGGTAGTACCTTCTTGATGGAACTGCTGCCCTTGGTTGCCGGATGGAAAAACGCCTTCTCCGCCAACCGACATAGGTCGACGAGGGCACGGACCCCGCCTTCTATGCCGGCTTTGCCCGCCTTCCTCGTTGTCAGACTGCGAATGAATGCGGTGAGTTCGGATGCATCCGGCGGCGGCGTGGCGTCTTGCTGCAGCTCGTCGAAGATTGCGTTTAGCGTTGTGTTCTCATGCGGCGACCACATGAACACTGTGCCGGTGGCCCCGAGTGCGGCATGCAGGGCGCGCACGAAGTTGTAGTTCGGATTGCGGCCAGGGGTCGTGCTCAGAAATTGCGTCCTGTGATCAACGCGCCCATTCGCCTCAACGACATGATGCGAGAACTGGAATGCGATGTTCGCGTATGGGCGTTGCCCCTTGAAGAAGGGTATCGCGACGCGCGCCGTCTCGAAGTCAATAAAATGCAGCGGGTAGACCCAGCTGTCCATCTCCCGGCGCATCAGCGCCTCGTCCAAGAAGAACTCAGGCCTGCCGGGCCACCTGCCCGTCACCTGCATGGCCTGGCGTCGGCGTCGGCTAAGGCCATCGGCGTCATCCTGCGTACCCAGTGCCTCGAGTGGAACGTCAGCCAACTTGAGCACCCCTTGCTCAATCAGCGCCTGCTTGCCGCGGAAGTTCCACAGCTCGAGTACGCTGCCGCGGGCGAAGTCGGTTTCGGTGAACCCGGCCGCATCACGCCAGCACTCATGCAGCCCGCTACGCTGACCATCCTGTGAGGCATTGGTGCGGAATTCGCATCGTGCGCACTGCGCACCAAGTGAGGGCGGAATTCGCGCATCAACCCTGTAGCTCTCGGCCCATCTGGTCGACAGGTCAGCGAGCGTGCCCGTCACCCCGGGTGCATCTATTGCTTCGCGCAGGATCTCCTCGACGAGTTCATCAACATTCACCGTAGTCAGGACCGGCGAGCCGATGTTCTGTGCACTGGTGCCGGCAGCGACCGTGACCACGGGGCGGCCATCCTGCCTGCGGATCTTGAAGCGCTGGTTCAGTCCGTCGATCGAGCAGGTCTTCGACTTGTCTGTCAGCATCAGAAAGCTGCGCACCTGCAGATGCGGATAGGCCAGGCCCAGCACATGCCGCTGAAACGCCACATCCTGCAGGTAGGGTTTCATGTTGCTGGCAATGCCGCCGCGCGCACCCCGGAACGGCTGCGGCACGGTCGAATCGAAGGACTTGGCCTTCACCTCGATGAGTTCGAGCTGCGAGCCCGTCTTGCGCAGCACATCCACCCGCGCGAACAGATTGCCGTGGCAGATGGCCGCTTCGAACAAGGTGACCTCATCGCGCTCGAGCAGCCCCCGGGTCTGAGCGATCTGTTCCTCGTGCGACTTTGCCGTGATCTCGACCCCGCCGGGAAACATCAGCTTGGCGAGTTCGCCAACCTGAAAGCCGCCTTCGGCCAGGGCCTGCAGGAACTCGTCTTCCTGCTTCGCATCCGGGTACAGGCCGGTCTTGCCGGTGTAGTACAGCTTGGTCGGGCATTCCAGCGCGAGCTTGAAGCGCGACTTCGTGAGGTACCGGGGTTTTGGATCCGAGTTCATGGGTGCTCCATCTCCAGGACCGGCGGACCGGGGTTGGCCGATTGACCATGCCTTCGGCAGTGACCGGCATGATCTTGAACAGATATTGGGCTCGCAGAAGCGCCGGCTTCAGGGAAACCGGCACTGACCTGCAGCGCTAGGCGGCGCGACGCGCGGGCTTGTGCACTTCGACGGGCTTTACGTACGGCGCGAACACCTGCTCGACAGGTATTCCTTGCATCAGCCTGGCAAGGATGCCCGCACGGTAGTCCTTGATGTCGCTGATGAGCTGCACTTTGTTGGCCAGGTAATGCACCCACATGACTTGAGCAGCTTGATCCTCGGACAGCGCTTTCGCTCTTGGCGTTGCTCCAGCAGCCTTCGATTCGATGGCGACAACTTTCCCGGCAGTGGAAGTACGTGGCATGACGCTCTTTCGTGAAGCGAAGCGAACAGTCTGCCGGGCGCTGAGGCCAAAAACTGTCGTTGACTACGGGCGTTTCCAGCGAAGTGGACCGAGGAGTCGCGAAGCCACTGCGTGACCTGCGCGCGAATGTTGTCCAGCCGCATCGCCTTAATCCACGGTCCCCTGCTGACCAGGTAACGAACCGGCATCCCCGCGGCCGGGACTTCAGCCGTGACCAGGTTACCCGTCCGGTCCCCAGCTTTGCTTCCGGTCCGCTACCAGCGGCTGCTCAGTACCTAGAACCGGGCCATTGAGGGTCTGACGACAGGTTCTGACGCCTTCGCCTCGGATCATTGCGTTCGCTGCAGGCAGCCCTCGCTGCCGCAAGGAGATCACAAATGTCGAGTTCGTCGCCGTTTCCCTGGCATGGCCTGCTCATCGTGCTCGCGACGGTTGTGATCCTGTTCGGTTTCACTGCGTTGACGCTGTGGATCGTCCAGGCAATGACTTCAGCGCGCGACGAACTGCGCGACCGGTACACGAGTCGTCGGTGGAGACCAGCGGCTATCGATTTGCTGATGGTGCCGCTATGGCTGGTACTGGAGATCGCGTGCTTCACGATCGCCATGGCTTTCACGTTGCTCGCAGTGATCGTGGCCTATCAGGCCGCCAAGGGCGTGCGTGACTGGTGGCACGCCGGAGCTCGAGGGCGCATCCATTGAAATTTCTGGCGAGATGAGGACAGCCATGTCAGACAAGAACTGTGCGCTCAGTCCAAGGTTGCGGTGGTGGCGGTGCGCCCTGCGGCATATGCAGCGCCTGATCGCGAATCCGGTTCGGGTGAAGAACGGGCCCGGCTATCGGGTCGTCGACGTACTTGGAGGCTATGGCTTTCGCATCGAGCAGTCGTCAGGGCTCCTCACGGGGCACCTGTTGTGGCGAAGGCGTGGGCGACTGCGTAGACGAACGCTGCCATGCAGTCGGCTGGCAGACAGCCCGGCCACCCATTTGTGCCTGGCACACGTCATTTCGCGCGACGCCCGCCGCTGGGCGCGGCAGGCCGGGTCCATGGACCTGGACGACGAGGCCCTCGGAGTACTCGGTGAACGACTTTGCCTGGGTCTCTGGGCGAGATGGACGGCGGACGGAAGTTTGCAGCGGCTGCGCAAACAGATCGACGACTGCTTGGCCCTGGACGCCACTGTCATGAGGTTGGCGCGGCAGCTGGCCTACCGCCCCTTTGGCGCTGACTTCACAGGCACGCGCGACTACAACCGCGCGCTCGTCGAGGCGAGCCACCTGCGGGTGTTGGAGCGTGAGGCGCCGACGCTGATGCCGTTGTTTCCGGAGCTCATTGCGCAAGGGGAATGCGCCGGGGAACCAAAGCAGGCCGTTCGACAGGCCTTCATCGAACGCTTCGGTGCACCGCGCCACTGGCGGCGCTTCCTGAAGCTTCCCGCCGAGACGCTGGAATGGGCAGCCGCGACGGCACCCGGCCTGTATGACCAGCCCCTGCTCGAACTCGCTGCATTGATTGCCCATCTGGACAGCCCGGCCCTGCCTCCGAAGTCGTGGCTGCAGGCTCGTCTGGACGCCACCGGTGGCGAAAGCCTGTGCGGCGTTATCGGTGAAGGCGCCTCGTTATCAGCCGCTCGCGCCCACCTGCAGGCCTGGATCAACGCCGACGCCGCCGCGCACGAGCGCTTGCTCGTGGAACTACACATCGTGCAGGGTTGGCTGGAGCAGCACAAGCCCGATGCTCCCGCAGGCACGCGTTCGTGGTCATGGTGGGTCCGGCAAGCCGAGCCCTGGGATCGCGCCCGGCGAGCTTCAGCGCAGGCAATGGCGCCCTGCGAGGCGAGCAGCGTAACCGCACTGCCGGTGGGCCTCGATATCGAGCTGCGCCCGCTCCTCACGGCGCTGGATCTTTACGAGGAGGCCCGGGCGATGGCCCACTGTCTGGACAGGTGGCGTGACGATGTGGCCGACGGCGTTGCGATGGCGTGGTCGGTGCGCAACCGATTGGATGGCCGGACCATTGCCACGGCCGGCGTCGGGCCAAAAACCGGTTGGATTCCGGACGTACGCGGTTACGCGAACCGAGCCGTAGCACCGGAGTTGGCGACGCGCGTGCGTGCGAGGCTCAAGGAGGCAGGTTACCGAATGGTGATTCGCGACGCTGATGCCGAGATCAAGTTCGAGATGTCGCAACTGAAACTGCGACGATGAACCGCCCTGGCGCTCGTTGGTCGCCGAAACAGCGCCCGCCCGCGAGACGCGATCGCCGGCAACCATCCATCGGCGAACCTGGCTCACCCTATGAGCCACTGGCCTGCCAGACTGGCTATTCCCCGCCCAATGATGCATACGGAGGCTTCATATGAACGAACATCTGTCCCTGTCCACCGCCGTCGCATTGGCGCCGCGTCGCGCCGGGCTAAGCGCAGGCCAGGACAACACGGTCGAGGTGCTCGTACGGATCCAGGCCCCCGAGGCGCCCCAGGGACATCTCGCCGGACGTGCGGCACAGGCCATTGCTCTGGTCATCGATCGCTCGGGTTCGATGTCCGGCAAGCCGCTCTCCGAGGCGCGCAGGTGTGCCGAGTACGTGAGTTCGAAGCTCAGGCCTGTCGATGCCGTGTCACTGGTGCAGTTCGACCACCGCGTCGAACGACTGTCGGCTGCAGTTCCGCTGTGCGATGGCGCGTCACTGCGCGCGGCCATCGCAGGCATCCGCCCGGGAGGAAACACGAACCTGCACGGCGGTTGGCACGAGGGCGCCGTCACGCTCAGCGACGTGTCCGGATCGGGCCTGAAGCGGGTGATCCTGTTGTCGGATGGCCAGGCAAATGAAGGCCTCACCGACACTGCTGCCATCGCCGCGCAGTGCGCCGAATGGGCCGCCCGGGGCATCACCACCTCCACCTACGGCCTGGGAGACGGCTTCAATGAGGAACTGATGGTGGCCATGGCAAGGGCCGGCGGGGGTAACCACTACTACGGTGACACGGCCGATGACTTGATGGATCCGTTCCAGCAGGAACTCGAACTCCTCGGCAACCTTTGCCTGAGGGACCTGCGCATTGCCGTCGTCACGCCGGACGGCGTCGAGGCCGCGATGGTGAACCAACTGCCAGCAGCCGAGGGCGGCTGGCGGCTGCCCGATCTGGCCTGGGGTGCGGAAGCCTGGGCCGTGTTGCGTCTGAAGGTTTCAGTCGTCGCGCTGCGGCCCGTCGGCGAGCTGAAGTCGCTTCTCCAGGTGTCGATCGAGGGGCGCAGTCTCGAAGGTGAGCGCGTGCAGCTCGAACGCGCGGGACTGGCGCTGCCTGTGATGTCGCAGGCCGGATTCGATGGACTCAGCGACGATGAACTGGTGACGCGACGCCTGGTGGAACTTGCCGCGGCTGACGCGTTGACGAGGATGCGGGCTGCCGCGGACGCTGACGACTGGACGACGGTCGATCGGCTGCTCGAGGAAGCCAGCCGGCGTTTCGCCGGCAACGAATGGGTCGGCGCGCTGCTGGAAGCGATGAAGGCGATCGCGGACGGCCGCTCGCGCGCGCGGATGATGAAGGAGTTGATCTACTCATCGACGAACCTGCGCAGCAGGCTGGTGGCAAAGGACGAAGGGGTTCAGTTCTCTGCTGCCATGGAGTCGGTCGATCGGCCCAGCTACCTGCGTCGCAAATCGACCCAGGGCAAGGGAATCACATAGGTAGCGGACTGTCCAGGCTCGCGCTGGACATAGTCGCTGCTGCCCTGAGGGCTGACGGAACGCCCGCGCAGCGGCCGGCTGCTCTTATTCGAAGCGACGGCAGGCCGCGCACGTGGCGAACCCCTTGAATTCGTGGAATCAGCCACTCCCACCTCGTGCAAGGCCGTGTCGGTTCGAGAAGTTATGGCGCCCGGTGCACCTGTGGATCCAAGGTCTGAACAGCGAACGGTGGGAAACACCGGACACGATCGACCCGGCAAGATAGGGAGATGTCGCTGCAGCGCCCTGCTTGTCGGGTCCCACCGGACACCGCATGATGGGCGCCAGGAGTCGCACACCAGATGGCCAAGAACATCGCGCTGTTCATTGACGGCACCTGGAACCGACCGACCGGCGCGAAGGACACCAACGTCCGGCATCTTTTCAACGATGCCAACGCTCTTGTCGGCCCCGGCCAGGTCTGTCACTACATGTCGGGGGTCGGCACCGAGGTCGGCGGCTTCAAGTTCGTTCCGTCGTTTTTGCGCAGAGGCGGCATCGAACGCGGCCTGGACAGACTGCCACGCTGGTTCCGCAACGCGCTGGGCGGAGCGTTCGGATGGGGTACTGCCTTCAGGATCAAGGAGGCCTATGCCTTCCTGTGCGATCACTACCTGCAAGGCGATCACGTCTTCCTGTTCGGCTTCAGCCGCGGCGCCTTCGCGGCGAGATCGCTGGCCGGATTCGTGGAACAGGTAGGCATCCTCTATCGGGACAAGCTCGAGCTCGTCGAGACCGCCTATGCGATGTACGAGGCACCAAGCGAAGCGGCTCGCAACGCGCTGCGCGACAACGTCCACGCAATGGCTGGGCGGCCCGGGCCCTTCGTTGAGGGCGAATTCGCACTGCCGATCTACATGATCGGCGTATGGGACACCGTCGCAGCGCTGGGCATACCCCGTCGCCAGGCCGAGTTGCCCGGCTATTTCACCGAACACCACCGACCGGAACTGCCCAGCAATGTCACGCATGCTCGCCACGCCCTGGCTCTGCACGAGTTGCGCCGCAAGTTCGAACCGCTGCTATGGAACAGCTGTGCGCACTGGCAAACCCTGCGGCAGGTCTGGTTTGCCGGGGCCCACGCGGACGTCGGTGGGGGGTACGAAGCGCGCTACCTCTCCGATGCCGCTCTCGGCTGGATGGCCAGGGAGGCCCAGAAGGTCGGCCTCGAGCTTGCAATCTGTCCGACGCAGCAAGGCAGTCCGCTCGGACCTGACCGCGTTCATCACGAACTGCGTGGCATCTTCACCTTTTCCCGATCTGCGGTTCGCAAGTGCCTGACAGAGCAGCGCTACGCTAGCGTCGCGCAGCAACACCTGCTTCACCGCAGCGTCGTGGATCGGTTGCGCGATGCGAATTCGAGTCGATACCGCTACATGCATCCTGGTGTGAACAACAAGCTGCGCCAAGCCGACGAACTCGCGCTGAAAATGTTGGTGCAACTCGGCCGACAACACGTCAATGCAATCTGTCAGTGAGCCGTCAGTCGCATGACTGCCGTGTCCGCAATGCCGGGTGAGGATGCAGCATGGCTGGCCACGTTCTCGCTGCGGGACATCCAGTCCATGGAGATTCGGATGAACGACCACTTCAGCGGCACAGGCTCGACGCCGGACAGTGCCCTGGAACCCGTCGTTCGATCCTTCGTGCTGCAAGCCATCGTCGACTGGGACGTGCTGGAGGCGCAGCTACTCGCCGTTGCCGATGTGGACCGCGAGGTCGCTGCAGCAGGAAGCATCGCGCGACTCGATCACCTGATCGACACTGTTCTGTCGCGGCTGAAGGTGATCGTGCATGTCCTGGAGATGGCTTCCGACCGACTGGGTCCTTTGTGGCAGGACCGCCTGGCTACCGTGCGGGAGGCTCTGCTGAAAACCGCCAGACGAGCCAATACAGCGGCCGTCACAGGGATCTTCCGACTGCCAAGCCCAGATCCAATCGCCGCACCCAATAGGGCGATCTTTCGCAGGAATTCGCTACTTCCCGACAAGCCCAACGACATCGATTCATGAGACAAAACCACGTTCTGATCGACTACGAGAACGTTCAACCCACCGTTGCGCAGGTGTTGGCCGCGCCCATCTTCAAGGTGTGGATCTTCCTTGGAATCCAGCAGACCAAGGTCAAGGTCGACCTGCTGGACCTTGTGCACAGCAAAGGCGACGATGCCCGCATCGTCAAGATGAACTCTTCAGGTCGCAATGCCCTCGACTTTCACATGTCGTACTACGTGGGAGTGCTGTCGACGCAGCAGCCCGACGGGCACTTCCATCTGATTGCCAAGGACACCGGAATGGACCCGCTCATCGAGTACCTGAAGGAAAAGGGCATCAGCATCGCGCGATGGGCGGATGTCTTCGACATCCCCATCGTCAAGGTGCCGGCAAGTGTGGCTGAGGACTACAAGTTGTCGCGGATCATGGAATACCTCGTGCGACGGGGCAACCAGCGTCCGGCAACGATGAAGACCTTACTTGGTTCGATATCCGCTCTCTTCGAACCCAAGCTTGATGCCGCGGAGTGCGTCAAACTGATCGAGCAACTCAGAGGAAATGGCATCCTGGAAGTTGCCGGGACCAAGCTCACGTACGGCCTACCCACCTAGGCAACATTGGGAACAAGCAGGCTTGTCCACTTCGAGGAAGACTGAATGCAGAGAATCGATGCCCCAGTATCCGCTGGGCAACATATGGAAATGGCCCCGGATTCTGGACGTGGCGCAACCGCCGAAGGGGCCAGCATATTTTGTTGGAACGTCAACAACCGAGTGGGCCGCACAACCTTCCGTCCGCAAGCAGCGCAGGCAGCCATGGAGACAGGCGCGGATGTGCTGGTGTTCAACGAGTTCTTTCCAGGAGTACGACTCGAGGCTTTCCAGAGGTCACTACATGACGGTGGCTGGCACCACCAGGCCTTGTCCGAAGTCGTTGGCGTGAAGGCAAACAGAGTCTTGTTGGCGTCTCGGCTCGCGGTCAGCGTTCAGTGCCTACCGCCGTCGACGGTGGATGGCCATCTCACTGCCAATGCGCTCTGCGTGGACATCGGCGTGCTGAGGGTGCTCGCCCTCAGGGTACCTGCCTACGAAAAGAAGCTGGCACGACAGCAGGCATGGGACTGGATGGCCGAGGTGGCTGCCGGACTGCAACAGTGCGGCCGGCCATCGATCATCGTGGGTGACCTCAACACATCTCTCGCCGCCTCTGGTGCACGCAGGATGGAGCAGTTCCATCGACTGCTGGCAAACGGCTGGGCTCGAGCCCAGCCTGTCGGGGCGGGAAGCTATTGCAACAGGGACGCGTGGTCGGAAATCGACCATGTCCTCGCCACTGCATCGTGTCGTGTATCCGGCGCGACGTATGTAGTCGGCCCTGCAAAATCCGTTTTCACCAAGCAGCGGCATCCGCATAGCGGCTTGGCGGCCGGTTCGATGGCCCGCGTCCGCGCTCAGGCGTTGATCAGACTGCCAACCGCGCCCGGCTGTCGCCTGTTTGCCCCGATCGCAGCACCATCGCTGGCAGCAGCACCATTTGAAGCAGGCACAAAAAAGCCGGCCCGATGCCCAGCTTGGCGATGGCACGCAGCAGCCAGCGCAGGTTGTAGCCCGCCGCGCAGCTGATGGTGTGCAGCGCATCGCCCAGAGTCCCCTTCAACCAGCACCGGTCCATGCGGTGATCCGACTTCAGGTGCCCGATGGCCGGCTCGACAGCCTGGCGCCGACGCAGCCACGCCTTTTGCTGCGGGCTCAGGCTCTTGAACTTGCCTCGGTGGATGATCTCCTTGCCGGGGTTGTCGGCGTCCACGCCCCTGAAGCCCAGGTCCGCCACCACGACCTTGATCTTGCCTGGCATGTCTTGCAGCAGGTTGGTGGCCTGCTCGAGCACGGCGCTGAGGATGTGGCCGTCGTACGGGTTGCCGGGGAAACTGCGCGCGCCCACCATCAGCCCGGTCTGGTGCGAGATCACCACTGCGGCCTTGACGCCGAATTCGTAGGGCTTGCGCGCCTTGCCTTTACCAATGCACTCGACCTCGGGCGCATGCAGCGCGTACAGCTTGTTCTTGTCATGGGTCTTCTGCGTGCGCACCCGCTTGGCGCGTTCGAGCCACATCGTCAGCTCGGTCAGTGCCTTGGCGTTGGTGGCCGCGAAGCCCGGTGCGTCGAGCTTGCGCTGCACCTCGCGCATCACGATGCCCAGCACCGTGCGCTGGCGCTTGACGGTTCTCTTGAGCCGGCGGAACTGCTTGGCATGGGCGTAGCCGCCGGCCTTGCGGCGCAGTTCCTTGCCCTCCTTGGCGAAGGTCTGCTTCAAGCTGATGCCGCAGCGCTTGGCGGCACTGACCACCTTATGGCGCGCGATCTCGAGCAGTCGGCTGTCCACCGGGTGCGCGATGGCCTTCTCCTGCACCGTGGTGTCCACCGTCACGCGCTCCAGCGCCTCGGGCTTGACGGTGCCGGCCGCCACGGCCGTGTCGATGGTGGCCTTGAGCAGTTGCTCCATGCCGTCTTCACCGATGTCGTGCCGGAAGCGCCCGACCTGCGTGGCGTCGCAGGGCAGGCGATGCTCGTAGTAGTCCTGGCCGCTGAAGAACTGCCACAGCGGGCTCTCGCTCCAGCGCTCGCACACGTCTTCGTCGCTGAGGTTGAAGCTGTGCTTGAGGTACAGCAGGCTGGCCATCAGCCGGATCGGCATCCTGGGCCGCCCCGCGTTGCTGCGGCCGGCACCCACCAGCGCCGTCGTTGGGCCCAGCATGTCCTGCCCCTCGATGAGCTGACCGGGTCGGTCACGGCTCTCGAACTTCGGTGCCAGCGACGCCTCGATCACGCCCCAGGGGAGTCGAGTCGCGAGCACCGCCAGCGGGTGCCGCAGGTTGATCATCGCGTCGATGCGGCAGCGGAAAAAGTCCGTCGTCTCCAAGCCCGAATCCCCCAGAAATCAAACCCGATTGGAATTGAATTCAAGAGAAATCACCATTGGGGCTCACCCCGGAAAGCTAGCATTCATGCGGGTTCCCGGGGTTTTGCAGGGCCGACTATGTACAGCGGACGCGCTCGTATGCATTAGCGGGAACGGCGGGGAGCTTGTCCGACCATGCAGGCCTCAAGTTCACTGCAAGGAGCAATGTCAACACGTCTGCGTAGACGCACGAGCCCGCGCTCGCCATGTCGCCGCTCAGCCCTGCCGACACCATAGGTGCCGACCGCGCTTTGTCCGAATTGACCAGTGGATCCAACAGATCAGCCGACCAGATCGCCACCCAACGCCTTGGGTTTCGCCGGCCACCCCGACCGACCAGCTTGCGGCAGATGGGAGCGAAGGTCACCAAACGCGAATCCGACCGGCATCGCGGTCAGCATCTACACGTCTACTTGCCGTGACCTGTGTGCAGGTGCATTGCTTGGCGGCGCCTATCGACAACCGGCAACAAGGTTCCAGGTGCCCGAGGTCAACGTTGTGGCGGCGCAATCTTCGTGTTCACTTCGACTTCGATGACCATGCCGTTGTGATCACTCATCCGCTGTGCATCCTTGGTGGTCCCCGAGAATGTACGCGGCCCCGCGACCAGTGTCAGGCGCTGGTCGAGGCAGATGTGATCGATGTTGTCCCGCTCCAATGCGCCGTGGAGGGGATCGCGAATGTCGATGGCGGTCACGCAGTCCAAGCCGGCGACAGACAGTCGCTCGCGTACTGTCCGTCTGCCATCCTGGCGGCCGTAACCCTTGTCCGCATGCAAGGTCATGTTGAAGTCGCCGGCAACGATGAGGCGATGCGATGGGTACTCCCTATGCAAGCGCACCCAATCGGTCGTCTGACGATCGACCTCCTCGAGGTGTTTGACCCAGTTCTTGGCGCCTGGATCTGCGTGCCAGGTGATGATCGTGCCGTAAACCAGCAGCGGCGACTCGGCGTCCGGTGGCACGACTTCGGCGCACAACGTCGCGGTGGTCACCTCCACGGTACGCAGGCGGCATGTCTCCGGGACCCAGATCGCGACGGCGCTTTCTGATGCGTCGTAGGCACCCAGTGACGAAGGCGTCGAGACCCCGTGGTATCCGGGCAACTTGATCTCGCTCCAGGTCTCGGTAAGCACCCAGATGTCGACGCCGAGGCTGCGGATCCACTCTCTCTGCAGATCAGCGCGACGGCGGCGGCCGTTCTTCCACGGCCGGTCAAGGTTCCAGGTGGCGATCTTCAAGGTGGCACTCCCTATAGTCCGGACGCGCTGCTCTTGCCTCAGGCCGACAGCCGCCTGACGAGTTCAACCATCGCTTGCGTGTCCCGTTCGCAGTACGCGCGCAGATTTGCGCTCAAACTTACTCTGCGTGTTTCGTCGGTTGCCGCATTGATCAGCTCCAGGTACGCGCGCTGCGCCCCGCCGCCATCGCGCACCTCCTCCAAGCTCGCGTAGTCCAGCTCCGGCACCACAGTGGGCAGCACCGCCTTGATGCTGTATGAACCTTGCTGGTCCGGGTGGTAGTAATGCGTCTGCACAATGGGTAGCAGGTCGCGCAGTTTCACGATCACGCGCTGGAGGCCGGTTGCAAATTGCGGCAGGTCCCGAGCCAGCTCACGCAGCCGCGTCTCCTCGAAGGGCTGGAAGTACACCAGCACGCAGCCGCCCAGGCCTCCCATGAGCTCGATAAGCTGCCGCGCGCACTCCTGTCTCGGATCCCTACCCGACACGTCGAGGAACTCGTGGTGGTCGAGCCGTCCGTCGGCGTGCTCGACGTGGCAGCTCCACTGGAACGGCACCTGCTGGTAGGGCCGCGTGCCAGCCCAGATCGGTACGGCCGGGTTGATGGTTTCGAAGTCGAAGTGGAAGCGCGGGTAGGGCAGGCTCCGCAGAGATGCTCTCAGTCCCGGCGCGATCCAAGGCAGCCCGGTGCGGATTGCGCGCGCGATGTCATTCGTGCGCGGATCGGCCAGGAACCCATCGGGCAGGTCGCGCACATCCGCCCAGCCCCGCTGCAAGATCTGGCTACGCTCCAGTGTGCTGAGCCGCCCTACATTGCGACGTGCGAGTAGCTCGATGGGTTGCTCCGGTGAAGGTCCATCGATGGCCGCCTGCCAGAAGTCGCAGTGCGAGCGGAAGGGACAGTCGTAGGGCGTGCTGCAGTGCTCTCCGGTGCGCACCTGCGGTTCGACGCCGCCTGCCACTGCGCGCGACCGGGCAACGAAGCCACGCACAAGCGGGAGCCGTTCGTTCACACCCTCGGTGACGTCCTCATCGCGGAACAGCCCGCGGTAGTCGCCATTGCCGGGGTATACGAAACTGGTGTCGATCAAGCGCACAAACACCCTGTCGGGCCTGAACCCGCAGTGAGTCATGACGTCGGCTTGGAAGGTGACGTCGTCGAGGTAGGGCTTGCCGTCCAGTCGCGTCGAAGACTTCACCTCGATCAACCAGATCTCGCCATCAGGCTGGAACACCACGATGTCGGCGATGACCGCGAATTCGGGCGCGATGAAGGGGGCCTCGAACAGCACCGCCCGCGTACCCTGGCGGCGCGCCTGATCGAGGGCATCCTGGCTGCGACGCCAACCGCCCTGCCAGCCCTGCGGCTCCTTGACGTCGATCAACTCGCCCTGGCCCCACTCCTGAGCGGCCATCTCACGGGCAACCTCGCCCACCCGGTTGCCAGAATCGAAGGTGGCCCGTCTGGCAGCGTCTATCACCGCCAATTCGGGGCGGTGCACCGCCAACCACAGTCGCCGGTCGCACTGCAGCGCATCAACCAGGCGAGACTTGCTTAGCCGTGGTGCATGCGTACCAGGCTGCAGCGCCGGGAGATCAGCAGTATTCAGGAGGCCACGAAGTTGCGTCGGCATTTCTTGGGGGGGCCGGTCGTCGCATGGACGTCGGGCAAACTAGTCGTCGCTGTCGACGACGTCGTACACGTCTACCCAAACTGCACCGGGGTAGCTGTCGGGGTCGAACCAGAAACCGATCTCGTCTTCCCCGAAATCAAACCGCAGATCCTTGGTAACCCTTTCCTCGAGCGCTTCCAGTTCCGAAAGGGTCATCTCCGTACCGTCGATGCGGCTCACGAAGAAGCCTGAGTACCCGACGACCTGGTGACGATTCCAGGGCATGCCATAGAGATCAGCGAAGTCCAGGCCACCCAAGTCGGCGGCTGTCAGCACCCGCGCCGCGCTACGGCCGGCCACATCGAATGTAACGGCATATGTAGCACCGGCAGAGGCGGCGGGTTCGTACGCTTGCAGATCGAGCAATGTCGATCCCGAAATGCCGTCCAGCGCATCGAAGGCTGCGGAAGCCGCAACGAAATCGACCGTCCCCTGAACCAGTTCTCTCGGATCGACAGACAAGTCAAACCGGCGAAGGTGCTCGGCAAAGGCCGAATATTCGTCGGCCTCGGCAGCGCTGCGGAACGACGTTACCCATGCCTTGAACTTCTCCTGTGCGGCACCTCCATCCATACTGATCCTCCGATCGACAACGCAATCCGACGGGCCGCCGAACCGTTGCGTACAGCACTGGCACAAGCCCTTTCACGACCAGCTCGCTGCGACGATCGTAGTGCTGAGTGTCGACTTGATCTCACTGCGCTACTGGATGCGCGCCTGAACTGCTGCAAAACTACCGAGTTCGCCTGGTCGCGCAAGTGTCCCGAGCAGCACGCGGGCGTCGCATGTGACGAACGCACGACCGCCGGGATGTGCACCTGTTTTCAGCGCCCGTGACTCGCGCCTTCGCTGGCGCTTCTTTGGGCGAGTCGTGCATGATCGATGTCAGCAATGTGCCACGTAGCGGGCCGTCGCTCGGCGGCTCCCTATGGCTCGACCCGGCCAGAAGCGGAAGTAGACGTTCGGCGGCAATGCGTCCGCTCACCTTATCGGGCGGCGCCCACCCTGCTCAGCGCAAACCCCAAAGCATCCACCGGACTGTGCACCGCGCCACCACCGACCTTCAGGACATGGGTGTAGATCATCGTCGTTGCCACGTCCGCATGCCCCACCAGCGCGCGCAGCTTGGCGTTGGGGGCTAGCACGCCATGAAACCGAATGAGGTGCGACCTCGGCCATGGCACCAGCGCCGTCAGGCGCTGCATGAACTCCAGCGGCGACATGACCAGATGCGTGGTGCCGTCGCGCCAGGCGGTGTTGAGCTTCAACACCACCTGTCCGGCGGCGTTGGTCTGCACGCGCCCGTTGGCCAAAGCGGTGCGAGTGATATACCACACGTAGAGTCGAAGTAGGCCTCGCCTATGCGGCGCCCAGACTCTCCGCGAGTTGCGTGAAGGTGCCAGAGTTGTCGGTCCAGAAGGTCTTGTCGCCGACAACGTAGATGCGCATCTTCGCGCGCGTCAGAGCGACGTTCAGAAGATTCGGTGCGGTCTCGTTGCCGGCGAAGCCGCTGATGGCACCGATGTTCTTCGGGTCGCCTCCCAGCAGCAGGATGACGACATCCGCCTCTTTGCCCTGGAAGGTGTGCACGGTGCCGGCCATCGCCTCAATCCCGAGCTCATCACGGAACTGCTCACGCAAGAGCTCTTTGAAGCGGGAGGAAACCTCTGAGAATGGCGTGATGACGTTGACATGCCAGTCACCTTTGGTGTTCCTGAGGCTGCGGTTCAGCCGAGGAGTGTCCAGCAGCAGCTTGACCAGACGGATGGCGCACTGACCTTGCTCTTCGTCCCAGTGGCTGTGGCCGGAGGACTTTGCGTCGTACCAGCGGCTTGGGCCGACCCACTCATCGCCGTCGGTTTCGTCGGTGACGCCGTGCACCATCAGATTGCCGTAGGCGATCTTGTTGGCCACGGAGAACATGGGATTCAGGCACCGACGATGCACGCGAAGGGGGCTTCCCACCCAGACCTTGGCGCTCTCTGAGGGCTCAAGCGTGGTGCCGTAGGGAGTGGCGTAGTCGGCCAGGGTCTGCGCCGAGCAGCTGGGCGGCACCCAGCACTCGTTGGCGCCTGTCCACTTGCGCCAGATGGCGACGATCTCTTTGGGCATCGGCACTACCGGCTCAAGCTGGAGCGGGTCACCGACCGCGATGACGCGCTTAGAGCGCCAGATGGCGCCCAGGGCGTTCTGCGGCGTGCTTTGGCCGGCCTCGTCGATCAGAAGAAGTCCAATCTGCTCGCTCTCGAGTCCGGCGAAGAGGCTGCCGATGGAAGCGAAGGTGCTCGACACCACGGGGACGGTGAGGAAGAAGGCGTTCCAGAGGTGGATGCCAGCATCCTTTGTGTACTCCGCAGGAATCTTGTTGGACACGTAGTCGACGAAGGTGCTCAGACTGGGCTGCAGACGCCGCCAGGATGCGGCGACAAAGGACTCGTTGAGCGCCATGGCAGCCCGAAAGACTTCGACGCGCAGCTCTCTGAGTTTGGGGTCCGCGTATGGCACCAGCAGCTGCAGTTGCTCGTCGGGAATTGCCGCAAGATGACAGGATTCGAAGAAGGACTCGCCAAGCTCGTCGGTGACCGCTTTGAGTCTGCTCCACTCGGCTTCGTTGGCGGCGATCGCGGTTCGCAGGGTGCTGATCTGGCGCTCAAGAGCCCCAGCATGCCGGCGTGCCTCTCCCAGGCGCTGCCGACAGGCCGCTGCTGCCTGGTTGGCGGACTCGACCGCCTTGACCAGATCTTGCAGGGCGCCAGAAGAGACGCCGGCGGGCAGGCCGAGCCTCTTCAGCAAGTCTGCGTGTGCACGCTGTTCGTAGCGCGCGGCCTCGAGGGCCCTGTCAGCGACAGCAAGTGCTTCGACGGCCTCTTTGGACTGCGCCAGGCGCTGGCGCGCTTGCTTGATGCTCTCCTGTGCGGCCGCGCTCTTGTCGATGGCTGCGTCGAGACGGATGCGCCATGTGTCCATTGCCTTCCAGTCGAGGAGACGTGCAAAGAAGCCTGGCTTGGTGCTCTGCAGCAGGGTGCAATGCTGAGCGGCCGCCGCGGCGTCTGAGTCTGCGGTCCGCAGGGCTTCTGATGCGTCTTCGACCGATGGCAGAGCAGCGGCGGTTGTGGACGCTGCTCGCATGGCGGCCTCGGCTTTGCCGCAGGCCTGGGCCAAGGTCAGGTTCTTGATGCAGGCGGCATGCCGTTGCGTGGCTGTGGTCGCCGCCGCTGCGAGGCCGCTGTGCTCTTTGGTCAGCTGCTGGCAAAGCGCGGTGGCTTTCTCCAGCTGCGTCGTGGCATGGGTCAAACGCGGCCGCTGCTGCCTGATCTCCCTGTGGAGCTCGAGGCAGCACTGCAGGGACTGCGCGCGGCCTTGCGAGTTCTCCATCGCCTTCAGGAACGCTTGCTTGGCGTCCTTCCAGGGTAGGACCACAAAGTCCGCGCTCTTCATGAGCCCTGGAAGACTCCAAAGCTGATCTGGATTCGGTGCGACGTTCGCGTCGAGCTGCTTCTGGAACCAGAAGCGGGAGATGAACGCCCCGCGGTTCTTGGTGTTGCCGAGCAAGGCGGCGACCAGGCCCCATGCGCTGCCGACATTTCGATGTCGAGGCGGCTTGCTGTCGTGATTGGGAGTCGCGACGGACTCCGCGACCGGTCGAAAGTAGCTGGCGCCCGACTTCTCCATCGAATCGCTCAGCTTGGGCAGGTCTTTGATGACGTTCTCGACGGCGCCGTTGTTCGATGAAGCCACGACCGTGCCGATACCGTGGAGCCGAGTGTCCAGAGTCCAGTAGGGGAACTTCCTGCCCTCGATCTTTCGACTCTCGATGAAGGCGGTCTCCGGGTCATCGAAGGCGGCCATCACATGGGCGCGCTCCACCAGCCGGTCGGCGATCACGTCCCGCAGCAAGGTGCTCTTGCCGGTCCCGGGTGGCCCGTTCACCCCGTAGAGCCCACCGCCTGCCAGGTGCTGGCAGGCCATGTTGACCGCGAACTGCTGGGCCGAGACCAGGGGGAAGTCCGGCCATGCGCCGACGGGCAGGTGTGCAGGCGAGAGCATGGACACGAAGTGGCTGAGTCCTTCGCCGCGTAGGTCGAGCCGCTTGAGAGGAGGCGCCAGCCGCAAGTAGGCCTTAGCGGCATCGCCAAGCTGTCCTCCCCCGGCCAGCACCTGCTGCACTCGGATGACGTCCTTCGCAACCAGGGAGTTCATAGCGTCCAGCTCAACTGTCTTGGTCCCTTCGGTCACCGACACCACTTTGATGCGAATCGCGTCGACGCCCGCTTCAATCCGCGGTGGCGCCCATCCCCACTGCTTGGCCATGAGCTCCAGAATGGCCGTGACGTCCCCCAACTTGATAGGGCGCATGTCGGCAGGCCCAGAGATGCGCTGCCGCGCAGCCTTCGCGCCCCCCGCGCTAGCTTGCTTATCCTTCCCGGGAGGCGTAGTCGGTGTTGCGACAGGCAAGGAAGAAGAGCCTCCCAGCCTGGGACGCCCTGCTGGCAACGGTGAGGCGGTCGAAGTGCTGCCGGAGTCGGAAGTGGCTGCTGCGTCCTCGGGTGTCGCCTCGGGAGGGACGAGCTGGCGCTGGACGAGCAGTGCGCGAACGGCCGACAGGAGCTTCTCTTCATCGTCGGCAAAGCCGCTGACGCTGAGAGTCTCTGGGCTCCGCCCGGCACTCACATGTTCGCGGAGCTTGCTCATGAACCAGGGGAGCGACGAGAAGAAGAGCTCGCCGCAGATGCGACCTGTGTCGTCCAGCGGGATGAGGCAGCACGCGGCTGCGCCTTTGATCTTCAGGCTGGACGCGACGCCTGGTGGCTGTCCGAGGGCCGCATGGAGGCTGACAGCGAAGGCCGGCTTCAAGAATAGGCCGCAGTATGCGACCTGTACCTTGTACCGATTCCATTGGCCCTCCAGCCTCCGCTGAAGTTCAGGAGCAATCCAGGGCAGCTCTTCATCGCTACGTACACCGAAGACGAACTGGCGTTCGTCCTCTTCGGGTGCGGGCACCAGGTTCATGTACTCGAGCCCGGTCCAGAAGGCGCAGGCGCGAACCGCTTCGATGGCAGCAGCAGTCACAGATCTCCCTTACCACGGTTCGAGATACCGTGGTTTCCCTGATCGCAAGCGGGCCGCCCAACCTCGCAAGGGGCCCAAAGCGAGGGAGGATATCCACCCGAAGGTTTGGCACCTACAAGCAGGCGTCCGGAGGTGGGTGCCCGACAGGGCGATTGTGACGCCGTGCCGGGCCTGAGACCGTCCGAGGTAACCACCCAGTGCACATCGCGAGCAAGCCATCGGCCGGCAGCCCTGGCGGTGTCATTGCCAGATTCTGGGCGAACGCAGGACAGACTGAACCGCCAGCGCATTGACCGTGGCGGGCACATTGGCCGATCATTCGTCCACCACAATGTCGACTCAATAGCTACTGTGCATGCGCTAGTTCTGACCGACGTCGTTGATAGCACGCACATCGCCCAGACTCTGGGCGATACCGAGATGGCCGCCGTTTGGGTCGCTCACGACCGCGCGGCGCGTGAGTTGTTAGGCCTATGGCATGGCCGCGAGATCGACAAGTCCGACGGCATGCTCCTGCTGTTTGGCAACGCCGGCGATGCGGTGGGTTACGCGTGCGCGTTCCACCGCGCGCTGGCCGAGCGCCAGTTGCCCGTTCGCGCGCGAGCAGGCCTCCACCTTGGCGAAGTGACCGTGCGCGAGAATGCCGCCGTCGATGTTGCGCGGGGCGCCAAGCCCTGGGAAGTCAGTGGACTGGCAGTGGCGATAACGGCCCGCATCATGTCCGTGGCACTAGGTGGGCAGACGCTATTGAGCGGGACGGCCCTGAATGCGAGCTGCGTCGACGCAAATCGAGTGAAATCGCACGGCCACTGGAAACTGAAGGGCATCGCAGAGCCAGTCGAGCTGTTCGAGGTTATCGACCCCTGTGCGTCATTCCAGTCGCCAAGCGACTCTGAAAAGGCCTATCGTGTCGTGCGCAGTGGCGATAGCTGGATGCCTGTGCGCGAGATCGCCAACAGCGTGCCCGCCGAGCGCGACGACTTCATCGGGCGCCGCGCCGCGATGCACGAACTGGCGGGTCGCATTGACGACGGCGCGCGCCTGCTCTCTGTACTAGGGATCGGGGGCACAGGCAAAACGCGACTGGTCACGCGTTTCGCACGTGATTGGCTGGGCGAATTCCCTGGCGGCGCCTGGTTCTGCGATCTGTCGTCTGCGACCGAGCTGAACGGCATCCACGTCGCTGTAGCACAGGGCCTCGGGTTGCAGCTTGGGCGAACTGAACCGCTTGCGCAGATCACCAATGCCATCGCCAGCCGCGGAAAGTGCCTTGTTATTCTCGACAACTTCGAACAAGTGGCACGTCATGCCGAACAGACAGTCGGCGCATGGTTGGATGGCGCGCCGCAGGCCACGTTCCTGGTGACCACCCGCGAAGTATTGGGTATTGCGGGTGAAACAGTGTTTGCGCTGCCGCCTTTACAAGTCGAAGACGCGGCGGAGCTCTTCCTGCGCCGGGCGAAGTCAGCTCACCGAGGTTTCGCACCCAGCGCGGTTGAGCGTAACGCGGTGGATCAACTTGCAAGGAATCTTGACGGTTTGCCGCTTGCCATCGAGCTGGCGGCGGCTCGAGTGCGCGTGATGTCCCCTGTGTTGCTGCTTCAGCGTATGAACCGGCGCTTCGACTTGCTGTTGTCTCGCAGTGGGAGGCCCGATCGTCAAGCCACCCTAAGGGCGACATTCGATTGGTCCTGGGACCTTCTTGATGCGGCCGAACGCTCGGTTCTATCGCAGCTTGCCGTGTTTCAAGGGAGTTTCGGCGTCGAGGCGGTCGAGGCGATCGTCGAACTGCCTGGCCGTACGGCCGGAGTCGACCTGCTCGGCTCGCTGGTTGACAAGAGCCTGGTGCGCCAGCTAGACGGCTACCGCTTTGGCCTTCTGGAGAGCGTGCGCGACTACGCCTCGCTTAGGTTGCACGGCGACGGTGCAAAGGCTGGCGACGCCGCCAACCTTTCAGCGCTCCGATCTCGCCATTGGCACTACTTCGCACAGTTGGGCCAACGGGCCGCGGTGGCACAGCGTTGTGCGGATCTGGACAATCTGATGGTCGCATGTCGGGCTGCGTGTGAAGCGGGAGACGCGCCGTCAGCCAGTCATTGCTTGGTCAACGCATGGGCTGCGTTGCGCTTTACGGGGCCGTACCGTGCAGCAGTCGAGCTTGCGGGGCGCGTCGCGGCGATGACAGGCTTGTCCGCCACGGAAGCAGGCTTGGTGCATTGGGTGTCAGGTACAGCGCTAGACCTGTTGGGCGAGGTCGAAGCCGCGCGCGAGCAGTTGCGACTAGGACTCGAGCAGACTGCATGTTGCGTGCCTTCAGAGGCTGCGGCGCTCCTTAGGCTCGCCATTGGCGCTCAGCAAACTCTCGAAGGCCATTTGAAGCCAGCAAGAGAACACCTTGAGAATGCCCTGAGCCAAGCGGTCAAGTTGCAGGACACTTGGTTGCAGGCTAATGCCATGAACGCGTTGGGCCGATTGATGGACCATCAGTCCCAAGGGGTCGAGGCGCGGCAGTTATACCTGCAGGCACTGGTTCTTGCACGAGAGATGCAAGACCGGCAGATGGAAGGCGGGCTGCTGGGCAACCTCGGTGGTCTGCATCACGATGTCGGCGAACTCGACGCCGCACGCCACCACTATGAAATGGCGCTAGAGGTGGCGGAGGATACCGGCGATCGCCGCTGGCTGGGCAACGCCTGCAATAACCTGGGCCTGCTGTTGCTAGAGCAGGGACATCATGCGCTGGCGCGTGCGCGGCTGGACCATGCTCGTGAGCTGGCGCGAAGCGCGGGCAACGTGCGGCTGGAGTACACGGTCGCCTGCAACTTGGGAATCTTGTTGGCGGCGGAAGGGCGGTTGCCGGATGCTGAGCGGCACTTGGCCGAGGCGGTGGAAGCCGCTGCGCGAGCATCGGACAGACGCTCCGAGGGCCAGTTCCGCGGCTACCTTGCGCTTGCCCTGGCGCGCCAAGGTCGGCTGGAAGAAGCGCGAACCGCCCTCGAATTGGGCGAACTGGCCCTTGGCTCACTGTCCGACGTGCTAAGCCTTGCGCTATTGACGTGCGACAGAGCCGAAGTCGAATATCTTGCGGGGCGCGCGGCGTTAGCACGGCATGCACACGAAGCTGCGCAGGGTGTCGCCGACGAACTGGCTTGCGGGCCAGATTCGGAGTTGCGCCGGCGGATTCAGAGTGTGGCCGCAATGCTTGCGGCCTGAGGGCTCGCCGACGACCCGGCTAGTTCACGTTCACAATCCTCGGGTCGATGGCCGCACACAGTTCCTCGCCGCCGCCCGATCCCCAAAGAACGACGGGCAGGTAGCTGGAAACTGCACCCAACTTCTTGGCCTTGGTCTTGACGAAGTACATTTCCGTGGGCGCTGGAGAAGGGCTTGAACCATTCCCATGACCGCCGCCTGCATCAATCTGCTCGTCGAGATCGACGGTCACAACGATGCCAGATTTTCCATGGAACGCCACGGGCTTGCCACGCAGGTTGGGGACATTCAGTTTCCACACCAAAGTCTTCTTGCCTATAACGCGCTTCTTGACACGGAGGTCGGGTGCTATCGCAAGACAATAGTCGCGGCCGTCAACGGTGATCACCTGTACTTCAATGGGGCAGAACGCCTGCGTCTCGGTGTCGCACGGCGGCTTGTCCGCGGCCAGCAACAACTGGTACTGCTGAATCTTGATTAGCCGGAAGTTGTCAGTGCTTCGCTTCTCTTCTCGTTGCTGTGCGTGCGTGCTAGTCAAACTGCCAAGCAGCGCAAGAACCGCTGCAAGTACGCGCCAAGTCGGATACTTCATGGAAATCTCCGTCGACTTCAGGAAACTTTAGGAATATCGAATCGACCACCCCGTTGATAATGCTAACGGTTGGCTCGCCGGATGTCATCCTCAAGCTATGCAACGGAGTCGCAAAGCACGACGCCAAGAGTCACTCCCTGTTAGTCGGGTCCGGCGAAAATCGCTGCGGGTTGCCTATGCGCCGAGCTACGATCTAAAAGGTTGGAGCGGCTGCACTGGAGGCTGCTGCACATTTGGGCTTTCGGCCTCGACCTGGGACTGCCCGTGTTGCTGCGGCGGACTGAATATCAACGTCGCCAGCCCGAAGCGGCCCATCATTGGTTGCTCGAGTGGCCGGGCTTTTGCACTGCCCCGCGAGCCGGTGCGCGTGCAGTCAACGGGCAGCTTTGCGGCTTGGAATCGTGGTCAGCGATGGTCGGGTATGGGTCGAGATGGTATGGACACCGCCCCTTTTTGCGAGGGTGAGCTCGGTGACGGCTGAGGACGGAAAAACCACCGAGGTCGCTCGGCTGGAGGTTGCCCTGCCCCGATGGAACGCCCGGCACTCGACATCAGTGCAGTGACAGACCCGAGAGGCGCGCTTCGCCCGATAACAGCCTCAGCGCTTCTTCTGATACAGCTGCGCCGGCCTGAACGCCCCTCCCCTCATCGCACCCTCGACGGGTTCCACGAGATCGCGGTCCGACAGCCGACGCCTGAAACTCGACTTGTCCAGACGCCGCCCAAGCAGCTGTTCGCAGGTGGCCTGCAGTTCGCCGAGCGTGAACTCCTGAGGCAGGAACTCGAAAGGCAGTTCGAGCGCATCGATTTCCTCCCGGGTCGCCTTGACGGACTGCCCGATGAGCGCCGCGTGATCGAATGCCAGTTGCTTGTCGCCGATCGCATCTTCGACCGGACGCCAGGCCAACGCCTCGATCCGCTTTCCCGCTGACGGCTCGAGCTGCTCGGCCGGAACCAGCGCCCGGTAGACGACGCTGAGCGCCCAAGGCGCGCGCGGATCGCGCGTCGGCCCGCCTACCGCACACAGCTGTCTGAGGAACGGAAGCTCCAGGCACAGCCGCTCGTTCATGACCCGCCGGGCGGCCATGTCGAGCGAACGGTCCAGATCGATTCGCAGCACGCCCCCCGGCAGCGCCCACTTGCCCGCATGGGGAGCTTCGGCGCGGCGGGCGAGCAGCACTTGCAGTACGCCGTCAATCAGGCTCATGACGGCGATCTCGAGCCTTGTGAAGGGCATCGGGTGCTGCTTGGAGGAGGACTGCGGCCGCTCAGTGGTCATGATCGCTGACTTAGTTGCATTTCTCTTCGAAGTGTAGGATACTCTCTTCGTAGCATGTTGCTACTAAGAAAGAAGCAGATCCCGGTGAGCTACGACGTGATCGGCGACATCCACGGCCAGGCCGGCAAGCTGGAGGCACTGCTGACGGAACTTGGCTACGTCCGCAAGTCCGGCGGCTGGCTGCCGCCGCACAACCGGCAGGCCATCTTCCTGGGTGACTTGATCGACCGTGGGCCCGAGCAGGTCAAGGTCGTCAACATCGTGCGTTCGATGATCGATGCCGGCCACGCGCGCTCGGTGATGGGCAACCACGAGTTCAATGCGATCGGCTACATGACGGAGCGTCGCGGAGCGCCCGGGGAGTTCCTGCGCAAGCACAGCGAGAAGAACCGGTCGCAGCACGTCGAGTTCCTGCAGCAGGTCGGCGAGGGTTCGGACCTACACCGCGAAATGATCGAATGGTTCAAGTCGTTGCCACCCATACTCGACCTCGGTGACATCCGCGTCGTGCATGCCTGGTGGCACAAACCCCACGTCGACCTCGTCGCTGGACGCGTAAAGGGCGGCAGCCCAATGGACGAGGACTTTGTGCACGCGGCCTACGTCAAGGGCTCCGCTGAGTGGCAGGCCATGGAAGGCCTGACGAAGGGCCTCGAAGTAAGCCTGCCGGCCGGCCACTCGTTCGTGGACCACAGCGGGGTCGAACGCAATGAGGTGCGGACGAAGTGGTGGCACGAGGAGCCGCGCACCTACCGCGATGTCGCGATCCTTTCAGAAGATCAGAGGCATCGCATGCCCGACCATGTGCTCCCGTCCGGCTATGAGGGCGCGCCAGTCGAGGGATCTCCGGTCTTCATTGGCCACTACTGGATGTCGGGCAAGCCCGAACTGCAGACGCCCAAGGTCGCCTGCGTCGACTACTCCGCCACCAAGGACGGCCCGCTAGTGGCCTACCAGTGGGATGGCGAGCAGGAACTGGACGCACGTCGCTTCGTGGAGGCCGGCTGAGCCAGTGCCTGAAATCCTGCGCGTGCATATGCCCTGTGCGGACGGGATACCTGACAGATATCGCGGCTCAAACGCGCCTCAGCTGCCCGTCCCTGCAATCCCCGGTAGACATCGCCTGAAGGAATCGACATGAACGTCCTCGACCTTTCGAATTGCTACTTCATGGATGCGCGCTGGGGACAGGACGTGCCTGCGCGACCGCAGGGTGTGCTCGTCTGTTGCTGGTCTGGTCTGTATGGTGATCTACGGCGGCGAAGCGCAGTTCGGTTCGCGGACCAGGAGTTGGTTGCGGCGGCGCCCTTCAGTGGCAAGTTCTGGTGGACTCGGATCATTGACCGCCTCTCCCCCGGCGCCCAGAACGGCTGGCGCGAGGATGTCCAGAGCACGGACGAGGTCTTCGTCGCAATTGCGGGTGGAGCTGAGGTCTGGGTCAGGGGCGGGCCTTACGACACTCGCGAAGACGGTCACTACGAACTCGATGTCGCGTGGGAGTCTTTCTAGCGACTTGGCGATGCAGCTCGGTGACTGCGGGATGCAGCTCGTCGTGCACGAACCGCTGCACGCGACGATTTCGAATGCACGCCGCTTCACTTTCTGCAACTGATGGAGTACAGTTCTCTGCGACATCAAGAGCACAGGCCGCCTGCCTGTCACCAACCTGCCGTCCTGCGGCAAGGTGGTACCCGACAAGTTCGGGGATGGGGCGCAGTTCTTCGGGACGAGCGCAACAACAGCAGGCAAGCGGCCCTCGTTCTCGAGGGCCGTTTTCGTTTCATCGCCGATTTATTCGACTACTTGCAGGGCGATTCACAAATCCTGCTAAAGCGTCGGTTGCGCCCTCCCCCGTCCGGCGCAGCCGCGCCTGCGGTTCCGGACGGAATGGAGTACGCACCATGGCGAAAACCTTCGCCCCGAAGAAGGCTGCCGGCAAGTTGCCGCCGCCCACACCCGCAACGAACGAACCCCCAGCGTCCCGAGGTGGCCTGATCGCCCGCCTGGGGCTGGTCGGCCTCGAGGCGTTGGAGCCCGTGGTGCTCGCATCGCTGGCCACGCGCTCGCCGCTGCTGCTGATCGGTCCTCACGGTTCGGCCAAGTCGCTGCTGCTAGAGCGCGTCGCGCAGGCGCTGGGCCTGCGCTGGCGGCACTACAACGCGGCACTCGTCAACTTCGACGATCTGGTCGGCTACCCGCTGCCGGACGAACACGGTCAGCTGCGCTTCGTCGAGACGCCGGCGTCAGTGTGGGGCGCGCAGGCGGTCTTCATCGACGAGATCTCGCGCGCGCGGCTGGACGTGCAGAACCGGCTGTTTCCGATCATCCACGAGCGCCGCGTGCAGGGCATGCCCTTGTTGGACCTGGAGCACCGGTGGGCGGCGATGAACCCGCCCACCATCGACGATGACGACGCCGCGGCCTGCCTCGGCAGCCAGCCGCTCGACCTGGCACTGGCCGACCGCTTTGCACTGCAGGCGACGATGCCGGACTGGCGCAGCTTCGACCAGGCACAGCAGGAGGCGGTCATCCGCGCCCACGCAGTGGTTCCCGATCCGCTGGCCGGCACCCTGTGGAACGCGGCAATCGCCCGCACGCGCGAAGTGCTGCCGATCGTCGAGGCGCAGTGGGCGGCTTCCATAGCCCGCTATGTCCGCATCCTCTCGGCGCTCCTGTCGGAGGCGGGCTCGCAGCTGAGCGCGCGCCGCGCCGGAATGCTTGCGCGCAACCTGGCGGCAATTCATGCCGCACGGCTTTCGGACGACGGCGAAGCCCGGATCGACGACTCGGCCTGGATTGCCACGCTCAACTCTATGCCCTTCGCAGCCAGCGGTCAGATGCTGGACGGATCGCGCCTCCTGGCAAGCCACCGCGAGGCCTGGCGCCTGGCCGCGGCCCGTGCAGACGACCCGATGGGCCGCATCCTCACCGAGCGCGACCCGATCGTGCGCGTGCGCCTGGCACTGGCTGCCAGCGGCCTGCCCGACGGGGAACTGACGACCATCGTCACCGATGCGCTGCACAGCGCCGCCGACGGCGCGCGTCATGCGCTGGCCGAGTGGCTGTTCGACAGTGGCGCCATCACACGCCTGAGTGTGGTCGCCGCAGACGCGGTGGCCGAGCTCTATCGCGACGTCGCCTGCGTGCAGGAGGTGTCGGAGCTCGTGCCCCCCAACGGCCTGCGCCACCGGATCTGGAAGACGCTGCAGCAACGCCTGGGATCCGAGCCCGCGACGCCGCAGACGGACCGGCGCGCCAACCTCGTCACGGCCCTCTTCGCCGCGAACCGGTTCGCCGCCGAGGTGGACGTCGACGCCGTGCTCCAGCGCTATGCCGCCACACAGGTCCGGCTTGCAGGGGCCCTTTCGTGAGTGCAGCGAGCGAAGGTCCGGCAAACCTGCTGCACAACACCGGCTGCGCCCCGCGCGCCAGCATCGTGTGGCGGGGTTTCGGGAGAGGACCGGTAAGCGACGACGCCGAGCGCATCGAGGCGGCCCGACAGCACGGCAGCTGGCTGCACCTTTGCATCTCGATCGGGCAGCGGGATGCCCGGTACCACCGCGACTGGAACTCGGCGGGCGCCTTGCTGCAGCTGGTCGAAACGGGTCACCGGCTCGGCGAAACCGGCGCGACACGACGGCTGGTCGAACTGATCGAGGAGCACACCGTTGAGCTCGCCTGGCCCCGCTGCCTGCTGAGCGCAAGGCGAGGTTCCGGAGGCAACGGGAGGATCACTCTCGATCACGCACTGACGGCGTTCGTGGCCCTGTCGAAGTCGGCGGGCAACCTCTGGCTGCGCGACCGCCCGGCCCGCCTGGCGCCCCTGCAGACACCCAGCCTCGTGGAACCCGGTGGCACGTCGATGCGCGGCGTGCACTGGGACCAGCACCTGTGGTTCCCCGACGGCGTGCCGCAGGGCCTCCTGGCGCAGGCGGGCAAGCAGTTGCGCAAGCCGACCGCCCCCGAGCCGAACAACTGACAAGGAACCCATCGTGAACCTGAGAGAACAACTGTTCGACTGCCTTCCCGCGGGCCGCTACGCGCTGGCCGGGATGCTTCGACTCATCGACATCGTCGAGACCGACGCCGTGCCCACTGCCGCGGTGGAGTGCCACGCGCAGCCCCGGCTCTTCATCAATCCGACCTTCGTCGCCGAAGACGCTGACACGCCCGAGAAACTGATGATGCTGGTGCTGCATGAGGTGCACCACGTGCTGCTCGGACACACGCGACGCTTCGCAGCGAGCACGCCGGCGGACAACTTCGTGTTCGATTGCGTGATCAACGCGCTGCTTTGCCGGATGTTCCCGCAGCCGGCCTACACCGCACTGTTCCGCGACTTCTACCCGGACGATGACTTCCCGGCGTGCCTGCTGCGACCGCCGGAAGCCTGGAATCCGCGCATCAGGAAGGTGCCGGTGCCGCCGGCGCTCGAGGCTCGGGGATTCGGTGCCGCAAGGCAGACCTACCTGGCGCTGTACTCGGCGGAAGGTGCGACCTACGACGACATCCGCGTGGTGCTGCGCTCCTTCCTCGCGCAGCGCGAAACGATGCTCGCCGGCGTGACCCTTTTGGGCGACCACGACGGATCCGCCCAGGGCGAGGCGAGTGCGGGCGGAACTCTCTTTGCGCGGGCTGTGGCCGAGATCGTGCGGCAATGGCCCTCGCCGCCGCAGCCGCTGCGCGGCATCTCGATGGACGATTTACTCCGCTCCTCACGGCTGGTGGTCAGCCGCAGCCCTGGTCGCCGTGCGCAGCTGCGCAACCTGATCCGCAAGGTGGCCGGCACGACCTCATCCGGGCGCGGTGCGTTGCGTGCGGCGGCGCAGGACGCGGCCATCGAGACGCCGGTGCCCCGCTTCGACCGGCGCGCGCTGGTCAGCCGCGCGCTCGGGGCCACCCCGCTGCTGTACCGGGCGGCGCTTCCGATGACCGAGACCGCGCCGATGCAGGAGCGGGTGCACATCTATGTCGACGTGTCGGGCAGCATGGAAGGGATCAAGGGCGCGCTCTATGGAGCCGTGCTCGATTGCCAGGCCCAGGTGCACCCGCAGGTCCACCTGTTCTCGACCCAGGTGGCCGAGGCGACGCTCGCTCAACTGCGAGCAGGTTTTTGCCGAGGCACGGGCGGCACCGACATCCGCTGCGTCACGCAGCACATGGCCCGCCACAAGGTCCGACGGGCCGTGCTGCTGACGGACGGCTACGTGGGCGACCCGGACGCTGGCGGGCGCGAGGTGCTGGCGCGAACGAACGTGGGCGTGGCCTACACGGGCGCCAGCGTCACGGACCAGCACCTCGGTCGCCATGCGCGCGAATCCGTCACCTTGAGCATTGAGCCCTGATGGAGACCCGAAGATGAACACGCCTATCCTTCGCCCAGCCGAGTGGGTGCTGCCCGGCCACCCCGACAAGCTGGCCGACGCCATCGCCGACTCGCTGGTGCAGGCGGCCTTCGAGCGACAGGCCGAGGCGCTGTGCGCCGTCGAGGTGGCAGTGCATCGGAATGCGGTCTACCTGACGGGAAGGCTCGCCTGCAACGGGTCCGACGAGATCGACATCGGAACCCTGGTTCGCGACGTGTACCGGTCTGCAGGCTACGGCTCAGACTGGCTGCCCGCGCCCGACGACCTAACGGTCGGTGGCAACCTGTGTATCGACACGCTGGTGCCCGGCGAGGAACGCATCCGACACATCAGCGACGACCAGTCCATCGTCACGGGGTATGCGATCGACCTGCCAGGGATCGGCTTCATTCCCCCGGAACAATGGCTTGCCCGGGAAGTTGCACGGCGTCTGTCGGAGCTCGTGGGCTCATCGCTGCGGTTGTGTCCGGACGGAAAGGTCCTGGTCGTCGTCGAGGAGAACGGCAACAGCCGGAGCCTGAAGGCCGTCTCGTGCTCGCTGCTGGCAAGAGCGGGTGACATCGAACTGCAGCGCGCAGTCGTGCGGGTCGTGGAAGGGGTCGTGAAGGACATCGCGGCCCGCGTGCCCGGCTTCGCGACCTCGCTTCCCGGGGACATCGTCGTGAACGGCAGTGGCACCTTCACGACAGGGGGACCCGAGGGCGACAACGGACTGTCCGGCAAGAAGTTGCTGCTCGACCACTACGGGCCACGCGTGCCCATTGGTGGCGCCGCGTTGAGTGGCAAGGATTTCTGGAAACCCGACCGGGCAGGCGCGATGTTGGCAAGACGCATGGCCCTGGCGATCGTTCGGTCCGGGGTAGCGTCGGAGACCACCGTGCAGTTCGTGACGTTCCCGGGAGATGAAGCGCCGCGTGTCACCCGGATAGCGGCATCCGGCCTCGACTTGCCCGAGCCGGAACGCTGGCTCGACCTGGTGGACTGCCGGTTCGCGGTGGCAGCACCGTGGTGCCGTCGCGTCGACCTGCCCGATGGCGCGCGCTGGGGGTGGTTCGGTGGCGACGCTCCATGGGAAGCATTGGCGCTGCGATGAACGCCTACCGCGCTGCACGGATTTCAGTCTTGCACTCCACCAAGGGAGAACCTCATCATGTCCCCTAGGGCAACGCTGAACAAGTGGCCGCGGCGCGCCATCCAGTAGCGACCTTGCGCGGATGTCTCGAATTCGGGGCATTTTGAGTGTTGCAGCGCTGATGCGGGGCGCATTGCGCTGCTGTCCGAGGCCCTTTCGGCCGCGTCGCGAGCCATTGGCCCGCGGCGTGTGCGCTATGGGCGCACTTGTCCATACAGTGTTCTTCGCGCGAGGAAGATGTTGGCCAGGGCCAGCGCAACGAACGAGCGCGTAGCGTTCTTGGCCAGACCGCGATAGCGCACCTTGTTGAATCCCCACAGCCGCTTGACCACACCGAAGACATGCTCCACGCGGGCACGCACCTGGGACTTGTAGCGGTTCTTCGCGCGCACGGCCTCGTCGATGTGGCCGCCCTTGCGTGATCGCTGGTTGGTGAAGTCCTTGGCGCAGGGCGACTTGGTTTGGATCAGCGCCTTTTGGCTGGCATAGGCGCTGTCGCCATAGACGCGCTGCTCGGCACCGTGCAGCAACTGCGGGATGGGGTGCTTGTCGTGCACGTTGGCTGCAGTGATCACCGCGCTGTGCGCCAGCCCGCTGCGGCTGTCCACGCCGATGTGCAGCTTCATGCCGAAGTACCACTGCTGGCCCTTGCGAGTCTGATGCATCTCGGGGTCGCGCTGCTTGTCCGCGTTCTTCGTCGAGCTGGGCGCGCCGATGATGGTGGCGTCCACGATGGTGCCGGTGCCCACCTTCAGGCCCCGGGCCTGCAGCACCTGGCCGACGGTGGCGAACAGTTGCTCGCCCAGGTCGTTGTCCTCCAACAAGCGGCGAAACTTCAGCAGCGTGGTGCCGTCGGGCACGCGCTCGCGTCCCAGGTCGATGCCCACGAAGCGGCGCAGCGCGGTGCTGTCCAGCAGCGCTTCTTCGCAGGCCTCGTCGGCCAGGTTGAACCAGTGCTGCACGAAGTACATGCGCAGCATGCGCTGCAGTCCCACGGGCGGGCGCCCGTTGCCCGGCTTGGGGTAGTGCGGCTCGATCAGCTCGCACAGCTCGCTCCACGGCACGATCTCGTCCATCGTGGCCAGGAACACATCGCGCTTGGTGGTTCGGCGGTAGCGCTCGAATCCGCCGCCTTGGTCGGCCGCCATGGCCAGGGTCTGTTGCTTCATCGGGCTACAACGCATCGACGCGGCGATCGGTGTACTTGTTCAGCGTTGCCCTAGAGCCCGCATACCCATGTTGCCGACGGATCTGCCGCAGCAGCGCCTGTACCTCGTCAAGGGGCAGCCAGTCCGCCCGCCCGGATGGTCGGCCACCATCATCGAATCCTCCGACCCGTTCGCAGCGATCCCGATGCCGAAGTCCGCACGCTACATCGGCCAGATCGAGTGGGCCTGGTCGTCGATGAACACACGGATCGACGCGTACTACCTGTCGATGGATCGCCCGCACCGGCGCTGGCTGCTGTGGATCAAGCCCTACGACGACAACTGGGGGGGGATGGGGAGACGCCAGCGTCGCCGCCCATGCGCTGCGCAATGCGGTCGGATCTGCAGATGGCGCAAGGCTGCTGCTGATCGACCTCTGGACCAAGGAGCGTGACGATGGCACGGACCGATTCCACTGGGTCAACGAAGACGGGTTGCTCGATGCCGGTGACCTCAGCGAGATCGCGGCATTCGTGTGGGATGACGAGTGCCTCGGCGATGCCGACGGTGCGTCGTCATGACGTGCTCCCTGCCAGAGTCGACCGGTCGACGTTGCCGGTGTCGTGGTGCAGGGGGCATCAGATGCGGCGCGAGAATCTCCGCATGGCTCAGTCCCCTCGCCTCGATCTCCGCCTCGGCGTCACCGAGCCCGTCGTCCTGATGATCTCGCGCCGGGAGGTCAAGGCAGGTGACATCGAGTCGGTGCTTTCGCGACTGAAGGTGTTCCTGGCCACCCGCGAAGACGCGTGGCGGCACTACTACGGTAAAACATGCAGGTCGGGGTCTATTGAACCGGCAGCAGCCCACAGCGCCCTAACCACAGTCGGGCCCTGTTGGATCGCGACACGATGCTGAGACAGAGATGCTCGTGTTCGACTGCGCCGTCGCACCGACTTGATTGGATGGTTGACTGACAGCCCTCGAGCAAGTGCTCAAACCACTCAGAAAGTGACTTTCCAGCAAGAACTTTGAAGACCATCGAAGGTTTGGCCGGCAATGGGTATCAATGTGGGTCTTTTGCGGGTCAAAAAGTGACTCTCCGCGGGGCCATCATGGAAGGGCCATTTAATGAGTTCCCGACATGCCGACTCCCGCCCACTCACCTTCCATCGTCCTTGATGCCTCGTCGACGCTGAGCGAGCAAGAACGCTACGACATCACCCTCGCCCTGTCCCCAACCCAGCACGATGTGTCGCTGGAAGGCGGGAAGCAGGTCGCCGCAGTACTGTCTGCCAGCCTCAGGCAATTGGCGCTGCGCGCCCATAGCAGCGCGTCATCGACTCTGAAGGCCGAGGTCGAACTCCTCGACCGGGTTCAAGTGCTTTTGCCGAACGCGGAGACCGCCTGGGAGGGGCCACTGAAGGCCAGCGATCTCACCCTCTGGTCAGTGGCGCGTCGAATCAATCTCGAGACAGCTGACTCTCGACTGCTGTTGCGCGTGGGCGCCCTCTTCTATGACGCCAAGGTGTCGTTCGCACGACCGTCGCAAACGGCGCTGCGGGCGGTGGTGGAGGCCGCGGACGCAACCGGCATGCCGCGCGCAGCCGTGGCGCTGACCGTGCTGGAGCAGGTCACCAACGATGTCCTCGCAAAGGTGCTATCGAAACTCGCGCCTCGCGCGACCAGCCACCGATCAGCTACGACCACGGCCGCCGAGCGCCGCATCGAGCAGCGTTGGACCAGTGAGCGATCCTTCACGGACTCTCAAAAGCTCGCCGGACTCGGCGACGACCTCACTGAGGCAGAGGTGATCGAAACCGCTGGCCACGTGCGTCGACAGGCCGAGAGTGGGGACATGCTGGCCTACGTCGTCGCGCTGGCCCATTGGCTTGGCCTCTGGCTCTGGGAGCTGTTGCACATCGAACTCTTCGGCCTGCGGGGTACGGGATTGATCCGCATCGCGGACGACTGTACGCATGCGGTCGTCAATCTCAGCGGTGTCCTGGGTGATCTCGCGCAACAGCGTGGTGGCAAATGCAAGTCAAGCAGCCTGGAGGTCATCGTCTTGTTCCCGACTTGGATCGCCGCGTGGCTGCGAGCGTTGCGCAACGTGCGCCCGGAAGCGACAACTTTGCATGCCCTCACCGGCCTGTCGCTGCCGCGCTCGCACTGGCGCGTGCCCGGTGTTCCAAGGGCCCACGAGCGACGCCTGACGGTTCGTCGTTTCGTCGACGCGCGCTCCGCGCCGGTCATCGACAAGGCCAACCAGCACGCCTTGGCCCTCGGCAACTTGGATTTCCGCCGGGCCGAGAAGTCGGCCTACAACTACCCTGGCATTGCCACCAGCGAGATCTTCGCCGTACAGAAGTTGCGTGCTGGGTTGCTCAAGTGGGGGGAACTCTGCGAGCCGCCGATTTTGCAGAACGAACACGTCGGCTCCCGCAACACGCCGCTGCGCTCCGCAACGATCGAACTCGTGCGCGCGCGGCGGCAAGCCGTCCAGGACGCTCCGCTCGGCAACAACGCCGGCTGGGATCTGCTCATCGCCCACCACAACCAGTTCATCCGGTACGTGCTCGTGCTGTGCTCGCTCGCCTGGATGCTACGCGGACGACTGGCTCACGCGCTGCCGGCGGCGCTGATGCGGTTGTTCGAGGCGTTCGGTTTTCGGGACAAAGCGGTTCCGGAGGCCCAGTGCCCCCCGGCGCCCCTGGTCTGTGGCTCGCTGCTGCGTCGGCAACTCGGCTATCTCCACACGCACATCCTGGCCCTCATCGAGCGGCTGAAAGGTCGGACCCATGACGATCCGGCGCGGGTCGCACTGGTGGCGGAGCTGGAGCGCGTCGCCAAGGGCGAACCTGGGGTGGAACTGCTGCAGCTCATCGCGGGCAATGGGCTACGGCCTGCCGGAGCCCAGGATCTCGCGGCTGACTTGCCGATCGACTGGAATTTCGGCGCGGACGCCCTCCGCCACTTTGGCCCGGACGCCTATCGCGAGATCGGCACGCGCGCGGAAATGATCGAGCTGCTCCTGCGCCATGCGGGCAACGGTTTCGAGCTCTTCTCGACGAGTTGTGGCGTGTCACTGCGTGAGTGGTCCGCAGACGCGGGGCATGCGCAGGATCGGATGCTGTTGTCCCTCGAGGCCCGGCCCATCGCCGGCTTGGTCGCCACGCTGGCAGCGAGGCGGCCATGATCATTCGACGCGCGACGAACAAAGCGCTGCAGGCGGTCCGTGCTCGCTCGGGGCGCCTGCGCATGCATCCGGACCCGCTGATGGCGGAGTTCTGCCAGGTCTTCGAAGGCTATGGCAGGTCGTTCCTGGCTCATCCGGAAAAGCTCGCCCATCGCGAAGCGGCCCTGGCGATGTCCGGTTTGGTCACCGAAGGCTTGGTGCTCGTGGACGAGGCGATCAACTTTGCCCGCGCCTGCGCCAAGGCTGTGGTGGCGGACGATGGCACCTATGTGGCCTTCCTCGGTGTGCTCGATCGGCCGCGGTGCGTCAAGCTGTCGCCGATAACCGAAAAGCTCCTGCAGCAGGACGCCGTCTGGCTCGGCACTGGCGATCCGATCGACGCCCTGGGGACCTGGGTCGAGGCGCAATCCATCAGCACGCCCCGCAGTGAAGAGGTGCTTGAGCTGGCGCCATTGGAGCGTCTCGAGATGGCAGCCGCTGGCTTCTGGTTGAAGCACTTGCCGCCCCCGCTGTTAACCGATGCGATCGCAGAGATGACGATCGTGCCTCTGCCCCTCTCGGCCTTGGTCCGTCGGGTCAGTCGCGCGCCCCTGCGGCGGGTCCTGAGCGACGACGCACCCGTCGACGACGTGCAGGCCCGCGCGGCGATGCTCCTTGAAGCGAGCAACGTGTCGTCGGACAGCAGCATCGCGGATCAGGTGAAGGCGATCCTGAATCGTCCCCAGGAGGGCGGCCGCGGCACGCACCGGCGACGCCAGCTCGATGACCTGACGAACCAAGTCGAGGCTGCCGAGGATGACGCCAAGGGCCTCTTCTATGCCTTCTACGCCAGCGGACTGCTGACCATCGGTACGGTCAAGAGCGAGGACCCCAGCGACTCGATCAAACGCCGGTACTTCCTGGCCATCGAGGAAATGGTGGAGAAGCTGAGCCTGGACCCACTGCTCGTGAAGCGTCTTCACCTGTTTTCGCGCGAGAAGCGCGGAGAACTCTATGACGACTGGATCCTGCGGGCAAAGACGCCAGGCGACATGAGCGCCGCGCTCAGCGCCCTGGACTTGTACTTCGTCGTGCAGTTCGACGCCGAGCCCGCGCGAGTGCGATCGTTCCGCTGGGAGTGCGCCGGATTCGCTGCACCTCAAATCCTCTGGCCGCATGAGCAACAGGCGATTGCCGTCGCCATCGCACGCTGCGCCCGCACGCCGGCGATCGCTTCCGTGGCCTCGTGCCTGGTGGAACTGGCTCGGCAGCGGTCCTTCCGTCCCAGCGACGTGATGTATGCGACCTTGGGCGATGTCCACGACTACGGCCCCTCCCACGTCGTCTTCGATGTCCGCAGGCATCGAGGTGAGCCGGCGCCAAAGACCGAAGCGGCAGAGCATCCGCTGGAGTTCCTGGAGGCCGAGAAGCAAGTTCCGCTACTCAAGGCTTACGTCGAACAGGAGATGGGACGCGGCAGAGCCCTGGATGAGCCGCTGTGGGGTGCCACCTCAGCGGAGGCCAGGCGCAACTTTCGCGATGCGTGGGCACTCATCAACCAGCTGGCCAAGGCGTACACAGGCGATCCAACCGCCAGCATCTACGCCTTCCGCCACACGTGGTTCTCGACGCAGCTCGAAGCCGCGCTGATGCCCGGAGGCACGCAGCTCGACCATCGAATCCTCCATCGCATCGCCCGCGATGGTGGTCATCGGGATGTGACGACGTCGATCACTTGGTATTTCCATCTGCTAATGACGCCGCTGCGGGCACACGCGGACATCGCGCTCGAGTCTCTGCTCGACGCGAAGTTGACGAAGCAATGGTCGACGTTGAGCATGGTCGCAATCTACCAGCGTGTGTCGCGTTCGAAGGGCCGCGAAGGCACTCCCCTCGTTGATGCGATCAGACACTCCCTCGAACCCAGCAAGGCAACGCCCATCACGCAGGACTTTCCGTGCCAGCCTCTCACGCATGAGCCGACAGCTTCCGGTTCCGTCACCCTGACGGACATTCTGTCGACGGTCGCCTATGTCGACGCGCATCGCCCGTGGTGGCAAGCGGACGGCGCCCGCGGGCCACTCAACGAGTTCGAGCAGCGAATCGCCGAAGAAAGACGTCCGCTGCTGGCGCACTATGACGACCCTGTAGTCCTGGTCAACGTCGCCCAGGAAAAGCTCGCCACACTGCACAAGTACCTGCAACTGCACGGCACGAGTCAGGCTGTGCGCAAAGCGTGTTCGGCTTTCGAGGCGGGCCGATACGAAGGCTACATCGACGTCGAGCACCACGAGTCGCTCCTGATTTGGCTGGCCCTCCTACTTCCGGCCGGTGTTCGTCCGTCCCGGATGGTTATCCGGATGGTCGAGCCCACCGAGCAGGAGTTCGACAACATGATCAACCGGTTTGCCGCCGCCACCCGGATGGAGCCTTGCATTGACAAGGTTTGCAGTGGCTATGAGCGGCCGCGCGCCTATCTCCTGCTGAGCAGTCAAGACATCCCACCGGGAAAGGCAGCGTCCAGCAGCGCGACCCACATGGGCGGGTTCAACAGCTTGATGATTGCCGCTGCGATTCGGCTGCGTCTGATCGAAACCAAGAACATCTAGGAGGGCGTACTCATGCCGATGCCAGAGAAGAGGTTGTTTTCCGTAAACATCGGCGTCATCGACGATGACGGCATTCCGGATGCGCGCCTTCGCAGTCGCACCGACCAGGCTGCGACGAGCATGCTGATGTTGCTGATGGCCGCTGGGCTGACGGGCCGCCTGGCCATCACGCACACGGTCGTCAATGGGACCTGGTTGGCGAACATCGACGCAGAGAGCGAGATTTTCGAAGTGCTCGAACTGTTCAATAACGTCAATCCCGACCCGGTCGGTCCACCGGAGGCGGCGCAACGATCGACCGACCACGCGACGCAAGAGATCCGCAATTTCATGGCGGCGCAACAGCCGGTGAATCTGGCCGCGATCCAGCAAGCGGCTCGTCGCGTCCGAGCCGAGGCCACTGCCAACCCGGTCGTGTCGATCTTGCGCAAGGAGCCTGGACAGACCGTGACTTTGACGACCAGGAACGGCACGCTCAGGTTGAGCTTGCAAGGGGTCAATGGCGTCAACGTCGCCGACGAGATTCGTCCCGTCGTTGCCCAGATCGAAATGCTCGGTCAGGACGCCGCAATCTTGAAGCTGCCAAAGGGCGAGCGCCAGGGCATTCCTGGATCGGCTGGACGCAAGCCTCGACTGACCATCCCGCCGAGCTTGGCCAACCCGGAGTTGTTGGCTGGAGTCTTCTCGGCCCACGTGCTGACGCGGGCCAATGTCTTGCTCAAGGCCCGCGACATCGCCGACCGCCAGACGGGCCGCGTCACAGGCCTACAACTTGAGGAGTGGCCGAGCGATGAGCCCTAGCCTGCACAGTGAGTTGGTCGTATACAGTGCCGAGCGGGTCCAGACCCCAAGTCGCGACCCCGATCGCCCGGCCGTGGGCCAATCGTGCGAAGGTCGGCGGTTTCAAACCAGGGTTCTGACGCGGCGGGTTCGAGGCGCCTCGGGGGCCTCGGAGGCGGTCAGATTCAATGGCGATTTCCGATGCCCTTACACTCTTGGACGTCAGTTGAGATCTTTCAATGTTGAATATTCTCACTGGAGATCCAGCAAGATTTTGGGCTTCGCAATGCGCCTCGTCTCCACCATCTTTTCCCTAAGTGCTTGATTTGGTGATAAATCAGGCAAATCAACGGCTTACGCGATCTTCGGTGGTGCACAAACCTGATGCACACTGGAGTTCCGCGGATGCTGTTCATGCCCTCAAACATCACCAAGCGCGGCGACGTTTTCTACTTCCGCGCTCGCATTCCCGTCGACCTGGTTGCAGCCTACGGACGGTCGCACGTTTCGATCAGCCTGAGAACCCAGGATAGAGCCACCGCAAAGGCACGCGCCCAGGAACACGCCGTTGCGTTGCGCCGCGAGCTTGAAGCCATCCAGAGACGCACGGCGTCGCCCACTGATGCGCTGACCGGCACCGTCCTGCATCTGTCCGACGCGGAAATCGAGCACCTGTGTTCACGATATCGCGCGTCGATGTTGTGCGATGACGAAGTGTCTCGTATCAAGGGGCTGAGTCCTGTGCAGGTGGAGGTCGACCTCGACCTCTACGAGTCCGCCGTACCCGCCATGCGTCAGGCCTTTGCCGCCGGCAACCGCAGCGCGGTGTATCCGAACCTGCGGCAATTCCTCAGGTCGATTGACCTGTCGCTTCCGAGCCAGGCGCCGTCGTTCGACAGACTGGCCATCCGATTTCAAGAAGCTGAACTTGAGGTCCATGAGGCACTCCTGCAGCGGCGCCGTGGCGTTGCGGTTCCTATTCCCGTGACGCCCGCCAACAGTGTCGCGCTTGACGACGTGCTCAGGTGTTGGAAAACACAGGCGCAACATCGCGACCCGAAGACCTCAAGGGCCTTCGAGGTGGCGTTCGCGAACTTCGGCCGACACTGTCAGGCGCCGTCCGCTCGCTTGGTCCGTAGAACAGATGTCGTGGCGTTTCGAACGAAGATGCTGTCCAGCGGCGACTACTCGTCGGCGACAGTGGCACGACAGCTTTCATTCCTGCGTGCTGCATTTCAGTGTGCGGTCAACGACGGGCTCATCGAAGCTAACCCATTTGATGGTGTCAAGGTAGCCACGGCCCAAGCAGTCAAACAGAAGGTGCGCAGACCTTTCACCATCGAGCAACTCAACAGGATCTTTTCCGGTCCGGTCTACCAACCGGGCTTTGCGCCCAGAAAAAGCCTTGGGGAAGCATGTCGGTGGCTGCCATTGCTGTCCCTGTATCTCGGAGCCAGACTTGAGGAGCTTGCCCAATTGGACAAGTCAGATGTGAGAGTGGATCCGGACCACGGTCCATACATTTCCATCAACGCAGATGGGGACAAGCGATTGAAGACCGCCTCCTCAGCTCGGAACATTCCCGTGCACCCGACGCTGGTCTCGCTGGGCTTCCTGGAGTACGCCCGTCGCGAACCCGGCCCCCGATTGTTCCCAGCTCTTCGCCCAGACCGATACGGCAAGCTGGGCACACAGTTCAGCACGTGGTTCGGACGCTATCTTGACGGCCTGGGGATCACGGATTCGGAGCTTGTATTCCATAGCTTGCGCCACTCGTTCATTCAGGAGTGCAAGGAGAAGGCCACCGTCATACCACCGGAAGTCCGCGAAGCAATAGTGGGGCACTTGTCTGCCACCCACATCGCCCGTGTCTACGGCCACCGGTTGTATCCCTTGGCGCCTCAGGTCGCCGCGCTAGAGCAGGTGAGGTTCAAGCGCCTGGATGTCAGTTCCGTAGACATCGCTGCGCGTCGAGCCGTCCCTTCCGATCAACCGCCGCGGGCGCGTCCGCGGTCGGCATCCCAAGTCGTCCTGACCAAGCAAGCTTCGACGATCGGCCAGCGGCGTCTATTCCAAGGCCAATGACCGCTTCTCACAGCGCCGAACTAACGCAAGCGACCCAAACCCGCCCGTCAGGCTTCTCCAAAGCTGCCCGACGCTCGAATCGACTTCCTTCGGGTTCTACGTCTCCGAAGCAGCCGTTCGTGGCCACCAGAACCCGGCCATGAAGGAGCATTCGAGGGCGGCCAGGCCGAACTTCAGTAACGTCGCCGACACTGGTCACTTGCCGATTGGAGCCGTTTCAGCAAGTCCCTACCCGATGTGAACCTTCAGACCATGCACATTGCACGGCGGCGAAGCGCGAACCAGCAGACGTTGAGCCGCCGTCGCAAGCAGCTAGTTCGCTCCTTCCCAGATTCCTGCTGGTCAATCCTCAGCGCGTCGCGCCGTCGAAGGCCAGCCCGCTGGACCCCTCTCCGACCCCGACGCTGACGCGTCGGGCGACCCAGCACAGACGGCGGCCGTCGGTGGTGCGCAACAAGGCCGGCACTCGTCGCACACGAACGCCTTCGCGCGCAACCTCTTCCTCCTGAAGCGTGAACGGCGTCGGAGCGAGCAGACGGCCACTTGATGCATCGCTGTCGCCGAGCGTGCCTTTGCGCAGTACAAACCCGCCGCGGCGACCTGGCTTGGCAACAGGCACGAGCGGAATCCAGTACGCCGGCACGGTGATCGCCAGCCGGTATTGGAGCTCGGCGGGCGCCTTCGGATCGACGGGATCGAACGGCGCCTGCGGTTCGTCGCGCCGGTTGCGCGGATCGCCGCCCGCATCCTGCACCGTGCCCTCGATTGCCCACGCCATGTTCGCGCTCTCGTCGCGCACGAACAGCACGTCTTCGAGCGCTCTGCCTTCCTGCGTGCCGCGGGTGGATGGCGGGATGAACAAGCCGTCCAGGCTCTGCGCGCCCCCCGCCCGCGCGAGCTCGAACAAGCGGAAGCGGCCGGTGCGCCCGTCGTCGTCGGCTGGCGGCACGACGAAGCGCTCGCCGAAGGTCGTGGTGTAAGCGAGCTCGGTCACGGTGGCGAAGCTGCCGGCGTCCACGTCCACCGGTACCACGAACCAGTCGCTGCCGTAGATCATCGCGAACTCGACGAAGCACAGCCTCGCCAGGTCGTGCTGCTGCACCTCCAGCTTGCCGAGGTTCACCGCGCCGTCCTCAAACTGCCACAGCCTGTCGGATGGCATGCCGGCGTAGCGCAGCGGCGATGCGAGCACGCTGCGCGTGGCCGTCGTGACCGGGCTGTCGGCCGGCTCGACGGCCAGCGCGAGCCTGCCGTCCGGCGCGTGGTTGAAAGAGTACCAGTCGATGGCGGCGCCCTCGTGCAGCGGCGCCCTGAAGACCTGCTGCGCGCCCGCGTCGCCGACGCGCAGCGAAAAGCGGTATTCGATGCGCTCGCCGATCCATGCGTCGGGTGCCTGCGCGCCCGCCGGTGCAACGTTGCGCCGATACCAGGCCAGCCATTGCGCGGCCGCCGCCAGAGCGCCGGCTGGCGCGCCGCGCAGCCACGCGGGCTCACCGGCGTCGAGCTGCGCCGCGGCGGCATGGCCGTCGGGCGCCGTGAGCGCGAGCGTGCGAAGCAGGCGCGGCGTGCCCGGCGCGCTGGCGTCGAGAGCACACGCGGTCAGCAGCGCGGCCTTCACATCGAGGCCGGCATCGGCGAGCGCGGCCAGCAGCAGCGAGCCCGCCTCGGCGCGCTGGCGCAACCCCGGGCCCTCGGGCGCAGCGGGTTCACGTTCGATCATCGGATCGATCGGCTCGTGCGCCGGCAGCGCGAACGCGGGTGCGGCAGGGTCGAGATTGCCGGGCTGCCAGGCCGTCACACGCTGGCTGCGCGTGCTCGACTCGACGGCGAACGGCGTGCCGGCGTCTTCACCGCGGAACTCACCGAACTGCCACTGGCGCGCCAGCATCCACAGCGGGTCGTGCACGCGCATCTCGAGCCCCGGGCTCGGATCGCCGCTCACCGACTGCGGCTCGAGCCGCGTCCAGGCTGCCGGCCCCAGAGCAATCGCGGTCAGGCTGTCGGGGACCGCCCGGGTGGAGATCAGGGCAGCCGTCAGTTGTATAGCGATCGACTGTGAATGGCAGGTTCATGGTGCCGCGATCACATCAGCGAGAGCCCGCCGGCGACCCAAAGGAGTCAGCGGCGGTTTTCAGGGCCAATAACCGGTCCACCCTTCGAAGCCGACTTTCGCCGAAGCCGTCGAACAAATGAGAGCTGGCGACAGCGGTCGTTCACGCATGCTGAACGACGACAGCGACGAATTCGCCGCCGAACGACTGCATCCGAAAGGCACGTACTGGCGCTGCCGACCCTGAGCGGCCCGTGGGGAGCTTAGATTGGCGGCGCCAACCGGTCACACAATGCGATGACCCCGCACCAAGAGGAACGTCCTTTGGCTGGACTGCTCGAATGCGATCAACCCAGCGATGGGCTTGGACTTTTTCTGTGCACTATCGGTGGATTGCTTGGTACCGTCCCGTGGCAGTCGCAATTCTCAGTTGCTATCCTGAACGCCGATGATCCCTGAGCAGCAGCAACTTGAAACCGCGATCGCCGCCCTGGAAGCCCAACGTTCGGTGCTGGGCGATGCGGTCGTCGAATCGCTGCTGTCGGCTGCACGCTCGCAACTGGCTACGCTGACTACCCCGGACGTAGCGCCGGCCGCGCCCGCACAGGCCCTCAAGCAGGTCAGCATCCTGTTCTTGGACGTGGTCGGCTCGACCACGCTCGCCCAGCACCTCGATCCCGAGGCGATCAGTGCCGTGATGGACGACGCATTGTCACGCGGTACGGCCGTTGTCCAGGCACATGCTGGCAAGGTGCTGCAGTACGCGGGCGACAGCATCTTGGCCGCCTTCGGTGCCGACGAGGCCCGGGAAGACGATGCCGCGCGGGCGGTGCGTAGCGGTCTGGCTCTGCTCGAACTCGGCAAGGTGCTCGGCGCCGAGGTGCAGGCAGCGCATGGCCACAACGCTTTCAATTTTCGCGTCGGCATCCACACCGGTGGTGTGCTGCTCGGTGGCGGGGTAGATGCCGACGGCAGCATCCGCGGCATCGCGGTGAACATCGCCGCACGCATGGAGCAGACCGCACCAGCCGGATCCTTGCGTATCAGTCATGACACCTTTGCACAGGTGCGCGGCCTGTTCGAGGCCGAGCCCCAGGAGCCGCTGGCCGTCAAGGGCGTGGACGAACCCATTCAGAGCTACTTGGTGATACGTGCCAAGCCAAGGAGCTTTCACCCTGGAAGCCGCGGCATCGAAGGCGTGGCGACGCGGATGATCGGCCGCGACGCCGAACTCGAGGTACTCCAGGACGCCTTCAAGCGGCTGTTCATTCAACGCAATCTCGAAGCTGTCGCCGTGGTGGCCGACGCCGGCATCGGCAAGACGAGGCTGCTTCACGAGTTCGCGGCATGGTGCGAAGCGCGTCCAGAGCGGTTCTCCACCTTCAGAGGCCGCGCCACTCCGCAGACCCAGGGTCAACCCTACGGACTCTTGCGCGACATCCTCGCCTGGCACTTGCAGATCGCCGACGACGACAGCATAGAGGCCGCGCGCCAGAAGATGGAGCAAGGCATCATTCCGCTGTTCCTGCACGACGACGGCCCAGACTTGTCCGAGGGCCATGCCCACCTACTCGCCCATTTGATCGGCATAGAGTGGCGCGACAGCCGCCACGTCGAGGGCATTCTCGACGACGCCAAGCAGATCCGCAACCGCGCCTTCCACGCCGCAGCGCAGCTGTTTCGCCGCACCAGCGCCGCCGACGGATCACCCATCGTGCTGCAACTTGAAGATCTGCACTGGGCGGACAACGAGAGCCTGGATTTCCTGGCCTACCTGGTCGAGATCGACCGCGATGTGCCGCTCCTGCTGCTGGCATTCTGCCGCCCGACGCTGTTCGAACGCAGGCTGAGTTGGTGTGGCGAGCGGGCCCACCTGCGGATCAACCTCCATTCGCTTGGTAAGGACATGAGTCGGCTGCTGGTCAACGAACTGCTGAAGAAGCTGCCCGAAGTACCCGCAGCGCTGCGCGAACTCGTGACCGGCGGTGCCGAAGGCAATCCCTTCTACATGGAAGAGCTGGTCAAGATGCTGATCGACCAGGGCGCCGTCGAGACCGGCGAAGTCTGGAAGGTCAATGCCGAGCGACTGTTGCTGACCAAGGTCCCGGCAACATTGACCGGCGTCCTCCAGGCCAGGCTCGATAGCCTGCCGGCTCCCGAGCGGCAGACCCTGCAGCAAGCCAGCGTCATCGGCGCGGTGTTCTGGGACCGGGCACTGATTGCGCTCGACGCGAAAGCCGAGGAGACGTTGCCGGCGCTGGTGCACCGCGAACTCGCATTCCCCAGAACGGACTCCAACAACGACGATCTGCGCGAGTACGCCTTCAAGCACCAGCTACTGCACCAGGTGACCTACGCGACCGTGCTCAAGCGAACCCGACGCGATCTGCACGGCAAGCTGGCACGTTGGCTGGCCGCTCAAACCGGGCTGCGAGCCAATGACTTTCTCGGCGCGGCGGCGGAGCACTTTGAACAGGCGGGCGATGAGACGAATGCGGCCGAGTACCACGCGCGGGCCGCCGAGCATGCGCGAACGCGGATGGCCCACGAATCGGTGCTGGAGCATGTGCGTCGGGCGCTGGCCTTGCTCGAGGGGAAGCCCGCGGCCAACATGCAGCGGCTGCAATGGCGTCTGCTCGAGGTCCGCGAGGCCACGCTGGACATGCAAGGCGATCGCGCCGGGCAGCGCGCGGACATCGACGCGATGGCCGAGTGGGCCGAGGCGCAAGACGACGATCTGCGACGCGCCCATGCGGCGTGGCGGCGCAGCACCTTGACGCAGCGGATCGCGGACTACCCCGCGATGGAAGCCGCCGCGCGGCAGGCCGTGGGATGTGCGGGTCAGGCGGGCGATGCCCAACTCCGCCTGATCGCGCAGCGAATGGTGGCGATGGCGCTGGCCTTTCAGGGCAGGCCCGCCGAAGGACAGCTCATAGCGCAGGAAGCCTTGGCCGAGGCGCGCGTGCTGGGCCTGCACTGGGTCGAGGGCTCATGCTTGAATGCCCTCGGCGTGATCGCCGGGATGCAGGACAACGAGGTCGAGGCGCTCTTGATGGACCAGCAGTCGCTCGTCGCCTATCGGGCGGCCAACGACCGGCGCAACGAGGCCATCGCGCTTGGCAATATCGGGGCCGGCTGGCTGGGGCTCGGCGAGCTTGCGCGGGCTCGTCGCGAGCTGGAAGAAGGCCTTCGCCTGCTGCGTGTCAACGGCGACCGGGCACTGGAAGTCAGCCCGCTGTGCGCTCTGTCGACGCTGGCGCTATGGCAGGGCGACGATGCCCATGCACTTGTGCAGGCGCGCGCTGCCCTGGGAACGGCTGTCGCAGTTCAGGCGCGCGACCCGGAGGTCGCGGCCCTGTGCCGGCTCGGCGACGCCGAGTCGGCGCTCGGGCGCCATGCCGAGGCCGCGAATGCCTTCCGGCAAGCGCAGGAGCGTGCCACCGAGATCTCCAGCCCCTATCGGCACGATGCCGCGGCCGGGTTGGCCCGGGTGGCATTGGCGCAGGGCGACCGCGAGGCTGCGCTACAGGCGCTAGAGCCGTTGCTGGCGCTCGGTGTGAATGCTTGTGCCGATGCCAACCTGCTCGAAGGTGCAGAGTTCCCGCGCCTGGTCGAGTGGACCTGTCACCGGGCGCTGGCAAGTGCGGGCTATAGCAGCGACCCCGCTGCCGCCGAGTGGCTAACCCGCGCGCACGAGGCGCTTCAGGCCCGAGCGGCGAGCATCCCGGAGCCCGCCCTGCGGCAGGGCTTCCTGAACAACATTCCGTTTCATCGCGAGATCATTGCGGCGTGGGCAGCGCGTAACCGAGGCGATCGGTAGGGGGCCGCTGACACGCCGGTGTATGACAACTGATTCTGCCCGGGCGTCCGATCGATCTCAAATCGAATCGTTGCTTGCTTGGTGCTTCCTGAGACAGGCTCCGAACAGCGGCACAGTTCGACCGGCAGGTCTACGGCATCGCGATCGAGTTCACGTGGACCCGCCATCGACCCACAGCTGTCCCTTGGCTAACCGATCTGGCTGCCGGATACCCGCCGTTCAAAGGAAGCCAGCCCGGAGCCCTTCGCATGCCTGCGTGGGCAACACGACCGCAACTGCGACTACCTTGCCGGCATCGCCGCCCGGTCGATTTGTCGCGGCTGCGAAGGACCCACGCGGTTTCCTGCAGCGCACCTCACTGCTCGTGCGCGAGTTCCCACCGCTCGGGTGAGCGCCACAGCCGAAGACGCAGCAGTTCGCGCTCGAAGACGAATTCCTTGGGCAGGCGGTCGAGGAAGCGATCGAAAAGCTCGCCGTGTGCGTTCGCCTCGGCCGTGCCGGCGTCACGGCCCACGGCCATCAGCTCGTGGAAATCGCTGGCTGGGAAGTCCAGGCCCGACCAGTCCAGGTCCTCGTGGCGCGGCATCCAGCCGATCGGGCTTTCTACCGCGTAGCCGCGGCCGTTGACGCGGTCGACCACCCACTTCAGCACCCGCAGGTTGTCGCCGAAGCCGGGCCACAGGAATTTGCCGTCGGGGCCCTTGCGGAACCAGTTGACGCGGAAGATGCGCGGCGGGTTGGCCACCCGGCGGCCAATGCCGAGCCAGTGGCCGAAGTAGTCGGCCATGTTGTAGCCGCAGAAGGGCAGCATGGCCATCGGGTCGCGCCGCGTGGCCGTTACACCAATGGCCGCGGCGGTGGCTTCCGAGCCCATGGTGGCGGCCAGGTACACGCCATGCGCCCAGTTGAAGGCCTGGAAGACCAGCGGCATGTCGCGTGTCATGCGCCCGCCGAAGATGAAGGCGCTGATCGGCACGCCCTCGGGCTTCTCCCAGTCGGGGTCGATCGACGGGCATTGCGCCGCCGGCGCGGTGAAGCGCGAATTCGGGTGCGCCGCGAGGCGGCCGCAGCCGGGTGTCCAGTCCTTGCCCTGCCAGTCAATGGCATGCGCCGGCGGGTCGCCGTCCATGCCCTCCCACCAGACGTCGCCGTCGTCGGTGAGGGCCACATTGGTAAAGATGGAGTTGCGCGCCATCGTCGCCATCGCGTTCGGATTGGTCGCTTGGTTGGTGCCCGGCGCCACGCCGAAGAAGCCGGCCTCAGGATTGATGGCGCGCAACAGGCCGTCGGGTGCCTGCTTGATCCACGCGATGTCGTCGCCCACGGTGGTGACCTTCCAGCCTTCCAGGCTCGCGGGTGGCTTGAGCATGGCCAGGTTGGTCTTGCCGCAGGCGCTGGGGAAGGCCGCCGCCACGTAGGTCTTCTCGCCCTCGGGCGACTGTAGGCCGGTTATCAGCATGTGTTCGGCCAGCCAGCCCTCCTTGCGGCCCATCACCGAGGCGATGCGCAGCGCCAGGCACTTCTTGCCCAGCAGCGCGTTGCCGCCGTAGCCCGAGCCGTACGACCAGATCTCGGTGGTGTCTGGGAAGTGGGCGATGTACTTCTTGCCGATGTCGCCCTCGCATGGCCACGGGACGTCCGCCTGCCCGGGCGGGAGCGGCGCACCCACGGAGTGCATGCACGGAATGAAGGCGCCGTCGCCCAGCACGTCGAGCACGCGCGAACCCATGCGCGTCATGATGCGCATGTTGACCACGACGTACGGGCTGTCGCTGATCTGCACGCCGATCTTGGCGATCGGCGAGCCCAGCGGGCCCATGCTGAAGGGGATGACGTACATCGTGCGCCCGCGCATGCAGCCGTCGAACACGCCGCGCAGCGTAGCGCGCATCTCGTCGGGCGCGGCCCAGTTGTTGGTGGGCCCCACCTCGTCCTTGCCGGTAGCGCAGATGAAGGTGCGCTCCTCCACCCGCGCCACGTCCGAAGGATGTGAGCGTGCCAGGTAGCAGTTGGGCCGTTTGTCAGGATTCAGACGGATCAGCGTGCCGCCGCGCACCATCTGCTCGCACAGCGCGTTGTACTCGGCCTGCGAGCCGTCGCACCACACCACCTGATCGGGCCGGCACAGGGTCGCCATCTCGGCCACCCAGGTGCGCAGGCGCGCGGGGGCGTTGGACGGGGCAGTGTCGAGGCGAGTAGGGTTCATGGCTTCGGTCCTTGGGCTGGGAAGAACGGCAGGCCCTCGCAGGGCGTTGGCGCGGCCACGGACAGCGCAGGCAGCAAGCTGCATCAGGCGGTATAGAGCAAGAAGCGTGCGCCCATGTCCAGCGACGGCACGACGCGTGCATGGTCATGCGCCATGGAAAGCTGGAATCTGGCCTCGCTGTTCTACTGGTGGTCGAAGCAGGAGCTGCTGCTGCTGGCCCTGCTGGTGGGGATGGGTGCGCTACTTGGCCGAGTGCGGCTGGCCGGCGCCAGGCTCGGCGCGGCGGGCGTGTTGTTCCTGGCCCTCGGGCTGGGCGCCTGGGCCGACTTGCACGGGCATGCGCTGGCCGTGCCCGAGGTACTGGGTGCGCTGGGCCTGGCGCTGTTCACTTTCACCATCGGCATCACGTCCGGGCCCAGCTTCTTCGCCTCGCTGCGGCGGGGCTTGGGCCCGATGCTGGCCACAGTGGCGGTGCTGGCGGCCGGCGCTGGTGTGGCTGTGGGCCTGGGCCAGGCGCTGGGACTGGACAGCCGGCTGGTGGTCGGCGCCTTCGCCGGCGCGCTGACCAGCACCCCTGCGCTGGCCGCCGCGCACGAAGCCACAGGCCACAGCGCCCTGCCCACGCTTGGCTACGCAGTGACCTATCCCTTCGGCGTGCTGGGTATGCTGCTTGCGGCCAGCCTGGCGCTGCGCGGGCGCGCGGCCGACCAGGACTTGCCGGCTGCGCTGGTGCACGCGAGCGTGCGCGTCGCGACTGCGCTGCGGCCCAGCATCAGCGAACTGGAGCAGCGCTACGCTCACGCTGTGCGCTTCTCGCGCGTGCAGCACGGCGGCAGCCGCCACCCGATGCACGCCGCAACCGACGCAGACGTGCTGTGCCGAAACGATCTGGTGGAAGTGGTGGGGCCAAGCGATTTGGTGGAGCGGGTGGCGCATGAGCTGGGACACGTCTCTGCGCACGAAATGGTGGCCGACCGCAGCGCGCTGGACTTCCGGCGTGTGACGCTTTCCAACCAGCGGCTGGCCGGCCACACCCTGGCCGAGCTGGAATTGGCGCACCGCTTCGGTGCCACAGTGACGCGCGTGCGCCGCGGCGACGTGGACATGCTGGCGACCCACCAGTTGGTGCTGCAGCCGGGCGACCGCCTGCGCGTGGTGGTGCCGCCCGACAAGATTGCTGCGGTGTCGGCCTACTTCGGCGATTCCGAGCGCGGTACTGCCGACATCAACCCGGTGGCGCTGGGCCTCGGCCTGGCGCTGGGCATCGGCCTGGGCAAGCTGATGCTACCGCTGCCTGGCGCCACGCTGGCCATTGGTTCGGCCGCCGGCACGCTGTTGGTGGGGCTGATGTTCGGCCGACTGGGCCGCGTGGGGCCGTTGGGCACCACCATGTCCAACGCCGCGGCCCAGGCGCTGGGTGAACTGGGCCTGCTCATCTTCCTGGCCCAGGCAGGTACCCGGGCCGGCGGGCTGCTCGGCGATGCTTTCGCCTCGGACGCGTGGATCAGGCTGCTGGTGCTGGGCGCAGCCGTCACGGCTACCGTGGCCGGAGGGGTGTACGCCGTGATGCGGCGCGGCTTCGGCATGGGCGGCACGCGGCTTTCCGGCGTGCTGGCCGGCGCCCAGACCCAACCGGCAGTGCTGGCCTTTGCCAACGACCGCACCGCCCATGACTGTCGTGTGGCCCAAGGCTACGCGCTGGTGTACCCGGCGGCAATGATCGCCAAGATTCTGCTCGGACAGATGCTTGGGGGCTGGCGCTAGTGTAGTGTTCTGTTCTTGATTGAACGTAAATGCTTAGCGCTGCTCCAATGCTCTACTTGGGCTTGGAGTGGAGCGGGCACGTGCGAATTGCACCGACGATTGTTCTGACCGAAGAGCAGAAGGCGGAGTTGACCCGACTGTCGCGCTCTGGGCGCACGAGCGTGCGGCTGGCACAGCGCGCTCGCATCGTTTTGCTGGCTGCGCAAGGTCTGCAGAACAAGGACATCGCCGAGCAGCTGGGCATCGGGCGCGTGCAGGTGGCGCGCTGGCGCGAGCGGTATCTGCAAGCGGGAGTCGAAGGCATCGAGCGCGACCTTCCTCGTGGCGCCCCGCCGGTCAAGGTGAACGTGGCGGAGTTGGTCCAGCTGACCACCCAGAGCAAGCCCGCAGCGGCCACGCACTGGAGCACGCGCAAGCTGGCCGCCGAGTTGGGGGTCGCTGCCAGCACCGTGTGGCGGCATTGGCAGTCTCACGGCCTGAAGCCGCACATCGTGCGCGGCTTCAAGGTCTCGCGCGACCCGCAGTTCGTCGAGAAGCTCGAGGACATCGTGGGCCTGTACATGTCCCCGCCCGAGCACGCCTTGGTGCTGTGCTGCGACGAGAAGAGCCAAGTGCAAGCGCTGGACCGCACGCAGCCCGGGCTGCCGCTGAAGAAGGGCCGCGCGCAGACGATGACGCACGACTACAAGCGCCACGGCACGACCACGCTGTTCGCGGCGCTGAACGTGCTGGACGGCAAGGTGATCGGCCAGTGCCAGCAGCTCCACACCCACGCCGAGTGGCTGAAGTTCCTGCGCAAGATAGACCGCCACACGCCCAAGGGCAAGACGCTGCACCTGATCGCAGACAACTACGCCACCCACAAGCATCCGGCGGTGCAGGACTGGCTGGCCAAGCACCCGCGCTTCCACATGCACTTCACGCCGACCTCGGCGTCGTGGTTGAACATGGTGGAGCGCTTCTTCCGCGACATCACGACAGAACGGCTGCGCCGCGGCGTGTTCACCAGCGTGGCCGAGTTGGAAGCTGCGATCAACGACTACGTGGCTCACCACAACATCGACCCCAAGCCGTTCATCTGGACCAAGAGCGCTCGCGACATCCTGCAGAAAGTCATTCGGGCCAACGCGCGCTTAAGTTCTAAACAGAACGAAACACTGCACTATTGAGAATTACGTAATCCATGACATCACCACAACTCAGTTTGCTTCCAGCATGCGGTGATGATCGATCGGCGGTGTTGGCCGCTGCGCAGCTTGTTGCGCGCTGCGGTCTTGAGTTCGGCCAGCGAGTTGGGACAGAAGTTCGCCAGTGCATGACGTTTGAGCCAGGCCCACAGGTACTCCACCGGGTTCAGATCGGGTGCGTACCCCGGCAGCAGTGCCATCTGGATGGCGCCCTTGGTGCTGTCGAGATAGTCGCGCACGATCCGGCTCTTGTGCTGCGCCGCGCCGTCCCAGACGATGAGCAGCCGGCGCTTGAGCTGCGAGCGCAGCGCCTTGAGGAACTCCACGATCTGCGCGCTCCTGACCGCGCCGTCGTACAGCCGGAAGAGGAAGTTCGTGCGGGTCAGCCCGGCGATGGCCGAGACGTGCTTCCAGTTGAAGTGGAACTGCACGACCGGCGTGCAGCCCCTGGGCGCCCAGGTTCTGACGCGCGTGGGTCGCTCCGACAGCCCGGATTCGTCGATGAAGACGATCAGCCGTCGCTCGGCAGCACACTTTTTTTGAGCGCGGGCCAGGTCTTGCGTTTCCACGCCAGCACGGCCTCGTCGTTGCGCTCGATGGCCCGTCGTTCGGGTTTTTGCGAGCTGAAGCCCATCGCGCCGAGCAGCCGCCAGACATGGACCTCGCTGAAGCGCACCCCGTACAGCCGTTCGATGAGAGCGCGTACCCGTTTGAGGGTCCACAGCTCGGTGCCGAAGCCGTGGGCGATGGCGCCTTGCAGCAACGCCGTACGCAGCGCGTCGAGTTGCGTGGCGTCGAGCTGCGCCGGACGGCCCGTGGCCATCGAGCGCAGCGCCTCGATGCCACCCTCATCGAGTCGGGCCTTCCATGTGTACGCCGTCTGCCGTGCCACGCCCACGGCGCTGGCCGCCTGCGCGGGCGTCTTTCCCGCCAGCATCAACCGCCCCGCGCGCACCCGCTTGCGTGTGGCTTCGTCCATCTTGGCCATGTACCGATTCTCCGATCAAGCTGATGATCGGAGAACGCACGAGAGCGCTATCGGTTGTCATGGTTTTGGTAATTCTCAATAGCAAGGGTTCACGCAGGCGCAGTGAACGCCTTCACGCACGCGACACCCATGCTCCCCAACGTCCCGGCGCCAACATTGAGTTTGCGACCGAAAGGCGGCCTGCTGCCAATGACGGCAGTTGGACGGGATTGCCAAGTCGAAGCCGGCGTCGACAGCCGTCAGTCGATCCGGCTCAGATTGAACGGCCGGTCTTCGCGGCAGCGAACTCAGCATGTCGACCCAAAGTTGATGGTCAGCTTCCTGAACTGACTTACGCAGAGCAGCCGGTCCCTTATATGTGCGTGCGTCAGCGTCACGCCATTCGCCGCAGCCTGTTCCGTCAACCTTCAAGCAGTGTCCTCATCGATGCGAAGGCATACATTCGTGAGTTCGGAATAGAAGTTCAACGAGTGCTGTCCGCCTTCACGCCCGATGCCGGACAGTCCGGCACCGCCAAAGGGGGTACGAAGATCTCGCAGGAACCATGCGTTGACCCACGCAAGCCCGACCCGCATCGACTGAGCAACGCGATGTGCGCGGCTCAGGTTGCCCGTCCAGACCGTGGCGGCCAGACCGTACCTCGTATCGTTGGCCATTCGGATCACTTCGTCCTCGGTATCGAACGGCGCGACATGGCAAATCGGACCGAAGATCTCCTCCTTCATGCAACGCGCGCTCTCCGGCAAGCCGGTAATCACCGTCGGCTCGACCCAAAAGCCATGGTCGCGAGCGTCGCCGAAGCGTGGCACGCCGCCGCCAATCAGCAAGCGTGCACCTTCGTCGCGGGCCAGTGCGAAATAGCCCAGTACCTTGTCGCGATGTTCGGCAGAGATCAGCGGTCCCATGGCACTGTCGCTCTCGTGCGGCCAGCCCAGCTTCAGGCCCCTCACCCGTTCGACCAACGCAGCGGTGAACCGCTCGAACAGTGGCCGCTCTACGTAGACACGTTCCGAACAGAGACACACCTGGCCGGAGTTTAGGAAGACGGCGCGCATCATGCCGTCCAGCATCTTGTCGAAGTCGCAGTCGGCGAAGATCACCGCGGCATTCTTGCCGCCGAGTTCAAAGGAGACTGGCTTCACCCCTGCAGCAGCGGCACGCATGATGGTGCTGCCCGTGCGCGACTCGCCAGTGAAGGTGATGGCGGATATATCCGGGTGGGTAGTTATGAACTCGCCTACCGAATCCGGCCCGAAACCGTGCACCAAGTTGAAGACACCGGGTGGAACGTCCATCGAGTGCATCACCTCGGCCAGCAGCGTTGCAGTGGCAGGGGTCTCCTCCGATGGCTTGGCCACAACGGCGTTGCCACAGGCCAGCGCCGGCGCCACTTTCCAGGTCAGCAGCAGCAGTGGAAGATTCCAGGGCGAGATGATGCCCACCACGCCCAGCGGTTTGCGTACCGTGTAGTTCAGCGCCTGCGCGCCGCCCGGCAAGTCGGTGCGAAAGGCCTCCAGCGGCGAAGTCTTCAGGATGTCGGCAAAGGCGCGGAAGTTGGCCGCACCGCGAGGAATGTCGACCGTCGAAGCCATCGTGACAGGCTTTCCGGTGTCGGCCATCTCGGCGGCCAGGAATTCGTCGCTGCGGCGCTCGATTTCGGCGGCGATGCGGTAGAGCAGCGCGGCCCGGTCGGTCGGGGTGCTTCTGCCCCAGGCGCCCGCCAACGCCGCGTGGCCGGCCGACACAGCCTCATCGACAGTGGCACGATCGGCCTCGTGCACTTGCGCGATGCATGTGGCATCGACCGGATTCACGTCATCGAAGCGGCGGACACTCTCGCGCCATTGGCCATTCACGTAGTTGCGCAGCTGTTTCATCGAGCATCCTTGTTCACATTAGCCTGACCACGGCCGCACCGCTGCCGTACTGCGGGCCATAGGCATAGACCTGGGCCTTGCCAAGCCGGCCACCGAGTGCCCCAAGCGCGAAGGCAAAGTGCTTGAAGCCCATGTCGGCACGCGCCTGGGCCAGGTAGTCAGGCAGCAGGCGCATCAGTTCATCCACGTCGCGCGACTCGATCAGTTTGAGCACGCGGCGGTTCCATTCGTCGTCAGTCTCGGTGGCGATGGCATCGTCGGCGAAGGCGCGTTGGTCGCGGAACTCGCTGCCGGACAGGCCGCCGAGCACGAAAACGACCACCCGCTTGCCCTGCGCGGTGGCCTGCGCAGCCGCCAGTTCGCCCAGGGTGCGGGTCTTCTCGAAGTCGTGATAGAGATTGTTGGACACCACCAGCACCGGCACGGTGCCCTCCGGGTTGGTCAGCGCGTTGGCGGCCAGAGTGCCCGAGTCGATCGGGAAACCGGGGTAGTCGACGAGCTTGCTGGCGATCCCCGAACGCTGTGCCGCAAGTGCGCAGGCGCGCGCCAGCGAGACGTCGGTCGTGAGGTCAAAACGCATTCCGCCCAGTTCGTGCCAGTTCTCGTCCACATGCAACCCGGCCATGCGGGCCCGGCCTTGCCAAAGCTGGTCGAGCACGGCAAACCAACGGGTCGAGTAGATGACCAAGGTGTCGGGCCGCAGTTCGTCGATGTCACGCGCCACCCGCTGCATGGCGGCCACCAGCTCGGCATAGCGCGCCTCCTTGCGCTGCAGCACCAGCAGCGGGCTGGCCGGCAGCAGGTAGGCTGCCACTACGCCGGGCTCGTCGACCAGCGCGGCGCGGTCACTCGCTGCGGTGTCGCCCAACAGCCAGCGGCGCCAGAGCATGAATGTTGAGGCGGTCCGTCGCCGGTTGTGCGGGAAGCGCAGGTCGTGTACGACCCCCATCAGACCGCGCGGCAGCAGCAGCATCAGCGCGATCGACAGCGCGCCGAGCACCAGCAGACCCTGCCCGGCCGCCGCCGCAAGCACGCGATCGACGAGGATGAAGATCACCGCGCCGATGATCGGACCGGCCACCGTACCCATGCCGCCGGCGACCACGACGAACACGATGTACGAGGCCCATGAGATGGCAAAGGCCGAAGGTGGCGTGATGATCACCACGTCCATGAAGTACAGCCCCGAAGCCAGGCCAGTGATCGTGGCGCTGACCAGGAACACGGCCGCCTTCACATGACTGGCATCGACGCCGCTGGAACGTGCTGCCTCTTCGTCGTCTCGCACCGCAGTCAGGGCCAGACCATAGGGCGAGCGCATCCAGCGCCAGATGATCGCTGTGGTCACGAATGCCAGGCCCAGCGCCGCGAAATACAGCTCGCGCGGCGTCACTTCACTTTTCAACTGCATGCCGCCGCCTGCGCCGACGACGCGCCATTCGTTAAAAACCGTAGCGACCGATTCGGCGATGAGCCAGGTGGCCACAGCAAAGTAGGCGCCCTGCAGGCGCAGCAGCGGCAGCGCCCCCAGGAAGATCAGCAGCAGGATCGCCGTGCGCCGGACATAGGCGCTGCCGAAAAGATCTGCCTGGGGATAGACGGCAATCAACCATTCGTACAGCACCCACAGGACCACCGCCACGGCGACGCCCATCTTCATGCGCCGCTTGCTCCCGGCCTCGCGCAGCGGCAGGCACAGCAGCCACGCGAACAGCAGGGATACCAGGCCAGCGGCCGGCCAGGCGGTCCAGATTGATGCCGGCGTGTAGTAGAAGACCATTGCCTGCGCGAACCCGCCCAGGCCGATGAACACCTGCTGGCCGAAAGTCAGGAGCCCCGCATACCCGGCCATCAGGTTCCAGGCGTGGCCGAGCGTGGCGAACACGAACACCGAGAACAGCAAGTGCAGCAGATAGCTGTTGCCCGGCACAAGGGCGGGCAAGAACAACAGCACCAGCATCAGCAGCGCCAGCCAAACCAGGCCTGCTCGGCCGTAGAAGCTGTCGAACAGTGCTTTCAGCACGGCGCCATCACTTCCTGGCAAGCAAGCCTTGCGGCCTAACCGCCAGCACCAGCAGGATCAGCAAGTAGCCGGCAACCTGTTGCGCGGCGGGGCCGAAGTAGGTGCCTGCAAGCACCTGAACAATGCCCAGCACGATGCCGCCTACAAAGCTGCCCAGCAGCGAACCCAGCCCGCCAAGAATCACGACGCCGAATGCCATCAGCAGAAAGGGCGGCCCATCGAATGGCTGGAACGAGCGCGACATCCCGATCATGAAGCCAGCGATCGACGCCGATGCCAGCGCGACGCCACTGGCAACGGCATAGACGTGTGGCGTGCGCATGCCCATCAGTCCGGCGATCTCTGGATCATCGCTGGCGGCACGGATAGCGCGACCGATGTGTGTCGTCTTCATCCACAGTGCCAATGCGCCCAGCAGCACCGCCGCGGCAATGAAGAAGCCAAAGCGCAGCGTGGAGATGCTCAGGTCGTCGGACAGCCGTATCGCAGAGTACGACAGGTCGTTCTTGATGGTGGCCGCGTCGGAGCTGAAGATCAGCAGCATGCCCTGGCTGAGCACGATCGACAGTCCGAAGGTGACCAGCAGCGGAAGCATCAGCCCAAAAACCGGCGACATGCCGCGCCGCTCAGCAGCCTGCACTGAGACATGGTTGAGCAGGCCGCGCTGCACCGCATAGCCGACGCCATACATCAACGGCACCACCACGACTAGGGTCCAGAAAGGCGAGACGCCGCTGATGGCCAGCAGCGTCGCACAGAGGTAGGCGGCGACGATCAGCCAGTCGCCATGGGCGAGATTGACGAGCCGCATGACGCCGAAGTTCAGGGCCAGGCCGACGCTGATGAGGGCGTAGTAGCCCCCCAGCATGGCGCCCGACACCACGCCGTTGGCGATGTCGATCAGCAGCCAGTACAGGTCGTCATTGCCCATGGGCGGCTCCAACCTCGGAGCCGAAGTAGGCCGCGGTAATGGCCTCCTCGCTCACTTCGCCCGGCTTACCCTCGAGCACGATGCTGCCTTCGAGCATCACGCAAAAGCGCGTGCAGGCGGCCAGAGCACGGTTGAGATCCTGTTCGACGATGATGCAGGTCACGCCGGTCGAGACGATGCGCGCAAGATTGCGGTAGATCTCATCGACCATGGCTGGCGCGAGCCCAAGCGACAACTCGTCGAAAGCGATCAGGCGAGGCGACGACATCAGCGCACGGCCGATGGCCACCATCTGCTGCTCACCACCTGACATCTGCGACACCACCTGGGCGCGCCGTTCACGCAGGCGCGGGAACAGCGTAAACACCTCTTCGAGCTTGACAGGAATGGCGCTTCGGCAGCGCGGTAGGTAGGCCCCGGCGAGGAGGTTGTCCTCGACCGTCATGCGCGCAAACAGTCGCCTGCCCTCGGGCACAAGCGCAAGGCCTGCCTCGACAATTCGCTCGGGCCCGAGCTTTTCCACGCGATGGCCTTCGAACTCGATGCGCCCGCGGACGTGCGAACTGGCGCCATGGTTCATCAGCCCGGCGAGTGACTTCAGCAAGGTTGACTTGCCCGCTCCGTTGGCGCCGATGATGGCCAGCACTTCGCCGCGCTGCAATTCAAGCGAGATGTCGTAGATGGCGCGCAGCTCGCCGTAGTAGGCCGACAGGCTGGTCACGCGCAGCATCGGCGTGCCGACCGCGCGATCAGGTGCCGAGGTAGACACGCTTGACCTCCGGCATCTTGATCACTTCTGCGGGCACGCCCATCGCCAGCACTTGGCCGCCGGCCAGCGCCATCAAACGGTCTGTGGCGGTGAGCATCGTGCGGATGACGTGCTCAATCCAGATGACGGTGGCACCCATGTTGCGGATGCGGCGCACGAGCTCGATGAACTCGCTGACTTCCAGTTCCGTCAGCCCTGCGGCCACCTCGTCTATGAGCAGCAGCTTGGGCCGCATCGCCAGTGCACGCGCCAGTTCGTGGCGCTTGCGCACGAGCAGCGGCAGGCGGCCTGCGAGTGTGTCGGCAAAGCGCGTGAGGCCCGTGGTCGCCAAGGTGCGCTCGATCCACTCGGTGGCCTCCGCGCCTGCCAGCCCGCCTGCGAAGGTGGCAGCGACGCGCAGGTTGTCGAACACCGTCATCTGCCCGAATGGCCGCGGCACTTGGTAGGTGCGGGCCAAGCCGCGGCGGGCGCGGTCATGGGGCGGCAGGCTGGTGATGTCCTCGCCGCGAAAATGCACCTGTCCTGCCGACGGCTCAACATGACCCGACAGCATGCTGAACAGCGTTGTCTTGCCTGCGCCGTTGGGCCCGATGATGCCCAGGATCTCCCCCTCGACCACGTCGAAGCTGACGTCGCTGGCCACGGCAACGGCGCCAAAGGACTTGCTCAGCCCGCGCACGCTGAGGATGTCGGTCATCGCCGTGCTATCCCTGCGGCCTGGGCGATCCACTGGCACAACGTACTCTTCGCGTCCTCAAAGCCGTAGATCGCAGTGAAGTGGTTGGCGTCGTCCTGGGGTGCTCGGCGGGCGCGGTTGCCGGCTGCTGTCCAAGCGGCCAGGAAGTCGTCCGACTGGCGGCGGAATTCGTCGGGTTCGGCCCCGCCCCAGGTCACCAGCGCCGGCGTCGGACAGGCACGCACGCTGAACAGCGGCGAGTTGCGCCGGATCACGCCATCGTCGAGCTGGATCTGTGGCTGCATCAGGCTGTAGCGCAACGGCTCCAGGTCATACAGGCCGCTGATGAGCACGGCACCGGCCAATGGGTCACGTGGCAATCCATAGTCTTCGTCCCAGGTGGTTTGCAGGCACATCGCTGTCAGATGCGCACCGGCCGAGTGTCCACCGACGATGACCCGGCTCGGATCGCCGCCATGGCGATCGATGTGTCGCAGTACCCAGGCCACTGCAGCACGCGCCTGCCGCGTGATCTCGTCGATGCTGACCTGAGGCGCCAGCGCATAGTTCACCACCACCGTGGTGATGCCCAGTGCGTGCAGACCCAATGCGACGCAGCTGAATTCTTTGGACGACAGCATGCGCCAGTAGCCGCCGTGGATGAACACGAACACCGGGGCACCGGGCTCGGCGGCCGGAAAGATGTCCAGCGTCTCGGCGCGGGTGGGCCCGAAGGGCACGTCGAGCGCGCAGCGCAGGCGGTGGCGCGCCAGGCGACTCTCGTCGGTGTAGTGCCGTGCATACACCATGAAGTCCGGCACCGAGCGCTCGACGTCGTACTGCGCATCGATCTGCGCCTGGGTGGTGAACTCCCTGTACAGGGCAGCCATGGCTAAGCAACCCACCACACCCAATGGCGCGGCGGGGTTGGCTTCACTGTTGATAGAGGCGGATGTCGGCCGTCTTCTTCACGTTCGGATAGACCGCGTTGTAGACGTTCTGCTTGACCAGTTTCTTGGTCTTATCGTCGTAGTGCCATTGCGCGCCACCCAGTGGCTGAACCGAGTAGTTCTGGGCGTTGAACTTGACGGTTCCGACCACGGTCTCGAGGTTGGTCTCGCCCAAGGCCTTCAGGACGGCAGCCCGGTCGGTGCTGCCGGCGCGCTGAATCGCATCGAGCAGCACGTCATAGGCCGCGTCGTCATAGCCCAGCGGCGGGATGTACTGTTTGCCTGGATTGGCCTTCTCGTAGGCATCGACCAGGCCTTGGCCGTCGTACCCGCCGAACTTGCTCTTGCCTGGATAGGCGGGCGACCAGAAGTTCACGCTCAGGATGTCGTGGCCCGCCTTGCCGATGGCATTCATCGGCTCGGGGTACCCAGTCGCCTTGTCGATGATGTACATCTTGGGCTTGAAGCCGGCCTGTGCGGCCTGCTGCAGGTAGTTCTGCAAGTCAGGCGGTGCGAGCACGCCGGTGACCACCTCGACCTTGTTGCGCTTGAACTGGTTGATGACAGCCGTGAAGTCAGGCAGCCCCTGCGCAAAGCGGCCAGGGTCGGTGGGCTTCCAGCCTTCCTTCTTGAACGCAGGGTCGAACAGAGAAGCGAACACGGTACCGTCAGGATCGTTCGGGTACAGGTAGCCGATGTTGCCGTTGAAGCCGCCGGGCAGGCTCTTGATCAGACCGACATGGTTGTTCACCAGGTCAGGCACGCCAAAGAAGAAGTGATGGGTGTACTTGTAGGTCTTGGGCTTCCCGTCGGGTCCGAACAGCCAAGCCTCGATCGGCGTGTTTACCGTGACGCAGGGGATCTGATTGCGTTCGCACAGGTCGGAGGGCGCATTTGTCGTGTCGGGAGTGCCCTGTGCCGTCAGGAAGTCGACCTTGTCCTGCAGGATGGCCCGGGTGGCGGCCTCCGCCGAGCCGGCAACCGTGCTCTTGCTGTCGTAGATCTTGAACTCGACCTTGCAGGTCTTGGCGCCCACTTTCAGGCCACCCGCCTTGTTGATGGCGCCGAGCTTGTTCTCGTCGACCCAGGGCGTGTCCTTGCCGACATCGGCCAGTGGCCCGGTGACTGGAACGATGCGGCCGATCTTGATGGTGCATTGCTGCGCCAGCGCACTGCTGCTGCCCAGCATGGTCAGGCTGCTGACCGTAGCGGCAGCAACGATTCGTACGACAGACTTCATGGTATTTCCTCGAGACGGTTGCGAAATCAAAGCGTGAACTCGACCACCGCGGCACCGCTGCCGTAGACGGGGCCATACCCATGGACGCGGGCGCCAACGAATCTGCCATTCAACGCCCCTAACACCCAGAAGAAGTGCTTGAAACCCATGTCGGCACGGGCCTCGCGCGCAAAATCCGGAATCACGCGGCGCAGCTGTCCGACGTCGCCTGACTCGATGAGCTGCAGAACCCGCTGGTTCCACTTGTCGTCCTCGGCGCTCGCGAGGCGGTCGCTGCGAGGATCAATCTCGGTACGAAACAGCGACCCGGACAGGCCGCCCACGCCGACCACGGCAACACGCTTGCCCTGATCGTCGGCACACGCCGCAGCCATGGCGGCGAGCTTTTCAGTCGTCTCGGCGCTGTGGTACAGGTTGTTGGACGCCACCACCAGCGGCCGCTGCGAGCCGCCCATTCCCAGCAGCGCACAGGCGGCCAGTGTCCCGGTGTCGATCGGGAAGGCGTCGTAGTTGATGCCGCGCGCATGCACGCCAATGCGCGGCGAGCCAGCCACACAAGCGTGTGCCAGCTCGGTATCGGTACTGATGTCGAATGGCAGATCTCCGAACTCGTACCAGTTCTCGTCGACATGCACACCCGTGCTGCGCTTTCGCGTCAACCACTGTTGGTCCAGTACCGCCATCCACTGAGTCGAGTAGACCAGCACCGCATCGGGGCGGGCTGACTCCAGGCCGCGCCCGGCACGTTGCATGGCTGAGGCTAGTCGACCCCAGGCGATGACCTCGGGCTTCAGCACCGGCAGCGGACTGCCCGGCACGAGAAAGGCCGCGACGACGGGCATCGCCTTTTCAGTCCACCAGGCTGGCGCGGCGGTCTTCGGACGCGTCGCCAAGCATCGATAGTCCTGCGCGACGCAAGTCCCAGCCCATCACCGCGTTTCCGGTGCCGATGACCGTGCCATAGCCGTAGAGCTCCGCAGCGAGTTCAGGGTAGCCCATGGCCGCATGCATCCAGGTGAAGGCGCCCGACTTGACCTCCGCAAAGGCCTCCTCGATGAACTGCGGAAGCAGCTTGAAGACCTCGCGCATGCGCCCCTTGCGCATCAGCTCGATCATGCGCATATCCCACTGGTAGCCTGCCATCGTCTGCGGATGTTCCTTGGACATGTCCTCGGGGATCGCAGGTTCTTCGTGGAAATGCCAGTGCGACAGGGTGTTCGAGGCCAGCAGCACCGCGCGCCTGCCCGTCTTGCGGATGGCTTCGCGCGTGGCCTTGCCGAGCAGGTCCATCTCGCTCAGACCTTCCTTGGTATTCAGGTAGTAAGGCGTATTGTTTGCCGACAGCCCGACCACCGGAATGTCCCATTGAGGCCTGATCATGTGCAGGCAGGTGATCGTGCCGTAGTCCACCCTGAAGTTTGGGTTGCGCATCATCTTGGTCACCAGCCCCGCCTTGCGCCCCTCCTCGCAACAGGCCTCTGCCAGCTCGATATCGACATCGAGCGCAAAGTCGTAGCGAAACAGGTTCGGAAAGATCGGGTCGACTGACTTGCCCGAAAGATGGCGCACGCCAAGGAAGTGATGGCCCACCGAGGTGATCCAGTGCGGCGAGTGCACCAGCAGCACGTCCGGTTTCATCGCCTCAAGTTCTGCGCGGGCACGTTCGTAGGCCCAACGCAGCGACTCCCATCCACCCTGAGATCGCGGTTCGTTCTGGGGCGGGTTCTCTGCGTAAACCAGGTGCGGCGGGTGCGGTGCAAGGAAACCCGCGATGATTTCGCCTTGGGCCATGGGACTGCTCCGAAGATGATGTGCTGCGCTCAGGCCGCCGACGTTGGTTCGATCAGGAACTGGAATTCGATTTCCACCAGCGCGCCCAACGGCAGAGCATTGACGCCCACCGAGGTGCGTGCCGGCGGCACCGTGTCGGCGAAGAAGGACTCCCAGGCACGGTTGACTTCTGCGAAGGCGCTGAAGTCGGTGCAAAAGACGCGCGCCAGTACCAGCTGCTGCAAAGACCAGGCCTGTTCTTCCGCCAGTCGCTGCAGGTTGGCCAGAATCTGCGCTGTCTGTTCGAAGGTGCCGCCGCTGACCAGTGCGCCGGTGGCCGAGTCGAGCCCCACCATGCCTGACACGAACGCAAAGGGACCAGCCTGCACCACCGGGCTATAGATAAAGCGCGGCGCTGGAAGGGCTCGCGATGCGATCACGCGGCGCGTGGCAGGGAAGGGCCGTGACATCGGGCAGTGCGCCTATTAAGGACGTGTACGTCGTTTCAGTTAGTCCGTGTACGTGCAACTTTCGGACCAGTCTATGAACCCGAGCGCTGCAAGTCAAGCTCTAGCGTTTATTCGTGTGCTGGAGAAACCCTTAGCCCACGCAGCCCTGCTCGACGCCTTGACGCTCGCCAGTGCGAGCCCTATAACCCGTACTGGGCGCAAATCGACAGTCGAGAAAGCAAGTATGCGTTGTAAAGGGCGAACGAATGTCGGGCCGGGCAGCGACTGACGCAGGCTCTGCCGTGAGCCCCGCGGCCTCCGTTCCGCGCCGACGGGCTAAGCGGGAGCCGGTGCGCCTGCGCGCAGGTGCGGCGGACGCGCCCGCTGGAGCCGATGCGCGCGAACAGATCACGCCGCAGGTGCGCCAGATCCTCGACGGGTTCCGTCTCGAAGACATCGGATCTCACCTGATGCGGCGCGCCCACTTCATGGCGGAAGAGCTGTTTGCCCAGGAGTTCTCCGACGAGTCCCTGACGCCACGCCAGAAGGCTGCGCTGATCATCGTCTATCAACAGCCAGGGCTGAACCAGAACGCCCTTGCCGACCGCCTCTTTATGGACCGCAACACCGTGGCAGAGATGGTCAAGCGTCTGTCCGCCAGCCGGCTCCTCAGACGCGTGAGTGCCAAGGACGACCAGCGCGCGTACGAGCTATTTCTGGCGCCCGCTGGCGCCAGCCTGCTCAATCGCGTGATGCCGCGCGACGTCTTGGTCGAACGCCGTGTGCTGGAGCGACTTCCCGAGGAATACCGTCCGCTTTTCATCAAGTGTCTGCACATGCTGGCAGCGCCCACGACACGTGAGACCGACGCCGGCTGACCTGCCCCAACCGCCCCGCAAGAGCCACCGACATGCAGATCAATTTCGGAGCCATCTTTCTGACGATCCTGGCTATCGTTGTCGCCATTGCCGTCCTGTGGTGGCTGTTGTCGAGGCTGTATCAGCGATCGACCACCGAGTTGTCGTTCGTGCGCACGGGGTTTGGCGGCGAACGAGTGGCGATTGCCGGCGGCGCGCTCGTGATCCCGGTGCTGCACGAGGTGACGCGGGTGAACATGAACACCATCCGCATCAGTCTGGCGCACCACAACGAAAACGCGCTCATCACCCAGGACCGTCTGCGGGTGAACGTGGAGGCCGACTTCTACGTACGCGTGGCCCCCGAGAAGTCAGCGGTGGCGGCGGCTGCGCGCACGCTGGGCAGCAAGACCACATCGGTGGACGGTATGCGTCTGCTGCTAGAGGCGCGCTTCAACGACGCTCTGCGCACCGCCGCCGCTGAGCAGCCGATGGAGGCGCTGCACGAAAACCGGGGCAGCTTTTCCGCGCGGGTGCGCGAACTGGCTTCGTCCGGCATCGGGGCGAGCGGTATCGAGATCGACAGCGTGTCGATCTCAAAGCTGGACCAGGCCTCGCGCGAGTTCTTCAATCCGAACAACGCCTTCGACGCCGCCGGCCTGACCAAACTCACGGCTGAGATCGAGGAGCGCCGCAAGAAACGCAACGAGATCGAACGCGACTCGCAGGTGGCCATCCAGCGCAAGAACCTGGCCGCCGAGCAACAGATGCTTGAACTGCAGAAGGAAGAAGAATATGCGCGACTGCAGCAGGAACGTGAGATCGCGATTCGCCGCGCACAGCAGCAAAGCCAGATCACGGCCGAGACCGCCGAAATGAAGCGCAGCTCACAGGTCGCAGAGGTCAATGCCGGAGAAGCCGTCGAGAAAGCCAGGCTGGCTTCGGACCGCACGCTGCGGGAGGACAAGGTGCGGCTCGAGCAGCAGATCAAGGAGATCGAGATTGAGCGGTCGCTGGCCATCGAAATGGCAGAGACCGGGCGCCGCAAGGCGCTAGAACTGGCCCAGCAGGCCACCGAGATCGAAATTGCCCAGCATTCCAAAGCTCGAAATGCGGCGCAGGCTGAAGCTGAAGCAAGCCGTGCGCTGGCGGTAAAGGCAGAAGAGAGTGTGATCTCGGCTCGCGAGATCGAACGTGCCGAGCGCGAGAAGGCCCTGGCGATGGTCGTGGCGGCGCGCGATGCCGAAACCCGAGGCCTGGCGGTGGTGCAACAAGCCGAGGCCGAGCATCAAGCGGCCACTCGGCATGCGGGCACAGTACGCGTGCTGGCCGAGGCCGAGGCCGACGCCGAAAAACTGCGCCAAGAGTCCAACAACTTGCGCCTGGAGGTCGAGGCGCGAGGTCGACGTGCCATCAACGAGGCTGAAAACATTGCGACACCCGAAGCCATGGCGCTGCGCGGCCGCCTGGCGGCCATCGACCGCATCGAGGCCGTGGTACGGGAAAGCGCCAAACCGCTGGAGCACATCAGCGACATCAAGATCGTGCATGTAGACGGCTTGGCCGCGCAGGTCTCGAACGACACACTGGGCGCTACCGGCGGCAGCGTTTCGGATCAGGTCATGAACAGTGCGCTGAAGTACAAGCTGCAAGCACCACTGGTTGACGCCTTGCTGGACGCTGCCGGCATTCGCGGCGACCGGCCGACGGACACACTGCGTCCTTGACCCATTGTCAGGTTCGCCGTTCGCCTGCAGCGGTCCCATCGCCGCTGGCGCTTTCGGTTCGATTGTGAGGTGACTGGCTTTCCCGACCGAATCCCGATGCACAACTCGCGGAGTTCACCCGACGATGGTTTCGTACGACTCACTGTGACCCTTCGCTGATTGAGTCCACCAGCCCATCTCTACACAGCGTCAGTGCCCCAGAACCACCGGGTCCAACTGCTCACTTGGTTGCTCCCGGCCGTTTTCTTGGCAACGGGTGCTTGAGCCTTTGCCTCGGCCGCCACTTCTGCGCCGCCAGCTTGCGGAACACCTCCCCGAGGTGCTGACGCAACTGCGTGTACAGCGTCCATCGTCACATACCTGTCCAAGTCCTGTTCCTCATCGGCTCCGGCACGTTGAAAGTCACTTACAACCGGTGACGCCGTAGATCGCAAGTTTGGGATAAATTTCCCAATAATGAAGTCCGAGGCCGAAACAAGGAGCGCGCTGGAGCAGGCCGTGACCCTGCTGCTGCGTCCGCTGTTCCGCATCCTGCTGCGGCAAGGCATGGCCTTTACGGCCTTCGAGCAACTGGCCAAGCGTATCTATGTGGACTTGGCCTTCAACGAGTTCAGACTGCCTGGTAGGAAGCCCTCGATCTCTCGGACTTCGATCCTGTCAGGGTTGACGCGCAAGGACGTGCAGCGCCTTATAGCCGAACCCGACGAGCAGACCACCGCAGTGGGTGCGAACTACAACCGGGCTGCGCGCGTGCTCACCGGGTGGGTCCGCGATGCCCAATTTGCTGATTCCGCAGGCGACCCACGTCCGCTCGAAGTCGACGGCGAGCGTGGGTTTGCGGGGCTTGTGCGCCGCTACAGCGGCGACATGCCGGTGCGTGCCGTGCTCGACGAACTGCTGCGCGTGGGCGCGGTGCAGCGCCTGGCGGACGGGCGCATCGAGTTGCGCACCCGCGCCTATGTCCCTGCGCACGGCGACGATGAAAAGCTCTACATCCTGGGCAATGACGTGGCCGACTTGGTGGCCACGATCGACCACAACCTGCAGCATTCCGGCAGCGACGCACGCTTTCAGCGCAAGGTGATGTACCGAGGCATTGCGCCACAAGCCCTGCCGGCGTTCCGCAAACTCAGCGCCGCACAGGCGCAGGCGCTACTCGAGCGGCTCGACCGCTGGCTGGCGGCGCAACTCGAGTCGCAGCCCCACGCCGATCCGGGCAGCGCACACGCACGCGTGGGCCTGGGAATCTACTACTTCGAGCAGACGCTCGAACCACACGAAGTCTCTCCGGGAGCCGGCCGATGAAGATCAGAACCCTAGCCCTCATCGCCATGGCGTTGGGCCTGCAATGGCTGGCGGGCTGTGGCGGAGGCGGTGACGACGCCGGCGGTGGCATCGGTGGCACCGGCAGCCCGATGGGCACGCTGCGCATGTCTCTGACCGATGCACCGGCCTGCGGCTACGACGCAGTCAATATCACGGTGGAACGGATCCGCGTGCACCAGAGTGATGACGCTGCGGACAACGACAGCGGTTGGCATGACATCGTCCTGCAACCGGCCCGACGCGTCGATTTGCTGTCGCTCACGAACGGCGTGTTGCTCGAACTGGGCGAAGTGGCGCTGCCGGCCGGCAAGTACACACAGCTGCGCCTGGTACTGGCAGGAAATGGTGGTGCCACTCCGCTGGCCAATTCGGTCGTGCCTACGGGTGGCAGCGAGACTGCTCTGGACACGCCGAGTGCGCAGCAGTCAGGGCTCAAGCTGAAGGCGAACATCGACGTGCCCGCCGGAAAGCTGGTCGACTTCGGGCTGGACTTCGATGCTTGCAAGTCGGTGGTCAAGCGTGGCAACTCCGGCAAGTACAACCTGAAGCCCGTGGTGACGGTGATCCCGCTGCTGTCGGACGCGGGCCTGCGGGTGGTCGGCTATGTGAGCTCGTCAATCGCATTCGGTGCCACAAGCGTGTCGGTCCAAGCCAACGGCATGCCAGTGAAAGCCACCGCGCCGGACGCGAATGGCCTGTTCGTGCTCTATCCCGTACCGGTGGGCAACTACACGTTGGTAGTCAGCGCGCCTGGACGAGTGACCGCAGTGATCACCGGTGTGCCGGTGGTCGACACGGCCCAGACCGTCGTGAGCACATCGGCGTTGCGCATCGATCCGCCGCTGGCGACGCTACGGCCGGTGTCGGGCAATGTCACGCCCTTTGACGCCAGCGTGCGTGCGCTGCAGACGCTCAACGGCGGGCCCGTCGTCGAGACGGCTTGGGCCTCGGTCGATGCGCTATCTGGTGGCTTCGCCTTCGTGCTGCCGATCGAAGCGCCGGTGCGTACCAGCTTCGCGGCGATCGGCCCGTTCTCGCTGGGCTTTTCGAGCGATGCGGCCGCCGCCGGCCGCTACACCATCGAAGCCGCCGACGCGAGCGCGGTAAAGACTCAAGCCATTGACGTGAACGGTGCCGTCGCGTCTCTGTCTTTCAGCCTGCCGTGAGCGCGCCACTCCCACGACTTGCCAGATATCGAAGAGTGGTACCGAGATGAACAAGCACCTTGCGATCTTCGCTGTCAGCAGTTTGCTGGCGGCCGGCGCCTTCGGTGAAACCAATGTCGGCGTGTCCATCGGCATCAACCAGCCGGGGGTCTACGGTCGAATCGACATCGGCAGCTATCCACGACCTGCCGTGGTCTATGGTCAGCCGATCATCATTGCGCCGCAGCCGATAGTCGTCCGGCCCCAACCTATGTACCTGTATGTCCCCCCTGGGCATCAGAAGAACTGGGCCAAGCATTGCAGCCGTTATGGCGCATGCGGGCAACCCGTGCACTTTGTGCAGGAGAGTTGGGTTCGCGAGCGCTATGAGCAACAGCAGCACCGCGGGTACGGCGACGATCACGGCAAGAAGGACAAAAAGCACAAGGGTTGAGCGGCTCCTGTTGGTGATAGATCAAGGGCTCGTCGCTGACGCTTTACACAACTTAACCCAAGTGCAACGTTTCGGGGTCGTCGGCGCGGCGCATCGAACCGTTGTGTTCCTACGGCCGATGAAGGCTGGGAGCACGGAGGAGAGGTCCATGAGCCAGGGCAAACTGTTCGCCACCAACGCATTGGGCGACGACCGGCCGAAAGGCGATACCCGCCTGCGCAGCCTTTTGCTGGTGTTGCCGCTGCTTCTGGGTCAGGCGCCCGCTGCCCAGGCACAGGTGTCGGTGGGTATCGGTATCGAAGTGCCTGGTGTGAGCATCGGCATCAACCTGCCAACCTTTCCCGACCTGCAGCGCGTGCCAGGCTACCCCGTCTACTACGCGCCGGATGCCGCGGGCAACTACTTCTACTACGATGGCCTCTACTGGGTGTTGCAAGGCGACGATTGGTATGTGAGCAGTTGGTACAACGGACCCTGGCGACGCGTGATGCCCCTGTACGTGCCCGCGTATGTGCTGCGCGTGCCGGTGTACTACTACCGACAGCCGCCGCCCTACTTCAGGCATTGGCGTGCCGACGCGCCGCCCCGCTGGGACCAGCACTGGGGGCCCGAGTGGCAACAACGCCGGCCCGGCTGGAACCACTGGGACCGCCGCGCCGCACCACTGCCGGCGCCGTTGCCCACTTACCAGCGCCGCTACCCGCAGAGCCGCTATCCGCAAGAGCGGGCTCGACAGCAAGAGATCCGAGCCGAAAACTTCGGCTACCTGCCACGCGAGCCAGTGTCGCGCCTGGCTTATCAGCTGCCCGATCGCTCACCGCCGCGCCAGGAAGGCAGGCCGGTGCAGCGGTCGGAACCACGGCCTGCGCCGGCGCGTGCGTCACAAGCGTCGCCGCCGCCACAGCCGCGTCCTCAGCCGGATTCTCGGCAACCCCCCACGCAGCAGGACCGACCGGCAGCCGCTCAGCCAGCACACGCATCGCACCAACCGACAACGCGACAGGACCGTGGTCACTTTCAGGATCGTGCTGAAACGTTGAATCCAAGACAGTCGAAGAACCTTGACGACTCTGTCCCCGATCGTTCGCCGCCGCACCAGCAGGGCAGGCCTGTGCAGCGGATGGAGCCTGAGGCCGCATCAGCCCAGGCGCCAAGGGCGCAGCCCTCTTCACAGCGTAGTGAGCCGAATGCGCAGCAACCCCCGCGGCAGCAGGACCGACGGCAAGCCGCACCCCGCCAACAGGCAGCGCCGCAGGACCACGGCCAACTCCAAGGTCGCGATCAAACGCCCAACCGAAGATCCGAAAAGTCGGGGTGACGGGAAGGGTCAGCTAGGCTACGAAAAGAACAGCGGAAGGCGTCGGCATCTGCTCGGTCCCAGGTCATCAGTAGCCACCGCGCCCCAGTCTTCCGAGCGGCCAGGGCAACGACTTTGCCGCCCAGCCTACGACGCGCAGCTTGGCCGAGTAAGTTGCTCGCAAACTGCCAGTGGCCGGCTCCAGCTACTGGCCAGACGCGGCAGACCCGGTCGTTGGCTGGACGGTGCGCCAGTTCGAGCGCCAGGTCCGCAGAACCGACTTCGAGTTCGAGTAGACCCGCCGCCGGTCGAGTCGAGATGTGGCGCGGTGTCAGTAGGTCCGGTTTGTCTGTTGCCGCCCCTTTCGTCTGGCGGTGCCCGAGTGGCCCGCAGAGGTACGAGAGTAGATAGGTTTCGCCCCTGCGTCGCCTGAGCTTGTGCTTGTTGCGCAACCACCGGCGCAACCGCGGTGCGGTGTAGTTGTCGACCGCCCGATACGCACGGGCGGTGCTGCCTACTTGGAAGTAGTTTGCCCACCCGCGCAGCGCTCGGTTCAACTTGCCCACCACCTCCGTGGTCTCTTGCCATACCGTCTTCAGGTCGGTCAGCGCATGGACCTTTTCGACCCTGCGCCGGATACTCTTCTTGGACGGTCGCAAGCTGAGGTATGCCTCGCCCGCTGCCTTCATAGGCGCGATCCATGAGGAGGTGCAGTGGACGGTTGGGCTTGCCCACTCACCCGATCCGGGGCAACCTGCTCGCTGTCTCCAGTCGGACCCTGTACGCCAGGTCCGCGTGACTCACCTCGGCACATTGCTTGGCGCGATGTCTCGCCAGAAGGTTCTGGCGGCCTGCACCGGGTCCAAGCCCAGGTAGCGTTGCGACCCGATCAACTCGCCGGCAAGCTCGATCTTCCAGTCGTCTTGAGATGTATCACTCGCGCCGTGGTGCGGGTTCGTGAGTGACAGATGCTGGAGTTCAGCTGCGCAGCGCGCCAGCCAGGTTTCTGCCTTCATTGCGCATGTCCTTGCGAATGCCTGTGCCGATGTTCTCAGTGTGTGGCGAAAGCGGCAAGCTTGCATCCCGCAATCGCGGGTACTACTGGACCAGTCCATTGCAGTTCTGGAACACGAGGTTCGCGGTCTGGCAGTGAAGCCTTCCGATAACTGTTCCCGCTGCGAGCAAACGGGACGTACCGCCCCGAACTTGTGGTTTGCCATGGCGGGCCGACGGGAGCGCACGATGGCGTTGCAGCGACCGCGGCTGCCACCGCAGTGATTCAGGCCGCAGACCCGCCCGACGACTCATCCGCCACGCGGTCGCTACGGGACGCGAACACGCGATTCCTCCCTTGCGCCTTGGCGTGATAGAGCGCGGCATCTGCACGGATCAGAAGGCGTGACAGCTCCTCGGAATGGTCCGCCCACTGGGCAATGCCGATGCTGACCGAAATGCTCACGTTCACACCTTCGAACTGCGCCGAATCAGCCGCAAGTTGTTCGCGCAGGCGCTCGGCGGCGGGTCGTGCTGTGTCCATCGATGCGCCGGGCATGAGAACCAGAAACTCCTCCCCACCAACTCGAGCGACCTGATCGATCTTGCGCACGTTCGCTTGCAGCATCGTTGCCACATGCTGGAGCACCAGATCGCCGGCCGCATGGCCGAACCGGTCGTTGATTGACTTGAAGTGGTCCAGGTCGAGCATCAGCAACGAATGGGGCTCGCCGGTGCGGCGCCCGCGCTGCATCTGCGCGCGAATCGCTTCTTCCATGGCGCGCCGGTTCAACAGCCCCGTGAGGGAGTCATGTCGGGCCTTGTGTCGGAGCTCAGCAAGAAGCCTGCCCACCACCAACGAAACCAGTGTGGCGTGAAGCGCGAGCGCAACGACCAGGTAGACGAGCGCCGCGCGCACGTCCAAGCCGATGCTCGCAGCCGCCTCGTTGGAAAGCTGCGCGGAGGACAGAAAGGCTGTCAGTGCGCGGTGCCAGGCGGCTGCCGCCGCACACAAGCAAGGTACCGCCAGGAGCCATGGGCGCCGCATGTGCAGCCGGTCGCGCGCATGGACATGCAGCGAACGGGCCATCGCCAGGAAGATCCACCCGACAGTTGCAGAAAAGACGCCCACACGCAGCCTGCCGCCATCCGGCATCAGGCCGATCGCCGATGCACCGACGACGATGGCGATCGCCAACAGGTCCCGACGTGCTTGCGTCGGACGACCCACGAAGAGCGTGACACCCCGCTGCAAGGCGAGGAACGCCACGACACCGATGACGTTGCCGCAGGCGCGCAAGGCTTCAATCTGCGAAGGCGTGCCTGCCTGGCGCGCGAAGATGAGTAACACGAAACTGATCGCGCTCGCCATGGCAAAAGCGGACCAATACAGCGCGGCGCTGCGCTGCACGCCGGCCACGCGCGCGCCGAGCAGCCAGACCACAGCCAGCACGGCCTGCATGGCCGCGGTCATGGCAAAGGCAACCTCGCTGGCAGACATCATGACTCTTGGCGCGGCCGAACGCGCGCAATCACCCCGGAGCCAGCCGCGCGGGTCACGGAAAGTCGCCCGTCAATGACATCGATGCATGCATCGCACGATCGACACCACCAGAAACCGCGACCATGATCGTGACCCGTGGATCCATTGCTGACCTTACCTCAGTCCCCCGCAACTCGACAGGCCCCACGTCACCGATGCTCCTGCCGGATTTCCGGCACTCTCAGGCCAGATACTTCTTCACCGCCTTCTCGTTCCAGGCCATGCCCAGGCCAGGCCGCAGCGAGGGGATGGCGAGGCCCTTCTCGATACGCAACGGCTCCTGAAGCACGGGGTCGGCCCAATCGACGTATTCCAACCAATGGGCCGTGGGCGTGACCAGCAGCAGCTGCGCGCTCGCCTCGGGGAACAGATGGCTCGACATCTCGACGCCGGCGCCCTGGGCCAGCGCAGCAGCGCGCATCCAGCCGGTCACCCCACCGATGCGTTGCAGGTCGGGCATGACGTAGTCACAGGCGCCGGCCGCCAGCGCCTGCGCCATCTGTTCGGGGCCCATGAAGTTCTCGCCGATCTGGATCGGCGTGCGGATGGCCTGCGCGGCCTTGGCGCAGCCCGCGAAGTCGTCGGCGCGTACCGGTTCCTCGATCCAGAGCACACCGCCTTCGGCATCGATCAAGTGGCCACGGCGGATGGCCTCCGCCACCGTAAGACCCTGGTTGAAGTCGACCATCAACCTGAGCTTCTCACCCAGTGCCTTCTTCACCGTGCACAACGCGTCCATGTCATCGCGCGCCTCGCTGCGCCCCAAGCGCAGCTTGACCGCATCGAAGCCTTCATCGACCAGCTGTTGGGCCTGGCGTTCCAGTGCGGGCAGCGGCATGATGCCCAGCCCCTTGGAGTTGTAGGCCCGCACCGGGCGCGGGGCGCCGCCGAGCAGGGTGGTCAATGGCTGGTTCAGCGACTGCCCCAGCACGTCCCAGGCCGCCATGTCGATGCCCGATATGGCAAACAGCACGATGTTGTGCACACCCAGCAGCTTGTGTCGGGCACGCAGCTTCTTCTCGACCTCGAAGGGAACGACCAGGTCGCCAGCCAGCATGGCGCTCATGGACTCGACCAGCGCGACGATCGGCGCCAGATGGGCGGGGGACGGCGCGAACAGGTAGGCGCGGCCGGTGATGCCGGCTGTCGTCTCCAGGTCAAGCAGCACGAGCGCGGCCCGGTCGATGGCTCCGCTTGCCGTGTGCAACGGCAGCTTCATCGGCACCAACACGGGCCGCGCACGGACAAGGCGGATGACGAGGCTGGAGTCGGCCATGGTGAGCCCCTTCGATGGAGTTTGACACGTGGCCGCGCTGTGCGGCCAGCAAGCGTAGCAGCGCTGGCTCAGGGAGAGCGAGGCTGCTACGACCTCGTGCTTGCCACGCAGCAGCAGCGGGCCGCTGAAGCCGCCCACGTCGGTGCCGGCGTCCTTCACGATGTCCTGGTAGGAGCCGGTCGCACACGGGTCGAAGCGCAAGCCCTGCAGGCCGAGCGCGACATGACACAGTGCCTGTCTCGCGGCGACCGCTGCGCTCCAATGAGCATGCCAATGGACTTCGCGCAAGACCCACGCGCCACCCCCGGCCCGGATTCGCGAAGGCGATGTTCGAAGCCAAGCTTGCGGCGAGCTGTCAACATCCCGACCACTGTGGACCCCGCGGCCGAGGAGCAAAGGACGGCCGGCAAAGCGCGCATGGACGGCTTGCTACACGTGTCGCCGGGAAAAGGCACCCAGCGGCGCACGGACGGGCAACAGCGCACACAACTGAAGGCGTGCCCTCGCTCGCGGTGGATCGCGTCGTTCGGTGCCGGCGGACCGATGCTGCATCAGCCTTGGCTCGGCTTCATCGACCGACACCTTCGACGCTCTGCCCAGGGCCCAGCGCAAAAGGACGGTGGACCGAAGACCGGCAACTTCCCGCGGAGAGCGGCAAGCGCTCAGTCCCCGATCGCCGCCTGTGCCGCCGCCAGCCGCGCGATCGGCACGCGGAAGGGCGAGCAACTCACGTAGTCCAGCCCGGCGCGGTGGAAGAAGGCCACCGATTCCGGGTCGCCGCCGTGTTCGCCACACACGCCGACCTCGATATCGGGGCGCACGGCGCGGCCCTTGCTCACCGCCATCTCGACCAGCAGGCCCACGCCCTTCTGGTCGATGCTGCGGAAGGGGTCGTGTTCATACAGGCCCTTCTTCAGGTATTCGGGCAGGAACTTGCCGGCGTCGTCGCGCGAGAAGCCCATCGTCATCTGCGTCAGGTCGTTGGTGCCGAAGCTGAAGAACTCGGCCTGCTTGCCGATGCTGTCGGCCACCAGCGCGGCGCGCGGCGTCTCGATCATCGTGCCCAGCAGGTACTCGAGCCCTTCGCCGCGCTCGGCGAAGACCTGCGCCGCCACACCGCGGATCACTGCGGCCTGGGCATTGAACTCGCGCACCGTGCCGACCAGCGGCACCATGATCTCGCACTTGACGTCGATGCCCTGGGCCTTCATGTTCAGCCCGGCTTCCAGGATGGCACGGGTCTGCATTTCGGTGATCTCGGGGTAGGTGATGCCCAGCCGGCAGCCGCGGTGGCCGAGCATGGGGTTGAACTCGGCCAGGTCGTCCACGCGCATGCGGATCTTGGCCAATGACACGCCCATCTGCTGCGCCATCACTTTCTGCCCGGCCTCGTCGTGCGGCACGAACTCGTGCAACGGCGGGTCGAGCAGGCGGATGGTCACCGGCAGCCCGCTCATTTCGCGGAACAGGCCTTCGAAATCGCCGCGCTGCATCGGCAGCAGCTTGGCCAGCGCCTTGCGCCGGCCGGCCTCGTCGTCGGCCAGGATCATCTCGCGCACGGCGTTGATGCGCTCGCCTTCGAAGAACATGTGCTCGGTGCGGCACAGGCCGATGCCGGTGGCGCCGAAGCTGCGCGCCACCTTGGCTTCTTCCGGCGTATCGGCGTTGGTGCGCACCTCCAGCCGTTTGTACTTGTCGGACAGCGCCATCAGCTTGCCGAAGTCGCCGCTCAGCTCTGCGTCCTTGGTGGCGATCTGGCCGGCGAAGACTTCGCCGGTGGAGCCGTTCAGCGAGATCCATTCCCCCTCGGCAAAGCTGCGATCGCCGATGCTCATGCTTCGCGCCTTCGGGTCCACGTGCACCGCGCCGGCGCCGGACACGCAGCACTTGCCCATGCCGCGCGCCACCACCGCGGCATGGCTGGTCATGCCGCCGCGCGCGGTGAGGATGCCCTTGGCCACGCTCATGCCGCGCAGGTCTTCGGGTGAAGTCTCCTGGCGCACCAGGATCACCGCCTTGCCCTGCTTGGCCCAGGCATCGGCCTCGTCGGCATGGAACACGATCTGCCCGGAGGCCGCGCCGGGGCTGGCCGGCAGGCCGCGGGCGATGACCTCGCCGGCCTCCAGCGCCTGCGGGTCGAACACCGGGTGCAGCAGGTCGTTCAGCCGGTCGGGCGCCACGCGCTGCAGCGCGGTCTTCTCGTCGATCATGCCCTGCTGCAGCATCTCCATCGCGATGCGCACCATGGCCGCGCCGGTGCGCTTGCCGTTGCGCGTCTGCAGCATCCACAGCTTGCCTTCCTGGATGGTGAACTCCAGGTCCTGCATGTCGCGGAAGTGGTTCTCGAGCAGAGTCTCGGCCTGCAGCAGCTGGCGGTACAGCTCGGGCATCAGCTCTTCCAGCGACGGGTACTTAGCCGCCCGCTCCTCCTCACCCACCTGCGCCAGTTCGGCCCAGCGGCGCGAACCCACCAGCGACACCTGCTGCGGCGTGCGGATGCCTGCGACAACGTCCTCACCCTGCGCGTTGACCAGGAACTCGCCGTTGAACAGGTCCTCGCCGGTGCCCGCGTCGCGGGTGAAGGCCACGCCGGTGGCGCTGTGGTCGCCCAGGTTGCCGAAAACCATGGCCTGCACGTTGACGGCCGTGCCCCAGCTCTGCGGGATGTCGTTCAGCTCGCGATAGACCTGCGCGCGCTCGTTGTTCCAGCTCTCGAACACCGCCACCACCGCGCCCCAGAGCTGGTCCCACGGGTCTGTGGGGAAGTCGCGGCCCAGGCGCGCGCGGATCAGCGCCTTGAAGCGCGTCACCAGTTCCATCAGGTCTTCGGTGTCGAGCTCGGTGTCGAGCTGCACGCCCCTTTTCTCCTTGAGCATCTCAATCACCAGCTCGAAGGGGTCGTGCTCCTCCTTCGACACGGGTTTGAGGCCCATGACCACGTCGCCGTACATCTGCACGAAGCGGCGGTAGCTGTCCCAGGCAAAGCGCGCATTGCCGGCCTTGGCGGCCAGGCCGAGCACGGCCTCGTCGTTGAGGCCCAGGTTGAGGATGGTGTCCATCATGCCCGGCATCGAGGCGCGCGCGCCCGAGCGCACCGACAGCAGCAGCGGGTCGGCCGCGTTGCCGAAGCGTTTGCCCATCTCGCCCTCGACGAAGACCACGCCGGCGCGCACCTCGGCCTCGATCAGCTTCAGCGCCGCGGCCTTGCCCTGCTCGGTGAACACGGTGCAGGCCTCGGTGCTGATGGTGAAGCCCGAGGGCACGGTGATGCCCAGCCGGCACATCTCGGCCAGGTTGGCACCCTTGCCGCCGAGCAGGTTCTTCATTGCCGACGCGCCATCGGTGCGCGAGCTGCCGAACAGGTAGACATAGCGGGGTGCGGTGTTCATGGGGTGGGTCGGTGACGTTGCGGGATGCGGCGCATGTTCGGGCCAGCTGCCGCGGCCGTTGTTGATGCGGCGCAAACACTGCGCGCCCCCCAGGCCGAAGAATGGGGCGCACTGGGGCTTCAAGAAGGCGTTGCCATGCTGCAGATCCGCATTCACGGCCGCGGCGGCCAGGGCGTGGTGTCGGCGGCCGAGATGCTGTCGCTCGCCGCCTTCGAGCAGGGCCGCCACGCGCAGGCCTTTCCCAGCTTCGGCTCCGAGCGCACCGGCGCGCCGGTGGTGGCTTTCTGCCGCATCGATGACCGCGACATCCGCCTGCGCGAGCCGATCATGGCGCCCGACGTGCTGATCGTGCAGGACCCGACGTTGCTGCACCAGGTGGACGTGTTCCAGGGCCTCAAGCCCGACGGCTACGTGCTCATCAACAGCCGGCAGGGCTTCCATGCGCTGGGCCTGGCCGAGATCGAGCAGCGCTTCCGGCGCGAGCGCCTGGTCACCGTGCCGGCCACCGAGATCGCTCTGAAGCACCTGGGCCGGCCGCTGCCCAACGCCGTGCTGCTGGGCGGCTTTGCGGCGCTGTCGGGGCTGATCACGCTGGACGCGGTGGCCCATGCCATCCGCGCCAAGTTCAGTGGCCGGGTGGCCGAAGGCAACGTGGCGGCCGCAGGCGAGGCCTTCGACTTCGTCAAGAAAGAGATGCAGGAGATGGCCGATGCTCAAGCAGATTGAAGGCTCCAAGGCCGTCGCCGAGGCGGTGGCCATGTGCCGCCCCGAAGTGATCTGCGCCTACCCGATCAGCCCGCAGACACACATCGTCGAAGGGCTGGGCGAGCTGGTCAAGGACGGCACGCTGGCGCCGTGCGAGTTCATCAACGTGGAAAGCGAGTTCGCGGCGATGAGCGTGGCCATCGGCGCCAGCGCCGCCGGCGCGCGCAGCTACACCGCCACCGCCAGCCAGGGCCTGCTGTTCATGGCCGAGGCGGTGTACAACGCCAGCGGCCTGGGCCTGCCGATCGTCATGACCGTGGCCAACCGCGCGATTGGCGCGCCCATCAACATCTGGAACGATCACAGCGACAGCATGAGCCAGCGCGACTGCGGGTGGATCCAGCTGTTCGCCGCGCACAACCAGGAGGCGCTGGACCTGCACATCCAGGCCTTCAAGCTGGCCGAGGAACTGAGCATGCCGGTGATGGTGTGCATGGACGGCTTCATCCTGACGCATGCCTACGAGCGCGTGGACATGCCGACGCAGGCGCAGGTCGACGGCTTCCTGCCGCCGTACGAGCCGCGCCAGGTGCTGGACGTGGCCGAGCCGGTGTCGATCGGCGCGATGGTCGGGCCCGAGGCCTTCATGGAGGTGCGCTACCTGGCGCATGCCAAGCAGCTGACCGCGCTGGAGCGCATCCCGCAGATCGCGGCCGAGTTCGAGCAGCGCTTCGGCCGCAACACCGGCGGGCTGCTGCGTGGCTACCACCTCGACGATGCCGAGACGGTGGTGGTGGCGCTGGGCTCGGTGCTGGGCACGCTGCGCGAGACGGTGGACGAGCTGCGGCGCGAAGGCCAGCGCTTCGGCGTGCTGGGCATCAGCTCGTTCCGGCCCTTCCCGCTGGCCGCGGTACGCGCAGCGCTGCAGGGCGCCAAGCGCGTGGTGGTGCTGGAAAAGAGCTTCTCGGTCGGCCTGGGCGGCGTGGTCTCCACCGACGTGCGGCTGGCGCTATCGGGCCTGCAGCTGCAAGGCTACACCGTGGTCGCCGGGCTGGGCGGACGGGCCATCACGCAGGGCTCGCTGCGGCGCATGCTGCTCGAGGCCCAGGCCGGCCAGCTGCCAAGCTTGAGCTTCCTGGACCTGGACTGGCGCATCGTCAACCGCCAGCTGGAACGCGAGGCACAAAGGCGGCGCAGCGGGCCGATCGCCGAGAACCTGCTGCGCGACGTCGGCACCGTGGCCTCGAAGGTGGGCTGACCATGCATACCCCGATCAAGTTCTACCAGACCGGCACCTTCACCGTCGGCAACCGCCTGCTGGCGCCCGAGCAGCGCAGCGTGCAGGCCAGCACCGAGCGCAGCAACTCGCTCAATTCCGGCCACCGCGCCTGCCAGGGCTGCGGCGAGGCGCTTGGCGCGCGCTATGCGGTCGATGCCGCCATGCGCGCCACCGGCAACCGGCTGATCGCCGCCAATGCCACCGGCTGCCTGGAGGTGTTCTCCACGCCCTACCCCGAGACTTCGTGGCAACTGCCTTGGATCCACAGCCTGTTCGGCAATGCCGCGGCGGTGGGCACCGGCATCGCCGCGGCGCTGAAGGTCAAGGCCATCAAGGCCGGGCACGCGCGCAGCGAGGTGCGCGTCATCGCCCAGGGCGGCGACGGCGGCACCACCGACATCGGCTTCGGCTGCCTGTCGGGCATGTTCGAGCGCAACGACGACGTGCTTTACATCTGCTACGACAACGAGGCCTACATGAACACCGGCGTACAGCGCAGCAGCGCCACACCGCCGGCGGCGCGCACCGCCACCACCATGGCGGTGGGCACGGAGCCGGGCGCACCCTTCGGCCAGGGCAAGAACCTGCCGCTGATTGCGATGGCGCACGAGATCCCCTACGTGGCCACCGCCACCGTGGCCGACCTGCGTGACCTGGAAGCCAAGGTGGAAACGGCCATGGCGGTGCATGGCGCGCGCTACCTGCACATCCTGGTGCCCTGCCCGCTGGGCTGGGGCTCGGCCAGCCACGACACCATCCGCCTGGCGCGGCTGGCGCGCGAAACAGGCATCTTCCCGGTGTTCGAGGCGCGGCACGGCGAGGTGACTGCGGTCACCAAGCTGCGCCATCGCGTGCCGGTGGCCGAGTACCTGAAGCCGCAGAAGCGCTTCGCGCACCTGTTTGCAGGCAACGGCCAGCCGCAGATGCTGGCTCAGATCCAGGCCGAGGCCGACCGCAATATCCGCCGCTTCGGCCTGCTCGACGAGGCGCAATGACATGGACAAACCCTTCGCCATCACGCTCGACCCCGGCTCCTCGCTGGCCAACAAGACCGGCAGCTGGCGCACCGAGCGCCCGATCTATGTCGACCGGCTGCCGCCGTGCAATGCGCAATGCCCTGCCGGCGAAGACATCCAGGGCTGGCTGTTCCACGCCGAAAGCGGCGACTACCAGGCGGCCTGGCGCCACCTGGTGCGCGACAACCCCTTCCCCGCGATCATGGGACGCGTGTGCTATCACTCCTGCGAAGGGGTCTGCAACCGCGGCAAGATCGACTCGGCCGTGGGCATCAACTCGGTGGAGCGCTTCCTGGGCGACGAGGCGCTGCAGCAGGACTGGCACTTCGACGCGCCGGCCGAAGACAGCGGCAAGCGGGTGCTGGTGGTCGGCGCCGGGCCCTCGGGCATGTCGGCGGCCTACCACCTGCGCCGGCTGGGCCATGCGGTCACGGTGATGGAGGCCGGCCCGCTGCCCGGCGGCATGATGCGCTTCGGCATCCCCAAGTACCGGCTGCCACGCGAGGTGCTCGATGCCGAGATGCAGCGCATCGTCGACCTGGGCGTGACGCTGCAGCTGAATGCCAAGGTGCAGGACATCGCGCAGACCATGAAGGACGGCGGCTACGACGCCGCCTTCCTGGCGGTGGGCGCACACATTGCCAAGCGCGCCTTCATCCCGGCCAAGGACAGCTCGCGCATCCTGGACGCGGTGGCGGTGCTGCGCAGCATGGAAGGCGAGGACCAGCCGATGCTCGGCCGCCGTGTGGTGGTCTACGGCGGCGGCAACACCGCCATCGACGTGGCCCGCACCGCCAAGCGGCTGGGGGCCACCGAAGCCGTCATCGTCTACCGCCGCACGCGCGAGCGCATGCCGGCGCATGACTTCGAGGTCGAAGAGGCGCTGCAGGAAGGCGTGATGGTGAAGTGGCTGTCGACCATCAAGCGCGCCGGCGAGGACGGCGCGCTGACCATCGAGAAGATGGTGCTCGACGAAAAGGGCAACCCTCAGCCTACCGGCGAGTTCGAGACACTGGAGGCCGACTCCCTGGTGCTGGCCCTGGGCCAGGACGTGGACCTGTCTCTGCTGGACGGCGTGACGGGGCTGCAGATGCATGACGGCGTGGTGCAGGTCGACCCGGCCACGATGATGACCGCCCACCCGGGCCTGTTCGCCGGCGGCGACATGGTGCCGGCCGAGCGCAATGTCACCGTGGCGGTAGGCCACGGCAAGAAGGCGGCGCGGCACATCGACGCTTGGCTGCGCGGCATGCGCGTCGAGCCGGCGCCCAAGCACGCGCCCGCCACCTTCGAGCGTCTGAACCCCTGGTACTACAGCGATGCGCCGAAGACGCTGCGCCCGCAGTTGGACCTGGCCCGGCGCACCAGCAGCTTCGACGAGGTGCAAGGCGGCCTGAGTGCGGCTAACGCGCTGTTCGAGGCGCGGCGCTGCCTGAGTTGCGGCAACTGCTTCGAGTGCGACAACTGCTATGGCGTGTGCCCGGACAACGCCGTCATCAAGCTCGGCCCCGGCCAGCGCTTCGAGTTCAACTACGACTACTGCAAGGGCTGCGGCATCTGCGCCGCCGAGTGCCCTTGCGGCGCCATCGACATGGTGCTGGAAGAGGGTTGACTGCATCCCCCCACAGGGGGACGACAACGGCGCAATGGCGCCGCAAGATGGGACGGTCCTCCGCAGCGAAGGGGCATGCCATGACACGAAGCCTTGCACTGGTGTCCAGCGCCGTGTTGGCGGCCTGCGCCGCGCCCAACGAGGGGCCGGTTCACACCTCGGACGAACAGCGCTGCGGACAGGAGGTGCGCATCGGCTCCAGCATCCCGGCCACCAAATGCGTCAACCGGGTGGTGGCCCAGCAGGAAAAGCGCGACGCCGAGCACATCGCCGACCGCATCCGCCGCGCGCCGGCGCGCAGCACCGGCAGCGTGTCCGCGGGCAGCGATTGAGGGCGGGGCGTCGGCAAGACGCATCGGCTCGCGCGGGCGAGTGCTGTGCGCGGAGTGCTGTGCGCGGACGGCCGGACGCCGAGCGACGCGATTCCGCAGTTACCGCGTCTCCAGCCACCCACCGTGGCCCAGCATCTCCGGCGAGATCAGCACCACGCCACGCTCGGTGACGTTGAAGCGCTCGCGGTCGCGCACCGGGTCGTAGCCGACCCGCAGGCCATCGGGCAGCACGCATTCCTTGTCGACGATGGCGCGCTTGAGACGCACGTCGCGGCCGATCTGCGCGCCAGGCAGCACGACCGAATCCTGGATCACGCTGCCCTCGCCGACGCGCGCGCTGTAGAACAGGATCGAGCGGCGAACCAGCGCGCCGCTGACGATGCAGCCGTCGCTGACCAGCGAATCCACCGCGATGCCGCGGCGGCCGCTGTCGTCGAAGACGAACTTCGCTGGCGGGCGGTGCGGCTGGCGGCCCAGCATCGGCCAGGCCGCGTCGTACAGGTTCAGCTCCGGCACCACGTGCGTCAGGTCCAGGTTGGCTTCCCAATAGGCGTCCAGCGTGCCCACGTCGCGCCAGTACGGCCGGTCGCCGACCATGTTGACGCAGCTGTTCTCGAAGCGGTGCGCATGCACATGCGCCGTATGCACCAGGCGCGGGATCAGGTCCTTGCCGAAATCGTGGCTCGACGCAGGGTCGACGGCGTCTCGCTCCAGCTGCTCGACCAGGAAGTCGGCGTCGAAGGCATAGATGCCCATGCTGGCCAGCGCCCGGTCGGGATGGCCGGGCATCGGCTTCGGGCGCGCCGGCTTCTCGTCGAAGGCGACGATGCGGTCCTGCGCATCGACCGTCATCACGCCGAACTCGCTGGCCTCGGCCAGCGGCACCTGCAGACAGGCCACGCTCATGTCGGCGCCGCGCTCCACGTGCTCGGCCAGCATCACGCCGTAGTCCATCTTATAGACATGGTCCCCGCCCAGCACCAACACGTAGCGCGGGCGCGATTCACGCAGGATCTCCAGGTTCTGGTAAACGGCATCGGCGGTGCCTGTGTACCAGCGTTCGTCGCGCTGCTGCTGCGCCGGCACGATATCCACGTACTCGCCCAGGCTGGCCTCCAGAAAGCCCCAGCTGCGCTCGACATGGCGGATCAGGCTCTGCGCCTTGTACTGCGTCAGCACGCCGATGCGGCGCAGCCCGGAGTTGACACAGTTGCCAAGAACGAAATCGATGATGCGCATGGTGCCGGCAAAGGGCACGGCCGGCTTGGCGCGGTGGTCGGTCAGCTGGCGCAGCCGACTGCCGCGGCCGCCGGCCAGCACCAGTGCGTAGGTCTCCTGGGTGAGCGCGCGTCGCGGATCGGACTTCATGGGCTGTGCCTCGGGCTTGCGGTTCAGGCGCGGCGCCGCACCTGCGGCAGCGACAGCCAGCGCTGCGCCCAGGACAGTGCCGCCTCCAGGTGGGCCAGCGCGGGCGCGCTCGGCGGCTCGCCCAGCTCGAAGCGCAGTCCACGGATGGCCAGCAGCGTGCACGGCGGCGGGTCGTCGTCGTGCAGCTCGCGGTACACCTGCAGCAGGGCCTGCGGCGACAGCGCGTGGCTGCTCAGGCTGCCGTCGGCGGCGGCGCGCAACTGCAGCGTCTCGAAAGGCGGCGCGCAGCCCAGGCTGGCATCGATGAAGAGCACGCGCGAGCGGCCGTCCAGGTCGAGCACATGCTCGACCATCAGCTGGTAGTCGTCGATGAACTCGATGTCGTCGCGAGCGGCATGCACATCACGCAGCCGTTCCACGCACAGCGGGCCCAGGGCATCGTCGCCGCGGCTGCGGTTGCCCCAGCCGAAGACCAGCAAGGGCAGCGTCATGATCCGGACTCCAGCCGGTGCACGAAGCCGCCCTCGGACGACTTCTGGACACGATCGAGCAGCTCGCCGTCGACCCCGACCAGCGCCACTTCCAGCGGCATCTTGCCCAGCGCGTGCGTGGCGCAGGACAGGCAGGGGTCGTAGGCGCGGATCGCCACTTCGATGTGATTCAGCAGGCCTTCGGTCAGCTCGTGGCCGTCGAGGTACTCGCGCGCCACCGAGCGCACCGCCTCGTTCATGGCCTGGTTGTTGTGCGTGGTGCTGACGATCAGGTTGCAGCGTGTCACCAGGTCGTCGTCGCCGACTTCGTAGTGGTGGATCAGCGTGCCGCGCGGCGCCTCGATCACGCCCACGCCGCTGTGCCGGCGCGGCCCGCTGGCCATCAACTCGCCCGCCAGGATGTCCGGGTCGTCCAGCAGTTCCGCAATGACCTCCATGCAATGCAGCAGCTCGATCATGCGCGCCCAGTGGTAGGCCAGCGAGCCGTGCTGCGGCTGGCCCTTGCCCCAGTCGACGAATTCGCGGCGCTCGGCCTCCGCGCGCGGGCTGGGGATGAAGTCGCAGTTCTGCACCCGCGCCAGCGGGCCGACGCGGTACCAGCCGTGCTCGCGCCCCAGGCTCTTCAGGAACGGGAACTTCATGTAGGTCCAGGGCTTGACCTCCTCTTCGATCAGGTCGAGGTAGCCCTGGTCGCTGGCACCGTCGAAGAGCAGCATGCCGTCGGCATCGCGCGCGCGGATCACACCGTCGTACAACTCCAGCGCGCCGTCGGCGCGCACCAGCGACAGCATGTGCGAGCGCATCGCACCGAAGCCGTCGTACAGCGCCGGGTTATGCGCATGCAGCGTCTTGGCGATGTCCACCGCATCCTGCGACCAGGCGATCATCTGCTGCACCTCGGCGCGCAGCAGCGCCAGGTCGGCGGCGCTGACATGCTTGTTCATGCCGCCGGGCACCGAGCCGGTGCCGTGCACGCGCTTGCCGGCGGTGGCACGGATGACTTCCTGCCCGAACTTGCGCAGCAGCACGCCCTTCTTCGCGATGTCGGGATGCGCCGCGGCCACGCCGACGATGTTGCGGCGGTTGACCTCGCTGTCGAAGCCGAACAGCAGGTCGGGCGAGCTGAGGTGGAAGAAGTGCAGCGCATGGCTTTGCATCACCTGGCCGTAGTGCATCAGCCGGCGCAGCTTCAATGCCGACGGCGTGATCGGCATGGCGCCGACCACATGGTCCAGCGCCTTGCTCGCCGCCAGGTGGTGCGACACCGGGCAGATGCCGCACAGCCGCTGCACCATCACCGGCACTTCCCAGTAGGGCCGGCCTTCGATGAACTTCTCGAAGCCGCGGAACTCAACGATGTGCAGCCGCACCTGCTGCACGCGGTGCTGATCGTCGAGCAGGATCGTCACCTTGCCGTGGCCTTCGACACGCGACACCGGGTCGATGGCCACACGGCGCAATCCCTGCGGCTGGGCGGCGGTCTCGAGGGAATGTGTCATGGTTTCAGTCGTAGTGCAGCAGGCCATGGCCCAGGTGCGGCGTGCGCCCGGCCAGCAGGTCGGTCAGGAACTGCCAGAAGGCGTCGGCCGAAGGCGGGCAGCCGGGCAGGAAGTAGTCCACGTGCACCACCTCGTGGATCGGGTGCACCTTGTTCAGCGGCAGCGGCAGCTCGGGGTCATTGGGGATGGCGCTGCCGCCGGACAGCCCTGGGCGGCTGCGGTACACATCCACCAGCATCTGCCCCAGATCGAGGTGGTTGCGCTGCGCTGGCAGCCCACCGGTGATGGCGCAGGCGCCCACTGCCACGAGCGTCTTGCAATGCGCGCGGAACTCGCGCAGCACGACCACGTTCTCGGCATTGCACAGCCCGCCTTCGATCAGGCCGATGTCGCAATGCCCGACCTCCTTGATGTCGGTCAGCGGCGAACGGTCGAACTCGATGTGCTCGAGCAACTCGAACAGCCGCTCGTCGATGTCCAGGAATGACATGTGGCAGCCGAAGCAGCCGGCCAGCGACACGGTGGCCACCTTCAGCTTGCGCGGGCCGTGCGGCATCACCGGCAAAGTCATTGGAGCCCCTCGGCCGACGGGTACGTCGGCCGATCCCCCGAGGGGATCGCGGGCCGGCTTGGGAGCGGCCCGGCGCTCCGCCCGCGGTCGAAGTCAGAGCAAGCTGTTCTCATGATCGGCCCTCCGCTCGCTCGGCCACCGACTTCTCGTCATACAGCCGCTCGCCGATCGGGATGACGAAGCCGCGCCGCTTGGGCAGGATCACGCCCACCGGGCAGATGTTTGCGGCGCGGTCGGCCAGCGCCATGTCGGTGTCGCCCAGCCGGCCGCTGTCGCTGTTGACCAGCAGCCTCGTGCCGATGCCGTGGCCGCCGATGGCAAAGACGCTCTTGCCGTCGATGTCGTGGCTGGCGCGCACGCACAGCTCGCACAGGATGCAGCGGTTGAAGTCGAGCAGGATGTCCGGGTGGCTGGCGTCCACCGGCCGGTCGGGATAGAACTCCTCGAAGTGCGGGCCTTCCATGCCCATCTGGTAGGCGGTGGCCTGCAGCAGGCAGTTGCCGCTCTTCTCGCAACTGGGGCAGAAATGGTTGCCCTCGACGAACAGCATTTGCAGCAGCGTCTTGCGCTGCGCGTTCAGCTCTTCGGTGTCGCTTTCCACGTCCAGCCCCGGCGTGGCCTGCACCGTGCACGCGGCCGCGGGCCGGCCATTGACCTTGACGGTGCAGATGCGGCAGGAGCCGTGCGGCGCAAAGTCGGGGTGCCAGCACAGGTGCGGGATGTAGCGGCCCACGCGCGTGGCCGCCTGCAGCACGGTGTCGCCGGTCTGAAAAGGCAGGTCTTCGCCGTCGAGCGAGAAGCTCTGTTCGACAGCAGTCACGAGAGTGTCTCCAGGTGTGCGCCGGGGTCGTCGCGGCCGGTCATGTGGCGCGCGATCGACAGCTCGGCATCGAGGTCGAAACCGGGCTCGAAGTACAGCGATTTCAGGTGCCGCTCGTAGGCCGGGCGGAACTTGGCGATGGTGTCGCGCAGCGGGTTGCAGGCGGTGGCGCCCAGGCCGCAATGCGTGGCGCCGTGCATCAGCTTGTCCAGCTCGAAGAGCACGTCGATGTCGTGGCGCGAGCCGTGGCCGGCGGCCAGCTTGTCCAAACGCTTGACCACCAGCGCGGTGCCCACGCGGCAGGGGGTGCAGAAGCCGCAACTTTCGTGTGCGAAGAAATGCGCGAAGCCGCGCGCCACCTCGAACATGTCGCGGCTGCGGTCGAAGACCATGAAGGCACCGGCCGTGGGCACGTCCTCGAAGGCGATGCGCCGGCCGAACTCGAAGGCCGACAGGCACACGCCCGACGGCCCACCCACCTGCACCGCCTGCGTGTCGGTGGCGCCGCAGTCCTCGAGGATGCGGCCGATGCGCGTGCCGAAGGGGTATTCATACAGACCCGGGCGCGCGCAGTCACCCGACACCGAATGGATCTTCGTGCCCGCCGACTTGGGCGTGCCAATGGCCGCCCACCAGGCGCCGCCGTGCAGCGCGATGTGCACCGCCGCGCAGAAGGTCTCGACGTTGTTGACGATGGTCGGGTGCCCGAGGTAGCCGCTCTGCACCGGGAAGGGCGGGCGGATGCGCGGCGTGCCGCGCTTGCCTTCCAGCGATTCGATCAGCGACGATTCCTCGCCGCAGACATAGGCGCCGGCGCCGACATGGATGTCGATGTCGAAATCGAAGCCGGCTTGGCCCAGGATGGCGCCGCCCAGCAGCCCGGCATCACGCCGGCGCTGCAGCACGGCCTGCAGCGCTTCGAGCAGGTAGCGGTACTCGCCGCGCAGGTAGATGAAGCCGCGGCGCGCGCCAATCAACCAGGCGGCGATGCTCATGCCCTCGACCACCGCGTCGGCATGGCGCGTGAGCAGCACGCGGTCCTTGAAGGTGCCGGGCTCACCCTCGTCGGCATTGCACACCACGACATGTTCGCTGCCCGGCGCCTGCCGGCACAGCGACCATTTCAGCCCGGTGGCAAAGCCCGCGCCGCCACGGCCGCGCAGGTTGCTGTGCTTCATCTCGTCGAGCATGCCGGGAATGCCGCGCGCCAGCGCCGCCGCCAGTGCCGCGCCCGGCGCCGGAGGCTCGCCCAGCAGCACATCGGCGCGGCGGATGTGGTCTTGCACCTCGAACCAGTCGGCCGGCCACTGCGCCACCGGCACGCGGCTGCGGATCAGCGTCGCCATCTGCGCCACGCGCGCCGCATCCAGCCGGGTGATGACCTGGTGGTGGTTGACCAGCAGCGCCGGGCCCTGGTCGCCCAGGCCGGTGCAGGAGGTGGCGTCCACGCTGACCAGCCCGTCCTCGCCGACGCGGCCGGGCGCCACGCCCAGGCGACGGCACAGGTCGGCCATCAGCGCCTGGCTGCCGAGCATGCGGTCGGTGACGTTGTCGCTGAAAAGGATGCGGTACTCGCCCACCGGCTGGGTGTGGAAGAAGCGGTAGAACCCGGCCACGCCCTGCACCTGGGCCAGCGTCAGGCCCAGCCCGGCCGCCAGCTGGGCCAGCGCCGGGCGCGGCAGCCAGCCGTGCTGCGCCTGCAGCTCGCGCAGGATCTGCACCAGCGCATGCGGGTCATGGCCATGGCGCTGCAGCAGCGGCCCGATATCGGGGGCGGCACGGCCAGGAGCACTCGGCGTTTGCGGCATGGGGCCCCTTCGGTGGAAGCCGTGCAAAAGGCCGATTCTGCGCAGCACTCGGTTCCAAATGCATGACAAAGCTCAACATCGCACATGGGTATTCATGTTCGGCGGTGCCGTGCCGCGGCACGGCGCATGCCGCTAAGATCGCGCCCGCCACAAACCCCGACGCCAACCCAACGCCCCCGAATGGGCCGGATCGCGACACCGCCCGTCGACGCGACGCCAGGCTTCTTTGCCCGGCTGCCGCCGCTCGAAAGCCCCCATCGCACCTTCGATGAGGCCGGCTACCGTCCAGCCCCTGATGACTGGGCGCTGGCGGTCACCGACATCGTCGGCTCGACCCAGGCGATTGCCAATGGGCGGCACAAGACGGTGAACTTCGTCGCCGCGATGGCGATTGCCGCCGCGCGCAACCTGTGCGCGCCGGAGTCGATCCCGTTCCTGTTTGGCGGCGACGGTGCGGTACTGATGGTGCCGCCGCGCCACCAGGCCGCCATGCGGCAGGCGCTGGCGCGTGTGCGCGGCGCTGCCTGGCGCGAGCACGGCCTGCGTCTGCGCGTCGGCATGGTGCCGGTGTCGGCGTTGCGCACCCAGGGCTGCGACGTGCGCGTGGCGCGCTACGAACCGACGCCGGGCAACAGCTTCGGCGTCTTTGCCGGCGGTGGCGTCAGCGTGCTGGAAGACGCCATCCGCGGCCGTGCCTGGCCCGAGCTGGGCGCGCTGGCCGAGGTGCCGGAGATGCTGGACGATGGTTTGCCGGAGGACCTGAGCGGCCTATCCTGCCGCTGGGCGCCGCTGCAGTCGCGGCACGGCAAGATGCTGACACTGATCCTGCACGGCGCCGAGGACCCGGGAGCGGTGTACGCCGAGGTCATGCGCCTGGCCAGCCAGGACGGCGACCCGCGCCCGGCGCGGCCGGGAACCTTGCGCGCGGCATGGCCTCCCGAGCAGTTCATGCTCGAGGCGCGCGCCCGCTGCCGCGGCCGCTGGCTGCCTTGGTGGGCGCTGCGCGTGCTGGCCGAGACGCTGCTGGCCAAGCTCGTGATTGCCCGCGGCAAGCCGGTGGGCGAATTCGATCCGCAGCGCTACCAGTCGGAGATCCGCAGCAACACCGACTTCTGCAAGCACGACCGGACGCTGTGCCTGGTCACCGACTGCGCGCTGCCGCGCATCGAGGCCATCCGCCGTCACGTCGAAGCCTGCGCCGCGGCGCAGCGATTCGACTGGGGCATGAATGTGTCCGACACCGCGCTGATGACCTGCCTGGTGACGTCGGAGACCGAGGGCCTGCACGTGCACTTCGTCGATGGCGGTGGCGGCGGCTACACCACGGCAGCCCTGCAGCTGAAGGCGGCGCGCGCGGCGCGCGCCTGAATCAGGCCGCCGGCCTGGCCTGCGCCGCCAGCGTGCGCAGCGCGCGCTCGAAGGCCTCCGGCAGCTGGCCGCCCTGGATCAGGTGGCGGTCGTTGATGATGACCGAGGGCACGGCCGTGATGCCGTGCTGCTGGTAGAAGCTCTCGCGTTCGCGCACCTCGTCGGCGTACTCGTCGCTGGCCAGAATGGTGCGGGCACGCTCCACCTCCAGGCCAACCTCCTGGCACAGCCGCAGCAGCACCTCGTGCGAGCCAGGGTTCTGCGCATGGGTGTGGTACGCGGCCAGCAGTGCATGCTTCAGCTCGCGCTGCCGCCCCTGCAGGCCGGCCCAGTGCAGCAGCCGGTGCGCATCGAAGGTGTTCCACACGCGCGGGCGCTCGCCGAAGGTGAAGCCGACCTCGGCGCCACGCTGACGCAGCGTCTCGCGCGTGGCTGCCAGCTGCGCCGGCGAGGCGCCGTACTTGCGCGCCAGGTGCTCGGCCGCATCCTCGCCCTCGGCGGGCATCTGCGGGTTCAGCTCGAAGGGCTGGAAGTGCAACTCCACCGGCAGCTCGGCACCGACGCGGCGCAGGGCTTCTTCCAGCGAGAACAGGCCCACCGCACACCAGGGGCAAGCCACATCGGAGACGAAATCGATCTTCATGGGTCGGTGTTCCAGGGTTCAGCGCAGCACACTGCCACCCAGCAGGGGCGGGCTGCCACCGGCGCGCACGCTACGGCGGTTGGCCGAAGGCGTCTCTCCGGGCCGACAGATCGTCTCTTCCCACAGCGAGGGCTCGGGCACGGCATTCTTGCCGGTGAGCGAGGCCAGCCAGCCGAAGAGGTCCTGCTTCGGCCGCGGCAGCATGGTGCGCATGCGCGCCGGCGCCATCGCGCTCTGGCCAGGGGCCAGCACCACCAGGTTGGCCATCATGCCGGCGTCCTCGTGGCCGACGATGTGGCAGTGGAAGACAAAGCGCCCGACCATGATCGGATCGGTGAAGGGGATGATCACCTTCACCTCGCCGGGCACGCCGTTCTGCGCATAGGGCAGGTCGACCACGTCGCGCAGGCTGTCGGGCGGCTGTGCCTCGCCGTTGACCGAGGTGACCAGGAAGTCGAGCTGGTGGATGTGGAACACGTGGCGCTCGCCGCTGACGTTGCGCAGCGTCCATTCCTCCACCGCGCCGAGCGTGACGGTGATGTCATCGCGCGACGGGTCGAATTCCTTGCCGTCGATGAAGAAGGTGTTGCCGTCTTCGGTCTCTGAGAAGGTGATGACGCGGCGGTGGGTGATCGGCAGGGCCAGCAGGTCGGCCGGCGTGGTGCCGATGGTGTCCTGGTTGTCGGCCGGCTCCAGCAGCCGCGCCTGCAACGCCGCGGTGTCCAGGGGCTTGCCCGAGACCACCACCGCGGCCAGTTTGACGCTGGGGTTGGGGTCGCCCTGCGGGCCGGTATCGACCTCGAGCGTGCGCACCGGGTACTGCCCGACGGCCAGCGGCGCCACCACCACCACGGTGGAGCGCGAGCCCGGCGGCAGGTACACCGAGCTCAGCAGCTTGGGCTGGATCAGCACGTTGCCGTCGCGGTTGATTTCCCACATCTGCATGCCGTCGATGGCCAGGTCGAAGTAGGCATCGGCGCCCAGGTTACCCAGGTTCCAGACCTGCATCTCGCCGGGCCGCAGGCGCAGGGTGCCGCCGAGCAGGCCGTTGATGGTCTTGGTGTTGGCGGCATTGGGGTCGGCGCCCGGCAGCACGATGTCCTTCAGCAACAGGTGGCGCTCGACCAGGCCCGAATAGGCGGTGAAGTGCTGGGCGATCAGCCCGTCGATCACCAGCATGCCGGACATGCCGCTGAGAATCTGCGGCTCCACCAGCCCGTGCGAGTGCGGGTGGTACCAGTGCGTGCCCTGGGCATGGTTGCCGGGCACCTGCCAGCGGTAGTTGTAGTCGGCACCGCTGCCGACGTCGAGGTAGATGTCATCCCCCGGCGCCGCAGGCGGCACCACCATGCCGTGGTAGTGCAGGTTGGTCGACTGCGGGCCGTCGATCTGGATGTCGGCCTTGTCGATCCGGTTGACCAGCTGCAGCTCGAGCTGGTCGCCGCGCTGCATCTTCAGCACCGGCGGGATGTACTGCCCGTTGAAGACGTTGGACGTGAAGCTGCGCCCGGCCACGGTGACCATCGCCGGCGCCTGGGTCAACGTGACCTGCAGCACGCCGTTGCGGCTGCTCAGGACCTCGGGTTCGGCGATCTCGGGGCCGAGGCCGTCGTCGTCGCCGCAGGAGCCCAGCAGCAATACGGAAGTCGACAGGGCCGCCGCCCCCAGCGCCGTACGGCGCAGCATCGTTGAACGCATCATCGCACCCCCCTTCCTGCCGGCGCATGATAGGGATCCTCGGCCGGCGCTGCTGCAAGGCCCTCAGGGCAGCGCGCGCAGCAGCGCCTCGACCAGCCGCTGCGGCCGGTGCAGCAGCTTGGCCGGCGTCAGGCCCAGCCGCACCACCGCCAGTTGGCGTGACGGCACCAATGCGATGGCCTGGCCGTCGTAGCCGTTCATCCACACGGTGTCGGCCGGCAGCTGGAAGCCGGCGTCCGGGTTCTGGCCCTCGGGCGTGCCGGCGCGCGGCCCCTGCAGCCACATCTGGCCGTCGGTGTAATCGCGCGGCGCAGCCTTGGACGGCGTGCGCATGCGCGCCACCCAGCCCGGCGGCAGCAGGGCCTGGCCTTGCCATCGGCCGTCCTGCAGCAGAAGCAGCGCGAAGCGTGCCCAGTCGCGGCCGGTGGCATACAGGTAGGACGAGCCAACGAAGGTGCCGCGCGCATCGGCCTCCATCACCGCGCTGCGCATGCCCAGCGGATCGAACAGCGCCTGTCGCGGCCAGGCCAGCGACGCGCCGGGCGCGGCGTCCTGCCACAGCCGCGCCAGCAGCACGCTGCTGCCGCTGGAGTAGTTGAAGAACGTGCCCACCGGCCGGGCCAGCGGCTGCTGTCGCGCGAAGGCCGCCATGTCCGGCTCCAGGTAGAGCATGCGGGTGACATCGGTGACGCTGCCGTAGTCCTCGTTGAAGCTCAGGCCGCTGGACATGGCCAGCAGGTTCGTCATGGCGATGCCCCGACGCTCGTCGCCGGCCCAGGCCGGAAACAGCGCATCGCGCTCGACATCGATGCGGCCGTCGCGCACCAGCGTGCCGATCAGCGCGGCGGTAACCGTCTTGGTCATCGACCAGCCGAGCAGCGGCGTCGCCGCATTGAAGCCGTCGCCGTAGCGTTCGGCGACGATGCGCCCGCGGTGCAGCACCAGCAGCGCACGCATGCCCGGGCCGGCCATGACCGGGTCGGCCAGCAGTGCGGCCAGCGTCGGCGCCGCAGCGCCGACCTCGTCGCCTTCGGGCCAGCGTGCCGTCCGCGCCGGCCGCGCCGGCGCGGGCGGCACGGCATGCGATTTGGCGCGGGCCAGGTCGCCGTCGGGCACGGTGGCGCAGCCGGTGCCGTCGCGCGCCACCGCCAGGCCGTCACCGGCAAAGCCGAACAGCCCGGCGCGCACCACCTTGGCTTCGCGGTCCACCGACACCCGCATCAGCCGCAGCAGCGGGTGGCCGGGGGCCTGCACGTCGTCCTGCAGCACCTGGTGCGGGTCGCGGCCGCTGAGGAAGACGCTGGAGCAGACGATCTTGGCGGTGTAGCCGGCGCCCACGCGGATCAGCAGCGGGGGCGCGGCCCACAGCCACAGCAGGGCTGCCACCAGCAGCAGCGCCAGCAGCCACCACCCTCGGCGCAGCAGGGTGTTCTTCATGGGCCGATGATAGGAGCGCCGAACAGCCCCTGTAGGCTGGCATCGAGGATCGGCCCCAGGCTGCGCTGCACGAAAGCCTCGATCCCGGCGTCGCCGCCATAGGCCTCGAACTTGCCGGCAATGGCCAGGTGCGCATAGCCGTGCACCAGCGACCACAGCGCAACCACGGCGTTCCAGTGGCGCTCGCCCATCTGCTCGATCGAGGCCAGGCCAAAGCCGCGGCACACGCCGCGCGCCAGCACCTCGTGCGCGGCATTGGCATGCTGCAGCAGCGTGGCATCGTCATGCAGCTTGCCCTGGCGGAACATCAGCCGGAAGCGTCCGGGGTGGCTCAGCGCAAACTGCACATAGGCCAGGCCCTGGCCGCGCAGTGCGGCCAGCGGATCGTCACCACCACGGGCATCGCCCGATTCCAGGGCCTGCGTCAGCGCCTCGAAGCCGGAGCTGGCCACCGCCGTCAGCAGCCCGGCGGCGTCGCCGAAGTGGTAGGCCGGCGCCGCCGGCGACACGCCGGCGCGGCGTGCCGCCTCGCGCAGCGAAAAGCCCTCGGCGCCGCGCTCGGCAAGCAGCGATTCGGTGGCCTGGACCAGCGCCTCGCGCAGCGCGCCATGGTGGTAGGGCGTGGCCATGTCACTCATGGCCGCATGGTAACTTGACAACGTTCAGATCGTCCAGCACACTTCATCTAAACGTTGTTCAGATAAGCCATGCCAACGATTCCTCCCGACCTGGCCTTCCGCGTGGCCAACCTGCTGGCCCTGGTGGGCTGGCTCGCGCTGGCCCTGTCGCCGCCGTCACGGCGCTGGACGCCGCGCGTCTGGCAACTCACCGGCTGGGTGCTGCCGCTGCTGCTGGCGCTGGCCTATGCCGCGCTCCTGCTGGGCCACTGGGGGCCGGGCGGCTTCGGCTCGCTCGCCGAGGTGCGGCAACTGTTCGAGCGGCCCGGCTTGCTGGCCGCCGGCTGGCTGCACTACCTGGCCTTCGACCTGTTCGTCGGCACCTGGATCGCGCGCGACGCCGCCCAGCGCGGCCTGCCGCACTGGGCCGTGCTGCCAAGCCTGGCGCTGACCTTCATGTTCGGCCCGGCCGGCCTGCTGACCTATGCCCTGTCGACTTTCATTCACCGGAGGATGGCGCGATGAGCCCGATATCCCTGAGCACCCCGCTGGCCGGCGCCGCGCGCCCGTCCTCCTCGCCTTTCGCAGCGCTTTGGCAGCGCGAACCCAGGCTGGTGGCCTTTGCGCTGCTGATGCTGGCGATGATGCTGCCCGCCGCCATCGGCCTGGGCCTGGACGATCGCGTGCTGCGCGGCGTCAGCGTCTGGGTCAAGCCGATGAAGTTCATGGCCTCGGTGGCCCTGCTGGCGCTGACCACCGCCTGGTTCGCCCCGATGCTGCCCGATGCCGTGCGCCGCAGCCGCAGCTTCGGCTGGCTGGTGTGGACGGTCATCGCCACCGGCGGCTTCGAGGTCATGTACATCACGCTGCAGGCCGCGCTGGGCCAGGCTTCGCACTACAACGTCGGCGACCCCTTTCACGCCGCGATGTATTCGCTGATGGGCCTGGGCGCCCTGCTGCTCACCGCCACGCAGCCCTGGCTGGCCTGGCTGATCTGGCGCCACGGCGAGCGCCGCATCGCGTCGGCCTACCGGCAGGCCGTGCTGCTCGGCCTGGTGTTGACTTTCGTGCTCGGCGCGTCGGTGGGCATGCTGCTCGGCGGCGGCCAGCCGGCCACGGGCGCGGGGCTGCCGGTGCTCGGCTGGTCACGCACCATGGGCGACCTGCGCGTCGCGCATTTCATCGGCATCCATGCCGGCCAGGTGCTGCCGCTGGCTGGCTTCGTGCTGGCTTGCGCTTGGCCGCGCGCCGCCGTGCCCGGCGTGTGGGCCGCCGCCGCGCTGTGGAGCGCGCTGTGGGCCGCCGCCTTGCTGCAGGCGCTGGCCGGTCAGCCGCTGCTCAGCCTTTGAGAGCCATCTTCGAATAGGCCTCGGTGCTGGCCACGATGACGTGCCGCGACACCGCCTGCTCGCGGTGCCTGTTGGCCGCGGCGTATTCGGCCGAGTTCACCATGTCGACGAAGGCGGCACGCGAGGGGTAGCGCACCAGCACGATGTAGTCCCAGCGATCGGTCTCGGGGTCGCCGAAGGCCACCGCCTCGCCGTTGCCAGCCCACAGCACGGTGCCGCCGCGGGCCTTGATCAACGGCATGGCGATCTCGCTGTAGCGCTGGTACGCGGCTCGGTCGCGCAGGCGCAGCAGGTTGACCATCACCACCGGGCCATGGTCGGGCAATTGCGCAATCAGGGCGGCGTTCACGCCATGCAGGTCGGCCATCAACGACTCCATCAGGTCGAAGCGGGCATTGTGAAGCGCTGCTAACCTGTGCGGCCCTTCCGTCGCAGGACCCTGAGCATGCAAACCACCCGCCTCGGCCACACCGGCTTGCGCGTTTCGCGCATCTGCCTGGGCTGCATGACCTACGGTGTGCCCGATCGCGGGGCGCACCCCTGGACCCTGGACGAAGCGGCCAGCCGTCCCTTGCTGCGTCAGGCGGTGGAGCTGGGCATCAACTTCTTCGACACCGCCAATGCCTACTCCGACGGCACATCGGAGGAGATCGTCGGCCGCGCGTTGCGCGACTTCGCGCGCCGCGACGAGATCGTCGTGGCCACCAAGGTGCGCTTCGGCTCACGCCGCGCGCCGAACGTCGGCGGCCTGTCGCGCAAGGCCATCCTGCACGAGATCGACGCCAGCCTGCAGCGCCTGGGCATGGACTTCGTCGACCTGTACCAGATCCACCGGTGGGACCCGGACACGCCGATCGAGGAGACGATGGAAGCGCTGCACGACGTCGTCAAGGCGGGCAAGGCGCGCTACATCGGCGCATCGTCGATGCATGCCTGGCAGTTTGCCAAGGCACAGCAGGTGGCAACAGCGCAGGGCTGGACACGCTTCGTCAGCATGCAGCCCGAGTTGAGCCTGATCTACCGCGAGGAAGAGCGCGAGATGCTGCCGCTGTGCCGAGACCAGGGTGTCGGCATCATTCCCTGGAGCCCGCTGGGCGGCGGCCGCCTGGCCCGGCCCTGGGGCGAAAACACGCCGCGCATCGCCAGCGACGCGTTCGGCGCGACGCTGTTCGCGCACACCGAGGACAACGACCGGCGCGTCGCCGAGGCGCTGGCCGGCGTGGCGGCGCAACGCGGCGTGCCGCGCGCGCAGGTGGCGCTGGCCTGGCTGCTGGGCCAGCCCGGCGTCACCGCGCCGATCGTCGGTGCCTCGAAGCCCGGTCACCTGGAGGATGCCGTCGCGGCGCTGGATCTGAAGCTGCTGCCCGAGGAAGTGGCTGCGCTTCAGTCTCCCTACCTGCCGCACGCAGTGGTCGGCTTCGAATGACGCTGGCGCGTGAGGTGCCTGCGCCGGGGTCGCTGGCGGCGCTGGCCGCGCACCATGGCGAGCGCTACCGCTGGCGCGTGCTGATGACGGTGATGATCGGCAGCATCGCCTCGGTGATGTCCTCGACCATCGTCAACGTGGCGGTGCCCGACCTGATGCGCCACTTCGCCATCGGCCAGGAGCGCGCGCAGTGGGTGGCCGCCGGCTTCATGGCAGCGATGACGCTGTCGATGCTGCCCACGCCCTGGCTGCTGGCGCGCTATGGCTACCGCCACACCTACGTCGGGGCGGTGTGCCTGCTGATGGCCGGCGGCATCGCCGGCGGGCTGGCACAACATTACCCGCTGGTGCTGGCCATGCGCGTGGCCGAGGGCCTGGCCGCGGGCGTGCTGCAGGTCATCCCGTCGATCATCATCCTGCGCGCCTTCGACGAAGGCGAGCGCGGCAAGGCCATGGGCGTCTTCGGCTTCGGCGTGGTGCTGGCGCCGGCCGTGGGGCCGAGCTTCGGCGGCGTGCTGGTGGAGCATTTCGGCTGGCGCTCGATCTTCTTCTTCGTCGTGCCCTTCGCGCTGTGCGCGCTGTGGCTGGCGCGGCGCTACCTGCCGCTGTCGGCACCGGGCGGCGGCGCGCCAGGCGGACGCAGCGAGACGCTCGATGCCCCCGGGCTGGCGCTGGCCGCGGTGGGCGTGCTCGGCCTGCTCAATGGCCTGGTGCATCTGCACGACGCCTCGCCAGGCTCGGCTGCCGCGCTGCTGGGCACCGGTGCGGTGGCGCTGGTCATGTTCGTCTGGCACGAGTCGCGTACGCCCAAGCCGCTGCTCAACCTGCGCCTGTTCCGGTCGCGGCCCTTCGCGATGGGTGGTGTGGTGGCCTTCATCTACGGCATGGGCCTGTTCGGTTCGACCTACCTGGTGCCGGTGTTCATGCAGACCGCGCTGCACTTCCCGCCCTCGCAGGCCGGCGCGGCATTGATGCCGGCCGGCCTGGTACTGGCGTTGACCATTCCCGTCGGTGGCCGGATGGCCGACCGTGTGCCGCCCCATGCGCTGGTGGCCGCGGGTCTGACGCTGCTGGCCCTGTCCTTTGCGCTGATGGCCACCGTGGGCGTGGGCACCGCGCTGTGGGTACTGATGCTGTGGGCCGTGGTCGGGCGCATCGGCCTCGGCTTCGTGCTGCCCTCGCTGACGCTGGGCGCGATGCCGGGGCTGGGGACCGAGGCCGTGCCGCAGGCGGCCAGCGCCATCAGCTTCCTGCGCCAGCTGGGCGGCGCCGCGGGCGTCAGCCTGGTCGGCATCTTCCTGGAATGGCGGCTGCGCACGCGCGCCGCAGCCGGCGCCGCCGAACTGTCGGCCTACGCCGACACGTTTTGGCTGGTGGCGGCGCTGTCTGCCGTGGCCACACTGGCTGCGTTGCGCATGCGCCCGCCGGTCAGCGAGTGAGGGTGCCTCCGCGCAGGCCCGGGTAGCACCGCCCTGCGTATCGACTACCCTCGTGCCCACAAGTCGAAGAAAGGCCCAACGTGGACCCCATCGCCGTCGGCAGCGTCGTCTTTGCGTTCTCCTTTGGCGGCGCCCTGGCAGGCATGGCGCTGCAAGGGCTGCTGCCGCAGCACCATCTGAGTTCGGAGTCGAAGGACACGGTCAAGGTCGGCATCGGACTGGTGGCGACCATGACGGCGCTGGTGCTCGGCCTGGTGACGGCCTCGGCAAAGAGCTCCTTCGATGCGGTGGACAGCACCGTCAAGCAGACCGCGGTGGACGTCCTGACCTTGGACCGCGCGCTGGCGCGCTATGGCGCCGAAAGCCAGGCGATCCGACAGGGCATCAAGCTGGCCGTGGGCAACCGCATCGAGACGATCTGGCCCGCGGACTCGTCACGGCCCCAGGACCTGGACCCGGTGCATGCCGGCACGAACGCGCAGGTTGAGAGGTTGGCCCATGAGATCCGCCTGTTGACGCCGCGCGACGACGCCCAGCGCGCCTTGCAGGGCCGAGCGCTGGACCTGAGCGAGAAGCTGCTGGAAGCCCGCTGGATGGTGCTGGCGGGCGCCGAGCCGACGGTGCCGAAGCCGTTCCTGGTGATCCTGCTGTTCTGGCTGACCATCACCTTCGCCAGCTTCGGCCTGTATGCGCCGCGCAACGCGACGGTGGTGGCCACGCTGCTGGTGTGCGCGTTGTCGGTGGGCAGTGCGATGTTCCTGGTGCTCGAAATGGATTCGCCGTTCAGTGGGCTGCTGCGGGTCTCCGCCGAGCCGCTGCAGTTTGCCTATCAGCACCTGGGCCGGTAGGCGCCCGGCGCTACTGCCGCTCCCTGATCTCGCGCTCGCGCGCTCCTCGCAGCGCCATCACCAGTTCGCCAAACTCGCGCGTCATCGCTTCCAGAAGGTCTTCCAACGCGGCAACGCCCACCACGCGGCCGGCTTGATCGAGCACGATCAGGCGGCGCACGCGGTGGCGTCGCATCTCGTGCGTGGCCTCCATCAGGCTGGCGCTGGCCGGTGCGGTGACCAGCTCCACCGACATCACGTCGCCCACGGTGAACAGCGCCGGGTCCAGTTCCTCGGCCATGACGGCCAGCACCAGATCGCGGTCGGTGACGATGCCCACCGGCTTGCCGCTGTCGGAGGCGCCGTCCAGCACCACCAGCGAGCCGACGTGGTGCGCGCGCATCAATTGCGCAGCGCGTGTGGCGGTGGTGTCCGGCGTGGCAGTGACGACGATCTTGGTGGCCAGCGATTCGAGCGTGAGGGGCATGGGGCGCTCCACGGTCTGCGGCGGGATTGCCGGCTTCGATTCGGCGCCGCGCCTGCAGGCCCCGCATTGAGCCTGCTCAATCGCCCGGCCTGCCGTGCGCCTACCCTGTGTGGCTGACTATAGGCAGGAGACCCGCATGAAGCACGCACACGCCCGACACCACGCCGCCAAGGAAATGCCGTCGCCGATGGCCACCGCCCCCGAGTCCGCCGCAGGCGAGGCGACAGCGACCGAGCCACCGCCGAAGGACCTGTTCGTGCGCGAGGCGGCCTACTACTACTACGAGCAGCGCGGCCGCGTCGGCGGCCACGAGCTGGACGACTGGCTGCGCGCCGAGGCCGAATTCGAGCGCCTGAGCGCTGCCGCGCGAGGCGACACCAGCGGGCACTGAGCCCGGTCAGGGCTGCAGGCGCTGCGGCGCATAGGGCTGGGTCGTTGGCAGGTAGCGCGGCGCCTTGGCACTCAGGTCGAAGTCCTTCAGGTCGACGTAGCGCAGTGGCTGGTTGTCGTAGGTCTTGAAGCAAAAGCGCTGGCTGCTCATGTCGGCGATCGCGCTCCAGTAGGTCAGCTCGAAGCTGCCCTGCCCCTCGATGCCGCTGTATTCGCCGGCGGAGCCGTTGGGCAGGTCGAGGTGGTTGAGGATGTGCTCGGCATTGCGCAGGTTGGTCGTTTGCCAGCCGAAGTCCGGCGAGTTGGTCATCACCGTGTACGGGTTGTCGGTCACCAGCAGCTTGCCGTCGATCGGCTCGATCACCACCGACGCGCCGCTGCGGTCGTGCAGCGTGTAGTGCAGCGGCGGCGCGATGCCCTGGTCGGCCTGCACGGTGTCGGTGAGCACGACCTCGCCGGCGGCGATGGCCTGCTTGACTTCGGCCACGCTGGCATGGTTGGTCAGCGCCCAGGCGAGGAACTCCCACGAGGCCAGCGCCTTGGCCTTGGGCGCCTCGGCTGCCGGCACGAACTTGGTGGAGCCGGGGAAGACCGGCATGCCTCCGGCCAGGCCCTTCTCGTCGAAGCCGTCGACGATGATCGGCAGGTTGAAGCCGTTCATGCCCAGCGCCGCATAGCGCGAGGTCCACTGCTTGCCCGGCTGCATGTTGGGCAGCGTGCCGGCCATCGCCAGGCCGCGCGGCAGCATCGTCACCTGCGCCTTCATGTCGACGCCGAACTCCATGGTGCGCGCATAGGCAGTGCTGCCGTCCTTGGCGGTGAGCAGGAAGCTGGTGCAGGCCGAGGCCGCGGCGATCAACGCGACGAGGAGCTGCCGGGCGGCGGGATTCGGGCGGGTACGGGTGACCCTCGGAGGGATCCTGGAGTGGGGGGCCGCAGTGCAGGCCCGGAACGGGCCGCTGCTCCAGGGCTCCTCGGCAGTCGGGCCGCGCGCTCTAGTGCAGTGTTTCGTTCTGTTTAGAACTTAAGCGCGCGTTGGCCCGAATGACTTTCTGCAGGATGTCGCGAGCGCTCTTGGTCCAGATGAACGGCTTGGGGTCGATGTTGTGGTGAGCCACGTAGTCGTTGATCGCAGCTTCCAACTCGGCCACGCTGGTGAACACGCCGCGGCGCAGCCGTTCTGTCGTGATGTCGCGGAAGAAGCGCTCCACCATGTTCAACCACGACGCCGAGGTGGGCGTGAAGTGCATGTGGAAGCGCGGGTGCTTGGCCAGCCAGTCCTGCACCGCCGGATGCTTGTGGGTGGCGTAGTTGTCTGCGATCAGGTGCAGCGTCTTGCCCTTGGGCGTGTGGCGGTCTATCTTGCGCAGGAACTTCAGCCACTCGGCGTGGGTGTGGCGCTGCTGGCACTGGCCGATCACCTTGCCGTCCAGCACGTTCAGCGCCGCGAACAGCGTGGTCGTGCCGTGGCGCTTGTAGTCGTGCGTCATCGTCTGCGCGCGGCCCTTCTTCAGCGGCAGCCCGGGCTGCGTGCGGTCCAGCGCTTGCACTTGGCTCTTCTCGTCGCAGCACAGCACCAAGGCGTGCTCGGGCGGGGACATGTACAGGCCCACGATGTCCTCGAGCTTCTCGACGAACTGCGGGTCGCGCGAGACCTTGAAGCCGCGCACGATGTGCGGCTTCAGGCCGTGAGACTGCCAATGCCGCCACACGGTGCTGGCAGCGACCCCCAACTCGGCGGCCAGCTTGCGCGTGCTCCAGTGCGTGGCCGCTGCGGGCTTGCTCTGGGTGGTCAGCTGGACCAACTCCGCCACGTTCACCTTGACCGGCGGGGCGCCACGAGGAAGGTCGCGCTCGATGCCTTCGACTCCCGCTTGCAGATACCGCTCGCGCCAGCGCGTCACCTGCACGCGCCCGATGCCCAGCTGCTCGGCGATGTCCTTGTTCTGCAGACCTTGCGCAGCCAGCAAAACGATGCGAGCGCGCTGTGCCAGCCGCACGCTCGTGCGCCCAGAGCGCGACAGTCGGGTCAACTCCGCCTTCTGCTCTTCGGTCAGAACAATCGTCGGTGCAATTCGCACGTGCCCGCTCCACTCCAAGCCCAAGTAGAGCATTGGAGCAGCGCTAAGCATTTACGTTCAATCAAGAACAGAACACTACACTAGCGCGCAATCGCCCAAGCTTGAAGTGGCTCAGCCCTCCAGCGTGATGTTGCGACGCCCGGTGAGCTGGCGCGTGATCGCAGCCTTGACCACCTTGTTGAAGGGCGGCAGCTGTTCCGACAGCCTCAGCACCGCCCGCCGGGCCAGCTTGGCCGGGCCAAACTCGGTGGTGAACAGCTTGACGATGGCATTCGTGCCCAGGTAAGTGGGCAGCGTGGTGCGGCGGTGCACGTCACCATAGCGCGCCAGCACCTCGACGTGGCCGATGTCCTTGCCAGCCGAGCGTGCCGCCTTCAGGCTCTGCGCCAGCACCTCCACGCCGTACAGGCCGAAGTTGTAGCCGTGCGCCGTGACCGGGTGCATGCCCACGGCCGCATCGCAGACCAGCGCAAAACGGTGGCCGGTGAACCGGTGCGCATACACGCCCACAAGGGGGTAGTGGTGGCGCGGCCCGGCAGGCGTGAGCGTACCTAGCGAGCCCGGTGCCTGGGCCTGCACGCGGGCCGCGAACTCCTCGTCCGACAGGGCCAGCCAGGCCGGCGCCTGGTTGCTGTCGGCGGTGATGACCGCCGAACATTGCCGGCCGTTCATCGGCAGCAACGCCAGCGTGTTGCCATAGCGGAAGCATTCCCAGGCGATGCCGCCGGCATCGTGTTCGTGGGACACGCGGCCGACCACCACGCTGCGCGCGAAGTCGTGCACCGACGCGCCAATACCGGCCATGCGCCGCACGCTGGAAAAGCGGCTATCGGCCGCGACGACCAGCGGCGCGCGGAAGCTGCGCCCGTCCTGCAAGGTCACGATGCCGGCGTCAGGCTGCAACGCCAGGGCGGTGACCTGCGCTTCGAAAAGTACGCGCACGCCTGGCCGGCTGCTTGCCGCCTGCCAGGCGGCCTCCCGGATCAGGTGGTTGGGCACCAGCCAGCCCAACGCTTCCAGGCCGGTGCCGTTGGCGCTGAAGTTCAGCAGCGAGACCTTGCCGTCGCCGTCCAGCACCTTGGCCTCGCGCAGCGGGGCGGGCGCGTCGGCAGGCAAGCGTGCCCACAGCCCCAGCTGCTGCATGATGCGCCGCGCACGGTGCGTCAGCGCGATGTCGCGGCCGTCCTCGGCCGGGTGCTCGATGGCGCGGGCGTTTGCCTGCTCCAGCACCAGCGAACGCAGGCCGGCATCGGCCAGCGCAGCCGCCAGGGCCAAGCCAGCCGGGCCGGCGCCGACGATCAGGACATCGCTGTCGAACGAGGAGTCTGGATGCATCCGAAGATCATAGGTCGGCAGCGCGTCCGCACACGCCCGCCGGGGCCATTGCCGGCGTCTGCTTGACCTGGCGCAATTCAGCCGGGCTGGGTCTCGCCTGCCAGTCGGGCGAGCATGAAGTTGGCGGCCTGGGTGATGTGGTGGCGGGCCAGGGCCTCGGCCCGCACCGCGTCGCCGCTCGCCACCGCGTCCAGGATGGCGGCATGCTGGTCCCAGATGTCACGCGGCTTCTCGTCCTTCATCAACACCTCGCCCATGGCGCGCTGCGTGTGCGTCCAGTGGCGGGCCATGGCCGGGGCGATCAGCGGGTTGCCCGACAGGGCGTATATGAACTCGTGGAACTTCAGGTCGGCAGCCACCATGCGCGCCACCACACCGCTGGCCACGGCCTTGCGCCCGGCCTCGATCAGCGCCGGCCCCTGCCGCGCGGCGCGCTCGGCACTGTGCTGCGCCGCCAGGCGACAGGCCAGTCCTTCGACGACTGCACGCATGTCATACATGTGGCGAACCTGGTCGGCCTCGAGCGGCGCGACGGCCAGGCCGCGGCCGGGCGCGTCGCACAGCACGCCCAGGTCGCGCAGCAGCCCCAAAGCGTGCTGCACCGGCTGGCGCGACACGCCCAGCGTTCGCGCGATCTGCTCCTGGATGATGCGGTCACCCGGCGCCAGCGCGCCCGAGGCGATCTCGGCAAGGATCGCATCGCGCACCTGCTCGACCAGGTTGGGGGCCGGGGACAACGCCTTCATGGAGCTGAAGTGTAGCCGCCGTCGCGAACTCTGAACTCTGAATTCATTCGCACAAACCCTGATGGAACTCTGAATTCAGAATACTAAAGTCTTGACCTCCACTTGCGAAAGACCGACCATGTCTCCCGCCGACTCCTCCCGTTACCGCAGCGTTGCCGAATGGGTGGCGCGCTTCCTGGTCACCCGCGGCGTGGACCGCATCTTCGGCCTGCAGGGCGGCCACATCCAGCCGATCTGGGACCACCTGGCGCAGCTGGGCGTGCGCATCGTCGACGTGCGCGACGAAGGCGCTGCCGTGCACATGGCGCATGCGCATGCCGCGCTGTCAGGGCAGGTGGGCGTGTGCATGGCCACCGCCGGCCCGGGCGTGACCAACTGCGTCACCGCCATCACCAACGCGCACCTGGAGCGCGTGCCGGTGCTGCTGATCGGCGGCTGCCCGCCCGTGCCGCAGGACGATCTGGGCCCGTTGCAGGGCATCGACCACGCGGCCATCATGAGCCCGGTCACGCGCTCGTCGCGCACGTTGCGCGTGGCCGACCAGGTGGCGCGAGACCTGGACAAGGCCTGGGCGATGGCCCAGGGCGACGGCAATCCGCCCGGCCCGGTGTACGTCGAATTCCCCACCGACGTGCTGCGGCAGATGGTTCCCGCGGCCTGCGTGCTGGACGAGCACCTGCGCCCCACGCAGCGCCCGCCGCTGGCGCCCGATGCCGGCGAGGTGGCGCGCGCCGCCACGTTGCTGCGCGAGTCCAGGCGCCCGCTGGTGGTCACCGGCCGCGGCGCGCGCCGTGCTGGCGCGGCGCTGACCCGCCTGCTGGACGGCAGTGGCGCGGTGTACCTGGACACGCAGGAAAGCCGCGGCTTGGTGGACGGGGCGCATCCGTCCGTCGTCGGTGCGGTGCGAGCCAAGGCGATGCAGGAGGCCGACCTGGTGCTGGTGGTGGGCCGCAAGCTCGACTACCAGATGGCCTACGGCTCGCCGGCGGTGTTCAAGCAGGCGCGTTTCCTGCGCATCGCCGACCATGCCGACGAGCTGCGCGACAACCGCCGTGGCGCGGTGGAACTGCTGGCCGACCCGGCGCTGGCGCTGGAGGCGCTGGCCGCCGCGCTCGGCAAGCCGTCGGCCGCACTGGACACCGACTGGACTGGCGCCCTGCGCGCCGAGCACGTGAAACGCGCCGCCAAGCATGCGGAATCGATGGCCAACGCGCCCGCAGGCAAGGACGGCCACATGCACCCCAACCGTATCTTTGCGGCCCTGCGCAAGGTGCTGCAGCCCGATGCGATCACGATCGCCGACGGCGGTGACCTGCTGAGCTTTGCGCGCATGGGGCTGGAGTCGAAGGAGTACCTGGACGCCGGCGCCTTTGGCTGCCTGGGCGTGGGCACGCCCTATGCCGTGGCCGCCGCGCTGCTGCACCCCGGCCGGCAGGTGGTGTCCATCACCGGCGACGGCGCCTTCGGCATCAACGCGATGGAGATCGACAGCGCGCAGCGCCACGGCGCCAAGGCGGTGTTCATCGTCAGCAACAACGCTGCGTGGAACATCGAGCGGCTGGACCAGGAACTGAACTACGGCGGCCGCGTGGTCGGCACCACACTGGCATGGAGCGACTATGCCGGCATGGCACGGGCCTTCGGCCTGCATGCCGAGCGCGTCACCGACCCGCTCAGGCTGGAAGGCGCGATCCGCGACGCGCTGGCCCACGCGCCGGCGCTGATCGACGTGGTGACCACCCAGCATGCGCTGAGCAGCGATGCCGGCAAAGGCCTGGGCTGGGTGCCCGACCGCCAGGCGCTGACCGCGTGGGACGACGCCGAGCAGGCGCGCCGCAAGCCATGACGACGCTGCTGACGCTGGCCGAATCGGTCGCGACCCACGCGCGCACGCAGCCGACGAAGATCGGTGCGCGCGATTCGAAGCGCACGCTGAGCTATGCCGACTGGGACACCCGCGCCAGCCGCCTGGCGAATGCGCTGCTGCGCATGGGCCTGCAGCAGGGCGACCGCGTCGCGCTGCTGGCCTACAACTGCGTGGAGTGGCTGGAGATCTACACCGCGCTGGCCCGCGCCGGGCTGGTGGCGGTGCCGATCAACTTCCGCCTGAACGGGCCGGAGGTGGCCTACATCGTGCAGCACGCCGAGGCCCAGGCCTTCATCGTGCAGGACGAACTGCGCGCGCTGGTCGACGGCCTTCGCGACACGCTGACCGTCGCACCCGCGCGCTACGTGCACTTCGGCGCGGACACCCCGGCCGGCTGGCAGGGCTACGAGGCACTGATCGATGCCGCGCCTGCCGCGGCGCCGGCCGTCGCGGTGAAGCCGAAGGACCTGTTCGCGCTGATGTACACCTCGGGCACCACCGGCCGGCCCAAGGGCGCGATGCGCAGCCACGAAGGCAATGCACTGATCGCGCTGGTCACCGCGCTGGAATTCGGCCTGACGCGCGACGACACCGGCCTGCTGGTGATGCCGCTGTGCCATGCCAATTCGCTGTACTTCAGCGTCACTTTCACGATGCTGGGCGCCACGATCGTCGTCGACGACCGCAAGAGCTTCGACCCCGAGGCCGTGCTGCGCACGCTGGCCCGCGAGCACGTCACCTTCACCTCGCTGGTGCCCACGCACTACATCATGATGCTGGACCTGCCCGAGACCCTGAAGCAGGGCCTGGACCTGAGCCGCGTGGGCAAGCTGCTGATCTCCTCCGCACCCGCGCGCAAGGAGACCAAGCTCGCGATTCTGCAGTTGTTCCCGAAGGGTCGGCTGTTCGAACTGTACGGCAGCACCGAGGCCGGCTGGGTGACCGTCCTGCGGCCCGACGAACAGTTGGACCACCTGGGCTCGGTGGGCCGCGAATGGGCCGGCTCCGGCCCGATCCGCCTGCTGGATGGGGACGGCAACGAGGTGCCCGATGGCGAGGTCGGCGAGCTGTACTCGCGCACCGCCTATGCCTTCGACGGCTACTGGAAGAACCCGGAGAAGACGGGCGAAGCGTTCAGCGGCCCCTGGTGCTCGGTGGGCGACATGGCGCGGCGCGACGCGCAGGGCTTCATCCACCTGGTGGACCGCAAGAGCAACATGATCATCAGCGGCGGCGAGAACATCTACCCCAGCGAGGTGGAGTCGGTGCTGGCCGCGCACCCCGCGGTGCAGGACGTGGCCGTGGTCGGCCTGCCCGATGCCAAGTGGGGCGAGGCGGTGCACGCGGTGGTCGTGCAGCGTCCCGGCCAGGCGCTGCATGCCGGCGAGCTGGAAGACTGGTGCCGCGAACGCATGGCCGGCTTCAAACGGCCACGCGGCTTTCGCTTCGTCAGCGAGTCGGAACTGCCGCGCACGGCGACGGGGAAGATTCAGCACCGCCTGTTGCGCGATCGGCTGGTGGGCAGCGCGGAGAGCGCACGACGTTGACGCAGCAAGGCCGGCATGACGCACTACACCTTCGACAACGACATGGCCGGTCCGTGCCGCAGCGTGTGCAACGCGGCATGCACCCGCATCTTCCCGCCTTAGGGCAACGCTGAACAAGTGGCCGCGGCGCGCCATCCAGTAGCGACCTTGCGCGGATGTCTCGAATTCGGGGCATTTTGAGTGTTGCAGCGCTGATGCGGGGCGCATTGCGCTGCTGTCCGAGGCCCTTTCGGCCGCGTCGCGAGCCATTGGCCCGCGGCGTGTGCGCTATGGGCGCACTTGTCCATACAGTGTTCTTCGCGCGAGGAAGATGTTGGCCAGGGCCAGCGCAACGAACGAGCGCGTAGCGTTCTTGGCCAGACCGCGATAGCGCACCTTGTTGAATCCCCACAGCCGCTTGACCACACCGAAGACATGCTCCACGCGGGCACGCACCTGGGACTTGTAGCGGTTCTTCGCGCGCACGGCCTCGTCGATGTGGCCGCCCTTGCGTGATCGCTGGTTGGTGAAGTCCTTGGCGCAGGGCGACTTGGTTTGGATCAGCGCCTTTTGGCTGGCATAGGCGCTGTCGCCATAGACGCGCTGCTCGGCACCGTGCAGCAACTGCGGGATGGGGTGCTTGTCGTGCACGTTGGCTGCAGTGATCACCGCGCTGTGCGCCAGCCCGCTGCGGCTGTCCACGCCGATGTGCAGCTTCATGCCGAAGTACCACTGCTGGCCCTTGCGAGTCTGATGCATCTCGGGGTCGCGCTGCTTGTCCGCGTTCTTCGTCGAGCTGGGCGCGCCGATGATGGTGGCGTCCACGATGGTGCCGGTGCCCACCTTCAGGCCCCGGGCCTGCAGCACCTGGCCGACGGTGGCGAACAGTTGCTCGCCCAGGTCGTTGTCCTCCAACAAGCGGCGAAACTTCAGCAGCGTGGTGCCGTCGGGCACGCGCTCGCGTCCCAGGTCGATGCCCACGAAGCGGCGCAGCGCGGTGCTGTCCAGCAGCGCTTCTTCGCAGGCCTCGTCGGCCAGGTTGAACCAGTGCTGCACGAAGTACATGCGCAGCATGCGCTGCAGTCCCACGGGCGGGCGCCCGTTGCCCGGCTTGGGGTAGTGCGGCTCGATCAGCTCGCACAGCTCGCTCCACGGCACGATCTCGTCCATCGTGGCCAGGAACACATCGCGCTTGGTGGTTCGGCGGTAGCGCTCGAATCCGCCGCCTTGGTCGGCCGCCATGGCCAGGGTCTGTTGCTTCATCGGGCTACAACGCATCGACGCGGCGATCGGTGTACTTGTTCAGCGTTGCCTTAGGTTCTGGAGCGCGGCGCGCGTTCGGCAGTGGGCCTGCAAAGGCAGGCCGCTGTGCCTGTTCTTCGACGACCGCAAGCCTGGCATCTTGGGCGGCAAGGGCATGAACCACGGCATCTGGCACGTCGCCCTGCCCGACTGCCCCCAAGGCCCGGGCCGGGCACACGGCCGCCGTAACGGGTCTACGATCCGCGCAGCCGTCTGCCGCAGCACGCTGAGGAGACAAACGATGAGCCGATGGATTGTCCGGGCCGGTGCCACGCTGGCGCCGCTGTCCGCGCCGGCGCTGCAGGCCGCCGACATCGAGGCCGGCAAGGCCATGGCGCAGGCCGTGCGCGCGGCCTGCCACGGTGCCAACGGCTTGAGCGCCAGCGACGCCATCCCCAACCTCGCCGGCCAGCGCCCGGCATACCTGGAAAGGCAGCTCAAGGCCTGGAAGGACGGCTCGCTCAATAACCCGGTGATGAATGCCATCGGCAGCCAGCTCAGTGCCGACGACATCGGCAACGTGGCCGCGTACTTCGCGTCGCTGCCGGCTGCTGCTGGCGCGGCCAGGTCCGAACTGCTGCCGCAGCTGGCGAAGAGCCAGCTCGGTTTTCCCGAGGGCAAGAAGGCGGGCTACACGCACTACCAGACGATCAACTTTCCGGCCACGCGCCAGGTGCGCCAGGACTACGCCAACCCGGTCGCGATCCAGGCCGCGCGAGATGGCCGCAGCGTGCCCGACGGCGCCTACCTGCTGGCCGAGGTGTATTCGGCCAAACTCGATGCCGACAAGAAGCCCGTCGTCGGCAACGACGGCTACTTCGTCGCGGACCAACTGCTCTTCCACACCGCGATGGCGCGCGACAAGGGCTGGGGCCAGGCCTTCCCCGACATGCTGCGCAACGCGGACTGGAACTATGCCGTGTTCACCACCGCCAAGGCGCAGCGCCCCGGCGTCAACCAGGCCGAGTGCCTGGCCTGCCACGAGCCGTTGGACAAGAGCAGCTGCCTGTTCACGCTGGACAAGCTGACCCAGGTGGCCCAGGCGCGATAGACAGACCCCAACCCTGCCGAGGAGACCTCTGCATGATCCACGTCGTAGCCGTCATCACCGCCAAGCCGGGGCTGCGTGCCCAGGTGCTGCAGGCCTTCCAGGCCAACTGTGCCGCGGTGCGCGCCGAAAAGGGCTGCATCGAATACGTAGCCACGGTCGATGCCCCGGGCATGCCCGGCGGCAAGGGCCGCTTCGGCGACGACACCTTCGTGGTGGTCGAGAAGTGGGCCTCTCTGGAGGACCTGAAGGCCCATGCGGCGGCACCACACATGGCGGCCTACGGCGCCAAGACGAAGGATTGGGTCGCCGATCGTCTGATCCACGTGCTCGAACCCGCGTCGTAGCGCGACCCAGGCCTCACCAGCGGATGCCGCGATCGATACCCGCGGCGGCTGCCTCACGAGCCAGGCGCGGGCCTCGGCCAGGGTATCGAACAGCCGCGTCTCGTGCGAACCGACCAGCGGGTCGGCTGTCACCGCATCGACCAGACCGGCCACCCAGGGTGCGGTGCCGACCACCAGCACATGCAGGTGGACATTCGTCGACAGCGATCCAAAGCGGATGACGGCCATCGACTCCTGTGCGGCGGCGTCGACCCGGCAGCCGGTGGCCTCGGTGAAATCGTTGACGATGGCACGCAGGCCGTCGAACTGCGGGTGTGCGGCGATCTCCTGGGCGGAAACAACGAAATCGGCACTGCTCACGACGGCGGAGAAGCGCTTGTGCACGACATGGCCTTCCCAGGTGCTCTTGTAGGGCATCGACGACTCTGCTGCTGCACCCGGCAAACTCTGCCGCCGCGATTCCCATTGCGGGCAGGTCGTGGACCAGGCAAAACCATGGGACGACAGGAGCCACGCCGACCCGTGGCACCAGGAAGACCTGTCGCACAAGAATCTGCCCGGCTGGACGATGCAACAGCTCAGCCGCTCGTCGTGCAGCCCGTTGGCGAACCGTGGGGCGCCGAAGTCGACGCAGTGCCGAAGCGCGCGTCAATATCGCCACGCAGCACTGCGGGGAGCATCGACAACATCCATCGAACGGCCAGCGGAAGAAGCACCAAGTCGTCGACGATGCCGATGACAGGCAGCGCGTCGGGCACCAGATCCACAGGCGACGTCAAGTACAACAGCAGCAGCGCCGTGGCAGGCTTGAGCCAGCGTGGTGCGGCCGGATGGCGCAAGGCGAACCAGAGGCGTCGCGCATCGCCGCGCACAAGAACCCAGATCACGGTCAAGCCCTTCCACATGAGGTCTAGCTGGGGACGGCATTGGCCTGATCAAGGACCCGCTGGCGAACTCCGGGGCTCGCCGCGCGGTCAGCCGTCGTACCCCACCTGAAGATGCCTTGTAGGAGTTGCCCGGTCAAGCGCTCGAAGCCTGCGTCTCGGTGGCGCGATCTGCACATCGCGACCGAACCCGCCGGCTTCACGGCGAGCCCGGGGCGGGTGCCCGAGCCCCAGACTGAGGCAGCGTTGCTCGCCGGGTCGGGCGCGATGGCCCGGGCGGCCAGACGCCGCTCCACCGTGAAGTATTGAGTCTGCGCCAGCCCGACCGTGTGACGCGGCCGGCCACAAGTGCGAAGCTTGCGCTTTGCAAAATCGCAGCCGCCGTCCGCGGCGCCACGACCATGAGCGCTTGCGCATCCTTTCGCCGACTGCTCGCCGCCGCCACGGCCTCCTGTGCGGCAACCCTGCTCGGTGCCTGCGGTGCCGAGGTGGCCGGCAGTGCGGCCGCCGTCGGCAGCCTGCAGGCCACGCAGGCCGCCCAAGCGCGGCAAGCCCAGCAGCAGATTGTCGACAACCTGAAGGCCGCCCAGGCCACCGGCCAGGCACGTGCGGCCAGCGCCGGCGACTGACACGCTGGGGCGCGTTGCGGCGGCCGCGGTACAGCGGCTTGCGGCCGAGGCCGCAGGCGCCCCGGCTCAGGCCCTTGACGATGTCCATCGTCAGCATTTCGTCGGGTAGAAACACATCGGGCTGTTCCTCGCGCAGCCTGGGGATGCCTCGATGGCCTCCTCACGCCACTGGGGCAGAAGGCGACGAGTGTGCTGCCACGGCCACTCGTCGTTGTCGCCGATTCGCCAGTCCCGATCGCCGGACGTGCCGTCGTCCCGCGACGCGACCGCGCCGAAGCCGGCGCACACAGGGTCAATGTTTCATTTTGAACATTTCTAGGCAAGCATTGCCTTTCTAGACATGGGCAGCTTCGCGCACGCGGCGCGCGCGCTGTTGCGCGCCACGGCCGCGTCACCACCGGACGGATCAAGCCTGCGGCGCCGGGGCCAGATGCTGCGCCAAGGCGCTCAACGCCGCCTGCAGTTGCCGCCAGGCCGCGACGGCAGCCCCGATGGCACCGGCATCGGCTGCGCGCTCCACGGTCGCGGCCAGCGCCCCCAGATGCGGCTGCACCAGCAGTTCGAGCGCAATGCGCAGGTGGTTGTGTGCCACATGGCGCAGCGCCTGCAGCTGCCCGGCCGCGCAGGCCTCCTGCCCCTGGCGGGCTTCGGCCGCGAACTGCCTGGCGCAGATGGCGACGAAACCCTGGTACAGCTTCAGGTCACCGGCAAAGTGCTCGGCCACGGCACGGGCCCCCGCTTCATCCAGCCTGGTCATGGCAACGATCAGCCGGCGCGCGCGCGCTGACGCTGGCGCGGCCCGCCCAGCCATCGGGCCAGCAACGGCGGCAGCTCGTCCACCAGCTGCGGCTTGTGGATCACCGGCACCTGACCCAGCGCGAAGCGGTACGGCGCACGCTGCGCCTCGTCGAGCATGGTCACCACCACCAGGTGGCTCTGGGCAAACTGCGGGTGCGAACGCAGGCTGGTGATCAGCGTCGCACCGTCGATGCCCGGCAGCAGGATGTCGACGATCAGCACCTGCGGCTGCACCTTGCCGTACAAGGCCAGCCCGGCGATGCCATCGTCGGCGACCTGCAGGTCCACTTCGGGAAAGCGCTGGCGGATCAGCATCGCCACCAGCTTCTGGAAATGCAGCGAGTCGTCGATCAGCAGCACGCGCGGCGCCGTCGGGCCCTCGCCCTTCGACGGCACCGCCTGCGCGGCGGCCGTTGCCGCGCCGTTGCCGAGGGTCACGGCCCGCGGGCCGAGCTGGCGCGCCGCGCGCCAGGCCTCGACCGACACGCGGGCAATGCGGCGGTGCCCCCCCGGCGTCTTCCAGGCCTGCAAATCGCCGCGGTCGACCATCATCTGCACCGCACGCACCGACATCCCGAACAGGCGCGCAACCTCCAGGGTCGAGAAGTCGTCCTCTGGCGGCGGGGCGGGCACGGAAGTCACGGTGACAGTATTGCAGATTCGCCACGTGGGGGACGTGCCGCTGCGGCGTCAAGCCGCGCGATTTTGCGGGATTGATCGCCCCATGCGCCGCGCTGCCCGGCCTTGGTGGCACCGCGCAAGGCCCGTAGACTGCACAACGTCGCGCACGACTCGGAGATCCCTATGCGATGCATCGTCTACGTGAGCACGGCAAGCTACCCGATGCACTCGCCCGACCTGCAATTCCTGCTGCGCGAGTCGCGCCGGCTGAACCACCACAACGACATCACCGGCGTGCTGCTGCACAGCGACGGCAACTTCATGCAGTGCTTCGAGGGGCCGGAGCAGGCGGTAATCGAAACCTACGAGCGCATCCGCGCCAGCCGACGCCACCGCGACCTGGTCGAGTTGATGAACGAGCGGGTGCGCCTGCGCCACTTCAGCGCCTGGGACATGGGCCTGGCCGAGCCGGCACCGTCGATGCTGCTGGCACTGTCCACCGCGCGATGGACGTCGCAGGCGGCCACCAGCTCCCGGCTGCAACTGCAGTCGCCGGGCTTCGAGCTGCTCCTCGGTTTCTGGCGCGTCGCGCAGCGCAACGCCGTGGTCTAGGCCGACGCAGCCCTCACTGCGGACGCCGCAGGAAGGCGTCGATCAGCTCCGGCGACAGCGAATGCAGCGGAGTTTCCCGCACGCGCGCGCCGCGCTCCAGGTCCTGCGAGGACTCGAGCCAGCCGCTGTCCGGCGCCGAGGCTACGCCGCCGGCCGACAGCTCGCCCAGGTCGATGTCCACGGCAGTGGCGCGCGGCCGCGCGGTGTTCGTGTGGACTGTGGGTGGTTTGGCTTCGAGTTTGCGGCGGAACATGTTGCGACCCTCCGTGGGCAGGCCAAGCAAGCACCGCGCCGGGCACGTGGCGTCGCCAGCGCGGGGTCGCGATTCTTTCACCGCGCCCCACGCGGTTCAAGCTGAAGACCGCGCTGTCGACAGCGGCTTCGCGGCCATTCAGGCGCTGCGGCCCAGCACGCGGGCCTCACTGTCGTAGGCCGCGTACGAAGCCTTCAACGTGGCGCTGTTGAGGATCATCTCGCCGACCAGCGCCTGGCTCAGGCCATCGCGGATTCGCGTGCGCACCCACACCGATTCGGTGCGTGCGCTCTCGCTCAAGGCGATGATCTCGCGCTCCAGCTCGTAGGGATGGTCGACGAACAGCGGCCCGGCGATCAGGCGGATCTCCTGGCCGGCGAACAGCCCCACCGCCGGCCCCTTGCCGCGGAAACCCGCCCGGTCCATGCTGCTGCCGAGCAGCACGCTGATCATCTCCATCGGGATGATCGCGCGGCCCCAAGGCGACGCGGGCCCGCCTTCGGCCGTGTACCAGGCGCAAGGCTCGGTGATGACCGCCAGCTTGTCGGCCAGCGTGAACGGATAGTGCTCGCCCATGTGCTGGTGCAGGCCCATGCGCACGCGCTCGGGGTTGCCGGCACCGGGCTGGCCGACACGAAGATCGCGATTGATGACCAGCTGGCCCGGTGGCCGCAGCCTGGCCATACGCTGGCCGATCTCGCTGGCCGCAGCCCGTGCGGCGGACAGCGCCCCCACGCAGGCCGTGCCAGTGAGCACCGGCGTGCCATCACGCTTTTCGGCCCAGAGGCGGACGGCGCCTTCGCCCGGCGCCGGCATCTGCACGAAGGCGCGCACCTCCTCTCCTTCGACCACCATGTTCTGGTAATGCGCGCTGATGCAGCCCGTCTCGAACCAGGCCTGACCGAACAGCTGATACAGCAGCGGGTCGAACTGGCTGAAGTGCGTGGGCCCTTCAATCGGCCCGGCGCGCAGCCCCAGCGAGGCGGCCGTGGCGTCGTCGTGGATCGACTTGTGGCTGTCGTAGACCTGCTCGGCCAGCATCTGCCGCGGCTTGCGGTACGGGCCGCACAGGATGGGGAGTTCGGCAAAGGGTGTGTTCATGGGCCTGCCTCCATCCAGGCCGGCATTGTCGTGCGCGCCGCGGCGCATCCCCTCAAGCCGCGCCCATCAGGGCCAGCAGCACGCCGCCGGCCACCACGCTGGCCACCTGCCCGGCCGCATTGGCACCCATCGCATGCATCAGCAGGAAGTTCTCGAAGTCCTCTTCCTGCGCCACGCGTTGCACCACGCGCGCGGCCATCGGGAAGGCGCTCAGGCCGGCCGCGCCGATCAGCGGATTGAGCTGGCCACCGCTGAAGCGGTTGAGCAGCTTGGCAAAGAGCACACCGGCGATGCCGTCCACCGCGAAGGCCACGATGCCCAGCACCAGGATGGCCAGCGTGCTGGGCTTGAGGAACTCACTGCCGACCATGGTGCTGCCGATGGCCAGGCCCAGGAACAGCGTCACCGCGTTCGCGATCTCGTTGGCCGAGGCCTGGGTCAGCCGCTCGACCACGCCCGATTCCTTCATCAGGTTGCCGAGCATCAGCATGCCGATCAGTGGCGTGGCAAAAGGCACCAGCGTGCCCACGAGCACGGTGACGACGATGGGGAACAGGATGCGCGTGCGCCGGCTGATCTGGCGCTGGCTGTAGGGCATGCGGATGCGCCGCTCGGCCTGCGTCGTCAGCAGCTTCATGATCGGCGGCAGGATGATCGGCACCAGGCTCATGTAGCTGTACGCGGCCACGGTGATCGGCCCCAGCAGGTGCGGCGCGAGCAACCCGCTGACGTAGATCGAGGTCGGCCCGTCGATGGCGCCAATGATGCCGATCGACGCCGCCTCGGGCCGGCTGAAGCCCAGCAGCAATGCCAGCAACAGCGTCAGGAAGATGCCGAACTGCCCGGCCGCGCCCAGCAGCACCAGGCGCGGGTTCTCCAGCAGCGGGCCGAAGTCGGTGAGCGCGCCGATGCCGATGAAGATCAGCAGCGGGAACAGTTCGTTGCGGATGCCCATGTCGTAGAGCACGCGCAGCATGCCGTCTTCGGCCAGCAGCGGCGACATCGGCAGGTTGGCCAGCAGGCAGCCGGCGCCGATGGGCAGCAGCAGCAGCGGCTCGTAGTTGCGCACGATGCCCAGGTACAGCAGCACGCAGGCCACGCCGATCATCACCAGCGACTGCAGCGTCACATGGTTCAGGCCCTGCATCAGCAGGCCGAGGGTGTGCTCGCCGCCCATTGATTCAGTCGCCGAAGCGCACGATGGTGTCGCCGTGGCCGACGGCTTGGCCGGCGGCCACGCAGACTTCGGCAATGACGCCGGCTCGCGGCGCGCCGATCAGGTTGTGCATCTTCATCGCATCGAGCACGACCACCGCCTGGCCGCGCTCGACGCGGTCACCGGCCTTGACGTGCAGTTCCAGGATCACGCCCGGCATCGGAGCGGCCAGTGCCGACAGGCTGGCGCCAGCAGCACGCGGGCGGGCCGTGCGCTGCGGCATTGCCACCTTGGGCGCGGCGGGCGCAGTGGCCCCAGCGGCCGGCAGCGCCGGCGCGATGCGCGCCTCGGGCAGGTCTTCGTCACCCTGCAGCGTGACCTCGAAACGCTCCTCGCCCACGGCCACCTCGAAGCGGTCGGCATCGAGTTCGCGCACGTCGACCACGAACTCGCGGCCGCCGATGCCCAGCGTGTAGCGTCTCATCAGCGCCCCCGACGTTGCCAGCTCTGGTTCTGCCGCGTGCGGCCGGCCGCCACCCAGCGCGACGCGTACAACTGGCTGCCCGGCCAATGACTGCGCATCGCCGGAGCCGCCTCGCGCCGCAGGTGGGCGCGATAAGCCAGTACCGCGGTGACGATCGCGGCGAGCTGGGCCGGATCCATGCCCTCGTCCACCACCGGCACGGCTTCGAGCACCGGCGCGGCCAGCGCCGGGCGGTCCCAGCGCTGCACCAGCGTCAGCAGCCCCCACAGCAGCGCCAGCAAGCCGAACACCAGGCCCATGCCCAGTGCAGTGATCTGCAAGCCCCAGACGAGGTTGTCCATCTCGATCATGTCGGCGACAGTCCGTGCTTCTTCGGCGGGTTCTGCTGCACCTTGGTGCGCAGGATCTCGAGCGCGCGCACTAGCCGCGGTCGCGTCTCGCAGGGCTCGATGACCTCATCGATCTGGCCGACATCGGCCGCGCGGTAGGGGTTGAAGAACTGTTCGCGGTACTCGGCCACCAGCTCGGCCTCGCGCTGCGCCGGGTCGGCCGCGTTGCGCACCTCCTCGCGGTACAGCACGCGCACCGCCGGGGCCGCGCCCATCACCGCGATCTGCGCAGTCGGCCAGGCGAAGGCCAGGTCGGTGCGCATCTGCTTGGAGCCCATGGCCACGTAGGCGCCGCCCATGGCCTTGCGCGTGACGATCGACACCTTGGGCACCGTCGCCTCGCAATAGGCATAGATGATCTTCGCGCCGTGGCGGATGACGCCGCCGTACTCCTGGTCGGTGCCGGGCAGGAAGCCGGGGCAGTCGACGAAGGTCAGCAGCGGCACGTTGAAAGCGTCGCAAATGCGGATGAAGCGCGAGATCTTGTCGCTGGCATCGATGTTCAGCGCGCCCGACATGCAGGCCGGCTGGTTGGCGACGATGCCCACTGAGTGACCGTCCAGCCGGGCGAAACCGATCAGCGCATTCGGCGCGAACAGCGGCTGCAGCTCGAGGAAGCTGCCGCGGTCGAAGATCACTTCGATGGCATCGCGCATGTCGTAGGGCTGGCTCTCGTCGGCGGGGATCAGCGTGTTCAGTGCCTCGTCCATGCGCGTGGCCGGGTCTTCGGGGCGCACCTGCGGCGGGTCTTCGTTGTTGTTCTGCGGCAGGTAGGCCAGCAACTGCTTGGCCAGCGTCAGCGCCGCGCCTTCGCTGGCCGCGGCCAGATGGGCTACGCCGCTGCGGCCGGTGTGCACCTCGGGCCCGCCCAGGTCCTGCGCGCTGACCTTCTCGCCAGTGACGGCCTGGATGACGTCGGGCCCGGTCAGGAACATGCAGCTGTCGCCGGCCATGATGGTGAAGTCGGTGAGCGCCGGCGAATACACCGCGCCGCCGGCGCAGGGGCCGAGGATCACCGAGATCTGCGGGATCACGCCCGAGGCCATGACGTTGCGCACGAACACCTCGCCATAGGCCGCCAGGCTGCGCACGCCTTCCTGGATGCGCGCGCCGCCTGAATCGTTGAGCCCGATCAGCGGGATGCCGCTGTCGATGGCCAGGTCCTGGATGCGGCTGATCTTCTGCGCCTGCACCTCGGAAAAGGAGCCGCCGAGCACGGTGAAGTCCTGCGCGAACACGGCCACGCGCCGGCCGCTGATCTTGCCGAAGCCGGTGACGATGCCGTCGCCCGGAAAGCGCTGCTTGTCCAGCCCGAACTGGCTCACCTGGTGCGTGGCCAGCGCGCCGAACTCCTGGAACGAGCCTTCGTCCAGCAGCAGCGCAAGGCGCTCGCGCGCGGTGAGCTTGCCGCGTGCGTGCTGCTGCTCGATGCGCTGGGTGCCACCGCCGAGCACGGCGCGGCTGCGCATGTCGCGCAGCACCTGCAGCGGGTCGGGGGCGGGGTCGGACATGCGTGGGTTGCGGCGGGCAGTCGAATGGGCGCAACTGTGCGGCCGGTGTCGGGCCTGGACACTGACGCAGGTCAAGCTTCGCAGGCCGATACCATCTGCACCATGAACTCGATACTGGAAGATCTGAACCGCAAGTTCGTGTCGCGCACGCCGCACATGCGCGAGATTGGTGCGCGCATCACGGCGGTGGCACCGTCGCGCGGCTCGATGACGCTGCCGGCCCGGCCCGACTGGGTGGGCGACCCGCTGCGTGGCCAATTGCACCCGGGCGCGCTGACGGTGCTGGCCGATTCCGCCTGCGGCCTGGCGGTGGGCGCGGCGCTCACGGAGCGCGCACCCTACGCCACGCTAGATCTGCGCATGGACTATTTGCGCCCGGCCGGCCCCGAGGCCGACGTGCACTGCGACGCGCATTGCTTCCGCCTGACGCGCAACGTGGCCTTCGTGCGCGGCGAGGTCTACCAGGCCGATCGCGAACAGCCCATCGCCGTGGCGCAGGCCTCCTTCATGCTATCCACGTCCGGCGGCAAGCGTGCGCCAGGCGAGACCGCTGCGCGACCGGAGGCCGATCACGACCCCTGGCAGTCGCCGCCGGGCAGCGAGCCGGTGCTGGCCGGCACGACCATTCCCTACGTCGAGTACCTGGGCATCCGTGCTGCAGGCGATGCCGAGCCGCCGCTGTTCCGCCTGCCCTTCCAGGAAAAGCTGATCGGCAACCCGCACTTGCCGGCGCTGCACGGCGGCGTGATCGCGGGCTTCTCGGAGACCGCCGCCACACTGCACCTGATCCGCACGCTGCGCGGCGCCAGGTTTCCGAAGAGCATCGACTTTTCGATCGACTACCTGCGCAGCGGCCGCCCGGTGGAAAGCTTCGCCGCCTGCGAGGTGGTGCGCGTGGGCTCGCGCGTGGCGCTGGTGCAGGTGCGCTGCTGGCAAAAGGGCCCTGACGTGCCGATCGCCGTGGCCCGCGGGCACTTCCTGCTCACCGCCGCGGGAGAAGCCTGAAGAGGTCTCATACTAGGTTGCGTTCAAACATATAGAAGTAATCCAATCGAACCCGGTCATGGATTGGGTGCGTGAGGGGTCGGCTTCAAGGGCGCGCAGCCCGTCGCTGAGGCTGCGCTCGACGGCGTCGAGGTCGGCGAAGACGTGGTTGGCGAAGCAGTCTTCGCGCAGCGCTTCCCACAAGTGCTCGGCCGGGTTCAGCTCCGGGCTGTAGGGCGGCAGGAAGAGCAACCGCATGTTCGCCGGCACGACCAGCTCGCCGGCCAGGTGCCAGCCGGCCTGATCCATGACCATGAGCACGAACTCGTCGGCGTGCCGCTGCGTAACCTCGGCCAGGAACAGCGACATCGTCTCGGCGTTGACCCACGGCAGCACCAGGCTGTCCATCACGCCGTCGTGGGGGCTGACAGCGCTGAAGGCGTAGATGTACTTGCGCTCCAGGCGCGCACCGACCACCGGGCGCGTGCCGCGCGGCGCCCAGCAGCGCCTGGGCGTGCCCAGAAGCCCGAATCGGCCCTCGTCCTGGAACATCAGCCGCAGGCGGCGGCCGGCTTCAGCCTGGCGCGAGACCTCTTGGCGTACCGCGCGGCGCAGTTTTTTTAAAGGCGGCCTGCGCCGCAACGTCTGCCTTCGGGTGCCGCGGGCGCGGCACCACCTTACGCCAGCCGTGCCGCTGCAGCAGTCGGTAGATGGTCGAGCGGGCCACCTCCTTGCCCACCCGATCCCGGTAGGCTTGCTGCAACTCGGTCACCGTCAGCATCCCTCCGCTACTGGCGCGCTGCACGAACGGGGCAAGCAACTCCTGCTCCTGCTCCGGCGTGAGGTGCTGGTGGCGCCTGCCGCCTCGCCCGCGCACGTCGAAGATCGCCTCGCCCTCCTTGGCCCAGCGCGAGTGCATGACGTGCACGGTGGCCGTGGACCAGCCCAGCAACTGCGCGATCTCCTTGGCCGAACTGCCCAACGTCGCACGGATCAGCACGCACTGAATTCGCTGGTACTCCGAGTGACTACTGGCTCGCTTGAGCCTCTCGGCCAACCGCGCAACGGTCGGCTTGTCGCCCACGATCAGATCCTTCATCCACGGCTCCCTGAAGTCCGTGGAACGACATGATATCTAATTTATTGAACGCGACTTGGTATCAGACCCTGACGAGCCCGTGCTCGATCAGGCTCCTGGCGGTGTCGACGAGGGTCTGCTCGGGCGGGCGGGCCACCCAGCCCAGCACCTCGCGCGCGTGGCGCGGGTCGGTGTGGCGCTCGGCACCGAGCTCGCTGACCGCCGTGCGCACCAGCGGGTCGAACAACGCGGTCACGCGCACCAGCAGGTCGGGCAGCCGCCGCGTCGGCACGCGCCGGGCCTGTTCACCCAGTTGCTGGCGCAGGATGCGCGCGATCGCGATCACCTTCAGGAACGGGCCCGAGGCGATGAAGCGCTCGCCGGCCATGCCAGGCGCGGTGAGCGCACGCACGTGCAGGTCGGCGACGTCGCGCACATCGACCACGCCGAAGCCCAGGTCGGGGCAGCCCGGCATGGCGCCGGTGAGCAACTTCTTCACCAAGGCGATCGACGACGAATAGTCCGCGCCCCACACCGGACCCAGCACCACCGCCGGGTTGACGCTGCAGAACTCGATGCCGCCGCCTTCGGTCGCCACCCAGTCGCGCGCCGCGCGCTCGGCCAGGGTCTTCGACAGCGTGTAGGGCGAGGCGCCGGCAAAGTTGCTGGGCGTCCAGTCGGCTTCGCTGAAATGATGCACCCCCCGGCCGCGACCATAGACGATGGCCGCCACCGAGGAGGTCATGACGAAGCGGCGCACGCCCGCCGAGCGGGCGGCTCGCAGCGCGCGCAGCACGCCGTCGCGCGCCGGCACGATCAGGTCGTCCGGTGTCTTGACCCAGTTGCCGGGCAGCGGCGAGGCGACATGCGCCACGTGGCTGCAGCCCTCCATGGCTTCGGCCCAGCCGGCATCGCGCGTCAGGTCGGCGGCAAAGACCGTCAGCCGCGCGTTGTCCACGGCCAGCAGCTGGCGCAATGGCCCCTCGCGCGCCAGGTCGCGCACCGAGGTGTGCACGGACCAGCCCTGCGCCATCAGCTGACGGATCAGGTAGCCGGCGATGTAGCCGCTGCCACCCGATACGAACACCTTGTCCGCCATGCATTGCTCCGGTTGATCCAGGCGTCGCATGCTAGCCCGCAGGATGGATGGCGGGTGCGCCGAGGGTGTATACCCGCGCCCCACATCCACCCACACCGACGGAGGCCCGCATGGCATTGAACGCCTATCTTTCACTCACCGGCCAGAAGCAGGGCCAGATCAAGGGCTCGGTGACGCAGAAGGGCCGCGAGGGCAAGATCATGGTCATTGCCGCCGAACACGAGGTGCTGTCACCACGCGATGCGACCAATGGCCAGGCCACCGGCAAGCGCCAGCACAAACCCTTCGTCATCACCAAGGAGATCGACCAGTCGTCGCCAAGGCTGTACACCGCCTTGGTCACCAACGAGACCCTCACCGACTGGGAACTGCAGTTCTGTGCGGCGAAGAGCAGCGGCACCGCCGCAGGCGCTGCCAGCGGTGTCGAGATCATGCGTTACACGGTACGCCTGACGAATGCGTCGATCTGCGACATCCGCTTCCGCATGCTCAACAACAAGGACCCCGAACTCGTGCGCTATGCCGAATTCGAGGAAGTCGCCTTCACCTACCAGAAGATCGAGTGGACCTGGGTGCCCACGGCGCTGAGCGCCAGTGACAGCGTGGGCACGCGCGCTGCATCGAAAGGTCTGCGGCGCAAGAAGGCCTGACCCGGGCTTCCGTGCATTCGGCAGGTCTGAGCCGCACCTTCCCGTGCGTGGCCCTGCCGCACTCGCTGCACCCCATGGGCACGGGCGGTGCAGTGACGTCAGAAAGTCCCCGGATACGCCCCTCCGTCGAGCAGGATGTTCTGGCCGGTCAGGTAGCTGGCGTGCGCGCTGCACATGAAGGCGCAGAAGGCGCCGAATTCGTCTGCGGTGCCGAAGCGCTGGGCCGGGATGGTGGCGCGGCGCTGTGCCAGCACCTCCTCCACCGTCTTGCCCAGCTTGGCGGCGGTGCCCACCGAGGTGTTGCGCACCCGGTCGGTATCGAACACGCCAGGCAGCAGGTTGTTGATGGTGACGTTGGCCGCGGCCAGCTTGCTCTGCCGCGCCAGCCCGGCGACGAAGCCGGTGAGGCCGCTGCGCGCGCCGTTGCTCAGGCCCAGCACGTCGATCGGCGCCTTCACCGCGCCCGAGGTGATGTTCACCACCCGGCCGAAGCCGCGCGCGGCCATCTGGTCGACGGTGACCTTCATCAGCTCGATCGGCGTCAGCATGTTGGCGTCCACCGCCTTGATCCAGGCCTCGCGGTCCCAGTCGCGGAAGTCGCCCGGCGGCGGCCCGCCGGCATTGTTGACCAGGATGTCCACCTGCGGGCAGGCGGCCAGCGCGGCGGCGCGGCCCTCGGCCGTGGTGATGTCACCGGCCAGCGCCTTGACCGTGACGGCCGGGTTCAGCGCGCGCAATTCGGCCGCGGTGGCCTGCAGCACCTCGTCGCCACGCGCGGTGATGACGACGTTGACGCCCTCTCGCACCAGCGCCGCGGCGCAGCCCTTGCCCAGCCCCTTGCTGGCGGCGCAGACCAGTGCCCACCTGCCGTTGATTCCAAGATCCATGTGTCGTCTCCGTTGAAGAAAGGTCTAGCGGCTGCGCGTCAGCATCCAGATGCCGGCCATCACCAGCACCGTGCCGGCGGCGATCCAGGCGGTGAAGGCTTCGCCCAGGATCCAGACGCTCATCGCGATGGTGCTCAGCGGGCCGATCATGCCAGCCTGCGAGGCCAGGGCCGCGCCGATGCGCTCGATGGCCATCATCACCATCAGCACCGGCGCGAAGGTGCACAGCGTGGCGTTCAGCAGCGACAGCCACAGCACCGGCTCGGCCACCTGCAGCGCCGCTTGCCAGGGGCGCAGAAGCAGGTACTGCGCAATGCACAGCACGCAGGCCACGCTGGTGGCCAGGCCGGTCAGGCGCAGCGCGCCCAGGCGCTGCACCTCCTCGCCGCTGTACACCAGGTACAGCGCATAGCTCAGCGTGCTGGCGAAGACCAGCGCGGCACCGAGCGCGGTGTCGGCGCCTTCGAGCCGCAGCTCGTGGCCGAAGACCAGCAGCACACCGGCATAGCTCAGGGCCAGCGCCCACAGCTGACGGGGCACCACGTGGCGCTTGAAGAGCACGCGGCCGAGCAGCAGCACCAGCGTCGGTCCCAGGTACAGGATCAGCCGCTCCAGGCTGGCGCTGACGTACTGCAGGCCCCAGAAGTCGAGAAAGCTCGCCAGGTAGTAGCCGCTGAAGCCCAGCAGCGTGATCACGCGCCAGTCGCGAGGCGTCAGCGCCGGCTTGCCCCGGCCGGCCCACCACGCCAGCGCCACGAAGAAGGGCAGCGCGAACAGCATGCGCAACATGATCAGCGTGACCGCGTCCACACCGTGCCGGTAGGCCAGCTTGACGATGATGGCCTTGCCGGAAAAGGCAATGGCGCCGGCCATGGCCAGCAGCAGGCCGGGCCACGGTGACGGAGGTGCGGCGCCGGGCACCGCCGCGCCGTGCCTCAGAACCCTGCCGCCTGACCGTCGCGCCGCGGGTCGCTGGCGGCGGCATAGCCTTCGGCCGCCGGGTCGCCCATGCGCCAGATGAACTGGCCGGCGCCGAAGTCCTGGTAGCTGTCCTGGATGTCGTCCAGCACATGGCCCAGCGCCTTCAGCCCCGCCACCGTGTCGGTCGGCACGCCGGGCTCCAGGTTGAGCTTCTTCTGCAGGTTGAAGCGCCAGCGCGGCGCGTCGCAGGCGGCCTGCTTGTGCTGCTTGTAGTCGAGCATGCGCACCAGCGTCTGCATGTGGCCCTGCGGCTGCATGTCGCCACCCATCACGCCGAAGCTCATCACCGGCTGGCCGTTTTTCGTCAGGAAGGCCGGGATGATGGTGTGGAAGGGCCGCTTGCCCGGGGCCACGACATTCGGGCTGCCGGCCTTCAGGCTGAAGCCGTGGCCGCGGTTCTGCAGGCTCAGGCCCCAGTCGGGGATGACCACGCCCGAGCCGAAGCCCATGTAGTTGCTCTGGATGAAGCTGACCATCATGCCGCGCTCGTCGGCGGCGGTCAGGTAGATGGTGCCGCCCTTCACCGGGTTGCCGGCACCGAAGTCCTGCGCGCTCTTCGGGTCGATCAGCTTGGCGCGGCTGGCCAGGTAGGCCGGGTCGAGCAGCTGCTCGGTCGTCACCTCCATCGTCGAACGCTCGGACACGAAGCGGTAGACGTCGGCGAAGGCGAGCTTCATCGCCTCGATCTGCAGATGGAAGGACGCCGTGCCGTCCACCGGCAGCGAGGCGACGTCGAAGTGCTGCAGGATGCCCAGCGCCATCAGCGCCGCGATGCCCTGGCCGTTGGGCGGGATCTCGTGCAGCGTGTGGCCGCGATAGTCCTGGCTGATGGGCGTGACCCACTCCGGCTTGTAGGCGGCGAAGTCGGCCACCGTGTGGGCCCCGCCCTGCTCGCGCGCGCAGCGAGCCAGGCTTTCGGCGATCTCGCCGCCGTACAGCGCCTGGCCTTTCGTCTCGGCCACCGCACGCAGCATGCGCGCCGCCGCCGGCAGGCGGAACAGCTCGCCCACCACCGGCGCACGGCCCTTGGGCAGGAAGGTCTGCGCGAAGCCGGGCTGCGACACCAGATCGGCCACCTGTGCGGCCAGCATCCACTTTTCGGCCACCACCACCGGCACCAGGTAGCCACGCTCGGCGATGTCGATGGCCGGCGCCAGCAGGTCGGCGAAGGGCAGCTTGCCGAAGCGCTGGCTCAAGGCCACCCACGAGGCCACTGCGCCCGGCACGGTCACGCTGTCCCAGCCGCGCGGCGGCGGCGCGATCGCGCCGTCACCATGCTTGCGGCGGAAGTACTCCGGTGTCCAGGCCGCCGGCGCCGTGCCCGAGGCATTCAGCCCGTGCAGCTGCGTGCCGTCCCACAGGATGCAGAAGGCGTCGGAGCCCAGGCCATTGCTGCAGGGCTCGACGATGGTCATCACCGCCGCGGCAGCGACGGCGGCATCGACCGCATTGCCGCCGGCGGCCAGCATGCGCAACCCGGCCTGCGCGGCCAGCGGGTGCGAGGTGGAGACGATGTTGCGCGCGAAGACAGGGCGGCGCGGCGTCGGGTAGTGGGTGTTCCAGTCGAAGGGGTGGTTCATGCTCGGGCTTTCAGTCGAGGGTGATCTTGCGTTCGCGGATGATCGCGGCCCAGCGGTCGCTGTCGGCCTGCACCAGCGCGGCAAACTGCGCCGGCGTGTTGGCCACGGCGACCTCGGCGCCCAGCCGAGCCAGGCGCTCGCGCACCTCGGCCGACTGCAGCGCCTTGTTGAACTCGGCATTCAGCCGCGCGGTGATGTCGGCCGGCACGCCCTTGGGGCCGTAGATGCCGAACCAGGTGGTGGAGCTGAAGCCGCTCAGGCCCGATTCGGCCACCGTGGGCAGATCGGGCGCCAGCGCGGAACGGCTCTTGCCGGTGACGGCCAGCGCCTTCAGCTTGCCGTCCTTCACGTGCGGCATGCCGGAGACGATGCTGTCGAACAGCATCTGCACCTTGTTCGACACCAGGTCCGGAATCGCCAGCGCCGTGCCCCGGTAGGGGATGTGCGTGACGAAGATGCCTGCCTGCGACTTGAAGGCCTCGCTGGTCAGGTGGACGATGGTGCCGTTGCCGCTGGAGGCGTAGTTCAGCTGCCCCGGCTGCGCCTTGGCGTAGGCGATCAGCTCGGCCACGTTCTTCACCGGCAGGTCCAGCGGCACCAGCAGCACGTTGGTGGCATCGGCCACGTGGGCGATGGGCGTGAAGTCGCTGTCCGGGCCGGTGGTCTTGTAGGGCAGCTTCGGGTTCAGGTGCGGGCCGATCGAATGCGTGCTGCTGGTGGCGATCAGCAGCGTGTAGCCATCGGGCGCGGCCTTGGCCACCTCGGCCGAACCCAGCGAGCCGCCGGCCCCCGCCTTGTTCTCCACCACCACGGTCTGCCCCAGGCCCTGGCCCAGGCGCTGCGCGATGCTGCGCGCCAGCAGGTCGGTGGTGCCGCCGGCCGGGAACGGCACCACCAGGCGGATCGGCTTGGTCGGGTAGCTTTGCGCAGCGGCGAGGGGCGTTGCCAGCGACAGCGCCAGCAGTGCCAGCAGGGATCGTCGATGCATGAAGTCGGGTTCGTGAGGGGGAAGCAGGGGCGCATTGTCGCGCGGCGCCCACAGGGGTTGACGCAGCGCATCGAATTGCCATTTCGGCAGCACTCGAATCCTCGGGCGGCTCGTAAGCTTCTTGCGCCCCGCAAGACATGCGAGGCATCACATTGGCAACTGCAGGAGGACATCCCACCATGGCAACACGCAAGACCCCCCCCAAACCGAGCACCCTGTCGAGCGCCGCCGACGATCTGGTCCAGGCGGCCAAGAGCCTCGGCCAGGCGGTCGTCAGCAAGGCCGAAGAAGCCAAGGCTGACGCGTCGGCCGCGCTGGCGCAAGTCAAGAAGGACGTGGCCGCCGGTACCAGCCGGGCCGGCAAGAAGATCAGCGTGACGGTGCGCAAGACCGAGAGCCGCATCGAGAAGGCTGCGGCCAGCGTCAAGAAGTCGGTGGCGAGCTCGATCGGCTCGGTCGAGAAGAAGGCCCGTGCGGTCAAGGTCCAGGCCAAAGGCAAGTTGACCCGCGCCGAAAAGGAGTCGAGCCGTCGTGTGGCCAAGGCCGGCGACGCCATCGCCAAAGAGGTACGCGGGGTCAAGGCGGCCGTGAAGAAGAAGACCGATGCGGTCGCGAAGGCCGTCAAGCGCACGACAGTGAAGGCCAGGACCCAGGCCGCCGGCACCCGCACCGAGGCGGCCCGCGACGCCGCGGCGGCCAAGCGCGCCGCAACCACGGCCAAGAAGGCGCCGGCAAAGAAAACCGCGGTGAAGAAGACCGCGGTCAGGAAGTAGGCGTCAATCCGCCAGCGCGCTGGCCACCTGTTCGGCAATCGCCAGCGACGAGGTCAGCCCCGGCGACTCGATGCCGAACAGGTTGACGAGCCCGGCCACGCCGTGCGCGGCCGGGCCCTGGATCACGAAATCGGCTGCCGCCTCGCCCGGCCCGCTGATCTTCGGCCGGATGCCTGAATAGGCCGGCTGCAGCGCTGCATCGGGCAGGCCCGGCCAGTAGCGACGGATCGCGTCCGCAAAGGGCGCGGCGCGCGAAGGGTCGACACGGTAGTCCTCTGCACCAAGATCGGTCTGCGCAATCCATTGCACATCGGGACCGAAGCGCATCTGCCCGCCCAGATCGAGCGTGACATGCACGCCCAGCCCGGCCTCGTCCGGCATCGGGTAGACCAATCTCGAGAACGCCGGTTTGCCCGGGCAGGCGAAGTAGTGGCCGCGCGCCCAGTGCGAACGCGGCAGCGGAATCGACGGCAGCCCCTCGAAGCGCGCGGCCAGTGCCACCGCGTGCAGCCCGGCGCTGTTGACCACGACCCGGGCATGCAGTTGCATCGGCTCGTCGCCGCCGACCTGCAGCTCGAAGCCGTCGGCCACGCGGCGCAACCGCTGCAGCGGGCTGCGCAACGCCAGCATCGTGCCATGCGCTTCAGCCTCGCCCTGCAGCGACAACATCAGTCCGTGGCTGTCGACGATGCCGGTCGATGGCGACAGGAGCGCCGCGGTGCAACGCAGCGCGGGCTCCAGCGCACGGGCCTCGGCGGCATCCAGCCATTGCAGGTCGTGCACGTTGCAGGCTTCGGCACGTCGGCGTATCGCCTGCAGGCCGCTCTCCTGCGCCGCCTCGGTGGCGACGATCAGCTTGCCGCAGCGCCGGTGCGCAATGCCATGTTCGCCACAGTATGCATACAGCAGCTCGCGCCCGCGCACGCACAACTGCGCCTTCAACGACCCCGGCGCGTAGTACAGGCCGGCGTGGATGACCTCGCTGTTGCGCGAGCTGGTGCCGGTGCCGATGGCCTCCTGGGCCTCGAGCACCACCACTTCGCGGCCGGCCAGCGCCAGCGCTCGCGCCACCGCCAGTCCGACGACACCGGCGCCGATGACGACGCAATCGACTCGATCCATGGTTTCAGGCTCCCGGCCAGGGGCCGCCACTGTGCAGGCCCTCGGCGACAAAACGGCGCACCGCCGGCGGGCCGTCGCCGCGGTGGAAGGCCAGACGCTTTTCACGCAGGCCGGCATCGGCCGCGGTGAAGCGCTCCAGGCGGCGCAGGTGCTCGACCCAGCTCTCGTCGACGAAGTATTCGATGTACCGACCCGGTGCGGCGGTGTCGCGAAACAGCCCCCAGGACAACGCGCCCTGGCGCAGCCGGGCGCGGCGCGTCTTCTGCATCACGTCGGCAAAACCTTCTGCATCGGCCGGGTCGATCTGGTATTCGACCGTCACCATCACAGGGCCTTCGTCGGCGCCGACCTCGATGGCCGTGGTCGGCAGGTTGGCCGGCCGGGCCGGGCTGAAGTCGGGGTCGGCGCCACCTTCGACCGTGAGCTTTCGCGTCAGCAGCCACAGCACGGGCCCGACCACCGCCGCGCAGGTGACGGCAATGCGCACGCTGCTCCAGCCAGCCACCTGGCCCCACAGCAGCGACCCGGCCGCAGCACCGCCCATCAGCGCCATCTGGTAGATGGCCATGCCGCGCGCACGCACCCAGTTGGGCAAGGCCACCTGAGCGGCCAGCGTCAGCGAGTTGGCCGTGGAGATCCAGGCCATGCCGAGCACCACGATGGCCGGCAGCGCGACCCAGATGTTCGGCGCGAACACCACCACCACCGACATCGCGGCATGGGTGAGCGTGCCGCCGACGACGAAGTGGTCGCGATTGAAGCGCTGGCGCCAGCGCGGGAAGTACAGCGCAGCCACCACCGCGCCGCCGCCGATGCAGGCCAGCATCAGCGTATAGGTGGCCGGACCGGCACCGTGGATGTTGCGCGCCACCAGCGGCAGCAGCGCCAGCAGCGCCGACGAATGCAGGAAGAACAAGAAGATGCGCACCAGCACCGAGCGCATGCGCGGCGACTGCATCACGTGCTGCCAGCCCACGCGCATGGCACCGACGAAGCGTTCGCCCGGCAGCGTGCTGCTGCGCGGCGTCGAACGCCAGCGCAGGATGGTCACGAAGGCCGCCACCGCGAGCACGACGTTGAGCACGAAGACCACGCCGCTGCCCAGCGCCGAGATGATGGCGCCCGCCGCCACCGGACCGACGACGCGTGACAGGTTCATCGAGATGCCGTTCAGCGCCATCGCCGCGCCCAGATGCTCGCGCGGCACCACCTCGGGCACGATGGCCGAGAACACCGGCCAGCGCATCGCCAAGCCGATGCCGTTGCCGAAGGTCAGCAACAGCAGCAGCGGCGCGGTCAGCGTGCCGGTCAGTGACAGCGTCGCCAGCGCCAGCGCATTGAGCGCCACCCACAGCTGCGTCGCGGCGAAGTAGCGGCGCCGGTCGATGATGTCGGCCAGCGCGCCGCTGGGCAGGCCGAGCAGGAACACGGGCAGCGTCGAGGCGGTCTGCACCATCGCCACCATGACCGGGCTGGTGGTCAACGAGGTCATCACCCAGGCGGCGGTGACATCGTTCATCCACATCGAGATGTTGGCCGCGAAGGTGGCCAGCCACAGGTTGCGGAACACCCCCGTGCGGAACGGTGCGAAGGTGGGGCTTGCGCTCAGCCTGGACAGCAGCGTGGGCATGGGTCGAGCATAGCGGCGGCGGTTGTCGTGCCTGAAATGGGCGAAGGCCCTTGCGGGCCTTCGCGAACCAACGCTGGCATGTGGTCAGCCTTCTTCCTGGAAGGCCTCTTCGCGCTTGCTCTTGATCGACGGCAGCGACACCACGATGATCATCAGCGCCGCGGCGATCAACAGCCCCGCCGACAACGGCCGGGTGAGAAAGGCCGTCCAGTCGCCGCGACTGAGCAGCAGCGCGCGGCGCAGGTTCTCTTCCATCATCGGCCCGAGGATGAAGCCCAGCAGCAGCGGCGCAGGCTCGCAACCGAGCTTGAAGAAGGCGTAGCCGACGATGCCGAAGCCGGCTGCCATGAAGACGTCGAAGTTGTTGTTGTTGAGGGTGTACAGGCCGATGCAGCAGAAGGCCATGATCGCAGGGTAGAGGAAGCGGTAGGGCACCGTCAGCAGCTTGATCCAGATGCCGATCAACGGCAGGTTCAGGATGATCAGCATCGCGTTGCCGACCCACATCGACGCGATCAGGCCCCAGAACAGCTCGGGGTTGCTGGTCATCACCTGCGGCCCCGGCTGGATGCCCTTGATGGTCATCGCGCCAACCATCAGTGCCATCACCGCATTCGGCGGGATGCCCAGCGTCAGCATGGGGATGAAGGAAGTCTGCGCGCCGGCGTTGTTGGCCGCTTCCGGACCGGCCACGCCACGGATGTTGCCCTGCCCGAAAGGCACGTCGCCGGGGTTGCCCTTGGTCTTTTTCTCCACCGTGTAGGCGGCGAAGGAGGCCAGCAGCGCGCCGCCGCCGGGCAGCACGCCGAGGATCGACCCCAGCGCCGTGCCGCGCAGCACGGCCGGCCAGGCATTCTTGAAGTCCTGCTTGGTCGGCCACAGGCCCTTGACGTCCTTGGTGAAGACCTCGCGGTGCTCGGCCGGGCGGCTCAGGTTGGCGATGATCTCGCCAAAGCCGAACACACCCATGGCGATGGCGACGAAGCCGATGCCGTCGGTGAGTTCGGGCACGTCGAAGCTGAATCGCGGCACGCCGGAGATGACGTCGGTGTTGATCTGCCCCAGCAGCAGGCCGAGCAGGATCATCGAGATCGCCTTGATCAGCGAACCCGAAGCCAGCACCACCGCGCCGATCAGGCCCAGCACCATCAGGCTGAAGTATTCGGCCGGGCCGAACTTGAAGGCCAGTTCGGTCAGCGGCGGCGCGAAGGCGGCGATGATGATCGTGCCCACGCAGCCAGCGAAGAAGCTGCCCAGGCCGGCAGCGGCCAGCGCGGCCCCTGCCCGCCCCTTGCGCGCCATCTGGTAGCCGTCGATCGCCGTCACCACCGAACTGCTCTCGCCCGGCACGTTGATCAGGATCGCGGTGGTCGAACCGCCGTACTGTGCACCGTAGTAGATGCCGGCCAGCATGATCAGCGCGGGCGTGGCGTCGAGTGCGTAGATGCTGGGCAGCAGCATCGCGATGGTGGCCACGGGCCCCAGGCCGGGCAGCACACCGATGAGCGTGCCCAACAGCGCGCCGAAGAAGGCATAGAACAGGTTCTGCAGCGTGAAGGCGACGCCGAAGCCGAGCATCAGGTTGTTGATCAGGTCCATGCGGCTCTCCTCAGGCGGTCATGAAGGCAGGCCACAGCGGGATCACCAGGTTCAAGCCCTTGATGAAGACCAACCAGGAGCCGATGGTGAGGATCACGATGTTGAGGATCACCTCCTTCAGCTTGAATTCGTCACCGGCCAGGCTGGCGATCAGGATCAGGATGGGCAACGAAATGATCATGCCCAGCTTGGGCAGCGCCACGCCGAAGATGACCACCGAGAGCGTGATCAGCGCCAGCGGCCGCCACGGAATGGCACCGACCGGATCTCCGCCTTCGCTTTCGATGGTGAGCGACTTGAACAGCACCAGCGCGCCCAGGATGGCCAGCAGGATGCCCAGGCCGAAGGGAAAGTAGCCGGGGCCGGGCCGTGCCGAGGTTCCGAAGCTGTAGTTGGTGGCCCCGGCGGCGAAACCCAGCCCGGTAGCCACGAACATCAGTCCGGACCAGAAATCCTTCTGGCTCTTGATCTTCATGTGTTGTCTCCTCGGCGAACGGATCGTGGGCGATTCTAGGCAGGCCCACCGCTGCGCCGGGTGTGGTTTCCACGTAATGCATTGGCGGCGCCTTCAGGCAGGCACCGCGTCCACTCGGTTCAGCCGCGCATGTCCAGGCTGGGTGTGCTGCGCATGACCTCCTCGACCGTGGTCAGGCCTTCGGCCACCTTCATCGCGCCAGCCAGGCGCAGTGCGCGCATGCCGTCCTTCACCGCCTGGCGGCGCAGCGCGCCGGCATCCAGCGCCGGGTGCACGCACTCGCGCGCGGCCTCGGTCATGACCAGCAGTTCGTACAGGCCGACGCGGCCGCGGTAGCCGGTATGCCGGCATTCCAGGCAGCCCACCGGCTTGTAGGGACGCACGCCGCCGGACAGGCGCCAGGGCTTGGCCAAGTCGTCCAGCGTATCGCGTGTGGTGCCGTCGTCGCGCTGCTTGCAGGCCGGACACAGCATGCGCGTCAGGCGCTGCGCCAGCACACCGATGACCGTGGCCGAGATCAGGTAGGCCGGCACGCCCAGGTCGGCCAGGCGGGTGATGGCCGAGGCCGAATCGTTGGTGTGCAACGTGCTGAACACCAGGTGGCCGGTCAGCGCCGCCTGGATGGCCATCTCGGCGGTGGCCAGGTCGCGGATCTCGCCGACCATGATGATGTCCGGGTCCTGACGCATCAGCGCGCGCAGGCCCTCGGCGAAGCCCATGTCGATGGCCGCATGCACCTGTGTCTGGTTGAAGGCCGGCTCGATCATCTCGATCGGGTCTTCGATGGTGCAGACGTTGACCTCGTCGGTGGCCAACTGCTTGAGCGTGGAGTACAGCGTCGTCGTCTTGCCGGAGCCGGTGGGCCCGGTGACGAGGATGATGCCGTGCGGCCGGGCGATCAGTTCCTGCCAGCGCTGCGTGTCATGCGCGCCGAAGCCCAGCGCCTCGATGCTCTTGACCGCCGTCTCGGGGTCGAAGATGCGCATCACCAGCTTCTCGCCGAAGGCCGTGGGCAGGGTCGACAGGCGCATCTCGACCTCGGCACCGATCTTGTCGGCGGTGTCGGGACGCTTGGTCTTGATGCGACCGTCCAGCGGGCGGCGGCGTTCGACCACGTCCATGCGGCCGAGCAGCTTGATGCGCGAGGTCATCGCGTTCATCACGCCCAGCGGCACCTGGTAGACGGTGTGCAGCACGCCGTCGATGCGGAAGCGGATGGCGCCCATGTCGCGCCGCGGCTCCAGGTGGATGTCACTGGCGCGCTGATCGAAGGCGTACTGCCACAGCCAGTCGACCACCTGCACCACGCCCTGGTCATTGGCATCCAGCTGCTTGGCCGTCTTGCCCAGTTCGACCAGCTGCTCGAAGCTGGCCGCCGGCGAGACCTCGCCGCTCTTCTGTGCCGCACGCACCGACTTGGCCAGCGCATAGAACTCGGTGGTGTACTTGCGCACGTCCTGCGGGTTGGCCAGCACCAGCTTGACGTTGCGCCGGGTATGGGCCTCGATCTCGGCCACCCAGCCCAGGTCGAAGGGCTCGGCGGTGGCAATGACCACGTCGTGGTTGTTCATCTGCACCGGCAGCGCGCAGCGGCTTTCGGCGTAGTGCACCGACATGACATCGGCCACCCGTCCGACATCGGCCTTGAGCGGGTCGATACGCAGGTAGGGCATGTCGATGCGCCGTGCCAGCCACTCGGTCAGTGCCTCGGTATCGAGGGCCTGCGCCGTGCCTGCGCGCACCAGACCGGCGCCCCCCAGGCGCACCAGTGCATGCTGGCTGGAGGCGCCGGCGCCGAAGCGACGCGTCACGCGCTCGCCGTCGTCGACCGAGATCAGCTTGTCGTCCCGCAGCCAGCCGAGCAGCAGTTTCCAATCGAGCTTGCCCTTCCATGGCGCATGCGGAAGCACCATGGTGTCGGCCACGGCGGGACGCGCAGTTCGGTGCGGAGCGGAAGAGTGCGTCATGTCGTCGGGCTGGCCAAAGGGGCCCACAGGATCAAGGCGCCAACGGCCGCAGCATGCGCAGCCACTTGCGCGCCGGCAGACCCCAGGTGCCGAAGCGGGCCTCGATGGTAGCCGCGCGCTCGAGCAGCGTCGCACGATCGGGCAGCAATACATCACGCCCGGCCAGTACCACGCTGTTGCCTTCGCGCGTGGGCCGCAGGCCGCACACCTGACTGCGACCGAAGGCCGAGGCGATCTGCGACAGGCTGTAGTCGAAGCTGGCATCGCGTCCGAACAGGTTGACGCTCATCACCCCGCCTTCGGCCAGCACGCTGCGACAGGCGGCATAGAAGCGCACATCGTCCAGCACCGGCGCGGCGGCCTCGTGGTCGTACAGGTCGACATGCAGCAGTTGCACGCTGGCCTGGTGTGCCCGGTCGTGCACCCAGGTGTCGGCATCCTGGGCCAGCACCTGCAGCTTCGGCCCGTCGGCCGGCAGGTGGAAGCTGCGCCGGCAGGCGGCGATGACCGCGGGGTTCAGCTCCACCGCGGTGGTGTGCATGCGCAGCGCCTTGCAGGTGAAACGCGTGATCGCACCGGCCCCGAGCCCCAGCTGCACCGCCCGGCCGCGGCCCAGCTGTTCGGACGGCAGCCACAGCAGACTGGCCAGCATGCGCTGCACGTAGTCGAGTTCGACGAAGTCGGGCTTGCCAATGCGCATCGAGCCCTGGATCCAGACCGTGCCCAGGTGCAGGCTGCGCACGCCGTCGTACTCGGAGAGGGTCACCTCGGGCAGGCGCGAGGGGGGAAAAGGTCGGGTGGCCATGGGCAGCCGGGCACGATAACCGACCGGGCTCAGTCCACCGGCAGACCACTGGCCATAAAGACCTCGCGCCACGCCGCCAGCTTGCGCTCGAAGTTCCAGCGGGCATGGGCCGGGCTGCTGGACGGCAGCCGATACACCGCCAGGCCGAGATCGGCGGTGATGCGCATGGCGCGCGCCGATTCGCCGCCGTTGTGGGCCACCGCCATCAGCTGCGGCGCGCGCCGGCGCAGGCTGGCCAGGTCGTTGTAGCGGGCCTCGCGGATGGCGCTGTCCAGGCTGCCTTCGCGGCGGCATTCGGCAATCACGTCCCACAGGCCCAGGCCATGCACGCGCAAGCGCTGCAGCCGCTGCGCATAGGGCAGCCGGACCAAGTCCTCGGCGAGCAAGGCCGACAGCAGCGGCCAGAACTGGTTGCGCGGGTGGGCGTAGTACTGCCTCGCCGCCAACGATGCGGCGCCCGGAAAGCTGCCCAGCAACACCAGCCGCGTGTGCCTCGCGATCACCGGCGCCAGACCCTGCAGCAGGGCACTCATGCCGTCAGCCCGGGCAAGGCGTTGCACGCATTGGCGCTGGTGACCTCGGCCGTGCGTTGCAGGCTCCAGCCTCGCAGCGCGGCCAGGGTCTGCGCAATGCGTGGCAGTTCGGCGGGCTCGTTGCGCGCCTGAGGTGCATCCTGGCGCTGTGCGGCGTTGCGGTACAGCCATTGCGGCGGAATGTCCGGCGCGTCGGTTTCCAGCACCAGGGCCCGCTCGGGCAAGGTCGCAGCCAGACGGCGAATCTGCAGCGCGCGCTCGTGCGTCATCGCACCACCGAAACCCAGCTTGAAGCCCAGGGCGATGAAGTGTCCGGCCTGCACCGTGCTGCCGTTGAAGGCATGGGCGATGCCACCCCGCACCGCGACCCGGCGCAGGCCCTTGAGCAGGGCGTCCGCCGAACGCCGCACGTGCAGGATCACCGGCAGGTCCACTTCCTGAGCCAGTGCCAGCTGAGCCAGATAGAAGCGCTCCTGCCTGGCGCGGTCCAACCCCGGCACGAAATGGTCCAGCCCGATCTCGCCCACGGCCACCAGGCGTGGGTCTTCGCGCTGTGCGCGCAAAGCCTGACGCAGGACATCGAGATCACCCTCAGTGGCGCGATCGACATAGAGCGGGTGAATGCCCAGCGCGTAGACGGCGTCATGGGCCTGTGCCAGCGCGCGAACTGCGCCAAAGTGGGCCACCTCCACCGCGGGCAGCACCAGCCGCGACACCCCCGCCGCACGCGCTCGCTGCACGACGGCGCCGCGGTCGGCGTCGAACTCGGAAGCGTCCAGGTGGCAGTGGGTGTCGATCCAGTTCATCGGGCGCCATCATGCAGCGTGCGCAAAGTGCGCTTCATTCCAGCCAATCCACTCTGCTGGGCTTCGAGGGCGCGATTGGCCGTGGCCGACCAGGCGGCGTCGGAAGGCAGCTCGTCTGCTTAGCCGGTGGGGTGCTGCAACCGCCTTGTCCGCCGCGCTGTGCGTCGCTATTGATCCGGAACGATTTAACTTGAACTTCTCGGAGACGCCATCATCTGATGGATGATGGAAGCAACCGATATGAGATCGCTGTCGCGCGACGCGCGACACGAGAGGCGCGTGCAGGTCATCCGACTTCGCAAAGCGGGCCAGACCTACGACGAGATTTCGGCGCAGACCGGGTTGAGCCGCACCGGCGTGTTCGACATCTGCAAGCGTCACGAAGCGGCGGGTGCGAAGGCCTTGCGCGATGCGCCCAGTGGGCGCAAGAGCGGCGATGGCCGGCTGCTGGATGCGGCGCAGGAGGCTTTGGTGCGCAAGCTCATCACCGACAAGACGCCTGATCAGCTGAAGATGCCCTACGCGCTGTGGACGCGCACGGCGGTGTCGCAGCTCATCGAGCAGCGCTTTGGCATTCGCTTGCCGGTGCGCACGATGGGGCTGTACCTGGCGCGTTGGGGCTTCACGCCGCAAAAGCCGATGAAGAAGGCCTACGAGCAGTCGCCCGCCGCAGTCCAGAAGTGGCTCGACGAGGACTACCCGGTCATTGCCGCTCGAGCCAAGGCCCAGGGTGCCGAGATTCATTGGGGCGACGAGAGCGGCCTGCGCAGCGACGACGTACGCGGCCGCGGCTTCGCCCCGAAGGGCCAGACGCCGGTGATCCGGGTCAACAACAAGCGCCACGAGCTGTCGGTGATCTCTACCGTGACCAACAAGGGCCAGATGCGCTGGCGCATCTTCGACGGCGCGCTCAACGCCAACATCCTGATCGACTTTCTGCGCCGGTTGATCAAAGGGGCGAGCAAGAAGCTGTTCCTGATCCTGGACAACCTGCGGGTTCACCACGCCAAGCCCGTCAAAGCCTGGCTGGCCGAGAACGCCGATGCGATCGAGGTGTTCTACCTGCCCAGCTACAGCCCCGAGCTCAACCCCGACGAGATGGCCAATGCCGACATCAAGCAGGTCGTCACGAAGCTGGCGCCAGCGCGCACGAAGCTGCAACTGATCAAGGCCACCGCGCGTCACCTGCGAAGCGTGCAGCGCCAGCCTGAGCGGGTTCGCAAATACTTCGAGCATGGTCCGGTTCGCTATGCGGCTTGATTCAAGTTCGTTGATGCCGGATCAATAGGATCACATTGTTAATGACCTGCCACTGGCCTATCTTTTCGTAGGCAACGTCCATGAGGAAGCTTGTGCCGTGAGAACTGGACTCGGTGCGTTGTGGCTGCACGCACTGCTGGTGCTCTGGCCTGGCAACCACGCGTTTGCCGGACCCTTGCTCTGGGCCACCAATGGCCACTCGTATGAAGCGGTGTGGACGCCCCAGGGCGTCGATTGGCTTGCCGCAAAGTCGCTTGCCGAGGCCAAGGGTGCCCATCTGGCAACGATCACGTCGGTCGAAGAAAACGACTTCGTTTTTGCATTGGTTGCCACTGACGAGCGCTTCTGGATCAATGTCGGAAGCGACACGCGGGGACCTTGGCTGGGAGGATTCCAGCCGCCGGGTTCCCAGGAGCCCGACGGCGGCTGGGCTTGGGTGACCGGCGAGAAGTTTGCCTATCGCAACTGGGCCGAAGGCGAGCCGAACGAAGGCGGCGGGTTCAGCCCCAGCGAGATGTATCTTTCCTTTCACGGCAAGGGCAACGACAACTTTGCTGACACCTGGAACGACCTGCATGAGTACGCGGGAATGCGTGGCTTCATTGTCGAGTACGCGGTACCTGAGCCTCCCTCGGGTGCACTTTGTGTCCTGCCGCTGGTAGTGCTCCTACTGCGCCTTGCCAGGCGTCGACCCTGAACCCAGTGTGTCAGCCATCGCGAACCCACGGTGCCCGACGCGATGCGTCGTTTGCCCAGGAAGGATCTCGATGTCGGCAAATCGGCTTGACTCGGCGTGCCGCCCGCCCCGAGGTCTACCCCAATGGTGCACGGGCCGACGCAACGTGATAACGTGAAACCCAATCCTCGTGGTCTGCCAGCAGGGCTCCATATGGCCATCCGCAAGACGCCGCTCTACAGTCCGTCGCGCCGCACTGGGCGGCCCCCCGTGTTGGCGTCCACTTCGCAAACTGCGGCTGTGGCGCCTGCGGCCGGGCCGGCCGAAGCCGGGCCGGCCGGCGCCGCACCTCCAGCCGCGCCCGCCGCAAGGAAACAGCCCTTCTTCAGGCGCCATGCTCCGGCCATTGCCTGGAGCGGCATCGGCGCGCTGCTGGCCATGGCGGTGATGCTGGCGGCCTTTGGGCTGCAACCGCGCCAGCGCGTGATCACCCAGGCCCAGATCGACGCGGCGGTGCGCCATTCCCTGGAGAAGGAACCCCTGCCCTCACAAGCCACCAAGGCCTACGAGGTCGTCGCCCGCTCCGTGGTGCGGGTCATTGGGTTGATGGACGAGGAGGACGACGGCAAGGATCGCCCCGACAAGCGCGCGATGGACCGCAGCCTGGGCACCGGCGTGGTCATCAAGGACGATGGCACCATCCTGACCAACCTGCACGTGGTGTGGGGTGCGAAACGCGTGCGCGTGACCTTCGCCAATGGTCACGAGTCCGAGGCGCAGATGGTCGGCGCTCAGCCCGAGAACGATCTGGCCGTGCTCAAGGCGAAGAGCCTGCCCGACGATCTGGAGCCGGCGACGATGCGTTCCACCGGCGACCTGGCCCCAGGCGACCAGGTCATCGCCGTGGGCCACCCCTTCGGCATCGGCCCTTCGGTCAGCGCCGGTGTGGTGTCGGGCCTGGGTCGCGAGTTCCGCGCACCCGAAGGCCAGCAGGCTTTGACCAACCTGATCCAGTTCGATGCCGCGGCCAACCCGGGCAACTCCGGCGGGCCACTGGTCACGATGGACGGCTACGTGGTCGGCATCGTCACGGCCATTCTCAACCCCAATGAACAGCGCACCTTCGTCGGCATCGGCTTTGCCGTGCCGATCGAGAACGCCGCCGGTGCCGCCGGACTGCCTCCGTTCTGACAGCCATTCACAGGAAGACACATGCAACTTGGCACGCACGATCCGGCGCAGACTGCCGGCCTGATGGAGCGCATGCTCTACGAAGTCAAGCGCGTCGTCGTCGGGCAGGACCGTTTCCTTGAGCGGGTGTTCATCGCCATGCTGGCGCAGGGCCACCTGCTGGTCGAGGGCGTGCCCGGCCTGGCCAAGACGCTGACGGTGAAGACCTTGGCGCGCACCATGCGCGGCAGCTTCAAGCGCATCCAGTTCACGCCCGACCTGGTGCCGGCCGACCTGGTGGGCACGCGCATCTACAACCAGAAGACCGGTGACTTCGGCACCTCGCTGGGGCCGGTGTTCGCCAACCTGCTGCTGGCTGACGAGATCAACCGTGCACCCGCCAAGGTGCAGAGTGCGCTGCTCGAAGTCATGCAGGAGCGGCAGGTGACGATCGCCGGCTACACCCACCATGTGCCCGAGCCCTTCGTGGTGATGGCCACGCAGAATCCGATCGAGACCGAAGGCACCTACCCGCTGCCGGAGGCGCAGGTCGACCGCTTCATGATGAAGGTGCTTGTCGACTACCCCACCGAAGAAGAGGAGTTCGTGATCGCGCAACGCGTCACCGGTCCCGGCACCGAGGTGCAGGCGGTGTGCGACACGCAGGCGCTGCAGTCGCTGCAGAAGGAATGCCGCGCGGTCTATGTCGACCCGTCGCTGATCCAGTACGCAGTCAAGCTGGTCAGCGCCACGCGCTCGCCCGAGCGCTACGAACTGGCCGACCTGGCCAAATACCTGACTTTCGGCGCCAGTCCGCGCGCCACCATCGGCATGGTGGAAGGCTCGCGCGCGCTGGCCCTGCTGCGCGGGCGTCGCTATGCGCTGCCGGAGGACATGGTCGACCTGGTGCCCGACGTGCTGCGCCACCGTCTGGTGCTGTCCTACGAGGCGCTGGCCGACAACATCACGGCCGACCAGATCGTGCAGCGCGTGATGCAGAAGGTCGGCGTCCCCGACAGGCCGATGGCCCACAACCATGAAAACGGCAACGCCCTCCATGCCTGAGGACGGCGCCGGCGCGCGTGTGCCCGGGCTGGAGGAGCGGCTGCTGCGCCAGCTGGAGTGGACGGTGATGCGCCGTCTCGACGGGCTGCTGCAGGGCGACTACCGCACGCTGCTGCGCGGCGCCGGCATCGACCTGGCCGACCTGCGCGAATACCAGTTCCACGACGATGTGCGCCACATCGACTGGAACGTCACCGCCCGGCTGCAGACGCCGCATGTGCGCCAGTTCACCGAAGACCGCGAGATGACCGCCTGGTTCCTGCTCGACCTGTCGGGCAGCGTGGACTTCGGCTCGTCCGACGTCACCAAGCTGGGCGTGTCCTCCGGCTTCGTGGCGGTGATGGCCCGCGTGCTGACGCGGCACGGCAACCGCGTCGGCGCCCTGCTCTACGGCACCCGAGTCGACACCGTGTTGCCGCCTCGGCTGTCGCGCCAGCACGTGCTGAACCTGATGCGCCTGATGCGCCAGCGGCCGCGGGAGGATGCACGCGGCAGTGGTACGTCGCTGGCCGAGTTGCTCAACGCCGCGGCCGGCACCATCAAGCGCCGTTCGCTCGTGCTGGTGGTGTCCGATTTCATCAGCCAGCCTGGCTGGGAGCGCGCGTTGTCCCGCCTGGCACAACGCCACGAGGTGGTGGCGGTGCGCCTGTTCGATCCGCTGGAGATGGAGCTGCCCGAACTGGGTCTGGTGACGGTCGAAGATGCCGAAACCGGCGAACAGCTGTTCGTCGACACCGCCGACCCCGCCTTTCGCCGGCGCTATGCCGCCGAAGCCGAGGCCCGCGAGGCTGCACTGCGCGAGGCGCTGGCCCACGCCGGCGCCGACACGCTGGAGCTGTCCACCGACGATGACCTGCTCGAAGCGCTGATGCGCTTTGCCGCGCTGCGCCGCCAGCGCGGGCGGCTCAAGGTCGGCGGGCGCTTTCCTTCCCACCTGCGCACAGACATGCCGCAGCACGTTGCGGGAGCCGTGACATGACCTTCATCTGGCCCAACATGTTGTGGTCGCTGCTGCTGCTGCCGCTGCTGGTGGTGACGTATCTGTGGCTGCTGCGCAAGCGCCGCCGCAGCACGGTGCGACTGGCCAGCCTGGCCGTGGCCAAGGCCGCGCTGGGCAAGGGTCCCGGCTGGCGGCGCCACGTACCGCCGATCCTCTTGTTGCTGGCCATCGGCACCTTGCTGGTGGCCATGGCCCGACCCTTGGCGGTGATCACGCTGCCGCTGTCGCAACGCACGATCATCCTGGCGATGGACGTGTCCGGCAGCATGCGCGCCACCGACGTGCAGCCCAGCCGTATCGTTGCCGCACAGGAGGCGGCCAAGGCCTTTGTCAATGGCCTGCCACGAGAAGTACGCGTCGGCGTCGTCGCCTTCGCTGGCACTGCCGCAGTCGTGCAGGCGCCCACCGCCAGCCGCGAGGACGTGATCGCCGCGATCGACCGCTTCCAGCTGCAGCGCGCCACCGCCACCGGCAGCGGCATCATTCTGTCGCTGGCCACGATCTTTCCCGACGCCGGCATCGAGATCTCTCAGGCCACCGGGCAGAAGAACATGCCGAGCCCGCTGGACGAGAAGAACGACAAGAAGGAGTTCACCCCGGTGGAGCCCGGCTCCTACACCTCGGCGGCGATCATCATGCTGACCGACGGGGCCCGCACCACCGGACCGGACCCCCTGGAAGCCGCCAAGATGGCTGCCGACCGCGGCGTGCGCGTGTACACCGTGGGCATCGGCACCGTCGCCGGCGAAACCATCGGATTCGAAGGCTGGAGCATGCGCGTGCGCCTTGACGAGGCGGCACTGAAGCAGGTGGCGCTGCTGACCCAGGCCGAGTACTTCTATGCCGGCAGCGCACAGGACCTGATGAAGGTCTACCAGTCGTTGAGTTCGAAGCTGGTGGTCGAAAAGAAGGAAACCGAGGTCACCGCCTTCTTCGCTGCGGCCGGCGCGCTGCTGGCGCTGCTGGGTGCCGGACTGTCGGTATGGTGGTTCGGACGGGTGGCCTGATCCGCCTCACGGCTGCAGCCGCAACAGCTGTCCGTCGGCGCTGTCGGTGAGCAGGTAGAGCAGACCGTCCGGTCCCTGCCGAACGTCGCGAATGCGCGCGTTGGCCGAGCCCAGCAGGCGTTCTTCCTTGACGACACGGCTGCCGTCCATTTCCAGCCGGATCAGCGACTGGCCGCGCAGCGTGCCCAGGAACAGGTTGCCCTTCCACCCCGGGTAGCGATCGCTGGTCAGGAAGGCCAGGCCGCTGGGGGCCACCGAGGTCGGCACCCAGTACTTGATCGGTTGCTCGAATCCGGGCTTGGGCCCCTCCTCGCCGATGCGCGTGCCGATGCCGTAGTTGCGGCCGTAAGTCAGCAGCGGCCAGCCGTAGTTCTTGCCGGCACGCACGACGTTCAACTCGTCGCCTCCTTGCGGCCCGTGTTCGGTGGCCCACAGTTCGCCCGTTACAGGGTGCAGCGCCGCGCCTTGCATGTTGCGGTGGCCCAGGCTCCATATTTCGGGTTTCGCGGCCGGGGTCGCGACAAAGGGGTTGTCGGCCGGCACCTTGCCGTCGGCCTCGATGCGCACCACCTTGCCGAGGTGATTGTCCAGAGTCTGCGCATCGTCCTTGCGCGAGAAGCGGTCGCCCAGCACCACGAACAGCCGGCCATCGCGCGCGAACACCAGGCGCGAGCCGCAGTGCAGCGTGCTCGATACCTTGGGCAGCTGCCTGAAGATGACCTGCACATCGACCAGGCGGTTGCCCTGCAGCCGCCCGCGCGCCACCGCGGTGCTGTTGCCACCCTCGCCCGCTTCGGCATAGCTCCAGTAGACCCACGCGTTGTCGGCGAACTTCGGGTCGAGCGCCACGTCGAGCAGACCGCACTGGCCACCGGAATCCACCGCCGGCAGGCCGGCAAGGGTCTCGCCGAGGCGCCCGTCGCGTTCGACGATGCGCAGCCGGCCGGCGCGCTCGGTCACCAGATAGCGGCCGTCGGGCAGGAAGGCCACCGCCCAGGGGTTGGCCAGGCCGCGCGCCACGCCCACCAGCTTGGGCTCGGCGGCCTGGGCGCCGCCAACCAGGCCACACAGCAGCAAGATCGTCGATCGAAGCATGTCAACCTTCCAGGACTCGGTTCCGATGCTGCCAGAGCCGCGCTCAGCCCGCTGCCTCGACGACCATTTGCACCCGCTGCTGGCCCTGCCATTCGTCCAGGCTCAGGCGATAGGCCAAGCGCACGCGCGTGGCCACCGGCTCCGCATGGCCGAACCAGATGGCATCGCGCAGCGCGCCGGCGTGGCGCACGCGCAGCTTCAGGTGCTTGTCGGCCACCAGCCGCTGCTGCAGCACATCGACCTCGTCGCAGAAGAGCGGCGCCTCGAAGCCCTGGCCCCAGACCTGCGAGTCCAGCAGCGCAACGGTCTGCGGATTGAACCACTCCACGGCCAGCGGCCCGTCGGTGCGCAGCGTGCGCGTCAAGGTGGCTGCATCCAGCCACTCGCCGGCCACCTGCTGCAAGGCGCGGTCGAAGTCGCCGAAGTGCTCCTCGGCAATGCTGCAGCCGGCGGCCATCGCATGCCCGCCGAAGCGGCGCAGTACATGAGGCTGGCGCTTGGCCACCAGATCGAGCGCATCGCGAAGATGGAAGCCCGGGATCGAGCGGCCCGAGCCCTTGAGCAGGCCGTCGGCGCCGCGCGCGAAGACGAAGGTCGGCCGATGCAGCCGGTCCTTCAGCCGGCCGGCGACGATGCCCACCACGCCTTCGTGGAACTTCGGGTCGTACAGCGACAGCGCACTCGGCGTCACGCTGTCGCTGGCCGGCAGCAGCTGCTCCAGCGCGGCCTGGGCCTGCTCGTTCATGCCCGACTCGACCTCGCGGCGTTGGCGGTTGATGGCATCCAGCGCCTGCGCCAGCTGCAGCGAGCGCGCCGGGTCGTCGCTGAGCAGGCATTCGATGCCCATCGTCATGTCCGACAGGCGACCGGCGGCATTGATTCGCGGGCCCAGGGCGAAGCCGAAGTCGAAGGCGGCCGCGCGCCGCGCTTCGCGACCGGCCACCTGGAACAGGGCCGCGACGCCGCATTGCATGCGCCCGGCGCGGATGCGCTTCAGCCCCTGCGCCACCAGGCGCCGGTTGTTGGCATCCAGGCGCACCACGTCGGCCACCGTGCCCAGGGCCACCAGGTCGAGCAACGCATCCAGCCGCGGCTGCGCGGCAGCGTCGAAGGCGCCGCGCTCGCGCAGCACGGCGCGCGTGGCCAGCAGCACATAGAAGACCACGCCGACACCGGCCAGCGCCTTGCTCTCGAAAGTGCAGCCCGGCTGGTTGGGGTTGACGATGACGTCGGCCGCGGGCAGCAACACCTGATCGCCGTCCTTGGCCGGCAGGTGGTGATCGGTGACCAGCACCTTCAGGCCCCGTGCGCGCGCATGGGCCACGCCGTCCAGGCTGGCAATGCCGTTGTCCACGGTGACCAGCAGCTCGGGGCGCTTGTGCAAGGCCAGGTCGACGATGGCCGGCGTCAACCCATAGCCGTGCAGCGCGCGGTCAGGCACCACGTAGTGCAGGCTGTCGGCCGGCGCGCCGAGCATGCGCAGACCGCGCAGCAGCACCGCGCAGGCGGTGGCGCCGTCGCAGTCGTAGTCGGCCACCACGCACAGCCGCCGGCCCTGCTGGACCGTGTCGGCCAGCAGCCGTGCCGCGGCGTCGGCACCACGCAGGCTCTGCGGCGGCAACAGCTGAGCCAGGCCGTCGTCGAGTTCCTCGGCATGGCGAACGCCGCGCGCCGCCAGCAGCCGCGCCAGCAAGGGGTGCGCCCCGGCCTGCTCCAGCACGAACACGCTGCGCGGCGGCGCATCGCGCGGTTCGAGTCGGGGGTTGCTCACAGCGGCTCCAGCACCTGCAGCGCAGCAGCACGTCGCCAGATCTGCATCAGCCGTTGCCAAGCCCCGCGGTGAACGCTGTCGAAGCGTCGGGCCGCACGTTCACCGCACAGCGTCAGGCTGAAGGCCTCGCCGCGCGCCACGCGCGCTTCGCATTCACCCAGGCGCTGGGCGTCCAGCGCCTGCCAGGCTTCGACCCAGGCCGCCCAGTCCTCGGCCAGCCAGGACGCGCGCAGCCGCTCGTCGACCACCGGTTCGTTGTCGGCGGGAGTCAGCGAGGGTGTCGGCCCGGTGCCGCTGAGCCAGAAGGAATTCACCGGCAGTTCGCCGCGCGCTTCGCGTGCCGCGTTGACCGGGTGCGTGTGGAAAAGCATCTGCGCCTCGGCCTGGAGGCGGCGCAGCGTTCGCCCGGCCTGCCGGTCGGGCAACCAGGCATCGATGGCCCGGCCGACCACGCGGTCCAGCGAGGCCGTGGCCAGCTCGCGCAAGGACTCGTGCGTGGCGTACCAGCGCAGCGGTGCACCCCAATGCAGTGACCAGCCATCGGGCTCGAACAGGCTGCGTAGCGCATCCAGCAAGTCACGCGATTCGTCCTCGTCCAGGTGCAGTTGCGCGGGGTCGAACAGCAGGATCTGCTCGCGACCCACATGCCAGTGCGTCGGTGTCAGCAGGCCCCAGCCCTGCTCGGACGCAGCAGGTTCCAGGCCGTCACCCTGGGCGGCCCAGGCAGCCATTGGCAGGTGCCCGTCGCGCAGCGGCCAGCCGCGGCAGGCGGCCAGCACGTGCTCGTGCGGCAGGTTCAACGCCTGGGCCTCGGCCGCGTTCGTCGCACCCGGTGTCAGCCGGGCAAGCAGCCGCTCCAGATGCGGCAGCCGCAGCCCGTGCAGGGCCGCGGCGCCGGCCTGCGAGGCCGCAGCCGCATAGGGGACCACAAGATGCATGGGGCGATTATCGCGGCCGGTCGCAGAGCCGACGATCGGCACCCGGCTGGGCGTGCCGTCGAGGCCATCACTGGCTCGGGTGGCCTTTGCGCCGTGGCTTGGGTCGTCGGTCCCAAGGTCAATGCAACGCGCAGGGTCGGTTAGCATGCCGCCGACATGAGCCTGCCCTATGAACTGCAGATCGGTTGGCGCTACACGCGAGCCGGCCGCAGCGGGCGGCGCAACCGCTTCATTTCCTTCATCTCCGGCGTGTCGATGCTCGGTATCGCCCTCGGCGTGGCGGCGTTGATCATCGTGCTCAGCGTGATGAACGGCTTCCAGAAGGAAGTCCGCGACCGCATGCTGTCGGTGATCGCGCATGTCGAAGTCGTCGAGCCGCGCGGCGCGGCCTTGCCCGATTGGCAAGCCACGGTGGCACAGGTGCGCAAGAACCCCGAGGTGCTGGGTGCGGCGCCCTTCGTCGCATCGCAGGCGCTGGTGGCGCGCGGCGACGACATGCGTGCCGCCATCGTGCGCGGCATCTCGCCGGCCGACGAGGCCACGGTCACGCCGCTGGCGGCGCAGTTGCGCGACAGCACGCTGTCCACATTGACCTCCGGCAGCTGGAACATCGTGCTGGGGACCGAGCTGGCGCGCAGCCTGGGAGTGCGCGTCGGCGACAAGGTCACGCTGGTGGCCGCCGGCGGGCAGATGACGCCGGCCGGCGTGATCCCGCGGCTCAAGCAGTTCACGCTGAGCGGGGTGTTCGAGGCCGGCCACTACGAGTACGACAGTGGCCTGGCACTGACCCACCTGGACGACGCCGCGCGCTTCTTCCGCGTCGACGGGCCCACCGGCGTGCAGCTGCGCCTGCGCGACGTGCACGGCGCGCGCCAGGTGGCCGCGCAACTGCAGCGCAGTTTGGGGCCGGAGGTGTTCGTGCGCGACTGGACACGCACCAACCGCAACTGGTTCGACGCGGTGCAGGTCGAGAAGCGGCTGATGTTCATCATCCTGACGCTGATCGTCGCGGTGGCGGCCTTCAATCTGGTGTCCACGCTGGTCATGACCGTCACCGACAAGCGCGCCGACATCGCCATCCTGCGCACGCTCGGCGCCAGCCCGCGCTCGATCATGGGCGTGTTCATGGTGCAGGGGGCCGCAGCCGGCATCATCGGCACCTTCGGCGGCGTGGCCTTCGGGCTGCTGGTGGCCTTCAACATCGACGTCATCGTGCCGGCCATCGAGCGTGCGCTGGGCGTGGCCTTCCTTCCGGGCAGCATCTACCTGATCAGCCGCATGCCCAGCGAGCCGCTGATGAGCGACATCCTGCCGATCGCGCTGATCTCGCTGCTGCTGGCCTTCGTGGCCACGCTGTACCCGAGCTGGCGCGCCAGCCGCGTGAATCCGGCGGAAGCCTTGCGCTATGAGTGACGTGGTCCTGCAGTGCCGAGACCTGCACAAGCGCTTCAAGGAAGGCCCGCTCGACGTGCAGGTGCTGCGTGGCGTGGATCTGCAGGTGCGCGCCGGCCAGACGCTGGCCATCGTCGGTGCCTCCGGCTCGGGCAAGAGCACCCTGCTGCACCTGCTGGGCGGGTTGGATGCGCCCACCTCGGGCCAGGTCGAGCTGATGGGCCGCGACTTCGCCACCCTGGACGCCGCAGAACAAGGGCGCTGGCGCAACCGGCACCTCGGATTCGTCTACCAGTTCCACCATCTGCTGCCGGAATTCAGCGCACTGGACAACGTCGCCATGCCGCTGCGCATCCGCCGCGAATCCAGGGATCGGGCGCGCGAGGCGGCACGCGCCGTGCTGTCACAGGTGGGGCTGGGCGAACGCGTCGCGCACCATCCGGCACAGTTGTCGGGAGGGGAGCGCCAGCGCGTGGCGATGGCGCGCGCGCTGGTCAGCCAGCCGACCTGCGTGCTCGCCGACGAGCCCACCGGCAACCTCGATGGCGAGACGGCCGACAAGGTCTTCGGCCTGATGTTGCAGCTGGCGCGCGAACGCGACACGGCCTTCGTGCTGGTGACGCACGATCGCGAACTGGCCGCGCGCTGCGACCACATGCTGACACTGGTCAGTGGCCGCCTGGCAGGGGCCTGAGCAACCCTTCACGGGCCTGAGCCGCAGCGGCTTTCTACAATCGGGCCAGTGAACCTGATCAACGCCGACCTGCACTGCCACTCCGTCGTCTCCGACGGCACCCTGCAACCCGAAGCTCTGGCCGAGCGCGCCAAGCTCAACGGCGTGGAACTGTGGTCGCTGACCGACCACGACGAGATCGATGGCCAGCAGCGTGCGGCGGCGGCGGCGCTGGCGCTGGGTATGGACTACTTGAGCGGCTGCGAGATCTCGGTCAGCTTCGCAGGCACGACCGTGCACATCGTCGGCCTGGGCTTCGATGCCGAGGACGAAGACCTGTGTCAGGGCCTGGCCGCCACGCGCGGTGGGCGCGACGCGCGAGCCCGCGAGATGGCGGCCGAACTCGCCAAGGTGGGCATCAAGAATGCCTTCGACGGTGCGCTCAAGTATGTCGGCAACCCGGCGCTGATCTCGCGAACCCACTTCGCGCGGCACCTGGTGGACACGGGCGTTTGCAGCGACACCAACGAGGTCTTCCGCCGCTACCTCATAGAAGGCAAGCCCGGCTACGTGCCGCACCGCTGGGCGGCGCTGGGCGATGCCGTGCGCTGGATCACCCAGGCCGGCGGCATGGCGGTGATTGCCCACCCGGGGCGCTATCGCTTCACGCCGACCGAGGAGTACGCGCTGTTCAGCGAGTTCATCGCCCATGGGGGTCGTGGCGTCGAAGTGGTGACCGGTAGCCACGGCACGGCCGACTACCAGAAGTACGCCGACATGGCGCTGGAATTCGGCCTGCTCGCCTCACGCGGCAGCGACTTCCACTCGCCCGGCGAGAGTCACACCGACCTGGGGCGCCTGCCCGATCTTCCCGGCCAGCTGACGCCGGTGTGGGCGCAACTGCAGCACCGCGTGCAGCGTGCCTGAACCGCGGCAGCGCCCGCTGCTCGGCGTGGGCCTGATGCTGCTGATGGTCGCCGGCTTTGCGGGCATGGACACCGGCGTGCGCGCGCTGGCCGGCGTGTTCCCGGTGGTGCTGATGCTGTGGCTGCGCTATGCCTTCCAGGCCGTGGTCATGGCCCTATGGTTGCTGCTTGCGCCAGGTGCCGGCTTTCGTGTCGCGCACCCGCGCTTCCAGATGCTGCGCGGCACACTGCTGCTGGTCACCTCGGCGCTGATCTTCCTGGGACTGCAGCACATGCCGGTGCCCGAGCTGACCTCGATCAACATGCTGGCGCCGCTGCTCGTCACGCTGCTCGCTGCCTGGCTGCTGCGTGAACGCGTGTCACGGCTGCGCTGGCTGCTGGTGGGGGGCGGGCTGCTCGGCGCGCTGATCGTCATCCGCCCGGGCAGCGGCGTGTTCGGGCTGGCCGTGCTGTTCCCGCTGGCCGGGGCCTTCACCTATGCGGCCTTCCAGGTGCTGACCTCGCGCATGAGTGCGCTGGACAACCCCTACACCACGCATTTCTGGACCGGCCTGGTGGGCATGCTCATCGTCACGCCGCTGTTGCTCTGGCAGGCGCCACCACTGCTGGAGGCGGCACGCGCGGCAACCGTTGCCCAGTGGACCCTGCTGGCCGGCGTGGCCGCGCTCGGCACCTGCGGGCACCTGATGCTGATCCTGGCACTGGGCATGGCCCCCACGGCCACGCTGATGCCTTTCATCTACACCCAGATCCCGATCGCCACCGCCATCAGCTGGCTGGTCTTCGGCCAGCTGCCCGATGCCATCGCGTGGGTCGGCATGGCGGTGATCATGGCCTGTGGCGCCGCCGCGGCCTGGCTCAACCTGCGCGCCAGGCCCGCGGCCGCGGCGCCGCAGGACGCCGTGGCAGCGGACTGAAGCGGGCCGACAATCGGGCCCATGTCGCAATACTTCGAAGTCCACCCCGACAACCCGCAGCCGCGGCTGCTGAAGCAGGCCTCGCAGATCCTGCTGCAAGGCGGCATCGCCGCCGTGCCTACCGATTCGAGCTACGCGCTGGTGTGCCGGCTCGACGACAAGGCTGCGGCACAGACGCTGCGCCGGCTGCGCGACGTGGACGACAAGCACCACCTGACGCTGCTGTGCCGCGACCTGAGCGAACTGGCCAGCTACGCCCGCGTCGACAACCAGCAGTACCGCCTGCTCAAGCTGGGCACGCCGGGGCCCTACACCTTCATTCTCGAAGCCACCAAGGAAGTGCCACGCCGGCTGAGCCACCCTTCGCGCCGGACCATCGGCCTGCGCGTGCCCGACCACAAGGTGACGCAGGCGCTTCTGGAAACGCTGGGCCAGCCGCTGCTCGGCACGACGCTGATCCTGCCCGGCGCCAGGGAGCCGCTGAACGACCCGCAGCAGATTCGCGAACATTTCCAGAAGACCCTGCAGGCGATCATCGACGCCGGTGCCTGCCCGATGCAGCCGACCACCGTCATCGACATGGAAAGCGGGGTGCCGACGGTGGTGCGCGTCGGCCGCGGCGACCTGGCGCGCCTGGGGCTGAGCGCTGACTGAGCTGGCGACGCCGGACGTCCGGATCCGGATGTCGAATCAGATCCGCACCGCATCAAGCCGTTCTGAATACCCGCTGCGCATGCACGCCCAGACCCTGGGCGACGCTGGCGAAGCGGTCCCCGCGCACCACCGTGGCCCTTGGCACGCGCGCGGCGATGCGCTGGGCCAGCAGCGACAGGCCGGTGGAGCCGCCGGTGAAGTACAGCGCATCGACCTGCTCGCGCTGCAGGCCAGCCTGGCGCAGCGTCTCGTCGGCGGCATCGACGATGCGCTGCAGGTCGGTGTCCAGTGCGTCGATGGCCTGCTGCGCCGGCAACCGCACCTGCAAGCCCGCCTCGATGGGACCGAGCTGCAGCACGGTGTCGCCGCCATCGGCCACGGCGATCTTGGCGGCCTCGGCCTGCGCCACCAGCGCATGGCCCAGCCTCGCGTGTACCAAGGTCATCAGCCGCGCGTGCAGCGACAGGTCGCCATAGAAGCTCTTCATGCGCGCCAGCTCGGCCACGCGGCCGGGCACGTAGACGGTGTTGATCAGGTGCCAGGTGGCCAGGTCGAAGTACACCTTGCTCGGCACCTCGCGCCCGGTCGGGCCGACGCTGCGGTAGCCGCATTCCGGCAGGATGCAGGCCAGTTCGATGTGCCGGTCGAAGTCGGTGCCGGCCACGTGCAGGCCGTGGTTGGCCAGGATGTCGTCCTTGCGTTCGGCATGGCGGCGCCGCGCCGGCCCGACGCGAACCAGCGAGAAGTCGGAGGTGCCACCGCCGATGTCGGCCACCAGCACCAGCTGCTCGCGCTGCACCGTGGTTTCGTAGTTCAGTGCCGCGGCGATCGGCTCGTACTGCAGGCGGACCTCGACGAAGCCCGCGTCGCGCGCCGCTTGCAGCAGCACCGACTGGGCTGCAGCATCGCGCTGCGCATCGTCGTCGACGAAGAACACCGGCCGGCCCAGCACCAGCCTGGTCAGCTCGTGGCCGGCGTCGCGTTCGGCCACGCGCTTCAAGTGCCGCAAGTAGCCGCCGACCACGTCGAGGTAGCGCACCGAGCGGCCGGCACCGACCTCGGTGGATTGCTGTGCCAGCGTCGAACCCAGGATGCTCTTCATCGAGCGCATCAGCCGGCCTTCGATGCCCTCGACGTAGGCCGCCACGGCCGCACGTCCATAGTGGCGCTGCGGTTCCTCGTGCGCGGCCAGTCCTTCGACCGCGTAGAACACCGCCGTCGGCATGGTCGGCTGGCCCGGCTCCAGTTCCACCAGGCGCACGCCCTCGCCCGCCGGCAGCGCGATGGCCGAGTTGGAAGTGCCGAAGTCGATGGCGCAGAAGGCAGGCATGGGCAGGCGCGGCAAAGGGGCGGGATTCTAGGTGGCTAGACTCGCGGCCATGCCCGACCCCCTAGCTCGCACCCACCCCTGGCGCTGGGCGCTGTTGCTGCTGGCCGCGGTGATCGCCGTGCTGGCGGTGGTGCCCGCCCCACCGAAACAGATGGACCTGGGCTGGGACAAGCTCAACCACCTGGTGGCCTTTGCCTCGCTGGGTCTGTGCGCAGTGTTCGGCTGGCGCGACTCGATTGCCGCGCGGCTCGCCGCACTGCTGGCGCTGCTGGCTTTTGGCGGCGCGATCGAGTTGGTGCAGCTGCAGCTGCCCAACCGTTCCGGCGAATGGGCCGACCTGGGCGCCGACGCCATCGGCATCGGCATCGGTGCGCTGCTGGCGCTGCTGTGGCTGCGGCGTCGCAAGGAGCAAGCATGAGCTTCACCGAAGAGGTCATCGACCCCGCGCTGCCGATCATCGACCCGCACCATCACCTGTGGGACCGCCACGGCAACCGCTACCTGCTGGACGAGCTGCTGGCCGACACCGGCCAGGCTGATGCCCGCGGCGCGCGTCACAACGTGCGCGGCACTGTGTTCGTTGAATGCGCGTCGATGTACCGCGCCGGCGGCCCGGAACCTCTGCGGCCGGTGGGCGAGACCGAGTTCGTCAACGGCATCGCGACCCTGAGCGACAGCGGCGGTAACGGCGACACGCGCGTGGCCGCGGGCATCGTCTCCTTCGCCGACCTGTGCCTCGGCGCCGCGGTGCACGAGGTGCTGGAAGCGCAAATCGGCGCGGCACGCGGGCGCTTCCGGGGCATCCGCCATGCCGCCGGCTGGCATGCCAGCGAGCTGATCCGCAACTCGCACAGCAACCCGATCGAGCACCTGCTGCTCGACGCCACTTTCCGCGAGGGCTTCGCGCAACTGGCGCCGCTGGGGCTGAGCTTCGACGCCTGGCTGTTCCACCCGCAGATTCCCGAGCTGACCGACCTGGCCCGCGCCTTTCCCGACACCACCATCGTGCTCGACCATTTCGGCGGGCCGCTGGGCATCGGGCCCTATGCCGGCCAGGCCGATGCGGTGTACGCCGACTGGAAGCGCGACATCGAAGAGTTGGCCCGCTGCCCGAACGTGGTGGCCAAGCTGGGCGGGCTGGCGATGCCTGTCAACGGGTTCGGTTGGCACAAGGCCGAGACGCTGCCCTCGTCGCAGCAGCTGGCCGATGCCACCGCGCGCTACGTCCTGCACACCATCGAGCGCTTCGGCCCCGAGCGCTGCATGTTCGAGAGCAACTTCCCGGTGGACAAGGTGTCTTGTTCCTACCTGGTGCTGTGGAACAGCTTCAAGCGCCTGGCGTCCGGCTTCAGCCCGGCGGAGAAGGCGGCGCTGTTCCACGACACCGCCGCGCGGGTGTACCGCCTCGAGCTCTGAAATGTCGCGACTCAATGCAAATGAGATACACTCTCATTTGATGAGCCTGCAGCTGGATCAGCTTGCCGACGGCGCGCATGCGACGGTGCGCGGCGTGCGTGCGCAGTCGCCCGATCTGGACGCGGCGATGCTGCGCCGTCTGGCCGAACTGGGCTTCATCGCCGGTGAGCCGGTGCAGGTGCTGCGCCGCGGGCCCGGCGGCCGCGACCCGCTGGCGGTGCGCGTGGGCGACACGCTGTTCGCACTGCGCCTGGCCGAAGCGCGCTGCATCGACGTCGAACCGAGCTGAGCATGTCGCCGCGCCCCGCTGCCGAAGCCGCCGTGCTGGACTGGCATGTCGCGCTGGTCGGCAACCCCAACTGCGGCAAGACCGCGCTGTTCAACCTGCTGACCGGCGCGCGCCAGAAGGTGGCCAACTACGCCGGCGTGACGGTGGAACGCAAGGCCGGCACGGCACGCCTGCAGGACGGCCGCGCCGTCACGGTGATCGACCTGCCCGGCGCCTACAGCCTGGACCCGGCCACGCCCGACGAGCAGGTGATGCTCGAGGTGATCGAGGGCCGACGCGAGGGCGAACGCGTGCCGGACCTGATCGTCGCCGTGGTCGACGCCACCAACCTGCGCATGAACCTGCGCCTGGTGCTGGAACTGCAGCGCCTGGGCCGGCCGATGCTGGTGGCGCTGAACATGGCCGACGTGGCGCGCGCCCAGGGCCTGGCCATCGACGTGCCGCGACTGGCCAAGGAACTGGGCTGCGCCGTGGTCGAGACCGTGGCGGTGCGCCACAACGGCCATGCGCAGCTGCTGCAACAGATCCAGGCCGCGGTGAGCGCCGCGCCGGCGGCCGCCACGCCCGCGACCACCGCGCCCCGCGACCCGGCGCAACTGCAGCACGAGGTGCGGCGCCTGCTGGCCGCCGTGGCCCCTGGCGCGCTGCCTTCGCGGCGCTTCCACACCCGCTTCGACGCGGTGGTGATGCACCCGGTGTGGGGCCTGCTGCTGCTGGCCGTGCTGCTGTTCCTGATGTTCCAGGCGGTGTTCTCCTGGGCCGCCGCGCCGATGGACGCGATCAAGGTCGCGATGGCCGGCCTCGGCGACTGGACGCTGGCGCACATGGCCGCGGGCCCGCTGCGCAGCCTGCTGGTCGACGGCGTCATCGCCGGTGCCGGCGGGGTGCTGGTATTCCTGCCGCAGATCCTGATCCTGTTCCTGTTCATCCTGCTGCTCGAGGACTCGGGCTACCTGCCGCGCGCCGCCTTCCTGCTGGACAACCTGATGGGCCGCGTCGGCCTGTCGGGGCGCGCCTTCATCCCGCTGCTGTCCAGCTTTGCCTGCGCCGTGCCGGGCATCATGGCCACGCGCACCATCACCCACTGGAAGGACCGGCTGGCGACCATCATGGTGGCACCGCTGATGACCTGCTCGGCGCGGCTGCCGGTGTATGCGCTGCTGATCGGCGCCTTCGTGCCCGACACCTCGGTCGGCCCCTTCAACCTGCGCGGGCTGACGCTGTTCGGCCTGTACGTGGCCGGCGTGCTGTCGGCCATGGCCGTGGCCTTCAGCTTCAAGCGGCTGTGGATGAAGAGCCGCTACCAGCCGCTGATGCTGGAGCTGCCGCCATACCGCGTGCCGGGGCTGCGCAACCTGGCCATCGGCCTGTGGGAGCGCGCGCGCATCTTCCTGCGCCGCGTGGGCGGCATCATCTTCACGCTGATGGTGCTGCTGTGGTTCCTGAGCAGCTATCCGGCGCCGCCGGACGGCGCCACCGGCCCGGCCATCCAGTACAGCATCGCCGGCTGGATCGGACAAGCGCTGCAGCATGTCTTTGCGCCGATCGGCTTCAACTGGCAGATCTCGATCGCGCTGGTGCCCGGGCTGGCGGCGCGCGAGGTGGCCGTGGGCGCCCTGGGCACGGTGTACTCGCTATCGGCGGCGGGCGACGAAGTGGCGCAGAGCCTGGAGCCGATCATCGCCAGCGGCTGGTCGCTGGCCACCGCCTATTCGCTGTTGGCCTGGTACGTGTTCGCTCCGCAGTGCCTGTCGACGCTGGCAGTGACCAAACGCGAGACCAACTCCTGGCGCTGGCCGCTGCTGATGGCCGGCTACCTGTTCGTGCTGGCCTATGCGGCGGCGTTCGCCACCTACCGCATCACGCTCTGGCTGGGGGGCGGCTGATGCTGCAGGCCTGGCTCACCGCGCTGATCGTCGCCGCCTGCGCGGCCTACGTCGGCTGGACCCTGCTGCTGCCGGCCGCCCTGCGGCGACGCCTTGCGATCGCGCTGCTGCGCCGGCGTTGGCCGGGCGCGATTCAACGGCGCTTGCAGACCGCAGCCAAGGCATCGTCGGGGTGCGGCTGCGACGGTTGCGACACCGGTGCGGCCAAGCCCCCGGACGTGCAGCCGGTGCATTGGGCGCCGCGGCGCAAGCTCTGAACGTCCAAGGGAGTGGAAGGGCGCCAGCTGGAAGCGCCAGCGCTCAGCCCAGGTGAACCGGCGCCTCGGCCTCGGCGTGCGTGTGGCAGGTCCGCGCGCAGGCACTGTCGAAGACCTCGCGCGCGCAGTCGTGGCAACTGCCGCAGGAGGAGGCGACCCGCGTCTCGTCCTGCAGCACCTCGAAACAATGCGTGCCGGTTGCCACCTGACGGTGGATGTCGCGGTCGGAGACGCGGTGACAGAGGCAGACGATCATGGTGCGCGGCACGCTCTTGCATCAGCTTGCGGCGCAGTCTACACGGAATAGGAATGCTTCTCAATAAAATGTTGAGTCGCATCCGGGGTGAATCGCACGATCCTCAGGACACCTCGCCCATCTGCGACTGCAGCCAGTTGGGCTCGCCCACCTGGGCCACCAGGCCGATCTGCGTTTCCAGGTGGTCGATGTGCTCCTCGGTGTCCTCGAGGATTTCTTCGAGCAGTTCGCGCGAGACATAGTCGCGCACGGTCTCGCAGTAGGCGATGGCTTCCTTCAGAAGCGTCTGCGAACCGACTTCGGCCTTCAGGTCGCAATGCAGCACCTCGACGGCCGATTCGCCGACCAGCAGCTTGCCCAGATCCTGCAGGTTGGGCAGGCCGTCGAGCATCAGGATGCGATCCATCAGCTTGTCGGCGTGCTTCATCTCCTCGATCGACTCTTCGTACTCGTGCTTGGCCAGGCGCACGAAGCCCCAGTGCTTCAGCATGCGGTAGTGCAGGAAGTACTGGTTGATCGCGGTGAGCTCGTTCTTCAGCTGGCTGTTCAAGTACTCCAGTACCTTGGCATAGCCCTTCATCGAGGTGTCCTCCCTGCATTGATCGAAGGCCGATTGTGAGGGCAAGAGCCAGTGCGATGCGCGCGGCCTACATTTCGCTATTGCGAATTGTTCGCATTTGATCTACATTGCGGCATGCACAAGCCCGTTGCCCCGCCTCCCGACGCGCGCGCTCAAGCCACCTCGGGAAGCAGGCACGGGACACTGCTGCCGATCAAGAGCGAAGCCCTTTTCCGCGGCGCCACCGAGTTGCAGATCGAACACCGCGGCTCGCTGTACCGCCTCCGGCAGACCGCACTGGGCAAGCTCATTCTGACCAAGTAGCAGTCCCTTCACCCCACCGCACAGCCAGCCCTAGCCAGCCAGTGCATGAGCCAAAGGAAATGGCATCGTGTCTGGTAACGCTCCGATCTGCGGATCGCATTTCGCTTTGGCGGCAAGCCTGGATTTCGCCGCACCGGCGGCCCCTTCTCTAGCTGCCGCCCCGCCTGAAGCCAGCGCGCCCGTCGGTGCCCAGAGCGGCCTCCTGACCCTGGGCGAACCGCTGACGGTCAAGGCCTCGGCGCGCTTTGCCTTCTGAGCGCATCCACGAGGTAGACACGATGCTGAGCACGCGATCGATCCGCACCTGGGCCTGGGTGCACAAATGGTCCAGCCTGGTGTGCACGCTGTTCATGCTGCTGCTGTGCATCACCGGGCTGCCGCTGATCTTCCATCACGAGATCGGCCACCTGCTCGGCACCGAGGTCGAGGCGCCGAAGCTGCCGGCCGGCACGCCGCGCGCCGACCTGGACCAGGTGGTGGCGGTGGCACAGGCGCGCGCGCCGGGCAAGGTGATGCAGTTCGTATCGCGCGAGATCGACGACGACAGCTTCTGGTACGTGACGCTCGGCGACACGCCGCTCGACGACAAGAACCAGAAGACCGTGGCCGTCGATGCGCGCACGGCAGCCGTGCTGGGCGAGCCCAAGTTCAACGAGGGCTTCATGTACTGGATGTTCAAGCTGCACGTCGACCTGTTCGCGGGGCTGCCGGGCACGCTGTTCCTGGGCCTGATGGGCTTGCTGCTGGTCATCGCCATCGTCTCCGGCGTCGTGCTGTATGCGCCCTTCATGCGCAAGCTGACTTTCGGCACCGTGCGCCACGGCGCGGCCACGCGCACCCGTTGGCTCGACCTGCACAACCTGCTGGGCATCGTCACGCTGGCCTGGGCCTTCGTCGTCGCCTTCACCGGCGTGATCAACACCCTGGGCGAGCCGCTGTTCAAGTTCTGGCAGTTCAGCGAGGTCAGCCAGATGATCGCCCCCTACAAGGGAAAGCCGCCGCCTGAACGCCTGGGCTCGCTGCAGGATTCGGTGAGCGCCTCTCAGGCGCTGGAGCCTTCGATGACGATGGGCTTCGTCGCCTTCCCGGGCACGGCCTTCTCCAGCGCCCACCACTACACCGTGTTCATGCGAGGCACCACGCCGCTGACGGCGCGGCTGTTCAAGCCGGTGCTGGTCGATGCACAGACCGCGCAGGTCACCGACAGCCGCGCCCTGCCCTGGTACCTGACGGCGCTGCTGGTGTCGCAGCCGCTGCACTTCGGCGACTACGGCGGCCTGGGACTGCAGATCGTCTGGGCGTTGCTCGACGTGATCACCATCCTCGTGCTCGGCAGTGGCCTGTACCTCTGGCTGGCGCGGCGCCAGCGCCACGTCAGCGTGGAGCAGGAACTCGCCGAACAACTGGAGCCGGCACCCCAGCCGGCGCCCGCGACGCTGGCAGCGGCCGCGCCCCAGGAGGCAGTGCGATGACTTGGCTGCGTGCGCTGGCCGGGCCAATCTGGCGCTGGCCCTTGCTGCTGGCGCTGCTGAGCCTGTTCGGGCTGGTGGCGGCACTGCTGGGCGACGGCCCCTGGGACACGCTGTCCTGGCTGGCGCTGGCCGTGCCCGTTGCCCTGTGCGCCTGGCAAGGCCTGCGCCGAGCTTGAAGCTTGCCCCTCGCGCCGGCGGCATCGCCGGCGCTTTTCTTCCATCCCAGCCAGCCTTCGCCAGCCATGAACAACCCACTCCAACATGAGCTCGCGACACACCCCACGCCCCCACCCCTTGTTCACTGCGCTGCTGATGGCCGGCTGCTGCAGTGCCAGCCTGGCACAGACCGCAGCGCCCGCAGACGCGGCCTCCGCGGCTGAATCCGACACGCCCAAGGTCGAGATCAAGGCGCGTGCGCAGAAGGAGACGGCCACCAGCCCGGTGGACGGCTACGCGGCCCGCCGTGCCGCCACCGCCACCAAGACCGATGCGCTGCTCGGCGAGACGCCGGCCTCGGTGACGGTGGTCACGCAGGAGCAGATCACCGACCTGGGCGCCACCAACCTGCAGGAGGTGCTGAACTACGCCGCCGGCCTGCGCAGCAGCAACTACGGCGTCGACAGCCGCGGTGACTGGACACGCATCCGCGGCGCCGAGCCGGTGCAGTACCTGGACGGGCTGCAACTGATGTTCGGCTACAACAACAACGCGCGCATCGAACCCTTCTCGCTGGAGCGCATCGACGTGCTGCGCGGCCCGGCCTCGGTGCTGTACGGCCAGGGCAGCACAGGCGGGCTGATCAACATGGTCAGCAAGCGGCCGCTGGACATGGCGCAAAACCAGATCGGCCTGCAGCTGGGCAGCTTCAACCGCGTGCAGCTCGAAGGCGACTTCACCGGGCCGCTGAACGCCGACAAGACCTGGCTGTACCGGCTGGTCGTGATGGGCCGGGAAAGCAACACGCAGGTCGACTACGTCCCCGACGACATGGCGCTGGTGGCACCGTCGCTCACCTGGACGCCCGATGCCATGACCCGTTGGACGCTGCAGGCCCACTGGCAGCGCAATGCCAGCGGCTCCAGCGCCACCTTCCTGCCCTGGTCGGGCACGGTGCTGCCCAACCCGAACGGCCAGATCCCGACCAGCCGCTTCGTCGGAGAACCCAGCTTCGACGCCTACGACACCACACGCAACAGCCTGGCCAGCCTGTTCGATTATCGCTTCGACAACGGCTGGCTGGTGACGCAGAACACGCGCTGGACCTACAGCACCGGCGACTACAAGACGCTGTATCCGAGCAGCAACTTCGCCGACCCGGCCAACCCGTACCTGAACCCCGAGCAGAGCATCATCGGCCGCTACGTCTATGGCAACCAGCGCAACACCCACACCTTCCAGGCCGACCAGAACCTGCTCGGCACGGTGATGACCGGCGGCGTGCAGCACCAGCTGCTGTTCGGGCTGGACTACTCGCGCTACAGCGAGACTGCGCAGTCGGCCTTCGACATCGGTACCGAGCTGGACGTCTTCGCCCCCGTGTACGGCAACTTCACGCCGCCCAGCTGGACCCCCGAGGCCCGCCTGGTGCAGCAGCAGGTCGGCCTGTATGCGCAGGACCAGATGAAATTCGACAAGGACTGGCTGCTGATGCTGGGCCTGCGCCAGGACTGGTACAGCAACGACGTGGAGAACCAATCGATCGAACGCGACCGCGCCACCACCGGGCGCGCCGCGCTGATGTACCTGGGCTTCATGGGCTGGTCGCCGTACCTCAGCTACAGCGAGAGCTTCTTGCCCATCGCCGGCACCGACTTCTTCGGCCAGCGCTGGGTGCCCACGCGCGGCGAACAGTGGGAAGCGGGCGTTAAGTACCAAACCGAGGACGGCCGCTTCGTGGCCAACGGCGCGGTCTACACGCTGACCGAGAAGAACCGCCAGGTCAACGACCCGAGCAACCCGCTCAACCAGTTGCAGACCGGCGAATCGAAGACCCAGGGCGTGGAGCTCGAGGCCAAGGGACGCATCACCCGCAGCTTCGACCTGATTGCCAACTACACCTACACCGACGTGGATGCGGTGCTCGAGCAGTTGCCGAAGAACCTGGTCTCGGTGTGGGGCACCTGGCGCTTTGCACTCGGCGGCCTCGGTGGCTTCTCGGCCGGACTGGGCGTGCGCTATGCCAGCGCCTTCACCGACGGCAACGCACCGGAAACTCCTTCGGTGACGTTGGCCGACGGCCTGCTGGCCTACGACACGCGCGACTGGCGCGTGGCACTCAATGCCACCAACCTGTTCGACAAGACCTACGTGTCCACCTGCCTGAGCCGCGGCGACTGCTGGTGGGGCGCGCGCCGCAACATCGTGGCCACCGTCAGCTACAAGTTCTGAAGCCCGGCGGCAGCGCCCAGGGCCAGCGCCCGGGCGAAGCTGCCGGCCCCGGGCTTGTCCAGGTAGACGCAGGGCTTGCCGCTTCGCTTGCAATGCGCCTTGACCCGCGCATAGGCGTTGTGGTTCAGGCAGCCGGCCTGGCATACCACCAGGTCGGCGGCAGCCAGCTGGGCGTCGAGCCGGTGCGGGTTGTCCTCCAGGCCGCCGTCGTGGTGCACGAAGATGCCGCCGTGGCGCTCCACGAGCTCACGGTACATCGGCACGTGGCCGCTGCGTCCCCCGACGCACAGCACGCTGGCCGACGCGAGCGTGGCCGTGGGTTCGGGCGCAGGCTCGGTGGGCGTTTGCTCGGGCACCGCCGCCTCGGCGTGGGTCCTGGGCGCTGACGGCAAGCAACGCTGGGCTTCGGCTGACTGCCGGGCCTGCGCCAGCTCGCTCGACAGCGCGGCGATGCGCTGAACCAGCTTGTCGCGCCCGGTCGGCGCTTCGGTGGCTGCCGCTGCCGCCTGTTGCAGCTGCTCGATCTGTGTCTGCTGGGACAGCACGTGGCTGCGCGCCTGGGCCAGCTGTGTGCGCAGCGTGTCGCGCTCGGCCAGCGCCTCGCCGCGCCAACGCGCATGTCGGTGCTGTAGGCGTTGCGCCTCAGCTTGCAGCGCCTGCTGCTCGGCGCGGCAGGCGGCAAGCTCGGCCGCGCCGGCGCGCATCGTCGCCACGCGCTGGTGCTGCAGCAGGTACAGGTCCTGATGGATACGCCGACGCAGTGCATCGTCGCTGTTCGGGTCGGACCACGCGGCCCACAGCGCTGCGCCGACATCGCCATCGTCCACGGCCTGGCGCCACAGGGCCTCGCGCTCTTGGCCGGAGCCGGCCGCGGCAAAGCTTCGCAGCATCGCGGCAGCGCGCTGGTCGAGCGCACGCTGCAGGCCCAGCGACAGCTTGTTGCGGGTGGCGCACTGGGCCACCACGGCCGCATGCAAGGCGAAGTCATCGAGGCTGGAGCGGCTGCCGAACAGCCGGTCGGTCAGACGGCGCAGCTCGGCCGCGGCCCAGCAACTGCCGACCAGCGGGCCGTGGCATTCCAAGTCCAGCTGCCACAGTGCGAGGCGTGCAGTCGACCCGGTCGTCGCTTGGGGATGAGGCTCGTTCATGGCAGCGGCTAGTACGGCAGCAGCACCCAGATCACCGTCACGACGGCGGCGAACCCAGCCCACTCGACCCAGCTGCGGAGCCTGCGGTTCATGCTTGCGCCGTGCAGTCGCCGCACAGCCTGTCCAGCACGGTCGCCGGAATGGCACGCTGCCAGGCATAGCCCGGGTGCGCGCAGCCCAGCACCGCCGCGCGGCCGGCATGCAGCGCCTCGGCCACGGCCTCAGGCAGCGCAAAGCGCAGGAAGTGCACGGCGCTGGGTCGGCCCAGGTGACGGTCGGGCAGGTCCTCGTTGGCCTCGGCCACCACCCGCGGCAGCGCGCCGCAGCCGATGTACACGTGGTGTGTGGCCAGGCTCAGCAGCGGCAGCTCGCGATCGCGCTGCGCTGCGTCGGGCAGCTCGATGAACAACGTCGCCTTCCATTGACGGCCGTCGCCGAGAAGGTGCGCATAGCCGTCGATGACCTGCTGCGCCTGCGTCGCATCGGCAATGCGCTCGGCGTGCAGCACCTCGACGATCTGGTGGCGTACGCTGGTCTCGTCCTCGAACTGCAGTCGCATGGACGGGCCGAGCATCAGGCAGCGTTCGCGCCGGTGGGCAATGGCGCGGCAGCGGCGTTCGCGGCGCTGTCCGGCGTCGGTAGACAGCGGCAGCAGGGTGTTCAGGACGATGCTCATGGGGTCAGTTCCGCAAGGGCGCGCTTCAGGCTGGCGCTGCCGGGGTTCTCGACGAAGACGCAGCGCTTGCCATGGCGTTTGCAGTGCTCCTTGACGCGCCAGTAGGCGTCATGGCTGACACAGCCGGTCTGGCAGAGCACCAGGTCGGCAGCCGACAGCGTGGTGTCGAGCCGCTGCGCGCCGTGTTCGTCGCCGCCGTCGTGGTGCAGGAAGCGCCCGCCGCTGCGCTCCACGATGTGCCGGTACAGCGGCACGCTGGCCGGGCGGCCGCCGACGCACAGCACCGCGCGGTCGCCCAGCGGTACCGGCACCGGCACCGGCGATGGCACCTGAAGGGCCGCGTCGGCGCCATGCGGCGGTTCGGCCACGACCGCCGGCTTCGGTTCGCGCTCGGCCTGCTGCTGGGCGCGGCGCAGCGCCTGCTCCAGCTCGCCGATGCGTTCGGCCTGCGCCTGCACGCGGCGCGCCAGCTCGGCGCGGCGTTGCAAGCCCGGCGCGAGGGCCTGCAGCGACTGCAGCTCGTCACGCAGCGCCGCCTGCGCGGTGTCGTGGCCGATGGCTTGTGCCTGCAGCCGCATGCTGCGGGCCTGCGCACGGTCGAGTTGCGACTGCAGCACAGCGCTTTGCTGTTGCGTGCGCAGGCGGCAGGCGTCGAGCTTGGCGCGCAGCACCGTGGCCTCGGCCTGCAGCGCTTCGAAGCGGGCGAGGTCGACACGCTGCGCTGCGCCCAGTTGGTGCTGCAGCATGTGCACGTCAGCCAGCACCTGGTTTTCCAGCACGGTATCGCAGTGGGCATGCGTGAGCGTCGCCCACAGCGCTCCGGGCATACGTTCGTCGGCGCGCAGCTGCCGCCACCAGGCGCACAGCGCATCGCTGCTGCGCAGCGCCGCGGCCTGGCGCACGGCCGGCGCGAAACGTTGCTCCAGGGCCTTGTGCAGCGCCTCCGACAGTGGCGCACGGGCCTTGCATGCCGACACCTCAATGCAATGCAGCCGGTAGTCGTCTTCATTCGCATGGGCCGGCAGGGCCTTGGCCACCAGCCGGCGCAGCAGTCCAAGCGGCAGGCACACGCCGAGCACCGGGCAATGAGTCGCCGCGTCGAGCTCCCAAAGCCGCCGGCGTCTGGAGCCCGGATCGGGAGGGCTGAACTCCAACAACGTCGGCCCGCAGCAGGCCAGCGTGTTCGGCGTTTCGGCGACGTCTTTTCTCATTGGCGGCATTCGCGCAGAACCCGCCGACGGCCGGTTCAGATGAAGAATGCTGCCAACTTTAACTGAGAATGGTTCGTATTTACAAGCGGTACTTGACTGAAATGCCGCGCACAGTAGGCTGGCTCCGGTCAGGGCCGGAAGCCGTCGCTCAGCGTCTTGAGGAAAGCCACCACGTCGTCGACCTCGGCATCCGTGAGGGCCGGCGCATCGCCCGGCACGCGGTTGTAGGGCACTTCTGCCGTGTTGACATTGGGGTGGTACTGCGGCGGCAAATCGTCGAACTTGTTCACCGAGCCGTCCGCATTCAACGGGTACCACTTCTCGGGATGGGTGTCGCGTTGCACGTAGAAGGTGACCACGTCCTTCAGCGTCGTGAACCGGCCGTTGTGGAAGTACACCTTGCGCAGCGCCACATTGCGCAGTGAGGGCACCTTGAACGCGCCACACAGGTCGGTGCGCGCAGCCAGATCGGCGCGGGCGCACAGGCCCAGGTCGAAGAAGGTCGGGTCGGCGTTCTGCGCCAGCGCCGCGTTGCGCGGCACGCCCAGGTTGTCGTAGGTGAAGTCGGTGAACAGTGGGTGGCTGCCGTCGGCGCCCTTTGCGGAGGGGTGGCAGCCTGCGCAGTTGCCCTTGGTGGGGCTGTTGAACAGTTCCAGCCCGCGGGCCTCCTGGTCCGACAAGGCCACGAGCCCACGCAGGAACTGGTCGTACTTGCTGGAGAAGGCGCGGAATTCGGCGTCTTCCAGCTGGTACATCTGCAGCGCCAGGGTGAGTTGCGCCATCGCATCGTCGGTCCGGCTGAAGATGTCGGCGCCGAAGACCCGCTTGAACTCCTCAGCATAAGCCGCGCGCGACAACTTGGCCACCACTTCGGCGACGCTGGCGTTGGCCATTTCGTTGGCGGCAAGCAGCGGGCCGCTGGCCTGGGCTTGCAGCGACGCGGCGCGCCCGTCCCAGAAGAAGCCGCCGGTGGGAGTGCCCTCGTCATCGAAGTGGAAGGCCGTGTTGCCGGACAGGTAGTTCAAGCCAGGGGCGACGCGGTTTCCGGGTTGATCGAGCAGCGCCCCACCGAGCTGCACGGCCAAGGAGTTGTCCGGCGCGTGGCCGACGTCAGGGCTGTGGCAGCTGGCGCAGGCCTGCCGGCCCGACGCGGAAAGCGACACGTCGGCGAATATCTTCTCTCCCAGCGCCGCCTGTGCCGAAAGCCGCTGCGTATCCGACGAACTGTCATCGCCGCCACAGCCCGCCAGCAGCGCGAAGCTGAGTCCGAACCCTGCCCATGCCCATGAATTTCGACGCAGCATTTCCGACTCCTTTGTGTGCAGTCCTTGATTTCAAACACGAATGCGAATGCGAATGATTGTTGATATGTTATCAACACACTCCCATTCACGACGCTGATCCAGATCAACGCGTCGGCGTTCGGCTCGGGAAGCGCGCACCGCAGGGATCACACATGCAAGGCCGACGGGTCGTCATCGATGCGCTGAACGCGCTGTTGGTCAATGAACTCGCTGCACGCGACCCGTACTTCATTCATTCGCGCATGCTTGCCGAGTGGGGCTTGGCACGCGCAGCCGATCGGATCGCACACGAGATGGCCGACGAAGCGGAGCATGCCGACGCGTTGATCAAGCGCATCCTGATGCTCGGCGGCGCGCCAGCGATGACGCCGGCGGCGTGGAAGGTCGGCGCCGACCTGCCCGGCATCTATGCCAACGACCTGGCCGTGGAGCAAGCCGTGGTGATGCACCTGCGCGAAGTCATCGCGCTGTGCGAGCGCGAGCAGGACTTCGTGACCCGAGGCGTGCTGCTGCCGATGCTGGTGGACACCGAAGAGGATCATGCGCACTGGCTGGAACAGCAGCTCGGCCTGATCCAGGAGGTCGGCCTGCAGAACTACCTGCAAAGCCAGATGGGCTGAGGCCGGCCTCGCCTTTCCGGGCGAGCGCGTCCTTCTCGCCACCCGGGAGGTTCCATGCGACGATTGCCGCCCTCAGCAATGTCCCAGGAGACGCAGGTGTCCAAGCCCTTCCCCACCGACGATCCCTTCCTGCGCGGCTACTACGCGCCGCTGCACATGGAGTGCGATGCCCCCAACCTGCCGGTCAGCGGTGAGCTGCCGAAGGAGCTGAACGGCTGGCTGTACCGCAACGGCCCGAACCCGCAGTTCGCGCCGCGCGGGCCCTATCACTGGTTCTCCGGCGACGGCATGCTGCACGCATTCCATGTCGAAGACGGGCGCGTGTCCTACCGCAACCGCTGGGTGCGCACGCCCAAGTGGGACCTGGAACATGCCGAGGGCGAAGGGCTGTCCGGCGCCTTCGGCAACCCGCGATTCAGCGACCCGCGCATCGTCAAGCTCGGCTCCACCGTGGCCAACACCAACGTGGTCTGGCATGGCGGCAAGCTGCTGGCGCTCGAAGAAGCGCATGCGCCCTTCGAGGTCGACCCGGTGACGCTGGCGCCCAAGGGTTACCACGACTTCGGTGGCAAGCTGGTCGGCCCGATGACCGCACACCCCAAGCTCGACGCCACCAATGGCGAGATGGTGTTCTTCGGCTACGCGGCCGAAGGGCGCTTCACGCCCGACCTGTCACTGCACGTGGTCGACCGCGACGGCGTACTGAAGCGCTCGCAGTGGTTCCAGGCGCCCTACCCGAGCATGGTGCATGACTTCGTGGTCACGCGCGACTGGATCATCCTGCCGATCTTCCCGCTCACCGGCTCGATGGACCGGGCGATGAAGGGCCTGCCGCCTTTTGCCTGGGAGCCTGACAAGGGCACGCACGTGGCGCTGGTGCCGCGCAACGGCTCGGTCGACCAGGTGCGCTGGTTCAGCGCCGACCCCTGTTATGTGTTCCACCCGATGAACGCCTTCGACACGCCCGACGGCAAGGTGGTGTGCGACATGATGAAGTACCCGGTGGCACCGCTGTTCCCTGCGCCCGACGGCCGCCCGGCAAGCGGTGCGCCACCGGAGGCGACGCTGGTGCGCTGGACCTTCGACCCCAAGGGCAACACCGACAGCTTCACCGAGCAGGCGCTGGACGACCACCGCGGTGAGTTCCCGCGTCTGGACGAGCGCTACACCGCCCTGCCCTACCGCCATGGCTGGTTCCAGGCCGGAGAGATCACGCAGGCCGGCCGCGGCCGCGATTCACGCGATGGTCTGGCGCACATCGACCATGCCAGCGGCAACGTGTCGACATGGCAGCCCGAGGCCGGCGACTACTGCGGCGAGCCGGTGTTCGTGCCCCGCAGTGCCACGGCGGAAGAAGGCGACGGCTTCGTGCTCAGCGTGGTCTTCCGCGGCAGCACCGGCTGCAGCGACCTGGCGGTGTTCGATGCGCAGGACCTGGACAGCGGCCCGCTGGCACTGGCCCACCTGTCGCACCGCGTGCCGGCCGGCTTCCACGGCAACTGGCGCGACGCCTACCGTGCGGCGGGCGGCTCCTGGTCGGTGGGAATCGCCGCCACCAGCCGGTAGAAAGCCACCGCGCGGTTGATGTAGGACGCGTCGCCGCCGGTGGGCATCAGGGGCGAGGCCATGCGCGTGCGCGTCAGGCTGTAGAAGTTCCAGGCGCCGGGCGAGCGGCGCTCCAGGAAGTAGGCCGTCTGCATGTCACCCGCGTCGAAGAGTGTGATCAGGGTCATCTTCACCGGCGTCACGTTCTCCGACATGATGGCCACCCGCTCACGGTCGAGTGCGACCACCCGCTCGCGATACACGGTCTTGCCCGAGGAGCGGTTGTCGCTCTGCGCGTAGTGCAGGTTCTGCCCCTTGACGAACTGCGGCGCCGAAAAGTCGGCGCGACGTAGCGCGGGATCGGGCCCGCTCAGCGCAAAGGCGTCGGTCACCAGCGGCTTCCAGGCCTTTTCGGTGGTCGACCAGTAGCGCACCTTGCTCTTGGCGGAGATGGCCCCGATGCGCGTCAGCAGTTCGTCGATGTCGCCGCCATGCTTGAAGCTCCCGGCCACCGCCACCAGGATGTCGGCATTGGACGCAGCCCAGCCCGTGCAGGCCGGCGGCACCCAGGCCTTTGCCGCCTTGCCGCGCCAGGCCTGCACCTCGGGAGGCTGGCCTGGCTCGGCATAGGCAGGCTGCGGCACCGCGCCACAGGGCAGCACAGGGCCGTCATCGGCGGCCTCGGCCGGCAGGCCGAGCAGGCCGCACAAGGCAATGGAAAGTACGAAGGAATGCAAGAGCGTCATCGGTCGGTCCGGTCGATCCTGGGGGCCATTCTGGCTGCGACGCCACGGCGGCGTTTGCTGCAGCGCGTCAAGTCCTGATCAGCAGCGCGTCGATGCGGGCCGCGTCCAGGCCCAGTTCGCCCAGCACTGCGCGACCGTGCTCACCCAACTGGGGGGCCGGCCGCAGGCTCGGCGCCTCGGCACCGATGAAGCGCGCCGCCGATCGTGCCAGGCGCACCGTGCCCAGCATGCCGTGGTCCACCTGCTGCAGCGCCCGGTTGTGCAGTACCTGCGCATCGTCCAGCACCTGCGCTCGCGTGTTGACGCGGCCGATCGGCACGCCCTCGGCACGCAGCCGCGCCACCAGCGCGTCGGTGTCCTGGTCGGCGATCAGCCCGTCCAGCAGCGTCAACAGTTCGGCGGCGTTGCGGCGCCGTGCTTCGATCTGCGCGAAGCGCGGGTCGGCCGCCAGATCGGGCCGGCCCAGGCCGCGGCACAGCGCGGCGAATTCGTCGGGCTGCGGCGTCATCGCCGCCACATGGCCGTTGCGCGTGCGGTAGGGCCGTTGCTGCACGCCGAACTCGGGCGACAGTGGCGGCGGGTCGCTGACAAACACATGGTTGTACATCGCGTCGGGCCACTGGAAGGCCAGCGCGGCATCCAGCATCGCCAGCTCCAGCTTGCCGCCACGCCCGCTGCGCTCGCGCGCGAACAGCGCGGCGCTGATGGCCTGCGCCGCCGTCAGCGCACTGAGCTTGTCGCACACCGTGGTGGCCAGCAGCGTCGGCTCGCCGGTGGCCTGGCTGGGGTGCGAGGCGCTCATGCCCGACACCGCCTGGATCACCGCGTCGTAGACCCGGCCATCGGCATAGGGCCCGCTCTGCCCGAAGCCGGTGATCGAGGCATAGATCAACCGCGGGTTGGCTGCCGCCAGCGTGGCGTGGTCCAGGCCGAGCCTCGACATTGCACCGGGGCGGAAGTTCTCCACCAGCACGTCGGCACGGCGCGCCAGTTCACGCACCACATCCAGGTGCTCGGGTCGTTTCAGGTCGAGCACGATCGAGCGCTTGCCGCGGTTGGCGGCGATGAACATGGCCGACATCTCGCCCTTGGCCGGGCCGATGCGCCGACTCAGGTCGCCGCCCGGCGGCTCGACCTTGATGACCTCGGCGCCCTGGTCGGCCATCAGCGCGGTGCACATCGGGCCGGACAGCACGGCGGACAGGTCGAGCACGCGGACGCCTCGCAGCGGCTGGCTCGGGTCGGGGTCGCTCATCGTCGTGTCTCCGCTGCCGCCCGGGTGGGGTGGCGGCTGGCCGCATGCTATGCGCTGCAGCGACATGACAAGGCTTCGGCTACAGTCGTTCGACAGGCAACGCGAGGGCCGGGCCATGATCCGCAAGCTGCACCACAACGCCTACCGCTGCCGCGACTCCGAGCAGACGCGCGCCTTCTACGAAGACTTCCTCGGCCTGCCGCTGGTCGAGACGCTGCTCATCCGGCAGAGCAAGACCGGGCGCGCGACGAACACGCTGCACACCTTCTACCGGCTGGACGACGGCTCGCACCTGGCCTTCTTCGAAGCGCCGGACATGCCCTTCGAATTCAAGGCCCAGCACGACTTCGACCTGCACATTGCACTCGAAGTCGGGCCCGAAGCGCTGCAGCCGATGTTGGCCAAGGGCCGAGCAATGGGCATCGAGACGCGCGGCCCGTCGGACCACGGCATGATCGACTCGATCTACTTCCGCGACCCGAACGGCTACGTCATCGAGCTGTGCGCCCGACGCTCCGATCACGATGCGCTGATGGACCCGCAGCGCAACGGCGCCCGCGCCAAGCTGCAGCGCTGGACCGCCGACAAGACGGGCCGGGCGAGTTCGCCATGAGCCTGCACAACGACGCGCAGATCGCCGAATGGAACGGCGTGCTCGGGCAGCGCTGGGTCGCCTTCCAGCCGCAGCTCGACCGCATGATCGAAGCCTTCGGTGCTGCGGCATTGCGCCGCGCGGCCGTGCAGCCGGGCGAGCGCGTGCTCGACATCGGTTGCGGCTGCGGCAGCAGCACGCTGGCACTGGCCCAGGCCGTCGGCGCGCAGGGCCGCGTGCTGGGCGTGGACGTCTCGCAGCCGATGCTGGCCGTGGCGCGGCAGCGCGCGGCCTCGGCCGCTGCCGGCGTGGCGAGCTTCCTCGAGGCCGATGCCAGCGCCGCCGAGTTGCCCGGCGGGCAGGACCTGCTGTTCTCGCGCTTCGGCCTGATGTTCTTCGACGCACCGGCCGCGGCCTTGCGCCACCTGCGCGGGGCGCTGCGCGGCGGCGGACGCTGCACCTTCGTCTGCTGGCGCACGCCGCGCGACAACTCCTGGGCGATGACGCCCCTGCTGGCCGCGCGCCAGGCTCTGGGCGTGACGCCGCCGCCGGCCGATCCGCTGGCACCCGGGCCCTTCGCCTTCGCCGACGACCAGCGCATGCGCAGCCTGCTGGCCGAGGCCGGTTTCGAGGCCGTCGAACTGCAGCGCTTCGACGCGCCGATCCACCTGGGCCGCAGCGCGCGCGATGCCGCCGAACAAAGCCTGCAGATCGGCCCGGTGTCGCGTCTGGCCGGCGAGGCCGGGCCGACGCACCAAGCAGCGATCACCGCCGCCATCGAGCGCGCGCTGGCGCCATTGGCCGCCGCCGACGGCTCGATCGCTCTGGCGGGATCGACCTGGGTGGTCAGCGCGCGCAACCCGGGCTGATCATCCCTCGTGCAGCACCTCGCCGGCGCCGATGCGCCGGCGTTGCAGCACCAGCACCCAGGCTGCCCAGGCCAGCGCCAGCAGCAACACCAGCGCGCCCAGCTTGTGGATCAGCGCGCCCAGCAGTGGCGCACGCTGCAGCAGCCCCACCGAACTGAGCAGGTGGATCCAGTCGTGGCCTCCGGATTCGCCGGTGCTGCCGGACAGCAGCATCAGCTGCGGGTCGAGCGCGTCGCAGACGTAAGGCGCCACGTCGAGCAGCGACACGCCCAGCAGCCACAACCCGAGCGCCGCGCCGAAGGGGTCGCGGTTCTTCCAGAGGAAGGCCACGACGATGATGGCCGGCACCAGCAGCTGGCCGAGCGTGCCGCCGAGGTACATCAGCCACTCGCCGAAGGGGCTGAACAGCACATGGCCGGCTTCATGGAAGACCAGCAGCGGACCGTGCAGGAAGGACCGGCCCATGCCGCCGTCGCGGTAGTCCAGGCCGACGAGCACCACGCCCCACCCACCGAACAGCGCGAGCAGCACCACGCGCAGCCCCCAGCGCAGGCCGTCGACCCGCTCGGGCACCTGCAGCAACAGCGCGGCCAGGCGGCCAGGCGCTCTCGGCGCCGACGCTTCAATCCCTCGCGACGATGTGGCACCGCGCCTCGCCAGCGCCACCTTGGCCAGGATCACGCCGCAGGCCGGGCAGGCGGCGGGCAGCGACTGATCTTCGGGCAGGCCGCGCTGCCCGCACTTGGGGCAGCGGCTGTAGTTCGGCGGCGCGCTGTGGGCCAACGTTCAGCGCGACCCGCCATCGGGCTTGTTGGCCGCGGTCATCGAGCGCAGGTCCTGCCCGCCGATGGCACTGCCGCTGACCACCTGGCCATGCGCATGGGCAAAGTGGTGGTAGCCGAAGGCCAGGTCGATGCTGGCACGCAGGCCCTGCAGATCCTCGACGCGGTTGAGCACCTGCTTGGCCAGCGCCAGCCCCATGCGCGGCTGCGTGGCGATGCGCGCAGCCATGGCATAGGTCTCGGCCTCGAGCCGCTCGCGCGGCACCACGCGGTTGACCATGCCCATCATGTAGGCACGCTCCGCGCTCATGCGCTCGCCCAGGAACAGAAACTCCTTGGCGATGCGCGGGTTCAGCTCCTGCGCATGGGCGAAGTACTCGACCCCGGGCACGCCCATGCGCACCACCGGGTCCTGGAAGAAGGCGTCGTCCGAAGCGACGATCAGGTCGCACACCCAGGCCAGCATCAGCCCGCCGGCGATGCAGCCGCCCTGCACCATCGCAAGGGTCGGCTTCGGAATCTCGTGCCAGCGCCGGCACATGCCGATGTAGATCTCCTGCTCGCGCGAGAAGCCGGATTCGGCGCCGGGCTTGTTGCTGTGGTCCCACCACAGCTGCACCCGATCGAAAGTCTTGTCCAGGTCCTGCCCCGGCGTGCCGATGTCGTGCCCGGCGTTGAAGTGCTTGCCCGCGCCGCGCAGCACGATGACGCGCACCGCATCGTCGTCCACCGCGCGACGGAAGGCGGCGTCCAGCGCATAGGTCATCTGCGAGTTCTGCGCGTTGCCGAATTGCGGCCGGTTGAGCGTGACCGTGGCGATGCCGTCGGCCACCGCGTACAGCACCGGCTCGTCGGTCTCGTAGCGCGAATGATCCTCGCGCGGCGTCAGCCGGTCGGCCGCGTGCTCGCTGTTCATCATGGCGCTGCGTCAGCGGTCGGTGAAGACCGGCGCGCGCTTGGCCAGGAATGCGGCCACGCCTTCGGCATAGTCGTGTGCGCGCCCCAGCTCGCGCTGCATGCGTGCCTCCAGCGCCAGTGCGCCTTCGTAGTCGAGCTTGGCTGCGTCGTCGAGCGCGCGGCGCGTGTCGGCCAGCGCCTTGCTCGGCATCGCCGCCAGCTTGCCGGCCAGCGCCATCGCGCTGTCCATCAAGGCCGCGTCGTCGACGCACTGCCAGATCAGGCCGATGCGCTGCGCTTCTTCGGCCGAGAGCTTGTCGCCGGTCATCGCCAGGCCGATGGCGCGGGCGCGGCCGACCAGGCGCGTCAGCAGCCAGGTGCCGCCGCAATCGGGAATCAGGCCGATCTTCGAGAAGGCCTGGATGAAGCCGGCGCTGCGCGCGGCCACCACCATGTCGCAGCCGAGCGCGAAATTGGCGCCGGCGCCGGCGGCCACGCCGTTGACCGCGGCCACCACCGGCACGGGCATCGAGCGAATGCGCAGCGCCAGCGGCACGTAGCGGCGCTCGATCACCGCGCCGACGTCCGGCGCGGCGCCGTCGGGCGAGCTCATGTCGGGATCGTTCAGGTCCTGCCCGGCGCAGAAGCCCCGGCCGGCGCCGGTGACGATCACGGCACGCACCGCCGCGTCGGCCGCGGCCGCGTTCAAGGCGGCGAGCAGCTGTTCGTGCAGCGCGCCGGTGAAGCTGTTCAGCGCCGCCGGACGATTGAGAGTCAGCGTGCGCACCGCGCCTTGCGTGGCGCTGAGCACCAGGTCCTGGTCCATGGCCTTACTCCTTGGTCGACGGCGGACTGAAGACCGCCGCCGCGAAGCATACAAGGCAGGGCTACTTCCAGACCTCGGCTGCGGTTTCCACCACGAGCGCGAGCTTCTTGCGCTGGTCATCCACCGCGATGTTGTTGCCGTGCACCGTGCTGGAGAAGCCGCATTGCGGGCTCAGACACAGCTGCTCCAACGGCGCGTACTGGGCGGCCTCGTCGATGCGGCGCTTGAGCGCATCCTTGCTTTCCATGGCACCGAACTTGGTGGTCACCAGGCCGAGCACGACGATCTTGTCCTTGGACAGGTAACGCAGCGGGCGGAAGTCGCCCGAGCGCTCGTCGTCGTACTCCAGGAAGAAGGCGTCCAGGTTCATCTCGGACAGCAGCGCTTCGGCCACCGGCTCGTAGTTGCCGGCCGCCGCATGGGTGCTCTTGAAGTTGCCGCGGCACAGGTGCATGGCCAGCGTCATGCCGGCGGGCTTGTGCGCCACCACCTTGTTGATGAAGCCGGCGTAGCGGTGCGGCAGTTCGTTGGGGTCGTCGCCGCGCTGGCGTGCGGCCTCGCGCATCTTGTCGTCACACAGGTAGGCCAGGTTGGTGTCGTCCATCTGCACGTAGCGGCAGCCGGCGTCGAACAGGCTTTGCAGCTCCTCACCATAGGCCTTGGCCACGTCGTCGTAGAACACCGGGTCGAGCTCGGGGTAGGCCACCTTGTCGATGCCGGCGCGGCCGCCGCGGAAGTGCAGCATGGTCGGGCTGGGGATCGTCACCTTCGGCGTCATGCCGGCGGCGACCTGCGACTTCAGGTACTCGAAGTCGGCGCGCTGGATGTCCTTCACGTGGCGCACCTTGCCGGTGACACGAATCACTGGCGGCGCCAGTTCCTCGGTGCCATCGGGCTTGCGAATCGTCACCGGGATGTCGGTCTTGACGCCGCCCAGCTGCTCCAGAAAGTCGATGTGGAAATAGGTGCGGCGGAACTCGCCGTCGGTGATCGACTTCAGGCCCACGTCCTGCTGGAACTTGACGATCTCGGCAATGGCCTTGTCCTCCACCGCGCGCAACTGCTCGGCGCTGATCTCCTTCTTGTTGAAGAACTGGTCGCGGGCGTCGAGCAGGTATTTCGGGCGCAGGAAGCTGCCGACATGGTCGGCACGGAAAGGCGGTGTGGTGCGTGTGCTCATGGTGTCTCCGGTGCGGTGGGATGAGTTCAGGACGAACGGTAGCGCACTTTCATTCGGGGAGACTGAATACATGATCATCTCCAATATTGGTATTTACCCTGATTATTTAGGCGCCATATGGCTTGACAATCCAATCTCTGTATACATGTTGTATTCAAGGAGCCTGGCGATGAAGTCCTTTCCCCTGAACGCCTGGTACGCCGCTGCCTACGACGTCGAGGTCAAGGCCGCGCTGCTGGCCCGCACCATTTGCGGCCAGAAGATCGTGATGTTCCGGCGCAAGGACGCCGGCGTCGCCGCGCTGGAAGACGCTTGCTGGCACCGCCTGCTGCCGTTGTCCCGAGGCAGGCTGCACGACGACCAGATCACCTGCGGCTACCACGGCCTGGTCTTCAACGGCGAGGGCCGCTGCACCCACATGCCTTCGCAGGAGACGCTCAACCCGGCCGCGTGCGTGCGAGCCTTCCCGGTGGCGGAGAGGCACCGTTTCGTCTGGGTCTGGCCCGGCGACCCGGCGCTGGCCGACCCCGCCAAGATCCCCGACCTGCACTGGAACGACGATCCGGCCTGGGCCGGCGACGGCAAGCTCATCACGGTGAAGTGCGACTACCGCCTGGTGCTGGACAACCTGATGGACCTGACGCACGAAACCTACGTGCACGGCAGCAGCATTGGCCAGCTGGCGGTGGCCGAGGCGCCCTTCGTCGCCACCCACGGCAACCGCACGGCCACCGTCACGCGCTGGATGGAGGACATCGACCCGCCGCCCTTCTGGGCCGGCCAGCTGAAGCACGCCACTGGCTACGAAGGCCGCGTCGACCGCTGGCAGATCATTCGCTTCGAAGCACCCTGCACCATCGCCATCGACGTCGGCGTGGCGCCGGCCGGCAGCGGCGCGCCGCAGGGCGACCGCTCAAAGGGCGTCAACGGCTTCGTGCTCAACACCATCACGCCCGAGACTGAACGGACCTGCCACTACTTCTGGGCCTTTGCGCGCAACTACTGTCTGGGCGAGCAGCGCATGACGCACGAGCTGCGCGAAGGCGTGGCCAGCATCTTCCGCGAGGACGAGCTGATCCTCGAAGCGCAGCAGCAGGCCATCGACGAGCGCCCCGGCTACAGTTTCTACAACCTGAACATCGACGCTGGCTCGATGTGGGCGCGCAGGTTGATCGACGCGATGGTGCGCGCCGAAACTCCGGTTCACGAGCGCCCCGGGGTGATTCCGCTGCGGGCTGCCTGATGAGCAGCACTGCAGATATCGCCGAGCCGTCGCAGACGGTGCGCGTGCAGTTGCGGCTGCGCGAGCTGATCCTCGGCGGCGAGCTGAAGCCCGGCGCGCGCATTGCCGAGCTGTCGCTGGTGGAGCGCCTGGGCGCGTCGCGCACGCCGATCCGCATGGCGCTGGTGCGCCTGCAGGAAGAAGGCCTGCTCGAGGCGTTGCCCAACGGCGGCTATGCGGTGAAGGACTTTTCCGAGAACGACATCCACGACGCCATCGAGCTGCGCGGCACGCTCGAAGGCCTGTGCGCGCGGCTGGCGGCCGAGCGCGGCGTGCCCGGCGTGCTGATGGCCGAGGCGCGCGATTGTGTCGAGCGCATCGACGACCTGCTGGCCGCGCCCAGCCTGAGCGAGGAGTCCTTCACCGGCTACGTGCTGCACAACGGCCGCCTGCACGACCTGCTGGCCGAGATGGCCGGCTCAGACATGGTGCGCCGCCAGCTGGAACGGGCCAAGACCCTGCCCTTCGCCTCGCCCAACGGTTTCGTGCTGGCCCGCGCAACAGGGCCCGATGCACGCGACTCACTGGTCATTGCACAGGCCCAGCACCGCGCCATGCTCGAAGCCATCCACAAGCACGAAGGCGCACGCGCCGAAAGCCTGATGCGCGAGCATGCGCGCATCGCCCACGGCAACCTGCGCGCCGCGCTGGCCGACCACCGCACCTGGCTGCAGGTGCCGGGCTCCAGCCTGATCCGCCGCCGCCCCACCCGCTAAACGACGATGCGCAACAACCTGCAGTGGCACAGCGCCACCCTCCGCGCCCACCGCGACCTGAGCGCCAGCGTGCGCGAGTTCGAGATCCGCCCTGAGCACGGCGTGCGCCCGTGGAGCGTGGGCAGCCACCTGCAGCTGCGCGTGAGGGTCGACGGCCGCGACGAGATCCGCAGCTATTCGCTGGTCGGCCTGCCCGATGCGCCCGGCGCCGACGAGGTCTACCGCATCGCCGTGCGTCGCGCCGAGCCGGGCCGTGGCGGTTCACGCTGGCTGTGGCAGCGCGAGACCGGCGACGAGCTGCTGATCGGCGAGCCGAACAACCACTTCGAGATCGGCGTCAGGGTGCCGCACACGCTGCTGGTGGCCGGCGGCATCGGCATCACGCCGATCCTGGGCATGGCGCTGCTGCTGGCGCGCCAGGGCGCGCGCCTGCGCCTGCTGTACGCGGCACGCCGTGCCGACGAGCTGATCTACCTGGACACCTTGCGCGTGCCACTGGGCGAGCGGCTGCGCACCTTGTGCAGCGAGGCCGGCGAGCGCCTCGACCTGGAGGCCGAGATCGCCGCGCTACCACCGGGCGGCCAGCTGGTGCTGTGCGGGCCGCTGCGGCTGATGGAGGCGGCGCGCGACGCCTGGCAGCGCGCCGGCCGGCCGGTCGCCGACCTGCGCTTCGAGACCTTCGGCAACAGCGGTCGGTTGCAAGCCGAGCCCTTCTGGGTGGAACTGCCGCGCCACGGCCTGCGCATCGAAGTGCCGGCCGAGCGCACGCTGCTCGACGTGCTGGAGGAGCATGGCGTGCAGGCGCTGTCGGACTGCCGGCGCGGCGAATGCGGTCTGTGCGCGATGGACATCGTGTCGGTGCAGGGCACGGTGGACCACCGCGACGTGTTCTTCAGCAGCCACCAGAAGCAGTCCAATCAGCGGCTGTGCGCCTGCGTGTCGCGCATCAGCGGCGGCGGCGTGGTGCTGGATTCCGCTTACCGGCCCGATTGACTTATGGTTCGTGCTCCAAACCACCGAAGGAGCGCGCCATGCCGGTCGAATTCATCAACCCCTCGGAACTGAGCCAGGGCACCTACTCTCACGTGGCCGCGGTGAGCGCGGGCTCGCGCACGCTGCACGTGTCGGGCCAGGTGGCCATGGACGCCACCGGCAAGGTGGTCGGTCAGAGCTTCGCCGAGCAGGCCGAGCAGGTGCTGCGCAACCTGGGCATCGCGCTGGCCGCCGGTGGCGCGCAGTTCCATCACATCGTCAAGATAAACGTCTACGTGCGTGACCTGACCAGCGACAAGGTGAAGACGCTGCGCGCCATCCGCCAGCGCCACTTCGGTGGACATCAGCCGGCCAGCACCCTCGTCGGCACCACGGCCCTGGTGCACGAGGATCTGATGCTGGAGATCGAGGCGATCGCCGTGATCGACTGAGCCGCGTTCAGCCGGCGGACACGCCGCCGGTGCGCCGCACGCGTTCGATCAATGCCCGTGCCTGCTGCTCGCAGGCCAGTGACAGATCCAGCGGCGAGCGGCACAGGCCCGCGTGCTGGTAGTTGAGGTTCTCGTACAACTCGGCCGCCGACGGGTAGGCGTCGAGCAACGCAGAAAGCGTGTTCTCGGTGCCCAGTTCATCGAACTCTTCCTTCAGATGACGCACCACCGACAGGTACTGTTCCGCGCCCACCGGCTCGGTGCTGCGATCCAGCCGCTCCAGCAACTGCGACAACAGCACCACCACCGCCAGACGCGCCGGGGATTGCGTGGAATGTGAGATCTTCATGCCTCACCACCTGGGGGCATTCGGGCCTGTTGCAAGCCTTCTCAGGTGAGCGCCGGGAGCACGGTGCCGCGACATTCCCCGAAACCGATGCGCCGGGCACCGGGTCGCTCGCAATGCGCGCGCAGGATGACCGTGTCGCCGTCCTGCAGGAAGCTGCGGCTTTCGCCGCCGGGCAGGGCCAGCGGCTGCTTGCCGCCCATCGACAGCTCCAGCATCGAGCCGCCCTGCCCCGGCGACGGGCCCGACTGGGTGCCGGTGCCCAGCAGGTCGCCCGTGTGCAGGTTGCAGCCGCCGCTGCTGTGGTGGGCCAGCATCTGCGCCACGCTCCAGTACGCATCGCGGAAGTTCGAGCGGCTCAGCTCCTGCGGCGGCACCCCCTGCTTGCGCATGGCTTCGGTCTGCAGCAGCACCTGCAGCGCAATGTCGACCTGGCCGCTGTCACGATTGCGCGCGCTGTCCAGGTAAGGTAGCGGCTGCGGGTCGCCCGCGGGCCGGCTGAAGGGCGCGCGGAAAGGCGCCAGCGCCTCGCGCGTGACGATCCACGGCGAGATGGTGGTGGCGAAGTTCTTCGCCAGGAAGGGGCCCAGCGGCTGGTATTCCCAGGTCTGGATGTCGCGCGCCGACCAGTCGTTGAGCAGCACGATGCCGAACCAGTCGTCCTCGGCCTGCTCCATGCCCATCGGCTGGCCCTGGGGGTTGCCGGCGCCGACGAAGACGCCCAGTTCCAGTTCGTAGTCCAGGCGCTGGCAAGGGCCGAACTTCGGCTCGGTGGCGCCCGCCGGCAGCAACTGGCCCTTCGGCCGCACGAAGGCCTGCGGGCTGACGCCGATGCTCGACGCCCGGCCGTGATAGGCGATGGGCACCCACTTGTAGTTGGGCATCAAGGGGTTGTCGGGCCGGAACAGCTTGCCCACCCCCGTGGCATGGTGGATGCCGGTGAAGAAGTCGGTGTAGTCGCCGATGGCGCAGGGCAGTTGCATTTCCACCTGGGCCTGCGGCACCAGGCACAGCTCGAGGAACGGAGCCTGGTCGCTGCCGTCGGCCAGCGCCAGCGACAGCGCGCTGCGCAGTTGGCGCCGCACCGCCGGCGCGGCCGACATCAGCGCCTTGAGGTCTCCCGCGGCCAGCGGCGCCAGCAGCTCGTCGATGCCCGTGCCCCAGGGGCACTGCGCACGCGCCAGCTTCAGGTCGAGCACCTGGTCGCCGACGGCCACGCCGATGCGCAAGGGCTCGTCGGAGGCTTTGCGGCGGAAGGCGCCGAAGGGCAGGTTCTGCACCGGAAAGTCGCTGTGGGGCGCATTGGCCGATTCGACCCAGCTGCGCAGTGCGGCGTCGTGTGTGTGATCCAGCATGCTCATGATGTGAAGTGGTCCTGCAGTCCCGCCCAGCAATCGGCATAGCGCTCGTCGCGCGCGCCGGCGCGCTGCGCCCATTCGGTGAGGTGGAAGCGCCAGCGGCTTTCGAACATGAAGGCCAGGGTGTGGTCCAGCTTGTGGGGTGCCAGTTCGGCCGCGGAGGCCCGCTCGAAGGCCTCGGCGTCGGGGCCGTGCGGCACCATGCAGTTGTGCAGCGACGCGCCGCCGGGCTTGAAGCCTTCGGGCTTGGCGTCGTACTGGCCATGCACCAGGCCCATGAACTCGCTCATCAGGTTGCGGTGGAACCAGGGCGGGCGGAAGGTGTCCTCGGCCACCAGCCAGCGCGGCGGGAAGATGACGAAATCGCAGTTCGCGGTGCCCGGTGTGTCGCTGGGCGAGGTCAGCACGGTGAAGATGCTCGGATCCGGATGATCGAAGCTGATCGAGCCGATGACGTTGAAATGCCGCGTGTCGTAACGCAACGGCGCCAGCGTGCCGTGCCAGGCCACCACATCGAAGGGCGTGTGCGCCTGCGTCGCCGCCCACAGCGCGCCGCCATAGCGCTTGAGCATCTGGTACGGGCCTTCGTCGGCCTCGAAGGCCGCCACCGGCGCCTGGAAGTCGCGCGCATTGGCCAGGCCGTTGGAGCCGATCGGCCCCAGCTCGGGCAGGCGGAAGGGCGCACTGTAGTTCTCGCACACGTAGGCCGCTGATGGCCCGTCCACGTCGACCTTGAAGGCCAGGCCGCGCGGCAGAAGCAGCACCTCGCCGGGGCCGGCCTGCAGCAGGCCCAACTCGGTGGTCAGACGCAGGTGGCCCTGCTGCGGCACGATCAGCATCTCGCCGTCGGCATTGACCAGTGCCCTCCGGCCCATCGGCCGGTTCATCAGCACCAGGTGCGCGGCCATGCCGCTGCGCGCATCGGCATCGCCGTTGACGACCATCGTGCGCAGGCCGTCGACGAAATCCAGCGGCTCGTTCGGCACCGTGGCCGGGTGCCAGCGCATCGGGTTCGGCGGCGCGGCGACGCCGTCCTTGGCGCCGGTCTTCCAGAAGGCCTGCGGCAATGGCGCGTAGCTGCCGCTCACCACCGACGGGCGGCGGCGGTACATCCACGTGCGCCGATTCTCGGCACGCGGCGCGGTGAAGGCGCTGCCGGACAGCAACTCGGCATACAGCCCGTGCGCCACGCGCTGCGGGCTGTTGCGGCCCACCGGCAGCGTGCCGGGCACGGCCTCGGTGGCGAAGTGGTTGCCGAAGCCGCCTTGGTAGTTCAGGCTGTCCATGCAGCCATTATTGAGCGGCCGCGGCATGCGCCAGGGTGTTGTCCCTGGCCAGCGCGAGGGCCTCGCGCAGCACCTCGCGGTCGCCCACGTGGTTGGCCAGGATCAGCACCAGCTTGGCAGCCAGCATCTCGGCCTGCGCGTCGCTCAGGCCGCGCTGGCTGTCGATCAGCTCCTGGTAGAAGCCATCGGGATCGGCGATGTTGGGTTGGCGGTTCAGCGGCATGGTCGCGGCTCCCTCAATGGACGGCGATGCAGCGGCGCAGCGCGGCGCGCACCTTAGCGGCATCGAAGCGGCGCCAGCGCGCGGCCACGTGCTGGTCGGGGCGGATCAGGTAGACGGTGCCGGGCTGGCCGTCGTAGCGCCTGGCCAGCAGGCCTTCGGCATCCTCGACATCGCCACCCACCGACAGCACGCGTGCGACGACTCGGCCTTCGGCCACGCTTTCGACGGCAGGCCGCTCGCCGAAGGCCAGCAGCGTGAAGCCGCCGCCCGGACCATGCAGCGTGTTCAGCAGATTCAGCAGCCACCCCGGCTGCCCGTCATGGCGCAGCGGTGCATCGGCGCAGTTGGTGCCCGGCTTCATGGTCCCGGCGAAGTCCTCTTCGTCGGGCGTGTTCAGCGACGAGTGCAGGTAAGGCGTGGGCGTCGACAGCCGGCCGCTGTTGATCAGCGGCCGGGCGAAGGGCTGGTCCGCGGCCAGCTCGAGCACGGCGTTGCGAAAGCGCAGGCTGACGGGGCTCTTCGGCGAGATGAAGTCGGTGGCGCGCGTCGAGTTGAGCAGGTTGTCGTCGGCGGCGAAGGCACGCTCCTCGTGATAACTGTCGATCAGCGTCTCGGGGGCCACGCCGTCCAGCACCAGCTTGAGCTTCCAGCCCAGGTTGTCGACATCCTGCACGCCGGTGTTGGCGCCGCGCGCACCGAAGGGTGAGACCTGGTGCGCCGCGTCGCCGGCGAAGAGGACGCGGCCGTAGCGGAAGTTGTCGATGCGCCGGCAGGCGAACTGGTACACCGACACCCATTCCAGCTCGAAGGGCAGCTCCGGACCGAGCATCGCCTGAATGCGCGGAATGACGCGCTCGGAGCGCTTCTCGGCCTCAGGGTCGGCGTCGCGGCCGAGCTGGAAATCGATGCGCCAGACATCGTCGCACTGCTTGTGCAGCAGCACGCTTTGGCCGCGATGGAAAGGCGGGTCGAACCAGAACCAGCGCTCGGGCTCGCTGCCCAACCGCTGCGCACCCTGTGCGGGCTGCGGCGGCGCCTTCAGCACCACGTCGGCGATGAGGAAGCGGTCTTCGAAAAACTGGCCGGTGAAGTTCGCGCCGACCATCTTGCGCGTGTCGCTGTTGGCGCCGTCGCAGGCGATCACCCAGTCGGCCAGCAGATCGAAGCCGCCGTCGGGGGTGCGCACCGTCAGCTGCGCATGGTCGCCCTGCTGCTGCAGCGCCATCAGCTGGTGCTTCCAGCCGATCTGGATGCGCGGATGGGCGCTGCAGGCATTGACCAGGGTCTGCTCGACGTAGTACTGCTGCAGGTTGATCATCGCCGGCATCTTGTGGCCGCTCTCCGGCAGCAGGTCGAAGCGGTAGATCAGCTCGTCCTCGAGGAAGACCTTGCCGACCTGCCAGCGCACGCCCTTGTCGACCAGTGGCGCGGCCACGTCCAGGCGGTCCCAGATCTCCAGAGGCCGCTTGGCATAGCACACCGCGCGCGAACCGACGCTGACGGTGTTGTTGTCGTCGAGCAGCAGCACCTGGATGCCGCGCTGCGCGCAGTCCAGCGCCACGCTCAGGCCGATGGGCCCGGCGCCGATGACCACCAGTGGGTGGCGCTCGATGCGGCCTTCGCGCTGCGCGGCGCTTTGCCGGTACGGGAACTCGGGGTAGGTGTAGCTCTTCGACATCGCGCCCTCACTCGGCCAATTCGGCTTCGTGCATCCAGTGCGCGTGCTTCGGGGCACGCTTGGTTTTCGACCATTCGTCGAGCATCGCCCACTTCACGTCGTCGAGCTTCTGGTACATGTCCGGCGTGCCGGTGTCGCAGGCCAGCTCCAGGCGGTGGCCGTTGGGGTCGAAGAAGTAGATCGACTTGAAGATGGTGTGGTCGGTGACGCCGACCACGTCGATGCCCGCCGCCTGCAGCCGCGCCTTGGTGTCTTCCAGCTCCTTGATGCTGCCCACCTTGAAGGCGATGTGCTGCACCCAGTCGGGCGTGTTCGTGTCGCGGCCCATGGCCGGTGAGTTGGGCAGCTCGAAGAAGGCCAGCACGTTGCCGTTGCCGGCGTCCATGAACAGGTGCATGTACGGGTCGGGCGCGTGCGTGGACGGCACCTTGTCCTCGGCAATGGCCAGCACGAAGTCCATGCCCAGGTGCTTGCGGTACCACTCCACCGTTTCCTTGGCGTCGCGGCAGCGGTAGGCCACGTGATGGATGCGTTCGATCTTCATGGCTCAGGCCTCCAGCGCTTTCCACATCTCGATGTCGCGCTCTGCGGTCCAGATGCGCGGGTCCGGGTACTGCGTGGCCTCGTCGTAGGCACGGGTCACGTCGAAGGGCATGCAGTGGTTGAAGATGACCCAATGGCCGTACTTCGGCTGCAGCTTGTCGAAGGTTTCCTTGTAGACGGCGCGCAGGTCCTTGCCCGCCGCTGCGCCGGCCTTGACGCTGGCGTACAGCTCGCTGACAAAGGCGCGTGTGCCTTCCAGCCCGCGCGCCACGTCGGCCGCGCCCTGCAACGCCGCGCCGCGGCCGGGCACCAAGGCTTGCGGCTTGAGCGAGGCGATGTTGTCCAGCGTCTTCGGCCAGTCCTGGAAGTAGGCGTCGCCGGCATAGGGCGTGGCGTCGAACTCGACCAGGTCACCGCTGAACAGCACCTTGTCCTGCGGCAGCCAGACGACGGTGTCGCCCTTGGTATGGCCGCGGCCGAGCTGGATGAGCTGCACCTCGAGCTTGCCCAGCCACAGCGTCATCCTGCCGGTGAAGGTCATCGTCGGCCAGGTCATGCCCGGCGGCACCGATTCGACATTGCGGAACAGCCGCGGGAAGCGGCCGATCTCGCTGGCCTTGTCCTGCTCGCCACGTTCGACGATCAGGTCGCGCGTGTCCTGGCTGGCGATGATGTGCTCGGGCTGGTAGGCCGCCGCACCGAGCACGCGGACCGCGTGGTAGTGGCTCAGCACGACGTACTTGATCGGCTTGTCGGTGACCTCGCGGATGCGGCGGATCACGTCCTGCGCCATCGCCGGCGTGGCCTGGGTGTCGATGACCATGACCGCGTCGTCGCCGATGACGATGCCGCTGTTCGGGTCACCCTCGGCCGTGTAGGCATAGGCATGCTCGGACAGCTTGCTGAAGGTGACGGTCTTTTCTTCCAGGTCAGCCTGGCTGGCGAAGGCTTTGCTCATGCGGTCTCCAAAATTCAGATTAGTCGAACACGTTTGCGTTAGTGTAACTACGGACTTGATTCTAGTCAAGCAATTCGCTATTGTCTAACGCATTCACTTCAGTAGAAACCCGCGCCATGCCCACGCTCCGCAAGACCCCCAGCACCGCGCCGCGAGTCGAGCCACCCCGCCTGCAGCGCGGCATCCAGAGCGTCGAGGTGGGCGGACAGCTGCTGCGCGCGCTGGCCCACCAGGGCCGGCCGATGGCGCTGAAGGACCTGGCGCGCGAAGCCGGCATGAGCGCGGCCAAGGCCCACCCCTACCTGGTGAGCTTCGGCAAGCTCGGGCTGATCGAGCAGGATGCGCAGTCCGGCCGTTACGGCCTGGGCCCGCTGGCCATGCAGCTGGGGCTGATCAGCCTGCAGCAGTACGACCCGGTGCGCCTGGCCACGCCGCTGATCGGCGAGCTGGCGCGCACGCTCGGCCACACCGTGGGCGTGGCGGTGTGGGGCAACCGCGGGCCGACCATGGTGCGCATCGAGGAGGCGCCGTCGGCCGTGCACGTGAACATGCGCCACGGCACGGTGATGAGCCTGCGCGGCACCGCCTCGGGTCTGCTGTTCTGTGCCTTCCTGCCGCGCGCCACCGTGCTGCCGCTGCTGGCCGCTGAACACGACGGCAGCAAGCGCAGCAGTGGCTTCGACACGGCCCTCCAGGCGCAGCTGGCACGGGTGCGCGAGACGGGCCTGGCCGTCGCGGTGGATGCCTCGGTGCCCGGCATCAGCGCCATGGCCGCGCCGGTGCTCGACGTCAACGACCGCATTGTCATGAGCCTGACGGCGATCGGCCCCAGCGCCATCTTCGACGTGCGCGTCGATGGCCCCGTGTCGCGGGTGCTGCGCCACAGTGCGGGCGAGCTGTCGCGTCAGCTCGGCGCCGGGCTGGCCGCCGCCTGATCGGCCGCGGCCACCGGCGCTGCGGCGTCGATGCGCCACTGCACCATCTTGCGCAGGTTGCCCAACGACACCAGGTGCGCGTACACCAGGCCCATGACACCCTTGCGGTGCAAGGCCAGCAGGTCGGCGTCGCCCAGCTTGGACAGCTGCTTCTCGTCGACGCTGAGGAAGCCGTCGACCTTGAGCTTCTGGCCATCGGGCAGCTCTGCATCGAAGCGCATCTCGCGCAGAAGGTCCTTCTCCACCAGCAGCCGGCCGATTTCGCGCGTGCGCTGCACCTCGCGTTCGATCTGCTCGAGCTGCAAGGTCACATCCTTGAGCTGCTCGTTGGGTTCGCCCTGCTCGTCGAACAGCGCCAGCCCGTCGGTCTGCGACAGCCCGGCCCAGCCGATGTCGATGGAAATCACGGCACGCTGTTCGGTGCCGGTCGGGCCGATGGCAAAGGGGTAGGCGCGCAGCAGCGCCGGGATGTACAACGCGCGCCACGCCCGGCCCTGCAGGAACAGGTTCTCCCGCGGTGCCAGTCCCAGCGCGGCGATCGGCGCCACCTGTGTCTTGCCCTGCGCGTCGGTGCCGGCGCGCACGAACAGAATGGGGTACTCGCGACAGACGTCGCCGAACTCGACGCCGGCCACGAAGATGGCATTCAGGCCCGCGGCCACCGACCAGTCCATCTGCGGCTGGTGGATCTTCAGGTTGCGATGCAGATTGCGGTCCAGCGCCACCATCTGCTTGTGCAGGTTGCCGACGATCATCTTCGACCTTCTTCGCTTTCGCCCGTGCGCTGCACCAGCAGCTTGTCGACACGCTTGCCGTCCAGGTCCACCACCTCGAAGCGCCAGCCCTCCCAGTCGACGCTGTCGCCGGTGCCGGGCAAGCGGCCGAGCAGCAGCATGACCATGCCGGCCAGCGTGTTGTAGCGCCCGCGCTCTTCCTCGGGCACTTCCTTCAGGTCGAGCCGGTCCTTCAGCTCGGGGATCGGGATCAGCCCGTCCATCAGCCAGCTGCCGTCGGCGCGCTGCGTGGCCCAGGCCTCCTCGCCGGGGTCGACGCCGACGAATTCGCCGGTGATGGCTTCCAGCAAGTCACGCTCGGTGATCACGCCTTGCACCGCACCGTATTCGTCGACCACGAACACCATGTCGGCACTGGTCTGGCGGAAGTGTTCCAGCAGCTCCATGCCCGACAGCGTCTCGGGCACGAACACCGGTGGTTTCAGGTGTTCGTTCAGGTCGGGCTTCAGGCCCTGCGCCAGCGGCGGCAACAGCGTGTGCGCGGCCACCACGCCGATCACGTCGTCCAGGCTGGAGCGGCACACCGGGTAACGCGAGCGCCCGCTGTGCATCATGCGCTCGAGCATCTGCTCGATCGGCGCGCCAGCGTCGAGCCAGACGATCTCGGCGCGCGGGATCATCATGGAGCCGATCTGCCGGTCGTCGAGGCGGAACACGTTGCGCACCATCTGGTGCTCCTGCGCCTCGATCACGCCGGCGTCGACACCCTCTTCCAGGCTGGCGGCGATCTCTTCTTCGGTGACGCTGCGCGACGGCCCGCCGCGGATGCCCAGCAGCCGCAAGGCCGCCTCGGTGCTGGCACCGAGCAGCCAGACGAAGGGTCGCGTCGCAGTGGACAGCCAGTTCATCGGCTGGGCCACCAGCCGGGCCACCGTTTCCGGGTACATCTGGCCCAGGCGCTTGGGCACCAGTTCGCCGAAGATGATGGTCAAGTAGGTGATGGTCGCCACCACCAGCGCGGTGGCGCTGAGCGCCGCCGCCTTGGGGCGCAGTTGCAGGGTCTGCTGCAGCCAGTCCGCCAGCGGCGCCGAGAACGCCGCCTCACCGACGATGCCGTTGAGCACGCCAATCGAGGTGATGCCGATCTGCACCGTCGACAGCCACTTGGTGGGATGCTCGTGCAGGTCCATCGCCGCATGGGCGCCGGGCTCGTCGCCCTCGACCATGACCTGCAGCCGCGCCTTGCGGCTGGCCGTCAGGGCCATCTCCGACATGGCGAACACGCCGTTCAGCAGAATAAGGAAGACCAGGAGCGCGACGTCCATGCACGGCCGCCCTCAAGAGGCGGCAAGCGGGGAAAGTGGGGCGCAGCGTAGCAGAATCGGCCCATGGACTACCTCATCGGCGACGTGCAGGGCTGCTGCAATGCGCTGGACCGACTGCTCGCCGAGATCGACTTCTCGCCCTCCAGAGACCACCTGGCGCTGGTGGGCGACCTGGTGAACCGCGGCCCAGGCTCGCTGGCCACGCTGAAGCGGCTGCGCGCCATGGGCGACGCCGCCACCTGCCTGCTCGGCAACCACGACCTGCACCTGCTGGCAGTGGCGCACGGCGTGCGCAAGCCGCGCAAGGACGACACGCTGGACGACATCCTGGGCTCGAAGAAGCGCGACGAATGGCTCGACTGGGTGCGCCACAGGCGCATGGCGCATGTCATCGACGGCTGGCTGCTGGTGCATGCCGGCGTGGTGCCGCAATGGGACACCGCCGACACGCTGGCGCTGGCCGCAGAGGTGGAAGCCGTGCTGCGCAGCCGCGACCTGCGCGACATGCTGCAGCAGATGTACGGCAACGAGCCGGCTCAATGGAGCGACACCCTGCGCGGCGCCGAGCGCTGGCGCTTCGTGGTCAATGTGTTGACGCGCATCCGCTTCTGCACACCCGAGGGCCGGCTGGAGCTGAAGAGCAAGGAAGGCGCCGGGGCCGCGCCGCCGGGCTGCCAGCCTTGGTTCGACGTGCCCGGCCGGCGCACCCTCGGCATGCCGATGGCCTTTGGCCACTGGTCCACGCTCGGCCGCATCGACCGCCCCGACCTGCTGGCGCTGGACACTGGCTGCGTGTGGGGCGGCCAGCTCAGCGCGGTGCGCATCGACGGCGGCCGGCGCGAATGGGTGCAGGTGGCGTGCGAACAGGCGCAGGTGCCAGCTTAGCCAACCAGCCTGCCGGCCTAGAATCCTCGGCTCGCTGGAAGCGTGGCAGAGTGGTCGATTGCACCGGTCTTGAAAACCGGCGACCCGCAAGGGTCCGTGAGTTCGAATCTCACCGCTTCCGCCAAAGCGTTGCGAAGTACTGCACCGGCCCAACGCGGCCGACGAATTGAAGCAGGGAGGCCCGATGGGCAAGCTCGACTTCTGGTTCGAATACGGCAGCACCTACACCTACTTGACGGTGGCACGCCTGCACGCGACCGCCTCCCGCCATGGTGTCGAGGTGCGTTGGCGGCCCTTCCTGCTGGCCCCGATCATGATCGAGCAGGGCATGGCCCAGGGGCCCTTCCTGCCGTACCCGCAGAAGCTGCGCTACATGTGGCGCGACCTCGAACGCCGCGCCGCAGCCCACGGACTGCCCTATCGCCAGCCCTCGCACTACCCACCCAACACCCTGCTCACGGCACGCGTCGGCATGCTGGCCGCCAGCCAGGGCTGGTGTCGCGAATTCACCGAGCGCAGCTTCGCACTGCACTGGACCGAAGACATCGCGATCGGCAGCGACGAGAACCTGTAGTCAGCGCTGGCCGCGCTGGGCAAGGACGCGGCTTCGGTGCTGGCGCAGGCGCAGTGGGCTGCCAACAAGGAGGCGCTGCGTGCCGCCACCGAAGAGGCCCGTGCACTGGGCATCTTCGGAGCGCCCTCCTTCGTCACCCGCGGCGAGCTGTTCTGGGGTGACGACCGCCTGGACGACGCGCTGGCCTGGGCCGCTGCCGCCTGACCGGCTGCCGCTACTTCGGCAGCAACTGCTGCCGCTTCACCGCATGGGCCTCGACTTGCGCAGGCGCGAACCACCACTGCAACAGCCGGCCCTCGCTCCACGCCGGCAGCTGGTCCTTCTGGTTCGGATGGAACTGCCGGTCGACCACGCCGCCGGCAAGCACCGCCTCGATCTTCTCGTCGTCGCCCAGGTCGGCCACCAGCCGCATCGAGGCGAAGAACTCGACATCGAAGCCACCCATGAAGGGGTTCAACGCGCGCAGCAGCGTCGAGCCCGAGCCGCTCATCGGCGCTTCGGCATAGCCCAGGAAGTCGCGGCCGGTGCCGCTGCGCCGCAGCGGGCTGACGAAGGCGATGCGGTGCTCGTCGCCCCACTTCCACTTGGCCGGGTCGGCGCCGTGCCGGGACTGCAGTTCGGGCCGCACCGCTGCGGCCGCGCGGCGCACCAGGTCGGGCAGCGTCTCCTTCTGCGGCGTGCGGATGTCGTCGAACCAGGGCGAATCGGGCGTCTTCACCAGCTCGTCGAAGCGCTCCTGCCACGCGTACCACTGGCCCAGCCAGCTGCGAGCGAGCTTGTCGCCCATTTCGTCGACATAGGTCTCGTAGGCCAGCCGCTCATACAGCGAGTGGTAGATCAGCGGCGCGGCCAGGGTCTTGTCGTCCTGGCCATCCCAGGCGGCGAGGATGCGCGCGAAATCGGCATTCGCCGCGTCGTCCTGCAGCGCCGCCACCAGCGCCGGCTTCAGCCGCGGGGCCTGCAGGTTCTGCGCATCCATCATCAGCGCCGACTGGTCGGCGGTGCGCATGCCCGTGGCCTGGTCCAGCACCTCGATGATGCGGCGGATGCGGTAGCTGGACGCGAAGTACGACGAGTAGTCGAAGACATAGCCGTCGGGCCGGTTGTCGTGGTTGGCGGTGCCCACCCAGTCGCGCGTGGTCGGCATCGCCGGCATCTTGTCGGGCGGGATGAAGCCGCGCCAGTCATCCGCCGGGCCCACCGGCTTGGGGTGGCTGCCCTGCTGGCTGGCGCGGATCGGCACGCGGCCGGTCGCGCGGTGGCCGAGGCCGCCGGCCTTGTCGACGAACACGTAGTTGAAGTAGATGACGTCCATGGCCTGCGCGGCCTTGTCGACCTCGGCCACGTTGCGCGCGGTCAGCAGCTGGTCGATGCCGATGCCGCCGCCCGACAGCTCGGCCGAGGCCATGCGCAGGCTCAGCAGCTGCTCGCCTTCGTAGCCGAGCAGCGGCCCGCTGATGACGGGGCCGCGCACGGTGGCGCGGACACTCATCTTCTCCTCGCGGAAGCCGCCCGGCGCGTCCTTGTCCTTGATGCGGATGACTTCTTCGATCACCTGGAAGGGCCGTACCTGCGCGCCGTCGACATAGTGGTCGGGCTGCCCCGGCGCCACCTTCTCGATGAACAGGTCCTGCGAGTCGCCGTACGCGTTCGTCACGCCGAAGGCCACGTGCGCGGTGCGCCCGACCTGGATGCCCGGCACCACCGGCAGCGCCGCACCCACGGCCTGGATGTCGGGCGCGAACAGACCCACCGGATGCCAGATGCCGGGCAGCATGCGCGCGTCCAGGTGCGGGTCGTTCACCAGCACCGCCGCACCGCTGGCGCTGCGGCTCCTGCCGACCGCCCAATTGTTGCTGCCCACCGCCAGCGGGGCCCACGGGGCCAGCGGTGCATCGGGCTCGTCCAGCCCGGCCAGCAGGCGCACCTCGCCGAGCGGCCGCGCGGCCGCCGCCGCGCCGACGATCACCGGCTGCCGTGTGCGCAGCGGGTTGACGTTCACAGGCGCCAGCTCGCGCAGCGCCTTGTCGGCACCGAACTTGTCGATCAGCTTCTGCATCGTCAGCTCGGCCTTGAAGTTGGCGGCCTGGCTCCAGTTGACGAAGTGCAGCACGGTGACCATGTCCTCCAGCGTCCACGGTCGCGTGCTGAAGCCCGCCAGCTTCAGCTCCAGCGGGTGGTCGTCCGCATGCGCGCTGATATAGGCATTCATGCCCTCGGCGTACCACATCAGGAAGTCGCGCGTCTCGGGCGACAGCAGCTTGGCATGGCGTTCGGCATTGCGGCGCAGGCCCAGCAGGCGGATCTGGCGGTCGCTGGCCAGACCGCCGGGGCCTACCGCTTCGGCCAACCGGCCGGTGGCGATGGCGCGGTAGCCCTCGATCTGGAACAGCCGGTCCTGCGCGGTGACGAAGCCTTGCGCGCGGATCAGGTCCGGCGTGTTGGCCGCAAAGATGTAGGGGATGCCGTGCTCGTCGCGCAGCACGCGCACCGGAGCGCTCAAGCCAGGCAGCGCGAGTTCACCGTCGACCTTGGGACCACGCAGGTGGCCGACAAAGGCGCTGGCCGGCAGCGCGGCCGCGGCCAGAACCACGGCCATCGCGGCCCACAGGCCGTGCTGGGGAAAGAGGCTGCGCAAGGGTGTCTCCTATTCGAATTCCAGGCGGGACGATTGTGCCGCCGCGCGGCACCCCCTCTTCAGCTCTGCTGCCTGAGCGTCTGCGAAGGCAGCTCGCCGAACTGCCGCCGATAGCCGGCCGCAAACTCTCCCAGGTGCCAGAAGCCCCAGCGCGCCGCGGCCTGCTGCACGCTGGCCGTACCGCCACGCAGCTCGCGGCGCACGCCGTTCAGGCGCAGCGCGCGCAGGTACTTCAGCGGGCTGGTGCCGAGCACGTCGCGGAAGCAGTAGTTCAGCTTGCGCCGGCTGGCGCCGACATGGCGGCACACCTGCAGCATCGACAGCGGCTCGTCGGCATGCGCCAGCATCAGCGCGCAGGCCTGCTGCACCAACTGCTTGCGCGCCGCCAGCGTGGGCAGCTCACTCGCATCCACACGCTCGGGCAGTGCCTCGATCCACTCGATGAGCAGGGCGTCGCGCAACTGCAGCAGCGCGGTGTCGCTGCGCACAGGCGCATCGGCCGCACACAGCCGCTGCATCGAGTGCAGGTGCAGGCGGCGCACCGCCGCCGCGGCCGGGGCACGCGCCGGCAGCACCAGCTGCTGCTCGATCCAGGCCGACGGCCGCTTGCCGTACAGGCGCTCCCACAGCGGATGCAGCAGACCGGCCTCCACCACCACCGCGATCAGCGAGAACTGCTCCGGTGTCACCAGATCGAGCTCGTCGCCGCGGCCGACCATCAGGTCGTCGCGCTCGACACGCTGGCCGTTGAAGATGGCCGGCCCCGACATCGACAGCGGCAGGGCCAGGCCATAGGCACCCTGGCCCAGGTCGCCACGCTGGTGCAAGGCGCAATGGCTGTCCTCGCGCACCAGGCGCAGGCCGGGCAGCTGCACATGCTGCACCAGGCCGTCGAAGCGGCCGGGCGACAGCTGCTCGTAGTGCTGGTGCCAGCCGGGCTGGGCCCGCGCCACGGCGTCGGGGTCGCCGCTGCGCACATGGCAATGCCAGGCGCCGGGCAGCGCCAGGCGGGTCAGGGGCGCGGTCGGAGTGGACATGGTGTGGCCGGGCCAATGTAGCGCGGCCCGGTGCAAACCCTGCGTCCCGTTTGCGCAATTCCGATCACGCGCAATGCTGCGGGCCGCCTACGATGCGCGGCACGATGAACAGCCCCTACCCCACCCTGGCACTGCACATTGCGGGCCGCTGGATCGCCGACGCCGGCGGAGGCCGCCGCGCCGTGCTCAACCCCGCCGACGGCAGCGTGCTGGGCGAACTGCCGCTGGCCGACGCCGCCCACCTGCATGCCGCCGCCGCGGCCGCGGCACGCGGCTTTCAGTTGTGGCGCAGGCGCTCGGCGCTGGAGCGCTGCGAGACCTTGCGCCGTGCCGCCACGCTGATGCGCGAGCGTGCCGAGTCGATGGCGACGGGTTTGACGCTGGAACAGGGCAAGCCGCTGGCCGAAGCGCTGCGCGAGGTGCGTCTGTCGGCCGATATCATCGACTTCCAGGCCGAGGAAGCGCGGCGCCTGTACGGACGCAGCGTGCCGCCGCGCGTCGAAGGCATCCTGTCGCACACGGTGAACCATGTGCCGGTGGGTCCGGTGGCTGCCTTCACCGCCTGGAACTTCCCGGTCAATCTGCCGGCGCGCAAGCTGGGCGCGGCGCTGGCGGCCGGCTGCAGCGTGGTGCTCAAACCCGCCGAGGAGACGCCGGCCAGCGCGATGGCACTGGTGCAGTGCTTTCTGGACGCCGGCCTGCCGCCCGAGGTGCTGAGCCTGGTGTGCGGCGATCCGGCCGTGGTCAGCGCCACGCTGATCGCGCACCCGGCGATCCGCAAGGTCTCGCTCACCGGCTCGGTGGCCGTGGGCCGGCTGCTGGCCGAGCAATGTGCGCGCGAGGGCAAGCGCTTTGCCGGCGAACTGGGTGGGCATGCGCCGGTCATCGTCTGCGAGGATGCCGACCCGGCCTTCGCGCTGAAGCTGTCGGTGCCGGCCAAGTTCCGCAATGCCGGTCAGGTGTGCGCGTCGCCGATCCGCTTCTTCGTGCACCGCCGCCACTTCGATGGCTGGTTACGCGACTTCAGCGCCGCGGCGGCGGCGTTGCGACTGGGGCCGGGGCTGGATGCGGCCACGCAGATGGGCCCGCTGACACATGCTCGGCGCATCGATGACATGGAAGGCTTCGTCGCCGACGCGCGCGCGCACGGCGCGCGCATCCTCACCGGTGGGCGGCGCGTCGACCGGCCGGGCTACTTCTTCAAGCCCACCGTCATCGCCGACGCGCCGGCGGCCAGCCGCGTGATGCGCATCGAGCCCTTCGGCCCGATCGCGGTGCTGCAGCCCTTCGATGTGCTGGACGAGGCCATTGCCGCGGCCAATGCGCTGGACTACGGCCTGGGCGCCTATGCCTTCACGCGCGACCTGCAGGCGGCCCACCGCCTGGGCGAGGAGATCGAAGCCGGCATGGTGGGCATCAACCACTACGGCGTGTCGCAGCCCGAGCTGCCCTTCGGCGGCATCAAGGCCAGCGGCGACGGCGTGGAGATGGGCCTGGAGGGCATCCTTGCCTACACCGATGTGAAGACCGTGACCGTGGGCCGCCACGGCTGAAGGAGCTGTCATGAACGTCGACGACCTGAAGCGCGACAACGCGCTGTACCTGTGGCACCCGATGGCCCACCCCAAGGCGATGAAGGCCGAGGGCGCACGGCCCGACATCATCCACCGCGGCGAGGGTTGCTGGGTCTGGGACATCGACGGCCACCAGCTGCTGGACGGCGTGGCTGGTCTGTGGAGCTGCAACCTGGGACACAGCTGCAAGCCGGTACGCGACGCCATCGTCGCGCAGCTGGACGAGCTGCCCTTCTTCAACACCTTCCGCGGCACGACCCACCCGCGCGCCATCGAACTGTCGAGCGCGCTGGTCGAGCTGATGCGCCCCGACGGCGTGGCTGCGGTGATGTTCAGCAACGGCGGCAGCGATGCGGTGGAAGGTGCGCTGAAGATCGCGCGGCAATACCACAAGCTGCGCGGCGACAAGGACCGATTCAAGTTCATCGCGCTGAAGCAGGGCTACCACGGCGTGCACTTCGGCGGCATGAGCGTCAACGGCAACAGCAACTTCCGCCGCGCCTACGAGCCGCTGCTGCCCGGCGTGTTCCACATCGACAGCCCGTGGCTGTACCGCAATGCCTACACGCAGGATCCGGATGAACTCGGCCGCATCGTCGCCGCGCAGCTGGAACGCGAGATCGTCTTCCAGGGCCCGGACACGGTGGCCGCGTTCATCGCCGAGCCGATCCAGGGCGCCGGCGGCGTGATCGTGCCGCCGGCCAACTTCTGGCCGCTGGTGCGCGAGGTCTGCAACCGGCACGGCGTGCTGCTGATCGCCGACGAGGTGGTCACCGGCTTCGGCCGCGGTGGTGCGATGTTCGGCACGCGGCTGTGGGACGTGAAGGCCGACCTGTGGTGCCTGGCCAAGGGCATCAGCAGCGGCTACATCCCGCTGGGCGCCACCGCCATCTCGGACAAGGTGGCCAATGTCTTCGACAGCGATGCCACCGGCGCCGGCCAGGTGACGCACGGCTACACCTACAGCGCACACCCGGTAGCCGCGGCCGCGGCCCTGGCCACGCTGCAGATCCTGCAGGCCGAGGACGTGCCCGGCCATGTGGCGCGCGTGGCGCCGGCCTTCCAGCAGCGGCTGCGAGGCCTGGAGCAGCGTTGCCCCTTCGTCGGCAACGTGCGCGGCAAGGGGCTGATGCTGGGCATCGAGATGGTGGCCGACCAGGCGAAGAAGACGCCGCTGCCGAAGAGCAGCGACATCCCGGCGCGCGTGGCCAAGGCCGCCTACCGGCGCGGGCTGATGGTGCGGGTGTCGGGCGGCAACCTGATCCTGTCGCCGCCGCTGGTCATCAGCCAGGCCGAACTGGAGCTGCTCTGCGACAGGCTGGAGGCCGCCTTCGACGAGGTGGCAGCCGCCCCATGAACACGGTGCTGCTGGTCGGCACCGCCGACACCAAGAGCGACGAGATTGCCTTCCTGCGCGAGCAGGTGCTGGCCCTGGGTGCGCAAGTGCTGGTGATGGACGTGGGCGTGCTGGCCGCCGGCAGCGCCACAGTGGACATCGCCAACACCGAAGTCGCTGCAGCGGCCGGCTGCACGCTGCAGCAGGTCATCGACAGCGGCGACGAACACACGGCGATGACCTTGATGGCCCAGGGCGCGGCCACCCTCGCCGCGCGGCTGCACACCGAAGGCCGCATCCACGGCCTGCTGGCGCTGGGCGGCAGCATGGGCACCGACCTGGCCTTCGACGTGGCCGCGGCGCTGCCGATCGGCGTACCGAAGGTGCTGGTCAGCACCATCGCCTATTCGCACCTGATTCCGCCGGAGCGCATCACGCCCGACCTGATGATGCTGCTGTGGGCCGGCGGGCTCTATGGCCTGAACAGCCTGTGCCGGTCGACGCTGGCGCAGGGCGCGGGCGCGGTGGTCGGCGCGATGCAGGCGGTGCGAGCGCCACGGCGCGACCGGCCGCTGGTGGGCATGAGCTCGCTGGGCAAGAGCTGCCTGCGCTACATGGTGCGGCTGAAGCCCGCGCTGGAAGCGCGCGGCTATGAACTCGCGGTGTTCCACAGCACCGGCATGGGCGGCCGCGCCTTCGAGGCGCTGGCCGAAGCCGGTGCCTTCTGCGCGGTGATGGATTTCTGCCTGCAGGAGCTGGCCAACCACCTGGGCGGCTCGGTGGTCAGCTCGGGCGCCGGCCGGCTCACCGGCGCAGGCCGGTGCGGCACGCCGCAGATCGTCGCGCCCGGTGCGGTGGACATGGTGGACTTCCCGGCCTGGCAGCCGGTGCCGGCAGCGCTGGCTGGCCGCGCGGTGCATGTGCACAACCGGTTGATCGCCAGCGCCACCGCGGCGCCGCCGCTGCGCCGCGCGATTGCCGCCGAGATCGGCACACGCCTCGCGGCCGCGAAAGGCCCGAGCTGCCTGCTGCTGCCGCTGCGCGGCGTCGAGCAGTGGGATCGGCCCGGCGAGCCGCTGCACGATGCCGAGGGCCTGGCCGCCTTCGTCGACGCGATGCGTGCCGCGGTGGCGCCGCCCACGCGATGCATCGAGCTGGATGCGCACATCAACGACGATGCCTTCTGCGATGCCGCGCTGGCGGTGTTCGATGACTGGGTGGCGCAAGGGCGGGTGCCGCCGGGGGTGCATTGATGCGCGCGCTGGTGCTGGACTTCGGCGGCGTCATCAGCCGCACGCTGTTCGAGACGCACGACCAGACCGAAGCCGCGCTCGGCCTGCCCGGCGGCACGCTGCAATGGCGCGGGCCCTTCGATCCGGCGAACGATGCGCTGTGGCGCGACATGCAGGCCGGCCGCCTCAGCGAGCGCGACTACTGGCTGCTACGCACCCGTGAAGTGGGCCGCCTGCTGGGCGAGGACTGGGGCGAGATGCAGACGCTGGTGCAGCGCGCCCGCGGCGCCGAGCCCGACCGCGTGGCCCGGCCGGAGACCGTGGCGCTGATGCGCGAGGCCCATGCCGCCGGCATCACGCTGGCCATCCTGTCGAACGAGCTGGACCTGTTTTACGGCGCCGCGCTGCGCCAGCGCATGGCGGCGCTGCGCGACGTGCAGGTGATCGTCGATGCCACCCACACCGGCATCCTGAAACCCGATGCGCGTGCCTATGCGTTGTGCACGGACCAGCTCGGCCTGGCGCCGGGCGAATGCGTGTTCGTCGACGACCAGATGCGCAATGTCGAAGGCGCCGCGGCCGTGGGCATGGCGGCGGTTTGGTTCGACGTGACGCAGCCGGCCGCGTCCTGCGACGCGGCGCGGCGCGTGCTGGGGCTCAGCCCCGGCTCGGGTCGATGAGGAACTTCTCGCCCGTGGCGCGCTTCGCGTACACCGCGATCGCCTCCGGCGACAGCGCCTCGGCCAGCGACACGGTGCGCGTGTAGCGGCTGGCGAAGGTGGTCTTCAGTTCGGCGGCCACGCGTTCGCGCAGCGCCTGCGCCGCGGCTGGGCCGATCTTCTGCAGGAACGGAAACAGCAGCCACCCGCCCATGCCCCAGGCCATGCCGAAGTTGCGCACCACCTCGGTCGGACCGGTGTCGAGCATGCCGTACAGGTAGACCTGCTTGTGCACCGCCGAGCCGTAGCGGCTGTATTCCTTGGCATTGCGGTTGATGGCCGCTTCCATGCACGTCAGGATCTGCCCGGCCAGCCTGCCGCCGCCGATGGCGTCGAAGGCGATGGTGGCGCCGGTGGCCGCCAGGGCATCGGTCAGCTCGTCCATGAAGGTCGGCAAGCTCAGGTCACAGACGTGCCTGGCGCCCTGCTCGCGCAGCAGCGCCGCCTGCTCGGGCTTGCGCACGATGTTCACCAGGCCGATGCCGTCCTTCAGGCAGATGCGGTTGAGCATCTGCCCCAGGTTGGATGCCGCGGCGGTGTGCACCAGCGACGTGTGCCCCTCGCGCCTCATGGTCTCGACCATGCCCAGCGCAGTGAGCGGGTTGACGAAGCAGGATGCGCCATCGGCTGCCGTGGCATCTGCCGGCAGCAGCAGGCACTGGCTGGCGGCGATGCTGCGGTACTGCGCATACATCGCGCCGCCGATGATCGCCACCTTCTTGCCCAGCAGCGCCTGCGCGGCGGGCGCGCTGCCGGCCTTGACCACCGTGCCGGCACCTTCGTTGCCCACCGGCAGCGACTGGTCGGCACGCGCGGCCATGGCCTTCATCATGCGCTCGGGGATGGGCGCCGTGAGCACCGGACGCTCGGCCGTGCCCGACATCCGCACCGAACCCAGGTCGGCCGCGCCGAACAGCAGCCCCAGGTCCGAGGGGTTGATCGGCGTGGCCTCGATGCGCACCAGCACCTCGTCGGCGCCGGGCTCGGGCACCGGCACGCTGTGCAGCGAGACCTCGAGCTCGCCGTTGCCGCGCACCAGCGAGCGCAGTTGCAGGGCTGTGCCTGTGGATTCAGCGGCCATGAAATGTCTCCTTCATTTGGGGAAGCGCGCAGTCTGGCCAGAGCGCAGGCCGGCCGCCTGTAGCCGCCTTCAGCCCACCGCGCCGCGCTTCGGCCGCTGGGCGTCGGCCAGCAGCGCCATCACCACGGTGGAAGCCAGGCGCGAGCGCACCGAATCGGCGCGGCTGGTCAGCACGATGGGCACACGCGCGCCGAGCACGATGCCCGCACTGTCGGCGCCGGCCAGGTACTGCAGCTGCTTGGCCATCATGTTGCCGGCCTCCAGGTCGGGCGCGAGCAGGATGTTGGCACGCCCGGCCACGGGCGAGACGATCTTCTTGGTGCGCGCCGCAGCCTCGCTGACGGCGTTGTCGAAGGCCAGCGGCCCGTCGAGCAGGCCGCCGGTGATCTGCCCGCGGTCGGCCATCTTGCACAGGATGGCCGCGTCCACCGTGCTCTGCATGTCGGGGTTGACGGTCTCCACCGCCGCCAGGATGGCCACGCGCGGCTCGTCGATGCCCAGCACGTGCGCCAGGTCGATGGCGTTCTGCGCGATGTCGGCCTTGTCGCGCGCGTTGGGCGCCACGTTGATGGCCGCATCGGTGATGAGCAGCATGCGCGGGTAGGCCGGCACGTCGAGCACGAACACATGGCTGATGCGCCGTGCGGTACGCAACCCGGTGGCGGCGGTCACCACCGCGCCCATCAGTTCGTCGGTGTGCAGGCTGCCCTTCATCAGCGCCTGCACCTCGCCGGCCCGGGCCATGGCCACGGCCTTGTCGGCCGCCTCGTGGCTGTGCTCGGTGTTGACGATCTGCAGGCCCGCCAGGTCGGCGCCGGCGGCGTGCGCCACCGCGCGGATCTTGGCCTCCGGCCCCACCAGGACCGGCACGATGAGGCCGCGCCGCGCCGATTCCAGCGGGCCGAGCAGCGAATCGCGGTCGCAAGGGTGCACCACCGCGCACAACACCGGCGGCATGCCCTCGCAGCGCTTGATCAGGCGCGAGAAGACGTCGGTATGGCGCAGCACGATCTCCGGCGTGGCCAGGTCGGTGAAGCTGATGCGCTGCGTCGGCGCCACCACGGTGACGGTGCCGGTGATCAAGTCCACGTCGCCGTTGACCACATGGCAGTCGAAGACGATCTGGTGGCTGCCGGCATGCTTTTCCTTGACGGTGAGCGTGCCGGCGATCTGGTCGCCCACGCGCATGGTGCCGCCGAAGCGCAGGTCCTGCGCCACGATCACCGTGCCCGGCCCGGGCAGGCGGCGTTGCAGCAGCGCCGACACCAGCGCCTCGGCCGCCACGCCCTCGGCCGACATGCTGTCCTGGCGCGCACTCTGCGCATCGGTGTGGAACGGGTCGACATCGCCGGAGACGAAGGCCAGCGCCTCGACGTCGGGCCGCGTCAGCTGGTGCGAACGGGTGATGGTCTCGCCGAGCTGGATCTCGTCGAAGGTGCGGTTGGTGAAGGAATCCATCGCTCAGGTCTGTTGCGCAGGGTCCCGTGATGCTAACGCTGCACTGCAACATTCCGTATCCACAAACCGCAAGCCAGTAGAGTCGATCCCCTGCCCGACACCTGTTGCCACCGATGACGACACCCGCATGAACGCACGCCCGACAAACGCCGGCACCCTGCTCGCCGGCGCCACCGGCCTGATCGGCCGCGAGCTGCTGCGGATGCTGCTGGCGCAGACTCCAGCCCCGAGATTGCATGCGCTGGTGCGGCGCGTGCCGGCCGCGGCCGACACGCGCGTGCACTGGCTGCCCGTGGATTTCGCCCGACTGCCGACCTTGCCCGCCGCCGAGGAGGCTTGGTGCTGCCTGGGCACGACCCTCAAGCAAGCCGGCTCGCAGGCCGCCTTCCGCGCGGTGGACCACGACGCGGTACTGGCCTTTGCGCGGGCGGCCCGTGCGGCCGGGGCGCGACGCTTCGGCGTGGTGTCGGCGCTGGGCGCGAGCCCGCGCTCGGCCGGCTTCTACAACCGCGTGAAGGGCGAGATGGAAGCAGCCGTGGCCACGCTGGGCTTCGACAGCGTGGTCATTGCGCGGCCCTCGCTGCTGTCCGGCGACCGTGGCGCGCTCGGCCAGCCGGCGCGCACCGGCGAGCAGCTGGCGCTGTGGCTGACGGCGCCGATCGCCGGTCTGATCCCCAAAGGCATGCGCCCGATCAAGGCCCGCACGGTGGCACGCGGCATGATCGTGGCGCTGCGCCAGCAGCAGCCGGGTGTGCGTATCGTCGAATCCGGCGAGTTGCAGGAACTGGGGTCCGAATGAGCCTTCGAGTCAGCTTTCACGGCGCGGCCGACACCGTCACCGGCTCGCGCCACCTGGTGCAGATCGGCGACCGGCGCATCCTGCTCGACTGCGGGCTGTTCCAGGGCTTCAAGGTGCACCGCGAGCGCAACTGGGCGCCGCCCACGGCCGAGTTGCTGGGCGCCGACGCGGTGGTGCTGAGCCATGCCCACCTGGACCACAGCGGCTGGCTGCCGGCGTTGGTGAAGCACGGCTTCCATGGCCCGGTCTATGCATCGGCGGCGACGCGCGACCTGGCCGAGGTGCTGCTGCTGGACAGCGCGCACCTGCAGGAGGAAGACGCGCGCCGTGCCAACCGCTACGGCTATTCGCGACACGCGAAGGCGCTGCCGCTGTACACCCGGCGCGACGCGCAGCGCGCCATCGCCCGCATCGTGCCGCTGGCCCCGGGCCGCGACGCGCTGTGCGGCCCGGTGCGCATCGGCTTCACGCCGGTGGGGCACCTGCTCGGCGCCTGCGCGGTGACGCTCACCTACGGCGACGAGCGGCTGGTGTTCTCGGGCGACGTCGGCCGCAGCAACGACCTGCTGATGCCCGCGCCGCAGACCGTGCCCGACGCCGACGTGCTGCTGGTCGAGTCGACCTACGGCAACCGCGCCCACCCGCCGGACGACGCCGCGGCGCAGCTGGCGCAGATCATCTCGGCCACGGTGCAGCGCGGCGGCTCGGTGCTGATGCCGGCCTTTGCCGTGGGCCGCGCGCAAGCGCTGATGCTGGTGCTGCAGCGGTTGAAGGCGGCCGGCGAGATTCCCGCCGAACTGCCGGTGTACCTGGACAGCCCAATGGCGGTGCAGGCCACCGCGCTGTACCACAAGCACCGCCGGCTGCTGCGCGTGCCGGCGCGCGAGGCCGAGCACCTGGCCGACGGCGTGCATCTGGTCGGCGACGCCAGGCAATCGATGCGGCTGGTGCGATCGCGCTGGCCCAGCGTCATCATCTCGGCCAGCGGCATGGCCACCGGCGGGCGCGTGCTGCACCACCTGAAAGCCATGGCGCCGGTGGAAAAGCACCACATCGTCTTCGCCGGCTTCCAGGTCGGCGGCAGCCGCGGCGCGCGGCTCGTCGATGGCGCCACCGAGGTCAAGATCCACGGCGAGTACGTGCCGGTGCGCGCGCAGGTCAGCCAGCTCGAAGGTTTCTCGGGCCATGCCGATTCGGACGAATTGATGGCCTGGCTGCGTGGCCTGCGCCAGCCGCCGCGCCAGACCTTCGTGGTGCACGGCGAGCCCGACGCCAGCGACGCGCTGCGCATCCGCATCAAGGATGAACTGGGCTGGTCGGTGCGCGTGCCGCAGCACGGCGAGACCATCGAGGCTTGAACTCGGGCTACCCGAAGACGCCTTCGCGCATCCATTTGGTGGCGACCCACTTCTCGCCTTCGGTGACGGGCGAGCCGCCGTGCAGCGTGCCGGTGGATTCGTGCGGTCGGTCGTAGCTGAAGAACAGCGCGTGGCCCTTGACCGGCATGACCTCCAGCCCGATGTCCGGGAACACGGTGCCGCCGCCACCCAGGGGCACGTGCAGGTACATGACCAGCGTGCCCACGCGCTGGCCGCCACGCTTGAGTACTGCCGCGGTACCGGGCTGCGCCGGGTCGAAGTAGTCGAAATGCGGCCGGTACTGCGAGCCGGGCCGATAGCGCAGGATCTGCAGGCCTTCGCCCTTGTCCACGGGCCAATGCAGCAGCGCGGCGATGCGCCGCTCGATGCGCTGGATCAGCGGCGCCTCTCCACGCTCGAAGAACATGCCGTCGCTGGTGCGCGCGGCGTTGACCTCGCTGCCGCCGCTGTGGTGGTCCACCGTTTCGGAGCGCGCCAGCCGCGGGCGCGACAGGTCCATCAGCGCGTCGCATTCCTCGTCGGACATGAAGCCGCCGAACAGCACCACGCGCGGGCGCTGCAGGGTCAGCAGCACCTGCACCTCGCGATCGGGCAGGCGCAGCACCGCGGGCGCGCCGCGCAGGTCGGGCTCGGGCACCGGGCTGCCTTGGCCCGCGGGCACGGCCTGCAGCTGAGGCAGCGCCGCCCGTGCCTCGGCCGGCTGCAGCGTCTGCGCCAGCGCGGCGCGGGCCACAGCGTCGTCCCAGCCGCTGGCCTGCATGGCCTTCAGGATGTCGTCGGCCGCACAACCGGCGTTCGCCTGCGCCACGATCCACTCGCGCAACTCCGGCGTGACCGCCTGGTTCAGGTACTGGATCTCCATGCTGCGATTTTGGCAGCGCAGCCGGCTTGACTTGTAAGGAATCGATTCCTCGCCGCACGCTGCGGCTGCGCCAGCGTGCCGGGCCGAACCAGGCAGCGACGAGCTGTCAACTCAGCGGCCGATGACCACCGCATCCAGCGCCATCGCGCCTTGGGACAGCACGACGAAGGGGTTGAGGTCGATGCTGTCGAGCGTGTCGCCGGCCGCCACCGCCAGCCGCGACAACGACACCAGCGCATCGGCCAGCGCGCTCACGTCCAGCGCCGCGCGGCCGCGGTGCGCGTCCAGCAGCCTGCGGCCGCGAAGCGCGTCGATCATCGCCAGCGCATCCTCTCGGCCGAAGGGTGCGACGCGGAAGCTCACGTCGCGCAACACCTCCACCAGCGCGCCGCCCAGGCCGACCATCACCACCGGGCCATAGGCCGCATCGCGCTGCACGCCCAGGATGCATTCCACGCCCGGCTCGCCGAGCATCGGCGCCACCAGCACGCCGTCGATGCGCGCTCCCGGCGCCCGCCGCGCCGCGTCAGCCAGGATCGCTGCATGCGCCGCGCGCACCGCATCGGCGTCGCGCAGGTTCAGGCGCACGCCGCCGACATCGCTCTTGTGCAGCACCTCAGCCGACAGCAGCTTCAGCACCACCGGGAAGCCGATGCGCTGCGCCGCGGCCACCGCCGCGTCGGCATCGGTCGCGGCCTGCGCCGGCAGCACGGGCAGGCCGGCCTCGCGCAGCAGCGCCAGCGAATCCAGCTCGTTCAGCGCGCCGGGCGGCAGCCGGCGCGGCGCCTGCGCTTCAGGCGTCGCCAGCGGGGGCGCGGCCTCGGCGGTGCTGGCCAGCACGCGCAGCGCTCGCACCGCGGCGCTGGGGTCGCTGAACACCAGGCAGCCCAGCGCTTCCAGCGCGTGCCGGCTTTCCGGCGGGAACAGCGCGCACAGCGCCAGCGGCAGCTGCGGGTACTCGGCGCGCAGCCGTCGCGCCCAGTCGAGCACGTGCGGCCCCACCGTCGGCGAGGTGCCCGCACCGGCAAAGAAGCCCAGCAGGCTGCCGTAGCAGCCGCTGTCGATCATCTGCCGCGCGGCAAAGGCCATCAGTTCCGGCTCGGACACCACCTGGCCGGTGATGTCCACCGGGTTGCGCGGCGCGGCGAAGGGCACGCGCGCGAGGATGCGCGCCTGCGCATCGGCCGGCAGCTCGGGCAGCGGCAGGCCGCAATCGTTGGCGTCGTCGGCCATCAGCGCGCCCACGCCGCCGGAGATGGTCATGATGCCCAAGCCGGGCCGCGCAGGCCGCGGCGCGCGCGTCAGCACGTAGCCGGCGTTGAAGAAGTCTTCCAGCGTGTGCGTGCGCAGCGCGCCGCATTGCTGCAGCAGCGCGTCGAACACCGCATCGTCGCCGGCCAGCGACGCGGTGTGCGATGCCGCGGCCTGCGCCCCGGCCGCGCTGCGGCCCACCTTGGTGACGACCACGGGCTTGTCGGCCGCGCGCGCCAGCTCCAGCGCGGCGCGCAGGCGCGGGCCGTCGCGGCAGCCTTCCAGGTAGACCAGGATCACCTGCGTGTGCGCATCGCGCGCCAGCCAGGCCACGATGTCGGCCACCTGCAGATCGCATTCGTTGCCGGTGCTGACCCATTGCGACAGACCCAGGCCGCGCTCGCGCGCCATCACGTAGGCATAGATGCCGAAGGCGCCGCTTTGCGACACCAGGCCGATGCCGCCGGCCTGCGCCACACCGCCCAAAGGCGCGGGCGAGAAGGTGGCATAGACCTTCTCGCGCGGGCTCATGAAGCCCAGGCAGTTGGGGCCCAGCGCTCGGATGCCGCGTGCGCGGGCGATGTCGGCCAGCCGCTGCTGCGCGGCGCGGCCGGCGTCGCCCACTTCGGCATAACCCGAGCTGAACAGCACCGCGCCGGCCACGCCGGCATCGGCGGCTTCCGTCAGCGCGGCCTCGGCCAAGGCCGCGGGCAGCGCGATGATGGCCAGGTCCACCGGCGCGCCGATGTCGGCGATGCGCGCATGGCAGCGCAGGCCCTGCAGCTCGGCCGCGCCGGGGTTCACCGGATGGATGGCGCCCGCGTAGCCCATGCGCTGCAGCAGCGCCAGCGGCACGCCACCGATCTTGGCCGGGTTTCTGGACGCACCGACGATGGCGATGCTGCGCGGGCGGAACAGGCGGTCCAGCGGATCGGCGGGGCTCAGGTCGGTCATGGGGCGGGCGGGCAGCGACGGGCTGGGCCATTGTTGCGCCTGCCGGCCGCGCCGCGATGCGGCGGCCTTCAGCGGAAATCGCGGCTGCGCGTGGCCAGGCCCTGCAGCAGAGCGCTGTGGTCCACCAGCTTGCGCGCGATCAGGTGCATCACCGCGCGCGCGCCCTCGCCTTCGCGCTGCCACACCCCGTACACCGTGAGCAGCGTGCTGCCCAGCAGCGGCTTGCGCTGCGCCTCGGCCACGTCGGGCCAGACGATGATGTTCACCGTGCCGGTCTCGTCCTCCAGCGTCACGAAGACCACGCCCTTGGCCGTCTCGGGCCGCTGGCGGTGCGTGACCAGGCCGCTGGCGCGCGCCAGCTGGCCGCTGCGGCAGCCGCGCAGCACGGCCGCCGGCTGCACGCGGAAAGCCGCCAGCTGCGTGCGCAGCAGCGCCAGCGGGTGCGTGCTCAGTGACAGGCCTGTGCTGCGGTAGTCGGCCAGCATGTCCTCGGCCGCACCGGGCGCGGCCAGCGCGGCGACAGCCTCGTGCGTGCGCGTGCTCTTGAGCAGCGGCGTGGCGCGCGTGTCCACCCCCGCCACGGCCCAGGCCGCCTGGTGGCGGTGGCCGACCAGCCCGGCTGCCGGGCCGCTCCCAAGGCCGGGCTGCGCCCCCCCCGGGGGCCGACGCGCAGCGTCTTGGGGGCTCATCGGCACCTGCGCCAGTGCATCGGCCTGTGCCAGCAGCGCCAGCTGCCCGGCATCCAGCGCCGCGCGGCGTGCCAGGTCCTCCACACTGGCGAACGGTGCCTCGGCACGCGCGGCCAGCAGCCGCTGGGCCGACTCGACCGCGAACCCGCTGATGCGGTTCAGCCCCAGGCGCACCGGCCACGGGCCCACGGCCGCCGGCTCGAGCCGCGAGTCCCAATCGCTGCAGATGGCGTCCACCGGCAACACCACCACGCCATGCGCCTTGGCATCGCGCACCAACTGTGCCGGCGCGTAGAAGCCCATCGGCTGGCTGTTCAGCAGCGCAGCCAGGAAAGCATCGGGGTGGTGGCATTTGATCCATGCGCTGGCATACACCAGCAGCGCAAAGCTGGCGGCATGGCTTTCGGGGAAGCCGTATTCGCCGAAGCCTTCGATCTGCTTGAAGATGCGTTCGGCGTACTCGCGCTCGTAGCCCTTCTCGACCATGCGGCCGACCAGCCTCTCGTGGAAGGGGCCGAGGCCGCCCTTGCGCTTCCAGGCCGCCATGGCGCGGCGCAACTGGTCGGCCTCGCCGGCGGTGAAGTCGGCGGCGAGCATGGCGATCTGCATCACCTGCTCCTGGAAGATGGGCACACCCTTGGTGCGCATCAATGCCGGCTTGAGCTCGTCGGTGCATTCGATCTGCTCGTCGGGCAGGCCGCGGTTGCGCAGGTACGGGTGCACCATGCCGCCCTGGATGGGCCCGGGCCGCACGATGGCCACCTCGACCACCAGGTCGTAGTAACTACGCGGCTGCAGCCGCGGCAACATGCTCATCTGCGCGCGGCTTTCGATCTGGAACACGCCCACCGTGTCGGCGGCGCAGATCATGTCGAAGGTGGGCGTGTCGCCGTCGGGGATGTCACCTAATTCAAAGTTTGCTCCCAACTTGGCGGCCACGAACTGCAGCGCGCGGCGGAGGGCGCTGAGCATGCCCAGGGCCAGGATGTCCACCTTGATGAGGCGCAGCGCGTCCAGGTCGTCCTTGTCCCACTGGATGACGCTGCGCCCTTGCATCGCGGCGTTCTCCACCGGCACCAGGCGCGCCAGGTCGTCGCGCGCGATGACGAAGCCGCCGGGGTGCTGGCTCAAATGGCGCGGGAAGCCGATCAAGGTTTGGGTCAACTCCACCCACAGCTTGCACAGCGGCGCTTCGGGGTCGAAGCCGTTTTCGCGCAGCCGCTCGGGGCTGACCTTGCGGCCGTCGAACCACTGAGTCGACTTCGATACCGCGTCGATACGGTCCAGGTCGATGCCCAAGGCGCGGCCCACGTCGCGCAGCGCGCTGCGCGGCCGGTAGCTGATGACCACGCCGGTGAGCGCGGCGCGGTGCCGGCCGTACTTGCGGTAGATGTACTGGATGACCTCTTCGCGCCGCTGGTGCTCGAAATCGATGTCGATGTCTGGCGGCTCGTTGCGCTCGGCGCTGATGAAGCGGCCGAACAGCAGCGTGGCGCGGCGCGGGTCCACCTCGGTCACGCCCAGGCAGTAGCACACCAGCGAATTGGCCGCGCTGCCGCGGCCCTGGCACAGGATGCCCTGCCCGCGTGCCCAGTGCACGATGTCGGCCACGGTGAGGAAATAGGGCTCGTACTGCAGCTGCGCAATCAGCGCCAGTTCTTCGTCCAGCGTGGCGCGGTACGGCGCCGGCATGCCCGCTGGAAAGCGCCGCTGCACGCCGGCTTCGGCCAGCGCGCGCAGCCAGCTGGTGGGCGTGTGGCCGGCGGGCACGATCTCCTCGGGGTACTCATAACGCAGCTCGTCCAGCGAGAAGGCGCAGGCCCCGGCGATGCGCAGCGTGGCGGCCAGCCATTCGCTCGGGTACAGCGCGGCCAGCCGCTGGCGCGAGCGCAGGTGCGCCTCGGCATTGGGCTGCAGGGCGAAGCCGCATTCGGCCACCGGCGTGTTCAGGCGGGTGGCGGTGAGCACGTCCTGCAGCGGCTTGCGCGAGCGCACATGCATCAGCACCGCGCCGGCCGCCACCAGGGCCAGGCCGGTGCTTTGCGCCACGCGCTGCGCCACGTCGGCCAACTGCGCGTCGTGCACCTGGTGCAGCAGTTCCACCGCGATGAAGGCGCGCTCCGCGCCGAACCAGGTCTTCAGCCACATGGCATGGGCGAACACCGTCTCGAAGCTCTGCAGCGCACCGGGCAGCAGCAGCGCGATGCAGTCGGGCAGGCCGACCAGGTAAGGCGCGTGCGGCACGCGCCCTTCCACGTCGGACGGGTGGGCCAGGTAGGCCCCCTTGGCCGCGCGCCGCCGCGCCACCGTGACCCACTGCGCCAGGTTGCCGTAGCCGCGGCGCGTCTGCGCCAGCAGCACCAGCCGGGGGCCCGGCGGCGCATCGGGTCGGCCCTTGACCGGCGGGTGCGTGAGCTGCATCTCGGTGCCGATGATGAGGTGCAGCCCCAGGCGGCGGCCTTCAGCATGCGCGCGCACCACGCCGGCCAGCGAACACTCGTCGGTGAGCGCCAGCGCACCGTAGCCCAGAGCATGTGCGCGCGCGACCAGTTCCTCGGGGTGCGAGGCGCCGCTCAGGAAGCTGAAGTTGCTGCGGCAATGCAGCTCGGCATAGGCGGGGAGCACGGTGGGGCCGCAGGCATCACACCGCCTGCAGGGCTTCGAGCGGGCTGCGCACGGCACCGCCGGCCACATCGAGCACCTGGGTGTAGATCAGCGTGGTGCTGACGTCGCCGTGGCTCAGCAGCTTTTGCACGGTGCGTATGTCGGTGTCGGCTTGCAGCAGGTGCGTCGCGAAGGAATGGCGCAGCGTGTGCGTGCCTTGGAGCAGTGCCAACACTGCTCGCACCTCGGCCGTGGTCAGCACCACTGGCAGGCGCGGCTTGCGTTGCGGGCGATCCAGCGCATCCATCCACGGCAGCGGCTGGCCGAAGACCTGCCGGTACAGGAACAGCAGCGCCTGCCGGTGCGTGGACACCGACACGTGGCGCTCGACGGCCAGCCAGGACAAGAAGGTGCGCACCCAATGGACGCAGGCTTCCTCCATCCGTATGCTGTAGCGCAGGTAGCGTATGCACTCGCGCAACTGGTCGAGCAAGCGGCGCGCCGGTGCGATGCCGGTGCCGGCAGCGCAAGCAGCAGTCCGCACGGGAGGCGGCGCATCGGAAAGGGGAGCCATGATGGATACTGTGTTTATTCACAGTATAGCGATTGCAGGCAGCAATGGCAAGCGTTGGCCGTGCCCTTAACCCTGCGCTCGCGCCTCAGCTCAAACGCTAGGCATCCGAATTGCCGTCCATCGTCATTCGCCCCCATAGCCCCAGTTGGACTGCCGAGTTCTCCTCGCTGCGGGAAGACCTGCTTCGTGCTCTTGGAACACAGGCGAAGCGCATCGCACACATTGGATCAACTGCAGTGCCAGGCCTTGGGTCCAAGGACATCACGTGCTGCTCGTCTGTTGGCCCTTCGATCCGTTACCTCATGCTATTTGACCCAGACCGCCACGAGCCGCTAGTCCAGTCAGCGTGGGACGATCGCAGCGTCATCGCAGCAATCGAGCGGATCGTGCGGGACACGGAAGCGCGGTTTTCGGAAGAGAGCTACTGGCCATTGCACCCCGAAGATAGGCAGGGAACAGGTGATGCACGGACGTACGAGACCTCCCTGTACGACGGTGCTTGCGGCGTCTTCTGGGCACTTGACTATCTCAATGACCTGGGCGCTGCGCAACCGGGTCGCCGATACGGAGGCGCCTATCCTGAGCTCGTGGCGCGCAACCGTGCGCTGCTGGGAGACGCTGCGGATCGCAACCGGGCCTCGTACCTGCTCGGAGACACACCGATTCACATGCTCGGGTTCGGCCGCCTGCAGACCGAGGAACTCGAGACCGCTCTTCATGACTTGATCACCGGCAACACCGAGCATCCCGCGCGCGAGTTGATGATGGGGTCCCCCGGCACTTTGTTGACGGCGCTGTTCCTGCACGAGAAGACAGGAGCACATCGCTGGTCGGAGCTGTTCCGGCTGACGGCAGACCGACTGTGGTCTCAACTCGAGTGGTCAACGGAGCACGAGTGTGCCTTTTGGACCCAGAACTTTGATCGCCGCCCTTCGAACTATCTGGACGCTGTGCATGGGTTTGTCGCCACGGTCGTACCGCTGAGTCGGGGCAGACACCTCTTGTCCAAAGAGAAGTGGGACGCCTGGCAACAATGCGTCGTGAACACGGTTCAACGTACTGCAGACCGTGAGGGCGCTCATGTCAATTGGCGCCCCCAGCTGGATCGAACGCCGGACGCAGCCAAGAAGCTCATGCAGTTCTGCCATGGAGCACCCGGCTTCGTCATCTGCTTGTCAGACCTCGCGGCGGCTGAAATCGATGGCCTGCTTCTCGCTGCCGGCGAGACGATCTGGTCAGCCGGCCCTCTGCGGAAGGGGTCGAACCTGTGCCACGGCACTGCAGGCAACGGATACGCCTTCTTGAAGCTGTATCAGCGAACGAAGGACCCGCGCTGGCTGCGCCGCGCGCGGGCGTTTGCAATGCACGCCATAGGCCAAGCAGACAACGAAGCGAGGCGACATGGCCAGTACCGCTACTCCCTCTGGACCGGCGATCTGGGCTTGGCAGTCTTCCTCTGGGACTGCATAGTTGGCCAGGCCATGTTCCCGACCTTGGACGTCTTCTACGCACCTCGCGGCGAGGCCTAACTCAGACGTTAGGCGGCATACGCTGGGTAGTCGGCATCTCCAAAGCTCCCGACAAACAACCCTGGGCGCCCCATGAAAGACAAAGCTCAAATCTTCTGCCCCAGGTGCGGATGGCACCCTGCTCCGGAAGACCGATGGGAGTGCACGCCAAGGTGCGGCACCATGTGGAACACTTTCTGGACCCGGGGTGTATGCCCAGGTTGCTCCGTAAAGTGGCCGCAGACTCAGTGTCTTGAGTGTGACCAGTTCTCGCCACATGAGGCTTGGTATCACTACCCACCAGACACAGAGGCGGAAGGCGACTCACGACAATCAGAAAAGGAGCGGGCGGTATGACGTTTGCACCGGTGACGTCGCCCTTGCCGAGTGAGTTGATGAGAGTTCGCACTTCCCTTCGTCGCACTTCGATGCCGGTCCCCGCTGCGGGGCTGGCTCTTTAGGTGAAAGTCCCCTTCATTCGTTAAGCCTGACACGAACCATGCCCTACCAACCCAAGCTCGCTGTCTGGGGCGTCGCTGTGGCTGCAAGCTGCTGCATGGCGGCAGAGCCATCCGACTTGCTTGCGAAGCTGCGCGCGGCGGGCGAAGTGAAGTGTCAGCCCTCGCATCCGGTCTTCTGCTCCAATGTCTATGTCGTCTGCGTCGGCCCAACGAGAGTGGCGACGTTCCCTTTCCAGCTGCGGGCGACGGGAACCTCGGGCTCCATCAAGGGCACTGGTCAGGACGCGCCACTCGACGGGCTCTATGAAAACGCCACAGCCGTCTGGGAGTCGCAAGCGCAGTCCCTGATCCTTCGGCCTTCAGCCGTTCTTCCTGGATGGCGAATGCGCGCCTTGGGAAAGGGCTTTCGCGCACGCCATTGCAGCCAACGTCGCCGCTGCCGGCGCTGAACAAGCGGCCCATGCGCACCACTACCGCGAAGCGCAGCTGGCCGTGGCCGCCCTGGCAGACGAAGAGGACCGAAAAATCCTCAACGCAACGATGCGCGTCATTCCATTGCCAGGTGCACAGAGTTCGACCTGACCTAAGCCGCATTCCTGCACTTGCCCACAGGAGACCGCAATGCCCAAAGTTGACCTATCCGCAATCGCAGTGCGCGTCGGCACAGGGTACCCGGACCCGTTCAACGATGCATGCGCTGGCCGCACCCGCAAGCGACTGGGCGACGCAGGCGGCCTCATGGACTTCGGCGCCAATCTCATGACCTTGCCGCCAGGCAAGTGGTCGAGCCAAAGGCATTGGCACAGCCATGAGGATGAGTTCGTGTGGGTGTTGCAGGGTGAACTCACGCTGGTCGAAGACGATGGCGAGGTGCCCCTGCGTGCCGGTGGGTGCGCCTGCTTTCCCAAGGGCAGCGGCAATGGGCATCTTCTGAAGAACAACTCGTCGTCGACGGCTGTCTATCTGGAGGTTGGATCTCGTCATGCGGACGACCTCACGACCTGTTCGGACATCGACCTCAAGAGCTGGAACCGCGACGGTGCCTTCGTCCACAAGGATGGAACGCCCTACCCTTAGTGGCAAGATCGTTGCAGTCTGGCCCGGCTGAGGCCATTGCAGCGGCGCAGTTCCTCCATGACCAAGCACAGTTCAAGCAGACACCCGGGATCGAACGCCAACCCTCACACAAGACGTCATGCCATCCCTCGACACGCTGCTTGCAAGACTGGCTGACGCCGGCATCGGCGTCCCGCCGGGCCGGATGCGGATCGATGGCTATGGCGCCTCCCAAGCGCTCTCCGAACAACTCCTCGAACTCATTCGCTCCGGTTCGAAGCGCGCCGGGACCGGCCTGCTCTGGGCCATGGAACATGACGCGGACACCATGCCCGAGGTAGGCGACATCGAGATCGTCATCGATCACAGGCAGGAGCCCGCGTTCCTGAATCGGATCACCCGCGTCGAGGTGGTCGCGTTCAGCGCGGTCGATGCGGCGTACGCGGCCATCGAGGGTGAAGGCGATGGTTCGCTGGACAGCTGGCGCGAGGGCCACTGGCGCTTCTTCTGCCGAGAGTGCACACGCATCGGGCGAGAGCCGAGCCTGGACATGCCGGTCGTGTGTTCGGTGTTCGAATTCCTGGCTGCGATGCCGCGCACCATCGACCATCACCTTGCAAGCACGGGAGCATCGACATGAGCGACATAAACAAGCGGGTCGAGAAGTTGCTCGAGACGTATGCGTCGGCCGTCTACGGAAAGAACGTCGAGACTCTCATGCACCTTTACGAGCCGAAGGCACGGGTCTTTGATACCTGGGGAGTCTGGTCCTATGAAGATGCCGCCGCCTGGAGGCTGGCGGTCGAAGGCTGGTTCACGTCGCTGGGCACAGAGCGGGTAAGGGTCCTCTTCGACGACGTCCGCGTCGCGACCGACCGGGACCTTGCCAGCCTCAGTGCCGTGGTCACGTACCAGGGCGTGAGCGCCCAAGGTGAGGCACTTCGCGCCATGCAAAACCGGCTCACGTGGGTGCTTCACGTCAGCGGGCACGCGCTGCGAATCGCCCACGAGCACACCTCTGCGCCGGTAGGCTTCGAGGACATGAAGGCAATTCTCCAACGAGCATCGGCCGAAGGACCGAGTCCGGGCAGCAGCCTCTCGGCCGAGTCCGCTCCATGATCTCCGCAGAAGGTACCGTGCCGGAGTTCTGGCGGCTCATGGCGTCGAACGACTTCCAGTCGGGCGGCCACGCGCAGGGGCCGCCGTCGCGCGTGATGTGGCAGGATCACATGTGTCCGGACTTCGCCGACACCGGGCCGCCGACAGCACCCGCGACGGGCGCGCAAAGGAGAATCGAATGCTTCACGGATCGTGTCACTGCGGTTCGGTCAAATGGGACTGGACACACGAGGCCCTCCCTGACGGCGCCACCGCCTGCAACTGCACGGTCTGCCGCCGATATGGCGCGCTCTGGATCTACGACTTCGAAGGCGAGGGAATCAAGGTCTCCGGGCCGACCCAGCCCTACATTCGAGGCAAGGGGATCGAGTTTCATTTCTGCCCCGACTGCGGCTGCGTGGCCTTCTGGCGTGCTCAGCAGACCACGCCGCAGGGCAAGACACGCATCGCAGTCAATCTGCGACTGACCGAGCCCGGGCCCGTCGCAGGTGTACCGATCGACCACTTCGATGGCCTGGACAAGTTCGAAGATCTGCCACGGGACGGAAAGTGCGTCGCAGACATGTGGTTCTAGCCCGGTCCGTGACAGCCAGCGGCCGGGGACCTCAGGGCCCGGTCACGTTGCCAGGGCAGGTCCGCGGGCGCAGCACAGGTCCGCGGGGCTGATCCTGCACGTCGCGGGCCAGGTTTCCACCGCCCGGCCCGCCTGGCTCGAATGCCACACAGCACGATCCGATCGTTCGCCACGACATCCGTAAAAGGCCAGCGTAGAAGATGCAAGTCCGTCCTTACGCTCACACCGATTGGCCGGCGATCTGCGAGATTCACGATCTGGCACGGAAAATCGAGTTGGCGGCAGCCTGTCTTGATGCGGCCTTCCTGCGCCTGGAACAGACCGCTGACAACGAAGGGCTGTTCGACTATCAACTCCCGGTCCTGCAGGACGAGATGCAGGCGCTCGGATTCGTGGCATTCAGCCCGGATGAACCGGCGTGGCTCTACGTTCACCCTCGGGCTCACCGCCGCGGCGTCGGCACACGACTGGTCCAGGCGGCCATCGCGGCGACGCAGGGTGATCTCAGTGTCGAGATACTCACGGGCAACGATGCCGCCGTCGCGTTGTACAAGAAGGCAGGGCTCCAGGAGCATGGCCAGAGCAGTGGGCGAATGCCTGGGAACGAGGCCTTCGAAGTCACCGTCACCGAACTGCGCTTGAAGCGTGCCGCCTGACCCCTCGCCCGCACCCGCACCATGCCAGGCCCGCAGCCCAACTCCACGCACCCGAAGAGCCGCACCGCCTGGCGCCAGTGGCTGGCACAGAACCACACCCAGACTGAGGGCGTCCGGCTCACCAGCGACAACAAGGCCACGGGCAAGCCACGCGTCGAGTACGACGACTCCGTCGAGGAGGCGCTGTGCTTCGGCTGGATCGACAGCAAGGTCAACAAGCTCGAAGACCAGCGTTCGATGCTCTGGTTTGCGCCTCGCAAGGCAAGGACCGGATGGTCCCGGCCGAACAAGGCAAGGGTGGAGCGCATGCTGGCCGCAGGGCTGATGCAGCCGGCCGGGCTGGCCAAGGTCGAGCAGGCCAAGGCGGACGGCAGCTGGAACGCGCTGGACGCCGTCGAAGACCTCGAGCGGCACAGCGACCTGCGGGCCGCCCTGGCGTCGCACCCGGACGCCTCGACGCACTTCGAGGCCTTTCCGCGCTCGGTCAAGCGTGGCATTCTTGAGTGGATCCTTGTGGCCCGAAGGCCCGCGACGCGGGCCCAGCGAATTGCCGAAACCGCCCGTCTGGCGAACCAGAACATCCGGGCGAACCAGTGGAGTCCGAAGCGTGAACCCTGAATCGGTCAAGCTGCTCGGCCGCTCATCGTCGATCAACGTCCGCAAGGTGCTCTGGACACTGGCCGAACTGGGCATCGAGTACCAGCACGAGGAGTGGGGCACCGAGGCGCTGCCGCTGCGATCTGCGGCATTCCTGGCGCTCAATCCGAACGCGATGGTCCCGGTACTCCAGCACGAGGGGCACACCCTGTGGGAGTCGAACACGATCTGCCGGTACCTGGCTGGGCGCTTCGGGCGCGACGACCTCCTGCCGGCCGCCCCTGCGCAGCGCGCCAGGGTCGAGCAGTGGATGGACTGGCAGGCCACGGAGCTGAACAACGCCTGGCGCTATGCGTTCATGGGCCTGGTACGCCGCAGCCCGGCACACCAGGACAAGCCGGCCCTCCGTGCCAGCATCCAGCATTGGAACGAGCACATGACCATCCTGGATGCAGCGCTGGCCGGCACGGCGGCCTACGTCACCGGCGACCGCTTCACGCTGGCGGACATCGCACTGGGCCTGTCGGTGCACCGGTGGTACATGACGCCCTTCGAGCACCCGCAGCTTGCGGCGGTGGCCGCCTACTACGAGCTGCTCAGCCGGCGCCCTGCCTACCTGCGCCATGGGCGCAACGGTCTGCCGTGACGCCCGAGCCTGCACCCATGGCAACGTCCGGCATGCTCCCGGCCCTGGCCGAGAACATCACCCAGGCGACGTGGGAGCGGTTCTTCGACCCGGCCGAGCCGGTGCATGCACTCGTTGCCGCCAAAGGCCCCACGGTCGTGGCACTGGCGCACTTCCTGTTCCATCGCAGCACCACGCGGTTGCACGACTTGTGCTACCTGCAGGACCTGTTCACCGCGCCAGGCCACCGCGGCCGCCGCATCGGCCGACAACTGATCGAGGCCGTCTACGCGGCGGCGCGGGCCGCTGGCAGCAGCCGGGTCTACTGGCAGACGCAGGCCGGCAACACCACGGGTCGGGCGCTGTACGACAAGGTGGCTGGCCATGCCGGCTTCATCGTGTACGCGCACGAGCTGTAGTGTGGCGTCGGTGCCGCGACGACGACGCTCTCGCCTGGAAGTTCGGGCACTGCAAGCCACTGCCGACCCTGGGTGGTTGCCGCACAACACGAGGGCACGCGCGCGCTGCTGGGGACAATGCGGCCACCGAGTCTGAGGGAGCATGGTCATGGCGTGGTGGTTGCTGCTTGTCGCGGGGTTGCTTGAAGTCGGCTGGGCCATCGGACTGAAGTACACCGACGGCTTCACCCACTTCTGGCCAAGCGTGTTGACCTTGGCCGCCATGGCCGCCAGTGTGGTGCTGCTGGGCATTGCCATGAAGTCGCTTCCCGTCGGGACCTCCTACGCGGTCTGGGTCGGTGTCGGCGCGGTGGGCACGGCCCTGCTGGGCATCGTGCTGTTCGGCGAATCCGCCAACGCCGGCCGGCTCGCCAGCCTCGGCCTGATCGTCGCGGGCATCGTCGGCCTGAAGCTGGCCACGCCGGTGTAGTGCCGCCCCTTGGCGCGGCCCTGCGCGTCGGGCAACATGACGGGTTCGGTGTCGCAGGCCGCGTTCGTCGGAGGGTTCTACAAGTCAGGCCTGTTCAAGGTCGAGCGCAGGCTGTTGCAGCACCTGGCCGCCAAGCCGGCGACCACGAGCCGCATCGAAAGGACCCGGTCATCATGCCAAAGCCCCTGGTGAACCTCGAAGAGGTCGAATCCGACGACATCGAGGACAACGGCATCTACAGCTCCCGGCGCGCCCTGTTCAGCGCGGGCATCGGCGCACGCAAGCTCGGCTACAACCTGACGGTACTGCCGCCCGGCAAGACCCAATGCCCGTTCCACTCCCATCGCGAAGAGGAGGAGATGTTCCTCATCCTCGAAGGCGAAGGTGAACTGCGCTTCGGCGAGCAGCGCTACAAACTGCGCCAGTGGGATGTGATCGCCTGCCCGACCGGCGGGGCCGAGGTGGCGCACCAGATCCTCAACACCGGCGACACGCCCATGCGCTACCTGTCGCTGTCGAACCTGTCCACCACCGAGGTCTGCGAGTACCCCGATTCGCAGAAGGTCGGCATCTTCGCGACCACCTCGCCCAGCTCGGGCCTGCGCCGGATGTTCAGGGCCGAGGCGGGCGTCGACTACTACGACCGCGAAGCGACTCAGCTTGCCGATGCCGGTGCCCAAGGCAGCACGCCGCAGGCCGCGCCGTTGCGCGCGGTGCCAGCGCTGCGGGGCGTGGACCATGTTCACGTCTTCGTCCAAGACCGCAGCGCCGCCGAGCGCTGGTATGCCGCAGTGCTGGGCATGACGCGCACCCAGGCGCTGGAGTTCTGGGCGGCGGACGGCGGCCCCCTCACGCTGCAGGACGCCACCGGCACGGTCCACATCGCGATGTTCGAACGGCCGCATCAGGCCACCCGATCGACGATCGCGCTGCGCGTCTCGGACCGCGAGTTCCAATCGTGGCGCGTGCATCTGCAGTCGGTCCCCGGCCTGGAGGTCACGCAGCAGGACCACGAGGTGTCCGTGTCGCTGTACTTCGCAGACCCGGATGGCAACCCCTACGAGATCACCAGCTATGAATGCGAACTCGCCCGCGCCGAAGGCGGTGGCTGAGGCCACGCAGGGGTTGCCAGCGGCGCGCATTCACAATCGACAGGCCTGCCGCGCAGCCGTGGCGCAGGCAAGAAACTTCCACAGTCGGGAGCGCAGCATGTGCAGGAACATCCGAACGCTGTTCAACTTCGAGCCGCCGGCGTCGGAGCTGGAGATCCGCGATGCGTCGCTGCAGTTCGTGCGCAAGCTCAGCGGCTTCAACCTGCCGTCCCGCGCCAACGAGGCCGCGTTCGACAAGGCGGTCGAGCAGGTGGCCGTGGCGGCGCGCGACCTGATCGCGTCGCTCGTCACCCACGCGCCGCCGAAGCACCGCGAGGAAGAGGCCGCGAAGGCTCGCGCCCGCTCGCTGGCACGCTTCGGCTGAGGGCCGCGGCCGGCCATGAGCGGAGCCCTCGCTTCGGTTGATGATGCGGTGCGCACTTGCCGCGAGCGGCGACGCCGCACGGCACGGTGGCGCACCGCATGTGCCGCCGGTGCCATCGGACTGCTGCTGTGCGGATGTGCCAGCACGACGGTGACGCTGACTCCCGCAGCCCAGGCGCCGGTGTGCGACTCCAGGGCCACCGCGCTGGTCCTGTGGGCGCCGCAGTGGCGTGCCGACCAGAAGGATGTCGCGCAACGCGAGCAGGCCGCCGCAACAGGACTGCAGCGCTTTCTTGCCGATTCAGGCTGTTTTGCCCGCGCCGAACTGCAGCGCCTGCCGGACCTTGCCCCAGCCACGGTGCGCGCCCACGCCGAAGCCGCCGGCAGCGGCTTCACGCAACTGCTGAGCATCGGCGTGCGCGAACTCGGCCCGGTGGTGAAGCTGTTGTCGTCGGCCGCGGGGATCGAAGGCGGCACGGAGGTCGTCCTTCAAGTGGCCAGCTACGGTTTGCCAGGCCTGGTCGACAGGCGCGAATTCACCATCCACTGGGCCCATGGCGGGCCGGGGGTGGTCAAGGGCGTGGCCAGCCTGCCCAGTGACATGCAGGCGGCATTGCAGGCAGGGCTGCAGGCCGGCGCGCCAAAGAACTGATGCGTCACCTGCGGCGGCCCACTCACCGAGCGCACTCAAGCGGCCAAGCCCCTGCCGCGCCTGCGGCCGCAGCGCCGCTGCGGGCGGCGCTTCGCCGTACCATGCCGACTCCGCCAGGAACCCGCCGCGATGTCCCCGTCCCGCCGCACGCCGATCCTCGGCGCCGCTGACCACGCGGCGCTGCGCGACATGCTCGCGCTGTTCGAAACGGCCTTCGAAGACCCCGAGCAGTACGGCGCGCGGCCGCCCAGCGACGACGACCTGCGCAAGCTGCTGGAGCACGACAGCTTCGTGGCCATCAACGCCTTCGAGGGCCCGCGCCTGGTGGGCGGGCCGGCCGGCTATGTGCTGCCCAAGTTCGAACAGGAGCGCAGCGAGTTCTACTTCTACGACCTGGCGGTCGATCCAGCGCATCGGCGCCGCGGCGTTGCCACGGCACTGATCCAGGAATTGCAGCGCCTGGCGCGCAGGCGAGGCATCGGCTGCATCTTCGTGCAGGCGGACCTTGGCGACGATCCGGCCATCGCGCTCTATTCCCGGCTCGGTCGGCGCGAGGACGTGCTGCACTTCGACATCGCCCCGGCGGCCGCATGAAACACGACACAACGACCTTCCACACCGCGCGCGTGCTGGCACACCCGCCGGCGCGCGTTTACGCCGCCTTTTCCGATGCCGACCAACTTGCCGCCTGGTGGGGCCCGCAGGGCTTTCGCAACGAGTTCGAGGAATGCGACTTCCGTCGCGGCGGCCGCTGGAAGTTCGTGATGGTCGGCCCCGACGGTGCGCGCCACGACAACCTGAACACCTTCGTCGAGCTGCAGGCCGGAACCCGCGTCGTCATCCAGCATGAATCGGCGCCGCGCTTCCGGCTGACGGTGGAACTGGCACCCGATGCCGCCGGCGCGCTGCTGTCCTGGACCCAGGTGTTCGAAGACCCGTCCGTCGCGGCCGCGGTGGCGCACATCGTCGAGCCGGCGAACGAACAGAACCTGGACCGCCTGGGCGCGCTGCTGGACGCCTCGGCGGCCCGGGCACGGGCGCTGTCGACCGCCCTGGTGCGCAACATCGACGAACTGGCGCTGTCGCGGCTGCTGCGCGACCCGCACTACGACTCGCGCGGTGCCAGCCTGGCGCAGGGCACGGCGGCGGGCAAGCTGGGCGCGTCCTTCGACATCCTGGCGCCCGGCAAGCGAGGCTGTCCGTACCACCTGCACCATATACAGGAGGAAATGTTCGTCATCCTGCAAGGCAACGGCACGCTGCGCGTGGCCGGCGCGATGCTGCCGCTGAAGGCCGGCGACGTGATCTTCATCCCGCCGGGGCCGGACTACCCGCACCAGATCATCAACACCTCGGACGCGCCCCTGCACTACCTGTCGATCAGCACCAAGGAAGCGCCGGAGATCTGCGAGTACCCGGATTCCGGCAAGTTCCTGGCGCAGGGCCGTCGTGACGACAGCCCGCCCTTCGAGGTGATCGACCGGCGCGGGCCGGGCCTGGACTACTGGGACGGGGAGCCCTGAGGGGCATCCGGCATGGCCACGAAAGAAGAGATCACCAGCTTCATGGCGGCGGCGTTCCCGCGCAGCCAGTTCAGCATCGTCGAGGCCGGCAGCAAGAGTGCCACGGTACGTCGGCCGGTCACGCCCGACGACCTGCGCCCCGGGGTACGGTGTCGGGCCCGACGATGATGGCGCTGGCCGACACCGCGCTGTACGTGGCCATACACGCCACGCTGGGCATCACGCCGCACGCGGTGACCTCCAGCCTGAACATCAACTTCCTGCGCCGGCCCTCGGCCGGACAGGCCTTGCTGGCCCAGTGCAAGCTGCTGCGCGTGGGGCGCACGCTGGTCGTCGGCGAGGTGGCGATGTACTCCGAAGGCAGCGACGACCCGGTAGCCCATGTGGTGGGCACCTACGCGATCCCGCCCTCGCGCGCGGCAGCGGACTGACCGGACCGCCCGACATGCTTTCGCACGTGTTCATCGGCGTCGACGACTTCGAACGCGCGCTGGCCTTCTACCGGGCACTGATGCCGGTGCTGGGCATCGCCGAGCGCTTCTGCGACGCGCAGCGCCCCTGGGCCGGCTGGCAGTCGCAGCCCGGGCCGCGCCCGCTGTTCCTGATCGGCAAGCCCTTCGACGGCCGGCCCCACGATGCCGGCAACGGCCAGATGCTGGCGTTGCTCGCCGAGCGCCGGGACGTCGTCGACCGCGCCCATGCGGTGGCGCTGGCCCATGGCGGGCGCTGCGAGGGCCCGCCCGGCCTGCGCCCCGAGTACCACCCGCACTACTACGGCGCCTACTTCCGCGACACTGAATGCAACAAGCTGTGCGTGGTGTGCCATGCGGCGCCGGGATGAGCCGCTGCCGCTGTCGAGAACCCAGGCGCTGAAACGTCGTCGTCGAGGTGCGGGATGCGCCCGTCACCACAAACTGCAGGGAGACGCCCATGTCCGACCGCACCGTCAGTCTGCACCGCGTGCTGCGCTGCCCGCCGCACAAGCTGTATCGCGCGTTCCTCGAACCCGATGCCATGATCAAGTGGCTGCCGCCGCACGGCTTCACCTGCAAGGTGCAGCACATGGACGCGCGCGTGGGCGGCAGCTTCCACATGTCGTTCCACAACTTCGGCAGCGGCCACGGCCATGCCTTCGGGGGCGAGTACCTGGAGCTGGTGCCCGATGAGCGCATCCGCTACACCGACCGCTTCGACGACCCCAACCTGCCGGGCCTGCTGGAGGTGACGGTCGTGCTGAAGCCGGTGGTGTGCGGCACCGAGCTGAGCATCACGCAGACGGGCATCCCGGAAGTCATCCCGCTGGAGATGTGCTATCTGGGCTGGCAGGAATCGCTCACCCAGCTGGCGGCGCTGGTCGAGCCCGAGATCCCGGGCTGAGGCCGCTCATGCTGAGCGGCTCCTGCAATTGCGGCGGCGTGCGCTTCGATCTGGCCGAGGCGCCCACCGCGGCCACGGCCTGCCACTGCGTGCAGTGCCGCAAGCAATCGGGGCACTTCTTCGCCTCGGCCAAGGTGCGCCGCGGTTTCTGCATACGCTGCGGAGCTTGGCTGTTCCGGGAGCCACTCGAACGCGACTGGACTCTTGTGGCGCTGGGCGCCCTCGACGGCACTACCGGGGTGCAGCTCGAACGCCACATCCTCGTCGCCGAGAAGGGCGACTACTACGACATTGCGGACGGGCTGCCGCAGAACCCGCGCTGACCCGCCGCATGACCGACATCGTCTTCAGCACGCCGCGCCTGAACGTCCGGCGCTGGCGCCAGGCCGACATCGACGACCTCTTCGGCGTGTATGCGGATGCCGGGGCCATGCGCTGGGTCGGCGATGGCCGGCCGATCACGCAGGCGGAATGCGAGCAGTGGCTGCAGGTCACACGGGCCAACTACGCCCGTCGCGGCTACGGCATGTTTGCGCTGGAGCTGCGCGACACCGGCTTGCTGGCCGGCTTTGCCGGCATCGTGCACCCCGGCGATCAGGTGGAAGCCGAGGTCAAGTACGCCTTGCACCGCGCCCAATGGGGTTGCGGCCTGACCACCGAGGCGCTGCGAGGGCTGCTGGTCCACGGCAGGGACGTTCACGGGTTGACGCGCATCATCGCCACCGCGGCGCCGCAGAACCACGCCTCGCATCGCGTGCTGGAAAAGGCCGGCCTGCGCCGCGGCCTGCTGCGCGACAACGGCGACGGCAGCCGGACACAAGGCTTCGAGTGGATCGCAGGGCCTTGAGGCCTGACCATTGCAGCGGCCACAACGGACACCCTTTCATGAACGACATCCGCGTGCGCCAGGCCGTCCTGTCCGATCTGGACGAACTGGCCATCTTGTTCGACCACTACCGCACGTTCCAGGGCCAGCCGCCCGACCTGAGCGCGGCGCGGACCTTTCTGCGCGAACGCTTCGACCACGGCGAATCCGTCGTCTTCGTCGCCCTGGCCGGTGCGCAGGCGCTCGGCCTTGCCCAGCTGTACCCGAGCTTTTCGTCGGTCGCGCTGCAGCGCGTGTTCATCCTCAACGACCTGTTCGTGCATGCCAGCGGCCGGCGCAGAGGCGTGGCCTCGGCGCTGCTGGCAGCCGTGGAACACCATGCCTGGTCGCTGGGCGCCGTACGCGTGTCGCTGAACGTGGCGCGCGACAACCTCGCCGGCCAGGCGCTGTATGCGGCCCAGGGCTGGAGCCAGGACACGCAGTTCCACATGTTCCACCGCTACCCGCCCGCAGGATGAGTGCGGCCGTCGAAACGGCCGCAGCACCGCGCCTGCGCGTCGGCCTGATCTCCGACACCCACGGCCTGCTGCGGCCCGAAGCGCTGGCGCAGCTGCGCGGATGCGACCACATCGTGCATGCCGGCGACATCGGCAGCCCGGCCATCGTCGATGCGCTGGCGGCGATGGCCCCGCTGGTGGCCGTGCGCGGCAACAACGACACCGCGCCCTGGGCCGCGGCGCTTCCCGAGCTGGCCTACCTGCAGCTCGGCGAGCTGCTGTTGTGCGTGGTGCACGACGCGGCCGATCTGCGGCGCCATGAGCTCAGGCCCGGCCTGCGCGTGCTGGTCTGCGGCCATTCGCATGCGCCCCGCGTGCATCGCGACTGCAAGGTGCTGCATGTCAACCCGGGCAGCGCCGGGCCGCGGCGCTTCAAGCTGCCCATCGCCATGGCGCACCTGCTGGTCGAAGCCGGCGAGGCCACGGTGACGCCGCTGCTGTTGTGAGCGCGCGCTGGCAGTGACCGGGCCGCATGGTTATGCTGGTGGGCCCGAGCGACACCCTGCCATGGACGCCCCGTTCCGCATTCTCGACATCGATCACCTGGTGCTGCGCGTGGCCGACCTCGATCGCATGCTGGGCTTCTATGTCGGCGTGCTCGGCTGCCGCATCGAGCGGCGGCGCGACGACATCGGCCTGGTGCAGTTGCGTGCCGGCCGCTCGCTGATCGACCTCGTACCGGTGCAGGGCCCGCTGGGCCGTGCCGGCGGTGCCGCGCCCGGGCCGCAAGGGCGCAACATGGACCACTTCTGCCTGCGCATCGAACCCTTCGACGAAGCCACGCTGCGCGAGCGGCTGGCCGCCCACGGGGTGGGCGCCGGCGCGGTGGAAACACGCTTCGGCGCCGAAGGCGAGGGTCCTTCGATCTACCTCGACGACCCCGAAGGCAACGTCGTCGAGCTGAAGGGCCCGGCCCAGCGAAACCAGACGAAGGAACGTGAATGAAGCTGATCGGCATGCTCGACTCGCCCTACGTGCGCCGCGTGGCCATCTCGCTACAGTTGCTGGGCCTGCGCTTCGAACACCAATCGCTGTCGGTGTTCCGCGGCTTCGCACAGTTCCAGCAGATCAACCCCGTGGTCAAGGCGCCCACGCTGCTATGCGACGACGGCACGGTGCTGATGGATTCGACACTCATGCTGCAGTACGCCGAGGCGCTGGCCCAACCACGCAGCCTGATGCCCACCGAACTGCCGTCGCTGCTGCACGACCTGCGCCTCATCGGCCTGGCGCTCGCGGCCACCGAGAAGAGCGTGCAGATCGTCTACGAGCGCGGCCTGCGCCCGCCGGAGAAGCTTCACAAGCCCTGGGTCGAACGCGTCACCGGCCAGTTGCTGGCCGCGCACGGCCAGCTGGAGCAGCAACTGGCGCGCCAGCCGCTGGACACGCAGCGCGCCGGCCTGCGCCAGTCCCATGTGAGCTTGGCGGTGGGCTGGCACTTCACGCAGCAGATGCTGCCCGAGGTGGTACCCGCCGCGCGATACCCGCTGCAAGCCACCTTGTCCGCCACACTGGAGCGGCTGCCGGAGTTCCGTGCGGCGCCGCATGGCGATGCGACCTACCCGGTCGTGCCCTAGTGTAGTGTTCTGTTCTTGATTGAACGTAAATGCTTAGCGCTGCTCCAATGCTCTACTTGGGCTTGGAGTGGAGCGGGCACGTGCGAATTGCACCGGCGATTGTTCTGACCGACGAGCAGAAGGCGGAGTTGACCCGACTGTCGCGCTCCGGGCGCACGAGCGTGCGGCTGGCACAGCGCGCTCGCATCGTTTTGCTGGCTGCGCAAGGTCTGCAGAACAAGGACATCGCCGAGCAGCTGGGCATCGGGCGCGTGCAGGTGGCGCGCTGGCGCGAGCGGTATCTGCAAGCGGGAGTCGAAGGCATCGAGCGCGACCTTCCTCGTGGCGCCCCGCCGGTCAAGGTGAACGTGGCGGAGTTGGTCCAGCTGACCACCCAGAGCAAGCCCGCAGCGGCCACGCACTGGAGCACGCGCAAGCTGGCCGCCGAGTTGGGGGTCGCTGCCAGCACCGTGTGGCGGCATTGGCAGTCTCACGGCCTGAAGCCGCACATCGTGCGCGGCTTCAAGGTCTCGCGCGACCCGCAGTTCGTCGAGAAGCTCGAGGACATCGTGGGCCTGTACATGTCCCCGCCCGAGCACGCCTTGGTGCTGTGCTGCGACGAGAAGAGCCAAGTGCAAGCGCTGGACCGCACGCAGCCCGGGCTGCCGCTGAAGAAGGGCCGCGCGCAGACGATGACGCACGACTACAAGCGCCACGGCACGACCACGCTGTTCGCGGCGCTGAACGTGCTGGACGGCAAGGTGATCGGCCAGTGCCAGCAGCGCCACACCCACGCCGAGTGGCTGAAGTTCCTGCGCAAGATAGACCGCCACACGCCCAAGGGCAAGACGCTGCACCTGATCGCAGACAACTACGCCACCCACAAGCATCCGGCGGTGCAGGACTGGCTGGCCAAGCACCCGCGCTTCCACATGCACTTCACGCCGACCTCGGCGTCGTGGTTGAACATGGTGGAGCGCTTCTTCCGCGACATCACGACAGAACGGCTGCGCCGCGGCGTGTTCACCAGCGTGGCCCAGTTGGAAACTGCGATCAACGACTACGTGGCTCACCACAACATCGACCCCAAGCCGTTCATCTGGACCAAGAGCGCTCGCGACATCCTGCAGAAAGTCATTCGGGCCAACGCGCGCTTAAGTTCTAAACAGAACGAAACACTGCACTAGCATCTGCCGATGGACCTGCTTTTCGTCTACGGCTCGCTGAAGCAAGGCTTTCCCAATGCGCATGTCAACACCGGCCGGCGACGGCCGGGCCGCTACCGCACGCGCGAGCGGCTGCCGTTCTATCTGGTGGGTGCGGGCCACCTGCCCTGTCTGGTGCTGCAGCCCGGCCAGGGGCTGCAGGTGCTGGGCCAGCTGTTCGAGGTGACTGCCGCCGACCTGGCGGCGATGGACCGGCTGGAACGGGTCGACGACCCGCAGGGCTACCGCCGCGTGCGCATCGGCGTCGAGCAGCTCGACGACGGCAGCATGTTCGAGGCCTTCGTCTATGTGCAGCAGGCCGCCAGGCTGGACCCGACGCAAGCGATGATCGGGCCGCTGGCCGAGTACACGGCTGAACATGCACAGCACCTGCACTGGTGAGCCGCGGGCCATGCCGACATGAACATGCATCTGCGCATCGCCCGCCCCGTGGCCGACCTGGGCCGATCGGTGGCCATGTATCGGGCCGCTCTGGACCTGCGCGAGGTCGGCCAATTCGAGAACCACGAGGGCTTCGACGGCGTGATGCTCGCGCCGGCCAATGGCGAGGCCGGCTACCACGTCGAATTCACCTGCTGCCGCCACCACCTGGTGGCGCCGACGCCCACGCCCGAGGACCTGTGGGTGTTCTATGTCGAGCCGGCAGAGGCCTGGGAGCAGCGCTGCCAGGCCCTGCTCGACGCCGGGTTTCGCGAAGTCCGGTCCTTCAACCCCTATTGGAGCCTGGCGGGCCGCAGCTTCGAAGACCTCGACGGCTACCGCGTCGTGATCCAGCGCGCCGCCTGGCGCCCCACCCCCTGAGGACCCCCGATGACCACCCGAGGATTCGTCGCCACCCATGCGAGCGATGGGCAGTTCGAGCGCGGCCTGCGCGCCTTCTTCGAGTACCGCGATCTGGGGCTGCGGCAAGCCACCGACGGCCGCGTGGTGGCGCATGTGATCCGCGCTGCCGGCGGCACCGAGTTCTCCGGCCAGCCGCACCTGCACGACACGCAGTTCCAGTTCGTCTATGTGCTCAAGGGCTGGATCGAGTTCGAATACGAGGGCCAGGGCGTGGTGCGGCTCGAAGCAGGCTCCAGCGTCTACCAGCCGCCGCAGATCCGCCACTGCGAGCTCGGCCACAGCCCCGACCTGGAACTGCTGGAGATCGTCATGCCCGGCGACTTCGGCACGCGCGAGGTCGATGCGGTGCAAGCGGTCGCGGGCAAGCCATGAGCAGCGCCCCGCCGACTCCGGTGCGCATGCAGATCCTCGCCGCGCAGGGCGACGCCGGCGAGTCGTATCACCTCGCGCCGGAGAAACTGATCTCGGGCAACCCGAAGCAGACTGCCTGGGTGCAGCACGCCAGCCCCGACCAGCGTTTCAGCGCCGGCCTGTGGCGCAGCGAAGTGGGCAAGTGGAACATCCGCTACACCGAAGACGAGTACTGCCGCATCCTCGAAGGCTGCAGCATCATCAGCTCGGCCGACGGCGAGTCCGTCACCGTGCGGCCGGGCGACGAGTTCGTCATCCCGCGCGGCTTCGTCGGCACCTGGGAGGTGCTGCAGCCGACGCTCAAGCGCTTCGTCATCCACGAGCCCGATGCCTGAGGGCGTGCTGATCTTCGACTGCGACGGCGTGCTGGTGGACAGCGAAAGGCTGAGCCACGGCGTCATGCAGCAGATGCTGGCCGAGCTGGGCTTGATGCTGTCCTTCGACGCCACGGTGGAGCGCTTCATCGGCACCTCCTTGCCGGTGTGTCTGGCGCGCGTCGGCGAGCTGCTGGGCGGCACGCTGCCCGAGGATTTCAGATCCCGCTTCGCCCAACGCACCCGCGAAGCCTTCGAGGCCGGGCTGCAACCGGTGGCCGGCGTCGCGCTGCTGCTCGATGGGCTGCGCATGCCCTACTGCGTGGCTTCCAACGGCAACCGCACGAAGGTCGAGTTCACGCTCGGCCACACCGGGTTGCTGCCGCGCTTTGCCGGCCGCATCTTCACGGCCGATGACGTGGTGCACCCGAAGCCGGCGCCGGACCTGTTCCTGCATGCCGCGCGCTGCATGGGCGTGCTGCCACGGCACACTACAGTGGTCGAGGACACGCCCACCGGCATCGTCGCGGCCAAGGCCGCCGGCATGCGTGCCATCGGCTTTGCGGCGATGACGCCGCGCGCGCGGCTGGCCGCAGCGGGTGCCGACGCGCTGGCCGATTCGATGGACGAGCTGGCCAAGCTGCTGTGAGCCGCCCATGAGCGGCAGCGCGACGATCCTCGAAGTCAAGGTCAAGCCCAACGCGCGGCAAAGCAACCTGACGCAGGCCGAGGACGGCAGCTGGCTCGCGCAGCTGAAGGCCGCGCCGATGGAAGGCAAGGCCAACGCCGAGCTGATCGCGCTGGTGGCGCGGCACTTCGGCTGCGCCAAGGCGGCGGTGTCGATCAAGGCCGGCGCGTCGGGGCGGCGCAAGCTGGTGAAGATCGAGCTCGGCTGAGGCACACTGCGTGGCCATGAACAGTCCCGCAGCACAGGCGCCGATCACCGACGCCAACCCCACCGTCGAGGCGATGGAAGCGCGCGTCGCGCGCTTTGGTGCGTTGGTGCCCACCGACGACTATGTCGATGCCGGCATCCCGGGCTGCGAGCGCAGCACCTTCCGCGTGCTGGGCCAACAGGGCGCCGCGCCGCTGGCCGCCGAAGGCTTCCACATGAACCTGGTGTGCTGCGAGCCCGGCAAATCGGCGCCGCTGCACAACCACCTGACACAGGAAGTGTTCGTGGCGCTCAGTGGCCGCTGGCAGGTGTTCTGGGGGCCGACGGGTGAACGCAGCGTCGAACTGCAGCGCTGGGACACGATCAGCATCCCGCCGGGCGTGTCGCGGGGCTTCCGCAATGTCGGCAGCGAGCCGCCCTGGCTGATGGGCATGGCCAGCGGCGCCGATCCCGGCCTGATCAACTGGCCCGACCCGGTGCGCGCGGCCGCCGCCGCCGCGGGCGTCAGGCTGCCCTGAACTGGAGCATCCGATGGCCGTGCGCATCGTCCGCCTGGGCAGCTCGCGTGCCGCCGACGAGGGCTTGCGGCTGGGCACGGTGCGGCGGCCGCCGCGCGGCGTGCCCAAGGCGGAGTTCGCCAAGCAGGACTGGTACGACCTGTGGTTCCCGAACCTGGCGCCGAGCGTGGAGACGATGAAACTTGGCCAGCAGGCCGACACGCCGGCGCAGTGGCAGACCTTCCAGCGCCGCTACCGCGCCGAGATGGCCGAGCCGGAGCATGCGCATGCCATCGCCCTGCTGGCGCAGCTGTCGAGGCAGACGAACTTCTCCGTCGGCTGCTATTGCGAGCACGAGGCGCGCTGCCACCGCTCGCTGCTGCGCGAACTGCTGGCCGCCCAGGGCGCCGACATCGCGGCCTGAGCCTGCCGCCTTGTTGCGGCAGCGCAGAGTGCGCCGTGCGGCCGTGGCCCACAATGCGCGGCGCCCCACGACCAGCCCCCGCCCATGCTCAGCCGCCTGCCCGCCCCGTTGCGCGGTGTCCTCACCGCGACGATCCTCGGCCTGAATACGCTGCTCATCTCGCTCAGCCTCGTGCCGCCGGCGCTGGTGAAGCTGCTGGTGCCGGCCCAGGCGGTGCGGCGCGTGTGCGACCGGCTGATGAACGGCCTGGCCTCGCTCTGGGTGGGCAACAACAACGCCTGGATCGCAGCCGTGAGTCCCGCGGCCTGGGACGTGCAGGGCGTCGACGGCCTGCATCAACGCGGCTGGTACCTGGTGTCCAGCAACCACCAGAGCTGGGTCGACATCCTGGTGCTGCAGCGCATCTTCCATGGCCGCATTCCGTTCCTGAAGTTCTTCCTCAAGCAGGAGCTGATCTGGGTGCCGGTGATCGGCCTGGCCTGGTGGGCGCTGGACTTTCCGTTCATGAAGCGCGGCAAGGGTTCGGGCGCGCGCCAGAACGACCTGAAGACCACGCGCGAAGCCTGCGAGAAGTTCAAGCTGATCCCGACCACGGTGATCAATTTCGTCGAAGGCACGCGCTTCACGCCGGCCAAGCACGCCGCGCAGCAAAGCCCCTACCGGCACCTGCTCAAGCCGAAGATCGGCGGCCTGGGCATCGCGCTGGCGGCCATGGGCGAGCAGTTCGAGGCGCTGCTCGACGTGACCATCGCCTACCCGCAGGGCACGCCCACCTTCTGGCACCTGCTGTGCGGGCAGATCGGTGCGATCACGGTGCGGGTGCAGCAGCGCGAGATTCCGGCCGCCGTGCTGGGCGGCGACCCGCTGCGCGACAAGGCCTACCGTCAGCGCATCGGCGACTGGGTCGACGGCCAGTGGCGCGACAAGGACGGACTGATCGACACGCTGCTGCAGCCGGGCGGGGCCGAATGAGCGCGATGGCCGATCGTGCGCAGACCTGGGGCGAGGAAGTCGCCAACAGCCTCAGCCACGGCATCGGCTGCCTGCTGGCCATCGCCTCGCTGCCGATCCTGCTGCAGTTCTCGGCGCAGCGCGGCGGCACGGCCGAGCTGGTCGGCGCCAGCCTGTTCAGCGCCACGATGATCCTGCTGTACCTGGTATCCACGCTGTACCACGCGCTGCCCGCTGGCCGCGCCAAGCATTGGTTCAACCGGCTCGACCACGCGGCCATCTACCTGTTCATCGCCGGCAGCTACATGCCCTACCTGCTGGGCGTGCTGCGCGGGCCCTGGGGCTGGACGCTGTTCGGCATCGTCTGGGGCGCCGCGGCGCTGGGCGTGGCGGCCAAGCTCTTCAACCGGCTGCGCCGCCCGCTGTGGTCCACTGGCCTGTACCTGGCGATGGGCTGGGTGGCAGTGATCGCCGCGGTGCCGCTGTTCGAGCGCCTGGCCGCGCCGCAGCTGACCTGGCTGATTGCCGGCGGGCTGGCCTACACGCTGGGCGCGGTGGTCTTCCACTTCGATTCGAAGCTGCGCTACGGCCACTTCGTCTGGCACCTGTTCGTGCTGGCGGGCAGCGCCTGCCATTTCGTCGCCGCGCTGCTGCAAGCCGCCTGAAGCGCGCTTCCTACAATGCGGCGATGAACGCCGTCATCGCCCCGTCGCCGCGCCGCGCCATCCGCGAGCTGCCGGACGAACTGGTCAGCCAGATCGCTGCCGGCGAGGTGGTCGAGCGCCCGGCCTCGGTGGTGCGCGAGCTGGTCGACAACGCACTCGATGCCGGCGCGACGCAGATCCACCTGCGGCTGTCCGCCGGCGGCGTGCGCAGCATCGTCGTCGAGGACGACGGCTTCGGCATCCCTGCCCAAGAGCTGCCGCTGGCGCTGAAGCGCCATGCCACCAGCAAGATCGGCTCGCTGCTTGATCTGGAGCAGGTGGCGACGATGGGCTTCCGCGGCGAGGCGCTGGCCGCGGTGGCCTCGGTGTCGGAGCTGGCCATCACCAGCCGCACCGCCGATGCGCCGCACGCGACGCGGCTGGACGCGCGCAGCGGCGAACTGGTGCCGGCCGCGCGCGCGGTGGGCACCAGCGTGGAGGTGCGCGAGCTGTTCTTCAGCACGCCGGCGCGGCGCAAGTTCCTCAAGACCGATGCCACCGAGGCCGCGCATTGCCTGGAGGCTGTGCGCCGCCATGCACTGGCCCGACCGGACGTCGGCTTCGCGGTCTGGCACGACGGCAAGCTGGTGGCGCAGTGGCGTGCCGCCAGCGCCGAGCAGCGGCTGCGCGACGTGCTCGGCGAAGAGTTCCTCGCCCACAGCCGGCCGCTGCAGGACAGCGTCGGTGCGCTGCAGCTGCACGGACGCATCGGCCTGCCCGAGGCGGCGCGCGCGCGTGCCGACCATCAGTACGTCTACGTCAACGGCCGCTTCGTGCGCGACCGGCTCATCGCCCACGGCCTGCGTTCGGCCTACGAAGACGTGCTGCACGGCGCGCGCCAGCCGGCCTACGTGCTGTTCATCGGCATCGACCCGGCGCGGGTGGACGTGAACGTGCACCCGACCAAGATCGAGGTGCGCTTCCGCGACGCCCGCGAGCTGCACCAGGGCGTGCGCCACGCGGCCGAGAACGCACTGGCGCCGACGCGCGCCGGCCTCGGCGCGCCACCGGCCGACACGACACCATCGCCCGCGCCCAGCGCGGGCCGCAATCCCTTCGTGCCGCCACCCTGGAGCCCCGAGCCGGTGGTGCAGGGCAAGCTGGCGCTGCAGACGCTGGCCACGCTCTATGTGCAGGAACCTCCGGCCGCCTGGGCCACGGCGGCGCCCGATGCAAGCCAGGCGCAACCCGCGGCCGAGGACCTGCCGCTGGGCCAGGCGCTGGCGCAGCTGGGCGGTGCGTACGTGCTGGCGCAGAACGCGCAGGGGCTGGTCATCGTCGACATGCATGCGGCACACGAGCGCGTCGTCTATGAACGGCTCAAGGCCACGCTCGGCGAGCGAGCGTTGCAGGCGCAGCCCCTGCTGATCCCGCTGAGTTTTGCGGCCACGCCGGCGGAGATGGCCGCGGCCCAGCAGCACGCGCAGGCGCTGCTCGACCTGGGGCTGGACGTGTCGGCGCTGTCAGCCACCACGCTGGCGGTGCGCAGCCGGCCCAGCGCCCTGCCCGATGCCGACCTGGCCGAGCTGGTGCGCGCGGTGCTGGCCGACCTGGCGCAAGTCGATGCCAGCCGGATCGTGCAGCGCGCGCGCGACGAACTGCTGGCCACCATGGCCTGCCACGGCGCGGTGCGTGCCAACCGGCGCCTGAGCCTGGCCGAGATGAATGCGCTGCTGCGCCAGATGGAAGCCACCGAGCGCGCCGACCAATGCAACCACGGCCGGCCCACCTGGCGCCAGGTGACGCTGAAGGAGCTCGACGCGATGTTTCTGCGCGGGCGCTGAGGACGGGCATGGACGGCAGCGCCAACCGGGTCTTCATCTCCTACCGGCGCGACGATGCGGCGGGCTATGCCGGCCGGCTGGAAGAGGCGCTGGAAAAGCGCCTGGGCCACGGCAGCGTGTTCCGCGACGTGATCGACATCGCGCCGGGCGCCGATTTCGTCGACGCCATCCGCCAGCGCCTGGCCGGCGCGCAGGCGGTGCTGGTGCTGATCGGCCCGCGCTGGGCGGGGGGCGGCGCGACCGGAGCGCGTCGCATCGACGACGCCCAGGACTTCGTGCGCCTGGAGGTGCAGGCCGCACTGGACGCCGGTGTACGCCTGGTGCCGGTCCTGCTGCCCGGCGCCGCGATGCCGTCCGACGCCGAACTGCCCGAGCCGCTGAAACCGCTGGCGCGGCGCAATGCGATGTCCATCGGCGACATCCACTGGGACGCCGACATCGACCTGCTGGCCGGCAGCCTGGGCCTCGTGCCGGCGCGGCGCCGCGTCTGGCCGTGGGCGCTGGGCGGCGCGGTAGCGGCCGCGCTGGTGGCCGGGGCACTGTGCTGGCTGAAGCCGTGGGTGAGCGCCGACCCGGCGGCACGGCTGCTCGGCAGTTGGGCGGCAGACGTCCAGTACAGCTGGGGTGCGCAGTACACCGAACGCTTGGAGTTCAAGCGCCACGCCGGCGCAGTGACCGGCACCGCCACCTGGCTCGGCTACCCGCGTGGCATCGAGAAGTTGCAGATCGACGGCCCCAACCTGCGATTTGAGACGCGGTCCCAGGAATCGTCAGGCGGCACGACCTTCGACCTGCTTCACAGCTACAGCATCGAGCTGCGCGGCAAACCGCCGGACGAGGTGCTGGCCGTGCGCGAACACACCACCGGCGGCTTCGGAGGCAGCCGCAAACCGATGGAGTTCGAGGCACGACGCGTGCCGTCCGGCACAGCACAGGACTCCGCCGCCCGCGCGGCGTCGGCGCGGCCATGAGTCCGCGTGCCCGCTTGACCGGCTGGCAAGCCGGGGCATCCGGCCCCGCCCTGCCGGCGACAGGCGCTTGTGGCAACCTTTGGGCATGACGCACCGCTTCTTCCACCGAGGCCTTGGCGCCGCGCTCGTGACCCTGGTGTTGCTGGCCGGCTGCGCCACCCTGGACGAGAAGCAGCGCGAGTGGGTGTTCCAGCCCAGCAAGCAAAGTTGGTGGGGCGGCGCCTCCGCGGCCGAAGGCATGCAGGATGTGTGGATCGAGTTCGCCTCGCGGGAAAGTGGCGAGCCGGTGCGCCTGCACGGTTTGTGGCTGCCACAATCGCGCACCGACGCACCGCTGCTGCTGTACCTGCATGGCGCGCGATGGGACGTGCGCAGCAGCGCGCACCGCATGCGCCGCATGCACGAGCTGGGTTTCGCGGTGCTGGGCATCGACTACCGCGGCTTCGGCCAGAGCACCGACACCCTGCCCTCGGAGACCATGGCCTACGAGGACGCGCGCGCCGCCTGGGACTGGCTCGCCGTGCAGAAGCCGGGCTTGCCCCGCTACGTGTTCGGCCATTCGCTGGGTGGTGCCATCGCCGTGCAGTTGGCCAGCCAAGTGAACGACGAGGCCGGCGTGCTGGTCGAAGGCTCGTTCACCTCGGTACCCGACGTCGTCAGCAGCTTCAAGTGGGGCTGGCTGCCCGTGGGGCCGCTGATCACCCAGCGCTTCGATGCCGGCTCGCGGGTGGACCAGCTCGGTTCGCCGCTGCTGGTGGTGCACGGCAGCCACGACAGCCTGATCCAGCCGCAGCTGGGCCGCGCGCTGTACGAGCGGGCGCGCGAGCCCAAGCGCTTCGTGCTGGTCGAGGGAGGCTCGCACCACAACACCAATGCCGTCGGCCAGGCGCAGTACCGCGAATCGGTGGCCGAACTCTTCGGCCTGCAGCCCGCGGCCGACGGCGCGCGGCTGGTGCGCGCCCCGGGCGGCACACGCTCCAACTGAAGGCACCGGCGTTCGCGCAAGGGGCTGTGCTCCAATCGGCGCACCATGGCCGAACGACCGACGATCAAGCTCAAGCCCGGCGCCCAGCAGCGCGACCCGCAGCGCCTGCGCGTGCGCGCCACCACCGCACCACGCAAGGCCGCCAGCACGGCGCCGGCGCCGTCCCCGGCCGCCGCGGCCAAGCCCCCCACCGCGAGACCCAAGCCACCGCCGCGCCCGCAGCGGTTGGCCAAGCCCACACCGGGACCCAGGGCCGCCGGCCCGCGGCCTGCGCCCAAGCCGGCGGCAGCAGTTCGGCCGGAGCGCCGTGTGCTGCAGGCCGCCCGCCCGGTGACGCCGGCGGCCCGGCCCGCGACGCCGCATCCGACACCGGTGAACAGCCGGCCGGAGCAAGGCATCCGGCTGTCGAAGGCACTCACCGAACAAGGCATCGCCTCGCGCCGCGAAGCGGACGACTGGATCGCCGCCGGCTGGGTGCGGGTAGACGGCCAGATGGCGGTGCTGGGCCAGCGCGTGCGGCCCGAGCAGCGCATCGACATCGACCCGGCCGCGCGCAAGGAACAGGCGCGCAGCGTGACCATCCTGCTCAACAAGCCGGTGGGCTACGTCAGCGGCCAGGCCGAGGACGGCTACCCGCCGGCCGCGGCGCTTATCTCCCCGGCCAACCTGTGGGCCGAAGAGAAGCGCCCCTTCCACCCCGGCCACGCGCGCGGCCTGGCGCCCGCCGGCCGGCTGGACATCGATTCCACCGGCCTGCTGGTGCTGACGCAGGACGGGCGCATCGCCAGGCTGCTGATCGGCGAGAACTCGCTGGTGGAGAAGGAATACCTGGTGCGCGTGGCCCATGCCTTCGCCGACGGCGTGCCCGATTCGGCGCTGCAGCTGCTGCGCCACGGCCTGGAGCTGGACGGCGAGCCGCTCAAGCCGGCCAAGGTGAGCTGGGCCAACGAGGACCAGCTGCGCATCGTGCTGCAGCAGGGCAAGAAGCGGCAGATCCGCCGCATGTGCGAGGCTGTGGGCCTGCAGGTGGTGGGCCTGAAGCGCGTGCGCATCGGCAGCGTCGTGCTGGGCAAGTTGCCGGCGGGGCAATGGCGATACCTGCGCGATGACGAACGTTTCTGAGGCGCTGCCCGCGACGGCGCGCGAGCGCATGAGCCCAGCGCTGATCGTGACCCTGCTGGCGCTCTTGCTGGGCATGCAGCCGATCACCACCGACCTGTACCTGCCGGCGCTGCCGGGGCTGGCGGCAGACCTGAAGTCACCGATGGGCAGCACGCAGCTGACGCTGTCGGCGCTGCTCTTCGCCTTCGGCTTTAGCCAATTGCTGCTGGGCCCGGCAGCCGACCGCTACGGCCGCCGGCCGGTGCTGCTGGGCGGGCTGAGCGTGTTCGTGCTGGCCAGTATCGGCAGCGCGCTGGCCCCGGACATCGGCACGCTGGTGGCCTGGCGCGCACTGCAGGGCGTGGGCATGGCCGCGGCCGTCGTGTGTGCCCGCGCGATGGTGCGCGACCTGTACGTGCCGGCCGATGGCGCACGGATCATGTCCAAGGCGCTCAGCGGCCTGGGCTTCATCGCTCTGGCCAGCCCGCTGCTCGGCGGGCTGCTGGCCAGCACGCTGGGCTGGCGCCATGCGCTGGCAGCCACCGGCGTGTTCGGCGCGCTGTGCCTGGCCACCGTGATGTGGGCCATGCCGGAAACTCTGGGCGCGCGCAACCCGCTGGCACTGCGCATCGCGCCGATGTTCGCGCAGTGGGGCCGCATCCTGCGCCACCCCACCTTCACCGCCTGGGCGCTGCTGATCGCCTGCACCTACGGCGGACTGTTCGCCTTCCTGGCGTCCTCGTCCTTCGTCTTCATCGAAGTGCTGGGCACCTCGCGCATGGCCTTCGGTCTGTACATCGCCGGCTGCTCGATCTGCTACATCGTCGGCACCTTCTGGTGCCGGCGCTGGCTGCTGCGCCATGGCCTGGCCGGCGCGGTCAAGCGCGGGGCGGCCTTCACGCTGGCCGGCGGGGTGTCGATGGCCGCGCTGGCCTGGGCCGGCGTCATCAGCCCCTGGGCCATCGCGGTACCGCAGTTCGTCTACAGCTTCGGCCACGGCATCCACCAGCCCTGTGGCCAGGCGGCGGTGGTCGGGCCCTTTCCGCAGCATGCGGGCGCGGCCTCGGCCCTGGCCGGCTTCATCCTCGCCGCCGCTGCCGTCGCCGTAGGCGCCTGGCTAGGCGTGGCAATGAATGGCACCGTCTACCCGCTGGTGATGACCGTGGGCGCGATGTCGGTGGCCACGGCGCTGGTGGCGTGGACGCTGGTGCAGCGGCACGGCGAGGCGAAGTAAAACTTCCTTCATTGCCCAAGGTACCATTTTTCAGTACCATGGCAAGATGAAGCGCGCTGACCTGTGCACGCTGCATGCGCTGTTTGCCAGTCCGAGCTCCGCGAACATCGCCTGGAAGGACATCGAAGCGTTGTTCAAGGGTCTGGGCGCAGAGGTCAGCGAGCGCGAGGGCAGCCGCGTGGCGGTCGTCCTGTTCGGTGAGGTCCACGTCTTCCATCGGCCCCATCCATCGGCGCACACCGACAAGGGCGCCGTGACGAGCGTGCGCAAGTGGCTGGAGAAACACGGAGTAGTGCCATGAACGTGATGACTGTCGACGGCTACCAAGCCAAGATCGAGTACGACCCGGAGACCGACCTGTTCCGCGGCGAGATCCTCGGACTGACCGGAGGCGCCGACTTCTACGGCAAGAACCCTAAAGAGTTGCGTGCCGAGTTCAGGAAGTCGCTGCAGGTCTTCCTGGCCGTGTGCAACGAGAAAGGTATCGAGCCGCGACGCAGCTTTTCGGGTAAGTTCAACCTGCGCATCCCACCCGAGTTGCACGAGAAGCTGGCCCTCGTCGCCCAGGCCGAGGGCAAGAGCATCAATACGCTGGCGCAGGAAGCGCTTCGTAGCCGGGTGGCTGCCTAGCTGCGGCCCAGCCGTTTGAAACCCCTTGGCATCTGCCTCGCTGGCCCCACGGCCAGCGGCAAGAGCGCGCTGGCGTTGCAATTGGCCGACGCGTTGCATGGCGAGGTGGAGTTCATCAGCGTGGACTCGGCGCAGGTCTATCGCGGCATGGACATCGGCACGGCCAAGCCCGATGCTGCAGAACGCACTCGCGTGCCGCACCATCTGATCGACCTGCTGGAACCCGAGGAAGCCTATTCCGCCGCACAGTTCGTCCGCGATGCGACGGCCGCGGCCGAAGCCATCCGAGCGCGCGGCAAGCTGCCGCTGCTCGTCGGCGGCACGATGCTGTACTTCAAGGCGCTGCGCGACGGGCTGGATGCGATGCCCGCCGCCGACCCGGCCCTGCGTGCGCAGCTCGACGCGCGCGCCGCGGCGGACGGCTGGCCCGCGCTGCATGCTGAGCTGGCGCGCGTGGACCCGGCCACCGCGGCGCGGCTGGCGCCGAACGATGCGCAGCGCATCCAGCGCGCGCTGGAGGTCTGGCTGGCCACGGGTCAGGCGCTGTCGGCCTTCCATGCCCGAGCTGCAACGCCTGGCGATGCCGGGCTCTGGCCGATGGTCTCGCTGGAGCCCGGCTCGCGCGCCTGGCTGCACCAGCGCATCGCGAAGCGCTTCGATGCGATGCTCGACGCCGGCTTCATCGACGAGGTCCGACAGCTGCGCCAGCGACCCGCATTGCGGCCGGAGATGCCGTCGATGCGCTGCGTCGGCTACCGCCAGGCCTGGGCGGCGCTGGACGCGGGCTCGCTCGACGGCCTGCGCGAGGCCGGCATCGCCGCCACTCGCCAGCTGGCCAAGCGGCAGATCACCTGGCTGCGCCCGATGGACGTGGCCACGCGCATCGCCTGCGACGAGTCCGGGGCGCAGGCGCAGCTGCTCAACGCGGTGCGGCAACTCAGGGGCTGAACAGGTCCTCGCACCCGCTGCCGGCCAGCGCGGCATCGGCGCGTGCGCGGTCGGCTGCCGACAGCCCCTGGTGGTCGCGCCGCAGCCAGGCCAGGCACTTGCCCTGGTAGGGGAAAGCCTGCTGCACCCAGGGCTGGCCGTCGATCGTGGCTTGCAGTTCGGCCTGGCCCGCCTGCAGCGCCTGCACATTCGCCCGCAGCAGCGGCACGTACAGGCGCCCGGTCTCGCGCAGCAGGGCCTTCAGGCTCTCGGGCAGGCGTGTCACGTCGAGCCAGTCGGCGTCGCCGGGCTCCAGGCCGGACAGGTCTTCCATCATCAGCACCCAGGCGCACACCCGCGGCGCGATCTCGGCGGCCAGCGCCATCGAGGTGGGGTCGAAGTGCACCAGCTGCGTCAGTTGGCCGTAGATCGCGAAGTCGGACGCACCGGGGCGCGCGCCCATCAGGAAACGGTACGTGCGGAAGTGGTCTTCCAGCGCCAGCAGCACGCGCCGGTAGCCGGCCTCGATGACCGGGCCGGTCGTGGCATTCGAACCCACATAGCGCAGCCGCGGGATCTGCCGCTGGCGCACCGCCTCGGCGGTGGCGGCCAGCGCCGCATCGTCGTGCGGGCCGCCGCGCCAGCAGGCCAGCACCTCGCCAGCCTTGCGGATGTCGGCCGCATAACTCCAGCGGTAATGGAACATCGCCTTGGTGAGCCATTCGTCGCCGAAGTCCTCGAGCAGCGCGTCGATCAGTGCCAGTGCCGGTTCGGCCGGCACCACGACACGGCCGGCGAACTCGGCCTCGAAGCGGCGGATCAGCGGAGTCGAATCGGTGACGGCCTGCAGCGCGCCGTCCGGCCCCGGTAGGTAGAAGGTGGGCAGCAGCGGCGGCTTGGCCGCCGGCAGCCCGGGCACGCCGGTGGTGGACAACAGCAGCCGGTAGGCGATGCGGCGGTAGCGCAGCAGCGCCACCATCTTGCGCGTATACGGCGAGCCCGGCGCGCCGCTCAGCAGCAGCGCGCTCATTTCCTCGGCAGCAGCGTCGGGTTGCGCAGCGCCGCGATGTCGGCCATGCGCAGCGCGATGCGTTCCAGGTGCTCGGGCTGAGCCGGCACGATGTAGAAACGGTCGTGAATCACCGCGTCGGCCACCGCTTCGGCCACCACGGCCGGATCGATGCCGGCCTCCAGCGCTGCGCGGAAGCCGACCGACCATTGCTGCGCACTGTCGCTCAGCGTCGACAGGTCGGTGGGCCCGCCGAACTGCGGCGGCCGGTTGCGCTCGGCATCGAGGAACTGCGTGCGGATCACGCCCGGGCACAGCACCGAGGCCGACAGCTTCGCGCCGGCGATCTTCAGGTCCTTGTACAGGCCTTCGGTGAGGCAGCTCACGCCATGCTTGGACGCGAAGTACGGCCCCGAGCCCGTCAGCAGCCCGGCCACCGACGCGGTGTTGACGATGTGGCCTTCGTCGCCGCCGGCCAGCATGCGCGGCACGAAGCTGCGCAGGCCGTGCACCACGCCCATCAGGTTGACGGCCAGGATCCAGTGCCAGTCGGCCAGGCTGTTCTCCCAGGTGGGCTGCAGCAACGCGGGTGCGGCGACGCCGGCGTTGTTGCATAGCAGGTGCACCGCGCCGAAGGTTTCGTAGGCGGCATCGGCGAGGCGCTCGACGCTGGCCGCATCGGCCACGTCCATGGTCACCGCGATCGCCTGTGTGTCCTGCGCCTGCAGCTGCGCCAGCGCGCGCTGCAATGCCGCGGTCTCGATGTCGGCCAGCACCAGCTTCATGCCGGCCGCGGCAAAGCGTGTGGCCATCGCCAGGCCGATGCCGCTGGCTGCGCCGGTGACCACGGCGACCCGTCCGTGAAGCTGCTGCATGCTGTCTCCTGTCTCTTGGTGTTGTGCCCATTCTGGCCGAAGCCCACAGGCGCGAGGCCTGCACGGCCATCGGGCATGATGCGCAGCCATGCTGCAACTGCAACACCTGAGCAAGTCCTTCGGCGACACGCCGGTGTTCCGCGATGTCGGCTTCCAAGTGGCGCGCGGCGAGTTCGTCGCGCTGATCGGCGAATCGGGCGTGGGCAAGTCCACCTTGCTGAACTGCATCGCCGGCCTGGAGCAGCCCGACAGCGGCACGCTGCAGCTGGCCGGTCAGGACGTGCTCGGGTTGGGAGAGGACGCACGCGCCCGCATGCGTCGCGCCCAGCTGGGCTTCGTCTTCCAGGCCTTCCACGTGCTGCCGCACCTGAGCGTGGCCGAGAACGTGTCGCTGCCGCTGCTGCTGCTGGGCCGACCCGATGCCGCACGGGTGCAGGCCGTGCTCGACGCGGTCGGCCTGGGCGAACTGGCCGCGCGCATGCCGGCGCAGCTTTCGGGCGGCCAGCTGCAGCGCGTGGCCATCGCGCGCGCGGTGGTGCACGCCCCGGCGCTGATCCTGGCCGACGAGCCCACCGGCAACCTCGATCCAGCCACCGCCGAGCGCGTGCTGTCGGTGCTGGTGGCGCAGGTCAAGGACAGCGGCGCGGCCTGCCTGCTGGTGACACATTCGGACGCCGCCGCACAGCGGGCCGATCGGGTGCTGCGACTGACCGCCCGCGGCGTGGTCGCGCCGGCTGCCGCGCTGCACCGCGCCGCGTAGCGCATGCCGCCGCTTTCGCTGTGGCGCCTGAGCTGGCGCGAATGGCGCCACCATCCGTGGCGCCACGGCATGGCACTGCTGGCCGTGGCGCTGGGCGTGGCGCTGGCCTGGTCGGTGCACCTGATCAACGCCTCGGCGCTGGCCGAGTTCTCTGCCGCGGTGCGCTCGGCCAACGGCGAACCCGACCTGAGCCTGCGCGGGCCGCGCGAAGGTTTCGACGATGCGCTGTTCGAACGCGTGGCCACGGCCCCGGGCGTGGCGCTGGCCAGCCCGGTGCTGGAGCTGGACACCTACGCCCGCTCGGCGCAGGGCGAGCGCGTGGCGCTGCGCGTGCTGGGCATCGACGCGCTGTCCATCGCGGCGATGGCGCCCATGCTGCTGCCGCGCGCGGCCCAGGGCGAAAGCGCCTTCGCCATGCTCGACCCGCAGCGTGTGTTCCTCAATGCGCGTGCGCGCGAGCTACTCGGCGTGCAGGACGGTGCAGCGCTGGCCTTGCGTTCCGGCCCGCAGTGGCGGCCGCTCACCGTGGCCGGCGATGTGCCGGCCACTGGTGCGCCGCTGGCGGTGATGGACGTTGCCGGCGCCCAGGCGCTTTTCGGCATGACGCATCGGCTGACGCGCATCGACCTGCGTCTGCAGCCCGGCCAGGACGCGCAGCGCTGGCTGCAGGGCATGGCGCTGCCGCCGGGCGTGAAGGCCGCAGCCGCCGACGAGGCTGAAGCGCGCTTGTCCAACCTGTCGCGCGCCTACCGCGTCAACCTCACCGTGCTGGCGCTGGTGGCGCTGTTCGTCGGCGCCTTCCTGGTGTATTCGGTGGTCTCGCTGTCGCTGGCGCAGCGCGCGCCGGCCTTCGCGCTGCTCGGCGTGCTCGGGCTGACGGCGCGCGAGCGCCGCGTGCTGGTGCTGGCCGAATGCGCCGTGCTCGGCGCCGTGGGCAGCCTGCTCGGCCTGGCAACGGGTGCGGCCCTGGCCGCGGCGGCGCTGCGCTGGCTGGCTGGCGACCTGGGCGGCGGCTACTTTCCCGGTATCGCTCCTGCGCTGCGCTGGGACACGCTGGCCGCGTTGGGCTTTGCCGCGCTGGGCACGGCCTCGGCCCTGGTCGGCGGCTGGATGCCGGCGCGGCGTGCCGAAGCGCTGTCGCCGGCACAGGCGCTGAAGGGGCTGGGCGATGCCGCGGCGCCCGCCTCGCCGGCCTGGCCCGGGCTGCTGCTCATTGCGCTGGGCGTGGGGCTGGCCTTTGCCCCGCCGCTGGGCGGGCTGCCGGTGGCGGCCTACCTGTCGGTCGCGGCGCTGCTGTTCGGAGGCGTCGCGCTGGTGCCGGCGGTGGTGCAGGCGCTGCTGGCCTTGCTGCCGGCCAGCCGAAATGCGCTGCTGCTGCTGGCGGTGCAGCGCGCGCGCTTCCAGCGCCACACCGCCAGTGCGGCGGTGGCCGGCGTGGTGGCCAGCCTGGCGCTGTCGGTGGCGCTGACGGTGATGGTCACCAGCTTCCGCGGCGGCGTGGCCGCCTGGCTGGATCAGGTGCTGCCGGCCGATCTGTATGCGCGCAGCGCAGGCAGCAGCGCCGCCAGCGACCAGGCCTGGCTGGACCCGGCCTTGGTCGACGCGGTGGCCGCGCTGCCCGGCGTGCAGCGCCTCATGGCCTCGCGCGTGCGCTCGCTGCAGCTGGCCCCCGACCGGCCGCCCGTGGTGCTGCTGGCGCGGCCGCTGGCCGAGCCGGCACAGGACCTGCCGCTGCTGGCACCGGCGCTGCCGCCGCGCGCCGGCGAGATCGGCGTGTACCTGAGCGAGGCCGCGGCGCTGCTCTACGACAAGCCGGCCGGGCAGATCATCAGCCTGCCCATCGGGCGCGACAGCGGTAGCCGCACCGACGCGCGCGTGCTCGGCGTGTGGCGCGACTACGCGCGGCAGTTCGGTGCCATAGCCATCGACATCGACGACTACCGTGCGCTGACCGGCGACGAGCGCATCAACGACCTGGCGCTGTGGTTCGCGCCCGGCGCCGACGCCAGCCAGGTGCAGCAGCAATTGCGCACACTCGGCGGCGAGACCGGGTTGCTGGAGTTTTCCGCCACGCCCGAGCTGCGCAAGCTGTCGTTGGCCATCTTCGACCGCAGCTTCGCCGTCACCACCTACCTGCAGGCGGTGGCCATCGCCATCGGCCTGGTGGGCATCGCCGCCAGCATGTCGGCGCAGGTGCTGGCACGGCGCAAGGAGTTCGGCCTGCTGTCGCACCTGGGACTGACGCGCGCGCAGGTCATCGGCGTGGTGGCCGGCGAAGGCGCGGCCTGGCTGGCCGCCGGCGCGCTGATCGGCCTGGCGCTGGGGCTGGCGGTGAGCGTGGTGCTGGTGCACGTGGTCAACCCGCAGAGCTTCCACTGGAGCATGCAGCTGCTGCTGCCCTGGGGCCAGCTGCTGGCGCTGTGCGCCGCGGTGCTGGTGGCCGGCATCGGCACCTCAGCCTACAGCGCACGCGCTGCGGCCTCACGTGCGGCGCTGCTGTCCGTCAAGGAGGACTGGTAGGTGCGCCGCCGCGACAGCCTGCTGGCGGCGCTGATGGCCGCTGCCCTGCCCGCCGCAGCGGCCGACTGGCCGGTGCGCCGCGGCCGCGCGCTGCAATTCCCGCGCGACCACGGCGCGCACCTCGATGCGGCCATCGAGTGGTGGTACCTGACCGGCGAGCTGCGTGCCGCAGGCGAAAGGCACTTCGGCTTCCAGATCACCTTCTTCCGAAGCCGCACCGGGCTGGCCGAGGCACTGGACAGCCGCTTTGCCGCGCGCCACCTGCTGTTTGCCCATGCCGCACTGACCGACCTCGGCGCCGCCACGCACCTGCACGCACAGCGCATTGCGCGCTGGTCGGGCGATGAGCACACGGCACTCGCCGGCGCCTCGCTTCGCGACACCGACCTGCGGCTCGGCGGCTGGACGCTGCAACGGCAGGACGGCGCCGGTGGCAGCCTGTACCGCACCCAGTTCGGCAGCGGGCCGCAGGGCTTCGAGCTGCAGCTGGAGCTGCGCGCCACCCAGCCGCTGCTGCTGCAGGGCGATGCCGGCTTCTCCCGCAAGGGGCCGGACGAAGCCCAGGCCAGCCACTACCTGAGCGAGCCGCAGCTGGCGGTGCAAGGCACGCTGCGGCGCGCAGGCCAGAGCCTGCCGGTGAGCGGCCGTGCCTGGCTCGACCATGAATGGAGCGACCAGCTGATGCACCCCGAGGCGGTGGGCTGGGACTGGATCGGCATGAACCTGGACGACGGCGCGGCGCTCACCGCCTTCCGCCTGCGCCGTGCCGACGGCAGCAGCCTGTGGGCCGGCGGCAGCTGGCGCGGCAGTACCGGCACGGTGCAGGTCTTCGAACCCGGCGAGGTGCGCTTCACGCCCGGCCGCCTCTGGGCCAGCCCGGGCTCGGGCGCGCGCTATCCACTGCAGTGGACGGTGGACACCCCGGCCGGGCGCTTCGAGGTGCGCGCGCTGCTCCACGCGCAGGAACTGGACAGCCGCGGCAGCACCGGCACGGTGTATTGGGAAGGGCTGAGCGATCTGTTCGACGCGCAAGGACGGCGCGTCGGCCGCGGCTACCTGGAGATGACCGGCTACGCCGGCCGGCTGAGGCTGGGCGGCTAGGAACCGGGCCGGCGCGCGCGCGGCCCGCCCGAGGCCGCCGAGGGCGGTCGCGCCGGCGTGGCGCGCGGCTGGATCGGCGCGGCGCGCACGCAGTTGCGGCCGGCGTCCTTGGCCGACTGCAGCGCGCCCAGCGCGTCCTGCACCAGCGAATCCAAGGTGACGTGGGTGGCCCCGACCGAGGCCACGCCGATGCTCACCGTGCTGCTGACACCGCCGTTCTGCCAGCGCAGCGTATGGCCGGCGACGCGCTCGCGGATGCGTTCGGCCACGTCCAGCGCGCCCATCGGGTCGGTGTTGGGCAGGTAGACGATCAGCGCCTCGGCACCGTAGCGGGCCAGCAGGTCGGGCTGGCGCAGCGACTGCGTCACCAGACGCGTCAGTTCGCGCAGCAGCGCGTCGCAGCAGGCACCGCCGTGGCTGCCCTTCAGGCTCTTGAACTGGTCGGCGTCGATCAGCAGCAAGGCACCGTCTTCGGAGTACCGCCGGCAGCGCGCCCATTCGCGCTCGGCCACCTGCATGAAGTGCCGGCGGTTGTGCGCACCGGTCAGGTCGTCCCTGGTGGCATTGACGCTGTGCCGCTGGCGCGCGGCATCCAGCTGGAACATCAGCCGCAGCAGCCAGGCCGCGAGAAAGGGCGAAAGCAGCAGTGCCATCGCCCCGGCCACCAGCAGCGCCAGCGGGCGCGGGCCCTGGCCGATGGCCAGCACCGCCGCCTGCGTCAGGCCCAGCACGCCCAGCAGGAGCAGCAGGCTCAACCCCACCAGCGAGGGCAGGAAACCCAGGCGAAGCGCCAGCGCTGTGCAGCGGCGCATCCAGCGGGGTTCGGCAGCGGGATCGAACATGGAGTCAATGATGGCGCAACTGGCACACAGGCGTCGCCCCTAGATTCGACCACAAAGCCCGGATGGCCTCGGGCCGAATGGATGACCGGCGTGATTTTCAGCCGCAACGGTTGTGGCGGCGCCGCCGCATAGACTTCCGCCCATGCCCAAAGAAGATGCCCGCGCCGCGGCACGCTCGCCGCGTTCGCTGACCGGCTTGCTGCCGTTCCTGACGCCGTACCGAGGCCGCATCGCGCTGGCGCTGCTGTTCCTGGTGCTGGCGGCGATGAGCACCCTGGCCTTCCCGCTGGCGCTGAAGTCGCTGATCGACCAGGGCCTGGTCAGCAGCGACCCCGGCGAGCGCGTGATGGCGCTGCGTCCATACTTCCTGGCGCTGTTCGGCGTGGGCGCGGCGCTGGGCGTGTTCTCGGCGGCGCGCTTCTATATGGTCAGCTGGTTGGGCGAACGCATCACCGCCGACCTGCGCAGCGCCGTCTATGCCCACGTGGTCGAGCAAAGCCCCGAGTTCTTCGAGAGCACGCAGACCGGCGAGGTCCTGAGCCGACTGACCACCGACACCACGCTGGTGCAGACGGTGGTCGGCTCCAGCCTGAGCATGGGGCTGCGCAACACCGTGATGGGCCTGGGCGCGCTGCTGATGCTCGTGGTCACCAACCCCTGGGTGATGACGCAGGTGCTGGGCATCCTGGTGGGGGTGGTGCTGCCCAGCCTGTATTTCGGCCGGCGCGTGCGCCGCCTGTCGCGCGCCAGCCAGGACCGTGTAGCCGATTCCAGCGCCATCGCCGCCGAGGTGCTGAACGCCATACCGATCGTGCAGAGCTACACGCAGGAGCGGCGCGAGTCGGCGCGCTTTGCGCAGTCCACCGAACATGCCTTCGAGGTGGCGCGCAAGCGCACGCTCGTGCGTTCGCTGCTGGTGGCCTTCATCATCACCGCCACCTTCGGTGCGCTGCTGTGGGGGCTGTACCAGGGCACGCAGGCGGTGATGAACGGCGACATCACCGCCGGCCACCTGGGGCAGACGGTGGTCTTCGTCATCATCCTGGTGGGCAGCGTAGCGGTGCTGTCCGAGGTCTACGGCGACCTGCTGCGCGCGGCCGGCGCCACCGAGCGGCTGATGGAGTTGCTGGCTGCGCGCTCGACGGTGGCCGAGCCGGCTGCGCCGCTGCCGCTGCCACCCGCGCGGGGCGGTTCGGCCTGCCGGCTGGTGAACGTGCGCTTCCACTACCCCTCGCGTCCCCAGCAGGACACGCTGCACGACTTCAGCCTGGACGTGGCGGCCGGTGAGACCGTGGCCCTGGTCGGACCCAGCGGCGCCGGCAAGAGCACGGTGCTGCAGTTGCTGCTGCGCTTCTACGACGTGCAGGCCGGGCGCGTGGAGGTGGACGGCGTGCCGGTGCAGCGCGTGTCGCTGGCCGAGCTGCGCCAGCGCATCGGCATCGTGCCGCAGGACAGCGTGATCTTCTCCACCAGCGCGCTGGAGAACATCCGCTACGGCCGGCCGTCGGCCAGCGACGACGAGGTCATCGCCGCGGCCAAGGCGGCCTTTGCGCACGAGTTCATCAGCGCGCTGCCCGAGGGCTACCGCAGCTATCTGGGCGAACGCGGGGTGCGCCTGTCCGGCGGGCAGCGCCAGCGCATCAGCATCGCCCGCGCGATGCTGAAGAACCCGCCGCTACTGCTGCTGGACGAAGCCACCAGCGCGCTCGATGCGGAAAGCGAGCGCATGGTACAGGCCGCGCTGGAGGCGGCCATGCGCGGGCGCACGACCTTGGTCATCGCGCACCGGCTGGCCACCGTGCTGCGCGCCGACCGCATCGTGGTGCTGGAGGCCGGGCGCATCGTCGACACCGGCACGCATGCCGAGCTGGTGGCGCGCGACGGCCTCTACGCGCGGCTGGCGGCGATGCAGTTCGACCTGGAGCCTGTCGCTGCGCAGGAAGGTCCGGCATAATTCATGCGCATATTTGATGGAGGCCGGCGATGCTGCGATTCGACAAGTCACCGAAGCGATCCGCCAATCTGAGCCTGAATGCCCAGGTGCTGGACATGGCGCGCGAGCTCGGCATGAATGTCTCGGCCACGGTCGATGCGCTGCTTGCCGAAGAGGTGCGCAAGCGCTACTGGGAACGCTGGAACGAAGAGAACAAGGCCGCCATCGATCACTACAACGCCCGCATCGAACGCGAAGGCCTGCCGTTGGCGCGCTACCGCAGCTTCTTGAAGGGCCGCTGATGCCTCGCTTCGATGTCTATGCCAACCCCGAAGCGTCGGAGCGCAAGCTCACGCCTTACTTCATGGACGTGCAGAACAACCACATCGACCACCTGGCCACGCGCGTGGTGGTGCCGCTGCGGCGCGAGCTCGCCTTCGGACCGCGGGCACGCAACCTGAACCCGCTGTTCGCCGTCGGCAGCGACAATGTGGTGATGGACACGGCCGCGCTGGGCGCCGTGCCGGGCAGCGAATTGCGCAAGCCGGTGGCCCACCTCGGCGCGCACCGGGCCGAAGTTCAGGAAGCCCTCGATACCCTCTTTGGAGCCTACTGAATTGTCCCGCCCCGTCCGCAGCCAGTACGAAGACTTCATGCGCCATGTGTTCGAGCACGGCGTGGCCAAGGCCGACCGCACCGGCACCGGCACGCGCAGCGTCTTCGGCCAGCAGATGCGCTTCGACCTGAATGAAGGCTTCCCGCTGGTGACGACCAAGAAGGTGCACCTGAAGAGCATCATCCTGGAGCTGCTGTGGTTCCTTCGCGGCGACGGCAACGCACGCTGGCTGCAGGCGCGCGGCGTCAGCATCTGGGACGAATGGGCCAACCCCGAGACCGGCGACCTGGGCCCGGTGTACGGCGTGCAATGGCGCAGCTGGCCCACGCCCGGCGGCGGCCACATCGACCAGATCGCCGAGGTGGTGAAGCAGCTGAAGAGCAACCCGGACAGCCGGCGCATCATCGTCAGCGCCTGGAACGTGGCCGAACTGTCGAAGATGGCGCTGCTGCCCTGCCACGCCTTCTTCCAGTTCTACGTGGCTGAAGGGAAACTGAGCTGCCAGCTGTACCAGCGCAGCGCCGACATCTTCCTCGGCGTGCCCTTCAACATCGCCAGCTACGCACTGCTGACGCACATGCTGGCGCAGCAGTGCGAGCTGCAAGTGGGCGACTTCATCTGGACCGGCGGCGACTGCCACATCTACGACAACCATCAGGAACAGGTGCGAACCCAGCTCGATCGCACGCCCTACCCCTACCCGGTGCTGCACATCAAGCGCCGCCCGCCGTCGATCTTCGACTACGCCTACGAGGACTTCGAGGTGCTGGAGTACCAGCACCATGCGGCCATCAAGGCGCCGGTGGCGGTGTGAAGCTGGCCCTGATTGCGGCGGTGGCGCGCAACGGCGCGATCGGCCGCGACAACGACTTGCTGTGGAAGGAGTCGACGGACCAGAGGCACTTCGTGGCCACCACGCGGGGCCACGCGGTGGTGATGGGCCGCAAGACCTGGGACTCGCTGCCGCCGCGCTTCAGGCCGCTGCCCGGGCGCCGCAATGTCGTGGTCACACGCAACGCCGGCTTCGCTGCGGCTGGGGCAGAGACGGCCGACAGCCTGGAGACCGCGCTGCAACGATTGGAGGCCGAGCCGCGGGTGTTCGTCATCGGCGGTGCGCAGTTGTATGCGCAGGCGCTGCCGCGCGCCGACGAGCTGGTGCTGACCGAGATCGACGCTGACCTGGACGGCCAGGTGCACTTCCCGGCCTGGGACCGCACGGCCTTTGCCGAAGCGGCGCGTGAGGCGCATGTGGCAGCCGACGGCACCCGTTTCGCCTTCGTCACCTATCGCCGCCAGCGCTGAGGTCCGCTACCTAGTCAAGGGTGTTAAGGTGAGTTTCCACAAGGGAGCACACCATCGAATCACCTTCGCAACCCCTGCGCGGCGCCAACGCCCGCGGCAATTCATGATCCGCCTGCGCCTGTCGCTGGAACTGGACTACGAGGTCTTCGATCCAGGCTGCGACTTCATCTTCAACATCCACGCGGCGCACACCAACCGGCAGCGCGTGATCGAAGAGTCGCTTACCCTCAACCAGAATGTGGCGACGCAGGTGGAGACCGACCCGGCCACCTTGAATCGCTACCTGCGCCTGAGCGCCCGGCCCGGCCCGCTGCGCGTGGCCTACCAGGCCACGGTGGAGCTGTCGCACTACATGGCGCTGGCGGAGCAGATTCCCGAGGTGCCGGTGGCTCGGCTGCCGGCGCAGGTGCTGAGCTACATCTACCCCAGCCGCTACTGCCAGTCCGACCGCCTGCTCAAGTTCGCGATGCGCGAGTTCGGCCAGCAATGGCACGGCTACAGCCGCGTGCAGGGCATCCGCGACTGGGTGCTGCAGCACACGCGCTTCACGCAGAACACCTCGGACTCCAACACCTCGGCCATCGACACGTTGCTCGAGACCGTGGGCGTGTGCCGTGACTTCGCCCACCTGATGATCGCCCTGTGCCGCGCGATGAACATCCCGGCGCGCTTCACCACCGGCATCGACTACGGCGCCGACCCCGCGCTCGGCCCCACCGACTTCCATGCCTATGTCGAGGCCTACCTCGGCGACCGCTGGTACATGTTCGACCCGTCCGGCACGGCCATCCCGATGGGCTTCGTGCGCTTCGGCACCGGCCGTGACGCGGCCGACGTAGCCTTCGCGACGATCTTCGGCTCGGTCATCTCGTCGGCGCCACGCATCCACATCGAGGCCGTGCCTGGCGCGGATGGACAATTGTTCATGCCGCGCCATTGCATCGAGGCGCTGTCCACTGACAACTGACCTGGCCATGAAACTTGCCACCTGGAACGTCAACTCACTCACCGCCAGGCTGGGCCATGTGCTGCAGTGGCTGCAGGCCAACCCGGTGGATGTGCTGGGCCTGCAGGAACTGAAGCTCACCGACGACAAGTTTCCGTTCGATGCGCTGCGCGAGGCCGGCTACGAGGCCGTGGCCTTCGGCCAGAAGACCTACAACGGCGTGGCGCTGCTCAGCCGCGCTCCGCTGGCCGAAGTGGTGCGCAACATCGTCGGCTTCGACGACGAACATGCACGGGTGATCGCCGCGACGGTGGACGCCCCCGGCGGACCGATCCGCGTCCTCAACGGCTACTTCGTCAACGGGCAAACGCCGGAGTCGGACAAGTTCGCCTACAAGATGAAATGGCTCGACGGCCTGCAAGCCTATGTGCGCGCCGAGCTGGCGCGCCAGCCGCGGCTGGTGCTGATGGGCGACTTCAACATCGCGCCCGAGGACCGCGACTCCTACGACCCGGTGGGCCTGGCCGGTACCATCCACCACACCGACGCCGAACGCGCGCATTTCCGTGCGCTGCTGGGCCTGGGCCTGACCGACAGCTTCCGCCTGTTCGAGCAGCCACCCAAGAGCTACAGCTGGTGGGACTACCGCATGCTCGGCTACCAGAAGAACCGCGGCCTGCGCATCGACCACATCCTGGTCAGCGAGGCGCTGCGGCCGCAGGTCAGCGCCTGCACCATCGACCGCATACCGCGTAAATGGGACAAGCCCAGCGACCACGCGCCGGTGATCGTCGAATTGAGCGAGTAAGGCGGGGAGGCCGTCCGCGCTTCGCAGAGCTTCGGGCGCGACTTCAATTCCTCAAGCCCGGATCGCGGAGGGTCCGGGCTTTCATGCAGCACAAGGCCCTGCGCAGGCAGGGCCTTGTGTCCGCACTCAGTCATCCAGGCCCAGTTCCTGGATCTTGCGCGTGATGGTGTTGCGGCCGATGCCCAACTTCTGCGCGGCTTCGATGCGCCGGCCGCGTGTGACCTCCAGCGCGGTGTGGATCATCTGCCCCTCGAACTTGCGCGACAGCGTGTCCCACACGTCGGGCACGCCGGCTTCTAGCAGGCCACGCGCCTCGCGTTGCAGGTCGCCCAGCCAGCTGCCAAGTGAAGGCCTCTCGGCTGTGGTCTCGGGCGGCGCCAGCGGCGAAGGCGCTGCGTTATGCACCGCACGGGCGGCTTCGGCCGGCGCAGCCGCGGGCCGGGTCGTGGATTCTTCGCGAGACAGCAGCTCGGGCGGCAGGTCCTTGGCCTCCACCACCTGCGACGGCGCCATCACGGTCAGCCAGTGGCACAGGTTCTCCAGCTGGCGCACGTTGCCGGGGAAGTCGAAGGCCATCAGCCGCTGCAGCGCGTCGTCGGTGATGCGCTTGGCATCGACGCCCAGTTCCTTGGCGCTCTTCTGCAGGAAGAAGCGCGTCAGCATGGCGATGTCCTCGCGCCGCTCGCGCAGCGCCGGCAGGCGCAGCCGGATGACGTTGAGGCGGTGGAACAGGTCCTCGCGGAAGGAGCCGGAGCGCACCCGCTCTTCCAGGTTCTGATGCGTGGCGGCGATGACGCGCACGTTGCTCTTCAGCGGCTGGTGGCCGCCGACGCGGTAGAACTGCCCGTCGCTGAGCACGCGCAGCAGCCGCGTCTGCAGGTCGAAGGGCATGTCGCCGATCTCGTCGAGAAACAGCGTGCCGCCGTCGGCCTGCTCGAAGCGGCCGCGGCGCATGGTCTGCGCTCCGGTGAAGGCGCCGCGCTCGTGGCCGAAGAGTTCACTTTCCAGCAGGTCCTTCGGGATCGCGGCGGTGTTGATGGCGACGAAGGGCCCGCCGGCGCGCGGGCTGTGCTTGTGCAGCGCGCGAGCCACCAGTTCCTTGCCCGAGCCGCTCTCGCCGGTGATCATCACCGTGACCGTGCTCTGGCTCAGGCGGCCGATGGCACGGAACACGTCCTGCATGGCCGGCGCCTGCCCCAGCATCTCGGGCATGGGTGCGGCAGCGGTGTCACGCACTTCCTCGCGCAGGCTTTCCTCGACCGCGCGACGGATCAGCTCCACCGCCTTGGGCACGTCGAAGGGTTTGGGCAGGTACTCGAAGGCCCCTCCCTGGAAGGCCGAGACGGCGCTGTCCAGATCGGAATACGCCGTCATGATGATCACCGGCAGGCCCGGCAGCCGCGCCTTGACCTTGCCCAGCAGGTCGATGCCCGAGCCCCCCGGCATGCGGATGTCGCTGACCATGACCTGCGGCTCTTCGTCGTCCAGCGCGGCCAGCACCTCGCGGGCGCTGGCGAAGCTGCGCACGGAGAACTGCTCTCGCGCCAGGGCCTTCTCGAGCACGAAGCGGATCGAGTGGTCGTCGTCGACGATCCAGATGGGTTTCATGCGGTCGCTGCTTGCAGTGGGGTCAGGGCAAGGGAATGAGGATCTTGAAGTTGGTCCGGCCGGGCACGCTGTCGTACTCGATCGTCCCCCGATGTTGTTGCACGAAAGTCTGCGCCAAGGTCAGCCCGAGCCCCGAGCCGCCGTCCCGCCCCGACACCAGCGGATGGAAGATGCGGTCCCTGATCGACTCGGGCACGCCCGGCCCGTTGTCCTGAACATGCAATTCCAATGCCAGTCGGTAGCGCTGCTTACCGATGGTCACCTGCCGGGCGATGCGCGTGCGCAGCACCAGCCGCGCACTGCCGGCGGCAATCTGCTCGGCCAGTGCCTCGGTGGCGTTGCGCACGATGTTCAGCACCGCCTGGATCAGCTGCTCGCGGTCACCACGGAACTCTGGGATCGAGGTGTCGTAGTCGCGCTGCACCTCCAGCCCGCGGGGGAACTCCGAGCTGATCAGCAGGCGCACGCGCTCGCAGACCTCGTGGATGTTGACGTCCCCCACCACGTGCGGCTTGCGATGCGGCGCCAGCAGCCGGTCCACCAGCGCCTGCAGGCGGTCGGCCTCGTGGATGATGACCTGGGTGTACTCCGTCAGGCCGCGGACCGCGGCCACGCGCGTGGGCTTCAGCCCCGACATGCCGCCGCGCAGGCGCGCCAGCGCGGTGGGGCGTGAGTTCAGCTCCATCTCCAGCAATTGCGCCGCGCCGCGGATGCCGCCCAGCGGGTTCTTGATCTCGTGGGCCAGGTTGCGCAGCAGTTCCTTGTTGGCCTGCGCCAGCCCGAGCGCGCGTTCCTCGCGATCCTGCCGCGTCTGCTGCTCGATCTCGACGATCTCCAGCAGCACCCAGTCGGCGGTGTCCATCTGGCTGGCGCTGACGCGCACCAGCAGCGGCTCCGACGAGCCCAGCGGCGCGCGCTTGAGCTGCGCCTCGAAGCGGCCGCTGGTCACCTCGTTGCGCTGCAGGGCCAGCAGCGTCTCGCGCATCGGCAGCGGGTCGATGAACCAGTCGAGCACGTTGCCGCGCAGCAGCGCGCGGCGCGACACCGCCACGGCGTTCTCCAGCGTGGAGTTGGCCAGCAGGCAGTGGCCGTCGCTGCGCGCGATGGCGACCATCGTCGCCAGCTGGTCGAAGGTGTCATATTCCGGTGGCGGCAGGTCGGCACTCATCACCGGGCCCCCGCGCCAGCCCGCGTCAAGGCGGCAGCTTGGCCAGCTCGCGCCTGATGGCGGCGATGTCGCTCTCCTTGCGGGCGATGCTGCTCTTCAGGTCGGCCGTGCGGTCCAGGTACTTCTGGTAATTGCGCTCGTTGCCCTGCCGCTCCGGCTCGCCGTTGTTGTATTCCTTGCGCAACTCCGCCAGTCGCTCTTCCTCGCGGCGCAGTTCGACTTCCAGGATGCGCCGCGAATCGTTGTCGCGGGCGCGCTGGGCTGCAGGATCGACGCGCGCCTCGGGCGGGCGCGGCGCGCCCGAAACGGCCGGGCCGCTGGCCGGCCGGGACGCCGGCGGACGGCCCTGGATGACGGTGATCGGCGTACCCTCGATCACCTTGCAGCCCTGGTCGGCGGCCTGCTTGGCGGTGAGCTCGCGGTCGCTGGTGTAGACGTTGCCCGGGCATTTGTAGACGATCGTCGCCGACTGCGCCAGTACCGCCTGCGCCAGCACGGCGGCCAGCGCTGCCAGCAACCGCGGAAAACGGGTTCGAGTCATGTGCACGCCTTCGAGACAAGCCAGGGTCAGTCTCCATTCTCGCGCAGCATGAATGCCCCCGATCCAACGAAAAGGGGCGGCTCGAGGCCGCCCTTCGTTGCGCCATGGCGCCGCCAGTCAAAGCGTGTAGTACATGTCGAACTCCACCGGGTGCGTGGCCATGCGGAAGCGCGTCACCTCGGACATCTTCAGTTCGATGTAGGCGTCGAGGTAAGCGTCGGTGAACACCCCGCCCTTGGTCAGGAAGGCGCGGTCCTTGTCCAGGTAGTCCAGCGCCTGGTCCAGGCTGTGGCAGACGGTCGGTATCTTCGCGTCTTCTTCCGGCGGCAGGTGGTACAGGTCCTTGGTGGCGGCATCGCCGGGGTGGATCTTGTTCTCCACGCCGTCCAGGCCGGCCATCAGCAACGCGGCGAAGCCCAGGTACGGATTCATCAGCGGGTCGGGGAAGCGCGCCTCGACGCGCCGGCCCTTCGGGTTGGCGACGTGGGGGATGCGGATCGAGGCCGAGCGGTTCTTCGACGAGTAGGCCAGCTTGACCGGCGCCTCGAAGCCGGGCACCAGACGCTTGTAGCTGTTGGTGCCGGGGTTGGTGATGGCGTTCAGCGCGCGGGCATGCTTGATGACGCCGCCGATGTAGAACAGTGCGAATTCGCTCAGGCCGGCATAGCCGTCACCGGCAAACAGGTTCTTGCCGTCCTTCCACACCGACTGGTGCACGTGCATGCCCGAGCCGTTGTCACCGACGATGGGCTTGGGCATGAAGGTCGCGGTCTTGCCGTAGGCGTTGGCGACGTTCTGGATCACGTACTTCTGCAACTGCACCCAGTCGGCGCGCTGCAGCAGGGTGCTGAACTTGGTGCCGATCTCCATCTGGCCGGCATTGGCCACTTCGTGGTGGTGCACTTCGCAGGGGATGCCCAGGCCTTCGAGGATCAGGCACATCTCCGAGCGCATGTCCTGGAAACTGTCGACCGGCGGCACCGGGAAGTAGCCGCCCTTGACCGCGGGCCGGTAGCCGGAGTTGCCGTGCTCGTATTCCTTGCCGGTGTTCCAGGCGGCTTCCTCGGACTCGATCTTCGAGAAGCAGCCCGACATGTCGTTGCCCCAGCGCACGCTGTCGAAGACGAAGAACTCGGGTTCCGGACCGAAGTAGGCGGTGTCGCCCAGGCCCGAGGCCTTCATGTAGGCCTCGGCGCGCTTGGCCAGCGAACGCGGGTCACGCTCGTAGGGCTTGCCGTCGCTGGGCTCGACCACGTCGCAGGTGAGGATCAGCGTCGGCTCTTCGAAGAAGGGGTCGACGTTGGCGGTGTTCGGGTCGGGCATGAGCTGCATGTCCGAGGCTTCGATGCCCTTCCAGCCGGCGATCGACGAGCCGTCGAAGGCATGGCCCGCCGTGAACTTGTCTTCGTCGAAATGGGAGATGGGCACCGAGACGTGCTGCTCCTTGCCGCGGGTGTCGGTAAAACGGAAGTCAACGAACTTGATCTCGTTGTCCTTCACCATCTTCATCACGTCGGCAACAGTCTTTGCCATCTGGGCTCTCCTAGATTTCGTATGGGGAATTCGGTAGGTGGGGTGTTGACGGCCCTGGGGGTGACCCCGCAAAGCGCACGGGAATGTAGCAGAAAGCATGCCCGCGACCGGCCGCCCGCAAGAGCGCAGACCGGCGCGCCGGCCCAGGGCACGGGCAGCGCAAAGGATCGGTTTGGCGCCCCAGAAAGCACCATGCCAGTGCTCAATTTATAGCTTACGCACCATCTCGGGGCCGAGTCGCGCCGACAGTGCGTCGAGCCCTTGGCGAAGCACCACAAAGGCGTCGTCCACGAAATCAGCCGAGCCCTTGACGCCCAGTTCGATGTGCCGCCCATGAGCGTGCTGCTCGTCGACGCAGGGCAGGCTGAAGACCTTGATGCCTGGGAAGCGCCGCTCCACCTCTTCCATCAGCGGCGTCAGCGTCGCCTCCATGCTGCCGTAGACGATGAGCGAGCGCTCGCGTTGCGCGTGCTGGCCGCGCAGGTGTGCGTACTGCGTGTCGAGCAGCCCTTCGATCATCGGCCAGGCCATCACGGGGAAGCCCGGCAGGAAGTGCAGCGTGCCGACGGAAAAGCCTGCGATCTTGTTGTACGGGTTGGGGATGATCGTGGCACCTTCCGGAAACATGCCCATGTTCAGACGATGCAGGTTGTCAGCCCGATCCGGCTCGAAGGGCTTGCCCTGTTCGGCTGCGACGTCGCGCATGCGCTCCAGGATCAGATCGCGCGCCTGCGGGTGAAGCTGCAGCGGCCGGCCCAATGCCGCCGCCGCGCATTGCCGGGTGTGGTCGTCAGGTGTCGCGCCGATGCCACCGCAACTGAAGACCACGTCGCCGCATGCAAAGGCTTCGCGCAGCACGGCAGTGATCATGTCGCGATCGTCGCCGGCATAGCGTGCCCACGACAGGGCCAAGCCCCGAACCGCCAGCAGTTCGATGACTTTGGCCAAGTGCTTGTCCTGGCGCTTGCCGGACAGGATCTCGTCGCCGATGATGATCAGGCCGAACTTCATGGCGGCGGCAGTGCGGCCGGGGCGCCGTCCTCCGGGCCGGGCCATGCTTCAGCCGGCGGCGGCGCTGGCAGCGGCTCTGGCGCGACCGCGGCCTGCTGGCGCAGTCCCTGCAACGCCGCCAGTGCGAAGTGGGCGAACCACAGCGCGGCAAAGGCAAAGACCAGCGTGTAGAGCCAGACGGACAGCACCACCAGCACCGGCGCCATCACCAGAGTGGCCGCGCTCACCGCCCACAAGAGCGACGGCGCAGCACCGAGGTAGCCGGTGATGATGCCGATGGCCAGCAACGGCCAATGCTTGTCGCGCATCAGCTCGCGGCGCTCGTCGGCGCTGGCATGCTCGGCCAGCACGTCGAAGCTCATCACCTTGTAGGTCAGCCAGCCCCAGATCAGCGGCGGCAGCACCAGCACCAGCGGCGGGATGAACCAAAGCGGCAGGCTGAGCACCAGCAGCAGCAGCGCGAACAGCATGTAGCCGACCGACCACAGCGCCGCGCTGAACCAGCCGGCGCCGCGCTTGCGTTCCAGCGTATCGAAGCGCCGCAGCGCCACCAGGTTGACCAGTGCCGGCGTCATCAGCCAGGCCACCAGCAGCAGCGAGGCGACGACGATCACCGGCACCGCCAGCGCGACCACGATCAACGGCGCCAGGACGGCATTGAACGCGGCCCCGCCGATGGAATCCAGCCACTGCAGGAAGCTCAGCACCAGCGACCACTGTTCCAGCCAGGCGCGCACGCCGGTCACGGCCAGCTCCCAGTACAACCAGCCCAGCCCGAGCACCGCGCCCACGGCAATGAGCAGCGGCAGCAGCGACAGCAGGATGACTTTGGGATGCAGGCAGTAGGCCGCAGCGCGCCAGAACGAATCGACCATTTCCTTCATCCGCACAGCATAGGGCATGCGTCGCACAGGGCCGCCCGGGCCGCGGGCGCGCCGCGACGTCGACGCATCCTGTTGCAAAGCTCCACCGTTGGTAGGAAGTCTTTTCGGGTTCGGGCACGCACAATTTCACGTATGGAAGCGCTGTCGTCGACGCTGTGGCTGTGCACTGCGATGCTGGTCGTGTCGGCCTCCGCGCTGAGCGCGATCGACATGACGCAGCGCACCTACCGAGGCTTTCAGTGGTGGATCGGTGCACTGTGGCTGAATGCCGCCGGCGCGGCGGCCGTTGCCCTGCTCGAGGGCACGCACGCTGCCTTGCCGGTTGCACAGCTGATGTTCGTTCCCTGGCCACTGCTGTGCCTGCTGGGACTGCGCCGCTTCCATGCGCGCACCGTCCTCGCCGGCAGCTCGCGGACTGACCTGACGCTACTGGCCGCGCTGCTGGTGACCGCGCCGGTGGCGCTGCACATGCTCAGCGATGAGGCGCTGCTCAACCTGGTGCCGCAGCTGGCGGCCAGCGTGGCACTGGTCTATGCCGCCTGGGTGGCCCGGTCTGCACCCAGAGGGCAGCAGGCGCCTGGGCTGACCTCTCTGGGTGCACTGTGGCTGACCGTGGCCGCGATGCCGGCGTTGGGGTCGGCGTTGGGCTTTGGTGCACATGTTGCGGCGCTGCAGGCCAGTGTGGTGGCCTTGGGATCGGTGGTCATGGCCTTCATCGTGCTGACTGTGAGCAGCCAGCGCACCGAACGAGACCTGCGCCAGTCGCGTAGCCGGCTGCGCGTGCTGGCCAACATCGACATGCTGACGCAGGTGCCGAACCGCCGGCGCTTCGAGGAACTGGTCCGCCGTGCACTGCAGTCCGACGAAGACGGCAGCGCCGCGCTGCTGCTGGTGGACATCGACCATTTCAAGCAGATCAACGACATGCTCGGGCATGCGGCAGGCGACCGTGCACTCAAGCTCGTCTCGCGCTGCACGCTCGAACTGCTGCGCTCGCACGACGTGGCCGGGCGCCACGGCGGTGACGAGTTCGTGATGCTGCTGCGCCGCAGTTCCACGCAGGACGCCATGCAGGTTGCCGAAAGGCTGGTGTCTCATCTGCAGCAACAGGCCCATGCCCATGCCCTGCCGCGCCTGACACTGAGCTTCGGCATCGTGCAGATGCGCCGCGGCGAAAGCATCGACGAGACGCTGCACCGCGCCGACCTGGCGCTGTACGAGGCCAAGCGACTGGGGCGCTCGCGCGCCGTCGCCGTGGAGGGCGATTCGGAGCATCCGGCCTTCCGCAGCAGCGAACGGCTGGGTCTGACCTCGTCCTGAAGTCCGCAAGAAAGACAAGGCCGGCGCAGCGGCCGGCCTTGACAAATAGATGGGCCGGCGTCAATCACACTGTTGCCGGAAAGCCGCATGAATGCTTGCTTTCGGCAGTTTGGTCGGCACGAGTTACCCGGAAAGTTACCCGGTCGATCGCTTGCGTGCTCTGCCCACTGTGCAGGGCCCGCCGATTAACGATATCAACGAGCTCGGCCGATGCCACCACCTGTTCAGGGGGTGACAGTTATGAGCGCGAAACTCGCTTCTGAGCCTGGTCGGCGTATCGGGCGGACCGGGTCCGGACCTGCGCTCAGGCGAAGCGACGGCCCCCTAAAACGGAGGATGTCTTTTACTTGCCTTCTGGAGTAGAACGGTTCTATTCCAACTGCTCATCGCTGCCCGTGCGGTCCGTGTGATAGAGATGGCTTTGGGACTAGCTCAGGAGAGCAGGAATGAACAACACATTGAAGTGCATGGCCATTGCGGTGGCTTTAGGTAGTTCAATTCACGCCCATGCGGCCGGTTTGACCTCGCAAGCACCTGCATGCGACTCGTCCGCGCGGACAATTGGCAATCTTGGCTACGTCGGCTGCCTGGGGTCATTCAAGGGAAACATGGACAACCAGCTCTCCGACATCTGGAGCACGATGGTTGCGGAGGGCAACTCGTGGGTAACGGTAGCTCAATCTCAATCTTACGTTTCAAGCCAGAGTTTCGCGGCTGCGATGAATCCGTTTTCCGAGAACGAGGGTGCAAGAGACGACGGAACGATCAACTTCGATGCGCCGCAGAGTGGCTTGTTCGCGTTAGGGTTGAAGCAAGGCAATGGGTTTTCGTTGTACTTGTTTGACGGCGCCGCGGTGCAAGGCGGCATTTCTTCCATCGACTACGACACAAGCGGTGTGAAGGGGGCAAAGCGCCAGAGCTTCGACCTTTCGCACGCGGGGTTCTTCGGGGCCGTGTCGCCGGTGCCCGAGCCCAGCGCCTACGCCATGATGTTGACGGGCTTGGCCGTCGTGGGCTTCGCGTTGAAACGGCGCCGGGGCTGAAACGCGCCTTCGAATCCGCAGCAAACCCCGCCCGTCGCGGGGTTTGTTGCTTCTGGTGCATGCACACTTCATGTTGCAGCCGCGATCTCGGCCGCGATCCGCCGATATTCCTCTGGCGTCACGGAAATTGCAGCCAGGGCCAGCGGCGCCTGCGCATCGCCGGCCAGCACCGTGCGGTCGCCATATTCGCGCGGCGCGATCTTGCTCGCGCGCCAGCGGTAGTGGTGCGCCATCTCCTTGGCCTTCGCCAACTCGAATGCGTCGCCAGCATCGTGAAGCACGGCCTCGGCGCGATCGTCCCAAACTCGCGCCGCCAGGATACGCGCCGCTCGCGCGCGCGCGGAACGATCGGGGTCTGCCTCTATCCACTCGGATAGCGTGCCAGGCGATACGCCCTCTTGCCGCGCAATATCTGTCAGGGTCGCGCCGTCGGATATGCGCCGGCAGATTGAAGTCATGTCGCGTCGCCGTGACTCGGTGTTCACCCTGGGCTTCGTGGTCTTGGGCTTGGGCATGGGTCAGTCTTCGTGGGTACTTCTAAACATCAGGTCTTGCACTGTCCCTAGGCTGCACACGCTCGCCGGAAAGCATCAGCTCGCGCCCCAGCTTTTCCGCCACCGCCAGGCGCAGGAACTCACTGCGACAGCCGCGCGCCGGGTGGCGTGGCCTATCGGTCAGCAGTTTGTCGATCGCGGCCACCATGTCGGCCGGCATGCTCACGATCAGCCGCACTACTGGCTCGCCGTTGAATCGCCTGCACATGGTCATGGTGCGAACCCCGGGCACCGCTGCAGCATAGACACAATCTCGGCCGGCAGCTCGCGCCCCACGTCGGCCGCGCGATGATTGCGGCAGCGGCCCGGCCGGTAGTGTCCGCAGTCGGTGCAGCTCACACGCTCATCGGCTTCGCGATCGCGGATCACCAGGCGCTCGGCCAGCCGCTCGGCGTCGGGCTCGGCCCAGCCCCAGCGCATCAGCCGGGCGCGCCGGGCGAGAAACGCGGCAATGTCGGTATCGGTCCAGGCAACGGCCGACAGGTCGGGCGCGTCGGGCGCTGCACATTGCGGGGGGCACCCCTGCGAATCCTGCGAATCTTGCGAAGACCCCCATGTTTCCTTGCTCTGCGGCCCGGTTTGGGGTTTGCGAACGGCTGCGAATTCTTGCGAATCGGGGGCGTCGTGGGCGGCGGTCTGGGCTGGATTCGCAGAAATTCGCAGCCCATTCGCAGCCGCTGCATTGGCCGCAAAATCGCATGGATGCTCACGCTTCGCAGAATTCGCAGCTTTCGCAGGGGTAGGGGCCGCGAATGCAAGGCGAACCGGCGCGGTGTAGCCGGCCAACAGGTCATCAAGTAGGGCGGCGCTCACTGTCCTGCCCCTTCGATCGCCGGCCCGGCCAGCAGCGCGAGTGCCTTGCCGCCTTCGATGTACACCAGCCCGGCCGACTCCAGCACCGACAGCGCTGCATCGCGCTTGTCCTTGGTTCGCACGCACGCGGGGCCGCCATTGACGATCGACGCCAGCGGCTCGCACCAGCCGGGCCGGATGGTAAGCCACTCATACAGCCGCAGCGCGACGGCGCCGCGTTGATCGGCCGCGCCTTCGTCAACGATGGTCTGCCAGGTCTTCAGGCTGTAGGCCACCAGCGCCAGGGCGCCGCGCATGGCCTCGGCCGATACCTCGTCGCGGCCTTCGAAGGCCGACAGCACACCGGCCACGCGGCACGCCTGCTCACTGGCGCGCAGGGCAAAGGGCTTGACCACTTGCAGGCCACCGCGCCGGGCTTCGCGCTCGAACCCTTCGAAGGCATGGCCCAGCAGCGTGCGCGCCTCGTCGGCCAGCGGCAGCGCGGGACAGTCACCGGCATCGTCGGGCAGTGCCAGGCCCAACAGGTCGTTGCACCGCTGCCAGTACGCGCCCACCGCGGGCAGCAGCTCGGGCCGGAAGGCTTGCGCTAGGCGTGGCGCCTGCGGCTCGGGCCATGCGGCCAGAAAGCGCGGCCAGAAGCCCAGCGCCGACAGTAGCGGATCGCCGATCGACTCCGATGCGGCCATCGGTTGAATCAGCCAGTGCAACGCGATGCGCCGGCCGTACTTCTCCACCCGGCCGCCGGTCACCCGCGAAACGCTCAGGTGACCGGCATCCCACAGTTTCGAGAAAACGCCGGCCGTCTTGCTGCGATGGTCGGCGCTCATGCCATAGCCCGACAGGATCGCCGCCGCTTCGTCGGTGAACACGCCTTGCGAACACACGCCGGTTTCCAGGTCGCGGCGCAGCCCCTCCACCGTAGCATCAGCGACAAGCCGGAACGGGCAGGCGGGCGCCTCGGGGGCTTCGCTGCCCGGCTTGCGCTTGGCCTTGTCGCGCTCGAACTCCTTGAGTCCTTCGCTATAGCGCTTGGCTTCGCGCCGCTGCCAATCGTTGACGGGCGCCAGCGCCACACCCTGCGCCGTGCTCTTGCCGTCGCCGGAATCGCCCAGCGTCAACAGTGACAGCGACAGCGGCCGCTTGCCGGCCAGCGTCTCGACGTTGAACAGCCCTTGCGTGAGAAGCGATGCCGCGCCCAACAGGCATTGACCGGCCATCGCGGGCTGTACCTGCCCAGCCGATGCAATCGCTTCGCAGGCGGGCGCCAGCGGCCCCAGCGCCGCCACCGGATAGACCGGCGCGGCCCTGCCCTTCAGCGACGGCGCCAAGGCGGTGCGGGCGCGTCGGATGGCTTCGGGTCGATCGACTGCGGGCGCAGCGCCAGCGGCGCGCATCCGTGCCAGGTCCGCGCTCATGCTGCGGCCCCGGTTTCGACCAACACCGCGCCGCGGTCGGCCCACACGTCGCACCAGTCGGCCCCGGCATCGGTGGGCGTCATCACACTCGACTGCAGCTCGGCCCGCAATGCGCGGCCTTGCAGCGTCTCGGCCGCCTCGATTCCTGCGCGGTCATGGTCGGCGAAGATCACCAGCCGCTGCATGCCGGCAGGCCACTGCCAAGCGGCCAGGTTGCCGGCGCTGTACGCGGCCACGGTCGGCACGCTCGATGCGCACCACGCGGCCAGCGCGGTTTCGATGCCTTCAGCGATGCCGATGCAGCCCTGCGCCGGCTTGAACAGCGGGATGCACGCGCCGGCCAGCAGCCCGGCCGCGCCGGTCACTTTCTTGACGCTGGGCACCTCGGCCTTGTGGCCATCGCCGCGCAGGTAGGTTCGATGCAGCGCCACCATGCGGCCATCGAGTGCGATGATCGGCGCCACCATCGCGGGGTAGGTGCCCAGTCTCTCGGCGCCGTGCCAGTAGGGCAGTGCACGATGCAATCGCAGGCACTCGGGCAGCGGCCACACGCCACCGAACCCGCGCCGCTTCAGATACAGCGTGACAGGATCGCCGGGCACCAGCGGCACGCACTCGGCCCACACGCGGGCGATGCGGTTCGCGTTCTCCGCCCACTGCTGGCGCTGCTGTGCTTCGCGCTCGGCGGTCGCGGCCATCACTTGCCGCGCCAGCTCTGCCCGCTCTTCTCGGGTCATCGTCGCCCGGTCGGTCGCGCTCCATGTTTCACTGATGCCTGCCCGGTAACAGCCGAACACGCCGCCGCGCAGGTCGGCGAACAACTTGCACCAGCCGGCCACGTCGCCGCGCCGGCCGTTTGTGGCGAACCGCTGAAACCGGCCGGGCTCGATGGTGTCGGGCGCATGGCCCAGCGCGGCCAGAATCGCCGCGCGGAAGTCTTGCAGCGGTTCACTCATGGCGGCCACCCTGCAGAGCTTTCTCGATCAAGCGGCACGCGCCGTGCAACATCTCGCCAGTGAGAAACGACAGCAGCACCGCGAGCTCTCCGGGTTGCACTGCATCGGCATGCAGGCGATCCAAGTAGGCCCTCGCGTAGGCTTCGCCTTCGATGGTCAATGCCGCTTGCCCGGCATGGTGCAAGTGGCGAGAATCGGGGCTGTCCACTTCCCCTTGTCCTTCGAAGCCCTCGGCCGTCATGCCGGGGGCTTCGTCATTCAGCAGCCGCTCAGGCGCTGCCAGGCCCGACGATGCGGCGCCGGTGTGTTGGGTGGCGCGCACGGTTCATGCCGCCTTCGATGCCGCTGCAGCGGGCTTGCGCTTGGTGCGCGCGGCCTGCGATGCCGCCGCAGCCGTGGCATGGGCAGTGCGCGCGGCATCTTGACCTTGTGCCGTGCAGCCCTGCGCCGCGCGCTCGATCAGCCAGGCGCGCACGTCAGCCAGGCGCCAGCGGGTGCAGCGCGGCCGGCGGATCACCGGCTGCGGTGCGGCGCCGGTGCGCACCAAGTCATGCCATCCGGAAATCGAGATGCCCGCTGCGGCGGCGCAGGTCGGCCCGTCGATCATCGCCACGTCTGCGAGGATCGGCGGGACGGGTGGAAGGTCGGACTTCGGCATTCGTGGCCCCTTGCCGCACGATGGCGCGGCTTGTGGGCGCATCTTCTGCAATGCCCTGCCTACACGGAAGCCGGCTTGCCGGCAGGGCGCACGGTCTGCCGGCAGACCGCAGGCCCGTTACTGGCCCTTGAGCCAGTCGCGCACCGTCCGAAACTTCACCGGCTCCAGCTTCGTGAACGCATCGGCCGCCGCGTCCTTTGTCATGCGCGCGCGGCGCTCGGCATAGAACGCACGGGCTCGCTCCTTCATCGCATTCGTTTCGGCGTGTCGCGCTTCAGCGCCGCGTCGGCCAAGGGTCGAAAGCGCCTCGCGCTCTAGATCGGCCGGCGCGCCGTGCCGCTCGGCAGGCGTCTCGGCGTGGCCCAGTTCGCCCGGCAGATCAAGCGCGAGCGCGCCAAGCAGTCGTCGCGCCTGCGCGATGGGCACGGCCCGTTGAAGATTGCCAGCGGTAGCGATGCACAGCGCCTTGAGCGTGCTGCCGATCTGTTCGCCAAGGATCATTTCGGGCCTGGCGCCGATCTCCTCGGCAACCTCGACCGGCGTCGGGCTGCGCATCCAGCCGTGCGCTGTGCGCCAGTGCTCGCGCACATCGAGCCATGCGCGATCCGAAACCCGCTCCGGATCGGCACCGTGGGCCAGGCACGCCAGTTCGTACAGGTTCAGCGTCTCGCGCAGCGCGTACAGCTTCAGCCTGTCGGCGGTCGCCCGCTCGCTCGGTCGCATCGCATCCCCCGATGCACCCCGGAAAAAAGGTGCCGCGCCAGCCCGCCGGGGGACGGGTTTTCGGGGATCAGCCTAGGCGCGGCGGAACAGGTCAGCAGATCATGCGGCCCGCTCGGGCAACGGGATCACTTGTGCGCCTTCGCGCAGCCGGTCGAGATAGTCGGCCCACTTCACCATCAACTCGCGCCGTTGATCGGCGAACGTGGTGCGGTTGTAAGCCCTGCCCAACGCATCGCCGACGGCGTGCGCCAGTTGCGCCTCGATCACTTCCGGCGCGATCCCCAGACGCTCGGCGGCCATCGTGCGGGCCATTGCGCGGAACCCGTGGGCCGTCGCGGTTTGGCGATCGAAGCCCATGCGCCGCAGTGCCGTGTTCACCGTGTTCTCGCTCATGGGTCGCTCACCCGTCAGCAGCGACGGGAATACGTACCGGCCGTGCCCGGTCAGCGGTCGCAGCTCTTTGAAGACCGCCACCGCCTGCGGCGCCAGTGGCACCAAGTGCGGCGCGCCGTTCGCTTTGTCGGCCTTCTTCCGCTTCATCAGTGCGGCGGGAATCGTCACGGTCGCCGCCTCCAGATCGACCCATGCCCATTCCATTTGACGCAGCTCGCCCGGCCGCAGGAACAGCAGTGCCGAAAGCGCCAGCGCGGCACGGGTTACAGGGTGGCCGGCGTAGTCGCCCATCGCGCGCAGCAGCTCGGCCGCGTGCTTGGGCTCGACGATGGCGGCATGGTGGCGCGTCGGCACGGGTGGCAGTGCGTCGCGCAGGTCGGCGGCAGGGTTGCGGGTGCATGCACCCGTGGCGATGCCATAGCGGAACACCTGCGCGCATGCATCCTTCAGCCGGTGCGCAGTTTCGATGGCCCCGCGTGCCGTCACCCTGCGCAGCAGCAGTATCAGTTCGGGCGCCTCCATCTCGGCAATCGGGCGCCGGCCGATCCACGGAAACGCATCTTGTTCAAAGCGAATGCGGGTGCGCTCGGCATGCCCTTCGCTCACCTTGTTCTCGTGCACCGTGGCCAGCCAATCGCGGGCCACGGCCTCGAATGTTCCCGGCCCGGGCAGGCCAGCATCGGCCAAGCGCTCGGCCTCAGCCTTCGCCGCCCTCGCCTCCTTGTCGGCCTTGCGTGCCTCGCTTGGGTCGATGCCGGCCGCGTTCTGCTTGCGCGCATCGTCGCGGCGCTTGCGCGCGTCCTTCAGCGACACCTCGGGGTAGGTGCCCAGGCTGAGCATGCCCTCGCGGCCATCGCGCCAGAAGCGCCAGCGCCACCAGCCAGAGCCGGTCGGCCGCACGTCCAAGACTAGCCCGCCACCATCGTTCAGCTTGTGGGCCTTGCCCGCGGCGGCGGCGGCTTTCAACGCGGCCTGAATCGCCTTGTCGCTCAGTAGTTCAGTCCCTGCCATTTCGGGTAACTCCTGCCGGTAAAACCGGGTAACTTCTGGCCCAAATGGGGCCGGTTGGGACGAGTTACCCGGTATGTTACCCGGTCAGTTACCCGGCGCAAGTGGCCTTGTATGACCTCATGCAGACGTGAAAAAGGCGCTAAGTCGTTGATTTACTTAGCGCCTTGGTCACTTCTGGCCCTATACGGACCTATAGATGGTGGAGCCGGCGGGAATCGAACCCGCGTCCGCAAGCCATCACCGGGCAGTTCTACATGCGTAGCTGGCTGATTTGAGTCTCACGCCCCGGGTCGCGCAGCAGCACGCTACCCTTGACGCCAGTCACTTGATCTTGCCCCGAACCGAGTGACCCGGCTCAAGGCACAGCCTATGTGTATGACCTCGCAGCCTTCGGTCTTGCGACTTCAGGCCCAGCCCATGGGCCAACTGTTGCGAGGCTCACCGGTTTTAAGCGGCGAGGGCGAAACGTTCGTCGTTCGCAGTTACTTTGTTTCCAGTGGATTTACGAGCGAACTGGTGCTCGGCATGCCCTACGTCGATTCCGAACCCGCGTCGAAGCCAGGTCGGCCCCAAGCTTTGGAGTTTAGGTCATTCCCAGCCAATTCAAGAGTTCTTCGGGATGCGTCAGAACGGCGTCGGCGTTCCAGTCGTCAACCGATTCGTCGCGGCCCAGGTAGCCCCAGGCGGCCGCGAGCGTAGGCATGTCCGCGCTGCGGCCGGCCTGGACATCTCGCCGGTCGTCGCCGATGTAGACGCAGCGCTGCGGCGCCAGCCCCAGCCGGATGGCCGCCTCCAGCAACGGCTGCGGATGCGGCTTGGCATGGGCGGTGCTGTCGCCGCTGATCAGCACCGCGCAGCGCTGCATCAGACCCAGGCCTTCGACCAGGGGCACGGAAAAGCGCGCGATCTTGTTGGTGACGATGCCCCAGGGCATGCCCCGACCTTCCAGCACGTCGAGCACCGGTTGCATGCGCTCGAAGAGGCGCGTCTCGCGCAGGATGCGGGCCTCGTAGCGGGCGAGAAAGTCCGCGCGCAGTACATCGAACCGCGGGTCGCCAGGCTCGATGCCGAAGGCGGCATGGAGCATGCCACGTGCACCGCTGCCGACCATCGGCCGCAACTGATCGAATGCCAGGTGCGGCAAGCCATGCGAAGCACGCAGTTCGTTGGCCGCACCGGCCAGGTCTGGTGCACTGTCGACCAGCGTGCCGTCCAGGTCGAACAGCACCGCATCCACCGATGCACGCGGACTGCCAGGCTGCTGCGACATGCGACTCAGGCGCGCCGCCGGCAGGCGAACACGTAGTTCACGCTGGTGTCGTCGGTCAGGCGGAAGCGGCGCGTCAGCGGGTTGTATTCCATGCCGCGGCTGGTCTGCAGGTCCAGGCCGGCGTCGCGGCACCAGCGCGCCAGTTCGCTGGGCTTGATGAATCGTGCGTACTCGTGGGTGCCGCGGGGCAACAACTGCAGCACGTATTCGGCACCGACGATGCCCAGCAAGAAGCTCTTCGGGTTGCGGTTCAGCGTCGAGAAGAAGACCCAGCCCCCCGGGCGGGCCAGCGTCGCACAGGCCTGCACCACCGAGGCCGGCTCGGGCACATGCTCGAGCATTTCCATGCAGGTGATCACGTCGTAGGCTGCAGGGCGCTCTGCGGCCAGAGCTTCGGCCGCGACTTCGCGGTACTCGATGTTCTCGACCCCGGTCTCCAGCGCATGCAGCCGCGCCACACCGAGCGGCTTGGTCGCCAGGTCGATGCCGGTGACATGCGCAGCGCTTCGCGCCATCGCCTCGGCCAGAATGCCGCCGCCGCAGCCGACGTCGAGCACCGTCTTGCCAGCCAGCCCGGCCTGCGCGTCGATCCACTCCAGGCGCAGCGGGTTCATCTCGTGCAGCGGCCTGAACTCGCTGCCTACGTCCCACCAGCGGTGGGCCAGCTCGCTGAATTTGGCCAGTTCCTGCGGATCCACGTTGCCCATGCCGAGCCTCTGAATGTCGAACGGTGAGACCAGCGCGATCGCCGGCCGTGGCCGATAGTGTGCCTTGCCTGCCACCCATAAAGAAAAACCCCGCCGAAGCGGGGTTTGCCTTGAGAAACCCTTGCGGGTTTTCGATCAGGGCGCGGCGCGCGTACCCACCACCTCGATCTCGGTGCGGCGGTTCTTGGCGCGGCCTTCGGCCGTGCTGTTGCTGGCGATCGGGTTCTTCTCGCCCTTGCCTTCGGTGTACACACGGTTCTTCTCGATGCCCTTGCTCACCAGGTATTCCTTGACCGCGTTGGCGCGGCGCTCGGACAGACCCTGGTTGTACTCGGGGGTACCGATGCTGTCGGTGTGGCCCACGGCAATGATCACCTCGAGCGCGATGCCCTTGGTCTTGGCGACCAGATCATCCAGCTTGGCCTTGCCTTCCGGCTTGATGACCGACTTGTCGAAGTCGAAGAACGTGTCGGCCGCGTACGTGACCTTCTGCGCGGCAGGCTTCGGAGCCGGGGCAGGCGGAGGCGGAGGCGCCGGCGGGGCGGCAGGCGCAGCGGCCGGAGCCGGCGGCGGGGGCGGCGGGGGCGGAATGGCAGCGCCATCGCAACCCGGATAGGCCGTGGCCGGCGTCCAGTTGGAATCACGCCAGCACAATTCGTTGGTGCCGTTCATCCACGGCAGGCCGTTGGCACTTTGCCATTGGTCGGTGCCATTGGCATAACGCAGTTCTTCGGGCGTCGGAGCGGCCTTCGGCTGCGCCGGAACACCTTGGTACGTTACCCCTGGCGGCGTCGTCTGTGCCCTCAGGGCCATCGGTGCCGCGAGTGCAAGCGAAGCCAAAAGCACCGCTACCTTATTCAGTTTCTTCATGGTTGTCCTCTCAAGGAAAGCCGCAGTTGCCTGCGATATGTCCACACTCAAAATCGTGATGAATCGTTTCAAACCCCACTCGGGCGGGCGCTCCGCCACCGACAAACTCATTGTGCCATACGGTGCCGGCTGGGCTGCATTTTGGCGCCTGAGCCCGCTCTTGCAGCCACCGATGTTGCGCAGGTGCTACAGAGCCGGGCACTTAGAATCCGCCGTTCAGCGCGCTTGCGCGTGGCCGTCTCCATCGAGCCGGACCCCCTCATCCTCGGCATCGCATGACTCAGTTCGCGAAAGAAACCTTGCCCATCAGCCTCGAAGAGGAGATGCGGCGGTCGTACCTTGACTATGCGATGAGCGTGATCGTCGGTCGCGCCCTTCCCGATGCGCGCGACGGACTGAAGCCGGTGCATCGCCGCGTGCTCTTCGCGATGCATGAATTGAGCAACGACTGGAACCGCCCCTACAAGAAATCGGCCCGCATCGTCGGCGACGTCATCGGCAAGTACCACCCGCATGGCGACACCGCGGTCTACGACACCATCGTGCGCATGGCGCAGGACTTCAGCCTGCGCCACATGCTGGTCGACGGCCAGGGCAACTTCGGCAGCGTCGACGGCGACAACGCCGCGGCGATGCGCTACACCGAGATCCGGCTGGCCAAGATCGCCCACGAGATGCTGGCCGACATCGACAAGGACACAGTCGATTTCGGGCCCAACTACGACGGCAGCGAGAAGGAGCCGCTGGTGCTGCCGACCCGGCTGCCGAACCTGCTGGTCAACGGCAGTGCCGGCATCGCGGTGGGCATGGCCACCAACATCCCGCCGCACAACCTGAACGAGGTGGTGGACGCCTGCCTGCACCTGCTGAAGAACGAGCAAGCCACCCTCGAAGAGTTGATGGAGATCATCCCGGCGCCTGATTTCCCCACCGCCGGGATCATCTATGGCCTGAACGGCGTGCGCGAGGGCTACCGCACCGGCCGCGGCAAGGTGGTGATGCGCGCGAAGTGCCACTTCGAGGACATCGACAAGGGTTCGCGCCAGTCGATCATCGTCGACGAGATTCCCTACCAGGTGAACAAGAAGACGCTGCTCGAGCGCATCGCCGAGCTCGTCCACGAGAAGAAGCTCGAAGGCATCAGCCACATCCAGGACGAGAGCGACAAGTCCGGCATGCGCGTGGTCATCGAACTCAAGCGCGGCGAAGTGCCCGAGGTGGTGCTGAACAACCTGTACAAGCAGACGCAACTGCAGGACACCTTCGGCATCAACATGGTGGCGCTGATCGACGGCCAGCCGCGGCTGTGCAACCTGAAGCAGCTGCTCGACATCTTCCTGGAGCACCGGCGCGAGGTCGTCACCCGGCGCACGGTGTTCGAGTTGCGCAAGGCGCGCGACCGTGGCCATGTGCTCGAAGGCCTGGCGGTGGCGCTGGCCAACATCGACGAATTCATCGAGACCATCAAGACCAGCCCGACGCCGCCAGTGGCCAAGGCGGCGCTGATGGCCAAGAGCTGGGACTCGTCGATGGTGCGCGAGATGCTCGCGCGGGCCGAGGCGGACACCCCGGGTGGTCGCGCCGCCTATCGCCCCGAAGGCCTGCCCGACCACTATGGCCTGCAGGCCGATGGGCTGTATCGGCTATCGGACGACCAGGCCAGCGAGATCCTGCAGATGCGCCTGCAACGCCTGACCGGGCTGGAGCAGGACAAGATCATCGGCGAGTACAAGGAGGTGATGGCGCAGATTGCCGACCTGCTGGACATCCTGGCCAAGCCGCAACGCGTGACGGCGATCATCACCGAGGAACTCACCGCGCTGCGCCAGGAGTTCGGCCAGACGAAGATCGGCGCGCGGCGCAGTGTCATCGAGCACAACGTTCAGGAACTCGGCACCGAGGACCTGATCACGCCCACCGACATGGTGGTCACGCTCAGCCACACCGGCTACATCAAGAGCCAGCCGCTGGCCGAGTACCGCGCGCAGCGCCGCGGAGGCCGTGGCAAGCAGGCCACGCAGACCAAGGAAGACGACTGGATCGACCAGCTCTTCATCGCCAACACGCACGACTGGATCCTGTGCTTCAGCGACCGCGGCCGTGTGTACTGGCTCAAGGTGTGGGAGGTGCCGCAGGGCGGGCGGGCCAGCCGCGGCAAGCCCATCGTGAACATGTTCCCGCTGCAGGCCGGCGAGAAGATCACCGTGGTGCTGCCGCTGACGGGCGAGTTCCGCGTCTTCCCGGCCGACCACTTCGTGTTCATGTCCACCGCGCTGGGCACGGTGAAGAAGACCTCGCTCGACGAGTTCAGCAACCCGCGCAAGGCCGGCATCATCGCGGTGGACCTGGACGAAGGCGACTACCTGATAGGCGCTGCGCTCACCGACGGCCGGCACGACGTGATGCTGTTCAGCGACGGCGGCAAGGCGGTGCGTTTCGACGAGAACGACGTGCGTCCGATGGGCCGCAATGCACGCGGTGTGCGCGGAATGGCACTCGAGCCAGGGCAGAACGTCATCGCCATGCTGGTGGCCGAAGACGAGACGCAAAGCGTGCTCACCGCGACCGAGAACGGCTACGGCAAGCGCACCAGCATCGTCGAATACACGCGCCACGGTCGGGGCACCAAGGGCATGATCGCGATCCAGCAGACCGAGCGCAACGGCAAGGTGGTGGCCGCCACGCTGGTGCGGCCGCATGACGAGATCATGCTGATCACCGACAAGGGCGTGCTGGTGCGCACCCGTGTCGCCGAGATCCGCGAACTCGGCCGCGCCACGCAGGGCGTGACCCTGATCGGCCTGGACGACGGCGCCAAGCTGTCGGGCCTGCAGCGCATCGTCGAGAACGACGCGAACGATTCCAATGACGCCAATGGCGACCCTGAAACCGATGCCGGTCCCGCTGGCGAGGAGAACAATCAGTGAATATCCGATACTTGCTTGGCGCCTTGCTGCTGTGCGCCGGCAGCCTCGTCCAGGCCCAGGGCACATCGTCGCCCGCCAAGAAGGAACTGGTGCAGAAGCTCCTGACCCTGCAGCAACCGGGTCTCGAAGGCGCTGCGCGCAGCATCGTCGAGCGCCCCGCCGCGCAGATGATGCAGGAGGCCGGGCGCGTGCTGCAGACCCAGTTCCCGGCCGACAAGCGTGAGGCCATCGGCAAGTCCATCGAGGCCGACGCCAAGAAGTACGTCGAGGAGACTTACCCCGCCGTGCGTGATCGCGCGATCAAGCTGGCGCCGACAACGCTGGGCACGGCACTGGAAGAGAAGTTCACCGAAGAGGAACTGAAGCAGCTCATCGCCTGGTTCGAATCGCCGGTGAACAAGAAATTCCAGCAGGCCAGCGGCGAGATGCAGAGCAACTTCATGCAGAAGCTGGTGGCCGAAGCGCGGCCAGTGGTCGAGCCGAAACTGCAGGCGCTGGAGCAGAAAGTGCGCGCCGCGCTGGGCGCACCCGCAGCCGCCGCACCGGCCGACAGTGGCGCGGCGGCGCCGAAGGCCGCTGCCAAGCCACCGGCCAAGGCCGCGAGCAAGTAGATGAGCGCGACGCCCGACGGCGCCGACCCCGCGCTGCAGGCACTTCGCTCGCAGATCGACGCCGTCGATCGCGAGTTGCTGGCCTTGCTGAACCGCCGCGCCGGACTGGCGCTGGAGGTCGGTGAGCTGAAGAAGCGCACCGGCAGCGTCGTCTTCCGCCCCGAGCGCGAGGCACAGGTGATCGACGGTCTGAAGGCCGTCAACCCCGGACCGCTGCAGTCCGACAGCGTGGCGCCGATCTGGCGCGAGATCATGTCGGCCTGCCGCGCGCTGGAGCGGCGCATGCGCGTGGCGTACCTCGGGCCGGCCGGCACCTTCAGCGAAGAAGCGGCGCTGGGCTATTTCGGTTCGTCGATCGACCGCGTGCCCTGCAGCAGCATCGACGAGGTGTTCCGCAGCACCAGCGCCGGGGCGGCCGATTTCGGTGTCGTGCCGGTGGAGAACTCCACCGAAGGCGTGGTCGCGCGTTCCCTGGACCTGTTCCTGCACACGCCGCTGTTCATCATTGGCGAGACCAGCCTGTTCGTGCGCCACAACCTGCTGCGCCGCGAGCCCTCGCTCGACGGTATCCAGACAGTATTGGCTCACCCGCAGGCCCTGGCGCAGTGCAGTGCCTGGCTCAACCTGCATCTGCCCCAGGCCGAGCGGCGGCCCGCGTTGAGCAATGCCGAAGGTGCGCGCCTGGCTGCTCAGGATGCTTCGTTGGCCGCCATCGCCAGCACCCGCGCGGGCACCGAATACGGCCTGCACGTGGTGGCACCGGCGATCCAGGACGATGCCCACAACCGCACGCGCTTTGCCATCGTCACGCACCCCGAGGCACACCCCGCGCCCAAGGCCAGCGGGCACGACTGCACCAGCCTGGTGGTATCGGTGATCAACCGCCCTGGCGCCGTGCACGACATGCTGGTGCCGCTGAAGGCGCATGGCGTGTCGATGACCCGCTTCGAATCGCGGCCTGCCCGCTCGGGCCAGTGGGAGTACTACTTCTACGTCGACCTCGAAGGCCATCCCGACGAGGCCCATGTGGCCGCGGCGATGCGCGAGTTGCGCGGCGTGTGCGCGTTCTTCAAGGTGCTGGGCACCTACCCGGTGGACGTGCACTGATGTTCAATCAGCTGGGAGTCATCGGCTGCGGCCTGATGGGCGGCTCCTTCGCGCTGGCGCTGAAGCGCGGTGCGCTGGTCAAGCGCGTGGTCGGATACAGCAAGTCACCGTCGACCACCGAGCGCGCGTTGCGCATGGGCGTGATTGACGTGGTCGCCGATTCCGCGCTGCAGGCCGTGGCCGGCTCGGACATCGTCCTGCTGGCCGTGCCGGTGGCCGCGACCGAGACCACGCTCAAGGCCATCCGCCACCTGGTCGAGCCGGGCGTGCTGGTCATGGACGTGGGCAGCACCAAGCGCGACGTCGTCGATGCGGCGCGGCGTGCGCTGCGCGAGCGCATCGCCAGTTTCGTGCCGGCGCACCCGATCGCCGGCAAGGAAGGTTCAGGCATCCAGCACGCGGACGCCGCGCTGTACACCGGCCGCCAGGTGATCCTGACCCCACTGCCTCAGACCACGCCAGCGCTGGTGCAGAAGGCCACCGACGTCTGGTCGGCCATCGGCGCGCAGGTGCTGAAGATGACGGCCGAGAACCACGATGGCGCCTTTGCCGCCGTCAGCCACCTGCCGCATCTGTTGGCCTTTGCCTACTTCGGTGGCGTGCTTGGCCAGCCGGTGGGGCGCGACCTGCTGTCGCTGGCCGGCCCGGGCTTCCGCGACTTCACCCGCATCGCCGCCAGCGACCCGACCATGTGGCGAGACATCCTGCTGGCCAACCGCGAAGAGGTGCTGAAGCAGTCCCAGCGGTTCCGCCAGTCACTGGACGCACTCGAGCAGGTCATGCTGGCCGGCAACGGGCCGGCACTGCAGGAGTTGCTGCGCGTGGCCAGCGAAGGCCGCCGTGGATGGCAGATGGGTACGCCACGGGTGCCGTCGGTGCGCTGAGCGGGCCGATGTACGACATCCCGTTCCTCGACATACCGCCCTTGCGCACCGCCTCCGGCACGGTGCGGCTGCCGGGCTCGAAGAGCATTTCCAACCGCGTGCTGCTGCTGGCTGCGCTGGCCGAAGGCCGCACGCTGGTGCACGAGCCGCTGCAGTCGGACGACACCCGCGTCATGCTCGACGCGTTGCGTGCGCTGGGCTGCACGGTGCAGCCTGCCGACCGCGGCGCGCTGCGCATCGACGGCCTCGGTGGCCGGCTTCGCGTGCATCAGGCCGCGTTGTTCCTCGGCAATGCCGGCACCGCCATGCGGCCGCTGGCCGCAGTGCTCGCCCTGCTGGCGGCCACGCAGGGCGGGCGCTTCGAACTGTCCGGCGTGCCGCGCATGCACGAACGGCCGATCGGCGACCTGGTCGATGCGCTGCGTGCGCTGGGCTGCGACATCGCCGACCTGGGCCTGCCGGGCTATCCGCCGCTGCGCGTGCAAGGGCAGCCGGGCGGCACGCTGCGTACGGGCCAGCCGATCCCTGTGCGCGGCGACGTGTCCAGCCAGTTCCTAAGCGCGCTTCTGCTGGCCTTGCCGCTGGTCAGCCAGGCGCAGGACATCGTCATCGACGTGCAGGGCGAGCTGATCTCCAAGCCCTACGTGGAGATCACGCTGAAGCTGCTGGCGCGCTTCGGCATCGACGTCGCGCGCGAGGACTGGCGCCGATTCGTCGTGCCGCGCAACAGCCGCTACCGCTCGCCCGGCGAAATCCACGTCGAGGGCGACGCCTCTTCGGCCTCGTACTTCATCGCACTGGGCGCGATTGCCGCGCAGGGCGGCGCACCGCTGCGCATCGAAGGCGTGGGCACTGAGTCGATCCAGGGCGACATCCGCTTCGTAGACGCGGCCCAGGCCATGGGCGCGCGCGTCCAGGCCGGGCCAGGCTGGCTGCAGGTGTCGCGCGGCGCCTGGCCGCTGCATGCGCTGACGCTGGACTGCAACCACATCCCCGACGCGGCGATGACTCTGGCGGTCATGGCACTGTATGCCGACGGTCCGACCCGGCTGGACAACATCGCCAGCTGGCGCGTCAAGGAAACCGACCGCATCGCCGCGATGGCGGCCGAACTGCGCAAGCTCGGCGCAGCCGTCGTCGAAGGCATCGACTACATCGAGGTGACGCCGCCCGCGCAGTGGCGGCCCGCCGCCATCCACACTTACGACGACCACCGCATGGCGATGTGCCTGTCGCTGGCCGCTTTCAATGGCCTGGCGTCGGCGCCCGGCGTGCCGGTACGCATCCTGGACCCGCGTTGCGTGGCCAAGACCTTCCCCGACTATTTCGAGGCGCTGTTCGGCGCGGTCGATGCAGAGGCCGCCGCGGTGCCGGTGATCACCGTCGATGGTCCGACGGCGTCCGGCAAGGGCACCCTGGCCGCCGCACTGGCCGCGCGACTGGGCTACCACACGCTGGACTCCGGCTCGCTGTACCGCGCCACCGCATTGGCCGCACTGCAGGACCGCATCGCACCGGACGACGAGACCGCACTGGCCCGGCTGGCTTCGATCCTCGACCTGCGTTTCGACGGCGCCGCGGTGGTGCTGCGCGGCCGCGCCGTCAGCGACGACCTGCGGCGCGAGGAGGTCGGCAGCCTGGCCTCGCGCATCGCCGCGCTGCCGGCCGTGCGCGAGGCGCTGCACGGGTTGCAACTGGCCTTCCGGCGCGCGCCGGGGCTGGTGGCCGACGGGCGCGACATGGGCACGGTGGTGTTCCCCGATGCCGCGCTCAAGGTGTTCCTCACCGCAAGTGCCGCACAACGCGCAATTCGCCGGCATAAGCAGTTGATTTCAAAGGGAATTCAGGCTAACATCGATGACCTCCGCGTTGAGCTCGAGGCGCGCGATGCCCGGGACCGATCCCGCCGCATCGCACCCTTGAAAGCAGCCGAAGATGCGTTGTCGCTAGACAACTCGGTACTGTCCATCGACGAATCGGTCGACACCGTGCTGGGCTGGTGGCAGCAGCGCAGGCCCTTCGGCTGAAGCCTCGGCTCCAACCTCAGGGCAAAGAGCGCATCATCCTTCCCCGCCGTGACCGTCAGGTCCCACAGGGGTGATGCAAGGTCCAACCCTCAACCCAGTCGGCAATCGGGCCGACCCCAGGAACATTAACATGCAAACCCAGACCGCCGCTCCTGCTGGCATGGAATCCTTCGCCGCCCTGTTCGAAGAGTCGCTGAAGAGCAGCGACATGCGCGTCGGCGAAGTCATCTCGGCCGAGGTCGTGCGCATCGAACACAGCCATGTGGTCGTCAATGCCGGCCTGAAGAGCGAGTCCTACGTCCCGATCGAGGAATTCAAGAACGACCAGGGCGAAGTCGAAGTCCAGGTCGGCGACTTTGTCTCGGTAGCCATCGATGCCGTCGAGAACGGCTATGGCGACACCATCCTGTCGCGCGACAAGGCCAAGCGCCTGGCCTCGTGGATGTCGCTGGAGAACTCGCTCGAATCGGGTGAATTCGTCTCCGGCACGGTCAACGGCAAGGTCAAGGGCGGCCTGACGGTACTGGTCAACGGCATCCGCGCCTTCCTGCCCGGCAGCCTGCTCGACACGCGCCCAGTCAAGGACATGAGCCCGTACGAGGGCAAGACCATGGAGTTCAAGGTCATCAAGCTCGACCGCAAGCGCAACAACGTCGTGTTGTCGCGCCGCGCCGTGGTCGAGGCTTCGATGGGCGAAGAGCGCGGCAAGTTGCTGGCCACGCTGCACGAAGGTGCCATCGTCCATGGCGTGGTCAAGAACATCACCGAATACGGCGCCTTTGTCGACCTGGGCGGTATCGACGGCCTTCTGCACATCACCGACATGGCCTGGCGCCGCGTGCGCCACCCCAGCGAGGTGGTGCAGGTCGGCCAGGAACTCACTGCCAAGGTGCTGAAGTTCGACGCCGAGAAGAACCGCGTCTCGCTGGGCATCAAGCAGCTGGGCGACGATCCGTGGCACGGCGTGTCGCGCCGCTACCCGAACGGCACGCGCTTGTTCGGCAAGATCACCAACATCGCCGATTACGGTGCCTTCGTCGAGATCGAGCCCGGCATCGAAGGCCTGGTGCACGTGTCCGAGATGGACTGGACCAACAAAAACGTCGCGCCCAGCAAGATCGTCTCGCTCGGCGACGAGGTCGAGGTCATGGTGCTGGAGATCGACGAAGACAAGCGCCGCATCAGCCTGGGCATGAAGCAATGCAAGGCCAACCCCTGGGAAGAGTTCGCCGGCACCGTCAACCGCGGCGACCGCGTCAAGGGCCCCGTCAAGTCGATCACCGACTTCGGCGTCTTCGTCGGCCTGGCCGCCGGCATCGACGGCCTGGTGCACCTGTCCGATTTGTCCTGGCACGAACCGGGCGAGACGGCCGTGCGCAACTACAAGAAGGGCCAGGAAGTCGAAGCCATCGTGCTGGCCGTGGACGTGGAGCGCGAGCGCATCTCGCTGGGCATCAAGCAGCTCGACACCGACCCGTTCACCAGCTTCACCACGGTCAACGACCGCGGAGCGCTGGTCAGCGGCAAGGTCAAGACCGTCGACCCGCGCGGCGCCGAGATCCAGCTCAACGACGACGTGACCGGCTACCTGCGCGCCAGCGAAATCTCGCGCGACCGGGTCGAGGACGCGCGCAACATGCTGAAGGAAGGCGACGAGGTCTCGGCCATGATCATCAACGTCGACCGCAAGACGCGCTCGATCCAGCTGTCGATCAAGGCCAAGGACAACGCTGACCAGCAAGAAGCGATGCAACGCCTGTCGCAGAGCAACGAGCGCGAGACCGCCGGCACCACCAGCCTGGGCGCCCTGCTGCGCGCCAAGCTGGACACGCAGAAGGAGTGAGCCCGTGCCGCGGCCGGCTCCGGGCTGACCGGGGCTGGCGCGGCATGTGCTTGCCGCGCCCGAGCGGGTGTGGCTGCCTTTGCGCTACGCCGAGCGGCGCGGCGCCTTCCCGAAGCCCAGAACCGTGCGAGCTCCTCCGATGACCCGCTCCGATCTCGTGGCCCGTCTGGCCGAACGCTTCGCCCAGCTGACGCAGCGCGACACCGAGTTCGCGGTGAAGACCATCCTCGACGCCATGACCGATGCGCTGGCGCGTGGCCACCGCATCGAGATCCGCGGCTTCGGCAGCTTCTCCATCAACCGGCGCCCACCGCGCGTCGGGCGCAACCCGCGCAGCGGCGAGCAGGTCGTCATCCCCGAAAAGCTGGTGCCGCACTTCAAGCCCGGCAAGGCGCTGCGCGAGTCGGTCGACGCGCACATGCCACTCGACGGCGACGGTCCCTCAGCCGAGCGCTGAGAGGCTTCTAGAATCGGACGAGCATGCGAATACTCGTCTGGCTCTTCAGGGCGCTGATCTTCTTCACGCTCTTCGCCTTTGCGCTGAACAACCAGCAGCCGGCCAACGTGCGCTGGTTCTTCGGCGTCGAATGGCATGCGCCGATGGTGATCGTGGTGCTGGTGGTCTTTGCCGCCGGCTGCGCGCTTGGCGTGCTGGCCATGGTGCCCAGCTGGTGGCGGCATCGCCGCGAGGCGCTGCGCCTGTCGCCCGCGCCGGCCGACGCGCCGGTGCCCGCGTCGCGCAATGACAGCAGCAACTCCGAGTTCGTGCCCGAACACCCGCCGCGCGAAGGCTTGTAGCCGTCCATGGACTTCGATCTGCAGTGGTTGCTGATCGCGCTACCAGTGGCCTTTGCGCTGGGCTGGGTGGCCTCGCGCTTCGACCTGCGCCAGGTGCGACGCGATGGGCGCGAAGCGCCCAAGGCCTATTTCAAGGGCCTGAACCTGCTGCTCAACGAACAGCACGACAAGGCCATCGACGCCTTCATCGAGGCCGTGCAGCACGACCCCGACACCACGGAACTGCACTTCGGCCTGGGTAATCTGTTCCGCCGCCGCGGCGACTTCGAGCGTGCGGTACGCGTGCACCAGCACCTGCTGGAACGCGCCGACCTGAAGGCGGTGGATCGGCATCGTGCGCAGCATGCGCTGGCCGATGACTTCATGAAGGCCGGTCTGTTCGACCGCGCCGAGGCCGCCTACCAGGCGCTGCTGGGCACGGCCTTCGACATTGAGGCGCGCAATGCGCTGCTGTCGCTGCACGAGCGCGCCCGCGACTGGCGTGCCGCCACCGAGGTGGCCAGCGCGTTGGAACGCCGCGGCAGCGTCTCCTTTGCCGCGCGCATTGCGCACTACGCCTGCGAGCTGGCGCTTGAGGCCGACGCCGCCGGCCGGCCCGAAGTGGCCCAGCAACAACTGCAGCGCGCACGAGCCACGGACCCGCGCGCGGTGCGCCCGATGCTGCAGGTCGGCCAGCGCATGGCGCGCGCTGGCGACCATGCGGCTGCACTGCAACAATGGGACCAGATGCTGGCGCTGCAGCCGCAGGCTTGGCCGCTAGTGGCCATGGACTATGCGCGCAGTGCGCTGGCCTGCGCCGACTGCAGCACCGCAGTCGAACGCCTGCAGGCGGCCTACGAAGGCGAGCCGGACATGGACATGTTGCAGGCCCGCATCGAGCTGGAAGGCGCCTCGGGCCAGCACGAACGCCTGGTGCTCGACCACCTGCAGCGCAAGCCGGTGCTCGGCGCGGCGGCCAAGGTGCTGGAGCTGCCGGTGGTGCAGTGGGACGAAGGCACGCCGCAACAACTGCAGCAGGTGGTGGCCGCGGCCGCGCGGCCGCTGCAGCGCTACCGCTGTGCCGCCTGCGGCTTCGAGGCCCACCATTACTTCTGGCAATGCCCCGGCTGCCAGGGCTGGGACACCTATCCGCCAAAGCGCGTGGAGTCGCTGTGACCCCCGCGGCCGACCCGCGCATCGTCCTGTGCATGAAGTGGGGCATTAAGTACGGCCCGGAGTACGTCAACCGCCTCTACGGCATGGTGCGCCGCCACCTGCGCGGTGACTTCCGCTTCGCCTGCCTGACCGACCGCGCCGAAGGCATCGTGCCCGAGGTGCTTTGCCTGCCGATCCCGCCGCTGGATCTGCCGCCGGGCATCCCTGAACGCGGCTGGACCAAGCTGACCACCTTTGCCGCGGACCTGCACGGCCTGCAGGGCACGGCGCTGTTCCTCGACCTGGACGTGGTGATCGTCGACGACATCACGCCCTTCTTCGAACTGCCGGGCGAGGTTCTGATCATCCACGACTGGACGCGGCCCTGGCGCATCACTGGCAATTCGTCGGTCTATCGTTTCCGGCTCGGCGCGCACGCCGACCTGCTGGCCTACTTCCGCGCAAATGTCGACGAGGTACGCAAGCAAGTGCGCAACGAGCAGGCCTATCTCACCGACTTCCTGCACAAGCAGGGCAAGCTCGCCTATTGGCCGGCCGACTGGTGCGTGAGCTGGAAGTACCACTGCATCCCGCGCTTTCCGGCCAACTACTGGCGCGATCCGTTCATCCCCAAGGGTGCGCGCATCCTGATCTTCCACGGCGTGATGAACCCGCCCGACGCAGTGGCCGGCCGCAGCAACGGCAACTGGCGCCACGCCAGGCCGGCGGCCTGGATCGCCGAACACTGGCGCGAGTAGCCCGCGCCGCCGCGCGTCGCGTTCAGCCGCCGGCGGCGGGCCGCTTACGGCAGACGAACATGCGGTGGTACGGGTTCTGCGGCACGGGGTAGTGGCGCAGCACCTCAAGGCCGCTCGCCTCGAGGTCGGCGACAATGCGTCGGACCGAATAGCCCTTCTTGTTCAGCTCCCACTGGTGCGGGCCATTCACGCGATGCGTGTGCGCCCGCCACAGCGGCTTGGTGAACATCACGAAACGCTCGCGCTTGCCGCCGAAGTCGAACACGCCGCGCCAGACCTTGCGCGCATCGGGCAGCGAGATCAGCACGTGGTCGGTGGCGACGCGGCGCATCTCGCCGACGGCGCGGCGGAAGTCCGCGTAGGGCAGGTGCTCAAGCACCTGGAACGCGACCACGGCCGAGAAGCTCGCGCCGGCAAAGGGCAGCCCAGTGACGCTGCCCACAACGTCGGGGCCGATGGCCGGATTGATGTCGACGGTGGTCACCGGGCAGCGCAGCGCCTGCAGGGTAGACTTGTACAAACCTCGGCCCACGCCGACCTCCAGTACCGATCGCGGCCGCAGCCCCAGCGTTTCGTGGACTTGGTGCCACAGGCTCGACCAGCGCTTGAGCGTCACGTAACTCGCGAAGTCGTAGTGTGAGGGATCGATTGAGGCTTCCGTCATGGTGTTGAACGTCCGGGCCCGCGGGCAGGGTGCAGTGCCCGACCGATCGCACTGATGCAGGCAAGACCCGCGCCGCCGGTGGCCATTCCTTCGCCGCTGCCCATCGTCTGCTTCGCCACTGGCGAGCTGTACGGGATGGCCGAACTGTACGTCACACGCCTGTACGACATGCTGCAGCGGCACTGCCCACGGCCGTTTCGGCTGCACTGCTGGACCGACCGGCCGCGCCGCCTGCCAGCCGAGATCGAGCTGCATGACTGCAGTGCCTGGTCCGAGCTGCTGCGCCCGGCCATGCGGCCGACAACGCGTAAGCTCGGCATGTTCAACCCCGACTACCTGCCGTTCGAGCGCTTCTTGTTCCTGGACGTCACTCTGATCCTGCGCGCCGACATGGGCGCGCTGCTCGCCGACGCGTTCGGTCGCCCCGAGGACCTCGTCATCGTGCCGCACTGGAAGCGCGAGGGCTACAACTCATGCCTGATGTGCATCCGCCGCGGCGGGCTGCGCGCCGTCTACGACGCGTTCGTCGCCGGAGAGACCTACGAACAGACCGTCGCCGGCGACCAGGACTTCATCCACGGCGTCGTGCAGCGCCACGGCCTGCAGCGCCAGGTCGCGTTGCTGCCCGAGCACCATGTGCTGAGCTTCCGCCTCGCGGCGCGCCAGGGGCGCCGCGCTCCCGACGACGTGCGCCGCCGCGTGGAGGCAGCCACCATCGTCAAGTTCAACGGCGTGCCGAAGATGCACGACGCTTTTGGGCTGAAGTTCCGCCTGAAGCTGCGCCTGAAGGAACTGCTGGCGGGCAACCTCCGACCGGTGATGCCGATGGCCGAACTTCGGCGCGAGTGGGTCGGTCCCGGCACGCGCTGAGCGCACGCCCGCACCGCAGTCGATGGCGCCAGATGCGCATCGTGTTCGTCGGCGGCTCGCCGCCGAGCCCGGGCAGGTCGAAGCCATCGGCAGCGTCCCCCTGGCACCGCGTCATGCACACGCCGGGTTTCACGCATCTGTGGCGTGCCCGGCCCGGCGCAAGAGCGCCGCGGTGATCGCCTGCTCCATCCGCGCCTGCAGCTTCGCAGTGTCGAAATGCTCCTCGGCGAAGCGGCGCGCCGCGCCGGCCATCGCCGCGGTGCGTGCGGGGTCGGCCAGCGCCGCCGCGAGTGCGCGCGCGAAAGCGTCCTCGTCGTGCTCGGCGACCAGAAAACCGGTGCTGCCGTCCTGCACGGCTTCGGGAATGCCGGCATGGCGCGTCGACACCACCACGGCACCCGCGGCCATCGCCTCCTGGATCGACGACGGCAGGCCCTCGGTCTCGCCGCTCGCGTCGGTGACCGAATGCTGCGCGAACACCGCGGCACGCCCGAGCAGTTCGGCGACGAAGGCATGGTCGCGTGTGCCGAGGAATTCCACGCGCGCGGCGACACCGGCCTCGGCCGCGATGCCGCGGCAGCGCTCGAGCAGCGGCCCCTCGCCGACGATCGCCAGTCGCGCCTGCGGATGCGTCTGTGCAACACGCACGAACGCGCGCACAGTCAGGTCGGGCCTCTTCTTTTCGACGAGCCGGCCTACCGCGACCACCAGCCCCGGCTCCTTCGTTCCAGGCCGAAACACGCGCGGGTTCGTGCCACTCGGGATCACCTGGGTGTTCGGATGCACGACTCCGGCGCGCGCCAGGTTGTCGACCAAGAAGCGCGATACCGCAAAGAAACCGTCGACCTGCGCAGCCATGCGCCGGTAGGCGGCCACCGTGCCGGTCGAGCGCAGCCGGCGCGACGCGTCGTAGCCGCGGAAGTAGACGAACACCGGCAACGCGGCGGCGCGCGCCAGCGGCGCGATCCAGCAACCCAGCGGACCGAACTCGGCCAGCACCGCGGTGACGCCCTGCTGACGCCAGAACTGCAGGATGCGCTCGCGCTCGGCGCCTTCTGGCACGCCCCAGTAGCGGTGCTGCGCATAGGTGACGAATCGACTCGGCCAGGCCCGCAGTCGCTGCCAGCGGTTGCCGCGCACCGCATCGGCCACCAGCAGGGGCTGGGAAAAGGTGGGCGTCGTGCCGGCGTGGCGCGCGATCACCACCGTCCTGCCGCCAAAGGATTCGCGCACGTGGCGCTCGATGAAGCGCTCCGTCGACGCGCCCGTCTTGTGCATGACCACGGCCAGCGTGCCGCTCACCGGGCCGCCTTGCGCGGACGGGCCGCATGCATGCCGGCAATCACTCACGCCAGGCGGCTTCGATCCACGGCACCGGCAGCACATAGCGCCGCAGGTGGCGCCAGCGGCTGTTGTCGACGCGGGGTCCGGTGAAGGTGGCCCGCACATGCTGCCAGCGCGTGGGAAATGGCGCGACCCGCTTGTTCCAGCGCCCGACCATCACGTCGTCCGGGTTCGGCCCGCCGGGAAAGGTGACGATGCGCGCACCGGCCGGCAGCCGGGCCTGCACGAAGTAGCACAGTGGAAAGGCCGGCATGCAGTGCAGCCGAAAGTGCTTGGTCCAGTCCTCGGGCCAGAACTTCACGCCGCCGGTCACCGCATGCGTCACGTAATGCTGTTCGAACTGGTACTTGTCGGCAATGGCCTGCGGGTCGGCGCGGAAGTCCTCCAGCACATGCGCATTGCCGCCCACCGGAAAGCGGAACACCGAGGTCTGGCCCAGCTTCTCCAGCGGCCGCGCCCAGTTGCGCGCCACATAGACATCGTTCGGGCTGCCGATGCTGAAGTAGTCGTCCAGGGTTCCGACGATCACCGAATCCAGGTCGATGAACAGGGCCACGCCTTCGAGTCCGGGCACGCTGCGGCCCCACAGGATCTGCTTGCGCCACTTGCCCATGGTGCGCTGCGGGTGTGGCACGCCCAGTTCGGGCAGGTCGAAACATTCGACCTCCGGGCGGATGCCGGCGCGGTCGTCGGTCAGGCACACCAGCCGGAACGGCGGCGTGATGTGGCGCGACACCATGCCGTACAGGCGGTTGACGTACTCCGGCCCGTACATCGTGCCCCACTTGACACAGACCAGCTGCTTCACGGCCATCATGCGCCCCAGGCGCGATGCAGCCAGCCGACGTTGCCGATGCGCCGGTACCAGCTGTGGCCGCCGCCGGCCAGCACGTCGCTCATCTTCGGCGTGCCGGCGAAGACCACGATGCGCGCGCCTGCGGGCACGGCCGGGTCGGCCAGGTAGCTCTTCAGGCCGCGCGGCACGCAGGCGTTCTTGAAGCTCACGCACCAGTCGCTGGGCCAGTAGGCAAGGTCGCCGTGCGCCGCCAGCTGCGCGCTCTGGAACTGCTGCGAGATCTCGTAGCGCTCGGCCGCACCCTTCGGGTCGGCGAGGTAGGCGTCGAGGATGTACGTGTGCTGGCCGATCTCGAAGCGGAACACGGACGAATTGCCCACGCTGCGCAGGAAGCGGTCGCGTTGCGGATTCAGCTTGCGCAGCGGCTTGTGGCGGAACAGGTCGTCGTCGCGAATGATCAGGAAGCGGCCGGGGTGCTCGAAGAACGCATCCAAGCCATCGACGATCACCAGGTCGAGGTCGAGAAACAAGGTGGTGCCGCGCAGGTCGTGGAGCTGCTCGCGAAAGACCGTCAGCTTGCGCCAGCGCAGGTCGCCCTGGCCCTTGGGCAAACCCAGTTCCGGCAGCGGCAGCGCCTCGACGTCGTCGCGCAGGCCACCGGCATCGTCGGTGAAGCAGACGAAGCGGAACGGCCGCTTCAGATGCCGCCCGACGCCGGCCCGCAGGAAGTTCACGTACTCCGGCCCGTAGAGCTTGCCCCACTTCATGCAGATGACGTTGACGGGCGTTTGCATCGACGAGGATTGTCCAACAAGCGCCACGCGCTTCAGACCCGCGGCCGAAGCTGTTCGTACATCGACAAATAGGCGGCGACAACGGCATCCTGGTGGTGCTCGCGCTGCACGGTCGCGTGGCCCGCCTCGGCCAGACGCTGCAGCGCCGCCGGGCTCAGGGCCAGCATGCCCCGCAGGCTACGCGCCAGGCCGGCGGGGTCGTTCAGCGGCGCCAGCAGCGCGTTCTCGCCGTCGCTCACCAGCGAGCTCGCACCTTCGTTGGCCGTGCTCAGCACCGGCAGACGGTGCTGCCAGGCTTCGAGGATCACGTTGCCCAGCGGCTCGTGGCGCGACGGGCAGACGAAGACGTCGCCGAGGGCGAAGTACGGCGCCGTGTCGTTCTGCCAGCCGGCCCAGTGCACCCGCGCCTCCAAACCCAGCTGACGCGCAGCGACCTGCAGAGGTTCGCGCTGCCCGCCGTCGCCGGCGATCACCAGATGCAACGGGCGTTCGCCGACAAAGGCGTCGATCTGCGCAAAGGCTTCGAGCAGGTCGGCAAAGCCCTTCTTCTCGACCAACCGGCCCAGCGCAAAGACGACAAAAGCATTCGGCGGCAGCCCCATCCGCTCGCGCAGCGCCTGCACCTCGTCGGCCGCGACGGCACGCGGTTCGGGCACGAAGTTGCCGATGTAGAACACGCGCTCGCGAGGCAACCCTTCCTTGATCATGAAGTCGCAGATGTCCTGCGTGTTGCCCACCCAGGCATGGGCATGGCGGTAGTAGCCGTCGATCTTGTAGTACCCGCCCAGGCGGGCCACATGCAAGGCGCGGCTGCCGGCCGGCAGACGCGTCAGCCGAGTGGCGCGGCCCATGTAGGTCTGCACCACATCGGGCTGGCGCTGGCGGATCAACCGGGTCAGCCGCCAGCGCGAGTACAGGTCCCACTTCGACGCCATCGGCAGATGCACCCGCTCGATCTCGGGCGAGAACACCTGGGCCACCGGGCTGTCCGCGCGGATCACCGCCAGCGTCGGATGCCCGGCGCGATGCAGTGCCTCCACCAGGCGAATGAAAAAACGGTCGGCGCCGCCCAGCTGGTGGCTGCCCAGCACGTGGATGGAGCTCACCATGCGCAGCAGCAGCGCATGGGCCTGTGGCAGACGGTGTGCGCGGGCAGTCGGCTGGATTCGGGGAACACGGGGCGCGGTTTGCGGCGAACTGGACCCGGCGATTCTGACAGCAGCGTCCTGCACCGAAGAACCCGCCGTCTCCCCCGAAAGTGGGCCCCCATCGAGACCACCTTCTGGCGGATTCACGGCGCAGGGCGCCGTTCCCAGAATCCGTTCCAGCCCGACATGTCGTCGGGCCCAACCGCAAGGAGATCCATCATGTTCCGCTTCCTCGCTGCAATCATCCTCGCCGCCTTTGCCTTTGCCGCGCAGGCCGCCGTCGACGCCAACAAGGCCAGCCAGGCCGAGCTCGAGACCATCAAGGGCATCGGGCCCGGGCTGTCGGGCAAGATCCTCGACGCGCGCAAGGCCGGCGCCTTCAAGGACTGGAACGACCTGGTCGAACGGGTCGGCGGCGTTGGCCCCGGCAATGCCGCGCGCTTTTCGCAGGCCGGGCTGACGGTCAACAACGCCACCTACAACGCCGCACCGGTGGCCGTGGCCGAGAAGTCGCCACGCAAGGCCGCCAAGCCGGCCGACACGGCTGCGACGCCGGTGCGTCAGTAAGCCGGCGCCGCGGCGGCCGGCCAGCCAAAGAAGTCCAGCACCTCGCTGCGCCGTGCCGCCACGTCGGCTTCACCCAGGGCCATCAGCTCGCGGGTGTAGCCGGATTCGAACAGCAGGTAGCTGGCCAGCGCGGCGCCCTGCGCCGTGCGGCCGCTGCCGCTGACACCGACGCCGCGCAGCAGCGCACGCACGGTGGTCGGCAGTTCCTCGACATGGCGCGCGGCAATGTCGTCCAGCCGCTGCGACGGCGCGATCACCAGCGCCTCGATCGGCCGCAGCGGCGTGGCCAGCCGGGCCTCGTCGCTGAGCAGCGCCAGCGTGCGGTTGATGCGCTGCAGCCGCTCGATGTCGGCGGTCAGCGCATCCAGGAAGATGCCCGACAGCGTATGTCCGGCGATCTGCGCCAGGCTGGGGTAGCCGGAGTTCTCGACTCGCCGGCCGGGCGGCTCGTGCATGCGGCCGGCGCCGATGACCAGCAGCCGCTGCGCGCCCAGGTGGATCGCCGGCGACAGCGGCGCCGTCTGGCGCATCGACCCGTCGCCGAACCACTCCAGTTGGCCATCGACGGCCAACTCGGCGGCCGGAAAGACGAAGGGGATCGCCGACGAAGCCAGCAGGTGCGCGGTGCTCAGCGCGGCCGTTGCGGCCACGCGCTGCGAGCGCACCCAGGCCGGCACCGGCGCGGCAGCCTGGTAGAAGGTGACGTGTTCGCCGGAGCTGTAGTTCGACGCCGTCAGCGCCAGGGCCTGCACATGGCGCCCGGCCAGCATGCGCGGCAGCCGCTGTAGCGGCACCATCTGTTCGAGCAACTCGGACAGTGGCGTGTTGTCCAGCAGCGAGCGCGGCCGTGCCTTGCGCCAGCGTGCCACCAGCCAGCCGATGGACAGCATGGTCAGCCACTGCGCACCGCTGCGGATCACGCCCAGAGAATCGGCGCGGTACACCTGCTCGGCGCGGAAGTTCTCCCACACCTGCGCGATCGCGTCGAACGCAGCATCGAACTGGTCGGCATTGCAGGCCAGCGCCGCGGCGTTGATGGCGCCCGCCGAGGTGCCGCAGATCACGCCGAAGGGGCTGCGCCGCGGCGAGGCGGCCGTGCCGCGGCGCAGCCGCGCGATGGCGCGCAGCACGCCCACCTGGTAGGCGGCGCGGGCGCCGCCGCCGCTGAGCACCAGCCCGGTGATCGGGGTCTCGTACATGGCGGTCGAATGTAGACCTGCCGGGTCGGGGCCAAGCCCGCAACTGGCAGCGCAAGGCCTGCCTGATCAGCCGTAGACGATGCGGGCCTGCCCGCCATGGGCCACGCTGCGCCAGCGCGCCAGCGCCTCGTCACAGGGCCAGAAGCGGGCCTGGTCGCCCAGATCCAGGTCGGCCATGGCGTCGGCGCGGCGCAGCTGCAGCCGCACACCCAGTCCCTGGTCCAGGTCCCCTTGCTCGGTGTGCAACTTGCGCGCCGGCCACTGGCGCAGCAGTTCGTTCAGCGGCAGTGGGAAGCCGTTGACCGCCACCGCCAGGTATCGGCCGAAGCGCGCGCGCGCCCCGGCCAGGTCCCAGACCTGCGTCACATCCAGGCGAAGCCCGCCGGAGAAGCGGTCGAGCTTGACGCGGCCCTGCACGATCAGCAGTTCGTCCTCGCGCAGCAGTTCGCGGTTCGCCTCGAACAGCTCTTCGCTGGCCACGGCCTCGATCACCTCGCTGCGGTCATCGAGCTTGAAGATCATCACTCGGCCGCGCTGGCTGTTGACGACGCGCAACTCGCCGACGATACCGGCCAGAAGCTGCGGCTCGCGCGAATCGGCGAGGTCGGCAATGCGCGTGCGGCAGAACTGGCGCACCTCGGCCTCGCTCTGCTCGAACAGATGGCCCGACATGAAGAAGCCCAGGGCCGACTTCTCCAGCGTCAGCCGTTCCTTGATGTCCCAGGCCGCCACCGACACCAGCGCCGGCTCGTGGGTGGACGCGGCATGCGAATCGCCGAAGTCGAAGAGCCCGCCCTGATCGGCGTGCGCGGCCTGGGTGTCGGCCCAGTCCAGCGCCAGGCTCACGCTGGCAATCATCGCCGCACGGTCGGCATGCAACCTGTCGAAGGCACCGGCCTTGATCAGCGCCTCGACCACGCGCTTGTTGATGCGCTGGCGGTCGACCCTCGCACAGAAGTCGAACAGGCTGCGGAAGGGCCCACCGCCCTCGCCCGCAGCGCCTTCGCGCGCCGCGACGATGGCCTCGATGGCCGCCTGCCCGGTGCCCTTGATCGCACCCAGGCCGTAACGCACGCAGTTGTCGTCCACCGGCTCGAAGCGGTAGACGCCGCGGTTCACGTCCGGCGGCTCGAAGTTCACGCCGAACTGCCTGGCGTCGTTGAGCAGGATCTTCAGCTTGTCGGTGTCGTCCATTTCCACCGTCATGTTGGCGGCGTAGAACTCGGCCGTGCAATGCACCTTCAGCCAGGCGGTGTGATAAGCCAGCACCGAGTAGGCGGCCGCATGGCTCTTGTTGAAGCCATAGCCGGCGAACTTCTCCATCAGGTCGAAGACCTCGTCGGCCTTGTGCGCCGGGATGTCCTTGGCGGCCGCGCCGGCGCGGAAGATCTCGCGCTGCTGGGCCATCTCCTCGGGCTTCTTCTTGCCCATTGCGCGACGCAACAGGTCGGCGCCGCCGAGCGAGTAGCCGCCCAGGATTTGCGCGGCCTGCATGACCTGCTCCTGGTAGACGAAGATGCCGTAGGTCTCGCCCAGCACCGTCTCCAGCAGCGGGTGCGGGTACTCGATCGGCTCCTTGCCGTTCTTGCGCGCGCAAAAGCTCGGGATGTTCTCCATCGGCCCGGGCCGGAACATCGCATTCAGCGCGATCAGGTCCTCGATGCGCGTCGGGCGGGCCTCGCGCAGCATGCCCTGCATGCCACGCGATTCAAACTGGAACACGGCCTCGGTCTTGCCTTCGCTGAACAGCTTGTAGACCTTCGGGTCGTCCAGCGGCAGACGGTCGTAGTCGAAATCCCCATGCTCGGGCCGGCGCGCACGGATGAAGTCCTTGGCCAGCTCCAGGATGGTCAGCGTGGCCAGGCCCAGGAAGTCGAACTTCACCAGGCCGATGGCCTCGACATCGTCCTTGGCGAACTGGCTCACCGCGCTGGCGCTGCCGGGCTGCTGGTACAGCGGGCAGAAGTCGGTGATCTTGCCCGGCGCGATGAGCACGCCGCCGGCATGCATGCCGACGTTGCGCACCAGGCCTTCGACACGCATGGCCAGCGACAGCAACTCGGCCACCTCTTCCTCGGCGGCTTCGCGCTGCTCCAGTTCGGGCGCCTCCTTGCGCGCGTAGATCACGCCGGGGTCGGGCTTATCGGGCACGCGCTGCAGCGTCACCTGTTTGCCCGGCGGCGCCGGCACCAGCTTGGCGATGCTGTCCACATGGCCGTAGCCCATGCCGAGCACGCGGCCCACGTCGCGCAGCGCGGCCTTGGCCGCCATGGTGCCGAAGGTGGCGATCTGGCTCACCGCATCGCGGCCGTACTTGACCTTGACGTAGTCGATGACGCGCTCGCGGTTGGCCTGGCAGAAGTCGATGTCGAAGTCGGGCATCGACACGCGCTCGGGGTTCAGGAAGCGCTCGAACAGCAGGTTGTATTGCAGCGGGTCCAGCCCAGTGATGAACAGCGAATAAGCCACCAGCGAGCCCGCGCCCGAGCCGCGCCCCGGCCCCACCGGACAACCGTGAGCCAGCGCCCACTTGATGAAGTCGCTGACGATCAGGAAGTAGCCCGGGAAACCCATCTTCAGGATGGTGACGATCTCGAACTCCAGCCGATCGGCATAGCGCGGCCGTTGCCGTTCTCGCTCCGCCGCATCCGGGTAGAGCCTCTGCAGGCGCTGCTCCAGGCCGTCGAAGGACACCTTGCGGAAGTAGTCCTCCAGCCCCATGCCCTCGGGGATGGGGAAGTTCGGCAACTGCGGCTTGCCCAACGTCAGCTGCAGGTTGCAGCGCCGCGCGATGGCCACGCTGTTGGCCAGCGCCGACGGCAGGTCGGCGAACAGCGCCTCCATCTGCGCCTGGGTCTTGAAGTACTGCTCGGCGCTGAAGCGCTTGATGCGCCGCGGGTTGGCCAGCGTCTCGCCCTCGGCGATGCACACGCGCGCCTCGTGCGCCTCGTAGTCCTCGGCCTCAAGAAACTGCACCGGGTGGGTGGCCACCACCGGCAGGCGAAGCTGTGCGGCCAGGGCCACGGCACGGCGCACATGGGCCTCGTTGCTGGCCAGTCCGGCACGCTGCAGCTCGATGTAGAAGCGCCCGGCAAAACACTGCGCGAGACGCTGCGCCAGCGCCTGCGCGCGCGGTGCGTCGCCGGCCAGCAGGGCCGAGCCGACCACGCCGCCATCGGCACCGGACAGCGCGATCAGCCCCCCGTTCAGCTCATCCAGCCAGTCCCACTTGATCCAGGCCTGGGTACGCTGCGCGTTGCGCGTCCAGCCCCGGGCCAGCATCTCGCACAGGTTCAGATAGCCCTGCATGTTCTGCACCAGCAGCAGCAGCCGGCTGGGCAGTTTTTCGGTACCGAAGGGCTCCATCCACAGGTCCACGCCAAGGATCGGCTTGACACCCTGGCCGCGGCAAGCCTGATAGAACTGCACCGCGCCGAACAGGTTGTTCAGGTCGGTGATGGCCAACGCCACCTGGCCGTCGGCGCGTGCAGCCTCGGCGGCGGCGTCGATGCGCAGCATGCCGTCGGCCACGGAGAATTCGCTGTGCGTGCGCAGATGGACGAAGGACATGCGGTCATTGTAGGCAGCACCATCGCGCGGGCGGCTCCTAGAATCCGCCGCTTGGACCTGCCTGGCCCCGACGCATGAAAGCCCTGGCACTGAAGCTGCTGGGTGCGCTGCTGTTCCTGACGGCGGTGGCCATGTGGCTGTCGCGCGCACCCGACTGGCCGGTGGAAACGCTGGTCGCACGCTGGGCACCGCCGCCATCGGACTTCATCGACGTCAAGGGGCAGCTGGTGCACCTGCGCGACGTCGGGCCGCGCGACGACCCCACGCCGCTGGTGCTGATCCATGGCACCTCGGCCAGCCTGCACACGTGGGAAGGCTGGGTCAAGGCGCTGAGTGTGCAGCGCCGCGTCATCAGCTTCGACCTGCCCGGCTTCGGCCTGACCGGGCCCAATGCCAGCGGCGACTACCGCGGCGACACCTATGCGCACTTCGTGCTCGAGCTGATGGACCAGCTGAAAGTGCAGCGCTTTGCCATCGCCGGCAACTCGCTCGGCGGCGAGGTCGCTTGGCGCACCGCGCTGATGGCACCGCAGCGCGTCACCAAGCTGATCCTGGTAGATGCGGCCGGGCCGGACTTCAAGTCCGATTCGGTGCCGATCGGCTTCCTGGCGGCCCGGGTGCCGGTGCTCAACCGCGTGTTCGACTGGGTGCTGCCTCGGTCGGTGGTGGTGGCCAGCGTGCGCAATGTCTATGGCGACCCGTCACGGGTCAGCGATGAACTGGTCGACCGCTACTACCAGCTGACGCTGCGCGAAGGCAACCGCCGTGCGCTGGTGCAGCGCCTGCAGCAGAAACAGCGCGGCCAGGATGCCGAGCGCATCGGCGAGCTGAAGCTGCCCACGTTGATCCTGTGGGGCGGGCGCGACCGGCTGGTGCCGCTGGCGGTGGCCGAGCAGTTCAAGCGCGACATCGCCGGCAGCGAACTGGTGGTCTTCGACGACCTCGGCCATGTGCCGCACGAAGAGGATCCGAAGCGCACCCTGGTGGCCGTACAGGACTTCCTGCAGCGCCCCTGACATCGCGTGCCGCAATGGCTACAGTGCCCGCATCGCCTGCCATGAACACTCCACTGCGTACGCCCGCCACGACCGGCGCCTTGCTGGCCCAGGCCTATGCTGCAGTACGCGCACGCAGCGTGGCGCTGATCGAGCCGCTGTCGGCCGAGGACTGCCAGCTGCAGTCCATGCCGGACGCCAGCCCGAGCAAGTGGCACCTGGCGCATACCACCTGGTTCTTCGAGACCTTCCTGCTCGAGCGCTTCGAGCGCGGCTTCCGGCCCTTCGATGCGGGCTTTCGCGTGCTCTTCAACAGCTACTACCAGGGCGTCGGCCCGCAACATCCGCGTGCACAGCGCGGGCTGGTCTCCCGACCCACGCTGCAGCAGGTGCTGGCCTGGAGGCAACAGGTGGACGAACGGATGCAGGCCCTGCTCTGCGTGCAGGCCGAGCACGACGACTGCCGGTCCTTGCTGCAACTGGGGCTGAACCACGAACAGCAGCACCAGGAACTGCTGCTCACCGACATCCTGCATGCGCTGTCCTGCAACCCGGCGCTGCCCGCCTATGCGCCGCCGCCTGTGGCGCCGGCGCCTGCAGCGACGCCGCTGGGCTGGCTGCACGTTGGCGGCGGCATCGTGCCGCTGGGCCATGAGGCCGGGCTCGATGGCGAGTTCCGCTTCGACAACGAAGGCCCGCGCCACGAGGTACTGCTGCGCGACTTCGAACTGGCCTCGCGGCCGGTGAGCTGCGGCGACTTCCAGGCCTTCATCGACGACGGCGGCTACCGCCGGCCCGAGCTGTGGCTGTCGCTGGGCTGGGACTGGGTACGCGCCGGCGCGCGGCGCGCGCCGCTGTACTGGCTGGACGATGGCTCCCACCTGTTCACGCTGCACGGCCCGATGCCGAGGGTGCCCGGCGCGACGCTGACGCAGCTGAGCTACTTCGAGGCCGACGCCTATGCACGCTGGGCCGGTGCGCGCCTGCCGACCGAGGCCGAGTGGGAGCATGCGGCGCGCTGCTTCGGCCTGCGGCCGGACGGCGACGAGCCGCGTGCGGCGGACGTGCCGAGGCAGATGTTCGGCACGGTCTGGCAGTGGACGCAATCGTCGTACGCCGCCTACCCCGGCTACCGCCCGGCCGCCGGCGCGGTGGGCGAATACAACGGCAAGTTCATGTGCAACCAGGTCGTGCTGCGCGGCAGCTCCTGTGCCACACCGCGCGGCCACGCGCGGGCCAGCTATCGCAACTTCTTTCCGCCCGAGGCGCAATGGCAGTTCAGCGGGCTGCGCCTGGCGCGCGACGCTTGAGAACGGCTACGCGGACTCCAGTGCCTGCAGCACCTCGGAGCGGAACTCGCGCCGGTACAGCACCCAGATGACCGTCGCGGTGGCGGCCAGCATGGCCCAGGGCGAGACGAACCACGACACCGCGGCGAAGGACATGTAGTAGGCGCGCAGCCCGTCGTTGAAGGACTCGGCGGCCAGGCCCATGACGCGGCCGGCGCGGTCGGCAAAGGCCTGGCGCTGGGCCTCGTCGGTGATCGCCGCCGCCTCCGGCGCGGCGGCAACCAGCAGCACGCCCACGCTGTACTGGCGGATGCACCAGGTGAATCGGAAGAAGGCATAGACGAAGATGGCCGCGAGCAGCACCACCTTGAAATCGAAGACCAGCAACGAGGTCCGCGCCGCGAACGGAATCTCGCGCACCAGGTCGCTGGCCTGCTCGGTGGCGCCCAGGACGGCCAGCAGCGCGCCGATGATCAGGATGGTGGTCGAGGCAAAGAACGAGGCGGTGGACGACAGCTGCTGCACCACCACGCCGTCGAGCACGCGCACCTCGCGGTGCGTGGTCTGCAGCATCCAGCGCCGCCGAATGCGGTTCGAGCTGCCCAGGAAGGAGGGCCGAGTGCGCGAGCGGCGCCGCGCAAACACCGCATAGCCGACCCAGGCGGCAAAGAAGAAGGCCATGCCCAACCAGTCGACCAGAGGTAGCAGGCGGGGCAGGTCGGTCAGCTTGTCCATGCCCATCACTGTATCGGCCCGCCGCCGGGCCGCCGGGATCAGCGCGCGAGATCGAAGACCAGCACCTCGGCGCCCTGGCCATGGTCGAGGCGCAGGCTCGTCTCGCCGTCGAGCTTGGCGGCGTCGCCCTGGCCCAGCTGGACCCCGTTGACGCTCAGCGTGCCGCGCGCCACATGCACATAGGCCAGCCGACGCGGCTCCAGCGTCAGCTGCGCCGATTCGTCGCCATCGAACAGGCCGGCGTAGAGCGCAGCGTCGGCATGCACCGTCACCGAGCCGTCGCGGCCGTCTTCGCTGGCCAGCAGCCGCAGCCGGCCGCGCTTGCTGGTGGCGTCGAAGTGCTTCTGTTCGTAGCCGGGCTCGATGCCGCGGTGCCGCGGTTCGATCCAGATCTGCAGGAAATGCGTGGTGTCCTTCGGCGCATGGTTGAACTCGCTGTGCATCACGCCGCGGCCGGCGCTCATGCGCTGCACGTCACCGGGGCGGATCACGCCCGACGGTGCATCGGCGCGGCGGCCGTTGCCCATGCTGTCCTGGTGTGCCAGTTCGCCGCTGAGCACGTAGCTGATGATTTCCATGTCGCGGTGGCCATGCGTGCCGAAGCCGCTGCCCGGGGCGATGCGGTCCTCGTTGATGACGCGCAGGTTGCCGAAGCCCATGTGGGCCGGATCATGGTATTCGGCGAAGGAAAAGCTGTGCCAGCTGTCCAGCCAGCCGTGACTGGCGTGGCCACGTTCGTGGGCGGGGCGAAGTGTCAACATGCGGTGCGCTCCTCATGGACTGTTCCGATGCTTCGAATGTAGGGGTGCAGGCCCTTTCGCACAGCCGCCGCGGCTTGAGCGCGGCGTTCAAATAAGATGAAGTCGCACCCCAGCTCCGGCCCGCCGCCCACCATGCCGCAGATCCACCATGCCCTGACGCCCGACGCGCTGGCGATGATCGACACCATCGCCCGCACCGGCAGCTTTGCCGCGGCGGCGCGCGAGCTGGGCAAGGTGCCGTCGGCACTGACCTACAGCGTGCGCCAGCTGGAGGAGGCGCTGGACGTGCTGCTCTTCGACCGGCGCTCGCGCCAGGCCAAGTTCACCGCCGCCGGCGAGGAGTTGCTCAACGAGGGCCGCCGCCTGCTGGCCGAGACCGCGGCGGTGGCCAACCGCGTCAAGCGCGTGGCCTCGGGCTGGGAGACACAGCTCAGCGTGGCGGTGGACGACGCCATTTCGCGCCTGACGGTGTTCGAGCTGTGCGAGGCCTTCTATGCGCTGGATCCGCAAGGGCGCATCAGCGGCGGCATGCCTGGCAACGGCGGCCCGGGCACGCGGCTGCGCCTGCGCACCGAGGTGCTGGCCGGCACCTGGGAGGCACTGGTCAGCGGCCAGGCCGACCTGGCCATCGGCGTCGGCGTGCACAGCCCGCCGCCGGGTGTGGCCATGGAGCCGCTGGGCGAGTTGGACTTCATTTTCGCCGTATCGCCGCAGCACCCGCTGGCCGCAGCCAAGGAGCCGCTCGACGACGTGGAACTGCTGCGCTACCGCGCGGTGGCGGTGGCCGACACGGCACAGCACCTGTCGCCGCTGACGGTGAACCTGCTGCCGGGGCAGGATGTGCTGACGGTGTCGAGCATGGCGGCCAAAGTCGAGGCACTGTTGCGCGGCATGGGCTGCGGCTTCATCCCCGAACCGATGGCGCGCCAGCACCTGCACAGCGGCCAACTGCTGCAGAAGAAGACGCTGCGCCCGAACGCCGCCGCGCGCCTGGGCTATGCGTGGCGCTGCGGCAGCGGACGACGCGAGCGCGCGTCCTTGGGCCTGGGCCTGCAGTGGTGGCTGAAGCAGCTGGCGGTGCCGACCACGCGCCAGGCCCTGCTGGAGCGCCACGGCAGCTGACCCGGCATGCATCCAGCCAGTGCACCGACCGGGCGCTTTGCCCCCTCACCCACCGGGCCGCTGCATGCCGGCTCGCTGGTGGCGGCGCTGGGCAGCTGGCTGGATGCGCGTGCGCAGCGCGGGCGCTGGCTGGTGCGCATCGAGGACGTGGACACGCCGCGTTGCCTGCCGGGCATGGACGCCGTCATCCTGCAGCAGTTGGCCACGCTCGGCCTGCAGCCGGACGAGCCGCCGGCCTATCAGTCGCAGCGCGGCGCAGCCTACGACCAGGCCCTGCAGACGTTGCGCGCTGCGGGCTGGGCCTACGACTGCGGCTGTTCGCGCAGCGACATCGATGCCGCGCTGGCTGCGCGCGGTACAACGCGCGCGCGCCATGAGCAGGCGGTGTACCCCGGCACCTGCCGCGACGGGCTGCACGGCAAGCCGGCGCGCGCCGTGCGCTTGCGCACGCGGCACCGGAGCATTGGTCCGCGCATCGACTGGCTCGACCGGCGCCTCGGTACGATGGCGCAGGACGTGGAGCATGAAGTCGGTGATTTCGTGCTCAAGCGCGCCGACGGACTGTGGGCCTATCAGCTGGCGGTGGTGGTTGACGATGCCTGGCAACACGTGACGCACGTGGTGCGCGGCGAAGACCTGGCCGACAACACCGCCCGGCAGATCCTGCTGCAGCGTGCGCTGGCGCTGCCCCGGCCGAGCTACCTGCACCTGCCGCTGGTGTTGGGCGCCGACGGGCACAAGCTGTCCAAGCAGAACGGCGCGAGGCCCATCGACCTGAGCGACCCGCTGGCTGCGCTGCGCGATGCGGCACGGGTGCTGCAGGTGCCGCCGATCGAGGCCACGGGCCGCGACGACTGGCTGGCTGCGGCTGTCCGGGCCTGGGCGGCAAGAGGGGTGGCATGATGCGCGGCCCTCAACCTACAGGACCCCTTGCCATGATCACCACCCCTTCCGGCCTGCAATACGACGACACCGTGGCCGGTGACGGCGACACCGCGCGCGCCGGCCAGCAGGTCAGCGTGCACTACAGCGGCTGGCTGCACGACCCGACGGCGCCAAACGGCCGTGGCCGCAAGTTCGACAGCAGCAAGGACCGCGGCCAGCCCTTCAGCTTCGGCCTCGGCGCGGGCCAGGTCATCGGCGGCTGGGATGAAGGCGTGCAGGGCATGAAGATCGGCGGCACACGCGTGCTGCTGATCCCGCCGCAACTGGGCTACGGCGCGCGCGGCGCCGGCGGGGTGATCCCGCCAAACGCCACGCTGGTGTTCGAGGTCGACCTGCTGTCGACCTGAATCTCAGCGAGCCGGGCGCGGCTTGGCGCTGCGTGCTCCCGGCTTGGCCCAGGGCGCGGCGGCACCGGGGCGGCGCTCGGCTGCCGGTCCGAAGCCCGGGCGGCGCGGCTTGCCACGGCCCGGTGCAAAACGCTCCGGCTGTGCCGGCTTGGGCTCAGGCCGGCGCGGTTCCAGCCCGACGATGGTCGCCGGCGGGATGCGCTGCGTGGTGAAGCGCTGGATGCTGTGGATCATTCCGGCGTCACGGCGCTCGGCCAGCGTTACCGCCAGGCCCGAGCGTCCGGCACGGCCGGTGCGGCCGATGCGGTGCACGTAGTCCTCGGCCTTCATCGGCAAGCCGTAGTTGATGACGTGGCTGATGGTCGGCACGTCGATGCCGCGCGCGGCCACGTCGGTGGCCACCAGCACCTTCAGGTGACGCGAGCGCAGCCCCTGCAGCACGCGGTTGCGCCGTCCCTGCGGCATGCCGCCGTGCAGCGAGGCCACGTGATGGCCCATGTCGGCCAGGCGATCGGCCAGCCAGTCGGCATCGCGCTGGGTGCTGGTGAACACCAGCGCCTGCTCGACGCTGTGGTCGGTGAGGATGTGGTCGAGCAGCGCATTCTTGTGCTCATGGTCGTCGGCCCAGTGCAGGCGTTGCTCGATGTCGGCATGGGTGTCGGTGTGCGAGGCCACGTCGATGCGCTGTGGCGTGCGCAGCAGCTTGGTGGCCAGCGCGCCGACATTGCCGGCGAAGGTGGCGCTGTACATCACGGTCTGCCGTGTCTTGGGCGTGGCCTCGGCGATGAGGTGGATGTCGTCGATGAAGCCCATGTCGAGCATGCGGTCGGCTTCGTCCAGCACCAGCATCTCGATGTTGGCCAGCACGCAGCGGCCGCTCTGCAGGTGATCGATCAAGCGGCCCGGCGTGGCGATCAGCAGGTCCAGCGGACCGCGCAGCGCCTTCAGCTGTGCCGGATACGGCACGCCACCGACGACGGTGGCCACCCGCAGGCCCGGCACATGGCGGCCGTAGGTGACAGCGGCCTTGGCCACCTGCATGGCCAGTTCGCGCGTCGGCGTCAGCACCAGGATGCGCGGGCCCTGCACGGCGCCCTTTTCCGTGCGCTTGCTGTCGTTGGCACGCGCCGCCAGCACGCGCTGCAACGCGGGCAGGATGAAGGACGCGGTCTTGCCGCTGCCAGTGCTGGCCGAGACCATCAGGTCCTGGCCGGCCAGGGCCGGCGCGATGGCGCGTTGCTGCACCTCGGTGGCCTGGGTGTAGCCGGCATCGAGCACGGCGCGGGTGATGGCCTCATGAAGGCCCATGTCTGCGAAGTTCATTTCTTGCTTTCGTCAATGCGACGCGCTCGCGCGCGCCGGCGACACCCGAGGGCGTCGTCGTGGGTCAGGTCGCTACAGGATTGACGTTCCCGGCCGGCGGTGGACGGGGCGGACGGATCAGGGCGACGGCATCGCCGCCAACCAATGTCCCGCAAGGGGATTTATCACGTCCGGGCCGCGCAGCTAGCATGCTGCGGGAAAGACACGACGAAGGTCAACAGGGATGAACGGAAGGCTTCAACTTCAAGCCAAGCTTGCGATTATAGCCTGAGTTCGGGTTTCCACGGAGCCAGTCAGAGCTGAAGGAAGTGCTGGCGATAGTGCAGCAGCTCGTCGATGGACTCGTGGATGTCGGCCAGGGCCGTGTGGGCCTGCGCCTTCTTGAAGCCCTCGAGCACGCCCGGCTTCCAGCGCCGCGCCAACTCCTTCAGCGTGCTGACGTCGAGGTTGCGGTAGTGGAAGAAAGCCTCCAGCGACGGCATGTCCTTGGCCAGGAAGCGCCGGTCCTGGCAGATGCTATTGCCGCACATCGGGCTCTTGCCCGCTGGCACGTACTGCTTCAGGAAGGCAATCACCTGGGCCTCGGCCGCGGCTTCGTCGATGATGGAGGCCTTGACCCTGTCGATCAGCCCGCTGCGCCCGTGCGTGCCCTTGTTCCAGGCGTCCATGGCATCGAGCACGACATCGCTCTGGTGCACCGCCAGCACCGGGCCTTCGACGCGCTGCGTGATCTGCGCGTCGGTCACGACCACGGCGATCTCGATGATCCGGTCGGTACTCGGCGACAGGCCCGTCATCTCCAGGTCGATCCAGATCAGGTTGTGCTCGTTGGGAGGCAGCACGGGCTCGGTCATGAAGTTGTCTTCCAGGTGCGAATCAACGCCGATTCTCGCCGAAGCCTACACTGGCGACCCGATGCAAAGCTCCACCTTCACCTTGTTGTTCGCCACGGCCTTGCTGGCCTCGCTGGCCACCAAGTTCTGGCTGGCCACGCGACAGATCCGGCATGTGGCAGCTCATCGCGACCAGGTGCCCGCGGCCTTCACCAACACGGTCACGCTGGACGCACACCGTCGCGGCGCCGACTACACGCTGGCCAAGGGCCGTTTCGGCCTGCTGGCCACAGCCTTCGCCACGCTGGTGCTGCTGGGCTGGACGCTGCTCGGCGGCCTGGATGTGCTTAACCACTTTCTCCTGGCCACGGTGCAGGTGCCATGGGGCCACATGGCCTACCAGTTGGCGCTGCTGGCTGCGTTCGCGCTGATCGGCAGCCTGCTGGACCTGCCCTTCGAGCTCTACAGCACCTTCCGCATCGAGCAGCGCTTCGGCTTCAACCGCATGACGCCGAAGCTGTTCGTGGCCGACCTGCTGAAGAACGCGGCTGTCGGCGCGCTGATCGGCCTGCCGCTGGCGGCGCTGATCCTGTGGATCATGGGCGCTGCAGGCACGCTGTGGTGGTTTTGGGCCTGGGGCGCGTGGGTGGCTTTCAACCTGACGCTGTTGGTGCTGTACCCGACCGTGATCGCGCCACTGTTCAACAAGTTCGAGCCCTTGGCCGACGCGGTGCTGAAGGAGCGCGTGCAGTCGCTGATGCAGCGCTGCGGCTTCGCCGCCAAGGGGCTGTTCGTGATGGACGGCAGCCGCCGCTCGGCCCATGCCAACGCCTACTTCACCGGGCTGGGCGCGGCCAAGCGAGTGGTCTTCTTCGACACGCTGCTGCAGCGCCTGTCGCCCAGCGAGGTGGAAGCCGTGCTGGCCCATGAGCTGGGCCACTTCAGCCACCGCCATGTGCAAAAGCGCATGGCCGGCATCTTCGGCTTCAGCCTGCTGGCGCTGGCCCTGCTGGGCTGGCTGTCGACGCAGGCGCCCTTCTTCGAGGGCCTGGGCGTAACGCCGAATATCGGCGTGCCCAACGACGCGCTGGCGCTGCTGCTGTTCATGCTGGCACTGCCGCCCTTTGCCTTCTTCGTGTCGCCATTGATGGCGCACTTCTCGCGCCGCCACGAGTTCGAGGCCGATGCCTATGCCTGCGCGCAGGCCAGCGGCGACGACCTGGCCAGCGCGCTGCTCAAGCTGCATGAGGACAATGCCGCCACATTGACACCGGACCCGGTGTACGTGCGCTTCTACTATTCCCACCCACCGGCGTCGGAACGTCTGGCCGCCCTGGCCCTGGCCGCCCGCTGACGAACATGAACGAACTGAAGTCGCTGCACTGCGCCCCCCTCGAAGGTCAGCCACCGATGGCTGGCAGCGAGATCACGGCCCACCTGGCGCGGGTCCAGGGCTGGGCGCTGCGCGATGGTGCCATCGAGAAGACCTACCGCTTCGGCAACTTCCACGAGACCATGGCCTTCGTCAACGCGCTGGCCTGGATCGCGCATGCCGAGGACCACCACCCCGACCTGGCGCTCGGCTACAACCGCTGCTCGGTTCGCTTCAACACGCATTCGGTCGGCGGCATCTCGATCAACGACTTCATCTGCGCGGCCAAGGTGGACGCCCTGTTGCCTTGAGCCGTTTCCAGGGCCTGGGGGTAGCGCGGGTCGTGGCCGCGCACGGTCGGCATGCCTTCGTCGAGACCGCCGAAGGCCGGCGTGTGCAATGCCACCTGCGAGGCCGCAAGGCCGATCTGGTGGTGGGCGACCTGGTGCGCTGGCAGCCGGCCGGCGACGAAGGCGTGATCGAGGCGGTAGAAGATCGGCGCAACCTGCTGTTCCGGCAGGACGCCTGGCGCACCAAGTCCTTTGCCGCCAACCTGGACCAGATCCTGCTGCTGGTGGCGGGCGAACCGGTATTCAGCGAATCGCAGCTGACGCGCGCACTGATCGCCGCAGAAAGCGCCGGAATCCCGGCACTCATCGGCCTGAACAAGATCGACAAGCCCAGCGCCGATCAGGCGCGAGAACGCCTGCTGCCCTACCGGGCGATGGGCGTGACGGTGCTCGAGTTCGCGCTCAAGGCCCGCCCGGACGAGGCGCTGGCGCTGCTGCGGCCGCGCCTCGAAGGCAGGACGACGTTGGCGCTGGGGCCCAGCGGCACCGGCAAGAGCACGCTGATCAACCTGCTGGTGCCGCAGGCGCAGGCGCAAGTGGGCGAGATCTCTCAGGCACTCAACTCGGGACGGCACACGACGACGAGCACGCTGTGGTATTGGTTAGACGCGGCACGTCGCGGCGCGCTGATCGATTCGCCCGGCTTCCAGGAGTTCGGCCTGCGCCACATCGACCCCGCGCAACTGGCCACGCTGATGCCGGACCTGCGCGCGCACCTGGGCAACTGCCGCTTCTACAACTGCATGCACCGGCACGAGCCCGGCTGCGGTGTACGCGAAGCCGTCGAGCGCGGCGCCATTGCCGCGCAGCGCCACCGGCTGTATGCCGAGATCCTGGACGAGCTGACGGCCCGCTAGCCTCAGCCGAGGATGTTGGCCAGCGTCAGCAGGGCCAGCAGCAGCATCCACAGCACCACCGAGCGCCACACCAGCCCGACCACACTTTGCAGGTGGGCACTTTGCAGCGGCAACCCGGCGGTGGAGCCTTCGGTCGGACCGGCGCCGGCCGTGTCGCCGCTGAAGGTCTTGGAGCGGTCGGGCGTGACGCCGGGTGCGGCATCGCCGCCCAGTTGCACGCCTACCGCGCCAGCCGCGGCGGCCAGGATGATGCCCTCGTTGGGCCGCTGCCAAAGCCGCGCGTCGCGCCGCCAGCCGTTGACGGCCTCCTCGAAATTGCCGACCACCGCGAAGCCGAAGGCGGTCAGGCGCGCGGGCACCAGGTCGATCAGGCCGAACAGGCGACGCGAGGTTTGGAGCAGGTGGTCGTGATCGGGCGCATCGAGTGCGCGCACACGGTAGGCCCAGTAGCGGCTGACGAACTCGGCCATGCGGAACAGCACCGCGCCAGCCGGGCCCAGCCCCAGCGCCGAGCAGACGATGAACCAGAAGAACACGCCGAACACATGGCGGTGGGCCGCCAGCAGGGCATGCTCGACCACATGGCGCAGCACCTCGGTATGCGGCAGTTCGCTGGCATCCAGATGCAGCCATTCGGCAAGCAGGCGCCGGACCTCGTCGTCGTCGCCGTTGTCCAGCGATTCGCGCAGGTCGGTGAAGTAGTGGCTGAACTGGCGGAAGCCCAGCGTGACGTAGAGCACCGCCACGTCGAAGATCAGCCCCAGCACCAGGCTGTAGCGGCTGATGCCCAAATAAGCCAGCGCGACCAGCAGTGTCGGCGTCAGCACCGACACGCACCACACCACCCAGACATGGCGGGGCTGGCCGGCATCGAAATTGCGGCCGGCCCAGCCGACCCAGGCCACCAGCCGGTGGTGCACCCAGTTGTCGCGTGGCAGGGGCTTCAGCTGTTCGATCAGCAGTGCGATCAGGACGGCGAAGAAACTCATCGGCAACGATGATAGCGAGCGAGTCTTCGCGCTCGCCTGGGGAATTCAGCCCCGCAGGAAAGCGTACAGGTTGCGCAGCATGGCCGCGGTGGCACCCCAGATAAAGTAGCTGCGTTGCGCGCCCTGCGCGTCGCGAACCTGCCAGGGCATCGACAGGAACTGCCGGCGCTCGCCCTGCAGTTCGAAGTCATGGCGCTGGTGATGCGCCGGGGTCATCAGGAAGCTCAGCGGCACTTCGAAAGCCTCGGCCACCTCGAAGGCGTCGAGCCGCAGATCGAAGGGCGGATGCACCAAGGCCACCACGGGTGTGACCACATAGCGCGTGACGGTCGTGTAGTGCGGCAGCTGTCCGATGACGTCGACCGCCTCGCGTGGCAGGCCGACTTCCTCTTCGGCCTCGCGCAGCGCGGTGGCTACTGCGTCCGCATCGTCTTGCTCGACCCGCCCGCCGGGGAAGCTGATCTGCCCGGCATGGTCGCGCAGGTGCTCGGTACGACGCGTCAACAACACGCGCAGACCTTCGGGCCGTAGCACCAGGGGCACCAGCACGGAAGCCGCCGACAGGCCCGCGGGGTCGGCGCCCGTGTCTCCGTCGATGTCGGCACGCCAGCCCTGGGCCGAAGCAAAGCGGCTGCGCAAGGCCTCGGGTGTGAGGAGTTCCGGATCGACCGCCGGCAGGTGGCGATCTGTGCCGACCACCGGAACGGCGTGCGGGTCGAGGATGCGGGGACGGCTCACCGTAGCAGACCAGGAAGAACGTCTTCTCTACTTCTCGGCGAGCGTTTGGCACGGGCGCCGGTGCCACGGCATCCGCAACGTCGACTTCGCGCCACGCGCGACCCGCGACCAGACCGCGGGCTGAACCAAGCTCAGGCCAACTTTTCCTTGATCCGCGCCGACTTGCCACTGCGTTGGCGCAGGAAGTACAGCTTGGCGCGGCGCACGTCGCCGCGACGCTTGACTTCGATGCCGGCAATGATCGGGCTGTACAGCTGGAAGGTGCGCTCGACACCTTCGCCATTGGAGATCTTGCGCACGATGAAGCTGCTGTTGAGGCTGCGGTTGCGCTTGGCGATGACCACGCCTTCGAAGGCCTGAACGCGCTTGCGGGTACCTTCGACCACGTTGACGCTGACGATCACCGTGTCGCCGGGGGCAAAGGCGGGGATCTTCTTGTTCAGTCGGGCGATTTCCTCGTTCTCGAGGGTGCTGATCAAATCCATCGGGTTCTCCTGAGCGATCATGCCGGCGTGCTGTTGTGGGATGTGGTCCCTCGGGCATCAAATGCCTTCGGGCTGGCAGAACGCGTGGTCCTGTGTCGTGGCACGGCAGAGGATCGAAAAGCCTTTGATTATAGCTCGAGAAGCTTCAGATACTTCTCGTCGGCCGCATCCAGCCGCCCGGCGGCACGCGCCGCCGCAATCAGGTCGGGCCGGCGGCGCGCGGTGAGTTCGAGCGAGCGCTCACGTCGCCAGCGCGCGACCTGACCATGGTGGCCAGACAGCAGCACCGGCGGCACCGGCATGACACCTTCCGACCCGGACCACAGCTCCGGCCGGCTGTATTGCGGCCCTTCCAGCAGGCCTTCCGAAAAGCTGTCTTGCTGGTGTGATGGTTCGCTCAGCACCCCGGGGACCAGCCGGGCGATCGCATCCAGCAATGCCAGCGCTGGCAGTTCACCGCCCGAGAGTACGAAGTCGCCGAGGCTGATCTCGTGCGTGACGTGGGCATCGACGAAGCGCTGGTCCACGCCCTCGTAACGGCCGCACAGCAGCACTGCGCCGGCTCCGGCCGCAAACTCCTGCACCAGCGACTGGTCCAGCCGCCGCCCCGCAGGGGTGAAGTGCAGTACCGGCACCGACTGCGCGTCGGCCCGCTGCGCGCGAACTGCCATCAACGCCCGCTGCAGCGGCTCGGCCAGCATCACCATGCCTGGCCCGCCGCCATAGGGGCGGTCGTCGACACGCCGGTAGGCGTCTTCGGCAAAGTCGCGCAGCGGCCAAAGCTGAACCTGCACCGCACCACTGCCGAAGGCACGACGCGTGATACCGTGCTTCAGGTGCGCATCGAACAGTTCGGGGAACAGCGTGACGATGTCGAAGCGCATGGCCGGCTTCAGTAATCCAGTCCCCAGTCTACGAGGATGCGTCTGCCCGGCAGGTCCACCTCGTCGATGAACGCGGCGACGAAGGGAATCAGCCGCTCGAGTGTCTCGCCATCGCGGACCTGCAGCACGCTCTGCGCACCGTTGTCGATCAGCCCGGCGACTGCGCCAAGCCGCACGCCGTCGCGGTTGAAAACCTCCGCTCCGATCAGGTCGACCCAGTAGAACTCGTCGCTGCCGGCGGTGGGAAAGCTGCTGCGTGGCACGAAGATGCGTGCGCCGCGCAGCGCCTCGGCGGCCGTGCGGTCGCCGATGTCACGCACTGCGGCGATGACGTCGTCACCATGTTCGCGGGCTTCGGCAATGCGCAGCAGCGGCGGGAGTGGCGCAACGGGTTCGCGCGCCGGCCGGCCAGGTGGGTGTTCAGGGGGACGCAGGAACCAGCGCCGGGAGGAAAACAGCGCCTGCGGGTCCTTGGCATAGGGCTGGACGCGGATCCAACCCTTGACGCCCCAGGCGTCGAGCACGCGGGCGACTTCAATGGCGTCGGCAGGAAACTCGGCGTCCGGCGCCGACCGGTCCGACGAGGCAGTCACCCGGCGCGCTTCAGGCGGCCGTCTTGGCCTGGTCGACCAGGCGCATCACCGTGGGCGACAGCTTCGCACCGACGCTGGCCCAGTAGCTGACCCGGTCGATCGCCACACGCAGCGGCTGCTCGCCGCCCGAAGCCATGGGGTTGTAGAACCCCACGCGCTCGATGAAGCGACCGTCGCGGCGCTCACGCGAGTCGGAAACCACGATGTTGTAGAACGGGCGCTTCTTGGCGCCACCGCGAGCCAGTCGAATGACGACCATGATGGAGAGTCCTTCAGTCAAAATCGCAAGCCGCACCGGGAAGATCCACCGGCCCCAGCCCAGCCATGCTGCAGATGGGACCGTCGCGCCTGGGGGTGGCGCGGCTCGGCGTCGAAAACCGAGCATTATAAACTCAAGCTTTGGCCGACCGTCACCCTGCATGCAAACCGCCCCCCTGCTGGTGCGCCCGAGCGCGCCGGCCGATCTGGACGCCATTCGCGATATTTATGCGTCGGCCGTCACCCGGGGTACCGGCACCTTCGAATTGGAAGCGCCCGACCTGAGCGAAATGGCACGGCGCCGCGAGGACGTGCTGGCCAAGGGCCTGCCCTGGCTGGTCGCCGAGCAGGACAACCACGTGCTGGGTTATGCCTATGGCAACCAGTTCCGGCCGCGCCCAGCGTACCGCTTCAGCGTCGAGGATTCCATCTACCTGCACCCCGACGCCCAGGGCCGTGGCATCGGCAAGGTGTTGCTGGCCGAACTGCTGGCACGCTGCCAGGCCGCGGGATCGCGGCAGATGCTGGCGGTGATCGGCGACAGCACCAACCTGGGCTCGATCGGCGTGCACCGCGCCATGGGATTCGAGCCCAGCGGCACACTGCGCTCGGTCGGCTGGAAGTTCGGCCGCTGGCTCGACGTGGCGCTGATGCAACGGCCGCTGGGCGCCGGCAACGGAACGCCGGCCACCGGTGGAGGCGCGTGAGCCGGCCGCGCTCGAAGACGCTGGCCACCTGGCTGGCCGTCATCGGCGGTGCCCTCGGCCTGCACCGCTTCTATCTGCACGGCTGGCGTGACTGGGTTGGCTGGCTGTACCCGCTGCCCACATTGCTCGGCCTGGCCGGCGTGCAGCGCATGCGCGCGTTCGGCCAGGACGACCGCGTCGCCTGGCTGCTCATCCCCCTGCTCGGGCTGGCGCTGTCGGCGGCCATGCTGACGGCCATCGTCTATGGCCTGACCAGCGACGACAAATGGTCGGCGCGCTTCCGCCAGCAGTTGCGCCCCACCGGCTGGGCGCCAGTGCTCGGCGTGATCGTTGCGCTGCTGGTCGGTGCCAGCGTGCTGATGGGCACCGTGGCCTTCAGCGGGCAGCGCTTCTTCGAGTGGCAGCTGGAGCAATCGGCGGACAGTCCCTGAAGGCTAGAACAGCGCTCGGCCGATGAAATAGAAGACTGCGGCGACGAAGGCGCTGGCCGGAATGGTCAGCACCCAGGCCCAGACGATGTTGCCGGCCACACCCCAGCGCACCTTCGACGCGTTGCGCACCGCGCCGACACCGACGATGGCCCCGGTGATGGTGTGCGTGGTCGACACCGGGATGCCCAGCGCGGTGGCCAGGAACAGCGTCATTGCCCCGCCAGTCTCGGCGCAGAAGCCGCCTACCGGCTTGAGCTTGGTGATGCGCTGGCCCATGGTCTTGACGATGCGCCAGCCGCCGAACAGCGTGCCTGCGCCGATGGCCAGGTAGCACGACCAGATCACCCAGCCAGGTGGCCGGGCGTCGCCGGCAGCGGCCATGCCGGAAGCAATCAGCAGCATCCAGATGATGCCGATGGTCTTCTGCGCGTCATTGCCGCCATGGCCCAGCGAATACAGCCCGGCCGACACCAGCTGCAGCCGACGAAACCAGTTGTCCACGCGCAGCGGCGAGCTGCGCCGGCAGATCCAGGACACCGCGACCATCATCATCGCGGCCAGCACGAAGCCCAGCACCGGCGACACGACGATGAAGGCCACAGTCTTGAAGACGCCGGCCAGCACCAGCTTGCCGGCACCGGCCTTGGCCACCGCCGCGCCGACGATGCCGCCGATCAGCGCATGCGACGAGCTGGACGGGATGCCGTACCACCAGGTCATCAGGTTCCAGCTGATGGCGCCGATCAATGCGCCGAAGACCACGTACTGGTCGACCACGTCGGGCTCGACGATGCCCTTGCCGACCGTGGCCGCCACCTTGAGCTGAAAAATGAAGACGGCCAACACGTTGAAGAAGGCCGCGAACGCCACCGCAGTCTGCGGCCGCAGCACGCCGGTGGAGACAACGGTGGCAATGGAGTTTGCCGCGTCGTGGAAGCCGTTCATGAAGTCGAAGACCAGCGCCAGCAGCACCAGCAGCACGACGACCCAGAAGCCGATCGGGAGGCTTTGCATCCGACCGCCAGGCTCAGGAGTTCTCGAGCACGACGCCTTCGATCATGTTGGCCACGTCCTCACACCGGTCGGAGATCGACTCCAGGTGTTCGTAGATGGCCTTCAACTTGATCAGCTCGCGCACGTCGGTCTCTTCGCGGAACAGCCTGGACATGGCCGAGCGCATCACGCGGTCGGCGTCGGACTCCAGCTTGTCGATCTCCTCGCAGGTCTTGATGGCGGCCTCGGCCACGTCGGGACGGCTGAGCTTGGGCATCAGCGACACCGCATGCTGCACGCGCTCGCAGCACTTGGCGCTGATCTCGCCCAGGCACAGCACGTCTTCGGTGAGCTTGCGCACGTCATACAGCGACAGCGTCTCGGTGGCGTCCTGCAGCAGGTCGACGATGTCGTCCATGCCGTTGATCAGGCCGTGGATCTGCTCTCGACCGATCGGCGTGATGAAGGTCTTGTGCAGCAGGCGGTTGACCTCGGCGGTAACGCGGTCGGCTGCGCGTTCGGCAGCATCGACTTCGGCCGCATGCCGCTCGCGCAGCATGGCGTCGTCGTAGTTCTGGATCAGCAGCATGAAGGCCCGCGCCGCCTGCGTGATGAAGGCCGCGTGCTGATCGAACAACTCGAAGAAGTTGCCCTCGCGCGGCAGCAGCTTGCCAAAGAACATGTTCTTGTCTCCCCTCACTCGCCAGACCCGCGCTCACGGCGGCGCGATTGTAGGTGCCCTCAGCCAACGGCCATCTTCTCGATGGCCTGCCCGGCCGCTCGCGCCAGCCAAGGCCCGATCGTCCCCACGCCCGGCAGGCTCAGCAGCGGGTCGATCTCGGCCAGCGGCAGCAACACGAAGGCACGCAGGTGGGCGCGCGGGTGCGGCAGCGTCAGCTCGTCGCTGCGCAGCACGGTATCGCCATAGCAGAGCAGGTCCAGGTCCAAGGTGCGTGGCGCATTGCGCACGCTGCGCACGCGGCCGCAATCGCGTTCGATGGCCTGCATCCTGTGCAGCAGCACCAGCGCCGGCAGCGTGGTACGCAGTTCGGCCACGGCGTTGATGAAGTCCGGCCCCTCGGCTTCGACCGGAGCGCTGCGGTACAACGAGGAGCAGGCCACCAGGCGCGTATCGGCCAGCCGGCCCAGCGAGCGCAGCGCTGCACGCACGGTGGCCGGCGCATCGCCCAGGTTCGCGCCCAAGCCGACGAAGGCGCGCACTTCGGGGGCCATGCTCAGTCCGGCAGCGCGGCCGGTGCGTCGACAGGGCCGGCGTCGGCCGCATTCAGGCCGGCCGGCTTGCGGCGCCGTCGGCGGCGCTTGCGCGGCGCTGCCTCGCCGCTCGGCTCGTCCGCGGCGGTTGATGCACCGGCCGAGGCGGCTGCCGGGCGCGGGGCTGTCACGCGCCTTGGCGGCTGCTGCTCGCGCACCGCCTTGAGCAGGGCCACGCGTTCGTCCTCGTCACCCAAGGCAAAGTCTTCCCACCATTCGGCCAGCTCGCTGTCGATCTCGCCGGCATCGGCACGCAGCCGCAGGAAGTCGTAGCCGGCGCGGTAGCGCGGCTGCTCGACCAGCGCGCGCGGCGTGTTGCCGCTACGCCGCTCGAAGCGCGGCTGCATCAGCCAGATCTCGCGCATGTCGGCGGCCAGCTTGCCACGGCCGGAGATGTCGCCAATGCGCGCGTCGAAGACTGCGTCCACTGCCTGCTGCAGGGCCGGGAAGGGCGCCTCGCCCGCGGCCTGCAAGGCGTTCCAGCGCTCCACCACCTCGTGCCACAGCAGGCAGGCGAGCATGAAGCTTGGCGCCACGGCCAAGCCTTCGGCGACACGCCGGTCGGTGTCGGCCAGCGCCAGGTTGACGAAGCGTTCGCGCGCCTCGTGGCGCTGCGTCGGGTTAAGCAGCGCATCCAGGATCGGAAACACGCCGCGCTGCAGGCCCTGCTTGCGGAGTTCGTCCAGGCTCTTCAGCGCATGGCCGGTCTGCAGCAGCTTGATCATCTCGTCGAACAATCGCGAGGCCGGCACGTTGGCCAGCAGCGCAGCCATCTCCTTGATCGGCGCCTGGGTCTTCGGGTCGATGGCAAAGCCCAGCTTGGCGGCGAAGCGCACCACGCGGATGATGCGCACGGGGTCCTCCCGGTAGCGCGCCGCCGGGTCGCCGATCATGCGCAGCACGCGCTTCTTCGCATCCTGGAAGCCATGGTGGTAGTCGACGACGAGCTGCTCGGTCGGGTCGTAGTACAGCGCGTTGACGGTGAAGTCGCGCCGCGCCGCGTCCTCAATCTGCGGGCCCCAGACGTTGTCGCGCAGCACCCGGCCGCTGGCATCGACGACGTGGGCCTTGCCGCTGAGCTCCTGCTTCGAGGTCTTCTCGTTGCCGCTGACCTGGTCGGCGGCGGCGGAGTCGAGCAGCGCACGGAAGGTCGAGACCTCGATGACCTCGTGGTCGCGGCCGCGACCAAAGATCACATGCACGATGCGAAAGCGCCGGCCGATGATGAAAGCGCGGCGGAACAGCGCCTTCACCTGTTCGGGCGTGGCGTTGGTGGCCACGTCGAAGTCCTTGGGGCGCAGCCCGACCAGCAGGTCGCGCACCGCGCCGCCGACGATGTAAGCCTCGTGTCCGGCCTCCTTGAGCGTGCGCACCACGCGCACCGCATAGTCGTCGAGCAGGCCCTGGTCGATGCCGTGCTCGGCCACGCCGACCTCGACGCGCTTGCCCAGCGGCACTGCGGGCACGGGCGCGGCGGGGCTCTTGCCGAGCAGGCGGTTGATGAATTTCTTGATCATGCAAAGAGCCTGAGGATGGGCCAGCCGCGCTCGGCGGCGATGCGTTCCAGCGCCGGCGCGGGGTTGGTCGCCACCGGGTGGCTGACGCGCTCGAGCAAAGGCAGGTCGTTGGTGGAATCGCTGTAAAAGGTGATGCGCTCGAAGTCCTTGCAGGCCAGGCCCTGGCGCGCCAGCCATTGCTGCACTCGCGTGACCTTGCCTTCACGGTAGGCCGGAATACCCCTAATGGCTCCAGTGACGCGCCCACGTGCATCGCGCTGCAACTCGGTGGCGATGAGTTCGTCCACGCCGAAGAGCGTGGCAATCGGCCGGGTGATGAACTCGTTGGTGGCGGTAACGATGGCCACCCGGTCGCCCGCATCGACATGGCGCCGCAGCAGTGCACGAGCCGAATCGTGCAGAGCCGGTCGGATCATCTCGTCGATGAAGCGCCGGCTGGCGCCGGCCTGCTCATCAGCTGAGCGCTCGCGCCAGGCCGAGGTGGCAAAGTGGATGTAGGCCTCGACGTCCAGCTTCTCGGCCTGGTACTGCGCATAGAACTGATCGTTGGCGCGGCGGAAGGCCTCGCCGTCAGCCCAGCCCAGGCTCACCATGAACTCGCCGAAGGCATGGTCCGAATCGATCTCCAGCAGCGTGCCGTCCAGGTCGAAGAGCGTCAGGTTCATGGGTGGGCCCCGGCCACGACCGCGTCTTCCTGCAGCATCTGGCGCAGCAGCGGCACCGTCACCGCCCGTTGCCGCGCCAGGGCGAAACGGTCCATGCGGTCGAGCGTCTGCATCAACGTGCCCAGGTCGCGGGCTGATCGCGTGAGCAGGTAGTCCATGACCTCGTCGGCCAGGAAGATGCCCCGCCGGTCGGCCTCGCGGCGCAGCGCGGCGCGGGTCTCGCTCTCGCTGGCAGGCTGCAGCGCGAAGACATGGCCCCAGGCCAGCCGCGTGCGCAGGTCATCGCGCAGCGGCAGATCCACCGGCGGCACGCGTCCCGCCGCGGCCCACTGCATGCCGGCGTCGCCGGCCTGCACGAAGAGCGCGAAGGCGGCCTGCTGGCGCTCGGCATCGAGCAGTTCGCACCGATCCACCACCACCAGGCTCCAGCCAGGCTGCAGCAGCCAGGGCGCCGGATCGGCGGCATCGAAGCTGCCAGCCTGGTCACCGGCGGCATGGCGCTCGTTGACCAGTGCACGCAGCAAGTGGCTCTTGCCGCTGCCGGTCGGGCCCCACAGGTACACCGGCGCCGCCGGCATTTCCAGCGCACGCAGGTGCGCCACGGCCGCGGCATTGGCACTGGTGAGGTAGGAGTCGAGGGTGGGCAGCGGGTCCGGGCCGATCGCCAGCGGGATCTGCTTCATCGACTTGGGGTAGGCAGCATGCCGCGGGATTTTACGGGGGCCGCACCGCAGCAGCGGCGGCGTCAGTGCAGCGGGCCGTGACGGCCGCCGGCCAGGCCGCGCAGGCGCTCGCGCAGCGCCGCGGCATCGTCGGCCTGCGGCAGGTGCTTCAGGTAGGCCGACAGATCCTGCGCAGCGGATTCCTCCTGCCCCAGCTCAGCATGCACCAGGCCACGGTCGCGGCGTTCGTCCCAGGCCTGCGGCAGCAGCACCACCAGTCGCTCGCACACGGCCAGCAGGCGCGGCCAGTCTTCGGCACTGCGGTGGATCTCCTTCAGATTGCGCAGCAGCCGCGCAATGACATCGCGCGGCGGCGCGGCCTGCAGGAACAGGCCCAGCGGGACGTCGAAATCGCCGGTCAGACCGCGCGAGCGACGGTAAGGCAAGAGGCGTTCTTCCAACTCGGCACGCGACAGCGACTGGCCAGTCATCGGGTCGATGACCACCTCACCCTTGCCGGCGCGCAGCTTGACCAGGAAGTGTCCGGGAAAAGACACGCCGCGGGCGCTCAGGCCGATCTGCGTGGCCAGCTCGGCATAGAGCAGCGCCAGCGTGATCGGGATGCCGCGGCGCATGGCCAGCACCTCGTGCAGGTAGCTGTTGCGTGGGTCGTAGTAGTTGTTGACGTTGCCGGCGAAACCCAGGTCCTGGAAGAAGTAGCGGTTGAGGAAACGCAGCTTCTGCAGCACCACCGCATCGGCCGGTATGCGGCGCTTCAGCCGCTCGGCCAGCGCATCCACCTGGGCCAGCACGCCCTGCGGGTCCAGGCGCGGGTACTCGTCCTGCGCCACCGCGATGGCGGCCTCGAGCAGTGCGAAGCCCTCGTCCTCGGCCACCAGCGAGGCAAAGTACTGCAGCGCGGTAGGCACCTCGAAGCGCAGGGTGTCGCTCATGGCGGGAGTGTATCGGTCAGGACCTGCGCCGGAAGTGGGCGGGGCGCAGGCCGCAAACCCCCAGCACGCTGAAGTACAGCAGTGCCGCACCGCCGAGCACCGCCGCCATCCACCCGGCGCGCAGGCCCCACTGAGCCTGCAGGCCGATCCAATCGATGGCCTGCCCGGCCCAGGCCAGCAGCGCACCCAGCGCGGTGCAGGCCAGCACGACCCGCAGCATGAACAGGCCCCAGCCCGGCAGCGGCTGGTAGACCTTGGCGCGGCGCAGGCCGATCAGCAGCCAGCCGGCATTGACCATTGCGCCCAGGCCGATCGACAACGCCAGCCCGGCATGGCCGAACTGCGGCACGAGCAGCAGGTTCATCAACTGCGTAGCGACGAGCACCACGATGGCAATGCGCACCGGCGTGCGGATGTCGTGGCGCGCATAGTAGCCCGGCGCCAGCACCTTGATGCCCACCAGTCCCATCAGGCCGACGCCATAGCCCATCAGGGCCCGGGTGGTCTGAGTCACGTCCTGAGGCTGGAACTGGCCGTAGTGAAACAGCACCGCCACCAATGCCTTGGGGAAGACGATCAGCGCCACCGCGCAGGGCAACGCCAGCAGCACCAGCATGCGCAGACCCCAGTCGAGCATGTCGGAATACGACTGGGTGTCGTCGCGCGCCTGTGCCGCCGACAGCTGCGGCAGCAGCACCACGCCCAGTGCCACGCCGAGCAGGGCCGTCGGAAACTCCATCAGCCTGTCGGCAAAGGTCAGCCACGACACCGCACCGACGCCAACGTGCGAGGCAATCTGCGTGTTGATGAGCAGCGAGATCTGCGCCACCGACACGCCCACCAGCGCCGGCGCCATGCGCTTGAGCACGCGGTGCACCCCGGGGTGATGCCAGGCGGCCCTGACCGAGGCCCAGCCCACGGCAAAGCGCGGCATGCACCCGATGGCGCGCAGGGCAGGAATCTGGATCGCTGCCTGCAGCGCACCGCCGAGCATCACGCCCGCCGCCAGCGCCAGCACCGGGTTCAGCCCCCAGCGGGTGAACAATGGCGCGCCCCACCAGGCCGCGGCGATGACCGCCAGGTTCAGCAGCACCGGCGTAGCCGCCGGCACGGCAAAGCGCTTCCAGGTGTTGAGGATGCCGGCCGACAGCGCCACCATCGACATGAAGGCGATATAGGGGAACATCCAGCGCGTCATCGTCGCCGCCAGGTCGAACTCGGCCAGTCCGGAGCCGATCAGCCACACCAGCGCCGGCGCGCCGACCATGCCGACGAGGCAGGTCAGCAGCAGCGCCCAGGCCAGCACGCTGGCCACCGCGTCGATCAGGCGGTGGGTAGCTTCGTCGCCGTTGCGCTCGCGGGTGTCGGCCAGGATCGGCACGAAAGCCTGCGAGAAGGCGCCCTCGGCAAACAGCCGGCGCAGCAGATTGGGGATGCGGAAGGCCACGTTGAAGGCGTCGGTGGCCGCACTTGCGCCGAAGGCCGCGGCGATCAACTGCTCCCGCACCAAGCCAGTGATGCGAGAGGCCAGCGTGAGCAGGGAGACGGTGGAGGCGGCCTTGAGCAGGTTCATCGCTGGCGAACGGCAAGACGCGACGGTCCTGGGGCAGCGGCGGGATTATAGGCAGCCCCATTCCATGCCCTGGTCAGAGCGGGCAGCCGATGCTATACTTATCGGCTTTGCACCTCACGTTTGAGCTGAAGCATGGCCACATCGACCAAAGCCAAGAAGAAGACCGTCCGTCTCGCCTCGGGCCGCAAGCGCGCGCGCCAGGACGTGAAGCTGAATGCCGCCAACACCTCGCTGCGCTCGAAATTCCGCACCGCCATCAAGAACGTGCAGAAGGCCGTGCTCACCGGTGACAAGGCCAAGGCCACCGACCTGTACAAATCGGCGCAGAGCGTCATCGATTCGATCGCCGACAAGGGCCTGTTCCACAAGAACAAGGCCGCGCGACACAAGAGCCGTCTTTCAGCCAAGCTGAAGGCGTTGTCGGCCTGACCCAGCGACTCGAAGGTCGCCTGCATCAAGAGCCTGCATCGCAGGCTCTTTTTCATTTATCTTCCACTTCTGCAGCCCGAGGACCCTTGATGAACGCTCCAGACCCTGCCGTTGTCGCGCCCATGCCGCATGTGATGAACACCTACGGGCGGCTGCCGATCGCGCTGAGCCACGGCCGAGGCTGCTGGGTCTGGGACACCGAGGGCCGCAAGTACCTGGACGGGCTGGGCGGCATCGCCGTCAACACGCTCGGCCATGCGCACCCGAAGCTGGTGCCGGCGCTACAGGAGCAGGTCGGTAAGCTGATCCACAGCTCCAACTACTACGAGGTGCCGCTGCAGGAGACGCTCGCGGCCAAGCTGTGCGAGCTGTCCGGCCTGGACGCGGTGTTCTTCTGCAGCACCGGCCTGGAAGCCAACGAAGGCGCGCTGAAGATCGCCCGCAAGTACGGCCATGACCGGGGCATCGAGCGCCCCGAGATCATCGTCTATGAAGGCGCCTTCCACGGCCGCTCGATCGCCACGCTGTCGGCCACGGCGAACCCGAAGGTGCAGGCCGGTTTCGGCCCGCTGGTCGAAGGCTTCGTGCGCGTGCCGCTGAACGACCTGGCGGCCGTCGAGCGCGTGGCCCGCGACAACCCGAACGTGGTGGCGGTGTTCCTCGAGACCATCCAGGGCGAAGGCGGCATCCACCCGTCGCGCTGGGACTACCTGCAAGGCATCCGGAGGCTGTGCGATCAGAAGAACTGGCTGCTGATGCTGGACGAGGTGCAGTGCGGCATCGGCCGCACCGGCAAGTGGTTTGCGCACCAGTGGGCCGGCATCCGCCCCGACGTGATGCCGCTGGCCAAGGGCCTGGGCTCGGGCGTGCCGATCGGCGCCATCGTCGTCGGCCCGAAGGCCAAGAACGTGCTCGGCCCCGGCAACCACGGCACCACCTTTGGTGGCAACCCGTTGGCGATGCGCGCCGGCGTCGAGACGCTGCGCATCATGGTCGAGGACGGCGTGATGGACAACGCCGCTACGGTCGGCGCAGCGCTGAAGGCCGGCCTGGAACGCGAGCTGAAGGGCGTGGCCGGCGTGGTCGAAGTGCGCGGCCAGGGCCTGATGCTGGGCATCGAACTAGACCGCCCGTGCGGCGTGCTGCTGGGCCGCGCGGCCAGCGCCGGGCTGATGCTCAGCGTCACCGCCGACAAGGTCATCCGCCTGGTGCCGTCGCTGATCCTGTCGGCCGACGAGGCGGCGATGATCGTCGCCATCCTGTGCCCGCTGATCCGCGCCTTCCTGGCCGAAGGCACATGAAGCCCGGGCACTCGCTGATGAAGCACTACCTGCAGTTCAAGGACCTGCGCGCCGAGGAATACGCCTATCTCTTCGAGCGCACGCGCGTCATCAAGACGCGCTTCAAGAACTACGAGAAGTACCAGCCGCTGGTCGACCGCACGCTGGCGATGATCTTCGAGAAGGCCAGCACGCGCACCCGCGTCAGCTTCGAGGCCGGCATGTACCAGATGGGCGGCTCGGTGGTGCACCTGACCACCGGCGACAGCCAGCTGGGCCGCGCCGAACCGGTGGAAGACAGTGCCCGCGTCATCAGCCGCATGGTCGACCTGGTGATGATCCGCACCTACGAGCAGGCCAAGATCGCCGCCTTCGCCGCCCATTCGCGCGTGCCGGTGATCAACGGGCTGACCAACGAGTACCACCCCTGCCAGATCCTGGCCGACATCTACACGTACATCGAGCATCGCGGCTCGATCCAGGGCAAGGTGGTGGCCTGGGTAGGCGACGGCAACAACATGGCCAACACCTGGCTGCAGGCGGCCGAGATCCTGGGCTTCACGGTACACGTCAGCACGCCGGGCGGCTACGAGGTCGACCCCGCCGTGGCCGGTATCTCGCGGCGTGACTGCTACAAGGTCTTCAGCAACCCGATGGACGCCTGCCGCGGCGCCGACCTGGTGACCACCGATGTGTGGACCAGCATGGGCTACGAGGCCGAGAACCAGGCGCGGCAGAAGGCTTTTGCCGACTGGTGCGTCGATGCCGAGATGATGGCCGCGGCCAAGCCCGAGGCGCTGTTCATGCACTGCCTGCCGGCGCACCGAGGCGAAGAGGTCGCCGCCGACGTCATCGACGGGCCGCAGTCCGTCGTCTGGGACGAGGCTGAAAACAGACTGCACGTGCAGAAGGGACTCATGGAGTACCTTCTGCTCGGTCGCATCGGCTGACAAGCCGAGGCCGAGGCGGCGGCTCGAAGGGCCGGCAGGCTGTTTCGGTGCAGGCTTATGTCGGCACAGCCGACGTGAATCGCCATCAGGCGTGTGCCGGAACCCAATAGATGGCCATCGCAAGTGCCGACACCGACCGGCCAGGTTGTCGGCCAGGTTTGACGATGCTGAATCGCGCCGATATACTTTAGTTCTAAAGTATTACGCACCGCAGCTCCGTGCCGCAAAGCCCGCCCATGCCACGCCTCTGGGACATCTCACCGCCCGTGCATGCTGCCTCGCCGGTGTTCCCGGGTGACGTGGCGTACAGCCAGGCTTGGTCGGCGCGCATCGGCCCAGGCTGCCCAGTCAATGTCAGCTCGCTGAGGCTGTCGCCGCACACCGGCGCGCATGCCGACGCGCCACTGCACTACGACGACGACGGCGCCGCCATCGGCGACGTGGCGCTCGAAGCCTACCTGGGGCGCTGCCGCGTGATCCATGCCATCGGCCCCGGCCCGTTGATCGAGTGGTCGCATCTCGACCACGCGCTGGCCGACCTGCCGCCACGCGTGCTGCTGCGCACCTACACACGTCAGCCCGAAGGCTGGGACCCTGACCTCGCCGCCTTCGCGCCGCAGACGGTGGAGCGCCTGGCCGACCTGGGCGTGATGCTGATCGGCATCGACACCGCCAGCATCGACCCGGCCGAGAGCAAGGACTTGCCCAGCCATCAGGTGATCCGGCGCCGCAACCTGCGTGTGCTGGAAAACCTGCGCCTGGACGACGTGCCGGAAGGCGACTATGAACTGATCGCGCTGCCACTGAAGCTGACGACCGCCGACGCCAGCCCGGTGCGCGCTGTGCTGAGAGAACTGGAGACCCGATGAAGACCCGCGAAGACGCCCTGGCGCTGGACGCCGCCGACCCGCTGGCGCATTTGCGCCAGCAGTTCGACATCCCGCCCGGCCTGATCTACCTCGACGGCAATTCGCTGGGCGTCATGCCCAAGGCCACGCCGGCGCGGGTGCAGCAGGTGGTGACGCAGGAATGGGGCGTCGGCCTGATCGGCAGCTGGAACAGTGCCGGCTGGATGGAGTTGGCGCCGCGCATCGGCAACAAGATCGGCCGCCTGATTGGCGCGAAGTCCGGTGAATGCGTGGCCGCCGACTCGACCTCGGTGAACCTGTTCAAGGTGCTGAGCGCGGCGCTGTCCATCGCTCGCGCCGATGCGCCGCAGCGCACGCGCATCGTCTCCGAACGCAGCAACTTCCCCACCGACTTGTACATTGCCGAAGCCAGCGCCGCCGAGCGCGGCTTCGAGCTGGTACTGGCCGACAGCGCGGAGGCGCTGCCCGCATTGCTCGACGAGCGCTGCGCCGTGCTGATGCTGACCCACGTCAACTACCGCACCGGCCGCATGCACGACATGGCCGCATTGACCCGGACCGCCCATGCCGCCGGCGCGCTGGCGTTGTGGGACCTGGCGCATTCGGCCGGCGCCGTGCCGGTGGACCTGTCCGGCAGCGGCGCCGACTTCGCCATCGGCTGCGGCTACAAGTACCTGAACGGCGGCCCGGGCGCGCCGGCCTTCGTCTGGGTGGCGCCGCACCACGCCGAGCGCTTCTGGCAGCCACTGGCCGGCTGGATGGGCCATGCAGCGCCCTTCGAGTTCACGCCCGGCTACCGGCCAGCGCCGGGCATCCGCCGCTACCTGTGCGGCACGCCGGCCGTGCTGTCGCTGGCCGCGCTGGAATGCGGCGTCGACACGGTGCTCGCGGCCGAGGCCCACGGTGGCATGGCCGCGCTGCGGCACAAGTCGCTGGCACTGACCCGTGCCTTCACGGCACTGGTGGAAACGCGTTGCGCCGGCTTCGGCCTGAGCCTGGTCTCGCCGCGTGACGATGCGCAGCGCGGCAGCCAGGTCTGCTTCGCCCACCCCACGCATGGCTACGCGATGGTGCAGGCGCTGATCGCCCGCGGCGTGGTCGGCGACTTCCGCGCACCGGACATCCTGCGCTTCGGCTTCACGCCGCTGTACCTGCGTTTCGTCGACGCGTGGGACGCAGTGGAGCAGCTGCGGCAGATGCTGGTCCAAGAGGAATGGCGCGAAGCGCGCTTCAACCAGAAGGCAGCCGTGACATGAGCGAAGGCCCCAACCCCGAAAGCATCGTGCGCAGCGAAGGCGCGAAGCTCGACTTCGCGCGCGACATGAGCTACGGCGACTACCTGCACCTGGACCAGGTGCTCAGCGCCCAGCACCCGCTGTCGCCGGACCACAACGAGATGCTGTTCATCGTGCAGCACCAGACCAGCGAGCTGTGGATGAAGCTGATGCTGCACGAGCTGCGCGCCGCCATCGGCTGCATCGCGCGCGATCAGATGGCGCCAGCCTTCAAGATGCTGGCGCGCGTCAGCAAGATCATGGAGCAGCTGGTGCACGCCTGGGATGTGCTGGCGACGATGACGCCGCCCGAGTACAGCGCCATCCGGCCGTACCTGTCCAACAGCAGCGGCTTCCAGAGCTGGCAGTACCGCTGTATCGAGTTCAGCCTGGGCAACAAGAATGCCGCGATGCTCAAGCCGCATGCGCACCGGCCCGAGCTGCTGGCCCATGTGGAGGCGGCCTACCGCGCACCCAGCCTGTACGACGAATCACTGCGCCTGCTGGCGCGGCGCGGCATCGCCCTGCCGGCCACGCACCTGGAGCGCGACTGGACCCAGCCCTATGCCGCAAGCGACGAGGTCGAGGCCGCCTGGCTGCAGGTCTACCGCGCACCCGACAAGCACTGGGACCTGTACCAGCTGGGCGAGGAGCTCACCGACCTGGAAGACGCCTTCCGCCTCTGGCGCTTCCGCCACGTGACGACGGTGGAGCGCGTGATCGGCTTCAAGCGAGGCACCGGCGGCACCAGCGGCGTGGGCTACCTGCGCAAGATGCTTGACGTGGTGCTGTTCCCAGAGATTTGGCGGCTGCGCACCGATCTCTGAGCGGCGGAGTCCGATAGAGGGCCACTTGTTCAATCTCAGTCGGAAGGTAGCGCTATGGCCACTGGGCTGCGCGCGTTGACGGCCGTTGATGCCGGGGCCAGGTCGCGAATCGCGTTGACCCTCCTTGTCTGCGTCACCTCGATGGTCGCTTCCGGCTGCGCGGTCGTCGAGTCGGTCACCGCTGGCAGGCCCCATCCGTTGGCCCAGGTTCGGCGCTTTGGCCTGATCTTCCTGGGTGATGCACCGGTTGCAGTGCCCATGCGCCTGCAGCCAGGCGTCCTGGGCGATGCCGCAGTGATGGCCGAGGGACTGGCGGCCGGCCTGCTGTGGATGCCGGGCTGGCTGACCGCTGGACCGCTTTGGGTGCCGCTCGTGCATGCCGAAGCGGAGGCGGCGTGCCGCGACGCCGTCGCCGCCGAGCCTGGCCGTGCCACGGAGCTGCTGCAGCGCCTGGCCACCTGGGATAGCGTCCAGCAGATGAACCGCAGGTTGGCCGAGCGGCTATCGGGTCGGGCGCCCGATCGCATGGCATTGACCGCGCCGGTCCCGGGCGACGCAAGCGCGCGCCAGCCGCAACTGCTTGCCCAAGCAGCCGGGAACGGGCTCGATGCCGTCGCCCTCTTCGAAGTCAAGCGAGTCGAATTGCGCAGCGACAGCCATGACAGCTGTGCGGTGCACTTCTTCGTTGCGGGTCAGATCCGCGCGCTGAGGGTGCCGGACGGGGCGCCGCTGGAGCTCAGACTGTCGCAAACCGATCAGTGCAAGCGCAACGCCGCGATTCCGCTCGCGCAATTGCTGCGAGACGAGTCCATGCTGCATACGGCGATGGACGCCGCGACCGACTGCGCAGTACGCGAGCTGATCGAATGGACCGACCTGCCCTGGCAGAGCTACTGACTCGGCCCGATCTGGCCGGAACGGCCACCATACCGCGCCACGGCAGAACCGCTCAGAGCCTTACAGCAGAGCATCCAAAGCCCGCTCGAAGGTGGCCACGGTGCGATCGGGGTTTTGCAGCTTGTCCAGCCCGAACAGGCCGAGGCGGAAGGTCTTGAAGTCCGGCCCTTCGTCGCAGGCCAGCGGCACGCCGGCGGCCACTTGCAGGCCCTGCTTTGCAAAGGCCTGGGTGTTCTGGAAGTCGCTGCGCTCGGTGTAGCTGACGATCACGCAAGGTGCTTGGAAGCCGGTCGAAGCCACGCTCGGGATGCCGCGCGCCTCGAGCAACGCACGCACACGCGTGCCCAGGCCCTGCTGCGCGGCGCGCGCGGCGTCAAAGCCGAAGGCCGCCGTCTCCTGCATCGCATCGCGCAGCTGCACCAACCCGTCGGTGGGCAATGTCGCGTGGTAGGCGATCTGACCCTTCTCGTGCGTCTCCATGATCGACAGCCACTTCTTCAGGTCCATCGAGAAGCTGCTGCTGGTGGTGCCGTCGATGCGCTCGCGCGCCGCGGCGCCCAGCATCACCAGCCCGGCACAGGGAGTGCTGCTCCAGCCCTTCTGCGGCGCACTGACCAGCACGTCCACGCCCGTGGCGGCCATGTCCACCCACATCGCGCCCGAGGCCACGCAGTCCAACACGAACAGCCCGCCGTGCGCGTGCACCGCATCGGCCACGGCACGCAGGTAGTCGTCTGGCAGGATCATGCCGGCGGAGGTCTCGACATGTGGCGCGAAAACCAGCTCGGGCTTGTCACGGTGGATCGTCGCCACCACCTCGTCGATGGGCGCCGGCGCGAATGGCGCCTGCGGCCCGGCCCCGGTCGTGCGTGCCTTCAGCACGGCCGTCGCCGAGGTGATGCCGCCCATCTCGAAAATCTGGCTCCAGCGGTAGCTGAACCAGCCGTTGCGGATGACCAGCACCTTCTTCCCGGTGGCGAACTGCCGCGCCACCGCTTCCATGCCGAAGCTGCCGCTGCCCGGCACGACGATGGCCGAGCGCGCGCCATACACCTGCTTCAGCGTGGCCGATACGTCCTGCATGACGCGCTGGAAACGTTGCGACATGTGGTTCAGCGCTCGGTCGGTATAGACCACCGAATACTCGAGCAACCCGTCCGGGTCGATATGGGGGAGCAAGCCGGGCATGACGCCTCCGCGAGAGTCTAGTAAGTCCGTGCAGGTTAACAGCCGGCACGCCGGTCGCGAGCGCGGCACGAATGCGTGCCCCCACCTAGAATCCCGGGTCACCCCCCGTGCTTGCAGGAGTTCCGATGGACGCTCGCACCTCACCGATCCGCATGCGCCTGGCGCAATTGCGTGAAGAGATGGCCCGGCGCGGCATCGATGCGCTGCTGGTGCCGAGCACCGACCCGCACCTGTCGGAGTACCTGCCTGATCGATGGCAAGGCCGCGTCTGGCTGTCGGGGTTTACAGGCTCGATGGCCACGCTGGTGGTGGGCAGCCAGCGTGCCGCGCTCTTCGCCGACAGCCGCTACTGGGTGCAGGCTGAAGCCCAGCTGCAGGGCACCGGCATCGAGCTGGTGCGCATCAACTCCGCCGCCTCACCCGCACACCTGGACTGGCTGGTCGAGACGGTGCCGCGCGGCGGCAGCGTTGCGGTCGACGGCCAGGTGCTGGGCCTGGCCGCGGCGCAGGCGCTGAAGTCGCGGCTCGACGCAGCCGGCATCGTGCTGCGCACCGCGCCCGATGTGCTGGACGCCATCTGGCCCGACCGCCCTGCCTTGCCCGCGCAGCCGGTGTATGCCCACCTGGCGCCGCATGCGCCGCGCTCGCGCGCCGCCAAGCTGGCGCTGGTGCGCGAGGCCATGGCGCGGCACGGTGCCACGCATCACTTCATCTCCACCGTCGACGACATCGCCTGGCTGAGCAACCTGCGCGGCAGCGACGTCGAATACAACCCGGTGTTCCTGGCCCACCTGCTTCTCGATGCCACCGGCGCGCGGCTGTTCGTCGGCGACGCCAAGGTGAGCGAGGCACTGCGCGCCGAGCTGGCGGCCGACGGCATCGAACTTGCGCCCTATGCCGACGCGGCGGCCGCGCTGGCTGGGCTAGGCGCCCGCGACGTGCTGCTGCTCGACCCGAAGCGCGTGACGCTGGGCTTCACAGAGCAGGTGGGCAGCGGCTGCCGCGTCATCGAGGCCATCAACCCGAGTACGCTACTGAAGAGCCGCAAGACCGAGGCCGAGGCCGGCTTCATCCGCGAAGCCATGGTCGAGGACGGCGCGGCGATGTGCGAGTTCTATGCGTGGTTCGAAGCCGCGCTGGCGCGCGGCGAGCGCATCAGCGAGCTGACAGTGGACGAGCGGCTGACGGCCGCGCGGCAACGCCGCAGCGGATTCGTCGGCCTGAGCTTCTCGACCATCGCCGCCTGGAATGCCAACGGCGCGATGCCGCACTACCGCGCCCTGCATGATTCGTTCGCGGTCATCGAAGGCGACGGCCTGCTGCTGATCGACTCCGGCGCGCAGTACCTGGGCGGCACCACCGACATCACCCGCGTCTGGCCGATCGGCCAGGTCAGCGCGGCGATGAAGCGCGACTACACGCTGGTGCTCAAGGGCACGATGGGCCTGAGCCGCACGCGCTTTCCGCGTGGCACGCTGTCGCCGATGCTCGATGCCATCGCGCGTGCGCCGCTGTGGGCCGAGGGCCTGGACTTCGGCCATGGCACCGGCCACGGCGTGGGCTACTTCCTGAACGTGCACGAAGGCCCGCAGAGCATCAGCCGCAGCGTGCCCGATGCCCACATGGCGATGGAGCCGGGCATGATCACCTCGATCGAGCCCGGCGTGTACCGACCGGGCCAGTGGGGCGTGCGCATCGAGAACCTGGTGATGAACGTGCCGGCCACGACGCCGGAGGGCAACACCTTCGCCGAGATGCTGGAGTTCGAGACGCTGACGCTGTGTCCGATCGACACCCGCTGCATCGACCGCTCGCTGCTGCGCGCCGACGAGGTCGCCTGGCTCAACGGCTATCACGCCACAGTGCGCGAGCGTCTCGCGCCGCGCGTGCAGGGCGACGCACTGGCCTGGCTGCTGCAGCGCTGCGAGCCGATCTGATGCCGCCGGGCCCGGCGCTCGGCATCGACCTGGGCGGCACCAAGATCGAGGCCCTGCTGCTGTCGGCCGAAGGACAGCCGCTCTGGGGCCGGCGCATCGACACCCCGGCCGGCGACTATGCGGCCACGCTGCAGGCCATTGCCGCGCTGGTAGAGCAGGCGCGCGGCGCAGGGGGCGGCGCTTGCAGCGTCGGCCTGGGCACGCCGGGCAGCCAGACGCCCGAAGGGCTGATGAAGAACGCCAACTCGCAGTGCCTGAACGGTAGGCCGCTGCAAGGCGACCTGGAACAGCTGCTCGGCCAGCCGGTGCGCCTGGCTAACGATGCCAACTGCCTGGCGCTGTCCGAAGCCACCGACGGCGCAGGCGCCGGTGCCGAAGTAGTGTTCGCGGTGATCCTGGGCACCGGCACCGGTGCCGGCATCGCGGTGCTTGGCCGGGTACTGAGCGGCCCCAATGGCCTGGCCGGCGAATGGGGCCACAACCCGCTGCCCTGGGCCGTGCCCGGCGAGGACCCTAAGTTCGACTGCTATTGCGGCCAGCGCGGCTGCGTCGAGACGCTGCTCAGCGGGCCCGGCATGGCGCGCGAACACCGGCACTTCGGCGGCAACGACATGACGGCGGCGCAGATCGCCAGCGCGGCGGCAGCCGGTGACGCGGCGAGTCAGGCCACGCTGCGACGCTATGCTTCGAGATTGGCGCGCTCACTGGCCGGCGTCATCAATCTGCTCGATCCGGATGTCATCGTGCTCGCCGGCGGACTGTCGAAGATCGAGTTGCTCTACGAGCAGGTGCCGCAGGGGTGGGGCCGCTGGGTGGTGTCGGGCGGTCTGCAGGACATCGTTCGAACGAGGCTGCTGCCCAGCCGCCACGGCGATGCCTCGGGCGTGCGCGGCGCGGCCTGGTTGTGGCGCGACCCGGATCAGCCGCTGCTGCGGCGCTGAAGGCCGAATCAGACGCCAGCGCGATAGAGGCGGGCCGACAACGCCTGCGCCAAGGTATCGGCACTGTCCTGCAGGTGGGCGCGCGTGGAGGCATCCATCGGCCCGCCGCGTTTCAGCGCCTTGTCCAGTTGCACCTGCAACTGCTGCGCCTGCACGCGCAGCAGGCTGCGGGCATCGGCACGGGCCTGCGGATTGGGGCGGAACAGGCTGTTGGCCACCCGGTTGAGGTGGTCGCGCTGCAGTTCGCGGCGCGTGGCGCTGATGTTGCCGCCCTTGGCCAGTTCGCTCCAGATGTCGCGGTTCAGCCGCGCGTAAAGCTCGGACAACTGGAAGGCGGCTTCCGGCCGGTCGGCCTTGCCGACGCTGTCGAGGATGCGCGCGGCCACCGCGTCGCTCATCAACTGGTTGAGCACCGCTCGCTGCAGGTCGAGCAGGCGCTGCGGCACCGGGTAGTCGGTGGGCAGCGCGGGGTTGTCGCCGCGGTCGTCGAAGTCCGGCGCCAACCGGCGCTGCAGCGTCGGCGTCACCGCCAGGCCGTCGATCGACAGCACGTTGTGCGCAATCAGCTCCAGCGCCTTGCGCTGTGTGGCCGCGTCGGTGGGCACCAGTGGATCGCGGCCGCTGCCGGGGTAGTCGCGCAAGGTGCGTACACCTCCGATCTGCCGCACCAGCACGCCCACGGCGCGCCCGGCATCGGCAATGGCATAGGACAGCGAGCGGCGCAGCACCGCATAGCTCTGGTCGGGCTTGAGCTCGCGCCGCTCCTGCCGCAGGAACAGGTCGCGCGCGATCTCCAGCCGCTTGGCGGCATAGGCGATCGGGTCGGAGCCCAGGTCGAGCTGGATGGTCTCGGGGTCGATGCCGAAGGCCGCATCCTCGTCGGTGCCATAGGCCAGCAACGGCTCGTGGCTGCGCGCGGCGATGCGCAGCAGCTCGGCGCTCTCATCGGCCGGGGCGATCGGCTTGTAGGCATATTCGATGGCCCAGTAGTCGTAGGGGCCGAGCGTGGTCATGAAGGGCACGCCGCCGCTTTGCCCCGGGCGCGGCAGGTTGATGGCGTTGTATTCCATCACCGATCCGGTGGTGCCGTGGATGCGGGTGAATTCCGGGTCGGCCAGCTGCTGCTCGTTGTACACCCGCGAGGCGCGGAAGTTGTGGCGCAGCCCCAGCGCATGGCCGACCTCGTGCATGACCGTGTCCTTGACATAGTCGGCCACGAAACGCTCGGCCTGCGGGCTGTCGGCATCGATCTCGCCACGCGCCTCGAGCACGTCCAGGCCATAGGCCAGCTGCTCGGCCGCCAAGTCCCCGTAACTGCACTGTGCGTGGCCGAGATGCTCGGCGTGGCCGCCCAACACCGCGGCAAAGGACGCCGCGCCGGACAGCGTCTGCGCGCGCAGCGTGCGCAGCGTGCGCGAGCTCAGCGTCTCGAAGCCGATGTCGGCGTCGAGGATTTCGCCGGAGCGCGGGTCGACATGCTTAGGTGCGATGGCGCCAAAACCCGGCACCGCCGACATCAGCCAGCGCACCGACGAATAGCCCAGGTCGAGCGTGTCGAAACCGGCGTCGTCGGCTTGCTGCTTGGCGACGATGGCATTCTTGATGCCGATCTTCTCGAAGGCCTTGTTCCATTCGAGGATGGCTTCGGCGACCACGGCACGGTACTTCAGCGGCACGTTGCGGTCGATCCAGAAGGTGATCGGCTTGACCGGCTCGGACAGCTCGGCCTGCGGATCCTTCTTTTCCAGGCGCCAGCGTTCGATCATGCGCACACGCGGCGAGCGCGCCACGTCATCGCCGAAGTCCAGTACCGACTGTGTCATCAGCCCGACGCGGGCATCGGCGCGGCGCGCGCGCATCGGCTCTTCGGGCAGCGGCGCCAGCGAGTAGTGGTGGCCGATGAACAGGCTTCGCGCATCGGGCACGTAGGACGGCAGGCTGGGCATTGGCATGCCCGGCGGCATGCCCGGCTGCGGCGTGGCGATGCTGCCGGTGTAGTAGTGGTTCTGCGTCTGCACCTCCAGCGATTGCGGCGAGCCGCGCACCGAGGTGATGGTGCTGTTGCGCGGGTCCAGGCTGTAGCCTTGTCGGAAAGCACGCTGCAGTTGCATGCCCACCCCGAGCAGGTCGCTGAGAAACAGGCTGTTGGCCTCGATCAGGATCGTCTTGCGCTGCGGGTGTGGCTGGCTGGCCACCTGAAAGCTGCCCAGCAGGCTGGGCGAATAGGACACCTCCACGGCACGGGCTTCGGGCGTGCCGGGCGTGGCGATCACGTCCAGGTTGCGTGCCTGCAGGCGCACCTGGTTCTGATGAATGCGCACGAACTCCACCACCTGCGGGCCGCCGGCGCCGTTCACCGGGTAGGCCATCAGGCCGCCGATGATGAAGGCCTCGCCGATGCCGGTAGACAACTTGGGCGAGAGCATGAAGGGCTTGCCGAACTGCTCGGGCGCCAGTTCCAGCCACAGCCTGTCGTCCTTCTGCCAAGCGGTGATCGGGCCGTCGATCTGCTTGGCGTCCTTGATCACCACGGCAAAGGCCGGTGGCGTGCCCGGTGCCGCGGCCACCGGCGCCGTGCCGGGCGCCGCGGGCGGACGGGCCCCGGCAGGCGGCGAAGTGGCAGAGGCGGCGCTGGCCGGCGGCGCCGCGGGCTTCGGAGCCACCGCGGCAACCGTAGGGGCGGCCGCGGCGGCGGCAGGCTGGGGCCCCTGCGACGGCGTGCTGGCGCAGCCCCCCAGCAGGGCGAGCGTCAGCGCGGCAGCAATCGGTTGGGTTCGCATCGGGTCAGGGACAGGCAGGGGCTGAGGGCGGAGCGCCACCTTCTGCGAGTACGGGAGCGCAACTTTGGTTCAACCCGCAGGTTCAGCGATTGTCGGGCATCGGGCTCGAATTGCGCTGGCGCAACAGCGCAGCAATGCGCACTGTCAGCAGCAGGCCGAGCATCGAGCACGCGCCGGTGGCCAGCCAGGTCCACTGCCAGCCGCCGCTGCGGCCTGCCACCCACGCCACCAGCGGCGGGCCGGCAAACTGGCCCAGTGCCGACCACTGCTGCATCCAGCCGACGGTGCTGGACAGCGTCTGCTCGCTCGGCGCCAGGCGCACCGCCAGCGTGAACAGCGTCGCCGGGATCAGCCCGCCAACTCCGGAGAACACCAGGATCGCGCCATAGCGCAGCGTCGCCGGCAGGGCCGCGCCGTCGAGCACGGCGAAGGCCGCCGCAGCGGCCCATGCCATGGCCACGAAGCCGGTGGCCAGCAACCGCGTCGGCCGCACGCCGGCATGCAGCAGCCGGCCCGAGGCCAGGTTGCCCGCCATGTTGACCGCTGCGGCCAGCGCGGTGAGCACACCGGTGGCAGCGCCGGAAACGCCGGCTTCCAGGTAGATGGCCGGCAGGAAACCGATGACCGCCAGCCACTGCCCGGCATAGACGGCGAAGGTCATGGCCACCAGCCAGGGGCCGGGTGCGGCCAGGGTCTGGCGCAGCCGGCGCGGCCCAGGGCAGTGCCCGTGCCACCAATGGGGCAGCGCCGCCGGCCGGCACGGCCCGCACCAGCCACAGCGCCGAGGCCGCCGACAGGCCCCCCAGCGCCCACCACCAGGCGCGCCAGCCGAAGGCGCCGATCCATAGCGGCCCGATCAGCAGCGCCAGCGCCGCGCCGAAGGGCATGTAGGTGCCCCAAAGGCCGAGCATGCGGCTCAGCTGTTGGGGCGCCACCAGCCGGCGGATCAGCCCCGGCGCCGGCAGCACCACCAGCAGGAAACCGAAACCTTCGACCGCGCGCAGCAGCAGCAGCGTGACCACGTCCTGCGACAGGCCTCCGACCGTGCTGGACAGTGCCAGCAGTCCCAGGCCGAGCAGCATGCTGCGCTTGAAGCCCAGTGCATCGGCCAGCGCGCCAAAGGCGACGCCCGCTGCCATGCCGGCCACTTGCACGGTCGACAACAAAAAGCCGGACTCCAGCAGCGACAGCCCCAGTGCGGACTGCAGGGCCGTGATGGCCGGCGGCAGCTTCGCCACATGCAGTGCGGCGCTGACGCCGGCCAGGATGACGACCGCCGCCGCGCGCTCGTGCGCTGCGGCCGCGGCGGTCATTTCAAGGCTTTAAAGCGCAGCCGGTGCGGTTTGGCGCCCTCCTCGCCCAGGCGCTTCTTCTTGTCGGCTTCGTACTCCTGGTAGTTGCCGGCATAGAAGACCCACTGCGAGTCGCCCTCGGCGGCCAGGATGTGCGTGCAGATGCGGTCCAGGAACCAGCGGTCGTGGCTGATGACCATGATGCTGCCGGCAAACTCGAGCAGCGCGTCTTCGAGCGCGCGCAGCGTTTCCACGTCCAGGTCGTTGCTGGGCTCGTCGAGCAGCAGTACGTTACCGCCCTGGGACAGGGTCTTGGCCAGGTGCAGCCGGCCACGTTCACCGCCCGACAGCTGCCCGACCAGCTTCTGCTGGTCGTTGCCCTTGAAGTTGAAGCGGCCCAGGTAGGCCCGGCTGGGCATGGTGAACTTGCCGACGACGATGTTGTCCAGCCCACCGGAGACGTCTTCCCACACGGTCTTGTCGGCGGCCAGGCTGTCGCGGCTCTGGTCGACGAAGGCCAGCCGCGCCGTCGAGCCGATCACCACCTCGCCGCTGTCGGGCTTTTCCACACCCTGGATCATTCGGAACAGCGTCGACTTGCCGGCGCCGTTGGGGCCGATGATGCCGACGATGGCGCCGGCCGGCACCTTGAAGCTCAGGTTGTCCATCAGCAACCGGTCGCCGAAGCTCTTGCTCACGCCGTTGAAGTCGATCACCTGATTGCCCAGCCGCTCGCCCACCGGGATGAAGATCTCGTTGGTCTCGTTGCGCTTCTGGTAGTCGACGTCGCTCAATTCCTCGAAGCGCGCCAGGCGCGCCTTGCTCTTGCTCTGCCGGCCCTTGGCGTTGGAACGCACCCACTTCAGTTCCTCCTTCATGGCCTTGGTGCGCGCGTCCTCGGTCTTCTGTTCCTGCTCCAGACGCTGTTCCTTCTGCTCCAGCCAGTCGGAGTAGTTGCCCTTGTAGGGGATGCCGCGGCCGCGGTCGAGCTCCAGGATCCACTCGGCCGCGTTGTCCAGGAAGTAGCGATCGTGGGTGATGCCCACCACGGTGCCCGGGTAGCGCTTGAGGAAGATCTCCAGCCACTCCACGCTTTCGGCGTCCAGGTGGTTGGTGGGCTCGTCGAGCAGCAGCATGTCAGGCTTGCTCAGCAGCAGCCGGCACAGCGCGACGCGGCGCTTCTCGCCGCCCGACAGCGTGCCGATCAGCGCGTCCCACGGCGGCAGGCGCAGCGCGTCGGCGGCGATCTCCAGCTGCAGGTCGGTGTTCTCGCTGCCGGCCGAGGCGATGATGTTCTCCAGCTCGGCCTGCTCGGCCGCCAGCTTGTCGAAATCGGCATCGGGCTCGGCATAGGCCGCATAGACCTCGTCCAGCCGCGCCTTGGCGGCGAGCACGCCGCCGATGCCCTGCTCCACCGCCTGGCGCACCGTCTGCGTCGGCTCGAGCTGCGGCTCCTGCGGCAGGTAGCCGATGTTCAGCCCGGGCATCGGAACGGCTTCGCCCTCGATGTCCTTGTCGAGGCCGGCCATGATCTTCAACAAGGTGGACTTGCCCGAGCCGTTGAGGCCGAGCACGCCTATCTTGGCGCCGGGGAAGAAGGACAGCGAGATGTCCTTCAGGATCTGCCGCTTCGGCGGCACGATCTTGCCGACGCGGTTCATGGTATAGACGTATTGGGCCATGGCAGAGAAAAGCTAAGGGAAAGGGCGCACGCCTGCGGCGTCGCGAACCCGTTATTGTCGCTGCTCGCTCCCTTGCCGTGCTGCCATGACCGATTCGATCGACTCTCCCACCGTGCGCGAGGCCGTGTTCGCACTGCTGCGCGGCTTCGGCCTGAACACCGTCTTCGGCAACCCGGGCTCGACCGAGCTGCCGATGTTCGTCGACTTCCCGGCCGACTTCCGCTACGTGCTGGGGCTGCAGGAAGCGGTGGTCGTCGGCATGGCCGACGGCTATGCGCAGGCCACGCGCAACGCCGCCTTCGTCAACCTGCATTCCGCCGTGGGCGTGGGCCATGCGATGGGCGCGATCTTCACCGCCTACAAGAACCGCACCCCGATGGTCATCACCGCCGGGCAGCAGTCGCGGTCGCTCCTGCCCTTCGACCCGTTTTTGGCCTCGGCGCGCGCCACCGAGCTGCCGCGGCCCTACGTCAAGTGGGCGGTGGAACCGGCGCGGGCCGAAGACGTGCCGCTGGCCATCGCCCGCGCCTACTACCTGGCGATGATGCCGCCGCGCGGCCCGGTGCTGGTGTCGGTGCCGGCCGACGACTGGGCCGTGCCCACCGACGCGGTCGAACCGCGGCGCGTGGCCTCGGCGCTGCGTCCCGACCCCGTGCTGCTGGCCGAGATCGGCGCCGCGCTCGACGGCGCGCGCGCACCGGCCTTCGTCGTCGGCGCGGCAGTCGACCGCGACGGCGCCTGGGACCAGGCGGTGCAGCTGGCCGAACGGCACAACGCTCGCGTTTTCATCGCACCGATGGCCGGCACCTGCGGCTTCCCCGGCGACCACGCGCTCTTCGCCGGGCACCTGAGCCCGATGCGCGAGCGCATCGTCGCCGCACTGGCGCCGCACGACGTGGTGCTGGCCCTCGGCGCGCCGGCCTTCACCTATCACGTGGCCGGCAGCGGCCCGCACGTGCCTCCGGGCACACAGCTGCTGCAGCTGATCGACGACCCCGACACCGCCGCCTGGGCGCCCCAGGGCAGCGCCGTGCTGTGCAGCCTCAAACCCGGCCTGCTCGATCTGTTGGCGCGCCCGGTGCCGCCGCAGCGGCCGATGCCGCCACGCTGGCAGCGCCCGGCCCGGGCCGAGCCGCCGGCGCACGGCGAGCGACTGTCGGTGGCCTATGTGCTGCAGGCGCTGGCCGATGCGCGCGACCCGTCCAGCATCGTCGTCGAAGAAGCGCCCAGCGCCCGGCCGGCAATGCACGAGCGGCTGCCGATCCTGCGCCCCGGCACCTTCTACGAAATGTGCAGCGGTGGCCTGGGCTTCGGCATGGCCGCGGCCATCGGCGTGGCGTTCGCGCGGCCCGATGCGCGCACCATCGCCCTGGTCGGCGATGGCTCGGCGATGTACACCATCCAGGCGCTTTGGAACGCTGCCCAGGCGAAGCTGCCGATCACCTTCATCGTCCTGAACAACGGTCGCTATGCGGCGCTGCAGGACTTTGCGCCGCGCTTCGGCTTCGCCAGCGGCGTCAAGCCCGAGGGCAGCGAGCTGCCGGGCCTGGACTTCCTGGCCCTGGCCGCCGGCCATGGCGTACCGGCGCAGCGCATCCGCAGTGCAGAGCAGCTGCAGCAGGCGCTACCCGCCGCCTTGCGCGCCGAAGGCGCCGTACTGCTCGACATCGAGGTCGCCTGAGATGACCCCCAATACCAAGGAGACTGCCATGCGCAAACTGTTCGGCCTTGCCGTGCTCGCCGGCGCCTTTGCCTTCAGCGCCGCCAGCCAGGCCCAGACCTGGCCGAGCAAGCCAATCAAGATCGTCGTCAATTTCCCGCCCGGCGGCGCGGCCGACCAGATTGCGCGTGCCGTGGCCGCCCCGCTGCAGACCAGCCTGGGCCAGACCGTGGTGGTCGAGAACCGCGCCGGCTCCGGCGGCAACATCGGCGGCGACGTGGTCGCCAAGTCGCCGGCCGATGGCTACACGCTGCTGATGAGCAGTGGCGGCATGGTCTCGGTCAATCCGCACATCTACGCCAAGATGCCCTTCGACCCGGCCAAGGACCTGGTGCCGGTGGCTGCGGCGGCGCGCGTGCTGGTCTTCCTGGTGGTGCGCTCGGAAAACCCGTCGAAGGACTTCAAGGCCTTTCTCGCCGACCTGAAGGCGAACCCCGGCCAGCGCAGCTTCGGCTCGCCGGGCAACGGCAGCTCGCCGCATCTGGCCACCGAGATGATGAAGAGCCAGACCGGCACCTTCGCCGTGCACGTGCCCTACCGCGGCGCCGCGCCGGCGCTGACCGACCTGCTGGGCGGGCAGATCGACTTCCTCTTCGACCCGGGCATCGCCATTCCACACATCAAGTCCGGCAAGCTGCGCATGCTGGCGGTGGGCAGCCCGCAGCGCTCACCGCTGTTCCCCGACGTGCCCACACTCGACGAGCTGGGGCTGAAGGGCTTCGACGCCGACACCATCTTCGGCTTCTATGCGCCAGCCGGCACGCCCGAGGCGGTGATCAACAAGCTGAATGGCGAGATCAACCGCATCCTGGCCACGCCGGCGCTGAAGGAGCGCATCGGCGCGCTCGGCGGTGTGCCCGCGCCGATGAGCCCGGTCGAGTTCGCCGCCAAGGCGGCCGAGGACTCCAAGCGCTTCGGCGCCATCATCAAGGAACGCAAGATCGTCGGCGATTGACGACTGCTTTCCGCGCACGGCGTCACGCCGTGCCGTGCACGGTAGAATGCAAAGCTGCGTCGCGACCCCCAGTCATCGCGCCGCTGTCGATTCCGACGATTCTTCGTCCCTCGCATCTGCAGACTGGTGCACCCGCAACGGGTCGCCGCAGCTTGCGAACATGGCTCGCCAAAGAGCCCGAAATCCAAAATGAACTTCACAGACCTCGGCCTGGTCGAGCCCATCGTGCGTGCCGTGCATGAGCATGGCTACGACACGCCCACGCCGATCCAGGCGCAGGCCATTCCCACCATCCTGTCCGGCGCCGACCTGATGGGCGGCGCGCAGACCGGCACCGGCAAGACCGCAGGCTTCACGCTGCCGATGCTGCAGCGGCTGATGGCCCAACCCGCCGTGCGCGATGCCAAGGGCCGGCTGCCGATCCGCGCGCTGATCCTCACGCCCACGCGCGAGCTTGCCGCGCAGGTGGAAGAAAGCGTGCGCGTCTACGGCAAGTACAGCAAGCTCAGCAGCATGGTGATGTTTGGCGGCGTCGGCATGCAGCCGCAGATCGACAAGCTGCGGCGCGGCGTCGATATCCTGGTGGCCACGCCCGGCCGGTTGCTCGACCACCACCAGCAGCGCACGCTGGACCTGAGCCGCGTCGAGATCTTCGTGCTCGACGAGGCCGACCGCATGCTCGACATGGGTTTCATCCACGACATCAAGAAGGTGCTGGCCATCATCCCGGCCAAGAAGCAGAGCCTGCTGTTCTCTGCCACCTTCAGCGACGAGATCAAGGCGCTGGCCGATCGGTTGCTGAACCAGCCGGTGCTGATCGAGGTGGCACGGCGCAATTCCACCGCCGAGCTGGTGGAGCAGAAGGTGCATCCTGTCTCGCGCGAGCGCAAGAAGGAGCTGCTGGCGCACCTGATCAGGAGCGGCGACTGGCACCAGGTGCTGGTGTTCACGCGCATGAAGCACGGCGCCAACCGCCTGACCGACTACCTGAACGACCAGGGCATCAGCGCGATGGCGATCCACGGCAACAAGAGCCAGACCGCACGCACCAAGGCGCTGGCCGACTTCAAGCGCGGCGAGCTGCAGGTGCTGGTGGCCACCGACATCGCCGCGCGCGGCATCGACATCGACCAGCTGCCGCACGTCGTCAACTACGAGCTGCCCAACGTGCCGGAAGACTACGTGCACCGCATTGGCCGCACCGGCCGCGCCGGCGCCAGCGGCGAGGCCGTGTCGCTGGTCTGCGTCGACGAGGACATCTTCCTGCGCGACATCGAAAGGCTCACCAAGCGCAGCATCCCGCGCGCGGTGGTGCCCGGCTTCGAGCCCGACCCCAACGAGAAGGCCGAGCCGATCGTGCTCGGGCGCATGACCATCGGGATCGGCGGCACGCGCCGCAACAGCGGCGGCGGGGGCGGCGGCGGCCGTGGCGCCAGCCCGCGAAATGGCAGCGGCGGCGGCGGGGGTGGCAGCGGTGCCCGGCGCGCCGGCAGTGGGGGCAGCGCGTCCAGCGGCCGCGCATCGCCCGCCGCACCGCGCTCCACCGGCAGTGGCTACGGAGGTGGCGGTCGCGGCCGCAGCGGCCGCTAGCGCCTCAGCCGAAATCTCGAACCCAGGCCAGGCCCTGTGCATGGGCCGAGGCGATGGCCTCGTCGACGCTGCGGCAACCCTCGCCGGTCACGGCCAGGGTGCGCGGCCGGCTGGGCCACAGGTGCTTGGCCACGACCAGCGTTGGCATGTAGATGCCACTGTCGAGCGCCCGGGCACCACAACGCAACTCGTAGCCCTTGTGCTGAAAGATCGTATCCATGCTCATGGACGCAGCATGCACTGGATTCGTCGCCGGCACCATCGGCAATCGTGCTGCGCTGCACGCCGGCTGCACGTTGCCCCCGCCACGGCGCTGCCTGGCACGCGCTGTTAGCCTGTGATCATGCCTCGCTCCGCCTCTCGCCCTGGCTCCAGCCCCCAGATGGCCGGCCTGGGCTGGGGCCTGCTGGCCGCGGCCATCTGGGCCGTGTACTCGGTGCTGGCCCGGCTGGGCGTCACGGCGGGCCTGAGCCCGGCCGACATGAGCCTCCTGCGCTTTGCGCCCGGTGCGTTGTTGACGCTGCCGCTGATATGGCGCTGGGGCTGGCGTGACCTGGCCGGGATCGGCTGGCGTCGCGGCCTGATCCTGACGCTGCTGGCCGGCCCGGGTTTCAGCCTGCTGTTCATGACCGGCTTCTCGCTCGCGCCGCTGGCCCACGGTGCAGTGATCGCCCCTTCGGGCCAGATGCTCGCCGGCATGGGCCTGTCGGCCTGGCTGGGACAGCAGCGGCTGACGGGCGAGAGCCTGATCGGCGCCGGCTTCGTGCTGCTGGGCCTGTTCTTCATGGGCGGCGACAGCCTGCTGCACGGCGAAAGCCGCGCCACGCTGTTCGGCGATCTGCTGTTTGCCGTGGCCGGCTTCTGCTGGGGCCTGTTCGGCACGCTGTCGCGGCGCTGGCAGGTGGATCCGCTGCGCGTCACCACCGTGGTTCTGGTGTTGTCCCTGCTGCTGTTCCTGCCGCCTTACCTTGCGCTGGCCGACCTGGGCAGCCTGCGCCGGGCCGGCGCCGGCATGCTGGCGCTGCAGGTGCTGGCCCAGGGGCTGGGCGCCGGGCTGGTGGCCATGCTGGCCTACAGCCGGGCCGCTGCGCTGCTTGGCGCCGGCCGCGCCGCCTTCTTCGGCGCCATGGTGCCCGGTGCCGCATCGCTGCTGGCGATTCCGATCCTCGGCGAGGTGCCGTCCACGCTGCAGGCGCTGGGCATCCTGTCGGTGGTGGTGGGGCTGCTGATCGCCTTTGGCGCGGTGCGCCTGCTGCTCGAGCGGCAGGCTCGGTGATCAGCCGCCCAGCGCGATGACCACGGCCTGGATGATGGCGCCGGCGACCACCATCGCGATGCCGGTGCGCCAGGGCCAGCCGCCGGCATAGCGCCCCCAGGCAAAGCCGCAGGCGAAGAGCATCACCATGGCCACGGCGCCGGACACGCGCATCGCAGCGCGCAGGTCGGTCATGAAGATGAAGGGCAGCACCTGGCGCACGAGGCTGGCCTTGCGGCCGCGCGCCACCATGCTGCGCAGCACGTACATCACCGCGTGGACGCAGCCCCAGGCGGGGTTGCAGCCGATGGCGGCAATGAGCATGGTGCGCACGTCCTCGCGCCCGGCCGTGGCCACGCTGAGCGTACCGGTGAAGGTCAGCACCATGAACAGGCCGAACAGCACCTCGGAATTGCGGTCGATCGGGTCGAGGGTGCGCCTCATGCGCGGCGCGCCGGACAGCGGCTCAGTGCGCGGCGGGTGCCTCCGGATCCAGGTCCATCGCCACGTGGACCACGCCGTCCTCGAACTGCTTGCTCATCGGCAGGCCGCTGCGCTGGAAGACCTTGAGCATGGCCACGTTGCCGGCCAGCACCTCGGCCTCGAAACGCCGGATGCCGCGTTCGCGGCCGATCTGCGTGAGCAGCCGCATGAACAGGCCCGACAGGCCCTGGCCGTGATAGTCCTCCTCGATGGTGAAGGACACCTCGGCGGTCTTCGGCTCGCCCGGCCGGTCGAGCACGGTGTAGGCACCGCCGCCGATGATGACTTCATCGGCACCGCTGCCCAGCGTGGCCACCAGCACCACCGCATGCTCGAAGTCCGCCGAGTCGATGCGGCCCAGGTCGGCCTCGGTCAGCTCCTTCTTGGCGCTGAAGAAGCGGGTGTAGATGGTCTCGGCATCGAGCTTGTGGAAGGCCGCGATGATGCGCTCGCGATCGTCGGGCCGGATGTTGCGCACCAGCACCGCCGTGCCATTGCGCAGCCGTGCCAAGTGGCTGAAGCGCGGGGTCGGTGCGGCGTCGCTCATCGCCCGGATTCTGCCTGCGCCGCCGCTGCGGGCAGGACGTGCAGCTCGAACAGGTGGTGGCCCCAGGCCGGCAGATCCAGGTACAGGCCACGCTGCAGCAGGTCGTCGGCGGGCCGCTCGTACACGGCGTCGCCCAGCAGATCCTTGAGGCCGAGTCTGGCGCCCGCCTGCGGGGGCAGCGGCAGGTGCACGAAGCACTGGCCCGGCTGCGCTGCGTAGTTCACTGCCGCACACAGGCAGCGCTCGTCCGGGCCTTGCCAGTGCCAGGCGATGAACTGGGCTGCACTGGCATTGCCGGGCCACGCCTGACTGCAGTCGAGCAGCGACCAGACACCGTCACGCAGCGCCTCGTGGCGCAGCGCCGCCAGCAGCCGCCCATAGAAGCGCGCCAGCGTGGCATCCACCGGCTCGTCCGGACCGCGCACCAAGTGCGGCGAGATGCGCACGCGCCGGCCCTCGAGCTGGCCTTGGTGGAAGAAGCGCAGGCCCGGCGTGGCATAGGTGACCAGCGCCGCCGCGGCATGCACTCGCGACTCGAAGGCCGTGGCCGCGCGCGGCTCGTCATGATTTTCCAAGAAGCGCGCCAGCCGGTCCTGGTAGTCCAGCCCGGCCTGCAGGTGCTCGCGCACCGGTTGCGCCTGCTGCGCGAGCAGCCGGTCGTACAGACGCTTGTCATAGGCATGGTCGAAGCCCTGTTGCTGCAGCGCCCATTCCAGGTCCCAGTAGACCTCGGCCATGAAGCCGAAGTCACGCTGCCGATGGCGCACCGCGGCAATCGCCTTCGGCCAGAACGGTTCGATGCGCCGCGCCCAGGTGCGTTCGAACACCTCGGGCAGCAGCAGCATGGCCATGTCGCAGCGCAGGCCGTCGCACTGCCCGGTGATGCGCTGCAGCTCGCCGATCATCGCCTGCTGAAGTTGCGCCTTGGCGTAGTTGAGCTGCAGCGTGTCGGGCCAGCCATCGAAATAGGGGTCGCGGCCGTGGGCCAGGATCAGCGTGCCGCTCTTCGTGCGCAGGCGGCACCAGTTCTGCGGCGAGTGCTCCAGCTCGGCCGCGGTCCCGGCGATGAAGAACTCGGGGTGCGCATCGACCCACGGATGGTCCAGCGCCACATGGTTGGGCACGAAGTCGAGCATCAGCTTCAGGCCGCGCTGGCGCAGCCGCGCGCGCAGCCGCGCCAGCGCCGCATCGCCACCCAGCGCCGCATGCACGCTGTAGCCGCGGATGGCGAAGCCGGAGCCGGCGATGTCCTCGTCGCGAAGGTCGGGCAGCGTGCGCTCGAACTCGCGCCGCCACTCGGGCTGGCTGCGCGACACGCGCTGGCCCACCGGCCCGGTCTGCCAGACGCTGAGCAGCCAGATCCAGTCGAAGCCCTGTTCGGCCAGGCGGTCGAGTTCGGCGTCGCTGATGTCGTCGAGCGTGGCGGCGCAGCCGAGCGCGTGCGACAGCTCGGTCAGCCGCACGCGGGTGTTGATCTGGTACAGCGCGGGGTAGCGTGGCATCGGCTTCAACCGCCCGTCTCGAATCCGGGGTACAGCGTCATGCCGCCGTCGATGAACAGCGTGGTGCCGACGATGTAGTCGCTGAAATCCGAGGCCAGCCACACGGCGGCGCGACCGATCTCGTCGACCTCGCCGATGCGCTTGTAGGGCACCAGCTTCATCAGCTCGGCATAGGCCTCGGGCGTGCCCCAGGCGGCGGTGTTGATCGGCGTGCGGATCGCACCCGGGCCGATGGAATTGACGCGGATGCGCTTTTCGGCCACCTCCTGCGCCAGGCTCTTCATCAGCAGCATCAGACCGCCCTTGCTGGCGGCGTAGTTGACATGCCCGGCCCAGGGGATGACTTCGTGCACCGAACTCGTGAAGATGATCTTGCCCGCCGACACCGACACCTCGGGGCGCACGCCGCGCTTCAGGAATTCGCGCACCGCCTCGCGCGCGCACAGGAACGCACCGCGCAGGTTGACGTTCATCACCTGGTCCCACTGCGCCACGCTCATTTCATGGAAGGGAGCGTTCTTCTCCAGCCCGGCGTTGCTGGCCAGGATGTCGACCGTGCCGAATTCCTTCACTGCGGCGGCGAACATGGATTGCACCTGGGCCTCGTTGGAGACATCGGCCATCACGCTCATCGCACCGACGCCGCTGGCGCGGATCTCGTCGGCCACGGCCTGGGCCTCCTCGGGCCGGGCCACGTAATTGATCACCACATTGGCGCCGGCGCGACCCAGCGCCAGCGCGATGGCACGGCCGATACCGGAGTTGGCACCGGTGACCAGCGCGGTCTGGCCCTTGAGCAGCGGCAGGTGCTGCAGCGAGGGCAGCACCGGCTGCGGCAGGTTCATGTGCGCGTAGTAGTCCTTCATCGGTGGCTCCGGTCGGTTCAGCGCGTCGCCGGCTTGCCGCCGGCTTGCATCAGCTTGAAGGCTGCGGCCTCGGCGCCGGGCGCCAGCAGCAGCTCCTGGGTCATCAGCGCATTGACTTGGATGATGCGCGCCACGCAGCCGGTCCAGCCGGTCTGGTGGCTGGCGCCGATGCCGGCGCCGCTGTCGCCGTGGAAGTACTCATGGAACTGCAGCAACTCACGCCAGTGCGGGTCGTCGCGGTACTTGTGCGCGCCCCCCATCGCCGGGCGCGCGCCGGCCTCATCCTTCAAGAAGGTGCGCACCAGCCGTTCGCCCAGTTCCCTGGCCACTTCCAGCAGCGTCATCATCTGGCCCGAGCCGGTGGGGCATTCGACCTTGAAGTCCTCGCCGTAGTAGGCGTACAAGCGCAGCAACGTGGTGTACAGCAGGTAGTTGATCGGCATCCACACCGGGCCGCGCCAATTGGAATTGCCGCCGAACATGCCGCTGTCCGAATCGCCCGGCACATAGGCCACGCGGTGCTCCTGCCCGCCGTGGTTGAAGACGTAGGGGTGTTCGAGGTGGTAGCGCGACAGCGCACGGATGCCATACGGGCTGAAGAACTCGGCCTCGTCGAGCATGCGCGCCAGGATGCGCCGCAGCTTGGTCTCGTCGACGATGGCCAGCATGCGCCGGTCGGCCACGCCGGGCAGGCTGGGCAGGTGCATACCGGCCACCAGCTCCGGATGGCGCCTGCCGAACTCCTGAGCGCGCCGGCGAAAGTGCGGCAGCTTGTCCAGGATGTCCTCTTCGAACACGGCGACGCCGGCCAGCGGCAGCAGCCCGACGATGGAGCGCACCTTCAGCCGCGTCGATGAGCCATCGGGCAGGCGCAGCACGTCGTAGAAGAAGCCGTCTTCCTCGTCCCACATCTCGTCGTGCCGGTCGCCCGTGCGGTCCATCGCACCGGCAATGAACAGCGTGTGCTGGAAGAACTTCTCGACGAACTCCTCGTACAGCGGTTCGTGCAGCGCCAGCTCCACCGCGATGCGCAGCATCTGCTGGCTGAAGAACACCATCCACGCCGTGCCGTCGGCCTGGTCGAGGTAGCCGCCGGTGGGCAGCGGCGCCGAGCGGTCGAACACGCCGATGTTGTCCAGACCGAGGAAGCCGCCTTCGAAGACATTGGCACCGGCGCGGTCCTTGCGGTTGACCCACCAGGTGAAGTTGACCAGCAGCTTGGAGAACGCGTACTTCAGGAACTCGACATCCCCGCCATCGCCGCGCCGCTGCTTGTCCATCAGGTACAACTGCAGCGTGGCCCAGGCATGTACCGGTGGGTTGACGTCGCCGAAGTTCCACTCGTAGGCCGGCAGCTGGCCGTTGGGATGCAGGTAGTCGTTGCGCAGCATCAGGTCGAGCTGCTGTTTGGCGAAGTCGGGGTCCACCATGCCCAGCGGGATCATATGGAAGGCCAGGTCCCAGGCCGCGTACCAGGGGTACTCCCATTTGTCCGGCATCGAGATGATGTCGTCGTTGAACATGTGTGACCACTCGGCGTTGCGCACTTGGCGACGTTCGTGCTTGGGCAGGTGGCTGCCGGCGCCATGCTCGTCGAGCCACAGGTCGAGGTCGTAGTAGAAGTATTGCTTGGTCCACAGCATGCCCGCCAGCGCCTGGCGCATGACGTTGGCGCGGTCCTTGTCCGCCGCCACTGCCGGTGGCGTGATCGAGGCATAGAAGGCATCGGCCTCGGCCAAGCGCTGCGCAAAGACCGCGTCGAAATCAGCGAAGGCATCGGTCTTCGCAACGGGCACGCCTGTGCGCAGGCGCAGCCGGATGACCTCCGTGGCGCCCGCGTCGATCTGCAGCACATGGTGCGCCGCCATCTTGGTGCCGGCTTGTGCCGGGTTCACCGCCGCAGCGTCGCCTTGCACGACGAAGTGGTGGAAGGCGTCCTTGACGTAAGGTGACGCGTTCTGCCCGTCGAACAGCCGTGCATTGTTGGTCTCGTTCTCGGTGAAGAGCAGCGGCACCTGGCCTTCGACGTGCAAGAAGTAGTCGTCCAGTGATTCCTGGAACAACGCATCGGTGTGGTGGGCATGCACGACGGTGTCGCCTGTCCCCGGGATCTGTTTCAGCTGCGGCTTCGAACCGCCGCCCCTTTGCGACCAGGTATTGCGGAACCACAGCGTCGGCAGCACGTGCAGCGGCGCCGCGTCGGGGCCGCGGTTGGACACCGTGATGCGCGCCAGCAGGTCCTCGGGCCCGGCCTTGGCGTATTCCACGAAGACATCGAAGTAGCGCTGGTCGTCGAACACGCCGGTGTCGAGCAGTTCGTACTCGGCCTCGTGCTTGCCGCGGCCGCGGTTGGTGCGAACAAGGTCGTCATACGGATAGGCCGCCTGCGGGTACTTGTACAAGTACTTCATGTACGAGTGCGTGGGCGTGCTGTCGAGGTAGAAGTAGTACTCCTTGACGTCCTCGCCGTGGTTGCCTTCGCTGTTGGCCAGGCCGAAGGCACGCTCCTTCAGGATGGGGTCGTTGCCGTTCCACAGCGCCAGCGCAAAACACAGCACCTGGTGGTCGTCGCTGATGCCGGCCAGGCCGTCCTCGCCCCAGCGGTAGGCACGCGAACGCGCCTGGTCGTGGCTGAAGTAATTCCAGGCGTCGCCGTTGTCGCTGTAGTCCTCGCGCACCGTGCCCCACTGGCGCTCGCTGAGGTAAGGACCCCATCGCTTCCAGTGGGCCTGGCGGGTGCGTGATTGTTCGAGTCGGCTCTTTTCTGCGTCGGTGTTCATGGGGCTCCCGCTGCCATCAGGGTAGCGCCAGGCGGCGCTGCGTTGCACCGTGAGTATCGGCCGGATCCCGGTACCGCGGATTCTCGGCTGGCGCAGCGCCCGTCATGACAGTGTCACCTTCGCCTGGCTCGCCACTCGCGTCCCGGCCGCGTGTCAATTGAACGCCGGGCGCAGTTCGATGGTCGCTGTCGGCTTGGTTGATGCGAGGTCCACCTCGGCCAGGTAGCGGAAGTAACTTGCTTGCAAGCGCTGCAACTGCCCATCGACGCCGAAGACGAACTTCAGATTCGCGACCATCGAGGGGCTCGCGCCGCAGTTGGCCAGGCAGTACTGATACGAGAGTTCGGTGTGGACCGCATTGGCGCTGCTCGGTGGCCCCAACAGTTGGCTCAGCGCATCGCGGTGGGGCAGGGTCGCCCGATCGACATCGCCAAGATCGAAGGTGGTGCTCGGCGGAACGACGACGATCTGCGCCTTGCACGTCACCTTGACGGCGGCGTCCAGCAACGGCGAAGGAAGGATGGCGTTGAACTTCTCTGGAACCTGCACTTCCACAAGCTTGTATTCGCCCTGAAGCAGAGTGAACGAAAGCTTCAAGACAAGACTCGACGCTCGATCATGCGGCCGCGCCGTCGGGCGCGCTTCATAGAAGAGCTCGCGGACTGCCTCGGCGCCGCCCGTCTGGCTGGGTTCGAAACCGACGATCTGGATCACATCCCGCTGCGTCAACGTCGGCTTCTCGAACACGACGCGCAGGCCGCTGCCCGGCTCCCGGATGACGCTCACTCGAGAAGGTTGCTCGTCACACAGCTGCGCCCGGGTTTCCAGAACGCGAGTGAGCAGGCATCCCTGCAGGACTGGCATCACGAAGATGCACAGCAACGCTGCGCGGCACGCGCGCACGCCCTCAGGGTGCCACTGGCTTCCACCCAGGCCCCGGATCGAAGGCGCTCATCTTCGCGCCGAGAGCGGTGGAATTCTTGCCGAGATCCTTTTCGAAGACCTTGCCGTTGTGGTTGACGATGAAGCTCATCACGCCGGTCTCGCCCCACTCGGCCGGATAGGCCACCATCGCGAAGCCGCCGATCAGGCGACCGTTGATCAGGTAGTTGTAGGCACCCCCCGCGGCGTGGGCGCCCTGGCGCGTCAGTATCCTGAAACGATAGCCGCGGTAGGGATCGCCCACCGCGTGGCCTTCGAGATAAGCGGCGCTCTCGGCAATCAGCGGGCCGAAGGGGCTGACCTCTTCGCCCTTGGCGGCGTCGGCGGTCCAGTACAGGCCGTCTTGCTTGCCCGGTGTGCTGGCCAGCTTCTGCGCATACTGGCGCACACCGTCGCCGTCGCGGTCGACCGCCGCGTAGGCACGCTGCGCGTCGACGAACGCGCGCAGCACATAGATGGCATTGCGTTCGTTGGCCCCCACGCGACGGTTGATGAGCTCGTCCTCGCCCAACTCGCTGGCGAAGCGCCAGCGATCGCCGCTGCGCACGATCGGGATCGGCAGCGGCCAGGCCTCGTCGCCGATCAGCAGCAGACGCCGGTCCGGGCCCGACTCGCGCAGCACGCGCAGCGTCTGCATCGACTGGTAGACCTTTGCGCGGTTGGCGCTGGCGGCCGCGCGGTCGTCCTGGACGATCAGGTGTTTGTAGTCGTCGCCGAAGATCGCCAGCATCGAGCCGTCACTGTCGGCCTTGAGTGCGGCCATCAGCGCATCGACGGCCGCTTCCGGCGTGGCGAAGGTCTGCTGTGGCGCAGCCGTCGCGGCCAAGGGCAGGGCCAGCGTCAGCGCCAGCATCAGGCGCCGCAGCAGGGCCCAGAGGCGGATGATGGTCATGGCGGAGTCCTCGCAATGGATGGATGTGGATGTGTTCATGGATGTGGCCCTTGCGGTCAACGACGTCCGCCGCCGCCGCGCCCGCCGCCGCCGCCGCCGCGCGCACCACCACTCGGCGCCGAGCGGCCACCGCCGCCGGACATCGAGCTGCGGCTCGAGGCGCCCCGCGAGCTGTCCATCTGCGCCTGCCGCCCCGAGCTGTAGCCACCGAAGGCGTCGCCACCGCGGCTGGCGCTGCTGCCGCCATAGCCCCCCGAGGGTTGTGTCCCCGGACGGGAGGCCCCGGCACTGCCCATGCCACCGCCGGAGGGCTGGGTCGAGGGCCGGGCCGCGCCGCCACCCGCTGCGCCACCGCCGGGCTGCGTCGATGCCCTCGCGCCGCCCGCACCCGCCGCACCGCCGCCGGGCTGTGTCGACGCCCTGGCACCGCCCGCGCCGCCCGAGCCGTAGTTGCCTGCACCGGCACCCCCGCGCGCATCGCCGGGGCGCCCGGCGGAGGGCGACTTGCCGACGGAACTGCTGACCTGCCCAGGCTGTTTGTTGGACTTCCAGGCCGTATTGCCCGCCCCTGGCGAGCGTTGCCCCGTGCCACTGCCACGGTTGCCATCGCGGTCGCCACGGTTGATGTTGGTGTTGCGATCGACGTCGATGTTGATGTCACCACCGTTGTAGTCGGCGCCCCAGCGGCCGCCGTTCCACGCCGCACCGATGGCCGCACCCCAGATCAAGCCCGTGGCGAGTGCGGCTCCCGGCGGATAGGGGTAGTAGTACGACGGGTACGGGGCCGGGTAGTAGCCATAGACCGGCGCCACGCCATAGGTGACTACCGTGCTCGGGGTGTATTGCGGCACATAGATCACCTCGGGATTGGCCGGCTCGATGATGATGATCTCCTTCTCGGCCTTGACCACCTGCTTGTCATCGGACTTCAGATTGCCCGCGGCCTGCGCGCGGCGTCGAAAGCTCTGCACGCCGTCCAGCACGGCGCCCTGGTCGGCCACCACTGCCTCGCCCAGCGCGCTGGTCCAGTCGAGGTCGTTGCTCATCATTTTCACGACTTCGGGATAGTTCAGCAGCGTCTTCACCGCGTCGTCCCACTTGTCGTCGATCGCCAGCTTGGGGTCGGCCTTGCGCTTGTCCAGCCAGCGGTCGGCCTGCACGATCTGCAGCGGGCTGGTCGACGCCGGCAGGATGACCGCGACCAGATCGTCGGGATACAGGGCAATACGGCCGACCAGGTCGTCCATCGCATTGGCGGCAGGCGCAGCCGCTGCGGCGACCGGCGCGGCCGGCGCCTGCGCGCTCGCGGGCACCGCAAAGGCCGAGGCGACGAGGGCCAGCAGCAGCGCGGACTGGTGCGAGCGCCTGCGCCGATACGCGCCCGCGAGGCTGGGGAAACGTTGCTTCATGCCGACTCCATGTTGTGATTGCACCTGACGGTGTCAGATAGGCCCAGTGTCTCAGGCCATGATGTTGACGCCGCCGTCGACGTAGAGCGTTTCGCCCGACAGACGGCGCGCATAAGGCGTGGCCAGATAAGCGCAGGTGAAACCCACGTCCATGATATCCACCAGTTCGCCGATCGGCGCCCGCTGCGCGGCCTCGGTGAGCAACAGGTCGAAGTCCTTCAGGCCGGACGCGGCGCGGGTCTTAAGCGGTCCCGGCGAGATGGCGTGCACACGGATGCCCTGCCCGCCCAGCTCGTAGGCCAGGTAGCGGCAGCACGATTCGAGTGCCGCCTTCACCGGCCCCATCACGCTGTAGGTCGGCACCACCTTGGCAGCGCCGTGGTAGCTCATCGCCATCATCGTGCCGCCGTTCTTCATCAGCGGCGCGGCCAGCCGGGCCATGCGCACGAAGGAGTGGCAGGACACATCCATCGCCTTGGCGAAGCCCGCGGCCGAGCAGTCGAGCAGCCCGCCCTGCAGGTCCTCCTTCGGCGCAAAGGCGATCGAGTGCACGAGGATGTCGAGCTCGCCCCAGGTCTTGCCGATGGCGTCGAACACCGCTTCGAGCTGGCCGTCGACGCTGACGTCGAGCGGCAGGAACAACGGCACGCGCAGATCGCGCATCAGCGGCTCGACATGGGGGCGCGCCTTGTCGTTGAGGTAGGTGATGGCGAGCTCGGCGCCGAGTTCATGGAAGGCCTTGGCACAGCCGTAGGCGATCGAACTGTCGTTGGCCACGCCGACGACCAGGGCCTTGCGGCCGGCGAGCACCGGGCGGGGAACATCAACCGACATCTTCATCTCTCCAACGCGTAAACAAGCTGCGTTCAGCCCAGCACACGGCGCGTGTGCCGGGCGATCATCAGCTCTTCGTTGGTGGGCAGCACCCACGCAGCGGTGCGGCTCGCAGGCAGGCTGATGCGCGGCCCTCCAGCCTGGTTGGCCACGGCGTCCAGTTGCACGCCCAGCCAGGCCGCGTCGTGGCACACCCGCTCGCGCAACTCGGCGCTGTTCTCGCCGATGCCGCCAGTGAACACCAACGCATCCAGCCCGCCCAGCGCCGCGGCCAGCGAGCCGAGCTCACGAGCGATGCGGTAGACGAAAAGGTCCACCGCCAGCTTGGCCCGTGCGTCGTCGCTGGCCAGCAGCGTGCGCATGTCGCTGGACACGCCCGACACGCCGAGCAGCCCCGACTGGCTGTAGATCAGCTTTTCGATGGCGCGCGCATCCATGCCGCGCTGGTCCATCAGGTACAGGATCACGCCCGGATCGAGCGCGCCGCAGCGCGTGCCCATCGGCAGGCCGTCGACCGCCGTGAAGCCCATCGTGCTGGCCACGCTGCGACCGGCGGACAGTGCGCACATGCTGGCGCCGTTGCCCAGATGGCAGACCACGGTGCGGCCGTTCGCGGACCGCGGGTCGAGCTGCGGCAAGGTCGAGGCGATGTATTCGTAGGACAGGCCGTGGAAGCCGTAGCGGCGCACGCCCTCGTCGTGCAGCTCCTTGGGCAGCGCGAACATCTGCGCCAGTTCGGGCTGCGAACGATGGAAGGCGGTGTCGAAGCAGGCCACCTGCGGCACGTCCGGCCGGCGCTCGAGCATCAGCCGGATCGGTGTCAGGTTGTGCGGCTGGTGCAGCGGCGCGAGCGGAACGAACTGTTCCAGGTCCTGCAGCACCAGGCGGTCCATGCGCGTCGGCAGGGCGTACTTCATGCCGCCGTGCACGACGCGGTGGCCGATGCCCTTGACACTCAGGCCCTGCGTCTGCTCGCGCAGGAAAGCCATGATGTGGTCGAGCGCGCCAGCGTGGCCGAGCGGCGAGCCGTCGGCCCAGGCGTGCGTGGCCAGCGTCTCGCCACTGGCACTCTTGGCGACGAAGCGCGGCGCGGTCTGCAGGGCCTCGGCCTGGCCGCGCACCGTCAGCTCGAGATCGTCGCCGCCTTCAGCGAACAACGAAAACTTGATGCTGGACGAGCCGGCGTTCAGCACGGCGATGGCATCGCGCATCACGCCACCGCCTGCTTCAGGTCGGCGCGCCGCGCCTGGGCAAACAGCGCGGCCACCGCGCACGAGGCCAGTCGGGTGGGCACCGAGTCGGCGCGGCTGGTCAGGATGATCGGCACGCGCGCACCAAGCACGATGCCCGCCGCATCGGCGCCGGCCATGAAGCTCAGGCTCTTGGCCAGCATGTTGCCGGCCTCCAGGTCGGGCACGACCAGGATGTCGGCCTGGCCGGCCACGGCCGACGTGATCTTCTTGATCCGGGCCGCACCCAGGTCGATGGCGTTGTCCAGCGCCAGCGGCCCGTCGAGCAAACCGCCGGTGATCTGGCCGCGTTCGGCCATCTTGCACAGCGCCGCGGCCTCGATGGTCGACGGCACCTGCGCATTGACGGTTTCCATGGCGGAGAGGATCGCCACCTTGGGCTGCTCCAGCCCCAGCGCACGCACCAGGTCGATGGCGTTCTGCACGATGTGTACCTTGTCTTCCAGCGTCGGGAAGATGTTGATCGCGGCGTCGGTGACGATGACCACCCGGTCGATGGCGGGCACGTCCATGATGAAGCAGTGGCTGATCCGCCGCGCGGTGCGCAACCCGGTGTCACGCTTCACCACCGCGGCCATCAGCTCGTCGGTGTGCAGGCTGCCCTTCATCAACATCTCGACCTTGCCCTCGCGCGCCAAGCGCACCGCGGTCTCGGCCGAGGCCACGCTGTGCGGTGCATCGACCAGCTCGTAGGGGGCGATGTCGATGCCGAACTTTGCGGCCACGGCCTCGATGCGCGCCTTCGGGCCGACCAGGATCGGCCGGAGCAGGCCCATCTGTGCGGCTTCCACGGCGCCGCGCAGCGAACTCTCGTCGCAGGGGTGCGCCACCGCGCAGGGCGTCGGATCGAGTGCCGTGCAGCGCGCGATCAGGTCGTGGTATTTCTGGTGTTTGCTGTCTGGCATGGTTTCAGTTGCGTGTCGGTGGGCTTCATCTGCCGCCTCGAGCCGCAGAGCAAGCCGGCGCTGTCGTCACTTGGGCACCGGCCGTGCCTTGACCCTCGACTTCTTTGCGGCAGGCGACGTCACGGCCGGCGCGCCGATCCGGCGTGACGCCTTCTTGCCCAGCGCAGGCACACCACCAGAGAACATCTGCTCGATCTGCGCCAGGCGCCGCGCGCGCTCCCCAACCGGCGGCTCCGCGGCCTCGACGGCGCGGTGGATGACGGCCAGCAGGGACTTGCGTTGCGCCGTGTCGACCGGCAGCATCTTCGCAATGCCGGCCAGCGCCGCGTCACGGTCGAGCATCAGGCTGAAGAACTGCTCGCGCAGCACCTGCTTGAAGGCCTGCAGCGTCAGCCCCTGGTGCTCGGCACGGATCTGGCGCAACTCGTTGAAGCTGCGCTCGTCCACCCCCGGCCCGGCCATGCCGATGTAGACCAGCGCGCGAATCACGGCCTCGCGCGGCCCACCCTCGGCGAGACCTGACTTCAACTCGCCGATGCGCTGCCGGATCATGGCGGCGCGCGCCGGGTCGATGCCCGGCGACTTGCGCGGCGGCTCGTCGCTGGCGCTCAGCCCGAGCATCGCCTGCAGCACCGGCGAGCCATACAGCGCCAGGAAGATCTGCTCGATGCTGTTGTCGCGCAGGTCGCGATAACCGTCCAGCGCCGCGATGATGGCCTGCGACATCGATTGCTGCCACTGCAACAGCGGGTTGTCCGGCGACACCGGCTGGCGCTGCTCGCGCACCTGTTCGGCCAACTGCGCCACCTGCTGCATCAGCGGGTTCTGCTTCGAGAAGATCTGGAACGGGAGTTCCGCCGCGTTGAGCTTGTGCAGCCATTGCGCACCGTGCTCGTTGATGGCGGCCTTGACGAAAGGCTGCACCAGCGTGCGGTACAGGCCCAGGTTGATCTCGGAGACGCGGCGCACGGCAGCGAAGCGGCGTTCGTTTTCCGGGTCGGGCATCACGATGGCGCGCACGTCGGCCAGCGTGCGCGGCTCGAAACGCGCGACCCAGTCACCGGTCACGCGCTGCGCATTGGCAGTGTCGGCGGCCACCGGGGTGAGCACCGCCTCGTAAAGCCCGGGCGGCAGCACGTCGATCAGGTCGATGTTGGACGCGAACTCCTGGTGCTCCTTCTTGGCCACGCCGCCGGAGACGAAGATGCCGAGGTGGCCGATGCTGTCGTGCACCGTGTAGACGATGGTCTGCCCGCAGGCGCGCAGGTCGTCGTCGCTGCCGTACAGGTCGACGATCCAGCCCAGCGCCTGAGCCGGCGGCGTGATGTTGTCGCCCTTGGAGCAGAAGCAGACGATCGGCGAGCGGATGTTGCGCAGGTCGATGCGGTCGCCGCGGCCGGTGACGATCTCGGCGGTGGCCAGCCGGTTGCCGACGAACAGCTGGTCGACGATCCACTGCATCTCTTCGGCGTTGAGGTTGACGTGGCCGCCCCACCATTTCTCGAACTCGATGAAGCGCGGGCCTTCGGTGTCGACCTTGGACCACAGGTCGTAGTTCTTGGTCCAGTAGGTGTTGGCCGGGTTCAGGTTCTCGAAGTTCTGTCACCAGATGGCCGCCGTCGAACTTGCCGGCGCCGAGGTCGCTGGTCAGCGCGGTCATCCAGCTGCCGCCGGCCAGGCCGCCGGTGTAGCGCATCGGGTTTTCGCCTTCGACGCCGGCCCAGTACGACAGCGGCGAGCCGGCCACGATGAGCGGGCCGAACAGCTCGGGTCGGATGGCGGCGACCATCATCACCGACCAGCCGCCCTGGCAGTTGCCGATGACGCAGGGCTTGCCCTCGGCCTCGGGGTGCAGCGCGATCACCTTCTCGAGGAAGGCCGCCTCGGCGTAGACGATGTCCTCGATCGTCTGCCCGGGCATCGGCTCGGGGGTGAAGCCGACGAAGTAGCACGGGTGGCCGGCGCGCATGGCCACGCCCAGTTCGCTGTCGGCCTTGAAGCCGCCGATGCCGGGGCCGTGGCCGGCGCGCGGGTCGACCACGACGAACGGGCGTTTGACCGGTTCGACCGCCATGCCCTGCGGCGGCTTGACGCGCACCAGCAGGTAGTTCACCGGCTTGTCGAAAGTGCGCGCATCGAGCACCAGTTCGGCGTCGAAGCTGAGCACGTGCGGCACGGCCTTGGACTTCTGTTCGTAGTACTGGTCGCTGCGCTGGCGCATCACGTCCCAGAACAGGATCGTGCGCTGCATGGCATCGGTGATGTAGGCGCCGAGCGGGCCCCAGGCCTGCGGCGCGATGTTGGTTGCACTGTCCGCGCCCGCGGTGCCGGGAAACCCAGGCCACGCCCAGGTCGCGGTCGACGTCGTGCTCGGCTTCGACTCGGTGGTCAAGCCATCTGCCTTCTTACTCAGGTTCACGGACATATCT
>CAVWXO010000003.1:0-271660 GCA_963758955.1 uncultured Pseudomonadota bacterium
TCTTCGTCGAGCATCTCGCCAGCCGGCAACAGCGCAACCTGCGTTTCGGGGTGCAACACCTCGATCGCCGTGACGCGGCCCAGGATGCGGTCGCGCAGTGACTCGATGACCTCACCGCCTTCGATCAGCGCGCGCATCGCAATACCGTTCTGCGTGCCGCAGTCTTCTTCAATGACCACCAGGTCCTGGGTCACGTCGACCAGCCGGCGCGTCAGGTAACCCGAGTTCGCCGTCTTCAGCGCCGTGTCGGCCAGGCCCTTGCGCGCGCCGTGGGTGGAGATGAAGTACTGCAGGACGTTCAGGCCTTCGCGGAAGTTGGCCGTGATCGGCGTCTCGATGATCGAGCCGTCGGGCTTGGCCATCAGACCGCGCATGCCGGCCAGCTGGCGGATCTGCGCGGCGGAACCGCGCGCCCCGGAGTCGGCCATCATGTAGATGGAGTTGAAGGACTCCTGATCGACTTCCTTGCCGTGGCGGTCCAGCACCTTCTGCTTGGACAGCTGGTTCATCATGACCTTGCCGACCTCGTCCCCGGTCTTGCCCCAGATGTCGACCACCTTGTTGTAGCGCTCACCGGCAGTCACCAGGCCCGAGACGTACTGCTGCTCGATCTCCTTGACTTCCTTCTCGGCGCGCTCGATGAGACGCGGCTTCTCCTTCGGCACCAGCATGTCGTCGATGGCGATCGAGATGCCGGCGCGCGTCGCCAGCTTGAAGCCGCTTTGCAGCAGCTTGTCGGCGAAGATCACCGTCTCCTTCAGGCCGCACTTGCGGAAGCTCACGTTGATGAGACGCGAGATCTCCTTCTTCTTCAGCGCCTTGTTGATGTTGCTGAAGGGCAGGCCCTTGGGCAGGATCTCGCTCAGCAGCGCCCGGCCCACGGTCGTAGCCACCAGGCTGGTCACCGGCTCGAACTCACCACTCGCGCCCTTGACGTACTCGGTCAGCCGCACGCTGATCTTGGCGGTGATCTCCACCGCGCCGTTGTCCAGCGCACGCAGCATCTCGGTCACGTCCGAGAACACCATGCCCTCGCCCTTGCCGTTGGTGCGTTCGCGCGTGGCGTAGTACAGGCCCAGCACCACGTCCTGGCTCGGCACGATCGACGGTTCGCCGTTGGCCGGGAACAGCACGTTGTTGGAGGCCAGCATCAGCGTGCGGGCTTCCATCTGCGCTTCGATGCTCAGCGGAATGTGCACCGCCATCTGGTCGCCGTCGAAGTCGGCGTTGAAGGCCGAGCACACCAGCGGATGCAGCTGGATGGCCTTGCCTTCGATCAACACCGGCTCGAAGGCCTGGATGCCCAGGCGGTGCAGCGTCGGCGCGCGGTTCAGCAGCACCGGGTGTTCCTTGATGACTTCTTCAAGGATGTCCCAGACCACCGGCGTGCCGGATTCGACTTCCTTCTTCGCCGCCTTGATGGTGGTGGCGATGCCCATGGCTTCGAGGCGGCTGAAGATGAACGGCTTGAACAATTCGAGGGCCATCAGCTTGGGCAGGCCGCACTGGTGCAGCTTGAGCGTCGGGCCGACCACGATGACCGAACGGCCCGAGTAGTCGACGCGCTTGCCCAGCAGGTTCTGGCGGAAGCGGCCGCTCTTGCCCTTGATCATGTCGGCCAGCGACTTCAGCGCGCGCTTGTTCGCGCCCGTCATCGCCTTGCCGCGACGGCCGTTGTCCAGCAGCGAATCCACCGCTTCCTGCAGCATGCGCTTTTCGTTGCGCACGATGATCTCGGGTGCTTTCAGTTCAAGCAGCCGGGCCAGGCGGTTGTTGCGGTTGATGACGCGGCGGTACAGGTCGTTCAGGTCGCTGGTGGCGAAGCGCCCGCCATCCAGCGGCACCAGCGGACGCAGGTCCGGCGGCAGCACCGGCAGCACCTGCATCACCATCCAGTGCGGCTTGATGCCGGACTTCTTGAAGGCCTCCATGACCTTCTGGCGCTTGGCGTTCTTCTTGATCTTCAGCTCGGAGCCGGTCATGTCGTTCTTGATCTTCTCGATCTCGACATCCAGGTCCAGCTCTTCGAGCAGCTTCTTGATGCCTTCGGCACCCATCAGCGCGACGAACTCGTCACCGTACTCGACGCGCTTGGCCTCGTAGTCGTCCTCGGTCATGATCGAGAACTTCTTTAGCGGCGTCATGCCCGGGTCGACGACCACGTAGGCTTCGAAGTACAGCACGCGCTCGATGTCGCGCAGCGTCATGTCGAGCACCAGGCCCAGACGCGACGGCAGCGACTTCAGGAACCAGATGTGCGCGCAGGGCGCGGCCAAGTCGATATGACCCATGCGGTCGCGCCGCACCTTGGTCTGCGTGACCTCGACGCCGCACTTCTCGCAGATCACGCCACGGTGCTTCAGGCGCTTGTACTTGCCGCACAGGCACTCGTAGTCCTTGATCGGGCCGAAGATCTTGGCGCAGAACAGGCCGTCGCGTTCCGGCTTGAAGGTGCGGTAGTTGATGGTCTCGGGCTTCTTCACCTCGCCGAAGGACCAGCTGCGGATCTTCTCCGGGCTGGCCAGTCCGATCTTGATGGCATCGAAATGCTCATCCGGGGTGAATTGCTTGAAAAGGTCGAGTAGTCCCTTCATGCATCTGCTCCTTAATTGCGTTCGAGTTCGATGTCGATGCCCAGAGACCGGATCTCTTTGACAAGAACATTGAACGATTCCGGCATGCCGGCTTCGATGGCGTGTTCACCCTTGACGATGCTCTCGTACACCTTGGTGCGGCCGTTCACGTCGTCGGACTTGACGGTCAGCATCTCCTGCAGGATGTAGCTGGCACCGTAGGCTTCCAGCGCCCAGACTTCCATCTCGCCGAAGCGCTGGCCGCCGAACTGCGCCTTGCCGCCCAGCGGCTGCTGCGTCACCAGGCTGTACGGGCCAGTGGAACGCGCGTGCATCTTGTCGTCCACCAGGTGGTGCAGCTTCAGCACGTGCATGTAGCCCACGGTCACCGGGCGCTCGAAGGCTTCACCGGTGCGCCCATCGTGCAAGGTGGCCTGGGTGCGCGTGGCGGTCAGCCCCTTGGCCGTGGCGATGTCGTCCGGATAGGCCAGCTTCAGCATCGCTCGGATTTCCTCTTCGGAGGCGCCGTCGAAGACCGGCGTCGCGAAGGGCACGCCGTGCTGCAGGTTGTGCGCCATCTCGAGGATGTTGTCGTCACTCATGCCGTCGAGCTGGGCCGACTTGCCTCCGGACTTGTTGTACAGCTCGTCGAAGAACTTGCGCAGTTCGGCCACACGCGACTGTTCCTGCAGCATGTTGCCGATGCGCTGGCCGATGCCCTTGCCGGCCCAGCCCAGGTGGACTTCCAGCACCTGCCCGACATTCATGCGCGACGGCACGCCCAGCGGGTTGAGCACGATGTCGGCGGGCGTGCCGTCGACCATGTAGGGCATGTCTTCCACCGGCACGATCTTCGACACCACGCCCTTGTTGCCGTGGCGACCGGCCATCTTGTCGCCAGGTTGCAGGCGGCGCTTGACGGCCAGATAGACCTTGACCATCTTCAGCACGCCCGCAGGCAGCTCGTCGCCCTGAGTCAGCTTCTTGCGCTTTTCCTCGAAGGCCAGGTCGAAACCGTGGCGGGTCTGCTCGTTGCTGTTGCGGATGCTTTCCAGCTGGTTGGCCACGTCGTCGTCGGCCGGGCGGATGTCGAACCAATGGAACTTGTCCACCGAGTCGAGGTAGTCCTTGCCGATGACCGTGCCCTTGGCGATCTTCTGCGGGCCGCCGTTGGCCGGCTTGCCGACCAGCAGCTTCTCGATGCGGTCGAAGGCGTCGGCCTCGACGATGCGCAGCTGGTCGTTCAGGTCGAGGCGGAAGCGCTTCAGCTCGTCGTCGATGATCTGCTGGGCGCGCTTGTCGCGCACGATGCCTTCGCGGGTGAAGACCTGCACGTCGATGACGGTGCCGCTGGTGCCCTGGTCGACACGCAGCGAGGTGTCCTTCACGTCGGAGGCCTTCTCGCCGAAGATCGCGCGCAGCAGCTTTTCTTCCGGCGTCAGCGTCGTCTCGCCCTTCGGCGTGACCTTGCCCACCAGCACGTCGCCGGGGTTGACCTCGGCGCCGACGTAGACGATGCCCGATTCGTCAAGGCGAGCCAGTTGCTGCTCGCTCAGGTTCGGGATGTCGCGGGTGATTTCTTCCGAGCCCAGCTTGGTGTCGCGCGCCATGACCACCAGCTCCTCGATGTGGATCGAGGTGTAGCGGTCTTCGGCAACGACGCGTTCGCTGATGAGGATCGAGTCCTCGAAGTTGTAGCCGTTCCACGGCATGAACGCGACCAGCATGTTCTGGCCCAGCGCCAGTTCACCCAGGTCGGTGCTGGCGCCGTCAGCCACCACGTCGCCAGCCGCCACCACGTCGCCGCGCTTGACGATCGGGCGCTGGTGGATGTTGGTGTTCTGGTTGCTGCGCTGGTACTTGATCAGGTTGTAGATGTCCACGCCGACTTCGCCGGCCGCCGTTTCCTTGTCGTTGACGCGGATGACGATGCGGTTGGTGTCCACGTAGTCGACGATGCCGCCGCGTTTCGCGACCACCACCGTGCCGGAGTCGACCGCGGCGACGCGTTCCACGCCCGTGCCGACGAAGGCCTTCTCGGGGCGCAGCACCGGCACCGCCTGGCGCTGCATGTTGGCGCCCATCAGCGCGCGGTTCGCATCGTCGTGCTCCAGGAAGGGCACCAGCGAAGCCGCCACCGACACGATCTGCGTCGGCGCCACGTCCATGTACTGCACGCGCTCGGGCGAGACCAGCACCGACTCGCCGTTCTCGCGCGCCGACACCAGCTCGTCGACCAGCTTGCCGTCCTTGTCGAGCGAGGCGTTGGCCTGCGCGATGACGTACTTGCCTTCCTCGATGGCCGACAGGTAGTCGATCTGCATGCTCACCTTGCCGTCGGCCACGCGACGGTAGGGCGTTTCCAGGAAGCCGTACTCGTTGAGCTGCGCATACAGCGCCAGCGAGTTGATCAGGCCGATGTTCGGGCCTTCCGGCGTTTCGATCGGGCACACACGCCCGTAGTGCGTGGGGTGCACGTCGCGCACCTCGAAGCCGGCGCGCTCGCGCGTCAGGCCGCCCGGGCCCAGAGCCGAGACACGACGCTTGTGCGTGATCTCGGACAGCGGGTTGGTCTGGTCCATGAACTGGCTGAGCTGGCTCGCGCCGAAGAACTCCTTCAGCGCCGCACTGATCGGCTTGCTGTTGATCAGGTCGTGCGGCATCAGCGCTTCGGTCTCGGCCTGGCCGAGGCGCTCCTTGACCGCCTTCTCGATGCGTGCCAGGCCACTGCGATACTGGTTCTCGGCCAGTTCGCCGACGCAGCGCACGCGGCGGTTGCCCAGGTGGTCGATGTCGTCGACTTCGCCGTTGCCGTTGCGCAGATCCACCAGGATCTTCACCACGTCGAGGATGTCCTCGTTGCTCAGCGTCATCGCGCCTTCGGGCGCGTCGCGGCCGACGCGGGCGTTGAACTTCATGCGCCCGACGCGGCTCAGGTCGTAGGTGTCGGCGCTGTAGAACAGGCGGTGGAACAGCGCTTCGACCGCGTCTTCGGTCGGCGGCTCGCCGGGGCGCATCATGCGGTAGATGGCCACGCGCGCGGCCAGCTGGTCAGCCGTCTCGTCGCTGGCCAGTGTCTGGCTGATGTAGGCGCCCTGGTTCAGTTCGTTGGTGAACAGGCACTGCACTTCCTTGATGCCGGCCACGCGCAGCTTCTTGAGCAGCGCTTCGGTCAGCTCGTCGTTGGCCTTGGCAATGATCTCGCCGGTGTCGGCATCGACCATGTTGCGTGCGATGATGCGGCCGACCAGATAGTCCTCGGGCACGGAGACGAAGCCGGTGCCGGTCTGCTCGAGCTGGCGCACGTGGCGCGCGGTGATGCGCTTGTCCTTCTCGACCACGACGGTGCCGTTCTTGTCGGTGATGTCGAAGCGGGCGACTTCACCGCGCAGCCGCTCGGGCACGAACTCCAGTTGCGCGCCGGAGTCCATCAGGCGGAAGTTGTCGTTGACGAAGAAGTGCGCCAGGATCGACTCGGGGTTCAGGCCGATGGCCTTGAGCAGGATTGTCACCGGCATCTTGCGGCGGCGGTCGACGCGGAAATACAGGATGTCCTTCGGGTCGAACTCGAAGTCCAGCCACGAGCCGCGGTACGGAATGATCCGCGCGCTGAACAGCAGCTTGCCCGAGCTGTGCGTTTTGCCCTTGTCGTGCTCGAAGAACACGCCGGGGCTGCGGTGCAGCTGGCTGACGATGACACGCTCGGTGCCGTTGACGATGAAGGAGCCGTAGTCGGTCATCAGGGGCACTTCGCCCATGTAGACCTCCTGCTCCTTGATTTCCTTGACCACCTTGGCCGGGTGTGACTCACGGTCGTAGATGATCATCTGCAGCTTCGCGCGCACGGCGGCGGCGAAGGTCAGGCCACGCTGCTGGCATTCGCGCACATCGAAGGCCGGCTTGGCCATGTTGAATTCGATGAACTTCATTTCCACGAAGCCGTTGTGCGACGTGATCGGGAAGGCCGACAGGAACGCGGCCTGCAGCCCTTCTGGCTTGCGCTTGGCCGGGGGCACGTCCTTCTGCAGGAAGGCCACGTAGGATTCCCGCTGCATCGTCAGCAGGTACGGGACGTTGAGAACGCTCTCGCGCTTGCCGAAGCTCTTGCGGATCCGCTTGCGCTCGGTGAAGCTGTAGGGGGTTGCTTGCGCCATGAATACTCCGTGCCCTTGCACATGCGTCTGGCTCTAGACCCATGTGTCGTCGGCGACTGGCGACCCGGACATTGCGTCCGAAGCTTGGTGGTTGGCCACTACCAACCGCTGGCGGACAACCGAGGCATTGCACCTCAGCCCGACCAAACCGGTTCTCTGCAGTCGGATCAGAGAACACTGCAAAGCCAAATAGGCTTTGCGCTGCTCTCGCCGTCGGAAAGGATCGAGGCGCAGCGCGCCTCGATCCCGCTCTGTCGACTTACTTCAGCGCAGCCTTGGCGCCGGCTTCTTCCAGCTTCTTCTTGGCGGCTTCGGCATCGGCCTTGGCAATGCCTTCCTTGACGGGCTTCGGTGCGCCGTCCACCAGGTCCTTGGCTTCCTTCAGGCCCAGGCCCGTCAGTTCGCGCACCACCTTGATAACCGACACCTTGTTCGCGCCGACTTCGGTCAGCATGACGGTGAATTCGGTCTGCTCTTCGGCCACGGGCGCTGCCGCGCCGCCACCGCCAGCGCCGGCCGGAGCGGCCATCGCCGCAGCGGACACGCCGAACTTCTCTTCGATGGCCTTGACCAGATCGTTGAGTTCCATCACGGACATGCTGTCCAGGGCGGTCATGAATGCGTCTTTATCGAATGCCATTTGGGGTTCCTCTAAATCTCGAAAGTTTCAATGTCGTCGGTCGTCGTTCGGGCTCAGGCCGCGGCAGGCGCTTCGGCCGCCGGCGCTTCGCCAGCAGCTTCGGCAGGCCCGGCCTTCTTCTCGGCGATGGCCGCCACCACTCGCGCCAGGCGCGAAATGGGCGACTGCATCAGGCCGAGCAACTGGGCCAGAAGCACTTCCTTCGTCGGGATCGCGGCCAGGGCCTTGACCCCGTTCGCGTCCAGAGCCCTGCCCGCATAGGCACCGCCCTTGACGACCAGCTTGTCGTTGCTCTTGGCAAAGTCGGCAATGACTTTGGCCGCGGCCACCGCGTCTTCGGAAAATCCGTAGATCAGCGGGCCGACCATGGTCTCCTGGGCCACCTCGAAAGGCGTGCCGGCCACCGCGCGACGGGCGAGCGTGTTCTTCAGTACATGAAGGTACACGCCCTTGTCGCGCGCCTGCCGGCGCAGCGTATCGAGATGAGCCACGGTGAGGCCACGGTACTCGGCCAGCGCGAGGGTCTGCGAGCGTGCGACTTGCGTCGACACGTCCGCCACCACGGCTGCCTTCTCGTTGCGATTCAGACTCAAGGTCTTCTCCTCACATCAAGTGCCTTGCGGCACATCGGACATCAGCGACCAGACCTTCCAGGAACCCCGGCTGTCCCGTGCCTTCAGGCCACGGGCCACCCAAACATCCTGTCCGGCGGGACCGCCATCTGCGCTGGCCGCAGGCATTGCTGCCTGCCGATTAAGCAGCGGCCGGACCCGTTGGACCGGCCGCCACGCCAGCGGTCTTGGATGACCTGCGCGCTCCTTGCAGAAGCGCACAGCCCACCAACTCCTTGCCACGGTGCGCCAAGACCAGCGCACCGCGAACCATTCAAAAACTCAGGCCGTCTCCGCCAGCGACGTGGTATCCACACGGACCCCCACGCCCATCGTCGACGACACCGCCACCTTGCGCAGGTACACACCCTTGCTGCTGGTCGGCTTGGACTTGTTCAGCGCATCGATCAGCGCGCGCAGGTTGCCCGTGAGCTTGTCGGACTCGAAGGATCGGCGGCCGATCGTGGCATGCACGATGCCGGCCTTGTCGACGCGGAACTGCACCTGGCCGGCCTTGGCATCGCGCACGGCCTTGGCCACGTCGGCCGTCACCGTGCCCACCTTCGGGTTCGGCATCAGGCCGCGCGGGCCGAGGATCTGGCCCAGCGTACCGACCACGCGCATCGTGTCCGGCGAGGCGATGACCACGTCGAAGTTCAGGTTGCCGGCCTTGACCTCGGCCGCCAGGTCGTCCATGCCGACCACGTCGGCGCCAGCGGCACGCGCTTCGTCGGCCTTCGCGCCCTGGGCGAACACGGCCACGCGCTTGGTCTTGCCGGTCCCGTTGGGCAGCACCACGGCGCCACGCACCACCTGGTCGGACTTCTTGGCGTCGATGCCCAGCTGCACCGCCACGTCGATCGATTCATCGAACTTGGCGGTGGCGCAATCCTTGACGATGCTCAGCGCATCGGCAATCGGGTACAGCTTGTTGCTGTCGACCTTGCCCTGCAGGGACTTGGCCTTTTTCGTGACCTTGCTCATGTCAGACCCCCTCCACCGTGACGCCCATCGAACGTGCCGATCCAGCGATCGTTTTGACCGCGGCGTCCAGGTCGGCTGCCGTCAGGTCCTTCATCTTGGTCTTGGCGATGTCCTCGAGCTGGGCGCGGCTGATCTTGCCGACCTTGTCGAGGTGCGCCTTCGACGAGCCCTTGTCCAGCTTCAGCGCCTTCTTGATCAGCACGGTCGCCGGCGGCGTCTTGATGATGAAGGTAAAGGACTTGTCCGCGAAGGCGGTGATCACCACGGGCAGCATCAGGCCAGGTTCCACACCCTGGGTCTGGGCGTTGAAGGCCTTGCAGAACTCCATGATGTTCAGGCCGCGCTGGCCCAACGCCGGGCCCACCGGCGGCGAAGGGTTCGCCTTGCCGGCGGGAATCTGCAGCTTGATGAAGCCGACGATTTTCTTTGCCATGAATGGCTCCTATCGAGTTCAAGCGCCGCGTCGGCCCCAAGGCCTAGTGCAGCTCCTCGTCATTGACCCGTTGAAATGGTTGCCGGCGCTGGGTCAGCTGCGCTCGCAACAGAAAACTCAGACCTTCTCGACCTGTGCGAAGTCCAGCTCTACCGGCGTAGCACGCCCGAAGATCGTGACCGAGACCCGCACCTTCGATTTCTCGTAGTTGACTTCCTCGACCGCGCCGTTGAAGTCGGTGAACGGGCCGTCCTTGACGCGCACCAGTTCGCCCACCTGCCACAGCACCTTGGGCCGTGGCTTGTCGACACCTTCTTGCATCTGGTTGACGATCTTCATCACCTCGGCTTCGGAGATCGGCGCCGGACGGTTTCGCGCGCCGCCAACGAAGCCGGTGACCTTGCTGGTGTGCTTGACCAGATGCCAGGACTCGTCATCCATCAGCATCTCGACCAGCACATAGCCCGGGAAGAAGCGCCGCTCGGTGACCGACTTCTTGCCGTTCTTCAGCTCGACCACTTCTTCGGTCGGCACCAGGATGCGGCCGAACTTGCCCTGCATGCCCGAGCGGTCGATGCGCTCGCGCAGATTCCGCTCCACGGCCTTTTCCATGCCCGAGTAGGCGTGCACCACGTACCAGCGCAGCCCACTGGCCGGGGCTGCCGCGACGTCGGTAGCGGGGGTGCTGCCTTCAGCTTGTTCGCTCATGCCCAACCTTTCAGCGTTTCCAGCCCAGAACCAGGTCGTAGAGCACCCACTCCAGCGTCTTGTCGGTGATCCACAGGAACAGCGCCATGACGAAGACGAAGGCGAACACGTAGCCCGTCATCTGCATGGCTTCCTTGCGCGTGGGCCAGACCACCTTCTTCGTCTCGCGCACCGAATCGCGGCCGAAAGCGATCAGTTGCTTGCCCGATTCAGAGGTGAAGAACACGGCCACGGCCGCCGCAAGCAGCGCAATCAGCGCCAGCACACGCAGCCACAGATCCTGCTTGCCAAGCAGATAGAAGACCACCACCGCACCGACCAGGAGCACGGCTGCGCCGGCCAGCTTGGCCTTGTCCGCACCCGTTGACACGGTCTCGACTTGGGAATTGGTGCTCATTCAGTTTCTCTTCCGGGCCGAAGCCCCGTGGCGGACGACCCGCCTTGCAAACCAACCATCGCCATCAAGATGTCTGGCCCGCCTGCCCCGTTCGATGCGGAGCTCGTTGCGGCCACCAGAACCCGGCACCGTCAGGGCCGGGTGGCAGGGGCAGAGGGAATCGAACCCCCAACCTTCGGTTTTGGAGACCGACGCTCTGCCAATTGAGCTATACCCCTGTGGCTCTTTCCTGAATCACTCGATGATCTTGGCCACCACGCCGGCGCCGACGGTGCGGCCGCCTTCGCGGATGGCGAAGCGCAGCCCCTCTTCCATGGCGATCGGGGCGATCAGCTTCACAGTGATGCTGACGTTGTCGCCCGGCATCACCATCTCCTTGTCCTTGGGCAGCTCCACCGCGCCAGTGACGTCCGTGGTGCGGAAGTAGAACTGCGGGCGGTAGTTGTTGAAGAACGGGGTGTGACGCCCGCCCTCTTCCTTGCTCAGCACGTACACCTCGGCCGTGAAGTGGGTGTGCGGCTTGATGCTGCCGGGCTTGCACAGCACCTGGCCGCGCTGCACGTCTTCGCGCTTGGTGCCGCGCAGCAGGATGCCCACGTTGTCACCGGCCTGGCCCTGGTCGAGCAACTTGCGGAACATCTCCACGCCGGTGCAGGTGGTCTTTTGCGTGGCGGCGATGCCGACGATCTCGATTTCCTCGCCAACCTTGATGACGCCGCGTTCGACACGCCCGGTGACGACGGTGCCGCGCCCGGAGATGCTGAACACGTCTTCGACGGGCATCAGGAAGGCGCCGTCCACCGCGCGCTCGGGCGTGGGGATGTACGCGTCCAGCGCGTCGGCCAGCTTCATGATGGCTTGCTCGCCCAGTTCGCCCTTGTCGCCTTCCATGGCCAGCTTGGCGCTGCCGTGGATGATGGGGGTGGCGTCACCGGGGAATTCGTACTTGTCCAGCAGTTCGCGCACTTCCATCTCCACCAGCTCGAGCAGCTCGGCGTCGTCGACCATGTCGCACTTGTTCAGGAAGACGATGATGTACGGCACGCCGACCTGGCGCGCCAGCAGGATGTGCTCGCGCGTTTGCGGCATGGGGCCGTCGGCCGCACTCACCACCAGGATGGCGCCGTCCATCTGCGCCGCACCGGTGATCATGTTCTTGATGTAGTCGGCGTGCCCGGGGCAGTCGACGTGCGCGTAGTGGCGCTTGGACGTCTCGTACTCGACGTGCGCGGTGTTGATGGTGATGCCGCGTGCCTTTTCTTCCGGCGCCGCATCGATCTGGTCGTAGGCCTTGGCCTCGCCCCCGAACTTCGCCGACAGCACGGTCGTGATCGCCGCCGTCAGCGTCGTCTTGCCATGGTCCACGTGACCAATCGTGCCCACGTTCACGTGCGGCTTCGTGCGTTCGAATTTACCTTTTGCCATTTCGTCTTCTCCTGAAATCGACAATCCAAACAATGCTTGCGAATGGTGCCCATGGCGCGGATCGAACGCGCGACCTCTCCCTTACCAAGGGAGTGCTCTACCACTGAGCCACATGGGCATCGACACGGGCCTGGACACCGCGATATCCAGGCCTGTGGCGACCAGCTCCTTCGCTGGAGCGGGAAGCGGGAATCGAACCCGCGTCATTAGCTTGGAAGGCTAAGGTTCTGCCATTGAACTACTCCCGCCCGGTTCCCTAGCGTCGCCTTGGTGGAGGAGGCTGGATTCGAACCAGCGTAGGCGTAAGCCAACAGATTTACAGTCTGCCCCCTTTAGCCACTCGGGCACCCCTCCGAGGCGAACCTGCGACTATATCACCGTTTGGTGGCCTTTATGCAGCGCCCGTCTCACGGTGGCAGCGAATCCAGCCGCCAATCCAACGCCGGCGTGCCCGGCTCGGCCGCCTGAAGAAAAGCGCGCGCCAAGCCGAAATGTCCGCAACCGACGAAGGGCGCGGGTCCGCGCGTCGCCGACAACGGCGACGGGTGGTTGCACCGCAGCACCCGATGCCCCGCTGCAGCCGACTCCAGCAGCGCAGACTTGTCTTGGGCATGCGCACCCCACAACATGAAGACCTTCGGTCTTGGATGTTCATACACTGCAGTCACAATTTTGTCAGTGAGTGCTTGCCATCCTAGCTTGGCGTGGCTTGCCGGGCGGCCGTCCTCGACCGTCAACGAGGTGTTCAGCAACAACACGCCCCGGCGTGCCCAGTCTTGCAGGCTGCCCGATCGCGGCGTTGGCAGGCCCAGGTCGCGCTGCAGTTCCTTGAAGATGTTGCGCAAGCTGGGCGGCAGCGGTTGCCCTGCGGACACCGAAAACGCCAGGCCTTCTGCTTGCCCGGGGCCGTGGTAGGGGTCCTGGCCGAGGATCAGTACCCGCACCTGCGACAAGGGCGTCAGTTCCAACGCGCGGAACACCTGTGCCGGGTAGATGGTGGCGCCGGCGGCCCGCCGGGCATCGACAGCGCGGACAAGGTCCTGTCCGGCGGCAGTGGCTGCCCAGTCGCGCAGCAGCGGCGCCCATTCGCCACGGTGGGCGTCGACCAAGCTGCCGATCGGCTCGACCAGCCGATTGGCGGCCGACGGACTCACCTGAACAGGTCCGCCAGCGCGGCGCCTGGGTCGTCGGCGCGCATGAAGGCCTCTCCGACCAGGAAGGCGTGCACGCGAGCGTCGCGCATGCGCTGCACGTCGGCGCGGCCGAGGATGCCGCTTTCGGTGACCAGCAAGCGATCGGCCGGCACGCGCGGCAGCAGGCCGAGCGTGGTGTCCAGCGTGACCTCGAAGGTCTTCAGGTTGCGGTTGTTGATGCCCAGCAGCGGCGTCTTCAGCCGCAGCGCGCGCTCCAGTTCGTCGGCATCGTGCACCTCGACCAGCACCGCCATCCCCAACGCCAGCGCCTGCCCTTCCAGGTCGGCCATCTGCGCGTCGTCCAGACAGGCCGCGATGAGCAGGATGCAGTCCGCACCCCAGGCGCGGGCTTCATCCACCTGATAGGCGTCGACCATGAAGTCCTTGCGCAGCGCAGGCAGATTGCAGGCTGCGCGCGCCTGTTGCAGAAAGGCGGCGTCGCCCTGGAAGAACTGCCGGTCGGTCAGCACGCTCAGGCAGGCAGCGCCGTGCCGCGCGTAAGACGAGGCAATCTCAGCCGGCACGAAGTGTTCACGCAGCACACCCTTGCTCGGGCTGGCCTTCTTCACCTCGGCAATGACCGCGGCCTGGCCGGCGGCGATCCTGGCGCGCAGCGCGCCGACGAAATCGCGCGCCGGAGACTGCGCCAGTGCGTCGTGTCGCATGGTCACCGCATCGTGCAGGCGCTTTGCCGCAGCGACCTCTTCGTGCTTGACCGCGACGATGCGGCGCAGGATGTCGCTCATGTGGCGGCCAACTCCTTGGTCCGCGCCACGAACTGGTGCATCTTGGCCAGCGCCTTGCCCGAGGCCACCGCCTCGCGCGCCAGGGCCACGCCTTCGGCCATCGACGGCGCCACATTGGCGGCATACAGCGCCACCCCGGCATTGAGCAGCACGATGTCGCGCGCCGGGCCGGGTTCGTCGTCCAGCACCGAGCGCAGCAGCGCCTTCGATGCTTCGGCCGAATCGACCTTGAGCGCGCGGTTGCTGGCCATGGTCAACCCAAAGTCTTCCGGGTGGATCTCGTATTCGTGGATGCCGCCATCCTTGTACTCGCCGACCATCGTGGCCGCGCCCAGCGACACCTCGTCCATGCCGTCGCGGCCATAGACCACCACCGCATGCTCGGCGCCCAGGCGCTGCAGCGCACGCACCTGGATGCCCACCAGGTCGGGGTGGAACACGCCCATCAGGATGTTCGGCGCGTCGGCCGGGTTGGTCAGCGGGCCCAGGATGTTGAAGATGGTGCGCACACCCAGCTCCTTGCGCACCGGCGCCACGTTCTTCATCGCCGGATGGTGGTTGGGCGCAAACATGAAGCCGATGCCGGTGTCGGCGATGCAGCGGCTGATGGCCTGCGGGGCCAGCGACATCGGCACGCCCAGCGCTTCCAGCACGTCGGCGCTGCCCGACTTGCTGCTCACGCCGCGGTTGCCGTGCTTGCTGACGCGCGCGCCGGCAGCGGCCGCCACGAACATGCTGCAGGTGCTGATGTTGAAGCTGTGCGAGCTGTCGCCGCCGGTGCCGACGATGTCCACCAAATGCGTGCGGTCGGCCACCTCCACCTTGGTGGCGAACTCGCGCATCACCTGCGCCGCGGCCGTGATCTCGCCGATGGTTTCCTTCTTGACGCGCAGGCCCATCAGCATGGCCGCCATCATCACCGGTGACATCTCGCCGCTCATGATGCGGCGCACCAGCGACAGCATCTCGTCGTGGAAGATCTCGCGGTGGTCGATACAGCGCGTCAGCGCTTCGGTGTTGGTCATCGACATGTCAATGGTCCTTGAAGAAGCCGCGCACCGCGGCAATCGCCCGGTCGATACCGACACGGTCGACATCCAGGTGGGTCACGAAGCGCAGCCCTGTCAGACCGGTGGCGAGCACGCCCTGCGCCTGCAGGTGCGCCAGCAGCTGAGGGCCTCGGCCGCCACGCACGTTGACGAAGACGATGTTGGTCTGCGGCACGACGATCTGCAACTGGTCCATGCCGTGCAGGCCCTCGGCCAGGTGTGCAGCCAGTGCGTGGTCGTCGGCCAGCCGGTCGATGTGATTGTGCAGCGCATGGTGCGCCGCCGCGGCCAGAACACCCGCCTGGCGCATCCCGCCGCCGAGCATCTTGCGCCAGCGGTGGGCGCGGGCCACCAGCTCCTTCGAGCCGACGAGCGCCGAGCCGACCGGTGCGCCCAGGCCCTTGCTAAAGCACACCGACACGCTGTCGAAGTGGCTGGCGATGGCCTTCGCATTCGCCCGCGCGTCTCCACTCAGCGCCACCGCGGCGTTGAACAGCCGGGCGCCGTCCAGATGGGCGGACAGGCCGCGGCGCCGCGCCAGCGCCGTGGCCTCGGCCAGATAGTCCATCGGCAGCACCCTGCCGCCCATGGTGTTTTCCAGCGCCAGCAGCCGACTGCGCGCGAAATGCTCGTCGTCAGGCTTGATGGCAGCTTCGATGTCGGCCAGGCTCAGGCTGCCGTCCGGCTGGTTGGGCAGCGGTTGCGGCTGCACGCTGCCCAGCACGGCCGCACCGCCGGCCTCGTAGCGATAGGTGTGTGCGCCCTGGCCAACGATGTACTCGTCGCCGCGGCCGCAATGGCTCATGATGGCAGCCAGGTTGCTCTGCGTGCCGCTGGGCATGAACAGCGCCGCCTCCTTGCCCAGCAGCGCGGCAATGTGCTCCTGCAGCGCGTTGACCGACGGGTCGTCGCCGAAGACGTCGTCCCCCAGGTCGGCGCGGTGCATCGCCTCACGCATCGCCGCGGTCGGCCGGGTGACGGTGTCGCTGCGCAGGTCGACGATCATCGCGCCGCCTCGAGAAAGTTCTTCAGCAGCGCATGGCCATGCTCGCTGATGATCGACTCGGGGTGAAACTGCACACCTTCCAGCGGCGTGCGAGTGGCCGCCAGCTCGCGGTGGCGCACGCCCATGATCTCGCCGTCGTCATCGGCCGTGGAGGTGACCTCCAACGCCGCCGGCAGACTGGCGCGCTCGATGACCAGCGAGTGGTAGCGGTTCACGGTGAACTGCCGCGGCAGCTCGGCGTAGACCCCACGCTGGTCGGTGCTGATGACGCTGGTCTTGCCATGCATCTGCACCTTGGCTCGCACGATCCTGCCGCCCAGTGCCGCGCCGATGGACTGGTGCCCCAGGCACACCCCCAGGATCGGCAGCCTGCCCTTGAAGTGGCGGATGGCCTCGATGCAGATGCCGGCCTCGGCGGGCGAGCAGGGCCCGGGCGAGAGCACCAGCGAATCGGGCCGCAGCGCCGTGATGCCGTCGAGCGTGATCTGGTCGTTGCGGAAGACGCGCACGTCCTCGCCCAACTCGCCGAAGTACTGCACCAGGTTGTAGGTGAAGCTGTCGTAGTTGTCGATCATCAGGAGCATTTCAGAAGCCCTCCTCGACCAGCTCGGCCGCGCGGATCAACGCGCGTGCCTTGGCTTCGGTTTCCTTCCACTCCAGCTCGGGCACCGAATCGGCCACCACGCCGGCCGCGGCCTGCACGTACAGCGTGCCGTCCTTGACGATGCCGGTGCGGATGGCGATGGCCACGTCCATGTCGCCGGCAAAACTCAGGTAGCCGCAGGCGCCGCCGTAGATGCCGCGCTTGACCGGCTCGAGCTCGTCGATGATCTCCATCGCCCGCACCTTGGGTGCACCGGTCAGCGTGCCGGCCGGGAAGGTGGCCTTGAGCACATCGAGGCTGCTCATGCCGTCGAGAAGAAGCCCTTCGACGTTGCTCACGATGTGCATCACGTGCGAATAGCGCTCCACCGTGAAGGCCTCGGTCACCTTGACGCTGCCGGTCTTGGCGATGCGGCCGATGTCGTTGCGCGCCAGGTCGATCAGCATCACGTGCTCGGCGCGCTCCTTCGGGTCGCCCTGCAGTTCGGCTTCCAGCGCCTTGTCCTGCTCGGGCGTGGCGCCGCGCGGGCGCGTGCCGGCCAGCGGGCGGATGGTGACCTTCTCGCCTTCGGTCGTGGATTCCTGGCGCACCAGGATCTCCGGGCTGGCGCCGACGATCTGGAAGTCGCCCATGTCATAGAAGTACATGTACGGCGACGGATTCAGCGAGCGCAGCGCACGGTACAGGCTCAGCGGGCTTTCGGTGTAGCGCTTGCGCAGCCGCTGGCCCACCTGCACCTGCATCATGTCGCCGGCAGCGATGTATTCCTTGGCCTTGAGCACCGCCGCCAGGTAGTCGGCCTTCGCGAACTCGCGTTCCACCGAGTGGCTGGCGCCGCGCTTCACCGCCGGCGCGGTGACGCTGTAGTGCAACTTGTCGCTCAGTGCCGACAGGCGGCGCTTGGCCTTGGAGAAGGCTTCGGCTTCGGCCGGGTTGGCATAGACGATGAGGTACAGCCGCCCCGACAGGTTGTCGATGACGGCCAGCTCCTCGCACTGCAGCAGCAGGATGTCGGGCGTATCGATGCCACCGCTCTTCTGCGTGGCAGCGAGCTTGGGCTCGATGTAGCGCACCGCGTCGTAGCCGAAGTAGCCGGCCAGCCCACCGCAAAAGCGCGGTAGCCCCGGGCGCAGTGCCACCTTGAAGCGCTTCTGGTACGCGGCGATGAAGTCCAGCGGGTTGCCCTCGGCCACTTCCACCACCTCGCCGTCGGTCACCACCTCGGTGCGCAAGCCCGTGGCGCGCAGCAGCGTGCGCGCCGGCAGGCCGATGAAGGAGTAGCGGCCGAAGCGCTCGCCCCCGACCACACTTTCCAGCAGGAAGCTGTGCTTGCCGCCACCAGAGCCGTAAGCCAGCTTCAGGTACAGCGACAAAGGGGTTTCCAGGTCGGCGAAGGCTTCCGCAATGAGCGGGATGCGGTTGTAGCCCTGGGCGCTCAGGCTCTCAAATTCAAGCTCGGTGATCACGTCGGTTCCTCATGGGCTGAAGATTCCGGTGTCGGCGGGCGGGGCCCGGCCGCGGCACCTCGAATCTGCAATGGCCGCCGCTGCGTAAGGCGTTGAAACGGAGGTCGTCGCAGCGAAATCAGGCCGGAAGGCTGGCCAAGGGCCAGCGGCAAGCTATTCCGAAAGGCTGCAGCGACGCCAGGGCCAGGCTCCCCGGTCGCGCGACCTGTGCTTGCGAGACGTAAACATGGACCTAAGTCTATCGCACCTAACGACGCGGATTGTCCTTGGCCCATTGGGCCAGCGCCGCCAGCGTCTTCTCCACATGCTTGTTCGGGTTCAGGCTCAGGTAGCTGTAGACCACCTTGCCATTCGGCGCAATGACATAGGAAATGCGGTTGGCGTACTCGGGCCGGGTCTGCATGGCCGCATCGAAGGCCTTGATCACGGCCTTCTTCTCGTCGGCCGCCACCGGAAACTTGCCCTGGCAGGCCTGCACCGAAAAGCGCGTGATCAGCTCCAGGTCGTCGCCGGACACGCCGATCACCGATGCTCCCAGCGCCTCGAACTGGCCGACCGCTTCGGCAAACTGGTGCGCCTCGATCGAGCAGCCTTCGGAAAACGCCGCCGGAAAGAAATACAGCACCACCGGCCCCTTGGCCAGTTGCTCAGCCAGGTTGTATTGGAAGGGCTTGCCCCCAAGTGCTGCCGGGACAGTAAAGTTCGGCGCCGTATCGCCCACGTCCAGTGCGGCCCGGACCGGCAGGCACAAGGTTCCCAGCATCATGAGTAGTGCGATGGCGTGTTTCATGGGCGGATCTTCCTCCTGCATCGGTCCGGAACCATCTTGCCAGAAGGGCTGGGGGGCGTGCGGCGGCGGGTTTCTGTCCGCACGCTGGCTGGCGGCACTGCTGCTTGGTCTGGCGCTGCTGGGCCTGGGCGGCTGCGGTACGTTGCCGCAGCCCGGGCCGAAACCGGCCTCGGTGGCCCTGCTGCCGAAGGACACAGGCGCTCTGGCCGAGATCGCCAAGGCCTCCACGCCGCCGGGCGATCTCTCCGGCTTCAGGCTGCTGCCGCTCGGGCCCTATGCGCTGGACGCGCGACTGCAGCTGATCCGTCGCGCACAGCACAGCCTGGACGTGCAGTACTACGTGATCGAGGACGACGCCACCGGCAGGCTGCTGCTGCGCAGCCTGCGCGATGCCGCCGCGCGTGGCGTGCGCGTGCGGCTGCTGGTCGACGACCTGTTCACCGCGAACACCGACGAGATGCTGCGCGCACTGGCCGATCACCCGAACATCGAAGTGCGCCTGTTCAACCCGTTCTGCTGCCTGCGCGGCTCGACGCTGGGCCGCTTTGCCGGCTCGCTGGGCGACCTCTACCGCGTCAACCACCGCATGCACAACAAGCTGCTCATCGCCGACGGGCTGTTTGCCGTGGCGGGCGGACGCAACATCGCCGACGAGTACTTCATGCTCAACATGAGCAGCAACTTCGTCGACATGGACGCGTTCATTCTCGGCGCCGTGGTGCCGCAGCTACAGAACATCTTCGACCAGTACTGGAACAGCGACGTGGTCCGTCCGGTACAGGACATCGTGCCGGCCAGCGTGCCGCGCGCCCAGGCCCAGGCCGAATTCGAGCGCCTGAGTCCGGTCGAGCATGCGCCGCCCGAGCTGCCGCCGGTGGACGCGCTGGGCTACGGCCCGATCGGCGAGGACCTGGAGGCCGGCCGCGTGGGGCTGATCTGGGCCCCGGCGCGCGCCTTTGCCGATGTGCCCGACAAGCTGCACAAGATGTCGCCCGAAGAGGCGCGTGCGATGAGCGTGTCCAGTGAGGTGCGCATGAAGATCTGGTCGGCCGAGACTGACCTGGTCATCACCAGCCCGTACATGATCCCCGGCCCGCTGGGCATCACCGCCTTCGAGCAACTGGGCCAGCGCAAGGTCAAGACCGTGGTCGTCACCAACTCGCTGGCCGCCACCGACGAGCCGCTGGTGCACACCGGCTACTCGCGCTACCGCACGCAGCTGCTCGAATCGGGCGTGGACCTGTACGAGATCAGCCCCGAGCGCACGCGCCGCAACAAGCGGCTGGGCATGTTCGGCTCGTCCTTCGGGCGGTTGCATGCCAAGACCGCGGTGGTCGACTCGCGCACCGTGTTCATCGGCTCGATGAACCTGGACCCCCGCTCGGACACGCAGAACACCGAGCTGGGCATCTTCATCGACAGCCCGCAGCTGGCCAAGGAGCTGCTGCGCATCATCAACATCAGCAAACTGCAGAGCGCCTACCGCGTGCGCCTCGATACCGACGGCAACCTGCAGTGGCTGACCATGGATGACGACAAGGAAATGGTGCTGACGGAAGAACCCGAAACCTCGCTGTGGCTGCGGCTGCACAACCTGCTGATCAGCCCCTTCGTGCCGGAGCAGCTGCTGTAGCGCGAAGCCGCATGCGATGATGCGCTGGCATCTTCGAGCGGGAGGCGCATGGCACAGACTCTCTTTAGCAACGCGAGACTGGTGCTCGAGGGTTTCGACCGCCTTCAGACGGGCCACGAACTGCTTGTCGAGGACGGCCTGATCCGCGCGGTGTCGACCACGCCGCTGCCGCGGCCGCCGGGCACCGCCGTCATCGACGTGGGCCAGCGCACCCTGATGCCGGGGCTGATCGATGCCCATGCGCACATCATGGGCCTGTCGCTGACGCCGAAGAACATCGCCTACCCTGCGGCCGAGCTGGCGATGGCCTCGGTCAGCTACCTGCGCAGCTGCCTGATGGACGGGTTCACCACCATCCGCGAGGCCGGCGGCGCCGACCACAGCACGGCGCGGCTGCTGGCCGATGGCGCGGCCATCGGGCCGCGGCTGTTCTACACCGGCAAGGCGCTAACGCAGACCGGCGGGGGCGCCGACTTCCGCACGCCGGACGAGCACCTCGACCCCTGCGGCCATGTCGGGCCCTTTTCCACCATGTCGGTCATCGCCGACGGCGCGGACGAGATCCGCCGAGCCGCCCGCGAGCAGCTGCGCATGGGTGCGGCGCAGGTCAAGGTCTTCGCTTCGGGCGGCGTGGTCTTCCCGGCCGAAGGGCATGCCACGCGCTACGAGTTCAGTGACGCCGAACTGCGCGCCGCCGTGGAAGAGGCCGCGGCGCGCGGCACCTACGTGATGGCGCATGCGTACACCGACGAGGCCGTGCGGCGCTGCCTGGCCGCCGGCGTGCGCTCGATCGAACATGCCAATTTCGTGTCCGAGGAGACGGTGGCGATGATCGGCGCGGCCGGCGCCTTCCTGGTGCCGACCTTCATCTCGCTGGTACAGCGCGTGGAAAGCGCGGCCGAGCATGCCCTGGCGCCGGCCATCGTTGCCAACCTGCGGAACACCATCGCCCGCGGCCGGCAGGTCTATGCCTGGGCACGAAAGCACGGCGTGCCGATTGGCCTGGGCACCGACCTGTGGGGCCCGCAGGCGCAGCGCGCGCAGCTGCGCGAATTCGAGATGCGCCGCGACCTGGACACGCCCGCGGCGATCCTGCGCTCGGCCACCGTGACCAATGCCGAACTGCTGATGCACGAGGGCCGTCTCGGCACCCTGGCCGAAGGCGCCTATGCCGACCTGCTGGTGGTCGACGGCGACCCGCTGTCCGACATCGGCGTGCTGCTCGACCCGCAGCACAAGTTGAAGTTCATCATGAAGGCCGGCGTGGTCTACAAGAACGAACTGTCCGGCTGACCTAGTGTAGTGTTCTGTTCTTGATTGAACGTAAATGCTTAGCGCTGCTCCAATGCTCTACTTGGGCTTGGAGTGGAGCGGGCACGTGCGAATTGCACCGACGATTGTTCTGACCGAAGAGCAGAAGGCGGAGTTGACCCGACTGTCGCGCTCTGGGCGCACGAGCGTGCGGCTGGCACAGCGCGCTCGCATCGTTTTGCTGGCTGCGCAAGGTCTGCAGAACAAGGACATCGCCGAGCAGCTGGGCATCGGGCGCGTGCAGGTGGCGCGCTGGCGCGAGCGGTATCTGCAAGCGGGAGTCGAAGGCATCGAGCGCGACCTTCCTCGTGGCGCCCCGCCGGTCAAGGTGAACGTGGCGGAGTTGGTCCAGCTGACCACCCAGAGCAAGCCCGCAGCGGCCACGCACTGGAGCACGCGCAAGCTGGCCGCCGAGTTGGGGGTCGCTGCCAGCACCGTGTGGCGGCATTGGCAGTCTCACGGCCTGAAGCCGCACATCGTGCGCGGCTTCAAGGTCTCGCGCGACCCGCAGTTCGTCGAGAAGCTCGAGGACATCGTGGGCCTGTACATGTCCCCGCCCGAGCACGCCTTGGTGCTGTGCTGCGACGAGAAGAGCCAAGTGCAAGCGCTGGACCGCACGCAGCCCGGGCTGCCGCTGAAGAAGGGCCGCGCGCAGACGATGACGCACGACTACAAGCGCCACGGCACGACCACGCTGTTCGCGGCGCTGAACGTGCTGGACGGCAAGGTGATCGGCCAGTGCCAGCAGCTCCACACCCACGCCGAGTGGCTGAAGTTCCTGCGCAAGATAGACCGCCACACGCCCAAGGGCAAGACGCTGCACCTGATCGCAGACAACTACGCCACCCACAAGCATCCGGCGGTGCAGGACTGGCTGGCCAAGCACCCGCGCTTCCACATGCACTTCACGCCGACCTCGGCGTCGTGGTTGAACATGGTGGAGCGCTTCTTCCGCGACATCACGACAGAACGGCTGCGCCGCGGCGTGTTCACCAGCGTGGCCGAGTTGGAAGCTGCGATCAACGACTACGTGGCTCACCACAACATCGACCCCAAGCCGTTCATCTGGACCAAGAGCGCTCGCGACATCCTGCAGAAAGTCATTCGGGCCAACGCGCGCTTAAGTTCTAAACAGAACGAAACACTGCACTAGACGCGCACGAAAGGCAGCGCGCGGATGCGGCTGCTGTGCACCTGCAAAGCGGCGATGCGGCCCGTCGCATCGGGCTGCAGCCGCGCCAGCAACGCGACCGGCATGCCGGCGCTGGAGCCGCGCACTTCGACCAGGTCGGCTGCCAAGCCGTGCAACGTCCAGCTCACGCCGCGGGACTGCGGGCCGCTGATGCGCACTGCCCAGCCAGCCTCGGCCGGCTGGATGTCCCACTCGGCATCCAGGTCCTCGCAGCGGTAGCGGCCAGCCAGGCCGGGCGGCGGCGGCACACGCTCAAGCAAGCGCTCGAAGACCGGCTCCTGCCCGGCGCCGAGGTCGACGCGCAGCGTGTCAACGGCGCCGCGCCGCAAGCTGAATTCATAGGCCCCGCGCAGCGGCAGCCAGCAGCCGTCGGCCTGCGCCTGCAGGATGAAGGGCACGCCCCACTGCGTGGCACACAGCTCGCCGCCCTGCAGACCCAGCTCAAAAAGCGCCGGCGTTTCGGTACACAGCCAGCTGCCCGCCAGGCCATCGACGGCCGGTGGCACCGGCACATCGGTCGCCGTTGCCAGCACCGCCCTCGCCACTTCGCGCGCCAGTCGGTAGGGGTTGCTGGCGCCGTTGTTGGAGATGACGACCACACTCAGCTCGCTGTGCGGCAAATACAGCAGTTCGGTGCGGAAGCCGGGCCACAGCCCGCCGTGCCCGAGGGCGCTCTGGCCATCGACCATGCTGTGCTCCAGGCCGCAGGCATAGGGCGAGGCATGGCCACCGGACAGGCCTGTCGGACTGGCCAGCTGTTGCAGCAGCCCGGCCGGCAGCTGGCCCGGGGTCGGTCGGGTCAACGCGAGGGTCCAGGCCAGCAGATCATCGACAGCCGACACCAGCCCGCCTTCGCCGCCATGCTCGAAGCCGTGCATCGCCCGGCGCCAGCCGCCTGAGCCGTTTGGCAGGTAAGGCGTGGCCAGGCGAGGCAGCGGTGTGTCGCCGGCCACGTCGAGCACGGTGTCGTGCAGGCCCAGCGGGCCGAACACCTGCTCCTGCAAAAAGTCGCCCAGGCTGCAGCTGGCCAAGCGCTCGACCACCAGGCCGAGCAGAAGGAAGTTGCTGTTGCAGTAGAGAAAGCGGCTGCCGGGTGCGAAGTTCAGGTGCCGGTTGCGGGCGATGCAACGCAGCATCGTGGCGCGGTCGATGCGCGCGTCCAACCCCACGCCGCCCAGTCGCAGCATCTCCAGGAAGTCCGGCAGCCCGCTGGTGTTGCGCATCAAATGCGCCAGCGTCACCGGCTGCGGCAGCGGCGCCAGTTCGGGCACATGCATGTGGACCTCGTCATCGAGCCGCAGCCGGCCCTGGGCGGCCAGCATCAGCACGGCCGTCACGGTGAACTGCTTGGACACCGAGGCGATGCGAAAGCGCGAGCGCGGCGCCAGCGGCACCGCCAGCTCCAGGCTGGCCAGGCCGTAGGCGCCACGGAACAGCAAGTCGCTGCCGCGCTGCACGCCGACCACGCAGCCGGGGCCGCCGCTAGGCGTGGTGGCGTCGAAGATGCGGTCAATGCGCTGCCGCAGCGCGTGCGCGTCGGTATGGCTCAAGGGGGTGCTTTCGATGCCGTGATGGCCGCGATGCTAGCCACTGGGCACAATGCGCTCGCTATTCGCCCTACTGACGCCGATGAACACCACGCCTGCCGACCCCAGCTTCCGCGCCATTCCCGACCTGGTGCGCGAACACGCCGTCGCGCGTCCCCGCCAGCCGGCGTTGGTTCAGGGCAGCGAGAGCATCGACTATGCCGCGCTCGATGTGCTGATGGACCGCGTGGCCGCGGCGCTGCAACGCGACGGCGTGCGCCAGGGCGACAGCATCGCCATCTGCGCACACAGCGCGCCACGCTATGCAGCCGTGTTCCTGGGCGCGTTGCGCGCTGGCGTGGCCGTGGCGCCGCTGGCGCCGTCGGTGACAGCGGAGCAGTTCGCGTCGATGCTGGCGGACTCGCAGGCCCGGCTGCTTTTTGCCGACGCCGCGGCGCTGCCGCTGCTGGATGGAGTGGCTGTGCGCACCATCGCGCTGAACGACACGCTGGGAGGCACGCCAATGGACGACTGGCTGGCCGCCTCCGGCACGAAGCCGGCGCCGCTGGCGCTGCAACCCGAGTGGCCCTTCAACATCATCTATTCCAGCGGCACCACCGGCACGCCCAAGGGCATCGTGCAATCGCACGGCATGCGCTGGACCCACGTGATGCGCGGCGCGGCTTACGGCTACGGGCCGCACGCGGTGACGCTGCTGTCCACGCCGCTGTACTCGAACACCACGCTGGTGGTGTTCCTGCCGTCGATGGCCTATGGCGCCACGGTGCACCTGATGGCCAAGTTCGACGCCGCCGGATACCTGGCGCTGGCCGAGAAGCTGCGCGTCACCCACACCATGCTGGTGCCGGTGCAGTACCAGCGCATCATGGCGCTGCCGGATTTCGACCGCCACGACCTGAAGTCCTTCCACATGAAGTTCTGCACCAGCGCGCCGTTCAACGCCGCGCTGAAGGCCGATGTGCTGAAGCGCTGGCCCGGCGGGCTGGTCGAGTTCTACGGCATGACCGAAGGCGGCGGCAGCTGCATCCTGAATGCACACGAATTCCCCGACAAGCTGCACACCGTGGGCCGGCCGGCCGAGGGCCACGACATCCGGCTGATCGACGAGCAAGGCAAGGAAGTCCCCGCAGGCGAGGCCGGCGAGGTGGTCGGCCATTCGCGCGGCATGATGCTCGGCTACCACGGCCAGCCGCAGAAGACACGCGAGGCCGAGTGGTACGACCCCAGCGGCAAGCGCTTCATCCGCACGGGCGACGTCGGCCGCTTCGATGCCGACGGCTTCCTGATCCTGTTCGACCGGCGCAAGGACATGGTCATCAGCGGCGGCTTCAACATCTACCCCAGCGACCTGGAAGGCGTGCTGCGCAAGCATGCCGCGGTGCTGGAGGCGGCGGTCGTGGGCGTGCCGTCCGAACAGTGGGGCGAGACGCCGGTGGCCTACGTAGTGCGCCAGGCTGGCAGTACCGTCTACGCGGCGGAACTGCTCCAGTGGTTCAACGGGCAGGTGGGCAAGACGCAGCGCCTGGCGGATCTGCATGTCATCGACGAGTTGCCGCGCAGCGCCATCGGCAAGGTGCTGAAGCGCGAGTTGCGCGAGCGGCACGTTGCAGACCAGGCCGCTCGACACAACTGAACGTTCGAGCGGGCGGCTTGCGGCGCAAAGCGGGCGAAGGCCGCTTTGCGCCGAGAGCAGAAACTACTTCGTGTCCGAAGGCCGCAACAGCACCAAGGAAAGCGCCACACCACAGCAGATCATTGCCGCCCATTGCGTCAGCCCCAGTGGCTCGCCGTGCACCAGGGCGCCCGAGACCATCGCCACCATCGGCACCATGATCGACGACAGTCCGGCCACGTTGACCGGCAGCATGCCGACGATCGAGAACCAGGCGACGTTGCCCACGCTCATCGGGATCAGCGCGATGTAGGCCACCACCACGATGGTCTGCCACGAGGGCATGAACCATTGGCCGTCGCCCAGCCACAGCGCGCCGATCGTCGTCGGCATCGCGGTGATCAGCAACTGCCAGCCAGTCAGCACCGTGGCCGGCACGATGACCTTGCGGCGCTTGAGGATCAGCGTGCCGATGGCCCAGCCCAGCCCGGCCGACAGGCCCAGTGCAAAGCCCAGAGGTGCACTCGCATAGGCGCGCAGGCTGGGCACCATCAGCAGCAGCACCGCGGCGCCGCCGAACAGCAGCCCCAGCAGCATGCGCCCGCTGAGCCGCTCGCCGAGCACGGCCCAGGAGATCAACGCCGACCACAAAGGCATGGTGAAGCCCAGCACCGAGGCCTGCCCCGAAGGGATGAGGATTGCCGAGTAGGTGCTGGCGATGTTCCAGTACACCAGGTAGAAACAGGTGGCGATGACGACCGTCGGCCAGTATTCGCGCGGGATGACCAGCGACTGCCCGCGCGCGCGCGCCACCGCCAGCAGCGCCACGCCGGCCAGCGTGACCGCCACGGCACGGAAGGTCCAGACCGAGATCTCACGCACCGCAAAGGCGAACAGCGGCCAGTTGGTGCCCCACACCAGCGTCAGAATGACCAGCAGCACCAGCGCGCGGCGCGGGATGGCGGATTCGCTCATCGGTGGACCTTCGTGCTGCGCACTGCATAGTTCGCCCTTCGGGCGGCCGGGCGGGCTCCTGCGGCGCGGCCGGGCGCGGCGGGGTGCGTCGTCACCGGCGGGTCAGACCCGGTCGAGTAGCCGGCCCAGCTGTGCGGCCACTTCTTCCGGACGCTCCAGCGGCGCCCAGTGGCCGACGTCCTCGAGGACGTGCAGCCGCGCATTGGGGATCAGCGCCGCGGCTTCGCGCGACAAGGCCAGCGGTGTGATCTGGTCGACGCGCCCGCACAGCACCAGCGTCGGCAGGTCGAGCTGCGCCAGCAGCGTGCGGTGGTCGGCGCGGCCGATGATGGCGCGGATCTGGCCGATGGCCGCGTCGGCACCGACGTCGCGCATGATGTGCTGGCAGCCCAGCATCAGCATCACGTCGGACAGCCGGTCGGAATGCACGCCGCGGCGCAACAGGGTCAGCGCCGTGGCGCCGAAGTCGCTGCGCAGCCCGGCGATCAGCGCTTCGCGCACAGGGATGTTCTCGGGCGCCTCAGGCCGCGTGGAAGTGTCGACCAGTGCCAGCGCGGCCACGCGGCGCGGCGCGTCGGCCAGCATCTGCTGGGCCACGTAGCCACCCATCGAGAAACCGGCCAGGACCACCGGCACGTCGACCGGCACGTCCTCCAACTCGGCCCAGGCATCGCGCGACATCTGCGCCATGCTGTCCTGGCGGCGCAGGTTGGGGATGACGATGTCGGCACGCGCACGCAGCCGCGCGGCCACCGGCGCCCAGACGCGTTGATCGTTGAGCAGGCCGTGCAGCAGGACCAGGGTGGGTTTCATCGAGCTTCGGTCAGCGCCGCTCCCAGGTCAGACGGTGGTGCCGGGCCACGTCGCTGCCCGGCAAGGTGTCCGAAGCCGACAGCGTGAGCCGGCCCTCGGCATCGAAATGCATGTCGCGCACCTGCTCGCTGCCGACGAAGTTCGGGTTCAGCGACATCGTCACCCGATGCACCACCTGCGGCCGGCCCTCCTGCGTGCGCAGCAAGTAGCGGCCGGCATAGCTGAAGTAGCTCTCGAAGGCCGACAGCGCTTCGGCCGTGGGCAGCTTGCGCACGCTGTCGCCGCTGAGGCGCGGCCGCTGGCTGCGCGCGATGCAGGCGTTCATCCAGCCGTCGGCCGTATACAGGATCAGGCCCAGCGCGTCGGGCCCGTAGGGCAGCGTGGCCGCACGGCCATCGCCATAGGTGATTTCCCAGCGGCACAGGTGCCAGGTGCCGAGCAAGGAATTGGCTGCAGCGGAGTTCATCGGGGCTTGAAATCGCGGTGAATGGCGCAGTATGGCCGACGCCGCAGCACGCCACCTGCGCGACAGCCTGCGGCCGCACACATCGGGCAAACTCAGGCCCTTGCCGCGAGGCTGCGGCGCAGCAGAAGGATCGGATCGTCATGGGACCGTTGAAGGGACTGCGGATCATTGAACTGGCCGGCATCGGCCCCGGGCCGTTCTGCGCGATGCTGTTGGCCGACATGGGCGCCGACGTGGTGCGCATCGACCGCACCGAGGCCAGCGGCCTGGGCGTGCCGATGGACAAGCGCTACGACATCAACGGGCGCAACCGTCGTTCGGTGGCGCTGGATCTCAAGTCCGCGGCCGGGCTGGCAGCGGTGAAGCGCTTGATCGCCGGCGCCGACATGCTGATCGAGGGCTTCCGCCCCGGCGTGGCCGAGCGCCTGGGCCTGGGCCCGGCCGACTGCCATGCGCTCAACCCGCGCCTGATCTACGGCCGCATGACCGGCTTCGGCCAGAGCGGCCCGATGGCGTTGGCCGCAGGGCATGACCTGAACTACATCGCGCTGACCGGCGCGCTGCATGCCATCGGCCCTGCCGGCGGCAAGCCGGTGCCGCCGCTGAACCTGGTCGGCGACTATGGCGGCGGCGCACTCTATCTGGCGATGGGCCTGCTGGCGGCGCTGCACGAGCGCACGCAGTCCGGGCGCGGGCAGGTGGTGGATGCGGCGATGGTCGACGGCGCTGCGTCGCTGGCGTCGATCTTCTACGGCATGACGGCCAGCGGCCGCTGGAGCAGCCAGCGCGGTGACAACCTGCTCGACGGCGGCGCACCCTTCTACGACACCTACGAGACGGCGGACGGCAAGTACGTGTCGATCGGCGCGCTGGAGCCCAAGTTCTTTGCCGAGATGGCCGAGCGCATCGGCCTGGACACGCGCTTCATCAAGGGCCAGAACGACCGCAAGCTGTGGCCCGAGATGCGTGCCGAGATGACGCGCCTGTTGCGCGGCAAGACGCGCGATCAATGGAGCACCGTGCTCGAAGGCACCGACGCCTGTTTCGCGCCCGTACTGACGATCGAAGAGGCGCCGCAGCACCCTCACGCGAAGGCGCGCGGCGCCTTCATCGACGTGGCCGGCGTGGTGCAGCCCGGCCCGGCGCCGCGTTTCGACCGCAGCACGCACGATGCCGTGCGGCCCGCGCCGGCGACTGGCGCGCACACCGACGAGGTGCTGGCCGAGGCCGGCTTCAGCGCCGAAGAGATCGCCGCGCTGCACGCGGCCGGTGCAGCACTGCGCGCCTGATGGACACGCCGCGCGCCAGCAACATCCGCCCTGCGGCATCGGTGCTGGTGCTGCGCGATGGGCCGCGCGGCGTTGAAGTGCTGTTAATGCGTCGCCCGGAGCGTGGCGACAACGACTTTCGCAGCGGCATGTGCGTCTTTCCGGGCGGGGTGCTCGACCGAAGCGACGCGCAGACCCGCGCCCTTTGCTTCGGCCTGGACGACGCGGCCGCAAGCGCCCGCCTCGGTGTGCCCGGCGGCGGGCTGGACTACTTCATCGCCGCGCTGCGCGAAACCTTCGAGGAGGTAGGCCTGCTGTTCGCCTGCCTACCCGGCGGCGAGCCCATCGATATGGCGGCGCATGCCGACACGCTGCGCGACTGGCGCAGCCGACTGCACCGCGGCGAAGCCGACATTGCCCAGTTCTGCCGGGCCATGGACTGGCGGCTCGACTTGCGCGACACGGCCTACTTTGCGCACTGGCTGACGCCGGTCATTCGGCCCAAGCGCTTCGACACGCGCTTTTTCTTGCGCGTGGCGCCGGCTGGCCAGACGGCGATGCCCGACATGGGCGAAGCGCTGGAGCTGATGTGGCTGAGGCCCCACGAGGCGCTCGATCCACAGCGCGGACTGAAGCTGCTGAACGTGACGCAAAAGGTGCTGCACAGCATTGCGGGTTGGACCAGCGCTCGCTCCGGCTTCGACCAGGCGTTCGCCCTGCGGGGCGTGCGGCGCATCTTTCCGCGCATGGCGCTGGGGCGCGACGGGCCGCGTTTCGTCGTCGACGGCGATGCGGCCTATGACGAGGTGGCAAGGCTGGACCCCGACGGGCGCGGCGATGCGCGCTGCGATCTGAGTCCGGGCGACGTGACGCAGCTGTCGCCGCGGCTGTGGCGCGTCAGCGGCGTGGCGAGAAACGCCTACCTCGTTTCAGACACCGCGCGCGCCGAAGCCGCGATCATCGATGCCGATGTCGCCGATACCGCGCAGTTGCAGGCACTGCTGCTGTTGGCAACGATGCCGGTGCAGTGGCTGTTGTTCACCGGTATCGACAACGCCCGACGCGCTGCGCTGCAAACGTACTGGCCGAAAGCGCTGGGCGCTGACCAGGCGCTGGCGGATCGGCGCCTGAAGATCGGCGCCGACTGCAACTTGTCCCGGGCCGACGACGCAGCCCACGCCAAGGGCTGGGTGCTGGAAGAAGACGCCATTGGCCTGGGCGCCATCGAAGGCGGGCGTGGTCTGCGATGGCTGGCCGGTCCGCAAGGCTTCATGCGCTGCCTTTCGACCGGATAAGTGGTCGTGAGACGGCGCAGCGTTTTCGGACTGCGTGTCCGTTAAGCCGCCGCGCCGGTGCCGCGCGATGTTGCCGATTGCAAATGGTTTTCGCAAACCGTTTCGGCTTTCAGGCAACCAAGGTTGGGCAGACAATCCCGTCCTTTGCACGCCCTGCTCGCAAGCCCACCACGCCATGTCCAAGAGCCGCCATCATCAAGCTGCAGCCGCCGCACCGCGCAACGAGCAACTCACCGCCATCCGGCGCTTGGCCGAAGCCGGCGATCTTGCCGCAGCCCGACAGCGTCACGCTGCATTGCGCAAGGCCTTTCCCGACTTCAAGCCCCTGCTCGGCCTGGCCTGGGAAATCGAACATCTGGCCGACGATCCGATCGTTGCTACCGCGCGCGCCTGGCAATGGCAATCGGCTTCGCCGAACAGTCGCCAGGCGCTGGAGGCGCTTGCCGAAAGCGCCCGGTCGGCCGGCTTTGCGGCGTTGATGGCACGCGCGCTGCAGCGGCTGGCCAGCCTGACCGAAGGCAGGTTGGTGCCCCCGTCGCTGGATTACATTGAGGCGCCGCTCGGGCGGCTGACGCTGGAGCAGGCCGAAGCCATCGACCTGTCGCGCATGTGGCTCGCCGATGACAACCCGCAGGCTGCGGCCGCGGTGCTGCAGGGTGTGGACCACCCCAGCGCGCACAACAACCGCGCGCTGGCACTGTTTGCCTGCGGCGAGGTCGACGCGGCCCTGCGGATCGCCGATGCAGCCTGGCAGGCGGATTCCGCAAACCTCTTCGCGCTGGAACGATGCCTGCGCTGGCGCTGCTGGAGCGAGGGCATGGGCCGCTGCGCCGGTTTTGCAGCCACGCTGCAAGCCACCCGGCCGCGCCGCGCCGAGGACGCCAATGCGCGCGTGGCTGCGCTGCGCTTCATCGGCGACCACGAAGGCGCACAGCGCGCCTGGGATGAGGCCCAGGACGCCGCGCTGTGGGACGCGGCGGCGCCGGAACAGGTGGAACTGTTTGCCGCGCTTGGCGATGCCGATGCCGAAGACGTGCCCGGCGAACAGGCACTGTGGTTTCCACGCCCGTGGATGAAAGCGATGACGCGGATTTCGCGCGAAGGCCGCCGCTTGTCCGAAGCGACAGCGCAATCCGCCTGGGACGCTGCGCTCGATGCGTGCAGCGCTCATGCCGACTACCTGCAGCGCGCCGCCGAGCTGGGGGATGCGGCGATCCGGCTGCTGGCGCTGGCGGTGCTCAAACGCCGCGCGACGCTCGGCGACGCCGTGGCGCTGACGTCGTTGACCACTTTGCTCACCAGCCTGCGCGGCCTGGACGATGGGCGCATGACCCTGCTCGCCTGGCTCGACGAACAGAGGCTGCGCAACCCGGCCGAGCCGGCCCGCGTGCGGCTGGCGGGCAGCGTGCGCGGCATCCGCAGCCACAAGCTGAACATCAGCGGCGAAGCGCGGCCGAGCCCCTACTCAGCAGCCGGTACGGCGCTGGCAGAGCAAATCCATGCCGCACTGGCGCGCCGTGCGCTGGAACAGGCGCACGAACTGGCGCGCCAACTGCATGCGATGCATCCGGAGCAGCCCTCGACGCTGACCAACCTGGCGACCATCGGCCAGGCACTCGGTGCGACGCAGCAGCAGACCACGCGGCTGTTCGAGCAGGCCCATGCCATGGCGCCGGAGCACCTGTTCGCGCGCTGCGGGCTGGCGCGCTGCCGGGTGGACGAGGGGCGTTTGGACGAGGCCCGCGCACTACTCGAGGGCATGTTCGAGCGCACCGACTGGCACTACAGCGAATACCGCAGCCTGCTGCTGGCGCAGCGTGCGCTGGCCGATGCGCAGGGTGATGGCGAGGCGGTGCGCGCAGTCGACGCGTCGCTGGCGGACATCGGCCGGCGCTTCGATGGGGCTTGATCGGCGGGGAGGATCAGCGCTCGGCCAACGCGGCGGCCGGCGACTGCCACTGCCCGTCCACCAGCAACTGGTGCGGCCGGAACTGTGCCTTGTAGGCCATCTTCGGACTGCGCTCGATCCAGTAGCCCAGGTAGACGTGGCGCAGCTTCAGCGCCTTGGTCTGCTCGATCTGCCACAGCACGCTGTAGGTGCCGTAGCTCGCCGCGGCGTCGGGCTCGTAGAAGGTGTAGACGGCGGAGATGCCGTCGTTCAGCACGTCCAGGATCGACACCATCTTCAGCGCGCCCGGGTTGCCGCCTTCGCCCGGCTCGCGAAATTCCACCAGCCTGGAATTGACGCGGCTCTGCAGCAGGAACTGGGTGTACTGGTCGACGCTGTCGTGGTCCATGCCGCCGCCGCTGTGGCGCCCGGCCTGGTAGCGCAGGTACAGCTGGTAGTGCTCAGGTACGAAGCACAGCCGCAGCACCCGTGCCTTCAGAGCGCTGTGCGCCTTCCAGGCGCGGCGCTGGCTTCGGCTGGGCTTGAACGTGGCCACCGGCACGCGCAGCGGCACGCAGGCCCGGCAGCCGTCGCAGTAGGGCCGGTAGGTGAACATGCCGCTGCGCCGGAAACCATTGGCCACCAGGCCAGAGTACACATCGGCATTGATCAGGTGGCTGGGCGTGGCCACCTGCGAGCGTGCCTGCCGCTCCGACAGATAGCTGCACGGATAGGGCGCTGTTGCATAAAACTGCAACGAGGAAAGCGGAAGTTCCTTGGGGTGCGTCACGCGCCGTCTCTACAGGGGGTTGTCTTGCAGCGCCTCGAGCTGCATCCACATGCGGGAATCATAGGTCCAATCGGCAATTTCCGGCTCCCCCGACACGAGGGACAGGTGCTGCTCGAAGGTGTTGCGCGGCACTTCGCCGGCACCGAACGAGGCCAGGTGCGCGGTGTTCTGCTGGCAGTCGATCAGGCTGATGCCGTGGTGGCGGCAGAAGGCCACCAGCGCTGCCAGGGCGATCTTCGATGCGTCGGTGGCCCAGGCGAACATCGATTCGCCGAAGAACATGCGGCCGATGGACACGCCGTACAGCCCACCGACCAGCTGGCCGTCGACCCAGGTCTCGAAGCTGTGCACGCGGCCGAGCTCGTGCCAGGCGCGATAGGCCGCCTGCATCTGCAGGACGATCCAGGTGCCGGCCTGGCCTTGGCGCGGCGTGGCTGCGCAAGCCTCGATGACGCGGTCGAAAGCGGTATCGACACGTACCGCATTGGCCCTGTCGCGTACGAAACGGCGCAGGGTCTTCGCCAGGCTGCGAGATACCTTGAAGTCCGCCACCGGCAACACCATGCGCGGGTCGGGGCTCCACCACAACACCGGCTGGCCGGGGCTGAACCAAGGGAAGATGCCGCGCCGGTAGGCCTCTTCCAGGCGCTGCGGCGTGACCCGTCCGCCGGCGGCCAGCAGCCCCGGCGCGTCGCTGTCCGGCCCCAGTGCCAGCCGAGTCGGCGGCAGCGGGTCGTCGTCGTCGATCCAGTGCAGCATCTCCATGGCCACACTATGGCAGCGTCGGCCCGGCCCCGTGCGGATCGCGGCAAATTGCTTGACATCTAAAGCATTGAACTCCAAACTATTGGCATGTTCAATGGTGCCGGGAGCAACGACGCATGAAGATCGTCTGCATCGGGGGTGGGCCGGCCGGGCTGTACTTTGCCCTGCTGATGAAGCAGCTGGACCCGCGGCACGACATCACCGTGGTCGAGCGCAACAAGCCTTACGACACCTTCGGTTGGGGCGTGGTGTTCTCCGACGCCACCATGGACAACATGCGCCAGTGGGACCCGCCCACCGCAGCCGAGATCCAGCAGGCCTTCAACCACTGGGACGACATCGAGCTCAAGTTCAAGGGCCGCACACTGCGCAGCGGCGGGCACGGCTTCGTCGGCATCGGGCGCAAGAAGCTGCTCAACATCCTGCAGGCGCGCTGCGAGCAGCTGGACGTGAAGCTGCAATTCGAGACCGAGGTCGACTCCGACACCGATTTCCCGGACGCCGACCTGATCATCGCCAGCGACGGCATCAACTCCAAGGTGCGCAGCAAGTACGCACCCATCTTCAAGCCGGACATCGTCACCCGCCCCAACCGCTACATCTGGCTGGGCACGCACCGTCTCTACGACGCCTTCACCTTCACTTTCGAGAAGACCGAGCACGGCTGGTTCCAGGCGCACATCTACAAGTTCGACGACAACACCACCACCTACATCGTCGAGACGCCTGAAAGCGTGTGGAAGGCGCATGGCCTGGACCAGGCCGGCATGGACGAATCCATCGCCTTTTGCGAGAAGCTCTTCGCCGAGGACCTGCAGGGCCACAAGCTGATGACCAACGCGCGCCACCTGCGCGGCTCGGCCTGGCTGAACTTCCAGCGCGTGACCTGCGAGCAGTGGTCGCACTTCAACGGCCGCGCCCATGTGGTGCTGATGGGCGATGCCGTGCACACCGCGCACTTCGCCATCGGCTCGGGCACCAAGCTGGCCATCGAGGACGCGATCGAGTTGACGCGGCAGTTCAAGGAGCTGGGGGACACGCCCGAGCAGATCCCCGAGGTGCTGCAGCGCTACCAGGCGCTGCGCCGCGTCGACGTGCTGCGGCTGCAGAACGCCGCCTGGAACGCGATGGAATGGTTCGAGAACGTCGGTGAGCGATATGCCGACCAGCTGCCGCCAGAGCAGTTCATGTACTCGATGCTGACGCGCAGCCAGCGCATCAGCCACGAAAACCTGCGCCTGCGCGACAAGGCCTGGCTCGAAGGCTTCGAACGCTGGTTTGCCGAACGGGCCGGGCTGCAGCTGCCGGCGCACGTGCCGGCACCGCCGCCGATGTTCACACCCTACACGGCGCGCGGCGTCACGCTGAAGAACCGCGTCGTCGTCTCGCCCATGGCGCAATACAGCTGCTTCGACGGCGTGCCAGGCGATTTCCACTTCGTGCACCTGGGTGCGCGTGCGCTCGGCGGTGCGGGCATGGTGGTGGCCGAGATGACCTGCACCTCGGCCGACGCGCGCATCACGCCGGGCTGCCCGGGCCTGTGGAACGAGACGCAGCGCGATGCCTGGAAGCGCATCGTCGACATGGTGCACCGCCAGTCGGACGCGAAGATCGCGCTGCAGATCGGCCATGCCGGCCCGAAGGGCTCGACCAACGCGCCCTGGGACGCCGAGGGCGCCGACCACCCTTTGCCCGCGGGCAACTGGCCGCTGATCGCGGCTTCGGCCGTGCCCTTCCTGGAAGACGGCGCGGTGCCGCGCGCGATGAGCCGTGCCGACATGGACCGTGTGCGCGACGATTTCGTTCGCTCGACGCGCCATGCCGCCGAGGCCGGCTTCGACTGGCTGGAGCTGCACTGCGCGCATGGCTATTTGCTCAGCAGCTTCATCTCGCCGCTGACCAACCGGCGCGACGACGACCACGGCGGCAGCCTGGCCAACCGCCTGCGCTTCCCGCTCGAGGTCTTCGCTGCGGTGCGCGAGGCCTGGCCGCAGCACCGGCCAATGTCGGTGCGCATCTCGGCGCACGACTGGGTCGACGGCGGCATCACACCGGACGACGCCGTGCAGATCGCACAGGCCTTCAAGGCGGCGGGCGCCGACATGATCGACTGCTCCTCCGGCCAGGTCAGCGCGCTGCAGAAGCCCACCTACGGCCGCATGTACCAGACGCCCTTTGCCGACCGCATCCGCAACGAGGCCGGCATCGCCACCATCGCCGTGGGCGCGATCAGCGAGGCCGACCATGTCAACAGCATCATCGCCGCCGGCCGAGCCGACCTGTGCGCCATCGCCCGGCCGCACCTGGCCAACCCGGCCTGGACGCTGACCGAAGCCGCCAAGATCGGTTACACGCCGATGCCCTGGCCCAAGCAGTACCTGTCGGGAAAGAGCCAGATGGAGACGCTGTTCGCGCGCGAGAAAGCGCAGCAGGTGGTGCCGCTGTACAAGGAACCGGCGTGATGAAACGCGCCGCCAAGCACGAGATCACGCCGCTGCTCGGCGACCAGAGCATCGGGTTGGAAGCGCGCATGTCCAGCGACGACCACCACTCGCTGCGGCTGTGGCTGCGGCTGCTGGCCTGCAGCACCGACATCGAGACGGAGATCCGCAAGCGGCTGCGCGCGAGCCACGGCATGACGCTGGCGCGCTTCGATTACCTGGCACAGCTGCACCGCCACCCGGACGGCCTGCGGATGAGCGCGCTGTCGCGCTTCCTCATGGTGACCGGCGGCAACGTCACCGGGCTGACCGACGAGCTGGAAAAAGACGGCCTGGTGCAGCGCGATGCCGAACCCGGCGACCGGCGCTCCTACCGCGTCGCGCTCACCGCCAAGGGCCGCAAGGTCTTCGAGAAGATCGCCAGCGAACACGAACAGTGGGTGGTCGAGCTGTTCGGCGGCATCACCGATGCCGAGCGCCAGCAGCTGTACCACCTGCTCGGCCGGCTGCGCGTGCAGCTGTCCGCACGCCACGACAATCCCCAGGAGACTCCTTCGCCATGAGCACCGACCCCTCCTTGCTGGCCGGCAACGTCCGCCCCCAGGCCGGCTTCCGCGCCGAACATTTTCTGTGGAGCGTGAACGATGGCGTGGGCACCATCACGCTGAACCGGCCCGAGCGCAAGAACCCGCTGACCTTCGACTCCTATGCCGAGCTGCGCGACCTGTTCCAGCGCCTGCGCCATGCGGACGACGTGAAGGTGGTGCTGATCCACGGCGCGGGCGGCAACTTCTGCTCCGGCGGCGACGTGCACGAGATCATCGGTCCGCTGATCCAGCTGAAGGCGCCCGAGCTTCTGATGTTCACGCGCATGACCGGCGACCTGGTCAAGGCCATGCGCCATTGCCCGCAGCCGATCGTCGCCGCGATCGACGGCGTGTGCGCCGGCGCCGGCGCCATCATCGCCATGGCCAGCGACCTTCGCTACGGCACCGCGCGCAGCAAGGTGGCCTTCCTGTTCAACCGCGTCGGCCTGGCCGGCTGCGACATGGGCGCGTGCAACATGCTGCCGCGCATCGTCGGCCAGGGCCGCGCTGCCGAGCTGCTGTACACCGGCCGTGCGCTGGGCGGCGACGAGGCGCTGCAATGGGGCTTCTACAACCGCGTGTGTGCACCCGAAGCCGTGGTGGACGAGGCGCGCGTGCTGGCGCAGGAGCTGCGTGCCGGTCCCACCTTCGCCAACGGCATCACCAAGAGCATGCTGCACCACGAATGGGCCATGGACGTCGACCAGGCGATCGAAGCCGAGGCGCAGGCGCAGGCGCTGTGCATGCTGACCGAGGACTTCGGCCGCGCCTACCGCGCCTTTGCGGCCAAGCAGAAGCCCGTCTTCGAAGGCAACTGAGCCGAGGCCCGACATGAGCGACACCCGATACCTCGACTGGCCGTTCTTCGAATCGCGCCATGTCGAGATGCAGCGCGAGCTGGACGCCTGGGCCACGGCCAACATCTCGCAGGAGCCGCATGCCGACGTCGACGGCCAGTGCCGCGCTCTGGTGGCTGCGCTGGGCGAGGCCGGCTGGCTGAGCCACGCGGTGGCCGGCAGCGCCTACGGAGGGGCCGGCGAAGTGCTGGACACGCGCGCGCTGTGCCTGATGCGCGAGACGCTGGCACGGCATTCGGGCCTGGCCGACTTCGCCTTCGCGATGCAGGGGCTGGGCTCGGGGGCGATCTCGCTGCACGGCACGCCGGCGCAGAAGGACCGCTACCTGAACAAGGTGGCGCGCGGCACCGCCATCGCGGCCTTCGCGCTGTCCGAACCCGAGGCCGGCTCCGACGTGGCCGCGATGAGCTGCATGGCGCACATCGAAGGCGACGAGGCAGTGCTGAACGGCACCAAGACCTGGATTTCCAACGGCGGCATCGCGGACTTCTACGTGGTCTTCGCGCGCAGCGGCGAAGCCGAGGGCGCCCGCGGCATCTCCGCCTTCATCGTCGACGACGGCCTGCCCGGCTTCGAGATTGCCGAACGCATCGACGTCATCGCGCCGCACCCGCTGGCGCGGCTGGAGTTCCACGACTGCCGCGTGCCCTTGAGCCAGCGCATCGGCGAAGGCGGCCAGGGCTTCAAGGTCGCGATGCGCACGCTGGACGTGTTCCGCACCTCGGTCGCGGCCGCGGCCTTGGGCATGGCGCGGCGTGCGCTCGACGAAGCGCTGCACCGCGCCACCACGCGCCACATGTTCAAGCAGCTGCTGGCCGACTTCCAGCTGACGCAGGCCAAGCTGGCGAAGATGGCCACCACCATCGACAGCGCCGCGCTGCTGACCTACCGCGCCGCATGGATGCGCGACCAGGGCCACAACGTCACGCGCGAGGCGGCGATGGCCAAGATGATGGCCACCGAAGGCGCGCAGCAGGTCATCGACGCCGCGGTGCAGATGTGGGGTGGCCGCGGCGTCGTCAGCGAGCAGCCGGTGGAGCGGCTGTACCGCGAGATCCGCGCGCTGCGCATCTACGAAGGCGCCACCGAGGTGCAGCAGCTGATCATCGCCCGCGAGCTGCTCAAGGACCTGAAAGGCTGACCGCCATGCCCAGCGCCCATGTCGACACCTTCGCTCGCGACCACCTGCCTCCGCCCGAGCAGCTGCCCGAGCTGCTGTTCGAGCTGCCGACGCTGCAGTTTCCGGCGCAGCTGAACTGCGCCACGGAGCTGCTGGACCGCCACGTGGCCGAAGGCCGCGGCAGCCGGCTGTGCATCCAGGCTCACGGCCTGCGCTGGACCTACGCCGAGCTGCAGGCTCAGGCCAACCGCATCGCCAACGTGCTGGTGCAGGAGATGGGGCTGGTGCCGGGCAACCGCGTGCTGCTGCGTGCGCCCAACTCGCCGATGCTGGCAGCCTGCTGGTTCGCGGTGGTCAAGGCCGGCGGCATCGCGGTGGGCAGCATGCCGCTGCTGCGCGCCAAGGAACTTAAGCAAATCCTCGACAAGGCGCAGATCAGCCACGCACTGTGCGACCTGCGCCTGGCCGACGAGATGAAGCTCGCCGCCGCCGACTGCCCGACGCTGACGCAGTTGCGTCTGTTCAACGACCCCGGGCCCGAAGGCCTCGAGGCGGCCATGGCGCGCCAGCCGACCACCTTCGCCAACGTCGCCACCGCGGCCGACGACACCTGCCTGATGGCCTTCACCTCGGGCACCACGGGACAGCCCAAGGGCACGATGCATTTCCACCGCGACGTGATGGCCGCCTGCGCCTGCTGGCCACCGCATGTGCTGCGGCCGACCGCCGACGACATCTTCATCGGCAGCCCGCCGCTGGCCTTCACCTTCGGCCTGGGCGGCTTGCTGCTGTTTCCGATGAGCGTGGGCGCCTCCACGGTGCTGGTGGAGAAGGTCTCGCCGCCGGACCTGATGGCCGCGGTGCAGCAATTCGGCGCCACGGTGATGTTCACCGCACCGACCTCGTACCGCGCCATCGCCCTGTCGCTGCAGGGCAAGACCTGGCCGGCGAAGAGCCTGCGCAAGTGCGTGTCGGCCGGCGAGGCACTGCCCGCGGCCACGCGCAAGCTTTGGCGCGAGACCAGCGGGCTGGAGATTATCGACGGTATCGGCTCCACCGAGTTGCTGCACATCTTCATCAGCGCCGACGAGCACGAGGCGCGGCCGGGTGCCACCGGCAAGGCCGTGCCCGGCTACGTCGCCTGCGTGATGGATGCCGAAGGCCGGCCGCTGCCGCCGGGCCAGGTGGGTGCGCTGGCCGTGAAGGGACCCACCGGCTGCAAGTACCTGGCCGATGCGCGCCAGTCGACCTACGTGCGCGACGGCTGGAACTACACCGGCGACGCCTACCTGCTCGACGAGGATGGCTACTTCCACTACCAGTCGCGCACCGACGACATGATCATCTCGGCCGGCTACAACATCGCCGGTCCGGAGGTGGAGGACGCGCTGCTGCGCCACCCCGACGTGGCCGAATGCGGCGTGGTCGGCGTGCCCGACGACGAGCGCGGCCAGATCGTCAAGGCCTTCGTCGTGCTCAAGCCCACGGCGCAACCGACGCCTGCCACGGCCGCCTTGCTGCAGGACTACGTCAAGCAGGCCATCGCGCCCTACAAGTACCCGCGCGCGATCGAGTTCCGCGACCGGCTGCCGCGCACCGAGACCGGCAAGCTGCAGCGCTTCCGCCTGCGCGAGGCTCCGTGAGCGCCTCGGCCGAACGCCACGCCTTCGAACGCGAGCGCACGATCCGCTTCTCGCAGTGCGACCCGGCCGGTATCGTCTTCTTTCCGCAGTACCTGGTGATGGTCAACGACCTGAACGAGGACTGGGTGAGCACGCTGCTCGGCCTGCCCTATGCCGATCTGATCGGCCGGCGCCGCATCGGGCTACCCACGGTGAGCCTGCAGTGCGAATTCACCGCCATCAGCCGCATGGGCGAGCAGGTGACGTTGGGCCTGTCGGTCGAGCGGCTGGGCACCAGGTCGGTGACGCTGCGCCACGGCTGCCGGCTCGGCGACGAGTCGCGCATGAGCATCCGCCAGGTGCTGGTGACCACCGACCTGGACACACACCGCGCCATCGACATTCCCCCTGACCTGCGCAGCGCCATCGAGCGCTTCACTTCCAAGGCCTGAGCCATGACCCAAGTACTGCAACCGCCCGGCTGGGCACGACCCAAGGGCTACGCCAACGGCGTGGCCGTGCGCGGCCGCCAGATCTACGTGGCCGGCATGATCGGCTGGGACGGCCAGGGCCAGTTCCACACCGACGACCTGGCCGGCCAGGTGCGCCAGGCGCTGCACAACGTGGTGGCGGTGCTGGCCGAGGCCGACGCCAAGCCCGAGCACATCGTGCGCATGACCTGGTACGTCACCGACAAGCGTGAGTACATGCGTGAGGCGCGCGAGATCGGCGCCATCTACCGCGCGGTGATCGGCAGCTTCAGCGTGGCGATGACCGCGGTGCAGGTGGCTGCGCTGATCGAGGACCGGGCCAAGGTGGAGATCGAAGTCACTGCGGTCGTTCCGGACTGAGCCCGCACCGGCCCACCAAGTGGCGGCGGCCCCTCAAGGGAGCCGCCGCGACTTCGTGAACGCGTTACCGCGTCCTCGTGTTCAGTTGCTCCAGAAGTCGATCTGCTGGTAGAGCTTGCGGTCCGGGCCGCGGAACTGCAGGCCGGCTTCGCGGTACGAAATGCGCGATCCGTCGGCATCTAACGGCAGCACCTCGTCGCTGGTACACCGCGGGTTGGGGTTGTTGCCGGCCGTCTCGGTGGTCGGCGAGATCGACGTGCCGGTCTGGTTGGCGGCCCACTCGTAGCCCGGTGCGCTTGTGTCACCCAGCGCATTCAGCCGGAAGAACATGTTGGCGCGCTTCCAGAAGTTCGCGGTCTCGCCCTCACTGTTCGTCGCCGACACCCTGTTCTGCGAGAACAGGTAGCCGAAGTTGACATAGCCGTCCGCCGGATTGGTCCAGCTCATCGTCTGCGCCAGGCTGCTGATCGAACCGGCGTTGGCACCGGTCGGCTTGAGGTAGCCGTCGATGAACGTGGCCGACAGCTGCGGCCAACTGCGCGCAGCACCGCTGGAGGCCGGCTCGAAGGGCGTGCCATTGCGCACGTAGATCACCTCGTCGGGCGTCGAGTTGCTGTTGTTGGTGTAGTAGTAGATCTCGGCCTTGTACACCGCCCAGGCTGCGATCTGGCCAGCAAAGGGGCTGCTGCGGATTTCCTGGCTGGCGATCGTGGGATTCGTGGCCCAGTTGGTGCTAGGGGTGGGCATCGTCAACGCCGTGCCGTCCAGCTTGGCTGCATCGAGCATGAACTCGGTACCACCGCTTCCGTTCCACCACTGCGTCGTATTGGAGTTCTGCACTGTCAGCAGCCCCTGCTGGTTGGTGATGGGGAATCGGTCGTCGGTGCCGCAGCGGTCCGAGCGGTGCGTGACCACGCCAGCCGCGGGAAGGCCCGGGCCCGTCCAGACGACGGCGCGCACCTTGCCCGAGTTGTCTGCACCGCTGGCTTCGGGGTTGAAAGTCAGGCGAATCACCGCCTCCAGTCGGTCCTGCAGATAGAAGTTGGAGGCGTTGGCGGCGGCCAGGGCCGTGTTCAACGCCACCTTGCGATTGAGGCGATGTTCCACGCCCAGCGCATAGGACAGTTGGTTGCCAACGTAGTCCCACTGCCCGTTAATCTTTCCCACCACCCAGAGCGAATTGGTGGGCTTGCCCGAGGCCGAGGTCATCGGGATGTTCATTACCACGCAGGTCGCGGTGTTGCAGTACGGATGCTGGAAGGTGGTACCGCTGTGATTGGGCGCCGGCAGTACCACGGCAATGGTCGGCGCGCCGACCTTCGTTCCGGTGTTAACGTCGTAGCGCAGTACGTTCACGCCCACTCGCTCGACCCAGTTGCCGGCATCGGACTTCCACTGCGCTGGCGCGAAGCTGCAGGTGGGCGACACGGCAGTCACGTCCTTCGAAGCGTCCATCGTCACGCGCTCGGTCAGCGGCAACGCCAAGCAGTTCTCCAACTTCTTCGCCAGCGCCAGCATCTCAGCGCTGGTCGGCAGCTCAGCGGAAGCCGTGCTGGGCGGCAGCGTCGGTGCCACATTCGGGCTGCTCGTCTGCGCGGCCGTCAGCAACACCGGGGAACTCTGCCCGTCGGCGCCGGCCGGCGCGCTCAGGTTGGCGATGGCCACGCCGCTGGTACCGACCTCCACCGCCACTTGGTCGAGCACCGAATCGATGCCCGTGCCGTTGGCACTGAAGGGGGTCGTGAGCGGGTCGAAGCCGGTGCCGAGCAAGGCAGCGAACTCGGGGTTCGACTTAAGCGTATTCACCACCAGTGCCGACGCATCGGCCACGGAGCTGGCGGTCACGGCCGAGATCGCGGCAGGTGTCGTCAGCGCGTTCAGGTCGCCACCGGGGGCAATGAGCGCCGCCACGGCGTTGGTGAGCGAGGTCACGTTGGCAGTGTTGTCGGAGTTGGCCGTCAGCGCGGGCACCACCGCAACGACGGTGACCGTCTCACCGTTGAGAGTGCCCGAGGCACGGACCAGCAATGGCGGCTTCAGCGAGGAGACATCGATTGCATATGCGCCGCTGGCATCGGCCGTTCCGGTCACGTCTGCGGTTGTCGCGTCGGCGTCAATGACCGTGACCGTGGCGCCGGGCACGGCCGCACCTACGGCCACCGTACCCTCGATCATCGTCGCCGCCGGCGTCACGGGCCCGGCCGCAACTTCGTTGTCACTGCCGCAGGCCTGCAGACCGAGTGCGGCAGCACCGACGATCACCAACGCGCTGAGTCTTCTCATGTTCATCATTGAAACTCTCCGAATGATTGAATGAAGCGTGGCGAGACTATCGATCCATGCCGGCGACGCCATCCACAACACTGCGGAGCGCTGCCGCGAAACATGCTGTGTGACCCCGCAATTCGGGGAAGGGTCAACCCTTGGTAGAGGCGGGTCGTTCAGCGTCCGCGGGAGCCGCGGGACCTTGCGGCGGCTTGGCCGGCGCCGCGTACCACTGCTCGCGCGGCACCACCTTCGCGGTCGCGGGGTCACCCAGGTAGTGCGGCGACATGATCTGCACGCCGTGTTCGTTGAACACGTCCTGCACGTTGGCATGCAGCAGGCTCATCACCTCGGCGCGCGGCCGCGGCTCGCTGGGCACCGCTTGGCAGACCAGCCGGTATTCCGGATAGAAGTCCGACAGTGCGGTCTGGAAGACGCGCGGCGGAGGGTCCGCCAGCACGCCGGGCGTGCGCTGCGCCGCCTCGATCAGCATCGCGGTGACCTGCCGCCAAGGCGCGTCGTAGCCGATGGTCACGGTGGTATCGACGATGAAACCATGGCCTTTCACGGCGCGCGAATAATTTCGGGTGACCGCCCCGAGGATCTGCGTGTTCGAGATCGTCAGCTCTTCGCCCATGCCAGTGCGGATGCGCGTGGTGAAGGTGCCCAGGCTCATGACGGTACCCTCGTCCTCGCCCACCCGCACGAACTCGCCGACGTGGAAGGTGCGGGTGTAGGTCAGGATCAATCCGCTCGCCAGCTGGCCGACCAGGTTGGACGCACCCAGTGAGATCATCAGACCGACCAGCACCGACAAGCCCCTGAAGGCCTCGGTGTCAGACCCCGGCAGGTAGGGGTATGCCATGGCCAGCGCGAACAGCCAGATTCCCGCCACGCACAGCCGCGAAGTCGTCACTGCGACGTCGGCGTCCAGCCAATGCAGTTTCACCTGGCCGGCAGAGACCTTGGCGAAGAAGCCACGCAGCATGCGCGTCAGCACATGGGCCAGCCAGAAGATCAGCGCTGCAGCAATCAGGTCCGGCACCGCCCGCACAATGGCCAGGGAGAACCGGCCAAGCAGCCCGAACAGGAAGCCGTTGAGCTGCTCGCCCCAGACCCTCGTGAACGGAAACTGCGCCAGCATGACGCTGAGCCATTCATAGGCCACCAGCGCCACGACGAACCAGAAGGCGGCATCGAGCATGATCTGCTCGAGCCGCACCAGGCCTTCGCGCTTGAACAGGTCGACACCGCCGACGCGCAGCCGGTCGGCATGGGCCAGGGTCTGGCCGACGATCCAGCGCTCGACCCGGCGGCGCAGCCGCATCGCGGCCCACAACAGCCCCGCGGCCACCAAGGTGGCCAGCAACGAGACACCCAGCGCAATGAGCAGCGACTTCAGGTTGCGGCTCTCGCGTGATTCCTCGATGGCCTGCTGCAGCAGGGCCGCAGCGCGATGCGCTTCTGAGCGCGCCGCCGGCAGCGTGCCCTCGAGCGTGTCTCCCGGAATGATGGCGAACATCATCGCGCCGTCGAGCTCGACCATCGTGCCTTCAGGGCGGTCCCGCGTGCTCACTGCCAGTTCGCCGCCCGAGTCCAAAGCATCGCCTATGCGCCGCTTCGCCTCGATCGCACGCGACTCCGCGGTGATGCCGAACAAGCTGCCGCGCAAGGTGGCCACGGTGCGGTTCATGACCATGACATGAGCAGGCGGCTGCGCGGTGGTGGCCAGCGGCGGCTGCGCCGAGGTGGCGGGCGCCAACACCTCCTGTGCCTGCGCAAGGCTGCCGCATATCAAGGCCAAGAACAGCGCCATGCAGGCCAACCACGGCAGGCGCAACACGTGCTTCAGGCCAAGCCCCCTACCCATGACCGACTCCCCGCCATCCGCTGTTCGAATGCCACCGAGTCTATCCAAGGCCGCATCAGGGGCGCACAGCCGGTGTTTCCAGCGGCATACCGCGGGCGCGCCACGCCAGGTGCAGCTCCAGTTCGACCCACTGTGCCGCGCCCCAGTCGAAGGGCTCGGCACGCACGCCCGTCAGGCAGGTGCGCAGCCGGCGCTGCAGCGATCCCAGGCCCTGCCATTCCAGCCGGTAGATCGGGTAGCCGGTGGGGTGGGCTTGCGGGATCGGACTGCCGCCCAGGCGGCGGCCAGCCATCGCGTCGTGACAGTCGGCGCAGGCCAGGTCCAGCTGGCCCATGCGCTGCGTGAACAGCGCGCGGCCGCGCTCGCGGGGTGCGTCCAGGCGCGGGTCGGCCGGCGGGGCCAGCGGCAGGCCGCGCGACTGGTGTGCCACATAGGCCTCCAGCGCCAACGCCGTCTGGCTTTCGGCCGGATCTGCCAGGCCGGGCTGCAGCCGCCGGCGGCACAGCGCGATGCGCTGGCGCAGGTCGATCGGCTGCTGCAGCGTGGCGTCGAAGGCCGGGTAGCGAGCCGCCACGCCGCGCATCGAGCGCCGCGCGTCGCCATGGCAGCCGGCGCAGGAGCGGCCCTCGGCCCTGTCCGCCCGTGACCAGGCTTGCTCGCCCTGCAGCACCCACAGCATGCCGGGATTGAGACTGTCGTCGCGCTGCATGGCCTGCGTGCCGGCACCCATGTCGTCGAAGCCGGAGCGGCGGCCGTCGCCCACTGGCTCGGCGCCCTGCACGGCGCCGACCAGCAGCGCCATCACACACAGGGCCAAGCGCCTCATGTCACGCTGATCACCCGTTGCTCGCGGTGCTGGAAGCCGTTGTCACCCTGCCACTCGAAGAGCAGCGTGCCACTGTCCAGCGCCAGCGCGCTGAACTCCAGGTAGGGGTTGGCCGCCACAGCCGGGAACATCTCGATCTCGACCACGCGTTCGCCGTTGTAGCTGCACGCGAAGCGGCGCACGATGTCGCGCGGCAGCACGCGGCCGTCGGCGCCGGGGCGGTAGCCACTTTCCATCGGGTGCTGCAGCAGCACGCGCAGGGTGAACACCTCGCCGCGGCGCGCGCTGGCAGGGACGGTGATCAGCGTGCGTGCCATGTTCGCTATTCGATGCAGGCGGCCAGCGTCACCACCACCTCGACGCGCTGCGTCCAGCAGCTGCCATCGACCAGCCGCGCCACCGCCACCAACTGCTGCGAGGTGGCCAGGCGGATGCGTGTGGACACGCTGCGCGTGGCGGCGCGAGGCCCGAAGTCGACGCGCAGCACGTCACTCTGCGGGTTGCGCTCGTTGAACAGCGCCAGCGCCGCCACCTCGGCCGCCGGCGCACCCGGCACGCTGATCGTCACGGGCACGGTGTTGCCGTTGTCCACCAGCGGTGCCACGTCCAGCTGCACCTTGCCCTCGCGCAGTGGCGCGCCCCCAGTGAAGCTGCGGATGGCCGCGGCCAGCGTCTCGGGCGTGGCCCGTGCCGGCGGCAGCAGCGCGACACCGGCGGCCAGGCCGAGGGCACATCGGCGCTTCATCGCCGCCTCATTCGCGCAGCGTGCGCAGGTAAGCCACGACGTCCTCCACCTGCTGCGCCGACAGCACGGGCTGGCCGCGCCAGGCGGCGCCGACACGCTGCAGGCCGTCGGTGCGGTGGTAGGCCGGCATCGGCGTGAGCGGGTTCAAGCGCCGCGCATCGACGACGCGCAGCCGCAGTTGCGCCTCGGACCAGCGCGTGCCGGCGCCGGCCAGGTTGGTGGCCAGATTGCCCTGGAAGCGCTCCTCGGCGATCGGCGCGCTGTGGCACAGCAGGCACAGGCCCGTCTGCCGACTGGCGACGAGGGCCCGGCCACGTTCGGCGTCGCCTGGCGCGGCCGACAGCGGCTGCGGGATGCCGTCGCCTACCACCTGGTAGGCCACCGGCTCGGCCTGCGCCGTGACGCACAGCAGCAGGCTCAGCAGGCCGAGCCGCATCAGGCCTTCTTCAGGCTCTGGTTCTTCAACGGCAGCTCGCGGACGCGCACGCCGGTGGCGGCGAAGATCGCATTGAGCACCGCCGGCGCGGCCACCGCGATGGTCGGCTCGCCCACGCCACCCCAGAAGCCGCCCGAGGGCACGAGAATCGTTTCGACCTTGGGCATCTGCGCCAGACGCAGCACCGGATAGCTGTCGAAGTTGCTCTGCTCGATGCGCCCGTCCTTGAGCGTGCATTCGCCGAACAGCGCTGCCGACAGGCCGTAGACGAAGGACCCCTCGACCTGCATCGCGATCTGCTGCGGGTTGACCGCATGGCCCGGGTCGGTGGCGGCGACGATGCGGTGGATCTTCAGTTCGCCGGCCGGGCTGACCGAGACCTCGGCCACCGCCGCCACATAGCTGCCGAAGCCCATGGTCTGGGCCAGCCCGCGGTACACGCCGGCCGGCGCCGGCGTGCCCCAACCCGCGCCCCTTGCCGCGGCTTCGAGAACTGCACGGTGCTTCGGGTGCTTGTCCATCAGTTTCAGGCGGAAGGCCAGCGGGTCCTGCTTCGTCGCATGCGCCAGCTCGTCGATGAAACACTCAAGATAGACGGCGTTCTGATTCAGGTTGACGCCACGCCAGAAACCTGGTGGCACCGTCGGGTTGCGCATTGCATGGTCGACCAGCAGGTGCGGCACGCTGTAGCCGATCGACGCCTCGGGACCCGGCGCATTGAGCCCCTGGAAGACCACCGGGTCGCGGCCGTTCTGGATGTTCTGCGGGAACACGCCGGCCAGGATCGACTGGCCCGAAATGCGCATGTGCAGTGCCGTCACGTTGCCCTGCGCGTCCAGGCCGGCCTTGAGCTTGCACATCGTCACCGGGTGGTAGCGGCCGTGCTGCATGTCCTCCTCGCGCGACCAGATCAGCTTGACCGGCGTGCCCGGCAGCTCCTTGGCGATGGCCACCGCCTGGCGCACCCAATCGTGCACCGCGCCGCGCCGGCCGAAGCCACCGCCGAGGTTGATCTTGTAGACCTCGCACTGTGTCGCCGGCAGGCCCGCGGCCTCGGAGGTGGCGGCCAGCGCGGCCTCGCCGTTCTGCGTCGGCGTCCAGACCTCGCAGCGTGTGGGTGTCCAGCGCGCGGTGGCGTTCATGGTTTCCATCGTCGCGTGGTTCTGGTGCGGGTAGGCGTACACCGCCTCGATGCTGCGCGGCGCCGCCGCCAGCGCGGCGCGGGCATCGCCGACGCTGTTGCCGACCACAGCCTCGGGCGCATCCAGCCCGGCCTTCAGCACCGCGGCGAAGGCCGCGCTGCTGGCCGTGGCGTTGGCGCCCTCGTCCCAGACGATGGGCAAGGCGTCGAGCGCGGTTTTCGCATGCCACCAGGTGTCGGCCACCACGGCCACCGCCGTGTCACCGACCTGCACCACCTTCTTCACACCGGGGCGGCGTGCGACGGCAGCGGCATCGAAGCTCTTGACCTTGCCGCCGAAGACCGGGCAATCCTTGATGGCGGCATTGAGCATGCCGGGCAGCTTCAGGTCCATGCCGTAGACCTGCGCACCGGTGAGCTTGTCTTTGGTATCCAGGCGCATCACCGGCTTGCCGGCGATCTTCCAGTCCTTCGGGTCCTTGAGCTTCACCTCGGCCGGCACCGGCAACCGGCCGGCCGCCTCGGCCACCTTGCCGTAGCTCGTGGTGCGTCCCGTGGGCCCGTGGGTGATCACGCTGCCGGCGGCTCGGCATTCGCCCACCGGCACTTTCCATTCGTCGGCGGCGGCCTGCACCAGCATCATCCGGGCAGCAGCACCGCCCTTGCGCACGTATTCATGCGATTCGCGGATGCCGCGGCTGCCGCCGGTGGAGAAGTTGCCCCAGACCCGGTTGCGCGCCAGGCTCTGCCCCGGCGTGGGCTGCTCAGTGCTGACCTTGGACCAGTCGCAGTCGAGCTCCTCGGCCACCAATTGGGCCAGGCCGGTGAGCGTGCCCTGCCCCATTTCCGAGCGCACGATGCGGATGACCACCCGGTCATCGGGCAGCACGCGCACCCAGGCATTGATTTCGGGGGGCGAAGCGGCGGCCGTTTGTGCCGCAGCCGCGCCGGGCAGCGCAACATGGAAGCCGACCACCAGGCCGGCGCCGGCACTGCCGAGGAAGCTGCGGCGCGAGAGTTCGAGGTTGCTTGACATGCCCGCCCTTTCAGCCGCGCGCCGCGGCGGCGGCCTGCTGGATACCCGCGCGCACCCGGTTGTAGGTGCCGCAGCGGCAAATGTTGCTCATCGCCGCATCGATGTCGGCCTCGCTGGGCTTGGGGTTCGACGCCAGCAATGCCGCGGCCGCCATGATCATGCCGCTCTGGCAGAACCCGCACTGCGGCACGTCCAGTGCAGCCCAGGCCTTCTGCACCGGGTGCGAGCCATCGCTCGACAGGCCTTCGATGGTGACGATCTTCTGGTTCGGATTCAGCGCGGCCAGCGGCACCGCACAGGAGCGCACCGGCGCGCCGTCGATATGCACGGTGCACGAGCCGCACTGCGCGATGCCGCAGCCGTACTTGGTGCCCGTCAGACCCAGCTGCTCGCGCAGCACCCACAGCAGCGGGGTGTCGGCCTCGGCCTCGAACCCCATCGGCTTGCCGTTCACGTTCAGCGTGGCCATGCGCCGGTCTCCTCGTCGTTGGTCTTGCGAGCGCAGTCTAGAGGCGATGGCCATGGCAGGCAGGCGTCGACTGCACCGTGGGGTCTTTGGTGCAATACATAGGTATGCTGAAGGAGGACAAATACTTCCGAAATGTCCTTCATCGGAGTATGCTGCCCTGCATGACTGCGATCGCCAAGACACCGCCGAAGGCCGTCGACCTGGACAGCGCTACCACTGCTGCTGCCGCTTTGCGCACCTTCTGGCGCCTGGCCGAGGCCTGGCAGCTCAAGCCCGCCGAGCAGATGACGCTGCTTGGCGTGGGGCGCAGCGCGCTGTACCAGTGGAAGTCCGGCAAGGTTGGCCCGCTGGACCGCCATGTGCTGGAGCGGCTGTCCTACCTGTTCGGCATCTACGCCGCGCTGCAGTTGCTGCTGCCGCAGGGCGAGCGGGCCGACGCGTGGGTGCGCAGGCCGAACAGCGCGCCGCTTTTCAACGGCCAGTCGGCGCTGCAGCGCATGCTCGGCGGGCAGGTGGCCGACCTGTACGTGGTGCGCCAGTACCTGGACGCGCAGCGCGGCGGCAAGGCGTGAGCGACATCGAGGACATCCCGATCCGGGCGGTGGCCTGGAAGCCGAGCTACCGGCTGATCGCCTCGCGCTACCCCACCGTCGGCCTGTACGACGCGATCGCCGACCCGGCCGACCTGGAGGCAGTGTTCGCGATCGAGGCGCTGACCAACCCGCGCCTGCGCAACGAGCTGGGTGAACTGCAGCTGGTGGCGCCCGAAGATCGGCTCAGCGGCGCCGGCAGCACGCCGATCATGGCCGCCTTCACGCACCTGAACCCGGAGGGCTCGCGCTTTTCAGACGGCAGCTACGGTGTGTACTACGCCACGCAGGACCTGGACACTGCGGTGGCCGAGGTCAGCCACCACCGCGCGCTGTTCATGGCACGCACGCAGGAACCGGCGGTCGACATCGACCTGCGACTGATCGTCGCGCCGCTGGACGCGAAGCTGCACGACCTGCGCGGCCTGCGGCGCAGTGCACCGCAGCTCTACGACCCGGCTGACTACCACGCCGGCCAGGCCCTCGGCCGCCAGCTGCGCCATGCCGGCAGCTGGGGCGTGCTCTACCTCAGCGTACGCCGCCCAGGCGGGCTGTGCGCCGGCCTGTTTCGCCCGAAGGCACTGAAGCCGGCCCGGGAGTCCGCCCACATCGCGCTGCACTGGGACGGCCAGCAGATCACCCACTGGTACGAGAAGCGCGCGCCGCGGCCATTGGCCTGACAGCCTCGGCCGCGCGAGCTTCACTCCAGCCGATGCGTGGCGCGTGAACGCGCCTCGATCTCGTCCCAGCGCCAGCCAATGCCCAGCCCCGGCGCGTCGGGCGCCACGGCGTGGCCGTCCTCGATCGCCAGCCGGCTGTGGGCAATGGCATCGAGCTGCGGGATGTACTCCACCCAGTGTGCGCTGGGCACCGCCGCGCACAGCGACACATGCAGTTCCATCAGGAAATGTGGGCACACCGTCAGGTTGAAGGCCTCGGCCAGGTGCGCCACCTTGAGCCATGGCGTGATGCCGCCGACGCGCGCCACGTCCACCTGCAGAATCGATGCCGCACCCTGCTGCACGTAGGCGGCGAACTGGCCGATGGAGTACAGCGATTCGCCGACCGCGATCGGCACCGCGCTCGCCGCCGCCAATCTCGCGTGGCCGGTGATGTCGTCGGCCGGCAACGGCTCCTCGAACCAGGCGATGCCCAGCGCGGCGTAGTGCGGCGCGCGGCGCAGGGCTTCGCTGAGGGTGAAGCACTGGTTGGCGTCGACCATCAGCTCGAAGCCGTCGCCCACCGCCTCACGCACCGCGCGCAGCCGTGCCACGTCCTCGCTCAGGTGCGGCTTGCCGACCTTGAGCTTGGCGCCCTTGAAGCCCGCCGCCTGCGCCGCCAGGGTCTCGCGCACCAGCGCCTCGGGGCTCAGGTGCAGCCAGCCGCCTTCGGTGGTGTAGACGGGGATGCGCGACTTCGCGCCGCCGGCTGCGCGCCACAGCGGCTGGCCGTCGCGGCGGCAGCGCCAGTCCCACAGCGCGGTGTCGATGGCGGCCAGGGCCAGGCTGGTGATGGCGCCAACGGTGGTGGCATGGGTGGCGAACATCAGCTCGCGCCAGATCGCCTCGATCTGCGCCGGGTCCTGGCCGATCAGCCGCGGCGCCAGGTGGTCGCGCAGCAGCGCCATCACCGACGAGCCGCCGGTGCCGATGGTGTAGCTGTAGCCGACGCCTTCGCTGCCGTCCGCGCAGACGATACGCACGAAGGGGGTTTCCTGGGTCACGAAGGACTGGATCGCATCGCTGCGCGGCACCGGCGGCGGCAGGTCCACATGCAACAGGTCGATCGCCGCGATGCGCGTCATGCACCCGCCCCTCTCACAGGAAGCCCAGCGTGCGCGGCAGCCACAGACCGATCGCCGGGATGTAGGTCAGCAGCACCAGGCTCAGCAGCAGCGGCACCAGCCAGGGCAGGATGGCGATGGTGGTGCGCTCGACGCTCAGCTTGGCCACGCGGGCCAGCACGAACAGCACCATGCCCATCGGCGGGTGCAGCAGGCCGATCATCAGGTTCAACACCATCACCAGGCCGAAGTGCACCGGGTTCACGCCCAGCTGCGTGGCGATCGGCAGCAGGAGCGGCACCAGGATCGTGATCGCCGCGGTCGGTTCGAGAAAGCAGCCGACGAAGAGCATCAGCAGGTTGGCCAGCAGCAGGAAGACCCAGGCCTCCTTGGTGAAGCCCAGCACCCATTGCGCGATGGCGGTGGTGACTCCGGTGGCGGTGAGCATCCAGCCGAAGATCGATGCCGCGGCGACGACGAACATGATGGTCGCGGTGGTTTCCGCCGAATCGAGGCTGACCTTGACGAACATCTTCCAGCTGAGCGTGCGGTACCAGAACAGGCCGAGCAGCGCGGCCCAGACGCTGGCGGCGATGGCGCCTTCGGTGGGCGTGAAGATGCCGGTCGTCATGCCGCCGATCAGCAGCACCGGCGTCATGATCGGCAGCACCGCCTGCCACTTGAAGAAGCGGTCGGCGGCGAACAACAGCGCCAGGCCGACGAAGACCACCAGTTGCGCATTGAGCCCGGCGTGCACCAGAGCGTACACCGCCAGCGGCCAGCCGGCGACGACGGCCAGTTCGACCAGCGCCCGCGCCATGCGCCGGCCGTCGAAACGGATGTCGCCGCCCCAGTTGTTCTTGTGCGCGAAGTAGGCCACCGTCAGCATCATCATCACGGCCATCAGCAGACCCGGCAGCAGCCCGGCGAGGAACAGCGCACCGACCGAGACGTTGGCCATCATCGCGTAGATGACGAAGGGCAGCGAAGGCGGAATGATCGGCCCGAGCGTGGCCGACGCCGCGGTGACGCCCACCGCGAACTCGCCCGAGTAGCCGTGGTCCTTCATGGCCTTGATCTCGATCGTGCCCAGCCCCGCGGCGTCGGCGATGGCGGTGCCGCTCATGCCGGCGAAGATCACCGAGCCGAGCACATTGACGTGGCCCAGTCCGCCCTTCAGCCAGCCGACCAGGGCCAGCGCGAAGTTGTAGATGCGGTTGGTGATGCCGGCGTTGTTCATCAGATTGCCGGCCAGGATGAAGAAGGGCACCGCCAGCAGCGGAAAGCTGTCGATGCCACCGATCATGCGGTGCACGACGGTGAAGCCGGGCAGGTTGCCGCTGACCAGGATGTAGACCAGCGACGAGCCGGCCATCGCGATGGCCACCGGCAGGCCGGTGGCCAGCATCGCCAGGAAGATGATCTTCAGCATGGCGGGCTCAACGGTCCTGCATGCTGCTGTCGGGCCGCTGCAGCACGCTGTAGCCGCGCTGCCAGTGCACCTTGGCCACCCAGACCGAGCGCAGCGTCATCAGCGCCAGCCCGAGCAGGCACACGCCGTAGACGATGTTCATCGGCAGATCCACCACCGACATCTGCATGCCTTGCAGCTTGCCCATCATCTGCGCAGTGAACACCGTCATGGCCGCGAAGAAGGCGAAGCGCATCAGGTCCACGGCCGTGGACAGCCCGCGCGACACGCCGGCCGGCAGGTAGCGGTACAGCAGGTCGACCTGGATGTGGTTGTTCTTGGCCACGCCGATGCCGGCGCCGACGAAGACCGTGCCGACCAGGAGGTAGCGCGCGATCTCTTCGGTCCACGACGCCGAGTCGTTGAGCACGTAGCGGGTGAAGAACTGCGTGAACACCACCGCGCCCAGCACCCAGAACAGGCACAGCGCCAGCCAGCCTTCGACCGGCGTGTCCGACAGGTCCACCGCTTCGTCGACGACGTGGAACTCGCCGTCGTCGCCCATCACCTTCGGGCCGGCATCGATGTCCATCGCGGATCTCCTGTGTGCACACCCGTGCCGCGCCCGGACGGCGCGGCCGGCACGGTGCGGACGTGTTTACTTGATGGCCTGGAGCCGGTCGTAGGTGGCCTTGTCCCAGGTCGCATCACCGCCGAGATGGAACTTCTCGAAGGCCTTGGCGAACGCGACACGGTCCGACTTGACCACCGTCTTCTTGTACTTGGTGGTGAACTCGTCCACCAGCTTGGCCTCGGACGCGGCAATCTCGTCGGTGGCCTTGGCGGCGGCCTCGCGGAACACCGCCTCGAAGGTCTTCTTGTCGGCGTCGGACAGCTTGGCCCAGGTCTGACCGCTGACGATGGTCAGCAGCATCTCGGTGATGTGGCCGGTCAGGTTGATGTGCGACTGCACTTCGTAGAACTTCTTCGCCTCGATCGTCGGCAGCGGGTTCTCCTGTGCGTCGACGGTCTTGCTCTGCAACGCCAGGTAGACCTCGGCAAAGGCGATCGGCGTGGCATTGGCGCCGACGACCTTCGGGTACATCACGTACAGCGGCGCGTCGGGCACGCGCAGCTTCAGGCCGACCATGTCTTCGGGCTTGTTGATGGCCTTGTTCGCGGTGGTGTGGCGCACGCCGTAGTAGGTGACGGCCACCGGCTTGTTGCCGCCCTTCTTGTAGTAACCCTCCATCAGGTCCTTCAGCAGATCGCCCTGCGAGTACTTCTTCCAGTGGTCGAAGTCGCGGAACATGAAGGGCGCGCCGCCGATCGCCAGCGGCGGATAGGTGCGCGCCGCGAAGGCCTGGCCGGTGTAGATGATGTCCACCGTGCCCAGCGTCAGGCCCTGGTTGATGTCCGATTCCTTGCCCAGCTGCGAGGCCGGGAAGACCTGGATCTCGTAGCGCCCGTCGGTGCGCTTCTTGATCTCGTCGGCGGCCCACAGCGCGGCGCGGTGGTAGGCCTCGGAGGTTTCGTACACGTGCGCGAACTTCAGCTTCGTCTGGGCCCAGGCCGGCGTGCCGGCCAGGGCGGCGACGGCAAGGGCCGTGGCCGAAAGAAGCGACTTGAGTATCAGACGTTTGTTCATCGTTGTCTCCTTGCTGGGGTCAGGGGCCGGGGGTCAGTGGTGTGGTCGGTGCGGTGAGCGGCTCTCGTCCGGTGGCCAGGCGGCGGCATAACTGTCGTGCGAGCGCTGCAGGTGCTTGTGCATGGCGTCGCGCGCGGCCTGCGGGTCGTGCGCGGCCAGCGCGTGCACGATCGCCCGGTGCTCGGCCACCGCCGTGCGCCAGCTGCCGGCGCTCTCGAAATGCTGGCCGAACTGCTCGAACAGCGGGCTGTTGCGCATGTCGTACAGCTCCGCGACGGTGCGCAGCAGCGGACCGTTGTCGCTGGCTTCGGCGATGCTCAGGTGAAAGCGTCGGTCGCCGGCGATCGGCATCACCCCGCTGGCAATCTCGGATTCCATCTGCGCCAGGGCCGACGCCAGTTCACCCAGCAGCGCGGCATCCACTTGGGGAGCGATCAGCGCCACGATCTCGCCTTCCACCAGCTCGCGTGCTCGGAAGATCTCGAACAGGCCGAAGGCGCCGGGTCCGACGCGGCGCGCACTGGCCGGCGTGTCGCGGGCGACGACGTGCACGCCCGAGCCGGGACGCACCTCGACCAGGCCTTCGACCTCCAGCGCGATCAGTGCCTCGCGCACCGAGGGCCGCGACACGCCGAGTTGCAGCGCCAGGTCGCGTTCGGCCGGCAGGCGCGAGCCGACGCCGTACTCGCCGTCGCGGATCAGATTGCGCAGCTGATCGGCAATCTTGCGGTAGAGCCGGCGGGGTTCGATGCTTTGCAGCGGCATGTGAAGTGGTCAAGTGGTCAGGCCAATTGAGCCAAATCATAGGAGCGGCATCCAGCCCACGCGCCGGTGCAAACCCTCGGGCGCGGCCCGCGAGCCGCCGGGTTCAGCGTCCCTTGAAACTGGGCGCGCGCTTCTCGACGAAGGCCACGGCCGCCCCCTTGTGGTCCTCGGTCTCGAAGGTCCGGATCATGTGCAGCGCCTCGGCATCCAGCACATCGGACAGCGAGCCACGCAGGCCGGTATTGAGGTTGCGCTTCATGTAGCCCAACGCCACGGTGGGCAGCGCGGCCAGCTCGGCGGCCCAGGCGCGCGCCGCTTCGGCCAGCTGCGCCGACGGCACCGCGCGGTTGACCAGGCCGATGCGCTGCGCTTCGGCGCCGGTGATCACCTGGCCGGTGAAGTACATCTCACGCGCCTTGGCCGCACCCACCAGGTGGTTCAGGAAGTAGCTGCCACCGAAGTCGCCGGACAGTCCGATCTTCGAGAAGGCGGTTGTCAGCTTGGCATCGTCGGCGGCAATGCGAAGGTCGCAGGCCAGCGCCACCGACAGCCCCGCGCCGGCTGCCGGGCCGGGGATGACCGCCAGCGTGGGCTTGGGCATCTCGTGCAGCCAGCGCGCGACTTCCATGCGCGCGCGCAGGTCCGTGACCTTGGTGTCGAAGGATGTGGCGGCCGGCGCACCGGCGGCGCTCTTCGCAAAGCTCTTCACATCACCGCCGGCGCAGAAGGCCTGCCCCGTGCCGGTGACGACCACCAGCCGCACGGCCGGATCCACCGCCAGGCGCGGCAGCGCGGCGGACAGCGCATCCATCATCTCGCGGGTGAACGCATTGCGCGCCTCGGGGCGGTTCATGGTCAGCGTGGCGATGCCGCCTTCGATGCTTTCGAGCAGGTCCTGGGTCATGTCGTTTCCTCGGTGGAATGGGCGTCTGCATTTTCGGCCCGTCGGCCGCCTGCGCCCGTCGCCAGCGCGTCACGTCGGCAGCGGCTGCCGGCGGTAGGTAAGCAGCCGGCCCTTGTAGGCCACGGCCAGCGCCGTCGCCGCCCGGTCGAGCCGCTGCTCGCGGTGCGCAAAACCCTGCTCGGCCATCTGTCGGTGGAAGGCCGCGCGGTTGCCCCGATCGGGGTCGACGATGCGCACTTCGCCTGCGGCCGCCGAGTGCAGACCGATGAACGCGGCCAGCGTGGCGCCATCGTCGCGCTCGTACAGCAGGTCGCTGCCGATGATCAGGTCGTAGAGTCCTGAAACGCGGCAGCCCGGCACGGCGGCCGGCTCCGCAGCCCAGTCGCCATGTCGGTAACGCAGCGGTCCCAGCCGATTCAGGGCCAGGTTGGCGTGCAGGAAGCTTTCAGCCAGCGGATGGCGGTCGCTGGCGGTGATGTCCATGCCGAGCCGGTGGCAGGCCAGGCTGGCCAGGGCCAGGCCGCAGCCGATTTCCAGCACGCTGCGGCCCGTGGCCGGCGGCCGCGCCACCATGTGCGCCGCCAGCTGTGCGCCCGACGGCCAGAGCAGCCCGAACATCGGCCAGGCGGCGCTGGAAATGCCGATTGCCGCGGCCTGGCCGGCGCCGTCGCTGTACTGTTGCTGGTCGAGCAGCGAGCGGATCACCAGGTCGGGGCAGCCGGCGATGGCAATGTCCTGCTGCGTGGTCAGGTAGCCGGGCATGGGCGCGCGGATTGGGGCGCCGTCGGTAGTTGCGGCAGAGGTGGCCGTGGCGCAGTATGCGCCTTGGCCAGGCGGCACTCAGCCCCGACGCGCCCACCAGCCGCGGTTGTGATCCAGCGTGTCCATCGTGGCGGTGAGCCATACGCGCGCCTCGGCTTCGCTGAAGAAGGCGCGGCGGATCAGCCCCGCGGCGCCGGCCCGGCGGACCACATGCTCGTACAACTTGGCCTGGCCCGCATTGACCACGAAGGCCACCGGCAGCGCACGCAGCGCCGGCGCCAGCGTCGGGTAGGCCGCCGTCATCGACACCGGGTCGCAGCATATGGCGGCCTGGTCGTTGCGGTACAGCAGGCCCTTCGCGCCATGGTCGATGCCGGCGCGCATGGTCAGCACGCTCACCGCCAGGAAGTTGGATGGCACCAGCAGGCCGCTGAAGCAGGCCGTGCCCACGCCGTCGTTGTCGACCCGCAGCACGCCGCTGGCGCTGCCACACTCGATGCTGTCCACCTGAAGCCCGCCTTTGCCGAGACCCGGCGATTCTGCGGCAAGGTGCCGGCGCGGCGCGCCACGGCACCGCCGGGGCTTGTGCTAACTCAACGCCCGGTCCAGTTCGGCGCGCGCTTTTCGACGAAGGACGCGCGGCCTTCCTTCGCGTCTTCGGTCAGCGCCAGCGTCATGATCTGGGTTTCCAGGAAGCTGATCGACTGCTCGAAGGTCATGTCGAAGGCGGCGCGCATCATCGCCTTGCCGCGGCGCAGCGCCGTGGGTGACTTGCCGGTGAGGCGTTGCAGCAGCCAGTCGGTCTTGGCGTCCAGCTCGCCGGCCGGCGCGACATGGTTGACCAGGCCGATCTCGGCGGCGCGCTTCGCATCGATCGGCTCGCCGGTCAGGCACAGTTCGGCAATGTGGCGCGGCGTGCACAGGTGCTGCAGCACCGCCAGCACCTGCGCCGGAAACAGGCCGATCTTGACCTCGGGCAGGCCGAAGCTGGCGTGTTCGGCCGCCACCGCCAGGTCGCACATCGCCATGAAGCCCATGCCGCCGGCCAGGCAATGACCGTTGACGCGCGCCACCAGTGGCAGCGTGGTCGTCCAGGCGTAGCGCAACAGGTCGGCAAGTTCGGCATGCGGCAGCGAAGGATCGAACTGGAAAGAACCCGAGCCCTTGGCCAGGTCGGCGCCGGCACAGAAGGCCTTGTCGCCCGCGCCGGTGAGCACCACCGCGCGCACCTCGGGGTCGGCATGGGCCTGCTCCAACCCCCTGCGGATGCCCTGCAGCACCGCGCCGTTCATCGCATTGCGCTGCGCCGGCCGGTCGATGGTGAGCCACATCGCGTGGCCGCGCTTTTCGATCCTCAGTTCGTCTGACATGAGCTACTTTCCCTTGAACTGCGCGGGCCGCTTCTGAAGGAAGGCGGTGACGCCTTCCCGGTGGTCTTCGGTGGCCATGGCCAGGCCCTGCAGCAGCGCCTCGACTTCGAGCTGCTCGCCCAGGCCGTTGCCCGAGCTGACCGCCAGGCCCTGCTTGATCAGGTCGTAGGCGCGCGTCGGCATCTGCGCCATGCGCTGGGCGATGGCCAGGGCCTCGGCCATCAACTGGTCGTCGGCGAAGACCTTCCACACCAGGCCGTACTGCAACGCATCTGCGGCGGGAATCTTGTCGGCCAGCATGACCATCGCGCGGGCGCGCACGTCGCCGACCATGCGCGGCAGGAACCAGGTGCTGCCGCAATCGGGCACCAGGCCGATGCGCGTGAAGGCCTGCAGGAAGGAGGCCGATTCACCCGCCAGCACGATGTCGCAGGCCAGGGCGATGCTCATGCCGGCACCGGCGGCCGAGCCGTTGACCGCGCCGACGATGGGCTTCGGAAACTGCCTCATCGCCAGGATGATCGGGTGGTAGCGCTCACGCAGGCTCTGAGCCACGTCGCGCGGCCCCTCCTGAATGGCACCGGCTGCCAGGTCGGCACCGGCGCAGAAGCCCCGACCCGCGCCAGTGAGCAGCACCGCGCGCACTGCCGTGTCGGCCTTGGCCCGCGCCAGGCTCTGGCGCAGACCGGTGAGCAGATCGTCGTTGAGGGCGTTGAGCACCTGCGGACGGTTCATCGTCAGCGTGGCGACGCCGGCTTCGGCGCTGTAGAGGACGGCGGGTTCGGACATGGATGTCTCCTGGGTGTTCAGGCCGCGTCGGCCTCGATGCGCACCAGCATGCGTCCCGGCGCTACCTGCGTGCCGGCGGTGGCGCCGACCTCGACCACGGTACCGGCGACCGGCGCTTCGATGCGGTGTTCCATCTTCATGGCCTCGATGGCCAGCACGAACTCGCCCTTGCGCACGCGCTGGCCCACCTCCACCGCCAGCTTGACCAGCGCGCCGTGCATGCGGCTGGTGATCAGGCCGTGGCCCTCTGGGTCATCCACCTCGGGCGGAGCCTGGCTGCGGTCGACGAAAGCCTCGCAGGCACCGCCGACATCGAGCCAGCCTTCGTTGCCCCGCAGCCAGCACAGCGCCGCGTCGTGCGCGCCATCGACGATCAGCTGCACCTCATGCCCGTCATCGCTCTGGATCTCGACCGCGAAACGCCGTTCGCCCGCGCTCACCTGCACCGGATCGCCGCGGCGGTAGGTCAGCCGCAGGTCGATGAGCCGTTCGTCCACTGCAAGACGCAAGGGCGTGTCGCGCTGGCCGCTGGAACTCCACATTGCCAGCGGGCCGAAGACACGGCTGCGCCGGTGCAGCACCAGCGCGCCGGCCACCGCCGCCCAACGTTCGTCGGGTACGCGCGGCTGCCAGGCAGGGCTGGCCTCGCCCAGCCAGCGCGTGGCCAACTTCGGTGTCGCAAAAGCGGGCGCCGACAAGGCCTGCAGCAGGTAGTCGCGGTTGGTGCGCAAGCCCAGTACCGCGCTGCCGGCCAGGGCGCGCAGCAGCCGGCCCCGGGCCTGTTCGCGGTCAGCCCCGTAGGCGATGACCTTGGCGATCATCGAGTCGTAAAAGGGCGGGATCTCGGGCTGCGCCACCAGGCCATGGTCGACGCGCACGCCTTCGCCGGCCGGGACGCTCCAGTGCAGCACACGACCGGCCTGCGGCGCGAAGCCGTTGAACGCATCTTCGGCGCACAGCCGCGCCTCGATCGCATGGCCGTGCCAGCGGATGTCGCCCTGAGCCAGCGGCAAGGGCTCGCCGCGGGCGATGCGCAATTGCCACTCCACCAGGTCGAGCCCGGTGATGGCTTCGGTGACCGGGTGCTCCACCTGCAGCCGCGTGTTCATCTCCAGGAAATGGAAATGCCCGTCGGGCGTGAGCAGGTATTCCACCGTGCCGGCTCCAACATAGCCGACCTCGCGCACCAGCTTCACTGCAGCGGCGCCCAGGCGCTCGCGCAGCTCGGCCGACACGCCGGGGGCGGGCGCTTCTTCCAGGATCTTCTGGTTGCGCCGTTGCGTGGAGCAGTCGCGCTCGCCCAGGTGGATGGCACCGCCTTGGGTGTCGCCGAAGACCTGCACCTCGACGTGGCGCGCTTCCTCGACCAGCCGCTCCAGCAGCAGGTCGCCGTTGCCGAAGGAGGCCACGGCTTCAGCCCGCGCCGCCGCCAGCAGCTCGCGCAGCTCCGGGTGATCGACGTCGTCGCAGCGGCGCATGCCGCGGCCACCGCCGCCGGCGCTGGCCTTGATCATCAGCGGCGCGCCGACGCGGCGGGCCTCGGCCAGCAGCGTCTCGATGTCCTGTACCGCACCCGAATAGCCCGGCAGGCAGGGCACGCCGATGCGTTGTGCCAGCTGCTTGGCCGCAGCCTTGTTGCCCAACGCATCGATGGCCTCGGGCGTCGGCCCGACGAAGACGATGCCGGCCTCGCGGCAGGCCCGCGCGAAGTCGGCGTTCTCCGACAGGAAGCCGTAGCCCGGATGCACTGCACCGGCGCCCGAGCGCTTGCAGGCATCGATGACCAGAGCGATGTTCAGGTAACTGTCGCGCGCCGGTCCGGGGCCCAGCCGCAGTGCGGTGTCGGCCCACTGCACATGGCGCGCATCGCGGTCGGCGTCGGAATACACCGCCACCGTGCGCAGGCCCATCGCCCGCGCGGTGCGGATCACGCGGCAGGCGATCTCCGCGCGATTGGCAATCAGTACGGTGTCAAACATGGCAGCTCGCGCGGAGATCGCCTGTGCGCGCTGCGCGCGCCACGCAATTTGGCTTCGCCGAAACAGCCGCTGCGCGGCTGTTTTCTCCGCGGTTGGCAATCAGAAGCGTGTCGAACATCAGCTCTGCCGCGGAAAGATGCCCATCGTCTTGGCGATGATGCCCATCATCACTTCGTCGGCACCGCCGCCGATCGAGCCCAGGCGGCTGTCGCGCCAGGCGCGGTTGACGCGGGTCTCTTCGATGTAGCCCATGCCGCCCCAGAACTGCACGCACCAGTCGGACACCTCGCGGGCCAGACGCGCGCACTTCAGCTTGCACATCGAGGCGAGCTGCGTCACGTCATTGCCGGCCACGTACAGCGCCACCGCCTTGTGGAAGAGCGCGCCCATGGCCTCGACCTCGGTCTGCAGCTCGGCCAGCTTGAAGTAGATGTACTGGTTCTCCAGCAGCGGCTTGCCAAAGGCCTGGCGCTCGCGCAGATAGGCGATGGTCTCCTGGATGACCTCGCTGTTCTTGCGCCAGCCGGCCGCGGCCCACAGGCGCTCCTCCTGGAACTGCTGCATCTGGTAGGTGAAGCCCATGCCCTCCTCGCCGATGCGCCAGCGCTGCGGCACGCGAACGTTGTCGAAGTGCAGCTGCGCCGTGTCCGAGGAGTTCATGCCCGCCTTCTTCAACTTGCGCGCCACTTCCACGCCCTTGGTCTTCATCGGCACGCAGATCAGCGTCTTGTTGCGGTGGGCCGAGCCGCCCTCGCTGGTGTTGGCCAGCACGCAGCACCAGTCGGCCTGCGTGCCGTTGGTGGTCCACATCTTGCCGCCGTTGATGACGTAGTCGTCGCCGTCCTTGCGCGCGTGGGTCTTGATCGAGGCCACGTCGGAGCCGGCGCCGACTTCCGACACGCCCAGGCAGGCCACGTAGTCGCCGCTGATCGACGGCGCCAGGAATTCCTTGCGCACCTCGTCCGAGCCGAAGCGCGCCAGCGCCGGCGTGGCCATGTCGGTCTGTACGCCGATGGCCATCGGCACGCCGCCGCACTGGATGGCGGACAGGCCCTCGGCAAAGGCCGCGGCGTAGCTGTAGTCAAGACCCTGGCCGCCGTATTCGACCGGCTTGTTCACGCCCAGGAAACCGAGCTTGCCCATCTTGCGGAACAGCTCCTTGGCCGGAAAGACTTCAGCTTTTTCCCATTCGGCGATGTGCGGGTTGATCTCGGCTTCGCAGAACTTCTTCAGCGAGTCCTGCAAGGCGATGTGGTCTTCGGTGTAGAGCAGGTGTTGCATGGTGCTTCTCGTTCAGGGACGGGCGACGCCGAATTGCATGGGCCGGAGTTGGCGGGCTTCGGCCTGGCGGCAGATGTCGAAGGCCAGGCCCAGCACCTGGCGCGTGTCGCGCGGGTCGATGACACCGTCGTCGAGCAGGATGCCGCTGGTGTAGAAGGCGTCGGACTGGCTGTCGAAGTTGTGGATGATCTTCTTCTCCAGCGCCTGCAGCTCGGCCTCGTCCACCGGCACGCCCTTGCGCTTGGCACCACCCTCGGCCACGATGCGCATGGTCAGTGCGGCCTGCTCGCCGCCCATCACCGCGGTACGGGTGTTGGGCCAGCTGAAGACGAAACGCGGCCCGTAGGCGCGGCCGCACATGCCGTAGTTGCCGGCACCGAAGCTGGCGCCGCACATCAGCGTGATGCTCGGCACGGTGGCATTGCTCACCGCCTGGATCATCTTCGAGCCGTGCTTGATCATGCCGGCCTGCTCGCTGGCCTTTCCTACTATGTACCCGGTGGTGTTCTGCAGGTACAGCAGCGCGATGCCGGCCTGGCAGCAGCTGTGGATGAAGTGCGTGGCCTTGTTGGCGCCGGCCGGGTCGATCGGCCCGTTGTTGGTGATGATGCCGATGGGCTGGCCGTACAGCGCGGCATGGCCGACCACCGTGGCCGAGCCATAGTCGGCGCCGAATTCGGTGAACTCCGAACGGTCGACGATGCGCGCGATGACCTCGCGCATGTCGATCGGCTGGCGATAGTCCAGTGGCATCACGCCGGCCAGCTGGTCACAGGGGTACACGGGCTCCAAGGCGGGGTCGGCGTCGATCCTGCTCGCCGGGCCGTTGGCGCCCCACTGCAACCGCTGCATCACCTCGCGGGCGATGCGCACCGCGTCGGCATCGTTCTCGGCCAGGTACTCGCCCAGGCCGGACACGCTGGTGTGCATCTCGGCCCCGCCGAGTTCCTCGTCGTTGGCGATCTCGCCGGTGGCGGCCTTCAGCAGCGGCGGGCCGGCCAGGAAGGCCTTGGCGCGGCCGCGCACCATGATCACGTAGTCCGACAACCCGGGCATGTAGGCCCCGCCGGCGGTGGACGAGCCGTGCACCAGGCCCACGACCGGAATGCCGGCGGCCGACAGCCTGGCCAGGTTGTAGAACAGTCGCCCGCCATTGACGAAGCCTTCCACCTTGTACTGCAGCAGGTTGGCGCCGGCCGATTCGATCAGCTGCACGTAGGGCAGCTTGTTCTCCATCGCGATGGCCTGGCCGCGCAGCAGCTTGTCGCCGCCCAAACGCTGGATGGCGCCGGCGTTGATGCCGGCGTCGTTGACCAGGATCACGCAGCGCGTGCCGCTGATTGTGCCGATGCCGGAGATCATGCCGCCGCCGGGCACGCTGCGCTCCGGGTCCGGGTGGTCCACCAGGTAACCGGCCAGCGACGACAGCTCCAGCCAGGGCGAGCCCGGGTCGAGCAAGCGGGCCAGGCGTTCGCGCGGCAGGAGCTGCCCGCGCTTGTCGAACAGGGGTTTGGACTTTGCCGAGGTGGCTGCGGCGCGAGCCTCCAGGTCGCGAAGGCGCTGCACCAGCTGCAGCATGCCCGCGCGTTGCGCCTGGAAGGAGTCGGACCCGGGGTCGATGCGTGAAGAGATGGTCGGCACAGTGGAGATATTGAATCAGATTCCAAAATCTTCGCCGCTCGCGGTCGCTGCGTCAAGCACTGCGTCGCAGCGAAGCGCGGCGCTCATGGAAAACACCAATGCATGCTGCCGATGTCTTGACGCCTAACGCATCGAACCTATACTGAACATCATTCAATACCTGAACGCTGTCGGCAACCATCGCATGAGCCCCCCTCTGCCCCGGCGACGCAAGTCGGCGCGCCGCGCCGAGATCCTGACGGCAGCGCGCGAGGTCTTCCTGGCGCAGCCCTACGAACAGGCCTCGATCGGTCAGATCGCCGAGCGCGCCGGCTGCGTGGTCGGCACCATCTACGGCTACTTCGAGAACAAGCGCGACCTGTTCGACGCGGTGCTCACCGACTTCTACGACGCGCTGATCGCCGACATCGAACCGAAGTTCGCGCTGCTCGAAGGCACCGCCGACCGGCTGCGCTACCTGGTGGCGCGGCACCTGCAGATCACGCTGGAAGAGGCCTCATGGCTGCATGTCTTCGCGCGCGAGGCGCTGGCCGGCGAGGGCTACTTCGGTTCGCGCCTGCATGGGCTGAACCGGCGCTACACGCAGTTCCTGATGCGCACCATCGCCGACGGCAAGGCGCGTGGCGAGCTGCGCGCCGACCTGGACCCGCAGCTTGCGCGCGACTTCGTCTTCGGCGGGCTGGAGCACTGGGTGCGCAACACCGTCGGCCGCGGCCGCCCCGGCGATGCCGCACAGGCGGCACGCGAGATCACGCGCATGATGCTGGACGGCTGGCGCGTGCCTGAAACCGCGCCGCGTGCAACCGATACCTTGCGTGGCCTGGAGCAGCGCATCACGCGGCTGGAAAGCAACCTGAAGCGCGGCCGAGCGCCGCGCGCCGACAAGGAGACCACGACATGACGGACAGGACAGTGCGCATCGGCAGCGCCTCGGGCTTCTGGGGCGACACCGCCTCGGCCGCGCCGGCGCTGGTGAAGGGTGGCGACATCGGCTACCTGGTCTTCGACTACCTGGCCGAGGTGACGATGTCGATCCTGGCGGCGCAGAAGGCCAAGGATCCGAACGCGGGTTACGCCACCGACTTCGTGCACATCACGATGAAGGCGCTGCTGCCCGAATTGAAGGCCAAGGGCATCAAGGTGGTGGCCAACGCCGGCGGCGTGAATCCGCTTGCCTGCCGCGACGCTCTGGCCAAGGTGGCGGCCGAACTGGGCGTGGCTTTGAAGATCGGCGTGGTGCTCGGCGACGACCTGAGCGCGCGTGCCGGCGAATTCCGCGAGCGTGGCCTCACCGAGATGTTCAGCGGCGCACCCTTCCCGCAGCGCACCGCCAGCATCAATGCCTACCTTGGAGCGCTGCCCATCGCCCAGGCGTTGACCGAAGGCTGCGACGTGGTCATCACCGGCCGCTGCGTGGACTCGGCCGTGACGCTGGGCGTGCTGGTGCACGAGTTCGGCTGGAAGGCGGACGACCACGACAAGCTGGCCCAGGGCACGCTGGCCGGCCACCTGGTGGAATGCGGCGCGCAGTGCAACGGCGGCCTGTTCACCGACTGGGAGACCGTGCCCGACTGGGACATCATCGGCTTCCCGATCGTCGAGGCGAAAGCCGATGGCAGCTTCATCATCACCAAGATCGACGGCAGCGGCGGGCTGGTGACAACGGCCACCGTGGCGGAGCAGATGCTCTACGAGATCGGCGATCCGCGCGCCTACCACGTGCCCGACGTGGCCTGCGACTTCACCGACGTGCGCTTCGAGCAGGTGGGCAAGGACCGCGTGCGCGTGTCCGGCGCGAAGGGTCGCCCTCCGACCGACACCTACAAGGTCAGCGCCACCTTCATGGACGGCTTCCGCAACATGGCCTTCCTGACCATCGCCGGCGACCAGGCCGCCGCCAAGGCCCGGCGCACCGGCGAGGCGCTGTTCAAGCGAATAGAGCGCATGCTGGCCGAACAGGGCCTGCCGCCCTTCAGCGAGAAGCGCATCGAGATCATCGGCGCGGAGGACATGTACGGCGCGCACGCGCGGCCCACCTCGCGCGAGGTCGTCCTGAAGATGGCGATCAAGGTCGGCTCCAAGGCCAGCGCCGAGCTGTTCGCGCGCGAGTTCGCCGCCGCCGGCACCTCGATGTCGCCAGGCACCACCGGCCTGGTCGGCGGACGGCCGACACCCACGCCCGTGATTCGACTGTTCTCGTTCTTGCTGCCCAAGCGCGAAGTGCCGGTGCAGTTGCAGGTGGGCGACGGCGCGACGCCGGTAGCCATCCCGCTGGACGGCGGCTTCGACGAAGCGAGCATCGGCGCGGCGCGGCGCTACGCCGCCACGCCGGCCATCGAAGGCTTCAGCAGCGTGCCGCTGATGCGCCTGGCGCACGGCCGCTCCGGCGACAAGGGCGACAAGGCCAACATCGGCATCCTGGCGCGCAAGCCCGAATACCTGCCGCTGCTCAACCAATGGCTCACGCCCGAGCGTGTGGCCGAGCACTTCAAGCACAACGCGCCCAGCCGCGTGGAACGCTTCGACCTGCCGGGCTCGAACGCCATGAACTTCCTGCTGCACGACGTGCTGGGCGGGGGCGGCATGGCTTCGCTGCGCACCGACAACCTGGCCAAGTGTTATGCGCAGGTGCTGCTGTGCATGGACGTGCCGGTACCCGACGACATCAGTTTGTGACCCACCCCCGAAGCGCCTGCGGCCCGGCAAAGCCGGTTCCGCGGCGGCCGCTTGAAACAGCGGTGGCCGGAAACGGTCGTCGCGTCATCCAGGAGTAGAACCATGGCCATCGACGTCGCCAAGCTGAAGGCCTGGCCCTTCAAGGACATCGAACAGCGCTACAGCGAGCGCGACACCATCCTGTATGCGCTGGGCGTGGGCATCGGCCATGACCCGATGGACACCGATGCGCTGCGCTACGTCTACGAAGACGGCCTGCAAGCGCTGCCGACGATAGGCGTGGTGCTGGGCTACCCCGGCTTCTGGGCCAAGGACCCTGCCACCGGCATCGACTGGGTCAAGGTGCTGCACGGCGAACAGAGCCTGGAACTGCACGCGCCGCTGCCCGCGGCCGGCACGGTGATCGGCAAGAGCCGCGTCACCGCCCTCGTCGACAAGGGCGCCGGCAAGGGCGCGTTGATGTACAGCGAGCGCGACATCGTCGAGGCCGCCAGCGGCCAGCTGCTGGCGGTGTCGCGCAGCGTGTCCTTCCTGCGCGGCGACGGCGGCTTCGCGGCCGCCGGCCAGAAGTCGGACGATGCGCCGCCGCCACGCGCGGCCACGCCCGACACGCCGCCGGACCATGTCTGCGAACTGACGACACGGCCGGAAAGCGCGCTGATCTACCGTCTCAGCGGCGACTACAACCCGGTGCATGCCGATCCGGCGGTGGCCCGATCCGCCGGCTTCGAGCGGCCGATCCTGCACGGCCTGTGCAGCTTCGGCGTCAGCGGCCACGCGCTGCTGAAGACGCTGTGCGGCTGGGATGCGGCGCGGCTGAAGGAGATCGGCTGCCGCTTTTCCTCTCCCGTCTATCCCGGCGAGACGCTGCGCGTGGAGATGTGGCAGCGCGGCGAGGCGGTTCAGTTCCGCACCCGGGCGGTGGAGCGCAATGTCGTGGTGCTCAGCCACGGCAGTGCGCGGGTCACGGATTGAGCGGCCTCGCCTTCAGACCACGATCACCAGCTCGCTGTACCTCTTCAGCAGCGCATCGGCCGTAACCAGCTTCAACGGCTCGGCCAGCGCCTGGGCGATCAGCATTCGGTCGAAGGGGTCGTGGTGGTGCGGCTCCAGCAATGCGACGCCTGCTGCATGGGCGGCGCTGACCGGCAGGTGGAGGAAACCGCTGGGCTCGATGGCCGCCGCCAGTTCGGCAGGGTCTGCGTCGATCTTGCCCAGCCGTGCCTTGATGGCCACCTCCCAGATCGACGCCGCCGAGACATAGACCTCGTCGGCGGATTCCAGCAGCCGTCGCGTCGGCGCCTTCAAATGCGGCGAGCCGGCTACCGCCCAGAGAAAGACATGGGTGTCCAGCAGCAGCCGCATCAGCGGCCTTCGAAGGCGGCAATCGCCTCGTCGGGCAGCGGCGCGTCGAAGTCCCTCGGCACGCTGAAGCGGCCCTTGAGCAGGCCGAAGCTGATGCGCCGCCGCGGCGCGTCCAGCCGAGTGATGCGCACCATCGGCTTGCCGTTGCGGCTGACGACCACGTCCTCGCCCGAGGCCGCCTTGTCCACCAGCTGGGACAAGCGCGTCTTGGCGTCGTAGATGTTCACTGTGTCCATGGCGGAGGCTGCGTGCGAAACCAAAAGTTGGTCAAGTCTAGTCTGACTTGAACCGACAGGCAAGCAACCTGCCGCGTCTAGGGTGCGCGCAGCCGTGCGGCGGCGCTCCTCAGATGGCCGGCGCACCAGGCGCTGGCAAAGCGCTGGAGTTCGGCGCCGTCGAAGTGCGTCGCACTCAGCACCTCGTCGGCGAAGGCCTCGAACTCCTCGCGCTCGGCAAGCTGTTCGTCGCGCAACGCCTCGTCAGCGTCGCTCAGGCAGGCTTCCTCGGCAGCGAAGAGCGCACGCACCTGCGCCTTGAAGGTTTCGACGGCCTGCTCGAGCGGCGGCGTGTCCGCCAGCCGTGCGCAGCAGGCCTGCAAAGCGCGCGCCTGCTCGTCGACCTGCGGGTAGCCGGTAGAAGGCAGCGCATCGTCGGCGCCGGTCATATCGCGTTGCATTTCAGATTTCCACGGCGCCGAAGCGCCACGCGCGACGCCTGAAACCGGCGCCACCAAGCGGACGCCGTGGAACCGGCTGTGCCGGGCCACGGGCGTTGCCCCCTCGAGGGGGAGCGCCGAAGGCGCTGTCGGGGTGTTTCACTTCAGAAGCCCAGCGACTCGACCAGCGCCAGCAGGTCGGCGAAGCACGCCGCCTCCAGCTTGGCGGCCAGCGCCGGCTTGTCCAGGCCCTCACATTCGAAGGCCGTCAGCTGCACCTCCAGAGCGAGTTCGGTGATCTCCAGCGGCGACATGAAGCCGATGCCACAGATGTGCGCGATGCAGCGGCGCTCGGGCTCACTGAGTTCCAGCCCGTGATGCTGCATCAGCGCCAGGTAGCGCTCGGCGGTGCGGTTGATGATCCCGCTGATCTCCATTGTGTGGCGGCCGCCTTCGGTCAGCCTGGCCAGTGGCGGCCCGAAGAACACCTGCGTCTTGCCGACGCGGCGCGTCATCGCCTCGGGCGTTAGCGCCGGTTCCACCCAGGTCGGGTCGCCGCGTTCCGGCATCGTAGGCGTCAGGTCGTCGGCCATCGGGGGGGCCATCAGTGGGCGATCGGGTGCAGCTTCTCGTGCGCCGCGCTCGTCATGCCGCGCGGCAGCTGCGGCGGCGGCTCAGGCTGCAGCGGCTTGAAGCCGCGGCTGGTCTCGCCGTGCTGCACGTTGTGCGGGTTGTGGCATTCGGTGCAGGTGAACCAGCGCTTCTTGCCAATGCTGGTGAAGTCGCCGATGCGCTTGCCGTGGATGCCGTCGCGCCAGTCGCGCAGCTTGTCGCCGTGGCACTTGCCGCACAGCTGCTGCGGCTGGTCCATGCTGATCGGGTTGCCGAAGTGGTCGCTGAACTTGTTGCGCTGCGTGGTGTGGTGGCAGTCCAGGCACCAGATCGCACCACGGCCGTGCTGGAAGTCCTTCAGCTCCGGCACCAGCGCCTCCATCGTCGGGATCGGCACCGGCTTGTGGCTGGTCGGGAACCCCTTCGGATAGGTGCCGTTGTGGCAGGCCGTGCCGCAGGCGGCCAGCTGCGCCAGCTTCTCGGTGCGCGGCTTGACCACCGCCTGATCCTCCGGCACGTCCATGTTCGGCATCTTGCCCATCGGCACGGCGCCGTCGTAGGGGTCGCCGTACCACAGCGCCGCGCCGGTGGTCGGCGAGCACTTCACGTTCAGCAGGCCGGGCGCAAGCTCGCGCTGCGTCACGTCGGTGGCGCCCTTGCGGCTTTCGAAGCAGACCACTTCCTTGGCCTCGGCCGGCGGCGCGGCCGCGGCCGCTTCGGCGGCCTTGTCCTGCGCCACGACGGACAGCCAAACGGCGCCGCTCAAGGCCAGCACCACGGCAGGAATCAGGATGCGTTTCATGGTCTCACTCCGCGCCCACGGCGGCGGCCTGCCCGCCGAAGCGGACCTCGCCCAGCAGGATGCCGATGGCGCCCTTGAGCAGGATCGTCAGGATGAAGAAGCCGAAGGCCCAGATGCCCAGCACCATCATCCATTCGAAGATCGTCGGGCGGTACTCGGTCACCTCGCCGATCGGCGACGGGATGAAGCCGGGCACGATCAGCCCCATGCCCTTCTCGATCCAGATGCCGGCGAAGGCCATCGCGCACACCCACGGCAGCTTGTTCATGTCGTTGCGCACCGCCGGGATCAGCAGCAGCACGAAGGCCGCCACCATCAGCACCACCGCGCTCCAGAACCAGGGCACCAGTCCGGTCAGTCCGTGCAGGCCGAACATCAGGTAGTACAGGCCGTTGGCATGCTCCGTACGCGCGTAGAGCTCGACGACGATCTCCGACAGCGTCAGGAACAGGGCAATGCCTAGGCACCAGGTGACGATGGTCGTCAGCAGGTGGATGGCGCTGTCGTCGACCCAGAACTTGGTGTTCTTGCGGACCACCAGGAAGGCGATGATGATCAGCGCCGGCCCGGCCGCGAAGGCGGTGGCGATGAAGCGGATCGGCATCATGCTGTGGAACCACATCGGACGCGACGGGTTGGTGGCCAGCAGGAAGGCCGTCACCGTGTGAATCGACAGCGCCCAGACGATGGAGATGTAGACCAGCGCCAGGAACAGACCCTTGTGCACCGGCTTGCCGCTGTACTTCGAGTACAGGTACCAGAAGCCGACCACCGCGTTCAGGAACAGGTAGCCGTTGAGCACCAGCACGTCCCAGCCGAGCATCGACGAGAAGCTGTAGATGCCCCAGGGCGGAATCATGTGCCACAGCCGGTCGGGCCGGCCCATGTGGGCGAAGACGAACACCATGACCATGATGACCGCGCTGATGGCCAGCATCTCGCCCAGCACGGTCACCTTGTGCATACCCTCGTGGTGGTAAACGTAGGCCGGGAAGACGATGGTCACCGCCCCGGCCGCCACGCCCACCAGGAACACCAGGTTGGCCAGGTACAGGCCGTCGTGGATCTGGCTGGTCATGCCGGTGACGATCAGGCCCTCGGTGTTCTGCAGATAGAACACGTAGAGCATGCCCAGGATCAGCAGCGACAGCGCGCCCATCCAGGCGTAGAAGCGCGGGCCGCCCTTGAGCACGTAGCGCGCGTAGTCGGAGACGAAACGCATCAGCACGGCCCGCTCCTCAGTCGTAGAAATAGAAGAACTTCGGGAAGGTGTTCAACTCGGCCTTCAGCCGGAACACGTTCTTGCGCGCCAACACCTTGCTGACCTCGCTTTCCGGGTCGAGCAGGTTGCCGAACTTGCGCGCACCCACCGGGCAGACCTCGACGCAGGCCGGGTAGCGGCCGTGGCGCGTGCGCTGCAGACACCAATGGCACTTCTCGACCACGCCGCGCATGCGCGGTCGGTTCCCCAGGTAGTGCGTCACCGGGTTCATGTCCTTCTTCGGCAGGACCGGCGTCGTCAGGTTGAAGCGCCGCGCCCAGTAGGGGCAGGCGTTCATGCACATCTTGCAGCCGATGCACCAGTTGTAGTCGATGACCACCGGGCCGTCGGCCTCGCGGTAGGTGGTGCGCACCGGACAGACCTTCACGCACGGCGGCTTCTCGCACTGCATGCAGGCGATGGGCATGTAGGTGGCGTCCTTCTCCGGCACCGTCTCGGGGGTGTAGTGGTACTGCCCTTCCAGTTGCACGCCGGCCGGGGTGTAGGCGTTGCCGCCGACCTGGATGCCCAGGCCCTCGGGGTAGCCCTGGTCCATGCGCTCCTTGGTGAACTCGCCGCGCTCCATGCGCAGCACCTGGATCCACTCGATGCGCTCGCCGGGCCGCTCGCCGCGCGACTGGTTGTTCTCGGCCACGCAGGCATGCACACAGCGCCGGCAGCCGATGCACTTGCGGATGTTCAGCGCATAGCCCATCAACATGCCCGGCTGCGGGCCGCTGATGTCCACCGACACCTTCTTGTCGTACTCGGCCGAGTAGCGCTTCTCCAGACGCAGGCGGGCTTCCTGCCGCTCCTGCTCGGTCATCAGCCGGTAGTTCTTCTGGAAGGTCTCGGCCCACTCCACCGCCGCCTTGGCGTCGTTGGGGGCCGCCATCAGCGTGGCGGTACCCATCAGCGATGACAGGCTCAGCATGCCGCCCGTGCGCAGGAAGCCGCGGCGCGACGGGCGCGGCACCGCGTCGGCCGGGTTGGCCGACATGGGTGCCGCCGGTGCAGCGGCAGGGGGAATCACGGACTGGCTCACGATGCTCCTCGGGTGTGCGGTCGCGCGCGACCGGAGCGCAAATTCGACGGCTCATGCTGCGGCGCAATGCCGGCGCGGCCCTTGAGGCAGGTCAAGACATGGCGGCTTGCCATGCCGTGATCTGATCCAGCGCAAACCGAGGGCCGGCTCCTACAATCCACCCCGCTGCCGCACCCCGCTCCAGGCCCATCGCTTGCTTCATCTCGACAATGCCGAAAACCGGCGCATCGGCATCGGCCTGGTCACGCTGACAACGCTGTGCTTCGCAGTGCTGGACGCCAGCGCCAAGTGGCTCGTGCAGACGCTGCCGGTCCCACAGGTGGTCTGGCTCCGCTTCGTGTTCCATGTGCTGATCGCCTCGGCGCTGCTGGCGCCGCGCTACGGGCTGGAGCTGGTGCGCGTGCGCAACTGGAAGCTGCAGGCGCTGCGCGCAACGATGATGGCCGCGATGACCGGGCTGAACTTCTGGGCCCTGCAGTACTTGCAGCTGGCCGAGACCGGCGCGATCCAGTTCTCGGTGCCTTTGCTGATCGCGCTGTTCAGCGCGGCGTTCCTGGGCGAACGGCTGGACGCGCGGCGCTGGCTGGCCATCGTCGCCGGCTTTGCCGGCGTGCTGCTGGTCATCCGCCCGGGCAGCCAGACCTTCCACCCGGCCATCCTGCTGTCGGTGATGAACGCGCTGCTCTATGCGGCCTTCAACATGCTCACGCGGCGCATGGTGGCCACCGAATCGGCGGCCTCGCTGCAGTTGATGTCGGCCGCCGGCGCGGCCGTGCTGCTGGCCCCTTGGGCGCTGGCCGCATGGCGTACACCCTCAGGGTGGGGCGAGTGGCTGCTGCTGGCGCTGTGCGGCCTGTGCGGCGGGCTCGGACACTTCATGGTCGCGCAGGCACACCGCTATGCCTCGGCGGCGACGCTCGGGCCATTCCTGTACCAGCAGATCATCTATATGACGCTGCTCGGCTGGCTGGTCTTCGGCCAGGTGCCGGGGCTGCTGGTGGTGGGCGGCGCGGCCATCGTGGTGCTGAGCGGGCTGTATCTTCTGTGGCTGGAGATGAAGTGGCGCTGAGGAGACGACCCATGCGACTGCGCAGCTTGTGCATCCTTCACCTGGCCTGGGCCTTGCTCGGCGCGGTCCAAGCCCAGGCGCCGCTATCGCGCCCCAACCCTGCGTCGCAACACTGCCTGGCGCAGGGCGGAAGCCTGGTGATCGAGAGCGATGGCAGCGGGGGCCAGTTCGGCGTGTGCCGCTTCGACGACAACCGGCAGTGCGAGGAATGGGCGCTGCTGCGCGGCGAGTGCCCGGTCGGTGGCCTGCGTCTGACCGGCTACGTGACACCGGCCGCACGCTACTGCGTGCTGCGCGGGGGCCGCTACGAGGTGCTGTCGCTCATCAACCGGCCCCTTGAGCAAGGCCGCTGCAGCTTCGCCAACGGCAAGGCCTGCGCGGCGGGCGCCTTCTTCAATGGCCTGTGCGCGCCGGCCGACGCCGGCGACACGGTGTATGCGCTGTTCCGCTGCGATGGCGGCAAGACCGTGGACGCGGTGTTCAGCAACGGCACGGTCAGCAGCGTGTCCCTGGCGCTGTCGGACGGCCGCAGTCTGGTGCTGCCGCAGGCGCGCTCGGCCTCTGGGGCGCGATATGCCAACGCCAGCCAGAGCTTCGTATTCTGGAACAAGGGCGATACCGCCTTCATCGAGGAGGACGACAAGCCCAGCTACAGCGGCTGCCGCGTGGCCCGCTGAAGCCGGCTCAACCGAAGGCGTGCAGGCCCTTCAGACCCAGGATCAGCAGCAGGTAGCGCAGCGACTTGCCGAGCACGATCCAGAACAGGCTGTGCCAGAAGGACATCTTCAGCCAGCCGGCGGCCAGCACCAGCGCATCGCCGACCAGCGGCACCACCGACAGCACCAGCACCGGCGGCCCCCAGCGGCGCAGGCGCGCCACGCGCGAATGCTCCTCGTCGACCTGGATGTGCTTGAAACGCTCCCAGCCACTGCGCGCCGCCTGGCCCATGCCGAAGTTCAGCGCACAGCCGATGGCACTGCCCAGCAGCGCCACGCCGACGGCATGCCAGGCCAACGCCGGAAAGGCGACGATCTTCGCAGTGAGCACCAGTTCGGTGGACCCGGGCAGCACGGTCGCCGACAGCAGTGCCGAGATGAACACGCCGGCCAGGCCGGCCTCCGGGCTGAGCCAGGCCTGCATCCAGGCCGACGCGGCCCGCAGCCATTCGAGCATGGGCAGCCCCAGGCGAGGGGCTAGCGAGCGCGGGCCAGTTCGGCGCGCATCGCGTCGATGACTTGGCGGTAGTCCTTCTGGCCGAAGATGGCGCTTCCAGCCACGAAGGTGTCGGCGCCGGCATCGGCCACGCGGCGGATGTTGTCGATCTTGACGCCACCATCGACCTCGAGCCGGATGTCGCGGCCGCTGGCATCGATGAGCTTGCGCACCATCTCGGTCTTGCGCAGCGCGCTGTCGATGAAGCTCTGCCCGCCAAAGCCCGGATTCACGCTCATTAGCAGCACCAGGTCGACCTTGTCGATCACCCAGGGCAGGACGTCGATGGGCATCGCCGGGTTGAAGACCACGCCGGCCTGGCAGCCCGCCGCGCGGATCAGCTGCAGCGTGCGGTCCACGTGGATGCTCGCGTCGGGGTGGAAGCTGATCAGGTCGGCCCCCGCTTCGGCAAAGGCCTGCGCCAATGCGTCCACGGGTGTCACCATCAGGTGCACGTCGATCGGCACCTTGCCGCCGTCGGCGCGCACCGCATGCTTGCGCAGCGCCTGGCAGACCATCGGCCCGAAGGTCAGGTTCGGCACGTAGTGGTTGTCCATCACGTCGAAGTGAATCCAGTCGGCGCCGGCGTCGATGACGGCGCGCATTTCCTCGCCAAGGCGCGCGAAGTCGGCCGACAGCAGGCTGGGAGCGATGCGATAGGTGGGCATGGTGGTGTGCGCTAGTGTCCTGTGGATTCTAGGTGGGCTGCCTACAATGCCAACCAATGAGTGGTCCGGGTTTCACCTGCAGCGTCAAGACTCAATACCTGCCGGAGCAGTCGCAGCTGCCCGACGGCCCGTTCGCCTTTGCGTACACCGTCACCATCCAGAACAGCGGCAACGTCGCCGCGCAGCTGGTGGCGCGACAATGGGTCATCACCGATGCCACCGGCCATGTCGAGGAGGTGCGCGGCCTGGCGGTGGTGGGCCACCAGCCGCTGCTCAAGCCAGGCGAGTCCTTCGAATACAGCAGCTGGACGCGCCTGGCCACGCCGCACGGCACGATGCACGGCACCTTCTTCTGCATGACGGAAGACGCTCACTCGTTCGAGGCACCGATCGAGCCTTTCACGCTGGCGCGGGCCAGCGCGCTGCATTGAGCCTGCTGCCGCGCAAGGGCGACAGCAGCACCTGGGACCTGACGGCATTGCTGAATGCTGCGAACGGCCTGGGCGGCCGCGCGCAGCGCCACCTGTGGCTGGCCCGGCTGATGGAATGGCTGCGTCATGCACCGCGCAGCGCGGCCACCCCAGTTCCCGACGGCGGCAACGGGGTGGGCAACGGCGCCACGCATCCGGCATTGCTGCGGCTGCGCCACCTGCTGAACGTGCTGGACAAGAACCCCGAGTACCGGCAGCGGGTGCAGCAGCTGTTCGTCGAGTTCCGGCGGGACATCCACAGCGCCGGGCTGTTCTCCGACTACGGCTTCGGCCCGCGCATGGCGCTGTACAGCGAGATCTGGGACCGGCTGCGCCTGCGCATGCTGCCCGCCACGCCGGACACGCGCGAGCTGGCCGAGCTGTTCCCTCTGCTCTTCGAGCCCGCCGACGTGACGTGGCTGTCGACCATCGACGACGCCACGCTGCAGCGCCTGGCCTCGCCGGCCTGGCGCAGCGCCGATGCCGGCCCCGACCGCTGGCGCGAGGAGATGCTGGACGCGGTGACCTACCTGATCAGCGCGGTGCGCGCGGCCGGCTTCTCCGGAGCGTTGCGCAAGCGCATGAGCGCGGAGACGCTGGCCAACGAGCCGTTCCGCCAGCTGGCGGGCAGCAGCGAGCGGCTGCGCGAGGCGGTCTGCGCGGGCCCCCTGGACAGCCCTGCGGTGCGCCAGGAGGCGGCCTACCTGCGCGTGCTGCTCGACCAGTGCCGCGTGGCGGTGGACAGCATCGCCCAGCACCTGGAGGAATACGGCATCTCGGTGGACATCGTCTACGAGATGGAACAGCTGCGCGCGCGGATCACGCGCATCGAGCAGTTGCTCGACTGCGTGCTGTCGCCGCAGCCGGCGCGCGAGCTACTGCGCCTGGGGCAGTCGCTGGTGCAGATGCTGGAGCAGCGCCGCGGCGTGCGCTCGCTGCTGGCGCGCCACTATGCACAGTTGTCGCGCAAGGTGGCCGAGCGCAGCGCCGAGACCGGCGAGCACTACATCGCCCACAGCCGCGACGAGTACCGCGACATGCTCAAGCGCGCGGCCGGCGGCGGCGCGGTGCTGGCCGGCACCACGCTGCTGAAGTTCGGCGTCATGGCGCTGGGGCTCACGGCCTTCTGGAGCGGCTTCTGGGCGGGCGCCAACTACGCCGTGAGCTTCGTCATCATCATGCTGCTGCACTGGACGGTGGCCACCAAGCAGCCGGCGATGACCGCACCGGCGATGGCGCAACGCCTGGGCGACCTGAAGAGCGACGATTCGGTCGAAGCCTTCGTCGACGACGTGGTGCACCTGATCCGTTCGCAGGCGGCCGGCATCTTCGGCAACCTGGCGCTTTGCGCGCCGCTGGTGCTGGGCGCGCAGTTGCTGTCATGGTGGCTGACCGGAGCGCCGCTGGTCGGCGAGCACTCGGCCGAACATGTGCTGGACACACTCACCCTGCTGGGCCCGACCGCGCTGTTCGCGGCCTTCACTGGCGTGCTGCTGTTCGCCAGCTCGCTGATCGCCGGCTGGGTGGAGAACTGGTTCGTCTTTCACCGGCTCGACAGCGCGATCGCCTGGAACCCGGGCATCGTGGCGCGGCTGGGGCCGGCGCGGGCACAGCGCTGGTCCAACTGGTGGCGCTACAACATCAGCGGCGTGGCCGCCAACGTGTCGCTGGGCATGATGCTCGGCGTGGTGCCGGTGGTGATGGCCTTCCTGGGCGTGCCGCTGGAGGTGCGCCACGTGACGCTGTCCACCGGGCAGCTGGCCGCCGCTGTCGGAGCGCTCGGCTTCGAGGTGCTGCATGCCGCACCTTTCTGGTGGTGCGTGGCCGGCATCGTGGCCACCGGCGCGCTGAACATCGGTGTCAGCTTCTGGCTGGCCTTCAAGCTGGCGGCGCGAGCCCGCGGGGTGCGTGCCGCGGACCAGCAGCGCATTGCGGCCGCGCTGTCCCGGCGGCTGCGCCACCGGCTGCCAACCTTCCTGTGGCCCAGCGCGCGGGAATGACTCAGGGGCCAGGCGGGCCGTCGTCGCGCTCGCCTTTGCGACGACCGGCGAACATCACCCACCAGACGATGAAGATCAGCAAGCCCAACGCGGCCAGCGATTCCAGCAACAACAACAGCATCGGCTTGTCTTGGCGTGTGGCCGGCCCGGCAGGCGTGGCCGCGACGATTCTAGGTGTGCTGGCCGGCTGCGCCACCGCGCCGGCGCCGACGCCGACGCCAGCCCCGACGCCGGCCGCACCCACCATGCCGGCGCTGAGCGGCAGCCGCTGGGTGGCGGTGGGCTTCGAGCAGCTCCCCGGCTGGCAAGCCGACCGCGTGTCCGAGGCCTGGCCGGCGCTGCTCAGGGGCTGCGAAAGGCCCGCGCAGGCATGGGCCGCACTGTGTGCCGAGGCGAGGCGCGCGACGCCGGCCGACGACGACGCCACACGCCAATGGCTGGTGCAGCGCCTGCAGCCCTATCGCGTGGAAGCCGCCGACGGCAATGCACAGGGCCTGCTCACCGGCTACTTCGAGCCACTGGTCGATGCCAGTCGCACACGCCGCGGCGCCTATCAGGTGGCCTTGTACTCCCCCCCGGCGGACCTGGCGACGCGCAGGCCCTACTGGACGCGCCAGCAGCTGGATACGCAGCCGGCGGCGCAGGCCGCGCTGCGCGGCCGCGAGATCGCCTATGTGGCCGACCCTCTGGATGCGCTGCTGCTGCAGATCCAGGGCTCGGGCCGGCTGCGCATCGCTGGCAGCGACGGCCGCGCCCAGACCGTGCGCCTGGCCTTTGCCGGCCACAACGACCAGCCCTATGCATCGGTCGGCCGCTGGCTCATCAACCAGGGCGAGTTGAGGCCCGACGTCGCCAGCTGGCCGGCCATCAAGGACTGGGCGCGGCGCAACCCGCAGCGCCTGCAGGAGATGCTGTGGGCCAACCCGCGCGTCGTCTTCTTTCGCGAGGAAGCGCTGCCCGATCCGGCGGTGGGCCCGCGCGGCGCCCAGGGCGTGCCGCTGACGCCGGGCCGCTCGATCGCGGTGGATCCGAAGAGCGTGCCCTACGGTACGCCCGTGTGGCTGGACAGCACCGAGCCCCTATCGAAGACCGCACTGCAACGCCTGGTGATGGCACAGGACACCGGCAGCGCCATCACCGGCGCGGTGCGGGCCGACTACTTTTGGGGCTGGGCCGACGGCGCCGAAGCGCAGGCCGGGCGCATGAAGCAGCCGCTGCGCGTGTGGGTGCTGTGGCCGAAGGGCCTGCCGCCGGCGGCGCGCTGACTACGGCAGGCTGACCCGTACCTGCAGACTGCGCTGCCTGGCCGAGGTGGCGGCGCTGAATCCACTGTTCGACATCGACGCCTGGCGGCCTTGCAGCTGCGCCACCTCGACCCACTCACCCAGCGGCACCTGCACGGTGGTGACGGTCGACAGCTGTGGTGGCAGGGCCTGCCCCGAATTCTGCGTGGCGCGTCCGGCGCTCTGCGCGGCGATCTCCAGCAGCACCGGTGCATCGCCACCCGGCCAGCGCGGAGCGACCTCCATGCCGTTGACCAGCTCGACCCACTGGCTGCGCACCGCCGCGCCCGGCCCCCAGGGCGTCCACCAGATCTCGGCATCGTCGACCTGCAGGCCTTGCGCCAGGCGCAGCGTGGCGCGCCCGCCGTTGAGCACCAGCACGCGCTGCACAGCATTCGAGCCCTGCGCGGTGCTTTGGCTGCGCACCGTGGCCGCGCCGCGCCCTTGCATGCGGCCGCTGCTGTCGATGCTGACGCTGGCACCGGCGCTGGCATCGCGGCGCACGTCGCTGCTGTCGTCGCTCAGGCGCATCTCGACGCTGAGGTTGCGCCGCGGCAGCGGCGGCGCGGCCCGTGCCCCACCCAGGCAAAGCAGGGACGCAGCAAGACAGAAGCGGCGACGGGTCATGCGCTCATGTTGACATGCCCATGCACGCTGCGCTGTGGCAGATGCCGCAGGCAGGCCAGCTCAGCGCCGGTCGGCCGCTTCGGCCAGCGCGCTTGATCTCGTCGTTGGCCTTGAGCAGGTAGTCCTTGGCCCTGTCGGCATGGCCTCCAAGGTCGTCGTGGTTGGCGCGTTGCGCTTCGGTCAGCCGGTCGTCGGCCTGGCGCACGGCCCGCTGCGCCAAGGCCAGGTTGTTGTGTCGCGAACGATCGACGCTCTGCACGGGTTCCTGTGCCCAGGCAGCGGCCACGACGGCGATGGCAGCCCGAAGGGCAAGCTTGAACCGGGGGTCTCGAACCTGACGGCCCCTGGCGGGATGAAGATGGCATCGCCAAACCCCACGCTGGCGACGGCCCAAGAGCGCAGTCCAGCCCCGGCGCCACAGTGCCCGCGCCGATCCTGCGCTTCGCGCAACGGCCGCCGGCTCTGGCCGAGAAGCCGCGGTGCGAGCAAGAAGTGCCTTACCCCTCCAGAATGCAAAGCCAGTCCGTGCCCCTGCGGACGCCTCGACGGTGCCCGCCACGCCCATGAGCTTCCTGTGGCCCCAGAACCTGTGGTTGCTGCTGGCGCTGCCCTTGCTGCTGGCGCTGTATCTGTGGCTGCTGCGTCGGCGTGCCAGGGCAGCCCTGCGACTGAGCAGCCTGAGCGTCGCTCGCCGGGCGGCGGGCCGTACCTGGCGGCGGCATGTGCCGCCGATACTCATGTTGCTGGCCGTGACGCTGCTGCTGCTGGGCCTGGCGCGACCGACCGCTTCGCTGACGCTGCCCTGGGCGCGATCCACGATCCTGCTGGCGATCGATGTCTCGCTGAGCATGCGGGTGAAGGATGTCCAGCCCACGCGCATGGCCGCCGCGCAGGATGCGGCCCGAAGCTTCCTGAAGGAACTGCCACGGAACATCGACGCGGGCATCGTCACCTTTGCCGGCAGTGCGCAGGTGGCGCAGCAGGCGACCTTCGACCGCCCGTCGCTGATCGGCGCGATCGACCGCATCCAGATGCAGCGGGGCACCGCCATCGGCAGCGCCATCGTGCTGTGCCTGGCGGAGCTGTTCCCGGACCACGGCATCGATCTGGCCGAAATGACCTTCGGCTCGCAACGCCAGGGACGCAGCCTGGACCAGAAGGACAAGGTGCCGCCAAAGCAGATCGAGCCGGTGGCGCCGGGCTCGTACGACGCAGCCGCGATCATCCTGCTGAGCGACGGTCGCCGCACCACCGGTGTCGACACGCTGGAGGCAGCGAAGATGGCTGCCGACCGGGGCGTGCGGATCCATGTCGTCGGGCTGGGGACGCCAGACGGCCATGCTGCGGAGGGGTATGGCATGGCCTTCTATCTCCAACTGGACGAGGCGACCCTGCGCGAAGTGGCACGCATGACTGGTGGCGAATACCACCATGCCGGCACCGCGGAGGCGCTGCGCAGTGTCTACCAGCAACTCGGTTCGCGCGTGCAGACCCAGACACGCGACACCGAACTGACGGCGCTGCTGGCGATGCTTGCGGCGCTGCTGATCGTGGCCGCGTCGGCGCTGTCGGTGCTGTGGTTCGGGCGCGTGGCGTGACTGCGGGCGGCACAGTCGCCCCGGACTGCGCCTGCATTCAGGTGGGCGCGATCAGGCACTGAATTTGGACGGTCGTGGGACTGCTTCGGGCCGAGCCCTTCAACTCGACCATCAACGGACCGGCCATTGGGTTCGCGCAGGTCCGACGGCCCCTGTCAGGCAAGGCTTCGGGCATGCAAGGCCGACCAGGTCCGATCGCTTGCCACCGGCAGTGTCCTGGCGTCGGATCCGGGCGTCCGGTACCCGTGGCGCAGACAAGCCCCGTCACCGGCACGTTTTCGTCTGCTGGTCATGCGGCACAGCCGATGCCGCACACGGCGCTATCAGCGACGGGGTAACTGACGGGGTAACTGCCGGATTTAGGTTGAATCGCCACGCGCTGCGTCGGCAGGCCGGCCCACCGACAGGCCGGTCAGGGCTGCAAGCGCGCCGATCGCGGCGCGCAGCATGCCTCGGCGCCCGGCCGCAGGCGCGTGCGCGCAAAAGCACGTGGGTCGTCTTGCATCGAACGGTTCATGTCGTCTCCTTGGGCCGGCGTCCCGCAGTCAACAGCACCTCGTTCGGACCCGCCCACCCGTCGTGGGTGGTGAAGGCACTCAAACGCTCCCGCATCTCGCTCCACGCTGCGTCAGCCGCAGCCGCATCAAGCCGGGCGAGGATCTGCAGGATCGGGCTCGCCGAACGGCGCACGAAGCCGAGGTAGTGGTCGACCGAGGGCAGGTGGAAGACCGCCTCGAGTGCGGAGGTCGCGACCTCATCGAACCCGGCCGATCTGAAGAGGGCGTCGATGCGACCCGGCTGGCCCAGGCTGAGCAGCCCACCGGCAGCGAAGGGGTCGCGCGCCGGCAGGCCCGCGTGCTTCAGGGCCGTGGACATGAGGATCGTCAGGCATGGGTTCTTCTCAGGAGCTGAGAACACCATAGTGCAGACACCACCGCCGGGCCGCAGCGCACGATGGATCTCGCGCAAGCCCCGCAGCGGATCAGGGAAAAACATCAGCCCAAGCCGGCACACCGCGGCATCGAAGGTGGCCTCGGGCACACCGAGATCCTCGCCGTCGGCGACCTGGGTCTCGACCTGGGTGAAGCCGGCGCGGATGGCGTTTTCGTGTGCCAGCGCCAGGATCGCGGGCGATAGATCGGTGGCAAGCACATGTCCACGCACACCCACCTGCTGCGCAACAGTGAGCGTCTGATCGCCCGAGCCGGATGCGACGTCGAGGACGCGCGAGCCGGCCTGCACGCCGGCCATGCGGCACATGGCATCGGTCGGCTTGTGCAGCCAGTGCCTGATGTCCGCGGCGTGGGCATTCCAGCCTTCTGCGGCGGTGTCCCACTGGGCGCGCATACTCGCCTTGAAGGCGTGGCCGCCGCCACTGCGGCTGTCGATGGATGAGTTCATGCGCTGAAGCTTAGGCATTGGTGCTTTGCGGCGTAAGGCGCAAGACTGCAGGATGGGGCCGCAATGACGCATAGCCCGACGGGCTTCGACTGGGACGATCTGAAGCATCTGCTGGCCGTCGCGCGACATGGCAGCACGCTGGCCGCCGGCCGTGCCCTCGGCGTCGACCAGTCCACCGTGCAGCGGCGCCTGGTCGAACTGGAGCGGCGCATCGGCCAGTCGCTCGTGCAGCGCCAGCCGACCGGCTACCGCCTGACCGAGTTCGGCCAGGAGATGCTGCCTTTCGCCGAGGCCGTCGAGCGCTCGGTGCAGGCGTTCGAGCGACAGTTGCGCACACTCGGCACCGACACCGCCGGCGTGATCCGCGTGACCTGCCCCGAGCCGATCGTGAATCGCATCATGCAGACCGGGTTGCTCGATCGCTTTCACGCCCGGCATCCCGCGCTGCGCGTACAGTTCGTGATGAGCGACAAGTACGTCGACCTCAGCCAGGGCGATGCGGATGTCGCGCTGCGTTCGGGTGACACCGACGACGACGATCTGGTGGGCCGCAAGATCGGCGACTCCGTCTGGGCAGTCTTTGCGAGCCGGACCTACATCGAGCGTCACGGCCAACCCGAGCGCATCGAGGACCTGGCCCACCATGCACTGGTCGGTTTCGACGACTCGATGACCAAGCATCGCATCGCCCAATGGCTGCGCAAGGTGGCGCCGGATGCGCCGATGGCCGCACGCAGCAGCAGCGTTCTCGGTCTGATCTATTCGGTCAAGGCGGGCATCGGCATCGGGCCCCTGCCCCTGCCCCTCGGCAATGCAGAACCCGATCTCGTCAGGGTGCTGGGGCCGGTGCCCGAGTTGTCGCGGATCTGGCGTTTGCTGACGACTCGTGAGTTGCGGCGAACGCCACGCGTGGCCGCGTTCTTCGATTTCATCGTCGAGGAGATTGAGACCCTGCGGCCCATCATCACGGGTTGAGTCCGGCGCACCAACGACGGCAGCGAGGTCTGCATGGGACCTTGTAACGCCACGGTCCCATTGCATTGAATAGCGGAGCGCGGCGGAGTCCTTGTCAGGGTTCTCGCCTTGTGGCCGCGTAACCATAGAGCGGACACTCACGAGGCCCACTCGAGGCCAGGCTGCAGCGTCGGCGGCCGACGGCCCGCGACCCCAACCGGGTGCCTGGCAGCTGCGATCGAATGTCGCCAATCGCCATCATGGGTCGCTGAAGTCGCAGCCACCTTTGGGCCACGGCCACCGCACGCAACCGCCCCTGGCGAACCAAGGCGTTTCGGCCCCTGCGGAGCGCTCAGGCTGGTCCCATGCCGTGCCTTGACCGCCAACTCGTGGACATCAAACCACGCCGCCGGTACGGGAAGTGCGCTTACCGGCGCGGCGTCGAAGGCAACCCGGGATCGGGCGAAGTGACCGCGTCGACCGATCAGACGCCCTCGTCACCGCTGCGTCGCTGCGAGTGCACCCTCACGATCGCTTCGGCCCGCGTTCGGACACCCAGCTTGTCGAAGATGCTCGACACCTGGTTGCGCACCGTCTTTTCGCTCTTGCCCAGCTGACGCGCAATGGCCGAGTTGTCCAGGCCCTGGGCCACCAGTCGCAACACGTCACGTTCGGCAGGCGTCAGCTCTGCGCAGTCGATCTAGAGATCGTCGGCTTCGGCCGCCGACGGTCCCAGAAAGCTTCGCAGGGCCTCGAGAAACTGCGGCCACGCAGGTTCGCTGTCGAGCAGCACGTGGTTGTCGCTGTCGAGCGGCACGAACACAGCGCCAGGTATCAGGCTGGCAAGAAGGCGACCTTCTTCGAAGAGCACGGCGGCGTCGCCGCGCGCGTGCAGCAAAAGGGTCGGTACCGTCAGCTGGCGTGCCTGCGCGGTGACGTCGACCAGCTGAAAGGCGGCCAAGGTCCGCGCTGCGCTGTCGGCGTCCGCTGTCAGCGCTTCCAGTTCGGCCCACCAGCGGTGCTGCTCGGGCAGGCCGCCTGGCAGGAAACGATGCGCGAACACTCGCCTGAAGGTCGGGTTGTTGCTGCCCCATCCGACACGGATCAGATTAACCAGCGTCTGGGCTTCCAGTTTCCCGGCGGCTCCGGCGGCCCGGCGCAGCGCACCGCGCGCGTAGGCGCCGGCCAGCACCAACTGCGTCACGCGTTCAGGATGCCGGGCCGCATAGGCGATGGCCACTGCCGCGCCCTGCGACATGCCGAACAGCGGAAACCGCCGCAGCCCCAGGGCCTGTACGACGGCGTCGAGATCGCCGACCCAGGCGTCCAGAGAGAAGTCGGCGACATGGCGGTCAGACAGACCGCAGCCGCGTTGGTCGTAGCGAATGTAGGTGTGGCCACGCGACAGCTCGGCCAGCCACGGCCGCCAGACGGGGCTTTCCAGGTCGTGCTCGACGTGGCTGAGCCAGAGCGCGGCACGCAGCAGCGGCGGGCCGCTGCCAATCGACGTAATGGCGATGCGGGTGCCGTCGGGCGCGGTGCAGAACCGCAGTCTCTGGCGCTGCTGCATGCCCCAAGTGTCGCGCAGGCGGCGGGACAGCAGGCCCAAACTTGGCGTGGTTCACAACCTGCAAACGTGGTGGCCGCGACACCGGCCTCATGCTTCGGCAGGTTGGCCAGCGAATGATGCGGTCACGTCGATCCGACGCATTCAGCACCCAGGAGCCGCCATGCAAACCCGGACCCCCTCCACCGATTCAGCCCGCCATGCCAAGACCATCGAAGCGTCCAAGCGCGTGCGCTGGGACATCGGCCGCGACGTCATCCGAGGCCGCCAGTTCGACCTGACGCAAAAGTTCATGCCCGATGGCTTGTCGCTTGTCGATGAACTGAAGTTCCTGAGTCACGGCGAGCAGCGCTTCCTGGGCCAGGTGCAAGGCCGGACCTACGCCAACATGTTTCTGCAGGTAATCGGTATGCCGCCCGGCGACGAACGCGCGACACAGGTTGGCCAGACCGTGCTGAAGGCCTATCGCTGGCAGTACATCGTCTCGGGCACGAACGAGCCGCGATTCCAGAAGATGTTGGCCAGCCTGGTCGACAGTGGCCAGATGCCGCGCATCCAGGCGGCGCTGGCGCGGTTGGCCTATGCCGTGCCCGACCGTCCCGAAGTGGTGGCTGCGATGGCGCAATGAAGCACGCCTGGGCCGCCGGGGTCAGCTGAATCGCTTCCGGCGGCTGAGTTGGGCCGGACCACAGCGCGACCTCATCGCCCTGGAGCCGTCCCCAGCAATGAGGACGCCAGATGTGCTGACACTAACGCATGTCCGCCAGCTGGCGCTGCATCAGTGCAAAGTAGCGGTCGTAGAACGGCCCGGCGGGAATGGTCTCGGAGCCGACCTTCACCAGCGAATCCTCGCTCGACGACAGCGGTACCGAAATCGAGCCCAACATGCCGACGCCCAGACTGCTGTTGTTGGGGACCCGCTTCAGCACGTAACGATCCTGTTGCGCGGACACGTAGGCGGTGGCGATCGCACCCTCGGCGCCCTCGGCAACGCACACCACCGTGAAGCTGATCTCGATATGCACGTCACCCTCCGGCTGGAAGCGCTTGGTGCCGACGATCGCGTCGTTGCGCGCCGAAGCGATCAGGTAGCCCTGGCTCAACAACGCACGGCGTGCAGCCTCGCAGGTGTCGCGTGCGTTGGCGTCGAACAAGCGCGAGAAAGTCTCGTCAGCTTGAAACCGTTCCTGTTGGTAGACCGAAGGGACATCCCTGCTCGCGCCTGGCGGCCAAGCGCAGCCGGCGATCAAGGCACACATCAACACGGTCGTCCACGGCCTGATCATCAGGCGGCCTCTGCGAGGCTCCCTGCCAATCTGCATAGGCATAGTGTTGTTGCCGTTCACCGACACCAGAACTTTCCTCAGGCCTCCAACCGCGGACGGTCTGTGCAGACGCGCTCGCTCGATGGCAAGCCGTACAGGCGCAGCATGTCCGAAGGCAGTCGCGCGTCGACAATCTCGCGCAATGGCGTGCCCTGCTGCCGGAAGTGCGCCTGAGCGCGGCCGACGATCCGCTCCAGCGCATACCAGCCCTGCCGGAGGCTTGCCACGATGGCGCCGTAAAGCATGATGGACATGGGCGGGTCTCCGAAGGTGGCGTGGCGGCGGGCGCGAAACAGGGTCGAACCGGCCAATTCTCCGCGTTCGCGGCGATCCTATGACACCGCAGTGATTCAGCGCTTCGCCCAGCGATCGATTCCTTGCTGCACACGTTCCCACGCAGCGCGGTCAAATTCCAGCGAGGCGAACAAGTTTCCCTTGTTGGGCCGGGTGCGGCGCGCCGTGTCGATCAAACGATCCAGATCGAGGCGAATGGCTTCGACGCAGCCCTCGAGGGCGCGGACCCTCGAGTCGAGCCGATGAAACAAGATGGCGCGTTGCAATTCGGCCGCCTTGAACGAGCTCTTTTCGACAGCGCGCACGAAAATTCGTGCGCCACCGTCACCGAGCAGTTCAACGCAGAACTCGCGGCGCCACCCGGTCAGGCTCTTCGCTGGCGTGATCTCGGGCAGTGTCGGATCTACCTGCAAGGTGGCCATGTTCCGATTCGTCCTGACTTTCATTGAATGTGCGGAGGATACTGAATGCTGCGCGGCGATGAGTTCCGAGTGCGGTGTCGGATCGTCTTCGCGACTCCGATCCGAAGTCAGCGAGGGGCGCTTGTGGCTCGACTTGAGTCGAAGGACTCAGCGGGTTGGTCGTGTCCAGCCGCTGCCGGTCGCTCGAGACCACACGTGAATCCGGATCGCGAACTGGCAGGGTAGGAATACGACTACAGCAACTCGAGGCGCGGTCGGGTGTTCGCCATCCATGGCGTTTCCGATACTTCGCGCATCTCAAGAGTTCGGCTGCGTAGTCATTCACTTGAGGGAGCCAACCCGCACGAGCAACGCGTCGGCGCGGATGAGCGGGTCGGCGCCAACTGCCGCAAGGCCACCTTCAAACGGTACCCGAGCTTTGTGTCCCGTTCGCCGCATTCGAATTTTGGCAGTTCAACGAGAGAGGTTCGGGTTGTGGATACATCGATGGTGAAGGGCGTAGTGATTGGCGGCATCGCGATGGTGGTGCTGGCCGCGGGCGGTGTCACGGGCTATCGGACCCTGACCAAGCCGACGTTTGCCGAGGTCGTTGCCGTCAAGGAAGCCATGGAAACGATCACGACGCCGCAGCAGAAATGCGAGCAGGTGCAAGTGCAGAAGCAGGCCCCGATCAAGGACGAACACCGCGCCACCGGCACCATCATCGGCGGTGTGGCCGGCGGGCTGCTGGGCAGCGCGATTGGCGGCGGCAAGGGCAAGACAGTGGCTACCGTGGCTGGCGCTGCGGCGGGCGCCTATGGCGGCAACCAGGTGCAAAAGAACATGCAGGAGAAGGACGTCGTGACGTCGACCGAGGCCCGCTGCAAGACCGTTCATGAGCGCTCTGAAAAGCTCGTGGGCTACGACGTGACGTACCGACTCGAGGGCAAGGAAGGCACGGTTCGCATGTCCTTCAATCCCGGAAAGCAAATCCCAGTGCGGGACGGACGGCTGATGCTGAACCCCGCTTTGCCCAGCAGTTGAAGCTCCAGCAAGAAATTGGTGAACTACCCTGGGCGAGCGACTGGCAGCGCGCTGACGGGGAACTGGGCGACATCCAGGACGTCGTTCAGCCAGCACGACCCGCTGCCGGCAAGACTCAGGAGATCGAGATGAGCAAAGGGAACCGAGGCAACAAGGAAGCCAAGAAGCCGAAACGGCTGGTGCCGGTAGTGAAGGCACCCGCTACCGGCACCGCGACGGCCGCGACCCCGGGTGGGGCCAAGCCAATGCTGCAGAAGAAGTGATGTCGACCCTCCGTCAAACCTGAACGGTGCAACTGGTTTGCGACGACGCGCCGCAATGGGCGGTCTGTGCCCTGCGCTGCGGAGTTTTCTTTGGGTGCCCTTGTGGGGACCTGACCGGCTGCTTGGGGACAACCAAATCAGGAAAGCGGATGTCTCTTCCGGGTCGATTTCGACGGGCCGTGGACCCGATGTCAACGACGGTTGGCCGACGGTCAAGAGGGGCTTCTTGAGAGCCGCCGCGCGTCTGATGCAGACCCAGGGCGGCGGCTCACGGCGGCAGGTCTCGGGGGTACAAGATCTCCTCCTTCGAACCGCCCTGGGGCTCAGAAGAGTCCTTTCTGACATGGTCGCGCACACCCTTCGGGAATCGCGATACCGCCGGGTGCACGTCCTGCTGCGCCGCGAGGGCCACAAGGACTTGCGTCTTGCGGGTCTATCGCCTGTACCGCGAAGAAGGGCTGTCGCTGCGGCTCAAGCGGCCCAGGCGCAACAAGGCCGCACAGTTGAGGCCGCCGAAGCAACTGGCCAGGCCCATCAACGAGATCTGGAGCATGGACTTCGTGTCCGACGCGCTGTTCGACGGCCCCAAGCTACACATGCTCACGGTGGTCGATCCTTTTGCTCGGGGGTGCCTGGCGACCGACATCACGTTCGTGCGACGCTCTCGACATCAGGACGAACCCTACATCGGAGTCCGAAGGCCTCAGCGCACTTGCATGTTGTAGACGCGCAGGTCCAGGCCTTCGGTGGCCGGCACGTCCCCTGAGCCGCGCGCGGACGGGCCCGCCGGGGCGCGCCGCGCCGCCAGTCGCATGAGGCGCGCCATCGCCTCGCCGGCTCCGCGCATTTCGCCGAGACGCGGCTGCGCGAGCCCCGAGAAATCGCTGCGCTCGCCTTGCGGCTGCGCTTCCACCGCAATCAGCAGCAGGCGCTCCAGCCCGCGCGTGGTGGCGTCGATGCGTGCGGCGATGCGCTCGCGGTCGCCGGCCTCGATGCGGTTGCTCGCGCCCGCCGGCAGCGGATAGAGCACGGTGATGCCGTGGTCGGCGTCGACGTAGAGCGCGGTCAGGTCGACGGCGCGCCGCCCGGCGTTGCGCAGCTCGATGACGAGCAGATCGCCCTCGTGCGCGTCCGCGGTATGCCATTCGTCGAGGCTTCGCGGCGGGCCCTGCCTTGGTGTGAGCGTGGCCTGCAGTTGCAGCATCGGCTTTGCGGCGGAGACCTGCGTGGCTGCGGCGATGCGCAGCAGGTCCAGGCTGCGGCCCAGGCGCTCCAGCTGTGCCTGCAACTGCGCGGGCAGCGTGGCTTCGTCAATGGCGAGCGACGGCGTGGCGCCCGGCCCTTCGGTCTGCCACTGCGTTGAAGGCGGCAGCAGCCACAGCCGCCCCAGCGCCACTTGCAGGCGCAGGTCGTGCGCCTCGTCCGGCCGCACCCAGGCGATGTCCAGCCCCGCGGGACGGTCGCCAAGGGCGTCCATGGCCCGCTGCACGGTGCGCGCGTCGGCATCGTCTGCGCGCGGCGGTGCCGCCACGCGCAGCTGCAGCGCGATGCGCGGCGCGCCGGTCTGTCGCGCCACGGCCTGCGGCGGCAGGCGCTCGAGCTCCGGCACCGATGCTCCCGCACCTGCCACCGGTGACAGCCAGGCTCGAGTCGCCGTGGCGCGGACCACGCGCACGCGGCCCAGGCGCGCGCCCGGCGCGGCCAGCGGGTCGGGCAGCAGGTCCAGCTCGCCACCTACGTCCACGCCGTCCAGGCGGCCGGCATCGATGCGCAGCCCCTGCGCCGAGCGCTGCAGCGGCCACTGCCGCAGGGCCGCTGCGGCCGCGCTGCCAAGGACCGGTGCGTCGAGCGCGGTTCCGGTGAGCAACGGCGTCGGCATGGTCAGGTTCTGCGCCGCATAGCGCGCCAGCACGTGCTGCGCCACCTGCCGGTAGCTGGCCGACGGCATGGCCGACAGCGCCTCGGCCAGGGTGTAGGTGAACAGCCCGTGCACCGTGCCGCCAGGGCCTGCGGGCAAGGGCATCTCCGGCGTGAGTTCGGTGGTCTGCGCGGCATAGAACGCGACGAACCCGCCCGTGCCGGCCTTCGCCTCGGCCGCGCGCGCGAGGCCCGGCAGCGTCGGCACTGCCAGCGCGCCGCGCGCGCCCGGGATGCCGAGCGCGGCCGGGTCGATGCGCCGCCAGCGTGTCGCGGCGCCGGGCACCGCGCGCAGCGACGTGGCCGAATGGCAGGTGTCGAACACGGCGAAGACGAAGGCGCCGCGGCCGGTCATCGCGTCCAGCCGCTCGACGAGTTCGTGGTCGGCGATGGCGCGGTCGACGCGCCGCGTCGCCGGATTCCATCGGCCCACGTCCGCGGGCAGGAAGATCTCGTGCAGGCCGTCGCTTTCGGCGCGGCCCTGCGGCGTCTGCGGATCGGCCGGCATCTGCGATCCGTGCCCGGCGAAATACAGCAGCACCTGGTCGCCCGGCGCCACGCGCGCGGCCAGGGCGTCCAGGGCCTCGAGGATGGCGTCGCGCGTCGGCGCGTCGGCGCCGGGCACCCCGTCCGCGAGCACGCGCAGGGTCGTGCTGGCGAAGCCGCGGCGCGCGAGCAACTCGCGCATCAGCTGCACGTCGTTGGCCGGGCCGGCAAGCTGCCAGCGCTCGTCACCGGCGAACACGGCATAACGCGACACGCCCACCAGCAACGCATGCTGCCCGGCGCGGGCCGACGCCAGTGGCGCCAGCAACGCCAGCGCGGCCAGCCACGCCAGCAGCAGTTGGGGCAGGCGACAGGTGGGGTCCCTCCGGCAGCAGTGCATCGCGGCGGCCTAGAGCTGGTCCTCGGAAACGAACCACGACTGCAGCTTCAGCCGCAGCCGCAGCCACAGGTCGTCGTGCGGCTCGCGGGTGTGGACCTGCGGCCTGCCGTCTGCGCCGACCGACACCCATTCCAGGCTCTGCCCGTCGGTGGCCAGGCGCAATCGGTACATGCTGCGGAAGGCATCTCCGGCGAGCAAGCGCATCGCTTCCAGGGCCAGGGCCGGGCAGTCGATGGCCACGCCCATCTCGGTGTTGATCGTGGCCGAGCGCGCATCGAAGTTCACCGACCCCACCAGCAGCCAGCGGCGGTCGACGATGGCCAGCTTGGCGTGCAGGCGCGCGATCGAACTGCCGAAGGGGCCGAAGCCGCCGGACTCGCGCGCCAGCGTCGGCGCCAGCTCGTACAGCTCGATGCCCTGGCGCAGCATCTCGCCGCGGTGCGGCGCATAGGCGAAGTAGGCCAGCGGCTCGTCGGTGGAACCCAGTGAGTTGGTCAGCACCAGCGCCTGGATGCCGCGCCGCTGCGCCTCCAGCAGCACCTGCAGGCCCAGGCCGCCGGGCAGGAAGTAGGGCGAGGACAGCGCCACGTCCGAGCGCGCGGATTCGATGATGTCCAGCTGCGCGCGCATGGCCGGGCCCGGTCGACCCGATGAGGCCGCCGCGCCGGCCTTCTCCGGCGGATCGGGGGCGACGCGGGCACTGCCGAAGTGCAGCGTCAGTCGCCCCTCGGCCAGCTGCGTCGCCACCAGGGTCTGGCCGAGCAGGTCGCGCGGCGGCTCCGCGCCCGGGATGGTGCGCGTGGGTGCGGTGCGGGGGTCGAAGCCGGCCCGGTCGGCGGCGCTGGCCTGGCCCAGCACCGCCTGCGCGGGCCAGGAGCGATCGCTGTTCCAGTACAGGTCGAAGGCGGCGCCCAGGTCGCGCACCACCGCGCCGGTGGCCAGCACGTCCAGGTCGACGAAGTTGGCCTCGCCATCGCGCATGAAGTAGGCGTCGCCGATGTTGCGGCCGCCGAAGATCGCCACCGCGCCGTCGACCACCAGCAGCTTGTTGTGCATGCGGTGGTTGATGCGTTCGAACTCGGGCCAGGACAACGCCATCCGCGCCAGCGGCGAGCCGTTGCGCACCGGCAGCGGATTGAACACGCGGACCTGCGCCTGCGGCTCGGCGGACAGCGCACGCAGCAGGTCGGCGATGGGCGCGCTGTACAGGTCGTCCACCAGCAGGCGCACGCGCGCGCCGCGCCGCGCCGCGTCGCGCAGCGCTCGCAGCAGCGCGTGGCCGGCATCGTCGTCGTGCACGTGGTAGTACTGCGCGTCGATGGCGTGCGCCGCCAGGTCGGCCAACGCCAGGCGTGCGGCGAACGCGCTTTCGCCGCTGGGCAGCAGGCGGAAGCCCGAGGGCAGCGTCTCGTGGGCGGGCCGGCTGGCCTGTGCGATGCGGCCGAGCGGGGTGGCGCCGTCGCCGGCCAGGGCCTGCGACGCGTCCGGCGTGCCGCGCGGCGGCAGCGCGGCGCAGCCGGCCAGCGCCAAGCCGAGTATCACGGCCAGGACCCTGTGCAACGGCTGGCTCATGGCCCGTGGTCTACTTCAGCGCGATGGGGAAGTCCGGCACGCCGCCGGGCGCCTGCGTCACCGGCGTTTGCCGCCCCTCGGTGAGGCGCTTGACCCGATCACTGACGTAGAAGTCCAGCGTCTTGTGCGTGATGCGGTTGCCGTCCGGCGCAGTGGCCGCGCCGTTCAGGCCTTCCACCAGCGCCAGCGTGAACGCGCCGTTGCGCCAGGCCGGGTCCTCGTAGCTGAACTGCCGTCCGGTGGAGCTGCTGAAGACGACGACGCCGTTCTCTGTGCCCGCCAGGTCGTTGATCACGCCGTTCAGGTCGCGGGCCAGGTCGCGCCGGCCGGCGCCGAGCACGTTGCCCGCATGGCAGGTGTCGAAGAAGAACAGCGCCTTGCCCGCCACGCTGGCCAGCGTGCTGCGCACATCGGCCATGCCGACGCCGGTGCGCTTGAGCCGGTCCGGGTCAGCGTTGGCCGGCAGGAAGGTGTAGCCCAGCGACGCGTCGTTGATGCCGTGCCCGGCGAAGAACAGCATGCCCACGTCGTGCTGCGTGACCTGCCGCTGCAGCCACTCCAGGCCGTCGACGATCTCGTCGCGCGTGGCCTGCGCGTCGGTGAGCAGCCGCACCTCGACCTGCGCATACAGCCGCCCCTGCTGGCGCTGCATGGCCGCGGCGAAGTCGCGCGCGTCCTTGGCCGCGTAGGCCAGCTTGCCGATGTCCGGGTGGGCGTACTGGCCGACGCCGACGGCCAGCACGTACAGCCGCGGCTGGCGCAATGGCGCTGCGGGTGCCGCGGACGGCGTACCACGCTGCACCAGCACGACCGCGGGCACGGAGATTCCATGCCGGTTCTCGGCGAAGACCTGGACTTCGCTGTCCTGAGGCGGCACGTCCACCGTGAACTCGCGGGCATCGGCGAGGCCCGGGTCGGCCACTGGCGTGGCGCCGCGCACGGCCGCGACGAACTGCCCGTTGACGCGCAGCCGCCAGCCGGTCACCGGCGCATCGGGCGCGGCCCGCGCGCGAACGCGCACGACGATCCGTGGCGCGGTCGTGGCGAGGTCGGCGCCGGAAAGCAATTCCACGACCGGGGGAAGCAGCTGCACCAGCTCCGGCGGCGGCGCTGCGCTGCGGTTGAGCGCGGCGTTCGCGGCCTTCAGCGCCTCCTGTTCGTCCAGCGTGTCGAGCACGCGGTCGATCACGTCGGGCCGGTGAAAGCGCGCACGGAATCGCGAGGCCGGAAAGTAGTCTGCCGCCTCGTCCTGGCCACGGTTCAGGTGCCAGCCGATCAGTTCGTCGGCGCCGGCGCTGGCGTCGTAGTAGCCCGACGGGGTCCAGAGCACCCAGCGCCGCCGGTCGGCATGCGCGAACAGCGCCAGCAGTTCCTGCCCGTCGCTGTAGCGGTGCCAGCGGATGGTGCCGTCGCCATAGGTGGCGACGAAGACCTTGCCGGCGAGCGGGCCGTCCAGCGGCATGTTCAGGCCGGTGTTGAACGCCGGCGATGCACGGCCCCACACCAGCCGTCCGTCGGCCGTGAGGCGCCTGATCCGGTTGTCGCTGCCGAGCAGGAAGCTCGCGTTATCCGGTGCGACCAGAGCAGCGCGGGCCAGTTCGCCGGGAAGCATCGGCAACGTCCGGCCGGCAATCGTCGGCGCGGACTGTTCCTCGTAGCCGGCCAGATCCAGCCCAGTGGTGCGCGCCGGCTGCCCGCCGGCCAGCGCGCCGGCCGTGAGGCTTCGGTTCTTGAGGTCGAAGCGGTGCGGCTCGCGCCCGCGCGGCAGGTAACCAAATTGCACCGTCCAGCCGCCATCGCCGAGCTGGAAGGCGGCGCCGCGCCCAAAACGCATGTCGGCCAGCGGCGAGACACCCAGCGGCTGCCAGCGGCCATCGGCCGTGAAGCGCCCCCACATCGGATTGCTTGCCGCCGCTAACCATCCGCCTTGCGGCAACGGCAGGATCTGCTCGATGCGATAGAACGGTCCGAGCGTGGTCTGCGGCGCATCCTGCCCCGTCGCCGACCACCGATAGGCGAGGTTGCGATTGACGTAGTCGCGCACGCCCGCGGCGAGAACGGCACGGCCATCGGCGTTGAAGGCTACCGCGCTGAGGTTGAGACTGGCGGTGGCCCCTGCGGGCATAGGCAGTGGCTGCAGAGGGGCCAGCGTGTGACCGTCGAGCAGATCCACCCGGGGCGCGTCCTCGTAGCCGAGCGCGAGCCGGCTGCCGTCGGGCGAGAAGGCCACGGCAGCCGGCGTCTTGCCGCCGGGTGCTGGCTGCATGGCCACGCGACGCAACTGGTCGCCGTCCAGCGTGTACAGGCGCACTCGGCCGTCAAAGCTGCTGGCGGCGATACGACCGTCGGGACTGAATGCGGAGTACCAGCTCGGACCTTGGTAGTCGCGGTCGGCCTGCGGCGGGTCGTTACCTCGCCAATCCCAGACCTGCATGCTGCCGCCCATTCCGGTGGAAATCGAGGCCGCGAGCCAGCGCCCGTCGGCGCTGAATCTCAGATGCCGCACCGCGCCCGGCACCCCGCCAAGTCGACGCAGCAAGCGGCCGCTGTCGCGGTCGAACAGGTAGACCTGCGCCAGCCGGTTCCAGCTGACGCCGGTGTAGCCGCCGGTGGCGACGATGCTGGCGTCGGGCGTGATCGCCACCGCGTTCAGTTTGCCCTCGTCGCCAAGGCCGATTGGCGGGCGCAGGACCTGCAGCAGACGACCGCTGGCGGCGTCCCAGACGCGCGCAGTCTTGTCGATGCTGGCGGTGACAACGTAGCGCCCGGCCGCATCGACGTCGATGCTCTCGATTGGCGCGCCGTGCATGCCGGCCTCGACGCGCAGCAGCGGCGCCGACGACGGCGCTGATGCTGTGACCGAGGCCGCCAAAGGCTGGGCCAGCGCCGCGCAGGCCCACAGGAATGCCGCAGCGGTGCATAGCCTTGCCCATGCGTTGCCCATGCGGACGATTCTGTGCGCGGCGCACGCGCGCACCTTGCGCGGGCTCAAGCCGGAGGAGAAAGCGCGCTCAGCGGGTGCGCAGGCCGACGGCCTTCATGGCAGCCAGGGCATCGTAGTCGTAGTTGCGCTGGGCGAGCCAGGCCGCGCGCATCATCGCCGTGGCCAGCGGCCCGGCCTGCTGCCTTTCGAAGGCGCGCAGGCTTTCCAGCGCGGCCTGCCGTTCCGACTCGGAGGCCACGCTGAACCGGCGCGGCGTCTGGTTGGGCCGCCCTCCGGGGATCGGTACGGCCCAGTAGTACGGCCCGGCGACGAAGGGCGCGCCGGAGGTCGATGCCGGCCCGGGCACGCGGTCGATGCGCGCGGCGACCGGGCCGTCGACCGCGTCGCGCCGGAACTCGACGGCATCGACGTCCTGCATGTCGGCCTCGGCGAAATCCACCAGCAGCACGGCGTCGAGCATCAGCACCACCTTGCTCGGCAGCAAGGTCTCGGCGCCACGGGGTTGCCCTGCTGCCTGCCCGGGCCGCGCACGCAGCACGCGCTGCAGGCCGGTGAGGCTGTCCGCCGGCGGCGCGGCGCCGGCGGCCGAGAGGTCGATCGTCTGGCCGGCGCCGAAGGCCCGGCACGACGGCAGGCCATCGGCCCCGGACGTGCAGGCGACCACCGCGCCGCGCGCCACGACCGCGCCGCGGCAATCACCCGACGACCGTGGCAGTTCGACCTCCGAGCCGCCGATTCGCAGCCCGGCGGCACCTTGCGCCGCGATCGTGCAGGGCTGCGCGCTCTGCGCCTGCGCCCCGGAGGGCAGACCGAATGTCCAGGCCATCAAGGCCAGACCCCAGCACCCGACGGCAAGCTTCATGCGGCACCATGCTGCCACCTGCTCCCGGCACCGGGTTGACCAGGCTCAGAGGCCGTGCGCGGGCGCCGCGCCGAAGCGGCGATTTCAGGGGTCGCGCCGTCGCGCCAGCGCGACGCCTCGGCGTCGGCCTGGGTACGGGATCAGGCCTCGACCGTTTCGCCGTGCTGCGGGGCGCGCACCTTCCAGCCAGCTCGTCCTTGATGCGGATGCGCAGCGCATCGCTGGCGTCGGGTTCGCCGCGCACCACCAGCGTCTGCCGCGGCGCCTTGCGCAGGGCGCGCATCCAGGTCATCAGTTCGTCGGAATCGGCCTGGCCCGAATAGCCTTCGAGCTGGCTGACCTGGGCGCGCATTGGCACATGGTCGTCGTGAACCTTGACCTCGGTGGCGCCGCTGAGCTCACCGACCAAACGGCAACACAATGCTGAGACGCAGCGTTTCATGCCGGCGCTCAAGAAGGAAGAGGGCCATCTGGTCGTCTGCGTTTGTCGACTGGTGCGCAAGCTGACGGCAGCCTGCCGCGATGGCACCGCGCACCTGCAGATGTTGCCGCAAAGGTTCACTCAGCCGCGCATCGAATGGATGACTTGCGGTGGGCAGGTCCGATGGCTCAAAGGTTGCAGCCATTCGCAGCGGCGGCGCGCAGCCTAATTGACGTCGGACGTGCGCCAAACGGCCGGTGCCGCCACGTGCCGTCGTTGGCAAACTGGCGCTCGTTCGGCCGTGTCCTTTATTCGTAGAAGACGATCTCGGCAGGCGCAGGGATCCACTTCTCAATCACCCAATTGCGCGCGCTCCCAGCCCGCCTCGACGGATGCGTCCTGAATGCGCCCGCGGCTGGTTCTATCGGCTCTCAGCGCCGGCCCGTGCGCGCACCGGCTGGCTGCAGCTTCACGGCCTGCAGGATGCCGCGCAGGATGTCGATAGGTGCAGGAGGACACCCGTACACGTTCAAGTCCACTGGGATGACGTTGGCCACGCGGCCGCAACTGGCGTAGCTCTCGCCAAAGATGCCGCCGTCGCAACCGCAGTCGCCCACCGCCACCACCAGCCTTGGTTCGGGTGTCGCGTCGTAGGTGCGCCGCAGCGCTTCGGCCATGTGCCGAGACACCGGGCCGGTGACCAGCAGCATGTCGGCGTGGCGCGGGCTCGCCACGAACCGGATGCCCAGGCCCTCGATGTTGTAGTACGGGTTGTTGAGGGCGTGGATCTCCAGCTCGCAGCCGTTGCACGAACCCGCATCGACCTCGCGGATCGCCAGCGCCTGGCCGAGGATGGCCAGCAGTTCATCCTGTATGCGCCGCGTCTCGGCGAGGACGGCGTCGTTCAGCCGCGGCGGCGCTTCGGTCACGATGCCGGTGCGGGTGATCTGGCGCAGGATCTGCCACATGGTTCGGTCCGATAAGAACGTTCAGAGGTCGTGCCCCGAGTAGCTCAGGTTGAACGACTTGTTGATGAGCGGGAAGTCCGGGACGATGTTGCCGATGACCGCGTGCTCCAGCACCGGCCAGTTCTGCCAGGACGGGTCGTGGCAGTGGCACCGGGCGATGCGGCCATCGGCAGCCAGGTGCAGTGACACCAGCACTTCGCCACGCCAGCCTTCGACCCAGCCGATGCCGGTGGCTTCGTGCGCGGGCAGCGTGACCGGGCAAGCCGCGGCCCCGGCTGGCAAGCCACTGCACAGTTCGCGGATCAGGCGCAAGGACTCGAACACCTCGTCGAAACGCACTGCCACCCGGGCCGCCACATCGCCGCCCGTCTGGGTGGCGATCTTCGTGCGCAGGCGGCGGTACGGTTGCCAGCCGTGGTCAGTTCGCAGGTCATGCGCCTGGCCGCTGGCACGGCCGGGCAGGCCGGTGAGGCCGAGCCGCGCGGCGAGTTCCGGCGTCACCCGGCCCGTGGTCATGAACCGGTCCTGCAGGCCGGAGTGCTCGTCGTAGATCTGCCGCAGTCGGTTGACGTCGCGCTCGACCGCATCGCACTGCTGGCGCATCGCATCGCGCTGCGGCATGGACAGATCGGCCGCCACCCCCCCGGGCACCAGCGCGTCCATCATGAAGCGGTGGCCAAAGGCGTCGCGCGACAGGCGCTGCCAGTCCTCGCGCAGGCGGGAGAACTGCGCCAGGCCGAAGGCCAGCGCCGCGTCATTGCCCAATGCCCCCAGGTCACCCAGGTGGTTGGCCACGCGCTCGCGCTCGAGCATCAGCGCGCGCAGCCACTCTGCGCGCTCCGGGATCAGCACCTCGGCGGCCGACTCCAGTGCCATGCAGTAGGCCCAGGCAAAGGCCACCGTCGAGTCGCCCGACACCCGGCCTGCCAGCCGGTGCGCGTCCAGCGGCGCCAGCTCGGTGAAGCGTCGTTCGATGCCCTTGTGCTTGTAGCCCAGCCGCTCCTCCAGGCGCAGCACCTTCTCGCCCACCACCGAGAAGCGGAAATGCCCCGGTTCGATGATGCCGGCATGCACCGGCCCCACGGCAATCTCGTGCACGCCGTCGCCCTCGACGCGCACGAAGGCATAGTCGGAAGGCAGCGTGTCCAGCGATGCGCCAGGTGGCTGTGACCCGGCCGCCAGCGGCGCCCGGCCAGCCCACAGCCCATGGTCCAGCCACGGCCGGTCGTCATGCGCGCCGTCGGCTTGCAGCCCGCTCAAGTCGGCCGCTGCCCGCTGCATTCGAACCGCGCAAGGGAACAGGCCCGCCAGGTCCGGAAAGCGCCGCGAGGCGTCGAGTGGAAGTGCCACGCACAACAGCCCGTCGGCGCCGGCGTAGGCGGCTTGCACGCAGGCGCCGCGCGCGCCGTGCTCGCCCCACAACGACACCAGCCGCGCGCCCGCAGCAACCGCATGCCGAGCCACGGCGAGCCAGCCGTCGCCATCGACGGTCGCGCGCCACATCGGCAAGGGCGCGGCCATCCGGCCCGATGCGAGTTCGAGGTCGGACCAGGCCACGGTTCAGTGCCCCAGCATGGCCGCCGCCTGGCGGTACCAGGCTTCGAGGTACGGCGGGATGAAAAAGCCCAGCATCAGGCCCAGTCCCAGGTGCAGGAACACCGGGATCAGGGCCGGTGGATGGGCGAGCGGCTTCAGCGTCGTCTCGCCAAAGACCATCGGCTGCACGCGGCTGAACACCGACGCGAAGGCCAGGCCGAGCGCGAGCAGCAGGAAGGGTGTGGCCCAGGGCTGTTGCCGCATGGCGGTGGTGACGATCAGGAACTCGCTGGCGAAGACGCCGAAGGGCGGCATGCCCAGGATGGCGAGCGCCCCCAGCATCAGCCCCCAGCCCACCGTCGGGCTGACGCGGATCAGGCCGCGGATCTCGTCCATGATCTGCGTGCCCGCCTTCTGGGTGGCGTGGCCGACGGCGAAGAAGATGGCCGACTTGATCAGCGAGTGCACCGTCATGTGCAGCAGCCCGGCGAAGTTGGCGATCGGCCCGCCCATGCCGAAGGCGAAGGTGATCAGCCCCATGTGCTCGATCGACGAGTAGGCGAACATGCGCTTCACATCGCGCTGGCGGATGATGAAGAACACCGCCGCCACCACCGACAGCAGCCCGAAGCCCATCATCAGCCGCCCGGACAACTCGCTGCTGCCCAGGGCCCCGTCGGTCAGCACCTTGCAGCGCAGCACTGCGTACAGCGCCACGTTGAGCAGCAGGCCCGACAGCACCGCCGACACCGGCGTCGGGCCTTCGGCGTGCGCATCGGGCAGCCAGTTGTGCACCGGCACCAGGCCCACCTTGGTGCCGTAGCCGATGAACAGGAAGGCGAAGGCCAGGGTGATGATGTTCGGGTCGAGCTGGCCCTTGACCGCGTCGAGGTGGGTCCACAGCAGCGCCCCGCCCTCCGCGCCGATCACCTTCTCGGCCGCCATGTACAGCAGCACGGTGCCGAACAGCGCCTGCGCGATGCCCACGCCGCACAGGATGAAGTATTTCCACGCCGCTTCCAGGCTGGCCGCGGTGCGGTAGACACTGACCAGCAGCACCGTGCTGAGCGTGGCCGCCTCCATCGCCACCCAGACGATGCCCAGGTTGTTGGTGGTCAGCGCCAGCAGCATCGTGAAGCTGAACAGCTGGTACATGCTGTGGTACAGGCGCATGCGCGGCGGCGTCATCTTGCCGTGGTCGCGCTCCACGCGCATGTACGGCCGCGAGAAGATCGAGGTCGTCAGCCCGACGAAGGCCGTCAGCGCCACCAGGAAGACGTTCAACGCGTCGATGTAGAACTCGCTGTCCCACAGCAGCATCGGGCCGTGGTCGATCACCTGCACCGTCAGCACGCAGGCCGCGATGAAGGTGCCGCTGCTGAACGCCACGTTGACATCGCGCGCGTTGTCGCGATGACCGACGAGCCCGAGCACCACCCCGCCCAGGAGCGGGATGCCGAGCAGAAAGGCCAGCGCGCCCACGTCAGTCTTCCTTCAACTTTTCGAGGTGGCGGATGTCCAGGCTGTCGAACTGCTCGCGGATCTGGAACATGAACACGCCCAGGATCAGCACGCCGATCAGCACGTCCAGCGCGATGCCCAGTTCCACCACCATCGGCATGCCATAGGTGGCCGAGGTGGCGGCGAAGAACAGGCCGTTTTCCATGGCCAGGAAGCCGATCACCTGCGGCACCGCCTTGGCGCGCGTGATCATCATCAGAAACGACAACAGCACGCAGGCCAGCGCGATGCCCAGCGTGCCGCTGGCCAGGTTGTTCGACAGCTGCGAGATCGGGATTGCGAGGTTGAAGGAGAAGATCACCACGCCGATGCCGATCAGCATGATCGTAGGGATGTTGATCAGCGTCTCGACGTCCCAGCGGATCTGCAGCCGGTCGATCACGCGGTGCAGCAGCCAGGGGATCAGCAGCACCTTCAGCACGAAGGTGACCCCTGCCGACAGGTACAGGTGCGGCTGCTTCGTCACGTAGCCCACGACGGCCGTGGCCAGCACCAGCGTCGCGCCCTGCAGCGTGAACAGGTGGATCAGCGACAGGATGCGGCGCTGCGAGATCATGGCGAACGCCAGGATCAGCAGCAGCGCGCCGAGCAGGTTGACGAACTGGGTGAGCAGCGCGGTCATCTCAGTGTTCCAGCAGCAAGTGGACCAGCATGCCGATCACCGCCAGCAGGAAGGCGGTGGCCAGAAACTCGGGCACGCGGAAGATGCGCATCTTGGCGGAGAGTGTCTCCAGCACCGCCAGCAGGAAGCCGCCGATCGCCAGCTTGAACACCAGCGCCGGCAGCGCCAGCAGCATGGCCAGCGGCGCCTGTGCCTCGGCCACCCCCCAGGGAAAGAACAGCGCCAACCCGATGCAGGAGTACGCGAACAGCTTCAGGCTTGCCGCCCACTCGATCAGCGCCAGGTGCCGTCCGGAGTATTCGAGGATCAGCGCCTCGTGGATCATCGTCAGCTCGAGGTGCGTGGCCGGGTTGTCCACCGGCACGCGGGCGTTCTCGGCCAGCGAGACCATCGTGAAGGCGATGCCGGCAAACGCCAGGCCGGGATAGATGGCCAGGTCCCGGTGCGCCAGCGTCTCGACGATGGTCACGAGCGAGGTCGACTTGGAGATCAACGAGGCCGAGAACAGCACCATCAGCAGCGCCGGCTCGGCCAGGAAACCGATCAGCATCTCGCGCCGCGCACCCATCGTGCCGAACGACGTGCCGATGTCCATCGCCGCCAGCGAGATGAACACCCGCGCCAGCGCGAACAGGCCCACCAGCGCGATGGCATCGGCCACCGGCGCCAGCGGCAGGTCGGTCGACAGCGTGGGGATGATCGCGCAGGCCAGCACCATGCAGCCGAACACCACGTAGGGCGCCGTACGGAACAGGCGCGAGGCGTTGTCGGCGACCACCGACTCCTTGTTGAACAGCTTGTGCAGCACGCGGTAGGGCTGCCACAGGCTGGGCGCCGACTTGTTCTGCAGCCACGCACGCCACTGATTGACCCATCCGCTGAGCAGCGGCGCCAGCGCGATCGCCAGCGCGACCTCCAGCAGTTGGGACAGCAGGCCGGTCCAGGTCATGGCCAGCCCTCGCCGGGCCGCCCCAAGAGGCCTGATCCCCCTTGGGGGGACCGCGCCAAAGGTGCGTAGGGGGCCTTGTTCATCGCCTCACCGCATCACCACCAGCAGCGTCACCGTCAGTGTGACGAAGCTGTACAGCAGGTAGACCGAGATGCGGCCCTGCTGCATCAGGCCCATCAACCGCGCGAGGTACTGCGCCAGGTCGGCGATGGGCACGTAGAGCCAGCGCCAGAAATGGTCTTCCACCGTGACGCGGTAGCGCGGCTGCTCGTCGAAGGGCGTGGGCAGTTCGCGCTGCATCTGGAAGAAAGGCTCGAAGATCTGGCGGATCGGCTGGCCAAAGCCCTCGGCCGTGTCCTGCATGCGCGCCGTGCCCCAGGGGAAGCCGCAGGCCCAGGGCCGTCCGCGGCGCAGCCGGCCGTGGTACAGCACGCGCACCAGCACGAAGGCCAGCGCGAAGCTGGCCAGGATGCCGAGCAGGAAGATGACGGGCCCGTAGCTGGCCTGCTCCAGGCTGTTGGGCGCCAACAGCCAGCCGCTCACGGCCACGCGCTCGGCCAGGCCCGCCCCGACCAGTTGCTGGGTCACCGGCTCCAGCAGGCCGATGAAGGGCACCGGCAGCAGTCCCAAGGCGATGCAGCCGAGCACCAGCCAGACCATGCCGGTACGTTCGTAGAGGCCGGCATCGTGGGCATGCGCCAGTTTGTCCTCGCGCGGCTGGCCCAGGAAGATCACGCCGAAGAACTTGACCATGGTGTAGCCGGCCAGGGCCGCCACCAGCGCGATCAGCGCGGCCACCACGGGGATGAGCATCGTCAGCAGCGGCACCGGCAGGCCGGGCGCGAACAGGAAGCTCTGCAGCAGCAGCCATTCCGACACGAAGCCGCCCAGCGGCGGCAGGCCCGCGCTGGCCAGCACGCCCAGCAGCGTCAGCCAGCCCACCCAGGGCATGGTGCGGATCAGCCCGCCCAGCTTGCCCAGGCTGCGCTCGGACGTGGCGTGCAGCACGCTGCCGGTGCCAAGGAACAGCAGGCTCTTGAAGAAGGCATGGCTGGCCACGTGGTAGAGCGTGGCCGTCAACGACAGCGCCGCCATCGGCTTCATGTCGTAGCCGAAGAAGACCAGCGTCAGCCCCATGCCGACGAACAGCAGACCCATGTTCTCGATCGATGAATAGGCCAGCAACCGCTTCATGTCGGTCTGCACGGCCGCGAAGATCACGCCGTACAGCGCCGTCGCCAGCCCCAGCGCCAGCAGCAGCGCACCCCACCACCACAGCTGGATGTGCAGCAGGTCGAAGGCGACTCTGAGCATGCCGTAGATGGCCGTGTTGAGCATCACCCCGCTCATCAGCGCGGACACCGGAGAAGGCGCGGCCGGGTGCGCCTCGGGCAGCCAGACATGCAGCGGCAGCACGCCGGCCTTGGCGCCGAAGCCGAAAACCGCCAGCAGGAAGCCGGTCGAGGCCCAGAACGGCGACAGTTCCTGCGCCCGCATGTTGGCGAAGGTGTAGTCGCCGGTGTTGGCCTGCAGCACGCCGAAGCACAGCAGGATGGCGATGGCGCCGATGCGCGCCATCGTGATGTACAGGTAGCCCGCGCTGCGCACCTCGGGCACGCGGTGGTTGGCAGTGACCAGGAAGAACGAAGACAGTGCCATGGTCTCCCACATGACCATGAAGGCATAGGCATCGTCGGCCAGCACCACGCCGACCATGCTGGCCAGGAACACGTGGTACTCCAGGCACAGCAGGCCCGGTGGCGTGCCCTCCCCCTTGCGGAAGTAGCCTGCCGCGAAAACCGAAACACCGGCCGACGCGGCACCGATCACGAGCAGGAAGTAGGCCGCCAGCGCGTCCAGCCGCAGGTGGAAAGGCAGGCCCGGCAGGCCAACCGGGAGGATCGCCACTTCCGGCGTACCCAGCAAGCCCCACAGCGAGACGCCCGCCAGACCGAGCCCCACCATGCCGCCGAGCGGAAACAGAACATGGGCCACGAAGGCCAGCCGGTGCAGCGCCACCACACCCACGGCACCGATGGCCACCCAGGCCATGGCGCCCACCAGCATCCAGTCGATTGCGAGCCAGGGGCCGGGCGCAGGCAGGCTCGTCATCGCGTTCAACCCCGGCGACGCGCTCCGGACGACTTGGCCGGGGCCTTGGCGGCCGCCTTGGGCTTGGGCACGCTCTTTCGGGGTGCCGCGGTGGTGCGTGACGGCTTGGTCTTTGCCTCGGGCCCGTCCTCAGCCGCCCCGCTGGGCTCGTAGCTGGCACCATGCTGCACCAGGTAGTCCCGGATCATCTGCCGTACCACCTGCGAAGCGGTGAGGTCGCGCTGCGCGCACAGGCGCTCGAAGGCCGCCTTCTTGTTCGGATCGATGAGCAGCGTCAACCGCGCAGTCTTGAGCTCCATGGATCCTCGCCATGCCAATGGAATGTGGATGTGCGTCACATGGTACCCCGAGCGGCGTGTGTTGACCAAGGGGTTGGATCAAGCCTCGTCGCGGTCGCGCAGCGCACGGTGGACGCGTGCGAACGCGCCCAGCAACTGCTCGCAGGCCGAGCGGTCCAGTCCACGGGGCCGCCGCACCACGCCGGCGTGCGCCGCGTCGATGGCCGTGCCCTTGCACGCAAAGACGATGCTGTTGCTCAGTTCGCTGTCGTCGACCACCAGCACGGCGCCGTCGAAGCTGCACTGGATGCGATCGAGATGGCGGGCGTAGTGGCGGTGTCCGTAGTGCAGGTTCGCGACCATGAACCCACCGGGCTGCAGCATCTCGTGGCAATTGTCGTAGAAGCGCTGCGAGGACAGGCGCGCCGGCAGGCCGTTACTGTCGAAGCCATCGACCATCAGCACGTCTGGCCGCGTGGCGCGATAGCGCACGAAATGCACCCCGTCTCCATGGATCACCTGAAAGCGCTCATCATCCGGCGGCACGTGGAAGTGCTCGCGAAGTGCGATCACGTGCGGATTGATCTCGACCACCTGGATATGGGTACACGGCAGGTATCGATGGCAGAACTTCGCCAGCGACCCGCCGCCGAGTCCGATCATCGCAATGCGCTGCGGTTGCGGCAGGAACAGCAGGAAGCCCATCATCGTCTGCGTGTACTCCAGATCCAGCGCGTAGGGATCGCGCAGGTCCATCCGGCTTTGAATTTCGCTGATCGAGAAGTGCAGCGCCTTGGTCGTGAGGCTCTCGTAGACGAAGGGCTTGACGTGGTGTGCTGGATTGATGATTTCGGACATGGAGCCCTCTGCACAGTGCGCTGACTTGCTCAACTTGCGATGCCCAGCAAATCCAGGATGCCGCTGATGAAGGTCAGCGGATGGGCCGGGCAGCCAGGCACGTAGAGCGAGGGCTTGAAGCGGTCCAGGAAGCGCCGGTCGAGTGCCCCACCCACTTCGAAGGGGCTGCCGGAAATGGCGCAGGCGCCCACCGCGATCACCAGCTTGGGCTCGGGCATGCCGTCCCAGCACAGTTGCAGCGCCGCCGCCATGTTGCGCGTGATCGGCCCGGTGAGCACCAGGCCGTCGGCATGGCGCGGCGAGGCGACGATGTCGATGCCGTAGCGGCCGATGTCGAAGTTGACGTTGGTCAGCGCGTTGACCTCGAGCTCGCAGGCGTTGCAACCGCCGGCCGACACCGAGCGCAGCTTGAGCGAACGGCCGAAGCGTTGCTTCAGTGCCGCGGACACCTTCACCGGGTCGATCGAAGGGCGCGCCGCGCTGACCACCAGCGCCTCCCGATCCGTGGCCGCCGTCTTGAAGTCGTTGTCGAAGCTCAGCTTGTTCGGCGGGCAGGCCGGCTCGCAGTCGCCGCACAGCACGCAGCGGCCCAGATCGATGCGCACCGGGTCGAGCTCGATCGCGCGCGTCGGGCACACCGCCTGGCAGGCCGTGCAGCCGCTGTCGCACGGCCGCTCGGCAATGAGCGGCTTGCCGCGGTAGCCGGCTGGGTTGGCCTGGCGCGGGTCGGGAATGAACTGCGAGCCCTGCGAGGCCCGGACCTTGATCGACTTCAGCATGTCTTGTCCCGCCTACAGATCGTTGCCGCAGTACGAGAGGTCGAAGCTCTTGTTGCAGATCGGGAAGTCGGAGATCTCGTTCTCGCGCACCGCCTGCGCCAGACCGAACCAGTTGAGCAGCGACGGGTCCTGCACCTTGTAGTGCAGCAGCCGGCCATTGGCGTCCGTTTCCAGCGCCTGCACCACCGGCCCGCGGAAGCCCTCGCGCACGGTGACGCACAGCGTGTCCGGGTACAGCGGGCCAAAGCGCTCCAGTGCGCAACCGCTCAGGTCCACGTCGGGCATGGCCAGCACGCGGTCCAGCCAGCGCAGCGATGCGTCGATCTCGCGCATGCGCAGCCGCAGGCGGGCCCAGCAGTCGCCGCTGCTCTCGGTGAGCAGCTCGATGGGGTGGTCGGTGTACAGGCGCCCGGGCAGGTCGCCACGGGCATCGACCGCAACGCCGCTGGCGCGCGCGGCCAGCCCCACCAGGCCAAGCTCCCGCGCCGCCGGGGTGCGAACGGTGCCCGTACCCTGGAACCGCGACTGCACGCTGCGTGCCGCGAGCATCAGTGCGTTGACCTCCAGGAAGTCCTTGCCGAAGGCCGCCAGCGTCTGCAGCAGGTCGCGGCGCAGCGTCTCGTCCAGCGCATGGCGCACACCGCCCGGGCGCAGCCAGCCGCGGCCGAAGCGGTTGCCGCATACGCGCTGCGTGGCATTGATGATGGCGGTGCGCAGCCGGCCGTAGGTGGCCCCGCCCTGCAGAAAGGCAATGTCGGTGGCCAGCCCGGTGAGTGCCACCAGGTGCATCGCGATGCGTTCCAGCTCCAGCGCCACGCCGCGCACCAGCTCCACTTCCGGCCGCAGCTGCAGGCCGGCCAGGGCCTCGACCGCGGCGCAGTAGCCCCAGGCGTAGGCAATGCTGCTGTCGCCGGCGATCGATTCGATCGTCGTCGTCAGCGCCAGCGGCGGGCGCTTCAGCAGCAGGGCCTCGACCCCGCGGTGCTGGTAGCCGAGCTGGATCTCCAGGTGCGCCACGCGTTCGCCATGGCACATGAAGCGGAAGTGCCCGGGCTCGATGACGCTGGCGTGGATCGGGCCGACCCCCACCTCGTGCACATCCTGGCCGCGCACCGAGAAGAAGGGGTACTCGTCCATGTGCTGCTGGCGCTCGCCCTCGAAGCGCACCGGCTTGAGCCAGGGGTGGCCTTCGGGTACCAGACCCGTCTGTTCCCACAGCTCGCGCTCGGGCATCTGCGCTGCGCCGAAACGTGGGGTCAGCGACGGGTAGCGGGCGCCGCGCGGCGCGCGAGCGCGCAGCACGCCCAAGCCGGCGTCTGGCGATTGCAGTACCGCCGTGACGACGATCTCCTCACCGTCGATGCGGCCGAACAGCGTGACCAGCCGCCCGCCCGCTTCGAGCGACTTCGCGCAGGCTTCGGCCCAGGCCTCCAGGCTCGTCGGCGCGAGTTCGCGCGTGAGCGCCATCACGGTGGACTTGGACGGTCCCATCACTGCCCTCCGATCGATTGCGCCACCTGCGTCAGCAGCTGAACAATGGCGTCCGGCGTATAGACGCCCAGCAGCACCAGGACCGTGACGAACCCCAGCTTGGGCACGGCCGTCAACCAGCCTTCGCGCACGGGCGGGCGCTGCTGCTCCGGCGCGCCCCAGACCATGGGGAAGATCGCCCGCCCGGTGGCCACGAAGATGATGGTCAGCATGGTGCACATCAGCGTGAAGGCGATCAGGTTGCCCGCCTGCACGATGCCCGACAGGATCAGCATCTCGGCCATGAAACTGCCAAAGGGCGGAAAGCCTAGCAGCGCGAAGGTGCCCACCGCGAACAGCGCCCCCGAGAACGGCAGCACGCGGATCACGCCGGCCAGGGCCCGGCTCTCGTTGGTGTGGTAGACCGAACGCAGCCGCCCGGCGGTGAGGAACAGCAGCGCCTTGACGAACGCCGCACTCACCACGTACAGCAGCACGCCGTAAGCCGCGGCCTTGCCCACCGACAGTCCGATGGCAATCACGCCCGAGGAGCTGACGCAGGCATAGGCGATCAGCCGCTTGCAGTTGCGCGCGGCCATCACCTGCACGGCAGCGATCACCAGCGACAGGCAGCCCATCACCAGCAGTTCGTGCAGCACGAAACCCGTGTCCTGCCCGCGAAAGACCTGCAGCACCCGCAGCACCGCGACCACACTGATGTTGAACTGCACCGCCGCCAGCAGCGCGCTGGTGCTGGTGGGCGCGGCCTCGTAGGTCTCGGGCAGCCAGCTGTACAGCGGCGCCAGGCCCAGCTTGCTGCCCAGGCCGAACAGCATCAACGCCAGGCCGAGACGCTGCCAGCCGTCGCCCGACGAGGGCACGGCCATCGCCATCTCGTCGAAGGCGAATTCCATGACGATGCCCTGCAGATGGGCCGAGCGTGTCAGGCACATGATGCCCAGGAAGGTCAGCGCCAGCGACATGCTGGAATACAGCAGGTAGTGCCAGGCGACACGGCGCGGCTGCAGCGATTCGCCTTGCGCCACCAGCGGTGCGGCGCAGACGGTGGTCAGCTCGATGAAGGCCCACAGCAGCAACAGGTGGTTGGCCATGACGCCCAGGTTCATCGCCACCATGAAGGCCAGCGTGAGCAGGGTGCGCGACTTCATCTTCGGCGCCAGCGCGGGCGAGCGACGGGCCAGCGACGACATGTAGACGGCAATGCCCAGGAAGACGCTGTTGATGACGAGAAGGAACAGCATCGACGTGGCGTCGAGCACGAAAAAGCGCTGGGCGAAGTACAGCGGCATCTGCGCCAGCGGCACACCCACGAACACCGCCACGGTGGCGATGAAGGCGGTCAGCGCGAAGCCCACCAGCACGGGCCCGGCCCAAGGCACGCGCACGGGAGAGGAACCGGCCGACGCCAGCGAAGCGGTGGTCGCACCACTCATGCCCGCCCACCTTCCTCGACGTTGCGGGTGGCCGCTGTCACCGGTACCGCAGCGTCGGCCTGCCCGACCAACCAGGCCCCCACCCCGACCGTCAGCAGGTAGATCACGCTCAGCGCCACATGCACCGGCAACGGCCAGGGCTCGGGCAGCAGCGACTCGAACAGGGCGATGGCGTTTTCCATGAAGAGCACCGCCACCAACTGGGCCGGCGGCGAGTCGTTCGCCGCCAGCAGCAGCAGGGCCACCGCGACCGTGGCGCCCACGGCGCCGAGCGCCAGCGCATGCCTGTCGCCCATTTCGGGCGCACCGAACTCGAAGGCCAGCACCAGCAGCGCGATGGCGATCGCCCAGGCGAACAGGTTGGAAGGCATCAGGTCGAGGTTGGGTTCGCCACGTCCCCGGATCGCGCGGCGCAGCAACAGCGGTGCGATCACCGCGCGCACGAGCAGCACCTCGACCAGGGCGGCCAGCGCATGGCCCGACCACTCGCCATGCTGCGCCGCCGACGCCCAGCCCAGCGCCACGGCCTGCACGGCCAGCCAGAACGGCGCCGAGCGGATCTTGCCGAAGAAGACCGGCAGCACCGCCGCCACCAGGAACAGGATTAGCGGGAACTTCATGCGCCGCCCGCCGCTATCCAGCCGGCCACGCCCAGGCTCACTGCGGCCAACCCGGAGGCCAGCATCAGGTAGCGCGGCACCAGGCGCATGCGCAGCCTGGCGACCAGTGATTCGACATAGCCCACCGCCACCGCCACCGCGCTCATCAGCAACACCGACAGGGCGATGCCCAGCAGCGGCTCGGCCAGCGTGTCCACCGGGTTCAGCAAGGAGGCGATCAGCCCGGCGTAGATCGTCATCTTCAGCGCGGCGGCGTACTGCATGGCCGCAAGCTCCGGGCCGCTGTGGTCGAGCACCATCACCTCGTGGATCATGGTCAGTTCCAGGTGGGTGAGCGGGTCGTCCACCGGCACGCGCGCGGCCTCGGCCTGCAGCAGCACGAACAGCACGGCCACGGCCGGCACGACCAGCCAGGGGTAGGCCGCACTGCCATGGAACTGGCCGATGGCTCCGGCCAGGCTCGTCTGCCCGGTGCCCAGTGCCGCCGTGCCGACCAGCAAAAACAGCGCCGGCTCGATGAAGGTGGTGAACGAGGCCTCGCGCGCCGTGCCCATGCCCTCGAAGGAACTGCCCACGTCCATGGCCGACAGCATCAGGAACAGGCGCGCCAGGCCCAGCACGTAGGCGAACACGATGAAGTCGTGGCTGAACTGCAGGGGCGCGAAGGCGCCGAACATCGGGGCGATCTGCGCCGCCAGCAGCGACGAAGCCAGCACCACCCAGGCGCCGGCCTGGAAGAGGGGTGTCGTGACCGAGCTGAAGACGGGCTGCTTGCGCAGCAAGCGCAACAGGTCCCAGAACGACTGCGTCAGCTTCGGGCCGCGGCGCCCGCCCCACCACGACTTGGTGCGGTTGACCAGGCCGACCATCAGGATCGGCATCAACAGCACGGCCAGCACGTGGGCTGCAAGGAGGATGCCGAAAGTCATCGCAGCGGCCCTCCCGACAGCACGATCAGCCCGCCGATGAGCACGATCGCCGCCAGCGCGCCCGCGAAGGCCAGGCGGGGATCGTCCTCCTTCAGCCGCCGTGACAGCTTGCTCGCCGATTCGTCGCCATGCTTGATGACGGAGAACAGCCGCCGCTCCACCGCATCGACGCAGTCCGAGATCAGGTAGGCGTCCTTCGGGAAGTGGCCTTGCGGCACGTGCTGCCGGCGCAAAAGCACCAGCACGCCGCGGAAGCGCTGGCTGAAGTCCCACGAGAAGCTCGAACCGGTGTACTGCATGCGCGCATTGGGTGCGGTGTAGCCACAGCCCCAGGTCACATGCTGCGCGGCTCGCGACCTGCCAAGGCTCGAGCGCAGCCCCCACAGCACCGCAATGCCCAGCGCCAGCGCCGCCGAGATGGCGCCGATGCGCGTCAAGGTGGCGGCGAGTTCGCGCAGCGGCTGATGGACGTCAACCGCCCCGACGGCGGGCAGCCCGGCCAGGGCCAGCGAGGCCGGGCCCTCGACCAGTGCCAGCCCCAGCACCGGCGCCACCCCCAGCACGACCACGCCCACGGCATGCAACAGGGTCGGTGCCAGCATCCAGGCGCTGACTTCCTGCGGCTTGTCGATGCTGGTATCCCGCGGCGCACCGAGGAAGACCACGCCGAAGGCCCGCGTGATGCTGAGCGCCGACACCGCGCCCACGAAGGCGAGCCCGGCCGCCGTGCCGGCCAGCGCCACCTTGGCCCATGCAGGAACCGCCTGCCCGGTGAACAGGCCCGAGTAGATCAGGAACTCGCTGCTGAAGCCGTTGAGCGGCGGCAGGGCCGAGATGGCCACGCCGCCCAGCAGGAAGGCCAGCGCCGTCCACGGCATCAGCCGCGCCAGGCCACCGAGCTTTTCCATGCCCACCGTGTGCGTGGCCTGGTAGACCGAGCCCGCGGCATAGAAAAGCTGGCACTTGAAGAACGCGTGGTTGAGCACGTGCAGCAGCCCGCCGGCAAAGCCCACCGCGGTGAGCACCGGGTTGCCCCAGGCCAGGCCGAGGCAGCCGACGCCCAGGCCGAGGCCGGCGATGCCCACGTTCTCGGTCGACGAATAGCCGAGCAGCCGTTTCAGGTCGCGCTGGCCGGCGGTGTAGAGCGCGCCGATCACGGCCGACAGCAGCGAAAAGCCGATCAGGAACCAGCCCATCCACTCGTCCGGGCGGCCGATCAGCAGGATGAAGCGCACCAGCGCATACAGGCCCGCCTTGTGGATCACGCCCGACATCAGTGCCGACACATGGGCCGGCGCGGCGGCATGGGCCCGCGGCAGCCACGAATGGAACGGAAAGAAGGCTGACTTCAGCCCGAAGCTGGTCAGCAGCAGCAGGAAGACCAGGTTGCGCTCGGAGCCCGGGTTGTCGCGCAGCCAGCGGCCGAAGCTCTCCAGCTCCCATGAGCCCGAATGGGTGTACAGGATCATGAAGGCCGCGACCAGGAAGATCAGGCCGATGTGCGTGGACACCAGGTAGTTGAAGCCGGCGAAGCGGACCTTCTGGTTCGGGTAGTCCCAGATCACCAGCAGCCAGGCGGCCAGTGCGGCGATCTCCCAGCCCAGCAGGAAGACCAGGGCGTGGTCGCCGGTGTAGACCAGCACGAAGGACAACGCCGTCATGTTCAGCAGCGCGTAGTGCACGCCGACGTGGCGCTCGCTGCCGAAGTAGCGCCGCAGGTAGCCCACCGCGTAGACGCTGCCCAGCAGCGTCATCGGCAGCGACCAGGACAGGAAGAAGGCGCCCAGCGCGTCCAGCCGCACCTTGAGCGTCCCCACCGGGTAGGCCCAGGCCTGCGCACCTTCCACCGGCGCGCCGCCGAACACGACCGGCAAGGCCACACCCAACACCAGGACCATGGCCAGGGCCTGCGAGGCCAGGCCGACGGCAGCGCGCCAGCCGTTGGGCATCGGCAGCAGGCAGACCGCGGCGCCGGCCAGCAGCAACGCCTGCGCGGCAAGCAGTGAATTCATGCGTGGGAGCGCCGGGCGTGCCGCGCCGCGGGCAAGCAATCGACAGTCATGTAAGTGCAATCAAGTTTGATCTGCATGATACTATGATGTTAATATTGATGACATAGCGAGGCCGTGATGGAACTCAAGACAGCCCGCCTGACCGTGCTGGTGGACCCGGCCAAGAAGAAGGCTTTCGAGGCGCTGTGCGCGCGCCAGGACATGACGCCGTCACAGGTCGTGCGGCGTCTGATCCGCGACTACCTGGCCCAGCACGGCGCCACCTTCGTGCCCAGCGGTGCGGAGGAGGACGACGAGGTCGTCGTCAAGCGTTGACGGGGCCGGGCCTGCCATGCAACTCGAAGCAGCCCGCACGCCGATCGGCCTGCGGCCGCTCGTGGCCTCCGATCATGCCGCGTGCGTGCGGCTGTGGGCCGCTTGCGATGGCGTGGCGATGCGCACCTGGGAAGATGTGGCGGCGCTGGAACACCTGCTGGCCCGCAATCCTGGTCTGTGCTGGGCAGCGGAACAAGACTGCCAGTTGGTGGGCACCGTGCTCTGCGGCCACGACGGCTGGCGTGGCTGGCTGTATCACGTGGCGGTCGCGCCCGCGTGGCGCCGGCGTGGGATCGCCACGGCTCTGGTCGTGCGCGCGCAGACCTACCTCGCCCGCGCCGGGATCCGCCGCGTCCATGCGATGGTCCTGGCGGGCAACCGCGAAGCGGCACAGTTCTGGAGTGCCGCTGGCTGGAGGATGCGCGAGGACTTGACCGTGGTCAGCGCCGAATTGGAAGCGCCACCCATAAACTAGCCAGCTGTTTGCTGCAGCTCAACGACGTGCCGGTATGCATCCTGCGCTGAACAGGCCCGATGAAGGAGTGGCGACCAGGAGCGAGCCGGTCAATTCAGTCACAGCAGCTCACTCGGTCCAGGCTTTACCGCTGGGCACACTTCCGCAGCCTGCCCTGCCGCGACCCCCAACCCATCGCGCCCAACACAGCCTTGCTCGGCGGCAATGCGTGTACCCACAGAATTGGGTGCTCCATACTAGTGTAGTGTTCTGTTCTTGATTGAACGTAAATGCTTAGCGCTGCTCCAATACTCTACTTGGGCTTGGAGTGGAGCGGGCACGTGCGAATTGCACCGACGATTGTTCTGACCGAAGAGCAGAAGGCGGAGTTGACCCGACTGTCGCGCTCTGGGCGCACGAGCGTGCGGCTGGCACAGCGCGCTCGCATCGTTTTGCTGGCTGCGCAAGGTCTGCAGAACAAGGACATCGCCGAGCAGCTGGGCATCGGGCGCGTGCAGGTGGCGCGCTGGCGCGAGCGGTATCTGCAAGCGGGAGTCGAAGGCATCGAGCGCGACCTTCCTCGTGGCGCCCCGCCGGTCAAGGTGAACGTGGCGGAGTTGGTCCAGCTGACCACCCAGAGCAAGCCCGCAGCGGCCACGCACTGGAGCACGCGCAAGCTGGCCGCCGAGTTGGGGGTCGCTGCCAGCACCGTGTGGCGGCATTGGCAGTCTCACGGCCTGAAGCCGCACATCGTGCGCGGCTTCAAGGTCTCGCGCGACCCGCAGTTCGTCGAGAAGCTCGAGGACATCGTGGGCCTGTACATGTCCCCGCCCGAGCACGCCTTGGTGCTGTGCTGCGACGAGAAGAGCCAAGTGCAAGCGCTGGACCGCACGCAGCCCGGGCTGCCGCTGAAGAAGGGCCGCGCGCAGACGATGACGCACGACTACAAGCGCCACGGCACGACCACGCTGTTCGCGGCGCTGAACGTGCTGGACGGCAAGGTGATCGGCCAGTGCCAGCAGCCCCACACCCACGCCGAGTGGCTGAAGTTCCTGCGCAAGATAGACCGCCACACGCCCAAGGGCAAGACGCTGCACCTGATCGCAGACAACTACGCCACCCACAAGCATCCGGCGGTGCAGGACTGGCTGGCCAAGCACCCGCGCTTCCACATGCACTTCACGCCGACCTCGGCGTCGTGGTTGAACATGGTGGAGCGCTTCTTCCGCGACATCACGACAGAACGGCTGCGCCGCGGCGTGTTCACCAGCGTGGCCCAGTTGGAAGCTGCGATCAACGACTACGTGGCTCACCACAACATCGACCCCAAGCCGTTCATCTGGACCAAGAGCGCTCGCGACATCCTGCAGAAAGTCATTCGGGCCAACGCGCGCTTAAGTTCTAAACAGAACGAAACACTGCACTAGCCGCTCGTGACCGTCAGGTAATGGCCATCATGCATAGAGCTATGCATGACGGCCACTATGCATAGACGTCAACTAGGAGTAGTTCCTCCACGCCGAGCGGCGCCGACCCCTGTGGCAAAGGACACAGGTGGCCGGCAAGTTCTATGCATAGTCCCTGGTCAAACTCTTACTGCCACCCCGGCAGAGCCGGGGGGCTCCCTTGGTAGCTAGGATCTTCGCCCTCGCCCTCGTCGGTTGACATGCGCTCAAGGAGGGGCCCGGCGTTCGGGCGGTCTCAGTGGGCCACCGACACTCGCTTGTCGTGAAGCGCGGCCCGCATCGTGACCGATGCGAAACCATTCGTCGAGAGTGTTGCAAAGTGCACTCGTGACATGAAACCCAGTCGCTGGACGGGTCTCGCTCTGCCAGACTGCTCAAGTCGGTCCATCGCGCAAAGACGGTGATGCATAGCGCAGCTTTGCGCGCACATCAGCGTCCAGTGTGCGCTTGTTCACACCAACTGCGCACCGCCTACGAATCACATCACGCACAGGACTGGTCTGCCGAATCCGCACGGCGCTTAAGTTGCGACGCACAGCGCCGATAAATAGGATCAACGGGTCAAGTGTCGGGCGTTCTGTGTCAATGCGTCCGCGCATTCGACACCCTTGGCCATCGGGACCGGATCGGCTTGTTGTGCAGCGAAAGACTCAGATGCAACGGAATCGCCAGCAGGGTTTCACCTTGATCGAGTTGATGATCACGATTGCGATCGTCGCCATATTGGCGTCGGTGGCGTTGCCGGCCTACACCGCCTATCTGCAGCGGGCGCGCGTTCCGGTCGCGCTGGACGGACTGTCCGCCTTCCTCACGCGAATGGAGCAACGCTACCAGGATGTCGGCAACTACGCCAACGCCGCAAACGCGTGTGCCGTGGCCGTGCCAACGGCCGACAACTTCGTCGTGACCTGCGCCATCAGCGATGCCGGACAAGGTTTCACGGCCACTGCCACAGGCAACGGTCCGGTTGCCGGCTACGCCTACACCATCAATCACCTGGGTGTGCGCGTGACCACGGCCCACCCCAAGGGCGTCCCAGCCACCAACTGCTGGACCACGCGGGGCAAGACATGCGACACATGAGCCCTGCGCGCGGCCTGACCCTGATCGAACTGATGGTCGGACTGACCATCGGTGCGTTCCTGCTCATGGCAGCCGCGCCCTTCTTCGGCGACTACATGCGCAACTCCCGGCTGCGCGAGGCAGGCAACGCGCTGCTCAGTGAAGCGTTGTTCGCACAGAGCGAGGCCATCAAGCGGAACACCACGGTTCGCCTGTCCACCAGCGGCGCCACGCTTCAAGTCATCGATCGAAGCGACCCGTTGGCCGAAGTGGTGCTGCGCGAGCGCACGCTGGCCGGCAATGTCACGGCCCCGGTGGCCACGCTCGACTACGGCACCGAGGGGCGGCCCGTTCCCTTTGGCACGGCTGGGTCGATCAATCTGTCGATGACTGGCGAAGTCTGTTCGGACGACACACGTTGTCCGGGTTTGCGAATCGATGCGGGCGGAGCGACGAGACTATGCGGCAACCATCTGCACGGCTGCGACTGAGTCGGGGGGTTGGCCTGCTCGACGCGATGGTGGCCATGGCCATCCTCGCTTTTGGTCTGCTGGGCATGACGCGGCTGCAGACGCGCATGGTGGCGCAGGCTACGGAGACGCAGCACCGCATGACGGCCATGCAGTTGAGCGACGAGCTCCTGAACTCGGCGCTCGTCGATACGGCCAATGCAGCCTGCTACACGGTGCCGCTGGTTGGCGTCTGCGGCGCACCCGCAGCCAGCGCACGAGCCACCGACTGGGAAGCACGCACCAAGGCCGCCCTGCCCGGCGCGCCGACCGCGGGCGCAGTGCTCGACGTGGCGACAGGCCGAATGACAGTGACGCTGACCTGGACCGGCAAGGAATCACAAGAAACCCGAACCCTGGTGGCGGTGACCGATGTACGACCGTAGCAAGGGCGCCAGCGTGCGCCCATCCCCGAGATACCGCACGGCGGTGCGCCAACGCGGCATGTCGATCATCGAACTGATGATCGGCATTGTCGTGGCGCTGCTTGTCGGGTTGGCCGCCGCCGGCAGTGCAATGATGTTCACTGCCTCGCAACGCCAGGGCATCGGCTCGGGCGGCATGGCGGTGAACGTCGGCACGGTGCTCTCGGCGTTGAAGAACGATGCGGCCAACGCGGGTCTGGGCTTCTTCGGCGACAACGTGTTCCTGTGCAATACGTTGAACCTGAGCGTGGACGCCAACGTGGTGTCGAATGGCGCCAGCTTCGCACCGCTGCGCATCACCCAGGGCGCTGCGGGCGACCGCGCCGCGACGGACCGTATCGACGTGGTCTATTCGTCGCAGGTGCACGCGGGCGCCAACGTGCTGTTGCGCGCCGCATCCGACGGCACCAGCGCCGAACTGATGTCGCTGCTTCCCGCGAACGTCGGGCAGGCGGTGCTGCTGGCACCGCCCGAACCGCCGGCACCGGCGACGACCTGCATGGTGCGCACGGTGACGGCCGTCACGCCGTCGACCGACGAAACGCCGCAGTTGCTGGCCTTCGCCCCGGCCGCATCGCACAACGCCGCCGCATTCGGCGCCGCGGTGGCCTATCCGGAACGTTCGCGCGTGGCGTTGCTCGGCGAACTGCGCTGGCATCGCTATCGAGTCATCGGCACGGACCTGGTGCTGGAGCGCCCGATGGAAAACCGATCGGCCGTCCTGGCGCGCAACGTCATCGGGTTTCGAGCGCAATACGGCATCACCGACGGCGTCGCCGGCAGCACGACGATCGACTCGTGGCAGGACGCCGACGCCGCACCCTTCGACGTCCTGGACAGCGCTGCCATCGGCCGGGTGCGCGCACTGCGCATCGGCATCGTCACGCGCAGCCCACAGCGCGAGAAGCCCGACCAGGCCGGCAACTGCGTGGCCAGTGACGCCAAGCCGGTGCTCTTCGGCGACGAGGTCGAACCCGATGTCGTAGCCGATTGGGGTTGCTACCGCTACCGCACGACGACCACGGTGCTGCCGCTGCGCAACTTGGTGATGGGGATGAAATGATGATTCGCCTTCAGCGAAGAGCTGCGCGGGCGCAGCGTGGCGTGACCATCCTGGTGGTGCTGGTGCTGCTGTCGGTGATGCTGCTGGGCGGCCTGGCATTGGCCCGGATGACCGAGATCGGCACCATGGCTGCGGGCAACTCGGCCTATCGCGCAGCCGCTCTTCAGGCTTCGGAAATCGGCCTCAACGACGTCTTCGCACAGGTGCGTGCCGTCGCCAACGAGAACGCAGCGGTGGGCAACTGGTATCGGCCGACCACATTGGCTACCGATGCCAACGGCCTGCCGGTCGTGGACTGGGACACGCTGCCGGAGATCGTCGTCGGCCAATACAGCGTGCGCTATGTGGCCGACCGCATCTGCGAAGGTGCCTTGCCGGTGGCGGACCCGCTGCGTCAATGCCTGGTCAAGCAGATTCCGCAACTGACCAGCGCCGACTTCGACAAGGAGAAGCTCGACCCGCCGAACGCCAAGCAGTTCCGCGTGACGATTCGAGTGACAGGGCCGAAGGGCACCCAGACCTGGGTGCAATCGATGGTGACCAAGGGTTGAGATGACACCGCTGGGACATGGCATGAGCCTGATGCAAGAGGTAGGAACATGAAAATCGCCACACAAGTCGCTGCATCGCTGCTGTCGCTGGGAGCTCTGCTCGGCATGGCCGCCAGTTCCCATGCCACTGACATTGCCGAACTGCCGCTGAAGGCCTCGGTACTGGCTAAGCCCAACGTCATCTTCGGACTGGACGATTCCGGGTCGATGGACTCCGAATTGATGCTCAACACCAACGACGGTGCGTTCTGGTGGGACTACAGCGCCAGGTCGGGCTGGGACGCCAACGGCAAGCCTTGGTTCAACGCGGTCGGCGACGCCACCGCGACCTGGCGCAAGATGGTTTACCTGTTTCCGAACGACACCGGTCTTGGCAACCGTGTGTACGACGATGGGACCAACGACCACTTCGCCATTCCGCCCACCTCGCAACTCGCCTTCTTGCGCTCGAGCGACTACAACCCGCTCTACTACAACCCGAAGGTGAACTATGCGCCCTGGCCGCCGGCCTATGTCGGTGGTGCGAAAACTACCTACGAGAACGCCAATGCTGCCGCGGCGAAGTCCCATCCGGTGTACGGCGCCGGCACCTTCAATCTCAGCGTCAGCCGGGCACTGACCAAGGCCGCCAACAACACCTTCATGGCCCTGCCCGGCATGGTCATTCCTGCCGGATCGGAAACCTGCCCGCACCCCGCTTGCGGCGCGTGGACGGCCGAGGCGGCCCAACGCACGGTGCCGGCGAACACGATCCTACGCCTGGCACTGAGCTACTACCCGGCAACCTACTACGTCAAAGAAGCCTGCGAGCTTGCCGCCGACACCTGCGTTGCCGCACCCGACGGCAGCACGCTGAAGCGCTACGAGATCAAGGCCGGGAACTATGCCAGCGTCGATGCTTACAACGCAGAGATGAAGAACTTCGCCAACTGGTGGCAGTACTACCGCAAGCGCAAGCTGATGCTCTCCGCTTCGATGGGCAAGGTGCTGGAGCCGTTGACCGGCCTGCGAATGGGCGTGGTCAAGTTCAATGGTCATGCCAATGTGACGATGTACGACATCGATTCGCTGCTGCCGTCGACCAACGGCCTGAAGGTGGCCGGCATCTTCTACGAGACCAACGGCAACGGCGGCACGCCGACGCGGGAAACGCTCAAGTACATCGGCGAGCAGTTCAAGCGCACCGACAAGACCGGCGACAAGTACAACGTGGTGCAGTACGCCTGCCAGCGCAACAACGCCTTCATCGTCACCGACGGCTTCGCCAACAAGGATGCCGTCACACCCCCTGCCTACAACAAGGCCACCTGGGGCAGCGGCGTTCCGTACGAGACGACCTACAACAATACGCTGGCCGACATCGCGCTGTCGTACTACACGGTGAACCCGAGGCCAGACATGGTAGCCGGCAAGCTGTCCAAAGGGGCGGTCGACCTCAACCCCGACCTGCACATGAACAGCTACGGCCTGACGCTGGGCGCGCGTGGGACCATCTTCAACGGAGAAAACACGCCTCTTCCGGCCGCAGCGGGCGACTGGCCCAACCCCACCGCGGCCCGCAGCCCCACGGCGGTCGACGACCTCTGGCATGCCACCATCAACGGCCGCGGCAAGATGTACCTGGCAACGACGCCGGAAGAAACTGCGCTGCGCATCCAGAGTGGCCTGACCGACATCCTCAGCCAGACGGGTGCGCAGGGCGGTATCGCGGTGAGCACGGTGAACCTGCCGCGCGGCGACTCCAAGGCCTACTTCGGCACCTATAACCCGGCCGGCTGGGCCGGCGACCTGACTGCCAATGCCATCGACCCGGCGACCGGGTCGGTGACGGTGGCGCCCACCTGGTCGGCCGCTGCCAAGCTGCTCGCCCGCGACTGGACCACCCGCGTCATCGCCACCTCCAACGGCGCCGCAGGCATGGCCTTCACCGCGGCCAACGTGGCCGCCACGGTGAACCCGGGCGGGGTGTACGGCAACGATGCCGCGGTCATCGACTACCTGCGCGGCGACCGCAGCGGCGAAGGCACCGCCTTCCGCCCGCGCACCAGCCTGATGGGCGCGGTCATCAACTCCGAGCCCGTGGTCGCACGCGACGAGGGCGTGGTCTACGTGGCTTCGGGTGAAGGCATGCTGCATGCGTTCGATACCAGCGCCGGCAACCCGGGCAACGAACTGTGGGCCTTCGTGCCCAGCAAGGCGCTGGCCAACATCGGCGAGACCGCGGAGCGCGGCTACGCCTTTCGCACCAAGTACGACGGCTCGCCGGTGCTGGGCAAATTCAGCGCGGCAGGCAAGCTGCTCGTCTCGGGCATGGGCGTGGCCGGGCGTGGCTACTTTGCCTTGGATGTGAGCAACCCGCGCGGCCTGAACGAAGCCGGCCTGGCCGGCAAGCTGAAGTGGGAGTTCCCCAGCGCCGCCGACGCCGCCAAGGTCGGCCAGACACTGGGCCGACCGGTGTTCGTGAAGACCGACGACGGCAAGTACGTGGTACTCGTCACGTCGGGCTACAACGTCGCGGGCGGCAAGGGCTATCTGTGGATGCTGGATGCGGCTGACGGCACGAAGCTGCATGAGTTCGAAGTGCCTGCTGGCATCGGCGAGGCTGGGCTGGCGCATGTGGCGGCCTTCGGCGAGTCCACCGGCACGGTGCAGTACGTCTATGGCGGCGACCTGCTGGGCAACGTTTGGCGCTTCGACCTCAAGGGCAAGGGCGCGCCGACGAAGGTGGCCACGCTGATCGGCCCCGACAACCAGCCGCAACCGGTGACCGCAGCCCCGGAACTGCTGAACCACGAAGGCCAACGCGTGATCTTCGTGGGCACCGGGCGGCTGCTGGACATCACCGACTTCGGCAGTAGCAAGGTGCAGTCGATCTACGCCATCGCCGACGGGGCCACGCTGGTCAACGCGCGCAACACCCTGGTGAAGCAGACCTACGATCGCGGCACCGACTCGATGAGCAACAACGACGTGGACTGGAGCATCAAGCGCGGCTGGTATGTGGACCTGCCGGCGGGCGAGCAGATAAACACGCGCCCGACCATCGCCTACGGCGGGCTGGCCTTCGTCAGCAACATCAATGGCGGCTCGGACTGTTCGGCCAGTTCCTACCTGTACGTCGTCAACGCCCTGAACGGCAAGAAGTTCGTCGGCACCAACTTCGTCAGCACCCTCGTGTCCAAGACCTCCAACTCCTCGGGAGTGACCGCACTGCTGACCACCGGCCAGAAGATCGTCGGCGCCGGCCAGGACGCCGACGGCAAACCCTGGGAACGCGAAATCACCTCCGGTGCCCCCATCCTTCCTGGCAAGAACGCCTGGATCGAGATCAGGCGTCAGTAATCGCTTCAGCGGGCGCGACTATCTCGCGCCCAGATGGGCCTCGTCGAGGTGGCCGACGTCCGCCCATCCGACGAGCACCAGGCCCTGGCCTGAATGCAGCAGGCGGTTGATGCTGGCATTGGCCATCTGCCAGGTGCGCGGCGCGTCCAGCGCCACGCGCGTGGCTTCGCGGTACAGCAGATCGAGCACGCCGCCATGCGTGACCAGCGCGATGCTCTGTCCGCGGTGACCCTGAGCCAGCCGCGTCACCGCGGCGACCACGCGCTCGCGAAAGTCGCGCAGCACCTCGCCGCCGCGTGCGCCGAAGTCCGGGTCACGCCGCCGCCAGGCTTGGGCCTGGTCGGGCCATCGCTGCGCGATCTGCGCAAAGCTCAGGCCCTCGAATTCGCCGAAGCCACGCTCGCGCAGGCCCGGGTCGACACGCGGCTGCAGCCCCTTGCGCGCGGCCAGCGGCGCCGCGGTCTGCCGTGCGCGCATCAGGTCGCTGCTGTAGATGGCCTGCAGTTCGTCGTCGGCCAGCGCCTGGGCCAGGCGCTGCGCCTGCCATTCGCCGACCGCGTCGAGTCCGATGTCGGTGTGGCCCTGGATGCGGCTGTCGGCATTCCAGGCGGTCTGCCCGTGGCGGATCGCCAGGATGCGGGTGACTTCGCTCACGCGCCTAGACGCCCCAGACCACCGGCTGCCTGGCCGCCAGCGCGCGTTCGAACATGTCGATCACGGGCCACAGGCGCTGGCGCAGCGACACCGCGTTGCGACCGGGCGCGTCGTCGTCCTGCGCATCCTCGGCCTGGGCCTCGGCGTCGTGCACCGCGGCGCGCAGCGCGGCGATGGCGGCGGCCAGCTGCTCGACATCGACGATGCCCTTGGGCGCCGGATCACGACCCAGGATGCGCAGCATCTGGTCGCCGTTCGGCCCCAGCATGATCACGTCGCCCGAGGCTTTGGACTTGAACTTGTAGATCATCGGTAGATGTACTCACGATTGAACGGGTACGCCGATTGTGCGCCGCGCAGGCTGCCATCTTCGACCTGGCCGGTGGGTCGCGCGGCCAGGGTCTGGTGCAGCGACAGCCAGCTGCGCTCGAAACTCATGGCGCTGCCGGCCAGGTACAGCCGGTAGGCGCGCACCACCTTCTCGCCGGTGATGCGCAGTGCCTGATCCAGGTGGGCCTCCAGGCCATCGGACCAGCCCCACAGCGTACGCGCGTAGTGCGGCCGCAGGTTCTCGGTGTCCAGCCCTTCCAGCCCCTGCTCGGCCATCACCTGCAGGACATGCGACACATGCAGAAGCTCGCCGCCAGGGAAGACATAGCGCTCGATGAAGTCGCCGATACCCGCGCCGAGTTGGGTGTTGCGCGTACCGCCGGCGGTGATGCCGTGGTTCAGCAGCAGGCCACCGGGGCGCAGCAGGCGGCGGATCTTGTCGAAGTAGCGCGGCAGGTTGGCTCGTCCCACATGCTCGAACATGCCCACCGAGGCGATCTTGTCGAAGGGCTCGTCCTCCGGCAGGTCGCGGTAGTCGAGCAGCCGCATCTCGACGCGGCCGCGCAGGCCGCGCTCGTCGATCAGCCGGTTCACATGCGCATGCTGGTTCTTCGACAGGGTGATGCCGGTGGCTCGCACGCCATATTGTTCGGCGGCCCACAAGAGCAGCCCGCCCCAGCCGGCACCGATGTCCAGGAAGCGCTCGCCCGGACGCAGCATCAGCTTGCGGCAGATGTGTTCCAGCTTGGCCTCCTGGGCCTGGGCCAGCGCCATGTCCGGACGGCGATAGTAGGCGCAGGAATAGACGCGTCGCGGGTCCAGCCACAACGCATAGAAGTCGTCGGAGACGTCATAGTGGAACTGCACCTGGCGTGCATCGACCTCGGCGCGGTGGCGCTTCAGCGACTTGCCGCGGTTCATCAGGTCGCGCCACCACGCCAGCGGCCCCGGCGGCTCGTCGGCGCGTGTCGGGTCATCGTGCACCAGTCGCGCTGCCACGTCGATCATGGGACGCATTGCGCCTTCGATGTCGATGCGCCCTTCGACATAGTCCTCGGCCAAGCGGCCCACCTGCCCGGCCGCCACGTGGGCCAGTGGCGCCAGGCTGGCCAGGCGCAGCGTCACCGTCGCGTCGGACGGTCCGATGCGCCGGCCGCCGGGCAGCACCAGGGCCAGCGCCGGCCGGTCCGCCGTGGTCAGGCTGCCCAAGCGCTGGGCGACGATCGTTTCAAGGGTCGACATGGCGGGCAGGTCGAGGTTGCAGCCCCGACTTTACAAAAATCCCGCGTGTTTGCACCCATCGGGCGCGCCGGCCCGCCTTGGGCCCGTTCAGCCGCTGACCAGACGCACTCGGCGCGCTTCACCCGGCCCGGCCTGAGCGCGCGCCAGTTTCAATCGCTTTTCGAAGCTCAGGCTGTCCAGCGCCGGGGCGTAAAGGAAGCCCTGGAACTCGTGGCAGCCGCTGTCCAGCAGGAACTGGCGCTGGCCTTCGGTTTCCACGCCCTCGGCAATGACCTTCATGCCCAGAGCGCGGGCCATCTGCAAGATGGCGACGACGATGGCGCCGTCGCTGTCGTCGCCTGGCAACCCCTTGACGAAGCTGCGGTCGATCTTCAGCTTGTCGATCGGGAAGCGCTTCAGGTAGGCCAGGCTCGAATAGCCGGTACCGAAATCGTCGATCGACAGGCGCACGCCGATGCGTGCCAGCGACTGCAGTCGCTGCAGCGCCTCGTCGGCGTCGCGCACCAGGATCGATTCGGTCAGCTCCAGCTCCAGCAGCTGCGGCGGCAGCTTGCTCGCAGCCAGCACCGCGGCCACGCGCTCGATGAACTGCGGCTGCTGGAACTGCAGCGCCGAGACGTTGATGGCAATGGGCACCTTCAGCCCCCGCGCGAGCCAGTTGGCACCCTGGCGCACGGCCTGGGCCAGTACCCAGTCGCCCAGCGCGACGATGAAGCCCGAATCTTCGGCCACCGGGATGAAGCGCCCCGGAGCCACCTCGCCCAGCGCCGGGTCGCGCCAGCGGATCAGCGCCTCGGCGCCGACGATACGGCCGCTGCGCAACTCGACCTGCGGTTGGTAGTGCAGGCGAAAGCGCGCGCTGGCCAGCGCCTGGCGCATCGCGTGGTCGAGCTGGATGTCGGCACGGCGATCTCCACCACGGCGGCCTTTCTGCACGCGGTAGTTGCCGCGGCCGCCTTCCTTGACGGCCAGCACAGCCGCTTCGGCATGGCGCACCAGTTCGTCGGCGCTATGACCGTTGCCCGGACACAGCGCGCCTCCGATGCTGCAGGTCAGCGTGAACTGCGAGCCGTCCAGGTTGTACGGTGCGGCCACCGCGTCCAGGATGCGCCGCGCCGTGGCCTCGGCAACCAGCGTGTCGGCGCCATCGACCAGCAGCGCGAACTGGTCGCCGCCAGTGCGCGCCAGCAGGTCGTCGCTGCGCATGCAGCCCTTGATGCGCTGCGCCACGTCGATGAGCACGCGATCACCGGTCTCGTGGCCCAGACTGTCGTTGATCTGGCGAAAGCGGTCCAGGTCGATCAGCAGCAGCGCGAAGCTGCCGCCCTCCTGGCGCGAGCGCTGGCTGGCTCGGGCCACATGCTCGGCCAGCTGGCGCCGGTTGGGCAGCCCGGTCAGCGCGTCGGTCAGCGACAGCTCCTCGATGCGGTGCTGCGCGGCCAGCTGTTCGCTCAGGTCGCGGAACGAATACACCCGCCCCATGGCTTGGCCGCGGCACCACAGCGGCCGCGTCACGCGCTCCAGCACCTGGCCGGAATGCAGCGTCAGCCGCTCGGTGGCGCTGAGCAGCGTGGCGTCCTGGATGGCCTGCAGGCGGCGCTGGTAGCCGTCGGCGTCGGCCACGCTGCGCCGCATCCAGTCGTGCACCGCGGCGTCCTGGCGCGACTTCAGCAGGTCCTCGGGAACGCCCCAGGTCTGCGCGAAGCGGCGGTTGAAGGCGCGGATGCGGCCCAGCAGGTCGGTCACCAGGATGCCGTCGGCGGTGGATTCCAGCGTGGCCTGCAATTCAGCCACGACCTGCTCGCGCTCGTCCTCGGCACGGCGCCAGGCGCTGCGGTCGCAGGCCACCACCGCATAGTGGCGCGGCACCGATGAGCGGCCGTCCTGCAGGGCGCGGATGCTGCGCGTCACATGCACCGTGCTGCCGTCGGGCCTGCACAGCGTGGCGTCGGACTGCAGCGGTGCGCAAGGGCCCGCCGCAGCCTCGTCCCAGAAGGTCATGTCTTCGGGCGTGGCGATCAGCGCCTCGGCCTGCAACCCAAGCAGGCTGCCACCGGGCAGGCCCAGCAGCTTGCGTGCGGCGGCGTTGTCGGCGACGACGCGGCGGCTGTGCGCATCGACGATCCAGGTGGCGTCGGGCAGCCCGTCGACGAGCGAACTCCAGGCCTGCAGCCGCGCCTGATCCTGGTCGGCCGACAACGCCGCCGCGCTTGTCATGCGCTCACCACGTCCTCTTCCGGTGCGACGCTGAGGCGCGCCGCTTCGAAGAAGTAGGCCACGCGCGGGCGCGGCGCCAGGTAGTCCAGCGCATCGGCCGGCAGCTGCGACGGCTTCAGGCTGCGCCGGATGCCCAGATCGGGCGTAGCCATCAGGTTCAGGTGCAGCGCCTCCTCGCGCGGCAGCTGCGGGTCATGTACGAGCACGTTGGGCTTGAGCGGGCGCGTCGAGTTGACGCTCATCACCAGCGCGTAGCGCTCGTCGGTGAGTTGCACCACCGAACCCGCCGGGTACACCCCCATCATGCGGATGAAGGAATTGAGCATGCTGGCGTCGAACTGCGAGCGCGCCTGCGCGAACAGCAGCGACAGCGCCTCGTGCGGCGTCAGCGCGTTGGCCAGAGACGGTGGATTGCACAGGTTGTCGTAGCGGTTGACCAGTGCCACGATGCGCGCCGCCGCGGACAGGCGCTCGACCTTCAGCCTCAGCGGGAAACCAGTGCCGTCGGCATGCTCGTGGTGCTGGGCCAGCACCAGCAGCGCCCCCGCGTTCAGGCCCATGCGCTTGCCGTGCTGCACGCCATGCGCCACATGGTCGCGGTAGGCCGCCAGCTCATCCTTTGCAAAGCGCTCGTCCGCGTGGCGCAGCCGCTCGGGCAGGTCGATCTTGCCGACATCGTGCATCAGCGCGCCGATGCCCAGGTCGAGCATCTCCTCGTCGCCCAGGCCGAAGACACGGCCCATCAGCAGCGAGATCACCGTGACGTTCATGGCATGCGCACTGGCGTTGTCGCCCGCGTTGCAGGTCAGCAGGCGGATGCACATGTCGCCGTCGACCAGCATCTTCTGCAGCAGTGCGCGCGTCAGGTCCTCGGTGTCCTGGCGCGCCTGCTGAGGGCGCGCGATCACGCAGTCGAAGGCTGCGCGCCAGGCTTCGCCGGCTTCGTCGAACTGGTTCTGGCACAGCTCGGACGAGGCGCGCTGCGCATTGAGCTGCTCGCGGCGTTCGCGTTCGGCGGCCTGCACGGCCGTCTCCGGCGGGACCTCGATGGTCGCGACGGCCTCGGGCGCATCGTCGCCCACCACGGCTGCACTCGGCGGCGTCAGCTCGCTCTTCTCCGGGCTCCAACGCAGCTGCTTCAGGCCGAGCGATCGGATCTTGTCTATCTGCTGCTCGTGGGTGATGCGGAAGCTGCCAACGGGAAAGGGGTGCTGCATCCAACTCAGGTCGAGATGGATGAACATGCCTACGCGCAACTCGTCAACGTCGATCTTGCCCGCCATCGCCAAGGTCCCTGTGGATTCGGCGTCCGGTATTGACCCGGCCCGCACCTGGCTTTTCGGCAGTGCCCGGCGACGACTTGAACCTTCAGGCGCGGGCGGGGCGAAAGGCCCCACGCACAGCGCCAAACGTGCGCTAGTTCTCGACAGGCAGGGGCGGTGGGCTTCAGCCGCGCAGCGCGGCAGCGAGCATAGGCACCAGCGAAACCACGTTGCTGGCGTGCGGCACGCTGTCGCTGCTCCAGACATGGCGCACGCCGGCGGCGGCCAGCTGCTCCAATGCATCGTCGACGAACAGCGCATGGGTCACGGCCACGTCGACCGCCGTGGCACCCCGCCGCAGCAACGCGGCGGTGGTGACCGCCAGCGTGCGGCCGGTGCTGGCGACGTCGTCGATCAGCACCACCTCGCGTCCCTGGAAGGGCAGCTCCGGCAGCGCCACGCGCACCTCGCGGTCGCCGCTGCGCTGCTTGATGCAGGTGCCGTGCTCCAGGCCTTGTGCCGATGCCGCGCTGCGCACCCAGGGTGCCGCCTCTTCGTCGGGGCCGAGCAGGATTGGCCGGCTTGCATGGCGCGCGGCCCAGGCGCCTAGCAGTGCGGCCGCCGACAGCGCCATGCCGCGCCGGCCGGGCAGCACCTCGTCCATCGTGCACACGCGGTGCAGGTGCGGATCGACGGTGATGACGTTGTCGAACCAGCCGGCCAAGGCCTGGCCGACATGGCGCTGGCTGACGGCCTCGCCCGGCTGGAAGGCCATGTCCTGCCGCATGTAGGCCAGGTAGGGGCAGACCAGCGTGAGCTGCGCTGCACCCAGTTCGCGTGCGGCGGGGGCGACGATCATCAGCTCGGCCAGCTTGTCGTTCGGCCGGTGCAGGCCCCGCAGCAGTGCCACGCGCGTCGGCAGCCTCGCCGGCAGACGCAGCCGGCTTTCGCCGTCGGGGAAACGATGCCGCTCGATCCAGCGCAGCGGCACGCCCAGCGCTGCGGCCAGCGGTTCGGCCAGGTGACGTTCATCGTCGAAGGCGAGCAGCAGTTCGATCACGAGGAGGCCTTCAAGAGGTGCGGTTGCGGCACAGCCGACTCGCTCGCTGCGGGCGTGGCATGCAGCTGCGCATGGATCGATGCACGCAGATGCTCGGCCAGCGCACGCCGGTCGGCATGACGCGCACCCTGCGGCAGCAGCAGATCGACATGGACACGCAGACCCCGCGCCGACAGGATGCGCCAGACACTTTGCAGCAGCGTGGTCTCGCCGAGGAACTGCGCCGCCGGACTGAAGCGGTGCGCCGGGTCGCTGTAGCGGATGGCCACGCATTGCACCGGCGTGCCGCTGACGATGGCCGACTGCAGCAGATTGGCATGAAATGGCAGCAGCGTCGCACCGTCGCCGGTGGTGCCTTCCGGGAACACCGCCACGGTGTCACCGGCCTTCAGCGCCTCGGCCACCTGGTGCAGCACGCGCAGCGCATCGCGCTTGCGTTCGCGTTCGATGAACAGCGTGCCGGCGTTGCGGATGAGCCAGCCCAGCAGCGGCCAGGAAAGCACATCGGCCTTGGAGACGAAGCGCGCCTGCGGCGCCACGGCATGCACCGCGGCGATGTCGAGCCAGGACACGTGGTTGGCCACCAGCAGCGTCGCGCCGGGTCGGGGCGTGCCGCTGACGACCAGCTCCAGCCCGGCCATGCGCACCAGTTTGACCGACCACCAGCGAATGTGGCGCTGCCGCTCGGCGGCATCGCCCGAAGGAAAGCACAGCGCCATCACCGCCATGCCGTGCAACAGGTGCATCAGCGTTCGCAGCAGGCGCCACGCAGCGCGCAGGCTGCGCATCAGGCCAGGCTGCTTTCGTAGGCCACGGTGCCGGCGACCAGCGTCGCGCGCACCCGCCCTGGCAGCGCCATGCCGGTGCTGGCGAAATTGAAGGGCGTGTGCTTGCCCTGGCTCTTCAGCAAGCCCGGCTCCAGCCTCCAGGTGGCCGCCGGGTCGAAGACGCAGACGTCGGCCACGCCGCCTTCGACCAGACGGCCGGCGCTGGCCGACAACGAGCCAAGGGCATCGCCGAGCACGCGCACCGGCGCGCAGGTCACGCGCGCCAGCGCCTGACTCAGCCCGACGCCGCTGTCCTCGCCCCACTTCAGCGCCAGGCTGAGCAGCAACTCCAGCCCGGTGGCGCCAGGCTCGGCCTCGCCGAAGGGCAGCGTCTTGGCATCGTCGTCCACCGGGTTGTGGTCGGAGACCAGTGCGTCGATCGTGCCATCGGCCAGTGCGGCACGCAGCGCGTCGCGGTCCTTGCCCTGGCGCAGCGGCGGGGTCAGCCGCATGTCGGCATTGAAGTAGCCGATGTCCACGTCGCTCAGGTGCAGCGAGTTGATGCTGACGTCGGCCGTCAGCGGCAGGCCCTCGGCCTTGGCCGTGCGCAGCAGCCCCACGCCGGCGGCGCTGCTCAGCCGGCACAGGTGCACCCGCGCGCCGGTGATGCGCATCAGCTCGAACAGGGTGTGCAGCGCGATCGTCTCGGCCGCCACCGGCACACCCGACAGGCCCAGCCGTGTCGCCAGCGCGCCACTGGCCGCCACGCCCTTGCCCAGCCAGGCGTCCTGCGGGTGCAGCCACACGGCGTAGCCGAAGGTGGCGGCGTACTGCAGCGCGCGCTGCAGCACCATCGTGTCCCGGATCGCCGTGTCGGCCTGCGAAAAGCCGACGCAGCCGGCCTCGGTAAGCTCGGCCATTTCGGTCAGCACTTCGCCGGCCAGGCCGCGTGTCAGAGCCCCAAGCGGAAAAAGGCGGCAGCGCGAAAGCTTGCGCGCGCGGAACTTCAGCATCTCCACCAGCCCCGGCTCGTCGAGCGCGGGTTCGGTATCGGGCGGGCAGACCAGGCTGGTGATGCCACCGGCCGCCGCCGCCTGCAGCTCGCTTTCCAGCATGCCCCGGTGCGTGCGCCCGGGCTCGCGCAGCCTCGCCGCCAGGTCCACCAACCCCGGCGCGACCACCAGGCCGCTGGCGTCGATCTCGCGGTCGGCGCCGAAAACCGATACGGAGCCGATAGCCACGATGCGGCCCGAGGCGATAGCCAGGTCGGCCTGCTCGTCCCGGCCGGAGGCGGGATCGACGACGCGGCCGTTGCGGATGAGGATCTTCATGCTTCGTTGCCGGCAATGATGCTCATCACCGCCATGCGCACCGCGATGCCGAAGGTCACCTGCGGCAGGATCACGCTGTGCGCGCCGTCGGCCACGGCCGAGTCGATCTCCACGCCACGGTTGATCGGGCCGGGGTGCATGACGATGGCATCGGCCTTGGCCAGCGCCAGCTTGTCCGGCGTGAGGCCATAGCTCTTGGCGAACTCGGCGGCGCTGGGCAGCATGGCACCGCTCATGCGCTCGTTCTGCAGGCGCAGCATGATCACCACGTCGGCATCGCGCAGGCCCTCGGCCATGTCGTGGCAGACGCGCACGCCCATCTCGCGCAAGTCGCCGGGCACCAGCGTCTTCGGCCCGACGGCGCGGATCTCGGCTGCGCCCAGCGTGCTCAGCGCATGGATGTCGGAGCGGGCCACGCGCGAATGCACGATGTCGCCGACGATGGCCACCACCAGGCTGGCGAAGTCCTTCTTGTAGTGGCGGATGGTGTACATGTCGAGCAGCCCCTGCGTCGGGTGCGCATGGCGGCCGTCGCCGGCATTGACCACGTGCACATGGGGCGCGCAGTGCTGGGCGATCAGGTAGGGCGCGCCGCTTTCGCTGTGCCGCACCACGAACATGTCGGCATGCATCGCCGACAGGTTGGCGATGGTGTCGAGCAGGCTCTCGCCCTTGGCCGCGCTGCTGCGCGCAATGTCCAGGTTGATGACGTCGGCGCTCAGCCGCTTGGCGGCGATCTCGAAGGTGGTGCGGGTGCGCGTGCTGTTCTCGAAGAACAGGTTGAACACGCTCTTGCCGCGCAGCAGCGGCACCTTCTTGACCTCGCGGTCGTTGACGCTGAGGAAGGTGCCGGCGGTGTCGAGGATCTGCGTCAGCACTGCCTTGGGCAGGCCCTCGATCGACAGCAGGTGGATCAGCTCGCCGTGGGCATTCAGCTGCGGGTTGCGGCGCGACAGCATCAGGCACGGTCTTTCAGGCTGAAGCGGAAACGCCCGGCCTCGTCGCGCGCCAGCGTCAGCTTCTGCGTGGCCGGCAGCACCACACGCGCAGCGGCGAAGGCGGCCTGGATCGGCAACTCGCGCCCACCCCGGTCCACCAGCACCGCCAGCTGCACGCTGGCCGGGCGGCCGAAGTCGTAGAGCTCGTTGATCACCGCGCGGATGGTGCGCCCGGTGCAGAGCACGTCGTCGATCAGCAGGATATGGCTGCCGTCGATGGCGAAGGGCAGCTTGGTCGCATCGGTGCCGGCGGCCATGCCGCGCGAGCCGAAGTCGTCGCGATGCAAGGTGCTGGAAATGACGCCGGCCGCGCCACTGCGGCCCAGGTCGGCGTGCAGCCGGTCAGCCAGCCAGGCGCCGCCGGACCAGATGCCGACGAGCACGCCGTCCGGCTTGAGCAGGCCGCGCACGCCGCCCAGCAGCTCGGCATACAGCGCTTCGGCATCGAGTTGCAGCATCGCGTTCATCGGAGCTGGCGCAGAAACTGGTCGAGGATCACTGCCGCCGAGGCCGCGTCGACATCGGCCGCCCCGTCCGCCCGCGCTTCGGTGGTGCTGTAGCGCTCGTCCACCTCATTCACCGGCAGGCCGAAACGCCCGTGAAGCTGGCGGCCGAAGCGACGCGCACGCCGGGTGTTCTCATGTTCGGCACCGTCCGGATGGAAGGGTACGCCGACCACCAGTTCAGAAGGCTGCCATTCGTGCACCAGCGCGTCGATGGCCGCCAGGCGCGCCACGCCCACCGCGGCAAAAGCCTTCAGGGGCTGCGCCTGACGCAGCAGCGAGTTGCCCACAGCCACGCCGACGCGGCGGGTGCCGTAGTCGAAAGCCAGGAAACAACGGACCGCGGCACCGGCGGGCGCTGCCGCCAGGGCCATCATGCGTGCCCCGCCTCTTGCGACAGCATCCGCGGGTCGAACCCCAGCAGCGACAGCGCGCGCTCGTAGCGCTGCTCGATGGGGGTGTCGAAGATGATCGCCGGATCGGCATCCACCGTCAGCCAGCCGTTGCGCCCGAGTTCGTCTTCCAACTGGCCGGCCGACCAGCCGCTGTAGCCCAGCGTGACCAGCACGCGCTTCGGCCCGGCACCGCTGGCCAGGTCTTCGAGCACGTCCTTGCTGGTGGTCATGTCCAGCCCGCCGGGCACCGACAGCGTGGAGTTGTACTTGCCGGCGTCGGCCTCGCGCTTGTCGTGCAGCACGAAGCCACGCTCGGTTTGTACCGGGCCGCCGTAGAACACCGGCTGGACCGCCAGTTCCTCGCGCTCGAGACTGAGCTCGACCTTGTCGAACAGGTTCTTCAGGTTGATGTCGATCGGCTTGTTGATCACCAGCCCCAGGGCGCCGCGCTCACTGTGCTCGCACAGGTAGACCACCGTGCCGGCGAAGCTGTCGTCCAGCATGCCGGGCATGGCAATCAGGAACTGGTTGCTGAGGTCGAAGCTGCCGGAAGACATCGGCGCATTTTATTCCGCCCGCAGGCACACTGCGAACCATGACCAAGCCCCTGGACCGTGCCCTGTTGTGGTTCCGGCGCGACCTGCGCGCCGACGACCATGCTGCGCTGTACCACGCCCTGCGCTCGGCGCGGCAGGTCTGGTGCGCCTTTGTCTTCGACCGAGACATCCTCGATCCGCTGCCGCGGCGCGACCGGCGCGTGGAGTTCATCCGCGACAGCCTGGTCGGGCTGGATGCGCAACTGCGCGCGCTGGGCACGTCACACGGCATCGAGGGCGGCGGCCTGATCGTCCGCCACGGCCGGGCGGTCGAAGAGATTCCAGCCCTGGCCGACGCGCTGGGCGCCCAGGCGGTGTATGCCAACCACGACGACGACCCGGCCGCGCTGGCGCGCGACGCCCGGGTGCGCGGCCGACTGGCCGACATCGGCGTGGCCATGCATACCGCCAAGGACCATGTGGTCTTCGAACGCGCCGAGCTGCTCACCCAGGGTGGCAATCCTTACAGCGTGTTCACACCTTACAAGAACGCCTGGCTGAAGAAGGTCGACCCGTTCTACCTGAAAGCCTACCCAGTGGCCCACCATGCCGGCGCGCTGGCTGCGCTTCCGGCCACGCATCGCGAGCCACTGCCAACGCTGGCCGACCTGGGCTTCGAGCCCAGCAACCTGCATCTGCTGAAGCTGCCCAGCGGCAGCGCCGGCGGGCAGGAACTGCTCGACGACTTCCTGGGTGAACGAATTGGCCGCTACCACGAGACGCGCGACTTTCCGGCCGTCAAGGGGCCCAGCTACCTGAGCACGCACCTGCGCTTCGGCACGGTGTCTATCCGCCATCTGGCGCGCGAGGCCTGGCAGCGTTGCCAGGCCGGGCCGGACACGCGCGGCGCCCAGGTGTGGCTGGGCGAGCTGATCTGGCGCGACTTCTACCACCAGATCCTGCATCACCACCCTCACGTGGTGGGCCATGCCTTCAGGCCGGAATACGAGCGCATCCGGTGGGAGCACGGCAAGCACGCCGACGCGCTGTTTGGCGCCTGGTGCGAGGGCCGCACCGGCTACCCGCTGGTCGACGCGGCGATGCATCAGATCAACCAGACCGGCTACATGCACAACCGGCTGCGCATGGTGGTGGCCAGCTTCCTCGTCAAGGATCTGGGCATCGACTGGAGGCGCGGCGAGGCCTACTTTGCCGAGCACCTGAACGACTACGACTTGGCGGCCAACAACGGGGGCTGGCAATGGGCCGCGTCCACCGGTTGCGACGCGCAGCCGTACTTCCGCATCTTCAACCCGGTCAGCCAGAGCGAGAAGTTCGATGCCGCGGCCAAGTTCATCCGCCGCTACCTGCCGCCGCTGGCCGGCCTGCCGGACAAGCTGATCCATGCGCCATGGCTGGCCCGGCCGATCGAACTGGCCGCCGCCAAGGTCGAACTGGGCAAGGACTACCCGCTGCCGCTGGTCGACCATGCCGCGGCGCGCGAGCGCACGCTGCAGCGCTATGCGGTGGTCAAGACGCAGCGATGAACAGGGAGCGCAGCCGATTTCCAGCAGACGCCGCGGAACCGGCTTTGCCGGGCCGCTGGCGACGCCCCCTCGAGGGGGAGCGCCGCAGGCGCTGCGGGGGTGAGCCCCATCAATGCGTCGCCGCTTCCTGCACGTAGTGCCCTACCAGCGACAGCAACTCTTCCTCCGAGTACGGCTTGCCAAGGTAGTGGTTCACGCCCAGCTGGGCCGCGTAGTCGCGGTGCTTCTGCGCGATGCGTGAGGTGATCATGATCACCGGCAGATTGGCCAGGCGCGCGTCCGAGCGCAGGTTGCGCACCAGGTCAAACCCATCCATGCGCGGCATCTCAATGTCCGACAGCACCACGGTGGGCAGCTCCTCGCTGAGCTTGTCCAGCGCATCCAGTCCGTCCTTGGCCAGTGCGACGCGATAGCCCTCACGGGTGAGCAGGCGCTGGGTGACGCGGCGCACGGTCAGCGAGTCATCGACGACCAGCACCAGTGGCGGCTGCGTGGCCACAGCCGTGGACACTTCGACGACCTCGTCATCGCCAGCGCGGCGCACTTGCTCGCGCGCGGTATCGCCATACAGCGTGGCCAAGGCCACCGGGTTGTAGATCAACGCCACAGCGCCTGACGGCAGCAGCGTGATGCCCGCCAAGCCAGGCAATCGCGACAGCTGCGGGCCCAGGTTCTTGACGACCACTTCCTGGTTGCCGAGCACTTCGTCGACGTGCAGCGCCACCCGCTGCGATGCGCTGCGGATCACCACCACAGGCTGCGAGCGGCCGGCCGAAGTGCCGCGTCCGCCCACCTGCAGAAGCGCTCCCAGCCAGAAGAAGGGCAGTACCTTGTCATTGAGCGTGTAAGCCCCGCTGGCATAAGCCTGCTCCACCGCGTCGCCAGACACACGCTGCACCGTCTCGATCAAGGTCGAGGGTACGGCGATGCTCAGCTCGCCGCAACGCAGCATGACGACCTGCGTCACCGCCGTGGTCAGTGGCAGCACCAGGCGGAAGCTCGCGCCCTGGCCCTCGGCGGTGGCGGTCTCGATGCGCCCGCCCATCGCATTGACCTCGGCGCGCACCACGTCCATGCCGACGCCGCGGCCAGCGAGTTCGGACACGCCGTCGGCCGTGGTGAAGCCGGGGGCGAAGATCAGGTTGGCCAGTTCGGCTTCGCCGGCCGTGGCGTCGGCGCCCAGCAGGCCCATGGTCATCGCGCGCTCGCGGATGCGGGCCAGGTTCAGCCCGGCGCCATCGTCGCGGAACTCCACCGAGACCTCATTGCCTTCCTGCGCCAGGTGGATGCTGATCGTGCCCGTGCTGTCCTTGCCGGCAGCCGTGCGCGATGCGGGCTTCTCGATGCCGTGCGCCACGCTGTTGCGCAGCAGGTGTTCGAAGGGCCCGGTCATGCGGTCGAGCACGCCGCGATCGATTTCGATCGCGCCGCCGACGATGTCCAGCCGCACCTGCTTGCCGGTCTCCTTGGCGGCCTGGCGCACCACGCGGTACAGGCGATCGGCCATGCTCTCGAACTCGACCATGCGCGTGCGCAGCAGGTCGTCCTGCAGGTCGCGCGTCAGCCGCGCCTGAGAGGCCAGTTCGTCCTCGGTGGCCTGCAGGCTGCGCTGCAGGCCGCGCTGCACGGTGGCGACGTCGTTCACCGACTCGGCCATCATGCGCGTCAGTTCCTGGAAGCGCGTGAAACGGTCCATCTCCAGCGGGTCGAATTCCTGCGAAGCGGCCTTGGCGGCTTCCATGCGCGAGGCAATCTGTGATTCGGCCTGCAGTTCCAGGTCACGCAACTGGCGGCGCAGTCGCTCCAGGTTCTCGTTCAAGTCGCCGAGCGAGCCCTTGATCTGGCCGACGTCGGACTCGATGCGCGCGCGGGTGATGCTGACCTCACCCGCCTGGTTGACCAGCCGGTCGAGCAGCGGCGCACGCACGCGCACGGCGGCCGTGCTGGCCACCGGCTTGTCGGCCACCGGCATCGGCAACACCGGCCCGCCCTTGAAGCGGCTCCAGTCGATCGGCAGCGCGGCGGCCGGCATCATGGCCGACGGCTTGAACGGCAGCGGCTCGGCCAGGGCCGCAACCGGGCTGTCGGCCTCCGGCTCGATGCTCGGCGCTTCGGCCGCTGCAGTCTCTACCTCGTCGTCCAGGTCGATCGGCTGCGCTGCGTCGAGCGGCGCCGGCCCGGAGTCGTCCTCGGGGCGGCCGAGCAACTCGAAGGCGCTGGTGATAGCATCAACACGTCCGAGCAGGCCTTCGACATCGGCGCTGCTGGCATGGCCCTTGGCCAGCAGGTGTTCGATGGCGGTTTCCAGGCGGTGCGCCATCTCGCCCAGGCGCATCGCACCGGCCAGGCGGGCACCGCCCTTGAAGGTATGCAGCGTGCGCATGCAGGCTGCAGCGGCCGACAACTCGGACGGGCGGCGCGCCCAGTCACGCATGCGCGATTGCAGTTGCGGCAGCAGTTCCTCGCCTTCATCGCGGAAGATCGGGAACAGCTCTTCGTCCACCTGGTCGAAGGCGTCGAGGTCGTCTTCGTTGTCGAGCGCGTCGTCGCGAGCGCGGGCGCGGGTCGGCGCGGGCTCCGCCAGATCGGCAAAGGAGGTCAAGGCCGGCTGGCCCAGTTCCTCGCTGAACACCGGCGGCGGCGGGGCCTCGGCCCGGACCTCAGCCTGGATCTCGGGCTCGGGCTCGGCGATGGTTTCGATCTGCGGCTCGGACAAATCGACCAGCGGCGGCTCGGGCTCGGCCATGACCTCGCCGTCGGACACGGGCGGATCCATGTCCAGTGGCATCGGCGCACTCAGCGCCAGTTCATGCTCCTCCAGGCGCTTCATCAGCGGCGGCGGGACGCGACGCAGGAAGCCGGCGGCAAACTGGTGCAGCAGGCGGCGGATCTCTTCGGCGGCGTCGTTGAACAACTGCGGCTCCCCCGGTGTGGCGCGGCCGACCGCGATCGTGCGCATCAGCGCGTGTTCCAGCGCACGGGCCAGCGTCGACAGCTCGACGTAGCCGACCGTGGCTGAGCTGCCCGCCAGCGAATGCGCCAGCGCCGCCGTGCTCTCTTCCAGCGGCCGGTCGGACTCCATGGTCCACTCGGCCAGCTCGACACACAGCCGGCGCGACAACTCGTCGGCCTCGTTCAGGTAGATGTTGAACAGCGGGATGCCGATGCGCAGGTCGCCGATCACCTTGAACTGGTCGTCGTCGGCCAAAGGAGCCGGCTCAGTGTCCGGTTCCTGCGACTCGGCGCGCAAGTCCAGCGGCAGCGGCGCGGTGATTTCCGTTTCGTCCAGGTCCACCGCGTCGTCCGGCATCGCAAGGTCGAAGCTGGTGTTCGGAAAGTCGACGCTTTCCTGCGGTACCGAAACGCCTGCGAGCAATTCGGCGCGCTGATCCACGGCATCGATCTGCGCCGCGTCGGCCGCCGGCGCAGCCGCCGGTTCGGCGAACACCGACTCGAATCCGCTCTCACCCGCCGGCTGCTTCGCGCCCTCGCTGGCCGGCAGCGGCTCCAGCCAGCCGAGCGCGGGGTCGAGGCGGATCGCTTCCACGCCAGGCTCGGCCGGCAGGTCCAGGTCGATTGAGAAGGACTCCCCGGAGGCCTCGGCCGGCAGGTCCAGCGACAGCATCCCCGCAGGCGCGTCGGCGGCCGAAACCGGCGTCTCGTCGCCGCTGCCCAGGTCGAGGTGGATGGCGAAGTCGGCAGCCTGCAGTGCGGCAGGCTCGACCGGCTGGCCCTGGCCGAATTGCAGGTCGGCCGCGTTGGGCAGTTCGGGGATGCGCTCGCGCAGTGCGGCACCGGCCTCGGCCACCTGCTGCGCCGTCGGCCCGACGCCCGGGGAGCGCTGGCGCAGCGCATCGGCCCGCAAAGACAAATCGGCGCCGTCGTGGGCGTGGGCACGGCTCTCAGCAATGGCCTCGACCCAGTCGCCCAGCTCGCGCAGCGCGTCGGCGGTGAAGGCAGCCAAGTCGTGTTCCAGACGCGAGCTTTCGGCCAGACGCGCGTTGTAGAGCTGTTCGCAGGACCAGGCGGCCTCGCCGAAGTCCTTCAGTCCGACCATGCGCGAACTGCCCTTCAGCGTGTGGAAGGCGCGGCGGATCAACGTCAGGTCACCGAGGTCGTCGGGTGTTTCGCCCAGCCGTGCCAGCGCCTCGTCGGCGCCCTGGATCACCTCGCGGGCCTCATCGATGAAGACCTCGCGCATCTCTTCATCGTCTTCCAGCCCGGTGCTGCCATGCACTTCGGGCTGCGGCGCGGGGGTGGCACGCGCCGGCTGCTGCACCGCCGGTGGCTCCGCAGCTGGTGGCGCCGCCAGATCGGCCACGGCCTGCGCCAGTTCGCTGCGCACGGCCTGGCGCTGTTCGTCGTCGGTCGCGCGCTGCAGCGCTTGCTGCGCGGAAGCCATGGTCTCGGCCAGCGCACGCTGGTCGGCCAGCAGGGCCTGCTGCGACAGACGACTCAACTCCTTTTGTACGGCCTCGTCGGGCAGGCCGGGCTGGGCCGCCGCCAAGGCCAGCGACTGTGCCTGATCGACCAGCGGCGGCGGCACATCGGGCTTGAGCTCATCGAAGCCACCAAACGCTGACAACCGGTGCGTTCGACGGCCCATCACCGCGCTCAGGTTGCCGGTATCCGGGTCGTAGCGGAACAGCGAGCGCGCCATCTGCGGCTGCACGCTGAGCATGTCGATCATGAAACTCAACGCACCCAGGTTGTCGGCCAGCCGGGTGAATGTGCCGAGTTCGGCCGCATGCTGCGGGTCGACTTCGGTGGACGCCAGCGCGTCGACGTCGTCGCTCATGCGCAGCACGGCCATCGAAGCCTGATCCATGTCCAGCACCGACAGCACGCCGCGCATCGCCTGCAACTGTCCCGGCACAGGGATCAGCACGTCGCGCTGCGCCGGGTTGCGGAAGTACTGGTCGATCTGCTTTTCCACGTCGGACAGCGAGGCGCGCAATTCCTGCACCACACTGCCCATGGTCTGCCGATCCGACACGCGCCGGTACAGCTCTTCCATCCAAGGCTCAAGCGGCTGCGCGGGCTGTCCTTCGCCGACATGTCGGATGCGCTGGGCCAGGCGCTGCACGCGTGTACCGATCAGCGGATGGTCGAACTCACCGTCCTCGAGCGACGCGTCCAGGTAGAGCACGCTGGTGGCCACTTCCATGGCCAGCGCAGGACTGGGCGTCCGTGCCGCTGCGACGGTCTGGTTGATGGCCGCCTGCAGTGCCTCGGCCAGCACCTCTCCTGACGGGTACAGCCGCTTGAGCGAATCGCCCACCAGCGAGAACTGCTCTGCCAGCCCGTTGTGGCGGTGCAACTCGCCACCCGCCACTGCGGACCAGACCTCCTTGGCGCCTGCCACGCGTTTGCGGGCCTGCGCGATCCAGGCAGGGTCGAAGCGACCCAGGCGCACGGCCTGGTAGTCGATGGCCGCGCCATTGTCTATGTCGTAGGCCTCGCGCACGGCCTGCAGACGCGGGGCCGGATGGGCGTCGCCCGGCTCGCGGGCCTGGGCGCAGAAGAACAGCACGTCTTGCGCCAGGCGGTCGGAGACCTCGTTCTGTCCGGCAATGCTCAGGCGCAACTGCGCCAGCAGGCGCGAGCTCACCCGCTTGGCATAGACGTCAGGCTGCAGCAGCCCGACCGCCTGAGCTTCGTAGAACGCGGCCGACAATTTCCACAACTCGGCCAGACGACCCTGCGACGCGGCACCGAGGCCGGCACACAAGTCGCTCAGCCGTCGCATGGCCATGCGATCGTTGGTACGCATGATCGCCAGCACCTGCGTTTCCATTGCCGAGCGCGCCGCCGTGTCCGACTGAATCGCCGTCGCATGGCCATCGGGAACCACGACCTGCCACTCCCAGACGTCACGCCAGAGATCGGCCGGGTGCACGCGGTCGGCACCCGCCCACTCCTGCAGTGCCCGGTACTGCGGGAACAGTGCCAGCGTCGGCAGACCCTTGCCGGCCAGCTTGCGGCTCAGATAGTCAAGCACGCCGAAGGAGGCCGACTCGATGGCCTCGACCGCGGCGCGGGTCAGCAGCTTGGGCCGGGCGATGAATCGCTGCACCGCGTTCTCGCCCGCTCGCAGCACGCGCGCCGGACCGGGCAGGCCAATCATTTCCAGAGCACCGACGCCCTGACGAAGCTGCGCACGCGCGGCACGCAACACGGCCGGATCGACGGCATCGACGTCCGAGCCCGACACGGCCTCGGCCTCCTTGAGGTAGCGCCGCAGCGACTTGTGCGCCGACTCCAGCGAGCGGCGCAATTCGTCGTGCACCCAGGCCAGGGTGCTCAGGTCGTCGACCGCGTCGGTCTCGTCGGGCAGGTCGTGATGCATGTTCATCGGCGCCGCGGCTTCAGGCAACCTTGAATCGCGACACCGACTGCTTCAGCTCCTCGGCCGTGCGCGACAGCTCGCGCACCATCTGCGCCGTCGAGCGCGTGCCCTCGCCCGTCTGCTCGGTCACCGCGAAGATGTGCTGGATGTTCGACGCCACGATGTTGGCCGATTCGGCTTCCTTCAGCGCCTGCGCCGAGATTTCGGCAATCAGCTCGGACAGCTGGCGCGTCACGCGTTCGATGTCGTTCAGCGCCGCGCCGGCCGCGTCGGACAGCTTGGCACCCTCGACCACGCCGTGCGTCGAGCGCTCCATGGCGGCCACGGCCTCCTGGGTGTCGGTCTGGATGGTGCGCACCAGCACGGCGATCTGCTTGGTGGCGTCGCCGGAGCGCTCGGCCAGGCGTTGGACTTCCTCGGCCACCACCGAGAAGCCGCGACCGGCATCGCCGGCCGACGCGGCCTGGATGGCGGCGTTCAGCGCCAGCACGTTGGTCTGTTCGGTGATGTCGCCGATCAGTTCGGTGATCTCGCCGATCTCCTGCGACGACTCTCCCAGGCGCTTGATGCGCTTGGAGGTATCCTGGATCTGGTCGCGGATCGCGTTCATGCCGCCGATCGAGTTCTGCACCGCCTGCAGGCCGGTCTCTGCGGCCTGCAGCGATTGCGCCGCCACCTGCGCGGTGCGCTGGGCCTGGGCCGACACCTCGTTGATGCGCCCGGCCATCTGCAGCACCGATTCGCCGGTGTCGCGGATCTCGCGCAGCTGCTCGGTCGAGGTGGCCAGCAGTTCGGTCGAGGTCTGCTCGACCTGCTGAGTGGTGTCGGTCACGCGAGCCACCGTGCTTTGAACTGCGGAAACCAGCGTGCGCAGCTCCTCCACCGTGTAATTCACAGAGTCGGCGATGGCGCCGGTGATGTCTTCGGTCACCGTGGCCTGCTGCGTCAGGTCCCCTTCGGCCACCGTCTGCAGCTCGTTCATCAGCCGCAGAATGGCCGCCTGGTTGGCATCGTTGACGCGCTTGGCTTCCTGCTCCTGACGCTCGGCTTCGAGGCGCTGGCCTTCGGCAAACTGGGCCCGCGTGGTCTGGTCGCCGACGAACAGCCTCAAGATACCGGCACCACCGGCCAGCAGCAGCAGCGCCGACACGACCATCACCACCACGTGCAGCGCACCGACACCGCCGGTGGCAGCCAGCTGCTCCTGCAGCGTCTGCAGGCCTTTGCGCAGCGGCTCGCTGTCGGCCACGATCACGCCTTGCGCGTCGCGTGCGGCCACCAGCCCCTTCAGGTTGGCCACGATGGAGTTCGACCGGGCCTGCATCGCCTCGTGCTGCTTGAGCAGCGCCGCCATGCGCTCGCGTGCCTGTGCTCCACCCACGTTGACAGCTTCGGCCTGCTCACGAAATGTCTTGAGGTCGCGCCCCAGGAGGTAAACCGCCTCGGGGTTGATGCCTTCCAGCGTGATGAACTCGCTCGCGCTCTTGCCAATACGCTGGGTCAGCATCACCAGCTGACCTATCGCCGCCAGCTCGGCAGCCGACGCACCCTGCTGCAGTTTCAGCGCAGACACGGTCTCGGCGATGTCGAGCAGCTCGCCCGATTGCTTGTTGATGGCGCGCAGCGACTGGCCGACCTCGGTCAGCGCCTTCTGCTGCGCCAGCACAACGGCGGCATTCTTGTCCGCGCGGTCGACCAGCGGCAGCAGCGGATCGACGGCCTGCTGCACCGCTGCCGGCAGGGTGATGCCGGCATCGCCACCGGCCAGGCCACGCACGTTGCGCGTCAGCACCTCGGCGCTTTCCTTCAGTTCCGGGAAAGCCGCAGGCACACCAACCATCGCCTGCGACACCGCCTTGGCCATGCGCTGCGATTCCATCAGTGCCTGGCCGATCGAGCTGACTTGCTCACTGTTGCGTGAGGCCGAACTGAGCGCCAGCATGGTCGTGATGGCCAGACCCAGCAGGCCGGCAATCACCAGGCCGAACAGCACGCGCTGCTGCTGCTGCAGCCGCATGTGGCCGATCAGCGGCAGCGGCGCGCCCTTGGCGGGCTCTACGGTGGCGGCGTCCTGCAACCGCGTTTCGCTGAAATCACCGGCCATCTCCGACGGTGTCACCTCGGAAATGATCGACGAATCCTGGGCCGCGAACGGGGTTCGCGTGTCAGGCGCCACGGTCTGCCCGGTACGCTGCGCCTGGGTGTCGCGGGCCGCCACCTCGGGATAAGCAGTGACGACGTCGTCGAACTGCGAATCGTAGGCGCCCGTATCGGCGCGTGCGTCGCGCGGGCGGCTCGTGATCTTGTCCATGAAGCTCATGTCACCCTCTTCGGTTGATCATCCTGCCTGTCGTGCCGTGGGCTTTCAGCCCGCGACGCCCAGGAATTGCTCGTGACCGGCCAGTGCCGCCAGGTCGATTTCCTGCCACACGCGGCCGTCGGCATCGCGCCAGCGTGCGCCGGCAAACGCCGGCAGCTCGGCCGGGCCGTCGGCCGGCTCTGCCGTCAATTGATCGGCGTTGCGCAAACCGGCCAGCCGGTCGACCAGCAAGGCGCAGTTCACGCCCAGCGACGGGTTCAGCGCCAGCAGTCGCGCGCTGTCGCGTGAGCCGTCGCCGGCCACCGGCGCCGGACCGCGTTGCAGCCCGAGGAACAGCGCCAGATCGACCACCGCGTGCAAGCCGCCGCGAAGGTTGGCCACGCCGGCGAACCACGGTTGGGTATGGGGCACCGGCAGCACACTGCCGACGGAAAAGATCTCGCCTGCCTGGTGCAGCGGAAACAGCACACCCTGCCCTGCGCACTCCACAGCTAGCCAGGACTGAACGCGCGCCTCGGTGCGTGCCGCCTGCATGCGGCTGGCCAGGCGGCCTTGCAGTTCGCGCAATGCTTCGCGGTTGGACATGCTCAGTCGAAGGCCTTGATCTTGTTGACCAGCTCTTCGGTATTGACCGGCTTGACGATGTAGTCGCGCGCACCCTGGCGCATGCCCCAGACCTTGTCGGTTTCCTGGTTCTTGCTGGTGCACATGATCACAGGCACCGCCGACCAGCGCGGGTCGCGGGTGATGGTGCGTGTCAGCTGAAAGCCGTTCTGCCCCGGCATGACCACGTCCATCAGGATCAGGTCGGGCGTGTCCTCGGACAGGCGGCGCAGCGCCTCGTCGCCGTTCTCGGCGGTACGCACCTGGTAACCGCGCTTGCCGAGCACGTCGGAAAGATGGTGCAGTTCGGTCTTGGAGTCGTCGACCAACAGGATTTTCTGGATAGACATGGGCGCTTCCTTGGCAATGGCTTCAGCGGGGCATGGGCGGCGACGTCGATGACGGCGCGGGCGCAATGTCAGGCCGCTTGGCCGCTGAACTGTTCCACAGCGCGCAGCAGCTGTTCCTTGGTAAAAGGCTTGGTTAGGTACTCTTCTGAACCGACCATGCGGCCGCGCGCCTTGTCGAACAGCCCGTCCTTGGAGGACAGCATGATCACCGGCACATGCGCAAAACGGGGGTTGCGCTTGATGATTGCGCAGGTCTGGTAGCCGTCCAGCCTCGGCATCAGGATGTCGCAGAAGATGAGCTGTGGCGCATGGTCGTTGACCTTGGCCAGCGCATCGAAGCCGTCCTCGGCCAGCACCACCTCATGCCCGCCCTGGCGCAGGAAGATCTCGGCGCTGCGCCGGATGGTGTTGCTGTCGTCGATCACCAGCACCTTGGCGCCCGCAGGGGCCGAAGCTTCGATTTCCAAATGAGCTCTCCTCGGTGACGTCGGCAGCGAGTCGGCCGGCGAAAGATCAGATTTCGACCATTTCGAAGTCTTCTTTACGGGCACCGCACTCCGGACAGGTCCAATTCATCGGTACCGCCGCCCAGGCGGTGCCCGCAGCGATGCCATGCTCCGGGTCGCCGGCGGCCTCGTCGTAGATCCAGCCGCAGATCAGGCACATCCAGGTACGGGTTTCGCTCACGACGGCTTAATTACAGTCACTACAATGGAAATTGATTGTAGCCATCGCCCTTTGCCGAAAAGCCAATGGGGAATGGGCACCTACGCAACATTCCTCAGATTCCGCTAGAGGTTCACGGAAAACTCCGCCAACCCCTGCGCGCGCCACGAACCGCACCATGACCTCCGCTACCGCCGTCGCCACCGACCCGCCCGACCCGCTGCAGGAACCGGCGGCACCGGCCTGCGTGATGAGCTTCAACGCCAGCGACCCCAGCGGCGCCGGCGGCCTGGCCGGCGACATCGCCACCATCGCCGCGATGGGCGCGCACGCCCTGCCCATCGTCACCACCATCGTCATGCGCGACACCGCCGAGGTCTTCGACCACCATCCGCTGGATGCCGACGTGGTGGTGGAGCAGGCACGCTCGGTTCTGGAGGATGTCACCCTGGCCGGCTGGAAGGTGGGGTTTTTGGGGTCGGCGGAGTCGGTCAGCGCGGTGGCCGAGGTGTTGAGCGACTACCCGGACCTGCCATTGGTCAGCTACATGCCACCGCTGAGCTGGCTGGACGAGGACCAGCAGATGCCTTATCTGGATGCCTTTCGGGAGCTGATCCTGCCCGCCACCGAAGTGTTGGTTGGCAACCACAAGACGCTCACCGACTTCCTGTTGCCCGACTGGGACAGCGAGCGCCCGGCGTCGCCGCGCGAGTTGGCGGTGGCCGCCGGCGAGCACGGTACCCGCTTCGTCCTGGTCACTGGCGTGATGCTGGCGCCCAAGGGCAGCGAGCAGTTCATCGACAACGTGCTGGCCTCGCCGCAGGGCGCGCTCACTGGCGAGAAGTTCGAGCGTTTCGACGCCGCCTTCGTCGGCGCCGGCGATACGCTCGCGGCGGCGCTGGCCTCGCTGCTGGCCGCCGGCAGCGAGTTGCAGGCCGCCGTGGGCGAGGCGCTGGCGTTCCTCGACCAGAGCCTGGATTCGGGCTTCCGGCCGGGCATGGGCAATGTCGTTCCCGACCGCTTCTTCTGGGCCATGCCGCCGGCCGAAGAGGGCGAGGAAGCCGCCGCCGCCGAGGCCGAGGCATTGGCAGATGACGCCGCCACCAAGGGAGCCAGCCGTCGTGTCCACTAACAATGCGGCGCTGTTCGAGCGTGCCCAACGTGTCATCCCCGGCGGTGTCAACTCGCCAGTACGCGCCTTTCGTGCGGTCGGCGGCACGCCGCGCTTCATTCAGCGCGCCCAGGGCGCCTACATGTGGGACGCCGAGGGCCAGCGCTACATCGACTACATCGGCTCCTGGGGGCCGATGATCCTGGGCCACGGCCATCCGGCGGTGCTGGACGCAGTGCACAAGGCCGCGTTCGACGGCCTGAGCTTCGGAGCCCCCACCGAGCGCGAAATCGAACTGGCCGAAGCCATCATCAACCTGGTGCCCAGCGTCGAGCAGGTGCGGCTGGTCAGCAGTGGCACCGAGGCCGGCATGAGCGCGCTGCGCCTGGCGCGCGGCGCCACCGGCCGCAGCAAGATCATCAAGTTCGAGGGCTGCTACCACGGCCATGCCGACGCGCTGCTGGTCAAGGCCGGCTCGGGCCTGGCGACCTTCGGCTTCCCCACCAGCGCCGGCGTGCCGGCCGAGGTGGTGCAGCACACGCTGGTGCTGGAATACAACAATTTGGGGCAGCTCGACGAGGCCTTCGCCATCCACGGGCATGAACTGGCCTGCGTGATGATCGAGCCGATCGCCGGCAACATGAACTTCGTGCGCGCCTCCGTGCCCTTCATGACGCGGCTGCGCGAGCTGTGCACGCAGCACGGCGCGCTGCTGGTCTTCGACGAGGTAATGACGGGCTTTCGCGTCGCGCTCGGCGGCGCGCAGAGCGTCTACGCGAAACTGATCCCAGGCTTCAAGCCGGACATGAGCGTGTTCGGCAAGGTCATCGGCGGCGGCATGCCGCTGGCCGCCTTCGGTGCCAGCAAGGACGTGATGAGCCAGCTGGCCCCCCTCGGGCCGGTGTACCAGGCCGGCACGCTCAGCGGCAACCCGGTGGCCACCGCCTGCGGGCTGGCGACGCTGAAGGAGATCACGAAGCCGGGCTTCTTCGAGGCGCTGTCGGCCAAGACAAAGCAACTGGTGGAAGGCCTGACCGGCGCCGCCAAGGCCGCCGGCGTGCCGCTGGTCGGCGACTGCGAAGGCGGCATGTTCGGCTTCTTCTTCGCCGACGCCCTGCCGCAGAACTACGGCGTGGTCATGGCCACCGACAAGGAACGCTTCAACCGCTTCTTCCACGCCATGCTCGACCGCGGCGTGTACCTGGCGCCGGCGCTGTACGAAGCCGGCTTCGTCAGCGCGGCGCACGGCGCTGAGGACATCGCGGCCACCGTGGCGGCCGCGGCCGAGGCGCTGCGCGGCTGATCAGGCAGGCGACGAGCGCAGGCCGTAAACCTGCCCGCCGAGGAACAGGTACTCGGCGCGCAGCACCGCATCGCCCTTCTCGCTGGTGAAGGTGAAGCCGAGCACTCCGACGGTGTCGCCGACCTTGATCTCGGGCACCTTCCAGGCGTCCATGCGAGTCAGCGGCGCCAGCTCGATCTCCCAGACCTTGTCCTTGCGCGTGGGCAATTGCGCGGCCTTCAGCAGCGTCACGCCATCCACCGCGGCCGACTGCGCCGGCAGCTTGCGGCTGGCCAGATCGGCCGGCAGCTTCAGGTCGGGCGGCAGTTCCAGCGCCAGCTCGGCGTGCGGGTTGCGCCAGGCCACCTTTGTGGCGCGGCCTTCCAGCCAGATCGGGCGGCCCTGGTCGAAGCTGCTCCAGCCATGGTGGGCGCGCGCGGCCAGCGGTGCGGCCAGCGCGACGGCGATGAGTGTCCTGCGTTGCATGCGGCTCTCCTCAGACATAGGCAATCCACCGGCCGCAGATGATGACAGCCAGCCAAAGCCCCATAGAGACCACGGTCAGTCGGCGCGCGCCGCCGTCCATCAGCTCCAGGCTGCCGCGGGCGTGGAACATCGCCGCGTTCAGCCCGGCCAGCATCACCAGACCCATCTTGATGACGAAGGCGCGGTTGGCCAGCAGCTCGGCCGGCTGGCCGGCGAACATCAGCAGCCCGCTGACGCCGACGAGAGCGAAGCCCAGCAGTGACAGACGCAGCGCCAGCCGGGCCAGCGGCTGCACCGGCAGCTCGGGCCCGAAGCCCCAGACGCGCAGTTCGAACAGCGCCAGGTTGCCCAGCAGCAGCGCGATGCCGACGATGTGAACCACCTCCAGCGCGGGGTAGGCCAGCGGGTGCGAAACGATCCAGCCGAACATGGAGTGCCATTGTCGGCGGCTCCTAGAATGCCTGCGCATGCACATCCATATCCTGGGCATCTGCGGCACTTTCATGGGCGGATTGGCAGCGCTGGCGCGCGAAGCCGGCCACCGCGTCACCGGCTGCGATGCCAACGTCTACCCACCAATGAGCGACCAGTTGCAGTCGCTCGGCATCGAGCTGGTCGAGGGCTTCGGCGCCGACCAGATGGCCTTCAAGCCGGATGTCTTCGTGGTCGGCAACGTCGTCACGCGCGGCAACCCGTTGATGGAAGCCCTCCTCGACGCCGGGGCGGCCTACACCAGCGGCCCGCAATGGCTGGCCGAACAGGTGCTGCCGGGCCGCCACGTGCTGGCCGTGGCCGGCACGCACGGCAAGACCACCACCACCTCGATGCTGGCTTGGGTGCTGGAGCAGGCCGGCCTGCAGCCAGGCTTCCTGGTGGGCGGCGTGCCGCTGAACTTTGGCGTGTCGGCACGGCTGGGCCAGGGCAAGAGCTTCGTCATCGAGGCCGACGAGTACGACACCGCCTTCTTCGACAAGCGCAGCAAGTTCGTGCACTACCGGCCGCGCACGGTCATCCTCAACAACCTGGAACTGGACCACGCCGACATCTTCCCGGACCTGGCCGCCATCGAGACGCAGTTCCACCACCTGGTGCGCACCGTGCCGGCCTCGGGCCGGCTGGTGGTGAACGCGCGCGACGAGGCGCTGCAGCGCGTGCTGGCCCGCGGCTGCTGGAGCGAGGTGCAGCGCTTCGGCACGCGCAAGGAGGAACCCGGCGGGCTGCGTGCGCGCGGCGAGCCGCATGCCTTCGACGTGCTGCGCGGCAGCCTGAAGATCGCTCGCGTCGACTGGCCGCTGCTGGGCGAGCACAACCAGCTCAACGCGCTGGCGGCCATCGCCGCGGCCGAGCACGTGGGCGTGGCACCCGAGGCGGCCGGCTCGGCGCTGGCCGGCTTCGAGAACGTGCGCCGCCGGCTGGAGCTGCGCGGCGAGCAAGCCGGTGTCAAGGTCTACGACGATTTCGCCCACCATCCCACCGCCATGCGCAGCACCGTCAACGGGCTGCGCCGCAAGGTCGGGCTGGAGCGCATCCTGGCCGTCTTCGAGCCGCGCTCCAACACCATGAAGCTGGGCGCGATGAAGGCCCAGCTGCCCTGGGCGCTGGAAGAGGCCGACCTGAGCTTTTGCCTGCAAGGCAACTACGGCTGGAGCGCGGCCGAAGCGCTGGCGCCGCTGGGCAAGCAGGCGCTGGTGGCCGACACGGTGGACAAGCTGGTGGCGATGGTGCTGCAGGCTGCCCGGCCCGGCGACCATGTGCTGTGCATGAGCAACGGCGGTTTCGGCGGCATCCACGCCAAGCTGCTCGATGCGCTGAAGGCCAAGGGCTGATGGCGGCCACGCACCTTCTGTACCTGCACGGCTTTCGCTCGTCGCCGATGTCCTTCAAGGCGCAGCGCCTGCAGGCCTGGCTGGCTGAACACCATCCTGGCGTGCACTGGTGGTGCCCGCAGCTGCCGCCGTCGCCACGCGAGGCGATGAGCTTGGTACAGCAAGGCACTGCCGGCTGGCCGTCCGACACGTCGGCCGTGCTCGGCAGCTCGCTCGGCGGCTTCTATGCCACCGTGGTGGCCGAAGCCAGCGGCTGGCCGGCCGTGTTGATGAACCCGGCCGTCGACCCGGCGCGCGACCTGGCGGCTCACGTCGGCGAGCTGAGCGCCTTCCACACGCCCGAGCAGCGCTTCTTCTTCCGCGCCGAGTACGTCGATGAACTTCGCGCCATGACGCCCGGGCCAATCACCCGGCCCGAGCGCTACCTGGCCATCATCGCCAAGGGCGACGAGGTGCTCGACTGGCGCGAGATGACGGCCCGCTACCCGGGCGTGAAGCTGCGGCTACTGGACGGCAGCGACCATGCCCTGAGCGATTTCGACGATCACCTTCCCCACCTCCTGAAGTTCCTGCAGCCATGCGACTGAAACACAAGGTCTCCATCATCACCGGCGCGGCCCAGGGCATCGGCCTGGCCACTGCGCTCAAGTTCGCCGAGGAAGGCGCCACCGTCGTGGTCTGCGACCTCAAGCCCGAGGGCGTGGACGCCGCGGTGGCGCTGGTACGCGCCCGCGGCGCCCAGGCCATGGGCTTTGCCCTCAACGTCACCGACCGCGAGGCGCTGGACCACATGGCCGCCGCCGTAAAGGAGCGCTTCTGCAGCATCGACGTGCTGGTCAACAACGCCGGCATCACCAAGGATGCGCGGCTGCAGAAGATGACGATCGCGCAGTTCGATGCGGTGATCGACGTCAACCTGCGCGGCGTCTTCCATTGCGCGCAGGCCGTGCTGCCGGCGATGACGGCGCAGGGTTCGGGCGTGATCCTCAATGCCAGCAGCGTGGTCGGCATCTACGGCAACTTCGGCCAGACCAACTACGCCGCCAGCAAGTTCGGCGTCATCGGCTTCACCAAGACCTGGAGCCGCGAGCTCGGCCCGAAGGGCATCCGCGTCAACGCGGTGGCGCCGGGCTTCGTCGAGACGCCGATCCTGGCCACCATCCCCGACAAGGTGCTGCAGCACATGCGCGAGCAGGTGCCGCTGCACCGCCTGGGCAAGCCGGAGGAGATCGCCAATGTCTACGCCTTCCTGGCCAGCGACGAGGCGAGCTACATCAACGGCGCGGTGATCGAAGTGTCGGGCGGCATGACGGTGTAGACCGGCCGACGGCTCAGGCGCCGGCAGCGCCCTCCAGGTAGGCCTCGTTCAAGGCATTCGCGCGCAGCGCTGCTTCGCGCTGCAGCAGCCGCGCGACATAGACCTCGAAGCTCGGCCGCTTGTCGATGCTGCCGAACATCATGCCCCAGCCCAGTGCCGCGCCCAGCACCACATCGGCGGCCGTGAACTGTTCGCCGCAAACGTAGGGGCCGGGTTTGAGCGCGGTCTCCAGCGCGTCCAGGGCCTCGCCGTAGGAGCCGAAGCCGACCATGCGGCTGCGTCCCTCGGCCACCTGCCAGTTCAGCGCGCGGGCGGTGGTGGCCATCTCCAGCGGGCCGGCGACGAAGAACATCCAGCGGAAGTAGGCCGCTCGCGCCGGGTCACCCAACGGCGGTGCCAGTTGGCGCTGCGGGAATCGGTCGGCCAGGTAGGCGCAGATCGCAGCCGATTCGGTGACCACCGCGTCGCCATCGCGCAGCGTCGGCACTTTACCCATCGGGTTGATCGCCAGGTAGTCGGGCGCCTTCATCGTGCTGCCGTAGTCCAGCCACACGGTGTCGTAGGGCTCGCCCACTTCCTCGAGCATCCAGTGCGCGATGCGGCCGCGCGATTGCGGGTTCGTGTAGAAGACCAGATCGCTCATCGCTGCACCTCCTGCGTCGGGCCGCCGCCTCGGCCGCTGCTTCGGCGTGGCCTGTGGCACACATCGTAGCGCCGGGGCCGGGCCCACACCCGCGCAGCGGCGACAATCGCGCCCCATGTACGCATTGTTCGAAGATGGCGGCAAATTCCTGGCGGGCCGCCTGATGTCCGAGGCCGACAGCGGGGTGCAGGTCGAGTTGGACTCGGGCAAGCGGGTCAAGGTCAAAGGTGCCAACGTGCTGCTGCGCTTCGAGGCGCCGCAGCCGGCCGAATTGATCGCGCGGGCGCAGACCCTGGCGCAGGACATCGACCTGGACCTGGCCTGGGAGTTCGCGCCCGAGGCCGAGTTCGGCTTCGCCGACCTGGCGCGCGAGTATTTCGAGGCCACGGCCGGCACCGACAAGCAGGCTGCCGCGCTGTTCCGGCTGTTCGAGGCGCCGCACTACTTCCGCCGCCTGGGCCGCGGCATGTTCAAGAAGGCGCCCGAGGAAACCGTCAAGGCCGCGCTGCTGGGCATCGAGCGCAAAAAGCAGCAGGCCCTGCAGATCGAGCAGTGGGCCGGCGCGCTGGCCGCCGGCGAGTGCCCGGCGCCGATCCGCGAGCAGCTCTACCGCGTCCTGTTCAAGCCCGACAAGAACGGCCCCGAGTACAAGGCCGTGGTCGAAGCCACGCGCCGTGCGCAGCGCGCCCCGCTCGATCTGCTGAAGGCGGCCGGTGCCATCGACAGCCCCTACCAGTTCCACTGGAAGCGCTTCCTGTTCGAGACCTTCCCCAAGGGCACGGCTTTCCCGGCGCTGGACGTGCCGCCGATCAAGGAGGTGCTGCCGCTGTCGGCGGCGCTGGCCTTCTCGGTGGACGACTCGGCCACCACCGAGATCGACGACGCGCTGTCGGTGCAGGGCCTGGGCAGCGGCACCGTGGTCTTCGGCGTGCACATCGCCGCGCCGGGGCTGGCCATCACGCCCGATTCGGCGCTGGACAAGGTGGCGCGCGAGCGTCTGTCTACGGTGTACATGCCGGGCTGGAAGCTGACCATGCTGCCCGACGCGGTGGTGCAGGCCTACACGCTCACCGCCGGCCAGGACTGCGCCGCGGTGAGCCTGTATGTCAGCTTCGACGAGGCCACGCTGGCCGTGAAGGGCAGCGAGACCAAGCTGGAGCGCGTGCGCATCGTCACCAACCTGCGCCATGACCAGCTCGACAGCGTCATCACCGAAGCCTCGCTCAGCGGCGAGGCGCCGGCCGACTACGGCCATGCCGAGGAACTGGCCTTCGCTTTCCGCCTGGCACGCCACCTGAAGGCGCAGCGCGAGGTGCAACGCGGCAAACCGGAGCTGTTCAACCGGCCCGACTACAACTTCAGGCTCGAAGGCGCCGGAGGCGAGCCGGTGGGCGACGAGCGCGTGGCCATCGGCACCCGCGTGCGCGGCGCGCCGCTGGACCTGATCGTCGCCGAAGCGATGATTCTGGCCAACAGCAGCTGGGGCGCCTGGCTGGCTGAATGCGGCGTGCCGGGCATCTACCGCAGCCAAGCGGCGTTGGCGCCGGGCGTCAAGGTCCGCATGGGCATCCGTCCGGCCCCGCATGCTGGCATGGGCGTGTCCCAGTACACCTGGGCGAGCTCTCCACTGCGCCGCTATGTGGACCTGGTCAACCAGTGGCAGATCATCGCCTGTGCGCGGCACGGCCGCACCGCAGCCCTGGCCGCGCCTTTCAAGGCCAAGGACGCGGCGCTGTTTTCCATCATCTCCGGTTTCGACGCCGCCTATGCGTCCTACAACGACTTCCAGAACGTGATCGAACGCTTCTGGACACTGCGCTGGCTGGAACAGAACAAGGTCAGCGAACTCGAAGCCACGGTCATGAAGGACAGCCTGGTGCGAGCCGACACGTTGCCGCTGGTGTTCCGCGCGCTGGGCACCGAAAGCCTGCCGCGCGGCGCGCGCGTGCGCGTGCGCCTGACCGGGAGTGACCTGCTAACGCTGGAGCTGCATGCCACGCTGCTGGCGCGCATCGAGGCGCCGGTCGCAGCCGAGGCTGCGCTGGCCGAACCCGAGGCCGAGGACGAAAGCCCGGATGCCGGGGCGCTGCGCCTGGCCATCGACCTGGACGAGCCGGCCGCGGACGACGCGCCGCCACTGGCGGCAGCCTGAGGACAGGCGCGGTGAGCTGGTTGCGCGGCCTGAGCACCCTGCAGTGGGCGCTGCTGGTATCGCTGGGCGTGCATGCCGCGGCGCTGACGGTGCGCGTGGTCAACCCCGAGGCCTTCAAGCGCGTCTTCGAGGACACGCCCATGGAGGTGATCCTGGTCAATGCCCGGTCCGCCGAGAAGCCGACCCGGGCGCAGGCCATCGCCCAGGCCTCGCTGGCCGGCGGCGGCGAGGCCGACAAGGGCCGAGCCACCTCACCGCTGCCGCCGACCACCCAGATGGAGGTGGGCGACGCGCCTGCCGACGCCCACCGCAAGATCGACAAGCTGCAGGAAGAACAGCAGCAGCTGCTCGCACAGATCCGCCGCGAGGTGGCGGCGCTGCCTCCGCCCGACCCGAAACGCGATGACGGCAGCCCGCAACATGCCGAGCAGGAAGAGCGGCGCCGTCAGCTGCTGCGCTTGCTGGCCGAGATCGAGAAGCGCATCAACGAAGAGAACGCCCGGCCGAAGAAGCGCTACATCAGCCCGGCCACGCGCGAGGAGGTGTATGCCATCTACTACGACGCGCTGCGCCGCAAGATCGAAGCCCGCGGCACGCGCGACTTCCCCGAATACCGCGGCCGCAAGCTGTATGGCGAGTTGACGATGAATGTCACCGTCGACAACCAGGGCCGGGTGGTCGAGGCCGAGATCGTGCGCCCGTCCAGCGAGAAGCTGCTCGACCAGCGCGCGCTGGCCATCGTGCGCGCCGCGGCGCCCTACGGACCCTTCAGCACCGCCATGCGCAAGCAGGCCGATCAGATCGTCATCACCTCGCGCTTCCGCTTCACGCGCGACGAGGGGCTGGAAACCTCTCTCAGCAACGCCACCCAATGAGCAAGGCGCCTGATCGTTATGCGGTGCTGGGCAACCCGGTCGCGCACAGCCAGTCGCCTTTCATCCATGCCGAGTTCGCCCGCCAGACCGGGCAGAACCTGGAGTACACGCGCGTGCTGTGCGCGATGGACGGCTTCGTCGAAGCGGTGCGCGCCTTTGCCGATTCGGGCGCTCGCGGCTGCAACGTCACCGTGCCCTTCAAGTTCCAGTCCGGCGCGCTGGCCCGGGTGGTGACACCGCGCGCGACGCTGGCCCAGGCCGCCAACGTGCTGCGTTTCGATGCCCAGGGCTGGCTGGCCGACAACACCGACGGCATCGGCCTGGTGCGTGACCTGCAACGCAACGCTGGCGTGGCATTGCACGGCCGGCGCGTCCTGCTGGTCGGCGCCGGCGGCGCGGCGGCTGGCGTGATGGGCCCGCTGATCGAAGCCCGGCCGGCGCAATTGCATGTGGCCAACCGCACCACCGGCAAGGCCGAGGCACTGGTGCGCCGCCATGCGGCACTGGCCGCAACCTGCGGCACGCGGCTGTCCTTCAGTGGTCTGGACGCCGCCGGCGAGGCCTACGACGTGGTGCTCAACAGCAGCGCCAGCAGCCTGGGCGGCGCGGCGGTGCCGGTGGCCGACCACGTGCTGAAACCCGGCACGCTGGCCGTGGATCTGATGTACGGCGCTGCGGCGCGGCCCTTCATGGCCTGGGCCCAAGCGCTGGGCGCCGTGCCGCGCGACGGGCTGGGCATGCTGGTCGAACAGGCGGCCGAGGCCTTCTTCCTGTGGCGCCAGGTGATGCCCGACACGGCGCCGGTGCTGCAACGGCTGCGCAAACACCTCGACGCATGAAGGCGGCACGCCGGCTTCTGGCACTGGCACTGCTGTGCCTGCTGGCGCTGCAGGCCAGCTTTGCACTGCGCATTGGCGCGATGGCCTTCATCGACCCGCAGTCCACCAGCTTCCAGCGCAGCGAGGCCTGGCAGCTGCTGGTGCAGCGCCAGCAGATCCTGTGGAGCCAGCAGTGGGTACCCTACGATCAGATCAGTCCGTACCTGAAGCGCGCCGTTATCGCCAGCGAGGACGCCGGCTTCGCAGAGCACAGCGGCGTGGAATGGGACGCAATCGAGCAGGCTTGGGAAAAGAACCAGCGTGCCGAGGCGCGCGCCGAGAAGGCCCAGGCCCGCACGCCGAACCGGCCGGTCGCTGCCAAGGTAGTGGGCGGCTCCACCATCACCCAGCAACTGGCGAAGAACCTGTTCCTGTCGGGCGAGCGCACGGTGCCACGCAAGGCGCAGGAGTTCGTGCTGACGCTGATGCTGGAAGGCCTGCTGTCGAAGCGGCGCATCCTCGAGATCTACCTGAACAACGTCGAATGGGGCGAGGGCATCTTCGGTGCGCAGGCCGCGGCGCGCCACTACTTCCGCAAGGACGCGGCGCGACTGGGCCCGGAAGAGGCGGCCCGGCTCGCGGTGATGCTGCCGGCGCCCAAGCGTTTCGAGAAGCGACCCGGCTCCGCCTATGTCAGTGCGCGCGCCGCTACCATCGTGGCCCGCATGGGAGCGGTCGAGCTTCCCTAGAATGCGCCGATGAGTGTGTCGGCCGCCGAAGAGATTGCCAGTGCCGCCGCCCGGCTGGTGGTGGACGAAGGCATGGAATACGCGCAGGCCAAGCGCAAGGCGGCACGCTCGCTCGGCCGGCGTGCCGATTTGCCCAGCAACGAACAGGTTGAGGACGAGGTACGCAGCTACCTGCAGCTGTTCTGCGCCGACACCCAGCCGGCCGAACTGCGCGCATTGCGCGAGCTGGCACTGCGCTGGATGCAGCGGCTGGCCGAGTTCCGTCCGCACCTGAGCGGCGCCGTCTGGCGCGGCACCGCGACGCGGCTGTCGTCGATACACATCGACCTGTACTGCGACGACCCCAAGGCCGCAGAGATCGCGCTCATCAATCTGGGCATCGACTACGACGCGTCGGGCGACGATGAGCTGCACTACCTGAGCGTGGCCGAGCGCTGCCCCGCCCTGGGCGAACCGGTGACCTTGCACCTGGCCGTTCGCGACCTGGACGACCAGCGCGGCGCGCTCAAGCCCGACGCACGCGGCCGCAGCTGGCGCGGCGACACCACGGCGCTGCGGCGACTGCTGCAGGCCGAGGCCGAATGACCCGCCCGACCACCCGCCGTGTGCTGCTGGCCAGCGTCGGCCTGCTGGCCGCCGCCGGTGGTGCGTTCTGGTACGGCCGCCGGCCTGCGGTGCCGGAAACGAGCACCGCTGCCGACGGCGTCGAGCCGCTCGACCTGTGGAGCCAGAGCTTCCCGCGACCGGAAGGCGGCGAGCTGGTCATGGCCGAGCTGCGCGGCCAGCCGCTGCTCATCAACTTCTGGGCCACCTGGTGCCCGCCGTGTATCAAGGAATTGCCCGAGTTCGATCGCTTTGCCCGCAGCCACGACAAGCAGGTGAAGGTGGTGGGCCTGGCTATCGACAGCCTGGCTCCGGTGCAGGAGTTCCTGAAGAAGCAGCCGGTCGGTTTTGCCATCGGCCTGGCCGGCTTTGCCGGCACCGACCTGGCGCGCAGCCTGGGCAACAGCGCCGGCGCTCTGCCTTTCACCGTGCTGCTGGATGCGAAAGGCAAGGTGCTGGAGCGCAAGCTCGGCGAAACCCGGCTGGCCGATCTGGAAACCTGGGCCCGCAGGCTCTGACCTGGCGGCATATCGCTGCCAAAGTCCAAACATCTGCTCGCTAATGCCGGCAACTTGATTGCATAGCTCAACAGCCCAGGGTTTGCCGCCAGGCCTTGCGTGGGCGCCGATAGGGCACAATCCTGCGTCCGCAACATTCTGTATCCGCCGGTGGCGGGTGCCGCCGGCAGTCGAAGACCGGGCATCCCGCGAACATTTCAACGACGTTCGCAACCGAAATCTGCAAGTTCATCACCGATGATGAACCCGTGAAGAACCGCAGGCCAAGCGCCTGCAGCTACCCCGGCCGATGGGCGCCGCGCGCCTCCGCCGAGACTTGCCAGACAAGGAACCCCATGGACCTGCGCAAACTGAAGACCCTGATCGATCTGGTCTCGGAGTCGAACATCTCCGAACTGGAAATCACCGAGGCCGAAGGCAAGGTGCGCATCGTCAAGGCCGGAGCCCCGGCCGCGCCGCCGCAGTTGATGGCTTACGCGATGCCCCAGGCCATGTCGGCACCAGCCGAGGCGCCGCGTGCCGCAGCGCCGGCCGCCGCGGCCGAAGCCGAAGTCCTGGCCGCCGAACCGGGCCACGTGGTCACCTCGCCGATGGTCGGCACCTTCTACCGCGCCTCCAGCCCAGGCGGCAAGGCACTGGTCGAGGTCGGCAGCAGTGTCAAGGAAGGCGAGCCGGTGTGCATCATCGAGGCCATGAAGATCATGAACGAGATCGAGGCCACCCACACCGGCACGATCGTCAAGGTGCTGTGCGAGAACGGGCAGCCCGTGGAGTTTGGGCAACCGCTGTTCGTGATCGAATAGCTTGGCCATGTTCAAGAAGATTCTGATCGCGAACCGGGGAGAGATCGCTCTTCGGATCCAACGCGCCTGCCGCGAGATGGGCATCAAGTCGGTGATCGTCTACTCCGAGGCCGACCGCGAGGCCAAGTACGTCAAGCTGGCCGACGAGGCGGTGTGCATCGGCCCGGCGGCCTCGTCACTGAGCTACCTGAACATGCCGGCGATCATCTCCACCGCGGAGGTGACCGACGCCGAGGCCATCCACCCCGGCTACGGCTTCCTGTCGGAGAACGCCGACTTCGCCGAACGCGTGGAGCGCAGCGGCTTCGTCTTCATCGGCCCGACACCGGCGTCGATCCGCATCATGGGCGACAAGGTCGCGGCCAAGCAGGCCATGATCAAGTCCGGCGTGCCTTGCGTGCCGGGCTCCGAAGGCGTGCTGCCCGACGACCCGAAGGAGATCATCCGCATCGCGCGAAGCATCGGCTACCCGGTGATCGTCAAGGCCGCCGGGGGTGGCGGTGGGCGCGGCATGCGTGTGGTGCACACCGAAGCCGCGCTGCTGCACGCGGTGCAGACCACCCGCGCCGAAGCCGGCGCGGCCTTCGGCAACCCGGCGCTGTACATGGAGCGCTTTCTCGAACACCCGCGACACATCGAGATCCAGGTGCTGGCCGACGAGCACCGCAATGCCGTGTGGCTGGGCGAGCGCGACTGCTCGATGCAGCGTCGCCACCAGAAGATCATCGAGGAGGCGCCGGCCCCGGGCATTGCCCGGCGCGTGATCGAGCGCATCGGCGACCGCTGCGTCGCCGCGTGCAAGAAGATCGGCTACCGCGGCGCCGGCACCTTCGAGTTCCTGTACGAGAACAACGAGTTTTTCTTCATCGAGATGAACACCCGCGTGCAGGTCGAGCACCCGGTGACCGAGATGGTCACCGGCGTCGACATCGTGCAGATGCAGATCCGCATCGCCGCGGGCGAGAAGTTGCCCTTCACGCAGCGCGCGATCCAGATGCGCGGCCATGCCATCGAATGCCGCATCAATGCCGAGGACCCCTACAAGTTCACGCCCTCGCCCGGGCGCATCACCGCCTGGCACGCGCCGGGCGGGCCCGGCGTGCGCGTCGATTCGCATGTCTACACCAACTACTTCGTGCCGCCGAACTACGACTCGATGATCGGCAAGCTCATCTGCCACGGCGACACCCGCGACCAGGCGCTGGCGCGCATGCGCACCGCGCTGTCGGAGACCGTGGTCGAAGGCATCCAGACCAACATCGCGCTGCACCGCGAGCTGATGGTCGACGCCAAGTTCATCGAAGGCGGCACCGGCATCCACTATCTCGAAGGCTGGCTGGGCCAGCACAAGCGCTAGCGCCGCCATGTTCGAGCTGGTCCTGCGCGCTCCGGAGGCCCTGGTCGAGCCGGTGTCCGATGCGCTGATCGACGAACTGGGTGCACTGTCGGTGTCGGTCGAAGATGCCGATGCCGGCAGTGATGCCGAACAGGCGCTGTTCGGCGAGCCCGGCATGCCCGCACCGCGGCCAGGCTGGCAGCGTTCCACCTTGCACGCCTTGTTTGCCGACGAGGCAGCCGCCTCCGACGCCGCCGCGCTGCTGCTGGCGCAGGACTGGAGCGAGGGCCTGGGCGTGCAGTCGCTGCAGCCCCTGCCCGATCGCGACTGGGTGCGGCTGACGCAGTCGCAGTTCGAGCCGGTGGCCATTGCCGACGGCTTCTGGGTCGTGCCCAGCTGGCATTCGGTGCCGGCAGCCGCGCAGCGCGTCATCCGCCTCGACCCCGGCCTGGCATTCGGTACCGGCACCCACCCGACCACGCGCATGTGCCTGCGCTGGCTGGCCGCGAACGCCGACACGCTGGCCGTGCCTGGGCAGCGCGTGCTCGACTACGGCTGCGGCTCGGGCATCCTGGCCATCGGCGCGGCGCGGCACGGCGCCGGCGACATCGACGCGGTGGACATCGACCCGGCCGCCGTCCAGGCCACCACGGACAACGCCGCTGCCAATGGCGTACGCCTGCGCGCTGGGCTGCCGGAAACCGTCGATGGCCGCTACGGCGTGGTGCTGGCCAACATCCTGGCCACGCCGCTGAAGCTGCTGGCGCCGCTGCTGTGCGACCGGCTGCTGCCGGGAGCGCACTTGGTGCTGGCCGGCATCCTGGAACGCCAGGCCGACGAACTGAAGGCCGCGTATGCGCCGTGGCTTGAGCTGCAGGTCGGCGATGCGCAGGACGGCTGGATCCTGATGACCGGCCGGTGCACCACTGGCGCGCGGCTGTGAGCACATGAGCCTGGCCACGCGCTGCCCCGCCTGCGGCACCGTGTTCCGCGTGGTCAGCGACCAGCTGAAGGTGTCCGAAGGCTGGGTACGTTGCGGCCGCTGCACGGAAGTCTTCAATGCCGCGCAGCGGCTGTTCGAGTTGGAGGCCGATGCCGTGCCTGCGCCGCCGCCGGCAGACCGGCCGGTCGCCGAGGTGTTGCGTCTGCCGGTGCGCGAGCCGGCCGTCGGCAGCGCGGCCCTGGCCCGCGTCGATACCGCGCTGGCGCCTCAGGCGCCAGTGCCCGTGTCGGAGCCCGGGACCGAATCGGTGGCTGAGCCGGCCGCAGAGGCCACGGCCGCAGCCGAAATTGAAGTCGAAACGACCGCCGAGCCATCGGCACAAATATCGGCTTGGGTCGAAGCGGCCGAAGTCGCACCGCCCGCGGCGGCCCCATCCGCCGATGCCGCGCCGCCCGAAGTCGCCCCGATCGCGACGCCCGAATTTGTACGCCGCGCCGACCGTGCCGCACGCTGGCGCCACCCGGCGCGGCGCGGCACGCTGGCTGGCGTGGCGCTGCTGCTGCTGGCGCTGCTGGGCGCGCAGGTGGCGCTGCACTACCGCGACCAGGTGGCCGCCGCCTGGCCCGGCACCCAGCCGGCGCTGCAGGCAGCCTGCAGCCTGCTGGGCTGCCGCGTCGAGGCCCCGCGTCGCATCGAGGCGCTCAACGTCGACAGCAGCGGCCTGGTCCGCCTGCAGGACAACAGCCCGCTGTACCAGATGTCGCTGGTGGTGCAGAACAAAGCGCCGACGCGGGTGCGCATGCCGGCCATCGACCTGGCACTGACCGACGGGCAGGGCCAGACGACCGTGCGGCGCGTGCTCAGCGCCGCCGAGCTGGGCCAGACGGCGGACAGTCTGCCGCCACTCGGCGAAGTCACGCTGCAGGCCACGCTGGACCTGGGCGAGCGCCGCGTGGCCGGCTACACGGTGGAGCTGTTCTACCCCTGACCCAGCGGGCGCATACCGGTGCGGTGTCTATTGCTGACGACGACGTTGCTGATGTCCACCGCCCCCTGCCCGTTGTAGCCGTTGCCGGGCACGGCGAGTGTGAGCTCGCCCTGGTTGACGGCATTGGGGAAGCCGGGTTGCTCGCCGCAACCCAGGTTGCCGGCGCCACCGCCGCAAAGGATGTTGCCCGACCGGCCGGAGCCGGCAGGCAGCGCAGGCCGCCAGCAAGTCAGTGCGCCGCGCCCTGTCGGTCGCCTCCTGCGGTTGAAGTGTTGGTCAGCGCACGAAGCAGGCGCGGAAATCGGCGCGCACGGCGTCCGCATCCACCGCCACGCAGACCTGCTGCTCGGGCAGGCCGTCCCAGTCGCGTGCCGCCTGGCGGTGGCCGCGGCGCGACTGGATGGTCTGGCCCAGTGCCAGCCCCTCGGTGACGACGCGCAGCGAGCCATGTTGCATCGCGAAGCGCGACGGGTCCAGCGCGCAGGCCACGGCGCTGGCGTCGTGCGCATAGATGCCGCCGCCGGTGCGGTGGTGATAGAAGCGTTCGTAGGTGCGCGTGATGTCGCGCAGGTAGCGCCCTTCCGCGCCGCCTTCGTGGCCCAGCGCGTCGAGGTAGGCGGTGCTCATCAGCACCTGGTGGGTCACGTCCAGGCCGACCACCGTCAACGGCCAGCATGCGCCGAACACCATGTCGGCCGCATGCGGGTCGCAGTAGACATTGGCCTCGGCCACCGGCGTCACATTGCCGCCGTGGCCCAGCGTGCCAAAGGCACCGCCCATCACCACCACGCGCTGCACGCGGCACGGCAGGTCGGGCTCCAGTGCCAGCGCCTGAGCCAGGTTGGTCAGCGGGCCCACGGCCACCAGTGTCAGCTCGCCGTCGTGGCGGCGCGCCGTGTCGCAAATGAAGCGGGCGGCATCGGCCGGCTCCGGCGCGCGAACGTGGGGCGGGTGCGGCGCCACGTCGCCCAGGCCGTCATGGCCGTGGATGTCCACCGGGAAGTGCCGTGCCTCGCGCACCAGCGGCTTTGCTGCGCCCCGCGCCACCGGCACGTCGATGCCGAAGCGGTGGCACAGCGCCAGTGCATTGGCCGTCGTGGTGTCCACACCGGCGTTGCCGAACACGGTACTGATGCCCACCAGCTCGGCGCGCGCGTCGCGCGCCAGCATCAGCAGCGCCATGGCGTCGTCGATGCCCGGGTCGGTGTCGAACAGGATGCACTGCCGCCGGACCATGTCATCAGGGCCGCAGCGGCAGCGCGATGCCGATGGCCATGAAGATGCCGCCGCAGGCCTGGTTGAAGCGCCGGCCGACGCGCTGCAGCCATGGGCTGATGCGCTGCGCGGCGCGCGCGATCAGCAGCTCGGTGGCCACCTCGACCGCCGCGAAGCTGCCGGCCATGATGAGGAACTGCAACCACAGGCTGCGTGCCGGGTCGATGAACTGCGGCAGGAAAGCGGCGAAGAACAGCAGCGCCTTCGGGTTGGTCAGCGCCGACAGCGCCCCTTGGCGGAACATCGACGCGCCGCCGCGCGGCGAGGCATCGCCGGACAGCTCCAGGCCGATCGGCGGCGAACGCCACACCTGAATGCCCAGCCACACCAGGTAGGCCCCGCCCAGCCACTTGAGCACCACCAGCCAGACCAGCGAGCTCTGAAGCAGCGCGCCGATTCCGAACATCGACAGCGCGATCACGGTGACAAAACCGACCGCCCCGCCAGCGATGGTGTACAGTGCCTTGGCATGGCCGTGCAGCGCGCCGTGGGTCAGCGCCAGCAGCCCGTTCGGGCCGGGCGACAGCGACAGGCCGGTGGTCGCCAGCAGGTAGATCAACCAGGTGTCGAACGCCATGCGGTCAGCCTACCTGGGCATGCAGCCGCGCAGCTTCATGCAATCGTTGGTCAGCTCGATCTGCTTTCCTGCAACGACGATGCCGTCGCCGATGGCCCGGCCCGTGGCTGCGGCGGCACCGGGCTGCGACGGCGTGCTGCTGTAGCTGGCGGTGGCCGACTTGGCTTCGTCGCGGCACTGTGCCTCGTCACGCTCGAGATCGGCCGCGCTGGCGCCGGCCTGGTGCCAGCCCTTGGGTGATGTGGCGCATTCACCCAGCGCCAGCAAGGCCAGGGACACAGGAAGGACGGCGTTGTGCATCAGGCCTCAGAACGGCCAGGCACCGTAATGTTGTTGGTAACTCGAGCGGATCTGTTCCGGCGTAGGCTTGTGGTTCTGGCAGCCCTGCACTGCAATCTTGATCGAACCGAGCACGCTGCCCAGCTGCGCGCCGTGCAGCAGCGGCACGCCCTTGGCCAGCGCCAGCAACAGCCCGGCGCGATAGGCGTCGCCGCAGCCCGTCGGGTCCTTGACTTCGGCCGCGGCCACCGGCGCCACCGCATGGCGCTGCCCGCCCTGGTGCACCCAGGAGCCTTCGGCACCGCGCGTGACGATCAGCGTCTTGACCCGCGTGGCCAGCTGCTCGAGCGACAGGCCGGTCTTGTCGGCGATGAGCTCGGCCTCGTAGTCGTTGCACACCAGCACCGGCGCCTGGTCGATCAGCTTCAGCAGCTCCGGCCCGCTGAACAGCAGGATGTTCTGGCCCGGGTCGAGGATGAAGGGCACGCCGGAGGCGGCCATTTGCTGCGTGTGCAGCTGCATCGCGTCCTTGGCGTCGGGGCCCACCAGGCCGCAGGCCACCTTGCCGGCCTGCGCCACCGGGATCTGCGCCGACAGCCCCATCGCGCCGGGGTGGAAGCCGGCCAGCTGGTTGTTGTGCAGGTCGGTGACGATGAAGCACTGCGCGGTGTAGGCGTCCTTGGCCGTCACCAGGCAGCTGGCATCGATGCCCCAGCGCTGGAAGTGATCGAAATAGGGACCGAAATCGTCGCCGACCATGCCGATGGGCACCGGCTCGCCGCCCACCAGCTTGTAGTTGTAGGCGATGTTGCCGGCACAGCCGCCGTATTCGCGCCGCATGCGCGGTGACAGGAAGGACAAATTGATCTTGTGGATCTGGTCCGGAAGAATGTGGTCGGTGAACTGGCCTTCGAACACCATGATGGTGTCGTAGGCCATCGACGCGGCAATGGCGGCGCGCAAGGTCATGGGGTGGTTGCTGCAGGAGGTTGCGATTGGCGTCGAGCATAGCCCAGCTTCCTGCAGGCACCCGACCCCACCCGCCGTGCAGAATGCACCGCTCGCTGGGCAAAGTCGCGCCAGGCAGGCTGGCACTGCGAAGGAGATGGAGGCATGAAGCTGTATGTCGCACCGCGTGCGCCGAACCCGCGCCGCGTCACCTTGTTCATGGCCGAGAAGGGCATCCAGGGCATCGAGCTGGTGAACGTGGACCTGGGCGCGAAGGAACATTTCGCCGAGGCCTACCGTGCCAAGAGTCCGCTGTCCAAGGTGCCGACGCTGGAGCTGGACGACGGCCGGTTCCTGAGCGAATCGCGTGCCATCTGCAGCTACCTGGAGGGGCTGTTTCCGCAGCCCAACCTGATGGGTGAAGGCTTCGAGGAGCGCGCCTTCATCGAGCGCGCCGACCGCCAGGTGGAGCTGTACTTCTTCGGCGCGGTGGCCCAATGCATCCGCCACACCCATCCAGGTCTGGCGCCGCTGGAAGGGCGGCAGTTTGCAGACTACGGCAGCTCGCAGGGCGACAAGGTGCGCGCACTGGCGCGCTGGTTCGACAGCGAGCTGTCCCGTCAGCCCTATGTGGCCGGCGCGCGCTTCACCATCGCCGACATCACGCTGCTGTGCGCGCTGGACTTTGCCAGGGGTTTGATGAAGTACAAGCCCGCCGACGACGGCCAGGCCCACCTGCAGGCCTGGCGCGAGCGCATGGCCGAGCGACCGGCGCTCAGCGCGGCATGACGCGGCTCAGCGCGGCCCCGGCTGCTGGGTGAAGAGCTTGGCCGCGCGGCCCTTCAGCTCCAGCAGTTCGCTGGGCGTGACCGAGTACTTGCCCGACATCGCATCCACCTCGACGCGGAACTCCACGTCGCGCCCGGCGTTGGACAGCATGCCGCAGGTGAATTCGTAGTCTTCATCCAGTGCGGGCAGGCCCCGGCTCTCGATGTCGTAGTCCTGGTACTGGACGCCGCGGATTTCGCCGCTGGCCAGGTCCAGCGTGGCAGTGGACTTGACGACCGTTTCGGCCAGTTCGTCGATGATGACGATGGGCAGTTGCAGATCCATGGCTCGACCTCGGGGCTGGATGGTGTTCGGTACGGCTGGCCATTGTCGCTTGCCCCGATGGGGCGCCCGTCCGGCCGCCGGATATCATGCGCCGCGCCGCAGCCAGTGCCGCCCGAGCCCACCCTGACACGCCCAATCGACGATGGCGAAATCGCAGCCTCCAGCTGAAGCCGCCAGCGCGGTGTGGAGTGCTGTCGCCCAGTCGCCGGCCGAGGCGCACCATGCGCTGGACAGGGTGGAATCGCTGGGCGCCGAAGTGCCGCTGATCCAGCACATGATGCAGGTCATGCCGGTGCCCGACTTCTTCTTCGGCGGCGGCATGCTGCTGCTGATCGTGCTGATCCACGCCGCGGCCATGCGCATGCTCACCGACCGCTTCGAATCGAGCATGCAGGCGCTGGGGCCGCGCGGCAGCACCTGGCGGCCCGACCTGCTGATGGGCGGCGTCGTGCTGCTGATGCTTCTGCTGCACCTGGTGGAGATCTGGGTCTGGTCGGCCGCGCTGGTGTACAGCGGGCTGGTGGACAACTGGCGCGCAGCCGGCTTCTTTGCCGCCAACACCTACACCACGGTGGGCTACGGCAACTTCCTGCTGCCCGAGGGCTGGCACATGCTGGCGCCGATCATCGCCATGTCGGGGCTGTTCACCTTCGGCTGGACGGGCAGCGTGCTGGTGGAAATCGTACGCCGCTGCCAGGAGGCCAAGGCAGTAGCGGTGCGCGCACGCCGGCGCGGCGGCGACAAGGACAACTCGCCGCCACGCCCCTGACGCTCAATCCGGCTTGATTCGCGCGCGCTCGATCACCGGCTTCCAGCGCTTCTGCTCGGCGCCGATGAACGCGGCGAACTCGGCCGCCGTGCTGCCGATCGGAATGGCGGCGTCGCTTTCCAGCAGCTTGGCCGCGGCCGGCTCGCGCACCGCCCTGGCGGCCGCCACCGACAGCTTGTCGGCATTGGCCTGGCTCATGTTGACCGGTGCCAGGAGGCCGTACCACTGTGTCATCTCGAAGCCCGGGAAGCCCTGCTCGGCCACCGTCGGCACGTCGGGCAACTGGGCCAGGCGCTGCACGCTGCCGGTCGCAATGCAGCGCAGCTTGCCGGTCTTGATGAACTGCATAACCGCCGGCGCGCCTACCGCGGCGGCGTCGAGCCGGCCGCCCATCAGGTCGGTCAGCTGCGGGCCGGTGCCGCGATAAGGCACGTGCACCACGAAGATGTTGGTGGCCATCTTCAGGTACTCGAAGGCCAGGTGACCGGCACTGCCATTGCCGGCCGAGCCGTAGTTCAGCTGCCCGGGTTTGGAGCGGGCCAGTGCGATGAACTCCTTCAGGTTCTTGACCGGCAGCTCCGGCCGCACCACGTACAGACTGGGCACCTTGGCCAGGAGCGAGATCGGCCGGAAGGACTGGTTCGGGTCGTAGGGCAGCTTGTCGAAGATGTACGGGTTGACCGCCAGTGTGCCGATATGGCCGAGGATCAGCGTGTACTGGTCGTCTGCACGCGCCACCTCGCCCATGGCCACGTTGCCGGCCGCACCGGGCTTGTTGTCGACGAACACGCTCTGACCCAGCAGCTTGGCCATCTCCTGCGCGGTCGCGCGGGCGACGATCTCCGAGCTGCCCCCGGGCGCGAAGGGCACAACCAGTCGGATCGGCTTGGCCGGCCAGGACTGGGCACGTGTGCCGGAGGCGACAAGGCCGAGGCCGGCGGTGGCGACGAGTTGGGCGAGCGCGTCGCGGCGGGTGGTCAATGTGGTCTCCAAGTTCGTTCCTCCAATGACGAACCTATTGTGCTCTGCCGCTTGCGGTGGTCAGATCGCGCAGGTTCCCGCATGAAGGCGGCCACCGGGCCTGCCGCAGTCCAGCCGCTGGGCCGGGACCATTGATGTCAACGAGGCCACCGCGAAGCGGTCATTGGCAAGGTCGCCGCAAACGCGCGCTTTGCAGTGACAACGAACCCCCTTCGGCGAACGGCCCCTCGCAGATATCGTCCTATAGAAATCCCTATCGCCTTTGGTAGTGTCCGGACTTCTGTGCAGAACTGCTTGCAAGCAGGTGGCGGTCATGGCAAGAGGTTGATTGTCGAGACCAACCTGCCCCGTCAGGGGCCTGACTGCCATGACCGCCACTGCGAAGAGTATTTCGTCCGTCGTCTCCATTGAAGCCCTGCTGGGTCAGCAGGGTGAGCTGTTCAAGAGGCTGCTCAAGGAGTCGCTGCAGGAGGTGCTGGAAGCCGAGATGACCGAGGTCGTCGGGGCCGCCCCTGGTGAGCGAACGGCGGATCGATCGGGTTACCGTGCCGGCTACTACAGCCGCAGCCTCGTCACGCGCATCGGCAAGCTCGAGCTGCGGGTGCCACGCGACCGCGATGGGCGCTTCTCAGTTCGCTCGCTTCGGTGCCGACGCCAGCAACGCCTTTGGCGCCGTCTTGTAGAACTCCGCCACGCCCGTCGTGCCATGGACGCGTATGTCCGTGCTGGCCGGGATCAGATGCAGCGTCGCGCCGGGCACAGGCTTCAACTCGCGCTGCAGTAGGCCGGTCTCTGGCGGGTTGCGTTCGTCATCGGCCGAGTTGATCCTCAGCAGCGCGGACTTGATGCGTTCGAGCTGCGGCGACGGGTCGTAGTCGGCCGATGACTCCCATTGAAAGGGGAAGTCACTTGCATCGGCCGTGAACGGCGCGTTCAAACGGCAGGACTCTTGCGCCGTTCCCGAAACTGTGTCGAGTGTGATGAAGCAGGCGATGGCTGACGCAATGGGATGCCGGAGCGCGCACCGCGGTTAGATGCATTTCGTGAAGGCACGCCTGCCGAAAGCGAACCCAACAGTCACTACGAGATCAACTCTTCGACGGTCAGCGTCCGGTAGTAGACCGCCAGCGTGGCGCCGCAGTCGCGGGCCAGGTGCGCGGCGGCCGCGGCCCGGTCACTGTCTTCGACCTTGATCAGCAACCACTGGCAGCCGGCTTCGGCAAGCGTCAGGTAGCGCCGCAGCAGAGTGATCTCGTAGCCGAAGCCGGCGAGGGCCCCGGCGTTGTCGACCATCTCCCGCAATTCGGCCACGCTCTCCCGCGGCGAGAACTGGCGCAATGCCGAGCCGGGCCAGCCGGCGTCGTGCAAGGCCGCCACCAAAGCGGCAACCTGGGCCTGCGTCGGCAACCCCGTCATCACATGACCGACCGGTTTGAAGACTCCGAACGAAGTCGGCAAGGCGTCCGCTTCGGCGGCGTTGATCAGCATCGCGCCACCAGCCCCGTTGTCACCAGGAGGGCAAAGCGGGCCGGCGGATGGCGTGTTGGACATGTCATGGAGCTCAGAGGGCGTCATGGTGTGGGCGTCGCTGAGCAGCGCCGGTATGACCGGTCAACTGCGGCCATGCAGGTAGGCGGCTGTCAGACGGGGCCTCCAACCAGCAGCCGCGGGCGTCCCTGGTCAGCGCCTGATGCTCAGCCATTGGGTTGCACGGTCAGGCGGTTGTCGACATCGACCACGCCGTCAACGGCCTTGGCCATGGTCGTGGCACGGTCACGCGAACCTGCGTCGGGTGCGGCTCCCGTCAACACCACCTTGCCGTTCGTCGTGTCCACGTTGATCTTCAGTGCCTTGAGCTGCTCGTCGGCCACCAATGCGGCATTGATCTTGGTCGTGATCGAGGCATCCGTGATGGCGGCACCGACATTGGCCGCAGCGTCCTTGGTTGTCTCCTTGGCGTCCTTGATTTCCGCTTTTGCGCTGGCTACGTTCTTGTCGACGATTTGCCCCACCGTCGGTTCATCGCGCTTGTTGCAGGCCGACACGGCGAGCATCGCGGCCACGGTGGCAGAGAACATGAGAATCTTGGAAGCGTGCGTCATGATGGTCCTTTGGGGGTCAAGCGCCTTGGCTCGGCGTTGGCGCAACAGTAGGTGGATTCGTGTCGGCGCCGAATCGGCGAGGAGCGCATTGCGCTGTCAGACAGCTCCGACACCTGCATGCCCATCGGCACCCATGCGCAGCCCGATTTGCATGATCCGACCGACCCATGGCCCGTTGATGTGCTGCCATGAATGAACGCCGGCGTGGAATGGGCCGTGCAGGCCTGCCGGACATCCATTGACCAGTCAGATTGCCGCCCGCATCCGGACAGTGGCGCAGCCCATGCGAGCCTGCGAGGCAAGTGGCGAAGCCATTCCACGCAGCGATCACCGCTTCGCTCCGAGATGGCAGCGGCTGGCGGTTCGGCCGGTCGGGGCGAGCAAGTCGCTCATCCACAGGGCCGACCACTCCTGGTCTTCGAGCGAAGGATGTTCGATCCAGGTGAGTTCGCTCTTCTTGCTGTGCCGTCGATCCAACGCACCGGTCGCGGCTGTGGTTCGGCAACCCGTTCTTGCCCGAGCAGCGCGGCGGCGCCGCCCTACCACGAAGCGGCCAACCGCCTGGGCTCATGGTCGGGCCTCATGGCGCAGGCCGGGCACCCGTCATCCGCGGATGCCTCTGTTGCAGGAGACCTGAAGACGGCGCGCCTGTTCGGACGGCACTTCGCCGACACACTCGAACGCGTCAGCGTACTGGCCTGAATCCCACGACTCACGGAGTCCACCATGCGGCTTAGGAAACTCGCACCGATGCTGTTCGGTCTGCTGCTGTCAGGATTGATGTCCCTGCTGGTATCTGGCATCTCGACCTGGCGCGCCACGGGCCTGGCCCCGGGGTTCACCGCCGCCTGGATCGGCACCTGGCTGATGGCCTGGCCGATCGCCTTTCCCGCGGTACTGCTGGCCGCGCGAGTCGCACGACGGGCCGTGAACCGATGGGTGGCCGAGTCATGACCTGCCTGCGCGGCGGCCACATTGCCGCGCCGACGGCGCTCACTGCCACTGGGCTGCGAAGAAGCCGGCAATTTGCTGCTCCATTTCCAACAGGTAGACCGCGCGGTCAAATCCGGGCGGGTTGGCCGCGGCATCACCCGCTGCCGACGGCAGCGCAATGATCGATTGCGCCATGAAGGCAAAGTGTCCGGCGCCGCCTGCGGTGGTGGCTTGGGCGCGGGGCAGGTTGGCAACTACATGGCCGCCGTGGTACTTGCCGTTGAGAACCACATCCCGTTCGGCCACGATGACGAGCACGGGTACCTTGATGGCAGCCAGGCTCTCGGGCGTGAACACCACCGCCATCGGTGCAAGCGCGACCACGGCGCGGATGCGCGGGTCGGACACCGATACCGGTCCTGGCTGCGGCGCCGTGGCGCCGACGCCGGGTGTGGCCGGCACCCCAGAGGCTCCGGCCGGGCCCTTGGCCAGGGCGCAGAAGCCCGGATCGTCCTGCACCGTACGGCAATGCTGCGCTGCGCGCTGCGGTTCAGCCTGCGCACCCGCCAGCGCCAGTACGCTGTAGCCGCCTGCGGAGTGGCCCACCGCACCGATGCGATCGACAGGGATGCGTGCTTTCCATTCAGGGTTCGACAGCAGCGCATCCAGCACTTGGCTGAGCTGGCGCGGGCGCTCGCTGAAGTAGCGGCCGGAGGTGATCATGGAGCGGTCTTCCCAGTTGTCGCCAGGGTGTCGAACGGCAGCAACGAGGTAGCCGTCCCTGGCCAGCCGCGTCGCCAGGTTGTGGTGGTTCAGTTCCGTGCCACCGGTGCCGTGCGACAACAGGATCAGTCCCTTGAGTTGCCCGTCTGCAAGGGGAGCGCCCGGGGCCACCACCGGCTGCCACGGGCCCATGGGAAAGACTCGATCAGCCGCGGTCGTGGGATAGAACAGCGCGACGGTCATGGGGGCGTCGCCCGCGATGGACAGCGTGCGGTAACCCGCATGCTGGGCGAACGCGTGGCCCGCCAGAGATAGCAGGACCACCGCAGCCAAGCCTGCGGGGTTCGTGATGGTGCGAAACAGGGTCATGTCGGGCTCCAGAAGGCGCTGTGTCAGCGGCATGCAGGCACTCTAGAGCCACGACCCGCGGCAAGCCAACGCCCCGCGACGAAGCGCATGGGCGTGTCGTCAAGCGAGGACATCGCGACGTGGGCTGAACCTCACCCGCTGCGTTGGCGCCCATCGGGCGGCACAGTCAGACCCGGCGAACGACCGTGTCGCGCCAACCAGTCGGCAGCGGCGAGCGTCGCTTCAGCGGCGAGCCTGGCCAGCCGCTTCGCCCGGCGCACGGCAAGGAAGCTGCAATCTGAATTGATGTTGCCAGTCAGCTGAAGTCTGCCGGTGTCGGTCGCGGTTCAGCCGGTGCTGCGCGACCGGCCACTTCCAGCGCTCCACGGAGCGAACAGCAGATCACGCCATCGGTTTGCGCACCAGGGCCAGGACCTTTCCGGCATCCAGCGAGCTCGCCTGCTGCTGGATCTGAGGCAGCGCCTGCTGCTGCAACTGCCTGGCGCTGACCAGCAGGTCTTGATAGGTCTGCTGCAACAGCGCCGCGCTCATCTGCCGACCCCCGCCGTAGTAACGCACGGCCAACTGGCCCAGCGCGTAGGTGGTGGCAAAGCTCATCGCCATGCCCGTGCCCAGGCTGCCCACGCCACGGCCCAGCCCACCCAGCACCGAACCCAGCAGGCCACCCACCAGCTTGCGGCCGAACTGCTCCAGGTATTGCCCGGTCAGGCCCACGCCCGCCGTGGCGATGAATTCCTTGACCATGCCGGCATCGATATTGTGGATGCCGTGGGCCTGCGCGATGCCGTGCACCAGCTTCACCTGCAGCGGGATGATGGCCATGCTGGCCCAGCTTTGCGGCAGCAGTTCCAGCGCGCCGCAGAGCACGGCGCGGTTGTAGATGCTCTTGTCCAGCGCAGCGTGGTCGATGGGGGTTGAAGCCGCTGCGCCAGCGGCTGCGGCCACAGGCGCATCGGTCTCGCGCGCCAGGCCATCGGCCTGGGCCTCGAAGGCCGTGTCCAGGGTGCCCCCGAGCTCGGCCTTCAGGCCGGCCAGAAACTGTCGCTCGGCTGGCGTCTGCACGCCGTCGGCGTCACACACGCACACGGCCAGCTCGTAGGCCAGCTGACGGTGCTCCTGCGCCTTCAGCGCGGCCACGGCTTGGGGCAGGTCCAGGCGCTTGAGCAGCACGTCCTGCACCAGCGCCGGCATGTTCAGCCCCGCAGCCTGGCCGCCCAGCGTGGCGGCAATGCGCTTGACTTCCTCGCGCTCGGCCTCGGACTTGTCGCCATCGGCAAATGCGGCCAACAAGGCCACGGCGAGCAGCGCACGTTGCTCTTCAACGGTCATAGGGTCACTCCTTCAGGTACTCGGAACCATTTGGGGATTGTCGACTGCCAATCAATGCAGCAAGCCGTGTTCCACTGCAAGCAGCGCGGCGCCAGCCCGACTGCACACACCGATCTTGCCGTAGACATGCTGCATATGGTGAGCCACCGTCTTGGCGCTGATGCCCTGCGCCCGAGCGATGTGCTTGTCGCTTTGGCCGCTGGCTAGGTGGCGAAGCACCTCGACTTCTTGTTCACTCAGGTCGGCCCGGCGAGGGTCCGGCGCGGTGAAAGCAAACTGCTGCGCAGTCGCCAGCGCGGCGTCCGCCGCGCCACGCTCGAGGTGACCTGCGCGCAAGGCGTCGGCCACCACATCCCGTGCGGCGGCGGGTTCGAGGGCCGCACGGCGCGGTCTGTCGGCACGCAGCGCGCACCACAAGTCCGCTGCCGCCAACACCGCGGCGTCGGTGCTGAGTTCGCGCGGCACTTGACCACGTTGATGGCCACTGCCGTCGGCATGCTCGTGAGCCGCGGCAGCGATGCGCGCCGCGCGGCCGAACAACGGCGTGGACCTCAGGATGCGCTCGGTTTCCCAGGCATGGAAGCGCAAGCCGCTGACGCCGCCGGATGGCATCAATTTCGGCGGGCGTCTCGCCCTGATGCAGGGCATCATCACCGCGCCCAACGGCGATGTGTGGGCGCTGGGCGTGTCCAAGAGGCAGCTGCTGCACTTCCCCAAGGACGACTGGAACAACGGCCGCATCGTCTGCGAAGGCGACAGCGCCAAGCCCTGCAAGTCCTTCACCGCGCCGTTCCATCTGGCCATTGACCAGCAGGATCTCATCTGAGTGTCGGACAGCTCGTTCCACGTCATCCGCTTTCCGGCGGCCAACCCCAGCCAGGCGCTGAAGCTCGACGTGCGCTCCAACAACAGCGGCCTGAACATCGAAAGCCAGGGCCATGTCTGGGTCACCAACCGCTTCGGTCCCGGCCTGGTGGGCATGGCGCACATGGTGGACATGGCGGTGCACCTGAAGACCGGCGGTGTGCTGTCGGCCTCGGACTACCTGACCAAGACCATGTCGGAGCAGAAAGGCGGCAGCGGCAGTGTCACCGTGCTGCGGCCCGATGGCACGCAGCTGCCGGGCTCGCCCTTCAAGGGTGGCGGCTTGCCGGGCCCCTGGGCAGTGGTGGTGGACGGCAACGACAACCTGTGGATCAGCAACTTCGCCTCGCCTGCCAGCCCGATCGTGCAGCTGTGCGGCGTGCGCACCGAGAAATGTGCCCCCCAGGCTTCAAGACTGGCGATCAGATCGCGCCGCCGGGGGCGGCCATGTCGGCGGCGGTCTGCAGCTGCAGACCGACATCGCCATCGGTGCGGCCGGCGACCTCTGGGCCATGAGCAACTGGCAGGACATCGACAGCTGCTATGCCGGGGCAATCGAGGCACTGTCCACGCGCTGTGGCGGCCAAGGCGTCGTCGTCTTCTTCGGCATGGCCAAACCGGTGCGCGCGCCGCAGATCGGGCCGGTGCGACCGTTCTAGACGGGCGTCGATTCCATAGTCCTGATTCACGGCCTGTACAGGAGGGAACCAACATGCCTGTCGTCACCAGACCGCCGCGCGTTGCCATTTCCATGGCCCTGCTGCTGGCCGCGGTCGCGTGCCGTGCCGAGATGAGTGCCGAGGAACTGGCCAAGCTGGCGCAGAACCCGGTGGGCAACCTGATCAGCTTGCCCTTCCAGAACAACACCAACTTCAACGTGGGGCCGCTGTGAGGCACGCAGAACATCCTGAACATCCAGCCGGTGATCCCGGTGTCGGTGAACAAGGACCACCCGCACCATCCTGCCGGTCGTGTCGATGCCCTCGCTGGCCGTCGGCCTGGACCGCACCAACGGCCTGGGCGACACCACTTTCACCGCCTTCCTGTCGCCGGCCCAGCCTGACGGCCTGATCTGGGGGGGGGGGGCCGGCCCGGTGTTCCAGCTGCCCACCGACACCAACGATCTGGGCAACAAGAACTGGGGCATGGGCGCCTCGGCCGTGGTGCTGAAGCTGGAGAAGGGCAACCCCTGGGTCTACGGTGTGCTGGTCAACAACGTCTGGTCGCTGTCCAGCTGCAAGCGCGGTGGGGCCTACAGCAACGGCATCCTCCAGCCCTTCGTCAACTGCAACTTCCCCGAAGCTTTCTACCTGGCCAGCGCGCCCATTGCCACGGTGGACTGGAAGGCCGAGAGCAGCCAGCAGTGGACCGTACCGCTGGGCGGCGGCGTGGGCAAGATCTTCCACCTTAACAAGCTCCCGGTGAACACCCAGCTCAGCGACTACTACAACGTGGTGCAACCAGACATTGGCGCGAATTGGCAGGTGCGCGTCCAGGTGCAGCCGATGTTCCCCAAGGTATCTCCCAGGATGCGATGTGTCTTGCTCGCGACTGCGCGTCTGGACGCGAGCCCAGCGCCGACAGCGCCAGCATCCTCTGCTCCTTCTGCTGCGCCAAACTCGTCTCGCTTCCCCAGCCTGCAATGACCGGCAGGACTTGAACCACCACTTCCTGGGACATCAACGACAGCTGTTTCTCGCCGAGAATATGGCGCGCGACCGGTCCAACCGCGCCAGGGAGCCGGTGCATGTCGGCGACGGCATGACCCCGGCTGAGCCAAATCCCCACCACGTCCGGGGTGGCCGTGCGTGGATACATTGTTTCGAGGCGACTGTCGCCGTGAACCGCATGAGGAGACGAGCATGGGCGGATTCAAACCACAGGACTTTCCTCCGGGCCTCCAGGGGGGCCTCGAACATGACGACGAAGACCACCGCCTCGGCGAGGTTGGCCAGACCGGCCCCGAGGGGCCCGGCGACATCAATCGCGGCCATCCGGAGCAGCCCGGCACCGAGGACAAGCCCAAGAAGAACGGCGACAGTGCCTGAGCGGCAGGGCCGCAACTCAGTCGCCACGATCATTGCTCCGCACGGAAGGCCTCCGTGCAAGGAGCAAGACGATGGCCATAGAAACGTCTAGCAATGCAAAGGCTGATGGATCGCGCTGCAGATGCGGCCATGCAGGCAAAGGTGCGCTCCGAGCGTAACCGGGCCCGCGTCGCCTAGCTGTGCGCTTTCGCCGAACCCGCCGCGGGCTTCGAAGCCGGCGCGCGCGACGCTCGCAATCGCGCTTCGAGCTCGGCCACCAGCCGGCGCGCCGAACCCGCTTCGCCGGACCCGGCGCTCGCCACCGCGCGGCCGCGTGCCGCCTTGGGCGCCGGCACCTGCTGCACCTTCTGCAACAGGTCTTCCAGCCGCAGCACTGGGTCGACCCTCGTGTTCCTGCCGGGCGTCGCCTTGACGCTGATGTTCTTGGCGCTTTTGGCCATGCTAGTTCACCTTCATTTCGGGTACGCCGATGCTTTCGATGCCGATCTGCGACAGGCTCAGGTCCAACAGTTCGAACGGCAACTCGACGTTCTTCAGCGACACCTCGGCCACCGAGGCTGAAGCCTTGATGTCTTTGAGCCGCAATTCGTCGACGTCGAAGCGCGCAGTCGTGGTGACGGTGAGCTGGGCCTTGAGCACGCCCACGTCGGCCTCCGGTAGCGAGGTCACCAGCGGCTTGGAAGCGCTGCCGAACTTCTGGCAGGTCACGCTGGGCACGTTGACCTGAGGGAATGCGAGGCCGGGAATGGTCAGCCCCGCCAGCGGGACGCTACCGCCGGCGACACGGCCGACGCTGACCTTGTCCACCGACGCATCGGCCACTGCGGCGCCCTGCACCGCGGCGCTCGACAGCCCGAGGCCGGCGAGCTGGAGGCCCTGGGTCGGCGCCACCAGGCCCTGCGCCTTCACGCGTTCGGCCAGCGCGGCACCCAGCTTCAGCGTCTTCAAGGCTCCGACGACGACCTCCAGGTCGGCGACCGAAAAGTCGGCCATGTTCAGGTTCAGGTCGGCCAGTCCGGGCAGGTCCACGTGGCCCAGGCCGACGCCAAGGTCGAGTTTGCCCAAGTCCATGGCGCCCGACTGCGAGAGGTCGAACTTGCCCAGCTCACCGGCGTCAATCACCAAGCCGGCCGTCCACTTGAGCGAGAACGTGAGCGTGAGCGCGACACGCACGTTGCGCAGCTGCGCCACGCCCATGCTGGCGCGCAGCTTGGTGCCGCTGAGGCTGAGCTTGCCGATGCGTGCCGGCCCCAGCTTCACTTGGCCGACGTTGACCTGCTGCACGGTGGCGCTGCCGACCGTGGTTTCAGGAAGCGTGATCTTCATGCAACAACCGTAGCCCCGGCACCCCGGCGGCCCCTTGCGCAAACGCAAGCACCCGCGGCTTTCAGCCCGCGTGGTGCAGGGTCAGCTCAATGCCGGCGGACGAGGTTGCCACCCGCACGCAGAGCACAACGCTCGCGAAGCCATTCGGCACGCCGTCGTAGATGCAGGAGTTGCGGTAGCTATGCATGACGGCCATCAGCCGTCGCCCACGTCCGTCGGCTTCGCGGCAGGCTAATCAGCGCTTGGATGCGGCAGCGAAAAGTCCGAAAGCGCGGTGAGAACACTGGGCACTTCGGGTAGCCTGTTCCGTTGGCATGGCGGCCCCACAATTGACATTGCGCAATTGCCCTGCATGAGGCACCGCGCAGACTTCGAACCGCAGCCCGACTTATCGCAGGAGGTGGTTTGTCGACTTCAACGCCACGACAAATCGGGGCCGCCTGCGAATGGCGCGATTCCGCGGGCAGCTGTGCCGTCGCAGGTCTGGCGCAGGGCGGCGTCGATTTCGACAGGCTGCTGGCCGATCTGTCGGTCGGCTTCGTCAACTTGGCTGCCGACAAAGTGGATGCGGCCATCACCGATTCGCTTCGCCGCATTTCCGAACTGCTGGGTGTCGACCGCACGCAGCTGATCCGCTTTGCGCGCGGCCGCTCGATCAGCCAGGTCACGCACTCCGGCGCCACCCACGGCGTGCTCGAGGGCTCGCCCGGCACGCTGGCCTCGCTGTTCCCCTGGGCCATCCCCCAGCTGCAGAGTGGCCACAGCATCGTCTTCGGCCGGCTCGACGATCTGCCGAAGGAGGCTGCGGTGGACCGTGCCACCTACCAGCACTTCAAGGTCAAGGCCGGGCTGGTGGTGCCGCTGTCCATCGATGGCGCCATCGAAGGGGCCGTCGCTCTGGACTGTGAGCGTTCGGAACGCCACTGGCCGCCCGATGTGGTCGAGCGCATGCAACTGATGGCCACGATCTTTGGCAGCGCCCTGGCGCACAAGCGCGCCCGGGAAGCGCTCGACGCCGCCATGGACTTCGAGCGCATGGCGTCGCGCATCGTCGGCGAGCTGCTGGTGGCACCGCGTGCGCAGCAAGACCAGGTGCTCGAAGCCGGTCTGCGCGAAGTGGCGCAGGCTTTCAGTGCCGAGCGCGCCACGCTGTGGCAGCGCGCGGCCGAAGGTCCAGGCTTCACCAGTACACACCGCTGGTTCGCCGAAGGAGCCTCAACCCAGCAGGACCCACTGCGGCCGCAGAAGCTGCCCTGGATCAACCACCAGCTCGAGCAAGGCAGCGTCGTGCGCTTCGGACGGCTCGCCGAACTGCCGCTCGAAGCCGCCGTCGACATGGAGACGCTGCACTCCCTGGACATCGCTGCCGCGGTGGTGGTGCCACTGGAGCTGGCCGGTAACGTCACCGCAGCCATGTCGATCGCCACCTCGCGCGAACCGGTGGACTGGCCCGATGGGCTGGTGCCCCGGGCGCAATTGCTGGGCAAGGCCTTCGCCAGCTTCCTGGCGCGCCAGCAGGCCGAACAGCGTGAGCGCGAGGCACAGGCCCAGGCGACGCACGCCGCCCGCGTCGGCTCGATGGGCGTATTCGCGGCTTCCCTGGTGCATGAGCTGACGCAGCCGCTGGCCGCCAGCCTGGCCAACGCCGAGACGGCGGCCGAGCTGCTGGCGTTGCCGGCGCCGGAGCTCGACGAGCTGCGCGAGACGGTGGCCGACATCGTCGTCGACAGCCGTCGCGCCGGCGAGCTGATCCAGAAGCTGCGCCGTTTCCTGCGCCATGGCGAAGCCGAGCGCGCCGAGATCGAGTTGCAGGCGCTGCTGACCGAGGTGATGGGATTCCTGACCCACACTGCCGCCGCCAAGGGCATCGACGTCGATCTGGATGTGCCCGCCCAACCGCTGCGCTTTGTCGCCGATCGGGTGCAACTTCAGCAGGTGCTGCTGAACCTGTTGCTCAACGCCTTCGATGCGGTAGCCACCTGCCCGGCGGGCACGCGGCAGGTGCAGCTGCGCGCACGCGCCGACGACAGCGCCCTGGTGATCGAGGTCAAGGACCGGGGCGTCGGCATGGACGAGGCCACGTGCGCGCGCATCTTCCAGCCCTTCTTCACCACCAAGCCGGGCGGCATGGGGCTGGGCCTGTCGATCTGCCAGACCATCGTCGGCAGCCATGGCGGCACGCTCACGGCGAGTTCCAAGCCTGGGCAGGGCAGTTGCTTTCGCCTCATGCTGCCGATGCGGCAACCGCTGCTCATCGCCACGGCCCCATCGGCGGCAGGCGTGGCCGTGGCCGGCGACACCGTCTTCGTCATCGACGACGACGACGCCATGCGCCGTGCCCTGGAGCGCCAGCTCGTTGCCGAGGGCTACCGCGTACGGCTGTTCGCCAATGCGCATGCCTTCCTCGACCAGGCGCCGCAGGCCGAAGTCGCCTGCATCCTGAGCGACGTGCGCATGCCCGGCCTGAGCGGGCTGGACCTGCAAGCCACGCTGGCGCAGGCGAAAAACGCCTGGCCGATGGTCTTCATCAGTGGCCATGCCGACGTGCCGACCAGTGTGCAGGCAATGAAGGCCGGCGCTGTGGCCTTCCTGGCCAAACCCTTCGCCAAAGCCGAACTGATGGCTGCGGTGGCCGATGCCCTGGCGAGCAGCCGCCAGCAAGTGCAGCACAACGAGCAGCTGTCCGGTTTGCGCCAGCGCCACCGGTCGCTGACGGCGCGCGAGGCCGAGGTCTTTGCGCTGGTGGTGCAGGGGCTGCTGAACAAGCAGGTCGCCGACCGGCTGGGCATTGCCGAGCGCACCGTGAAGATCCACCGCGCCCGCGTGATGGAGAAGATGCAGGCCGGCTCGCTGGCCGAGCTGGTGCGCATGGCCCAGCAGCTGGGTGAGGCCCGCGTCAGCCTGGCCGAGCACGAGCCCGTATAGCACCAAGGTCGTATAGCGCGGTCCCGCAGCGGGGCAGATAGTCGCGGCGTGATGCGCCCTGACTCTGCCATGCACCGCGTGCTGCTCGTCGACAACGACGATTCGCTGCGCCGTGCCCTGGTGCGCATGCTGCAGCGCGCGGGTTTCGAGGTGCAGGCCTTCGGCAGCGCCGAAGCCCTGCTCGAGGCTGGCGCGGCGCGCACCGATGCCTGCCTGGTGTTGGACGTGGACCTGCCCGGCGCCAGTGGCGTCGAGTTGAAGCAGGCGCTGCAACGCTCGGGCCGCGACATGCCCACCGTGTTCATCACCGCCTCGTGGCGCGAAGACCTGATCACCCAGCTGGCTGCGCTGTCTCCCGTCGCGGTGCTGCACAAACCCTTCGGCAACGAGGCCCTCATCGAAGCGCTGGGCCGCGCCTGCAATCCCCCTGAACCCATGCGAAAGGAAGCGTCATGAAGTTGCAACGATGGGCCGGCCTGGTGGCCGTGCTGCTGGGCTTGTCGGGACCGGTGCTCGCCGAGGAGGCGAGTCCCTCGGCGCGCGCCGCCAAGGGCGCCGCCGCGGCACAGGCCCTGGACAACGCGATGACGCCGGGGGCCGGCCAGAAGAGGCTCGAGCCGATGATCGGCAGCTTCGACGTCAGCATCCTGACCTGGGTGCATCCGGACAAGAAGCCGGTGGAGTCGAAGGCGGTGTGCATCAATGCCTGGGTGCTGGACGGCCGCTACATCCATTCGGTGCTTTCCGGCTACGTGCTCGGCGAGCCCTTCAACGGCATCGGCTACACCGCCTACGACAACGCCAGCAAGACCTACCAGACGGCGTGGATGGACACCGGCACCACCGGCATGGTGTGGTACCGCGGCGGCTTCGACGCCAATGGCAAGTCCGCGACGATGAAGGGCACGGTCACCGACCCGCTCACCGGCGCGCCCTCGCCGGTGGAACTGCGGCTGTCGATCACCGCCGATGGCAACCACGTGTCGCAGCTGTGGGGCGTGGGGCTGGGCAAGAAGCTCGTCAAGCTGATGGAACTGCAGTACACGCGCCGGTAGCCGGCCAGCACCTCGACATCCGGAGAACGCACATGACACCAACCAAGCCACTCCCGCACCTGCCGCGCAGGAGCCTCTTCGCCGCCGCGGCCCTGCTGGCCTGCACGCAGCCCGCCTGGGCGATCCTGGGCGTGTGGCGCCGCACGGCGCGGCGCGCCGTCATCGTCGGCACGGCCGCCGCGGCATCCACCGAAGCCGCGGTCGCCGCCGAGAGCAGCGCCGCGGCCACGCAGCAGGCCGCTGCCGCCAAATCGGCACAGGCCTCGGCGGACGCTTCGGCGGCGGCCGCCAAGCAGGCCCAAGCTGCGGCCACCGAGGCGACCACGGCCGCGGCGGCCACGAAGACGCCGCAGCAGAAGCTTGCCGAACTGCAGTCGCTGTACGACCAGAAGCTGATCAGCCAGAGCGACTACCAGGCGGCGAAGACCAAGATCCTGAGCCAGCTCACGCAGTGAGGCGCGGCAGACCATGAGATCGACGCGACGTGCCGCACTGGCGCTGTGTCTGGCGCTGGCGGCCGGATGGCCGATGGTCGGTCGCGCGGCCGAGACCGCGTCGCTCGGCGTGGTCGAGGCCATCCGCATTGCCACCGAGGCCTACATCTTCGGCTACCCGCTGGTCACCTTCGACATGGCGCGCCGCCAGCAGACCAATGTCGCCGTGGCGGATACCGAGCATGCGCCGATGGGGCAGATGATCAAGATGCGCAGCTACCCGGCGGTGGACAACCATTGCTGCGCCGCGCCGAACGCCGACACGCTGTACACCGAGGTCTGGCTCGATGTGTCGAAGGAGCCGTGGATCGTCGGCATGCCCGACATGGGCGAGCGCTATTTCATCCTGCCCTTCCTCAGCGGCTGGTCGGAAGTCATCAAGGTGGCCAGCCCGGCCACCACCGGAGCCAAGGCACAGACCTTCGCGGTCACCGGCCCGGGCTGGAAAGGCACGCTGCCCAAGGGCGTGACGCAGATCAAGTCGCCCACCGGCATGGTGTGGATGCTCGGGCGCATCTACAGCAGCGGCACGCCGCAGGACTACGAAGCAGTCCACAAGCTGCAGGACCAGTTCACCGTGGCGCCGCTGTCGGCGTGGGGCCAGCCGTATACGCCGGCCGCCGGCGTGGTCGACCCCACCTTCGACATGAAGACGGCCGGGCGCAAGCAGGTCAACGCGCTCGACGTCGACGCGTACTTCAAGCTGCTGGCGCAGCTGATGAAGACCAACCCGCCCACCGCGGCCGACGCGCCGATCGTCGCGCGCATGGCCAAGATCGGCCTGGTGCCTGGGCAGGACTTCGACGACAGCAAGCTCAGCGCTATCGACCGCGAGGCACTGAAGGCCGTGCCCAAGCTGGCGCTGCTGGAGATGGGCCTGCACCTGAAGCGGCAGAAGACCACGAACGGGTGGCTTTACTTCACCAAAGGCGTCGGCAACTTCGGCACCGACTACCTGACGCGCGGCATGGCCAACCTGCTGGGCCCGGGCTGGAATCGGCCGCAGGACGCGATCTATCCGCTGTCGCAGAAGGACGCTGCGGGCGATGCCTACGACGGCGCGAAGCACCAGTACGTGGTCCGTTTCCCGAAGGGCCAGCTGCCGCCGGCCGACGCCTTCTGGTCGCTGACGATGTACGACGAAGACTTCTTCTTCGTGCCCAACCCGATCAAGCGCTACGACCTGGCGCAGCGCGACAAGCTGGTGGCCAATGCCGACGGTTCGATCGACATGTTCATCCAGGCCGACTCGCCCGGCCCAGACAAGCAAGCCAACTGGCTGCCCGCGCCCAAGGGCAAGTTTGCGCTGGTGATGCGCATCTACCAGCCGCGCAAGGCCGCGCCGTCCCTGCTGGATGGCAGCTGGACGCCGCCACCGATACGCAAGAGCCCATGACGGGCGCCATCACAGAACACCAACGCACACCAAAAAGGAGGACCGCGTGAAAGCTCCAGCACATCTGCACAGACCGTCGCGCCGAAGCCTGCGACCTGGCGTACTCGGGCTGGCGCTCGGCGCGTTGCTCGTTGTCGGCTGCGCGTCTGACCGTCAGGCTGCATCCCCGGGCGTGCAGCTGCAGACGAGCGGCTTCCCCGGCTCGCCCAACGCGACGACGACGATCACGGGCAATCAACTGCCCCCGACAGCACCGCCCTTCGAGGGACTGATCGAGCCGCAGGCGCGCAACTCGATCCCCAGTTGGCCGGCACGCATCGTGCCGAAGAAGGGTGCGCCGAACGTGCTGTTGATCATGACCGACGACGCCGGCTACGGCGTCTCGGGGACCTTTGGCGGCGTCATTCCCACGCCGGGGCTCGACCGCATCGCCAAGGCCGGGGTGCGATACACACAGTTCCATTCCACCGCGCTGTGCTCGCCGTCGCGCGCCGCGCTGCTCACCGGGCGCAACCACCATGCGGTGGGGTTCGGCATTGCCGACGCCTACACCGGCTACCCCGGCTACGACGCAGTGATCGGCCTCGACAACGCCACCGTCGCCGCGATCCTCAAGGGCAACGGCTACAGCACCTCGTGGTTCGGCAAGAACCACAACACCGATCCGGCGCAGTACAGCACGGCGGGCCCGTTCCACCAATGGCCCACGGGCATGGGCTTCGACTACTTCTACGGATTCATGGCCGGCGAGACCGACCAGTGGACGCCCTACCTGTTCCGCAACACGTCGCAGATCTTTCCGTGGCGCGACGAGCCGAATTACGACAAGGTGAAGGTGGCGGCGAGCAAGGCGCAGCAGAACCCGAGCGCGCCTTACCCCGCTGCCGACCAGCCGGGTTGGAACCTGGTGACCGCGATGGCCGACGACGCCATCCGCCACATGAAGGAGCTGAACGCCGCCAATCCGGACCAGCCCTTCTTCATCTACTACGCCCCCGGAGCCACTCACGCGCCGCACCAGCCCAAGCAGGCCTGGCGTGACAAGTTCAAGGGCAAGTTCGACATGGGGTGGAACAAGATGCGCGAAGAAATCTTCGCCAACCAGAAGCGGCTGGGTGTGATCCCCGCCAACGCGCAACTCACACCTTGGCCGAAGGATCTGCCCGAGTGGGACAGCCTGTCGGCCGACGAGAAGAAGATGTTCGCGCGCCAGGCCGAGAACTTCGCCGGCTACGTGGCCTATGCCGACGACGAGATCAACCGCGTCGTGCAGACCGTGCAGGACCTGGGCAAGCTCGACAACACGCTGATCATCTACATCGAGGGCGACAACGGCACCAGCGCCGAGGGCTCGACCATCGGCACCGTCAACGACCTGGCCGCGTTCCAGGGTGCGCAGATCCCGGTGGCGGCGCAATTGAAGTACTACGACGTCTGGGGCTCGCCGATCACGCGGCCGCACATGTCGGTGGCCTGGTCGTGGGCCTTCGACACGCCGTTCAAGTGGACCAAGCAGGTCGCCTCGCACTTCGGCGGCACGCGCCAGGGCATGGCGATGTCGTGGCCAGCGAAGATCAAGGATGCCGGCGGCGTGCGCAGCCAGTTCCACCACTTCATCGACATCGCGCCGACCATCCTCGAGGCCGCTGGCGTGGCGCAGCCACAGACGGTCGACGGCATTGCGCAGAACCCCATGCAGGGCGTGAGCATGGCCTACACCTGGGACAAGGCGAATGCCGGCGCGGCCTCGACGCGCACGACGCAGTACTTCGAGATCATGGGCATGCGCGCGATCTACCACGACGGCTGGATCGCCAGCACCACGCCGCCGGCCGCGCCCTGGGCGATGGGCCTGGCCAAGCTGCCCGAGGACGTGATCAACGGCTACCAGTGGGAGCTGTACAACCTGAACGAGGACTTCACGCAGTTCAACGACCTGGCGGCGAAGAACCCGGCGAAGTTGAAGCAGATGCAGGACCTGTTCTACGCCGAGGCGGCAAAGAACCAGGTGTTCCCGATCGACAACACGCTGCTGACACGCCTGATGAGCCCGCGGCCCAGCCTGGGCGCGACGCGCAGCGAGTTCAGCTACCAGGGCGAGGTCTCGGGCATCGCCGTCAGCGCCGCGCCGAACACGTTGATGCGCTCGTACACGATCACCGCCGACGTCACGATCCCGGCCGGCGGCGCCGAGGGCATGTTGGTCACCGAAGGCGGTCGCTTTGCCGGCTATGGCCTGTACCTGTTGAAGGGCAAGCCGGTGTTCACGCTGAACCTGCTCGACGTGGCGCGCATCCGCTGGGCCGGCGCCGAGGCGCTGGCACCCGGCAAGCACCAGGTGGCGTTCGATTTCACTTATGACGGCCCGGGCGTGGGCAAGGGCGGCACCGGCGTGCTCAAGGTTGACGGCAAGGTGGTCGACACGAAGTCGACGCCGCACACCGTGCCCTTCATCCAGTCGGAGGATGAGACCTTCGACGTCGGCGTGGACACCCGCATCGGTGTTAACGATGCCGACTACCAGGTGCCGTTCCGCTTCAGCGGCAAGCTCGACAAGCTGACGGTCAAGCTCGATCCACCGCAGCCGCCGCCGGAGCTGGTCGAAATGGAGAAGCGGCTGATGGAACGCGCCGCACAACTGCGCGCGCAGACGAAGTGATCGCGCCGCAGCGGCAAACCGGTTGATGACCACACAAGGAGAGAGAACATGACCCCGAATCCAAAGACCCCACGCGCGACCCCGCGTCGACTCGGCACGCTGGCACTGGCCGCCGCGGCGCTGCTCGCGGGCTGCGCCAGTCTGCCTGACGACGGCAAGGACGCGAAGATGACGCGCTTCGACAACCTGCGCGCCATGCGCTACTGCGAGGTCTTCCTGATCGGCGGCGACGCAATCACGAAGGACCTCAAGGCGGTCTTCTACAACACGACCGACCTCAACAACAAGGCGAACCCGCGCGACACCTGCCCGGCCGATACATGGGCCAAGGTCGACACCGAGGCATTGAAGAAGCAGTACGACGTGCTGGGCGTGTTCAAGAACGGCCCGCGCGGCTGGGCCAACGACTGGATCGATCTGCCCGTGGGGACGCAGCGCGACTTCAATGGGCTGCAGGCGCGTTGGTATGGCGTGGTGCAGTTGCCCAAGAACTTCGGCAAGGGCTCGGTCGCCTACATCCCGACGACCGTGGCGCGCAAATCGAAGATGGGCTTCGTCAAGGGCCAGCCGGTGTTCATGCTGATCAGCCCGGATGGCATGCCCTGGGTGATGCAGGCGTATTCGAACATCGTCGACCCGACGCTGAGCTATGCGCAGTTGCAGAACCTGGGCAGCAAGCTCAAGCTGGCCGCTGGGTGGAAGTTCCAGGTCAAGGTACTCGAGCAGGACTTGATGATCCAGGCAGTGAACGGCCTGGCGCGCATCGTCCAGGACGATCTGGAGAACACCTACGACGCCTGCTTCGAAGAGGCCGGCCAGAAGGCCTGCAGCATCAAGCCGTGATCGCGTTCAGCCTTCAACCCCAGTCCACCGGAGAACAAACATGAAAAATCCCATGACCGCGCGCGCCGCAGGCTGCATGCTCGCCATCGGCCTGGTCGGGCTCGCGCCGATCGCGGCCCAGGCCCAGACCACGACCGACAAATGGCAGTGGGAACTGGCCATCTACGGCTGGTTCCCCGCCATTGGCGGCACGACCTCGTTCCCGTCGACCGGCAACAGCGGGCCGAACATCGACGTCAGCGCTCCGGAAGTGATCGATGCGCTGAAGATGGTCTTCATGGGCCAGATCGAGGCTCGATATGGCCGATGGGGGGTGTGGAGCGATCTGGTCTATGCCGACCTGGGCGGCTCGAAGAGCGGCTCGCGCGACTTCACGGTGGATGGCCGTCCCGTGACCGCCACCGCCGACCTCAGCCTGGACGTGAAGTCGACGGTGTGGACGCTGGCGGGCCTCTACAACCTGGCTTCGACCCCGGAGAACACGACCGACCTGCTGTTCGGCACGCGCATGCTGAACCTGAAACAGACGCTGGACTGGTCACTGGCGACCGCCATCCCCGAGCTGCCGACGCGCAGCGGGCAGGCCAGCGTCGACGGCACCGACTGGGACGCCATCGTCGGCGTCAAGGGCCGCTACTTCTTCGGCGACGAACGCAAGTGGTTCCTTCCGTACTACGTCGACATCGGCACCGGGCAATCCAAGCTCACCTGGCAAGTCAATGCGGGCGTGGGCTACCGATTCGACTGGGGATCGGTGTTCGCCACCTATCGGTACCTCGACTACCAGTTCAAGTCAGGCAATGCCGTCGAGAGCATGACGATGAACGGCGCACTCGTCGGCGTGGCGTTCCAGTTCTAAGGCGCGACCTGTCACGACCCCTCAACCTTTGCGAGAGCCCATCATGAATCCCAGACGCCAACTCCTGACCACTGCGGCATTCGCCTTCACGGCGGCACCGCTGAGCGCATGGCTGAGCCCCGCCCTTGCCGCGGACGAAAAGGTTCAGCTGATGTTCGTGCAAAGCGCCGAAAGCCTGAAGGCGGATGACAAGACGCTGCGGCTGGTGAACGTGTCGCCGCAGACGATCTGGTTCACCGATCGCCCGGTGCGAAAGGCCGGCCACGTGACGATGGCGAACTACATGAAGGAATGGACCGCCGCCGCGGGCAAGGACAACTTCAGCAAGGACCCGCCGAACGCCACGCTGTCGGTATACGAGGCGGGCCAGAGCGACAACACGCTCACCGTGGTCGAGATCTTCGACCCGGTGATGCAGGGCAAGGACCTGGTGTACCGCTACAAGCTGATCGAGGGCAAGGTACCGCGCAACGGCGGCGCGACCTCGCTGTTCATCGATTGGATTGGGCCGGGCGGCGGCGTCGGCGCGGGCTTCCATGGCGTGGGTGCAGGCGGCCGCGGCGTCGGCCTGCGCTGAGCGCAGGGTGTCTTCGACCGAGCCGGTGGCCCCATGAGACGGATGAGCCCGATGTCGACGACCCGGGTCCAGGCCGCACTCGTTTGCGCCGCGCTGCTGGGCCTGGCCGGCTGCGCCAGCCGTCCGGTCAACCCGCCGATCACGCAGGACGACCCGACGGGCGGCTACACCTTCCAGACGCGCCAGAAGCACTTCAAGAGCCAGGACACGCTGGTGGTGCTGGCCTTCTCGGGCGGAGGCACCCGGGCGGCCGCGTTCTCCTATGGCGTGCTGGAGTTCCTGCGGGGAACCGAGGTGGTGGCACCGAACGGCGCGAAGGTGCGACTGCTGGACGCGGTCGACATGATCACCGGCGTGTCGGGCGGCAGCTTTACCGCGCTGGCCTACGGTCTTCATGGGGACAAGCTGTTCACCGACTACGAGCAGCGCTTCCTCAAGCGCGATGTGGAGGGCGAACTCGTCTCTCGAGCCATGAGTCCGCAGTATTGGGGCGACTACATCGGCGGCACGGCCGGACGCTCGGAACTTGCGGCCAACTACTACGACGAGATCCTCTTCAACGGCGCGACCTTCGGCGACCTGGACCGCGGCGACGGCCCCTTCATCGTGGCCTCGGCCACCGACATCTCGACCGGCACCCGCGTCCCCTTCAACCAGAGCGTCTTCAACCTGTTGTGCACGGACCTCAATGCCGTGCGGCTGGCGCGCGCCGCGTCGGCCTCGTCAGCCGTCCCCGTGGTGCTGTCCACCGTCACCCTCAACAACTATGGCGGCAGCTGCGGAGTCAACGTGCCACCCTGGGTCAAGATGTTCACCGAATCCGCCGATCCACCGCGGCCTGCCGCGCGTGCGATACGCGAGCTGACGGAAGCCCTGGCCCTTGCCGACGGCGTGAACCGGCCGTTCATCCACCTGGTCGATGGCGGCATCTCCGACAACGTGGGCATGCGCGGCGTGCTCGATGCGCTGCAGTTGCTCGAGGCATTGCACGGCGCTGGCGTGCCCACGCCGCTGGACCACGTCAAGCGCATCGTCGTCTTCGTCGTCAATTCGCTGTCGTCGCCGCCCACCACCTGGGATCGCTCGGAGCAAGGCCCGGGCATGGTGGATGTGCTGCTCAAGTCTACCGGCGTGCCGATCGATCACTACTCCTACGAGGCCGTCGAACTGCTGAAGGACATCTCGGCGCGTTGGAACACGCTGCGGCATCTGCGCGACCTGGCCGGGTGCTCGACCGCGAAGGACTCCCCAGTGTGCGCGGCGATACGGGTACCGCAGGCGAAGATCTACGCCATCGATGTGTCCTTCCCGGCGTTGAAGGACAAGGCGGAACTCGACTACCTGAATCAGCAGCCCACGACCTTCTTCCTGCCAGCCGAGGCCGTGGATCGCCTGCGCGCCGCGGCGGGCACGATCATCGCCGCGTCGCCCGAATTCCAGCGCTTGCTGAAGGACGTCGGCTCGAAGGTCGTTGCCGATCCATCCGCCCCTGGGACCCCGGCCGGCCCGGCGCGTCCCTGAATTCGGCACGTTGCGGGAGCAGAACAAGCGTGCTCCGGAAAAGCCTCAGCGCGCCCGGTCGTGACGATGCCGCTGGCGCGGTGTCCGATGACGAGAGGCCGCGCGCAGGCGGCCGGCGATGTGCGTCGCGGCGGGCCTGCGTGGCGACTCTGTCGTTCATGCTGTGCTTGGTGCCCCTGCTCGCCAGCGCCGAGGCGGCAATGCCTGCCAACCCGGGCGCCACGCCGCCTGCAGCGACGGTCACCGACACCGTCACGCACGTCACAGCCAGCGAGGACCTGCAGCGCGCGACACAGGCCCGTCTGAAGCAGGCGGGACGGATACAAGAGCTGGAAAGCCGGGCCACCGCCCTCGAGCAGACGTTCGTAGGTCTCGCCGCAAGCGTCGGGGTGGAGGCCCAGTTGATCGACGCCATCACGCTGGCTCGCCAACTTCGCAGCTTGCGTGGTGACTTGACGATCATGGCCAACGAACTCGAGTCCATCGCACGGCAGCTCGAGCGCGACCGCGCCGCGCTCGATGCCGACGCCCGGACGTGGCGGGAACATCTGTCGCGTCTGGACGGCCAGCAGCTTCCTGCGCAGATCGTCGAGCGCGGGCAATCGACCGAAGCCAAGCTGCAAGCCCTGAGCGCCCGGGTCAAGGAACAGCACGACATCACGCTGCTGGCCCTCGATCGCACGGTGGCGCTTCAGGTGCGTATCGACGATGCACGTGCCCGCGTCGCGTTGCAGGAGGAGCGCATCCGTGCGCAAAGGCTGCAGCTGGAGCAGTCCTCGCTGGGGCAACTCCTGGCACTGCCGTCTCATTTCGATCTCATTGACGATGAACTGCGCACGGCGTGGCGACTGCTCGGAACCTACGTGTCGCGCGATGGCATCTACTTGGCTGGGCTGTTTGTCGGCACTCTGGCGCTGAGCGGCTGGCTCTTCCTGCGGGGAGCCCGGCAGGGCTTAGGTGCCGCACAGCGTGCCTATGGCCAACCGCTGGCCGCATCGCTGCTCATTGCCTTGATGGCGGTGTGGTGGCTGGCGCAAGATCCGCCGACCCTGTTCTACGAGGCGCTGCTGCTGTTGCTGCCGCTTCCTGCCGCGATATTGGCGCGCAGTGCCGTGGCCGCGCCCATAACGCTGACGCTCTACGGCGTGGCGGTCGCCACGATGTTGATTCCGCTGCGCAGCTTGGTCGAAGCCAGCGCGATTGCCGATCGGGCACTGTTGCTGTTGCAAGCCGTGGCCATTGCCGTCCCACTCGCCATCGATCTGCGCCACGGACGTTTGCAGTCGGCATTGCGTTGGGCGAACGCCGGGGTGGTGCGCGCTGCGGCCGTTCTCGTGCTTGTCATGGCGGCCGTGACCGTGCTCCACGTCATCTTCGGGTTCACGCGGCCCGCGGGGTCACTGCGCGCGGGCATGGGCAGCATCCTTGGATTCAGCCTGGTCTTCGGTGCGTCGGCCGTGGCGCTGTATGGCGCCGTGCTCGGGTTGCTGGCCACGCCGGCACTGCGCTGGCTGCACAGCGCGCGCAACGCGGATCCGGCGCTCTTGCGGGCCGTGCGCGTGGCACTCGGCGCGCTTGCGGTGGCGGGTGTTGTCATCGTCACGCTCGGGGTGTACGGCCTCATACCCACGCTGCAATTGGCGGGCCAATCGCTGATGGACGCCACGCTGGAAATGGGCACTGTGTCCATTGCCGTCAAGGCGCTCGTCACGGCGCTCGTCATCGCCTTGGCGACGCTCGCTCTGGCCGGAATGACCGGCTTCCTCCTCGGCCGTGAAATCCTGCCCCGCTTGAAGCTGCGGCCGGGCGCCGGTTATGCCGTGGCCACCTTCACACGCTGGGCCATCGTCCTCATCGGTGGCGCGCTCACGCTGGCTGCGCTCGGCATCGACATGGCCAAGGTCACTCTGCTCGCCGGGGCGCTGAGCGTGGGCATCGGCTTCGGCCTGCAGAACGTGGTCAACAACTTCGTCTCCGGCCTGATCCTCATCGTCGAGCGTCCGGTCGGCGTCGGCGACCTGATCGAAATGGGTGCGCTGTCGGGGACGGTGACGCGCATCGGCATACGCTCGTCCACCGTGCGCACCGGGCAAGGCGCCGAGGTCATCGTGCCCAATGGGGAACTGGTGGCCAAGGAGGTGGTGAACTGGACACGCTCCGACCGCCAGCGGCGCTACGACATCGACGTCGGCGTCGCCCCGGGCTCTGATCCGGAACAGGTGATGCGCCTGCTGGTGGAGGCAGCGGCCGATGTGCCGGAAGTCCTGAAGAATCCGCCACCGCGCGCCGTGTTCAAGGGCTTCGGTGAAAGCTCGCTCAACTTCACGCTGCTGGCATGGGTGCCCACGGTCGACGTGGGGCTGCAGGCGCAGAACACCTTGCGTGTCGCCATTCTGCGCAAGCTCGAGACGGCAGGCATCGCCATTCCGTTTCCGCAGCGCGATTTGCACGTCTCGTCCGTGGGCGACCAAGCACACCCGGTGGCCCCATAGTTCGGCCGATCTCGTGGGCCATCTTCCCGGCATCCCCACCGCAATGCTTCCGAGGCTTTCGGTGTGGGCCTGCAAGCAAGGCTTGGCAATGCTCGCGGTCGGTGCATTGACGGCGACCGCGTTGCCGGCGAGCGCACAGGACATCGAGCCACGTGCGTACTCGAATGCCCCGGTGGGGATCAACTTTCTGATCGCGGGCTATGCCTACACCAGAGACGGCGTCGCTTTCGGTCCATCGTTGCCGATCACCAACCCGAAGCTCGATACGTCCAACGCGGTCGTTGCGTACGCCAGAGTTCTGGATCTGTGGGGGATGTCCGGCAAGTTCGACGCTACGCTGCCCTACACATGGCTTTCAGGGACGGCCGACTTCAAGGGCCAGACCGTACCGCGGACGGTGGACGGATTTGCCAACCCGGCGTTTCGGCTGTCGATCAACGTCTACGGTGCGCCCGCGCTCACCCTGAAGGAGTTCGCCACCTGGGAGCAGGACCTGATCATCGGTGCGAGCTTTCGGGTGGTGGCCCCCTGGGGTCAATACGACGACAGCAAGCTGGTCAACATCGGCACCCATCGCTGGTCGTTCAAGCCCGAGCTTGGCATCTCGAAGGCCTTCGGGCCATGGACCACGGAGTTCGCAGCGGCGGCGACGTTCTACACCGTCAACCATGACTTCTTCCAGGGCAACACCCTTTCGCAGGACCCGCTCTATTCTTTGCAGGGACATCTGATCCATGGCTTTCGCTCGGGCATCTGGGCTTCCCTCGATGCCACGTATTTCGTCGGCGGGCGAACCACCGTCAACGGTGAGCTAAACAGCGACCTGCAGCAGAACTGGCGCCTCGGGGGAACGTTGGCGTTTCCGCTGGATCGGGACAACTCGATCAAGCTCTACGCCAGCAGCGGCGTTTGGGCACGCACCGGTGACAGCTACGACCTCGTTGGGATCGCATGGCAATTCCGCTGGGGCGGAGGGTTGTGACCTTGTTGTCGGGGAACGTAACCCTTGCCAAATTGTCGATCGAACGGCAGCTTTGCCGGCGCGCCGTTGGGCCTAGGCCGCTGCTTTGACGATGCTCAGCAACGTTTCGCCGGTGGCGACCAGCTTTTCGTCTATCGCCGCGACAGCGAAGAGATCGCAGGCCGTGAAGACTTGAGTCTTGCCCGCTCTGACGACTCTCGCCCGCGCGATGAAGTGCTCGCCCTGGGCCGGCCGCAGGCAGTTCATCGAAAAGTGCGCAGCCAGCACGCCAGGGCCTGCGACAGTCACGGCCGCAAAGCCGCAGGCGGTGTCAATGAGGCCGCTGATCAGCCCGGCGTGCAGGAAGCCGCTGTATTGCCCGAACTCGGCACGCCAGGGCACGACGAGTTCGACCTGCCCTGCTGATGCGGACTTCACCTCCAACCCGCACCAGCGGTTGAAAGCGGCCGACTGGTTGATGGCGCGCAGTTGCGCGTGCACATCTCGAACGTCTGTCATGGAGAGCCTCCTCGTGGCATTACGCCTGCGCGCGCAGCAGCCCGCAGCCGTTCACCACTTTTCGTTCCACGGCCGCAGCACCACCTCGAAGGCCCAGGTCGACCGGTGCTGGCGGTGCAGTTGCAGATACATCTCGGCGATGCGGTCCGGGTCGGCCATGTTGTCGTCGGTGGTCGTGCCCGCAAGCCGGTGTGCACGGCTGCCGTCTTCCTGCCGCCAGCCCACCGCGGCATCGATCGGCACGTTGACCACATGGATGCCCTGCGGCATCAGTTCCCGAGCCATGCTCTGCGCCAGCCCGGTCTTGGCCTGGCAGGCCATTGCGAACGCGCCGCTGGCCGGAAAGCCCTTCAGCGCCGCGCTGGCGTTGGTGAAGACGATCGTTCCCCTCGCGCCGTTGGTATCCGGCGTATTCGCCTGCATCAGCCGCGCAGCCTGCTGCCCGATCAGGAAGGCGCTGAACGCGGCGTTGCGCAGCGTGTCCAGCGCCAGGGCGGGGTCGGCCTCGGTGATGCCCTTGCGAAAGATGCCCGGCACCCGGCCGTCGATGTTGTGCACCACCAGGCGGGGTGCGCCGAGATCGCGCATCACCTGTTCGAACAGCGACGCCACGCTGGCCGCGTCGGCCGCATCGCAGCCATAGAGCCGCACACCGTGCGACTGCACCAGCGACTGCAGCACCGGCTTGTCCGGGTTGCGGGCGGCGATGGCCACGGCCATTCCGCTTTGCGCGAACAGCCGCGCGCAGCTGGCACTGATGCCGGGGCCGCCACCGACGATGAGCGCCACCTCGGGTGTCGACGCTGCAGAACCTTGCTGATCGGTTGAGGCCATGTCGCGGACTCCTGCGGTTGCCGTGGGGTAGAGCAGGTTGGTGGTGCCGATTCAGACCGGATCGGCGCGATTCAGCGCCAACAGGCGGTCGCGCACCGACTTCAGCAGCGCGTCGGACTTCTTCGGGTCGGTCTGCACCCGTGCCAGCAGCACGGCGCCGACCATCGCGCTCACCGCCAGCATGGCGTCGCCCTCGTCCTGGCTGTGCAGGGACTGCGCGAACTGCGCGACGAACTCGTCGATGTGCGCCGACATGACCGCGCGTGATGCAATGTCGGCGCGGGCTACGTCCGAGGCCAGTGCGGCGATTGCGCAGCCATTGGTTCGGGCGTCCCGGTGTGCGCGGCTGACGTAGCCGCGCACCCGGGTCTCGTAGCTGCGCGGCGCATCACCGGGCTTCATGCTGGCGGTGGCCGTCTTGGCGCCTTCGACCAGCGCCCGCTCCAGCGCCTGCGCCAGCAGGTCGGATCGGGACGTGAAGTGGTTGTAGAAACCGCCGTGCGTCAGATCCACGCTGCGCATCAGCTTGCCGACGCTGACAGATTCCAGGCCGGTGTCGCGCACCGCATCGGCCGCCTGGCGCAGGATCTTCTCCCGGCTATGCGCCTTGTCTGCTTGCGAATGCCCCATGTCGTGCTGCCGGACTTCAGTGCCTTGACCATGTGAATTATATTCGTCATACTGCAAGATGACGGTCATCATTCTGAACAGATCGCGATCGTCGTCGTCCGCGCCCACCGGCAAGCTGCTGAAGGGCGTGCTGAAGACGATGGCGCAACAACCCGCCGACGCCACCACCGCGTCGGCTGCACCCTGAAGGAGACACCATGGCTGATCCCAAAGCCGTCCTGGTCATCGGCGCGGGCGACGCGACCGGCGGCGCGGTCGCACGGCGCTTTGCGCGCGAGGGCTACATCGCCTGCGTCACGCGGCGCACGGCCGACAAGCTGGTGCCGTTGGTCGAGCAGATCCGCGCCGAAGGCGGGCAGGCGCACGCCTTCGGCAGCGATGCACGCAAAGAAGAGGCGATGATCGCGCTGGTCGAGGGCATCGAACGCGACATCGCCCCCATCGAGGTCGCGGTGTTCAACATCGGCGCCAACGTGCGCTTCGGCATCACCGAAACCACCTCGCGGGTGTACCAGAAGGTCTGGGAGATGGCCTGCTTCAGCGGCTTCCTCATGGGCCGGGAAACCGCGAAGGTGATGCTCACGCGCGGACGCGGCACCATCATCTTCACCGGCGCCACCGCCAGCCTGCGCGGCCGCGAGGGTTATGCGGCCTTCGCAGGTGCCAAGCACGCGCTGCGCGCGCTGGCGCAGAGCATGGCGCGCGAGCTGTGGCCGAAGAACATCCATGTCGCCCATCCGGTCATCGACGGGGCGATCGATACCGAATGGATCCGCAGCAACTTCCCCGAGCGCTACGCGCTGAAGGAGCAGCAGGGCATCGTCAGCCCCGACAGCATCGCCGAGGCTTACTGGCAGATCCACATGCAGCCGCGCGACGCCTGGACCCACGAGACCGAGCTGCGGCCGTGGATCGAGAACTGGTGATCCGCGCGGCACTGTCTTGACTCAGTTCCATTGCCAATCAAGAGACAAACGATGAAAACCGTGAAGGTCGAGTTCCTGTTCGATTTCGGCAGCCCCAATGCCTACCTGTGCCACAAGCTGATTCCGGCCATCGAAGCGCGCACCGGCGCGCACTTCGAGTACGTGCCGATCCTGCTCGGCGGGCTGTTCAAGCTGGCCAACAACCGCTCGCCCGCGGAGGCCTTTGCCGCCATCCCGAACAAGCGCGCCTACGAAAAGCTGGAGATGCAGCGCTTCATCACCCAGCACGGGCTGACACGCTTCAAGTTCAACCCCTTCTTCCCGGTGAACACGCTGAAGATCATGCGCGGTGCCTGCGCCGCACAACAGCTCGGCTGCCTGGCGGCCTACGTCGACGCGGTCTACCCGGCCATGTGGGAAGACTGCAAGAACATGGACGACGTGGCGGTGATCGCGGCCACGCTGAGCGCGGGCGGCCTGGACGCCCAGAAGATCTTCGAGCTGTCGCAGGACCCGCAGGTCAAGGACATGTTGCTGAAGAACACGCAGTCCGCCCACGACCGCGGCGCCTTCGGCTCGCCCAGCTTCCTTGTCGGCGACCAGCTATGGTTCGGCAAGGACCGGCTGCGCGATGTCGAGGAAGAGATCGTGCGCCTGGCCTCGGCATGAAACCACTGGCCGTCATCACCGGCGTGGGCCCTGGCACCGGGTCCGCGCTGGTGCGCCGCTTTCACCAGGGCGGCTACCGCGTGGCCATGCTGGCGCGCAATGCCGAGCGCCTGCAGGCCCTGGCGCAGGAAAACCCGGATGCGTTCGCGGTGCCTTGCAATGTCGCCCAGGCCGATGCGCTGAACGCCGCGCTGGCACGCATCGAAACCGAAGCCGGCACCTGCAGTGTCCTGGTGCACAACGCCGTCGGCGGTGCTTTCGGCAGCTTCCTGGACATCGACCCTGCCGTGCTCGACGCCAACTTCCAGGTCAACGTCATGGCCTTGCTGCACCTGGCGCGCTGGGCCGCGCCGCAGATGCGCTCGGCAGGCCGCGGCGCGATCATCGTCACCGGCAACACCTCCGCACTGCGCGGGCGTGCCCACTTCGCCGGCTTTGCGCCGACCAAGGCGGCGCAGCGCATCCTGGCGGAATCGATGGCGCGCGAGATGGGGCCGCAGGGCATCCATGTCGCCTACCTGCTGATCGACGCCGTCATCGACGTGCCCTGGGCACGCAAGCGCTATCCAGACAAGCCGGACGACTTCTTCATCCGGCCGGCGGACATTGCCGACGAGGCCTGGCACCTGGTGCAGCAGCCGCGCTCGGCCTGGTCCTTCCTGACCGAAGTGCGCCCCTTCAAGGAGAGTTGGTGAGCATGGACAAGCAAGACACCGAAGCGCTGCGCTGGCACAAGTCGGCCTGCAACCTGTGCTACATCAACTGCGGCGTGGAACTGGCCGTGTCCGGACAAGGCACCGACGCGCGCATCGTCAAGGTGCGCGGCGACCGCGACAACCCGCGCTCAGCGGGCTACCTGTGCAACAAGGCGCAGTCGATCCCGAGCTACGTGCATCACCGCGACCGGCTGACTACGCCGCTGCGCCGCCGCGCCGACGGCGGCTACGACGCCATCCCCTGGGACACCGCCATCGCCGAGATTGCCGAGCGCTTGCGCGCCGTAGTCGATGCACACGGCGGCAAGTCGCTGGCCATCTTCGGCGGCGGCGGGCAAGGCAACCATGCGGGCGGCAGCTTCGGCTTCGGGCTGATGCGCGCGCTGGGCTCGCGCACGGTCTTTAATGCGCTGTCGCAGGAGAAGACCGGCGACTTCTGGCTCAACGGGCACATCTTCGGCTCGCAGATGTGCCACACGGCGGAGGACATCCACCACTGTGACCTGCTGCTGGTGATCGGCGCCAACCCGAAGCTGTCGCATGGTTTCACCAATGCGCGCGACCAGCTGAACGGGCTGCGCAAGGATGCGCAGCGCAAGCTGGTCGTCATCGACCCGCGCCGCACCGAGACGGCCGAGGCGGCGGACTTGCACATCAGCCTGCGGCCCGGCACCGACGCCTTCCTGATGGGCGCGCTGCTGGCCGAACTGCAGCGCCGCAATGCCTTCGACGAGGCCTTCCTGGCCGCGCACGCGCTGGGCGCAGACGAAGTCAAGGCCGTGCTCGCCACGGTTCCGGTGGCTGAATGGCTGGCGGCGGCCGACGTGTCCGCGGCCGACTTCGAACAACTGCTGCAAATGGTGGTGGCCGCGCGGGCGATGGTGGTGCGGGTGGAGCTGGGCATCCAGCAGGGCCTGAACTCGACCCTGAACTCCTATCTGGAAAAGCTGCTGGTCCTGATGACCGGCCACTTCGGCCGCGCCGGCACGCACGGGCTGCACAGCTGGCTGGTGCCGCTGTGGGGCAATACCCCGGGCGCGCGCCACTTCGCCACGCAGGCCGAAGTCATCTGCGGGCTGCTGTCGCCCAACGTCTTCCCCGATGCCGTGCTCTCGGACCACCCGGACCGCCTGCGTGCGCTGTGGGTGGACAGCAGCAACCCGGTCAACACGGCAGCCGACACGGCGCGCGTGCTGCAGGCGATGCGGGCGCTGGAGCTGGTGGTGGTGGTCGACGTGGCCTTCACTGAAACGGCGGCGCAGGCGCACTACGTGCTGCCGGCGTCGTCCACCTACGAGAAGTGCGAATTCACGCTGTTCAACTTCGAGGTGCCGACCAACTACTTCCACGTGCGCGCGCCGGTGCTGCCGCCCTTGCCGGGCACCCTGCCCGAGCCGGAGATCTACGGCCGCCTGGCGCGTGCCCTGGGCCTGATGCCCAGCGACGAGGTGCTGGCCGAGCTGGCGGCCAAGGCCGACGACCCCACCGCATTCGGCGCAGCCTTTGCCGCCGCGGTGGCGGTGGACCGCAACGTCGGCAAGTTGGGCGGGCAGGTGCTGTACGAGACGCTGGGTCGCAGCCTGCCCGACGGCACGGCGGCGGCCGCACCGCTGTGGCAAGCCTGCCATCGCCTGGCGAAGATGCAGACGACCGCCGTGCGTGCCGCGCTGCAGGCCGACGCATCGCTGCCGCTGCCGGCGCTGGGTGAAGCCTTGTTTCGCAAGGTGTTCGGCGCGCGCTCCGGCACCGCCTTCACCGTTCACGCCAGCCCCTGGGACCTGGTCGAGCACCCCGACCGCAAGCTGCGCCTGGCGGTGCCGCAGATGTTGGAATGGCTGGGCCGGCTGGACCCAGGCTCGGTCGGCCCGCCGCCCGGCTGGCCCTTCGTGCTGTCGGCCGGCCAGCGCCGATTGAACAACGCCAACCAGATTCTTCGCGACCCAACCACACGGGCCAACGACCCCGATGGCGCGCTGTACATCCATCCGCAGGACCTGGAAGCGCTGGGCGTGCCGGACCAGGGCGCACTGGTCGTCGAGACGACCCGCGCCCGCATCGTGGTGCGGGCCAAAGCGACACCGTCGATGCGCCGCGGCCATGTCGCGCTGCCCCACGGCTACGGGCAGCTGCATCCGGGCGAAGACGGGCGCCGCAGCATGGTGGGCCCGGCCGTCAACTGGCTGACCGACGGGCAGCACCGCGACCCGGTGGCCGACACGCCGCACCACAAGCACGTGCCGGTGCGGCTGCACGCAGCGCCGGCCGACGCGCGCATGAACAGCGTCGAAGCCTTCACCCCCACATGACCTGGAGAACCCGATGAGCGACAACGACAAGGGCACGGTATCGATGCAGATCGACGGCCACGTCTGCACCATCAGCGTGGACAACGTGTCGAAGAAGAACGCCTACACCCCGGCGATGCTGGACCGCCTGGCCGAACTGCTGACCGAATACGAAGAAAACGATGACCTGTGGGTGGCCATCTTCTGCTCGGTCGGCGAGCACACCACGGCGGGGCTGGACATGCCGCGCTTCTTCGGCCCCACCGCCGAGCCGAACCGGCGCAAGCCCGGGCTGGTCGATCCCTTCGGGCTGGAGCGGCGCTGCACGAAGCCGGTGATCGCCGTGGTGCAGGGCATCACCTACACCGTGGGCATCGAGATGGCGCTGGCGCAGGACATCGTCATCGCGGCGGACACCACCCGCTTCCAGCAACTGGAATCGCGCCGCGGCATCGCGCCGCTGGGCGGCGCGCATTTCCGCTACCTGACCCGCACCGGCTGGGGCAATGCGATGCACCTTTTGTTCACCTGCCAGGAGTTTTCTGCCGAACGTGCGCTGCAGCTGGGCTTCGTGCAGGAGGTGCACCCCTTCGGCAAGCACATGGAACGTGCGCGCGAGCTGGCCGCCACCATTTGCGAATGTGCGCCGCTGGGCCTGCGCGCCACCAAGAAGGCCGCGTTGACCTTCATCGAGGCGGGAGAGCAGGCCGCGGTGGCCTGCATCCCGCAGATCAAGGAGCAGGTGTTCGCCACCGAAGACTTCAAAGAAGGCATCCGATCCTTCGTCGAGCGGCGCCAGGCGAAGTTCGTCGGGCGCTGAACTTCCATGGAAGCCACTACCCGCCCCATCGACACCGGCACCGAGGAACTGCTGTGCGAGGTGCGGGAGCGCGTCGCGGTCATCACGCTGAACCGCCCGCAGGCCCGTAACTCACTGTCCGACCAGCTGTCGCCGGCCTTGCGGGAGATGATCCGCTTCTGCGCCGAGGAGGCGGGGGTCGGTGCCGTCATGATCACTGGTGCGGCGGCCGCGTTCTGCGCCGGCGGCGACGTCAAGGGCATGGGCAGCGCCAGCAACCCGGCCAAGCGCGACTGGACGCCGGCCCAGCGCGTGGCCGATCTGCAGGACCGGCAGCGGCGGCTCACGGGTGCGCTGATCGCTCTGCGCAAGCCCACGCTGGCGGCGCTGCCCGGGCCGGCGGCCGGGGCTGGCCTGTCGATTGCGCTGGCCTGCGACCTGCGCATCGCGGCGCAGTCGGCCTTCGTCGCCACCGGCTATCTCAAGGTTGGGCTGAGCGGCGATTACGGCATCACCTGGCTGTTGACGCAACTGGTCGGCCGAGGCCGGGCCAGCGAACTGATGCTGCTGGGCGAGAAGGTCGATGCGCAGCGCTGCCTGAGCCTGGGCCTCTTCAATCGCGTGGTGCCGGATGATCAGGTACGAGAGGAGGCGTTTGCACTGGCGCGGCAACTTGCGCAGGGCCCGGATCTGGCGCAGGCGCTGGTCAAGGACAACCTGGACGATGCGGCCACGTTGCCCTTCGATGCCGCGCTGAACAACGAGGCGGAACGTCTGATTCGCGCGTCGATGCACGGCGACCATGCGGAAGCGGTGCGGGCGTTCGTCGAGAAGCGCGCGCCGAACTTTGCGTCCCACCGCCAAAGATAAGCGCGACGGCTGGTTCGTTCATCCTTGACTCCTGCGTGGAGCTTACGCCTATCGCGTCCAGCTGCCGAACTTGATCGCACCGGCGATGATCAAGCCATAGAGGCCCAGACTGATCGCGACCACGACGAAGAAGCCGTTCGCTGACACGTGCAGCACATGCACGCAGACCCACCCGCCCAGTGCCACGACCACCAGCCGGGCCACGCTGCCGGCCAGCGGCCAGAACATGCGTCCTGCCCCCTGCGAGGCGAAGAACAAGGCCAGCCCGAAGCCGTACAGCCCATAGAAGGCACCAACGATGCGCAGGTACGACCCACCGAACTCGCGCACCGCCGAATCCTGCGTGAACAGGTTCATCCACAGCGCCGGGGCGTCCGCCGTCGCGAGTCCGATGCTGCCGGTGATGGCGGCGACGATGGCCGCGCCCAACCAGGCCACGCGCAACGCGCGCTTCGCATTGCCCGCGCCCATGTTGGTCGCGACCATCGCCGTCAACGCCGTGCCGAAGCCGAAGGCGATGGGCACCAGGATGTATTCGAGCCGCGCCGCCACGCCATAGCCGGCCAGCGCGGCCGTGCCGAACCTACCGACGAAGGCGGTGGCAACCGCGATCGAGGCATTGCTGACGATCGGGCTCATCGATGCGGGGATGCCGACGCGCAGGATATCGCGTACCAGCGGCGCATGCAGCTGCGTCCACGCCGTCGTCGGGCCATGATTTCGACTTTGGTTGCCCCCATCGTCCTGCGCGCATTGGGTGTCAGGAAGCCCGGAGTCGATCTGAACACTTGCGTTTGACAACGACTTCAATAGCAGCTTTGCCGACTCGAATTGGGATCTATGTAGTGCTGCAAAGGGTCGGTGGCGGGTCTTGGGCCCATGGCAATGGCAGCTGGCGATGCGGCTGAAACCTGACCTTGGTGACCGCGTCGACGCTGGCTTGTCAGGGTGAGAAGGGTGTCCGACCACGGCCATTGACACCCATTGTTTTCGGTGGCTTGGCGAAGCCCCTGGAACACCACGGTTTGACACCCTTTCGAAAGGCTGTGTCTCCCTGGGTAGACTCTGACACCTCTTGCTTTTACGATCAGGCTGAGTAGCAGCCGGGACCGGTCATTCCACAGTGACGCTCTTCGCCAAATTGCGCGGCTTATCGACATCGGTACCCCGCGCGCAAGCTGTGTGATAGGCCAGCAGCTGCAGCGGCACCACATGCAGGATGGGCGACAGCACGCCGTAGTGCTCGGGCATCCGGATCACACGCACGCCGGGGCCGCTTTCGATGCGCGTGCCTTCGTCGGCGATGACAAAGAGCTCGCCGCCGCGAGCACGCACTTCCTGCATGTTGCTCTTCAGCTTGTCCACCAGCGCGTCGTTCGGCGCCACGGTCACCACGGGCATGGCGCTGGTCACCAACGCCAGCGGACCATGCTTCAGTTCGCCGGCCGGGTAGGCCTCGGCATGGATGTAGCTGATCTCCTTGAGCTTGAGAGCGCCTTCAAGCGCAATCGGGTAGTGCAGTCCGCGGCCCAGGAACAGTGCGTTCTCCTTGCGCGCAAAGTCTTCGGCCCAGGCGATGATCTGCGGCTCCAGTGCCAGCACGGCCTGCACGGCCACCGGCAGGTGGCGCAGCGCCTTCAGGTGCTCGGCCTGCTGCGCGTCGCTGAGCCGTCCCCGGACATCGGCCAGGGCCAATGTCAGCAGGAACAGGCCCACCAGCTGCGTGGTGAAGGCCTTGGTCGAGGCCACGCCCACCTCCACGCCAGCACGGGTGATGTAGGCGAACCTGCACTCGCGCACCATGGCGCTGGTGGCGACGTTGCAGATGGTCAGTGTGTGCGCCATGCCCAGTGAGCGCGCGTGCTTCAGCGCGGCCAGCGTGTCGGCGGTCTCGCCGCTTTGCGTGATCGTCACCACCAGCGTCTTCGGGTTGGGCACGCTGTCGCGGTAACGGTACTCGCTGGCGATCTCCACGCTGGTGGGGATGCCGGCGATCGATTCCAGCCAGTACTTGGCGGTGCTTCCGCTGTAGTAGCTGGTGCCGCAAGCCAGGATCAGCACCTGCTCCACGTCCTTGAACACCTTGTACGCGCCGTCGCCGAACAGCTCCGGGCTGATGCCGCCCACTGAGTCCAGCGTGTCGGCAATGGCGCGAGGCTGCTCGAAGATCTCCTTCTGCATGTAGTGCCGGTAGGGACCCAGCTCGGCTGCGCCGCTGTGCGCCACCACCGTTCGCACTGGGCGCTGCATCTCGCGGAAGCGTCCATCGGCTTGGCGCGCGGCGATCCAGGTCTTGCCCAGCTGGATGTCGACAACGTCGCCTTCTTCCAGGTAGACGATCTGGTCGGTCACGCCAGCCAGCGCCATGGCATCGCTGGCCAGGAAGTTCTCGCCCACGCCCACGCCCAGGATCAGCGGCGAACCTTCGCGCGCACCCACCACGCGCTGCGGCTCGTCACGGCAGAACACTGCGATGGCATAGGCGCCCTTCAGCCGCTGCGTGGCGCGCTGCACGGCGTCGAAAAGGTCGCCGTCGTACAGATGGTCCACCAGGTGGGCGATGACCTCGGTATCGGTCTGGCTGGTGAACTCATAGCCGCGGCCCTGCAGTTCGGCACGCAGTTCGTCGTGGTTCTCGATGATGCCGTTGTGCACCAGGGCAATGCGGTTGCGGCTGAAGTGCGGGTGCGCGTTGTGCACCTCAGGCGCGCCGTGGGTGGCCCAGCGCGTGTGGGCGATGCCGGTGCCGGCGTTCAGCCGCGCTTCGGCGGCGCTTGCCTCCAGCTGCGCAACCCGTGCCGTGCTGCGGGCGCGCTTCAGTTCGCCGCCTTGATGGACGGCCACACCGCAGCTGTCATAGCCACGGTATTCCAGGCGTTTCAGGCCTTCGATCAGGATCGGGACGATGTTGCGCGTGCTGACCGCGCCGACGATGCCGCACATGGGCTGCCCTTCGGGGTTGTAAAGGCGTCATCCTAGACAGTGATGCATGAAATATGCTTTCATAAGACATAATAAAAGACAATAAACTGGTCTCAGATAGTCGGCTGTGAAATAATCTCTACATGTTGACATCCTCTCAAGCTATTCATTTCGTGAACAAGCTCACACTCGACGCCACCGACCTGCGTCTGCTGGACGTGATGCAGCAGGACGCCTCGCTGTCCAATCAGGATTTGGCCGCCGCCGCTCACGTGTCTCCGGCCACTTGTCTGCGCCGGGTGCGGCGCCTGGTGGAGGCCGGCGTGATCGAGCGCCGCGTGGCGCTGCTGTCGCACGAGCGGCTGGGCTACGGCCTGACGGCCATCGTCGAGATCACGCTCGACCGGCAGGGTGCCGAGCACTTGGCCGCCTTCGAGCAGCGCGCGGTGGCCGACGCCGCGGTGCAGCAGTGCTACCGCGTGTCGCCGGGTCCGGATTTCGTGCTGGTGGTGTGGGCCGCCGACATGCCGGCCTACCAGGCGCTGGTGCAGCGGCTGTTTACGCAGGATGCCAACGTACGCCAGGTGAAGGCCTATTTCAGCGTGCAGCGCGCCAAGTTCGAGCCGGCCATCGGCCTGCCCGGCGCGATTCAGGCCCGAACCAGCAGCGCCAGCCCGGTCAGGTAGTCGCCTTCCGGGAACTCCAGCGTGGTCGGGTGGTCGGCAGCGGCGGCCATGCGCCGTACGATGGCCGCGTCCACCCCGGCGTCGATGCCGGCACCGGCGACGATCTTGTGGAACAGCTCCGGCCCGATGCCGCCGGAACAGGAAAAGGTGAACAGCAGCCCGCCCGGCCGCAGCAGCGTCAGGCCCAGGCGGTTGATGTCCTTGTAGGCCCGCGACGCGCGCTCGGCCTGCGCCGCGGTGTGGGCGAACTTCGGCGGGTCCAGCACGATGGCATCGAAGTGCCGGCCTTGCGCCAGACAGCTGCGCAGGAAGGCGTTCACATCGGCATCCACCGCCACGTGTCGGGCCGCGTCGAAGCCGTTCAGCGCCACGTGCCGGCCGGCCGCGGCCAGTGCCGGGCCTGAGCTGTCCACGCTGGTCACCTGCGTGGCGCCACCGGTCAATGCGGCCAGCGTGAAGCCGCCGGTGTAGCTGTAGCAGTTCAGCACCTCGGCGCAGCCGAAGTGGCGCACCGCTTGCGCAAAGTGCTGGCGGTTGTCCCGCTGGTCCAGGTAGGTGCCGGTCTTGTGGCCCTGCGCGATGTCCACCTGCAGCGCCCAGCCGTGCTCGCGGATCGGCAGTTGCGTGGCGCCCTCCCCGTGCAACCAGCCCTGCTGCTCGGGCAGGCCCTCCAGCTTGCGCACGCCCAGGTCCGATCGTTCGTACAGCCGTGCCGCGCCGGTGGCGGCCAGCAATGCATCGACGAGGGACGCCTTCCAGCGCTCGGTGCCGGCGAAGCCTACTTGAGCCACCAACGTGTCGGCATAGCGGTCCACCACCAGCCCCGGCAGGCCGTCGGCTTCGCCATGCACCAGGCGCACCGCGTCGCTGTCTACCGCCAGCCGGGCGCGCAGCGCCACCGCGCGCTGCACGCGGCGGGCGAAGAAGGCGGCATCGATGCGCTCGGCCTCGTCGAAGCTCCAGGCGCGCACGCGGATCGCCGACTGCGGGCTGTACGCGCCCCAGGCCAGGAAGCGGCCGTCGTGCGCCTCGATGCGCACCGTTTCACCCCGATCGGCCTTGCCCCTTGCGATGCTGCCTTCGAACACCCAAGGATGGCGGCGTTGCAGCGAACGCTCTTTGCCTTCGCGCAGGCGGATGGCCTTCACTTGCGCTTGGCCCTCGGGTGGGCTGCGTCGTACACCTTGGCCAGATGCTGGAAGTCCAGCCGCGTGTAGACCTGCGTGGTCGAAATGTTGGCGTGGCCCAGCAGCTCCTGCACCGCGCGCAGGTCGCCGCTGCTCTGCAGCAGATGCGACGCGAAGCTGTGGCGCAGCATGTGCGGATGCACGTGGGTGGGCAGCCCGGCCTGCTGCGCAAGTGCCTTCAAGCGCGAGCGCACCTGGCTGGCAGTGATGCGGCTGCCGCGCCGGCTGACGAACAGCGCCGCCTCGCCGGGCGCAGCAATCTGCGAACGATGCTGCTGCCACGAGCGCAGCGCTGCCAGCGCAGCCGGGCCCACCGGCACGCTGCGGCGCTTGCTGCCCTTGCCCAGCACTTGGGCACTGGCATCGGCCGCGTCGATCCAGCCCGCCGCCGTGTCGCTGCCATGCAGGTCCAGCCCCACCAGCTCGGCCACGCGCAGTCCGCTGCCGTAGAGCAGCTCGACCATGCAGTGGTCGCGGGCACGCAAGGACGGGTCGCCGTCCGTCGGCATGTAGGCCGCCAGCGACACCGCCTGCTCCACCGACAGCGCCTTGGGCAGCGGCTTGCCGGTCTTGGGCGCCCGTACGCCTTCCACGGGGTTGACGTGCACCTCGCCGTTGCGCCCCCACCAGCGGTACAGCCCGCGCCAGGCCGACAGGTGGATGGCGATACTGCGAGCAGCCAGCGGCCGCTCGCGCAGCTGCGCGGCCCACCGCCGCACGTGCAGGGTCTGCACCTCACGCAGCGGCAACTTGGCCTCGGCGGCCGACTGCTGCAGCCGCAGCAGGGCGTCATGCACCATCTGCACGCTGCGCGGCGCCAGCCGCCGTTCGACGCGCAGGTGCTCGAGGTAGCGCTGCAGGTCCGGCGTCAGCGCGTCGTCCACGGCCCTCAGGCCAGCAGCCGCGACAGGCTGGCGCTGGCCACCTCGCCGATGCGCGAGAGGAACTCGGTGCCCATTTGCGCGGCGTAGCGCGTCGGGTCCGGCGAGCCCAGCACCAGCAAGCCGAAGGCATCGGCCGCGCCCTCGCGGCGCATTGGGACCATCGCCATGGACATGATGCCGGCTCCGTCGTCGAACCAGCCGGACGCCTCGAAGCCGGCATTGGCGCCGCAATAGGGCAGCGACAGGCTGGACGCGAAGGCCTTCAGGTCGTCGCTGACCGGCTGTGCCGCTGGCAGCGCGGCATGGGCCTCGGCCACGCCCCACACACGCAGCGCAGCCTGCGGGATCTGGAAGCGCTGCTTCAGGTCGCCGAGCAGCACTTGCGGCAACTCGGCCGCGTTGGCGGTCAGCAGCAGCGCCATGGTCCACTGATGCAGCCGGTCGGCGATGGCCACGTTGTCCTGGCCGTTGCGGATCATCTCGATGATCTTGTGCTCCAGGCCCTTGATGCGTTCGCGCAGCATTTCCATCTGCCGTTCCTGCAGCGACACCGCGCGCTGGCCATGCGGGCTGGTCAATTGCACGGTGGCCAGCAGCTCGGCATGGCGCTCGAAGAAGCCGGGCGTGTTCAGCAGGTAGTCGCTGATGTCGTTTTCGGTGATGCCCTGGATGCTCACAATTCAATCTCCCCTTCGAAGACGGTTTGCGCCGGGCCGGTCATCAGCACCGGCCGGCCCATGCCGGCCCATTCGATGCTGAGACGCCCGCCGCGGGTATCGACCTCGACCTGCGGGTCGAGCCAGCCCAGCCGTATGCCGGCCACCACCGCGGCACAGGCTCCCGTGCCGCAAGCCAGCGTCTCGCCGGCACCGCGCTCGAACACGCGCAGCGCGATGTGGGTGCGCGACAGCACCTGCATGAAGCCAGCGTTGACCTTGTGCGGAAAACAATCCAGCACCTCGATCTCGGGACCGATGGCACCGACGTCTGCGCTATCCACCTCGTCGACGCGCTGCACCGCATGCGGATTGCCCATCGACAGCACGGCCACCTCGACGCTGGCATCGATCAGCTCCAGCGGCCACAGCTCGAAGTCGCCCTCTTTGCGCGGCACCATGCCAGCGGGAACGAAGGGGATGCGCTCGTGAGCGAACTCGGGCGCCTGCATGTCGACCGTGACGCGACCATCGTCGCGCAGCTGCAGCTCGATCTGGCGGTTGACGGTTTCGACCTTGATCCGCTGCTTGTCGGTCAGGCCGCGTTCGCGCACGAAGCGCACGAAGCAGCGCGCGCCATTGCCGCAGTGCTCGACCTCGTCGCCGCTGGCGTTGTAGATGCGGTAGCCGAAGTCCACCCCGGGCGAGCGCGGCGGCTCGACCACCAGGATCTGGTCGGCGCCGATGCCGAAATGCCGGTCGGCCAGCGCGCGGTACTGCTCGGAACTCAACTCCAGCGGCCCGCGTGTGGCGTCGAGCATGATGAAGTCGTTGCCCGCGCCTTGCATCTTGGTGAAGCGCAATCTCATGCGGCGATTATGGTCGCGACGCGTAGGGGTCCGCCTCGCCTTTCGGCCGCGTCTTGAAACGCTTGTGCACCCACAGGTACTGGGCCGGGTCGGCGCGGACCTCGGACTCGATCCATTCGTTCATGCGCCGCGCGTCGGCCAGTGCGTCGTCGCTGGGCCAGTCGGTCCATGGCTGCAGGAAGCGCACGCGGTAGCCCTGGCCGCCGGGCAACAAGGTGGCCACCACGGGCTGCACCACCATGTCCAGCGTCCTGGCCATCTTTGAAGGCGCCAGCAGCGTGGCTGCCGGGACGCCGAAGAAGGGCACGAAGGCCGAATCCTTGCGGCCGAAGTCCATGTCCGGCAAGTTGAAGAAGGCATGACCACGGCGGATGGCGCGTACCAGCGGCCGGGCCGTGTCGCGGCGCGAAAACAGTTCGCCCTGGCCGAAGCGTGAGCGGCCGCGACGTATCGCGGCGTCGAACACCGGGTCGCTCTGCGCCTGATAGATGGAGGCCACCGGCCGACTCTGAAACAGTTGCGTGGCCACGCCGGCCACGTCCAGCGCCAGGAAATGCGGCACCAGCCACATCACCGGGCGCTCGCTGCGCTCGGCCAGTGTCACGTCGCCTTCCACATGGATCAGCCGCCGCAGCCGTTCGGACGGGGCATACCAGAGCAATGCCCGCTCGACCGCGCTGCGTCCGAGCCAGCGGAAGTGCTCGCGCAGCAGGGTGCGGCGCTGCTGGGCATTCAGCTCGGGCAGACACAGCTGCACGTTGCGGGCCGAGATGCGGCGCCGCTCCCGGGCCACGGTGTAGAGCACCCGGCCGAGGGCACTCCCCAGCGCGGCCTGCAGCCGCAGCGGCAGCCAGTGCAGCAACCACAGCAGGCCGAGCAGCGCATGCGCCGGCCAATCCTTCATGGTGCCGCAGCCGGGTCCGCGCGGCGCGGCTTCTTGTAGCGGTTGTAGCCCCACAGGTATTGCTGCGGGCATTGCAGGATCAGTTGCTCCATGGCGCGGTTGATCACCGCAGCTTGCGCCACCTGCAGCGCCTGGGCATCGTCGGCCTGCAGCGGCAAGGGCTCGGCCAGCCGGCTCAGGCGCAGGTGGAAGCCGCGGCCGGCAGACAGCCGCTCGCACCAGGCCAGCACGATCGGGGCGCCGGACTGCTGCGCCAGCCGCGCCGCCAGTGTCATGGTGTAGGCCGGCGCACCGAAGAAATCGGCCCACACGCCCATGCCTTGAGGCGGCACCTGGTCGGGCAGCAGGCCCACCGCCTGGCCGCGCTTGAGCGCGCGCATCATCTGCCGCACGCCGCCAATCGAGGCCGGCGCGGTGGCCAGCGCCGGCCGGGCGCGGGCGCTTTCTTCCAGTTCACGCAGCATGCGGTGGCGCGCCGGGCGGAACATCACGGTGATCGGCTGCCGGGCCCCGTAGCGCTGCGCATAGGCCTGTGCGGTGATCTCGAAGCTGCCCATGTGCGGCGTCAGGAACACCAGGCCGCGGCCCTGGGCCAGCGCCTCCTCGATCAGATCTTCGCCTTCCCACTGCACCGGGTCGGCAATCGGCATATCGCTCGGGCGCAGCCAAAGACGCAGCCCTTCGGTGGCCATCTTGCCGGCCTCGGCCACCGACTGGCGGCGCTGCCGCAGCGTGATGCCGGCACGCAGGGCATTGCTGCGCAGGCGTCGCCGATAGCTGGGCGACAGCGCGTAGGCCATCCAGCCGAGGAAAGCGCCTAGGGCGTGCAAAGAGCGCAAGGATCGCCGGGACAACCAGCGCAGCAGGAGCAGCATGCTTCGTATAATGCGGTTGGCGCCGAGTTATGAACTACTTGCAGGGCGCTGCGGGCTGGGTCTTCGGGTGCAGCCTTCGAAATACTGCTAAAGCGTTCGCCGCTCCTCCCAAGCTACGGCCGGCAACGCGATCTGTAACCGTCAGCCCAGGAGTTTAAGAGTGTCGAACGACTTCCTTTTCACGTCCGAATCCGTGTCCGAAGGTCACCCCGACAAGGTGGCCGACCAGATTTCGGACGCTATTCTCGATGCGATCTTCAAGCAGGACCCGCGTTCGCGCGTGGCTGCCGAGACGCTGACCAACACCGGCCTGGTGGTGCTGGCGGGCGAGATCACCACCAATGCGCATGTCGACTACATCCAGGTGGCGCGCGACACCATCAAGCGAATCGGCTACGACAACACCGAATACGGCATCGACTACAAGGGCTGCGCGGTGATGGTCTGCTACGACAAGCAGTCCAACGACATCGCGCAGGGCGTGGACCATGCGTCCGACGACCACCTCAACACGGGCGCCGGCGACCAGGGCCTGATGTTCGGCTATGCCTGCGACGAGACGCCGGCGCTGATGCCAGCCCCGATCCACTACGCCCACCGCCTGGTGGAGCGCCAGGCGCAACTGCGCAAGAGCGGCAAGCTGCCGTTCCTGCGCCCCGACGCGAAGAGCCAGGTGACGATGCGCTACTTGGACGGCAAGCCGCACAGCATCGACACCGTGGTGCTGAGCAGCCAGCACGCGCCTGACCAGAGCGAGACGGCCACCAAGATGAAGGCTTCGTTCATCGAGGCCGTGGTCGAGGAGATCATCAAGCCGGTGCTGCCCAAGGAATGGCTGAAGGACACGCGCTACCTGGTCAACCCGACCGGCCGCTTCGTCATCGGCGGCCCGCAGGGCGACTGCGGCCTGACCGGCCGCAAGATCATCGTCGACACCTACGGCGGCGCCTGCCCGCACGGTGGTGGCGCCTTCTCGGGCAAGGACCCATCCAAGGTGGACCGCTCGGCCGCCTATGCGGCGCGCTATGTGGCCAAGAACATCGTCGCCGCGGGCCTGGCCAAGCAGTGCCAGATCCAGGTGGCCTACGCCATCGGCGTGGCCAAGCCGATGAACATCACGGTCTATACCGAAGGCACTGGCGTGATGAGCGACGACAAGCTGTCGGCGCTGGTGGCCGAGCACTTCGACCTGCGGCCGAAGGGCATCATCCAGATGCTCGACCTGCTGCGGCCGATCTACGAGAAGACGGCCGCCTACGGGCACTTCGGTCGCGAAGAGCCCGAGTTCAGCTGGGAGAAGACCGATAGAACTGCGGCGCTGCGCGCCGCGGCCGGATTGTAGGCACGGCGCCCTCGACAGCGGGCCTGCGGGCCCGTTGTCGAAGATTGGGCGCAATAGCGCAGCGCTTCAGCGCCCGAGTATTCCCTTCAGCAGGTCCATCGGCTTGGGCAGGCCGTCGGCCTTGTCCTCACTCTGCGGTGCCGGCTTCTGCGTGCCCGGCTTGCCGGTCGGCTCGCCCATCGCGGGCATGCCCGGGATGACCATGGCCACCGACTTCAGGCGCAGCTTCACGGCCCACACCGGTGCCCAGGGAGCCTTCGGGTCGGCCGGCCGCGGCGGGTGGGCCAGGTTCAGCTCGTTGCCGTAGGCGATGACGCGCAGCATCGCGCCCTCGCCGGGAAGCACCCCCTTGGGCACGGCACATTGCGTCGTCGTCGGCATCATCAGCACCTTCTCTCGCAGCCACCGGTCGATCGCCGGATTGGTCTGGTAGTCGGTCAGGCCGAAACCCGTGTCCGGCAGCTCGCTCGAGGTCCAAAGCACCATTTCGTCCTGGCGCGCGGCACCCATGCCTGCGGCGAAATAGGCGCGTGCGGTGGGTAGCGCGTTCCAGCGCAACTCGCCGCCACCCGCCTGCTCGACAAACTGCAGTTGCAGCGGCGGCATCAGGTCCTGCGCAGGCGGTATCTGGAAACGAAAGGCTTCCGGCACGCCGGCGCCGCTGAAGGCATGTTCGCCGACCAGCGAGGCGCCTTCAGGCACCATGCGCGCATCGGCCGGGTTCGGCCACACCGGCCGGCCGGCGACGCTGTGCGCGCCGCGCTGCGTGGCACGGCGGGAGACGAAGAAGGCTGCCAGATCGGCAGCCGAAGCGCTGGCCATGTCCAGCACCTTGGGCTGGCCAGGCCGGACGGCGGCGCCGCAGCCCCAGTACAGGAGCAGCTTGCCCCTGGGCTTCTCGTAGTTGGGTTCGTCGATGGCTTCGTCGTCCTGCACCGTCGGCGCCTTGCTGTCGCGCGGCGCCTGAAGCTGCAGCGCCGGGCTCAGGAAGCCCGCGGGTACGGCCTGCTGCGCCTCGGCCAATGCCGGGTTGTTGCGGCTGTACAGCGTGACGTCCACCCAGCGCCCCGGCGCGCCGCCCTGCGTCTGGCCGAAAGTGTTGCGCGCGCTCGCCGACCCACCGCCGAACAGCCCGCCCAAGGCTGACATCGGCCCGCCTGCAGCGCCCGCCATGCCGCCCATCGGCATGCCCAGCCCGCTGAAGGTGGCCACGTCGATCCAGGCCTGGGCCTGCGGCGGCTTGATCTGGGCACTGCCTTGGGCGACGGCGACTCCGGCCGTCAGCGCCCACGTGGCGAGCAGTCCGAAGTGCAATGTGATCGGCACCATGACGTCCTTCAGGTTGAACCGTTACGGACGATTCTGCTTGCCACGACTGCTGCGGCGCCTTGCGGCGACGCAAGGATGCGGCATTCATCGAGGCATCATCGGCGCATGACGATCGACCTGGACATGCTGCGCCGCCACGCGGTGGCACGTACCTTCTTTGCACCGACCACGCTGCCCAGGGCCCTCGAGAGGCTGGGCTTCGTGCAGGCCGACCCGATCCGGGCACCGGCCCGCGCGCAGGATCTGACACTGCGCCACCGGGTGCGTGACTACCGCGCTGGCGACCTGGAGCGCCGCTACGCGCGGCTGACGGTGGAGGAAGACTTCTTCGTCAACTACGGCTTCGTGCGGCGGGACCTGCACGCGATGATGCACCCGCGCACGGCGCGCACGGCCTGGCCAAAGTCGCGTTGGGCGCAGGCCCGAGACGTGCAGGCCTTCGTACGCGAGCGCGGCGTGGCCCATCCGCGCGAGGTCGACGCGGCGTTTGCGCACGGCAAGACGCGAAACTGGTTCGGCGGCACGTCTAACGCCAGTACCCAGCTGCTCGACGGCATGCACTACCGCGGGCTGCTGCGTGTGGCGCGGCGCGAAGGCGGCGTGCGTCTGTACGCCGCGCACGACGCACACGAGCGCGCACCGGCCGAAGCCGACGCGGCGCTGGATGCGATGGTCGATATCGCCGTCGGCGTGTATGCGCCGCTGCCAGCGGCGACGCTGAGCATGCTGGTGACGTGGCTGGGCAGCGTCGCGGCCGCCCAGTGGCGCGACCGCCGCCGCGCAGCGCTGGCGCGCGCCAAGGCGAGGTTGCCGTCGACCACGATCGACGGCCAGCGATGGTACTGGCCTGCTGGAGAGAACCCGGCGTCGCGCCGACACGCCCATGGCGAGACGGTGCGCCTTCTCGCCCCCTTCGACTCCCTGGTGTGGGACCGCCGACGCTTCGAGGTCCTGTGGGGCTGGGCCTACCGATTCGAGGCCTACACGCCCGCGCCAAAGCGGCTGCGAGGCTACTACGCGCTGCCGCTTCTGTGGCGCGACCAGGTCATTGGCTGGGGCAATCTGGCGCTGCGCGCGAACATGCTGCAGGCCGACCTCGGCTACGCCGCTGGCAAGGCACCGCGGGATGCGGCCTACCGACACGCGTTGGACGAGGAACTCGGGCGTATCGAGGCCTTCCTGCAGCCGCGCTAGCCCGCCTGCTTGGCCTCGAGCAGCCGTTGCACGACTTCGGCAAAGCCTTGGCCGCGCTCCGACGGTGTCACGTAGGCCGGCAGCACCTGCAGCTGCCCCAGGAAGCGGCGGATGTTGGCCACGGCCACGGTCAGCGGCAGGTGCTCGAACATCAGCTGGTCATTGGTCGAATCGCCGATGTAGAGCCATTCGACCGGCTCGAAGGGCAGGCCGAGCGTCCGCTCCACCGCCCAGCGTGCGCCGCTCCATTTGTCGTGCTCGCCGATCCAGCCATTGACATGGATCGAGCTGACGCTGGCGCGCAGCCCGTGCGCCTGCATCACCCTGAGCACGATATCGATCTCGGCGCGGTCGAGCTGCGCAAATTCGCTGTGGTCGATGGCGATGTCGGTCAGCCGCCCGGCGCTGTCGCGGGCCAGCCGGGCCTGCGGCAATGCCGCCAGCACGGCCTGTGCGCAATGCTGCAGGCGCTGCCAATGGGCGGCACGGGCGGCCTCGTCCTGCGCGAAATCGCGCCGCAGCTGCGTGCCCACGCGACGCAGCAGCACCGAGCCGTTCTCGGCCACGATCGCCGCCACCGGCCAGTCCAGCGCGAAGGGCTCGCTCCAGCCGGCTGGCCTCCCGGTGATGGCAATCACCGGCAGCTGCGCACGCTCCAGCTGCTGCAGCGCCTGCAGCGCCACCGGCTCGATCTGGCCGTCGCGCGTCAGCGTGTCGTCGATGTCGGTCAGTACGCCGCGCAACGGGCGCAGTGATGCAGCGGGCAGCACGTTCAGGGGCTGCAGGCGTTCGGCACTCATCGTTTCAGTCTCGCACAGGACCGGCGCCGCCCCCGGCCGCTTTGACCGGGCGCAAGAATCGCCGTCACCGGATTTTCATAATGGCGGGCCCACCTGCCTGCGAAGGACCACGAATGGCCAAAGACACCCCGCCGCCCGCGCGCAAGACTGCGACCCCCAAGAGCGGCCGCACGGTTGCCAAGCGGGCACGGCCGGCGCAGGCCGGCGACATCGCGCCACGCCTCGGGCCCAAGGCCATCGAACGGCACGTGGTACGCCAGGCCACGCTCGGCAAGCAGGACGCGCAGGGCGCCGCACTGCGCGACCTGTTGCACCGCGCTGCCCAGGCCGCACCCGGCGAGACGCGCGAGGCCTTGGAGGCCATCTTCGCCGGCGCCTCGCCCGACGACCTGAGCGCAATGCGCCGCGTGCTGTTCGAGGGCAGCGACGCGAAGAAGCTTCGCCAGGAAGACCCGGACATGGAGCTGTCGCCGCGCTGGCGCGAAGGCGGCTATCCGTACAAGAACCTGCTGTCCCGCAAGACCTACGAAGCGCAGAAATACAAGCTGCAGGTCGAGCTGCTGAAGCTGCAGGCCTGGGTCAAGGACAGCGGCCAGCGCGTGCTGATCCTCTTCGAGGGCCGCGACGCCGCCGGCAAGGGCGGCACCATCAAGCGCTTCATGGAACATCTGAATCCGCGCGGCGCGCGCGTGGTGGCGTTGGAAAAGCCGTCGGAAGTCGAGCGCGGCCAGTGGTACTTCCAGCGCTATGCGCAGCATCTGCCCACGCGCGGCGAGATCGTCATGTTCGACCGCAGCTGGTACAACCGCGCCGGCGTCGAGCGCGTGATGGGCTTCTGCAGCAACGAGGAATACCTGGAGTTCATGCGCCAGGCGCCCGAGTTCGAGCGCCACCTGGTGCACAGCGGCGTGCACGTCTTCAAGTTCTGGTTCTCGGTCAGCCGCGAGGAGCAGCGCCGCCGCTTCAAGGAGCGGCGCAGCCACCCGCTGAAGCAGTGGAAGCTCAGCCCGATCGACATGGCCTCGCTGGACAAGTGGGACGAGTACACCCGCGCCAAGGAAGGGGTGTTCTTCCACACCGACACGGCCGATGCGCCCTGGACGGTGATCAAGTCGGATTGCAAGAAGCGCGCGCGGCTGAATGCGATGCGCTATGTGCTGCACCAGCTGGACTATTCGAAGAAGGATCTGGACTCCGTCGGCCCGCTCGACCCGTTGATCGTCGGCCGCGCCAGCCTGGTCCATGAAAAGGGTGAGGACGTCACGTCGGCCCACCGCAGATGAACCGCAGTTGCACCTGCGGCCGCGCCCTTGGCTATACTTGTGGATTCCGAGGAGCGCTGCGAGACGGCATGATTCGTTCCAGGCTCGGATAGGTTTCAACTGCGCTCACCCCCTCGATACGGTGCGGTGAGCGGCAACCCCAAGCAGCACGCGACCGACCCGTTTCGAGGGGGTTCCCACCCTCAACGGAGATTGCCTTGAACGCTGTGCTCAAACCCCAGAACTTCACCGACTTCCACGTGGCCGACATGGCGCTTGCCGCCTGGGGTCGCAAGGAAATCCGCATCGCCGAGACCGAGATGCCCGGTCTAATGGCGATCCGCGAAGAATTCGCCAAGACCCAGCCGCTGAAGGGCGCGCGCGTCACCGGCAGCCTGCACATGACCATCCAGACCGCCGTGCTGGTGGAAACGTTGCAGGCCCTCGGCGCCAAGGTGCGCTGGGCCTCGTGCAACATCTTCTCGACCCAGGACCATGCCGCCGCTGCGCTGGTGGCCGAGGGCACGCCGGTCTTCGCCTACAAGGGCGAGACACTGGCGGACTACTGGGACTACACCCACCGCATCTTCGACTTCGGCCCCAAGGGCAGCGAGGGCGAAGGCCCGAACATGATCCTCGACGACGGCGGTGACGCCACGCTGCTGATGCACCTGGGCCAACGCGCCGAGAAGGACATCTCGGTGCTGGCCAATCCGGGCAGCGAGGAAGAGACCTGCCTGTTCGCGGCCATCAAGGCCAAGCTGGCGACCGACTCGACCTGGTACACGCGCAAGAGCGCGCAGATCATCGGAGTGACCGAAGAGACCACCACCGGCGTGCACCGCCTGAAGGAGATGTCGTCCAAGGGCACGCTGATGTTCCGCGCCATCAACGTCAATGATTCGGTCACGAAGAGCAAGTTCGACAACCTGTACGGCTGCCGCGAGTCGCTGGTCGACGCCATCAAGCGCGCGACCGACGTCATGGTCGCCGGTAAGGTCGCCGTGGTGGCCGGGTATGGCGACGTGGGCAAGGGCTCGGCCCAGGCGCTGCGCGCGTTGTCGGCGCAGGTGTGGGTCACCGAAATCGACCCCATCAACGCGCTGCAGGCGGCAATGGAAGGCTACAAGGTCGTGACCATGGAGTACGCCGCCGACAAGGCCGACATCTTCGTCTCGGCCACCGGCAACAAGGACGTCATTACCTACGCTCACATGGCGGCGATGAAGGACCAGGCCATCGTCTGCAACATCGGTCACTTCGACAACGAGATCGATGTCGCGTCGCTGGACAAGTGTCAGTGGGAAGAGATCAAGCCGCAGGTGGACCACGTGATCTTCCCGGACGGCAAGCGCATCATCCTGTTGGCCAAGGGCCGGCTGGTGAACCTGGGCTGCGGCACCGGGCACCCGAGCTTCGTCATGAGCTCCAGCTTCGCCAACCAGACGATCGCGCAGATCGAGCTGTTCACCCACAGCGACTTCTACGAGGCCGGCAAGGTGTACGTGCTGCCCAAGCACCTGGACGAGAAGGTGGCGCGGCTGCACCTGAAGAAGGTGGGCGCCATGCTGAGCGAACTGAGCGACGAACAGGCCGCCTACATCGGCGTGCGCAAGCAAGGGCCGTACAAGCCCGACACGTATAGGTATTGATCCCCCCGAAGCGCCTACTACGGCGCTCCCCCTAGGGGGCGACGCCAGCGGCCCGGCCAAGCCGGATCCGCGGCGTCTGCTTGATGGCATGCACCCATTGGCTCGCGTAGGGCACGCCAGCCTGTGTCGGAGACCCGTATGAAGTCAGTACCGATCAGCTTCGAGTTCTTTCCGCCGAACACGCCGGTCGGCGATCAGAAGCTCAAGGACGTCGTGCAGCAGCTCGGTGCGCTGCAGCCCGAGTTCTTCAGTGTCACCTACGGCGCTGGTGGCTCCACGCGCGACAAGACCCTGAATACCGTTCGCGCCATCGCCGCGGCCGGCTTCGAGGCTGCGCCGCACCTGTCCTGCGTGGGTTCCACGCGGGCAGGCATTGCAGAGATCCTGGATTCCTATCGCGCGCAGAAGATCCACCGCCTGGTCGCGCTGCGCGGTGACCTGCCCAGCGGCACGGCCACGGCCGGTGAGTTCCGTTACGCCGCCGAGTTGGTGAGCTTCGTGCGCGAGAGCCAGGGTGCCGACTGGCACATCGAGGTGGCCGCCTACCCGGAGTACCACCCGGAACAGCGCTACAGCCAGCGCGACCTCCAGCACTATGTGGCCAAGGTGAAGGCCGGCGCAGATTCATCGATCACGCAGTTCTTCTACAACCCCGACGCGTACTTCCACTTCGTGGACTGCACGCGGCGCCTGGGTGCCGACGCGCCGGTCGTGCCGGGCATCATGCCCTTCCACAACTTTGCCAAGATCGCCCAGTTCGCGGCGCGCGATGGCATCGAGATCCCGCGCTGGGTGGCGCTGAAGATGGAAGGCTACATGGACGACGCCGCCTCGATCCGCGCCTTCGGTCTGGACGTGGTGGCCGGACTTTGCGAACGCCTGATCGCCGGCGGCGCGCCGGGCATTCACTTCTACACGATGAACCAGTCTGCGCTGACGCTGGAGCTATGCAGCCGCCTGAGCCTGGGTGGCACGCCCGCTTGAGACCGGCTTAGCGACGCTGGTAGACGACGCCGTCCTCGACCAGCATGGCGTCCAGCGGCACGTCGTGCGGCTCGGGCACCAGCCAGGGCACAAAGCCGTGGGCGAAGCCCACCCCGACGGTGAAGGGGCGCGGGCGCAGCGCCGCGAGCGTGCGGTCGTAGAAGCCACCGCCGTAGCCCAGGCGCAGACCCTTCGGGCCGTAGCCGACGCAGGGCACCAGCAGCAACTGGGGCTCGAAAGCCTCGGTGTCCTTGGGCTTGGGGATGCCATAGGCATCGGCCTCCATCGGGCAGCCGGGGTACCAGACGTGGAAGCGCAGTTGCTTGGTCTCGCGATCGATCACGGGCAGGCCAATGCGGCGTTCGCCCTCGGCCTCGCTCCAGCGGAACAGCGCCGGCAGCGCATCGAACTCACCCTTGATCGGCCAGTAGGCGCCGATGCTGCGCTCGCTGCGGCTGACCAGCCACACACGCAGCACCTCCTGCAGGTGCACCGAGCGCTCGTGACGGTCGGCCATGGCCAGCCGCTCGGCCTGCAACTGCTTGCGCAGCGTGAGCTTGTCACGCGTCGGCTCGAAGGTCATCTTGAAGTCATCGCTCATGAGAAGGCTCGAATTCGTTTCGGCGCATTGTGAGGCTGACGTCCTCGAAATGCCCGTCTGCGGGAAAGGCCACGCGCCGATGTGCAGGCAACGCGGACACGCAGTGCGAAAATGCCACGCGCACCGATGGCAAAGCGCTAGATTCCCGCAATGAATGCCCTGCCACTGCAAATGATGCTGCGCTCCCCCTCCTCGACTTGGCTACGTGCCGCTGCGCTGACACTGACGCTGCTGGCGGGACTGCCCACGAGCTCGCTGGCGCAAAGCGAGCATCAGGTGGTGCTGGACGCGCGCGACGCCTTCCGCAAGAAGGACAAGGCTCAGCTGGTGGCCGCCACGGTGGCCGCGCGGCAGCACCCGCTGGCACCCTGGATCGAGTACTGGGAGTTGACCAATCGGCTGGGCGCGGCCCAGGTCGACGAAGTCGAGGCCTTCTACGCGCGTTGGCCGGGCACCTATGTCGAGGACCGGCTGCGCAACGACTGGCTGCTGGAACTGGGACGGCGCCGCGACTGGGCCAGCTTCAGCCGCGACTACCCGCGGTTTCGGATGAACGACGATCGCGAGGTCACCTGCTATGCGCTGCTGACGCAGCACCTCGCAGGGCAGGACGTGCGCGAGGCTGCGCGCAACGCATGGTTCGCGCAGCGCGACCTGGACGACGGCTGCAACCTGCTGGCCAGCACGCTGTTCGCGGCCGGGCAGCTGAGCGAAAACGACGCCTGGGTGGAGGCGCGGACGTCCATCGAGAACAACCGCCCGCGCGCCGCACGCGCCGCGGCCGGCTTCGTCAGTCCAGCAGCGGCCAATGCCGTGGCCGAGCTGGCGGAGAACCCGGCGCGCTACCTGTCCCGCAAGCCCGGCAGCGAAGGCGGCCAGGGCGCCGAGCTGGCAACGCTTGCGCTGCTGCGGCTGGCTGGCTCCGACCCGCAGGCCGCCGCTGCGCAGCTGAAGGATCGCTGGCAATCGGCACTGCCGAAGCATCTGGCTGCGCTGGCCTGGGCCGGCACGGCCAAACAGGCGGCGCAGAAACTCATGCCCGAAGCAGTCCCGTACTACCAGAGGGCCTGGGCACTGCGCAGCGAGGCCCAGGCAGCCAAACGCGACCTGGCATCCTGGTCCGACGACATGCTCGGCTGGCAGGTGCGCGCGGCGCTGCGCTACGACGGTCCGGACCTGGAGCGCTGGACCCTGGTGAATACCGCGCTGCAGGCGATGAGCGTCGACGAGCAGAAGGACCCGGCCTGGGTCTACTGGCGAGCACGCGCCCTGCAAGGCAGTGCCAAGGCCGGGCCCGAGGGCGAACCCGAGCGGCTGGCCGCCAGGCAGATGCTGGATTCGATTTCCGGGCAGATGCACTTCTATGGCAAGCTGGCTCTCGAAGAGTTGGGCGGCACGGTTGCGTTGCCGCCCAAGCCCGCCGCGCTGTCGGCCGCCGAGCGCGAGGCGGCGCGGCGCAACCCGGGCTTCGAGCGGGCGCTGCTGCTGATCGGCATCGGCCTGCGCAACGAAGGCGTGCGCGAGTGGAATTTCACGCTGCGCGGCATGGGCGACCGCGAACTGCTGGCCGCCGCCCAGCTGGCCTGCGACCGCGAGGTCTGGGACCGCTGCATCAACACCAGTGACCGCACGCGCCAGGAAGTGGACATGGCGCAGCGCTTTCCCACACCCTTCCGACAGGATGTTGTGGCCCAGGCCCGCGAAATCGGCCTGGACCCAGCCTATGTGTATGGCCTGATCCGGCAGGAGTCCCGCTTCATCATGGATGCGCGCTCGCACGTCGGTGCATCGGGGTTGATGCAGATCATGCCCGCCACGGCACGATGGACCGCCAAGAAGATCGGCATCGACTACAAACCGGACATGATCAGCGACCGCGGCGTCAACCTGAAGCTGGGCACCGCCTACCTGAAGTTGGTACTCGATGATTTCGGCGGCTCGCAGGCCCTGGCGGCCGCGGCCTACAACGCCGGGCCCGGGCGGCCGCGCCGCTGGCGCGACGGCCCGCTGATGGAGCCCGCCGCCTGGGCCGAGAACATCCCCTTTGCCGAGACCCGCGACTACGTGAAGAAGGTGATGTCGAACTCGGTCTACTACAGCGCCCTGCTGGGCAGCAAGCCCACGTCGCTGAAGGCCCGCCTGGGCCCACAGATCGGACCGCGCGACACACGTGCCCCGGCATCGGACAAGGACCTGCCGTGACCGCGATGACGCGGGTCCTGCTGCTCGGTGGCACCGGCTTCGTCGGCCGCTCGGTGTGCGAGCGCCTGGTCGAGCGCGATAGCGCCATGCGCGTGACCGTGGCCACACGGCGCCTCGCGCATGCCAAGCCAGTCCAGTTCCTGCCCACCGTCGACCCGGTGGAATGCAACGTGCATGACGATGCCCAATTGGCGCGCCTGGTGGCAGGGCATGATGCGGTGATCAACCTGATTGCCATCCTGCACGGCAGCGCCGCTGACTTCGAAAAGGTGCATGTGCGCCTGGCACGTCGACTGGCCCGCGCCTGCCAGACAGCCGGCGTAAGACGAGTCGTTCACGTCAGCGCGCTTGGCGTGAGCCTGGACGCGCCATCCAACTACCTGCGCAGCAAGGCCGAGGCCGAGGCGATCCTGCAGGCCGCGACGCTGGAGCTGAGCGTGCTCCGGCCCTCGGTGATCTTTGGTGCCGGCGACAGCTTCCTGAACCTGTTCGCAGCGCTGCAGTCGGTGTTTCCTGTGATGCCGCTGTCGGGCGTGGACGCACGCTTCCAGCCGGTGTGGGTCGAAGACGTGGCCGAGGCGCTGCTGCGCTGTCTGGAACGGAAGGACAGCATCGGCAAGACCTACGAATGTGCCGGACCGCAGGTTTTCACGCTGGCCGACCTGGTGCGCCTGGCAGGCCGGTTGTGCGGCCATGAGCGCAAGGTCATTGCCTTGCCGGAATCGGTGGGCTTGTTGCAGGCAAGGAGCATGGAGTTGATGCCCGGGGTGCCACTGATGTCGCGCGACAACATCCTGTCCATGCGCGTGCCGAACGTGGCTACCGGCCAGTTGCCGGGCCTGGACGCCTTGGGCATTCAGGTCGCGTCGTTGCAGTCCGTAGCCCCGAGCTATCTGTCGCCGGGACAGGGCATCGCGCGTTTCAACCGTTGGCGGGGGTTGCGCGCCGGCGCCTGAGCCGTCGACATGCCTGCGGGGCGGCCCTGAGACCAGGGGTCACTACAGCAGCGCACCGATCCCCATGGCTACCAGGCTGAGCAACAGGCTGCTGGCCAGGGGCAGGTACCACTCGCGGCCACCCAGTCGGAACGAGAAGTCGCCCGGCAACCGGCCCAGGCCGATGCGTGCCAGCCAGCCCTTCAGGCCATTGAAGAGTAGACAGGCCAGCAGGAAGACGATCAGCCAGCGCATCACAGGCGATGGCTTCTGTCGCCACTGGCAAAGCCGACGGCATCCAAGCGGACGCCTCGGGCCAGTCCGATCACCTTGAACAACTCGCCCATCTCGTGTTCATGGATCAGACGCTGAGCGGCAGTGCGCTGCAGCAGCGGGGCGTCCTTCATCAGGGCGGCCAGTCCGGAGTTGATCAGGAAGCGCGCCTGCGAGGTATAGCCCAGCACCTCCAGACCGGCGTCCTGTGCGGCCAGCGCGATCCCAGTGAAGTTGACGTGCGCGGTGATGTCCTTCAGCCCCACCGCCACCAGCGGGTCGGCATCGGACTGGTGAGCGCGGTGGCACATCAGCGTGCCACCGGTGCGCTGCGGGTGGTAGTACTCGGCCTCGGGAAAGCCATAGTCAATGAAGATGGCCACCGCCCGGCCCATGTGCTGCGCCAGCGTGCGCACGAAAGCCTGCGCCTGCAGGTGAATCTCGACCACGGTACCGGACACGAATTCGCCCGCCGGCGGGCGCAGGGGGGTGGGCCGGTCTTGCCACACGAAGGCCTCGCCGCTGACACAGACGCCGCGCTCGTACCAGCGCTGGCCGTCCCAGTGGAGCAGTTGCACCGGCATGGCGTCGAGCACCTCGTTGCCCAGCAGCACACCGTCCATGCGCTCGGGCAGGCGGTCGTGCCAGTGCACCCGACCGGTCCAGTACTGCAGGCACAACGATTGGCGCTCGCGCAGGTTGGCCGACAGTTCGATCACGTGATAGGCACTGACACGATCGCCCAGCTCGGCCAGGAGTTGCTGTGCCAGCGCACCGGAACCGGCCCCGAACTCCCAAATCTCGCTGGAATCGGTGGCCTGAAGCGCCTGAGCGACCTGCACGGCCAGTGCACGGCCGAACAACGTCGACATTTCCGGCGCGGTGACGAAGTCGCTGCCCGTGTCGGGCATGGCCCCGAACTTGCGGCTGTCGTTGGCGTAGTAGCCGAGACCCGGCTCGTACAGCGCCATGGACATGAAGCGGTCGAAGGGCAGCCAGCCATCGTTCTGCAGGATGGCCGCACGGATCCGCAGTTGCAGCTGCGCCGATAAACTCGCGGATTGCCCTTCCCCCATGGATGGATTGTAGGAAGCATGGAACTTCGTCCCGTGGCCCTGGTGACCGGGGGTGCCCGCCGACTCGGGCGCGAGATTGCCCTTGAGCTGGCTGCGCAGGGCTGGGACGTGGCCGTGCACTATGGCCATTCACACGGCGAGGCCCATGACACAGTGCGCGAACTGCGCGCGCTCGGCGCAGACGCCCAGGCCTTCGCCGCCGACCTGGCGGATGAGTCGGCTTGCCGCGCGCTCGTGCCCGCGGTGCTGGGCCACTACGGCCGACTGCGGGCAGTGGTCAACAACGCCGCACTGTTCGAGTACGACGACGTTCACAGCTTCAGCCACGCACTGATGGAGCGTCATTGGCGCAGCAACGTCGCCCCGGCCGTGCTGCTGGCGCAGGCCCTGCATGTCCATCTGGCGGGCGGCACGGCCAGCGGCTGTGTGGTCAACCTGCTCGACCAGAAGCTTTGGAATCCCAACCCGGACTACCTGTCCTACACCTTGTCCAAAGCCGCCCTCGAAGCTGCCAACACGCTCCTGGCCCAGGCGCTGGCGCCGCGCGTGCGCGTGTGCGGCGTTGCGCCCGGCGTGACCCTGCCGTCCGGCCCGATGGATCAGGCCGGCTTCGAGGCGGCGCACCGGCTGACGCCGTTGCAGCGCTCGTCCACCGGGCCGGATATCGCCCGCGCGGTGCGCTTCCTGCTTGAATCGCCGGCCATCACCGGCACCACGCTGCTGGTCGACGGCGGCCAGCACCTGTCCGCGCAGGCGCGTGACGTGATGTTCCTAACCAAGGATTGAGATGACCAGCCTGCTTCAACACCCTGCGTTGGCGGGCTGTCGCCGCCTGTTCCTGCGCGACTACGAGGTCTGGATCAACATCGGCGTGCACGATTTCGAGAAGAAGGGCGAGCAGCGTGTGGTCATCAACGTCGACCTGTTCGTGCCGCTGGCGCTGTCCACGCCGCAGGACGACGAGTTGGACGAGGTGGTCGACTACGACTTCATCCGCCGCAGCATCAGCGAGCGTGTGGCGCGCGGCCATATCCACCTGCAGGAAACCCTGGCCGACGAGTTGCTGCAGCTGATGCTGGCGCACCCACGCGTGCGCGCTGCGCGCGTGTCCACCGAGAAGCCCGATGTCTACCCGGACTGCGACGCCGTCGGCGTCGAGGTCTTCGGAGTGAACCCACCATGAACAGCGTCGCCGACCTTCCCCCGCGCGACATGCGCAAGCACGCCTTCGAGGCCAACAAGCTGAGCAAGAAGCTGCACCGCCAGGTGGGCCAGGCGATTGCCGACTTCAACATGATCGAATCCGGCGACAAGGTCATGGTCTGCCTGTCCGGCGGCAAGGACAGTTATGCCCTGCTCGATGTGCTGCTGTCGCTGCGCGAGCGTGCGCCGGTGGACTTCGACCTGGTGGCCGTCAACCTCGACCAGAAGCAGCCCGGCTTCCCGGCGCATGTGCTGCCGCAGTACCTTCGCAGCCGCGGCGTGCCCTTCCACATCGAGGACCAGGACACCTACAGCATCGTCAAGAAACTCGTTCCCGAAGGACAGACAATGTGCAGCCTGTGCTCGCGTCTGAGGCGCGGCATCCTCTATCGCGTGGCCAGCGAACTGGGCGCAACCAAGATCGCACTGGGACATCACCGCGACGACATGGTGGTGACGTTGCTGATGAACATGTTCTTTGGCGGCCGGCTGAAGGGCATGCCGCCCAAGCTGGCCAGCGACGACGGCCGGCACGTCGTCATCCGCCCGCTGGCCTACGTGGCCGAGACCGACCTGGAGCGCTGGGCCGAGCATCGGCAGTTTCCGATCATCCCGTGCACGCTGTGCGGCAGTCAGGACAGCCTGCAGCGTGTGCAGATCAAGGCCATGGTGCGCGAGTGGGAGCGCCAGTACCCTGGGCGCACCGACAACATGCTGCATGCGATGGGTCATGTGGTGCCGTCGCACCTGATGGACCGGCGAATCCATCCCTTCACCACACTGAAAGCCAACGGTGTGGCCGATGTCGCCGGCGACAGGGCCTTCGACGACGATGGCGCGAGCTGCAGCACGCCGCCCGCGGCGGTACCGATTCGCGTCGAGATCGGCTGACGCTACAGAGCCGCGTCGGCGCGCGCCGTGGCCTTCTGCGCAGCCAGCGCGCGCAGGTCGTCTTCCCAGCCCTTGAGCTTGCTGCGCGCGGTCTGGCGCTGCGCCGGCGTGGTGCTGTTGTGCAGCTGGGCAATGAAGGCGCAGTTGTAGTCGGTCAGCCGTTGCTGGTAGTTGCGGTACGGGCCCGGCGGTGCGCGCTGCACGCGTGCGGCCAGCGCCTGCAGCCCGGCCAGGTTGGACTCGCGGTCGGCGCGTGTCGGACCTCCGGCCGTCAGCCGGGCCAGCGTCTGCAGCGTCTCGCCCTGCACCGCCTGGCGTTCGGCGAACCAGGCGGCCGGGTCGAACGGCGATGCAGCCACGCCAGTGGCAATCAACTGCCGCTGCCGCTCCTCGAGGCGGCCGTAGAGCATCTCCGCGCGGTCGATGGTGCGCTTGACCGCGGCCTTCAGGCGCTCGTCGCCGTCCTGCTGCAAGTACTCCTCTTCGAAGTCCTGGTTCGACTTGCGGTAGCGCCGCTCCAGTTGCGCCAGCTGTTCGGGCTTGAGCAGCGGCAGCATCTCGGCCGCCATCGGCACGCCATGCGCGAAGCCGGTGGCCAGGCGCACGCGCAGGTCCTCGGCCCAGCGGCACACCTGTTGAGGCGTGGCCGGCTGCAGCACCTGAAGCTGCGCCGCAGCCAGCAGGTTGGCATAGTCCGGCAACTGGCTCGTGCGGTGCCAGGTGAACCACTGGTTCAGCGCATCCTTCACTTTGGGCGACTGCTCGGCGTCGAAATCCATGTAGCCGTCAAGCCACCACCACGCCAGGGTCGGTGCCTGGTTGTAGCCAATTCGTACCGCGCTGCAGCCGCCCAACAGCACGAGCGCCAGCAGCCACAACCCGATAATCGCGGATTTGGTCGTGGAAGCTCGCATGGCTCTGAACATCGTGATCATGGCTGCCGGCAAGGGCACCCGCATGAAGTCGGCAAGGCCGAAGGTGCTGCATCGCCTCGCCGGCATCAGCCTATTGCAGCATGTTCTGAATACCTGTGTGCCGCTGCAGGCCGCGCGCACCGTGGTCGTCACCGGCCATGCGGCCGACGAGGTGGAAGCCAGCGTGTCCGGCCAGGGCCTGGCCTTCGTGCGCCAGGTGCCGCAACTGGGCACCGGACATGCCATTCAGCAGGCGGTGCCGTCGCTGGACGACGGCGCCTCGACCACGTTGATCCTCAACGGCGACGTGCCATTGATCCGCGCCGACACCGCTGCCGCGCTGGCCCGAGCTTGCGGCAGCGAGCAGCTCGCGCTGCTGACCATCGAGCTGGCCGACGCCACCGGCTACGGTCGCGTCCTGCGCGACGCTGCCGGCCGCGTGATGGGCATCGTCGAGCACAAGGATGCGAGCGCGGCGCAACGCGGCATCCGCGAGGTCTACACCGGCATGATGGCCGCGCCCACAGCAGCGCTGAAGCGCTGGGTCGCCGCATTGAAGAACGACAACGCGCAAAGGGAGTACTACCTGACCGACATCGTTGCCATGGCCGTGGCCGAAGGCGTACCGGTGGTAGCGACGCAGCCCGACAGCGAGACCGAGGTGCTGGGCGTCAACAGCCCCGTGCAGTTGGCCGACCTGGAGCGCCGCATCCAGCGCGCCGGTGCCGAAGCGCTGATGGAGGCCGGCGTGCGCCTGGCCGACCCGGCGCGGCTGGATGTGCGCGGCCAGCTGGTGTGCGGCAGCGAGGTCGAGATCGACGTCAACTGCGTCTTCGAAGGTCATGTCACCTTGGCCGACGGCGTGCACATCGGCGCGAACTGCGTGATCCGTGATGCCGAGATCGGCACGGGTGCGCTGATCCAGCCCTTCACACACATCACCGGGGCGAAGATTGGGCCAAGAGCCGAAGTGGGTCCCTTCGCGCGGCTGCGCCCGGGCGCGGATCTGGGGGATGAGGTGCACATCGGCAATTTCGTGGAGGTCAAGAACTCCACGTTGGCCGCCGGTGCCAAGGCCAACCACCTCGCCTACCTGGGCGATGCCACGGTGGGCGAACGCGTCAACTACGGCGCCGGCAGCATCACCGCCAACTACGACGGCGCGCACAAGCACCGCACCGTGATCGGCGCCGACGTGCACGTCGGGTCCAACTGCGTGCTGGTCGCACCGATCCACATCGGCGACGGCGCCACCATCGGTGGCGGCTCCACGGTGTCGAAGGATGTGCCGGCAGGCAAGCTGGCGGTGGCGCGCGCGCGCCAGGCCGTCATCGAAGGCTGGCAGAGGCCTCGGAAGGCGAAGTAGGCCGGGCGTCTGCCACCTGCGCCGCCAGGCACAGGTCCTCCCAGGCGCGCGACTTGTCCGCCAGGTTGCGCAGCAGATAGGCCGGGTGGTAGGTCACGACCAGCGGCACGCCCTGGTAGCGGTGCACGCGGCCGCGCAGCTTGCCGATCGGCTCGCTGCTGCGCAGCAGCGAGTGCACCGCGAAGCGGCCCATCGCCAGGATCAGCCGCGGCCGGATCAGCTCGATCTGCCGCACCAGGAAGGGCTCGCAGCGTGCCAGTTCTTCGGGCTCGGGGTTGCGATTGCGCGGCGGCCGGCACTTCAAGGTGTTGGCGATGTACACCTGCTGCTGCGGTGGTGCCTCGTCACGCGTCAGGTTCAGCGCGCGCAGCATGTTGTCCAGCAGATGGCCGGCCGCACCAACGAAGGGCTCGCCCTTCAAGTCCTCCTGCTCGCCGGGGGCTTCGCCGACGATCATCCAGTGCGCCTGCGGGTTGCCGACGCCGAACACCGTCTGGCGCCGCGACTGGCACAGGCCGCAAGCGGTACAGGCCGCCACGGCGTCTCGCAGCGTGGGCCAGGTCATGGCGGCGATGGCGGTATTGCGGTCGTCGGCCCCCGCGGGTGGTGCCAGCGCGCTGACAGGGGCAAGCGGCGGCGCGGCGGCGACTGAAGGCGCCGTGGGCACCACAGCGGGTTCGGGCGACGCCGGCGACCACAGCCGCAATCCCATCTCCTGCAGCATGCGCCGCTGGCGTTCGGTCCAAGGCATCTCAGCGCTCAGTCAGCGGCAAGCTCATGACGATGGCGTCCTCGCGTTGCGTCTTGCCGGCCGGGTAGTAGCCGCGGCGCAGCCCCACTTCGGCAAATCCGCGACGTGCATAGACCTGGCGCGCCCGCGCATTGCTGGCACGCACCTCGAGCCACAGCGTGGCCAGCTGCTGTTCGCGGCAGCGGCGTTCCAGCGCATCGAGCAGGGTGCGCGAATGGCCACGCCGTTGCCGCGCCGGTGCCACCGTCAGATTGAGCAGGTGCATCTCGTCGACCCCGGCCATGGCCACGTAGTAGCCGACCAGGCTGCCGCGGGCCTCCACCAGCATCTCGGCCAGGTAGCCGGCAGCCAGCGAGTCGATGAAATTGCCGCGCGTCCAAGGGAAGCTGTAGGCCGCGCGCTCGACCGCCAGCACGCCATCGAGGTCGCCATACTGCATCGGCCGCAACTCGGGCCCGGGCTGCAGCAAGGCACTCATGCCTTGACCTCGGCGCGGCGCAGCGCATCGCGCTCGGCCATGGTCAGTGCCACCTTGTCGCGCAGGTACAGCGGCAGCGCCTCGGCGGCATCGATGCCGCCGCCGTCACGCCAGCGTTGTTGCGCCAGGCGCATCAACGCGGCGGCCCGGTCGGTGCCGGCGGCGACGCGCTGCGCCGCGCCACTGCGCAGCTGCTCGCCGAAGGCCGGCAATGCGGAACCAGCCACGCAAGCGGGCGAGTGCAGCGCCCATTCGGCATGCAGTGTTGCCAGTGCATGCAGCGCCGGCGCGCGGCGCGTCTGCCAGGCTGCACCGTCCCAGCGGTAGCGGCCGGCATAGACCTCGCCCATGCGCGCGTCCATCACCACGTCGATGTCCGCAGGCGCGGCCGGCTGCTCCACACGCACGCCTTCTGCAACGATCAGCAGGCTGTCCAGCGGCAGCACCGGCAGCGCCGCACCCAGGGCCAGACCCTGTGCCACGGCGCAGGCGGTACGCAGGCCGGTGAAGGCGCCGGGCCCGCTGCCAAAGGCGATGACCTGCAACTGCGCCAACTCGACCCCGGCCTGCTGCAGCAGGCGGCGGGTCAGAGGCAGCAGCTGCGCCGAGGCCGCCGCGCCCCCTGGTGCGTTGCAGCTGAACAGCCCGGCCTCGGTCTGCACGGCAACGGCCAGGGTTTCGGTGGAGGTGTCGAAGGCGAGCAGGCGGGCAACGCTCATGGCCGACCCTGGAAAATGCCACGGCGGGCATGTCGACAACATGCGCTCAGTGTAGCCGTGCGATCATCTCCAGCATGTGGCTCAGGGCGCTTCGATGGCATTCGTTTCCATGTCGGCGCGTCCCCTGGTTGCTGATATGGCTGAGCCTGTGCACCTGGGCTCAGGCCATGCCGCCGGAGGTGGATGCGGCGCTGCAGCGTGCGCGGGTTCCGCACGACGCGGTGTCGGTGCTGTTGCAGGAAGCCGGCACCGGCCGCACCGTGCTGTCGCACAACGCGCAGGTGCCGGTCAACCCGGCCTCGTTGGCCAAGCTGTTGACGACCCTGGCGGCGCTGGACCTGTTGGGCCCGGCCTGGACCTGGAGCACCCCGGTGTGGCTGCAAGGCAATGTCAGCGATGGCGTGCTCGACGGCTCGCTGGTCATCAAGGGCACGGGCGACCCCAAACTGGTGGTCGAACGCGTGTGGCTGCTGCTGCGCCGGGTGCAACAACTGGGCGTGCGCGAAATCCGCGGCGACATCGTGCTCGACCGCAGCGCCTTTGCCGGGCAGCAGGCAGACCCGGCCGAGTTCGACGGCGACCCGACCCGGCCGTACAACGTGCAGCCCGACGCGCTGCTGCTCAATTTCAAGTCGGTGACCTATGGCTTCGTGCCCGACGCGGCACGCGGCGTGGCGGTGGTGTCGGTCGATCCGGTGCTGGCCGGCACGCAGGTGGACCGCTCGGTGCGCCTGTCGCCCGGACCCTGCGACGATTGGCGCGGCGGCCTGAAAGCCAGCTTTGCCGATGCCACGCGCGTGCGTTTTGCGGGCAGCTACCCGGCCGCCTGTGGCGAGCTCAACTGGCCGGTGGCCGATGCCGACCCGGCCAGCTACAACGCCCGGCTCATCGAGGCGCTGTGGCGCGACATGGGCGGCAAGCTCTCCGGGCGGGTGCTCGACGGCAGCGCGCCGGCGGGCGCCAAACCCAGCTTCGAGATCAAGTCACCACCTTTGGCCGACGTGGTGCGCGACATCAACAAGTTCAGCAACAACGTCATGGCACAGCAGCTGTTCCTGACCTTGGCCCTGCAGCGCCAGCCGGGGCAGCCGGCCACGGCCGAGGCGGCACGCGCGGTGTTGCGCGAATGGCTGGTGGCGCGCACCGGCGAGCTGCCGCAGGGCATGCACCTGGACAACGGCTCGGGGCTGTCGCGCGAGACCCGCCTGAGCGCAGCACTGATGGTGCGACTGCTGCAGCTGGCCTGGAGCAGCCCGGCCATGCCCGAGCTGGTGAGTTCGCTGCCGGTCAATGGCCTGGACGGCACCCTGCGACGCTCGCGTGCCACGCCGGGCCGCGCGCACCTGAAGACCGGCTCACTGCGTGACGTGGCCGGACAGGCCGGCTACGTGCTGTCGGACAGCGGCCGCCGCTACGTGCTGGTGGCGATCATCAACCACCCCAATGCCAACGCCGCGCGGCCCGCGCTGGATGCACTGGTGCAATGGAGCCTGCGCGACGCACCGTCGCGCTGAGCACGCATGGACTTCACGCTGATCCCGAACAACTGGCTGGGCTACCTGGCCGCGTCGCTGACCACGCTGTCCTTCGTGCCGCAGGCATTCTTGACGCTGCGCACCCGCGAAGTGCACGGCATCTCCGCCGGCATGTACAGCATATTCACCGTCGGCGTGGCGCTGTGGCTGGCCTACGGCTGGCGCCTGGGTGAATGGCCGATCATCCTTGCCAACGCCGTGACGCTGCTGCTGGCAGCCACCATCCTGACGACCAAGCTGGTCGTCGAGTGGCGCGCGCGGGCCCTGCCGCGTTAGCCGCAACCGAAGGGATTGCCCTGGGCGCGTTGCCGGGCGAAGCTGCCCAGGTTGGCATGGGCCTTCCAGCCGATCCAGCGGTCGCTGGCCCAAAGCCAGCTGACGGCGTTGCCACCAGGCACCAGGTCGGCCGCAGTGTTGTCGCAATTGGGCAGGTCCACCGCGCACACCCCCACGGTCCAGTTGGTGATGCCGAAGTTCCCAGGGTTGCGGACGGCAGCATTGACTAACGCATCCAGCTCGACCAGGCCCCAGCGGGAGCCATCGTTCGGAATGTTGATGCGCAGCGCGGTATTGAAGGCGGTACTGAACTCATTCAGCACGCTCGGCACGTTCTTGCCGGGATGGAGCGCATCCTGAAGCAGCCCATAGGGCGTCTGGTTGACCAGCGGGATGGTCGAGACGAGGATGTTCGAACCGTTGTTCGCGGTCAGCTCGGTGATCGCCTGGCCCAGCCGGGCACCACGCGCGCTGAGCTCGTTTGTGATGGCGGTAGCCGTGCTGGCCGTCGGATTGGCCAGGTACTGCGTCTCGAACAATTCGATGACATCGTTGATGCCGATCAATACCGACATCAGGTCGTTGCAGCCGACGCTGCCATGCACCAGCCGGGCCGCGGCCAGTTGCGTCACGAAATCGGCAGACTTCGCGCCGGGCCTCGCATAGATGAAACCGTTCGGCGTCTGTGCCGCCGGATTGCATTCCTCGAAGACGAAATCGAAGGAATTGGCGACGACCTGAGTCCACAGTCGCGCCGGCTGCCCGGAGGTATTGACGTCGCAGGTCGCAGCGCCGTCGCTGTTGACCGCATTCACCGTGTACTTCAGCCCATTGGGACCCGGCTTGGTCAGCACGCTCATCTCGTCGCCGAACACCAAGTAGCGTGTCGGCTCGAAAGGCGTGATCTGCTCGGTACCGCCGCCACAAGCCGCCAGCAGCCCCGCCAGCCCCGCCCCCATGCCCCACAAGGCGCGGCGCGCCCAGTTGCCCATCGACATCATCATCACTCCAGAATCTTTCAAGCTTCGGTGTGCCGCGTCCGCTAGGCCGCGGCCCGGGTCAGGCGGTCGCGCACGCCTTCCCAGTCGGGTGTCTCGGGTGGCTGCTCCACCCAGATGAGCTGGGCGCCCCGTGCGTCGAACTCGCGCAACGCGGCAAACAGCTCGTGTGCGGCAGCGGCAGGGTCGTCGGGCATCTGCCGCTGATCGACACCACGCCCGGCGCGCAGACGGCTCCGCGAATATACCGCCAGCCTCAGGCCCGAGGCCTGCGCTCCCAGCACCTCCAGCGCGTCGCGCAACTGCTGGGCGCTCATCAGCCGCAACCGGGCCGCTGGCGCATAGTGCGATTGAAGGCTGCCGCTAGCGCGCGGCGACTGTGCGTCGCGCTCGCGCAGCGCCGCGCCCAGCGCCGCTTCGAGCCGTGCGCGCGGCAGCAGCCCCGGCCGCAGCAGTGTGGGCGCCGCCGCACTGCAGTCGACGATCGCCGACTCGATGCCACCCGGGCATTCGCCGCCGCCCAGCACCTTCAGCTCGGCGCCGAACTCCTGCACCACATGGGCCGCCGTGGTGGCGCTGACCCGGCCGAAACGGTTGGCGCTTGGCGCGGCCACGCCCGACACGCCCAGGCTCAGTGCCTGGCGCAGCAGCGCCTGGGCCACCGGGTGGGCGGGCACACGCAGGCCGATGCTGCCCTGTCCGCCGGCTGCCGCCGCAGCCAGACCGGGCTCGCGCGGCACGATCAGCGTCAGCGGCCCCGGCCAGAAGGCTCGGGCCAGGGCCTCTGCCGCGACCGGCCAATGGGCAGCGAAGCGCCGCGCCTGCTGCGCATCGGCGGCATGCACGATCAGCGGGTGGGCAGCCGGGCGGCCCTTGGCCGCGTAGATGCGCTGCACGGCGACGTCGTCGTCGGCACGGGCCCCCAGGCCATAGACCGTCTCGGTGGGGAAGGCCAGCATCTCACCAGCCGCCAGCGCCTGGGCGGCGGCCTTCACGGCCAGCGGGTCGGCAGCATCGAGCAGCGGCATGGCCGGCAATACGCAACCGCGCGGCTCAGAAAGCGGGCAGCCCGAGACGGGCCGCGGCCTCGAGCGCCACGCGCCGCGCTTGGTCCGGTTCGGCCGCGGTGACGCTCAGGTGCCCCATCTTGCGGCCACGCCGCGCTTCGGACTTGCCATACAGATGAAGGTGCACGCCGGGCAGCGCCAGCACCCGGTCCCAGCATGGCACGGCGGCGACGTCGCTGCCGTTGGCGAACCACAGATCGCCCAACAGGTTGAGCATCACTGCCGCCGAATGCTGCCGTGGCGCCACCAGCGGCAGCCCGGCCGTGCAGCGCACCTGCAAATCGAATTGCGATAGGTCGCAGGCATCCAGGCTGTAGTGCCCCGAATTGTGCGGCCGCGGCGCCATTTCGTTGGCCACCAGGGAGCCATCGGCGAGCACGAAGAATTCGACGCAGAGTACGCCCACGTAGTCCATCGACGCCGCCAGCCGCGCTGCCTGCCCCACCGCCAGTGCCGCCAGCGCCGCCGGCAGGTCGGGGGCCGGCGCTTCGGTCACCGCCAGAATGCCGTCGCGGTGCAGGTTCTCCTGCACCGGCAGATGCACCCACTGGCCGTCGGCAGCACGGGCGACGATGACGCTGATTTCGCGCTGCAAGGGCAGCCGCTGTTCCAGCACACAGGGCACCTGCTGCAGCGACGACCAGGCCGGGAACAGGTCGGCACGTGTGGGCACGCTGCGCTGGCCCTTGCCGTCGTAGCCGAGCTGCGTGGTCTTGAGGATGCCCGGGAACAGCTCGTCGCCGAGCGAACGCAGGTCGGCCTCGGAGGCCAGCGGTGCATAGGGCGCGCAGGGCACGTCGCAGCGCGCGAAATGCGCCTTCTCGGCCGCGCGCTGCTGGCAGATGGCCACCGCCTCGGCGCTGGGCGCCACCGGGCGCTGCGTCGCCAGCCAAGCCAATGCCGGTGCCGGCACGTTCTCGAATTCGGTCGTGAGGGCTACGCAGTGCCGCGCCAGCTGCGCCAGGCCGGCCGGATCGTCATAGGCGCTGCGCACATGCAGGTGCGACACGCTGCCGGCCGGGCTGGCCGGATCGGGATCGAGCACCGCGGTGCGGTAGCCCAGAGCCTGCGCCGCGTGCACGAACATGCGCGCCAGCTGGCCCCCGCCCATCACGCCGAGCATCGCGGGCGCGCCATCGGCCCCGGCCGATGCGGGCAGCAGCGCCGTCATCACCCGGGGACGCGACCGAGATCGGCACTCATCGCGCGCGCCGCTTCGGTCTGTCGCTGGCGCCAGGCCAGCAGCTTGCCGCGCAGCGCCTCGTCGTGGTTGGCCAGCAGGGCCACGGCAAACAGCGCCGCATTGGCCGCGCCGGACGCGCCGATGGCAAAGGTGGCCACCGGCACGCCCTTGGGCATCTGCACGATGGAATGCAGCGAGTCCACACCTTGCAGATGGCGGCTGGCCACCGGCACGCCGAGCACCGGCACGATGGTCTTGGCCGCCAGCATGCCCGGCAGGTGCGCGGCGCCGCCGGCGCCGGCGATGATGGCCTGCAGGCCGCGGCCGGCCGCGGCTTCGGCATAGGCGAACATGTCGTCGGGCATGCGGTGGGCGCTGACCACGCGCGCCTCGTGCGGCACGCCGAACTCGGCGAGAATCTGGGTCGCGTGCTGCAGGGTCTCCCAGTCGCTGGACGAGCCCATCAGCACACCGACCACAGGGGCTGCGCTTGTCACGGGCGGCTCCGGGGAACGGGAAAGCCCGCATTGTAGAAGCCGCCATGTCGCACCGCCTGATCGTCCTGCCTGATGACACCGCCAAGCCGCTGATCGATGCGCTGACCGGCGCCCAGCACACGATCAACATCCGCATGTTCCTGTTCACCGACCCGGACATGGTGGCGGCGGTGAAGGCGGCGCAGGTGCGTGGCGTCAAGGTGCGCGTGATGCTCAATCCGCAGCGCCGGGACGGCTCGGCGGAGAACGAGGAAACACGCAAGGCGCTGGCCGACAGTGGCGTCGAGGTGCGCGACAGCAGCCCGGCCTTTGCGCTGACGCACCAGAAGTCGATGGTCATCGACGGCACGGTCGGATACGTCGAATCGCTGAACTGGGAAACCCGCGACTTGACGCAGACGCGCGACTACGCGGTGCTGACCACCGACGCGCTCGAGGTCTCGGAGATGCTGCGCTGCTTCGATGCCGACTGGAGCCAGACCGAGTTCAAGCCCGACCCGAAATCGCGCCTGATCTGGTGCCCGAACAACGGCCGTGCGCGCATTGCCGCCTTCATCGATTCGGCGCGCATCTCGCTGTGGCTGCAGAACGAGCGTTACCAGGACACGGTGATCATCGAACGCCTGGTGCGGGCGCTGGCGCGCGGCGTGCAGGTGCGCATCATGGCGCGGCCGCCGCACAACTTGAAGAAGGACAAGCTGATCGAAGGCGTCGGCGGCCTGCGCATCATGCGCGACGTCGGCGCCAAGGTGCACCAGCTGAAGCACCTCAAGCTGCACGGCAAGATGCTGCTGGCCGACGAGGAGCGCGCCGTCATCGGCTCGATCAACCTGGCGCCCGGCAGCTTCGACGAGCGGCGCGAACTGGCCATCGAGACCGATTCGCCGGAAGTGATCCGGCGTTTGAAGGAAGTGACCCGACGCGACTGGGACAACTCGGTGGCGCTGGACCTCAGCGACGAGGGTGTGCTCGCCGATCTGAACAAGCGCCACCAGGGCCACGCCGGCGCGAAGCAACTCGCGCTGAAATCCGGCAGCGGCAAGAAAAAGTGAACAGCCGGCTCGTGCCGGCGGCCGCTCAGACCACCGTCGGGGCGAGCTTGCCGCTGCGGTAGGCGCTGGCCACGTCCTGCAGGCTGGCGGGCTTGATCTTCGCCGACTGGCCTTCGCAGCCGAACTCGCGGTAACGCTGCGCGCAGATCTTCTTGGCCGCCTCGCGCGCCGGCTTGAGGAAGTCACGCGGGTCGAACTTGCTGGGGTTCTCGGCCAGGTAGCGGCGCACTGCCGCGGTCATCGCCAAGCGGATGTCGGTGTCGATGTTGATCTTGCGCACGCCGTGCTTGATGGCTTCCTGGATCTCTTCCACCGGCACGCCGTAGGTTTCCTTCATGTCGCCGCCGAACTGGCGGATCTCGGCCAGCAGGTCCTGCGGCACGCTGGAGCTGCCGTGCATCACCAGGTGGGTGTTGGGGATGCGGCGGTGGATTTCCTTGATGCGGTCGATGGCCAGGATGTCGCCGGTGGGCTTGCGCGTGAACTTGTAGGCGCCGTGGCTGGTGCCGATGGCGATGGCCAGTGCGTCGAGCTGGGTGCGCTTGACGAAGTCGGCGGCCTGCTCCGGATCGGTGAGCAGCTGCTCGCGGGTCATCGTCGATTCGGTGCCGTGGCCGTCTTCCTTGTCGCCGCGCATCGTCTCCAGGCTGCCCAGGCAGCCGAGCTCGCCTTCCACCGTGACGCCCAGCGCGTGGGCCATGTCCACCACCTTGCGGGTGACGTCGACGTTGTAGCCATAGCTGGCGATGGTCTTGCCGTCGGCCTCGAGCGAGCCGTCCATCATCACCGACGAGAAGCCCAGGTCGATCGCGCCCTGGCACACCGCCGGGCTCTGCCCGTGGTCCTGGTGCATGACCAGCGGCACCTGCGGCCAGGTTTCGATCGCGGCCTGGATCAGGTGCTTGATGAAGGCCTCGCCGGCGTACTTGCGCGCCCCGGCGCTGGCCTGCAGGATCACCGGCGCACCCACTTCGGCGGCCGCGCTCATCACCGCCTGCACCTGCTCCAGGTTGTTGACATTGAAGGCGGGGATGCCATAGCCGTTCTCGGCCGCATGGTCGAGCAGTTGGCGCATGGAGACGAGTGGCATGTCGGACCTCGGCGAAATTGGAAATGGAGAAGCGATTTTAGCGACGCACGGGCAGGCGAACCCGTGCCAAATCAAGCAAACACCGCAGAACCGGCTTTGCCGGGCTGCTGGTGTTGCCCCCTTGAGGGGGAGCGCCGAAGGCGCTGCGGGGGTGGGTCAATTGACCCGGCAGACCTTCAGCATGTTGGTGCCCCCGGGGTAACCCATCGGCTCGCCACAGGTGATGGCATAGGTATCGCCGGGCATCAGCACGCCGCGCTCGACCAGCAGACGCTCGGCATCCGCCAGCGCCTCGTCGCGGTCGTTGTGCGCGTCCATCAGGATCGGCTGCACGTTGCGGTAAAGCGCCATGCGCCGCTCGGACTGGGTCGACGAGGTCACGCCGAAGATCGGCACGTGGATGTTGTGCCGGCTCATCCACAGCGCAGTCGATCCGCTTTCGGTGAGCGCGACGATGGCCTTGCAGCCCAGGTGATAGGCGGTGAACAGCGCGCCCATCGCGATGCTCTGGTCGATTCGGCCCAGGTGCTTGCGGGCGAAGTTGCCGTCCAGGTCGAGATCCTCGGCGCGCTCGGCCTCCAGCGCGATCAACGCCATCTGCTCCACTGTCTGCACCGGGTACAGGCCAGCCGCCGTTTCGGCGCTGAGCATCACTGCGTCGCTGCCGTCGAGCACGGCATTGGCCACGTCGCTGACCTCGGCGCGGGTGGGCACCGGGTTCTGCACCATGCTTTCCATCATCTGCGTGGCGGTGATGGTGATCTTGTCCATCGCCCGGGCCAGGCGGATCATGCGCTTTTGCAGCGCCGGCACGGCAGCCGGGCCGACCTCGACCGCCAGGTCCCCGCGCGCGACCATGATGCCGTCGCTGGCCTTGAGAATGGCCTCGAGTTGCGGGATGGCCTCGCTGCGTTCGATCTTGGCGATCAGCGCCGGCTTGTGCCGGTACGGCTCGCCGGCGACGTTCGCCAGCTGGCGTGCCATTTCCATGTCGGTGGCGTTCTTCGGAAAGCTCACCGCCAGGTAGTCGGCCTGGAAGGCCATAGCCGTCTTGATGTCCTCCATGTCCTTGGCTGTGAGCGCCGGCGCCGTCAGGCCGCCGCCTTCCTTGTTGATGCCCTTGTTGTTGGACAGCACGCCGCCTTGCTTGACACGGCAGATCACCTGTTCGCCACGCACCGCGGCCACGCTCAGCACGATCAGTCCGTCGTTGAGCAGCAGGTTGTCACCGGGCTTGACGTCGCGCGGCAACTCCTTGTAGTCCAGCCCGACCACGCCGATATCGCCTGGTGTCTCGCGCCCTGCATCCAGCACGAACTCGGTGCCGTTGACCAGCATCACGCTGCCTTCGGCGAACTTGCCGACACGGATCTTCGGGCCCTGCAGGTCGGCCATCAAGGCCACCGGCTTGCCCACGCGTCGCGCCGTGTCCAGCACCAACCGGGCACGATCGATGTGATCCTGTGCCGTGCCGTGGCTGAAATTCAGCCGCACCACGTCGACTCCAGCGCGCAGCAGCCGCTCCAGCACCGAAGGGTCGCTGGACGCGGGGCCGAGTGTGGCAACGATCTTGGTGGCGCGGGACATGGGTGCGGCTTTCGGAAGTCAGTCGACGGAGCGCCCGGATTATGAGTGCCGCGCCGCCAGCCCGTGGGGTGCCGCCTCGGCCACGTCGGCCACAGCCAGCGCCGTCATGTTGACGATGCGCCGCACCGTCGCCGCCGGCGACAGGATGTGCGCGGGCAAGGCAGTTCCCAGCAGCATCGGTCCGACGGTGACGCCGTGGCCGCCGGTCATCTTCAGCACGTTGAACAGGATGTTCGCGGCGTCGATGTTGGGCAGCACCAACAGGTTGGCCGTGCCGCTGAGCGTGCTGTCCGGCAGATGGCTGCGGCGCACGCTTTCCGACAGCGCGGCGTCGCCCTGCATCTCGCCGTCGCATTCGATGTCCGGGCAGCGCTGCACGAACAGGTCGCGCGCCGCGCGCATGCGCCGGGCCGACGCACGCTGCGATGAGCCGAAGACCGAATGGGACAGGAAGGCCAGCTTCGGCGGGATGCCGAAGCGCCGCACCTCGGCCGCGGCCATCACCGCGATCTCGCACAGCTCCTCGGCGCCGGGCTCCTCGTTGACGAAGGTATCGGCAATGAACAGCGTGTGCGTCTCGAGCATCAGCGCGTTCATCGCCGCCAGGGTGCGCGTGCCCGGCCTGCAGCCGATGACCGAGCGCACATGCTCCAGGTGGCTGTCGTAGCGACCGACCAGGCCGCAGAGCATGCCGTCGGCCTCGCCGCGCTTGAGCATCAGCGCACAGATCAGCGTGTTCGATCGCCGCACTGCCGCCTTCGCAGCCTCGGGCGTGACGCCATCGCGGCCCATCAGCCGCAGGTAGCCCTCCCAGTAGGCGCGGAAGCGCGGGTCATCGGCCGGGTCCACCACCTCGAAGTCGCGGCCCGGCAGCAGGCGCAGCCCGGCGCGCTCGATGCGCATGCGTATCACCTCCGGCCGGCCCACCAGGATCGGCCGCGCCAGACCTTCGTCGAGCACCACCTGCACCGCGCGCAGCACGCGCTCGTCCTCGCCTTCGGCATAGGCGACCCGTGCCTTGCCCTTGGCGAGCGCCGTCTTGGCCGCCGCAAACACCGGGCGCATGAACATGCCGGTCTGGTAGACGAAGCGACTCAGGCTCTGGCGGTAGGCCTCCAGGTCGGCGATCGGCCGCGTGGCCACGCCGGATTCCATCGCCGCCTGGGCCACCGCGGGTGCAATGCGCAAGATCAGGCGCACGTCGAAGGGGGTGGGGATCAGGTAGTCGGCGCCGAACTTCAGCTCGCGACCGGGATAGGCGGCGGCCACCTCGTCGCTGGTCTCGGCCTTGGCCAGCTCAGCGATCTCACGCACGCAGGCCAGCTTCATGGCCTCGTTGATCTTCGTCGCGCCGCAGTCCAGCGCGCCGCGGAAGATGTACGGGAAGCACAGCACGTTGTTGACCTGGTTCGGGTAGTCCGACCGGCCGGTGGCGATGATGCAGTCGGGCCGTGCCGCCTTGGCCAGCTCGGGCCGGATCTCCGGCTCGGGGTTGGCCAGCGCCAGGATGATCGGCTGGTCGGCCATGGTGCGCACCATCTCGGCCGTCATCACGCCGGCGGCCGAGCAGCCCAGGAACACGTCCGCGCCTTTCACCACCTCGGCCAGCGTGCGCGCTTCGGTGCGCTGGCAGTAGCGCTGCTTCGATTCATCGAGCTTGTCGCCACGGCCTTCGCGCACCACGCCCTTGCTGTCACAGACGAAGATGTTCGCCGGCTTCACGCCCAGCCCGACCATCACGTCCAGGCATGCGATGGCTGCCGCGCCAGCGCCGGACACTGCCATCTTGATGGCGCCGATGTCCTTGCCCACCAGTTCCAGCCCGTTCAGCAGCGCTGCGGCGCTGATGATCGCGGTGCCGTGCTGGTCGTCGTGAAACACCGGGATATTGAGCCGTTCGCGCAGCTTCCTCTCGATGTAGAAGCACTCCGGCGCCTTGATGTCCTCGAGGTTGATGCCGCCGAGCGTGGGCTCCAGCGCGGCGATGATGTCGACCAGCTTGTCGGGGTCCCGCTCGGCCAGTTCGATGTCGAACACGTCGATACCGGCGAACTTCTTGAACAGGCAGCCCTTGCCTTCCATCACCGGTTTGCCGGCCAGCGGTCCGATGTCGCCCAGTCCGAGCACCGCCGTGCCGTTGGTGATGACGCCCACCAGGTTGGCGCGCGAGGTGTACTCGGCGGCCAGGCGCGGCTCCTTCTCGATGGCCAGGCAGGCGTAGGCCACGCCCGGCGAGTAGGCCAGCGACAAATCGCGCTGATTCGACAGCGGCTTGGTCGGCGTGATCGAGATCTTGCCGTGGGTGGGCGAGCGGTGGTATTCGAGCGCGGCATCGCGAAGCGCCAGCTCGGCATCGGAAAGGGGTTTGTCCATGAGCGATTTCTCCTGCGCCAGCGTTCCGGCGTCTCAGCGCGGAGGTTACGCCCGAACCGTCAGCCGTCGTGAAATCCGTGGCGGCGATGGCACTTTCGCCCGCGGCGTGCGATTTCGTCCTGGCCGGCGCTCAAGCCGGGCGGGGGCCTACCGAAGCCATGATTCATGGTTGTTGCACCCAAGGGTCCCTGATGGCTCACCCCACGGTCGGCGACTGGCACGGCAGGCTCGAGCGCGAGCTGCCGGCACCGGTCTGAATCGCACCCATGAGAAGGGGGCCGGCGACCGCCTGGCTGTGCAGTCGGCCGAGGTCTTCAATGACTTCCAGCACCCGTGGTGGCAGCTTCTCGACCGCCTGATGGCGCTCACCTCGCTGCCCTCAGGTTCGGCTGGTGACGTCGACCGGGTGATCGCCGGTACGCTGGACCGGCTGCCGTCGTCCACCGGGCCGGCCTCGCGCGAAGTGGCCGCCGCGGTGGCGCCGATCGACCTGGCCACCACCGACTGTTTGGAAAAGCAGCAGGACAAGGTGGGGGCGCAGGCCGCAAGCTTGGCCGACAGTGCCGAGCGTCAGGTGCTGGCAGACGCGATCCGCGAGCAGTTGGTGGCGCGCATGCGCTGCGAGCTGTCCCCCGACGGCCAGCGCCGCTTTCTCCTCCGGCCGTGGGCGCAGGCAATGGCCGATGCGGCCCTGCGCGGAGGCACCGAGAGCCAGGTGCTGTAGGCGCAGGCCGAGGGCCTGGAGCAACTGCTGGCCGCCGGCAGGGCGCCGCTGCCGCCCGTCGAGCGCCGCTTGATGCTCGCGAGCGTGCGCCTGGCGCTGGAAAGCGCACAGCTGGACACGCCCCGCATCGACGCCGAGCTCCTCGACCTGGCCGCCGTGCTTCGCCACCCCGAGCCGCCGAGCGAGCGACCTTGCGAACCCGAGGCGTCCCGTGACACCGCACCGCTGGACCTTGGGACTGTGCCGATCGACATGTACGAGCAGGACGCCGCCGTCGACCGCGAGGCCTGGCTCGACAGTCTGGGGCGCGGAGCGCGCTGCCGCCTGTTTCTGAACGGCCACTGGCACACCGCCGGGCTGGCCCGGGTGAGCCCGAATCGCGGCCTTTTCGTGTTCAGCAGCCGCCGAGGCGCCGGCGTGCATTCGCTGACTCGGCGCGCGCTTGAGAAGTCGCCCAATGCCGGCCTGGCAACCAGCGTGTTGCCTGGCAAACTGCTCGCCGACGCGCTGGACCGCGTGACCGACCTCAGCGAACTGGGTGAGCTGTAGCCCTTACGGGCCGGCGGCGCGCCTCGAAAGGACCTCGAAGGCCGGCAGCGTCTTGCCTTCCAGCACCTCCAGGAAGGCCCCACCGCCAGTGGAGATATAGCCCACGTCGCCTTCGATGCCGTACTTGGCGATAGCCGCCAGCGTGTCGCCACCGCCGGCGATGCTAAAGGCGCTGCTGTCTGCAATGGCGCGGGCCACGGCCTCGGTGCCCTTGGCAAAGGCATCGAACTCGAACACGCCCACCGGCCCGTTCCAGACGATGGTGCCGGCGGACTTGAGCTGCGCCGCCAGCATGGCGGCGGTCTGCGGACCGATGTCCAGGATCAGGTCGTCGGCGGCCACGTCGGCCACGTTCTTCACGGTTGCCGGCGCGTCGGCCTTGAACTCCTTGGCCGTGACCACGTCCACCGGGATCGGCACCGCCGCGCCGCGCGCCTTCATCGCCGTGATCACCGCCTTGGCCTCGTCCACCAGCGCGGCCTCGGCCAGGCTATTGCCGATGGGCAGGCCTTCGGCCAACAGGAAGGTGTTGGCAATGCCGCCGCCGACGATCAGCCCGTCGACGTTCTTCGCCAGGCTTTGCAGGATGCTCAGCTTGGTGCTGACCTTGGAGCCGGCGACGATGGCGAGCAGCGGCCGCTTCGGGTGTGCAAGGGCCTTGGTGATGGCATCGATCTCGGCTGCCAGCAGCGGGCCGGCGCAGGCCACCTTGGCGAACTGCGCAATGCCGTAGGTCGAGGCTTCGGCGCGATGCGCGGTGCCAAAGGCGTCATGCACGAAGATGTCGCAAAGCGCCGCCATCTTCCGTGCCAGCGCCTCGTCGTTCTTCTTCTCGCCCTTGTTGACGCGGCAGTTCTCCAGCAGCACCAACTGCCCTGGCGCCACCTGCACGCCGTCCACCCAATTCGCGACCAGCGGCACCTCGCGGCCCAGCAACTCGGCCATGCGCCGGGCCACCGGCGCCAGCGAGTCCTCGGGCTTGAAGGCGCCTTCGGTCGGCCGGCCCAGATGGGAGGTGACCATCACCGCCGCGCCGGCATCCAGCGCCATGCGGATGCACGGCAGCGAGGCACGGATGCGCGTGTCCTCGGTGATGTGGCCGGCCTCGTCCTGAGGCACGTTGAGGTCGGCACGGATGAAGACACGCCGGCCGGCCACCTTGCCGGCGGCGACCAGGTCGCTGAAGCGGAGCACGTTCATGAGGGGTTCCGAGTGGAGTCTGTTCCACACGGCAGTCGCTGGGCGGCCTGCCGTGGCCGATGAGCATTGTGCAGCGGCGCCGCGGCAGCTCTGCTGCGCCGCATCAAGAACTGTTGTCCGCCGGGCGGCTCAGGACTCGTGTGCGGCGCGCTTGCCCGGCGCAGGCTTCGAAGCCTTTGCCTCGGGCGCCGCCTTGCCCTCGCCCGGCTCGGCCTGCGCCGGCTTGGCCGCCAGCTCGGTGGCAGCACCCAGCTGCGGCGCCACGACCTCGATCTTGTTCTCGCGCATGTAGTCGTTCATCTCGCGCCAGCCGGCAAACACCGCCGCGCGGTCGGCCTTGCGATTCAGCGCGTAGCAGTCCTCCAGCGCGCGGCCCGCGTGGCGGCAGGCGCCACCTACCGCCTTGCCATCGGCCTCGCGCCGTTCGGCCACCGCCTGGGTGGACTCGATGCCCAGCTTGTCGCAGCCGCCGACGAGCAGGGCAGCGGCGAGCAGGACGGTCAGGCGGATCGGCATCATGGCAATAGCAGGCTCCGGGTGGCTTCCACCCATATCGGCGCATGGCCGCAACAACTTGAATCAGGTACCTGAGGAGGACAGCACCTGGCCAGGGGCCAGCGCGCCAGTCGTCAGCGACTGCAGCCAGGCGGAGACAGGTTGGCGCCGCCCGCCTGGACGCTGCACTTCCAGCAGTTCCAGAGCGCCCGTCCCGCAGGCCACGAGCAAAGTGCCCGCAGCGGATGGCAGCACGCTGCCGGCAGGCGCCGCGGCAGTAGACCGAGGCGCCGCCCGCCACAGCTTGTGGGATTCGCCCTGCCATTGGAAGCTGGCACCGGGAAAGGGGTCGAAGGCTCGCACGCGGCGCTCGATGGCCGCTGCATCCTGGCGCCAGTCGATCGGCGCTTCGGCCTTGTCGATCTTGTGGGCGTAGCTCACGCCTTCGCCCGACTGGACCTGGCGCTCGGCCCGGCCATCGGCCAGGTCGCGCAGCGTGTGCAGCAGCAAGTGCCCGCCCAACTCGGCCAGACGCTGTGACAGGCTGGCACTGGTGTCGGCCGGCTCGATGACCACCGCCTCCTGGCGCAGGATGTCGCCGGTATCCAGCCCGGCATCCATCTGCATGATGCAGATGCCGGTTTGGGCATCGCCGGCCTCGATGGAGCGCTGCACCGGCGCCGCGCCACGCCAGCGCGGCAGCAGCGAGCCATGGATGTTGATGCAGCCCAGGCGAGGCAGCGACAGCACCCATTGCGGCAGGATCAGCCCGTAGGCCGCGACCACCAGCACGTCGGGCCGCGCCTCGCGCAGCGCCTGTTCGGCAGCCGCAGCGTCCTGCGGGTACTTGCCGTCCAGGCGCAGGCTGCGCGGCTGGACCAACGGCAGGCCATGGGCCGCGGCCAGTTGCTTGACAGCCGAAGCCTGCAGCTTCAACCCGCGGCCGGCCGGCCGATCGGGCTGAGTCAGCACCAGCGGCGGCCGGTAGCCGGCCTGGATCAACTGCCGCAACGCCGTATGTGCGAACTCCGGCGTGCCCGCAAAGGCCACGCGCAAACCAGTCGGCGCGGCCGACGGCTCAGGCGCCACGCCGCTCCTCACGCTGGCGCTTCAGCAGCTTGCTGCGGATGCGGCTGCGCTTGAGCATGCTCAGGTAGTCGACGAAGACCTTGCCGAGCAGGTGATCCATCTCATGCTGCACGCAAACTGCCAGCAGTTCGGCAGCCTCCATTTCGAAGGGCTCGCCATGCCGGTCGAGGGCGCGGACGTTGACCCGCGCATGGCGCTGCACGGAGTCATAGATGGACGGCACCGACAGGCAGCCTTCCTCGACCATGACCATGTCCTCGCTGCGCCAGGTGATCTCCGGGTTGATCAGCACCAGCGCCTTGTCGCGCGAGTCGGACACGTCCATGACGATGACACGTTCATGAACATCCACCTGGGTGGCCGCCAGGCCAATGCCTTCGGACGCATACATCGTCTCGATCATCTCGTCGACCAGGCGGGTGATGCGCGCGTCGACTTCGACCACCGGCCGGGCCACGGTATGAAGCCTCGGATCGGGGTAGCGCAGGATGTTCAACTGGGCCATGGTCGGCGAATTGACGTGGGGTATGACAGGCCGCAACAGTCGTCAGCCGCGCACAACGCCGGGATGCGTGACAGGCATCACAGGCTGTATCGATGCAGGCTGGATTCGTTGCGATATCAACGGTTTATGGGCAAAATCTGAGAAACTGTTTGAGCATTCCCCAGGCTCTTGCGTTATGGTGCACCGAGGCCAAGAAATGAGCAAACACATGGCGAGATTGTGGCACCCGCCGGGGGCTTCAAGGTCCGCCGGGAGCTTGATCGAATGAACCCACGACCCCTTCGTCACCGTGCCGGCACCCTCGCTGCCCTGTGCGCCGGCGCCACGCTGCTGGCCGGCCCGGCCACGGCCGCCGAACCCAGTTTTCCAATCACGCCGCAGCAACGCAGCACAGCGCAGCAGGTGGCGCAGGCTGGCGTCCCTCTGTCGGAACTGGCGCCCAACGCGCCCGACTCGCACACGGTGCAAAGCGGCGACACGCTGTGGGACATTTCCAAGCTGTTCCTCAAGAGCCCGTGGCGCTGGCCTGAACTTTGGGGCATGAATCTCGATCAGGTTCGCAACCCGCACCTGATCTATCCAGGCCAAGTGCTGGTGCTGGAAAAGACGGGGGACCGCGCCCGCCTGCGCGTTGCACAGGCCGGCAGCGGGGCTCCGGAGAACACTGTCCGGTTGTCGCCGCGAGTACGCGCCAACCTGCTGGACAACGGGGCAATCGGCTCGATTCCGCTGCACCTGATCGGGCCCTTCCTGACCGAAGCGGTGATCTTCAGCAGCGATGAGTTGGCACGCGCGCCGCGCATCGTCGCTGCGCAGGAAGGCTATGTCGCCATGTCACAGGGCCAGCTGGCCTATGTGCTGGGTGACGTGAACCCTTCGTCGGGCTACCGGCTGTTCCGCGAGCCGCAGCCGTTGTACGACTTCGACAGCAAGGAGCTGCTGGGCTACGAGGCGCGCTATGTCGGCACTGCGGACTTCGTGCGCCCAGGCCGCACCTACGAGGAAGCCGGCAGGCCGGTGGTGGTCCCAGCGACGGTGTCGATCAAGTCGGTGCGCGTCGAGGCCAACGTCGGTGACCGCCTTGCGCCGCTGCCGGCGCGCGATCTGGACGCCTATGCGCCCCACCATCCGAACCTGCCGATGTCCGGCCGCGTGCTGCAAATCTATGGCGACGGCTTGAGCGCTGGCCAGAACCAGATCGTCGCTCTGAACCGCGGCACCCGCGACGGTGTCGAGCGCGGCCATGTGCTGGCACTGTGGCGCCAGGGCGACCGAATGGACAAGCGCATTGACGGCGAACGCGCGGTGTTGCAACTGCCGAACGAGCAGAACGGGCTGCTGTTCGTCTTCAACGTCTTCGAACGCACCTCCTACGCGCTGATCCTGTCGGTCAACGTGCCGGTCTTCCCCGGCGACTCCTTCACCCAACCCTAGGGTTTGCTCGACGCCGACGAATTTGCCGCCTGGTTCCGGCTGCTGGAAACACCGGGGCTGGGCCGAGAAGGCGCGCGACGGCTGCTGGCCAGCTTCGGCTCGGCGGCCCAGGTGCTGCAGACTTCCAAGTCGGCCTGGCAGCAGGTGGTAGGCGACACTCTGGCCGAGGCTCTGGCCCGAGAACCCGCGGAACTTCAGCCGCGCCTGCACGCCGCCCGGCAATGGCTGGCCGGCGGCGAACAACGCCAGGTGCTGACCCTCGGCGACGATGACTACCCGGCCGTGCTGCTGCAGACCCCCGACCCGCCACTGCTGCTTTATGCGCAAGGGCAGATCGGGCTGCTCAATCGGCGCAGCGTTGCCATCGTCGGCAGTCGCAATGCCAGCGCACAGGGCGTGGACAACGCGCGCGCCTTCGCCGCACACCTCAGCCGGCAAGGCTGGACCATCGTCTCCGGCCTGGCCTTCGGCATCGACGGTGCCGCCCATGAGGGCGGGCTGCAAGGCGTGGGCAGCACCTTGGCAGTGGTCGGTACCGGATTGGACCGCGTCTACCCGGCCCGGCACCGCACGCTGGCCCACCGCATTGCCACGGACGGCGTGCTGATCAGCGAGTTCGCGCCCGGCACGCCGCCGCTGCCGCCCAACTTCCCGATGCGCAATCGCATCATCGCCGGCCTGTCACGCGGCACGCTGGTGGTGGAGGCGGCATTGAAATCGGGTTCGCTGATCACGGCCCGGCAGGCTGCCGAATACGGGCGCGAGGTGTTCGCGGTGCCGGGTTCGATCCACTCGCCGCTGTCGCGCGGCTGCCATGCGCTGATCCGCCAGGGTGCCAAGCTGGTGGAAAGCGCCGACGACATCCTCGAGGAGTTGGCAGGCCAGCCCAGCCTTGCAACCGCCGACACTGCTGCGCCCACTGCAATCGACCGCGACGACCCGGTGCTGCGCGCCCTGGGCCACGACCCGGCAACTCTGGACGCGCTGTGCGCCCGCACTGGCTGGAGTTCGCATGAGCTCAGCGCGCGATTGCTCGAGCTGGAACTCGAGGATCAGGTGGCCCGATTGCCCGGCGGCCTGTATCAGCGCCGAAGCCACGCCTGAGCGTCTGGGCCACAAGGTAACCGCGGCCATGGCGCCAATGGGGTGCGCTATAGTGTTTTCATGTTCGAAGTGCTCGTGTATCTGTACGAAAACTACTGGCGCCCGGACGCCTGCCCGAGCCACCAGCAGCTGTCCAGGAAGTTGTCCGCGGTCGGCTTCGAGAGCGACGAGATCCAGGACGCGCTGAAGTGGCTGGATGGCCTAGCCAGCAGCGCTGAATCCTGCACCGGGCAGCAAGGCGCGCAGAGCCTGCGCGTGTTCTCCGACGCCGAGCGCGAGTTGCTGGGCGATGAATCGATCGGCTTCATCAGCTTCCTCGAATCGGCAGGGGTGCTGCCGCCGACCATGCGCGAGATGGTGGTCGACCGAGCCACCGCCATTGGCAACGGTCCGATCGAGCTGGACGACCTGAAGATCATCGTGCTGATGGTCTTCTGGAGCCTGGGCGAGGAGCCCGACGCGCTGATCCTCGATGAATTGTTCGTTGCGCCCGAAGAGCGCCTGATCCACTGAGACAGGACCGGGGCAGTGCCTGCGCACTGCCGAGTGCCGTTCGAAGGCCAGACCCCTCTGTGGGTCGGGCTGACCTATCAGTTCAGCAGCCGAGACGGATCGACGTCGAGTTTGGCCAATGCGCTGCGCGTGGCGCGCACGCTGAGCGACTCATCCTGCGCCGGCAACAGCAGCCCGGCCTGCAGGAAGGACGCCAGCCGCTGTTGCTGGAACAGCACGCAGCGGCCTTGCGGCGTGACGAACATCGACAGCTGCTTGCGAAGGCCCAGCCAGGCCAGTTGCACCGCCTCGTTGCGACCGCGGTAGTCGAGCATGTACCAGCCGCCGACCTGGAGCTCTCGCGCCCAGGCAATCATCGCCGGCGTCGGCATCGAGCCGCCTTCGGAAACGACCTCCAGCTCGGAGCTTTCGTGGCCCGACAGATCGAAGACGATGGAGTCGTCGATGGTCACGTCGGCGGCGTCGGGCAGCAGCTCTTCCAGCGACTCCAGTCGTTCGGCCAGCTCCTGCAGCCGTTCGTGGGGGATCACCGGCGCCTTGGCGGTGAAGGCCGCGGCCAGTGAGTTGTTGAGGATCTGGATGTGCTCGTCCTGCTTGGCCGGGTCCATGCCGGCTGAGGACATGCCGTCGCGCAGCGTTTTCAGCAGGGGTGTCAGCCGGCGGATGACCTCGGCACGCTCCTCGCGCGTGACCTTGGCGCTGGCCGACCAGATCAGGTCGGAAGCAGCGCGCTTCATGGCCCGTGTCTCGTCGCTCTGCGCGCCATAGCGCACCGCGGTGGTGGCCAGCACGTCGGCCCACACCTGGAACAGGAAGGCGCGCACGCTTTCCTGCACCGGCATCTCGTTGAGCATGCGGCGCAGCTCGATGGTGTACTGGATGGCCATGGTCTCGCGCTGCTCGACCTGCTGGGCCAGCGACACGCCCTTGCGGGTGGCCTCGTTCTCGGTGCTGAAGTAGTGCTCGAGGAACTTCTCGAACTCGGTCAGCACGGTCTGGAAAACACGCCGGCCGGTGTCGGGATAGGCCTCGACCACCTGCACGACGCGCTTGATCTCCTTTTCCAGCGCGTCGCCGACGCTTCGCGTGGAGGTGTCGAAACCCATTACGCAGGCGCCCATGCGGTCGATCAGGCGCCGCGCCGGGTGGTCGACGGTGGCAAAGAAGTCGGGTTCGGTGACGGCCACGCGCAGCACCGGCATCTGCAGGCGCGCGAACCACACGCGCACGCTGGCCGGGATGCGGTCTTCGGTCAGGATGCTCTGGAAAAGCAGCGCGACGATCTCGATGGTGGCGCGCTCTTCCGGCGTGGCGGCCGACTGCTTCAGCGCCTGCTTGCGCTGATGCAACTCCTCGAGCAGCGCCGGCGTGGTCACTGTCGGCTCGCCAGCGCGCTTGGTGCTCGCTGCCGCGCGCCGGCGTATGCCTTGTTGGGCCTGGTCGATGGCCTGAGCCAAGCCAGGCGACAGCTTGGGCACGCGGTTCGTGTCGCTGAAGGACGGCAAATGCCGGCCGACCAACCGGTTCAGGCGGCCCAGCACCGCCTCGGAATGCTCGCCGCTTCGCGCCAGCGGCGCGGCACGGGTCATCATGCGGGTCTCTTCGCCAACGTTGGCGCGGCCGGGGAAGCTGCCGTCCCCCGAGGCGCCGGCGTGGGAGCCGGCCCAGTAAGCCGAACCGGAACTGCGGCCGGCGCCACCGCCCGTAGACGGCCCAACACCGCGGCCTGCCGTACCGCCGCCCGTGCTGTAACCGGAGCTGCCGCCGTGGCCCGGCCCGTGTCCAGAACCATAACCCGAGCTCGGCCCCTGCCCTGGGCCTTGCGTCGCCCCGAAGCCCGAACTGGGACCATACCCTGATTGCGCGCCGCCGCCTGAATAACCGGTCTGCTGCGTAGGAGCGTGGCGCGAGCGCTTGATGTACGGGTGCAGGTCCACGTCAGGCAACACGCCTTGCTCGACCATCCAGCGGTTGGTCTCGTGGTAAGACTCCTCGACCAGCGAGGCCAGCTCCTCGTGCAGGTTGAGCTGCAACTCGCGCCAGCTGTCCAGGCTGCAGCCAGCGGAACGCCAGGCATCGACCACGATGCGCGCCAGCACATGGGCGCGGAGCATGTCCTGCGCATCCAGTTCCTCGCGCCGCTCCAAAGACGCCATGCGCGCACGCAGATCGGTGAATTCCGAGGCAGCCTGGTCCATCACTGCCAAGGCCAGGCGCGAGGTGAGGATCTCGCGCTCGATGGTGTCGTCGTCGACAAGCGATAGTGGCCCGCTAGACGCGCCAGGGTGCGGCAGGTCGCCCGGACGCACGGCGGACACGCCGTTGAGCAACGCATTGCGCAGGCTGTTGACCATGGTCTTGTGCCAGACCGCAGCGCCCTTCTTCAGTTCGTGCACCAGCTCGCGGCGGCGCATGAAGCGGGCATGTTCGGACGGCTTGTCGAGCAGAGAAGTCGCCATCGCCGCCAGCGAATTGACCATCGCCGGCAGGCCCTTAACCAACTGTTCGGCGTAGATACGCCGTGCCTGTTCGGCAATTTCGGCGTGGTCTGCGCTGTAGGTCATGAGGTCGGGGCTGCTGTACCTCGCAAGTCAGGTCACTCTACACCACGGCCCCGCTGTTGGGATCGTTGGGGTCGATCTCCTTGCTGCCCGACTTGACCAGATCTTCACGCTTGATTCCGAGCCACATGGCAATGGCCGCCGCTACGAACACCGACGAGTAGATGCCGAACAGGATGCCCACCGTCAGCGCCAGGGCAAAGTAGTGCAGCGTCGGGCCGCCGAAGATCAACATCGACAGCACCATCAGCTGGGTCGATCCGTGGGTGATGATGGTGCGGCTGATGGTGCTGGTGATGGCATGGTCGATGACCTCATGCGGGTTCATCTTGCGAAAACGCCTGAAGGTCTCGCGGATCCGGTCGAAGATGACCACCGATTCGTTGACCGAATAGCCCAGCACCGCCAGCACCGCCGCCAGCACCGCCAGCGAGAACTCCCACTGGAAGAGGGCAAAGAAGCCCAGAATGATGATCACGTCGTGCAGGTTGGCGACGATCGCCGCGACCGCGAACTTCCACTCGAAGCGAAGCGCCAGATAGATCATGATGCCCACAACCACGAAGCCCAGCGCCATCGCACCGTCCACCGCCAATTCCTTGCCGACCTGCGGGCCGACAAACTCGCTGCGCTGCAGGGTCAGTGGCTCGGCACTACCGGCAGCGCAGACCTGGCGGCTGATCGACTCGCCCTTGTCGCTGACGCCCTGGCGCGACTCGATCTTGCCGCCTTCGGCTCGGCAGAGGGTGTCGAACACCCGCCCGACCAGTTCGCTTTGCTTGACGCCATCGGCCAGCGGCAGACGGATCAACACATCGCGCGCGCTGCCGAAGTTCTGTACCTGGGTGTCGCCCACCTTCATGGCCTCGACCGCGCCGCGCACCTTGCCGATGTCGGCCGGCTGTGCGTAGGCCACCTCGATCACCGTGCCGCCGGTGAACTCGATCGACAGGTGCAGGCCGCGCGTCACCAAGAAGAACACCGCCGCCAGGAAGGTGACGAGCGAGATGATGTTGAACACCAGCGCATGCCGCATGAACGGTATGTCGCGGCGGATGCGGAAGAACTCCATGGATTGCCTTCGGTATGCTGCGTTGGATCGTCAGGCCTTGGCCGCGGTGTTGGCCGTGTCCTCGGGCTTCCACACCTGCCCGATCGACACCGACTTCAGCCGCTTCTGCCGGCCGTACCACAGGTTCACCAGACCGCGCGAGAACATCACCGCGGAGAACATCGAGGTCAGGATGCCCAGGCAGTGCACGACGGCGAAGCCGCGCACCGGCCCGGAGCCGAAGGCCAGCAGCGCCACGCCGGCGATCAGCGTGGTGATGTTCGAGTCCAGGATGGTGGCGAAAGCGCGCTCGTAGCCATTGTGGATGGCCAGCTGCGGCGGTGCCCCGCCGCGCAGCTCCTCGCGCACGCGCTCGTTGATCAGCACGTTGGCGTCGATGGCCATGCCCAGCGTCAGCGCGATGGCGGCGATGCCGGGCAGCGTCAGCGTGGCCTGCAGCATCGACAGGATGGCCACCAGCATCAGCAGGTTGAAGCCCAGCGCCAGCGTCGAGATCACGCCGAACAGGCCGTAGTAGGCGCACATGAACGCGGCAATGGCAATCAACCCGTACAGCACGCTGTTGAAGCCCTTGTCGATGTTGTCCGCACCCAGGCTGGGGCCGACCGTGCGCTCCTCGATGATCTCCATCGGCGCAGCCAGCGAGCCGGCGCGCAGCAGCAGCGCGGTGTCGGCGGCCTCGGCCGTGGTCATGCGGCCCGAGATCTGCACGCGGCCGCCGCCGATCTCGCTGCGGATCACCGGCGCGGTGACGACCTCGCCCTTGCCCTTTTCGAACAGCAGGATGGCCATGCGCTTGCCGATGTTCTCGCGCGTCACGTCGCGGAAGATGCGCGAGCCCTTGGCGTCCAGTGTCAGGTGCACCGCCGGTTCCTGGGTCTGGCCGTCGAAGCCGGCCTGCGCATCGGTCAGGTTGTCACCGGTCAGCACCACCTGGCGGAAGACGATGATCGGTGCGCCATTGCGCTCGAGGTAGCGCTCGCTGCCGAAGGGCACGGCGGCACTGCCGCGCTCGGCCTCGCGCGCTTCGGCGCTTTCGTTGACCATGCGCACCTCCAGCGTGGCGGTGCGGCCGATGATGTCCTTGGCTTTGGCCGTGTCCTGCACGCCGGGCAGTTGCACCACCACCCGGTCCAGGCCCTGCTGCTGGATCACCGGTTCGGCCACGCCGAGTTCGTTGACCCGGTTGTGCAGCGTGGTGATGTTCTGCTTGAGGGCCTGCTCCTGCACGGCACGCCCGGCGGCCGGCTTGAGCGTGCCGCGCAGCTTGAAGTCGCCACCGTCGGCCGACTCGGACCACTGCAGGTCGGGCAGCTGGTCGGACAGAAGAGCCACCGCCGCCGTAAGCGTGTCGCGCTCGCGAAAGCGCACTTCCAGGCTGTCGCCGTCACGGCTGATGCCGGCATGGCGGACGTTCTTGTCGCGCAGCAAGGTGCGCACGTCGCCGGTCAACGCCTCGGCCTTCTTCGTCAGCGCGGCCTTCATGTCGACCTGCATCAGGAAATGCACGCCGCCGCGCAGGTCCAGCCCCAGGTACATGGGCAAGGCATGCAGCTTCGTCAGCCAAGCCGGCGAGCGCGACAGCAGGTTCAACGCGACGATGTAGCTCGGGTTGGCCGGGTCCGGGTTCAATGCCTTGGACAGTGCGTCCTTGGCCTTGATCTGCGCCTCGGTGTCGCCCAGCCGCGCCTTGACCGAGTTGCCGTCGAACTGAACGAAGTCCGGCTTCAGCCCGGCCTGCTCCAGCAACTGCTGCACCCGCGGCGCGAAGGCCGAGTCGATCTTCAGCGTGGCCTTGGCGCTGGACACCTGCACGGCCGGCGCCTCGCCGAAGAAGTTCGGCGCCGTGTAGACGAGGCCGACCAGCAGCGCGATGAGCAGGATCGCGTACTTCCACAGCGGGTAGCGGTTCATGGGGAATTCCTTGCGCGGCAGCTTGGGCGCCGCCTGATGGCCAGTGGGCAACGCTGCGCCACCGGCGAAGACCGCCGACCTACTTGAAGGTGCCCTTGGGCAGCACCTGCACCACCGAAGCGCGCTGCACCTGAAGTTCCACGCCGTTGGCTACCTCGACATGCAAGTAGGACTCGCCCACCTTGGCCACGCGGCCCAGCACGCCACCGCCGATGACCACCTCGTCGCCCTTGCCGATGGCCTCGACCATGGCCTTGTGCTCCTTCTGGCGCTTCATCTGCGGCCGGATCATGATGAAGTACAGCACCACGAACATCAGCACCAGCGGCAGCAGGCTCAGCAGGCTGGACTCGGCGCCGCCCGAGGCGGCGGCGGGTGCGGTCTGGGCAAAGGCTTCGGAAATGAACACGTCGATGTCCTCTTGGCAAGCCCGCGCTCGGCGGGCGAAATGTCGATTCTAGTGAGCCGGCCCGGGCCGATCACCCGCTGCTCGCCCCTAGTGCGGGATGCCGCGGTGGGGCCATGTCGCTCAACTCGTGGGAAGGATCTGCCCAACCCGTGGCAGCGGGGCGTCGGATTTGGCAGCGGCGCCGGAGTTCCTCGGCAGGACCACGATTGTACCCAGCGCCCTGCATGCGCGAACGCCAGGCCAGCCGCGAGGCAGCGCAGCCCTAGGCGGCACGTCTGGCGGTGTTGCGCGGTGGGCTGCGGCCGCCCGCAGCCCACCAGGATGGCTGGCATACGCTGCTGCGCCGCTACATTTGCTAGATTGCCCAGCTGCGGGCGGCCGCGCAGCCCGCCAAGGGCAGCCCGCCCGCGCCGGCGCCCGATTCACGACGGAGACGCGCAAATGCCCATTCGATCGACATCCGCCGCACTGGCCTGCGCCGTGTTGCTTTGTGCCTGCATGTCGCCGAGCGCCTACAACCAGCGGGTGCCGAAAAGCACCACCTACCAGCAACTGGACGCGCAGCTGACCAGCGAGCTGGCCGCGGACCAGGCGCAGATCGAGCAGTTGCAGAACCTGGTTCGCGTGACGCTGGCCAATGGCATCGTCTTCGCCGAAGGCGGCGCGGAACTGAACGAGGCGGGCAAGACCACGCTGGCCAAGCTGGCGCCGCCGCTGAAGGCCCTGACCGGGCAGCGCATCGTCATCAAGGGTTTCACCGACAACCTGCCAATCGGCGCCGAGCTGCAGCAGCGCTTTCCCGGCAATGTCGACTTGTCCAAGGCCCGCGCCAATGCGGTGTCGGCCTTTCTGGTCGGCCAGGGCGTGCCGGCCGCGCTGATCTCGACGGTCGGTCTGGGCGAAGCCCACCCCGTGGCATCGAACGATACGCCCCAAGGCCGGGCGAGGAACCGCCGCGTCGAGATCGATGTCGTCGAGGCGCCGAAGTGACGCGCCCGGCCGGGTGGACGCCGGCCTGAGGCGGCGCACCGCAGGGTCAGCCGGCCCAGGCTAGACTGCCGCGGCTCGTGCCAAGGTGGTCCGGGCATCGCAGCGGGCCGCAGCGCTGCCCCAGCTCCGCAGCCCATCGTGCGCATCCTCCTGGTATCGGACCTCCACTACACCTTGCCGCAGTTCGACTGGGTGGTGCACGCGGCACCGTCTTTCGACCTGGTGGTGCTGGCCGGTGACAACTTGGACATCAGTTCGACAGTGCCGCTGGAGGTGCAATCGGTGGTGGTCCTGCAGTACCTGGAGCTGCTCATGACCACCGGCAAGGTTTTGGTGTGTTCAGGCAATCACGACCTGACCGGCCCCGACGCCCACGGCGAGCAGGCGGCGCTGTGGCTGGCTGAGGCGCATGCGGCCGGCGTGCCGACGGATGGCGACACGCTGCGTAGCGGCGAAATGCTGCTCAGCATCTGCCCGTGGTGGGATGGACCTCAGGGCCGTGCCGCGCTCGATGCGCGCCTGGAGGCGGAAGCCACTCGGCGCCCGGCGCGCTGGGTCTGGGTGTATCACTGGCCGCCGCTGGGTTCGCCCACATGCTGGACCGGGCGGCGCGACTATGGCGACGCCGAACTCCGCGGCTGGATCAGCCGGCACCAGCCTGACATGGTGTTCACCGGGCATGTGCACGAGTCACCTTTCAAGCCCGCAGGTTCATGGGCCGACCGCATCGGCCAGACCTGGGTCTTCAATGCCGGCCGGCAGATAGGCCCGACTCCGGCCCACGTGGAAATCGACCTGACGACAGGCTCGGCGACCTGGCGCTCGCTGATGGGTGAGGAGTCGCTGCTCTTGACCGATGCCCGCGCGCCGGAGCGCACGGTCTTCTATTGAGAATTACGTAATCCATGACATCACCACAACTCAGCTTGCTTCCAGCATGCGGTGATAATCGATCGGCGGTGTTGGCCGCTGCGCAGCTTGTTGCGCGCTGCGGTCTTGAGTTCGGCCAGCGAGTTGGGACAGAAGTTCGCCAGTGCATGACGTTTGAGCCAGGCCCACAGGTACTCCACCGGGTTCAGATCGGGTGCGTACCCCGGCAGCAGTGCCATCTGGATGGCGCCCTTGGTGCTGTCGAGATAGTCGCGCACGATCCGGCTCTTGTGCTGCGCCGCGCCGTCCCAGACGATGAGCAGCCGGCGCTTGAGCTGCGAGCGCAGCGCCTTGAGGAACTCCACGATCTGCGCGCTCCTGACCGCGCCGTCGTACAGCCGGAAGAGGAAGTTCGTGCGGGTCAGCCCGGCGATGGCCGAGACGTGCTTCCAGTTGAAGTGGAACTGCACGACCGGCGTGCAGCCCCTGGGCGCCCAGGTTCTGACGCGCGTGGGTCGCTCCGACAGCCCGGATTCGTCGATGAAGACGATCAGCCGTCGCTCGGCAGCACACTTTTTTTGAGCGCGGGCCAGGTCTTGCGTTTCCACGCCAGCACGGCCTCGTCGTTGCGCTCGATGGCCCGTCGTTCGGGTTTTTGCGAGCTGAAGCCCATCGCGCCGAGCAGCCGCCAGACATGGACCTCGCTGAAGCGCACCCCGTACAGCCGTTCGATGAGAGCGCGTACCCGTTTGAGGGTCCACAGCTCGGTGCCGAAGCCGTGGGCGATGGCGCCTTGCAGCAACGCCGTACGCAGCGCGTCGAGTTGCGTGGCGTCGAGCTGCGCCGGACGGCCCGTGGCCATCGAGCGCAGCGCCTCGATGCCACCCTCATCGAGTCGGGCCTTCCATGTGTACGCCGTCTGCCGTGCCACGCCCACGGCGCTGGCCGCCTGCGCGGGCGTCTTTCCCGCCAGCATCAACCGCCCCGCGCGCACCCGCTTGCGTGTGGCTTCGTCCATCTTGGCCATGTACCGATTCTCCGATCAAGCTGATGATCGGAGAACGCACGAGAGCGCTATCGGTTGTCATGGTTTTGGTAATTCTCAATAGCAGCGCGCCGACCTCAGTATTCAGCGTCCGGATCGCGGGCCGAACCGGGGCGCGCCAAAGGGCCTTGGCGGTGGCCTAGCCTCTGCAGCACGTCGGACACCATCGACAGCCCTGGCGCATCGCCATACTGCTGCTTCAGGTCCGCGAGGTAGGTGGTGACGAAGTTCAGGCGCTCGGCCAGGCCCTGAGCCACCAGCATGACGATGGCGGGATCGCTGCGCAACAGGGCATGACCATCGGCGACATGGCGCAGCAGGCTGCGCTCGGTGGCCTCAACAGTGGCGCTGAAGGGCACGTCGAGCAGCACCGAAATCTCGCCAACCAAAGCGCCAGGCCGGGTGATGGTGTTGACCAGCACACCGCCCTTGCGCACCTGCAGCGCGCCGCTCACCAGCACCCACATGCCGCCGGCCACGCCGCCTTCTTGCACCACCGCGTCGCCAGCCTCGAACACCCGCTCGGGCAGACCGGTCGACAGCGAGAGCAGGTCCTCCATGACCACGATGCTAAGCGAGGCCGGGCTCCAGGCACCTTCAGCCGATGCGCCGGCTCAGCTCCGGCGGCCTAGCCGACCGCGCGCGGACTTCGGCGCGCGATTCGGCCAGACGGACACCGGCACGCCTGATGGCGGCGGCATCCGGCTTCTGCGCCCGCGTGTGCATCGGATGGAAGTGCTCGATGTAGCCGTCACGGTCCCAGTCGCTGCGTGGTACGGCATTGAAGATGGACACGATCATCGCCTCGCCCCTCGGTCTGAGCCGGTCGGCCGCGCTGCATTGTCGCTGCGCGGGCCACGCTACTTCAGCCCCTTCCACCACTGCACGTTGCTGCGCGGCGCGCCGATGGTCAGCACCTCGCCGATCAGCGGCGTGGCCAGCGTCAGGCGCTGCGCGTCGGCCAGCGCGGCGACGCGCCCCATCGGTTCCTGCCAGGCGTGAAAGGCCAGATTGAAGGTACTGTTGTGTACGAGGTAGAGCACCCGGCCGCGCAGGTCCTTGAACGCTTGCACTGTCTCCTCGGGGCTCATGTGCACCGATGGCCAGTAGCTGTCGTAGGCGCCGTTTTCCATCAGCGCCAGGTCGAAGCCACCGAAGCGCTCGCCGATCTGTTTGAAGCCCGGGAAGTAGCCCGAATCGCCGGTGTAGACGATGCGTTGTTCGCCGCTTTCGAGAACCCAGCCGACCCACAGCGTGCTGTTGCGGTCCCACAGCGAGCGGCCGGAAAAGTGCTGCGCCGGCACGGCGCTGAAGTTCAGCCCGGCATGGCTGCCACCTTGCCACCAGTCGAACTCCTGGATGCGCTGCGGCGCCACACCCATGCCCTGCAGCCGTACGCCCACACCGAGCGGCACGAAGTAGCGCTGCACCCGGTCGCGCAGGGTTTCGATGGTCGGCAGGTCGAGGTGGTCGTAGTGGTCGTGCGACAGGAACAGCCCTTCGATCGGCGGCAACTCGCTCAGCGCGATCGGCGGCGGATGGAAGCGCTTGGGCCCGGCAAAGTTGACCGGCGAGACGCGCTCGCCGAACACCGGATCGATCAGCCAGTACTTGCCACGCAGCTTGAGCAGGTGCGACGAGTGGCCCAGCCGGATGACGTGATTGGTGGCGGGGTCCAACCCATCGAGCATCGAACGGTCGAGCTTGCGCATCGGGATCGGATCCACCGGTATGGTGGACGGATCGGATGGCTGCAGGAAGCGCGTCCAGATCTTCCAGGGCGGCTGCGAGGGCTGCGCGTGCGGGTTCTGCGCGTTCTGGAACACACAGTCGTCGGCCGAGAATTGTGGCGATGCCGAGTAGTCCTGGTCGCAGGCCGCCAGGGCCTGCGACTGCAGCGACAGCAATGCGAGTGCCGACACGGCGACCGCGCCGCGATGCCGTGCGCGCATCAGGCAGCCAATCCCGGCAGCGTGCAAAGCGAATAGCCGGCGGCGCGCAGCGCCTCGCGCACCGCCGCTGCCGTGGCCACCGCCTCGGCGTTGTCGCCATGCACACAGATGCTGCCGGCGGCGCAGGGCAGCCGCTTGCCGTGGATCGACACCAGCGCCGCGCCATCGAGGATGGCCATGACATAGCGCACGCTGGCCTCGGCGCCGTGCACCATGGCCTGCGGATGCGAGCGTGGCACCAGGTTGCCCTCGTCGGTGTACTGGCGGTCGGCGAAGATCTCCTCGACCACCGCCAGACCGGCCTCGCGCCCGGCTTGCACCAGCGCCGACAGGGCCGGCGCCAGCAGGATGAGCTCCGAGCCCGCAGCGCGCACGGCGCGGGCGATGCAGCGCGCCAGATCGAGGTTCTCGCAGGCCAGGTTGTTGAGCGCGCCATGCGGCTTGACATGCGTGACGCGGTGCTGCTCGGCCGCAGCGATGCCTTGCAGCGCGCCGATCTGGTAGATCACCATCGCCTCGACCTCGACCGGCGCCATGTCGATGCGCCGGCGGCCAAAGCCCTGCAGGTCGGGGAAGCTCGGGTGCGCGCCGATGCTGACGCCCTGGCGCTTGGCGATGGCCACGGTCTGGCGCATGACCATCGGGTCGCCGGCATGAAAGCCGCAAGCGATGTTGGCCGAATCGACCAACTGCAGCATGTCGCCGTCGCGGCCCATCGACCAGGCGCCAAAGGACTCGCCAAGGTCGGCGTTGAGGTTGATGCGGGTCATCGGTCAGTCCCAGGGCAAGGTGTCGGGGGCGTCAGGCCGGGCATCGATCATGCCGCTGATCAGATTGCCCGCGTGCAATGCGGCTTCTTCGGGCTCGCCTGTCGGTCGAAGCGGCCCGATGCAGCGAACCCAGTCGCACAGCGCATTGGCCTGGGCGCGACGCGCGGCCAGCGCCTCTTCACGCGTGACCACCTCGAAGCGCAGCACGCTGCCGGTGCGCGCATGGGCCAGGCGCGGCAGATCGGCAGCGATCACCGTGGCGATCTTGGCGTAGCCGCCGATGGTCTGGGCATCCACGCCCAGCACGATCGGCTGGCCGGTGCCGGGTACCTGCACCGCGCCCGGCAGGACTGCCTCGGAGACGATGTCGGCGCCCAGACCGGCACGGTGCGACAACACCGGGCCTTCGAGGCGCAGGCCCATGCGATCGGCCTCGCGCGTGACGCGGTAGTCACCGCCCAGGAACAGCGCCCATACCTCGGCGTCGAAGTAATGGTCCTGCGGGCCGGGCAGCACGCGCAGCGGGCCGGCGGCATGCTGGAAGGGCCCCCGCGCCTGCCGCTGCACGCCCTGACCCGCGGCGCAGCGCAGCCGGTCGCCGGCACGTGGCGCACGGCCGTCAATGCCGCCGAGACCGGCGCGCGCATAGGTGGAGCGGCTGCCCAGCACCCGCGGCACGTCGACACCGCCGGCCAGCGCGAGGTAGCCGATGCCGCTGCGGCAGGGCCCGACACTCAGCGATTCCCCGGGCTGCAGCGTCATGCTGCGCCACGCCGCAACCGCCTGCACGCTGCCGTCCACACGTTGCAGCCGTGCAGAGAAGTCGCCCGCCACCGCCAGACGCACTGGCTCGCCTTCAGCCCGCAGGGTGGGTCCGAGCAGGGCCACCTCCAGCGCAGGCAGGTCGCCGGACTGGCCAATCAACGCATTGGCGCAGGCCAGCAGCAGTACGTCGGCCGCCCCCGCCAGCGGGACGCCGATGGCACGATGGCCGGTGCGGCCGAGGTCCTGGACCGAAACGCCGACGCCGGCATCGATGAATACGACACTGCCGCTCATGGCGGGGCATCGTCTTGCAACCACGCCTCGCGCCGCAGCCTGCCAGACGCGACGTCGTGCTCCAACTCGTCGAAGCGCGTGCGGTCGATGGCCAGCCAGCGCACCTGGTCGCCCGGCTGCAGCCAGGCGGGATCGCCAGCCGCGGCGTCGAACAGCGCCAGCGGCGTGCGCCCCACGAGGTGCCAGCCACCGGGACTGCGCCAAGGGTAGACCGCACACATGCTGCCGGCGACGGCCAGCGAACGCTCGGGCACCGACGTCCGAGGCGTGGCTCGGCGCGGCCGCTCGAGCACGGCGGGCAGCCCACCCATGTAGGGGAAGCCAGGCTGGAAGCCGAGCATGTAGACGCGAAAGTCAGTGCGGGTCATCAGTCCGACCACCTGTTCCACCGACAGGCCGCAGGCGCTGGCCAGCTCGGCCATGTCGGGGGCGAACTCCGCATCGAAGCAAATCGGCAGCCGCCAGCACCGTCCAGGCTGCGCGCGCGGCGCGGCGTTGCGGGCCATTGCGAGCAAGGCCTCGGCTGCGTCCTTTGCAGCGTCGGTGTCCGCGTCGGTGCGGAAGTGCAGCGTCAACGTGGTGTAGGCCGGCACCCATTCGAGCACCTCGGGCCACTGGCCCTGCGCCTGCGCTTCGGTCAGGGCCTGGGCCAGACCCATTACCCGCTGGTGCGTGGCCTCGTCGATGATCTGGCCGAATTCGACGATCCAGGCGGTGTCACCCAATGGGTGCAGGCGCGGGAAGGTGGTGGTTGCAGGGTTCATTGCAGTAGTGCGCCCATTGTGCAGAGTGCAGCAGCGCGCTCAGGCCGCCAGGCACCCATCGGCCAATGCGGTGCCGATAACCACCCACAGCGCAGGCACCTTGGCGTAGCCCAGCAGGCCGACGGCGGCGAACGCGAGGCCGAGGTCCGCCAGCGAATGGATGGCACTGGTCCACACAGGGTCGTAGAGCCCCGCTGCCAGCAGGCCGACCACCAACGCGTTGATGCCGCCGATACTCTGGCGCACGGATGAACGCGGGCGCAGCACCTCCCAGAAGGGCAATGCGCCCACGACCAGCAGGAAGGCCGGCACGAAGATGGCCTCGAGCAGCAGCAGGCCGTCCCACCAGCCGCCCAGCAGGGCACGCATCACCGCGCCAAGGTACGCGGCGAAGGTAAACAGCAGTCCGGGCACGGTCTGTGCCGCGCCATATCGGACGCCCCGCGGGTCGAATCGCGTTCGCGGCGGCGTGAAATGGAATTTGCAGGGCCGGCTACATGGTGGCCAAATGAAGTCCAGAAACAACAAAGCCCAACCGGGCGGATGGGCTAAGTCATTGATTTGACTGGTGGCCTGGGGCGGAATCGAACCACCGACACGCGGATTTTCAATCCGCTGCTCTACCAACTGAGCTACCAGGCCAAGAGCCGAAGATTATAGCCAGCGCCCGCCTCGGCCCCAGCCTACTGGCCGCCTCCGCGCTTATTGCGTGTCAGGTCCACGCCCAGCTGCTTGAGCTTGCGGTACAGGTGGGTGCGCTCCAGGCCCGTCTTGTCGGCCACGCGCGTCATCGAGCCGTTCTCGCGTGCCAGGTGGAATTCGAAGTAGCTCTTCTCGAAGGCATCGCGCGCTTCGCGCAGCGGGCGGTCGAGGTTGAAGCTCTGTTCAGGTTGCGGGCCCAGGTCGGGTTGCATTTCCACCAGCCCGATGGCGCCGCCACCGTGGGCAGCGTCGGCGTGGTTTGCCACGTCGTGCCGCAGACCGGCCACGGCTGCGGCAATGCGCTGGCTGGGCTTGGCCAGTGCCTGCTCCACCGCGCGCAGCAGCTTCTGCAGCGTGATCGGCTTTTCCAGGAAGGCCATCGCGCCATGCTTGGTGGCTTCCACTGCGGTGTCGATGGTGCCGTGCCCGCTCATCATGATCACCGGCATGGTGAGAAGCGAGGTGGTGCCCCACTCCTTGAGCAGGCTGATGCCGTCGACGTCGGGCATCCAGATGTCCAGCAGCACCAGGTCCGGGCGCATGCGCTCGCGCACGGCGCGGGCCTGCGCCGCGTTCTCGGCGAGTTCCACGGTGTGGCCTTCGTCCGTCAGGATCTCGGACAACAGGCCGCGGATGCCCAGTTCGTCGTCCACCACAAGAATGATTGCCATGAGCTTTCAGTGCGCCTGCGTTGTTTCACCGTCGGCCGCCGCAGGCCCGGGTGTCGGCATGAATGAGGAAAATGATAACGATACTCTCGCGCCGCGCACCGCCCCGTCGGCGCCATCGGCCGCGCCAGCGTCGCGCAGGTTGGCAATGCGCACCGTGGCGCGGTGCTCGTCGGCGATTTTCTTCACTACCGCCAGGCCCAGGCCGGTGCCCTTGCTCTTGGTGGTGATGTAGGGCTCGAAGGCGCGCTGCAGCACGTTCTCGGCAAAGCCCGGGCCGTTGTCCAGAACGGTCAGGCGCACGGCGCGCAGTTCGCCGCTTTCGCCAAGCGCGGCCGAGGTGGCCACCTGCACCAGGCCGGTCGGCTTGTCGGCCACGGCGTCCAGCGCGTTCTGCACCAGGTTGTGCACCACCTGACGCAGCTGCGTGGCGTCGCCCATGATCAGCGGAAGGCCGTCGGCCAGCTGCGCCAGCAGGCGGCCCTGCTCCTGCACCTGCCCGTACAGCGCCAGCACCTCAAGCACCAGCGCGTTCAGATCCAGCGGCGTCAGCTGCGCGGCCGGCAGCCGCGCGTAGTCGCGGAATTCGTTGACCAGCTGCTTCATCGACTGCACCTGGGTGACGATGGTGGCCACCGAGCGCACCAGCAGCGCCTCGTCGCTGCCTTCCAGCTTGGCCTGCAGCTTGTGCTGCAGCCGCTCGGCCGACAGCTGGATCGGCGTCAGCGGATTCTTGATCTCGTGCGCCAGGCGGCGCGCCACCTCGCTCCATGCGGCCGAGCGCTGCGCCGAGACCACTTCGGTGATGTCGTCGAAGACCATCAGCCGCGCATCGTTGGGCAGCGTGGCGCCGCGCACCAGCAGCATCTGCGTGTCGCGCTCACCCGGGCGCAGTTCGAAAGCCTCCTGCCAATGGTCGCGCTCGCCGGCCTCGGGGCTGGTGGCGTGCAGCTCGAAGCGCTGCCACACCCGTTTGGAGAACTCGCCCAGCTCGGGCACCTCGTCCAGGCGCCGGCCGTGGTACACCGACAGCGGCAGCCGCAGGATGCGCGTGGCGCCGGGGTTGACGGTATCGATGCGGCCCTCGCGGTCGAACACCACCACGCCGGCGGTCAGGTTGTCCAGGATGGTCTGCAGCCGCGTGCGCGCGCCCTCCAGCTGGGTCACGCCGCGCTGCACTTCTTCGCGCGCGTCGGCCAGCTGTGCCGTCATGTCCGCAAAGGAGCGCGTCAGTCCGCCCAGCTCGTCGCGCGAGGCGAACACCGGCTTGCTGCTCAGGTCGCCGGCGGCCACCTGGCGCACACCGTCGGCCAGCAGCAGCAGCGGGCGCACCAGCTGGTTGCCCAGCAGCGCGGCCAGCAGCACCGCGCCGAACACCGACAGCACCAGCGCCAGCGTCAGCGTGCCGATGTACATGCGGCGCAGGCCGTTGCGCGCCAGCGCACGCTGCTGGTACTCGCTGTAGGCCGTCTGCACCGCCAGCGCGTTGGCCGCCAGCTGGCGCGGCACCGGCTGCACCGCCAGCAGGAAGCGCTCCTCGCCGGGCTTGAGCGAGATTTCGGTGTCGCGCACCAGCGCCAACGCGCGCACCCGCGCGCCATGGCGCTGCGCGCCGGGCAGCGATTCCTCGTCCAGCCCGTCGATCTGGCTGGCCACGCGCTGCGCACGCGCCTGGCGCAGTGCCTCGGCGCTGGGCCGTTCGGGCGCGATGGCGTCGGCACCGCCGCCGGCGCTGATCAGGATCTGCCCGTTGGCGCCGAGCAGTGCCAGGTCGCGCACGTCCAGCTGCTCGCGCAAGCGCTCCAGCGCCAGCGGCGTCACCGGCGCTCGCTCGTCCCCCAGCCGCTCGGCGGCCTGGCGCGTCTTGGCGCCCAGCTCGGCCACCAGCGACTCCAGCGTGCCCTTGCCCAGCGCGAGGCCGGCGTCCAGCGCGGTGGCCACCTTCACGTCGAACCAGATCTCGATGCTGCGCGACACGAACTGGTACGACACGGTGTAGATCACCAGCCCGGGCAGCAGCCCCACGAGGGCAAAGATGCCGGCCAGCTTGGTGAGCAGCTTGGTGCCGAACTTGCCACGCCGCTGGCGCTGCACCAGCCGCGCCAGGGCCACGGCGATGACCACAAACAACACCCCGCCCACGGCCACGTTCAGCCAGAACAGCCAGATGAAGTTGCGCTCGTAGAAGCCTTCGCTCTGACCAGTGAGCGACAGCACGAAGGCCAGCACCAGCGCGGCGCCGAACACCGCGATGCTGGCCACCAGCCAGACCCAGCGTGCGTTGCGGTTCATGCCGAGCGTGGGAAAGGCGCCGTCACGCCGTCAATCGACACGCAGGCTGCGCTCGACACCGAGCACCCACTCGGACTGGCCGCCCAGGCCCAGCTGCATCGGGCTGGGCAGCTGCGAGTTGTCCAGCCGGTAGCTGAAATCAAGGTAGTACTTCGATTCGGCATCCAGCTGGGCCAGCTCGGCCACCTTCCAGCGCGTGCTGCGCGACACCACGGTCAGCGCTTCGGCCAGCGTCTGAAAGCTCTGGTTGAAGCCGCCGAAACCGACGCGCCAGGTCGACGTGAGGGGCTGGTAGGCCACGCGCCAGCTGCGTTGCACCCGGGCGACGCGTTCGTCGCGCCAGTACCAGCGATTGCGGTACAGCGCGGCTTCGGCGACGAAGTACACCGGCACGCCGCGCTGCATGGCGTCTTCCACGCTCTTCGGCAGCGTCAGGCGGGCGTCGAAGTCCAGCGACAGCTCGCCGTCCTGACGCTGCAGCTGCAGCAACACCAGCTCGATGCCTTGAGCGCGCACCGGCGTGGTGCCCAGCAGGCCAAGCAGCAGCGCGAGCACCAGGCCCTGCAGCAAGCTTCGGCGGACCAGTTCGGGGCGCATCGCGGGGCTTTTTGCGGCGGTTTTGTCAGGTCTTGAGGATCAGGGCCAGGTAGAAGCCGTCGTGCAGCACCTCGCCCATGGCGGCATCGCGTCGATTGTCGGGCACCGTCAGCAGATGGCCGGGCGAGGCCGGGTCCAGTGCCGCCGCTGAGGCGCCGTGGCGTTGCAAAAACGCGTCGATCTGGGCTTGGCCCTCACATCTGAAGATCGAACAGGTGGCATAGAGCAGCCGCCCGCCTGGCTTGAGCAGTGGCCACAGGGCGTCCAGCAGCCGCGCCTGCAACGCCGCCAGCGCGGGCAGGTCGGCGGCCCGGCGCAGCCAGCGGATGTCCGGGTGGCGGCGCACGATGCCCGAGGCGCTGCAGGGCGCGTCGAGCAGGATGGCGTCGAAGGGCCGGCCATCCCACCACGCGGACGGCTGTCCGGCATCGGCGCATTGCAGCTCGGCATCCAGCCGCAGGCGGCGCAGCGTGTCGCCCACCCGGTTCAGGCGCAGGCGGTCGCTGTCCAGCGCCAGCAGTTGCAGATCGGCCAGTTCCAGGAGATGGGCGGTCTTGCCACCCGGCGCCGCGCAGGCGTCGAGCACCCGTGCACCCGGCGCCAGCCCGGCGCCGTCCAGCAGCAGCAAGGTGGCACGCTGCGCCGAGGCATCCTGCACCGACAGGTCGCCGTCGCTGAAGCCGGGAAGAGCCTCGACCGCACAAGGCCGCTCCAGCACCACGGCCTGGCCGCCGAAGGCCGGGTCCTGCAGCAGGTGCGCTGCCAGCCCCTGGGCGGCCAGACGCTCTGCATAGGCGGCACCGGTACTGTGGCGGCGATTGACGCGCAGCGTCATCGGCGGGTGCCGGTTGGCCGCGTCCAGCAGCACCTGCCAGTGCTCGGGCCAGTCACGCTGAAGCTGTTCGATCCACCATGCCGGATGATTCCAGGCGGCCAGCGGCGAAAGCAGCGCCTGCGCCACACGCACCTCACGCTCGCGCAGGAAGCGGCGCAGCACCGCATTGACGAAGGCAGCGGCGGCGGGGGTGCGCCGACGCACGGCGGACACCGCCTGATCGACCAGCGTGTGCGGCGCATAGGTCGGCCGTTCGGTCGGCCAGAGCAATGCCAGCGCGACACACAGCAGGGCCTCCACGCGCGGCGCCGGCGGCTTCGGCGCCAGGCTCTGCAGTGCCACCGAGGCCGCACCCCAATGGCGCATCGTGTTGAATGTGAGCGCCTGCACACCGGGCCGCAACTGAGGTCGGCACCTCGGCCAGCGCGTCGTTCAGCGAGCGCCCGGCGCGCACTGCCTGCACGGCTGCGGCGCTGTGTTCGAGCAGCCGCGACAAGGCAGGCTGCGATGGGGCTTCGCTCATCGGCGCAGTCTATCGACCCGACCTGCGCGCACCGGGGAGATGCACCGGCGCGCACAATAGGCGCTTTCAGTCGCCCCCGAAGGCCCCATGTCCACCACCAAACTCAGCTCGGTCGCCACGGCGAGCCGCGCCCTGCGCAGCGAGGACGAGCTGGCCCAGCTGCCGGCCTCCGAGCGCATTCGCTATCGGCTGGTGACTGCCAATTGCCGCCACCATGCCAACGACAACATCGCCCAGCACATCCGCGACGGCGAGATGGCCGAGCTGAAGGCCGAGGTGCAGGCCAAGATGCACGAGGTGCTGCGCGCGCTGGTCATCGACACCGACAACGACCACAACACCCAGGACACGGCCAAGCGCGTGGCCAAGATGTTCGTCGAGGAGGTGTTCCGCGGCCGCTACGTGCCGATGCCGGCGGTGACCGAGTTCCCCAATGCCGAGCGGCTGAACGAGCTGATGATCGTCGGCCCGATCACCGTGCGCAGCGCCTGCAGCCACCATTTCTGCCCGATCTTCGGCAAGGTGTGGATCGGCATCCTGCCCAACGAGCACAGCAACCTGATTGGCCTGAGCAAGTACGCCCGCATCTGCGACTGGGTGATGAGCCGCCCGCAGATCCAGGAAGAGGCCGTGACCATGCTCGCCGACGAGCTGATGGACCGGGTGCGTCCCGACGGCCTGGCCATCGTGATGGAGGCCGACCACTTCTGCATGCATTGGCGCGGCGTCAAGGATACCGATTCGGCGATGGTCAACAGCGTGATGCGCGGGGCGTTCCTGAAGGATTCCAACCTGCGCCGCGAATTCCTGTCGCTGCTGCCCCGCAAGAACGCGTGACCACCGAAAGCTCCAAGATGCTCGTCAGACTTCTCTATGCCAGCCGCGCCGCGGCGCCCGCGGCCGCCGAAGAACTGGGCGCGATCCTGCGTCAATCCAAGGCCAACAACCCTGGCGCCGGCATCACCGGCGTGTTGTGCTGCTCGGACGACATGTACCTGCAGGTGCTGGAGGGCGGCCGCGCCGCCGTGAACCGGCTTTACAACCGCATCGTCGCCGACCCGCGGCACAAGGATGTCGAACTGCTCAGCTACCAGCAGATCGGCGAGCGCCACTTTGCAGGCTGGTCGATGGGGCAGGTCAACGTGGCGCGGC
>CAVWXO010000004.1:0-180776 GCA_963758955.1 uncultured Pseudomonadota bacterium
GCGGCGAACCCGGTGGCGCACTGGCCGCGGCCATCAACACCAAGTGGGGTTCCTACGCGGCCTTCCGCGAAGCCTTCGTGAAGAGCGCCGTGGGCAACTTCGGCTCCGGCTGGACCTGGCTGGTGAAAAAGGCCGACGGCTCGGTGGACATCGTCAACATGGGCGCGGCCGGTACGCCGCTGACCACCGGCGACAAGGCGCTGCTCACGGTCGACGTCTGGGAACACGCTTACTACATCGACTACCGCAACCTGCGCCAGAAGTTCGTCGAGACCTTCCTCGACAAGCTGGCCAACTGGGACTTCGCGCAGCGCAACTTCGGCTGAAGAGGCCTGCCGAAAGCGGGGCCCCTCAGTTGCCGAACGGCGGCCCCTTGAGCTTGAAGCCGGGCTTGATGCCGCGCTTGGCAAACCAGCCCTGATTCATCTCCAGCGCAAAGCGCACCGGTTCGGCCGAACAGTGCGACTCCTCCGACTGCGGCTGCATGTCGGCCAGGCTGACGACCCGGCCGTCATCGGCGATGAACGCGATGCTCAGCGGCAGCAGCGTGTTCTTCATCCAGAAGCAGCGCCGCTCGACGTTGTCGAAGACGAAGAGCATCCCCTCGTGCTGTGCCATCTCGCGGCGGAACATCATGCCAGTCTGCGTCTGCAGCGGCGTGCGCGCCACTTCCGCGCGGATGTTGTACATGCCGGCGCTGAGATTGATGGTGTCCAGCTTCGGCTGCGGCGCGTTTTGTGCCAGCGCGCTGCCGGCAGCCAGTACCCACGCCAAACCGAGCAGGCGAAGTGATTTGTTGATCGATCGAATGCGGATCATGTAAGGTCGCTCGCGTGGATAGCAGATTGTCGATCATCCTGCCGGCCGGCCGCCGCCGCGCAGGGCCGCCGCGATGAGTTCGTCGACGACGCTGCCTGGTCCGAGCATCTCGTCGGCCACCGATATCGCGGTGCTCGACGACCCGCTGGAGCAGCAGCGTTTCACGCGTTGGTCGGTGGGCAGCGACGGCCAACGCGTTGCCGAATCGACGTTGCGCCTGTCGGGCATGTACTGTGCCGCTTGCGCCGGCATCATCGAACAGGCGCTGTCCGGCGTCGACGGTGTCAGCGCTGCGACGGTCAGCGCGGCCGGGCAGCGCGCCGCGGTGCGCTGGGACCCGCGACGTACGCGGCCTTCGCAGCTGGTCGATGCGGTGCGACGCGCCGGCTACGATGCGGCGCCCGATGCCGCGGCACCGGCTCGCGAACTGCGCCGCGCCGAGAGCCGCAAGGCGCTGTGGCGGCTGTTCGTCGCCGCCTTCTGCATGATGCAGGTAATGATGCTGGCCACGCCCTCGTATGTGGCCGGGCCCGGCCAGCTGGAGCCCGACCTGGCGCAACTGCTCAACTGGAGCAGCTGGGTGCTGAGCCTGCCGGTGCTGCTGTTCTCGGCGGCGCCGTTCTTTGCCGGGCTGTGGCATGGCCTGCGGTCGAGGCGCATCAGCATGGACGTGCCCGTGGCCATCGGCATCGCCGTCACTTTCATCGCCAGCACCGGCGCCACCTTCGACCCCGGCGGCCTGTTCGGCCACGAGGTGTACTTCGATTCGATGACGATGTTCGTCAGCTTCCTGCTGGCGGCTCGCTATCTGGAGCTGCATGCGCGGCAGCGTGCTGCACAGTCGCTGGAAACGGCATTGGACAGCATGCCGCAACAGGCCATGCGGCTGCTCGACGACGGCGGCAGCGAGCAGGTCAGTGTGCTGCGCCTGGCGCCGGGCGAGCGTGTGCGCGTGGCACTAGGCCAGGCCTTTCCCGCCGACGGCAGCCTGCTCGAAGGCCGCACGCAGGTCGACGAAGCCTTGCTCACTGGCGAATCGACACCGGTGCCCAGGCAGCCCGGCGACTCGGTGGTCGCCGGCAGCGTCAATCTCGGGGCGCCGGTGACGATGCGCGTGCAGCGCGTCGGTGCCGACACTCGGCACGAGGCCATCGTTGCGTTGATGCGCGAGGCCATGAGCCAGCGACCGTCGATGGCCCGTGTGGCCGACCGGCTGGCCGGCCCGTTCCTTTGGCTGGTGCTGGGCCTGGCGACTGCGGCCGCGGTGGCGTGGAGCCTGATCGACCCGTCGCGTGCGGTCTGGGTGGCGGTGTCGGTGCTGATCGTGACCTGCCCCTGCGCACTGGCATTGGCCGTGCCGGCGGCGCTGGTGGCCGCGGCCGGTGGGCTGGCGCGACGTGGCGTGCTGGTGCAGCGGCTCGATGCACTGGAAAGCATGGCGCAACTCGACCGCCTGTTCATCGACAAGACCGGCACGCTGACCACGCAGGCGCTGCGCCTGCACCAGGTGCAGGTGCTGCGCGGCAATGCCAGCCTGTCGACGCCTCAGTCGGCACTGGCGGTGGCCGCGTCGCTGGCCGCGTGGTCGCGTCATCCGCTGTCCGAAGCCTTGAGCGCCGCCAGTCAACAGCCGGCGCCATGGGTCTGGGCCCAGGTCGACGAAGTGCCGGGCCATGGCCTCAGCGGCCTCGACCCTGGTGGGCGGAGCTGGCGCCTGGGCGCGCACGCCTGGGCGGTCGGCGATGACGCGCCGCTCGCGGGCGGGTCTGCGGACGCCGTCGCGCAGACCTGGCTGTGTGCCGATGATGGCGGCTGCGCCTGCTTCGGCTTCGAGGAGACGCTGCGCGAAGGCGCGCTCGAGGCCATGGGCACGCTGCGCGCGCAGGGTTACCGGCTGAGCCTGCTGTCCGGTGACAGCCCGGATCGCGCCCAACGCCTGGCTCGGCAGCTCGGGCTCGATGCGGCCATCGGCGGGGCCACGCCGCAGGGCAAATTGGCCGAGGTGGCTGCTGCCCAACAGCGTGGCGAGCGTGTGGCCATGATCGGCGATGGCGTCAACGATGCGCCGGTGCTGGCCCGCGCCGATGTGTCGCTGGCCATGGGGCAGGGCGCCCTGGTTGCCCGTGCGCAGGCCGATGCGGTGCTGGTCGGCAACCGGCCAATGGACATCGTGCAGGTGCTTCAGGTGGCTCGCAAGACGATGCGCATCGTTCGTCAGAATCTTGTATGGGCGCTGCTCTATAACGTGGCATGCGTTCCGTTGGCCTTGCTGGGTTTCCTGCCGCCTTGGGCGGCCGGTCTGGGCATGGCCGCCAGTTCGATGGTCGTGGTGCTCAACGCACTGCGAGCCTCGCGATGACTGCAAGGCGCTGAGGTCGCCGCGATGGAGATTCTCTACCTGCTGATTCCGCTGTCGACCGCCCTGGTGCTGTTGATCCTGGGCGTTTTCGCCTGGGCGCTGCACCGCGGACAGTTCGAAGACCTCGATCGCGAGGGCGAGCGTATCCTGCAGGACGACCCTACCAGCGTTGATGCCGATCAAACCCGTGCCCTGCAACGCACGGAACAATCCACCACAGTCTGAAATGCCCGACCAGGAGGCGAGTTATGGCAGTGAGTTCGAGATCCGCAGCCCCGATGTACACCGACGATGCGGTGCGCTGGTTCGCGCTGGCCACGGTGTTGTGGGGCGTGGTCGGCATGCTGGTCGGCGTGATCATTGCGTCGCAGTTGGCTTGGCCGCAGCTGAACCTGGGCATTCCTTGGCTGAGCTACGGGCGCCTGCGCCCGCTGCATACCAATGCGGTGATCTTCGCGTTCGGCGGCTGCGCGCTGTTCGCGACCAGCCTGCATGTTGTCCAGCGCACCTGCCAGACGCCGCTGTTTCTGCCCTGGCTGGCCAAGCTGGTTTTCTTTGGCTGGCAACTCGTCATTGTGCTAGCCGCCGTCACGCTGCCGATGGGCCTGACGCAAAGCCGCGAGTATGCCGAGCTGATCTGGCCGATCGACATTCTTATCGCAGTGATCTGGGTTTCCTACGCGGTGGTCTTCTTCGGCACCATCGGTATTCGCAAGGTACGCCACATCTATGTGGCCAATTGGTTCTTCGGCGCATTCATCATTGCGGTGGCGCTGCTGCACATCGTCAACAACATCCAGATTCCGACTAGCCTGACGCATTCGTATTCGGTCTACGCCGGCGTTCAGGACGCGATGGTGCAGTGGTGGTACGGCCACAACGCGGTCGGCTTCTTCCTGACGGCGGGCTTCCTGGGAATGATGTACTACTACATCCCCAAGCAGGCCGAGCGCCCGGTGTACAGCTACCGGCTGTCGATCGTGCACTTCTGGGCGCTGATATTTACCTACATGTGGGCGGGCCCGCACCACCTGCACTACACCGCGCTGCCCGACTGGGCACAGAGTATCGGCATGATCTTCTCGCTGGTGCTACTGGCCCCCAGCTGGGGCGGCATGATCAACGGCATCATGACGCTCAGCGGTGCCTGGCACAAGCTGCGTGACGACCCGATCCTGAAGTTCCTGATCGTGAGCTTGTCGTTCTACGGCATGAGCACCTTCGAGGGCCCGATGATGTCGATCAAGACGGTCAACGCGCTCAGCCACTACACCGACTGGACCGTCGGCCACGTGCATAGCGGTGCACTGGGCTGGGTCGGCCTGATCTCGATGGGCGCGATGTACCACCTGATCCCGAAGCTCTTCGGCCGCAAGCAGATGTACAGCGTGCGCGCCATCGAGTTGCACTTCTGGATCGCCACCATCGGCATCGTGCTGTACATCGCCGCGATGTGGATCGCCGGTGTGATGCAGGGCCTGATGTGGCGCGCCATCAACCCCGACGGTACGCTGGTCTACACCTTCGTCGAAAGCGTCAAGGCTACCTATCCGTTCTACGTGATCCGCCTGCTCGGCGGGCTGCTCTACCTGAGCGGCATGTTGATCATGGCCTGGAACACGATGATGACGGTGCGCTCCGGCAAGGTCGCCATCGTGCCGGTGCCCGCGGTGGCCGCGGCCCACGCCTGAACAAGAGATCAAAGGACCCAAAGTCATGGCGACCCAACACGCCCCGTCCGGTCACGAGAAGATCGAGACCAGTAACTTCCTGATGATCGTGCTGATCCTGCTCACCGTCGCGGTGGGTGGTATCGTCGAGATCGTGCCGCTGTTTTTCCAGAAATCGACGACCCAGCCGGTCGAGGGCCTGAAGCCCTATACCGCGCTGCAGCTGGCTGGCCGCGACGTCTACATCCGCGAGGGCTGCTACAACTGCCATTCGCAGATGGTGCGTCCGTTCCGCTCGGAGACGCTGCGCTACGGCGCCTTCTCGCTGGCTGGCGAATACGTCTACGACCACCCCTTCCAGTGGGGCAGCAAGCGCACCGGCCCCGACCTGTGGCGCGTCGGCGGCAAGTACAGCGACGAGTGGCACCGCATCCACTTGACCAACCCGCGTGACCTGGTGCCCGAATCGAACATGCCGGCCTACCCCTGGCTGGAGAAGGCGGCGGTCGATCCGTCCGACATGGCGCCGAAGATGAAGGCGTTGCGCATGGTCGGTGTGCCCTACAGCGACGCCGACATCGCCGGCGCCGGCGAGGCTGTCAAGGGCAAGACCGAGCTGGAGGCGGTGATCGCCTACCTGCAAGGCCTGGGCACGCTGGTCAAGTAGCGGGAGTCAGGAACATGGACGTGAACGACATGCGCGTGGCGGTCATGCTGCTCGGCTTGGTGCTGTTCCTCGGCATCTGGGGCTGGACGTGGAGCTCGCGGCGGCGCGCTGCTTTCGACGAAGCAGCGCGGCTGCCGTTCCTCGATGACGCAACGGGCTCGGATTCGCACGGAGAAAAACGATGAGTGACTTCTTCAACAGCGGCTGGTCGATCTTCATCGCCGCCGCCACCATCATTGGCCTGCTCGCCTGTCTTGCGCTGCTGATGTTTGCCAGCCGCCGCAAGGTGATGGCCAACGACAACACGACTGGCCACGTCTGGGACGTGGACCTGCGCGAGATGAACAACCCACTGCCGCGCTGGTGGATGTACTTGTTTGTCATCACCGTGGTGTTCGCTGCCATCTATCTGGCGCTGTACCCGGGCCTGGGCAAGTTCCCCGGCACCCTGGGCTGGAGCAGCGCCGGCCAGTACAAGACCGAGCAGCAGCGCGCCCAGGAGAACATGGCGCAAATCTTCGCCAAGTTCAAGGGCAAGTCGGCCGAGGAGCTGGCCAAGGACAGCGTCGCCATGGGCATCGGCGAACGCCTGTTCGGCAACAACTGCGCGCAGTGCCACGGCTCCGATGCACGGGGTAGCAAGGGCTTCCCGAACCTGACCGACGGCGACTGGCTGTACGGCGGCTCGCTGGAGACCATTGCCGAGACCATCACCAAGGGCCGCGTCGGTGTCATGCCGCCGATGGCCGCCGCGGTGGGCACGGCCGAGGACGTGAAGAACGTGGCCAACTTCGTGCTCAGCCTGTCGGGTGGTGCGCACAACAGCGCGGCCGCACAGCAAGGCAAGCCCAAGTTCGTGGTCTGCGCCGCCTGCCACGGCCCCGAAGGCAAGGGCAACCCGGCGCTGGGCGCACCCAACCTGACCGACAAGATCTGGCTGCACGGCTGGGGCGAAGCCGCCGTCGTGGCGATGATCAACAACGGCAAGACCAACATCATGCCGGCCTTCGGCGAGCGCCTGAATGCCGAGCAGATCCATGTGCTGGCAGCCTATGTCTGGAGCCTGTCCCAGACCGCGGCGGTGGCAGCGAAGTAGACTTTTCAGGTGAACCAGGCCACTGCTGCGCCAAAATCCGTGCCCACTTCCGGCGGCCCGGGCCAGGCCGCCGACGAGACCAGCGACGACGCGGTCACATCCGTCGTCTCGATGTATGTCAAGCAGCAGAAGATCTACGCCCGCGCCGTCAGCGGCTGGTTTGCCGGTTGGCGCTGGGCCATGGTCTGGGCCACGCAGCTGGTGTTCTACGGCCTGCCATGGCTGCAGTGGAACGACCGCCAGGCGGTGCTTTTCGACCTGGGCGCGCGCCGCTTCTACATCTTCGGCATGGTCCTGTATCCGCAGGACTTCATCTACCTGACCGCGCTGCTGGTCATCTCGGCCTACGCCCTGTTCCTGTTCACCGCCGTGGCCGGCCGGCTGTGGTGCGGCTTTGCCTGCCCGCAGACGGTCTATACAGAGATCTTCATGTGGGTGGAGCGCAAGATCCAGGGCGACCGGATGGCCCGCATGAAACGCGACGCCGGGCCGTGGAACCTCGACCGCAGCTGGCGCGCCGCGGCCAAGCAGGCCGCGTGGATTGGCATTGCGCTGTGGACCGGCTTTACCTTCGTCGGCTACTTCACGCCGATCAAGACCTTGGCTCAGTTGGTGTCGCAATTCGCACTCGGTCCGTGGGAGACCTTCTGGGTGCTGTTCTACGGTTTTGCCACCTACGGCAACGCTGGTTTCATGCGCGAACAGGTGTGCAAGTACATGTGCCCCTATGCGCGCTTCCAGAGCGCCATGTTCGACAAGGACACGCTGATCGTCAGCTACGATGCCGAGCGTGGCGAACCGCGCGGCTCGCGCTCGCGCAAGGTTGACCACAAGGCGTTGGGCAAGGGCGACTGCATCGACTGCGGGCTCTGCGTGCAGGTCTGCCCGACCGGCATCGACATCCGCAAGGGCCTACAGTACGAATGCATCGGCTGCACCGCCTGCATCGACGTGTGCGACGGCGTGATGGACAAGATGAAATATCCGCGCGGGCTGGTGCGCTTCGACACGCAGAATGGCATGTCGCAGCACCTGACACCTACGCAGCGGCTGAAGCGCATTTTCCGCCCGCGCGTGCTGGTCTACACCACGATCCTGCTGCTGCTGGTCGGCGCGCTGGCCACCAGCATCGCCTTGCGCAGCCCGTTCCGCGTCGACGTGGTGCGCGACCGCGCCTCACTGGCCCGCCTGGTCGACGACGGCCAGATCGAGAATGTCTATCGTCTTCAGGTGATGAATGCCACCGAGCAGCCACAGCGCTATCGGGTGGCCGTCAGTGGCATGCCCGGGATCGTGCTCGATGGCACCGACACGATCGAGGTGCTGCCGGCGCAGGCCCGATGGTTGTCGGTGGCGGCCCGCGTGCCGCCGCAGACCGCCGCGTCGGCCGGCCCGGGCGCCCACCCCATTGAATTCGAGGTCCAGCGCCTGAACCAGGAACCGGATGCACCTGTGGCCCGAACGGTGGAAAAATCTACCTTCGTCGTGCCGCGTTGAAGCCCCACACGGGAGCCCCACCATGAATCCACAACCCCGCAATTCACCCGCTGAGCCCGATCCCCAGCAACAGCCCTGGTGGCGTTTCGGCATGCTGTGGCTGGTCGTCGGCGGCCCCTTGGCGGTGGTGGTGGCCTCGCTGGTCACCGCGGCGATTGCGGTGTCCGGTGCCGAGGAAGTGCTGACCCGGCCGGCGTCCAGCCTGAACGCCAACGAGGCGCATCTGTTGCCCGCGGTGCAGGCGCGCAACCACGCCGCCACGCCCAAGAACTGAGCCGCCGGTCCCGAAAGCCGCACCATGGAAGATTCGAGCCTTCGCCACCGCGCGATGAGCGTGCTGTGGTCGGCCTTCCTGATGGCGGCGGTGTTGGAGATGGTGGTCTTTGCGCTGGTCGATCCCGAAAACCTGCGTTGGTTCGGTGGCGACACGCTTGACCTGAGCCCTCGCGCTGTCTATACGACGGCCTTCTTCGTGTTCTGGGCGGTCATTGCCATCGGCGCCGGCCTGGCGGTGCTGCTTTGCAGCCGGCCCGGCGACGCCGTGCATGACGATGCCGCCGGGGCAGGCATTCGATAATCGCGACAGGCAGTCACGATGGACTTCGCGCTGTTCCTCAGTGCCCTGATGCTCGGCGCCGCAGGGGCACCGCACTGTGCTGCGATGTGCGGCCCAGCCAGCAGTTCGCTGCTGCGCAGCTGCAGCCAGCGCTCGCCCCATGGTTCACCGCTGGCCTTCCACCTGGCCCGCACGGTCGGTTATGCCACCGCCGGCGCGGTGGCGGCATCCAGCGTCGGCGCCTTGGCCCAGCTGGGGCAGTTGTCGCCCGTGCTGCGCCCACTGTGGACGCTGCTGCATTGCGCCGCGCTGGGCCTGGGCCTGTGGCTGCTTTGGCAAGGCCGTCAGCCGGCCTGGCTGGAGAACTTTGGCCGCGGTGCCAGCCGCATGGCACCGCAGAAGGCCGGTGCCGACGGCTGGCAACGCATGCAGGGGCCGGCCAAGGCCACGACGGCCGGGCTGCTTTGGGTGGCCTGGCCCTGCGGCCTGCTGCAATCGGCGTTGATAGTCGCGGCGCTGTCCAACACCGCATGGGGTGGCGCCGCCACGATGGCCGGCTTTGCCGCGACCAGCGCGGCCGGCCTGACGCTGGCCCCCTGGGCCTTTGCGCGCCTCTCGGGTGGAGGCGCCAGCGCACTGCAGGTCAATGCCTGGGCCGTGCGCCTGGCGGGTGTGGCGCTGGCAGCGGCCTCAGCCTGGGCGCTGGGGCACGACCTGATTCATCGCGTCGTCGCCTACTGCCTGTCCTGAACGGCGCGCGTCAGGCGTGTGCCGCCAGCGCCGCATTCAAGGTGGCACTCGGACGCATCACGGCCTGGACCCGCTCGGGATCCGCGAAGTAGTAGCCGCGGATGTCTGCCGGCTTGCCTTGCACAGCAGCGAACTCGGCGACGATCTTCTGCTCGTTGTCGGCCAGCGTCTTGGCCAGCGGCGCGAAGTGCGCGGCCAGGCCCGGTTCGTCCTTCTGTTCGGCCAGGGCCTGCGCCCAGTACATCGCCAGGTAGAACTGGCTGCCGCGGTTGTCCAGCTGGCCGGTCTTCGGGCTGGGCCCCTTGTTGTTGTCCAGCAGCTTGCCGGTGGCGGCATCCAGCGTCGTCGCAAGCACCTTGGCCCTGTGGTTGCCGGTCTTGATGCCGAGATCTTCCAGGCTCACCGCCAGGGCCAGGAACTCGCCCAGCGAGTCCCAGCGCAGGTGGTTCTCCTCCACCAGCTGCTGCACGTGCTTGGGTGCCGAGCCGCCGGCGCCGGTCTCGTACATGCCGCCGCCGGCCATCAGCGGCACGATCGACAGCATCTTGGCGCTGGTGCCCAGCTCCATGATCGGGAACAGGTCGGTCAGGTAGTCGCGCAGGATGTTGCCGGTGACGCTGATCGTGTCCAGCCCGCGGATCACGCGCTCCAGCGTGTAGCGCATCGCACGCACCTGGCTCATGATCTGGATGTCCAGGCCCTCGATGTCGTGGTCCTTCAGGTAGAGCTTGACCTTCTTGATGACCTCGTTCTCGTGCGGCCGGTACGGGTCCAGCCAGAACACCGCCGGCATGCCCGAGTTGCGCGCGCGCGTGACGGCCAGCTTGACCCAGTCGCGGATCGCGGCGTCCTTCACCTGGCACATGCGCCAGATGTCGCCCTGCTCGACCTCTTGAGACAGCAATACCTCGCCGCTGGCAATGTCGACGATGTTGGCCACGCCGTCCTCAAGCACCTCGAAGGTCTTGTCGTGCGAGCCGTACTCCTCGGCCTGCTGCGCCATCAGGCCGACGTTGGGCACCGTGCCCATGGTCTTGGGGTCGAAATTGCCGTGCCACTTACAGAAGTTGATCATCTCCTGATAGATGCGGGCGAAGGTGCTTTCCGGCATCACCGCCTTGACGTCCTTCAGCCGGCCGTCGGCACCCCACATCTTGCCGCCGTTGCGGATCATTGCCGGCATCGAGGCATCGACGATGATGTCGTTCGGCGAATGGAAGTTGGTGATGCCCTTGGCCGAGTCGACCATCGCCAGTTCGGGGCGGTACTCGTGGCAGGCATGCAGGTCGCGCTTGATCTCGTCCTGCTTGCTCTGCGGCAGCGTGGCGATCTTGTTGTACAGATCGACCATGCCGTTGTTGACGTTGACGCCCAGCTCGTCGAACAGCGTGCCGTGCTTGGCGAAGGCGTCGCGGTAGAAGATGCGCACACAGTGGCCGAACACGATCGGGTGCGAGACCTTCATCATGGTCGCCTTGACGTGCAGAGAGAACATCACGCCGGTCTTGTGCGCGTCCTCGATCTCACCCTCGTAGAAGGCCACCAGCGCCTTCTTGCTCATGTACATCGAGTCGATGATCTCGCCTTCCTTCAGCGCGATCTTCGGCTTCAGCACGATCGTCTGGCCGGCCCGGGTGGCAAGCTCCAGCCGCACCTCGCGCGCCTTGTCCAGTGTCATCGACTTCTCGCCGTGATAGAAGTCGCCGCCGTGCATGTGCGAGACGTGCGAGCGCGAGGCCTGGCTCCAGGCGGCCATGCTGTGCGGGTTCTTGCGTGCGTACTCCTTCACCGCCTTCGGCGCGCGCCGATCGGAATTGCCCTCGCGCAGCACCGGGTTCACCGCGCTGCCGATGCACTTGTTGTAGCGCGCGCGGATCTCCTTTTCCTCGTCGGTCTTCGGGTTCTCGGGAAAGTCGGGGATCTTGTAGCCCTTGGACTGCAGTTCCTTGATGGCCGCCATCAGCTGCGACACCGACGCGCTGATATTGGGCAGCTTGATGATGTTGGCCTCGGGCTTGAGCGTCAGCCGGCCCAGTTCGCCGAGCGTGTCGGGCACACGCTGCTGGGGTGTCAGGCAATCGGCAAAGTTGCCCAGGATGCGCGCCGCGACCGAGATGTCGCTGGTTTCGACCCGAATGCCGGCCGGCTTCGTGAAGGCACGGATGATGGGCAAGAAGGCACTGGTCGCCAGCGCCGGGGCTTCGTCGGTCAGCGTGTAGATGATGGTCGGTTCGGTGCTCAAGTCATGTCTCCTAGGGCGTGGTCGGGCTTCACCCACAGGGCGTCGGGCCGCTGCGTGCATGGCTGCAATGTAAGGGACGATCGTCGCCTTTTCTGTCGTGCCGCTGACGTGCCGCGGGGCGCTGCCGTTCTGAGAAAATGGAAGCTCCCACACGCTCGACACTGTTCAAAGTCCTCACGGAGACAAGTCCATGTACCAGCACATCAAGGTGCCCCAAGGCGGGCAGAAGATCACCGTCAACGCCGACTACTCGTTGAACGTGCCCGACCAGCCCATCATTCCCTACATCGAGGGCGATGGCACCGGCTTCGACATCACCCCGGTGATGCTCAAGGTGGTGGACGCCGCGGTGGCCAAGAGCTACGGCGGCAAGCGCAAGATTCACTGGATGGAGGTCTACGCCGGAGAGAAGAGCACCAAGATCTACGGTCCCGATGTTTGGCTGCCGGAAGAAACGTTGGCCGCCGTCAAGGACTACGTGGTGTCGATCAAGGGCCCGCTGACCACGCCCGTGGGCGGCGGCATCCGCAGCCTGAACGTGGCGCTGCGCCAGGAACTCGACCTGTACGTCTGCCTGCGGCCGATCCAGTACTTCAAGGGCGTGCCCAGTCCGGTGAAGGAACCGGAGAAGACCCACATGGTCATCTTCCGCGAGAACTCGGAAGACATCTACGCGGGCATCGAGTACGAGGCCGAGAGCGAAAAGGCCAAAAAGCTGATCAAGTTCCTGATCGAGGAGCTCAAGGTCACCAAGATCCGCTTCCCCAACACCTCGGGCATCGGCATCAAGCCGGTGTCGATCGAGGGCACCGAGCGCCTTGTGCGCAAGGCCATCCAGTACGCGATCGACAACGACAAGCCCTCGGTGACGCTGGTGCACAAGGGCAACATCATGAAGTTCACCGAAGGGGGTTTCCGCGACTGGGGCTATGCCCTGGCGAAGAAGGAATTCGGCGCGGTCGAGGTCGACGGCGGCCCGTGGTGCAAGTTCAGGAACCCGAAGAGCGGCAAGGACATCGTCCTGAAGGACGTGATCGCCGACGCCTTCCTGCAGCAGATCCTGCTGCGCCCGGCCGAGTACTCGGTGATCGCCACGCTCAACCTCAACGGCGACTACGTGTCCGACGCGCTGGCCGCACAGGTCGGCGGCATCGGCATCGCCCCGGGTGCGAACCTGAGCGATTCGATCGCCATGTTCGAGGCCACCCACGGCACAGCGCCCAAGTACGCCGGCAAGGACTATGTCAACCCGGGCTCAGAGATCCTGTCGGCCGAGATGATGCTGCGCCACATGGGCTGGGTCGAAGCGGCCGACCTGATCATCAGCAGCATGGAGAAGTCAATCCTCAGCAAGAAGGTCACCTACGACTTCGCCCGCCTGATGGAAGGCGCGACGCAGGTCTCCTGCTCGGGCTTCGGTCAGGTGATGATCGACCACATGTGATCGACGGCGCCGCCGTCAGCAACTGACGCCGCTGACGATCTTCTGCAGGGCAGCCGGGTCCAGCACCTGGATCTGCCGCTGCTTGACCATCAGGATGCCGTCCTCCTGGAACTTGGAGAAACAGCGGCTCACCGTCTCGAGCTTCAGGCCCAGGTAGGTGCCGATCTCCTCGCGTGTCATGCGCAGCACCAACGACGATGGCGAGAAGCCGCGCGCCTGCAGCCGCTGCGTCAGGTTCAGCAGAAAGGCGGCCAGGCGCTCCTCGGCACGCATGCTGCCCAGCAGCAGCATCACGCCATGGTCACGCACGATCTCCCGGCTCATGATCTTGTGGAACTGGCGCTGCAGGTCGGTGAACTCGCGCGAAAGGTACTCCAGCTGGCCGTAGGGGATGACGCAGACCTGCGAATCCTCCAGCGCCACCGCGTCGCAGGTGTGCCGGTCGCTGCCGATGCCGTCCAGGCCGAGCAACTCTCCGGCCATCTGGAAGCCGGTGACTTGGTCGCGGCCGTCCTCGGAGGACACGCGGGTCTTGAAGAAGCCGGTACGCACCGCGTACAGCGATTCGAAGGCGTCGCCGCTGCGGAACAGCAGATCGCCGCGGTGCACGGTACGCCGCGTGGCGACCATCGAGTCCAGCCGGTCGAGCTCACGCTCGGAAAAGCCCACCGGAAGGCACAGCTCGCGCAGGTTGCAGTTGGAGCAGGCCACCTTGAATTCCGTGGCCTTGATGGGTACCACGGTGCCATGGCTGGTCATGATGAAGTCGCCGGATGTCGCATGATGCAATGCCCCGATTGTTCGATTCGGGCCTGCAGCGAGCCTTGCGCAAGATCAAGAACGCCGACGGGCTGCTCATGCAACATGCCGCCGCATGAGCGCCACCCTTGCCCCCGACCTGACCGAAGCCGCCCCCGTGTTGTCGGAGGCGCTGCTGCGGCGCTTCGACGCCCCGGGGCCGCGCTATACGTCCTACCCCACGGCCGACCGCTTCGTCGAGGCTTTCGGCCCCGAAGACCTGTGCAGTGCCTTGCAGCAGCGCACCCAGGGCGCGGTGGCCGGCGGTACCGTGCCGCTGTCGGTGTACGTGCACATCCCGTTCTGCGACTCGGTGTGCTACTACTGCGCCTGCAACAAGGTCATCACCAAGCACCACGAGCGCGCGGCCGAGTACCTGGACGCACTGGACGCCGAAATCGACCTGGTGGTGGCCCAGGCACGCCCGGGCCAGGTGGTGTCACAGTTGCACTTCGGCGGCGGCTCGCCCACCTTCCTGTCCGATGCCGAACTGCAGCGCGTGGTGGCGTCGCTGCGCCGTGCCTTCTGCATCGACGACGGCACGGAGATGTCGATCGAGGTGGATCCGCGTACCGTCACCCCTGAGCGGCTGGCACATTGCCGCTCGCTGGGCTTCAACCGCATCAGCTTCGGCGTACAGGACTTCGATCCGCAGGTGCAGGTGGCCGTGCACCGTGTGCAGCCCTATGACAGCGTGCGCGAGCTGATGGTGTCGGCGCGCGAGCTCGGCTTCAAGTCCATCAATGCCGACCTGATCTACGGTCTGCCGCGGCAGACGCCGCAGAGCATGGCGCGCACCGTGCAGCAGATCGGCGAGTTGCGGCCGGACCGCATCGCCCTGTATGCCTATGCACATCTACCACAGCGCTTCAAGCCGCAGCGTCGCATCCTCGCCGAAGAGCTGCCCAGCGCGGCGCAGCGCGTGACCATGCTGGGCGATGCCATCGCCGGCTTCCTGGGGCGTGGCTACCACTACATCGGCATGGATCACTTCGCGCTGCCCGACGATGCGCTGGCCGTGGCGAAGCGGCAGGGGCGGCTGCACCGCAACTTCCAGGGCTACAGCACGCAGCCCGACTGCGACCTGATCGGCCTGGGCGTGTCCTCGATCGGCAAGGTCGGGGCCAACTATTACCAGAACGCAAAGACGCTGGACGAGTACTACGATGCGCTGCGCCAGCGGCAGCTACCGGTGCAGCGCGGCATCGCGTTGACGCGCGACGACGTGCTGCGCCGCGCGGTGATTATGGCGCTGATGTGCCAGGGCCGGCTGGAGTTCGAGTCGATCGAACTGGCTCATCTGATCAAGGTGCGCGAGTACTTCGCGCGCGAACTGGAGCAGCTTCAGCCGATGGCCGAAGCCGGGTTGGTGGAACTGGAGCCCGGTGCCGTGCAGGTCACCGCCACCGGCTGGTACATCGTGCGCGCGGTGGCCATGGTGTTCGATCGCTCGCTGCAGAACGACAAGCTGCGCGAGCGCTTCTCGCGCATCATCTGAGGAAGGCGGCCTCAGCGCCGCCGCGCCACCATCCCGATCAGCGCCGAACGGCCCAGGTGGCCGCTGCCTTCGGCCACGTCGGCCTCGTAGTCGCGCAGTTCCACGATGTCCATCGCGGCAAAGGCCTCGCGCAGCATGCCCTCGGTGTACAGGTGCGACAGCACGGGCGGACCGCCTGTGCGGCACTCCAGTTGCTTGGGCGTGTAGCCCTGCAGCAGCAAGGTGCCACCCGGCTTCAGGCAGCGCTGGAGGTGGGTGAAGATGCGCTCGCGCAAGGCCGGTTCGGCAAACTGGATGAAGATCGCGGCGACACCGTCGTAGGTTGCTTCCGGCCAGGCGAATCCGTCGCAATCGGCCACCTGGAAGTTGACGGTGACGCCTTGTTCGGCAGCCAGGCGCCGCGCCTTGGTCACGCCCACTTCGGCAATGTCGAACGCATCGACTTGCAGGCCACGCTGTGCCAGCCACACGCTGTTGCGGCCTTCGCCGTCGGCGACGCACAGCACGCGCTGGCCCGCGCTCCATGCCTGCGCATGCTCCCGCAGCCAGGCGTTGGGCTCGGTGCCGAAGAGGTAGCCGTCGGCCGCGAAGCGCTTGTTCCAGGTGCCTGCCGGGTCGGCGAAGGCACCGTCCTTGCCCTGGCTCATGCCGAGCGCGAGTCCTCGCCGATCAGCAGGCGCGAATCGCTCAGGAACTGGTACGGCGGAATCTCCAGGTTTGTCGGCGCGGGCTTGTTCTTGAACACCCGGCCGGCGCCGTCGAAGGTGGAGCCGTGGCAGGGGCAGAAGTAGCCACCTTGCCAGCCGGCCGGCAGGCTCGGGTTGTTCGAGCCTTGCGGCACGGCCGTGGGCGAACATCCCAGATGGGTGCAGATGCCCACCGCCACGAACACCTCCGGCCGGATCGAGCGCGTGGCGTTGCGCGCATAGGCGGGTTGCTGGTCGCGCGTCGAGTTCGGATCGACCAGATCGGGGCTGGGCGTCTTCAGAGCCGCCAGCATTTCCGGCGAGCGGCGCACGATCCACACCGGCTTGCCGCGCCATTCCACGGTCTTCATGCCGCCGGGCGGGATGTCACCGATCTCCACTTCGACGGCCGCACCCATGGCACGGGCGCGTTCACTGGGTGCAAAGGACGAGACGAAAGGCACTGCGGTGGCCACCGCAGCCACGCCGCCGGCCGCCGAGGTGGCGATGAGCCAGGTACGGCGCTCGGCGTCGTTGGCGACCGGTTCAATCGGCAAGGGCAGGGTATGGGTGGTCATGGGCTTTCCTTTGGGTCGAATTGTCGCCGCAAATCAGGGTTCTCCCTCAGACTGTGCCATTGCACGGCCTGGCCCTTGACCGCCATCAAGCGCCAGGGCGGTCACAGGCCCCCGTGGGACAGCGGACCGTGGCATGCTGCCGCGCGGTGCGGGGCCGCGGGGCAGGGCAATCGATGGAAGTCATCCACTGTGACGTGGTGGTGGTGGGCGGCGGCGGCGCCGGCCTGCGCGCGGCCATTGCCGCGGTCGAGGCCGAACCCGCGCTGAAGCTCGCGCTGCTGTCGAAGGTGGTGCCCATGCGCAGCCACACCGTCGCGGCCGAAGGCGGTTCGGCCGGCGTGATCCGCGACGACGACTCGCTGGATCACCATTTCGACGATACCGTGTCCGGAGGCGACTGGCTGTGCGACCAGGACGCGGTGCAATTCTTCGTCGAACACTGCGCCGAAGAGATGGTGCAGCTGGAACACTGGGGCTGCCCCTGGAGCCGTCACGACGACGGCCGCATCAATGTGCGCTTCTTCGGCGGCATGAAAGTGCAGCGCACCTGGTTTGCCGCCGACAAGACCGGCTTCCACATGTTGCACACGCTGTTCCAGACCTCGCTGCGCTACCCGGCCATCCGGCGCTATGACGAGTTCTTCGTCGCTGACCTGATGGTCGAAGGCGGCCGGGTGCAGGGCGTGCTGGCATTTGATGTCGCCAGCGGCGTACCACTGCTCTTTGCCAGCGCAGCCGTGATCCTGTGCACCGGCGGCGCCGGGCGCGTCTACCGACAGAACACCAACGCCGGCATCGTCACCGGCGATGGCATGGGCCTGGCCTTCCGCCACGGCGTGGCGCTGCGCGACATGGAGTTCGTGCAGTACCACCCCACCGCGCTGCCCGGCAGCGGAATCCTCATCACCGAAGGCTGCCGCGGCGAAGGCGCGATCCTGGTCAACAGCCACGGCCACCGCTACCTGCAGGACTATGGGCTCGGCCCACCGGAACCCTGGCCACGCGCCAAGGCCATGGAGCTGGGCCCGCGCGACCGGCTGTCGCAGGCTTTCTGGCACGAGGAGCGCAAGGGCAACACCCTGCCCACGCCGCAGGGCCAGGCGGTGCTGCTGGACCTGCGGCACCTGGGCGCCACGAGAATCCACGAACGCCTGCCGCTGATCACCGAGGTGGCCCGCACCTTTGCCGGCATCGACCCGGTGACGCAGCCCATTCCGGTGCGGCCCGCCGTGCACTACACCATGGGGGGCGTGGCCTGCAACCGCTTCACCGAAACCTCGCTGCCTGGGCTGTACGCGGCCGGCGAGTGTTCCAGCGTCGGCATCCACGGCGCCAACCGGCTGGGCTCCAACTCGCTGGCCGAGATCGTGGTCTTCGGCAAGGTGGCGGGCGAACGCGCGGCGGCTTTCGCGCGGGGCCAGCCGTCGCCGGGAGTGCCGCTGCGCCAGGCCGAAGCGGTGGCGGCTCGACTGCTGGGTTTGCTGGGCCACGAGCATGGGGAGCGTGTGGCCACGCTGCGCGACGAGCTGGGCGACTGCATGGAGACCGGCGTGGGCATCTTCCGCGACGAGGCCGGCATGCGCGCAGCCTGCGAGAAGATTGCGCAGCTGCGCGAACGCTGGCGCATGGGGATCCGCCTCGACGACCGCAGCCGAGTCTTCAACACCGAATGGCTCTCGGCCATCGAGCTGGGTTTCATGCTCGAGGTGGCCGAAGCCATGGCCCACGCGGCGCTGCAGCGGCGCGAGTCGCGCGGCGCCCATGTGCGACTCGATGGCTATGCCACGCGCGACGACGCCGGCTTCCTGGCGCATTCGCTGGCGCTACACGGTGGTGACGGTGCTCCGCACATCCAGCATGCGCCTGTGGTCATCACCCGCTCGCCACCGCAGATGCGCCACTATGGCGGGGCCGGCGACAAGGCCGTACTGACCTGAGCCCTGCGATGAGCGACAGAGAGATCGAGATCGAGTGTCTGCGCTACGACCCCGAGCGCGACCGCGAGCCGCGCTGGCAGTCCTGGCGGGTGCCGTTCAGCGACGACATGTCGGTACTGCAGGCCCTGCAGTACATCAAGGACCACCTGGACGGCAGCCTGAGCTTCCGCTGGTCGTGCCGCATGGCCATCTGCGGCAGCTGCGGCCACATGCTCAACGGCGTGCCGCAGCTGTCCTGCCACGCGTTCCTTCGCGACTACTTTCCCGGCAAGCTGCGGATCGAGCCGCTGCAACACTTTCCGATCGTGCGCGATCTGGTGGTCGACCAGAGCGACTTCCTCGACAAGCTGGCCTCGGTCAAGCCCTGGCTGGTGCCGAAGCAGGACAAGCCGCTGACCGAGGGCGCGCATCGTCAGACGCCGCGGCAGATGGCGAAGTACTACGGCTACTCGCAGTGCATCAACTGCCTGCTGTGTTACGCCGCCTGCCCGCAGTACGGGCTGGACAGCAGCTTCACCGGCCCGGCCGCGCTGGCGCTGCTGCACCGCTACAACGCTGATTCGCGCGATGTCGGCTGGACCGCGCGCAGCGCGGTGATCAATGCGGAACAGGGTGTCTGGGGTTGCACGCTGGTGGGCTACTGCTCCGAGGTCTGCCCGAAGGCGGTGGACCCCGCGCATGCCATCAATCAGAACAAGGTGAACAGCACGCTCGACTACTTCGGCCTGCTCAAGCTGATGACGCCCAAGGGAGGCAGGGCATGAGCGGCCCCTATGTGCGGCCGATGCGCGGCTGGTGGCGCCGCAACCCGTACTTCCTGCGCTACATGCTGCGCGAGGCCTCGGCCTTGTTCCTCACCGGCTATGCGCTGACGCTGCAGTTCGGCCTGTTCCGACTGAGCCAGGGCGCGGCGGCCTTCGAGGCCTGGCGCTCGGCACTGGCCACGCCGTGGTCGATCGGGCTGCACGTGCTGGCGCTGGGCTTCGTCGCGTATCACTCCTGGACATGGTTCCAGGTGATGCCGAAGACGATGCCGCCGCTGCCGCTGCCGGCGCGCACGATCGCGGCCGGCGGCGTCGCAGCGACGCTGATGCTGTCGGTTCTGGTGCTGGCCTGGCTGCGATGAAGCGCTCGCACGAACCGGTGTTCTGGGCGCTGTTCGGTGCCGGCGGCATGCTGTCGGCACTGCTGGCGCCGGTGCTGATCTTCGTCACCGGCATCGCCGTGCCGCTGGGCTGGCTGCCGGCCGACACGCTGAGCGCCGACCATCTGCAGATGATCCTTGGCCACCCTGCGGCGCGCCTGGCCATGCTAGCGACGATCTCGCTGTTCATGTTCCACGGTTGCCACCGCCTGCTGCACAGCCTGCACGACCTGGGCTTGCCGCGCTCGCGGCTGGGGCCGCCGCTGTTCTATGGCGCCGCGCTGTTGGCGACGCTGGCCACCGCCGCTGTGCTGCTTTCGATTGGCGGCTGACGGCGTCGGCGCTACCGCAGCGCCAGTGTCTGCGCGTCGCGCTCGCCGCCGTAGTACTTGTCCAGCACCTGCGCGAAGACCGGCTCGTCGGCCGCGGCGCGCTCGAACAGCGTCATCGACGAACAGAACTTGAGCACATCGGGCATGCCGAAGATCTGCAGCGCCGTGCGGCCCTCGATCGCCAGCGCCTGTTGGGTGCAGGCCTTCAGGCGCGGCCCCAGCAGCCGATGTGACCAGTAGGCACGCGCCTCGTCGAGCGAGGCCAGCCCGTAGTGTTGGGCCGTCGCGCTGCGGCCCAGCGATCGCAGCTGCGGGAAGACGAACCACATCCAGTGGCTGCGCTTGCGGCCGTCCGAAAGCTCCTGCAACACATTGGCGAAGACCGGCGCCTGCGCCTCGACGAAGCGCTGCAGGTCGAAGGGGTCGGCCGCATGCAGCATGCAGCGGCCTTCAGGCGGCACGCTTGCGCGCCCGAACCGGCCGCGCCGGCGCGGCAGCGCGCTGGGTGTGGTCGACGAAGAGCGCACGCTCGGTGGCCACGCGGTCCAGCTGGCGCGCCAGGTTGCCGCACACCAGGTCGCACAGCTGGTAGACCGACGGGTCGGCGATGCGGTAATAGACACTGGTCCCCCGGCTCTCGCGGGCCACCAGTCCATGACTGGTCAGCAGCGCCATGTGCCGCGACACGTTGGCCGGGGTAAAGCCAGTTAGCTGCGCCAATTCACCCACGTTGTGTTCGCCGGTGCGCAGCAGGTTCAGCAGAGAGAGCCGCGTCGGCTCGGACAGTGCCTGAAAGTAAGACGCGACCTTTTCCAGGGCTTCCTTGGGCAGATCCTCCATGCGCGCGCAAGTGGGAGTGGCGAGGCTGGGGATCATGCCTGAATCCCCGGCAGTGCGCGTGCCATTGCTTGATGTTAAACGTGCCTATGTGCGTACATGCGCAAATAATACATCAATGGCGAATGATTGAACAGTGCCCATTGGGGGCCACGACGACGGCGCCGCAGGAGTGTGGGATGAGCAAGAGCTTCCTGATGTCCGTGGCGCTGTGCGCCGGCCTGTGGCCTGCCCTGCCGGCCGCGGCCTCGGACTCAGCCCTGGCCACGGTGGCGGTGAAGTCGAGCGCAGACCCAGCCAGCCAGGCCTTCGACGCGGTGGTCGAGGCCGTGCGTTCTAGCGTGATCGCCGCGCAGGTGGCCGGTGCCATCGTCGAGTTGAACGTCAAGGCTGGCGACCAGGTCAAGGCCGGCCAGCCGTTGCTGCGCATCGATGCCCGCGCCGCCGAGCAGAACGCCGGCGCCAGCGACGCGCAGGTCCGTTCGGCCCAGGCGCTGCAGGACGTGGCGCGCAAGGACTTCGAGCGCCAGAAGCAGCTTTTCGAAGAGCAGTACATCAGCCAGGCGGCGCTGGAGCGCGCCGAATCCCAGTTCAAGGCCACACAGGCACAGGCGGCGGCGCAACTGGCGCAGGCCAACGCCGCACGCACCCAGTCCGGCCTGCACCTGCTGCGCGCCCCCTTTTCGGGGACCGTGGCCGACGTGCCGGTGGCACTGGGCGACATGGCCATGCCGGGCAAGCCGCTGTTGACGCTGTATGAGCCGGGCACGCTGCGGGTCACGGTGGCCGTGCCGCAAAGCCTGCTGGGCACGCTGCCGGGCCACGCGCTGCTGGGCGCGCAGTACACCGCCACCAGCATGATCGGCATGATCGCGCTGGCCGGCATCATCGTGCGCAACTCGATCCTGCTGGTGGACTTCATCAACCTGCAGCTGCGCGAAGGCATGCCTTTCGAGCAGGCGGTGGTGAACTCGGCCATCACCCGCGCTCAGCCGATCCTGCTCACGGGCCTGGCGGCCATGCTCGGCGCGTTCTTCATCCTCGACGACCCGATCTTCAACGGGCTGGCGATCTCGCTGATCTTCGGCATCCTGGTGTCCACGCTGCTGACGCTGGTGGTCATCCCGCTGCTGTATTTCGTGGCGTACCGCAACAACCTTTCCAAGCTGATTCCCCAACCCTCACAAGGAGATTGACATGACTTCCTGGCAACTCGTGCGCCTCTTCGCCGGTACCTTCGTACTGCTCTCGTTGGCCCTGGGCATTCCCGGCAGCCCGCTGTTCGTCAGCCAATGGTGGCTGGCCTTCACCGCCTTCGTCGGCGCCAACCTGCTGCAAAGTGCGTTGACCAAGTGGTGCTTGATGGAAAGCATCCTGCGCAAGCTGGGCGTGCGCCCGGGCGCTTGAACAAGGCTCCCAAGTGAATCGCCGCTTGCACCCACTGGTTGGCGCGGCCTTGCTCGTCGCCGCAGCCCAGGTGTCTGCCGCCGATCTGGTGGACGCGTGGCGCGCCGCGCAGACGCACGACCCGGAATTCACCGCTGCGCAGGCCGCCCGCGACGCCGGTCAGGCGCGGCGCGAGCAGGGCGCGTCGCTGTGGCGGCCGACGCTGCAGTTCAGCGGTGCGGCGGGCGTGGGCACCAACGAGACCTCGACCACCGGCGCGCGCTTCTCGGCACCGGGCTTCGGCACGGTCGATGGCGCCAGCTTCGACACCTCGGTGACGAACGGCAACCTGTGGCGCTGGTCGCTGCAGGCCAAGCAGCCGCTGATCAACCGCGAACGCGACGCCAGCAAGCGCCAGCTCGAACTGTCCGCCGACGCGGCCGATCTGGAGTGGCGCGCGACGCAGCAGACGCTGATGCTGCGCGTGACCGAGCGCTACTTCGATGCCGCGTTGGCGGCCGAGACATTGCGCGTGATGCAGCGCCAGCTGGGCGCGGTGGAGCGCGCGCTGGCCGAGGCCCAAGACCGATTCAAGCTCGGCGACGCGCCGGTCACCGACACCCACGAGGCCGCGGCCCGAGCCGAAGGCATGCGCGCCGAGGTGCTGGCGGCGGAATCGGCGCTGCAATTGAAGCGCTCGGCCCTGGCTGACGCCACCGGCTGGTCCGACGCGCAGATGGAGTCGCTGTCGCTGCCCGACGGCGCCACGCCGCAGGACGTGGCCGCGCTACAGCAGTGGCTGGCCGAAGTGCGCGCCAGTAACCTGCAGCTGCGCTTGCTGGCGGCGAACACCGAGGTCGCGCGCCAGGAGGCCGCCAAGCACGGCGCGATGGCCGCACCCTCGCTGGACCTGGTGGCGATGGCCGGCCAGGACCGGTTGAGCGGCAGCGGCGCCTATGGCTCGGCCAGCAACAGCCTGAACAACTCGATGATTGGCGTGCAGCTGAACGTGCCGCTGTACACCGGCGGCTACCGCAGCGCGCGCGAGCAGGAGACGCTGCGCCTGGCCGACAAGGCCGTGGCCGACACCGATCGCCATGCGCAGCAGGTGGCGCAAGCCACCCGGGCCGCCTGGCTCGGGCTGACGGTCGGTGCCTCGCGCCTGGGCGCGCTGAACGAGGCGCTGCGTGCCACGCGCGCCCGACTGGACGCCACGCGGCTGGGCCGCAAGGTCGGTGACCGCACCACACTGGAACTGCTCAATGCCGAAAACGACGCCGCTGCAGCCGAACTGGCCGTGCAGCAGGCCCGCGTTGCCCTGCTGCTCGACCGTCTGCGCCTGGCGGCACTGGCCGGCGAGCTTGACGAAGCGCAACTCCAGCGCGCGAACGCGGCCCTAAAGACGATGCGCTGACCTATTCTTTTTGGCCACACCCACAAGGAGACAGACATGGCCCATATCGTGATCCTCGGCGCCGGCACCGGCGGCATGCCCGCAGCCTATGAGCTGCGCGAAAAGCTCGACAAGAGTCACCGCATTACCGTGGTCAACGCGGTCGACTACTTCCAGTTCGTGCCATCCAACCCCTGGCTGGCGGTGGGCTGGCGCGATCGCGAGGCCATCACCTTCCCGATCCGGCCCTACCTGGAGAAGAAAGGCATCGACTTTGTCGCGCAGCGCGTGGCACGGATCGATGCCGAGGGCAACCAGCTGAACCTGCAGGACGGCACCTCGCTGGCCTACGACTATCTGGTCATCACCACCGGCCCGAAGCTGTCCTTCGACGAGGTGCCGGGTGCGGGGCCCGAGGGCCATACCCAGTCGATCTGCCTGGTCGACCATGCCGAGAAGGCCTATGCGCGATACCAGCAGTTCCTCGACGACCCGGGACCAGCCATCATCGGTGCGATGCCGGGCGCGTCGTGCTTCGGGCCGGCCTACGAGTTCTCCTTCATCTTCAACACCGATCTGAAGCGGCGCAAGCTGCGCCACAAGGTGCCGATCACCTACGTCACCAGCGAGCCCTACGTCGGACACCTGGGCCTGGGCGGCGTGGGCGACAGCAAGTCGATGCTGGAAAGCGAATTCCGCAACAACGACATCAAGTGGATCTGCAACGCCAAGGTCACCAAGGTCGAGGCCGGCAAGATGTTCGTCACCGAACTCGACGAACACGGCGCCGTGAAGAAGGAGCACGAGCTGCCCTTCAAGTACAGCATGATGCTGCCGGCCTTCAAGGGGGTGGATGCGGTGGCGGCCGTGGACGGCCTGTGCAACCCGCGCGGCTTCGTTCTGATCGACGAGTTCCAGCGCAGCAAGAAGTACCGCAACATCTTTTCGGCTGGCGTGTGCGTTGCCATCCCGCCGGTGGAGGTCACGCCAGTGGCCACCGGTGCGCCGAAGACCGGCTACATGATCGAGACCATGGTCACGGCCATCGTGCACAACATTGCCGCCGACCTGGCCGGCCAGCCGGCCGACACCAAGGCCACCTGGAACGCCATCTGCCTGGCCGACATGGGCGACACGGGCGCGGCCTTCGTGGCATTGCCGCAGATCCCGCCGCGCAACGTCAACTGGTTCAAGAAGGGCAAGTGGGTGCACCTGGCGAAGATCGGCTTCGAGAAGTACTTCATGTACAAGATGAAGAACGGCAGTTCCGAGCCGGTGTATGAGAAATACGTGCTCAAGCTGCTGGGCATCCAGAAGCTGGAATCCTGAAAACCTGACTGCCACGGAGCAACTCATGCAGAACGCCGCCAACGGCTACCGCGACCTGACACAGGCCGTGTCGAGCAAGCTGTCGCAGCTGCGCACAAGCACGCCGGAAACGATGAAGGCCTTCAGCGAGCTCGGCCGTGCGGCCACGGCACCGGGCGTGCTCGACGCCAAGACCAAGGAGCTGATCGCACTGGCGCTGAGCGTGGCCGTGCGCTGCGACCCGTGCATCGGATTTCACACCAAGTCGCTGGTCAAATTGGGCGCCTCGCGCCAGGAACTGGACGAGACGCTGGCCGTGGCCACCTACATGGGCGGTGGTCCGTCGCTGATGTATGCCGCCAGTGCGGTGGCGGCCTTCGACGAATTTGCCCAGGCCAAGACGGCCTGAAGCTCAGCCTGGCATGCCCTGGTGCTCCAGGGCCTCGTCCTCGCGGATGTTCGCCAGCTCCAGGTATTCGGGCACCGAGCAGGCCCAGGGCTGGCGCTCGGCGATGGCCTGGCGAAGGCTGTCTGCCGCCTCGGGCTCGCCCTGCATCAGGTACACATGCTTGGGCGCTCGTGGCAGTGCCAGCACCCAGTCGAGCAGGCCCTGCCGGTCAGCATGACCCGACAGGCCGTCCAGCGCCAGCACTTCGGCGCGGGCGCTGATCCAGTCGCCTTGTACCTTGATCTGCGGCTTGCCGGCCAGCAGTGCCGCGCCGCGCGTGCCGGCCGGCTGGTAGCTGGCAAAGGCCACGGCATTGCGTGCATCGGGCAGCAGCAGCTTCAGGTGCTGGGCCAGCGCGCGGCCGTAGGCCACGTCCTCGATGGCGATGATGATGGCCGGTCCCTTGATGCGGCTCAGCGCCAGCGCCTCGTCGGTGTGCTGCGCCACCTGCACGTCCTGCAGCAGTGCTTGGCAACCGGCGGCGTCGAGCCGCAGTTCGTCGGGGTGGCGCTGGTAGATGGCCAGCACGTCGGCGGCGATGCGGCTGTCCAGGTGTACCGGCAGGTCGGGGATGCGGCCCCCGTTCTTCAGCTGGCGCAGCGCATGCAGCAGCAGCTGCGCCGGGCCGGCTGCGTGCGCCGGCAGCAGCACCACGCCTCCGCGCGCGGCAGTGCGGCCGACCAGCTTGGTCAACCGCGCCATGGCATCAGGCAGGCGGTGCTGGCGGTTGCCGTAGGTGGCCTCGACCAGCACCTGGTCGGCTGCCTCGGGCGGCGCCGGGGCGCGCAGCAGCGGGTCGTCGACCCGGCCCAGCGCGCCGGCATAGAGCATCGAATGGCTACCACAGCGCAGGTGCACGCTGGCCGCGCCCAACGCCTGGCCCGACGGGCGCAGCCGCGCAATGAAGCCAGGCACCGGCTCGAAGAGTTCGTCGGCGCGGCGTGCCTGCAGCCGCTGCAGTGCATGCAGGGCCATGGCCTCGGTATACAGAGGCTGCGCCGGGGCATGCTTGGTGTAGCCCACCAAGTTGGCCTGGCGTGCTTCTTCCTCGAGCAGCCGGCCGGCTTCGGGCAGCAGCAACTGGCACAGCTCGACCGTGGCAGGAGAGGCGTGCACCAGGCCTTCGAAGCCCAGTTCGACCAGCCTCGGCAGAAAGCCGCTGTGCGCCAGGTGTGCCTGCGTCAGCACCACCGCGTCGATCGAGCGGCTGGGCACGGCCAGCGCCGAGCGGTTGTGCAGGCGCAACTGCTTGAGGCCCTGAAACAGCCCGCAGTCGAGCAAAAGCCGACGGCCTTCGTGTTCGACGATCACCTTCGACCCGGTGACGCTGCCTGCCCCACCCAGAAAGCGCAGTTGCATTGCCTTGGCTCCCACGCCACGCATCCAATCGGATGGCGCGTCGTTGCGCCCATTCTTCAAGTTCGCGACGCGGCGCGTCTTGATCGAGCGCAACGCTATACGATGGTGTGCAGCAGCAAGGCCTGCAGCACGAAGCGCCGGTTGTCTCCGGCGTCGTCACCGCCGTCGAGTTGCGCTGCCAGGCGCGTAATGCGCTGCTCGTCGCTGGCCAGGCCGTCGTACACCGCGATGCCGGCGACGTCGGCCATCTGCTGCACCAGTTCGCTGGCCATGCCTTGGCACTCGACGGCGTCGTAGAGCCGGCCGAGCACGCGCGCGGTGTGGGCCACCTCCTGCGCACTGCTGGCTTCGTCGAGGCTCATGCCGATGTGGGCGACATGCGCGCCCAGTTCGCTGGCCGCCTGTCGGAACAGCCGCGCCTGGGGCTGGGTGTCGTCGGCGCACAGCAGCCCCAGATTCTTGCCGCGCAGCAACGGCTGCACGCGCCCGGAGGCGGCGGCACGCTGCAGGCTGCGCGCCTGGCTGAGCAGGGATTTCTCATCACCCGGCAACAGCGCGGCAGGGGTCGAAGCTTGGCGTGGCGGGCGGGCAGAACCCATGGACAGCCGGTTGCAGGTATGCGGTTGCATGAAAGGTTCGCGAAGCCTAACCAAGCGCCTAGCGCAGGGCTTGACGGGCATCAAGCGGACGATCTGTACCGTCCCACCGGCGGCTTTGTCACCAAGCATTCACACAACGTTACCGATCCCTCCTGGCCGTTGACACGGCATTGGCAGGCGCTGCCTAGCATCGTTTTCAGTCAAGCAACCGGCCCGACGGCCTTCAGGAGAACAGCATGCTGAGCAGCCTCGCGACGAACGAATCGACCCTTCGCGTACCGGTGCCGACAGCCGAGCCGGCGACGACGCTGCGTGACGAAGCCAACCGCCGCGCCAGCCAGTCGATTGCCGACACGCTGGCGCTGCTGAACGAGGTGTTCGCACCGCAGCGGCGCATGGTGCATGCCGGCGACCTGATCTACCAGAGCGGCGAACGCTTCGGCAATCTGTACGTGCTGAACTCGGGCTTCTTCAAGATCGTCAACCTGGCGCCGGACGGCCGCGAGCTCGTGGTCGGCCTGAAGTTCCGTGGTGACTGGCTCGGCTTCGACGGCATTGCCGGCGGCCGCTACACCTGCGACGCAGTGGCGATGGACACCGGCGAGGTCTGGGTGCTGCGCTATGACCGCGTTCTGGCCGCCTGCGCGAGCCAACCTGAGTTGCTGCAGCTGCTACACGAGGCGATGAGCCGTGAGATCGCTCGCGACCGCGACTCGCTGATGTCGGTGTGCACGCTCAGCGCCGACGCCCGCGTGGCCGACTTCCTGCGCTACTGGGCCGAATCGCTGGCGCGACGCGGCATGCGCACCGACCAGATCACGCTTCGCATGACGCGTGCCGAGATCGGCAACTACCTGGGCATGACGCTGGAGACCGTGAGCCGCGCGCTGTCGCGCCTGGCGCGCTGCCAGCTGATCCATTTCGCCGAGAAGGGCCGGCGCGACATCCAGATCCCGCAGGTCGAGGCACTGGCCGAGTACGTGCAGCGCAGCCTGGCACCGGCCGACGTGGTGCTGCAGTAGTCAGCCGTCGGCGGCCCGAGCGGCCATCAGCCGGGCCATCACGCTGGCCAGCTCGGCACGTGAATAGGGCTTGCGCAGCAGTTCCCAGCTGAGCGGGGCGTCGCGGTCGGCGTCGAGCAGTTCGGCCGAGTAGCCCGACATCAGCAACACCGCCATGCGCGGCAGGCGCTGCTGTGCCAGCGCGGCCAGCCGCGTACCGCGCATGCCCGGGCCGAGGGCGATGTCGCTGAGCAGCAGATCGAAATCCGCCTCCGGGCCCAGCGCCAGCAGCGCCTGTTCGCCGCTGGCCGCCAGCGTCACGTCACAGCCGAGCGAGTCGAGGAAGTTGCGCACCACCTCGCGCACCTCGGCATCGTCCTCGACCAGAAGCACCTTCAGGCCGGCCGGCAGCGACCGGTCGGACTCGCCCGCATCGTCGAAATCGATGCGGGTGTCCCAGGGGCGGGGCAGGTACAGCGTCAGCGTGGTGCCGGCGTCGGGAGCGCTGTCCAGCCACAGCGCGCCCTTGGACTGGCGCACGAAACCGTAGACAGTGCTTAAGCCCAGGCCGGTGCCGCGGCCGGCTTCCTTGGTGGTGAAGAACGGTTCGAAGGCGCGCTGCTTCACCGCTTCGGGCATGCCGCTGCCAGTATCGGAGATGGCGATGGCGACGAAGCCGTCTTCTGGCGCGCTGGGGTCGTCCAGGTTGTTGCGCACCTCGACCGGCAGCGCGCTGCACGGCTGCGCTGCAAAGCGCAGCGTGCCGCCTTCGCGCATGGCGTCGCGCGCGTTGATGGCAATGTTGAGCAGCGCCGATTCCAGCTGGCCCGGGTCGGCCAGCACCGGCGGGCAATCCGCTGCCACCGCGACTTCGATATGGATGCGCTGGTCGAGCGTGCGGCGCAGCATGTCGGCCAGCGAGTGCAGCATCTGGCCGACGTCCAGCGAGCTCGGCTGCAGTACCTGCCGGCGCGAGAAGGCGAGCAGTTTGCCGGTGAGCTCCGCGCCGCGCCGCGAGGCGCGCGTCGCCGCCGCCACCAGCTGCTGACCGTAGGCATCGTCGACCAGCGCCGGCAGTTCTTCCAGCACCTGAAGGTTGCCCTGGATGACGGTCAGCAGGTTATTGAAGTCGTGGGCGATGCCGCCGGTCAGCTGGCCGACGCTCTCCAGACGCTGTGCATGCTTCAGCGCATCTTCGGACTGGGCCCGCTGCAGGCAGGTGGCCAGCAGGTTGGAAAGCGACTCCAGGAAACGCTTTTCGTCGGCACCGAAGCGCTGCGCCAGGCGCGAGCACACCGCCACCGCGCCGATGGTTCGGCCGCGGTCCGACAGCGGCACCGCCAGCATAGCCTGCACACCGGCGGCCACGCAGTGCGCCGGCAGCGCGAAGTCGCTGCCGCCGTCGGGCCCGGGCACGGCCACCGCATGGCCTCGCTGCAGCACGTAGCCGGGCAGGGTGTCGGCCTGGTTGGGCAGGCGCATGCCGATGGTTTCGCCTTCGAGCAGGCCGACGCCGCTGACCAGGCTGAACTCCACGCCGCTGGCGTCGAGCAGGAAGACCAGCGCCGATTCGGCACGCAGGGCCTCGGCAGCGACCAAAGGGCCGTGCACCAGCACCACCTGCGGGTCGCGCTCGTCCACGGCCAGCCGACCGAGCTGCGCCAGATGCTCGCTGTAGCGCGCGCGTTGCAGCGCCTGCTGCACCCTCGGATAGGCGGCGATGTCGCGGATGGCGGCGACGACGAAGTCCTGGCCGCGATCCTGCAGCGGGCTCAGTGCGATTTCGACCATGACCTCGCTGCCATCCTTGCGCAGCGCCAGCAGTTCGATCTGCAGGCCCATCGGCCGCGAGCGCGGCGCCTGGGCATAACCGCGGCGGTAGTCGGCATGGCGCGCGCGCACGGCCAGCGGGACCAGCGCGTCGACGTTCAGCCCGACCAGCTCGCCCTCGCCGTAGCCGAGCAGCCGGGCCGCGGCCGGATTGGCGCGCGCGATCAGGCCGCCGGCATCGACCAGCAGCAGGGCATCGGGATAGGCGTGGAAAAGCGCGCGCAGCAGCGGCTCATCGCCTTGCGTTGCAGTCCCGGGGTTCATTCGGCGGACACAGCCGGCACCAGGATGTAGCCGGCACCACGTACCGACTTGATGATCTGCGGCTCGACTGCGTCCGGCTCCAGTTTCTTGCGCAGCCGGCCGACCTGCACGTCGATCGTGCGATCGAAGGGCGCGGCTTCACGGCCGCGGGTGGTTTCGAGAAGGAAGTCGCGCGACAGCACGCGGCCCGGGTGCTGGGCAAAGGTGCAGAGCAGATCGAACTCGCCGCTGGTCAGGGCCACTTCCTGGTCCTGCGCATTGAGCAGCCGGCGTGCGCCCAGGTCGAGCAGCCAGCCGGCAAAGCGCAACCGGCTGCGCGCGGCGGGCAGCGCGGGCTCGGCCGCCATCGGCGCGGGCGGAGCCAGGCGGCGCAGCACGGCCTTGATGCGGGCCAGCAGTTCGCGCAGGTCGAAGGGCTTGGTGACGTAGTCGTCAGCGCCGACCTCCAAGCCCACCACCTTGTCCACCGCGTCGCCGCGACCGGTGACGATGACCAGCCCGCAGCGCCAATGCTCGCGCAGCTGCCGGGCAATGCCGAAGCCGTCCTCGCCGGGCAGACCCAGGTCCAGCAGGACCATCGCCGGCGGGTCGTCGCGCATCGTGTCCATCAGCGCCGCACCGTTGTGCAGTTGCGTCACGCGGAAGCCGTGGCTCTGCAGGTAGCCGGCCAGCAGCCGGGTGATGTCGACTTCGTCGTCGAGCACGGCAAGGTGGATCGGAGCAGTCAATCTGGGCGGTTCGGTAGGCACGGCAGGCCGGCGAGGTTAGCAGCTTTGGGCGGCGATTGACCCGGGGCAAGCCAGCAGGCACCGGCGCGGCGCACACTCGCCCTGGGCCGCAAGCTGCGGCCGACACTGGAGCAGGGCCATGTACGAGCACATCCTGGTTCCCATCGACGGCGGCGACACCTCCCAGCGCGGGCTGGATGAGGCCATTGCGCTGGCCGGCAAGCTGGATTCGACACTGCACCTGCTGCATGTGGTCGATGCCAGGTTGCTGATTGCCGAGGTCTCGGTCTTTGCGCCGCCGAACCAACTGCTGGACGACTGGCGCGCTTCGGGCGAGAAGCTGCTGGCCGATGCGGTGGCGATGGCACGCAGCCGCGGTGTCAAGGCCGACAGCAAACTGCTGTGCGACCCGGGACTGCGCGTGTGCGACCTGATCCTGAAGGAGGCGGCCCAGGCCGGCGTCGCGCTGATCGTGATGGGTACGCACGGCCGCCGCGGGCTGCGCCGCCTGACCCTCGGCAGCGATGCCGAGCTGGTGCTGCGAGAAAGCCCGGTCCCGGTGCTGCTGGTGCGTGCGCCAGAGGCGCAGACCCCTGCCTGAGCTTCGGGCTGCCGCCCTCAGCGCGCCTCGCCCAGCCCTAGCGGGGCAGGCAGTGCGTTGACGATGCGGCTGAACAGCGCTCGGTAGTCGTCTTCAGGCTCGTGGCCGGTGAGTGGGTCGCGGTTGGCGGCGAAGGCCTCGTCCAACTCGGCCCAGTCCTGCGCGGTGAGCAGCTTCTCGGCCAGCGGCATGATCTGCTTTTCCTCCAGCGACATGTGCTGGAAGTAGAAGTCGGCGTACTGCTGCGTGGCATGTTCGAAGGCCTCGCGCCGCGGCTCGCCCATCATCTCGAAGGCCAGCAGGGCATGCTCCAGGTCGCGGATGGCGCGCTCGCCGCGGGCATGGTCCTCGTCGAGACGGTCGAGCACGGCGTTGGCCTCGGCCGTGCGCGCGCGCAATTTCGGGAACAGCAGTTGCGATTCCTTCAGGTGGTGGCGCTGCTCGGGAAACTCGTCCATGTAGAAGAGCATGGCGCGCAGCGCGGCAAAGTCGGGCAGCGTGCCCAGCCGCCGGTGCTGCGCCAGAAGCAGCAGGATCGAGCGCAGCATGGCCGACAGGGCGGCATGTTCATCGTGTATGACGCGCAGCGCGGCATGGGACATGGCGTTTCTCCGGTGGGTACGTGCAGCGTCGCACCGCGGCTCCAACCGAGCCTTGTCTCAGATCAATTTTGCCGCGCCGCCCGTGCCCGTCGCACACCGGGTTTGAGCTGCTGATGCCGACCTCAGGGCTTCGCCGGCTCGCCCTTCGCAGCCTCGGGCTTCTTGTTGTGGCCAAGGAAGACCAGCGCGCTCTCGAAGGCTGAAGCCGAGAACGCCAACGCCGCGGCGAAGTCCTTGTCGGACAGCTGCCGCGCGGCGGTGTTGCTGCGGTAGATGTTGGCGAACTCGCGTTCGCGGCCGGCCTGCACGAGCAGCTTGCCGATGCCCAACGCCTCCAGCGACTTCCATACCCGAGGGTTGTAGGAGCGCGTCAGCTGCAGGATGAACGTGATCGGGTCGTTGCGGCCGAGGATGGTGGCCATGCGCAGGATCATCTCGAAGGGCAGGCCGACCTTGCCGCTTTCCACCAAGGCCATGAAGGTCGGATCCTTCAGGTCGAGCGCGGCGCCCAGGTCGTCCAGGGTCAACCCGGCCGCTTCGCGCGCATCGCGCACCAGCGCGGCGGCCTTGGCCACTGCCGCCTTCGGGCCCGGGCGTTGCACTGATGCCGCGGCCAGTGCCAGCGACATGTCGGCCGCGGTGCCGACGCCGCCGAGCAGCGTGCCGGTCCAGGAATGAAGTTGCCGTGCCAGCGAACGCACCGCCGCACCGCCGGCCTGCTGCAGCGTGGGCACCGACGCTTCGGCCCCTACGGCGGGCGTCGCCTTGGCACGCGACGTGCGTCGCGTTGCGGCGGGCTTGCTCGAGGCTTTGGGCATGGTGGTCTCCTGGCTGAAGCGTTCCGACTCGAAGGATTCGAGCATACCCGGCATGCGCCACGATGGCGCCGGGTCGCCTTGAAGTGAGCCTCTTTGGTGCAATATGCCCACAGTGTGCAGGGCAGGCCCGCCGGCCCTACGGCAGATGAATCAACTCGATAGAATGGGTCATGCCTGAGGAAAAACCGACGCCTCCTGTCCCTGCCCCGGCGGCCCCGCGCCCGGACAATGGGCAGGGTGCCGTGGTCGCCGAACGCAAGACGCAGCGGACGAAGCCGCCGCGCATGTATCAGGTGCTGATGCTGAACGACGACTACACACCCATGGAATTTGTCGTGATGGTTCTGCAACAGTACTTCCAGCGGGACTTGGAAACCGCCACACTCATCATGCTGAAGATTCACCATGAAGGGAAAGCGGTGTGCGGCGTCTACCCGAAGGACGTCGCTGCCACGAAGGTGGAATTGGTGGTGGCCGCGGCGCGTCGCGTCGGCCACCCTTTGCAGTGCACTATGGAGGCCGCATGATCGCGCAAGAACTGGAAGTCAGCCTGCACATGGCCTTCGTGGAGGCACGTCAGCAGCGGCATGAATTCATCACCGTAGAGCACCTGTTGATGGCGCTGCTCGACAACCCCTCGGCCGCCGAGGTGCTGCGCGCCTGCGCGGCCAACATCGACGACCTGCGCAAGAGCCTGGTCACCTTCGTCAAGGAGAACACGCCCACCGTCTCGGGCACCGAGGAAGTGGACACGCAGCCCACGTTGGGCTTCCAGCGCGTCATCCAGCGCGCCATCATGCATGTGCAGAGCACCGGCAGCGGCAAGAAGGAAGTCACTGGCGCCAACGTGTTGGTGGCGATCTTCGGCGAGAAGGACTCGCATGCGGTGTACTACCTGCACCAGCAGGGCGTCACGAGGCTGGACGTGGTCAACTTCATCGCCCACGGCATCAAGAAGAGCGACCCGCCCGAACCGACCAAGTCCAACGAGAGCAGCGGCGGCGAATCCGAGAAGGACGAAGGGGGTGACGCCAAGGGCTCGCCGCTGGATCAGTTCACGCAAAACCTCAACCAGCTGGCCCGCGACGGCAAGATCGACCCGCTGATCGGCCGCGAGCACGAGGTCGAGCGCGTCATCCAGGTGCTGTGCCGCCGCCGCAAGAACAACCCGCTGCTGGTCGGTGAGGCCGGTGTCGGCAAGACCGCCATCGCCGAAGGCCTGGCCTGGCGCATTACCCAGGCCGACGTGCCGGAGGTGTTGGCGGCGTCCACCGTCTACTCGCTGGACATGGGCGCGCTGCTGGCCGGCACCAAGTACCGCGGCGATTTCGAGCAGCGCCTGAAGGGCGTGCTCAAGCAGCTGAAGGACCAGCCGCACGCCATCCTGTTCATCGACGAGATTCATACGCTGATCGGTGCCGGTGCGGCCAGCGGCGGCACGCTGGATGCCAGCAACCTGCTCAAGCCCGCGCTGTCCACCGGTGCGATGAAGTGCATTGGCGCCACCACCTTCACCGAATACCGCGGCATCTTCGAGAAGGACGCTGCGCTGTCGCGGCGCTTCCAGAAGGTGGACGTGATCGAGCCCTCGGTCGAGCAGACGATCGAAATCCTGAAGGGCCTGAAGTCGCGCTTCGAGGAGCACCATGGTGTGAAGTACGCGGTCGGCGCACTGCAGGCGGCGGCCGAGCTGTCGTCCAAGTACATCAATGACCGGCACCTGCCGGACAAGGCCATCGACGTCATCGACGAGGCCGGTGCCGCACAGCGCATCCTGCCCAAGAACAAGCAGAAGAAGACCATCACCCGGCTGGAGGTGGAGGAAATCGTCGCCAAGATCGCCCGTATTCCGCCGGCCAGCGTGTCCACCGACGACCGCGGCAAGCTCAAGACACTGGACCGCGACCTGAAGAGCGTGGTCTTCGGCCAGGAGCCGGCCATCGAGGCACTGGCCTCGGCCATCAAGATGGCACGCTCGGGTCTGGGCAAGCCGGACCGGCCGATCGGCTCCTTCCTGTTCAGCGGCCCGACCGGCGTGGGCAAGACCGAAGTCGCCAAGCAGCTGGCCTACATCATGGGCATCGAGCTGATCCGCTTCGACATGTCCGAGTACATGGAGCGCCATGCGGTCAGCCGGCTGATCGGCGCGCCGCCGGGTTATGTCGGCTTTGATCAGGGCGGCCTGCTCACCGAGGCCATCAGCAAGAAGCCGCATGCAGTGCTGCTGCTCGACGAGATCGAGAAGGCGCATCCGGATGTCTTCAACGTGCTGCTGCAGGTGATGGACCACGGCACGCTGACCGACAACAACGGGCGCAAGGCCGATTTCCGCAGCGTCATCATCGTCATGACCACCAATGCCGGCGCCGAGACGATGAACAAGGCGACCATCGGCTTCACCAACGCGCGCGAGTCCGGCGACGAGATGGCGGACATCAAGCGGCTGTTCACGCCCGAGTTCCGCAACCGGCTGGACGCAATCGTGTCCTTCCGCGCGCTGGACGAGGACATCATCCTGCGCGTGGTCGACAAGTTCCTGCTGCAGCTGGAAAGCCAGCTCGGCGAGAAGAAGGTCGAGGTCACCTTCACCGACCCGCTGCGCAAGCACCTGGCGAAGAAGGGCTTCGATCCGCTGATGGGCGCGCGTCCGATGCAACGTCTCATCCAGGACACGATTCGCCGCGCCTTGGCCGACGAACTGCTGTTCGGCCGGCTGGTCGATGGCGGCCGCCTGACGGTGGACGTGGACGACAAGGGCGAGATCGTGCTGGACATCCAGCCGCCCAAGAAAAGCGACAAGGCAAGGCCGGAAATCACGGCCGCTTGAGTGCACAGGCCGGGTCACCTGGCCTGTTTCGCTTCAGGTCCTGCCCGCCGGGTCCTGCCGGTAGTAGGCGACCAGCAGCCTATAGAGCGCTGGATGCTCGGCACGCATGTCCTTCGGCGCCACGAAAAAGGCCTCGGAGGCCACGGCGAAGAATTCCTCCGGGCTCTCCGCGCCGTAGGGGTCGAGTGCCGTGGACTCTCCGGCATCGACGCGCTCGCAGAAGGCGTCGTAGTCGCCCATCAGCACCTTCTGCCACTCCAGGCGTTCGGCGACGCTGGACAGCGGCGGGATGCCGTCAGCCAGCCCGTCACCCATGTCCAGCACGTGGGCGAACTCGTGGACCACCACGTTGTAGCCCAATTCGGCGGTCTCGCCGGCGTCGCTGACGTCGCGCCAGGACAGCATCACCGGCCCGCCTTCCATGGCCTCGCCGGCCAGCACGTCGTCGTATTCGTGCACGATGCCATCGTCGTCGACGAACTCGCGCCTGACCTGCACCTCGTCGGGCTGCACGACGATGCCGACGAAGCCGTCATAGGGCCGCAGGCCCAGGCGCAATACCGGCACACAGGCCTGTGCGGCAATGGCCACGGCCATGTCGTCGCTGACCTGCAGGCCCTGCGCTCCGGTGAATTCCTTGCTGTCGAGGAACAGGCTGGTCAGGCGCCGCAGCTCGTTCAGATCGTCCGCATCGCGCCAGCCGAGGAACGGGTACCGCGCCAGCGTCAGCTGCCACAGCGGCTCGGGAATGGCGCGCCGGGCAACGGCGCGCTGCTCGCTGCGCTGGCGCAGCCGCTGCCACAACGCACGCATCAGACTCGGGCGGCGGCGTCCGGGGCCAGCCGCACGATGCCATCACGGCTCAGGCGCAGCACCTCGGCGCGCGGCGGAGCGTCGTCCAAGTCCCAGTCGCTGAGGACTTCGCGCGGATAGCCCGGGGCGAGCAGCGACATGCCAGGTCGGTGGGTGTGGCCGTGCAGCAGGCGCGTGGCGCCTGCCGCCTCAGCGCAGGCCACCGCGGCGCCAGGGTCCAGATCGGCCCAGCCGCCCGCGGGCGGAGCCTGCCGGCGGCCCGCCTCGCTGGCATGGCGGATACCGGCGCCCAGCTTGATGCGATCGGCCAACGGCCGAGCCAGGAAGTCGGCCTGTGTCGCCGGGTTGCGGGTCCACGCGCGGAACTGCTGGTAGGCCACGTCGGCCAGGCACAGTGCGTCGCCATGGGTCAGCAGCACGCGCTCTTGCCAGGCCAGCAGCAAGGTCGGGTCGATCAGTGGCTGTACGCCGATGTCCTGCAGCAAGGCCGGAGTAAGCAGGAAATCGCGATTGCCGACCATCAGCGACACGCTGCGCTGCCGCGCCGTGGCGCGCAGCACCTCGATGCAACGGCATTCAAACTCCAGTTGCACCGCGTCCGAGCCGGGCCAGAACTCGAACAGGTCGCCCAAGATGACCACCGCATCGGCCACCGTGCCCTGCATGTACGCCGCCCAGGCCTCGAAGGTGCGAGGCAGGGCGTCGCTCAGATGCAGGTCGGAGATGAAGTCGATGGCCTGCCAGGCTGCGGGCACAGTCCAGTGGGTCGCCGGTGGCAGCACACCGGGCAGGGCAGGCATGTCGGCCGCGCGTCGCGCGTCAGCCGATCTCGACTGCTCGCACGATCGTCACCGTCTCCAGCGGCACATCGGCATGGCCCGACTTGTTGCCAGTGCGCACCTTCTCGATGGCGTCCACCACTTCGGTGCCCTTGACGACGCGGCCGAAGACTGCGTAGCCCCAGCCTTGCGCCGACTCGGCGGTGAAGTCGAGGAAACCGTTGTCGACGGTGTTGATGAAGAACTGAGAGGTCGCGCTGTGCGGCGCCGAAGTGCGTGCCATGGCCAGCGTGTAGCGCTTGTTCTTCAGTCCATTATTGGCCTCGTTCTTGATGGCCGCCGCGGTGGGTTTCTGGTTCATGTCGGCATCGAAGCCGCCGCCTTGCAGCATGAAGCCCTTGATGACGCGGTGGAACACCGTGCCGTCGTAGTGACCCTTGCGCACGTACTCCAGGAAGTTCTGCGCGCTTAGCGGCGCGCGTTCGTCGTCCAGTTCGATATGCATCGTGCCGGCACTGGTTTCCATCTCGATGGTCTTGGTCATTTCAGCTCTCCACGCTGGCTTTGCGAATGATCACCGGAGTCACCGGCACGTTCTGGAAAGGGCCCTTGTTGCCCGTGGGCACGGCCCAGATCTTGTCCACCACATCCATGCCCGACACCACCTTGCCGAACACTGCATAGCCGGTGCCGTCGGGGGTGTTGGCCGCATCGAGGAAGGCGTTGTCCTTGAGGTTGATGAAGAACTGCGCGGTGGCCGAATCCGGCACGTTGGTGCGGGCCATGGCCACGCTGCCACGCACGTTGGTCAGGCCGTTCTTGCTTTCCAGCGGAATGGACGCACGCGTCGGCTTCTGCGTCATCTCGGCATCGAAGCCGCCGCCCTGGATCATGAAGTTGGGGATGACACGGTGGAAGATGGTGCCGTTGTAGTGGCCGGCCTTGACGTACTCGAGGAAGTTGGCCGCCGACTTGGGCGCCTTGGCAGCATCGAGCTGGATGACGATCTCGCCCAGGCTGGTGTCCAGGCGCACTTTCTGCGACCAGGCCGCACCGTGTCCCAGAGCAAGCAGCAGGGCCGACAGCGCCGTAAGCAGCGAGCGCAGATTGAAGAATCCAGACATCACATCCATGCTCCGTGTTGATCGACGCAGCAAGTCTAGCCGGCCGGAAGCGGCATCGGCGTTGGTGCGGGTACGGCCTGGATCTCGCGTGCCAGCTGCAGCTTGCGGCGCAGCCCGGCATCGTCGCCCTTGGCACCGGCCCGGGCTGCCGTCCAGGCCTGCACGGCCAGTGCCAGGTAGACGTCGCCGAGGTTTTCGCGCGCCGCGCGGTGCGTCGGGTCGTTGCGCAGCGCGTTCTGCAATGCCACCAGCGCATTTTGCAGCTGGCCGTCGGCGGCATACAGCACCGCCAGGTTGTTGTACGGGTCAGGCAGTTCGGGGAAGTCCTGCGTCAGCGCGGTGAAGACCTCGATCGCCTGCGCGTTGCGCTTCAAGTCGGTGAGCATCACGCCCTTCAGGAAGCGAACCTGCGCAGCGCGCGGCTTTGCCGCGATGAGTTCGTCGGCCTTGCGCAGCGCCTGCTGCACATCGCCGCCACGGTAGAGCTTTTCGATGTCCTGAACTTCATCGGCGCGCAACGGCGGCGAGGCCAGGCAGGCCGCCGCCAGCACCAGGGCAGTCCACGGAGAACGGGTCGACATCAGTGGGGAAGGGCAGGCGGGGTAGCAACGCGTCGCGTGACGAAGGGCTGCCGAAGTGCCGCCGTTATACTGAAACGATTGTAGCCACGCCACTCGGGGTGGCCGCCTTCGCACCCTTCCAGGCCGCGCACAAGAAGCCCCCGGACCGGGGCCGAAGCGCCGAGCACCGCCCCATCACCCATGACCCTGCGCATCCACAACACGCTGAGCCGTCGCATCGAAATCTTCGAGCCCATCGTGCCGGGCCAGGTGCGCATGTACGTCTGCGGCATGACCATCTACGACCTATGCCACATGGGCCATGCGCGCATGATAATGGCCTTCGACGTCGTCTACCGCTGGCTGCTGGAGCTGGGTTACCAGGTGACCTATGTCCGCAACATCACCGACATCGAGGACAAGATCATCAAGCGCGCGCTGGAGCGCGGCATCAGCATCCGTTCGCTGACCGACGAGATGATCGAGGCCATGCGTCGCGACATCGGCTCGCTGGGCATCCTGCCGCCCACGCACGAGCCGCGCGCCACCGACTACGTCCCGCAGATGCTGGACCTGATCGGCACGCTTGAACGCAAGGGTCTGGCCTACCGTGGGGACAACGGCGACATGAACTTCGCGGTGCGCAAGTTCCCAGGCTACGGCAAGCTGTCGGGCAAGTCGCTCGACGAGTTGCGCGCCGGCGAGCGAGTGGCCGTGCTCGACGGCAAGCTCGACCCGCTGGACTTCGTGCTGTGGAAGGCGGCCAAGGTCGACGAACCCGACGATGCCAAGTGGGAGGGCCCCTTCGGCCCCGGCCGGCCGGGCTGGCACATCGAATGCTCGGCGATGAGCTGCGCCGTGCTCGGCGAACACTTCGACATCCACGGCGGTGGCATGGACCTGCAGTTCCCGCACCACGAGAACGAGATCGCGCAGAGTGAAGGCGCGACCGGCAAGCCCTTCGTCAACTTCTGGCTGCACAACGGCTTTCTCAACGTCGACAACGAGAAGATGTCCAAGTCGCTGGGCAACTTCTTCACCATTCGCGACGTGCTGGCACGCTACGACGGCGAGACCTTGCGCTTCTTCATGCTGCGCACGCATTACCGCAGCCCCTTCAACTTCAGCGACCACAATCTGGACGACGCGCGCAATGCGCTGCGCCGTCTGTACACCGCGCTGGACGGCCTTGAAGCGCCGGACGCGCCGGTCGACTGGATGCAACCGCAGGCGGCCGCATTCCGCGAGGCGATGAATGACGACTTCAACACGCCTGTGGCGGTGTCGGTGCTGTTCGAGCTGGCCGGCGAGTTGAACCGCACGCGTTCGCTGCAGACGGCGGCGCTGCTGACGGGGCTGGGCAAAGTGCTTGGCGTGCTGCAGCAAAGCCCGCGCAGTTACCTGCAGGGCGGCCATACGCTGGACGAGGTGCATATCCAGTCGCTGATCGATCAGCGCGCCGCGGCGAAGAAGGCACGCGACTTCGCGGCGGCCGACCGCATCCGCGACGATTTGGCGGCGATCGGCGTGGTGCTGAAGGACAGCGCCGGCGGTACCACCTGGGTCAAGGCATGAGCCTGGCGATGCCTGCTGCCTGGACCTGGCGCTGACATGCCCAAGCAGGCAGCCACCGGCGTCACGCCCGACTACTGGGACGAAGCGTGCAAGCATCTGGCGCGACGCGACCGTGTCATGAAGAAGCTGATCCCGCAGTTCGGCGAAGCCCGGCTGCAAAGCCGCGGTGACGCGTTCACGACATTGGCCCGTTCCATCGTTGGCCAGCAGATCTCGGTCAAGGCAGCGCAGTCGGTGTGGGACCGATTCATTGCGCTGCTTGGCGCACCGTCCACGCGAGTGGCCCCGGCCATGGTCGAGGCGCTGGCCGCCAGTGTGCTGCGCGAAGCCGGACTGTCGCTGCGCAAGGCCGAATACCTGCTCGACCTGGCGCACCATTTCAGCTCCGGCTCGGTGCATGTACAGCAATGGCGGCAGATGGACGACGAGGCCATCATCGAGGAACTGGTGGCCATCCGCGGCATCGGCCGATGGACGGCGGAGATGTTCCTGATCTTCCACCTGATGCGGCCGAACGTGCTGCCGCTGGACGACCTGGGCCTGCTCAAGGGCATCAGCCTGAGCTACTTCAGCGGCGAGCCGGTGTCGCGCGCCGAGGCCCGCGAGGTCGGCGATGCCTGGGCGCCGTACCGCTCGGTAGCCACCTGGTACATCTGGCGCAGCCTGGACCCGCTGCCGGTAGACTACTAGTTACTTGCTGCACCAAGGACAAACATGAGCAAGCGACATTTCCTCGAGTTCGAGCAGCCCATCGCCGAACTCGACTCGAAGATCGAAGAACTGCGCTACGTGCAGAACGAGTCGGCGGTGGACATCTCCGATGAAATCGAGCGCCTGGGCCACAAGAGCCTGCAGCTGACCAAGGAGATCTACTCCAGCCTGACGCCGTGGCAGGTGACGCAGATCGCGCGGCATCCGCAGCGCCCCTACACGCTGGACTACGTGTCGGAGATCTTCACCGACTTCCAGGAGATGCATGGCGACCGCGCCTATGCCGACGACTTGTCGATTGTCGGTGGCCTGGCGCGCTTTAACGGCCAGGCCTGCATGGTATTGGGCCACCAGAAGGGGCGCGACACGAAGGAGCGCGGTCAGCGCAACTTCGGCATGGCGCGGCCCGAGGGCTACCGCAAGGCACTGCGGCTGATGAAGCTGGCCGAGAAATTCTCGTTGCCGGTGTTCACCTTCGTCGACACACCCGGTGCCTACCCCGGCATCGGTGCCGAGGAGCGCGGCCAATCCGAAGCCATCGGCCGCAACATCTTCGAGATGGCGCAGCTTGAGGTGCCGATCATCACCACCATCATCGGCGAGGGCGGCTCTGGCGGCGCGCTGGCCATCAGCGTGGCCGATCAGGTGCTGATGCTGCAGTACTCGGTGTACTCGGTCATCTCGCCCGAGGGCTGTGCGTCGATCCTGTGGAAGACTGCCGAGCGGGCGTCGGACGCGGCCGATGCGCTGGGCATCACCGCGCACCGCCTGAAGGCGCTGGGCGTGATCGACAAGATCGTCAGCGAACCGGTCGGCGGTGCGCACCGCGACATGCGCCAGATGGCGGTGAGTCTGAAGCGGGCCCTGAATGATGCGCTGCGCCAGGTGCTGGATCTGAAGCCGAAGGAGCTGCTGCAGCGGCGCTATGACCGCCTGCAGTCCTACGGCCGCTTCAGCGACACGAAGGAGCGCTGAGTGCGCCAGCCCGGCCGGCATGGCGGGCCGTGAAGCGGCAATGCGTTGCGGTGGCCGTCAGCGGCGGGCGCGACTCCACCGCGCTGTGGCATGCCACGGCCCGTGCCGCCACCGGCACGTCGCTGCAGGTGATTGCGCTACATGTACACCATGGCCTGCAGCCCGAAGCCGACAGCTGGGTCCGCCACCTGCAACGCCAGGCACGGCGCTGGGCGGCCCGCGGGCTGCCGGTCAGCCTTCAATGGCGACGCCTCCAGGGGGCTCCGGCCAGCGGGGACAGTGTCGAGGCCTGGGCACGGCGCCAGCGCTATGCGGCGCTGACGGAGATGGCCCGCGACTGTGACGCGGGCGTGGTGCTCCTGGCCCACCACCGCCGCGACCAGGCCGAGACGTTCTTGCTGCAGGCATTGCGCGGAGCCGGACCAGCCGGCCTGGCTGCCATGCCGCGCGAGGTGCAGCGCCATGGGATCGTCTGGGTCCGACCCTGGCTGGAGCAGCCCCGGCATGGCATCGACGCCTACCTGCGGCGACATCGTTTGAGCTTCGTCGAGGACTTGAGCAACGCGGACCGTTTGCTGGCGCGCAACCGCTTGCGGCTTGAGGTCTGGCCCACGCTGGCCGCAAGCTTCGAGCACGCATCGGTCAGCCTGGCGGCCAGCGCGCGGCGCGCCCACGAGGCGGCGGAAGGCCTGCGCGAACTGGCGGCCCTTGACGCGCAACGGGCCTGCCCGGCACCTGGGCAGCTCGACGTGCCGGCCTGGCTGCAGCTGTCGGCCGCGCGCCGCGCCAACCTGCTGCGCGCCTGGCTGTCTGGCCAGGGAGATGCCGGAGTGCCGGAAACGCTGGTGCAGCGGCTGCTGCAGGAGTTGCCGTTCGCGACATCCGGGGCGGCATGGCCGATTGCTGGCGGCCAGCTGCGGCTGCATGCCGCTCGCTTGCAGGCGCTGGAACCGGCCGGGCCGCCGGCCGATCGGGGCGCCGTGCTACACATGGACCTGAGCCGGGCAGGGCGCTTCGCCGTACCGGCCTGGCGCGGCAGCTTCGAGGTGATGGCCGTACCTGGCGGTGGCCTGGCGCCGAGGCGACTGCGCGACTGCGAGTTGCGCGCTCGCTGCGGCGGCGAACAGTTCCAGCGCAGCCTTCGATCCACGCCCCGCAGCCTGAAGAAGCAGTTCCAGGCGGCGGGCCTGCCGGCCTGGCAGCGCGGCGGGCCGCTGGTCTATGGCGACGGCGAGTTGCTGTATGTGCCCGGCCTGGGCATCGACGCCCGCGTCCAGGAGCACGGCGACGTGCCGATGCTGGGCCTGCGCTGGCTGCCGGACGGGGCCTGAGGTCAGCAGGAGCACCGGGCCGCTGCCCTTAAAATGCGGGGTTTGCGTGCGCAGCCCGCGCCCGCGTGATCCGACGAATCACAGGCATTCATGGCACTCATCGTTCACAAGTACGGTGGCACGTCGATGGGCTCTACCGAGCGCATCCGCAGTGTCGCCAAGCGCGTTGCCAAATGGGCGCGCGCCGGCCACCAGATGGTGGTGGTGCCTTCGGCCATGAGCGGCGAGACCAACCGTCTGCTGGGCCTGGCCAAGGAACTGTCGCCGGCCAAGCAGACCCCGCAATCGATGCGCGAATTGGACCTGATTGCCGCCACCGGCGAACAGGTGTCGGTGGGCCTGCTGGCGCTGGCGCTGCAGGCCGAGGGGCTCGAGGCCGTCAGCTACGCCGGCTGGCAGGTGCCGATCCGCACCGATTCGGCCTACACCAAGGCGCGCATCGAATCGATCGACGACGTGCGTGTGCGCGCCGATCTGGCGGCGGGCAGGGTGGTCATCATCACCGGCTTCCAGGGCATCGACGGGCAGGGCCACATCACCACGCTCGGCCGCGGTGGTTCGGATACCTCGGCCGTGGCCGTGGCCGCCGCGATGAAGGCCGACGAGTGCCTGATCTACACGGACGTCGACGGTGTCTACACCACCGATCCGCGCATCGTGCCCGAGGCGCGTCGGCTGCAAACCGTCAGCTTCGAGGAAATGCTGGAGATGGCCAGCCTGGGCTCCAAGGTGCTGCAGATCCGCTCGGTCGAGTTCGCCGGCAAGTACCGTGTGCCACTGCGCGTGCTGTCCAGCTTCACACCCTGGGACATCGACATCGCAGAGGAAGCGGCCTCCGGCACCCTGATCACTTTCGAGGAAGACGAAAAGATGGAACAAGCTGTCGTGTCCGGCATCGCATTCACGCGCGACGAGGCCAAGATCACCGTGGTCGGCGTACCCGACAAGCCCGGCATCGCGTACCAGATCCTGGGCGCCATCGCCGATGCCAACATCGACATCGACGTCATCGTGCAGAACGTGTCGCACGGCGGGCGCACGGACTTTTCCTTCACCGTCAACCGCAACGACTACGCGCGTGCGCTCGACCTGCTCAGGGGCGGCGTTGCCGCCGCCACCGGGGCGGCGGAGGTCACCGGCGACCCGAAGATCTGCAAGGTGTCGATCGTCGGCATCGGCATGCGCAGCCATGTGGGCGTGGCGGCGAAGATGTTCCGCACGCTCAGCGAAGAGGGCATCAACATCCAGATGGTGACCACCAGCGAGATCAAGACCAGCGTGGTGATCGACGAGAAGTACATGGAACTGGCGGTGCGCGCGCTGCACCGGGCCTTCGACCTGGAGCAGGCGCCGGGCAGCTGAATGAGCCGCCCCTGCGGGTAGAATCCTGCTCGATACAACGGAGCTGTGACCGAGTGGCCGAAGGTGCTCCCCTGCTAAGGGAGTATGTGGGCAAAACCTGCATCGAGGGTTCGAATCCCTCCGGCTCCGCCAAGAACGTCTTGCCGCTGAAGGCCTCGATCCGGCCAGCGGTTCCCGGCGCAACTGGCGCTGGCGCATTGGCCACCGTAAGGGTGGCGCCAGCACGTGGCGCTAAGTTCGGTGTTTTGAGCTTTCATTCTGCGAGGAGACGAACATGAGCAAGCGTGACGTGGTGGTATTGGGCGCCGCCCGGTCGGCGATCGGCACATTCAATGGCTCGCTGGCCGACATCGAGCCGGCGGAACTGGCCGGCACGGTGATGAAGGAGGCGGTCAAGCGCTCCGGCGTCGACCCGAAGGTGATCAACTACGTCACCGTCGGCAACACCATTCCCACCGAATCGCGCTCGGCCTACGTGGCGCGCGTGGCCTCGATCCAGGCCGGTCTGCCGATGGAATCGGTGGCCATGGCTGTCAATCGGCTCTGCTCGTCCGGCCTGCAGGGCATCGTGACCACCGCGCAGAACATCCTGCTGGGCGATTGCGATTACGGCATTGGCGGTGGCGTCGAGGTGATGAGCCGCGGTGGCTACCTGTCGCAGGCCATGCGCAACGGTGCGCGCATGGGCGACACCAAGCTCATCGACACCATGGTGTCCACGCTGACCGACCCCTTCGGTGTCGGCCATATGGGCATCACCGCGGAGAACCTCGTCACCAAGTGGGGGATCACCCGCGAAGAGCAGGACGCTCTGGCGGCGGAGTCGCACCGCCGCGCCGCGGCGGCCATTGCCGAAGGGCGCTTCAAGTCGCAGATCGTGCCCATCGTGAAGCAGACCCGCAAGGGTGAGGTAGTGTTCGACACCGACGAGCATGTGAAGGCCGGCACGACGCTTGAGTCGCTGGCCAAGCTGAAGCCAGCCTTCAAGAAGGACGGCTCGGTGACGGCGGGCAATGCCTCCGGCATCAACGACGGCGCGGCCTTCTTCGTTTTGGCTGACGCGGCCGTGGCCGCCTCAGCGGGCTACAAGCCGATGGCCCGCCTGGTGTCCTATGCAGTGGCCGGCGTGCCCAATGAGCTCATGGGCGAAGGCCCGATCCCGGCCAGCAAGCTGGCGCTGAAGAAGGGCGGATTGACCCTCGACCAGATGGACGTGATCGAGAGCAACGAGGCTTTCGCTGCCCAGGCCATCGCCGTTTCCCGTGGCCTGGAACTGGACATGAAGAAGACTAATCCGAACGGTGGCGCGATCGCGCTGGGCCATCCGATCGGTTGCTCGGGCGCCTTCTTGGCGACCAAGGCGGTCTACGAATTGCACCGCACCGCGGGCCGCTACGCGCTGGTGACGATGTGCATCGGCGGCGGCCAGGGCATAGCCGCGGTGTTCGAGCGGCTCTGATTCGGCGTCGCCGTCCCGAAAACGCTGCGGGCCCCGAAAGGGGCCCGCAGTCATTTCAACATATCGATCTAGATCACCTCAGCCAATCCAGATCAAATAGTTAACATAATATACATCGTAGCGCATTGATATGAAGCCTGGCTGACCGGGTCAGATCTCTTCCCCAGGCAAATCCATCTCGTCGTCGTCCAGACGGACGATCTCGACAGTCTCGCCATCGTCCGACGCGACCAACGGAAGCAGCGGCTTGTCCAGCGGCCGGCAGACACGGCTGTGCAGGCGTTCCAGACGCTCGGAGTTCTCGATCGCGCGGAACACGGCCTCGGGGTCCATCAGCAAGGCAAAGGGATTGGCGGCGGCACGTTGCGTCTGGGACATCTGGTTCACCTCGGTTGGATGGAATGAAGTCCACTCTATCCACCGTGCCCTCGACCACACAGTCAGCCCGCCGCCAAGCTGTTTGTCGGAATTGCGCTGACAAGTCTGCTGCAAGCGCAGCTATTGCAGCAGCGGCACCAGTGTCGGGCGCTCCGCAGTGCGCGCCATGTCGGCCGCAGACAGATTGCGATCGTTGATCAGCTTCTTGTCGGCGCCGCGCTGCAGCAGCAGTTTGACGTTTTCCTCGGGTCCGTAGCGAGCGGCCAGCATCAACGGCGTGTTGCGGTTGGGCGCCAGCGCATTGATGTCGGCGCCTCGGTCGAGCAGCATCACCAGCAGTTCGGTGCTCGGCCCCGTCGCCGCATAGTGCACAGGCGACCAGCCGGGCTTTTGCACCTTGGCGCCGCGCTCGATCAGCTTCTTGGCCCACTCGGTCCGGCCTTTCAGCGCGGCCATCATGAGCGGTGTTTCACCGACCGAATTGGTGGCGTCCACGTTGAGCGCCGGGCTGGCCAGCAGCACAGCCGCCACCTTCGGCGAGTCTTCGCGCATGGCCAGGTACAGTGCCACCTGGCCGGCCTCGCTCTTGCTGTTGGGATCAAAGCCGCGTGCCAGCAGTTCCTTCACAGTGTCCGCATTATCGACACCGACGGCCCGAAAGAAGTCAACATAGGCATCCGCTTTAGCCGAAGAAAATGCTGTAATTACAATGATATAAACTATAAATTTAAAGTATTTTTTCATCATTGGGGGCAGTCTCTCTTGGCACCACTTGAGTGCGCGCAAATAGGCTTTCGAAATTGGAACTGGTGGCCTGCGCCACCTCTTGCACGCTGCAATTCTTTACCAAAGCCAATTGCGCGGCGACATGCGCGACATAAGCCGGCTGGTTGGTCTTGCCACGATACGGTACTGGTGCCAGATAGGGGCTGTCGGTCTCGATCAGGCAGCGCTCCAGAGGCACGCGGCGCGCCACGTCGCGCAAGGCCTGTGCATTCTTGAAGCTCAGGATGCCAGAAAACGAAATGTGGAAACCCAGGTCCAGCGCGGCGTCGGCCACCTCCTGGGTCTCGGTAAAGCAGTGGAAAACGCCGCGGACCTGCCCCGCTCCTTCGCTGCGCAGCAGGTCAACCGTGTCCCTGCTGGCGTTGCGTGTGTGAATCACCAAAGGCAAGCCAGATATCAGTGCTGCCCGGATGTGCACGCGGAAGCGCTGTCGCTGCCATTCCATCTCTTCGATGCTGCGTCCGTTGAGCCGGTAGTAGTCCAGGCCGGTCTCTCCAATCGCCACCACGCGCGGCAGCGCCGCCAGGCGCAGCAGTTCATCCACATCCGGCTCGTGCACGCCTTCGCTGTCCGGATGCACACCGGCGCTGGCCCAGAAGTTGTCGTGCGCCATGGCCAGCGCATGCACCTGTGGAAACTCCTCAATCGTGGTGCAGATGCACAGCGCGCGGTCGACCTGGGCGCTGGCCATCTCGCGACGCAACTCGTCGATGCGGCCTTGCAGCTCGGGAAAGGTCAGGTGGCAATGGGAGTCGACGAACATCGCTTGGGCTACGCAGCGATTGCGGCGCGAAAGCCCTGATTCTCAGGCCTGCGGTGGCTACAGCGTCTGCGTCGGCTTGGATGAGGAGATCGACGTACCCAGCAGTTCCTCGATCTTCAGCTTCAGGCCGCGCGTCTTCTCGTCGGCCGGAAAGCGCACGCCGACCCCCTGCGTGCGGCCACCGGAGGCATTGTTGGGCGTGATCCACGCCACCTTGCCGGCCACCGGGTAGCGCTGCGGATCGTCGGGCAGGGACAGCAGCAGATAGATGTCCTCGCCCAGGCGGTATTCGCGCGCGGTCGGCACGAACAAGCCGCCATCGGTAAGCAGCGGGATGTACGCCGCATACAGCGCGCCTTTCTCGCGGAACACCAGCTGGATCACGCTCGGCCGCACGGCAGCGGCAGCAGCCGGTGCGGCAACGCCAGCGCCAGCGGCAGGCGTACCGATGCGGGGTGAGGCACGGTCGTTCATCGGGGCAGTGTATCCAAGGCCCTGCCACTGCGGGGGCCCCGAGTCGTGGCTTCTTGCCAGCAGGCACGTCCTTCGCTGACCAGTGCCTCGATCAGCAGCCCGTCGTTCCACGGGTGGTCGTCGTGCCGCGCCACCCGGACCAGCGTTTTCGCCCAGGCGCTCAAGGCCTGCGGCAGCGCACCCGCCGGCAACGCCTGGGGTGCGAAGAAGCGCGGCGCGCCGCCGACGGCAGCAACCCATGCGTCGTGGCAAAGCTTCTGCAACGCGTCCAGCGCGCGCGGCACCGGCCAGCCGGCCAACGACGCAGTCTGCCCGCGCGCTACGGCCCGCGGCAGAGCCAGCCAGGCTGCCGCGTCGACGCCGGCCGCAGCCAGGTCGCGTGCGGACAGGGGTGCGCCGCCGGCCGCGGCCAGCAGGACAGGTGCATCGCGCACGCCCTGCTCTTCCAGCCAGGCCGTCGCATGCTCGGCCGCCGGGGCATCCAGGCGAAAGCGTTGGCAGCGGCTGCGCACCGTGGGGAGCAGCCGCGCCTCGTCGGCGGTGCTGAGCAGAAGCCGTGCCTGGCCGGGCGGTTCTTCCAGTGTCTTCAGCAGCGCGCTGGCGGCCTGCAGGTTCATCGCTTCGGCCGGGTGCAGTAGCAGCACCTTGGCCCGCCCGCGCGAGGTGGACTGCACCACCCAGTCGATCGCAGCGCGCACCTCGTCGATGCGGATCTGCCGGCTGGGCTTCTTGCGCACCTTGACGCTGTCGGCATCGTCATCGGCCTGGTTCGCACCGCCGTACAGACCGCGAAGTGCTTCGGGCAGCAGCACATGCAGGTCGGGGTGCGAGCCCGACTGCAGCAGGCGACAGCTGCCGCATTGGCCGCAAGGCCGCGCCGAGTCCGCCGCCTCGCACAGCCAGGCCTGGGCCAGTGTCAGCATGAATTCCAGCGCACCGATGCCTTGGGAAGCCTGCAGCAGCAAGGCATGCCCGCGCTGCTGTTGCAGCACCTGGCGCAGCGGGAGGGCCAGCCAGGGCAAGGGCAGGAGGCCGTCGGCGGCTACCACCACGGCCGCTGCTCCAGCGCCTGCTGGATCTGAGCCCACACCGCCGCGCGATCGGCCGCTGCGTCCAAGCGCACGAAGCGCTGCGGTGCCTGGGCCATGCGCTGGGCATAGCCATCGCGAACCCGCGCGAAGAAGGTGGTGTCCTGTTGCTCGAAGCGGTCTGGCGCGCGAACCGCGGTTCGGCGTTCGGCTGCCGCTTGCGGCGGCAGATCGAACCACAGCGTCAAATCGGGCTGACGGCCCTGCTGCACCCAGCTTTCAAGTTGGCCCAGTACGCCCAGGTCGAAGCCACGGCCGGCACCCTGGTAGGCAAAGGTGGCATCGGTGAAGCGGTCGCACAGCACGATGGCGCCGCGCGCCAGTGCCGGCTCGATGCAGGTATGCAGATGGTCGCGGCGGGCGGCGAAGATCAGGAGCGTTTCGCTCAGCGCATCCATGGGCTGGTGAAGTACCAGTTCGCGCAGATGTTCGGCCAGGGTACTGCCGCCCGGCTCGCGGGTCAGCAGCACTTCCTGTCCTTTGGACGCAAGCCACTTCTGCAGGGCCGAGATGTGTGTCGACTTGCCTGCTCCGTCGATGCCCTCGAAGGTAATGAAGCGCCCGCTCATGGAGACGCTTTGCGCTGGTATTTGTTCACCGCCCGATTATGGTCGGCCAGGTTGTCGCTGAACGCGCTGCTGCCGTCGCCTCGGGCCACGAAGTACAGCGCCTTGCTCGATGCAGGCTTGATCACGGCCTGCAGCGATGCCGCGCCCGGCATCGCGATCGGTGTCGGCGGCAGCCCGGCACGGGTGTAGCTGTTGAAGGCGCCGTCGTCCTGCAGGTCGCGTTTGCGCAGGTTGCCGTCGAAGGCCTCGCCCAGGCCGTAGATCACGGTCGGGTCGCTTTGCAGCGGCATGCCGATGCGCAGCCGGTTCAGGAACACCGCGGCCACCATCGCCGGGTCGTCTTTCGGCCCGGTCTCCTTTTCCACGATCGAGGCCAGGATCAGTGCCTGCTCCGGGCTCTTCAGCGGCGTGTTCGGGCTGCGCTGGGCCCAGGCCGTGTCGAGGCGGCGCTGCATCGCCGCCTGGGCGCGACGCAACACGGTCAAGTCGCTGACGCCGCGGCTGTAGGCATAGGTGTCGGGGAAGAAGCGTCCCTCCACGCTGCCGCGGCCCACGCCCAGTGCCTGCAGCAGTTGTGTGTCGTTCATTCCTTGGCTTGCCGGCTTCAGGTGCGGCGCCGCAGCCATTGCGGCGCGCACCTGGCGCCAGGTCCATCCTTCGACCAGGCGCAGCTTCTCCAGGGTTTCATCGCCCTGCACCATCTTCGCCAGCAGCAGGCGCGGCGTGATGCCGGGCTCGACCTCGTAGCTGCCGGCACGGATGCGCTTGGCCTGCCCTGACCAGCGGAACCATTGGTAGAGCATCTCGGGCGAGGTCTGCACCCCGGCCGCTACCCAGCCGTTGGCCACGTCGCGCGGCGTCGTGCCGGGTTCGATCGACAGCTCGACCGCCGGCGAGGCCAGCGGCAACGGCCGTTGCAGCCACCACCATGCGCTGGCCGCCCACACGGCGCACCCCAGCAAGAGCGCGGCGATCGCCCGGAGCAGCCAGCGCGACCCCTTGGACGTCGAAGACATGGGCGAGGATGATAATTGCCGCATGTCCCAGACTGCTTTGTCCAACCCCGCCGCCGACGGCGCGTGTCGCCTGCAAGACTGGGGCGTGATCCTCGCCGAGGGACCTGAGGCCGCAGCCTTCCTGAACGGCCAACTGACACAGGACATGCTGCATCTGGAGCCTTCGCGCGCCAGCCTAGCGGGTTATTGTTCGCCCAAGGGGCGGCTTCTGGCCACCTTCGTTGCCTGGCGGCTGTCGGCGGAGAGCTTCGCGCTGGCCGGCAGTGCCGACCTGCTGCCCGCCACGCTGAAGCGGCTGTCGATGTACGTGCTGCGTGCCAAGTGCAAGCTCAGCGATGCCAGTGCATCTTGGCCGCTGCAAGGTCTTGCCGGCCCGTCGGCCGACACATGGCTCGGTGCCGCGCTTCCCGATGGCGTCTGGGCCTGCGCCGCGCGTGGCAACAACCGCGCGATCCGCCTGCCTGCGGTGGGCGGCGGCTCTCGCTATTTGTGGGCGGGCCCAGACGCGCCGCCGCTGCCGACTCTCGACCCCGCGACGTGGCAGTGGCTGGAAGTGCGCAGCGCCGTGCCGCGCGTCGTGGCAGCCACAACCGACCAGTTCGTACCGCAGATGCTGAACCTGGAGCTGCTGGGTGGTGTCAATTTCAAGAAGGGCTGCTACCCAGGACAGGAGGTGGTGGCGCGCAGCCAGTACCGCGGCACGCTGAAGCGCCGCACCTACTTGCTGGACAGCGAGACACCGCTGTGGCCAGGCATGGAGGTGTTTCACAGCCTGGATCCGGGCCAACCTGCCGGCATGGTGGTGCTGGCGGCCTCGTTGACCGCGGGCGCACATGCGGCGCTGGTCGAACTGAAGATGGCCGCCCTCGTCGGCGGCACGCTGCATGCCGGTTCTGCCGAGGGGCCACGCCTGTCGCCCGCCACCCTGCCCTACGCGTTGGATGCGCTGGAGGCCTGAGCCCATGCCGCTCGGCCGGCGACAGCTGTTCGTCTATTGGCGCGTGACCCACGAAGACCTTCCCTTTGCGCTTGAGGCCTTGCGTCAATGGCAGGCCGACCTGGTCAGCGCCCACCCTGCCCTGCGCTGCAGCCTGTACCAGCGTTGCGATAGCACCGAAGCCCAAGCCACGGTGATGGAAGGCTATGCGCTCGAATCGGCCGGGCCGCAGCAAGGCATTGACGACAGACTGCGCCAGCACATTGAACACTCAGGGCACGCGCTGCTGCGGCCGTGGCTGCGGGGTGCGCGTCATGTCGAGGTGTTCGACGCCCTGGACGGCTGATCGCGCTAAAGAGCACGCACCATCTCCACGTGCGGGATGCCGGCCTCCTCGAAGGGGCTGCCGCGCGGCGCGAAGCCCGCGCGGGTGTAGAAGCCGGCCGCGCTGGCCTGCGCATGCAGCAGCACCTCTTGCTCGCCACGCTGGCGCGCGCAGTCGATCAGCGACTCGAGCAGCGCGCGGCCGATGTCGGCGCCTCGCATCGCCTGCAGCACCGCCATGCGGCCGATCTTGGCCACGCCGGGTGCATGTTCGAGCAGCCGGCCGGTGCCCAGCGCCATGCCGAAGCGGTTGTAGGCCACCGCATGCACACAGGAAGCATCGGCCGCATCCCATTCCATCTCGGCCGGAATCTGCTGTTCCTGCACGAACACCGCGGTGCGGATGGCCTGGGCCTCGCGGCCGACTTGGTCCCAGGTGCCCAGGCGCACATCGAGCATGGGCTTGCCGGCTTCGAAGTCCTGCAGCAGCGTGCGCAGCTGCGTCGGCACGGCAAGCGAGGTCTGGGTCTTCGGGTTGGCGAAAACATAGACCAGCTCGCCGCTGACCAGCAGCGTTTCGCCCCGGAACACCGCGGCCCCGAACAGGATCGACGAGTTGCCGATGCGGCTGCAGCGAATGCCCACCTCCAGGTTGTCGTCATAGCGCGCCGAACCCAGGTACTCCAGCGTGGCCTTGCGCACGTACAGGTCGCCGTCGAGGTACTCCATGGCCTGTTGGTAGGGCATCGCCATCGAACGCCAGTAGCCGGCCACGGCGGTGTCGAAGTACATCAGGTAGTGACCGTTGAAGACAATCTTCTGCATGTCAACCTCGGCCCAGCGCACGCGCAACCGGTCGAAGAAACGGAACTCGCCTCGGTTCATTCTCTCCATGCCCCTTTCATGGCCTCGGCTGCCGCCTGCTGCGCAGCGGCCGCTTCCTTCAGCACCCGCCCCATCTTGATGAAGTCGTGCGTCAGCCCGCGGTACAGCTCCAGCGACACCGGCACGCCCGCCGTGCGCAGCCGGTCGGCATAGGCCAAGCCCTCGTCGACCAGCGGGTCGCATTCGGCAAGGATGACACAGGACGGTGCCACGCCTTCGAGATCGTCGTGGTTCAGCGGCGCAAAGCGCCAGTCGGGCCGGTGCACATGCTCGATGTAATGGTCGAAGAACCAGTCGATGGTGGCGGCGTCGAGCAGGAAACCATTGGCAAAGAGCCGGCGCGAGGCGGTGTCGCCGTAAGCCGAGGTGCCCGGTGTGATCAGCAACTGCAGCGCCAACGGCAGGCCCTGGTCGCGGGCCCGCAGCGCACACACGGCCGCCAGCGTGGCGCCGGCACTGTCGCCACCCACCGCCAGCCGCGTGCCGTCCAGGCCCAGCGCGGCCGCGTGGGCCTGCAGCCATCGCAGCGCGGTCCAGGCGTCGTCCACCGCGGTCGGAAAACGATGCTCCGGCGCCAGGCGGTAGTCCAGCGCGAGCACGGCGCCGCCACTGCGCAGCGCCAGCTGGCGGCACAGGCTGTCGTGCGTCTCCAGCGAGCCGATGACGAAGCCGCCACCATGCAGGTAGAGCATGGCCGACACTGGGCCCGGTGCGTGGCAGTACAGGCGCGCGGCAAGCGCCGTTCCGTCCGCGGCCGGCAACCTCAGGTCCTCGACGCGATGCAGCGGCGCACGCGGCAGGTCGAGGATTTCCGCCGCCGCGGCGTAGGCACTGCGTGCCTGTGGCGGTTCCAGTGCATGCAGCGGCGTGCGCTGCGCACGCTGGATGCGCTGCAGCAGGCCGTACATCCGCGGTGTCAGAAGCTGGGTGGGCAGTCTCATCGGTGTTTGCGATACTGCGGTCATACTGAGCATAGCCCTGGCGCATGCCTCGGCCCGCAGGGGCACCAGGGACTGACCATGAACATCGCCTTGACCTCACCCGCTCCGCGACCCCGACCTGCGGTTTCCGTGGGTCGACCGCTGGACGATGACTGGCGCCAATGGGTGGCCGAAAACCGACTGCGCGGCTGCACGCCCGATTCGATGCTGCAGACGATGACGAGTGCCGGCCTCGACCCGCAAGCCAGCGTCACCGCGCTGAACGACCTGGAGCGCAATCCGGTGTATCTGGCCGCGCTGCGCCACCAGCAACTGCTGCGCAAGCTGGAATCGGTGGTCGGCAATCTGCAGACGCTTTGGCAGTCGTCGCCGGCCTACTCGGTGGTGGAAAAGCGCGATCACCTGTCTCGCGACGAGTTCGTCCAGCGCTACGTGTACGGCTGCAGGCCGGTGGTCATCCAGGGGTTGGCGCGAGACTGGCCGGCTATGCGGCGCTGGTCGCCACAGGACCTGAAGCAGCGCTTCGGCCATCTGGAGGTGGAAGTGCAGGCCGAGCGTCAGGCCGACCCGCATTACGAGGTCAACAAGCTGCAGCACCGGCGCCGCATGCGACTCGGCGACTTCGTCGACCAAGTGCTGGCCAGCGGGCCCAGCAACGACCACTACCTGACCGCCAACAACGAGTTGCTGCGACGACCCGAGTTCGCGCCGCTGCTGGCGGACATTGGCAGTCTGCCCGACTACTGTGATGCCAGCCAGCTGCCCAACAGCTGCTCGTTCTGGTTCGGACCGGCCGGCACGGTGACGCCGCTGCATCACGACACGCTGATGCTCTTCCACACCCAGGTGGTCGGCCGCAAGCGCTGGCGCTTCGTCTCGCCGCTGGAAACGCCGCGCCTCTACAACTACTACGACGTCTATTCGCCGGTGGACATCGACCGCCCCGACCTGCACCGTTACCCGGATTTCGCACAGGTGAAGGTGCTCGACGTGGTGGTCGAGCCCGGCGAGACGATGTTTCTGCCGCTGGGCTGGTGGCACCAGGTGATGGCACTGGACCTGAGCATGTCCTTCTCGTTCTCGAACCCAGCTGTGCCCAACACCTTCAGCTACCGCAACCCGGATATTCGCAACTGGTAGCGCCCATGAAAAAGCCCGAAGGCTTGTGGCCTACGGGCTTGTTGACGCAGCAGGCTGTTGTCAGCCGTGCTTCTGGTCGAAGAACTGTTCGTCTTCGGTCGAACCCTTCAGCGCCGCGGTCGAGGCCTCGCGCTCGATGGTGGTGGTCACCGCGTCAAAGTAGCCGGTGCCGACCTCGCGCTGGTGCTTCACCGCGGTGAAGCCACGCTCGGCGGCGGCGAATTCCTTCTCCTGCATCTCGACGAAGGCGCTCATGTTCTTGCGCGCGTAGCCGTAGGCCAGCTCGAACATGCCGTAGTTCAGGTTGTGGAAGCCGGCCAGCGTGATGAACTGGAACTTGTATCCCATCGCGCCCAGCTCGCGCTGGAACTTGGCGATGGTGGCGTCGTCCAGGTTCTTCTTCCAGTTGAACGACGGGCTGCAGTTGTAGGCCAGCATCTTGCCCGGGAACTTGGCATGGATGGCGTCGGCGAAGTCCTTGGCGAACTTGAGGTCCGGCGTGCCGGTCTCGCACCACACCATGTCGGCCACTTCGGCATAGGCCAGGCCGCGGCTGACGGCCTGCTCGAAGCCCTTCTTCGTGCGGTAGAAGCCTTCGACCGTGCGCTCGCCGGTCAGGAAGGGCTTGTCGTTGTCGTCGACGTCGCTGGTCACCAGATCCGCCGCTTCGGCATCGGTGCGTGCCAGCAGGATCGTCGGCACGCCCATCACGTCGGCCGCCAGGCGCGCTGCGGTCAGCTTGGCCACCGCTTCACGCGTGGGCACCAGCACCTTGCCGCCCATGTGTCCGCACTTCTTCACCGAGGCCAGCTGATCCTCGAAGTGCACGCCGGCGGCGCCGGCCTCGATCATCGACTTCATCAGCTCGAAGGCGTTGAGCACGCCACCGAAGCCGGCTTCGGCATCGGCCACGATCGGCGCGAAGAAGTCGATGTCGTTCTTGCCTTCGGACCACTGGATCTGGTCAGCACGCTGGAAGGTGTTGTTGATGCGCTTGACGACCTTGGGCACCGAGTCCACCGCGTACAGCGACTGGTCGGGGTACATCTCGCCGTTGCTGTTGGCATCACCCGCCACCTGCCAGCCTGACAGGTAGATAGCCTTCAGGCCGGCCTTGACCTGCTGCATCGCCTGGTTGCCGGTCAGCGCGCCGAGCGTGTTGACGAAGGGTTCGGTATTGCACAGGGTCCACAGCTTCTCGGCGCCGCGCTTGGCCAGCGTGTGCTCGATGGGCAGGCTGCCGCGCAGGCGCACCACGTCGGCGGCGGTGTAGTTGCGCTTGATGCCCTTCCAGCGCGGGTTGGTCGCCCAGTCCTTCTCCAGGGCGGCGGCTTGTTGTTCACGGGTGGGCTGGCTCATGCGGGGCTCCTTGGATTGCAGTGGTTTCAAAACACGAAAGACAGACCTAAGAGTAAAGCCAAGCCAGCGCCTTGGGAAGACTTGTGTCTTATATAAGACTAGAATTTAGTTCCAATTAAATCAATAAGTTATATCCTTTGTTCCGCGATACGGAACGACAAAGAGCCAAATGAAATCGCATGCTGCACCGCAGCGATCGTTCGTTCCGCAATACAAAAAGAGAATACCGCAATGCGAAAACAGCTCAGCCTGCCCGGTCACGTGCACCAGCCAACCAGCGTGCATACACGCGATCGGCCAGCGACTGCTGCACCACCAGGTGCTCATACATGCCATCTCGCATGCGTGCACCCCCGTGCACCGTGGCATGCTGCTGCTGAAGTGCGCGATAGGCGTCGGAGTCCAGCGAGGACCAGCGCTGCAGCTTCTCCTGATTCACTTCGATATGGAACTGCATGGCCAGGTGCGGACCGATGGCAAAGGCCTGATGGCGGCACGCCGGGCTGCTGGCCAGGAGCGTGGCACCGTGAGGCAGTTCGAAGGCCTCCTCGTGCCACTGGAACACCGGCCCCAACGGATCGTTGCCGAACCAGTGTCGCGTGGCCTCGCTGACCTGCAGCGTCAAGGCATGCCAGCCGACTTCGGGAGCGAGCGACGCACCAATGCACGCTCCAAGCGCGCGGGCCATCAATTGACCGCCCAGGCAATGACCGATGACCGGGCAGTCGCGCGCCATGGCGTCGAGGATCAGCAGTTCGGCGCGGCGCAGCGACGGCAGCGGATCGTTGGCACTCATCTCGCCACCCAGGATGGCCAGCGCCGAGAAAGCGCCCATATGCTCTGGATAGGCTTGGCCGGCATCGGTGTTGCGCAGTTCGAAAGGCACGCCCTCCCGGTGCAGCCAGGTGGCCAGGTAGGCCGGGCCATCGGTGCTGAGATGCTGCAGGACGAGGACGGGCTTCATCGTTGATCAACAAGGGCTTGGCGACATGGACCTACTTATGATCGTCGAACCCCGCCAGCTTTGCCCGACGATGACTTCATTCGCGTACCAGTCCGACAATCGCTTCCTGAAGGTGCCGTTCACCACCGGCAGTGAGCCCTATGCGGTGGCCGGCATCGCCTGGGACGGCTCCACCACCAACCGGCCGGGAGCACGCTTCGGGCCACGGGCCATCCGCCAGGCCAGCCACATGCTGTGCGACGGCGTGCATCCGCTGTTCGACGTCACGCCCGAGGGCTTGCTCGGCGATGCCGGTGACCTGCCGCTGCCGAACACCAGCCTGGCAGGCATGCGCGCAGCACTGCCGTCTCTGGTCGATGTGCTTATACGCAGGCATCACATGGCCTGGCTGGGCGGCGACCACTCCATCACGCTGCCACTGCTGCGTTGCTACAAGCGCTGGCTGGGCCGGCCGTTGGCGGTGATCCACTTCGACGCGCATTGCGACACCTGGAGCGACCATTTCGGCGAACCCAGTGGCCACGGCACCTGGGTCTACGAGGCCATGCAGGAAGGCCTGGTCGTCAACGAGTGCTTCATGCAGCTCGGCATCCGCTCGGCCGGCGTGCGCGAGGCGCGCGAGTACGTGCGCGAGCAAGGTGGCCTGATCTTCGAGGCACGCAGCCTGCGCGGCCTTGAAAGCGCCGACCAGCTGTCGCCGGTGCTGGCCACGATGCGCGAACGGCTGGCACGTCACGGCAACCCGCCGCTGTACCTGAGCCTCGACATCGACGCACTCGACCCGGCCTTCGCCCCGGGCACCGGAACGCCGGAGCCGGGCGGCCTGACGACCAACCAGGTCTTCACCGTGCTGGAGGAACTGGCTGGGCTGCCCTTCATCGGCATGGATTGCGTCGAGGTGTCGCCGCCCTACGACCATGCCGAGCTGAGCAGCTACGCCGCCGCACGCTTCGTCTGGACCTACCTGTGCGGCTGCATTGCGCGCGGCGCCTGGCGCGCCCCTTGACGACTTACAGCGCCAGCGCGGTGGTCTTCTTCACCGTGCGCAGCACCAGCATCGAGTTCGACCGCGCCACCCCGGGCAGGCGCATCAATACTTCGGTATGGAAGCGTTCCAGATCCTCGGCATCGCGGTAGGCAAAGCGCAGGAGATAGTCGTTGGACCCGGCCACGTAGAAGCAGTCCAGGATCTCCGGCGCATCGCGCACCGCCTGCTCGAAGGCCTCGAGCTGCTGGTTGTTCATGCTCTCCAGGTTGATGATCGTGAAGCTGGTGCCGTGCCGGCCCACCGCCTTGGGGTTGAGCAGCGCAACGTACTGCGCAATCACCCCCGACTCCTCCAATTGTTTGACTCGCCGCAGGCAGGCCGAGGGCGACAGGTGCACCTGCTGCGCCAGCTCCACGTTGGACAGTCGGCCATCACGCTGCAAGGCATCGAGAATGGCCCGATCGATCGAATCGAGTTGCACAGGCGATACTGGATTTCGCATTAGCTGCTACGGATTTGCGTTTCAGTCGCATGATATTGCAGCGCGTCCGAAAGCGACGCTGCATTGCGCCAGCACATTGCGAGGCGCAGTGTTTAGACTGCATGCTGCGGTGCTGCAAGTCCCGCATTCCAGGTTTTGCCACACCACTCCCAGAGGAATCCGCCATGAAGCCCGATCTCGACGCGTTCTGGATGCCCTTCACCGCCAACCGCCAGTTCAAGAAGTCGCCGCGCCTGCTGGCCAAGTCCTCGGGCATGTACTACTGGGACGACAAGGGCCGCCAGATTCTCGATGGCGTGGCAGGCCTGTGGTGTGTGAATGCCGGCCACGCGCGACCGAAGATCGTGCAGGCCATCCAGGCCCAGGCTGCGGAGATGGACTTCGCGCCGCCCTTCCAGATGGCGCACCCGAAGGCCTTCGAACTGGCCGACAAGGTGGCGAAGATTGCCCCGGCCGGCATGAACAAGGTGTTCTTCACCAACTCCGGCTCCGAGTCAGTCGAGACCGCCCTGAAGATGGCCATCGCCTATCACCGCGCCCGTGGAGAGGGTGCGCGCACCCGACTGATCGGCCGCGAGCGCGGGTACCACGGCGTCAACTTCGGCGGCATCTCGGTGGGTGGCATCCCTGGCAACCGCAAGATGTTCGGCACCTTGCTCGGTGGCGTGGACCACATCCGCCACACCCATGACCTGGGGCGCAATGCCTTCAGCGTCGGCCTGCCCGAGCATGGCGCCGAACTGGCCGACGACCTGGAGCGCCTGGTGGCCCTGCACGACGCCTCGACCATTGCCGCGGTCATCGTCGAGCCGATTGCCGGCTCCACCGGCGTGCTGATCCCTCCCAAGGGCTACCTGCAACGGCTGCGCGAGATCTGCGACAAGCACGGCATCCTGCTGATCTTCGACGAGGTCATTACCGGTTTCGGCCGCACCGGCTCGCCCTTTGCTGCCACCACCTTCGGCGTCACGCCCGACCTGATGACCGTGGCCAAGGGCCTGACCAACGGCGCCGTGCCGATGGGCGCGGTGCTGGCTCGCCAGGCCATCCACGATGTGTTCATGACCGGGCCGGAGCACCTGATCGAGTTTGCCCACGGCTACACCTACTCGGCCCACCCGCTGGCCTGCGCGGCCGGCCTGGCCACGCTCGAAACCTACGAGGACGAGGGCCTGCTCACCCGCGCCAGCCAGTTGCAGGGCTACTTTGCCGAAGCGGTGCATTCGCTGAAGGGACTGCCCAACGTCATCGACATCCGCAACTTCGGGCTGGTCGGCGGCGTGGAACTGGCGCCGATTTCCGGCGAGCCGGCCAAGCGTGCGTTCAACGTCTTCCTCGACTGCTACGACAAGGGCGTGATGCTGCGCGTCACCGGCGACATCGTGGCCATCTCGCCGCCCCTGATCATCGAGCGGCAGCAGATCGACCAGATCATCGACACACTGCGCGGCGCCATCCAGCGCGCCGCCTGAGCAAGGCCTTGCCGACCATCTGCACACGAGGGCTTGCCTAGCGCATACCGACCCCATGGACCTGCTGAGCGCCGATCGCGAACTGACCCGCAACTCCTACTACGCGGCCACGGCCAAGCGGCAGCATTCCCACCCCCCTTTGCAGGGCGCACAGTCCTGCGACGTGGCGGTGGTGGGTGGCGGTCTGGCTGGGCTGTCGGCGGCATTGGAACTGGCCGAGCGCGGTTTCTCGGTCAGGCTGCTCGAGGCGCGCGAGCTGGGCTTCGGTGCCAGCGGCCGCAACGGCGGACAGGCCATCCACGGCCTGGCTTGCGATCAATCCATGATCGAAGAGCAACTCGGCCTGGACGAGGCCAGGCGCGTCTGGGCCATGTCGATCGAAGCGCTGGACCTGCTGCGCGAGCGCATCGCCCGGCATGCCATCGATTGCGATTGGCGCGATGGCTATCTCGGCCTGGCCACCAATGCACGCAAGGGCCGCGAACTGCAGGACTGGGCCGCACGCATGGAGCAGGTCTACGGCTATGTGCAGCAGCACATCCCTCCTGCCGAGATGCCGCGCTGGATTGCCAGCGAGCGTTTCCACAGCGGCGTGTTCGACGCGCGCTCGGGCCATCTGCATCCGCTGAAGTACACGCTGGGCCTGGGTCGCGCGGCCGTGGATGCCGGTGTGACGGTGCATGAACAGACGCCGGTGCTGGATTTGCAACCCGGGCCGACGGTGCGGCTGCGTACGCCACAGGGCGAGGTGCAGGCGCGGCATGTGCTTCTGGCCGGCAATGTCTACCTGCAGGGGGTCGCGCCCGCGCTGGAGCCGCGCATCATGCCGGTCGGCACCTATATCGCCTGCACCGAAATGCTGGACGATGCGCTGGCCGACAGCCTGATTCCTTCGCGCGCGGCGGTGTGCGACACCAACTTCGTGCTCGACTACTTCCGCACCACCAACGACCAGCGCATGCTCTATGGCGGGCGCGTCAGCTACAGCACGGTGACGCCGATGAACCTGGCCGAAAGCATCCGCCAGCGCATGGTGGGTACCTTCGCGCAACTCGCGTCGGCCAAGGTGGAGTACGCCTGGGGCGGCTTCGTCGACATCTCGATGAACCGCGCCCCCGACTTCGGGCGGCTGCCCGCCGCGGGCGGCTATGCTGCGAACGTGTACTACCTGCAAGGCTTCTCCGGCCACGGCCTGGCCCTCACCGGCCTGGCTGGCAAGGTGGTGGCTGAAGCCATCGCCGGCGATGCGGGGCGGCTGGACACCTTCGCACGCATCCGCCACCGGCCCTTCCCAGGCGGCAAGCTGTTGCGCACGCCTGCGCTGGTATTGGGAATGGCCTGGTACCGCATGCGGGATCTGGTGGCATGAACACGAAGCTGCCCGTGGTGCTGGTGCCGGCCTGCAATCGGCTGCTGGGACACCACCCTTTCCACATTGCCGGCAAGAAGTACATCGATTTCGTGCGCCTGGCCGCCTGCCTGCCGCTGGTAGTGCCGAATGCGCAGGACGCTGAGATCGACTCGCTGCTGGACCTTGCGGATGGGGTGTTGCTGACCGGCTCGCCCTCGAACGTGCACCCGAGCCACTTCGACGAAGGCGTGCACGACCCGGAGTTGCCGCTGGACGTGGAGCGCGACCGCTGGACGCTGCCCTTCGTGCCCAGGGTGCTGGCGCGCGGCCTGCCGTTGTTTGCCATCTGTCGCGGCACGCAGGAGACCAACGTGGCGCTCGGCGGCTCGCTGTATCAGGCGGTGCAGGAGCAGCCCGGCCTTGCTGACCACCGCGCCGACAGCGAGGCCAGTGCTGAGGTGCAGTACGGCCCGGCGCACGAAGTCGAGGTGCTGCCCGGCGGCGTGCTGCCGCGCATCCTGGACCGTACGCGCTTCCAGGTGAACTCGGTCCACGGTCAGGGCGTGAAGCGCTTGGCGCAGGACTTGCATGTCGAAGCACGGGCCCCGGACGGGCTCATCGAAGCGTTTTCCTACCCCAAGGCAGCGGGCTTCAATCTGTGCGTGCAATGGCATCCCGAATGGCAGGCGAGCAGCAACCCGGTATCGCTGCAGCTGGCGCAGGCCTTCGGCAAGGCCTGCCAAGCCTACCGGCGCCAATATCGCGAACGGCTGCCTTAGTGCGCGCCCGAGTGCAGACGACGGGTTCGTCGGTGGCGCCCCAAGAACAGCCGCCGCGCAGGAAAACAGCTTAGGTGTCCCATGGAAAGACAGCACTTCACTTTCAGCGAGCTCGAACAGTGGCTCAACACGCACCGCGTGACCGAGATCGAATGCCTGGTGCCCGACCTCACCGGGGTGGCGCGCGGCAAGATCCTGCCGCGAGAGAAGTTCACTGAGGACCGCGGCATGCGGCTGCCCGAGGCCGTGGTGGCCATGGGCGTGACCGGCGAGTTCCCCGAAGAAGGGCCGTACTACGACGTCATCAGCCCGACCGATCAGGACATGCACCTGCAGGCCGACCCCACCACGGTGCGCATCGTGCCCTGGGCCACCGACCCGACGGCGCAGGTCATTCACGACTGCTACGACAAGCACGGCGCGCTGGTGCCCTTTGCGCCGCGCTCGGTGCTGCGGCGCGTCTGCGGCCTGTTCGAGGCCGAAGGCTGGAACCCGATCGTCGCGCCGGAACTGGAGTTCTACCTGGTCGCCCGCAACACCGACCCGGACATGCCGTTGAAGCCGCCGGTGGGCCGCAGCGGCCGTGCCGAGACTTCTCGCCAGGCCTATTCGATCGACGCGGTGAACGAGTTCGATCCGCTGTTCGAGGACGTCTACGACTACTGCGAGAAGATGGAGCTGAACGTGGACACGCTGATCCACGAAGTCGGTGCCGGGCAGATGGAGATCAACTTCTTCCACGCCCACCCGCTGAACCTGGCCGACGAGACCTTCCTGTTCAAGCGCACGGTGCGCGAGGCGGCGCTGCGCCACGACATGTACGCCACCTTCATGGCCAAGCCGATTGCCGGCGAGCCGGGCAGCGCGATGCACGTGCACCAGAGCCTGGTCCACAAGGAATCTGGCAAGAACCTGTTCAGCAACCCCGACGGCAGCCCGAGCCAGGAGTTCTTCTGGTACATCGGCGGCTTGCAGAAGTACATCCCGGCGGCGATGGCGCTGTTCGCGCCCTACGTCAACTCCTACCGCCGCCTGGTGCGCTCGAACGCCGCGCCGATCAACATCCAGTGGGGCACCGACAACCGCACCGTCGGTATCCGATCGCCGGTGGCTTCTGCGCAGGCGCGGCGCATCGAGAACCGTGTCATCGGCGCCGATGCCAATCCCTACGTGGCGCTGGCCGCCACCTTGGCCTGCGGCTACTTGGGCATCAAGAACCGCGTCGCCCCCGGCACCGAGTGCAGGGGCGACGCATACCTGGGTGCGCATGCGTTGCCGCGCAGCCTGGGCGAAGCTCTGCAGTTGCTGCGGGACGAGAAAGACCTTGCCGAGGTGCTGGGCCACCAGTTCGTCACCGTCTATACCGAAGTCAAGGAGATCGAGTACGCCGAGTTCATGAAGGTCATCTCGCCCTGGGAGCGTGAACACCTGCTGCTGCATGTCTGAGGGACGAACGATGAATCGCACCACCGCCGAATGGCAACGGGCCGACGCCGCCCACTTCCTGCACCCCTTCACCGACTTCAAAGCATTGGCCGGCAAGGGCTCGCGCATCATCCAGCGCGCCGACAACATCTACCTGTGGGACAGCGAAGGCCAAAAGATCCTCGACGCGATGTCGGGGCTGTGGTGCGTCAATGTGGGCTACGGTCAGCGCGCACTGGTCGACGCTGCAACCCGGCAGATGGGCGAGTTGCCGTTCTACAACGCCTTCTTCCAGACGGCCACGCCGCCGGCCATCGAGTTGGCCGAACTGCTGTCCGAGGTGACGCCGCCGCAGTTCCAGCATGTCTTCTTCTCGGGCTCCGGCTCCGAGGGCAACGACACCGTGGTGCGCATGGTGCGCCGCTACTGGGACATCCTGGGCCAGCCCGAGCGGCAGGTGATCATCAGCCGCCACAACGCTTACCACGGCTCGACCATGGCCGGCGCCTCGCTTGGCGGCATGGGCGGCATGCATGCGCAAGGCGGGCTGCCGATCCCCGGCATCGTGCACATCCAGCAGCCGCACTGGTGGGAGCAGGGCCGCGGGCTCGGCCTCGACCGAGAGGCTTTCGGCCTGGTTGCCGCGGGCTGGCTGGAGCAGAAGATCCTGGAACTCGGCGCAAACAAGGTGGCCGCCTTCATCGGCGAGCCTGTGCAGGGTGCCGGCGGCGTGATCGTGCCGCCCGAGAGCTACTGGCCCGAGATCCAGCGCATCTGCGACAAGTACGGCGTGCTGCTGGTCAGCGACGAGGTCATCTGCGGCTTCGGCCGCACCGGCCACTGGTTCGGCTGCGAGCGCTTTGGTTCGCACCCCGACCTGATGACCTTTGCCAAGGGCGTGACCAGCGGCTACGTGCCGCTGGGCGGCGTGATGGTTGGCGAACGCATTGCCCGCGTGCTGATCGACCAGGGCGGTGACTTCAACCACGGCTACACCTACTCCGGCCACCCGGTGGCCTGTGCCGTGGCCCTGGCCAACATCCGCCTGATCCAGCAGCTCAGGCTGGTGGAGCATGTGCACGATGACGTCGGCCCGTACCTGGCTGCGCAGTTCCAGGAACTGGCGAGCCACCCGCTGGTCGGCGAGGTGCAGACCTGCGGCCTCATGGCGGCTGTGCAACTGGTCAAGGACAAGGCCAGGGGCACGGCCTTCCCGGTCGAGGTCGAATTCGGCATGGTCTGCCGGGGCCACTGCTTCGGCAACGGGCTGATCATGCGCGCCGTGGGCGATCGCATGATCATCGCCCCGCCGCTGATCATCACCCGCGCACAGGTCGACGAGATGATGGCGCTGATTCGCCGCTGCCTTGACCTGAGCCTGGCAGACGCGCAGCGTAATGGCTGGCTGGCCTGATCGCTTCCACCGATGGTCCCGTCAGGCCGCCCCTCTACACTTCGCTGCAAAGCGAACCCCACCGTTTCATTCACCCTCGGAGCCCTGTTCATGAGCATCTTCTCCTTCCGTCCCCTGGCTGCGGCACTGACCGCCGCTCTCGCCCTGGCCTGCGCGGCGGCGTCGGCCCAGGAGGAGGAGAAAGTCCTCAACATCTACAACTGGTCGGACTACATTGCCGAAGACACGCTCAAGAACTTCGAGAAGGAAACCGGCATCAAGGTCCGGTACGACAACTTCGACAACAACGAGATCGTCCACGCCAAGCTGGTGGCGGGCAAGACCGGCTACGACCTGGTGGTGCCCTCCTCCAACTGGGCCAAGCTGCAGATCGACGGCGGGCTGCTGCGCAAGATCGACAAGGCGCAGCTGTCCAACTACAAGTTCCTCGACCCCGCGCTGCAGGCGCAGCTGGCGCGCCTGGATGCGGGCAACGACTACATGGTCAACTGGCTGTGGGGTTTCACCACGGTGGGCATCAACGTCGACAAGGTCAAGGCGGCGCTCGGCGGCATGCCCATGCCCGACAACGTCTGGGACCTGGTGTTCAATCCCGAGTACGTCAGCAAGCTGAAGAGCTGCGGCGTGTCCTTCCTCGATTCGGCCACCGAGGTGGTGCCGGCCGCGCTGCACTACCTGGGCAAGCCACCCTTCAGCAAGAACCCGGCCGACTATGCAGCGGCGGCCAACGTGCTGAAGGCAGTGCGCCCGTACATCACGGTGTTCAGTTCCTCCGGCTACATCAACGACATGGCCAACGGCTCGATTTGCGTGGCACTGGGCTGGTCAGGCGACATCAATATTGCCCGCCAGCGTGCGATCGACGGCAAGACAGGCAACAACATCCAGGCTCTGATCCCGAAGAATGGCGGCCTGCTGTTCTTCGACGTGATGGTCATCCCGGCCGATGCGGCGCACCCTGGCAACGCGCACAAATTCATCAACTTCATCCTTCGCCCCGAAGTGCATGCGTCGTTGACCAACAAGGTCTTCTACGCCAACCCGAATCTCGAATCGAAGAAGTTCATCAAGCCCGAGGTCGCCAGCAATCCCACGGTGTTCCTGCCACCAGCCGACATGAAGAACATGGTGCCGCCCGAAGCGTTGAACAACGACCTGCGGCGCCTGATGACGCGCACCTACACCACCTTCAAGACGGGCCTTTGAGTCCGCAAGGCGGGCTGCGCACCATGGCGACGGAGAGCTACAAGGACGGCGACCAGGTCGATGCGGCCTTTCTGCACATCGACCACCTCACCAAGGACTTCGACGGCTACAAGGCCGTCAACAACGTCAGCCTCGAGATCGCCAAGGGCGAGATATTCGCGTTGCTCGGTTCGTCGGGCTGCGGCAAGAGCACACTGCTGCGCATGCTGGCCGGCTTCGAAACGCCCACCGAAGGGCGCATCGTGCTGGCTGGGCAGGATCTGGCCACGCTGCCACCGTACCAGCGGCCGATGAACATGATGTTCCAGAGCTATGCGCTTTTCCCGCATCTGACCGTGTGGGACAACATCGCCTTCGGCCTGCGGCGCGACGGCCTGCCCAAGGACCAGGTGGCCGAGCGCGTCGAGGCCATGCTCAAACTGGTGCAACTGGGCAAGTTCGCCAAGCGCAAGCCGCACCAGCTGTCCGGCGGCCAGCAGCAGCGCGTGGCATTGGCGCGCAGCCTAGCCAAGCAGCCCCAGCTGCTGCTGCTGGACGAGCCGCTGGGCGCACTGGACAAGAAGCTGCGCGAGGAAACCCAGATCGAACTGGTCAACATCATTGAGCAGGTCGGTGTGACTTGCGTGATGGTCACGCACGACCAGGAAGAGGCCATGACGATGGCGTCGCGCATCGCCATCATGAGCGAGGGACGCTTCCTGCAGGTCGGACCGCCGAGCGAGATCTACGAGACCCCGGCCACGCGCTTCGTGGCCGACTTCATCGGCAATGTCAACCTGCTAGACGGCGTCGTCGAAGTGGACGAGCCTGACCACGTCATCATAGGCTGCGCCGACTGCAAGCACTTCGTCGGCCACGGCATCACCGGCAACCAGGGCCAGCCCGTGACGGTGGCGCTGCGGCCGGAGAAGATCCACCTGGCGCGCAAGCAGCCCGAAGACCCCTACAACACCGCCCACGGCGTCATCAAGGAGCTGTCCTACTTCGGCAGCTTCACCGTCTACCACATCGAACTGACCAGCGGCGCGCGGCTGAAGGTCAGCCTGGCCAACGTTCAACGCCACCGCGACGACGAGTTCACCTGGGGCGACACCGTCTGGGCGCACTGGTCACGCTCGGCCCACGTGGTGCTCACCTCATGATGCAGCGCCTGCGGCAGATGGTCGGCGGCCGTGCCGCCGTCATTGGCGTGCCCTATCTGTGGCTGCTGGTGTTCTTCCTGTTCCCGTTCTTCATCGTCTTCAAGATCAGCGTCTCCGAGATGGAGACGGTGCAGTTCAAGGACCTGATCACGCTGAAGGACGGCCTGCTGCAGCTGACGCTGAAGCTGTCGAACTATGTCTTCATCACCGAGGACGCCCTCTACCTGAAAACCTATCTGGCCAGCCTGAAGTACGCCGCAGCAACCACGCTGCTGTGCCTGGCCATCGGGTACCCCTTCGCCTACTTCATGGCCCGCGCCAAGTCCACCTTGCAGCCGACGCTGCTGATGCTGGTGATGCTGCCGTTCTGGACCTCCTTCCTGCTGCGGGTCTATGCCTGGAAGGGCCTGCTCAGCGACAACGGCTGGGTCGCCGATCTGTTGATCGCCACGGGCATCGACCAGCTGCTGGCCGCGGCCGGGCTGATCCCGGCGCCGGGCAAGCTGATGCACACGCCGTTCTCGCTGGTGCTGGGCATGACCTACACCTACCTGCCGTTCATGATCCTGCCGCTGTATGGCAATCTGGCGAAGATGGACTTGCGGCTGCTCGAGGCCGCCGCCGACCTCGGCGCCACCGCCTGGACGGCCTTCTGGAAGATCACCGTGCCGCTGTCCAAGGCGGGCATCATCGCCGGCTCGATGCTGGTCTTCATCCCCTGCATCGGCGAGTTCGTCATTCCCGAACTGCTCGGCGGGCCGCAGACGCTGATGATCGGCCGGGTGATGTGGGACGAGTTCTTCTCCAACAACGACTGGCCGATGGCCTCCAGCGTGGCGGTGGTGATGGTGCTGCTGATCATCGTGCCGCTGGCCATCTTCAACAAGTACCAGGCCGAGGCGCAGGAGGTGCGCAAGTGAGCCGCGGCACCAGCGCCGGCTTCAACCGCTGGTTCGCACGCGGCTGGCTGTCGGCCGGTTTCGTCTTCCTGTACCTGCCGATCGTGGCGCTGGTCATCTTCTCGTTCAACGACTCGCCGATCCCCAACGTCTGGCGCGGCTTCACGCTCAAGTGGTATGCCGCGCTGGTCGACGACCATGAAATCCAGGCCGGCCTGTGGCTGAGCCTGAAGATCGCCTTCCTCACCGCCTGCGGCTCGGTGGTACTGGGCACGCTGGCGGCCTTCGCACTGGTCAAGTACAAGCGCTTTACCGGACGTACGCTGTTCAGCGGCATGGTCAACGCGCCGCTGGTCATGCCCGAGGTGGTGGTAGGCCTGTCGCTGCTGCTGATGCTGGTGTCGGTGCAGCGCGCCATCGGCTTCCCCGAGCGCGGGTTGATGACCATCTGGTTCGGCCACCTGCTGCTGGGCATGGCCTACGCGGCGGTGATCGTGCAGTCGCGCCTGCTCGACCTGAACCCCTCGCTCGAAGAAGCGGCCATGGACCTGGGCGCCAAGCCCTCTCAAGTGTTCTGGCTTGTGACGCTGCCGATGATCTCGCAGTCGCTGATGTCGGCCTGGCTGCTGACCTTCACCATCTCGCTCGACGATGTGGTGCTGTCGGCCTTCCTGTCCGGGCCGGGCGCGACCACCATGCCGCTGGTCATCTTCTCGCGCGCACGCCTGGGCCTGAACCCGAGCGTCAACGCCGTGGCCACGTTGATCGTGGCAATGGTTGCCATCGGTGTGCTGGTGGCCAGCTACATGATCGCCCGCGCCGAGCGCAAAAGACTGCTCGATCTGGCCGAGGCCTCGCGCGGCTGAACCTCACCCTGCCCACACAATACTTCGCTACAGCCCTGGAGAATGCTGACCATGCTCAACCGCCCCCAACTCACCGTGCTCGCGCTGGCCCTGGCCGCCGCCCTGCCAGCTGCCGCGCAGACCAATGCCGAGGTCCTGAACGAGATCAAGGCACTGCGCGACCGGGTCAACCAGCTCGAGCAGCAACTGAAGGCGAGCCAGGCCAAGGCGGATGCAGCGCCGAAACCGCAGTGGGGCATGACGCCGGAACAAGCGGCCGAACTCAACCGCCTGACGGTCAAGACCGAGGCGCTGGAGGATTCGCGCGAGGCCAGCGGTTTCACGGGCCTGAAGATCAGCGGCCAGATGCAGACCGCCTACATCTACAACCACGCCCAGGACCTGGCCGGCTTCCAGTTTCTCGATTCGGTAGCCAACTATGGCTACAACTACTGGAACTCGTACATCGGCATGGCCATTCTGGACTTCCAGAAGGAGATGCAGGATGGCACCAAGTGGCGGCTGACGCTGGCCCCACAGCGCGGCGTGGGCTCGGTGATCGACGGCTATTCCATCGTGCAGGAAGCCAGCGTGTCGGTGCCGCTGACCGACCTGCAGACCCGCTTCATTGCCGGCCAGATCCCGGACTGGTCGGGCTACGAATACCTTCAGCCGACGCTGAACAAGCTGATCACCCACAACCTGCTGTTCGACTTCACGCTGCCTACCGGCTACATCGGCGCGGGCGTGGACATCACCAGCGGCAAGTGGGTGACCAAGGCGATGCTGGCGCAGATGAACCAGAACGCCAACTTCTCGGCGGCCAAGGGTTCGGTGGTGGCCGTGCGCGTCGACTATGCGCGCGGCGAGTACCAGGGCTTCGGCGCAGCCGGCGTGTACGGCCAGGCGCCGAACTTCGTCAACGGCTATGCCTGCGACGATTGCACTCCCACCAATTCCAACCTCGGCCTGATCGAGGTCGACGGCTACTTCGTCCGCGGCGACTGGACGGTGCAGGGCCAGCTGAGCTACGGCTACCAGAAGGACGCCGCCATCACCGCCAATGCCAACGGCGGCCTGCAGACCGCGTCGTGGTATGGCCTGTCCACGCTGGCAGCCTACAAGTTCACGCCACGCTTCGAAGGCGTCGGCCGCTTCGACTACCTGAACAACGGCAAGAACGGCGGCGGCCTGCTGGGCTATGGCAAAAGCCCCGAAAACGGCATCGGTCCCGACGGCACGCTCGGTTGCGAGCAAGGCGCGGCCGCGGTCGACCCCGGCTGCAACGACGGAGCCAACCGCTACGCCCTGGCGGTGGGCCTGAACTACGTGTTCAACCAATACACGATGTTCAAGGCCGAAGCACGTTACGACTGGGCCAACCAGCCGGTGTTCCTGTACGTCGACGACGGCAGCTACCGCAAGAACAACACCGTGCTCGGTGCCTCGGTGGTGGTGTCCTTCTGATCCCGGCCCCCGCTGCGGCGTAGCATGCGCCGCATGAGCATGCGCGGACGCGGGGAGACACGATGAAGGACCTGATCGAACGCCTGCGCGCCGCCGGCGTGCACACGCTGTTGGCGCAGTTCACCGACATCCACGGTGTGGCCAAGGGCAAGCTGGTCCCGCTGACGCATTTCGACGAACTGCTCACTGACGGTGCGGGCTTCGCCGGCCCGTCCATCCCCGGCACCGGGCTGCCGCGTGTCGGCCCCCGCGCCGAGTACTACGCCCGCGGCAACGCCAGCACCGCCACCGCCCTGCCCTGGATGCCGGGCGTGGCACGCATCGTCTGCGACGGCTTCGTCAACGGCCAGCCCTTCGACGCTTGCCCGCGGCAAGTGCTCAAGCGCGCCGTGGCCCACCTGGCCGAGCGCGGCTGGCACCTGCGCACCGGCATCGAACCCGAGTTCTTCCTGCTCAAGCGCGACGGCGAGCGCTGGCTGCCGGCCGACGCACAGGACCGGCTGGACAAGCCGTCCTACGACCTTCGCTCGCTGGCACGCCAGCAGGGCTTCCTGCATGAGTTGCAGGCGGCATTGTCGAAGTGCGGGCTGGACGTGCTGCAGATCGACCATGAAGACGCGCACGGCCAGTACGAGCTGAACTTCGGCTTCGACGAGGCGCTGGCCAGCGCCGACCACCTGATGCTCTTCAAGCTCGCCGCGCAGGCGCTGGCCGAAGCGCACGGCATGGTCTTCTCGATGATGCCCAAGCCCTTCCAGGACCAGCCGGGCAGCGGCATGCACCTGCACGTGTCGCTGTGGTCTGGCTGGAACCCGAAGCGCCCCGACAACGCGCAATGCGTGTTCGTGCCGCACCGCAGCGACGGCAGTGCCGACCGCGAGACCACGCTGTCGAGCACTGGGCGGCACTTCATAGCCGGCGTGATGGCGCATTCGGCCGCACTCACCGCGCTGGCCGCCCCCACGGTCAACTCCTACAAGCGCCTGCGCGTGTACCCCACGCTGTCCGGCACCAGCTGGGCTCCCGCCTACCTGGCACAAGGCCCGAACAACCGCACTGCGGCGTTGCGCACGCTGCATGGCCGCTTTGAATGGCGCGTGCCCGATGCCAGCGCCAACCCCTACCTGATCACCGCCGCGCTCATCGCCGCCGGCCTGGATGGCGTCGACCGCAAGCTCGAGCCGCCGCCGGATTGCAGCGAAGACCTGTTCGCCCTGTCGCTGGCGCAAGTTCAGGAGCGCGGCATCGCCCTGTTGCCGCAGTCGCTGGGCGAGGCGCTGGACGCGCTGGCCGCCGACGAGCTGATCTGCACCACGCTCGGCGAGACGCTGACGCGGGAGTTCCTGGGCCTGAAGCGCGCCGAGATCGCCGAGTACCAGCACCATGTCAGCGACTGGGAGCTGCGGCGCTATGCCCAGGCCTTCTGACTTGGCATCTCCGCGCACCGCCTCCAGCTCCAGCCACCCCGGCCGCACCGTCCCTTGGCTGGCCTATGCCAGCCTGGCCACCAGCATGGCGGTGGTCGGCTCCTACGTCGGGCTGTCGAAGCTGCTGGTGGCGGCCTTCCCGGTCTTCCTGCTGGCCTGGCTGCGCTTCGGCATCGCGGCCGTAGCGATGGCGCATTGGGTGCGCCGCCGCGAGGACGATGCACCGCTGTCGGCACATGACCGCAAGCTGCTGTTCTGGGAAAGCTTCCTCGGCAACTTCCTGTTCTCGATCTGCATGCTCTACGGCGTGATGCTGACTTCGGCGGTGGCCGCCGGCGTCCTCATGGCGGCCATCCCGGCCGCGGTGGCGCTGCTGTCGCGCATCTTCCTGGGCGAGCGCATCCGCGGCCGCGTCATGGCGGCCATCGGCTGCGCGGCGCTGGGCATCGTGCTGCTGGCATTGGCCAAGGACAGCAGCGGCACGCCCTCCTCGGCGGCCACGAACTGGGGCTACCTGCTGCTGCTGGGCGCGGTGCTGTGCGAAGCCAGCTACGTGGTCATCGGCAAACGCCTGACCGGCCAGGTGTCACCGCGGCGCATCAGCGCGCTGATCAACCTGTGGGGCCTGGCGCTGGTCACGCCGCTGGGGCTGTGGCAGGCGCTGCGCTTCGACTTCGCCGCGGTGCCGGCAGCCACCTGGTCGCTGCTGGCCTTCTATTCGATCGCCGCCAGCATGGTCACCGTGTGGCTGTGGATGCAGGGCCTGCGCCATGTGCCGGCGCCGCAGGCCGGGGTGTTCACGGTTATGCTGCCGGTCAGCGCGGCGCTGGTGGGCGTGCTGTTCCTCGGCGAGGGCTTCGGCGCGATGCACCTGGTGGCCTTCGTGCTGTCGCTGGCCGGTCTGCTGCTGGCCACCTGGCCGGATCAGGCGCGCCGCGAGCGTCCGTAGCTGCTGAACTTGTGCAGTACCTCGGCCATCTGCGCGGCGCTCAGCCGTGAAGGTTCGGCCACGGCCAGCGCCTTCAGGTAGACCTCGCACAGCGACTCGATCTCGATCGCGATCTTCATCGCCTGGGCCAGCGTGGCGCCAGCCGCCACCAGCCCGTGATGGGCCAGCAGACAGGCGTTGCGGTCGCTCAAGCCCTGCGCCACGGCCGCCGACAGCGCCTCGCTGCCGAAGGTGTGGTACGGCACGCAGGGAATGGTGGCCGTGCCGGCCACCGCCATCATGTAGTGGAAGGGCGGCAGCTCGCGTTCCAGGCAGGCCAGCGCCGTGGCGTTGACCGAATGGGTGTGCACCACCGCCTGCAGGTCGGCGCGCCCTTGCAGAATGGCCTGGTGGAAATGCCACTCGGACGACGGCAGCCAGTCGCCCTGCACCGTGCCGTCGAAGCCCACCCAGACCAGGTCCTGGGCACGCAGGTCGTCCGCGCCCATGCCGGTGGGCGTGATCAGCATGCCATCCACGCCGCCACGCGCGCAGCGATGGCTCAGGTTGCCGGTGCTGCCGCGGTTCAGGCCCAGCGCATCGAGCTTTCGGATGGCCTGTACCGCCTGCTCGCGCAGCGTGTTCTCGTCGACGTTCATGCGGCAGCTTTCGCCAGCGTGTACAGCGCCTCGGGCCGGGCCGCCACGACGCCGCGTTCGGTGATCAGTGCGCTCACCAGCGCCGCCGGCGTGACGTCAAAGGCCGGGTTGGCCGCCGCGCAGCCGTCGGGTGCGAGTTGCACCTCGACCCATTCGCCGCTGGCCGCACGCCCGCCGATGTGCGTCAGCTCGCGCGCGCTGCGCTCCTCGATGGGGATCTGGCGCAGCCCGTCGTGCAGCAACAGGTCCAGCGTCGACAGCGGCATGGCCACGTAGAAGGGCACGCCGTTGTCGCTCGCCGCCAGCGCCTTCAGGTAGGTGCCGATCTTGTTGCACACGTCGCCGTTGGCGCTGACGCGGTCGCAGCCGACGATGACCGCATCGACCAGACCCCGCTGCATCAGGTGGCCGCCAGCGTTGTCGGCCACCAGCGTGTGCGCCACACCCTGCTGGCCCAGCTCCCACGCGGTGAGGCTGGCGCCCTGGTTGCGCGGCCGTGTCTCGTCCACCCACACGTGTACATCCATCCCCGCGGCCTGTGCCTGGTACACCGGCGCCAGCGCCGTGCCCCAGTCCACGGTGGCCAGCCAGCCAGCATTGCAGTGCGTCAGCACATTCAGCCTGCCGGGCTGGCGCGGCACCAGTTCGCGCAGCAGCTGCAGGCCGTGGCGGCCGATGGCCTGGTTGGTGGCCACGTCCTCGTCGGCAATGGCGTCGGCCAGCCGCCAGGCCGATGCCGTGCGCTCGGCAGCAGCCACCGGCAGCAGCTGCGCCATCATGCGTTGCAGCGCCCAGGCCAGGTTCACCGCAGTCGGCCGCGCCGAGGCCAGGCGCCCGGCAGCGGACTGCAGCGCCGCGTCGGACGCATCGGCCGTGGCCTGCAGCGCCAGCCCGTAGGCAGCGGTGGCACCGATCAACGGTGCGCCGCGCACCCACATGTCGCGGATGGCGGTGAACACCGCCTCCACGCCGTCCAGCCGCTCGATGGCAAGCGCATGCGGCAGACGGCGCTGGTCGATGACGAACAGCGCATCGCGCGTGCTGCTGGGCCACAGCGTGCGTCGGCTCTGCCCGTCGACCTGCATCGTCTTGCCTGCTACAGATCCAGCGCGCGCAGGTCGAGCCGTCCGTCGCGCATCGGCGGGCACCAGAAGTAGGCGCCGGTGATCGGCCGGGTGAAGCGGAACAGCGCGTCGGTGATGCCGTCCTCGGCGCCGATCATGCGCTGCAGCTGCACCTCGAAGGCGTCGAAGGACCTGCCGAAGGCCACGAACACCAGCCCTGCGCGCTGCCCTTCGGACCAGGGCATCGAGCGGCGCAGCATGAAGGCCTCGGGCTCGAAGCTCTCCTGCGCGGTGCGCTTGACATGCGCGCTGGCCGGCGCGTCGTCCAGCTCGACGTTGTCGCTGCGGCGCCGGCCGATGGCATGGTCCTGCTCGCGCGGGCTCATCGCCTCGAAGCGGCCGAAGTCGTGCACCCACTGCTGCACGGCGACGAAGCTGCCGCCGTCCAGCCCGGCGCCCTGCCCGGCCACGCAGGCAGCGTGCACGGCATCGTCGCCGCTCGGGTTCTCGGTACCGTCCTCGTAGCCGCTCAGGTCCAGGCCGGCCCCGTGGCGGAAGGCCTCGACCACCTGCTCCAGCACCAGCGCGCTGCCCACCGCGGCCTGCAGCTTGCGCGTCAGGTGCACCAGGTCACCGCGGTCGTCACCGCGCAGCCAGCACCACAACGCCGCTGGCGTGGCCGGCAACTCCAGGCCGGGTCCGACGGCGCCGGCAAAGCTGTGCAGCCCAGGGTTCTCGCGGCCCAGCGCACGCAGCAGCGATTCCCCCAGGCCCACCACCACGCGCTGGCCATCGGCCAACTCGCCCAGTGCACGCAGTGCGGCGCGATGGTTGCCCTGCGGCCCGGCACTGAAGCTGAGGTAGCGGCCCAGCGCGGGCAGCGGGGCCAGGATGCCGGTCTGGACGTCGCTCATCAATCCTCCAGTCAAGGGCACGCTGCGGTGGCTGCGGCGTCGAGTGCTTCGGGGTCACGGATGTCTCGGCAGCGCGCCCCCTCGGCCAGCCGCGCCACCTGTGCCGGCGGCTGGTCCTTCAGGCGGTGATTCGACCACACCTGGCGCCACTTTCGGGCCCCGGGCGTGCCGTTCCACAGGCCCAGCATGTGCCGCGACGCATGGCTCCAGGGCAGGCCCTGGGCCTGCAGGCCTTCCATGTAGCGGACCATCTCGGCCTCGACCTGCTCGCGCTGCGGCAAGGCTGTTGCATCGCCCAGGAAGTCCGCGTCCCAGCGCAGCATCGACCAGGGGTGGTGATAGGCCTCGCGGCCGACCATGACGCCATCGACCTGCTGCAGCTGTTCGCGGATGGCGGCGTCGCCGGCGATGCCGCCGTTGATGACGATGTTCAGGCCCGGAAAGTCCTGCTTCAGGCGGTGCACGATGCCGTAGCGCAGCGGCGGAATCTCGCGGTTGTCCTTGGGGCTCAGGCCGTCGAGCCAGGCATTGCGCGCATGCACGATGAAAACCTCGCAGCCGGCGGTCGCCACGGTGCCGACGAAGTCGCGCACGAAGTCATAGCGTTCGATGCGGTCGATGCCGATGCGGTGCTTCACCGTCACCGGCAGCGTGCAGGCGTCGCGCATCGCCTTGACGCCTTCGGCCACGCGCAGTGGCTCGGCCATCAGGCAGGCACCGAAGGCCCCGCGCTGCACCCGGTCGCTGGGGCAGCCGCAGTTGAGGTTGATCTCGTCGTAGCCCCTGGCTTGGGCCAGGCGCGCGCAATGTGCCAGTTCGGCCGGGTCGTTGCCGCCCAGCTGCAGCGCCAGCGGATGCTCGGCAGCGCTGTAGTCCAGGTGCCTGGGCACATCTCCATGCACCAGCGCGCCGGTGCTGACCATCTCGGTGTACAGCCGCGTACGGCGCGTGATCAGCCGGTGGAAGAACCGGCAATGGCGGTCCGTCCAATCCATCATGGGAGCAACGCTCAGGCGCCAGGGCGATCGATTGGGCGGTTCGTGCATGCGAAGCGCAGTCTAGCCGCGACGCGCAGGGTTTCAGTCCGGCAGCCCCAGGCTCACGCGCGAGATGCGGCCGTCGGCCAGCTCGCGCACCACCAGCGTGGCGCCGCCCAGCGCCACGCTGTCGCCGGCCACCGGCGGGCGGCGCAGTTCGGCGGTCATCCACTCGCCCAGTGGCTGCGCCGCCCCCTTGCGGCACCAGCAGGTTGTAGAACTCGCAGACCAGCGTCACCGGCAGGCCGGGGTCGAGCTCGAAGTCGCGGAATACCGCGCTGCTCGCGCGCGTCGCCCGGCTCGGGCATGGCCACGCCCAGGCGGCGCGCCACCAGTCCGATGGTCGTGCCCTGGGTCAGCAGCGACACCAGCACCACCACGAAGGCCACGTTGAAAAGCAGATCAGCCTGCGGCGTGCCCGCCAGCAACGGAAACAACGCCAGCACGATGGGCACCGCGCCGCGCAGCCCGACCCAGGAGATGAACCAGGTCTCGCGCGGCGTGAAGCGGAAAGGTCGCAGGCACAGCCACACCGTCACCGGCCGGGCGACGAAGATCAATGCCAACGCCACACCCAGCGCCGGCAGCAGCGAACCCAGCAAATCGGAGGGCGTGACCAGCAGCCCGAGCAGCAGGAACATGCCGGCCTGCGCCAGCCAGGCGTAGCCGTCCATCGCCGCCAGCGTGGGCGCGACCGCCTGCGCAGCGCGGTTGGCGATGATCAGCCCGAACAGGTACACCGCCAGGATGCCCGAGCCGCCGATCAGGCCGGTGGCGGCGAACAGCGCCAGCCCGGCCGCGCCGATCATCAACGCCAGGATGCCACCGCCGGCATCGCGCGCGGCCATGCGTTTCAGCAGTTCGGCCATCGCCAGGCCGCCCACCACGCCCGTGAGCGCGCCCAAGCCGAACTGTTGCACGAAGGCCCAGACGACGGTCCCCCACGCCGACGCACCGCCAGGCGCGCCCTGTGTCGGCGCGAGCAGCGCGATGAAGGCCAGCGTCAGGAACACCGCCATCGGGTCGTTGACGCCGGATTCGATCTCCAGCGTCGCCGCGACACGCTCGTTCAGCGTCACGCCAGAGCGCGTCAGCAGCGCAAACACCGCGGCCGCGTCGGTGGAGCCGACGATGGCGCCGAGCAGCATCGCGGTGCCCCAGTCCAGGCCCAGGAACAGCATGCTCGCCAGGCCGGTGAGTGCGGCGCACAGCAGCACGCCCACCGTGGCCAGCACCGAGGCCGGTTTCAGCCCGGTGCGGAAGGTGGAGAAGGCCGTGCGCAACCCGCCGTCGAGCAGGATGATGGCCAGCGCCAAGTTGCCGACCCAGAAGCTCAGCCGGATGTCCTCGAACAGGTAGCCGCCCGGCCCGTCTTCGCCCGCCAGGATGCCCGCCAGCAGGAAGACCAGCAGGAAGGAAAACCCGATACGCGCCGAGAACAGCCCGGCCAGCACACTGACGAAGACCAGCGCGGCAGCAGCCAGCAGCGGCGGGTTGATGAAGTCCATGGGTCACAGTATCCACGCTGCTTGATCTGCCTCAATCGAAGGCTGGTGCATCGCCTCCTTCGTGGAACCATGCGTTTGCAAAATGGTCTCGTCTACATACCGGTGGCACGATCGACCGCGACATGCCGATGGCCCCGCCCGCAGCCGACCAGCCCCCCCACTCCACCGCAACCTGGCACGCCATGTCCGGGTCGCAAGCCTTGGCCATACTGAAGGCAGACGCGGCGACTGGCCTGACCGCGTCCGAGGCGCAGCGCAGGCTGCACGAATACGGCCCGAACCGGCTTGCACAAGCCAAGCAGCCCGGCGTGCTCGAGCGGCTGCTGCGCCAGTTCAACAACCTGCTGCTGATGGTGCTGATGGGCGCGGCCCTGATCACGGCGCTGATGGGCCATTGGGTCGATACTGCGGTGATCGCGGCCGTGGTGGTGCTGAACGCCGTCATCGGCTTCGTGCAAGAGGGCAAGGCCGAAAAGGCGCTGCAGGCCATCCGCCACTTGCTGTCGCCGCATGCGCTGGTCTTGCGTGACGGCCACCAGCATGAGATGGACGCCGCCGAGCTGGTGCCTGGCGACGTGGTGCTGCTGGCCTCGGGCGACAGCCTGCCGGCCGACGTGCGGCTGCTGCGCGCGCGCAACCTGCGCATCGACGAAGCCGCGCTGACTGGCGAGTCGGTACCGGTGGACAAGGGTGTGGACCCGGTGGCGGCCGACGCCGCGATCGGCGACCGCCTCGGCATGGGCTATGCCGGCACGCTGGTGACGCAGGGGCAGGCGCTGGCGGTGGTGGTGGCCACCGGCGCGGCCACCGAGATCGGCCGCATTGGCCGCATGCTCGAAGCGGTCGAGGCCGGTACCACGCCCCTGCTGCGCAAGATGGAAACCTTCGGGCGCACGCTGACGCTGGCCATCCTGGCCGCGGCGGTCGGGCTCTTCGCCTTCGGCCTGCTCGTGCGTGGCATGGGTGCCGGCGAGGTCTTCATGGCCGCGGTCGGCCTGGCGGTGGCTGCCATCCCCGAAGGCCTGCCGGCCATCATGACCATCGCGCTGGCCATCGGCGTGCAGCGCATGGCCGCACGCCAGGCGGTGATCCGACGCCTGCCGGCGGTGGAGACGCTGGGCTCGGTGACGGTGATTTGCTCCGACAAGACCGGCACACTGACACGCAATCAGATGACGGTGCAGCAGGTGGTGTGCGCCGGCGTGCTGCTCGATGTCGAGGGTGGCGGCTACGCACCGCAAGGCGCGCTGAAGATCGGCGGCGAAGCGCTCGACCCGTCCACGCTGGCCGAACGCGCGCCGGCCGCGCTGGCCCTGGCCGAGGTCGCCGCACTGTGCAACGATGCCAGCCTGCGAGAACACGACGGCCATTGGCAACTGGCCGGGGACCCGACCGAAGGCGCGCTGCTCACGCTTGCCTTGAAGACCGGCCTGAACCCGGCCCAGCTCAAGCTCGAGCGGCCGCGCCTGGAGATCATCCCCTTCGAGTCCGAGCACCGCTACATGGCCACGCTGCATGCACTGGGCGATGGCGCGGTGGCGTTGGTCAAGGGAGCACCCGAGCGCGTGATCGCGATGTGCAGTCAGCAACTGGACGTCGATGGCCGCGCGCAACCGCTGGAACAGGCACACTGGACCGCGCTGATCGAAGCCCAGGCGCGCTCCGGGCGGCGCGTGCTGGCGCTGGCACGGCGCGTCTGGCCGGCGGGCAAGGAGAAGCTGGACCCGGCCGATATCGCCAGCGGGCTGACACTGCTGGGCATCGTCGGCATCATCGACCCGCCGCGCCACGAGGCCATAGATGCCGTCGCGCAGTGCAGCGCCGCGGGCATACGCGTGGTCATGATCACCGGTGACCACGGCGTCACGGCCAGCGCCATAGCCGCGCAGCTGGGCATGGGCGGCGACCTCACGGCCATCACCGGACCCGAGGTCGAAACGATGGACGATGCGGCGCTGCGCAAGGCGGTGCACAGCACGCGCGTGTTCGCCCGCGCCAGTCCCGAACACAAGCTGCGCCTGGTGCGCGCGCTGCAGGCCAACGGCGAGATCGTCGCGATGACCGGTGACGGCGTCAACGACGCACCTGCGCTGAAGCAGGCCGACGTCGGCGTCGCCATGGGCATGAAGGGCACCGAGGCTGCCAAGCAGGCCGGCGCGATCGTGTTGGCCGACGACAACTTCGCGTCGATCGCGCATGCGGTGGAGGAAGGGCGCACGGTCTACGACAACCTGCGCAAGACGGTGACCTTCCTGCTGCCGATCAACGGCGGCGAATCGCTGTCGCTGCTGCTGGCGGTGCTGCTGGGCGTGGCGCTGCCCATCGCGCCGGCGCAGATCCTGTGGGTCAACATGGTCAGCTCGATCGCTCTGGCGCTGGTACTGGCTTTCGAGCCGACCGAGGCCGACGTGATGCGGCGTCCGCCACGCCGGCCCGATGAACCGATGCTGTCGAGCTTCGTGCTCTGGCGCATCGGTTTCGTCTCGACGCTGTTCCTGGCCGGCATCTTCGGCATGTTCGAGTGGGCGCTGTACCGCGGCGCCTCGGTCGACACCGCGCGCACGGTCGCCGTCAACACGCTGGTGTGCATGGAGGTCTTCTATCTGTTCAGCGTGCGCTACCTGAAGGCGCCGTCCTTCACTCTGCAAGGTGTGAAGGGCACGCCACGCGTGCTGGCGGCCGTGGCGGCCGTCTTCGTGCTGCAGCTGCTTTTCACCTACACGCCGTTCATGCAGACCTTCTTCGCCACCACGGCGTTGCCGTTCACCACGGGGCTGGTGATCGTGGCCGTCGGGGTCAGCGTGCTGGTGGTGCTGGAACTGGAGAAGCTGATGCTGCGGCGCTTCGGCTGGATGCCGGCCTGAGGAGGCTCAGCGCCGCGATGACTGACAGCTCACACTTCGCCGGCATGCACGCCCCCTTCGCCGAGTTCGCGCTGCTGCTGCTGATCTGCGCGGTCGCGGGCGCGGTGTTCGTGCGCCTGCGCCAGCCCGTACTGATCGCCTACATCGTGGTCGGCATCGTCGTCGGGCCCGCGGTGCTGGGCTTGGTCAACGCGAACGAACAGATCGACCTGCTGGCGCAGGTGGGGGTCACGGTGCTGCTGTTCGTCGTCGGCCTCAAGCTCGACCTGCACCACATCCGACGCATCGGGCCGGTCGCTCTGGCAACAGGGCTGGGCCAGATGGCATTCACCATCGCCTTCGGCTTCGTGATCATCCTGGTGCTCGGCAAGGCGCCGATGGAGGCGCTGTACGTCGCCGTCGCGCTGACGTTTTCCAGCACCATCATCATCGTCAAGCTGCTGTCCGACAAGCGCGAACTGGACAGCCTGCACGGCCGCATCGCGGTGGGCTTCCTGATCGTGCAGGACGTCGCCGTGGTCATCGCGATGATGACGATGAGCGCGATGCGCGGCGCTGGCGGTACCGAAGGCGGCGACGCCGCACTGCACGAGGTGCTGCTGTCGCTCGGCGGCCGGCTCGCCGCCGCGGCGCTGCTGATGTTCGTGCTGATGCGCTGGGTGCTGCCGGCCGTGGTCTCGGCGATGGCGCGCTCGCAGGAGCTGCTGCTGGTGTTTGCCATCGCCTGGGGCGTGGCGCTTGCGGCGCTGGGCGAATGGGCTGGCTTCAGCAAGGAGGCCGGGGCCTTCCTCGCCGGATTCTCGCTCGCCTCCACACCCTACCGCGAGGCCATGAATGCGCGGCTGACCAGCATCCGCGATTTCCTGCTGCTGTTCTTCTTCATCGACCTGGGTGCCAAGCTCGAGCTGTCCACGTTGGGTGCCGAGGTGGTCCCTGCGCTGGTACTTTCGCTGTTCGTGCTGATCGGCAACCCGTTGATCGTGATGGCCATCATGGGCACCATGGGCTACCGCAAGCGCACCGGCTTCCTGGCCGGGCTGACGGTGGCGCAGATTAGCGAGTTCTCGATCGTCTTCGTGGCAATGGGCATCACGCTGGGCCATGTCGATGTGCAGGCGCTGGGGCTGACCACGCTGGTGGGCCTGGTGACGATCACGGTGTCGACCTACATGATCCTGTACTCGCAGCCGCTATACGAGCGCCTGGCACCCTGGCTCGGCGCCTTCGAGCGGCGCCGTCCCTTTCGTGAACTGGCGGTGGAAAACGAGGACCATGCGGTCGGGCGCGCCGACGTCATCGTCTTCGGCCTGGGCCGCTACGGCAGCCGCCTGTTGATGCAATTGCGCGCCGACGGCGTGCAGGCCGTCGGCATCGACTTCGACCCCGAAGCGGTGCGCGCGCTGCAGCGTCAGGGCCTGCCGGTGCACTTCGGCGATGGCGAGGACCCGGGCTTCCTCGAATCGCTGCCGTTGCAGCAGGCCGGCTGGGTCGTGACGACGCTGCCGAACTGGGAGTCGAACCGGGCGCTGCTGCATGCACTGAAGGAGACCGGCTACCACGGCCAGGTGGCGGCTGCGCCGCGCGACCCGGCGCATGCGCGCGAGCTGGCCCAGGCCGGCGTGGCGCTGGTGCTCAACCCCTTCGACGACGCCGCGGACCATGCCGCAGCGCAATTGGCGCAACATCTGTCCCGCAAGGAGTGCCCCGCATGACAGCGTTGAACCTGGTCCTGGCGGCCACCGACTTTTCGCCCGCAGCCCGGCATGCCACCGAGCGCGCGGCGCGCGTGGCCCACGAGACAGGCGCCACGCTGGCGCTGCTGCACGTATTGCCCGGCGGCAGCCTGGCCGAGCTGCGCCAATGGCTGGGCTCGGGGCACGCGTTCGAACAGCAGTTGCAGGCCGATACGCTGGCGCAGCTGCAGGAGGCAGCCCAAATGCTGCAGCTCGAGCGCGGCGTGCCGGTCACTGCCCTGCAGGCCAGCGGTATCGCCTTCGAGGAGATCGCCCTCGAGGCCGAGCGCCAGGACGCGGCCGTGATGGTGCTCGGCGCGCGCGGCATGGGCTTCGTGCGCCGCTTGGTGCTGGGCAGCACATCCGATCGGCTGCTGCGGCGCAGTACGCGGCCACTGCTGGTGGTGCGGCAGATGGCGCACGAGCCCTACCGACGCGCGCTGGTGGCGATCGACTTCTCACCCTGGTCGGTCGCCGCGGTGCAGGCGGCGCGACGGCTGGCGCCGGGTGCGCGACTGTTGCTGTTCAGCGTCTTCCAGGTCCCTTTCGAGGACAAGCTGCGCTTTGCCGGCGTCGACGCCGCGACCATCGAGCACTACCGTGTGCATGCCCGCTCCGGGGCCTTGCAGCGGCTGCACGCGATGGCACAGCAGGCTAGTCTGAAGGCCGGCGAATGGGAGCCGCAGGTGGCCGAGGGCGACGCCTCGATGCGCATTGTCGAGACCGAGCAGGCCCTGGACTGCGACCTGGTGGTGCTGGGCAAACATGGCCAGTCGGCGACCGAAGAATTGCTGTTGGGCAGCGTCACCAAGCATGTGCTGGCCGAGGGCAGCGCCGACGTGCTGGTGTCGACGGCGCGCCAGCCTTGAGCCGAACGTTCGCCGACGCATCGACTCGAACCTCATGAGCGCTTCCAACGCTTTGCAGGAGTCAACCTGATGAAACCCATCCGCCGCGTGCTCGTGCCCATCGACTTTTCCGCCGGTTCGGACGCCGCCATCGAGCGTGGCGTACGGATTGCCCGCGACCATAACGCCTGTATCGACTTGGTGCATGCCTTCGACGCCGGCGCTTGGCACGCCTTGCGTTCCGTGTTCGACCTCGGGCGCCTGAGCGGCCGGCCCTCACCCGAGGCCAGCCTGCGCGAGCGCCTGACAGAACGGGCGACGGCGCTGGCGAAGCGCGAAGGCCTGGTCGTCGAAAGCCACTTCGGTGTGGGCGCGCCGGCAACCGTGATTGAAGCGCGTGCCAGGGCGATGAATGCGGCCTTGCTGGTGATCGCGCGTCGCTCCGAGCCGGCAGCGCCGGGCATCAGCAGCACGCTGCTGCGCATCCTGCGCAGCGCGCCTTGCCCGGTGCTGGTGACCCGCGCCGGGCCGGCAGCCGACTATGCCCGGGTGCTGACGGCGGTCGACCTGCGCGAGGTGTCGCGCCTGGCCGCGGCCCGCGCGCTGGCGCTGTTCCCGCAGGCCGCCCACCGCCTGCTTTACGTCATCGACCCGCAGTGGGAACGTGAGGTGCAGCGCGGCCAGGGCGACGGGGCGCCGCTGGGCGAACTGATCGCCTCGCTGCATGCGCGGGCGCAGAAGCAGCTCGAGGCGCTGGCCGGCGAACTCACAGCCGGCTGCGGTGCGAACGTGGAGGTGGCGGTGGTCGAGGCCATTCCGGCCATGGGCATCGTGCAGCATGCTGCCACCTGGCCGGCGGATTGCGTGGTCGTCGGCAGGCATGGACAGGGCCTGGTGGCCGATGCCCTGCTCGGCAGCACCGCCCTGGACGCCATCCACCACAGCGGGCGCGACGTGCTGGTGGTCTCGTGACGCGACGCCGATGACACTGGCCTGGCTGCTGGCGCAGTTGGTGCTGTGCGCGCTGCTCATCGCGCGCGCCGGCTTCGTGCTCAGCCGCAGCGCCGACCAGCTCGCCGCGCTGTATGGCTGGGGCCGCGGCTGGGTCGGGCTGGCGCTGCTGGCTTCGGTAACCTCGTTGCCCGAGCTGGCCAGCGGCATCAGCGCGGTGGCCTTCGTCGACGAGCCGAACCTGGCGGTGGGCAATGCGCTCGGTGCCTGTGTCGTCAACCTGGTGTTCCTGGTCATCGTCGATGCGGTGCAGCGCCACCAGCCGATCTACCGTGCCGCCAGCGCCACCCACCTGCTATCGGCGGCCTTCGGCGTGGTGATGCTGGGCTTCGTCGCGCTGAGCCTGCTGGTGGGTACGCGAGCGCCTTCGCTGTTCCAGGTCGGCGCCTTCAGCCCGCTGCTGCTGGGCCTGTACCTGCTGGCGCTGCGCAGCGTGCAGGCACACGAGCAGCAGGCGCTGGCCGCCGCCGCGCCGTTGCCCGACGCGCCCGCACCGCCCGCCGCCGCCGTGCAGCGCGAATGGCGCAACTTCAGTTTGGCGGCCGCCGTGGTGGTGGCGGCCGGGCTGTGGCTGCCCGAAGCGGCCAATCGCCTGGCAGGCGAGCTGAATCTGTCGCGCAGCTTCGTCGGCACGATCATGATGGCGCTTGTGACCACGCTGCCGGAGATGGCGGTCACCTTGTCGGCGCTGCGCCTCGGTGCGCTGGACATGGCCATCGGCAACCTGCTGGGCAGCAGCCTGTTCAACGTGATGATTCTGGCGATCGACGACCTGTTCTATCGCCGCGGCCCGCTGCTGGCCGCCGCCGACCCGGTGCATGCCGCCACGGCGCTGACTGCGATGCTGATGAGCGGGCTGGTCATCATCGGGCTGGTGATGCGGCCCCAGGGCCGCGTGCTGCGCGTCACCAGCTGGATCAGCATCGCGCTGCTGTCGACCTACCTGGTCAACGTCGCGCTGGTCTACCTGACGGGGAGTTGAGCCACCGCAGCGGGCTCAGTCGGCCGCCCGCGCCGCGTTGTGCACGATGCCCTCGGCAATGCGTGGCAGCAGCGGCAGCGGCAGGTCATGGCCCATGCCGGGCACGATGTCGGCCACCGCGCCGGGGATCTTCTTCACCAGATCGTGCGCCGCAGGCACCGGCACCAGCGGATCGGCCTCGCCGTGGATGACGCGGGTGGGCGCGACGATGCGGTGCAGCAGCGGAGAACGGTCGCCGTCGGCTGCCACCGCGACCAGCTGGCGCGCGGTGCCGGCCGGCCGGTAGGCGCGCGAGAACGAGGCCATCAAGCGCTGCTGCAGGCGCTGCGGGTCGGGCTGGTAGGCCGGGCTGCCGATCACCGACAGCACATGGCTCATGTGCGCCATGTAGGTCTTCGCATCGGGGGTCTGCGGGCGCGACAGCAGCACCCGCAGCACCCGCGGGTGCGCCTGCTTGAGATTGCGCGCGCCCGAGGTGGTCATGATCAACGTGAGGCTCTTGACGCGGCGCGGGTGCTTGGCGGCAATGTGCTGCGCGATCATGCCGCCCATCGAGGCGCCGCAGATGTGTGCATGTTCGATGCCCAGCGCGTCGAGCACGCCCAGCGCGTCGGCCGCCATGTCGGCCACCTGGTAGGGCGCACGCACGCGCATCCTCAGCCGCTGGCGCAGCGCCTCGACCATCACGTTGGGCACGCCCAGGCGGTCGAAGCCCTGGCTCAGGCCGACGTCTCGGTTGTCGTGCCGGATGACGCGGAAGCCCCGTTGCACCAGCATCTGCACCAGTTCGTCGGGCCAGCCGATGAGCTGCATGCCCAGGCCCATGATCAGCAGGATCGGCTCGCCGTGCTCCGGGCCCTGGATGTCGACCTCGATCTGCAGGCCGTTGGCGACGATCTGCATCAGTGGGCCGCCTTCGGGTGCGGCGCGGTCATGCCGCGGAACAGCCAGCGCGGCGCGGCATGCGTGTCGAAGCGCTGCCAATGTGCCGGGTCCTGGCGCAGCCGGTCGGCCACCGCATACAACGCCAACGGATTGACGCCCAGGCCCAGGTGGCTGGCCTGGATCTCGATGTTCTCGGTCAGCGGCGTGTCCTCGTTCAGGCTGCATTGCCAGGCCACCACGCCGTCGGTCTTGCTGTAGATGGAGGTGGTGGGCACCGGCGGCGGCCGCTTCAGGCGCTCGGCGCGCACCGGGTCGTGCTGCAGCGGCCTGCCGCTGTACAGCTCGTAGGCACGCGCCGCATTGGTGGCACGCACATGTCCGGAGAACGGCGAGCCCAGCGTGACGACGCAGCGCGTCTGCGCCTGCAACTGCTTGGCCAGCTCGCGGGCGTACACACCGCCCAGGCTCCAGCCGACGAGGCTGACCTTGCGGCCATGCCGCTCGGCCACCTGCAGCACCCGTTGGCGACACGCGTCCAGCAGGCCGTCGCGCGGGCGATTGCGGCCCAGGCCCCAGTCGTAGGCCGCATAGCCCAGCTGGCCGAGAAAGCCGCGCAGCGTGCGGGTGCTCAGCTCCGAGGCCCCCAGGCCGGGGAAGACGATCACCGGATGGCCGTCGCCACGCGGCACGAGGCTGAGCCAGGGCATGACCGCCAGCGTGGCTGCGTACTCCCACGGCGCGCGGCCTTCCAGCAGCATCAGCCACGGGCCGGGCGGGCGGATGTCGGTGTTCGAGTCAGGCATGCCGGCGCTCCAGTTCACGAGTTGGCGCCGATGGTAGCGGCGCCACCGCGGTGCCGTTGGAGCGCTTGCCCTAGTTCAAGTCGCACGCGCGACACGACGCAGCGCCAGCGCCTCGTTGGCGGCCAGCGCGCCCAGCACAAGTGCACCACCGCCGAGCACCGCCGCAGACGGCGCCTCGTCGCTGCCCAGCCAGACCCAGAGCACGCCGAAGATCACCTCCAGAAGGCCGAGCAGCGACACTTCCGGCGCGCTCAGCACCCGGGCCACCCGCACCGCCAGCAGGCAGGGGATGGCCAGCTGTACCACGCCCAGCAGGCCGAGCAGCGCCAGGTCGTGCGTCGTTGCGGCCAGCGGCAGCGACAAAGGCAAGGTCACGGCAGCCGACAGAATGGCGCCCAGCAGCACCGGCGCCAGCATGTCAGGGGCCTGCTCGCCGGCTTGGTGCTGCACATGCTGCAGCAGCGTCCAATTCACGGCCGCCGCGACGGGCACGCACAGCGCGATCGCGGTGCCCAGCCAGTGGCGTGCATCCGAGCCGCCGAGCTCGTTGCCGTACATCCAGGCGATGCCGGCACCGGCGACGAAGATGGCAATCCACGTGCGCAGTGCCAGCCGATGGCCCAGCACCACGCGTGCGCCGAGGGCGGTGAGCAGCGGCGCCAGGGCCATGGTCACCAGCACGTTGGCCACGGTGGTCAGGCTGATGGCCAGCATGAAGGCGGTGTACATCACGCACCAGCACAGGCCCGACACCCACAGCGGCCGACCGCCGTCGCGCAGGTTGCGCCACAGCTGTGCCGGCCCTTGCAGCCAGCCGAGCAGCAGCAGCAGCGCCAGCGCGTTGAACAGGCTGCGCCAGAACGTGAGCTCGAATCCTCGCGCACTTTCCAGGTGGCGCGTGACGATGCCCGCGATGCTCCACATGAGCGTCACGCAGACCATCAGCGCCACGGCACGGCGGTGCGTCAAGCTCAGGCGGCATCGCGGCTGGCCCGCTTGCGCTCATGCTCCTTCAGGTGGCGCTTGCGGATGCGGATGCTCTTCGGCGTGATCTCCACCAGCTCGTCGTCCGCGATGAACTCGACCGCGTACTCCAGCGTCAGGATGATCGGGGGCGTGATCTTGATGGCGTCTTCCTTGCCGCTGACGCGGAAGTTGGTGAGCTGCTTGCCGCGCACGGCGTTAACCACCAGGTCGTTGTCGCGGCTGTGGATGCCGATGACCATGCCCTCGTACAACGGGTCGCCGGCCTTGACGAACATGCGCCCGCGGTCGTCCAGCTTGCCCAGCGAGTAGGTCACCGCCTCACCGTCGTCCTGGCTGATGAGCACGCCGTTCTTGCGCCCGGCGATCTCGCCCTTGTAGGGCTCGTAACCGTCGAAGATGTTGCTGATCAGGCCGGTGCCGCGTGTCAGGTTGAGAAACTCGTTCTGGAAGCCGATCAGGCCGCGCGCCGGGATGCGGTACTCCAGGCGCACGCGGCCCATGCCATCGGGTTCCATGTTCACCAGCTCGGCCTTGCGCTCGCCCAGCGCCTGCATCACCGCGCCCTGGTGTTGGTCCTCGACGTCGGCGGTGACCAGCTCGATCGGTTCATGGCGCTCGCCGTTCACTTCATGGAACACCACGCGCGGCTTGCTCACCGCCAGCTCGTAGCCCTCGCGGCGCATCGTCTCCAGCAGGATGGTCAGGTGCAGTTCGCCGCGGCCCGAGACCTCGAAGACGCCGTCCTCGTCGGTTTCCTTGACCTTCATCGCCACGTTGCTCTGCAGCTCGCGGTCCAGGCGGTCGCGGATCTGCCGGCTGGTGACGAACTTGCCCTCGCGGCCGGCCAGCGGTGAGTTGTTGACGCAGAAGTTCATGGTCAGCGTCGGCTCGTCGACGTTGAGCATCGGCAGCGGCACCGGGTTGTCGAGGTCGGTCAGCGTCACGCCGATGCCGATGCCTTCGATGCCGTTGATGAGCACGATGTCGCCGGGGCCGGCCTCGGTGGCCTGCTTGCGCTCCAGACCCTCGAACTTGAGCACCTGGTTGACGCGCGCCTTGATCGGCGTGCTGTCCGGGCCGCTGTACACGGCCACGTCCTGCATGGGTTTCAGCGTGCCCTGGTTGACGCGGCCGATACCTATGCGCCCGACGTAGGTGGAATAATCCAGCGAGCAGATCTGCAGCTGCAGCGGTGCGTCGGGGCTGCCTTCGTGCGCTGGAACATGCTCGAGCATGGCGTCGAACAGCGGCGTCAGATCGGTGCCCACCTCGCCCTGTTTCAGCGTAGCCCAGCCGTTCAGTCCCGAGGCGAAAATCACCGGGAAATCGAGTTGCGCCTCGCTGGCATGCAGCTTGTCGAACAGGTCGAAGGTGGCGTTGATGACGTAGTCGGGCCGCGCACCGGGGCGGTCGACCTTGTTGACCACGACGATTGGCTTCAGGCCCAGCGCCAGCGCCTTCTTGGTGACGAAGCGGGTCTGCGGCATCGGCCCTTCGACCGCGTCCACCAGCAGCAGCACGCTGTCGACCATCGACAGCACACGCTCGACCTCACCGCCGAAGTCGGCGTGGCCGGGCGTGTCGACGATGTTGATGTGCGTGCCCTTCCATTCCACCGCGCAGTTCTTGGCCAGGATGGTGATGCCGCGCTCCTTCTCCAGGTCGTTGCTGTCCATCACGCGTTCGGCCACCTTCTCGTTCTCGCGGAAGGTGCCGCTCTGCCGCAGCAGCTGGTCGACCAGCGTGGTCTTGCCATGGTCGACGTGGGCGATGATGGCGATGTTGCGGATCTGGCGGGTCATGGCAGGCTTTCTAAAGGATTCAGTCCCGCCACTTCGGCGGGTGAGAGCAGGCGGTCGGCGATGAGTTCGCCGCCTGCAATATGGGCGCTGCCCAGGAAGGCGTCGTCGGGCCCGTAGACCCGCACCGCGGACGCATCGGCCAGGCTCACCCGGCGTCGCAGCCCGGTCAGGAAGCGACCGGCTTCGTCGTCAGGCAGTTGCACCCGCGGCCAATCGGCCAGCAGCGCATCGGCCGGCAGCAGCAGCGCATCGCGCTCGGGCTCGGACAGGCCGGACAGCCGCTGCAGCGTGACCGCATGGTCCACCGACAGCCTGCCGCTGGCCGTGCGGCGCAGTGCGGCCAGATGCGCGCCACAGCCCAGCGCATTGCCTATGTCTTCGGCCAAGGTGCGGATGTAGGTGCCCTTGCTGCAACGCACGTCCAACGTCAGAAGTTCATCCTGCCAATCGACGATGTCGATACCGTGAATGGTGACGGCACGGGCGGCACGTTCCACCTCGATGCCGGCACGCGCATAGGCATACAAGGCGCGGCCCTCGTGCTTGAGCGCCGAATGCATCGGCGGCACCTGCTCGATGGCACCTGTGAAGCGGCGGCAGGCGGATTCGATCGAGGCATGGTCGACCTGCACCTTGCTGGATTGCAGCACCTGGCCTTCGGCATCGCCGGTGCTCGTCGTGCAGCCCAGGCGCAGCTTGGCGCGGTAGGCCTTGTCGGCGTCCAGGCTGACCTGCGAGAACTTGGTGGCCGCGCCGAAGCACAGCGGCAGTAACCCGCTGGCCAGCGGGTCCAGCGTGCCGGTGTGGCCGGCCTTGTCGGCGCGGAACAGACGCTTGGCCTTCTGCAGCGCATCGTTGCTGCTCAGGCCCAGCGGCTTGTCGAGCAACAGCACGCCGTGCACGGCACGGCGTGGAATGCGCGCTCGCGGCGGCAGGCTCACTCGTCGTCCTTCGCGCGAGTGGCATTGGCCTGGGCGATCAGCGCGCTCAGGCCGGCCGCGCGCTCGGTGGTGCGGTCGAAGTGGAAGTGCAGCGTCGGCACGGTGTGGATCTGCAGCTTCTTGAACAGGCTGTTGCGCAGGAAGCCGGCCGCCTCATTCAGTGCCTGCTCGCATTCAGCCAAGTCGCCGCTGAGCAGCGAAAAGAAGATCTTGGCATGTGCATAGTCCGGCGTGACCTCGACCGCGTTGATCGTGACCATGCCGATACGCGGGTCCTTCAGCTCGCGCACGAGTAGGGCCACATCGCGCTGGATCTGGTCGGCGACACGGAAACCGCGGTTGGGGATGGATCGTTTGTGGCGCATGGGGTATGGGGGATATCGGGCCTGTGAAACGACAAACCCCGCCTTCTTTGCGGAAGGCGGGGTCTGGTTCAGACGTCAGCCACCGCTACAGGGTGCGTGCGACTTCCTTGACCTCGAAGAACTCCAACTGGTCGCCCTCGGCGATGTCGTTGTAGTTCTTGATCTTGACGCCGCACTCGAAACCTTCCTTGACCTCGCGCACGTCTTCCTTCATGCGCTTGACGCTGTCCACCTCGCCGGTGAAGGCGATGACGTTGTCGCGCAGGATGCGAACGCGTGCGCCGCGGCGGACCACGCCGGCGGTGACCATGCAGCCGGCCACCGTGCCGATCTTCGAGGCCACGAACACCGTGCGGATCTCGGCCGTGCCGATGACCTCCTCGCGCTGCTCGGGCGCCAGCATGCCGGTCATCGCCGCCTTCACCTCGTCGACCGCGTCGTAGATGATGCTGTAGTAGCGCAGGTCGACGTTGTTGCCTTCGGCCAGCTTGCGCGCACCGGCGTCGGCGCGCACGTTGAAGCCGATGATCACCGCCTTGGAGGCGATGGCCAGGTTGACGTCGCTTTCGCTGATGCCGCCCACCGCCGAGTGCACGATCTGGATCTTGACCTCGTCGGTGCTGAGCTTCAGCAGCGCCTGGGCCAAGGCTTCCTGCGAGCCCTGCACGTCGGCCTTGACGATCAGCGGCAGCATCTGCGCCTCGCCCTGGCCCATGTCGGCGAACATGTTCTCCATCTTGGCCGCCTGCTTGGTAGCGAGCTTGACGTCGCGGTACTTGCCCTGGCGGAAGGTGGCGATCTCGCGCGCCCGGCGTTCATCGCCCAGCACCATGAAGTCGTCGCCGGCCTGAGGCACCTCGGTCAGGCCCTGGATCTCCACCGGGATCGACGGACCGGCTTCGTCGGTGGCCTTGCCGTCCTCGTCGAGCATGGCGCGCACGCGGCCGTAGGCCGAGCCGGCGAGCACGACGTCGCCCTTCTTCAGCGTGCCGCTTTGCACCAGCACCGTGGCCACCGGGCCGCGGCCCTTGTCCAGGCGGGCTTCGATGACGATGCCCTTGGCCATGGCTTCGGTCGGCGCCTTCAGCTCCAGCACCTCGGCTTGCAGCAGCACCTGCTCGAGCAGCTCGTCGACACCCTGGCCAGTGCGTGCCGATACCGGCACGAAAGGAGAGTCACCGCCGAAGTCCTCCGGCACCACCTGCTCGGCCACCAGTTCGGTCTTGACGCGGTCGACATTGGCTTCGGGCTTGTCGATCTTGTTCATCGCCACGATGATCGGCACCCCCGCCGCCTTGGCGTGGGAGATGGCTTCCTTGGTCTGCGGCATGACGCCGTCGTCGGCCGCCACCACCAGCACCACCAGGTCAGTGGCCTTGGCACCGCGCGCGCGCATCGCCGTGAAGGCGGCGTGTCCCGGCGTGTCCAGGAAAGTGATCATGCCGCGCGGCGTTTCGACGTGGTACGCACCGATGTGCTGGGTGATGCCGCCGGCTTCGCCCGAGGCCACCCGCGTGCGACGGATGTAGTCCAACAGCGAGGTCTTGCCGTGGTCGACGTGGCCCATGACCGTGACCACCGGAGCGCGAGGCTGGTCCTCGCCGGTGGTCGCGGCCTCTTCCTCTTCCAGGAAGGCTTCCGGGTCGTCGAGCTTGGCCGCCAGCGCGGTGTGGCCCATCTCCTCGACCAGGATCATCGCGGTCTCCTGGTCCAGTTGCTGGTTGATGGTGACCATCTGGCCCAGCTTCATCAGGTGCTTGATCAGCTCGCTGGCCTTGACCGACATCTTGTGCGCCAGATCGGCGACGCTGATGGTCTCGGGCACGTGCACTTCCTGCACCGTGAACTCGGCCGGTGCGCTGTAGCCGCTGCCGCCGCCGTCGCGGTGCTCGCCGCGGCGTGCGCCGCGCGGTGCACGCCAGCCCGGACGGCCGGCTGCGCCGCCGTCGGTGCGTGGCTTGAGCGCACGCTTCTTGGCCGCGTCGTCGGCCCAGCTGGACGACAGCTTCTCCGACTTGAGCGCCTTCTTGTCGCCCGGCTTGGCGGCCGTGGTGGCGGCACCCGGCGCGGCCTTGGGCTTGTGGATCGTGCCGGTGATGCCTTCCTTGCTGGCGTCGGCCGGCTTGGCCGGCTCGGGTGCCTTGGCGATGAGCACCTTCTTCGGCGCATTCATCATCGCGCGGATCGCGGCGGCCTCGTTCTCGGCTACCTTGCGGCGGCGGTCCAGGTCGGCCTGACGCTGCTTGTCCTCGGCCTCGATGGTCGAGGCCTTGATGACACGCAAGACCGGCTTCGGGGCCTCGGCGGCAGGTTCAGGCGCAGCCGCTGCGGCAGCGGGTGCCGCCGCCGTTGGTGCAGCTGGTGCGGCTGACTTGACCTCCTTCTTGGCCGCGGCGGCCGCTGCCGCAGCGGCTTCGGCTGCTGCGGCCTGCTCGCGCGCATGTGCTTCGGCGGCCTCGCGCTCGGCCCGTTCCTGCTCCTCGCGCAAGCGGCGGCGCTCGGCGAGCTCGGCTTCCTGTAGTCGAATGGCTTCGGCCTGAGCTTGGGCTTCGGCCTCGCGGCGCGCCAGTTCCGCCTGCTCGGCTTCGGCTGCAGCCGCGGCGGCCGCGGCTTCGTCGACACCTGGCGCGACATCGTCGCGCTTGACGAAGGTGCGCTTCTTGCGCACCTCGACCTGGATGGTGCGTGCCTTGCCGCTGGCATCGGCCTGCTTGATCTCGCTGGTCGACTTGCGCACCAGCGTGATCTTCTTGCGTTCGGTGCCGGTGGTGCCATGCGCACTGCGCAGGAACTCCAGCAGGCGCTCCTTGTCTGATTCGGTCAGCGTTTCGTCAGCAGACTTCTTCGAGACCCCGGCCGACGTCAACTGCTCAAGCAGTGCGGCCGCGGGGCGATTCAGCTCCGTGGCGAGTTGGGCGACGGTTGTCACGGCCATTGTCGGGTTTCCTTCAGTGCGGCTTCAGAGCAGTCGGGGCGTTGCGTCGCGGTCGATCAGGCGGTGAACCAATGTTCACGTGCCTTCATGATGAGAGCTTTGGCCTGCTCGTCTTCGATACCGGTCATCTCGGTCAGTTCATCGACAGCCAGATCGGCCAAGTCGTCCCGCGTATGGATGCCGCCATCGGACAGCCTGCTGATCAGCTCCGGCGTCAGGCCTTCCAGATCGCGCAGGTTCTGCGAGACGTCATCGACCTTCTCCTCGCGGGCGATCTCCATCGTCAGCAAGGCGTCCTTGGCCCGGGTGCGCAGTTCGTTGACCGTGTCCTCGTCGAAGGACTCGATCTCGAGCATCTCCTGCAGCGGCACATAGGCCACCTCCTCCAGGCTGGTGAAGCCCTCGGCAATCAGGATGTCGGCCACTTCGGCATCGACGTCGAGCTTGTCGACGAACAACTGGCGCACCGAGTCGGATTCCTCGCTCTGCTTGGCCTGCGATTCCTCGGCGGTCATGATGTTGATACGCCAGCCGGTCAGCTCGGAGGCCAGACGTACGTTCTGCCCGCCGCGGCCGATGGCGATGGCGAGGTTCTCCTCGTCGACCACCACGTCCATGGCGTGCTTTTCCTCGTCGACCACGATCGACTGCACGTTGGCCGGGGCCAGCGCGCCGATGACGAACTGCGCCGGGTCCTCGGACCACAGCACGATGTCGACCCGTTCGCCGGCCAGTTCGGTGGTCACGCCGTTGACGCGCGAGCCGCGCACACCGACGCAGGTGCCGATGGGGTCGACGCGGCGGTCATGGCTGACCACGGCGATCTTGGCGCGCGAGCCCGGGTCACGGGCGCAGCTCTTGATCTCCAGCAGTCCCTGCTCGATCTCGGGCACTTCCTGGCGGAACAGCTCCATCATGAAGCCCGGGCTGCTGCGCGACAGCATGATCTGCGCGCCGCGTTGCGTCGGGTCGATGCCGGCGATGAAGGCGCGCACCCGGTCGCCGGTGCGCAGGTTCTCCTTCGGGATCATCTCGCTGCGCTTCAGGCGGCCCTCGACGCGGCCCGACTCGACGATGATGTCGCCCTTGTCCAGCCGCTTGACGGTGCCGACGAAGATCTTCTCGCCGCGCGACAGGAAGTCGTTCAGCAGTTGCTCGCGCTCGGCATCGCGGATCTTCTGCAGGATCACCTGTTTGGCGGCCTGCGCACCAATGCGGCCGATCGGGACCGATTCGATGGGTTGTTCGATGTAGTCGTCGACCTCGATGTCGGGAATCTGTTCCTGCGCTTCGAACAGCAGCGTCTCTGCATCGGGAATCTGCAGTCCGGCCTCGTTGGGGACCACGTGCCAGCGGCGGAAGGTCTCGTACTCGCCACTGTCGCGGTCGACCGACACGCGGATGTCGACCTCGCCGCCATGCAGCTTCTTGGTGGCCGATGCGAGCGCCGCCTCGACCGCGTCGAAGACGACGTCGAGTTCGACGCTCTTCTCGCGCGAGATGGCGTCCACCAGCATGAGCATTTCGCGATTCATCGTGTCTGACCTCCGTCTGCACCGTGCAGCTGCTCGGCTGCCGGCTGCGCGCCGGGCATCCTGCGTGCCCGGCCCTTGAAATCGAGCACCGGCACCAGCCGCGCCTCGCGCACTTCATCGAGCTGGAAATCCAGCGCCTGCTCGGCCTTGTCGCCGCTCAGCGCCAGGCGCCAGCCTTCACCGGCAGCCGACAGCAGGCCGCGGTAGTTCTTGCGGCCCTTGAAGGGCTCCTTCAGGGTCACGTTGACTTCGTGACCGGAAAAGCGTTCGTAGTCGGCGGGGCGCTTCAGCGGACGATCCAGCCCCGGCGAGGACACTTCCAGCCGCTCGTAGGCCACAGCGTCGACCTCGAGCACGTACTGCAACTGGCGGGTGACGCGTTCGCAATCCTCGACCGTTACCGATTCGGCCTCACCGGTGGCGTAGGCCCGCCCCGGGATGCGATCGATGTAGACGCGCAGCAAACCGCCAGCCGAGCGCTCCACATCCACCAGCTCGTAGTCCAAGCCGGTGACCGTGCGCTCGATCGTCGTATGCCAATGCGTCGTTGCCAAAACCGTCTGCCGCCCCCATCACAATTCGCCCGAGCCAAGCCTGGCCGATGCTCGGCCGGGCAAGACACTGTTCGAAATGCGATCAACCATAAAAAATGGGCTGGATCAGATCCGCCCATGCAGTGTGTCAGCGAAAGTCGCATTGTAACCTCAGCCGCGAACCCCGGCAAGGCTAAGTACGCCGCATGCCGCCAAGGCCGGGGCGCCAATGGGGCCGTGCCAGAATCCCGCCGCAATGTCACCGGCCCGCGGCAGCGCCGAGCGGGCCCCATCGGGAGCACACATGGGATTCCTCGCAGGCAAGAGGCTGGTCATCACCGGGCTGCTGTCGAACCGCTCGATCGCCTACGGCATCGCCCGGGCCTGCCACCGCGAGGGCGCCGAGCTGGCCTTCAGCTACGTGGGCGAACGCTTCCGCGACCGCATCGTCGAATTCGCCAAGGAGTTCGGCAGCGAACTGGTATTCGACTGCGACGTCGGCAGCGACGTCCAGATCGGGGCCATGTTCGAGCAGTTGGGAGCGGCTTGGCCGCAGTTCGACGGCTTTGTGCACTCCATCGGCTTCGCACCGCGCGAGGCGATTGCCGGCGACTTTCTCGACGGCCTGTCGCGCGAGGCCTTCCGCATCGCGCACGACATCTCGGCCTACAGCTTTCCTGCGCTGGCCAAGGCAGCCCTGCCCCGCCTTCGCCCAGGCAGTTCACTGCTGACGCTGACCTACCTGGGTGCCGAGCGCGCCGTGCCCAACTACAACACCATGGGCCTGGCCAAGGCTTCGCTGGAGGCCAGCGTGCGCTACCTTGCCGCCAACCTCGGGCCCAAGGGGATCCGGGTCAACGGGCTGTCGGCCGGGCCGATCCGCACACTGGCGGCTTCGGGCATCAAGGACTTCGGCAGGCTGCTGGACGTGGTGGCCAAGTCGGCGCCGCTTCGCCGCAACGTGACCATCGACGATGTCGGCAACGTGGCAGCCTTTCTGCTTTCCGACCTGGCCGCCGGTGTCACCGCCGAGATCACCTATGTCGATGGCGGCTTCAGCCAGGTGGCGCTGGGCGTGGTCGAAGTGCCCGCCCCTGCGGCCTGAGGATCAGCCGTCCAGCGCTCGCGCCGCGCCGCGCAGCGCGGGCTCGCCGCCGGGCTGGATCAGCAGCACGGGGATGCGGCTCAGGTAGCTGCTGAAGCGGCCCTTCTGCTCGAAGCGCTGGCGCAGGCGCGATGCGTCGATGCGCGCAGCCAGCCGCGGCAAGATGCCGCCGCCGATGTATACCCCGCCCAGTGCGCCCAGAGTCAGCGCCAGATTGCCGGCCACGTTGCCAAGCAGGCTGAGGAACAGGTCCAGCGCCGCGTCGCAGGCCGGGTCGCTGCGCTGCAGGCCCCGTTCGCTGATCTGCGCGGCGCTCAGGGGCTGAGCCGCATGGCCGTGCAGCGCCGCCCAGGCCTGGTACAGGTTCTCCAGGCCCTGACCCGACAGGGCTCGCTCAGCCGACGCATGACCGAATCGAAGGCGCAGCCAGTCGATCACTTGCGCCTCTTCGTCGTCGCCCGCAGCCAGAGTGACATGACCGCCCTCGCCGCTGAGCACCCAATCGGTCCCATCGGCCCCGCGGATCAGGCCCGACACGCCCAGGCCGGTGCCCGGTCCGAGCAGCGCCAGCGGCGCCCCGGGCACGGCGCTGCCGCCGCCAATCGGGCGCAGTTCGTCGCTGCGCAGCGTGGGCAAGGCCAGCGCCAGCGCGGCGAAGTCGTTGACGAACCGCAGCCGCTGCAGCCCCAGGGCCTGGCGCAGCGACTCAATGGAAAAGGCCCAGGCATGGTTGGTCATGCGCACCTGGTCCCCGTCGATCGGGTTGGCAATCCCGATGGCGCCCAGCTCTGGCCGCGGCCGGCCGGTTTGGGCCAGGTAGTGCCGCAGCACAGCCTCGATCGATTCGAAGTCCGCGCTCCGGTACTGCGCCAGAGCCTCGATCGCTGCGCCCGGGCCGGCCTGCAGCGCAAAGCGGGCATTGGTGCCGCCAACGTCGCCGAGCAGCCGCCAGGCCGGCGCGGTGGAGCCGGTGCCCATGATCAGCCTGTCTGTCGCACGCAGTCGACGTAGTAGCGCCGCTGTCCGTCGGCGCCTTCTTCGTCCACCAGGCCGTGCACGTCGGTGTCGAAACCCGGGAAGGCGGCGTTGAACTGGCGCGTGAAGCGCAGGAAGTCGACGATCTTGCGGTTGAAGCGCTCGCCTGGAATCAGCAGCGGAATGCCCGGTGGATAGGGCGTCAGCAGGCTGGTAGTGATGCGCCCTTCCAGCGCATCGATCTCGACGCGTTCGGTCTCGCGGTGGGCAATGCGCGCGAAGGCGTCGCTGGGCTTCATGGCCGGGTGCAGGTCGGACAGGTACATCTCGGTCACGAGGCGTGCAATGTCGCCCTTGGCGTACATGTCGTGGATGTTGTGGCACAGGTCGCGCAGCCCCGTGCGCTCGTAGCGCGGGTGCGCGGCACAGAACTCGGGAAGCACGCGCCACATCGGCGCGTTCTTGTCGTAGTCGTCCTTGAACTGCTGCAGTGCGGTGAGCATGGTGTTCCAGCGGCCCTTGGTGATGCCGATGGTGAACATGATGAAGAAGGAATACAGCCCGGTCTTTTCCACCACGATGCCGTGCTCTGCCAGGTACTTGGTGACGATGGACGCCGGAATGCCGTTCTTGGCGAACTTGCCGCTGACGTCCAGGCCCGGCGTGATGATGGTGCTCTTGATTGGGTCGAGCAGGTTGAAGCCGGGCGCCAGGTCGCCGAAGCCGTGCCACTTGTCGCCAGCCTTCAGCACCCAGTTCTCGGCCGTGCCAATGCCCTCGGCAGCCAGCTTGTCCGGGCCCCACACCTTGAACCACCAATCGCGGCCGAACTCCTTGTCGACCTTGCGCATCGCGCGGCGGAAGTCCAGCGCCTCGGCAATGCTTTCCTCCACAAGCGCCGTGCCGCCCGGTGTTTCCATCATCGCCGCGGCCACATCGCAGCTGGCGATGATGGCGTACTGCGGGCTGGTGCTGGTGTGCATCAGGTAGGCCTCGTTGAACAGATGCCGGTCCAGCTTGCGGTTCTGTGCGTCCTGCACCAGCACCTGGCTGGCCTGGCTCAGGCCGGCCAGCAGCTTGTGCGTGCTCTGCGTGGCGAAGACCAGCTGGTTCTTCGGTCGCGGCCGCTTCTTGCCCATGGCATGGAACTGGCCGTAGAAGCTGTGGAAGGCGGCATGCGGCAGCCAGGCTTCGTCGAAGTGCAGCGTGTCGACATAGCCGTCGAGCGCGTGCTTGATGATCTCGGTGTTGTAGAGCACGCCGTCGTAGGTGCTCTGCGTCAGCGTCAGGATGCGCGGCTTGACCTTGTCCGGGTCCACTCCCTGCAGCAGCGGGTTGGCAGCGATCTTGGCGCGGATGGCCTCGCGGGCGAACTCGGACTGCGGGATCGGGCCGATGATGCCGTAGTGGTTGCGCGTGGGCCGCAGGAACACCGGTACCGCGCCGGTCATGATGATGCTGTGCAGGATGCTCTTGTGGCAATTGCGGTCCACCACCACCACGTCGCCCGGTGCCACCGTGTGGTGCCAGACCATTTTGTTGCTGGTGCTGGTGCCGTTGGTGACGAAGAAGCAGTGGTCGGCATTGAAGATGCGCGCCGCGTTGCGTTCGCTCTGCAGCACCGGGCCGGTGTGGTCGAGCAGCTGGCCGAGTTCCTCCACCGCGTTGCAGACGTCGGCACGCAGCATGTTCTCGCCGAAGAACTGGTGGAACATCTGCCCGACCGGGCTCTTCAGGAAGGCCACGCCGCCTGAATGCCCGGGGCAGTGCCAGGAATAGGAGCCGTCCTGCGCATAGTCCATCAGCGCCTTGAAGAACGGTGGAGCCAGGCCGTCCAAGTAGCTCTTGGCCTCGCGGATGATGTGTCGCGCGACGAACTCCGGCGTGTCCTCGAACATGTGGATGAAGCCGTGCAACTCACGCAGGATGTCGTTGGGGATGTGCTGGCTGGTGCGTGTTTCGCCATACACGTAGATCGGGATGTCGGCGTTCTTGAAGCGGATTTCCTTGATGAACTTGCGCAGGTTCAACACCGCCGGGTCCAGCTCCGGGCCCGGAGTGAACTCCTCGTCGTCGATGCTCAGGATGAAGGCGCTGGCGCGGCTTTGCTGCTGTGCGAACTGGCTCAGGTCGCCATAGCTGGTATTGCCGATGACCTCGAAGCCCTCCTTCTCGATGGCCTGGGCCAGCGCGCGAATGCCCAGGCCCGAGGTGTTTTCGGAGCGGTAGTCCTCGTCGATGATGACGATGGGGAAGCGAAAACGCTGCATGGGGGGCGGGCTCCGGGGCGGGCTGTGGCGAGAGCGCGAAGTGTAGGACGCGCGTCATGGCATTGCGGTGTCGCTACACTCGGCCGACGAAGTTTGTGAACGGATGACAACGATGGACTGGAGCGCTCCGACCTGGTGGTGGCTGGCCGCCGGCGCCCTGGTGGCCGCCGAGTTGTTTGCCGGCAGCTTCTACATGCTGATGCTGGCGCTGGGCTGTGCTGCCGGTGCCGTAGCCGCGCACCTGGGCATGTCCTACAGCGCGCAGGTCTTCACCGCCGCACTGGTCGGTGCCGGCACCACGGCGGTGTGGCACTTCCGGCGTGCGCGCGCACCGCGCTCGGCCCCGGTGGAATCCAACCGCGATGCCAACCTGGACATCGGCCAGACGCTGCAGGTGCCGGCCTGGGAGGGCGACGGCACGGCCCGTGTCAGCTACCGCGGCAGTGCCTGGACCGTGCAATACCGTGGCGCTGCCGCGCCCGCACCCGGCGAACACGTGGTCGTTGCCGTCCAGGGCACGCGGCTGATCGTCTCCCCCGTCGGCCACTGAGCCGCCACAACAATCGGACAAGCATCCATGGAAATTGCCATCGTCGTGGCGGTCATCGCCGCCATCTTCGTCTTCCAGACCTTCAAGATCGTGCCGCAGCAGAACGCCTGGGTGGTGGAGCGGCTGGGCAAGTTCGACCGCACCCTGACGCCGGGACTGAAGTTCGTGATCCCCTTCGTCGAGCGCGTGGCCTACAAGCATTCGCTGAAGGAGGTGCCGCTGGACGTGCCCAGCCAGGTGTGCATCACCAAGGACAATACCCAGCTGCAGGTGGACGGGATCATCTACTTCCAGGTGACCGACCCCATGCGCGCCAGCTACGGCTCGAGCAACTATGTCTTCGCCATCACCCAGCTGGCGCAGACGCTGCTCCGCAGCGTGATCGGCAAGATGGAACTGGACAAGACCTTCGAGGAGCGCGACTCGATCAACGCCTCGGTGGTGAACGCGCTGGACGAGGCCGCGCAGAACTGGGGCGTCAAGGTGCTGCGCTACGAGATCAAGGACCTGACGCCGCCGGCCGAGATCCTGCGCAGCATGCAGGCACAGATCACCGCCGAGCGCGAGAAGCGTGCACTCATTGCCGCGTCCGAGGGCCGCAAGCAGGAGCAGATCAACATTGCCACAGGCGAACGCGAGGCATTCATCGCGCGTTCCGAAGGTCAGCGCCAGGCCGAGATCAACAACGCCCAGGGCGAAGCGGCGGCGATCATCGCCGTGGCCGAGGCGACGGCCGACGCCATCCGCAAGGTGGCCGAAGCCATCCGCGCGCCGGGCGGCGAGCAGGCGGTGCAGCTCAAAGTGGCCGAGAAGGCGGTCGAGGCCTATGCCCAGCTGGCGCAGAAGAACAACACCATGATCGTGCCCGGCAACATGAGCGAGGTCTCGGCACTGATCGGCACCGCGATGGCACTGATCAAGAACGCCCCGGCCGCCAAATGAGCGGCGCGCTGAACGTGCTGGGCACGCCGTTGCGGCCCTGCTCCTACGACCCGCTGACGGGCTGGTTTCGCGATGGCTGCTGTCACGTCGACGAGCGCGACTCAGGCAGCCACGTGATCTGCGCGCGCATGACGCTGGAGTTCCTGAACTTTCAGATGGAACGCGGCAACGACCTGATCACGCCACGGCCCGAGATGCGCTTCGCCGGCCTCAAGCCCGGCGACCGCTGGTGCGTGTGCGCACTGCGCTGGCGCGAAGCCTACGAGGCCGGCCATGCGCCGCCGGTCGTGCTGGAAAGCACCCATGCGCGCGCGCTGGACTACGTGCTGATGGAGTGGCTGCGCAAGAGGACCGTGGCGCCGGTCGCTGACACCTGATCCGGGCGTCTAGAATCTTTCGCTTCCGCGGAGGGATGGATGAGCGGTTTAAGTCGCACGCCTGGAAAGCGTGTGGGGGTTAATAGCCCCCCGCGGGTTCGAATCCCGCTCCCTCCGCCAGAGTGACCCCGTTCAATCGACCTCCTTGCGCCGTTGCTCGCGGTGCTCGCCGGCGACACGGTCATACAGATTCAGGTATTGCTTCGCCGGTCCGTCCCAAGAAAGGCTCTCGGCCATGCCCTGCTGCATCAGCCTGGCCCAGGCCTGCGGCTTACGATACAGGTCGAAGGCCCGCGCTATGGCGTCCTGCAGTGCCGGCGGATGTGCCGCGTCGAAGACGAAGCCGTTGCCCGACGACGTGGCTGCATCCTGCCCCATGTCGCGCACCGTGTCGGCCAGTCCGCCGACCCGGCGCACGATCGGCACCGTGCCGTAGCGCAGGCCGTACATCTGCGTCAGCCCACAGGGTTCAAAGCGAGAGGGCACGAGGATCATGTCGCTACCGGCGATCAATCGGTGCGCACCGGTCTCGTCGTAGCCCAGCAGGACGCCGACTCGCCCCGGGTGCGCGTCGGCGGCCATGCGGAAGGCGGCTTCCAATGCCGGCTCGCCCGTGCCCTGCACCACCAGCTGGCCGCCCATGCGGATGACCTCCGGCAGCACCGACAGCACCAGATCCAGGCCCTTCTGCGAGGTCAGCCGCGAAACCACCCCCAACAGCGGCGCAGTCGGATCGACTGCCAGGCTGAAATGTTGCTGCAGCGCCGCCTTGCACTCCGCCTTGCCCTGCAACTGGCCGGCGCTATAGCGCTGCGGCAATGCACTGTCGGTGGCCGGGTCCCAGATGCGGTCGTCAATGCCATTGAGGATGCCCACCACATCAGCGCCACGGCCGCGGATCACGCCCTCGAGCCCCATGCCGAATTCCGGCGTGGCGATTTCGCGTGCGTAGCTAGGGCTGACGGTGGTCACGCGGTCGGCAAACTTCAAGCCTGCCTTCATGAAGGACAGCAGGCCATGGAACTCCAGCGCAGACGGCGACATGTAGCGCGACGACAGCCCGAGCAGCGCCCAGTCGTCGTGCGGGAACAACCCCTGGAAGGCCAGGTTGTGCACGGTGAAGATCGAAGCCGCCTCGCCCGCGGGATGGGCATGCAGGTAGGCGCAGCTCATGGCCGCATGCCAGTCGTGGGCATGCACCACCTCGGCATGCCAGTCGGCATCGAGCTGGCCCTGAGCCAGCTGTGCCGCCACCCAGCCGAGCAGACCGAAGCGCTGCAGGTTGTCGGCCCATTCGGCGCCATGCCGGTCCTGATAGGGACCGCCGCCACGGCGGTACAGGAAGGGCGCATCGATCACGTAGGCCGGCACCTGGGTGTAGGGCATCTGGGCGCGCAACAGCGTCACGCTGGCTGCGCCGAAGACCGGGCCGATCTGGCACACCCGCTTGGCGTGCAGCACCGCGTCGATGATGCCGGGCAGCCCCGGCAACAGCAGCCTCAGGTCGGCGCCCTGGTTGCACAGTGCCTGCGGCAGCGCACCCAGCACGTCGGCCAAGCCGCCGGTCTTGATCAGCGGATAGATCTCCGCCCCGACCTGCAGGACCTTCATGCGCCAGTGCTCAGCGAAGGGCTTCGAGCATGGCCGGCGTCACCAGCGTGATGCCGTTGGCCGTGCGGTAGAAGCGCCTGGCGTCCTCGGCCGCGTCTTCACCGATCACCATGCCGTCGGGCAACACACAGCCGCGGTCGACGACCACGCGGCTCAGGCGCACGCCGCGGCCCACCTCCACCAGCGGCAGCAGCACCGACCAGCTGACCAGGGAATAGGAATGCACGCGCACGCTGGAGAAAAGCACCGAGCGGAAGACTCGGCCGGAAATGATGCAGCCGCCCGAAACCAGCGATTCAATGGCCATGCCGCGCCGGTCTTCCTGGTTGTGCACGAACTTCGCCGGCGGCAGCTGCGGCTGGTAGGTCAGGATCGGCCACTGCGTGTCGTACATGTTGAGCAGAGGATCGGTGGCCGTCAGGTCGATGTTGGCGTCCCAGTAGGCGTCGATCGTGCCCACGTCGCGCCAATAAGGCTCCTGCCCGGGTTTGGTGCCCACACAACTGAGCGCGAAGGGGTGCGCCACCGCATTGCCCTCGCGCACCGCGCGCGGAATGATGTCCTTGCCGAAGTCGTGGCTGGAATTCGGGTCGGCCATGTCGCGCTTGAGCTCGGCATACAGGTACTTGGCGTCGAAGATATAGATGCCCATGCTGGCCAGCGACATCTCGGGCTTGCCCGGCATGGCCGGCGGGTTGGCCGGCTTCTCGACGAATTCGGTGATGTGCCGCCGTTCGTCCACCGCCATCACGCCGAAGGCACTGGCCTCGCTGCGCGGCACCTCGATGCAGCCCACCGTGCAGGGGCGCCCCAGCGCCGCGTGGTCGGCCAGCATCAGCGCGTAGTTCATCTTGTAGACATGGTCGCCGGCCAGCACCACCACGTAGTCGGCGTCGTAGCCATCCAGGATGTCCTGGTTCTGCGACACCGCGTCGGCCGTGCCGCGGTACCAGCTTTCTTCGTCCACCCGCTGCTGCGCTGGCAGCAGGTCGACGAACTCGTTCATCTCGGTCTTCATGAAGGCCCAGCCGCGCTGCAGGTGGCGCAGCAGGCTGTGGCTCTTGTACTGGGTGATGACGCCGATGCGGCGGATACCGGAGTTCAGACAGTTGGACAACGCAAAATCGATAATGCGGAACTTGCCGCCGAAGTACACCGCCGGCTTGGCGCGGCTGTCGGTCAGGTTGTGCAGCCGGCTGCCCCGGCCGCCGGCCAGAACCAGCGCCACCGTCCGCTTAGGCAGGTCGAGAGTTTGCGCAAGGTAGTTGGAGTTCATCGGCCCTGTTTCCCTGTGACGCGCCTGCGGCATCGGCCGACGCTGCGCTATTGTCGGCCAGTTGGCGCCCGCCAAAGCACCCGGCCAGACCCTGAGCGTACGTCACACCGGGTACGGGTCCTGCTGGGGAGGCTGCCGCCCGCTGCGGCGATACTCCCGGGCGTAGCGGGCACCACAGCCTACGGAGCGCCGAACCGACCATGAACCTTGCCGACGTGAACCCCTTGGGCGCCGAACTGGAGCGGCAGTTGCTGGACCATGTTGGCGTCGCCCCGGCCGATGCCTCGGCGGCCGACCTGATGGCCGGCGTGGCCCAGCTGGCCCGCGAGCAGCTGTCGCAGCGCTGGGTGGCCACCCAGGCGGCGCAGCGCGGCAGCCGGCGGGTGTGCTACCTGTCGATGGAATTCCTGATGGGTCGCACGCTGGGCAACGCGCTGGCGGCGCTGGACCTGCAGGGCCAGGCGGCCGACGCGCTGGCGCAGCAGGCGCAGAAGCTCGAGGACATCGAGCAGCACGAGGCCGACGCCGCGCTCGGCAACGGCGGCCTGGGCCGGCTGGCGGCCTGCTTCCTGGACTCGATGGCGACGCTGGGCCTGCCGTCCTTCGGCTACGGCATCCGCTACGAGTACGGCATGTTCGCGCAGTCGATCGTCGAAGGCCGTCAGGTCGAGCACCCGGATTCCTGGCTCGGCGACGGTTCGCCCTGGGAGTTTCCGCGCCGCGGCCTGCACTTTCCGGTGCGCTTCGGCGGGCATGTGGACCACAGCAGCGGCCAGCCGCGCTGGATCCCGGTGGCCGAGGTCGACGCCAAGGCCTACGACATGGTCGTGCCGGGCCACGGCACGACGCATGTCAGCACGCTGCGGCTGTGGCGCGCCGCCGCACCGGAGCACATCGACCTGCATGCCTTCAACAGCGGCGACTACGCGCGCGCCGCCGAGGTGAAAAACGAATTCGAGAACATCTCGTGGGTTCTGTACCCGAACGACAGCACGCCGGCCGGGCGCGAGCTGCGCCTGCGCCAGGAATACTTTTTCACCAGCGCCTCGATCCAGGACATCGTGGCCCGGCACCTGCGCGAGCACGGCATGCTCGACAACCTGGCCGACAAGGTGGCCATCCACCTGAACGACACGCATCCAGCCATCGGCGTGGCCGAACTGATGCGCCTGCTGTGCGACAACCACGGCATGCGCTGGGCCGAGGCCTGGGCGCTGACGCAGCAGGTCTTCAGCTACACCAACCACACGCTGATGCCCGAGGCGCTGGAGACCTGGTCTGTCGCGCTGATGCAGCACGTACTGCCGCGCCACCTGGAGATCATCCTGCGCATCAACCAGGACTTTCTGGACCTGGCGGCGGCACAGCGGCCCGGCGACGGGCAGTTCCTGCGCCGGCTGTCGCTGATCGACGAATCGGGCGAGCGCCGTGTGCGCATGGCCCACCTGTCTATCGTCGGCAGCCACAAGGTGAACGGCGTGTCCGCGCTGCACTCCGACCTGCTGGTCAAGACCATCTTCGGTGACTTCGCCAGCCTGTGGCCCGAACGCTTCACCAACATGACCAACGGCGTCACGCCGCGGCGCTGGCTGGCCCATTCCAACCCCGGCCTGACGCGGCTGATCGACCGCCATATCGGCGAATCCTGGCGACTGGATCTGGACCACCTGCGCGCTCTGCAGCCGCTGGCCGACGACCAGGCCTTCCGCGATGAATTCCTGGCCGTCAAGCGCGCCAACAAGCAGCGCCTGGCCGACCACATCCAGCGCGTTCTCGAACTGCAGGTCGACCCGGACAGCCTGTTCGACGTGCAGGTCAAGCGCATCCACGAGTACAAGCGCCAGTTGCTGAACCTGCTGCACGTGGTGACGCGCTACCACGACATGCTGGCCGACCCGCAGCGCGACTGGGTGCCTCGCACGGTGATCTTCGCCGGCAAGGCGGCGTCCAGCTATCACATGGCCAAGCAGATCATCCGCCTGATCCACGACGTGGGCCAGGTGATCAACCACGACGCGCGCCTGGGTGGCCGGCTGAAGCTGGTGTTCGTGCCGAACTACGGCGTGTCGGTGGCCGAAATCATCATGCCGAGTGCCGACCTGTCGGAGCAGATTTCCACGGCCGGCACCGAGGCCTCGGGCACCGGCAACATGAAACTGGCGCTGAACGGTGCGCTGACCATCGGCACCGACGACGGCGCCAATATCGAGATACGCCAGTGCGTGGGCGACGACAACATCTTCATCTTCGGCCACCGGGCGCACGAGGTGGCCGCGCTGCGCGAGAGCGGCTACCAGCCGCTGCGCATCCACGACAGCCATCCGCGACTGCAGGCGGTGCTGCAGGCCATCGGCGGTGGCGCCTTCTCGCCGCACGAGCCGACGCGCTACCGCGGCGTGGTCGATGCCCTGCTGTGGGGCGGCGACCACTACCACCTGCTGGCCGACTACGACGCCTACCTCGAGGCCCAGGCCCGCGTCGATGCATTGTTCCGCGAGCCGCAGGCCTGGGCTCGCGCCGCCGTGCTCAATGTCGCCGGCATGGGCATGTTCTCGTCGGACCGCACCATCCGCGAGTATGCGCGGGACATCTGGAACATCGAGCCGCGGACGGACCTGGGCTGAGCCGATGCTCGACGATCAGGACGTCCAGAGAATCTGCCAGGGTCGGCATGCCGACCCCTTCGGCGTGCTCGGCCCGCATGTCCGGGCCGATGGCAGCACCTGGCTGGCGGCCTTCCTTCCCGGTGCGGCGCAGGTCGTCGCCGTGGCGCCCGGCAGCGGTGAATGGCTGGCCGCGCTGCAACCACGCGATGCCGCCGGACTGTTCGAAGCCGCGCTGCCCGGCCGCGTCGACTACCGGCTGCAGGTGATCTGGGCCGATGGCCACAGTGCGCTGCTCGACGACCCCTACCGCTTCGGCCCGGTGCTGGGCGAGATCGATGCCTGGCTGCTGGGCGAAGGCTCGCACCTGCGGCCCTTCGAGATCCTCGGTGCCACGCCGCGCCTGCACGAGGGCGTGGCTGGCTGCAGCTTCGCAGTGTGGGCGCCGAACGCCCTGCGCGTCAGCGTGGTCGGCGACTTCAACCACTGGGACGGGCGCCGCCACCCGATGCGGCTGCGCCGCGAATGCGGCGTGTGGGAGATCTTCCTGCCCGGCGTGGGCACCGGCGCGCGCTACAAGTTCGAGCTGCTGTCGCGCGAAGGCCAGTTGCTGCCGCAGAAGGTGGACCCGTACGCGCGCCAGGCCGAACTTCGCCCGGCCACCGCCAGCGTGGTGGCGCCACTGCCGGCGCTGCGGCCGGCTTCGCCGCAGCGCCAGCGCGCCAACGCGCTGGACGCGCCGATGAGCATCTACGAGGTGCATCTGGGCTCGTGGCGGCGCAAGGTCGAGGACGGCAACCGTTGGCTCACCTGGGACGAACTGGCCGACGAACTGGTGCCCTACGCCGCCTGGATGGGCTTCACCCACCTGGAACTGCTGCCCGTCACCGAGTACCCTTTCGACGGATCCTGGGGCTACCAGACGCTGGGCCTGTACGCGCCGACGGCGCGCTTCGGCGAGCCCGAAGGATTCGCCCGCTTCGTCGCACGAGCGCATGCCGCCGGGCTGGGCGTGCTGCTCGACTGGGTGCCGGCGCACTTCCCGACCGACGAACACGGCCTGGCGCGCTTCGACGGCACGCCGCTGTACGAATATGCCGACCCGCGCGAGGGCTTCCACAACGACTGGAACACGCTGATCTACAACTTCGGCCGCACCGAGGTGCAGAACTTCCTGGTCGGCAGCGCGCTGTACTGGCTGGAGCGCTACGACATCGACGGCCTGCGCGTCGACGCGGTGGCCTCGATGCTGTACCGCGACTACAGCCGCAAGCCCGGCGAATGGGTGCCCAACAAGTACGGCGGGCGCGAGAACCTGGAGGCCATCGCCTTCGTCAAGCGCGCCAACGAGGTGGTGGGCGTGCAGCGCCCGCAGGCGGTGACGCTGGCCGAGGAATCCACGGCCTTCCCCGCCGTGTCGCGCCCCACCTACGCCGGCGGGCTGGGCTTCCACTACAAGTGGAACATGGGCTGGATGCACGACACGCTGAAGTACATGTCGCGCGACCCGGCGCACCGCAAGTTCCACCATGGCGAGATGAGCTTCGGCCTCATGTACGCCTTCAACGAGAACTTCGTGCTGCCGCTGTCGCACGACGAGGTGGTGCACGGCAAGGGTTCGATGCTGGGCAAGATGCCCGGCGACCGCTGGCAGAAATTCGCCAACCTGCGCGCCTACTACGGCTTCATGTTCGGCCACCCCGGCAAGAAGCTGCTTTTCATGGGCAACGAGTTCGCGCAGGAACGCGAATGGGACCACGACCGCAGCCTCGACTGGCACCTCAACGGCGACCCGCTGCATGCCGGCATGCAGACGCTGGTGCGCGACTTGAACCACCTGCTTCGCGACTGCGGCTCGCTGCACCAGCGCGACTTCACGGCCGACGGCTTCGAATGGGTGTCGCACAGCGATGCGGCGCACAGCGTGCTCAGCTTCGTGCGCCGCAGCCAGGGAGCGACCACGCTGATGCTGGTGGTGTGCAACTTCACGCCGGTGGTGCGGCGGGGCTGGCGCGTCGGCGTGCCGCGCGCCGGACGCTGGCGCGAGCGGCTCAACACCGATTCGCACCACTACGGCGGCAGCAACGTCGGCACCGCGCTGGGCCTGGCCGACACACAACCCGTGCCCTGCGATGACAAGGCGGACTCGATCCTGATCGACCTGCCGCCACTGGCCACCGTGATGTTCGAATGGGCGCCGTAGCCGGCGCCGCCACGCTGCGCGGCGGCCGGCCCTGGCCGCTGGGCGCCAGCGTCGACGCCGAGGGCGTGAACTTCGCCGTGTTCTCGGCGCACGCCACGGCCATCGAACTGTGCCTGTACGACGACGCCGGGCAAGTCGAGACCGCGCGTCTGATGCTGCCGGCACGCAGCGGTGAGGTCTGGCACGGTCACTTGCCCGGTGCCGGTGCCGGCCTGGTCTACGGCCTGCGCGCCCACGGCCCGTGGCAGCCGCAGCAGGGGCAGCGCTTCAACCCGCACAAGCTGCTGCTCGACCCCTATGCACGCGAGACCGTCGGCCACTTCGAGTGGAGCGACCTGCACCGTGGCCATGGCAGCGACGACCTGCTGTGCCCGGACGCCCGGGACAACGGCGCCGTGGCGCTGAAGGCCCGGGTCGTGCACGACTGCTTTGACTGGCAGGGCGATACGCCGCCGGCCAGGGCCTGGGCGGACGCGGTGCTGTACGAGCTGCATGTGCGCGGCTTCAGCAAGTTGCACCCGGGCGTGAGCGAGCCGCTTCGCGGCACCTATGCCGGCCTGGGCTCGGACGCGGCCGTGGCCCACCTGCAGCGCCTGGGCATCACGGCCGTGAACCTGCTGCCGGTGCAACGCTTCCTGGACGAGGAACGGCTGGTGCGCATGGGCCTGCGCAATCACTGGGGCTACAACACGCTGGGCTTCTTCTGCGTCGAGCCGCGTTATGCCGCAGCCCAAGGCGGCGCGGCCCGCGACGAGTTCCGCCGCATGGTACGGCGGCTGCACGCGGCCGGCATCGAGGTGATCCTCGACGTGGTCTACAACCACACGGCCGAAACCGACGAGTTCGGCCCCACGCTCAGCTGGCGCGGGCTGGACAACGCCAGCTACTACCGGCTGCCCGAAAGCGACCGTCTGCGCTATGAGAACCACACCGGCTGCGGCAACACGCTGAACCTGAGCCATCCGCGCGTGCTGCAGATGGTGATGGACAGCCTGCGCTACTGGGTGCAAGAGATGCATGTCGACGGCTTCCGCTTCGACCTGGCCACCGTGCTGGGCCGCACCCGCCAAGGCTTCGACCGGCAGGCCGCCTTCTTCGCCGCCTTGGCGCAGGATCCGGCGCTGCAAGGCATCAAGCTGATCGCCGAGCCCTGGGACATCGGACCGGGCGGCTATCAGGTGGGGCAGTTCCCGGCCGGCTGGGTGGAATGGAACGACCGCTACCGCGACACGATGCGCGCCTTCTGGCTGGGTGGCGACTGCACACGCGGCGAGTTCGCGCGACGGCTGTGCGCCTCGTCCGACCTGTTCCAGCAGCGCGGCCGCGCGCCGTCGGCGTCGCTGAACTACGTGGTTTCGCACGACGGCTTCACGCTGCGCGACCTAGTCAGCTACGACCAGCGGCACAACCAGGCCAATGGCGAAAACAACCGCGACGGCCACGACCACAACCTGAGCTGGAACTGCGGTGTCGAGGGTCCGACCGACGATCCAGCCGTGCTGGCGCTGCGCTCACGCCTGCAGCGGGCGCTGCTGGCCACGCTGCTGCTGTCGCAGGGCACGCCAATGCTGGCCGCCGGCGACGAGCTGGGCCATACCCAGCAGGGCAACAACAACCCCTACTGCCAGGACAATCCGATCACCTGGATCGACTGGTCGCGCGCCGATGATGCGCTGATCGACTGCAGCGCCCGGCTGATCGAAATGCGCCGCCAGGTGCTGCCGCTGGCCGACACCTGGTACGCCGACGGCGACGATGCCAGCGGCCTGACTTGGCTGCAGCCCGATGGCGGGCCGCTGGCGGACACGGACTGGGACGACGCTGCGCAGCGCGCCATCGGGGTGCGTATCGGCCGACCTGGTCGCTCGGCACGGCCCTTGCTGCTGCTGGTGAACGCTGGTCCGTGCGATGTCGTTTTCCACCTGCCGCCAGGGCGCTGGCAGGCGTTGAGCGACGGTCATCCCGCGGAAATCGAAGCGACAGCGCGACAGACCGCTGCGGCGACGCTGCCGCTGGCCGCACGGTGCGTGCGGCTACTTCAGCTGCTGGAGGACTGAAGGATGCGCTTTCCCCGTGCCAGCGGCGTGCTGCTGCACCCGACCTCGTTGCCCGGACCACACGGCAGCGGCGACTGCGGTCCAGCGGCCTACCACTTCGTCGACTGGCTGGTGTCCGCCGGACAGACGCTATGGCAGATCCTGCCACTGACCGCCATCGGTGCCGGCAACTCGCCGTACGCCAGCAGCTCCGCCTTTGCCGGCAACCCGCTGCTGGTCGACCTGCACGAGCTGCAGCAGCAAGGCTGGCTGACGGCGTTGGAGGTCGAACCCACGCCCGACCTGCTGGCCGGGCGGGTGGACTATGCGCAGGTGCAGCCTTACCGCATGCAGCGGCTGGACTGGGCCGCCCAGCGCTTCTTCGCGCTGCCCGCCGGCGACGAACGGGTGGCGCTCTATCGTCGCTTCTGTGAGCGCCAGGCGGGCTGGCTGGACGACTATGCACTGTTCATGGCGCTGAGCGAGGCCCACGACTTCGAGGAGTGGTGCCTCTGGCCGCTGGCGCTGTCACGGCGCGAACCCGCAGCGCTGGAACAGGCCACGGCTTTCCACGCGACGCGCCTCGCGTTCTGGAAGTTCTGTCAGTGGTGCTTCTTCCGACAGTGGCTGAAGCTGCGGGCCTATGCCAACGGCCGCGGGGTGCAGATCGTCGGCGACGTGCCGATCTTCATTGCACACCACAGTGCCGAGGTCTGGTCGCACCAGGCCCTGTTCGAGCTGGGCGCCGACGGGCGGCCGACGGTGGTGGCGGGCGTGCCGCCGGACTTCTTCAGTGCCACTGGCCAACGTTGGGGCAATCCGCTGTACCGCTGGGAGGTGCATGCGCAAGACGGCTTCGCATGGTGGGTGGAACGCATGCGCCGCATCTTCGAACTCGTCGACGTGGTGCGCATCGACCACTTCCGTGGTTTTGCCGGCTACTGGGAAATTCCGGCCACCGAGCCGACGGCGATCCACGGCCAGTGGCGCACCGGCCCTGGCGCCGACCTGTTCAAGGCCATCAACGCCGCACTCGGTCCGATGCCGATCATCGCTGAGGATCTGGGCGTTATCACGCCCGATGTCGATGCTCTGCGCCGGCGCTTCCAGCTCCCGGGCATGCGCATCCTGCAGTTCGCCTTTGGCGGCGATGCCACCAACCTCTTCCTGCCTCACCATCACGAGTGCGACACTGTGGTCTACCCAGGCACGCACGACAACGACACCAGCCTGGGCTGGTGGGCGGACGCAAGCGACCACGAGCGCCAATTCGCGCGTGACTACCTAGACACCGACGGCGACGACATGGCCTGGTCGCTGATCCGCAGCGCCTGCGCGTCGGTGGCCGACACCGCGATCTACCCGATGCAGGACGTGCTATCGCTGCCCGGTGACAGCCGCATGAACTTTCCCGGCCAGAGCGCAGGCTGGTGGGAGTGGCGCATGCAGTGGAGCCAGGTGCAGGACTGGCATGCGCAGCGCCTGGCCGGACTGTGCCAGCTGTACGACCGACTGCCCGAGCGGAAGGGTCATATGCCGCAAACGGCCCATAACCTGTAACAAGGCACGATTTACCGACGCCCACCCCCTGGAACCTGAAGTGGGCGTCGCTTCACACGGGTATGGTCAAGCCCGTGCTCCCGTTCTATGCCGAGAAGAAGTGCCCGTCCTACCTGAAGGGACTGGTGAACACGCACGCCCGCGCGTTGGGCGATGTGGGTCGCCTCACCGACCTGCTCACTGCCGTCCAGGCAGAGTTGGCGCGGGCAGAAGCAGCGGTCCAGTCAACCGCGCTGCTCATTCGCAAGTTCGACGAGCGCCTCGACCCGAACCGCATTGCGCCGGTTCGTGCCCAGCGCGGCCGGTACGGCGAGCACGGAGGGCTTCAGGAGACGCTGCGCGAGGAGCTGCGCAGGGCCTACCCACAAGACGTCTCCACCACCCAGCTGGCGTGGACGCTGGTCCTGAAGTTCAAGGTCGACTTTCCGACGTGGCGTGAACGCAAGACCTGGGTCAGGAACACGGTGGCTGGCCGGCTGCGCAAGCTGGTCGCAAGTGGCGAGGTTGAACGTGTGCACGACGCCGACGCTCATGACGGCTCACCAGGACGCTGGCGATGGGTCGACCACGATGGGCCGCCGGGAAGTGTAGAGGGGATGGCTGCCGCGGCGGCTGCGGCGGGGGTGGAGGTGGATGACGAGCCCTCACCTGATGACGTCTCGCACTGACCCGCGAGGTGTCGCTCCGACGGTTCAAGCGTGTCAAGGGGTGGGCGCTGCCCAAGTGAACACGGCCAGCAAATGCTGGCCGTGTCGAGGAAAAAGAACAGCGCGCGTCAGCGCAGCACAAACATGGCGGCGACCGCAACCACGAACCCCACCACGACGATGCCAACGGCACCCTCGACGATGAACTTGGCGGCGCGCTCTTCGTTGCTCAGAAATTTTCGGACAGCTTGGGACATGTGCATTCTCCTATGTTCAGTGTAGCCAGCGCTAGCTGCTTGAGCGCTACCGCGGCAGCCGCACCCGCACCGCCACCTTCGACCGCGCACTCGGCCGCCCACCCGGCGCCGCCGGCTCGTTGCCAAGCAGCAGCTTCTCATGGTCCCGGTGCTTGCCGTGCGTGAAGCCGGTCCAGTCCTTCGACGGGCCCACGTTCAGCGCCCAGAACAGCACCACGTCGCTGCGCCGGCCGGCCGGCAGCCCTGAGTGGTCGTCGCGGAAGGCGGTCTCGCACAGGTACTCGTGCGCGTACTTCGGCTCGATGTTGGTGTAGACCACCTCCGAGCGGTCGTGCCGCGCGGTCATGCTCTCGGCGTTGTTCACGTGCTCGCCGTTGGGACCGACCATGGTCTCGCTGTGGTTGACCACCAGGTGCAGCTTGAACTTGCGGCTGGACGGTGAGTAGGCCGTTGAGGAGTCGGTAGCCAGCACCGACTCAGGCGTGCACACGCGTCGCTCGATGAAGGCCTGCACCACTTCCGGTGACTCGGTGCGGGCCATGCCCACCAGCGTGCGCAGGGCGCCCTGGCCCTTGTGTGCGCTGCGCCGGCGAATGCTCATCGTGATGCGCCGCAGCGGTGGGTAGAGGTAGCCGTGCTGCGGGTCGCGCACGCCGGCCCAGGGCGTGCCCTCTTTCGGCCCGTTGCTGGCCGCGGCCACGATGGCCTGGTTCTCCGCGGCCACTTCCTCGGCGGTCTTCTTGCCGCCCGTCAGCGGCTTGCCGCGCTTCTGACTGGCGCGCCGGCCCGAGGTGTGTGCACCGTCCATCTCGACCAGGCCGCTGATGAGCCCGGTGTTGTAGCCGCGGGCGATGCCTTCACGCAGCTTGTGGCACAGCGTGAACGCCGTGTTGTAGCTGACCAGGTTCAGCTTGCGGCGCAGGGCCAGCGCCGGGGCGCCGGAGGCCTCGGCGGCCCAGAGGAACGCGGCCGCGCGCAGCTGCGCCACGCCCACCTGCTGGTCGGCGAACACGGTCTTCGAGGTCACGCTGAAGGACTTGTCGCAGGAGCGGCACTTCCAGCGCAGCTCGGCAGGCCGCCAGTGGTGCTCGTCGAAAGTGCCGCACAGCGGGCACACGACCTCGGTCTCGCTGCCCCAGCGGGCGCGCGCCAGCGCCAGCACGTGTTCCTCCTCGCCCAGGCCGCCGTAGTCGAGCACGCTGCGGTCCACCGCCTGGCTGGACTGCCGGTGACGGGTGCTGGGTGCGACGGGCCGCCGGACGCTGCGGTGCGGGTTCCTGGGCTTGTCCTTGCGGCTCTGGGCCAGCTTGCTCATACGGCGCTGCGCATGAAGCGGGCGAAGGTCTCTTCGAGCACCACGCCCGAGACCGCCTGCTCGCTGACCATCGACAGCTCGCCGCGCGCCTCCAGCCACCGCCGCAGGCCGGTGCGCGCAGGCTGCTTCAGCGCCCCGACGGCGATGACGCTCTTGCCGGCGTCCTTGAACGGCTTGGCGCCGAGCAGCTTGGGCCGCGGCGGCATGGACAGAGAGCTGCAGTCGGTCCAGGCCACGGCGCGCGCCAGCAGCTCGACCGGGTCGATGACCTTGGGTGCGAAGCGGAACAGCTCGCTGGTGCGCTCGCCGGTCATGTCGTCCCACAGCGTGCAGCGGTAGACGCAGCGCCGGCGGTACTCCATGGTGATTTCAGCGGTGGCGATGCGCTCGCGCCGGTCAGCCAGGCCGTCGGCCCAGTGCTCGACGATGACGCACATGCGCGTCATGTAGGCGCCACTGCGGGCCACAGGAGCTTCAGGGAACTCCTCGCGGCCCCACAAGCCGAGAGCGGCCACGCGCATGACCAGGTCCCACACCGAGGCCGACCAGCGCGGATACTGGCCCAGGCGGATGGGCTCGCCCTCGCCGATGCCGCAGCGGAACAGCTCGGCCTTGTAGGCGGCCACGGCGTCGAGCTGGTCGTAGCCGATGTCCAGCTTGGCGCGCAGGTTGAAGGTGTTGGCCTGGTCCAGCGCGCCGGTGTGGAAGGTCACTTTGAGCACGGCTGCACCTCGCACACCCAGGTCTGGCCGTACTGCACGCCGTCACGCGTCTCGAAGCCGCGCACGCGCAGCTCCTGGCCCTTGAGCGCCAGCACCTGGGCGTCCGCCAGCGGCGGCAGGACGTCGGTGGGCACGCTGTCCAGCGGGCTGAGCAGCTGGGCCTTGGTGAAGGCCCGCGCCAGCGCTGTGCTGCGGTCCTCGCCGATGCGCAGCACGCCGGCGTAGGTGGGCCGGGCCTGGCTGTCGGCGGTGGACAGCGGACGGCCCTTGTCGTTGATGGGTCGAACCTTGACGAGCATGGCGGTGGGTCAGGAGATGGCGTCGGCGAACGGCGATGCATCGGGCGCGCCCGACGCGGCTTCTTCGGCTGCGGACGGACGGGCTGTAAAGCGCTAAAGCGCTGTGCCGGGCCGATGTGCAGTCCGCACGATTTACCTTGCCGGCGCCTTCCGGTCGAAGCGCTTTACCGTGAAGCTGCGGAAGCTGCCGACCACCACGCCCAGCACCTCCAGCGAGCTGCCCGGGCGCAGCGTGTCGAAGGCCGGGTTGGCCGGCTTCAGGACGTACTCGCCCTTCTCCATGGCCAGCGTCTTCACCGTGGTGGCGCCGTCCACCACGGCCACCACCACGTCGCCGGGCTTGGCTGGGGTGTTGTGCTCCACGACCACGATGTCGCCGTCGAGCAGGCCCACCCCGGTCATCGAGTCGCCTCGGACGTGGGCGAACGAGGTCCGCTCAGGGTGGCGCACCAGGAAGTCATCGACGTTCAGCAGCTCCATCTCGCCGCTGCCTTGCACCTCCTGCGGCACGCCGGCGCGCACGCTGCCCAGCAGCGGCCGGGCGAAGAACCTGCGGGTCGGGGCCAGACGGCCGTCGACGCGCTGCAGGTAGCCCTCATCGACCAGGCGCCCGACGGCCTGGAAGACCGAGCCGGCGCCGGCCAGGCCCATCACATCGGCCAGCTTGGCCATCGACGGGAAGGTGGCGTTGAGCTTCCAGTGGCGCTGGAGCGTGGTCAGGTGCTTGACGTCGACGGATTGCATGAATTTGAACCAGACTGAACATTCGTTAAGTTTGAATGTAGAGGCTGGCCGACGGCTCCGCAAGCGCCGTAACACCTTGGCCCCGCGAGTCGGGGATTGGGAGAAGCGGTGCGTTGAAGGCCTATGGCGGTCCCGCATGCTAGGCCGGCGCAAGCGTGGCACGCCTCGTGACTAAAAGTCGGCCGTACACCTGGCATGCGTCAACTAACCATCGACATTGCGGACACGGCTCCGTGCTGGAAATGCAAGAAAGCTGTCCCTGCAGGTGGGCACAACTGCCATGCTTGTGGAGCGAGCAACGCCGTCTTCGGCTTCGACGAGTTCTTCGCGATGCTCGAGCGGGGCGAAGTACTGAATGTTCGACAGGGTGGCCTAGTTGTCGGCCGCAACAACGAAGCGGACGACATACCGCTACTGGCCTTTGTCGGCAATGGGCTCTTCCAAGCCATTGGCTTCATGCAGGGTGGCGAGTACCTCATGGGCGCAGAAGCCTCGGCCAAGCATTGCAAACACCTGGAAGTCATCAACTCTGAAACGGGCGAGTGGCGTCCCTTTTCAACGGTACCGCTAACCCACGAGACTTCCGTTATCAACGTGAACTTGCATGCACCGACCTCGGGCCTATGGATTCACTCAGTGCAGTTCGTTGTTAACCGGTTTGCGACGGCCAAATACCTTGGTGAGCTGGAGCGCCTAAACGGCACGCGATGACGGTCTCGTCGTCGCCAGTGCTCTGAGGGGCCTAGTTAGCCCTGCGCCGGCCCGGTCGACCGTGACGAACCCGGCCGGGTGGGCACGTGAGCCAGGGGGCTTTCCTGCCGCGGTCGTGCGAACTAGAGCCGTCACTCTATTTCCGACCTCCGGAGCTCATGCGTCCTGGGCGCAAACCCGCGCCAGCACTCGCTTTCCGGCAAGTTTGGGCCATCGGCGGCATATGACCCGAGCGGAAGTGAAAAGGCGCCCTTGCGGGCGCCTTGTTCGTCAGACCGAGCTTGAACCGGGATCAGCGCACCACGGCGATCTGGTCGCGCTTGCCGTCCTTGTAGGTGTACAGCGTCAGCGCGCCGTTCTTGATGTCGCCCTTCTCGTCAAAGGCGATCGTGCCGGTCACGCCCTTGTAGCCGTCGGTCTTGGCCAGCACCGGCAGGTACTTTGCCGGGTCCGACGAGCCGGCCTTCTCCATGGCCGCGACCATCACGTTCAGCGCGTCGTACACGTATGGCGCATAGACCTGAACGTCGGTGTTGTACTTGGCCTTGAACTTGGTGCGGAACTCTTCCATGCCCGCCTTCTGCTCGCCTTCGACACCACCGGCCTCGGCGCAGACCACCTGGCCGTCGGCCATCGCGCCAGCTGCCAGCTTGGGCAGTTCGCCCGAGCAGATACCGTCGCCACCGACGAATTTGGCCTTGATGCCCAGCTGCTTCATCTGGCGCATCATCGGGCCGGCCACGGCGTCCATGCCGCCGAAGAACACCACGTCGGGCTTCTTGGACTTGATCTGGGTGAGGATGGCGGTGAAGTCGGTCGCCTTGTCGGTGGTGAACTGGCGGTCCAGCGTGCTGCCACCGGCGGCCTTGACGGCCTTCTCGAACTCGTCGGCCACGCCCTGGCCATAGGCCGTGCGGTCATCGATGACGGCGATGCTCTTGCCCTTCAGCTCGTTGACCGCGTACTTGCCGAGCGTGCTGCCCAGTTGCACGTCGTCAGCCACCACGCGAAAGGTGGTGTTGAAGCCCTGGCGGGTGTACTTCGGGTTGGTTGCCGACGGCGAAATCTGCGGAATGCCGGCCGTGTTGTACACCTGCGAGGCCGGGATCGTGGTGCCCGAGTTCAGGTGGCCGATGACGCCCTGAACCTTGGCGTCGACCAGCTTCTGCGCGACGGCCGTACCCTGCTTCGGGTCGGCGGCATCGTCTTCGGCCAGCAGTTCAAACTTGGCCTTCTGGCCGCCGATCATCACGCCCTTGGCGTTCAGGTCGTCGATGGCCATACGCGCGCCCATCTCGTTGTCCTTGCCCAGGTGGGCGATGGCGCCGCTGGTCGGGCCGACGTGGCCAATCTTGATGACGAGTTCGCTTGGCGGCGGCGGCGCAGCCGGTGCGGCGGAGGCGGCCGGAGCGGCAGCGACGGGAGCCGGCGCTTCCTCTTTCTTGCCACATGCCGCAAGCAACACGGCCGCAGAAGCGACAACCGATAGGGTGAACTTGTTCATGAACGGAATCCTGTAAAAAAGTAGTACCCAAGATGATACGGGATTGACAAGCCCATCCGGTATACGGGTCAGCGAGAGTTGTTTTTTGCCCCGCAGCCAACCCCGTGCCAGTCACGCCGAAGGCTGCGGATGGTGGCGGATGGTCCAGCCCTGTGCCTCGTAGGCGCGCCAGCGGGCGCGTGCGCGCTGGCGTTCCTCTCCTTGGCTGCTCACGATCTCGATGATCCGCTCGAAGGGCTCACCCACCTCGGGCAGGTCGGCATCCAGGTTGACCAGCACCTTCGGGCAGGGGCCCGGCGGCTCGCCTTCACACAGCCAGATCGGCGTGCGTCGCAGCGCGGCATCGGCGGCCTGCCCCGGGCGCACGCGCAGGTGCGGCACGAACTCATGCGCCTCGAAGGTCCACAGCTCGCGATCCAGCGCAGCCAAGGTCGACGATGGCGCGGTGACCAGTACCGAGACGCCCTGCCGCCAGGCCTTGCGCAGCAGCCGGCAGGCGTAGTGCACCGGCGCGACGACGCCACTGTGGAAGTCGACCTGGGCCACCGTCAACCGGCGCGATCGAGAACGAATTGCGTCAGCAACGGCACGGGCCGGCCGGTCGCCCCCTTGGCCGCGCCAGACTTCCACGCACTGCCGGCAATGTCCAGATGGGCCCAAGGGTACTTGGCCGCGAAGCGCTTCAGGAACATGGCTGCGGTGATGGCACCCCCGGCACGGGGCCCGACATTGCCCATGTCGGCAAAGTTGCTCTTCAGGCCCTCGTCGTATTCGTCGTCCAGCGGCATGCGCCAGCATGGATCGAGCGCGGCCTGGCCGGCCCGATCGAGCTCGGCTGCCAGTGCATCGTCCGGGCTGAACAGGCCGCTGCGATGGTGGCCGAGTGCCACGACACAGGCGCCGGTGAGGGTGGCAACGTCCACCACGGCCGCCGGCTTGAAGCGTTCGGCATAGGTCAGTGCATCGCAAAGGATCAGCCGGCCCTCGGCATCGGTGTTGAGGATCTCCACCGTCTGCCCCGAAAGACTGGTGACCACATCGCCAGGCTTGACTGCCGTGCCGCTGGGCATGTTCTCGCAGGCCGGGATCAGGCCCACCAGGTTGATCTTCGGCTTGAGCTGCGCCACCGCGCGGAAGGTGCCGAGCACGCTGGCTGCGCCACCCATGTCGAACTTCATCTCGTCCATGTCGGCGGCCGGCTTGATGGAGATGCCGCCGGTATCAAAGGTGATGCCCTTGCCCACCAGGACCAGCGGCGGCGCCGACTTTGCCGTCCCTCGGTACTGCAGCACGATGAACTTCAGCGGCTGCTGCGAACCCTGTGCCACCGCCAGGAAGCAGCCCATGCCGAGCTTCTCGACTTCCTTGCGGTTGAGCACCTCGATATCCAGTCCATGCGACTTGCCCAGGCGCCGCGCCTCGTCGGCCAGGTACGACGGTGTGCAGTGGTTGCCTGGCCGGTTGGCGCATTCGCGCGCCAGCGCCACGCCGGCAGCCACGGCCTCGCCACGGTGCAGGGCGTCGCGCACCGCCGCGGTCTCGGCCACGCCGCACAGCAAGGTCACGCGCTGCAGCTTCGACTGTGCCGGCGCCGACGGTTTGGTGTGGCGGTACACGTACAGCGAATCGCCCACCGCGCCGGCCAGCGTCTGCGACTGGGCGGCGTCGATCGGCTGCGGCAATGCCGAGGCCACGGCCACATGCCGCGCGCCGCCGCCCTTAAGCTGGCCCAGGCCGGCGACCAGTGCGGCACGGAAGGCCTTTGCCGTGCTACCGGAGGCTGCAGCAAAAACGATGCGCCCGGCCTTCACGCCAGACAGGCCATGCATATACAAGCAACGCCCTGCCTTGTAGGCCAGGTCGCCGTCCTTCAAGGCGGCGGAAAGCGCGCCACCAAGCACGTTGCCCAGCGACTCCGGCAAGCTGCCCTCGCCCACCACCAACAGCAGCGCGTCGGCCTCGACGTGGCGCAAGTCCTTGAGCTCGGTAACCTGAAGCTTGAAGTCCATAATTCGCCCCGGTATGCAAAGCGGTCCATGTTATTCGATAGCACGCTGAGGCGTGACCTGGCCCGCACCTTCGGCGCAACGCTGGTGGTGCTGCTGACCATCGTCATCACGATGCTGCTGGTACGCACGCTGTCGCTGGCCGCCAGCGACCTGGTCGAACCGAAGGACGTGGTGCTGGTGCTCGGCTACACCACGCTCGGTCAGCTTGCGACCATCCTCAGCCTTTCGCTGTTCGTGTCGATCGTCGTCACGCTGGGTCGCATGTACCGCGACAGCGAGATGGCCATCTGGTTCGCCAGCGGGCTCGATCTCGCTCGTTTCGTGCGGCCGGTGCTCTACACCTTCTGGCCGGTGCTGGTGGTGATCTGCCTGCTGCTGGCCTTTGCCTGGCCCTGGGTCAACCAGAACAGCGCCGAGTTGCGCGACCGCTATGCGCAACGCTCCGACCTCGCCCGCGTGTCTCCTGGCGTCTTTCAGAGCTCGGCGGACGGGCAGCGTGTGTTCTTTGTCGAACGCGATCCGCGCGACGATGTCAGCGTACGCAACGTCTTCGCGCTATCCAACAAGGAGCCGCTGGAGACCGTGGTGTCGGCGCGCAACGGTCATATCGAGATGAAAGGCGACGAGCGCTTCCTGGTGCTGGAATCGGGCCAGCGCAGCGATGTCAACACCCACACGGGCGAGACCACCGTGGCCGGCTTCGAGAGCTACCGTGCGCTGGTCGACATCAAGGCGTTGCGCCGCGTGCGCGAGCAACCACCCAAGACGATCGGCACGGCCGAACTGATGCGTACGCCCACGCCGCGCAACCAGGGCGAGCTCGTCTGGCGCCTCGGCCTGATGCTGGCGGCGATGAACCTGTCGCTGCTGGCCATCGGCCTGGCCCATGTCAACACACGTCGGCCCAGCAACCTCAATCTGGTGGTCGCGCTGGTCGGCTCGCTGGCCTACTTCAACTCGATCAACCTGACGCAGAGCTGGGTGGCCAACGGCCGCTTCGGCATGACACAGGTGCTGCTCGCGCTGCACGGCGGGGTGTTCCTGGTAGCACTGGCCTTGCTGTGGTGGCGGGACCATGCCGCGGTGCTGCAGTTCCGCCGCGCCGCTGCCGGCTCGGTACCAGCATGAAGACGGTTCGCCGCATGCTCTACCGCGACATCGTGTCGTCGGTGACCTTCGTCGCGCTGGCCTTCTTGTCCCTGTCCTTCTTCATCGACTTCGTCGACGAGTTGCAGAAGATCGGTCGCAGCGGTTTCACGCTGTGGATGGCGGTCGCGGGTGCGTTGCTCGAGTTGCCGGGCAACCTTTATGAGCTGTTGCCGATCGCGGTGCTGATCGGCACCATCTACTCGATGGCCCGGCTGGCGCAAAGCTCGGAATTCACCATCCTGCGCACCGGCGGCCTGAGCCCTCTGCGCGCGCTGCGCCTGCTGGCGCTGCTGGGCCTGGTGTTCAGCGCCCTGACCTTCGCCATCGGCGACTACGTCGTGCCCTTCACCGAGACGCAGACGGTGCTGTTCAAGGCTGCGCTGAGCGGCGGGCGCAAGCTCGGCAGCACCGGTGCATGGCTGAAGGAGCGGCGCAGCACCGAGCAGGGCGAGCGCAGCTATTCGGTGAATGTCGCTGGCATCGACAGCCGCGGCACCTTGGTCGGCATCCGCATCTTCGAGTTCGATGGCGACGGGCGCCACTTGTCGCGCATCGTCGCGCGCCAGGGCCGCGTCGGCGCAGATTCCTCCTGGACCCTGACCGATGCCGATGTCACCACCTGGCCTGCCGGTGTGGCCGGTACGCCGGACAGCGTGCAGCGCCAGTCGCTGCCCACGTTACGCTGGCCCAGCACGCTCAGCGCCGGCGTGGTGTCGGCGGCGGTGCTGCCCTTGAAGACGATGTCCACGGTCGAACTGTGGCGCTACAGCGAACACCTCAGCGACCAGGAGCAGGCCTCGCAGCGTCACCGCATCCAGTTCTGGAAGAAGGCGTTGTATCCACTGGCGTGCCTGGTGCTGACGGCGCTGGCCCTGCCCTTCGCCTACCTCCATGCGCGTGCTGGCGGCATCAGCCTGAAGGTCTTCGGCGGCATCATGCTGGGCATCAGCTTCGTGCTGCTCAACAACGTCGTCGGACATATCGGCCTGCTGCGCGGCTGGACGCCGTGGATCGTCGCCGCCATGCCGAGCACACTGTTCATGCTGCTGTCGCTGGCCGCATTCGGCTGGCTGGTGCGCTACCGCTGAAGGCCGAGATGACGACACGGGGACTGATCCTCTTCGCCCATGGCGCGCGCGATCCGCGCTGGTCTGCGCCCTTCGAAGCCGTGGCCGAACAGATCCGCCTGCAGCAGCCGCAGTTGCAGCTGCGACTGGCCTACCTGGAGCTGATGTCGCCCAGCCTGGCCGACGCCGGTGCCGAACTGTGTGCCGCCGGGTGCCGCCGGGTCGATGTGCTGCCGATGTTCCTGGGTACCGGCGGCCATCTGCGCAAGGATCTGCCGCCGATGATCGAACGCCTGCGCGAACTGCACCCGTCGGTGGACTGGCGGCTGCACGCTGCCGTGGGCGAGCAGTCGCAGGTGCGCGAAGCCATGGCCGCGACCGCACTGGCTTTGCTGGCGCAAACCAATGCGCCGCAAGGAGCCGGCCGATGAACCTGCATCAGTTCCGCTTCGTACAGGAGGCCGTGCGCCGCAATCTCAACCTGACCGAGACCGCGAAGGCCCTGTTCACCTCGCAGCCCGGCATCAGCAAGGCCATCCTCGAACTGGAGGAAGAACTCGGCATCGACATCTTCGCGCGCCACGGCAAGCGGCTGCGGCGCGTCACCGAACCGGGACAGGAAGTGCTGAAGGCCATCGACATCATCCTGCGCGAGGTGGCCAACCTGAAGCGCATCGGCGAGGAGTTTTCCAAGCAGGAGGCGGGCACGCTATCCATCGCCACCACCCACACACAGGCGCGCTACGTGCTGCCCGGGCCGGTGGCGCTGCTGCGCCGCCGCTACCCGAAAGTGCAGGTGGTGCTGCACCAGGGCACGCCCGAGCAGGTGGCGCGCATGCTTCTCGCGGAGACTGCCGACATCGGCCTGGCCACCGAATCGCTGACCGAGTTCGACGACCTGGTGACCTTGCCCTGCTACGAGTGGCAGCACGCCATCGTAGTGCCGCGCACGCATGCGCTGGCCGCGGTGGAGCGCCCCACGCTGCAGCAGGTGGCGGCCGAGCCGCTGGTCACCTACCACCCCACGGTGACCGGCCGCTCGCGCATCGACGCGGCCTTTGCCAAGGCACGGCTGAAGCCGCAGTTCGCGCTGGAGGCACTCGACTCCGACGTCATCAAGACCTACGTACGCCTGGGCCTGGGCGCCGGCATCGTGGCCGAGATGGCGGTGCGCGACGAGCCGACCGACAGCGAACTGGTGGCGCACCCGGCCGGCCACCTGTTCGGCCAGAACGTGGCACGCGTGGCCTTCCGTCGGGGCGCGTACCTGCGCCACTTTGTCTACACTTTTGCCGAACTGCTTTCCGAACGACTCACCCGTGCGCTGATCCAACGCGCCATGAGCGGCGGTGGCGATGACTACCAGATGTAAGGACTGCATGCCCACCAGCGCCACCCCCGTTGCCACGCCGCCGCTGCACAGCCGGCTGCCCCACGTCGGCACCACCATTTTCACGTTGATGTCGGCGCTGGCCGCCAAGCACGGTGCCGTCAATCTGGGCCAGGGATTCCCCGACTTCGAATGCGATCCGGCCCTGCTCGACCTGGTCAACATGGCCATGCGCGAGGGCCTGAACCAGTACCCGCCGATGCCCGGCGTGGCGCCGCTGCGCGAGGCGGTGTCGAAGAAGGTCGAAGCGCTGTACGGCCACCGCTACGACCCGGACACCGAGGTCACCATCACCGCCGGAGCCACCCAGGCCATCTTCACCGCCATCCTGTGTTGCGTGCACCCGGGCGACGAAGTCATCGTGCTCGAGCCGTGCTATGACAGCTACCAGCCGAACATCGAGCTGGCCGGCGGCGTGGTGGTGCGCGTGCCACTCGATCCCGGCACCTTCAGGCCCAACTTTGATGCCATTGCAACGGCCATCACGCCGCGCACCAAGGCGATCCTGGTCAATTCGCCGCACAACCCCAGCGCCACCGTATGGACCGCCGGCGAGATGCAGCAGCTGAGCGAACTGCTCGCACCAACGAACATCCTGCTGATCTCCGACGAGGTCTACGAGCACATGGTGTTCGACGGCGTGGCACACGTCAGCGCGGCATCGATCCCGGCACTGGCGTCGCGCTGCTTCGTCGTCAGCAGCTTCGGCAAGACGTATCACGTCACCGGCTGGAAGGTCGGCTACGTGGTCGCACCAGCGCCGCTGATGGCCGAGTTCCGCAAAGTGCACCAGTTCAATGTCTTTACCGTCAACACGCCGATGCAGCACGGTCTGGCCCGCTACATGGCCGAGCCGCGTCACTACCTCGAGCTGCCGGCCTTCTACCAGCGCAAGCGTGACCTGTTTCGCGCCGGGCTGAAGGAAACGCGGCTGCGCATGTTGCCCAGCGAAGGCAGCTATTTCCAGTGCGTGGACTACAGCCAGGTCAGCGACTTGAAGGAAGCCGCGTTCTGCGAATGGCTGACCACCGAGATCGGCGTGGCGGCGATACCGCTGTCGGCCTTCTATGCCGACGGTTACGAACAGCAGATTGCGCGGCTGTGCTTTGCCAAACGCGACGAGACGCTGCTGACTGCGCTGTCGCGCCTGCAGAAAATCTAGCGCAGACTCAGCCGCACGGGCGGCAGGTCGCCGGCGCGGCTGTCGTCCAGCAGCAGCGGCTCGCTCAGGTCCAGGTCCACCGGGGCCGTGGGTCGGTCATCCAGCACCGAATCCGGGCCGCCGCTGCCCGAGGACAAGGTGTCGAAGATCGACGACGGCGCACTCAGCGTCGGCTCATTGCCGGCGGAAAGCGGCAGCAGCACGTCGACATCCGGCGTCGGCTGATCGACCATGCGGTGCAGGTCGCGGGCCACCGAGAACAACGTGAGCACATCCCGGTAGGCCGGCAACTCGAAGAGCTCGCCGCTGCGCTTGCGGAACAGCAGGTTCTCCAGCTCGGCCATCGCATCCAGCGGGCGCGGCCAGCAGGCCTGCAGTGCCACCAGCACCGCCGGGTAGTGCTGCAGATCGCGGCCGCGTTCCGGGTCGGCACCCCACTCCGGCGCCACGGCATTGAAGCGCTGGCTGAAGCGCTTGCGCATGCGCTCGTAGGCCTCGCGGTCGCCGCGATGGCGGTAGATCTCCAGCAGCTTCAGATAGGGCAAGGGGCTGGTGCCGCCACTGCTGCGCAGGTGCGCCATCAGCAGATCGACGGCCGCATCCTCCTCGCCCAGCACGATGAAGAACTCGGCCTGCTGCTCGAGGTCGATCAACTCGTCGACGCTGACCGGTCGGGTCAGCGACTCCTCGACCAGATCCCCGGGCGGCAGCACCGAGGTGCGCTGGAGCGGCGGCGGCGTGTCGTCGACCGGCGTTACGGCTGGCACCTCCTGCACCATCGGCACCGGTGCGGTCACCACCGAGGGCTCGACCGACACGTCGGCCGCGGCGGCCTCGGCTTCGGCTGCGCCCTGCCACCAGGCAGCCTGGCGCTCGCGCTGCAGCTTGTGCACACGCCAGCCCAGCCATGCCGCCAGCGCGGCCAGCAGCGCGACGATGCCGACCAGGATCGACTGCATGCGGCCCTGGTCTTCGGCCTGGGCCAGGCGATTGCGCATCTGCTCCATCGTGGCACGGTGGGCCGTGGCCTCGTCACGCAGCGTCTTCAGGCTGCTTTCCATCGCCACCAGGCGCTGCTCGGACGCCGAGGCTGCGGCTTCGGCCGCACTGGCCGCCTGCGCAGCCGAGGCCAGCGCGGCATCCTGCGCGGCCACGGTGGCCGTCGCGGCCTTGAGCAGTTCTTCGGGCTCCTCCAGCTTCAGCCGCGGTGCGGCGGCCACGACGCTGCGCTTGGGCGCGTCGCTGCGTGCCGCCACAGCGGGCGTTTGGACCTTGGCCTGGCTGCGTGGCCGGACCGCTTCGGCCTGCGGCTTGCGGGCCGTCTTTCTGGTCGCGGGGCGTGCGTCGTTGGAGGCCGCGGCCAGCGGCTGCATACGGGGCACACTCGGCTGCGCCACGGGCTCGCCCGCAGGCAACGATGCTGGCGGCGCCGGCGGCACATCGGCCACGGCCACGCGGCTGGCGTCGGCGCGGCTGTCCGGTGGGTCTGCAAAGACGACAAACTGCCGCGACACGGAACTGCCACAGCCCACCACCAGGTTCACCGCCACCAGCGGCTCCTGCACGACCTGCGCGCTGCGGATTCGTACCCGCAGGTCGTCACGCCGCTCCAGCGTGACCAGCACCGTGCCGGGAGCCAGGCGTTGCTCGCCCACGTGCACTTCGGCCTGCACGCAGGCGGGCGTGACGCTCTCGCCAGCGTCCAGCCGCAGCGGCACGGCCAGGTCCAGCGCCTGGCCGAAGGGGATCGATTCGGGGATGCGACCGAAGCCCAAAGCCAGCGCATCGGATGCGGCCGCGAATCCACCGATGGCGAGGATCGCGATGCTCAGGGGCCGCTGGTACATGCGTTCAGGTCGTGGGCTTTTGGCTTCGAACCACTCTAGCACGCACGGTTACAAATAGCCCCGAGCCGGGGGCGCCGCACTGTGCAGCAGCGCACGGTTAGCATAGGCGTTCGCATCTTCTGTGGCCTGTTCGCCGCATCGCATCATCGACATGAACGCATCGACCCTGAGCGTCGAGGAACGCCGCAACATCGATTCCGGCGCATGGTTCGCCAAGCTCTCGGCGCCGCTGCGCGAAGCCATACTGGCCCGCGCCATCGTGCGCCGACTGAAGGACGGCGCCCCGCTGGCCACACGCGGCGGTGCGGCCGAGGAATGGTGCGGTGTGGCGCTGGGCGCCGTGCGCATCAGTTCGGTGTCGCTGTCGGGCAAGCAGGTCACGCTGACCTATGCCGAGCCCGGCGTGTGGTTCGGCGATATCGCGCTCTTCGACGGCCTGCCCCGCACCCACGACGCCGACGCCCACGGGCAGACCACGCTGCTGTGCGTGCGCAAGCCCGACTTCAGGGAACTGCTGACCCAGCATGCCGAGTTGTACGACGCGCTGCTGCGCCTGAACTGCCGCCGGCTGCGGCTCATGTACAACCAGTTCGAGGACCTGAACACGCGGCCGCTGCAGGCCCGGCTGGCCAAGCAGATCATCCTGCTGGCCAAGAGTTACGGCATTGCCCAGGGCGACGAGATCCGCATCGGCCTGCAGCTGGCACAGGAAGACTTGGCGCAGCTGCTCGGCGCCTCGCGCCAGCGCGTCAACCAGGAGCTCAAGGGCTTCGAACGCGAGGGCGCGGTGCGCGTCGAGCCGACGCGGCTGGTGGTGCTGTCGCGTGACAAGCTGCTGCAAATCGCCGAGCGCTAGGCAAGACCATCGGAGACATTCCCTCATGGACCATTTCCTGGGCACCAAGCCGCTGTCTGGCACGCATGCCTTCGACATCGACGCGCTGCAAGCCCACCTGCAGCAGCACCTGCCGGGCTTTGCCGGGCCGCTGACGGTGGAACAGTTCAAGGGCGGACAATCCAACCCGACCTACAAGCTGGTCACACCGCAGGCCTCGTACGCGATGCGCTCCAAGCCCGGGCCGGTGGCCAAGCTGCTGCCTTCCGCCCATGCCATCGAACGTGAGTTCCGGGTCATGGGCGCTCTGGCCGGCACCGAGGTGCCGGTGCCGCGGATGCACCTGCTGTGCGACGACGAATCGGTCATCGGCCGCGCCTTCTATGTGATGCAGTTCGTCCAGGGCCGAGTGCTTTGGGACCAGTCACTGCCGGGCATGACGCGCGACGAGCGTGGCGCGATCTACGACGAGATGAACCGCGTCATCGCCGCGTTGCACAAGCTCGATGTGCCAACCCTGGGCCTGGCCGATTTCGGCCGCCCGGGCAACTACTTCGAGCGCCAGATTGCTCGCTGGAGCAAGCAGTACCAGGCCTCGATCACGGGCCCCAACGATTCCATGGACCGGCTGCTCGAATGGCTGCCGAAGAACATCCCGCAAAGCGCGCGCGACGAATCGATGGTGTCGGTGGTGCACGGCGACTTCCGCCTCGACAACCTGATCTTCCACCCCACCGAGCCGCGCGTGCTGGCGGTACTGGACTGGGAGCTGTCCACCGTCGGTCACCCGCTGGCCGACTTCAGCTACCACTGCATGTCCTGGCACATCCCGCCGGGCTCGTTCCGCGGCATCGGCGGGCTGGACCATGCCGCGCTCGGCATTCCTGTGGAAGCGGAGTACATCCGCCGCTACTGCCAGCGCAGCGGCCGCGGTACGCCCGAATCACTGAAGATCGACTGGAACTTCTACCTGGCCTACAACCTGTTCCGCTTGGCGGCGATCGTGCAGGGCATTGCCAAGCGGGTCGAAGCGGGTACCGCCGCCAGCGAACAGGCGCGCCAGTCGGGTGCCGCGGCCAAGCCGCTGGCCGATCTGGGCTGGCAGTTTGCCCAGGCGGGCTGAAGCAGCTGCGGCTCAGGTGCGAGCCACGTCGACCGGCATCGTCGAGGCCGAGAACATGCTCGGCTGGGTGCTCGGCGTATGCACGTCGATCTCGTCCAGTGCCACGCGCTGCGCCTCCTGCAGCGCGCAGTCGAACAGCCGCAACCAGGCCTGCAGCGCAGCCGGGTCGGGCTGAGCTAGCGCCGCGCGCAGGCACAGCCGGCGCCGCGCAATCATCAGCACCAGCGGCCGCTCGGCCGAGGTCGGCAAGGCCGCCAGCGTAGGGGTCAGGTTGCCTGCCAGCCATTGCTGCAGCCAGGGCTTGAAGCTGGACAGCGCGCCATAGCTGTCGCGCAGCGTGCGCAACTCGGCACCGGACAGCTTGGGGAACATCACCAACCAGCGCATTTCCGGAGGCGTGGTGGTGTCGATGCGGGTCTGCACGCCTTCGACATATTGCTCGAAGACCGCCTTTTCCATCGCATCCATCAGCTCGCGGTTCAGCACCAGCGCCTGCAGTTCGCGCGGAACCGACAACTCGGCGCGGATGCGCAGCTCGGCCCCGCCGATGTACGAACGCTGCGACGGCCCCCATTCCAGCCGCCAGGCGGTGCTGCCACTGCGCCCGTCGATCACGAAGCCTTCGGGCTCGCGCACGGCGCGCAAGGTCCATTGCTGCGAACGTACCCAGGACGACAGCTCGCCCCAGCCCGGGATCTGCACGGGTGCGTTGCCAAGCCAGCGTTTGATGGTGTCGAGCATGGTGAGCTTCGGTTGCAAAGAAGGCGGGCGGGCCCGCGCGCGTCTGGGGACGACGATGCCCGTCAGGCCAGAGCGTGGCGCCCTGCCTTTCGAGGCGGTTGCAAGCTATATCGGCAACCGCGCAGCATTCCGAAGTGATTTTTTGGCGCCCGGCGCGGGCACGTCCGCCGCACAGGTGCGCCACCTAGAATCGGGCGGCGCGCTGCCCGTAGCTCAACTGGATAGAGCACCAGCCTTCTAAGCTGGGGGTCGCAGGTTCGAGTCCTGCCGGGCAGGCCAGCCGTGGGCGTGTTGGCACTGCCCCTTGGCGGCCAGGGCATGCGTAACTGGGTAGACGCCTGGCCAGTCTTGCATCGGCACCCGAGCGTCACCTGCGTCTCCGTCGCCCCGGAATCCGTGCGATGTGGCGGGGGGCACCACATGCTTGCGCCAAGGGGAGGCCGTTTGGCCTCGCACTGCACCTGTGCCGCCATGGGGGCGCACATGCGCCGCCAGTTGCTGCGCCAAGTGGCCGAGCGTGGCGGTGCCGGGCTGTCGCCGATCGTGCTGCAGGCGGTACGCCAGGACGAGCGGGTCTGGGCGCCGCCAGGCCGCTCAGCAGATCCTGGGCAGCGGCTCGCCCGAGAGCCAGTCGACGATGCGCCGGCCGCCAAAGCGGGTGCGCATCTGCACGAACCGGTGCTCATCGGCCACGACCGAGCCGATGCGCGCCGCACGCGCGCCCAACGGATGCTCGTGCATCGCCGCCAGCAGTGCATCGGCGGCCTCGGGCGCGACCGCAGCGACCAGCTTGCCCTCGTTGGCGATGTACAGCGGGTCCAGGCCCAGCAGCTCGCAGGCGGCCTCGACCTGGGCTCGCATCGGGATGGCGGCCTCGTCGAGCAACATGCCGACATTCGACTGGCGTGCGATCTCGTTCAGCGTGGTGCCCAGCCCGCCACGGGTGGGGTCGCGCAGCACATGCAGGGCACCACTCGGCGTGGCCTGCAGCATCGCGGCCACCAGCGTGTGCAGCGCGGTCGTGTCGGAGACGATGGCCGTCTCGAACTGCAGTGACTCGCGCTGCGAGAGCACCGCCACGCCGTGTTCGCCAATGGTGCCGGAGACGATCAGCACGTCGCCGGGGCGGGCATTCGCACCCCCCAGGACCACGTCGCGCGGCACCGCGCCGACACCCGAAGTCGAGATGAAGCAGCCGTCGCCCTTGCCCTGCTCGACCACTTTCGTGTCGCCGGTCACCACCGGCACGCCGGCTGCGCTCGCGGCAGCGGCCATGGAATCGACCACGCGCTTCAGGTCCGCCAGTGCGAAACCCTCCTCGAGGATGAAGCTGGCCGACAGGAACAGCGGCCGCGCGCCCATCATCGCCAAGTCGTTGATCGTGCCGTGCACCGCCAGGCAGCCGATGTCGCCGCCAGGAAAGAACAGCGGCGAGACGATATGGCCATCGCAGGCCATCACCAGACGGCCGCCTTCCAGCAGCTCGGCAGGCACCGGCAGCGTGGCGCCGTCGTTGCCCTGGCGCAGGTAGTCGTTGTCGAGGGCGCGCACGAAGACTTCGTCGATCAGCTGCATCGACGCGCGCCCGCCCGCGCCATGGTTCATGTCGATGCGGCCGCGCTGGAGATCGAGCGGGCGGATGTAGTCCTTCTTCGCACTCATGCGGCGCTTGCCGCCACGACCGCGATGTCGCGAAAGCGCCCGTACGAGTAGTGCGCGGCACAGGCACCCTCGCTGGACACCATGCACGAGCCCATCGGGCTTTCGGGCGTGCAGACGCTGCCGAACAGCTTGCAGTCGACGGGCCTCTTCACGCCGCGCAGGATGGCACCGCATTCGCATTGCTTGTGGTCGGGCACCGGTTTGTAGTGCAGGCCGAAACGGCACTCGGCGTCGAAGGCGGCAAAGTCCTGTCGGATCTTCAGCGCCGAGTACGGCACCTCGCCCAGGCCACGCCACTCGAAGCGCTCGCGCGCCTCGAAGACTTCGGCCACCGCGCGTTGCGCCGCGAGGTTGCCCTGGCGCGTGACCGCCCGCGAGAACTGGTTCTCGACCTCGGCACGCCCGTCGTTGACCTGGCGCACGAGCATCAGGCAGGCCTGCATCACGTCCAGCGGTTCGAATCCGGCAATCACCACCGGCTTGCGATACGCCTCGGCGAAGGGCTCGTACGGCGCGGAGCCTATGACGATGCTCACATGGGCCGGGCCGATGAAGCCGTCGATCGGCACCGTGCCGTGATGGCGGACTTCGGCCGATTCGAGGATATGCGTGATCGCGCTGGGCGTGAGCACGTGGCAGCACAGCACACTGAAGTTGCCGAGGCCTTCTTTCGCGGCCCGCTGGATGACCAGCGCGGTCGGCGGGGTCGTGGTCTCGAAGCCGATGGCGAAGAACACCACCTCGCGATCAGGCTGGGCGCGCGCAACCTGCAGCGCGTCGGCTGCGGAATAGACCATCCGGATATCGGCACCACGCGCCTTGGCCTTCATCAGGCTCAGCGCTTCGCTGGCCGGAACTCGCATCGTGTCGCCATAGGTGCAGACGATGGCGCCGTGGTCGAACGCGAGCGCGATGGCCTGGTCGATGCGACCGATCGGCAGCACACACACCGGGCAGCCCGGGCCGTGGATCATGCGCACCGCCGCAGGCAGCAGCTCGACGATGCCGTAGCGCGAGATGGCGTGCGTGTGTCCGCCGCAGAATTCCATGAAGTTGTAGCGCCGGCCAGGCCGCAGTTCGGCGGCGATGCGCGCGGCGATGCCACGCGCCAACTCGCCGTCGCGGAACTCGTCGACGTACTTCATGCCGCGCCGTCGTCCACGGCCTGAGCCAGCTCGGCAAACAGCGCCAGCGTGCGCTCGGCTTCGTCGGCATCGAGCACACCGATGGCGTGCCCGACATGCACGATCACGAAGTCGCCCACCACCACGCCCGGTGTCAGCTGCACCGAGACGACCTTGCGCACACCGCCCAGGTCGACCGTGGCCTGCTCGCCATCTTCGAGCGCGACGATACGCGCCGGAAGGGCTAGGCACATGCGAAACGCTCCGTGGCGATGCGACCCGGGCTTGCGACGAGCTGGTGTGCCGCGACCCAGGCCTGGCCCAAGGCCAGACCGGCATCGCCGGGCCCCGGCCCCTGCGGCTGCCCCACGTCGAGCCCGGCCGCCTGGAGCCGCGCGACGAGGCGGTGCGTCAGCAGGCGGTTGTGGAAGCAGCCACCGCCGAGCACCACACACGTGCTGCCGGCCGCGGCCGCGGCATCGATCGCCGCCTGCGCCAGGCCATCGGCCAGGCCGACATGGAACAGCGCTGCCGCGGCACCGGGCGCACCGGTGTCGGCCAGCGCCAGGCAGGCCTGAGCCAGCGGACGCAGATCGAGCCCGCACGGGTCGAAGGCAGGCGCCTCGTGCGTGGCCAGCCACGCCGCGGCGCAATGTTCGAGCGATCGCGCCGCCTCGGCTTCTTCTTGCTGCCGAACGCTCAACGCCAGCAGACCGGCCATCGCGTCGAACCAGCGGCCGGCACTGGTGGTCGGGGTGCAATGCAATCCGCGGTCGAGCAGCATCGCCACGCCTGCGGCCAGTGGCCCACCCACCACCGGGGCCAGGCGCGGCACGATCTCGGCGCCACGGCCCAGGGCCTGCAGCGCGGCCGCGGCCATGCGCCAGGGCTCGCGTGCTGCCCGGTCGCCGCCCGGCAGTGCCAGCGGTGTGAGATGGCCTAGCCGGGACCAGCAGGCACCGGCCACGTGCAGCAGTTCGCCGCCCCAGGCGCTGCCGTCCGGCCCCAGGCCCACGCCGTCCAGCGCCAGGCCGATGACCGGCGCCACGCTGCCGTGCTCGGCTTGCACCACGGCGATGTGCGCATGGTGGTGCTGCACCGGCACGGCAGGCACGCCCAGCCTGTGGGCACAGGCCAGCGCCAGGCGGGTGCTTTCGAAATCGGGGTGCAGGTCGTGCGCCACCGCATCGATGCATCCGCCGGCACGGTCGAGCAAGGCTTGGGCCGACGCCTCGAGGGCCAGACATGCCGTGGGTGTGGCCAGATCGCCGTGCAAGGGCGACCAATGTGCCGTCGAGCCGTCGAGCAGGCAGGCGCTGTTCTTCAGCCAGGCCCCGAAGGCCAGCACGCGGGCGGGAGCGGCCCGCGGCAGGCGCTGCAGCCGGTTCAACCGGCCGCCTCGCGCTGCGCCAACAGCGCTTCCAGTTCGGCGATGCGGGCCTTCAGTGCCGAACTGTCGTCGCCCGCAGCGCTAAGCATGTCGGCCAGCAGCCAGTCGATCCAGGCGTCCATGCCCTGCCCGCTGCGCGCCGAAAGCAGCAGCACCTCGATACCGGGGTTCACCCGCTGTGCGTACGCGATGCAGCGCGCGACATCGAAATCGACATGCGCCAGCAGGTCGGTCTTGGTCAGCACCAGCAGGCGCGCCGCGGCAAACAGGTCGGGGTACTTGAGCGGTTTGTCCTCACCCTCGGTGACCGACAGGATGGCCACCTTGGCCCGTTCGCCCAGGTCCCACATCGCCGGGCAGACCAGGTTGCCGACGTTCTCGATGAACAGCAGCGATCGCGCCGCCGCATGCCCGTGCGCCTGCCCATGCAGCGGCAGGCGCTCGAAGGCCGCGGCCACCATCGGCGCGTCGAGATGGCAGCCCTTGCCGGTGTTGACCTGGATGGCCGGTGCGCCAGTGGCCCGGATGCAGTCGGCATCGTGGCTGGTCTGCTGGTCGCCTTCGATCACTGCCAGCGGCAGTGCGGGCTCGCGCCGGCGCAACGCTTCGATCGTCGCCACCAGCAAGGTGGTCTTGCCCGACCCGGGGCTGGACACCAGGTTGTAGGCCGCTACGCCATGGGCCTGGAAGTGCGCCCGGTTGGCCCGCGCGATCCGGTCGTTGGCGCCCAGCACGTCGGCTTCCAGCTGGATCGCTCGCTCGGCAGACAGCCCCGGCACCGATACGCGCGCAGTGTTGGCGCCAAAGTCCAGGTTCCCGTGGGCGTGGCCAAGGTCCTGCGGCACCGCTGCCGCATCGGGGTCGGAGCATCCACAAACGACGCACATCGCTAGGTTCCTTGGTCAATCATCGTGCACGATGAGTTCGCGCAGCTTCAGTCCGGTGCCACTGGTCGGCGTGAGCTGCCAAGTGCCGCAGCGCGGGCAGGCATCGGTGCGCGCGCTGATGACCACGCTGACGCTGCAGCGCATGCACCAGGCAATGGCGGCAGGCTCGTCGATCTCGATGGCCGCACCGTCGAGCACGGTGCCAGGGGCCAGGGACTCCAGAGCGAAGCGCAGCGCGCTCACCTCCACGCCGGCCAGCGCCCCGGCTTCGAGCGACAGCCGTGCGACCCGATTGAAATGCTCGCGCGCCGCGGCCTCCTCGACCAGCCGAAGGATCCCGCCTGCCAGGCTGATTTCATGCATCGCCAGTCGCCTTGTCGAGCTCGAACTCGTTGCACCACTCGAAATGCGTCTATTCGGTGAGTGCATGGTAGCGCGTTGCCGCCAGGGCGGGCATGGTGAAGCCCTACAATCGCGCGCCGCGTTGCGACGCCCGCCGGCCCGACCATGAGCACCTCCCCGGACCCCGCCCAACACCCCCCCTTGCCGCTGGCTGGCCGCACCGCACTGGTCACCGGCGCCGCGCGTGGCATCGGCCGCGCCATTGCCACCAAACTCGCTCAGGCGGGCTGCGACGTGGTGGTCAACTACTACAACAGCCACGAGGAAGCCGAGGCGCTGTGCGAGCAGTTCCGCGCGCTGGGGCGCCGTGCCGTGGCCATCAAGGCCAGCGTCAGCCAGCCCGACAGCGTGGACGACCTGTTCACCGAGTTGCGCAAGCATTTCGAGCACCTGGACATCGTCATCAGCAACGCCGCCAGCGGCGTGCTCAAGCCGGCGATGGACATGACGCTGAAGCACTGGCGCTGGTGCATGGAGACCAATGCCTTCGCACTGAACCTGCTGGCGCAACGCGCCGCGCCGATGATGGGCGCGGGCGGACGCATCATCGCCATGTCCAGCCTGGGTTCGGTGCGGGCCATGCCCAACTATGCGTTCATCGGCGCGTCCAAGGCAGCGCTGGAATCGCTGGTGCGCTCGCTGGCACAGGAGCTGGGGCCGAGCGGCATCCGCGTCAACGCAGTCAGCGCCGGCGTCGTCGAGACCGACGCGTTGAGCTACTTTCCCAACCGCGAGCAACTGGTCGAATCCTTCAAGGCGCGCACGCCGGCCGGCCCGGTGCTGTCCCCCGAAGACGTGGCCGGCGCGGTGTACCTGTTGTGCCTGCCCGAAGCCAACATGATCAACGGCCACACCCTCTTCGTCGACGGCGGCTTCGCCATCTCGGGCTGACCCATGGAGATCGATTCAGGCTTGGCGGGCAGGGTCGCGCTGGTCAGCGGCGGCAGCCGCGGCATCGGCCGCGCCGTGGTGGAACTGCTGGCCCGCGACGGCATGGACGTGGTCTTCTTCTACCGCGGCAACGGGCAGGCCGCGCAGGAGGTGGTGGCCGCGGTGCAGCAAGGCGGCGGCACGGCCGAGGCGATGCAGGTCGACGTCACCGACGCCGCGGCGGTGGCGGCGGCGGTGGACGGCATCGTCGAGGGCCGCGGCCGCATCGACGTGCTGGTGAACAACGCCGGCATCGTGCGCGACAACCTGCTGGGCATGCTGGAGGACGAGGACATCCACGCGGTGCTGGACACCAACATCGGCGGCGTCTTCAACCTGACCCGCGCCGTATCGCGGCACATGATCTCCAAGCGCTGGGGCCGCATCATCAACCTCAGTTCGGTGGCGGCCGAAAAGGGCGGCCGCGGCCAGGCCAACTACGCGGCCAGCAAGGGTGCCATCAACGCCTTCACCAAGGCCATGGCGGTGGAGCTGGCCTCGCGCAAGATCACGGTAAACTGCGTGGCCCCCGGCGTGATCGAAACCGAGATGTCGCAACAGGTGCGCGATCTCGCCGACGACCAGATCAAGGCACGCATCCTGCTGCGTCGCTACGGCCAGGCCCAGGACGTGGCCCACGCGGTGTGGTTTCTCGCCTCGCGTCTGGCCGACTACATCACCGGCGAGGTGCTGCACGTCGACGGCGGCTTCAAGATGGAATGAATCAAAAGGACTTCCCATGTCAGAACAGGCAATCAGCCAGGCAGAAATCGATGCCGTCTTTCCCAAGGTGGCGCAAATCGTGTCCGACGCCCTGGGCTGCGATCTCGAGGACGTGAAGCCCACGGCCTCGCTGATCCAGGACCTGGACGCCGAGTCGATCGACTTCCTCGACTTGGTGTTCCGACTGGAAAAGGGCTTCGGCGTGAAGATCCCGCGCGGCAAGATCGTCGAGGATGCGCGCGGCCCGCTGCCTGAAAGCCAGTTCGAGACCAAGGGCATCGTCACCGAAGCCGGCATGGCACGCCTGCGCGAATTCCTGAGCGAGGTGCCGGCCGATCGCTTCAAGACGCCGATGAAGGCCGGCGACGTGCCGCGCCTGTTCACCACCGAGACCTTCTGCAAGGTCGTGATCCGCGCGCAGCGGGCCGCCGCGGCCTGAGCCGGGCTTTGCCGCGCTGCCGGCCATGAGCGGGCGCTTCCGCAGCTTCTCCTTCGTCGACCGCATCACGCGGCGCGAGGGGGGCCATGTCGAAGGCCACTATGGTGTGCCGCTGGGCGTGCACTTTCCAGCCTCGCTGATGGCCGAGGCGGTGGGCCAGCTGGCCGCGTGGTCGTCGATGGCGCAGCTGGGTTTTGTCCACCGTCCGGTTGCCGGCCTGGCCAATGCGGTGCACTACCACCAGATGCCGCAGCCCGGTTGCACGCTGCAGCTGCAGGCCGACATCGAACGTTGCGACGCCGAGGCCGTGGCCTACAGCGGCAAGGCCTTCATCGATGGTCAGCTGGCGCTGGAGCTGGTGGACAGCGTCGGACCGATGCTGCCGATGGAGGAATTCGATGCGCCCGAAGCGGTGCGCGCCGACTTCCACACCTTGCTTGGCGCCGGTGCCTCGCCGGGGCGTTTCGGCGGCGTGCCGTGGCCCGATCTTCGCGATCTGCAGTTCGAACCGGGTGAACGACTGGCCGCCAACCTGCAGGTGCCGGAGCTGGCCGATGCGCCCTACTTTGCAGATCACTTCCCGCGCCGACCGGTATTCCCCGGCACGTTGCTGATGGACGCGCTGGCCGCGCTGTCGCTGCAGCTGGTGCAGCGGTCCGCTTTGCTGGCGGCAGCCGGCGAACTCGTCAGCCGAAAGGTCACGCAGGTGAAGATCCGTTCATTTACCGCGCCCGGTGCGCGCTTGCAACTCGAGGTGCTGCTGCAGGATGCCGACGCTCAGCGCGCCCGGCTCAAGGTCACGGCGCGAAGCGAGGACAAGACGGTGGCCACCGCGCGCATCGAGGTCACGCCACGGAGTCCTGCATGAGCCGCCGCCGCGTCGCCATCACCGGGCTGGGCCTGGTCACGCCAGTGGGCAACGACGTCGCCAGCACCTGGGCCGCATTGCTTGCCGGGCGCAGTGGCGCCGCCACCATTGCCAGCTTCGATGCCAGCGGTTTCCCGGTGCGCATCGCAGCCGAGGTCAAGGGCCTGGAGGATGCCGCGCTGCTGCAGGCGCTGGGCGGCGACCGCAAGCTGCTGAAGTTTGCCAACCGCTCGCACCGCTTCGCGCTGGTGGCTGCTGAACAAGCCTTTGCCGATGCCGGCATCCGCCCGACCGCGGCCACGTCGACGCGCTGGGGTTGCGTGGTCGGCACCGGCATGATGGGCGTGACCTACGACGAGCTGGCCCAGGTGCAGCAGGACGCCGCGCCCCGCGGCGAGCTGGAGCCCTCGCGCCTGCTCGACGCCCGGGGCTCGGCCGCCGATCCGATGGTCTTCTGCCGCAGCAACTCCGCCGGCGGCGCCTCCTTGCTGACACGCGTGTTCGGCATCCAGGGCTATTCCAGCTCGGTGCACACCGCCTGCGCCTCCGGTGGCCAGGCGGTGGGCACGGCACTGAAGCTGATCCGCCGCGGCGAGGCCGATTGCGTGCTGGCCGGCGGCTTCGATTCGATGATCAACCCGGTCGGCCTGGCGGGCTTCTGCCTGCTGAATGCGGTGTCGCCGGACAACGATGCGCCCGAGCGCGCCAGCCGGCCCTTCGACGCCACCCGCAACGGCTTCGTGCTCGGTGAAGGCGCCGGTTTCCTGGTGCTGGAGGAGTGGCAGGCGGCCCGCAAGCGCGGCGCGCGCATCTATGCCGAGTTGGCCGGCGACGGCAATTCGCTCTCCAGCTACCGCATCACCGATTCGCACCCTTCAGGCGACGGGCCGATCCAGGCCATGCGCCAGGCCATCGCCGACGCCGGCGCCACGCTGGCCGACGTCAACTACCTCAATGCCCACGGCACCTCCACGCCGATGAACGACCGCAGCGAATGCGCGGCCGTCAAGGCGGTGTTCGGCGAGGGCCGCGACCAGGTCGCGGTCAGTTCGACGAAGAGCGTGACCGGCCATCTGATCGCCGCCGCGGGTGCGGTGGAAGCCGCGATCTGCGCGCTGTCCATCCACCACGGCACGCTGCCGGTCAATGCCAACCTGCGCGAGCCGGACCCGGACTGCGACCTCGACATCGTGCGCGACGCGCCGCGCGCGCGCCGCGTGCGCCTGGCGCTTTCCAACTCGCTGGGCTTCGGCGGCTCGAACAGCTGCCTGGCCTTCCGCCACCCGGACGACGTGGAGGCGCTGCTGTGAGCCAAGATCGCATCTTCATCACCGGCAGCGGCGCCATCTGCGGTGCCGGCTCGTCGCCCGACGCGGTGCTGGCCGCCCTGCTAGAAGGCCGCTCGGCCATCGGGCCGATCACCCAATGGGACGCCAGCACCTGGCCGGTGGGCATCGCCGCCGAGGTGCAGGACTACAACGCCGGCAAGCTGACCGGCGACCGCAAGCTGCTCAAGCACATCCGCCGCGGCGACGTGTTCGGCCTGTATGCCGCCGACCGTGCCATCGAGCAGGCCGGCTTCGCCGCCTGGCGCGAGACGCTGGACGAAGCCGGCGGCGAACGCTTTGCCGACAGCACCGGCGTCTTCGTCGGCTCCGGCGGCGGCAGTTTCGGCAACCAGTACGACTACTTCCCGCTGATCGCCGCCGTCAAGGGCGAGCTGGAGGCCTTCGGCCAGGAGCTGGCGGCCACGGTCAACCCGCTGTGGCTGCTGCGCTCGCTGCCCAACAACGTGCTCGGCCATGTCGGCATCCGCCAGGGGCTGAAAGGACCGAACGCCTGCATCACGCACCACAGCATCAGCGGCCTGCTGGCATTGGCCGAAGCCACGGCCGCGCTGCGCGCTGGCGAATGCAGCCGCGCCGTGGTGGCCGCGCACGAGGCGCCGATCGAGCCGCAGACGCTGCTGTACTACCAGCAGCTGGGCCTGCTGTCGACGCAAGGCCTGCGGCCCTTCGACGCGCGCCACGACGGCAGCACGATGGGCGAAGGCGCGGCGGCCCTGACGCTGGAGACCGAAGCGGCCGCACAGGAACGCGGTGCCACCGTGCTCGGCGAGGTGCTGGGTTTCGGCAGCGCTGGCGAAGCGCTGGGCCTGCTGCCGGTGCGCGATGACGGCGACGGCCTGGTGCGTGCGATCCGAGGTGCACTTGCCAACGCAGGACTGCAGCCGGATCAGGTGGGCCTGATCGTCGCCCACGGCAACGGCACGCCCAACTCCGACCGCTCCGAGGCGCGTGCGCTGGCTGCAGTGTTCGGCGCCGACATGCCGCCAGTGACGGGCTTCAAGTGGGCCTTCGGCCACCTGCTGGCCTCGGCCGGGCTGATCGATGCGGTGCTGGCGTTGAGCGCGTTACGCGCGGGCGTGGTGCCGGGCATCGCCGGGCTCGGCGAGGTCGATGCCGATGGCGCTGCGCTGAACGTCAGCGCCGAACAGCGCAAGCCGCGCGGCGACTTGGTGCTGGTCGTCTCGCGCGGCTTCGGCGGCACCAACGCCGCCTGCCTGCTCGCGACCGCGGCGTGAACACGGTCGCAGGCAGCACGCCACCGCTGCCTGAAGGCGCTGCGCGCTGCGGTGTCGACACGGTCGAGATCGCGCGCATCGAGCGCCTGCTGGCCGACACGCCGGCGGCCGAACTGGGCAAGTTCTTCTCGGCCCAGGAACTGCTGGACGCAGGCGACGGCCTGGGGCGCGCGGCCAGCCTGGCAGCGCGCTTTGCGGCCAAGGAGGCCTGCGTCAAGCTGTTCCCGCGCGAGGCGGCGCTGGGCGCCATTGGCACCATCGACTTTTCGGTATCGCGTGACGGCTACGGCGCGCCGACAGTCACGCTGAGCGATGCCGCGCAACTGGCCCTGGGCCGCAACCGCTTCAGCGCCATCCAGCTTTCACTGACGCACGACCGCCAGCAGGCCACCGCGATGGCCATCGCCCAGCCGGCGCAGGCCACGCCGTCGCTCGCGGCGAGGCTGCTGTACCGGTTGCTGCCGCTGCGCCGCCAGGTGGTGCTGGACAACCTGCGGCGCGTCTACGGCGACGTCGCCGACGAGGCGGAAATCACCCGCCTGGCGCAGGCACATTACGGCCATCTGGGACGGCTACTCTGGGAGTTCGTCTGGTTCCCGTGGCTGTCACGCGCCAGGCGTATGGCCATGGTGCGGGTCGACAACCTCGACGCGCTGCTGGCCGCGCATGCGCAGGGCAAGGGCGTGCTGATCCTCACCGGCCACTTCGGCAACTTCGAGGTCTCCACCGGCGCGGGGCTGGCCAGCTTTCCCGAAGCCACGGGGCGCTTTCACTTCGTGCGCCGGCCGATCCGGCCCGAATGGCTCGACAAGCTGGTGACGCGGCGCTTCCGCAAGGTGGGCTTCGGTGTCCTGCCCAAGCGCGGCGGGCTGGAGGCCATCCTCGACCGGCTGGCCGCCGGCGACCTGGTGGTCTTCCCCTTCGACCAGCATGCGCAGCGCAAGGACGGCGTGATGGTGGAGTTCTTCGGCCACCCGGCCGGCACCTTCCGCAGCCTGGCGGTGATCGCCCTGAGTACCGGCGCGCCGGTCGTGCCCGCGTCGAGCTGGCGCGAGCCGGACGGCCGCCACGTGCTGCGCTTCGAGGCGGCGCTGCACGCCGTGGAGGATGCCGACACCAACGAGGCCATCCGCCTGACCACGCGTGCCTTCAACCGCGCGCTGGAACTGCTGATCTTGCGCCGCCCCGAACAATGGTGGTGGGTGCACCGGCGCTGGAAGCCCTGGCCGAAGCGCAGGCGCTGAGGCCCGACCTGTCGTTCAGGCGGCCGCCTTCTCCTGCTGCCCCAGGCCCAGCAGCCGCATCGCATTGCCCTTCAGGATGCCGGGCTTGACGCGATCCTTGAAGCCGGCTTCCTCGAAGTCCGCCATCCAGCGGTCGGGCGTGATCAGCGGGTAGTCGCTGCCGAAGAGCATGCGGTCCGACAGCAGCGTGTTGGCGTACTGCACCAACTGCGGCGGAAAGTACTTAGGGCTCCAGCCGGAAAGATCGATCCACACATTGGGCTTGTGCAGCGCTAGGCTCAGCGCTTCGTCCTGCCAGGGCCAGCTGGGGTGGGCCACGACGATCTGCATGTCCGGGAAGTCGATGGCCACGTCCTCGAGCAGCATGGGGTTGCTGTTCTGCAGGCGCAGCCCGCCGCCGCAGCGCATGCCGCTGCCGATGCCCGAGTGGCCGCTGTGGAAGATGGCCGGCAGCTTGTGTTCGGCGATGACCTCGTAGATCGGCCAGGCCATGCGGTCGTAGGGCAGGAAGTCCTGCACCGTGGGGTGGAACTTGAAGCCCTTGACGCCATGCTCCTCGACCAGCCGGAGTGCCTCGCGCGCGCCCATCTTGCCCTTGTGCGGGTCGATGCTGGCGAAGGCGATCATCATGTCCGAGTTCTTCTGCGCCGCCTCGCAGATCTCCTCGTTGGGGATGCGCTTGCGACCGAGCTTGGCCTCCGAATCGACGGTGAACATCACCAGCCCGATCTTGCGCTCGCGGTAGTACGCGATGGTCTCGTCGATGGTCGGGCGGCGGTTGCTGCGGAAGTACTTGTCGGCCGCGCGGTCGTATTCCTCGCCATAGCTGTCGAAGGGGTTCCAACAGGAAACTTCCGCGTGGGTGTGGGTGTCGATGGCCAGCAGCTCGTTGACGTTCATGGCGCGCTCCAGGGCCGGACGGCCCAAGTTAGTTACCTAAAATAATTACTTTGCTGGGGAGCAGACCACGACGCACTGCGGTAAGCCGGACCCCAATGACAAGCATTCTGTCAGCGGCGCAGGGAACGGACAAGCCGGAAGCCTTAGTGAAAACCCTATGGCGCTGGCGATGTATTTGATTACTATCTATAACTACTAATCACTGCCCAGCCTGCCATGCAAACCCAAGCCCCCATCGATCCCGACCTGCTGCGCGTCGAGCGCGAAGGGCCGGTCCTGCACCTGCGGCTGAACCGCCCGGCCAAGCGCAATGCGGTCAACGACGGCCTGATCCTGGCCATCGACCAGGCCTTCACCGCCATCCCGCCCGACGTGCGCTGCATCGTGCTCAGTGGCGAAGGCCAGCATTTCTGCGCCGGGCTGGACCTGTCCGAGCTTTCCGAGCGCACGGTCTACGAAGGCGTGCTGCACTCGCGCATGTGGCATGCCACGTTGGAGAAGGTGCAATACGCACCGGTGCCGGTGGTGGCGGTGCTGCACGGAGCGACCATCGGCGGCGGGCTCGAGATTGCCGCTGCCGCGCACATCCGCGTCGCCGAGCGCAGTGCCTACTACGGGTTGCCCGAAGGCCAGCGCGGTATCTTCGTCGGCGGCGGCGGCTCGATGCGGCTGCCACGGCTGATCGGCACCTCGCGCATGTCCGACATGATGCTCACCGGCCGTGTCTTCGATGCCGAGGAAGGCCAGCAGGCCGGCCTGACCAACTACCTGGTCGACTCCGGCGAGGGCCTGGCCAAGGGCATGGCGCTGGCTACCAAGATCTGCGGCAACGCGCCGCTGTCCAACTTCGCGGTCATCCAGGCGCTCCCGCGCATTGCCGAGCTGCCGCCTTCCGAAGGGCTGTTCGTCGAATCGCTGGTCGCGGCCATTGCCCAGGGCGACCCGACGGCCAAGGAACGCATCCGCGCCTTTCTCGACGGCCGTGCGGCCAAGGTGGCCAAGTCATGACCATTGCGAAGTACCGCCAGGCCAAAGTGGGCGGCTGCCTGGCCGCCACACGAAGCATCGATGCCGACGGCGTGCACCGGCTGCGCTCGACCGAGCCGCTGCAGCCCTACCCTGCCCGCCTGACCGACCGGCTCGAGGAATGGGCGCGCCACGCCCCCGACCGCGTGCAGGTGGCCCAGCGCGGAGCGGATGGCGAATGGCGCAAGATCACCTACGCGCAGATGCTCGAGCGCGTCCGCCGCATCGGCCAGGCACTGGCGGCGCGGAGCCTGTCGCCCGAGCGGCCGATCGCCATCCTGTCGGACAACGACCTGGAGCACTACACGCTGGCGCTGGCGGCGCAATGGGTGGGCGTGCCCTACACGCCGGTGTCGGTGGCCTACTCCACCGTCTCGCAGGACTTTGCCAAACTCAGGCAGATCCTGGGCACGCTCACGCCGGGGCTGGTGTTTGCAGCCGACGGCCATGCCTTCCGCAATGCCATCGCCACCGTGGTGCCGGCGGATACAGAGGTCTGGGTCACCACCGGCGAGGACACGCCGGCGCTGCAGGGCCGCAAGCTGCTGCGCTTCGACAGCGTGCTCGCCGGCACCGAGCCGGGGCCCGAGGAAATGGAGGCGCACGGCCATGTCGGGCCAGACACCATCGCCAAGTTCCTGTTCACCAGCGGCTCGACCAAACTGCCCAAGGGCGTGATCAACACGCAGCGCATGATCTGCGCCAACCAGCAGATGCTGCGCCAGTGCTTCGCCTTCATGGCCGAGGAGCCGCCGGTGCTGATCGACTGGCTGCCGTGGAACCACACCTTCGGCGGCAACCACAACACCGGCATCGCGCTGTACAACGGCGGCACGCTGTACATCGACGACGGCAAGCCCACGCCCAAGGGCATGGCGGCGACGCTGCGCAACCTGCGCGAGATCGCGCCGACGATGTACTTCAACGTGCCCAAGGGCTTCGAGGAGATCGCGCGCGCGATGGATGCCGACACCGCCTTGCGCGACACGCTGTTCTCGCGCGTCAAGGCCTTCATGTTCGCCGGCGCGGGCCTGAGCCAGGCGGTGTGGGACCACCTGGACCGCCATGCTGAGGCCGCCATCGGCGAGCGCATCTGCATCTTCACCGGCCTGGGCATGACCGAGACCGCGCCGTCCTGCACCTTCGCGCTCGGCACCGACGTCAAGAGCGGCCACATCGGCCTGCCGGCGCCGGGCGTCGACGTCAAGCTGGTGCCCGTGGACGGCAAGCTGGAAGTCCGCTTCAAGGGCCCGAACGTGATGCCGGGCTACTGGCGCGCGCCCGAGCAGACGGCCGAGGCCTTCGACGACGAGGGCTACTACCGCACCGGCGACGCGGTGGCGTACGTGGACGATGCCGACCCGCAGCGCGGCCTGCGCTTCGACGGGCGCATCGCCGAGGACTTCAAGCTGTCCACCGGCACCTTCGTCAATGTCGGCCCGCTGCGCATGAAGATCGTGCTGGCCGGCGACCCGCTGGTGCAGGACGTGGTGCTGGCTGGGATGAACCGCGACGACCTTGGCGCGCTGATCTTCCCGCGCCTGGACGACGCCAGAAAGCGCTTCGGCCTGGCGGCAGACACCCCCGCGGTGCAGGTGCTGGCCCGCCCCGAGGTGCGCGGCTTCTACCAGACGCTGGTCGACCGCCTCTGGGCCGAAGGCACCGGCAGCGCCAACCGGGTGGCCCGCGCCCTGCTGCTCGAGGAGCCACCGCACATCGACCGCGGCGAGGTCACTGACAAAGGCTCCATCAACCAGCGCGCGGTGTTGCAGCACCGCGCCGACCTGGTCGAGCGCCTGTATGCCGAGGTGCCCGACGCCGATGTGTTGCTGCCGCGGCGATGACGGCCATGGCCACGACGGCAGAAACACGCAGGGCCGCGGCGCTGGACCAAAGCGTGATGCAGCACCTGATGGGCTACCGGCTGACGCTGGCCGAGGTGGCATCGCGCCGCATCTTTCAGCGCCACATCGGCACGCCCTTCAAGCTGCGGCCGGTGGAGTTCACGATCCTCGTGCTGCTGCTGGGCAACGGCAGCGCCACGTCCAAGCAGCTGGCGCAGACGCTGGGCATGCCGCCGCCGAACGTGACGGTGCTCGTCGACCGGCTGGTCGAGCGCGCGTTGGTGCAGCGCGAGCGCAGCGCCACCGACGGCCGGGCGATGGACCTGCGCCTCACCGACAAGGGCGCCGACCTGGCCAAGCGCGTGCAGCGCGTGTCGCAGACGATGGAAGCCGGCTTGCTGGCGCCGCTGTCGGCGGGCGAGCGCGCGATGCTGGCCGAACTGCTGCACAAGCTGGCGCACCACGGCGCCGACGCACCGGCAGCCTGATCGCCTGCGGTGCGGCGGCGACAATCGCCGGCTCAATGAATACCGGCATCGCCTACGCCACCCTCGCCTTCGTCATGTGGGGGCTGTTCCCGCTGTACTTCCGGCACATCGCCGCCGTGCCGCCGCTGGAGGTGGTGCTGCACCGCTCGGTCTGGTCGCTGCTGTTCGTGATCGGCGTGCTGGCCGCGCTGCGCCGTTTCGGCTGGCTACGCGAGCTGGTGGCGCAACCGCGCCGACTGCGCTCCTTTGCGCTGAGCGCGCTGCTGCTGTCGGGCAACTGGCTGCTCTACGTCTACGCGGTGCAGAGCGGCCAGGTGGTCGAGGCCAGCCTGGGCTACTTCATCAACCCAATCGTCAGCGTGCTGCTGGGCGTGCTGGTGCTGCACGAGCGGCTGAACAAGGTGCAATGGGCCGCAGTGGCCCTGGCCGCGGCCGGCGTACTCTGGCTGACCGTGCTGAACGGCCGGTTGCCGTGGATCGCACTGGTGCTGGCTTGCAGCTTCGGCCTCTATGGCCTGCTGCGCAAGACGTCCTCGCTGGGTGCTCTGGAAGGGCTGGCACTGGAAACCTTGCTGCTGGCGCCGCTGGCGCTGCCGGCCCTGGCCTGGTGGACGCTGCGCGGCAGCGGCGCACTGGCCCAGGGAGACCCGCAACTCGCCGCCTGGCTGGTGATCGGCGGGCCGTTGACCGCCTTGCCGCTGCTGCTGTTTGCCGCCAGCGCTCGGCGCCTGCCGCTGGCCACCGTGGGCCTGCTGCAGTACCTGTCGCCCACCATTCAGCTGGCGCTGGGCGTGTGGGTGTTCCATGAGCCCTTCGACCGCGCGCGCCTGCTCGGCTTCGGCTTCATCTGGGCAGGCCTGGCGCTGTATTCGGCGGACGGCTGGCGCCGTTCACACCAGCCGCCCGCGCCGCAGCCTCAGGGTGCGGGCGTGCGGATCAGGTAGTCGAAGGCCGCCAGCGCCGCCTTGGCGCCGTCGCCGGCCGCGATGACGATCTGCTTGAAGGGCACCGTCGTCGCATCGCCCGCGGCGAACACGCCCGGCAGGTTGGTCGCTCCGCGCGCATCGACGAGGATCTCGCCATAGCGGCTGAGCTCGACCGTGCCCTTCAGGAACTCGGTGTTGGGCACCAGGCCGATCTGCACGAACACGCCGGCCAATTCGACCGTCTGCTCGACGCCGCTGACGCGGTCCTTGAAGCGCAGGCCGTTCACCTTGCTGCCGTCGCCGGTGATCTCCAGCGTCTGCGCATTGGTGTGCACGGTGACGTTGGGCAGGCTCCGCAGCTTCTTCACCAGCACGGCGTCGGCCTTGAGCTGATCCATGAACTCGATCAGCGTCACATGCGCCACCACGCCGGCCAGGTCGATGGCGGCCTCGACGCCGGAGTTGCCGCCGCCGATCACGGCCACGTGCTTGCCCTTGAACAGCGGGCCGTCGCAGTGCGGGCAGTAGGCCACGCCCTTGGTGCGGTACTCGGCCTCGCCGGGTACGTTGACGTTCTTCCAGCGCGCGCCGGTGGACAGGATCACCGAGCGGGCCTTCAACTCGGCGCCGTTGGCCAGCTTCACGCCCGTCATGCCGCCCGGCTGGGCAACAGGGACCAGCGCCTCGACGCGCTGGCCGTTCATGATGTCCACGTCGTAGGCGCGCACATGCGCCTCCAGCGCGGCGGCGAACTTCGGGCCGTCCGTTTCCAACACCGAGATGTAGTTCTCGATGCCCAGCGTATCCAGCGTCTGGCCGCCGAAGCGCTCGGCCACCACGCCGGTGCGGATGCCCTTGCGCGCCGCGTACACCGCGGCCGCGGCGCCGGCCGGACCGCCGCCGACGATCAGCATGTCGAAGGGCTCGGCCTTTGCCAGCCGCGCGGCATCGCGGGCCGCGGCGCCGGTGTCCACCTTGGCCAGGATCTCGGCCAGTTCCATGCGGCCCGAGCCGAAGGGCTGGCCGTTCAGGAACACCGTGGGCACGGCCATGATCTGGCGTTGCTCGACCTCGGCCTGGAACAACCCGCCGTCAATGGCCACGTGGCGGATGCGCGGGTTCAGCACCGCCATCAGGTTCAGCGCCTGCACCACGTCCGGGCAGTTGTGACAGGTCAGGCTCATCCAGGTTTCGAAGACGAAGTCGCCGTCCAGCGACTGGATCTGCTCGATCACGTCGGCATCGACCTTGGGCGGGTGGCCGCCGGCCTGCAGCAGCGCCAGCACCAGCGAGGTGAACTCGTGGCCCATCGGCACGGCGGCAAAGCGCACACCCATGTCGGCACCGGCACGCGTGATCTGGAACGAAGGCCGGCGCTCGTAGCGGCCGTCGAAACGGACATGCACCTTATCGTTCAGCGGCGCGATCTCGTTCAGCAACTCGCGCATCTCTGCCGCGGCCGGACTGTCGTCCAGGCTGGCCACCAGTTCGATCGGGTGCTGCAGGCGCTCCAGGTAGGCCTTGAGCTGGGACTGGATGGTGCTGTCGAGCATGGTCTTTCTCCTTCGATGGTTGCGGGCAATCGGGCCCCGTCGTCAGCACCCACAGTGGATGCTGACGACAAGGCCCGAAGGTCTTGTCGATGGGCAGGCGCTGACTGAAGCGCCGCGCCGCGGCTTAGATCTTGCCGACGAGGTCGAGCGACGGGGTCAGCGTCTTCGCGCCTTCGTTCCACTTGGCCGGGCAGACCTGGCCAGGGTTCTTGGCGGTGTACTGCGCGGCCTTCAGCTTGCGCAGGGTTTCCTTGACGTCACGTGCGATCTCGTTGCTGTGCACTTCGGCCGTCTTGATCACGCCATCCGGGTTGATGACGAAGGTGCCGCGCAGCGCCAGGCCTTCTTCGGGGATGTGCACGCCGAAGGCGTTGGTCAGCGTGTGCGTCGGGTCGCCGACCAGCGGGAACTTGGCCTTGCCGACGGCCGGGCTGGTTTCGTGCCACACCTTGTGCGAGAAGTGCGTGTCGGTGGTGACGATGTAGACCTCGGTGCCCAGCTTCTGGAACTCGGCGTAGTTGTCGGCCGCGTCTTCCACTTCGGTCGGGCAGTTGAAGGTGAAGGCCGCCGGCATGAAGATCAGCACCGACCACTTGCCCTTCAGGCTTTCATCGCTGACTTCGATGAACTTGCCGTTGTGGAAGGCCTGGGTCTTGAAGGGCTGGACCGTCGTGTTGATGAGAGACATGCTGTTTCCTTTCGGGGGTGGGTTGATTGGGAAGGTCGAACCGAACTCGATGGCGAAACTATATCGAATCAAACGATTCAGTAGTTTCGGTTTATTAATGACTGCCATTGCGGCGGGCTATCACTGCACTGGGCAGGTGCACCAAGGCCGGACGGCGACGCACGACAACGAGTGCGTGATGCGGCGGACGCGGTCGCCCTGCAAGGGCCGCGCGGCCCGAACGGGCAAGAAGACTTGGTCGGGGCGAAAGGATTCGAACCTTCGACCCTCTGGTCCCAAACCAGATGCGCTACCAGGCTGCGCTACGCCCCGACGAAGCCTGATTGTAGGTGCAGGCTCAGCCGCCCACGACCTCGGTTGGCGCAGGAAGGCGCAATTGCTCGCAGATGGCCATGCACTGGCGGATGTGCTGCTCGCACACATAGCGCAGCGCGCCGTAGGTCAGCACCGCCGACAGGCCTTGGCCGGCGATCGGTACGTACTTGACGGCCTGCTGCGCGCTCAGGCGCACGCCCACGATGCGCAGCATCGACATCACCAGTTCGCGCGTGACCAGCCGGCCCACCAGCATGGTGCCGCCGGCAGTGATGGCCTTGAAGACCACCAGGCGCCGGTCGGGCGCCAGCCGCTCCACCTGCTCGGCACTGAGTCCGAACTTGCGGTTGATGTCCGGAAGCAGCTTGACGAGCACGCCGACATTGGTGGCCCAGTCCAGCCCCGGGATCGGCACCACCGCCACGCCGGCCGCGAACAGCGCGCGCTTCGACACCATGCGCCGGCACTCTGCCGCCACTGCGTCGATCTGCGCGGGCGTCGACGGCACCACCTCCCATTCGGCCACGACCTTCATGGCGTCAACCCGGGTGCGGCAGCAGCACGATGCCGTCGGCATCGGCCACCAGCCAGTCGCCGGGGCGCACCCACACGCCGCGGATCTGCAGCACCACGTCGCGCTGGCCCTGGCCCTGGCGCTCGGTGGGCAAGGGTATCGGCGCCAGCGCGCGGATGCCCACGTCGCAGGCGGCCAGTTCGGCCACATCGCGCAAACTGCCGTCGATGACCAGGCCGACCCAGCCGTTCCTTGCCGCGGCGGCGCCCAGGTTGCCGCCGAGCAGCGCGCGGCGCAGCGACCCGGCACCGTCGACCACCAGCACCCGGCCCTGGCCCGGCGACTCGACGGCGGCCTTCACCATCGAGTTGTCCTCGAAGCATTTCACCGTACTGACCAGGCCCTGGAAGGCCAGGCGGCCGCCGAAGTCGCGGAACACCGGCGGCAGCACGCGGAATGCGCCGTCGGTGTCGCCCTTGTGGGCATCGCACAGGTCACAGGTGGCCGGGGCCTTGTCACTCATTCGTCTCTCCAGAAAAGCGCCAAGGCCGGTTTATAGCCCTTCGGCGGGAATGTTTCGTGCATTGCAGCAACGGTCACAACCGACCACCGGAGGGTGCCATGCTGGACCAGGTCAAAGCACCAGGCGGCACCAGTTTCTCGCATGTCAAGCCGCAGGACACGGTGTTCCGCGGCGACGGGCTGCGCGACTTCTTCCATACCGCGACTTGGGCATCGCCGCCGCCACGGGCGGCAAGGTCATCGCCCAGCTCGTCATCGCCCACAACGCACCCGAGAAAGGCACCGGCTGGCACCGACATGAAGCCGACTTCCACATCGTGATGATGCTGCGCGGCTGGGCACGCTTCATGTACGAGGACCAGGAAACCTTGGTCAGCGCCGGCGATTGTGTCCACCAGCGTCCGGGCATCCGCCACTACCTCTTCGACTACTCACCCGACATGGAGTACCTGGAAATCGTCGGCCCGGCCGACTTCAGCACCGTCGACGTGGAGCCGGTATGCGAGGTGCCGGTCTCCAAGGGTTGGAGCGCCTAGAACTCCATCTCGAGCTCGTCGATATCCTCGGGCTCGAGCTTGGCGGATTCGATCCACTCCTGCAGTTCGGGCAAGGCCATGATGCGCTGGCAGTAGGCGGCGCAGGCCTTGTCGGCCACACGAACGTCATAGGTCTGCAGCCGCGTCACCACCGGCGCATACATCGCGTCGGCCATGCTGCGCGCGCCGAACAGGTAGGGCCCGCCATAGGTGGACAGGCATTCCTTCCAGATTTCCAGCACGCGCTCGATGTCGCTTTGCGCCCGGCTCCAGACCTTGTAGTTGGGGAAGTGGCCCTTCAGGTTCATCGGCAGCGCCGAGCGCAGCGAGACGAAGCCCGAGTGCATCTCTCCGCACACCGCGCGGCAATGGGCGCGCGCCGCGCGCTCGGCCGGCAGCAAGCCGGCCTTCGGCTTGATCTCGTGCAGGTACTCGCCGATGGCCAGCGTGTCCCAGACCTTGACGCCCTGGTGGCGCAGGCAGGGCACCAGCATCGACGGCGCCAGCAGCAGCATCTCGGCTCGCACGCCCGGGTCATCCGGGCCGATGACCACCTCCTCGAAATCCAGCCCGGCAAAGCGCGCCAGCAGCCAGCCGCGCAAGGACCAGGACGAATAGTTCTTGCTGCTGATGGTCAGGGTGGTCTTCGGCATGGTGCGCTCCTGCAGGTGGCACAAGGCAGTGCAAGCGTTGTGCCAGCTTGGTGCATCGGCATGGTCCGTTCCTTGCCTTTCTAGGGATACCTTCCTTGCGCCGGCGACACGGCCCTTCCGACCCCATGCTCTATCAGGCCTACCAGCTGCAGTATGAATGGCTCGGACCGATGCAGGACGCGGCCCGCCTGGGAGCTTCGCTGCTGACCCACCCGCTGTATGCGCCGCTGCAGTCGCCGGCTGTGCGGCAGCTGGCGGCGGCCTGGGACGTGTTCTCGCGCCTGCGCCTGACGCACCAGAGACCGTCGTTCGGCATCGATTCGGTGCGTGTCGGCGAGCGCGAGGTGCCCGTGCGCGAGGTGGCGGTGCACCAGGAGCCCTTCTGCACGCTGCAGCGCTTCGTGCGCGACGACCTGGGCGACGCGGTCGACACCGGCCGGCCCAAGGTGCTGATCGTGGCGCCGCTGTCGGGCCACTTCGCCACGCTGCTGAACGACACCGCCCGCACCATGCTGGCCGACCATGACGTGTACATCACCGACTGGCACAACGCACGCGAGGTGCCGCTGTCCGAAGGCCGCTTCGGCCTGGACGAATACGTCGAGCATGTCATCGCCTTCACCGAACTGCTCGGCCCCGGCACCCACCTGGTGGCGGTGTGCCAGCCCTGCGTGCCGACGCTGGCCGCGGTGGCGTTGATGGCGCAACACAACCACCCGGGCCAGCCGCGCAGCATGACGCTGATGGCCGGGCCGATCGACTGCCGCGTCAACCCGACCAAGGTCAACGACCTGGCCACTGGCAAGCCGATCGAATGGTTCGAGGACAACCTGATCAGCCGCGTGCCCTGGCGCTACCCCGGCGCGCTGCGCCGTGTCTATCCCGGTTTCCTGCAGCTGACGGCCTTCATGAGCATGAACCTGGACCGCCACAAGCAGGCCTTCCGCGATCTGTACCGCCAGCTGCACCAGGGCGAGCATGAGGCCGCGGAGTTCACCAAGCGCTTCTACGACGAATACTTCGCGGTCAACGACCTGCCCGCGGAGTTCTACCTGGAGACGGTGGCGCAGGTGTTCCAGGAATACAAGCTGGCCAAGGGCGAGTTCCTGGTGCGCGGCGAGCGCGTCGACCCTGCCGCCATCCGCCGCACCGCGCTCTTCACCGTGGAAGGCGAGCGCGACGACATCTGCAGCATCGGCCAGACGGTGGCCGCGCACGACCTGTGCTCGGGCATCCGGCCCTACATGAAGACCCACCACGTGCAGGTGGGCGTGGGGCACTACGGCGTGTTCAGCGGCCGGCGCTGGCAGACGCAGATCTACCCGCGCGTGCGCGAGATGATCCATGACATGCAGTGATGGCGGGCTGCGCCCGGGCAGCTGAACCCGGACTGCCTCAACGGCCCGCCTGCCCGCCCGCCATGAACGCGGTCATGCGGAACATCGCGTCGTGCGCACAACCGTCGTCGAGCGCCCCGCGATGCGCGCCGAAGGCCACCAGCAGCGGGCTGATGTCGGGCGACCTGCGCTCGGCCCGCGCGCCGGTCTCGAGCCGAAAGATCGTCTTGCCTTCCTTGACCGTCTCGGTGACCTTGATGTCGGCGATGGTGGCGGGCTCGACCCGAGTCGGGTCTTGCGACAGGATGGCGAAGTCGGCCAGCTTGCCGCGCTCCAGGCTGCCCTTGGTCTTTTCCTCGAAGTGGTGGTACGCCGGCCAGATCGTCATCGCCTTCAGCGCCGTGATGACATCAACGCGCTGCTCGGGGCCGACGATGCGGCCCGAGCCGCGAGCGCGGCGGGTGACCGTGGCATCGAGCACCCGCATCGAATCCGGGAAAGCGACCGGCGCGTCGTGGTGGCTGGAGAAGATCATGCCCCGCTTGCGTGACCAACCGGTGGGCGAGATGTTCATGCCCGCGACCGGGCCGACCGTGTGGTCGAGGTGCCAGTCGCCCCAGTAGAAGGTGTGCATCGGGAACAGTGACCGGATGACGCCCAGCGCCTTGTAGCTGTCGAGCTGGTCTTCGCGCAGGAACTGGCCGTGGATGAGCACCGGGCGCAGATCCTTCGCTTTGGGGAAACGCGCCTGTGCCGCCCGGTGCGAAGCGATCAGCAGGTCGGAGGCGCGCTCGCCGTTGGAATGGGTGATGACCTGGATGCCGCTTTCGGCCGCCCACTGCACGGCGTCCATCACCTGCTCGGCGGACGCTGCGGCATAGCCGGAATAGCCCGCTGCGTAGTTGCCGACCGGTTTGTAGTACGGCTGGTCGCGCCAGGCGGTGAAGCCCTGCGGGCTGCCGTCGATGGTGAGTTTGGCACCCGCGACGCGGAAGCGATTGACGTAGGTATTGCTTTGGTTGGCCCGGATATAGGCGCGGTCGACGAGAACGTCGGAATAGGCGTTCACATCGTTCGCGAAGCCGCCTTCCGCAGCCACCTGCTTCAGCATATCGGCGATCTGCGGCGTGGCACGGCCTTCCTCCGCGGTCGTGTAGCCGAACCGCGCCCAGAGCTTGGCACCCTCGCGCGCAAAAGCCTTGAGCCCATCCGGCCCGACGCGGCCGAGCAACACCGGGACCGCACCGAACAGCGCAGTCTCCTCGAGCGTGCCGTTGGGCTCGGTCGTGCCGGGCTTGCGCTGGATGACACCGCCCGCCGGATCCTTGGTGTTGGCGTCGTAGCCCATGCCCTTCAGCATGGCGGAGTTGACTGTCCCCAGGTGTCCGGACTGGTGCACGATGAGCACGGGAACATCCTGCGATACGGCGTCGAGCTCTTCCTTGGTCGGGTGGCGCAACTCCTTCAGCTGCGCGTTGTCGTAGCCGAAGCCGACGATGAGTTTGATCTCCTCGACCGCGGCGGCGTTCGTCTGGGCCCAGTCGCGCAGCGTCTGCTGCAGCGAGGCGATGTCCTGGACCTGGCCGTCGGGCGGGGCCAGCAGGTTGGCGGACAGTGCCTGCAGCCCGCCGACGACGATATGGCCATGAGCGTCGACAAAGCCAGGGACGAGGGTTCGGCCCTTCAGGTCCACGAGCTGGGTGGCCGGGCCCTTCAGCTTCATGACGTCGCGGCGGCTGCCCACGGCAAGGATCCTGCCGCCCGCCACGGCCACCGCCTCGGCACGCATGGCCTTGTCGTTCATGGTCAGGATGGGCCCTCCCGACCAGATGCTGTCGGCGGCGGGCTGAGCCGATGCCGGTGCGATCAGCGCCATGCCAGCTGCCAGTGCGACGGCAAGTGCGGGCGGGTAGCGGTGAAGTCTTGCGTTCATCGTCTTTCCTTGAGGCCAGGTGTTGCGGCTGCGTCGGCGTCATGGCCCGAAGGCCATCGCCAACCTTCGATGATTCCAGCCAAGCCCGCGCGGAGTTGTCAAGTTTCGGACAACTGCCTGCCCGCATTGCACCTCCCCCCAACACGGGTCGTCCGACGCCCGCGAGATCGACACACGGCTCCCCGGCCGCGGGTTCGCATCGCTGCCGCTGGCGCTATAGGCTGCTGCCGGTGGGCTTCCGCGCGATCGGGCCAATCGATTGGTGCACTACGAACCGCCCTGCCGCAGACTCAGCCGCAGCGCTACAGGCCGAGCTCGCTCAAACCCGGGTGGTCGTCCGGCCGCCGCCCCAGCGGCCAGCGAAAAAGGCGCTGGGCCTCGGCAATCGGCAGGTCATTGATGCTGGCGAAGCGGCGGCGCATCAGGCCCATCTCGGTGAACTCCCAGTTCTCGTTGCCGTAGCTGCGGAACCAGTGACCGGAGTCGTCATGCCACTCGTAGACGAAGCGCACCGCGATGCGCGCCCCGCCGAAGGCCCACAGCTCCTTGATCAGCCGGTAGTCCAGCTCGCGGGTCCACTTGCGCTGCAGGAACTGGCGCACCTGCTCGCGGCCCACCGGGAACTCGGCGCGGTTGCGCCACACCGTGTCCTCGGTGTAGACGCCGGCCACGCGATCGGGGTCGCGGCTGTTCCAGGCGTCCTCCGCGCCGCGCACCTTCAGGGTGGCGCTGGCTTCGGTGAAGGGTGGCAGCGGCGGGCGAGAGGATTCCATCGTTCGTCTTCCTTCACCAGCCGATGGCCTTGGGCAGCCAGGTGGCAATCTTCGGGTACATGAACACCAGCGTCAGCGTGATGCCCTGCAGCACGATGAAGGGCAGCACGCCCTTGTAGATGTCCTTGATGCTCACCTCTGGCGGGGCCACGCCCTTCAGATAGAACAGTGCCCAGCCGAAGGGCGGCGTCAGGAACGAGGACTGCAGGTTCACGGTGATCAGCATCGCCAGCCAGACCGGGTCCACGCCCTGGTTCACCAGCACCGGCAGGAACAGCGGCACAGCGATGTAGCTGATCTCGATCCACTCGATGAAGAAGCCCAGCACGAAGATCAGCGCCATCATGAACCAGATGTCGCTGTTCACGCCGCCGGGCAGCCACTCGAACATGCGCACGATCAGGTCCTCGCCGTGCAGGCCGCGGAAGGCCAGCGCGAAGACCTGCGCCATCATCAGGATGAACATCATCATCGCGGTGATCTTGCTGGTCTCCAGCGCCACGTCGCGCAGCACCGACCACTTGAAGCGGCCGGCACCCACGGTGATCAGGATGGCGCCCACCGCGCCCATCGACGCGGCCTCGGTCGGCGCGGCGATGCCACCGACGATGCTGCCCAGCACCGCCACCACCAGCATGATCGGCGGCACCACCACCTTCCAGAAGCGCACCCACAGCTGGCGCCGGCTGACTTCGTCGCGCTCGGCCTGCGGAATCGGCGGCATCAACTGCGGCTTGACCATGCCCAGCACGAGCAGGTAGACGATGTACACGCCCGCGAGCATCAAGCCCGGCCCGACGGCAGCAGCGAAGAGCGTGCCCACCGACAACTGCATGATGTCCGACAGAAGAATCAGGATCAGGCTCGGCGGGATGATCTGCCCCAGCGTGCCCGAGGCGCAGATCGCGCCGCAGGCCACGCTCTTGTTGTAGCCGCGGCGGATCAGCGTGGGCAGCGTCAGCAGACCCAGCGTGATGATGGTGGCGCCGACGATGCCGGTGGTGGCACCCATCAGCACGCCGAACAGGATGATGCCCACGCCCATGCCGCCGCGCACGCCGCCGGCCAGGTGGCCCATCACGTCCAGCAGGTCGTCGGCCAGGCGCGATTTCTCCAGCATCACGCCCATGAAGACGAAGAGTGGGATCGCCATCCACTGGTAGCCGGCCACCACGCCGTAGATGCGCGCCGGCAGCAGGTTGAACAGCAGGTCGCCGAAGCCGAGCCAGCCGAACAGGAAGCCCACGGTGGCCAGCGTCACCGCCACCGGCACGCCCAGCATCAGCAGGGCGAAGAAGCCCACCAGCATCAGGATGGCGTAGGTCTGCTGCTCAAACACGGGCCGTCTCCCGGCGCAGCCGCTCTTTCAGCAGCAGTCGCAACAGCGCCGCCAGCGCCTGCAGCGCCAGCAGCGTGAAGCCGATCGGGATCAGGGCCTTGACCATCCAGCGCAACGGGATGCCGCCCGGGTCGGGCGAGCCCTCGCCGATGCTGTAGGACTGCATCACGTAGGGCCACGACAGCTTGACGAACAGGCCGGCGATCAACAGCATCAGCACGCCGGACAGTAGGTCGACCAAGAACTTCAGGCGCGGCCCGAAGTCGGCATAGAAAACATCGACGCGCACGTTGTCGCCGCGCTGGATGGCGTGGCTCATGCCCAGCAGGATGACGGCGGCCAGCAGGTGCCATTCCAGCTCCTGCGACCACACCGAGCCGAAGCTGAAGGCGTAGCGCAGCAGCACGTTGGTGGCCACCAGCGCGATCATCGCCAGCGCCAGGTACAGCGTGGCCCGGCCGACGCCGTCGATCAGCGCCTCGATGCGCGCCGCCAGCCGGGCCGGCGCGCCCTGCTCCTGCGGCATCAGCCGCGAACCTTGATGTGGTACGCCTCTTCGCTGACCTCGGCCCAGCGGTCGTACTTGAGCTTGAAGGCCATGTACGAGTCGTGCACCTTCTTCGTGACCGGGTCCTTGGCGGCCGCTTCGGCGAGCACCTTGTCGGTCTCGGCGCGCAGCGCCTTGATCACGGCGTCGGGCAGCGGCTTGGCGATCACGCCCTGGTTCTTGATCAGGTCCTCCATGGCCTCGGAGTTCTGCTTCTGGCACCAGGCCTCGCCGATCACGTTACAGGCGGCCGCGGCGTTCTCGACGATGGCCTGCAGGTCCTTTGGCAGCTTCTGCCAGGCGGCCTTGTTGATCAGCAGCTCGGACACCGTGGCCGACTCGTGCCAGCCGGTGGTGTAGTAGTACTTGGCGGCCTTCTGCAGGCCCAGCCGTCGGTCCTGGTAGGGGCCGACAAACTCGGCGGCATCGATCACGCCGCGCTCCAGCGCCGGGAAGATCTCGCCGCCGGGCAGCACCTTCACGTCCACGCCCAGGCTGGCGTAGACCTTGCCGGCCAGGCCGGGGATGCGCATCTTCAGGCCCTTCAGGTCGCCGACGGAATTGATCTCCTTCTTGAACCAGCCCGTCATCTGCACGCCGGTATTGCCGCAGGGCATGGCCACCATGCCGAAGGGCGCGTAGACCTCGTTCCACAGGTCGATGCCGCCGCCGTCGTAGAGCCAGCCGTTCATGCCCTGGAAGTTCAGGCCGAAGGGCACGGCGGTGAAATACTGCGCCGCGGCCGTCTTGCCGGTCCAGAAGTAGCTATTGGCATGGTTCATCTCCACCGTGCCGGCACGCACCGCGTCGAAGCCCTCGAACGCCGGGATCAGCTCACCGGCGCCGAACACCTGGATGTTCAGCCGCCCGCTAGACATTTCGCGGATGCGCTTGGCCAGGTCGGTGGCCGAGCCGGGGCCGTCCATGTAGAACGGCGCGCCCTTGCCGTAGGCGCTGGTCATCTTCCAGTTAAAGCTCTGCTGTGCGGACGCAACCGCTGGAACAGCCAGTGCGGCACCAGCGAGTCCTGCCTTCAGGGCTCCGCGGCGCGATGCGATCGAGGTGGTCATGTGTATTCCCAACGGTGGAGTGGCAAAAGGCTTCAGTAGGTTTTGTAGGGCAGGAATTTGCCGCTCATGGTGATACTGACGCGATCACCCATCGGATCGGGCTCGCGCTGCAGGTCCATGCGGAAGTCGATCGCCGACATGATCCCGTCGCCGAACTCCTCGTGGATCAGTTCCTTGAAGGTCGTGCCATAGACGCTGACCAATTCGTAGAAGCGGTAGATCAGCGGGTCGGTGGGCACGCTGGTCGGCAGGCTGCCCTTGTAGGGCACCACCTTCAGCCACTGCGCCTCGGCTTCCGTCAGGTCGAAGATCTTCGCCAGCGTCGCGGCCTGCGCGTCGTCGAAAGTCATCTGGCCCAGGCAGCCGGCGGTGACCCATTCCTTGCTCAGGCCCACCTGGGTGGCCACGTCGGCCCACTTGATGCCCTTGGCCACCTTGGTGGCGATGATCTTCTCGGTGACGTCGATGCGGTTCATGCAATTCTCCGTAAGTGAACGGGTTGGACAGGGGCAGGCTCGGGGTCGGAAAGGCCGGGGCTCACCTCGGCGGGCTGGGCCGGCGCGCGGCCATGCGACAGGTCCTTCGACCGCGCCACCAGGAAGTCGACCAGGTGGTTGCGGATGCGGTAGTACTGCGGGTCGTGGTGCAGGCTGGCGCGCTGGCGCGAACGCGGCATGGTGTTGCGCACGATCTCGGCCACGCGCGCCTGCGGGCCGTTGCTCATCAGCAGAATGCGATCGGCCAGCAGGATGGCCTCGTCCACGTCGTGCGTGATCATGAACACCGTCTGCCTGGTTTCGGCGCAGATCTTCAGCAGTTCGTCCTGGATCGAGCCGCGCGTCAGCGCGTCCAGCGCGCCGAAGGGCTCGTCCAGCAGCAGCATCTTCGGCTGGATGGCGAAGGCCCGGGCGATGCCCACGCGCTGCTTCATGCCGCCGGACAGCTGCGCAGGCTTCTTGTCGATGGCGCCGGCCAGGCCGACCATCTCGACGTACTTCTCGACCTGAGCGTTGACCTGCGCGGCCGACCAGTCGGGCCACTTGCTGCGCACCGCAAAGGCGATGTTCTTGCGCACGCTCAGCCACGGCATCAGCGCATGGCCCTGGAAGACCACGCCGCGCTCCAGGCTGGGGCCAGCGACCTCGCGGCCGTCCATGAACACGTAGCCTTCGCTGGCCTTCTCCAGCCCGGCCAGCACGTTCAGGATCGTCGTCTTGCCGCAGCCGCTGTGGCCGATGATGACCACGAACTCGCCGCGCTGCATGCCGAAGTTGACGCTGTCGAACACCGGCTCGGCCGAGCCCGGGTAGGTCTTGGCCAGGCCTTCGATGCGCAGGGTGTCGTGGCCCTCAGTCGACATAGGTCACCGCCTTCTGCAGACGCGCGAACATCAGGTCGAGCAACATGCCGACGACGCCGATCATCAGGATCGCGAAGATCACGTTCGGCAGCGACAGGTTGTTCCACTCGTTCCATACGAAGTAGCCGATGCCGGTGCCGCCCACCAGCATTTCGGCGGCCACGATCACCAGCCAAGCGATGCCCATGCTGATGCGCATGCCGGTCAGGATGGTCGGCGCCGCGGCCGGCAGGATCACCTCGAAGGCGCGGCGCAGCGGCTTGACTTCCAGCGTGCGCGCCACGTTCAGCCATTCGCGGCGCACGCCAGCCACGCCGAAGGCGGTGTTCAGCAGCATCGGCCAGACGCTGCAGATGAAGATGACGAAGATGCCCGAGATGTTCGAGTCCTTGATGGTGTACAGCGCCAGCGGCATCCAGGCCAGCGGCGAGATCGGCTTGAGCACCTGAATGAAGGGATCGAGCGCCCGATAAATCAGCGGGCTCATGCCGATCAGGAAGCCCACCGGGATGGCCACCAGCGCGGCCAGGCCGAAGCCCAGGGCGACGCGCCCCAGCGAATAGGCCAGCTGCAGCCCGATGCCCTTGTCGTTGGGGCCGTTGTCGTAGAAGGGGCTGGCCAGCTGCGTGGCGATGGCCTGGCCCATCTGCGCCAGCGTCGGGAAGCCGGACTTGGCCGCATCGGCAGAGCCACCGCTGACGTCCTTGCCGAGCATCTTGGCGTACTCGATTTCTTCGGCCGTCATCGCCGCCTTCGGGGCGGTGGGCGCGGCACCGCCGGTGGTGGCCAGGTGCCACACCAACAGGATCAGCGCCAGGATCAGCAGCGACAGCGCCGCCGAGCGCACAACGGGGGAATTCAAGCCAGTCATCAGGCAGCCTTGGCGACGGCGAAGCTCTTGACGTAGTCGTCCGGCTTCGCTGGATCGAAGACCTTGCCCATGATCGTGAACTTCGGGAACGCGCCTTCCGGCGGCGTCTGGCCCAGCTCACGCATGGTCTTCTTCGCGTCAGTCAGCATGAAGACCTTCTCGGCGATGGCCTTGTAGTCGACCTCGCCCTTGACGTAGCCCCAGCGCTTCATCTGCGTCAGCATCCACACGGCCATGCTCTGCCACGGCATCGGGTCGAAGTCGATGCGATCGGGCACGTTCTGCACCTTGCCCAGGCCGTCGGCGAACTTGCCGGTCAGCACCTGCTGCACCACCGTCTCCGGCTGGTTCAGGTAGGCCGCTGGCGAGATGACCTTGGCGATCAGCTCGCGGTTCTCGGCCTTGCGCGCCATCGCGGCCGAGGTGAGCACCGCGCGGTACAGCGCGGCGAAGCTGTTCGGGTTCTTCTGGATGAACTCGGCGCTGGTGCCGAAGGCGCAGCAGGGGTGGCCGTTCCACAGCTCCTTGGTCAGGATGTGCAGGAAGCCGATCTCCTCGTACACCGCGCGCTGGTTGAAGGGGTCGGGGCCCAGGTAGCCGTCGATGTTGCCGGCGCGCAGGTTGGCCACCATCTCCGGCGGCGGCACCACACGGATCTGAATGTCGGTGTCCGGGTTCAGTCCCGCTTCGGCCACGTAGTAGCGCAGCAGGAAGTTGTGCATCGAATACTCGAAGGGCACGGCGAACTTGAAGCCCTTCCACAACTTCGGGTCGCGCTTGTCCTTGTGCTTGTTGGCCAGCGTGATGGCCTGGCCGTTGGTGTTCTGAATGGTGGCCACGTGCATCGGCGTGGGGTTCGAACCCAGGCCCATGCTGATGGCCAGTGGCATCGGGCTCAGGAAGTGCGTGGCGTCGTATTCCTTGTTCAGCATCTTGTCGCGGATCAGCGCCCAGCCGGCCGTCTTCACCACCTCGACGTTGAGCCCCTGCTTGCTGTAGAAGCCCAGCGGGTGCGCCATGATCAGCGGCGTGGCGCAGGTGATGGGGATGAAGCCGATCTTCAGGTCCTTCTTCTCCGGCGCACCCTTGTCCTGCGCCATCGCCTGCAGGCTGGCGATGGGCAGCACGCTGCCAATGGCCGCCATCGCCGTGCGCCGGCCCACTGCGCGCAGGAACCTGCGGCGCTGCGCGTCCTGCGGGAACAGCGCCTTCATCAGCGTGGCCTCGATGAACTGGTTCGAGTAGGCCTCGAACTCCGCGCTGTCGCTGCGCTGTCGCAGCTGTGCCGCCGCATGCTCGGCCTCGTCGGCATGGACGCCACAGCTGCAGGTCAGGCGCAGCGGGCGATCGGCGTCATAGGGGTCGAAGTAGTCGCTCATTGGGCTTCCTTGCTGGGCTCAGGCATGGGATGGAATCTAGGCAAAGTCCGCCGTACGCAACATCGATGCCCGCGGGCTTTTCTTGTAGTGCTGGCCCTACATGGGCGGCGGCTGCCGGCGCATCGCGTACAGCGCCAGCTCGACGTCGTTGCGCGTGCCGGTCTTGTCCAGGATGCGCGCGCGGTAGGTGCTGACGGTGTTGGACGACAGGCTCAGCGTCCTTGCGATCTCGCCCACACTGTGTCCCTGCGCCAGCCGCTCGAAGACCTGCAGCTCGCGGTGCGAAAGCAGTTCATCCAGCGGTGTCTCGCCCTGGTCGGGCCCGAGCGCCGCAGCCAGCAGTTCGGCCACCGGCGCGGTGATGAAACGTTGGCCGCCGGCCACGCGCCGCACCGCCGCGGTGATCTGCTCGGAATCGGCACTCTTGTTCAGGTACCCGGCGGCACCGAGCTTGAGGCTGCGCACCGCGTACTGCCGGTCGGGATAGGTGCTGAGCATCAGCACCGGCAGCCGGGCATGCTCGGCCCGCGCCTGGCGCAACACGTCCAGGCCGTCGCGCCCGGGCAGCGCGATGTCCAGCAGCAGCACGTCGATGCCCCCCTGACGCAGCCGCTGCAGCGCCGACGGGCCGTCGGCGGCTTCAGCCACCACCTCGATGTCGGCCGCCTCGGCCAGCGACTGGCAGATGCCCTGGCGCACGATCATGTGGTCGTCGCAGATCAGCACGCGGATCATGTACTTTCGCCCAGTGGCATCGCCAGCCGCACGCGGGTGCCCTGCCCCGGCGCGCTGTCGATGCTGACGCGCCCGCCATACTGCGCGGCGCGCTCGTGCATGCCCATCACGCCGTAGCTGCGCGGCGCGGCCAGACGCTCTGCCGTGGTACCGACGCCATCGTCGCGCACCTCCAGGTACAGCACCGGGTCGGGCGGGTCGTCGACGGTGATGCGGATCCACAGGCGGCTCGCCTGCGCATGCCGCGCCACGTTGGACAGGATCTCCTGGAACATGCGGAACACGGCGATGGCCAGGCCGCCTTCGGGCGGCACCACGCCTGCGGCCACATGCACCTGCAGCTCGGCCCGCAGTTCGCTGGCTTCGATGAACTCCTGCGCCTGCCATTCCAGCGCCGCCCACAGGCCCTGATGGTCGAGGATGCTGGGCCGCAGGTCGGTGATGATGCGGCCCAGGTTCAGCACCGCGGTGTCGATCAGCCGGCCCATGCCCTGGCTTTTGGCCTGCAGCGCGGGCGCGTCGGGCAGACGGCGCGCCAGCCAGTCGGTGTCCATCTTCAGCGCCACCAGCTGCGAGCCCAGCTCGTCGTGGATCTCGCGCGCGATGCGCGTGCGCTCCTGTTCGCGCACGGCTTCCGCATGGTTGGCCCGTTCGCGCAGCCGCGCCAGTGCGTCGCTCAACTGGCGGGTGCGCGCGGCCACCCGCGCCTCCAGCTCGTCGTTGGTCCGGCGCAGCAGCACTTCGGCGCGTTTGCGCTCGCCGATGTCGACGAAGCTGACCACCGCACCCACCGTGCGCCCCTGGTCCAGCAGCGGGTGGCTGGCATATTCGGCATGGAAGGGCGTGCCGTCGGCGCGCCACAGCACCTCGTCGTCGATGCGGCAGGCCTCGCCCACGCGGAAGGCCTTGAAGATCGGGCAGTCGCACTCCGGGTAATGGCGCCCGTCCGCATGGGTGTGGTGCACCAGCTCGTGCATGTTGCGACCCAGCACCGATTCGGTGCGGTGGCCCAGCAAGCGCAAGGCCGCCGGGTTGACGAAGGTGCAGCGGCCGCTCAGGTCGATGGCGAAGATGCCTTCGCCGATGCTGTGCAACAGCAGCGAATGCGCATCGGCGGTTTCCAGGGCCATGCCGGCCCTGCTGCAAGCGTCGTGCCGCTTGCCTCAGCTGCCGCTGCGGCGCAGCGCACTCTCACGCAGCGCGGCCAGCGTGGTGCGCGAGGTGATGACCTCGGTATCGAGCTTCATGTGGATCAGCGTCGGCCGGTCGGCCGCCAGTGCCGCGGCGAAGGCCGCCTCGAAGCCGGCGGTGGCATCGACGCGCGCCGCGTTCCAGCCGAAGGCCCGCGCCAGCGCGGCGAAATCGGGATTGGACAGATCGCTGCCGCTGACCCGGCCGGGGTACTCCCGCTCCTGGTGCATGCGGATGGTGCCGTAGCTGCCGTTGTCGACGACGATGCTGATCAGCTTGCCGGCACCGCGCCCGGCGCCATAGCCAGTGGCGGTGGCCAGTTCCTGCCCGGTCATCAGGAAGTCGCCGTCGCCGGCGATGTTGACCACGGTGCGCTGCGGGTACAGCAGCGCCGCCGCCACCGCGGCCGGCACGCCGTAGCCCATCGCACCCGAGGTGGGCGCCAGCTGCGTGCGGCCATGGTGCTGCAGCCCGTAGTAGCGCACGTAGCGGTGCAGCCAGCCGCTGTAGTTGCCCGCGCCGTTGGTGTAGACGGTGTCGGCCGGCGCCAGGCGTTGCACGGTCTTCATCACCACCGCCAGGTCGAGCGGTTCGACCGACGGTGCCACATGGTTGGCCTCGTAGTCGGCATGCGCGGCCTGGGCCCAGGCCGTCCACGGCACGCTGGGGGGCGCGGCCAATGTCTCCAGCGCCTTGGCGGCGCAGGCCATCGAGGCCTGCAGCAGCAGGTCGGCAGCATAGACGCGGCCCAACTCCTCCGGCCCGGCATGCACATGCACCAGTTTCTGCTTCGGCCGCGGCACGTCGAGCAGCGTGTAGCCACCGGTGGTCATCTCGCCCAGGCGCACGCCTAAGGCGATGATCAGGTCGGCCTCGCGCACCCGGGCTGCCAGCTTGGGGTTGATGCCGATGCCCACGTCGCCGGCGTACAGCGCATGGCGGTTGTCGAAGGTATCCTGGAAGCGAAAGCCGCAGCCGACCGGCAGCTGCCAGTTCTCCGCAAAGCGCTGCAGTGCATGGGCGGCCTCGGCATCCCAGCCGCTGCCGCCGGTGATGAGCAGCGGGCGCTGGGCGGCCATCAACAGCGCACGCAGGTCGCGCAGCGCACCCGGCGCCGGCCAGGCGTGCGCCGGCTGCACGCGGGGCATCACCGCGGCGGCGGTGGTCTGCGTCAACATGTCCTCGGGAAGCACCAGCACCACCGGGCCCGGCCGGCCCTGCAGCGCGGTGTGGAAGGCGCGCGCTACATACTCGGGCAGCCGGTCGGCGTCCTGCACCTCGCCCACCCACTTGGCCATGCCCAGCGTGCCGGGGCCGAACATCTGCCGGTAGTCCACCTCCTGGAATGCCTCTCGGTCGCGCTGGTCGCTGGCCACCTGGCCAACGAACAGGATCATCGGTGTCGAATCCTGGAAGGCCGTGTGCAGCCCGATGCTGGCATTGGTGGCGCCGGGGCCGCGCGTGACGAAGCAGATGCCCGGCCGGCCGCTGAGCTTGCCCTGCGCCTCGGCCATGAAGGCGGCTCCGCCTTCCTGCCGGCAGCCGATGAAGCGGATCTTGTCGCTGTGCTCGTGGAATCCGTCCAGTACCGCCAGGTAGCTTTCGCCAGGCACGCCGAAGGCGGTGTGCACACCCTGGGCGATCAGCGCTTCGACCAGGGTGTGGCCGGCGGGTCTTGCGGTCATGCGTCTGTCTCCTTGCAGGCCGACTCGATACGGCAGGCCGGGTCTGCATTATGCGAAGCAGCGCCTCGGGGGCTTGCGGCGGCGCGCTAATGTAGTGTTCTGTTCTTGATTGAACTTAAATGCTTAGCGCTGCTCCAATGCTCTACTTGGGCTTGGAGTGGAGCGGGCACGTGCGAATTGCACCGACGATTGTTCTGACCGAAGAGCAGAAGGCGGAGTTGACCCGACTGTCGCGCTCTGGGCGCACGAGCGTGCGGCTGGCACAGCGCGCTCGCATCGTTTTGCTGGCTGCGCAAGGTCTGCAGAACAAGGACATCGCCGAGCAGCTGGGCATCGGGCGCGTGCAGGTGGCGCGCTGGCGCGAGCGGTATCTGCAAGCGGGAGTCGAAGGCATCGAGCGCGACCTTCCTCGTGGCGCCCCGCCGGTCAAGGTGAACGTGGCGGAGTTGGTCCAGCTGACCACCCAGAGCAAGCCCGCAGCGGCCACGCACTGGAGCACGCGCAAGCTGGCCGCCGAGTTGGGGGTCGCTGCCAGCACCGTGTGGCGGCATTGGCAGTCTCACGGCCTGAAGCCGCACATCGTGCGCGGCTTCAAGGTCTCGCGCGACCCGCAGTTCGTCGAGAAGCTCGAGGACATCGTGGGCCTGTACATGTCCCCGCCCGAGCACGCCTTGGTGCTGTGCTGCGACGAGAAGAGCCAAGTGCAAGCGCTGGACCGCACGCAGCCCGGGCTGCCGCTGAAGAAGGGCCGCGCGCAGACGATGACGCACGACTACAAGCGCCACGGCACGACCACGCTGTTCGCGGCGCTGAACGTGCTGGACGGCAAGGTGATCGGCCAGTGCCAGCAGCGCCACACCCACGCCGAGTGGCTGAAGTTCCTGCGCAAGATAGACCGCCACACGCCCAAGGGCAAGACGCTGCACCTGATCGCAGACAACTACGCCACCCACAAGCATCCGGCGGTGCAGGACTGGCTGGCCAAGCACCCGCGCTTCCACATGCACTTCACGCCGACCTCGGCGTCGTGGTTGAACATGGTGGAGCGCTTCTTCCGCGACATCACGACAGAACGGCTGCGCCGCGGCGTGTTCACCAGCGTGGCCGAGTTGGAAGCTGCGATCAACGACTACGTGGCTCACCACAACATCGACCCCAAGCCGTTCATCTGGACCAAGAGCGCTCGCGACATCCTGCAGAAAGTCATTCGGGCCAACGCGCGCTTAAGTTCTAAACAGAACGAAACACTGCACTAATGTGGCCTTAAGGCGGCTTTGGCACAAGCTTGCTTGTGCCAACAAAGCAAAAGATCCTGGTCCTCATCGTCTGGCTGCCGGCTGCCGTGCTGCTGGCCGCTCTCACGGTGCGCGTGCGCGCCGGCACAGGGCAGTTGGACGCCGATACCTACTGGTCCGGTGTCGTTTCCGCGATGCGGTCGGTGCCGCTGACGGCGCTGATGCGCCGACTGCACGCGATTCAAGGCACGATCGTCGCCGTGGCGATCCTGTGCTTTGCTGCGGCCCTGGCGTGGCGCAGACGCTGGCCGTCACTCGGCCTTCTTGTCGCGATGGTGCCGTTGGGCATGCTCGCCAACAGTGGCCTGAAGCTGCTGGTCGGACGCCCTCGCCCGACGCTGCAGGGAGTCGTCGGATCGCACGGTTTCGCCTATCCCAGCGGGCATACCGCAGCGATCACGCTGTTCTGCGGCTACCTGGTGATACTGACTTTTCGCAGCACCACCCGCTGGGCGTGGCGCATCGCCGCTCTGGCTGGCGCCCTGGCTGCCGTATCCGCAGTGGCTTTCAGCCGGGTCTACCTGGGAGTTCACCAGCCGAGCGACGTGGTGGCTGCCGTGCTGCTCGGCGTAGCCTGGCTCGGCCTGTGCCTGTCCTCTACGCAATGGGTCCATCGTGAAGGCCGCAGCGCCACTCGCTGAGGCGCGAGCAGGGTTTATTCTGTAAAGCCTTATTAAACAGGCAGTGAATCATCCGGCATGGCCCGCTCACCCGCCACGGAATCCCGCCCACGCGATGCGGATCGCTCGCAGAAGGACATCCTCGACGCCGCACTGGCCGAGTTCGCCGAACACGGCCTGGGCGGGGCGCGCATGGACCGCATCGCGGAGCGTGCCGGCGTCAACAAACGGCTCATCTACTACTACTTCGAGAACAAGGATAGCCTGTTCCTTGCGGTACTGGAGCGTGCCTACGAAGGCATCCGCAGCGAGGAGCAGCAGCTCAACCTGACGCAGGTGGAGCCGGTCGAGGCCATCCGCCGGCTGATCGCCTTCACCTGGAACTACTACATCGAGCACCCCGAGTTCCTGACGCTGCTGAACAGCGAGAACCTGCATCGCGCGCGCCACCTGAAGCAATCGACCAAGATCCCGGCGATGCACTCGCCGCTGGTGCAGACGCTGGCCGACGTGCTGGAGCGCGGCCACAAGGCTGGCCTCTTCCGCGCCGGGGTGGACCCGGTGCAGCTGTACATCTCGATCGCGGGGCTGTCCTACTTCTACCTGGGCAACAACCACACGCTGTCGACCATCTTCAACCGCCCGCTGCTGGGCCCGAAGGCCAAGCTGGAGCGGCTGTCGCACATGAACGATCTGGTGCTGGGCTACCTGGTACGCGACTGAAGCGCTCCGGGTCTGTACGGTGGTCCGGCAAGGCGGCGGCCCGTAGAGTTCACCATTCAGTTAACAACCGGAGACTGCGATGAAACACGCCACCTTGTCGATGTTGCTGGCCGCGGCCTGCCTGGCCCCCACCCTGGCCCAGGCGCAATGGAAGCCGACCAAGCCGGTGACCATCATCGTGCCCTGGGCCGCGGGCGGCGCCACCGACCAGGTGACGCGGCTGGCCGCGTCGGAGATCGAAGGCTCGCTTGGCCAGCGCATCGTCATCGTCAACCAACCCGGCGGCGCCGGTTCCATCGGCACGAAGGCGGCGATGGACGCGCCGAAGGACGGCTACACCTGGACGGCCGGCGCGGCCAAGCAGCTGGGTACCTACCCGGTGCTGGGCATGATCAACAGCAAGGTCGACGACTTCAACCTGTACCTGGCGGTGACCAACGTGTCGATCGTCAGCGTCAACCCGAACTCGCCGTACCAGACCTTCCCCCAGCTGCTGGAGGCGATGAAGGCCAAGCCGGTCTCGGTGGCCACCGCGGGCAACAGCTCGTCGGGCCACTTCGCGATGGAAGCCATCGCCAAGGCCAGCGGCGCAAAGTACCGGCACGTCACCTACGACGGCGGCAACCCGGCGGTGGTGTCCACCGTGGCGGGCGAGACCGAGGTCACCACACAGCTGGCACCCGAGCAGGCCGAGATGATCAAGGCCAAGCGCCTGCGCCCGCTGGCTGTGGTGGGCGACCAGCCGTTGACCATCGAGGGCTACGGCACCATTCCGCCGATCACGCAGTTCATCAAGGATTTCCCCCAGGTGACCACCGGTTTCGGCATCTTCATCCCCAAGGGCGTTCCGCCCGAGGTGGTGGCCACGGTGGACAAGCTCTGGGCCGAGAAGATCGTCACCTCCGAAAAGCTCAAGAAGTACGCCGCCGACAAGGGCGCGCTGTTCACCCCGCTGTATGGCAAGGCCGCCTATGACGCGGTGTGGCCGACGGTGGTGACCGACGCCTACCTGCTGCAGGATGCCGGCCTGGCCAAGGCCTCGCCCGAATCGCTCGGCATCAAGCGCTAGCCTCCAGGATGGCGCGCCGCGATGAGCTGCTGAGCGCCGGCGTGTTCGCCGCCGCGGGCGCGGCAATCCTGATCGCGTCGCTGCGCATGGACCGGCTCGGCGACCGCGGCATCGAAGCCTGGTCGGCGCCCGGGCTGACGCCGGGCGTGGTCGGCGCGCTGATGATCGTGCTGTCGCTGGTGCTGGGCTGGCAGGCGCTGCGCGCACCGGCGTCTGCCGCCGACGACGAGGCGCCGGTGCCGGGCGCGGTGCGCCGCACCGGACTGGCCCTGCTTCTGTGCGTGCTGTTCGCCGGCATCACACTGGGCCACGGCACGCCCTTCATGGTCGAAGGCACGGTGTTCATCTTTGTCTTCACCACCTTGTTCAGCTGGGCCGATTGGCGCGCTGCCGGGCGCGTCGCCCGCGCCCTGGCGCAGACGCTGGCGGTGGCGCTGTGTGCGTCGGCCTTGATCTCATGGCTGTTCGAGTCGGTGTTCCTGGTGCGTCTTCCGTGAGGCCGCCATGGAAGGCCTGAGCCACCTGGGCACCGCGCTGGCCGCGCTGGCCGGGCCCTGGCAGATCGCCTACGCTCTGGGGGCCACGCTGGCCGGCATCGTCATCGGCCTGCTGCCGGGACTGTCGGCCACGCTCGGCGTGGCGCTGTTCACCACGCTGACGCTGAAGATGGCGCCGGCCGACGCCATCCTGGTGCTGATCTGCGTGTACGTGGGCGCCATCTATGGCGGCAGCCGCACCGCGATCCTGCTCAACATCCCGGGCACCGCGGCCAATGCCGCCGCCTGCCTGGATGGCAACATGCTCGCGCGCCAGGGCCAGGCCGGACGTGCCATGGGCATCGCCACCACCGGCTCGGTGGCCGGCTCGCTGTTCGGCGTGGTCTGCCTGGCGATGTTCACGCCGCTGCTGGCCGAGACGGCGCTGAAGTTCGGCGCCTTCGAGTTCTTCTGGCTGGGCATGGTCGGCGTGATGATGTCCGGCAGCCTGACCGGATCGAACCCGATCAAAGGCTGGCTGATGGGCCTGCTGGGCATTTTCACCGCCAGCATCGGGCTGGACCCGATCCACGCGCACCCGCGCTTCACCTTCGACAACAATGAAATCAGCGGCGGCATCGGGTTGATCCCCGCGCTGGTCGGCGCCTTCGGCTTTGCCGAGATCCTGACGGTGATGAGCCAGTCGAAGCTGAAGACGATGATCAACTCGGTCGACTCGGTGCTGCCGAAGTTGGCCGACCTGCTGCGCTACTGGCGCACCATCATCCGCTCCGGCCTGATCGGCGTGTTCATCGGCATCCTGCCCGGCGTGGGCGAGGACATGGCCGCCTGGTCGTCGTACGCTGCGGCCAAGCGCGCCAGCAAGGAGCGCGAGAAGTTCGGCAAGGGTTCGGTTGACGGCCTGATCGCCGCCGAGACCGGCGACAACGCCGCCATCCCCGGCGCGCTGATCCCGGCGCTGGCACTGGGCATCCCCGGCTCGGCACCGGCTGCCGTGCTGATGGCGGCGATGATCATCCACGGGGCGCAGCCCGGCCCGATGCTGATGGTCAACCAGCCGCAGTTCGTCTACGACGTGGTTGGCATCACGCTGCTGGCCACGCTGGCGATGCTGGTGTTCGGCCTGATGCTGGTGCGCCCGATCCTGTGGGTACTGAAGGTGCCGCGCGAGATCATCATGCCCATCGTCTTCGTGCTGTGCGTGCTGGGCTCGTATTCGATCACGCAGCGGCTGTTCGACGTGTGGGTGATGCTGGGCGTGGGCATCGCCTGTTTCTGGCTGCGCCGCCACGGCTTTCCGGTGGCGCCTTTCGTGCTGGGCCTGGTGCTGGGCGACATCGTCGACAAGTCGCTGCGCCGCGGCCTGGTGCTGTCCGACGGCAGCCTGCTGCCCTTCTTCACCCGGCCGATCAGCGCCGTGCTGGCCGCGCTGGTGCTGGTGATGCTGCTGACGCAGATTCCGATGGTGCGGCGCTGGTTCACGCCGAGGAGCACGACATGATCGAACGCCTGGCGCTGTGCAACGAGGTGCTCGCACCGTGGAGCTTTGCCGAGCAATGCGCCTATGCGGCCAAGCTCGGCTACCGCGCGCTGGAAGTCGCGCCCTTCACGCTCGCCGATGACCCGCTGACGATCACCGACGCGCAAGCCTCGCACTGGGCCGCCGTCGCCGGCGACCATGGGCTGGCCATCAGCGGGTTGCACTGGCTGCTGGTGGCGCCGCAGGGCCTGTCGATCAGCAGCCCGGATGCCGGCGTGCGGCAGCGCACCCGTTCGGCCATTGCGCGCTGGATCGAGTTGTGTACGCTGCTCGGTGGCAGCTACCTGGTGCATGGCTCGCCGGCGCAGCGCAATCCACAACCCGGCCAGAGCCACGCCGACGCGCTGGCCCGTGCCACCGAGGCCTGGGTCTTCGCCGGCGAACTGGCCGGGCGCGCCGGCTTGCACTACTGCATCGAACCGCTGTCGCGCGAACAGACCTCGGTGGTCAACACGCTCGACGAGGCGCTGGCCATCGTCAACGCCTCGGCGTTGCCGGGCCTGAAGACCATGCTCGACACCAGCTCTGCGGGTGCCACCGAAAGAGAGGCGCTGGACGCGCTGATCGATCGCCTCTGGCCCAGCGGCCAGTTGGTGCACGTGCAGTTGAACGATCGCAACCGCCGCGGCCCGGGCCAGGGCGAGGACCGGTTCGCACCGGTCCTGGCGGCGCTGCAGCGCCAGGGCTACACGGGTTGGCTGGCGATGGAGCCGTTCGACTACGTGCCCGACAGGCCCGGCTGCGCGGCTTGGTGCATCGGCTACGTGCGCGGGCTGCTGGACGGCGCGGTGTAGGCAAAGTCGATGCAGAACACCTGCAGCGGTCGCAGGCCCTGCAGCGGCAAGGCCCCTACCCAGGCCTGCAGCGTCTGGCGGCGCTCGGGCTGGTTCAGCAGATGCGCATCGCTGCATTCCAGCCAAAGCAAACCGCCGTCCATTGCGCTGCGCGCGCCATGGATGCCGGCCTCCTGTGTGCGCACCGATGAGCCGGCTCCGTCCAGTTGGTACAACGCCAGGCGCGTCACCCCGTCGGGCAACTCACCCGCTGGCAACGAGCCGGCGTCGAAGCGTGCCACGGCCAGCACCGGCGCCGCACTCGGCGCAGCGGCGCCGCGGCTGGACAGCAGCGTGTAGACGTTACGGTCGGGGTGGCGGAACCAGGTCAGCGCCTGCCGCGTCCACGGCGTGGGGTTGTTCAGCGCCTTCAGGTAGGCATCGCTGACCAGCACCTGCTCGCCCAGCGTGTCGTAGCACATCAGGAAGCGCGTGGCATCGTCGGCGGCCAGGTAACGCCGGCCGAGCAGGAAGCCGGGAATGCCCACCCGCTCGGGGATGTGCTCGGCGTTGTGCCACTGCCGGTAGGCCTGCTGGTGCTCGGGCTCGAAGTTGGCCAGGAACACCATCAGCCCCTTGGCCTGGGACAGGTCGGTCGATGTCACGGCAGGGCTCCGCTTCAGAACCGGCCGGCGCGCACTTCGTAGCGGGTGGGCTTGCCCAGCTGCGGCATGTCGCGCTGCACCCAGTCGGCCACCCAGTCGATCAGCCGGGCCAGCGGCACGCGCGGATAGCCGAACAGCCGCTGCGCCAGCAGCGTGTTGTTGACCCAGGCGTCGGGCTGTTCCACGCCGTCGAAGCGCGGCGTCTTGCCCAGGCGCTTGCCGAACTCGTGCGCCAGCAGGCGCACGCTGGCCAGTTCCGGCCCGCCGATGTTGAGCGGCGAGGTCGGCGTGGTGCAGTGCCTGAAGGTGCGCAGCATCTGCGCGTTGCAGTCGCCCTGCCAGATGACGCTGGCATGGCCGGTGCCGATGGGAATGGGCTGCTCTTGCATCACCCAGTTGGCGATGTCGATCAGCACGCCGTAGCGCATGTCGATCGAATAGTTCAGCCGCATCAGCCGGCCCGGCGTGCCCCACTGGCGCGAGCCGTAGGCGAAGGCGCGCTCGCGGCCGACGCAGGAATTGGCATAGTCGCCCAGCGGGCCGGGCTCGACGCTTTCGTCCCAGCCGTGCTGCACCACCGGCGCGAAGGGGTAGACGCACAGCGTGGAGAACACCACCAGCCGCGATTCACGGAACTCGCGCGCCACGATGGCCGGCACGTAGGTGTTCATCGCCCAGGCGAACGAGGGATCGTCGTTGGTGCCGAACTTCTTGCCGGCCATGTAGACGATGTTGCGTACCTTGGGCAGCCTGGCCACGGCTTCCGGGTCCAGCAGGTCGCAGCGGATCGTCTCGATGCCCCAGGACTGCAACTGCTCGGCCAGTCCGGGCTCGGAAAAGCGCGCCACGCCGATGACCCGCTTGCCCGGCGCCGCGCGCTTGGCCATGCGCGCCAGCGTCGGCCCGACCTTGCCGCCGACGCCCAGCACCATGATGTCGCCGTCGACCTGCTTCAGGTCTTCCACCAGCTCGGGCGTGGGTTCGGACATCAGGTCTTCGAGATGGTCTTCGTTCTCGATGCGGTCGGGCAGCGCGGCGGGGGTGCTCATGGGCTTGGCTCTCTTCTAAGTAATGACTTAGTTGAATGCTAGCCAGAGGCTGGCACCGGCGCTTCTGGGGTTTTCCCAGGGCGCCGGTGTTCAGTCAGTAGTAGTCGTCCTCGAGCTGATGGCGCACAGCCAGGATGGTCACCGTCGCCGCATCCTCGATCTCGAACAAGGCGACGTAACCCGCGCTGCCGAATGGGATCAACAGCTCGCGCAGAAAAGCGCTGCTGCCCGCCTTGCGACAGACGAAGCGCCAGCGGCTCAGGCTGTACTCGACCGCGTCCACGATGGCGTCGTAAGCACGCTCGGCGAGTTCCAGGTCTTCGACGGTCTGCGCGCGATCGATCAGATAGCCGGACAGCCGCTTGAGGTCCTGGCGGGCCGCGGCGCTGTAGCGGACGTGAAAACTCACCTCCGAGCCTTGGCCTTCGGAATGGCCTTGCCTTGCATCTTGGCCCGGGCCTTCCCAAGCATCCTTGCCAGTTCGGCATGGACCTCGCGGGCCGGATAGAACTCGCCGGTGCATCCGGCCTCTTCGCGCGACGCCAGGCCACGCGCGATGAACTCGGCGCGCGTGCGACGCCGCTCTATGGTCTCGCGCACCGATTCCTCGATAAAGCCGGACAAGGTCTCGCCCTCCTGAAGCACGCTCTCGGCGGCCTGGCGCAATTCGGGCTCGACGCGCAGCGAAGGCAAGGTGGCAGTCTTCATCGCATACGACTCCATGCGTTGCAGTTGCGACGCATTATGCGCTGCTCAGCTCTTGACCCAGCGCTTTCACGCGGAGGCATTCGACCCGGGCCGACGTGGTAAAAGGTTATGCCCGTTCGCGAACCATCAGCTGAGGCATCGGGTCCGAGTGACCGCTGCAATGCAGCCAGGTCACCCAGCCCCCTGCCGCAAATACCCCAGCACCACCGCCACGATGTGGTCCTCGTGCCGCTTCAGCGCCTTCGGCGTCGACAGGTTGCGGCCCAGGATGACCGACAGCGTGTACTGGTTCGACAGCAGGAAGTAGCCCATGCCGTTGAGCGAGATGAACAGGTCCTGCGCCTCGCAGTCGCTGCGGAACACGCCCTTGTCGATGCCGGTTTGCAGCACCTCGGCGATGGTGTCGAGCAGCGGGTTGTACAGCTTCTGGATGTACGGCGACTTGGCGATGTGCTTGCCGCGGTGCACGTTCTCGCTGTTCAGCAAGCCGATGATCTCGGGGTGCTTGGTGAAGACGCGGAAGGTGTTGCGCACCAGCCGCTCCATCGCCGCCGCCGGGTCCAGCCCGCGCACCTCGATGTCGCCGTGGTGGGTGCGCATCACGCCGTAGATGTGCTCCATCACGGCGATGAACATCTGCTCCTTGCTGCCGAAGTACTGGTACGCCAGGCTGACGTTCACGCCAGCGGCGTCGACGATGCGCTCCACGCGCGCGCCGTCGTAGCCGCGCTCGGCAAACTCGCGCACCGCGCATTCCAGGATGGTGGCCTTGGTGGCCGCGGCGTCGCGCGGGCGCGCGCTGCGCGGCTTCTTCTTTTCGGGCGCGGGGCTGCTTTTCAGCATGGGGCTCGGCGGTCGCGGCAAAAGCGCCGCATTCTGGCAGCGCGCTGGCCCGCCCTCATGGCCGGCTCAGGGCTTGATCTTGCTGCTGTACTGGTTGGTGAAGACGTCGTTCACCGCCAGCGCCTTCTCGGGCTTGTTGTTGGCAAAGGTGATGTCCATCGTCTTCTGCATCAGCTCGGGTTCGATCCAGCCCAGCCCGTATTTGGCCGAGCGTTCGGTGACGCACAGGTCCAGGATCTGCGGCATGGTCGCCAGCAGCGTGGGGCCGTCCAGGCCCGGCACCATCTCCACCATGGCGTCGATCGACGCCTTGGGGTTGGCTTTGGCATCACGCCAGCCCTTGTGCGTGGCCCGCAGGAAGCGCTCCACCAGCTTGGGGTTCTTCTGCAGCAGGTCGTTGTTGACAAAGTAGGTGTGGCCGTAGATCGGCAGCCCGAAGTCGGCCCACAGCAGGTGGCCCACCTCGCCCTTGCCCAGCACCTTTTCCCAGATGGCGTAGCTGGTGTACAGGTCGAAGGAGCCGTCCACCTCGCCCGCAGCCACGATGGCCTGCTTGCCTTCGGGCTTGACGTTCACCAGCGTCACCGACGCCGGGTCGATGCCGTTGATGGCGGCGAAGGCCGGCCACAGCACGCGGTGCGAATCGGCCGGCGGCACGGCGATCTTCTTGCCCACCAGGTCCTTCGGGGTCTTGATGTTGGCGCTCTTGCGGAAGAAGACGTTGTTGCCGGCCTTGTCGTACACCACCGCCACCATCTTCAGGTTGGCACCCTTGCTGATGGCCGTCAGCACCGTCGGTGCATCGCTGATGCCCACGTCGGCCTGGCCCAGGTCGACCTTCTTGGCGCTGTCGGCCGACCCGCTGCCGCGCAGCACAGTCAGGTCGATGTTCTCTTCCTTGTAGTAGCCCTTCTTCATCGCCAGGTAGATCGGCGAATGGTCGGCCAGGTGGAACCAGTTCAGCTGCAGTTGCATCTTGTCCTGTGCCGCCGCGGGCAGGCTCAGTGCGATGGCAAGGCCGGCCGCCAGCATGCGCAGGCGGTTCTTCAGGGCTTGTGGATTCACGCTCGTCTCCTTTGGGGGTGATCAGTCGGTCGTGTCCTCACGGTGCGCCCAGGGCGCCACCACATGCTCCACGGCGACGACCACGCCGTAGAGCGCCAAACCCAGCGCCGAGATCAACAGCAGCGACGCGAAGATCGGCGCCGTCTCCATGGTCACGCCGCTGGTGATGATCAGCGAGCCCAGGCCCTTCTCGGACGCGACGAATTCGCCGACCAGCGCGCCGATCACGCTCATCGTCGCGTTGAGCTTCAGCCCGACGAAGATGTAGGGCACCGCGTTCGGAAAGCGGATCTTCTTCAGCACCTGCCAGCGGCTGGCCTTGAGCGTGCGCACCAGGTCCAGCATCTCCGGCTCGGCCCCGGCCAGGCCGACGGCGGTGTTCACCACCATCGGAAAGAACGCGATGGTCGTGCCGATGATGATGTTGGGCCAGATGCCGTAACCCAGCCAGATGACGAACAGCGGCGCCAGCGCGATCTTCGGCAAGGTGTTGAACAGGATCAGCACCGGCATCACGGTGCGCAGCAGCAGGTCGTTCCAGACGATCACGATGGCCAGCAGCACACCCAGCACGGCCGACAGCACGAAGGCGCCGAGCACCGCGTAGAGCGTGGCCAGGAAGTTGGCGCCCCATTGGTAATTATCGTTGCCCAAGGCGCGCAGCGCCGCCAGAGGCGTGGGCAGGATGTATTCCTTGACGCCCAGCGCCATCACCACCACCTGCCACAGCACCAGCAGCGCCAGGATCACCAGCAGGCTGGGCAGGTAGTAGACGAAGGCCGCGCCCGCCCGGTCGGTGAAGCCTGGGCCTGCCTCCTGGGGG
>CAVWXO010000005.1:0-131763 GCA_963758955.1 uncultured Pseudomonadota bacterium
ACGAGGAGGAGGGCAGCGCCGCCCCGCCGGCGCAGGCCGAGCTGCTCAGCGGCATGCAGAAGACGGTGCTGGTCATCACCGCAGCGGCCTTTGGCCTGATGATCTTTTCGGTCATCCCGTGGTCGAGCGTGATCGACGCGCGGCCGGCATTGGCCGACTACTACGCCACCCACGAGGTCGCCGGCGCGCAACCCTTCTGGTTCGAATTGAACTGGTGGTTCCCGCAGCTGGCGATGCTGTTCGTGCTGGCTTCCGTGCTGGTGGGCATCGTCGCGCGCATGGGCGAGAAGCAGACGGTCAAGCTGATCGCCGCGGGCGCCTCCGACATGATGGGGCCGGCCATGGTCGTGCTGCTGGCCGGCGGCGTGTCGGCCATCATGACCAACACGCAGACGCTGGACACCATCCTGTACTCGATGGAACAGCTGGTCAGCGGCGCTTCGGCGGCCTTCTTCACCACGCTGACGGTGCTGGTCAACATCCCGCTGGCGGTGCTGGTGCCCTCCAGCTCCGGCCATGGCGCGCTGGCCATGCCGCTGCTGGCGCCGCTGGCCGACTTTGCTGGCGTCAGCCGCGCCACCACCATCACTGCCTGGATCATGGGGCACGGCCTGGCGCTGATGTTCTCGCCCACCAGCGTCGTGCTCGTCGGCGGGCTGGCCATCGCCAAGGTCGGCTACGATCAATTTTTGCGTTTCGTCTGGCCGCTGCTGCTGGCCCTGTTCGTCGTGTCGGCCGCCATCATCGGCGTGTCGGCCACGCTGTCTTGATCGGGGTCGTGCACCCCAACCGTGCCGGCCTGCTGCCGGCATCGACCCCCAGGAGCCGTTCCGTGTCCAAGTCCATCGTCCTTCATACGCCGAACCTGTGCGGGTCGCGCACGCTCGCCTGGGTCGCGCTGCCGCTGATTGCATTGCTTGCCGGCTGTGCGCGCGAGGTGGAAGCCCCACCGCCCGAGATCCGCCCGGTACGCACCATCACGGTGGCGCAGCGCGCGGCCGACAACACGGTGTCGCTGACCGGTACGGTGCAGGCACAGAACGAGATCAACCTGTCCTTCCGCATCGATGGCCGGCTGGTCGAGCGCACGGTGGAGATCGGCGACAACGTGCGCCCGGGCCAGCTGATCGCCCGGCTCGACCCGCAGAACGAGGAGAGCTCGCTGCAGTCGGTTCGTGCGCAGCTGGCCGGTGCCAACGCGCAGCTGGTCGAGGCACGCAGCAACTACGAGCGCATGCGCGACCTGGTCGCCGAGGACGCCGTCTCGCGCGCGCAATACGAGCAGGCCAAGGCGCTGCTGCAGTCGGCCGAAGCACAAGTGCTGGCGCTGCAGGGCCAGGTGTCGCTGGCGCAGAACCGCCTGAGCTACACCCGGCTGCTGTCCGACGTGGCCGGTGTGGTCACCGCGCGGGGCCCTGAGCCAGGCGAGGTGGTCGGTGCCGGCCGCATGGTGGTACAGGTGGCACGCGAAGGTGCGCGCGACGCGGTCTTCGACGTGCCGGCGCAGATCAAGGACTCCGCGCCGCTGGATCCGACGATCGTCGTCTCCCCGGGCAAGGGCGGGGCCACGGCAGGGGGCAACTCGCGCGACCTCAGCGTGGCGCTGGCGATGGACCCGAAGGTCAGCGCCATCGGCCGCGTGCGTGAGGTGTCGCCACGGGCCGACCCGGTGACCGGGACTTTTGCGGTGCGCGTGCGGCTGATCGACCCGCCACCGGCGATGCGCCTGGGCAGCACCGTCACCGGCCGCTTGAAGCTCGACAGCGCGCCGGGCATCGCGGTGCCGGCCACGGCGCTGGTGCGGTCCGATGGAAAGACCGCGGTCTGGGTGGTGGACAAGGCCAGCGGCACGGTGTCGATGCGCAACATCCAGCTCGGCAACGCCGACGCCAACACCGTGCAGGTCACCAGTGGGCTGCAGCCTGGGGACGTGGTGGTGACGGCCGGCGTGCAGGCGCTGCGCCCGGGCCAGAAGGTGCGCTTGCTGGAGGCTCGCTCGTGATCGGACCGAACCTGTCGGAATGGGCGCTGAAGAAGCGCTCGCTGGTGATCTTCCTGATGATCATCAGCGTGGTGGCCGGCGTCATGTCGTTCACCAAGCTGGGCCGCGGCGAGGACCCGGCGATCACCATTCGTACGATGGTGGTGGCGGCCGGCTGGCCCGGTGCGACGGTGGACGAGACGACCAAGCAGGTGACCGAGCGGCTCGAGAGGACCCTGCAGGAGACCGACTTCCTCGACCGCATCCGCAGCTACACCATCGCCGGGCAGACGACGATCTTCGTCGACCTGAAGCAATCGGCGCCGCCCGACAAGATTCCCGACACCTGGTACCAGGTGCGCAAGAACATCGGCGACATGCGCCACACGCTGCCGCAGGGCGTGCTCGGGCCGTTCCTCAACGACAGCTTCGGCGACACCTTCGGCATCATCTACGCGTTCACCGCCGAGGGTTTCAACTTCCGCGAACTGCGCGACTACGTGGAGGCCGCGCGCTCGCGCCTGCTGCAGGTGCCCGACGTCTCGAAGATCGAGGTGCTGGGCGCGCAGGACGAGCAGATCTTCATCGAGTTCTCCACCGAGCGGCTGGCCGGCCTGCGCCTGAACCTGAACCAGATCGTGGCCACGCTGCAGGCGCAGAACCTGGTGCGCCCGGCCGGCACGATGCAGGGCGAGCAGGAGCGCGTATTCCTGCGCGTGTCCGGTGCCTTCGACTCCGAGCGCGACATCGAGGCGGTGAACATCGTCTCCGGCGACCGCATCTTCCGCCTGGGCGACATCGCCACCGTGCGGCGCGGCTTCACCGACCCGCCGCAGCCGATGTTCCGCGTCAACGGCCAGCAGGCCATCGGCCTGGCCATCGCCATGCGCGATGCCGGCGACATCCTGGCGCTGGGCGAGAACCTGCGCCGCGAGATGACCGAGATCAAGGCCAACCTGCCGGTGGGCATCGAAACGACGCTGGTGGCCGACCAGGCGGTGTCGGTCGATCTGGCGATCAACGACTTCATGACCAACTTGTGGCAGGCCATCGTCATCATTCTGGTGTGCAGCTTCGTCAGCCTGGGCGTACGGCCCGGCGCGGTGGTGGCGCTGGCCATTCCGCTGACGATGGCGATCGTGTTCGCGGTCATGGACGTCGCCAACATCGACCTGCAGCGCATCTCGCTGGGCGCGCTGATCATCGCACTGGGGATGCTGGTCGACGACGCGATGACCACGGTGGACGCGATGCTGCGCCGGCTGGGCGCCGGAGACAGCGCGGACCAGGCCGCGACCTTTGCCTACCGCACGCTGGCCGCGCCGATGCTGGTCGGCACGCTGGTGACGATCGCCGCCTTCGTGCCGATCGGCTTCGCCAAGAGCGGGGCCGGCGAGTACACCTTCTCGATCTTCTCGGTGGTCGCGATCTCGCTGCTCGTCAGCTGGCTGGTGGCGGTGGTCTTCGGGCCGCTGCTCGGAAAGGCGTTGCTCAAGCCACCGAAGAAGCAGGAGACCGAGCCCAAGCCGGGCAAGATGGTGCTGCTGTACAGCAGCTTCCTTCAGGCCGCGATCCGCATGAAATGGGTGACCATCGGCGTGACGATCGCCGCCTTCGTCGCCGCGCTGATTCTGCTGGGCAGCGTGTCGCGGCAGTTTTTCCCGTCCAGCGACCGCCCCGAGCTGACGGTGGACCTGACGCTGCGCCAGAACGCGTCGATCTTTGCGACGGAGCAGGAGGTCAAGCGGCTGGAGACGATTCTCAAGGCCGACCCCGACGTCGACCACTTCAGCAGTTATGTCGGTCGCGGCGCGATCCGCTTCATCCTGACGCTGAACGTGCAACTGGCGAACCCCTTCTTCGGCCAGTTCGTCGTCGTGGCCAAGGATCTGGAGGCGCGCGAGCGCCTGCACGGCAAGCTGGAAAAGGTGCTGGCCGAAGAGTTCCCAGGCGTCGTCTCGCGCGTCGCGCCGCTCGAACTGGGCCCGCCCGTGGGCTGGCCGCTGCAGTACCGCATCTCCGGCCCGGACAAGGACGAGGTGCGGCGCCTGGCGCTCGAGTTCGCGAACGTGGTCGGCACCGACCCGCGCGCGCGGCATGTGCACTTCGACTGGATGGAGCCGGCGCGCCAGTTGCGCATCAAGATCAACCAGGACCAGGCACGCCAGCTCGGCGTCAGCTCGACCAGCATTGCCTCTGTGCTGAACGCCGCCATCTCGGGCACCGTGGTGACGCAGGTCCGCGACGATATCTACCTGGTCAACGCCGTGGTGCGCGCCACCGATGGCGAGCGGGCGTCGTTCGGGTCGCTGGCCGCGCTGCAGGTGCCCACGCCGAGCGGCCGCATGGTGCCGCTGAAGCAGTTCGCCACCATCGCCGAGGAGCAGGAGTTCCCGCTGGTCTGGCGCCGCGACCGGGTGCCGACGCTGACGGTGCGCGCCGACGTCAACCGCGGCGTGTTGCCCGATATCGTGGTGCAGGCGCTGGCGCCGAAGGTCGCCGAGTTCAGCGCCAAGCTGCCCAAAGCCTACAAGCTCGAGACGGGCGGCCTGTTCGAGGAGAGCCAGATCTCGCAGGGGTCGGTGTTCGCGGTGATTCCGCTGATGATCGTGCTGATGCTGCTGGCGACGATGGTCATGCTGGTCAGCTTCCGCCGCATGCTGATGGTGGTGGCGATCCTGCCGCTGGGGCTGATCGGCGTGGTGCTGTCGCTGCTGCTCTTCAACCGTCCGCTGGGGTTCGTCGCGATCCTGGGCATCCTGGCGCTGATCGGCATGATCGCCAAGAACACGTTGATCCTGATCGTCTCGATCGAGGAGGATCGCGCCAGCGGCCTCGCTGTGCGCGACGCCGTGGTGACCTGCGCCACCAACAGGTTGCGCCCGATGATGCTGACCGCGGTGTCCACCGTGCTGGGCCTGCTGCCGATCGCACCCACGGTGTTCTGGGGTCCGATGGCGTTTGCCATCATGGGCGGTCTGCTGGTGGCCACGGTGCTGACGCTGGTGTTCCTGCCCGCGCTGTACATGGCGGTGCTCGGCAAGGACGACACGATCGTGCCGCCGCCCGCACCCGCCGGCGCCACGGCCTGAGCCGCACGATGCCCGCACCGGCCGACGCAGCGCGCGCGGAGCTCGAGCTCCATGTGGGCGAGATGCGCCAGATCTTCGATTCGATGGATCCGGCGCCTTTCCGTGAGCGCGACCTCGACCCGAAGGCCAGCGACTACATCGTCGGCTGGGCCGAGGAGACGCCCAAAGGCCAGCCGCTGGCGCTGCGCGTGCATCTCGGCCGCCAGCAGCCGTCGGCCGACGACGAGGCGATGCTGGGCGACGCGGTGCGCGAGTACTTCAAGGGCCGCGCCGTCGCCAAGCGGCGCGAGCTGTCGCAGCTGTTCCGCACCGGCCGCATCAGCCTGCTGATCGGCCTGGCCTTCCTGGCCGTGGCCATCCTGCTGGCCGAAGCCCTGTCCTCGCTGATCCGCCAGGAAGGCTGGGCCTGGCTGGTCAAGGAAAGCCTGATCATCGGCGGCTGGGTGGCCTTGTGGCGGCCACTGGAGATCTTTCTCTATGACTGGTGGCCGCTGCGTGCCAGCGCGAGGCTGTACGAGCGGCTGGGCGCGATGACGGTGCGTGTCAGCGGCGGGGAGGCGGTGACATGACCGCCCGCAGCCAGGCGATGTTCGTGCGTGCGTTGCTGTATGCCGGCCTGTGGATCGTCGTCGACCAGAGCGCCAAGCCGGCGAACCTGGTGGTCGGCGCACTGACGGTGCTGGCCGCGACCTGGGTCAGCCTGACGCTGCTGCCGCCGGAGCGTGGGCGCGTGCGCGTGGGCCGACTGCTGGGGCTGCTGCCGCGCTTCCTGTGGCAGTCACTGGTCGCAGGCTTGGATGTCGCACGGCGCGCCTTCGCGCCGCGGCTCGACCTGCAGCCCGGCTTCGTCGACTACCGCACACAGCTACCGCGCGGCACGGCGCGCAGCGCCTTCGAGCTGATCGCCAGCCTGATGCCGGGCTCGGTGCCCAGCAGCGACGGGCCGCGGCACATCGAGTTCCATGCCCTCGACACGCGGCAGCCGGTGGCCGAGCAGCTGGCGGCGGAGGAGCGCGCCTATGCGCCGGCGTTGCAGGGGGGGTCGCGCGATGGCTGACTTCCTGCTCTCGGCGGGCGCCTTCGTGGTGCTGATGGTGGCCGTCGGCCTGGTGCGCGTGGCGCGTGGCCCGGGGCGTGCCGACCGCATGATGGCCGCACAGTTGCTGGGCTCCGGCGCCGTGGGCGCGCTGCTGCTGTTTGGCGCGGCCTCCGGCGACAGCGCGGTGTTCGATGTCGCGCTGACGCTGGCCTTGCTGAGCGCCTTCGCCTCGATCGCCTTCGTCAAGTTCGCGATGCGCCAGGACCAGCCGGCCGACGACGAGGAGGAGTCGACATGAGCGGGCTGTTCGATGTCTTCAGCATCGTCGCCATCGTCGCCGGTGCCTTCTTCTACCTGGCCGGCACGGTGGGGCTGCTGCGCTTCCCGGACGCCTACACCCGGCTGCATGCGCTGACCAAGGCCGACAACCTGGGTCTGGTGCTGGTGGTCATCGGCCTGCTGCCGCAGGTGGGCACGGTTCTCATGGGCATGAAGCTGCTGCTGGTGTGGCTGCTGGTGATGCTGTCCAGCGCCGCGGTGTCGCAACTGATCGCGCGCTCGGTGCGGCGCGGGGAAACACGGCCGTGATCACCACCGTCGCCAGCGGGGTCGTCGTGCTGCTGCTGCTGGGGCTGGCGCTGTGGACCGTGGTCGCGCGCGATGCCTTCCTGGCTGTCGCCGGCTTCGTGGTCTACGGATTGCTGCTGGCGCTGGTGTGGGTGCGTCTGGCTGGCATCGACGTGGCGTTGACCGAGGCCGCCATCGGCGGCGGCCTGACCGGCGCGCTGTTGCTGGGTGCGGTGGGCCGGCTGCGTGGCACCGAAAGCACATCGGTCGCCGAAACCGCCGGTGCCGTCACGCGCGCCTTGGCCGCGCTACTGTCCCTGGGCGTCACCGCCGCGCTGGTGCTCGGCGTGCTGCTGCTGCCCGAGCCGGCGCCGACCCTGGCGCCGCTGGTGGTGCCAGCGCTGCCGGCCACCGGCGTGGCCAACCCGATCACCGGCGTGCTGCTCGCCTTCCGCGCGCTGGACACGCTGCTCGAGGCGATCGTGCTGGTCATTGCGCTGATCGGAGTGTGGTCCTTCGCGCCCGACCGTGCCTGGGGCGGGCGCCCCGGGCCGCGCTACCAGGCCGACCCCGACGGCATCCTGGCCTACCTGGCGCGGTTGCTGCCGCCGATCGGCATCGTCATCGGCATCTACCTGTTCTGGGCCGGCGCCGACCATCCGGGCGGCAAGTTCCAGGCGGCCACCATCCTGGCCGCCATGTGGATGCTGGTGCAGATGGCCGGCCTGGCCGATGCGCCACGCACCGATCACCGCGGCCTGCGTGCGGGCATCGTGATCGGGCCGCTGGCCTTCGTTGCGGTGGGCGTGCTGGGGCTGTGGACGGCCGGGGCCTTTCTCGGCTACCCCGAGGGTTGGGCCAAGCCGCTGATCCTGATCATCGAGATCGCGCTGCTGCCGACGCTGACGCTGGTGCTGGCGCTGCTGATGAACGGGCCGCCGGTCCGGGGAGGGGCGCGATGAGCGTGGAGACCCTGTTCGCCCTGGCGGCCTGCGCGCTGGTCGGCATCGGCCTGTACGGGCTGATTGCGCAGCCGCATCCGTTGCGCAAGCTGGTGGCCTTCAACGTGATGGGCTCGGGTGTGTTCGTGCTGTTTGGCGCGCTGGCCAAGCGCGGCGCCGCGGCTGGGCTGGTTGCCGACCCGGTACCGCAGGCTTTGCTGATCACCGCCATCGTCGTCGCCTTCGCCGCCACCGCGGTGACGGTGGCGCTGCTGCTGCGGCTGATCGACACCACCGGTTCGGCCTCGCTGGCCGAGCCGCCGCAGGACTGACATGCCTGCCGATCTGTGGACCTCCACCGACGGCGGCGCGCTGCTGGCCGCGGCCGTGCTGCTGCCCTTCGTCGGCATGCTGATCGGCCTGCTGCTGGGCGGGCGCTGGCTGCAGCGCGTGGCCTTCGTGCTGATGCCGCTGGGCCTGGCGCTGGCGGTGGCCATCGCCCTGGCCTGGTTCGATGCCGAAGGGCCGCTGGTCTACCTGCTGGGCGGCTGGTCGCCACCGCTGGGCATCGCGCTGCGCGCCGACGGCCCGGCGGTGGCCATGATCCTGGCGGTGGCCGGTGTGGTCTGCGGCATCGGCGCGTTCGCGCGGGCCGACTTCGGTCTGGCGCCGGGTGCGCCCGAATCGCGCAGCGCCTTCGCCTACTGGCTGCTGTTGCTGGCGGTATGGGGCGCGCTGAACCTGGTGTTCGTCAGCGGCGACCTGTTCACGCTGTACGTGGCGCTGGAGCTGCTCACCTTCGCCGGCGTGCCGCTCGTCTGCCTGGCCGGCAGCGGCGAGACGCTGCGGGCCGCACTGCGCTACATGCTGTTCGCGCTGTGCGGCTCGGTGCTGTACCTGCTGGGCGCGGTGCTGCTGTATGGCGGCTACGGCACGCTGGACATGCCGATGCTGGCCGACGTGCTGCAGCCCGAGCCCATCGCCTTCGCCGCGCTGGCGCTGATGACCGCCGGGTTGTTGGCGAAGACGGCGCTGTTCCCCTTGCACATCTGGCTGCCGCCGGCGCACGGCGGCGCGCCGGCCGCGGCCAGTGCGGTGTTGTCGGCGCTGGTCATCAAGGGCTCGTGGTTCCTGGTGCTGCGGCTGTGGCTGGACGTGATGCCCGGCGTGGCAAGCGCGCAGGCCGCGCAGCTGCTGGCCGGGCTGGGCGCGGCGGCCATCGTCGTCGGCAGCGTGGTCGCGCTGCGCCAGCAGCGGCTGAAGCTGCTGGTGGCCTATTCCACCGTGGCGCAGATCGGCTACCTGTTCCTGCTTTTTCCGCTGGCCTTCGATGCCGCGGGCGACATGGCACTGCGCGAGGTGGCGGCCACGGCCGGCGTGCTGCAGGCCATCGCGCATGCCACCGCCAAGGCCGGCATGTTCATGGCTGCCGGGCTCATCTACGCCCGCCTGGGCCATGACCGCATCGACGAGCTGGCCGGCGCCGCACGCGCGCTGCCGGTGGCGGTGGCCGCCTTTCTGATCGGCGGCGTGGCGCTGATGGGGGTGGTGCCCAGCGGAGCCTACCTCGCGAAGAAGCTGCTGCTGGCCTCGGCCGATGAATCGGGCCAATGGTGGTGGAGCTGGGTGCTGCAGGGCGGCGCCGCCTTCACCGCCGGCTACGTGGTGCTGATCGCGCTGCGCGTGTTCGCCCGCCCGGCTGCGCCCCTGGCCGATCTGCAGCCGGTGTCGCGGCTGTCGCAGTGGGCCGCGCTGGGGTTGGCCGTAGCGTCCTTGCTGCTGTCGTTGGCGGCGGTGTGGGGGCCGTTGCCGGCCGAGCTGCTGGCCAAGGCCTTTTCGCTGGAGGAGCTGGGCACCATGGCGCTGCTGTTCGGCACCGGCGCGCTGCTGGCGGCAGCGCTGGCGCGCCGCCCGCTGCTAGGCAGCGGCGGCGCAGCAGTGAGGCCGGGCTTCGCCGGCCTGGGCACGGTCTTCGAGGCGGGCGACCGGCTGGTCCGTCAGTGGGCATCGGCGATGCTGGCACTGCTGCTGGTTGCCGGCGCCTGCGGTTGGTTGCTGGACCGTGCCTGAATACCATGTCATGCGCAGTCCTTCATGAGCGACGCCAAGCTGTCCCGCGGCGCGCTGGTGGCGCTGGTCGTCGGCTCGATGGTCGGCGCCGGCATCTTCACGCTGCCGGCGGCCTTCGGCCGCAGCACCGGCGCGCTGGGCGCCTTCGTAGCCTGGTGCATTGCGGGGACAGGCATGCTGATGCTGGCCTTCGTCTTCCAGACGCTGTCGCGGCGCAAGCCCGAGCTGGACGCCGGCATCTACGCCTATGCCAAGGCCGGCTTCGGCAACTACCTGGGCTACCTGGCCGCCTTCGGCTACTGGATGGCCTGCTGCCTGGCTTGCCTGGCCTGCCTGATGCTGATCAAGGCCACGCTGGGGCAATTTTTCCCGGCCTTCGGCGACGGCTCCACCGCGCTGGCGATCGCCAGCGCCAGCGGGATGCTGTGGGCCGTGCATGCGCTGGTGCTGCGCGGCGTGCGGCAGGCGGCGGCGCTGAACACCATCGCCACGGTGGCGAAGACGGTGCCGATCGGCATCTTCGTCATCGTCGCAGTGTTCGCGTTCCGCAGCGAGTTGTTCAGCGTCAACCTCTGGGGCGGCGAGCCGCCGGGCCTGCCGACGCTGGCGCGTCAGGTGCGCGACACGATGCTGCTGACGGTGTTCGTCTTTGTGGGCATCGAAGGCGCGAGCGTCTATTCGCGCTATGCCAGGGACCGCAACGACGTCGGTATCGCCACGGTGCTGGGCTTCCTGGGCGTGCTGTGCCTGCTGATGCTGGTGACGCTGCTGTCCTACGGCGTCGTGCCGCGCGATCAGCTGGCGGCGTTGCCCAACCCGTCGATGGCCGGCGTGCTGGAAGCCATCGTCGGGCCGTGGGGCCGGGTGTTCGTCAGCATCGGACTGGTGTTGTCGGTGGCCGGCAACTACCTGTCCTGGACGCTGCTGTCGGCCGAGGTGCTGCACTCGGCGGCGCAGACCCAGACCATGCCCTCGCGCCTGGGGAAAGAGAACAGGCAGGGCGTGCCCTACGTCGCGTTGTGGATGACGACGCTGGCGATCCAGGCCTTTCTGCTGGTCACCTGGTTTGCCGAGCAGGCCTTCACGCTGGCGCTGAAGATGACCAGTGCGATGACGCTGCTGCCGTACCTGCTGGTCGCGGCCTATGGCCTGCAGCTGGCCTGGAAGGGCGAGACCTATGGCGGCGAGCCGCGCGCGCGCACCAAGGACCGCTGGGTCGGCCTGCTGGCCACGCTCTATGCCGCGGCCATGCTGCTGGCCGGCGGCGCCAAGTTCCTGCTGCTGGCGGCGCTGCTCTATGCGCCGGGCACCTGGCTGTATGCCATGGCGCGGCGCGAGCAGCGCCAGGGCCTGTTCGACGCGCGCGAACGGGCGCTGTTCGCACTGCTGTGCGTGGCGGCCGTGGCCGCGCTGGCCGCACTGGCCACCGGCGCGCTTGCCATATGAATTTCGGAAGGACATCGTCATGAAGATCCGCCTCCTTGCCGTCTGCATCGCAGCCGCGCTGGCCGGCTGCACGGTCGGCCCGAACTACGTGCGGCCCACGGTGGACACTCCGGCCGCCTGGCGCATCGACTACCCCAAGGCGGCCGACGTGGCCAACCTGAAGTGGTGGGAGCAGTTCGGGGACCCGGTGCTGAACCAGCTGGTCGAGACCGCACTCCGCGACAACCGCGACCTGCGTGTGGCCGCGGCCCGGGTGGACCAGTTCATCGGTGCGCTGACCTCCACCGGCTCGCAGCTCTATCCGCAGATCGGCTACGGCGCCGACACGCAGCGCGCGCGCGCCAGCACCGAGGGCTTTCCGCCGGTGCCGCCGACGCTGAGCCCGTACTTCTCGCTCTACAACGTGTCGCTGGGCGCGAGCTGGCAGACCGACCTGTTCGGCCGTGTGCGCCGCCAGACCGAGGCGGCGCAGGCCCAGGTCTATGCCAGCGAGCAGGGCCAGCGCGGCGTCGTGCTGACGCTGGTGGCCGGCGTGGCCACCAGCCACATCGTGCTGCGTTCGCTGGACCGGCAACTGGAGATCGCGCAGGCCACCGCGCGCAACTTCGAAGGCACGCTGCGCATCTTCGAGCTGCGCTACAAGGCCGGCATGATCTCGATGACCGAGCTGTCGCAGATCCGCTCCCAGACGCAGCAGGCGCGTGCGGCGATCCCGCAGTTCCAGCAGGCCATCGCGACGCAGGAGAACCTGCTGTCGATCCTGCTGGGCGCCAACCCCGGGCCGATCCCGCGTGGCAAGACAATCGACCAGCTGGCCGCGCCGCAGATTCCTGGCGACCTGCCGGCCACGTTGCTGCAGCGCCGTCCCGACATCCTGGGCGCGGAGCAGAACCTCGTGGCGGCCAATGCCAACATCGGCGCGGCGCGCGCGCTGTACTACCCGAACCTGTCGCTTCAGGCGGCGCTGGCCACCACGGCCACGGCCACCGGCGCGCTGTTCAGCGGCCCGGCGGCGGCCGGCATCATCGGCGCCAGCCTGGCCGGGCCGATCTTCACCTTCGGCGCCATCGAGGGCCAGGTGGCCGCAGCCGAAGCCGGGGAGCGCGCTGCGCTGGCGGTGTACCAGCAGACCATCCTGAACGCGCTGCGCGAGACCAACGACGCGCTCAGCGGCTCGCAGAAGCGGGCCGAGGAGTTCAAGGTGCAGCGCGAGCGCGTGGTGGCGCTGCGCGATTTCGCGCGCCTGTCGAAGCTGCGCTTCGACAAGGGCGTGTCCGGCTACCTGGAGGTGCTGGTGGCCGAGAACGAACTCTTCGCCGCCGAGTTGGTGTCGGTGAACCTGCAGGCCAGCAGCTATGCGCAGATCGTCAACGTTTACCAGGCGGTGGGCGGCGGCTGGGTGGACATCGCCGCCGGCATGGCGCCCAAGCCGCTGGGCCAGGCAAGCCCGGTGCAGAGCCAGGCTTTCAACGCGGGCTTCGGCAGCCTCGGTTCGGGCAAGTGACCGCCTGCTGAATCTCCCAGGCAGCACGACGCAGCCTGGTGAGCTGGCTCAGGCTCTGCCCTGGGCCACCTCGATGCGGCCGCTGGCGGCCGCCTTGACGAGCAGATCGTGGTCGCGCCAGGTCTGGTCGGCGTAGGCGAGCGAGAAGCTGGCCAGCGCGTCGTCCAGTTCTTCGCTCTTGCCGACGTAGCCCGCGATCGTCGCGGCATCGCCGGACTTGGCATGCGCCAGGGCCAGCGCCCAGCCGCACAGCTGGCAGTAGTCGGGCAGCGTGTCCAGGTCGGTGCGCCCTTCGCGGAATTCGGCGCCGCCCTTCATGTCGCGCAACTGCCGGACGTAGAACTGCACACCGCCCAGCTCGCCCCAGCCGAGAAAGATGTCCGGCGAGCCCTGGATCATGCGCTGCCCGGCCACGACGCGGTGCCCTTCGTTGGCGAAGTGGGTCGCGCGCGCGCCATAGGGCTGCAGCACGGAAGCCTGCGCCTCCTTGATCTGCAGGAACAGCGGGTCGCTGTCGTCGAGGCCCTTCATCAGAATCACCCAGCAGCGCGTGCCGACGCTGCCCACGCCGACAACCTTGCGCGCGACATCGAGGATCTGGTAGCGCTCGAGCAGCCGGCGGCGGTCCCAGTTGAGCGATTCCAGGTACGACTGCAGGAAATCGTCGAGCGCCTCGGACACCGGTTGCCCGTGTTCGGTGTGGGTCTCGCGCACGATGAACGGGCGCTGTTCGACGATGCGGTGCTGGTCGTCGACCAGGTCGGCCATCTTCTCGAGCACTTGCGTGTTGGTGCGCTGCCGGGCCTTCGCGATCAGCTTCTCGCCACGGCGGCGCGACTCGTCGGAGACGGCGGCCAGCACCTGCTTCTCTTCGATGGTGGCGTACCAGGTCTCGAGGTAGCCCATGCGTGCGTAGTCGCGGATGTGCTCGCGATAAGACCGAGCGACGTGCCGCGCCGCATCGGCAGCGGTGTCGTCCTTTCCGCCGAGCTGTCGTGCCACGACCGCCGCGCTGGCCGCCAGGCGCTTCAAGTCCCATTCCCAGGGAGCCGGGAAGGTCTCATCGAAGTCGTTGATGCCGAAGACCAGCCGCCGCTCGGCCGAAGCGTAGACGCCGAAGTTGGCGACATGCATGTCGCCGCAGGCCTGCACCAGGGCGCCCGTGGCCGGTGTGGGCGCCAGATCGGCCGCCATCACGGCGGCCGAGCCGCGCAGGAACGCAAACGGCGACTCCAGCATGCGCGCGTAGCGCACCGGCACCAGCTGCGGCAAGCGGCTCGCGTTTTGGAGCTCGAGCATGCGCACCGGATCCTCGCGCCCGGGCCTGGGCACATAGATCGCGTGCTGCTCGCGCGGCACCGCGTCGCGCAACGCCTTGCCCGCCGCCAGGCGTTCGTCGAGCGTCGGCCGCGTTGCGACGAAGCGATCGACATGCCGGCGGGCTTTGCCCTTGGCCTGGGTTTGGGGACGCAGACTCGCCATTGAGGTTTCCTCGTTGCGCTGCCGTTGAAAAAGAAGCGCGAACCGTGACGCGCAACACCCCTGCCGCCGCGGTCCTGCGCTCAGGGCTCCATCCGCCGCCCCGGCGGCAGCGTGGACCAGTCGCCGCCGTCCGCCGCCATGCGCAGGCCCAGGTCGTACAGCACCTGCATCTGGGTCGGGTCGAAGACTTCGTCGCTGGCCATCGTCACGTCGCGCGGGATGGTGACCCAGCGGAACGTCCCGCCTTCGCGCAGCGCATAGCCATGGATGCGGATCAGGTCGCCCAGCGCGGCGGCGCGCCCCGATGCATCGATCGAGCGCGAAGCGATCTGCGCCAACGAGCGCTGCACCGGGTCGGGCCGCGGGATCAGCTGCCCGTTGTGGATGACGAAGATGTCCTCCCGTCCCGTCCCGCCTTGGCCGCCGCGCTGGCGGATCACCGAGCCGCGGAACACGCCGCCGTTGAGGAACACGCGCGCGCCGACGCCGCCGTCGACATGCATTTCGTCGTAGCGCGGCCCACCGGGCCGGAGTTCCACCTCGAAGAACACCGGCGGGAAGGCCACCGGGATCGAAGCCGAGGCCAGCATCACCTTGCGGAAGAGTGGCAGCGCGTCCGGATGGCCGCTGCTGGCGATCAGCCCCATGTTCCAGACGACGAAGCGCGGTGCGTCCAGGTTGGCGGTGCCGATGTACAGCCGCCGCCCGCGCTGGTGGGCTTCGGCCACGCGTTGCAGCAGCTGTTCGTCGACATGGCGCGCGATCATGGCCTGCAGCGGCCGGGTGTCGGCAAGGGCATCGCCGGCGATCAGCCGCCACAGCAGGCCGACGGTCGAGCCGAGCACGAAGATGTCCTTGGACCGGGTGGTGGTGTAGAACTCGCGCAGCGCCTGGTCGTACGGGGGTCCGATGAAGGCGAACGGTGCCATCAGCGCACCGGTGCTCACGCCGGTGACGATCTTGAACACCGGGCGCGTGCCGGTGGCGGTCCAGCCGTTGAGGAAGCCGGCACCGAACGCGCCGTTGGCGCCGCCACCGGACAGCGCCAGGTGGGCATAGCGCACGGTGCCCGCGGCGTCAGGCGGAAAGTCCTGCGGCGACTCTTGCGCGAAGGAGCGCTCCAGGTCCTGCTCCAGCGTCGAGCTGGTCTGTCCGGCCCAACCCCGGATGTCGGGGAAATGGGGGATGTTGCCGTCCAGTGCCGATTGCGCGGGGGTGGCGTACCGCGGCAGCGAGCCGCAGGCCACCAGCCCCAGGCACAGCGCCAGCATGGCGGCCAGTCGCAGCGGCCAGAAGACGGCGGTGCGCGGCTTGCGGAAGAGGCCAAGGTGCTTCATGGGGCCGCACGGACTGTAGCGGCTTGCGGTGGTTTGTGACTGAGCGAAGGCCTTTTCGCAGGCCGCTGGCCCATCGCGGCAACACCGTCGGCCAGGTGCAAGAAACCTACCGCCGGATGCGGCCGGTACGGCGCCGGCAGCGCACGCTGTTCGTCGTCGCCGAGGTGCAGCGACAGCGCGGCCACCGCATCGGCCAACTGTTTGGGCCGCGACGCGCCGCCGATCGGCGCGGTCACGCCCGGCCGCGCCAGCACCCAGGCCAGTGCCGCAGCGATCTCGCGGTCGTTGTCCTCGGTGTGGGCGAACAGCGTCTTGCCGAAGGCGTCGCTGTCGATGCGTGGCGTGGCCTGGCCCCAGGGCCAAGCCAGCCGGCCGCGCGCCAGCGGGCTCCATGGGATCACGCCCACGCCCTGGTCGCGGCACAGCGGCAGCATCTCGCGCTCTTCCTCGCGGTACAGCAGGCTCAGCTCGGGCTGCATGTTGGTGAAGCGACCAGCCCTGCGCTGCCGGCACCTGCTGCGCCTTGGCGAACTGCCAGGCCCACATCGATGAGGCGCCGAGGTAGCGCACCTTGCCGGCCTTCACCAGGTCGTGCAGCGCCTCCACCGTCTCCTCGATGGTCGTGTCCGCGTCCCAGCGGTGGATCTGCGGCAGGTCCACGTGGTCCCTGACCAGGCGCTGCAGGCTGGCATCGGCCTCGGCCAGGATCACCTTGCGCGACAGCCCGGCGGCATTGGGCCCCTTGCGCCAGCCGAAACGCAGCTTGGTGGCGACGACGAGCACGTCGCGACGCGCGAAGTCGCGCAGCGCGCGGCCGACGATCTCTTCCGAGCTGCCGTTGGAATCGATGTTGGCGGTAACGACGAAGTTGTTGCCGGCCTCGACCGAGGCGCGGATCAGCGGCCGACTCTGGCTTCGGGCAGCGACCAAGGGTGCGCGCCCAGCGCCGGGTCACCATAGGTCATGCAGTCCAGGCAGATGCGCGAGATCTGCAGGCCGCTGTGGCCGAGTCGGATGTCTTCCATGTTCGTCTCCTGTGGGCTGTCATCGTCGCCTTGTCCCGCCGGCGATAGACGCGGCCGCACCGCGGCGCTACCGTATACCGCTCATGGCCCTGCTGAGCGCGCTGCGCCCCTCCTTGCCGATCCTGGTCGGCGCTTCGGTGATGCTCAGCCTGGCCATGGGATTGCGCCAGAGCCTGGGGCTGTTCATGCCGCCGCTGACGCGCGACCTCGGCATCACGGTCTCCGATTTCACTTTGGCGATCGCCGTGCAGAACCTGGCCTGGGGCTTCCTGCAGCCGCTGGCCGGTGCCTGGGCGGCGCGGCTGGGCATGCGCCGGCTGATGGTCGGCGGTGCGCTGCTCTACGCGCTGGGCCTGGTGCTGCTGGCCACGGCCCAGGGCCTGGTGGCGGTGGTGCTGGGCGCCGGCGTGGCCATCGGCGCGGCGCTGGCCTGCAACGGCAGTGCGCTGGCGCTGGCGGCGGCCTCGCGGCCGGTGCCGGTGGCGCTGCGCAGCACGGTGCTGGGCATCGTCTCGGCGGCGGGTTCTCTGGGTGCCATGCTGGCCGCGCCCACCGGCCAGCTGCTCACCCAAAGCGCCGGCTGGCGCGTCGGCGTGTGGGGCTTCGCTGCGCTGGCATTGCTGATGCTGCCGGCTGCCTGGGCGGCGGGGCGGGTGGACCAGCTGCCGCTGCCGCCGCAGCCGGGCGAGGGCGACAACGCGCGCAGCGCGCTGCGCGTGGCACTGCGCAACCCGCTGTTCGTGGTGCTGACCCTCACCTATTTCGTCTGCGGCATGCAGCTGGTGTTCCTGACCACGCACCTGCCGTCCTACCTGGACCTGTGCGGCATGGACCCGATGCTCAGCGCGCAGGCGCTGGGCGTGATCGGCGGCTTCAACGTGCTGGGCAGCCTGTTCTTCGGCTGGGCCGGCGGGCGCTGGAACAAGCTGATGCTGCTGGGGCTGATCTACACGCTGCGCTCGCTGGCGCTGGCCTGGTACTTCATGGCGCTGCCCACGCCGGCCGGTACGCTGGTCTTCGCCGCGATCATGGGTTTCCTGTGGCTGGGCGTGGCGCCGCTGGTCAGCGGCTGGATCGCCGAGACCTTCGGCCTGAAGTGGCTGGCCATGCTCAGCGGCGTGGCCTTCGTCGGCCACCAGCTGGGCAGCTTCGTCGGCGCCTTCGGCGGCGGGCTGGCCTTCGATCTGGCCGGCTCCTACACGCTGGCCTGGCAGTTCGGCGTGGCGCTGGGCCTGGCGGCGGGGCTGGTACAGGGCGGCTTCGCCTGGCGACGCGGCAGCGGGCCGCCGCGGCTCAGCCCGGGCTGAGCCCAGAAGCGTCAGCCGCCGAAGCGGGTGTCGATCTGGCGCGAGCGGTAGTCGAAGATGCGCTCGACATCGCCATCCACCTTGGCGCCCCCCGCCAGGGCGCCGAGCCAGCCCGCCGGCAGACGGTAGCGCACGGTGTCGCGCATCAGCGTGCCGCCGGCCAGCGGGACAAAGTCGTGCGTGTGCTGCCACAGCGCGTAGGGCCCGCGGGCCTGCCGGTCGACAAAGCACAGCGGCGGGTCCCAGGTGTCGATGCAGGTCTGCCAGCGCAGCGGGATGCCGTTGAGCCTGAGCCGGTAATCGATCAACGTGCCGGTGCCGATGGCCGGCGTCGACTGGCCGAGCACGCGGAAGGACAGGAAGGGCGGCGTGATGTCCTCCAGGTTGGCCGTGTCGCAGAAGAAGGGCCAGATGTCCTGTCCTGTGTGCGGCAGCCACTGTTCCCACACCCGCAGCCGGGTGCCGCCGCGCAACGGCAAGAGCAGGTCGTCGAGCGCCTGCTCCAGCGTCTGGAACTTGAAGTGGAAGCCCGAGGCCTGCGTCGCGCGCGGCAGCACCCGCGTGCTGTCCAGCAGCAGGGCGGAGCGCTCGCCAAACAGTGCCTGGACCGCCAGCGCAGGCGCGGGCAGCTTCTCGGCCACGCCCAGGGCGCGGCACAGCGCGGCCGTGAACTGCCGGTGGGTGGCGGGCTGCGGCGCCACGCCCTCCAGCACGCCGGACGGCGCGGCGTCCAGCGCATGCAGCAGCAGGCCGACGATGTCGTCGAGGTGGATCCAGCTCATCCATTGCCGGCCCGTGCCCAGCCGGCCGGCCGCGCCGAGCCTGAACAGCGGCAGCATTTCGGCCAGCGCGCCGCCCTGGCGCGCCAGCACGATGCCGGTGCGCACCACCGGCAGGCGCAGTTGCGGCCGCTGCTTGGCCAGTGGCGCCAGCGCGGCTTCCCAGTCCTGCACCACGTCGGCCAGGAAGCCGCTGCCTTGGGAGCTGGACGCGTCGAGCCGTTCGTCGCCGCGCTCGCCCCAGTAGCCGCTGGCCGAGCCGTGCACGAAGGTGCTTACGCGCGGGCCGTGCTGCAGCACGGCGCTGACCAGCTGCTGCGTGCCCAGCGCGCGCGAGTCGCGGATCAGCGCCTTGCGCTGCGGCGTCCAGCGCGCTGCGGCCACGGGCTCGCCCGCCAGGTGCACGACCGCATCGACCCCGCGCAAGGCTTCGGCAGGCACCGGCAGGCTGTGGTTCCAGCTGAAGCAAGCCGCCGGAAACGGCAACCGCCGGCGTGCCGCGCCCGGCTCGCGCACGAGGCAGACGAGGCTGTCGCCGCGGGCCACCAGGGCCTTGCCCAGCTCGCGGCCGATCAGGCCGGTGGCGCCGGTCATCAGGATGCGCATGCGGGTGTCTCGAACGGGCTGTGGCGCTGGCGCGCGCCGCCTCAGCGCAGCGCCAGCCAGATCTCGTTGCGGCGCAGGAACCACGGCGTGAAGGGTGGGTTGTAGCGCGCCAGCACGGGCTCGCCCTGCGTGGCCACGCCGGCCTGGTCGAGCGCGGCGTGCAGCAGCGCCAGATGCTCGTCGTAGTTGGCCTGCGACCAGGTGCCCGAGTAGCGGATGGCCGCCCACTGGCTGGCCGGTACCAGCCGCAACTGCACCCGCGGGTCGAGCGGTTCGGGCGCGGAGTCCAGCGTCACGCCCTTGGGCAGCACGAACTGCACGCGCATGCCACCCGGCGCCGCGGACTGCGTCACCGGGGCGGTCATCGCCATCTTCACGGGCACGGCGCTTTGTGTCACCGGCGCGGTCATCGCGAACTTCCGCTCGCCCTTGTTCTTGCCGAAGATGTAGCCCGCCAGGATCGGGAAAGCTTGGTTGCCGGCCTCGTCGGCCGCGGCCTGCAGCACCACCTCGGCCACGACATGCGGCGCGTACTGGCGCAGTTCGATCTGGTCTCCGAGCTTGCGCATGACTTCGTAGTCGGGCTCTTCGATGGCGTGGCCCCACAGTGGCATGGTGATCATCGCCAGGCCGAGCAGGCGACGCAGGACGGGGGCAAACAGCATAATTGTCATGAACAGGGCTTGCCGAAACTGGCGATGTAGTTGACCGACTGGTTGCGCGTCCACCAAGCGCGGTGCACGGCGGGCAGATAGGCCATGCCCTGGCGTTCGAGCGGGTTCAGTCCGCAGGCCGTGGCGGCCTGTTCCAGTTCATCGGGCCGCACGAATTGCGCCCAGCGGTGCGTGCCACGCGGCAGCACGCGAAAGACCATTTCCGCGCCGACGATCGCGGCCAGGTAGCTGCGCAGCGTGCGGTTGAGGGTCGAGGCCAGCAGCAAGCCGCCGGGGGCGAGGTGGGCTGCCGCATCGCGCACGAAGGCCTGCATGTCATCGACGTGTTCGACGACCTCCAGCAGCAGCAGCACGTCGAAGCTTTCGCCGGCGCGCAGCGCGGCGCGGGGTTCGCCGACGCGGTAGTCGATGCTCAGCCCGCCAGCGCCCGCATGCAGCCGCGCGGCGGCGATGTTGTTCGCGGCGGCATCAATGCCGACGACGCTGGCACCGCGTTGCGCCAGCGGCTCGCACATCAAGCCGGCGCCGCAGCCGATGTCGGCGATGCGCAGCGACTGCAGTGCGCCGGCCGGGCGCCCGAACCGCCGCGCGATCTGTTCGAGCACATGGCCAAGCCGCAGCGTGTTGACGACATGCAGCGGCCGCATCGGCCCGCTGCGGTCCCACCAGGTTGCGGCCAGTCGGTCGAAGCGGCCGATCTCGTCGGCGCGAACGGTGCTCATGGGGACAGCGGGGGCGGCAGGATCAGCCCCTCGTGCAGCGCCACGTGTTCCAGCGCGGCTTCGAAACGTGCGCGTGCGCTGGCCGCCACCTGCTGCAGATAGGCATGCATTTGTGCGTCGGCCGCATTGCGGTGCCGGCACTCGGCGCTGTAGGCCTCGAAGTGCGACAACTGCATCAGCAGTTCGGCCACATGCCGCGGGCATTCGCAGGCGATCGTCGACGACAGGCCGGCGAAGTCGGCCAGCGCGGCATCGTCCCAGCGGCGCGGCGGCACCGCAGCGTGCGGCTGCGCGGCGTCAACCGCCGACGGGCGAGCCAGCGCTGCCGCCTGCAGCACGCCCTGCAGCCATTGGCCAAGTACCGTGTCGTTCTGCGGCTCACGCAGCAGGGCAGTGCCGCTGGCAGCCAGCGCGGCGCAGGTCGACTCGGCAGCAAAGCGGTACAGCACCGCCTTCGGCAGCGCGGCCAGTGCCGGTGCCGCCGCTTGCAGAGATGCCAGCCAGCCTTCATGCAGGCGCGGTTCATGCACCAGCAGCGCGTCGGCCGGTGCATCCTGCAAGGCGGCTGCAGCCTGGGCCGCGCCCGCATAGGGCCCCAGCAGATGCACGGGCCGCGCCAGCAGTCGGCGCAAGGCAGGGCGCTGCAGCCGCGCGGCCAGCGCCGTGCCGATGACCAGCACGCGCCAGGGCCGAGCGGCCGCGGGCCGGGGCTGCGGCCGGTCCTCGCCGGCGCGGGCGGCCAGCACGCCGGCATGCGTGCTCGCCACCTGCTGCAGTTGCGCCATGTCCAGCCCGGCCAGGCTGCCAATGGCATGGCCCAGATCGCTCAGTTGCTTCAGCAAGGCCAGCCGCCGCACGTCGGCTTCGGAATACAGGCGCTGTCCGCTGGCCGACAGCAGCGGTTGCGTCACACCGTAGCGCCGCTCCCACACGCGCAGGGTGGCCACGGGCATGCGCAGCATGCGGGCCACGGCACCGCTGCGGTGTAGCGCCGCCGGGGCCGTGCTCAAGGCTGCCAAGGAAGGTTGAGGACTGTGCAATTGATCTCCGTTTGAATCGTGATTGACGCCGAATATCAGAGAACTACTCAAGGTGAATTACGTCATGGCACGATTATGAGTCCGAAATCAGTATCCTTTCTGTCATGAACTGTGTTTTGCCCTCGTCCCGTGTGGTGATCATCGGCGCCGGCATGGCCGGGGCAGCCTGCGCGCGCGCGCTGGCGCAGGCGGGCTGCGCCGTGCAGGTCGTCGACAAGGCGCGAGGCGTCGGCGGTCGGCTGGCCACGCGGCGCCTGGAGTGGCTGGATGCGCAGGGCCATCGGCAGAGGGCTCGGCTCGACCATGGCGCGCCGGTGATGTCGGCCTGCGGCGCCGAGTTCCGGCAGTTCCTGGCGCGCATGGGGCAGGAAGGGCTGGTGACGCCCTGGTGGCCGGTATGGGCTGCCGGCAGCCGGCCGCCCGACGACGTCGGGCCGCTCCACTTGCCCCGGGAGGACATGCCTTCGCTGTGCCGGTGGTTGCTGCGCGGCATTCCCATCTCGCTGGGCGTTGTCGTCGACCGCCTGCAGCACGGCCCGCTGGGCTGGCAAGTCGAGGCGTCGGGCTCGGCCCTGCCCGGGCACTTCGATGCCGTGGTGCTGGCGCTGCCGCCGGCCCAGGCTGCGGTGCTGCTGGCGCCGCACCGCGTCGACTGGGCGCAGCGCGCGTCGCTGGCCCTGATGCAGCCCTGCTGGACGCTGATGGGTGTGGCGCGCCCGCCGGCCAAGCCGCTCGACTGGAACGTCGCGCGGCCCGAGCGCGGGCCTCTCTCCTGGATCATGCGCAACGATGCCCGGCCCGGACGCGAGCACGCGACCGACGCTGCCCATTGGGTGGTTCACGCCCGCGCCGGCTGGAGCCGCCAACACCTGGAGCAGCCGGCCGACTGGGTGCAGGACCGCTTGCAGTCCGCACTGCAGGACAGGCTGGGCGAGCCGGTCGAATGGCAGCACGCCGTGGTGCACCGCTGGCGCTATGCCCTGCCGCAAGGCTCGTGCGCCACGCCGGCGCGCCAGGCCTGGTGGGACGGCCGCCGGGGCCTGGGCGTGTGCGGCGATTTCCTTGGTGGCACGAGCGTCGAAGGCGCCTGGCTGTCGGCCCAGGCGCTGGGCGACGCCATGGTGCGCGGCGTGGCCAGCGCATCGGCGGCGCCCGCCACCCCAACCGTCGCCCGCCCGCCGCGGCACATTGCTGCCTGAGCAGCTTCATCGATCCGACCCTCTCCAATTACCCCAAGAAGGAGTTCAGCATGACCCAACCGTTCCAGCGCCGCGTGTTCCTGATGAGCCTGGCCACCGTCTCCGTGGCGGCCGGCACGCTGGCCCACGCGCAAGCCCTCGTCGACGAGAAGGACCCCCAGGCCGTGGCGCTGGGCTACGTGGCCGACGCCAAGCGCGTGGACACCAAGAAGTTCCCCAAGTTCGTGGCCGGGCAGGTCTGCAGCACTTGCTCGCTGTACCAGGGCAAGCCCACCGACAAGGCGGCCGCGTGTGCGCTGTTTCCCGGCAAGCTGGTCGCCGGTCCGGGCTGGTGCAGCGCGTGGGTCAAGAAGGCCTGATCGGGCCTGCCGCGGAACTCTTGCCATGACGCAGTCCATGCACCGTGCGAGTTTCCGCGGCAACAAGGCCGCGCTGCCGAGCAAGCCTTGCGTGGCCTGCGGCCGAGCCATGAGCTGGCGCCGGCACTGGGCCAGGACTTGGGCCGACGTGAAGTACTGCAGTGACGCTTGCCGGCGCATCAAGGTGCCGCGTGGCTGAGTTGCGCTCGCTGGTGCTGGTGCTGGGCGATCAACTCGACCTGGACGCGGCCGCCTTCGATGGCTTCGACGCCGGGGTCGACGCGGTCTGGATGGCCGAGGTGGTGGAAGAGTCGACGCAGGTGTGGTCGAGCAGGCCGCGCACCGCGATGTTCCTGGCGGCGATGCGGCACTTTGCGCTGGCGCTGCAGGCCGCCGGCCGGCCGCTGCACTACACGCGGCTCGACGCGGCCGGCAACCGCGGCACGCTGGCCGCGCAGTTGCAGGCCGACATCGAACGCCTGAAGCCAGCTCGGCTGGTGATGACGGCGCCGGGCGACTGGCGCGTGCTGCAGGCCCTGAAGGCCGTGGCCGAGGCCTGCGCCTTGCCGCTGGAAATCCGCGAGGACCGCCACTTCTTTGTCAGCGTGCGCGAGTTCGCGGCGCATGCGCGTGGCCGCAAGACGCTGCGCATGGAGTACTTCTACCGAGAGCAACGCAAGCGGCAGCGCGTGTTGATGGACCCGCTCCACGAAGGCCGGCCGCTGGGCGGCCAGTGGAACTTCGATGCCGACAACCGTGAGGCCTTTGACGCCGCGGGCCCGGGCACGGTGCCGCCGCGATGCCGCTTCGAGCCCGATGCGCTGACACGCGAGGTGATCGCACTCGTCGAGCAGCGCTTCGCCCGGCATCCGGGCCGCCTGGACAGTTTTGCCTGGCCGCTGACGCGCGCGCAGGCGCTGCAAGCCCTGCAAGCCTTCGTGCGCGAGCGCCTGCCGCTGTTCGGCCGCTACCAGGATGCGATGTGGCCGGGCGAACCGTGGCTGTACCACGCCCACCTGTCGGCGGCGCTGAACCTGAAGCTGCTGAACCCGCGCGAGGTGGTGGCTGCGGCCGTGGCGGCCTTCGAGTCGGGCCAGGCGCCGCTGGCCAGCGTCGAGGGTTTCGTGCGCCAGATCCTCGGCTGGCGCGAATACGTGCGTGGCATCTACTGGACGCAGATGCCGGGCTACCTGGAGCGCAATGCGCTCGATGCCGGCGCCGACCTGCCGCATTGGTACTGGACCGGCGCCACCGACATGGCCTGCCTGCGCGATGCCATCGAGCAGACCTTGGCCCATGGCTATGCCCACCACATCCAGCGCCTGATGGTCACCGGCCTTTACGCGCTGATGCTGGGCGTGCAGCCGCAGCAGGTGCATGCCTGGTACCTGGCGGTGTATGTCGATGCAGTGGAGTGGGTCGAGCTGCCCAACTCGCTGGGCATGAGCCAGTACGCCGACGGCGGCCTGATGGGCAGCAAACCTTATGTCGCCACCGGCAAGTACATCGAACGCATGAGTCCGCACTGCAAGGGCTGCCGCTACGACCCGGCGCAGCGCAGCGGGGACAAGGCCTGCCCCTTCACCACGCTGTACTGGGACTTCCTGATGCGCCACGAGGCAATGCTCGCGAAGAACCCGCGATTGGCCCTGCAGGTGAAGAACCTGCAGAGCCTGGATGATGCGCAGCGGCAGGGCGTGGCGGCCCGGGCCGCGGCCATCCGCCGTGGTGAGGTGGGTGAGGCGGCCCATGGCTGAGGCCTTCGCGCCCACGCTGGCCGCGGCGCACTCGCGCATCGCCGCGGTGCGGCCTGCCGCCTATGCGCGCACGCGCAATGCCCTCGACGGCGCCGTCAGCGGCCTGTCGCCGTACATCACGCACGGCCTGGTCTCGCTGGCCGAGGTGCTGGCCGGCGTGGCGGCGCGGCATGAGTTGCCCGTGCAGCACAAGTTCGTCTACGAACTGGGCTGGCGGGCCTACTTCCGCCATGTCTGGTTGCACCGGGGCGAGGGCATCCTGCAGTCCCTGCACGACGGCCCGCTGCCCGACGCCGCCTACGCCAGCGAACTGCCCGACGACCTCCGCCAAGGCTGCACCGGTGTGCCGGCCATCGACGAGGCGGTGCGCTCGCTGCATGCCACCGGCAAGCTGCACAACCATGCCCGCATGTGGCTGGCCAGCTACGTGGTGCACCTGCGCAAGGTGCACTGGCGTTGTGCTGCCGATTGGGTCTACGGCCACCTGCTCGACGGCGACCTGGCCAGCAACCACCTCTCGTGGCAATGGGTGGCCGGCACCGGCAGCCACAAGCCCTACCTGTTCAATGCCGAGAACGTGACGCGCTACGCGCCCACGCCGTGGCACAGCCCGGGCAGCGTCATCGACGTGTCCTACGCGGCGCTGGACCGGCTGGCACGGCAACCCGCGTCGGCCGAAGCCGGCCTGGCGCATCGTGCGCCGGTTGCAGAGCCGCCGTTGCTCGGCGCACCGCCGGACCTTGTCGGCACGAGCGCAGTCGACCCAGCCCTGGTCCGCGACCGTGAGGTCTGGCTCGTGCACCCGTGGAACCTGGGCGCGCTGCCGGCGCTGCCGCCCGGCACGCTGGTGCTGGGCTTGTTCGTCGCCGACTTTCATCGCGCCTGGCCGTGGAGCGAGCGGCGCTGGCGCTTCGTCGGTGCGCGCATGGCCGAGCTTACGTCGCAGCGCTGGCACGGCGATGCCGCCGCCATCGGCGTGGCGCTGGCCGGCGCGCGGCGTGTGCGCAGCGTCGACGAGCCGCACCTCGCGCCGTGGCTGGCGCGCTGGGCCGAATGCGTGGCCGCGCCGGCGCTGTTCCCGCCGGTGGCCGGGCGTTGCGACTCCTTCTCCCGATGGTGGCTGCGCGCCACGCGCGGCCTGTCATCCGCGGCCGACCTGCTGGCCGTCAACGAGGTGCCTGCATGGTGAAGCAGCCCGACCCCGAAGAAGCCGCGCCAACGCTCACCGTGCTCTACGACGGCGCCTGCCCGCTGTGCCGGCGCGAGATCGGCATCTACCGCGGCCTGCCCTCGCGCACGCCGGTGTGCTTTGCCGACGTCAGCGATATGGCCCAGCCGCTGCCGGGCGGCACCACGCGCGAGCAGCTGCTGGCGCGCTTCCACGTGCGCGACGCCGACGGTCGCTTGCACAGCGGCGCGCAGGCCTTCCTGGCCCTGTGGGCCACGCTGCCGGGCTGGCGCTGGCTGGCCCGGCTTGGCCGCCTGCCGGGCGCCGCCTGGGCCATGGAGCGTGTCTATCGGCTGTTCCTGCGCCTGCGGCCGGCGCTGCAGCGCTGGGCGTCACGCCTGGATCGACCGGCCTGATCCGCCTCGCGGCACGATAATTGCGGCAGATGTGCCTGATGACTTCGATCGCCCACGACTCCGGTGCCCGCGGCCACCCGCAGCCGTGGGTGACGCAGGGTGCGCACCACAACCTGGAGATGCAATGAGTTCCCTGAAGCGCCTGCCTGGCTTCCAGCGCTCGCCGCATGGGCTGGAATGGACGCTGTTCAAGCGCCTTCCCGCCATCCTGCTGCTCGGCACGGCCGTGCCTGCCCTGCTGGCGTTGGCCCTCTGGTGGGCAGCGCCTGGCGTGCCCACCGCAGCCGAAGAGCGGGACCTGCTGCTGCTGACCTACCGCTTGATCGGCCTGGTGGTGCTGCACTGGACGCTGGTGCTCACGGTGGCGATAGGCTGCGTGATCGTGCTGCTGATGAAGGGGCCTGCCTTCGTGGCCGATGCCTATCCCCCGCCGGGCCGCGACTAGGCGCCCACCCCTGGCCGGCCATGCCGGTTGGATTCTCCCCATGAACGAGCTGAAGGTCGATGTGCGACGCAGCGGCCGACGCTTCGAAGCCGAAGCGCTGCTCGAGCTTGCGGCCGATGCGCAGACCGTGTGGGACACGATCACCGACTACGACGCCTTGCCCAGCTTCATGCCGGGCATCCGTGCCTGCCGTGTGGTCGAGCGCCGGGCTCTGACGAAAGCGACCGAGCATCTGCTGGTCGAGCAGCAGGGTGAGTTCCGCGTGCTGCTGTTCGCCCAGGCGATGACGGTGAAGCTGAGCATCGAACACCAGCGGCTGCGCACGGCCACCGCCAAAGCCCTGAGCGTGGAGCTCGGCATCTTCAAGCGCCGCGCGATCGACGTGTTCGAGGGCCGCTACGAGCTGACGGCCCTTGGCGCGCAGCGCGGTGCGCCGCGCACCCGTTTGCGCTACACGGCGGTGATCGGGCTGCGTCTGCCGCCACCGCCCGCGGTTGGCAGCGTCGCGGTCCGGCAGAACCTCGGCGCGCAGCTCGAGGCCATCGCCCTGGAAGTGGCGCGGCGCAGCGGCCGGGCGGCACCGACATCGATCGCCTCTTAGCGCGGCACCACGCCCACTGCGATGTCCATTGCATCCTCACCCGACACTTCCCAGGGGCCCGATCAAGGTGCGCGGGTGCTGGTGTTCGGCGCCACCGGCTACATCGGCGCCCACCTGGTGCCGCGTCTGATGCGCGAGGCCTGCGTGGTGCGCGCCAGCGGACGCAACCGCAAGGTGCTCGAGGCACGCGGCTGGCAGGGCGTCGAACTGGTCGAGGCCGACGCGCTGCGGCCCGAGTCGCTGCCTGCCGCGCTGGCCGGCGTGGACACCGCCTACTACCTGGTGCACTCGATGGCGGCGGGGCAGGACTTCGGGCGCCTGGACCTGCAGGCCGCCAGCCATTTCGCCGCCGCGGCGGACGCGGCCGGCGTGCGCCGCATCGTCTATCTGGGCGGGCTGATTCCCGAGGACGCCGATTCCGAACACCTGGTGTCGCGGCGCGAGACCGGCGCGCGGCTGCGTGCGGGCCGCGTGCCGGTGACCGAAGTCCGCGCCGGCATCATCGTCGGCCCGGGTTCCGCGGCCTACGAGGTGGTGCGTGACCTGGTCAACCACCTGCCGCTGATGCTGACGCCGCGCTGGGTGCGCTCGAGGTCGGCACCGATCGCGCTGGACAACCTGCTCGAGTACCTGGTGCGCGTGGCCAGCCTGGACGAGGCCGTGGGCCAAATTCTGGACGCCGCCGGGCCCGACTACCTGAGCTACGAGGACGTGATGCGCCAGTACGGCGACGTGGTCGACAAGCGGCCCTTGATCGTTCCGGTGCCCGTGCTGACGCCCGAGCTGTCAGCGCGCTGGCTGGGCCTGGTCACGGCGGTGCCCACGAACATCGCGCGCGCCTTGATCGGCGGCCTGAAGCATGATCTGCCGGCGGACGATGCCGCGTTGCGCCGGCTGGTGCCGCAGCAGCTGCTGAGCTTTCGCGAATCGGTGGTGGCCGCGCTGCAGGCCGAGCGTAGCCACGCGGTGGCGGCACGCTGGAGCGAAGGCCTGCTGATGTTTCGCGGCTTCCGGCTCGATCACGCGTTCTACGCCAAGCGCGCCAGCGGCAGCGCCGTCGGTGGCGCGACGCCGGCGGCGTTGTGGCACACGGTGGCCACGTTGGGCGGCGACATCGGCTACTACACCATGGACTGGCTGTGGTGGCTGCGCGGCGCGATGGACTGGCTCGTCGGCGGCCCGGGGCTGACGCGTGGCCGACGCCACCCGACCGAGCTGCGCATCGGTGACCGCGTCGACTACTGGACCGTGCTCGCGTTGGAGCCCGGCCGGCGCCTGACACTGAACTTCGGCATGCGCGCGCCGGGCTCGGGGGTGCTCGAATTCGAGATCGATCCCGAACCCGCGGGCGCCGCCCCGCGCACCCGGCTGACGATCACTGCCTATTGGCATGCGCAGGGCGTCTGGGGCCTGCTCTACTGGTATGCGCTGGCCCCCGCGCACCTGTTCATCTTTCGCAGGATGACCCGGGCCATGATGCGCCGCGCCGAACAGGTCGACGTCGGGCAAAGCAAGCACATCGACGTCGCCGGTTGACCCGCTTCAGGCAAGCAAAAGGTCGTTTGTCGCCCGGGTGTCGGCACCCAGCCGGCCTTGGTGGGGTCTGCGTCCCAGAAATCTCACTCGATGTTCTGCACCTGCTCGCGCAATTGTTCGACCAGCACCTTCATCTCCACCGAGACGTTGGTCAGTTCCAGTGCGGCCGACTTCGAGCCCAGCGTGTTGGCCTCGCGCTGCAGTTCCTGGATCAGAAAGTCGAGCCGTTTGCCGACTTCGCCGCCGGCCTTGAGCAGGCGCTCGATCTCGTCGAGGTGCGCGCGCAGCCGCGCCAGTTCCTCGGCCACGTCGATGCGGATCGCGTAGGCCGTGGCTTCGTTGAGCGCTCGTTCGCGCATGCTGTCGGCGCTGAAGCTCTGCGCGGCGCCGGTGGCCGCCAGCGCCTCGGCCCAGCGTTCCAGGAAGCGCTGCTGCTGACGCTGCACCACGGCTGGCACCATCGGCTCGGCCGCAGCGGCCAGCTCGCGCAGGCGGGCCAGCTTGTCCAGCAGCACCTCGACCAGGCGCGAGCCTTCGCGCGCACGCGCCTCGCGCAGGCCCTGGATGCAGTCGCGTGCAGCCTGCAGCGTGGCCTCGTCCAGGCGTTCGGTGGGCGCCGCGCCGCGGCACCACAGCAAGGCTTCGTTCACCGACAGCGGCCGCGCCTCGGCCAGCCAGCCGCGCACCACGCCTTCCAGGCGGCCCAGGCGGTTGAGCTGGTCGGCCGTCGGGTGCGGCCAGGCGCTTTCGGCCTCGCGGGTGGTCGACAGCCGCAGTTCGATCTTGCCGCGTTTGAAGGCCGCGCTGAGCAGGTCGCGCAGCGCCGGCTCCAGCGAGCGCAGTTCGTCGGGCATGCGGAAAGCCAGGTCCAGAAAGCGGCCATTGACAGAGCGCATTTCGATGCTCACGGCGGCACGTTCCGTGCCGGCTTCCACTGCCGACAGGGCGTTGGCGTAACCGGTCATGCTGTAAACTGACATGGAAGTCACGCCCTCGCAAAAACCGCAATTATGTCGAAGCCCAAACCCGCCCCGTTGCCTTCGGGAACGGTGGTCGGCGGCTACCAGGTCGTGAAGAAGCTGGCGGCAGGCGGTTTCGGGGTGGTCTACCTGGCCGAGGACGACAAGCAGCACTCGGTGGCGCTGAAGGAATATCTTCCTGCCTCGCTGGCCGAGCGAGCCCCCGGCGAGCTGACCCCGCGCGTCAAGCCCGACAAGCAGCCGCTGTACCGGTTGGGCCTGAAGAGTTTCTTCGAAGAAGGGCGTTCGCTGGCGCAGATCAGCCATCCGAGCGTGGTCTCGGTGCTGAACTTCTTCCGCGAGAACGAAACCGTCTACATGGTGATGAACTACCTGCAGGGCGACACGCTGCAGGACTTCATCATCACCGCGCGCGACCTCAAGCGTGACAAGGTGTTCCGCGAATCGTCGATCCGCAGCCTGTTCGACGAGATCCTGCGCGGGCTGCGCATCGTGCATCAGCACAAGATGCTGCACCTGGACATCAAGCCGGCCAACATCTTCGTCACCAACGACAACAAGGCGGTGATGCTCGATTTCGGCGCGGCGCGCGAGGTGCTGTCCAAGGAGGGCAATTTCATCCGCCCGATGTACACGCCGGGCTTTGCCGCGCCCGAGATGTACCGCCGCGACGGCACGCTCGGGCCCTGGACCGACATCTATGCGATCGGCGCGTGCATCTATGCCTGCATGCAGGGCTACCCGCCCAACGACGCGCCGCAGCGCCTGGAGAAGGACCGCCTGGCCCTGAGCCTGAGCCGCTTGCGCAACGTCTACAGCGACAACCTGATCGAAGTCACCGAGTGGTGCATGTCGCTCGACCCGCTGTCGCGGCCTCAGAGCGTGTTCGCGCTGCAGAAGGAGCTGGCACGCGAGACCGAGCGGCGCTACACCAAGCTGAGCTTCAGCGAACGCCTGAAGCTGCAGCTGGAGAGCCTGAAGACTGGCGCGAAGACATGAGGTTCGTCGTCTATCAGGTCAGCCGCAAGGGCGGGCGTGAGAAGAACGAAGACCGCATGGGCTACTGCTACACCCGGGACGCCGGGCTGTTCGCGCTGGCCGATGGCATGGGCGGACACCCCGAGGGTGAGGTGGCTTCGCAGCTGGCGCTGCAGACGCTGGCGGCGCGTTTCCAGCACGAGGCCAAGCCCGTTCTGAAGGACCCCGCGCGCTTCCTGCACGACGCCATGGTTGCCGGCCATCATCAGCTGCTGCGCTATGCCACCGAACGCGCGCTGATCGACACGCCGCGCACCACCGTCGTCGCCTGCCTGCTGCAGGGCAATGCGGCCTACTGGGCGCACTGCGGCGACTCACGCTTGTACCTGGTACGCGGCAACAAGCTGATCGCGCGCACGCGCGACCATTCCTACACCGAGCTGCAGCAGACCATGTCGCCGGTGGTGCCGATTGGTGAGCGCGTCAACCGCAACGTGCTCTTCACCTGCCTGGGCAGCCCGGGTAAACCGGTGATCGATACCGCCGGGCCGCTGCGCATGCATCCCGGCGACCGGGTGCTGCTGTGCAGCGACGGCCTGTGGGGCGCGCTGAACGATGCCGCCATCTGCGAGCAGATGGCGCGCCAGCCGCTGGCCGACGCCGTACCCGAACTGGTGGAACAGGCGTTGCGCAGCGCCGGACCGAAGAGCGACAACGTCACCGTGCTGTGTGTCGAGTGGGAGGCCGCCGAGGACAGCGACAAGCAAGGCGGCGTATCCACGCGCAACCTGGGCGACGAAGTCTTCGCCTCCACCATCCAGGCCAGCATGGCGGGCGACGGGTCGCCCGATGAGCTGGACGACGCCGAGATCGAGCGCTCGATCCGCGAGATCAACGAAGCCATCCAACGCTCGTCGCAACGCAAGAGCTGACCCGCGGCGCGGCTGCGCGTCGCACCCATCACCTTCCGAGGAACTCGATGAACGACTACCAACGTGCGGGCGGCCGTGCCCATGACGCCCTTCGCCCCGTCGCGCTGACCCGCGGCTACACCGTGCATGCCGAAGGCTCGGTGCTGGTGGCCTTCGGCGCCACCAAGGTGCTGTGTACCGCGTCGGTGGAGGAGAAGGTGCCGCCGCACAAGCGCGGCAGCGGCGAAGGCTGGGTCACGGCCGAATACGGCATGCTGCCGCGCGCCACCCACACCCGCGGCGACCGAGAGGCTGCGCGCGGCAAGCAAAGCGGCCGCACGCAGGAGATCCAGCGACTGATCGGCCGCTCGATGCGCAGCGTGTTCGATCTGAAGGCGCTGGGCGAGCGCACCGTTCACCTGGACTGCGACGTGCTGCAGGCCGATGGTGGCACGCGTACTGCGGCCATCACCGGCGCCTACGTCGCGGCGCACGATGCGGTGAGCTGGCTGCTGGCCCAAGGGCGCATCGCCGCTTCGCCGATCCGCGACGCCGTGGCTGCGGTGTCGGTGGGCATCGTTCAGGGTGCGCCGCTGCTGGACCTGGAATACACCGAAGACTCCACCTGCGACACCGACATGAACGTGGTCATGACCGGCCGCGGCGGCTTCGTCGAAGTGCAGGGTACGGCCGAGGGCGATCCGTTCTCGCGCGCCGAGATGGACGCGCTGCTGGCTCTGGCCGCCAAGGGCATCGGCGAATTGGTGGTTGCGCAGAAGGCGGCGCTGCGAGGATGAGCCATCGCCGTGCCGCCCGAAGATGGCTCGCGCCCCCTTGGGGGGCCGGGGCCGCGGGCGCTTGGGGGAATGCATGAGCCGACGATTGCGCCTGGTGCTGGCCTCCAACAACGCCGGCAAACTGCTCGAATTGCAGGCGCTCTTCGCGCCGCTGCCACTGGACCTGGTGGCCCAGCCGAGTCTGGGGCTGGCGGAGGCCGACGAGCCGCACCTCACCTTCATCGAAAACGCGCTGGCCAAGGCGCGGCATGCGGCGCAGGCCACGGGCCAGGCCGCACTCGCCGACGACTCCGGGCTGTGCGTGGATGCGCTCGGCGGCGCGCCGGGCGTGATCTCGGCGCACTACGCCAACATCGACGTCCTGCCGGGCGAACGCGAGGCGCAGCGCCGCCAGCAGGATGCCGCCAACAACGCGCTGCTCTTGCAGCGTCTGGAAGGACAGGCCACATGGCGTGCCAGCTTCGTGTGCACGCTGGTGGCGCTGCGCTCGGCCGACGACCCGCAGCCGCTGGTGGCAACCGGCCGCTGGCAGGGCGAGATCCTCAGGGCACCGCGGGGCAGCGGCGGCTTTGGCTACGACCCGCTGCTCTACATTCCGGCACTCGGCGCCACGGTGGCCGAACTGCCGCGCGAGCTGAAGAACATGCACAGCCACCGCGCGTTGGCCTGTCTGCAGATGCTGCCGCTGATGCGCGAGGCCTGGGCGCTGACGTGAAGCCGGGGACGGTCGGACACTACCTGCGTCCAGGCACCTTGCAGCTGCCGGCGCTGCCGCCGTTGTCTTTGTACGTGCATTTGCCGTGGTGCCTGAAGAAGTGCCCGTACTGTGACTTCAATTCTCACGAGTCCAGGGGTGCGGCTCCCGAGGCCCGCTATCTTGAGGCGCTGTGCGCCGACCTGGAAGCCGCATTGCCCCTGGTCTGGGGCCGGCCGGTCATCAGCGTGTTCATCGGCGGTGGCACGCCCAGCCTGTTCTCGCCCGACAGCATCGAAACGCTGCTGGCCGACATCCGCGCGCGGCTGCCGCTGGTGCCGGGCTGCGAGATCACGCTCGAGGCCAACCCGGGCACCTTCGAGCGCGATCGCTTCCGTGCCTTCAGCGCGGCTGGCGTGACGCGGCTGTCGGTCGGCGTGCAGAGCTTCCACGATCACAGCCTGCGCGCCATCGGCAGGGTGCATGACGCCGCGCAGGCACGCGCTGCGGTGGCGGAGGCCGCCATGGTCTTCGACAGCTTCAACATCGACCTGATGTATGCGCTGCCCGGCCAGACAATGGCGCTGCTGCAATCCGACCTGGATGCCGCGTTGGACTTCGCGCCGCCGCACCTGTCGATCTATCACCTGACGCTGGAGCCGAACACCTTCTTCGCCACGCATCCGCCGCCGCTGCCCGACGCGGACCTGGCATCCGACATGCTGGACCTGATCGTCTCGCGCTGCGCCACGGCGGGGCTGGAGCGCTACGAGGTCTCGGCCTTCGCGCGCAGGGGCAAGCGCTGCCAGCACAACCTGAACTACTGGCAGTTCGGCGACTACCTGGGGCTGGGTGCCGGCGCGCACGGCAAGCTGAGTTTCCCGCACCGCGTGCTGCGGCAGCAGCGCTGGCGCGAGCCGGCGCGCTATATGGAACAAGCACTGGCCGGCCAGGCGCTGTCGCAGGACGAGGAGGTGGCACGCGCGGCGCTCCCGTTCGAGTTCATGCTCAACGCACTGCGCCTGCGCGAAGGCGTGCCGCGCGCGCTGTTCAGCGAGCGCACGGGGCTGCCCGTGTCGGCCATCGATGCGGCTGTCAGTCGGGCTCAGGAGCGCGGCCTCATGTTGCCGGGCCTGCAAATGCTGCAGGCCAGCGAACGCGGCTTCGACTTCCTCAGCGACCTGCAGTCGTTGTTCCTTCCGGCGCGCCCGTCGAGCCGCTGAAAAGGGTGCGAATTCCGGCGCATTTGCGGCCTTGGCGCGCGCCGATGCGCTGCTAGACTCGACACCCGATCGACCCCCTCGCGCACCCTTCCAAGGCCCCTGTTGGCACGTTCCACCCCAGCGTCCAAACCCGCGCCGACCGCTCTGCAGCTCGACACGGCGCTGCAGTTGCTGCGCCAGGCCGGCCACGACCTGCCCGAGGGCACGCCGGGCAGCGATCAGTGGCTGCAGTCGCTGATCGATTCGCTGGTGGACATGTCCAGCCGCGACGCGCTCACCGGGCTGGCCAACCGTCGCAGCTTTGAGCTGGCGCTGGCCCGCGAGATCGACCGCGTGGCCCGCGCGGGCGAACCGGCGCTGCTGCTGGCGCTGGACATCGATCACTTTAAGAGCGTCAACGACACGCACGGCCATGCCAGTGGCGACATGGTGCTCAAGGCCATGGCCAACGTGCTGCTCGAGTGCGTGCGCCCGATGGACCTGGTGGCCCGCGTTGGCGGGGAGGAATTTGCCATCGTCATGCCCAACTGCCCGGCCGCCTTCGGCGAGGCCGTGGCCGAGCGGGTGCGCCGCCGCGTCGAGGCCATGCCGGTGAGCATCGGCCTGGCTCAGCAGATCCATGTCAGCGTCAGCATCGGCGGGGCCTTCGCGCCGCAATGGGTGCGCTCGTCCCCTGCCTTGTGGATCGAGCGCGCCGACATCCAGCTGTACCGCGCCAAGGCGCACGGGCGCAATCGCGTATGCCTGGAGCCGTCGGCGGTGTCGGTGGTCAGTGCCGAAGAGAAGGCATTGCTGTTTGGAATCTCGCAGTTTCAGGACCTGGAATGAACGCAGCGCCCGGCAAGGCCCCCAGTACGACCGGCAAGGCCAGGCCGCCGGCGGCGCGTGCGCGCATCACCGCCGTCACCAGCGGCAAGGGCGGCGTGGGCAAGACTTTCATCAGCGTCAACCTGGCGGCCGCCCTGGCGCGGCAGAGACGGCGCGTGCTGGTGCTCGACGCCGATCTCGGCCTGGCCAACCTGGACGTGATGCTCGACCTGGCGCCCAAGATCACCCTGCACGATGTGTTCACCGGCAAGAGTTCGCTGGAGGACGCCATCCTGCCCGCGCAGGGCGGCTTCTCGGCGCTGCTGGCCGGTTCGGGCATGGTCGAGTATTCGCGCATGACACCCGAGGTGCGCGACCAGCTGCTGCAGGTCATCGACACCGTGGCGCCACGCTACGACCACGTGATCCTCGACACCGGTGCCGGCATCTCCGACGTGGTGCTGTACGCGGTGTCGCTGGCCGACGAGGTGCTGGTGGTGGTGACGCCGGAGCCGACCTCGATGACCGATGCCTATGCCACCATCAAGGTGCTGGCGGCGACGCAAGCGCGCTCGCTGGTCAAGGTGGTGGTCAACCAGACGCGGCGCCATGGCGAAGGCCGCGCCGTGTGCCTGCAGTTGCAGCAGGTGGTGGACCGCTTCGTCAACCCTGGCTTGGCCACGCCCGTACGGCTGGACCTGATGGGCCAGGTACCGCTGGACATTGCCGTGCGCGACTCGGTGCTGCGCCGCCAGCTGCTGCTGGACTCGTTGCCCGGCTCGCCGGCCGCGCTGGCGGTGGCGGCCGTGGCGACGCGATTGCTCGACTGATCCGGTCAACGCACCGAGTTGCGGCGCTCCAGCAGCACCACCAGCGCCCCGGCACCGCCCTGCGTGCCCGTGGCCTGCGCGAAGGCGATGACCTCCTTGCACTGCGCCAGCCAGCGCTGCGCCTTGGCCTTCAGCACCGGTTCGCGTCCTGGTGAGCCCAGGCCCTTGCCGTGGATGACGCGCACGCAGCGCTGGCCGCGCTGCAGGGCCTCGCGCACGAAGGCCGCGAGCTGATCGCGGGCCTCGTCGCGGCGCAGGCCGTGCAGGTCGAGCTGCGCCTGGATTGCCCACTGCCCGCGGCGCAATCGCGTCACCACGTCAGGGCTCAACCCGGGGCGGCGAAAGCTCAGTCCATCGTCGGTGAGCAGCAGCGATTCGACATCGACCTCGTCGGACAGCGCCTCGCGCAGCGCGGCGCGCTCGTCGGCCTCGCGCTGGCGCGGGTGTGGTTCGGGCCGGGGCGCATGCCCATGCACGCGGCCCGGCTCGGGCAGGCGTTGCACCGGGCCGACGGCATGGGCAAAAGCCTGTTGGGCATGCTCCTGGCGCCTGCGTTCGGTCTCTTCGGCCGCGCGCTGGCGTTCGGCCTCGGCCTGGCGCTGGCGCAGCGCCTCGCGCAATGCGGCCAGATCCCGTAGGCTGCGCGCCTTCACAGCAGGCCCTGCTCGGCGAACGACAGCACCGCGCCCTGGCCGACCACCAGGTGGTCCAGTACGCGCACGTCCACCCATTGCAGTGCGCTCTTCAGCGTCTGCGTCAGGTGCTCGTCGGCACGCGAGGGTTCGGCCACGCCGGAGGGGTGGTTGTGGGCCAGGATCACCGCGCCGGCATGCAGTTCCAGCGCGCGGCGCACCACCTCGCGCGGGTAGACGCTGGTCTGGGTGAGCGTGCCGTGGAACAGTACTTCCAGCTTCAGCAGCCGGTGCTGGCCATCGAGGAACAGCACCGCGAAGACCTCTTGCGCGCGCGCGCCCAGGTGCAGCGCCACGTAGTCCTTGACCTTGCCCGGTGCGTCGAACACGGGCTGGTCGCGTAGCGGCTGGGCCAGCGCGCGGCGCGCCATCTCCACCACCGCGGCGATCTCGGCGCGCTTGGCTGGCCCCAGACCCTTGATGCGCTTCAGGTCGCCGGCATCGGCCTGCAACAGGCCGGCAAAGCCGCCGAAGTCGCCGAGCACCTGCTGCGCCAGGTCGAACACCCCCTTGCCCGGCAGGCCGGTGCGCAGCAACAGTGCCAGCAACTCCACGTCGCCGAGCGCGGCGCTGCCGCGCGCCAGCAGCTTTTCGCGCGGGCGCATCTCGGCGGGCAGGTCCTTCAACGACATGGCGGCGGTAGTGCAGATGCACCCTCGTAGAATCCGCGGCAGTCTATTCGACGCGTGCCCTGCCGCGCCCAAGCCTCGTGAACTGCGTCCAGCCCGGCTCCTTCCTGACCCTGCATTACCGGCTGAGCGGGTCGGACGGCAGCATCGTGGTCAACACCTTCGGCGACAAGCCCGCGACGCTGTCGCTGGGAGCGGGGCAGCTGGCGCCGGCGATGGAATCGCGCCTCATCGGCCTGGCTGAAGGCGCGCACCAGACCTTCACGCTGGCGCCGGGCGAGGCCTTCGGCGAGCGCAACCCCGACATGCTGCAGCGCGTGGCGCGCAGCCTGCTGGGCCAGTTGGGCGCGGCCGACCAGGAGTACACCCTGGGCGACGTGGTGCAATTCCCCACGCCGGACGGGCAGGGCGCCTTTGCTGGCGTGGTGCGCGAGCTTGGCGACGACTGGCTCCTGTTCGACTTCAACCACCCGCTGGCCGGCCAGGCGCTGAGCTTCGAAGTGCAACTGATCGGAGTGTTGTGATGGCCGACGTGCGCATCGACGAAGTGGTGCTGGCCGAGCCTCGCGGCTTCTGCGCCGGCGTCGACCGGGCCATCGAGATCGTCGAACGCGCGCTGCGCAAGTTCGGCGCGCCGATCTACGTGCGCCACGAGATCGTGCACAACACCTACGTCGTCAACCACCTGAAGGCCAAGGGTGCGATCTTCATTGAAGAGCTGTCCGACGTGCCGCCTGGCGCCACACTGGTGTTCAGCGCGCACGGCGTCAGCAAGGCCGTGCGCGCCGAAGCCGCCGAACGCGGCTTCCAGGTCTTCGACGCCACCTGCCCGCTGGTCACCAAGGTGCATGTCGAGGTGGCCAAGCTGGCCAAGCAGGGCTTCGAGTTCATCATGATCGGCCACAAGGGGCACCCCGAGGTGGAAGGCACGATGGGCCAGCTGCGAGAGGGCATCTACCTGGTCGAAGACGCCAAGGACGTGGCCCGGGTGCGGCCGCGCGGCGACAAGCTGGCGGTGGTGACCCAGACCACGCTGAGCGTGGACGACGCGGCCGAGATCCTGGCCGCTGTGAAACATCACTTTCCGCATGTGCGCGAGCCGAAGAAGCAGGACATCTGCTACGCCACGCAGAACCGGCAGGACGCGGTCAAGGTGCTGGCGCCGGGAGTCGACGTGGTCATCGTCGTCGGCAGCCCGACCAGCAGCAACAGCAACCGGCTGCGCGAGCTGTCCGAGCGGCTGGGCACGCCGGCTTACATGGTCGACCTGGACAGCGACCTCAAGTCCGAATGGTTCGAGGGTCGGCGCCGCGTCGGCCTGACCGCAGGCGCCTCGGCGCCCGACATCCTGGTGCAGCAGGTCATCGAAAGGCTTCGTGCGCTGGGTGCGGTGAGCGTGCGTCGCCTGCCGGGCGTGCAGGAGGACGTGGAATTCCCGCTGCCGCTGGGCCTGGGCGACCGCAGCATGGCCGGGTTCTGAACCGCGACCTGCACTGACGAAGGACATTCATGCTCGACATCAACCTGCTGCGCCGCGACCTGGACGGTGTACTCGCCAGCCTGAGCAAGCGCAAGACGCCGCAGCCCTTTCTGGACGTGGAGCGATTCCGCACGCTGGAGGCCGAGCGCAAGACGCTGCAGACCCGCGTGGAGGAACTGCAGGCCCGACGCAACGCCTTGAGCAAGCAGATCGGCCAGCTCAAGGCCAAGGGCCAGGACAGCGCCGCGCCGATGGCCGAGGTGGTGCGTATCGCCGACGGCCTGAGCGAAGGCGCGGCGGTGCTGGAGCACATCCAGGCCGAACTGAACGGCATGCTGATGGGCCTGCCCAACCTGCCGCACGCCAGCGTGCCGGTGGGCGCCGACGAAAAGGCCAATGTCGAAGTGCGCCGCTGGGGCGAACCACGACGCTTCGACTTCCAGCCGAAGGACCATGTAGACCTCGGTGCGCCGCTGGGCATGGACTTCGATACGGGTGCGCTGCTCAGCGGCTCGCGCTTCACCTTCATGCGCGGCGGCATCGCGCGGCTGCATCGTGCGCTGGCGCAGTTCATGCTGGACGTGCAGACCACCGAGCACGGCTACACCGAGTGCTACACGCCTTACATCGTCAACCGCGAGATCCTCGAAGGCACCGGCCAGCTGCCGAAGTTCAAGGACGACATGTTCTGGGTGCTGCGCGGCGGCGACGAGCAGCAGGCCGAGATGTACCTCATCTCGACCAGCGAGATCTCATTGACCAACAGCGTGCGCGAGCAGATCCTCGACGCGGCCGTGCTGCCGCTCAAGCTCACGGCGCACAGCCCGTGCTTCCGCTCCGAGGCCGGCAGCGCCGGCCGCGACACGCGCGGCATGATCCGCCAACACCAGTTCGACAAGGTCGAGATGGTGCAGGTGGTTCACCCTGAAGCCAGCTACGCGGCGCTGGAACAAATGGTCGGCCATGCCGAGGCCATCCTGCAGAAGTTGCAGCTGCCCTACCGCGTGGTGGCATTGAGCAGCGGCGACATGGGCTTCGGCAGCACCAAGACCTACGACCTGGAAGTCTGGCTGCCGGCGCAGGACACTTACCGCGAGATCAGCTCCTGCAGCAATTGCGAAGCCTTCCAGGCCAGGCGCATGCAGGCGCGCTTCCGCAACGCGCAGGGCAAGACCGAATTCGTGCACACGCTCAATGGCTCCGGCCTGGCGGTGGGGCGCACGCTGGTGGCGGTGCTGGAGAACTTCCAGCGCGCCGACGGCAGCATCGAACTGCCCGAGGCAATTTGGCCCTACATGAGCGGGCAGCGGGAGCTGAGGGCTTGAGCCTGGTGCCGCGCCTTCTGGCCGCCTGGGACAGCGCGGGCCTGATGGACTTGCCTTCGGCCGAGGCACCTTCGTTCTCGATGGCCGAGGCTTTCGGCGCGGCCGACGCAGTACGCAGTCTGCGCATCGCGCGCGGCGAAACGCCGCTGGGCTACAAGATCGGCTTCACCAACCGCAGCATCTGGCAGCGCTACGGCGTGCACCAGCCGATCTGGGGGCCGGTGTGGGACAGCACCACCCAGTTGCTCGATGGCGCTTCGGCCACCGTGTCGTTGCGCGCCCTGTCGCAGCCCCGCCTGGAGCCCGAGGTGGTATTTGGCTTTGCGAGTTCGCCTCGCGCCGGTATGAGCCTGGCCGAACTGCAGGGTTGCCTGGGCTGGGTGGCCCATGGCTTCGAGATCGTGCACACGCACTTCGAGGGCTGGCGCTTCACCGCGGCCGACACCATCGCCGACTTCGCGCTGCATGGCCGCCTGCGCATTGGCCCGCGCGTGCCGGTTCAGGGCTGGACGGCTTTGGCCGAGGATCTCGCCGCGCTGCAGGTTGAACTGCTGTGCGACGGCCGCATCGTCGACAGCGGGCAGGGCACGGTGGTGCTTGACGGGCCGCTGAATGCGCTGCGGCTTTGGGTCGATGCGATGGCCGAATACACGCCGGGCTGGCCGATAAGCCCAGGCGACGTGGTCACCACAGGCACGATCACGGACGCATGGCCACTGCAGCCGGGGCAGACCTGGAGTACACGTCTCAGCGATGTGCGCCTGGCAGCGCTGACGTTGCACACCGAGGCCTGACTGCGCTGCACTACAATCGTTGGCTTCGATTTCGACCAACGCGAATCGAACCTGGAGAGGTGGCAGAGTGGTCGAATGTACCTGACTCGAAATCAGGCGTACGGTAACCCCGTACCGTGGGTTCGAATCCCACCCTCTCCGCCAGGACAAGCGCATACACGGGCCTTCGCGGCCCGTGTTGCATTGCATCAGGATGAAGGCCGCATGGGACTGGTCTATTCCACCGAAAGCGGTCGTATGTGCCCGGTTTGCCGGCGGGCCAAAGCGACGTGCGTCTGCAAGGCGGCACCGAAGCCGGCTGCTGGCGATGGCGTCGTCAGGGTCGGCCGCGAGACCAAGGGGCGTGGCGGCAAGGCGGTGACGCTGGTGCGCGGCCTACCGCTTGATGACGACGCGCTGGCGGCGCTGGGCAAGCGCCTGCGCGGCGCCTGTGGTGCCGGCGGCACGGTGAAGGACCGTGTCATCGAGGTGCAGGGCGACCATGTCGAGCGACTGCTCCTGCTGCTGCAGGCCGAGGGCTGGTGCGTCAAGCGCGCTGGCGGCTGACTACTGCAGAACGAAGCCCTCGTAGCCCTTGCGCGCCACCTCGGCGCAATGGTCGGCATAACGCGGGAAGCCATCGGCCAGCGGCATGAACATGCGCGGCTTGCCGGGAATGTTGGCGCCCAGGTACCAGCTGTTGCAGCTCAGGAACACGGTGCGCCTGGCTGCAGCATTGACATGCTCGGCCCAATCGGCTTCGGCCCGCTCGCTGGCCTCGATCAGCTTTAAGCCCTGCGCCTGCATGTGGCCGATGCAGTCGGCGATCCAGTCCACATGGTGTTCGATGGCGACGATGACATTGGTGAAGGCCGAGGTGCTGCCGGGCCCGGCGATATTGAACAGGTTGGGAAAGCCGGCGATGCCCAAGCCCAGATAGTTCAGAGGCCCGGCCCGCCACTTGTCCTGGATGCGTTGGCCCCCGCGGCCGCGCAGGTCGAGCCGCAGCATCGTGCCGGTCATCGCGTCGAAGCCGGTGGCCAGCACCAGCGCGTCGAACTCGAAATGCCGGCCGCCCGTGTGCAACCCGCACCTGTCGAAGCGCTCGATCGGCTGCGTGCTCACGTCGACCAGCCGGACGTTGGGCCGGTTGAAGGTCTCGTAGTAGCCGCTGTCCACGCACAGCCGCTTGCAGCCCATGGTGTGCGTGGGCGACAGCAGCGCGGCGGTGGCCGGGTCACGCACGGTGCCGCGGATCTTGCCGCGCACGAACTCGGCCACCAGCGCATTGGCCTGCAGGTTCGTGAGAAGGTCGTTGAACGCGCCCAGGATGGCAAAGCCGCCGATACGCCAGCGCTCCTCGAAGACCGCCTCGCGGGCTTCGGCCGACACCGCCAGCGCCGACACTGGGTTCGGCGGCAGCAGGTTGCCGAAGCCGCCGTGCATGCGCCGGTTGCGCGCGCGGAAGCTGGCGTAGTCGGCCTTCACACGGACCTCGAACTCCGGGTCCAGCGGGCCGTTGCGCGCGGGTGCGGCATAGGCCGCGGTGCGCTGGAACACCGTCAGCTCCCGGGCCTGCTGCGCGATGATCGGGATGGCCTGCACCGCCGACGAGCCGGTGCCCACCACCGCCACGCGTTGGCCGCTGAAGTCCACCGGTTCGTGGGGCCAGTCGGCGGTGTGATGGACCGGACCTTCGAAGTCGCGCAGACCAGGAAAGTCGGGCCGGTTGGGCGAGGACAGTGGGCCGCTGGCCATGACCAGGAAGCGCGTGCGCCATTGCCGGCCGTCTTCGGCCTGCACCAGCCATTCGCCTTCCGCCTCGTCGAACTGCGCACCGCGCACGCGCGTGTCGAACAGGATGCCGCTGCGCAGGCCGAAACGGTCGGCCACGTGGTTGGCATAGCGCAGCAGTTCGGGCTGCCCGGCGTAGCGTTCGGTCCAGCGCCATTCCTGCTGCAACGCCTCGTTGAAGGAGAACGAGTACTCCAGGCTCTGGATGTCCACCCGCGCGCCGGGGTAGCGGTTGTGGTACCAGGTGCCGCCCACGCTCGGCGAAGCTTCGAGCACCCGCGCGTTCAGTCCCATGCACCGCGCCTTGTGCAGCATGTACAGGCCGGCAAAGCCGGCGCCGACGATGAGCATGTCCACTGCCTGGGCGGGCGCCGGCGGTGTCATGGATGAAACGGAATCGGGTGGTCCATGGGCTGCAGCATAGCCGCAGCCTCCAGCGCTCAGCCGCCTGGCATGCGGTAGCGGGCCACTTCCTCGGCCAGGCGCTGTGCCAGTGCGCGCATGTCGCTGGCGGCAGCGGCCGTGCGCTCGACCAGTTCGGCGTTGTCCTGCGTCACCCTGTCCAGCTTGGCCACGGCTTGGCCCACCTGTCCGATGCCCTGGCTCTGCTCTCGCGTTCCGGCGGCCACCTCGCCCAGCAACTCGCTGACGCGCTGCGACGCGGCCACGATCTCCTGCATCGCGGCACCGGCCTTGCGCACCACCACCGTGCCGGCCTGCACCTGCTGCACGCTGCCGACGATCAGTGCCTTGATCTCCTTGGCCGACGCTGCGCTGCGCTGCGCCAGCATGCGCACTTCGTTGGCCACCACGGCGAAGCCGCGGCCCTGTTCTCCGGCACGCGCCGCCTCGACGGCGGCATTCAGCGCCAGGATGTTGGTCTGGAAGGCGATGCCGTCGATGGTGCCGATAATCTCGCCGATACGTGCCGAGGCGTTGCTGATGCCCTGCATCGTGTCGATCATCTCGCGCATCACCTGGCCGCCATCCTCGGCGACTGCGGCGTTGTGTCGGGCCACCTGGGACGCCTCTTCGGTGTGGGCCACGCCGCTGTTCACCTTGGCGGCAATCTGCTCCATCGACACCGACGACTGCACCAGCGCCGTCGCCGCGTTCTCGGTGCGTGCCGACAGTTCGGCCGCCCCGCCGGCCACGTCGTCGCTGGCCTGCACGATGCCGTCGCTGGAGCGGCGCACGCTGTCCACCATGGCGCGCAGCGAGGCCTGCATGCAGCTGAGCTCGAGCATCAGCTGCGCACTCTCGTCCTTGCCCCAGGGCCGCGGTGCGGTGGTCAGGTCGCCGTTGCTCATGGCACGCAGATGGCGCCGCGTCTCGCGCAGCCCACCGTCCATCACGCGGTAGAAGCTGAGGAACAGGTAGCCCGAGGCCGCCATGGCCAGCACCACGATGCCGCCGATCCAGGCCAGGTCATGCCAGCGCGCCCGTTGCAGGTCGGCCACCGACAGGCTCGTGCCGACGGTCCAGCCCCAGGGTTCGAAGCGCATCGCGTAGGAAAGCCTCGCTGCGTCCGCGGCCGGTGCTGCCGGCAACAGCGCTGTCGACTGCAGGTCCTGGACCCAGAAGCCTTCGCCCTGGTCGTGCTGAAGCGTCTGCAGCGCCTGCAGCGCGATCTGCTGGGCCTGTGCCCGAGGCCATGGGCCGCGCGATTCCTGCATGTGCGCCCAGGCCAGCAGATCGTGGGCCAGTTGCACCTGTTGGCGCAGCGCGTCACGACGGGACTGCAGCGCCTGGTCTGACTGGTTCTGCAGTGTCCAGGCCAGCAGGCCCAGCATCGGCAGCATGAAGGCCAGCGAGATGATCACCGCCTTCGCGGTGAAGCCCAGGCGGCGAAACAGGCGCACGCCAGGCGCCCAGATGCCATGGTGGGCAAAGAAGCCGCCGCTTCGCGCCAGGGTCTGCATCGGCACCTCGGGCAGGCTGCCCGCACTGTGCATCAAGGCTGACATCGACATGCCTTTGTGGAGGATGAAGGACCGGACCGCACCAGGGCGGTAGTGCACTGCTTTTCGGCCGCGAGGCGCCGCGACTTGAGGGGCGCCTCGTGGTGCGCGGCGACTTCAGGCCGTTTCGGGCAGCTTGAACTGCGAGACCTCGACGGCCAGCGCCTTGGCCTGCTCCTGAAGCGACTGCGCGGCCGCGGCGGTCTGCTCCACCAGCGCGGCATTCTGCTGCGTCACGTTGTCCAGGTCCTGCACGGCCTGCGTGGTCTGCGCCACGCCGCGCGACTGCTCGTCGGCGCTGGTAGCGATCTCGGCCAGCAGCCGGTTCACCTGCTGGCTGGTCTCGACGATCTCGCGGATGGTGCTGCCGGCCAGCTGCACCACTTCGGTCCCCGAGGCCACCTGGTCGACGCTGGTGGTGATCAGCGACTTGATTTCGCGCGCCGCCGAGGCGGTGCGCTGCGACAGCGCGCGCACCTCGGAAGCCACCACCGCGAAGCCGCGGCCCTGCTCGCCGGCGCGTGCCGCCTCGACGGCGGCGTTCAGCGCCAGGATGTTGGTCTGGAAAGCGATGCTGTCGATGGTGCCGATGATGTCGCCGATGCGGCTCGACGAGGCATGGATGCCCTGCATGGTCTGCACCATCGTGGCGATGATCTCGCCGCCGCGGCTGGCCACGCTGGAGTTGGTGCTGGCGATCTCGGACGCGTCCTGCGCGCTGCCGGCGGTCTGGCGCACGGTGGTGGAAATCTCCTCCATGGCCGCGGCCGACTGCTGCAGGTTGGCGGCCGAGCGCTCGGTGCGCGCCGACAGGTCGTGCGCACCGCTGGAGATTTGCATGCTCGACACCACGATGTGGTCCGACGCACCGCGCACCTGCACCACGATGCGGCGCAGCGACTGCTGCATGTCCACCAGCGTGTTCATCAGCCCGGCCACCTCGTCCTGGCCCCAGGCCCGTGGCTGCGTGGTCAGATCGCCATTGCGCATCGAGTCGATGTGATGGGCCACCTCGCGCAGCCCGCCGTCCAGCACCTTGCGGAAGGCGATGAACAGGTACAGCGCCGCCAGCAGGCTCAGTGCCAGCACCCCGACCGTCAGGTTGCGCGAGGCCTGCAGCCGGGCCACGCGCTCGCCGATCAGCCGGTCGAGCTCGTCGTTGCTGCGCCGTGCCAGGTCGAACATCGCGTCCAGCGCCTTCTGCCGGGTGGCCGCGTCGGCCCTGCCGCGCCCGGCGAGCAGGCTGTCGACCTGCGCCTTGAAGGCCTCGATCGCGGCCAGGCTGGGGTCGGCCTGCAGCGCAGGCTTGATCGCCGGGTTGTAGCGCAGTGCCTTGTCCAGCCCGGCGGCCAGCGCCGCCTGGTTGAGCTTGAGCATCTCGCCGTGCGCAGCGACGTGTCGCACCGCGGCGGCGTCGAGCGTGCCCGCACTGGATACTGCAGCCGCCGGGCCACCAAGCTGGCCCAGCCATTCGGTCATCGCCGGCAGGCGCACCACGGCTGCGTCCATCAGGTAGTAGGTGTCCAGATCGGGGTCGAGCGTCAGGTTCGAGCCGTCGGCCGCTGCACCGAGCAGGTCGACCAGCGCCAAGATTTGCGGCGTGCGTGCGGCAAAGCGCGCGGCCGGATCGGCGCCTGCAGACGCGCCCTTGGCGGCCGCCACCAGCTTGTCGTACGCAGCAGCCGTTCCCAGGGCTTCGGCATGGGCCTCGTGCGCAGTTTCGAAACGGGTCCACTGCTCGCTCAATGCAGAAGCCAGGGCCGGGTCGGGCGGCGCCAGCTGCGCATCGACCTGGCGCTGGCGCTGTAGCAGGTGCAGCAGCGGCAGGGCCTCGCGCACCACGGCCACGCCGTCGCGTTCCTTGGCCGAGAAGCCGATGGCATCGGCCTTGTCGCCCAGGTACTGCCCTCCCAACACGGCAATCGGCAGCACGAAGGTCAGCGCGATGATCGTCGCCTTGGCCCGAAAGCCGATGGCGCGAAACAACCGCACGCCGGGCGCCCACAGCCCGTGGTAGCGAAAGAATTCCGAGACGGACAGGCCGTTCGTGCTGGGCTCGAGCCTGTTGTTTAACGTGGCCGCTTCCGACATGTGTTGCTGTGCTCCGCAGCACCGGCCGAGCGGGCGCGAAGGATGTCTGCCCTGGGAGCGCCGGTGCCCCATAGCCGCTTCGGCCGTGAGCGGGCCGTTCTTTACACGAGGGACCGGCCTGTAACCGAGCGTTTCGTGACTTTGCCGCACTTGAGGTACAGCTCAAACCGCGTCCCGCAGTCGCGCGCGCAGCCCGGACTGGCGTTCGGTACGCGTGCTCACGGCAGCGGTCAGCATCGGTGCGGCAGCTGACAGCGTCACCCGCTGGCGGGCCCGCGTCAGCGCGGTGTAGAGCAGCTCGCGGGTCAACACGCGGCTGCGCTGTGCCGGCAGCAACACGAGCAGTTCGTCGAACTCCGAGCCCTGGGCCTTGTGCACCGTCATCGCGAAGGCCGTCTCGTGGGCCGGCAGGCGCAGCGCCGGCAGCGCGCGGAAGCCGCCCGAGGGCATTGCAAAGTGCACCAGCGGCTCGCCCTGAGTACCCGGCAGAATGATGCCGATGTCGCCGTTGAAGAGCTTCAGCAGGGGGTCGTTGCGCAGCACCATCACCGGCCGGCCGGCGTACCAGGGCGAGGCCGAAGCCGCACCGAGCAGGGCCCGCGCCTGCTCCGACAGCCACCGGTTGATCGCCAGCACGCCGCGTGGGCCCTCGCGCACCGCGCACAGCACACGAAAGCGCTCGAAGGCCCGGCTGATCGCCGCGACGTCGCCGGCATCGCGCTGCAGCGCGTCGAAGTAGGACGTGAAGCCCTCGTTCAGTCGCTGCCGCGTGGCCTCCGACGGCGTGTTGCTGGTGTCGTCGAGCCAGTCGACCGAGGCATCGCCGGGTTGCCGCAGCAGGGCCAGCAGCTCATCGTCTCGCCCCTGCCGGATGTGCTCGGCCGCACGTGCGATGCCGGAATCGGTGCCGAAGCGGAAGTTGCGCGACAGCCAGACCACCGTGTCGCTCAATGCGCCGGCTTCGGCCGGCGCGGCCGGTACGATGGCCGACGGCGGCACGCTGCACAGCGCGGCCAGCGCGTCGACGCAATCCCGGCTGAGGCCGGGATCGGCACTGATCTCGGCAAAGACCGCACCCGCTTCTACTGCGGACAGCTGGTCCTTGTCGCCCAGCAGCACCATGCGGGCCGTGTCGGGCACGGCCTCGAGCAGCCGGGTCGCCAGCGCCAGGTCCAGCATCGAGGCCTCGTCCACCACCAGCAGGTCGATGGGCAGGAGGTTGTCGGCATCGTGGCGGAAGCCGCCCGTCTGCGCGCCCAGCAGCCGGTGCACGGTCGACGCCTCGGCCGGCAGCCGCTCGCGCAGCGCTGCCGGCAGGTGAGCGGCACGCTGGCGCAGTGCCTCGCTCATGCGCGCCGCGGCCTTGCCGGTCGGCGCGGCCAGCGCGATGCGGGCGTCGGGCTGTTGCGCCAGCACGCAGGCCAGCAGATTGACCACTGTCGTCGTCTTGCCGGTGCCTGGCCCGCCGCTGATCACCACCAGCCGCCGCCGCAGCGCCAGCGCCACAGCCAGCTGCTGCCAGTCGACTTCGGCACCGCCAGGGCCGAACAGCGCGTTCAGGCAGTGCTGGGCCGCTGGCGCGGGTGTCTGCGGCGGCGCGGCGGCGGCGCGTGCCAGCCGGCGGGCGAGCCGGCGCTCATAGTCGAAGTGGCGCTGCAGGTAGAGCCGGCCGCCGTCGTCCAGCACCAGCGGATACGCCCCCGGTGCGACCGCGTCGCCGACCACGCCGCTGGCCCGCAGCGTGGCCGGCGACGGTTCGTCGGGCAGCTCGCCCAGGCGCAGGCAGACATGGCCTTCGGCCAGCGCCAGGCACAGCGCCCGTGCTGCCGCGCGGGCCTGCGCCGCCGTGGCGGCGTCGGCACCCAATTGCCGCGACCAGCGCTCGATCTGCTGCGCAAAGCCGTCGGCCAGCGCCAGCTCGGCGACATCGACTTCGGCATGCAGTGGCGCGGTCATGCGCTGGCCTTCGCGCCGTCGAGCAGCGCGGACAGCTGCTGCAGCATGGCTGGCGTCGGCTGCATCCAGTGCACGCCGGCCGGCCGACCGTCGCTCAGCGTCCAGTCGGGCCGCACGCCGCGTACGAACAGGTAGAGCACGCCGCCGAAGTGCAGGTCGTGGCGGTATCCGCTCAGGCGGCGCTGCAGATGGCGCTGCAGCGCCAGTGCGTACAGCAGCGCCTGCAGCGTGTAGCCCTGCAGCGCCATCGCCTGCTGCAGCGGGCCAGACGCATAGTCCTTCGGTCGGTCGCCGAGGTGGTTGGACTTCCAGTCCAGCACGTAGTAGCGGCCGCCGTGCTCGAACACCAGATCGATGAAGCCACGCAGGTAGCCGTCGAGCCGGCCGAAGTGCAGCGGCGGTACCTGCAGGCCCTGCGCCTGCAGCAGTCGCTGCAGCGCGTCGGCCTGCAGCCGGCGCGCCGGCAGGTGGAACTCCAGCTCCACCAGGCGGTGCTGGCGCGGCACTTCGGCCAGGCGCAGGCCGTGTGCCAACGGCGTGTGCAGCACGTCGTGCAGCATGTTCAGCAGCATGCGCGGCCGCAGCGCGGCATCGTTTCCATCGGGCAGCGCCGGGCCGAAGCGGCGCAGCGCCTCGTCCACTGCCGCCGGCCAGGTGGCTGCGTCGCCGAAGTCGGCCTGTTCGAACACCGCATGCAGGCATTCGCCGGCCACCGCGCCGCGAGCGAAGCGCAGCACGTCGTCGGCCGGCAGGTCCGCCGCGGTGTCGCGCTCACTGTCGCGCGCGCGCAGGTCGTGGTCCACTGCCGCGGCCTCGTGGCGCGCGCCATGCGCCAGGCTGCTGTAGCTGCCGATCCACCAGGCCAGCGGCAGCGGCCGCGGCGGCTCCAGCGCCGCCAGCCGGGCGGCCTGCGTGGCCATCGGCGGTAGCGGCTGGCCCGGCTGCAGCGGCAGCGGCTGCAAGGCCACCTGCGGCGCGTGGCGCGCGGCCCAGTCGGTCCAGGCGGCTTCGATGCGTTCGGCCGGCTGGGCCTTGGGTTTCAGCCAGACCGCGTCGGTCTCCAGCCACTGTGCCGGCGTCAGCCCCGCGCCGTCCACCAGCCAGTTCAGGCGCGCGCGGCAGCTCTGTTTGACCGACAGGCCGCCGCGCGTGCGCGTGCCGTAGACCCCGACCACCAGGTGGCAGCGGTAGACGGCGCGCGTCAGCGCCACATAGATCAGCCGCATCGTCTCGGCCGCACGCTCGGCGGCCGCGCGTTCCTTCAGCGCGGCCTGATCGGCCTTGTCCAGCACGCGGAAGTCGAACACCGAGCGGCCGTCGTCGGCGTGGTACTCCAGGCCGTCGCCGCCCGGGTCGCGTTCCGGACTGCCGTCGAAGAGCAGCGGGCAGAACACCAGCGCGTACTCCAGGCCCTTGCTCTTGTGCACCGTCACCACCTGCACCAGGTTGCGGTCCGATTCCAGCCGCAGCTGCGCCGCGTCGTCCTGGCGCAGGTCGGCGCGCTGCGCCTGCAGCCAGCGCAGCAGTGCGTCGGCCGTGGGATGTTCGGCGGCGGCTTCGTGCAGCAGCTCGGCAAGGTGCCGCAGGTTGGTCATGCGGCGGTCACCGTCGGGCCGGGGCAGCAGCCGCTCGGCCACGCCCTCGGCGCGCATCCATTCGCGCAGCATGCGGCCCACGCCGCGCTGGAGCCAGGTGTCGCGGTAGCCGGCAAAGCGGCTGACCAGATCCAGCAGCGCCGCCTCGTCGTTGGCCAGCGCGTCGATGTCCGCGGCATCGCGGCCCATCGCCTCGGTGGCCATCGCGGCGCGCAGCAACGACTCGCGCTGCGGCTCCAGCACCGCGGCCAGCAGCCGTTCAAGATCGGCGGCATCGCTGCTGTCGAAGACGCTGGCCTGCGACATCTCGACGCTGGCCACGCCCAGCGCCGCCAGCGCGCGCCGCATCAGCGCGCCGTGCGCATGGCTGCGCACCAGCACGGCGATGTCGCCGCCACGCAGCGGCCGCTCGCCGATGCGCATCGTGCCGGCCTGGCCTGCGGCCAGCAGCCGCGCGATCTCGGCAGCGCAGGCCTGCAGTGCCAGGCGCTTGGCCTCGGCCGCCGGCAGTAGTTGGCCGCCCGCGTCGCGCGGCAGTTGCCACAGCTGCAGCGCCGCGCGCGGCGGCGCGCCATCCTCGTGCAGCGGTGGTTTCGGTTTCACGCCTTCGCGCACCGGCCGGTAGGCCAGGCCGTCGAGCATGAAGGCCTGCGGCTGCGCGCCGAACAGCGCGTTCAGCGCATCGATCAGTGCGCCGGTGGAGCGCTGGTTCTCGGCCAGTGAGTATTCGGCTACGGCATCGCGGCGCGCCTCCAGGTAGGTGGGCAGGTCGGCGCCGCGGAAGCTGTAGATCGCCTGCTTCGGGTCGCCCACCAGCATCAGTGGCGCGCCGCTGCCACGGTAGATGCGGCGGAAGATCGCGTACTGCAGCGGGTCGGTGTCCTGGAACTCGTCGATCAGCGCGGCGGCGAAGCGTCCGCGCAGCAGCGCCGCCAGCGCGTCACCGCCGTCGCCCGTCAGCTGCGCATGCAGATTCAGCAGCATGTCGTCGAAGCCCAGCACGCGCTGTGCCCGCTTGGCTGCGCGCAGTGCGTCGGGCCCTTGTTCGAGCAGCGTGCGCAGCAGTGCGAGCCTTTGGAGTTCGGCGGCCTGCTGCCAGGCGGCCTCGGCCTCGAGCAGCGTCTGCGCCAGGTCGTAGAAATCGTGGTGCGCCGGCGCGGCGTGTCCCTTGTTCGGCTGCAGCATGCCGGCAGAAAACAGCCTCAGCCGGGCAAAGGGTTCCAGCGACTGCGGCAGCTCGGCCTGCGCGCACAGTCGGTGCCACGAGCGACCGGCCTCGTCCAGCGTCTCGGGCTTGTAGTGGGTGCCATTCAGCCGGCCCAGTGCCTCGCGCACCCCGGCATCGATGGCCACATGCTCGGCCAGCCAGCACTCACGCGCCGCAGCGAAAGCCTGCGGGCGCAGGCTGGCATCCACCGGCCCTTGCAGCGCGGCCGGCCACAGGCAGCGGGCCAGCGGCTTGGCAAGCCGCCGCTTCAGCAGCGCATCCAGCCGCTGGGGCGTGTCGCCCCGCTGCAGCAGCAGCGCCGCCAGGCCCGCTGGCAGGTCGGCGGCGGCGATGTGCTGGCGCCAGAAGTCGTTCACCACTTGCTGGCGCAGCGTGCTGTCGTCGGTCAGTGGAGTCAGCTGCAGTGGCATGCCGGTGCTGAACGGCGCCTCGGCCAATGCGCGCTGGCAGAAGCCGTGGATCGTCAGGATCGCGGCTTCGTCGAAGCCTTGCAGCGCCTGTTCCAGCCGGGCCTGCGTCACGGTGTCGGACCAGGCTGGTAGCAGTCGCAGGCGCCGTAGCAGCTCGGGCACGAAGGGGTCGCCGCCAGGGGCGGCGTGGCCGCGCAGGCAGGCCAACGTTTCGGCGATGCGGCTGCGGATGCGCTCGCGCAGCTCGGCCACCGCGGCGTTGGTGAAGGTCACGACCAGGACCTGCGACACGGGCAGCTCGCGCTCCAGCAGCAGCCGCAGGTACAGGCCGCTCAGGCTCCAGGTCTTGCCGGTGCCGGCCGAGGCCTCGATCAGTCGCGTGTCCTGCAGCGGGCAGGTGTAGACGTCGAAGGGCGCGCTGCTCATGGGACCAGCTCGTGGTAGTGCTGCAGCAGCGGGCCGTAGACCTGCTGCGCCAGGGCCTCGAAGTCAGCATCGAGTGGATCGTTTACGCCACGCAGCGCCAGCCGGTAGGCCGGGTCCTCACCTTCCGGAAAGGTCTGCTTGGCGTCGGATTGCCAGGCGCTGCGCGCTGCGGCGCGGCCCTTGCGCACGAACTGCCAGGCGGCGCGGGGGAAGAAGTGCAGCGGCGCGCGCAGGCCCTGCCGGTATAGCGCCACCAGGCCCTGCAGCAGTGCGGCCGGCTCGTCCACCGGCTGCAGCGTGAAGGCGCCGTCTTCGGCCAGCCACAGCGTCTGCCTCTGTACCCCGGCGGGCGCGGCGGCACACATCGCCAGATGGCGCAGCCAGGCCTGAAAGGGCAGCACGCGCTGCAGCGGCCGGAACTCGCCATCCACCAGTCCGGCGGGTCGCAACATGCCGAGCGTGGCTTGCAGCTGCCAGGCCTCGCCCTCGATCTGCAGCGGCAGCTGCAGGCTCAGCGGCGGCAACAGCGACCCGCCAGCCGCCGCGTCCAGGCGTTGCTGGAAGTCGAGCAGCTGCGGCAGCAGCAGCTCGAGCTGCGCAGTGCCGAGCGCGCCGTCGGGCAGCTCGGTGCCGGCGCGGGCCAGTGCGCGCAGCGCCTCGTCGTCGGCGCCGGCGGCCAGGGCCGGCTGCAGCCGCTTTGCCAGACGACGGCGCAGGCGGCCGTCGACCGTCAGCGGCTCGTCGTCGAGCAGTTCCTCGGCCTGCCAGGGCAGTTCGATGCGCAGGCGGCGGCGCAGCAGCGCGCGGCAGGGGTTGCGGAAGAACGCGGCCAGTGTGTCCAGCGAGACAAGCCGCCACTCGGCCTCGGGCGGTGGCAGCGGGCCGTGGAAGAAGGGCCAGCGCGGCTCGGGCGGCGTGCGCTCGGTGTCGCCGTCGTCATCGTCCTCGCCGCCGCCGACCTCGCCAGCCGGGGGCAGCGCCGCCGGCGGCCGGGCGGCCTCGGCCAGCCCGCGTGCGCGCAGTGCCTGTACCATCTCGCGGTTGTGGCTGCGCAGCCGCGGGTCGGCGTCGGGCTCGAAACCCTTCGGTGCGAAGGCCTGCAGCGGATGCTCGACCACCAACCGATCGCGTGCCCGGGCCTCGGCCTCGATATCACTGGGTGGCATGGTGACGGCCGGCAGCAGGATGTCGAGCAATTCGGACACCAGCACCGACGGCGGCAGCCTGGCGTTGTCGCGCACGCTGCGTCCGGTGTGGCTCAGGTACAGGCTGCGGCGTGCGGCGAGCAGCAGATCGAGCATCAGGCCGCGGTCGTCGTCCCGGCGCTGGCGGTCGCCGCGTCGCGGCAGCGCGGCCATCAGGTCGAACTCGTCGGCACGATGTGCCGTGGGAAAGGCGCCGTCGTTCAGGCCGATGACACACACCACCTCGAAGGGCAGGTGGCGCAGGCCGCTCATCGACGCGAAGCAGATGCTGCCGCCGGCCGTGGCGCCGCGTGCCGGATCCTCCAGCCTTGCCAGCAGCGCGGCGCGCAGCACCGCCAGCGGCAGCGGCTGGGCCACGCCGCCGCCCAGCATGTCGTCCACCAGTTGCGCGATCGTGGTGCGCAGCGCCAGCAGGTCCTCCAGTTCGGCCTCGCCCGCCGCGACGAAGCGGTCGAGCAGGTGGTTCAGCAGCACCGCCCAGGCGGCCGGCAGGCGCGGCGTGCGCAGCGCGGCCAGCGCCTCCTGCAAGGCCGTGGCATAGCGCCACAGCGCGCCGAGGGCCAGTGCGCGCTGGCCTTCGGCATCGCCGGCCGCCAGCCGCCCGGCGAAGGGGGGCGCGCCGGCCTCGGGCTGGGCAAAGCCCAGGAACAGCCGTTGCAGTGCATCGTCGAGCGTGAAACGGTCACCGCCGGGCAGCCCCTGTGCGCTGCGCTGCTCGCCGTCCAGCGCCCAGTGGAAACCGGCCTCGCGCAGTGCCTCGTGCACGTCGGCCAGCGCATCCTCGTCCAGGCCGAAGCGGCGCGCGACCGGCAGCTGCTGCAGCAGTCCGAAGACCTCGCTGGCCGTGCAGCGCGAGCCGGGCAACGCCAGCAGCGCTAGCAGGCAGCGCGCCGGAAGATCGACCCGGCTGCGCCGGCCGCCGCAGATCGCATAGGGCAGGGCGCGCTCCTTCGGCACGGTGCCGAAGACCGCGTCGATCAACGGCGCGGCGGCGTCCAGGTCCGGCGTGGCCACGAGCACGTCGCCGGGGTGCAGTTGTGGGTCCCGCCCGAACAGTGTCAGCAGGTGGTCGTGCAGCACTTCCAGCTCGCGCGTCAGCGAGTGGCACACATGCAGCTCGATGCTGCGGTCGGCCGCGTCGAGCTCCACCGAGTCGGGCGCCAGCGGCTGCAGCTCGAGCAGTGCGTTCTGCAGCCGCGCCAGCAGGTGGGGGCCGGGCGCGGTCTGGAAGGCGGCATCGTCCTCGGTACCGTCGCCGCTGAGCTCGACCAGCGCCTCGACATGGGCCTGCGTCTGCCGACCCCAGGAGGTGAGCAGGCGATGGCCCTCCTCGAAGCCCTGGTCGCGACCACGGGCCTCGAGCGCGCGCAGCCGCCGTGCATCGACCAGGTCGAACCAGTACTCCTGGCAGGGGTTCAGCACGTACAGGTGCAGCTCCATGCAGCGTGCCAGCGGCTGCAGCAGCTGCAGGTGCAGCGGCGCGATGCCGGGCAGTGCGAACAGGTGTGCCGCCGCCGGCAGGCCCGCCTCGCGCGCCAGCGCCGCGCCACCGCGCTGCAGGGCCACCGCGAAGGTTCGCGCCGGATGCTGAGCATGGCTGCCCAACTCGGCGTCGATGCGACGCCACAGCGCGGCCTGCCAAGCCTCGTCGGGCTGCGGCGGCGCCAGGCCGGCGGGGCGGCCCTGCTGCCATGCGTGCAGCCAGTCGGCCCGGTAGGTGACGTACTGCTCGAGCAGGCCGGCCACGCGCACGGCCAGCTCCCAGTGCATCAGCTCGTCGGCCTCGCGCAGGTAGGCCTGCAGTCGCGGATGGGCGGCCACGAACGTGGCATCGCCGAAGGCGGCATGCGCTCGCCAGGCCAGCCGGTCGGCGGCAAAGGGCGATGTCACGGCAACGCCAGGCACCACCTGCGCAATCTGCCGCCACAGCCACTGCGCCAGGTAGTCGAAATTCAGGTTTGCGCAGACGCCCTGGGTGTCGGCCAGGACCAGGCTCAGGTGGCGGCGCAGCGCTGCATTGGGCACGATCACGTGCTGCGGGGTGAACGGGTCGACCGGCGAGGCATCATCCAGGCGCGTCAGCAGCGCCTGGCGCAGCAGCTCGAGCCGGTTGGAGAAGTGGATGTACAGCATGGGATGGAAAGGCCAGTCTATGCGCCATGCTGCCAGGCTCCAGGCTCACCAGGTGAGCCGCCGGTGGGGGCCGGTTCACACTACTTTACGCAGCCGGAACTTGCCGAACACCCGGAAGGCGCAACATGATCCTCATTGCAACGACCCTGAAGGGCACACTATGAAGATGCATTCCCACCCCGCACGTCTTTACCTGGCCGGCATGGCCCTGGCGGTGGCCGGCGCCTTTGCCACGGCGGCTAAAGCCGCCCCCGGCGGCGGCCCGATGACGATGGCCCAGGGCCCGATGGGAGGCCACGGCGGCCATGGTGGTCCGGGCGGCGGCATGTTCGACGGCATGTTGACCCGCATGCTCGAACGCGTGAACGCCACGCCGGAACAGCGCACGCAGATCCAGCAGATCATGCAAAGCCAGGCCAGCGAGATGCGCGCCCAGCGCGAGGCCGGGCGTGCCTTGCGCCAACAGTCGATGACGCTGTTCGCGCAGCCCAAGGTGGATGCCGATGCGGTCGAGGCGCTGCGCCAGAAGCAGCTGGCCATGCACGACGCGGCCAGCAAGCGCATGACGACGACGATGCTGGAGATCAGCCGTGTGCTGACGCCCGAGCAGCGCAAGCAGATGGCCGAGTACATGGCGCAGCGCGGCGAGATGATGCAGCGACACATGCGCGAGCGGCAGGGCATCGACGCGCCCAAGAGCTGAGCGGCGACCGACAATCCGCCCTACCTTGACTCCCGGCCGGTCTCGGGCGGGCCATGTGCTCCGGTGCCGCAAGGCGCCGGGGCCTTTTCTCGTGCCTCACGATGAATGAACGATTGCTGCTGATCGACGACGACGCCCGACTGAGCACGATGGTCGGTGACTACCTGCGCGGCCACGGCTTCGAGGTGGACTGTGCCGGCTCGCTCGGTGCCGGACGCGAGCGTCTGAAGCACGGTGCCTACGACGCCCTGCTGCTCGATCTGATGCTGCCCGACGGCGACGGGCTGGAGCTGACCCGCGAGTTGCGAGCCGACGCACGGCTGCACCGCTTGCCGCTGCTGATGCTCACCGCCCGCGGCGAGCCGATGGACCGCATCGTCGGCCTGGAACTGGGCGCCGACGACTACCTGCCCAAGCCTTTCGAGCCGCGCGAGTTGCTGGCCCGGGTGAAGGCGCTGCTGCGTCGCGCCGTGCCCGATGCCGGCCCGGGCGAGTTGCTGTCCTTCGGCAGGCTCGAAATCGACCTGGGCGCGCGCCAGGCGCGGCTGGATGGCAAGGCCTGCGACCTGACCGGCCATCAGTTCGATCTGCTGGTGGTGCTGGCGCGCAGCCCCGGGCGGGTGCTGTCGCGCGACCGCATCATGGATGCATTGAAGGGGCACCCTATGGATGCCTTCGACCGCAGCATCGACGTGCACATCTCGCGCATCCGCGCCGTCATCGAGGACGACCCCAAGACACCGCAGCGCGTGCTCACCGTGCGCGGCGCCGGCTACGTGTTCGCGAAGTCGCAGTAGGACGGCGCAAGGCGATGCGTTCACTGTACCTGCGCATCTACCTTACCGTGCTGGTGGCCCTGGGCTTGTTTGCACTGGTCTCCGGCTGGCTGGTGCAGCGTCACTTCGACCAGGAGCGCGAGCGCTTCGTCGCCAGTGCGCAGGAGCGCGCAGCGGCCTGGGGCGAACTGCTGCAGCGCTCACTGCCTGGCGCCGATGCGCCGCCTGCCGAGCAGGCCGCGGCGCTTGGCGACTGGTCGAACCGGCTGCGCCTGCCGCTGGCGCTGGACGATGCCGCCGGCACGCGCATCGGCGCGTCCGAGTCCTACCTGCGGCGCGAGGTCGACGACGGCCCCGGCCCCCGGCGCATGCAGGCCGTGCGCCTGGAAGACGGGCGCACGCTGTGGATCATGCGTCCGGCGCTGCGTCCCGGCGGACCCGGCCGCCCTGGCATGGACGTTCCGCCACGCATGGGGGCCGGCATGCCGCCCGGCATGCGGTCCGGCCCGCCCGACGCGCCGCAGCTGCCCTGGTGGCCGATGTCCGGTGCACCCGGCGGCCTGGGTGTCGCGGCCTTGCTGGTGGTGTTGTTCGCCGCTGTGGCAGCAGGTGCCTGGCCGGTGGTGCGCCGCCTGACGCGCCGGCTCGAGGCGCTGAAGCGGGGCGTCGAAGCCTTCGGCGCCGGTGCGCTGCACCATCGAGTGGCCGAGGACGGACGCGACGAGGTGGCTGCGCTGGGCGCCAGCTTCAACCGCGCGGCCGCACGCATCGAGACGCTGCTGCGCTCGCAGCAAAGCCTGCTGGCCAATGCCAGCCATGAGTTGCGGTCGCCACTGGCACGGCTGAAGATGGCAGTGGCTATGCTGGAGGACGCACCGTCAGCACGGCGCGACGCCCTGCGCGAGGAGATCCACACCAACATCGGCGAGCTCGACACGCTGGTCGAGGAGGTGCTGCTGGCCAGCCGCCTCGAGGCCGGCGCCGCGCTGCCGCGCAAGGAGCCGGTGGACTTGCTGGCGCTGGCTGCCGAGGAGGCCGCGCGCATGCATGCCGAAGTGAACGGCCAGTCGGTGCAGGTGGCCGGCGATGAGCGGCTGCTGCGCCGCGCATTGCGCAACCTGTTGGAAAACGCCCAGCGCTACGGTGTCGACGCGCTCAGCGTGAGCGTGGGACGCAGTGCCTCGGGCCAGGCCGAGCTGCTGGTGTGCGACCGCGGCCCGGGCGTGCCCGAGACCTACCGGGAGCGCATCTTCGAGGCCTTCTTCCGTCTGCCCGGCCATGCCGAGCGCGAGGGCGGCGTGGGCCTGGGCCTGGCGCTGGTGCGGCAGATCGCCCAGACCCACGGCGGCAGCGTGCGCTGCGAGCCGCGCGACGGCGGCGGCAGCTGCTTCCGGCTCAGCCTGCCGGCAGCGTAAGCTTCGCCTCGTTTTCACTTTCCCCTCTGTCACATGAGCACCCGCACCCGCGGCGCCGCCGCGGCCGGCAACGCGCCGGCACGCCACCGCAGCCGTAAGACCCGGCCCTTCGAACTGATCCTGCTCGGCGCCACCGGCTACACCGGCCGCCAGGCCCTGCATGCGGTGCTGCGCCAGCGTCCCGAGGCACGCATCGCGGTGGCCGGGCGCAATGAAACCAAGTTGCGCGCACTGCTCGACGAGATGCTGCCGCCGGGCGCCCGGGCGCCGGGCCTCGTGGTCGCCGACACCCGCGACGCAGCCGCGCTGGAGTCGCTGGCCCGCCAGGGGCAGGTACTGTTCAACCTGGCCGGCCCCTACCATGCCACCGGTGACGCGGTGGTGGCTGCCTGCATTGCCGCCGGCACGCACTATCTGGACCTGTCGGCCGAGACCTTCTGGATGCAGCGCCTGGTGCGCGAGCAACACGGGGCGGCGGTGCGCGCCGGCGTGAAGGTCATGCCCTGCGCCGGTTACGAGTCGCTGCCCTTCGACCTGGCCACGCTGTGGGCTGCGCACCAGCTGCGCGCACATGCCGGCGAGGCCTGCGCCCGTGTGAAGATCGGCGTCACCGTCACCGGCCGCCTCATCACCGACCCGCGCGACCTGGTCAGCGGCGGCACCGCGGCCAGCGTGCTGGAGCTGCTGGCGCACGACCGCAGCGACTGCCTGCGCGACATGGCCTGCCTGCTGCCGCCGGGTTCGCCCGACCATGACGATGTGGCGCGGCGCAACGCGTTGCAATGGCTGCCGCACTATGACGCCGACTTCCACTCGGTGATGGCGCCCACGCTGCCCGGTCCCTTCATCAACCCGCCGGTGATCCTGCGCGGCATCGCGCTGGCGCAGGACTCTTCGCTGTTCAGCGAGGACTTCGCCTACGAGGAAGGCACGCCGATGGCGCGGCTTCTGCCCGGCGCGGGGCGCTGGCTGCCGCAGCGCAGCTCGCGCGCGCTGCAGTGGGCCATGGCCGCCTCGGTGGCCGCGCCGCTGGCCAATCTGAGCGCGACCATCGCCGGGCCGCTGCGCTTCCAGCGCCAGGCGCTGCGCGCGCTGCTTCAGCGGCTGGCGCCCAAGCCCGGCAACGGGCCCAGCGAGCGCGCGCTGGATGCGATCGGCTACGAGCTCGAAGTGGTGGCGCGCGGCGCACGCGGTGCGCGCTTTCGCGGCAACGTGGTTGCGCAGGGGCACCCCGGCTACCGCTCGACCCCGGAAATGGCGGTGTGCGTGGCGCTGGGCCTGGCCGATGGCAGCCTGGGGCGCACGCCGCATGTCGGTATCGTCTCGCCTGCAGCGGGGCTGGGCATCGAGGCGGTGGCGGCGCTTGGTGCGGCCGGGGTGCAGTTCAACGCCGCGCGCTGACGCACCCCATGGCTCGGCCGCCGGAGTACAAGTTCGGCATGTTCGCGCTGACCGCAATCTGCGGGCTGGTCGATGCCACCTGCTTCCTTGCGCTGGGCGGCGTGTTTGCCGAGCTGATGACCGGCAACCTGCTGCTGGTCGCCCTGGCGCTGGCCCACGGCAGCCTGTTCAGCGCGCATGTGGTGGCCGGTCTCTTCGCCATCATTCCGTTCGCGCTGGGCGCGCTGCTGGCCGGTCGGTGGGCCAACGGCCGGCATCCGATGGGCGGGCGAATCATCTTAAATCCGGCAGTTGCCCATCGGTGGTCGGCCGCTGAGCGAGCAGTGGCGCGGTATTGGGGGTCTTGGCACACTCACCCGATGGGTGAAGCAAGACGCAAGGCGCTGGCGGCGCGCCCAGGGGCTGGCCATGACCAGTCCGAGCCGCAGGTTGTGGACACGCTGGGCGGGCGCATGCATGTGCGCTGGGATGAGGGTGCGGCGGCCACGCCGCACGGCCAGTTGGTGTTCTTCGCGGAGTTCCTGGCTGCCACAGGCGTGTTCGAGCGCTGGGTGGCTGAGTGCCCGCTGAGCTACCGCAGCGGCAACGCCCCGGACAAGCGCGATGTGCTGGGCACGCTGATGCTCGGGCTGTTGGCCGGGCACCGTCGATACGCGCACATCACGGCGCTGCGCGGCGACGCCGTGGCGGCGCAAGCGCTAGGCATGGCCCGTGTCGTCAGCGAGGACGCGCTACGCCGGGCGCTGGAGCGCATCGACGAGCCAGCCAGCGCGGCGTGGATGCGCCCGAGCCTGATGCACTCGGTACGCGAGGCGCTGGACAGGCCCTGGGTGCTGGACATCGACGCCAGCATCAAGCCGCTGTACGGACGCCAAGAGGGCGCGGAGATTGGCTACAACCCGAGCAAACCCATGCGGCCCAGCCACGTGCTGCACACGTTCTTGGTGAGCAACCTGCGCTTGGTGCTGGATGTGCAGTTGAGCTCGGGCAAGCAGCACACCAGCACGCACGCCAAGACGGCGCTGGGCCGGCTGCTGGACGAACTCGGTGAACGCCGACCAGCGGTGGTGCGCGGCGACTCCGGCTACGGCAACGAAGGCATCCTGCTGACGCTTGAAGAGCGCCAGCAGCCCTACCTGCTGCGGCTGCGGCAGACCAAGAACGTGCAGCGGCTGGTGGCGCAGCAGTTCGCCCGCCAGGATTGGAGCCGGCCGGACAACCAGGGCTGCCAGATGGTGCAGGCCCAGCTGCAACTGCACGGCTGGAGCAAGAAGCGCCGCGTGGTCATCGTGCGCCAGCGCATCCGCGGCGGAATCGCACGAGAGCGGCGCATCGACGGCAAGCAGCTGCGGCTGGATCTGGCTGGCCCAAGCGTGCACGACAGCGACAAGCTCTGGGAGTACGCAGTGCTGGTCACCGACGTGGCCTACCCGCTGGAGTCAATCGGGCAGCTCTATCGCGACCGGGCGGACGCCGAGAACGCCTTCGACGAGCTGAAGAACCAGTGGGGCCTGGGCGGCTTCACCACGCACGACATCAACCGCTGCCAGACCGTGGCTCGGGCCTGTGCGCTGGTCCACAATTGGTGGAGTTGGTACTGCCGGGCGGCGCACCCGACGGGCCGGCTGGAAGCCATCACGAGCCGCCCGCTGCTACTGGCTGCGGTGGGCAAGGCCGCAAGCCACGCCAACCAAACCACGCTGTACCTGACGCCGCTGCATGGCCGAGCAGACACGCTGCGCAAACTGATCGCCAACATTGGTGCGGCCTTGCAGCACGTCAAGGCCGCTGCGGAGCAGTTCAAGGATCTCGACCGCTGGGGCTGCCTGCTGCGCTACATCAGCGACCGCATCGCACCGGTGATCGGGCCTCCACGACCGCCACCAGCGTTGCCGGCGACGCGGTAACTGCCGGATTTAGTCGGCCCTGCAAAATCCGTTTTCACCAAGCAGCGGCATCCGCATAGCGGCTTGGCGGCCGGTTCGATGGCCCGCGTCCGCGCTCAGGCGTTGATCAGACTGCCAACCGCGCCCGGCTGTCGCCTGTTTGCCCCGATCGCAGCACCATCGCTGGCAGCAGCACCATTTGAAGCAGGCACAAAAAAGCCGGCCCGATGCCCAGCTTGGCGATGGCACGCAGCAGCCAGCGCAGGTTGTAGCCCGCCGCGCAGCTGATGGTGTGCAGCGCATCGCCCAGAGTCCCCTTCAACCAGCACCGGTCCATGCGGTGATCCGACTTCAGGTGCCCGATGGCCGGCTCGACAGCCTGGCGCCGACGCAGCCACGCCTTTTGCTGCGGGCTCAGGCTCTTGAACTTGCCTCGGTGGATGATCTCCTTGCCGGGGTTGTCGGCGTCCACGCCCCTGAAGCCCAGGTCCGCCACCACGACCTTGATCTTGCCTGGCATGTCTTGCAGCAGGTTGGTGGCCTGCTCGAGCACGGCGCTGAGGATGTGGCCGTCGTACGGGTTGCCGGGGAAACTGCGCGCGCCCACCATCAGCCCGGTCTGGTGCGAGATCACCACTGCGGCCTTGACGCCGAATTCGTAGGGCTTGCGCGCCTTGCCTTTACCAATGCACTCGACCTCGGGCGCATGCAGCGCGTACAGCTTGTTCTTGTCATGGGTCTTCTGCGTGCGCACCCGCTTGGCGCGTTCGAGCCACATCGTCAGCTCGGTCAGTGCCTTGGCGTTGGTGGCCGCGAAGCCCGGTGCGTCGAGCTTGCGCTGCACCTCGCGCATCACGATGCCCAGCACCGTGCGCTGGCGCTTGACGGTTCTCTTGAGCCGGCGGAACTGCTTGGCATGGGCGTAGCCGCCGGCCTTGCGGCGCAGTTCCTTGCCCTCCTTGGCGAAGGTCTGCTTCAAGCTGATGCCGCAGCGCTTGGCGGCACTGACCACCTTATGGCGCGCGATCTCGAGCAGTCGGCTGTCCACCGGGTGCGCGATGGCCTTCTCCTGCACCGTGGTGTCCACCGTCACGCGCTCCAGCGCCTCGGGCTTGACGGTGCCGGCCGCCACGGCCGTGTCGATGGTGGCCTTGAGCAGTTGCTCCATGCCGTCTTCACCGATGTCGTGCCGGAAGCGCCCGACCTGCGTGGCGTCGCAGGGCAGGCGATGCTCGTAGTAGTCCTGGCCGCTGAAGAACTGCCACAGCGGGCTCTCGCTCCAGCGCTCGCACACGTCTTCGTCGCTGAGGTTGAAGCTGTGCTTGAGGTACAGCAGGCTGGCCATCAGCCGGATCGGCATCCTGGGCCGCCCCGCGTTGCTGCGGCCGGCACCCACCAGCGCCGTCGTTGGGCCCAGCATGTCCTGCCCCTCGATGAGCTGACCGGGTCGGTCACGGCTCTCGAACTTCGGTGCCAGCGACGCCTCGATCACGCCCCAGGGGAGTCGAGTCGCGAGCACCGCCAGCGGGTGCCGCAGGTTGATCATCGCGTCGATGCGGCAGCGGAAAAAGTCCGTCGTCTCCAAGCCCGAATCCCCCAGAAATCAAACCCGATTGGAATTGAATTCAAGAGAAATCACCATTGGGGCTCACCCCGGAAAGCTAGCATTCATGCGGGTTCCCGGGGTTTTGCAGGGCCGACGATTTAGGATCATCGGCTACCCGGTGGAATATGCCGCGGTGTTGCTGGCCACGTTGCTGGCGCTGCTGCTCGACCCACGCCGCGTCGGGCCGCTGCAGCAGGACCTGGCCACCGGCGGCCCGGGCGAGTGGGCGCGGCCGCTCATCGTTGACCTGCTGGCCTTCGCGATGGGCATCCACAACGCGCTGATGCGCAAGCATGGCGTGCCCGACGTGGCAACCAACGTGCTGACGCTGACGCTGGCCGGGCTGTTGTCCGAATCGCGCTGGGCCGGCGGCACGGCGCCGCACTGGCAGCGACGCCTACTGTCCATCCTGATCTTCTTCGCCAGTGCGGCGCTGGGTGCCTGGCTGCTGCGCTACGGCACGGCGGTGCCGCTGCTCGTGGCCAGCGCCATCTTCACGCTGGCGCTGTAGCCGCTGATGAAGGGCCGCGCCGAGACGCCCTAAGTGGGCGCGGGCCGCGACTGCCGCCGCAACACCCATGCCAGCAGGGCGGCCAGGCCCAGCGCGGCCAGCACCAGGCCCAGGGTGGAGGCGGTCCAGAATCCGCGCGCGCCGAGCAGCGCGGGCGGCGTCAGGCCGGTGATGTCGAAGGCCAGCAGGTAGCCGCCACCGAGACCCACGCCCCATAGCGACACCGCGAAGATGAACATCGGGATCGTGGCGATGCGGTACGCGCGCAGCACGAAGGAGGCCACGCACTGTGCCGCGTCGGCCACATGGAACAGCACCACCCACGCCAGCAGCGGCAGCGCCGCGGCGATGACCGCGGCATCGTCGGTGTATAGCCGCAGCACGCTGTGGCGCAGCGCGTAGACCAGCGCACCAAGTGCGGCGGCCAGGCACACGCCGATCTGCAGCCCGTGCCAGCCGATGCGCCGCGCCGCCAGCAGGTCGCGTGCGCCGATGCGCTGCGCCACCAGCGTGCCAGTGGCATTGCCCAGCGCCAGCGGCAGCATGAACAACACCGACACCAGGTTCGCCGCCAGCTGGTGGCCGGCCACCGGCGTGGCGCCCAGGCGCACGATGAAGATGGCCATGAAGGCGAAACCGGTGACCTCGATCAGGATCGATGCGCCCATCGGCACGCCCAGGCGCAGTTGCGCACCGATGGCCTGGCGGTCGGGCGCGCGCAGCCCGCCGCCGCCCAGCGCAAACGGCGCGTAGAAGCGGTCGCGCTTCAACACCCACAGCCCGGCCAGTACCTGGGCCCACATGGCGATGGCGGTGGCGATGCCGCAACCTTGCACGCCCAGCGCGGGCAAGCCCAAGCTGGGCACGCCGAAGACCAGCGCTGCCGACAGCGGCAGCTTCAGCCCCAGGCCGGCCAGCTGGATGACCATCACCGCCTTGGGCCGTGACACTGCGTTGTTGAAGCCGCGGTAGGCGGCAAAGAGCAGCGCCGCCGGCAACGCGAAGGCCAGCGCCAACAGGTACTGGCGCACCTTGGCCTCGACCTCGGGCGCGGCCTGCGACAGCGCCATGAACGGCCAGGGAAAGACCAGCAGCGTGCAGCCGACGGCCGACAGGCCCAGCGCCAACCACACCGCCTGGTGCAGCTGATGCCCAGCCTCGGGCAGCTTCTTCGCACCGAAGAACTGGCCAACGATCGGCCCGGCCGCCACCACCACGCCCATGAAACCGATGAACACCGTGATGTAGGCCGCCGAGCCCACCGCCAGCGCCGCGAGGTCGAGCGCCGCATAGCGCGCCACCAGCAGCGTGTCCAGCGTGCCAAAGGCGATGACCGCAAGCTGGGCGATGAACACCGGCCAGGCCAGCGGCAGGATGCGTGCAGCCGAGTCGCGCCAGCCCGGCGCGATGCTCGCGGCAAGCGTCACGCTCACGGCGGTACCTTGCCGGCGCGCTCGCCGAAGGTCTCGGGCGGCGGGTGGTCGGCCCCGCTGGCCAGGCGCGCCCGTTCGGCATAGCGGTTGAAGCGCCAGGCCCGCGCCTCCAGCGTGATGCGCCGCCACACCGCGCGCTTCTCGGCCGGGCTGTAGGCCTGCCAGTGCTGCACCTCGTCGAAGCTGCGGCCGCAACCCTTGCATTCGGCATCGCCCTGCGAGGTGGAGCAGATGGCGATGCACGGCGCATCGGGCGTCGACGCATACCATGCCAGCCAGGCGTCGCGCGCGGGCTGCGGCATCGTCGCCTCGTCGCAGCCGGCTTCGCGGTAGTAGACCATCAGCGCATAGACCTCGGCCAGTGCCAGCACCTCGTCGCAGGCACGCAGGCCGTCGGGCGATGGCTTGCGCTCACGCCACCAGTTGATGGCCGATTCGATGTCGGTGATGTGGATGCTGGCCATGGGCGGGGCGGCAAGGATAGCCTCAGCCCGCCTGTCACAGGTCGGCCCGCTCGCATCCCCCTCGGCGCGCTATCGACCGCCGCGCCGCGGCGCCAGTCTCACCTGGACGGCGGCTGCCCACCGGTGTGGGCGTAGGTCTTGTTGGTGATCTGCCAGCGCCCGTCGATGCGGGCGACCGAGAAGTAGTCGACGAAGTCGCAGCCCAGGTAGTCGGTCTCGACCAGCACCGCCACGCCGGCATCGCCGGCAAGGTCGATCGAACGCACGATGGCCTTGTAGCGCGGCCCGGCCATGCCCGGCTGGGCCTGCACCATGTCGAAGAAGGCGCTGATGGGGACGTAGGTGTCCATCGGCCCGATGTGCCCGAACATGCGCGCGTCAGGGTGGAAGGCCTGTTTCAGCTTGGCGACATCGCCATTGGAGCCGTCGATGTACAGCTGGATGAGGGCACGAACCGCGTCGAGGTCCTGCAGTTGGTTGGCCATGGCGTCGCCTCCTGGGAATGGGGCAGCCATGCTACGCGGCGCATGGCCGTAGCGGCTTCCTCAGGCTGGAGGATGCGCGCCGCTACAGGCGCAGCCGCGCGGCCAGTTCGCGTAGCCGCTCGAGGCCCGGCTCCTTGCGCGGCCAGGTCAGATCGACGCCGTCGCCGGCAAAGCGCGGCAGCACATGCAGGTGCAGGTGCGGCACCGTCTGCCAGCCGGCCGCCTTGTTGGCCTGCAACACGGTGATGCCGTCGGGCGCAAAGGCGGCCTGCACCGCGATGGCGATGCGCCGCGCCGCGCGCATCAGCGCAGCGGCTTCGTCTTCGGTGCAGTCGAGCAGCGTCTCGCGCGGTGCCTTGGTGGCGACGATGACATGGCCGTCGTTCACCTGGCCGGCGTCCATGAAGGCGAAGACCAGATCGTCCTCGTAGACCTTGGCGCAGGGCCATTCGCCGGAAAGCAGCTTTTCGAAGACGGTGCTCATGGCAACGCCGAATTGTCGACAAGGATGAGCTTCGAGGTGTCGAAGCCCAACTCGGCAGCGCGCGCCACCAGCCGGTCGCGCGTGGCCGCGTCCAGCGTCGGGCTGCGCGCCAGCAGCCAAAGGTACGAGCGGTCGGGCCCGCTGACCAGCGAGTAGCGGTAGTCCTGGCGGTCGAGTTCGAAGACCACGTAGCTGCCATAGAAGGGCCCGAGGAACGACACCTTCAGGTAGCCGATGTCCGGCGCCTGCACGAAGTAGGCCTTGCCGCGTGCTTCCTTCCAGGTCTTGCTCTCAGCCAGATAGCCCCGGTTGATGACGTCGATGCCGCCATCGTCGCGCTGGCGGTACTCGGCCGTCACGCGTGACATGCCGCGCTCGAAGCCATGGTCCAGACGCGCGATCTCGTACCAGCTGCCCAGGTAGCGCTCGGCTTGGAAGCCGCTGACCGGTTGCACGCCGCTGGGCAAGCCGACACAGCCGGCCAGACACACGGTCAGGAAGATCAGCCAGAGTCGCTTCATTGGGTCTTTCTCATGCGCGCATCAGCGTGCTCTTGCCGAACAGGCTTTCGATCAGGTCCACCGCCACCTTGGCGGTCTGGTTGCGTACGTCCAGTGCCGGGTTCAGCTCCATCACGTCCAGGCTGGCCATGCGGCCGGAGTCGGCGATCATCTCCATGCACAACTGCGCTTCGCGGTAGGTGGGCCCGCCGGGCACGGTGGTGCCCACGCCGGGGGCAATCGGCGGGTCGAGGAAGTCGACGTCGAAGCTCACATGCAGGTGCGTGTTCGCGTCCAGCGTGGCCAGCGCCAGCTCCATGGCGTGGCGCATGCCCATTTCGTCGATGTAGCGCATGTCGAAGACTTCCAGCCCCACCTGGTGCACTAGCCGCTTTTCGCCGGCATCGACGCTGCGGATGCCGATCTGGCGGATCCACTTCGGGTGGAGCGCCGGCACCTGGCCGCCGATCTCCAGCAGCGGCTGCGGGCCATGGCCGCACAGGCAGGCCACCGGCATGCCGTGCAGGTTGCCGCTGGGCGTGAGCACGCTGGTGTTGAAGTCGGCATGCGCGTCCAGCCACAGCACGCGCAGCTTCTTGCCGGCCTCGCGGCAATGGCGGGCCACCGCGCCGATGGAGCCGATGGCCAGGCTGTGGTCGCCGCCCAGCACGATGGGCAGGCGGGCCAGCCGCAGTTCGGCCAGCACCGCGTCGTGCACGCCGTGGTTCCAGGCCACCACCTCGTCCAGGTGGCGGTAGCCGTGCTGAGGCGGCAGCCAGGGGTTGGCCGGGCCAACCAGGTTGCCGCGGTCCAGTACCTCGATGCCGTGCTGGCGCAGCGCGTCCCCCAGGCCGGCGACGCGCAGCGCTTCCGGCCCCATCACCGCGCCGCGTTCGCCGGCGCCGATGTCGGTGGGTGCCCCGATCAGACTGACCTGCGGCGTGGCGGGCATCGCCTCAGATGTCCAGCGCAAGGTCGCCGGTGCGCGTCTCGGCCTGGTCGAAACCGTATTCGTGCTCGAGCCAGGACCAGGCTTCCTCGGCACTTTCGACGTAGTGGAACAGGTTCACGTCGCCCGGGCTGATCATGCCGGTGTCGATCAGCAGGTCGAAGTTGATCAGCCTCGACCAGAAGTCGCGGCCGAAGAGCAGGATCGGCCGCTTTCGGCACTTGCCGGTCTGGACTAGCGTCATCACCTCGAACATCTCGTCCAGCGTGCCGAAGCCGCCCGGGAAGCACACCAGCGCGATGCTGCGCATCAGGAAGTGCATCTTGCGCAGCCCGAAGTAGTGGAACTGGAAGCACAGCTCGGGCGTGATGTAGTCGTTGGGGGCCTGCTCGTGCGGCAGCACGATGTTCAATCCAATGCTCTTGCCGCCGGCTTCGATGGCGCCGCGGTTGCCGGCTTCCATGATGCCGGGGCCGCCGCCGGTGACCACGTAGATCGGCGTGGCCAGGTGCTGCGAGCGTGCCGTCACCAACGCGGCGAACTCGCGCGCGGCGTCGTAGTAGCCGCTCATCTGCACCTGCATCGTGGCGCGGCGGATCGCAGCCGCATCGCCGGCGGCCTGTGCCCGCGTCAGCTGCAGCGCGGCGGCTTCCGGCGCGGGGATGCGCGCGCTGCCGAACAGGACGATGGTCGATTCGATGCCCAGGCGCTTTTGCACCATCTCCGGCTTCAGCAGCTCGAGTTGCATGCGCACGGGCCGCAGTTCGTCCTGCAGCAGGAACTCCACGTCGGTGAAGGCCAGGCGGTAGGCGCTTTCCGGGCCGCTGTAGCGTGAGGCCGGCGGTACGGAGAGAACGTCCTCTTCGGCCGTGGGGAAGTTGCGGGCGGTGAGGTCGTTGCGCTTGGCGTCCATGGGTTCTCGCTTCGTCAAGGCGCGCAGCTTAGCCTGCTTCGGCACTGCGTCGCGGCGCACACACTGCGCAATGCGCGCTGCGCTGCACGGCAATCTGCATCCATTCCATGCTGCGCGCGTCCAGCATCTGCAGCCGTCCAGCCAACGGGCTGCCGATGCCGGCCAGCAGCTTCAACGCCTCGGCAGCCTGCATGCTGCCGATGATGCCAACCAGCGGGGCAAACACACCCATCGTGGCGCAGGCGGTTTCCTGCACCGTGGCATCGGCCGGAAAGACGCAGGCGTAGCAAGGCGCGTCGGCCAGGCGGCTGTCGTAGACCGACAGCTGCGCGTCGAAACCCACTGCCGCGCCGGACACCAGCGGCCGCCGGTGGGCCACGCAGGCGGCATTCACCGCCTGGCGGGTGGCGAAGTTGTCGCTGCAGTCCAGCACCACATCGGCCTGGGGCACCAGCATGTCGAGCAGCGCCGCATCGGCACGCTCGACCCGTGCGACCACGTCCACCTCGGGGTTGATGTCCAGGATGCTCTGTCGGGCCGATTCAGCCTTGGGCTGGCCGATGCGCGATTGCCGGTGCGCAATCTGCCGCTGCAGGTTGGTCAAATCGACTGTGTCATGGTCGACGAGGGTGATGCGGCCGACCCCGGCGGTGCCCAGGTACAGCGCCACCGGCGAGCCCAGCCCGCCGGCGCCGATGACCAGTGCGTGCGCGCACAGCAGCCGGCGCTGGCCTTCGATGCCCAGTTCGTCGAGCAGAATGTGCCGCGAATAGCGCAGCAACTGATGGTCGTCCATGGTGGCAGCATAGCCCGACGCCACAAGACACAAGGCCCGCCGGGAGCGGGCCTTGCCAAGGGGGCGAGAGGCCGTCAGTTGACCTCGGCTTCAGCCTTGCGCTCGGTGGCGGTCTTGCTGACGATCACCGGCCGCTTGCTCAGCTGGTTGAGCGCCTGTTGCAACTGGAAGTCGTCCGATGTGCCGAACTCGGGCAGCGGCTTGGGCGGCTCCTTCTGCTTGGCCAGCTGTTCCTCGAGCTTGATGCGGGCGTCCTCGCGAGCCTTGCTGCGCGCTTCCTCCTTCTTCTCGTCGGCGCCGGTCAGGTGTTTGCTCAGGTCGGCCTCGCGCATGCGCAGCGCAGCAAAAACATTGCCGTCGGCGGTTTCGTCGAGCCAGATGTCCGGCACCACGCCCTTGGCCTGGATGGCCTTGCCCGACGGCGTGTAGTAGCGCGCAGTGGTGATCTTCAAAGCGGTGTCAGCCGACAGCGGGCGCACCGTCTGCACCGAGCCCTTGCCGAAGGTCTGTGCCCCCATGATGGTGGCGCGCTTGTGGTCCTGCAGGGCGCCGGCGACGATCTCGCTGGCCGAGGCCGAGCCTTCGTTGACCAACACCACCAGCGGCACGGTCTTCACCGCCGCGGGCAGGCGCTTCAGCGGGTCGGCACCGGCCCGGCGCGCGTAGTACTCGGGCGCGGCCTTGAAGGTAGCCTTCGACTCGGCGATCTGCCCGTTGGTGGTGACGACGACCACGTTCTCCGGCAGGAAGGCTGCCGAGATGGCCACGGCCGCGTCGAGCAGGCCGCCCGGGTCGTTGCGCAGGTCGAGCACCAGGCCCTTCAGGTTGGGATCCTGCTTGTACAGCTCTTCGAGCTTGCGCACGAAGTCGTCGACGGTGCGGTCCTGGAACTGGCTGACGCGCAACCAGGCGTAGCCTGGCTCGAGCATTTTGGCGCGCACGCTCTGGATGCGGATTTCCTCGCGCGTGATGACCACCGGGAAGCTGCGGTTCTCACTCTTGCGGAAGATAGTCAGCGATACCTTGGTGTTGGGCTCGCCGCGCATGCGCTTGACGGCCTGGTCCATGGTCAGGCCCTTGACCGCCGTCTCGTCGATGCGGGTGATCAAGTCACCGGACTTGATGCCGGCGCGGAAGGCGGGCGAGCCTTCGATCGGCGACTGCACCTTCACCAGGCCGTCCTCCATGCCGATCTCGATGCCCACGCCGACGAAGCGTCCACCCGTCTGCTCGCGGAATTCCTTCAGTGTCTTCTTGTCGAAGTACTGCGAGTGCGGGTCCAGCCCGGCCACCATGCCGCTGATGGCGTCGCCGATCAGCTTCTTCTCGTCGACCTGCTCGACATAGTCGCTCTTGACCATGCCGAAGACAGCGGCGAGCTGTTGCAGTTCTTCCAGCGGCAGGGGCGCCGCGGCGTTGCGTGCAAAGGCTTGCAGCTGGATCGTGGCCAGGGCACCGGCCAGCGCGCCCAGCGCAATCATCCCGGCGACCCTCAGTTTGGCGTTCATGCGTGCTCCAGGCTTGCTCATACAACTTCCATGCCAGTATAAAACCCGACACCGCTCAGAGTGTGAGGCGAGGGTGAAAGTTGCACGTTCGGGCGCCTTATCCGGGCTCGCGGGCGAAGGTCACCACGTGGTCCACCTGGGCTCGGATGCCGATCCACTCGCCGATCTGGTGGTCGTGGTGCGACGGCACGTGCGCCAGCACCTGTTCGCCGCTGGCCAGGCGCAGCGTGTAAAGGAACTCCGAACCGCGGAAGGCCTTGCGTTCGATGCGCGCCTTCACCGCACTGGCGTCGTCATGCACGATGTCGTCGGCGCGCAGCAGCACGTCGCAGTCGCCGCCGGGGTAGGCCTCGGGCAGCGGACATTCCTGCAGGTCTTCCAGCGCGCCCAGGGCCGTCTGCACACAGCCGCCCAGGTCGGCGGCCGCCGCGCGGTCGATGTGCGCCGGCGTGAATACACCATGGCCGATGAACTGGGCCACGAAGCGTGTCGCCGGCCGGTGGTACAGCGCGTAGGCATCGTCCCACTGCTCCAGCCGGCCGCGCTGCATCACGCCGATGACGTCGCCCAGCGCAAAGGCCTCCAACTGGTCGTGGGTGACGAACAGCGCCGTCGTGCCGGTGTCCTTGAGGATGCCTCGCACCTCGTGCGCCAGGCGTTCGCGCAGGTCGACGTCGAGGTTGGAGAAGGGCTCGTCCAGCAGCAGCAGCCTCGGTCCCGGCGCCAGCGCCCGGGCCAGGGCGATGCGTTGCTGCTGCCCGCCGGACAGTTGATGCGGCGCCCGCTTGGCGGCATGCGCCAATCCGACCAGGTCAAGCATCTGCTGCACCCGCGCACTGCGCTCGGCACGAGGCAGATCCTGCACGCCGAAGGCCACGTTGTCAGCCACGCTCAGGTGCGGGAACAGGGCGTAGTCCTGGAAAACCATGCCGATGCGGCGGTTCTCCGGCAGCACCTGCACACCCCCGGCGGCATCGCCCAGCAGCTGTCCGTCCATGCGGATGCGCCCTGCGGCCAGTGGTTCCAGCCCGGCCACCGCGCGCAGCAGCGTGGTCTTGCCGCAGCCCGACGGGCCGATGAGCACACCGATCTGCCCGGCCGCCAGGCCCAGGCTCACGCCTTCGACGGCCGCCTGCTCGGCGCGGCCGCCGGCATAACGCACTCCCACCGATTCGAGGCTCAGGTACATGTCGACATGATAATTGGCTTCATGTTATTGAGCATGGTTCGCATTTCGCAGCTGCCGTGCGTGCGGTTCCCAGCGACCGGCCGGCGATGCGCACCCTGCTGAGCACGCTGTGCCTGCTGCTGGCCCTGCCGGTGCTGGGCGTGCTGGGCGCCTGGCTGGCCTTCGACGCCACGGCGCTGGCCACCTTGCAGCACCAGGCCGGGACGGTCCTGCCGGGCTACGTGACGCAGACGCTGGCACTGGCCTTCGGCGTCGGCCTGGGTGTGATGCTGCTCGGTACCGCCTGCGCCGCGGCCGTGTGCCTGTTCGACTTTCCAGGACGCAGGGTCTTCGAGTGGGCTCTGCTGCTGCCTCTGGCCATGCCGGCCTACGTGCTGGCCTACGCCTGGACCGACGCGCTGCAATACAGCAGCCCGCTGCAGACGGCGCTGCGCCGGGCCCTGGGCGTCAGTGGGCCGCTGTGGCCCGACGTGCGCAGCCTGTGGGGCGCGGTGCTGCTCTTCGTGCTGTGCCTGTACCCCTATGTCTACCTGCTGACGCGCACCGCGCTGGCCGAGCGGGGCGTGCAGATGATGGAAGCCGCACGGCTGCTGGGCGCGCCACTGCGCCGTCGCGTGCTGCAGGTGGCGCTGCCGCTGGCTCGACCGGCCATTGCCGCTGGCGTGGCACTGGCGCTGATGGAAACCCTGGCTGACTACGGCGTTGGCGCGTACTTTGGCCTGAGCACCTTCAGCACCGGCATCTACAAGGCCTGGCTGGTGATGAACGATCCGCTGGCAGCGGCACAGCTGGCCTCGCTGCTTCTGCTGACCGTGGCGCTGCTGCTGACGGCCGAGCGCCGCGCACAGCGGCGCCTGCGCTATGCCGCCGGGCGCGCCGCGCAAAGCAGCGAAGCGCGGCCGGTGCCGCTGCGGGGCAGGGCCGCCTTTGCGGCCTGGCTGCTGTGCGCGCTGCCAGTGGGCTTGGGCTTCGTTCTGCCGGTGGCCTGGCTGCTGCGCATGCTGTGGGTCGAAGCCGCCGGGTCAGAGATCGGCCTGCCGCTGCAACGCTTCGTCGAATGGGCGCTGTCGAGCTTGCGCCTGTCGGCACTGGCGGCGCTGGCCGCCACGCTGCTGGCCCTGGCCTTGGGCGTGGCGCTGCGCCGTGGCAAGGCAAGTCGCTTCAGCCTGCTGCCGCTGATGGCCCGGGTCGTTTCGCTGGGCTATGCGGTACCGGGCGCGGTGATCGCGGTGGGCATCCTGCTTCCGCTGGCCTGGCTGCAGCAGCGCTGGCCGGGCTTGAGCCTGAGCGTGTGGGTCACCGGCACGGTGTTCGGGTTGATGTACGCGTACCTGGTGCGCTTTTCGGCCGTCGCGCTGCAATCGGTGGAGGCCGGCCTGTCCCGTGTGCCGCGCAGCATCGACGACACCGCTCGGCTGCTCGGCGCCAAGCCGCGTCGCGTCTTCCTGCAATTGCATCTGCCGCTGCTGCGCCGCTCGGCATTGGCGGCGGCATTGCTGGTCTTCGTCGACGTGATGAAGGAACTGCCGGCCACGCTCGTCTTGCGCCCCTTCGGCAGCGACACGCTGGCGGTCGTGGCCTACAACCTGGCCCGTGACGAGCGCCTGGGCGAAGCGGCGCTACCGTCGCTGGCCATCATGGCAGTCGGGCTGCTGCCAGTGGTGCTGCTGTCGCGGGCAATGCGACAGCAGTAGCGGATCGGGGCTGCAAGAAGGTCTGGCTGCCGCATCGTGACGCTTGCAGGCGCCGGCACGGATCGCGGCGGGGTATTTCCCCCACCCATTGGGAGATTTGCCCCGCTTTCTATGTGGCGCAGCGGTGCTATGCCAACCGAGGCAAGTGATATTTCCTTTGGGGACAAGGACTTGGGAGGCTGACCTCGAAGCGACGAGGACAGGCATGGATGCTGCGTTTGCAGGACCAGCGTCGCGAGTTCCGCACGCTGAGTTCCTCAATGCCGTTCGAATCCAGGAGTCCGTCATGCTTTACCGCAATCCCCTTCGCCTGGTCACCATCGCCGCGATCTCGACCGTTGCATTCGCCGCCCATGCGGCCGACGTACAAGTCAGCTTTGAGAAGCGCGGCAATCGGTCCAAGATTTCGGTCGACGGCAACAACCTGGTCAGCGGCTCGTATCGCGCAGTTGCCAAATCGGGCACGCGCACGGCCACCAGCGACTTCGCGAACACGGTCAGCGACGAGGTCGAATTCGACTTCGACAGTCGTCCCGCGGACATCGCCGAAGGTGCCACCGCGATTGCTGCCAACTTCATCACCGACGGCCGCGTCAAGGGCTACTTGGTCAACGCCAATGGTGCTCGTGTGACACCGGTCATCACGGCCGTCTGTCGCGTCCGCAGCTGACGAAGTTCTGGCGCATCGGCGCCGGGTGCGGGCCGCCGCGGGCACGGCGCAACATCACGATTGCCAGTGCGCCATTGCGGGTGTCTGGTCCCACCGACAGGAATCGAACCTGTATCTGGCGCTTAGGAGGCGCCCGTTCTATCCATTGAACTACGGCGGGGCGGGCGCGATTCTGGCATGCGGCTGTACGGGATCGTCAGTTCCAGCGCCAGCTCCAGATCAGCTCGATGGAGTTCGACTCACCTGATTGCGCCCGGATGGTGAAGCGCTGCGCGATGCGGTAGATCAACTGCCAGTTGCCGGTGGTGGCGTTCAGGCCGCGCTCGTAGCCGACATACCAGTTGCGTGACAGCTGCTTGCCCACCGACACGATGGCGCCGCCGGTGGCGCTGTCGCTCTGCCGGACCGACAGGTCGTCCAGGCCGATGACGTTGAACAGCTGGTCCAGCACGTTCGGCTCGTCGCCGGAGATCAGCGCCATCGCGGCGGCCTGCAGCAGCGCCGTGTCGCCCGAGCCGGGGCCCTCGCTGGCACGGCCGCGCAGCAGCCAGCTCAGCTTGTCGGCATCCGACATGTCCGGATCGGAGAACAGGCGCACGCGCGGCACCAGCACCGTGCCGGTGACGGACACGCCGACGCGCACGTCCAGGTTCGGGCGGATGGCCTCGATGTCCAGTTGCGGGTTCTCCACCGGGCCGTTGAAGGTGAGCACGCCGCGTTCGATGTTCAGCCGCTGGCGGTAGGCGCGGTAGGTGCCGTCAACGGTGCGCACACTGCCGTCCACGCGCAACCGGCCTTGCGGCGCCGTCAGCCGCAACTCGCCGCGCAGCCCGGCGTCCAGGCCCTGGCCACGGATGCGCAGCTTCTCGCCCAATTGCACCCGCAGATCGAGCGTGGCTCGGCGCGCGCGTGCTGCGTTGGCCTCGACCTCGGCAGGACTCAGGTTGGCCAGCTTGAAATCCTCGGCATTGCCACGCTTGACCTGCACGTCGTCAGACAGGGTCGGGGCCTCGCTTCGGCTGAAGTCGATCAGCCCTTCGTCGACCTTGAAGTCGCCATTCAGCGCCACCGTGTCGCGGCCCAGCTTCAGCGTTGCGTCGCCGCTGGCGACGATGCGCCGGTCGACGCGGCCAAGCAGCTGGAAACGTTCCAATTGCAGGTTCAGCTCGGCCCGGGGGCTGGCACCCAGACTGGCATCGCCGCGCAAGCTGAGCTTGCCGGTGCCTGCGCTGGCACTGAAGCGCTCGATGCGCGCGGTCTCACCGAGCAGCGCGATGGCGAAGTCGCCGTCGCGCACGTCCACCCCCTGCAACACGTTGCGCACGCCGACACCCTTGCCGCTGAGCTCACCTTCGTAGGCCGGCGCGCCGAATCGCCCGCTGATGGCGGCGTTGGCATGCATTGCGCCGGTCAGGCGCCAGCCGGCCGGTAGCCACGGGCCCCACACGCCCAGGTCGGCAATCTGCAGTTCGAGGACGCCTTCCATCGACGCGTCGGCCGCCGGCCAGGTCGCCTTGGGCGTGCTGTGCACCACCACGGCACCAGCCGCCTGGCCCAGCGTCTTGCCGGCCAGGCCGGTGCTGAAGCTCCAGGTACCGTCGCGGGCGGTCAGGCCGATGCGCAAATCCGACAGGCCGAGTGCACGGGTGCCCGAATCGTCGGTCACGGTCAGGTCGCCCGAGCTGCGCTCGATGACCACGTCGGCACTGAAGTTCGGCGAGCTCTGCACCATCAGGTGCCCGCCCAGGCGCAGATCGCCGCCCCAGCCAAAGCCTGGATTGGCGCGCTTGAGCAGCGGTGCCACGTCCAGTGGCTCCAGTCGGGCCTCGGCGTCCAGCCTGGCGGGTGCGCGGTCCGGGTCGGCCGCGGTCCAGGCGATGTGGCTCCAGCTCAGGGCCGCACCGAGCAGGGTGGCTCGACCGGCGTCGGCCTTCAGGCGCAACGGGCCGTCGGCCCATTGCAGCTCGAGACCGAATTCGGTCAGATTCAGCCAAGGCGGGGCCGCCGCAGCGTCGCCGCGCAGTTCCAGCTGCTTGAGCTTGCCGCGCCAGCCTTTCATGCCGGCAGCGTTGTCGCCGATCGCACCACCTTCCAGCCGCAGCTGCGCCAGCGTGCGCCTGGCGGCCGTGCCGGCGGGCGCGTCCTGCATCGCTTCCACCCACGGCGGCGGAAGCGCCTTGGATTCGGCACGCAGCTCCAGGCTGTGCGCCGACAGCGTGCCCTTGAGCTGCAGCTTCAGAAGCTCTGCCGACGGTGCGCCCAGACTCAGCTGGTTGACCTCGAGCTGGGCTTCCAGCGGCGCGTCGCTGCGCGTGTCCAGCATCCAGCGGCCCTGCACTTGCTTCAGCTCCAGCGCTCCGAGCTGAACGGCACTGGCGTCGAGCTTGCCGGTGGTGCTCAGCGCTGGCCAGCGGCCATCGACGCTGGCCTCGGCATTCAGCTTGCCGGCCAGGCGCGCATCGCTGCCAGCGCCGAGCAGCAGCTTCCACAGCGGCTGCAGCTTCTTCAACGCCGGCAGATCGGCCTTGAGATCCCAATGGTCGCCGCTGCCTTCGGCTGGGCCGTCCAGGCGGGCGTCCGCGCGCAGGCGGTTGTCGTCGGCGTCCAGCTGCAGCTGGCCGTTGGTCTTGCCATTGGCCGCAGTCTGCAATGTCAGCGTGCCGCGGAGCGGCACGCCGGCCAGGCGGCTGGGTTCCAGGCCCAGCTGCGCGCGGCCGCGCAACCGCGACAGCCATTGCAGCGCCGAGCCGGTGCCGGCCGGCAGCTGCACATCGAAATCGGCCGCGGCGTTCAGGCGGTGCGGGCCCTGGCGCCACGGAGAATCCTCGCGGCCGGGCCACCAGGGCAGGGGGTCGAACTCGCGCAGCGTGGCCTGGCCGCGCGCCGTCCAGCCGGCCGTCGGCGCGGCCCGAGTCAGCCGGGCATCGAGGCTGGCCCGCGCTGTGCCACTTTGCGCCAACAGCTCGCGCAGTTCGATGCGCAGTGCATTGAGCCTCGCGTCCAGCCGCAGCTGCACCGCCTGCGTCGGCCCACTGCCGAGCAGGTTGCCGTCCAGGTTGCCACGCACTTCGACCAGCGCGCTGTGCGGTGTGCTGCCGTCGAAGCCGCTGCCGTCGAGCTGCACGCGACCGTCCAGCCGCATGTCCGGCGCTCGCGCATCCATTAACGCGGGTCTCAGCGCAGACAGGCGGGTGTCGAAGTGCCAACGCGCAGGAGTCCACTGCCCACTGCCGCTGAGTCGTCCGGCTGCGGCGCGGGTACTGCCGAGCTCGGCCTCGAAGGACTTGACCTCCAGCTGGCGTGGGTCGTCGGGCCGCGCGGCCAGCTGCAGCGCCAGCGTGCGCAGCGGCAGCCGGCCTTCGTTCCAGCGGCCGGCGTCGCGGTTGTTCAGCGACAGCTGCAGTGCCGCCGGCAGGTCCAGGCCCTGGGTGCGTGCCGACGCGTCCAGGTCGAGCGCCGTGCGCGGTGCGTCGCCATGCAGTGCCGACAAGTCGAGTCCGCGGGCGGTGGCCTGCAGATCGCCCAGCGGCCAGGCGGCAAAGGGCCGCAGCGTGGCATTGGCATCCAGCGTCTGCGCCGGATGCGCTGGTGAGGCCTGGGCGCGCAGCGTGGCCTGCAGCTGCGGCGTGGCCAGCGGTCCGGCAAGGCGCAGCGCGGCGCTCCATTCGCCGGAGCCGGCCGGTTGCTGGCTCAGGTCGGCGGCCGCATCCAGCGCCAAGCCATCGCGGGTGGCCACCTGGGCGCGACCTTCCAGGCGCAGCCGGTCCCAGCTGAGTTGCACGGCATCGAGCTTGTGCGTGCTGCCGCCGTCGGCGCCCAGGCTGAGGTGCCCGCGCAGTTGGCGCAGCGGCGTGTCCAGACCTTCGACATGAAACTCGTCGACGCGCAGCGTGGCCACCTCCACACCGACTGGCAGCTCCAGGTTCCTTGGCGGCTCGCTGTCGCTGCTGGGATCGTCGGACAGGGCCAGGTCGGCACGGACGGCGCGCAGCTCGTCGAACTCCACGCGCAGCCAAAGGCTGCCGGCGGGTGGGCGAAAGCGTGGCGCGGTCCAGCTCAGTTCCTGCAGGCGCAACGCGGCGCCTGCGCCGGGCAGCGGCAGCTCCACGCGCTGGGCCGTGAAGTTGCCGAGCAGGCTGCCGCGGATGCCGCTGATCTGCAGCCCCGGCACGTGCGGAAGCAGCCACTGCGCGCCGGCTTCGGTGTAAAGCAGCCACCAGGACGCGCCGAGCACCACGCCTGCCGCGCTGGCCAGACCCAGCAGGTACGTCGAAAAGCTGAAGGCCAGGCCGCGCAGCGGCCGCCAGCGCCGTGGCAGCGAGTCCGGCGAGGCAGTTGCAGCCGGTGCTGGGGAGGGGGGTGTGGCCTCGGTCATCGCGATCGATCAGAACACCACGCCCACGCTGAAGTGCAGTCGGAACTTGCGCACCTCCTCGCCATAGGCCAGGTAGATCTGCAGCGGCCCGACCGGGCTGCGCCAGAGCAGACCCGCGCCGTAGCCCAGGACCGGGCGCATGTTGTTCCAGCCATCCGAGGCATTGCCGGCATCGACGAACAGCGCCCACAGGAAGGCCGGCTGGTCGGCGAAGATCGGCCTTGCCAGCTCCAGGCCGGCGGTGAAGAGCGTGTTGCCGCTGACCACCGCGCCATTGGCCTCGGGTCCGAGCGAACGGTAGGCATAACCTCGCACCGAATTCTCGCCGCCGGCGCGGAACAGCAGCGTGTCCGGCACGCTGAGCGTCTCTTTCACGAAGACCTGGCCCAGCTCCAGTCGGGCGCTCCCGTAGAAGTTGTTGCCCAGCGGCCGGTAGCCCTGCACTCGGCCGTACAGGCGCGCGAACGGGCCCGAGTCCTCGGCTTCCTGGTTGGTGCCGGCCTGTGTGACCGTGCCCATGGTCATTCCAGCGCCGCCCTGCAGCGACCAGACGATGCCGCGTGTCGGCGTGCGCAGGTCGTCGACGTCGCGCCAGGTCCAGTGGTAGTTGGCCGACAGCGCCTGGCTGTCGTTGTCGCCGGTCGAAGTCTGCAGCAGTGCTCGGGTGTACTCGCCGTAGATCAGCCGCCAGATGCGCAGCGTGTCGCGCGTGCGCCCGACCCGGGCGTACCAGGAGTAGCGGGTCTCGTCGTTGGTGGTCAGCTTCTCGGCCTGGCCGGCCAGCAGGTTGCGGTAGCCGTCGTCCTGCAGGTGCGACATCAGCTCGCCGGTCCAAAGGTTCTGTTCCTGGCCGAGCTGCAGCTTGTTGCGCATGACCCAGCGCGTATCGAGGATGCGCCGGTGGGTGTGCTCCAGCGTCACCTGAAAGCCGGTGTCGTCGGCATAGCCGACACCGACGGTGGCCTGCTGCAGCGGCAGTTCGCGCAGCGCGAGCAGAGCCTGGGCCTTGCCCGGTTCCGCCGAAGTGGCATCGACGTCGATGATGATGCTCTCGAACAGGCCCAGGCTGAGCAGTCGGTCCTGCACGTCGCGGAGCAACTGCTCGGTGGCCGGTTTGCCGATCAGCTCGCGCGCCGTCGGGATCACCGCCTCCTCATCGAAGCGCTGTAGCCCGGCGGTGCGGATCGAGCCGATGCGGAACAACTCGCCGCTGTCGGCCACCACGAACAGGCGCACGGTGTTGTCCTCGGCATTGACCTGCGCCGCGGTGCCGCTCCACTGCGCGCCGAGGTAGCCATTGCTGCGCAGCGTGGCCAGCACCCGCGTCTTGGCGCTGTCCCAGGCCGACTGGGTGAAGGGCTGGCCGGGTTGCAGCGACCATTCGGACTGCAGTGCGCGCTGCAGCGCCTCGGCCTGGGCGTCGCCGCCGGCCACCTCGTCGTACAGCCCGCCCTGCACCTCGAACGTCAGCCGGTCGATGGTGGCGCGAGGCCCCGGCTGCACGCTCATGCGCAACAGCGGCGGCTCGGCGTTGTCGTCGATGCGCTGCACCTTGACTACCGGATTGAAGTAGCCCTCGGTCTGCAGCAGCGACAGCGCCTGCGCGGAGGCCGTGCCGATCAGCCGGTCGATCTCGCTGCGCGTCAGCGAATCGGCCTCGGCAGCGTACTGCAGGCGCGCCAGGTCCAGGTGCTTGAGCAGCAGCGCGCTCAGCCCGGCCGGCGCGTCCACGTCGAGCCGGAACTGCGCCGGCCGCGTTGGCCCCAACGGTGTGTCCTTGACCGGATCGGACTGGAAGGGCAGGCTGGCACAGCCAGCAAGCGCGGAGATCAGCAGGAACCACAGCGCCAATTGCAGCGCTGCGCGAAAACTCATTTGCTCAGCAGCCGCATGGCCCCTTCCAGACCCTGCAAAGTCAGCGGGAACATGCGCTGGTTCATGATCTGTTGGATCACCGCAATGCTCTGCCGGTACTGCCACACGCCCATTGGCTCGGGGTTGATCCAGGCGTATTTGGGGAAGGCGTGTGTCAGCCGCTGCAGCCATTCGGCGCCGGGCTCCTCGTTGTTGTATTCGACACTGCCGCCGGGCTGCAGGATCTCGTACGGGCTCATCGTCGCGTCGCCGACGAAGATCAGTTTGTAGTCCTTGTTGTACTTGCGGATGATGTCCCAGGTGCTGAATTTCTCGCTGAAGCGCCTGCGATTGTTCTTCCACATGAAGTCGTAGACGCAGTTGTGGAAGTAGTAGAACTCCAGGTGCTTGAACTCGGTCTTGGTGGCGCTGAACAGCTCCTCGACGCGGTGGATGTGTTCGTCCATCGTGCCGCCCACGTCCATCAGCAGCAGTACCTTCACTTTGTTGTGGCGCTCGGGCACCATCTTGATGTCCAGCATGCCGGCGTTGGCTGCTGTGGCGTGGATGGTGTCGTCCAGGTCGAGCTCGAGCTCGTTGCCTTCACGCGCGAAGCGGCGCAGCCGCCGCAGCGCCACCTTGATGTTGCGCGTACCCAGCTCCAGCGTGTCGTCGTAGTCCTTGTAGGCGCGCTGATCCCAGACCTTGACAGCGCTCTTGTTGCGGCCCTTGTCCTGGCCGATGCGGATGCCCTGCGGGTTGTAGCCGAAGGCGCCGAAGGGGCTGGTGCCCCCGGTGCCGATCATCTTGCTGCCGCCTTCGTGGCGCTTCTTCTGCTCCTCGAAGCGCTTCTTCAGCGTTTCCATCAGCTCGTCCCAGCCCATCTTCTCGATCTTGGCCTTCTCCTCGGCGCTGAGTTCGAGCTCCAGGTTCTTGCGCAGCCATTCCAGCGGCAGGTCCTGGGTGAAGTCGGCCAGCATCTCCACCCCCTTGAAATAGGCGGCAAATGCGCGGTCGAATTTGTCGAACTGTGCCTCGTCCTTGACCAGCGAAGTGCGCGCCAGGTAGTAGAAGTCATCGACCGATGGGCCGATCACGCCGAGCTTGATGGCTTCAAGCAGCGTCAGGTATTCCTTCACCGATACCGGCAGCTTGGCCGCGCGCAGGGTGTAGAAGAAGTTGATCAGCATGATGACGACGGCCTTTGCATCGGGCAGCGCGGCAGCCGAGCCGGTGCCTGCGCAAGTGCGCAAGCATAGCCGGGAGCGTGGGCTGCCGTCATGCGCGCAGGGCGTGGTGATGCTATAAGCCGAGCGTCCCTGCCATGCCCGTGTCCGCCCGATGCTGTCGTCGCTGACCGCCACCGAGGTGGCCTTTCTGCAGATTGCCGTGCTCCAGTCCGTGGCCGCCGCAGTGTGGGGTCTGGGCGCCTGGTTCGTGGCCGCAGAGCGCGCGGCGCTGCTGCACTGGGCGGCCTATGCCGGGCTGAGTGCGGCTACCTGGGCGCTGCTGGCCTTGAACCTGCAGTCGCCACCTCTGGTCGCGGTGCTGATCGGTGTGTGCAGCGCGATCTCGCTGCGCCGCGGCATCCGCCTGTTCATCGGCCGTACGCTGTCCTGGACGCTGCCGTCGCTGGTGCTGGCCTTGGTGCTTGCCGCGGGGCTGCCGGGCGACGACCTGGTGTGGCGACCCTTGCAGGCAGCCGTGAACTTCGGCGTGCTGGCCGTACTTTACCTGGCCATGGCACTGGACCTTCGCCGGCATGCGCGGCGCGACCTCCAATGGCGCTGGCCCACCGCGCTGGCGCTGCCGCTTCTGCTTGGCGCGGTCGGCTTCGGCAGCCGCGCACTGCGCGCGTTGCTCTGGCCGGAGACGGTGTCGACCGAGATGAACGTGCACAGCGCGTTGAACGTCGGCTCGGCCATCAGCTATATCGTGCTGGTGCTGCTGATGCATGCCACCCTGATGGCGCTGGTGGTGGCGCGGCTGCTTGGCCAGCTGCAGAACCTGGCGAAGCGCGATCCGCTGACCGGCCTGTTCAACCGCCGCGCGATGCATGCGTTGCTCGACCAGTACGTTCGGCAGCGCCGCCGCGCCGGCGATACCTTCTGTCTGCTGATGATCGACATCGATCACTTCAAGGAGGTCAATGACCGATATGGCCATGAGGCCGGCGACCGTGCGCTGGCCCACGTCGCGCGCCTGATGACCCAAACGCTGCGCGCCCAGGACCGGCTGGCCCGCTATGGCGGCGAGGAGTTCGTCGTGATGCTGCCGGCATCGGGTCTGGCGCGAGGCCTTGCCGAGGCCGAGGCTCTGCGCCTGGCGGTGCGGCACTCCCCGCTGGTGCATGGCGAACTGAGCGTGGCACTGTCGGTGAGCATCGGTGTGGCCGAGTGGGCAGGACCGGCGGAAGACCCGGCGCGGCTGCTGGTACAGGCCGACGACGCGCTGTACCGAGCCAAGCGCCTCGGGCGTGACCGTGTCGAGGCTGCCAAGCCGCTCGCTGCTGAGCCGTTGCCGCAGGCCGGCTGAAATCGCGGGTGCTCGCCGGTGCGTCAGCGCCGGCGTCCGCCCGGATCGTGGCCCTTCAGCCAGTCGAAGAACTCGGCGTACCACAGCCGCGAGTTGCGCGGCTTGAGCACCCAGTGGTTTTCGTCCGGGAACCACAGCAACCGCGCATCGACTTTGCGAGCCTTGAGCGTGTTGTAGTAGGCCAGTCCCTGCTGGTCGGGCACGCGGTAGTCCAGCGCGCCGTGCACCACCAGCGTGGGCGTGCGCATGTTGGCGACGAAACTCAGTGCGCTCTGCTCGTTGACCTTGCCCGGGTTGTCCCAGTACCAGGCACCGAACTCGCGCGCATGCCATGGGTAGGAGTCGTCGGCAAACATCGCGGTCCAGTCGAAGCAGCCGGCATGACAGACATAGGCCTGGTAACGGCCCGCAGTGGCATGGCCGTTCATCCACGCCACCAGGTAGCCGCCGTAGCTGCCACCGGCGGCGAAGACGCGCTTCGGGTCAGACCAGGGCTGCTTGAGCAGCTTGTCAGTGGCCGCCTCGATGTCCTGAAGCTCCAGCTGCCCGTAGCGATGGCTGATGCTGTCCAGGAAGGCGTAGCCGAAGCCCGACGAGCCGTGGTAATTGACACTGCACACCACGTAGCCCTGGGCGGCGAAGGCGGCGGAGTTCCAGCGGTAGTGCCAACTGTCGCCCGAGGCCGAGTGGGGCCCGCCATGGATGACATGCAGCAGCGGGTACTTCCTCTTCGGATCGAAGCTCGGCGGGTAGCTCAACCACATCTGCACCTCGTCGCCGAGTGCACCGCGGAACCATTGCTCCTCATGCCGGCCCTGGGTCACGTTCGCGAGCACGGCGTCGTTGAATCGTTCGATGCGAATCGGCTTCTCGCCAGGCAGGTGGGCCCACATCCGTGCCGGGTGGTCGGCGGTGTCGACCAGTGTCACCAAGGTGCCGGCGCGCTTGTCGAAGGCATTGACGGTGCCACCGCGCACCACCACCTCGGCACGCCGGTCGGGCAGGTCGAAACGCCACAGGTGCTGCCGGCCTTGCTGCTCGGCAGTGAAAAGCAGCGACTGGCCGTCCTCCTCCCACAGCAGCGGGGCATTGAGTTCATGGTCCCACTCGCCGCTCTCCACGGTCCAGCGGCCGCTTTCGCGCTCCCAGACACACAGCTGCGCCGGCATGGTGTGCTTCTGGCCTTGGTGGCTGGCGAGGAAGGCGATGCGCTCGCCGTCCGGGCTGTAGCGCGGTGCGCCCATGTCCCAGCCGGCGTCGTGCGCCAGCTCGCGCACCCGCGAGCCCTTCACTTCGATTTCGGCGAGCGCGAAGCAGTTACCGGCCAGCTTCTCCGCCGCGTTGTCGAATGCGAAGACGATCCGCCGGCCGTCGGGCGAGATGTCGAAGGCGTGGCGGTCCGGGTCGCTGCGCACCAGCTCGTAGGGCGTGCCCTCGAACAGGTCGTGTACCCGGCCCGAGGCGACGTCCATGACCAGCAGGTGCGGCACGCGGCCCATCGGCAGGTGGCTGTCCCAGTGGCGGTACTGCGCCTGGCTGGTGACGTAGCCGCTTTCCTTGCGCTCCTTGAAGGCCTTGAAGGCCTTTTGCTGCGCGACCGCGCCTTTCAGCCCCGGCCAGACCCACGAGACGAAGGCGATGCGCTTGCCGTCGGGAAACCAGGCGAAGGCCTCGACCCCGGTGGCCACATGGCCGACGCGCCTCGCCTCGCCGCCGTCTGGGGCGATGACATAGAGCTGCGCTTCGTCATCCTTGCGGCCCTGCTGTTCGCGCTTGGCGACGAAGGCGATCAGGTCGCCCTTGGGCGACCACTGCGGTTGGCCGTCCTTGTCGCCGCAATGTGTCAACGCGCGCGCCTTGCCTCCCAGCGTGGACAGCAGCCAAAGCGCACTGCTGGACTTGTTGTCCTGCATCGAGTAGCTGCTCAGTGCGCAAACGGCCTGGGCGCCGTCGGGGGCCAGGCTGGGCGCCCCGGCGCGCTGCAGCTTCCACAGCGTATCGATCGTCAGGTTTGTCTTCTTGGCCATAATGACGGGCCGCCCGCAATGCGCGTCAGGGCTATCGAGGGCGTTCGAGCTGGAATTGCAGGTGGGCCCGGACGGTGGGCCATTCGGCGGCGACGATGCTGTATACCGCCGTGTCGCGAAGGCTGCCGTTCGGGCTGATCTGATGCGAGCGCAGCATGCCGTCGAGTTGCGCGCCAAGACGTTCGATGGCGCGGCGGCTCTGGGTATTGAGGCGGTGGGTGCGGAACTCCACCGCGATGCAGCTCAGCGTGTCGAAGGCGTGTGCCAGCAGCATCAGCTTGCATTCGGTATTGAGCGGCGTACGTTGCACGCGCCGGGCATACCAGGTGGAGCCGATCTCGACGCGGCGGTTGGCGCCGTCGACGTTCATGTAGGTGGTCATGCCGGCCACGCGTCCCTCGGCATCGAGCACGGTGAAAGGCAGCATCGTGTCCTTGTCCAGCAAGGACAGGCGGCGCTCGATCTCGGCGGCCATCTTGTCCGGCTGCGGGATCAGCGTGTACCAGAGAGTCCAAAGTTCGCCGTCGCGCGCCGCGTCCTGCAGACCGGCCAGATGTTCCACCGCCAGCGGCACCAGCGTCGCGTGCCGCCCCTTCAAGGTGACAGGGGCCAGGAAACTCATCGGTTGTGGCGTTGCATGAACACCAGCTTCTCGAACAGCGTCACGTCCTGTTCGTTCTTCAGCAGCGCGCCGACGAGCGGCGGCACCGCGACCTTGTCGTCCTTGCTCTGCAGCGCCTCGAGCGGGATGTCCTCGGCCACCAGCAGCTTGAGCCAGTCGAGCAACTCCGAGGTGCTGGGCTTCTTCTTCAGCCCGGGCAGGTTGCGCACGTCGTAGAAGGTCTTCATCGCCGCGCCCAGCAGCTCCTTCTTCAGCCCGGGGAAGTGCACGTCGACGATGGCCTTCATCGTGTCGGCATCTGGGAACTTGATGTAGTGGAAGAAACAGCGGCGCAGGAAGGCGTCGGGCAGCTCCTTCTCGTTGTTGGAGGTGATGAACACCACCGGTCGGTGCTTAGCGCGGATCAGCTCGCGCGTCTCGTAGACATAGAACTCCATGCGGTCGATCTCGCGCAGCAGGTCGTTCGGGAACTCGATGTCGGCCTTGTCGATCTCGTCGATCAGCAGCGCCACCGGCTGATCGGCGGTGAAAGCCTGCCACAGCACGCCCTTGACGATGTAGTGGTGGATGTCCTTAACGCGCTCGTCACCGAGTTGGCTGTCGCGCAGGCGACTCACCGCGTCATACTCATACAGCCCCTGCTGCGCCTTGGTCGTGCTCTTGATGTGCCACTGCAGCAGCGGCATGTTCATGGCCGTGGCAGCTTCCTCGGCCAGCATGGTCTTGCCGGTGCCGGGCTCGCCCTTGACCAGCAGCGGCCGCTTCAACGTGACCGCGGCGTTCACCGCCAGCATCAGGTCCTGCGTGGCGATGTAGTTGTCTGTGCCTTGGAACTTGATCGGTGCTTGCATGTTGGGCTGTGATGGCTGCGTGGGACCGTCGCGCACGGGCAGACGGTATCGAGTACTGGGTGGCGGCATGCGAGAGCACGCGCGGAGAAGGAACCGAAAACAGTATAAGGGCCGGTCGTATAATTGATCGGAATCAATAGGCGAGCCCGTGGGCTCGCCTTCTCTTGCAACCTACCGCCCTCCCCACGATGAAGATTGCGCTCACGCTGCTGCTCGCCCTGTCCAGCGCCACCTATGCGGTCCAGGCCCAGGAAATCAAGGGTGATGCCGCCCGCGGCGCGAAGCTCAACGCCAGCTGCATCGGCTGCCATGGCATCCCGGGCTACCAGTCGAGCTTTCCGGAAGTGCACCGCGTGCCGGCCATTTCGGGCCAGAACGCCAAGTACATCGCCGTCGCGCTGAATGCCTACAAGAAGGGGGAGCGCAAGCACGGCACGATGCGCGCGATCGCGACCACGCTGAGCGAACAGGACATTGCCGACCTGGCGGCCTACTACTCGACGCATGGCGGTGCCGCGGCCGCCGCCGAGGTGGCCACGCCGGCCCCGCAGACCGAAGTGGCGGCGCTGCTGGCCAAGGGCGCCTGCGCGTCTTGCCACGGTGCCGACTTCAACAAGCCGATCGACGGCGCCTATCCGAAGATCGCCGGCCAGTACCCCGACTACCTGTTCACCGCTCTCAAGTCCTACAAGATCGAAGGCAGTGCGCAAGTCGGCCGCGGCAACGCCATCATGGGCGCGCAGGTCAAGCAGTTCAGCAACAAGGAGCTGAAGTTGCTGGCCCAGTACATCGGCTCGCTGCCGCCGGGTGTGCACACGATCGCGCAGTCCAAGTTCCGCTGATCCTGAGCGGGCCGGCGCGATGGCCGATCTGCCCACCGCTGCGCTGCTGCGCCGCGCCGAGCCTCGGGACCTGCCGTCCCTCGTCGGCCTGATCCGCGAGCTGGCCGATTTCGAGAATCTGACGCACCTGGTCCAGGTCACCCCTCAGGGCCTGCATCCGCACCTGTTCGGCGAGCGGCCGGCGGCCGAGGCGGTGGTTGCCGAGCGCGATGCGCAGGTGATCGGCTTTGCGCTGTTCTTCAGCAATTTTTCCACTTTCCTGGGCAAGCCCGGTCTGTACCTGGAAGACCTGTACGTGCAGCCGGCCCACCGTGGCCGCGGCGTCGGCCGCGCACTGCTGACGCATCTGGCCAGCCTGGCCAACCAGCGAGGCTGCGGCCGTTTCGAGTGGAGCGTGCTCGACTGGAACGCCGACGCCATCGGCTTCTACGAGCGTATGGGTGCCACGCTGCTTCCCGAATGGCGCATCTGCCGCGTCAGCGGAGAGGCCCTGCGCAACTTCGGCAGCTGATGTCACTCAGCGCCGGCACTTCTCGCGCATTTCGGCAAGCAGCCAGAAGGGCAGGCTGAACAGGCCCATGCCGGAACCGGCGAATTCGCCCTTCAGGCAGTCGCCCCGCGCGCCGCGCGCGATGGCCTGGCCGGTCTTGTCCAGTTCGCTCAGCGGCGCTTGCTCGTCGGTGGTGGCTGCGCCCATTTCGCTGGTCGAGCGCTGACGTGCCGCCTCGCGGATGGCGCGGCGCGAGGCTTCTGTCTCGAGCAGGCCGCCGGCCGCCGCGCTGGCCGCCGCCTGGGCCGATGGCAAAGCGGCGCTGGCGGCACTGGCGGGTTCGGCCGCAACCACCGCTTGCGACGACGCTGGCTCGGCGCTGCTTCGCGTCGGCGTGGGGCGGCGCGGCGGCTGCGCCACGGCCGGCTCGCGTGCGGGCGGCGCGGCCTCGGGAGGCTGCGGCGCCGGCGGCTGGATCCGAACCAGCACCAGTGGCGCCTGCGCGGGCGCCGCCCGGCCATCCGTGTGGCGCAACTGGCCCTGCAGCAGCATCAGCAACAGCAGGTGCAGCCCGGCCACGGCAATCAGCACCGGCAGCCAGCGCAGGCGCAGCCGCCGGCGCGTGCGAGCCCAGTCGCCGGCGACGGCGGGGCTAGGCGCGAGCACCATGCGGATGGGCCGCCTGGGGACGGGCAGGGCGATGCTTTATTTCGAGTCTGGTCGCCACGGTGCAGCATTTTCCCTGACAGGAGTGAGGCGCGCGATGCGGTCGGCCCTGGGCCATCTGCGGCACACTGCTGCGCTGTCTCAGTTCAACTGCCTCCCTTCCCATGGAAACCATCCCCCTCGGCCGCAGCGACCTGGACGTCAGCCGCATCTGCCTCGGCACCATGACTTTCGGTGAAGCGCAGGTCGACGAAGCCACGTCGCATCGGCTTCTCGACCATGCGCTGCAGCGTGGCATCAACTTCATCGATACCGCCGAGATGTACCCGGTGCCGCCCAGTGCGGCACGCTATGGCGATACCGAGCGCATCATCGGCAACTGGCTTGCCCAACGCCCCGGCGTGCGCTCGCGCATCGTGCTGGCCACCAAGGCCGCCGGCCCGGTGCGCGGCTACGAGTGGCTGCGCAATGGCAGCGCCGACGTCACGGCCGACGACATCGTCGCGTCCTGTGAAGGCAGCCTGAAGCGCCTGCGGACCGAGGTCATCGACCTGTACCAGCTGCACTGGCCGACGCGCAACGTCCCGATGTTCGGCAGCCTTTACTTCGACCCGAGGAACGACCGCAGCGTCACGCCCATCGATGCGCAACTGCGCGGCCTGCAGCGACTGGTGCAGGCCGGCAAGGTGCGCCATGTCGGCGTCAGCAATGAGACACCCTGGGGCGTGACCGAGTTCTTGCGCCTGGCCGACTCGGCCGGGCTGCCGCGCATCGCCAGCGTGCAGAACGCCTACAGCCTGGTCAACCGGTCGGTGGACAACGGCCTGGACGAGGTGCTGCAACGCGGCCAGGTGTCACTGCTGGCCTATTCACCGCTGGCCTTCGGGCTGCTGAGCGGCAAGTACGACGCCGCCGGCTTCGAGGACCCGGCACTGCCCGGGCGCATGGCCCTCTTTGCCAGCATGCGCAAGCAGCGCCATGGCCGCGCGGAGGCGCTGGCTGCGGCGCGGCGCTACAACGCGCTGGCGCGCGAGCACGGTTTGACGCCGACGCAGATGGCACTGGCCTTCTGCTACCGCAACTGGCGCGTCGCCAGCACCCTCATCGGCATCACCACCATCGAGCAGCTCGACGAGGACGTCGATGCCTGGAACAGCGAGCTGTCGCCGGAGTTGCTGGCCGCCATCGACCGCATCCGCTGGGAAATGCGCGACCCCGCCCAGTAGGCCGGCCATGGCAAGGAAGGAGCGGCATGTCAGCGAGACGCCGGCCACGCAGTGGCTGCGTCGAAACGGCGTGGCCTTCACCGAGCATCCGTACGACTACGTGGACCACGGCGGCACCGCCGAATCGGCCCACCAGCTGGGCGTGGACGAGCATGCGGTGGTGAAGACACTGGTGATGCAGGACGACAAGGCACAGCCGCTGATCGTACTGATGCACGGCGACCGTCAGGTCAGCACCAAGAACCTGGCGCGCGCGTTGGGCGTGAAGAGCGTCGAGCCGTGCAGCGTCGAAGTGGCGCAGCGCCACAGTGGCTACCTGGTCGGCGGCACCTCGCCCTTCGGCACGCGCAAGGCCCTGCCGATGTGCGTGGAATCCAGCGTGCTGGCGCTGCCACGGATCTACATCAACGGCGGCCGCCGCGGCTTCCTGGTGGGCATCGAGCCGGCGGTGCTGAGTGGCCTGCTTGGCGCCCGCGCGGTGGAGTGCGCGCTGTAGCCCCGGCTAAACTGCCCGAATGCAAAACCTGCCCAGTGTGCTGGCCGTGCTGGCCGCCTACCTGATCGGCTCGCTGTCGTTCGCGGTGATCATCAGTCGCGGCATGGGGCTGGAGGATCCGCGCCACTATGGCTCGGGCAACCCCGGCGCAACCAACGTGCTGCGCTCGGGCAACCGCCTTGCGGCCGTCCTGACGCTGGCCTTCGATGCGCTGAAGGGCTACGTGCCGGTGATGCTGGCGCTGGTCTTCGGGCCCGCCTGGGGCCTGGGAGAGGTGGCCGTGTCCTTTGTCGGGTTGGCGGCCTTCGTGGGGCACCTGTGGCCGGTGTTCTTCGGCTTCAAGGGCGGCAAGGGCGTGGCCACCGCGGCGGGCGTGCTGCTGGCGCTGAACCCCTGGCTCGGCCTAGCGACGCTGCTCACCTGGGTGATCATCGCCGCGTTCTTCCGCTATTCCTCGCTGGCCTCGATCGTTGCTGCGCTCTTCGCGCCCTTCTACGAGTTGCTGATCTGGGGTGTCTCGCCATCGCTGCTGGCGGTGTGCGCGATGAGCCTGTTGCTGCTGTGGCGCCACCAGCCGAACATGCGCAAGCTGTTCGCCGGCACTGAATCGCGCCTCGGTGCCAAGCCGGCGGCAAGTCACGGGCCGACGATCAAGCATCCCACCCACCAGCACCCGACGCATGCGCACTCGCATGGCCACGGGCACAGTCACAAGAAGGGTCACAAATGACGGTTCAACGCTTCGATGTCGGCACGCGGTTGTCGGAAATGGCCGTGCATCACGGCGTGTGCTACCTGGCCGGCCAGGTGGCCGGCGACGCCGCGCAGGACATCCGCGGCCAGACGCGGCAGGTGCTGGCCTCGATCGATGCGCTGCTGGCCCGTGCCGGCAGCGACAAGTCGCGCCTGCTGATGTGCCAGATTTTCCTGACCGACCTGAACGATTTCGCCGGCATGAACGAAGTCTGGGAAGCCTGGCTACCGGCCGGTCACGCGCCGCCGCGCGCCACGGTGCTGGCGCAGCTGGCCAAGCCGCAGTGGAAGGTGGAAATGGTCGTCACCGCGGCCGTCTGACCCCGATGCCCCGGAAGCAGCGCTCGATCCTGGGCCTGGTGGTGTTGGTGCTGGTCGTGGGCGCGGCCACCCAATGGTGGGCCGGCCACAGCCAGGCCCGGTTGGGCGCGAAGATGGCGGCGCTGGCCCGCCCCGGCGATATCCAGATGCTGTCGTCCACCACCTGCGCCTTCTGCACTGTGGCACGCCAGTGGCTGCAACAGCACGGCGTGGCCTTCAGCGAATGCTTCATCGAGAAGGACGCGGCCTGCGCCGCACGCTTCGAGGCGGTGCTCGCGCCGGGCACGCCGGTGCTGCTGGTGCGCGGGCAGGCGCAGACCGGCTTCGATGCGCGGCGCGTGCTCAAGTCCTTGGCAGCGGGTCCGACGTCTTCCTGAGGACGTGCTCCCGTCGCAGCCAGGCGTTCAGCACCGCGAAGAAGGTCGGCTCCTTGCGAGCCTTCGTTTGTCGAGCACCTGCGCACGAGTGGCCCGGGCCGAACTTCCCGATAGCCCGTGGGCCCATCCTGCACCTTCTGGACGGTTGATGGCGATGGCGGAAAGGGCGTCGAACACCACCCCGAGCGTCATTCGCCCCGTGCCGCGCCGCAGTTCCAGCACTGCTCGAATGGCCCGTCGACGGTCTCGCCACAGCGGTGGCAGTGCCAGAGCCGCCATGGCGGATTGCGCAGTTCGTGCAGCAGATTCAGCGCTTCGGCATGGCGGTCCTCGTCCATGACCCACACTTCGGGCAGGGCCTGGTCCACCGGAATCTCGCCAGCAATGCTGCCGGCCCAGGCGCGCTGCACGGTGGCATCGATTCCGGCGCCGCTCAACTGGTCGGCCCAGAGCGTGGCCAGGGCCAGGTTGGGGGCGGCGACGAGGCGCTTCATGCGCTACGGTGGCGGTTCGACGGATGAGGGGACATGAGCTGGTCGATTCTCGCTGACCTGGTGCTGGTGCTGCACGGCGCCTTCATCGTCTGGGCGACGCTGGGCGCGCTGGCGGTGTGGCGCTGGCCGCGCCTGGCCTGGGCGCACCTGCCGGCACTGGCCTGGGGCATCTGGATCGAAGCCAGCGCGGGCATCTGCCCGCTGACTCCGCTGGAGATGATGCTGCGTCGGCGCGCCGGGCAGGGCAGCTACGAGGGCAGCTTCATCGATCACCACCTGGGGGCCTTGATCTACCCGCAGGGGCTGACGCCGGCCGCGCAGTGGCGCATCGCGCTGGCGCTGGCCGCTTTCAACCTGGTGCTGTATGGCCTGATCGTCTGGCGCCGGAGGCGCGGTCGCGGCTTGCGCTAACCTCGCGCCTCGACATCACCAGCCCGAGGAGACCGAATGAGTACGTCAAGAACCATCCAGATCACCCAGTACGGCGGCCCTGAGGTGATGCAACTCGTGGAGCTGGCGGTGGGCGAACCCGGCCCCGGCGAGATCCGCATCCGCCACGAGGCCTGCGGGCTGAACTTCATCGACGTCTACCAGCGCACGGGCCTGTACCAGAACCCGCTGCCACTGACCCTGGGCATGGAGGGCGCCGGCATCGTCGAGGCGGTGGGCGCAGGGGTCACCCATTTGAAGGTGGGAGACCGCGCGGCCTATGCCAGCAACCCGCCGGGTGCCTACAGCGAAGTGCGTGTCATGCCGGCCAAGACGGTGTGCCGGCTGCCCGATGCCATCGACTTCGATACCGGCGCGGCCATGATGCTGAAGGGCCTGACCGCGCAGTACCTGCTGAAGAAGACGCTACCGGCCGAAGGGCTGCAGGCTGGTGACTTCGTGCTCTTCCATGCCGCTGCCGGCGGCGTGGGCCTGATCGCCTGCCAGTGGGCCAAGGCGCTGGGCCTGCAACTCATCGGCACGGCCGGCAGCGAAGCCAAGTGCCAGTTGGCGCTGGAGCATGGCGCGGCCCATGCCATCAACTATGCCAAGGAAGACTTCGTCGCCCGCGTCAAGGACATCACCGGCGGCAAGGGCGTCAAGGTGGTCTACGACTCGGTGGGCGAGGACACCTGGGAAGGCAGCCTGAACTGCCTCCGGCCCTTCGGCCTGATGGCCAGCTTCGGCAACGCCTCGGGCCCGGTGCCGCCCTTCGCGCCTGCGATCCTGGGCGCCAAAGGCTCGCTTTATGTCACGCGCGGCACGCTGTTCACGCACATCGCCTCGCGCGAGTCCACTCAGGCCATGGCCGACGACCTTTTCGGTGTAGTCGGCAGCGGCCAGGTGAAGATCCGCATCGACCAGCGCTACCCGCTGGCCGAGGTGGCGCAGGCGCACCGCGATCTGGAAGCGCGCAAGACCACGGGCTGCACGATCCTGCAGCCCTGAAGCCGCTCGACCGCCCCAACGTGTCGGGTGCCGCGATGCCGCAGCGCGTGCTCGTGCTCGGTGCCACCGGCACGATCGGCCAGGCCACCGTCAAGGCGCTGATCCGGCGCGGCCACCTGGTCGTGTGCTTCGTGCGCTCGCGTGCTGGCGTCGGCGGGCGTCTGGCGCCGCAGGATTGCGCGCGGCTGCTGCCCGGCGCCATCTTGCGGTTCGGCGACGTGTGCGACCCAGACTCACTGGCGCGCGATGGCTTTGCCGGCGAAGGCTTCGACGTGCTGGTGTCCTGCCTGGCCTCTCGCACGGGCGCGCCGCGCGACGCCTGGGCCATCGACCATCAGGCCCACCTGCATGCGCTGACGGCTGCCCGGGACGCCGGCGTGCGCCACGTGGTGCTGCTGTCGGCGCTGTGCGTGCAAAAGCCGCGCTTGGCCTTCCAGCAAGCGAAGCTGGCCTTCGAGAAGGCGCTGAGGGAATCGGGCCTGCACTATTCGATCGTGCGGCCCACCGCGTTCTTCAAGTCGCTGTCCGGGCAGGTCGAACGTGTCAGGCAGGGCAAGCCGTTCCTGCTGTTCGGTGACGGTACCCTCACCGCCTGCAAGCCGATCAGCGATGCCGACCTGGCCGACTATCTGGCCGATTGTCTGGACGATGCCCGGCTGCATGACCGCGTGCTGCCGATCGGTGGGCCGGGCGAGGCGATCACGCCGCGGCAGCAGGGTGAACTTCTGTTCGAGCTGCTCGGCCGCAGACCCCGATTCAGGCAGGTGCCGGTGGCTCTGCTCGATGTGATCATCGGTCTGCTCGATGTCGCCGGGCACATTTCTCCGGCGATGGCGGCCAAGGCCGAGCTGGCGCGCATCGGCCGCTACTACGCCACTGAATCGATGCTGGTGCTCGACCCGGCCACGGGCCGCTACGATGCGGCCGCCACACCGTCCACCGGCAGGGACACGCTGGCCGAGCACTATGCCGCGTTGCTCGGCGGCCGGCTCAGCGTCGAACGCGGCGATCACGCCGTGTTCTGAGCACGCGGTGCGCGGCCAGCGGCTGGCGCGCCGAGCACCCGCGCCGTCGCCGCTGCCAGCTGCTCGCGCAGGAACTGGTGCGCCGGATCCGCGTCGCGCCGTTCATGCCACACCAGATGCACCGGTACGGCCGCAGCGGCGGGCCGCAGCTGCAGCGGCTGGACATCGAAGTGCCGACGCGCGAGCCTGGCAAAGCTCTCCGGGAACAGCCCGACCATGTCGGACGCACTGACCACCAGCAGCACCTCCAGCAGTTCCGACACCTCGAGCACCGGCTGGCCGATGCGCTGCGCCCATTCGCGGATGCCCGCCGGCCGCAGTTCGCCCTGAAGGCGCGCGCGCAGCGACACGACCTTGCAGTCTCGCAGGCTGCGCAGCGTCAGCGCCTGGCCTGACAGTGGATGGCGACGATGCGCCATCGCGACCAGCCGGTCGTCGAACAGCCACTGCGTGCGCAACCTGCGGTCGGTGCGTTCGACCCAGTCGAGGACCACATCGACCGTGCCGTCGATCAGCTGGCGATCCAGCTCGATGGGCAGCGAGCGCGTGTTGAAGTCCAGGCTGAGCCTGGGCGCCAGCCGCGCGAAGCGGTCGAGCAGCCGCTGCGCGATCAGTGGCCCCAGCGGGTGCGGGATGGCGACGCTGAAGCGGCGCACCGAGCTTGACGGGTCGAAGCCCCGTGTGCCGCTCACCGTCGTGCGTACCGTGTCCAGCGCGCCGTGCAGGCGCTGGTACAGCGCGTCGGCGACGGGGGTCGGCACCACGCCGCGGCCGCGGCGTACGAACAGGTCGTCGCGAAAGACGTGCCGCAACCGTGTCAGGGCGTGGCTCATCGCCGGCTGGGTCATCGCCAGACGCTGGGCCGCGCGCGACAGGCCACGCTCCTCGTAGGCCGCCTCGAAGATCGGCAGCAGGTTCAGATCGACGCTTCGAAGGTTGAATTCCATGCATGTATTAGATACCAAGACTTCAATTGTGTGAATGTCATTGGAATCCTAGGATGCAGGCATCGATTCAGGAAGGAAGCCGAAAAATGCTCTACGAACATGCACTGCGCCAGCCGGACCGTCTTTCGACCGTGATCCGTTCGGTGGCTGATCTGTTGACCGCGCTGGAGATGCCCTGCATGCAGGACCTGCACATCGAAGGCGTTCTGGACGGCCTGCCCACGCTGCGCCTGCGGCCCGGGCAGTCGTTGCGCGCCGCAGTCGCGGGCGCCGAGTTGCGTTTTCTGCCCGGCCACGATGGTGTGCGCCTGGCATGCGACAACGCGCTGCTCGGTCTGTCGCTTCTGGCCGATCCGGCGCGGCGCGTCATCTTCAACGACGACCAGTTGCCCAACATGGGCCGGCTGAGTCTGGCCGGGCTGCGCGTGTGCGGTCAGGTGCAGATCGTGGCTCGCGGCGCGCTGCGCGCTGGCCATGTGGACGTGGACGGACTGGACATCGAGGCGGCCGACACCCTGGAACGCAGCGAGCGGCCGCGCGGCTTTGGTGTCGAAGTCCTGCAGGGAGCCTTCACGCTGTGGAACCAGCAGGTCGATTCGACCCGCGTCATCAGCGCGCGGCTGAAGGGATTGTCGGTCGGGCAAGCCGACGCACCGGTGCGCGGCGGCGGCATTCTCCTGGCCGGTGGCGGCTCCGAGGCCGGTCGCGTCGTTGCGACGGTGCTCGAAACCGGCGCGGTCCACAGCCACGGCATGATTGCACCGCATCCGGTCGAACGCCTCAGCGCCGGCGTGTTCGTGGCGGCTGGTGCCTATGTCGGGGAGGTTCGCAACCAGGGCAGTGTGGTCACCCACGGCGACCATGACTTAGGGCTTGGCAATTGGGGCACGGTCAACGAGTGGACCGCCGAGGCGCCTTTGAAATGCCGCGGCTCGCACGGCATCGGCGTGGTCAATCGTGGAACGCTGCATGTGCTGGACGTGCGCGCGCCGGTCGAGACCTACGGGCCCGGCTCGCGCGGCTTCCATCTGCACGAAGGCAAGCTCGGCCGGGCGACGTTCGACCGCGTCATCCAGCACGGAGCGTGCGATGCCGGCATGTCGATCCATGACGCGTCGGAGCGCGTGATCGTGCGACACGGCGTCCAGATGATGACTGGTTCGCGCAGCTCCGTGGTTCAGGGCATGAAGACCCTGCTTTCGGCCGTCGGCCCCATCAGGGGCTGCGCTTCAGTCGGCTACCGCGGCCCGGTAGGCATGCCATGACGCATGACCGAGCACGGGGCCGACCACCAGCAGCCCGGCAAAGCCGGGCAGCATGGCCAGCACCACCAGCGCGGCGATCAGGAAGGCCCACCACAGCATCACCGCAGTCTGGGTCAGCACCAGCCGCATGCTGGTCAGCCCGGCGGTGATGGCATCGGTAGGGCGGTGCAGAAGCATGGGGATGGAGACCACGCTGACGGCGAAGATCAGCGTGGCAAAGAGCGCACCGAGCAGCACCCAGGCGATGATGAAGCTGATGTTCTCCGGATCCAGCAGTGCCAGCAGCGAGCCTTTGAAGTCGGGCATGCCGTCGAAGGTGACGGCGAAGACCACCAGCGTGGCGCGCGCCCAGACCATCTCCAGCACCAGCAACACAAAGCCGAAGATGGCCAGCTGGCCGGTGCGGGTCTTCCAGGCCAGCAGCGAATCGCCCCAGTCGACCTTCTCGCCGTTTTCCAGGCGCTGACTGGTGCGGTACATGCCCAGGCACAGCGCCGGGCCAGTGAGCAGGAAGCCGCCCGACAGCCCCAGCACGTAGGCAGGGGCCTGCTCGAAGGCCTTGAGCAGCGACCAGCCCATCAACACGAAGCACAGGCCGTAGAACAGACCCAGGCCCGGTGCGCGGCGGAAGTCGTGCCAGCCCAGCGCCAGCCAGCGCAGCGGGTCACCGAAGCCCAGGGGCCGCAACACCAAGGACGGCGGGGTTTCGGCCGCACTGGCGCTGTCTTGCCGGTCGATCTCGGTCATGGGCACAGCGTAGCAGAGGCTATCGCCCCCGCCTGACGCGCAGCAGTTCGTCCAGAATCAGGCAAATCGCACCCAGCGTGATGGCGCTGTCGGCCAGGTTGAAGGCCGGGAAGTACCAGCCGCTGTAGTGCACCTGGATGAAGTCGACCACGTAGCCGTGCAGCAGCCGGTCGACGACGTTGCCAATGGCGCCGCCCATGATCATCGTCACCGCAAAGCAGAACAGCTTTTGCCCCGGGTGCTTCTTCAGCATCCAGACGATGAAGGCCGAAGCCACCGTGCCCAGGCCGACGAAGAACCAGCGCTGCCAGCCCGACGCGCCGGCCAGGAAGCTGAAGGCCGCGCCGGTGTTGTGCACCCGGACCAGGTTGAACCAGGAGGTGAGGGCGCGGCTGTCGTTGAGCTGGAAGGTGCCGATCACCACGGTCTTGCTCAGCTGGTCGAGCAGCACCACCACCACGGCCAGTCCCAGCCAGACCCACAGGCTCGGCCCGGCGCTTGTTGCACGCGTTGCCACGCTCAGGCAACCGTGCGCACTTCGCCGGCGCCATGCAGGTTGCTGACGCAGCGGCCGCAGATCGTGGGGTGCGCCGGGTCCTTGCCGACATCGTCGCGCCAGTGCCAGCAGCGCTCGCATTTCGTGGCGGCCGAGGGCGTGACCGTCACCGAAAGAGTCTCGCCGGGCGTCAGCGTGGCTTTCGAGGTGATGAACACGAACTTCAGGTCCTCGCCCAGCGAGGCCAGCAGCGCATGCGTCTCGGGTGGCGCAGTCACCGTGACCTCCGCCTGCAGCGACGAGCCGACGCCGCCGGCGGTGCGCACGTCCTCGATGGCCTTGTTGACGGCGTCGCGCACCTCGCGCAGCGCCTGCCACTTGGCCAGCAGTGCAGCGTCGGTCGTGGCGCCCACGCCGGCGAAGTTCCAGTAGGTCTGCTTGAAGATGCTGCCCTGGCCGGGCGAGAACACGGCCCAGGCCTCCTCGGCGGTGAAGCTGAGGAAGGGCGCCATCCAGCGCAGCATGGCCTGCGTGATCTGCCACAGCGCGGTCTGCGCACTGCGCCGGGCGTGGCTCTTCGGTGCGGTGGTGTAGAGACGGTCCTTCAGCACGTCGAGGTAGAACGCGCCCAGGTCCTCGCTGCAGAACACCTGCAGCTTGGCCACGACAGGGTGGAACTCGTAGACCTCGTAGTGCTTCAGCACCTCGGCCTGGAACTGTTCGGCCCGCGTCACCGCCCAGCGGTCGATCTCCAGCAGCTCGGCAAAGGGCACCGCATCGGTCTGCGCATCGAAATCGCTGGTGTTGGCCAGCAGGAAGCGCAGCGTGTTGCGGATGCGCCGGTAGGCATCGACCACGCGGGCCAGGATCTTGTCGTCGCCGGCGATGTCGCCGCTGTAGTCGCTGGCCGCCACCCACAGGCGGATGATCTCGGCGCCCAGCTTCTGGCTCACCACCTGCGGCTCGATACCGTTGCCCAGGCTCTTGCTCATCTTGCGGCCCTGGCTGTCCACGGTGAAGCCATGGGTCAGCAGCCCGCGGTACGGCGCGCGGCCGTAGATGGCGCAGGCCAGCAGTAGCGAGCTGTGGAACCAGCCGCGGTGCTGGTCGTGGCCTTCCAGGTACAGGTCGGCCTCGGGGCCACTGTCGTGGTGGCCCAAGCTGCTGCCGGTGTGGGCATGCGTGCCGCGCAGCACGTGCCAGAAGGTGGAGCCGGAATCGAACCACACCTCCAGGATGTCGCTGCTCTTGGTGTAGTGCGGCGCGTCCTCGGCACCGAGGATCTGCTCGGCGGTGACGCGGCTCCAGGCCTCGATGCCGCCGGCTTCGACGATGTCGGCCGCCTGATCCAGGATCTGCATCGTCCGCGGGTGCAGCTCGCCCGTGTCCTTGTGCAGGAAGAAGGGCAGCGGCACGCCCCAGCTGCGCTGGCGGCTGATGCACCAGTCGGGCCGGTTGGCGATCATGTCGCGCAGCCGCGCGCGGCCGTTCTCCGGATAGAAACCGGTGTGGTCGATGGCTTCCAGCGCCATCTGGCGCAGCGTCTTATCGGCCTTGTCCTTGGTGAACACGCCCACGCCTTCGTCCATGCGCACGAACCACTGCGCCGCGGCACGGTAGATCACCGGGCTCTTGTGGCGCCAGCAGTGCGGGTAGCTGTGCGTCAGCGGGCCGGTGGCCATCAGCCGGCCGGCGTCGCGCAGCGCCTCGATGATCTGCGGCACCGCCTTCCAGATGTTCAGGCCGCCGAACAGCGGGAAGTCGGCCGCATAGCTGCCCTGGGCCTGCACCGGGTTCAGGATGTCCTCGGTCTTCAACCCATGCGCGACGCAGGAGTTGAAGTCGTCCAGGCCATAGGCCGGCGACGAGTGCACGATGCCGGTGCCGTCCTCGGCCGTGGCGTAGTCGGCCAGGTACACCGGCGACAACCGGTCGTAGCCTTCGTGCACATGGGCCAGCGGATGGCGGAACTGGATGCTGCCCAGCTTCTCGCCCTTCGTCGTGGCGATGACATGGCCCTTCAGGCCGTAGCGCTCCAGGCACTTCTCGACCAGGCTAGCCGCCAGCAGCAGCTGGCCGCGCTCGGTGTGCACCAGCGCGTACTCGAGTTCGGGGTTCAGGTTCAGCGCCTGGTTGGCGGGGAGGGTCCAGGCGGTGGTGGTCCAGATCACCGCGAAGGCCTCGCCCATCAACTCGCTCAGGCCGAAAGCCGCGGCCAGCTTGTCGGGCTCGGCGCAGAGGAAGGCCACGTCCAGGGTCTGGCTCTTCTTGTCGGCGTACTCGATCTCGAACTCGGCCAGCGAACTGCCGCAGTCGAAGCACCAGTACACGGGCTTCAGGCCGCGGTAGACGAAGCCGCGCTCGATGACACGCTTGAAGGCGCGGATCTCGCCGGCCTCGTTGACCGGGTCCATCGTGCGGTAGGGGTGATCCCAGTCGCCCAGGATGCCCAGGCGCTTGAAGTCACCCATCTGCAGCGCGATCTGCTCGGTGGCATAGGCGCGGCTCTTGGCCTGCATGTCGTCGCGGCTCAGCCCGCGGCCATGGGCCTTCTCGATCGCGTTCTCGATCGGCAGGCCATGGCAGTCCCAGCCTGGCACGTACTGCGCGTCGAAGCCGGCCAGCTGCCGCGCCTTGACGATCATGTCCTTCAGCACCTTGTTGACGGCATGGCCCATGTGGATCTGCCCATTGGCATAGGGCGGGCCATCGTGCAGGATGAACTTCGGCGCATTGCAGCGCACGTCGCGCAATTGCTTGTACAGGCCCTGCTCGTTCCATTCCTTGACCCAGCCCGGCTCGCGCTTCGGCAGGTCGCCGCGCATCGGGAAGGGTGTGTCGGGCAGGTTCAGCGTGGCACGGTAGTCGGTCTTGGGGGCAGCGGCATTCATGGTGGGCGGCAGCGCGTGGGGCGCTGCAAGGCAAACGGCTAGGGGCTCAGGCGGCAGCAGCAGCGGCCACGGAGCGGGCCGCGACGGGCGCGTCAAATTCGATCGCGTGTGATCTGCCGGCCGGTGGCGGCGTGCGTGCTCTGTGCCATGGGCCGATTCTAACGGGCGGCCTTGCGTGCGCCGAACCAGGCGCGGGCGTCGGCCACGTCGCGATCGATGCCCTCGCGCAGCGCTTCCATCGACGGGTACTTGCGTTCGTCGTGGAACTTGTGCAGCAGGTCGACGCGGATGCAGCGGCCATAGCCGCCTTCGCGACCCAGCGACTCGGGCCACTGCAGGCAATACACCTCCAGCAGCTGGCGGCCGGCGTCTTCCACCGTCGGCCGCACGCCGAGGCTGGCCACGCCGGGCAAAGGCGCATCGGCCAGGCCGTGCACCTGCACCGCGAACACGCCCTGCGCCGCAGGGCGGGCGTGTCCGAAGCGCAGGTTCAGCGTCGGCGTGCCCAGCGTGCGGCCGAGCTTGCGGCCGTGCCGCACATGGCCGCTGACGCTGTAGGGCCGGCCCAGCAGCGCCGCGGCGCGCGCCATGTCGCCGGTGGCCAGGGCCTCGCGCACGGCCGAGCTGGACACGCGCAGGCCATGCACCTCGTAGCTCATCATGCGCGCCACGTCGAAGCCGCTGCGCGCGCCGGCGGCGTCGAGCATGGCGTAGTCGCCGGCCCGCTTGGCGCCGAAGCAGAAGTCATCGCCCACGAGCACGTAGCGGGCATGCAGGCCGCGCACCAGCACCTCGTCGATGAAGGCCTGCGGCGACTGGGCGGCGAAGGCCGCGTCGAAACGCATGATCACCGCCTGGTCGATGCCGCAGCGTTCCAGCTCGGACAGCTTGTCGCGCAGCGTGGCCACGCGCCGCGGCGCGAGCTCGGGCTGGCTTCTCAGCCCGGCGAAGAAGTCGCGCGGCTGCGGCTCGAAGCTGAGCACGCAACTGGGCACTGCGCGGTGCCGCGCCTCGTTGGTGAGCAGCGCCAGCATGGCCTGGTGGCCGCGGTGCACCCCGTCGAAGTTGCCGATGGTCAGTGCACAGGCCGGTGCGATGCCAGGATGGCGTAACCCTCTGAAAACCTGCATGCGGCAATTATGGCTACGGCACGGCGGCTGGCGCCGCCTTCACGTCGCTGCGCGACAGGTGCCTCGCCGCAACGGCGTTGTCGTCGGGCACGCTCACGTCCGCGGCCAGGCCAGCGGGTGCGTGCCCGGCGGCATCGACGGCCGTTCCCAGCTTGCTGGCGTGGCCGACAGCTGCGCCGCATGGCGCAGCGCGCTGAGTCGGCCGAAGCCGCTGTCGGTGGTCTCGAGATACGGCTCGAAATCGGTCTGGCCCACCGCAAAGCCGCCGGGCACCCGGTCCAGACGGCGCAGCCACTGGCCGGTGCGCGCCAGCGAGACCTGCACCTGCCAGCTGCCGCCTTCGCGCTGCTGGCGTTGCAGTGCGGCACAGGCGGCCAGCGCCATCAGGTGGCCCGAGGCATGGTCGAGGATCTGCATCGGCAGCGCCCGTGCGGCGCCGCTGCCGAAGGCCTGGGCTTCGGCCACGTTGAAGCCGCTGGCCGTCTGCACCAGCGAATCGAAGCCGCGCCGGGCCGACCAGGGGCCGCTGCAGCCATAGGCTGACAGCGAGACGACGACGATGCCCGGGTGTCGCTCGGCCAGCGCCTCGGCGCCATAACCCAGCTGCTGCAGCCCGCCCGGCCGGTAGCCTTGCACGAACACATGCGCGTCGCGCAGCACCTGCTCGAAGGCCTCGCGGCCGGCAGGCTGGCGCAGGTCGGCATGCGCTGAGAGCTTGCCGCGGCTGGTCTCGGCGATCGCCTCGATGTTGGGCAAGTTTGGCGAGTTGACCATCAGCACGTCGGCACCGTGCGCCGCCAGCGCGCGCGTGCCCACCGGCCCGGCAAGGATGCGGGTCAGGTCGAGCACGCGTACGCCCTGCAGCGGCCGCGCCGACAGCGGCAGGGGTGGCAGATCACGTGGCGCTGCATCGCCCAGACGGTTCCACTGCAGGAGCGGCTGCAGCGTCACGGCCTGGCCCTGCGGATGACGATCCCATTCGGCGAAGCTGCGCAGCGCGGCCACTACCAGGCCGGCGTCGGCCGCGGTCTGCTCGAAGTCGAGTGCGTTCCAGCGCTGCAGGGCGTGCCGGACATCGGCCTGTTCGGCGTGCGGGCCTTCCGGCAGACCGAGCAGGCGCAGCGCGCCGTCACGGTGGTGGGCGAAGTTGCAATGGATGCGCACCCAGCCGCCGGCGCCGTCGTCGCCGCCGCAGGGGTACAGCCCCGACAACTTGTCCCAAAGCTGCAGCGGCCGGCCATCGATCAGAAAATGCGTGCAGGCCTCGAGCGCAGCATGGCGCATGTGCACGGTCAGCTGTTGCTCCAGGCCGTTGCGCAGCCGGCCGAGTTCGGCCGCGGCCAGCGCTCCCGCCGCCAGCGAGGCCTGCGCCGCGGCGCCGACCGCGAAGGACGAAGGCAGCACCGGATCGGCGCCGACCAGGCGGACACGCTGCAACGCGTCCTCGGAGCCCCCCGCGGCCTGCCAGAGCTGGCCCATCGCGCGGGCCGGAACATCGTCGAGCGACGGCATGACCGACTGCTCAGAGCCCCGGCGCAACGGCCTCGCGCTCGACCCAGCGCCACTGCCCGGGTGCCAGGTCGGCCGGCAACGGCAGCGCGCCGAAGGCCGTACGCTGCAGCGCCACCACATGGTTGCCTGCGGCGGCCACCATGCGCTTGACCTGGTGGTACTTGCCCTCGGTCAGCGTCAGCAGCAGGCCGCGCTCGCCGCTCGCCTCGCAAGCCGCGGCGCGCACCGGCAGCGGGTCGTCGTGCAGCACCACGCCGCCGATCAGCTGGTCGATCTGTGCCGCCGTCACCGGCTCCGCGCATTCGATCCGGTAGAGCTTGGGCACATGCCACTTCGGCGAGGTCAACTTGTGGATCAGCGCGCCGTCGTCGGTGAACAGCAGCAGCCCGGTGGTGTCTTCGTCGAGCCGGCCGATCGGCTGCACCTCGCGCAGGCGCAGCGGCGCGGGCAGCAGGCTCAGCACGCTGGGGTGGTGCTTGGGCTTGCGCGAGCACTCGTAGCCCGGCGGCTTGTTCATCATCAGCAGCGCGCTCTCGTGGAAGGGCCAGGCCTGGCCGCGCACGCTGAACACCAGGCCGGCGGTGTCCACGTCCTCGTGGGGATCGTCCGCCACGCGCCCGCCCACCTGCACCAGGCCGTGGCAGATCAACGCATCGCACTCGCGCCGGGTGCCGAAGCCCTGGCTGAACAGCACCTGTCGCAGCTGCATCTCAGTACCGCCCTGCGGTTGCGAAGGAGCACATGTCAGGTGCCGGCTTGGAGCCGCTCCCAGGCGCGCGCCGTACGCTGGCTGCGTGCCGAGCCGGCCACACCGAACAGCGCCGCGTCGCGCTGCCAGCGCTGCGCCGCCGGGTCGTCGCCGGCTGTGGCCCACAACGTGCCGGCCTCGGTATAGAGCGCATGGGCCTGGGCCAGCGCGCCGGCCAGCACCAGGTGGCTGACGGGCGCGTCGGCCGGGGCGGCGGCCACATCGGACAGCACTACCAGGGTGGCGCACAAGCGTTCGGCAAAGGCGCTGGGCCAGCCGCGCTGGCGCGACTCGCGCAGCAGGTAGGCCAGCACCGCCAGCGTGACATGCGCATCCTCGAGGGTGCGAAAGGGCTTGACGTAATGATCGTAGCCGTCACCCGGCAGCAACGATTGCGCGTCGAGCTGCACGCGGGCATGCGGCACCTCGGGCACGAAACGGGTCTCCGGCATCGGCAACAACTGCAGCCCCGGAGTGCCCACCGGCACGCGCGCCACCTTGAGCTGTGCGCGCGCGCCCGCTTCGGCCGGCGGCAGTGTGCCGACGATCAGCAGCACGCTGCTGTCGGGGCCGAGCGTGGTCCAGCGCTTGGCGCCGCTGATAAGCATCGAGCCGTCGGCCTGCAGCGTGATGCGGGTGTGGATGTCGCGCGGCCGGTTGCCGGCCTCCTCGGTGACGCAGAAGGCGGCCACCGCTTCGGCGGGCAGCTCCGGCAGCAGCGCGCGCAGTGCGGCCTGGTAGCCGCAGGCAAAGGCCCAGCCGACGCGATCGGCATCGAAGCCGCCGAGCAGCGCCTGTTCGGCCGGAGTTGCGGCCAGTGCCGCGCCGCTGCGCCAGCGTGGCCACCATTCGGTGACGCTGGCGCGTGCCGGAACGGCAGTGGCAGCGCGCAAGCAGGTGTCTAGGGCGGGATTCATTGCTGTGGTTGTAGGGAGAATGGGCCATGTTAGCGGCGCGTGCCGGCAGGGATGCGTAGCATGCGCGACATCGCCAACAGCATCGTAGAGGCAAGCATGAGGCTCAATGCATTCGTCCTGGGCATCGGCCTGTGCTGCGCAGCCGGACTGGCGGGCGCGGCGGGCGGAAGCGATGCACCCAGCAGCAACTGGTCGTCCAGCGGCAAGGCCGAGGACCCGGCGCTGAAGACCGCCAAGAGTGCCATCGCCGCCGGCGACTATGCGTCGGCGCAGCTGGGGCTGAAGGTGGCGCTGGCCAGCGACCCGGGCAATGCCGACCTGCACAACCTGTATGCCTATTCGCTGCGCAAGGGCGCCAATCCGGACATGCAGCTGGTCTTCAAGCACTACAACGAGGCCCTGCGCATCGACCCCAAGCACCGCGGCGCGCAGGAGTACATCGGCGAGGCCTACCTGATGACCGGCAACCTGGCCAAGGCCAAGGAACACCTGACCGCGCTGGACAAGATCTGCTTCTTCGGCTGTGCCGAATATGACGAGCTGAAGAAGGCCGTCGCCGCCTACGAGGCCAAGCCCAAGTAGCGCCCTGGCTTCAGTACGTCAGCTCCAGCACCACCACCCGGTTCTCGGCGGCCGGCCAGGCCAGGCCGACGATGCGCTCCTGGATGTCGCCCGACTGATACGCGGCCGCCACCGGCCGGCCGGCGCCGCCGCCGAGCTTGAGCTTGGAGCTGGCCACCCCTGCCACCCCCTGCGGGATACCGGGCGCCGGCGTGACCCCGTCGAGCGTGATGCGGTCGCGCGGCAGGCCGAAGTAGCCACGCGGCCGTGTCAGCGTGACCACCGAAACCGCGTCCTTGTCGGCCTCGGCCAGGCGCTCGGCACGCAGGTTGACGATGTCGCTGCTGCGCGCGAAGGGCGAGCGGTACAGGTGCGTGGTGGCATATCCCGGCGCGCTGATGACGAACTCGTAGGCCGCCCCGCTGTCGGCCACGAACGGCCCCCAGCGGCCGTCGGCGCCGATCTCCTTGCGGTGTCGCGCCGCACCCTGGCGCGCGCCGGTGGTGGCATCGACCGCGAAGACCTCCAGCGTCGCGCCCACCAGCGGCAGGTTGCTGGGCCCGGCCGGGCCGATGCCGCTGAGCTTGCCGTCCAGCACCGGCCTGCTCTCGCTGGCGATGGCCAGCGTGGCCGGCGCGCGGCCGGTGATGAACTCGTAGGTCTGCGCGAAGGCCTGCGGGTGAAAGCTGACCTCGCGGTGGTCGCGCTGCGGCAGCACCACGTTCTTCGCACCCTTGAGCGCCGGGCCGTCGAAGCTGACATTGGTGGGTTTGCCCTTCGCGCCGATCCACACGCCGTCGGGCTGGGCGAACTTGTCGTTGTTGTCCGAGCGCAGGGTCAGCCAACGCACGCCGGGCGTCACCTCGTCACCGCCCGGGCCCTTGGGCGCGTTCAGCGCCACCAGGAAAGGACCGATGCCATTGAACTCGCTGTTCGGGCGGAAGTCCTTCAGCGCCCACACGCCATGGTTGGGCGTGCCGCCGAGCACGGCCATCGATACCTTCGACGCGCCACCGTGGTTCTGCACGTAGTTGCGGATGGTGTTGCCGCCGCGGGAATTGCCGACCAGCACCACCTGCTGCGCGCCGGTGCGCGCCAGCACCTTGTCGACCTCGGCCGACAGGAACTGCGCCTGCTCGGTGCTCGAACTGCGGCCGGGCTGCGGCACGTTGTCCTCGTCGCGAGCCAGCGGGTAGGGCAGGTCGATGGCGTGCAGCCTGTCGCGCGGCCAGCCATTGGATTCGAAGCGCCACAGCGTCGTCGTCCACAGCGCGGCGGTGTCGCCGTTGCCGTGCACGAAGACGATCGGTGCTTGCGGCGGCGGCGCGGGCGCGGGGGTCGAACAGGCCCCCAGCAGCACGCCAGCGGCCAGGGTCCACAGGGCATGGCGGCGGATCATGGTGTCTCTCGTATCGTCTTGTTCAGGCCAGGCCGAGATCGCGGGCCGAAGGCAGCGGCGGGTCGCTCAGGCCAGTGGCCGCGCGCACCGCGTTCAACACGGCGCGCGCCGTCACCGTGGCGGCCAGGATGCCGAGCACGGTCATCTCCCCGGGCCGGCCGCTGGCGCCTGTGGCCAGCGCAAACAGCGTGTCGCCGTCGGCCATGGTGTGCACCGGGTCGATGCTGCGCGCCAGGCCGTTGTGCGCCATCGAGGCCAGCTTCTGGCATTGCGCCTTGCTTAAGCGCGCGTCGGTGGCGACGATGCCAATGGTGGTGGCCATGCCGGGCAGGGCGCGCGGCGGAATCTCTCCGGCGGCGATGGCCCGGCTGGCGCTGCGTGGCCGGCCGTCAGCGCCGCGCGTGCCGGCGACCACCTGGCCGCTGGCCGGATCGATGACGTCACCGGTGGGGTTGACGGCCACCAGCGCACCGACGCTGACCGAGCCGACCTTCATCGACGCGGTACCGATGCCGCCCTTCATGGCGCGGTCGATGCCGAAGAGCTTGCCCGCCGATGCGCCGGTGCCGGCGCCCACGCTGCCCTGGGCCGGCGCTTCGTGGCTGGCGGCCTCGCAGGCGGCATAACCTGCTGCGGCGTCCGGGCGGATGCGGTGGTCGCCAATCCACAGGTCGAAGAGAACGGCCGCGGGCACGATCGGCACGGTCGCCGGGCCGACGACCAAGCCGTGGCCGCGCTCCTCCAGCCAGCGCACCACGCCGCTGGCGGCGTCCAGGCCGAAGGCGCTGCCGCCGGTGAGCAGCAGCGCATGCACCTGCTCGACCAGGTTGTCCGGGCGCAGCAGGTCGGTCTCGCGCGTGCCCGGCGCGGCGCCGCGCACGTCCACGCCGCAGGCCGCGCCCTGCGGGCACAGCACGACACTGCAGCCGGTGGGCCTGCGCGAATCGGTGAAGTGGCCGACGCGCAGGCCGAGCACGTCGGTGATCGCGCCCGGAAACAGCTCCGGGGACGGAGCGGTCATGCAAACACGCCGGCGGTATCGCGCATTCGGGCACTGACCTCGCCGAGGTGGTGCATCGTGTCACCGAAGCTCAGCTCGATGACGGTCAGGCGCTTGAAGTAGTGGCTGGAGACGTATTCGTCGGTGACACCGATGCCGCCGTGAATCTGCGTGCACTGCTGGCCGACGAAGCGCATCGAGTTGCCCAGCTGCACCTTGGCCTGCGACAGCGCGCGGCGCCTTTGTTCGGCGGGCTCGGCCAACTTCAGGCTGGCGTAGTAGCTCATCGAGCGGCCCAGTTCCAGCTGCATCTTCACGTCGGCGATGCGGTGGCGCAGCGCCTGGAAGGTGGCCAGCGGCACGCCGAACTGCTTGCGCTGGTGCATGTAGTCGACGGTGATCGCCACCATGCGGTCCATCAGGCCCACGGCCTCGGCGCACAACGCGGCAATGGCCACGTCGGCCGCATGCTCCAGCGCGCCCAGGCCGTCGCGGCTGAGCAGCGTGGCCGGCGTGTCGGCCAGCATCAGGTCGGCGGCGCGGGCGCCGTCCTGCGTGGGATAGCCGCGCACCTGCAATCCGGCAGCCCCCTTGTCGACCACGAACAGCGCCACGCCGTCGGCGCCGGCAATGCGGGCCGAGACGATGAAGGCATCGGCCTCGTCGCCGGCGGGCACGACGATCTTGGTGCCGCTGAGCTTCCACGAGCCGCCGGCTTCAGCGGCCTGAGTGGCCACCTGGTCCAGCCGGTAGCGCGAGGCCCGTTCCTGCTGCGCCAGCACGACCAGCGCCTCGCCGGCCGCGATCTTCGGCAGCCAGTGCTCCTGCAACGCCGCCGGCGCATAGGAGAGCAGCGTCGGCGCCAACAGCGCGGCCTGCGCGTAGGGCGCGTTGACCAGGCCGCGGCCCAGCTCTTCCATCACCACCATCGCCTCGACCGCGCCGAAGCCCAAGCCGCCCCGCGCTTCGGGCACGGCCAGTCCGGCCAGCCCCAGGTTGTTGAGCTCACCCAGCACCTCGCGCGTCCTGCCGCCGGCTTTAGCCAGCGCGTGGCGGCGTTCGAAACCGAAGCCCTTGTCCACCCAGCGGCGCACCGCATCGCGCAGTTGCTCTTGTTCGTCCGAAAATTCGAAGTCCATGTCTGTCTCCCTCAGCCCAGCACCGTTTGCGCGACGATGTTGCGTTGCACTTCGTTGCTGCCGCCGTAGATCGTGGTCTTGCGCTGGTTGAAGTAGGTGCCGGCCAGCGGCAGCAGGAAGCGGTCGATGGCGAGGTCACCCTGCCAGCCGCCTTCCATCGCTTCGTGCAGGTAAGGCACGGTGCAGGGGCCGCCGGCCAGCATCATCAGCTCGCTGTAGCGCTGCTGGATCTCGCTGCCGCGGATCTTGAGCAACCCGGCCACGTCCAGGCTCTGCTTGCCGCTCTTTTCGGCCCACAGCACGCGCAGCACCATCATTTCCAGCGCTACGACGTCGATCTCGAGCAGCGCGATCTGGTCGCGAAAGCGTGCATCGTCGTAAACGCCTTCGCTTTTCGCGATGCGCTTCAGCCGCTCTAGTTCGCGCTTGGCGCGGTTGACGTCGGCGATGTTGGTGCGCTCGTGCGCCAGCAGGTGCTTGGCGTAGGTCCAGCCCTTGTTCTCCTCGCCGATCAGGTTGTCGGCCGGCACCTCGACGTTGTCGAAGAAGACCTCGTTGACCTCGTGCTCGCCGTCCATGGTGATGATCGGCCGTACCGTGATGCCCTTGCTCTTCATGTCGATGAGCAGGAAGCTGATGCCGGTCTGCGGCTTGCCGTCATTGCTGGTGCGCACCAGGCAGAAGATCCAGTCGCCGTGCTGGCCGAGCGTGGTCCAGGTCTTCTGGCCGTTGACGAGGTACTTGTCGCCTTGCCGGTCGGCCTTGCACTTCAACGAGGCCAGGTCGGAGCCCGAGCCGGGCTCGCTGTAGCCCTGGCTCCACCAGACCTCGCCGCTGGCGATGCCGGGCAGGAAGCGCTTGTGCTGCTCGGCATTGCCGAAGGCCATGATCACCGGCGCCACCATCACCGGCCCGAAGGGCAGGATGCGCGGCGCGCCCGCGCGGGCGCATTCCTCCTCGAACAGGTGCTTCTGCACCGAGGTCCAGCCGGGCCCGCCGAACTGGGTGGGCCAGTTGTAGGTGAGCCAGCCCTTCTTGCCGAGGATCTTCTGCCAGGCCTGCTGGTCCTCCCGGCTCAGGCGCAGCGCGTTGTGCACCTTGTGGCTGATGTCCTTGGGCAGGTTGTTGCCCACCCAGTCGCGGATCTGCTCGCGAAAGGCGAGTTCGTCCGTAGTGAAGTTCAGGTCCATGGTCCTTGTCTCCCAGGCCGACCGGTTGAAGCCGTGTTTCTAGCACGATCGTGCGAAACGCCATTGTCCCTGTCGGGACAAGCCTATCGGCGGCGTTCCAGCCGCAGCACGTCGTTGTCGCGCCGCATCTGGAAGCGGCTGAGGAAACTGTTGCCGAGCAGCACATAGGGCATCGGCGCTGGCATGACGATGGCCTCGACGTTCGCCACCTCGACCGCGCCGACGCGCACCGCACTCAGGCTGACGCGGTGCACCGGCACTGCGCCATTGGCGGTCTGCGTCATGGCGCTGGGTGCGCTGCGAAAGTCCAGGCCGATGCGCTCGGCCTCGCCCTGGCTCAGCGCCACCAACGTCGCACCGGTGTCCACCATGAACTGCACCGGGCGGCCGTTGATGCTGCCGGCGGAGGTGAAATGCCCGCCCAGTCCGACCGGCAGCACGATCTCCTGCGCCGCGGTGGTGGCCGTGGGCGTGCCGGTCAGCCGCGCCGGGGCGCCACCCAGGCGCAAGGTGGCGGTGTTGCCGGCGCGCTGCACCTGCGCCTGGCCATCGGCCAGCTGCAGCAAGGTGAGGCCCAGGGCGCTTTGCCCCACGGCCAGCGTGTGCGGCTGGCCGTCGATGACCAGCAGCGCCTTGCTGCCCATGCTGCCGGCCAGCGTCACGCTCTGGGCCAGCGCGGCCCCGCCGAAGGCGAGCAGCGCCGCGGCCAACAGCAGCGTGCGTGGGCCCATCAATCCCGGAAGTTGTTGAAGCTCAGCGGCAGCTCGGTGATCTCGCGCTTCAGCAGCGCGATGGCCGACTGCAGGTCGTCGCGCTTGGCGCCGTTGATGCGAACCGCATCGCCCTGGATGGAGGCCTGCACCTTGAGCTTGCTCTGCTTGATCAGGCCCTGGATGCGCCGGCCGGACTCGCTGTCGATGCCGTTCTTCACCGGCACCGGCTGCTTGACCTTGTCGCCGCCGATCTTCTCCAGCTTGGCGCTCAGGTCGAGGAAGCGCACGTCCACGCCGCGCTTGCTGAGCTTGGCCAGCAGCACGTCACGCACCTGGCCGATCTGGAAGTCGCTGTCGGCATAGAGCGTCAGCGTGCGTTCCTTGCCCTTGTCGGCCAGCTCGACGCGGGCGTCCGAGCCCTTGAAATCGAAGCGTGTGCCGATTTCCTTGTTCGCCTGTTCGACCGCATTGCGCAGTTCCACCAGATCGGGTTCCAGGACGGCATCGAAGCTGGGCATGATCGACAGTCTGGCACAAAGCGAACTGAGCGAAAATTCTTCCATGGTGCAAGACCGCACGGAACTCTCTTTTGAACGCCGCGCCAGTCTGCGCGCATTCAACAGTTTCGGGCTGCCCGCGGTGGCGGCGGCCCTGGTGCGCCTGCGCAGCGAGGCCGATGTCAAGCGCGTGGTCGACCATCCCGAGTTCGGCCCGGCGAAGAAGCTGATCCTCGGCGGCGGCAGCAATCTGGTGCTGACGCGCGATGTCTCGTCGGTGGTGCTGAAGGTGGAGATCCCGGGCCGCCGGCTGGTGCGCGAGACAGCCGACGCCTTCCTCGTCGAGGCCGGCGCGGGCGAGAACTGGCATGACTTCGTCGCCTGGACCCTGCAGCAAGGCTGGCCCGGGCTGGAGAACCTGGGCCTGATCCCCGGCCTGGTGGGCGCGGCGCCGGTGCAGAACATCGGCGCCTATGGCGTGGAGCTGAAGGACCGTTTCGATTCGCTGGATGGCGTGGACCTGGTCACCGGCCGCAGCGTGACGCTGCAGGCGGCGCAATGCGCCTTCGGCTACCGCGACAGCGTCTTTAAGCACCTGCTGGCCGGCAAGACGCTGATCACGCGCGTGCGTTTCCGTTTGCCGCGACCCTGGACGCCGGTGCTGGGCTACCTGGACCTGCAAAAGCGCGTGCACGACACCGGCATCACCGCGCCGGATGCGCAGACGGTGTTCGACTGGGTGTGCTCGATCCGCCGTGCCAAGCTGCCCGACCCTGTACAGATCGGCAACGCCGGCAGCTTCTTCAAGAACCCGGTAGTGAGCGCCGAGCAGTGCCGCGACATCATCGGCCGCGACCCGTCGGTGGTGCACTATCCGCTGCCCGACGGCAGCGCCAAGCTGGCTGCGGGCTGGATGATCGACGCCTGCGGCTGGAAGGGCAAGTCCATCGGCCAGGCGGGCGTCTATGAGCGCCAGGCGCTGGTGCTGGTGAACCGCGGTGGCGCCATCGGCGCCGAGGTGCTGACGCTGGCCCGCGCGATCCAGGAAAGCGTCTACGGCCGCTTCGGCATCCGGCTGGAGCCGGAACCGGTCATCCTGTGACGGGTTCCAGCAATCCGGCCGCTTCGCAGGCCTCGCGGCTGCTGGCCAGCAGCTGTTCGTAGCGCTGGATCAGTCGCGCGATCTCGTGCGCCGGCACGTGGGTGGCGCCTTCATGCAGCGCCTGCGCGGTCTGGGCCAGTGCACTCAGACCGAAGTTGAGCGCCGCGCCGCGTGCCGCGTGGGCATTGACGCGCAGGTCCAGCGCCTGGCCGTCGCGCAGTGCAACGCGCAGCCGTTCGACCATCTCCGGCCCTTCTTCGAAGAAGCTGTGCAGCAGCTGTGACAGGCGTTCGCGCGGCATGGCGCGCAAGGCGGCGTCGAGCGTGGCCCGGTCCAAGACGACCTGTGAGGAATCGCTTGGCTGCAGTTCGCCGCTTCCGGCCGGTGTCGGCTCCGGGGTCGCGGCACCACCAAACAGGCGGCGGAACATGGCAGACAGCCGGTCCGGGCTGACCGGCTTGGCCAGGAAGTCGTTCATGCCGGCCATCAGGCAGCGCTCCCGCGTCTGCGCGAAGGCGTCGGCGGTGAGTGCAATGATCGGTACGGTGGCCGCCACGCCGTCGGGCAGGCCGCGGATCGACAGCGTCGCGCCGACGCCATCCAGCAGCGGCATGTGCAGGTCCATCAACACGATGTCGAAGCGCTGCTCGCGGATGGCCTGCACAGCTTCCAGCCCGTTGCCGGCGAAGAAGGGCCGATGGCCCATGCCTTCCAGCAGTGCGGCCATGTACTGGCGGTTGACCGGGTGGTCCTCGGCCACCAACACGCGCAGCGGGGCCGTGTTGCCATGACCAGGGTTGATCGACCCAGAAGCGGACACGGCGGCGCGCGGCGCGGGCGAAATGGCGTGCAGCGGCATGCGGAAGCAGAAACTGCTGCCCTCGCCAGGCACGCTCTTGGCAGTGACGTCCCCGCCCATCAGCCGCGCCAGGCTGCGCGAGATCTCCAGCCCCAGGCCGGTGCCGCCATGGCGCCTTGAGCGCGATTCATCGCCCTGGGAGAAGCGCTTGAACAGGCGGTCGAGCGTGGCTTGGTCCATGCCGATTCCGGTGTCTGTGACCACGAACTCGAGGTGTTCGCTGCCGTCGTCGGCTGCTGCGCGGTGCAGGTCGACCACGACCACGCCGCGGTCCGAGAATTTCACTGCATTGTTGACCAGGTTGAACAGGATCTGCTTGACCCGGGTGCGGTCCGCACGCACCTTCTCGGGCACGCCGGGGTCGGCGTCGATGTGCAGCGCCAGCGACTTCAACTGGGCCTGCGGGCGCATCAGCGACTCGACCTCGCGCAGCAGGTCGCGCAGATCGACCGGCTCCTCACTCAGTGCCAGCCGTCCCGATTCGAGCAGCGACATGTCAAGCACATCGTTCAGGATCGTCAGCAGGTGGTCGGCCGATTCGGTGGCGGTGCGCAGATAGTCCACCTGACGCGCATTCAGACCGGTGTCGCGCAGAAGCGAGAGCATGCCCAGCAAGCCGTGGAAGGGAGTCCGGATCTCGTGGCTCATGTTGGCCAGGAACACGCTTTTCGCCTCGCTGGCGGCTTCCGCTTGCTGCCGCGCCTCGCGCAGGTGTGCCGTCAGATCGACCAGTGCGCGTTGGCGTTCGCCCAGCAGCCGCATCTGGCGCATGGCCACCAGCCCGAACGCCATCACCAGCAGCGACAGGAACACGGTCAGGGCCAACGCCACCTGGTTGTGGCGGCGTACTGCGCTGTTGCGCTCGGCAATCTGCTGCGCGACATGATGCGAGGCGCTGAGGGTCATCGAATGAATCGGGGCGGCCAGCGCCTCCAGCCGCGGCTTCAATGCCGCCAGCGTGGCGGCGTTCACGGGCAACGGCTGCGCCGTGCCCAGGACCTTGTCGGCCTCGGCGATGAACGCGTCCATCTTGCCGAGGGGCTCTGCGTAGTCGGCGTTGCCGACCATCAGCCGGGCGGTGCGCTCGTTGTGCATCAGTCCGACCCGGCTGACCCAGATGTCGTAGCGTAGTTGCAGTGCAGCGCGGTCGAGGGCGTTGCCGCCGTGCATCGCCTCGACCCATTGCTCGCGCAGACGAAGGTATTCCGCCTCGACCTGATACAGGCTCAGCACCACGTAGTCGTCCTGGTAAGTGACGGTCTGCTTGAGCAGCGCGAACTGGCGGGCCTGCACCAGCGCCACCGCGGCCACCACCAGTGCCAGCGCCACGCCCATCAGCCCGAAGAGCGTGAATCGGCGCGCGCGCAGCGAGCTTGGCACTGCGCCGGTGGGTGTGGCTACTGCACCTCGAGCGACTTCAGTTGCCATGCGGATCGGCTGTAGTAGACCGTGGTGCGCAGCTCGGCGCTGGAGTCGAAGGGGTAGATGATGAACAGCGGGCCCTTGTCGCGAACCGCCATCGGCTTGTCGTCCAGCAGCCGGGCCACCAGCACGTCGAAGCGTTGCGCGTCCTCGTAGGGCAGGTCGACGCGGTAGTCGTTGAGTGCCGTGGCGCGCACGTTGCTTCCGGTCGCGCCGCAGGCCGCGAGCACGTCGCGCAACAGCGGGCCGGTGAACTTGCGCGGCATCGAGTACCAGGGCGTGCCCGTCACGAAACTGTGCTGCGGCAGGCGCTCCAGCATCTCCATGTCGAACTGCGCCTGTGTGCCCGCATTGGGCAGCTTCAGCCGACCGGTGACGGTGAGCACGACAGGACCACCAGGCGCTTCCAGGGCCCAGGCCCCGGTGAGGGGCAGGGCGGCCAGGCAGCACACGAAGCGGCGGCGGGAATTCATGTCGGTGAATTCTATGTAAAGCGCCATGTCGTCAGCGTGCAGCCCTGCGCCTCATCGTGGGCCACGGCGCCGCATGTTGGTGCGCAACGGTGCCGTGTCGATGCAGAAGCACGAATAGTCGACGTGACGACTCCGTGTTTCCGAGGCCATCGCAGCCACCGCGGGGCGTGTACGCTCGCGGGCTGCCGTGATTCGAAGCGGTTGTTTGCGACGCGCAGTGGGGCGGTTGGGGTTCACCCTGATTCTTGACTGCGGTCAATGGTGTTCCTTCGGCCCATGCCCGACCATGCCGCCGCGATACGAAAGACGGCAAGCCCTCTAGGAGGGCGATCCCAGCAAGCCCTTCGTCGACCCGATCAGGAGACAGTCAATGCCATCCCCCAGCGCTTCCAAGCCTCTGTCCCGCCGCCTTGCGGCCTTCGCGCGCTGCGCGGTTGGCGCGGCCGCCGCGTTCGCGCTGTGCGGCGCGGCGCAGGCCGCCTGGGAGCCGACCAAACCGGTCGAGTTCGTCATTCCGGCCGGTACTGGCGGTGGTGCCGACCAGATGGCACGCCTGATCCAGGGGATCATCGTCAAGCACAAGCTGATGAAAGAGTCGATGGTCGTCGTCAACAAGGCCGGCGGCGCGGGTGCCGAAGGCTTCCTGGCGGTGAAGGATGCCAAGGGCGACCCGCACAAAATCATCATCACGCTGTCCAACCTGTTCACCACGCCCATGGCCACGGGCGTGCCGTTCAGCTGGAAGGACATGACGCCCGTGTCGATGATGGCGCTCGATCAGTTCGTGCTGTGGGTCAATGCCGAGACGCCCTACAAGACGGCCAACGAGTACATCGCAGCCGTCAAGGCGGCGGGCCCGAACAAGATGAAGATGGGCGGTACCGGCTCCAAGCAGGAAGACCAGATCATCACCGTCGGCCTGGAGAAGGCCACCGGCACCAAGTTCATCTATGTGCCGTTCAAGGGCGGCGGCGACGTGGCGGTGCAGCTGGTAGGCAAGCACATCGATTCGTCGGTCAACAACCCGATCGAGGCTGTCGCGCAATGGCGCGCCGGCGCTCTGCGCCCGCTGTGTGTGTTCGACGACACGCGCATGCCCTACAAGGAAAAGGTGACCGCCACGCAGTCGTGGGCCGACATTCCGACCTGCAAGGAATCCGGCGTGCCCACCGACTACGTCATGCTGCGCGGCATCTTCATGGCCCCGGGTGTGACGGCCGAACAGACGGCCTACTACGTCGACCTGATGAAGAAGGTGCGTGAGACTCCCGAGTGGAAGGAGTTCATGGAGAAGGGCGCGTTCAACATCACTTCCATGTCGGGCACCGACTACGTGAAGTGGCTGACGAATGCGGAAATCCTGCACCGTCAGTTGATGACCGAGGCGGGCTTCCTCGCCAAGCCTTGACGTCGACTTGAACCGCAGTGGGCGTGCGCAGCCGGCAACGGCATGATGCACCCCCTGCAGGTCACCGGATCTGTCCGGTGTGCGCAAGCCAGGGCCGCAAGGCCATTTGCTGGAGCCAACCATGACCGATAAACATCCTTCCGAAGCGGCAGGCAGTCCGGTGCTGGCCAGGAACTGCAGCGTCGACACCGTGGTCGCCGCCATCTTGTTCGTGTTCGGTGCCGTGGTCGTCTTCGAGGCTCGCCGCCTGGGTGCCGGGTGGACCAGTGATGGCCCGGGTGCAGGCTACTTCCCCTTTTACATCGGGCTGATCATCTGCATTTCGGCGCTGGGGGTGGCATGGCAGGCGCGGTCGGCCAAGACACGGGACGAAGACGCCTTCGTCGACCGCGAGCAGATGGGACGGGTGCTGTCGGTGCTGTTGCCGGCCCTGATCTACGTCCTCGGCATCTGGATTCTCGGCATCTACGTGGCCTCGGCCTTGTACATCGCGCTGTTCATGATCATCCTGGGCAAGTACCCGCCGATCAAGAGTGTGGTGCTGGCGGTCATCGTCAATGCCGTGTTCTTCATGATGTTCGAGGTGTGGTTCAAGGTGCCGCTGTACAAGGGCATGCTCGAGCCCTTGCGCTTCCTCGGCTACTAGTCAACACGCCGCGTAACGGAGGGCGCTCTCATGGAAGAACTCAATGCCTTGATGCAGGGCTTTGCCGTGGTGCTGACGCCGATGAACATCGGCCTCATGTTCATCGGCATCATCCTCGGCGTGCTGATCGGCGTGCTTCCGGGCCTGGGCGGTGCGAACGGTGTGGCCATCCTGCTGCCGCTGACCTTCTCAATGTCGCCGACCTCGGCCATCGTGATGCTGTCGTGCATCTACTGGGGTGCACTGTTCGGCGGCGCCATCACATCGATCCTGTTCAACATTCCAGGAGAGCCCTGGTCGGTGGCCACGACCTTCGACGGCTACCCTCTGGCCCAGAAGGGCAAGGCTGGCCAGGCCCTGACGGCAGCGTTCACTTCATCCTTCGTCGGTGCCTTTGTCGCGGTGCTGATGATCACCTTCCTGGCGCCCATGGTCGCCAAGTTCGCGCTGAAATTCGGCGCGCCCGAGTTCTTCGCGGTCTACCTGCTCACTTTCTGTAGCTTCGTCGGCATGGGCAAGGGCTCGCCATTCAAGATCCTGATCGCGATGGCCTTCGGCTTTGCACTGGCGGCCGTCGGCATGGACACGGTGACCGGCCAGCTGCGCCTGACCTTCGGCCAGACCGAGTTGATGCGCGGCTTCGACTTCCTGATTGCGGTGATCGGCCTGTTTGGCATCGGCGAGATCCTGCTCTCGATGGAGGAGGGGCTCGAGTTTTCCGGCAAGTCGGCGCGCATCAATCCGAAGGTGGTGTGGGAGACCTGGAAGGAACTGCCCAAGTACTGGGCCACCTCGGTGCGCAGCTCGCTGGTCGGCATCTGGATGGGCATCACGCCAGGCGGGGCCACGCCCGCCTCGTTCATGAGCTACGGTCTGGCCAAGAAATTCTCCAGGTCCGGTTCGAAGTTCGGTACCGGCGAGCTCGAGGGTGTGGTCGCTCCGGAGACGGCAGCTCACGCCGCAGGCACCAGCGCGCTGCTGCCCATGCTGGCGCTGGGCATTCCTGGTTCGCCGACCGCGGCGGTGCTGCTGGGCGGCCTGCTGATCTGGGGCCTGCAGCCCGGGCCGCTGCTCTTCGTCGAGCAGAAGGACTTCGTCTGGGGCCTGATCGCCAGCATGTACCTGGGCAACCTGGTCGGCCTGATCGTGGTGCTGACGACGGTGCCGCTGTTCGCATCGATCCTGCGAATCCCTTTCTCGATCATCGCGCCGGTGATCATCGTGATCTGCGCGATCGGTGCCTACACCGTGCACGGCGCCATGCTCGACATCTGGTTCATGCTCGGCTTCGGTGTCATCGGCTATGTGTTCAAGAAGCTCGACTATCCGCTAGCGCCGCTGGTGTTGGCGCTTGTGCTGGGGGACAAGGCCGAAGACTCGTTCCGCCAGGCGATGCTCGTGTCGCAGGGCGACCTGAGCATCATGTGGGCCAATCCGCTGGTGGGCTCGATCACCTCGCTGGCCTTGATCATGCTTTGCTGGCCGCTGATTTCGAAGGTACTGGCGGTGTTGCGGGCACCCAAGGTCGACGAGTTTGCTGCGCAGCGCCCGGTGGATTGAAGGAGCAAATATGCCTGTCATCGCATTGACCCAGGGGATGGGCTCGCTGGCCCAGGACATCGCCGAACAGCTGGCTGCGCAGTTGGGCCTGAGGACCCTGCAGCATGAGCTGGCCGAAAGGGTCGCGGAGAAGATGCATGTCTCGAAGAGCCTGATCAACCGCCTGCGCGGCGGCAAGGCCGGTGCCATCGAGCGGCTGCGCGCCGACCGCCAGGCGATCGCGCTGTATACCGCCGAAGAAGTGCTGGAAGCGGCCGCCCAGGGCAATGTGGTCATCCGCGGCTGGGGCTCGACGCAGATCCTGCGGCCGGTGCCGCACATTCCCTGCATTCGCGTGATGCGCCCCTTCGATCAGCGCGTGCAGTGGCTGATGAAGGAGTTGGACACCGACGATCGCGACCTGGCTGAAGCCGAGATCCGGCGTAGCGACCACGCCAACTCCAGCCGCATGCACGAGCAGTTTGGCGTGCAGTGGAACGAACCGGTGCTGTTCGACATGGTCCTCAACACCGACCGGCTGTCGGTCGACACCTGCGTGCAGCAGATCAAGGCGCTGCTGGAGCGGCCGGAGTTCGCCGAGACCGATGTTTCGCGCGCGCTGCTGCAGGGCATGGCGCTGTCGGCGCGCGTGCGGGCGGCGCTGCGAGCCGACGAATCCACCGACGGCGTCGACATCACCATCGACTGCATCGACGGACGGGCCACGCTGCGCGGCATCGTCGCCGACGCCAGCGAGAAGGCCGCAGCGGTGCATGTCAGCGGCGGTGTGGCCGGCGTGACCTCGGTGGACGACCAACTCCGCGTGATGTCGCGGCCGACCTTCTTCCCGTCGAACCGGCAGTGAGGCCGTCGCCGTCTGCCGGCTTGCGCAGTTCAGATCTTGCCGCGTTGCTTCAGGCGTGACAGGGTCTCGGCCGACAGGTTCAGGTAGGCCGCCAGTTCCTTCTTGGGAATGCGCTCGGCCAGCTCGCCGTGCTTGCGCATGAAGCGGTGCACGCGTCCCGGCGCATCGAGCATGTGCAGCGTGATCGTATGGGCCATGATCTCGCTCATCAGCCGCATGATCGCGAACTCGAATTCGGCCTTGTATCGCGGGTGCCGGTCGAGCAATTCCACCCACTGCGGCATTGACAACTTCGCTACCCGCGCCTTGGTCACGCTGACGATCGCATACGGCGTGGGCGTGTTCAGCCGCCACGCGGCGTAGCTGGTCTCGATGTCGTGTTCGCCTGCGAAGCGCAGGATCATCTCCTTGGCATCGGCATTGGAGACCACGCGCTTGAGGATGCCCTCGATCAGGAAGTACTGCTCCATCTCGTGCACGCCCTGGTGCAGTAGATAGTCGCCCTTGGCGCAATCGACGATCGACAGCAGCGGTTCGAGCTCGTGCCACTCGGCCTCGTCCATCGCCTTGAGCATGAGGTTGCGTCGAAGTTGCAGGCGGATGACGTTTCGTTCGGGGTGCTTGGCCAGCGGAATCATCATTGCGGGTCTCCGGCGCTCGGCCAATTTTCGAATCTTGACCACGGTCAACGGAGAACGAAGGAGCGTGTTTCTACCATAGCCCGCAGTTCCCCCAATGCACCTCGGAGAGTGCCATGTCCGCAATCCTCGCGCCCGTAGCGCCCGCCATCGAAGAGGCGCAGATGACCGACGGTTTCCACCTCGTCATCGATGCGCTCAAGCTCAACGGCATCACCACGATCTATGGCCTGCCGGGCATCCCGATCACCGACCTGACGCGCAAGGCGCAGGGCGAGGGCCTGCGCGTCATCTCCTTCCGCCACGAGCAGAACGCCGGCCATGCCGCGGCCATCGCTGGCTTCATTACGGCCAAGCCCGGCGTGTGCCTGACGGTGTCGGCACCCGGCTTCCTGAACGGCCTGACGGCGCTGGCCAATGCCACCACCAATTGCTTCCCGATGATCCTGATCAGCGGCTCGTCCGAGCGCGAGATCGTTGACCTGCAGCAGGGCGACTACGAAGAGATGGATCAGCTGGCCATTGCCAAGCCGTTGTGCAAGGCGGCCTTCCGCGTGCTGCATGCCGAGGACATCGGCGTGGGCATCGCGCGCGCAATCCGCTCGGCCGTGTCCGGCCGCCCGGGTGGTGTGTACCTGGACCTGCCGGCCAAGCTGTTCTCGCAGGCCATGGACGCCGCGGCGGGCGCGGCCTCGCTGATCGAGGTGGTCGATCCGGCGCCGCGGCAGATTCCCGCGCCCGATGCAGTGCAGCGTGCGCTCGATCTGCTGAAGTGTGCGAAGAAGCCGCTGATCCTGCTTGGCAAGGGCGCGGCCTATGCACGCGCCGATGCCGACATCCGCGCACTGGTCGAGCGCACCGGCATCCCCTACCTGCCGATGTCGATGGCCAAGGGCCTGTTGCCCGACACGCACGAGCTGTCGGCATCGGCAGCGCGTTCCTATGTGCTGCCCGAGGCCGACGTGGTGCTGCTGATCGGCGCGCGGCTCAACTGGCTGCTGTCGCACGGCAAGGGCAAGACCTGGGGTGGCAAGGACCCCAAGTCCTGGGGCGGGCAGAAGTTCATCCAGATCGACATCTCGCCAACCGAGATGGACAGCAACGTGCGCATCGACGCGCCGCTGGTCGGCGACATCGGCTCGTGCCTGGCGGCGCTGCTGGCCGGCATGGGCCCGGCCTGGCCGCGCCCGCCGGCCGATTGGCTGGGCGCGGTGGCCGAGCGCCGCAACAAGAACATCGCCAAGATGGCCGAGACACTGGCCAAGGACCCCAGGCCGATGAACTTCCACAGCGCGCTGGCCGTGGTGCGCGACATCGTCAAGGCCCACCCCGACGCGATGCTGGTCAACGAGGGCGCCAATGCGCTGGACTTCACGCGCTCCATCGTCGACATGGTCAAGCCGCGCAAGCGCCTGGATGTCGGCACCTGGGGCGTGATGGGCATCGGCATGGGCTTCGCGGTGGCCGCGGCAGTCGAGTCCGGCGAGCCGGTGATCGCGATCGAAGGCGACAGCGCCTTCGGTTTCAGCGGCATGGAAGTCGAGACCATCTGCCGCTACAACCTGCCGGTGTGCGTGGTCATCCTGAACAACAACGGCGTGTACCGTGGCACCGACAAGAACCTGGGCGGCGGCGCCGACGTGGCGCCCACCGTGTTCGTCAAGGATGCGCGCTACGAGAAGCTGATGGAGGCGTTCGGCGGCGTGGGCGTGTACGCCACCACGCCGGCTGAACTGCGTGCCGGCATGGAACAGGCGATCCGCTCGCGCAAGCCCACGCTGATCAACGCCATCATCGACGAGACCGCCGGCACGGAAAGCGGTCGCATCACCAGCCTGAACCCGGCCGCAGCCGTCAAGAAGAAGTAACCGCCCATCCGGCATTCACCCAAGCAAGGAGCAAACAACATGTCTGGCACGCTACCCCTCGAAGGCATCAAGATCATCGACTTCACGCACGTGCAGGCGGGCCCGGCCTGCACGCAGATGCTAGCCTGGTTCGGCGCCAACGTCATCAAGGTCGAGCGCCCGGGTTCCGGCGACGTGACCCGCAGCCAGCTGCGCGACATGCCCGATGCCGACGCGCTGTACTTCACCATGCTCAACAGCAACAAGCGCTCGCTGACGCTGGACACCAAGAAGGCCGAAGGCAAGGCGGTGCTGGAGAAGCTGATCAAGGAATGCGACGTGATGGTCGAGAACTTCGGCCCTGGTGCGCTCGACCGGATGGGCTTCACCTGGGAGTACATCCAGTCGCTCAATCCCGGCATGATCCTGGCGTCGGTCAAGGGGTTCTCCGATGGCCACCACTACGAGGACCTGAAGGTCTACGAAAACGTGGCGCAGTGCGCCGGCGGCGCCGCCTCGACCACCGGTTACTGGAAGGGCGAGAACGCCGGCCCGACCATCTCGTCGGCCGCGCTGGGCGACTCCAACACCGGCATGCACCTGGCCATCGGCATCCTCACCGCCTACATCGGCAAGCTCAAGACTGGCAAGGGCCAGAAGGTGGCCGTGTCGATGCAGGACTCGGTGCTCAACCTGTGCCGCGTGAAGATGCGTGACCAGCTGCGCCTGGACAACGTCGGCTACCTGGAAGAGTACCCGCAGTACCCGCACGAGATGGAGGCCTTCAAGGACGGCGTGGTGCCGCGCGGCGCCAATGCCGGCGGCGGCGGCCAGCCGGGCTGGATCCTGAAGTGCAAGGGCTGGGAGACCGACCCCAACGCCTACATCTACTTCACCATCCAGGGCCACGCCTGGGGCCCGATCTGCGATGCGCTGGGCAAGCCGGAGTGGAAGGACGACCCGGCCTACAACACGCCGCGGGGCCGCCAGCCGCACATCATGGACATCTTCGCCACCATCGAAGACTTCATCAAGGACAAGACCAAGTACGAGGCGGTGGACATCTTCCGCAAGTTCGACATCCCCTGCGCGCCGGTGCTGTCGATGAAGGAACTGCTGCACGACAAGAGTCTGCGCGCCAGCGGCTCCATCGTCGAGGTGCCGCACAAGGTGCGCGGCAGCTACTGGACGGTCGGCAGCCCGATCAAGTTCTCTGGCATGAAGCCCACCGTCACCGCCTCGCCGCTGCTCGGCGAGCACACCGACGAGGTGCTGGCCGAACTGGGCTACACGCCGCAGCAGATCGCGGCGATGCACGAGGTCAAGGCGGTCTGACGCCCAGGCGTCGCGGCAGAGCCCGGACCGGCGACGCGGCGCCCCGGGGCGCCGCTTTGTCATCCGCAGCAGGAGACGCTCATGAATACACGGATCGACCCTTCCGAGGTGGTGGACGCGATCGGTGACGCCGTGGTCGTCAGCGACGTGCAGGGCAACGTGATCGTCTGGAACGCCGGCGCCGAGCGCCTGTTCGGCTGGAGCGCCGCCGAGGCGATGGGCCAGCGCATGGACATGATCGTCCCCGAGCGCTTGCGCCAGCGCCACTGGGACGGCTACGACAAGTCGATGCAGACGGGGCACACCAAATACGCGCACGACGTGCTGCGCGTGCCGGCCGTGGACAAGGCCGGCCGCGCCATGTCCATTGCCTTCACCGTGTTCATGCTCTTCGGGCCGGACGGCAAGCCCAGCGCCTGCGGCTCGGTGATCCGCGACGAAACCGACCGTTTTGCGCAGGACCGCGCCCTGCGCAAGCGCATTGCCGATCTGGAGGCACAACTGGCGGCCGGCAAGCCTGGTTCCTGACGTTATCCTGCGCGCCGGGGCCGGCGGGGGGCCGGGCCCGCTTTCCAACTTTCAAATGGCAATCGACATGGGCAAGGCACTCGACGGTGTTCGCATTCTCGACTTCACTCACGTTCAATCCGGACCCACCTGCACGCAGTTGCTGGCCTGGCTGGGGGCCGACGTCATCAAGGTGGAGCGACCCGGCGAGGGCGACGCCACGCGCGGGCAGTTGCGCGACATTCCGGGCGTGGACAGCCTGTACTTCACGATGCTGAACCACAACAAGCGATCCATCACCGTCAACACCAAGAAGAAGGGCGGCATGCAGGTGCTGGACCGGCTGATCAAGAGCTGCGACGTGATGGTCGAGAACTTCGCGCCCGGCGCGCTGGACCGCATGGGCATCACCTGGGAGCACATCCAGAAGCTCAACCCGCGCATGATCGTCGCCTCGGTCAAGGGCTTCGGCCCCGGACCGTACGAGGACTGCAAGGTCTACGAGAACGTGGCGCAGTGCGCCGGCGGTGCGGCCTCCACCACCGGCGAGGTCGACGGCATGCCGATGGTCACCGGCGCGCAGATCGGCGACAGCGGCACCGGGCTGCACCTGGCACTGGGCATCGTGGCCGCGCTGTACCAGCGCACCCACTCCGGCCGCGGCCAGAAGGTGCTGGCACCGATGCAGGACGCGGTGCTGAACCTGTGCCGCGTCAAGCTGCGCGACCAGCAGCGCCTGGAGCGCACGCACACCATGCACGAGTACCCGCAGTATCCGGACGGCAAGTTCGGCGACGCGGTGCCGCGCGCCGGCAATGCCTCGGGCGGCGGCCAGCCCGGGGCGATCCTCAAGTGCAAGGGCTGGGAGACCGACCCCAACGCCTACATCTACTTCATCACCCAGGCGGCGGTGTGGCCGGCGATCTGCAAGGTCATCGGCGAGCCCGAATGGATCGACGACGAGGCCTATGCCACTCCGCAGGCGCGGCTGCTGCACCTGAAGCCGATCTTCCGCCGCATCGAGCAGTGGACCATGAGCAAGGACAAGTTCGAGGCCATGGACATCCTCAACAAGCTCGACATCCCCTGCGGGCCGATCCTGTCGATGAAGGAGATCGCCTACGAGCCCTCGCTGCGTGCCACCGGCACTGTGGTCGAGGTGGACCACCCCACGCGCGGCAAGTACCTGACGGTCGGCAACCCGATCAAGCTGTCCGACAGCCCCACCGACGTGACGCGATCGCCGCTGCTGGGCGAGCACACCGAGGAGGTGCTGATCCAGCTTGGCTTCAGCGCCGACGAGGTGGCGTCGCTGCGCACCGAAGGGGCGGTCTGACACGCCGTCGCCCATTGACTTCGCGGAGCCCATGAACCAGCGCACCATCCCCATCGTCGCGGCGCCAGAGCAGCGCCGCCGCAAGCGTTCTGCGCCCAAGGGCCGCGTGTTCGATCCCGCGGCGCTGGCCGAGGTGAAGCAGCTGATGGGGGAGAGGCTGGGCTCGCGCGAGTTGCTGATCGAGCATCTGCACAAGCTGCAGGATCGCTTCGGGCACCTCAGCGCCCGGCATTTGGCGGCGCTGGCGCACGCCATGGGCCTGGCGCAGACCGAGGTCTACGAGGTGGCCACCTTCTATCACCACTTCGACGTGGTCAAGGAGGGCGACGCGGCGCCGCCGGGTCTGACGGTGCGGGTCTGCGACGGCCTGTCCTGCGAGATGGCCGGTGCGCAGCAACTGCTGCAGCGGCTGCCGGCGCTGCTGGGCACCGAGGTGCGGGTGATTCCGGCGCCGTGCATCGGACGCTGCGAGCAGGCCCCGGCCGTCGCCGTCGGCCAGCATCCGGTCGGCTGGGCCACGGCCGCCACCGTGCAGGCTGCCGTGCAGGCGGGGCAGACGACGCACCGGCCCGAGGGCTTCATCGACCTCGACGCCTACAAGGAAGAGGGCGGCTACGCCCTGCTCAAGACCTGCATCGCCGGCGAGATCGAGGTCGACGAGGTCATCAAGGCGCTGGAGCATTCGGGCCTGCGCGGCCTGGGCGGTGCGGGCTTTCCGACCGGCCGCAAGTGGAGCATCGTGCGCAACGAGCCGGCACCGCGGCTGATGGCGGTGAACATCGACGAGGGCGAGCCCGGCACCTTCAAGGACCGGGTCTACCTCGAACGCGACCCGCACCGCTTCTTCGAAGGCGTGCTGATCGCCGCCTGGGCCGTGGGCATGACGCGCATCTACCTCTACCTGCGCGACGAATACCACGGCTGCCGCGCGATGCTCGAGGCCGAACTGGCGCGGCTGCGCGAACGCCCGCCATGGCCTGGCATGCCCGAGATCGCACTGCGCCGCGGCGCCGGCGCCTACATCTGCGGCGAAGAGTCGGCCATGATCGAGTCGATCGAGGGCAAGCGCGGCATGCCGCGGCTGCGCCCGCCCTACGTCGCGCAGGTGGGCCTGTTCGGTCGCCCGACGCTGCAGCACAACTTCGAGACGTTGTACTGGGTGCGCGAGATCCTGGAAAAGGGCGGTACCTGGTTCGCTTCGCACGGCCGGCACGGTCGCAAGGGGCTGCGCAGGTTCTCGGTGTCGGGCCGTGTCAGGGAGCCGGGCGTCAAGCTGGCGCCGGCCGGCATCACCATGCGCGAGCTGATCGACGAATACTGCGGCGGCATGGCCGAGGGCCACGACTTCTATGCCTACCTGCCCGGCGGCGCATCGGGCGGCATCCTGCCGGCGTCCATGGGCGACATCCCGCTGGACTTCGACACCTTGCAGCCCTATGGCTGCTTCATCGGCTCGGCGGCGGTGATGGTGCTGTCGCAGCACGACAGCGCGGTCGGCGCGGCGCGCAACCTGATGCGCTTCTTCGAGCACGAGTCCTGCGGCCAGTGCACGCCCTGCCGCAACGGCACGGCCAAGGCCGGCGCGCTGATCGCGCAGCCGAAGTGGGACCTCGAACTGCTGGCCGACCTGTCGCAGGTGATGCGCGACGCGTCGATCTGCGGCCTGGGCCAGGCCGCGCCGAACCCGGTGGACTGCGTCGTCAAGTACTTCCCAGGGGAGCTGGCATGACCGCGCGCGAAACCGTCGCCTTCCAGCTCAACGGCCGCGAGGTCTCGGGCCTGAAGGGCGAGCCGATCCTCGAGGTCGCCCGGCGCGAAGGCATCGAGATCCCGCACCTTTGCTACAAGCCCGGGCTGGAGGCGGTGGGCAACTGCCGCGCCTGCGTGGTCGAGATCGCCGGCGAGCGCACGCTGGCACCCTCGTGCTGCCGCGCGGCCACGCCCGGCATGAAGGTGACGCACCGACAGCGAACGCGCGCTCAAGTCGCAGAAGATGGTGCTCGAGCTGCTGCAGTCGGACATGCCCGAGGCCGACTACACCCGCCACAACGAGGTGGACCTGTGGTCGGCCAAGCTCGGCCTGGGCAAGCCACGTTTCGCCGCACGCGCGCAGCCGGCGCAGGACCTGTCGCACCCGGCCATCGCAGTCAACCTGGACGCCTGCATCCAGTGCACACGCTGCCTGCGCGCCTGCCGCGACGAGCAGGTCAACGACGTCATCGGCCTGGCCTTCCGCGGCGAGCACGCAAAGATCGTCTTCGACATGGACGACCCGATGGGCGCGTCCACCTGCGTGGCCTGCGGCGAATGCGTGCAGGCCTGCCCCACCGGTGCGCTGATGCCGGCGCGCGACGCGGCGCTGGCGGTGCCGGACAAGCAGGTGGCGTCGGTGTGCCCCTACTGCGGCGTCGGCTGCCAGCTCACCTACCACGTCAAGGACAACAAGATCCTCTTCGTCGAAGGCCGCGACGGGCCGTCCAACCACGGGCGGCTGTGCGTCAAGGGCCGCTACGGCTTCGACTATGCGCATCACCCGCAGCGCCTGACGAAGCCGCTGATCCGCCGCCAGGACGCGCCGCCGAAGCGGGGCGACTTCGTGATGGACCCGGAACGCGTGATGGACATCTTCCGCGAAGCCAGCTGGGACGAGGCGCTGGACTTCGCCGGCGGCAGGCTGCGCGAGATCCGCGACAGCCACGGCCGCAGGGCGCTGGCCGGCTTCGGCTCGGCCAAGGGCAGCAACGAGGAGGCCTACCTGTTCCAGAAGCTGGTGCGCACCGGCTTCGGCAGCAACAACGTCGACCATTGCACGCGGCTGTGCCATGCCTCGTCGGTGGTGGCGCTGCTCGAAGGCATCGGCTCCGGCGCGGTGAGCAACCCGGTGATGGACGTGACCCAGGCCGAAGTGGTGATCGTCATCGGCGCCAACCCCACGGTCAACCATCCGGTGGCGGCCACCTGGATCAAGAACGCGGTGAAGAACGGCACCAAGCTGGTGGTCATGGACCCGCGCCGCTCCGACCTGTCGCGCCTGGCTTGGCGCTCGCTGCAGTTCAAGCCCGACACCGACGTGGCGATGCTCAACGCGCTGATGCACGTCATCGTCAGCGAAGGCCTGGTCGACGAGGCCTTCGTCGCCAGCCGCACCATCGGCTACGACGAGCTGCGCCGCAACGTCGCCGCCTACACGCCCGAGGCCATGGCGCCGATCTGCGGCATCGACGCCGAGACGCTGCGCGAGGTGGCGCGGGCCTATGCCACGTCCAAGGGGTCGATGATCCTGTGGGGCATGGGCGTCAGCCAGCACGTGCACGGCACCGACAACGCGCGCTGCCTGATTGCGCTGGCGCTGATGACCGGGCAGATCGGCCGGCCCGGCACCGGGCTGCACCCGTTGCGCGGCCAGAACAACGTGCAGGGCGCCTCCGACGCGGGCCTGATCCCGATGATGCTGCCCGACTATCAACACGTCTCCAGGCCCGAGGTGCGCGAGCGCTTCGAGCAGGCCTGGAAGCTGCCCGCCGGCACGCTGGACGACCAGGTCGGCCTGACGGTGGTCGAGGTCATGCACGCCATCAAGAAGGGCCAGGTCAGGGGCATGTACGTGCAGGGCGAGAACCCGGCCATGTCCGACCCCGACGCCAACCATGCGCGCGAGGCGCTGGCCGCCCTGGACCACCTGGTGGTGCAGGACATCTTCCTCACCGAAACCGCCTATCTGGCCGACGTGATCCTGCCGGCTGGCGCCTTTCCCGAAAAGACCGGCAGCTTCACCAACACCGACCGCATGGTGCAGATGGGCCGCCAGGCCATCGACCCGCCGGGCGACGCGCGCCAGGACCTGTGGATCATCCAGGAGATCGGCAGGCGCCTCGGTCTGCCCTGGACCTATGGCCATGTCAGCGAAGTCTTCGACGAAATGCGCCGCACCATGCCCAGCATCGGCGGCATCACCTGGGAGCGGCTGGAACGCGAGCACTCGGTCACCTACCCGTGCATGAACGAGGGCGACCCGGGCGAGCCGGTGGTGTTCGTCGAGGACTTCCCGCGAGAGGGCGGCAAGGCTCGCTTCGTGCCGGCCGACATCATCCCGGCGGCCGAGCGCCCCGATGCCGAGTACCCGATGGTGCTGATCACCGGGCGGCAGCTGGAGCACTGGCACACCGGCAGCATGACGCGCCGCGCCAGCGTGCTCGACGCTATCGAGCCCGACCCGACGGTGCAGGTGCATCCGCTGGACCTGGCGGCCATGGGCGCGCGTCCCGGCGACTTGCTGACGCTCGAATCGCGGCGCGGCCAGGTCACGCTGTGGGCGCGGGCCGACGCCGGCACGCCGCGCGGTGCGGTCTTCGTGGCCTTCGCCTACTACGAGGCGGCAATCAACAAGCTGACCCACGCCGCGCTCGACCCCTTTGCCAAGATCCCGGAGTTCAAGTACTGCGCGGTGCGCGTCAAGCTTGGCGGCGAGGCGCCGCCGCAAGGCAGCTACGGCGGCGGCCAGATCCTGGCGGCGGCGACCCATTGATGCGTAGAAACCGAAGTCCGCGAGCCCGCTTTAGGCGGGACAATGCATGCAGGGGTGGCACCAGGCACCCTTGAGGAGACAGACATGTCGTTTTCGAGCCCCGAGTTCTGGGTCGCGCTGCTGCAGATCATCGGCGTCAACATCGTGCTGTCCGGCGACAACGCCGTGGTCATCGCGCTGGCGGCGCGCAGCCTGCCGCCGGCGCAGCAGAAGAAGGCCGTCGCCTGGGGCAGCGGTGCGGCCGTGGTCATGCGGATCGTGCTGACCATCGTGGCAGTGGAACTGCTGCGCCTGCCCTACCTCAAACTGGTCGGCGCGGCACTG
>CAVWXO010000006.1:0-211267 GCA_963758955.1 uncultured Pseudomonadota bacterium
CACGCCGCCGCGCTTGAAGCCGTTGGTACCGACGTTGGCCAGGTTGTTGGAGATGGTGTCCAGCTTGAACTGCTGGCCCTCCATGCCACTCTTGGCGATCGCAGCAAACGATTCATGCACCCAGCTCCCGACAGTTGCCGGGCAGTGTCGGCCGAACCTGAGCGCGCCGGCCAAGCGAAAAGGGCCGGCTTCGCGGCGCTTCTTACACCCGGACCAGGGCCGGCAGTGCGGCGGCGACCATGGCCAGGCCGGCGCCGCTCAGCAGGCACCAGCACCGCGCGGCGGAAGGCGGCAGGGCTCAGGCCGTGGTAGATGCGGGCGCCGATCAGCAACAGCAGCGGCAGCACCGGCACGACGACGGCGAATTTCGGCCACATGTCCGGCGTGGCCATGCCGGACATCAGGTAGCTGCCCGCGTGGCCGCCAGCGCCACCAGGCTGAAGTTCTGGATGACGCTGCGCTGCAGGTCCTTGTCCCAGCCGCGCAGCGTGACCCACAGCGACGGCAGCACGCCGCTGAAACCGCCGATGCCGCCCATCGCGCCGCCAACCAGGCCGACCAGGCCGTCGGCCCAGCGGCCTCCGGCCTGCAGCCGCGGCAGGCGGTGGGCCAGCAGCATGGTCGGGCAGCAAAGCAGCAGAAACAGGCCCAGCGTGAGCTTGAAGGCCGCCGGGTTCAGGTGCGGCAGCGCCCAGGTACCCAGCGGTACGCCGACCAGCCCCCCGGCCAGGAAGGGCAGCAGCGCGGCCAGGCGCAGCCCACGCCGCACGGTGAAGAGGGCGATCACCTGGCCGACCAGCCCGCCGGACACCGCCATCACCGCGGCCAGGCGCGGCTCGATGCCCCAGACCCACACCGACATGGCGACCATCGCAAAGGCGAAGCCGGAGATGCCCTGCACCAGCCCGGCGAGCGCGGCGCCCCCGGCCAGCAGCAGCAGTTCGTTGCTCACCGAGCCTGACGCATCAAGGCGCGGCCAGCTGCTGCACGCGCTGCAGCAGCTGGCGCAGGTGGCTGTCGTCCAGGCCCAGGTGATCCAGCTGCCACACCAGCTGCTCCAGGTACTGCCGGTTGGAACCCAGCACGCCCTCGGCCCGGGCGATGATGGTTGCGGTTTCGTCCAGCGGCAGCTCGCCGACATGGTCCGCGTGCGCGGCATTGGCGGCGAACACCAATGCGGTCACCGTCCCCTGCGGCGTGTGCACCGGCAGCAGGCCGGGCTGGTAGATGCCTCGGATCATCTCGCGCCGCCACAGCATGCCGGACTCATGACCGGCCCGCGCGGCCTCGATACGGAAGGCCAACCCGCTGCAAGTGCCCGGCCCGGGCTCCAGCGTCAGCATCAGCCCGGGGCATTCGGGGGAGCCGCGGCCGAGCACGGTGCGGCAGCTGAAACGGCGGCGGTGCTGCGGCAGGCTCGGCCAGTCGCACCTCGGCAAAGTGGAAGCCAGGGTCCCACATCAGCGAACCGTAGCCGAAGATCCACAGGTCATGCTCGCGCTCGGCCGGTCCGAGCAAGGCGATGCGGGTGGCTTCGAGCTGCTCGTCCGACCAGCGCCAGTCGGCGCCGCGGCCCTGGTCGCGGGCCCGCTGGTCCCACACCTGCAGCATCTGCGGCGTGACACGCAGCGCCGACTCTTCGGGCGGCGAGATGCGCTCGCGCAGGTGCGGCAGGTGGCGATAGGCGTCTGGGCTCAGGGCATCACCCCGGTGGCTGAGTCAGCCACTATGTTGGCACAGCGCCCCAGCGCTATACCGCGCTGTTGGACAGCAGCCGCGTCGCCGCCTGTTCCTTCTGTTCGGCGGTCTGCAGCATCTTCATCTGCTGCTCGAACTGACGTGCCGCGGCGATCATCGCCACCATGGTCTCGACGGCGCTGACGTTGCTGCCTTCCAGCGCGCCTTGCTGCACCCTTGCCGCAGGGTCGGCTTCCAGGTCACCGCCGGCCGAACGGAACAGGCCGTCGTCGCCGCGGGTCAGCGGCGTCTCGGGCGTGACCAGCTTGAGCCGGCCGAGGGTCTGCGAGCGTGCGTTGCCGACCTTGCCGGTGATGGTGCCGTCGGCGCCGATGTCGATCTGCGCATTGGCCGGCACGGTGATCGGCCCGCCGTCGCCCATCACCGGCAGGCCACTTCGCGTGACCAGCTGGCCTTCGGCATCGATGTCCAGCGCGCCGCCGCGCGTGTAGGCTTCGGCGCCGTCCAGCCCCTGCACGGCCAGCCACGACTTGCCCACCACCGCAACGTCGAGCGCGCGGCCGGTGGTCTGCACCACACCCGGCGCATCGCTGTGGCCGGGGGTGGACTCCAGCGCGTAGACGCGTGTGCTGGCGCCGTCGCCCAGCACCGGCACCGCGCGGAAGGCCGCCAGTTCGGCGCGAAAGCCGGTGGTCGAGACGTTGGCCAGGTTGTGCGCCAGGATGTCCTGGCGCTGCAGCGTGGCCTTCGCGCCCGACATCGACAGGTAGATCATGCGGTCCATGCGGGTCCTTCAGTCGGCGCGCCGGGCTCGATCAGCGCAGGTTCACCAAGGTCTGCAGCACCTGGTCCTGCGTCTTGATGGTCTGCGCGTTAGCCTGGTAGATGCGCTGCGCGGTGATCATGCTGACCAGCTCGCCCGTCAGGTCGATGTTCGACTCTTCCAGAGCGCCGGCCTGCAGCACGCCCAGGTTGCCGTCGCCGGGCACGCCGATCACCGGGTCGCCGGAGGCGAAGGTACGCGCCCAGGCGTTGTCACCCAGCGGCTGCAAGCCCTGTGGGTTGCGGAAGTTGGCAATCTCGATCTGCCCCGAGGGCTTGGACTGGCCGTTCGAATAGCGCGCGGTGATCACGCCGTTGGGCTCGACCGCGATGGTGGTCAGCAAGCCGGCGGTGTAGCCGTCCTGGCGCAGGTCGGTGACGCCATAGGACGAGCCGAACTGCGTGGCGCCACTCAGGTCGAGCAGCAGGCCGGCGATCGGCTCGGTCTGTGCGCCGGCGGCATTGGTCGATGCCGGCACGTTGATGACCACCGGCGCGTTGGGCACGATCGGCCCGCTGCCGTTGCTCTGGAAGGTGATGGTGGTGATCGGTGTCGGCGCGGCCGGCACGCCGCCGACGGTCGTGCCGTTGGAGGTGGCATAGACGTTCCACTGGTCGTTGGCGGCCTTCTGGAAGTAAAAGCTCATCGCCACGTCCTGGCCCTTGGCGTCGTACACCGTCAGCGAGGTGGCGTTGTTGTAGGTCGAGGCATTGGCGAAGTCGATCAGCGGCGCGGCGGCTGGCAGCGTGGTGGCCAGGCGCGAATCCAGGTTCACTTCCATCTCGGCACGCGTCGTCGGGTTCGGCACGATGCCGCCCGTGGGCAGCTGCAGCGCCACCGCCTGACCGGGCTGGATGACGCCGTTGGCATCGGCGGCATAGCCCATCAACCGCTCCTGGCTGTTGTTGACGATGTAGCCGTCGCGGTCGACCTTGAACTGGCCGTTGCGGGTGTAGGTGACCGGGCTGCGCCCATCGCTGACCTGGAAGAAGCCGGCCCCGTTGATGGCCAGGTCCATCGGGTTCTCGGTGGTGGACACGTTGCCCTGGGTGAACTGCTGCGCCACCGTCGACAACGTGGTGCCGATGCCCACGGTGTTGGTGCCCGAGCCGTTCAGCGCCGTGGCATAGACGGCGGCAAACTCGGCGCGCGCGGTCTTGGCGCCAAAGGTGTTGGCATTGGCGATGTTGTTGCCGATGACCTCGAGGTTCTTGCTCGAGGCGTTGAGTCCGGAAAGACCTTGCTGGAAGCTCATGCGTGTGTCCTGGTGAGGGTGTTCAGTTGAAGGCCTTGACCGCGTCGTAGCTGACCGGACCCGAATAGCGCAGCTCGAAGCTCAATGCATTGCCGCTGCTGCTGACCGAGTCGACGTGGTCGCGCATCAGCTTGCTGCCCAGCACGCTGGCGCTGCCGGCATTGGCGGTGACGCGAAAGCGGTAGCCATCGCCGTCCTGCACGGTGCCTGCCGGCCATTCGAAGGAGTGGCTGCCGCTGGCCTGTGCGCCCAGGTCGATGGTGTCGGCGACGCGGCCGGCAGCGTTGAGAATCTCGACCTTCACGTTGTCGGCGGCAGCGGTCAGCTCGAAGCCACCGACCCCGACGCCATCGGCCACGGAAAGGCGATCGCCGACGACGGTGACGTCGCGGCCGACCAGCGTCACGCCCTGCAGCGCCTGCAGCTGCACCAGCTGGCTGTTCAGGCCGGCCACGGTCTTGTTGAGTTTGTCGATGCCGCTGACCGTGTTGATCTGCGCCATCTGGCTGGTCACCTGCGCGTTGTCCAGCGGGTTCATCGGATCCTGGTTCTGCATCTGCGCGACCAGCAGCTTGAGGAAGCGGTCTTCGCTGCCCGCCTCGTTCTGGGTCGTGCTGGTGCTGCCGGCGGCGTTGTTCAGCTGGTCGGCCAGCGCTGCGATGGTGCTCATGAGTTGCCCATCTGCAGCGTCTTCAGAAGCAGGCTCTTGGCGGCGTTCATCACCTCCAGGTTGTTCTGGTACGAGCGCGATGCCGAAATCATGTTGACCATCTCCTCGACGGTGTTGACGTTGCTGTAGGTGACATAGCCCTCGGCGTCGGCGCCGGGGTGCTTGGGGTCGTGCACGCGGCGGCCGAGGGTGTTGTCCTCGCCGACGCTGGACACGCGCACGCCGGCGGCGCCCAGTTCGCCCATCAGTTCGGTCTGGAAGACCACGTGGCGCGCCTTGTAGGCCTTGCCGTCGGGCCCGGCCACGGTGTCGGCATTGGCCAGGTTGGAGGCCACGACGTTCAGCCGCTGGCTTTGCGCGCTGACCGCGCTGCCGCTGACGTCGAAGATCTTGAACATGCTCATGGAAGCCTCCGGTCATCAGCCTTGCTGGGGCGACTTCATCGCGTCCAGCATGTTGCGCACATGGGAGTTGATGAAGCGCAGCGTGGCTTCGTACTTGACGGTGTTGTCGGCGAAGGACGCTCGCTCGCGGTCCATGTCCACCGAGTTGCCGTCCAGGTTGCTCTGGCTGGGTGCGGCATAGCGCAGGTGCGATTCGGCCGGCGAGCCGCCGGACAAAGTGGCCAGACTCGTGCGCAAGGCCTGCAGGGCCGGCGTGCCCATCCGTGCCATTCCGGCGGCCTCGCGAAGTGCCGAGGCGAAATCCAGGTCGCGGGCCACGTAGCCCGGCGTGTCGGCGTTGGCGATGTTGCTGGCCAGCAGCCGCTGCCGCTCGGAGCGCAGCGTCAACGCCTGGCTCTGGAAGTCGAGGCTGTCGCCGAGGCGGTTGATCATCGCGGCTCCGGGTTCGGGTATTTCATGCCGTGGCATTGTGGGCAGCGCCCCGGCCGAACATGAGCGCGAATAGCGCACGGAAGGCCGCTCATTTCGCAGCGCCGCACTGGCGGGCCGCCCCGTAGAGTGCAAGGCGTGATGAAGGCTCTGTTCCCCCTGCTTGCGCGCGTGCGCACCTGTGTCTGGCTGGTGGCCGGGCTGACCGCTCCGGCGCTGGCCCAGGGCCCAGACGGCGGCCTCGATGCCGAGACGCTGCAGCGCATCCAGGCGCTGGGCGAGCAGGCCGGCGCCGTGCTGGCGCCAGGTGCCATGCGCGTCGAGATCGAGCCCGGCCGGCTCGACCCGCGGCTGCGCCTGGCACCCTGCGAACGCATCGAGCCCTACTTGCCACCGGGCGCGCGCGCCTGGGGCCGCAGCCGCGTCGGCCTGCGCTGCGTGCAGGGGCCGACCCCCTGGAACGTGTACCTGCCGGTGACGGTGAAGGTCTTCGCCCCGGCCTGGGTGGCGGCCACCGCGCTGCCGGCGGGCAGCGAAGTGCAACCCGGAATGCTGCGCCAGGCCGAGGTCGACTGGGCCGCTCAGCCGGCGCCGCCGGTGCTGGATGCCGCCCGGCTGGTCGGCCGCCAGCTGGCCCGGCCGGTGGCAGCCGGCGCCGCCGTGCGCCAGAGCGACCTGAAACAGCGCCAGTGGTTTGCCGCCGGCGACACCGTGCAGTTGGTGGCGCGCGGCCAGGGCTTCAGCGTCAGCGGCGAGGGCCAGGCCATGAGCCCCGGTGTCGAGGGCCAGTCGGTGCGCGTGCGCACCGACAACGGTCGCGTCCTGACCGGGCAGGCGATCGGCCAGAACCGTGTGGAGGTGCAGCTATGAGCCCCGGATGCGCCCGGCAGCGCCCCCCGATCCATGGGGGTGATGCCAGAATGCGGCCGTCCGGCGCTCAAGTTGCGGCAGAAGTCGGCCGATATCCCGCGCATGCCCGGCAGTTGGGGCCCTGGGGGGCCGGCTGCCGCAGCCCCGGAACGGTCGTGTTGCCGCCCGGGCGGCAAACCAGGAGTTCGCCATGAAGATCCGTCCCGTCGACAGTCACCCCGCAGCCACCCCGGCTGCTTCGGAGCGCAAGGCCTCGTCCGGGCCGGTGTCGGCCACCGAGCCCAGCGCCAAGGTGGAGCTGTCGAGCCAAGCGGCGCTGAGCGGCCCCGACGCCAGCCGGGCCGATTTCGACAGCGAGAAGGTCGAGCGCATCGCCCAGGCCATTCGCGATGGCAAGTTCCAGATCAATGCCGAGGCCATCGCCGACCAATTGATCGCCAACGCCCAGGACCTGCTGCCCAAGGCATCGCACTGATGTCCTTGAGCGCCCCGCCGAGCACCGAACTCGAACAATCGGTCGAAAAGGTCGAATCCCGTCTTCAGGCGCTGGGCGACGCCCTGCGCGTGCACCTTGCCGAGGCCGTCGAGGCCGAGGCGGCCGAACTGCAGCGCGCCCTGGCCGCCGCGGTGGACCAGCTGAGGCGCAGCGCCCGCTCCGGCCAGCTGACGCCGCAACTGCGCCAGCGGCTGGCACTGGCCAGCGGCCATGTGGCCGCGCAGCGCGAGTCGCTGGCCCGTGCCAGCGCGGCTCTCGATCGGGCCATCGACGTGCTGCTGCCCAGCCCGGCGCCACGCGTCGCCTACTCGGCCGCCGGCCTGAACGAACGGCAGTCGAACAGCGGCTTGGTCCGGGCCTGAGCCGGCATTGGCTCGGCCGATGCGTGCACGCCACGCATGCGGGTCGCTGCCGATCTGCAAACGCCCCAAAAGCAACGATACTGACGACCGTCCCGCGGTAGCCGAACCGACTGGCGCCTCGGGCAGTCCAGGCCTGCACACGACAGGTCGGCACGAACAACAACACGGTCGTTGGGTATGAGCAAAAGCCTGCGCGCGCGACGCCCGGTCCACGCTAGTGTGGACCCGTGGGATCCAGCCACCAGCCAGGGGCGCCGCGCCGCCGCGCTGCGCTGGCTGCTTCCCTTGTGCATTGCCCTGGTGGTGGTCGCCGTGGCCGCCGCGGTATGGCTGCGCGTGCCCGAAACGCCACCGCTGGAAGCCCTGCTCGGCCTGGCCTTGCTGGTGCCGGCAGTGCTGCTGCCGGTGCACGTGCTGGGCCGGCAACGGCGACGCGTGCGCAACACGTTGCGCCGCTTTTCCGACGAGCTCGACCCCGACCGCTGGCGCGACGCCGTGCGCCAGCTGCGCGAGGACCGGCTCGGCGCCCCGTCAGCCTTCGACGCGCTGGCCAGCGGCGTCGAAAGCGTGCTCGGGGAATCGGAGCGCCGCTGGCAGGCGCTGGCCGAACTGTCGGCCGACTGGTTCTGGGAGACCGACCGGCAGCACCGCTTCAGCTGGCTGTCGGGCGCGGCGCCTCAGGCGCTGGCACCAGGCCTGGATGCAGGCGCGCTGGTCGGCCGCCGGCTCGACCAGATTGGCCTGTTCCGTGCGCCCGAGCAAGGCTGGACCGCACTGCTCGGCCGCATGACGCGGCTCGAGGCCTTCCGCGACCTCGAGTTCCAGGTCGGACCGCCGGGTCGGCCGCTGCGCTGGATCTCGATCAGCGGGCGGCCGCGGCACAACGCCGAGGGGACAGTGATCGGCTACGAAGGCGTGGGCCGCGACGTGAGCGAACGGCGCCAGGCCCATGAGCAGTTGCAGTCCAGCGAGCAACGCTGGTCGACGATGGCTCGGCTGGCCGCCGACTGGTACTGGCAGACCGACGCCGAGCACCGGCTGCTGCCGCTGGATGCGGAGCAGCAGCAGCGCATCGGCACCGAACTGAACGAGCGCATCGAAGGCCGAACCCGCTGGGACGCGCACCGCGATGCGCTGACGCCACAACAATGGGCCGAACACCGCGCCGACCTCGAGGCGCGCCGGCCCTTCCGCTCTCTGCAGATGGAGATCGATGGCGGCGACGGGCGCTGGCTGTGGATCTCGCTCAGCGGCATGCCGCGCTTCGATGCCGGTGGCCGCTTCCTCGGCTACCACGGCGTAGGCCGCGACATCACCACGCGCCAGCAGGCGCAGGCACTGCTGCTGCGCCACAACGAGGCGCTGCAGCGCGCCGTGGGCGAACGCACCCGCGACCTGCAGCAGCTGAATCTGGACCTGGACGCCTTCGCGCGGCAGCTGGCCCATGAGTTGCGCACGCCGATCGGCCATGTGCAGGGCCTGGCGCAGCTGCTGGCCGAACGCGGCGCCCAGCGCCTGCAGGCCGAAGACCACGAGCTGCTGCAGCTGCAGGTGCATGCGGCCGAGCGCATGCGCGAAACCGTCGACGCGCTGCTGGCGCTGGCACGCTCGACGCTGCAACCGATGCCGCTGGAATCGCTGGACCTCAGCGCACTGGCCCAGGAGGTGGTGAGCGAGCTGCCATCGATGGCCCGGCGTGCGCCGCTGCGCTGGCACATCCAGCTGGACATGCACGTCACCGCCAACCCGGCGGCGCTGAAGATCGTGCTGCTCAACCTGATGGGCAACGCCGCGAAGTTCACCCGCGACAGCGCCACGCCGCGCGCGCGCGTCGGCCTGCGCGCCGAAGGCGGCGAGCACGTGCGCATCAGCGTGCAGGACAACGGCGTGGGCTTCGACCCGGCCCGTGCCACCCAGCTGTTCAAGCCTTTTGCACGACTTCATGCGCGCGACGACTATGCCGGCAGCGGCATCGGCCTGAGCATCGTGCAGCGCATCGTCGAGCGCCACGGCGGCCGCATCGAGGCCCAGGCCGAGATCGGCCGCGGCGCGTGCTTCGAGTTCACGCTGCCCAGCGCCGGGGCGCAACCCGCTGCGATGGCCGAGCGGCAGGCCGCCGCCGAAACCTCGGCCTGAAGCGGACTCGCTGTCCTCGCACTGCGGGCCCGATGGCCGATGGCATCTGTCGGCGCATCGGCGCCAAGCGGAGCCCCGTCCCGATCAGACCTGCATGTTCAGGGGGTGTGGTGGCGGGATTTGCACTATGTAAATCCGGCCGGCCGGGTAGCGCTACCCGGTAGCGTTTGCGTGCGCCAGCGCTACCGGGGGCCACAGCCCCAGCGCTACCGGGCGGCACCCGCCCCCAGGCGCCGCCAGCACGGCCTGCACGTAGGGTAGGCGACGGTGCCAGGGCGCCGACCCACCGTGGCCTTCGGCGCTCGTAAACTCGTGGTCATGCCCGACACATCTAAACCGCCGTCGACCAGCGAAACCGCGTTCGACTGCCCGCACTGCGGCGCCTTCACGAGCCAAACGTGGCTTCGTCTTGGCGCCTTAAGGATGCCGGATGGGAAGCGCACTCCGGAGTTCCCCGATCCGACTTGGCGAGCATTGGTCGAAGGAACGGACAAGTTAGGCGAAGTACGCGCTTCGCTGCTTGCGTGGTACGAAAGGATGGCGGCTGGCTTGGTCTTCATCGAGCGAGATCAGAAACCGGACTTCGTCAACACGCCAATCGTCCATAACCTTCATCTAAGCGAATGCTTCAATTGCAGAAAGATGGCTGTCTGGGTCCACACGAGAATGGTGTTCCCAGCACATCGTGAAGCCGTTCGACCTAACAGCGACCTCCCACCAGAGATCGCCCGCGACTTCGAGGAAGCGCGAGGAATCGTCAACGAGTCACCCCGGGGAGCCGCAGCGCTACTGCGCCTTTGCATTCAGAAGCTATGCGCGCATCTTGGCGAGCGCGGCAAGAACATCGACGACGACATTGCAGCGCTGGTCGCTAAGGGGCTCAACCCAATGGTGCAGCAGGCACTCGACGTGGTCCGCGTAGTAGGGAACGAGGCCGTACATCCGGGCACCCTTGACCTTCGCGACGATCGTGACATAGCCATGCAGTTGTTCGGCTTGGTAAATGCCATTGTCGACCAGACGATCACGCACCCAAAGACAGTTAGGGAGCTTTACGCCAAGTTGCCGGATGCGAAGCGCCAGGCCATCGAGCAGCGCGACAAGCCGCAGTAGGTAAGGAGTCCAGCACCGCCCCCCGGCCGGGGCGCACGCAGCAAGGCAGCGGCCACTGGGCCAGCGGGCTGCGCCGCCCACCGCTATCGGGTGGCCCCAGGCTGCGCGGCCTACAGGCCCGCCGCTGGCGCGCCTGCACCCAAGGGCCCCACCCAATGCCCGCAAAGCGTCCCAGGGGTCGCCTGTCGGCCTTGCCGGGCGCCTGCCTAGCGACGCGCAGCCGGTGCGTTACGCTCGGCACCACTATGGCCACCATCAGCAACGCGCACATCGGCATTGCGGGCGTGCACCACGTGGTGTCCGAGTTGTCGCGCCGTGGTTTGGTGGCGCTGCCCACCGTACGCAACCTCGCTGCATACGACATCCTGGTGGCGAACGTCGAAGGCACATGGCACGCCAACGTGCAGGTCAAATCATCGTCGAAGGCGGTGGGCGGGTTCCCGATGCCCGCTGCCGACAAGGTGCGTACTGGGAAGCGCGACTTCTATGTGCTCGCGCGCTGGGTCGAGAAGCCGGGGCAGGACGGTCGGTACGAGTGCTTCCTGCTAACTGGGCGGCAGGCCAAGGCTGAGATCGAACGCACCAATGCGATCAAGCAGAGGGCGATAGACGCACGCACCCGCAAAGTGTTGATCCCGGGCGTCGAAGTGGGCAAAGCCAACGCACGCGCCGCAGCGCGGTGGCACCGGGCATGGCTCAAGTGGCGGGCCTAGGGCGCCCCGCTGCTACGCCGCCGAGCCCCCAGTACCACCCAGCCCGGAACCCGACCCAGCGCGACGCCCAGGGGCCGCGCCCGCGAGGCCCGCTGGCTTGAGAGGTTCCCGCGCATGTACTTCAGCGCCGCTTGCGCTCCCGGCCACCATCGCCTGGTCTAGACGACCGCCAGCCCTGCCAACGCCGCGCCGCAGCGAGGCCGAGCGCGAGAACCGCAAGCGACAGAGTTCCGGGCTCGGAGACGCGGCTGAAGTAAGCATCCTCGGACACGATCACGAAGGAGTCGTTGGCTTCTATTTCAAACGCGGTCCGACCGGGAAGATCGATGTGGCCGGACGTCCATAAGAAGCTCGCCCGGCCAGGGCCGCTTTGTTCGGGCAAGTACACAAGCGAATGGTTTGTACCATCGGTTCCTCCGATGGAGATCGGGCCGAAGTGCGTGTCAAATATTGTCAGCTCTGGAATCGGCAACCCCTCTGGCTCTTCTTCTGTGCCCGATAGGTACTCCGTCCCAGGGATGTAGATGTCCGGCATCAAGAGCGTGCCTCGGATCGGCTGTTTGCAGCCAAGCTCCAACCGGCCGCCTTCGTAATCGGAGCTCAAGAAGTAGCGTTCGACGCAGGTGGCCTCCCACCGATACAAGATCCCGGCGTGCACTGAGCACGCGACGATCCATCCCATCAATCCGAGCATCCACCTTGCCATGACAACCTCCGGGCAACTGTCCAATCCCCAGTATCTGCCCAGTAATCAGTCAAGACGCCCCCGCGAATAGGGGGTAAGGCAAGGCTGTCTACCTGTCGCGGAACTAGCTCCTGGCGTTAGTGTTGCGCCAGTTCGTTCACTTCGCGGTAAACCACCTGGGCCGCAAGTTTCAGCCGCGCTTCGTGCTTGTCAATGAGGGCATCGAGCTGCGCATGGGCGAGGGCACGCATCAGCGCCAACTCGATGCGCTGGCGGTGCAGCCACGCGTCGAGAGTCTGCGGCTGCTCGTCATCATCGGTGTTGAAGCAGTGGTGGTTCATCGCCCCGGAATCCTGAAGACGCGCGGCGGCCGGGGCACGCCGATGGTCGGCGGCAAGCTGCCTTGCCGTGGCGCGGGGTGCTCGCACGCGCCAGGGCCAGGGCGCGGCGCGCGGACGGGCGTGGGCGTGAGGGGGTTAGGTTTGCTCATGGTTGATCTCCGTTTAGGAAGGCAATCGCTTCGGAGGCGGACTTGAACACTCCGAGCAAGGGTCGCGGTTCCGCGCGGGCGTACAGCTCGATGCAAGGCTCGCAGCGCTTGCGGGCGCGGGCGATGATGCGCACGGCCACATTCGCGTGAAACGCCACGCTGCGCAGTTCACCCTCTTGGTGGATGGGCCTGCCGTATGTCATTCCCCGCCTCGCGTGATCGGCACCTCGGCCAGCACGTGCCCGGTCTCGTCGATCAGCCTGCACGAGACGCAGCGCTCGAAGGCGGCGGGGTCAAGCGTGGCCGAGAACGTGTCGGTGTTGGCGGGCACGCGGGCCACCACGCGGCGGTCAGCGTCGAGCAGTTGCGCGGTGCGGGTGGTCATTCGCGGCACTCCATCTCGGTCAGCCTGCGTTCGAGGTTGTGCTGCACGACGGCGAGCTTGCTGCGTAGCTCGTCAATCTCCCGGGTTTGCTTGTCGATCAGCCCCAGCAGGCGGCAGTTGACATCCGCCACGTGCTCCTTCATCTTGATGCCGGCACCTTTCGCAAACGCCTCCAAGACTTCGGGCGTGACCACCGACTTGATGCTGCGGATCTTGCTGTCCATCTCTTGGGACACCAGCGCCGCGAGGGCTTCGACTTGTTCAGGGGTGATGCTCATGCGGGCTCCTTGGGCAACGCGACAACGCTGACGGGTTCGAGAACTACCGACGCGATATCACCCGCGGCATCGCGCAGCACATCCATTCGATAGCGAATGGCATTGATGGTCACCATCGGAGTGGTGCGCATCGACGCCGAATCGACCAACGCCAGCTTCATCTTTGTGGCCAACGAGGAAGGCTGCGGCACGGGCACCAGCCCCAGACTCGTGCGCACCAGCAGGTCAGCCTTCTTGACGGCCAGCACGGTGCAGGTCGTGTTCGCGGCCATGGTCACACAGCTCAACTCCCGCCACGCCCACTCCTTAATGTGTTTGCCACGCTGGGCGCCGCGCAGGGGCTCGGCGTCGAGCACTTGGAAGCCCACACTGAGGCCGCGTACGAGGCCTGTTTTCACGCTGAGCCACGCTTCGTCCAGGCGGTCCTTCAGCTTGCCCGGCTCGTCGATGCGATGGATGCGGGCCTTCACGTGGATGCCGTCATCGCTGACGCGAGCATGCGTTACGAACCCGATGGGCTGCGCTGCGTTGTGCTGCCAGAGCAGCGGCAGGGGCAATTCAAACTTTGCACCGCGAGGCTCAACAATGTCGTTCTGCGTATCGAGTGCCGGAGTGCTGGCCGTCCCTTCGAAGCTGCGCTCATCTTCGCGCGCGGCCTTTATCGTTAGCACTGAATATGCGCGGTCCACGGCGGGCTCCCGGTCAGTACGCCACGTCTTCAAGCGTCGCGATGGCCGTGCCGTCCAGCACCTGCCAGCCGATCCAGCGTGTTAGCCGGATGCCGACCAGGCCATTGCTCCACATGCTCACGAGGTTCTGTGCGCCCGTGCTTGGGTCATTGAGAAGCTGCAGGCTGCTCTGGCGAGACACATCCACTGCGGCCATCCCTTCGTCGGCAATCAGGATGCGCGATGCGTCGATCAGGTGCGCATAGGTGTCATCGCCGGTGTCGGTCGGGATTGCGGCGCTGGTGATCGCGGGCAAGCCGAGCAGCGTGCCGCCGAGGGGGCCGATGCCGGGGAACGCCAACTGGTTGCCGGCGTTCAGCATCGTGCCCAGCGCCAGCGCGCTGCGCGGGTGCAGCACCCAGGTCGCGGCGGTCAAGTCGCTGCCCGCGCTGATTAACTGCTGCACCATCGCCTTCAAGTCGGCCGCCGCAGCGGCTGCGGTGGCGCCGGTCGATTGGTGCTTCACGCTCGCATAGGTAACGCTGGCGGGGCCGGCTGAGCTAAATGCAATCGTCGAGTCGATGAAAGCCTTGTCCTGCGCCTCGGTCAGACTCTTGATCATCAGCTGCTCAAGGGTCGCCAGCGCCGCGGGGTTGCCAGTGCGGGCCAGTTCGCTGGTGATGACGATAAGGGACTGCATCTTCGAGACGCCGACGCTGATTTCGTCCGCATCGAACTGGCTCACCGGAGCTGGCGCGCCTTCTCCGACCCATGCGCCCGTTGCACCACTGGCTTCCTTTAGCGTGCGCGTGGCCGGCGGCACGTAGCGCAAGCCGCGCAGCCGGCCGATGACCGTGGAAGGGCGAAGCCGTGCAGCGAACTCGCCGCTCAGCTTTGCAAAGTCGGTCAGCTCGTGCGCCCAATTCGCGTCGGATGTCGTGCCCGATGCGACGGCCGCTTTCATAACGAGCGAGAGCGGCTTCGAGTCCGCCACATCGGCGGCCACGGCCATGAAATCGCCCTTGTGTCGGGCGAGACTGGCGGCGAGCCGCGTGAAGTCGCAAGGCCCTCGGTTCGCGGGCGAAAGCTGGGTCACGGTGTTCATGTTGGTGCTGTCCTTGGGGTTGTCTAGACAAGTGCCTGCACTGTGCACCAACTGCTGCGGCGAGCGTTCTCATACGTCATGAGAAGCGTTGCCGGGTACGCCAGCCCCCAGCGGCAAGGCCGGCCAGCAAGGCCGCTAGGCGTCGCACCAAGCGTCGCGCGTCGGCGTGTTGGCCCTACCCCCCTACCGCCCCGACGCCTTGCGTGCCCTGCGCGCCAAAAACCGCGGCGTGTGGTGGCTGCCCTGCGGCGCCGCGATGCCGAGCGCGGCTTCTAGGGACAGGCCATCGAGCATGCAACGGCGCAACGCGTAGCCCAGCAGCCGGTGGCCGGGGCGCTCGTCGGACACGAGGTCGTCGATTGTGTCCAGCAGTTGCACCACGCGGCCCTCGCGGGTCGGAGGCTGCGTCCTGCCAAACGGATCGGCGGGCAAGCTCATCACGCGCAGCGGCTCAGTCTGGGCGCTTGCCGCGGCCGGCGAAGGGATTGGACGAAGCGTTGCCGGCTAGGCGGTGGAGTCTGTTTTGCGCGCGAGGACTGAGCCCGAAGTCATTCGACAGGGAGCGGTGCATCGCGAGAAGCGAGCCAGTGGGGACGTCCCCCATGCGAAAGAGCGCCACGATCTTGCCGTGGAGCTGGCACAGCACGCCCAGCGCGGAAAGCTGACCCTCCGATAGCGGCAGAAGGCGGCACAGCTTGGCCCACTCCGCCAGCGCGTCGGCGTTGGTCATCCAGGCAGGCGGCTCGGGCGGTGCACCGAGGATTGGCAGCACGACGCCTGCGGGTGCGGGCCGGTCCTTGCGGGCTGTGCCTCTGATCATCCGCAGGTGCGCGCTGGCGGGGGAGGTGTCGCGGGGTGGTTTCATGTCAGTTCCTTCTGTTCAAAAGTTTGGCGGGGCGACTAAAAGTCTGGCGTCTTGGTTTTTTCTAGCGAGCTCCGACCTTTCTGAATCACCCCCGGCTGCGCCGCGCGGGAGTGGGCCAGGGCTTGCAGCCTGCGCAGCCAGGGCGGCGTCGCACAGCGCGGCGTCCTCCTCGACTGTCACAGTCACAGTGGGTAGGCCGTGGCACGCGGCCGGGCAGCGCTGGCAGCGCTGGCAGCGGCTGGCCTTGGAGCTGGGTGCACATCAGGTGCCAGGGTCCGGGGTCCGTGTCGGTGGTCCTTTGAAGGTGGTCCATAAACGGGGGTGCGGGAGTGATTTGTTTTTGGCCTTAAAACGGGCTGCACGCACCTGGGTTCAGCGGCGTGCTTGTTGTCCAGTTGGTTTGGAGTCGGAAACACACCACTGAACCCAGGTTTTCCCCTTAGGGTACGCACCTATGCACCTGGGTTGGCTTGCGGGTGGTGGGGGCTGCTGAACGCAGCCCCCCACCGCAAGCCCGGGCAACGGGGGTGCGCACCTGGGTGCGCACCTGGGTTGCACCGGGGTACGAAGGGGCGATCACTTCGGCACCTCGTTCCAGTCTCCCGGCACGATGGCCTCCTTCTTATTGGCGTGCGTGCGGTGCGACTGCGGCATTGGGATGACCCGCAGAAACCCGGCCACGATGGCAGCGCCCACGGCGGCGCGCTTCTGCCCGTTGCTGCGCCCGAGTCTCATTCCGTCGATCAGTTCAGACTTGGTCAGGAACACGGCGCCGTCAACGGCGCGCCGCGCCGCATCAACGGCGGCTTCGATCAGCCTGTTTTCGGTTTGACTGGCTTGTTCGCGGCGCCGGACCTGCGTGTCACTGCGCGCCGGAACGCCGTGCCCGAACCGCAGCGTCTGCTCGGCTCCCCACGGTGTCTTCAACTGGACTTCGCCCTGGTCGTAGCCGAACTGCAACTCGTTGAACGCAGGCACATGGCGCACCTTGCCGAGCAGCAGCACGCGAGGGGCGGTGTCGTGGTCGCCGTCTCTGATCATGTAGGCCGACCCGCTGGTGTCGCCTTCCCAAGCGCTGGCTCCGCGGGCGGATACCGTCTGCCGGCTCATTGTTTTTGCCGTGTGCGTGTTCAGCCAGACGGGGCCGTCCTCGCTGGCTTCGCGCACGGCAGACACGGCCCTGGACACTTCGGCGTTGTCGTTCTCGTTTTCCAGGTCGATGGTCGAGCTCGTGGTGTCGAGCACGACGAGCGGCTTGACGCGATACCCGTTGGGGCCGGCGATGGTGTACTCCGCGACGATGCGCTTCAAGTCTGCGGCGCGATCCGCAGCGGGCACCCGCTTGGAGTCCCGCACCTGAAACCAGTAGTCAATGTCCGCCTGCGTCACCGTTCTAGCGTTCAGCGCCTTCAGCATCAACGACGAACGCACGTTGAGCGTCTGGTTGACCGCTTCGGTGATGAACACCACACGGCGGCGCAGCACGGGCCACAAGCCCCAGTCTTTCGGCGCGACGTGTGCCACGCACGCAGCCAACGAAACGAGCGCATTGGTCTTGCCGACACCGGGCTGTCCCGCGATGACGAACACGCCGCACATGACGAACCCATCGAGCACGTACTCGATTGGAGTGAAAAGCTCAGCACGTGCCCCGACGATTCGGTCTACCGCCTGTGCCACAGCGGTCATCGTCGCGGGCGGCGCAGGCTCATACGCGGTGCCGGCCAGCACGTTGAACTCGCGCAGCGCCTGCGCCCTCGTGGCCTTCTTCTGAAGGAACATCACCTCTTCGATGGCCGTGCCCATGTCGTCGTCGTGCTCCAACATGACGAAGGCATTCCACGCGTCGAAGCACCCGCTCAGCGGGTCACCTGCATGGTGGCTGTACCAGAAGGTCGTCCTTGCCGGGGATGAGCGCAACGCCCGGCACGCCTGTCGCTCGCGGGTGTGACCATCGACCATCCTCATGCTCGCGGTAGCCGTGCTTCCGCAGCAGGGTCGCCACGTCGGGCGCCTCGCCCGCGGCCACGAGCCGCCCGTAAGCTCCGCGATAGAGGCTGTGATGCGCAAGCTGCGAACCTGCGGCGCCGTCGGGGCGGTCAGGCATGGCAGTCTTCACGCGCCCGCCGACTGCATGGGCGAAGATGCGGCGCTGCTCGTTGTAGAAGGCTGCGTCGGTGCAGCAGCGCAGCCACCATGCGGCCAGCTTGGCAGGCAGAGGCGGCGCGTTCTCGATGCCAACGCTCAGCGGGTCATAGCTCTGACTGTAGGGGCCGACGCTGGTGTCTACGCCGGTGCTGCCGGGCTTGCGCGGGTGATACACCGTGCCGGGCACCACGTCCTGCAGCGGGCCGGCGCGCACTTCGAGAATGCCGCCGTGCTCGATGGTGCCGAACTTCAGCCGGTGCAGCTTGGCAGTCTGTTCGTCGGTCAGCGCGAAGGTGCTGCGGCCACCGCTGCCCGGGCGCGTGCTCACGGTCCTTGCGCCGGCCACCATCAAGGCTTCAAGGTCGAAGCCCAGCACCGCAAGACCGACACGGGCCAAGGCTTCGTTGTCGGGGTCCAGGCTGGCGCGCTGGTTCTCTTGCAGTGGCATGCCCACGCCGGTCAGGGTGTCGGGAACTCCGCGGCCGTTGATGAAGTTGCGCGGGTTGCGCCAGTCGAACGCGGCAGGGGCCTTGTCCCACTTGCGCAGCGCAACGAGCTTGAACCCTTTGGCCAGCAGCGTGCGAGCGGCCGAAAGGTCAGGCGCTTGCGCCACTGCTGCAAAATGAGGCACACTTGCGGCGCTACTTTCTTCCTTGCTCCCTGGACCCCGACCGTTGCCGCGGTGCGGGGTCTTTCCGTTTGGTGGGCTCATGCAGGCACCGCCTTCTTGCCGCCGCTGGTGCGCGTGGCCTGCCGGGCGCGATAGCCCTGCGGCACGGCCTTGCGGTCGAGCCACGCAGCCAGGGCGACGTCAGTCGTCACGAGGATGCGCTCGGTCACCGCGTACAGGGCCGGATGGTCGCCCAGCGCCTGTCGGGCGGTCAGCGTCGCGGCGCTGCAATCGAGCAGCTTCGCTGCGCCGCCCGGCCACGGGATGGGCCGCGGCACCACAGAGGCGGCGCTCATGGCGTGCCTCCGCGGTTGTTCTGCAGCTTGGTCGCGTGCTGGGCCAGCACCTTGAGCATCAAGGCGCCGGCGGTCGTGTCGATAGGCGCGGCGGCGATGCGATAGGCACGCAGCAGCTCGTACGGGATGCGCACGGACGAATAGCGCCGGGGCGCCGGGGGGTCTTGCTTGGTAGGCATGAGGTAGCCGCTCCATGGGCTACCCACTCGCAGGCGGCGCCGCCGTGGCACCTGCTGATGGCCGGGACCCGGTTGCGAACCCGGGCGTGCGGCAGGGACTAGAGGTCTACCTTTGCCGGCCTTGCTGCGCTACTCCCCTGCCTCGCTGATCGGCTGGTTCCGGGGGCCTACCGTCTAGAGAGACGGCGGCGTCGCGCTATTGCATGCTGTGGCAACGGCCACAAGCATGCCACTAAATGCACACGGTTGCCAATCGCGCGGCCAGCGCATGCAGCGCGGCGCGCTTTTCCTCGATGGGGTCGTGCTTCTGGTACACCTGAACCAGCCGGGTCGGCGCGTGATTGAGCACCGCCTCCACCGTGCTCACGGCCACGCCGGCCTCGCGCATCAGCGTCGCCGCAGTTCGGCGCAAGTCGTGCGCGTTCCACATCACGCCCAGGCGCTTCTGCCGGCCGACCATCGACACGTACACCGGCCGCGGGCTGGGCAGTGGCAGCAGCGCGGCAGCCGCTGGCGACAGAGGCACCGTGTGGGGCCGGCCGCTCTTGGTCTCCGGGATGGTCCACACGTCGCCAGTCACCTGCGCAGGCGTCCAGGCCAAAGCCTCGCCAATGCGGCAGGCGGTCAGCAGGGCAAAGCGCAGCATGTGGGCGTCGGGGTCGGCGCGGGCGCACAGGGTCCGCAGCTCGTCGGTAGTTAGCACCCGCTCGCGGGGGGCGTACTGTTCGAGCCCCAGCCGGCCGCCAGTCACGCCGGCCAGCGGGTCGAAGTCGAGCAGCCCGCGCACGGCGCACCAACCCGAGAACTGCCGCAGCAGCGCCAGTGCCTTGCGGGCGCTGTTCGGCCGGTCACGCAACGGGTCGATGCAGTGCACCCACTCGCCGCGCTTGACTGATCGCAGCAGCCGCACGGCCAGCGGCTCGGTCGCGCGGCGCAGCAGCGACTCCGACTCACGCCGGGCGGTCGCGGTGCGATACCGGGTGGCGACGTAGGTGCGGAAGAACTCGCCCAGCGCGCCGCCCACGGTGGCGCTGTCGAGCGCGGTGCCGCTCATCGGCTTCGCCGCCTCGGCGTGCGCAGCGGCCACGGCCAGCGTCATGGCGGGGAACTCGCCCAGCAGTGCCACGCGCCATGTGCCGCCCACGCGCGTGCGCAGTTGCCAGCTGTCGCGCCCGTTCGGGCGGCGCTTCAGGTACAGGCCAGCGCGGCCCACGGCCAGCAGTTGTTCCTTCTTCGGGCGTGGCAGGCGGGCCAGGGTGGCGTCGGTTTGGGGCTTGGCGCGGGTGGTCATGGCGGCTCCTATGGGGGTAGGTAGCATCCCGGTAGCGTTTTCACGCTGCCGGGTAGCGCTGGGCTAGCGCTTGTTAGCGCTAAACACCCAGGTAGCAGCCAGTTTAGCAGGTGGCTAAACCTGCATGTTCATGATTTCGCTGTAGGCCTGCACCAGGCGGTTGCGCACCTGCAGCGTGGCCTGGAAGCCGAGTTGCGACTTCTGCATCGCCACCATCGTCTGCTCCAGGCTGACACTGGGATTGTCCAGTTGCAATTCACGCTGCAGGTTCTGCGATTCGAGCTGCGTCTGGCTGACCGATTTCAGCGCATCGGCCATGGCCGACTGGAAGCTGGTGGCGCCGGCCGCATCGGCCCCGCGCGCCAGCGGCATGCCGTCCGGGCGCAGCCCCGCCCGCGCCACGGCCTGCGCAAAGTCGAAGGGCTTGAGTTTCAGGTCCATGCAAGGTGCTTCCGGTGCGCCAGTCTAGGCAAAGGCCGGTCCGGACATCGCATGTAACTGGTGCCGCTTTGCGCGCCTTCTTGCGCTATAGCGCGCCGCGCGGCTGCCGAACAATCGCCGCCAGAGCCTGCCTTCATAGCGCGTCGCCAAGCGGGCCAGCCATCACCCGGATTCCCCCTTCATGGACAACGCCGTCGCGCCGCACCCCCCCCAGACCCTGGTTCCGCTGAATGCCGCGGCAGGCAGTTTCGGCGCCCGCATGGCCGCGCTGCCGGCGCGCTCGCTGCTCGGCCTGGGCATCGGCGTGGCGCTGCTGCTGGCCGTGGCCGTGGCGCTGACGTTGCGCCAGGCCGAAGGCGACTACCGCGTGCTCTTCGCCAACCTGAGCGACAAGGACGGTGGCGCGGTGCTGGCCCAGTTGTCGCAGATGAACGTGCCCTACAAGCATGCCGACGGCGGCAATGCCATCCTGGTGCCGGCCTCGCAGGTCTACGACGTGCGCATGCGCCTGGCTTCGGCCGGGCTTCCCAAGGGCGCGGGTACGGGCTTCGACGTGACCGACAAGTCGCCCTTCGGACAGACACAGTTCCAGGAGCGGCTGAACTTTCAGCGCGGGCTGCAAGGCGAGCTCGAGCGATCGATCAGCATGCTGTCCGCGGTACAGGCGGCACGCGTGCACCTGGCGCTGCCCAACCAGAGCGGCTTCTATCGCGAGCAGCAGAAGCCCAGCGCCTCGGTGCTGCTGACGCTGCACCCGGGGCGCACGTTGGAGCGCGCGCAGGTCGCCGGCATCGTGCACCTGGTCTCCAGCAGCGTGGCCGAACTGAGCCCCAAGGCGGTCAGCGTGCTCGACAGCAGCGGCGCGCTGCTGTCCGGTGCCGACGACAGCGGCAAGGGCCTGGATGCCCAGCAGCTGCAATATGTGCAACAGATCGAGGCCGGCTACCTGAAGCGGGTGCTCGACATCCTGGAGCCGGTGGTCGGGCGCGACAACCTGCGTGCCAACGTCACCGCCGACATCGACTTCACGCAGACGGAATCGACCAGCGAGGAATTCAAGCCCAACCAGGGCGACGCGCCGGCCACCGTCAAGCTGGTGCAGCGCAACGAATCCGGCTCGCCCGGCGCGGCCGTGCCCAGCGGCGTGCCCGGCGCGGCCAGCAACCAGCCGCCGACACCCGCCACGGCGCCGGTGGTTGGCGGCGCCCAGCCGCTGCAGGCGGCGCAAGGCGGCTACGGCGGCGGCAGCATGCGCCGCGACGCCGTCACCCAGTACGAGGTGGACAAGACGGTGCGCGTGACGCGCAATGCCACCGGCACGCTGCGCAAGCTGAATGCCGCGGTCGTGGTCAACCACCGCGCCACCACCGACGCCAAGGGCAAGACCACCAGCACGCCGCTGTCGGCCGACGAACTGGAGAAGATCACTGCGCTGGTGCAGGAAAGCCTGGGCTTCAACAAGGAGCGCGGCGACTCGGTGCGCGTGATCAATGCGCCCTTCCGCGTCGAGCCGCCGCCGAAGGTGGAAGAGATCCCGATCCACCAGCAGCCCTGGCTGCTGGACCTGCTGCGCGCCGCCGCCGCGCCGCTGGCGCTGGCCGTGGTGGCGCTGGTGGTGGTGTTCAAGCTGATCCGACCGGCCCTCAACGCGGCCCTGCCCCCGGAGGCCAAGCCGGTGGGCGGCAAGCTCGACGTGGTGGCCGACAACGACCTCGGCGCCGCGCTACCCGGCGCCGCCACGCCGCCGGCGCTGGCCGCTCCGCCGGTGAACCAGAAGCTGGAGAACGCACGCGCCTTCGCGCAGCAGAACCCGGCCGCTGTGGCGCAGATCGTCAAGGAATGGGTCGGCGGCGAGCCGGCCTGACAGCACAAGCACATGGACGATCAGGGCATCGAGAACGCCGCCATCCTGCTGATGTCGCTGGGTGAAGAGCACGCCAGCGAGGTCTTCAAGCACCTGGCACCGAAGGAAGTGCAGCGCATGGGCGAGACCATCGCGCGCATGAAGAGCATCAGCCACGACCGGCTCGACCAGGTGCTGGACAAGTTCCGCGAGGTCGCCGGCGACCAGAGCATGCTGGTCAGCGACAACGACGAGTACGTGCGCTCGGTGCTCAAGCGCGCGCTGGGCGAGGACAAGGCCAACCTGCTGCTCGACCGCATCCTGCAAGGCGACGATGTCAGCGGCATCGAGAGCCTGAAGTGGATGGACCCATCGTCTGTGGCCGAGCTGATGCGCCACGAACATCCACAGATCGTCGCCGCCATCCTGGTGCACCTGGAGAGCGACCATGCCGCCGAGGTGCTGAAGCTGTTCGCCGAGCGCCAGCGCAACGAGGTGCTGGTGCGCGTGGCCACGCTGGACGGCATCCAGCCGTCGGCGATGCGCGACCTGAACGAGGTGCTGAACCAGGTGCTCGCCGGCAGCGACCGGGTGAAGAAGTCCCACCTGGGCGGCGTCAAGCCCGCGGCCGAGATCATCAACATGCTCGGCGGCACGCTCGAGACCTCGGTGCTGGACTTCATCCGCGGCGCCGACAACGACCTGGCGCAGAAGATCCTGGACAACATGTTCACCTTCGACGACCTGGAGCGCCTGGACGACAAGGGCATCCAGTCGCTGATGAAGGAAGTGCAGTCGGAGTCGCTGGTCATCGCGCTGAAGGGCGCCACGCCGGAGCTGCGCGAGAAGATCTTCCGCAATATGTCCACGCGCGCCGCCGAGACGTTGCGCGAGGACCTGGAGTCGCGCGGCCCGGTGCGCGTGTCCGAGGTCGAGGCCGAGCAGAAGGAACTGCTCAAGATCGTGCGCCGCCTGTCCGACGAAGGTGTGATCGTGATCGGAGGCGGCGGTGACGACGAATTCGTCTAAACCCTTTCGCAATGTGCCGCCGCCGCAGGGCACTGGCCCGGCCCGCAGCGCCACACCGTACTCGCGCTTTATTCCGCGCGAGGAACTGGGCAGCTTTGCCGCCTGGAGCCCGGACACGCTGAATACCGAGCTCGACCCGCCGGTGACGCCGGCGGGGGCCGCCGCGGCGGCCCCCGCCACGAAGGCGGCCGACAAGCCCGCCGTGCAGGCCCAGGTGGCTGCGGCACGCCAGGCTGGGTACCAGGACGGCTACCGCGACGGGTTGGTGGCACTGGACAGCTTCAAACAATCCTTCGCCACGCAGATGACCGGCCAGCTGGGCCAGCTGCTGAACAGCTTCAATGCGCAGCTCGAAGCGCTGGAGCCGCAGATGGCCCAGGCCGTGGCCCAGGCCGCGGTGATGCTGGCGCGGCGCGTGGTGCGCGCCGAACTGCAGATCCACCCCGAGCAGGTGGCCGAAGTGGCCACGCAGGCGGTCAACGCAGTGCTGCAGAGTGCCCGCCACATCCGCGTGCTGGTGCATCCGGACGACCATGCGCTGGTGGCCGAGGGCGCGGCAGAGGCGCTGGCCTCGCGCGGCGCCCGGCTGCTGGCCCAGCCGGGCATCGAACGCGGCAGCTGCCTGGTCGAATCCGACCTCGGCCAGATCGATGCGCGCATCGAGGCGCGCTGGCGCCAGGCCGCAGCGGTGCTGGGCAGCGAGCTGCCGTGGAGCGAACCCGGCGCCGAGGCCGCGCCATGAGGCCGTTCCAGCCGATGCCGGCCGAGACCCGCGCGGCGCAATGGTCGCGCTACCTGGCCGACCTGCAGGACTACGCAGCACTGCCGCAGCCGCTGGACGCCAGCGGCACGCTGGTGCGCGTCACCGGGCTGGTGCTCGAAGCGGCCGGGGTGCGCGTGCCGGTGGGCTCGGTGTGCGAGGTGCGCGATGTCTCCGCGGCTGCGGATCAGCCCGGCGTGATGGCCGAGGTGGTGGGCTTCAACGGCGACCGAGCCTTCCTCATGCCCAACGGCGAGCTGCACGGCCTGACCAGCGGCGCACTGGTACAGCCCTGCCCCGCACCGCATGTCGCACCCTGCTTCGGCAAGGAGAACCACCCGTGGCGGCGCAGCGAGGACCGCGGGCTGCACCTGCCGGTGGGCGCCGGACTGCTGGGCCGCGTGGTCGATGCGCACGGCAAGCCGCTGGACCGCATGGGCCCGCTGCTGGATGTGCGCACCGAACCGATGGTGCGGCGGGCCATCAACGCCATGGACCGCGACCCGGTGCGCACGCCGCTGGACACCGGCGTGCGTGCCATCAACGCGCTGCTCACCGTCGGCCGCGGACAGCGCTTGGGCCTGTTTGCCGGCACCGGCGTGGGCAAGAGCGTGCTGCTGGGCATGATGGCGCGCTACACCGCGGCCGACGTCATTGTCGTCGGGCTGATCGGCGAGCGCGGCCGCGAGGTCAAGGAATTCATCGAGGACATCCTCGAGGAAGAGGGCCGCGCGCGCAGTGTGGTGGTGGCCGCGCCGGCCGATGCCGCACCGCTGGTGCGCATGCAGGGCGCCAACTACGCCACCGCCATCGCCGAACACTTCCGCGACCAGGGCCGCCATGTGCTGTTGCTGATGGACAGCCTGACGCGCTATGCGATGGCGCAGCGCGAGATCGCGCTGGCCATCGGCGAGCCGCCGGCCACCAAGGGCTACCCACCGAGCTGCTTTGCCAAGCTGCCGCAGCTGGTGGAACGCAGCGGCAACGGCCTGAACGGCCAGGGCTCGATCACCGCCTTCTACACCGTGCTCAGCGAGGGTGACGACCCGCAGGACCCGATCGCCGACGCGGCGCGCGGCATCCTCGACGGCCATGTGGTGCTGTCGCGCGAACTGGCCGAGGCCGGGCACTTCCCGGCCATCGACGTGGAACGTTCGATCTCGCGCGTGATGGGCAGCGTGGCCGGCCGCGAGCAGGTGGCCGCCGCGCGCCGCGCGCGGCAGCTGTTGGCGCGCTACAGCAAGGCGCGCGACCTGATCCAGCTGGGTGCCTACGTGCCCGGCCATGATGCCGAGCTCGATGTCGCGGTGCGGCTGCATCCGCACCTGAGCACGCTGCTGCAGCAGGACATGCACGAGCCGGCGACGCTGCAGGATAGCTTTGCACGCTTGAGTGCGCTGGTCGACTCGTGATGCAGCGCTTGCAGTCCCTGCAACTGCTGATGCAGCGCGAGCAGCAGCAATGCGACCAGGCGCAGTCGGCCCTGCGCCGCGCCGACGACAGCGCGCGCCATGCACGCGAGCAGCGCGAGCAGTTGCTGGCCTATCGCGGCGAGTACGAGGCCCGCTGGGCCGCGCAGTTCAACCAGGGCAGCACGATGGACATCCTGATGCACTACCGCAGCTTCATGCAGCGGCTGGACCAGGCCGTGGCCATGCAGACGCGCCAGGCCGAGGTCAGCGAGTTGCACCTGGCGCAGGCACGTCATGCCCTGCTGGAAAGCGAGCGCCGCCTGGCCTCGGTGCGCAAGCTGATCGAGCGCCGCAGCGCCGAACTGGCCCATGCCGGCCGACAGCGTGATCAGAAGGCCACCGACGAGCAGGCGCAGCGCATGCGCTGGCACAACACCCAGCGCGACCGCCTGCGTCCGCAATGAATCCCACCGTCTGCGATCGAGCACCATGCTGAACCCCACCGCACCCATTGCCAACGGCCCGATGGCCGCCGTCGCCGCGCCCGGCCCTGCCGCCATCGGCACTGACGGCGGCCAGGCGTTTTCGCAGGCGTTGGACCAGGCCGCCGCAAGGCAGCGTGACGCCGCGGCTGACAGCGCCCAGTCCGGCAGTGAGCCCGCTCGCGCCAAGACCGACACACCGCGCCCCGCCGCAGCCGAGGTCGCCGATGCACGAATCGGTGCCAACAGCCGCGGCAACGCGGCGCGCAAGGCGTCTGCGTCAGAGCAGGTGGTCGACACGGCGGTCGAAGCGGCCAGTGCCTTGCCGGGCGACACACAGGCGCCGCCGCCCAGCGCGGAGGAGGGCGCCGCGTTGGCCGCAGGCAAAGAGGACGAAGCAGCGCCAACCGACCTGGCCACTTGGGTCAGCAGCCTGCCGCTGCCGCCGCCGGCGCCGGTTGCCGCGACCACCGCGGCGACCGGCACCGACAAGGCGGCGCTCGTGGCCGGAGCCGTCCCGGCCGCAGCGCAGGGGCCTGCAGCCGCGGCGGCACGGCAGGCCGACGCGCTGACACCCGGTGCCGAGGCCGACGCACCGGCCGTGCCGACGCCGGGCTTTGCCGCGCTGGCGCCGACCGGTGTGCCGCGGCATGCCGACAGCCGCGGCGCGCGGGGCATGTCACCGCTGGCTGGCGACGCTGCGGCCCAGGGGCAGGGCCAGGACCTAGGCGGCGCCGCGCTGTCGCTGTTGCCCCAGGCGCTGCGCGAGGGCATGCCCACGCAGCGCACGAGCACCGATCCGGCTTCGATGCAGACCGCGCCGTCAGGCTGGCCGGGCCCTGCCCTGAATGCGCCCCCAAGGTTTGCGGACAGCGCCACGCCGACGCAGGCCGAGGTGCAGGCGCACGTGGGCTCGCATGAATTCGCGCCGGCCCTGGGCTCGCAGCTCAGCGTGATGGCGCGCGACGGCATCGACCATGCCCAGCTGAAGCTGAACCCCGCCGAGATGGGCCCGATCGAGGTGCGCATCAGCCTGGACGGCACGCAGGCCCAGGTGGACTTCAGCGCGGCCCATGCCGCCACGCGCCAGGCGCTGCAGGACGCGGTGCCGGCGCTGGCCAGCGCCTTGCGCGAGAACGGTCTGACGCTGACTGGCGGTGGGGTCTTCGAGCAGGCCCGCGAGCAGCGCGGCGAGGCCGGCCAGGACGGCTCGCGCCAGCCGGCTGGTGGCAACCGCCCGACGCTGGACGCCTCCGTGCCGCCGCTGGCGGCCGCGCGCGCGCCGCGCGCGCGCGGCGTGGTCGACCTGTACGCCTGAACTTCCGCGGCGAAGGCCGCAGCGAGACAGCCGGGTTTAGGGTGCTTTTCGCGTTATGCCCACGGGCGGTGGCTTTCAATAATCGTACGCATACGAAAGCGGCGCGGCGCCTTGGCCGCGCGCGCTGAAACGCCAACCCTGGAGGTGTCATGTCCACTGCCGCGGCCGTTGAAGGCGCAGTGCCCGTCAAGGCAGGCAAGAAAAAGCTGATCATCGTCGTCGTGGCGGTGCTGTTGCTGCTGGCCACCGCAGGCGGCGGCGTGGTGTACTGGCTCAAGGCCAAGGCCCATGCCGCGCAGGAAGCCGAGGACGCCGACGCCGAGGCCGGTGCCGAGCCGGCCCATGGCCAGGCTGCGGCCACGCCGAAGCGCGACCCGAAAGCCGTGCCGGTGTTCGTGCCGCTGGAGAACTTCACCGTCAACCTGGCCGACCGCGATGCCGACCGCTATGCGCAGATCGGCATCTCGCTGGAGATGAGCGACGCCAAGGCGGGCGAAAAGATCAAGGTCTTCATGCCTGCCATCCGCAACAACATCCTGATGGTGCTGGCGCACAAGCGCTCGTCGGACCTGCTGGAGCGCTCAGGCAAGGAAAAGCTGGCCGAAGAGGTGCTGCGCGAGACCGAGCGCGCGCTCGGCCTGGAGCCGGCCGTCCCGGGTGCCGCCAAGAAGGGCGACCACGACGAGGAACCTCGGCCCGTGCGGGCCGTGCACTTCTCGAACTTCATCATCCAGTGATGCCCTCAGCACGGCGCCAAGGCGGCATCGGACCATGAATCAGCAGATCCTCACACAGAACGAAGTCGACGCGCTGCTGCAGGGCATCACCGGCGAAAGCCAGGCGCTCGAGCAGGAGGAGGCGCAGAGCGACGGCCCGCGCAGCTACGACCTGGCCAACCAGGAACGCATCGTCCGCGGCCGCATGCCGACGATGGAGGTGGTGAACGAGCGCTTCGCCCGCAACATCCGCGTCGGCCTGTTCAACCTGATCCGCAAGAGCCCCGAGGTGTCGATCGGAGGCATCAAGGTGCAGAAGTACAGCGCCTTCCTGCGCGAGATCGTGGTGCCCACCAACTTCAACATCGTCAGTGTCAAGCCGCTGCGCGGCTCGGCGCTGATCGTGTGCGATCCGAACCTGGTGTTCGCGGTGATCGACGCACTCTTCGGCGGCGCCGGAAAGTACCACACGCGCATCGAGGGGCGCGAGTTCTCGCCCACCGAGCAGCGCGTCATCCTGCGCCTGCTGCAGACCATCATGAACGAGTACCGCAAGGCCTGGACCGGCGTGTACCCGCTGGAGCTGGAGTACCAGCGCTCGGAGATGCAGCCGCAGTTCGCCAACATCGCCTCGCCCAGCGAGATGGTGGTCACGACCACCTTCACGCTGGAGATCGGCGACACCAGCGGCTCGGTGAACCTGTGCTTTCCATATTCGACGCTGGAGCCGATCCGCGACATCCTGTACTCGACCAGCCAGGGCGATGCCGGCGAACCCGACCGCCGCTGGGTTCAGTTGCTCAAGACCGAGATCCAGTCGGCCGAGGTCGAACTGGTGGCCACGCTGGCCACCGCGCCGGCCACCGTGGAGCAGCTCTTGTCCTTCAAGCCCGGCGACTTCATCGAACTGGACCTGGAGCCGGTGATCAAGGCCAAGGTCGACGGCGTGCCGGTGTTTGACTGCCACTACGGCACCTCGAACAAGCACTACGCGATCAAGATCGACCAACTGCTGACCGGTTCACGCCTGGACTGGCTCGGAGGAACCACACAATGACTGCTGAAAACGCCGCGATGTCCGAAGAAGACCGCATGGCCGCCGAATGGGCCGCAGCCCTGGAAGAAGGCAAGCCCGCCGGCAACGAGGTGGCCAGCGAGGTGACGAGCGCGCCGGAAACGGTCGCGCCGGCCACCTTCGCCAATTTCGCGCCGACCTCGGCCAACGGCGCCGGTGCCGGCAACGACATCAACATGATCCTGGACATCCCGGTGCAGCTGACCGTGGAGCTGGGGCGCACGAAGATCCCGATCAAGCACATCCTGCAGCTGGCGCAGGGCTCGGTGGTGGAACTGGACGCGCTGGCCGGCGAGCCGATGGACGTGCTGGTCAACGGCTACCTGATCGCTCAGGGCGAGGTGGTGGTGGTAAACGACAAGTTCGGCATCCGGCTGACCGACATCGTCACGCCCAGCGAGCGGCTGCGGCGCCTGAGCAGGACATGACCATGTACCTGCGTATGGGTGTATGCCGGCGCACCAGCCGGGGCCTGCAAGGCTCGGCCGTACCTGGAACCCGATGAACTTGAATTGGACTCCGCTGCTGTGGTTCGGTGCGATCGTCGTGCTGATCCCGCTGGCGCTGTGGCTGCTCAAGCGCACCCCGCTGGGCGGTGGCACGGGCAGCGGACCGATGCGCCATGTGGCGGCGCTGCCGTTGTCGGCGTCGCAGCGCCTGGCCATCGTCGAGGTGGGCAGCGGCGCGGCGCGGCGCTGGCTGGTGCTGGGCGTGAGCAGCCAATCGATCACCACGCTGCACACCATGGAGCCGCAGGCCGACGCCACGCCGGGCGCGGTGGAGGACAGCACGGCTTTCGCGCAACTGCTGTCGCGGCTGAAGCGCGGGCCATGAACAAGCGTGTGGTCGTGTTGGCGCTGCTGCTGGCTGGGGCCGGCTCGGCGCTGGCCCAGGCCACTCCGGGCCTGCCGCTGATCGTCGGCCAGGGCGCCGGCGGCACCAGCTATTCGGTGCCGATCCAGACGCTGCTGTTCTTCACCGCGTTGAGCTTCCTGCCGGCAGTGCTGCTGCTGATGACGGGCTTCACGCGCATCGTCATCGTGCTGTCGCTGCTGCGCCAGGCGCTGGGCACGCAGGCCGCACCGCCCAACCAGGTGATCATCGGCCTGAGCCTGTTCCTGACCTTCTTCGTGATGAGCCCGACGCTGGACCAGGTCTACGACAAGGCCTACCAGCCCTTTGCCGCCAACCAGATCGCCTTCGACGAGGCGCTCAAGCGCGGCGAGGAGCCGATGCGCGCCTTCATGCTCAAGCAAACGCGCCAGGCCGACGTGATGCTGTTCGCCAGGCTGGCCAAGCTGCCGGCCGAGATCAAAGGCGAGGACGTGCCGCTGCGCGTGCTGCTGCCGGCCTTCGTCACCAGCGAGCTGAAGACCGCCTTCCAGATCGGCTTCCTGATCTTCATTCCCTTCCTCGTCATCGACATGATCGTCGCCAGCGTGCTGATGAGCCTGGGCATGATGATGCTGTCGCCCGTGCTCGTCGCCCTGCCCTTCAAGCTGATGCTGTTCGTGCTGGCCGACGGCTGGAACCTGCTGCTCGGCTCGCTTGCCGCGTCCTTCGCAACATGAACTCACAACAGGTCTTCACCCTCGGCCAGGAAGGCCTGCTGCAACTGCTGATGGTCAGCGCACCGGTGCTGCTGACGGTGCTGGTGGTCGGGCTGGTGGTCAGCATCTTCCAGGCGGCCACGCAGATCAGCGAGGCCACGCTGTCCTTCGTGCCCAAGGTGGTGGCCGCCGTGCTGGTGCTGGCCTTTGCCGGGCCGTGGATGATGAGCATGCTGGTCGAGTACCTGCAGCGCACGCTGCAGTCCATTCCCGGCATGATCGGATGACGCCCCGCAGACGCCTGCGGCGTCGCCCGCCCGACGGGATGCGTTCGGCTTGGGGCGGCCCGGCGCCGAACCCATGATCAGCTTCACCGAAGCCCAGGTCCTGGCCTGGATCACGCCGCTGCTGTGGCCCTTCCTGCGCGCACTGGCGCTGTTCTCGTCGCTGCCGTTGCTGGGCACGCGGGTGGTGCCGGTACGCGTGCGCATCGGCATGGCCGCGCTGGTGGCACTGGCGGCGCAGGCCTCGCTGCCGCCGATCCCCCCGGTGACGCTGGATTCGTGGCTGGCCGTCATGCTGGTGCTGCAGCAGCTGCTGATCGGCATCAGCCTGGGCTTTGCGGTGCGGCTGGTGTTTGCCGCCATCGAGCTGGCGGGCGAGATCATCGGCCTGCAGATGGGCCTGAACTTTGCCGGCTTCTTCGATCCGATGACCGCCAGTCAGACCACGGCCACGAGCCGCTTCTTCGGCGCCATCGTCGGCTGGCTGTTCATCGTCATCAACGGCCACCTGCTGGTCATTGCTGCGCTGGTGAACAGCTTCAACGCCTTCCCGGTCAGCGGCGAACCCTTTGCCTTCCTGAGGCAGGCGCTGCCCCACGAGTGGGGCGCGATGATCTTTTCGACCGGGCTGTGGATCGCGCTGCCCATGGTGGCGATGCTGACCTTCGTGAACCTGGTGCTGGGCGTGATCTCTCGTGTGGCCGCGCAGATCAACGTCTTTGCCATCGGCTTCCCGATCACGCTGGGCGTGGGACTGGTCGGCGTGTTGCTGACGCTGCCGCTGATGCAGCAGCCGTTCACGATGGCGCTGGAGCGAATGCTGGCCAACTTCTAGGCCGCGCCGCGGCCGCGCTCAGCTGCCGACCAGCCCGTTGCGGATGGCGTAGACGGTCAGCTCGGAGTTGTTGGCGAGCTGCAGCTTCTCGAGCACGCGCGCGCGGTACACCGAGACCGTCTTCGGCGACAGCACCAGGTCGGTGGCAATGTCGGACAGGCGCTTGCCGGAGGCGATCATCACCAGCGTCTGCAACTCGCGGTCGGAGAGCTTCTCGTGCGGCTGGCCCGTGGTGGGCGTACTCAGGTTCTCGACCAGCATCTGCGCGATCTCGGGCGTCACGTACTTGCGGCCCTGGGCCACGGTGCGCACCGCCTGCACAAGCAGCTGCGGATCGCCGCCCTTGTTGACGTAGCCGTGCGCACCGGCGCGAAGTGCACGGATCGCGTACTGGTCTTCCGGGTACATGCTGACGATCAGCACCTTGACCGCAGTGCCTTCGTCCTTGAGCACATGCAGCACGTCCAGGCCGCTGCGACCGGGCAGGTTGATGTCCAGCACCAGCACGTCGCAGGGCGCCAGCTTGCCTTCGCCCAGGCTGCGCATCAGGGCGCGCAGCTCGCCGTAGTCGCCCGCTTCGCCGACCACCTGGATGTCGGCCGCGTCGGACAACGTGTCGCGGATGCCGCGCCGGATCAGCGCGTGGTCGTCACAAAGAATGACTTGGATCATAGGGTTCCCCAGGCCGAGGGGTCGTGCGCCGACTCGGCTTCCTCGTCGCGTGCCACCGGCGCTTCGGACGCACTGCTGTCGATCGGGATCGACAGGATCAGCGTCGTGCCCAGCGCCGAACTCGACAGGTCGATCCAGCCGCCCACCGTGACGGCTCGTTCCTGCAGACCGCGGATGCCGAAGCTGCGGGCCTTGGCCAGGTCGCGGCTGGACAGGCCGCGGCCGTTGTCGCTGATCTCCAGGGACAGCACGTCGGGCGCGAGCATCAAGTCCAGGCGCACGCGCGTGGCCTGCGCATGCTTGCTGACATTGGTCAGCGCTTCCTGAGCGGTGCGGTAGGCCACCAGTGGCACGCCGGCCGGCAACTGCAGGCCGTCGTGGTTGGTGTGGAAGCTGCACTCGATGCCGGTGCGCTTTTCGTAGCGGCTGGCCATCCACTGCAGCGCCGCCACCAGGCCCTGTTCCAGGATGGCCGGGCGCAGGTTGTGCATGATGCGCTGGCTGGATTCGATGGCATGCGTCACGGTCTCCAGTGCGGCCGTGGCGCGGGCGCGTACCGGCTCGCTGGCGGCATGGCGGGCAATCCAGGCCAGGTCGAAATTCAGTGCGGTGAGCGAGCCGCCCACATCGTCGTGGATCTCGCGCGCGATGGCGCTGCGCTCCAGCTCGACGCTGGTCTGCAGGTGCTGCGCCAGTTCGGCCAGGCGCTGGCGCGAGGCCTGCAGTTCCTCGTCGGCGGCGACCCGCGCACGCCGCGCCTCCGCGGCCTCGATCGCATGCTCCATGGCGGGCGCCAGCCGCGCCAGGTTGTTCTTCAGCAAGTAGTCGCTGGCGCCGTTGCGCATGGCCTCGACCGCGGTGTCCTCGCCGATCTCGCCCGATACCAGGATGAAGGGCCACAGCCGCCCGCTGTCGCGCAGCATGTCCAGCGCCTGCAGGCCCGAAAAACCAGGCAGGTTGTAGTCGGACAGGATCAGGTCCCAGTCGCCGTCCAGCGCGGCGGCGAACTCGGCGCGCGACTCGATACGCTGCGATTGCACCTGCAAGCCGGCACGCTGCAGGTGCGCCATGGCCAGCTCGTGGTCGAGGTCGGAATCCTCAAGATGAAGCACGCGCAGCACACGCTGCCGGACGTCGTCGGTCATGCGTCGAGTATCGCGCAGCCCCGTGCCTGGGTCCGGGTTCCCGGACGCCGCGAAATGCCAACTATCACCCGCGGCGCGACCCTACTCCGCGGCCGCCCGCAGCGTCTCGATGACCGGCCGGCGCAGCACTTCGCGCAGCCCCCACCAGCCCGCGGCCAGTGCCAGGCCGGCGCCGACCAGCGCACCCAGCAGCGGCACCCAGGGCGAGGGGTTCCAGCTGAACTCGAAGGCGTATCGCGCCATGGCCCAGCCCACAGCCATCGCCGCCAGCGAGGCCAGCAGCCCGGCCAGGGCACCTACGCCGAGCAGCTCGGTGCGCTGCACCCGCGCCAGCAACTGGCCGCTGGCACCCATGGCGCGCATCAGCCCGAACTCGCGCGCCCTCGCCTCGCGCGTGGCTGTCACCGCGGCGAACAGCACCACCAGCCCCGCCGCCAGCGTGAAGGCGAAGAGGAACTCCACCGCGCGCACCACCTGGTCGAGCACGCGCTGCACCTGGCCGATGGAGGCCGAGATGTCGACATTGGTGATGTTGGGGAAATCGCGGCTCAGCCGGTTGTCGAAGCCCGGCGTGTCGGGCGCGCGAAAGGCGCTGATGTAGCTTATCGGCAGGCCCGGCATTTCGGCTTTCGGGAACATGACGAAGAAGTTGACGCGCATCGATGACCAGTCCACCTTGCGCAGGCTGGTGATGCGGCCCTCGCGCAGTTGCCCGGCGATGTCGAAGCGCAAGCGGTCGCCGAGCTTGACGCCCAGCGTCTCGGCCAGGCCGGCCTCGACGCTGAGCGCGTCGTCCTCTTCGGCCGTCCAGCGCCCGGCGGCCAGCGGGTTGTGCTCGGGCCGCGCCGCGGCATGGCTCAGGTTGAACTCGCGCTCCACCAGGCGCTTGGCACGCTCTTCGCTGAGGCTGTCGCCGTTGACCGGCTGTCCGTTGATGGCCACCAGCCGGCCGCGGATCATCGGGAACCAGTCGTAGCGCTTGACGCCCGCCTGCGCCAGCGCCGCCTTGAAGGACTCGGCCTGGTCGGGCTGCAGGTTGATGACGAAGCGGTTCGGCGCATCCGGCGGCGTGGCCTTGCGCCAGCTGTCGATCAGGTCGGTGCGCAGCAGCACCAGCAGCACCAGCGCCAGCAGGCCCACGGCCAGCGCCGACACCTGCAGCACGGCAAAGGCCGGGCGCGCGGCGATCTGACGCGTGGCCAGCACCAGCCAGCGCGGCGCGCTCGCCTCGGGCACCGCGCGCTTGAGCAGCATGACCGCCAGCCACGACAGCAGCGCGAACAGGGCGATGGCCGCCGCGAAGCCGCCCACGGCGATCAGCCCGAGCCTCAGGTCGGCCGACACCGCCAGCAGCAGCGCGACGAAGCCGGCGCTGCCCGCGGTCAGCACCAGTGCCGACGAGGCTTTCAGCGCGCCGACGTCACGGCGCATCACGCGCAGCGGCGGCACGCGCGCCAGCTGCAGCACCGGCGGCAGGCCGAAGCCGAGCAGCAGCGTCATGCCCACGCCCATGCCGAACAACGCCGGCCAGACGCCGGCTGGCGGCAGCGACGCATTGACCAGCCCGGCCAGCAACCACACGAACACATGGTGCACGGCGAAGCCCAGCAGCACGCCGGCCGCGCTGGCCAGCGCGCCGACGCCGGCGAACTCCAGCGAGTAGGCACCGGCGATGCGCGCCTGCGACAGGCCGAGCACGCGCTGCATCGCGCAGTCGTTCAGGTGGCGCTGCGCAAAGTCGCGCGCCGCGATGCCCACTGCCACCGCGGCCAGCAGCGCCGACAGCAGCGCCACCAGGTTGAGGAACTTCTCGGCGCGGTCCAGCGTCTGGCGCATTTCAGGCCGGCCGCTCTGCAGCGACTCGACGCGCACGCCGCGCAGCGGCAGCGTCTTGATCTGCTGCTCGGCCCAGGCCACGTAATCGCGCAGCGCCGTTTCGCGACCGGGTGGCGCGGCCAGGGCCAGCCGGTAGCTGACGCGGCTGGCCGGCTGGATCAGCCCGGTATCGGCCAGGTCGGCCTGGTTCAGCATGACCCGCGGCGCAAAGCTCATGAAGCCGGCGCCGCGGTCGGGCTCGATGACGATGATCTGCGCGATCTCCAGCGCGGTGTCGCCGAGCAGCAGGTCGTCGCCCACTTGCAGCTGCAGCGCGTCGAGCAGCGCCGCATCGACCCACACCGTGCCGCGCGCCGGCGCGCCAGCCCCGCTGCGTTCGGCGGCATCCGGTGCAGCCTTCAGCCGCAGCTGCCCACGAAGCGGGTAGGCCTCGCTGACGGCCTTGACCGCCACCAGGCGCGACGCACCTCCCAGCTCGTCCGGGGCGCGGCCCATGCTCGGAAAGCTCACGCTGGTGGCCATCGGCAGGCCCAGCGCGGCCGCGCGCTCCAGCAACTCGGCCGGCGCCGGCTTGTCGCTGCCGACCACCGCGTCACCGCCCAGCAAGGCGCCGGCGTCGCGCGCCAGCCCCTGGTTCAGTCGGTCAGCGAAGAATCCCACGGCCGTGAGCGCGGCCACCGCCAGCAGCACTGCCAGCGCCAAGAGGCGCAACTCGCCGGCGCGAAAGTCGCGCAGCGTCTGTCGCCAAGCCAGTGCGCCGATGGACGGCGCGTTGCCAGAAGTGTCCGCAGTCATGGCGCGAGACGGTAACCGATGCCGCCCACGCCGGCCGGCGTGGGGTTGAACGCTGCGTTCAGCCGGTCTGAAGGGCGGCAGGCACGGCCGATGGTCCAATGACGCATGGAGAGGTCAACCCCCAGCCCGATCTTCATCTCCCACGGCTCGCCGATGACCGCGCTGGAGCCGCGCGAAGCGGGCGCCTTCATGCAGCGCCTGGGCCCGGCGATCGATGCGGCCTTCGGCCGGCCGAAGGCCATCGTGGCGGTGTCGGCGCACACGCTGGCCCGCGCGCCCGTGCTGCTGGCCGGTGCGCGACACGAGGCGGTCTACGACTTCGGCGGGTTCGACGACAAGCTCTACACGCTGCGCTATGACGCGCCCGGTGCGCCGGCGCTGGCCACGCAGGTGGAAGCCTTGCTGCACGCGGCCGGCATCGAGGTGCACCGAGTCGACCAGGGTGGGCTGGACCACGGCATCTGGACGCCGTTGCGCTACATGTGGCCGGACGCCGACATCCCGGTGCTGCCGCTGGCCTTCGTGCCCACCTGGAGCCCGCGCCAGCTGTTCGAGTTCGGCGCCGCGCTGGCACCGCTGGCCGCGAAGGGTGTGCTGGTGATGGGTACCGGCAGCATCACCCACAATCTGCGGCGCGTCTTCGCCGGCGGCCTGCGCGCCAATGCCGACGCGCCGGAGATCGCCGAAAGTGCGGCCTTCCGCCAGTGGATGCAGCAGCGCAGTCGGGCCGGCGATTGGGAGACCCTGTTCGACTACCGCAAGGCGGCCCCGCATGCAGTGGACATGCACCCCACCGACGAACATCTGCTGCCCTGGTATGTGGCCGCGGGTGCGGGTGGGCGCGAGCACGGCGCCGTGCGGCTGCACGCCAGCCAGACCTTCGGCAGCCTGGGCATGGACGCCTACGCCTTCGGGCCGACGGCGGCGGTTGTCCAGCAAGTACTGGCGGGCTGATCGCGCCGCAATCGGGCTACTTCCAGCGCACCTCGAAGCGGCACATCGCATCGCCGCAGGCTTCGCAATCCGTCTCCACGACGGTCGATGCCGGGTGCACCAGCACGCGGAACAGGTGCTCGAAGGTGGCGGCATAGAAGTCGCAACCCGGCTCGGTGAGCGCCGCGCCGCGGCACATCGGGTTGCCGGTGATGCTCAACACCACCGGGTGGCCGGCCCGCGCCTCGAAGCGTCCGCTGCCGGCGAAGGTCCAGGCATGGCCGCGGATGGCCGACAGCAAGGCGCGCGCGGCCAGCGGCGGCGGCAGCCGCTTCAGCACCGCCTGCGCCGCGCGCGGGATGCGGTGCGCCAGCAGGTACTCGGCCGTGCGCGTACCGGCCTCGCGCGCGACCTGCTTCGCCAGCGTCGTGCCCAGGCTCTCGCGCAGCGCCTGGTGCAGCCGCGTGACCTCGGCTTCGTCGACCATGGCCTCGGGCGGCTGCGTCAGGTAAGGCAACAGCCCGGCACGGCCGAACAGCGCCGCCGCCGCGGCCTCGCCACGGCGCGCGCGCAGCACCTCGGCCACGCGTGTGATGGCGTTCGGCCCGATGCGCCCGGCTTGGGCCGGCAGCGCGACGTCCATGCTCTGAGGCCGTCTAGACCCGCGCCGCCGCGGCGTCGCTGATCTGCGCAGCGGCGCCAGCTCGGGCCAGCGCCTCGGCGGCATAACGCTCGGCCTCGGCATCGTCGATCTGCTCGCTGCCACCGCCGCAGGCCATGGCGGCGTTCAGCTCGCCCTGGCGCCGCTTGTGCTCGATCTTCGGGCCGTGCATCGTCACCCAGCCGGCGTCGTTGTTGGCGATCTGCGCGGCATCGGGGCGCTCGAAGGTGCGCGTCTTGTCGAAGGCGAAGTCCACCGTCTTCTTGGTCTGTGGGCCCCAGTAGCCAACACGGCCCAGGTCGTAGAACTTGCGCTCGAAGCCGCTCTTCAGGAAGGCCTTCAGGCAGCCCATCAGGTACTTGCGGCGCAGCTTGTCCTTCTCCCACGGATACTGGAAGAAGCTCTTGTTCATGAAGAAGCGGCGGTAGTTGTTCATCACCCGGTCGAGCAACTCGCCGCGCTCCATCGCGTCGGGCTTCATGATCGGGGTGACGAAGTTGTACTTCTCGAAGTCGAAGACCTCGACCTTGTCGCCCAGCTCCTGGAACAGGTCGCTGAAGGGCCAGGGCGTGTACATCGCCCAGTTGGCCATGTCCGGGTTCCAGTCGCGCGCCATCTTGTAGGTTTCTTCCAGCGTCTCGGCGGTCTCGTTCTCCAGGCCGACGATGAACTGCGCCTCGGTCACGATGCCGGCCTCGCGCAGCAGCTGGATGGCCTTCTTGTTCTGCGCGATCGTGGTTTCCTTGTTGAAGCGGTCCAGCTTCAGCTGCGCCGCCGCCTCGGTGCCCAGGCTGACGTGGATCAGCCCGGCCTTGCGGAACAGCGGCAGCAGCTTCTGGTCGCGCAGGATGTCGGTGACGCGGGTGTTGATGCCCCATAGCACGCCCAGGTCGCGCGCGATCAGCTCCTCGCAGAACTGGATGAACTTCTTGCGGTGGATGGTCGGTTCCTCGTCGGCCAGGATGAAGAAGCCGACCTGGTGGTTCTTCACCAGGTCCTCGATCTCGTCGACCACCTTCTTCGGGTCGCGGATGCGGTAGTCGCGCCAGAACTTCCACTGGCTGCAGAAGCTGCAGGTGAAGGGGCAGCCGCGCGCGAAGTTCGGGATGGCCACGCGCACGCCCATCGGGATGTAGATGTACTTGTCCCACTCCAGGATACCCCAGTCCGGCGTGATGCGGTCCAGGTCCTCGATGGTGGGCTCGGCCGGCGTGGCCACCACCTTGCCTTCCGACACCAGCGCGATGCCGCGCACGCTCAAGCGGTCACGCGCCCAGCCGCCGTCGTCGACCGCACGCACCAAGTTCAGGAAGACCTGCTCGCCCTCGCCGCGCACGATGGCGTCGATCCATGGCGCTTCCTTCAGCACCTGGGGGTACATGAAGGTGCCATGGATGCCGCCCAGCACGGTGACGACCTGCGGATTCACCTCCTTGGCGATCTTCAGCAGCCCTTCGGCCTTGTAGATGGCCGGCGTGATGGCGGTGCAGCCGACCACGTCGGGCTGCAGCGCCACCAGGCGCTCCCGCACCTGCTCGTCCGTCAGGTGGTGGGTCATCGCGTCGATGAAGGTGATGTCGTGGTAGCCCCCGGCCTTCAGGTATCCGGTCAGGTAGGCGACCCAGGCGGGCGGCCAGTTGCCGGCAATCTCGGCGCCGCCGGAGTGGTAATTGGGGTGGATCAGGACGATGCGCATGGCCGGGGCCTCTTCGTATAAAGTGTCACGCGCAGCGTACAGAACACTTGTCTCGCGTTATTGACACAACACAAATCGGCGCGACTCTGCGCCCAGCCGCGGCCAGGGTTGTCCCGCAGGCTGCGCGCCGCCACCGCAGGAGGATCCGGCATGGAAACCAGGCAACGTCTGCTCCTGGCCAGCGCACTGGCTGCGGCCTGCGCCGCCGCGAATGCCGCCGACCCGGCGTCATTGGCCACCAAGGCCGGCTGCAGCGCCTGCCATGCGGCCGACAAGCGGGTGGTCGGCCCTTCGGTGAAGGAGATCGCCGCGCGCTACAAGAGCGATGCCGGCGCGCTGGCGCTGCTGGCCGCACGCGTGCGCAAGGGCGGCAGCGGGGTGTGGGGCAAGGTGCCGATGGTGGCGGTGGACGCCAAGACGATCAGCGATGCCGACCTGAGGACGGTGCTCGACGCGTGGCTGAAGACGCCATCCTGACAGTCACCCGCGGCCCCAGGTCGTCTCGGCGGGTCCGGCCCAGACTACGGCCGCGACCCCGCGTCGACCTGAACCGGCTCGTCCAGCTCGGCGCACAACTGCGGCAAGGCCAGCCGGCCGGCGTCGGTGACGACGATGCGGTCGTCGAGCACGCGTACCCAGCCGCTTTGCACGTGCCGCGCCAGCCGCGCATACACCGGCTGCAGGCCATCGCGCAGTGTGGCCTGCGGCAGTTCCAGGTTGCATTGCAACTGCTGCTGCGCCAGGCGAACCCGGGCCCGCCACGGCGTCAGCGGCTGCGCGCGGGCCACGGGCGAGCGCCCGGCACGTACCGCCTGGCGCCAGGCCGGCATCGAGGCGGTGTTGCTGAAGACATGGCCATCGATTTCTCCGACGGCGGCCACACCCTGCGCCAGCAGCGCCGACGGGGGCGTCGCGGTGTAGGAGATCAGGCTGCGGCGCAGCCGCCCCTGGCTCTGCGCAATGGCCAGCTCATCGGTCTCGAGCACGAACTGGTCGGCACCGATCCAGCAGTAGCCGGCCTCGCGCAGCACTTGCGCGGTCAGCGCCAGCAACTCGCGGCATTCGTCGGCGTCGGGCAGCGCATCGGGGTCGATCGCGTACTGCCCGGGTGCCTGCCGCGGCCGGTGCCGGTAGCAGGCCAGCGAGATGCGGTCCGGCGCCATCGCCACCAGGCGGCGCAGCGTGTCGCGCCAGCTGGCCAGGTTCTGGTGAGGCAGGCCGATCATCAGGTCGAGGTTGACGTATTCCATGCCGCAGGAGCGGGCCACCTCGCAGACGTCGTCGATCAGCGCCGCCGAATGGCGCCGGCCGATGGCCTGCTGCACGCGCGGGTCGAGGTCGAGCACACCGAAGGTGACGCGCGAGAACCCCAAGCTGTGCAACAGCTGCATCTGCATCCAGCCGACCCGGCGGGGGTCGCAGTCGATCGACATCTCGGCATCGGCCGGCAGCCGCCAGGCGTCACGCACCGCGTGCACCAGCCGCGACAGCTGCCCTTCTTCGAGCTCACTGGCACTGCCACCGCCCAAGTGCAGCTGCAGCACGTCGCGGCGCTTGCCCAGGCGCGCGGCGATATGTCGCGTCTCCTCGATCAGCCCGTCGACATAGTCGCCGATCACCTCCTCGGGCTGCGCCGCCAGGATGTCGCGGTCGCAGCACAGGCAGTGCGCGACACAGAAGGGCAGCGCGAAGTCCAGCGAAACAGCCTCGTCCGGGCGCTGGGCCAGCGATTCCAGCGCCAGACGGTACGTGTCAGGCTCCTGGGGCAACAGCACCGCGACCGGTGCCTCGATGCCGTTTCTTGCCGAGCCGCGTGCGCCGTGCGGCGCCGCCGAACCTGGCGCTGTAAGCACCCCAACGCCTTGGGCCGAACATTCGGGGGGGCTGAGTGGCAGCCTCATTTTGATTCTCCTGGCAGGGTAAACCCTGGCACGTGGTCCGCAACGATAGGACGGAATCGCGCCCCTGCCGTTGACCGTCATCAAGCAAGCCCGCGTCGGCCGATCGGCGCCTGCCGCCCCGGTTGCGGCGCTGACGCGACAGTTCGCACTTGACATGGCTCAAACGCGACCTCAGTGTGTGGCCGTCAGAATGGCTGCGTCGAAGGGCGTGCCAGGCAGCGGGAGCGAAGTGCAGATGAGGGCGGAACCAGTCACGGTAAGCGAGGCGCATGCCATCCGAAACGGCTCGGCAGCGGCCTGGGCCGTGGCCGTGCGGCCGCGTAGCCTGTTCGTCGCCATCAGCCCGGTGCTGGTCGGCGCAACGCTGGGCTTCGAGCGCACCGGCGCCATCGACCTGCTGGCCACGCTGCTGGTGCTGGGTGCCGCGCTGCTGATGCAGGTCATCACCAACATGCAGAACGACGTCGGCTACACCGTGCGAGGCGGTGACAGCAGCGGCACGCGCACCGGGCTGCCACGCGCCACCGCCAATGGTTGGCTCAGTGTGCGCCATGTGCGCGCCGGTATCGTCTGCGCCGCCATGCTGGCGGCGGGCTTCGGTCTGGCGCTGGTGGCCTACCGCGGCTGGCCGGTGCTGGCCATCGGCGTGGCTTCGCTGGTGGCGGCGCTGGCCTACATGGGCGGGCCGCGGCCGATCGCCTACACGCCCTTCGGCGAGCTGACGGTATTCATGTTCTTTGGCCTGGTGGCCGTCACCGGCACCGACTGGGTGCTCACTGGCAGCGTCGGCACGGTCAGCGTGCTGGCCTCGGTGGCCATCGGCAGCCTGGCCGCCGCGGCCCTGGCGGTGAACAACCACCGCGATATCGCGCACGACCGGCTGGTCGGGCGCCGCACCTTTGCTGTGAGCTTCGGCCCACAGGCCTCGATCGGCCTGTACGGGTTGCTGCTGCTAGCACCGTTCGCGCTGCTGCCGTGGATGGCGCTGGTGGCCGACACGCCAGCCATGCTGCTGCCGCTGCTGCTGATGCCCGCGGCCCTGCAGTTGCGCCGCAGTTTCGTCGAATGCCCACCCGGCACGGCCTTCAACGAACTGCTGTTCCGCACCTTCAGGCTGGAGCTGTGGTTTGCCGCACTGCTGTCGGCCGGCGCGGTGCTCGGCCGGACGTTGGGCTGATGCGCCGGCGCGGCCTGCTGGCTGTCGCCGCCGCCGCCGGCGCCGCGCCGTGGCTGCGGGCCGCCGAAACGACGCCGTTTCCACGCCGGCCGGTGCGCATCGTCGTGCCCTACTCGGTGGGCATCGGCCCGGACGTGGTGGCACGCAGCATGGCCGAAGCCCTGGCGCAGCAGTGGGACCAGCCGGTGTGGGTGGACAACAAGCCTGGTGCGTCGGGCATCGTCGCCTTCGGCGAGGTGCGGCGCACGCCGCCCGATGGCCACACCCTTTTCCTTGCCGACACGGCCACGCTGGCGGTGAACCCGCTGCTGCATGCGACGCTGCCCTACGACCCGGTGCGCGATCTGGTGCCGCTGTCGCTGATGTTCCGCGCCACGTTCCTCATCTGGGTGGGCGGCACGAGCCGCTTTCGCAGCATCGGCGAGCTGCTGGCCTCGGCCCGTCGCTCACCCGAAAGCGTCAGCTACGGCACGCTGGGCAACGGCCATGCCAGCCATGTGGCCATCGAATCCTTTGCGCGCGCCGCCGGCGTGCACATGTTGCACGTGCCCTTCAAGGATGCGGGCACGCTGTTCGCCGCGGTGGCGGCCGCCGAGGTGGACTTCACCGCCTTCGGTATGAACAGCGTGGCCGGGTTGATGGCCGCCGGGCGCATGCGGCCGCTGGCGGTGGCGGCGTCGCGTCGCCTGGCCAGCCACGCGGACATTCCGACATTGCGCGAGGCGGGTGGCCCGGCCGTGGACATGCACCCCTGGGCGGCACTGGTGACAGTCACTGGCACACCGGTGCCAACACTGGAGCAGTTGCAGCGCGACATCGTCGCCGCGCTGTCCAGCCCTGAGGTGCGCAGGCGCGCCGAGCAGGCCGGTTTCGAGATCACGCCGTCCACGCCGCAGGCGCTGCGCGAACGCATCGCCGCGGACAGTGCGCTGTATGCACCGCTGGTCAGCGAAGGCCGCGTGGCGCGGCTTTAGCTCAACCCTTGCCGGCCGCGCCGGGCCGTGGCACTGCGGCCTCGCGCAACGCGCGCATGGCCAACAGGTCGGCCTCGGTGTCCAGGTCGAGCAGCGCGCCCGGGTCGTCGACATCGACGCCGATGGCCGGATAGCGCGCGACGATGCGGCGCGCACCTTCGTCGCCGCTGAGCATCATCAATTCTGAGTACAGCTCGGCCGCGAAACCCACCGGATGGCCACGCCGGCCCTGGTGCTGTGCATAGGCCACCGGGTGGTGCTCCAGCGCGGCGGCCACCGCCAGCAGCGTGGCCGGGCGCACCATCGGCATGTCGCCGGGCAGCAGGAGCCAGCCCGGTGCATCGGCCCGTGCGGCCACGCCAGCGGCAATGGAGTGGCCCATGCCCAGCGCGGCCAGGGCCTGCGGGACGATGACCACGTCGCGTGCAGCCACGATCTGCGCGGCGCCGGCGGCCAGCGCCTGCGTCGTCACCACCACCACCGGCAGGTGGCTTTCGATGGCATTGCGCAGCGTGCTGCCGAGCACGCTCAGGTCACCGAGACTTTGTTCCAGCTTGTGCGCGGAACCCTTGAATCGACTGCCCTTCCCTGCGGCCAGCACTACGACGGTCGGACGGGACAACATGCCCGGTTCCTTTCGTGGTGAGACTGGTGACGGTGCGCACTGCGGCGCACTCCATGGGCGAAGCATGGACTCGTGCTTCCACTGCAGATAGTGGGAGCTTCACTTAGGGCCTTTCACGTAAGGGATGCACCCGTCGCGCGATCCGACAGACGGCATACTCCCACGATGGACAAGAACATTGCCGACCTGCGCAAGAGCTACGAGCGCGATGCGCTGAACGAAGAGGCGTCTTCGGCCGACCCGCTGCAGCAGTTCGAGCACTGGCTGCAGCAGGCGCTGGACGCGCAGATCCCCGAGCCGAATGCGATGACCCTGGCCACCGTGGGCGCCGATGCACGGCCGTCGACGCGCATCGTGCTGCTCAAGGGATTCGATGCTCGCGGCATCGTCTGGTACACCAACTACGACAGCCGCAAGGGCCGTGAACTGGCCGCGCACCCGCAGGCCGCCTTGCAGTTCCACTGGGTCGAACTGGAGCGTGTGGTGCGCATCGAAGGACGCGCCGACAAGGTCGAGCCCGAGTTGTCCGATGTCTACTACGCCAGCCGGCCGATCGATTCGCGCATCGGCGCCTGGGCCTCGCCGCAGAGCCAGGTGATCCCGTCGCGATCGGTGCTGGTGACACAGGCCGCGAAGTTCGGCCTGAAGTTCGCGATGCATCCGCCGCGCCCGCCGCACTGGGGAGGCTACCGGCTGGTGCCCGACACCTGGGAGTTCTGGCAAGGCCGCAAGAGCCGGCTGCATGATCGGCTGCGCTATCGCCTCGACGGCGCGCAGTGGGTGCGCGAGCGGCTCGCGCCCTGAGTCTTCAGGCCTTGAGCCGAGCCTTGAAGGTCTTGCGGAACTTCTCCACCTTCGGCGCCACCACGGCCGCGCAGTAGCCCTGGCCCGGGTTCTTGGCGAAGTAGCGCTGGTGGTAGTCCTCGGCGCGCGAATAGTTGTCGACCGAACGCAGCTCGGTGACGACGCGCCCGCCGTGCGCCGCATTGGCCTCTTCGATCACCGCGCGAGCCACCTCGCGCTGTGCCTCGTCGTGCAGGTAGATGCCCGAGCGGTACTGCGTGCCGACATCGGCACCCTGGCGGTTCAGCGTGGTCGGATCGTGGATCGTGAAGAAGATCTCCAGCACCTCGCGCAGGCTGATGCGCTGGTTGTCGAACGCCACGCGGACCACTTCGTTGTGGCCGGTGTCGCCGCCGCACACCTGCTGGTAGCTGGGATTGCGCGTGTGGCCGTTGCTGTAGCCGGATTCGACCGACTGCACGCCGTCCACCTGCGAGTACACCGCTTCGGTGCACCAGAAGCAGCCGCCGCCGAGGGTGATGGTCTCTGTGGCCATGCAAATCTCCGTTCGGTTGGTCCTGCAGATAAAGGGCTGGCGACGCCGCTCAATTGACCGACAGCGTCAATTGCGCCAGCGGCACCCAATTGACATTGTCCGCCGCTTCGCCGCGCAGCTTGGGTTCGCCGATGAACAGCCTTTCGCTGCCCAAGCCCTTGGTCATCAAGGCCTCGCGCACGGTGCGGCCGCGCTGTTGCGCCAGCAGCCGGGCCGCGGCGGCGTCCACCGGCATCGCCGCCACCAGCATGGATTCCATCTCGGCGACGGGGAGGTCCTTGGCCATGCCGATGAAGTTGCGTGGCTTGTCAGGCAGCTTGGTGTCGTCATAGATCTGCTTGATCAGGCGTGCACGCTGCTCGGTCGACAAAGGCGGCAATGCGGTCTCGGTGCCGCCGCTGCCCAGCGCCGAGCGCCCGCGCTCGCGGCGCTGCTCCTCGAGCAGCCGCGTCTCGAAGGCGTTGCGACGCATCGCCTCGGCCTCGCTCACCGGGTCGGCCATGGCAACGATGCCCAGCTTCAGGCGCGGCCGGTCGTCCAGCGCCTTGGCCACCTTGACGAGGGTCTCCTGGCCGCTGTCGGCGATGAGCGCAGTGCCGGGCTTGAACTCGACATGGCTCAGGTCCTTGCCGCCGCCGCCGATTGCGGCGAAGGGCGACGTGACGATCTTGGTGAACAGGTTGACGATGACCTTCCAGATCAGCGCACCCATGCTGAACTGCGGGTCGTTGATCGAGCCGGTCAGCGGCAGGTCCAGGTCGATCACGCCATGCCGGTCCTGCAGCAGCGCCACGATCAAGGGCACAGGCAGCTTGGTCGCATCCGGGCTGTCGGTCTTGGCACCGAAGGTCAGCTGGTTGACGATGATCTGGTTGCTGGCCTCGAGCTTGCCGTCGGCCTCGATCTTGTAGGCCACGTCCACGCTCAGCTTGCCGCGTTCGATCGGGTAGCCGGCGTACTTGGACGAGTACGGCGTCAACCCCGGCAGCTCGATGTCATGCGCCTTGGCCTTGATGTCCAGCGCCGGCGGGATGACCGTCGGATTGATCGCCCCGCCGATCTCCAGCAGCCCGGTGCCCGCGACGCGACCGCTGAACTGCAGCGTGGCCATGTCGCGCGTGCGGCTGTCGAGACGGCCGACGGTGCCGTTCAGCTCGCTCAGCTGCGCGCTGTAGTTGGGGCGGATGAAGAGGTCGCGGAAGTCGACGCGGCCGTTGTCGAAGCGCGTCGACTTCACCACCAGTTCGATGGGCAGGCGGCTGAGCATCGCCGAGGGCGCGCTCACCTGCACGGCACTGGCTGCGCCGGCCGGCGCGGCCACCGTCTGCAGGTTGAAGCGCCCGTCCTCGGTAATCTCCAGGCGCGAGTAGTAGTCGGTGATGCGCAGTTCGCCGATCTCCAGCATCGGCTTGCTGTCGGGCTGCAGACTCAGGCCGAAGTCGGCCATCGACACCGCGTTCCAAGTGACCAGTTCGCGCTCGGCCGCATCGGCCGCGGTGGCACCCGCGCCCGGACGCGCGAGCACGCGCAGGTCGGCCAACAGCGCTTCGCCGCGCACGTGCCCAGCCGGGCCGCCCGGCAACAGCTTCAGGTCCAGCTGGCCCTGGAAGCCGGCCTCCAGGCGGTTCAACAGCACCGGCAGGCCCGCGCCGAAGTACGGCTCGAACACATGCACCGGAAAGCGCTCCAGGCGCAGCTGTCCGCTGGCACCCAGCGGCTGCGGCGAAATGCGGCCGCGCCACTCGAGCCGGGAGGTCGCCGCCGGCGCCGCAGCGGCCGTCTTTCCGGCCACCGACAGGCTGGCCGACAGCTGCGTGTTCAGTGGCGCCTGGGCCGGCCAGGCCAGGCCCTGCGCAGCGGCGCGCAGCGCGCCGATCTCGATCACGCCGGCGGGCAAGGCCGCATCGGCCAGGCGCACCCGGCCGCCGTCGAGCTTAAAGTCGCGCAACGCCAGCAGCCATGGCGGCCCGGCCGGAGCATCCGGTGCGCGGCTGGCACCGGCGGCATCGGGCAGGACCAGCCACTGGCTGGCATTGAGCACGCCGGCAGCATCGCGCGTCAGCCCGATGAAGGGCTTTTGCAGGCTCAGCGTGCCGATGGCAACGCGCCGCTGCAGCAGGTCGGCCTGCAGGTCGGTCAGCTCCAGCCGCGCCAGTTGGGCCAGCGGCCGCGCCGCTCGAGCCTTGGCCGGTGCCTCGTCGAGGCGCAAGTCGTCGACGAGCAGCGTGGTCAGCGCAAGCGCCATGCGCGGCGCATCGCCGCTGGCCCAGTCCACGGTGGCCTCGGCATTCAGACGCGCACTGGCCTGTGGACGCAGGAACTGGCGCAGGTAGGGCTCGGCCAGCGCCAGCTCGAGATCGGCCAGTTTCACGCCGATCTTGGCCTGCCGGTCGGTCAGCGTGCCTTCGGCATGCAGCTTGCCCTGAGACTTGCCTTGTGCCTGAAGCTGCGCGTCGAAAAGCAGCTGGGCATCGGCATCGACGGGCCAGTGCAGCTGCTTGAGCTGCAATTGGATGGCATCGAGCTGCACTTCGGCCGCGGGCTGCAGCGCAGCGTCGCTCCAGCGCACGCGCGCATCCTTCACCTCCAGCAACCCCAGCTGCAGTTGCCAGGCAGGCGCCGCCGAAGCGGTTGCCGGCGCGCTGGCCGCGGAGGCGGCCGCTGCCGGGCGAGCGGCCTGGGCAGCGCCCGCCAGGCGCTGTAGCTCCAGCTGCCCGGCCGCATCGCGGCGCAGGTGCAGCACCGCGCCGTCCAGTTGCACCGCATCGAGCAGCACGCGGCGCTGCAGCGGGCGCACATCGGCCAGCTGCACACGCAGGCGCTGCCAGGTCAGCAGCGGTGCATCGCCCGGCGGCTTGAGGCTGAAGTCGCCGAGCTCGATGCGGCCCTTCAGTTCCACGCGCGGTTCGCTGCCCTGCGGCTGCTCGAAGCGCAGCGTCAAGTCGGCGCCGAGCCGACCGCCGACAGGCTGCACCGGCAGCGTGGCCGGCACGTACGCCCACATCGGTTCGAGATCCAGCGGGTCGAAGTGGATCTTGAACACCGACGCACGGCCTGCCGCGAAAGGCGTCGACTGCCCCTGGTTGTCGAAGGCGGCGCCGTTGAGTTCGAAGGCCAGGCGCGGCTCGACCTTGACCTCCAGGTGGTCCGGCAGGTTGGACAGGAAGGGCAGATCCAGGCGCAGCTTGCGCAGCACGTGGGTGCGGCCGACGGGACGGTCGTCGAAGCTGAATTCGCCGTCGGCAAGACGCAGGTTGAACAGCGCAAAGCGTGCCGGCTCGGACGGCGGGTCGCCGGGCTTGGGTGCAAAGCGCTGCAGCAGATCGTCGATGTCGTAGCGTCCGTCGGCAAGGTGGGCCACGCGCAGCCGCGGCGCATCGATCTCCAGACCTTCGACCACCGGCGCCAGGCGAAGCAGCGAGCGGGCATCGATGTCGACGAACAGCCGCTCGATCTGCACCTGCGGAGTCGCCGACGTCGCGCCGGGCGCGGCGCCGAGCGACAGGTCGCGCAGCGTCAGCGACAAAGCGATCGGCGCGAATTGCACCTCGCCGACTTTCAGCTCACGGCCCAGCAGTTGCGAACCGCGCGTTTCCAGCTGCCACTTCAGCAAAGGCGGCACAGCCAGCCAGGCCACGCCCCACAGCAGCAGCACGGCGAGTACGGCCCACATCAACAGCCGCAGTGCACGCGACTTCAGCACATCACTCCCTTCGCTTGCGCCCCTACCTCACATGAAACACAGGGTGGGGTAGTCCTGCACAATCGTAGCAGTCGGGCCCATTTGGCCCGGCATGGCCAAGGGATGAGGATCGCTTGTTGAACGAACTGCTGCAGCAGTTCGGTGGCGCGGGCTGGAAGCCGCTGCTGACCGCCTTGCTGCTGCCGCCGCTGCCCTTGCTGCTGTTGATGCTGCTGGGCGCGGCGCTGGCGCGGCGTCGCCCCGTGTTGGGGTGGATGCTGCTGCTGGCTGGCGCGGCCGGCATCTGGCTGAGCAGCACCACAGCCATGGGGCAATGGCTGCAGCGCCAGCTGCTCGACCCCGCGCGCGCCTTGAGCCTGCAGGACCTGCAGCAGTTGCAGGCGCCGCGCCGCGGCGCCGCGCCGCCGGCCACCGCGATCGTCGTGCTCGGCGGTGGGCGCGAGAGCTACGCGCCGGAGTACGGCGCGCCCAGCTTGTCGCCCTATGCCATGGAGCGGCTGCGCTACGGGCTGTGGCTGGCACGCGAGACCGGCCTGCCGGTGGCCTTCAGTGGCGGTACCGGGCATGGGCAGGTGGCCGGTCCGGCCGAGGCCGAGGTGGCGGCGCAGATCGCGGCCCGCGACTTCGTCCGTCCGCTGAAGTGGACCGAGACCGAATCGCGCGACACGAGCGAGAACGCCGAGCGCAGCGTGGCCCTGCTGCGCAATGCGGGCGTGACACGCATCGTCATCGTCACCCATGGCTGGCACATGCGGCGCAGCCAACGCGCCTTCGAGCAGGCCGTCGCGCACAGCGGCGGCGGCATCGCGCTGGTGGCCGCGCCACTGAGCTTGGCACGTGGCGGATCGGCAGGCGCCTTGCGTTGGCTGCCCAGCGCAGGTGGATTCACCGACACACGCAACGCGCTGCGTGAATACATCGGCCTTTGGGCCGGCGCCTGACGCCGTGGCGTGCCGGGGCCAGAATGCGGCGCAGCCCTTCCACCGAAACAAAGCCAACCATGAACCGAGTCCTGGCCCATTGCGGCGCCCGCTACCCCATCGTCCAGGCCCCGATGGGCTGGATCGCGCGCAGCGCGCTGGCCAGCGCGGTGTCGCGTGCAGGGGGGCTGGGCATCATCGAGACCTCGTCCGGCGAAACCGAAGCCTGCAAGGCCGAGATCGTGAAGATGCGCGAACTGGGCCTGCCCTTCGGCGTGAACCTGCCGATCCGCTTCCTGAAGGACGACGCGATGCTGCGCTTCGTCTGCGAAAGCGGGGTGCGCTTCGTCACCACCTCGGCCGGCAGCCCGGCCAAGTTCATCGCCCCGCTGCACGGCGCCGGCATCGTGGTCTACCACGCGGTGCCCACGCTCGAGGCGGCGCTGAAGAGCGTGGACGCCGGTGTCGACGGGCTGGTGGTCGAGGGCAGCGAAGGTGGCGGCTTCAAGAACCCCGAGGAGGTGTCGACGATGGTGCTGCTGCAGGCGGTGCGCGAGCGCGTCGACGTACCGCTGATCGCCGCCGGTGGCATCTGCGACGGTCGCGGCATGGCCGCCGCCTTTGCGCTGGGTGCCGAAGCCATCCAGATGGGCACGCGCTTCGTCAGCAGTGCCGAAAGCCCGGTGCATGCGCACTACAAGAACGCCATCGTCGAGGCCGACGCTACCGGCACCTGGGTGCTGAACAAGAAGTCCTCGCCCTGCATCCGCGCGCTGAAGACCCCCTTCACCGCCACGATCCACGAGCAAGGGTTGATGCCGCCGGACACCTTCAAGGGCATCCGCGCGGCCTACTTCGACGGCAACCTAGACGCCGCACTGGCGCTGGCCGGGCAATCGGCCGGCCTGATCCACGAGGTCAAGTCAGTGCAGGCCATCATCGACGACACCGTCGCCGGCTTTCATGCGATCACAAAGCGGCTGGGCGCGCTGGGCGCGGCCGCCAGCTTCGGTTGACAGCGCAGGGCCTGAAATACAAACCCCCTCGAGGCTTGCGCCTGAGGGGGCGGGCGGTGGGAGCCGCCATTTGGGGCTGCGGAGAAGTCAAGTCCGGCGCCCCTGAAGCGCAGAGACTGCGCCATCGGTAGTACCTGCAAGCAGGCGAGCCAAAGCGTAGTCCAAAGCGCGCGCCGCGGCAAGCGCCTACGCCATGTTGTGGCCATGGCCTCGGCTGGGCCGCTAAGTTGCCAGCAGCCGCTGCACCAGGACGGACACCCGGGTCGACACCTGCGCATCCATGCGGATCGGCCGGCCCCATTCGCGCGCCGTCTCGCCAGGCCACTTGTTGGTGGCATCCATGCCCACCTTGCCGCCCAGGCCGCTGACAGGCGAGGCGAAGTCCAGGTAGTCAATGGGCGTGTGCTCGACCAGCGTGGTGTCGCGCACCGGGTCCATGCGGGTGGTGACGGCCCAGATCACCTCTTTCCAGTCGCGAACGTCGACGTCGTCGTCGGTGACGATGATGAACTTGGTGTACATGAATTGGCGCAGAAAGCTCCACACGCCGAACATCACCCGCTTGGCATGCCCCGGGTAGGCCTTCTTGATGGAGACCACCGCCAGGCGGTAGCTGCAACCCTCTGGCGGCAGGTAGAAGTCGACGATCTCCGGAAACTGCTTCTGCAGGATCGGCACGAACACCTCGTTCAGCGCCACGCCCAGCACGGCCGGCTCGTCCGGCGGCTTGCCGGTGTAGGTGGAATGGTAGATCGGCGCGCGCCGGTGCGTCAGCCGCGATACCTCGAACACTGGGAACCAGTCCTGCTCGTTGTAGTAGCCGGTGTGGTCCCCGAAGGGGCCTTCCAGCGCATGCAGGTAACCACCCTGTTCGCGCAGCTCAACCCCATGCGCGCTGCGGCCGCGGTAGCCGTGCTCCGCGACGGGAATGTGGCCCTCGAGCACGATTTCCGCGCTGGCCGGCACCTGCAGCAGCAGTTCGCCCTCGCCGACACTGCTGTGGACCAGCTCGGTGCGCCGGCCGCGCAGCAGCCCAGCGAACTGGTACTCCGACAGCGTGTCGGGCACCGGCGTCACCGCGCCGAGGATCGTCGCCGGATCGGCACCCAGCGCCACGGCGATCGGGAACGGCCGGCCGGGGTTGGCGCGGGCGAAGTCGCGGAAATCGAGTGCGCCGCCGCGGTGCGCCAGCCAGCGCATGATCACCTGGCGCGGGCCAATCAGCTGCTGGCGGTAGATGCCCAGGTTCTGGCGCAGCCGGGGTGAGGCCACGGTCTGCGGGCCGCGTGTGACCACCAGGCCCCAGGTGATCAGGGGCCCGGCATCGCCCGGCCAGCAGGTCTGCAGCGGCAAACGGCCCAGGTCGACGTCGTCGTCCTCCATGACGACGTCGTGGCAGGCCGCGCGGCGCTGCAGGCTGGGCTTCATGTCCCAAAGCGCCTTGGCCATGTGCAGCAGCTTGCCGGTGTCCTTCAGGCCGCGCGGCGGCTCCGGCTCCTTGAGGCTGGCGAGCATGCGGCCGATGTCGCGCAACTCGGCCACCGAGTCGCTGCCCATGCCCATGGCCACCCGTTCCGGGGTGCCGAACAGGTTTGTCAAGCAGGGAATGTTGTAACCATCCGGGCGCTCGAAAAGAAGCGCCGGGCCGCCTGCGCGAAGCACCGCATCGCTGACGGCGGTCATTTCCAGGCGCGGAGACACGCTTTCGGGCACCCGGACGAGCTTTCCGAGCCGTTCCAGCTGTCCGATGAAGTCGCGGAGGTCGGCGTAAACTATGCTCATTGGATATTAAAGACTTGTTTGTTATGCTTGACTCGATATAATTCGATTTCTAGAATCCGCCAAATATTGACACCCTCCAGGGTTAACCCTTGCCGCTGAGCAAGCGCTCCTGAGGTGCCGATGGTGGGCAGGCCACGCGCCGCAGCAGGCGTTCCGGATGGCTGCCGACCCTTCCGATTCATTATCACTGTCGCCCCGCGCCACGAGCCGGGTGCAAAGTGGCCGGCGCTGTGTGTCGGCCTTGGACAAGAGGACTGCCATGAAGAGCTTGCAAGTATTTCGAGCCGCCCGCGAGTCGACGCTGCGCTCGATCGGCGTGTTCATGCGCGACGTGGGCAACGGTCTGCTCGAGGTCAGCCACAACAGCCTGGCGCTGCTGGGGCTGGCGGTGGTGGTGACGCTGGTGTTCGTCGCCGGCCGCCCCGACCTGCGCCAGCAGACCGAAACCTGGGCGTTGGGCTGGCTGCAGGAGCGCCACGAAAGCCGCGCCGCGGAATCCGACGACCTGACGATCGCGGCCGCCGAGCCCGATGCGGTGGATCGCGCCACCGCCGTCAACCCGAAGGAACTGACCCAGCAGCAGGCGGCGTTGGCCAAGTGGATCTCGCGCCGCTACAACGTGGCGCTGGAGCCGATTGGTCGCCTGGTGCAGGAAGCCTGGTCCATTGGTCAGCACGCCGGGCTGGATCCGACGCTGATCCTGGCAATTGCCGCCATCGAGTCGCGCTTCAACCCCTTTGCCCAAAGCGCCATGGGCGCCCAGGGACTGATGCAGGTGATGACCCGGGTGCATGTCGACAAGTACGAGGCCTTCGGCGGCAGCCATGCGGCCTTCGACCCGATCAGCAACCTGAAGGTCGGGGTGCAGGTATTGCGCGAGTGCATCGCCCGTGCGGGCGGCCTGGAGGCTGGCCTGCGCTGGTACGTGGGCGCCGCCAACCTGGAAGACGACGGCGGCTACATGGGCAAGGTGCTGGCCGAACAACTGCACATGAAGCGCGTGGCCAGCGGCAACGCCGTGCCCGCCAACGCGCCGATCAGCGTGCGCAAAGCCACGCCGGCCGCCCGGGAAGCTGCGGCCGAAGTGGAAAGCCCGCAGGCAGCGCCTGCAGCCGAATCCGGCGCCGAACAGGTGGCGCTGCGCTGAGCCCGACCCGGCCGGCCTGCCGCTACACTGGCGGCCTGCGCGACTGGCGATAGACAGGCTGCCCCAACCGGGCTTGGACTGTCGAGGTGGATGACCACCGGGAAGCGCAGTGAGCGGCCGTCGCGTCGCCTCAATCAGCCGTTCGCCTGGGCAGCCCTCCATCGCTGCGGTTGCACGTCAGCCGGCCAGCGCTGCGACGGGACAGCTTCATACCTGAAGAGGACTGCCATGTTCGACCGTTCCCAATCCACCATCGCCAAGATCGACCCCGAGATCTGGGCCGCCATCGAGGCCGAGAACCGCCGCCAGGAAGAGCACATCGAGTTGATCGCGTCGGAGAACTACACCTCGCCGGCGGTGATGGCGGCGCAGGGCTCGCAGCTGACCAACAAGTACGCCGAGGGCTACCCCGGCAAGCGCTACTACGGCGGCTGCGAGAACGTCGACGTCGTCGAGCAGCTGGCCATCGACCGCCTGAAACAACTGTTCGGCGCCGAGCATGCCAATGTGCAGCCGAACTCCGGCTCGCAGGCCAATCAGGCGGTGTTCTTCGGCCTGCTGCAGCCCGGCGACACCATCATGGGCATGAGCCTGTCCGAAGGCGGCCACCTGACCCACGGCATGCCGCTGAACATGAGCGGCAAATGGTTCAAGGTGGTGTCCTACGGCCTGGATGCCAATGAAGCCATCGACTACGACGCGATGGAGCGCCTGGCCCACGAGCACAAACCCAAGCTGATCATCGCCGGCGCCAGCGCCTACAGCCTGCGCATCGACTTCGAGCGCTTCGCCCAGGTCGCCAAGGCCATCGGCGCGTACTTCATGGTGGACATGGCGCACTACGCCGGGCTGATCGCCGCCGGCGTCTACCCGAACCCGGTGCCCCATGCCGACGTGGTGACCAGCACCACCCACAAGAGCCTGCGCGGCCCGCGCGGCGGCATCATCCTGATGAACGACGATGCGGTGGCGAAGAAGATCAACAGCGCCATCTTCCCCGGCATCCAGGGCGGGCCGCTGATGCACGTGATCGCCGGCAAGGCGGTGGCCTTCAAGGAAGCCCTGGCGCCCGAATTCAAGGCCTACCAGGCGCAGGTGGTGAAGAACGCCGACGTGCTGGCGCGCACGCTGATCGAACGCGGCCTGCGCATCGTCTCCGGCCGCACCGAAAGCCACGTGATGCTGGTCGACCTGCGGCCCAAGGGCCTGACCGGCAAGGCGGCCGAGGACCTGCTGGGCCGCGCCCACATGACCTGCAACAAGAACGGCATCCCCAACGACCCGCAGAAGCCGATGGTGACCAGCGGCATCCGCCTGGGGACGCCGGCGATGACCACGCGCGGCTTCAAGGAAGAGCAGGCGCGGCAGACGGCCCACCTGATCGCCGACGTGCTGGACAAGCCGGACGACGAGGCACGCATCGCCGAGGTGCGCGCCAAGGTGGCTGCGTTGACGCAGGCCTTCCCGGTCTACCGCTGAACCGCCGAGGCTGCGATGCGCTGCCCTTACTGCAGCCATGACGAGACGCAGGTCGTCGAGACCCGCGAATCGGACGAAGGCGGCGTGGTGCGGCGCCGGCGCCGCTGCCAGCACTGCGAGAAGCGCTTCACCACCTATGAACGCGCCGAGATCGCGATGCCGGCGGTGGTCAAGAAGGACGGCTCGCGGGTGGACTTCGACGCCGCCAAGCTGCGCGCGTCGATGCTGCTGGCGTTGCGCAAGCGGCCGGTCAGCATCGAGCAGGTGGACGCGGCGCTGGAGCGCATCCAGGACAAGCTGCTGGCCAGCGGCGCCAAGGAAGTGCCCAGCGCACGCCTGGGCGAACTGCTGATGCGTGAGTTGAAGCGCATCGACAAGGTGGCCTATGTGCGCTTTGCGTCGGTTTACCGCAGCTTCGAGGACGTGGACGAGTTCCGGCAACTGATCCGGGACATTTGAGCTGGACATGGCAGCGCGCCTGCGCGCGCTGCCGTGCCTGCGAAAAGCCGAACGCCTGCTGGCGTTCGGCCTGAACCTCTCCCCCCGATGGGGGATGCGCGGGGGCCCACCAAATCCGACGCCGTCCACCCCCGGGCTGGGGGCGCGCGGCGCGGGGCGTTTTCCTACAGTGAATCCCACCCGATCACTGCCAGGAGCCCCACATGAACACGCACCGCCCTGCCCCCCGCCTGCCGCTGTCCGCGCGCCGCCACCAGGCCGGCATCACGCTCGTCGAAACCATGGTCGTGACCTCGGTGCTGGCGGTGCTGACCGGGCTGGCGGCGCCCAGCTTCGACGGCAGCATCCAGCGCCGCCACCTGGAAGGCGCCGCGGCCCAGCTGGAAACCGACATCCACCACGCCCGCATGCTGGCGGTGGCGCGCAACGCACCGCTGCGCATGAGCTTCGAAAGCGGGGCCGGCGGCAGCTGCTACGTGATCCACACCGGCGCGGCCAACCAGTGCAGCTGCGCCGCCGACGGCCGCCCGGTGTGCCAGGGCGGCGCCGAGGCCGAGCGCGCGGTGCACTTCGAGCCGGGCGGCCCGGTCAGCCTGAAGTCGAACTCACGCTCGGTGCTGTTCGACCCGACGAAGGGCACCAGCACCCCCACCGCCACGATCCAGCTGCAGGCACGAAACGGCAGCGCCATCCATCAGGTGATGAACGTCATGGGGCGGGTGCGCTCGTGCTCGCCGGCACCGGCGCTGAGCGGTTACCGCCGCTGCTGATGCGTGGCGGAGAGCGACCAGCGGCATTCCATGGGAGACGGGCGGTGCGCCGTGCGCTGCCCCCGGCACCCAGGCAAACCGATAATTTCCGCCGTATGGTTACCCGTTCACCGCGACAGCTGCCGAAGAGGCGCGCCGGCTTCACGATCATCGAGTTGATGCTCGTCGTCGCCGTGGCCGGCGTGCTGGCGCTGGTGGCCTATCCGAGCTTCATCGAGTCGGTGCGCAAAGGCCGCCGTTCAGAGGCGGTGGCGGCGTTGGCCCAGGTGCAGCAGTCCCAGGAACGCTGGCGCTCCAATAAGGCCAGCTATGCCGACAATGCCAAGTTGACGCCGAACCCACCAGCTGGGTTGGGGCTCAAGGCGACCACGAGCAGTGGCCTGTACACGCTGACCATCGACGACGCCGATGGCAGCGGCTATACCGCGACTGCCACTGCCGTGGCCGGAAAGTCGCAGGCCAGCGATAGTCCGTGCCAGCGCTTTCGCGTGCGCATGGCCGGCGCCAACATCGTCTATGGATCTGCTGCCGCAGCCGGCGACTTCGACGAGTCGGCCAACAACCGCTGCTGGAGCCGTTGATGCCCAGCCATCACTACCTGCCCGTCCGTGGCCTGACCTTGGTGGAGTTGCTGGTCGTGATCGGGCTGGTGGGCATCTTGATCGCCATCGTGGGGCCGTCGATGCAGGGGCTGATCTCGGCCAAGCGTGTGCAGGGCATCAGCGACGAGATCGTCACCGACGTGCAATATGCGCGCAGCGAAGCGGCGCGCCGCAACCGCGATGTGCGCATTGGCTTTCAGGCGTCGGACGCCCTGTCGTGCTATGTGCTGTATGTCGAGCCTGTCGTTCCGCCGGTCGCGCTGCCGGCCGCCGGGGTCAATGGCGGGGCCGGCAGCTGCGACTGCAGCCTCACGCCCGGCCAGAACGTGTGCGACGAAGGCCGCGAAGAGATCAAGACCGTGCAGGTACCGCGTTCCACTGGCGTCGGCTTCAGCGCCAGCAGTGCCGACGGGCCAATCGTCAGTTTCGGGGCCGCCACGGCCGGTCTGGTATCGGCCAGCGCACCCGGGGCAGTGCCGGCTGCGTTCGAGGTTTTGGTAGCAGGCACGCCGCGCGGGAAGCTTCGCACCAGCATCAATCGGACGGGTCGCCCGAGCATGTGCACACCGGATAGATCGATTTCGGGAGCGCCTCCATGCTGAGATCCACCGCCGTGGGAGCCAGGCGGCAACGCCAGCGCGGCCTTTCGATCGTCGAGCTGATGGTCGGCGTGGCCATCGGCCTGTTTGTCGTCGCTGCCGCGACCATGCTGGTGAGCACCCAGCTTTCCGAAAACCGGCGCCTGATGCTCGAGACCCAGGTGCAGCAGGATCTGCGTGCCAGCGCCGACATCATCACGCGCGAACTGCGCCGCTCCGGCCATTGGAGTAAGGCGCGCGTTGGTGTGTGGTACCCGGGCACGGCGGCGGTGCAACCCAACCTGTATGCCCCGATCAAACCGGTCGGCGACAACGCCGTCTTCGTCGATGGCGTGCCTGAAAGCTCGGTCGTATTCGCCTACTCGCGCAGCGGCGACGAAACCCTGGAGAACGACGTGTCCGATCTGGCCGAGCAGGCGGGTTTTCGTCGTGCCGTGGTCGACGGCAAGGGGGTCATCCAGACACAGCTGGGCGATGGCAACTGGCAGGCCCTGACCGATGGCAATACGCTGAACGTCACCGAGTTATCGCTGACCATGACCCGGCAGCCGATCCGGCTGGAGTGCCCCAAGCCCTGTCCGGATCCGGGCCCCGACTGCCGTCCGACGCTGGAAGTGCGCGACCTGCGAGTCCTGATCAAGGGCGAGGCCGCCAACGACAGCAACGTCAAGCGCAGCGTCGATAACAAGGTGCGCCTGCGCAACGACGCCTTCGACCCCGGCACCTGCCCCGCCTGATATGTACAGCAGACTGCACACCCACCGCCCCGGCGCACAGCGCGGCGCAGCCGCCTTGATCGTGGTGCTGCTGCTGTTCTTCATCATCTCGCTGGTGGCAGCGTACGCAGGGCGCAACCTGATCTTCGAGCAGCGGACCTCCACCAACCAGTACCGTGCGACGCAGGCTTTCGAGGCTGCCGAAGCCGGGCTCGAGTGGGCGCTGGCGATGCTCAACGGTGGGCCAATCGGTGCCACTTGCGCGCCCAGTGCCAATGCGGCCGACAAGAGCTTCCGTCAACGCTTTCTTCGAGAGGATCCGCCTGATTCGGGTCAGTATGTGCCGGCAACCTGGGACGCCCCCGGCGGCCCGGAGCGGCTGCGGCCCAGTTGCATACGCAATGGCGCCGGCTGGAACTGCAGTTGCCCCGACGCCGCGGCCCCGATGCCGGCAGTGCCCGTCGGCGGGGGCACTAACCCGGCGTTCCGGGTGTGCTTTGAGCGCGTCCCGCTGGATCCGCTGGATCCGCTGGAGCCCCTGGGCCCGGTCCAGCAGGGCACGGTGCGCATAGTCTCCACGGGCCGCACGAGGTTCGCCGACCTGCCGTTCGTCGACCAGCCGTGCGAAGAACGTGGCCAGGGTACCGCCGACGATGCCGCCGCCACCGTCAGCGTGGTTGTGGCGCTGAGTAGCGCACTGGCCACACCACCGAGAGTCGGCCTCGCCGTTCGCGGCAACGTGGACATCACGGGCCCGATGAGCCTGCTCGAGGCGCCGCTGCCGTCGCGGGAAGAACTTGCCGCGCGTGGATGGCTGGTCCAGGCCGGCGGCAGCGCGAGTCTGCCTCTCGCGCAGCCAGCGAACGTGCGGGGGACGCCCATCTCGGCCTACTTCGCGCAGAACGATGCGGCCCTGGCCGCTCTGTCACAGGACCAATTGTTCGCGTCGGTCTTCAACATGGGCAAGGCGACCTACCGCAATCAGCCGGGGGCCGTGATCCTGAATGACTGCGCCGTCGCCTGCAGCGCAAAACTCGTTCAGGCAGCTCAGTCCGCCAAGGGACGCATCATCTGGATCGATGGCGACATGACAGTCGAGGCGGACGCAGTGCTCGGGGCCGCTGCCGAACCGGTGGCGATTGTTGCCAGTGGCAACGTCAACCTGACCGCGGCATCGGTCGAGGTCTTCGGACTGCTATACAGCCACGCCAACTTCGATGCAGGTGTCGCCGACTTGTCGGTGGAAGGAGCGGCCGTGGCCGCGGGCAAGTTTGACGGCGGCGGCAGTTCAAGGGTCCTGTATCGCGCAGACATCCTGGGGCTCCTCAGTCGGAGTACTGGCTCCTTCGTGCGCGTGCCCGGCAGTTGGAGGGACTTCCCATGAGCAGGGCATCCCTTCTCGCGCCCGACCGACACCGCATCGGCTTGAAGTCGCAGCGTGGCGTGTCCCTTGTCGAGGCCATCGTGGCAATGGCGGTGATGGCCTTCGGCATGATGGCCATCGTCGGACTGCAGAGCACGTTGCGACAGAATTCCGACATCGCCAAACAACGCTCCGAGGCAGTGCGCATCGGCGAGGCGGCGATCGAGGAGTGGCGCGCCTTCGCGACGATGCCGACCACTGCCGGGTTGATGGCATATGACGATATCCCCATCGGCGTGCTTGCCGACCAGGCCGTGAACGGCGACAACGCCACCTTCACGCTGAAGAGAACCGTCACCCCGGGTCAGGGTTGGAAATCGATACAGGTCGTCGTGGCCTGGAACGACCGCAGTGGCCAGGAGCAGAGCATCACGCTGAACAGCCTAATCGGCCGGACTGAACCGGCCCTGTCCGGCATCCTGTCCCTGCCGCCCGCCGCCGTGCCCATCAGCCAGCCGCTGGGACGCAACCCGGCGGTCCCTGCGGGGGCCATTCCCTTCGGAGACGACAGGAGCACCTACCGCCCGCCCGGTGCGCCAGACACGACCGTCTGGGTGCTGGACAACCTCAGCGGCGTGATCACCAGCGTCTGCAGCTTCCCCATCGATGGCGATCCGGCCCTGCTCGTCAACCCCGAAAACTGCATTGAGCAACCTCATTGGCTGATCAGCGGCTTCGTGCGCTTCTCCTTCGGACCGAATCCGAATGCCACCGACCCGGCCGACGAGCAGATCGACCTGCGCATGTTCGCCATTGCCGTGGGCGTCGAGTTCGCCAACGGAGAATGTTTCGTCACGCCGGTGCAGGATCCGAAGCTGACCTACACCTCGTACGTATGCCGGGTGCCGCAGAGTGCCGACACCACCTGGACCGGTAGCATCCTGCTGGGTCCGCCTCTGCCGCTGGACCCACCTCCCGACCCGCCGGTTCCGCAGCTTGACTTGGCCCTTCATGACGTCTGCCGCTACTCGAACGGTGCCGCAGGCAACATCAACCATCCGCGCGTCTACACGGGTCTGGACAGGTCACTGGGCGACCAGAATTTCCTGGTCGTCGACCAGAACGTCGCCTGCCCGGCGGGAACCCGGCGCCTGCAGCCACCCGAAGAGTTGCCACCGCCCCCACCACCGGCCTGATCCAGGCTCGCTAGACTCGGCGCATGCCGTTCACTGATGCCGATCGGGGCCGCCTGCGTGAGTGCCTGGCGCTGGCCCAAGATGCCATCGGCCTGAGCGACCCGAATCCGCGCGTCGGCTGCGTCATTGCGTCGGCCAATGGGCAGTTGCTGGCACGCGGCTTCACGCAACAAGCCGGCGGACCCCATGCCGAAGCCACGGCGCTGGCCGATGCGCATGCCGCCGGCGCCGATCTGCGCGGCGCCACCGCCTGGGTCAGCCTGGAGCCCTGTGCGCACCACGGCCGAACGCCGCCGTGCTGCGATGCGCTGGTCGACGCCGGCATCGCCCGCGTGGTGGTGGCTGCGGTTGACCCGAACCCGCTGGTGGCCGGCCAAGGCATCGCGCGGCTGCGCGCTGCGGGCATCAGCGTCGACCTGGCCGATGGCGACACCGCTCGCGCTGCGCGCGAGCTGAACATCGGCTTCTTTTCGCGCATGCAGCGCGGCACGCCCTGGGTACGGCTGAAGATCGCCGCCTCGCTGGACGGGCGCACCGCGCTGAACAACGGCGCGAGCCAGTGGATCACCGGCGAGGCGGCACGCATCGACGGTCACCAGTGGCGCAAGCGGGCCTCGGCGCTGCTCACCGGCATCGGCACGGTGCTCGAGGACAACCCGCGGCTGGACGTGCGCCTGGTGGACACGCCACGCCAGCCGCTGCGCGTGATCGTCGACTCTCGACTGCAGACGCCCGCCGACGCGCGCATCCTCGATGCGCCGGGCGAGGTGCTGATCTACACGGCGGCCGATGACCCCCCGGCCGCGGCGGCGCTGCGCGCGCGCGGTGTGCAGCTGCTGCCGATGGCCGGCGCGCACGGCAAGGTGGACCTGCTCGCCCTGCTGGCCGATCTGGCCCAGCGTGGCGTGAATGAACTGCATGTCGAGGCCGGCCACAAGCTCAACGCCTCGCTGTTGCGCGAGGGCCTGGTCGACGAGCTGCTGGTCTACCTGGCGCCCAAGCTGCTGGGCATCGGCCGCGAGATGGCCGCCTTCGGCCCGCTGAGCACGCTGGCCGATGCACTCGACTTCGAGTTCACCCAGGTCGATCGCATCGGCAGCGACCTGCGCATCTTGGCTCGCCCGCCCGGCCGCGCGCACTTCCTGGACAATTGAACCCATGTTCACCGGCATCATCACCGGCATCGGCCGCATCGTCGAAGCCAGACCCGCCACGCAGGGCAAGCATCTGACGGTGCTGGCCCCCGCCGGCTATCTGGACGACGTGCAGGACGGCGACAGCATCGCGCTGAACGGCGCCTGCATGACGGTCACTGCGTTCGACGCGGTCGCCTCGCGCTTCAGCCTGGACATCTCGGCCGAAAGCCTGGACAAGACGGCCGGCTTGGGGCAGACCGGGCCGGTCAATCTGGAAAAGGCCTTGCGCGCGCACGACCGGCTGGGCGGCCACCTGGTCAGCGGCCATGTCGACGGCATCGGCGTCGTCAGCCACTTCAGCGACCTGGGCGGCCACTGGGAGCTGCGCGTGCGCTCGCCGCGCGAGCTGGCACGCTTCCTGGCCTACAAGGGCTCGATCACCGTCAACGGCGTCAGTCTGACAGTCAACCGCGTCACCGACCTGAGCGATGGCTGCGAGTTCAGCATCAACCTGATTCCGCACACGCTGCAGCAGACCACGCTGGGCAGCCTGCAGGTCGGAACGCGCGTCAACCTCGAAGTCGACCTGATCGCGCGCTACGTTGAACGCATGCTTTCGGCCGGCGCCGCAGCCCCCGGCGGCTGACCCGGCAGCGACAGCGCGGCGCAGAGGGTGCCGCCTACAATCCACCGCATGCCGATCTCCCCCATCCCCGAGCTGGTGGCCGACATGGCCGCCGGCCGCATGGTGATCCTCGTCGACGAGGAAGACCGCGAGAACGAAGGCGACCTGATCCTCGCCGCCGAGCATGTCACGCCCGAGGCCATCAACTTCATGGCCCGCCATGCCCGCGGCCTGATCTGCCTGACGCTGACGCCCGAACGCTGTGAGCGCCTGCATCTGACGCCGATGGCCAGCCGCAACGGCACCAAGCATGGCACCGCCTTCACCGTGTCGATCGAGGCCGCCAGCGGCGTGACCACCGGCATCTCGGCCGCCGACCGCGCGCGCACCGTGGCCGCCGCGGTGGCCCGCGACGCCAAGCCCAGCGACCTGGTGCAGCCCGGCCACATCTTCCCGCTGCAGGCGCAGGACGGCGGCGTGCTGATGCGCGCCGGGCACACCGAAGCCGGCTGCGACCTGGCACGTATGGCCGGCCTGGAGCCGGCCGCGGTGATCTGCGAGGTGATGAAGGACGACGGCACCATGGCCCGGCTGCCGGACCTGGAGCTCTTCGCCAAGGAACATGGCCTGAAGATCGGCACCATCGCCGACCTGATCGGCTACCGCAGCCGCAACGAGTCGCTGATCCAGCGCGCCGGTTCGCGCTTGCTGCACACGCCGCAGGGCGAGTTCGAATGCCATGCCTATCGCGACCGCAGCGGCGGCCTGCACCTGGCACTGACCCACGGACAGTGGGACCGCGGCACCGAGGTGCTGGTGCGTGTGCACGAACCCTTCACCGCGCTGGACCTGCTCGACGCCGGGCCGGGCGGCCATTCCTGGCCGCTGCCGCGCGCGCTGTCGGCGCTGCAAGCGGCGCCGCACGGCGTGGCGGTGCTGCTCAACTGCACGCAGCAGCTCGACATGCTGGTCTCGCGGCTGCTGCCGGAAGCCGAGCCGGGCCCGGCCGGAAAACAGATGGACCTGCGCACCTACGGCGTGGGGGCACAGATCCTGCTCGATCTGGGCGTCACCCGCATGAAGCTGCTGGGCAGCCCGCGACGCATGCCCAGCATGGTGGGCTACGGCCTCGAAGTCACCGGCTTCGTCGCCGCACAGTCCTGACGTGAGGGGCCCGACCATGAAGGATGCCGACCAGGGACAGTCCGCCGCGCTCGACGGCGAGGGCCTGCGCATCGGCATCGTGCGGGCGCGCTTCAACGACGCGCTCACCGGCGCACTCGCCGAGGCCTGCCTCACCGAGCTGGCGGCGCTGGGCGTGGCGGCGCGCCACATCCGCCAGGTGACGGTGCCCGGCGCGCTGGAGATCCCGGTGGCGTTGAAGGCCCTGGCCGAGACCGAGGACTTTGACGCGCTGATTGCGCTGGGCTGCATCGTCCGCGGCGAGACCTACCACTTCGAGTTGGTGGCCAATGAGAGCGGCGCCGGCGTCACTCGCGTGGCGCTGGATCACCTGCTGCCGGTGGCCAACGCCATCCTCACCGTGGAAAACGAGGCCCAGGCCTGGGCCCGCGCCGAGGACAAGGGCCGCGACGCCGCGCGCGTGGCCGTGGAGATGGCCAACCTGATGGACGACATCTCGTGAGCACCGACAGCACGGCCGCGGCCAAGAAGCCGGCCGCAGGCAAGCGGCCCGCGGCGAAGTCGGCGCGCCGCCGCTCGCGAGAGGTGGCACTGCAGGGCCTGTACCAGTGGCTGGTGTCCCAGGTCGATGGCGCCGAGATCGAAGCCCACCTTCAGGAACAGGAAGGCTTCGACAAGCTCGACCGGGTGCACCTGGACGAGCTGCTGCACGGCTGCATCCGCGAGGCCGCCGAACTGGACGCGCTGCTCGCCAGGCACGTCGACCGCAAGACCAGCCTGCTGTCGCCGGTGGAGCATGCGGTGCTGATGATCGGCGTGTACGAGCTCAGGCACTGCATCGACATCCCCTACCGTGTGGCCATCAACGAAGGCGTCGAGCTGGCCAAGAGCTTTGGCGGCACCGACGGCCACAAGTACGTCAACGGCGTGCTCGACAAGGCCGCTGCCGAGTTGCGCCCGGTCGAGGTGGCTGCAGCCCGCGCATCGCGCCGCCCATGATGCGGCTGGCCTCGCGGCTCGAGCACATCGAGCCCTTCTACGTGATGGAGTGCGCCAAGGCCGCGGTGCAGATCGCGCGCAGCCCCGAATGCGACGCATCGCGCGGCGGCGAGCCGATGGTCTTCCTGAACATCGGCGAGCCCGACTTCAGCGCCCCGCCCGCCGTGGTGCAGGCTGCGCAGGCCTGCATGCACAGCGGCCGCACGCAGTACACGCAGGCCACCGGGCTGCCCGAGCTGCGCGAGCGCATCGCGGGCTGGTACGGCACGCGCTTCGGGCTGGAGATCGACCCGCAGCGCATCGTCGTCACCGCCGGCGCGTCGGCCGCGCTGCAGCTGGCCTGCCTGGCGCTGTTCGAGCCCGGCGACGAAGTGCTGATGCCCGACCCCAGCTATCCCTGCAACCGCCATTTCGTCGCCGCCGCCGGCGCCACGGCGCGGCTGCTGCCGGCATCGGCCGAGGCACGCTTCCAGCTCGATGCCGCCGGCGTGCGCGCGCACTGGAACGCCCACACCCGCGGCGTGCTGCTGGCCTCACCCTCGAATCCCACCGGCACCTCCATCGCGCGCGCCGAGATGGCGGCCATCGTCGAGGCGGTACGCCAGCGCGGCGGTGTCACGCTGGTCGACGAGATCTACCTGGGCCTGAGCTACGACACCGCCTTCGGCCACAGCGCGCTGGAGCATGGCGAGGACCTCATCTCGATCAACAGCTTTTCCAAGTACTTCAGCATGACCGGCTGGCGGCTGGGCTGGCTGGTGCTGCCGGCCGATCTGGTGGGGCCGGTGGAGCGGCTGGCTCAGAACCTCTACATCTGCCCGTCCACCATCGCGCAGCATGCGGCGCTGGCCTGCTTCGACGACGCCTCGCTGGCCGAATGCGAAAACCGCCGCGGCGAGTTCCACCGGCGACGCGACCTGGTGGTGCCGGCGCTGCAGTCGCTGGGGCTGCAGGTGCCGGTGCTGCCCGACGGCGCCTTCTATGCGTGGGCTGACTGCAGCAGCTTCAACGCCAGCAGTTGGGACTTCTGCTTCGACATGATGCAGCGCGCCCATGTGGCATTGACACCGGGGCGCGACTTCGGCCCGCATGCGGCCGAGCGCTACCTGCGCCTGTCCTTCGCCAGCTCGATGCCCGAGCTGCAGCAGGCCCTGCGGCGGCTGGCACGCGTGCTTCGCTGAAGCGGCGCTCGCGTGCGAAATTTCGTGACAAGCAGTTAACCGCCGGGCAGAAGCCACGCTTTTCGCGCAGCAGCGGCACGCCTGCGCGCCTAAGCTTCGGCGCTGTGGGACATCGCCTGTTCAAGCGCCGCGCCGAAGTAGACGCCGAAACCTCGGAGTTCGCCGCCACCGTGGTTTCGGTACCCTATGTCGAGACCGGGCCCAGCCCGGTGCCGGACTCGGCCGTGCCCGACGTCTTCACCGAACTGGGGCTCGATGCGGCCGCCAGCCCCGCCGCCGAGGACGCCGGCAGCGCGGCGCAGCCCACGCTGTCGAGCATCGGCCGCTATGCGCTGAAGCAGCAGCTCGGCCAGGGCGGCCTGGGCACGGTGTTCGAGGCCTGGGACCCGCTGCTGTCGCGCATGGTCGCGGTGAAGACCCTGCAGTTCGATATCGACACACCATCGCGGGTGTCGCTGGACGCGCTGTTCCTCAACGAGGCGCGCGCCGCTGCCGGGCTGAACCATACGCACATCGTCACGGTCTACGACGCCGGACTGTCGGCGCACGGCGTGTACATCGCCATGGAGCGGCTGCGCGGCCGCGACCTGCGCCAGGCGCTGCAAAGTGGCTGGCAGCCCAGCCCGGCCGAGGCGGCCTTGCTGGTGCGCCGAGTCGCCGATGCGCTGGCCTATGCCCATGCGCGCGGTGTCGTGCATTGCGACATCAAGCCGGCCAACATCTTCCTGACACGGCGCGACAAGCCCAAGGTGCTGGACTTCGGCATCGCCCGCGTGGCCCACCATGCCGCGCTGCCGGCGCTGGAAGGCGTGGTCGCCGGCTCGCCCCACTACCAGGCGCCTGAACAGCTGCAGGCCGGCAGCATCGACGCGCGCACCGACCTGTACTCTCTGGGCACGGTGTTGTACGAGATGCTCGCCGGGCGCAAGGCCTTCGACGGCGTTTCGCTGGAGCAGATTCGCGAGGCGGTGATCCACCATGACCCGCTGCCGCCGCACCAGCTGTGCCCGACCGTGCCGGCCGAGCTGTCGGCCATTGCCATGCGCGCGATCGCGCGCGATCCAGCCGAGCGCTATGCCAACGCCCAGGAGATGGCCCAGGCACTGCGCCTGTGGCTGGCGCAACACACGCTGCCGGGCCAGGTCGAGTCCACCGAGCCTGCCACCGGCGACCTGGCTGAACCGACGGAGCCACCCCGCCGGCCGGTCTGGACGATGGTCGCAGTGGGCGTGGCCCTGGTCGCGGCGCTGGGCGGACTGCTGCTCCTGCGGCCGACGCCGAGCGTCCCGACCGCGCCGGTCCAGGCCGTCGCGCCGCCGTCCGCGGCGCCGGCCGTTGTGGTCGGCGAGCCGATTGCCGACGCAAGCGCACCGGTCGACAACGCCGTGGCTGCGCCCGCCGTGCCGGCGCCGAGCGCTGCCGCAGCACCGCTGCCGGACAAGCCTCAACCCATTGCGCCCAAGGTCCGCAAGCCCACCGCCAAGGCCGCACCCGCGGCCCCGGCGATTCCGGTCGCGCCGGTGCTGGCGAACGGCGTGCTCAACTTCGCCATCAGCCCCTGGGGCCAGGTGGAGGTGGACGGCGCGCCGGTCGGCACCACACCACCGCTGACGAGGCTGGAGCTGCCGCAGGGCACACACACCATCACCGTGCGCAACGAGGACTTCCCGCCCTTCACGCAGCGCGTGCAGGTCGACCCCGAGCGGCCCGTCACCCTCAAGCATCGCTTCGGATCATGATGCACCCACACCGCACTCGCCTGTATTTCCTGACGCTGGCTGTCGCCACGCTGGCCGGTTGTGCCACGCCACCGCCGCCACCGAAGCCCACCGGGCTGGCCGAGGTGATGGAGCGGCCGGCCGAGCGCGCCTTGCTGGACGGCATCCGCGCCTACGACGACGGCCAATATGCACAGGCCGAGAAGGCCCTGCGCACGGCGCTGGCCGATGGGTTGCAGAGCGCACGCGACCGGGCGACGGCCCACAAGCTGCTGGCCTTCATCACCTGCACCAGCGACCGCCTGGCCGATTGCCAGAGCGAGTTTCGCGAAGCCCGCGCGGCCGATGCCAACTTTGCGCTGAGCCGCTCCGAGGCCGGCCACCCGGTCTGGGGACCGGTGTACAAGAGCCTGTCGCCGTAGGGCCGGTGACGCGCCTGCGGCGCGACACACTTCGTCACAGGGGGCGTCGCGCATAATCGGCCGCGCCGATGCAAGCCCAGACCCCGACCGTCGCCTTCCGCCACACGCTGCGCGTGTATTGGGAGGACACCGACGCCGGTGGCGTGGTGTTCTACGCCAACTACCTGAAGTACTTCGAGCGTGCGCGCACGGAATGGCTGCGCACGCTGGGCTTCTCGCAGCAGCGCATGCTGCAGCAAGACAGCGTGATGTTCATCGTCGCCGACACCGCACTGCGCTACCTGCGCGCTGCGCGCCTGGACGACCTGCTCGAGGTGACGGTGGCGGTGGCCGAGGCCGGCCGTGCGTCGCTGCGGCTTTCGCAGCAGGCCTGGCGCGGCGGCGAACTTCTGGCCGAGGGCGAGATCCGAATCGGTTGCGTGTCGGCGCAAGACAGCGCGTCTGCGGGCTTCAGGCCCTGCCGCATTCCCGCGGCCATCCTAGAGAAAATCCAATGAACCAGGACCTGTCGATCATCACGCTGGTGCTGCACGCCAGCTTCGTGGTGCAGTTCGTCATGGCCGGGCTGATGATCGTGTCGCTGGCCAGCTGGACGGTGATCTTCGGCAAGCTGTTCGGCCTGAAGCGCGTGCGCCAGGGCAACGACGAGTTCGAGCGCGAGTTCTGGTCGGGCCGCAATCTCAACGAACTGCATCAGGCCAGCGCAGCCAAGCCGCACACCGCACCGCTGGAGCGCATCTTCGCCAGCGGCATGCGCGAGTTCATGAAGCTGCGGGAGCGCCGACTGGACGCCGCCGCGCAGCTCGATGGCGCGCGCCGGGCCATGCGAGCCAGCTACCAGCGCGAGCTCGACGTGATCGAGAGCAACCTGAGCTTCCTGGCCTCGGTGGGCTCGGTGTCGCCGTATGTAGGCCTGTTCGGCACGGTGTGGGGCATCATGCATGCGTTCGTCGGCTTGTCCAACATGCAGCAGGTGACGCTGGCCACCGTGGCACCGGGCATTGCCGAGGCGTTGGTGGCCACCGCCATCGGCCTGTTCGCGGCCATTCCGGCGGTCATCGCCTACAACCGGCTGTCGCGCGACATCGACCGCATCGCCATCCAGCTGGAGACCTTCATCGAGGAGTTCTCCAACATCCTGCAGCGCAGCGCGGTGCAGCCCGCCGCGGCCTGAGATGGCCTCCATTGCACCCCGAGGCGGCTCGCGCCGGCGACGCGCGATGAACGACATCAACATGGTGCCCTTCATCGACGTGATGCTGGTGCTGCTGATCATCTTCATGGTCACTGCGCCGCTGATCACCACTGGCGTGGTCGACCTGCCCAGCGTGGGCAAGGCCAAGCAGCGGCCCGACCACGTGATCGAGCTGGTGCTCGGCGCCGACGAGAAGCTGCGCCTGCGCGTCGACAGCAAGGACGCCGGCACGCTGACACTGGCGCAGCTGCCCGCGCGCGTCAAGCAGGCGCAGGCCGGCAATGCGCAGGTGCCGGTGGTCATCAGCGCCGAGCGCAGCGTCAGGTACGAGGCGGTGGTGCGCGTGATGGACGTGCTGCAGCGTGAAGGCATCCAGCGCGTCGGGCTGTCGGTCAAGCAGGGTGGGTGAATGAGCGCCGCCACGCTCGGCCGTCTGAGCACCGACGCGCTGCGTCCCCAGGCGCCCGGCGGCATGGGGCGCGGCGCGCTGCTGGCGCTGGCCGTGCACGGCCTGCTGGTGGTGGCGCTGGCGGTGTCGGTCAGCTGGCGCAGCCAGACACCGCAGACCTTCAGTGCCGAACTGTGGGCGGCCACGCCACAGGTGGCCGAACCAAGGGCCGCGGAGAGCACGCCCGCCACGCCACCACCACCGCCCCCTCCGCCGCCAGCGCCCACCCCGCGGGTGGCGACGCCCGCACCGGCGCCGGCCGTGGATGCGCAGATTGCCATCGAGAAGGCGCGGCAGGAGAAGGCCAAGGCCGAGCGGGAGAAAGCCGAGCGGGAAAAGCAGGCCAAGGCCGAAAAGGACAAGGCGGAACGCGAAAAGGCCGAGCGCGAACGCGAGCGTCAGGCCGCCGCCAAGGCCAAGGCGGAGGCCCAGGCCAAGCAGGAACAGCGCGACAAGCAGGCCGAAGAGCAGCGTCTGGCCAAGCAGCGCGAGGACAATCTGAAGCGCATGCTCGGCCAGGCCGGCGCCACCGGCGCCCCCGGCTCCACGGGCACGGCGCTGAAGGATGCCGCGCCTTCGGCCAGCTACGCGGGCAAGCTGATCGCGCGCATCAAGCCGAACATCCTGCTGACCGAGACGATCACCGGCAACCCGGCCGCCGACGTGGAGGTGCGCGCCTCGTCGACCGGCAGCATCCTCAGCCGCCGGCTGGTCAAGCCCAGCGGCAACAAGGACTGGGACGAGGCCGTGCTGCGCGCCATCGACCGCACCGGCGAACTGCCGCGCGACACCGACGGCCGCGTGCCGCCGTTGCTGGTGATCACCTTCACGCCGTAGGCCGCATATAGCGCGCGATGAAGGCGCGGTCGATGCGGTCCTTCCAGCGCCAGACCCAGGCGCCCTCGGCTGTCCAGCCGCCCCACGAGGCAATGGCGCGGCGCTCGCCGCAGGACAGCAGGTACAGCGTGCGCTTCTGCGGCTTGTAGGTCTGTAGAGGCAGGCCCTGCAGCGCGTTGCGCAGGTTGGCTGCCAGCGGCGGGCCGGCGCGCACCGCGTAGACGCCGCTCTTCGGATGCGGCGCATCGATGCGCGTGGCCACGTCGCCGGCGGCGAACACCTCCGCATGCGAGCTGCTCTGCAGCGTGGCGCCGGTGGCGATGAAGCCACGGGCATCCAGCGCCAGGCCGCTGCCGGCCAGCCAGCGCGGCGGCGCGGCGCCCAGCGCCAGCACCGCCGCGTCGCAGGGCAGCCGGGTGCCGTCGTCGAGCTGCACATGGTCGGCCGCCACCGTGGCCGCGCTGCGGGCATGCAGGGCCACGCCCTGCGCGGCCAGCGCATGCCAGGCGCGGCGTTGCACGGCCAGGGACAGTCCGGCCAGGGGCGCCGGGCCGGCCACCAGCGCCACGCGCACCGGGCCGGCGCCCGCCGTGCGCTGGGGGTAGGCCAGCGCCATCGCCAGCTCGACGCCGGCCGCCCCGCCACCGATCACGGCCAGCGCCCGACCCGGGCCAAAGCCCACGGCGTCGAGCCGCTGCAGGAAGGCCTCGATCGGCCGCACCGGCAGGCCGTGCTCCAACGCGCCGGGCACGATTTCCAGGTCGGCCTCGGGCCCGGTGTCGATGGACAGCAGCTCGTAGCCCAGCCGCCGACCGTCGTCGAGCGTGACCTGCCGCGCAGCGGCATCCAGCGCCACTGCGCGCGCCAGGTGCAGCGTGACGCCGGCCGCGGCGGCCAGCGCCGGCAGCGGGATCGCGCATTGCGCGGCCGTGTAGTGGCCGGCCAGCAGCCCGGGCACCATGCCCGAATACATCTGCCGCGCATAGGGCGTGACCAGCGTCGCCTGCAGCCCCGGCAGCGGCGCGTGTGCCAGCGCGTCCAGCACCTGCACATGCGCATGGCCGCCGCCCAGCAGCAGAAGGCGTGGCGTTGCGCTCACCGCCCCACCGCGTTCAGCGACCAGTCGTAGTCCAGGAAGCCGGGGGTCAGCGCGCGCTCGCGCAGCTTACGCTGCTCCTCCGGCTGGTCCGTCAACTGCGCCGCATGGCGCGCGAACACATCGTTCAGCTGCCGGTAGCCGAGCCAGCCCTGCTCGAAGTCCTCGCGGAACCACTTGAAGATCATGCTGACCTCGAGCTTGCCGCCAGCCACCCGGTTGCGCGTGCGGTCGCCCATGAAGCGCTGCATACCGTTGTCGAACTGCGCGTCCAGCTTCGGCGCCACGAAAGCCTCGGGCCGCAGCGCCGGGCAGCCGATGGACGCACAGTTCACCGCCGCATGCACGCGCGGGTCCTGGTAGCGCGGACGCAGCTGCTGGTGCTCGATCCAGTCGAGATGCCGCTCCTCACCCAGCAGCACGAAGAACTTCTTCTTCCACGGGCTTTGCAGCAGCGAGCCCAGGTCCTTGATGGTTTTCAGGTCCGGCCAGCGCGTCAGGATCAGCTCCACCGTGAAGGCGTTGTAGGCATTCACCAGGAAGGCCATCTGCTGCTCGCGGCTCCAGCGCTCGAACGCCGCCGGCGGCACCGCGCTCATCGCGTCGAGCACCTTCTTCAGCGCCGCCCGGTCGGCCTTGAAGCCGTCGTAGTCGACGCGGCTTTGCTTATGGTCGGGCAGCCAGCGCACGTGCTTCTTCAGCAGGCCGTCCCAGACGGCATAACCATGGTCGAACTGCGCCCAGGCCGGGCTGCCCGCCAGCAGCGCAAACAGCAAGCACAGGCTCCGGAGCATGCTCAGCCGCGCTGCCAGTCGTGGAAGCGCTGCACCCAGCGCAGCAGGCCGTGCGGCTGGTGGGCGCGCTTCCATTCGCCGGCCGCGTACTTGTTGGCCTCGGCCATCGTCGGGTAGATGTGGATCGTGCCGAGGATCTTGTTCAGCCCCAGGCCGTGCATCATCGCCAGCACGTACTCGGCCAGCAGGTCGCCGGCATGCGCGCCGACGATCGTCACGCCGAGGATGCGGTCCTTGCCCGGCACGGTCAGCACCTTGACCCAGCCGTGCGCGGCGCTGTCGGCAATGGCCCGGTCCAGGTCGTCGATGCCGTAGCGAGTCACCTCGTAGGCGATGCCTTTCTCCTTGGCCTCCTGCTCGTTCAGGCCGACGCGCGCCACCTCGGGGTCGATGAAGGTGCACCACGGGATCACCGAGTAGTCGGCCTTGAAGCGCTTGAACCCACCGAACAGGCCGTTGACCGCCGCATACCAGGCCTGATGCGCCGCCACATGGGTGAACTGGTAGGGTCCGGCCACGTCGCCGGCGGCCAGGATGTTGGGGTAGATCGTCTGCAGGTACTCGTTGGTCTGCACGGTGCGGTTCACTGGGATGCCCAGCGCCTCCAGGCCGAAGCCCTGCAGCCGCGCCACCCGGCCCACCGCGCACAGCAGCAGGTCGAAGCCGATGCGCTTGTCCTGCCCGCCGGCTTCGACGACGATGAACTTGTCTTTGCCCTGCTGCTCGCAGCGCAGCGCCTTGTGGCCGGTGAGCACGCTCACGCCATCGGCTTCCAGTGCCTGGCGGGCATAAGCCGAGACCTCCTCGTCCTCACGGACCATCAGGCGCGGCGCCATCTCCACCTGCGTGACCTGCGAGCCCAGCCGGGCGAAGGCCTGCGCCAGTTCGCAGCCGATGGGCCCGCCGCCCAGCACCACCAGCCGCGCCGGCAGTTCGCGCAGGTCCCACAGCGTGTCGCTGGTGCGGTAGCCCACTTCCTCCAGCCCGGGCAGCGGCGGCACAAAGGGGGCGGCGCCGGTGGCGATGACGATGCTGCGGGTGCTGAGCAGTTGTTCGCCTCCATTGGCGCGCTCAATCTTCACGTGCCACGGGTCGACGATGGTCGCCCGGCCCTGCACCACGTCCACGCCCAGGCCGGTGTAGCGCTCGATGGAGTCGTGCGGCTCGATCTCGCGGATGACGCGGGCCACGCGCTCCATCACCTGGGCGAAGTCGATGCGCGGCTCGCTGGGGCCCAGCCCATAGTCGGCGCCGTGGCGCATCTGCCGCGCCAGCGTGGCGGTCTTGATCAGCGCCTTGCTGGGCACGCAGCCGTAGTTCAGGCAGTCGCCGCCCATCTTGTGGCTCTCGACGAGGGTGACCTTGGCCTTCACTGCCGCGGCGATGTAGCTGGTCACCAGCCCGGCCGAACCGGCACCGATGACCACCATGTTGCGGTCGTAGCGCTGCGGCTTGCGCGCGGCCCACTTCGCATAGACCTTGCGCCGCTGCACTGCGTCGATGATCTTCTTGGCCACCAGCGGGAACAGCCCCAGCAGCACGAAGGAGCCGATCAGCCCCGGCGTCAGGATGCCCTGCAGCGAGCGGATCTGCGCCAGCTGCGTGCCGGCGTTGACGTACACCAGCGTGCCGGCCAGCATGCCCAGCTGGCTGACCCAGTAGAAGCTGCGCGCCTTCATCGCCGTCAGCCCCATCAGCAGGTTGATGACGAAGAAGGGGAACACCGGCACCAGCCGCAGCGTGAACAGGTAGAAGGCGCCGTCGCGTTCGATGCCGCGGTCGATGTCGGCCAGCCGCGCGCCGAACTTCGACTTGACGGCGTCGCGCAGCACGTAGCGCGACACCAGCATGGCCAGCGTGGCGCCGATGCTGGAGGCGAAGGAGACCACCAGCGTGCCCACCCAAAGGCCGAACACCGCTCCGGCCAGCAATGTGAGGATGGCCGCGCCCGGCAGCGACAGCGCCGTCACCGCCACGTAGATGCCGAAGAAGGCGCCGATCACCTGCAGCGGGTGCGCCTGGTACAGCGCGGCGAAGTCCTCGCGCGCCCCGCGGATGTACTCCAGGCTGAAGAAGCGCCCCAGGTCCAGCGCAAAGAAGGCGGCCACCATCACGCCCAGCACGGCCAGCAGCAGCAGTTTCTGCAGCTTCATGGGGCTACACCCGCAGCACGCGCCAGCCGCCGAACAGCCGCGTGACGATGGTCAGCGCGCACAGCAGCGCAAAGCCATAGGCCCACCCGGCGAAGTGCTGCGGCCACAGGCACATCAGCACGAAGCAGATCAGCGTCTCGGTGGCCTCGGTCAGTCCGCCCAGGTAGTAGATGCCCTTTTGCGGACAGTCCTCGTTCTTCAATCCACGCCTTTCGGCCAGTGCGGCGAAGGCCAGGAAGCTGGAGCCGGTGCCCATGAAGGCGGCCAGCAGCACGGCCGCCGGCAGCGCGTTCGCGGCCGGCTCGGCCACGGCAAAGGCCAGCGGAATGCTGGCGTAGAACAGGAAGTCCAGCGTGATGTCGAGGAACGCGCCGCGATCGGTGGGCCGGGTGAGCCGCGCGACCGCGCCATCCAGCCCATCCATCAGGCGGCTGACCAGCAGCAGCGCCAGGCCGGTCAGCGGTGCGGCGCTGGCAATGGCCAGCGCCCCGGCCAGGCCCAGCGCAAAACCCAGCAGCGTGACGCTGTCGGCGCCAATGCCGGCGCGCACCAGCATGCCTGCCATTCGCTGCAATCCGGGCTTGAGCAGTACGATGGCGGCGCGGTCAAGCATCGGCAGCAATCGGCCGGCGGGGTGCCGAGTTCATTGCTGCATCGTAGGCGACGCCAGCACACGCCGGTTCAACCATGCATCCAGCGACCAGCGCCCTGCCCCCCACAGCAGCAGGCCGAGCAGCAGGCTGCCCCAGAACTGGTGCTGCTGCAGCGCCGCTGGCGGAATGTCGACCAGGCTCAGCACGGCCACCGCATTGACGACGAACAGCCCGGCCGCGGCAAAGCGTCCGAACAGGCCCAGGGTCAGCAGCAGCGGCAGCACCAGCTCGCCGCCGGTGGCGAGCCAGGCGGCCAGCTCGGTGGACAGCAGCGGCACGCGGTACTCGTCGGCGAACAGGGCCAGCGTGATGTCCCAGTCGCGCAGCTTGGTCAGCCCGGACAGGAAGAAAACCTGGGCCACGTACAGCCGCGCCCCCAGCAGCGCAAGCGGTTGCAGCGACTCGAGCGCGGCGACGACGGGCTGCACCCGGCGAACGGCAAGACGGGCCAGCGAACTCATGAGCTTGAAGTCTCCGTACCGTGCAAAGGGATCTCGATGCCGCGCAGCCAGCCGCCTTGCAGGGCCTGCACCAGCCAGCGGTCGAAGGCGAAGTCGGTGCCGGCCGCATCCAGCGCCGGCGCCAGCGCCTGGCCATCGAGCAGCGCCTGCACGAAGCGCACCTCGGCCTCGGGCAGCGCCTGCACCACGGCCTGGTAGCCGTCGCGCCAGACCAGGGCGGTCTCGCCGCGGCCCGAAGCGAAGGCCTCGCGCACGCCGGCGAAGCGGTCCGCAGCCGTGCTGCGGTGCGCCTGCCAGATGCTGGCCACCGGGTGCGCGGAGCGGCACAGCGCCAGGCCGTCGGCCAGCCGCAGCAGCACGTGGCTGGGGTCGGCCTCGGCCAGCCGCTCCAGCCCGCTGGCCGGTGCGCAATCGGCCGCCTGTTCGGCGATGTGCACCGCCCAGTCGAGCCGGGCCACGTCGGGAAGGTAAGCCTCGTCAGCCAGCTGCGGCGCGGCGGCAATGTAGCCGGCCAGGCCGTCGCCCCAGGTGGCGATGTCTCCGCACTGCGGCGGCCTGTCGAACCACAGCGCGCGGGCCAGCGCGGCAAAGGACTCCTCGCCGACCAGCAGCGCCACCGTCGGGTAGGCCGCCGTCAACGCGCGTTCGGCCAGGGCACCGGCGTTGGCACGGTAGGCCCGCAGGCCGCGCGCGGCACGCGGCGGCGCATCGCGCACCCACCCGGCGACGACGCCGGGCCGCGCATCGGCCCACAGCGCACGCAGCAGCATCTGCTGGCGCAGCGCCTCCTTCTGGACCGCAGCCGTGTTCATGCGGCCACCGTGTCGCGACATCCGGCCAGCTGCCGTGCCGCCAGCGCAGCCTCGTCGAGCAGCACCTGCAGCACGGGCAGCGCGGTGTCCCATTCGATCAGCGTCGGCCTCGGGCCCAGCCGCTGCAGCGCATGGCGGTACACCTGCCAGACGTTGTCGTGCACGCGGCTGCCGTGGTCGTCGATGACGATGTCGCCGGCATCGTGGTAGCCGGCCAGGTGGATCTCGCCGACGATCGCGGGGTCGATGGCATCGACCCAGGCACAGGCCGCGGCGACTTCATCGACGCGCTCGTTGAGCGCGTTGACCACCAGGTTGTTCAGGTCGAGCAGCAGGCTGCAGCCGCTGCGTCGTGCCAGCGCATTGAAGAAGGCCGGCTCGGGCAGCGAGTCGTCGGCCCAGTGCAGATAGGCCGACAGGTTTTCCACCAGGATCGGCTGGCGCAGCCGTTCCTGCACCCGCTGCACGTTGGCCACCAGGATGTCCAGCGCGGCCTCGGTGAAGGCCACCGGCAACAGGTCGTTGGCATGCACCGGCGCCGCGCCGGACTGGCGCGGCGCTCGGGCAAAGCTGGCATGGTCGCTGACGCGCACCGGTTCGATGCGCTGCACCAGTCGCGCCAGGCGGCCCAGGTGCCCGCCGTCCAGCCCGGCGGCCGAGCCCAGCGACAGGCCCACGCCGTGCAGGCTGACCGGCCAGCGTTCGCGTGCCGCGTGCAGCATCGCCAACGCCGCGCCGCCATCGGCAAAGAAGTTCTCGGAATGCACCTCGATGAAGCCGAGGCTGGGCGGCTCGCGCAGCATCGCGTCGTAGTGCGGCTGACGCAGGCCGATGCCCACGCCGTCGGTGCCACTGGATGCCATGCTCCTGCCCAAAGCCCGGCCCGCGATCATTTCTTCATCTTCATCTTGGCCTCGTCGGCTGACATGCCTTTCATATCCTTGCAGGTGCCCTTGGCCACGTACTTCCACTCGCCCGGGTCGTTGTCGACCTTGCTCTGGCCGGCGCAGGAATGCGTGCCCGCCAGGTTGGCGCAGTCGTTCTGGCCGGCCTTGGCGATGCCGAAGCACTTTTCCTTTTCCTGCGCGGCGGCCTGGCCGGCCAGGCCGAGGGCCATCACCGAGGCCAGGGCGGACGAGACGATGAGACGGTGGTTCATGGGGATCTACTCCAGGGTGGTTCGCGTCGGCCGACATGGCAACGACGCTGCTTGGGTCGCGGCGCATTCTCACTTCCTTACAGCCGGCCGCGTTGCAGGTCGGGATTGACGGCGCCGGCCGGCATCGGCATGGTGCGCCAGCTTCTCAACCCGCAAGACCCGCCCCCATGGACATCACCGTCTTCTATGCCACCAACCGCGCCCACGAGGGCGCCGACCGCTTCCGGCCTGCGCGCTACGGCTCGCGTTTTTCCAGCGACGGCATGGAGAACCTGCGCTTCGGCCGTGTCACCTTCAGCGCGGATGCGCCGCGGGTGCAGGCGCTGCTCGACCAGGTACGGCCGAACACCGGGCCCGGCGATGGCGAGGCGCTGCAGGACTACCTGGCCGGCTGCGTGGCGAAGACGCAGCGTATCGAGGCCTACGTCGAGTCGATCCCCGATGCGATGCTGAACGAGACCGCGCAGAAGAAGGTGCAGCTCGGCTCGAAGGCCATGTTCGAGGACCTGCGCGCCGACATGCAGTGCGGCCGCGACCTGCTGGTGCTGATCCACGGCTACAACGTCAGCTGGGAAGACGCCGTGGGCACGGCCGCCGCGCTGGAGGCCACGATGAACCGCCCCGACCCGGCGCCGCGCGGTGCCGGCGACGACACGGTCACGTCGACCCAGGCGGTGCGTGTGGTGCTCTTCACCTGGCCGTCCAACGGCCAGGCGCTGCCCTTCGCGAGCTACAAGAGCGACCGTGGTGACGCCGCCGGCTCGGCCGGCGCGGTCGGCCGCGGCTTGCTCAAGGTGCGCGATTTCCTGCACGAGCTGGGCCGCGAGGTGCGCGCCGGCAACCGCCAGATCGCACTGCTGCGCAGCCAGTTCGAAGCTGCGGGCACGCGGCCGAGCGAGATCGACCGCGCGGTGGCACAACTCGAGGCCACCGAGGTCTGCGGCCGGAAGATCCATCTCCTGGCGCACTCGATGGGCAACTTCGTGCTGCAGCATGCGCTGAACCGGCTGTGGGAGTTCAGCCCAGGCAGCACGCTGCCGCGGTTGTTCGACCGCGTCGTCCTTTGTGCCGCCGACGTCGATGACGACGTGCTCGAGCCGGGCAAGCCGATGGAGCAGGTGCATCAGGTGGCCAACCAGGTGGCGATCTATCACAACCCCAACGACAACGCGCTGCGCGTGTCGGACTACACCAAGGCCAACCCCGACCGGCTGGGGCAGCGCGGTGCGGCCAGGCCGCAGGTGCTGCACCAGAAGATGATGCAGGTCGATTGCAGCGCGCTCGTCGCCGGCCTGACGCAGCACAGCTACTACACCAACGGGCGCATCGCCCGCGACATCCGCCTGGCATTGCAGGGCCTGGCGCCGGACGACCCGGCGCGCGCGCTGCAGCGGCTGGCCGGCGCGCCGAACATGTGGCGCATGTGAGTCCGGCGCAAGGCAGCATGCCCCAGCCGATCTTCATCAGCTACCGCCGGCACGACTCGTCGTTCTTCGCCGCACGGCTGAAGGACCGGCTGGAACAGGTCTTTCCCGGCGACGTGTTCCTCGACGTGTCGGGCATCGAGGGCGGCGCGGACTTCGTGCAGACGCTGCGCAGCGCGGTCGGCGCCAGCAAGGTGGTGCTGGTGGTCATCGGCCCGGGCTGGGCCACGGCCGGCGACGGGCGCACGCGTCTGGGCGAGGCCGGCGACTTCGTCACCGAGGAGGTGGCCACCGCACTGCGCGCGGGCATCCCCACGCTGCCGGTGCTGATCGGCGGCGCGCGCATGCCGCAGGCCGACGACCTGCCCGAGGCGCTGCGCGCACTGGCCACGCGCAATGCACTGGCGGTCAGCCACGAGCGCTTCGACTCCGATGTCGGCCATGTGCAGGCGGCGCTGTACCGGCCGCTGGGCATCCGTCCGCCGGGGCGCATCGAACGCATGCTCGAGCTGCTGCCCAGCGGCGCACGCACCAGCCAGCGCACTCGTGACCAGATGGCCTGGGCCGCGCTCGGCATGGCCGCCGTGGCCGCGGCTTGGGTGGCGCAGTGGGCCACCGTGGAGCGCGGCGAGCCGCAGACGGTCGGCATGCCGCTGCTGCTGTCGGGCGGCGCCTTGCTGCTCGGCCTGGTGGGTCGCAATTCGCAGCGCCGGCGCTGGGCCGCCTGGGGCGGCATCGGCCTGGCCGGCGTGGCGCTGGTCACCGGCCTGGGGCTGGCCGGCTGGCAGGCGGCAGCGTTGCCGCGCGAGGCCTGGATGGAAGCCGGCATGCTCGCACAGCAGCATGCCCATCTGGACGAACTGCCGGCCGACAAGCTGGCCTGGTCGCCGCGCGTGCCCTTCAACACGCCGCCGCCGAGCGTGGAGTGCAGCTGCCTGACCGTGGGCGAGCGGCCTGCGGGCGCTCCCCCCTACGCCGCAGGCGCGCGCATCGCCTTCAGCAACGGCTGCCCGGGGCCGGTGACCTTCGTGCTGTCGCGCCAATCGAGCGAAGCGCTGGCCGGTGCCTATCCCTGGTTTGCCATGGCGGGCAGGGAGTTCGCGGTGGTCACCCTGGCACCGAAGCAGGCGCTGCGCGTGCCGGTGGCCGGCCACCATGGCGGCGCCGTCGCGCCCTGGCTGTGCGCGCGCAGCGCGCCGGGGCAATAGTTCGTCGGGTCGTGTTCAAGCTCGGAAGTCCAGTTGCAGTCATCGGGGCAAAGACAGCAAGGCGCCTCGGGGCGTCGCCAAACCCTTCGTCCGGCAAACGCGCTCTAGGGCTGGCGGCGCAGGGCCGGCGGCACCCACCCGCCCTGCCCGGGCTGCAGCGCCGATGGGGCGGTGGTCTTCGGCGCGTACAGGCGCAGCGTCAGCGCGAAGCCGCCCTTCGGCGCCGGCAGCCAGCGCGCAGCGTTGTCCAGACCCGGAGACAGGTACTGCACGAACAGTTCCAGCGCGCCGTCGGCGTCGGCCGGCAGCTTGTCGCGCGAGCCCAGGTTGATGCGCCCGGCAGTGTCGGCAACGAAGCTGCCGCGGCCTTCGTCGCCCGCGTCGGCCGTCAGCGTCAACGACCAGAAGCCGTCCACCGGCGGCGTCTGGCCGCGCGCAAAGCGCAGCAGGTAGTCGTGCGTGCCATCCAGCGGGCGGCCCTGTGCATCGCTGCGCGTGCTCAGCTCCAGCAGGTGCCGCGGATCGGCCCCAGGCCATTGCAGCGCGGCGACGGCAGCGCGCTTGGCGTAGTCGGTGCCGAAATTGCCACCGGACGGCATGGCCTGCCAGTGGCCGACCTGGGCAGCCCGCTGCGGCCGCAGTGCCGCCAGCCGACGCTGCATCCGTGCGCCGGTGTCGGCCAGCGCCGCCTGCACCGCCGGCTCCAGCGCGTCCATGCGAAAGGGCTTGCCGGGCTCGATGCCGATGGCCGCAATGCGGGCCAGCAGTGGCTCGTCCGCAGCCGCAGGCGGCGCGGCGCGACCCGTCAGATGGGCCAGCAACTCGAAGGCCGTGGCCGTGTCCAGTGCCGCCACCTGCTGCTGGGCGGTACGCTCGCCCGCTGCGGCGGGCAGGGCGGGAGCGGCTGCAGCCTCCGCTGGCGTACGCCGCGTGCGCACGGTCTGCGGCACGAGGCGCAACTGCGCCTGCAGCGCGTGCACGGCGCGCAGGTCGGCCTCGCCGCCGCTGCTCTGGATGCGCAGCGCCAGCAGCACATGGCGTGTCGGCGAGCGCAGCAGCTGCGCTCCTTGCGGCACGCTGCCCTGCCATTCGGGGCCGACCACCAGCACGCGTGCCGCCTTGCCGTCGCCGACGCCGCTGCCCGCCGTGAGCAGTGCCTGCATCCACTGGCTGTGCAGCGCCACGCTGAACCAGCGCCGGCCCATCGCCGGCCACGTCACCAGCATGGCCTCGCGGCCCAGGTCCAGCCAGGCGAAGGAGGCGAGCGTGTCGCCATCGTCGACCAGCGGGTGCCGCGGCTCACCGGCCGCGCCGAGGCGCTTCGCATGCCAGAAGCTGTTGGCCGGAACCCGCCAGCCCGCCGCTTTGGCACCCCCGGTCATCTGCAGGCGCAGCATCTCGCCGACGAGCAGCGGATAGCCATAGACATAGGCCTCGTCAGCGCGCTGCACGGCCTCGGCCACGCGCGCGTCCAGCGCGGCCCGTTCGATGGCCACCGCCTCGGCCTGGCGGCGCGCGTCCAGCTCGGCTGGCGTCGGCTCGACTTTCGGCGGCACCGATGGAGCCTGCACGCAAGCGGCCAGGACGGCCAGCAGCACCGTGCCGATCGTGGCCCGCCAACTCATGGCTGCGGCGGCCCCCAGCCGCCGCCGCCAGGCGTTTCGATGACGAACACGTCGCCCGGATGCATCTGTGCCGAGCCGATGTGATCGAGCTGTTCGACACGGCCATCGGCACGCTCGACTCGGTTGCGGCCCGGCGCGCCGGCGCTGCCGCCGGCCAGACCGAAAGCACCGTGGTGGCGGCCGTTGCTCAGGATCGAGGCCTGCATGTCTTCGAGGAAGCGCATGCGGCGCACGCCTCCGTCGCCGCCATGCCAGCGGCCGGCGCCACCCGAGCCGGCGCGGATCGCATAGCTGTCCAGCCGCACCGGGAAGCGCCACTCCAGCACCTCGGGGTCGGTCAGGCGCGAATTGGTCATGTGCGTCTGCACGACGCTGGTGCCGTCGAAGCCTTCGCCGGCACCGCTGCCGCCGGAGATGGTCTCGTAGTACTGGTGGCGGTCATTGCCGAAGGTGAAGTTGTTCATCGTGTTCTGACCGGCGGCCATCACGCCGAGCGCACCGAACAGCGCGTTGGTGACGCACTGCGAGGTCTCCACGTTGCCGGCCACCACCGCCGCCGGCGGCCGCGGGTTGAGCATGCAGCCGTCGGGCACCACGACCTGCAGCGGCTTCAGGCAGCCGGCGTTCAGCGGGATGTCGTCGTCGACCAGCGTGCGGAAGACGTACAGCACCGCGGCCATCGTCACTGCCTTCGGCGCGTTGAAGTTGTTGGGCAGCTGCGCGCTGGTGCCAGTGAAATCGATGGTGGCCTCGCGAGCCACGGTATCGACGGTGACGCGCACGCGGATCACCGCGCCGTTGTCCAGCGGCAGTTCGAAGCGGCCATCCTTCAGCGCGGTGATGACGCGGCGCACCGACTCCTCGGCGTTGTCCTGCACATGCTGCATGTAGGCGGCCACCGTCTCGCGGCCGAACTGCGCGACCATCGCCTGCAGCTCGTCCACGCCCTTCTGGTTGGCGGCGATCTGCGCGCGCAGGTCGGCGAGGGTCTGCGTGGGGTTGCGCGCCGGCCAGGGGCCGCTGCCCAGCTGTGCCAACAGCTCGGGCTCGCGCAGGGCGCCGTCGCGCACCAGCAGGAAGTTGTCGAACAGCACGCCCTCCTCGGCGATGGTCTGGCTGAAGGGCGGCATGCTGCCCGGCGTGCTGCCGCCGATGTCGGCATGGTGGCCACGGCTGGCCACGTAGAACGAGGGCTTCGCATCGGCGGGCTGCAGGTACACCGGCGTCACCACCGTCACGTCCGGCAGGTGGGTGCCGCCGTGGTACGGATCGTTCAGCACGTAGGCGTTGCCCGGCTGCATCCGAGGGTTGCCGGCGATCACGGTCTTGATGCTCTCGCTCATGCTGCCCAGGTGCACCGGCATGTGCGGCGCGTTGGCGATCAGCTCGCCGGCGGCACTGAACAGCGCGCAGCTGAAGTCCAGCCGCTCCTTGATGTTCACCGAATAGGCGGTGTTCTGCAGCCGCAGCCCCATCTGCTCCGCGATGTTCATGAACAGGTTGTTGAACACCTCCAGCATCACCGGGTCCACCTGCGTGCCGATGGCATGGGCCGACACCCGCGCGCGGATGCGCTGCAGCTCCAGCGCGCCCTCGGCCGTCAGCCGCGCCTGCCAGCCGGGCTCGACCACGGTGGTGGCATTGCGCTCGGCCACGATCGCCGGGCCGTCGATCGTGGCGCCGCTTTGCAGTGATTCGCGCAGGATCAGCCCGGCCTCGCGCCAGCCGGCCTCGGCCTCGTCGGCCTCGCAATACATGCGCACGCGCTGATCGGCCACGGCGGCGCGGGCCGCGGCATCGGCCTGCGCACCGCGTTCGGGTGCGCGCTCGCCGGGGCCGATGGCTTCCACCGAGACCGCCTCGATCACCAGCGGCCGGTCAGGCATCAGGAAGGCGAAGCGCTGGCGGTAGGCGGCCTCGAAGGCGGCGCGCGCCTCATGCACGCCGGCCATCGGCACGCCCAGCGCGGTGTCGGTGCCCTGGTAGCGCAGGTGCAGCGTCTCGCGGCGCTGGATCACCGCCGGCGGCACGCCCTGCGCCACCAGCTCCTGCGCCGCAGCCTCGGCCAGCTCGTCGGCCAGGCGCCGGGCGGCGGCCAGCCCTTCGGCATCGAAGGCACGTTCGACCGAGGACTCGCGCATCGCGATCTGGTCGGCCAGGCCCATGCCGTAGGCCGACAGCACCCCCGCCAGCGGGTGGATGAAGACACGCGTCATGCCTAAAGCGTCGGCCACGCCGCAGGCATGCTGGCCGCCGGCGCCGCCGAAGCACTGCAGCGTGTAGCCGGTGACGTCGTGGCCGCGCGCCACCGAGATGCGCTTGATGGCATTGGCCATGGCCTGTACGGCGATGCGCAGGTAGCCGGCAGCCAGCGCCTCGGCGGTCGTCGGCCGGCCGGTGGCGTGCTGCACCTGCGCGGCCAGCGTCGTGAAACGGCTGCGCACGCCCTCGCCGTCCAGCAATTCGTTGCCGGCCGGGCCGAAGACGCGCGGGAAGTGCTGCGGCTGGATGCGGCCGAGCATCACGTTGGCATCGGTCACCGCCAGCGGGCCGCCGCGGCGGTAGCTGGCCGGGCCGGGGTTGGCGCCGGCGCTCTGCGGGCCGACGCGCAGCCGTGCGCCGTCGAAGGCCAGGATCGAGCCCCCACCGGCGGCCACGGTGTGGATGCTCATCATCGGCGCGCGCATGCGCACGCCGGCCACCTGCGTCTCGAAGGCACGCTCGAACTCGCCGGCGTAGTGGCTGACGTCGGTGCTGGTGCCGCCCATGTCGAAGCCGATCAGCCGGTGATGCCCGGCGGCCAGCGCCGTGCGCACCATCCCCACGATGCCGCCGGCCGGGCCGGACAGGATGGCGTCCTTGCCGTGGAAGCGGTGCGCCTCGGTCAGGCCGCCGCTGCTCTGCATGAAGAACAGCGGCACGCCGGGCATCATCGCGGCCACCTGCTCGACGTAGCGGCGCAGGATCGGCGACAGGTAGGCATCGACCACCGTGGTGTCGCCGCGCGAGATCAGCTTCATCAACGGGCTGACCTCGTGCGACACGCTCACCTGCGTGAAGCCGGTGTCGCGGGCCAGCGCCGCTGCCGTCTGCTCGTGCCCGGCATGGCGCCAGCCGTGCATGAAGACCACCGCGCAGGCACGCAGGCCCGCGTCGAAGGCGGCCAGCAGCTCGGCGCGCAGCGCCTCGGCATCCAGCGGCTGCAGCACTGCGCCATCGGCGCCGATGCGCTCGTCGGCCTCGACCACGCGCTCGTACAGCAGTTCGGGCAGCACGATGTGCCGGTCGAACAGCCGCGGGCGCGCCTGGTAGGCGATGCGCAGCGCATCGCGGAAGCCACGCGTGGTGACCAGCAGCGTGCGTTCGCCCTTGCGCTCCAGCAGCGCGTTGGTGGCGACGGTGGTGCCCATCTTCACGCACTCCACCTGCTGCGGCGTGATCGGCGCCCCGGCCGGCAGCCGCAGCAGCCGGCGCATGCCTTCGACCGCCGCGTCGCGGTAGGCCTCGGGGTTGTCGCTCAGCAGCTTCAGCGTGTGCAGCGCGCCGTCGGGTGCGCGGCCGACGATGTCGGTGAAGGTGCCGCCGCGGTCGATCCAGAACTGCCAGCGCTTGCGAGCTTCGGGGGTCATCGCCCGCATTCTTGCAGGGCCGCGGCACGCTGCGATTACCCGGATTCCCAGCCCCCCGGCTTGGCACGAGAATGGCCCGCCTGCACAACAGCCCCGGAAAGCCACGCCGATGAACGCCCCCCTGCCCCTGCCCGCCCTGGACGAGATCCGTGCCCACGAAGACGAGATGGTGCAGATCCGGCGCCAGATCCATGCCAATCCGGAGATGGCCTACCAGGAACATGCCACCTCGCAACTGGTGGCCGAACGGCTGCAGCGCTGGGGCTATGAGGTGCACCGCGGGCTGGGCGGCACCGGCGTGGTCGGCACGCTGCGCGTGGGTACGTCTGGCCGGCACATCGGCCTGCGTGCCGACATGGACGCACTGCCCATCGCCGAGACCAGCGGCAAGCCCTGGGCCAGCAAGGTGCTGGGCACCATGCATGCTTGCGGCCACGACGGGCACACGGCAATGCTGCTGTCGGCGGCGCGGCACCTGGCGGCCACGCGCAATTTCGACGGTCACCTGCACCTGGTGTTCCAGCCGGCCGAGGAAGGCGAGGCCGGTGCACGGCGCATGCTCGAAGACGGCTTCCTCGACCTGTTCCCTTGCGAGGCGATGTTCGGCATGCACAACGCGCCCGGCAAGCCGGCCGGCAAGTTCCTGGTGGTACCGGGCTTCGCGATGGCCAGCGGCGACACCTGTCTGATCAAGGTGCGCGGCGTCGGCGGCCACGGCGCCATGCCGCATGCGGCGGTGGACACCATCGTCGCCGCGTCGAGCATCGTCATGTCGCTGCAGACTATCGTCGCGCGCAACGTCAACCCGCTGCACACCGGCATCGTCTCGGTGGGCGCCTTCCATTCGGGCGACGCGCCCAACGTGCTGCCCGGCGAGGCCGACCTGCGGCTGACGGTGCGCGCCTTCCGCCCCGAGGTGCGCGACCTGCTGGAGCGGCGCATCACCGAGATCGCCCAGGCCCAGGCCGCGGTCTACGGTGCCACGGCCGAGGTCGAGTACATCCGCCGCTACCCGGTGCTGCACAACCATGCCAAGGAGACCGCGTTCTGCCAGCAGGTGATCCGCGACTGGCTGGGCGACGACGGCCTGGTCGCCGACGCCGAGCCGGTCAGCGCCAGCGAGGACTTCGCCTTCTTCCTGGAGAAGGTGCCGGGCTGCTACGTGAACATCGGCAACGGCGTGGGCGTCGACGGCGGCTGCATGGTGCACAACGCCGGCTACGACTTCAACGACCGCGTGCTGTCCACCGGCGCCAGCTACTGGGTGCGCCTGGCCGAGGCCTGGCTGAAGAAGGCCTGAACGACGCCCTCGCCTGCCCACGATGAAAGACCTTCACATGACCCCTTTGCGCCCCCTGCTCGTCGCACTCGGCATCGCCGTCCTGGCCGGCTGCAGCAGCACGCCCCCACCCCCCGCGCCGAAGCCGCCAATGCAGGTCTCCACCGAGATCCAGTCGCTGATGTGGGTGGGCAACAGCTTCTTCTACTACAACAACTCGATGCACGGCCACACCGGCCAGCTGCTCACGGCCAGCGGCGCGAAGGGCCTGCGCGCCAGCTCGATCACCATCAGCGGCTCGGGCATCAACTGGCACGACGTCGAGGCCTACTTCAACCCCGGCGTGGCCAGCTACTCCTTCGTCGGCGACAACGAGGTGCGCTTCAACAGCTTCGACAAGCCCTTCGACGGCGTGATGATGATGGACTGCAGCCAGTGCCCGATTCATCCGCAGCTGCAGGCCATCTTCTTCGAGTACGCCGCCAAGCACAGCGCCACCGCACGGCGTCACGGCGCCGCGCCGATCCTGTTCATGTCCTGGGCCTACCAGGACAAGCCCGAGATGACGGCGCAGCTGGCGGCCGAGTACGTCAAGGCCGGCAAGCAGAACAACGCGCTGGTGGTGCCGGCGGGGCTGGCCTTTGCGCAGTCGATCGCCCGGCGGCCGGACCTGAACCTGTACGTCGCGGACAAGCGCCACCCGAGCCTGATGGGCACCTACCTGGCGGCCTGCACCGTGGTGGCATCGGTCTACAAGACCAACCCGGTGGGCCTGAAGTACAGCGCCGGCCTGCCGCCGGATGTGGCCCTGCACCTGCAGACGGTGGCCTGGGAGACCGCACAGGCCTTCCATGCCAAGGAAGGCCGCGGCAGCCTGTAGGGGCGGTGCCCTGGTCCGAAAGCTGCAAGGCCGACGCCTGCCACCACGCCACTACCTGCTGCCATGAACCGGTCCGCCTCGGCCAACCCTCTGCGCGCACCCGAACAGGCCGGGCTGAGCTCGGTCTTCGCGGCGCACACCACGGTCCGCGCGCGCGCGGTGGAGGTGAAGTGGCGCTGGCCGATCACGCTGGCCCTGCTGAGCACGGTGCCGTCGTTCTATGTCGAGCTGCTGCACGACTCGCCGCCGCTGTTCGCGGTGCTGAGCTACCTGATCGCCGCCGCCACCATGGCGAGCGCGCTGCTGCACGTGGGCCTGCGCAGCGGCAACCTGCAGGCCCACCTGCGCGCCAACAGTTTCGATCTGTTGCTGTGCGTCGGCCTGGTGGCCGCGGCGATGCTGCCGCCCAGTGCGGCGTCGGAGGCCGCGCTGTGGTTCCGTGTGGTGGTCGGCTTCTTCACCATGTCGCGCATGTTCTGGGCGGCGCACTACGTCGTCACGCGTGGCGGCACGCTGTACCGGCTGGTCGCGGCACTCGCCGTGCTGGCACTGTGCGGGCTGGGCTTCTGGTGGCTCGAACCGACGACACCGACCTTCGGCGACGCGCTGTGGCTGGCCTTCACCACCGCCGCCACCGTGGGCTATGGCGACTCGGTGCCGACCACGCCGGCATCGAAGATCTTTGCCGTGTTCGTGGTCTTCCTCGGCGTGGGCGCCATCACGCTGGTGGCCGCGGGCATCGCCTCGGCCTGGATCGCCACCGAGGAACGCACCATCGAACGCGAGATCCTGAGCGACCTGCACAAGCAGATCGCTGCGCTGCGCGCGGAGATGGCGGCGCTGCGCGACCACATGGCCCCCGGCGACCTGCCGCAGGCGCACACCGCGCGCCCTGCGGCGGCGTCGCGCGAGCCGGCCGAAGAACCCTGAGGCTGCGGCTCTACAACGCGGCCATGCGCAGCGTCAGCATGCTCACCACGTCCAGCACCTGCAGTCCGGTGGCGACGCGCAGCGCCGGCGCATAGGGCGGCAGGTTGGTGCACTCCAGCACCAGCGTGTCGATTCGTGGCTCGCGCGAGCGCAGCCGCTGCGCCGCGGCCAGCACCTGCGCCTGGGCATCGGCTTGGTCCAGCGTGGGCAGGTCCTGCAGCAGCGTGCGGTGCAGCGCCGAGCCGGGCGTGATGCCTTCGACCGGCGTGGCCGGGTTGGCGCCCACACCCTCGAAATGGGCCACCCCCAGCGACGCCGCCTCGATCGTGATGACGCCGCAGCGCCGGCCGGCGGCCTGTGCTTCGGCCAGCTGCAGCAGGGCCGAGCTCCACACCGGCACCGGCAGCGCGGCCTGCAACTCGCGCTGCCAGCGCGCCAGGAAGCCGCAACTGGTGGCGATGGCATCGCAGCCCTCGGCCACCAGCTGTGCCGCCGCGTCGATGAAGGGCCGCAGGACGGCCGGGTCGCTGCTGCGCACCACCCGCTCGGCCGTCGCACCCTGGACCACGCGGCGGCGCACCGCAAAGTGGAAGGTGTCCGGGTGGCCGATGTCGCCCATGGGCCGCGGAAAACGGGTGTCGAGCATCAACAGACCCAATGTCACAGACCCGTTTCGACGAAGGCTCATGGTCGCCCGCCCGTGAGGTCGAAGCCAAATCGCGTCTGCAGCATGAGCAGTCCGAGCGTGAGCATGGTCGTGGACGCGGTGTTTGCGGGAAGCCCCTGGGCCAGCAGCCTGCGGGCATGGCCTATGCTAGGCCTGTCGTCATCGAACGTTGATCGGAGTCCGCATGCAACTCGTCCGCCCCTTCCTCCTCGCCGCAGCCTGCGCGGTGGCGCTGTCGGCGCAGGCCCAGACCAAGTGGGACCTGCCGGCCGCCTACCCGGCCACCAATTTCCACACCGTCAATCTGCAACAGTTTGCCGATGATGTCGACAAGGCCAGCGGCGGCAAGCTGAAGATCACCGTGCATCCGGGCGCTTCGCTGTTCAAGGCGCCCGAGATCAAGCGCGCGGTGCAGGGCGGGCAGGCGCAGATCGGCGAGGTGCTGCTGGTCAACTTCCAGAACGAATGGCAGATCTTCGGGGCTGACGGCCTGCCCTTCCTGGCCGACAGCTATGACGAAGCCGCCAAGCTGTGGAAGGCGCAGAAACCGATGATGGAGAAGAAGCTCGCCGAGCAGGGCATGATGGTGCTGTACGCCGTGCCATGGCCGCCGCAGGGCATCTACTCGAAGAAGCCGCTGGCCAGTGCCGCCGACCTGAAGGGCATCAAGTGGCGAGCCTACAGCCCGGCCACCAGCCGGATCGCCGAACTGGTGGGTGCGCAGCCGGTCACGGTGCAGGCGGCCGAAGTCAGCCAGGCCTTTGCCACTGGCGTGGCCGAAAGCATGATGAGCTCGGGCTCCACCGGCGCCGATGCCAAGCTCTATGAACATGTCAAGTACTGGTACGACACGCAGGCCTGGCTGCCGAAGAACGCAGTGCTGGTCAACAAGGCCGCTTTCGACGCGCTGGATGCGCCGACGAGGCAGGCCCTGCTGAAGGCCGGCGCGGATGCCGAGACACGCGGCTGGGAGGCCAGCAAGAAGGCGAACACGGAGTCGCTGGACAAGCTCAAGGCCGGCGGCATGCAGATCCTGCCGCCGAGCGCACAGCTCAAGGCCGACATGAAGAAGGTCGGCGAGACCATGACCAAGGAATGGATCGACAAGGCCGGCCCCGAAGGCAAGCAGCTGGTCGACGCGGTCACCAAGTAAGGCAGCGGTGCGGCGCCTCCTCGACGCGCTGTACGACGGCGCGGCCGCGCTGGCGGCCGTGTTCATGGTGCTGCTGCTGGTGATGGTGCTGCTGTCGATCCTGGGCCGTCAGTTCGGCTTCCATGTGCCCGGCACCGATGCCTATGCCGGCTACATGATGGCGGCGGCCGGCTTCCTGGCGCTGGCACACACGCTCAAGCGCGGCGAACACATCCGCGTGACGCTGCTGCTGAGCAAGCTGCAGGGCCGGGCGCGGCGCGGCATGGAGCTGTGGGCGCTGTTCGCGGCCACGCTGCTGGCGGCGCTGTCGGCCTTCTACAGCGCACGCCTGGTGTGGCAGAGCCGCCAGTTCAATGACATCTCCACCGGCAACGACGCCACGCCGCTGTGGATCCCGCAGCTGGCGATGGCCCTGGGCACCTTGATCCTGCTGATCGCCTTCATCGACGAGCTGGTGCTCGAGTGCCGCGGCCGGCGCAGCCATGCCGTGCCGGACGAGGCGGTTCGCAATGAGTGACGCCGGGCCGCCCCAAGTCACTGGCGCCCCAAGGGCCAGGAAGGGGCCCGTATCGGCCCCTGGGGTGCCGGCGCGCAGCGCCTTGGGGGCTCCATGAGTGATATCGCCGTCACCGGGTTGCTGATCGCGGCGTTGTTCCTGATCCTGGGCAGCGGCGTGTGGATCGGGCTGACGCTGTCGGGCGTGGCCTGGATCGGCATGCAGCTGTTCAGCAGCCGGCCGGCCGGCGACGCGATGGCCGTCACCATCTGGGGCAGCGCCTCGAGCTGGACGCTGACCGCGCTGCCGCTGTTCGTGTGGATGGGCGAGATCCTGTTCCGCACGCGCTTGAGCCAGGACATGTTCCGCGGCCTGGCGCCGTGGATGCAGGCATTGCCCGGGCGGCTGCTGCATGTCAACGTGGCCGGCTGCGCCATCTTCGCTGCGGTGTCCGGCTCCAGTGCCGCCACCTGCGCCACCATCGGCAAGATGAGCCTGCCCGAGCTGGCCCGGCGCGGCTATCCCGACGCCATCTCCATCGGCTCACTGGCCGGTGCCGGCACGCTCGGGCTGCTGATCCCGCCGTCGATCATCATGATCGTCTATGGGGTCAGTGCCGAGGTCTCGATCGCGCAGCTGTTCATCGCCGGCGTGCTGCCCGGCATCCTGCTGGCGCTGCTGTTTTCCGGCTACTTGGTGATGTGGGCGCTGCTCAACCCGAAGCTCGTGCCGCCGCGCGACGCGCGCCTGAGCTTCGCCGCCAAGCTGCGCGAATCGCGCCACCTGATCCCGGTAGTGCTGCTCATCGTCGCCGTGCTCGGCTCGATCTACAGCGGCGTCGCCACCGCCACCGAGGCGGCCGCGCTGGGCGTGGTCGGAGCGTTGCTCATCTCGGCGGCGCAGGGCTCGCTGACCTGGCTGACCTTCAAGGAGTCGCTGCTCGGCGGCACGCGGCTGTACTGCATGATCGCGTTGATCCTGTCGGGTGCGGCCTTCCTGACGCTGGCCATGGGCTACATCGGCCTGCCGCGACACCTGGCCGAGTGGATCGGCTCGCTCGGCCTGAGCCAGTTCTGGCTGATCTTCGTGCTGATGCTGTTCTATGTGCTGCTGGGCTGTTTCCTCGACGGCATCAGCATGGTGGTGCTGACCATGGGCGTGATCCTGCCGACCATCCAGAAGGCCGGCATCGACCCGCTGTGGTTCGGCATCTTCGTCGTGCTGGTGGTCGAGATGGCGCAGATCACGCCGCCGGTGGGCTTCAACCTGTTCGTGCTGCAGGGCATGACGAAGCGCGAGATCGGCTGGATCGCACAGGCCACCCTGCCCTTCTTCTTCCTGATGCTGGGTGCGATCGGGCTGATCTACCTGTTCCCGCAGATCGTCAACTGGCTGCCGGCGCAGATGCGCGGATGAAGACCCACACCTGGCATCGCCGCGAGTGGTTGGCGGCATCGCTCGCATTGGTCTCGGCGAGGTGGGCGCGGGCCCAGGGCCGGCCGATCCGCCTGGTCGTGCCCTTCACGCCCGGCGGCAGCACCGACATCCTGGCACGGGCGCTGGCACCGAAGCTGGCCGCGGCCCTGGGCCAGAACGTCATCGTCGACAACAAGCCCGGCGCCGGCGGCTCGCTCGGTGCGGCCGAGGTGGCGAATGCCGCGCCCGACGGGCAGACGCTGTTGATGGGCCACATCGGCACGCTGGCGGTCAACGTGTCGCTGTACCCGAAGCTGGCCTACGACCCGGTGAGGAGCTTCGCGCCGGTGGCCTGGGTGGCGCGTGTGCCCAACGTGCTGGTGGTCAACGCCGCGTCCGGCATGGCCAGTCTGAAGGACCTGGTGGCGCGCGCCAAGGCCCGGCCGGGCCAGCTGAGCTATTCGTCGGGCGGCAACGGCAGTGCCGCGCACATCGGCTTCGAGTACTTCAAGCTGCGCGCGGGCATCTTCATGGCGCACATCCCCTACCGCGGCACCGCGCCGTCGGTCACCGACCTGATCAGCGGCCAGGTGGACGCCACCTTCACTGGCGCGCCGGCGCTGCTGCCGCACATCCGCAGCGGCCGGCTGCGCGCGCTGGCGGTGTCGAGCGCAGCTCGCATCGCAGCGCTGCCCGACGTGCCGACCGTGGCCGAGAGTGGCTACCCCGGTTTCGAGGCCGACCAGTGGTACGGCATCGTCGCCCCGGCCGGCACACCGGCTGCACTGGTGGCCCGGCTGAATGCCGAGATCAACAAGGCCCTGGCGCTGCCCGACGTGGCGCAGCAACTGGCGGCCGAAGGTGCCGTGCCGATGCCCGGCCCGCCGCAGGCCTTCGGCGAGCTGATCGCACGCGAAATCCCGCGCTGGCGCGAGGTGATCAAGGCCGGCAACGTGAAGATCGATTGACGACAAGGAGACGAACGTGATGACCCGAACCCTGCTTTCGTTGGGCACCGCCCTGGCCCTGACGGCCTGCAGCTCGACCCCACCCCCCGCGGCACCTGCCGCAACCGCGCCCAAGGTGGAAGTGACCTGGCTGGGCCAGGCGGCCTTCAAGATCGTCTCGCCCGGCGGCAAGGTGATCGTCACCGACCCGTGGCTGCGCATGAACCCGCTGACACCGCCCGAGTACAAGAAGCTCGAGCACTTCGGCAAGATCGACGTGCTGCTGGTCACGCACGGCCACGGCGACCACATTGCCGACGCGCCGGCGCTGGCGCAGATGTACAACGTGCCGGTGCGCGGGCCCGGCGACCTGCTGAGCACGGTGATGACCCTCGGCGTGCTGCCGGCCAACCTGCTGCCGCGCATGAACAAGGGAGGCACGGTCGAGCCGGCGCCGGGCATCAAGGTGACCGCGGTGCGGGCCGAGCATTCGTCGGTCTACGTCTGGCGCAACCCGGCCAGCGGCAAGGACGAGACCCACCCCGGCGGCGAGGCCATCGGCTGGATCATCGAACTGGAGAACGGCTACCGCATCTACCACGCCGGCGACACCGCGGTCTTCGGCGACATGAAGTACATCGGCGAGCGCTACAAGCCCGACCTGGCGCTGGTGCCGATCGGCGGCAACTTCACGATGGACCCGCAGGACGCCGCCTGGGCGGTGAAGGAGCTGATCCAGCCGAAGGCGGTGATCCCGATGCACTACGGCGCCAACCCGCTGGCCAAGGGCACGGCCAAGGAGTTTGTCGACGCCATGGGCACCAGCCCGGTGAAGGTGATCGTTGCCGTACCGGGCTCGCCCATGAGCTTCTGAGGCGGCGCAGATAGGCCGGCGCACGGGCCCAATTCCGGCCTTAGCCGCTCGCCTGGCGGTCCTAGCATCCTGTGCGTGAGGGTGCGTCCGCGACGGGCGCCGCCCTGCGCCATGCCGTGCAAGGAACCGCCATGTCCGACCTGTCATCGCCCCCCCTGTCCCTGGTGCCCGTGGAAGACGCGGCGCCGGCAGCCGCAGGCGGCGAAGGCTTTGCATGGCCGACGCCGACCTATGCCTGCTACCCGGCGCCGGTGCGGCTGGTGGAGCCGGAGCCCTGCCAGATCGAAGGCATGAACGGCCGGTTGATGAACGGTGCCCTGCTGGAAATGGACCTGACCGAGGGCGTGGCCAAGGTGCGCATTCCGCCGGCGCGCATCGCGATCCCGCTGCGCTTCAACCAGTTCCGCAAGCTCACGCTGACGCGGCCGCTGGCGACGCTGCCGGACGAGGCCGCCACCAGCAGCTTCCTGGCCCAGCGCCCGGCGGTGGGCCTGAAGGTCAAGCTGAAGGGCGCGGAGCCGATCGATTCGCTGAGCATCGGCCACCACGAAGACGCCAGCGGCCTGTACCTGTTCGCGCCGGTGGATGCACGCGGCAGCGTGCTGCGCTGCTTCGTGCCCAAGGCGGCCTATGAATCGGTGGAGATCGGCGAGCGCATCGGCGAGGTGCTGGTGGCGCAAAATGCCGCCACGCCGGTGCAGATCGAGCAGGCGCTGGCCGAGCAGCAGCAGCTGCGCACGCGCAAGCTCGGCGACATCCTGCTGACCAAGCAGATCGTCACGGCCGAGGACCTGGAACTGGCCATCGTCGAGCAGGCGCGCATGCCGATGGTGCGCATCGGTGAAGCGCTGATCGCGCTGGGATTCATCAACAATGCACAGCTCGAGGTGGCGCTGTCGCAGCAGCGCGAGGACCGCAGCGTGCCGCTGGGCGAGCTGCTGGTGCGCCGCGGCCTGGTCAGCCGTGCCGACCTGCAGACCGCGCTGGCGCGCAAGATGGGCTACCCGCTGGTCGACGTGACCCAGTTCGCACCCGAGACCGAGGCCCTGGCGCGTCTGCCCTACGCGGTGGCCGTCCGGCTGCCGGCGTTGCCGCTGCTGCTGCGCGGCGGCCGGCTGATCGTGGCGGTGGAGGATCCGTCGCGTCCCGAGGTGCTGGACGACATCGAGTTCGCGTCGCAGACCAAGTTGGTGCCGGTGCTGGCCCGCGCCAACCTGCTGCCGGCGGCCATCGGCAAGGCCTATGAACGCATCGGGGCGAACACGGGCGCGGAAGCTGCGCCCCAGGTGGAATTCGACTCCGAGGAGGCGGGCAAGCTGTTGGCCACGCTGGAGCAGCAGCAGGCGCCGGACAGCGGCGAGCGTGACGAACCATCGATCGAGCAGTCCGACAACTCGCTGGTGCGGCTGATCAACTCGATGATCGCCGAGGCGCAGAGCCAGGGCGTGTCCGACATCCACATCGAATGCCAGCCCGGGCGCGACAAGGTGCGCATCCGCTTCCGCAAGGACGGCGCGCTGCGACCGTACATGGAGCTGCCGCACACCTACCGCAGCGCGATGATCGCGCGCATCAAGATCATGTGCGACCTGGACATCAGCGAGCGGCGCAAGCCGCAGGACGGCAAGATCAACTTCGGCAAGTTCATTCCCGGCTCGCGGCTGGAGCTGCGCGTGGCGACAATCCCCACCGCCAACGGGCTGGAGGACGCGGTGCTGCGGCTGCTGGCCTCGGCCAAGCCGATTCCGCTGGACGGCCTGGGACTGTCGCCCAACAACCTGCGCGACGTGAAGGCCGCATCGCAGCGGCCCTACGGCATGCTGCTGTGCGTCGGGCCCACCGGCTCGGGCAAGACGACCACGCTGCACTCGGTGCTGGGCTACATCAACCAGCCCGACCGCAAGATCTGGACGGCCGAGGACCCGGTGGAAATCACCCAGGCCGGCATCCGCCAGGTGCAGGTCAACCCGAAGATCGACTGGACCTTCGCCAAGGCGCTGCGCGCCTTCCTGCGCGCCGACCCGGACGTGATCATGGTCGGCGAAATCCGCGACGGCGAAACCGCCAAGATGGCCGTCGAGGCCTCGCTCACCGGTCACCTGGTGATGAGCACGCTGCACACCAACAGCGCGGTCGAGACGGTGACGAGGCTGCTGGACATGGGCATGGACCCGTTCAACTTTGCCGATTCGTTGCTCGGCGTGCTGGCGCAGCGCCTGGTGCGGCGGTTGTGCGGCAAGTGCGTGCAGGCGCAGGAAGCCACGCCGCAGCAGGTGGATGAACTGATGGCCGACTACCTGCACGCCTTCGGCCAGGCCGAGAACAAGCCCAGCCCGGACGACGTGCTCACCGGCTGGATGAAGCGCTTCGGCAAAGACGGCAAGCTGATGCACCACTTTGCCAAGGGCTGCCCGAATTGCGACGACAGCGGCCTGCGCGGCCGCGCCGGCCTGCACGAACTGCTGGTGGTGTCGCGCGAGATCCGCCACCTGATCCAGACCGGCGCACGGCCCGATGTGCTGCTGCGCACCGCGCTCAGCGAAGGCCTGCGCACGCTGCGCCAGGACGGCATCGACAAGGTCTGGGCCGGGGCGACGACGATCGAGGAAGTGCGCGCCAGCAGCAATTCCTGAGCGCGGCCCAAGCCAGGCGCTAGAGTGCGGCCATGACGCCGCGCTCGCTGCTCATCGACGGGCTCAAGGTCGTGGCCTCGCAGCTGATCGTGCTGCACCACATGGTGCTCTACGCACCGATGGCCGACGTGCTGGCCTGGCCTGCGATCCGGGCCTTCCTGCTCGACGAAGCGCGCTTCGTCGTGCAGATCTTCCTGGTGATCGGCGGCTTTCTTGCGGCACGCGGCCTGTCGCGGCGCGTGCAGAGCCTGCCGCGCAGCCTGCTCGAGCGCATCCTGCGCCTCGTGCCGATGCTGGCCGTGGCACTGCTGGCCGTGCTGGCGGCCAGCGCGCTGCTGCCGCCGGGCCGCTGGCCGGACTGGGTGACGCCCTGGCCCACGCTCGCCGGCTTCCTGGCCCACCTGCTGCTGCTGCAGGATGTGCTGGGCATCCCGTCGCTGTCTGCAGGGGCCTGGTACGTGTCCATCGATTTCCAGCTCTATGCGTTGCTGGCGATCGGCGCGGCCGCCCTGCATCGCCACGGCGATCAGCCGGTGTGGCGCAGCCCGATGCCCTGGGCCGTGGCGGCGCTGACCTTGGCTTCGCTGGTCTGGTTCAACCGCATCAGTGCACTCGATGCCTGGGCGCCCTACTTCTTCACCGCCTATGGCCTGGGGGTGCTGGCCGCCTGGGCCGGCCGCTCGCGCAAGCTGGCCGGGTTGTTCGGTCTGGTCTGCGCGGTACATCTGGCCAGCGCCTGGTGGGCATCGCGGCCGCGGGTGGCAACGGCCTGCCTGACGGCCATCGCGTTGGCGACGCTGGCCTCGCGCTGGCATGCAAGCGGCCGGCCTGCAGGCTCGCTGGCCTACTGGAGCGATGCCTCCTACGGCGTGTTCCTCATCCACTATGCGGTGATCGTCGCGAGCACGGCGCTGTGGCTGCGGCTGGGGCTGGGCGGCACGACGGCCGCATGGAGCCTGCTGCTCGCCTGCTGGGCGGCGAGCTTGGTCGCCGGGGCGGCCCTGCAGCGCTATATCGGCGCGCCGCTGGCGCGCCTACGATGGGTCGGGCCGCCGCGAGTCAGCGCGCGCTGACGCACACGCCGGATGACGCCGGCACGGCCGAGCCGTCCTTCTTCTGCACCAGGGCCACGCCGTTCTTTACGGCGACGATCTCGGCGGCAATGGACACGGCAATCTCGGCCGGCGTCTTGCCGCCCAGGTCCAGCCCCACCGGGCCGTGCAGCCGCTCGATCTCGACCGGCGACAGGTCGAACAGCGCCAGGCGCTGCTTGCGCGCGGCGGTGTTGCCACGCGAGCCGAGTGCGCCGATGTAGAAGGCAGGAGACTTCAGCGCCTCCAGAAGCACCATGTCGTCGAGCTTGGGGTCGTGCGTCAGTGCAACCACCGCGCTGTGCGGGTCCAGCGCCAGCTGCAGCACCAGGTCGTCGGGCATCTCCTTGCTGAAGGTGGTGCCAGGCACGTCCCAGGTGAGGTGGTATTCCTCGCGCGGGTCGCAGCAGATGACCTCGAAGTCCAGCGCCAGCGTCATCTGCGCCAGCACCCGGGACAATTGGCCGGCGCCGACGATCAACAGCCGCCAGCGCGGGCCGAAGAGCGCGCGCAGCCGCTGGCCGTCGAACTCGAACTTCTCCCCGCGCGCGGCCGTCTCCACCTCCACCCGGCCGCTGTCCAGTTGCAGCGTGCGCGCCACCAGTTCGTGGCGGGCGCTGCGGATCAGCACCTCGTCGATCCAGTCCACCGCCAGCAGCGGCTCCTGCACCAGGCGCAGGTTGCCGCCACAGGGCAGGCCGAAGCGCGCCGCTTCTTCCTTGGTGACGCCGTAGGTGATCAGCGACGGCCGGGCCACCCGCTCGCCGGTGCGCACGCGCTCGATCAGGTCGTCCTCGACGCAGCCGCCCGACACCGAGCCCACCACCAGGCCATCGCCGCGCAGGCACAGCAGCGCGCCGGGCGGACGCGGCGCCGAGCCCCAGGTTTCGATGACCGTGACCAGCCACACCTTGTGGCCCTGGTTGAACCAGTCGCGGGCCTGGCTCAGCACCTGAAGATCGAGACTGTCCATGGTTGTGCTCCCGTCAGTGTGGCCGGCGATCAATCGCGCTTGAGCTGCAACTCATGCTCGCTGCGCTTGCCGGTCACCGTGCCCTTGTCGTCGACCTGCAGCCGCACCCGGGCGTTGCGGCAACCGGGAATGGCGTCCTCGAACTTCAGGGTCATCTCCAGCGTGTCGGCCGTGACCTTGTCGTGCTGCATCTGCACCTCGCGCCCGGCGCAGGGGTTGGAGCGCCGGCGGATGTAGGTCTGCCAGGTGCCGCCGGTCTCGGTGATGGTCATCACCGCGTCATAGCGCGACTGGTCAGTCTGCCATTCCACGCTCCACTTGCCGAGGAAGGGCTTGGCCACCGGCACCTGCGCCAGCGCCAATGTGCTGGCAGTGGACAGCAGCAGCCACAGGCCAAGCTGGCGAAGGATCGAGGGGTGGTTTGTCGACATGGTGAAGCTCCCTGTTCGGCATCAGTGTCGCACTATCTGGTCAGCAGGTAGATCAGGCCCAGCACGATGGCGGCGCCCACCACCCACCACAGCGCCTTGTTGCCACCGGCCGGCGCGGGTACCGGCGCCGGCTCGGCCGGCTCGGCCGGCCGCAGGTGCTCTTCGAAGGCCTTGAAGAAGTCCTCCGCCACCTTGGAGGCCGCCGCATCGATCAGCCTCGAGCCGACCTGCGCCATCTTGCCGCCCACCTGGGCGCGGGCGTTGTACTTGAGCCGCGTCTGCGTTCCTTCGGGCGACAGCGCCACGTCGGCCGAGCCCTTGCCGAAGCCGGCCACGCCGCCCTGGCCGTCGAAGTTGATGGTGTAGCTGGTCGGCGCCACCACGTTGCTCATCTTCAGGTTGCCCTTGAAACGCGCACTCACCGGGCCGACCTTCACCGCCACCACGGCAGCGAAGGCATCGTCGCCGGTGCGTTCCAGCGATTCGCAGCCGGCGATGCAGGCCTTGAGCGTGTCGGGGTCGTTGAGCGCGGCCCAGGTCTTGTCCGGGGGGGCGGGAATGAGTCGGTCGCCTTGCAGTTCCATGAGGTCTTCAGTTCAGTAGGGAGTGGTGGGCAAAGGGCGGCGCGCGCAGCGCGGCGCCCAGATCGGCCAGGCTGGCCAGGTTGTGCACCGGCAGGAAGCGGTCGACATGCGGCAGCAGCGCGCGCACGCCGGAGGCCTTGGCCTGGAATCCGTCGTAGCGCAGCAGCGGGTTCAGCCACACCACCTGGTGGGCCATGCGGTGCAGTTGCGCGGCCGCGGCCGACAGGTCGCCATGCTCGTCGCGGTCCAGGCCGTCGGTCACCAGCAACAGTGCGGCGTTGGCACCGAGCAGCCGGCGTGCCCAAAGTTGATTGAACTCGTGCAGCGCCGAGGCGATGCGCGTGCCGCCCTTCCAGTCCTGCACCTGCTCTTCGGCCAGTTGCAGCGCGACGTCGGGGTCGCGCTCGCGCAGGCAACGGGTGATGTTGGTCAGCCGCGTGCCGAAGGTCAGCGTGTGCACGCGCAAGGCGCGGCGCATCAGGCCGTGCACGTAGTGCAGCAGTAGCCGCGAATAGCGTTCCATCGAGCCGGAGATGTCGATCAGCACCACCAGCGCCGGCGTTTCTTCGCGCGGCCGGGTGTACAGCGGCTTGAGCGTGTGCGGCTGGCGCGCCATGCGCTGCAGAGTGGCGCGCAGGTCGAGACGGCCGCCGTGGCGCGCGCTGGTGGCCGCCTCGTGGCGGCGCCGCCGCACCGGTTGCACCGGCAGTGGCAGCTGTTCCGCCAGCTTCTGCGCCAGCTCGAACTCGGCGGTGGTCATGCTTTCGAAGTCGGCCCGCTGCAGCCGCTCGCGGTCGGAGAAGGTGAAGTGCGTCTCGAACTGCACTTCCTCCTTGGCGCTCTGGTTGGCCGGGTTCGGCACCTCCGGCGCCTTCGGGGGCGACAGCGCCTCGGCCAGGCGATTGGCGCGCGGCGGGCGCTGCTTGTCTCCGCGCCCGGTGATCTTGGGCAGCATCAGATACATCATCTGCTCGAGCAGCTTCGGGTCGCGCCAGAAGGTGTCGAAGGCCGCGTCGAACAGCGTCTGCTGCTCGTGGCGCTCGAGCATCACCGCGCTCAGCGCGGCATGCACGTCCTCGCGCCGATCCAGGCCCACCAGTTCCACCGCGGCCAGCGCGGCCAGCACGCGGTCCGGGCCGATGGCCATGCCGGCATCGCGCAGCACGCGCGCGAAGTGGACGATGTTGTCGGCGATCACGAGCTAGTCGAGCAGCGCCTTGGCGCGCAGGTCGTCGAGCAGCTTGGCGGTATCGCCGTTCTGCATGCGCACGATGTCGTCCTGGTGCTTGAGCAGCACACCCAGCGTGTCCTGCACGCTGGCCGGGTCGAGGCGCATGCTGTTCAGCGCCACCAGCGCGTTGGTCCAGTCGATGGTCTCGGCCACGCCCGGCGACTTGAACAGGTCGAGCGTGCGCATGCGCTGCACGAACTCGACCACCTGACGGTACAGCCGCTCCGACGCGCCGGGCGCCTTCAGGCGCACGATGTCCAGCTCGCGCTCGACGCTGGGGAAGCCCACCCAGTGGTACAGGCAGCGGCGCTTCAGCGCATCGTGGATCTCGCGGGTGCGGTTGCTGGTGATCAGCGTGATCGGCGGCGCGGCCGCAACCACCGTGCCGTATTCGGGGATGGTCAGCTGGTTCTCGGCCAGCACCTCGAGCAGGAACGCGTCGAAGGGTTCGTCGGCGCGGTCCAGTTCGTCGATCAGCAGCACCGGCGAGCGGGTCTGGGTCAGCGCCTGCAGCAGCGGCCGCTCGATCAGCATGGCGCGCGAATACAGGCTGCGTGTCAGCTGCTCGCGGTCGGTGTCGTGCACGGCCTCGGCCAGGCGGATCTCGATCATCTGCCGCGCCACGTTCCATTCGTAGGCGGTCTGCGCCACATCCAGGCCCTCGTAGCACTGCACGCGCAGCAGCTGGGTGTTGAGCGCGCGCGCCAGCGTCTTGGCCAGTTCGGTCTTGCCCACGCCCGGCGCACCTTCCAGGAACAGCGGACGCTGCAGCTTCAGGCTGAGGAACAGCGCCGTCGCAAGCTGCCGGTCGCAGACATAGTTCTCCGCGGCCAGCAGCTCGATGACGGCATCGACGGACTCAGGCAGGGGCAAGGTCATGGCAGAAGCTTGGTGAACCAGGGCGGAAAGCGGCATTGTCGCGCCACGGCGCGCCGCCAGCAAAGAAGCCGGGCCGATCCGCGAGGAAGGGCCCGGCTGGAGGGGATCAGTCGGCCGATGCGCGGCCGCGGGTTCAGCTCAACGCGCCAGCGCCTTCTCCACCGCGCGGGCCGCCATCACGCTGACCATCGCGGCGCGGTAGGCGGCCGAGCCGTGCATGTCGCTGTTCATGTCGTCGGCCGGCAGCTTCACCGCCTTGGCCGCGGCCGGCGTGAAGCTCTGCGTCAGCGCGGCTTCGATGGCACTGGCACGGAACGCGCTGCTCTTGGCGCCGGTGACGCCCACCCGCACGCCGCCGGCCCCTTGGCTGACGAACACGCCCACCAGCGCGAAGCGCGACGCCGGCTGCTTGTACTTGATGTACGCCGCCTTTTGCGGAACGGGGAAGCTGACCGAGACGATCAGTTCGCCCGGCTTGAGCGCAGTTTCGTACATGCCTGTGAAGAAGCTGTCGGCAGCGATGCTGCGCTGGTCGGTATGGATCGTCGCGCCCAGGCCCAGCACCGCCGCCGGGTAGCAGGCGGCCGGGTCGGCGTTGGCGATCGAGCCGCCGATGGTGCCGACATTGCGCACCATCTGGTCGCCGATGCCGCCTGCCAGTTCGGCCAGCGCGGGAATCGCCTTCTGCACCTCGGCCGAGCGTGCCACCGTGGCGTGCGTGGTCATCGCGCCGATGGTGACGGTACCGCCATCGACCTTGATGCCCTTCAGGTCGCTCACCGCGCCCAGGTCGACCAGGCGTTCGCTGGACGACAGGCGCAGCTTCATGGCCTGGATCAGGGTCTGGCCGCCGGCCAGGTAACGGGTGTCGGCGCTCTTCGCCGCCGCGGCGGCAGCGGCACGGTCGGCAGGGCGTTGGTAGTCAAAGCTGTACATGCTGTGCTCCTCAAGCGATCTTGTTGGCGGCGCGCCAGACGCGCTCGGCGGTGGCCGGCATCGCGATGTCCTTGACGCCCAGGGCGTCGGTCAGCGCGTTGATGAAAGCCGGCGGCGAGCCGATGGCTCCGGCCTCGCCGCAGCCCTTGACGCCCAGCGGGTTGTGCGTGCAAGGCGTGTTGGTGTGGGCGATCTCGAAGCTCGGCAGGTCGTCGGCACGCGGCATGGCGTAGTCCATGTAGCTGCCGGTCAGCAACTGGCCGCTGTCGGGGTCGTAGCTGCAGCCTTCCATCATGGCCTGGCCCAGGCCCTGCGCGATGCCGCCGTGCACCTGGCCGGCGACGATCATCGGGTTGACGATGTTGCCGAAGTCGTCGACCGCGGTGAACTTCTCCACCGTGGTGCGGCCGGTGTCCGGATCGACCTCGATCTCGCAGACGTAGCTGCCCGACGGGTAGGTGAAGTTGGTCGGGTCGTAGAAGGCGTTCTCGTTCAGGCCGGGCTCCAGCTTGTCGAGCGGGAAGTTGTGCGGCACGTACGCGGTGAGCGAGATGGCGCCGAAGGGCAGCTTCTTGTCGGTGCCCTTGACCTTGAACTCGCCGTTCTCGAACTCGATGTCCGTGTCGGCGGCTTCGAGGAGGTGCGCGGCGATCTTCTTGCCCTTGGCGATGACCTTGTCCACCGCCTTGACGATGGCCGTGCCGCCCACCGCCAGCGAGCGGCTGCCGTAGGTTCCCATGCCGAAAGGGATGCGCCCGGTGTCGCCGTGCACGATCTCGACGTTTTCCACCGGCATGCCCAGCTTGGAGGCCACCACTTGCGCGAAGGTGGTCTCGTGGCCCTGGCCGTGGCTGTGCGAGCCGGTGAACACCGTCACCGTGCCCGTGGGATGCACGCGCACTTCGCCGGCCTCGAACAGGCCGGCGCGCGCGCCCAGCGCCCCGGCGATGTTGCTCGGCGCGATGCCGCAAGCCTCGATGTAGCAGCTGTAGCCCAGGCCGCGCAGCTTGCCCCTAGCCGCCGAGGCTGCCTTACGCGCCGGGTAGCCGGCCACATCGGCCAGTTCGATGGCCTTGTCCAGGTGCGCCGAGTAGTTGCCGGTGTCGTAGGTCAGGCCCACGGGCGTGGCATAGGGAAACTCGGTAATGAAGTTCTTGCGGCGGATCTCGGCCGGGTCCATCTTCATGTCGCGCGCCGCGGTCTCGACGATGCGCTCGACCAGGTAGGTGGCCTCGGGCCGGCCGGCGCCGCGGTAGGCATCGACCGGCGCGGTGTTGGTGAACACTGCCTTGACCTCGGCATAGATCGCCGGCGTCTTGTACTGCCCCGCCAGCAGCGTGGCGTACAGGATGGTCGGCACCGCCGAGGCAAAGGTCGACAGGTAGGCCCCCATGTTGGCGATGGTGCTGACACGCAGCGCCAGGAAGTTGCCCTGCGCGTCCATGGCCAGTTCGGCGGTGCTGGCATGGTCGCGGCCATGCGCGTCGGTCAGGAAGGACTCGCTGCGTTCGGCCGTCCACTTGATCGGTCGGCCGACCTGCTTGCTGGCCCAAACCAGCGCCACATCCTCGGGGTACAGGAAGATCTTCGAGCCGAAGCCACCGCCGACGTCGGGCGCGATGACTCGCACCTTTGATTCCGGCAGGCCGAGCACGAAGGCGCACATCAGCAGTCGCTCGACGTGCGGGTTCTGGTTGGCCACGTACAGCGTGTACTGCCCGTCGTGCTTGGTGTAGTGGGCGTTGGCCGCGCGCGGCTCCATCGCGTTGGGGATCAGCCGGTTGTTGGCGAAGCTGAGCTTGGTGACATGCGCCGCTTTGGCAAAGGCCGCGTCCACCGCCGCCTTGTCGCCATGGCCCCAGTCGTAGCAGACGTTGCTGGGTACGTCGTCGTGCACAGCCGAGCCCGCACTTTCGACCGAGGTGATGTCGATCACCGGCTTCAGCTCCTCGTAGTCGACCTCGATCAGCTCGGCCGCATCGCGGGCCTGCAGGTAGGTGTCGGCCACTACCAACGCCACCTGGTCGCCGACATGGCGGACCTTGCCTTGCGCCAGCACCGGGTGCGGCGGCTCCTTCATCGGCGAGCCGTCCTTGTTGTTGATCAGCCAGCCGCAGGGCAGGCCACCCACGCCTGTCAGGTCGCTGCCGACGAAGATGTTCAGCACGCCCGGCGCCGCCTTGGCCTTGTCGAGGTTGATGGACTTGATGCGCGCATGCGCATAGGGCGAGCGCAGGAAGTAACCGTAGCTCTGGTTGTTCAGCACCACGTCGTCGGTGTACTGGCCCGCGCCGGTGAGGAAGCGGGCGTCCTCGCGGCGGCGCAGCGACTGGCCGATCGGGTTGTTCGGGGGTTGGGACATGTCGGTCATGGCATTCTCCTGGGCGCTGTCAGACGGCTGCGGGCTGCTTGCCCGACTGGCAGAACTGCACGGCCTTGACGATGTTGTGATAGCCCGTGCAGCGGCAGATGTTGCCCTCCAGGCCCTCGCGGATCTCGGCTTCGCTGGCCTTGGGGTTGTCGGCCAGTAGCTGCACCGCCGACATCACCATGCCCGGCGTACAGAAACCGCATTGCAGGCCATGGCACTCGCGGAAGGCGGCCTGCATCGGGTGCATCTCGCCGCCGTTGGACAAGCCCTCGATGGTGGTGATCGTGGCGCCCTGCGCCTGCGCCGCCAGCATCGAGCAGGCCTTGACCGCGCGGCCGTTCATGTGAACCGTGCAGGCGCCGCACTGTGCCGTGTCGCAGCCCACGTGCGTGCCGGTCAGCTGCAGATGTTCGCGGATCAGCTGCACCAGCAGCGTGCGCGGGTCGACGTTGGCCGTCACGGCCTTGCCGTTGACCGTCAGGGAAATGGCAATGCTCACTTTGTCTCTCCTCCAGGGTGTTGCGCCATGCGCCTTCTGGCGCCGATTGCCGATGCATTGTCCGAGGGCAATGTCCCTGGGCACAACGCGGGTCTAACCCTATGTCGAGCCGCCGCGCGCGGGGACGCCCACGCTTCTAGGGGCCTGCGCTCGGGAAGAACAGCTGCTCACCGCCGATGCGATAGCTGGCAATGGCCGCCTGTCCCGCCGGCGACACCACCCAATCGGCGAAGGCCTGTGCCTGAGCCTGCTTGACATGCGGATGCCGGGCCGGGTTGACAACGATCACGCCGTAGGGGTTGAACAGGCGCTTGTCGCCTTCCACCAGCACGGCCAGGTCGGCGCGGTTCTTGAACGCCAGCCAGGTGCCACGGTCGGCCAGCACGTAGGCGTTGGTCGACGCGGCGATGTTCAGGGCCGGGCCCATGCCGCAGCCGCATTCCTTGTAGCGCGCCGCCCCCCCAGCGGGTGCGTCGATGCCGGCGGCCTTCCAGTAGCGCAATTCGGCGGCATGGGTGCCGCTCTTGTCGCCGCGCGAGATGAACTCTCCTCCGGCTAAGGCCAGCTTGCCCAGTGCGGCGGCGATGTCCTTGCCCTTGACGCCGACCGGGTCCGTCTTGGGGCCAATGAGCACGAAGTCGTTGTACATGACCGGGCTGCGTTTCAGGCCCCAGCCCTCGGCCACGAACTTCTCCTCGGCGGCCGGGTCGTGCACGAACAGCACGTCGGCATCGCCGCGCCGGCCCATGTCCAGCGCCTGGCCGGTACCCAGGGCCACCACCCGCACGTCGATGCCACTGGCCTGCTTGAAGATCGGCAGCAGGTGCGTGAACAGGCCGGACTGCTCAGTGCTGGTGGTCGAGGCCATGACGATGAAGTTCTGCTGCGCCCACGCGGGGCGCAGCGGCAGCAGCAACGCGCCCAGCAGGGCCAGGACGGGAAGGACGTGGACACTCATTGCAGTTCCCCTTTGACGAATCGGGCCGCGGCCTCGGGCAGGGGGCCGTCGAAGAAGCGCGCGGTCGGCAGGTCGGCGACCACCTGGCCGCCGTCCAGGCAGATCACGCGCTGCGCCAGGCGCTTGGCCTGGCCGAGATTGTGGGTGCTCATCACCAGCGTCATGCCTTCGTCGGCAAACTCGGTGATCAGCGCCTCGACCTCGCGCTTGGCCGCCGGGTCGAGACTGGACGTGGGCTCGTCCAGGAACAGCAGCTGCGGCCGCACTGCCCAGGCGCGGGCCAACGCCAGGCGCTGCTGCTGGCCCACCGACAGTGTGCGCGCGCTGCGCGCCGCCAGGCCCGCCAACCCAACGCGCTGCAAGGCCTGCTGTGCGCGCCGCGCGCGCTCGCCGCGCGGCACGCCGGCCAGCCAAAGCGCGATGTGCAGGTTGCTCGCCACCGACAGGCGCAGCAGGAAGGGCCGCTGATAGACCATGGCCTGGGCCACCTCGTGGCGCACCGTGCCGGAAGCCGTGAGGCGCCGGCCCTGCGTCATGTAGCGTTCGATCTGGCCATGCAGCAGGCGCAGCAGCGTGGTCTTGCCGCTGCCGTTGCTGCCGACCAGCGCGATGCGCTCGCCGCGGCGCAGCTGCAGGCTCAGCGGCGCCAGTGCATCTGTCGCGCCGAAGCGCACCGCGCAGTGCTCCAGCTCGACCAGCAGCTCATTCATGACGGCAGGGCGGCGTGCGGCCGCGAGCTGCCGCGGCGCAGCAGCACGATGGCCAGGTTGATCAGGCCGACCACGCCCAGCAGCACTAGGCCGAGCCCAAGCGCCAGCGGCAGGTCACCCTTGCTGGTTTCCAGCGCGATGGCGGTGGTCATGACGCGGGTCACGCCGTCGATATTGCCGCCGACGATCATCACCGCACCGACCTCGGACACGGCGCGGCCGAAGGCGGTCAGCAGCACCGTGGCCAGCGCGGCGCGTTCATGCACCAGCAGCAGCACACCGGTAAACATCGGCGCGGCGCCCATCGAACGCAGCTGCTCCGCATTGCCATGCATCGCGTCGGCCACCATCTGGCGAGTCAGCGCCACCACCACCGGCAGCACCAGCAGCGTCTGCGCGAGCACCATGGCCGCAGGCGTGAACAGGATGCCCCACGAGCCCAGTGGGCCGGCGCGCGACAGCAGCAGGTAGACCACCAGGCCCACCACCACCGAGGGCAGCGCCAGCAGGGTGTGGGTCAGCAGCAGCAGCACGCGCTGCCCCGGCACCCGGAAGACCGCGAGCGCTGCACCGCCGGCCACGCCGAACAGCGTTGCAATCAGGCAGGCCGAGCCACTGACGGCCAGCGACAGCGCGACGATGCGCAGCAGTTGCACATCGGCCTGCATCACCAGGCGCAGCGCACTGGCCAGGCTGTCGCCAAAGGCACCCATGCGTCTACAGCGCGCAGCTGCGGAAGCCGCAGAACACCTCGTCGCGGTGCGGCGACACGAAGCGGCGCGCGCGTGGGTGCTTGCAGCGTGCCCGGGTCATCCACGAACCGCCGCGCAGAACGCCGCAAGAAGCGGGCTCGGGCCAAGGCGCAAAGCCAGGCAACGCGGCGCCACCACCGGGCCAGGACCGGGCGCTGCCGCCGGCCCATTCGAAGACGTCGCCGAAGACGAAACCGCGCGACGCGCCGGTCAGCGCAGCCAGCTCCCATTCAGCCTCGGCAGGCAGGCGCCGGCCGGCCCACCGGCACCAGGCCTGCGCCTCGTGGCGGCTGACATGCACGGCCGCCTGCGTGGCGCCGATGCGCTGCATCTGGCCCTGACGATGGACCAGCACCCCTTGGCGCATCTGTTCGACGTAGCGGGGCGCACGCCGACCCTCGCCCTGCACCCAGGCCCAGCCTTCTCGGGACCACCACTGCGCGTCGTCATAGCCACCGTCGGCAACGAACTCGGCATAGCGCGCCCAGCTCACGGCCTGAGCGTCGATCTCGAATTCGAGCAGCTGAACCTCGTGTACCCAGCGCTCGTTGGGCGGCACCAGGCCGCCGGGCTCGGCGCCGAGCTGGAAGCGCTGCGCGCCGAACCACAGCGGATCGCGCGCCGCTCGCGCCGGACGAGGCAGCCAGGGCGAATCCGCCGCCGGCGTGCTCAGCTGCAACGCCTGCGCAGCCACGGCCAGCGCCTCGCTCAGGCGGTCTTCGTGCAACAGCGCCAGGCGGTAGACGTACAGGCCCGCGTCGCTGTCGGCGGCGCCGGCCAGCAGGTCGAGCGTGGCCTCCAGCGTTTCGCCCAGGTATTGGCGCAGTGCCGCAGGGTCGGGCAATTGCAGCCGCCAGCGCTGCACGCGGTCATGGCAGCTCGGGTCGAACCAGTCGTCAGCGCGCGGCTCGATCGAGGCCAGCCGCAGCCGCGTCGCATCGGCCGACTCGCCGCGCTGGCGCTGCACGTTGCGCGACACCCAGTACTCCTGGAACCAGCCGGCATGACCCACCAGCCACAGTGGCGGCTCGGCAGCGGCGCTGGGGGCCAGGTGGCGCAACTGCGGCTCGAAGGCGGCCAGCCAGCGCAGCGTGTGGTTGCGTGCGTCGATCAGAGCCAGCGACAGCAGTTCGGCATTGGCCCGGCGCATGCGCACCGGATCGTGGATCGCCGCGGCTGTCTGCAGCATCGGCGCCTGAGGCCTCAGCGCTCGATGCGAGCGTAGGCCGAATGGTTGTGGATGGACTCGAAGTTCTCGACCTCGGCCACATAGCGGCCGATGCGCTCGTCGCGGTTCAGCGCCAGCGCCACGTCGCGCACCAGGTCCTCGACGAACTTGGGGTTCTCGTAGGCGCGTTCGGTGACCCACTTCTCGTCCACACGCTTGAGCATCGGCCACAGCTCGCTGGAGGCCTGGTCCTCGGCAAAGCGCACCAGCTCGTGCCACTCGATCGGCTGCAGCATCTCGACGCGGATGGTCACGCGCGATCGCTGGTTGTGTGCGCCGTAGTCGGAGATCTCCTTCGAGCACGGGCACAGCGTCTTCACCGGCACGCCGACCTCGGCGAACACCGAAGTGACGCCGCCGCGTGTTTCGGCGATCCAGCGTGCCTGGTAGTCGAGCAGGCTGGGCAGCCCCGATACCGGCGCGCGCTTGCGCAGGAAGAAACTGAAGCGCGCCTCGATGCGCCCTTCGCTGGCACCCAGCTTGTCGAGCATCTGAGCATGGCGGCGGCGCAGGGTGTGCGCGTCGAGCGGCTCGTCCAGCGCATCCAGCCAGGCAATGAAGCGCGACATGTGCGTGCCCTTCTTGTCGGCCGGCAGCGCCACGTCCAGGTCCCACTGCGCGGCCGTGCTCTGCACCGCGCCGGCCACGTTCAGCTGCAGCGGATAGCTCAGGTCCTTGATGCCGACGCGCTGGATCGGCAGGTGCCGTTCGTCACGCTCGCTTTGCGTGTCGGGGATGTGCAGGGCGTCGGTCAGGTTGGTCATGTTGCGTCGGGGCTGAGGCGTCGCGCCGCCTCGGGCAGCATGACATCGATCGCGGTTCTACGCTGACTTGGGGTTACCGGCGTGTCGCCCAAGCGTCAGTGGTTGGCCGCCGGCCTGACCACCGACAGCCGGCTGCCGAAGCGCTTGACCACGGCCTGCTCGATGCCCGCGGCGTCCAGGCCGCACATCGACAGCAGCTTGTTCGGGTCGCCGTGCTCGATGACCTGGTCGGGCAGGCCCAGCTGCAACAGCGGCAGCGCCAGTCCGTTGGCGGCCAGGCATTCGGCCACGGCGCTGCCGGCGCCGCCCATCACGCAGCCCTCCTCGACGGTGACCAGGGCTTCGTGCGAGCGTGCCACCTCCAGCACCATGGCCACGTCGAGCGGCTTGACGAAACGCATGTTGACGACGGTGGCATCCAGCGCCTCGGCCGCCTGCAGTGCCGGATAGAGCAGCGGGCCGAAGGCCAGGATGGCGATGCGCGGGCCGCCCACGGCGTTGGCCTTGGCGGTGCTGCGCCGCAGTTCGGCCTGGCCCCAGGGCAGCTCGCTCAGGTCGGTGCCGAGGGCCGTGCCGACGCCGGCGCCGCGCGGATAGCGAACGGCCGCGGGATGCGCCTGGCGGAAGGCCGACGTCAAGGCCTGGCGGCATTCGTTCTCGTCGGCCGGCGTGAGCAGGCTCATGTTGGGTATGCAGCGGATGTAGGCGATGTCGTAGGCGCCGATGTGCGTCGCGCCGTCGGCACCGACGATGCCGGCGCGGTCGAGTGCAAACACCACCGGCAGGTCCTGGATGGCCACGTCATGGATCATCTGGTCGTAGCCGCGCTGCAGGAAGGTGCTGTAGATCGCGACCACCGGCTTGAAGCCTTCGCAGGCCAGGCCGGCGGCGAAGGTGACGGCATGCTGCTCGGCGATGCCGACATCGTAGAAGCGTTTCGGGTGGCGCTTCTGGAACTCGACCATGCCCGAGCCCTCGCGCATCGCCGGGGTGATGCCGATCAGCCGCTCGTCGGCATCGGCCATGTCGCACAGCCACTGGCCGAAGACCTGGGTGAAGGTGGGCTTGCCCGGCGCGGCCTTGGCAAAGCCGTGCAGCGGGTCGAACTTGCCCGACGCGGCGTGGTACTTCACCGGGTCGGCCTCGGCCAGCTTGTAGCCCTGGCCCTTGCGAGTGACGATGTGCAGGAACTGCGGGCCGCGCTTGTTGCGCAGGTTCTCCAGCGTAGGGATCAGCGAATCCAGGTCGTGGCCGTCGATCGGGCCGACGTAGTTGAAGCCGAACTCCTCGAAGATCGTCCCGGGCACGACCATGCCCTTGGTGTGCTCCTCGAAGCGGCGTGCAAACTCGTACAGCGGCGTGTTCTTCAGCACGCTCTTCGCGCCTTCGCGCGCCGAGGTGTAGAAGTTGCCGCTCATCAGCCGCGCCAGGTGCTTGTTGAGCGCGCCCACCGGCGGGCTGATCGACATGTCGTTGTCGTTCAGCACCACCAGCATGTCGGCCAGCAACCCGGCATGGGCCACGCCGGCGTTGTTGAGCGCTTCGAAGGCCATGCCGGCGCTCATCGCGCCGTCGCCGATGACGGCCACGGTGCGGCGGTCCTCGCCCTTGAGCTTCGCGGCCAGCGCCATGCCCAGCGCGGCCGAGATCGAGGTCGACGAATGCCCCGTGCCGAAGGTGTCGTACTCGCTTTCGTCGCGGCGCGGGAAGCCGCTGACGCCGCCCAGCTGGCGCAGGCTGTGCATACGCTCGCGCCGGCCGGTCAGCACCTTGTGCGGGTAGGTCTGGTGGCCCACGTCCCAGACCACGCGGTCGTAAGGGGTGTCGTACACATGGTGCAGCGCCACCGTCAGTTCCACCGTGCCGAGGTTGCTGCCCAGGTGGCCGCCGGTTTCGCTGACGCTCTTGAGCACGAAGTCGCGCAACTCGACCGCCAGCGTCTTGAGTTCGGCACGCGACATGCGCCGCAGCGCGGCCGGGCCATCGACGGTTTCGAGCAGGGAAGCGTTGGTTTTCATGAGGCAGTATTTCTTTTCAGCTTTCGCGTTCGACCACCATGTCGGCCAGCTGCGCCAGCGTGGCCGTTCCGGTCAGGCTGCTGCGGCGCAGCGCCTCCTGCGCGCGGTCGCGCAGCTCCGCCGCCTGACGGCGCGCGGCTTCGAGGCCGAGCACCGAGACGTAGGTCGGCTTGTTGGCATCCACGTCCTTGCCCGCTGTCTTGCCCAGTGTGTGCGATTCCTGCGTGACATCGAGGATGTCGTCGACCACCTGGAAGGCCAGGCCGAGTGCGGCACCATAGTCGGACAACGCCTGCCAGGCCGGCAGTTCGCAGCGCCCACAGGCCGCACCCATCAGCACGCTGGCCTGCAGCAGCGCGCCGGTCTTGCGGCGGTGCATGTCGCGCAGCGACTGTTCGTCCAGCGGCCTGCCGATGCTGGCCAGATCGATGGCCTGGCCGCCGGCCATGCCCGCATGGCCGGCCGAACGCGCCAGCAGGGCACACAGGCGCGCCTGCAACGCCGGTTCGACGCCCGCCTCGGGTGTCAGCACTTCGAAGGCCAGCGCCTGCATGGCATCGCCGGCCAGCATCGCCTGCGCCTCGCCGAAGCGCACGTGCACCGTCGGCTTGCCACGGCGCAGCACGTCGTTGTCCATGCAAGGCATGTCGTCGTGGACCAACGAGTAAGCGTGGATCAGCTCCACCGACACCGCAGCGCGCAGGGCCGCCTCGCGTTGGCCGTCCACGGCCTGGCAGGCGGCCAGCACGAGCAGCGGACGAAGTCGCTTGCCGCCGTCGAGCACGCCGTAGCGCATGGCCTCACCCAGGCCCGCGGGGGCACCGGCCGGCACCCAGGCTTCGAGGGCCGATTCGACGCTGCGCAACTCGGCCTGCATCCAGACCTCGAAGGCGTCGGCAGTGCCTTGCTGCGTGGCGCTGGTCTGGCCTGGCGCCAGGTCCTGAACGCTCATGCTGCCGTCCAGGGCTTCAACTGCCCATCTTCCAGCACCTTGACCTGATCCTCCACCACCTGCAGCCGGGCGCGGCACTGCTGCAGCAGTTCGGCGCCGCGCTGGTAGCTGGCCAGCAACTGGTCCAGCGGCATCTTGCCCGCCTCCATGGCCTGCACCAGCGACTCGAGCTCAGCCAATGCCTGCTCGTAGGTGGCCGGTTCGGGCACGGTGGAAGGGGAACTGCGGGGCATGTTCGGCGTCGAAGGTCGATCGGCGATTTTAGACGCCTGCGCAGGCACTGTCAGGCTGGTCACTGTGCCACTTGTCCGCATAACGCGGCATGGTCGCAAGACAGGGTCGTTCGTCGGGCGCGGCCGGGGCCGCTGGGTAGAATCCCGCCCTCGCCCGCACGCCCCCCAAAGGGTTGGCAGGCGCATCAAACCCATCCGCGGGGCCACCGGGTGGGGGGTTGACATTCCCAATCATGGAGATCCTCTGGATCATGTCGGACCTGAGCATCAGTCTCGCAGCTCTCGAGCGCAGCCGCACTCAACTTTCCGCAAGAAGCTATTTCGATGAGGGCGTGTTCAGCGATGAACGCGCATTGATCTTCGACGCCGGCCCGCGTTATGCGGGGCATGAACTGTGGGCCAGCGAAACCGGCGACTTCCACACGCTGCCACACGAGGGCGAGGGCCGCGCGCTGGTACGCGACGCCGAGGGCCTGCGCCTGGTGTCCAACGTCTGCCGTCACCGCCAGGCGCTGATGCTGCGTGGCCGCGGCCAGACGCGCGAGCACATCGTCTGCCCGATCCACCGCTGGACCTACGGGCTCGACGGCCAGCTGGTCGGGGCGCCGCACTTCGCGACCGACCCCTGCCTGAACCTGAACACCTACCCGCTGCACCGCTGGCAGGGGCTGCTCTTCGACGACCGCGGCCGCGACGTGCGCTCGGCCCTGCGCGACTGCAGTGTCACCGCCGCCCTGGACTTCAGCGGCCATGTGCTCGACCGGATGGAGATGCACGAGTGCGACTACAACTGGAAGACCTTCATCGAGGTCTACCTGGAGGACTATCACGTCGGTCCCTTCCACCCCGGGCTGGGCGGCTTCGTCACCTGCGACGACCTGCAGTGGGAGTTCGGCCAGCACCATTCGGTGCAGACCGTCGGCCTGCAGAACACGCTGGCCCGCCCCGGCTCGGCCACCTACCGCCGCTGGCACGAGGCACTGCTGGCCTACGGCGACGGCCGGCTGCCGCCGCACGGCGCCATCTGGCTGACGCTGTACCCGAACATCATGGTCGAGTGGTATCCGCACGTGCTGGTGGTGTCCACGCTGCACCCGCGCGGGCCGCGCAGGACGCTCAACATGGTGGAGTTCTACTACCCCGAGGAGATCGTCGCCTTCGAGCGCGAGTTCGTCGCCAGCCAGCAGGCCGCCTACATGGAAACCTGCGTCGAGGACGACGAAATCGCGCTGCGCATGGATGCCGGGCGCCGGGCGCTCTTGGAGCGCGGGGACGACGAGTACGGCCCGTACCAGAGCCCGATGGAAGACGGCATGCAGCACTTCCACGAGTGGTACCGGCGCGAGATGGCGCGACGCTGAACACGCCGCCCGAGCGCCTTTGGGCGCCATTGCTGATGCTCGGCTCGTCGTTGCTGTTCGCGACGATGGGCGTGTGCGTCAAGCTCGCCGCGGACTGGTACCCGGCCGGCGAAATCGTCTTCTATCGCGGCCTGGTGGGCATGCTCATCGCCGGGCTGGTGGCACGGGCCCAGCGCGTCAGCCTGCGCACCACGGTGCCGGCCATGCACTTCTGGCGCAGCCTGTGCGGCGTGCTGGCACTGGGCCTGTGGTTCTATGCCATCGCCGGGCTGCCGCTGGCCACCGCCGTGACGTTGAACTACATGTCCTCGGTGTGGATGGCGCTGTTCCTGCTGGGCGGGGCGGTGCTGCTGGGCTCGGCGCAGGTCGACGGCCGGCTCTTCGCCGCGGTGCTCGTCGGCTTCGGCGGGGTGGCGCTGGTGCTGCGGCCCACGCTTGCTCAGGACCAGTTGTGGCACGGCCTGGCCGGGCTGCTGTCGGGCATGGTCGCCGCGATGGCCTACCTGCAGGTCACCGCGCTGGGCCGGCGCGGCGAGCCGGAAACCCGCATCGTTTTCTACTTCGCGCTGGGCGGCGTGCTCGCCGGCGCGGCGTCGATGCTGTGGACCGGCCCAAGCACCCACAGCCTCGTCGGCGCGGCGCTGCTGCTGGCCGTGGGCCTGCTGGCCACCGCAGCCCAGCTGATGATCACCCGGGCCTTCGCCATCGGCTCGACGATGTCCAACGCCGGCCTGCAATACTCCGGCATCCTGTTTGCCGTGCTCTACGGTGTGCTGCTGTTCGGCGAGCGCCTGTCCTGGATGGCGATCGTCGGCATGCTGCTGATCGTGGGTGCTGGCCTGGCCTCCACGCTTCTTGCGCGCGCCAGCGGCGCCGCCAAGCCCACTTCGGAAGGTTGAGATGCCGAACTACCGCAGCCTGATTTCCGCCGCCGAACTGCAGGCACTGCGGGCCAGCAGCCTGCCTTGCGTGCTGCTCGACTGCGGCTTCGACCTGGCCGACCCCGCGTCCGGAGGGCGCGCCTTTGCTGCGGGGCATCTGCCGGGCGCGCAATACGCAAACCTGGAGCGCGACCTGTCCGGCGCCAAGACCGGGCATAACGGCCGTCATCCCTTGCCCGAACGCGCGGCACTGGCCGATCGCGCCGGCCGCTGGGGCATCGCCGCAGGTGTACAGGTGGTGTGCTACGACGCGCAAGGTATGCCCTACGCGGCACGCGCCTGGTGGTTGCTGCGCTGGCTGGGCCACGACGCAGTGGCGGTGCTGGACGGCGGCGTCGCCGCCTGGGTGGCGGCCGGAGGTGCCCTGTCCCAGGATGCTGCGCAGGCTGAACCCCGCCCGCCGTACCCGGCGCTGCCGCCAGGCATGCCGACGCTGCAGGCGGCCGACCTGCTGGCGCAACCGGGACAGCGCATGGTGCTCGATGCCCGCGCCGGCGAACGCTTCCGCGGCGAGGTCGAGCCGCTGGACCCGGTGGCCGGACACATTCCCGGCGCGTTGAACCGCTTCTTCAAGGACAACCTGGAGGCGGACGGCCGCTTTAGGCCGGCCGACGTCCTGCGCGCCGAGTTCGCCGCGCTGCACGCCAGGCCGGCGCAGCTGGTGCATCAGTGCGGCTCGGGCGTCACCGCCTGCCACAACCTGCTGGCGATGGAGCATGCCGGGCTGGCAGGCTCGGCGCTGTACCCCGGCTCGTGGAGCGAGTGGTGCGCCGACCCGGCGCGACCGGTGGCCCGGGGCTGACCCGGAGCCCGGTGCCGCGATTGATGCAAATCAATCGTTCCAGGCGGCCGATAATGAACCATGGGCACTGGCGGCAGTCCCATGAGTGCCGAAACCCCTGAAGGAGAAACGCATGTACAAAAGAATTCTCGTCTCGACCGACGGTTCCGACATCAGCCAGAAGGCGGTGCAGTCGGCGGTGGACCTGGCCCGCGCGTCAGGCGCAGAGTTGTTCGCGATCAGCGTCAAGGAACCCTTCCCCTACAGCGCCATCTCGGAGATGCAGCCAGTGCCGCCGCAGGAGTTCTTCGATGCGCAGGAGCGCATTGCCGGCGAACGTGTCAAGGCCGTTGTCAGCGTGGCAGGTGCCGCGGGTGTCACTTGTCATGCGCACACAGTCGAGGCGATGCACCCCTGGGAAGCCATCCTCGACCATGCCAAGACGCAGGGTTGCGACTTGGTGGTGATGGCCTCGCACGGCCGGCGCGGACTGTCGGCCATGCTGCTGGGCAGCGAAACGCAGAAGGTGCTGACGCACTCCAGCATCCCGGTGCTGGTCATCAAGTAGCACGCCGGCTGCGAGCCGGCGGCCTTCAGTGGAAATGCAGCAGGCTCATTGCGAACATCACCACGCTCAGCCCGCCGGCCAGCCAGGCCAGTTGCGAAGCCGTCTCGCGCCAGGGCAGGCGGCGCTGCATCTGCGGAAGCAGGTCGGCCACTGCCACGTAGATGAAGCTGCTGGACGCCGCCACCAGCAGGTAGGGAAACAGGTCCTCCCACGGGCCGACCACGAAGTAGCCAAGCACACCGCCGACCACCGCAGCCAGTCCGGACAGGGCGTTGAACAGCAGCGCCTTGGAGCGCGAGAAGCCGGCATTGAGCAGCACGATGTAGTCGCCCACCTCCTGCGGGATCTCGTGCGCGACGATGGCCAGTGAGGTCACCAGGCCGAGTTTCGGGTCGGTCAGGAAGGCGGCGGCGATGATGATGCCGTCGCAGAAGTTGTGGATGCTGTCGCCGACCAGCACGCTCCAGCCACCGCGGCCTGCCTGTTCGGCATCGAAGTGATGATGATGATGGTGGCCGTCGCCCTCGTGGTGATGGGTGTGCCGGTACAGCTCGGCCTTTTCCAGCAGGAAGAAGAACAACAGCCCGCCCAGCAGCGTGAGAAACAGTTCGTGCGCGCCCACATGGCTTTCGAAGGCCTCGGGCAGCACGTGAAGCAAGGCCGTGCCCAGCAGCACCCCGGCGGACAGGCTGACCAGGTTGTGCACCAGGCGGCTGAGCACGCCCACCGTCAGGCTGGCGGCGATCAGCACAGAAAGAAGGCCACCCGCGAGGGTGGCCAGCACGATGTAGGTCAGCGTCATGAAGGGCCGTGAGAGACCCACCGCAGCGGCGGGTTCTTCATCACCTTAGCAGCCCTGTCAAGCCACGCCGTGGGTCTTGAACCAGTCCAGCGCCAGGGCCCAGCCTTCTTCGGCGGCCGCCTTGCGATAGCTGGGCCGGTAGTCGGCGTGGAACGCATGCGGTGCGTCGGGGAAGACCACGAACTTCGAGCGCCTGGCCGCCGGGCTGCCGCCGGCCAGTGCCTGCTGCATGGCCGCCACCGAACTCAGCGGGATGCCGCCATCCTGGCCGCCGTACAGGCCCAGCACCGGCGCCTTGAGCGAGCCGACCAGGTCGATCGCTCGCTTCGGGTTGACCGGGCTGACATCGCCCTGCAGGCGGCCGTACCAGGCCACGCCGGCCTTCAACGCCGGGTTGTGCGCGGCATACAGCCAGACAATGCGCCCGCCCCAGCAGAAACCGGTGATGCCCAGCCGCTGGGCGGCCGCGCCCTGCTGCGCGGCCCAGGCCACGCTGGCGTCGAGGTCGCCGATGACCTGCGCGTCGGAGGTCTTCGACACCACCTCGGCGATCAGCTTGGAGATCTCGCCATAGGACTGCGCATCGCCCTGGCGCACGAACAGTTCCGGCGCCACAGCGAAGTAGCCCTGCTTGGCAAAGCGCCGGACCACGTCGGCAATGTGCTCGTGCACACCGAAGATCTCGCTGATCACCAGCACCACCGGCGCGTTGCGCCGGTTCAGCGGCGCGGCCCGATAGGCAGGCATCTTGAAGTTGCCGACCGGGATCGTCACCTCGCCGGCCAGCAGGCCGGCGGTATCGGTCTTGATCGTGGTCTGCGCCACGACCGGCATCACGGCCGCGGCAAAGCCGCTGCCCACCGACGTGCGGACGAAGTCGCGGCGGCTGAATTCCCGCGACGGCAGAAGACTGTCGAGTTGTTGTTGCAGCATGCTCGGGTCCGGAGGGCTTGGAAGCGACGCATTGTAGGAACGCGGCGCGACCGCGCACTGCCGCCAAGGCTAGGCACAATCGGGCCATGCGTAGCCCACCGCCTGTCCTGTCCGGTCCGCTTGCCGCGGTCGACATGGGCTCGAACAGCTTTCGCCTCGAGATCGGGCAGTTGCAGCACGGTCGCTACCGGCGCATCGACTACCTGAAGGAAACCGTGCGCCTGGGCGGCGGGCTCGATGCCGACGGCATGCTTACCGAGGCCGCCGTGCAGCGCGGCCTGGATTGCCTGCGCCGCTTTGCCGCGCGCCTGGCCGGCTTCACCTCGCGCCAGGTGCGCGCCGTGGCCACGCAGACACTGCGCGAGGCGCGCAACCGCAACGCTTTCCTGGTGCGCGCGCAGGAAGCGCTGGGTTACCCGATCGAGGTGATCTCCGGGCGCGAGGAAGCGCGACTCATCTATGCCGGCGTGTCCCACCTGCAGCCCACCGATGCGTCGCGGCTGGTCATCGACATCGGCGGGCGCTCCACCGAGATGATCCTCGGCCAGGGCCGCATGCCGCTGCTGGCCGAATCCTTCCAGGTTGGCAGCGTCAGCCTGTCGATGCGTTTCTTCGCCGACGGCCGCCTGACCGAGCAGGCCTTCCGCGATGCGCAGATCGCCGCCGGCGCCGAGCTCGAGGAAGCGCTGCAGCCCTTCGCGCCGCAGCGCTGGCAGGAGGCGCTGGGCTCCTCCGGCACGGTGGGTGCGGTATCGCAACTGCTGGCCGCCAACCACGTGACCGATGGGCGCATCACGCCGGCCGGCCTGCGCTGGTGCATCGCCGGCTGCATCGAAGCCGGCCACACCGAGCGGCTGCTCTGGCCAGCGCTGCGCGCCGACCGCCGCGCCGTGCTGCCCGGCGGGTTGGCCATCCTGTACACGCTGGCCACGCATTTCGGCATCGACAGCCTGGTCCCGGCGCGCGGCGCGCTGCGTCAGGGCGTGATCATCGACCTGCGCGAACGCCTGGAGGCGCTGCGCCATGCCCACCCCGAGGATGTGCGCGACGAGTCGGTGCGCGAGCTGCAGTCGCGCTTCGGTGTGGCCACCGACCAGGCACTGCGCGTGCGCACGCTGGCGCTGCAGTTGTACCAGTCGGTGGCCGAGGTCGACGACCTGCTCGACGAGAGCCAACGCGAGCTGGGCTGGGCCTGCGACCTGCATGAAGTGGGCCAGATGGTGTCGCACCACGACCACCACCGGCACAGCGCCTACCTGGTGGCCAATGTCGACGCGGCCGGCTTCTCGCAGAGCCAGCAGCGGCGCATCAGCGAGCTGGTGCTGGGCCAGCGTGGCGGGTTGCGCAAGCTCGACCCCGCGCTGGCCAACGTGCAGTTCGCATGGCAGACGCTGTGCCTGCGTCTGGCGGTCATCAAGTGCCATGCGCGCGGTGCCATCGACCCGCGCGCGCTGAAGCTGCGCCGCGACAACGACAAGGCGCTGCTGGTCTACGGTCCGGCCTGGGCGGAAGCCAACCCGCGCACGCTGCACCTGTTGCGCGAGGAAGCCGAGGCCTGGGCTCGGCAGGGCAGCCTGCGGCTCGTGTTGCCGCGCTGAAAACGCCTACAGGTTGTCCGGCGAACGCGCCGACACCAGCACCACCTCAACCACGCCGCCGCGCTCGCGATGGCGCAGCCACCAGACCGCGCCCTTGCGTACCGACCAGGCCGGCGTGGCATGGGCGGCCGGGGCGTCGGCCGCCTCGGACGAGGCCTGCACCCCGGCCATCAGCATCGCCGCCGTCATGCCCAGCGTCGGCTGGTGGCCGACGATCAGCACCGGTTCGCGCCGGTCCGGCCAGCGCGCCAGGGTGAGCAGGTTGCCCACCGTGCCACCCGGGCCCAGCGCCTCGCGCGTCTGGAACTTGCGGCCCAGCGCCTGGGCGGTCTGCTGGCAGCGCAGCGCCGGGCTGACCAGCACCCGCGTGCTTTCCGGGAGGAATCGGTTCAGCCAGTCGGCCATGCGCGCGGCCTGCTTCTCGCCCTTGGGGGTGAGCTTGCGCTGCAGGTCCAGCGTGATGTCCTCCAGCGGGTCGCCGGCATCGGCATGGCGCCACAGGATCAGGTCCATCGCATCAGTCCTTCGAGGTGACATAGCGGCGCATCAGCGCCTGCTGCGCGCTGATGCCCTTGTCACCGACACGCCGGTAGCGGCCGTCGGCCGACAAGGTCCAGGCGTCCAGCGTGTCGTGCAGGTAGGGCACCAGACATTCATCGATGACGCGCTGGCGCATCGCCGCGTCGCGCACCGGCCAGGCCACTTCGATGCGGCCGAGCATGTTGCGTGTCATCCAGTCGGCGCTGCTCAGGTACAGCGCTTCGTCATCGGCGCGTTCGCCCCAGCGGAAGTACAGCACGCGCGAATGTTCCAGGAAGCGGCCGACCACCGAACGCACGCGGATGCGCTCGGTCAGCCCCGGCACGCCCGGCGGCAGCATGCAGCCGCCGCGCACGATCAGGTCGATCTCGGCGTCGGCCTGGCTGGCCGCGACCAGCGCATGGATCAGCGCCGGGTCGGTCAGCGCATTGACCTTGGCAACGATGCGCGCCGGCTGCCCCGCGCGCGCCGCCTGGCCCACCTGGTCGATGTGCGCCAGCAGACGGCGGTGCAGCACGAAGGGGGCGGTCACCAGGTGGCGCGGTGCCTTCAGCTTGACCTGGCTGGCCAGTTGCAGGAACACCGCGTCGGCATCCAGCGTGAGCCCCGGGTCGGCCGTCAGGTAGCCGACGTCGGTGTACAGCTGTGCGGTACGCGGGTTGTAGTTGCCGGTGGACAGGTGCACGTAGCGCTGCAGCTTCTTGCCTTCGCGGCGCGTCACCAGCAGCAGCTTGGCATGCGTCTTCAGGCCGACGATGCCGTACACCACCTGCGCGCCGACGGCTTCCAGCCGTTCGGCCCAGTTGATGTTGGCCTCTTCGTCGAAGCGCGCCTTCAGCTCGACCACGCACATCACTTCCTTGCCGCGGCGCACGGCCTCGATCAACAGCTCCATCAACACCGACTTGGCACCGGTGCGGTAGATGGTCTGCTTGATGGCCAGCACCTCGGGGTCCTCGACCGCCTCACGCAGAAACTGCACCACCGGGTCGAAACTCTCGAAGGGGTGATGCAGCAGCAGGTCGCGCTGGCGCAAGCTGTCGAAGATCGACTTGCCCGGCGGCAGCCGCTGCTTCGGCCAAGCCGGCTCGAAGGGCGGGAAGCGCAACTCGTCGGCCACGGCCTGGTCGATCAGCTGCGTCAGCCGGCCCAGGTTGACGGGGCCGTTGACACGGTACAGCGCATCTTCGGGCAGGCCGAACTGCGTCAGCAGGAACTGCGACAGCTCGGTCGGGCAGGTGGCCACCACTTCGAGGCGGATCGCCTGGCCGTAGTGGCGCGTGCTCAGGCCGGTGCGCAGCGCCTGGCGCAGGTTGGTGACCTCGTCCTCGTCGACATCCAGGTCGGAATCGCGCGTCACGCGAAATTGCGAGAACGATTCGGCACGGCGCCCGGGGAACATCTCGCCCAGGTGGGCACGGATCACGCTGGTCAGCAGCACGTAGGCCTGCTTGCCTTCGCTCAAGGCCTCGGGCAGCCGGATCACGCGCGGCAGCGCGCGCGGCACCTTGATGATGGCAATCAGGTTCTCGCGGCCGAAGGCATCTCGGCCTTCGAGGCGGCAGATGAAGTTCAGCGACTTGTTGGCGACCTGCGGAAACGGGTGCGACGGATCCAGACCCACCGGCATCAGCAGCGGGCGCACCTGCTGCTCGAAGAAGCGCGCCACCCAATCGCGCTGCGCCGGGTTGCGCTCGGCATGGCTGAGAACCGTCAGCCCGCGAGCCTGCAGCGCGGGCACCACCTCCTCGTTGAAGACGCGGTACTGCTCGTCGATCAGCGCATGCGCCTCGGCCGACACCGCACGCACGTCGGCCGAGGTGACCGTGGTGCGCGACGAGCGCGAGGCCTCCAGGTAGTCGGCAAAGCGCACCTCGAAGAATTCGTCCAGGTTGGACGAGACGATGGTGATGTAGCGCAGCCGCTCCAGCAGCGGCACGTCTCTGCGTTGAGCCTGGGCCAGCACACGACGGTTGAACTGGAGGATCGCGCTTTCCCGGTTCAACAGCTTGAGCACCGGACCCGTTGACGGCAGGGCCGCCGCAACCCCCACGCTGCCACTTCGATCTTCGCTCATGAGCGCATTTTAGGAGGCACGCACGAGGCGTGCCTTTGTCATCCGCGGCGTAGCGCAGCGGGCCCATGGTCATGGTCGGCCAGCAAGATGACGGTGGCGTGACAACGGCGAAAACGCCGAAGACGCCGGCCCACCCTCGCGGGTGGCGGCGCCTTCAGCTGGCACGCGGCCTGAGGCCGCTTGCGTGATCAGACCGCGGCGGCGGCCTTGCTCGCGGCCGCGCGGGTCTTGCGCGCGACCACGGTGGCCTTGCGCACGACCGCCTTCTTGGTGGCGGTGGCCTTCTTCACCGTCTTGGCCACGGCCTTCTTCACCGTCTTGGCCTTCTTCGTCGCGGCCTTGACGACGGCCGGCTTGCCGGCGACCTTCTTGGCCAGCTGGCTGGAGCCTTCCTCGATGCGCACCACGACTTCGCTCATGGCGGTGGCCGCAGGCAGCGCCACGCGGTTGATCATCTGCAGGGCGCCGAACTTGGTGGCCTGGTCGAAACGCTCGGCGTTGGCGGCGATGCCAGCCACGCCCTTGTTGGCCAGCTCGACCGCGGTGCTGACCACGGTTTCGGCGCGGTCGGTGCCCATTTGCAGACCCTTGGCGTAGTAGCCGCTGATGCGCTTTTCGGTGCCGATCAGGTTGCTGCGCAACTCGTCGCTCAGGCGCGAGGCGCCGGTGTTGACCGCAGCTTCAAAGCGCTGGTCGACGAAACCGATCACGCGCTCGCCGCCGACGCGGTAGGCATTGATCATGTTGATCGCGGTGTTGCCATAGGACTCGATGACGGCAGTGGCGACGCTGGACAGGTTCTTGCTGCTCATGGGGTGTGCTCCTGGGTATGAAACTGATTGCCCGGCTAGGGAATGCAGTGACTGTGCCGACAAGGCGTAGGGGGAGCACCCCAATTCGCGGGATTTCCCTAGAGCGAGCGCTCTAGGTGAACATCGATTCGGTGGCAATGCGATGCAGCAGCGCGGCCAGCGTGTCGGGCATCGTGAGGTGAGGGTTGTGGCTGGCGTCGAGCTCGAAGTAGCGCCATGGCGGGCCGGTCTTCGCATGCTCGGCGAAGGGTCGGAACACGTCGCCCGGGCCGCTGCGCGTGCAGTAGATGTAGCTGCGCGGCAGCGCCTCGACCGCGCCGCTCAGGCGCACCGGCGTCGCGAAGGCCTGCAGCGGCTGCATGCGCCGGCGTGGCAGGCACCAGGCCAAGTCCTCGGCCGAAGTGTCCGGCGGCATCGGGTTGGCCGGCAGCAGCCAGCCTTCGCCTTCACTGCGCGCCTGCTCCAGGTTGCGCTCGCGTGCCTTCGCCGGGATCAGGTCGAAGGCGCTCTGCCCGTCCTGCGGCACGAAGGCGTCCAGGTACACCAGCTGCTGCAGCCGGGCCGCGGCGCGGTCGGCCACGCCGGTGGCGACCATGCCGCCGTAGCTGTGGCCGACCAGCACCACGTCGTGCAGGTCTTCGTACTCCAGCACCGCCAGCATGTCGTCGATGTGCGTGTCCAGGCTCACGTCCGGGTGGGCCAGGTGGGCGCGTTCGCCCAGGCCGGTGCAGGTGGGCGTGAAAACCTCGTGGCCCAGCACGCGCAGCCTCGGGCGCATCTTCTTCCAGGCCCAGCCGGCCGACCAGGCGCCATGGATGATCATGAAGGTCGCCATGGATTGCTCCTCAGTGTTCCATTGCGCCGAGGCGCGAACCATGACGCAGGTGGCCCGGTCCATCCAGCAGGCGCCGTGGAGCCGGCTCCGCCGGTCCACTGGCGTCGCCCCCTGGAGGGGAAGCGCCGAAGGCGCTGCGGGGGTGGGCCATCAATGTGCTTGGTCCCAGTTGGCGCCGACGCCGACTTCCGCCAGCAGCGGCACCGACAGCTCGGCCACGCCGGCCATCAGCCGCGGCACCGCCTCGCGCGCCCAGTCCAATTCGGCCAGCGGCACCTCGAACACCAGTTCGTCGTGCACCTGCATGACCATGCGCGTGGCCCGCTGCTCGCGGTCCAGCGCGTCCTGCACCGCGATCATCGCCAGCTTGATCAGGTCGGCCGCGGTGCCCTGCATCGGCGCGTTGATGGCCTGGCGCTCGGCGCCCGAGCGGCGCGGGCCGTTGCCGCCGCGGATTTCCGGAAGGTGGATGCGCCGGCCGAACAGCGTTTCCACATAGCCCAGCTGGGCCGCGCTGGCCTTGGTGTCCTCCATCCAGCGCCGCACGCCGGCAAAGCGCGCGAAGTAGCGGTCGATGTAGTCGCGCGCCGCCTTCTGCTCGATGCCCAGCGCACTGGCCAGGCCGAAGGCGCCCATGCCGTAGATCAGGCCGAAGTTGATGGTCTTGGCATAGCGCCGCTGCTCCGGACCGACCTCGGCCAGCGGCAGCGCAAAGACTTCGGCCGCGGTGGCGCGGTGGATGTCCTCGCCGGCGGCGAAGGCGTGCTTCATGCCCTCGTCGCCGCTGATGTGCGCCATCAGCCGCAGTTCGATCTGCGAGTAGTCGGCCGACATGATCACGCACCCCGGCGGTGCGACGAAAGCCTCGCGCACGCGCCGGCCTTCGGCGGTGCGGATGGGAATGTTCTGAAGATTCGGGTCGTTGCTGGCCAGCCGGCCGGTGATGGCGACGGCTTGCGCATAGGTGGTGTGCACGCGGCCGGTGTCCGGATTGACCATCAGCGGCAGCTTGTCGGTGTAGGTGCCCTTCAGCTTGGCCAGGCTGCGGTGCTCGAGCATGCGCTGCGGCAGCGGGTGGTCCTCGGCCAGCTTTTCCAGCACCTCCTCGTCGGTGCTGGGCGCCCCGCTGGCCGTCTTCTTGACCACCGGCAGGCCGAGCTTGCCGAACAGGATCTCGCCGATCTGCTTGGGGCTACCGAGGTTGAAGGGCTGGCCGGCCAGCGCGTAAGCCTGCTGCTCCAGCGCGACCATGCGTTCGCCCAGGTCCTTGCTCTGCAACGCCAGCTGCTGCACGTCGATCAGCACGCCCGTGCGCTCGATGCGCTGCAGCACCCGGCAGGTGGGCATCTCGATGTGTTCGTAGACGAAGCGTTGCTTGGCGTCGGCCTCGATCTGCGGCCACAGCGCGTTGTGCACCTGCAGTGCCATCTCGCTGTCCTCGCCGGAGTACTGGGCGGCCTTGTCCACGTCCACCTGGGCAAAGGGAATCTGGTGCGCGCCCTTGCCGCACAGGTCCTCGTAGCTCAGGCCCTTGCGGCCCAGGTGACGCTCGGCCAGGCTTTCCAGTCCGTGCGGCTTGTGCGCCTCGAGCACATAGCTTTCCAGCATGGTGTCGTGGCAGTAGCCCTGCACGGCGATGCCGTGGTTGGCAAAGACATGCAGGTCGTACTTGATGTTCTGGCCCAGCTTGGCGCGGCCGGCATCCTGCAGCCAGGGCGTCAGGCGCGCCAGCACCTCGTCACGCGTCAGCTGCGCGGGGGCGCCGGGGTAGTCGTGGCGCAGCGGAACGTAGGCGGCAATGCCGGCTTGCGTGGCGAAGGACAGGCCGACGACCTGCGCGCGCATGCCGTCCAGCGAATCGGTCTCGGTGTCCAGCGCCACCAGCTCGGCCGCGGTGATGTGCGCCAGCCAGTATTCGAAACGTACCCAGTCGAGCACGGTCTCGTACTCGCGCGGCAGCGCAGGGGTCGGTGGCGCAGTCGGTGCGTCCGCAGCGCTGTCCTCCAGCTCCTTGCGCCAGGTGCGAAAGCCATAGCGGGTGAAGAAGTCCAGCAGCCCGGGCTGGTCCACCTCGCGCAGCGCCAGCGCGTCCAGACCGGGCCAACCCGGCACCTGCGCCGACAGGTCGCAGTCGGTGCGCACGGTCACCAGCTTGCGGCCGGTGGGCAGCCAGTCCAGCGCCTTGCGCAGGTTCTCGCCGATGGCGCCCTTGATATCCGGCGCAGCGGCGATCACAGCGTCGAGCGAGCCGTACTCGGCCAGCCACTTGACCGCCGTCTTCGGCCCCACCTTCTCGACGCCGGGCACGTTGTCCACCGTGTCGCCGACCAGCGTCAGGTAGTCGACGATGGCCGAAGGCGGCACGCCGAATTTGGCCGTCACGCCGTCGACGTCCAGCACCTCCGGTGGTTTGGCCATGGTGTTGATCAGCGTGACCTCGGGCGTGACCAGCTGCGCCAGGTCCTTGTCGCCGGTGGAAATGAGCACCTTGTGGCCGCTGGCTGCGGCAATGGCGGCGAGCGTGCCGATAGCGTCGTCGGCTTCGATGCCCGGCACCTCCAGCACCGGCCAGCCGAGCAGACGCACCGCTTCGTGGATGGGCTCGATCTGCTGCGCCAGCGCCTCCGGCATGGGCGCGCGCTGGGCCTTGTACTCGGCGTACCAGGCGTCGCGGAAGGTCGGGCCCTTGGCGTCGAACACGCACACCGCATGTTCGGCCGGGTAGCGCTCGCGCAGCCACTTCATCATGGCCAGCACGCCGTGGATCGCGCCGGTGGGGAAGCCGTCCGGTCCGCGCAGGTCGGGCATGGCGTGGTAGGCACGGTACAGGTAGCTGGAGCCGTCCACCAGCAGCATGATCTTGTCGCTCATGGGCCGATTGTCGGGCAGCGGCGCGCCGCAGCGGCTAAGCTCCGCCGCCACCCCATCACCCATCGCCCACATGCGCCAGTCCCTCAAGCCCTTCACCACCACCCTGATCGGTGGGGTGGTATTCCTGCTGCCCTTGATCGTGGTGCTGTACGTGCTGGGCCAGGGCCTGGCACTGGCCACCCACGCCGTGCAGCCGTTGGTTGGCCTGCTTCCGGACAAGAGCGTCGGCGGCATCACATTCGCCAGCCTGGCCGCACTGGCACTGCTGTTGCTGCTGTGCTTCGGCGCCGGCCTGCTGGCACGGGCGGCGGCGGGGCAGGCCTTTTCTGCGCGTTTCGAGGACAAGCTGCAGACCCTGTACCCGCGCTATTCGGTGATCAAGGCCATGTCGCAGGGTCTGCATGGCGCGCTGGGCAAGAAGGTGCTCAAGCCAGTGCTCGTCACCTTTGACGACAACCAGCTGGTCGGCTTCGACATCGAGCGGCTGGACGACGGCCGCGTGGTGCTGTACGTGCCCGGCGCGCCGGATGCCTGGTCGGGCAGCGTGCTGCTGGTGGCCCCCGAGCGGGTGCAGGCGCTGGACATCGACGCGGGCGATCTGGCCAAGGCGCTGCAGGGGCTGGGCCTGGGCCTGGCCGCCCTGATGCGCACCGCGGCGGCAAAGGGCCAGCCTAGAATCACCCCATGAGCTTCCGCTTGGCTGCCGCAATGTTCTGCCTGTGCGCCCCCTGTTGGGCGCAAAGCCCCTTGCCGCCCTCTGCGGCGCGCGCCTACGGTACGTCGCAGGACCTGCCGCAGCGCGGCGGGGAACCGGTCGTCGTGCGTACCGTGAGTGAAGACGAGTCGGTGCGCATCGAAGAGCTGCGGGTGCGCGGCCAGACACGGCGCATTGTGGTGCGCTCCAAGTTGCCTGGCGCGCCGGCCTACGAGATCGGCACCTCCACCGACGGGCGCGATCTGTCACAGGACCGCCGCTCTGAAGGGCGCTCGCTCTGGCAACTCTTTTCCTTCTAGACCCGCGCCGCAGCGCATGGCCGTCTACACCGAAGTGGGCTTCGAGCAGGCCGACGCCTTTGTGCGCCGGCTCGGCCATGGGCACGTGAGCGCGCTGCAGGGCATCGGTGCCGGCATCGAGAACACCAACTACTTCGTCAGCACCGACCGCGGCGAATGGGTGCTGACGCTGTTCGAGCGGCTGAGCAGCGAACAGCTGCCCTTCTACCTGCGCTACATGCAGCACCTGGCGCAGCACGGTGTCCCGGTGCCCGAGCCGCAGGCGGATGGCACGGGGCAGATCCTGCACCAGCTGTGCGGCAGGCCGGCCGCACTGGTCAACCGGCTGCCCGGCCGGCATGTGCTGACGCCCGGATTGCCGCATATCGAGCAGATGGGAGCCATGCTGGCCCGGCTGCACCTGGCGGGGGCAGACTTTCCGCTGCAGCAACCCCACCTGCGCGGACTGGCCTGGTGGATCGAGACGGTGCCCGTAGTGCTGCCATTCCTCGAAGAGCCGCACTCGCGCCTGCTGCGCGAGGAGCTGGAGTTTCAGCGCGGCGTGGCCGCATCGGGCGCCGCCTCGGCACTGCCGCGAGGCGTGATCCATGCCGACCTGTTCCGCGACAACGTGGTATTCGACGAGATCGACGGCGAGGACCAGCTCAGCGGACTGTTCGATTTCTTCTTTGCCGGCGTCGACAGCCTGTTGTTCGACCTGGCGGTGTGCCTGAACGACTGGTGCATCGACCCGCCCAGCGGCCGCCTGCTGGAAGACCATGCCACCGCCTTCTGCGCCGCCTACCATCGCGTCCGCCCGCTGGTCAGTGGCGAGCTGCGGCTGATGCCGGCGCTGCTGCGCGCCGCCGCCTTCCGTTTCTGGCTGTCTCGCCTGTGGGACCTGCACCTGCCGCGCGACGCGGCGCTGCTGCAGGCCAAGGACCCCGACCACTTCGAGCGGGTGCTGCGGGAGCGCATCGAGCGCCCCTGGCATCCGCTTCACTGAACAAGACTCATGGCACTTTCGATCCGACAAGCCGCGCCGATGGAAGGCGTGCAATGGATGCGCGATGCATTCAGGCTGTTTCTGCGCCGACCCCTGCCCTTTGGCGCGATGTTCGTGTCCTTCCTGCTGTTGGCGCTGCTGGCCACGCTGGTGCCGGTGGTCGGCGGCGTGGTGATGCTTATGGCACTGCCGCTGCTGAGCCTGGGTTTCATGATCGCCAGCCGCGCGGCGCAGAACGACCTGCCGGTCAACCCGGGGCAGTTCATCGAGCCGCTGCGTGGCGAGCGCTCTCGCCGCAACACGGTGCTTTCGCTTTGTGCGGCCTATGCGCTGTGCACGGCGTTGATCATGGCACTCAGCGAATGGATCGACGGCGGTGCCTTCGACCGGCTCCAGGCGTTGATGGCCAAGGGCGACGAAGCCCGCGCCGAGATGGAGGCGCTGCTTGCCGACCCGCGCCTGAGCTGGGGCCTGATCACCCGCTTCGGCCTGGCCGCCTGCCTTTCGGTGCCCTTCTGGCACGCGCCAGCGCTGGTCTACTGGCAGGGCCAGAGCGTCGGCCAGGCGCTGTTTTCGAGCACCCTGGCGATGTGGCGCTGCAAGGGCGCGTTCCTGATGTACTCGCTGGCCTGGGTGGTGGTGATCGCGATCTTCGGGGCGCTGGTCGGCTTGCTGTTCAGCCTGTTCGACGCCAGACAACTGGCCGGTGTCATCGCCATGCCGGCCGGCCTGATGTTCTCCACCGTGTTCTACGTGTCGCTGCTCTTCACCTACGACGGCTGCTTCAGCGACACCGGCACGCCCCGCCTGAACTGATCCTGTACCCGGTCAATCGATCGGCGTCAGCTTGGCGATGCCCAGCGCCAGCCACTTGGTGCCGTGGCGGCCGAAGTTGATCTGCGCGCGCGCGTCGCCACCGCGGCCTTCCAGCGTCAGGATCACGCCTTCGCCGAACTTGGTGTGGAACACAGACTGCCCCGTGCGCAGCCCCGTGCCGTTGCCGGTGCTGGAGGTCGTGGGCCCGGCACCGAAGGCCGATGCGGCCGACTCGACCCGTCCGACACCGACGATCGACACCAGCCCGGTGCCGCGCGCCCAGGCGTTCTGGTACTCACGGGCATGGCCCGAGCCGAAGCCGGCATTCTTTGGCGACAGCCATTTCAGGCAGGCGTCGGGCAGCTCGTCGAAGAAGCGGCTCTTGACGTTGTAGCGCGTCTGGCCGTGCAGCAGCCGGGTCTGGCTGAAGCTCAGGTACAGCCGCTGGCGCGCCCGCGTGATGGCCACGTACATCAGGCGGCGCTCCTCTTCCACGCCGTCGGCGTCGGACAGCGAGTTCTCGTGCGGGAACAGGCCTTCCTCGATGCCGGTGATGAAGACCGCGTCGAACTCCAGCCCCTTGGCCGAGTGCACCGTCATCAGCTGGATCGCGTCCTGGCCGGCCTGCGCCTGGTTGTCGCCGGCCTCCAGCGCGGCATGGGTCAGGAAGGCGGCCAGCGGCGACATGATCTCCCCCGACCCCGGGTCGGGGGAGACGCCCGGAATGGCGCTCCCTCCCTCGATCCCTCCCCCCGATGAGGAGGGACCAGAAAGCTCGTCCACGTACAGCGCCACCGCGTCCTTGCCGAAGCCTTCCTGCGTGACGAAGGCCTCGGCGGCGTTGACCAACTCTTCCAGGTTCTCGATGCGGTCCTGGCCTTCCTTGTCGGTGCGGTAGAAGTCGAGCAGGCCGCTGGCATGCAGCATGTGGTCGATGATCTCGCGCAGCGTCAGCCCGCGGGTGGCATCGCGCATCGCATCGACCAGGGCCGTGAAGGCCTGCAGGTTGGCACCGCCCTTGCCCGCCACCGCGGCCACGCTCTGGTACAGGCTGCGGACGCTGCCGCGGGCTGCGTCTTGCAGCAGCTCGAGCGTGCGCGCGCCGATGCCGCGCGTGGGGAAGTTGACCACGCGCAGGAAGCTGGTGTCGTCGTTCGGGTTCTCGATCAGCCGCAGGTAGGCCAGCGCATGCTTGACCTCGGCACGCTCGAAGAAGCGCAACCCGCCGTAGACGCGGTACGGAATGCCGGCATTGAACAGCGCACTTTCCAGCACTCGGCTTTGCGCGTTGCTGCGGTACAGCAGCGCGATCTCACGGCGCGGCAGGCCGCTGCGGTGCAGCGCCTGCACTTCTTCCAGCAGCCACTGCGCCTCGGCGTAGTCGCTGGTCGATTCGAACACGCGCACCGGTTCGCCCGGGCCCGCCTCGGTGCGCAGGTTCTTGCCCAGGCGCTGCGCGTTGTGCGCGATCAATGCGTTGGCCGCATCGAGGATGTTGCCGAAGCTGCGGTAGTTCTGCTCCAGCTTGATGATCTTCGTGACGCGGTACTCGCGCTCGAAGTCGGCCATGTTGCCGACCTTGGCGCCGCGGAAGGCATAGATGCTCTGGTCGTCGTCGCCGACGGCGAACACGCCCTGCGCCTCGCCATGGTCTGAGCGGCCCGGCGGTGCAAACATCTTCAGCCACGCGTACTGCAGCCGGTTGGTGTCCTGGAACTCGTCGACCAGCACATGGCGGAAGCGCCGCTGGTAGTGCTCTCGCAGCGGGTCGTTGTCGCGCAGCAGCTCGTAGGTGCGCAGCATCAGCTCGGCGAAGTCGACCACGCCTTCGCGCTGGCACTGGTCTTCGTAGGCCTGGTAGATCTCGACCAGCTTGCGCGAGTGTTCGTCGCGCACTTCGATATCGCGCGGCCGCCGGCCCTCGTCCTTGGAGCCGGCGATGAACCAGCTGACCTGCTTGGCGGCGAAGCGCTCTTCATCCAGGTTCATCGCCTTGATGATGCGCTTGATGGCGCTCTGCGAATCCTGCATGTCCAGGATCTGGAAGCTCTGCGGCAATGCGGCCAGCTTCCAGTGCGCGCGCAGGAAGCGGTTGCACAGGCCGTGGAAGGTGCCGATCCACATGCCGCGCACGTTCACCGGCAGCATGTTCTGCAAGCGCGCCAGCATCTCCTTGGCCGCCTTGTTGGTGAAGGTGACGGCCAGCACGCCGCCCGGCGAGACCTGACCGGTCTGCAGCAGCCAGGCGATGCGAGTGGTCAGCACCCGGGTCTTGCCCGAGCCGGCGCCGGCCAGGATCAGCGCGGCCTCGGCCGGCAGGGTGACGGCTGCCAGCTGCTCGGGGTTCAGGTGCTGCAGCAGCTTGCCGCTCGGGGCGGCCTCGGGTGCGCTCGGCGGGTAGCTCATCGACCGATTCTAGGCATCCGTCATCGGGGGGTTTCGCCGCCCGCCGTTTCGGCGTAGCGTCCACTGCCCTTGCCGGCCCATGGGTCCGGGATGCCGCCGGGCCGAGTTCCGAGCTGCGGCGTTCCTTGGCGATCATGCTTGAAGGAGACCTGCATGAAGTACATCCTCCTCTGGAACCTGCCCCACGCAACCTACCACCCCACGGTCAAGCGCTTTCTGGAGACCGGCGGTGCGCCACCCAAGGGCGTGACTCTGCTCGGGCGCTGGCACGGCATGAGCGGCCAGGGCGTCGCGATCCTGGAGTCCGACGACCCGAAGGCCCTGTTCGAGATGCGGGCCCAATGGTCCGACCTGCTCGACCTGACCATCACGCCCTGCCTGGAAGACGCCGACGCTGGCGCGGTGCTGGCGGCCATGGCCAAACGCTGAGACGCTGGGCACACCAAGGGCGGCCTGAGCCGCCCTTTTCGTTGCCCGCGGGTGTTAAGCAGCAGATGGCCCAAAGCCTTGTAATTCAAGGACTTAGGTCATTTCGAGCAGGGTCCGATGGGAAAATTTGGGGCGGCGACGGCCGGGTCGGCGCTGGCCTTCCGAAACGCTGGGGCACGCACCGAACGTGAAAAGCGCCCGAGAGGGCGCTTTGTCATTCGCACAGCCGTGCGGCTCAGTAGGCTGGCGCTGCGCCCGGGAACAGGGCCTGAGCCGTGTCCGTCAGGGTGTCGGGGGTGTAGGCAAACACCACGGTACCCGCATTGAAGGCCACGGTGACCGTATAGCCGTTCTCACCGCCGCAGGTCGCACCAAGGGTCGCTGCCGCCGCGCAAACCGCCGGTGCTACAGGCAGCGACGCGGTGGTCCGCAGGTTCGTGACCAGAATCCCCCAGGTCAGCTGGTCGTAGCCCCCGATTGCGGTCAGGCTGTCCGCGGTGCTGGCACTTGTGAAACCGTTGCCCGTTGCGGCAGACCAGGCTTCCAGACGGGCCTTCCAGTTCAGATAGGCGACCAGCCGCTGCGCTTCCTCGAGGGTCTCCGCCGACGGGCCTTGCGGAGCACCGGTGCCGTCGGCCGAAGCACGCAGCTCGGTCCCGACGCGGGAAACGACACTGCAGGCCGCACCCGAGCAGCGCGTGGTGTCGGCGGCGAGAGGGTTGGACAACGGGCGCTTCAACACGTTGGCGGCTGAAGCGGCCCCCGCGCTGAGGGTCAAGGCGGCGACGAAGGCGAGAGCGAAAAGGCGAGAGGTTTGCATGGGGTGACTCCGGGTGCGATGTTGTTGTTCGAGGCGGCGGTGGCTCAGTCCGGGCTGGAGCAGCACAGCTGCTGGCCAGCGATGGCAGGGTCGGAGCACAAGGGAATGGTCGGGCTGGTGTAGCCGAGCTGTGCGTTGGCCGCAAGGCAGGCGCTATCCGACAGGCCGACGATGACGGCGTGCCCCTCGACGAGCGCCAGGCTGCCCGGCACGGCACGCAGGTAGTCGGCGGCGACCAGTTCGCCAATGCTGGTGGCACCCGCACCCGTCGCAGCCTTGTAAAGAGTGTCGGCTCCCTGGATTTGCTGCATCGTGTTCAGCGCCTGCGCGGCCTGCGCGGCGTCGCCGCCGCTGGTGAAGGCCGAGCCCCCGTAGTAGAGGGTGGCCAGTGCGAGGACGGCGACCAGTGCGATGGAAATGATGGTGATGACTAGGGAGAACATGGTCGTGGGCTGGCGGTGTCAGGTGCTCTGGTATAGGCACGCCCAGATGGCAACGGACTGGGGATACGTGAGCTTCTGCAGCGTCTTGCGCCTCAGATAGGTGACCAGTGCTATACGCGCATGCACCTCGAAGGTCGAGACAGCAATCACTCTCCCCAAACAAGCCGAATCACCAAATGTTGCGAATCACATCTGCTTCAATCCTCCTGGTTACCCTCATTGCCTGCTCTAGCGAACCACAGCCAGTCAGCTACTACAAAGTCAACGTCGCCGAGCGAACGCAAGTTCTTGTCGAGTGCTCCGACGATGTGCAACGCGCCAGTACAGACGGCGACTGTTTGAACGCCGCAGCCGCTCTGGACGAGGAACACATGGCTGCTGGACAGGCGCTCGCCGCCAAGTCCGCCGCGCGACTGCGGTCGGGCGCGGCTCGTCAACTCGAGGAGCTCAGGTGCCGGAACAGCGAAACGTGCACATCGACCGCAGAGAAGTAGGCTGTCGGCTCGACGTCCGCGTGACTTCGCTGTCCTACAGTTGTGATGGCCACGGCCGGCGCATCGATGCCCACCAGGTGAGCCTCCAGCAACCCGGAGCGCGAGGAGCCGCCGAGCTTTGATGTGCGGCGATGACCCCCTGATTTGCGGGTGCACGACCGCGAATCCGCGGTGCTATGCTGCGCGTCCTTCCTGGAGCAGCGCACCCATGTGACCCCCTTCTGAACCCAGCTTGTAGCCGACAACGCACCCGAGGTGCGTCCTGTTGTGGCTGTGCAAGCCAACGAGGTTCAGATGCACATTCGCACTCCACGCGCGGCCATCGCCGCCGATTCGGCGCCGCCGGCGCAAACCACCCATTCGACTCCCGAGCCCCGGGCGGCGCGCCCGCCGACGTTGTGGTCAAGCCGGCCGCTGCGCGTGCGCGCAGGGCGGCTGCTCGGCGTGCGCCTGGCCGACGGCGAGCTGCAGGTCGCTCTGGTCGCAGACGGCGCCGACGCCGTGCGCTGGGTGGCGGCCGAGAAGGCGCTGACCGAGCGGCAGGCGGAGGACTGGGCCAGGAGCGCGGCGTTCAGACGGACGCGATGAGGCAGTCGGCAGGGGCCCGGCGGCGAGCAGGCGGGCCCCGGCTCGCGAGAAGCCGCTCAGCCCACGCTATCTGCAGGCGAGGCCCCGCCAGGCACATCGCCCAAAACGAGCAGGGGCTGGAACGTGTCTGTGGAAACTGCTCGGTGGTCAGCTGCATTAGAAAGAACCAGTTCTGCGAAATGGTGCCGGGGTTATGCAGGCGCAAGTCGGCACCCCCTCCATGGGTGGTTGCAAAGGGTACCGACTCCGGGATAGCCTGACTGCAAAGTGCTGTCACTACACAGCACACGTGCAGTCGATACAGGAAGGGCCGCTTTGTGGCGCGCAATCAGACGAAAACAGCGACGTTGACCCTGCGGGTACCGCCAGAGGTCAAGGAGCTCCTATCCGCAGCCGCCAAGGCCGACCGCCGCAGCCTCGCGAACATGCTCGAGGTCATCGTGGTCGAGTACTGCGAGCGTCGCGACATTCACCCCGGCGCTGACTCAACGACCAAGGGGGCCGCATGAGCTTCCTGGACCTCTTCCATAGAGCTCCGCTCGCGCTACTCGTCACGGGGTGCGTGCTTGCACTGCTCACGCTGGGCTTCGTGTTCTGGTTCCTTGGGCCTGCCGTGCTGCTGCGGCTTCGGCTCGGCCGCGTACTGCGCCAGCTGCGCAACGGCAAACCGCGAAGCGCCTCAGACCTCCAGAAGATTTTCGAGCAGGACAGCCGCCTCTTCCATCTGTGGAAAGAGTTCAAGGACACCCTGCATGCGCAGCGCGAAGAGCGTGATGGGCAGATGGTGACGACAAGGCTGCGGGCGACCGCTCCCGCCGAGTCCTTCTTCAACAGCCAAACTGTCGTCGAAGGGCGGCTTCGCACTGAGTTCTTCAAGCACTTGCCCGGCATCTTCACCGGCATCGGCATCATTGGAACCTTCTCCGGACTCATCACGGGGCTGAAGGACTTCGGGGTTCCTGAGGACCCGGCAAAGGTTCGCCAGAGCCTCGAAACGCTGCTCGGTGGCGTCTTTGAGGCCTTCATCGTCTCAGCAGCGGCCATCACCCTGGCCATGCTGGTCACCATCATTGAGAAGATTCTTCTGTCATCGCTCTATCGATGCACCGAGGAAATTGCTCAACACCTCGATGGCCTGTTCGCGATGGGGGCAGGCGAGGAATACCTGTCGCGACTCGTCAACGCGTCCGAGGATGCCGCGGCGCAATCGAAGATTCTCAAGGACTCACTCGTTGGCGACCTGAAGGTGCTGTTGCAAGAGATGACTGACCGCCAGATTGCCGCGCATGCTGCGAACTCCGAGGCACTGGGCCGGCACATCACTACTGGCATCGAAACCAGCCTACGGGAGCCGCTGAAGCAGATTGGCGAAGTGGTGGCCAAAGCCAGCGGCGACCAGAGCGCGACGGCGACTTCGCTCCTCCAGGACGTGATGGCAAGCTTCAGCCAACGGCTGAACGACCTCTTCGGGGGACAGATTTCCGGTATCCAGGAGCTCAATCAGAAGAGTGCCCAGGCCATGCAGGACGCAGTAGCGTCACTGCAGGGGCTTCTCGGCCGCATGGAGGAAAGCAGTCAACGGTCTGGCGATGCGATGGCCGAGAAGATGGCAATGGCGGTCGAGGCGATGGAGCGTCGTCAGGCCGAAATCAACGAGCAGACCCACAGTTTCGTCGAGGGAATTCGTGAGCTGGTCTCGAAATCGCAGGACGAAACGAATGACAAACTCAACGAGGCAATAGGCAACCTCAGCCAGCAGATGGGGGCCATGATTGGTGCGCTTCAGACGCAAGCGGAGAAGTCCCATCACGACCAGCAGCGCCGCGAGCAGAGCCTGACCGACCGGACGACGGGAATGGTCAGCGACCTCGGGGCGTCAGTGACTGATGTCGTCAAGCAGATGGCTGCCTCTACAGACCAGATGCGGCAGAGCGTCGCCTCGCTCGAGCGGACAACTACGTCGTCTATCGACAAGCTTAACGCGGGCGCGCGCACACTCGAGCAAGGAGCGACTGCATTTGCCCAGGCAGGAGACAAGGTGACGGGCGCTCTCGGAAAGGCTTCCACTGTCGCCGACAAGATGTCCGAGGCCAGCGGGGCGCTCACCTCGTCGTCAGCCGCCCTGCAGGGCGTGCTTACCGACTACCGCGCGAACCGGGAAGCGACCGGCACCATGCTCACTGAGCTTCGCGCTGTAGTGGAGTCCGCCAAGAAGGAGGCTTCGCTCACTCAGCAGGCGCTCGACCGCATCCAGGCGGCCGCGACGAAGCTAGCCCAAGCGCAGCAGGAGACCGAGAACTACCTGGAGGGCGTCTCTGACGTACTTGCGGACGCTCACGCTACGTTCGCGGAGGGGCTCACTCGCACCCTGGACCGGGCGAACAGCGACTTCCACACCAAGCTGAGTGGTGCTGTCAGGCTCTTGAGCTCTGCCGTCGAAGAGCTGGAAGTCTCACTCTCCGGCGCAACGCCAGCTCGCCGCTAAACATGTTCGGACTTCGACTTCAGTCCAGGGCCAAGCCGCGCGACGAGGCGGAGAAGCCCTTCTGGATTTCCTACGCAGACCTGATGACTGCCTTGATGGTCCTGTTTCTTGTCGTGATGGCGGTCGCGCTGCTGGCTGTGACAAAGACCGTGACCCAGCGGGAGAGGGAAGAAGAACAGCAGCGGCTGGACATCCAGAAGTTGCTCGACCGCTTTGAAGAGGTGGCGAAAGAGGAACGCTTCAAGGGCATCACCATCGACCGCAACCGCAACGTTGTCGATTTCGGCTCGAGGGCGCAGTTCCCGTTCGCCAAGTCGACGCTGACGGCAGAGCAGCAGCGGCTGCTTCGCGCCTTTGTCCCTGCGATTCTGGACAGGGCGAACGACGACCTCGCAAAGCGCGTACTGAAGGAAATCGTGGTTGATGGCTTTACGGACAAGAAGGGGACGTACTTGTCCAACCTGGACCTGAGCCTGCAGCGCAGTCAGCGCGTTCTATGCGCCTTGTTCGCTCGCCCCGGCGCAGACGAACAAGCGATGACACCGGAGCAATTGGAACTTGCGCGAGCACTGTTCGTGGTCGGTGGATACTCGTTCAACGCCCAGAAGGAGACAGATGACGAGAGCCGTCGTGTGGAAATGCGTCTCCAGTTCCTTGGCTTGACGGAAAAGCGCAAGCCCGCGGAAGGTGTGGCTCCAGGCAACTTCGGCACTTGCGCACTGCCTGGCTAATGGACGCGCTCGGTCGACTCAAGTCCCTTCTGGCTGCAAGCTCCGAGAAGCCGCTGGCACGCCCGTGGGCAGTCGAAAGGACCATTGACTCCCACATCCATCAGCTTGAGCGTCATTTGCGAGAGGGCGCGGGGGCCTACGTTCCGCGGGACCTTGTCGAGGGGGCAGTGAGCCGCTTCTGGACAAGCAAGCGCGTCGACAACCTGAAGGACGCGCGCTTGGTGTCTTTCGGGGTCACCCTTCCGGTCGGCCCGCGGCGTCTCCGTGTTATTGAAGACAGGGAGCGCTTTCCAGCCTTGCTAGAAGGCGTGGACCAGTTCCTCCCCGCGCCGAGGCAGTACCGGCGCTGCTATCAGGGCCTGCTGTCCGGCTACTTCGCCTATGACCCTGAGGCAAGCGATGTGCCCAAGGCAGGGCTTGAAAACTGGGAGGCGTTGCGTGGGTACCTCGGAAAGCGGTCGCGCCGAATCCTTGAAGGCGAGCGCAACCCGCTGTGGGCTGACTCGCTGCAGCAGCACCAGACCCTGCTGGGCGACGACCCGTGCCTGAAGTACGGAGCCTCGCTCCTTGCCGGAGACCGTGCGGCGGTTGATGAGCTGCGCGAAGTTATGAACATCTCGGACAGCTCATGGTTCATGCGAAAGCTGTACCTCGCGCAGGTCCGAGCTGCTGTTGGAAAGTCTGACGCAGACTTCCTCAGCCTGCTCTATCGAGTACTCGACCTGTTGCAGGAAAACGAACTCGTTCGCGATGAGGGCCTGGCACTTGTTCTGAACAGGTTCGCCCGACTGAAGCCCGCGCCCTTGGCAATCCCGTTGCGGGATGCTGCGGTCAACTGGTGGGGCAACCCCTGGCTGCAGAGCAACTCCATGCGCTGGGGCAGCGTCACGGCCGAGGCGCGGGCGATGGTTTCGGAGTGGCTCAAGCTCGAGTTCATCGAGGCGTTCTTCACACTGCTCGCAGAGGAGCGCACTGGGGACAGCCGGCGCCTGGGCTTCTGGAAACGATACGTCAACGCCATCGAAGACATCCACTTCGCGCTGGGCGCCGACGCGCGTGAAAACCGCTCGGCGGACTTCCAGACGCTGCGCAAGAAGATGGCGGGCCTGGTCGTTCCGCTGCAAGACAACGTCAGGTCGAACAACGCCTTCATCATGCGTATGGGCCCACTGGTCGTCGTCGAGTTCAGCGGGTACAGCAACGCCTGCTACGGATACGACGTCAACAAGGCGCTCCCGTTCAGGTTTGACATGCCGGTCGTTCTGCCTAGGGACGTGAAGAACTCCTTGAAGCACTCGAGCAACGAGCTTTGGCTTGCCCACCAGGATGGTGTGCGGGGATTCGAAACCTGGGAGGAGCGTTTCGAGGCTGAGCTGGCCGAGGGCTACAACATCAAGCCGCGGAATGCGAAACAGCGCCCCGTGGAGCTGGTCCGCCCGGCGGAGCCGCCCTCGGAGGCTGTGCTGCCTCGAAGGACAGTTCCGCCGCCCCGCACGGTGCCGCCGGACCGTACCGAAGAAACGGACCTGACCTGGGAACTTGTGAGCTGGAAGACCAGCGTCTACAGCCGCAAGTCCCTGACGCAGTTTGCGCAGCGCTTCGGCCTGGTGATTGAAGACCTGACCCCGCCGCCCTTGCGGGGCAACCTGTGGGTGCGCACCGACGACGCGCACCCCGGCATCAACGAGGTGCTCATGCGCTGGAAGTTCGAGTACAAGAATGCCCGCAAGGGCTGGTTCTGGAGAGGGCCATGAGCGTGTTCAAGCTGTTCCGGCGTGACAGCGAACCCACAGGCGCGTCCTGGCGCGCCCAGGAAACCCCGCAGGGCCTTCGTGTGAGCCAACGCATCACGCCGGCCGATGGCGCGCGAGCACTGGAGCCCGCACCCTTGCTGGACGGATGGCTGGCGCAGCTTGAAGATGAGGGCTTCGCCACGCCCGTGGACGGCGGCTTCGCATTGACCTGGGACACCGTCTACGCGTTGACCCAGCATCCACAACACGCCGAAGCCATGGCGATGCTGTCCCTACCGCCAACACTCGACGCAACACCGTCGCTCAGCAGCCGTGGCTCGCTCGAAGACAAGGCCTTTGCCATCGCCATCGACGCCTGGCGCGTTGGCGCGCAGACGCTCGATGACGTCGAACTCGAAGGCCCGGTCCTCGTCCACGAAGGCCGCCGCGCGCTACTGCCACACTCCGTCTGGTCGTTGGTCAGTGCCGTACGCGCATTCGCCCGGCGGCCGCTGGAGGAGCAGACCGGACAGGCGCACCGCCTGGCCTGGGGCCATATCCGCCGGCTCGCCGTCGATGCCCAGGCTAACCTGGACGCGTTCTTGCGTAAGACTGTGGTGCTGACTCCGGACAAGCTGGCCATCGGCATTCGCAAGGTGCACACGGCCGACGACACGGTGGTTGAGGTGCAGCCGACGTTCGAAGGCGCGCCTGACGACTGGATTGCGCGCTTCGACAGGCACTCGACAGTTCAAGACCGCTACGACATCCCGAGCGCCGACGGCATCGTCCAGGTCGTCATTGCACCCAAGGTGCGCACCGTGCTGGAAGAAATCAAGCGGCTGGACAACCGCCGGGTCGCCGGCGCGCGGGCCCAGGCCTTCATCCTGAACCCGTACGCCGCGCTAGGCGAGGATGCGAACGCAGTCATCGACGAGGACCAGTTCGAGAAGGCCCGGGAGGAGGCCGGCCTCAACTACGAACGCTTCCTTCCGCAGTTCGAGCGCGATGCGCTGGGCTACCCACTGAAGGTTGGGCTGCTCATCGAGACGGCCTCGTCGACCGGACCGTCGCAGTCCGAAACCGTCTGGCTGGATGACGACGGCCTGGCGAAGTTCGCCAAGGGGCTGAAAGCAGCACTTGCCCGCAACTTCCAGCTGTTCGCGTGGGAGGGCTGGGACCTCGAGCTGCAAGGCGACACACCCGAGCACCTGACGCAGCTGGAGCAGGCGCTGCAGGCTCGGCGTCAACCCGCGGTGCTCATTTCCTACGCCCAGGTCTACGACCTGACGCACTACGCCTCACGCGTTCAGGAAATCGGTTTCGAGAAGCCGTACTACTCGCTGTACATCGCCAAGAAGACGGAGCAAGACGGCTGGTTCCCCGAGAACCTCGTCAACATCATCTCTTGGGTGCCGCCGGGTCAGACCGAGGTGGTCTCCTTGCCAGTCAGCCCGGATGTGTTGGCTGAGCTCAAACGCCAGCTCGAGCAGGCGAAGGCCACCGGCAAAACTGAGGTGACTGTACCCGGCATCCCTCAGACGATACCTCTGGACGAGGCGGAGCGCATCGGCCGCACCTTCGAGGAGGTGCTGGTCGACGTTCAAGTGAAAAAGCGCGACCCGGGCGACCCCCCGCGCCCGGCGTCCAAGCGCAAGAGCCCGGTGCTGCTGGCGAACATCGCCAGCGTCGACTATGCCGAAGAGCGCATGCTTGCGCTGTCAGCGGCCGGAAGGGAACCCGACCTTCCTGCTTCGCTGAAGCCGCAGTGCCAGCTCCTGCCTCATCAGCGAGAAGGCGTGGCGTGGCTTCAGACGCTGTTCGAGGCACGGGCGAACCACAACTGCCGCGGCGCGGTGCTCGCCGACGACATGGGCCTGGGCAAGACGCTGCAGCTGCTGGTGCTGATGGCCACGGCGATTGAAAGAAATCCTTCCATCGACCCGATGCTGGTCGTCGCGCCCGTGTCCTTGCTGGAGAACTGGAAGGAAGAAGCGCACAAATTCTTCCAGCCCGGCGCGCTGGGCCTGCTGACGGCCTATGGCGATGACCTGGCGAGCCTGCGTGTGCCTGCGGCCAGCATCGAGGCTCGGCTGCGGACCGAAGACGGCCTTACGAGGTTCCTGCGCCCCGACTGGCGCGGTGATGCGCGCATCGTGCTGACCACCTACGAGACGCTGCGGGACCTGGAGTTCTCGTTCGCGACCCAGCGCTGGTCGATGTTGGTGTGCGACGAAGCCCAGAAAATCAAGAACCCGGCCGCGATGGTCACCCGGGCAGCGAAGAAGCAGAACGTCGGCTTCAAGATTGCCTGCACCGGCACACCAGTGGAGAACACGCTGGCCGACATCTGGTGCCTGTTCGACTTCGTCCAGCCAGGCCTGCTGGGCGCCCTGAACGACTTCGGGCGGCGCTACCGCAGGCCCATCGAGGCGAAGACGGACGAAGAAAAGGCGCGCGTCGAGGAACTGCGCAAGCTCATCGCACCGCAGATTCTTCGGCGCACGAAGGTGCAGGTGGCCACGAACCTGCCGCGCAAGATTGTGGTGCAGTCGTGCCAGAAACTGCCGCTGTCAGCAAGGCAGCGAGAGCTGTACGCGCGGGCCATCGAGCTGTTCAAGCGGCGCAACGACCCCGGGTCCCGCGGGCCGTTCAAGAACCACCTGGGACTGCTGCACTACCTGCGCCTCATCTGCACCGACCCGCGCCGCCACGGCCTGGATGTGTTCAAGCCGGAGCCGCTGGACGACTACCGCTCGCGCGCGCCCAAGCTGGACTGGCTGCTCACGCAGCTGCAGGACATCGAGCGCAAAGGCGAGAAGGTCATCGTCTTCTGCGAGTTTCGCAACATCCAGCGCCTGCTGCAGCACTACATCGCGCAGGTCTTCCCGATTCGCCCCGACATCATCAACGGCGAGACCGCGGCATCGGCTTCGCATGCGCAAAGCCGGCAAAAGCGCCTCAAGGCCTTCCAGGAGAAGCCTGGCTTTGGCGTCATCATCCTGTCGCCGCTGGCGGTCGGGTTCGGCGTGAACATTCAGGCGGCCAACCATGTCGTGCACTACACGCGCACCTGGAACCCCGCCAAGGAGGACCAGGCTACAGACCGGGCCTATCGAATCGGGCAGACCAAGGACGTCTACGTGTACTACCCGGTCGTGCATGCGGACGACTTCAGCACCTTCGACATGACGCTCGACAAACTGCTGGGCAGCAAGCGCGCGCTTGCCAACGACATGCTCAACGGCGCCGGCGACACCTTGCCGAACGAATTCGACCTTGAAGACATCGCTCCGCCCAACGTCGTGCTTGCCGAGGAGCCGGTGACACTCAGCACCGCGCTGGCGATGAACTGGGAGTATTTCGAGGCGCTGGCCACCGTTCTGTACGCCAAGCGCGGGTTCGAGGCCCACCGCACGCCCTCGTCGAAGGACAACGGGGTCGATGTCGTGGCCCTGCCTCGCTCACAGGGCCACGGCAAGCTCGTGCAGGCCAAGACGTCCAGGACTGACGATGCAGCGCTTGATTGGGATGCGGTCAAGGAGGTCGTGGGGGGTCACGCCTTCTACGCGAAGCAGTTCCCGCAGGTGACATTCGACCGTATCTGCATGACGAACCAGTACTTCGACCGTCAAGCCCATCTGAACGCGGAGCTCAATGAGGTGGAGTTGGTTGAGCAGCCACAGCTCGCGCGGATGCTCGAAGAGACAGCCGTCAGTATTCTCGAGGTCGAGCAGGTCCTCTACACGGAATGGACGCAAGCATAAGGGCGCCGTTCCTTCGTTTGACGCGCAAGGCGGCAGTCCGGGGGCGCCCACTTGCCCGACCAAGCTTGAGGTTGAAGTCGGCGCCACCGTGCGCGCGACGCGCCGGTGCAGCCGTGGGTCTTCGGCTGCCGGCAACTGCGCTATGGCCTACGAGAAGAGTCGCCCGGTCTGGATGAAGTGCAACGCAGCCTGACCGTAGTGGTGCAACTCGCCGTCGACGATGTCCGTGCGTGCCTGTCCGCCAGAGGCGTCATGATGGAACGTGGCGGCGTAGTCGTTGAACCTGATGAGCTCCGGCAGTACCCCTTGCAGGGATGAGATGGGGTTGTCGGGTTTGGCTCCTCTGACCTCCCCAAGCATCTGGCCGACGCTGGTTCCTTCCTTGAATCGGCCCAAGAAGCAGCGATGCAGATGTCCCTCAACCAGTAGACGCAGGGCCTGGGCCACTTCCAGCGGATTGACTCTCCGAGCTCCGGTTACGAAATCCTCCACGAGCCGATAGCGCTTGTAGTACGGAGAGGCGCAAAAGTGGTCGAGGTCGAAGGCCTCGATGACCGTGTAGTTGCCGGGACCGCGCCTGAGTTCGAGTGTGGACACGTCAGCGCCGGCCTTGGCCACAACACTGCGGCCGATTTCTCGGAGGAAGTAGGCATCGTGGCCCAGCGCAAGGACCTGTTGGCATTGCTGGGCCATGACTACAACGGCCTCGACGGTCTTGTTACGGCGATGATGGTCCAGGCTCGTGAAGACGTCATCTAAGACGACGACGGCCTCACCTCGCGCGGAGTCGCTGAAAAGCTTCGCCAGGAAGAATGCAAACGCCAACGTTCGCTTGTCCCCCTCGCTGAGAGCAGTATGAAAGCTCAACTCGCCAGCGGCTGCTGGGCCTACCACCACAGATGCTCCACGGACGTCTATCACGAATTCACTTCGAGGAGTTCCGCCTCCAAGGTACGTTTGCTTCATCTCCCTCAACGAGAACGGAGCGCCGAAATCGCGCAACCACGCGTTGATGGTCCCCTGGAAGCCAGCCAGGGCTTCGCCCATCAATGCGTCAAGCTCACTGCGCGCCTTGTCTTTGGCACCCTCGGCTGCCTTCTTGTCCAACTCGGCCGCCGCCCGCTGCCCGACCAGTGCCGCAACTTCGGGCGTGTGCCGCACCATCTGCAATTGCACCTTCTGCCGCTGGGAAGTTAGCGCCTGAACGTCAGCTTGCATGAGCCCGCTCTTGAATGCTTCAATTTTCGCCGTTGCCGCCTGGGTGTCTCGGTTGTAGTCGCCGACAAGTTCCGAGACCTTCCCGAGCATGGCAAGCGCATCGTCAACGCCAGATGTGTCGACAGCCGCAAGTGGGCTTGCAGCTTTCTGGTCGACTGCAGAACCAACGAGCCGTACGGCATCGTCGAGCAAGGCCCGAACCGCCTCAAGAGGAGCGACAGGCTCAACGAGCTCCACCTGTCCCGCCCAGGTCCGGATGGCTGCCAGGTTGAACTCATTGGTCGCCGTCCACTCAGGTAGCAGTGGTCCAGCAATCCCCTCGGCTACCACGTTGCGAAGTGAACCCACTCTCCGCAGGTGTTCGCGATACGCTTCATTGAAGTACGCTCTGTAGGCGTCGAGCAGGGGGAGCCCCTGGGTAGCTTGACCGCAGAAGGGGCATGTCTCGTCCGGTTGATGGTGCATGCCCTCTGATGCCCACCTTTCGGTGTCCTTCCCTCGGTGGGCATCGAAGTGCTGCCTCACAACCTGCTCAGCCTGCGCCTGAATCTGCTCGAACTGCGTCGCGAGGATTGTCTTGGTCTCGGTGAGCTCGGCTTTCGGAACCTGCACGAGCCGCGGAACCGGTCTCTGAAGAACCTGTTGAACGCCTCTCGCATCGTGCAGACGCTGCTCCAAGGCTGCAATCTGCGCATCCCCGTCGTCTACCTTTTCCAGAGCATGAAATTCCGACAGCGTGACGCCGCGATGGAAGCCCTGCAGCGCATGCTCGGCGCCTGTTATGCGCTGTGCCGCGGCGCGCTGCGCCTCCGAGTGCCTCTGAAACTCCAGTCGCTTCGCGACCGCATCTGCGCCGAGTGCAAGCTCAAGCATCGATGCTCGCTGTTCTGGGCTAACGTCCCGGCCGGCGTAGACGTTGCGCTCGACGAACTCCTGGTTAAAGACATGCAGGCTTACCCCGGACGCCGACCACGCTGTTCCGTCGAACGAGACCGGGACATTCTTACCGCCCGCCCGGAAGAGGAACTGCACTGACTGAGGTGTTGTTGCCCCAACAGTCTTGCGTGCTTGCACCGACCCAGCGTCGGCCGCTGAACACGCTCGCAAAAGCGATGAGAGTGTCGACTTGCCTCTTGCGTTGTCTGCATACAGCAGTGCAACCTTGTTCAAGGTAACGGCCGCAGGAACGCCGGCCTTGAAGACTCCGACGTTGTCAATGCGAATAATCTTCTCGAGCACGTCCAACCTTTCTCACATGGAACTCGCCATCCTCCGGTCGCGCCGGCGCTCGCAACTACTTCTTGGCAGGCGCAGGACTCGGTGCAGGAGCCGGTCGGGGCGTGCTGCTCTGTTGCGGACGAACGACGCCGGAAAGCCCACCGAGATTGCGCTGGTCGGTGACTGGAGTAGATGGTGCCGGCTTGTGTTCCATGACTTACTTTCCTTTGGCAGGTGAAGGAGGCGCGGATGGTGGCGATTGACGGACGACACGCCCGAGGCCCCCAAGATTGAAGCCGTCCATGTGTGGGGGGACGGGTGAAGTTGGCGGTGGCGGCGTTGACTTGCTCATGTCTTTAGAAGGTGTTCGAAGAATGCCGCGAGCCCCAGAAAGACCAAGCCGAAAAGGAACCCATGGTGCTGCTGAGACTCGAGGTTATTGAGTTCGTCCTCCAGCGACCCAAGTGATTGCCCATTCAGTGCGTGCTCAAGCGCCTTTGCGCTTTTCATCAGAGCGCTCAAGCAGGTGGTCGCGGCCAGGCCAAAGGACAAGCCGCCCGTGAAGAGCATGCATTTCGTCATCGGTCCGAACGAAACCGCATCCCGGGTTAGCAGCGCAGTAACGAGCAATCCGACGGCGGCACTACTCATTGCGAATACTGATTTGGTCCACTCGGTGCGCTGTCCCATCCACGCCTCGAGAAGGACCGGCTTCTGTTCCGCCAGTTCGGCGTCTGAGCGGGCCGCGGCCAGTGCGTCGCGTTCCGCTCGTTGCCGGGCTCGGACTCTCCAGGCAGATTCACGCACACGTCTCACAAACGAACTCCCCCTTGCTGAAACTGCTGCCATACCATCTTGGCCAGCATCCGCTGCATCACGCCGAACACCCGCTCATCCTTGAGCAGCTGGTCGGCAATGGCATTCTGAGCGTCCTGCGCATCGATGACGATGCCGGTCAGCACCTCCTTGAAGTCGCCCATGGCGAACTGCTCTTCGGAGTTCGTATGGGCCTGCGCCGCGAGCGTCTCGTTGGCCATGAGGTGACCCTTCCAGGTCGTCAGCGCGCCCACGAAGTCTGCTTCGCTGATGTTCCCGGAGAACAGGTCGTTCATGCGCGAGACGATTTCGCGCAGCTCCTTGCGCTCATCCTCCGGCGCGGCGCCGGTGCCGGCGTCCTTGATGCCAGGCAGCTTGACCACTTCGGCCTTCTCGAGGTCGAGCTGCTGCTCGCCGAGCTTCTGAAGCCGGTAGTGCGTCAGGCGCACATCGGAGTCGAGCTGCAGCACCGGTGAGCGCGCCGACTCGGCAAGGCGCGGCATCAGGTTCTTGCCAAAGACGAACAGCTTCTCGAGCTCCGTGTCGTTGTACGGGACGATTTGCGACAGGAACTCGTACAGCCGGATGAACGAGGCCAGGTCCTTGCGGAACAGCTCCTGCTGCTGCTCTTCCAGGGCTTCGAATCGGTCGAAAGCCGGCTTGAGCTGACCATGCAGTGCGCCCTGCGTCTTCACCTTCGGGCTGTAGAAGGCCTCGGCGAAGGATTCGACCTCGCTCCAGAAGTACACGTTCGCCCTGTTCAGCTTGGTCATTAGCTCGTGGACGACATTCGGGTCGGTGACTTCCTCTAGCTGAGCGGTGCGGTAGTAGGGCTGGAAGCTCCTGAGGATTTCCTCGGGCTTATTGACGAAGTCCAGCACGAAGGTGTCGTACTTGCCCGGGTACATCCGGTTCAGGCGAGAGAGCGTCTGCACTGCCAGCACCCCGGACAAGCGCTTGTCCACATACATGGCGTGCAGCAGCGGCTGGTCGAAGCCGACCTGGTACTTGTTGGCCACCAGCAGGATGCGGTACTCGTCGTCCTTGAAGGCTTCCGACGGTTCCATGCCTTTGATGTCGGGGTTCAGGCTGGTCTCGCTGAACTCGCCGGGCCCGGACTCCGGGTCGGTAACGGAACCCGAGAACGCCACCAGGGTGCGCAGGTCGTACTTCTGGTCCTTGATGTAGCGGTCGATGGCCAGCTTGTAGCGCAGCGCCGCCTTGCGGCTGTCGGTCACCAGCATCGCCTTGGCCTTGCCACCAATCTTTCCGGCCACGTGCTCGCGGAAGTGTTCGACGATGACCACCACCTTCTGGGAGATGTTGTGCGGGTGCAGCTTTGCGTAGCGTGCCAGCGCCTTCTTGGCCTTCATCTGCGGGACGAGCTTGTCGTCTGACAGCGACCCCAGCTGGTAGAACGCGGCGTAGCTGGTGTAGTGCTTCAGGACGTCGAGGATGAACTCCTCTTCAATGGCCTGGCGCATCGAATAGACGTGGAACGGAATCGGACGGCCAGTGTCGTCCGAGCGGCCGAACAGCTCGAGCGTCTTGTTCTTTGGCGTGGCCGTGAAGGCGAAGTAGCTGACGTTGTCGGGGCGCCGGCGGCCTTCGACCACGGCATTGATGATGTCCTCGGAAGTCAGGTCATCCGGGTCGATGTCGACGTCGGCGTCAACCTCCACCACCTCGCCGTCGATTTCCGCCGTGAGCTTGGCCTTCGGCGCACCCTTGGTCAGTGCCTTGCGCAGCTTCGTCGCGGCCGAGCCGGACTGGCTGGAGTGCGCCTCGTCGACGATGAGCGCGTAGTTGCGCTTGCCCAGGTCATTGACCGTGTCGAGGATGAAGCCGAACTTCTGCAGTGTCGTGACGATGATGGGCACGCCGTCGTTCAGCGCCTTGGCCAGCTGGGCCGAGTTGTCGCTGATGACCTGCACCACGCCCTTCTTGTGCTCGAACTGGCTGATGGTGTCCTGCAGCTGCTTGTCCAGCACGCGCCGGTCGGTCACGACCACGACCGAGTCGAAGACCTTATGGTCGGCATCGTCGTGCAGGTTGGACAGGCGGTGGGCCGTCCAGGCGATGGAGTTGGACTTGCCCGAGCCCGCGGAATGCTGGATGAGGTAGGTCTTGCCAGGGCCTTCAATCGCCGCGTACTTGACCAGTTCCTTGACCGCCACCAGCTGATGGAAGCGCGGGAAGATGAGCGTCTCCTTGGTGACCCTCTTGCCCTTGACATCGACCTCCTTGACCTCGAGGTGCATGAACTCGCCGAGGATTTCGAGCAGCGTGTCCGGCTTCCAGACGAACTCCCACAGGTAGTAGGTCGGGTAGCCCTTGCCCGCCGGCGCCGGCGGATTGCCTGCGCCGGCACTGAACACGTCCACGCCGTCGGGCTTGCCGATGTTGAACGGCAGGAAGTGCGTAGCTTCCCCATCCAGCTTGGTCGCCATGAAGACCAGGTCGGTGGAGACCGCGAAGTGCACCAGGGCACGGGACTTGAACTGCAGCAGCGCCTCGGGCTCCTTGGTCTTCGGGTCCTTGCGCAGCCTGTCGAGCTTGTACTGGTTGATGGCGTCTCGAACGCTCTGCGTCAGGTCCGTCTTCAGCTCGGCGGTGACCACAGGCAGGCCGTTGACGAACAGCACGAGGTCGAAGCTGTTCTCGTTGTGCAGGCTGTAGTGCAGCTGGCGGACTGCGGTCAGGCGGTTCTTGCCATAGGTGGCCAGCAGCTTTGGGTTCTTGCCGTGTGCCGGCTTGAACTGGCACAGGTAGAACTTAGCGTCCACATCCTTGAAGCCATGCCGGAGCAGGTGCAGGGTGCCATGGGTGTCGAGCTGCTTGGCCACGCGCTTGACGAACATGGTCTCGGACGCGCCGTTGTGCCAACGCTTGAACTTGGCCCACTCAGTCGGTTGCGTCTCCTGCACGAAGGCAAGCAGGTCACCGGCGAGGATGGCCAGCTCGCGCGAGTAGCTCTTGGCGTCCTGCAGGTGCGTGCGTACCGCCCAGCCGCTGGCCTCGAGCTGCTTGCAAAGCTCGTTCTCGAAGACCTTTTCAGTGTGGATGGCGGCGGCAGTTGGCATAGCGTGTCTCGCAGTGGCGGCTTGCTCTTCTGTAGCGTCAGGTTTCTATTCGCCCACCTTCTGGCGCTTCAGCTCGTCGAGCGTCTTGCCGTCCTTGGTCTTCCACAATGCCCAGCCGTTCGTGCTGGCTCCGGCAATCATGTCCGAGGCGCCGCTGGGCGACTTGAAAAGCACGTCCTTCTGGAACACGTAGTGGGCGCCGTCCAACACCACCGCGCCCTCAGCGATGAGCGCCTCTCGGCGTTTGCCGAACTTCAGTTTGGCCATACTCGGCGTGATGTCCTTCCGAGCCTTTGAGCCTTTCATTACAACGAGACCTTCCTCGGTGTATTGCCCTACGGCATCGTAGTTGGCCGACCGGCAATAGAACAACTCAGCCTCACCCGTCTGCTCCTTCGATTTCGCCAACGGCTCGAAGATGGGCTGGCCGAGCGTTGCCACGAGCGTGCGTAGGGTGTCAAAGATGGCGATGCAGTCAGCCTCCAGCGGTGCGGGGGTGTAGGGCTTGCTCCCGCCGTTGCCGTTTTCTACTTTGCAGCGGCCGGCTTTAGTGGCCTGCTTGATGGCACTCCACTCCAGGAAGAGTCCATGTGTCTGCGTCAGGCTATTCGTGAGCGAAACCACCACGAGCGCCCGATTCCAGAAGGCCCTCTGCTTGTTGTGTTCAACAATCCGGGGGCCGAGCGCTCCTGTCTGGCCGATGTAGAGCGGCGGGTACTCCTGCTCTTCGTCGTCACCAATCAGAAGGTACAGGCCCACCCTGCTGGCCTCCTCCATCGCCAGAAACTCGCTCAGGAGGTTTCGCGGCACCTCAATGACGCGGACGATGCTGGTTGTCAGCTCGGCCACTCGGATGCCCTGGGGGTCTCCGCTGGGTAGGTAAATCTGAATGGTTCGTGGGTGGCTAGTCATCGGTTTGCCTTGAATGTGCTGATGTCAAGCTGCCCAGTCACGGCAGCGGAAATCAGCGAAGCGCGGTACTCTCGGAGAAGCTCGATGTGTTTGACGACATGCCCGCGCAAATCGTCGAGCCGGCGGGTCGCCACATCGAGACGGTCCGCAATCTCAACTTGCTCACCTCGAGGTGGAAGGGGCAGCCGTGCCTCTCTCACGACATCCTGCGAGATATTGGGGTCCTTGCGAGTTCCATCCGCGCCAACCATCCAGTAGGGTCGGCGAAAGACCATATACCAGTGCAGATACCGCGGCTCAATGTCCACTGATGGAAGGATTGCGCAAACCGCCTGATTGCAAGCAGCCTCGATACCGAGGAGCCCGCTCTTTCCTATGGTTCCGTCGCCTCCGTACATTGCGAGTAGCACGGTACCCACAGGCAAGAGCCTGCAAGCTGTGTCCTCAAGAGCGGCTTCTGTGATGTGTACCTCTGCCGCATCGATGGACCCGTTTGGCAGGTCGAGACTGCGAATCCAGGGAATGTCGCCATCGTAGTAGACGTCCCGTTTGTCGGTGCTGGGAGTACTTCCACTGGTCGTGCGCAGGATGTGTTTAACCTTAGGAATTGTCCAGTGACTTGGAATGGACTCCAACCAGGGCTCGCCGCGTGGCGCAGGATTGGGCGAGCCCGTCATGTGAGCGTGGCCCAGCACCTCACGACGTATCGCCAGGAGGCGAAAATCCGTCAGCCGTTCAACGAGCCGCATCTTCTCGGTAAGCAATGCATCAAGCCGCACCAACTGTTCATCAAGAAAGGCGGCCACCCGGTCTTGCTCAGCGGAAGTTGGCCAAGCTGTCGCGAAATCACGGGTGAACTGGTCCGGCACACGCTTCAGTCCGCCCGCGCCGGTCATTGCGCCAACGCCAAGTTGTCTGAACCGCTCGCTCTGCACGAGGTAGCTGAGGTATCTCGCGTTCGTGCCTGGCTTTGGTCGAAGAACCGTCAGTTCGGACGTTCCGAAGCCGGCACCGCGCTCCAGACCGTCCATAACAGCGCCTTTGCCATTCTCAAAGCATGGAGTCACCTTGGCGAAGGCAACGTCACCGTCTTCGAAGTAGGTGTATCCATTTCGGACTTCCTCAACCGGCCTCGTGCGCCCCAAGTCCAGGGAGCCGTCCTCGCCAATGGCTTCCATAGGCAGGAACGAGACCTCTAGCTGCTGGTTGGCTAGGAGGTCTGGCCTGACGGAAGGGTTGACCTCAGCAACATATCGAAGCCGGGTTTCCGGCCAGCCTTTCACGCGACCACCCCCTTCATCAGCTCCAGGAACCGCTTCTCCATCTCGCGAATCTCCTGCGCGATGACCTCGGGCTTGCGTGGCGGTTTGTATACGTAAAAGTAGCGGTTCAAGTTGATTTCGTAGCCGACCCTGCCGACCTCGCCATCCTTCTCGTCGCGCACGTCTTCTGCGACGAAAGCGTCCGGCACATGTGGCAGCACCTCGCGCTTCATGTACGCGCCAATGTCCTCGGACAGCGCGATGCTTTCGGTGTCGCGCAGGTCAGGGTCATAGGGCTTCTGCCCCTTCTTGACCTTAACCACCTTGCCCGGTGCCGGCGGCCGGTCGACGGTGACCTTGCGGTAGCCGAAGAACTTGCTATCAAACACTTTCGACACAACCCGAGGCGGCTGGGCCTCGGTCTTCGGCGTGGCACCATTCTTCGCGGGCTCGACGAACTCATTGGCAAACGTCGCATCCTTGACGTTGCCGGCATAGACCTGAACGATTTCGGCAATCTGCTCGTCGGTGATGAGCACGCGTTTGCTGCCCAGCGACTTCTTCATCTTCGCGTACATGCGCGTCGCGTCGATGAGCTGAACCTTACCCTTGCGTTTGCCCTTCTTGTTGTTGTCGAGAATCCACACGTAGGTGGCGATGCCGGTGTTGTAGAACAGGTCGTTCGGCAGCGCGATGATGGCGTCAAGCAGGTCGTTCTCGAGTATCCAGCGCCGAATCTCGGACTCGCCGGAGCCTGCGTCGCCGGTGAACAGCGGTGAGCCATTGAGCACGATGCCGACGCGGCCACCACCCTCGGAGGCCGGCCGCATCTTCGCGATGAGGTGCATCAGGAACAGCATTGACCCGTCCGAGATGCGCGGCAGGCCAGGGCCGAAGCGGCCAGCGTAGCCCTTCTTCTCGTGCTCGGACTTGACGAAGTCCTGCACCTTCTTCCAGTCAACGCCGAAAGGCGGGTTGGCGGCCTGGTAGTCGAACTTCTCACCTGAGAAGCCGTCCTGAGAGAGCGTGTTGCCGCGCACGATGTTCTTCGGGTCCTGACCCTTGATGAGCATGTCCGCCTTGCAGATGGCGTAGCTCTCGTCGTTCAGCTCCTGGCCGAAGAGTCGGACGACTGCGCTTCGATTGATGCTTCGCGCGACGGCCTCGGCAACCGACAAGATGCCGCCGGTGCCGGCGGTAGGGTCGTACATCGACCGAACGACGCCGGGCTTGGACAGCGCCTCGTCATCGCCGGCAAACAGGCAGTGCACGATGAGCTGGATGACTTCGCGCGGGGTGAAGTGCTCGCCGGCCGTCTCATTGGAGGCTTCGGCGAACTTCCGGATGAGCTCCTCGAACACCAGGCCCATGGTTTCGTTCGGCACAGCATCGGGGTGCAGGTCGATGCCGGCAAAGCGCTGTGCCACCTGGAACAACAGGTTCTTGTCGTCCAGCTCGCCTACGCGCTCGGTGAACTTGAAGCGCTCAAAGACGTCGCGGGCGTCATCGGAGAAGTCGCCGATGTAGGCGACCAGGTTGTGTCGCACGTGCTTCGGGTCGTCCAGCAGGCTGGGCAGCGTAAAGGGGCTTACGTTGTAGAAGGCCTTGTTGCCGGCCTTGCGCCGAAGGAACGGCTCGAGATTGACGCCGCTGTCCTTGCGCTTCACGTACTCGGCACGCACCGCATCGCGCGTGTCGTCAAGGACGCATTCGAGGCGCCGCAGCAGCACGAAAGGCAGGATGACCTTGCCGTAGTCGGCTTGCTTGTAGTCGCCGCGCAGCAGGTCGGCTACCGACCAGATGAAGTTGGCGAGTTCGGAGAAGTTCTGGGCCATGTAGCAGGTCCGGTTCAGTTCTTGATGTCAGCGCGCGGGGCGGCCGCGGCGGCGGGCTTGATGCCCAGGCGTTTTGCATGGGCGCGAACCATGACTTCGAACATGTTGGTCAGCGTTCGATGCTCCTCTGCAGCGCATCGCTCCCACAGGTCGCGCACCTCCACCGTCATCTTCAACGTGGTGATGGAGGTCTTCGTCTTCGGTCGTGCCATGTGGTCAATCCTTGGCCGGTGTAGCGCCGCCACTTATATCCCATGGCAATACGTTAACCAAGAGTTCTGCGGGGCGGAACCATCTGGATGAGGGTGACCAAGGGAGGCTTCCTCCGAGTGTTCCGCGTTGCTCCACGGCATGCCGAACACGAGGCATGGCGAAGTGCCGCGGCTGGTAGGCTCAACCTGGTTCGACGCAGTGCACGCGCAGCATGCGCCTGTCAACGACGCAGACGATGCGCTGCCCCTCGTGAAGCAGGTGCCACGGCAGGCCGTCGGAGCGGCCTGTGATGGCCAGCTGCCGGCCATCGTCGGAACGGACGATGGCCTGCTGATACTCCGCAATCACGGCGACAACGGTGACAGTGACTCGAACCGCAGCCTCAGCACTGGGCCTGAGGGGCTTCCGGCGGACCGCAGCCCGCCTGCTCGCCCCCAGGCCCCGCGCCGACCGCCTCATCGCATCCGCCTAAACGCCGCACTCCTCGCCCAGTCCTCCGCCTGCCGCTCGGTCAGCACCCTCTCAGCCGAGACCCAGCGCACGGCGTCGGCACCGTCTGCGACCAGCGCGACCTGCAGGTCGCCGCCGGCGAGCCGAACGCCGAGCAGCCGCCCGGCTCGCACGCGCAGCGGCCGGCTTGCCCACAACGTCGCCGGGTGCGGCGCGCGAGGCGTCTGTACTGGCAGGGGAATGTGCGCCCGCGGCGCCGAATCGGCGGCGATGGCCGCGCGTGGAGTACGAATGTGCATGTGACCCTCGATGTAATCGCAACTGCGACAGGGCGCACCTTGGGTGCGGTGTCAGCTGCAATCGGGGGTCAGGTACGGGGCTACATGGTCGCGGGGCTCCAGAAGGAGGCGAAAGATAACACCGCTGCGTCGCCTGCGCCAGTGCCTCAGAAGGAGCCATTCTTTCAATCGCCCAAGTGAGGGGTGCCCGTGTAAATGCTGTCTGCAGGGCTTGCGTGTGATGCTGGACGTTTATACAGTGTCTCCACTGAACAAGCACTCACTGGACGGACATGAGCACACACGTTGATGCCAAGCACCTGGGCAGCCTGCAGGTGCACTGGAGGCGGCACCGCACCTTTCCGTCGCTGGCCAAGCTGGCGGACGTGATGGGCCTGTCCGGTGCGGGCTCTGTCTTTCAGGCCGTCAGCCGCCTGGTCGAGTCCGGCTACCTCGAACGCATCGAGGGCCGCATTGCGCCCACGAAGAAGTTCTTCTCGCGCCGGGTCCTCGGCACCGTGCGCGCCGGCCACCCGCAGGAGGTCTCGCCCAACGAGGACGTCGAGCTGATGAACGCCGACGACGTGCTCATCCGGCACCCTGAGCGCACGTCCTTCGCGCATGTGCGCGGCGATTCGATGAACGGCTCGGGCCTGCTGGACGGCGACATCGTGGTCGTGGAGCACAACACGCCGGCACGGCCAGGCGATGTGGTCGTCGCCGTCGTCGATGGTGCGACCACGGTGAAGACGCTTTTGCTGGAGGACGGCGAGTTCGTCCTGGCACCGGCGAATGCCGCTTTCGAGACCATCCGACCGGGCAGCTCGCTCGAGGTGCTGGGCGTGGTCGTGGGCAGCTTCCGGACCATGCGGAGGTGACCCACTGAATACCTCCAAGCCAGCGGGCTAGCCGCAACCACAGACCGCCTGCCACGTGCTCCCACGAGCACGCCTGGCCGCGCATTTCCCGAACCGTCGCAGCACAGTGATTGGCACTGTGTGCGTGGCGGAGCTTTGACCTCTCATACCAAGGTGATGATTCATGCTCACACTATTTCTGACGCTGGACGGGACGCTGCATCCGCGCTCCACGTTCATCGACCGGCGCGGCATCGTCCGCTGCATCGGACTCGGTGCCAGCCCGTTCCAGTGGCACACGCATCTGCTCCAGACTGTCGAAGCGCATGACGTGCAGATAGTCGTCTGCAGCCACTGGCTACAGCGTATGAGCCTGAACCAGTTGAGGCTGCAAGCACCTCCTTGGCTGCGCCCACGCATCGTGGGCGCCTGCGCTCAGTACGAGAAGTTGGACGACACGCAGCGCGTGACTCGGGTCCGACCGATGCAGGAGGCCATCAGCGAGTACGTGCAGGCGCACAGCGTGCAGGCTTGGGTCGCGCTGGACGTTGCTGTGGCAGGCGGGCTGCAACCGGCGGGCGACGATGACCGCATCGTCGTCTGCGACGGTGCTGTGGGGCTGTCAGACCCGCGTGTGCGCGAGCAACTGAACGTCGCCCTGGAGCGCGAGCGCCGACGGCTGGGCAGCGCGGCCCAATGGCCAAGGGTGCTAAGCATCGACTTCGATGGGGTTCTGCATCCGCTAGGAACCGGTACGACAACCATCAAGACGCCGATGTTCGGGTGGCTGCCGGTGCTTGAAGAGCTGCTGCGGCCTCATGACGACGTGCACTTGCTGGTGCACTCGAGTTGGCGATACGAATACCGGCCCGAAGAGCTGCAGATGATGCTCGGAGACCTCGAGGCGCGCTTTGTCGGCGCCGCCCCGCGCGGTCAGCGCTACGAGAGCGTGCTGTGGTGGCTGCAGATGAACCCCGCGTTTACGTCGTACCGAATCCTCGACGACGACGCGAGCGAGTTCCCCGACCCACCACCTGCAGAGCTGATTCTTTGCGACCCCGAGCAGGGTGTGTCCGACCCTCGCGTGCAGTCTGAGCTGCGCGCCTGGCTCGCGAACCCGTAGGAGAGACCCATGTCATCTTGGAACGTGAGCCCCGTGGCGCGTGAAGCGAGCACATCGTGATGCCTGTCGTCGCCTCGCTCGTCGTTCTCTCCACGGCACAACGGCCAGCAAGCGTCCTGGAGCGGTGGCGGGTGGAGTTCGATTGGCCGACAGGTTCTGTCACGGTGGACGTGCCAGTCTTTGCGCTTGACGAGCCCAGCGGCAGGACCCACTTGACGACAGTCATCACACAAGACTGCGCCACGACGAGCGTCGTGCAACTTGCGGTGCGCGCCTGTTGCATGGTGCGGCATGGCAATCTCGCCCTGCCGAAGTCTCGGCCGTGTGGTGCCGAGTGGAGCCGAGTTGACCTGTGCGTTCTCGTCTACAGGGGTTCGCCCTACGCAGCCACCGAGCTGCGTCTTGCGATTGACGCGTCGAGCTCGCGGCGCATCGCGGTCCACTGGGACGACGGCGCGCGGCTCGGGACTCGCAGCCGGCGACGTGTGGCCGCCGATGCCGACCCGTTCGTGCTTGCGCTCAATGAGGCGCTGAACGGGCATTGGAACGAGCCGTAAGCCACGCCGACGTCTCCCCCGCCCTCAGGCGCCGCCGCGCGCCTGGCTCACCAACCCGTAGGAGAGAACCATGTCAGTTTGGAACGTGGCCCCCGTGGCCCAAGAGCCGCAAACGCAGCTCCTTCAATGGCGCGTGATGGCGTTGCCCGATGGCTCTCGGCATCTTGTTGGGTACGCTTCCCCTGTCCGCGAGGGTCGGACCAGCTCCGAAATCCTGCAGTTCGACATCGACCAGCTGCGGGCGGTGACCGGCTCGGGGCGCGTTTACGCGCTGGTCGGCCCGCCCGGGCACGACGGCGACGCGATGTACGTCTGGGCGGTGTGGCGGCGGCTGAACGAAGTCGATGACTTCGATGACGTCAGCGAGCAGGTCTGGGCCGAGCACCTCGGCCGCCGCGAAGCGCAGGGCCAAGCTCGCGACCCGGCCGCTGGCAGCAACGACGCCGTTTTAGGTTCGGGCCAAGGTAAAGCCGTTTGCGGTGGTCGCTCAGCGTAAAACGGTTCATCTGGTCGACACTGTTGGATGAAATCAATCGTGGCGAAGCGCTTGGCGCGGGCCCACCCTCACCGTTCAACAGCATGAGAGTCAAAGTACGAACCCTTCGCAAGGAAGGGCGCAACCTGGTGGGCGAAGAGCTTCAGGGCGTGCCGAAGCGCGTGGGCATCCTGCTCGTGCGCGAAACCCGCGACATCGAGCTCAACCGCGCCATGGTCTGCGCGCGGCTGCTCGACCCGGCCTCCACCGGCGAGACGGACTTGCTGCCGATGTTGTCGGACGCCCACCTGATGTGGGCCGAGAAGAAGGAGATGCGCCTGACCGGCATCGAGCGGCTTAGCCACATGGATGTGGCGCAGACCTGGTCGGTGGAGTTCGACGGATGCTGAAAGTCTCCATCCACGCCGGCCTGCTGGCCGAGCGCACGCCGCAGAACCAGATTGGCGTGGTCGACATCGCCTACCAGAAGCGAGCGGCGCTGGCCGACTACGTGGTGGCCATGCAGCTGTCCGGGCGCGGCGAGTTGGCGCCCGATGCGCTGGCGAACTACCCGCGCTGGGCAGGCAGCTTGTGGGACCTCACCGCCCGGGCCATCACCCGCGTGCTGTACCACAGCGATGAAGCGCCGCCCGTGGAGCGCATCGACCGGCGCTGCGCGTACGCGACCAAGCTGTGCGCGGTCATCCAAAAGTTGACGGCCGACGAGCGGGGCATGCAACTGGCCACGGCGGAAATCCTGCAGCCCGGCATGGCCCGAGGTTCGTACGAGGCGTCGTTCCAGGAGGACCTCCTGGGCAGCCGCAAGGCCTCCTTCGAGTACGGCTGCAAGGTGCTGAACCCGGCCGACCTGCTGCTGCGCGCCATCTGCCACGCGCTGTGGGGCAGGGACACCCTGGGTCCACGGCCGAGCCTCATCCTGCCGCCGTCCATCCGCATCGACGGCGAAGAGCGCTTCGACATCCAGGCGCTGGCCGAGCCGGCGCGCACCGGGTTCACCCGGCACCGCGCCATGATGGCGCCGCTGGCCAAGCCCGAGCAGATGCCCAAGGCCCAGGACTACGTCGACTTCCTGCTCAAGGCCTGACTGTGACCGCTGCAGCCCTTCCGAACGACAAGGCCCGGCCGGCCGAGCCGGCCAAGGCCGATGACAAGCCGAAGAATTTCCCGCTGCGCAAACGCACCGGAACGGCGCACCGGCGCCTGCTGTCGCACGTCGTCAACCTGGGCACCGAGGACCTGGAAAAGCTCAACGACCGCGAGACCGTGGAGTTCATGGCCCAGGCGCGCTGGGGCTCGCACACCTTCATGCCGTGCCCGCACTGCGGCACCCTGGACGAGCACTACTGGGACGCTGTGCGCCTGCGCTGGAAGTGCAAGGGCTGCGGCGACCGGTTCTCCGTGACCTCGGCCACGGTCTTCGCTGACCACAAGCTGCCGCTGAACAAGCTGCTGCGCATGGCGCTGTCGTGGTCCAACCCGGCGGCCGGACGCACGGCCATCGACCTGCGCAACGATTTTCGTGTCGCCTACCGCACGGCCTTCACGCTGGCCCACAAGCTTCGCGAAGGCCTGACCCGTGGCTTCAACGTCGGCATCCTGTGCGGCGTGCAGGAGATGGACGGCGCCGACCTGAACGGCAAGCGCTACCGGGAAAAGCGCAACAAGCCACTCGGTGGAGGCGGTGCCGGCAAGCCGAAGATTCCCGAGCACCTGCTCAAGCCGACCGTGGACCCGGAGACCGGCGAAATCATGGGTCCGCCCAAGCCGCCGAAGTTCGACAAGACCTCCAAGCAGCCGGAGGACCGCCGCCTGATGCTGGTCATGCGTCAGCGCGGGCTGCTCAAGGGCCGCGGTGCGGTGGCCACACGCATCAGCATCGCGCTGAGGGAGTCGACCAAGACGGTGGTGGCGATGGCCACTAAGTTCGCCTCGGCCGAGTCACGCATGATGAGCGACGAGGACCCGGCCTATGCGACGTTCTCGCGCCTGTTCGCTGCCCACGGCACGGTCAACCACTCGAAGACCTACAGCGCGCCGGGCGGGGTCAACAACAACCAGGCCGAGAGCTTCAACCGGCGCATGCGTCGCGCGGCCGAAGGCATCTACCTGTGCCCGAGCAACAAGTACCTCGCCGACTACGCCTGCGAAGCGGCCTGGCGCGAGGACATGCGCGAGCCACCGAAAGGTGAGCGCTTCTCGGGGCTGCTGAAGACGGCGCTCGGAGTCGGTCTGTCGCGCTGGTGGCGCGGGTACTGGCAGGGTCACTACCGGATGCACGAGCTGCTCATCGAAGGGCCGCAGAAGGCGAAGGGGCGTGGAAAGGAGCCGGGGGCGCCGCCGAAGGTGCCGAGGTAGCCGGACTGACAGCTGCAAGAGAATCCGCCGCGACCTGTTGGGTCAGCGGCGGAGTGGCAATCAATCTGCCGCGGGCGTGGTCGCCGTCTTGGCTCGTCGAACTGCCCGCCGCTCGCGCAGCAGGAGTACTCCGAGCGTCAGAGCAGCAATGGTGTCCATTGCTGTTATGAACGGCTCGAAAACGGGCGACGCATCCATTAGGCGGCCCATTGCGGCAGCGAGGCAGACCAGAAGAAGCGCCAATGGGCCGAATGACTCCATGCTGTTTCGCACTAGAAGTGCGCGACAGCCGCGCTCGAACTGGTGGCGCCAAGCTGTTACAGAGAGCCGCGCGGCAATCAATACGAACGGCGACAGGAGCACGGTGAAGGCAAGCAACACTCGATACGGCTCGGCGAGCTCGTACGCCCCAACATAGACAAACTTTGCGAGCGGAAACGAACCGATAAGCCAGAGTAAGTACAGGCACGCCACGGGTTCGATTTCGGCGCTTGCACGAGCTGATAGAGAGGGCGAATCGGGATTTGAGGGTTGCATTTCAGTTGACTGCGGTTGTGGGGTCTGCGATGTGTAGCCACAGCCCCTTGAGCAGCCAAGCGGCCAGAGTAGTGGAGATTGATGTGAACTCCTCCAACAATACTTCCCTTCTACGGCTCTTGTGCAGCTACCCCGCCGGAATCAGCGGGTCAACCACTGCTCTCGGGTGCTGGAGTCCCTCGACGCCTGCCCCCCCAGAACTGACAGCAATTTCCAGGTGCCTGGTAATCGGCGCGCCGGGACCGCAGTGGCGGGTAGCTCGGCGCGGCCTTCGCGGACCAACGCGGCCTGCGGCTCCTGCCTACGAAGGGTGGCCGCTATACGAGGTTTGAAAGCCTTCGCTCGCGCATCATGAGTCCTGAAATCAAGTCCGCCCTAGGGCACTGGCTACTTTTCGCCGGGGTCATCCCTGGGGTGGTCGTAGGAGCGCTCGCGAACCTGTCCTCGAAGCATCGAAAGCTTGCGACGAAGGGAACCACCAAGTACCGTCTTCTGTTGGCATTGGAGGTCGTCACAACCATGGTGACCTTCTTGGCCGTGTTCGTGGTCGGCGCCATTTCAGTTGCTCGCATCGGGGCCGTTTGATTCTCCCAGCAGTGAGCGAGGTAGGCCAGACTGCACAATGCCTCATGGCTTGCGATGAACTGCGCCATGCGCTCACGCAAATTGCCGCCGCTGCGCGCCGCGGCTTGGAAGCAATGACGCCGGCACAACGCGGCATCGGGTTCGCCGACTTTCCGCGTGGCACCTGTGGTCCGGTAACCGAGCTGATGGGGCGCATCATCCTAGAGCGCACAGGCCACTTGGGTCGGTACGTTGTGGGCGACGGACATCCTGCGCTGCCCTCGCCGCAGTCTCATGCCTGGCTGGAAGTGGAGGGGCTCATCGTCGACCTCACCTACGACCAGTTTCAAGGCACAGGTCTCAGCAGCTGGGTGTTCGAGGCATCCGATTGGCATGCAGCATTCGAGACCGAGGTGCTGGGGCTGTGCCTGAAGCCGGAGCAGTGGGGCGACTACCCCTATGCGGCGTATGCGGCGATGGCACGAGCCTGTTCGTCGCTCCCGTAGCCAGACATCGACCTTCTGACAAATCGCGTCCCGCTCAGGCGCCGAGCCTGGCGTTCGGCCTCGAACTGACAGCAATTTCCAGGTCGCTGGAAATTTCCAGGCTCTTGGCAATCGCCAGTCGGCCGCGTGGCGAGCGCCTGTATCGGCAAACGAGCAGCAGTGCCTCGAGTCACACACGTTCGCTGCGGGCAGCAAAACGTAGAGTAGTGAAGAGAAACGGCGCCGGATTGAACCGGCGCCGCGAATGGAATCACAAGAGGCGGGGCGCGCCGGCAGTTCACCGGCTCGTTTGCTCCTGCAGCCTCATGAAGGCTGTCCTGAACGCCAACGGGTTGGAGATGGACGGTACAGGGGCTTGCGGATTGCCGGCGCCTGAGAGGACCAGCGAGCCGTAGTTCATCAGGCGACCCAGCAGGGACTGCTGCACCTGAATTGACTCGATGCGGTCAATCTTCATCTCAACGGTCTTGCGACTGATGAGACCGAACTTCGCGACGACGCGACGATTCGTAAAGGCCAGCTCAGTCGTGTAGAGGCGAACGACGGCGGCAATCAGCCACGGGCTTGCCAGCCCCCACGTCAAGAGGGTCACCACAAGCGCGGGCAGCAGGGTCCACCTGCTGACGTTGGCGGCGTAGACGATACGTTCGCCGCTGCTGAGAGTGCTTTCGATGTATTTGCTCAATTCTGGTTCCTGGTGAATTAGGTTTCCGGACAGACAGACTTGCCGTATAGCGAAGCTCGGCGCTGAGCAGCCCGAAACAGGCACCGGGTCTGCCCTATGGCCTATCCGCCGCCGGAACGAACGAAGCTATTTCCCCGAGTGAAGCCCAGTGATGTACCGCCGCCTTGCCGCCAACCCCCTCCCGAACGTTCGCAGCCAGTCCTCGGTCGCGCCAATGGCCGTCGGCTCGAGTGCCGAGTCGAACTGCCGCAAGGTGAGGTAGAGCGCGTCTCTGGCCGTCAGCAGCTCCTGGCGCCGGCGCAACAGCCCCTCCCGCAACCGCTCCCGGTCCGCGGCTGACCGTGGCAGCCCGGGCGCCGTCCGTCCGGCGCCGAGCAGCGCCTGCAGCTGCTCATCCACGAACGCCAACTCGCCATGCGTTTTGGCGACCAGCGTCACCAGCTTGGTCAGCGCGGTCTGGGTGCGCGTACGCGTCATCGTCAGGGCCATGGCGCGGGCTCCTGGGCGCGGGGGCGCAATTCATCGAGCGTCGGGGTCTTCGCGTTCCAGCGCCATGCCCCGACCGCATTGCCCCCAGGCGTGTGCAGCCGCTCCACTTCGCCTTTGGCTACCAGCGCGCGCAAGGAGTGCGTCACGAGATTGCGGCAGAAGTGAAGCCGCTCCTGGGGCGACGCGAAGGCCGACTCGAACTGCCTGGCAGCGGCCTCGGCCAGAGTGAAGGAATCCAGCGCGTTGGGATGGGCGTCGCGAAGGACTTGCCGCAGGAAGTCCCGAAGACGTCCACGGCGGCCGTAGGCCCGATGAGGTTGCACGGGCTGGACCAGGTCCTGCAGCGACGGGAACGCGACCATCTCGGCAACACGGGTCAGAGAGGCGCGTGTTGCCGTCAGGCGTCGGCGCCGTGCTCGTAGCCGGTCGAGTTCGCGCTCGATGCGCTGCAACTCCCCTGCAGTGGCCGCCAACTCGTTGGCCAGCCATTTGACGTCAGAGGGGGTGCGGGTCCGGTGGGTCATGTGGCGGCCCCGCCACACTGCTGGCAGCCTGTGCCAGAGCCCTGAGGTCGTCGAGCGTTTGCCCCGCTTTCCAGCGCCACAACGTCGGCTGTCCTGTGCGGGATTCCGACACGACGACCCCGTGGCGCGAACGCAACTGCCGAAGTGCGGAATTGATGGAATCCTTCAACGCGCAGAGCTCGGAGGAGGTCTGGATGTCCAGGCGGAATGCGGCCAGAACCATGAGCCTCAGCTGCGTTCCCGAAAGGGGCTCCGGGGCTGCATTGCGCAAGGCGTCGCGGAGGAATTCGATGAGCGCCCCTCGCTCGCCGTAGCGCCCGGCCCACGGGCGCACGCAACCCGCTGCGTCCGGGCGGACTCGTGAGTTGGCCAGCGCGAGCGTGGTGTCGAAAGCCTGGATTCGGATGTCGAGCTCGGTTCGCATGCCAATCGCAGCGCCCAAGTTCTGGCGGAGAGCCGCCGTCTTCGATTCGAGCCGCGCGAGCTGGTCCTTGAGGCGTGCCGCACGTTCGGCGCTGCGATTGCGCTGACCGACCAGGGCCGCCCGCTCGCTGAGCAGCCACTTGAGCTCGGGCGGGGTCTTGGACGGCGGTGCGTGGGTATCGGAATTGAAGGGCACGGGAGCAGGTCATGAGTGGACACTACCCGTGCATAGGCACCTCTTCCAGCCCGCTCGACCGTGAAATCAGGCCCCGGGGCGGGGCGGAGAGGGTGTTTGGGTCATCAGCGTCATAACACCCTTGCCCGCGTTCGGCCCCGAGCGATCGACCGAGCCGCGTAGAATTGGTCACCGGGCCCAAATTCAGGCGCCCGGTTTTGCTTTGTGGCGCAGTCCGCCACGGCCAGGCCGGCTCCCGGTCAAGCGCTCGCAACTCATCTTGCCGGAGCCGCTTTCGATGGAAATATTCGACTACGACAACATCCTGCTGCTGCCTCGCAAGTGCCGCGTCGACAGCCGCAGCGAATGCGACCCGTCGGTGCAGTTCGGCCCGCGCCGCTTCAAGCTGCCGGTGGTGCCGGCCAACATGAAGACCGTGGTCGACGAGCCAATCACCGAGTTCCTGGCGGCCAACGACTACTTCTACGTGATGCACCGCTTCGACATCGACAACCTCGCCTACGCGCGGCAGATGCGCGCCAAGGGCCTGTACGTGTCGATCAGCTCGGGCGTGAAACAGGCCGACCGCGAGATGATCGACCGGCTCGCGGCCGATGGCGTGGGCGCCGACTACATCACCATCGACATCGCCCACGGCCATGCCGACAGCGTGCAGCGCATGATCGAGTACATCAAGGCCAAGCTGCCGCAGGCCTTCGTCATCGCCGGCAACGTGGCCACACCCGAAGCGGTGATCGACCTGGAGAACTGGGGCGCCGACGCCACCAAGGTGGGCGTGGGCCCGGGCAAGGTGTGCATCACCAAGCTGAAGACCGGCTTCGGCACCGGCGGCTGGCAGCTCAGCGCGCTGAAGTGGTGCGCGCGCGTGGCCACCAAGCCGATCATCGCCGACGGCGGCATCCGCGACCACGGCGACATCGCCAAGAGCATCCGCTTCGGCGCCAGCATGGTGATGATCGGCTCGCTGTTCGCCGGGCACGAGGAATCGCCCGGGCGCACGGTGGAGGTCGACGGCAAGCTGTTCAAGGAGTACTACGGCTCGGCCAGCGACTTCAACAAGGGCGAGTACAAACATGTCGAGGGCAAGCGCATCCTCGAGCCGATCAAGGGCCGACTGGCCGACACGCTGCGCGAGATGCGCGAGGACGTGCAGAGCTCGATCAGCTACGGCGGCGGCACGCAGCTGTTCGACATTCGCAAGGTCAACTACGTGATCCTGGGCGGCGACAACGCCGGCGAGCACCTGCTCATGTAGCGTCCGGCAGCCGGTCGCGGTACAGGCGCAGTGCGTACTGCAGTTCGGCGATCAGCGTCTCCTGGTAGCGGTAGGACATCTCCTCGCCCATCGGCACCAGGATCGACAGCGACTTGCGGCGGCAGCGCTCGGCCAGCGCGTCCAGACGGGCCAGCAGGCTGTCGAGCACGGCACGTGTCTCGGTCGCATTCCGCACAGGCTCCGGCCGCATCTCGGCAATCTCGCCCAGCGTCACGGCGGGGTGGAACAGTGCCGGAATCTCGCGCTCGATGCGCACGCGCTGCGCGTCGATGCGCCACAGGTTGAAGCGGTGGCCGAAGGCCATGCCGCTGATCAGCAAGGACAGCGCCACGCCGAGCTGGATCCAGGTCGGCAGAGGCAGGATGTCCACGGCCCAGGGTGCATAGGTACCGAGCGCGTCCGGCCCTTCGTCGCGCAGGAAATTGGCCGCGCCCGTGGACAGCGGCAGGCCGGTCAGGTTGGGCTGGCCCTTGTTGTGCTGGACGAAGGTCGGGAAGACCGCCGACACGGCCGACAGCAGGCCCACCGTGGCACCGTTCTTCGCGCAGCCGTTGCCGACGATCAGTGTGTCCATCTGCAGCACGTTCACGTCCTGGGGCGGCAGCCGGTGCACATAGTCGATTGCCCGGCCTCGATCACGCCGGCCTTGGCAAACGGCAGCCGGCGCGCAGGCGCCGCTGCGTCGGGCATGTTGAGGATTTGCAGCTTGCGCCTGACCACGGCGTCGTGGACCAGTGCGGCACGTTCGTCGATCACCATGGCGCCGAGGTCGAGCTCGCCGCGCACCAGCATGTCCAGCTGCTGGTCGATCGTCGGTGTCGACACCACGAGCTGCAGTTCGTCCAGTGGGGCCAGCAGGCGCCGCATCAGCTGCTCCGTGCCGCTGCCGACCGGGCCGATGCCGATGCGCAGGCTGGCGAGGTCGAGCGGCACGCGCACCCGCTCCAGGTCGCGGCCCAGGATGATCAGCGATTCGGGTTGCGGCAGCCGACCCAGCAGATCGAGGCCCGAGCCCTCCGGGACGATGGTGCCGTCCTGCACCAGCGCGAACTGCACGTCGCAGGACGGCCTGGCCGCGATCAGCCGGTGCAGGTCGCCCACCGAGCCGGCCGAGGCCAGGTTGCGGACATTGCCGCGCTGGCGTGCCACTTCGGCACCCAGCCTGTCGACCGTGGCGTGGTAGTGGCCGGTGGCGCTGCCCTACAGCATCGTCAGGTTGACGTGGCGCAGCGTGGGCCGCGGGTCGAGCCAGGCCAGCAGCGCGGCCAGCAGCAGCAGCACGGCGAAGAAGAGCAAGGTCTTCTGGCCCGGCGACAGACGTCCGCCCTGACCCCGGCTGCCGATGACGCGCATCAAACGCTGGCGAGGCAGGAAGCGGCTCGATTCTCGGGGCGTGTCGGTCATCCTGGGCTCGATGGCGTGCACCGATACTCGGCGATGCGCCAGCCACTGCGCCGCAGGGCGGCCGCCTACAATCGAAACCATCCCCGAACGTGCCCAGGCCGATGCGTCGTTGCGTTGTCGGCGTCCTGCCCCATTCCATGACCGAACTCGCCAAGTCCTTCGAACCCGCCGCCATCGAAGCCCGCTGGGGCCCGCTGTGGGAAGCCAGTGGCGCCTACGTGCCCACGCTGGACCCGGCGAAGCCCTCGTTCAGCATCCAGCTGCCGCCACCCAACGTGACCGGCACGCTGCACATGGGCCATGCGTTCAACCAGACGATCATGGACGCACTGACCCGCTACCACCGCATGAAGGGCGACAACACCCTGTGGGTACCGGGTACCGACCATGCGGGCATCGCCACGCAGATCGTCGTCGAGCGCCAGTTGCAGGACCAAGGGGTCAACCGCCACGACCTGGGCCGCGCGGCCTTCGTGGAAAAGGTCTGGCAGTGGAAGGAACGCAGCGGCAGCACCATCACGCAGCAGATGCGCCGCATGGGCGCCAGCGTCAGCTGGCCGCACGAGTACTTCACCATGGATCACAAGCTGTCCACGGTGGTCACCGAGACCTTCGTGCGACTGTACGAGGAAGGGCTGATCTACCGCGGCAAGCGGCTGGTGAACTGGGACCCGGTGCTGAAGTCGGCCGTCTCCGACCTGGAGGTCGAGAGCGAGGAGGAAGACGGCTCGCTGTGGCTGATCCGCTATCCGCTGGTGGACGCCGAAGGCAGCTTGGTGGTGGCCACCACGCGGCCGGAAACCATGCTCGGCGACGTGGCGGTGATGGTGCACCCCGAGGACGAGCGTTATGCCGCGCTGGTGGGAAGGAGGGTGCGTCTGCCGCTGTGCGACCGCGACATCCCGGTCATCGCCGACGACTACGTCGACCGCGCCTTCGGCACCGGCGTGGTCAAGGTGACGCCGGCGCACGATGCCAACGACTATGCAGTGGGCCAACGCCACGGGTTGCCGATGATCGGCGTGCTGGCGCTCGATGCCACGGTCAACGACCAGGCACCGGTAGCCTACCGCGGGCTGGACCGCTTCGTCGCGCGCAAGAAGGTGGTGGCCGACCTGGAGGCGCAGGGCCTGCTGGTCGAGGTGAAGAAACACAAGCTGATGGTGCCGCGCTGCGCCCGCACCGGGCAGGTCGTCGAGCCGATGCTCACCGACCAGTGGTTCGTGGCCACCACCAAGCCCGGCGCCGGTGGCAAGAGCATCGCGCAGCAGGCGATCGAGGCGGTGGACTCGGGCGCGGTGAAGTTCGTGCCCGAGCAATGGGTGAACACCTACCACCAGTGGATGAACAACATCCAGGACTGGTGCATCAGCCGCCAGCTGTGGTGGGGCCACCAGATCCCGGCCTGGTACGGCACGGGGGGCGAGCTGTTCGTCGCGCGCAACGAGGCCGAAGCCCGCGCCCAGGCCACCGCGGCTGGCTACACGGGTGCGCTGACGCGCGACGAGGACGTGCTCGACACCTGGTACAGCTCGGCGCTGGTGCCCTTCTCCACGCTGGGCTGGCCGGCCAAGACCCTCGAGCAGGACCTGTTCCTGCCCAGCAGCGTACTCGTCACCGGCTTCGACATCATCTTCTTCTGGGTCGCCCGGATGATCATGATGACCACGCACTTCACCGGCCAGGTGCCCTTCCGCCATGTCTACATCCACGGCCTGGTGCGCGATGCGCAGGGCCGCAAGATGAGCAAGTCCGACGGCAACGTGCTCGACCCGGTGGACCTGATCGACGGCATCGCCCTGCCCGCGCTGCTGGACAAGCGCAGCACCGGCTTGCGCAAGCCCGAAACGGCGCCGCGCGTGCGCAGGGACACCGAGAAGGAGTTCCCCGAAGGCATCCCCGGCTACGGCGCCGACGCGCTGCGCTTCACCTTCGCGGCGCTGGCCAGCCTGGGGCGCAACATCAGCTTCGACAGCAAGCGCTGCGAGGGCTACCGCAATTTCTGCAACAAGCTGTGGAACGCCACGCGCTTCGTGCTGATGCAGGTGCAGGGGCTGGACGAACACGAGCGCGGCATCCGCCCGTGCAGCAACGACTGCGGTCCCGAGGGCACCATGCACTTCTCGCCAGCCGACCGCTGGATCGTCAGCGAGTTGCAGCGCTTGGAAGCCGAGGTCGAGCGCGGCTTCGCCGAATACCGGCTGGACAACGTGGCCAATGCCATCTATGCCTTCGTCTGGGACGAGTACTGCGACTGGTACCTGGAGATCGCCAAGGTGCAGCTGGCCACGGGCACGCCGCAACAGCAGCGCGCCGCGCGGCGCACGCTGCTGCGCGTGTTGGAAACCGTTCTGCGGCTGCTGCACCCGATCGCGCCTTTCATCACCGCCGAGCTGTGGGAGCAGGTGGCACCACTGGCCGGGCGCAAGGCACAGGGATCGGCCGACGGCATCGTCACCGCGCCTTATCCGCAGGCCGACCTGTCACGCGTCGACGCCGACGCCGACGCCTGGATGGCCAGGCTCAAGTCCGTGGCCGGCGCCTGCCGCCAGCTGCGTTCGGAGATGAACCTGTCACCGGCCGAGCGCGTGCCGCTGCTGGTGGCGGGCGACGCCGAGTTCATCGCCTCGGCCGCGCCGGTGCTGAAGGCGCTGGGCCGGCTGTCCGAGCTGCAGCCGCTGTCCGACGGGGACTTCAACCAGGCCACCCGGGCCACGCCGGTGGCGGTGCAGGGTGACGCGCGGCTGGCCTTGCGGGTGCAGATCGACATCGAAGCCGAAAGCGCGCGGCTGGCCAAGGAGATGGCGCGCCTTGAAGGGGAGATTGGCAAAGCCGCAATGAAGCTCGGCAACCCGAGTTTCGTCGAGCGCGCGCCGACGGCGGTGGTGACGCAGGAGAAGCAGCGGCTCGAGGACTTCAGGCGGACGCTGGACCGGCTTCGAGATCAAGCGAATCGTCTTCGGTCGTCGGCCTGAATTCAGGGCGCGGTGGTGCCTCGCTGAGGATCTCGTCGATGCGCCGTACCACGGCCCAGGCGCTGCGCACGCGCGATTCACGCGTCGTGCCGGATACTCGCGGCGTGACTTGCAGGTTGCGCACCTGGCTCAGCGGCCGACCCGGGTCGAGCATGCCCGGCTCCATGCTGTCGAACCAGGCAGCCGCCATGCGGCCGGCATCCAGCGCCTCGGCCAACGCCGCCTCGTCGAACAGGCTCGAATGCGCAAGACTGACCAGCACCTGATCCGCCTTGCAATGGGGTAGAAAGCGTTCGCCGAGCAGCCCCTTGTAGCGCGTGAAGTAGTTCAGCAGCACACAAAGCACGTCGCTCTGTTCAACCAGTTCGCGCAGGCCCAACGGCTGAATTTTCCAGCGCCGCCAAAGGCCGTCGGACTGGTGTACGGCCGGGTCGTAGCCCTTGACTTGAGCGCCGAAGGCGCCCAGCAGTTCAGCCAGCGGCCGCGCCGCCGCGGGCAGGCCGACCAACCCCACCGTGGCGCCGCCCAGTTCGCGCCCGACGAGCATGCCGTCGTTGCTGCGCACCGGCATGCGGCGCAGCAACTGAAGCATCGCGCCGATCGCAAACTCGGCCTCGGCGCCGGCACTGGCGCCGCCAGGCCTCACGATCTCGACCCCTGCTCGGGCAAAGGCCTCGGCATCCAAATTTTCGGCGCCGGCACTCAGCCGGCCGACAGCGCGCAGCACCGGCGCGAAATGAAGGGCTTGCGCGTCCAGGGCTACCGACGCCGGGGCAATCAGCGCGCGCACATTGAACAGCGCCTGGCGCAGCGCCCGCGGATCGCGCCCCAACTCGGGCGCAAAGCGAACCGGGTGGCGCGCATCGATCCACTGCAGGGCCTCGGGTTCGAGCGGCTCGACGATCAGGACATCCATGTGACTTGTGCCAGGGAGATCGGGTGAACCGTCAGGTGCTGCGTGCCACAATGTTTCGACTTCTTCAAAGGGATTGTAGAGATGCCGATGTCGGTAACGAAAGCCATCTTTCCCGTGGCCGGTTTGGGTACTCGGTTCCTGCCTGCCACCAAGGCGCAGCCCAAGGAAATGCTGCCGGTGGTGGACAAGCCGTTGATCCAGTACGCCGTGGAGGAAGCCTATGCCGCGGGCGTTCGCGAGATGATTTTCGTCACCGGCCGCCACAAGCGGCCGATCGAAGACCACTTTGACATGACTTTCGAGCTGGAGGTAGCCCTCGAACAGGCGGGCAAGCAGGAACTCCTCGACGTGGTTCGCAGCGTCAAGCCCGAAGACATGGAATGCATCTACGTGCGTCAGGCCCAAGCGCTGGGCCTGGGCCACGCGGTGCTGTGCGGCCAGCGCCTGGTCGGGAACAACCCCTTCGCGGTGCTGCTGGCCGACGACCTGATGGTCGGCACGCCGCCAGTGCTCAAGCAGATGGTCGATCAGTTCGAGGAGTGGCAGGCCTCGATCCTGGCGGTGCAGGAGGTGCCCGCCGAGCACACGCGCCGCTACGGCATCGTCGCCGGCAACGCCGTCAGCGACCGGGTCATCGACGTCACGCAGATGGTGGAGAAGCCCGCGCCCGAGGTGGCGCCGTCACGCCTGGGCGTGGCCGGCCGTTACATCCTGACACCGGGTGTGTTCCGCGAGATCGCCTCGCAGCCGCGCGGCTTCGGCGGCGAGATCCAGCTGACCGACGGCATCGCCTCGCTGCTGCGCCGCGAGAAGGTCTTCGCCTACCGCTACGAAGGCCGGCGCTACGACTGCGGCAGCAAGGAGGGTTTCCTCGAAGCCAACGTCGAACTGGCGCTGGTCCATCCGCAGCTCGGGCCGGGCTTCCGCGAGTTCCTGCGCGGCATCAAGCTCTGACGCGCTGCCCCTACCTGCGACGCAGGTAGTGCGTGAACTCGCTGTCGCCGCTGCTCTGCTCGACCAGTTCGTTGCCGGTCTGCCGAGCGAAGGCCTGGAAGTCGCGCACCGACCCCGGGTCGGTGGCCAGCACCTTCAGCACCTGCCCGCTGGCCATGTCGGCCAGGGCTTTCTTGGCCTTCAGGATCGGCAGCGGGCAGTTCAGACCGCGGGTGTCGATTTCCTTTTGCACTTCCATCGTCGTCCTCGTTTTCAACTGCGACCCGGCAGCTCCATGAATTGCGGCTCGTGGCCACGGCCTCGCAGCCAGTCGGCCAACGCATAGCCGGTACCGGCGCGCCAGCAGCGCACGTCCTGCGGCGCGAACAGCCTGTACTCGGCCAGCTCGGGCGACAACCGTACCTCGCCGCACGCCAGCGCATGGTAGGCAATGATCACCTGGTTCATGCGCTGGAAGTCGTACACGCCGATCAGGCTAAGGGCATCGACCTGCAGCGCGGTTTCCTCGGCCACCTCGCGCGCCATGCCGTCCTGCGGACTCTCGCCAGCCTCCATGAAGCCGGTGATCAGCGCGAACATGTTGCCCTTCCAGGCCGCGTTGCGGGCCAGCAGCAACTGGCCGTCGCGGTCGGCGCATTCGATGACCGCAGCCAGCACCGGCGTCGGGTTGTTCCAGTGTGTCCAGCCGCAGCCGACGCAGCGCAGCCGCTCTTTCGGGCCTCCGTCCTCCATGGCCGGCAGCCATTCCAGCGGCGTGGCACAGCTGGGGCAGAAGCGGAAGGCCGCGCTCATGCGGGAAAGACCCCGGTCGACAGGTAGCGGTCGCCGCGGTCGCAGACGATGAAGACGATGGTGGCGTTTTGCAGCGTGCGCGCCAGCTGCAGCGCCACCCAGCAGGCGCCGGCCGCAGAAATGCCGGCGAACAGGCCCTCGTCGCGCGCCAGCCGGCGGGCCATGTCCTCGGCATCGGCCTGCGAGACGAGCGTGATCTGGTCGACATGCTTCGGGTCGTAGATCTTCGGCAGGTAGGCGTCGGGCCATTTGCGGATGCCCGGGATGCGCGAGCCCTCGCTGGGCTGCGCGCCGACGATGCGCACCGCTGGATTGCGCTCCTTCAGGTATCGCGACACGCCGGTGATGGTGCCGGTGGTGCCCATCGCGCTGACGAAGTGGGTCACCCGCCCGGCGGTGTCGTTCCAGATCTCCGGGCCGGTGGTCTCGTAGTGGATGCGCGGGTTGTCTTCGTTGGCAAACTGGTCGAGCACACGGCCCTTGCCGTCGGCCACCATCTGCTCGGCCAGGTCACGCGCGTACTCCATGCCGCCGGAGCGCGGCGTCAGCACCAGCTCGGCGCCATAGGCCTTCATGGTCTGCGCGCGCTCGATCGAAAGATCTTCCGGCATGACCAGGATCATGCGGTAGCCCAGCATCGCCGCAGCCATGGCCAGCGCAATGCCGGTGTTGCCCGAGGTGGCCTCGATCAATGTGTCGCCGGGGCGGATGTCGCCGCGTTCGGCGGCGCGGCGGATCATGCTCAGTGCCGGCCGGTCCTTCACCGAGCCCGCCGGGTTGTTGCCTTCCAGCTTGCCCAGGATGATGTTGCCGCGCGCGTCGTTGTCGACACCGGGCAGGCGCTGCAGACGTACCAGAGGCGTCGCACCGATCGTGTCCTGCAGGGTCTTGTAGCGCGGCGGTTTCTTCGTGGCCATGGTCGGGCGTGCTATGAGGCGCACCATTGTGGCAGCGTGCCACCCGGGCCGCGAAAGCTGCATGCCATAATCCGCGCCCTCACGTGCCATTGGACGCACCCACTGAAGCCCGGGTGGCGAAATCGGTAGACGCAGGGGACTCAAAATCCCCCGCCGCAAGGCGTGCCGGTTCGAGTCCGGCCCCGGGCACCAGGCAACGCAGCCAGCAGGCCGGGTCAAGAACCCGATGAGCTTGGTGTCGCGCGAAATCCCCTCTCTTCCGCCGCTGATTCCATGCCGCCGCTCCCGCCGCTGACCAAAGCCCTGATCCTGATCTGCACGGCGGTGTTCTGCATCGACCAGTTCGTCCGGCTCGAGGTGCTGTTCGCGCTGTGGCCGCTGCAGTCCGGGCTGTTCTGGCCGTGGCAGATGGTCAGCTACGGCTTCCTGCACGGCGACCTGCTGCACCTGTCCTTCAACATGCTGGGCCTGTGGATGTTCGGCTCGGAACTCGAGCGCCTGTGGGGGCGGCACCGCTACTGGCAGTTCCTGCTGGCCAGCCTGCTGGCGGCCGCGGCCACGCAGCTGCTGGTGACCTGGCTGACGCGCTCGATGGTGCCGACGGTGGGCGCCTCGGGGGCGCTGTTCGGCCTGCTTCTGGCCTTCGGCATGCTGTTCCCCAACCGCATCATCGTGCCGTTGATCCCGCCGATCCCAATGAAGGCACGCACCTTCGTCATCGTCTTCGGTGTGCTCGAACTGGTGCTTGGCCTTTATGGCCGCAGCGGCATCGCCCACTTCGCCCACCTGGGCGGCATGTTGGGCGGCTTCCTGATGATCCGCTACTGGCGAGGCCAGGTGCCTTTCGGCGGTCCGCGCCGCCGCTGAAGTCCGTCGCGCACACGGCCGGCGCAGCCGTCCTATGATGGCTGCAACCCCATCGCTACCGCCGGAGGTGTGCCATGTCAGCCCGTCCGTTGCACCTGTGCTCGGTCCTCCTGGTGCTCGGACTGGCCTGGGCCACGCCTGCCGGTGCTGACGACACGCCCTCGCCGATAGAGGCGCAGTCGCGCGCGTTGCAACGTGCCAGTGCCTCGGTGGTGGGTCTGCGCACGGTGGCGGTCGATGACGCGCGTTCCGCCGCCACGCTGGGCCGCGCGCGGCAGGGCTCGGGCGTGGTGATCGGCAATGGCGACCTGGTTCTGACCATCGGCTACCTGATCCTCGAAGCCGAGCAGGTGCAGCTGGTGACCGACGATGAGCGCGAGGTGCCGGCGCGCCTGGTCGGCTACGACGTGGCCACCGGCTTCGGCCTGGTGCAGGCGTTGGCGCCGCTGCGCATCGAACCGGCGCCTTTCGGCAGCACTGCGGCGCTGACCCGTGGCGAACCGTTGATGATCGTCAGCGGCGGCGAGGATGGTGCGATCAGTGCCGCGCAGCTGGTGTCGCGCCGCAACTTCTCCGGCTACTGGGAGTACCACGTCGACGGCGCCCTGTTCACCTCGCCCGCCCGGCCCGACCACAGTGGCGCGGGGTTGTTCAACGGCCGCGGCGAGCTGGTGGGTATCGGATCGCTGCTGGTGAAGGACGCGGCCGGCGCGGACGGACCGCCACAGAACGGCAACATGTTCGTGCCCATCGATCTGCTGGCCCCGATCCTGCCCGAGCTGCGCAGCCGAGGCAGCAGCCGTCTGAGCCAGCGCGCCTGGATGGGCGTGAACTGCGTCGAGGCCGAAGGCACGGTGCGCGTGGTGCGAGTCAACAGCGACAGCCCGGCCGAGGTGGCGGGCCTGGAGCCCGGCGACCGCATCGTGCGCATCGACGGCACCGAGGTCAAGGCGCTGGAAGTGCTCTGGAAGACGCTGTGGGCCGGCGGTGCGCCAGAGCGCGAGGTCACGCTGGACATCGTGCGCGGCGGCAAGGCGCAGACGCTGAAGCTGCAGTCGGTGGACCGGATGAAGACCCTGAAGAGCGCGCAGGGCATCTGATCAATAGCCGCGCGTCCTATCGACCAGGTTGTGCGGCGTGTCGCCGCGCTGCAGACAACGCCAGCCTTGCACGAACTGCAGCGCAATGGTGTGCGGTGACGACTGCGCGGCGATGTGCGGCGTGATGGTGATGCCCGGCACGTCCCACAGCGGGTCGTCGGCGGGCAGCGGCTCTTGGCTCTGCACGTCCAGCGCCGCGCCCGCGAGTTGGCCGGATCGCACCGCGTCGATCAGGTCGGCCTCGACCACATGCGCGCCGCGCGCGATGTTGATCAGGTAGCTGCCGCGCGGCATCAGTGCCAGCGCCTGGGCGTTCAGCAAACCCTGGGTCTGCGGTGTCAGCGGCAGCGCGCAGACGACGATGTCGCTGCCACCCAGCACCGACTGCAGCGATTGCCCCGAATGGCGGCTGTAGCCAGTGACCAGGAAGCCCACCGCCTGCAGCATGCGCGCCACCGCGCTGCCCATTGCGCCCATGCCGAGCACGCCGACATGGCTGCGCAGTGCAGCGACGGGCTGTCGGGTCCACTGCCGGGCGCGCTGCTGTGCCTCGTAGGCCGGCAGGCTGCGGGCATGTCGCAAGGCCATCATCACGACGAACTGCGCGATGCCGTCAGCCTGATCGGCGTCGACGATGCGCGACACAAGAACCAGCGCCGGCAGCTCCGGCACCAGCAGCTTCTCGACCCCCGCGCCCACCGAGCACACCCAGCGAAGCCGCGGCAGCCGCTCGGCCACGCCAAACGGGAAGCGCCAGCCCAGCACCGCTTCCACGTCGGTGAGCTCGGCGTCGGCCAGGCCCGGCTGATACTCCAGAAGCGGCAGCTTCGGCTCGATGGCATGCACCGCGTCGGCAAACACCTTGGGCGGTAGCGGGTGGGTCAGCAGCAGCGTCTTCATGCGATCGATTCGTCTCAGGCCAGCAGCCCTTCGGCCACGGTCGGGTAGCGCAGGCGCAGCTTCAGCTCGCGCTTGAGCCGCCGGTTGTCGAGCCGGCGCGATTCGCCCATGAAGCTCAGCTGCATCGGCGAAAGCTGCGTGGCCGCTTCGTCGCGGGCGATGCGCGGTGCCCGCGGCAGGCCGCACAGATCGGCCGCCAGGTCGAAGTACTCGCCCATGCGCAGCTCGGTGTCGTCGCTGACATGCACCGCGCGCTGCGGCAGCGCATGGTGCAGCGCGGCCACGCAGGCACGCGCCAGGTCGTCGGCATGGATGTGGTTGGTGTAGACGTCGTCCTCGGCGCGCAGCAGCGGCGTGCCGCGTTGCAGCCGGTCGCGCGGATGCCCGCCCACGCGGTCGCCGGCATAGATGCCGGGGATACGCAGCAGCGCCACGGCCACGCCGGCGCGGCGGCCGAAGGCGCGCAGCTGCGCTTCGGCATCGACGCGGCGGCGCGCCCGCGCGGTGGCCGGCTGCAGCGCACGCGTCTCATCGACGCGTGCACCGGCACAGTCGCCGTACACGCCGCTGGTGCTGGCATAGACAATGCGCCGCACACGGCCGCCGCGGCCCAGGGCCTGCATCAGATGGCGGGTGCGAGTGTCCTGCTCACCGCTGGCCGGCGGCGGCGCCAGGTGCAGCACCACATCGGCCAGGCCGCCGAGGCGGCCCAGCGTCGCGGCATCGTCGAGGTTGCCCAACAGCGGCATCGCGCCGGCCTGGCGCAGCGCCTCGCGCCGCGACGGCGACGAGGTCAAGGCCAGCACGTGCCAGCGCCCGCGCAGCAGCTTCAGCACGCGCAGGCCGACATCGCCGCAACCGACGATCAGCAAGGCCGGCAAACGAAGGCGGCGGGTGGGCAGCAGGTTCATGGGGCGAAACCCTTGCGGGCACAATCGGCAGGCAGTTTAAGTGCGCATCGCAAGACCCATGAGTTTCACCATCAACCTGCAACCCGCGAACCGCCGCTTCGAGGTGCAGCGCGACGAGCCGATCCTGTCGGCCGCCATCCGCCAGGGCATCGGCTTGCCCTATGGCTGCCGCGACGGGGCCTGCGGCTCCTGCAAGAGCCGGCTGCTCGAAGGCCGCGTGATTCACGGCGCGCACCAGCTGCGTGCGCTGTCCACCGCCGAAGAGGACGCCGGCTGGATCCTGCCCTGCTGTGCGGCGGCGCAGACCGATTGCGTGGTCGAGGCGCGCAGCGTGCCGGGCGCCGGCGAGTTCCCGGTGCTGAAGATGCCGGCGCGCGTGCTCAGCCTGCAGCGCGCGGCCGACGACGTAATGATCCTCAAGCTGCAGCTGCCGGCCAACCAGAACCTGCAGTACCGTGCCGGCCAGTTCATCGAGATCATCCTGCGCGACGGCGCACGACGCAGCTATTCGATGGCCAACGCCTCGCACAACCTGGGCAGCCCGCCGGCACTGGAGCTGCACCTGCGCCACCTGCCAGGTGGCAAATTCACCGACCATGTGTTCGCGCAGATGAAGGACAAGGAAATCCTGCGCATCGAAGGGCCCTTCGGCAGCTTCTTCCTGCGCGAGGAATCGTCGAAGCCGATCGTGCTGCTGGCCGCGGGCACCGGCTTCGCGCCGATCAAGGCGCTGATCGAGCACATGCAGCTCAAGGCCATCGACCGCCCGGCCGTGCTGTACTGGGGCTGCCGCAAGCGTGAAGACCTGTACTTGCACGAATGGGCCGAAGCGGCGGCCACGCAGATGCAGAACCTGCGCTACGTGCCGGTGCTGTCCGAAAGCTTCGACGGCAACTGGACCGGACGCAGCGGCCTGGTGCACCGCGCCGTGATGGACGATCTGCCTGAGCTGTCGGGCCACCAGGTCTATGCTTGCGGCGCGCCGGTGATGGTGGAATCCGCGCGCAACGACTTCGGCGCGCACTGTGGACTGCCGGCCGACGAGTTCTACGCCGACGCGTTCACGTCCGAGGCAGACAAGCACCCCATCGTGTGACGGTCGGGTGCTTGCAACACGCTACTTCTTGCCACCACCCGACGAGCCGCCACCCGCAGGCGGCCTGCTGGGCTGATCACCGAGCACGGTCTTCAACGGGCAGACCTTGAAGGCCGGGCACTTCTGGCAGCCGGCAACGACGGCAATGGGGCACAACGTCATGACATCGCTCCTCAGCGCAGGCGGCTTCGGGCCGCGGGAAGGCGCAGTGTAGGCTTGCGGATGTCCGAAAGCTTCCGGAGACCGAGTTGCCGAACATTCGCCGCCGCACGCTGGCCCTCGCCGCCCTGGCCAGCCCCGTTGCGCTGCCGGCCTGGGCGCAGTCCAAACCGATCCGGCTCGTGGTGCCCTACCCGCCCGGCGGGCCGCTGGACATCGTGGCGCGTGCGCTGGCCGAGAAGGTGAAGGACAGCCTGGGCCCCGTGGTGGTGGAAAACCGCCCCGGTGCCGGCGGCAACCTGGGCATGGATCTCGTCGCCAAGGCCGCGCCCGACGGCCTGACCATCGGCATGGGCGCGGTGGCCACGCATGCCATCAACCCCTGGCTGTACGCCAAGATCCCCTACGACCCGATTCGCGACTTCACGCCGATCACGCTGGTCGCCCAGGTGCCGAACGTGCTGGTGATGAACGTCGACGTGGCCAAGAAGCTGGGCATCGCCAGCGTGGCCGACCTGGTGGCCTATGCGAAGAAGAACCCTGGCACGCTGAACTACGGCTCGGGCGGCAATGGCAGCGCCGGACACCTGGCCGGCGAGATGTTCAAGTCGCAGGCCGGCGTGTTCATGGTGCACATCCCCTATGCCGGCGGGCCGCCGGCGCAATTGGCGCTGCTGTCCGGTCAGGTGGACCTGAACTTCGACAACCTGGCCGCGGCCTCGGCCAATATCAAGAGCGGCAAGCTGAAGGCGGTGGCGATGACCACCGCCAAGCGCTCCGGCGCGGTGCCCGAGGTGCCGACCATCGCCGAGAGCGGCGCGGCCTACGGCCTGGCGGCCTTCGACATCAACACCTGGTTCGGCCTGTTCGGCCCGGCCGGCCTGCCGGCGGCCACCACGCAGCGGCTGAACAAGGCCTTCACCGAGGCGCTGGCCTCGCCAGAGCTGAAGGCACGGCTGGCCACGTTGCTGGCCGAGCCCTCGCCAATGACATCCGAGCAGTTCGGCGCCTTCGTGCGCGCCGAGCTGGGCAAGTACGAGACGGTGGTGAAGGCCTCCGGCGCCAAGGCCGACTGAGGGCGTGAGAACGTGCCTGCGCACGTCCGAACGCCTCAGGAGGAGGTCGAGCTCTGCGAGTCCGTGGCCTGCAAGGCCGACTGACGGCTATTCGCCCAGGTACGCAGCCCGCACCTTCGGGTCGTTGAGCAGCTGCTTGGCGTCGCCGTTCATCGTGATCTCGCCGGACTCCATCACGTAGCCGCGGTCGGCCAGCTGCAGCGCGCGGCTGGCGTTCTGCTCGACCAGCAGGATGGTCGTGCCCTGGCCGTGGATGGTGGACACCACCTCGAAGATCTTGTCGACCATGATCGGCGACAGGCCCATCGACGGTTCATCCAGCAGCAGCACCTTGGGCCGGGCCATCAGCGCGCGGCCCATCGCCAGCATCTGCTGCTCGCCGCCGCTCATCGTGCCGGACAGCTGCGCGCGCCGTTCCTTCAGCCGCGGGAAGATGGTGAACACCTTGTCGATGTCCGATTCGATCTCGTTGTCGTTGCGCACGAAGGCACCCATCAGCAGGTTCTCGGTGATGGTCATGCGCGTGAAGCAACCGCGGCCTTCGGGCACCATCACCAGGCCCTGCTTGACCAGGTCCCAGGCGCCCTGGCCCTTGATCGACCTGCCCATGAATTCGATGTCGCCGGCAGCCACCGGCTGCAGCCCGGTGATGGCCTTCAGCGTGGTGGTCTTGCCGGCGCCGTTGGCACCGATCAGGCTGACCAGTTCACCTTGGCGCACCTCGAAGCTGACGCCCTTGACCGCCTGGATGCCGCCATAGGCCACCTTCAGCGCACTGACCTTCAACAGAACGGGATTGGCCATGTTTTGTTGCTCCTGGCTCAATGCGCCTTGTGGTCGGCGCCCAGGTAGGCCTCGATCACTTTCTCGTTTCTCTGCACGTCGTAGGGCGTGCCCTCGGCGATCTGCTTGCCGTAGTCGAGAACGGTGACGCGGTCGCACAGGCCCATCACCAGCTTGACGTCGTGCTCGATCAGCAGGATGGTGCGACCGTCCTTGCGGATGCGGTCGATCAGCTCGCGCAGCACCACCTTCTCGGTGGCGTTCATGCCGGCGGCCGGCTCGTCCAACGCGATCAGCTTGGGGTCGGTGGCCAGTGCGCGGGCAATCTCCAGGCGGCGCTGGTCACCGTAGCTCAGCGTGCGCGCCTTGTACTCGGCGAAACGGCCGATGCCGACGTAGTCGAGCAGCTCCTGCGCGCGTGCAGCAATGGCGGCCTCTTCGGTCTTGAAGCTGCCGGTGCGGAAGATCGCGCCGAGCAGTCCCGAGTGGGTGCGAACATGGCGGCCGACCATGACGTTTTCCAGCGCCGTCATCTCGGCGAACAGGCGGATGTTCTGAAAGGTGCGGGCGATGCCGGCACGCGCCACCTCGTGCACCGCCGTGGGCTTGTAGGGCTTGCCGCCCAGCTCGAAGCTGCCGGAATCGGGCGTGTACAGCCCCGTCAGCACGTTGAAGAAGGTGGTCTTGCCGGCGCCGTTGGGCCCGATCAGGCCGTACACCTGGCCGGGCAGGATGGAGATGCCCACGTCCGACAGCGCCTGCAACCCGCCGAAGCGCTTCGACACGCCTGCCACCTTGAGGACTTCGCTCATTTCTTGGCCCCCAGCTTGCCGTTGGCCGGCGTGGGCGCGGCCTTGCCATGCTCGGGCGAGGGCCACAGCCCGCGCGGACGGATCAGCATGATGCTGATCATCGCCAACGCCACCAGCAACTGGCGCAGGATCGACGCGTCCAGCCGCCCGCCGGTCATGCCCTGCAGCGGGTCGGCGACGTAGCGCAGCACTTCGGGCAGTGCCGCGAGAAGCAATGCGCCAAGGATCACGCCGGGAATGTGGCCGATGCCGCCCAGCACCACCATGGCGACGATCATGATCGATTCCTGCAGCGAGAACGACTCCGGCGAGATGAAGCGCTGGAAGCTCGCGAACATCGCGCCGGACACGCCGCCGAAGGTGGCCCCCATGCCGAAGGCCAGCAGCTTGAGGTTGCGGGTGTTGATGCCCATGGCCTTGGCGGCGATCTCGTCCTCGCGGATGGCCATCCAGGCACGGCCGATGCGCGAGCGCTCCAGCCGGTAGCAGATGATGATGGTGAAGATCACCAGCACCAGGAAAAGGTAGTAGTACAGCGTCACCGACGACAACTTGTAGCCGAACAGTTCCTGCGACTTGCCCAGGTCCACGCCGAAGATCTTGATCGAGTCGATGCCGGCCAGGCCCTTGGGCCCGTTGGTGATGTTCACCGGTGCATCCAGGTTGTTCAGGAACACTCGGATGATCTCGCCGAAGCCCAGCGTGACGATGGCCAGGTAGTCTCCACGCAGCTTGAGCGTGGGCGCGCCCAGCAGCATGCCGAACATGCCGGCCAGCAAGGCTCCCAGGGGAATGACCAGCCACCAGGCCACGTGGATACCGTTCGGAAAGGTGGCCTTGATCCACGGGAAGGCTTCCCACAGGTGCGGTCCGGCCAGCAGGCCAAACATGTAGGCGCCCACCGCATAGAAGGCCACGTAGCCCAGGTCCAGCAGACCGGCGTAGCCGACCACGATGTTCAGGCCCAGCGCCAGCATCACGTACAGCAGCGCGATGTCGATGATGCGCACCCAGGCATCGCCGAAGGGCTGGGCCAGCAGCGGCAGCACCAGCAAGCCCAGACCGCTGAGCAGGAAGATCAGGTACTTGTTCTTCATGGTCGGCTCCTTGCGCTTCAGGCCCGGTCGGCCACGCGTTCGCCCATCAGGCCCTGCGGCCGCAGCGTCAGCACCAGGATGAGCACGATGAAGGCGAAGATGTCCTGGTAGTGGCTGCCGAGCACGCCGCCGGTCAGGTCGCCGATGTAGCCCGCGCCCAGCGCCTCGATCAGCCCCAGCAGCACGCCGCCGACCATGGCGCCGGCCAGGTTGCCGATGCCGCCAAACACCGCCGCGGTGAAGGCCTTCAGTCCGGGCATGAAGCCCATGGTGTGCTGGGCGGTGCCGTAGTTGGCCGCGTACATCACGCCGGCCAGTGCGGCCAGCGCGGCGCCGATGATGAAGGTGGCCGAGATCACCGTGTCCGGACGCACGCCCATCAGCCCGGCGACGCGCGGGTTCTCGGCCGTGGCGCGCATCGCCCGACCCAGCTTGGTGTAGTTGACCAGCCACATCAACGCAGCCAGCGTCACCGCCGTACTCACCAGGATCAGGATCTGTACGGTGTTGATGACCGCGCCGCCGATGTGGAAGGGCTCGCTGGGCAGCAGCGTCGGATAGCTCTTGACGGTGGGCTTCCAGATGATCATGGCCAGCGTCTGCAGCAGCAGGCTCATGCCCATGGCGGTGATCAGCGGCGCCAGCCGTGGCGCGTTGCGCAAGGGGCGGTAGGCGATCTTCTCAATGGTGTAGTTCAGCGTGGTGCACACCACGATCGCGGCGATCAGCGAGATCAGCAGCAGCAGCCATCCCGGCAAGCCCAGCCCGGCCATCATCGTGACCACGGTCCAACTGACCAGCGCGCCGACCATCAGCACCTCGCCATGAGCGAAGTTGATCAGGTTGATGATGCCGTAGACCATCGTGTAGCCCAGCGCAACCAGCGCATACATGCTGCCGAGAACCAGACCGTTGATGATCTGCTGGATGAAGGTCTCCATCGATGGTTCTCCTGAGGTCGCTGCTTTTGTGTGCCTTGCAGCACAGCCCCTTGCACGGACCGTGCCGCACCATCCTGGGGCGGCGCCATTCTAGGGGCCGGTTTGCAGCCTAGAGGCACGGGCTTTCCCCCTTGGCAGGCCGCCTTGGGGCACCCCCCGCAGCGCGTCAGCGCGACTTGATGGCGGCAGCGTTCAGCGCGCGCAGTTCGGCCAGGCGTTCGCCGATGCGCAGCTCCAGGCCTCGCGCCACAGGCTCGTAGAAACGGGTGCGCGGCAGACCTTCGGGCAGGTAGGTCTCCCCGGCCGCAAAGCCACCGGCCTCGTCGTTCGCATAGCGGTAGCCGGCCCCGTGCCCGAGCTGCTTCATCAACCGGGTCGGCGCGTTGCGCAGGTGCTCCGGCACCGGCCGCGTGCCGTCGCTGCGCACCAGCTCGCGCACGGCATTCCAGGCGACGTAGACCGCATTCGACTTCGGCGCCATCGCCAGGTACACCGCGGCCTGGGCAAGCGCCAGCTCGCCTTCGGGCGAACCCAGCCGCTCGAACACTTCGGCAGCGTCCACCGCCAGGTGCAGTGCGCGCGGGTCGGCCAGGCCGATGTCCTCGCTGGCCATGCGCAGCAGCCGGCGCGCGACATAGCGCGGTTCGACACCGCCGTCGAGCATGCGCGCCAGCCAGTAAAGCGTGGCGTCGGGGTCGGAGCCGCGCACCGACTTGTGCAGGGCGGAGATGGCATCGTAAAACTGGTCGCCGCTCTTGTCGTAGCGACGCAACTGCTCGCCCAGTGCCTGCTCCAGCAGCGTCTCGTCGATCTGCGTGAGCGTCGCATCGCGCGCCGCCAGGCCTGCGACGTTCTCGTAGGCGTTGAGCAGGCGCCGCGCATCGCCGTCGGCATGGGCCATCAAGCGTTCACGCGCCGCGTCGCTCAGGGGTACGGCCTGCATCAGCGCCTGTGCGCGCTGCAGCAATGCGGCCAGGTCTTCGACCTGCAGCGACTTCAGCACATGCACGGTGGCCCGCGACAGCAGCGCGGAGTTGACCTCGAAGGACGGGTTCTCGGTGGTCGCGCCGATGAAGGTGAACAGCCCCGATTCGACATGCGGCAGGAAGGCATCCTGCTGCGCCTTGTTGAAGCGGTGCACCTCGTCGACGAAGACGATGGTCGCGCGTCCGGCACGGCGCGTGGCCTTGGCGCGCTCGACCGCGTCGCGGATGTCCTTGACGCCGGCGAGCACGGCCGACAGCACGATGAAGTCGGCGTCCACCGCGCCGGCCATCAGCCGCGCCAACGTGGTCTTGCCCACCCCTGGCGGGCCCCACAGGATCATCGAGTGCAGATGCGCCGATTCGAAGGCCACCCGCAGCGGACGACCCGGGCCCAGCAGATGCGCCTGGCCGGCCACTTCGTCGAGCGTGCGCGGGCGCATGCGTTCGGCCAGCGGCACGCTGCCTTCGGGCAATGGCGCGGCGCCGGCCGGCGCCGGCGCGGGTTCGGCGTCGAACAACGGCTCCTGCGCGTCCATGCGCCGCGGCCTATTGCTCGATGACGTCGGCGCCCGCGGGCGGCACGAAGCGGAAGCTGGTATCCGGCAGCGTGACGTTGGCCGCGTACTGGCTGAACTGCAGCAGCGAACGCTGGCCAAAGCTGTCGAGGATCTCCACCGCGGCCAGTTCCTTGCCGCGAAAGCCGATGCGCATCGATTGAAATGCGCCGTCCTTCTGGCGCGGAGTGGCTTGCACCCAGTCGATGCCGTCCTTGGACGGCATCGCGACCAGCTCGAATTCCTTGTCCAGCGACGCACCGGCCAGCAACGCCGCCGGCGTCGCGCCCAGCGCGGCGCCGAGCTTGCGCACGCTGACCTGGTTGAGATCGACATCGTGGATCCAGACCTTGTTGCCGTCGCTGACGATCAACTGTTCAAAGGGCTTGGCATAAGCGAAGCGGAAGCGGTTGGGACGCGCAAACTCGAAGCTGCCGCTGGACGCGCGCTTCTTCACGCCGTCGGCCGAGCTCACCGTCTGGGTGAAGGCAGCCCGACCGGATTTCACGTCGCGCACGAACTCACGCAGCGTGTCCAGTGCGTCGGCATGGGCCGACATCGCGACCCCCAGCAACATCGCGCCCAACCCGCGGGCGATCGGGGGCATGGCACGGCGGAGGTTTGCGAAGGCGCGGACGGAAATGGAATGCCCGTGGGTCATTGAGTTCGGGTGCCAGCAACAAGCAAGGAAGGAACAGGCCAGACTGTACCGAAACAACGGGTGGGGCCTGGTGACAGCGATTGCAGTGCCACGTCGAGCAAAGCAGTCGACTCAAGCAGATCCACATCGCTGGAACAGGCGGGCTAGACTGAGGCGGTGCTGAGCCCATCGTCGATCCACTTCTGCACCAGCCGCGACGGCACGCGCATCGCCTATGCAGCGACGGGCGACGGCCCGCCGCTCGTCAAGTCGGTGCACCTGGCGTCGAGCCTCGAGACCGACGCCGATCACCCGGTGCTCGGCGGCATGCTGGGCGAGATCGGCCGCGGCCGCACCCTCGTGCGCTATGACTCGCGCGGCATGGGTTTGTCCGACCGCGAGGTGCATGACTTCTCGCTCGATCGACAGGTTGAAGACCTCGAGGCCGTGGTCGATGCGGTAGGCTTGTCGCGCTTCGGATTGCTGGGCGTTGCCGGGGGCGGAGCAGTCGCCATCAACTTCACGGTCCGGCGTCCCGAGCGCGTGAGCCGTCTGGTGCTGTACGGCGCATTCATCCAAGGCAAGACCGCCCGCGCCACGACGCCGGAGTCGCAGGCCGAGGCCGAAACCTTGCTGCGCCTGGTCGAAGTAGGCTGGGGCAAGGACGATCCGGCGTTCCGCCAGCTCTACACCTCGCAGTACGTACCGGACGGCAGCGCCGAGCAGTTCCGTGCGCTCAACGAACTGTTGCGCCGCATGGCGTCGCCGGCGAACGCATCGCGCTTCATGCGCGAGCTGCACCGTGCCGACCTGCGTGCGCTGGCACCCCGCCTGGCCTGCCCTGCGCTGGTGCTGCACGCCCGCGGCGACACGCGCGTGCCCTTCGAGCAGGGCCGGTTGCTGGCGGCGGCGATCCCGGGGTCGCGCTTCGTGCCGCTGGACAGCCGCAACCATGCGCTGCTGCGCGGCGAGCCGGCGCTGGCGCAGTTCGCGGCGGAACTCGACGCTTTCCTTACCGCGCCGGCCGCCTTGCCAACTTCGCGGCCGACGTGCTTCGACGAACTGACGCGGCGCGAGCGCGAGGTGCTGGAACTGCTGGCGCGCGGACTCGACAATCCGACCATCGGCGAACGCGTCGGCATGAGCGAGAAAACGGTGCGCAACAACGTCTCCTCGATCCTCGGCAAGCTCGACGTGCACACGCGCGCGGCAGCGATCGTGATGGCGCGCGAGGCGGGCTTTGGCTCGCCGTCGGCACACTGAGCAGCGAACATTCAGGTCAGCCGTCCCGCCGCAATCGGGACATCGGGCTCGTGACAGTCAGCGCAGCGAGTCACAGCATCGAGCCGTTCTCCAAGGAGTCGTGCTCATGCAAAACTTCCGCGCCGTGCTGGCCCTGCTCGCGCTGGCTGCCGTGGTGCCGGCACACACCGCACCGGTCGACGACTATCCGAACCGGCCGGTCCACCTGGTGTTTCCGTTTTCGGCCGGTGGCGTCTCGGACCTGGCGCGCCTTATCGCCGAGCGGCTCGGCGAGCGCTGGCGCCAGCCGGTGCTCGTGGAGGTCCGCCCCGGCGCCAGCGGCAATGTCGGCGCCGAGTTCGTGGCACGAGCGCCGGCAGACGGCTACACGCTGCTGATCACGCCGCCACCGCCGCTGGCGATCAACCAGAGTCTGTTCACCAAGCTCGGCCATGACCCTGCGGCCTTCGTGCCGGTGACGGTGGTGGCGTCGATGCCGAACCTGCTGGTCGCGACGCGCGCGTTGCCAGCGTCGAACCTGCGCGAGCTGCTCGACTACGCCAAGGCCAACCCGGACCGGCTGAGCTATGCCTCCACCGGCAACGGCGGCACACCGCATCTGAGCGCTGAAATGCTGAAGGCGTTAGGCCAGGTGCGCATCGTTCACGTGCCGTACCAGGGCATCACGAGTGCACTGCCCGACCTGGTGGCCGGCCGCGTCGACCTGATGTTCGCCAACCTGACCAGCGTGATGCCGCTCGTGAAGGACGGCCGGCTGAAGGTGCTGGCCGTGGCGAGCGCCGAGCGACTGGCACCACTGCCCGGCGTGCCCACGGTGCACGAGGCGCTGCCCGGGTTTGTCTCCGACAGCTGGCTGGCGCTCGCGGCGCCGCCGCAGACGCCGGCCGCGGTGGTCGAAAAGATCGCGCTCGCGGTGCAGGAGGTTCTGCGCTCGCCCGAGGTGGCCGAACGCCTGCGGCAGCTCGGCGCCATCCCGGTAGGCAACACGCCGGCGCAGGCGCGCGAGTTCATCCAGCTGGAAGTCCAGCGCTGGGCGCAGGTGATCCGCAGCGCAGCGATCAAGCCCGATTGAGGAGAACCCCACCATGCTCGACCCCAGCACCCCCCTGCCACCCAGCGGCATCGCCGGTTTCGCCGATGTCGACGCGACAGCTGACCCAGCCGCCTATGTCGCGTTTCTCGACGGATTCCAGCGCGGACTGGCGCCGATGATCGCAACCGGCATCGACCTGTTGCGCCTGCAGCCCGGCGCTTCGGTGCTCGACGTCGGCTGCGGTCACGGCGCGGTGTTCGAACTGCTCGCGGAACGGATCGGCGGTTCCGGGCACATCACTGGCCTCGACAGCAGCCGTGCGCTGCTCGACGAAGCGCGCCGGCGCTGCGAGCAGCGAATGCTGCGCGCCGAACTGCACGAAGGCGACGCTCACCGCCTGCCTTTCAACGACGCGGTGTTCGACGCCGCGCGCGCCGACCGGGTGTTGATCTTCCTGCAGAACCCCGGCGCAGCGCTGGTCGAGATGGCGCGCGTGACCAGGCCTGGTGGGCGCATCGTGGTCACCGAAGCGGACCTCGGCAGCGCCGTCGTCGACGCGCCCGACCCGGAACTCACGCGCACCTTGCTTGCCACCGCCGCCGAGGCGGTGCCGGGCGGCTGGATCGGGCGTCGGCTGCGCGGCCTGTTTGTCGATGCTGGTCTGGTCGATGTCGAGGTGCGATTGTTCGGCGCGCCGACCACGAGCTTTGCCGAGTGGGTGCGGCGCATGGGTCTGGCCCCTGCCGTGCAGCGTGCGGTGGAACTCGGGCGCGCGCCGGCCGCAGCGTCCAGCGCCTGGCTTGCAGAACTCGAAGCTCGTGATCGCGCCGGCCGCTTCTTCGCGGCAAGCACCTTCTTCATGGCATCGGCGACACGGTCGGCGGTCTGAATCCTTGCGACCTCAGTCGCGCTTGGGCACGATGATGTCGCGGTTGCCGTTGGTGCCCATGGCCGACACCAGGCCCGATTTCTCCATCTGTTCGAGCAGCCGCGCGGCACGGTTGTAGCCGATGCGCAGGTGGCGCTGCACGAGGGAAATCGACGCGCGCTTGTGTTCCAGCACGATGGCCACGGCCTGGTCGTACATCGGGTCAGCCTCGCCGCTGGGCCCGCCCTCGCCCGATGTGCCGCCTTCGGCATCGCCGTCGAGCACGCCACCTTCGAGCAGGCCTTCGATGTAGTTGGGTTCGCCCTGGTTGCGCAGGTACTCGACGACGCGGTGCACCTCCTCGTCGCTGACGAACGCACCGTGCACGCGCACCGGCAGCCCGCTGCCCGAGGCCATGTACAGCATGTCGCCTTGGCCCAGCAAGGCCTCGGCGCCCATCTGGTCGAGGATGGTGCGGCTGTCGATCTTGCTGCTGACCTGGAAACTCAGCCGCGTGGGGATGTTGGCCTTGATCAGACCGGTGATCACGTCCACGCTCGGCCGCTGCGTGGCCAGCACCAGGTGGATGCCGCAGGCGCGCGCCTTCTGTGCCAGCCGGGCGATCAGCTCCTCGATCTTCTTGCCCACCACCATCATCAGGTCGGCCAGCTCGTCGATCAGCACGACGATGTTGGGCAGGCGCTCCAGCGGCTCGGGCGCTTCGGGCGTCAAGCTGAAAGGGTTTGGTAGCTTCTCGCCGCGTTCGGCAGCCTCGGCGATCTTCTTGTTGTAGCCGGCCAGGTTGCGCACGCCCAGCTTGCTCATCAGCTTGTAGCGCCGCTCCATTTCGCCGACACACCAGTTCAGCGCGTTGGCGGCCTGCTTCATGTCGATGACGACCGGACACAGCAGGTGCGGGATGCCTTCGTAGACGCTCAGCTCGAGCATCTTCGGGTCGATCAGGATCAGCCGCACGTCGCGCGCCTCGGCCTTGTAGAGCAGGCTCAGGATCATGGCGTTGATGCCCACCGACTTGCCGGCACCCGTGGTGCCGGCCACCAGGCAGTGCGGCATCTTCGCCAGATCGGCGACCACGGGGTTGCCGATGATGTCCTTGCCCAGCGCGATGGTCAGCTGCGACGCGGCGTCGTTGTAGATCTGCGAGCCCAGGATCTCGGCCAGGCGGATGGTCTGACGCCGCGCATTGGGCAGCTCCAGGGCCATGTAGTTCTTGCCGGGGATGGTCTCGACGACGCGGATGCTCACCAGCGACAGCGAGCGTGCCAGGTCCTTGGCCAGGTTGACCACCTGCGCGCCCTTGACGCCGGTGGCCGGCTCGATCTCGTAGCGCGTGATCACCGGGCCGGGGCTGGCGGCGACCACGCGCACTTCGACACCGAAGTCCTTCAGCTTCTTCTCGATCAGCCGGCTGGTCATCTCCAGCGACTCGGGCGTCACGGTCTCGACGCGAGCCGGCGGCTCGTCCAGCAGATCCACCTGTGGCAACTTGGTGTCGGCCAGTTCGACGAACAGCGGTTTCTGCCGCTCCTTGGCCACGCGCTCGGACTTGGGCACTTCCAGCAGCGTCGGTTCGATCACCAGCGGCAGGTGATCCACCACCTCGTGGCGCTCGACCTCGACCTCCTGCTCGCGCTCGACCAGCGCCGCCTCGCCGATCCGGCGGTCCTCCGCCTGCTCCTTTCGCTGCTGGCGGCGCTCGCGCACGCTGTCGATGGCGGTGCCGATCGCTTCGGCCAAAGCCAGCCACGAGAATCCCAGCGCCAGCGACATGCCTGCCACCAGCGCTGCGATCCACAGCACGCCCGAGCCGGCGAAACCCAACCAGTGCGACGACAGCGGCCCGAGGGTAAAGCCGAGCACACCGCCTGCATGGCCCGGCAGCAGGGACTCCCACTGATACAGGCGGGTCCATTCGAGCGAGCAACTCGCCGCCATCAGCAGCGCCAGGCCCCCCCAGAAAGCCGCACGCGGCAGCAGCGCGGCGGCACCTGCATCGTCCTCGCGACGCACCGCTCGTGCCAGGCCGGACAGCCAGGCGCGCAGGCCGACCGGAATGAACCACCAGACCGAGTAGCCGAACAGGAACAGGCCCAGGTCGGAAACCCAGGCGCCGATCATGCCGGCCTTGTTGCGCAGTGGCCCGCCATCGCCGGAAGTAGAAAAGCCCGGGTCACCCGGGTGGTGGGTAGCCATCGCCAGCAGCAGCAGCAGCCAGGCCACCGCCGAGATGACGAGCCACGCCTGTTGCCGCCAGCGCGCAATCGGCGTGACCGAGGCAGAGTCGACCGGTGCGGGCTTGGCGGCGGACTTGCGCGTGTAGGTATTGCCCGATGCAGCGCCATCAGCGCGCAGGGAACCGAGCGGAAATGTCATGGGCGCGATTATGGCTATGGCAAGGCGGCTGTCGCCGCCTTCACGTCGCTGCGCGACATGCCAGCCGCGAGACGCGGCTGGCGCTCGACCCGTCCAACAGCGCGCAGGCGCTGTTGGAGCCGCGGGACTCGCAGCCTGCGCCGCCCTCGATCAGTCGTTCTGCAGCCGTTCCTTGATGATCACCGAGCCGTTCTCCTGGGTCTCGATGACACCGCGCTCTTCCAGGTCCTTCATGACCCGGCTGACCATCTCCCGCGAGGCGCCCACCACCTTGGCCATGTCCTGGCGCGAGACCTTGTGGCGGATGATCTTCACCCCCTTGTCGTCCTCGGCCATGTCGAGCAGCGTACGCGCCACGCGGCCGTACACGTCGAGCAGGGCCAGCGATTCGATCTGCCGGTCGGCATTGCGCAGGCGCCGCACCAGGCCGCGCATGACGCCATACGACAGGGTGGAGTTCTCCGGCAGGCAGCGCGCGAAGTCAGCGCGCGCCAGCACCAGCATGTCGGTCTGCACCTCGGCGCGCACCGTGGCCGAGTGCGGTTCGTTGTCGATCAGGCTCATCTCGCCGACGTAGTCGCCGGCTTCCAGCACCGCCAGGATGACCTCGCGGCCGCGCGAATCGGAGGTCAGCACCCGCGCCCGGCCATTGAGCAGGATGAACAGCGCATTGCTCTTGCGCCCCTGCTCGACCACGAGCTCGCCACGGCGCAGGCGCCGCTTGACAACGGCATCGGCGATGGACTGGGCCTGATCGTTGGTCAGCATCGAGAACAACGGCACCCTGCGGATCAAGTCCAGATTGGACATCAGCGACATCGACGGTCCCCTCGCTTTGTGGTTGGATGGCTTGCACGCCGCGATCGCACGCCGCGGTCACTACAATTCCGTCTATTGTGCCCATGCACCGGATTGTTTCCAGCATGGCACAGCCCCAAGTACCCTGCCACGTCGGATTCACGCGACGCCGCTGCCCCTTGATCCCGATCTCGGAAACCCGCTCATGAGCACCGCTCCCACCCATGCCAAGGTGCTGATCCTCGGCTCCGGCCCGGCCGGCTACACCGCCGCCATCTATGCGGCGCGTGCCAACCTGCAACCGCTGCTGATCACCGGCGTGGCGCAGGGCGGCCAGCTGATGACCACCACCGATGTGGACAACTGGCCTGCCGACGTCGACGGCGTGATGGGCCCCGACCTGATGCAGCGCTTCCAGAAGCATGCCGAGCGCTTCGACACGAAGATCGTGTTCGACCATGTCAACCAGGTCGACCTGTCGCAGCGGCCCTTCAGGCTGCAAGGCGATGCCGGCACCTACAGTTGCGACGCGCTGGTCATCGCCACAGGTGCCAGCGCCAAGTACCTGGGCCTGCCAAGCGAGCAGGCCTTCATGGGCCGCGGCGTCAGCGGCTGCGCCACCTGCGACGGCTTCTTCTACCGCGACCAGGACGTGTGCGTGGTCGGCGGCGGCAACACCGCCGTGGAAGAGGCGCTGTACTTGTCGAACATCGCCCGCAGCGTGCATGTGGTGCACCGCCGCGACAAGTTCCGCGCCGAGGCGATCCTGGTCGACAAGCTGATGGCCAAGGCCGCCGCCGGCAAGGTGGTGCTGCACCTGTGGAACACGCTCGACGAGGTGTTGGGCGACAACTCCGGCGTGACCGGGGTGCGTCTGAAGTCCACCAACGGCGGTCCCGACACCGAGCTGACGCTGAAGGGCTGCTTCATCGCCATCGGCCACCAGCCCAATACCGAGCTGTTCAAGGGCCAGCTGGAGATGAAGGACGGCTACCTGATCACCCGCAGCGGACTGGGCGGCATGGCCACGATGACCAGCATCCGCGGCGTGTTTGCCGCCGGCGACGTGCAGGACCATGTCTACCGCCAGGCCATCACGAGCGCCGGCACCGGCTGCATGGCGGCGCTGGACGCCCAGCGCTTCCTCGAACAAGGTGCTTGAGTTATACTTGCGGGCTTTGCCGAATCCGGCAGCCCCAAATATTCTTCGGAGAGCGTCCATGGCACGCGTCTGTCAGGTCACGGGCAAAGGCCCGATGGTGGGAAACAACGTCTCCCACGCCAACAACAAAACCAAGCGCCGCTGGCTGCCCAACCTGCAGTACCGGCGCTTCTGGGTCGAGAGTGAAAATCGCTGGGTGCGTCTGCGCATCAGCAATGCCGCATTGCGCCTGATCGACAAGGTCGGCATCGACCAGGTCGTCACCGACCTGCGCAAGCGCGGCGAAATCTGAACTGAAGCGGGAGCAGCACCATGGCCACCAAAGGCGGACGCGAAAAGATCAAGCTCGAATCATCGGCGGGCACCGGTCACTTCTACACCACCAGCAAGAACAAGAAGACCACTCCGGGCAAGCTGGAGTTCAACAAGTTCGACCCGGTCGCGCGCAAGCACGTGGCCTACAAGGAAACCAAACTGAAGTAAGTCGTAACGCGGGGTCGCGTTGCGACCCCTTTCCATATGCAAACGGGGCCCATGGGCCCCGTTTTCGTTATTGGTGGCGGCCGCCTGCCGCCCGCATCAGGCGTGTGCCGCGCGCAGCTTCAGAGAGAACTCCTGCAGCGCGGTGATGCCGCTGTCCTCGGCTTTCTTGCACCAAGCCTGCAGGTCAGCCACGAGTTGGTCGGCCGATACATTGGTGCGCGTCCACAGCGAGCGCAATTCCTCGCGCATCGTCACCAGCTTGCTCAGCGCCGGACTGTCGCCCACCGCCTTGGCCAGCAGCGGCTTCTGGCCCTGCGGGATCTTGTCGTCGTCGCGGTGCAGCCAGCGCCTGGCGGCATTCATGCTCTTCCAGTTGGCGCTGCTGTGCGCACCCTGGGCCTTCATACGCGCCAGTTCGGCAGCGCAGGCGCGCTTGAGTTCGACGGCGTAGTTCGCCATCACCTCGTAGCGGTTGGCAATGATCGCCTCCAGCGTCTTGCCATCGGCCACCGCCCGGACTTCTCCCAGCCTCAGCTGTGGCGGGATTCTGCGCACCTTGGCCAGGCCAGCCATTTCCATCAGCCGGATGTAGAGCCAGCCGATGTCGAATTCGAAGGGCTTGACCGACAGCTTGGCAGAGGTTGGGTAGGTGTGGTGGTTGTTGTGCAGTTCCTCGCCACCGATGATGATGCCCCACGGCGAGATGTTGGTCGATGCGTCCGGCGCCTCGAAGTTGCGATAGCCCCACCAGTGACCCAGGCCGTTGATGATGCCGGCCGCGGTGACGGGGATCCAGGCCATCTGCACGGCCCACACGGTGGCACCGATGGCCCCGAACAGCAGCAGGTCGATGACCAGCATGACGCCCACGCCTTGCCACGAGTAGCGACTGTACAGGTTGCGCTCGATCCAGTCATCCGGCGTGTTGTGGCCGTACTTGTCCAGCGTCTCCTGCACCTTGGCCTCGGCGCGGTACAACTCGCTGCCGGTCAGCAACACGGTCTTGATGCCGCGGGTGACCGGGCTGTGCGGGTCATCGGCGGTTTCGCACTTGGCGTGGTGCTTGCGGTGGATGGCGACCCACTCCTTGGTCACCATGCCGGTGGTCAGCCACAGCCACAGGCGGAAGAAATGAGACGGGATGGCATGCAGATCCAGCGCACGGTGGGCCTGCGACCGGTGCAGGAAGATGGTCACAGCAGCGATGGTGATGTGCGTGAAGACCAGCGTCGTCAGCACCACCTGCCAGGTCGATGCGCCGAGCAGGCCGTGGGACAAAAGGTCGACCACTGCGTCGTGCACCGTCATGAGTTCGTTCATTGTGTCGATTGACTTGAAGTCCGATACCGGACCAATTTCGCATTGTAGACGGCCATTGCGCGAAACAATGGCGGGAATTGCTTAGTGTGGACGGTCCATACATGGGTTCCGCAGCGTCGCTTGCGGCAGATCAAGACCCCACTCAGCGCCGCTGCCAGGCCGCGGCAAAGAAGCCGTCGGTGCCGTGGCGGTGCGGCCAAAGCCGCAATCGGCCCTGGCAGTCCAGGTCTTGGGCTGCCACCACCTTGGCCTGCGCCAGCAGCTCATGCACCGGCAGCGGCGCGAAGCTGTCCGCATGCTGCTTCTCGAAAGCGTCGGCCACGTCCTCGTTCTCGGCGCGCAACAGACTGCAGGTGGCGTAGACCAAGCGCCCGCCGGGCTTGAGCAGACGCGCGGCGCTGTCCAGGATGGCATGCTGCTTGGCCTGCAGCTCCTGCACCGCCTTGGGCGACTGGCGCCACTTCAAGTCGGGATTGCGGCGCAGCGTGCCCAACCCCGAACAGGGCGCATCGATCAGCACGCGGTCGATCTTGCCGGCCATGCGCTTGATGCGCTCGTCGCGTTCGTGCGCCAGCTGCACCGGGTGCACGTTGCTCAGGCCGCTGCGGGCCAGGCGCGGCTTCATCGCATCCAACCTGTGGCCGGAAGTGTCGTAGGCATAGAGCCGGCCTGTGTTGCGCATCGCCGCACCCAGCGCCAGCGTCTTGCCGCCGGCCCCAGCGCAAAAATCCACCACCATCTCGCCGCGCCGGGCATCGGTCAGCAGTGCCAGCAGCTGGCTGCCTTCGTCCTGCACCTCGACCTCGCCGCGGGTGAAGACCCCCAGTTTCTGCAGCGCAGGCTTGCCCGCCACGCGCAGCCCCCAAGGCGAGTACGGCGTGGGCACGGCCTCGATGCCGACCTCGGCCAGTTCGCGCTGCACCACCTCGCGCTTGGCCTTGACGGTGTTGATGCGCAGGTCCAGCGGCGCCGGCTGCAGCAGCGCATCGGCCAGCGCCCAGAAATCGCTGTCGGGCAGCTGCTCGTGCAATGCGCCGGCCAGCCAGTCCGGCAGGTTGTGGCGCAGCTTGTCGGGCAACGTCGCCGGGTCGACAGCGCGGCAGCGCTCCAGCCATTGGCGCTCATGCGCTTCCAGGGCGCCTTGCAGAAAGCCGTCGGCCCCCTGCCAGCCCAGGATGGCCAGGCGGCGCTCCGCCGGGCCATTGCTGCCTTGCGCCAGATGCTGGTACAGCAGCCGCCGGCGCAGCACCGCATAGGCCGTCTCGGCCAGCGTGTGGCGCTCGCGCGGGCCGAGGTTGCGGTGCGTGCGGAAGAAGGCCGACACCACGCCATCGGCGGGGGCATCGAGTTTCAGCACCTGGCGGACCAAGTCGGTGCACAACTCGAGCAGGGCATTGGGATGCATCGACGAATTATCCCTGCCGGCCCGACCCTGCAATAAGCGCCTGGCCCGCCACCTGCGCGCGCACGCGCAGCTGCTGAAGGCCGTCTTGGCCGGCATTGCGGCAGCGCGGGCTGATACCCGCGCTGCCGCGCAGCACCGAACGCCTCATCGTCGGCTGGAATGCCGGGGCCTGGCTCTACCTGGCCTGGGTCGGCGCGATGATGTGGCCCTCCGACAAGGGGCATCTCAAGCGCGTGGCCGTGGCCCATGCCGAGGGCGCGACCGTGGCGCTGGCCGTCAACGGCGCCGGCAACCTGTTCTGAGCGGCGCTACAGCGCACTGAACAGCTGCGCTTCGCCGCCGGTGTGCGTGACCACGCCGCCCTCCACGCGCAGCCGGCCTTCGACGAACCAGCGCACCGCGCGCGGGTAGATCTGGTGCTCGGTGGCGAGCACGCGAGCCGCCAGCACCTCGGCATCGTCACCGGGGCGCAGCGGCACCACTGACTGCAGCACGATCGGCCCATGGTCCAGCTGCGGCGTCACCAAATGCACCGTGGCCCCGGCCAGCTTGCAGCCGGCATCGATGGCCCGCTGGTGGGTGTGCAGCCCGGGGAAGGCCGGCAGCAGCGAGGGGTGGACATTCAGCACCCGGCCCTCGTAGCGGCGGACGAAGGCGTCGCCCAGGATGCGCATGAAGCCGGCCAGCACCACCAGGTCGGGCGCGAAGCCGTCGATGGCCGCGCCCAGCGCGTCGTCGAAGGCCTCGCGCGAGGCGTAGGCCTTGTGCGCCACCACCGCGGTGGCGATGCCGTTGGCCGCGGCGAACTGCAGGCCCGCGGCATCGGCGCGATTGCTGATCACCGCTGCCACGCGCGCCGGCCAGCCTTCGGCAGCACAGCGCTGCACGATGGCCTCCATGTTGGAGCCGCGCCCGGAGATCAGGATGACAATCGACTTCATTGAGGCAGTGTAACGAGCGGGCCATGGCACGGACGGACCTGAATCGGCGCCTGCGCCGCAGCGCCATCGGCCTGCTGGTGCTGCTGCTCGCCGCAGCGGCGCTGGCCTTGCTGGTCTACCCGCCGGCCTATGTGTGGCGCACGCTGAGCCTGGGGGATTCCGACGTCGATGACCAGTTCCGCTTCCCCAAGCGCGAACTGCTGGCCGCGCCAGAAGCGATCGAGATGCCTGCGGAACTGCAACCGCAGCGCGTGCGCGACGCCTTCGCTGCCGTGATGCCCGGCCAGGAGCTCGACCGCTGGCTGGCGGCGAATGCCACGCAGGGCTTCGTCGTGCTGCAGCGCGGCCGGGTCCTCTACGAGGCCTACTTCAACGGCCAGCGCCGCGACGACACGGCCACGTCGTTTTCCGTCGCCAAGTCGGTGCTCGGCACCTTACTGGACCTGGCCGTGGCCGACGGGCGCATCGGCAGCCTGGACGACCCGGTGACGAAGTACCTGCCCGAGCTGCGCCAGCGCGATCCGCGCTTCGAGCAGATCAGCCTGCGCCACCTGATGAACATGAACGCCGGGCTGCGCTACACCGAGTATCCGTTCCTGACCAGCGACGGTGCCAAGACCTACTACTGGCCCGACCTGCGCCAGCTGGCGCTGCAACACACGACGATCGAGCGGCCGCCGGGCTTGGCCTGGCTGTACAACAACTACCACCCGTTGCTGCTCGGGCTGGTGCTGGAGCGCAGCACCGGCATGCCGGTGACGCGCTGGTTCGAACAGCGCCTGTGGCAACCGGCCGGCATGGCTGCCGGTGCCAGCTGGAGCCTGGACAGTGAATCCACCGGCTTCGAGAAACTGGAAAGTGGCATCAACGCGCGCACGCTCGACTTCGCCCGCTTCGGCCAGCTGTTCCTCGACCAGGGCGTGGCCCTGGATGGCCGGCGCGTGCTGTCGGCCGACGCCGTGCGCGCGGCCACGTCGCCCGACGGCGCGCTACCGTTGCCGCAGTACCGTGCCGGCGCCTACTACAAGCACTTCTGGTGGGGCCAGCAGCGCACGGGCCAGGACTACGACTTCAGCGCGCGCGGCAACCATGGCCAGTTCGTGTTCGTGTCGCCGAAGAACCAGGTAGTGATCGCGCGCAACGGCCGCGAGTACGGTGCGCCGCCGGCGGTGTGGATGCGCATGTTCGAAGGCCTGGCCGACCGGCTGGGCGCCGACCCCGCCCTCTAGAATCGATCGTTGCCGCGCGCTGTGCGGCCCATCTTCCACGGCACACCATGCAACCCAGAGTCCTCTCCGGCATGCGCCCCACTGGCGCCATGCACCTCGGCCACTACCACGGCGCGCTGAAGAACTGGGTGCGGCTGCAGCACGACTACGACTGCTTCTACTTTGTCGCCGACTGGCACGCGCTGACCACGCACTACGAAAGCCGCGAGGTGATGGGCCAGTATGTCTACGAGATGGTTACCGACTGGCTGGCCGCCGGGCTGGACCCGGACCGCTGCACCATCTTCCTGCAAAGCCGCCTGCCCGAACATGCCGAGCTGTTCACGCTGCTGGCCATGGGCACGCCGCTGGGCTGGCTGGAGCGCGTGCCGACCTACAAGGACCAGATGGAAAAGCTGGCCGACCGCGACCTGGCCACCTATGGCTTCCTGGGCTACCCGCTGCTGCAGGCGGCCGACATCCTGATCTACAAGGCCGCCTTCGTGCCGGTGGGCGAAGACCAGGCCTCGCACGTGGAGCTGACGCGCGAGGTGGCGCGCCGCTTCAACCACCTGTACGGCCGCGCCGCCGACTTCGAGGCCAAGGTCGCGGCCGCACTGGCCAAGCTGAGCAAGGACGACGCGCGCTACCTCAACAAGCAAAAGCGCGAGTTCGGCGAGACCGGCAAGGCCGAGCCCCTGGGCAAGGGCGAGGCGCTGGTGCAGCGCTCGGCCGCGGCCCTCGCCAACTGGACCGCCGAGGACACCGAACTGCTGCTCGGCCACCTGCGCGGTGCCGGCAAGTCCATCCTGACCGAGCCGCAGGCGCTGCACACCGAGGTGACCAAGCTGCCCGGTCTGGACGGCGCCAAGATGAGCAAGAGCTACGGCAACTCGATCGCCATGCGCGAAGAACCGGCTGAGGTCGAGCGCAAGGTGCGGCGCATGCCCACCGACCCGGCACGCGTGCACCGTAGCGACCCCGGCGACCCGGAAAAATGCCCGGTGTGGCAGTTCCACAAGGTGTACAGCGACGCGGCCACGCAGGACTGGGTGGTCAAGGGCTGCACCTCAGCCGGCATCGGCTGCCTGGACTGCAAGCAGCCGGTGATCGATGCGATCGTCAAGGAACAACAGCCCTGGCGCGAGCGCGCCGAAGGCTACCTGAGCAACCCCAAGCAGGTGCAGTGGATCGTCGAGAACGGCACCGAGCGCGCACGCACCGTCGCCAAGCAGACGATGCGCGATGTGCGCGATGCGATGGGATTGTTGTATTGACCCCCCGAAGCGCCTGCGGCGCGCCCCCCCAGTGGGGCGTCACCAGCGGCCCGGCGAAGCCGGTTCCGCGGTGACCGCTGGAGGTGCAGCGGCTTGCGAATGCGACATTGAACAGGACGCCCGATGGACTCCAAGAAGCTGCATCCCGAAAGCCTTGCCGCCCAGGCCCTGGGCTGGATCGACGACAAGACGCGCGCGATCACGCCGCCGATCCATGTCTCGTCGACCTACCTGCGCGACCCGGACAACCAGTATCGCTCGGGCCGCATCTATGCGCGCGCCGACAACCCGGCTTTCGACCAGGCCGAAGCGCTGATCGCCGCGCTGGAGCAAGGCGCGCAGGCGGCCCTGTTCGCCAGTGGCATGGCCGCGGCCACCGCGGTGTTCCAGGCGCTGGCGCCGGGCGACCATGTGCTGGCGCCGAAGGTCATGTACTGGTCGCTGCGCAACTGGCTGATGAACTTCGCCACGCACTGGGGATTGAAGGTCGAGCTCATCGACATGACGGCCCCGGCCGCAGTGCAGGCCGCCATCCAGCCCGGCAAGACCCGGCTGGTCTGGGTCGAAACGCCCGCCAACCCGCTGTGGACCATCACCGACATCGCCGCCACCGCGAAGATCGCCCACGCTGCGGGCGCGCTGCTGGCGGTGGATTCCACCGTCGCAAGCCCGGTGCTGACGCGCCCGATCGAACATGGCGCCGACATCGTCATGCATGCCGGCACCAAGTACCTCAACGGCCACAGCGACCTGATCGCCGGCGTGCTGGTCACCGCCCGCGACGACGATTTCTGGAAGCGCGTGAAGACGGTTCGCGCGCAGCTCGGCGGCACGCTGGGCAGCTTCGAAGCCTGGCTGCTGCTGCGCGGCATGCGCACGCTGTACCTGCGTGTACGCTGCGCCTCGCAGTCGGCGCAGCGCATCGCCGAGCATTTCGCGAAACACCCGCGCGTCGAAGCGGTGCTCTATCCCGGCCTGCCCGGCGCTCCCGGGCATGAGATTGCGGCCAGGCAGATGCAAGGTGGCTTCGGCGGCATGCTGTCGCTGCGCACCAAAGGCGGCGAGGTCGCGGCTGTCGCCACCGCAGCGAACGTCAAGTTGTGGAAGCGCGCCACCTCGCTGGGAGGCACCGAGAGCCTGATCGAGCACCGCGCCAGCGTCGAAGGCGCGGGCACGCCGGCACCGCCCGACCTGCTGCGCCTGAGCGTGGGCATCGAGGATGCCGGCGACCTGATCGCCGACCTGGAACAGGCGCTGGCCGCGGCGCTGCCTTGAAGCCGATGCCGGCATGAAACTGATCGACGGCATCGTCGCCGACGCAGCGGCCATCGGCCGCCTGCGGCGCGACCTCCATGCGCACCCGGAGTTGAGCTTCGAGGAGCTGCGCACTGCCGCGCTGGTGGCGAGCAAGCTCGGCGAATGGGGCATTCCGATGCACCAGGGCATGGCCCAGACCGGTGTCGTCGGCATCGTGCACGGCCGCGACGGCGGCGCCAACGGTCGGGCCATCGGCCTGCGCGCCGACATGGACGCGCTGCCGATGCAGGAGCACAACCGCTTCGCCCACGCCAGCGTGTTCGACGGCAAGATGCACGCCTGCGGCCACGACGGCCACGTGGCCATGCTGCTGGCCGCGGCGCAGCACTTCGCCACGCAACGCAATTTCGACGGTACTGTCTACCTGATCTTCCAGCCGGCCGAAGAAGCCGGTGGCGGTGCCAAGGTCATGGTCGACGAAGGCCTGTTCGAGCGCTTCCCGATGGAAGCCGTGTTCGGCATGCATAACTGGCCCGGCTATCCGGTGGGCACGCTGGCGGTGAGCCCGGGGCCGGTGATGGCCGCGGCCAGCTTCTTCCGCATCGTCGTGCGCGGCGTTGGCAGCCATGCCGCCGCGCCGCACCGCGGCATCGACCCGGTGCCTGTGGCCTGCCAGCTGGTGATGGCGCTGCAGCACATCGTCAGCCGCAACTGCAAGCCCATTGACACCGCCGTGCTTTCGGTGACCATGGTGCACGCCGGCGAGGCCACCAACGTGGTGCCGGACCATTGCGAGATCCAGGGCACGGTGCGCACCTTCCGCAGCGAAGTGCTCGACCTTGTCGAGCGGCGCATGGAGGAAATCTCGCGCCACACCTGCGCCGCCGGAGAGGCCGTCTGCGAGTTCGAGTTCCACCGCCGCGCGCCGGCAGTGGTCAACCACCGGCCCGAGGCCGAGTTCGCCGCCGGCGTGATCGCCGACATCGTCGGCGAAGGCAATGCCTGGGTGCAGGAGCCGGCCATGGCTTCGGAAGACTTCGCCTTCATGCTGCAGGCTAAGGCCGGCGCCTACTGCTTCATCGGCAACGGCGAAGGCGCGCACCGCGAAGGTGGCCATGGCGAGGGCCCGTGCATGCTGCACAACCCCAGCTACGACTTCAACGACGAGCTGATCCCGCTGGGCGCCACCTACTGGGTGCGGCTGGCCGAGGCCTGGCTCGGAGCGCCGATGCCGTGAGCTGCGACTTCCTGGTCATTGGCAGCGGCATCGCCGCCGCATCCATAGGCTACTTTCTCGCGCCGCACGGCCGCGTGACGCTGCTGGAGCGCGAATCGCAGCCCGGCTACCACAGCACCGGCCGCTCGGCGGCGCTGTTCCTGGCCAGCTACGGCACGGAACAGGTGCGCGCGCTCACGATGGCCAGCCGCGCCTTCCTGGACCGGCCGCCCGAAGGTTTTGCCGACGTGCCGATCCTCTCGCCGCGCGGCGCGCTGTTCGTCGCCACGCCCGAGCAGGCCGATCTGCTGGACGACCACTGTGCGTTGCTGCAGAAGTTGTCGCCGCAATCGCAGCGGCTTTCTCGCGACGAGACGCTGGCCATGGTGCCGGCGCTGCGCGGCGAACTGCTGCTGGGCGGCGCCTACGAGCCCGACGCCTCCGACATCGACGTTCACGCGCTGCACCAGGGCTATCTGAAAGGCCTGCGCCGGCATGGCGGCACGCTGCAGTGCGATGCCGAGGTCAGCGCCATCGAGCGCAGCGGTGGCCAGTGGCGGGTTCGCTCCGGCGGCCGCGAACACTGCGCGCCGGTGCTGATCAACGCCGCCGGCGCCTGGTGTGACCACATCGCGACGTTGGCGGGCGTGCGGCCCATCGGCCTGATGCCGAAGAGACGCTCGGCCTTCATCTTTGCGCCGCCGCCGGGCATGGAGGTGGCGCGCTGGCCGAGCGTGGTCGGTGCCGACGAGAGCTGGTACTTCAAGCCCGACGCGGGTTTGTTGCTCGGCTCGCCGGCCAATTCCGACCCGGTGGAGCCGCAGGACGTGCAGCCTGAAGAACTGGACATCGCACTGGGCATCCAGCGCATCGAGACCATGACCACGCTGCAGATCCGCCGACCCACGCGCACCTGGGCGGGACTGCGCAGCTTCGTCGCCGACGGCGATCTGGTCGGCGGCTTCGACCCCGACGCGGCCGGCTTCTTCTGGGTGGCGGCGCAGGGCGGCTACGGCATCCAGACCTCGGCGGCGATGGGCCAGGCCTGCGCGGCGCTGGCCCGTGGCGAGCGCATTCCCGCGGCCATCGCCGACTTTGGCCTCACGCCGGCCATGCTCTCGCCGCAGCGTCTGCGAACCCTCTGAACCAAGGCAAGCCATGCGCGTCTTCTCCGCCACCCTGGCCACCGAAACCAATACCTTCGCGCCGATGCCCACCGGGCTGAGCTCCTTCAAGGAGCGCGGCTACTACAAAGCCGGCCAGCACCCCGACCACATGAGCTTCTTCGCCGGCCCGCTGTGGGCGGCGCGGCTGCGTGGCAAGGCGCAGGGCTGGACGCTGCTGGAAGGCGTGGTCGCCGCCGCGCAGCCCAGCGGCACCACCACGCGCGCCGCCTACGAGGCGCTGCGCGACGAGTTGCTGGCCGACCTGAAGGCCGCGCTGCCGGTGGACATGGTGCTGCTCGGCCTGCACGGCGCGATGGTCGCCGACGGCTACGACGACTGCGAAGGCGACCTGCTGCAGCGTGTGCGCGCCATCGTCGGCCCGAAGGTGGTGGTCGGTGCCGAACTCGACCCGCACAACCACCTCAGCGCGGCGATGGTCGAAAACGCCGACGTGCTGGTGGCCTTCAAGGAGTATCCGCACACCGACATCCTGGAGCGCGCGCTGGAACTGGTGGACCTGTGCCAGGCCAAGGCCGAAGGGCGCATCGCGCCGGTGGCTTCGGTGGGGGACACCGGCGGGCTGGTGGTGATGCACACCTCGCGCCAGCCGGCGCGCGGCTTCGTCGACCGCATCCAGGCGCTGGAGGGCCGGGACGGCATCCTGTCCATCTCCATCAGCCACGGTTTCCCCTGGGGCGACGTGCCCGACATGGGCACGAGGGTGCTGGTCTACAGCGACGCCCAAGCCGATGCCGGCGGCGTGCGTGGCGCCGCGCTGGCGCGGCAGCTGGCCGACGAGCTGACGACCCTGCGCCACGCGCTGGAGGTGCCGATGCCCGGCATCGACGAGGCACTCGACCAGGCGCTGGCCTTCGACGGCGGCCCGGTGGTGCTGGCCGACGGCGCCGACAACCCCGGCGGCGGCGCGCCGGGCGATTCCACCTTCATCCTGCAGCGGCTGCTGGAGCGCGGCATCACCAACGCCTGCATCGGCCCGCTGTGGGACCCGGTGGCCGCGCGCATCGCCTTCGATGCCGGAGTCGGCGCGACGCTGGGCCTGCGCATCGGCGGCAAGATCGGCCCGCTGTCGGGTGCACCGCTGGACCTGCGCGTCACCGTCAAGGCACTGCAGCCCGAGCTGATGATGACGGGGCTGTCGAACACACCCACCGCCATGGGCGACAGCGCACTGGTGGAATGCAACGGCGTCGAGATCCTGCTGTGCAGCACCCGCAACCAGGCGATGGGCAGCGACCTGTTCACGAACATCGGCGTCGACCTGGCCGCGAAGAAGCTCATCGTGGTCAAGTCCTCGCAGCACTTCTACGCCTCGCTCTCGAAGGTGGCGAAGCAGGTGATCTACGTCGCCGCGCCGGGCGCGGTGACGGTGGACCTGAAGACCCTGCCCTACAAGAAGATCCAGCGGCCGAAGTGGCCGATCGATTGATCAGCCGGCCTTCGGCGGCCACTGGTCCCAGGCCGTGGCCGCGACCGGTTCGCCCCACAGGTCGATCTGCACCGCCGTACCGGCATGCGTCCGCTGCGCCGCGTCGCCGCGCACGTAGCCCAGGCCGACACAGGCGCCAGCCTTCGGGCTCCAGCCGACGGAGGTGAGCTCGCCCACGGTCTGGCCGTCGATGACGATGGCCTCGCCGCCCCAGGCATAGGCGGCAGGTTCGAGCACGAAGCTGAGCAGCTTCTTGCGCAGCGGTTGCTCGCGCAGACGCAGCAGGGCCTCGCGGCCGATGAAGTGGCCTCCCTTGTCCAGCTTCACCGCGAACATCAGGCCGGCCTCGAAAGGCGATTCATCGGGCCCGAGCTCGGCGCCCCAGGCGCGGCGGCCGGCCTCGATGCGAAGCGCGTCGATGGCGTAGTAGCCGGCGTCCTTCAAACCAAGATCCGCTCCGGCCTCCTTCAGCGCCAGGTAGACATGGCGCGCCATCTCCACCGGCACGTACAGCTCGTAGCCGGGCCCGCCGACGTAGCTCATGCGCGCGGCGCGCACCCGCGCATGGCCCAGGTCGATCTCGAGCGTGTGCGCAAACTTCAGGGCCTCGGGAGACAGGTCGTCGGGGCTGACGCGACCCAGCAGTTCGCGCGCCTTCGGGCCCATCACCGAGATCACGCTCCACAGCGCGCTGACCTCGGTGAGCACCGCGAACTCGTCCGCGCCGATGTGGCGGCGGATCCAATCCGCATCGCGTACCGGCTGCGCCGAGCCGGTGACGATCAGGAAGCTCTCGGGCGCGACGCGGATCACCGTCAGGTCGCTCTCGAAGCCGCCGCGCTGATTGAGCAACGCGGTGTAGACCATGCGGTCCACCGGCATGTCGATCTGGTTGGCGCACAGCCGCTGCAGCACGGCCAGCGCGTCGCGGCCCTGCAGCAGCAGCTTGCCGAAGCTGCTCTGGTCGTAGATCGCCACCGCTTCGCGCGTGGCGCGCTGCTCCTCGATCACCCAGCCCAGCCAGCCGGGCCGGCCCAGGCCATAGTCCGGCCGCGGCGTGGCCGGCGTCGGCTTGAAGTAGTTGGCGCGCTCCCAGCCGTTCTTCGCACCGAACTCCGCGCCCCGAGCGGCCAGCAGGTCGTACAGCGGGCTGCAACGCAGCGGCCGGCCGGTCTGCAGTTCCTGCCGCGGCCAGCGCATCGCGTAGTGCAGGCCCAGCGTTTCGCCGGTGCGTTCGGCCAGCGCCTTGCGGTTGGCCGTGAAGGGCGCGAAGCGGCGGATGTCCACGTCCCACAGGTCGCTGGGCGCCTCGCCGGCCACCACCCATTCGGCGATCAGCCGCCCCGCGCCGCCGCTGTTGGCGATGCCCGCACTGTTGAAGCCGGCGCAGACAAAGTAGCCGCGCAGTTCGGGCGCCTCGCCGAGGATGAAGTTGCCATCGGGCGTGAAGCTCTCCGGCCCGTTGAGCAGCATCTTGATCGGTGCCGTCTCCAGGCAGGGCGTGCGGTGCATCGCGTTCTTCATCAGCGGCTCGAACTGCTCCCAGTCCTCGTCCAGCAACTGGAACTGGAAGGTGTTCGGAATGGGCTCCATGCGCCAGGGCTTGGCCACCGGCTCGAAGCCGCCCATCAGCAGCCCGCCCACCTCTTCCTTGTAGTAGATGAAACCGTCCGGGTCGCGCATCACCGGCAGCATCGGATGCACGCCTTCGATGCGGTCGGTGACGATGTAGAAGTGCTCGGCCGGGTACAGCGGCACGTTCACGCCGGCGAGCGCGCCGAACTGCCGCGCCCACTGGCCAGCGCAGTTGATCAGGGTCTCGCAGCGAACCTCGCCCTGCGTGGTGCGCACGCCCGCGACCCGACCGTGTTCGACGAGCACGCCGGTGACTTCCACGCCCTCGAGCAGCGTGGCACCGCGGTTGCGCGCGCCCTTGGCCAGCGACATCGTCAGGTCGGCCGGGTTGGCCTTGCCGTCGCCGGGGATCCAGATCGCACCGTGCAGGTCGTCGGTGCGCATCACCGGGACCAGGTCGCCGGCTTCTTTGGGCGTGATCAGCTGCACCTCGACGCCGAAGCTGCGCGCCAGCGCGGCCTGCTTCTTCAGCACCCTCCAGCGCTCGGGCGTGGCCGCCACGTTGACGCTTCCGCATTGCTTCCAGCCGGTGGCCAGGCCGGTCTCGGCTTCGAGCGTGGCATAAAGCTCGATGCCGTACTTGCTCATGCGCGTCATGTTGCGGTTGGGCCGCATCTGCCCGACGAGCCCGGCCGCATGCCAGGTGGTGCCGCAGGTCAGTCGCCCCTGCTCCAGCAGCAGCACGTCCGTGCGGCCGAGCTTCGTCAGGTGGTAGGCCGTGGAACAGCCGGCGATGCCGCCGCCGACGATCAGGGTCTGGACATGGGTGGGCAGGTTCATGGCGCCAGACTACCGCAGCCGATCACGGGTCCGAAACCGGCCAGTTCGGCGCACCGTGGTCGGCGATGATCGGGCCGATGTCCACCCCCTTGCCCGCCGCGCTGAATCGCCTGGTCGCCAGCAACCTGGCCGCCCAGTCGGCCGAACAGCTCAGCCTGGCGGCCGTGCCCATTGTCGCGGTGTTGGCGCTCGGCGCCGGGCCGGGCGAGATCGGCGCGCTGGCCACGGCACAGACGCTGCCCTTCCTGCTGCTGTCGATCCCCTTCGGCCTGTGGGCCGACCGCAGCTCGCGCCGCCGCCTGATGGCCGGCTGTGAACTGCTGCGCGGCCTGTCGCTGCTGGGCCTGCTGCTGGCCGTGCTGGCCGGCCAGCTGTCGCTGCCGCTGCTGGGGGTGCTGGGTTTCATCGGCGCCGTGGGCACGGTGGGCTACAGCGTGGCCGCCCCGGCGCTGCTTCCGGCGCTGGTGCCTTCGGCCGCACTGGCTCAGGCCAACAGCCGGCTGGAGCTGGCGCGCAGCGCGGCCTTCGCCGCCGGCCCGGCGCTGGCCGGCGCGCTGGTGGCCTGGGCCGGTGCATCGGCGGCCTTCGTGTTGGCGGCGATGCTGTCGGGCGCCGCGGTGGTGCTGCTGCTGCGCCTGTACGAGCCGGTGCGTACACCGGCCGCACCGCGGCATCCACTGCTGGAGCTGCGCGACGGCGCACAGCTGGTGTGGCAGCACGCGCTGCTGCGGCCGATCCTGCTGACCGCGGTGGCCTGGAACATCGCCTGGTTCGTGCTGCAGGCGGCCTACGTGCCTTATGCGATGCGCGCACTGGGCCTGGATGCCGCCGGCGTGGGCTTCACGCTGGCCGCCTACGGCAGCGGCATGGTGGCCGGCGCGCTGCTGGCGCCGCGCATCGTGGCGCGGTTGAGCTTCGGCCACGCCATCCTGCTCGGCCCGCTGGTGTCGGTGGCGGCGATGGCCACGATGGTGGCCACGCTGGCCTGGCCACGGGGCGTGCTGGCGGGGGCGTCGTTCTTCCTGTTCGGCTTTGGGCCGATCATCTGGACCATCACCTCGACCACGCTGCGCCAGACGGTGACGCCCGGCGCGATGCTCGGCCGCGTGTCGGCCATGTTCCTCACCGTTAACATGGGCGCGCGGCCGCTCGGCGCCGCGCTCGGCGGTTTCGTCGGCGCGCAGTGGGGCGAGGCCGCCTGCCTGTGGCTGGCGCTGGCCGGCTTCGTGCTGCAGGCCACGGTGATCGCGGGGTCGCAGGTCCGCGTGCTGGCGCGGCTGCCCACGACGCCGGCCTGAGCAGGGCCCAGGCCGGGGCCGCACTACCGGGGCAGACCGATCACCGTGCCCTCGCGCCGCGCATCGGCGGCGCCGTACTGCTTGCCGTTCTTCGAATCGACCAGCACCGCCTGCACCGAGCCGATGTCAGCGGGCGTCCCGACCGTGTAGCCCAGCGTCAGCAGGCCGTCCACTGTGGCCTGCGGGATGGGCGCGGCAGGCGCAATTCCGTTGTCGCGCGCAATGCCGATGCCGGTGCCGGTGATCGACACGCGCGGCGCATTGATCGCGTCCTGCAGCGTCATCTTGTGGTCGATCAGGTTCAGTGTGACGTTGAGCACCGAGTTGATGATGGTCGCGCCGCCCGGCGAGCCGTAGGCGATGAAGGGTTCGCCACGCGGCGTGAAGATCATCGTCGGCACCATGCTGCTGCGCGGACGCTTGGCGGGCTGCACGTCGTTGTAGCCGGCGCTGCCGGTGAAGGGATTGGTGGTCGGCGTGGTGTTGAAGTCGGTGAGTTCGTTGTTCAGCAGGAAGCCGTGGTTCCTGAAGCTGCCGTCGTCTCGCTTGTAGCCGGCAAACACGCCGATGCCGTGCGAGGACTCGATGGTGTTGGTATACGACACCATGTTGCCCCACTTGTCGGCCACGACGAAATGCGTAGTCGTCTCGCCGGGCCCGGTCACCGGCTCAGCGACCACCAGGCGCTTGCCCCCGTGGTGGCCCGGCGCGTCGTAGGGAAGCGGATCGCCCGGGGTCGGGTTTGGATCGATGCGCGAGCCCGGCACGATGGCTGCGCCACGCAGACCGACGTAGTCCGGATGCAGCAGGCCCCGTCCGGGCACTGGTACGAAGTCGCTGTCGCCCATCCAGATCGAGCGGTCGGCAAAGGCCAGACGCATGGCGTCGGCCATCACGTTGATGGTGTTCACGCTGCCGAAGCCGTAGCCCTGGCTGGCGTCGCCGATCGGGAAACGCTCGAGCATCTTCAACATCTGGATCACCGTCAGCCCGCCCGACGAGGGCGGCATGGCGGCCTTGATCGGATAGCCGCGGTAGCTGCCTTCGACGGGCTTGCGTTCGACCGCGCGGTAGTTCTCCAGGTCGGCATAGGTCATCGATCCGCCCTTGCCGTTGGGGGCTTGCGGTCGGTTGAACTTCTGTCCTTCGACGATGCCCATGGCAATGTCGCAGCCCTTTTGCGGCATGTACTTGTAGAAGCAGTCGGGGCCGTGGCGTGCGATCAGCTTGAAGGTCTCGGCCAGCGGCTTGTTCTGCACCAGCGACCCCGCCGCCGGGCCCAGGTTGCCACCACCGGGGCAGAAGAACGCCGCCGACTCGGGCGAGTTCTGCGAGCGGCTGTTGCAGCTGACCGCGGCATAGCGCGGGGTGGCTGCAAAACCCTCGTCAGCGAGCTTGATCGCCGGCTGCAGCACATCGTCGAGATCGAGCTTGCCGTACTTGCGCACGGCATCGGCCGTGCCGCGCACCATGCCGGGCACGCCCACGGCCACGCCCTGCAGGCTGGCATTCGGCACGCTGGCGAACATGTCGGGCGTGGCGCCTGCAGGCGCCTTCTCGCGAGTGTCGATGACGAAGGTGCGGCTGCCTTTGTTCAGGTGGATCATCATGAAGCCGCCGCCACCGATGCCGGCCGATTGCGGTTCGACGACGTTCAGTGCATACGCGATGGCCACGGCCGCATCGATGGCGTTGCCGCCACGCTCGAGAATCCTGGCACCGGCTTCCGCGGCATAGGGGTTGGCCACGGCCACGACCCCCTTCTTGTAGGCCGGGCCGGAGGCCTGCGGCGGTGTCTTGCCGTAGGCGTGCGGGCCACGGTCGTTGTCATCCCAGCCCCTGCGATCATC
>CAVWXO010000007.1:0-210220 GCA_963758955.1 uncultured Pseudomonadota bacterium
CTCGGGCCCCGCGCGGTGACCACACCGGCCACGTCGGACAGCAGCCGGGTGTAGCTCAGGCGGTTCTGCGCCAGCGACACCTGGCCCTGCAGCGCCAGCACTTGTGCTTCGGCCGACTGCAGCAGCGCCTTGGCCTGCTCGTATTGCGCGCGCGAGACGGCGTCCTCGGCGACCAGGTCGCGCATGCGCTCGTAGTTGCTGCGTGCCTCGACCAGCTGCGCGTTGGCACCGGCCAGCTGCGCACGAACCGACTGCAGCGAGCTCTCCTCGTTCTGCGGGTCGAGCCGGGCGATCAGCTGGCCCGGGCGCACGTTGTCGCCGATCTCCACCGTGCGCTCGACCAGCCGGCCATCGATGCGGAAGGACAGGTTGATCTCGTTCTGTGCCTGCACCGTACCGGTCAGCGACACCGTGTTGTCGGCCGCGCGCTGCGCCACCGTGATGGTGCGTACCGGGCGGATCTCGGGCGGTGGGGCTTCCACCTCGCGCGCACAGCCGGCAAGCAATGCAATCAGCGGCAGCGCGACCCAGGCGAGCGTGCGCGACCCGCACAGGTTCGGCGTATGAAGGACGATGGACTTGGACACGGAACGGCTCCTGGGGGTCGATGCCGGCAGCAGGCCGGCACGGTTGGGGTGCACGACCCCGATCAAGACAGCGTGGCCGACACGCCGATGATGGCGGCCGACACGACGAACAGGGCCAGCAGCAGCGGCCAGACGAAACGCAAAAATTGATCGTAGCCGACCTTGGCGATGGCCAGCCCGCCGACGAGCACGACGCTGGTGGGCGAGAACATCAGCGCCAGGCCGTGCCCCATGATCCAGGCAGTGATGGTGGTGGCGCGGCTGACGCCAGCAAAGTCGGCCAGCGGCGCCAGCAGCGGCATGGCCAGCGCGCCATGGCCGGAGCTGGAGGGCACCAGCACCGCCAGCGGGATGTTGACCAGCACCGTCAGCGTGGTGAAGAAGGCCGCCGAAGCGCCGCTGACCAGCTGTTCCATCGAGTACAGGATGGTGTCCAGCGTCTGCGTGTTGGTCATGATGGCCGACACGCCGCCGGCCAGCAGCACGACCATGGCCGGCCCCATCATGTCGGAGGCGCCCGCGGCGATCAGCTTGACCGTCTGCTTCTCGCCCATGCGCGCGACGATGCCCACCAGCACGGAAGCCAGCACGAACAGCATCGCCAGCTGCGGGAACCACCAGTTCAATTCGAACCAGAAGGGTTGCGCGCCGGCGACCTCGTGGGTGGCGTAGTAGTCGGCCAATGCCGGCCGCGCGTCGATCACGCTCGACCACGGGATGACCGAAAAGATCATCAGGCCAAAGGCCGCTGCGGTGATGACCAGCACCGTCTTCTGCATGCCGCTGAGCAGCTCGGCCTGCGCCGGCGGGGCGGCGCTGCCCTCCTCCTCGTCGCCGAAGCCGGACAGCGAGCTCGAAGGATCGCGCCGCACCCGCGCCGCGTAGCGCAGCACCCAGCCGATGGACAGCGCCGTCAGCAGCACCCACAGCAGCGCGCGCAGGCCGATGCCTTCGCCGATCGACACCCCGGCCTCGCCGGCGGCCACGCCGATGGAAAAGGGGTTGACGGTGGCCCCCATGACACCGCTGAGCGCGCCGAGGATGATCATCGACGCCGTCACCATGCGGTCGTAGCCGAGCGCGGCCATCAGCGGGATGAACAGCGCATAGAAACCCAGCGTCTCGACCGAGAAGCCCATGGTCGAGCCGAGCAGCGAGAACAGCAGCATCACTGCGGCAATCAGAAGCCAGCCCTGGTCGCGCAGCCGGTGGGCCAGCGAGGCGACGGCCACCTCGAGCGCGCGGGTGGCGAAGCTCACCGAGATGAAGGCGCCGATGGACATGATGAAGACTATGACGCCGATCTGGCCGAACATGCGGCCGACAGTTTCGGTGTCGACCGTCTCCGTCTGCGGATTGCGCAGGCCGTAGATGCCGTTGATCGGTGCCAGCACCAGCTGCTGCAGCATCTGCCCGCTATCCAGCGGAGACGGCACCCGCTCGTAGGTGCCCGGAATCGGCGAGCCGTCGACGTCCGTCAGGTAGCGCCCCGCCGGAATGAACAGCGCCGCCACCCACACCAGCACGGTGACGATGGCCAGGGTGGCCACCGCACCCGGAAAGCGGGACTGGCTGCGCGGCGGCTTCGCCTCGGCATCGATGTCACTGGCCGACATTCACTGTCTTCTGAGCCGGACGGGTCGTCCTCAGAAATCCACCGGGTCGCGGATGATCGGGCAGGTCATGCAGTGGCCACCGCCGCGGCCGCGGCCGAGTTCGGCGCCGACGATGGTGATGACCTCGATGCCGGCCTTGCGCAGCAGCGTGTTGGTGTAGGTGTTGCGGTCGTACGCATAGACCACGCCCGGCGACGCACACACCAGGTTGGCACCGCTGTCCCACTGCGTGCGTTCGCGCTGGTAATCGCTGCCGCCGGCTTCGACCACGCGCAGCTTCTTGAAGCCCAGCGCCTGGGCCACGACGTCGACGAAGGGCTTCTTCTCGGCTGTGAACTCCACGCCGCTGGGGTGGTTGCTGGGCCGGTACGAGAAGGTGGTGGTCTTGGCCAGGAAGTCCGGCGCCAACAGCACGCAGTCGCGGTCGGCGAAGGTGAACACCGTGTCCAGGTGCATCGCGGCGCGGATCTTCGGCATGGCCGCGACGATCACGCGCTCGGCCGCGCCCTTCTTGAACAGCGTGGCGGCGAGCTGGCTGATGGCCTGGCGCGAGGTGCGCTCGCTCATGCCGATGAGCACGTTGCCCTTGCCGATGGGCATCACGTCACCGCCTTCGAGCGTGGCCAGGCCGTGGTCCTGCGTCGGGTCGCCCCACCAGACGTTGACCTTGCCGGCGAAGTCGGGGTGGAACTTGTAGATCGCGGTGGTGAGGATGGTCTCTTCGTGCCGCGCCGGCCAGAACAGCGGGTTCAGCGTCACGCCGCCATAGATCCAGCAGGTGGTGTCGCGCGTGTACAGCGTGTTCGGCAGCGGCGGCAGCAGGTATTCGGTGGCGCCGGCGGCCAGCTTGACCACCTTCAGCGCGTTGCCGCCGATCTTCTCCGGAAAGTCGTGGGTGGACAGCCCGCCGATCAGCGTCTCGGCCAGCTTGCGGTCATCCAGGCCTTCGAGGTAGCCGCGCAGCTCGGCAATGAAACCCAGGCCCACCTGGTTGGGCACGACCTGGTTGTCCAGGATCCATTTCTTGCCCTCGGGCACGGCCACCGTTTCGGCCAGCAGGTTGTGCATCTCCACGACCTCGATGCCGCGGTCGCGCATCTTGGTGACGAAATCGAAATGGTCGCGCTTCGCGTTCTCGACCCACAGCACGTCGTCGAACAGCAGCTGGTCGCAGTTGCTGGGTGTCAGGCGGCTGTGCGCCACGCCAGGCGAACAGACCATCACCTTGCGCAGCTGCCCCACCTCGGAATGCACGCCGAACTTCACTTCGTCCTTGGCGGATTTCGCCTTTGCCTTGCCCTTGGCCGTTGCCATGATGTGCTCCTGGTGGGTGGTTAGATGGAAATGACGCCGGTGGCCAGGCCATACACGCCATAGACGCATGCCGCGACGATGACGCCGAAGGTGACCCAGTCCGAGGTCTTGTTGAACACGGGAAGCCCCTGCTCGCGCCGCGCAATGACATACAGCACGGTGCCGGGCGCGAACAGGATGGCCGACAGCAGGATGAATTTCAACCCGCCGGCATAGATCATGAACAGTGTGTAGGCCACTGCCAGCGTGGCCAGGATCAGGTCGCGGGTGCGCTCCTCGGGCCGCAGCTCGTAGGTCTGGCCGCGCTGCGCGATCATCAGCCCGTAGGCGGCGACGAACAGGTAGGGGATCAGCGTGGTCGCGCTGGTCAGGTTGAGCATCAGCGCGAAGGCGTCGTTCGACCAGTAGGTGGTGATGACGATCAGCTGGATGATGATGCTCGTCGTCCACAGCGCCACCGAAGGCACGTTGTTCTTGTTGACCCGGGCGAAGGCCTTGGGCATGTCCTTCGACTTGCCGGCGGCGAACATCACCTCGGCGCAGATCAGCGCCCAGGCCAGGTAGGCGCCCAGCACCGACACCAGCAGCCCGACGCTGACGAACACCGCGCCCCAGGGCCCGACCACCGACTCCAGTACCGCGGCCATCGACGGCTGGCGCATGCCGGCGATGTCGGCGCGCTGCAGCACGGCATAGGGCAGCAGCGTGACCAGCACCATCAGCGTAGTGACGATGATGAAGCCCAGGATCGTCGCCTTGCCGACGTCGCTGCGCTCCTTGGCAAAGCGCGAATACACGCTGGCGCCTTCGATGCCGATGAACACGAACACCGTGACCAGCATCGTCGCCTTGACCTGCTCGAACAGCCCGACCGTCAGGTCGCCGCCGTACAGGTTGAAGCTGAAGAAATCGATCTTGAACGCAAAGATCAGGATCACGATGAACACCATGATCGGGATGACCTTGGCAATCGTCACGATCTTGTTGATGGCCGCGGCCTGCTGCACGCCGCGCAGGATCAGGAAGTGGAACAGCCAGATGCCGACCGAGGCCACGGCGATGGCGACCACCGTGTTGCCGTCGCCGAAGACCGGGAAGAACGCGCCCAGCGTTGACTTGATCAGCACCCAGTACGAGACGTTGCCGATGCAACTGCCGATCCAGTAGCCGAAGGCCGACAGGAAGCCCGGGTAGTCGCCGAAGCCCTCGCGCGCATAGGCATAGACGCCAGCGTCGATGTCGGGCCGGCGCTCGGCCAGCGCCTGGAACACCCGCGCCAGCATGTACATGCCGGTGCCGGCGATGAGCCAGGCGATGACTGCGCCCAGCGGCCCGGTGGCATTGGCGAAGGTGCGCGGCAGCGAGAAGATGCCGGCGCCGACCATGCCGCCGACCACCATCGCGGTCAGCGCCATGCGCGTCATTTTTTGTTCGTTGGCCATTGCGTCTCCTCAGAAGTCCTTGCGCAGCGTGATCCAGATTTCGGTCGAGCTGTAGTTGGCCGCGAGGATGTTGCTCTGGTCGCGGATGTACAAGATCTCCGGGTTCAACGACCAGGTCGGCAGGAACTGCCAGGTCAATCCGCCGCCGACCTCGTACAGGTTGTCGTTGCGCGTGCCGATGCCCACCAGGCTGTCCCCAGGCGATCCCAGGCGCTCGATGTTGTAGCGGTCGTTTTGCCACCAGACGAAGGCAAAGCCGCCCAGGTTCTCGGTGATGCTGAAGCCGACCGACGGCGACAGGCCGAAGAAGTTGGCGTCGCCGTCGGCGCGCTCGGTGTTGAACTCGCGCCCGGCCTGCCCGGCCAGCGTGAAGCTGGCCTTGCCGTCCAGCAGCGACCGGGTCCAGCTGCCGCTGAACTCGACGATGTTGCGCGTGCGTTCGCGCAGCCGGCCGGTCGGATAGCGGCGCTGGCGCACCTCGAGACCGGCGGCGACCTGGTTGTCCTCGTCCAGACGCAGCCTGTAGTTGCCGTACAAGCCGAAGTCGTTGCGGTAATCACTGTCGCCGCGGTAGCTGACCCGGCCGCGCAGCCCCACCGCCCAGTTGCCGTCGCCGACCGTGCGGCTGAGCGCACCGTTCCAGCGCAGGTCGGAGTCGTTGCGCCGCTGCGAGTTGTCGTAGTCGCGGAAGCGGTAGTCCAGGCTGCCGTCGAGCGAATAGCTGTCGGCCAGCTCGTAGTTGAGGTTGCCGCCGACGCGGGCCGCGAAGAAGCCGTCGTTCTGCGGCCCGCCGCCCCTGGCGCCAGTGCGGTAGTTGCCGTAGCCGACGATGGCGTAGGCGGAGGTCAATGCGCGCTGGCCGCCGGCATAGGCCAGCGCCGCCTCGGCATAGATCTCGGCCTGGCGCTGCAGGTCCGGCGGCAGGTCCTCGAAGCGCAGCACCGTCTCGAACTCGATCTTGGCGCGCGCGTAGTCGCCCAGCGCCACATAGGCCCGGCCCAGGCCCAGATGGGCCTCCACCGAATCGGGCTGCAGCGACAGTGCGCGCTCGAAGGCGGACTGCGCTTCCTGGGCCCGGGTGGTGCGCAGTGCGGCTTCGCCCAGAAGCAGTTGAAAGGCGGCATCGTCTGTGCCGGCCGCCTGCTGCGGCTGTAGGAGCTCGTAGGCCTGCGCGTAGCGGCCCTCGGCCATGAGCTGCCGGGCTTTCGGCACCTCGGCCACCGCCGCCGAGGCCAGGCAAGGGGCCAGCAGCGCGGCGCCGACCAGCGCGTGAAGGCGTCGGGTCGTTCGGCGTCGGCGCGGTGGAGCTGCGGTCTTCGAGGACATCGTCGGTGTAGGTAGCGGTGACCTCGGCTAAGCCAAGGAGCAACAAAGCCGACGGCACCGACGCGCTGCATGGCGCACTGGCGACCCAGCCCCCTTGTGTCTTGTCCGGGCGGAATGTAGCGGCGCAGGGGTGTGGTGAACAGTCCCCACCCATGCCAAGAATTCATGAGGCGATAAACTGCAATAGAGCCGTGGCCCCGCCACTTCTCTTGCACCCCCCTAGAACCGCGGCCTGCGCCGACCGCTATCGTGCATTGACATGCCCACCACGGATTTGATCCACCGCCTGCCGCGCCATCTGAAGATGGGCGAGCTGCGCGTCTTCACGGCCGTGCTCGAACACCGCAGCTTCCGCAAAGCGGCGGCGGTGCTGCACCTGACGCAGCCGGCGGTGACCAAGGCCGTTGCCGGGCTGGAGGAGACGCTGGGCGTGAGGCTCTTCGACCGGGTGGCCAACGGCGTGGAGCCCACGGTGCACGGCCGCAGCTTTGCGCCGCGTGCGCAGGCGGTGTTCGACGAGCTGCGCCGCGCCGCACAGGACCTGGCGCTGCTGTCCAGCGGCGCCGTCGGCTCGCTGCGCGTGGGCGTGTTGCCACTGCCGGCCATCCCCTTCGTGCCGGTGGCGGTGAACCGGCTGCTCGAACAGCACCCGGGCGTGCTGGTGTCGCTGGTCGAGGAGCGCGAGACCGAGCTGCTGGACCGGCTGCGCAAGCGCGACATCGAGCTGGCGATCCTGCGCCTGGCGCTGGTGGACCCGGCGGACGACCTGCGCGTGGAGCGTCTGTTCGACGAGCGGCTGTGCGTGGTGGCGGCGCAGACCCATGCGCTGGCCACGCGCGAGAACCTGCAGTGGCCCGAGCTGCTGGAGCAGCGCTGGGTGATGCCGCCGGCCGACTGCTTCTTCTACGAGCATGTGCAGCGCTCGCTGGACCGCATGCACATGCCGATGCCCAGGCATGCGGTGGAGGCGATGTCGATCCAGCTGCAATTCGGGCTGGTGCTGCATGCCGGCATGCTGAGCTTCGGCATGCGCTCGCAGATCAGCTTCGCGCCGGGCAAGGAGTTCGTCGTGCGCCTGCCCTTCGATCTGCCGGTGACGAGCACGATGGTGGCGGCGGTGAGCCTGAAGTCGCACGAGCCGAGCCCGCTGGCCCGGCAGTTCGTCGGGCACATCCAGGCGCTGGTGAAAACGCCGCCTACACCAGACGCAGCGTTCCGGCAAGGGGCCGCCCCGTTGCTGGCCGAGCCGTGACGCGCACGGCCGGTTGACGCGCGGACGCGGGCGGTCACAATCGCTCCCCCTGCGGCCGCCGGCTGCAGCAATGTCATTCAGGAAGCATCCGCATGTTGTATGTCGATCTGCCGACCCGTGGCGACATCGAAAGGCTCAGCGCCGTGCGCGCCGGAGCCTGCGTGTCGATCTACTTGCCGACCACCCCGCTGACGCAGGATGCCCAGGCCGACCGCATCGTGCTGAAGAACCTGGCCGGCCAGGCGCTGGACGCGCTGCGCAGCCGCGACACCGAGAAGTCCCAGGTGGCGGCCCTCGAGGAGGCACTGGCGGACCTGGTCGACGACGACGAGTTCTGGCGCTTCCAGGCGCGCAGCCTGGCGGTGCTGGCCACACCGGCCGAGCTGCTGACCTTCCGCCTGCCCAACACGCTGCAGCCGCTGTCGATGGCGGCGGACCGTTTCTTCATCAAGCCGCTGCTGCGTGCCATCACCGTGCCGCAGTCGGCCTACGTGCTGGCGCTGGCGCAAGGCGCGGTGCGGCTGGTGGAGGTGTCGGCCGACCTGCCCTCGGTGGCGGTCAAGGTCGAAGGGCTGCCCAGCGACGTGGCCAGCGCGGTGGGCAAGGCCTCGATCACCGACCGCTCGGCCAGCGGCCGCATCCATGGCGCCGAAGGCCAGAAGGTGCGCATGCGCCAGTACGCGCGGCAGGTCGACCAGGCACTGCGCGACCGACTGGCCGGCAGCGAGACGCCTTTGATCCTGGCCGCCGCGCAGCCGCTGGACGCGATCTTCCGCTCGGTGTGCTCCTATCCGCACCTGGTGGCCGAGTCGATTGCCGGCAACCCCGAGCTGCTCAGCGACGCCGAGCTCGGCCAGGCTTCGCGCGCTCTCCTCGACCGGCTGCACCGCAGCGACATGGAGCAGCTGCGCGAGCAGTTCGAGGCGCGCAGCGCGCAGGGGCGCACCACCACCGACATCGCTCAGGCGGCGCGGGCCGCGACCTTCGGTGCCATCGGCACGCTGCTGGTGGACATCGACGAGGTCGTGCCCGGTCGCATCGACGACGAGGGCCGGGTCAGCTTCGACGACGCCGGCGCCGCGCAGGGCCTGGGCGTGGTCGACCAGATCGCGGCGCGCGCGCTCACCTCCGGCGCGCGTGTGCTGGGCCTGCGCCGCGCGGACATTCCCGGTGGCACCGGTCTTGCGGCCATCCTGCGCTATGCCTTCTAGGACCAGGCACGAAGCCCTGATCCACCCCCACTTCCAACAACTTGAAAGCACGCAATGAGCAACTTCTGGGACATGGTCTGGCTGATGATCTCGACCTTCTTCTTCGTGGCCTACCTGATCATCATGTTCCAGATCGTGGTCGATCTGTTCAGGGACCACGAACTGGGCGGCGGCTCGAAGGTGCTGTGGGTGATCGGCCTGATCTTCATTCCGGTGCTGACGGCCATCATCTACATCATCGCCCGCGGCAAGGGCATGGCCGGCCGCCAGCAGGCCAGCCTGCAGAAGGCCAAGTCCGAGACCGAGACCTACATCAAGACCGTGGCCGGCAAATCGCCGGCGGCCGACATCGCCGAGGCCAAGGCGCTGCTCGACGCCGGCACCATCACCCAGTCGGAATTCGACAAGCTCAAGGCCAAGGCCTTGGCCTGAGCAGCACCCCCCGTCGCCCCACCAGAAAGATCTGATCCATGAACAAACGAAAGCTCATCGCCGGCGGCCTGTCGCTGGCCGCCCTGGCCGTGCTGTCCGCCGGCTGCACCACGACCGGCGGCGCCTCGGGCGACCCGGCGGCGCAGCGGCAGGCGCTCAACGCCCAGGCCGACAACGCGCTCGCGCGGCTGTACCGGGAGGCGCGCGACTCCGAGGCCCTGGTCAAGCAGGCCCGCGGCGTGCTCGTCTTTCCGAACTTCGTGTCGGCCGGCTTCATCGTCGGTGGCGCCTCCGGCCAGGGCTTGCTACGCGAAGAAGGCAAGACCGTCAGCTACCACCGCATGAGTGAAGGCTCGGTCGGCCTGCTCGCCGGTGCGCAGTCGCAGGCGGTGTTCATCCTGTTCATGACCGACGACGCGCTGAGCCGCTTCAAGTCGAGCAACGGCTGGACCGTCGGCGCGGACGCCAACGTGACGCTGCTGACGGTGGGCGCCGACGCGAGCATCACCGGACGGACGGCGCAGCAGCCGGTGGTCGGCTTTGTGCTGACGAACAGCGGGCTGATGGGCAGCCTCAGCCTCAGCGGCAGCCGCATCACGCCGCTGAACCTGAACTGAGAGCCGCGCCGGCGGCCGGCCGGCGCGAACCATGCCGGTGCGTGTAGACCCAGGTGAACTCGGCGCCGAACAAGAAGATCTGCGCTGAGTAGTACACCCACAGCAGCACCACGATCAGCGAGGCCGCCGCGCCGTACAGCGTGGTGATCCCGCTGCCGCCGATGTACAGCCCGATCAGCCCCTTGCCCAGCAGGAACAGCGCCGCCGTCACGGCCGAGCCCACCCAGACGTCGCGCCAGGCGATGCGCGCATGCGGCATGGTCTTGTAGATCAGCGCGAACACGGTGCTGACCAGCAGGAAGCTCAGGCCGAGCTCGGTGGCGCCGCTGAAGGTGGCGAAGCTGTGCGAGTCCGGGTCCCACCAGCGGCTCAGCGCGCGCAATGCCGCGCTGAACGCCAGCGAGACGACGAGCAGAAAACCAATCCCGAGGATCATGCCGAAGGACAGCAGCCGTGCCCGCAACAGGCCCCACAGCCCGCCGCTGCGCTGGCGTCGCGGCACGCGCCAGATACGGTCCAGGGCATCCTGCAGCTCGGCGAATACCGAGGTCGCGCCGACGAACAACAACCCGATGCCGAATAGCGCCGCGGGCACACTGTCGGAGCGGCGGCCGGCGCTTTCCAGCAGGTCCTGCACCGCCAGCGCGCCGTGCGTGCCGAGCATGCCCTGCAGTTGCACGTAGATCTCACCGCGCGCCGCGTCCGCGCCGAAGAAGAAGCCGGCAATGGCGATGACGATCAGCAGTAGCGGCGCGATCGAGAAGATGGTGTAGAAGGCCAGCGCCGCGCCCATGCTCTGCGCATGGTCCCTCATCCAGCCGAGTGCCGCATCGCGACACAGCGCGGCCACCGCGCGCAGGAGCCCGCGCATTCAGATCCTGCCGCTTTGCGACAGCAGCACCGCCAATGGCCGCGTGCCTGCGAACTCGGAGAACACGATGGTCATGATGGCGGTGATCGGCACCGCCAGGAAGGCGCCAGGGATGCCCCACAGCTCGGACCACACCGCCAGGCTGACCAGGATGGCAAAGGGGCTCAGGTTCAGCGAGTTGCCCATCACGTAGGGGTCGATGAAGTTGCCGATGACGAACTGCACCACGCTCAAGGCCAGCAGCATCGTCAGCACCATGCCCAGGTCCTCGAACTGCACGACGGTCATCACCACCGGAAAGAACACGCCGAGGAACGAGCCGACATAGGGCACGAAGTTCAGGAAGGCGGTGAGCACCGCCCAAAGCGCCGCGAACTCCAGCCCGAACAGCGCCATCACCCCATAGCTGACCGCTCCCAGCAGCAAGCTCAGCAGCGTCTTCAGCGCCAGGTACGAGCCGATGCGTCGGTTGATGGTCTCGATGACCTCGCGGATGCGCGCCACGCGACGCGGGTCCTCCGACAGGTTCGCCAGCTTCGTCTGGAAGGCGCGACGCTCCACCAGCAGGAAGGTGGCGTACAGGCACACCACGATGAAGGTCACCAGGAACGAGCCCAGCGACGCCAGCAGCGAGCCGAACAGGCGCTGCAGGTTGATCTGCGCCATCAGTTCCTGGCGCAGCGTGGCCCAGGTGGGCTCGGTCTCGAAGCCGAAGAACACCGCCACGCGTTGGATCGCCGCCAGCAGCGACTGCTGGTACTGCGGTGCCAGCGCCAGCGCCCGCTCCTTGTTGGCCATGACCAGATAGAACAGCAGGAAGAACACCAGGCCGATCAACAGCACAGCGAACAGGTAGCGCAGTTGCACTGGCAGGCTCGGCCCCAACACCGGCAGCCGACCCGCCGCATGGGCCAGGCCGACGATGACATAGACCATCACCGCGCCCAGCACCGCCGGCACGAAGATGGTCTTGCCGATGTAGAGCAGCCAGCCGATGATCAGCAGCAGCACGGTGCCGTGCACCAGGGCGCGAAGTCGATCCATCGGTTGTTGGCACGGGGCAGTTTGACAGGGGGCTGCAGTGTGCCCCATGGCGGCACGTACCTGCGCTGTAGACTGCGCGCCGCCGAGCCGATGGCGGCAGAACGCGCCGGCTCGAAACCAACAATCGCAGCGGAGGAACCCCATGCTGAAGACCGTGCTGGCCGCCCTGGGCGCGGCTCTTGCCCTGAGTGTGGGGTCCGCCGCGGCGCAGTCCGCGTCGCCCACGCTGGCCCGGGTCAAGACGGCCAAGGCCATCAACGTGGCCTATTCGCCGGATTCGGCGCCCTTCTCGTCGGCCAGCGGCCATGACGCCCCACAGGGCTATTCGATCGAACTGTGCAAGCGGGTCATCGCGCAGATCGCGCGAGCCGTCGGCGAGCCGGAACTCAAGGTCCACTGGATCAGTGGCTCGGTGGGCGAGCGGGTGCAGCTGGTGGCCGACGGCCGCGCCGAGCTGGACTGCGCCAACACCACGCAGACGCAGTCGCGACTGGCCAGCGTGGACTTCTCCAACCTGATCTTCATCGACGGCGGCGGCTTGCTGGTGCGGGCCGGCGCACCGATCAACGGCATCGACGATCTGGCCGGCAAGCGGGTGGCGGTGCTCAAGGGCACGACCACGCAGGCCCGCCTGACCGAGCTGCTTCGCTCGCGCAAGCTCGACGCCACGCTGATGCCCATCGACGACGCTGGCGTCGGCCTGTCGCTGCTCGAAGCCGGCACGGTGGACGCCTATGCCGGCGACAAGGTCAAGCTGACGGCGCTGGCCTTGACCTCGCGCGATGCCTCGCGCCTGGCGCTGGTGGTCGAGGATCTGTCCTACGAGCCGTATGCAATCGGTCTGCCGCGCAACGACTCGGCCTTCCGCCTGGAAGTGAACAAGGCGCTGACGCAGGTCTACATCGGCGGCGACATCGAGCAGATCTATGCGCAGTGGCTGGGCAAGCTGGGCCAGCCCTCGGGCCTGCTGGCATTGATGTTCCTGCTGAACTCGATCCCCGAATAGCGACTCGGATCCGAACGCACAACCTTGGAGAGTGACATGAACCCCACATTGGCATGGCGCCGCACGGCCACCGTCCTTCTGGCCGGCATCGGGCTGCTGCTCGGCGCGTGCACCGCCCCGCAGCCCTTCAAGGTGTCGGAGCCGTCGGCTCGCGTCGGCACGGTGATCTCGATCACGCAGGACACGGTGCAGAACGTCAACACTGCCGCCGGCACCATCGGCGGCGCGCTGATCGGCGGTGGCCTGGGCAGCTTGATCGGCGGCGGCAAGGGCCAGACCGTGGCCACGGTGCTGGGTGCGGCCGGTGGCGGCTACCTGGGCAACCAGGCCGCCCAGCGCAGCCAGACCTTCGTCTGGCGCATCGGCGTGCGCTACGACGACGGCAGCGTAGCCACCGTGCAGCAGACCACTGCGCCGGCGTTGCGCATCGGCGACCGCGTGCGCGTCAGCAGCTCCAGCATCGAGCTGTTGAAGTGAAGCCCTGGCTCGCACCCTTGCTCGTCGCGGTCGCGCTGGGCGGCTGCATGCCGCGCAGCGCGGAGCCCCCCGACATGCACACCAGCCGCAATGCCCTCGACTGGGCCGGCAGCTACGAAGGCGTGCTGCCCTGCGCCGACTGCCCCGGCATCAAGACCCGGCTGGTGCTTCATGCGGATGGCCGTTTCAGCCTGGAACGCCAGTACCTGGAGCGCCAAGTCGCACCGCAGACGGCCAACGGCCGCTTCCTTTGGAACACCGCCGGCGACACCATCGTGCTCGATGCGGCTGGCTCAGGCCAGCAGTTCCGTGTCGGCGAAGGCCGGCTGCTGCAGCTCGACCGCGACGGCACGGCTCCGCCTTGGAACACGCCCAACCGGGTGCTGACGCTGCAGCCCCGCAAGTGATCGGACTAGACATGACATCCATCGCCCGGCTGCTGCCGCTGCTCGCTGCCCTGGCAATGGCCTCGCCGGCCCATGCGGCGGACGCGGCAACGCAACCCACGCCGAACCGCCGCGCCGCCGATCCCGCGGTGGTACGCAGCCTGCAGGGTCATGGGTGGACACTGCAGTCGGCGACCGAGGCTTCGGGCCAGCCGATCGAGGCATTGGCCGCACCAGGTCTGGCCTTGAAGCTGCGCTTCGACGGCGCGCGCCTGGCGGTCAGCGGCGGCTGCAACAACATGAACGCCAGTTGGCGGATCAGCCCGCAGGGCCAGTTGATGGTCGGCCGGCTGGCCGCCACGATGAAGGCTTGCGAACCGGTACTGATGCAGGCCGATGCGGCGCTGTCGGCGGTGCTGGCACAGCACCTGGACGTGGAACTGCAGGCCGGGACCGCGCCGAGCCTGCGCCTGGTGTCGCCAGCCGGGCAGACGCTGGCGCTGTCCGGTCAGCCCACGCTGCAGAGCCAGTACGGCGCGCCGACGCGCATCTTTCTCGAGGTGGCGCCGCAGACTGTCCCCTGCCAGCCCGGCGCGGGCGCGCCCACGCAGTGCCTGCAGGTGCGCGAGCGGCGCTTCGACGCGCAGGGCCTGCGCATCGAGCCTCCCGGCGAATGGCGCGCCTTCTACGACGGCATCGACGGCTACACCCACACGCCTGGCGTGCGCAATGTGCTGCGCATCGACCGCTACCAAAGGCGCCAGGTGCCGGCCGATGCCTCGCGCTATGTGTACGTGCTCGACATGGTGGTCGAGTCGGAGAGCGTCAAGCCATAGCGCCGGCGGGCGCCTCGCGGCCGTCCGGTCACGGGCTGATCGCGCGCAGCGGCTGCGTGCAGATGTCGGCGCCGTCGCGTGGCTGCGCGCCCAGCGTGAACCACTCGATCGGCACCAGGATCGGCGACGCGATCAGGCGCAGCACCGAGAAGAAGACATCCTGCTGGTCGAAATGGAAGCGCTGGTCGGTCAGCGTGCCGCTGACGCGCAACGGGGTCTGCAGGCGGAACAGACCCAAGCCCTTGGCACGCGGCCGGAAGACCATGGCGAGCTCTTCGGTGCCCAGGTTGGCATGACCCTCGCCGCGAATGCGCACGGTGCTCGTGTCGATGACGATCTTGTCGTCGCTCAGGTCGCCCTGCTTCAGGTCGACTCGGGCGACGATGCAGTTGACCTGCGACTTCAACCCCGGATCGATCAGAGGCAGCAGCGTCAGCACCAGATTGGCCGACCAGAGGTTGAACATGCCGCTGCGCAGCTCGGTGGGCCACACCGCGATGTCCAGCTGGCCATTGGCGTTGCGCATGATCGTATCCAGGGATGGCGCGCGCCCGGACAGTTGCATGTTGAGGCTGAACAGGCCCCGCAGGTCGTCCGCCCGGTTCAGACGGCGCGCGATGATGCCGTAGTCGAATCGCTCGACATTGGCGGCCAACTGGAAGTCGACTTCGGACTCCTTCAGGTCGTAGGCCATCGTCAAGCGCATGCTTCCGCCCGGCAGGTTCACCAGCGCTGGATCGAGATCGAGCCGGCCTTCCTGCAGCTTCAGGCGCAGGACGCCATCGGCAAGCCGGTCGGCACCGGAGAGCACCTCGCTGGCCTGCACGTCGACGGTCGCGTCGAAGCGGCGCAGGAAGCGTGCGCTCAGCAGCCGGTCGATCCGGCCGGCCGTGCGCGACGCCGCTGCGCGCATGCCATCGCCCTGGCGGGGCGGCTCGGCCGGGTCGCTCAGGCGTGTCGGCATCGGGAAGTCGTCGAGCTGGATGCTCGGCGCAGCCACCTGAAGCTGCAGACGGGGCCGCGCTGCGCCGAGGTCGAGCGTGCCGCTGCCGCTCAGCCGGCTCTGCCCGACGGCCAGCGTCAATCCGGGCACCTCGTAGCCGCTGGAGGTCATGCGGATCGGGCCGCGCAAGGACCACGGGCCCCATGCGGGCAGCTCCACCTGCGCCAGCTCGCTCAAGGTATCGAGCCGCTCGCCGCTCATTTGGAAGTTCAGCCATGCCTGGCTGCCCAGCGGCAGCCGGACCTCGCCGTCGAGACTCAGGCGGGCGCCCGCGGCCTGGGCCGCCATCGAGAAGGGCATCCGCGTTGCGCCGCCGGCGAAGGCAGCGAGGGTCGCGGTGCTCAGGCGGATGCGAACGTCGGTCTGGTCCAGCGTGCCGTCCAATCGCAGGCGCAAAGGCTGACCGGCAGCCGCGCCGATGAAGGCCTCGCGCAGGCGGATTTCGGTCACCGGGCGCTGGGCCGGACCCAGTACCGTGAGGCTGCCGCCGACCAGCCACGCATCGAGCGAGGTGTTTGCCGCGAGTTCCTGCAACGAGTTGCCGCGCCCGCGCAACGTCAGCTGCAGGCTCTGCGCCTGTCCGTCGACGTCCTCGGCCACACCCAGGCCGCGCAGCAGCACGCCGAGGTCGATGGCGCCGGTACTCAGGTCCAGTGCAGCGAGCGGCATCTCCCCGCGCAGATCGAGTTCGAGCAGCGCCGAGAAGGGTGCGCCGGCCAGTCGGCCGCTGAACGTCGACGGCAGCAGCCGCCCCTCGCGCAGGCGAGCCACGGCAGCGACATCGGTGAGATCGGTGCCGCCCAGCCGCAGGTGTTGCAGATCGATTTCGAGATCGGCGTCGCCCAATTCGATGGCGCCGGCAAGGAACGGCGTGTCGAGGCCGATACCAGGGCCGTCGCCGGCACGCAGCGTCGCCAGCTCCGTCACGTCGATCATTCGGCCGCGCAGTGTCGCCGTGGTGAGGGGCCGCTCACTGGCCAGGGTGCGACGGGCATCGATATGCAACTCGGTGCGTCCGAGCTCGAGCGTGGCGGCCTCGAGCTGCCACGCCTGCTGCGACAGGTGCAGGCGGCCGCGCAGGGCCACCGGCAGCTGCGATTGCCGGTCCACGGGCAACCAGCGCGCCAGGTCACCGGAGCGGAGCGCGCGAAAGTCGAAGCGAAGGTCGCTTGCAGTCAGGCCCCCCGCCGGGTCGAACGCTGACTGCAGGCGCAATGTCGCCGATGCGAGCGCCAGTTCCAGTTCCAGGGGCATGGCGCGCCCGCTCCACAGCTCGGCCCCGGTGCCGCCCAGGAGCGACAGCCGCACGCGCTCACCCATCAGCGTGCCGCGTGCCTGACCGCGCAGTCGCTGGTCGGCGCCAGCGACGAACGAGGCCACATCCAGCTTGACCGTGATCGGGCGTGCCGCACCGGCTGCGGCGATGCGAGCCTGTCCAGCCGTCAGATCGAGCGACAGCACCAGGTCGCGCGCCAGGGCCCCTACCGTGGCGCCGCGGCCGGCCCAGCCCAGTCGGACCTGTCCCACGCGGCCCTCGATGTTGTCCGCGCCCGCCAGCTGGCGCAGCAGGTCGCCGAGCATCAGGTCTTGCGCGTGCAGGTCGAGCGCAAAAGCGGGCGTCGGCGCCGCGGTGTCCAGATCCAGACGGCCGGAGACCCGGGCACCGGCCAGCGATGCACTCACCGGTGCCTGTACACCGTGGGCATCGGCGCGCAAGCTCAGCGTCGTGTCGAGCAAGCCCACGGGCAGGCCAAGCCAGCGGCCGACATGCAGTTCGAGGTCCAGGTCCAGCGGCACGATGTTACGCAGTGCCATGGCCTGCCAGTCGGGTGCGGCGCCTTCGGCCGCGTTGCCGGGTACTTGCCACGAGCTCAGATCGAACGTGCTCAGGCTGAGCGCACCGCTCAGACCCGCTCGGGCACCGTTCCAGCGCAGCGCGAGCTGTCCCGACAGCTCCGACTCGCCCACCCTGCCCTGCAGCGCACTCATCGCGACCGCATCGGCACGGGCGACGACGGAGCCGTGCAGCACCAGGGCACCGACATCGGGCAAGCTGGCATCCACCAGCCGGCCGATCTGCGCCAGATCATCGGTATCGGCGTCGAAGCGGAATCGGACTTCGCGTTGCCGCGGGTCGACGGCACCGCCGGCGTGCAGCCTGGCGCCGGCGGCCTTGAAGTCGAGCGTGAACGGCCAGGGCTGGGTGCCTTGAATCAGCCCCGTCAGCCCGGCGCCCTCGACGCGCAGCAGGTACGAGAACTGCCCTTGGAGCCGGCCGCGCAGCGCCAGGCGCAAAGGTTCCTGGGCACTGGCCGTGCCCTCCAGCTCGTCCAGCTCGAAGTTTCGGGTCGTGGCCGCACTGGCGTCGTGGTAGCGCACGACCAGGCGGCGCAATGTGATGTGCCCGAGGTCGATCGCAGGCTGCGGCACCGCGGCATCGCGCGGCTGCGCTGCGCTCCAGTTGTCGCGCCCATCGGCGGCACGCTCAATGCTCAGGACGATGTCGTCGGCCTCGATGCGGCGCAAACGCGGTGGACCAGGCAGCAGGTCGCGAAGCTGCAGGCTCAACCTCGCCTCGCCGATGGACAGCAGCGTGGGGGCCTTGAAGCCGGGCGCATTCAGCACATGCACATCGCCAATGCGCAGCTGCAGATCGCGCCCCAGCCTCAATTGCAAGGCGCCGCGCAGCACCACCGGCCGCCCGAGCGCGGTGGAGGCCTGTTGCGCGGCCGCTTCGCGCCAGCGCGAGGCGTCGATCGACAGGCCGGCCGCAAAGGCCGCGATCACCAGGACCAGCGGCACACCGACCAGCAGCGCGGTCACGACAGCGACGCGGCGCCAGCGGCTCATCAAGGTCGATCCGCGGACCGGCTGACGGCGATGGGCGCTTCAGCGTGACGCGACATCGGCCTCGGACGCCGGGCGCAGCGACAGGATCACCGGCACCAGGATCGCCGCCACCAGCCCCGCGGCGAAGCCATTGTTGTAGAGCACCAGCCCGCCATGCACCTGGCCCACGCTTTGCGCCACCGACGAATGCACGATGCCGGCGACGATGCCCCAGTGCCAGCCGAAGCGCCCGGCAATCGGCGCCAGCGTGGTGCCGAACAGCGCGGCCAACACCGCCGACGGGTCGTGCGCGTTCCAGTCCTTGGCCAGCGAAGAGATGAACACGCCGAGCATGATCGGCACGATGTTCTTGGGATGTTTGCCGAAGGCTGCGAAGCCGACGATCGTCAGAATCGCGCCAAGAGTCGGACCGTTCAGGTCGGCACCCACCGCCAGCACGTAGGCCGTGCCGATGGCGCCGCTGAGGGCCATGTTGAGCAGCGTCGGGCCGATACCTGCCAGGGCCACGAAGTCGGTGGGTGCGCGGCCGGCTTCTGCGAGGATCTGGGCCTGCTTGCGCAGCGCGTGCCGGTCGATGAACAGCCCGCCCAGCGCCATGGCGATGAACAGCCCGACCAGCAGCGCGCCGAGCAGACGGTTGTGGCCGGTGGTCCAGATGAAGACCGGCTCGGGCACGAAGCCATAGGACTTGTAGACCGCGACCACCAGCGTGCCGAGGATGCCGGCCACCCAGCCGATGTTGTAGAGCGTGAAGCCCATGTGGGCCTTGAAGAGGTGGGCCGCCGCCGGCACCAGCACGAAGCCCATCATCAGCGTGGTGGCCACTGCCAGCGGCAGGCTGACGTGCAGCGGCAGCGCCGAGCTGAATAGGATCTCGGTGAAGATCGGCGCCAGTGCCGCGCCGAAGAACGCAGTGTTGATGTGCTTGGCGAAAGGCTCGCCCTTGAAGCGCGCGAACAGCCACACGCCGAGCACGATGAACCAGATGTTGACCAGGCTCTTGCCGAACAGCCCGAAGCCGAGCACCAGGAATAGGCAGGCCACCGACGCGCCGCCGATCACCGCGCCGGCGCGCCAGTAGACCAGCAGCGCGAGCAGCGTCAGCACTCCCGCCTGCACCAACGCGGCGCCGATGCCGCCCAGGCCCATGTAGTCGGTGACCAGCGTGTCGCGCGAGCTCAGGATGCGCAGCAGGCCCTGGCCGATGGCCTGCGGCGTGTCCAGCGCAAACCCTGCAATGACGAAGGCCAGCGGGAACAACGCCAGCAACGCCAGCAGCCGCGCGTTGGACATCGTTACCGGCGCGTCAGGGCTGGGCATCGCCATCGTCGGCCAGGTGCTGCTGAGGCAGCAGGAAGAGCCAGGTGCAGAGTACGAAGGGCGCGGTCAGCGCGGGCAGGCCCAGCGGCGCCAGCGCCACGTTCAGCGCCGCTTGTGCCACCACGGTGAACAGCGTGCCCAACGCCGCATAGGCAGCCACGCGCCAGCCCGGCCGATAGAACACCGTGCCCAGCGCCACGGCAGTGAGCACCGGGCTGAAGCCGAGCAGACCGGCGCTGACCAGTTCGGCCTCCGCGCCAAGCAGGTGCGCGCCGCTCACTGCCAGCAGCGCGCCGGCCAGCGCCGCCAGCGCCGCCGCCGGCGAAGCCACGGCCAGCCCGGCCAGGAAGAGCAGCGCCGACACGCTGTTGCCCTTGAGGAATACCTGCGAGATGCTGAGCAGCACGCCGCCGATGAAGGCGGGCAGGTCCAGCGGGTTGGATGCGGCCGCATCGAGCGGCTCGAGTTCGCCTGCGAAGGGCGGCTTTTCGCCGCCCAGACCGGCGAAGGCATAGGCCGCCAACAGCATCAGCCAGGTGGTCAGCACGAAGGGGAAGGTCAGGGCCGAGACGCTCCAGCCGCGCGTGACGTTGACGCTGGCACGCAATGCCACCACGGAGACGGACGCGCCGAGCAGCACGTACAGCCACAACAGCGGCGTCGGGGCCAGGAAGGTGGGCAGCGCCAGTCCGACCAGCAGGCCGTTGTAGCCATACAGTCCCGCAGCCAGGCCCTCGGCATCGACGCGCAGCCACAGCGCAGTCAGTGTGGCCGCCAACAGACCCGCGAGGCCGCCAAGCAGCACCACACCCGCATCGGCCGTCAAGGCACCCCAGGCGATGGCGGCCAGGAACAGCAACCCGGTTAGCGGGTGGTTCTGGAACATCACCTGGCCCGCGCCGCGCAGGTTGATGTCGATGAAGCGCAGCCAGGCCGATGCTTCACAAAGGCGATGCCATGCGTCCACCCATGCAATCACGCACCTCTCCCGCAGGCTGCGATCCGGCAGCAGACGTCATTCTGGCCCAGGCCGGCATTCGCGCTGGTTATCGCCTGATTGCCAATCGGCGAGGCCAGTCGACCGAATGCCGGGCCGGGGCCACTATGATCTCCCGCGCCGGGGGTGCATTCCACACGCGCCCGCCCGTCACCTTCAGGGACTTCGCCATGACACGCCTCCACCCACTTGTCCGCATCTCGACAGCCGCTGCGCTTCTGGCGCTGGCCGGCACGGCCCAGATGGCCCATGCGCAGACGCGCGTGCAGTACGGCCGCATCACCGCAGTCTCGCCGGTCAACGTGACCGACTCCACCGCACGCAACGTCGGTACGGTCGTCGGCGGCGGCATCGGCCTGGCCACCGGCAGCGGCCAATCAGGCAGCAATCGGGCCCTGCGCACCGCAGTCGGCGCCACGGCCGGCCGCAGCGTCGGCAACATGGCCAGCCGCTCGCAGGCTTTCGAGTACACCGTGCTCGTCGGTGGCACGAACACCGTGCGCATCGTCTCCGACCAGGCCGGCAAGCGTGTCGGCGACTGTGTCTCGATCGAGCAGGGCCAGTTTGCCAACATCCGCCTCGTGCCCGATGCGCGCTGTGCACCGCCGCCGGCACCGCGCGCAGCCGCGCCGGCCCCCGCCGCAGCCCAAGCACCCGCCGCGGCACCAGCGCCTGACCCGGCCGACGTGCAGGCGGCCAACGCCTGTGAGCAGGCTAAGCAGCAGGTGCTGGATGCCACCACCGACGACGCCTTCAATCTGGCCGAGCGTCGCATGCGGCTGCTATGCGGGGAATGATTCTTTCTGCGACGTGGGCCTTGCGCCGCGGTGGCCGGCCTCATTAACATCCGGCCGAACCCGCGCCGCCTAGGAGCCCCATGGAACTGACTCCGCGAGAGAAGGACAAGCTGCTGATCTTCACCGCCGCGCTGCTGGCCGAGCGGCGCAAGGCGCGCGGGCTGAAGCTCAACTACCCCGAGGCGGTGGCACTGATCAGCGCCGCCATCATGGAAGGCGCACGCGACGGCAAGTCAGTGGCCGCGCTGATGAGCGACGGCAAGACTGTGCTGACGCGCGCCGACGTGATGGACGGCGTGGCCGAGCTGATCCACGACATTCAGGTCGAAGCCACCTTTCCCGACGGGACCAAGCTGGTCACCGTGCACCAGCCCATCGCCTGACCAACCCACCCGGAGCCCAGACACCATGACATCGCGGACGCTTCGTTTCACGCTCGGCCTGGCAGCAATGTGCCTGCCGGCATGGGCGCTTGCCCATGTCGGCGGCGACAGTGGCTCGCACCACGGCTTCGCCGCCGGGTTCATGCATCCCTTCACCGGCATCGACCACCTGCTGGCCATGCTGCTGGTTGGTGTGTGGAGCGCCTCGCTGTCGCGGCGCTGGTGGCTGGCGCCGCTGGCCTTCGCGGCCATGCTGCTGGTCGGCGCACTGCTGGCCTCGGCCGGACTGCAGTTACCGGCCGTCGAGCCGGCCATCGCTCTGTCACTGGTGTTGCTGGGCGCGCTGCTCGCGGCCCGCACGGCCTGGCCGGCCGCGGCGATGGCTGCCGTGGCCGCCCTGTTCGCGCTGTTCCATGGCGCGGCCCATGGCCTGGAACTGCAGGGCCTGCAGGCGCTGGCCGGCATGGTGCTGGCCACGGCGCTGCTGCATGCCATCGGGTTGCTGGCCGGCGCGGCGCTGCGCCGGCGCAGCCTGTGGTGGCCGCGTGCCGCCGGCATTGCGGTGTCGCTCTTCGGCGCCGCGCTGCTGTTCGGGGCCGCCTGATCATGGTGCCCGGCGAACTGCTCACCGATGCGGGTGACCACCCGCTCAACCCCGGCCGTCGCACGCTGACCGTGGTGGTGGCGAACACCGGCGACCGGCCGATCCAGGTCGGCTCGCACTACCACTTTGCCGAGACCAACGCCGCGCTCGATTTCGACCGCACGGCCGCCCGCGGCATGCGGCTGAACATCCCTTCGAGCACGGCGGTGCGCTTCGAGCCCGGCCAGCACCGCACGGTGGAGTTGGTCGACTTCGGCGGCGACCGCCGGGTCTACGGCTTCCGCGGCCTGGTACAGGGGGCACTCTGATGGCCACGATCGGACGGCGCGCCTACGCCGAGATGTACGGCCCGACGGTCGGTGACCGCCTGCGCCTGGCCGACACCAACCTGATCATCGAGGTCGAGCAGGACTACACGTTGCGTGCCGGCGGCTATGGCGAGGAAGTCAAGTTCGGCGGCGGCAAGACCATCCGCGACGGCATGGGTCAGAGCCAGCGCGTCAACGGCCCCGGTGCGGCCGAGGCGGTGGACTTGGTCATCACCAACGCACTGATCCTCGACCACTGGGGCATCGTCAAGGCCGACATCGGCGTGCGCGGACAGCGCATTTGTGCCCTCGGCAAGGCTGGCAATCCCGACGTGCAGCCGGGCGTGGACATCATCATCGGCCCGGGCACCGAGGTCATCGCCGCCGAAGGCATGATCGTCACCGCCGGCGGCATCGACAGCCACATCCACTTCATCTGCCCGCAGCAGATGGACGACGCGCTGGCCAGCGGCGTGACCACGCTGATCGGCGGCGGCACCGGCCCGGCCACCGGCACGCTGGCCACCACCTGCACGCCGGGTCCGGAAAACATCGCGCGCATGCTGCAGGCGGCCGACGGTTTTGCCATGAATCTGGGCTTCCTGGGCAAGGGCAACGCCAGCCGGCCCGAGGCGCTGCGCCAGCAGGTCGAGGCCGGCGCCATCGGGCTGAAGCTGCACGAGGACTGGGGTACCACGCCCTCGGCCATCGACTGCTGTTTGGGCGTGGCCGAGGAGACCGACACGCAGGTGTCGATCCACAGCGACACGCTCAACGAATCGGGCTTCGTCGAAGACACGATGGCGGCGACGAAGGGCCGCACGCTGTGCGCCTTCCACACCGAAGGTGCCGGCGGCGGCCATGCGCCGGACATCCTGCGCGTGGTCGGCGAGGCCAACTTCCTGCCCTCGTCCACCAACCCGACGATGCCCTACACCGTCAACACGGTGGACGAGCACCTGGACATGCTGATGGTGTGCCACCACCTCGACGCCTCCATCGCCGAGGACCTGGCCTTCGCCGAAAGCCGAATCCGCCGCGAGACCATCGCCGCCGAAGACGTGCTGCACGACCTGGGGGCGATCAGCATGTTCTCCAGCGACAGCCAGGCCATGGGCCGGGTCGGCGAGATGGTGCTGCGCGTGTGGCAGACGGCACACAAGATGAAGCTGCAGTTGGGCACGCTGGCCGGCGACAGCGAGCGCAACGACAACACCCGCGTCAAGCGCTACGTCGCCAAGTACACCATCAATCCGGCCATCGCCAATGGCGTGGCCCACGAGATCGGCAGCATCGAGGTCGGCAAATGGGCCGACCTGGTGCTGTGGAAGCCGGCCTTCTTCGGGGCCAAGCCCTCGGTCATTCTCAAGGGCGGCCTGATTGCGGTGGCGGCCATGGGCGACCCGAACGCCAGCATCCCGACACCCCAGCCGGTGCACTACCGGCCGATGTTCGGCAGCCACGGCGGCGCGTTGGCACGCGGCTCGCTCACCTTCATGAGCCAGGCCGCGATTGCCGCCGACCTGCCGGACATGCTGGGCCTGCGCAAGACGGTGGCCGCGGTCAAGAACTGCCGCAGCATCACCAAGCGCGACATGGTGCACAACGCCTACACGCCGTCCATGCAGATCGACGCACAGACCTATGAGGTGCGCGCCGATGGCGTGCTGCTCACCTGCGAGCCGGCCGCGGTGCTGCCGATGGCCCAGCGGTACTTCCTGTTCTGAAACCGCAGACCGTCCGCCGGCAGTTCAGTGTTGCCGCCTGCTGCGGCCTCCTCGCGGCGCTGTGGCTGGCCCCGCTGCAGCCAGTTGCGGCGCAGGCAGCCGCCGCCGAGTCTGCCGCCGCCTCGGCCGAGCGCACGCCGGCCATCGCGCCGGCCGACATTCCGTCGCGCGCCGATGCGGACGAGAAGTTCATCCAGGCGGTGCAGCGCCGTGCCCAGATGGTCGACAAGGTACGACGCTTCGAGCAGGCGCTGTCGCGACAGGCCACGGCGCTGGACCGGCTGGCCGAGCTGACCGAAAGCAGCGATCTGTCGCAACTGTCGGTGCAGCGCCTGGAGAGCCTGGAGCGGCACTGGCAGCTGAAGGAACGCGGGCTGACGCAGACCCGGGCCGACCTGGCCCGTGCCACCAACGTCGCCAGCGAGGACGCCGCCGAACTGGCTCAGCGCCGCGCCGCCTGGCAGGCCACCGGCGCGCAGCCCTACCTGTCGCCGGCGCTGCTGCAGCGCTCGGACGAGATGGTCTCGCAGATCGACCGCGCGCAGGCCCAGCTGGCCGACCCGCTGGCCAAGCTGCTGGACCTGGGCCGGCGCAGCAACGCGTTGTCGGCGCAGGTACAGAAGGGCGTGGCCGAGGTCGTCAGCCAGGTGGCCGAGCAGGACCGCCGCCTGGTAACGATGGACACGCCGCCGCTTTGGCAGGCGTTGCGCGAATCCGATTCGCAGGAGCCGGTGGCCCTGGGGCTGCGTCGCAGCCTGGACATCGAGACCGCGTTCGCCAGCGACTACGACAGCGCGCACGCCCGACTGCTGCCGGCCCTGGGCGGATTTGCGTTGCTGCTGCTGCCGCTGATCTTCTGGCTCAAGCGGCGCGCGCGCGCGCTGGTCGCGGCCGGCCAACTGGGCGAGCACGTGGCCCAGACGCTGGCCCGGCCCTGGGCCGCCTGGTTGCTGCTGGTGGCCGCCGGCGCGGTGGTCTACGGCCTGCAGGGGCCCAACCTGCGGCAGCAGCTGGTGATGCTGCTGGCCTGGGTGCCGGTGCTGGGCCTGCTGCAGCGGCAGCTGTTGAAGGTGGTCGGACCCTGGGCCTACCTGAGCGCGATCTTCTATTTCCTGAACGTGGTGGTCTCGCTGCTGGTCGGCAACCCGCTGCTGTACCGCCTGCTGCTGCTGGGCGTCAACCTGCTGATGCTGCTGACGCTGGGCTGGCACCTGTTGCGCGCGCGGCGCAGCAGCGCCGAGGGAGACAACCAGTTCCAGACCCGCAGCTGGCATGTGGTGGCGCTGGCCGCCTGCGTGGTGCTGATCGTCGCCGCCGCGTCCAACGTGCTGGGCAACATCTCGTTGTCGGCCATGCTGGTCACGGCCACGCTGGACAGCAGCTACGTGGCGCTGGCCATGTATGCCGGCAGCAAGGTGGTGCTGGCGCTGTTCCAGGTGCTGCTCACCGGGCCCTCGGTGTCGCGGCTGGCGCAGCGCTACTCTGACTCGCTGGCCCCGGCGATGCTGAACATCGGGCGCACGGCGCTCGTGGTGGGCTGGCTGCTGTACACGCTGCAGTCCTTCCGCATCTACCGGCCGGTCTCCGCCTTCGTGGTGACGGTGCTGACGCACCAGTTCAAGATCGGCGAGCTGGCAATCAGCCTGGGCAGCCTGGTGGCCTTTGCGCTGGCCACCTGGGCGGCCTTCTGGCTGGCCAAGACCATCCGCCAGGTGCTGGCCGAGGACATCCTGCCGAGCCTGTCGCTGCCGCGCGGCGTGGGCAACAGCGTGTCCTCGCTGAGCTACTACGTGGTGCTCTTCCTCGGTCTGCTGGCCGCGCTGGCCGCGGCCGGTTTCCAGGTGGGCCAGCTGACGCTGGTGTTCGGTGCACTCGGTGTGGGCATCGGCTTCGGCCTGCAGGACGTGGTGCGCAACTTCGTCGCCGGGCTGATCCTGATGTTCGAGCGGCCGATCCAGCGCGGCGACACGGTCGAGGTGGCCGGCATGCTCGGCCAGGTGCGCGAGATCGGCTTGCGCGCCACCATCGTCACCACCTTCGAGGGCGCCGACGTGGTCGTGCCCAACGGCATGCTGCTGGCGGACAAGGTGGTCAACTGGACGCTGAACGGCACCCGCCGGCGCTTCGACCTGAACATCAGCACGCACTACAACGAGGACCCGCAGCGCACGATGGACCTGCTGGTGGAGATTGCCCGCTCGTGCAGCGGCGTGGCTGCCACGCCGGCACCGGCCTGCATCATGACCGGCCTGGCCCCGGGCGAGCTGCAGTTCAACATACGTGCCTGGACCAAGGATTTCGGCGACTGGGTGCAGGTGCGCACCGAGTTGGCCATGAAAATCCGCAATGGCCTGGCCGAAGCCGGCATCGAGGTGCCGAAGCCGCAGCGCGAAATCGTGCTGCGCACGCTGCCGCCCGAGGCGCCCGCCGCGCCGGGCTGACTACCGAACGAACTGATCGACGTAGCCGGCGCCCAGGCCGACGGCCTCGTAGTGCGCCTTGCACATCGCGATCTTGGTGAACACGTCCTCGTAGCCGGTGGTCTGGCCGGCCTTGTCGACGTAGACCATCGCGCCGTGGATGTTGAAGAAGGTGATCATCTCGGTATCGCCGCCCGAAGCCTCGTCGACCACCAGAGTGTGGATCTCGCCCGGCGGCTCGTAGACGAAGCTGCCTTCGCGCGCCACCCAGTCGTGCTCCAGGTAGCGCCAGGCGCCGCGGATGACGTAGCCGGTTACCCACGACGGATGGATGTGCCGCGACAGCACACCCGACTGGCGCACGCGCAGCAGGTTGCACCAGCTGCCGGTCACCGTGTTCAGCAGCAGCGGGCGAAACCACACCTTCGGCGCCTGCGGCACCCAGACGCGTTCATCCTCGGGGATGGCGGTGATGGCGATTTCAGGCTGGATCCCGGGCAGTTGCACGATCATGGCTCGATGCTCCTTCAGCTGATCAGATAGCCGCCGTCGACCGGCAAGACGACGCCAGTGACGAATCGCGCGGCCGGGCTGGCCAGGAACAGCACCGGCCCGGCGATGTCCTCCGGCGTGCCCCAGCGGCCCAGCGGCGTTCGCGCCAGGATCGGGGCCGAACGGGCGGGATCGTCCTGCAATGCCTGCGTCAGCGGCGTGGCGATCCAGCCCGGCGCGACGGCATTGACGCGGATGCCGTCGGCCGCATAGGCGATGGCCAGCGATTTGGTCAGCTGGGCCACCCCACCCTTGCTGGCGCTGTAGCCGGGCACCAGCCCGCCGCCGAAGAAGCTGAGCATCGATGCGGTATTGACGATGCAGCCGCGCCGCGGCTTCAGCCCGGCGCGGGCGGCGGCGCAGACGCGCATCGTGCCGTTGAGGTTGATGTCCACCACCTGCTCGAAGGCTTCGGGCTCCAGTTCGGCACCGCGGCGGATGATGCCGGCGCAGTTGACCACCACGTCCAGCTCGCCGAGGGCGTTGACCCAGGCGGCCACCGCCGCGGCATCGCGCACGTCCAGCGCGACGCAGGCGATGCCGGCCATGTCTTCGCGCGCACCGGCCGCCTGCGCTTCGGCCTCGGTGGCACCGCTGGCATGGACCACGGCGCCGGTGGCGGCAAAGGCCCGCGCGATCGCCGCGCCGATACCGCTCGTGCCGCCGCTGACCAGGATGCGCCGGGGGGGCTCACTCATCGTTCTTCTCCTGTACAGCCTGCAAGGCGCGCCGGACGGCGTCGGCGCGCGGGATCGGCGCCACCGCGCCATAGCCTTCGGTGGACAGCGCCGCCGCCACCGCAGCATAGCGGCCGGCGTCGAGCAGGCCGTCGCCGGCCAGACGTCGTGCGACGAAGGCGCCGCCGAAGGTGTCGCCGGCACCGGTGGCATCGATGCAGCGGCAGGGATGTGGCGCGATGCGGTGGCGCTCGTGCGCCTCGGCCACCAGCGCGCCGGCCGTGCCCAGCTTCAGCGCCACCGTGCGTGCGCCCAGGCGCAGGCAGTGGTCGGCGATCGCATCCGCGTCGGACAGGCCGGTCAGCAGCTGCAGGTCGTCCAGGCTGGGCAGGCAGATGTCGCTGCGGCCGATCAGGTCGCTGATCAGCGCGCGGGCGCGCGGCAGTGGCCAAAGCTTCAGCCGCAGGTTGGTGTCGAAGCTGATGGCCACACCGGCCGCACGTGCCATGTCGACGGCCGCGTAGGCGGTGTCGCAGGCGCTGTCGGAAATGGCCAGCGTGATGCCCGACAGGTGCAGCACCCGCGCCGCTTCGATGGAAGTGCGAGGCAGGTCGGCCGGGCGCATGCGGCTGGCGGCCGAGCCCTGGCGGAAGAAGCTGAACTCGTGGCCGCGCTCGCCATGGGTGACGAAGTAGATCGCGGTGTAGGCCGCCGCGTCGCTGCGAACCTGGCGGTGATCCACGCCTTCGGCATCCCACAACGCCCGCAGCATGCGGCCGTTGGCATCGTCGCCCAGCGCGCCCAGGCAGCCCACACGTGCGCCCTGCCGCGCGGCCGCAATGCCGAAGTTGGAGGTGTCGCCGCCGAAGCCCTGCAGGTACAGGCGGCCGTCGCCTTCACCGGTGCAGTTGAATTCGACCATGGCCTCGCCCAGTGCCAGGATCTGCGGCGCCGCGGCGCCTTCGTGCTGTTGAACGTCGACCATGACGCATTGTCGGCAGTTCTGCGGCCGTGTCGCGGCGGGCCGCGCTGCTAGACTGGCCAGCCGCAGCGGCGCCACGGTGGCACCGGGCGTAGTGACGGTCAACATGGAAACGCCGGGCAATCTCTTCGTGGTGGCTGCGCCCAGCGGCACGGGCAAGTCCAGCCTGGTGAATGCACTGCTCGAGCTGGATTCGCACCTGGCGGTGTCCGTGTCGCACACCACGCGTGCGCCGCGCGGCCAGGAGCAGCAGGGCCGCGAGTACCACTTCATCGACGAATCGCTGTTCCGCAGCATGGTCGCGCGCGGGGAGTTCTTCGAATGGGCGCAGGTACACGGCAACCTGTACGGCACCTCGCGCGTGGCCATCGCGGACCGGCTGAAGTCCGGCCAGGACATCGTGCTCGAGATCGACTGGCAGGGCGCGCTGCAGATCAAGACGCTGTTCCCGGATGCGGTACTGATCTTCATCCTGCCGCCCAACTGGCAGGAGCTGCTGCAGCGGCTGCAGCGTCGCGGCGAGGACGGCCAGGAGGTGATCGAACAGCGCATGGCCAACGCCCGTCTCGAGGTGGGCCAGGCCCGGCACTTCGACTTCGTTATAATCAATGCCTTGTTCGAGATGGCCCTCTTCGACCTGAAGACCATTGTGCACTCGCAGCGCCTGAAGTACGCGGCGCAACGCCGCCACCGCCCGCAGGTCTTCGCTGCACTCGATCTGAACTGAACGTTTACGAAAGCCCGCCCATGGCCCGCATCACCGTCGAAGACTGCCTGACCAAGATCCCGAACCGTTTCCAGCTGGTGCTGGCCGCGACCTACCGCGCGCGCATGCTCAGCCAGGGCCACGCGCCGAAGATCGAGACACGCAACAAGCCCGGCGTGACCGCGCTGCGCGAAATTGCCGCCGGCGAGATCGGCGTGGAGATGCTGCGCAAGGTGCCGATCTGAGCCGCTGACGGCCGTGCACCGACAACGGGCGCCCTCGGGCGCCCGTTTTCCATTGCGGGGCATGGCGCGGGCCAAGCCTGTTAGATTCCCGACATGGGCATCCGCTCGCTGGCCGCAGAACTGCTGCCTTCTGCTTTGCAGGGGTTGCAGCGCGCCGTGTCGCTGCCGACGGCAAAGAGCCCGCAGGTCGCCTCCTTTGCCGCGCTGACCGAGAAGCTGGCCTACCTGCCCAAGGCCGAGCAGAAAAGGGTGCTCGAAGCCTTCAAGTTCGCCGACGAGGCCCACCTCGGCCAGTTCCGCGCCAGCGGCGAACCCTACATCACCCATCCGATCGCCGTGGCCGGCCTGTGCGCGGACTGGAAGCTGGACGTACAGGCCATCATGGCCGCACTGATGCACGACACCATCGAGGACCAGGGTGTCACCAAGGCCGCGCTGATCGAGCGTTTCGGCGCGCCCACCGCCGAGCTGGTGGATGGCCTGACCAAGCTGGACAAGCTGCACTTCAGCACCCGCGAGCAGGGCCAGGCCGAGTCCTTCCGCAAGATGCTGCTGGCGATGGCCCGCGACGTGCGCGTCATCCTCATCAAGCTGGCCGACCGGCTGCACAACATGCGCACGATGAGTGCGATGGCGCCGGACAAACGCCTGCGCATCGCCCGCGAAACGCTGGACATTTACGCCCCGATCGCCCACCGCCTGGGGTTGAACCAGATCTATCGTGAACTGCAGGAGCTGTCCTTCGAGTTCCTGTACCCCTGGCGCCATGGCGCGCTGGCCAAGGCGGTGCAGCGCGCGCGCGGCCACCGCCGCGACATCGTCGAGCGCGTGCGCCGCGACGTCGAGAAGGCCTTTGCCGCGGCCAAGATCAAGGTGCAGGTCAGCGGCCGCGAGAAGACCGTCTACTCCATCTACCGCAAGATGCGCGAGAAGCACGCCGGCTTCGCGCAGGTCAGCGACGTCTTCGGCTTCCGCCTGGTGGTGCCGACGCAGCCCGAGTGCTATTTGTCGCTGGGCGTGCTGCATCAGCTCTACAAGCCGGTGCCGGGGCGCTTCAAGGACTTCATCGCCATCCCCAAGGCCAACGGCTATCAGTCGCTGCACACCACGCTGGTCAGCCCGCTGGGTACTGCGGTGGAGTTCCAGGTGCGCACCGAGGCCATGCACGCCGTGGCCGAGACCGGCGTGGCCGCGCACTGGCTCTACAAGGTCAATGACAAGGGCGAGAACATCGCTGGCGACCCGCAGCGCCTGGGCGCGATGTGGCTGCAGTCGCTGATCGACATCCAGGATGAAACCCGCGACTCGGCCGAGTTCCTGGAGCACGTCAAGATCGACCTGTTCCCCGACGCGGTCTACGTATTCACGCCGCGCAGCAAGATCCTGGCACTGCCGCGCGGCGCCACGCCGGTGGACTTCGCCTACGCCATCCACTCCGACGTCGGTGACCACACCGTGGCCGCCAAGGTCAATGGCGAGGCGGTCGCGCTGCGCACCGAGCTGCGCAGCGGCGACGTGGTCGAGATCGTCACCGCACCCGGCGCACGGCCCAACCCGGCCTGGCTGAACATGGTACGTACCGGACGCGCGCGTTCGAAGATCCGCCACTACCTGAAGACCATGGAGCAGGACGAGGCGCGCGCGCTGGGCGAAAAGATGCTGGCTCAGGCGCTGCGTGCCGAAGGGCTGGTGCTGCCTGCCAGCGATCCGTCGGATGCGTCGGCGGCGGCGCTGTGGCAGCAGCTCACGCGCTGGAGCGGCAACCGCAGCCGCGGCGACCTGATGGCCGACATCGCGCTGGGCCGCAAGATCTCGACCATCGTCGCCAAGCGGCTGGCGCAGCTGATGATCGACCGTGGCGCCCGCCCCGATGCGGTGACGCTGACACTGGGCCGCTATGCCAGCGACGACAGCGGTACGGCGCAGGGCGTGGTCTTCATCGACGGCTCGGAGGGCGCGACGGTGCAACTGGCGAACTGCTGCCGTCCGATCCCGGGTGACGACGTCGTCGGCTACCTGGGCCGCGGCGAAGGCCTGCTGGTGCACACCGCCGAATGTCATGTCGGCAAGCGGCTGTTCGAGCGCGACAGCGAACGCTGGATGCATGTCGAATGGGCCGAGGAGCTGACGCGCCACTTCGAGACCGCGATCATGGTGCTGGTGCGCAACGGCAAGGGCGTGCTGGCACAGGTGGCCGCGGCCATTGCCAATGCCGAGGCCGACATCACCCACCTCGACATGGGCGAAGAACGGCCCGCCGAATCCGCCGAGTTGAAGCTGCTGCTCAGCGTGCGTGACCGGCTGCACCTGGCCGAGGTGCTGCGCACATTGCGGCGCTCGTCGGTCGTGCTGCGCGTCTGGCGCGTCAAGCCTTAGGCTCGGGATAGTTCACCGCGAGCACCTCGATGCGCTGCAGCCCGCCCGGCGTGTGCAGCGACACCTCGTCACCTTCGTGCGCCTTGAGCAGCGCGCGGGCGATCGGCGACACCCACGACACCTCGCCCTGCAGGTTATCAGCTTCGTCCACACCCTTGATGGTGATCGTGCGCTGCTCGCCCTGCTCGTTGGCATAGGTCACGCTGGCGCCGAAGAAGACCTGGTCGCTGCCGTGGTGCACCGAGGGGTCGGCCACCTCGGCAATGTCCAGCCGACGCGTCAGAAAGCGGATGCGCCGGTCGATCTCGCGCAGCCGCTTCTTTCCGTACAGGTAGTCGCCGTTTTCCGAACGGTCCCCGTTCTTGGCCGCCCAGGACACCACCTCGACCATCTTCGGCCGCTCGGCATCCAGCAACTGCATCAGCTCGGTGCGCAGTCGCTGGTAGCCGGCCGGCGTCATGTAGTTGCGCGTGCCCGCGGGCAGCGCCGGCGCGCCGGCGTCGGCCTCGTCCTCGTCGTCCGCCGCGTCGCTCTCGCGGGTGAAGGCCTTGTTCATGACGACATTGTGCAAGCACGGCCGACACGCCTTGCATTGACCCCGGTCAACCGGTCAGGTCCTTGAGGTCCCTAGCATTGCTGCAAATGAAATACAGCTTTGACGGCGCGGCGCTTTCATGAAGCTCAGCACCTACACCGACTACAGCCTGCGCACGCTGATGATGCTGGCTGCACAGCCGCAGCGCCGCACCACGGTGGCCGAGATCGCCGCGGCCTTTGGCATCTCCGAGCACCACTTGGGCAAGGTGGCGCATGGCCTGGGCCGGCACGGCTGGGTGACCACCACGCGCGGCCAGGGCGGTGGGTTGTCGCTGGCCGTGACACCGGGGCAGATCGTCATCGGCGAGGTGGTGCGCCGCACCGAGAACGGAGATGTCCCCGCCGCCTGCTTTGCCGACGACGCCCCACCCTGCACCCTCGGCCCGGTGTGCCGGCTGCACGGTGTGTTGGACGAGGCGCTGCAGGCGTTCTATGGCGTGCTCGACGGCTACACACTGGCGGATCTGGTGCGCCACCCGCGTGCGCTGTCGCGCTTGCTCTTCGAGCAGGGAACGGCGCGATGAGCACGGTCATTCAGATCCAGGAGCCGCTGCGCCGACCACCGCCGGCCGGCTTTGCACTGTGGCAATTGGGCTTTCGGCCCTTCTACCTGCTGGCCAGCAGCTTTGCCGCGCTGTCCATCGGGCTGTGGGCACTGCAGTACGCGGGTCTGCTGGCCACGTCCTATCTGCAGGGTCCGCTGTGGCATGCACACGAGATGCTGTTCGGCTTTGCACTGGCGGTGATCGTCGGTTTCCTGTTCACGGCCGGGCGCAACTGGAGCAACCAGCCCACGCCCACCGGCGCACCGCTGGCGGCACTGGCGCTGCTGTGGCTGGCCGCGCGCGTGCTGGTGCTCACACCCTATGGCTGGGCCGCCGCAGTGGCCAACGTGGCCTTTCCGCTGGCGGCGGCCATCGCACTGGCCCGGCCGCTGTTGGCCGCACGCAACCGGCGCAACTACTTCTTCGTCGGCCTGCTGGTGTTGCTGGGCGTGGCGGCGCTGCTGCTGCACCTGGTGCTGCTCGGGATGGTGGCGCTGCCTCCATGGGCCGGTATCCAGCTGGGTCTGGACGTGCTGCTGTTCATCATGGCGGTGATGGCCGGCCGCGTGGTGCCGATGTTCACCAACAACGGCGTGCGCGGTGCCGACGCCAAGCGCCAGCCGCGGTTGGAATGGCTGGCGCTGGGCACGGTGTTGTTGCTGCTGACGGCCGACCTGCTGCAACTGCCGGCGACGTTGCTCGCTGCCGTGGCCGCTTTGGCGGCCGTGGCCCATCTGTTGCGCTGGCTGCTGTGGCAACCCTGGACCACATTGCGCACGCCCATCGTCTGGGTGCTGCATGCGGCCTATGCCTGGATCCCCGTGCACCTGGCGCTGCGTGCCGCCGCACTGCTGGGTTGGGTGCCGCCGTCGGCAGCCTCGCATGCACTGATGGTCGGTGCCGCCGGCGGGCTGATCATCGGCATGATGACGCGCACCGCACGCGGCCACACGGCGCGGCCGCTGCGTGCCGACCGGGTGGACGTGGCCTGCTACGCGCTGGTGCTGGGCGCCGCGCTGGTGCGCGTGGCCGGGCCGCTGCTCCTGCCGGCATGGAGCGTGGGCGCAGTGCTGCTGTCGGCCATGCTGTGGTCGGCCGGCTTCGGTCTGTATGCGCTGCGCTACGCGCCGGTGCTGACGCGGCCCCGCCTGGACGGGAAACCCGGCTGATGCATGGACTACGCCGCGTGGAAGCTGCTGCACCAGGCCACGGTGACGCTGTCGATCGGCGGCTTCGTGGCTCGCGGGCTGGGATCGCTCAGCGGCGCGGCCTGGGTACGGTCGCGTGCCGCACGCACGCTGCCGCATGCGGTCGACACGCTCTTGCTGGTGTCGGCGCTGGCCCTGGCCTGGGGGCTGCGGCTGAACGCCGGCACGACGCCCTGGTTGGCCGCCAAGATCGCGGGGCTGCTGCTGTACATCGGCCTGGGAATGCTGGCGCTGCGCCCGGGGCGGCCGCTGGCATGGCGTGCGGCCGCCTGGCTGGCCGCGCTGCTGTGCAGCGGCTGGATCGTCTCGGTGGCACTGAGCAAGAACCCGCTGGGCTTCATGCGCGTGTTCGCCGCCTAGACCGCGCGGCCCTTCCAGCCTAGGATCCGCCGATGTCCACCTCGCGTCACTGGACCCTGGGCATGAAGCTGGCTCTGGTGGCCGCGCCCTTCCTGGTGCTGTCGCTGCTGGCCATATCCGCCACGCTGTGGGTGTCGTGGCAGCTGGACGGCGGCGCGGCCGCGGTCAATGAAGCCGGTCGCATGCGCATGCAGACCTACAGGCTGTCGCTGTCGCTGGCCACGGCCGACGCCGACCATCAACTCAGCCAGGTGGCGGACTTCGAGGACAGCCTGGCGCTGCTGCGCAGCGGCGACCCGGAGCGCCCGCTGTTCGTGCCTTGGGACGACACGGTGCGCGCCCGCTTTGCCACGGTGGAACGCGACTGGGCTGCATTCCGCCAGCAATGGGCCGGCCAGGCGCCAGTGGACCTGGGTGCGCTGCGCTCGCAGGCCGCAGCCTTCGTCGACGACATCGACGCGCTGGTGGGCGCGATCGAAGCCCACATGTCGCGCTGGACCGCATTGCAGCACCTGCTGCAGATGGCGGTGCTGACGCTGGCCGTGGCCGGCGGTGCCACGCTGCTGCTCACCGGCTACCGCTTCGTACTGGAGCCCGTGTCGCAGTTGAAGCGCGCCATCGAGCGGCTGCAGGGCGGCGACTTCAGCGCGCGGGTCAGTGGCCACAGCAGCGACGAGTTCGGCACGCTGGCCGCCGGCTTCAACGAGCTGGCCGGGCACCTGCAGTCGATGTACCGCAACCTGGAGGCCAAGGTGGCCGAGAAGACCAGCGAGCTGCAGGAGAAGGGCGAACGCCTGCAGGCGCTGTATGACATGAGCACGCTGATGGCCAGCGCCACGACGCTGGAGGAACTGGCCGCCGGCTTCACGCGGCGCATTGCCAACGTGGCCCGCGCGGATGCGGTGGCGCTGCGCTGGTCGGACGAGAGCCACCAGCGCTACCTGCTGCTGGCCAGCCACGGCCTGCCGCAGTCCATGGCCGAAAAGGAACAGTGCCTGATCTCCGGCGATTGCCTCTGCGGCCTGCCGCAGGCTGCGCCCGGTGTGCGCGTGATCCCGATCCAGGCGCTGCCGGCGGGCAGCCTGCCGCACTGCGCGCGCGCCGACTTCGAGACCGTGCTGGCTCTGCCGATCCGCCTGCACGAGCGCACCATGGGCGAGCTGAATCTCTTCTACAACGCGCAGGTCTCGCCGTCGGAGGCCGAGCGCTCGCTGCTCGAGGCGCTGAGTGCGCACCTCAGCGCGGCCATGGAGAACCTGCGCCTGGACAGCTTGGCCAAGGAAGCCGCCGTCTCGCAGGAACGCAACCTGCTGGCGCGCGAGTTGCACGATTCGATCGCCCAGTCGCTGGCTTTCCTGAAGATCCAGGTGCAGCTGATGCGCGACGCCCTGGGCAGCGGCAATGCCGCTCGCATCCAGGCCGTGCTGGGCGAGATCGACACCGGTGTTCGCGAAAGCTACGGCGACGTGCGCGAGCTGCTGGTGCACTTCCGTACCCGGGCCAATGCAGAGCACATCGAGCCGGCGCTACAGACCACGTTGCGCAAGTTCGAGCACCAGAGCGGCATCCAGGCCAGCCTGCAGATGCAGGGCCAGGGGCTGCCGTTGTCGCCCGACCTGCAGATCCAGGTACTGCACATCCTGCAGGAGGCGCTGTCCAATGTGCGCAAGCATGCCCACGCCGAGCATGTGTGGCTGGACGTGCAGCAGCAACCGCGCTGGCGCTTCGAGGTGCGCGACGACGGCATCGGCTTTCAGGCCGACGACCCCGGCCGCAGCGAGACCCATGTGGGCCTGCGCATCATGGCCGAGCGTGCCGAGCGCATCGGCGCCACGCTGGAGCTGATCTCCACGCCCGGGCACGGCAGCTCGGTGGTGCTGGAGCTGGCAGCGGGCGCTGCGCAGCCTTCGCATGCTGCGCGCGAAGAGGTGCTGACGCCATGAATCCGACGGTGCGCATCCTGGTGGTGGACGACCACACGCTGTTCCGTCGCGGACTGACAGCACTGCTGTCGCGCGACGCTTCGCTGCAGGTGGTGGGCGACGCGGCCGATGCCGGAGAAGCCCAGCGCCGGGCGGCCGAGTTGCTTCCCGACCTGATCCTGCTGGACAACCACCTGCCTGGCGTCAACGGCGTCGATGCCCTGCCTGCATTGCGCCAGGCCGCACCGGCGGCACGCGTCATGATGCTCACCGTCAGCGAGGACGAGGCCGACCTGGCGGCCGCGTTGCGCGGAGGCGCCTGCGGCTACCTGCTGAAGACCATCGAGGGCGATGCGCTGGTCACCGCCATCCACCGTGCCATGCGCGGCGCCAGCGTGGTGGCCGAGGAGATGACCGGCAAGCTCGTGGCCGCGTTGCGCGGCGCGAGCGCGCCGCCGGCCGATGCCGCCGCCAATGGACCCGCATCGCCGATGGAGCAACTGTCGCCGCGCGAGCGCGACATCCTGCGCGGCATTGCTCGAGGCGCCACCAACAAGGAGATCGCCCGCGAACTCGGCATCGCCGAGACCACGGTGAAGATCCATGTGCAGCATGTATTGCGCAAGCTGGGCTTCAGCTCGCGCGTGCAGGCGGCCGTGGCTGCAACGGCCCATGGTCTGCTCTGACCGCAGCAGATAGCGCGTCGCTGACCCCCGGCAGAAGGCTGCGTATCCGCCTCACCTCAGCGCGAACACGGCCACCTCCGCACTGCGCCCCTTGACGCGCACTGCCGGCAGCGCTTCGAGCCCGGCAGGCGATGACAGCCGGGCATGGGTCACTCCGCTGACCAGGACCTGCGTGCCGAAGTCCTTGTTCAGCGCCTGAATGCGCGAAGCCAAGTTGACCGTGTCGCCGACCAACGCGTACGACATGCGTTCGCTGCTGCCGATGTTGCCGGCGATCACGGTGCCGGTATGGATGCCGATGCCGTGGCGCAGCACCGCCTTGCCGGACGCGCGGCGCCCGCTGTTCCAGGCGTCCAGACGCCTGCACATTTCGCGTGCCGCGGCCACTGCGGCATCGGCATGATGCGCATCTGCGATCGGCGCTCCGAACACCGCCTCGATCTCGTCGCCGATGAACTGCAGCACCAGGCCCCCGTGGGAACGGATCGCGAGGTCCATCTCGGTGAAGTAGGCGTTCAGGTCGGCCACCACATCGGCCGGCGGGCTGGCCTCGACCCAGGGTGTGAAGTCGCGCAGGTCGGCGAACAGGATGCTCACTTCGCACTGCACGCCAGCCCCACTCACCCGGCCGGCGAGGATCTCGTCGCGCACCTCGGGGCTCACATACTTGCCAAAGGTCTCGCGGATCGCCTCTCGTTCGCGCAGCCCCTGGACCATGCGGTTGAAGCCCTCGGCCACGGCACCGATCTCGTCGTTCGAGACCACGGCACAACGCACATCGAGCGTGCCGCGCTGCACCTGTGCCATCGCGACCTGCACCTCGCGCAATGGTTGCGCCACGCTCGCCGAGACCAGCAGCGCCAGGCCTACCGAGATCACCAGCCCGCCCAGCGCAAGCACCACGACGACGAGGTTCAGGTTGTAGATGATCGCCGCCGCCGCGGCCGCGTCGGCCGCTCGCAGCGCGTCGGCCCGCGTCAACGCCGCCACCGACAGCACGGCCAGCGGAAGCAGTCCGAGCAGTAGGAATGCAGCCAGCATGCGTGTGCGCACGCGCAGCCTGGGCACCGGCACCGCGCTCAATTCACCACCGGGGAAAAGGCGCGGCAGGTCGTGGCGCATCAGGCGTTCGCTGCCGAAGAAGACGATGGCCGTGACGAACGGGCCGGCGACGAAGGTGATGCCGAACATCTGGCGCAATGCCCGACCGAGGTGGAGATCGCCCGCCAGCAGCGGCCAGAAAAGGCCCCAGATGAACGCTGCAACCACCCACCCCCCACCGCTGGCCAGCGCCACGAATGTCGGCAGCAGCAGCGCGCGCCGGCGCGCCGTGTCGCCGTCCGGCCCGGGTGGAAGCACCGTGCCCGCCTGCGTTAGCGGCGCCAGCCAGCGCTTCGCGAAGTGCCTGCCGATGACGGACAGCAACCCGAAGGCGACCACGAAGTAGGCCATCTCGGCACCCGTCGTGGCCACGCCGCCGCTGACGGCCATCGGGTCGACATAGTGGAAGTAGAGGAAAGTGAGGACCGCGCCGCCCAGGTTGGCCAGCACCATAAGGGATTGCAGGTGCGTGCGAAACCCCAGGCGCGTGGCGTTGGCCGAGACGGTCATGGGTCGATTGGGCGTGGCCATGTGGAGCCTCAGGGATTGTGCGGTGGATGCGGCGAGATGTGTCCAGCGCTATTCCCTCAGCAATTGCGATACATGCCAAAGCCAGCTCAAGTGCACCCACAACAGTCCGTGCGACGCTGAAAGTGCCAGTGGTGGAGTTGCCTCATGCGATCGACCTGCTGCACATTGCCAATGCAGTGAAATTACAGGGCCACCCGGCATGTCGAGTGCATTGGCAGCTCCTTGTGCGCTGCACCACGACGGTTGCGATCACGCTCAGCTCGTCCGATCGCGCTCAGCAGTCACATCGCCTGAGGTACCCCGCCTGAGACCGTGCTCAAGTTCATCCCCTTGGCCCGGTCGCGAATATCAGGATACACGAGCGCGGTCGGATGTGCGCCGTCTTCTGACGGCTCGCAGGTGATCACCGTGAACTACGAGCCGCCGAACTTTGCCCCCGGCAAGTACGACCAGCGGATCGACCAGGCCTCGCGTCTGTACTGCAAGAGGAAGTCGCCGCAGACCTACCTGGCCAACATTGACAGCCTGCTGGCCGCGCGTTGACAGAACTCGGCGAAGTGCATAGTGAGCGAGGTGCCGGCGGTGACAGAGCCGCCACCGTCGCGGTTGCAGTAGCCAACGCAAGCGAACCGGGCCCGTGTAGACCGCGGTAGCGCTGAAGTTGCGGAAGTGCGAACTCTGGATCTACGGCGTGCTGGTCAGCAACGCAGGTGAACACGCCCCTCGGGGGTACTTCGACGTCGTGTGCCCGGATGAAACTCCGATCTGGGTTCCGCTGTGCAGATGCGATTCGTGTTCCCCGAGCAAAGCAAGCAAGAGGCTGGCCCGTGATGCTGCCTGCCGCGATGGCGCTTGACATTCAAGTATCTTCCTGCGCCCTCCTCTGTTCAGACCAACAGCCGGGTTCACTGGATCCAGTTGAGCGTTGACCGGCGGAAGAAATTCGCTCTCGTGTGTGTCGCGCGTCGCGCCGCTTTTGGGTCGCGTAACCTCTGCCGGCCCGTCGCACGCTGTCGGCCGGACATCGACGGACACCTCGCCCAGGTGCCGGCGACCGTCGCGGCAAGGGCCACGGCGCCTGACCCGCCCGGCAGCCTATTGCGGCACCAACCCCGCCGCCTTCACCAGTTCGGCATGCAGCTTGATGTCGTGTGCGATCAACTGCTGCAGTTCCTCCGGGGTGCTCGTGGCCACTTCGATGCCGCTTTCGGCCAGCTTGGCGCGAAGATCGGCGTCGAATGCGGCCACCGTGGCGCGATGGAGCAGATCGATGATCGGGCGCGGCGTCTTCGCCGGCGCCAGGAAGCCCATCCAGGCCGAAAGGTTGAGATCGGCGATGCCCGCCTCGGCCATCGTGGGCACCTGGGGCAGGGTCGGCGATCGCTTCGGGCTCATCACGCCGAGTGCGACCAGCCGGCCCGACTGCACATGCGGCACCGCCTCGGGCATGACCGCGAACATCAGGTCCACCTGGCCGCCGATCAGGTCGTTGATGGCCAGCGCCCCGCCGCGGTAGGGCACATGCAGCAGCTTGGTCTGGGTACGCGTCTCGAACATCAGGCCGGCCAGATGCTGGGGGCTGCCGTCGCCCGATGAGGCATAGCTCAGGCCGCCGGGTGCCGCGCGGGCCGCGGCCAGCACCGCCGCCACGGTGGGGTACTTCTGCCGGTCCCTGACGATCAGCACCATCGGTTGGTTCACCAGGCGCGAGATCGGTGCGAAGTCGGCTTCCGGGTCGTAGGGCAGCTTCTTGAAGACGCTCTTGTTGGTGGTCAGGAACGACGCGGGCGATACCGTGAGGGTGTAGCCGTCCGGTGCGGCACGGGCCACGACCGGCATGCCGATCTGTCCGGACCCGCCGGCCCGGTTGTCCACGATCCAGGGCTGGCCCAGAGATTTGGCAAGCCGCTCGGCCAGGACGCGGGCCACCATGTCGACACTGCCGCCGGCGGGCAGCGCGACGACGAGCTTGATCGGCTGATCCGGGAACTTGCCCTGCGCCCAAGCCGGCGTCGCGACCGGCAAGGCGCCGATGGCACCCAGGGCGGCGAGCCGGCGCATCGTCTCTCGGCGGGAGATCAGGTTCGATTGGGCCATGCGGCGCCTCCAGTCGGTGCATTGTCAAAGATGCCGGGGACTGTAGAGCGCCCTCTGCTCCTGGACGCCCGCCGGAACTGACAGCAAGCTTCGTACCACCAAGCGTCATCGTGTGGACGATGGGCCGATGGTGCGTGTCAGTTCGCAGGCGTAGCCGCGCGCCAGCCAAGCGCGGGTCAGGCCATGCCTCAGCGCTTGCGCGCCAGGTTCTGTGTCCAGTACTGGCCGTAGCGGCTGCCGGCGGCGCCGACCACACAGGCCAACCCCATTTCGTCGAAGGCCGGGTTCATGATGTTGGCGCAATGCCCTTCGCTACGCATCCAGCCCTCGACCACGCTGTCGATGCCCGCATAGCCTGCAGCGATGTTCTCGCCCAGGCTGGCCCAGCTGTAGCCGGTTTCGTTGACGCGGTCACTCATGCTTCGACCATCGGCGCTGGTGTGGGAGAAGTAGTCCAGCGTCGCCATATCCGCGCTGTGCCCGGCGGAGGCCACCGCGAGCTGGCTGCTCCAGCGCAGCGGCGCAGCGGACGCAAAGCTGCCGCGGCTGCCGCAGGTGGCCCCGGCGGCGCGCCGCTGATTGACGGCGACCAGCGCAGCGGCCGCAAAGTCGGCAATGGCACAGCTGGCTTGCGCCGGCACGGCAACAGTGTCAGCAGCCGGGGCCGCATCGGTCGGGGCAGCGGGGGCGGCCTCGCCGGCGGCATCCGGCGTGCTGTCGCCCCCATCGCCGCCGCCGCAGGCCACCAGTAACGTCACAAAGGCCGTGCAGACAAGGCACGCTATTCGCTGCAGGAAATGACGAGCTCGGGTCGGGCACATGCCATGCAGGCTAGTCAGCCGGGGCATGCTCAGGGGTAAGGGCTGGTAAACGGCAGGGCTTGAAGAACGCTGCGCGTGACGCCTGCCACGGACGGCACGCCTTGTCCCAGCGCAAACCGCGCAACGAAATCCGCCGCGGTAGTTCTTCAGGAGGATGCCGTCGCGCGCCGACATCCTCCTTCCGCAGTGGCACACGCGCCCTGCGGAAGGATGCCGCGACCGGCCCTCGACTCCTAGAGTGCTGGCATGCAAAGCAACGGACTCGACGCGATGGGCAACAACCGCAAGGCGCTGTCGGTGCTGATCGTCAGCACGCTGGCATTCACCGTGTGCTTCATGGTGTGGATGATGTTCGGCGTGATCGGCATCCCGATCAAGAAGACGCTGGGCCTCAACTCCACCGAGTTCGGGCTGCTCACGGCCACGCCGGTGCTGACTGGTTCGCTGATCCGCGTGCCGCTGGGCATCTGGACCGACAAGTACGGCGGGCGCATCGTCATGGCGGTGTTGATGGCCGCGACTGTGCCGGCCATCTGGGTGATGAGCTATGCCACCGCCTATTGGCACTTCCTGGTCATCGGGTTGTTCGTCGGCCTGGCCGGCGGCTCGTTCTCGGTGGGAACGCCCTACGTGGCACGCTGGTTCCCGCGCAATCGGCAGGGCTTTGCGATGGGCGTGTATGGCGCGGGCAACTCCGGTGCCGCGGTCAACAAGTTCGTCGCGCCGGCGCTGGTGGTGGCCTTCGGCTGGACCATGGTGCCGCAGGTCTACGCGGCCATCATGCTCGGCACGCTGGTGCTGTTCTGGCTGTTCAGCGCCAGCGACCCGGCGCATCGGGTGCCCAGCCACACCAAGTTCAGCGACCAGCTGAAGATGCTGAAGGACCCCAAGGTCATCAAGTACTGCCAGTACTACAGCATCGTCTTCGGCGGCTATGTCGCGCTGAGCCTGTGGATGGTGCAGTACTACGTGGGCGAGTTCGGCCTGGACATCCGCGCCGCCGCGCTGCTGGCGGCCTGCTTCTCGCTGCCCGGCGGCGTGCTGCGTGCGGTGGGCGGCTGGCTGTCCGACAAGTACGGTGCGCACCAGGTCACCTGGTGGGTGATGTGGGTCAGCTGGATCGCGCTGTTCCTGCTGAGCTACCCGCAGACCGACATGACCATCCTCACGGTAGACGGTCCGCGCACCTTCCACATCGGGCTGAACGTCTATGCCTTCACTGCGCTGATGTTCATCCTGGGCATCGCCTGGGCCTTCGGCAAGGCCAGCGTCTTCAAGTACATCAGCGACGACTTCCCCACCAACATCGGCACCGTCAGCGGCATCGTCGGCCTGGCCGGCGGCATGGGCGGCTTCGTGCTGCCGATCATGTTCGGCGCTCTGATGGACCTGACCGGCATCCGCTCCAGCGCCTTCATGCTGATGTACGGCGTGGTCTGGGTGTCGCTGATCTGGATGTACTGGACCGAGGTGCGCCGCGCCGAGGTGATGGGCAACAAGGCCAAGGACTTCAGCCTCGCCGGCTGACAACGAAGGACCCACATGACAAGCACGATCAAGTCGGGCGCCGCGATGGCCGCCCCGGCCAGCGGCGCGGACGTCGCCGACTGGCGCCCCGAAGACAACGCCTTCTGGGAAAGCACGGGCAAGAAGATCGCCTACCGCAACCTGTGGATCTCGGTGCCCGCATTGCTGTGCGGCTTCGCGGTCTGGGGCATGTGGGGCATCATCACGGTGCAGATGCTCAACCTGGGCTTCCCCTTCACCCAGGCCGAGCTGTTCACGCTGACCGCCATCGCCGGCATCTCGGGCGCGACGATGCGCATCCCGGCCTCGTTCCTGATCCGCCTGGCCGGCGGGCGCAACACCATCTTCCTGACCACCGCGATGCTGCTGGCGCCGGCCATCGGCACCGGCATTGCACTGCAGCACAAGGACTGGCCGCTGTGGGCCTTCCAGCTGATGGCGCTGTGGTCGGGCGTGGGCGGCGGCAACTTCGCCAGCTCGATGTCGAACATCAGCACCTTCTTCCCCAAGCGGCTGCAGGGCACGGCGCTGGGCATCAACGCCGGCATCGGCAACTTCGGCGTGACGACGATGCAGGTCGTCATCCCGCTGGTGATGACGATGGGCCTGTTCGGCAGCTTCGGCGGCGAGCCGATGACGCTGCTCAAGGACAGCGGCTGGATCCTCGGCAAGATTAAGGCGGGCACGCCCACCTGGATCCAGAACGCCGGCTTCGCCTGGGTGCTGTCGCTGCTGCCCTTGTCGATCCTGTGCTGGTTCGGCATGAACAACCTGAAGACGGTGTCGCCGGACACGGGCAACCCCGTCGTCGCCTTCGCCAAGATCGTCTACCTGTACACGCTGGCCTTCGTTCCGGCGATCCTCGGGCTGTACCTGTACCTGCCGGCACCCACCGGGCTGGGGCTGATCAGCATGTGGGTGGCGATCCCGCTGGACATCGTCAGCGCGCTGCTGGTCATGAAGCTGGCCGCCTTCGGAGCGATGAAGGAAGGCGTGGCCAAGCAGTTCCTGATCTTCCGCGACAAGCACACCTGGGCGCTGACCGCGCTGTACATCGTGACCTTCGGCTCCTTCATCGGTTTCTCGATGGCGCTGCCGCTGTCGATCACGGTGATCTTCGGCATCAGCCACTTGCCCGACGCCAATGGCGTGCTGCAGCACACGCTGAAGAACCCGAACGCGCCTTCGGCCTTCACCTATGCATGGATCGGCCCCTTCGTTGGCGCGGCGGTGCGCCCCATCGGCGGCTGGATTTCCGACAAGCTGGGCGGCTCGATCGTCACCCAGGTGATCTCGGTGGTGATGGTGGGCGCGTCGGTGGCGGTGGGCTACGTGATGATGCTGGCCTACGGCTCGGCCACGCCGGAGCAGTACTTCCCGATGTTCCTCGGGCTGTTCATGCTGCTGTTCTTCGCCAGCGGCATCGGCAACGGCAGTACCTTCCGCACCATCGGCGTCATCTTCGACCGCACGCAGGCCGGCCCGGTGCTGGGCTGGACCTCGGCCGTGGCCGCCTATGGCGCCTTCGTCGCGCCGATCGTCATCGGCAACCAGATCAAGGCCGGCACGCCGCAGGTCGCGATGTACGGCTTTGCAATCTTCTACGCGCTGTGCCTGGTGCTGAACTGGTGGTTCTACCTGCGCAAGAACGCCTACGTGAAGAACCCCTGAAGGACATCCCATGAGCCACTTCCTCGATCGACTCAATCACTTTTCGCTGCCCAAGGAAGGCTTCTCGGGCGATCACGGTGTCACCACCGGCGAAGACCGCACCTGGGAAGACGCCTACCGCAACCGCTGGGCGCACGACAAGATCGTGCGCAGCACGCACGGTGTCAACTGCACCGGCAGCTGCAGCTGGAAGATCTACGTCAAGGGCGGCATCGTCACCTGGGAAACCCAGCAGACCGACTACCCGCGCACGCGCTGGGACATGCCCAACCACGAGCCGCGCGGTTGCGCGCGCGGCGCCAGCTACAGCTGGTACCTGTACAGCGCCAACCGCGTCAAGCATCCGATGGTGCGCGGCCGGCTGCTCAAGCACTGGCGCGCGGCGCGGCTGCAGCATGGTCCGGTCGAGGCCTGGGCCTCGATCCAGCAGGACGAGTCCAAGCGGCGCGACTATCAAAAGGTGCGCGGCCTGGGCGGCTTCGTGCGCAGCAGCTGGGACGAGGTCAACGAGATCATCGCCGCGGCCAATGTCTACACCGCCAAGACCTACGGCCCGGACCGCGTGATCGGCTTTTCGCCGATCCCGGCAATGAGCATGGTCAGCTACGCCGCGGGCAGCCGCTACCTGAGCCTGATCGGCGGCGTGTGCATGAGCTTCTACGACTGGTACTGCGACCTGCCGCCGTCGAGCCCGCAGGTCTGGGGCGAGCAGACCGACGTGCCCGAGTCGGCCGATTGGTACAACAGCACCTACATCATCGCCTGGGGCAGCAACGTGCCGCAGACGCGCACGCCGGACGCACACTTCTTCACCGAGGTGCGCTACAAGGGCGCGAAGACGGTGGCGGTGACGCCCGACTATTCCGAAGTCGCCAAGCTGGCCGACATCTGGATGCACCCCAAGCAGGGCACCGATGCCGCGGTGGCCATGGCCATGGGCCACGTGGTGCTGAAGGAGTTCTTCTTCGACCAGCGTTCAGACTACTTCGATGACTACGCGCGCCGCTACACCGACCTGCCGATGCTGGTGATGCTGAAGGAGCACCAGCTGCCCGACGGCAGCACCACGCTGGTCCCCGACCGCTACCTGCGCGCCAGCGATTTCAACGGCAAGCTCGGCCAGGCCAACAACCCGGAGTGGAAGACGCTGGCCTTCGACGAGGCCGGCAAGGTGGTGCTGCCCAACGGCTCGATCGGCTTCCGCTGGGGCCCCGAGGGCCGCGCCGATCAAGGCAAGTGGAACCTCGAGGACAAGGAAGCCCGGCACGACGGCGCGGTCAAGCTGAAGCTGTCGGTGCTGGAAGGCGCCGCGCAGGCGCACGACGTGGTCGACGTCGCCTTCCCCTACTTCGCCGGCGCCGAAACGCCGCACTTCAAGAACAACCCGCAGCAAGGCGAACTGAATCGCGCCAAGGTCCCGGCCGTGCGCATCCGCCTGGGCAAGGAAGGCGACGAGCGGCACGCGATCGTCGCCACCGTGTTCGACCTGCAGGCCGCGCAGTACGGCATCGACCGCGGCCTGGGCAGCGGCGCGAAGAACTATGACGACAACACCGCATACACACCCGCGTGGCAGGAGGCCATCACCGGCGTGCCGCGCCAGCAGCTGATCACCGTGGCCCGCCAGTTCGCCGAGAACGCACACAAGACGCATGGCAAGTCGATGGTGATCATCGGCGCGGCGATGAACCACTGGTACCACAGCGACATGAACTACCGCGGCGTCATCAACCTGCTGATGATGTGCGGCTGCGTCGGCCAGAGCGGTGGCGGCTGGGCGCACTATGTGGGCCAGGAGAAGCTGCGCCCGCAGACCGGCTGGACGGCGCTGGCCTTCGCGCTGGACTGGATCCGCCCGCCGCGGCAGATGAACAGCACCAGCTTCTTCTACGCCCACACCGACCAGTGGCGCTACGAGAAGCTCGGCATGGACGAGGTGCTGTCGCCGTTGGCCGACAAGAAGCTGTATGGCGGCAGCATGATCGACTACAACGTGCGCGCCGAACGCATGGGCTGGCTGCCTTCCGCCCCGCAGTTGCAGACCAACCCGCTGCAGGTGGCGCGCGACGCGGCCGCGGCCGGCGTCGACGCCAAGGACTACGTGGCCAAGGCGCTGAAAGACGGCTCGCTGGCGCTGAGCTGCACCGACCCGGACCACCCGGCCAACTGGCCGCGCAACCTGTTCGTCTGGCGCTCCAACCTGCTGGGCTCCAGCGGCAAGGGCCACGAGTATTTCCTCAAGCACCTGCTGGGCACCAGCAACGGCGTGCAGGGCACGGACCTCGGCAAGGAAGAAGCCAAGCCGACCGAAGTCAAGTGGCACGAGCAGGCGCCCGAAGGCAAGCTCGACCTGCTGGTGACGCTGGACTTCCGCATGAGCACCACCTGCCTGTACAGCGACATCGTGCTGCCCACCGCCACCTGGTACGAGAAGAACGACCTCAACACCAGCGACATGCACCCCTTCATCCACCCGCTGTCCACCGCGGTGGACCCGGCCTGGCAGTCGCGCAGCGACTGGGAGATCTACAAGGGCTTTGCCAGGAAGTACAGCGAGGTCTGCGTCGGCCACCTGGGCGTGGAGAAGGAAGTGGTGCTGACACCGCTGATGCACGACACCCCGGGCGAGCTGGGCCAGCCCTTCGAGGTGCGCGACTGGGCGCGCGGTGAATGCGAGCTGATCCCCGGCAAGACCGCACCGCAGATCGCCGTGGTGGAGCGCGACTACCCCAATGTCTACAGGCGCTTCACGGCGCTGGGCCCTCTGATGAACAAGGTGGGCAACGGCGGCAAGGGCATTGCCTGGAACACGCAGACCGAGGTCAAGCAACTCGGGGAGCTGAATGGCCACGTGCGCGACGAAGGCGTGACCAAGGGCATGCCCAAGATCGAGAGCGACACCGACGCCTGCGAGGTGATCCTGCAGCTGGCGCCCGAGACCAATGGGCATGTGTCGGTCAAGGCCTGGGAGGCGTTGTCGAAGATCACCGGGCGCGACCACACGCACCTGGCACTGCACCGCGAGGACGAGAAGATCCGCTTCCGCGACATCCAGGCACAGCCGCGCAAGATCATCAGCTCGCCCACCTGGAGCGGCATCGAGAGCGAGACCGTCAGCTACAACGCCGGCTACACCAACGTGCACGAGCTGATCCCGTGGCGCACGCTGACCGGGCGGCAGCAGTTCTACCAGGACCACCCGTGGATGATCGCCTTCGGCGAAGGGCTGGCGAGCTATAGACCGCCGGTGGACCTGAAGACCACGGCCGCGATGCACAACCAGCGCGCCAACGGCCACAAGGAGATCTTGCTCAACTTCATCACGCCGCACCAGAAGTGGGGCATCCACAGCACCTACACCGACAACCTGCTGATGCTGACGCTGAGCCGCGGCGGGCCGATCATATGGCTGAGCGAGCAGGACGCGAAGAGCGCCGGCATCGTCGACAACGACTGGGTCGAGCTGTTCAACGTCAACGGCGCGATCGCGGCGCGCGCGGTGGTCAGCCAGCGTGTCCACCCGGGCATGGTGATGATGTACCACGCGCAGGAGAAGATCGTGAACACGCCCGGGGCGGAGATCACCGGCGTGCGCGGCGGCATCCACAACTCGGTAACGCGCATCGTGTTAAAGCCGACGCACATGATCGGCGGCTATGCCCAGCTGAGCTACGGCTTCAACTACTACGGAACCATCGGTACCAACCGCGATGAATTCGTGGTGGTGCGCAAGATGAACAAGATCGACTGGCTCGACACGCCGGTCGGCGAGGAACGCGTGGCCATCGTCCAGGCGCAGGGGGAGAACGCGTGATGCTGCGCTTTCGCTCATTCGGCGCGGGCCGAGGACGACGGGTAAGCGAATCCGTCCATGTCCCCCGGGCCGGGCTTCGCTCGACCCTCCTCCTTTACTTCCCGGATTCGCTCACCCGCCATCCTCGGCTGGCAACCGCAGCGAGTGTTCCGGCGTCGCCAACAGCCAAGTCGCCACAGCGGGAGGGTTTGTGTTCCGAGAAGCACCGTCGCCTCCCAGGCCGTGGGCGGGCCGCCGGCTGCGGCGCCTATGCGGCGCCGAGGAGCGCAGGGCTCGTGGCCCGCGCGCGCAGCGCGCCTCGTCAACTGACTCGTTGCGGATGTCTGAGCGGAGCGAACGCCAGTTCGCGTAGCGAGTTCCGCAACGGGACCACGAGACCGAGCACCACAGGGTACCCCGCCTGCAGGGCGGGGCGCTGCATTCGAAGCCGCAGACGGTGGCCCGCCCGCGGCCCCGCGCTAGCGCTCGCATGCGCGCGGGCATTTCAACCCATGAACACGAAGCCAAATCAGACAGCTCACCAGGAGGTCGCATGAAAGTCCGCGCACAGATCGGCATGGTGCTGAACCTGGACAAGTGCATCGGCTGCCACACCTGCAGCGTCACCTGCAAGAACGTCTGGACCAGCCGGCCCGGCATGGAGTACGCCTGGTTCAACAACGTCGAGACCAAACCCGGCATCGGCTACCCCAAGGAATGGGAGAACCAGGACAAGTGGAACGGCGGCTGGATCCGCAAGGCCAACGGCAGCATCGAACCGCGTCAGGGCGGCAAATGGAAGCTGCTGATGAAGATCTTCGCCAACCCCAACCTGCCGCAGATCGACGACTACTACGAACCCTTCACCTTCGACTACGACCACCTGCAAAGCGCGCCGGAGATGAAGGCCAGCCCGACGGCGCGGCCGCGCAGCCTGATCACCGGCCAGCAGATGGACAAGATCGTCTGGGGCCCCAACTGGGAAGAGATCCTCGGCGGCGAGTTCAGCCAGCGCAGCAAGGACAGCAACCTCGACAGCTTCGACGCGGCGCAGAAGGCGATGGTCGGGGAGTTCGAGAACACCTTCATGATGTACCTGCCGCGCCTGTGCGAACACTGCCTGAACCCGGCCTGTGTCGCCTCTTGCCCGTCGGGTTCGATCTACAAGCGCGAGGAAGACGGCATCGTGCTGATCGACCAGGACAAGTGCCGCGGCTGGCGCATGTGCGTGTCTGGCTGCCCCTACAAGAAGATCTACTACAACTGGAAGAGCGGCAAGGCCGAGAAGTGCATCTTCTGCTACCCGCGCATCGAAGCCGGCCAGCCGACGGTGTGCAGCGAAACCTGCGTCGGCCGCATCCGCTACCTGGGCGTGCTGCTGTATGACGCCGACCGCATCCAGGAAGCCGCCAGCGTCGAGCGTGACCGCGACCTGTACCAGGCGCAGTGCGACATCTTCCTCGACCCGAACGATCCGCAGGTCATCGCGCAGGCCCGTGCCGACGGCATCCCCGAGGCCTGGCTGGAAGGCGCACGCAAGAGCCCCGTGTGGAAGATGGCAATGGAGTGGAAGGTCGCCCTGCCGCTGCACCCCGAGTACCGCACGCTGCCGATGGTGTGGTACGTGCCGCCGCTGTCGCCGATCAGCGCCGCGGCCAACGCCGGTCAGCTCGGCCACAACGGCCAGATCCCCGACGTCAAGCAACTGCGCATTCCGGTGGCCTACCTGGCCAACCTGCTGACCGCCGGCGACACTGCGCCGGTGGAGCGCGCGCTGGAACGCATGCTGGCGATGCGCGCCTACCAGCGCGACAAGCATGTCGACGGCAAGACCAACCTCGAAGTGCTGAAGCAGGTGGGGCTGAGCGAGGCGCAGGTCGAGGACATGTACCACGTGATGGCCATCGCCAACTACGAGGACCGCTTCGTCATCCCCAGCACGCACCGCGAGTACGCCGAGAACGCCTTCAATGTGCGCGGCGGCTGCGGCTTCAGCTTCGGCAACGGCTGCTCCGAAGGCGTGGGCGACACCAGCCTGTTCGGCAGCGAGAAGAAACGAACCATTCCGATCAAGGCCGAGGTCTGACATGAAGACACCAAAGAACATGTCGCTCACGCTGCGCGTGCTGGCGCGGCTGCTGAGCTACCCCGACGATGCGCTGCGCGGGCACCTGGCCGAGGTGCGCCAGGCGCTGCGGTACGAAGCCGCGCTGCAGCCGGCCCGCCTCGCAGAGGTGGAGGCGCTGATCGACAGTCTCGGCGCGCAAAGCGCCATCGACGCCGAGGCCGACTATGTGCAGCTGTTCGACAGCGGCCGGCGCACCAGCCTGCATCTGTTCGAGCATGTGCACGGCGATTCGCGCGACCGCGGCCCGGCGATGATCGACCTGGCGCAGACCTTCGAGGCCGCGGGGCTGTACCTGGCCATCGGTGAGATGCCGGACCACCTGCCGGTGGTGCTGGAGTACGCATCGACCCAGCCGCCGCGCGAGGCGCAGGCCTTCCTGGCGGAGATGGCGCACATCTTCAACGTGATCTTCAGCGCGCTCGACAAGCGCCGCAGCCGCTATGCCAGCGTGCTGGGGGCGCTGATCGAGCTGGCCGGCGAAAGGTGCGCTGCGGTGAACGTGCCCGACGAGGCGCCGATCGACGAGAGCTGGGCCGAGCCTGCCGCCTTCGACGGCTGCAGCTCGGCCGGACAAGCCCGTCCGGGCCAGCCGCAACCGATCCAGATCCAACGCAAAGCACACAGCACCGCCGCGGGAGCGCGTCCATGAACCCCTTCACCACCTATCTGCACAACTTCGCCTTCAACGTCTACCCGTACATCTGCTTGGGGGTATTCTTCATGGGCAGCCTGGCGCGCTTCGACCGCGACCAGTACACCTGGAAGAGCGATTCGTCGCAGCTGCTGCGGGCGGGGCAGTTGCGCTGGGGCAGCAACCTGTTCCACGGCGGCATCCTCTTCCTGTTCTTCGGCCACCTGTTCGGCCAGCTCACGCCGCACTGGCTGTACGAGATGTTCGTCAGTGCCGAGCAGAAGCAACTGGTGGCCATCGTCGCCGGCGGCATCGCCGGGGTGATCTGCTTCATCGGACTGACGCTGCTGCTGCACCGGCGCATCTTCGATCCGCGCATCCGCCTGACCAGCCACCGCACCGACCTGGCGATCCTGGTCATCCTGTGGGTGCAGCTGGTCATCGGCCTGGTGACGCTGCCCTACAGCTGGGGCCACCGCGAAGAAGCCACGACGATGATCGTGCTGGCCAACTACCTGCAGGGCATCGCCACCTTCCGCCCTGACGCTGCGATGCTCGCCGGCATCAGCTGGCCCTACCTTGCCCACATGCTGCTGGGCATGACCATCTTCCTGCTCTTCCCCTTCAGCCGGCTGGTGCATGTGTGGAGCGGCTTCGCCTCGGTGGCCTACCTGTTCCGCCCGTACCAGGTGGTGCGCTCGCGCCGGCTGAACCTGCCGGCCGGCCACAACACGCCGCCGGTGCGCAACTGAAGGGTCGGCCATGGACACCACCCTCACGCCCACGGCCGCGCGCATCAACGGCGTGCCGCTGCACGCCGTCGGCGAGGCACTCGACGACGACAGCCTGCGCCAGCGCGCCTGCACCGAACTGCTGCGCCAGGCGGCGATGCAAGCCGGCCTGCTGGCCGCCGACGATGTCCCAGGTCTGGACGGCAGCACCAGCGAAGAAGCCAGCGCGGCCATCGAGGCGCTGCTGTCGGCCCAGCTGGAGATTCCCGAGCCTTCGGACGAGGCTTGCCGCCGACACTTCGATGCGCACCCGGCACGCTGGCGCAACGGCGACCGCGCCCAGGTTCGCCACGTGCTGTTTGCAGTGACGCCCGGCGTGGACGTGCGCAAGCTGCGCGACCGTGCCGAAGCGCTGCTGCTGGAAGTGCGCTGCCACCGGGACGGCGACGCCGACCGATTTGCGGCCCGTGCGGCGGAGCTGTCCAATTGCCCTTCGGGCGCACAAGGCGGCGAGCTGGGCTGGCTGCGGCGCGAGGACTGCGCGCCAGAGTTCGCACGCGAGCTGTTCGCTGGTGCGGAGATCGGCGTGCTGCCGCGCCTGGTGCACAGCCGCTTCGGTCTGCATGTCGTCGAGGTCATCGCCCGCGAGGCCGGGCACACACCGGACTTCGGCGCGGTGCGCGGTGCGGTGGCGCTGGCCTTGCGCCAGCAGAGCTTCGTCAGCGCGCTGCGCCAGTACCTGCAGCTGCTGGCCGGTGCGGCCGATGTCGAAGGCGTGGCACTGGACAGTGCCGACACGCCGCTGGTGCAGTAGCGTCATGGACATCGCCAGCTTCGACGACCTGCTGCAGGCGGCGCGCCAGCAGCGCGAGTTGCAACAACTGCTGTTCGTGTTTGCCGGCGCCGAGCTGCCGGCCGGCGCCAGCGCCGAACAGCGTGCGCAGTACGAGGCCGGCGAAGGCGGCGAACTCGCGCCGCTGATGTGCGTGGACAAGGCGGCGGCCGAGCTGGCCGGCTTCGACGCACTGTGCGCCGAAGCGGCGCAGGCCGGGCCGCCCTGGGCCATCGTCTTCACGGCGGCGCTGTCGGGCCGCAATGGCCGGCCGCCGGCCGGCAGCGACATCGAGGCGGCGCTGCAGCACATGGTGGATTCCGTCAAGTCCGGCCGGCTCGACGGCATGCTGCCTTTCAATCACCTGGGCGAGCCGGTGCAGCTGGCCTGAGAGGCTGCGCCATGCCTGACGAGCTGCTGCAGCGGCTGCGCCGCTTCCACGACCACACCTTTCCGGGGGTGCAGGACACCTTCGAGACGCTGGTCAAGGAGGGGCAGCACCCGACGATTCTGTTCATCGGCTGTTCCGATTCGCGGCTGGTGCCTTACCTGCTGACCGGCACCGGGCCGGGCGAGTTGTTCCTGGTGCGCAATGTCGGCGCCTTCGTGCCGCCGCACGACATGTCCGTCGGCTTCCACGGCACGGCCGCGGCCATCGAATTCGCGGTGCTGAACCTGAAGGTCACGCGCATCGTGGTCTGCGGCCACAGCCATTGCGGCGGCATCCGCGCGCTGTACGAAGGCGTGCCGCCGCAGGCCACCAACCTGCAGGCCTGGCTGGAACTGGGCCGCGAGGCGGTGCTGCCGGTGCGCCTGTCCCCCGAGGCGCTGCGCCGCACCGAGCAGCGTGCCGTGGTGCTGCAGCTGGAACGGCTGATGGGCTACCCGATGGTGCGCGAACGGGTCGAGGCCGGCGCGATGACGCTGCACGGCTGGCACTATGTGATCGAGGACGGCGAGGTGCATGTCTTCGACGTGCGCAGCGGCGCCTTCGTGGCGGCGTCGCTGGCGGAGCACAGTGGGACCGGGCCGTACCTGCTGCATGACGACGCAGGCGGCTGACCGGCGCCACCGCGAACCTGCCCGAAGAGCTCAGCGGTCGAATCCGATGAACACCGCAGCCTCGTCGACGGACTTCCTTTGCGACACCACGGCGTTCGCCGGGAATGCATCGTCGGGCCAGCCCATCGCGATGCAGGTCTGGATCACCTGGTCGTCCGGGATGCCGGCCTCGGCGCGCACCACGGGCGACTGCATGATGCCCTGGCTGTTGATGACGCAGCCCAGCCCGCGCGACCAGGCGGCATTGACGATGCAGTTGACCACGCCGCCGCAGTCGAAGGGGGCGATGTCGCTGCCTTGGATGGCGCGGTCGTAGGTGACGACGATCGACACCGGCGCGTCGAACTGCCGGAAGCCGCGCAGCACCCAGTCCTGCCGCTTGTCCTTGTTGTCTCTTTCGATGCCCATCGCGGCGAACAACTGCTTGGCAATGCCGATCTGCCGCTCGCGGTGCACGCCCGTGTAGCCCGGGCCCATGCGGAACTCGCGCGAATCGGGCACGCCGGCCAGGTTGCGCTCGACATTGCCCTTGCGGATGCGGTCCAGCACCGTGCCGGCCACCACATAGAAGTTCCAGGGCTGCGTGTTCAGCGAGGTCGGCGCACGCATCGACAGTTCGAGGATCTCGCGGATCAACGCCTTGGGCACCGGCTTGTCCAGGAATCCCCGGATGCTTCTGCGGCCACGGACCACCTCGTCGAACTCCATCTCCAGCTCCTGTTGCGTTAGCGATCGTGCTGCGTCTGCATGACGCGACCGTATCGGTCGGCCTCGGCCGATTCTGGCGCAGGCCAGAACGCCGCCGGCCGCCACTCGTCGCCGCCCCATGCCCCTGCCCCCCTCGCCCTGGCTGAAGCCGCTGTTCGCCGGCAAAGCCTATGCCGACCTGGTGACGGGCAAGCTGCCGCCGCGCATGCAGCCGGTGCTGCACATCGGCCTGCTGGCGATCAGCCTGCTGCTGAGGCCGATCGCCACCGAACCGAGCTGGAAGCCCACCGGCGCCGAGGACCCGACGCTGTGGATCCTGGGCCTGCTGATGGCCACCATCGGGCTGCCCTGCTTCCTGCTGTCCACCACCTGACCGCTGGTGCAGAGCCGGGTGGCACGCACGCCCTGGAGCGGGCAGGTGTACCGCTACTTCGCGCTGTCGAACCTGGCCCCGCTGGCGTCGCGGCTCAGCTATCCGGTGCTGATCGAGCCGCCCATGCGGCTCATCGACCAGGCGCACGGCTGGTCCTGGGCCGATGGCCTGTTCGCGCTGCTATGCGCCGGCCACCATGGCGCCCAGCGTTGCCGCGCAACCGCCAAAGGCAACGCAGCACGCAATTTGGTTGGCACTGCCGGCGCTGGGCTCGTGGCTGCTGCTGGCGGTGACCAACCACCTGGCGCAGGACGTGGCCTCGGTACCCTTCCTGTGGGTGCTGCCGCTGCTGGTGTACCTGTTCAGCTTCGTGCTCACCACCGAGAACGACCGCTGGTACCGGCGCGAGATCTTCCTCCCGGCGGCGGCGCTGCTGCTGGCGCACTACGAGCTGGGGCTGGGCCTGATATTGCTGACCGTGCTGGCCGTGGCACTGTAGCGCCAGCAGCGGCCGGCGCTGGCGCTGCGTGGCCTGCTGCCGGCACTGTGCGGCGGCTTCCTGGCGCTGCAGGTGCGCGAGAACACGGCCCCCGTGCGCGCGTGCTGTCGCGCAACTTCTACGGCACGCTCAGCGCCTACGACGTGCCGCGAGGCGGCGCGCGACAGCGTGCGGCAGATGTACCACGGCGCCGTCACGCACGGCGAGCAATTCCTTCTGCCCGAGCGCCACGCCGAGCCCACCACCTACTACGGGCCGAGGTCCGGCGTGGTCCGCGCCCTCCTGTCCGCACCGCCGGGGCCGCGGCGTATCGGCCTGGTGGGCCTGGGCGCGGGCACGCTCGCTGCCTATGCGCGGGCCGGCGACGTGGTGCGCGCGTACGAGATCAACCCCGAGGTGTTCGCGCTGGCCGACCGCGAATTCAGCTTCCTGTCCGGCTGCCCGGCGCACATCGAGCGTGTGGCAGGCGACGCGCGTTCGGCGCTGGAGCGCGGGCCGTCGCAGCAGTTCGACGTGCTGACGGTGGACGCGTTCTCCGGCGACTCGGTGCCCGCGCACCTGCTCACGGTGCAGGCGCTGGACCTGTACATGCGCCACCTGCGCGACGGCGGCATCGTCGCCTTCCACCTGACCAACCGCTTCCTGGACCTGCCGCCGGTGGTGCAGCGTATCGCCGCCCAGCGCGGCCTGGCCGCGGTGCTGGTGCACGACGAAACCGAGGACAGCCACCTGCGCGCCACCGACTGGGTGCTGGTGGCGCGCGACGCAGCCACGCTGCAGCGTGCGGGCATTGCCGGCGCGACCCGGCCCTCCAAGCCGATCCCCGCCCCGACTTGCAGCGCCCGGCGCGCCTCCGTAGAGTGCATCAGCCCCGGCCCCTGCAGGAGAATGACATGGCAGGCAGCGGATCGAAGCGTGCAATCCAGGGCGACACCGCGGCCACCGCCAAGCATGCGACGGGCCGTGGCGCCAAGGCCGCGATGACGCGGCCACCAACGACCACCGCAGTCAAGCCGCCGGCCACGGCCGTGTCTGCCGGCAGCAGCGCCGGCATCGCGCAGGTGCCCTTGGGACCGCCACTGGAGAAGGCGCTGGACGCCTTCAGCCGCGAGCTGCGCGCGGCGCTCGAACTCGCCGCCGCCGACACCAGCGCCCTGCGCACCGAAGTCAAGGCCCTGCGCGCCGAGCTCGAACAACTGCGCCAGCGCCACGACGTGCACACCCACTCGTACCAGCGCGCGCAGACGGGCGGCGGCGCACACCAGCGGATCGAGCTGCGCTTCCTGCAGGGCTACATCGACGGCGAAGATCCCGGCTACACCCACTACGGCATCTGGGCGCGCGGCCAAAGCACCCCGGACCTGCCGCCCGACCAAGCCACCTCCGGGCCCAGCGTCTGATCAGGCGGCTCGGCGCAGGCGCTGGTCGGACAGCGTGCAGTGCACGGCGATGGCATCGATGGCCAGCGCGATGCCGCCACATCGCACCAGCATCATCGGCACCACCGCGCCGCAGCTTGTGGCCGCCGCCAGCCCGGACCCGGGGGTGTCGCTGTCGAGCATATTCCGGCCAGGCTCGGGGTCGCGCACGCGCGGCGCCTACGGTAGTTGGGCCAACACGCCCGGCACGAGCACGCTGATGCGACTGCCGTCGTCCAGCTGAAGGCAGCCGCTGAAAAGCAGCGGCTGATCGTCGGCGGCGCTGACGCTGGCCAGGCGCGCGGCCTCGGCGGCGAACACGCCGCTGACCCGTTCGGCCAGCAGGCCGAGGATGTCGCCATCGTGCACCATGACGATGACGCAGGGCCGCTCGCCGGCACGGACTTCGTGGCCGAGCCGCTGGCGCAGGTCCAGCACGGGCACGACCACGCCGCGCAGGTCGATGCCGCCGAGCACGCCGGCGGCGCGGCGGGGCAGCGCGATCAGCGGGCCGCAGCGCACCACCTCGCGCAGTGCTTCCATCGGCAGCGCCAGGTGAAGCTCACCCAGCACGCAGCTGCCGTCGCGCTGCAGCGCGACGGCAGCGTCGTTCACGCCGACACCTGGCGGGTCAGCGCCTGGATCAACTCGGACACTTCGCCGGCCATGCGTCATTGCTCCTCGGCCGCGGCGGCGATGGCCGAGACGCTGGCCCCGGTGCGCGCGACGCTGGATGTGCTTGATCAGCCGGTTCAGATGCACGTAGATCAGCTTCAAGCCCGGCGTCGTGCGCCAATGCCCCGGCAGGCGCGGCTTGATGGGTGAGAGCTTCAGCGGCTGGTCGAGCCATAAAGTGGCTGCGCCGATGTGGACATACCCGCTGCGCCCTGTCCGAGCGCCGCCGAACACCGGCACAGGCGAGCCCCTCGGCGGCAGGTTGCAGCCATGCAGCCTGCCGCTCGCACGCAGCGGTGCAGCCCGAAGGTGATCGGCGTCAAGCGGGCTCTCAGCCGGCGCGCGCACACTGCACTCGGAGGGCGGGTGAAGGAAGATCGAGCTTCTTCAATCGGGGAGAGGGCGCGGCTGCCGCAGCACGACGGCGACATCGAACGGGCCGCTCGATGTCCAGGCCTGAAACTCAACCCGACCACGGAGCCATCACATGTACGGATTCACCACCACGCTTTCAGGCATCCCATTCGACCAGGCCATTGCCAAGACGATGGCTGCGCTGAAGTCCGAAGGCTTCGGCGTCCTGAGCGACATCGACTTGCAGCGGGCGATGAAGGAGAAGCTGGGCAAGGAAATGCCTCCCTATCGCATCCTCGGCGCCTGCAATCCGCCGCTGGCACACCAGGCCGTCACGGCGGTGCCGGACATCGGGCTGCTGCTGCCGTGCAACGTGATCGTTCGAGAGGACGCACCGGGCCGGGTCGTGGTCGGCTTTCTCGATCCGCAGATCATGGTGAATCTGGTCGACCAGCCTGAAATGAAGTCGGTGGCCGACGCCGCCGAACAGCGCTTGCGCCGTGCCTGCGAGAGCCTGGGCGGCAGCCCGGCTGAAGCCGTCTGACCCGCCGTGCGCCGACCCGACGGGTTCGCCTCCGGTCGGTTCGCTGACAGGTGCCGAGGCCTTCAGCGCAGGCTGGTGAACTGCGTCCCGACCGTTTGAACCATGGCTGCAGCCCGAGCGGGCCTTGTGTCTGCCATCGCACAGACACAGGCGCAGGGATGAAACACAGTAGAGGCTGGCCGGATTCCGTGACCCGAGCTTGCAGACGCCTCCGACACCCCCAACCTTCCCCTCCATGACGAAGATCCTGGATGGACGATTGAGCGCTGTTCCTCGGGTTCGCAGTGCCGGGTTGTTGACCTGTCAGGAGCACCTGGCTCGGACCATCGCAGCCGGCATGGGCCCCGAATCCAGTGCGGCCCGGGCGGTTGAGGAACTGGACAACCGCCGCGCGAGCGGTGAGGGCGTCTGCGTTCTCCCAAGACGAGGCCAATGGTTTGTCGAGCCCATCTGCAGGACAGCGGCTGCAACGCGCAGTTGACCGGGCGTCCGCAGCTCGGACAACGCAAGGCGATCTTCCTCCTTGCGCCGGTGGCTGATCTCACCCTCCAGAGAACCGACCGCGCTGCGAAGCTCGGCCTCCACGCGCTTGAGCTGGGTCACCTCGGTCACCGAGACGACAAAGCCAACGACCCGTCCGCCGACGACGCCGGACCGGTCGTTCGCCAGGCTGTGGCGCTCGATGCCATCCGAACCGGGAATCACGCGCTCAAAGGTCTGTTCCTCGTCCCGAAGCACGGCCGCGATGAACGGCTCGTTGATTGCGAAGAGTTCCGCGCCGAGCAACTCGCGCAATGAGGTCCCGGTGAGCCGGTCCGGATCGGCGCCGAACCAGGTCTCATAGGCCCGATTGGCGAATCGACACTTCAGGTCGCAATCCCAATGGGCAAGCATCGAAGGCACATGGTTTGCCAATCGACGCAAAGCGTCGGCCGTATTGAGGCCAAGGTCCATGTCCATCGCTCCCCCGGCACCAGCCACAGTTCATCACTGCGCCGCAGCGCAGGACCGCAGGCGATCGACTCACATGATCCGGGCAGTGCGAAACCCTGCTACGCCCTGAAGCCCACGCACTGCCTGGATCACCTCACTGCGCAACTGGCGACCTGTGAACGACAGGCCTCAGCTCGCATCGATGTAAGCACGAAGCATCTCCGATCGACTGGGGTGCTTGAGCTTGCGCAGGGCCTTGGCCTCGATCTGCCGAATGCGTTCACGGGTCACGTCGAACTGCTTTCCGACTTCGTCGAGGGTGTGGTCGCTGCTCATGTCGATGCCGAAGCGCATGCGCAGTACCTTGGCTTCGCGGGCCGTCAAGCCATCAAGCAGCTCGCCGACGACGGAGCGCAGGCCCGACTGCATCGACGCTTCCATCGGCGAGATGCTGTGGGTGTCTTCGATGAAGTCGCCCAGGGTCGTGTCACCCTCGTCCCCGACCGGCAACTCCAGCGAGATAGGTTCCTTGGCGATCTTCATGATCTGGCGCACCTTGGCCTCAGGCAACTCCAGCTTCGCGGCCAACGTCGCAATGTCCGGTTCGGCGCCGAATTCCTGCAGGTGCGCGCGGCTGAAACGGTTCATCTTGTTGATCGATTCGATCATGTGCACCGGCACGCGGATGGTGCGCGCCTGGTCGGCGATCGAGCGCGTGATGGCCTGCCGGATCCACCAGGTCGCATAGGTCGAGAACTTGAAGCCGCGGCGGTACTCGAACTTCTCGACGGCCTTCATTAGACCGACGTTGCCTTCCTGGATCAGATCGAGAAACTGCATGCCACGGTTGGTGTATTTCTTGGCGATGGAGATCACCAGCCGCAGATTGGCCTCGATCATCTCCCTCTTGGCATCCCGCGACGAACGCTCGCCTTCGCTCATCTTCTTGCTGACCGCCTTCAATGCGTCCAGCGGAATCACCACCTTGGCCTGCAGCCCGATCAGCTTGGTCTGTAGTTCCTGGACGGCAGGAACGCTGCGGCCCAGCACGGCGCTGTAGGGCTTGCCGGCGGAGGCTTCGGACCGCACCCAGGACAGGTTCAACGCGTGGGCGGGAAACTGCTCGATAAAGCGCTGCTGCGGCATGCCGCAGCGCTCGACCACGATGCGCCGGATCTCGCGCTCGTGTCGACGCACCTCCTCGACCTGCGCGCGCAGCATGCCGCACAACCGGTCGATGGTCTTGACGGTGAAGCGCACGGTCATGAGCTCCGCGCTGAGCGCGTGCTGTGCCTTGCGGTAAGCCGGCGAGTCGTAGCCGCTCTTCTCGAAAGCCTTGCGCAGCTTGTCGAAGCCCGATCGCATCGACGCGAAGCGCTCGATCGCGGTGACCTTCATCTCCTCCAGCCGACGCGTCATCGCCTGGTTGGCCACATCGCCGTTTTCGTCGTCCTCGTCATTGAAGGCGTCGGAATCCTCCTCGGCCACGTAGTCGTCGGCTTCGTCGGCGGCGACGAAACCGTCCACGACCGCGGCAATGGCCAGTTCCCCGTTGGCAACCTTGTCGCCAAAGGCCAGCACCTCGGCCATGATCGACGGCGACGCTGAGATGGCCAGCATCATCGCCTGCTGGCCGCCTTCGATGCGCTTGGCGATCTCGATCTCGCCTTCGCGGGTCAGCAGGTCGAACAGCCCCATGTCGCGCATGTACATGCGCACCGGGTCCGTGGTGCGGCCGAACTCCGAGTCGACGGTGGACAGCGCGGCCTGCGCAGCCTCCTCGGCGTCTTCTTCGCTCGCCGCCGCACCGGTCCCGCCGGCAACCAGCAAGGTGGCTGCGTCGGGAGCCTGTTCGTAGACGGCAATGCCCAGGTCGTTGAGCATCGTCACGATGGACTCGATCACTTCGGCTTCGAGCAATTTGCCCGGCAGGTGATCGTTGATCTCCTGCTGGGTCAGGAACCCGCGCGACTTGCCCATCTTGATGAGGACGGTCAACTCACTGCGGCGCTTCTCGGACTCCTCTTCGCTCAATGCGGTTGCATCGAGCCCGAACTCGCGAATCAATGCCCTTTCCTTGGACTTGGGCACCTTGACACGCAAGGGCTTGGCATTGAGCTTTGAAGCTGCCGGTCCCGTCGGCAGTTCAGTAGACGCTGCAGCCACCACATCATCTGCAGCTGCCGGGGTGCGCCCGCCCTTCTTGTAAGTCGTGCTCTTGGTGACCATGCATGTCCTGTAAATTGAAGAGGGTGGTACGAACCGGCTGCCGGCCGCGCCGCCCCCAAGGGTTGGCACAGGCCACAGGCCGCCCGCGACCGAGTATCCCGGCTACCGGAGCTCAGGGCAGCCCACCTACAAGCCATGTTGGGCTTTTTGGCGGTATTGAAAGATCGCATCGGCGTGCGCCCGGATTCCCGGTCCGATCGGACCGACAGGACCGGCGCAGACACCCCAGGAAAGGAAAGCTACCGGCCGCTGAAGAAGCCGGTACCGCGGGTGCGCAGCCCCTCGCCGCCCCGTGAGACGAACAGTGCATCCAGCCCAAGTTGCCGCGCGCAGGCCGGCCCGGCCTCTGGCCCCAGGACCATCAGCGCCGTCGCATAGGCGTCGGCATCGGCGCAGACCGATGCGATGACGGTGACGCTGGCCAGCGTGCCCTGCATCGGCCGTCCGGTCCTGGGATCGATCGTGTGCGAGATCCGCTGGCCTTCGATCTCCCGCCAGTGCCGGTAGTCGCCGGACGTGGCGATGGCCGCATCGCCCAGTTCGACCACCGCCATGGGTGCGCGCCGCTTGTCATCCGGCGCTTCCAGCGCGATCGCCCAGGAGGACCCATCCGGCTTGGTGCCGCGCGAGCGTATCTCGCCATCGATGCCGACGAGCCAGGAATCGATGCCATGCCGCTCCAGCACGCGGGCCAGTTCGTCGACACCGAAGCCCTTGGCGATGCCGCACAGATCCAGTGACAGCGGCTGGTGCCTGCGTGCCCGGCACCCGGCGGCGTCGATCTCCAGCCACTGGTCGAGCGCAGGACAGGGGCTTGACGCCTCGGGCCGCGTCGCCGCGCGCTGCCCGCCCTGCGGGCCAAAGCCCCATGCGCCCACCAGCTCACCCACACCGATGTTGAAGGCGTTGCCGGTCTCGCGCCCGATGTCGATCGCACGCGCCAGCACGGTCGCCAGGTTGGCCGGGACCGGGACCCAGTCGCCGGCAGCCGCCCGGTTCAGGCGCGACAGGTCCGAATCGGCCTTCCAGTTCGACATCTGCGCATCCACCGCGGTGACGGCGCCCTGCAGTTCCGCCACGATGCCGCGCAGGTCGGCGTCCTGCGCTGCATGAAAGCGTGCGCTGTAGCGTGTGCCCATCGTGTCGCCGCTGCTGCGGCATTCACTCAGACGCAGGCCGGGCAGCCAATCAATAGACGTCTTCGACATAGCGCCCTTGCGTGCGCAACTGGGCCACCGTCAGGCCCGTGCCATGGAGGATGCGCTCCCAGGCGGTCGCCACGCCATCGGCCATCTTGCGGCCACCGCACACCATGACCTGTGCCCCCTGGGTCACCAACTCGCGCAGCCGCTGCGCGTCGGCCACCAGCCGGTCCTGCACATAGGCGCGGTCGACGGATCGCGAGAAGGCCGTCGTCAAGCTGCGCAGCCGGCGGTCACCCACCAGGCCGTGCAGCTCTTCGCGGTAGAGGAAGCCGTCCTCGGCGTCGCGTGCACCGAAGTACAGGTACATCGGCCGCTGCGGCGCGTTGTGGCGGATGAAGCCGATCAGCGGGCCGATGCCGGTTCCCGCGCCGATCAGGATCACCGGCACCTCACCGGCGGCGGGCCGGAAGCTGGCATGCGGCCGCACGAAGGCCTCGATCGTCGCGTCGGGTTGCAGGCCGGTGAGATAGCTCGAACAGACGCCGCCCTGATGTCGGCGCACGCAGATCTCCACGACGCCGTCGGAGGCCGCGCTGGCCAGCGAGTAGTAGCGCGGCGAGCTGCCGTCCGGCGGGACCACGCCGAGCAGGTCGCCGGTGTCGAAATCCGGCAAGCGGGAGCCGCCCAGCCAGGCGGGCCAGCCGGTCGCCTGCACGGCAGGCACGAAGCGCAGCACGGCGGCCAACGACGAGGCATCGGCGCCATAGTCGGTGCGCGAGGTCAGTTTCAGCAGGGTGGTACGCGGCCGCAGCGGGGTGTACTGGATGTCCAGCGCCAGGCCCAGCGACCGGCCCAGCCACTCGCACCACTGGCGGAACTCGGGCTCGGATTGCCGGTCCACCGTGCCCGGTTCGCGCAGCGCCTCGAAGCCCTTGGCGGCGAGGGCGGCGTGCACCTGCTGTGCATAGCCGCAGTACTGCGGGAACTGCCGGTCGCCAAAGCCGAGCACGGCATAGGTCATGCCCTTGGACGATGGCACCCGGGCCAGCGCCGCGAGAAACTGGCGTGCGCTTTCGGGGGCTTCGCCGTCGCCATAGGTCGAGCACAGCACCAGCAGGCGCCGCGCGTGCCGATAGCCGGCCGCGATGTCGTTCATCGGGGCGGTGTGCACGCGCAGCCCGGCGCGCGTCAGTGCGGCATGCAGTGCGGCGGCGAAACCCCAGGTCGTGTTCGTCTCGCTGCCGACCAGCAGCACGGTCTCGGCCTCCTGGGCCGGGGCGTTGCCCGCCAGGCGCGGCAGGCTCTTGCGGCGTTGCAGCCAGAGCAGCAGGCCCGTCACCGCCAGCACGGGCACCGCCAGCGACGACGCACCCAGCAACAGACCCAGCCACCAGAGCCCGTCGCCGGTGTGCAGCATGCGCACCGTGGCATGCAGACGCTGCCAGCCGTCCAGGGTGCCATAGGCCAGCCAGGCGCCGGTGGCGGGGTCGATCGCGCCCATGCCCTCGGTCGTCTCCAGCTCGATGACATCGGCGGGATCGCCCGGACTCGCCAGCTTCAGCTGCTGCAGGATCGACACGTCGACCGACTGCAGCGCCGGCATGCGATCCAGCGCCATGGCCGTGGCCGCGCTGGGCTGCACGTCGAAGAAGGCGTTGTCGCCACCGCCTTCGGGAACCCAGCCGAAGGTCGTCAGCGACATCAGCAGCCCGGTGGCGGCGGACAGCACCAGCCCGGCCAGCGCCATGCGCGACGTCTCGTTGTGCAGCCGCTGCAAGCCGTTGCCGCGCACCGGACCGAAGAGCTGCGTCCATCCGCCCATTCGCCGTGCCATCAGCGCCAGGCCGGCGAGCAGGACGAGCAGCATGCAGGCCGCCGCCAGGCCCGTGGCCACCCGGCCGGCGTCGTCGAGCAGCAGCTTGCGGTGCAGGTTCCTGATCCAGCGCTGCGCGGCCGAGGGCGCGTAGGCCGCCACGGCCTCGCCGCTCGCCGGGTCGATGATGGACGCCTGCTGCGCCTCGCCCACCAAGTGATACGCAACGAGGGTGCCCGACGGCTCGCGCACCAGTGTCTCGACCCCGGGCAGCCGGGCCGTGACGCGGCCGGCCAGGGTGGCGACGTCGATGCCGGGCGCAGCTATGGCGGACGCTCGATCGAGCGCCGGGAACACGGACAGCACCGACCCGGTCAGCGCCACCACCAGCAACAGCAGCCCAGCGATCAGCGCCGGCGTCGAATGGAGCTTGCGCAGCATCGGCGCCTGCCCGCTTTAGAGGGTGTAGCGGAACGACTTGACGTAGCCGCGCCCTGCGGCGGGCTTGCCCGCACCTGCCGCGGTGAGAGGGAGCACCACCTCCGAGGGGTTGTCCTTCATCTTCTCCACGGCGGTGTCGATGTGGATCTCGTAGCCTGCATCCAGCAGGGCATCGGCCAGTTCGACCGTGACCTTCAAGGTCTTGCCGGCCCCGACGCTGGCGCCGCTGATGCCGTCGACCTTGGCCGTGCCGCCCGTGGCACGGTACCAGTCGCTCAGGTGGCGCCAGTACTTGGCCTTGGGCGCGGCGACCCACAGCGTGCTGTGAAACTTGCCGGCGCGGTCGGTGAGGTAGATGGCGAGGTAGGCACCATCGCCGCCATAGTTGGTCAGCTGCGTCTCCAGCGCCACCTGGCGCGCCGTCGCGACCGATGGCAACGCGAGCGCGCCCGCCACTGCAGCAAGAGGCCATGCATGTTTCACTCGGGTTCTCCTGAAAACGATTGAGGAAGTTGGAAAGGGGCCGTCAGCCCAGGTTGCCTGCCAGGGCCGGCATCAGCTGTCCGGTGGGAGTGCTCGGCGACGGCGAAGGCGGTGGAGCCGTGCGCTGACGCTCGCGCTCACGCTCACCGTGCTCGCGTTTGATACCGATGACCTGCAGCGACGCAGGATCGATCTTGGCCTTGAAGCGTCGGCCCTCGGCGTCGCGACCCTTGATCTCGTAGCAACCGTCGTCGACCTTCAATCTGTCGACTTGCCAGCCATTGCGTTCGGCCAGCGCAGCCACGGCGCTGCGCGGCTGCCAGGTCTGCGGTGGAGCGTCGCACTTGCGTCCCGCCCAGCCCGGCGGGCTGCCCAGCACCAGCAAGGACAGTGCGATACCGCTTGCCCTGCGGGACCAGTGCCCAGTTTGCATGCTCGATTCCAATGGTGAGGCGTAAGGATGCAGCCGAAATGTCAACGGCGCGTTGCGGGCGCGCAAACATGCGCTTGCTGCGGCCCGTTCCTCGCAAGGAGGTGCAGGCAAATGTAGGGCGGGCGTTCGAGGCGGACTGTTCGGCAGCGCACAGACAGGACGACGCCAAGCCCCGACGTAGAAGGGGTCACTGCACGGTGATCGAACCCGCTGAGGCTACGGCCCATGAAAGCGCAACATCGACTTCTTCCTGCCGCTGCCGCGGACTGGGCCTCGATCGCAGTGGGCGCCTGCAGCAAGCCGCCCGAGACACCAGCCGCCCCGGCAGTCGACGCCAGTGTCTACGACAGCGACGTCATGCAGCAGGTGACGACGGCGCTGCAGCAGACCGCATCGCTCATGGGATTCGACATCGGTGTCGTGACCATGAAGGGCGACGTACGGCTGACTGGCATGCTCGACAGCCCGGCCCAGGTCAACGAGGCCCTTCGGGTCGCGCGAGCCGCCGACGGTGCCCACGCGGTTCATGACGAACTGACGATCAGGAAGTAGGCACACCGGTGCGCCATGCCCATCGACTTCGCCCGCTGCCTGACCGGCAAGGACCGGTCGCGCGACGCCAACCGCCATCTTGGCTGGGCGCTTGCCTTCGTGGCCGGCGCGACCAACGCAGGGGCGTTCCTGGCGGTGCAGCAGTACACCTCGCACATGACCGGGATGGTCTCCTCCATGGCCGATCACCTGGTACTCGGAGACCTGCATCTCGCTGCCGGCGCGCTGGGGGGCCTGATGTCCTTCTTGATCGACGCCGCCACGTCGGCAGTGCTGGTCCACTGCGCGGGGCGGCGTCGGCTCAAGAGCCAGTTCGCGCTGCCCCTCTTGCTTGAGGCCGCGCTGTTGCTGGCCTTCGGCATCATCGGCGCCCGGCTCGCCACCATGCATGGCCTCTTCGTTCCCGCCACCGTGATGCTGCTGTGCTTCACCATGGGGTTGCAGAACGCAGTCATCACCAAGGTGTCCAGGCCGGAAATCCGCACCACGCACATCACGGGCCTGGTCAAAGACATCGGCATCGAGCTGGGAAAGCTCGTGTACTGGAACCGGCTGCAAGAGGACCCCTCATTGCGGGTCAACGCAGACCGGGATCGACTGCTCGTTCTGTCCCTGCTGGTCTTCGCATTCGCCCTGGGCGGCGTTCTTGGCGCGCTGGGATTCCAGCGCATGGGCTACTCAACGACGGTCCCACTGGCGATGCTGCTGGTTCTGATGTCCATCGTGCCTGCGGCTGACGACATCAAGGACTACCTTGCGCGGACTGACGTCTAGCAGGCTCTTGAGGTTCTGCTGCATCCAGCCGCGGCCGCCGATCAGCGCACTTGCTTGGCGGCAGACGCAGGATGCAGACCGGTCAAAGCCGTCCCAGCAGGAGCAGCACGATCACGATGATCAGCACCAGACCCAGTCCGCCGGCCGGTCCGTAGCCCCAACTCCGGCTGTGCGGCCAGGTCGGAATGACGCCGAGCAACAACAGGATCAGGATCACCAGCAGTATGGTTCCCAAGCTCATGACATCTCCTTGAAGTTTTGGTTCCCCCGGCAGCCTGATGAGCGACGATGAAGTCGTCACTAGCCAGCCTGTGGCGACTCTGGTTATGCAGACCTGGATCCGTGTTGAGCAGGCTCAATCGAGCAGCACTTGTTGCGCAAGCTCAATCGACGCCATGCCTAATGTTCGATAGCGCACAGAACTGGAGGCGCTCAACGAGCAGACTGCAACGGCTCGGCCCTGGCCCGATGGGCGTGTCGAGCATCTGTCAACTGGTCCAGAGGAGCTTCGAAATGATCATTCGCACTACATTGGTGGCTGCCGCCGTTGCCGCCGCTTTGCTGAGCACAACAACCGGTTGCGCAGTGACGCGCGGGCAGGAAACGACCGGGGCCTACATCGACGACTCGACCATCACCGCCACGGTGAAGAGCCGCTTCGTCGAGAGCAAGGCCGTCGATGCTGGCTCGATCAGTGTCGAGACGATGAAGGGCACGGTCATGCTGTCCGGCTTTGCGAAGAGTGCCAACGAAAAGAACAGTGCCGAAACCATTGCGCGCGGCGTGAGTGGCGTGAAATCGGTGAAGAACGAGACCGCCGTTCGACCCTGATCTGAATGGTTTGGTCGAAACAGAGGACAGAAGTGCGTTACCTGGTCGTTTTGCTTTGCATGCTGTGTGGCTCGGTGACTTCGGCGGTCGCCCAGGTGAGCGTCGGCATCGGGCTGCCTGGTGTGAGCATCGGAATCAGCCTGCCGGTCTACCCACAGCTGGTTCAGGTGCCGGGCTACCCCGTCTACTACGCGCCGCAACTGAACTCGAACTTCTTCTTCTACGACGGCCTGTACTGGGTCTACCAGGGCGACAACTGGTACGCCAGCTCCTGGTACAACGGCCCTTGGGGGCTCGTCGGTCCGCAGTACGTGCCTGCGTACGTGTTGCGGATCCCGGTGCGCTACTACCGCGTGCCGCCGCCCTACTTTCGGGGGTGGAAGGCGGATGCGCCGCCGCGCTGGGACGAGCACTGGGGCCATGACTGGTCGCAGCAGAAGAAGGGGTGGGATCAGTGGAATCGCAAGTCCGCTCCTGCGCCCGCGCCGCTGCCTTCGTATCAGCGGCAGTATTCGCACGATCGCTATCCCCAGCAGGTCGAACAGCAGCAAGCACTTCGCAACCAGAACTATCGCTACCAGCCGCGCGACCCCGTCGTGCAACAGCACGACCAGGCGCAGCGCAACCAGGCCGGAGCGCCTCAGGACAGCGCGCCAAGACCGCAGGATGCTCAACGTGGCAGTCCGCCCGGGCAAGCAGCGCGGCCGCAGGAGGCGCTAAAGTCTGGCCAACACGATTCGCCGCAAGGCAACGGCAAGTCGAAGGCGCCGAAACAGGGGCATGATCAGGGGCAAGGACAGGGGCAGGGACAGTCGAAGGGTCGCGACAAGGCAGAGCAAGGCGGCAAGCCCTGACCAGCGGTCGCCTGCCCTCACCGACCCTGATTCGTTGCTCCCCTGAATGAACTGCGCCAACTTCACACCCACCCAGGCCACGCCACCTTGGATGAGTCCGTGGCCGGCGCTGTGGCGTGTGGCCGACGCGTTGAATGCCTCGGCGCGGCTTGGCGCCGTGGTGGGTGTGCTGCTGACCACAGGCTGCGCCGGCATCGAGCGCGCGCCGCAGACCCAGGCGCCACCCCCCGCCGCGCCGGCGGCGACAAGCGCCGCGGCCGAAACCCAGCCGGCTGCACCGTCGCTGCCCACCCAGGCAAAGCCTGTGGAGCGTACAAGCCCCGCGGACAAGGCCGCCGCACCGCTGTCCAAGGGGCCGGTAAAGCCCGCAGCCACGCCGCCAGTTGCGGCAGCGCCCGCGAAGAGCGAGACCCGCACCGCGGCCCCGGAAAAACCGCAAGCCGCCGCACCGCTGGATCTGAAGTCGCTCGAGAACCGGCTCAAGCAGACTCAGGCGATCGGCGTGTTCACCAAGCTGACGCTGAAGAACCAGATCGACGCCCTGCTCGACCAGTTTCGGGCCTTCTATCAGGGCAAGCTGAAGACCTCGCTGGCCGACTTGCGCCGATCCTATGACATGCTGGTGCTCAAGGTGCTGGCGCTGCTGCAGGACGCCGACCCGCCACTGGCCAGCGCCATCGCGGGCTCGCGCGAGGCCATCTGGGGCATTTTGTCCAACCCGGCCAAGTTCGCAGCGGTCTAGGGCCGAAGGAGACGCAAGTTGAAGAACCGCATCAGTACCTGGATCCTGGTGCCCTTGCTGACGGCGCTTTCTTCGGTGCCGGCGCAAGCTGCAGAAGATGCCGCACTGTTGAAGGACCTCACGTCGGTGATTGCGCTGCTGGGCCTGCCCTGCGGTCAGGTGGTCTCGGCCAGGCGGCTGAAGGACGATGACCACGTCGCCACGTGCAGTGACGGCCATCGCTACAGGGTGTTCATCAACGCCGAGGGCAAGGTCGTCGCGCAGAAGCAATAGGTTATTTGGACACACTCGACCGCACCGCATTGAGTTGAATCAATCCGATTGCCAGGGAATCGCCCAGTTGGACGACTGCGCTTGGAGCGGTAGCGTACGATCGACTGGTACGTCGGCCAACGACGCGTGGCCCCGAAACAGGAAGAGAGGCGGTGAATGAAACAGCCTCTGGCAAACCGCGTGAGACCGGACGCGGATCCCCAGCAGATCGCCGGGGCGGTGCTGGCGATGTGGGAAGAGATCGACGATGCGCTGACGCCCATCGTCGGCCCGCTGGGCTTGGTCGCGCTGTACGGCCGTACCGTGCACCTCGCCGCGGCGCAGCACCCGTGGCTGGCCGGTCGCGATGAAGGCGTGCTCACGCACACCGACCCGGCGCTGTTGCAGTCCGTTCTCGCGCGACGCAGCAGCGCCGACGCTGCGGCCGGCGGCAATGCGTTTCTCAACACCTTCCACGAGTTGCTGGCCAGCCTGATCGGCCCTTCGCTCACCACGCGGTTGCTGCGTTCGGTGTGGGAACTCCCATTGCGCGGCGCCGCCGCACAGGACACGTCGCCATGAGCACCAAGGTCAACATCCACCGACTGGCCACCGGCGTGCCCGGCCTGGACGAGGTGCTGGGCGGCGGATTGCCGCAGTATTCGTTCAACCTCATCGCCGGCCCCCCGGGCTGCGGCAAGACCACGCTGGCCCACCAGATGATGTTCGCGCTGGCCACGCCCGAGCGCCCGGCGCTGTACTTCACCGTGCTGGGCGAGCCGCCACTGAAGATGCTGCGCTACCAGCAGCAGTTCGACTTCTTCGACAACGAGGCCATCGACCGCTCGGTGCGTTTCATCAACCTGTCGGTTGCCGCGATGGCCGGCGAACTCGACCTTGTGCTGCGGCAGATCGTCGACGCGGTCACCTTGTACAGTCCCGCACTGGTGTTCGTGGACTCGTTCCGTTCGGTGGTCTTTGCCAGCGCCGGCGAGAGCAATGCGTACCACAAGCTGCAGCAGTTCGTGCAGCAGCTGGGCATGCTGATGACCAGCTGGCAGGCCACCACCTTCCTGATCGGCGAGTACTTCGTCGAGACCGACGCCAACCCGGTGTTCACCGTCGCCGACGGTCTGATCTGGCTGCGCCAGAGCGTGCAGCGCAACTCGATGGTGCGCAAGATCGAGATCATGAAGATGCGCGGTCAGCCGACGTTGCCCGGGCTGCATACCTTCCGTATCGGCAGCTCCGGCATCAAGGTGTTCGCACCGGCCGGCATGGCCTCGGGCCGGCCGGCCGGATTGCCTGCGCCGGAGCAAGGGCCTCGACTGCTGACGGGCGTGCCGGGCCTGGACAAGATGCTCGACGGCGGGCTGCCGCGGGGCTACTCGGTGCTGGTGGCCGGCCCTTCAGGGTCGGGCAAGAGCATCCTGGCCGCCACCTTCCTGGCCGAGGGTGTGCGTTGCGGCGAGACCGGCGTCATCGCGGCCTTCGAGCAGCACCCGAACCGGGCACGCAACCGGGTGCTCGTCGACCTGGTCGAAAGCGGCCAGGTCGGGCTGATCGACAGCCGCGGTTCGGACCTGTCGATCGACGAGGTGGTGCTGCTGCTGCTGAGCGAGGTGCGGCGCCTCAAGGCCACGCGCGTCGTCATCGATTCGCTCACCGGCTTCGAGCTGGCGCTGGCGCCGACCTTCCGCGACGACTTCCGCGAATCGCTGCTGCGGCTGGTGACGGTGCTGGCCGGCGAAGGCGTCACCGTGCTGATGACCTCGGAGCTGGAGGACCGCTACACCGACCTGCGCTTCAGCCCCTACGGCGCGGCCTTCCTGACCGACGCCATCATCGTGCAGCGCTACATCGAGGTCGACAGCCGGCTGCTGCGCGTCATCGCGGTGGTCAAGGTGCGTGCGAGCGCGCATTCGAACCAGCTGCGCGAGTTCAGCATCGACGAAGACGGCATCCACATCGGGCAGATGCTGCCCGACCAGGAAGGCCTGCTCGGCGGGCGGCCCACCCGCAAGCGCCGCGACGAGTTGTCCGGCGAGGTGGACGCGGCCAACGATGACTGAGACTTCACGCCCGAGACCCCGTCCGTGACCACCCCCCCGGACCCGAGCCCCGACATGCCTGCGCAGGCCGCGCGCGACCTGGCCGCCGCGCAGAAGAAGGTGGATTCGGCGCGCGCGCTGCTGGTGCGCCTGCTGCAGGAGCTGGTCGTGGCGGAAAGCCATGTAGGGCGCAAACCGCCGGCCGTGATGCTCGAAGCCAACGAACAACTGGTGCTGGCCTCGTTGCGCCACCAGACCGAGACCGAGGCCGCCGAGCAGGCGTTGAAGAGCCTGTCGCGCTCGGTCGGGCTCGACCCGCTGACGCAGTTGCCCAACCGGGCGCTGCTGATCGACCGCTGCACGCACGCGCTGGCCAGTGCCCGGCGACGCGGCAGCCGACTGGCACTGCTGTTCCTGGACCTCGACCAGTTCAAACCGGTCAACGACTCGCTCGGCCATGCCCTGGGCGACGAGGTCCTGAAGAAGGTGGCGCAGCGCCTGACCACCGCGGTGCGCGAGGCCGACACTGTCAGCCGCTACGGCGGCGACGAATTCCTGATCTTGCTGAGCGAGGTGTCTCAGCCGAGCGACGCGGAAGCAATCGCCGGCAAACTGATCGCGGCGGTCGCCGAGCCGTGCCTCGTGGGCGGGCATGCGCTGCAGCTCTCGGCCAGCATCGGCATCAGCCTGTACCCGGACGACGGCGACGACATCGACCTGCTGATCCGCAAGGCAGACAGCGCCACGTACCGCGCCAAGCGGCAAGGCACTGGAAGCTACGCGCTTCATGGCAGCGCGCCCGTGGGCGAGCCGGGAGTGCGGTCACACACCGCTACGCCATACGTCGAGACGACGCGCGCCGAGCCCGCCTCGGCCGCACAGGAGCGACGCAACGCCGAACTGCGTGAGGCGAACGAACGCCTGGTGATCGCCGCGCTCGGTGCCCAGGAGTTGCAAGCCGCGGCGCAACGGGCGCGGCAGCGGCAGGACGAGTTGATGACCCTGGTGGCGCAGGAGCTGAAGAGCCCGCTTGCGCCCGTGCGCCTGGCCGCAGCCATGCTCGGGCGTGCCGACGGCGACGTGCCCTTGCTGCCGCGGGTGCAATCGATCATCGAACAGCAGGCGCAGCATATCGCGCGACTGGTCGACGCGGTGCAGCACGTCGCCCATGCCGAGGCCGGTACGCTGAAGCTCGAACGCGAAGACATCGACCTCGTCGGCGTCATCGACGCGGCGGTGTCGGGCTGCCAGGCGTCGATGGACGCGCGCCACCAGCACTTCAGTGCGCGGCGGCCCGGTGCGCCAGTCAGGTTGCACGGCGACCGGGCACGGCTGGAACTCGCCATCGGCAACCTGCTCGACAACGCCTCCAAGTACACCCAGGACGGCGGCGACATCCGGCTCTTGCTCGAGCTGCGGGGCCATGCCGCCGTGCTGACGGTGTCGGACAACGGCATCGGCATCACGCCGCAGGCCTTGCCGCAGATCTTCGAGCCCTTCGCAGCCGACACGCAGGCCCTGGGCTTCAATGGCGTGGGCCGGGGCATCGGGCTGGCGGTGGTGCGGGCGCTGGTCGAGGCCCATGGTGGCACGGTGTGTGCCTTCAGCGAGGGCAGCGGTCAGGGCAGCCGCATCGTGGTCACGCTGTTGCTGCCCGGGGATGGCGGATCAGCCCCGGTTGTCCCGCCGGAGCGTGCGGAGTGACGGGCGGCCTGCAGTTCGCTGCACCGAGCTCTGCGGTGGCGAAGGTGTCGACCCACGCGCTCGCGGGCAACCGTCTGCTTGCGGCATTGCCCGCTGCCGATCTCGAGCGTTGGCGCATGCACCTTGAATGGACCGACATGCCGCTCGGTCAGGTGCTGTACGAACCCGGCAGCGTGCCCGGCCATGCGGTCTTCCCGACAACGGCCATCGTGGCGCTGCTCTGCATGACGGAGAACGGCGCGTCGGCCGAGATCGGCGTGGTCGGCAACGACGGCCTGGTCGGCATTTCGGCCTTCATGGGTGGCGGCTCCACGCCCGGCCGCGCGGTGGTGCAAAGTGCCGGCCATGGCTTTCGGATGAACGCCCGGACCCTGAAGGAAGAGTTCGAGCACGTCCCCGAGGTGATGCGGCTGCTCCTGCGCTACACGCAGGCGCTGATCGCCCAGATGGCACAGACGGCCGTGTGCAACCGGCACCACTCGTTGGACCAGCAGCTGTGTCGCTGGCTGTTGCTCAGCCTGGACCGCCTGCCCGGCCATGAACTGCAGATGACGCACGAGCTCATCGCCCACATGCTGGGCGTGCGCCGCGAAGGCGTCACCGAAAGTGCCCAGAAACTGCAGAAGGCAGGCCTGATCCGCTACTCGCGAGGCCATATCCAGGTGCTCGACCGCGCCGGGCTGGAGCGCTTGAGTTGCGAGTGCTATGCCGTGGTTACAAAGGAACATGATCGATTGCTGGGCCCGTCGCAGCTGAAGCTGCGCTGAATCGGACCGGCACCGGACGGAATCGTTCGATCACCCTGGAAGGAGGCTCGCACATGCACTACACATTCAAGTCAAAGGCCGCCGGCGATGTGCTGATGACGGAACCCGTGGGCAGCGGGCTTCTGCGGGTCATCGGCAAGGAGCCGGCGTCCCAGGGCATCATCGAAACGGCGGCCTTGCCCTTGGCCATCGAGGCGATCGAGAGGGCCATTGCTCTCGAGGAAGCGCAACCCTTGCAGGCGGTTGCCGAGTCAGCCATGGCCAGCAGCGGGTTGTCGCGCGACGAAACCGTGACCTTGCGTCAGCGGGCATGGCCGCTCGTCGAGATGATGAAACGTGCCCAGCTCGAGAACGCCAACATCGTCTGGGGCGTCTGACGCGAGGTCCGCAGGCCGCAGAAGGCTGGGAGGGACCAGGTAGTGACACCCGATCCACAGGGTTCGCCGCCGCGAAGATTCAATCCGTATCGCGACGACCATCGCGTGGACACAAACCAAAATGCTGCGTCGGCACAAATCCTCTCGTGAGTCCTCGGCCGACCACATCGGTCCGCACGCGGTGCTCGCCTACCCTGGTGATTCGGCGGCGATGCTGCGCAAGAAGATTCGGGACCGACAGCAAGCCGCCTGGGAACTGGTGTGCGTGATCGGACCCGATGAGCGTCTGCTCGGCACGCTGACGGCGGCGGAACTGCTGGCCCTGCCCGACGATGCTGATCTCGGCGCGGCAGCACGCCGCGACGGGGTCCGGGTCCTGCCCGATATCGATCAAGAGAAGATGGCCTCGATCGCCCTGCACCACGATGTGTCAGCCATGCCGGTCGTCGACGCGGCCGGGCGCCTGGTCGGCGTGGTCGGTCCGACAAAGCTGATGACGATCCTGCGCCGCGAGCACGTCGAAGATCTCCACCGCCTGGCCGGCATCACGCACGAGTCGGACCGGGCGCGAGAGGCCATTGAAGAGCTTCCGATGCGCCGGGTACGACACCGCCTGCCCTGGCTCCTGGTGGGTCTGGTTGGCAGCATGGTGGCTACGTTCGTCGTTGCGCGTTTCGAATCGGCACTGGCCGCAAAGCCTGCGCTGGCCTTCTTCGTGCCTGGCCTGGTGTACCTGGCGGACGCCATCGGCACGCAAAGCGAGGCGGTCGCTGTCCGTGGCCTGTCGCTCAGCCATGTGGGCCTGGCAAAACTTGTCGGCGGCGAGTTGCGCACCGGCCTGCTGATCGGCCTGGTACTCGCGCTGCTGGCGTTTCCGATGATCTGGGTGGTATTTGGCGAACTGCCCTTGGCCGCCGCAGTGGCCGTGGCGCTGGCCGGGGCCAGCGTGGTGGCATCGGTTCTGGGGCTGCTGCTGCCTTGGCTGCTGTCCCGATTCGGATCCGACCCGGCCTACGGCAGCGGGCCGCTGGCCACGATCGTGCAGGACGTCCTCAGTTTGCTGATCTACTTCGGCTGCATCTCCGTGATCGTGCTCTGAGTCTTTCGGTCGGCACGCTGCCCCGCTCGCCGGGCACCATTCGGACCCAAACCCGCATCAATCCAGCAGCACCAGATGCCCATGCTGCCTGGCGGCCGAAACCTCCTCGATGGACAGCGTCACCGAGTTCTGGCCGCGCGCACCCCAGATGATGCCGACGGATGGACCGTCGAGGCTCTCGACCAGGCAAGGCCCGAGGGGTACGTGCTGCTTGCGCCCGCTACCTGCCAGGTAGGCCACCGGGCCGGTGACCCGGGCGCGATGCGTGCTCGTGCCGGTGAGATCGAAAGGCTGGGGCGCGAGCTGCATTCGGCGTCGGTCGGGCTCTTGAAAGAGCCCGAAGCATCCACGGTCCCAGCGACAGTGTCTGTGCGGGAGCGAACCGAAGCCGTTGCGCCGCACCCGCTGTGTTCGCTGCCGCACAGTGCAATTGCCGCGTTCGCACTACGCTGGCCTGCAGTGCAACCTGCCTTCCTTCCCTTTGAGAGCGACCCAGATGTTCGGCTTGCGGGCAGGCGAATCCCGGCCGCCGAAGTCGTCCCAGCCCGTGGCTCGGCCAGCAGGGTTGCGCAATCGCCGCGAGCAGCCATGAGAACCGGTCGCACGCTGGGCAGGACAGGGTGAAGCGGGATCCGTTGTCTGACACACCGGTCGCCAGGCCGGTGCCGGATGGACCTGTGGCAAGCACCAAGCCGTCGCCGTTGCACATCCGGCGTAGTTGGGTGCTGGCCGCGTTGATCGTCCTCGCGGTGGCGGGCGCGTTGGCGATCCGATGGTGGCTCGGCCCACAGGTGCCGACTACCACCGTGCTGCGTCGCGACTTCGTGCAAAGCGTCGTCGCCAGCGGGCGCGTGGAAGCACCCCATCGTCTGGACGTCGGCGCGCAGATCACCGGTACGGTGCTGCGGGTACCCGTGGTCTAGGGCCAGACCGTGAGGTCGGGCGACCTGCTGGTGGAACTGGACGCGGCGGAGCTGAAGGCCACAGATCGTCAAGCCGACGCCGCGGTGGTGCAGGCCTACAACGTGGGCCTGCCCTTCGAGACCGAGGTACTGCACAGCCTGGACCTGAGCGTGCTTCGTGGCGAGTTCTGTGCCGTCGTCGGTCCGTCGGGCTCAGGCAAGAGCACGCTGCTCAACATCGTGGGCCTGCTGGACCGGCCCACCTCCGGCACGCTGGAAGTCTGCGGCGGCCAGCTGCTGCTCGCCGACGAGCCCACCGGCAACCTTCACACGAAAAGCGCCGACGAGGTGTTTGGGCTGCTGCGGAGATTCAATACCGAACACGGCACCACCGTGTTGTTCGTGACCCACAATGCAGAGCTGGCCGGCCGCTGCGACAAGACCATCGAGGTGATCGATGGCCGACTGACCGGCTGAGCGATCTCATGGCCAAGGCCCTCACCGAAGGTTTCAGCACTTTCCTGCATCGCCGCAGGGCACGCCGGCACTTCGAGCGCCGGCCGTTGCTCGACACGCTGGCAGCCGCGTCCCAAGGCACACGCGCGGCGGGCCTGGGACAGGCGCTTCTGGCCGCAGCCGACGACGAACCTGCGGCCGCGCTGCGGCGACTGCACTCACAGGCAGAGGGGCTGGACAGCGCCGAGGCCAAACGCCGCCTGCTGCGCGACGGTCCGAACGAAGTGCAGCACGAGCCGCCGCTGCCCGGTTGGCTGCGCCTGTGGCGCTGCTACCTGAACCCCTTCAACCTGCTGCTGACGGCTCTGGCGCTGCTGTCCTTCCTGAGCGCCGATGCCAAGGCCACGGTGGTGATTGCCGTGATGGTGGCGCTGAGCACCGGCGTGCGCTTCGTGCAGGAGGGCCGCTCGCACCGCGCGGCCGAAGGCCTGCGCTCACTGGTCACCAACACCGCCACCGTCATACGCCGTGGCACCGGCGCGAGCCTGCCGCAGGAGATCGCGCTGCGCGAGCTGGTCGCTGGCGACATCGTGGCGCTGTCCGCAGGCGACATGATCCCTGCGGACTGCCGTGTATTGAGCGCACGCGACCTGTTCGTGGCCGAGTCGGCGATGACCGGCGAGTCGCTGCCGGTGGAGAAGTTCGTGCAGCCAGCCACTCCTGCGAGCGCCGCGAGCCCCGACCGCGGCGCGTTCGAACAGCGCAACCTGGTCTTCATGGGTACGAACGTCATCTCCGGCACCGCCACCGCCCTCGTGGTGGCCACCGGCTCGCGCAGCTACTTCGGCACCTTGGCTGCACACGCCACCGCCACCGAGAGCACGCCCAACGCCTTCCAGGCCGGCGTCAACAGCGTCAGCTGGCTGCTGATCCGTTTCGCAGCGGTGATGGTGCCGATCGTCTTCGTCGTCAACGGCCTGACCAAGGGCAGCTGGCTGGAAGCCTTCCTGTTCGCGTTGTCGGTGGCCGTGGGGTTGACGCCCGAGATGCTGCCGATGATCGTCACCAGCACGCTGGCCAAGGGCGCGGTGCTGCTGTCGCGCAAGAAGGTGGTGGTCAAGCGGCTGGACGCGATCCAGAACCTCGGCGCGATGGACATCCTGTGCACCGACAAGACCGGCACGCTGACGCAGGACAGGATCGCGCTGGCGCGACATGCCGACGCCTGGGGCCAGGACACCGACGAGGTGCTGAACTTCGCCTACCTGAACAGCCACTACCAGACGGGCTTGAAAAACCTGCTCGACCATGCCGTGCTCGAGCGCGTGGACGTGGCGGCCGAGCTGAAGCTGAAGGACGCCTACCGCAAGGTCGACGAGATTCCCTTCGACTTCGAGCGGCGCCGCATGTCGGTGGTGGTGGCCACGCTGGTGGCGGGCCAGGACCAGCACCACGAGCTGATCTGCAAGGGCGCGGTCGAGGAGGTGCTGGCCGCCTGCACGCAGGTGCGCACGCAGGAAGCTCTTGATGCCAGCCTGGACGGCGAGCGCCTCATGCCCACGCAGCCCTTGGACGCGGCGCTGCTGGCGCGCACGAAGGCCGTCACCGCGGGGCTGAATGCCGAGGGGCTGCGCGTGGTGGCGGTGGCCGTCAAGATGCTGCCGCCCGAACAAAACACCTATTCGGTGGCCGACGAAGCCGGGCTGACGCTGATCGGCTACATCGCCTTCCTCGATCCGCCCAAGGAATCGGCCGCGCCGGCGCTGCAGCAGCTGGCCGCGCACGGCATCCATGTCAAGGTGCTGACCGGTGACAACGAACTGGTCGCGCGGCAGGTGTGCCGGCAGGTCGGTCTGCCCGCCGTTGCGGTGCTGCTGGGGTCGCAGGTCGAAGCACTCGACGACGCGGCGCTGAAGGCCGCGGCCGAAGCGCACAGCCTCTTCGCCAAGCTCACGCCGCTGCACAAGGAGCGCATCGTGCGTGCGCTGCGCGCCAACGGCCATGTGGTGGGCTTCATGGGCGACGGCATCAACGACGCGCCGGCGCTGCGTGCGGCCGACATCGGCATCTCGGTGGACAGCGCGGTCGACATCGCCAAGGAGGCGGCCGACATCATCATGCTGGAAAAGAGCCTGCGGGTGCTGGACGACGGCGTGGTCGAAGGCCGCACCACCTTCTGCAACATGCTGAAGTACATCCGCATGACAGCCAGCTCCAACTTCGGCAACGTGCTGAGCGTGCTCGTGGCCAGCGCCTTCCTGCCCTTCCTGCCGATGTTGCCGCTGCAGCTTCTGGTGCAGAACCTGCTGTACGACATCGCCCAGACCGGCCTCCCCTTCGACAACGTCGACGCCGAGCTGGTGACCCGGCCGCTGCAGTGGCACCCGGCCGACATCGGCCGCTTCATGCTGTTCTTCGGGCCGATCAGCTCGCTCTTCGACATCGTCACCTTCGCCGTGCTGTGGTGGGTGTTCGACGCCAACAGCGTGGCCCGCCAGGGGCTGTTCCAGTCGGGCTGGTTCGTCGTCGGGCTGCTGACGCAGACGCTGGTGGTGCACCTGCTGCGCACGCCGAAGCTGCCCTTCGTGCAAAGCCACGCCGCAGCACCGCTGATGGTGATGACGCTGGCGATCATGGCGCTGGGCCTGTGGCTGCCGCTGGGGCCGCTGGCCGGCTACTTCAGGCTGCAGGCGCTGCCGGCTGCGTACTACGGCTGGCTGCCGGCGATCCTGCTGGGCTACTGTGCGCTGACCACCGCGATGAAGCGCATCTACATCGGCCGCCATGGCTGGCAGTAGCGGCGCTCAGGACCGCAGCGCAGACGAACTGCGCGCGCGTCTGGACGACCCGAGCCTGGCCGCAGCGAAGGCGGTCGCCTCTGCCTTCGACACCGATCTGCTGCTCGGCCTGACGGCAGTCGAAGCCGCCCGCCGGCTGGCCCGCGATGGCGCCAACGAACTCCGCGCCGCAGCCACGGTATCGGGCTGGCGTCGCGCGCTGGCCCAGCTGCAGGACCCGCTGGTCTACCTGCTGCTGGTGGCCGCGGCCGTGGCGCTGGCGGCCTGGATGGTGGAGGGCCGCCAAGGCTGGCCGATGGACGCGATCGTCATCGCGGTGGTCGTGCTGCTCAATGCCGTGCTCGGCTGGATGCAGGAGGCCAAGGCACGGAACGCGGTCGCCGCGCTGGCCCGTCTGACGCAGGCCAGTTGCAGCGTGATGCGCGATGGTCAGCTGCTGCGCATCCCCAGCGCCGCGCTGGTCTGCGGGGACCTGCTGGTGCTGGGCGAAGGCGACGCCGTGGGCGCCGATGCACGCCTGGTCGAAGCTGCCGACCTGCGCCTGCTCGAAGCCTCGCTGACGGGCGAGAGCGAACCGGTGCTGAAGGACGCCGCCCCGCTGAAGGCCCCGGCCGCGTTGGGCGACCGGCTGAACATGGTCTTCAAGGGCACCGCGGTGGCGCAGGGCAGCGGGCGGGCCGTGGTCACGGCCACCGGCATGCAGTCCGAGGTGGGCGCCATCGCGTCCATGCTCGACGCGACCGCCGATGCGCCGACGCCGCTGCAACTCGAAGTCGCCCGCATGGGTCGCGTGCTCGGCCTGGCGGCCATTGTCATCGCGGTGGGCGTGGTGGCGACGATCCTGGTCAACGACCACGTGCGCGCGCCGGCCGATGTGGTGCGTGTGCTGCTGCTGGGCGTGTCGCTGGCAGTGGCCGCCGTGCCGGAGGGTCTGCCGGCCGTCCTGTCGGTGGTGCTGGCGCTGGGTGTGCAGCGCATGGCGCGGCGCCACGCCATCGTCAAGAAGCTGGCGTCGGTGGAGACGCTCGGCTCGGCCTCGGTCGTTGCCACCGACAAGACCGGGACGCTGACCCGGGCCGAAATGACGATCTTGCGCATCGTCACCGCGTCGGGCACCAGCGACGTCACGGGCGTGGGCTACGCCCCGGTCGGTCGGGTCGAGCATGCCGGGGCACCACTCCAACCGGGCGCGTTGCACGACGAGAACATTGCCGTGCTCGGCGGCGGCAGCCTGGCCGGCAACGCGGCGTTGCGGCAGACCCCGGACGGTACCTGGGAAATTCAGGGCGACCCGACCGAGGCGGCGTTCCTGGTGGCCGAGCACAAGCTCGGCAGCACGGCACGACGCAAGCAACGCTTCAGCCGCATCGCCGAGATTCCGTTCACCTCGGACCGCAAGATGATGTCCACCCTCGAGACCGACCACGAACACGGCGATGCGCCGGTGGTCATCAGCAAGGGCGCGCCGGGCGTCCTGCTGGAGCGCTGCACGCAGGTGCGCGTGGGCACCGACACCGTGGACCTGGATGCAGCCACGCGACAGCGCATCCTGGCCGACGTCGGCGGTCTGGCCGATGCCGCGCTGCGCACGCTGGCGGTGGCCTACCGGCCGCTGCAGCCAGGCGAGAGTCCCACAGCCGACGCCGCGCTGGAACAGCGGCTGATCTACGTGGGCACGGTGGGCATCATCGACCCGCCGCGCGCCGAAGTGGCCGTGGCCATCCGCGAGGCGCACGGCGCCGGCATCCGGGTGATCATGATCACCGGCGACCACCCCCGTACGGCGCTGCGCATCGCCATCGACCTGGGCATCGTGGCCGACGGCGCCACGGCGCTGACCGGCCCCGAGCTCGACGCGCTCGACGACCCGGCCTTCGCCGCGGCGGTACGTGCCACCTGCGTCTTCGCGCGTGTGGCGCCGCGCCACAAGCTGCGCATCGTGCGCGCCCTGCAGGCCGGCGGCGACGTGGTGGCGATGACGGGCGACGGCGTCAATGACGCGCCGGCACTGAAGGCGGCCGACATCGGTATTGCGATGGGCCTGACCGGCACCGAGGTCACGAAGGAGGCTGCGCGCATGATCCTGGCCGATGACAACTTCGGCACCATCGTCGACGCCGTGCGCGAGGGTCGCGGCGTGCTGGACAACATCCGCAAGTTCCTGCGCTATCTGCTGTCGTCGAACCTGGGCGAGGTACTGGCCGTCTTCCTGGGCGTGGTCGGTGCCGGCGTGATCGGCCTGTCGGCGGGCGAGGCTTCGGGCAGTGCGCTGGTGTTGCCACTGCTGGCCACGCAGATCCTGTGGATCAACCTCATCACCGATGCCGGACCGGCGCTGGCGATGGGGGTGGACCCGATCGCCGAGGACACGATGGCGCGCGCGCCACGGCGCCGCGGCGCGCGCATCATCGATGCCGCGATGTGGACCGGCATTGTCAGCACCGGCATCGTCATGGCGCTGCTGACGCTGCTGACCATCGATCTGTTCCTGCCCGGCGGGCTGATCGAAGGCGATGAGAGCCTGACTCTTGCCCGCACGGCCGGCTTCACCGTCCTGGTGCTGGCCCAGCTCTTCAACTGCTTCAACGCCCGCTCGGAAGCAAGCAGCGCGTTCACAGGCTTGTTCGCCAACCGTTGGCTGTGGGGCGCCGTGGTGCTGTCGACCGCGTTACAGGTGGCTGTGGTGCATCTCGAATTCCTGAACCACGCCTTCGGCACGACCCCAATGTCAGTGGAGCAGTGGCTGCTCTGCCTGGCGATGGCCAGCGGCGTGCTTTGGTTCGGCGAGCTTCGCAAGTCGATCCTTCGGGCCGCGCGCGCATGGCAAGTAGGAGATCGACTACCGGCATCGGGGGCGCCGTCCAATGCACCCGAGGCCGATCCCTCTGCACACTGGCTGCACTCCGATCCGCCCGTGGTCGACCAGTCGAACCGATACAAATGAGGAATGCATGCAAGCCTTGAGTTTGTGCCGGCGGCATCGCCTCGGGGGTATCCCGCGGCCGTGCCCGCTGCCGCGTCGCCCAGCCTGACGCCTACCGTACATCACCTCGCCGCCTCGGCATCTGCCTGCGCAAGCCGGGGCGTATTGTGCGCAAAGGAGCGCTGCCTTGATCGAACCCCTTCTGCTGACCACCGCGCGGATCTCGACCTTCTTCGGCAAGCAGCCACTGACTGGTGCGACCGGCTTCTTCTTCGAGCGCGACGGGAGGCTGTTCCTGGTGACGAGCCGCCACGTGGTGGCCGACGCGCCAAGCCGGCACTTCCCCAACCGCATCGAAGTCGAACTTCACACCGACGCAGCCAACCTGACGCAATCTGTCGTGCTGTCCGTGCTGCTGTACCGAGACGGCATGAGCGTTTGGCACGAGGGTCGCGACGCCGGTGGCGACATCGACGTGGCGGCGATCGAGATCGAACGCGCTGCCCTGCCGGCGACCGTGTTGCTGCGCTGCTTCACGCCGACCCAGCTGCAACATTCACTGCAGGAGGTCGAGGTGGGGAGTTCCTTGCTGGTGGTCGGGTTTCCGCTCGGCTTCCACGACACCTTGCACCATCTTCCCGTCGTGCGGCAGGCAGTCATCGCATCGTCGTTCGGGCTGCGTTTCCAGGGACAGGGCTACTTTCTCACCGACGCACGCACGCACCGCGGCACCAGCGGCGCACCGGTGGTCATGCGTGACTCATCCGGCGACCCGCAACTGCCGTGGAAGCTGCTGGGCGTGCACTCCACCCGAATGGACGTCATCAGCCGCGATCAGCGACTGGATGAATCGCTGGGTCTGAACTGCGCGTGGTATGCGGATATCTTGCTCACGCTGACCGCGGGTGATTCACGCATTCCGGCTCCCGACGAGATGCGTGAGGCGGACTTCGGTTCAGCCACTTAAGGGCAGGATCGGCCGGGTAGGCGCTGGTTCATCTCGCGAGGCAACTGCAGACCCTTTCGCAGTCCCTGCACCCGCGTCGAGCCCAGGCTACTTTGCGCGACCGACGGGATCGGCATCTTCGTCCTCTGCATCCGGCCCGCGGCCCGCTGGACCGGCCGGCATGCCCTGCGCCACCTTCCCGAGGACTTCAACTTCGGCGGCCGACAAGGTGCGAAGCGCTCGGCAGATCTGCGCAGCCGCCTGGGCCGTGTCGGCATCGGACGCCCCGCGCAACACCAGCGCGTGGAAGTCGCCAATCAGCGTGCCGAGGTCCAAAGGCGGCGGCGCCTGAAGCAGTCGGGCGGACGATGAGCGACTCACGTGGGCCTGAGCGATTCGGATGACCAAAACCCCGGGGTCACTTCTTGTCCTTGCCCACTTCATGGCCGATGACTCCGCCGACTGCGGCGCCGCCGACGGTGCCGATGGCGCTGCCGCTGGTCAGTACGGCACCGCCGACTGCGCCGACGCCTGCGCCAACTGCCGTGCTCTTGTCCTGCTGGGACATGCCCGCGCAGGCGCTCAATGCCGCAAGGCAGGTCGCCAGCAGGGCGAAGCGGACGTGATGTCGAATGATGTTCATATGAAGTCCCTGACAGGCGTTGGAGAAGCGGTGGCGTCGACCGACTGGCGAAGGTACCAGGCACCGGTCGCACGCTGCCGAGCATGCGCCAGTGTGGAATCTGCCGTGGCGTGTGCACAGCAGACAGCGGCGCCACAGGCCGTAGTCGAACTCCTACGCCGCCCGCTCGCGCGGACCGATAGGCCACGGCCCGACGGCATGCTTCAATTGGCAAGCCGGCAATACCCGGTGCCACGCATTGCACGATGGACCGCCTGATGAACGAATCCTTGCCGAGCTCCTACGACAGCCGTCGCAGTACCCAGGTACGGAGCGAAGACGCACCTGCAGCCAGCGTGCGCCTGGAAATCGATTGCGCCTTGGCCTACCAACTGGAGGGGGACTGCGAATTCGTGTTCCTCATCCATGTCGCGCTGGACCGCAGCCAGAGCCTGGTCGAGGAGACCCTGCACATCGATCCGCCGCTGCCGTACCGCAGCTATACCGACGAGCATTCCGGCAATCGCTTCATGCGCCTGAGTGCCGGTGCCGGCATGCTAAAGGTGAACTATCACGCGGTGGTGGACCGGGTGATCGATGCGGTCGACCTGAATGCCCAGGAAGTGGCGGTGCGCGACATGCCCGACGATGTCCTTCGCTTCGTGCTGCCCACCCGCTACTGCGAATCCGACCTGCTGGGGCAGGTGTCGCAGCAGATGTTCGGCGCACTGCCTGGCGGCCATGCCCGGGTGCGCGCCATCTGCGACTGGGTGCACGACAACGTCATCTACCGCATCGGATCGAGCAATGCCACCACCACGGCACGCGATGTGTTCCTGCAGCGCGCGGGGGTGTGTCGCGACTACGCACACCTGGCGGTGACCTTCTGCCGCGCGCTGAACATCCCGGCACGGCTGGTCAGCGCCTACGCGCACTTCGATGAGCCGCCGCCAGACTTCCATGCCATCTTCGAAGCCTACCTGGGCGGGCGCTGGGTGCTGTTCGATCCGTCCGGCATGGCGCCGGTGCATGAAGTGGCGCGCCTGGCCACCGGCCGCGATGCAAAGGACGTCGCTTTTGCCACCATCTTCGGCCCCGCGCGCATGGTTTCGATCAGTCCCGAACTCGTGGTTCTGCCACCCCATGCCGGCCCGCCGTGTAGGTCGTGTCCGACAAGCTGAAGCGCTGCCGGGCTATGCATGTCACCAAAGTTATGCGCGACACTCCCGCCGGCATGCCTGTGCCTTACATTGCGCAGGATTTCGTAGCCCGGCTCTCATGCCCAAGGCATGGCGCAGGCCCTCCACCGCAAACCTCAGACGCACAGGACGCCTCGCTGGCCATGCAGCCGCTTCGGACCTACATCGTCGAAGACAGCCCCGTCATCCGCGAGAATCTCATTGCCACGCTGGAGGAACTCCTTCCGGTGCAGGTGGTGGGCACCGCGGAAGACGAAGCCACGGCAGTGCAATGGCTGGCCGATCCTGAGCATCCTGTGGACCTGTTGATCGTCGACATCTTCCTCAAGGGCGGCACCGGGCTGGGCGTGCTGCGTGCGGCAGCCGCGCAGTCTCAGTGCCGGCATGTCGTGGTGCTGAGCAACTTCGCCACGCCGGACATGCGCAGAAAGTGTCTGGAGCTCGGTGCGGATCAGGTGTTCGACAAGTCCAACGAGATCGACGCGCTGATTCAGCATTGCGACCGCCTGGCCAACGGCAATGCCAGCCACAGTGGCCACGGTGCCTTGGCGTGACTACTGGATCAGGCCGTTCTTCAGCGCGTAGTAGGTCAGGTCGCTGTTCGACTCCAGCTGCATCTTTTCCATCACGCGTGTGCGGTAGGTGCTGACGGTCTTGACGCTCAGCGACATGCTCTCGGCCATGTGGCCGATGGTCTCGCCCTGGGCCAGGCGCAGGAAGACCTGCAACTCGCGCTCGGACAGCAACTCATGAGGCGCTTTGTCGCCCCCACTGCCCAGCGACTCGGCCAGCCGTTCGGCCATGCTGGCAGTGACGTACTTGCGCCCGCGGTAGACGGTGCGGATCGCGCGAACGATTTCCTCAGGGTCGCAATCCTTGTTCAGGTAGCCGCTCGCGCCCTGGCGCAGCAACGCGGTCGCGTAGTGCTCCTCGGCAAAACCGCTGAGGATCAGCACCGGCAGGTCCGGCGCGCGCGCGCGGATGGCCGCGAGTGTGTCCACGCCACCTTGCCCGGGCATGGAGATGTCGAGCAGCACGACGTCGACTTCACCGTTGCGCACGATGTCCAGTGCCTCGCGGCCGTTCGCCGCCTCGGCGACGACGACGAAGTCCACCTGGTCGGCGAAGAACTGACGCAGACCGGCGCGCACGATGGCGTGGTCGTCGACGATGGCGATGCGGATCATGTGGGCGTTGTCCTCATTGCATTGCATGATCCCACGTTTCGCGACAGGAGTGAGTCATGAAGCTCGTCATGGTGATCCGGCGCAACCCGCTGCTCCTGACGTTGGCTGCTGCCGCCGCGGCGGTGATGCTGTTCATCAGCGAAGGGTCCTACTTTCGTTCGGTCAGCACGCTCAATGCGCTGGGCGCGATGGCCACGGCACGCAGCAGCCTGCAGGGCCTGGAACGCAGCTTTCTGGACGCCGAGACCGGACAGCGCGGGTACCTGCTGACCGAAAGGACGGAGTACCTTCGACCCTACGACAACGCCCTGCACCAGATCGACGCTGCCTTTCGCTTCCTGCAGCAGTACTACGCCGAAGAACCTGAACCGCTGGCGCTGCTGGCCGAGCTTCGCAAGGTGTCCGACACCCGATTGTCTGAACTGGCACTGACCATCCGTCTGCACCAGGAGGGGCGCGAGAGCGCGACCCGCGAGATCGTGCTGTCCGACATCGGCAAGGAGCAGATGGAGAACATACGGTCGATCAGCGCGGTGTTGCTGGCGCAGGAGACGCTGCGGGTCCAGCAAAGCCGACAGGACATCTATCGCACCTTGATGTGGTCGCGAATCGGGATTGCCGCCTTGAGCGGCATCAGCCTGGCGGCCTTGTTCATGTACCTGCGCAAGAGCCTGCTGTTGCAGTTGCGCGAGCAGGAGCAGCAGAACGCACTGCAGGCCGAGCGCGACCGGCTGGAAATCGAGGTCGCGCAGCGCACCGCCAGGCTCACCGAGCTGACGCACCACCTGCAGACGGCGCGGGAGGATGAACGGGGGCGCCTCGCGCGCAACCTGCACGACGAGTTGGGTGCATTGCTCACCGCGGCCAAGCTGGACGCGGCACGCATCATGCCGCGTCTGGCGGGTAGCGCGCCGGAGGCGCGCGAACGCCTGGTCCACCTGGTGGACACACTGAACAGCAGCATCGCGCTGGGGCGGCGGATCATCGAGGATCTGCGTCCGTCGACGCTCAGCAACCTGGGGCTGGCCACGACGCTGGAGATCCTGGCGCGCGAGTTTGCCGAGCGCTCCGGCACGCAGGTGCATTGCACGGTTCAGCCGGTCAGGCTCGAGCCGAATGCCGAGCTGGTGATCTACCGCGTCGTGCAGGAAGCCATCACCAACATCAGCAAATACGCCAAGGCGAGCCAGGTGTGGATCACGCTGGCCGCCGTCGACGGACAAATAGAGGTGTCCGTGCGCGACGATGGCGTCGGCTTCGACACGGCCATCGAGCATGGCTCGGCCTATGGGCTGGTCGGGATGCGCTTCCGCGTCGAGGCCGAAGGCGGGACGCTGACTCTGCGCTCCGAGCCGGGACAAGGCACGACCGTGCGGGTGCGTCTGCCTCAGGCCGACCCGGACGCCGGCTGACGGCCACGCGAGCGGCGCTCTGTCGGCGGCTTCCTACACGGCACTGTCGCCGCAGCCGACACGGGTTCAGCAAACCGGCTTATCGCCTGGGCCGAAGGCGAGCGCCACACTGAGCGCACTGCAACCCCGGAGATGCGCAAGCACTCCAGCTCAGGAGATCCACCATGCTGCACTACGCCGTTGTGTTCTTCGTCATCGCCATCATCGCTGCATTGTTCGGGTTCACCGGCATTGCCGCCGGTGCCGTGGGCATCGCCAAGATCCTTTTCGTCGTCTTCGCGGTTCTGGCCGTGGCCAGTTTCCTGTACGGCATGGTGACCAAGAGCTGAAGCCTGTCGCCCTGCCCCACCCTGATCCACCCCCCAAGGAGTAACGATGTTCGCCAACAAGACCCCCGAAGTGCAAAACAAGCTTGTCGACCAGGCCGCCGCATCGGCCGACCAGGCGATCCGCTCGACTCAGCGCGTGGCCAATGATGCACTGGACGGCCTGGCCGGCAGCGTGCAGGACCTGCGCGAGCATGCCGCCCCGATGGTCGACCGCGTGGCGGAACGCGCCAGTGCGATCGCCCATCACGGCGCGGATGCCGTGCGCGAGCGCAGCCACCAGCTGAGCGAGGGCGCCCACCGCATGGTCGACGGCACGCGCAGCTACGTGCGCGACGAACCGGTCAAGTCGCTGCTGATCGCCGCGGCCACCGGGGCGGTCCTGATGGGCTTGCTGGCCGTCCTGAGCGGCTCACGTCGCCACAGCTGAGCCTGCTCAGCAACGAGCGCGGCCTCGCCAGAGGCCGTGCCGACTTGCGCAGGATGTGCCACCGGGCTTGCAACGGCATGCCCGGTGGCGCGTCGCGGCATGACGCCGCAGCCTGAAGCACCCGGCACCCCGATACTCTCTGCAGGCCCGGACCTCGGCAGATCAGGCAACCGAGCAGGGCGATTCGCTTCTGCGCGGCAGCGGCTCGCTTTGTCAGGGCTTGCGGCCGGTGGGCGCGCGTCGGTGCGCACCCGGAATATGGGCCGGCGTGCGTGATGCAGCCTGGCGCGGTGCTGGCTTGGCCCCCTTCGGCAGGCCCAGTCCGGCCACCTGGCCCGGCGGCGGTGCGCCTTCGGAGGTGAAGTCGGCGTTCTGCTGGACCAGGCTCTTCTGGGGCCGGGGGCGTGGGCTTGAATTGCGTGGCATTTTGGCGGCTCGATGGGGCGATTGACGGGAGAGCCCGAAGGCGCTGTCCGTCGGACAGCTCGGCAACGGGTCTGCCAAGCTTGCGGCGTCGACAAGGCGATGTCTGTTCGATGGCGCACATTGCTCGTCGCTGCGAACCGCCAGCGCTTCGGGCGGGGACTCAATGGGTGGTGTAGCGATCCCAGGCCCGTTTGCCGACGGCCGCGCAGACAGCGCTGAGCGTCGCGCCCCAGGCTATGTCGATGATCGCCAGCATTGGCGGCCAATCCTTCAGCATGGACAGGTTGGTCAGATCGTAGGTGGCGTAGGCAAAGAGGCCGAACAGTTCACCCGACTTCGCCGCCCGTCCCACGCCCGGTGGGTTGCGCCTCGTCCCAGGCGGCGCCACCGCAAAGATCAGGAGCCCCAAGGCGTAGACCGCGTAGAACAGGGCTGCGACCGGCAGGTTCGGGCTGTCGGCCATCAGGTGCGCCAGACCCTGCGCATACATCGGCCAAGCGATGATGCGCAGCCAGATCAGGTCAAGGACCACCATCGTGACCACGATCGCGCCGAAGGCCGCCAGGTTGTTGTTGATCCCGGGTTCGGCCACGGGACTCGACCGCGGCCAGATCCTGGTGCGCTGACCCAGGGGGGCGGTGGACTTCATCATTCGGGCCTCCGCCGGAACCACAATCGAAAGTCTGATCTTGTCCATCGACGGTCGACCTCAGATGCGGCCCATCAGCAGCAGCACGACGAGCACCACCACCACCAGCCCCAGCCCACCGCTGGGCCCGTAGCCCCAGCTGCGGCTGTGGCCCCAGGTGGGCAGGGTGCCGATGAGCAAGAGGATCAGAACGACCAGAAGAATGGTGGACAAGCTCATTGCGAACTCCTTGACCCAGGGGTCGTGTCGAATCTTTCGGGACCTGACACAAACTATTCGCAACTGTTGCCTGGGTCTGTGCGCTGGCGAACATAGGGGCAAAACCGTTGCCTGTGGCTGCCGTCATGTCGGAGATGGATCCCAGCTGCGGCCGGCGGCGCTTATGCTCACCCGCAACAGACGGGCCGCCGCCCTACCTCCTGCCCCGAGGCTGTGATCGACCCACCACGAAGGAACCCATGCCCAACCTGCGCCGCCATGCCGAACGCCACCGCACCGATCGCATTGGCTGGCTGCGCGCCGCCGTACTCGGCGCCAACGACGGCATCGTCTCCACCGCCAGCCTGGTGCTCGGTGTCGCGGCAGCCCAGGCCAGCCATGCCGACATCCTCATTACGGGCGTGGCCGGCCTGGTGGCCGGGGCGATGTCGATGGCGGCCGGCGAGTATGTCTCGGTGCATTCGCAGGCCGATACCGAAAACGCCGACCTGTCGCGCGAACGTGCCGAACTGCAGGCCAACCCGGCCGCCGAGGAGCGCGAGCTAACGGCCATCTACGTCACGCGAGGGCTCGATCCGGTGCTGGCCCAGCAGGTGGCCAGCCAATTGATGGCGCACGACGCATTGGGTGCACATGCCCGGGACGAGCTCGGCATCTCCAGCACGATGAGTGCCCGGCCCGTGCAGGCGGCACTGGCCTCGGCCGCAAGCTTCGCGGCCGGAGCAGCGCTGCCGCTCGCCGTGGCGGCGCTGTCATCGGCGCCGGTGCTGGTCGGCGCCGTCTCGATCACCTCGTTGGTGTTCCTGGCCTTGCTCGGCGCCACGGCGGCGCGCGCAGGAGGAGCGGGCATGCTGGCCGGAGGCTGGCGCGTCACCTTCTGGGGCGCGCTGGCGATGGCGATCACCGCCGGGGTGGGAGCCTTGTTCGGTGCCGTTGTTTGAGCTTGGCTTGCGGCAGGCGGTTCAGCCGAGCAACTGCTGGTAGACCCGCCGGTCAGCGGCATAGCAGCTGCAAGCGGCGGCCTTCAGGCCCGGGCGATCCAGCACGGTGAGCTGGCCGCGCCGGTACTCGATCAGGCCGGCGCGCTGCAAGGCGCCTGCCGCCGCGGTGACGCCGACGCGGCGCACGCCGAGCATGTACGCCAGGAACTCATGCGTCACGCGAAAGCTATCCACCCGGGCACGGTCCTGGCTCATCAACAGCCAGCGTGCCAGGCGCGGGCCGATCAGGTGGAAACGCAGGCAACCCGCGGACGCAGCCAGCTGCGCCATCAGCACATACACATAGCGGTACATCACCCCCTGCAGGGCGCGATTGCGCTCCAGTTCGATGCGAAACGGCGCCTCGCCGATGCGCCAGGCACGGCCCAGGCCCTGCACCAGCGCGCGCAGCGGCACAGTCTGCACATCCAGCGCCACCTGCACCCCCAGCATGCCTTCGCAGCCGACCATGCCCACCTCCAGCGCCGCATCGCCATCGTTCAAGGCGAGCAAAGAGATAAAGCCTTCGGTAGGGAAGTACACATGCTGCGTCGGCATGCCCGGCTCGCACAAGGTCTGGGAAAACACCAAGTCCACCGGCTCGCACAGCGCCAGGAGGCGGCGTTGCGCCGGCCGCGGCAGCAACTCGATCAGATGGTTGGAGACAACGGCCATGCGCTGAGTCTGCGCCCCGGGCACCGGGTCGACCGTCTGCTGACGCACATAAGAACGTTCAGCACGCCAGAAGGCGCGACTGCTCCTTCGCCACCGAGGCATAACACTCGCAGGCTCGCTGCTCGAGCCGGGCGCGGTCGAGCACGTGGATGTGGCCCCGCTGATAGCGGATCACACCGCCTTGCTGCAGCCGTCGTGCCGCCGCAGTGATGCCTTCGCGGCGTACACCCAACAGCCGGGCGGCATCCTCATGGGTCATCGACAGGGCGTCGTCGGCCGAACGATCGAAGCCCAGCAACAGCCGGCGGCTCAATTGCTGGTCGATCGAGTGGTAGCGGTTGCACAGCGCGGTCTGGGCCACCTGTGCCGTCAGCGCCTGCGCATAGCGCAGAAGCACCTGCAGCGTCGGTACGGAGCGCATCAACAGGGACTTCAGCGTCGATGCGCGCAGGCGCAGGGCCGCGCCGCTGGACTGGACCACTGCCACGCTGGGCATGGCATCGCCCCCCATGAAGACGGCGATGCCGATCATGCCGTCGTGCCCCACCACCGCCAGCTCCGCCGAACCGCCGTCGCGGGTGCTGGACATCAACGAGACCACGGCGCTGGTCGGGAAATGCACGAAGACCGGCGTATCCCCCGACTCGCACAGCACCTGTCCTGCGCTCAGGCACACACTCTGCAGATACGGCGTCCAGCGCAGTCGTTCGTCGGCATGCAGCGCGCCCAGCAACTGGTTCGGTCGGCAGGTGGCATCGCCCATGGGGTGATCGTTCATGCCGCTCTCTTGGAAGCCATCGAGCCTGCATGGTCGCCGCCAGCCGCTCCGACGGCCATCAGCGGCGGCCGCCTCGGGTCGTGGGGGCTGTCCTACGCTGCCGTGGCCGGCAGCAGCCGGTCGTATTCCTTCTTCACCACCGCATAGCACTCGCAGCTGCGCTGCTCCAGGCCCGGGCGGTCGAGCACCAGGATGCGCCCGCGCGAATACCGGATCAGCCCGGCCTTCTGCAATTTCAGCGCTGCTTCGGTGACCCCCTCGCGGCGCACCCCCAGCATGTTGGCGATCAGTTCCTGCGTCATGTGCAATTCGCTGCCGGACAGCCGGTCCAGGCTCAGCAGCAGCCAGCGGCACAACTGCTGGTCCAGCGAATGGTGCCGGTTGCACACCGCGGTCTGCGCCATCTGCGTGATCAGCGCCTGTGTGTAGCGCAGCAGCAGGTGCATCACGGCGGGCGAGGCCTCGAATTCCTGCTTCACCGCCTGGGCCTTGAGCCTGAAGCCGTGCCCCGCGCTTTGCACCACGGCGCGGCTGGGGGTGGATTCGCCCCCCATGAACAGCGCCACGCCGACGATGCCCTCGCGCCCGACCACTGCGATCTCGGCCGACGCGCCGTTCTGCATCACGTAGAGCAACGACACGATGGCCGTGGTCGGAAAGTACACATGGCCGAGCTTGCTGCCGGATTCGTACAGCACCTCGCCGAGCGGCAGTTCCACCGCCTCCAGCTGGGGCTGCCAGCGTTGCCATTCAGCCCCGGGCAGCGCGACCAGCAACTGGTTCGTCCTGGGGTCGGCGGCCGGACTCAGCAGGGATTGGACAGGCATGCGATCCAGACCGGTGCGCCCGGAAACGGGCTGCTCTACAGGCCGGAACAAGTATAGGCAGCCCGGGCCGTTGCTTGTGTGCGCTATCGAACAATGTCCCGGCACCGCAACGGCATGCCGTCCGACAGACAGCAGCACACGCTCCACCTAGGATCGGTTCACCAGGTTCCCGCGGCCTGGACCCGTTGTCGCAGGGGCGAGGGTGCCCCTGCCGATCCCTTGACATTCCGCGCCAGCCCTCGGGCTGCGCGGTCGGAGTAGCGCATGAAGACCGATGTGATGGCCACTCCCTTCTGGAGCACTGCTTCGTTCGGCGACGCAGTCGATACCTCGCCGATGGAACTGTCCGAGCTGGGCGAGCACCTCCAGCATTGCTCGGCCCGCTCCGGGCAGTGGGCGCGGCTGCGCTGCGCTGCCGAGTCGATGAACGGCTTTGTCAGCACCCGGCTCGTCACCACCCTGGCCTTGCTGAGCCTGCCGATCCTGCTGCTGGCGCTGCTGCTGTAGCCGATGGCCCAAGCCGAACTGTTGCGCCTGCTGCCCGATGCGCCGCAGGCGCTGTGTGCCATTCTCGACAGCGGTGGCAGCCCGGTGCAGCCGCCGATCCGGTCCGAGATCTTCGGACCGCAGCGCTTCGCGCAGCATGGCCGCAGCCTGGGCGAGACCCACCGCGCAGCCCGCGCACGTGCGGCCAGCTTCTTCCCGCGCCTGAAGGACAACATCCGCGTCCTGCGCCAGGCCCACCACTATCTCGGCCTGCAGGCCGCCACCGGCTACGACATCAGCCCGGCGGCGGAGTGGCTGCTCGACAACTTCCACCTGATCGAGGCGCAGCTCAAGGAAATCCGCGACGGCCTGCCGCGCAGCTACTTCCGCGCGCTGCCCATGCTGCGCGATCCGCCGCTGGCCGGCCTGCCGCGGGTCTATGGCGTGGCCTGGGCCTTCGTGGCCCACACCGACGGCGCCTTCGACGAGGACCTGCTGCTGCATTTCCTGGGCGCCTACCAGGAGACGCGGGAACTGAACCTCGGCGAGATGTGGGCACTGCCCACCACCATTCGCGTGGTGCTGGTCGAGAACCTGCGCCGCCTGGCCGAGCGCGTGGCCACGCACAAGGCGGCACGCGAGGCGGGCAACCTGTGCAGCGACCGCATCGAGACCTTTTCGCTGCACGCGCTGGACCAGCTGCTCGCCTTGCTGGAGCGGCGGGGCGTCGGCGCCGTCTTCCTGGCGCAGATGGCGCAGCGCCTGTCCGGCCGCCCATCCGACAAGCTGATCCGCGTGCACGAATGGCTGGAGCGCGCCCTGCCCGACCCCGCCGCACAGCAGGCGCAGCAGCTGGCCGACCAGGCGGCTGACAACCTGAGCGTCAGCAACGCCGTCAATTCGCTGCGCGCCATCGGCGATGCCGACTGGAGCGACATCATTGCGCGCAGCAGCCTGCTGATGCAGCGCATGCTCGGCGCGCCGGTGTTCGCGGCGGAGGCGGTGTCCACGCGCGACCAGACCCTGCACCGCATCGAGCGGCTGGCCCGGCGCAGCGGCCGCAGCGAGCGCGTGGTGGCGCAAACGCTGCTCGACCTGATGCGCAGCGCCGACGCCGGCCAGCCCGACCTGGTGGTGCCCAGCTACTGGCTGAGCGGACCGGGTCGCGCCGATCTGCTGCGCACGCTCGGCCTGCATGAACGCGGCGCGCTGCTGTGGCGCGCCGCGGCGCGGCGCCTGGTGCTGCCGGCCTACCTGGGCACCTTGCTGAGCCTGACGCTCGGTCTGGTGGCCTGGATGCTGGGGCGCGAAGCGGGCGGTCCGTGGGCCTGGGCCGCGGCCGCCCTGATGCTGTTCCCGGCGTCCGAGGCCGTGGTGGCACTGGTCAATCGCCTCATCAGCGAATCGACCCGCCCACAGCAATTGCCGCGACTGGCCCTGGCCCAGGGCATTCCCCCCGAGCACCGGGTGCTGGTGGTCATGCCCGTGATGCTCACCGATGCGGGGTCGGTCGACGCGCTGCTGCACCGCCTGCGGCTGCACCATCTGGCCAACCCGGAGCCGCTGGCGCAGTTTGCGCTGCTGTCCGACTGGGCCGATGCCGAATCCGCGCGGACGCCGGGTGACGATGCGCTGCTGCAGCGCGCCCGCCAGGGCATCCAAGCACTGAACACCCTTCACCCCCCGGAGGCAGGCGCGCTGCCACGCTTCGTGCTGCTGCATCGCGACCGGGTCTTCAGCGACTCGGAGCAATGCTGGATCGGCTGGGAGCGCAAACGGGGCAAGCTCGAGGCGCTGATCACGCGCCTGGCCGGCGCCGCGCCCGGTCCTTTCCTGGATCTGGGCGAGGACTCGCGCGTGGCCGAAGGCACGGCCTACGTGCTCACGCTGGACGGCGACACGCAGCTGCCGCCGGGGCGTCTGCGCGAGCTGGTGGGGGTGGCCGCCCACCCGCTGAACAGGCCGCGCCTGGACGCCGCGACCCGCCGCGTGGCCGGCGGCTACGGCATCCTGCAGCCGCGCATCGTCACCCCCTTGCCGGCGCCGCAACAGATGACGCCGTACCACTGGCTGTTTGCCGGGCAATGCGGCATCGACCCCTACAGCGCGGCCAGCTCCGAGGTCTACCAGGACCTGTTCGGCGAAGGCAGCTTCACCGGCAAGGGCCTGCTCGACGTGCAGGCGATGCAGGCGGTGCTGGCCGGCCGGCTGCCCGAAGGCCAGGTGCTGAGCCATGACCTGCTCGAAGGCTCGCTCGCCCGTTGCGCGGCGGTGAGCGACATCACGCTCGTCGAGGACGCACCCTTCCACGCCGACGTGGCCGCCTCGCGCGTGCACCGCTGGGCACGCGGCGACTGGCAGCTGCTGCCCTTCATGCTGAACGGCGCACGCTACCCGCTGCGCGCCATCCACCGTTGGAAGATGTTCGACAACCTGCGCCGCAGCCTGGTGGCGCCGCTGTCACTGGCATTGATGCTGCTGGCGCTGGCAGGGCATGGGCCGACGCCCTGGGCCGCGCTGGGGCTGGTGTTGGCGGCCTTTGCCACCGGGCCCTTGATCAGCGCGGTGGCCGGCTTCTCGCCCAGCCGTGACGACATCGCCAAGCTGCACTTCTACCGCCAGGCCGGCTCGGACCTGCTGCGCGCGCTGTGCGGCGCGCTGTGGCATCTGGCCCAACTGCTGCAGCAGGCACTGCAGTCGGCGGATGCGATCGTGCGGGCGCTGTACCGGCTGGCCTTGAGCCGGCGGCACCTTCTGCAATGGACCCCGGCCGCGGTGGCACAGGCCAGCGCCGCACGCGACTTCGCACCGCTGCTGCAGCGCCATCGGCAGGAGCCGCTTGCCGCCGCCACGCTGCTGCTGGGGCTGTTCGCCGCCGGCACGCCCTATCCGGGCTGGTCGCTGGCGCTGTGCACGCTGTGGGGCCTGTCACCGGTGTGGACCTGGTGGGTCAGCCGGCCACGCAGGCGGCTGCGCGGGCCCGCGCTGTCGGCAGCCGACAGCGTGTACCTGGAAGGCATTGCGCGCGACACCTGGCGCTACTTCGAGCGCTGCGTCACCGCGCAGGACAGGTACCTGCCGCCGGACAACCTGCAGACCGCACCGCACGACATGTTGGCGCGCCGCACCTCGCCGACCAACATCGGCCTGTACCTGCTGAGCGTCGCCATGGCACGGCAGTTCGGCTGGATCGGCACCCAGGATCTGCTGGCGAAGCTGCAGGCCACGCTGGCCACGGTGGCCACGCTGCCCCGTCACCGCGGCCACCTGCTCAACTGGTACGACACCGCCAGCGGCGCGCCGCTGCTGCCGGCCTACGTGTCCACCGTCGACAGCGGCAACTTCTGCGGCCACCTGCTTGCACTGGCACAGTCCTGCCTGGCGCTGGCCGAGGCACCCTTCGACTCCTGCGCCTCGCAACGCGCACTGGCGGCCTCCAAGGCAAGGCTTGAGCCGCTGCTGGCCACACGCCATCGCCTGCCTGCCGAGCAACGCGATGCATTGCGCTGGTGCCTGGCCGACCATCGCGCCACAAAGCACTCGGCGGCTGTCGATCTGCAGGCGCAAGCCAGCGGCGCGGCCGCCGACGCACCGCGCCAGTTGCGCGAACTGGCCAATACCTGCCAACAGCTGGCGGCGCAGGCCGACTTCGGTTTTCTGTACCACCGCGGACGCCACTTGTTCCACATCGGCTACCGCGTGGCCGAGCAGGCACTCGACTCCGGCTTCTACGACCTGCTGGCGTCGGAGTCGCGCCTGACCAGTCTGTTTGCGGTGGCCAAGGGCGACGTGCCGGTGCGCCACTGGGCGTCGTTGAGCCGCCCCTTCTTCGCCGTGGGCGCCGATGCGGGGCTGCGCTCCTGGTCGGGATCGATGTTCGAGTACCTGATGCCCACACTGGTGCTCGACGAGCCGCAGGGCAGTGTGCTGGAACAGGCCCACCGGGCCGCGCTGCGCGAGCAAATCGCGTTTGCGGCGGCCCACCAGGTGCCCTGGGGCATCTCCGAATGCGCCTATGCCGGCAGCGACCACACGCTGGCCTACCAGTACGCGCCGCAGGGCGTGCCCCGCCTGGCCCTGCGCCGCACCCCCAGCGACGAACTGGTGATCGCGCCCTATGCCACCGCGCTGGCGGCACAGATTGCAGTGCGCCGCGCCTGCCGCAACTTCCACGCGCTGCAGGCGCTGGGTGCCCGTGCGCGCTACGGCTTCATCGAGGCGGTGGACTTCACGCCGGCGCGCCAGACCGGCACGGCGCCGTTCACGCTGGTGCAGACCTTCATGGCGCACCACCAGGGCATGAGCATCGTGGCATTGGGCAATGTGCTGCTGGACGGCGCTGCCCAGCGCTGGGGCAGCTGCAGCGCGCAGATCGAGGCCGTGGCTTCGCTGCTGCACGAGCGCACGCCGCGCGAGGTCTCGGTCCTGTCCGCACCGACGGTCGCGCCGCCGGCCCCGGTGCGCGAGCGGCGTGCTTCGGGCCTGATGCGCGAGGTGCTGCCTGGCGCCGCGGCAGTGGAGCCGACCCACCTGCTGTCCAACGGCCGCTACGGGGTGTCGCTGCGCGCCAACGGTGCTGGCTTCAGCCGCTGGGGCGAGACCGGGCTGACGCGCTGGCGCGACGACGCGCTGCGCGATGCGCATGGCAGCTTCTTCTACCTGCGCTGGCCGCCGGATGCGCGCAAGGGCGCGCCGGCTCATCCGGTGTCGATCACGCAGCATCCGGCGCCCGACCCGGCGGCGCACTACCGCAGCACCTTTCACGCCGACCGCGTCTGTTTCGATGCCGCTTGGCCCGGCGTGCAGGCGCACACCACGGTGTGGGTCAGCCCGGAGGACGACATCGAGTTCCGTCAGGTCGAGATCAGCAACCTGGGCGAACGCACGCTGGACATCGAATTGCTCTCGGCCTTCGACGTGACGCTGTCGGACGCGCGAGCCGACGAAGCCCATCCCGCGTTCATGAACCTGTTCGTGCGGCCAGAGTGGCAGCCCGAGCAACAGGCACTGTGGTTCGAGCGCAAGCCACGCCTGCCCACCGAGGCCGCCCTGCGCATGGCGCACTTCCTGGTCGACAGCGAGGCCCAGGTGCAGGCTCTGCGCGTACAGACCGACCGCCAGCGCTGGCTCGGACGCAACCGAGACGCCAGCCAGCCGCTGGCCGACTTCGACATGCCCTCGGCCGGCGCCAACGCGGCCCGGGTGCCGGACACCGGGTTGGACCCGGTATGCGCCATGGCGGTGCGATTGCGCATCGCACCGCTGGCGAAGGCCCGGCTGACCTTCGCCACGGCAGCCAGCGACGATGATGGGACCTTGCGCGCGGTGATCGACAAGTACCGTCAGCCCAGCCATGTGCAACGCGCCTCGCTGATGTCGGCCACGCTGGCCGGCATCCGGCTGCGCACGCTGCGTGTCAGCGCCGAGACCTTCGCCGCGATACAGACGCTGAGCACGGCCCTGGTGCTGAGCCTGACGCGGCCGCAGCCCGACGGCGGCCGCAGCGATGTGGCCGAGGTCTGCGACCGACGGCTGTTGTGGCGCTTCGGCATCTCCGGCGACCGGCCGGTGCTGCTGGTGTCGGCCAGCGCGATGCAGGACCTGGGGTTGCTGCGCTCGCTGGCCCAGGGGCTGCGCCTGTGGTCCTGGGGTGGCATTGCGTGCGACCTGGTCGTGGTCAACAGCGAGGCCATGTCATATGAGCTGGCATTGCAGCGTGAACTGGTGGCGCTGCGCGAGCGCCATGCCGCGGAGAGCGCCGCCCAGCCCGGGCTGGTGGCCACCGCCTTGCACGTGCTGCGCCGCGACGAGCTGTCGGATGACGAACTGTCCACACTGCGTGGCCTGGCGCGCCTGCACCTGCGTGCCGATGGCCGCTCGCTGTTGCACCATGTGCAGGCCTGGATCACCGAGCACGAGCTGGCGCTGGAGCAGCGTCTCGAGGTGTCCACCACCGCGCTGGCCGACAGCGTCGCCACGGCGGGTGCAGCGACACCGTCGCAGGGCGAGTTCGTGGCCGAATCGGGTGAGTTCCGCTTCGTGGTCAGCGACGCGCAGCGCCCGCAGCGGCCCTGGATCAACGTGTTGTCCAACGAGCATTTCGGCGCCCAGGTTTCCGAAGCCGGCAGCGGCTACACCTGGGCCGTGAACAGCCGCATGAATCAGCTCACTGCCTGGTCGAACGACGCGGTGGCCGACCCGGCCAGCGAGAGCTTCCTGATCCAGGACCGCCGCAGCCATGCGCTGTGGCAGGTGGCCGCAGGCCCGCGCGCCGGGCTCGGCGCCGCGTCTTCAGGCTACCGGGTGGCCCACGGCCAGGGCTACACGGTGATCAGCCACCACCACGGCAGCCTGCAGGTGAACGTGTCTTGGTGCGTGGACCCGGACAGTGCGGTCAAGCAGGTGCGGCTGCGCCTGGTGAACCGAGGGCACCGCACGCTGCACCTGCGCATCGCCGGCTTGGCCGAGTGGATGATGGGTGCGAACCGCGCCGATCGCGGCACGGTCCATACCGCCTTGCACCGGCAACGCCTGCCCGTCGGCCAGGACGAGCCGCGCGCAACGGGCGAGGACCGGCCACAGGAACGCCGGCTGACCGCGCTGCTGTGCACGCAGCGCGAGCGTGCCGGCGGCTTCGGCGCCGGCACCGCCTTCCTGGCGCTGGCCGGCGATGCCGACGAGACCGAGGACTGGACTTGCGATCGCCGCGAACTGTTCGACGCGCGCGGCCGCCTGGTGCTGCCCGACCACCTGGGTCAACGCCAGGGCGGTGGCCTGGACCCCTGCGCGGCGCTGGCCACCCGCCTGACCCTGCCGGCGGGAGACACCGCCGAGCGGGTGTTCCTGCTGGGCTATGCCGAGAGTCCCGACGCCGCTCGACGGCTGGCCACCACTGCGGCCACCGTCGGCGGCGTGGTACGGCTGCGCCGGGTGCGAGATCGCTGGGATGCATTGCTGGACGCGACCCGCGTGCGCACGCCCGACCCGCTGTTCGACGCGATGGTCAACCGCTGGCTGCTGTACCAGACGGTGTCGTGCCGCCTGTGGGCCAAGGCCGGCTTCTACCAGGCGGGAGGCGCCACCGGCTTTCGCGACCAGCTGCAGGACGCGATGGCGCTGTCGTGGACGGCGCCGGGCATGCTTCGCGAACAGATCCTGCTGGCCGCATCGCGCCAGTTCCCGGAAGGCGACGTTCAGCACTGGTGGCATGCGCCAGGCGGCGCCGGTGTGCGCACGCATTTCTCCGACGACCTGCTCTGGCTGGCCTTTGCCATCGGCCACTACCTGCGCGCCACCGGCGATGCGCAGTTGCTCGACGAAACGGTGTCCTTTGTCGAAGGGCCTGCGATCCCCGACGGCGCCGAAGACGCCTACTACGCGCCAGCGATCAGCGCGCAGCAGGCCTCGGTCTACGAACATGCCGCGCGCGCCATCGACCGCAGCCTGCGCGTGGGAGTGCACGGCCTGCCGTTGATGGGCAGCGGCGACTGGAACGACGGCATGAACCGCGTGGGCATTTCAGGGCGCGGTGAGTCGGTCTGGCTGGGCTGGTTCCTTTGTGCAATCGTCGCCGACTTCGCGCCACGAGCCCGCTCGCGGGGCGAACCGGACCGAGCCACGCGCTGGGAGCAGGCCGCCCAGGGCTGGACGGCAGCGTTGAACGGCGCGGCCTGGGACGGGCAGTGGTTCAAGCGCGCCTTCTTCGACGACGGACAGCCGCTGGGCTCGGCGACCAACGAGGAAGGGCGCATCGACCTGATCGCGCAGGCCTGGTCGGTGCTGTCCGGGGTGGCCCCGCGTTCGCTGCAGCGCATGGCGCTGGCCGCCGCCGACAGCCAGCTGGTGGACCACGAGGCCGGTCTGGTCAAGCTGCTCGACCCACCGCTGCAGCGTGCGCAGCCGAGTGCGGGCTACATCCAGGCCTATCCGCCGGGCGTGCGCGAGAACGGCGGCCAGTACACCCATGCCGGCGTCTGGGCGCTGATGGCACAGGCCCGCTACCAGACCGCGCCGGCCAGCTCTTCGCACCCTGAGGTGCCCGACCCGGATGTCGCCTACCGCTACTTCAAGTACCTCAGCCCCGCGCACCGGTCGCGCCATGCCGTGACGGGATCGGCCTATGGCATCGAACCGTATGTGGTGGCCGGCGACGTGTACACCCAGGCGCCCTATGTCGGGCGCGGCGGGTGGAGCTGGTACACGGGCGCGGCGGCGTGGCTGCACCGTGCGGCGATCGAGTCGATCTTCGGACTGCAACTCGGCGCGCGGCACCTCTCGTTCACACCGTGTCTGCCCTCGCATTGGCCGCGTGCGGAGCTCAGCCTTTCGCGTGCGGGCCGAACGATGCGTTTCGTGTTCGTTCGCGGTGACGCGCAGGCCGCATTGGACGGGTTGCGCGACGAGCTGCCAGCCGCGCAGTTGTTGCGCCCTGCCACGCTGCTGGAGTGGGCTGTGCTGCCTGCGCACAGCGCATTTGTCGTGCCGCTTCGGGACGCGCCGTCCGAACCAACCGCCAGCCGGGATACCGCCTCGACCGATTTACTGGGCGCTGCCTGAACCGCAAGGTTCAATGCCTGGGCCGCTGCGTGGGGCGGGATAGCGGAGCCATCGATATCGGCCCGGAATGGAAATTGAAGTTCAGGACTTTCCCGGCCCTGATCGCCGTCGCCGTATCGGCGTTGCTTGTCGTGAAGGTCACACCGCGCTGCATGACAACGTGGCGGCGTCGACGCGGACCGGGTCGGCTGGTCTTGCGGTGCCTAAGGCTCAGCGCAGACCGAAGAATCCAAGGATGAAGAGCGCAATCACCACGGCACCGACCAGCCAGATCAATCTGTTCACGATCGCACTCCTTGAAATGGGTTCTGGAATCCCGAGCCGAACCTTGAAGACAGTCGGTCGGTCAGCGCTTGCCTCGTGCGGCTTTCAGCGCGTCGTTCGCGTCGCCGTCCGTCTTCTGTGCCTTGCCGTCCATCGTCGTGAAGAGGCCCCGGGCCCGCTGCTTCTTGATGCCGAGAATCTTGCCGGTCGCCTGCCGCAGCTTGCCTGCAACTTCCTTGGCGGCGCCCATGTCCTGGTGCTCGTTCATTGCATCCTTCTTCAGTGGAACGGATGGGGATGCAAAGGCCCGAAGCCCCTGCCATTGGTACAAAGCCTGCTGCACCGCTCACAGCCGACCCAGCAGAAGAAGCACGATCACGATCACCAGTACCAGCCCCAATCCACCGGCCGGTCCGTAGCCCCAGTTCCTGCTGTGCGGCCAGGCCGGAACGACACCGAGCAACATCAGGATCAGGATCACCAGCAGTATGGTTCCCAAGCTCATGACACATCTCCTCGAAGTTCCTGTTCACCCGGATCGACCGGTGCCAACGCGGCATTCGCAGCCATGACGCCCCGTCGCAAGTCGCTGGTGTCGAAAGGTCGCGCCGCCCTCGTTGTGGCTGACTCCTGAGGTCGCCAGCCGCCCTGCTGCGCTGCGCCGCACGGCGCAACGCAAGCGCTGCGGCTTGGCCTTCAACGCTATTCAGTCAGCGCTGTACGGCGTGCCGTAGAACTTGTGCACACCCGCGGCCCAGGTCTTGTCGGACATGGTCGGCCAACGATCCTTGTTGAACCCAGGGGCGTCCTTCAACGCGTCCTTGGGCACGTTGAGCGTGAAACGCTCGTTCACCGTGTCCAGCGCCAGCGCAGCCCAGGGCACTGCGAACAGTTTCTCGCCCATGCCGAGCAACCCGCCAAAGGACAGCACCGCGTAGGCGATCTTGCCCGAGGCCATGTCGATCATGAACTCCTTGATGTCGCCCAGATCCTGGCCGTCCCTGTTGTAGACGTCGTTGCCGAGCAGCGTGTTGGCACCCATCAGCGCCGGGCCCGGGCCTTCGTTCTTGTTGGTGTACATGCCGAAGTTGTCGCGCGTCACATAGCTGGTAGTCATGTTGGTTCCTTGTGTCATTGATGAAGTGGAGTCGCCAGCCGTCTTGTCGTGCCCATTCAGTGCGATGGACATGGGGTTCGGTAGGGCTGGCGCAACGCCTTCGTTGCCGATCCCATCGGACAACGAACCGAACCCGAAGGCTCTGCCTCAACCTTAGCCCTCGCCTCCAGGTATCGCTGTAGGACGCGACCGACATCGGGCGTCGGCCGCGAGGCCGGCGGTTTCCACGCCGCGCCGGACGCACGCCCAGTCCGATGCTTCCGTCCGGACAGCCACAAGCACTGCCTACTCAGCGCGGAGCGATCTGGCCGCTGTCGTCGGACAGCACGATCTCGACACGGCGGTTCAGTTGTCGTCCGTCGGCACTGTCGTTGCTGGCCACCGGATACGCTTCACCCAGGCCCTGCGTGCGGATGCGCTCGCCCGACACACCGCTGTCGACCAGCGCGGTGCGCACGGCATCGGCCCGCCGGTCGGACAGCTGCTGGTTCAAACTGTCGCTGCCGGAACTGTCGGTGAAGCCTTCGATCAGCACCTTGCGCATCGGATACTGCTTCAGGAAGCCGACGACCTTGTCCATGTTGCGCAGGCCACCCGGCTTGAGTTGCGACTGGTTGGTGTCGAAGAGCACGTCGCCGACCGTGACGACCATGCCGCGATCGGTCTTCTTCGCGTTCATCTCCTGCATCTGGGCCTCGAGCTGGCTGCTGCGCAACTGCGCTTCGGCGGCCTGCTGCTGCGCGGCAACGGCCTGCTGCTGGGCACTTTGCGCGCTGCGCTGGGCGGTGTCCGCTTCGCTGGTGCGAGCCGCCAGGCGCAACTTGTCGCGCTGCGCGTCCGCTGCGGCCACGGCCTGCTCGGCCAACCGCTGACGCGTCACTTCCTGAGCGATGGCGGCCCGCTGGCCGGCCATGTAGGCCCAGTGATCGACCTGCGCCGTTGGATCGCTGCGCGCGAAGGACTCGTCGGCCTTGGCCAGTGCCTGCCCCGCGCGCTGCAGTTCGTCGGGAGCAAGCGCCCGGGTCTGCGCATTGTCCTCGGCCAACTTGACGTCGCCGCGCGCCTTGTCGAGCGCGGCGTTCTGGGCAGGCAGGCTGTTGCAGCCGGCCAGGATGGCCAGGGTCAGAAGGCTGAGGGAAAGACCTCGTGCGGTGCTCATGGGGTTGCCTTGTCGGTCTTCGGTTGTTGGGGCTGTCGGTTCATCTCTTCTCGCAGCGCCCGGCTGGCGTCCTGCACCTCGGCAGCGGCTTTCGACGATTGCCCCGAGCGCGCCTTCACGCCAGCGAGCTGGGCGTCGACCTCGGCTTCCTCGGCCAGTGAACGGGCCGCCTCGTAGTCCTTGGAAGCCATCGCCAGGTTGGCCCGGGCCAGCTTGTCGCGGGCCATGCGCATCTCCACCGGTGCAGCCTCGCCACCTCCGGCTGCTCCGGCACTTGCCAATGCGGCTGTCGAGACCGCCACCTGGGCGTTGGGAGCGGGCGTGCTGGCGCATGCCGCCAGGGCGAACGTGGTGGCCAGCAGCAGTGCCAACCGGCCAGAGGGCATCAGGCCTCGCGGCAGCGCGGTGCCGCGTGTGTCGTGGAGCGATGGTTTCATGGGTCTTGTTCCTCGGGTTGTGAGACATGGGCACGCCCCACCGAAGACGGTGGCCTGCCACAGGCGGCGGCGCAACGGCGAAGGGTGGTGCGCAAGCGACCTCAGCGTCCGTGCGCTGGCACACACAAGCGGCGGCCACGGAGAAATGGGCTTCGGTGCCTACGGTGCCCAGCGGTTCTGTCCTACGTCGTTGAGGGCAAGGCACCGATGTTGTCGGCGCCCGTGCCTACCTACAGTCGATGCATCGATCCCGCCTGGCGCCAAGGTGCCGGCCCACCCATCCACCGAGGAACCCGCATGGCCAAAGACCACGACCAGACCAACGTCAAGACCCTGCCGACGCCGGAGCGCCGGCCGATGACCCTGGACGAAGCGGCCCTGGAAGCCGCCCGCCACAGCCTGGACGATGGGGCGGTGACACCGAGCCAGGGCCCCTGGCGTGCCGAGCTGATCAAGCTGCTCAACGATGCGCTGGCCACCGAGTGGGTGTGCGTGCTGCGCTACAAGCGCCATCACTTCACGGCACAGGGCCTGGCCTCGCCGAAGATCGCTGAAGAGTTTCTGGTGCACGCCCAGGAAGAGGCGGCCCACGCCGACCGACTGGCCAAGCGCATCGTGCAACTGGGCGGCGAGCCCGACTTCTCGCCCGACACCCTGCTGTCGCGAAGCCATGCACAGTACGACGAATCACCGGACCTCAAGGCCATGATCCGCGCCAACCTGGTCGCCGAGCGCGTGGCCATCGAGGCCTACACGCAGATCATTGCGCTGGTCGGCACCAAGGACTCGAGCACACGCCGCCTGCTCGAGGACATCCTGGCCGACGAACAAGGCCATGCCGAGGAACTGAAGGACTGGCTCGCCAAGTGAGCCTTCCGATCTGCCCCTGGCTGGTGGGGCTCCTCGCCGCCCGGCGCAAGCCGCAACTCGCAACTTCAGGAAGAGAACGTCCATGAACACACGCAAGATCCTCAGCGCAGCCGCAACCGCCCTGCTGCTGATCACGGCTTCGGGCTGCGCCGTCACCCGCGGACAGGAAAGCACCGGCGCCTACATCGACGACAGCGCCATCACCAGCTCGGTGAAGGCACGCTTCGTGGACAGCGCCAGCGTCGACGCCTCGGCCATCAGCGTCGAGACGATGAAGGGCACGGTCATGCTGTCTGGCTTCGCCAAGAACGCCAACGAGAAGTCCACCGCCGAAACCATCGCCATGAAGGTTCCTGGCGTGGTGGCGGTGAAGAACGTCATCACGGTTCGCCCGTAGGCGCACTTTTTCTCCGGACATTCAACACATCACAAGGAGTAGTCATGAACTGGGACCGCATTGAGGGCAATTGGAAGCAAGTCACCGGACGCGCCAAGGTGCAGTGGGGCAAGCTGACCAACGATGATCTCGACATCATCGCCGGCCGTCGCGATCAACTGGCAGGGAAGATCCAGGAACGCTATGGCATCGCCAGGGACGTGGCCGACAATCAGGTGAACGAATGGGTCAAGAAGGCGGACGATTCGTGGTTCGGCACGGGCAAGAGTTCCAGCTGAACCAAGGCTTGGGGGTCCGTCACGACTACGCCACCGCGGCTTCTGGTTTCCAGAGGCCGCAATGAACGCCATCCAGCCCTGCGTGAAGACTGCGACCGATCCAATCGGTCGAAGTCGCTGTCGACACGTGATGTGATGGCATATCGTTGGCTTGTGCCGTGGGCACGCATAGGAATGCGACCACGGCAAGATGTGTGGCACTACGTTGGGTACCAGTCGGCGTGCGCCCCAGACTGTCGGGCAAACGCCTGCACCCACCGGACCACACCATGAGTGCTCTGACGCTGCTCCTTGCCGTGCTCGTCATGTTGCCCGCCATAGGTGCGGCGCTATGGACTTGGCGGGCGATGCAGCCTGCCATGAACATGCCGCGCATCTCGGCCGGGCTGGAAGGTGCAGATCTCGACATCGGCACTTGGCCGGCGTCGAATTGCACAAACGCGACATGAGCCGCCTGTGCTTGCAGACAAACCCGTTCACTGACGTTCAAAGTGCAGCGCGAACAGGATCACCTGGGCGGCAGCTCCCAAACTGCCGTCGAAGCACAGGACAGGCCTGTCGCACCGATGGCCCAGGCCGGCGACGATCAACCTGAGCGCGGGCTGGGCCCGTCATTTGCCAAACGAACGAAGGCCAACATCAAACGCTTCGCCGAGGCAACGGCCATCGCCAAGAACCTTCCGCCCCTGACCCGGCCCGCCAGTCTCGAAGCGCGCACTTTCCTGTTGCTGATGGGAGTCGTCACGCTGGCTTTCGGCATGATCCTGCTGCCATTCTGGGGTGCGGTGTTCTGGGGTGTGATCATCGCGATCCTGTCTGCCCCGCTACAGCGCCTGCTGGTACGTCGGATGGGGCAGCGCAGAACCTGGGCTGCGCTGGGCACGTTGGCGATCATCACGCTGTTGGTGACTCCACCGCTGATCATGATCATTGCCACGCTGGTGCACGAGGGCTCGGGCGTCTACGCACGCCTGAATTCCGGAGAGTTGAACTTCGGCCGCCACTTCCAGCAGATCGTTGCTGCGCTGCCGCCATGGTTTACCCATCTGCTGAACCGATTCGGGATAGGCAACCTCGGCGACATCGAACTGCGGCTGACTTCTGCGGTGGCGCAGGCCAGCCAATTGATCGCTACGCAGGTGCTCGGCATCGGGCAGAACACGCTGGAGTTCATCGTTAGCTTTTTCATCGCGCTGTACCTGGCCTTCTTCCTGCTGCGCGACGGGCCAGCGCTTGCCTTGCGCATCACAACGGCCATCCCGCTGGACGCGAGGCACAAGCAGGCACTGGCGAAGAAGTTTGCTACCGTGATCCGCGCCACCGTGAAGGGCAACATCGTCATTGCCATCATCCAGGGGTCGTTGGGGGGTCTTGCGTTTTGGGTGCTCGATGTACGCGGCGCGCTGTTGTGGGCCGTGCTGATGGCCTTCCTGTCGCTGCTGCCGGCGGTGGGGGCCAGCCTGATCTGGGGTCCGGTGGCCGTCTACCTGTTGGTAACCGGTTCGGTGATCCAGGGCGCTGGGCTCATCGCTTTCGGTGTGCTCGTGATCGGATTGGTGGATAACGTGCTGCGACCGATACTGGTCGGAAAGGACACACGCATGCCCGACTACGTCGTACTGATCTCGACCCTGGGCGGGTTGGCGGTGTTCGGCATCAACGGCTTCATCATTGGCCCGGTGATCGCCGCAATGTTCATTGCGCTGTGGGACATCTACGTCGATGAACGCAGCGCGCCGCCCCGCTACTGATCGCTTTTTTCGTTCGGGCCGGCATCGAAAATTCAGTGCCTGGTTGTGATGCTGTGGGCGCGCCATTCCACGCCGTCCTGGACCATGGCGGTGCTTTCGCAGGAGTGTCGGGTGGCCGCTTCGTCGCGGAACAGTTTCATGCACCGCGTATCGACCTGCAGAGGTCTGGCACGACAGCATCGTCTTGACCGTTGGGCGGAGCGTTTGGCGGAACATGGACCGAGGCCAACGGCCGATGCGCCCGAAGTGCACCTCATCACGAAACAGCAAGCGAAGCGGATCGAACGGTGAATTGAACCCTGCGATGTCCACCGCCCGGCGAAAGTGCATCGCGCCGCGCTGCAGTCTGTCACGCGGCTCCCCAAGCGATCCGAGGCGATACCGCCGCCACGCGGACCCTTGGGTGGACGCCGGCCCTGCACAAAGACAAACGGGTCAGCTCCTTGTGAGAGCTGACCCGTTAATGTTGTTGGTGCGGCTGGCAGGAATCGAACCCACGACCCCTTGGTTCGTAGCCAAGTACTCTATCCAGCTGAGCTACAGCCGCGAAGCCTCGCATTATAGCAGCGCCTCGCAGCGGATCAGTCAGTCGATGCCGGCGGCAGCGTGCTCGCATTGCCGGGCGCGCTGGGTGTCGCCCTCCTGCTGCGCCAGCCGGGCCAGCGATCGCCAGGCGCGCCGCCGCGCCAGCGCGCACAGGCTGCCGGCCGTGGCGGCCTGCTCCAGCGGCCGACGGGCCTTGCCCCAAAGCTGGCGCTCGACCATCGCGGCGCCCACGGCTGCGGCGATGGCCGGTTCGTTGGGCAACGCCAGCGCGGCGTTCTCCAGTCTCGGCAGCCAGTCCGAGGACATACCCGGCACGGCTTCCAGCAGGGCCAGTGCGATGCGTTCGCGTTCGTCGGGCTCCAGTTGGCCGATGCCGTCCCAGAAGGGGCGCAGCCAGGCGCGGGCGTCCTCATGGGCGCTGAATGCGGCGGCACGTGTGGCCGCACGCGCGGCCAGCGTGGCATCGCGGCGGTCGGCCGGGTCCAGTTGCTGCCACACGCGCCGCAGGGCATCGGCATCGCGTGCAGCGTCCAGCGCCTCGCCGGCCAGCGTGCGCAGCAGGCTGGCGGCGGCCGGGGGCGAGAAGGCCTGGTGCTTGGCCAGCAGCCGCGCCGTCTGCAGCGCGGGCAGCGGCTGCAGCGTCAAGCGCTGCGCCAGCAGCCGCAGGCGCAGCGCCTGGGTACGCCGGGCCACGCCGGCGGGCAGTTCGCCCAGCAACTCGATGGCCCGCGGCGCGTCACGGTCGTCGATGGCCCATTCGGCGGCGAGCAGGCGCGCGCCCTCGTCCACTGGACGGGTGCTCCAGCCCTCACGCGCCTTGCGCCGCAATTGGCGCATCAGCTCGTCGCGGCGCGTGCGGTCCTGCATGCGGTGCAGGCTGGCCGCGGCGAGCAGCAGAGCCAGCACGCGGAACTCGCCATCGCCGCGCAGCACTTCAGTCTCGTTGCGGAGGACCAGGGCACGCTGCGCCGCACGGTGTGCGCGGCTGTAGCGCGCGGCAAAGTATTCGGCCAGGGCCTCGCGCAGGGCAGCCTGGGCGGCGCGTTCTCGGCGCAGCTGGCGCCATTCGCGCGCTCGCTGCGGCAGGCTGATCAGGCTGTTGACCGAGCGCGCGGCGGCCAATAGCACGGCGCAGGCTGCCAGCACCAGCAACACGAACAGGTTCAGCGAAAGGTCGGTGCGCCATCTGCCGAAATAGATGCTGACCAGCCCGTCGTTGCGGCCGAGCGTGGTCGCGGCCACCACGGCCACGACGAACAGCAGCACGAGCCAGATGATGCCGCGCATGGCGTGGCCCGATCCCCTGCCGTCAGCGCACGCCGGCCACGGCGGCAATGGCGGCCAGCGTGGCGTCGGGTCGCGGCACCACCACCTGCCGTGCCTGGGCGCTGACCTGCCGCACCAGGTCGATGGCGTTGACGGTCCGCCTCGAACTGCGGTCGAAGTACCGCTCCAGCGCCGACAGGGCCTCGCGCAGGTCGGACTGCGCCGTATCGAATTGCCGGCTCAGCAGCGCCAGGCGTGCGTTCAGCAGGCGCAGCTTGAGGTTCTCGCGCAGGAAGAAGGACTGCTCGGGTGCGATCAGCATGGCTTCGGGCTGGTCGATCGGCGTGACGCGTACCAGGCCACGCACCTCGGCCCAGATGCGCGCGCCCAGGCCGGCCCAGCGTTCGCCCAGCACCTCGGTCCATGCCGGGTCCGGCGGAGCCGAGGCAGCCGCAGCGGCGCCCGACGCCGCTGGAACTGCGTTGCGCGGCAACGGCTTCGCTACGGCTCGCGAAGCCTGCGGCGTGGACAGCAGCGGCAAATCGTCGACCAGACGCACCACCTCGTCGAGACGGATGGCCAGTGTCGACACGTCCACCGCACCGGCGGCGCGTACGCGCTCGAGATCCTGCACGATGGCCCGGCGCACGCCGTCCAACCGCGGCTGGTTCTGCCGCGCCAGCCGCTCCTCGGCCTGCTTCAGCGCAATGACCAGCGGCTCGGCACTGCCGGTGATGGCGGTCTGCTGCAGCGCCACGCGGATCGACGACTCGATATCGGCCAGCACGTTCTCGTCGCGCGAGCGGGACATCGACTGGATCAGCTCTTCCAGCTGGGTGCGCTGCAGCGAGGCCTCGGCCACGCGCGCTTCCAGCAGCGCCAGCTTGGCGGCGGCATCGCGCGAACTCTCCTGCGCCTGCTTGGCCAGCATCTGCGCCTCGGCGGCCTGTGCGCCACTGTCCTCCTGGCGCTTGACCATCTGCTGCTCCAGGCCCTTGACGCGCTGCTGGGTGTTCCATGCGTACATCACGGCGGCGGCGCACAGCGCGGCCAGAAGCACGGCACCGGCGGCGATCCAGCGGCCCAGCAGCGCATGCGGCTCGACGGCTGCCGCGGGGGCCGCACTGGCGTCGACGGCAGGTGGGGCGTAGAGCTCTGTCACGGAGCGGTGGATTGTATCGGCCGGACCTCGCGCGCCGCGGACGCCAGCGCCGCAGCACCGGCCGCACATTGCCAGACTTGGCCGAAGCCCAGCCGCTGCAGCGCGGCGAGGATGCGCGGGTGCGGGGCGACGGCGGCGCTGCCAGCCCAGTCGGCGCCCGGCGACAGCTGCTGAAGGTTGGCCACCGCCTCGGAGCTGCTGAAGGCCCACAGGTGCTGGCGCGGCTGTGCCAACGCGGCATCGCGCAGCGCCAGCCACGTTGCACCCGGATGGGGCCGCACGCGCTGGTACGCGGCGACGAAATCGACCTGGGCGCCCGCCGCGCCCAGTTGATCGGCCAACCAGTCCCGCCCTCCTTCGCCGCGCACCACCAGCACGCGTCGGCCACGCCAGTCGCGGGTGTGCAGCCGAGACCACAACGCCTCGGAATCAAAGACCTCGCCCAGCGGCTCGACCAGTTCCGGCTCGGACACGCCGGCCTCGCGCAGCGCGGCCGAGGTGCCCGGCCCGGTCGAGCCGGCCAGCACTTGCGCCGGCCACACGCGGCCCTGCGGACGCGCCTGCATGAAATGCTGCACCGCGTTGGCGCTGACGAACATCAGCAGCGCCAGCGACGGAAGCTCCTGCCACGCCCGCTGCAGCGGCTGCAGGTCGGACGCCGGGGCGATGTCGATCAGGGGCAGCGCCACCGCATCCGCGCCGATGGCACGCAACTCGGCCACCAGGGCGTCGGCCTGGGCCTGCGGACGGGTGACAACGATGCGCATCGGCGGGTCACCCCGGCGTGCGGCCTCAGACAGCCGCGGCGAGATAGGTTGCGGCGCCCGCAGCGCGCAGCTGCGCCGCAGCTCGCTCACCCAGCGCGTTGGCTTCGGTGTCGCTGGTCACGCGTTCGCGCAACTGCGTGCGCAGCAACGGACGCGACAGCTCCTGCGCATGGCCCAGAGCGACATCGATGCAAAGTTGCGGGCCTTCCCACACCGCGTGTGCCGCCAGCGGCATGCTGCAGCTGCCGCCGAGCGAGCGCGACACTGCGCGCTCGGCATGCACGGCCAGCCAGCTGGGCCGGTGCACCATCGCGGACAGCGTACGCCCCAGTTCGGCCGCGTCCTCTCGGATCTCGATGCCCAGTGCGCCCTGCCCTGCGGCCGGCGTCATCTGCGCGGTATCGAAAAGCGAGGCGATGCGCGCGCCCAGACCCAGCCGCTTCAGACCGGCGGCGGCCAGCACGATGGCGTCGTAGCCTCCTTCGTCCAGCTTGCGCAACCGCGTGTCGAGGTTGCCGCGCAGCGGCTCGATGCGCAGGTCGGGCCGCAGGCCGAGCAGCTGCGCCGCGCGGCGCAGGCTGGAGGTGCCGACGCAGGCGCCCTGCGGAAGGTCCTGCAGCGTGGCAAATCGAGGGCTGACGAAGGCATCGCGCGGATCCTCGCGCTCCAGCACCGCGCCGAGCGCGAAGCCGGCCGGCAGCTCCATCGGCATGTCCTTCAGCGAATGCACCGCCAGGTGGGCGCGGCCGTCCTCGAGCGCCGTTTCCAGTTCCTTGACGAAAAGGCCCTTGCCGCCCACCTTGGACAGCGCGCGATCGAGGATCTGGTCCCCGCGCGTGGTCATGCCCAGCAGCTCGACCTGCAGACCGAAACGCGAGCGCAGCAGGTCGCGTACATGTTCAGCCTGCCACAGGGCGAGCCGGCTTTCACGGGTGGCGATGATGGTGGTATCGGGCATGGTGCTTGCATTATCGCCAGCCTGCCAGGTCATCGGGCCGCCGCGCCCTCCCGCGGACGGCCGCCCCAACGGCTTGGTAACATAGTTACACACTTCCGGAGTCATCCATGCTCACTGCGCCCCGTGCCGCCGCGACCTCCCGCAAGCCCGCGAGCACTTTGCGCAGCAAGGGCGAAAGTGATGCTGCGCTGAAGAACCAGGCGCTGGTGGAAGATATTCGGTTACTTGGTCGCATCCTTGGCGAGGTGATTCGCGAGCAGGAAGGCAAGGACGCCTTCGAACTGATCGAGCGGGTACGCAAGCTGTCGGTAGCTTACCGGCTGAAGCAGGACGCCAGCGCCGGGCGGGTGCTCGACCGGCTTCTGAAGAACCTGTCTGCCGATCAGACGGTGAGTGTGATCCGCGCCTTCAGCTACTTCTCGCACCTGGCCAACATCGCCGAAGACCGGCACCACGTGCGCCGCCGCCTGCAGCACGAACGCGCCGGCGATCAGCAGGAAGGCTCGCTGGCCGTCAGCTTCGAAAGGCTGCATCGGGCGGACCACCGCTCGGCCGACATCGCCGCGGCACTGCGCCACGCCTACATCGCGCCGGTACTGACCGCCCACCCGACCGAGGTGCAGCGAAAGAGCATCCTGGATGCCGAGCGGGCGATTGCCGAATTCATCGGCGAGCGCGACGACCTGGCCAGCGAGCGCGAGAAGCGCGAGAACGAGGAACTGATCCGCGCGCGCATCACGCAGCTCTGGCAGACGCGCATGCTGCGCACCGCCAAGCTGACGGTAGCCGACGAGATCGAGAACGCGCTGAGCTACTACCACGCCACCTTCCTGCGCCAGATCCCCAAGCTGTACCGCGAGATCGAACTCGCCCTGCCCGGCCACGAGGTCCCCTCCTTCCTGCGCATGGGCAACTGGATCGGCGGCGACCGCGACGGCAACCCCAACGTCAGCGCCGAGACCCTGCGCATGGCGCTGGCCCGCCAGGCCGAAACGGCGCTGCGTTTCTACCTGACCGAGGTGCACCAGTTGGGTGCCGAGTTGTCCACCTCGCACATGCTGGCGCCGGTGAGTCAGGAGATGCTGGCGCTGGCCGACGCGTCGCCCGACCACAACCCGCACCGCAGCGACGAGCCCTACCGGCGCGCGCTGATCGGCATGTACTCGCGCCTGGCGGCCACGCTGCAGGCACTGACCGGCACCGAGGCGCTGCGCCACGCGGTGGCGCCGCAGAACGCCTACCCGAGTGCGGCCGAATTCCTGGTCGACCTGCGCGTCATCGAGCGCTCGCTGAAGACCCACCATGCGCAGGCCCTGATCGGCCCGCGGCTGGCGCCGCTCATGCGCGCTGTGCAGGTCTTCGGCTTCCACCTGGCCACGGTGGACCTGCGGCAAAGCTCCGACCAGCACGAGGCGGTGCTGGCCGAGTTGCTGAAGACGGCGCGGATCGAGCCCCGCTACTGCGCGCTCGACGAAACGCAGCGCCGCGCGTTGCTGGTGCGGCTGCTCAACGACGCGCGACCGCTGCGCGTGCGTGGCGCCGAGTACTCGGCGCGTGTGCGCAGCGAGCTGGCGATCTTCGAGACCGCCGCCGAGATGCGCCAGCGCTACGGCGCCGAAGCGCTGCGCCACTACATCATCAGCCACACCGAGGACGCCAGCGACCTTCTCGAGGTGCTGCTGCTGCAGAAGGAATGCGGGCTGATGCGCGGCACGCTGGACGACGAGGCGAAGAACGACCTGATCGTGGTGCCGCTTTTCGAGACCATTGAGGACCTGCGCAACGCGGCGCGCATCATGCGCGAGTTCTACGAGCAGCCCGGCGTGCTGCCGATGATCGTGCGCAGCGGTGGCGAGCAGGACATCATGCTCGGCTACAGCGACAGCAACAAGGACGGCGGCTTCTTCACCAGCAACTGGGAGCTGTACCGCACCGAGAACGCGCTGGTCGAGCTGTTCGACCCGCTGGAGCGCGAACATGGCCTGACCTTGCGCCTGTTCCACGGCCGTGGCGGCACCGTCGGGCGCGGCGGCGGGCCGAGCTATCAGGCCATCCTGGCGCAGCCGCCAGGCACGGTGAAGGGCCAGATCCGCCTGACCGAACAGGGCGAGGTGATCGGCAGCAAGTACGCCAACCCGGAGATCGGCCGGCGCAACCTGGAGACGCTGGTCGCGGCCACGCTGGAAGCCACTCTGCTGCATCCGACCAAGAGCGCTCCGAAGGCCTTCCTGGACGCTGCGGACGAGATCAGCCGCGCCAGCTTTGCCGCCTACCGCAAGCTGGTCTACGACACGCCCGGCTTCGCCGACTACTTCTTCGCCGCCACGCCGATCCGCGAGATCGCCGAGTTGAACATCGGCTCGCGTCCGGCCTCGCGCAAGGCCAACCGCGCCATCGAGGACCTGCGTGCCATCCCCTGGAGCTTCAGCTGGGGCCAGAGCCGCCTGGCGCTACCGGGCTGGTGCGGCTTCGGCTCGGCCATTGAATCCTTTCTGGCCGACCCGGCCACGCGCAAGACGCGGCTGGAACTGCTGCAACGCATGCACAAGCAGTGGCCCTTCTTCCGCACCCTGCTGTCCAACCTGGACATGGTGCTGGCCAAGAGCGACCTGCGCATCGCCGCGCGCTATGTCGAGCTGGTCGAGGACAAGAAGCTCGGCAAACGCATCTTCGCGGCGATCCGCGCCGAATGGGAGCGCGCCAACGGCGCGTTGTCGCAGATCACCGGCGAGACGCGGCGGCTGCAGTCCAACCCGACACTGGCACGTTCGATCGAGCACCGCTTCCCGTACCTGGATCCGCTGAACCACCTCCAGGTGGAACTGATGCGCCGCCACCGCCGCCCCGGCGTGGACCCGACCGACGCCACCGAGCAGCGGCTGCGCCGAGGCATCCACCTGTCCATCAACGGCATCGCCGCCGGGTTGCGCAACACCGGTTGAACGAATCAGCCGGTCGCACCGCGTTGCGTCAGCGCCTCCCGCACCGCGGCCAGCTGGCGGCGCGACACGGCCAACCATTCGCCGGTGGGCGTGAGCTGCACCGCCCAGTGCTCGCCATGGCCCTCGTCGGCGCTGCTGCCGTCGCCACGGCGGCGCTGCAGCGCGCGCACCGCCGAGCGCGCCACCAGCGCATTGCGGTGCACGCGCAGGAAGCCGTCGCCGAGGCGTTGTTCGAGCTCGCTGAGTGGATCGTCGAGCACGTAGCTGTGCGCCGCCGTGCGTAGCGTGACGTACTTCAGTTCGGCCTTCAGGAACAGCACGTCGGACAACGGCAGGCGCAGTACCCGCCCGCGGTCGTGCACGACCAGCACGCGCGCGTCGCCATCGGCTGCGGTGGGCACGGCGCGGCGGCGCTGCGCCACACGCTGCAATGCCGATCGCAACCGCTCGCGCGACACCGGCTTGGTCAGGTAGTCGACCGCGTCCAGTTCGAAGGCGCGAAGCGCGTGCTGGGCATGTGCGGTTACGAAAACCACGCTCGGCGGACGCGGCTGTGCGCGTAGCGCCGCAGCCAGTTGCATGCCGTCCAAGCCAGGCAGCCCGATGTCCAGCAGCAACAGGTCACAGGCGCGGCCGTGCAGCAGCGCCTGAGCCTCGGTGGCATCGCCGGCCTCGCCGACGACTTCGCAGGGCGGGTCGGTGCAGTCCTGCAGCAAGGCACGCAGGCGCAGACGGGCCAGCGCCTCGTCGTCGACCAGCAGGATGCTCAGCGGCGCCATCGCTGCGCTCACACGGGCACGATGATGCGCGCGCGAAACAGCCCGCCCTCGCGCCAGACATCGCACTGCCCGGCCACGTCGTGCAGCAGGCGCAAGCGCTCGCGCACGTTGCGTAGCGCCATGCCATGTCCGGGCGCCGAAGGCGCCTCAGGCAGCGTGTTGCTGACCAGCACCACCGCCTGGCCCCGCTTGAATTCGGCCTGCACCCAGATGCGCGCGCCCTGCACCGACGGCTCGACACCGTGGCGCACCGCGTTCTCGACCAATGGTTGCAGCACAAGCGGCGGCACACGCGCGCGCCCGATGCGCGGATCGATATCCCAGCTGACTTGCAAACGCTTGCCGTAGCGGATCTGCTCGATGGCCAGATAGCGTTGCGCCAGGTCGATCTCCTCGTCCAGCGAAACCGAATCGCCGGCGTCGGCCAGGGCCACGCGGAACAGCTGCGCCAGATCTTCGAGCACGCCCTCGGCGCGCGCCGGGTCCACGCGCACCAGAGCCAGCGCGGTGTTCAGTGCATTGAAAAGGAAGTGCGGGCGGATGCGCGACTGCAACTCCGCCAGCCGAACGCTGGCGTCCACGGGCTGCCACAGCCGTGCGCGCTGGTCCAGCCACACCCAGGCCGTGCCGGCCAGCGCCGCGCCGGCCAGCGGCACCCCCAGCAGGCGCAGGCCCTGGCCGGTCTCGGCCAACCCGGCCCACCACAGCGGCCACCAGGCGATCAGCGCCGAACCGGCACCCAGCGCCATCAGGCTGCCCAGCCGGGCGGCCGATCTTCGGCGTACCAGCGCCGCCTTCAGCGCGCACACGGTGACCAGCCACAACAGCGTGCCGGCGATGCCGACGTACATGGCAGCCGACTGGCGCAGCAGCCAGTCGCCCGGGCTGGTGGCACTGAGCAAGACGCCCATTGCCAGCGTCCCTTGCACGCCAATCACGACGCGCAACGCGAGCATCGGGCTGCAGACTTCCAGCGCCACGGCGGCACGTTCGCTGGCGCTGGCCTTCTCATCGAGCAGCGGATCGAAGTGGGTGGGCGCGAAAGCACCCGAGTTCAGATCGGCCGGTCGCGTGCTCGCCGGCCAGAGGCTGAGCGGCCGTGTGTCCGAGCCGCCCATGTCGGTGTCCGCGGCATCGGGTCGCGGCGCGCCGGGGCCGGAGGACGGCACCCGGGGCCGAGTTGAGGCGCCGGAGAACTTGGGGCGGCCCGGTGATTTCCTGACCGGCGTGCGTGACATGGCCCACCGATAATAAGGACTCCCGACGCCTGCGTCGTATCCCGATGTCACCAAGCCCCATGTCCGCCAATCCGCTCGACAACAAAGCCCAGGCCTGGTCGGCCCTGTTCAGCGAGCCGATGAGCGAGCTGGTCAAGCGCTATACCGCCAGCGTCGGTTTCGACCAGCGGCTGTGGCGCGCCGACATCGACGGCAGTCTGGCCCATGCCGACATGCTGGCTGCACAGAACATCATCACCGCGCAGGACCTGGCCGACATTCGCCGCGGCATGGCCCAGATCGTCGACGAGATCGAGTCGGGCCGCTTCGAATGGAAGCTCGAACTCGAGGACGTGCACCTCAACATCGAGGCGCGGTTGACGCAGCTGGTGGGCGATGCGGGCAAGCGGCTGCACACCGGACGCAGTCGCAACGACCAGGTGGCCACCGACGTGCGGCTGTGGCTGCGCGGCGAGATCGATGGCCTGGCCACGCTGCTGGCCGACATGCAGCGCGCGCTGGTCGAACTGGCGGCCCGTCATGCCGATACGGTGATGCCCGGCTTCACCCACATGCAGGTGGCCCAGCCGGTGAGTTTCGGCCACCACCTGCTGGCCTACGTGGAAATGTTCGCCCGCGATGCCGAGCGCCTGGCCGACCTGCGCCGGCGAGTCAATCGGTTGCCGCTGGGGGCGGCGGCGCTGGCCGGCACCAGCTACCCCATCGACCGCGAGCGCGTGGCGCAAACGCTGGGTTTCGAGGCCTTGAGCCAGAACAGCCTGGATGCGGTGAGTGACCGCGATTTTGCGCTGGAGTTCGCGGCCTTCGCCTCGATCTGCATGGTGCACGTGTCGCGGCTGGCCGAGGAACTGGTGCTGTGGATGAGCCAGAACTTCGGCTTCATCGACCTGGCCGATCGCTACTGCACCGGCTCATCGATCATGCCGCAGAAGCGCAACCCCGACGTGGCCGAGCTGGCGCGCGGCAAGACCGGCCGTGTGGTCGGCCATCTGATGGGGCTGCTGACGTTGATGAAGGGCCAGCCACTGGCCTACAACAAGGACAACCAGGAAGACAAGGAACCGCTGTTCGACACCGTGGACACGTCGCGCGACACGCTGCGCATCATGGCCGAGATGGTCGGCGGCATCGTCGTCAAGCCCGAGGCGATGGAACGCGCCGCACTGCGCGGCTATGCCACCGCCACCGACTTGGCCGACTACCTGGTGAAGAAGGGCCTGGCCTTCCGCGACGCGCACGAGGTGGTGGCCCACGCGGTGAAGACGGCGATGCAGCAGGGTCTTGATCTGGCGCAACTGCCGCTGGCCACGCTGCAGAGCTTCCATGCGGCGATAGCGCCGGACGTGTTCGAGGTGCTGTCGCTGCGCGGATCGCTTGATGCGCGCAATGTGTTGGGCGGCACCGCTCCGGCGCAGGTGCGGGCACAGATCGAACGGCATCGGGCGCGGCTGGCCTGAGCCCAGGCTTGCGTCCGCGACGGCTCAGGCGCCGGTGTCGGAGGCCGGTGCCTCGCCCATGCTGATCCAGGCGTCCAGCAGCGTGTAGGCCACGGCCAGCACCACCGGGCCGACAAAGATGCCGATCAGGCCGAACGCCAGCAGCCCGCCGATCACGCCGGCGAAGATCAGCAGCAGCGGCAGGTCGGCGCCGCGCTTGATCAGCACCGGCCGCAGGAAGTTGTCCATCGTCACCACCACGGTCGACCAGATCAATAGGAAGGTTCCCCAGCCGACGTCGCCGCTCCAGTAGAGCCAGGCTACCGCCGGGAACATCACGAGCCCGGGCCCGAGCTGGGCAATGCACAGCAGCAGCATCACCGCAGTCAGCAGTCCGGAAAAGGGAACGCCGCCAATCGCCAGGCCCACGCCGCCCAGGCCGGCCTGCACCACCGCCGTGACGCCGACGCCCAGCGCCACGCCGCGGATGGCCTGCCCAGCCAGGATGACCGCGTTGTCGCCGTAGACGCCGGCCAGGCGCTGGCCGAAGCGGCGCACCGCCAGCGCCGCGCGCTCGCCGTCGGCAAACATCAACGCCGCCAGAACCACGGTCAGCAGGAACTGCACGAACACCAGGCCGACGCTGCCGGCCTGCGCGACGAACCACTTCGCGATGTCGTCGGCATAGGGAACGAGCTTGGAGATCAGCCCCACCGAGCCGGTGGCTGCCGCCTGCTCCCACAGCTGCGCCGCGCGCTCGCCGATCATTGGGAGGCCTTCCACCCACGGTGGTGGCGGCGGCAGCTTGAAGCCGGACAGCATCGCCGCCTGCGCGACGATGTCGTCGGCGTGGCGCACGATGGTGCCGATGGCCAGCATCAGCGGCACCACCAGCAGCATCAGGATCAGCAGGCTCATCACCAGCACGGCCAGACCGCGCCGCCCCCACAACCGGGCCTGGATCCAGCGCAGCATCGGCCAGGTGGACACGGCGATCATCGTCGCCCAGATGGTCGGCGCGATGAAGGGCCGCAGCACCCACAGCGTGGCGACGATGAGCACGCCGATGAAGAGCACGCCGAGCGTGGTGCGGGTCAGGTCGCGTTGAGGGGGTGGCATCGGCAGCGTGGATTCCTCCAGCGATTGTGCATGAGGCCTCGCAGCCGGCCTGCGCCAGCACCTGCGCCGCTCCTAGAATCCAGAGCGTTGCCATTGCATAGGAAGTGCCATGATCGCCGCGCGCCGCCTCCTGCAGCTCATGTTGCTGTGCCTCGGCCAGCTTCTGTTGGCCGGCGCCGCCGCGGCGCAGACCGGCGATGCCGTGGCCCGCGGTGCCTACCTGGCGCGTGTCGGGGATTGCGTGTCCTGCCACACCGCACCCGGCGGGCAGCCCTACGCCGGCGGCTACAAGCTGGACACGCCTTTCGGCTTCCTGCTCGCGCCGAACATCACGCCGGACAAGGTCACCGGCATCGGCAACTGGTCGTCCGACGACTTCTGGCGCGCGCTGCACCAGGGCGTCAACCAGCGCGGCCAGGACATGTACCCGGTGATGCCATTCGACTTCTACACCCGCATCACGCGCGAGGACAGCGACGCGATCTACGCCTACCTGCGCAGCGTGCCCGCCGTTAACAACGCGGTGGTGATCAACCACCTGCGCTTTCCCTTCAACCAGCGCTGGTCGATGGCGGTGTGGCGCGAGCTGTTCTTCAGCGAAGGCAGCTACAAAGCCGACCCGGCCAAGTCGGCCGCCTGGAACCGCGGTGCCTACCTGGTCGAAGGGCTGGGCCATTGCAGCGCCTGCCATTCGCCACGCAACGCGATGGGGGGCATCGAGAAGGACAAGGCCTACACCGGCGCCACGGTCGACGGCTGGTTCGCACTGAATCTCACCTCCGAACTGCACACCGGCCTGGGCGGCTGGACGGTGGAGCAGATCGCCATGTACCTGAAGACCGGCGCCGTCGCCGGCAAGACAACCTCCCTCGGGCCGATGGCCCTGGTGGTAAAGAACAGCACCAGCTACATGAGCGATGCCGACCTGACGGCGATGGCCACCTACCTGAAGGACATCCCGGCCAATTCGACGCTGCGCCAGGGCAAGCCCGCGCCCGATCCGACACGCGCGGCCGGGGCCTCGCTGTACCTGGACCACTGCGCCGGCTGCCACCAGGCCGGGGGCCGCGGTATGCCGGGCATCTTCCCGCCGCTCGCCGGCAACGGCGTGGTGCTGGCCAGCGACCCGGCCGACATCCTGAAGGTGGTGCTGCACGGCGTGCCGCCGCAGGGCAAGTACGTGCCGATGCCGGCCTTCGCACCGCAGCTGAGCGACCAGCAGGTTGCCGACCTGGCCAACTACGTGCGCACCAGCTGGGGTAATGGCGCGGCGCCCAACACCACCGCGCCGATGGCGGCGCGCATCCGCACGCAGACACGATGAGCCCAGCCCTGCCCGAGCGCCGCCGTTGGCTGTCGCACAGCGCGGCGATCGTCGCTGCGCTGGCTGGGATCGGCCTGCTGCCGGCCGCGGCCCAGGCGGCGTGGAACCGCGCGGCCTTCGAAGCCAAGAGCCTGGCCGATGCCGTCAAGGCGCTCGGCGGCTCGGCACCGGTGGCCAGCAAGGAACTCAGCCTCGGCGGGCCCGACATCGCCGAGAACGGCGCCGTGGTGCCGATCAGCATCGCCAGCACCCTACTCGGCATCCGCCGCCTGCTGGTGCTGGTGGAGAAGAACCCGAACCTGCTGTCGGCGGTCTTCGAGCTCAGCGACGCGGTGGAGGCCGACTTCAAGCTCAACATCAAGATGGCACAGACATCGAACGTGCACCTGGTGGCGATGCTGGGCGACGGCCGCGTGCTCTACACCACGCGCGAGATCAAGATCACCACCGGCGCCTGCGGCAACTGAGGGGCATCGACATGGCAGAAGCAACCCGCATCCGCGCGCAGTCCAGTGGCGACCGGACGGTCGTGCGCGTGCGCATGAGCCACGAGATGGAAAGCGGCCAGCGCAAGGACAGCGCCGGCGAGATCGTACCGGCCTGGTTCATCCAGGAGATGAGCGCAGCGCTCAATGGCCGCCTCGTGTTCAGCGCGCAGTGGGGGACCTCGGTGTCCAGGGACCCCTATCTGCAGTTCGTGCTGAAGGGTGCGAAGCCGGGCGGCCGCATCACCATCCAGTGGCTCGACAACCGCGGCGAGCGGCGCAGCGACGAAGCCCTGGTGCTCTGAGCCGGCTGCGCGCCGCTACAGCGCCAGGCTGTCGGCCCAGACGTTGTCGGCCCAGGACAGCGCGTAGCGGCCTTCGGTCTGGCTGGCCGCAGTCGACACGCCGCCGGAGCCGGGCACCGTCTTGAAGGTCTTGTCCGTGGCGTCGTAATGGTGCACCGAGGCGACGTGCATCGCCTCGTTGCCGCTGACGAAGCTGCAGCAGGTGTTCATCACCACCGGCGTGGCATTGACCGGCTCGCCCTTGAGCAGCTGGATGATCGCCGCGGCCGCCACCTTGGCATGCTGGTTGGCCATGTGGCCCGACTTGGGCATGCCCGGCGCCGAGAAGGTGGCGTCGCCGAGCACATGCACGCCGGCGGCGGCGGTGGATTCCATCGTCAGCCAGTTCACACCGACCCAGCGGTTGTTGACGTTGATCAGGCCGGTGCTGCGCGTCAGGTCGCCGGCACGCTGCGGCGGGGTGACGTTCATCACATCGGCCTTCAGGTCCTCGAACTCCAGCTTGGCCACGCCGCCGGACAGCTCCTTCAGCTCGGCATTGGGCCGGTACTCGAGCATGCCGGCGTACAGCTCCTTGAAGGATCTTTCGAACAGCCCCTTCTTCGATTGGATCTCGGGATTGGCATCGAGCACCAGCACCTTGGCGCGCGGCTTGGCGGTCTTCAGGTAGCTGGCCACGACGCAGGCGCGTTCATACGGGCCGGGCGGGCAGCGATAGGGCGACTTCGGGATGAACAGCGCGGACACGCCGCCGTCGGGCATGGCCTCGACCTGGCGGCGCAGCGCCACCGTCTGCGGCCCGGCCTTCCAGGCGTGCAACACGCGGCCACTGTCCAGCGCCGGCTGCAGGCCGACGATCGAGTCGGGGATGAAGTCGATGCCCGGCGACAGCACCAGCCGGTCGAAGGGCAGTTCCTGGCCGCTGGCCAGCCGCAGCCTCTTGCCGCCCAGGTCGATCGCTGTCACCTCGCCCTGCACCAGCTTGACGCCCGCGGACTGCAGCGCGGCGTAGCTGCGGGTGATTTCGGCCATCTGCCTGTAGCCGCCCAGCACCAGGTTTCTGATCGGGCAGAACACGAAGGCGGCATTGCGTTCGACCAGCGTGACCTCGACCGTGCCCCCCCACAGCTTGAGGTAGCGCGCCGCCGTCGCACCGCCATACCCGCCGCCGACCACGACCACGCGGCCGATCGACGGGCCGCCCGAGACGCCGGCACGACCGGCCAGGATGGTCGCCGCCAGCGCAGCCCCGGCGCCCAGCAGGCGGCGACGCGGAAGAGGGGTGTTCATCGTGGCCGGGTCCTCATTTCGCGGGCTGGGCTGCGAAGTACGCCGCCAGCAGCCGGATCTGTTCCTCGCAGTCTTCTCCAAATGAGGTATGAGCCTGGAGAGGCCTGACCTCGGGGACGCGCGGAGCGTCGATCAGGCATCCGAAGAATGCAATGGCAGGCAGCAGTCGGTGCATGGCGTCTCCACGGGTTGCGGGGTGCAGGTGACCTCTCGAGGGCCAACGATCATTGCAAGCCGGCGGCCTGCGCGGGGCGCGCCGGCCGGCCGCGCGGCAGCAGGGTTCAGCGCAGCCCGCCCAGGGTCTTCAGGCGGGCCAGGCGATCGGCTTCGTCACGGGCGAACTGCGGGTCCTGCCCCAGCAACTGCGCAGCAACGGCGAACTGCGGCACGGCCTCATCGGCCCGGCCCAGCGCCAGCAGGTTCTCCGCGATCTCCTCGTTGACGAAGCCGTCGCTGCTGCCCAGTTGCCGGTGCGCGGCGAGCAGGGCTTGCTGTCGCACTAGCGCTTCGCCGTGGCGGCCGAGCGCGCGCAGGCAGCGCGCCACCGACCATTCGGCGATCAGCACCTGCTGCGGTTGGCCGCGCGCCTGCCAGGCGGCCAGCGCCTGCTCGAACAGCGGCAGCGCCTCGACCGGACGGCCCAAGTCCAGCAGGTCCCAGGCGCTGTTGTTCAGCATCGCCGGCAGCAGCCGCCGCGCCTGCGGGTCGGCCGAGGCCAGCGCCAATTCGATGCCGCGGCGGTTCCAGTCCAGCGCCTGCGCGCTGCCGCCGAGGGTGATGGCCACCATGTGCGCGGCGTCCACCGTCAGCGCGTCGAGCCCGGCCGCCTGCGCCTGCGCGAAGGCCTGCTCGAAGAGCACACGCGCCGTCTCGCGCTGGCCGGCCGAGTGGTAGGTGCGGCCGCGCTCCAGAGCGAAGCGCACCTGCACTGCCGGCGTGGTGGCGGCGCGCGGCCCCACCGTGTCGAGCAGGCGATGGGCGTCGTCGAAGCGCCGGCGCAACGACAGCGTGCGCGCGATCTGCGTCTGCAGCTCCAGTTGCTGCGCGGGCGAGGCCGTGGCCAGCGCCTCACGGAAGCGTTGTTCGCTGGCAGCCGGATCGGCGTAGTCCCAAAGCGAATCGATGTCCACGGCCGCAGCCTCCGCCACCAGCGCGCCGCACAGCCACAGGGCCAGCCCGGCCACCGTGCAGCGTATGCGGCGGGGAGTTTCGAGCGAGTCGATCGACATCGGTTGCGCCAGCGTGCGGAGCCACAATCTTGCCATGCCCTCGCCGCCGCGCCGCTGGATCGCGCACCTCGACATGGATGCGTTCTACGCCTCCGTGGAGCTGCTGCGCTATCCCGAGCTGGTCGGCCAGCCGGTGGTGATCGGCGGCGGACGTCGCCACCAGCCGGTGCTGCAGGCCGACGGCACACGCCGCTTCGCACGGCTGCGCGACTACACCGGCCGCGGCGTGGCCACCACCGCCACCTATGCGGCGCGCGACCTGGGCGTGTTCTCCGCCATGGGCCTGATGAAGGCGGCGCAGCGCGCGCCCGACGCGGTGCTGCTGCCGGTGGATTTCGACGAGTACCGGCGCTACTCGAAGCTGTTCAAGGCCGCGGTGGCCGAGGTCACGCCGCTGATCGAGGACCGCGGCGTGGACGAGATCTACATCGACCTGAGCCAGGTGCCGGGCGTGCACGACGCCCTGGCGCACGACCCGCTGGGCGGCGTGCGCGCCGTGGCGCAGGAGATCCGCAACAGCGTGAGAAGCGCCACCGGCCTGAGCTGCTCGATCGGTGTCACGCCCAACAAGCTGCTGTCGAAGATCGCCTCCGAACTGGACAAGCCCGACGGCCTGACGATCCTGCGCATCGAGGACCTGCCCACGCGCATCTGGCCACTGCCGGTGCGGCGCATCAACGGCATCGGGCCGAAGGCCGGCGCCAAGCTGGCGGCATTGGGCATCGGCACCATCGGCCAGCTGGCCGAGCGCCCGCGCGCCTGGCTGGTCGAGCACTTCGGCCGCAGCTACGGCGCCTGGCTGCACGATGCTGCGCACGGCCGCGACGACCGGCCGGTGGTGACGCACAGCGAGCCGGTATCGATGAGCCGCGAAACCACCTTCGAACGCGACCTGCATGCCCGGCGCGACCGGGCCGAACTGGGCGCCATCTTCACCCGGCTGTGCGAGCAGGTGGCCGCCGACCTGCAGCGCAAGGGCTACGCCGGCCGCACCGTGGGCATCAAGTTGCGCTTCGAGGACTTCCGCACCGTCACGCGCGACCTGACGCTGGCCGAGCCCACCGCCGATGCGGCGGCCATCCGCCGTGCCGCCGGCGAATGCCTGAAGCGGGTGGATCTGAAGCTGCGGCTGCGCCTGCTGGGCGTGCGCGCAGGCGCGCTGAGCAAGCCGGGCAGCGAGCCGGCGGCGCACGGCCGGCGGCGCGCCGCCGACACCCTGTCGTCGCCAGGCGAGGCTGAGCCGCTGCTCTTCTGACGGAGTTCAGTCACCCGCGCGGCGCGGCGGCGCCGTCGGCAGGACCCACATCCAGGCAGCCACTCCCGCGCACAGCAATGCCGGCAGCCAGCCCAGACGCGGTGGCATGACCCACCAGGCCCAAGCCGAGCCGAAGGCCATCATCAGCGTGGCCAGCTGCTTGGCGCGCAGCGGGATGGCGCGGTTGGCGCGCCAGTCGCGCACCATCGGCCCGAAGTACCGGTGGTTCAGCAGCCAGGCTTCGCAGCGCACGCTGCCGCGCGAGAAGCAGAAGGCCGCCAGCAGCACGAAGGGCGTGGTCGGCAGCAGCGGCAGGAAGATGCCGACGATGCCGGCCAGCAGGCTCAGGGCGCCGGCCAGCAGCCACAGCACGCGCTGCCAGTGCGGTCGCTCGCTGGGCACAATGGCGGTCGGGCGCGTCATGGCGGGCATGTTGCCATGCCCCGCGGCCCGTGCCGCCCGACAACTCGAAACGACGGAGACCTAAATGCCCGTGATCACCAACATCGAAGACCTGCGCGTGCTGGCCGAGAAGCGCGTGCCGCGCATGTTCTACGACTACGCCGACTCCGGGTCGTGGACCGAGGGCACCTACCGCGCCAACGAGTCCGACTTCCACAAGATCAAGCTGCGCCAGCGCGTCGCGGTCAACATGGAAAACCGCAGCACCGCGGTGAAGATGGTCGGGGTCGACGCAAAGATGCCGGTGGCCATCGCCCCGGTGGGCCTCACCGGCATGCAGCATGCCGACGGCGAGATCCTGGCGGCCCGGGCGGCCAAGGAGTTCGGCATCCCCTTCACGCTGTCGACGATGAGCATCTGTTCGATCGAGGACATCGCCGCGGCGACCCGCTCGCCCTTCTGGTTCCAGCTGTACATGATGCGCGACCGCGACGCCATGGCACGGATGATCGACCGCTGCAAGGCGGCACAGTGCGGCGCGCTGTTCCTGACGCTGGACCTGCAGGTCATCGGCCAGCGCCACAAGGACCTGAAGAACGGCCTGACCGCCCCGCCGCGCCCCACACTGCGCAACATCCTCAACCTGATGACCAAGCCGCGCTGGTGCCTGGGCATGGCGGGCACGAAGCGCCGCACCTTCGGCAACCTGGTCGGGCATGTCAAGGGCGTCAGCGACATGAGCTCGCTGGCCGCCTGGACCAACGAGCAGTTCGATCCGCGCCTGTCCTGGCCCGACGTCGAATGGGTGAAGAAGCAGTGGGGCGGCAAGCTGGTGCTCAAGGGCATCATGGACGTCGAGGACGCGAAACTGGCCGCGGCCAGCGGCGCCGATGCCATCGTCGTCAGCAACCACGGCGGCCGCCAACTGGACGGCGCGCCGTCCAGCATCGAGGCGCTGCCGGCCATCGTCGAGGCCGTCGGCTCGCAACTCGAAGTGTGGATGGACGGCGGCATTCGCTCCGGCCAGGATGTGCTCAAGGCATGGGCACTGGGTGCACGCGGCACACTGATCGGCCGGGCCATGGTCTACGGCCTGGGCGCCATGGGCGAAGCCGGCGTGCTGAAGGCGCTGCAGATCATCCACAAGGAGCTGGACGTGACCATGGCCTTCTGCGGCCACACGCAATTGACGAACGTGGACCGCTCGATCCTGCTGCCTGGCACCTATCCGGGCTGATCTCGCGCAACTGCGCCACCGATTTCGGGTATTCCCACCCGTTGGCGGGGGCCGTCCTGCCCGGGCGCCGTGCTATGGTTGGAATATCGCAAAGCGTTTGCTTTGTTTATTTGAACCGCCCGTTTTCGCACCCATGGTGACACGACATCCCCACGCCGGCCGGCCCAGTGCCCTGAGTTCGATGCTCGAAGTGCGCGCCGTCTTCGAGATGGCCTCCCTGCCGTACTCGCTGCCGATGCTGATGCACGCGCCCCAGGGCGACGGACATCCGGTGCTGCTGCTACCCGGCTTCATGGGCAGCGAAAGCTCCCTGATCGCGCTGGAGCTGTTCCTGCGCAATCGTGGCTACAACGTGCAGACCTGGGGCCTGGGCCGCAATGTCGGTTTCCGCCCCGGTCATGCCTCGGCCATCGAGCAGAAGATCCGCTACCTGCACCACGAGACCGGGCGCAAGGTCAGTCTGGTCGGCTGGAGCCTGGGTGGCGTGTTCGCGCTCTACGGCGCGCACCAGGCCAGCGAATGCGTGCGCAACGTCATCACGCTGGGCAGCCCGGTGTCGGTGGACGCCTCGGGCACCGCCGTGCCCTCGCTGCTCAAGGCGCTGTACCGGCTGGTGGCGCACCCGATGGGCTCGGCCGCGCACTCGATGCAGCCGCGCGCCAAGACGCTGCGCGAGGGTAAGCGGCTGCCGGTGCCGGTCAGCTGCCTGTATTCACTCAGCGACGGCGTCGTGCCACCGCAGGAGGCCACGCTGGAAGGCGACCGGCGGATGCATGAAAACATCCGCGTCTGGGGCAGCCACGTCGGCCTGGGCTTCAACCCGCTGGTGCTGCAGATCGTGGCCGACCGGCTCGCCCAGCCCGAGGGCCAGTGGAAGCCTTACGAGCCTTCGGGCGTGCTGGGGGTGGTGCACCGGGCGCTGACGCACGAGGCCGTGCCGATCTAGGCTTGGCAGCGGCGCGCGGCGTGCGGCGCGGCGCACGGGCCAGAGCCAGATATTCCTGGAAGCTGTCGCGCAGCTGCTGGGTGAAGGCCTCGGGATCGGGCAGCAGCTCGCGGCACGATGTGGGCGAGATGATGATGCGCCCGTCGTAGCTGGTCACCGCAAACACCAGCCCCATGCCGTCGGAGATGGGCATGATGGCCGAGAAGTAGGTCATGCGCGCGCCGTTGAGGTACAGCGGCACCGAAGGCCCGGCCACGTTGGTGATGTTGCAGCTGGCCGAAGGCGAGCGCCGAGCGCTGCCCAGGCTGAGCATGCTCTGCATCTTGCTGCTCAGCGCCAGCGTGGCCGAGGCCTGGTGACTGCCGTCGATGCTCTCACTGGCGGCAGGCGCGTCGGGCCCGAGCGCGGCCGCAGTCTGCTCGTGGATCGACTGCAGGCGCTGCACCGGATCGGCCAGGTCGGTGCCCAGCTGCACCCGCAGCCAGCTCATTCGCAGCCCCTGCCCGCCCGGCGTGCGCTGCGGCGCCTGCAGCGGCGTGGCCGCCGTCAGGCTGACGGACGGCAGCTCGTCGATGGACTGCAGGTGCCGGCGCAGCGCGCCGCCGCACACCGCCAGCACCGCATCGTTGACGGTGGCCCCGCCGACCAGCTTGCGGATGTCGTCGAACTCCTCGACCAGGAAGCGGCGCGTGTCGAACACGCGGTGCGCCGATACCACCGAGTTGAAGCGCGTGGCCAGCAACTGCTCGGGCCGCACCAGCAGGTCGCTGGCGAAGGTGAGCGCGGCTTCGGCGCCTTCGGCCGCGCGCCGTGCCCAGGGGGTGCGCAGCTGCAGCGGCGACAGCACCGAGTTGACGCAGCCGCGCAGCAGCAGCGACAGCGGGCCCGGCACGCGTTGCGGAAACCATGGCTTCGGCGGCGCCGGCTTCGGTGCCTGCGGCGTGAGGTCGTGCAGCAGCATGGCGATGCGGCTGCCGCCTTCGGCATCCACCGCGGCATGGTGGATCTTGGTCAGCAGCGCGAAGCTGCCTACCGGCAGCTCGAGCAGGCTGTCCAGGCCCTCGACCACGTAGATCTCCCACAGCGGGCGGTTCAGGTCCAGCGGCCGGGCATGGATGCGCGAGGCCTGGATGCAGAACTGGCGCCAGTCGCCGGGTTTGGGCAGTGCGATGTGGCGCACGTGGTACTCGAGGTCGAAGTTCGAGTCGTCGACCCAATACGGCAGGTCCAGGTCCAGCGGCACGCGCTGCAGCTTGCTGCGGAAGATGGGCAGGCCGCTGAGCCGGCTCTCGATGTGCGCCAGGATGCTCTTGAAGCGCACCTTGCCGCCGGGCGCGGTGCTCTGGTCGTAGATCTGGATCAGGGTGATATTCGAGTTCGAGTGGCTCGTGTCCGAGTACAGGAAGCCGGCATCGTGGGCGCTGAGCTGTCTCATGGTTGTTGTGTGGTCGTCGGCATGGGCGAAGCATGGCACAGCCAGGTGGGCGCGTACGGCTGGGCGTGGCGCGGCGTTGACAAAAACCCCGGCCGCCGTGGCCTGTGTGGCAATGCGGCCGTCACCTTCGCGACAAAGCAGCGCAGCTGTCGGCGATCAATATCTGCACCCGCCCGTGTGTCCAGAATCGGCCGTCGCACCCCTCCACCAAGACATGAAGATGAAACAGGTGATCGGCATCAGTCTGGGCGATCGGCAGCAGGACTTTGCGTTCCAGACCCCGTTGCTCGGCCAGAAGCTGCAGATTCGCCGCCTCGGCACCGACGGCAACGTCGCGGAAGCCGGCCGCCTGCTGCGGCATTGGGACAGCCGGGCCGATGCCATCGGCCTGGGCCTGGCCAAGGACAGCGGCAACCTGGCCGACGGTGGCGCCGACCCGCGGCGGGCAGCGCGGCTGCGTGCCAAGGTGAACCGCGCGCCCTTCAGCAACGGGACGCGGCTGGCCGACATCCTGCTCGAATGGGCGCTGCGCCATGCACAGGCCGCGCTGGGCCACTACTTCGACAACGCGCGCGTGCTGTTCTTCAGCGGGTTGGCGCACCAGAAGCTGGCGATGGCCATGGCCGAGTACACGCCCAACCTGCATTTTGCCGACCCGGTGCTGCAGTTCGGCTCGCCCAAGCTGCTGACTTCGCTGGACGCGCTGGGCCTGTATGCCAGCGGCATGCACTACGCGGCCCAATGGGTGCCGCGGCGCCTGGTCAGCGGCCCGCTGATGGCGCAGTGGGCGCAGCACGTGCTGCGCCGGGCCGCCTGCCATGCCACGGTGCTGGTGGCCCCGGTGCACCAGCTCGACGGCCTGGGCCTGGAGGAACTGGCCGGCAAGACGATCCTCACCCACACCGTCAATGAGGCGCGGCTGGCGGCCTTCAAGGACAAGGGTGTGCACTTGGTGATCGACGCCGCGCCGCTGCTGCAGGGGCATGCGATCGACCCCTCGCTGTTCGATGCCATGCTGCTGGCCGCCACCGGCCGCCACGGCGGCGACCTGGTCGACGACGACTACCTGGAGATCCTCGGCAGCGAAGGCCTGCAGCCGCGGCTGCTGTACCCGAATGGCTTCAAGCGGGTCAACCGCTTCGCCTTCGTCATCCACCCGCTGTCGCAGGAGTACTTCAAGAAGGTCAAGCCGGTGGAGGTGCTGTCGCGGGTGTCGCCTCCACTGCTGATGGATTCGCTGGAGAAGGTGATGGCCTTCGCGCCGCCCTTCGTCTACTCCAGGGTCGAGGGCATCCGCTCGCCAACGGGCGTCGAGGCCGAAGGCTGGCTGATCGCGGTGGGCGGCACGCCGAAGGAGATCATGAGCCACAGCCCCGAATTCACCTACCGGCGGTTGCTGGCGGCGGCCGACATGGCGCGCAAGCTGGGCGCGCAGATCATGGGCCTGGGCGCCTTCACCAAGGTGGTCGGCGATGCCGGCGTGACGGTGGCGCGCCAGGCGCCGCTGCCCATCACCACCGGCAACAGCTACAGCGCCAGCGGCGCACTGTGGGCGGCGCACGACGCGCTGCTGCGCATGCGGCTGCTGCCGCGGCCGCGCGGCAAGGAGCGGGTGAAATTCAAGGCCATGGTGGTCGGCGCCACCGGTGCCATCGGGGCGGCCTGCGCGCGGCTGCTGGTGCGAGCTGCCGAGGAGGTCTACCTGGTGTCGCCCGAGACGGCCAAGCTGCTGGCGCTGAAGGCCGCGATCGAGCAGGAGAGCCCCGGCGCCAAGGTGGTGCTGGCCGCCACCACCGGCCGCGACCTGCCGCAGATGGACATGGTGGTCACCGCCACCTCGGGTGCGGGCAAGAAGGTGCTGGACATCATGAAAGTCAAGCCCGGCTGCGTGATCACCGATGTGGCCCGCCCGCTGGACCTGCCGCCCAGCGAGGTGGCCAAGCGCCCCGACGTGCTGGTCATCGAATCGGGCGAGATCCGCCTGCCCGGCGAGGTGCGCATGAAGAACATCGGCCTGCCGCGCGGCGTGGCTTATGCCTGCTTGGCCGAGACCATCGTGCTGGCGCTGGAGGGCCGCTTCGAGAACTTCACCGTCGGCCGGCAGATCGAGTGGCCCAAGGTGCGCGAGATCTACCAGCTCGGCCTGAAGCACGGCATGCAACTGGCCGCCATTTCCGGCGTGCATGGCGAGTTCAGCGACGAGGACATCGCCCGGGTGCGCCGGCTGGCGCTGGCGGCGCGAAAGCGTCGAAGAACAGCGGTGCCGACCTGAGGATCAGATCTGCCGCGATTCGAAGGTATTGCACTGGGCCATGCTGCCGCTGGCCAGACCCTTCTTGAACCAGGTCATGCGCTGCGCGCTGCTGCCGTGGGTGAAGGACTCGGGCACCACCACGCCCTGCGACTGCCGCTGCAGCGTGTCGTCGCCGATGCGCGAGGCGGCATTCAGCCCTTCTTCGATGTCACCAGGTTCGAGCCAGGCCTTGGTCTTCTGGGAATGGTGGGCCCACACCCCGGCCAGGCAGTCGGCTTGCAGTTCCAGGCGCACCGACAGTGCGTTCATCTGTTCCTCCGGCACGCGGCCGCGCATGCCGTCCACCTTGGCGGTGATGCCGAGCTGCCGCTGCACGTGGTGGCCGACTTCGTGCGCCACCACGTAGGCCTGGGCAAAGTCACCCGGCGCGCCCAAGCGCTTGCCCAGCGTGTCGAAAAAGCCCAGGTCGATGTAGACCTTCTGGTCGGCCGGGCAGTAGAACGGGCCCATCGCCGACTGGCCCTGGCCGCAGGCGGTACGCGTGGCGCCGCGGAACAGTACCAGCCCGGGCGCCTGGTAGGCCCCGCCGGCGGCGCGGAACTGGGCGGTCCAGACATCCTCGGTGCTGGCCAGCACGGTGGAGACGAAGCTCGCGACCTTGTCGTTGGCCGGCGGTGCCTGCGCCGGGGCCTGCTGCGCACTGGGCGCCACCGAGCCACCGCCGCCGCTGAGGGCGCCCAGCAGCGTCAGCGGGTTGATGCCGAGGATCCAGCCGCCCACCAGCGCGATGACGATGGTGCCGATGCCGATGCCGCGCCCACCGATTCGCGGGCCCATGCCGCCGCCGCCGAAGCCGCCGCCGCTGCTGCGTCGGTCCTCGACGTTGTCGCTCTGCCGGTTGCCTTCCCACTTCATGCTGTCTCCTTGCGCGCTCGGCTGTTGCGAGCTCAGGCCTTGGGCAATGTCACGCCGCGCTGGCCTTGATATTTGCCGCCGCGATCCTTGTAGCTGGTTTCGCAGACCTCGTCACTCTCGAAGAACAGCACCTGGGCGCAGCCTTCGCCGGCATAGATGCGTGCCGGCAGCGGCGTGGTGTTGCTGAACTCCAGCGTCACGTAGCCTTCCCATTCGGGCTCGAAGGGCGTGACGTTGACGATGATGCCGCAGCGCGCGTAGGTGCTCTTGCCCAGGCAGATCGTCAGCACATTGCGCGGGATGCGAAAGTACTCCATGGTGCGCGCCAGCGCAAAGCTGTTCGGCGGGATGGTGCAGACGTCGGCTTCGATGTCGACGAAGCTGCGCTCGTCGAAATGTTTCGGGTCGACCACCGTGCTGTAGATGTTGGTGAAGACCTTGAACTCACGCGCGCAGCGGATGTCGTAGCCATAGCTGCTGGTGCCGTAGCTGACGATCTTGGCGCCATCGGGCGACTGCCGCACCTGCCCCGGCTCGAAGGGATCGATCATGCCGTGGGTCTCGGCCATGCGGCGGATCCACTTGTCGCTCTTGATGCTCAAACGATCACCTCCGTGCAGTGCCCCGCTGCGATGCAGACGGGGCTGGGCGCCAATTCTGGCACGCATGCCGCCTTGGGCAGCGCAGGGAGACCCCGCAGCGGATATGCTTGCCAAAGCGCTGGCGAAAGCAGCGCATCGGAGACCGTCATGGCCAGCAGCCTGTTCCTTCCCGCCGACGAACTGATGGTGCAGTACGCGCGCTACCACCGCGACCAGCGCAACATCGCCACCCACATGGTCGGCGTGCCGATGATCGTCTTCGGCGTCGGCGTGCTGCTGGCCCGCGGCCAGGTGCCGCCGGGCGGGCCGGGCCTGAGCCTGGCCTGGCTGGCCTGGGGTCTGGCCACGCTGTGGTACCTGAGCCGCGGACACCTGCTGCTCGGGCTGTCGGTCAGCCTGGCCAACGGCGTGCTCTTCGCGCTGGCCCATCTGGCTTCGGCCGGCACGGTGGCGCACTGGCTGAGCTGGGGCCTCGGCTTCTTCACCGTGGGCTGGATCATCCAGTTCATCGGTCACTACTACGAAGGCAAGAAGCCGGCCTTCGCCGACGACCTGGTGGGCCTGCTGGTCGGGCCGATGTTCGTCACCGCCGAGCTGCTGTTCACACTGGGCCTGGCCCGGCCGCTGGCCCGCGAGATCGAACGCCGCGCCGGCCCCACCGTGCTGCGCGACCTGGCGCATCCGGTCGGCTGAGGCGTTGGACCCGCCGCTGCGGGACCAGATCACCGGCCTGGTGCTCGCCGGCGGGCGCGGCAGCCGCATGGGCGGGCTGGACAAGGGCCTTCAAATGCACCAGGGCCAGCCCCTGGCCCGGCATGCGCTTCAGCGCCTGGCGCCGCAGGTCGGCGCACTGCTGGTCAATGCCAATCGCAACCTCGACCGCTACGCGGCCCTGGGCGCGCCGCTGTGCCCCGATGCCCTGGCCGACTACCCCGGTCCGCTCGCCGGGCTGGCGGCCGGACTGGCACTTTGCAGCACGCCGTACCTGGCGAGCGTGCCCTGCGACAGTCCGAATTTCCCTGTCGACCTGGTGCCGCGCCTGGCCGATGCGCTGGCGCGCGACGACGCCGAGATCGCGATGGCTGCCGCCATCGAGGACGGCCAGCTGCGCACCCAGCCCGTGTTCTGTCTCCTGCGCACGGGCCTGCTGCCCAGCCTGATGGCCTTTCTGGAGGATGGGCAGCGCAAGGTGGACCGCTGGACGGCGATGCACCACACCGTCATCGTGCCCTTCGACGATGCGGCGGCCTTCGTCAACGCCAACACGCTGGACGACTTGCAGCGGTTGCAGCCCAAGACCTGATCGCGGGTCGCATTGGGGATCGGCCCCTCCGCGGCAGGTCACGAGCCGGCCAGGTTCGCCACGCTTGCGGGCCATGCCACCCGGCACAAGTGCCACATTCGAGCGCCGTGCCCGGCCGACGGCTGTGCCAAATCCCGGGATGTCCACCCGGCCCAATTTGCCCTCAACGCGGGTCACCTTTGCCGAACAGGCCGTGCTGGCGCTGCTGCTGGAAAAGACCGAGCAGGGCTTCTGGTTCATCGACAACGAGCTGCGCACCACCGACGCCAACCCGGCGGTCTGCCGCATGCTGCGCCTGCGCCGCGAGGGCTTGCTGGGCCGCTCGATCCACGACTTCGTCGACGAGGCCAATGCCGAAATCTTCCGCAACCCTGTGCGCGTTTGCAGCCAGGGCGTGGCCGATGGCTACGAGATCGCACTGACCCGCAGCGACGGCAGCAAGGTCACGGCGATCGGCCTGTTCTCCGACATCAGCCAGCAAGTGCGCGACCAGCGTGAGCTGGCGCGGACCGGCCAGCTGCTGGCGCAGACATCGCGCGTGCTCGAGCAGACGCTGGACAGCCTGTCCCAGGGCGTGCTCAGTCTGGACGCCAGCGGTTGCGTGAACGCCTACAACCAGCGCATGCTGGCGCTGCTGGACCTGCCGCAGACGCTGCTTGCCGAACATCCGCCGATCGAACGCAACCTGCAGTACCAGTTGGAACAGGGCCAGCTCGACGAAGCCGCCTCCGACCTGGGCCGGCGGGCTCTGGCCTGCGAGTTGCGCCAGCCAGACTACGACCCGCGGGTGCTGGGACACGACCACTACCGACGCCGCACGCGCGACGGTTGCGTGCTGGAGATCGACTCGCACGTCGCGCCGGGTGGCGAAGTGGTGCGCACCTACACCAAAATCACCGACCGGCTGCGTGCCGAGGACGCGCTGATCGCTGCCAGGGACGAGGCGCAGCCGGCCAACCAGCCAAGTCGCAGTCCCTGTCGCGCATGTCGCACGAACTGCGCACGCCGCTGAACGCCATCCTGGGCTTTGCGCAGCTGATGGACGCCGACGCCGACGAACCACTCGGGCCTGTGCAGCGCCGGCGGCTGGCCGCGCTGCGCCGCGGCGGGCAGCACCTGCTGAGCCTGATCAACGAGGTGCTGGATCTGGCGCGAATCGAGGCCGGCGCAATCCAGGTCGAATTGTCACCGGTGGCGCTGTGGCCGCTGGTGGACGAGTGCCTGCAGCTGGTGGCGCCGACGGCCGAAGCACGCAGGGTGCGCTTCGACCTGATCGGCCGGTTCGCCGGCGCGGCATTGCAGCCGCATGTCCATGCCGACGTCCGGCGTCTGCGTCAGGTGCTGATCAACCTGCTGTCCAACGCCATCAAGTACAACCGCCCGATGGGCAGCGTGCGGCTGTGGTGCAACGCGCACGAGGGCCAGTGGCGCCTGTCGGTGCACGACGAGGGTCCCGGCCTGAACGAAACACGGCGCGGCCGCCTGTTCAGCGCCTTCGAGCGGCTGGACGCCGACCGCCACACGTTCGAGGGCGCGGGCATCGGCCAGGCGCTGAGCAAGCCGCGGGTCGAGCTGAGGCACGGCAGCATCGGCGTCAGCAGCCGGTCCGGCGAGGGCAGCACCTTCTGGATCGGCCTGCCCATCAGTGTGGCGGCGGATGCGCCCGCCGCCCACGCAGCACCGGCCCTTGGCGACACCCCGGCGCCGCGGACGCGGCGCAGCCGCGTGCCGTACATCGAGGACAAGGAAGTCAACCAGCTGCTTGCGCGCAGCATGCTGGAGCGCCGGCCGCTGATCGAACTGCAACAGGCGCTGGAGCCGCTGACTGGGCTGGACATGGCGCAAGCCGAGCCGCCGGCCCCGGTGCTGCTGGACGTCCAGCTGCCGGGACTGAACGGCTTCGAAGTGCTGCGCAGGCTGCGCGCCGCGCCGGCCACGGCCCAGGTGCCGGTGATCGCGCTCAGCGCCAACGCCATGCAATCGGACATCGATGCGGCCGACGCGGTCGGCTTCGATGCCTACCTGACCAAGCCGGTGGACATGGCCCAGCTGCGGGCCCCCATCGACCGCTGGCTGGCCGATCCGGCCGGCCAGCGCGCCGCAGGTCCTTGATCAGGTGTTCTTCGAGATGGTGATGGTCGGAAACTTCGACGAGAAGTCCTTGGCGCGCTGCGCGATCTTCACCGCCACGCTGCGTGCCATCGACTTGTACAGTGCAGCGATCTCGCCCTCGGGATCGGCCACCACGGTGGGCCGACCGGAGTCGGCCTGCTCGCGGATCGAGAGATTCAGCGGCAGCGCACCCAGGTAGTCGACGCCGTACTCGGCCGCCATCTTGCGGCCGCCGTCGGCGCCGAAGATGTGCTCGCTGTGGCCGCAGTTCGGGCACACATAGACCGCCATGTTCTCCACCAGCCCGAGGATCGGCACCCCGACCTTCTCGAACATCTTCAGGCCCTTCTTGGCGTCGAGCAAGGCAATGTCCTGCGGCGTGGTGACGATGACTGCACCCGTCAACGGCACGCGCTGGCTCAGCGTCAACGCAATGTCGCCGGTGCCCGGGGGCATGTCGACGATCAGGTAGTCCAGGTCGCCCCAGCTGGTCTGACGCAGCAACTGCTCCAGCGCCTGCGTGACCATCGGGCCGCGCCAGATCATCGGGTTGTCGGCATCGATCAGGAACCCGATGGACATGACCTCGACGCCGTGGTTGCGCATCGGCTGCATCGTCTTGCCGTCGCTGCTTTCGGGCCGGCCCTCGATGCCCATCATCATCGGCTGGCTCGGTCCGTAGATGTCGGCATCGAGGATGCCGACGCTGGCGCCCTCGGCGGCCAGTGCCAGGCCCAGGTTCACGGCCGTGGTGCTCTTGCCCACACCGCCCTTGCCCGAGGCGATGGCCACGATGTTCTTGACCTTGGGAAGCAGTTGCACGCCACGCTGCACCTCGTGGGCAACAACCTTCCAGCCGAGGTTGGCGCTGACGTTGCCCACCCCCGCCACGCCGCGCGCGGCGGCGATCAGCGCGCTGCGCAGGGCCGGCATCTGGCTCTTCGCCGGGTAGCCCAGTTCGACATCGAAGGACAGGTCGGCGCCGTCGATGCGCAGGTTCTTGAGCAGCCGGGTCGAGACCAGGTCCTTGCCGGTGTTGGGGTCGACGACGGCCTTGAGCGCGTCGAGCACGGCGGATTCGGTGGGATTCATGCGTGGTTTTGGGCGTGGGACTGCGGCGAGTCTAGCCGCCTAGAATTCCACCATGACCCGCAAGCTCTTCGTCACCACCGCCTTACCCTACGCCAACGCACCCTTCCACATCGGCCACATGATGGAGTACATCCAGGCCGACATCTGGGTGCGGGTGCAGCGGCTGCTGGGCCAAGAGGTGCATTTCGTCTGCGCCGACGATGCTCATGGCGCGCCGATCATGATCGCCGCCGAGAAGGCGGGGCTGACCCCGCAGGATTTCGTCGCCCAGATTGCCGCAGGCCGCGCGCAGTACCTGGACGGCTTTCACATCGGCTTCGACAACTGGCATTCCACCGACGGCCCGGAGAACCATGCGCTGGCGCAAGACATCTATCGTGCGCTGCGCGCCAACGAACTGATCGCCACGCGCACCATCGAGCAGTTCTTCGACCCGGTGAAGGCGATGTTCCTGCCCGACCGCTACATCAAGGGCGAATGCCCGAAGTGCGGCGCGAAGGACCAGTACGGCGACAACTGCGAGGTCTGCGGCGCGGTGTACTCGCCTACCGACCTGAAGAACCCCTATTCCACACTGACCGGCGCCGCCCCGGTGCTGAAGAGCAGCGAGCACTTCTTCTTCAAGCTGTCGGACCCGCGCTGCGTCGAGTTCCTCGAGGCCTGGACACAGGACGGCAAGCTGCAGGCCGAGGTGGCGAACAAGGTGCGCGAATGGTTTGTCAAGGACGAGGCGGGCGCCTCGGGCCTGGCCGACTGGGACATCAGTCGCGACGCACCCTACTTCGGCATCCAGATTCCCGACGCGCCGGGCAAGTACTTCTACGTCTGGCTGGACGCGCCGGTGGGCTATCTGGCGTCACTGAAGAACCTGTTCGACCGCAAGGGACTGGACTTCGAGGCCTACCTGGCCGACCCCGCGGTGGAGCAGATCCACTTCATCGGCAAGGACATCGTCACCTTCCACACGCTGTTCTGGCCGGCGATGCTCAAGTTCAGCGGCCGCAAGGTGCCCAACCACATCTTCGTGCACGGCTTCATCACGGTCAGCGGCGAGAAGATGAGCAAGAGCCGCGGCACCGGCATCAGCCCGCTGCGCTACCTGGAACTGGGCATGAACCCCGAGTGGCTGCGCTACTACATCGCCGCCAAGCTGAATGCGCGCGTCGAGGACATCGACTTCAATCCGGACGATTTCATCGCCCGTGTCAACGCTGACCTGGTGGGCAAGTACGTCAACATCGCCAGTCGCTCGGCCGGCTTCATCGGCAAGCGATTCGGCGGCCACCTGTCGGCCGACCTGGGCGTCGAGGGCCGCACGCTGCTCGACGGCCTGCGCGCGCACCAAGGCACGGTGGTCGAGCTGTACGAGGCGCGCGAGTTCGGCAAGGCGCTGCGCGAAGTGATGCTGCTGGCCGACCGCGTCAACGAATACGTCGACAAGCACAAGCCCTGGGAGTTGGCCAAGAACCCGGAGCACACTGCCGTGCTGCACGACGTGTGCAGCGTGTGCATCGAGGCCTTCCGCGTGCTGACCATCTACCTGAAGCCCGTGCTGCCGGCGCTGGCTGCGCAGGTGGAGGCTTTCCTGCAGGTGCCGCCGCTGAACTTTGCCGACGCCGCGCGTGCGCTCGGCGGCCACCGCATCGGCGACTACAAGCACCTGATGCAGCGGGTCGATGCCAAGCTGCTGGACGCATTGTTCGAAGCACCGGCCGAAGCCGCCGCGCCGGCGCCCGGCGGCGAGGCGCTGGCCGCGGAGATCGGCATCGACGACTTCGCCAAGGTGGACCTGCGCATCGCGAAGATCGTCGCCGCCGAGCGTGTCGAAGGCAGCACCAAACTGCTGCGTCTGACGCTGGACGTGGGTGAGGGACGCACGCGCAACGTCTTCAGCGGCATTGCCAGCGCCTACGCGCCGGAAGACCTGGCCGGCAAGCTGACGGTCATGGTCGCCAACCTGGCGCCGCGCAAGATGAAATTCGGCCTCAGCGAAGGCATGGTGCTGGCCGCCAGCCATGCCGACGACAAGGCTCACCCGGGCTTGTACGTGCTGGAACCCTGGCCGGGCGCGGTGCCGGGACTGCGGGTGCGTTGATCGACTGCGGTGCGAACCGGCGCCGCGCGGAAAGGGGCCGATGAAGAAGATCGTCTTTGGCCTGCTGGTGCTGCTGGCAGCACTGGCCGCCTACCTGGCGTTCTGGCCGGTGCCGGTGCAGCCGGTTGCCTGGGCTGCACCGGCAGCGCCCGGCTACCAGGGCGCGCATGCCGCCAACACGCGGCTGGCCGGGCTGACGCTGATCCAGTTGCCAGCGGGCGAGACCGGCCCGGAGCACGTGGTGCTGGGCCGTGACGGCAAGCTGTATGCCGCGGTGACCAGCGGCCGCATCCTGCGCATGAACCCCGATGGCAGCGCACCCGAGGTCTATGCCGACACCGGCGGCCGCGTGCTCGGCTTCGACTTCGACGCCGCCGGCCGGCTGATCGCCGCCGATGCGGTGAAGGGCCTGCTCGCCGTGGACACCGACCGCCGCGTGTCGGTGCTGGCCGACAAGGTGAACGGCGACCCCATCCGTTATGCCGACGCCGTGGTGGTTGCACGCAATGGCAGGATCTACTTCAGCGACGCGTCGGGCCGCTTCGCGCCGGCCGACTGGGGCGGCACCTTCGAGGCCGCCGTGCTCGACATCATCGAGCAGCGCGCCACCGGCCGCATCCTCGAGTACGACCCGGCCACGCAGAAGACACGCGTCGTCGCACGCGGCCTGAGCTTTCCCAACGGCGTGGCGCTGAGCGCCGACGAACAGCACCTGTACGTGGCCGAAACCGGCAAGTACCGGCTATGGAAGCTGGCGGTCGATGCTGCCGACGTGGACGCCGCCAGCGGCTCGCCGCTGGCCACGGTGCTGTTCGACAACCTGCCCGGCTACCCCGACAACCTGATGCGCGGCGATGCAGGCCGCATCTGGGTCGGCCTGTCCGGGCCGCGCAGCGCCGCAGTGGACGACATGGCCGGCAAGCCTTTCCTGCGCGCGCTCACGCTGCGCCTGCCGCGCGCGCTGTGGCCGCTGCCCAAGCCCTATGGCCATGTGTTTGCATTCGACGACAGCGGGCGCATCGTCGCCGACCTGCAGGACCCGGCCGGCAGCTACCCCGAGACCACCGGCGTCACCGAGACGGCCGAGCGGCTGTACATCCAGAACCTGCACCTCGGCGTGCTGGGCTGGAAGCCGCGCTGAGCGCCGCCGCGCACGGGCCCTTGGCTCAGCGGCGCCTGGCCGCCAGGTCCTGCGCCACCAGGCCGCCGACGTCCTCGTCGATCAGCGGCCAGAAGGGGTTGCTGCGCAGCCGCGTCAGCGAGCCCAGGGCGAGCGTGATCGCCCCGTTCTCGCCGCGCAGCAGCCAGGAGCCGATGCTCGGGATGCCGTCGCGGCCGCTGCCGGGGCGGAAGCCGTAGACCGGGTCGTCGGCCGGGAAAGGCAGCGCCACATGGCCCAGCGATACCAGATTGGCGGGCCAGTCGAGCGTCGTCGGGCGCAGTTCAACCCCGCCATCCGGTGCCAGGCGACGAACGGCGACGCGCGGCTGCTGCTGGGCATTGCTCACCAGGTCGAGGGTGTAGCCACGCGGCGCGCGTTCGATGCGCTCGATCAGCGCGCGCGCCGCCGGGCGGGCGACGCCGCCCAGTTCAGGTACCCGGTTGATGTCGAACATCACGAGCCGGTGCGCCGGGCCGCGCAGCCGCGCATAGATCTGGTCGACCACGCCGGCCGAGCCCACTGTGGAATCGACCACCGACTGCCAGGTCACCACCGGCGGCAGCTCGGCCAGGCGCCCGCTGCGCTGAGCGTCCTCCATCGAGCGCTGCAGCGCCCGCGTGGCCCGGTTGATCTGCCGCGAGGCATTGACCGGGAAAGAGTTGAACTTGTAGGGGTCGAACTCGGGCGCGATGGCCTGCCAGCGCGCCTTGTCCAGCTCCGGCAAGGGCACGAAGGTGAAGATGTCGATGACCTCGGCCAGCGCCGCCACGCGCGTCAGCTCGATCGCCGGCGACACCAGCAGCACGCGGTCCGGCCGGCGCAGCCTGGCGTCCTGCAACGCATCGAGTGCGTACTGCAGCACCAGCGTGCCGCCGGACGAATAGCCGCCCACGTAGAACGGCTGCTCGGGCCCGACGCGCGCGGCTACGTCGCGGGCGGCAATGCGCACGGCCGCCGTCCAGTCGCGCGCGCTCATCGAGGTCATCATCGACGGCAGCGTGCCATGGCCGGGCAGGCGCAGCACGGTGACATCGATGCCGCGCGCGTGCAGCGAGCGCGCCATCACGCGCATCGAATAGGGCGAGTCGGTCAGCCCGTGCACCAGCAGCGCATGGCCGCTGACCTGCTGCGGCGTCAGGCGGAACGAGCGGTTGTAGGGCGCGCCCTCGACCAGGCGCTGCACCCACCCGGCGCTGTTGAAGCGGCTGGTGCGAAAGGCCTCGTCCGCCTGCGAGGCACAGTCGTCGGGCGCCACGGGCGAAGGCACCGTGGCCGGGCGCGGGCAGGCGGGGTCAATGCCGTCGCGAGCCCATTGCGCGGTCTTGGACTGCAGCTCGTCGAAGAGCTGCGCTTCCAACCGCTGGTAGCCGGCGAAGTCCAGGTCACGATGCTTGTCGGCCTCGAACTCGCTCTTCAGCAACTCGGTGTGCCACGGCTGCAGTGGCGGCAGCGCATTGACCGCAAAGAGCGTGAAGCCCAGCGCCAGCGTCAGCGCCAGCGCCAACAGCAGCAACGCGATGCGCCATGCCCAGCGCAGCACGCGGCGCGATGCCGTGGGCAGTGCGGGCGGGGGTTGTGCAGGCATGCGCCGACTCTAGCAGCGCGCTGCGGCAGGCCGGCCGATCAGCTCGGCTTGGCCTGTGCCGCAGCGACAGCGGCCGCCAGTTCGTCGCGGCTGCGGTAGTGAGGCACGCGGTCGACGCGCCGGCGCAGGCTCTGCCAGGCGCTGTTGGTGCCGGAGACTTCATCCTTCCAGTACTTGTCGGCCAGCGCAATGTTGCCTTTCAGGTCCAGCTCGAATGCAGCCTTCGAAGTGGCATCGGCAAACAGGAAGATGCGTCCGTCGACCTGGCGCCACACCGTCGGGTCGGCCGCTTCGGGCAGTGCGTAGACGATTCGGGTGGCATCGAAGCCGTGGTAGGCGGGCTGGTACTTGGCCGGATCGCGCTGGAACTGAGTCAGGTTCTCGGCGCTGCTGAAGTAGTAAGCGGCACCCTCGAACTCGGCGCGATGCTGAGGCAAGCCGGGCACGGCCCGGGCCTGCGAGACATAGGCCACCACGTCGTAGCCGCGCAGCATCAGCCGCGACTCGTCGCCGGAGCGCACCGCGTTCACCGGCTGCAACGGCGACGACGGGTTTTGCGCCAGCAGCGTGTTGCAGCCGGCGAGCAGCGTGGCACCCGCCAGGAGCGCCGTAGCGGCACCGTGGCGAAGATACAAGGTGTTCAACGCTGGGCCACGGGCAGCACGTTGCGCGACGGCGAGCCGGCATAGAGCTGGCGCGGACGCCCGATCTTGTACTCGGGGTCGCCGATCATCTCGTTCAGCTGGGCAATCCAGCCGACCGTACGTGCCAGCGCGAAGATGGCGGTGAACAGGCTCACAGGAATGCCGATCGCGCGTTGCACGATGCCTGAATAGAAGTCGACATTCGGGTAGAGCTTGCGCGACACGAAGTAGTCGTCCTCCAGCGCGATCTTCTCCAGCGCCATGGCCAGCTTGAACAGCGGATCGTCGTGCAGACCCAGGGCCGTCAGCACCTCGTGGCAGGTCTCGCGCATCAGCTTGGCGCGCGGATCGTAGTTCTTGTAGACACGGTGGCCGAAGCCCATCAGCTTGACGCTGGAGTTCTTGTCCTTGACCTGCTTGATGAACTCGCCGATCTTCTCGACACCGCCGTTGCGCTGGATGTCCTCGAGCATGTTCAGCGCCGCCTCGTTGGCGCCACCGTGCGCCGGGCCCCACAGGCAGGCCACGCCCGCAGCGATGGCCGCGAAGGGGTTGGTGCCCGAGCTGCCGCACAGCCGCACGGTCGAGGTGGAGGCGTTCTGCTCGTGGTCGGCATGCAGGATGAAGATGCGGTCCATCGCCCGCACCAGCACGTCGTTGGGCACGTAGTCCTCGCAGGGCGTGGCGAACATCATGCGCATGAAGTTGCCGGCGTAGCTGAGCTCGTTGCGCGGGTACATGTAGGGCTGGCCCATGCCGTACTTGTAGGCCATGGCCACCAGCGTCGGCATCTTGGCGATCAGCCGGATGGCGGCGATGTCGCGGTGCCGCGGGTTGTTGATGTCGGTGCTGTCGTGATAGAAGGCCGACAGCGCGCCCACCAGCCCGGTCATCACCGCCATCGGATGCGCGTCACGGCGGAAGCCGCGCAGGAAGAACTGCATCTGCTCGTTGACCATCGTGTGGTTGTTGACGAGCTTGTGGAATGACTTCTGCTGGTCGGCATTGGGCAGCTCGCCGTACAGCAGCAGATAGCAGGTGTCGAGGAAGTCGCACTGCGTGGCCAGCTGTTCGATCGGGTAGCCGCGGTACAGCAACTCGCCCTTGTCGCCATCGATGTAGGTGATGGTGCTGTTGCACGAGGCCGTGCTCAGGAAGCCCGGGTCGTAGGTGAACTTGCCGGTCTGCGCGTAGAGCTTGCGGATGTCGATCACGTCCGGGCCGATGCTGCCCTTGTAGATCGGCAGGTCCATCTTCGGGCTGCCGTCCGAGAACGACAGGGTGGCTTTCACATCGGACAGGGACATCATGGCGTCATTCCTTCACTAGTAGAAACCGGCAGGGGCTTGCGCAACTGGCTCAGCACGTCGCGTACCTCGGGCCTGTCCAGCGCGGGAGGCAGCTCGTTGCGGCGCAGCAGCAGATCGAGCAGATCGTTGTCCGGCAGGTCCATCAGGTGTTGCAAGCCGCGTGCCTGCCGCACGCTCAAGCCATGGGCGTGGGCCGCAAAGAAGCGCTCGATGAACAGGTCGTTCTCCAGCAGGCCGCGGCGGCAACCCCATTTCAGGCGGCTGAGGGCCCGTTCGTCGATCAAGGCATCCACGGCATGCATCCCGGCAATGGGCGAATGTTACTCAGATTGTGCGGCGCACAATCATTTCCTTGATCTTGCCGATGGCGCGCGTCGGATTCAAGCCTTTCGGACAGACATCGACGCAATTCATGATGGTGTGGCAGCGGAACAGCCGGTATGGGTCTTCCAGGTTGTCCAAACGCTCGGCGGTGGCCTGGTCACGGCTGTCGGCGATGAAACGGTAGGCCTGAAGCAGTCCGGCCGGGCCGACGAACTTGTCAGGGTTCCACCAGAAGCTGGGGCAACTGGTGGAGCAGCTTGCGCACAGGATGCACTCGTACAGGCCGTTGAGCTCGTCTCGCTCCTCGGGGGACTGCAGCCGCTCCTTCTCGGGTGGCGGCGTGTCGTTCACCAGGTAAGGCTTGATCGAGTCGTACTGGGTGAAGAACTGCGTCATGTCGACGATCAGGTCGCGGATCACCGGCAGCCCGGGCAACGGCTTGAGCACGATGTTGCCGGGCAGCGTGCGCATGTTGGTCAGGCAGGCCAGGCCGTTCTTGCCGTTGATGTTCATCGCGTCGGAACCGCACACACCTTCGCGGCAGCTGCGGCGGAAGCTCAAGCTCGGGTCGACGGCCTTGAGCTTCATCAACGCGTCGAGCAACATGCGCTCCGAGCCGTCGAGCTCGACCTGCAGCGTCTGCATGTAGGGCTTGGCGTCCTTGTCCGGGTCGTAGCGGTAGATCTGGAACGTGCGCTGGGTCATGGGATCTCTTTCAGAAGGTGCGGACCTTGGGCGGGACGGACTCCACCGTCAGCGGCTTCAGCTTCACCGGCTTGTAGTCCAGCCGGTCGCCCTGCGAGTACCACAGCGTGTGCTTCATCCACACCGCGTCGTTGCGGCCCAGCGGGAATTCGGGACTGTCGGCGTAATCGTCGACGGTATGCGCGCCGCGGCTTTCGTGTCGCGCCGCGGCCGAGACGATGGTGGCGCGAGCCGCCTCGATCAGGTTCTCGACCTCCAGCGCCTCGATACGCGCGGTGTTGAAGACCTTGCTCTTGTCCTTCAGCGTGATGGCCTTGACACGCTCGGCCAGCGCGGCGATCTTGAGCACGCCTTCGTCCATGCTGACCTGGGTGCGGAACACGCCGGCATGCTTCTGCATCGAGTTGCGGATGTCGTTGGCCACATCCTGCGCGTATTCGCCCGACGTGCTGCCGTCCAGCCTTGCCAGGCGCGCCAGCGACATGTCGCCGGCACCAGCCGGCAGCGGCTTGTGCGACCGGGTCTTGCCCACCTGGTCGACGATGTGCAGCCCGGCCGCGCGGCCGAAGACCAGCAGGTCCAGCAGCGAATTCGTGCCCAGCCGGTTGGCGCCGTGCACGCTGACGCAGGAGCATTCGCCCACCGCGTACAGGCCGCCCACGACGCTGTTCGGATCGCCGTCCTTCGGCGCCACCACCTGGCCGTGGATGTTGGTAGGGATGCCGCCCATCTGGTAGTGGATGGTCGGCACCACGGGAATCGGCTCCTTGGTGATGTCGACATTGGCGAAGTTGTGGCCGATCTCGAACACGCTGGGCAGGCGCTTCATGATGGTCTCGGCGCCCAGGTGCGTCATGTCGAGCTGGATGTAGTCCTTGTTCGGACCGCAGCCGCGCCCTTCCTTGATCTCCTGGTCCATGCAGCGCGAGACGAAGTCGCGCGGCGCCAGGTCCTTCAGCGTCGGCGCGTAGCGCTCCATGAAGCGCTCGCCATTGATGTTGCGCAGGATCGCGCCTTCGCCGCGGCAGCCTTCGGTCAGCAGCACGCCGGCGTTGTGCACGCCCGTCGGGTGGAACTGCCAGAACTCCATGTCCTCCAGCGGCACCCCGGCGCGCGCCGCCATGCCCAGGCCGTCGCCGGTGTTGATGAAGGCGTTGGTGCTGGCGGCGAAGATGCGCCCCGCCCCGCCGGTGGCCAGCAGCGTGGTCTTGGCCTCGAAGATGTGCAGCTCGCCGGTTTCCATCTCCAGCGCGGTGACGCCAACCACGTCGCCGTCGGCGTCGCGGATCAGGTCCAGCGCCATCCATTCGACGAAGAAATTGGTGCGCGCCTTAACGTTCTGCTGGTACAGCGTGTGCAGCATGGCGTGGCCGGTGCGGTCGGCCGCGGCGCAGGCACGCTGCACGGGCTTCTCTCCGTAGTTGGCGGTGTGGCCGCCGAAGGGGCGCTGGTAGATGGTGCCGTCCGGGTTGCGGTCGAAGGGCATGCCGAAGTGCTCGAGCTCGTAGACGACGTTCGGCGCCTCGCGGCACATGAACTCGATCGCGTCCTGGTCACCGAGCCAGTCGCTGCCCTTGATGGTGTCGTAGAAGTGGTAGTGCCAGTTGTCTTCGGACATGTTGCCCAGGCTGGCGCCGATGCCGCCCTGAGCCGCCACGGTATGCGAGCGTGTGGGAAACACCTTGCTGAGAACGGCGACGTTCAGGCCGGCGCGCGCCAGGCGCAGCGAGGCCTGCATGCCGGAGCCGCCGGCGCCGACGATGACGACGTCGAACCTGCGCTTGGAAATCGAAGCCGCTGCCATCAAAGTCTCCAAATGACCTGGACGGCCCAACCGGCACAGCCCAGCAACCAGACGATGGAGAACACTTGCAACGCCAGGCGCAGGCCCACCGGCTTGATGTAGTCCATCCAGATATCGCGCACGCCGACCCAGGCGTGCAGCGCGAGCGCGACGATGACCACGAAGGTCAGCACTTTCATCCATTGCGCCGAGAAGATGGCGGCCCACTTGTAGTAGCCCATTTCGCCAGGCATCAGCACCTGCACCACCAGTACCAGCGTGAACAGCGCCATCAGCACCGCCGTGACGCGCTGGCTGAGCCAGTCGCGGGAGCCGTAGTGCGCACCGACGACGATGCGCTTCGATCCGAAGTTCGTGCTCATGGGCTCCCTCTAGAACAGGCCGAACAGCTTGGCACCGAGCGCCACGGTGAGCAGCACGCTGAGCGCCAGCGTGATGACCGCGCTGCTGTGACCCTGCTCCTTGGTGACGCTGTGCGTCATGTCCATCCACAGATGGCGCACGCCGGCGATCGCATGGTGCAGGTAGGCCCAGATCAGCCCCAGGCACACCAGCTTGACGAACCAGCCGGGCAGGAAACTCGCGCCGGCGCTGAAGACGCTGGCGAAGCGGTCGAAGGAGATTTCGCTGGTCAGGCTGTTGTCGAACAGCCAGATCACGAAGGGCAGCAGCAGGAACATCAGGGCGCCGCTGACGCGGTGCAGGATCGACACGATGCCTGCAGGCGGTAGCCGATAGCTGGCGATCTGCGAGATGTGGATGTTGCGATAGACCGGGCGTTCCTTCAGCGTGTCTGCCATCTTGTGTCCTGGTTGTGCTCGCCCGCCGCCTGTGCCAAGCCGAGCCTGTCAATTTTATTTCAACCCACCGGGCTTACGGGAAGCTTGGGGGCGCGGCATCTTCAGTTGAGCTCATTGCGATAGTAGTGCGCCTCGGTTCGGTACAGCCCGCGGCGCAGTTCCACTGGACGGTCGGCATAGGTATAGGACCGCCGCTCCACCAGCAGCAGCGGCGAATGCGCTGCCACGCCGAGCCAGGCGGACTCGGCCTCGCCAGCCGCGACCGCGCGTATCTTTTCTTCGGCTCGGATCATCTGCACGCCAAACTCGGACTCGAACAGGCCGTACATCGGCCCGCGATAGGCCGACAGCCGTTCGGCGGTCAGTCCCTTGAACAACCGCGCCGGCAACCAGATGTCGTCCAGCACCACCGGCGTATCGCCCGCCAGCAGCAGGCGGCGCAACTGCAGCACACCGTCGCCGGCCTTCAATTCGAGCGCCTTGGCGATGTCGGCCGGCGCGCGCAAGCGACGAAAGTCGAGAAAGCGCCGCCGCATCGCCTCGCGCGGGCCCTGGTCGGGCATCAGCCGCAGAAAGCGGTATTGGACCTGCGCCTCGGCATGCGTGGCCACGAAGGTGCCCTTGCCCTGGCGGCGCACCAGCAAGCCTTCCGTGGTCAGCGCGTCCAACGCCTTGCGTACCGTGCCCTGGCTGACCTTGAAGCGCTGCGCCAGCTCGGGCTCGGCCGGCAGCGCCTCGCCCGCCTTCCACTCGCCCAGGCCCAGGCTGCGCATCAGCAGGCCCTTGATCTGCTGATACAGCGGGCTGAAGGACGGTGCCGCGGCATCTGCGGGGCCGTCGGCGCCGGACAGATTCTTGACGGCAGACATATGGTGATTGCAGCACAGCCGGCCCATGCCGTCCACCGTCCGACGACATATGTCTTCTATAAGATATAAGAGTCATGTAAGCCTGCGGGTCAACCCTTAGCCCCCGGGCCGCGCTGGCCTACACTTCACCTCCAGTCCGCGCGATCGCGGCGTTCCCCCTTCATCCCACATTACGGAGTTCCCATGAGCAAGAAACCCGTCCGAGTGGCCGTCACCGGCGCCGCCGGCCAGATCGGCTATGCCCTGCTGTTCCGCATCGCCTCGGGTGAAATGTTGGGCAAGGACCAACCCGTCATCCTGCAGATGCTGGAAATCGCCGACGAGAAGGCGCAAAACGCGCTCAAGGGCGTGATGATGGAACTGGAGGATTGCGCCTTCCCGCTGCTGGCAGGCATGCAGGCCCACAGCGACCCCAAGGGCGCATTCAAGGATGCCGACTATGCGCTGCTGGTGGGCTCGCGCCCGCGCGGCCCCGGCATGGAACGCGCCGAGCTGCTGTCGATCAACGGCCAGATCTTCATCGGCCAGGGCAAGGCCCTGAACGAAGTGGCCAGCCGCAACGTCAAGGTGCTGGTGGTGGGCAACCCGGCCAACACCAACGCCTACATCGCCATGAAGAGCGCACCGGACCTGCCGGCCCGAAATTTCACCGCCATGCTGCGCCTGGACCACAACCGCGCGCTCAGCCAGCTGGCCGCGAAGACCGGCAAACCCGTCAGCGCCATCAAGAACATGGCTGTGTGGGGCAATCATTCGCCGACCATGTATGCCGACTATCGCTTCGCCACCATCGACGGCAAGTCGGTCAAGGAGATGATCAACGATCCGGTGTGGAACGCCGACACCTTCCTGCCGACGGTGGGCAAGCGCGGCGCGGCCATCATTGCCGCGCGCGGGCTGTCTTCGGCCGCGTCGGCCGCCAACGCGGCCATCGACCACATGCGCGACTGGGCGCTCGGCACTCAGGGGGCTTGGGTGACGATGGGCATCCCCAGCGGCGGCGAATACGGCATCCCGAAGGAGGTGATGTTCGGCTTCCCGGTGACCTGTGACGGCGGCGAATACAAGATCGTCGAAGGCCTGGAGATCGACGCCTTCAGCCGCGAGTGCATCAACAAGACGCTGGCCGAACTGCAAAGCGAACAGGACGGAGTCAAGCACCTGCTGTGAACGGCGCGGCACGCACGGCTCCCGGGCCGCGCGAGGCGCTGTTCGAGGACGGCGAGGCGGCCCGCGCGCTGCCGGTATGTGACCACTACTGCGGGGTCGAGGCGCGCATGCGCAAGAGCCTGGAGCTGCAGGCGGAACTCGGGCCGGTGTTCGACGTCACGCTCGATGGCGAGGACGGCGCGCCGGTCGGCGGTGAACACGAACATGCGCTGCTGATGGCAGAGCTGGTCAATTCGCCCGGCAACCGCTTCGGCCGTGTCGGCGTGCGTGTGCCGCCGGTCGAGCACCCGGCCTTCGAGGACATGGTGGCCACCGTGGTCGGTCAGGCCGGCGCACGTGTCGCGTACCTGATGATCCCCAAACCACGCGGTCTGGCCGACCTGCAGCGCGCAGCAGACGCCATCGACGCGGCCGCAGGCGACGCCGCGCTGGAGCAGCCGATCCCGCTGCATGCGCTGGTCGAGACTCATGGCGCGCTGTGCGAAGTGCAGGCGCTGGCCGCGCACCCGCGCATCGAATCGCTGTCCTTCGGGTTGATGGATTTCGTCTCGGCACACCGCGGCGCGATCCCGGCCTCGGCGATGAGCTCGATCGGGCAGTTCGAGCACCCGCTGGTGCTGCGCGCGAAGCTCGAGATCTCGGCCGCCTGCCATGCCTTCGGCAAGACGCCGTCGCACTGCGTCGTCACCGAATTCAAGGACGAGAAAGCGCTGCAGGCCGCTGCCACGACCGCATCGCGCAAGCTCGGCTACACGCGCATGTGGAGCATCCACCCGGCGCAGGTGCGCGTCATCGTCGACGCCTTTGCTCCGAGCACGGCCGAAGTCGATCTGGCCAGCGAGATCCTTCTGGCCGCAATGGCTGCCGGCTGGGCGCCGATCCGCCATCGCGACACGCTGCACGACCGCGCCAGCTACAGGTACTTCTGGCAGGTGCTGCAGCGCGCGCACCAGACCTCCTATGCCGGCGGCGCCCAGCTGCCGGCCGAGGTCTGCCAGGCCTTCTTCGGTGACGCGACCGGCTGACGCCCCGCTACCGATATGCGAGCTGAAGTATGTATAATTCATGCATACTTCAGTCGGAGACCACACCATGGAAGCGACCGTAGCCGAACGCGGCCAGATCACCCTGCCCAAGGCGGTGCGTGACGCACTGGGTCTGACCAAGGGCACCCAGCTGAAGGTCGAGCTCGACGGCGCGCGCATCATCCTGCGCAAGAACGTGGATGACGCCATCTCGCGCGCCCGCGGGCGCTTCAAGCTCGACGGCTTCACCTCCACCGACGAGGCGCTGCGCGCCATCCGCGGGCGCGCCCCCGGCGACCCGCTGGATACCTGAGAAGCGGAATGATCGCCATCGACTCCTCGGTGCTGATCGACCTCCTGGCCGGCAACGACGCCGCCGCCGCAGGCGCCGAGGCCAGCCTGCGCGAATGCCTGAGTGCCGGCCCCGTGGCCGTGTGCGACGTGGTGCTGGCCGAAGTCACCACCGCGCTTCGCGATGGCGCCGAGGTGCTGGGCGTGCTCGAGGAAATGGGCCTGAGCTTCCACACCACCGAGGCCAAGGCGGCCGTGCGCGCCGGCGAGATGCAGCGCCGCTACCGCCAGCGTGGCGGCAAACGCCAGCGCACCGTGCCCGACTTCCTGGTCGGGGCACACGCCTTGCTTCAGTGCAATGCGCTGATCACCCGCGACGCCGGCTTCTTCCGAGACTACTTCAAGGGGCTCAAGGTCATCGTGCCGAAAGCTTCCTGAGCCACCATCCGTCCCACACGCCCCTTTGCCAGGAGTCATTCAGATGCTTCAAGCCTACCGCCAACACGCCGCCGAACGCACCGCGCTCGGCATCCCGCCGCTGCCGCTCGACGCCAAGCAGGTGGCCGAATTGATCGAACTGATCAAGGCCCCGCCGGCAGGCGAAGACGCCTTCCTGATGGACCTGTTGACGCACCGCGTGCCGCCGGGCGTGGACGACGCTGCCAAGGTCAAGGCCAGCTTCCTGGCTGCCGTGGCCCACGGCGACCTGAAGGTCGGCCTGGTCAGCCGCGCGAAGGCCACCGAGCTGCTGGGCACCATGGTCGGCGGCTACAACGTGCACCCGCTGATCGAACTGCTGGACGACGCCGAAGTCGCCCCCATCGCCGCCGAGGCGCTGAAGAAGACGCTGCTGATGTTCGACTTATTCAACGACGTGGCCGACAAGGCACGTGCCGGCAATGCCAAGGCCAAGGAAGTGATGCAAAGCTGGGCCGAGGCCGAATGGTTCACCAGCCGCCCCGAGGTGCCGCGCACCATCACCGTCAGCGTCTTCAAGGTGCCGGGCGAGACCAACACCGACGACCTGTCGCCCGCGCCCGACGCGTGGAGCCGCCCCGACATCCCGCTGCACTACCTGGCGATGCTGAAGAACACGCGCGAAGGCGCGGCCTTCAAGCCCGAGGAAGACGGCAAGCGCGGCCCGATGAAGTTCATCGACGATCTCAAGAAGCGCGGCCACCTGGTCGCTTACGTCGGCGACGTGGTCGGCACCGGTTCCAGCCGCAAGAGCGCGACCAACAGCGTCGTCTGGGCCACCGGCCAGGACATCCCCTACGTGCCGAACAAGCGTTTCGGCGGTGTCACGCTGGGCGGCAAGATCGCGCCGATCTTCTTCAACACGCAGGAAGATTCGGGCAGCCTGCCGATCGAGGTGGACGTGTCCAAGCTCGAGATGGGCGACGTGGTCGACATCCTGCCGTACGACGGCAAGATTGTGAAGAACGGCGCCGTGCTGGTCGAGTTCAAGCTGCGCAGCGACGTGCTCTTCGACGAGGTGCGTGCCGGCGGGCGCATCAACCTGATTATCGGGCGCAGCCTCACCGGCAAGGCGCGCGACTTTCTGGGTCTGCCGGCCAGCAGCGTGTTCCGCCTGCCGCAGCCCCCGGCTGCGACGAAGGCTGGCTTCACGGTAGCCCAGAAGATGGTCGGCCGCGCGGTCGGGCTGCCGGAAGGCCAGGGCGTGCGCCCGGGCACCTACTGTGAGCCGAAGATGACCACCGTCGGCAGCCAGGACACCACCGGCCCGATGACGCGCGACGAACTGAAGGACCTGGCCTGCCTGGGCTTCAGTGCCGACCTGGTGATGCAGAGCTTCTGCCACACCGCCGCCTACCCGAAGCCGGTGGACGTGAAGACGCACCGCGAGTTGCCGGCCTTCATCAGCAACCGCGGCGGCGTGGCATTGCGCCCCGGCGACGGCGTGATCCACAGCTGGCTCAACCGCCTGCTGCTGCCCGACACCGTGGGCACGGGCGGCGACAGCCACACCCGCTTCCCGATCGGCATCAGCTTCCCGGCCGGCTCGGGGCTGGTGGCCTTCGGCGCAGCCACCGGCGTGATGCCGCTGGACATGCCCGAATCGGTGCTGGTGCGCTTCAAGGGCCAGATGCAGCCGGGCGTGACGCTGCGCGACCTGGTGCACGCGATCCCGCTGTACGCCATCAAGGCCGGCCTGTTGACCGTGGCCAAGGCCGGCAAGAAGAACGTCTTCTCCGGCCGCATCCTCGAGATCGAAGGCCTGCCGGACCTGAAGGTCGAACAGGCCTTCGAGCTGAGCGATGCCAGCGCCGAACGCTCGGCCGCGGGCTGCACGATCAAGCTGAACAAGGCGCCGGTGATCGAGTACCTCACCAGCAACATCGTGCTGATGAAGAACATGATCGCCGACGGCTACCAGGACAAGCGCACGCTCGAGCGCCGCATCAAGGCGGTGGAAGCCTGGCTGGCCAACCCGCAGCTGCTCGAGGCCGACAAGGATGCCGAATACGCCGCCGTGATCGAGATCGACCTGGCTGACCTGAAGGAGCCGGTGCTGTGCTGCCCGAACGACCCCGACGACGCCAAGGTGCTCAGCGAGGTGGCCGGCACCAAGATCGACGAGGCCTTCATCGGCAGCTGCATGACCAACATCGGTCACTTCCGCGCCGCGGCCAAGCTGCTGGGCGGGCAGCGCGACATTCCGGTCAAGCTGTGGGTGGCCCCGCCCACCAAGATGGACCAGAGCGAGCTGATCAAGGAAGGCCACTACGCCGCCTTCGGCACCGCCGGTGCGCGCACCGAGATGCCGGGCTGCAGCCTGTGCATGGGCAACCAGGCGCAGGTGCGCGAGGGCGCCACCGTGGTCTCGACCAGCACGCGCAACTTCCCCAACCGCCTGGGCAAGAACACCAACGTGTTCCTGGCCTCGGCCGAGCTGGCCGCCATTGCCAGCAAGCTCGGCAAGCTGCCGACGGTGGCCGAATACCACGAGGCCATGGGTATCATCAACAAGGACCCGGCCAGCGTGTACAAGTACCTGAACTTCGACCAGATCGAGGAGTACGCGGACACCGCCAAGGCTGTCACGGTTTGACGGCGGCCTTGCGGCGTGAAAGCGCGGAACTGGCCTGCCCGGGCGGTCCAGCTCGGCACTTGGGACGGCCGGCGATCCGCGGCACAATAGCGAGTCTCCACTGACACAGGGCTCACCATGAAAGTTGTGTACCCGTTGGCGCTGATCTGCGCCTCGTTCGCGCTGGCCCATCCGGTCATCGCGCAAGACAAGCAAGCCATCAAGGTCGCCGCCGCAAAACCGGCGAACAAGCCGAACCCGGAGATGGTGAACCAGCTGCCGACCTTGCCGGTGGCGAATGCAGAGCAGCTGGTGGCCGCATCGCTGGCTCTGGTGGGCCCCTACGACTGCGAGTTCAAGCAAACGCTCAACGTGGCCAAGCACCAGGTCGATGGCTACGTGGTCGTCACCTTCAGCAGCAAGGCCTACACCATGAAGCCGGTGCGCTCATCGACCGGCGCGGTGCGGCTTGAAGAAGTCGCCGGCGGGCCGATGCTGATGGTGCAGATCCCGACCAAATCGATGCTGATGGACACGGTACGAGGCCGGCGCATCGTCGACGGCTGCGTTCACGAGACCCAGGCCAAGGAAGTGGCGACGGATTCCAACGCGCTGGGCATGAACCTGCCTGGCCAGGTCAACACCGGCAGCTGCAGCGCAGGCACGGCGCGCTGCTGATCGTCAGGGCGCTGCCGTGCAATCCGGCGCGATGCCGGCCGCGTAGTCACGCAGCCTGGCCAACAACCCCCGGCCGCGCTCGTCGGCGCCGGGCTCCAGCGCTTCGATTTGCTCGCTGAAGCTGCGCAGGCCGAGTCGGCCCTGGGCCTCCCCGTGGCAAAGGCGGTCGGTGCAATGCGCCTGCCACTGCGCGAGTTCGGCCGCATTCAGTGTCTCGGGAAAATTGCGCGCCCGGTAGCGCAACAGCAGTTCGTCCAGCCGCGGGTCGGCAAATGCCGGCCGCTTGTCGGCAAGCGCCGCCGGACTCAGTGCACGCAGGCGCTGCAGCGCGCGCCTATCCTCGTTGCCGACGAAGCCGCCATAAAGGTCTTCGTCGACATCGGCCGGCCCTTCGGGCTCGGGCCGCTTGAACACATCGGGCCACATGCCCGCCAGCTTGCCGGCGTGTCGCGCGGCGACGTCGGCATGGCGCAACGCCAGGTCCGGGTCGATGCCCCACCGCTGCGCCAACACCGGAGTCAGCGTCTTCAGGTTGGCAATGACCACTGGCGACTTGTTGATGTGGATGGTCTTGATCGGCAGCCGGGTCAAGCCGTCCGGCAGATCTTCAGTGCGCGTGAACATGCGCTGGCGCATGCTGTCCAGTCCCAGTTGCGCAAGCTCGGACGGGTCCTGCGCCAGGTCCCAGACAATGATCTCGTTGCGGTTGGTGGGGTGCGGCGCCAGCGGCCAGACCACCGCCAGGCAGCCGCGCTCGGTACCGTACATGCCCGAGACGTGCAGGAAGGGCCGGCCCTTCGACTGCGCCGAGGCAATCTCGTCGAGCACCGCGTCCTTCTTGCGCAGCCGCAGGCAGAACTCCCACAGCTTGGGCTGCGCCGCTTTCAGCCGACGCGCCAGCGCCAGCGTGGCTTGCACGTCGGACAGCGCATCGTGCGCATCGTCATGTGCCAGCCCGTTGGCGCGGGTGAAATGCTCCAGCTTGAACGAAGGGCGGCCGTCCTCGTGCCGTGGCCACTGGATGCCTTCGGGACGCAGCGCCCAGGCGCAGCGCAGCACATCCAGCAGGTCCCAGCGGCCGCACTGGTTCTGCCATTCGCGGGCATAGGGGTCGATCAGGTTGCGCCAGAAGAGAAAGCGGGTCACCTCGTCGTCGAAGCGGATCGAGTTGTAGCCCACGCCCACGGTACCGGGCTGAGCCAGTTGTCGTTCGATGGCCTCGGCGAACGCATGCTCGGGCAGGCCCTTTTCCAGACACTCCTGGGGCAGGATGCCGGTCAGGAGAACGGCCTCGGGCTCGGGCAGGAAGTCCGGCGCCGGGCGGCAATAGCACATCACAGGCGCATCGATCGGATTCAGCTCGGCGTCGGTACGCAATCCGGCAAACTGCGCCGGCCGGTCGCGTCGCGGCACGGCACCGAAGGTCTCGTAGTCATGCCAGAAGAAGCTCAGGTCGCTCATCGACCGCAAGATAACCGATGCCGCGCCGCGGTGGGTGCCGGTGGCATGATGCGGCCCTTGCCGGGTCCGGCCGGCGCAGCACCTACAGCGTGATGAACAGACTCTCCTCGATGTTGACCGGTCTGGCGTTGGCCCTGCTGGCCCTGGCCGTGGGCGCGCAGGCGCCGGCCACCAAGGCCCTGGGCACGCCCAAGGCGGGCGGCAAGCTGCTCAGCCGCGAAGAGCTGCGCACCTGCATGGCGCAGCAGAAGGACCTGGCCGCGCGACGCCCGACGCTGGAGGCCGAGCGTGCCCAGCTCGACCGCGAGCGCCAGGAACTGCAGCAGATCGACGAATCGCTGAAAGCCGAACGCGCCTCGATCGAGAAGCTGACCGAAAGCGCGGCCGACATCGGCAAGCGCAGCAAGGCGCTGTCGGCGCAGACCGCCGACTACAACGAGCGAGTGGCCAAGTTTGACAACGCCAACCTGTCCGGCCCCACCGCCGAGCGGCAGCGCCGCTCGTTGGACCGCGAGCGCGCCGAGCTTGACAAGGCCGCGCAGGCGCTGGAAGCCGACCGCGCCGCCCTCGGCCCGGCAGCCGAACAGAGGGCCAAGGCCTTCGACGCCCGCCTGGCCGCGCGCGAACAGTCGGCTGGCGACTGGAACGCGCGCAATGCCAAGCTGATGCAAAGTACGCAGAGCTTCGAGGTCGACCTGCAGAACTGGAAGATCGACTGCGAAGGCCGCAGCTACCGCGAGGACGACGAGAAAGCCATCCTCTCCGGCAAGTAGCTCAGATTTCGAGCTGGCGCGCGGCCAGGTCCTTCATGATCTCTTCCGAGCCGCCGCCGATGACCATGACCTTGACCTCGCGGTAGATGCGCTCACTCTTGGTTCCGCGCATGAAGCCCATGCCGCCGAGGATCTGCACCGCCTGGTCGGCACAGAACTGCATGGCCTGCGTGGCCACCACCTTGGCCATGCAGGTGCGCGCCACCATCGCCTCGGCCGGGCCAAGGCCCTGCTGCAACCTCCAGGCCAGGTCGTAGACGAAGGTGCGCGCGGTTTCCACCTTGGTTGCCATGTCCACCAGCTTGTGGCGGATCACCTGGCGCTCGGACAGCGCCGCGCCGAAGGTCTTGCGCTCGTGCGCCCAGGCCAGCGCCTCCTCGGTGCAGGCCTCGGCATAGGCGCAAGCCAGTGCGGCCATCATCAGCCGCTCGCTGTTGAAGTTGTGCATGATGGCCTTGAAGCCCCTGCCCTCCTCGCCGATCAGGTTGCCCACCGGCACGCGGCAATTGTCGAAGCGCAGGTGGGCGGTGTCGCTGGACCACCAGCCCATCTTCTTCAGCTCGCTGCGCGACAACCCCGGCGTGTCGCCGTCGATCAGCAGCAGCGACACGCCGCCGGGGCCCCGGTTGGCCGGGTCGGTGCGCACCGCCACGCTCAGGTAGTCGGCACGCATGCCCGAGGTGATGAAGGTCTTTTCACCGTTGACCACATAGTGGTCGCCGTCCCGAACCGCGGTGGTCTTGAGCGCGGCAACATCGGAACCGCCACCAGGCTCGGTGATGGCCAGTGCGGCGATCTTCTCGCCGCGGATCACCGGCGGCAGCACTCGGCGCTTCAGCGCCTCGCTGCCATGCGCCACCACCGGCGGCATGCCGATGCCGTGCGAGCCCAGGCTGGCCTGCAGCCCGCCGCAGCCGGCGCGTGCGATCTCCTCGGCCGAGACGATGCTGAAGAACTGGTCGGCCGGCGTGCCGCCGTATGCCTCGGGATAGCCCAGGCCGATGATGCCGACCGCGGCCGCCTTGCGGTACAGCTCGCGCGGGAAGGTGCCGGCCTCGTCCCACTCGTTGACGTAGGGCGCGATCTCGCGCTCGACGAAGGCGCGCACGGTGCGGCGGAAATCCTCGTGCTCCGGGCTGAAGTATTCGGGCCGGGGCGACACATTGAACAGGGTGCTCATCAGGCGAGAATAGCGGCAGTGGCGAAGGAATCCGGCGAGTGTGCCGCATCCCGCCCGGCACGCCGCCCGGCCGCGCGCCGGCTGGCGCCTGCACCAAACCTTGTTGATGGAGATCATCCGATGACCCGTGTCTTCAATTTCAGCGCCGGCCCGGCCGCGCTGCCCGAACCGGTGCTGCGCCAGGCGGCCGAGGAAATGCTCGACTGGCACGGCTCGGGCATGTCGGTGATGGAGATGAGCCACCGCGGCAAGGAGTTCATCTCCATCCATGCCGAGGCCGAAAGCCTGCTGCGCGAGCTGCTGGCGGTGCCGTCGAACTACAAGCTGCTGTTCATGCAGGGCGGCGCCATCGGCGAGAACGCCATCGTGCCGATGAACATGCTGCGCGGCAAGACCGCGGCCGACTACATCGACACCGGCGAGTGGTCGAAAAAATCGATCAAGGAAGCCGGCAAGTACTGCACGGTCAATGTCGCCGCCAGCGCCAAGGCCGGCGGCTACACCAGCATTCCGCCGCGCGACAGCTGGAAGCTCGACCCGAACGCCGCCTACGTGCACATCTGCAGCAACGAGACCATCGGCGGCGTCGAGTACCACTGGACGCCCGAGGTGGGTGACGTGCCGCTGGTGGCCGACATGTCCAGCAACATCCTGAGCCGGCCGGTGGACGTGTCGAAGTACGGACTGATCTATGGTGGCGCGCAGAAGAACATCGGCCCGGCCGGTCTGACCATCGTCATCGTGCGCGATGACCTGATCGGTCAGGCGCTGCCGATCACGCCGTCGGCCTTCGACTACAAGCAGCAGGCCGAGAACGACTCGATGCTCAACACCCCGCCGACCTACGCGATCTACATCGCCGGGCTGGTGTTCAACTGGATCAAGGCGCAGGGCGGACTGTCCGCCATGGAAGCCCACAACCGCGCCAAGGCGGCGCTGTTGTACGACTACCTCGATGCCACTTCGTTCTACAGCAGCCCGGTGGCCAAGGCCGACCGCTCGCTGATGAACGTGCCCTTCAAGCTGAAGGACGAAGCCTTGGATGCGGCCTTCCTGAAGGGTGCCGAGGCACGCCACATGCTGCAGTTGAAGGGTCACCGCTCGGTCGGTGGCATGCGCGCGTCGATCTACAACGCCATGCCGATCGAAGGCGTCAAGGCCCTGGTGGCCTACATGACGGAGTTCGAGGCGCAGCATGGTTGAGACCCAGCGCCTGCACATCCTGGTGTTGAACCAGATCTCGGCCAACGGGTTGAAGCGGCTGGCGGCCGAGACCTATGCAGTCGGCAAGGACATTGCCGCCCCCGACGCGGTGCTGCTGCGTTCGGCCGACATGCATGCCATGGACATCCCGGCCAGCGTCAAGGCCATTGGCCGTGCCGGCGCCGGCACCAACAACATCCCGGTGCCGGCGATGAGCGCGCGCGGCGTGCCAGTGTTCAACGCGCCCGGCGCCAATGCCAATGCGGTGAAGGAGCTGGTGCTGGCCGGCATGCTGCTGGCCGCGCGCAACCTGCCGGCGGCGCTGCGCTTCGTGGCCGCACTCGACCCGAAGACGGGCGACATGGACAGGTCAGTCGAAGATGGCAAGAAGGCCTTCGCCGGCTACGAGCTGCAGGGCCAGACCCTGGGCATCGTCGGCCTGGGCAAGATCGGCTGCCTGGTGGCCGATGCCGCCATCAAGCTGGGCATGCAAGTGCTGGGCTACGACCCGGAGATTACGGTCGACGCGGCCTGGAGCCTGCCGGCCCAGGTCAAGCGCGCCGCCAGCGTGTCCGAAGTGCTGCGCAGCAGCGACTTCGTCACGCTGCACGTGCCGCTGGTCGCGGCCACGCGCCACCTGGTCAACGCCGACAACATCGGCTCGATGCGCGCCGGCGCGGTGCTGATGAACTTCTCGCGCGAAGGCGTGGTCGACGAGGCCGCGGTGCTGGCCGCGCTGGCGGGCCAGCGCCTGGGTCACTATGTCTGCGACTTCCCCAGCCCGACCCTCCACGGCCATGCGCGGGTGATCGCGCTGCCGCACCTGGGCGCGTCCACGCGCGAGGCCGAGGAGAACTGCGCCATCATGGTCGTGGACCAGCTGCGCGACTACCTGGAGAACGGCAACGTGGTCAATGCGGTCAACTTCCCGCAGGTGAGTATGGCGCGCGAATCGGCCTTCCGCGTGGCCATTGCCAATGCCAACGTGCCCAACATGCTCGGGCAGATCTCCACCGCGATGGCCCATGCCGGGTTGAACATCCACAACATGGTGAACAAGTCGCGCGGCGAGATGGCCTACACCCTGGTCGACGTGGACAGCGCCGTCGGTACGCCGGTGCTGGACAGCCTGCGCGCCATCGGCGGCGTGCTGTCGGTGCGCTACCTGCCGCGCACGGCCTGAGCCCGACGCGGCATGGCAAAGAGGCGGCGCCCGAAGCTCGACCCCGCGCCCGAGCCCGCCTTGCCGGCGGCGCCGGTATCCACCCACCGTCGTCGCGCGCTCTGGGTTGCTGCCCTGCTGCTGCTCGTGTCGGCCGTTGCGGCTGGCCTGTGGCTCGCCCGCAGCCCGGCTCCAGCGGGCTCGGACAACGCACCGGTGTCCGTGGCATTGCCGCCACCGACCTATGTCGCAAACACCCAATGCCTGGGCTGCCACCAGGCGGCCGGCGAGGCCTGGGTTCAGTCGCACCATGCCCAGGCCATGGCCCCGCCAACAGCGCAGACGGTGCGCGGCAACTTCGACAACGCGCAGTTCCGGCACCAGGGTGTGACCACGCGCTTCTTCAGGCGTGACGACAAGTACATGGTGCACACCGACGGGCCTGACGGGCGCATGGCGGATTTCGAAGTGGCCTACACCTTCGGCGTCGAGCCGCTGCAGCAATACCTGATCGACACCGGCCAGGGCCGGCTGCAGCCGCTGCAGATTGCCTGGAACACGCGCGACGGCAAGTGGTTCCACCTGCTGCCCAACGAGAAAGCGCCGCCGGGCGACGTGCTGCACTGGACCGGCCGCTACCAGACGGCCAACACCATGTGCATCACCTGCCACACCACCGGCTTCGAGAAGCGCTACGACGCCAAGACCGATGCCTTCGACTCGCGCTGGGCGGAGGTAAACGTGTCTTGCCAGTCCTGCCACGGCCCGGGGTCTCGCCATGCCGAATGGGCAAGGCTCAAGGCATCGGGCCAGACGACGGCGCCGATCGACCGCCACGGCCTGGTGGCCGATCTGAAGACGCCGAAGGCTCAGGTCGAGGTCTGCGCCGCCTGCCACTCGCGCCGCGCCGAACTCTCGTCCATGCCGGTGCCGGGCCAACCGCACCTGGACCACTACCTGCCCAGCTTGCTGCGCGAAGGCCTGTACCACGCCGACGGCCAACAGCTGGACGAGGTCTTCGTCGTCGGCTCGTACCGCCAGAGCAAGATGTACCGCATGGGTGTGGCCTGCACCCAGTGCCACGACCCGCACAGCGCCAAGCCCAAGCTGCAGGGCAATGCGTTGTGTCTGCAATGCCACCAGCCGCAGGCCAACCCAAGCTTTCCCAGCGCCGCCGGGGGCTACGACACACCGCAGCACCACCACCATGCTGCGGGCACACCGGGCGCGCAGTGCACGGCGTGCCACATGCCAGCGAAGAACTACATGGTCATCCAGCCGCGGCCGGATCACAGCATGCGCATCCCGAGGCCGGACCTGACGGTGACCCTGGGCACGCCCAACGCCTGCAACCAGTGCCATGCCGACAAGACGCCGCAGTGGGCAGCCGACGCGGTGACGACCTGGTACGGCACGCCCAAGCGTCCGCCGCACTACGGCGAGGTCTTCGCGGCCGCGCGGCGCGGCGCGCGCGATGCACCGCAAGCGCTGGTCGCACTGGTGGCCGATGCGGCACAGCCGCCGATCGTGCGCGCCACCGCGCTGGACCTGCTGCGCGGTGACGGCGCCAACGGCGTCGGTGAACGCCTCGAGGCCACGCGCGATAACGATGCCGAAGTGCGGGCCGCCGCGGCTGCCAGCCTGGAGCCACTCGATGCCTCGCAGCGCGTGCCGGCGCTGGCGCCGCTGCTGAAGGACCCGGTGCGCGCCGTGCGCATCGCCGCCGCGCGCAGCCTGGCATCGCTGCCGGCCGCCCAATTCGACGCGCCGACGCGCGCCGCCTACGACGCCGCACTGGCCGAGTACCTTGGCGCGCAGTCGGTGGCGCTGGATATGCCGGGCAACCAGCTGAACCTGGCCGTCGTCTACGGCCTCACCGGCCGAGACGACCTGGCCGAGGCGCATTACCTGAAGGCGCTGGCGATCGATCCTGACTTCACGCCGGCCCGCGCCAACCTGGCGCAGTTCTACAGCACGCGCTCGCGCAATGCCGACGCCGAGCGCGTGCTGCGCGACGGTCTGCAACGGCTGCCGCAACTGGGCGAGCTGCAGTATTCGCTGGGCCTGCTGCTGGCCGAGGAGCAGCGCCTGCCCGAAGCCGCACAGACGCTGGCCAAGGCCGCCAAGCTGCTACCGAATCGTGCCCGCGTTCAATACAACTACGGTCTCGCTCTGCAGCAGCTGGGGCAGCCCAAGCCGGCCGAAGCCGCATTGCTGCAGGCCCAGCGCATCGATCCCGTAGACCCGGCCGTGCCCTATGCGCTGGCGGTGTTGTACGCCCAGGCTGGCCAGCGCGACAAGGCGCTGGCCGCGGCCGAACGGCTGCATCAGTTGCGACCCGGCGACCCGCAAGTCGCCCAGATGTTGCAGCGCTTGCGCCAAGCACCGCCCTGAGCCGGGGCGCGCCCATGAAAAAGGGCGGCTTCGTCGAAGAAGCCGCCCTTCCTGGTTACCCGACACAGCCCGCCTAAGGCAGGCCGGAACGTGTTCCGCTGCTCAGTTGAGCGCCTCATCCTTCCAGAACTTCGATCCAGCAATTGCCACGCCGGCCTCGAGGCCGTTCTGCGTGAGGGTGTAGGTATCGGCATCGTTCATCGCACTGCCACCTCGCCCGGCACCCGCGGTGCTCCCGCCCGCACCGGCCTGCGCCGTGGCGCCGCCGCTGGCGGTCCAGCCCTTGTTGACGAAATCGTTCATGACTGCAGCGGTCTTGAAGATGATCAGCACGTCGTTCTCCGAAGCGCCAATCTGCGCGCCGACGCTGGCCGAACCCATGTCCATGAACGTGTTCTTCTTGGTCATGTTGTCGTGCACGACGCCCTTGCCGCCAGCACCGCCGACGAGGAAGCTGATGCCGTAGGTGGTGAACACCGCATAACCCGGCGCCTTGGCGACGGCCGCCTTCAGATCGGGTTTCTTCGCATAGAACTTCTGCAACGCGGCATCGGTCTTCTTGACGACTTCAGCCTGCTTGGCCGCCTTGTCCTGGGCGAAAGCACCCCCGGCCACCAGCGAAAGCGACAACGCACCGATACCGAGAATTCTTGAAAGCTTCATGGACCTGCTCCTGTGAGTGCGCGCTAGCGCAGAATGGTTGATGTCAGGCCACAAGACACCATCCATGGGCGCCGTGGACCGGATGCCGGCAGACTTTTACGCAACGGCATGCCACGATTGTGGCTGAAGTCTCAACGCCTGCGCCCGCAGGCGCGTTGACAGGCATTGACGCGCGCTGACGCACGTCAATTTCAGGAACCGGGCGTGGGCTCCCTGCCGGTGGCGACTGCAGCCTTGGCCAGCAACACACCGCCCAACGTGGGGAAGATCAGCACCGACAGCACCGCGGCGCCGACCAGCGCCGCGGCCAGTTGTGTGGTGATGCTGTGCGTGTGCACGCCGATGTCCGTGATCACCACCACCAGCGACAGCGACGCGACCGCCGAGTACAACGCAAAGGGCACCCGCTCCTGCCGTTGCAGGTGCGTGCCGTACAGCAGCACGGGCAAGCCGCGCACAGCCAGCAGAACGAGCAGGAAGGCCGGCACCAGCAAGGCGGTCGTCAGGTCGTGGGTGATCGCGCTCAGATGGAACTTGACCCCAGTGCCGACGAAGAAGAACGGAATGAACCAGCCGAAGCACACGGCATCGATCTTGTGGCGCAGCGGCTTGGCCTCGTGTCCCTTGGTGGCCAGGCCGACCACCATGCCTGCGGCAAAGGCACCCAGGATGTTCTCGAAGCCGAACTCCTCGGTCAGCACGAAGAAGCCGGCCAGGATGAGCAGCGACAGGCGCACCGGCAGTTGCGTGCTGGCGTGCATCGTGCGGGACAGCAGCGCCACCACCGGGGCGGGCCGCAGGCCCATGCCGGCTGCCGCCGATGCGGTGACGAGCAGCAGGAACACCATCAGGAAGCCGAATTCCTGCCAGGTGGAATACTCCTGAGACAGCAACAGCGACATGGCGACGATGGGCGCGACCTCGCCCACGGTGCCCGCTGCCAGGAACATCCGGCCAAAGCGGCTGTCGAGTTGCCCGGCGTCGCGCAGCATCGGCAACAGCGTGCCCAGCGCCGTGGTGCAAAGTGCCAGCGTGAGCATCAGCGGCGCGCGCGCCAGCGGCGTTTCGTAGAGCAGCGCCGCCGCCGCCACGCCCAGCAGCAGCGACACACCCCAGCCGCGCAGCGCCATCACCACCGGCGCACCGCGGATGTGCTTGAAGTCCAGTTCCATGCCGGCCATGAACAGTGTGGCCGCCATGCCGAAAGCAAACATCGACGCGACGAACCCGTCGAACTTGACCAAGCCCAGCCCGTGCGGGCCGAGCAGGATGCCCAGAAGGATCTCGAACACCACCACCGGCACCCTGAAGCCCACCGGCACCTCGGCCAGCAGCGGCGCCAGCACGGCGGCGGCCATGATCCAGAAGACGGGGTGCAAGCTCGACATGCTTCGGATTCAAAGCCTTGGACGCAGACGGGTCGATTCTGCCGTGTCAGCAGGCATCGCGTTCGAGTCGGCCCAGCCAGCGTGGGCTGTTGCCCCTACGGCAGGCTGGCACTGAGCGCCGCGCAGGGCCGTGCCATGCACAATCATCGGCGTCATCGACGCAGGAGCGCAAGCATGGCCAGAAATCAACCCACCGCCACCCCACCGCCGCACCCCTTTGCCGCCACGCGCAAGAGTTTCACCACGGCCTCCGGCAAGCAGGGGCAGTTCTACTCGCTGCCCGAGCTGAGCAAGACCCACCCGAACATCAAGCGGCTGCCGGTGTCGATCCGCATCGTGCTCGAATCGGTGCTGCGCAACTGCGACGGCAAGAAGGTCGCCGCCGAGCATGTGGCGCAGCTCGCCAACTGGAAGCCGAACGCGCCGCGCAGCGACGAGATCCCCTTTGTCGTCGCCCGCGTGGTGCTGCAGGACTTCACCGGCGTGCCTCTGCTCGCCGACCTGGCGGCGATGCGCAACGTCGCCGCCGACATGGGGCGCGATGCCAAGACCATCGAGCCGCTGGTGCCGGTGGACCTGGTGGTCGACCACTCGGTGATGGTCGACCACTACGGCACCAAGCAGGCGCTGGACCTGAACATGAAGCTGGAGTTCCAGCGCAACCAGGAGCGCTACCAGTTCATGAAGTGGGGCATGCAGGCCTTCGACACCTTCGGCGTGGTGCCGCCAGGCTTCGGCATCGTGCACCAGGTAAACCTGGAGTACCTGGCACGCGGCGTGCACAAAGGGCGTGACGGCGTCTACTACCCCGACACGCTGGTCGGCACCGACAGCCACACGACGATGATCAACGGCATCGGCGTGGTCGGCTGGGGCGTCGGCGGCATCGAGGCCGAGGCCGGCATGCTGGGCCAGCCGGTGTACTTCCTGACGCCGGACGTCGTGGGCCTGAAGCTGATCGGGCGCCTCCGCGAAGGCTGCACCGCCACCGACCTGGTGCTCACCGTCACCGAGCTGCTGCGCAAGCACAAGGTGGTGGGCAAGTTCGTCGAGTTCTTCGGCGCCGGTACGCGCACGTTGGCCCTGCCCGACCGGGCCACCATTGCCAACATGGCGCCGGAGTACGGCGCGACGATGGGGTTCTTCCCGGTCGACGAGCGCACCATCGATTACTTCAAGGGCACCGGCCGCAGCAAGGCCGAGATCGAGGCCTTCGAGGCCTACTTCAAGGCGCAACAGCTGTTTGGCGTGCCCGAGGACGGCGCAATCGACTACAGCCAGGTGATCGAACTGGACCTCAGCACGGTCGCGCCGTCATTGGCCGGTCCGAAACGGCCGCAGGACCGCATCACGCTGACCGATGTTTCGGCGAAGTTCGGCGACTTGTTTAGCGCACCGATCGCCGACAACGGCTTCAACCAACCTGCCGCCAAGCTGGCGCAGCCCTTCGCTACCAGCGATGGGCTGCAAATCAAGAACGGCGACGTGCTCATCGCCGCCATCACCAGCTGCACCAACACCAGCAACCCGAGCGTGCTGCTGGCTGCGGGGTTGCTGGCGAAGAAGGCGGTGGAAGCCGGACTGAAGGTCAAGCCGCACATCAAGACCTCGCTGGCGCCGGGCTCGCGCATCGTCACCGAGTACCTGGCCAAGACCGGCCTGCTGCCCTACCTGGAGAAGCTCGGCTTCAACGTCGCCGGCTACGGCTGCACCACCTGCATCGGCAATGCCGGCGACCTCACCGGCCCGATCAACGCCGCCATCACCGGCAACGACCTGATCTGCGCCGCCGTCCTGTCCGGCAACCGCAATTTCGAGGCGCGCATCCACCCCAACCTGAAGGCCAACTTCCTGGCCAGCCCGCCGCTGGTGGTGGCTTACGCCATCGCCGGCAACATGACGGTGGACGTGATGACGCAGCCGCTGGGCCTGGGCAACAAGGGCCGGCCGGTGTACCTGGGCGACGTCTGGCCGAGCAGCGACGAGGTGCATGCGCTGCTGAAGTTCGCGATGAACCCGAAGGCCTTCCGCGAGAACTACGGCAACGTGGCGGCCAAGCCCGGCAAGCTGTGGAACGCGATCAAGGGCGCCCGAGGCCAGGTCTACGACTGGCCGCACAGCACCTACATCGCCCAGCCGCCCTTCTTCCAGGGGTTCACGATGACTCCGAAGGCGCTGGTGGCCGGTGTAAAGGGCGCGCGCATCATGGCGCTGTTCGGTGATTCGATCACCACCGACCACATCTCGCCGGCGGGCTCGATCAAGGCCAGTTCGCCGGCCGGCAAGTACCTCATCGAGCAGGGCGTCAAGCCGGTGGACTTCAACAGCTACGGCTCGCGCCGCGGCCACCACGAGGTGATGATGCGCGGCACCTTCGCCAACGTGCGCATCAAGAACCTGATGATCCCGGCAGGTGCAGACGGCTCACGCGAGGAAGGGGGCGTCACCCTCTACCAGCCCACTGGCGAGAAGTTGCCGATCTACGATGCGGCCATCAACTACATGGAAGCCGGCGTGCCGACGGTGATCTTCGCCGGCGAGGAATACGGCACCGGCTCCAGCCGCGACTGGGCCGCCAAGGGCACGATGCTGCTGGGCATCAAGGCGGTGGTGGCGAAGAGCTTCGAGCGCATCCACCGCAGCAACCTGGTGGGCATGGGCGTGCTGCCGCTGCAGTTCAAGGGCAGCGACACCTGGCAGTCGCTGGGGCTGCAGGGCGACGAGGTCATCGACGTCGAACTGGCCACGCCGATCGTGCCGCAGGGCGATGCCACGCTGTCGATCACCGGTGGCGACGGCACGGAGCGCAAGCTGTCGGTCACGCTGCGCATCGATACGCCGATCGAGGTCGATTACTATGCGCACGGCGGCATCCTGCCCTATGTCCTGCGGCAGCTGCTGGCTGCATGACCCCACACCGGAGACAAGACATGATCAAGGTCAGCGTGATGTACCCGAACAAGGAAGGCGCCCGGTTCGACCACACCTATTACCGCGACAAGCACATGCCGATGGTCAAGGCCAAGATGGGCGACGCGTGCAAGTTCTACACGGTGGACAAGGGCCTGGCCGGCGGCGCACCCGGCGCGCCGGCCACCTACGTGGGCATGTGCCACATCTACTGCGATTCGGTCGAATCCTTCCAGGCCGGCATGGGCCCGCACATGAAGGAGATCATGGGCGATATCCCCAACTACACCGACATCGCCCCGGTGATGCAGATCAGCGAAGTGGTGGTCGGGCAGTAGTCGAACCCCTCTTCATCAGGCCGTTGCCACGGCCTCGGCCCGCGGATAGTCGGTGTAGCCCTTCGCACCCGGCGTGTAGAAGGTCGATGGATTGGGCGCATTCAGCGCCAGCCCGTCCTTCAAACGCTCGATCAGGTCCGGGTTGGCCAGCCAGGCGCGGCCGAAGGCCACCAGGTCGCCGCGGCCTTCCTTCAACACCTGTTCGGCACTGTGGCGGTCCAGGCCGCCCGAGGCGATGAAGCTGCCGCCGAAGGCCGCGCGCAACTTCGACTTGAAGGCGGCTGGCACTTCGGGCGCGCCCATCGACGAATGGTCGACCAGGTGCATATAGGCCAGCTTCAGTGCACCGAGTTCGCGCGCCAGCGCCAGGTACTGGTCGTGCACGCCGTCAAATGCGCCGGTGCCGTTGAATACGCCATAGGGTGAGACGCGAATGCCGACGCGATCCGCGCCGATCGCCGCCACCGTCGCACGCACCACCTCGAGCACGAAGCGGTTGCGCTTGTCGGCTGAGCCACCGTAAGCGTCGTCGCGCGTGTTGACATTGGCGTTGAGGAACTGCTCCAGCAGGTAGCCGTTGGCCGCGTGCAACTCGACGCCATCGAAGCCGGCTTCGAGGGCCAACTGGGCCGCACGAACGTACTCGCCGGTCGCCTGCGCGATGTCTCCAGCGCTCATTGCCTGCGGCGTGCTGTGCGGCTGCATACCCTGGGCATCGGTGTACATCTCGCCCGCCAATGGGCTGGCCACCGGGCCAACGACCTTGGCGCCGGCCGGCAGGTTGGCCGCGTGCGAGACACGGCCGGTGTGCATCAGCTGCACGAAGATCTTGGCGCCCTGCGCGTGCACGCCCTCGGTGACGCGGCGCCAGCCAGCCACCTGCTCGGCATTGAACAGCCCCGGGATGCGCGGATAACCCAGCCCGTTGGGTGAAGGCGAGGTGCCCTCGGTGATGACGAGCCCGGCACCGGCGCGCTGCGCGTAGTACTGGGCCATCAGTTCGGTGGGCGTGTTGCGCTCGACGGCGCGGCTGCGCGTCAGCGGCGCCATCACGACGCGGTTCTTCAGTTGCAGGGATGGGCTGGTGAAGGCTTGGAACAACATGGTCGAACTCCTGAGTAAGGGTGGGTGGAAAAAAGCTGTTTTAGACCGAAAGGTCAAATATGGATCGAAAAAAGGCGCGCCGCGGCGCGCTGCCGTCCGCCAGTGCGGGTCATCCGCTGTCCAGCACGGCCAGCGCCAGATCGACCGTGCGCTGCAGCCGCGCTGCACCAAAGTCGGCCCGCGCATTGACGCGCAGGCCGGCCATCAGCGCCAGCAGCAGGTCGGCCAGCGCAGCCGACGGTGCGGTATTTAGCACCGAGCCGTCCTTCTGCCCGCGCTCGACCGCGGCACGCAGCACCTCGTGCGACGCGGCCCACTTGGTGCGCAGCGTCTGCACGATCAACGCATCGTCCACCGCTTCGAGCAGGCCGGCGGCGACGATGCAACTCTTGTCAGCCGCTTCGGCGCTTTCGCACTTGCCGACCACATGGCTGAAGAAACATTCCACCGCCGCGCGACCGGTGGCGGCCGCCTGCATCTGCGCATGCACCACCTGGTATCGCGCGGTCGCGCAGTCGAGCGACTTCAGGTACAGCGCACGCTTGTCGCCGAAGCAGTTGTACAGGCTCTGCTTGCCCAGCCCGGTGGCGTCCAGCAGCATCGCCAGCGACGTGCCCTGGTAACCGTGCGAGGTGAAAAGGTCGGCAACCTCGTCGAGCACCTGCGCTTCACTGAACTGCTTCTCGCGTGCCATGCCCGCACTATAACAGTACTTGACCGATCAGTCAAAAATCAGCGGAAGAGTGCGCAATGGAACGCCACGCGCTGACGAAGGCCCGGGCGTTGATCGCCACCTGCTGCGGCGTGGCGCCGGGCTTGTACAGCGCCGAACCCAGGCCGAAGCCGTTGGCGCCCACGCCCGCATAGTCCATCATGTTCTGGGGTGTGATCCCGCCGACGGGTAGGAACACCACTTCGCTCGGGAATACCGCGCGCAGCGCCTTCAGCACCGCCGGCGTCAGCAGTTCGGCCGGGAACAGCTTCAGCGCATCGGCGCCCGCGGCCAATGCGGCGAGGCCTTCGCTGGGCGTGGCGACGCCCGGCGCGCAGGCCAGGCCGTGCGCCTTGGCGGCACGGATCACGGTGGCATCGCCGTGCGGCATGACGATCAGCCGCCCGCCAGCCTGGGCCACCGCATCCACCTGCGCCGTGCTCATCACCGTGCCCGCACCAACCAGGCAGTGCGTCCCCAGCTCGCGCGCCAGCAGCTCGATGCTGCGCAGCGGCTGCGGCGAATTCAGCGGCACCTCGATGATGCGGAAACCCGCCTCGGCGAGCGCCAGACCTACAGCCACGACCTCGGCGGGCGTGATGCCGCGCAGGATGGCGATCAAGGGCAGTTGGGCCAGGTGTTCGCGCATGTGTGTCCCCTCAGCAAAGCCCGGCCCGCGTGGCAATCTGCCACAGGCCGGCCGCGGCCGCACCTTCGCCCGCGGTCTGCGACGGATGGCCGAACAGTGCCATCGCACGCCGATAGCGCTCACACAGCGACGCATCGCCGACCAGCACCGGCTCTTCCGCATCGTCGTCCGCCAGCGCGCAGCGCAGTTCCTCACCGACCAGCAGGCCCGACAGATAGTCCAGGCTGTCGCGGGCCTGCAGCTGGCCGCCAAGCACCAACGCGCGTGCCGAGAACAGCAATGCTGTTGCGCCGGCCGGGCCCGCAACGCGCACGGCAGCGACACCACGATCGAAGGCATCGTCACAAGCCTGGCCGCCGCCGGCCTCACGCGCCGGTCGGCCCAGGATCGAGTGCTCGCGCAGCAGCGCGAACAGCTCGCCAGTCATGTAGGTGTGGAATTCGACGATGCGAGCAGCTGCGACATGCACCCACTTGCTGTGCGTGCCCGGCATCACTAGCGTGGCGCGCTCGGCCAGCGCCGGCTGCAGGGCGAGCAAGCCCACGACCTGCGTCTCCTCGCCGCGCATCACGTCGGGGCGGTTGCCAGCCAGGCGTACGCCCGGCACGATATGCAGCATCACGCCTGGCAGCGCCTCGAAGCGCAGCAACTGCGTGGCCAGTGCCGCTGCATCGGCCGGGCAGCTGGCATAGGGCGCCTCGCGCCAGCCCTGTGCGCTGCCGACCATGCCCGAAGCGATGAGCGGCAGTGCCGGCATGGCGTCCAGCCAGTCGCCAGCCGCGCCCCTCAGCGCGGCCGCAAAGCCGCCTTCGGGAAGATGCAGCAATCCCCAGGGTTTGCGGCGCTCCTCGACGACGATGCCGCCCCCGCCCAGCAGATAGGCACGCAGCGAGGACGTGCCCCAGTCCAGCGCGAGCAGCCGCGCCGCCGGCACGGCTCAGCCCTTCGCCTTGCTCGCGGCCAGCGCCTGGCATTCGGGCACCGGCGTTACCGCGCCCTTGCCGCCGAACCAGGACACCAGGTTGTCCACCACCAGCTGGCCCATCGCGTTGCGCGTGTGCACCGACGCCGAGCCGACATGCGGCAGCAGCACCACGTGCTCCATCGCGATCAGCTCAGCCGGCACGCGCGGCTCGTCCTCGAACACATCCAGGCCGGCGGACAGGATCTTCTTGTCGCGCAGCGCGGCAACCAGCGCTGCCTCGTCGACGACCGTGCCGCGACCGACGTTGATGACGATGCCGTCGGGACCCAGCGCTTCCAGCACGTCCTTGTTGACCATGTGCCGAGTCTCGGCGCCGCCAGAGGCCACCACCATTAGCACGTCGCAGCTTTGCGCCAGACCCAGCAGCGTCGGGTGGTAGCGGTACGTCACATCCGGCTGCGTCTTGCGGCCGTGGTATTCGATCTCCAGGTCGCAGGCCTGCAGCCGGCGCGCGATCGCCTTGCCAATACGGCCCAGGCCCAGGATGCCGACCTTGCGGCCACGCAGCGTGGTGGTCAGCGGGTACGGCCGCTCCAGCCACTTGCCGGCGCGCAGGTAGCGGTCGACCTGTGGCAACTGGCGCACGGTGGCAATCAGCAGGCCCAGCGCCAGGTCGGCCACCTCGCCGGTCAGCACGTCGGGAGTGTGTGTCACGACGATGCCGCGCTTGGCCAGTGAATCGGCATCGATGTGGTCGTAGCCCACGCCGAAGCTGGAGACAATCTCCAGCCGTGGGAACAGCTCGACGAAGGCCGCGTCAATGCGGGTGTGACCGCCGCTGACGGCAATGCCACGCACCTCAAGGTGGGGCTCGCGGCACACTTCGAAATGCTCGTTGATGCCTTTCTCGACCAGAGCCATGGGCGTACCCACCGAGAGCAGCTTGATGTCGTGCTTCATTGTCGTGTCCTCAGAACATGGGTGCCTGTCGCAAGAGCAGCGTTTTACCGCAGCGACGCCATCCGATTGTTCCTGATCGCTTCAAGCGCGCAACTTCGAGACATGACGCCGTCGCCACCAGGCGATCGAACACCAGGCTCAATTGCTGGAGTTTTGTCGACTATCTTTACGCTCGACCGTCAAGGACCCACCTGAAGGGATCGCGGAACATCTGAACTCCCCCTCGCAAATGCTCTTCCGACAATCACTTTTTCAATAGATGGTGCACTTCTTGCGTGCACCCCTCATCTCGGGGGTTGTGGAGTCGAAACATGTTCAACCGGTCACTTCAACGGGCTCGCCATGCTGGTGCTGCGGCCGCGTTCGTGTTGCTGTGTGCGGCAGCGACCTCGTCGCAAGCGGCAGCCTTCAGGGTGCGTTTTGATCCACTCTTCAACTTGGCATTTTCGGGAGCGGTGGGCCAGACCGTCGGCTGGAGGGGATCGGCACAAATCACTGTGGACAATGGCTGCCTCCAAGCCAATTCGATCCAAAACGTTGGCGTAGGACCGTGTTTGTCGGCAAGCCTGGATGGAGGATCGCTGTTCTTCTATGACACCGTTCCCGGCAATGGTCTAGGGGGCATCGGTTGGGCCGGGTTGTTTCCAGCGCCCTCGCAGTTGAGTATCGACGCGTTCGGCAACGTCGACGGCATTGACTTCGTCGGACCGGCCCCGCTGACGGGCAACTTTCAAGCCTTCGGTTGGGCAAATCCATATGACGTGGAACTGGATTTCACCATCGCGGGTGGGCCGGCGCTGACTTTGTCGAACAGCGATCTCGAGGTGTCTTATTCCAGTGGGGTGGACGGCCCAGACTATGTGCCAGTGGTGAAATGGTCCCGTGTGCCGGAGCCGGCAACGATCGCACTGGTTGGAGCCGCCCTGGCCATTTTGGGTTTGGCGCGCCGTCGCAGGACGTGAAGAGCCGGCCGCAACAGGTGACAGGCCGTCAGTTCGCCAAAGTCGCACCAGTCAGCGCCTGAGCTTCGCACGCAGCGGCGTTCAACTCGGTTCGGCAACCCACTGCCCAAGCGTCGGCGAGCAAGCCTTCCGGCATGGCTGCATGCAGAGCAGCCATGCGGGACTGCCAACGCAACTGAGCTTTCGGTGAGCGTGGTAGGTCCAGGCGCCCCCGATACTGATCGGCCGCGCCAGCAAGCCGCGCCCCAAGTCCCGCATCGCCCATACGACGCGCCAACTCGGCATGATCTTCGAGGCAGTCGACCAGCTCTTCGCGCATCTCGAAGTCACGAAAGATCCGCAGCGCGCCGCTGAGGTGCCGCCGGGCTTCGCCGAGGTTGCCATCCTCCAGGTTCGCCTTGCCCAGCCAGCCAAGGGCATGGGCCTCACCGCGACGATCGCCAGCTTCACGGCATATTGCCAGTGAGCGATGCAGGTGTTCACGCGCATTGTCCGGCCGGCCCGCCTCGAAGGCGTTTTCGCCCAGCCGCAATTCGGCTTCGCCCTCAACCTCCCGATCTTCGATGGCCTGCGCAATCTTCAGGCAGTCGTTCAGGCTGGACTGGGCCAGTTCGGCATTGCCGACATAGACGGCAATCTGGCCAAGGTGCAGCAGTCCGATGGCCTGGCCATGCTTCTCGCCGAGGGCTTCGAAAAGCGCCAGCGCCTCGCGTTCACTCGCCTCGGCGCCGACGGCATCACCGGCCTGAAGCCGCGCCAGCGACAGCATGGACAACGTTGCCGCAACCTCGACTTGATTGCCCAGCCGCCGGTACAGGCCCAGGCAGGTTTCCAACATCTGCCGGGCCTCGACGTGCTCGCCCTGGCCAGTGGCCAGGACCGCACCAGCATAGGCCGCATGGGCCTGCGCCAGATCAGACGCTTGCACTGCTGGCAGCGCCAGCGCGGCGCGCACGATGCCGCGCCCTTCCGACAGGTAGCCGCGCAGCATCCAGAACGGCGTCATCGTCACCGCCAGCTTCACGGCGAGGATCGGATCGGTGCCGCCTGCCAGCGCCAACGCAATCGCGGAGCGCACGTTGTCGAGTTCGGTCTCGCCGCGCCGGATCCATCGGGGCTGATCCGATCCCTCCAATCCGTTACGGATCCTCTTGGCAAGTTCGAAGTAGTGGTCGCAGTGCCGCGCTGCAATCGCAGGCATTTCGGTCGACTGCTGGAGCTTCTCGGCCGCGTAATCGCGGATCGTCTCCAGCATGCGATAGCGCGTGCCGTCGTCGCTCTCGTCCAACGACACCAGCGACTTCTCGACCAGCGAGGACAGCAGGTCCAGCACGTCGTCGGCTGACAGCGGGTCGGCGCTGCAGACCTGCTCGGCGGCGTCGAGATCGAAGCCCGCGGCAAAGACGCTGAGCCGCTTGAAGACACGCTGCTCGTCGTCGTTCAGCAGTTCGTACGACCAGTCCACCAGCGCGCGCAAGGTTTGCTGGCGCGCCAGCAAGACTCGCCCGCCGCCGGTCAACAGCTTGTAGCGGTCCTTCAGACGCACGTTGATGTCGGCGACGCTGAGCGAGCGCACCCGCGCCGCCGCCAGTTCGATGGCCAGCGGGATGCCCTCGAGACGCACCACCAGCTCCGCCACTGCGGGCGCCTCGCGCTCGTCGAGTACGAAGGACGGCTTGTGCGAGCGTGCCCGCTCGACAAACAGCCGCACCGCCGTCGAGCGCGACAGCGCGTCAAGCCCATCGTCGCGGCCCGGCAAAGGCAATGGCAGCACCGGATAGACCTGCTCACCCGGTACGCGCAGTGCCTCGCGGCTCGAGGCCATGACCTGCACCCGCGGGGCGGCGCGCAGGATCGCATTGGCCAGGTCGGCCGACGCCAGGATCAGGTGCTCGCAATTGTCGAAGATCAGCAGCGTGCGGCGCGAAGCGAGCGCGGCGCAAAGGGTCTGTACCAGCGGCCGGCCCGGCTCCTCGCGCACGCCCAGTACCTGGGCCGCCTCGCTGACGACCAGCGCGGCATCGCGGATGGGCGCGAGGTCGAAGAACCAGACCCCATCGGGAAACTGTGCCATCACCTCGGCCGCCACCTGCAGTGACAGCCGCGTCTTGCCCAGGCCGCCCATGCCCAGCAACGTCAGCAAGCGCACGTCGGCCAGAAGCGCCTTGACCTCATCGAGCTCACGATCGCGGCCGACGAAGGAAGTGGTCTGCTGTGGCAGGTTGTTCGCAATCTGGCGGACCGGCAGCCAGCGCTCGCCCATGCGCACGACACGGTGCGCCTTGTCGCCATCGGGCGGTGCAGCGAAGGCTTCGGCCTGCAGACCCACCTCGAACAGTTCGATCGGCTCGCCGAGGCCCTTGAGCACCCAGTGGCCGTGCGACTGCATCGGCCAGGGCACGCCATCGAGCGCCCGCCACGCGCTCTCGCTGACCAAAGTCTGGCCGCCTTGCGCAAGCGCCATCACGCGCGCCGTGGTGGGCTTGGCCAGGCCTTCCACCTCCAGCGGCTTGGCGCCGCGCGCGACATCGGCCTCATTGTTTTCGCGCAGGATGACCGGGCCGACGTGCAGTCCGGCACGAGCCTTGAGCGGCACCGTCAGCGATGCCAGCGCCCGGTGGTAGGCGATGGCATAGTTGACGGCATCGGCCGCGTTCTCGAACAACAGCAGCATGCCATCGGTCTTGTCGATCTCGCGTCCGCGCCATACCGGCAGCAGGTCACGCGCCACCCGGTCGTGAGCCGTCCAGACACTGGCCATGGCTTGATCGCCGAGTCGTTCCGACAGCATCGTGCTGTCGACCACGTCGGTCAGCAGCAGCGCGCGCAGTTCGGCCATCGTGTCGGGGGGTGGATGCTCGGTGAGCGCACTACGCCGGCATGTGTCCTCAATGGTTGTCGCGCGGCACGCCGAAGGTGGCGTGGATCTTCTGGTACTTGACCGCGGGCTTCAACACCATGCCGTGGGCGAGTTCGTCGACGATGCCGCGCTGGATCTCCTGCCATGGCGTCTGGCTCGGCGGCACCGGGTAGCCGCCCTGGGCGTCCAGCGTTTCGCGGCGCGCCTTCAGCTCCTCCGCGCTCACCAGCATGTCGGCGCGGCGCTTCTTCAGGTCGATGCGCACCTTGTCGCCGCTCTTCACCAGCGCCAGGCCGCCGCTCGTCGCCGCTTCGGGCGAGGCGTTCAGGATCGACGGCGAGCCGCTGGTGCCGCTCTGCCGGCCGTCGCCGATGCAGGGCAGCGCGCTGACGCCCTTCTTCAGCAGGTAGGACGGCGCACGCATGTTCACCACCTCGGCCGCACCGGGGTAGCCCACCGGGCCGACGCCGCGGATGAAGAGCACACTGTGGGCGGTGATCTTGGTCTTCGGGTCGTCGATGCGCGCGTGGTAGTCCTCGGGCCCGTCGAAGACCACGGCGGTGCCTTCGAAGGCCATCGGGTCGGCCGGGTTCTCCAGGTAGCGCTGGCGGAACTCGTCGGTGATGACACTGGTCTTCATGATCGCCGAGTCGAACAGGTTGCCCTTCAGGTTGAGGAAACCCGCCTTCTTCTTCATCGGCTTGTCGTAGGCGAAGATCACCTTGCGGTCCGACGTGAACTTGCCTTCGCAGTTCTGCGCCAGCGTCCTGCCGTTGACAGTGATCGCGTCCTTGATCTTGCCCTTCTTCACCAGCTCGGCCACCACGGCCGGCACGCCGCCGGCACGGTAGTAGTCCTCGGCCAGGTACTCGCCGGCCGGCTGCAGGTTCACCAGCAGCGGCAGCTCGTAGCCGACCTTCTCCCAGTCATCGTTGTCGAGCTTGACACCGATATGCCGGGCGATGGCATTGATGTGCACTGGCGCGTTGGTCGAGCCGCCGATGGCCGAGCACACGGCGATGCAGTTCTCGAAGGCCGCGCGCGTCAGGATGTCGCTGGGCCGCAGGTTCTCGCGCACCATCTCGACGATGCGCTTGCCAGTCAGGTAGGCCGCTTCCTGCCGGTCACGGTAGGGCGCGGGGATGGCGGCGCTGCCGGGCAGCATCAGCCCCAGCGCCTCGGCCAGCGAGTTCATCGTCGAGGCCGTGCCCATGGTGTTGCAGTGGCCGGTGGACGGTGCGGACGAGGCCACCAGTTTCAGGAACTGCGGGTAGTCGATCTTGCCTTCGGCCATCAATTCGCGCGCCTTCCAGACGATGGTGCCCGAGCCGGTACGCTCGCCCTCGTGCCAGCCGTTGAGCATCGGCCCGGCGTTGAGCGCGATCGCCGGGATGTCCACCGTGCAGGCCGCCATGATCTGCGCCGGCGTGGTCTTGTCGCAGCCGGTGGTGAGGATCACGCCGTCGATTGGGTAGCCGTACAGCACCTCCACCAGGCTGAGGTACTGCAGATTGCGGTCGAGCATGGCCGTCGGGCGCTTGCAGGTTTCCTGGATCGGGTGCAGCGGGAACTCGAAGGCCACGCCGCCGGCGTCGCGGATGCCTTCGCGCATGCGCTGCGCCAACACCAGGTGGTGGCGGTTGCACGGCGCGATGTCGGAGCCGCTCTGCGCGATGCCGATCATCGGCCGCCCCGACTGCAGTTCCTCCAGCGACAGGCCGAAGTTCATCGTGCGCTCGAGGTACAGCGCGGTCATGTCGGCATTGGCCGGGTTGTCGAACCAGGCGCGTGAACGCAGCTGCGTGGATACGCGCCCGCCAGGGTCGGCAGCTGTCTTTCGGCTCTTGGCCGATGGTGCGGCTTTGCTCATGTCACGTTGTCCTTCGATCGTGGATCAGAGGTTTTACCAGAGGCCCCAGTCGTCTCGATTGACGCCATGCGAAAGCGCCATCGACAATGGGCCGTTTCGACAGGACACAAGGCGTGAGCGACTGGATGCATTGGGGCGACTGGAGGCCATCGACGAATGGCTTCGTCATCTGGGCAGCAATCGCCTTGGTCGGTCTTTGGTTCCTGCTGCGCGAGATGATCGCCAGCCGGCGGCTGAGCGCGGCGACGATGGTGCCCTCTTTCGCCTTGCTGCTGGTCGGCGTGCCGCCCTCGCTGAACCTGCTGCGCTCGCCCGCCACCGTGCAGATTTCGGCGAGCAAGCCGTCGATCCAGGTCACGCCGGTACCGGGTCTTGCGCAGGCGCTGGACGTGGTGCAGGTGGCGGTCAAAGGCAGCGTCGCCGTCAGCGCACCGGACAAGGCCCAGCAGTACCGCCCCTTTCCGGTGTACCTTCGCGTTGCGCCGGAAAAGCTGGCCGACCTGATGCAGGGCCTGAAGGCACAGGCGCCTTCGAATGCGACGGTTGCGGGCAAGCCCGATATCTGGCTCGTGCCGATCATGGAAGCCAGCGTCTACGGCCAGGGCTTTGAGGTCGAACCGAAGGACAAGCAGAGCTATGCCCAGCCGGTGGCGGCGAAGGAGTCAACCACCTGGTCTTGGCAGATCACGCCGACCGACAGCGGTCCCGTGACCTTGAATTTCAAGCTGGCCGGACGCCTTACGGTGGGCGGCAACGACGCGCAGATCCCCCGCGATCTTTACGTACAGTCGTTCACCGTTGTCGTCGAGGTCAGTCCGGTCGGCTTCGTCAAGCGCCACTGGCATGAGGTGCTGGCCATGGCCGGCGCGGCGCTGGCGGCGCTCGTGGGTGGGCTGTGGGCATGGTTCAAATGGCTGCGTCCTGCACCTCAGCCCGCGCAGCCGCCGTCGGCCCCCTTGCCGCCGCCAGTGCCAGCCACTGGCATCGCCGCAGCAGCGCCTGCGCCGGCCACGACGCCTGCTCCCGGACCGGCACCGGCGCCACCGGGTCCATGAGCAAATCCTCGCAGGGAGACTTCCGTGAGCATCGCACCGACTGAATTCCGTCCCCTTGGCGCCAGCGGCCTGAAGGTCTCGCGCCTGTGGCTGGGCACGATGATGTTCGGCGACCGCACCGATGAGGCCGAGTCCGCGCGCATCGTCGCCGCGTCGCGCGAGGCCGGGCTGAATGCCATCGACACCGCCGACATCTATGCCGGCGGCGAGTCCGAGCGCATCACCGGCCGGCTGATCAAAGCCGAACGTTGCCACTGGGTGCTGGCCACCAAGCTGGCCAACCCCACCGGCCCCGGCCCGAACGACCGCGGTCTGTCCAGGCGCCACATGCTGGCCGCGGTGGATGCCAGCCTGCAGCGCCTGGGCACCGACTGGATCGACCTGCTGTACATGCACCGCGATGACGAGAGCACGCCCATGGAAGAGTCGGTGGCGGCGATGGGCCAGTTGATCGCCAGCGGCAAGGTACGCTACTTCGGCGTGTCGAACTTCCGCGCCTGGCGCATTGCGCGCATGGTCGAGCTGTGCCATGCCATGGGCCTGCCCCAGCCCATTGCGTGCCAGCCGCCCTACAACGCCATGTCGCGGCAGATCGAGGTGGAAGTGCTGCCGGCCTGCGCGCACTATGGCGTCGGCGTGGTGGCCTACAGCCCGCTGGCGCGCGGCGTGCTCAGCGGCAAGTACCGAAACGATGCGCCGCCGCCCGACGATTCGCGCGCCGCGCGCAACGACCGCCGCATCATGCAGACCGAGTTCCGACCGGAGTCTGTGCGAATGGCCCTGCAGATTGCCGCCTACGCGCAGCGCAAGGGCCGCACACCCACGCAGCTGGCGCTGGGCTGGGTATGGAACAACCAGCTGGTGCACGGCGTGATCGGCGGGCCACGCACGCTGGCCCAATGGCAGGACTACCTGGATGCGCTGGGCCAGCCCTTCGATGCGGAGGACGAAGCCTTCATCTCCGCGCTGGTACCGGCCGGCCATGCGTCGACGCCGGGTTACACCGACGCGCAATACCCGGTGGCCGGCCGGGTGGTGGCCGGCGCCTGAGCACGCGTTACAGTGTCCATGCCGCAGCGGGCGGCATACAGGAGATCCGCGTCATGCACCATAAGCTCTGGCTGGCACTGGGCGCCAGCGCGCTGGCCGCCGGCTGCGCGCCCGACCAGTTCAGCAACTACAAGGCCACTGGCTTCAACGCCTTCGTCGACCAGGCCGCGGTGGAGTGTGCGCCGCTGCAGGTCGGACCGATGGTCATCACCAGGAACTACGAGCCGCCCAACTATGCGACGGCCCAATACGGCGTGTGGCTGGACCAGACCTCGAACCTTTACTACAAGCGCATATCGCCCGAAGCCTACCTGCAGAACATCAACAACCTGTTCCCTGGCGAACGCACGGCCACAGCCACGCAATGCCTGGTGTCCAAGCTGCCGCCGCCGGAGCAGCGGCCCTCGGCGCCGCGCTGAGTCAGCGCACGCCCAGCTTGAAGGCGATCATCGCGCGCAGCTTGTTGGGCAGCACCGGCTTGATCAGCAGATGGAAGTCATGGTCGGCGGCCTCGCTCTCGTGGCCGCCGATGGTGCTGCCGGTGATTACGATGGCCGGCAGATTGCGCGCCGGCCAATGTGCCCGCGCGATGGCCAGCGCATCCAGACCGGTCTTGGCCTGCGGCAGCCGGTAGTCCACCATCAGCAGGTCGGGGGCTTCGACAGGGCCACCCGCCAGCCAGCGCTGCAGCGCGTCGACGGAATCGAAGTCCAGCACGCTGGCGCCCCAGGCCTTGAGCAGCACCACCAGGCCTTCGCGCACGGCGGGCTCGTCCTCCACCAGCAGCATCAGCCGGCCCTGCAGCGTCAGGCCCAGCGGCGCGCGGGTCTGGGCAACGGCCGGCTCCAAAGCACGAACCACCTTGCCTGGAGGCACCTCGAAGGAGAACACCGTGCCGTGGCCGACCCGCGAGCGCACGCTGATCGGCGCCTCCAGCAGGCCGGCCAGTCGCGCCACGATGGCCAGGCCCAGGCCCAGGCCCTTGCGCTGGTGCGCTTCCAGCGGACGCTGGCTCTGCACCTGGTAGAACTCGTCGAAGATGCGCGGCAGGCTGGCTTCGGAGATGCCGATACCGCTGTCCCACACCTGCATCAGCAGCTTGCCGCCACGCTGGCGGCAGCTGACCAGCACGCCGCCGTCATCGGTGTAGCGGATGGCGTTGCTGGTCAGGTTGCGCAGGATGCGCTCCAGCAGCACCGGGTCGGCAAAGGCCACGTGGCGCTCGCCGTGGAAGCTCAACGCCAGCCCCTTCTCGAAGGCCGTGGGCTCGAAGTGCAGGCGCAGCCGGGCAAACAGCTCGCGCATCGACACCGGCGCCGGGTTGACGTCGACGCCGCCGGTGTCGATGCGGGTGATGTCCAGCAGCTCGCCGAACAGGCCCTCCAGCGCATCCACCGACTCGTTGATGCTGTTCACCAGTGAGGCCACCTCGGGGTCGTGCGTGCGCTGGCGCAGCGCCTCGGCGAACAGGCCCATCGCATGCAGCGGCTGGCGCAGGTCGTGGCTCGCCGCGGCGAAGAACTGGGTCTTGGCGCGGCTCGCCGCCTCGGCAGCGCGGCGCGCCTGCTCGGACACGCCCATCTCGGCATGCAGCTGCACGGCCAGCTTCTCGCTGTGCGCCTTGAGGCGAATCACCTGATCGAGCGCGCTGCGCTGCACCCGGCCCATCACCAGCAGCGCCACGAACTGCAGCACCAGGATGCCGGCCAGCTGCCAGTGCCAGGGCTGGGTGGTGTCGGTGGCGATGCGCACGATGGCCGGCACCATCAGCAGGCCGACGAAGGCGATGTACAGCCGCTGCTGCGTGGCCAGCAGCTGCACCGAGGCCAGCCCCAGACTGAAGATCACCAGCATCAGCGCGGTGCGGTGATAGGGCGTGCCCAGGTCCCAGAACAACCATACGGCCACCGCCCAGGTGGAGGCCTGCGCCAGCACCAGCACCTTCCAGCTGCGCCGCCATTCGTGCAGCGTGGCTTCGTCGGCGTCGGGGTTGCGGCGAAAGCGCAGGTAGTGCGCCAGGCGCACCAGCAGCAACAGCGCCAGCACCCCGCTCCAGGCCAGCATCGGGACGCGCGGTGCCAGCGGCCAATACATGGCCACCATCAGGCTCCAGCCGATCAGGTAGCCGATCAGCGAGGCCGGCGTCTGCACGAACAGCGCGCGCACATGGTCGAAGCGCCGGCTCTGCGGCAGCGCCGGCGTGGCTGGCAACTCCAGCGCCGCGGCCGGCGGCACGCTCATCGCGAATCGGGGTTCGAGGACTGGCGGGCGTTCTGCGCGGCCTGCTGCTGCATCTGGCTGACCGCCAGCACCGCCTGCGTACGCGAGCTGACGCCGAGTGCACGCAGCACCGCGGCAACATGGTCCTTGACGGTCTCGACCGAGACGTTCAGCTCGCGCGCGATCAGCTTGTTCGGCTTGCCCTGCAGCAGCAGCGCCAGCACGTCACCCTGTCGCGGCGTCAGGCCCACCGATTCGAGCGACATCGGCGCACGCTGGTAGTCGCTCTGGCTGCTGGCGCTGCCTACCGGACGCATGATGTCGGGCACGGTGTCGCCCTCGGTCAGCGGCGCGTCCAGGCCGAGCACCATCGGCGGCACATACAGCCCGCCCGACATGACCATGCGAAGCGCGTCGAACAACTGGTCGTTGGACGAGCGCTTGGGCACGAAGCCCATCGCGCCCAGGTCGATGGCGCGGATGACGTCGCTGGTGCGGTCGGACGCCGAGACCACCACCACCGGCAGCGACGGATACGCGGCGCGCAGTTCAGTCAGCACCTCGAAGCCGTCGGCATCGCCCAGCGACAGGTCGAGCAGCACCAGGTCGTACTCGGCGTCCTTCTTCAGGGCCTCACGCGCCTCGGCGGCGCTGCTGGCACCGAGCACCGACACGTCGTCGCCCAGGCCCTTGATCACCGTCTGCAGCGCCGACAGGATCAGCGGATGGTCATCGACCAGCAGCACCTTCATCTTCGAGTTCCCCTACCCTGGAATACCGGCTATGGTATCGCTCAGATGAAGCGGCGCGACAGTGTCTCGGCCACGCAGGCGGGCTTGGCCGAGCCTTCCAGCTCGACCTTGACTTCCACTGCCAGCTGTGCGCCGCCTTCCATCGGCTCGTAGGACTTCAGCACGAAGTGACCGCGCACGCGGCTGCCGCTGGGCACCGGGGCCGTGAATCGCACCCTGTTCAGCCCGTAGTTGACGCCCATGTGCACGTCGGCGATGTCGAAGGCGGTGGCGAACATCTCAGGCACCAGGCTCAGCGTCAGGAAGCCGTGCGCGATGGTCTTGCCGAATGGGCCGTCCGCAGCGCGCACCGGGTCGACGTGGATCCACTGGTGGTCACCGGTCGCCTCGGCAAACTGGTCGATGCGCTCTTGCTCGACGGCGATCCACTCGCTGACGCCGATTTCCTGGCCGACCAGGGCCTGCAGGTCGTGCAGATGTTGGAAGTGTCTCATCGCTGGATCCAATCCTTCAGGGGTACCCATTGTTCGAGGTCACGCTCGACGCGGCTGGGCGCCACGTCCCATAGCGTCAGGCCGCGTGCGGCCAGTTGCACGTAGTTCTGCGTGTCGCGCAGCCAGGCCACCACTGGCACGTTCAGCGTGGACAGGTACTGGTGCAGCTGGTCGTTGGCGATGGTGTGCTCACGCACGCGCATGCCCACCAGGCCGATGGGGATCTCGCCGGCCCGCGGGTGCGCGCGCAGCAGCGCCAGGAAGGCATGCGTGGCCTGGATGTCGAACAAGCTGGGCTGCAGGGGAATCAGCAGCTTCGTGGCGATGCGCAGCACCGCATCCAGCCGCTTGCCGTGCAGCCCGGCCGGTGTGTCGAGCACCACGTGCGTGGTGCCCTTGGGCGGGCGCACGATCTCGTTGTGGCTGACTTCCCATCCCTGGATCGGCGGCAGCTGCGTCGGGCGCGTGGCCAGCCAATGCCTGGAGGACTGCTGCCGGTCGACATCGCCGAGCATCACCGCATGTCCCGAGTTGGCCAGCACCCCAGCCAGGTTGGTGGCCAGCGTGCTCTTGCCGACCCCACCCTTGGGGTTGGCAACCACGATCACAGGCATGCGCGACTCCAGCAAACGGCGATCGGGTTATGGTAGCGGCCAGCCGGCGCACCCTGCACCGGGCAAACCCAAGCGGGCCTTGCCGCCCCGCTGTCTGCCGCATATGCCCGACATCGTCGTCCTGGTTGCCCACCCGCAGCAGGAGCACTCCAGCGTCAACCGCACGCTGCTGCAGGCCGTGCAGCACAGCAGCCTGGACCGCGTCGAGCTGCGCGACCTGTACGCGCTGTACCCCGACTACCTGATCGACGTGTCGGCCGAGCAGGCCGCGCTGGCCGAGGCCCGGCTGGTCGTGTGGCAGCACCCGATCCACTGGTACGGCATGCCGCCGCTGATGAAGCTGTGGCTGGACGAGGTGTTCGGCTTCGGCTGGGCCTACGGTCCGGGCGGCGACCGGCTGCGTGGCAAGGACCTGTGGCTGGTCGCTTCCACCGGCGGGCCGGCCGAGTCGTACCGGCCCGACAGCTACAACCGCTATTTCTTCGACGCCTTTCTGCCGCCTTATGAGCAGACGGCCGTGCTGGCCGGCATGCGCTTCCTGCCCCCGCTGCTGCTGCATGGTGCGCACCGCGTCGGCGAGGCCGAGCTGGCAGCGCATGCCGAGCTGTTCCTGCAGCGCCTGGCCGCCTACCCCGACTGGCCGGAAATCGCCGAGCTGGAGCCCAGCCCGCCGTGCGTGGTGCCCGACGACGCGCGGCCCGAACGGGAAGAATGACGTGGAACACGGTACTTCCTGGTTGCAGATGAGCCTGGTGTACCTGGGCGCTGCCGTGCTGGCCGTGCCGCTGGCGCGGCTGCTGGGCCTGGGCTCGATCATCGGCTACCTGGCGGCCGGCATCGCCATCGGGCCCTTCGGTCTGCGGCTGGTCACCGATGCGGCCACGATCCTGCACTTTGCCGAGTTCGGCGTGGTGCTGATGCTCTTCCTGGTGGGGCTGGAACTGGAACCCAAACGGCTGTGGGCACTGCGCCGGCCGATCTTCGGCTGGGGCAGCGTGCAGATGGCCGGCTCGACGCTGCTGATCCTGGCCGCGGGCCTGGCCTTCGGTGCCGACTGGCGCCTGGCGCTGGTGGCCGCGCTCGGCCTGGCGCTGTCGTCCACCGCCATCGGCCTGGGCGTGCTGAACGAACGTAACCTGATGGCCACCCGTTCCGGCCAGAGCGTGCTCAGCGTGGCACTGCTGCAGGACATTGCGGCCATCCCGATCCTGGCGCTGCTGCCGCTGCTCGCGGTGTCCACCGCTGCCGCGGCTGGGACCGGCGACGGCTGGTGGGGCGCGGCCAAGGCCGTGGGCGTGGTGGCGCTGATCGTGCTGGGCGGGCGGCTGGCGCTGCGCCCGGCGCTGCGCTGGATCGCGCGCAGCGACACGCCGGAGATCTTCACCGCCGCGGCGCTGCTGCTGGTGGTGGCCACGGCCGCGCTGATGGAGTCGGTGGGCCTGTCGATGGCGCTGGGCGCGTTCCTGGCCGGCGTGCTGCTGGCCGAGAGTGAGTACCGGCGCGAGCTGGAGACCGACCTGGAGCCCTTCAAGGGCCTGCTGCTCGGGCTGTTCTTCATTGCCGTGGGCATGAGCATCGACTTCGCCGTGGTGCTGGCCAACCCGGGGCGGGTGGCGGCCATCGTTGCCGGCTTCCTGCTGCTGAAGGCGGGGGTGCTGCTGGGCATGGCGCGGCTGATGCCGGTGCCGCTGGCCGAGCGCCCGGTGTTCGTGCTGCTGCTGGCACAGGGTGGCGAGTTCGGCTTCGTCGTCTTCCAGGCCGCTGCGCAATCGGGCGTGATCGGCGGCGAGGCCGCCTCGCTGCTGGTGGCGGCGGTCGCGCTGTCAATGCTGCTGACGCCGCTGCTGCTGGTGCTGATCGACCGCTGGATCGCACCCCGGCTGGCGCGCGCCGGCGCATCGCAGCGCCCCGACGAGATCAGCGAGCCGCAGCACGCGCCGATCATCATCGCCGGCTTCGGCCGCTACGGCCAGATCATCGGCCGCCTGCTCAATGCCAACGGCCTGAGCGCGACCGTGCTGGAGCACGATGCCGACCAGGTCGAAACGGTGCGCCGCTTCGGCTGGCAGGTGTTCTATGGCGATGCCACGCGGCTCGACCTGTTGCGCACCGCCGGTGCCGGCAAGGCCCGGGTCCTGGTGCTGGCCATCGACGATGTCGATCAAAGCGTCGCAGTGGCACAACTGGTGCGCGAGCATTTCCCCTCGCTGAGCATCGTCGCGCGAGCGCGCAACGTCACCCACTACTACCGGCTGCGCCAGGCCGGCGTCGAGCTGATCGAACGCGAGACCCTCGACTCGGCGCTGATGAGCGGGCGCAGCGTGCTCGAACTGATGGGCTGGCAGCGCCACAGTGCGCGCAACCAGGCCTTGCGCTTTCGCCAGCACAGCATCGAGCTGATGGAGCGCATGGCGCCGCATTTCGGCGACGAGAAGAGGCTCATCGCCGTGTCCAAGCAGGGCCGCGAGCAGTTGGAGGCGCAGTGGGCGCAGGAGCGCCAGCAGATGCGGCAGCGCCAGGCACGCCGTGGCTGGCAAGGGCCGCGCACCGACGACGGGCCCGACGACGGCGGGGCGGCGCCGCCAGGGTGAGCACGATCCATGCATGGCAGGGCCTGTCCTGCACCCCAAAGGCCCCTGCCATGCACCAAGAACCGATCCGCTCGATCCTCATCGCCAACCGCTCCGAGATCGCCATCCGCGTGATGCGCGCCGCCTCGGAGATGCGCATCCGCACCGTGGCGATCTACTCGCAGCAGGACCGCCAGGCGCTGCACCGTTTCAAGGCCGACGAAAGTTACCTGGTCGGCGAAGGCCAGAAGCCGCTGGCCGCCTACCTCGATGGCGACGACATCCTGCGCATCGCGAAGCGCGCCGGCGTCGACGCCATCCATCCGGGCTATGGCTTCCTGTCGGAGAACCCGGACTTTGCCGAGAAAGTGATCCAGGCCGGCCTGCGCTGGATCGGCCCCAGCCCCGCAGTGATGCGCACGCTGGGCAACAAGGTGGCGGCGCGCCATGCGGCGGTGGCCGCCAGCGTGGCGGTGATGCCGGCCACCCCGCCCCTGCCCTACGACGCGGCCGAATGCGCCAGGCTGGCCGAGGGCATCGGCTTCCCGGTGATGCTCAAGGCCAGCTGGGGCGGCGGCGGGCGCGGCATGCGCGTCATCGAATCGGCCGCTGAGCTGCCGGCGGCGCTGGAGGCCTCGCGTCGCGAGGCGCTGGCCGCCTTCGGCAACGACGAGGTCTATTTCGAGAAGCTGATCCGCCGCGCCCGCCATGTCGAGGTGCAGATCCTGGGCGACCGGCACGGCAACCTGGTGCACCTGCACGAGCGCGACTGCACCGTGCAGAGGCGCAACCAGAAGGTGGTGGAGCGTGCTCCCGCACCGTACATGGATGCGGCCGGCCGCGCCGCCCTGTGCGGCAGCGCGCTGAAGCTGATGGCATCGGTGGGCTACACCCATGCCGGCACAGTCGAGTTCCTGATGGATGCCGAGACCGGCCAGTGCTACTTCATCGAGGTGAACCCGCGCATCCAGGTGGAGCACACCGTCACCGAGATGATCACCGGCGTGGACATCGTCAAGGCGCAGATCCGCATCACCGAAGGCGGCTACATCGGCGTCACCGCGGATGCCGGGGACGGCAGGCACCCGACCGGCGTGCCGGAGCAAACGAAGATCCCGCTGAACGGCCACGCGCTGCAATGCCGCGTCACCACCGAGGATCCGGAGAACGGCTTCCTGCCGGACTACGGGCGGCTGGCGGCCTACCGCAGCGCGGCCGGCTTCGGCATCCGGCTGGATGCCGGCACGGCCTATGGCGGCGCGGTGATCACGCCCTACTACGACTCGCTGCTGGTCAAGGTGACGGCCTGGGCTCCGACCGCGGCCGAGACCATCCAGCGCATGGACCGCGCGCTGCGCGAGTTCCGCATCCGCGGCGTGGCCACCAACCTGCAGTTCCTGGAAAACCTGATCAACCACCCGGCCTTCGTCGACGACCAGAAGAACGAGCTGACCACGCGCTTCATCGAGAACACGCCCGAGCTGCTGGCCTTTGCCGCGCGGCGCGACCGTGCCAGCAAGATGTTGCGCTTCCTGGCCGAGGTGGCGGTGCACGGCAACCCCGAGGTCGCCGGCCGCACGCTGCCCGCCCTGCCCTTGCCCAAGCCGGTGCTGCCGAAGATCGACACGGAGGCACCCGTGCCCGACGGCACCCGGCAGCGGCTGCAGGCGCTGGGCCCAACAGGCTTCGCGCAATGGATGCTGGCACAGGAACAAGTGCTGATCACCGACACGACGATGCGTGACGCGCACCAGTCGTTGCTGGCCACACGCATGCGTACCGCCGACCTGTTGCCGATCGCACCGTACTACGCACGTGAGCTGTCGGGTCTGTTCTCGCTGGAGTGCTGGGGCGGCGCCACCTTCGACGTGGCGCTGCGCTTCCTGAAGGAGGACCCGTGGGCTCGCCTGGCGCAGCTGCGTGAGCGCGTGCCCAACGTGCTGTTCCAGATGCTGCTGCGCGGCTCCAACGCGGTGGGCTACACCAACTACGCCGACAACGTGGTGCAGCATTTCGTGCGCCAGGCCGCGGCGCACGGCATCGACCTGTTCCGCGTGTTCGATTCGCTCAACTGGGTGAAGAACATGCGCGTGGCCATCGACGCGGTGCGGGAGACCGGCATGCTCTGCGAAGGCGCCATCTGCTACAGCGCCGACCTGTTCGACGAGTCGCGGCCCAAGTACGGCCTCAAGTACTACCTGGGCATCGCCAAGGAACTGCAGGCCGCCGGCGTGCACATCCTGAGCCTGAAGGACATGGCCGGCGTGTGCCGGCCGCGCGCCGCCGCGGCGCTGATCAAGGCGCTGAAGGAGGAGACCGGCCTGCCGCTGCACTTCCACACCCATGACACCAGCGGCGCCGGTGCGGCGTCGGTGCTGGCCGCCATCGACGCCGGCTGCGACGCGGTGGACGGCGCGCTCGATGCGATGAGCGGGCTGACCTCGCAGCCCAACCTGTCGGCCATCGTCGCCGCGCTGCAAGGCACGGCGCGCGACCCCGGCCTGCCGGCCGACGCGCTGCATGCCGCGTCGATGTACTGGGAGGGCGTGCGCCGCTTCTACTCACCCTTCGAATCCGACATCCGCGCCGGCACCGCCGACGTCTACCGCCACGAAATGCCCGGCGGCCAGTACACCAACCTGCGCGAGCAGGCGCGCGCGCTGGGTCTGGCGCACCGCTGGACCGAGGTGTCCCAGACCTATGCCGACGTCAACAAGCTGTTCGGCGACGTGACCAAGGTGACGCCGACCTCCAAGGTGGTGGGCGACATGGCGCTGATGATGGTGGCCAGTGACCTGTTGGCCGCCGACGTGATGGACCCGGCGCGCGAGATCGCCTTCCCCGAATCGGTGGTCGCGCTGTTCCGCGGCGAAGTGGGCTTCCCACCCGACGGCTTCCCCGAGGACATCAGCCGCAAGGTGCTGAAGCTCGGGCCGAACGAGCAGCCGCCCACGCCGTACCGTCCCGGTGACCGCATCGCGCCGGTGGACCTGGAGGCGGCACGCAAGCAAGCCGAAGCCGAATGCGAGCTGCCGCTGGATGATGACCGGCAGCTGTGCTCGTACCTGATGTACCCGAAGGTGATGCGCGACTACTGCGCCCATGTGCGCACGTTTGGCGACACCTCGATGCTGCCGACGCCGGTGTTCCTATACGGCGCGCAGCCGCAGCAGGAAATCGCGGTGGAGATCGACCCGGGCAAGACGCTGCTGGTGGCGCTGCAGTCGATCACGCCCGACGGCGAAGCCGCACACAAGGTGCAGTTCGAGCTGAACGGCCAGTCGCGCACCGTACGCATCGTGCGCGAAGGCGCCGCCAGCGCCGGCGCGCGGCCGGTGGCCGACCCCACCAACCCCTGGCATGTGGCCGCGCCGATGCCCGGCGCGATCGTCAACGTGGCCGTGGCCGTGGGTCAGCGCATCAACGCCGGCGCCACGCTGCTGTCGTTGGAAGCGATGAAGATGGAAACCCACGTCACCGCCGATCGCGACGCCGAGGTCGAGGCGGTACACATCTCCCCAGGCGACCGGGTGCAGGCCAAGGATCTGCTGATCGTGCTGAAGGCGTCGGGCTGAAAAGGCGGGGCCGGGTTCCACCGTAGGCGCGGCACCGCCGGCTGGCCCTATGCTGCGCCGGCCCGCCCCACCTACCCGCTCAAGGAGACCCGCCATGCGCCAGCCCACCCGCCGCCAGTTCGTTGCCGGTGCCACCGGCCTGGCCGCCAGCCTGACTTTGCCGCTGGCCCGACGGTCAGGCTGCGAAGTACCCGACCAAACAGATCCGCATCGTCGTGCCCTTCGCCCCCGGCGGATTGACCGATGCCTATGCGCGCCTGTATGGCGAGCAGCTGACCCAGCAGCTCGGCGCGTCGGTGCTGGTAGAGAACAAGACCGGTGCCGGCGCGGTGATCGGCATCGACGCCGTGGCCAAGGCCGCGGCGGACGGCTACACGCTGCTGGTCACGACCACCGGCACCGTGATGCAGAACCGGGTGCTCTACACCAAGCTGCCCTACAACCTGGACAAGGACCTGACGCCGATCGCCGTGTTCCCGTCCGGTCCGCTGGTCGTGGCCGTGCCGCCCAACGTGCCGGCGCGCAACATGAAGGAATTCATCGCCTGGGCCAAGGGCCGTGACCTGTCGATGGGCTCCTACGCACCGGGCTCGTACCCGCAGATGATCGCCGACCTGCTGGTGCGCCGCGACGGACTGAAGATGCAGACCATCCACTACCGCGGAGAGTCGCCGATGTGGGTGGACGTGGCCAGTGGCCAGCTGCAGATCGCGGTGGGCAGCGTGCAGGCCTTCAACACCGTGTCGACACGCGGCGTCAAGCCGATCGGCGTGACCGGAAACTACCGCAGCCCGAAGCTGCCCGACGTGCCGACGCTGATCGAGCAAGGCATCAACGACCCGCTGGTGGCTCTGGAAGGCGGGCTGGCGCTGATGGCGCCCAGCGCCACGCCGGAAGCCATCTTGCAGACACTGTCGCGGGTGGTGGTCAAGGGCGCCGAAGGCGAACAGGCGGCCAAGCTGCGCGAGAACTTCGGCATCCCCAACAAGCCGAAGAACCTGGCCGAGACGCGCGCCGAATGGGACCGCGCGGTACCGGCCTGGATCAAGGCCGCCGTGGACCTGGGCGTCAAGCTCGACTGAGCGCTGCGCCTACTGCAGCAGGTCGGCCGTCACCTCGTCTTCGGACAGCAGCGCGATCTTCGTCGGCTGCACGCGCCAGATGTCGCGGCAGTAGTCGCGGATGCTGCGGTCGGACGAGAACTTGCCCATGCGCGCCACGTTCAGGATCGACATGCGCGTCCAGCGCTCGCGGTCCGCGTACACGGCACTGACCTGCGCCTGCGCGTCGATGTAGGACGGAAAGTCCGCCATCAAACGGTAGTTGTCGCGGCCCAGCAGCGAATCGACCAGCGGGCGGAACAGCTCGCGGTCACCGCGCGAGAAGTGGCCTTCGGCGATCAGGTCGATCACGGCCCGCAACTGCTCGTTGCCGCGATAGAGGGCCATCGGGTCGTAACTACTGCCGGGGCGCCAGGTGGCCGCCACTTCCTCGGCTGTCAGGCCGAAGAGGAAGAAGTTCTCCGCGCCCACCTCCTCGCGGATCTCGACGTTGGCGCCGTCGAGCGTGCCGATGGTCAGCGCGCCGTTCATCGAGAACTTCATGTTGCCGGTACCCGAGGCTTCCTTGCCCGCGGTGCTGATCTGCTCGGACAGGTCGGCCGACGGATAGACGCGCTGGCCGTTGGTGACGTTGTAGTTGGGCAGGAACACCACCTTCAGCCGGTCGTGCAGCGAGGCGTCCTTGTTGATGACCTCGGCCACCGCGGTGATCAGCCGGATCATCAGCTTGGCGAAGTGGTAGCCCGGCGCGGCCTTGCCGCCGAAGATGAAGGTGCGCGGATGGAAGGCCGCGTTGGGATCGAACTTCAGCTGCAGGTACAGCGCGATGATGTGCAGCACGTTCAGATGCTGGCGCTTGTATTCGTGGATGCGCTTGACCTGCACGTCGAACAGCGACGCCGGGTCGATGATGACGCCAGTGCTGCGCCGCACGTGGTTGCTGAAGTCCTCCTTCACGCTGCGCTTGATGAAGCGCCATTCACGGCGGAAACCCGCGTCCTCGGCGAAGGCCTCCAGGCCCTTCAGCTGCGACAGGTCGGAGATCCAGCCCTCGCCGATGGCGCCGGTCAGGAACTTGGTCAGGCGCGGGTTCGACAGCACCATCCAGCGCCGCGGCGTGACGCCGTTGGTGACGTTGATCAGCTTGTCCGGCCACAGCGCATGGAAGTCCGCCAGCACGTCCTGCTTCAGCAGCTCGCTGTGCAGCTGGGCCACGCCGTTGATGGCATGGCTGCCCGCGCTGGCCAGGTGCGCCATGCGCACGTATCGCTCGCCCGACTCGTCGATCAGCGACAGCCGCGCCAGCCGCTCGGTGTCGCCGGGAAAGGCCATGCGCACCTCCTCGAGGAAGCGGCCGTTGATCTCGTAGACGATCTGCATGTGCCGCGGCAGCACGCGCGCGAACAGGCCGAGCTGCCAGCGCTCCAGCGCCTCGGGCAGCAGCGTGTGGTTGGTGTAGGCGAAGGTCTTGCGCGTGATCTGCCAGGCCGGGTCCCAGTCCATGCCCTCCTCGTCCACCAGCAGCCGCATCAGCTCGGCGATGGCCACCGCCGGATGGGTGTCGTTGAGCTGCACGGTGAACTTCTCGTGGAACTGGTCCAGGGGCAGCTTCTGCCCGCGCATGATGCGTAGCATGTCCTGCAGCGAGCAGCTGACGAAGAAGTACTGCTGCTCCAGGCGCAGCTCCTTGCCTTGCACCTGTTCGTCGTTCGGGTACAGGATCTTGCTGATGTTCTCGGACACCATCTTCTGCTGCACCGCGCCGAAGTAGTCGCCGCGGTTGAAGGTTCCCAGGTCGAAGGACTCCGGCGCCTCGGCGCGCCACAGCCGCAGCGTGTTGGCGGTGTTGTTGCGGTAGCCGAGGATCGGCGTGTCGTAGGGAATGCCCAGCACCGTGCGGCCGGCCACCCAGCGCACCTGCGTGCGGCCATGGATGTCGACGTAGGTCTCGGTGTGGCCGCCAAGTTTGACCTCCACCGCCCACTCGGGCCGCGGCAGCTCCCAGGGGTTGCCGCGCAGCAGCCACTTGTCAGTCTGCTCGACCTGCCAGCCGTCGACCAGGCGCTGCGCGAAGATGCCGAATTCGTAGCGGATGCCGTAGCCGATGGACGGAATCTCCAGCGTCGCCATCGAATCCAGATAGCACGCGGCGAGCCGGCCGAGGCCGCCGTTGCCCAGGCCCGGCTCTTCCTCCTGCGCGATCAGCTCCTCGTAGCTCAGGCCCAGCTGACGGACGGCCTGGCGCACCGGCTCCTCGATGCCCAGGTTGATCAGGTTGTTGGCCAGGTGCGGCCCGAGCAGGAATTCAGCCGAGAAGTAGGCCACCGTGCGCGCGCCCTGGCGGGTGTAGGCCGCGGCGGTGCTGATCCAACGCTGCAGCATGCGGTCGCGCACGGTATAGGCCAGCGCCATGTAGTAGTCGTGTTTGGTGGCCAGCGCCGGGAACTTGCCCTGCACGCAGTACAGGTTGTCCAGGAAGGCGCGACGCAGCGCATCTCGGCTCAGGCCGGTGCGGTCGGTTTCGGTCACGATGCTGCCGGCGGGGGCGGCGGTCAGGGTGTTCATGGCGTTGTTTCCTGCATGGCCGGTGCGGTGAGATACCCGGGACGTACAGCAATATCGATGCCGCCGCTTCGGCTGCGGCGGGGTTCAGGCAAGCCCCAATTCGGAACAAGGCCTGCATGGCCTGCCACGGATGCACCAGATGGGTGCGAAAGGCCGTCTCCGGGAATTGCGCCGCGAACCCGCCGCTGCTGTCACGACCCGGTCACGCATCCTTGTCTACACTGGGGTCCATCGAAGCGCAGAACCGGCCGCACGAATGGGCGGAAAAGGGCCAAGGCTCCGGGGAACCCGTCACCCAGCGCAGAGAAACCGTCGCCGCGACCGCAACCCGGTCTGGTGTCCGGTAAGGGAGCCCGCCGCCAACCCTGGCCGCGGGCTTTTCTTATGGGTTCAACGCAGCCCGTCCCACAGCAGCTTGGCCCCGGTCAGGAACATGCCTGCATAGGCCACGGCGTAGAACCAGCGCGATGCAATGCGACGCGTCAGCCACACGCCGACCCACACTCCCAGCGGCGCCAGCGGCAGCAGCAGCAGTGCGGTGGCCATGTTGGTCCGATCGATCAGCCCGAGCCAAGCGTAGGGCAGCCACTTGGCCAGGTTCACCGCGGCAAAGAACACGGAGCTGGTGGCCGCGAAGGTGATCGGCTTCAAACGCAGCGGCAGCAGGTAGACGTTCAGCGGCGGGCTGCCGGCATGCACCACGAAGCTGGTGAAGCCCGAGGTGGTGGCCAGGCCGAAGGCGGCCCAGCGCGGCAGCGGCGGCGCGCTGGGTGACGGCGGGAACAGCAGCCGCTGCGCCAGGAACAGCAGCGTCAAAGCGCCCACCAGGCCGGACACGGCGCGGGTCGAGAGCAGGCCGAAGAGCAGCGTGCCGACGATCACCCCCAGCAACCCCGCCGGCAGCAGCTGGCGCAGCAGCACGCGATTGCGCTCGCGCCACAGCTGATGCAACCCCGTGGCATCCATCACCAGCAGCAGCGGCAGCATGATCGCCGCCGCCTGCGGCACCGGCACCACCAGCGACAGCATCGGCGTGGCCAGCGAACCGAAGCCACTGAGAAAGCCGCTCTTGCCCAGGCCCATCAGCAGGACCGCGGGCACCGCCAGGGCGTAGAACCAGGGGTCGGTGATGAACGGCCAAGCCGCCGCCCAGTCAGGCAAGCTGGCAGGCCTCGTCGAAGTCCAGGCGCGGATTGCGCTGGAACACCTTGGACGGGTCGCCCTGGCCCAGCGCGCAGATGAAGTTGGTCTTCACGCTGCTGCCGGCCCAGAAGGCAGCGTCGATCTTGGCGTGGTCGAAACCGCTCATCGGTCCGCAGTCCAGGCCCAGCGCACGCGCCGCCAGGATCAGGTAGCCACCTTGCAGGCTGGAGTTGCGCATCGCCGATTCGGTGCGCTTGGCCACATCGTTGGCGAACCAGGCACGCGCGTCGACATGCGGAAACAGCTTGGGCAGCTTGTCGTGGAAATCGATGTCCATGCCGACGATCACCGTCACAGGCGCCTCGCGCACCTTGTTGACGTTGCCGGGGCTGACGCACCCGAGCAGCCTGTCCTTGGCCTCGGGTGAACGCACGAAGATCAGCCGCGCCGGGCTGCTGTTGGCCGCGGTGGGGCCCCACTTCATCAGCCCGTAGAGATGGCGCAGCGTGTCGTCGGACACGGCTTCAGGCTTGTAGCCGTTCTGCGTGCGCGCTTCGGTGAAGAGTCGCTCGGTACTGATGTTCATGCAAGGGCCGGGGTGGCAGGGTGGGACAGTCCACAATTGTCGGATGTTCCAGCCCTCGCAGCACGACGTGCGCTCCTTCTTCTGCGGCACCTGGCGAAAGCAGCGGGAATGCAGGCCTTTGACTCCGCTGGAAGCCCAGGCTGCACGCTGGATCGACGAGCACCCCGAATACCATGCCGCGCTGGCCGACGAGGCCGCGGCGCTGGCGGCGGCCTACCGCGTCGAGGACGGACGCGAGAACCCCTTCCTGCACCTGTCGATGCACCTGTCGATCCTCGAGCAGACCGGCATCGACCAGCCGACCGGCATCCGCCAGGCGGTGGAACTGCTGGCAGCGCGGCGCAATTCGTTGCACCAGGCGCACCACGAGGTGATGGAATGCCTGGGCGAGATGATCTGGGCGTCGCAGCGCAGCGGCCTGCCGCCGGATGGAGCGGCCTACATCGATTGCGTGCGGCGGCGGGCGACGCGCTGATACCCGTTCGCGATCAATCGAATAGAAGTTGCTGTGGGGAAACGGCGCATAGCCGTCGTCCGCGTTGCCTTGCGCGAGCCGAGGATGACGGGTGAACGAATCCGCTCCTGTCCCCCGCCCGAGCTGACGCTCGGGCTCCTCCTTAACCTCGCGGATTCGCTCGCCCGTCATCCTCGGCTGGGCACCACCGAGGCGTTCGTCGCGTGGCCAACAGCCGAAGAGGCGCAGCGCGCGGTGTTGGCTGTTTGTGTTGCCGAGAACACCAGAGCAGCCGCCGGCCGACGACGGGGGTGCGAATCCGCGAGGTTAAGGAGGAGGGGCGGGCGCCAGCCCGGCCCGGGGGACAGGAGCGGATTCGCACCCCCGGCTTCGGCCCGCGCAGAACGCAAGCGGACGGCGGCTATGCGCCGGGAACAGTCGAAGAACCGTGCACCAACCTTATGCATTGAACGCGAAAGCGTATGAGGCCCGTCAGAACTTCCACTCGTAGTTGACGATGATGCGGTAGTCCTCGATGTTGCCGTCGCTGCGCATGTCCACATAGGCCGCGCGGCCGCGGATCCAGAAGGGCCGCGCCCATTCGGGCCACTGTTTCGACGTGAAGCGGTAGTCCAGCGTCAGGTCGTATTCAGTCCAGTTGGGCAGTGCCGCGCCGGTGGACGCGTTGATCGACGTCCCAGCCGTAGACGATGGCCGCGTTGAGCGCCAGGCCCGGCAGGCCTTGGGCAGCGAAGTCGTAGTTACCGCCCAGAAGCCAGGCCTTCTGGCCGGCCTGGTTGAAACTCTTGACGATCATGTAGGTGTAGCCGGCCCAGCCCGAGTACGGCGTCTGGTAGGCAAAACCGCTGCCGGTCTGCTGGTAGGCCAGCGTCGCCGTGGCACCACCGTTCATCAGGTCGGCCTTCAGCCCGCCCGACCAGGTGGAAAAGGAACTGCCAGTGAGCAGCTGCTGGCCCACGCCGCTCTGGTACATGGCCTGCGCGCCCAGGCGCAGCCGGTAGCCCTGCGACAGCGGTGTCAGCCAGCTGCCATCGGCATAGGTGGAGCTGATGACGTTGGGCACGTAGTAGCTGGACAGCTTCCAGTTCAGATCGGGCGTTGGCGCACCGGCCACGCCAGCCAACCACAAAGGCTCGCTGGCGCTGCTGTCGATGCCCGCGGCGGAGACGAAGTTGACGAAGCGCTCGCTGGTCTTGGCCTTGGTGGCGTTCAGATAGGACAGCGTGTAGTCCACCCCGGCCACTTTGCCGGCCACATTGCCGCCGGAATAGGTGATCGGCGTCATGCGGTTGTCGTTGGCGTTGATCTCGGGCTGATTCAGCAGAAAGCGCCCGCCGGTCAGCACCTGATCCCACAGCTTGAGCGAGACGAAGGCCTCACCGATCACCGAGTACGGCTCCTGGCCCGGTGCCAGCAAGCCCGAACCGTCCTTGTCCAGCGGCCCCCACAACTTCTGCGAGGTGTAGCCGACGGCACCGAAGCGCAGCACATCGCCGATCCAGCCGCTGTAGTAGCCCACCCAGCCACCGGCTGCCCAGGCGGCGTTGGTCACGTCGCCAGGATTCAGCCGGTCGAAGTAGTAGGTGCGAAAGTGCAGCAGCACCTCGCTGTCGGGCCCCAGCGCGCGTTCGACCATGTCTTCGAGCGACTGGGCCTGCGCTGCCGGGCAGCCCAGCAAAAGGGCCACCGCCCACACGCCCGCGGCGCGGCGAGCGGTCTTCGGGGATGCGGCGTTGTTGTCGTTGTCCTGCACTTGCCCTACCCAGCTTGCGGCTTTTGCTGGGCTGGATGTTAGCCGGCAGCAACCTGGGCCGGAGCGTCCCGTACACTCGTTTCAACACCTTGCTGAGCTTGACGAGGAGCAACGATTGCCTGCGGCACTGCGATGCCCGAGCCGGGGTCTGCGGGCCGCCATGGCGGCGAGCCTGACGCTGGCCTGCGGGTCCGTCGGCGCTGACGACTCGACGTCCTACGAGTTCTGGCCCGAGATCAATGCCTATGTCGGCCTGGGCGAGCGCAGCCGCATGATGTTCAGCGCCGCCGGCACGCGCGCGATGGAAGACACGGTGGACAACCGCATCCTGTCGGTGCAGGACGCACAGTTCACGCTGAACCTGGACTACACGCTGGCGCCGATCCTGCGCCGCGACGTGCCGCAGGCGGAATGGTCGAAGAACCGCCTGCTATGGGCCCGCATCGGCTACGAATACGGCACCTCGGTCGGTTCGGGCGCGGATTCGTTTCGCTCCAATACCGGCATTGTCGAGCTCAACGGGCGTTATCCGATGGAGGGCACGCTGTGGCTGACCAGCCGCCTGCGCGTGGACTTTCGCGACCTCAACGGCGAGGCCTCGCAGCGTTATAGGGTACGGGTCGGCGCGGAGTGGGACACCGTGGCTTTCGAGCACCCGGTCGCACCCTATGCCAGCGTCGAGACGCTCTACGACACCCGTTATGACAAATGGAGTCGCCTCACGCTGAAGGCCGGCATCGAAACACCGATCGGCGGGGACTGGCGCGTCGAACCCTATGTGGCCTTGCAGTTGAACCGGCCTGACGGCGAACTGAGCCGCGTGCTCGGCCTGGGGCTGACCTTCAAGGTCTATTTCCAGTAGCGCCGGCTGCGCGGGCTCAAGCCTTGGCGTAGCCCTCTTCGGCCAGAGCTCGCTCGAAATCGACCGCCGGACGCGTCGATTCGATGCGCACCTGGTGCGTCGGCAGGTCGATCTGCAGCTTGGCGGCGGCGTCGACCTGCTGCACTGCGGCGGTGACGGCCTTGACGCAATGGCCGCAGGTCATGGTGGGCAGGGTGAATTCGATCATGGTGCTGGGCTCCCGGGGCAGCGATTGTCCCGCATCAGTCTGCAAGCATGACGCAGGCCCTAAAGTGGTGCCATGACGCAGGACAACTCGCTGACCTTGCCGATCGAGGGCATGACCTGCGCCTCGTGCAGTGCGCGCGTCGAACGCGCGCTGCAGCGCGTGCCGGGCGTGCAGCAGGTCAGCGTCAACCTGGCCAGCGAAAGCGCGGCGGTGGACCTGGCCTCGCCGGTGGCCGCCGAACTGCTGAGCCAGGCCGTCGAGAAGGCCGGCTACTCGGTGCCGCGCGAACAGCTCGACCTGCACATCGATGGCATGACCTGCGCCACCTGCGTGGCACGCGTCGAGAAGGCGCTGAAGTCGGTGCCCGGTGTGCTCGAGGCCAGCGTCAACCTGGCGGGCTCGACCGCGATGGTCTCGCGCCTGGGCGGCACCGCGCGCACGCCGGCTTTGCTGCAGGCGGTGCAGCGCGCCGGCTACGAAGCCAGCGAGGCCGACAGCGCAGGCGCCGCGCCCGCCGCGCCGCGCCGCAGCCACGACCCCGGCTGGAAAGTGGCGCTGGGCTTCGCGCTGTCGGCACCGCTGGTGCTGCCGATGCTGGGCGACCTGTTCGGCCGGCACTGGATGCTGCCCGCGGCTTGGCAGTTCGTGCTCGCCAGCCCCGTGCAGTTCTGGCTGGGCGCGCGCTTCTACCGTGCCGGCTGGAAAGCGCTGCGTGCCGGCAGCGGCAACATGGACCTGCTGGTCGCGCTGGGCACGAGCGCTGCCTTCGGACTGAGCCTGGTGCTGTGGGCGCGCGGCGAGGCGCACCTGTACTTCGAGAGCGCCGCGGTGGTCATCACGCTGGTGCTGTTCGGCAAGTGGCTGGAAGCGCGCGCCAAGCGGCGCACACTGGCCGCACTCGATGCACTGCGCGCCCTGTGGCCGCAAAGCGCGCGGCTCCTGCGCGACGGGCTAGAGCGCATGGTGCCCCTGGCCGAGTTGCAAGTCGGCGACCTGCTGCGCGTGCTGCCCGGCGAGCGCGTCCCTACGGACGCGCTGATCGTCGAAGGTGCCAGCCATCTGGACGAATCGATGCTCACCGGCGAGAGCCTGCCGGTGGCGCGCGAGGCCGGCGACAAGGTCACCGGCGGGTCGATCAACGGCGAAGGTCTGCTGCTGCTGCGCGTGCGGGCGGTCGGCGCCGAGACTCAGCTGGCGCGCATCGTGCGGCTGGTCGAATCGGCGCAAGCCAAGAAGGCCCCGATCCAGCAGCTGGTCGACCGCGTCAGCGCCGTTTTCGTGCCGGTGGTGCTGGCTGCGGCATTGGTCACGCTGTTGGCCTGGGGGTTCAGCACGGGCGGCTGGGCCGCGGCGACCTTGCACGCGGTGTCGGTGTTGGTCATCGCCTGCCCTTGCGCGCTCGGCCTGGCCACGCCGGCCACCTTCATGGTCGGCACCGGGCTCGCGGCGCGGCGCGGCATCCTGGTGCGCGACGCCCAGGCCCTGGAGCAGATGCGTGCGGTCAAGCTCGTGGCCTTCGACAAGACCGGCACGCTGACCGAAGGCAGGCCGCAGTTGCAGGCACTGGAGCCGACCCCCGGCCAGACCGCAGACACGCTGCTGGCCATGGCCGCAGCACTGCAGCAAGGCAGCGAGCATCCACTGGCGCGGGCCGTGCTGCAGGCCGCAGCGGCGGCAGGCATTGAGGTGCCCAGCGCCACAGAGCTGCGTGCCGTGCCCGGCCGCGGCATCGAAGGCCAGGTGCAGGGCCGCTTGCTGCGCCTGGGCAGCGCTCGCTGGCGTGACGAACTTGGCGTCGCGGCCGATGTCCTGCAGGCCCGTGCCGATGCGCTGCAGGCGCAGGGGTGCAGCCTGGCCTGGCTGATGGCGGACAAGCTGTCGGACGAAGGGCCGGTCCCGCTGCTGGGACTGCTGGCGTTCGCAGACCGCCCCAAGGCCGGCGCCGCGGCAGCCATTGCCCGGCTGCATGCGCTGGGCCTTCGCACCGCATTGATCAGTGGCGACAACCGCGGCGCTGCCGCGTCGGTGGCGGCGCAGCTGGGCATCGACGACGTGCATGCGGAGGTGCTGCCCGGCGACAAAGCCGAAGTGGTGGCGCAACTGCGCGCCACGCTGCCGTCCGGCGCGCGCGTGGCCATGGTCGGCGACGGTGTCAACGACGCACCGGCGCTGGCCGCGGCCGATGTCGGCTTGGCCATGAGCACCGGGACCGACGTCGCCATGCACAGCGCCGGCCTGACCTTGATGCGAGGCGATCCGGCACTGGTGGTCGAGGCCTACGAGCTGTCGCATGCCATCGGTGCCAAGCTGCGCCAGAACCTGTTCTGGGCCTTCGCCTACAACGTGGTCGGCATCCCGTTGGCGGGCTTGGGCGCGCTGAGCCCGATGCTCGCCGGTGGCGCCATGGCGCTGTCGAGCGTGAGCGTCATCGGCAACGCGCTGCTGCTCGGTCGGTGGAAGCCGCGGGGCTGAGGCGCCGCTCGCCCGAGCGGCGAACTCAAGTCGGCCCGGGTCGCGCCGAAAACGGTGCAGACCCACCCCTGGATCACGCTTTCCCCGCGTCGCACAGGGACCTTTCCCCGCAGGAGCGCCATGCAATTCTCACAACTCAGCTCGGTCAAGCACCGTCTCGCCGTCGGCAAGCCACTGCCTTTCAACGTCCGTAGCGCCGATCACACGCTGTTACTCGCACGCGGCCAGGTGGTGGATACCTTCGACCAGATGGAAGCCCTGTTCACGCGTGGCGCGCTGGTCGATCTGGCCGAACTGCGCTCGCCCGCGGACAGCATCAAGGAAGCGCCGCCCGAGCAATTGCCCAAGTTGTGGGGCCAGTGCATGGACCGTGTCGGCCAGGCGCTGCAGTCGTGCACGCAGGAAGGCTTCAGTCAGGCGCTGGACGACGTCACCGGCCCCGTGCAGGCGCTGATCGAGCGCGACTCGGACCTGGCCATCTTCCAGGTGCTGCGCCAGGACGGCAACGCGCACACGCAGTACGGCGTGACGCACTCGATCCACACCGCCATCACCGCCTTCCTGGTGGCGCAGCGGCTCGGCTGGGACGCAGCGTGCGTGCAGAAGGTCTTCAAGGTCGCGCTGACGATGAACCTGTCGATGCTGGAGCTGCAGGGTCAGCTGGCGATGCAGACCACGCCGGTCACGCCGGAGCAGCGCGCGGCGATCCTGTCGCACCCGCTGCGCAGCGTGGAGATGCTGGAGCTGTCGGGCGTGAGCGACCGCGACTGGCTGGACGGCGTGGCCGACCACCATGTCGCACCCGACGGCAGCGGCTACCCGTCAGTGGACCATGAGCCCAACGACTTTGCCGCGCTGGTGCGGCGTGCCGACATCTACACCGCCAAGCTCAGCCCGCGCACCACGCGCAGCGCCATGGCCGCCGACCGCGCCGGCCGTGCGATGTTCATGTACGACCCGGGCAACTCGATGACGGCGGCGCTGGTCAAGGAGTTCGGCGTCTACCCGCCGGGCTGCTTCGTCAAGCTGGTATCGGGCGAGACCGCGGTGGTGGTCAAGCGAGGCCCCAGCGTCGTCACCCCGCTGGTGGCCGCACTGACCACGCCCAGCGGTGCGCCGCTGATCGACCCGCTGCCGCGTGACACCAGCCGGCGCGAGCATGCGATCGCCGGTGTCGTCGGCGAAGGCGCGGTGCCGGTGCGCATCGCTCCCGAAAAGCTGATGAACCTGGCCCTGGCCTGAGCCCAGGTGTCCCGCGCTTGACGCGCGGGCCTCGCGCGCGCCACCTATAGTGCGGCGCATGTCAGACCGCTACACACCGAAGCGCCCCGGGCGCAGCCAGTTCGTCACCCTGCGCGGGCTGAAGCACCACCTCAACCGGTGGGGCGAGGCATCGATGGTCACGCCCGAGCGTCCGCCGTTGCTGTTGATGCACGGCTGGATGGACGTGGGCGCGTCCTTCCAGTTCACGGTGGACGCAATGGCGCAGGACCGCTACGTCATCGCCGCAGACTGGCGCGGCTTCGGCCTGAGCGACCCGACGCGGTCGGACTGCTACTGGTTCGCCGACTACCTGGGCGACCTGGACGCGCTGATCGATCGGTTGAGCCCGGTTGCACCCATCGACCTGGCCGGGCACAGCATGGGCGGCAACATCGTCATGAGCTATGCAGGCGTGCGGGCACGGCGCGTGCGCCGGCTGATCAACATGGAGGGCTACGGCGTGCCCAGTGCCGAGCCGCACCAGGCGCCGCAGCGGCTCGAACAATGGCTGGACGAGCTGAAGACGCCACAGCGGCTGCGCAGCTTCGACGACCTAGAAGGCGTGGCCAGGCAGCTGATGAAGACCAACCCGCGGCTGCCCGAGGACAAGGCCGCCTGGCTGGCCGCACACTGGTCGCGGCAAGGCGACGATGGGCGCTGGACCATCCTGGGCGATGCGGCACACAAGCGTGTCAACCCGGTGCTGACGCGGCATGACGACGTCATCGCCACCTGGGGCCGCATCAGCGCACCGCTGCTATGGGTGGAAGGCGACGGCAAGGACTTCGAAGGCTGGTACCACGGCCGCTACACGCGCGCGCAGTTCGAGCAGCGCCTGGCCGCCGTGCCCCGCGTCGAACGCCTGAAGCTCAGCCCGGCCGGCCACATGCTGCACCACGACCAGCCCGAAGCGCTTGCCCGCGCGCTGGAAGCCTTCCTGGACGCAAGCTGGGTCGGCCAAGACTGAAGCTGTCGGTATGGGGATCCGAGGGTCCCCATGTCAAAATCTCCCCCTTCCCGCACACCCGGCATGCCCCCAAGCCATGGACATTGAACGCATCAACCAAATTGGCAGCCTGCTCGCCGACCTGACAGCGCGCACCGACGCGCTAAGGGGGTATCTTTGACTACGAACGCAAGGCCCTTCGACTGAACGAGGTCAACGCCGCGCTGGAGAACCCGGCCGTCTGGAACGACCCGAAGCGTGCACAGGAACTGGGGCGCGAGAAGAAGACGCTGGACACCGTGGTCGGCACCATCGACCACCTGAGCAGCGAGCTCGCCGACAACACCGAGCTGTACGAGATGTCGAAGGCCGACGGCGACTTCGACGCGCTGGAACACATCGAGCAGTTTGCCGACGGCCTGCGCGACACCGTGGCGCAACTCGAGTTCCGCCGCATGTTCAGCCACGAGGCTGACCCTCTGAATTGTTTCGTCGACATCCAGGCCGGCGCCGGCGGCACCGAGGCCTGCGACTGGGCGCAGATGCTGCTGCGCCAGTACCTGAAGTACTGCGAGCGCAAGGGCTTCAAGGCCGAGGTGATGGAAGAGACCGAAGGCGATGTCGCCGGCATCCGCAGCGCCACGCTCAAGGTCGAGGGCGACTATGCCTTCGGCCACCTGCGCACCGAGACCGGCGTGCACCGGCTGGTGCGCAAGAGCCCCTTCGATTCGTCGGGCGGGCGTCACACCAGCTTCGCATCGCTGTTCGTCTACCCGGAGATCGACGACTCGATCGAGATCGACATCAACCCGGCCGACGTGCGCGTGGACACCTTCCGTGCCAGCGGGGCCGGCGGCCAGCACATCAACAAGACAGATTCCGCGGTGCGGCTGACGCACATCCCGACCAACATCGTCGTGCAGTGCCAGAACGACCGCAGTCAGCACCGCAACCGCGACGAAGCCTGGGCCATGCTGCGCAGCCGCCTGTACGAGCACGAGATGCAGAAGCAGCGCGCCGCGCAGCAGAAGCTGGAAGACAGCAAGACCGACGTCGGCTGGGGCCATCAGATCCGCAGCTACGTGCTGGACAACAGCCGCATCAAGGACCTGCGCACCAACGTCGAGGTCAACAACACGCAGAAGGTGCTGGACGGCGACCTCGACGTGTTTATCGAAGCCAGCCTGAAGCAGGGACTGTGACCCGCGGCGCACCGGCGTGACACGGTTTCTGATAAAGTGTCACCATGAAGACGATCAACGTTCGCGAGTTGCGTAGCGTCATGCCTCAGCTGAAGGAGACGCTGGCGCAGGAACATGAATTGCTCCTGGTGTCCAACGGCGAACCGGTGGCGCGCATCCTGCCCGTGTTGCGCAAGCGCCAGGTTCCCTCGCTCGCCGCGCATCGCGCGAAGATGGCGATGGTGAGCGTGCCTACCGAGCTGCTGCTGCGCGAAGAGCGCGACCGGCGCTGACGCGGGTGGGCACCTACGTCGACACCAGCGCGCTGGTCAAGCGCTACGTTCACGAGCCCAGGTCGCAGGCCTTCGACGACTTCGTTGCCTCTTCCGACGATGAATTCGTGCTCAGCCCGCTGACCCTGGTCGAACTGCAGTCGGTGCTGATGCGTCGCTTGCGACAGAACGACTTCGACCGAGCCTACCTGAAGCGCCTGCGCGGGCTGTTCGACGGCGATCTGCGAGCCGCCCTCTGGGTCGTGATGCCCTTCCCTGTCGAAGCCTTTGCCGCCGCGACGCGACTGGTAGAGGAGCTCGATGTCGCGCTGGCCACGCTGGACGCCTTGCATGTCGCGTCTGCCAAGGCCCTGGGTTGCACCCGTTTCGCCACCGCAGACCGCCAGCAGGCCCGTGCAGCGCAACGCTGCGGTCTGACCATCCAAGATTTTTCGATCTGAGACAACCATGCGAGAAGGCCCTGCCACCGTCATCAAGCGAGCGGACTACGCCGCCCCGGCCTACTGGATACGCAGCGTCGATCTGAGCTTCGATCTCGACCCGGCAAAGACTATCGTCGGAAGCCGCATGCGCATCGAGCGCAACCCTGCCGGGCCCGGCGGGCCGCTGCAGTTGCACGGCGAAAGCCTGAACCTGCTGCGCGTGCTGGCCGACGGCGAGAGCGTGTCCTTCCGAGAGGAAGCCGGCCTGCTGGTCATCGACAACCCGCCCGCCGCCGACAGCTTCACGCTGGAGATCCGCAACACCTGCGCGCCGGAAAAGAACACCGAGCTCAGCGGCCTGTACACCAGCAGTGGCGGCTTCTACACGCAGTGCGAGGCCGAGGGCTTCCGCCGCATCACCTATTTCCTGGACCGGCCGGACGTGATGGCGGTCTACACCGTGCTGCTGCGCGCCGACAAGGCGAAGTACCCGGTGCTGCTGAGCAACGGCAACCTGGTCGAGCAGGGCGAGCTGGACAGCGGCCGCCACTTTGCGAAGTGGCACGACCCCTTCCCGAAGCCCAGCTACCTGTTCGCGCTGGTGGCCGCCGACCTGGTGGCGCGCGAGCAGAAGATCCGCACCCGCGCCGGGCGTGACCACCTGCTGCAGGTGTACGTGAAGCGCGCCGACCTGGGCAAGACCGAGCATGCGATGAACTCGCTGATCGCCTCGGTGGTGTGGGACGAGGCGCGCTTCGGTCTGCCGCTGGACCTGGAACGCTTCATGATCGTCGCGGTCGAGGACTTCAACTTCGGCGCGATGGAGAACAAGGGCCTGAACCTGTTCAATACCAAGTTCGTGCTGGCCAGCGCCGACACCGCCACCGACGAGGACTTCTTCGCGGTGGAAAGCGTGGTCGCGCATGAGTACTTCCACAACTGGACCGGCAACCGCATCACCTGCCGCGACTGGTTCCAGCTGTCGCTGAAGGAAGGCCTGACCGTCTTCCGCGACCAGGAATTCAGCATGGACATGGCCGGCGATGCATCGGCCCGCGCCGTCAAGCGCATCGAGGACGTGCTCAAGCTGCGCACCGTGCAGTTCCCCGAGGACGCCGGCAGCATGGCCCACCCGGTGCGGCCCGAGGCCTATGCGGCCATCAACAACTTCTACACGCCCACCGTCTACGAGAAGGGTGCCGAGGTCGTGCGCATGATGCACACGCTGGTCGGCCGCGAGGGCTTCGCCAAGGGGTTGAAGCTCTACTTCGAGCGCCACGACGGCCAGGCCGTCACCTGCGACGACTTTGCACAGGCCATCGCCGATGCCAACCCGGGCTCGGTGCTGGCCGCGCAGCTCGATGGCTTCAAGCAGTGGTACTCGCGCGCCGGCACGCCGCAGCTCACGGCACGCGGCCACTACGAGGCCGATGCGCAGCGCTACACGCTGCGGCTGTCGCAGCAGCTGCCCGGCGGCAGCGATGCCGCACCGATGCTGATCCCGG
>CAVWXO010000008.1:0-72987 GCA_963758955.1 uncultured Pseudomonadota bacterium
CCAGCAGGATTTTCAGAAGGGCGCGGTGGTGGCGCTGCTGCTGCTGGCGCCGGCGGTGCTGACCTTCAGCGTCGACCACCTGGTGCAGCGCAAGCAGACGGCCATGCTCAGCGCGCGCGCCGTGCCCTACCGGCCCAAGCGTGCACCCTGGTTCGACGCCACCATGCAGCTGTATTGCGGTGTGATCGCGCTGCTGATGCTGGCCATGCTGGGCATGGCGATCGTGGCGTCCTTCGCCAAGTTCTGGCCCTACGACCTGAGCTTCAGCTGGGCCCACTACCAGACCGGCCTGGTCGAGGGCGAGGTCGCCACCGGTTTCGTCAACAGCCTGCTGATGGCCACCGGCACGGCGGTGTTCGGCACCGCGCTGGTCTTCGTCGGCGCCTACCTGCAGGAAAAGACGCAGGGCGGCGGACCGCTGCGCGGTGGCGTGCGCATGCTGTCGATGCTGCCGATGGCCGTGCCCGGGCTGGTGCTGGGGCTGGGCTACATCTTCTTCTTCAACGCGCCGGACAACCCGCTGAACGGCCTGTACAAGACGCTGACGCTGCTCACGCTGTGCACCATCGTGCACTTCTACACCACCGGCCACCTGACGGCGGTGACGGCGCTGAAGTCGCTGGACGCCGAATTCGAATCGGTGTCGGCGTCGCTGAAGGTGCCCTTCTACAAGACCTTCTGGCGCGTCACGCTGCCGATCTGCACGCCGGCGCTGGTGGACATCGCGCGCTATTTCTTCGTCAACGCCATGACCACCATCTCGGCGGTGGTCTTCCTGTACTCACCCGAAACCAAGGTGGCCTCGATCGCCATCCTGAACCTGGACGAAGCCGGCGACACCGGCGCCGCCGCAGCGATGGCGCTGCTCATTGCCGCCGCCTCGACCGTGGCCACGCTGCTGTTCATGGGCCTGTCGTGGGCCGTCGAACGGCGCACCCAGGCCTGGAAGAACCCCTGAAGGAGTCCCCATGGACCGCGACCGCATCCTGCTCACCCCCGGCCCGCTGACCACCACGCTGCGCACCAAGCTGGCGATGCTGAAGGACTGGGGCAGCTGGGACGCCGACTTCAACGCCATCACCGCGCGGCTGCGCGGCCGGCTGCTGGACATCGTCGACGGCCACGACACGCATGTCGTCGTGCCGCTGCAGGGCAGCGGCACCTTCAGCGTCGAGGCCGCGGTGGCCACGCTGGTGCCGCGCGACGGCCACGTGCTGGTGCCGGACAACGGTGCCTACTGCAAACGCGCCGGCAAGCTGACGCAGATGATGGGCCGCAAGGCCACGGTCCTGCCCTTCGCCGAGGACCAGCCGGTCTCGGCCGCGGCGGTGGACGAGCGGCTGAAGACCGACCCGTCGGTCACGCACGTGGTGCTGATCCATTGCGAGACCGGCACCGGTGTGGAAAACCCGCTGGCTTCGAGTTGCAGAGGTGTGCCGCAGCGCACGGCAAGGGGCTGATCGTCGATGCGATGTCCAGCTTCGCGGCACTGCCGATCAACGCGCGCGAACTGCAGTTCGACGCGCTGATCGCCGCCAGCGGCAAGTGCCTGGAAGGCGTGCCCGGCATGGGCTTCGTCTTCATTCGCAAGGCCGTGCTCGACGGCTGCGCCGGCAACAGCCAGAGCCTGGCGATGGACCTGCACGACCAGCATGCCTACATGGGCAAGACCGGGCAGTGGCGCTTCACCCCGCCGACGCACGTGATGGTGGCCCTGGACGAAGCCGTCGCGCAGTTCATCGAGGAAGGCGGCCAGCCGGCACGGCTGGCGCGCTACACCGACAACTGCCGCACGCTGGTCGACGGCATGGCCCAGCTCGGCTTCAAACCTTTCCTGAAGCCCGAAGTGCAGGCGCCGATCATCGTCACCTTCCACGCGCCGGCACACCCGAACTACGATTTCAAGCGCTTCTACGAGGGTGCCAAGCAGCGCGGCTTCATCCTCTATCCGGGCAAGCTGACCGAGGTGGAGACCTTCCGGGTGGGGTGCATCGGCGCCATCGGCCGCAACGAGATGCAGCAGGCCGTGAACGCAGTGGCCGAGACGCTGCGCGAGATGGGCATCGCACCATGAGCACCCGACCGAAGGAACATCCGGCGGTAGCCGCCGTGCGCGACAGCGGCTCGGGCAAGGTCAAGGTGGCCTGCAGCGACATCGACGGCATCCTGCGCGGCAAGTACCTGCACAAGGACAAGTTCTTCGGTGCGGTCGACGGTGGTTTCGGCTTCTGCGACGTGGTCTTCGGCTGGGACTCGTCGGACCTGTGCTACGACAACACATCAGTCACCGGCTGGCAGCACGGCTTCCCCGACGCGCTGGCGCGGCTGGACCTGGGCAGCGCGCGCCGCGTGCCCTGGGATGGCGACGTGCCCTTCTTCCTGGGCGAGTTCGTCAACGCCGACGGCACGCCCTTTGCCGTGTGCCCGCGGCAGACGCTGAAGCGTGTGCTCAAGCGCGCCCAGAAGCTGGGCGTGCTGCCGATGGCCGGCATGGAATTCGAGTGGTTCAACTTCAAGGAAACGCCCGACAGCTGGGCCGCCAAGAAGGGCGTCGGCCCGCAGAACCTGACGCCGGGCATGTTCGGCTATTCGCTGCTGCGCATGAATGAGAACCGCGAGTTCTTCAACGCGCTGATGGACCAGATGGCCGCCTTCGGCGTGCCCATCGAGGGGTTGCACACCGAAACCGGTCCGGGCGTGTACGAAGCCGCCATCGCCTTCAGCGAGGCGCTGGAGCAGGCCGACCGCGCCATCCTGTTCAAGACCGGCGCCAAGGAGATCGGCCAGCGCTTCGGCATCATGCCCAGCTTCATGGCCAAGTGGAGCCAGGCCTACCCGGGCTGCAGCGGGCACATCCACCAGAGTCTGTCCGACGGCAAGAACAACCTGTTCTACGACGCGAAGAGTCCGCGCCGCATGAGCAAGCTGTTCGAAAGCTACCTGGCCGGCCAGGTGGCCTGCATGATGGACTTCGCGCCGCTGATCTGGCCCACCATCAACAGCTACAAGCGCCTGGTCGACGGCTTCTGGGCGCCGGTGAAGCCCACCTGGGGCCTGGACAACCGCACCGCGAGCTTCCGCGTCATCGCCGGCAGCCCCAAGGCGACGCGGCTGGAAACCCGCTGCCCCGGCGCCGACGTGAACCCGTACCTGGCGATGGCCGCGGTCATCGCCGCCGGGTTGCACGGCGTGGAGAAGGGGCTGAAGCTCACCGCGCCGCCGATCACCGGCACCAACGAGGGCGCTGAAGCCATCCCGCGCGCGCCGCGCACGCTGATCGAAACCACGCGCGTCTTCAAGGAATCGGCCATCGCCCGCGACTGGCTCGGCGACACCTTCGTGGACCATTTCGCGGCCACGCGCGAATGGGAATGGCGCCAGTGGCTGGACGGCGTCACCGATTGGGAGCTGAAGCGATACTTCGAGATCATCTGAGGCATCGCGGCCGAGGGAAGATCACCATGACGCACAAGGCCATACGCATACTGGCACTGGTCTGCCTGCTGCCTGCCGCAGCGCTGGCACAGCAAAGCCCGAACGACATGGAAATGCTGAAGAAGTACACCGGCTCCTGGGCAGTGGACTGCAGCAAGCCGGCCGGCGCACGCCTGACGGTCGACGTCAAGAGCCTGGGCTTCAACGTCAGCGGCAAACAGCTGCGCACTGCGGCCCCGCTGGCCGCATTCAGCTACTACGGCAAGATGGAGCCACCGGCCGGCTTCGATGTCGCGCTGCTTGGCGAGGCGCGACCCACCGGCCTGGCCTTGCTGGCCATGAAGGACGCCAGCGGCCCCTATCTCACGGTGGAAGCCGACCCATCCTTGGACAAGCAGTTCGGCAAGGCCGCATTGGCCGGCAAGTTCAGGCGCTGCACATGACCCTCACCCGCTTCTCCTTTCCCACCGACATCCACTTCGGCGCCGGCGCGCGCAAGCAGGTGGCCGCGCATCTGGCTCGCGGCCGGCTGCAAGCGACCGCTGATCGTCACCGACCGCGCGCTGGCCGCGCTGCCGGTGATGGCCGAGTTCCGCTCGCACCTGGGTGGCCTGGACGTCGCCGTGTTCGACGGCGTCTTCGGCAACCCCACCTGCGCCCAGGTCATGGCCGGCGCAGCGGCCTTCAAGGCCCACCGTGCCGACTGCATCATCGGTTTCGGCGGCGGCGCCGCGCTCGACGTGGCCAAGGTGGTGGGCTTGGCCGCCACGCACGACGGTGACATCCTCGACTACGTCTGGGACCACCCGCAGGTGCGGCCCATCGTCAACCCGCTGCCCTACATGGTGGCGCTGCCCACCACCTCGGGCACCGGTTCCGAGGTCGGCCGCTCGTCGGTGGTCAGCGAGAACGACACGCATCACAAGCGCACCGTGTTCAGCCCGAAGATCCTGGCGCGCGCGGTCTTCGCCGATCCGGAATTGACGCTGGCGCTGCCCGCGGCCATCACCGCCGCCACCGGCATGGACGCACTCACCCACAACATCGAAAGCTACCTGTCGCCGGCTTACCACCCGCTGTGCGACGGCATCGCACTCGAAGGCCTGCGCATCGGCGCGCGTGCGCTGGCCACTGCGGTCAACGAACCCGGCAACCTGCAGGCGCGCAGCGACATGATGATGAGCTCGATGATGGGCGCCATCGCCTTCCAGAAGGACCTGGGCTCGGTGCATGCCTGCGCCCATGCGCTGGGCGCCGTGTGCGACATGCACCATGGCCTGGCCAACGCGCTGATGATCGACACCGTGCTCGCCTGGAACTTCGAGGCCGTGCCGGCCAAGTTCGACGAACTGGCGCATGCCGTGGGCCTGAGCGGTGGCGGCGCGGCCTTCGTGCCCTGGCTGCGCGCGCTGAAAACCCGCATCGGCATCACCGGCGGCCTGGCGCAGCGCGGCGTCACGCAGGCTCATCTGCCGAAACTGGTGCCGCTGGCGGCCAGCGACTTCACCGGCCAGACCAACCCGCGGCCGGCCACCGAAGCCGACTACGAACGCCTGTTGCTGCAGGCCATGTGACATGCCCTCCCAACGCCCCTGGCTGCTGATCGGCGTGTCGGCCCGCATCTACCACCCTGCGGGCCCGGTGCTCGACCTGGGCGGGGTGTGGACCAAGACGCTGCACTACCTCGAGCAGTCGGTCGCGCACTGGGTGATGCGCGGCGGCGCGCTGCCGGTGATGGTGCCGGCCGTCGACGCCGACAGCATCGTCAAGCGCTCGGAAGTCGAGCTGGCCCACTTTGCCGAGGCGCTGGACGGCCTGGTGCTGCAGGGCGGCAACGACCTGGCGCCCGAGAGCTACGGCGAAGCGGCGCTGCACCCAGACTGGGCTGGCGACCGCGTGCGCGACCGCTACGAGATGGAACTGGTGCAGGCCTTCATGCAGGCCGGCAAGCCGGTGTTCGGCATCTGCCGCGGCTTCCAGTTGCTGAACGTGCTGCATGGCGGCACGCTGTACCAGGACATCGGCACGCAGAGCCCCGATTCGCTGGCGCACCGCGACACACCCCGCTTCGAACGTCACTTCCATGACGTGGAACTGGTCCCAGGCTCGCGCCTGGCCGCGCTGTACCCGCAGGTGCCGCGCGCACGCGTCAACAGCATCCACCACCAAGGCATCAAGGACCTGGCGCCTGGCTTCGATGTCGAAGCGCACTGCCCCGACGACGGCATGATCGAGGCCATCCGCAAGCGCGGGCCGGGCTACGTGGCCGCCGTGCAGTGGCACCCCGAGTTCCACGACACCGAGCACGGCTGCTTCGACGACAGCGCGCTGCTCGAAGATTTCCTCGACGCCGCGCGCGCCGCCCGCAAAACCTGAACCTGCCATGCCCACGCTGAAGATCCACAACCCCGCCACGGGCGCGCTGCTCGCCGAACCGAATGCCGACGATGCCGCCAGCGTCGCCGCCAAGGCCGCCGTAGCGCGTGCCGCCCTGCCCGCCTGGGCCCGCGTGCCGCTGGCCGACAAGCTGGCGATGGTGCAGCGCTTTCGCGCCGGCATCGTCGCCGAGCTCGACGCGCTGGCGCACACGCTGACGCTGGAGATGGGCAAGCCCATCACGCAGGCGCGCAACGAGCTCAACGGCCTGCTGCCGCGGATCGACTTCTTCGTGGAGCAGACACAAGGCGCGATCCGCGATGAGCAGGTGTTCGCCGATGCCGGCATGCGCGAGCAGATCACGCACATCCCGCTGGGCGTGGTGGCCAACATCTCGGCCTGGAACTACCCCTGGTTCGTGGGCTGCAACGTCATCGTGCCGGCGCTGCTGACCGGCAATGTCGTGCTGTACAAGCCGTCAGAACATGCCACGTTGACGGGGCTGCACATCGCGCGCCTGCTGCACGCCGCCGGCGTGCCGGGTGACGTGATGCAGTGCCTGGTGGGCGCCGGCGAGGTGGGTACGGCACTGTTGCAGCAGCGACTGGACGGGGTGTTCTTCACCGGCAGCCATGCCACCGGCGTGCGCATTGCACAGGCGGTGGCATCGAAGCTGCTGAAGCTGCAGCTCGAGCTGGGCGGCAAGGACCCTGTTTACGTGCGCGCCGACGCCGACGCACTGGCCGCCGCCGAGAGCCTGGCCGACGGCGCGATGTACAACACCGGCCAGAGCTGCTGCTCGGTGGAACGCATCTACGTGCACGAGAGCCTCCACGATGCCTTCGTCGAACGCTTCGTCGCCACCGTCCAGGGCATGCGCCAGGGCGACCCGCTGGACAGCGCCACCTACATCGGCGCGATCACGCGCGCACCGCAACTGGCGGTGCTGCAGGCGCAGGTGGACGACGCGCTGGCCAAGGGCGCCACGCTGCACACCGGCGGCCGCAGCCGGCCCGGCCCCGGCCACTGGTTCGAGCCGACGGTGCTGACGGGCGTGAACCACTCGATGGAACTGATGCGCGAGGAGAGCTTCGGCCCGATCATCGGCATCCAGAAGGTCTCTGGCGATGCCGAGGCGCTGGCGCTGATGAACGACACGCGCTACGGCCTGACGGCCGGCATCTACACCCGCGACGAGGCCAAGGCACGCGAGCTGCTGGCCCAGGTCAACGCTGGCACGGTGTACTGGAACTGCTGCGACCGCGTCAGCCCGCGGCTGCCGTGGTCGGGCCATGGCGATTCGGGCGTGGGCCTGACGCTGTCCACCTACGGCATCCAGGCCTTCACCCGGCCCAAGGCCTGGCATCTGCGCAAGCCTTGATGCGGCTGACCCTCTTCGACCTCGACCACACGCTGCTCGACGGCGACAGCGACCAGCTGTGGTGCGAGTTCCTGATGGACCGCGGGGAACTGCCGCGCGAACCCTTCGGAACACTCAACCGCGACATGGCCCGCGCCTATGCCGCCGGCGAGGCCAGCGCGCAGGCCTTCTGCGACTTCTACATCGGCACGCTGGCCGGGCGCAGTGCCGCCGAATGGCACTCGCTGCGCCGCGACTACATCGACAGCCGCATCGTGCCGCGCATCCCGGCAGCGGCGATGGATCTGGTGGCACGGCACCGTGACGCCGGCGACCTGGTGCTGCTGACCACCGCCACCTGCCGCTTCCTGAGCGAGTTGACCGCCGTGCACCTGGGCATTGCCCAGCTGATCGCCACCGAATGCGAGACAGGCGCCGACGGCCGCTTCACCGGCCGCAGCCTGGGTGTGCTCAACATGCGCGAAGGCAAGCTGCAGCGCCTGAACGACTGGCTGGCAAGCCAGAATCTCCACTTGGCGGAACTTGACTCGACGCTGTACAGCGATTCGATCAACGACCTGCCGCTGCTCGGCGCCGTGCGTCGCGCCGTGGCAGTGGATCCGGACGCACGCCTGGCCGAAGAGGCCCGGCAGCGTGGCTGGCCGGTCATCTCGCTGCGCTGAGCGTTGCTGCATGCACACCCCGCGCGACGACACGCTGCCGCTGCTGGTGGTGACCACCGTGGCCACGCACGAGCAGGCTCTGCGGCTGGCACGCGAGATGGTCGAGCGCCGCCTGGCGGCCTGCGCGCAGATCACGGCCATCGAAAGCATCTACCGCTGGCAGGGTGCGGTCGAGCACGAGAGCGAGTTCCGCCTGCTGCTGAAGACCCATGCCGGCGGCTACTCGGCGCTGGAAGCAGCCCTGCGCGAACTGCACCCCTACGAGCTGCCGGCGATCCACGCGATCGCCACCGAACAGGCCTACGCCGCCTACGCCGAATGGGTGGCGGCGAGCACGCGGCCCGAGCCTGGTGCAGACTGAGGGCATCGATTCGCTGGAGCCCGACGATGCGCCTCTGGACTGCCCTGCTCTGCCTCGCGCTCACGGCGCTGAGTGCGACCGCCGCCGAATTGCCGATCTTCGATGCCCATGTGCACTACAGCCACGACGCCTGGGAGATGCTGCCGCCGAAGGACGCGGTCGCCATCCTGCGCAAGGCCGGGCTGAAGCGCGCGCTGGTGTCCAGTTCGGGCGACGAAGGCACGCAGCGACTGGTGGCCGAGGCGCCGGACCTGATCGTGCCGTCGCTGCGGCCCTACCGCACGCGCGGCGAACTCGGCAGCTGGGTGCGCGACGACAGCGTGATCACCTTCCTGGAAGAGCGGCTGACGCAATGCACGCTACGCCGCGGTGGGCGAGTTCCATCTGTACGGCGCCGATGCCGAACTGCCGGTGCCGCGTCGTTTGGTGGCGCTCGCCAAACAGTACAAGTTGGTGTTGCATGCACATTCCGATGCCGACGCCGTCGATCGGCTGTTCCAGCAGGACCCGCAGGCGCGTGTGCTGTGGGCACATTCGGGCTTCGAGCGGCCCGAAGCCGTGGGGGCGATGTTGCGCAAGCACAAGAACCTGTGGTGCGACCTGGCTTTCCGCAGCGAGCACGGCAGCGGCGGCAAGGTGCCGGCCGAATGGCGCGCGCTGTTCAACGAGTTCCCCGACCGCTTCATGGTCGGCACCGACACCTTCACGCCCGAGCGCTGGTTCTACGTGGTCGAACATGCCAACTGGTCGCGCGCCTGGCTGGCCGATCTGCCGCCGCCGCTGGCCGAACGCATCGCCTGGCGCAATGCCGAGGCGCTGTTCGCGCACTGGAAGCCGGCCGCGCCGTGAGGGCGCCGATCCTGGCAGCGGCCCTGGCGGGGGCCGCATCCGCCGCGTGGGCCTGCGGCGAAACGCTGGGCCCGGGCACGCAACCAATCGCTGGAGACGGCTGGCAGATCGCCTGGCGCGCTGCGCCGACACCTGTCCCCGTGGGCAAGCTCTTCGCGCTGGACATCGCGCTGTGCGCGCCGGCCGGCCAGGCGCTACCCGCTGCGCTGCGTGTCGACGCGACGATGCCCGAACACAAGCACGGCATGAACTACCGGCCCAGCGTCAATCCGCAGGGCGCGGGCCTGTACCGCGCCGAAGGGCTGATGTTCCACATGCCCGGCCGCTGGGAGCTGGTCTTCGAATGGCGCGATGCGGCCGGCAAGTCGCGCCGGCTGGCCCAGCCGCTGACGGTGCAGTGAAGCGCTGGCCTGCGCTGCTTGCCGCGGTGGCGCTGCTGGCCGCGGCCGACCCGCTGCCCTCGCCGCTGCACGACGACGACATCCCGCGCATCCTGGCCTTCGGCCCCTGGCCACCGCCGTTGCAGCCCGACCCGTCGAACCGGGTCTGGGGCCAGCCGGCGGCCATCGCCTTCGGCCGGCAGCTGTTCCACGAGCCGGCGTTGTCGGCCAACGGCGGCATCGCCTGCGCCAGCTGCCACCAGGCCGCGCTGGGCTTCAGCGACGGCCGGCCGCGAGGCACAGGCCTGGCGCGCGGCGACCGCAACACGCTGGCGCTGCACGACCTGGACCTGCAGCGCTGGTACGGCTGGGACGGCGCCAACGACAACCTGTGGGCGCAGAGCCTGCGCCCGCTGCTCGATGCGCGCGAGATGGGCGGTAGCCTGGCACAGGTGGCGCGCACCGTGCGCGACACACCGTCGCTGCGCCAGGGCTACATCGCCACCTTCGGCGAGACACCCGGCGCCGACGATGAACGGATCGCCGTCGACGTGGCCAAGGCGCTGGCCGCCTGGCAGGCCACGCTGCGCAGCGGCCGCACGCCCTTCGACGACTTCCGCGATGCGGTCGCGCGTGGCGACCGTGAGGCCGCGGCACGCTATCCGCAGGCCGCGCAGCGCGGGCTGGCGCTGTTCCTCGGCCGCGGCCGCTGCTACACCTGCCACCTGGGGCCCACCTTCAGCAACGGCGAGTTCCACGACCTGGGGCTGCCGCACTTTGCCGAGCCCGGCCGCGTCGACCCGGGCCGCCACGGCGGCATCCGCAAGCTGCAGGCCAGCCGCTACAACCTGCTGGGTCCCTTCAACGACGACCCGTCGCGCCGCAGCGCCACCCCCACCGTGCACGTGGCACTTGAGCACCGGAACTACGGCGAGTTCAAGGTGCCCAGCCTGCGCAACCTGCGGCTGACGGCGCCCTACTTCCACGACGGCAGCGCGGCCACGCTGCGCGAGGTGCTGCGCCACTACTCCGAGCTGAACGAGGAGCGGCTGCATGCCGACGGCGAGAAGCTGCTGGTGCCGCTGAAGCTGTCGCCGCAGGAGACCGAGGACCTGCTGGCCTTTCTGGACAGCCTGAACGAGCGCTGAAGCCGGGGCTCAGCGGCGCCGCCACGCTCCACTGCGCGATGCGTTCGGCGATGTTCTGCGGCGGCTGCAACGCATCCACGCGCAGCACGCCGGGTTCGTGCAGCGGCGGCTCGAGCGTGCGGAACTGCGTGGCCACCAGCCCCGGCGGGAAGAAGTGCTCGGCGCGCTGCGCCACGCGCGCCTCGGCCGCCGCGGCATCGAGGTCGAGCCACGCAAAGCGCAGCCCGGGCGACGCGGCGCGCAGCCGCTCGCGGTAGGCCAGACTTCAGCGCCGAGCAGGTCAGCACCGCGCCGCCGGGCCGGCGCTGCAGTTCCACGCCCAGGCGGTCGAGCCAGTCGGCACGGTGCGCGTCGGTCAACGGGATGCCGGCGCGCATCAGTGCACGGTTGGCCTCGGCGTGGAACTCGTCGCCTTCGATCAGCGGCAGCGCGAGCCGCTGCGCCACATCGGCCGCGACGCGCGACTTGCCGCAGCCCGACACACCCATCACCACCAGCGACACCACGCACTTGCTCCCGGAGCGTGCCGTCAATCGGCGCGGATGTTGTTGGCCTTGACCACCTTGCCCCAGGTCTCGTACTGGCTGCGCGTCAACTGGCCCAGATGTTCGGCCGTGCCGCCACCGGGTTCGTCGCCGCGGTCGGTGATGCTCTTGACCACGGCCGGGTCCTTCAATGCCTTGTTCAGCGCGGTGTTGGCCTTGGTCACCACATCGGCCGGCAGCCCGGGCGGGCCGTACAGGCCGATGAAGGAGATGATGTTGAAGTCTTTCAGCCCGGCCTCGGCGGCGGTGGGCACGTCGGGGAAGGCGGGCACGCGCTTGTCGCTGGTCACCAGCAGGGCCCGCAGCTGGCCCGACTTGATGAACGGCGCGATCACCGAGGTGGCGTCGAACATCGCGTCCAGGCGGCCGGCGATCAGGTCGGTCATCGCCGGGCTGCTGCCCTTGTAGGGCACGTGGTTCATCGTCGGGTTGCCCAGGCGCTCGCGCAACAGCTCCATGGTGACGTGCGGCAGCGCGCCGACCCCGCCGGTGCCGTAGTCGATGCCCTTGGCGTCCTTGCCCATGCCTTTGGATTTGGCCAGCTCGGCAAACTGCGCATAGGTCTTCACCGGCGACGAGGCCGGCACCGCCAGCACCAGCGCCGATTGCAGCATCACGCCGATGGGCGTCAGCTGGCGCGGATCGACGATGCCCAGCGTGGTGTAGACATGCGCGGCAATGGTCATCGAGCCGTTGCCGACCAGCAGCCGGTAGCCGTCGGCGGGCGCCTTCATCACGTCCACCGAGGCCAGATTGCCGTTGACCCCCGCCTTGTTGTCGATGACGATCGGCTGGCCCAGCGCCGCCGGCAGCGCGCTTTGCAGCACGCGGGCCGCAAAGTCGGTCTGGCCGCCGGGCGGGAAGCCCACGATCAGCGAAACCGATCGGTTCGGCCATGCGGCCTGGGCCCAGGCGGCCGGCGCGGCCAATGTCGCCAGCCCGAGCGCGGCGGCTCCGAACAGCAGATGGCGGCGGGTGGAAGGCAGATCGGGCGTGTTCATGAGGGTCTCCGGTGGAATGGGCGAGATGCGGTTTGGACAGCGCTATCCTAGGACAGCGCTGTCCAAACGAAATCAGTATTTACCCTGATCTACTTGCCAAGCAAGAACGATGTTTGTTTGCAGCGCAACAGCGAATACCAGCTTGGACAACGCTATCCTTATGTCCCATGCCCGCCAAGCGCCCCCGACCCCGCGCCACCGGCCGGATCACGCTCGCCGACGTGGCCGGCGTGGCCGGCGTCAGCCCGATCACGGTGTCGCGCGCACTGCGCGGCGAGCGCGCGGTCGACCCGGCGCTGGTGCAGCGCGTCAAGGCCGCGGCCGAGCGGCTGGGCTACGTGCCCGACCCGGCGGCGCGGGCGCTGGCCTCGCGCCACAGCACGCATGTGGCACTGCTGGTGCCGATGCTGTCGAACGCGCTGTTCGTCGACCTGCTCGAAGGCGCGCAGCGCACGCTGCGCGCGGCCGGCTACCAGACGCTGATCGGCGTCACCCACTACGACGCCGCTGAAGAAGAACAGCTGCTGCGCGAGCAACTGCAGCACCGCCCGGCCGGCCTGCTGGTCACCGGCCTGCCGCGCAGCGAAGCGACGCGAGCGCTGATCCGCTCGGGCGACGTGCCCTGCGTGCACCTGATGGAGACCTCGACCGCGCCGGGCGTGTACAGCGTCGGCTTCTCGCAGGCCGATGCCGCCGCGGCGCTGACGCGCCATTTGCTCGAACGTGGCCGTCGCCGCATCGCCTTCGCCGCCGCGCAGCTCGACCCGCGCACGCTGCAGCGGCTCGAAGGCTGGCGCCGCGAGATGCACGCCGCCGGGCTGCACGCGGCGACGCTGGAATGGCTGAATCCGGCACCGTCGTCGCTGGGGCTGGGCGCGACGATGTTCGAGCAGATCGCCGCGCTGACCCCGCCGGTGGATGCCGTCTTCTTCTGCAACGACGATCTCGCGCAAGGCGCTCTGCTGGCCGCGCTGCGCCTGGGCCTGGCGGTGCCGCAGCGTGTGGCCATCGCCGGCTTCAACGACCTGACCGGCAGCGACCAGATGCTGCCGCCGCTGACCACCGTGCGCACGCCGCGTGCAGAGATCGGTATCGAAGCCGCGCACATGCTGCTGGCGCTGATGCGCGGCGAATCCCCGCCGTCGCACTGCGTCGACCTGGGCTGGCAGTTGGTGGTGCGGCAGAGCACCTGAGGCGCAGGGTTCCCGCGACAATCGGCAGCCCACCCCTACCGAGTGCTGCGACATGGCCATCCGACGCTTCGGCATCCTGCTGTTCCCCGGCGTCGAGGAACTCGACTTCGTCGGCCCTTGGGAGATGCTGCGCATGTGGAGCCTGTATGCCGACGGCCCGCCCGAGTGCCTGCTGGTGGCGCCGACACGGGCGCCGGTGGACTGTGCCAAGGGCATGCAGGTGCTGCCGCACGCCGACACAGCCGGCTGCCCGCCGCTGGATGCGCTGCTGGTGCCTGGTGGCAAGGGCACGCGCGAGCTGGTGCACGATGCTGCCGTGCTGGACTTCGTGCGCACACAGGCCGCCAGCGCGCAGACCGTGCTGTCGGTGTGCACCGGCGCCTTCGTGCTGCAGGCCGCGGGGCTGCTGGCCGGGCGCAGCGCCACCACCTACTGGTCGATGTTGCCGGCGCTGCGCGAGCTGGGCGTGCAGGTGCTGGAGCAGCGATTCGTGCACGACGGCCAGGTGTGGACCTCGGCCGGCGTGTCGGCCGGCACCGACATGATGCTGGCCTACATTGCTCACGTGGCCGGCGACGACAGCGCCGGCAAGGTGCAGCTGGCTGCCGAGTACTACCCCGCCGCCACGCGCTACGGCCGCCAGGCCGAGGACCCGCGCGCGCCCGCCTATGTCCGCGCCGGCTGAAGCTGCCTTCGCTACGCTGGCTGCCGCCGACGCGCTTCAGGTCACAGCGCCCGACGGAGCGCAGGTGCGGGTACTGCTGAGCCTGCAAGGCGGCAGCATGGCCACCTTCACGCTGCGGCCTGGGCAGGTGTCGGCGGCGGTGACACACCGCAGCGTGGAAGAGCTGTGGTACGTGACCGCCGGCCGCGGCCGCATGTGGCGGCGCGATGCGGTGCATGAAGAGATCGTCGCGCTCGAACCCGGTCTGTGCCTGAGCGTGCCGCTGGGCACGGCTTTTCAGTTCCGCTGCGAGGGAGATGCGCCGCTGGTGGCGGTCGCGGTGACGATGCCACCTTGGCCCGGCGAGGGAGAGGCAGTGGAAGTCGAAGGGGCCTGGGATGCGGCTGGAAGCTGAATGCTTCTTGGCGCGTGTCACCACAAAGTGGCAGCGCCAGCTGCTCCCGCTTCACATGTGACGACCAGTGTAGGAAGGGCTGCTGAGCAGCGTGTGCTGCCGGTCGCGGCCGCTTTTAGAGTTCACGCTGTCGGCCACCTACCGGTCATCGGCCAGTCCGGATCGTCTCCGCATCAATGACCGGTACCGAAGGCACTGCTGACGTTGACCGGCGCGCAGCAACGCCCATCGGCTTTCGGCCGATCGAGTGACGGCTGCTCAGGACGGCCAAGTTACTCGACCGACCCAATTCAGCATGACGACATCAGGGTTTGCCTGCCCGAAACTTGTGATTTTGGTAGGTCTCGTGTCTAGGCGACACAGACTGTAGATATTCGTCGGACGGCATGTATTGCCTAGGCCAGAACCAGCGCAGCGTCGGGGCTGTGCACGTGGCCCGGCCGATGGCATTGCAAATGGACGACCAGGCTGCCCGGCTACTCGATGCGTCGGATCAACGTGGTCACGCCGCTGGAGACCGGCGAAAGGCATCGAACTCGTTCTTGACGAACTCGGAGGGTCCGAGGCCGATTTGTTTGTTACCACTGTCTCTGTCAGAAATAGCCGGCGGCACCAAGAATGACCACAAATCCCAGCCCTGCCAACATCATCGTAAGGATGTGCACGTCGTAGCGCAGGAGAAGGCTCCGCATGCGGTTCAGAGGCGCCCGCACCCTGTTGCCGAGCATCAGCCAACGCAACAGGGGGCTGCGATCCTCAGGCCTGACACGGCGGTGAAGACGATCCGGGCAAGGGCTCGCGCCACAACCGCTTGGCCAAACGCGATGTGAAGCCCCATATGATCCTGTCGAGCCCAGCGCTGCGTGCGCTGACAACAGCGCAACTTGTCGCCGAAGAGATTGGCTACAAGCGCAAGGACATCCTTGTTGACGATCGGCTGTATGCCAGCAACGCCCAGACGACTTGCTCACTGTCACTCACGCACTGGACAAGAAGCTCGATCGCGTGATGCTCTTCGGCCACAACCCGGAGTTCACGATCTCGCGCAACAGCTATCGAGAGAGAGCATCGACATGCCCACCAGCGCGGCCGCCGAGTTCAGCTTCGACACCCAGGCATGGTCCGAGGTAGGCGAGATCAAGCCGGCGAAGGCGGTACTCGGTTGCCGTCGGACTTCGCCATTCGGCGATTTGTCAACCCAATGGCAAACCATAAGGCTGCGTCCAGTGCGTGCCACTTAGAGTCCGACTGATGACGCGCCGGCGGTCGACGGATGAGATTGCACCATCGCCACGCACGGCGCCGCGCCACCTAGGATGAGGAGACCGGCATGCAGCTACGCCCGCTCGTGAAGGCCGAACACAGGAAGAACTCTGTCCATCGTGTCGCCGCCTCGATGTGGGCGGTGCCGTTGCTGATCACATCGGTCGCGGCGCAGTCCCAGCAAACCGGCGACGCTGCGGCATTGGCCGCGCAGACACAGCAGGTGACGCTGACCGGCACGCGCTTGCCCATGACGCCGAGCGGCATGGCGCAGACCATCACGATCGTCGACGACAAGGAAATCCAGGTGACCAATCCGGCCAGCGTCGAAGAAGCGCTGAGCCGAGTTCCAGGACTGTTTGTCGATCGCGCCGGCACCGGTGGTTTCTCGTCCCTCTATTTGCGCGGCGCGGAGTCGAGCCACGTGCTTATCATGATCGACGGCGTCAAGGTCAACGACCCGACGACAACGCGCGGCAGTGCCTACGACCTGTCGTCGATCGACATCTTCCAACTCGAGCGCATCGAGGTATTGCGCGGACCGGCTTCGGCCATCTATGGCGCCGATGCGCTGGCCGGCGTCGTCAACTTCATCACCAGGAAAGGCCGGCAAGAGGGTGTCGGCGGCAGTGCCTATGCCTCGATCGGCCAGTACGACTACCAGAAGGCCGGCGGCACGGTGTCGGTCGGCAACGACATGGTTCGCGCCATGGTCAGCGCCGGCTACAGCTACGAAGGCAGCAGCGTCGATGACGCCTACCTGCGCTTGAACACCTATTCGGGGTCGGTGCGCTTCACGCCCGGAGAGACCATCGAAGGCGAGGTGTTCGGCTACCGGACCGAACGCAAGGGTGCGGCCTTTCCGGACGACAGTGGCGGCTCGCGCCTGGCCGTCAACCGGGAACTGACATTGCGCAACTCCGTCGACACGGTGTATGGCGCCAGTCTTGCCGGTGGCAACGCGAATACCGTGCGCGTGTTCGGCAGTGCCTCGGTCTACGAGCGCACCGAGAGCGCCGACAACGCCTTCGTCGACGGCGGCGTGCGCTTTCCCGTGCCCGCCTTCCTCGGCGATACGAACTATCGCAACACGACGCTGACACTGACGGGCACGCACAACTGGAACAACTTCGACAACCTGGTGGTCGGTGTGCAGCGCCAAACCGAAAAGGGCGGCATGACCAGCGTGGGCGATTTCGACTTCGACGGCAACGCCGACAACCTGCAGTACAACCTGGAACGCCGCACCAACTCCGTCTTCGCCGAAGGGCGCTGGCGCGTGGTGCCGGAGCTCTCGCTGCAGATCGGCGTGCGCTACGACAGCATTCAGGACTACGGTTCATCCACCACACCGCACATCGGCGCCGTGTGGAACCTGCCTAATGGCAGCACCACGCTGAAGGCAAACTACAGCCAGGGCTTCAAGCCCCCCAGCTTCTTCGCGCTGGGTTTCCCGATCGGCGGCAACCCCGATCTCAAGCCCGAAGAGAGCACGAACTACGAACTGACACTGGTTCAGGCCTTCGGCGACCAGGCGTCGTCTTTGGAGGTCAGCCTCTTTCGCACCGAGTACAAGAACCTTGTCGATTTCGACACCAACACCTTCACCAACATCAATCGCGGCCGCGTCACCATCTCCGGCATCGAGCCCACGCTGAAGCTGCGAATCAATCCTGCCTGGCGCGCCCAGGTCGGCGTCACCGCGCTGCAGATCGACGAGAAAGACGGTCTGGCGCCGCTGCGCAACCGGCCCGAAAGCAAGGCCACGGCGGGCCTGCTCTGGGACATCGACGCACGTTCGTCATTGTTTGCGGTGGTCTCCTACACGGGCAGCTTCATCGACCGCTCGAACCCGACGGCCGACATCGACATGCCTTCCTACACCAGCTTCGACATGGCCTATTCGATCCAGTTGGGCTGGGCACGCATGAAGCTGGCGGTCGACAACCTCTTCGGCACCGACTACGAGCAGTTCGTGGGTTTCCCGGCCATGCAGCGTCGATTCCGCTTCGAACTGCGCGCCGCGTTCTAGGGCGCGCATCACCCAGATGCGCGCCCGTCAGGCGGGGGACTCTAGAACCGCGTATCGGGTCGGCGCCGGGCGCTGAACATCGCCAGCAGAAGCACGGCCCAGGCGATCATCAGACCCATGCCCTCGCGTGCGCCTTCGCCTTCCACCTCGACCATGAAGACGGTCGGCCGCCAGAACCCCGGCATTGCGGGCCAGTAGTAGACGACCACGCCCAGGCCGACGACGATGCTGGCCCACAGCCCGAGCATCCCGGGCATCGAGCGCACCAGGTCCAACCGGAACGCAGCCAGGAATGCCCAGGCCGCGGGCACGGCGTAGTAGACGATCCACAGCAGCATATCGGGGTCGTTGTATTGCACCGCGGCGAAGGCAAGCATCGCCAGACCCAGCAGGATGTTCAGGTAGCGCATGCGCGACGGCCCTTGTGCCTTCGGTGAGTCAGGCGTGGCAGATCAAGGCGAGAAGCTGTCGCTCTTGATGTAGGCCGTGACCGCCTTGCGTTCTTCGAGAGTGAAGACGGCGCCCCACGGCGGCATAGCGCGAAAGCCATTCGTGACCCTGTCGAAAATGAAATCCGGCGCCAAGCCACCCGGACTCAGCTTGGGCGCCTTGCCAGGGTAGGCGCTGCTGCCGTGGCAATGCCGGCATTGCTTGGTCCATACGCCCTGGCCTACCTTGATGTTTGCCGCGTCACTCATGTAGGCAACGTCGAAGGTCGGCACCGGCTCGTCAGCGGCCGACTTGGGGGCGGCCGCGTTCTGCGCCAAGGCGGGCGCATGGCCTGCAAGCGACAACACCACCAGCGCTGCGATTGCAGCGATGCCTGTGTATACCGATCGATTGTCCATTCGCCCAGATCCAGTTTTCATGTGGTCAGCGCGTGCTGGCCGAAGCGCAATGAAATTCGCCACCGCGGCGCAAGCACTGCGGTGGCGATTGTCCTGCAAGCCCTACGGGACGATCTTGTAGATCGTGTCGCTCGAGCCGTTCGGGCCGGTGGTGACCGAGGTCAGCACATAGACGTCACCAGCGGCATCCTGCGCGAAGGCCAGGACGTACGGCAACTTGCCCGTCATGTTGGTGACCTTCGCCACCTCCATCGACCATTTCCCGTCAGCGCCTTTGCTACCGACGAAGATCTGGCCGTCCATCTCGGCAAAACCCTTGCTCCAGTCGCCGAAGAAGTACTTGCCCTTCCAGGCGGCGTTGGCGCCACGATAGACATAACCGCCCGTCACCGAGATGCCCTTGCAGCCGTCGGGCTTGGCGGTGCAGTTGTTGTACTCGATGATGGCCGGCGTGATGCCTGCCTTGTCGCAGTTGGCCGGGTGGTCGTCGGGCTTCTGGTAGTCGAAGCAGCGCATCATGCCCTCGACCCGGCGCCAGCCCATGTTCTGGCCCTTGCCGATGAGCTTGATGGCCTCGTAGCTGTTCTGCTGCACGTCGCCGCAATACAACTCGGCGGCGGTGCTGCCCATGTCGAAGGAACAGCGCCACGGGTTGCGCACGCCATAGGCCCAGATCTCAGGATTGGCTTCTTTCTTGCCGGCCCACGGATTGTCGGGCGGGATGCCGTAGGGCTTGCCGGGCGAGCGCGTGTCCACGTCGATGCGCAGGATCTTGCCCAGGTTGGTCGTCAGGTCCTGGCCGTTGCCGATGGTCACGTTGTGGCCGATGCCCCAGTCGTTGGCGTAACCGCCGTCACCCATCGAGATGTACAGCATGTTGTCCGGACCGAAGCCGATCCAGTGCCCGTTGTGGTTGAACTGCGGCCACGCGGTCGACAGGATGCGGCGGGCCGAACTCGGATCAGCCACGTTCTTGTCCGCGGACGACACGGTGTATTCCTCGACCACGTTGCTGTGGTCGTACCACAGCATCTGACCCAGGTCGCTCTGGAAGTCCAGATGCGCGCTGTAGGTCACGTAGAACTTGCCGTTGTCCTTGAACTTCGGGTGGAATGCAATGCCGAGCAGGCCACGTTCGTCGAAGTCATGGAACAGCGTCTTGATCTTGCTGCGCACGTCCAAGAACGGCGTGGGCTTGAGCTGGCCGTTCTCAAGAACTCTGATGCGGCCGTACTGCTCGACGATGAACATGCGCGGGTCGCCTGGCGGCTGCACCATCGCAAGCGGCGCGTTGAGGCCGCTGGCCACCTTCTCGAGCTTGATCTGGGCCTGCGCCAGTGCCGCAGCGCTGGACAAGGCCATCAGTACCGACGCAGCCAGTGCCGCGCAAATCTTGCGTGTAGTCATCTGTCTCCTCCATCCTTTTGGAATTCGCCGTTCGAACACACTGTGACTGCCGGCACGCGACATTCGAGCTCGTTCTTGCCGACCATCATCCCCAAGGGGGACATTCGAGTCTAGGTAGGTGGCCAAGCAGGGTTATAGGGAATTGCCCTTACCAGGAATTCAGCGTCAGACGATGCGCGGGAAGCGCTCGGGCTGGCGCTCACCATGCAGGTAGCGGTCGAAGACCATTTCCACGGCACGCACCGCGTACCAGCCGGTGACCGTCGCCTGCACGATCTGTGGCTCCAGCACCACCAGCCCGGTCTCGGCCGTCATCCGCAGCCCATGCAATTCTGGTGCGAAGTACTCGTGCGTGCGGATCGCCAACCTTGTCGATCGAGGACACGCCCAGGGCTACCAGATCGCAATCGGGTTGCGTACTGTGTCCCAGGAAGTTGCGGTGCAAACGCCCCTGATGCCCCGTTCGCGGCCCGCGGGGGCAGTCGCTGAGCGGGTGTCGCTGTCGAACGGTGGGCGCGCCCAGCGCCCCGGCCCGGCGAAGGGCAAGTTCCGAGGTACAGCGGTCAGTCGCTCAAAGTTCCGGTCAAGGTCAGGTATAGGCGGCTGCTGCCAGTCGCGGACGACTGACGACCGAACGCACCCAGTCTGCGAGTAGTTCAGGCTGTGGGCTCGCAGCGCCCCACCAGGCCACCCACGCAACCTGCCGTAGTCAGCACTGCGCGCAGAATCCGGCACACACAAGGACGCCACCCGCAACGCACACAACAGGAGACACCCCATGCCCAAAGACTTCGACATCGTCATCCACGGCGCCACCGGCTTCACCGGCCGGCTGGTCGCCGAATACATGGCGCAGCGCTACCCCAACGGCCGCAATGCCGAAGGCCTGCGCTGGGCGATGGGCGGGCGCAATGCGGACAAGCTGGCGGCGGTGCGCGATGAAGTAGGCGCGCCTGCCGACACGCCGCTGGTCGTGACCGACACCGAATCACCCGCGTCGCTGGCGCAGCTGATGCAGCGCACGCGGCTGGTACTGACCACCGTCGGGCCCTACCAGCTGTACGGCAACGCGCTGCTGGCCGCCTGCGCCGAAGCCGGCGTGCACTATGTGGACCTGTGTGGCGAGCCGGCCTGGATGCGCCAGATGATCGACGCTCACCACGCCGCGGCGCAAGCCAGCGGAGCGCGCATCGTGTTCTCCTGCGGCTTCGATTCGATCCCCTTCGACCTGGGCGTGTTCTTCCTGCAGCAGGCCTTCCGCCAGCGCTTCGGCCATGCGGCGCCGCGCGTGCGCTGCCGCGTGCGCAAGATGAAGGGCACGTTCTCCGGCGGCACCGCGGCCAGCCTGAAGGCAACGATGGCTGCCGCGGCGAAAGACCCGCGCGTGCTCGACTGGCTGCGCAACGCCTTCGCACTGACGCCCGGTTTCGAAGGGCCGAAGCAGCCATCCGGCAACAAGCCGATGGTCGACGAGGCGCTGGGTGCGGATGTCTGGGTCGCACCGTTTGTCATGGCTGCCATCAACACCAAGAACGTGCACCGCTCCAATTTCCTGATGCAGCAGGCCTATGGCGCCGACTTCGTCTACGACGAGATGCTGGTCACCGGCCCCGGGCCCAAGGGCGAGCAGATCGCGCTGGCCGTGGCGGCCGACAAGTCGCTCGGCGGCGAAGGCGGCCCGAAGCCGGGCGAAGGCCCGTCGAAGCAGGAGCGCGACAGCGGCTTCTACGACCTGCTGTTTCTGGGCGAGGACGCGCAGGGCAACCACCTGCGCGCCGGCGTCAAGGGTGATCGCGACCCCGGCTACGGCTCCACCAGCAAGATGATCGCGGAGAGCGCGGTGTGCCTGCTGCACGATGCCGACGGCACTGCCCGGTGGCATCTGGACCACGGCGCCGGCAATGGGCGACAAGCTGATCGCGCGCCTGCAGGCGAATGCCGGCCTGAGCTTCGCGATCGAAGACTGAGGCCCTACGCCGCCGCCTGCACCAGCCGGCCCACCAGGCCCATCACCGCATCGGTCTGCCCGCGCAGCGCCGAAGGCGGTGGCGACGTGGCCGCCGTGGCCACCGCCAGGCCCAGCTCGGGCGCGAGCAGCGCGAACTGCCCGCCGTAGCCCCAGGCCCAGGTCACGCGCTGCCCGTGCAGCCGGCCGGTGAACCACAGCAGCCCGTAGCCGACGTCGTCCACAGGCGCGGCGCGCCAGGTGGATGGGCCCAGCGGCGTCAGGCTCTCCTTCACCCATTCGGCCGGCAGCAGCTGCCGACCCTGCCACTGCCCGCCCGCAGCCATCAGCGACGCCAGCTTGAGCAGGTCGCGCGGTCGCAGCGCCAGCCCGGCGGGGGCCAGTGGGTTGCCGTCGCCGTCGCGTCGCCACTGGAAGCGCTCGATGCCCAGTGGACCGAAGAGCTGGCGCTGCGCCAGCACGTCCAGGTCGGCGCCCTGGGCGCGCCGCAGGATCGGCGCGATCAGCGCCACCAGCGCGTCGTTGTAGCTCCAGCCCGACGGGCCGGCCGGCAGCGGCGGCTGGCTCAGCACGAAGCGCTGCAGCGGGCTGGCCGCGGCCACCTGGCCAAAACGCATCGGGTCGAAGGCCAGGCCGCTGCGACCGGACAGGATCTGGCGCAGCGTCAGCGTCGCCGCGGGCGAATCGGGCACCTCGGCCACGGCGTCCGGCAGCAGCTGCGCGACCGTCTGGTCCAGGCTCTTCAGGCTGCCGTCGTGCAGGGCCAGGCCGACGAGCATCGAACACACGCTCTTGGTGGCGGAGTTGATGGGCTGCAGGCCGTCGGCCGTGGCGCCGCCGTAGTAGCGCTCGGCGATCAGCTCGCCGTGGCGTGCCGCCAGCAGCGCTCGCAGGCCCGGCACGTCGGCGCCGGCCTGCAGCGTGTCGTCCACGGCGCTGGCGCCCAGGGCATGGCCGGCGGCGAAGCCCGCGCCGGCCGCGAGCAGGCGGCGTCGGGAGATGAGAGCACGCGGGTCCATGGCATCGCATCATGCCGATACCTGTCGCAGAATGCCCAGCTCTGCCCATGAACGAAGGAGACGACGATGGCTTTCGATGGTTCGGCAATACGCGCGCTGCTCGACGGCGCGGTGGCCAAGGGTGCCGTGCACGGCATCGCGGCGCTGGTGGTGGACCGCAACGGCACACTGTTCGAACACGCCGCCGGCGAGGCCCACCCGCGCACGCTCTACCGCAACGCGTCGATGACCAAGGCCGTGGCCACCACCGGCGCGCTGCAGCTGGTGGAACAGGGGCGGCTCGACCTGGATGCCACGGTCGAATCGATCCTGCCGGAATTCGGCAAGCTGCAGTTGCTCGAAGGCTTCGACGGCGACACGCCGCGCCTGCGCCCGCCGGCCAGCAAAGCCACCGTGCGCCAGCTGATGACCCACACCGCCGGCCTGGGCTACTTCTTCGGCAGCGAGAAGCTGCATCGCTACCTGGCGCTGACCGGCGAGCCCGACCCGCTGACAGGCCTGAAGCGCAGCCTGTCGGTGCCGATGGTCAACGACCCCGGCACCGCGTGGGAATACGGCGTCAACACCGACTGGCTGGGGCTGGTGGTCGAGAAGATCACGGGCCAGCGCCTGGGCAGCTACCTGCAGCAGCATGTGTACGGCCCGCTGGGCATGGCCGAGTCCAGCTTTGCACCCAGCGCCGAGCAGCGTACGCGGCTGCTGCGCGTGATGCAGCGCCAGGCCGACGGCACGCTGGCACCTTCAGTGCACGACTTGCCGGCCACGTCCGAATGGGACGCCGCGGGCCACGGCTCCTACGGCACGATCCAGGACTACGGCCGCTTCGTGCAAGCCTGGCTGAACGACGGCGCCGGCGTGCTGCAACCGGCCACCGCGCGCATGGCCTTGCAGAACCACATCGGCAGCATCCAGTTGCCCGAGATGATGAAGTCGGTGGAACCGGAGCTGTCGAACGACGTGCCCGGCCTGCCGGTGCCGCAGAACTGGGGCCTGGGCTTCCACCTGATGCAGATCGACCTGCCCGGCATGCGCAGCCGCGGCACCGCCGACTGGGCCGGCATCTTCAACTCCTACTACTGGATCGACCGCAACAAGGGCATCGGCGGCGTGCTGATGACGCAGCTGCTGCCCTTCTTCGACATGCCGGTGGTGGAGACGCTGATGGGCTTCGAGATGGCGGTGTACCAGCAGGTGGGCGCGGCCGTGCCGGCGGCCTGAAGGGCAGGCCATGCAACGACCCCCCATCGTGTTGGTGCATGGCGCCTGGGGCGGCGCCTGGATCTGGCGCCGCGTGCTGGCGCCGCTGCGCGCGGCCGGGCACGAGGTGCATGCAGTGACGCTCACCGGTGACGGCGAGCGTGCGCATCTGCGCACGGGCCGACATCGTCGCTGCAGACCCACATCGACGACGTGCTCGGGCTGGTCGACGCCGAGGAGCTGCACGACCTGGTGCTGGTGGGCCACAGCTACGGCGGCATGGTCATCACCGGCGCCGCGGCGGCACTGCAAGCGCGCGGCCCGAAGCGCGTGCGCAGCCTGGTCTATGTCGATGCGATGGTGCCGCTGCCCGGTGAAGGCTGGGGCGACGCGCATGCGCCCGAGATCGTCGCGGCGCGCCGTGCCGCCGCAGCGGCACACGACAACGCGCTGCCACCGCCGGACCCGGCAGAGGGCTTCGCCTTGTCCGCCGCCGATGCCGACTGGCTGCGGCGCCGCCACGTGCCGCACCCGTTCGGCATGTACCGCGTGCCGCTGCACTACGACGGCAAGCTCATCGAGGCGTTGCCGCGGCTGTTCATCGACTGCCACCAGCCGGCCTACCCGACCATCGACGCGATGCGCCAGCGCGTGCGCCAGCAGCCCGGCTGGCAGGTGGTGGAGATGGCCACGGGGCACTTCCCGATGGTGTCGCAGCCTGACGCGCTGGTGCGCCACCTGCTGGGCTTTGCCGCTGCGTCCTAGGTCCGACGCGCCGGACAGAAGTCGCTGAGGTCCAGGTCCGCAGCCGAGCCCTCAGGGCCGGCACCATTGCTTTTCGCACGGCACGCCGTCGTTGTTGCCGTCCATCTTCGTACCCGGGCAGTGCTTCAGGAACCAGGTCGCTTCGTCGCAGGAGCGCATCTGCGAGCAATAGGTGCGGCCGTCGCAGCGATAGGCCGCGGCGGTGGGTGCAGGCAGCGTCACCGGCTTGGGCGCCAGCGCCGGCGCTGCGACGGCGGCAGCCTGCGGCACTTCACCGACCTGGCACGGGCCATGGTCGCGGCGGAAGTCCCTGGGCATCACCGCGCCCGCGTCGCGGTTGAAGCCGCGTGACAGCGCCTTGGCCATGCGCTCTTCGCCGACATAGGGACCACGGTCGTACTTGTAGCGGTGGCTCCAGGCATGGCCTTCCTGCACCAGCGTCTTGTTGACGTTCAGCGTGTCCAGGTACAGCGTGCCGAGCGTGCGGCCGTGCGTGTCGCGGCCGCTGACCTGTACGCGGACCGACTTGTTGAGCACCAGGTCCTGCAAGGCGCGCTTGGCTTCGGGGCCCCAGGCCTGGCAGATTTCCGGCGCGTCGATGTCCTGCAGCCGCAGTTCCACCGGCGCGCCCGGCGGCGAGGGTTCGATCCACAGGCTGTCGCCGTCGGTGACGCGCACCACCGTACCGTTCAGCGCCGATGTCGGCGCACCGGCCGCCATGCTGCCGCCCATGGCGCACAGCCAGCACAGTGCGATCCACAGCATTTTCATGCGCGGCATTCTGCGGCAGCCATGGGAGCTCTGGGTGTGACCTTTGGCGCACACCCTGCCCGCCGAACCCTCCCCCGAATCCGGGCTGAAAAGGCGAATCGGCCGCCCGCGCCGGGCCGAGTGTCACGCCACGGACACGACACTGACACGGGACCAGCCAATCATCCCAAGCAATCCCGGCCTGGCAAGGTCCGGGATCACAAACGCGGGCGGCGTCCTGCGTGCCACACAACTTTGAGGAGCCTTCATGAATCGTCTGATCCCCATTGCGGCCGCTGCGGCCGCGCTCTGCAGCCAGGCTGCCCTCGCGGCCGGCAGCAACTTCAGCAACTTCACACCGATGACCAGCTCGGTGGCGGCAGGCAGCCTGCCCGAATCCGCGCCGTTTGCATTCGGCAACAGCGCCTGGACCCAGCTTTCCATCGCCGACCGCGCGACGCAGCTGGCGGCCGGCCAGTTCAACACCGGCAACTGGGACATGATCGACACCAACCGCACCGGCCCCGACGCCGGCCGCTACCTGTTCACCGTCTTCGAGACGGGCCAGGCCGGCGTGCAGCGCACCGACCTGAAGACCGGCACCACGATCACGCAGTGGGCCAGCCCGGCTACCGCGCCCAACTTGAACAGCCACGTGGCCTTCGATGCGTCGCGCTGGACGCCCTTCGGCACCTACCTGACGGCCGAGGAATCCTGGGGCGCGCAGCCGCAGCCCTATGGCCGCCTGTTCGAGTTGAAGAACCCGATCACCGCGCCCGCGTCCGGCACCGACTTCATGCACCAGAACGTGATCGCGCGCGTCTCGCACGAGGGTCTGGCCTTCGACAAGAACAACAACATGTACTTCATCGACGAGCTGAACGGCGGCTCGATCTACAAGTACAGCTCGGCCACGCCGAACAGCGGCGCCACCTACTTCAGCGGCGGCACCAACTCGGTGCTGCGCGTGGGTGACGGCAACACGCCCAATGCCACCGGCGCCTACAGCTGGGTCGACTTCACCAACGCCGCCGGCGTCGGCCTGCCGGGCTCGGTGACGATCACCGACCCGAACGGCATCACCTCGGTCGACGGCCGTGCCACCACCAACCTGGCGGCGTTCAAGGGCACCGACTACCAGCGCCCTGAAGATCTGGAGATCCAGAAGCTGGCCAACGGCGACGAGGTCCTCTATGTCGCCACCACGACGACGAACGAGGTGTACTCGATCAACCTGGCGACCAACCAGATCCAGACCTTCGTCAGCCGCGCCACCATCGACGCCGCCACCGGCCTGGCCGTGGGCAACGCGCTGACCAGCCCGGACAACCTGGCCATCGACGCCGACGGCAACATCTACATCGTCGAAGACCAGCCCGGCGGTTCGGCCGACATCTGGTTCGCGAAGGATGCCGATCGGGACGGCGTGGCCGAATCGATCGCGCGCTGGGGCAGCCTGTCGACGGTAGGCGCTGAGCCGACCGGCCTGTTCTTCTCGCTGAACGACAAGAACCTGGCCTACATCAACGTGCAGCATCCGGCCAGCGGGGTGGACCGCATGATCGCGATCACCGCGGTGCCGGAGCCCGAGACCTATGCGCTGATGTTCGCCGGCCTGGGCGCGGTGGGCTTCATGGCGCGCCGTCGCCGCAGTCAGGACTGAGCGTCAGCCTGGATGGGCAGCCCGGCCGCGGCGTCGCCGTGGCCGGGTGTCGGGTGCGGCCAGCGCGGCTTCGGCATCGGCGACGATGCGCGCCAGCCGGTCGGCCAGCTTCTCGGTCGTCAGCTGCTCGCGAAAGCGCTCCACCATCAGCGGCAGGCTGAAGGGGCTGGGCACGGCCAGTTCGACGAAGTCCAGCCGCAGCTTGCGCATGCGCTTCATGGCGCCGCGCAGACGGGCGATTTCCAGTTCCTGCGACAGCACTTCCTCTTCGGCCTGCCCGAGCAGGCGGTTGCCGGGGTCGTACTTGCGGAAGACCTCGAAGAACAGGCTCGACGAGGCCTGCAGCTGGCGCGTGCTCTTCGGCGCGCCGGGGTAGCCGCTGAACACCAGGCCGGCCACGCGCGCAATCTCGCGAAAGCGCCGCTGCGCCAGCTCGCCGCTGTTCAGACTGGCGAGCACGTCGCTCAGCAGCAGCGCATCGTCGAACAACGCGCGGCTGTGCAGGCTGTCCAGCGCCGGCTCGTCGGCACTGAGCAGTTCGAAGCCGTAGTCGTTGACGCTGATGCTGAAGGTGTTGGGCACCGCCCGGCTCAGGCGCCAGGCAAACAGCGACGCCAGCCCCAGGTGCACCAGCCGCCCGGCAAAGGGATACAGCATCAGGTGGTGGCCCTCGCGCGAGCGGTAGCGCTCGACCAGCAGCGTCTTCGGCGTCGGCAGCTTCGACAGCCGCAGCTGCGCCTGCAGCATCGGCGCGGCGCTTTGCAGTTCGGGCTCGAGCCAGTCACCCTGCACACAGCCGGCCAGCACCGCCAGCGTGGCATCGGCCAGCTCGCTGGACAGCGGCATGCGCCCTCCGCCCCAGGCCGGCACGATGCCGCGCCTGGCGGTGGACTTGCGCACGTAGGCGGCCATGTCCTGCGTGCGCACGTACTCGAGCACGCGCCCGCCGAAGACGAAACAGTCGCCGGCCTTCAGGCGCGCGATGAAGCTCTCTTCCACCGTGCCGAGCGTGCCGCCGCTGAGCCACTTCACCTGCATCGAGGCGTCGGCGACGATGGTGCCCACCTGCAGCCGGTGGCGCAGCGCGATGCCGCGGTCGAGCACGCGCCAGCGGCCTTCGTGATGCACGACGCGCTGGTACTCGGGATAGGCCTGCAGGCTGTCGCCGCCATGCACCACGAAGTCCAGCGCCCACTGGAAGGCCTCGCGCGTCAGCTTGCGATAGCTCCAGGCCGTGCGCAGCTCGCGGTACATCGCTTCGGCCTCGAAGCCGCCGCCCAGGGCCATGCTCACCAGGTGCTGCACCAGCACGTCCAGCGGCGCGTCGGGCGGCTCGCGCGCTTCCACCTGCCCGGCCAGCGCGGCGCGGCGCGCGGCCACGGCTTCCACCAGCTCCAGCGTGTTCGTCGGCACCAGCGTGACACGGCTGGGCCGCCCCGGCTGGTGGCCGCTGCGGCCGGCGCGCTGCAGCAGCCGCGCCACGCCCTTGGCGCTGCCGATCTGCAGCACCCGCTCGACCGGCAGGAAGTCCACGCCCAGGTCCAGCGACGAGGTGGCGACCACCGCGCGCAGCGTGCCGGCCTTGAGCCCGGCCTCGACCCATTCACGCACCGCCTTGTCGAGCGACCCGTGGTGCAGCGCGATGCTGCCCGCCCAGTCGGGCCGGGCGTTCAGCAGCAGCTGGTACCAGGCCTCGGCCTGCGAGCGCACGTTGGTGAAGACCAGCACGGTGGACGAACGCTCGATCTCGTCGACCACCGGCTGCAGCATCTGCGCGCCCAGGTGCCCGCCCCAGGAAAAGCGCCCCGGGTTCTGCGGCAGCAGGGTGTCGACGCGCAGCGCCTTGTCGAGCCGGCCCTGCACCAGCTGCGCCTGGGCGTGGCGCCCCGCACCGACCAGCGCACGCAGCGCCACGTCCAGGTTGCCGAGCGTGGCCGACAAGCCCCACACCACGAGCTGCGGGTTCCACTGGCGCAGCCGCGCCAGCGCCAGCTGCACCTGCACGCCGCGCTTGTTGCCGACCAGCTCATGCCATTCGTCGACGATCACCACCTGCAGCGCGCCGAAGTCCTCGCGCGCCCGTTCGCGCGTCAGCAGCAGCGTCAGCGATTCGGGCGTCGTCACCAGCGCCGTGGGCGGCCGCCGGTCCTGGCGCGCACGCTCGGCGGCCGGCGTGTCGCCGGTGCGCAAGGCCACGCGCCAGTGCGGTGCCAGCTCGGCCAGCGGCTGCTGCAGCGCGCGCGCCGTGTCGGCCGCCAGCGCGCGCATCGGTGTCAGCCAGAGCACTTGCAGGCCAGCGGCTGCGCTTTGGCGCGCCAGCGCACCCAGCCACACGGCATAGGTCTTGCCGCTGCCGGTGGTGGCGTGCAGCAGGCCGCTGCGGCCTGCCGCCATGGCCGCCCAGACTTCGCGCTGGAAGTCGAACGCCGACCAGCCGCGCGCCTGGAACCACGCCTCGAACGGCGCCCCATCGGGCGGGCCAGGCTCAGGCACTGACGATCCAGCCTTCCAGCGGATCGATGCTGTCCGGCAGGCCCCAGCCGGGCCGCTGGCTGGCCCAGGCGGCCTGCATCAGGCACAGCACCGCATCGAGGCTGTCGCCGCTGGCGTCTTCGACCAGCCGCTCATGCTGCGCCGGCGACAGCTTCAGCCGCAGCCCGAGCCGGGTGCGCCCCTGCTCCAGCGCGGCGAGCATGTCCTTGCGCGCGATCAGCCGCTCGGCGGTCTGCCGCGCCGCGTCGTCGGCCTTGTACGAGCGCGCGCCGATCAGCTCGCGCGCCAGCAGCCCGGGGTAGCCCTCCAGCGCCACGCGCTGCCGGTCGCCGTCGTGCAGGCCCGGCAGGTGCACGCCGGCGTCGATGAGCAGCGGCACACCGGCATGCAGCATGAAGGCCACCGGCGGGTTGACCCACTTCATCGACGGGCTGGAGCCGGCCGGTCGGTCGCAGGCGCGATGCGCGAACTTCGCCCCCACCGGCCGGGCATCGCAGAAGGCCTTGAAGCGCGCGCGGATGTCGTCCCGGCTCAGGCCCTGGTAGTGGCGCATCAGCGGCAGCCACGACGTCGGCCAGCCCAGCGCGTCGACCAGCTCGCGCGGCAGGCCGAAAGGGAAGTCGAAGGCACCGACCCACGGCCCCGGCTCGTGCAGTGCCAGCGCCAGGCTGTCGAAGCCGGCATGCTCGACCAGACGGTTCAAGCGCAGCACCGCGCCATGACACTGACCTTCGGCCCACAGCACGGGCTTGCGCCGGCTGGGACGGCTGCTGAAATCGACGCCGATGCAGCGCGGGGTGGGTGAGCTCATTGCGGCGATTGTCGCGGCGCCCCAAAGTACAGTCGGTGCTGGCCCATGTCAGGAGCACGCGCGATGAATCCGGTACTGGTCGAGGCACTTCGCGGCAACGCGGTCGAATCCGCGCACCGCGGCGCGTTCGCGGTGGTCGATGCCGATGGCCGCATCGTGCTGGCGCTGGGCGACATCGACAGGCCGGTGTTCCCGCGCTCGGCCGTCAAGCTGCTGCAGGCGCTGCCGCTGGTGGCCAGCGGCGCGGCCGAGGCCTTGCAGTTGACCGATGAGGAACTGGCGCTGGCCTGCGCCTCGCACAACGGCGAGCCGGCGCACGTGGCCACCGCCGCCGGCATGCTGGCCAAGGCCGGCGGCGACGCACAGCTGCTGGAGTGCGGCGCGCACTGGCCCTACCGCGAGGCCTTCCAGCGCGAGATGGCGCTGCGCGGCGAAACACCGAGCGCGCTGCACAACAACTGCTCGGGCAAGCATGCCGGCTTCGTCTGCCTGGCCTGCCACCGCGCCGGCGGCCGCCCGCTGCGCGACTTTGCCCGTGGCTACGTGCAGCCGCAGCATCCGGTGATGCGCGAGGTGGCCGCCGCGCTGCAGGCGGCCACCGGCTGGGACCTGGCGCAAAGCCCGCAGGGCACCGACGGCTGCTCGATCCCGACCCATGCGATCCCGCTGCGCCACCTGGCGCTGGGCTTCGCGCGCGTGGCCACCGGCCAGGGCCTGTCGACCGAGCATGCGCGCGCCGCACGGCGGCTGCGCCAGGCGGTGGCGAAAGCGCCGTTCATGGTCGGCGGCACCGACCGCTTCGACACCCGCGTGATGCAGCGCCTGGGCGAGCGCGTGTGCTGCAAGGTCGGCGCCGAGGGCGTGTACTGCGCCGCGCTGCCGCAGCAGGGGCTGGGCGTGGCCGTGAAGATCGACGACGGCAACAACGCCCGCGCCGCCGAGGTGGTGATGGCCGCACTGATCGAGGCCTTCGTGCCGCTGGACGATGGCGAAGCCGGCTTCCTGCGCGGCCTGAGCGAGCTGACACTGAAGAACTGGAACGGCATCGAGGTCGGCGCGCTGCGCGCCGGCATCGCACTGCGCGAGGCCGCGCCGCCGCTGTCGCCGTGAAGCGCACGGGGCGGTTGCGGTGCGTCGGGTGCGCTGCCGATCACTTGCGCTGCGCGTTCGCCTCGCGCTGGCAGGGAGAAGGGGGTGCCGATGGACGGCGGCTTGCAGGGCCGATCAATCTGGGCCGCCAAACGTATCCGGCACTTGGAGTCGCAGCCGGATGTGAGGCGGCTTAAGACTGGCACGAGTCGTACGAATCTTCGATCTGCCTGCTCCATAGCAGTCGGTGAAGGTGCAGGGAGGCAGTCGGGCGCCGGGAACAAGCACCCTCGAATTGCACCAACTTCGGACAAAGGCAATTGCCTTTGACATGCGAGAGTGCAGTCCACGGACTGCGGTTGAACCGCCGAAGCGCGCCTTGCTACTCAGACTTCAGGCGTTTTGAGCCTTCTATCAGCGGGTGCCAGCCGAAGACCAGCGTAATCTGGAAGCCGTCCATGCGCAGGTCGGTGGGTGCGCTGTCGTTCACTGTCGACTTGTAGCCGAAGGTCATGTTGATGTTGTCGTTGATGCTGTAGCCCAGCGTCAGGCCGAGGCCGATGTTGTTCAGCTTCGAACCCTGCACGCCGTTGATGCTGGCCCGGCCGCCGCTGTACCAGACGCCGTCGATGGCACCCCAGAAGCGATCGGTGAAATCGCGCGTGATGTGCGCGTCCAGTTGGAACAGCGGATCGGTCTTCAGCGTCTGCCCGCCGAGATAGTCGGTGTTGTCGCCGAAGAGCCACACCGCCGGCAGGAACTCCAGCGTCGTGCGCTGGCCCGGCACCCACGACCCGAGTTGCCAGACGATGGGCGCGCCGATGCGCCCGTACCAGCGGTTCTGTCCCAGGTTCAGCGCCTGGTTGCTGTCGTATTCACCGATCGGCAAAGCCAGGTCGGCGAGCAGGTCGAGCGAGAAGCCGGGCTCGTAGCGCAGCGCTTCGGCCAGGTTCTTCTGTGCCGGCGGGCCGATCAGGTTGATCGCGAACTCCAACGTCGGGTCGCCATAGCCGCTGGCCGACTGTTTGGACGTGAGGCTACCCACCGTGACCTCGCCCGAGACGCGCCCCATCGGCAGCAGGATCGCGCCCATGGCCGCACGATCGAACAGCGAGTAGGTGTGCGCATAGCCCACCAGCGCCATCGTCGCGTCGAAGTTCGGCGTTCGGCACCACGGTGTTGGCGGGGTCGAAGGGGTTGGCGTTGCCGCTGAGCGAATTGAAGATCACCGGCACCGCGTTGCCGCCCGACAGGCTCTTCCAGTAGAAGCGCGCCGGCACCTGGGCGGCGGCCGGCGTGGGCCACAGCGCCACGCTGAACAGCAGCGCCATGGCGACATGCGCCAGCGCGCGGATCGGGTGGGGGGTGTTGTTCATGGATGCAATGTCCCGTGGAAAGTGTCGAAGTGCGGCGGCGCTCAAGGCTTGGGTTCGGCCAGCATGTCCTTGGGCGGCACGAACTGCCGCTTGGTGACCAGCGGCGGATAGCCGGGGTCGTCGGGCACGCGCGGCGGCAACTGGTCTTCCATCGTCTCGAACACCGAGCGGCTGGGCAGCACCACGTTGTTGTTGCGCGCGTAGTCGTCCCACAGCGCGACCATCGCCTTCAGTTTGTCGGGCTGCGCTTTGGCGAGGTCCTTGCGCTCGCCGGAGTCGGCCGCCAGGTTGAACAGCTGCCATTCGCCGTTGCCCATCGGCTTGTACTCGCGGCGCACCTTCCAGCTGCCACTCGCCGTTGCCCATCGGCTTGTACTCGCGGCGCAGCTTCCACTCGCCTTGGCGCACGGCCTGGTTGCCGAACAGCTCCCAGGCCAGGACGTCCTGCGCAGTGCGCGGCGACTCGGCCTGACCCGCCAGCACCGCGCCCCAGGACTTGCCGATCAGCGGCGGCAGCTCGCGGCCGGCCAGCGTCTTGGGATAGCGTCGTGCCGGCCACTTCGAGCAGCGTCGGCATCAGGTCCGCCACATGCATCAGGCCTGGTTGAGGCTGCCCTTGGACCGCTTGACCGCCGGGCCGCTGACGATCAGCGCGTTGCGGATGCCGCCTTCGCCGAGCCAGCCCTTGTACTGGCTGAAGGGCGTCATCGACACCTGCGCCCACATCGGGCCGTAGGCCACGTAGGAGCCCGGGTCGCCCCAGGCATTGGGGTGCGTCTGCGACCAGTTTAGCGCGGCGAACAGGTAGTCGCTGGTGCCCGGCGTGCCGGCGATCATCTTGAACAGGTCGGTGCCCTCGGCGCCGTTGTCGCCGAAGACGATGAAGATCGTGTTGTCGTATTCGCCGATCTTCTTCAGGTGCTCGATCAGGCGGCCGACGTGGTGGTCCATGTTCTCCACCATGCCGGCGTACATCTCCATCTTCTTGCCGAGCAGGGCGCGCGGCGCCGGCGCCAGCAGCGTCGGGTCGGGGATGAACCACATGCGCTCGGCCAGCTGCGTGCCCGGCGGCATGATGCCCATCTCGATCTGCCGCTTCAGCCGCGCCTGCCTTACCGCATCCCAGCCGACGTCGTACTCGCCGACATGGCGGTTGCGCCAGTCCTTCGGCAGGTGGTACGGGTCGTGCGGCGCTTGGTGCGAGACGTAGGCGAAGAAGGGCTTGCCGCTGCCGCGGTTGGCGTCGATGTAGCCGATCAGCTTGTCGGTGTAGGTCTTCGTGGCGTAGTAGTCGTCGGGCAGCTTGGTCAGGTAGCGGCCGTCTTCGGTGAACACGGACTTCGGCGACGCCGCGGTGAAGTTGGTCATGTCCCAGTAGCTGCCGGCACCGTCGAGCAGCGTGAAGTCGCGCTCGAAGCCGCGCGCCCGCGGGATCTGCTCGGGCGTCTTGCCCAGGTGCCACTTGCCGACCATGTAGGTGTGGTAGCCCGCGTCCTTGAGCAATTGCGGCAGCGTGGCGACACGGTCGTTGAGGTAGCCCTCGTAGCCGAGCACGCCGCGCTGGTTGGGCGCCGTCCACTCGTCCATGTTGCCCAGGCCGTTGAGGTGCGTGTCGACGCCGCTGAGCAGCATCGAGCGCGTCGGCGAGCAACTGGCGTGGGTGTAGAAGTTGGTGAAGCGCACGCCCGCCTGGGCCAAGGAGTCGAGGTTCGGCGTGCGGATCTCGCTGCCGAACGAGCCCATGTCGGCGAAGCCCATGTCGTCGGCGAGGATGACGACGATGTTCGGGCGACGCGCTGGGTCGGCCGCGGCGGCAATGGCGGGCGCGAGCAACGCGGCGATGACGATGGCGAGGCCAGCGACACCGATTCGCCGATTTGGTTGGCCCGCGCTCGTGTACATGGCGGAGAGCAGTCGCCGCAGAATGGTTTTCATCGCTTGCCAATTTCCCATTCGCCTGTCGGAGCTTGATTGACGCTGCGCAAGCGCGACGACGACAGCGCGCGAACGACACCGCTCAAGCCTCGGCGACTATTGCCGCCTGGTGAGCCCGAGCCGCGGGCGCGCACGCCAGCCGAGAATTTTCCGGGCGCGGCCTCGAATCCGTCTATCGGATTTCCGCAGAATGCGGGCATGGTGAAAGCCACTGCAGTTTCGATCGAGGAGATCACCGACCCCACGGTCGCCAGTGCGGGCATCGACTGGATTGACCTGGATGCTGTCAAGCTTCAGTCGAAGCCCTTTCGTGCGCGGCGGGTGACTGTGCGGCTCGTGAACGCGACGGTCGTGTTCCATACGGTCAACCTTCGCGTGCGGACACGCACGCGCGTGCATGAGGGACAGGTCGCCTACGTCACCTTCGGCCCGAAGGCCCGCGGGACGGTGAACGGCATGTCGGTCCAACCCGGCATGATGCTGGCCGCCGCAGCGAACGCCGAGGCCCGGTTCGTTGTCGAAGCCGCCTGGGAAAGCCTGACCTTCCTGCTGCCAGCGCAGGACATAACCACCCATCTGCGGACGCGGCAACGCGAGAGCGAGTTTCGGCAACCGCGCGGCCTGGAGTTGTTGCAGGTCCAGCCGCAGAAGGTTCATGCGCTCTTCCACTGGGGCAAGCGCCTGGTGCAAGCCGCCACGGCGCGGCCGGCGCTGTTCGACACGCGTGAGAGGGAGCGGGTCGCCGCCGAAGTCGAGTTGGTCGAAGCGCTTCTGGCAACGCTCGGTGCTGCCGATGATTTCCGACCGACCCGCAGCGACCAGTCGCGGCAAGCACAGAGCCAGATCGTCAGGATTGCCGAGGACTACGCCTTGGAGCATGCGGGCGAGCCTCTCTACGTGACAGACCTCTGCCGGGCCGCTGCGGCGAGCGAGCGCAAGCTGGAATATGCGTTCAAGGAGGTACTGGGTCTAACGCCCGTTGCATTCCTGATCCGGCTGAGACTGCATCGGGCGCGTCAGTCACTGCTTGCAGCCGCACCGCGATCGACAACGGTTGCGGCCGAGGCGCTCAACTGGGGCTTCTGGCACTTCGGTGAGTTTTCTCGCGCCTACAAGGACTGCTTTGGAGAACTGCCGTCCGAAACGCTACGACGTAAACGCGTTGAGTTGCATCGATAGATTGCAAGCGAATGCCTGGGCTGAAACAAAGCCTCGTGGCTGTGATCGAAGTCGGATTCGCTGTCCGGTCTGGACGGCACCAAAGTATCCAGTGCTGGCCTACGCGAACAACGGCTGACCAGCTCCACGATTCATGAAGCTGGACCGCCAGAAAGCGGGCACTCGCCACCGGCTCCTTACGCTGCAACGCAGCCCTTCTGTGGCACAACGTGTTGGCCACGACCTTGGCCATGGCCTTCCGCTCGGTACCGGTGGCACCATCGACATCCACCGGCGCGTCGACGTGGACAGCGCCGCCAGCGACCAGCCATTGGCCACGCTGTTGAATCTGACCGCGTGTTACGGCGTGATCGAAGCAGACGCTGCGCACGCGGCCGTTGCTTGCGGCTACACCGCAGCGGTGCGCCGCTGGGTGACGCGTGGCCTCACTTGACGGCCGGCAGAGTCACCAGTTCGATCACCTGCGTGCCGGCGCCGCCCTGCGGGTGCGTCGCCGGGCGTTCGCTGACTCGCTTGGCATAGGTTCCCACCGTCTCGGGCAGCGACCAGGTGGTCTGCTTGAAGCCGAAGTTGTCGGTGAAGCTCACGCGCCAGGCCTTGAAGGTGCCGGCCGGCACGGTCACGTCCTCATAGGCCTCCACCTTCCACTGCGCCTTCATCGGCACCTTGGTGGTGCCGCCCACCGTCAGCGCGATGTCCTGCGTCCAGGTCTTGCCCACCTCGAGAGGAAACTCGTAGCCCAGCGGCGGGTCATAGCGCATCAATTGCCGGTCGCCTGGCCCCAGCACCATGAACACGCCGACCGAATCGTTCATCAGATTCGCGCCGCCGCCCACATCGAAGCGGTGGTAAGGCTTGCCCTCGACCACCACGTCGCGCATGCTGACTTGTTGCTCCACCTTGTTGGCATTGCCGAAGCTGCCGGTGCTGCTGATCTGCACCTTCCAGCTCGAGCCCACGGGCGGCGCGACATAGCGCTCGGCCTTGGGTGGGGCGCTGGCGCAGCCGGCTGCAAGGGCAGCGCAGCAGGCCAAGATGGCAAGCCGCAACGAATGGGTGGCGGGCAACGTTCTCATGATCGACTCCTTCGGGCCAAATCGGGCACCGGAACACCCGGCACCCTTCTCGGCACCAGCCTAGGCCGCCGCGCGGCACAGGTGTTGAGTCAACTCATTGGCGGTGCTCGGCACACCTTGAGCGCCGTCAATCCGCCTTTGCGCCCGACTCCTTCACCACCTTGGCCCATTTGGTGATTTCCTTGGCCTGGTAGGCGGCCAGCTCCTCGGGGCTGCTGATCCACGGCACCAGGCCGAGCGTGTTGAGCTTGTCGACCACGTCGGGCAGCTTGAAGACGCGCTGCATCTCGGCGTTGATGCGCGTCACCACGTCGCGCGGCGTGCCGGCCGGCGCGAACACCGCAAACCAGGTGGTGGCCTCGAAGCCGGGCACGGTCTCGGCCACGGTCGGCACATCGGGCGCGGCCGGCGAGCGCGCGGCGGTGGTCTGCGCCAGTGCGCGGATCTTGCCTTCCTTGGCCATCGGCAGCGCTGAGGGCATGTTGTCGAACATCACCTGGATCTGCCCGCCCACCAGGTCGGGGATCGCGAACTGCCGGCCCTTGTAGGGCACGTGGACCATCTTGGTGCCGGTCATCGACTTGAACAGCTCGCCCGACACATGCACCGAGGTGCCGATGCCCGGCGAGCCGAAGCTCAGCTTGTCGGGGTTGGCCTTCATGTAGGTGATCAGCTCGGCCACGGTCTTCACCGGCAGGTCGTTGGTGACGACCAGCAGGTTGGGCGCCGAGGCCACGTGCGCCACGGGCACGAAGTCGCGCACCATGTCGTAGGGCATCTTGCTGTACAGCGCGCCGTTGATCGAATGCGTGCCCACCGTGCCCATCACCAGCGTGTAGCCGTCGGGCGGCGACTTGGCCACGATCTCGGCACCGATGTTTCCGCCCGCGCCGGGCTTGTTGTCCACCACCACCGGTTGGCCGAGTTGGGCCTTGTCGGCGAACAGCCGCGCCAGGATGTCCGGCGCGCCACCGGGCGGGAAGGTCACCACCAGGCGGATCGGCTTGGTCGGGTAGCCCTGCGCGAAGGCGGCGGCAGACAGCGCGCACAGCGCGGTGGCGAGGAACAGATTCTTCAGATTCATGGAGTCTCCGTGTCTTTTCGGGGGTTGCAGTCAACGTCGCAGCATATTGGCGCGGGCCGGGTGGCGGGCCTGTCGGATACCCGCGTTCAGACGCCTTGCGCGGCACGCAGGCAGCGCGCCTGCAGCGCCGCCCAACCGTGTGTGCCCAGCGCGCGCAGCGTGCGCATGTTGGCCTCGTAGATGGTCTCGGGTTCGGGGAAGGCCGCCACTGCGCGTTCGATGCTGGCCTCGCGCAACAGGTGCAGCGTGGGATAGGGTGAGCGGTTGGTGGCGTTCTCGATGTCGTCGGCCGCACTGCCTGCAAACTGGTACTGCGGGTGGAAGCTGGCGATCTGCAGCATGCCGTCCAGGCCCATTTCGCACAGCAGCGCATCAGCGTCGTCGAGAAAGTCGTTGTAGTCCAGGAATTCGCCCAGCACCTGCGGGTGCACCAGCAGCGTGGTTTCCAGCTGCTCGATGGGCGTGTCGGCCAGGCGCTGCAGTTCGGTACGCAGCACGTCTAGCAGTGCCGCGTTGTCGCGCGCGCCGCTGTACACGTAGCGGATCAGGTTCTTGGTCTGCACCGCCTTGGCAAAGGGGCACAGGTTCAGGCCGATCACGGCATGCTCGACCCAGGCGCGGGTGACATCGAGAATCTGCTGCGCGGCCGTTGGCATTGGGCTGCTATAGCTCCAGGCGGGTGAGCATCTGCGTCAGGCTGGCCTTGTTCGTCACGTCCAACTTTCGGTAGATGTTTTTCAAGTGGCTGCGCACCGTATCGGGGGCGATGCGCAGCCGATCTGCAACGCGTCGATAACTGTCGCCGGCGGCAACGAGGCCCGCCACCGCACGCTCGCGCTTGGTCAGTGTATCGAGCGGCATGGTCAAACGCGCATGCAGGTGGAGCATGTTGCCCTCGCGCTTCAGCTGTACAACGATTCGTACGCCGACGTGTTCGGTGAGCCCCGACCTGTGCAGTACGAGCGGCAGGGCGGGCCCGCTCCAGTCGGGCCATTCGGCACACAACGCCGCCACGAAGGACGCCGAGGCGGCATGAATGACGTGTTGACCATCGGCCAGCGCGGAGCCTCGATTGAAGGCCTGTGGCAGGTTCGAATGCAGGCCGCGGAGCCGCTTGTGCATCCACGCGTTGTCGAGGTGCTCGAAAAGGCAGCGCGCGACCACTACGTCGGGAGCGTTGAATGGGGCATCAGGCGCCTGACGGTAGAGCGAAATCGCCGTGAACAGGCGTGACAGCGGATCGACGCGCACAGTCGAAGCCATCTGGCGCATGCCATAGCGGCGCACATGCGCGCGCACCACCGGATCGAAGGCGGGTCCGCCGGCAGGACCATCGGCGTCGGCCGTGACCACGTCGCCCACGCACGACAGGGTTCTCTGACTCAAGATGTCCAGATGCTTGATGCGCTCCCAGTCGGCCATCATTTCCGCCGGCTGGTTGAGCAACACGAAGCCATGCACGTTCGGCTTGTCGACCCTGATCGAGCCCACGGCCCACAGTGCCGAGTCGAAGGGCAGCGCCGCCTGCGCCGCCTGCAAGGCCGACGTCTGGAAGGTGACCTCGGGGCCGTTCTCGACGAGGGCGTTCAACTGCAGCAAGAAGCCGCTCAGGCGGGTGATGCGTTCGGGCCAGTCGGTCATGGGTGCGAAGCAGCGGTCGGCTTTCACACAGTGTGCGCTGGCGCCGCTAGCCGTCGTACTGCGGATGACCCGAAGAATGCCGCAGATGGGTGATTGGCGAACTCGACGAGCCCGGATAGCGTGACTTCGTCGCTGCAACAAGGCGTCGGCCATACCGCGGTCGGGCGTGTGCGCTTGACCTTTGGCACTGCACCCCACGCCGCCAGGGGACGCAGACCCGAGAAGACTTGGCGGGTTGGGGTGTTCATGAAGCTCGTCCGTAGACTGCGCATCGTCGTGCTGGTTGCATTTGTCGTCCTGGCCGCCTGTGGCGGGGATGGCGGCGGTGCAGGTGGGTCTTCGGCAGTCCCTGCGGAGGTGGCCAGGCTTGAGGTCACGCCTGCGGCCGTCATGCTCACCGGCCCGGGCCAGACCCGAGCGTTGACAGTGCGCGCTTTCGGTGCCGACGGTGGCGAGTTGCCGTTGCCGGCGCTGGTGTTCAGCTCCAGCCGCCTCGGGGAAGTCAGCGTGTCCGGCGACGGCACCGTCGGCGCAGTGGCCGCTGTCGGATCGTCACTGATCACCGTGTCGGCCGGTGCGGTGTCGGCCACGCCGGTGCTGGTCACCATCGCCGAGCCCGCGCCCGGGGCCATCACCGTCACCGACGAGCAGGTCGTCAGCCAGCCCCAGCCCGTGGACGCTGCGGCGTCGCCGGGACCGGAGTTCCGCTACCGCGTGTCGCTGACCGGCGTGGGCACGCCTGCAGCGGGCACACCGATCATCGGGCTCGGCCAGCAGCCGGTCGGCGGCCTCGTGGTCAGCGCCACCGCCAATGGAGCCCAGACCGATCTCGTGCTCGAGGTGGGTAGCTTGACCGCCTTGTTCAAGAACCTACAGATCGACCTGAGCTTCACGCCACAGCAGACCCTGGGATTCATGCAGGCTGCGGCGAACGCGTCGCGCGAGCTCGCCGCGGGTCGGGAGCGCGCTGCGGGCCTGCTGGACAAGGACGTCTGTGAGTTCGACGTGAGCGGCGTGCCCTTCACCGGCGACCTGTCGCTGAAGATCGATCCGTCAGTGGCGGTTGACGTGTCGGTCGATCTGAAGGACTCGATATTGCAGCGGTTGCTGATCCAGGCGGCGGGCACCCTGGACGGCGCCGGCAAGGCCACTCTTGGGGTGGGCGCGGCGCTGAACGGCAGCCTGACCTGCAAGGGGCCGCGCCGGATCATCCCGGTGCCGATTGCCGGTGTGCTGGGCTTCTTCATCGGACCGGTGTTCCCGATCGAGGCCAGGCTCAAGCTCGGCCTGACACTCAACGAGAACCTCTTCAACCTTGGCGCGGAGGTCAAGCAGCGGGCCGAATTCGTGATGGGCCTGTCATATACGGCGGCGGACGGGCCCAAGGTCATCGACACGCTGACGCTACACGAGCCGACGGTCAAGACGACGATGGACACACCGTTCTTCGAGACCACGCCGCGCTTACGCGCCAGCGCCTTCATTGGTTTGGGAACGGGTCTGTCGCTGGGTAACATCCTCGTTGCACTGGATGTGTTGGACCTGTCGGCTGGCCCGGAGATCGAGGCCAAGTTCGGGTTTCCCTTCGACGCGGCCCAAGACCCGATTTACAAGACTGGCTACGAGTTCAAGGCCAAAGTGACCCTTGGCCCCGGCAAACAGTTCAAGGACGGCCTGAAGCGCCTCTTCGGGTCCGATTCCGTACTCAGCACCGGCGCCAAGCTGGTCGAGAAGAGCTTCGCCAAGAGCCCCCAGGGAGCGAATCTGGTGGCCGACAAGGAGCAGTTCCAGGCCGGCCAGACGGTGAACTTCGTGATCAAGCTCGACCCGGCCACCGTCGACCTGCCCGTGCTGGGATTCAACGTCAGGGAACTGCAGCTGCGCCGCGTGGACCCTGCCACGTCCACGGCCGCCGTGGTGGGCAGCGTCAACGGCGTGCCCGGGCAGACCGAATACAAGCTCGCATGGTTGGCCGACAGCGCTGGCCAGGTGGTCGACAAGGTCACAGGCAAGGCGAATTTCCACGTGTTCGTAGTCGACGAGATGCTGCCGCTGATCACCGGCTTGGCGCCGTTCGAGGTCGGGGCCGTGGCCGCGACGCCTGAAGTGCCACAGAGTGTCGCCTGCGATGCTTCCAAGCGCTTCTGCGCGGTGGCGGTCGGCGATATCCACCTCAAGTACATGCAGGTCGGCAACATCGACATCTTCATTGACGAGAACTCGGTGGCCTACATGGCGGGCTGGGGCAATCAGGGCGGCTGGTTGGGGGTCTATCCGGGCTTCCCATACCGCACCACCTTGTGCCAGAGTTCCCGCAACCCGCCGCGTGGTGCCATGCCGTCGCGCAACGGCCGTTTCGTCCTCAAGGACGACATCGTCCCCGTATGGAGGATCTACGACCTCGGCGACACAGCCTGCACAACAGAAACCGACTACCTGCTGCCGGCCACCACGGCGCCCGGACAGGCAATCACCTGGCAGGCGGTCTCCGACGGCCACTGGGCGGTCGGAAACGTATTCGACGCCGGTGGTAAAGCGACACCGGTACGTATCGACTTGCGGACCCTCAAGTTGGATCCGTTCAACGCCCTGATCGGTTCAATAGTCGGTCCAGCCGAGGTGTTGCCGATCGAGGGCCTGGCAACCGATGTCAACGACGCCGGAACCATTGTCGGCGTCATCCAGAGCGGTGCGGCCGGCGTCTTCGTGTGGGCGGACGGCACGATGCGCAATCTGGGTTGGCCAGCCGGCGCGACGGGGTGCTTCCACGTCACGATCAATCGCGAGGGATCCTTGCTCGCCGCATGCACGGCCGCGACCGGCATGCCGGCACCCGCCTATGCAACATACGCGTTCGTGCGGGCGGCCGGCAGTGATGCATGGACAAAGGTCACGTCGACCAACGGCGGTCCAGAGCCCGCGTTCTTCTATCCAGGCCGAGTCAACAGCCAGGGCCAGGTGGTGGCGGCCACAGTCAAGAATCAACTGGCCACTGACATCGTGCTCTGGGAAGCCGGCAACACGGTCAGCCTGCTGGCGAACACCGGCTTCGATCTGGGCCAGCCTTCGCAGCTCTATAGCTTGGCCGCAATCAACGACAAGGGCGAAATGGCCATCGTGGCGGTTACCGACGCCAGCCCGGATCCTGTGGACCCCGTGGTCCACATATATCGCGTGACGACGAACCCGGCCTACAAGCCTTGACGCCCGATCGTCCGGCAGTGGCCACCTCGGGTCTAGAAGCCCGAGCCCGGCTGCTTCAGGAATTCGATCTCCTCGGCCGTCGATGCACGGCCGAGCGCGGCATTGCGATGCGGAAAGCGGCCGAAGCGCGCGACGATGTCGTGGTGCTTCTGCGCCCATTCCAGCAGGCCAGCCAGTGCCGGCTCGTCGCGGCTCAAGCGCTCGAACAGGCGCAGGCATTCGATCTGGTCGGCCAGCGCTTCTGAATGTTCGAAGGGCAGGTAGACGAACTGCCGCTGCACTCCGGCCAGGCGCTGGTCGTCGCCGCGCTGCACCAGCGCACGCGCGGTGGCCAGCGCCTGTGCGTCGCCCGCAAACATGCCCGCGGTGCCGCGTCGCGTGTTGCGCGTGAACTGGTCCAGCACGACGATCTGCGCCAGCGCCGACAGCGGCTTCCGGGCCCAGGCCGACAACTCTCCGCGCAGGCCGGCATCGATCAGCACGCCGAAGCGCTGCACGATCAGCGCATCGAAGGATTCGTCCTTGCGAAACCACTCCGGCCGCGTCTGCAGATGGTGCGGCTCGCCCGGCCGGCCGAACCAGAAGTCCAGCACCTCGGCGGCCCCCGGGTCGATGTTCGGTGGGTTCATTCCAGCAGGTCCTGCGAGTCGGCATGGCGGCGCATGTAGCTGTGCACGTAGCTGCACGAAGGCCGCACGCGCCAACCTTGCGCACGTGCATGGACCAGCGCCGCACGCACCAGCGCGGCAGCAACGCCCTGGCCTTCGGCCTGTGGCGGCACCTCGGTGTGCACGATGTTCATCAGGCTGCCGGCCAGGCGGTATGCGCACTCGCCCTCGCCGCCATCCACGCTGGCATGGAAACGCATGGCCGCGGCGTCATGCAGAACTTCGATGCTTTTCATGGCTCCAGCTCCTGCCACAGGAAGGCGAACTCCAGCGCCAGCATGTCGGCGCGTTGCTTGTTATCGGCAGCGCCGCCGTGGCCGCCTTCGATGTTCTCGTACAGCCAGGCGACATGACCCAACTCGCGCAGGCGTGCGGTCATCTTGCGCGCGTGGCCGGGATGCACTCGGTCGTCGCGCGTGCTGGTGGTGAACAGTACCGCCGGCAGCCGCGTGCCGGCCTTCGGAATGTTCTGGTAGGGGCTGTACTTCGAGATCCACGCCCACTGCGACGGGTCGTCGGGGTCGCCGTACTCGCCCATCCAGCTGGCACCGGCCAGCAGCCGGTGGTAGCGGCGCATGTCGAGCAACGGCACCTGGCAGACCACGGCGCGGAACAGATCGGGCCGCTGCAGCATCACCGCGCCGACCAGCAGCCCGCCGTTGCTGCCGCCCTGGATGGCCAGGCGCCGCGGATTCGTGATGCGCTGCGCGACCAGGTCCTCGGCCACGGCGATGAAATCGTCAAAGGCCTTCTGCCGCTGGCCCTTCAGTGCCGCCTGGTGCCAGCCGGGACCGAACTCGCCGCCACCGCGGATGTTGGCCACCACCTGCACGCCACCACGGCCGTACCAGGCCGTGCCGAAGCCGCCCGAGTAGCTCGGCTGCAGCGGCACCTCGAAGCCACCGTAGCCGTAGAGCAGCGTTGGATTGTTGCCGTCGGCTGACGCGCCTTTCGGCCAGACCACGAAGTAGGGCACGCGCGTGCCGTCCTTCGAGGTCGCGAAGCGTTGTTCAGCGCGCATGCCACGGCTGTCGAAGAAGGCCGGGCGGGCCTTCAGCAATTCGCGTGTGTCGCTGCCGGTTCGGCCGAGCAGCATGGAGTCCGGCGTGAGGAAGTCGGTGTAGCCGAGCAAGTACTGTTCGCCCAGTGGGTCGTCCGGCACCTGGGTGTCGTGCAGGCTCTGCGCGTGCAGCGTGCCGGGGAAGGGCGCCTCGACCTCGCGCGCGTGCCAGCCCTTGCCGTCGAAGCGCATTTCCTGCAGCCGGCCGGCAACGTTGTCCATCAGCTCCAGCAGCAGGGTGTGACGCAGCAGCGCGTAGCCGGCCAGCGAGCGCGTGGCCGTGGGCGTGAACAGGGTGGTCCACCGCGCCTTGCCATCAATGAAGGCTTGCGCGTCGGCGGCCAGCAGCGCGCCGCGCGGCCAGGTGGTGTCCCCTTGCCGCCAGTCGCTGCGCAAGGTCATCAGCACCTGGCCGTACCAGAAGCCGATTTGCGCGTCGGCCGGCTTGTCGAGCCGGCGCAGCTGCCCGCCGACGAGAAGGAACTCCTCGCTGCTGAAGAAGTCGGGCGCGCGCTGCAGCAGCGTGCGCTCGTAGCCGGGCGTCGGATCGACGTGCACGCTGGCGGCCACGTCGCTGCGCTGCGCCTCGAACACGGTCGTGGCCAAGGCCAGCGGCTGCCCTCGCTGCCAGCGCTTGATCAGGCGCGGGTAGCCCGAATCGGTGAGCGAGCCGGGGCCGAAGTCGGTGCCGACGAAGATCGTGTCGCGGTCCAGCCAGACGACGTCGGACTTGGCCTCGGGCAGGCTGAAGCCGCCGGCCACGAATTGGCGGGTCGTGATGTCGAATTCGCGCACCTCCTGCGCGTCGGCGCCGCCGCGCGACAGCTTGACCAGGCAGCGTGTGTAGTCCGGGCCGAGGCAGCTGGCGCCGGCCCAGACCCAGTTGACGCCTTCGCTGCGGCCCAGCGCGTCCACGTCGAGCAGGACTTCCCAGGCCGGCAAGGGCTTGCGGTATTCGGCCAGCGTGCTGCGCCGCCACAGGCCGCGCGGGTGGTCGGCGTCCTGCCAGAAGTTGTAGACATGGCCGCCGCGCCGCGCGATGGCCGGGATTCGGTCGCGCGAGTCCAGCACCTGCAGGATGCGCTCGCGCGTGGCGGCAAAGCCGGGCCAGGCTTCGAGCCGCTGGCGGGTGTGCGCGTTGCGCTCGCGCACCCAGTCCAGGGCCTTCTCGCCCTGCACCTCTTCCAGCCAAAGCCAGGGGTCGTGGTCGATATCGTGGGCGGCGGAAGCGGTGGTCAGCGTCATGGCAAGCGCCCCGGCGGCCAGCCGGCGCAGGAGCTTCAGGGTCATCGGCCGGCGATGATAGGCGGGCCCATCAACCGCTGCGGCCGCAGCTCCAGGGAAGCCTCACCGCTGTTCACCCACACATGGCCGTCCTGCACCGTCAGCTGCCATTGCATCGAGCGTGCGGCCAGCTTCGCCAGCGCCTGCGCCTGCTCGGCCGGGATCTGCCACACCGCCAGCTTGTTCAGCCGGGCCAGCTTGCTGCGGATGCCGGCCCACCAGATGTCGGCCGCACTGCCGTACAGGTACAGCGTGACGCGCTCGGCACGCGAACACGCCTTGGCCAGGCGGCGTTCGTCGGGCTGACCGACCTCCACCCAGTGCAGCAGCTGGCCGGTCAGGTCGTGCTGCCACAGGTCGGGCTCGTCGCCGTCGGACAGGCCGCGCGCGAACTGCAGCGCGCCGTGGTCGGTGTCGTGCGGCACGTTCAGCGCAAAGGCCAGCAGCCGCACCAGCAGGCGTTCTTCGGTTTCGGAGGGGTGCAGCGCCAGCGTCAGCGCATGGTCGGCATAGAGATGCCGGTCCATGTCGGCGATCTGCAGCGCCGCCTTGTAGATGGTCGATTTGAGGGCCATGGGGCGCCTTGGAGTGAGGCGGCACTGTGCCACACTGCGCCGACAGGACAAGGAGTCGGCATGGGCAAAAGGCTCGAGGGCAAGGTCGCATTCATCACCGGCGCGTGCTCCGGCATCGGCCTGGCGACCACGGAAGCGTTCATCGCCGAGGGCGCGCGCGTGCTGGCCGCCGACATCCAGGACGATGCCGGCGCCGCGCTGCAGCAGCGCTTTGCCGGGCGGCTGAAGTTTTCGCACTGCGATGTCACCCAGCCGGCGCAGATCCAGGCCGCGCTGGACCGTGCCGCGGCCGAGTTCGGCGGCCTGGACATCGTCTTCAACAACGCCGGTGCCGCCGGCCAACGCGGCGGCATGGAGGAGATGACGCTCGAAGGCTGGGACGCGACGATGAACCTGCTGCTGCGCTCAGTGATGGCTGGCACGATGTACGCGCTGCCGCACCTCAAGGCCCGCGGCGGCGGCGCCATCGTCAACACCTCATCGATCTCGGCCCTGGCCACGGGCTACGCGCCGGTGGCCTATTCCACCGCCAAGGCGGCGGTGCTGCATTTCAGCAAGCTGTGCGCGGCCGACCTGGCGCGGCACCGCATCCGCGTCAACGCGGTGGTACCGGGCTTCATCGCCACCCCCATCTTCGGCAGTGGCTTCGGCCTGGACCGCACGGCGTCGCAGCAGATGGCGGCGACGCTGAGCGAGCGTGGCGGCAGCCTGCAGCCCGCTGGCCGTGTCGGCCGGCCCGAGGACATTGCCGAAGCCGTGCTCTATCTGGCCAGCGACGCGGCCGGCTTCGTCACCGGCACGCACGTGGTCGTCGACGGCGGCATGACGGTGGGCACGCGTGCCTCCTGGGACCCGACGGCGCCGCGGCCGGTGCAGGAGGCGCTGGGCCTCACGCCCGAGGCGCTGCAGGCCATGGCGCAGGCGAATGCTGCCAAGGCGGGCGGTGGCGCACCGATTGATGGGAAGACCGAGGCATTGCCGCCGCGCGGCTAAGGATCGCGATCGGCGGACGCACTCAGGACCCGCAGTTCCTCGTCGATCCGCGTCGACCAGTACGGCATCGACAGCGCCTGCGCCAGGGAGCGCGCCGCGCTGAGATGCTGTGCGGCGAGACCGTATGCCCCGGCGTTGCGCTCGAGCTGGCCCAGCGCCAGCAGCACCTTCGCTTGAAGCGGACGCATGCCGAGCTCGCGCGCGATCGACAGTGCGTCCGCGAGGAAGCGGCGGGCCGATTCGCGAGCGCCGGCACCGCACTGCAACTCGATCAACCCGCTGACGCAGAACGCATTCGCTTCGAAGCCGGGTTCGTGCCGCTCGGCGGCCGCGCGCACCGCGTCGGCCGCGGCCCGGCGAGCGTCCTGCAGGCGACCGGCCAGCAGGTAGGCTTCGGCCAGCAGGCTTGCGGTGAATGATTCCCCGGAACGCAGACCGCGCGCGCCGCAGGCCGCGACCACCTCTTCGATCAAGCGTGTGCCCCGCTCCAACTGCCCCGCACGCAGCAGCGCGCCGGCCAGCGGCCACCCGATGCTGGCCGACCACTGAAGCACCGTGTGGTCGCGCATCCCCGGGAGCGCCATTGCCCGATCGCCGACCTCGACCGCCCGATCGAACTCTCCGCGCAAATAGTGAAGGTACGTGAATCCGTGCAGCGCAGCAATCATCAGGATCGTATCGCCGATGGTTTGGGCGGCCACGAGCGCCTGCTCCGCGAGCGCGGCCGCCTCGTCGAAACGGCCGAGCTCGCACAGCGCCCACACCGACCAGCCGCGGCTGGTCACCGCGAAGTAGGCGTCGTACCGCGATGCGCTCGCGTCGACTCGCAACCGCTCGACGTTGCGCGCAAGCGCGGCAATCGACGCCTCGTGGTTGCCACGGGTATTCTCGATCTGGCCGAGATAGAACTGGCCCGCGATCGCGAGTTCTTCACGGCCGCTCGCTCGCGCGAGGCCGATGCTGCGCACCGCATAGTCGAAGGCCTTGTCATTGTCTCCGCGCGCGATCCACAAGAAGTGGGCCATGTAGCTCTGCGCGCGCGCCTGCGCGGCCGGGTCGGCCACGTCGGCCGCCAGCGACTCGGCCTGCACCAGCGCGTCGTGCAGCTGCGCATACCGGCTGATCGGCAGCAGCGCGTCATGCAGCCTGAAGAGAAGGCGCAGTCGGTCCTTGCGCGCCGCGCCGCCGTCACCCAGGTGTGCGTTCGCCTGCAGCGCGCGCTCGAAGAGCGTCGCGGCCTCCTCAAACGCCGCGGCGGACGCGGCGCGCTGGCCGGCGCGCGTCAGGCAATCCGCCGCCTTGTCCCACGCCTCGGCGGCAAACCAGTGCTCGCCCAGACGATCCAGATGTTCGGCGATGCGCTCGGCGTACAGCCGCTCGATGGCCTGCGCAACCTGGGCATGGCGCTGGCCACGCTGGCTGCGCAGCATGCTGTTGTACGCGGTGTCGCGCACCAGCGCGTGCTTGAATGTGTAGACGGGCACTTCGGCCGTGCCACGCCTGAACACGAGTTCAGCACGCACCAGGGCTTGCACGGCCTCGTCCAGCTGCGCCGGCGACATCTGCGGCAGCACCGCGGCCAGCAGCCGAAGGGAAAACTCGCGGCCGATCACGGCGCCGACCTGCGCCACCTCCTTGGCCGGGGCGAGCCGGTCCAGCCGTGCCATCAGCGAGTCCTGCAACGTCGACGGAATGGCCAGCGGCGGCAATGGGCCATCCAGCTCATAGCTGGCGGCGGTCTCGCGCAGCAGCCCGGACTCGATGACGGTCTTGGTCAACTCCTCGACGAACAGTGCGATGCCGTCGGTCTTGCGCACGATCTCGTCGACCACCGCTGCGGGTAGCAGCTTGCCACGGGCTACCGAGCAGATCAGCGCCGCGCTCTGGCGCTGGCCCAGGCGGTTGAGCGCCAGCCGCGTCAGGTGTGAAGGGTTGCCCCAGCTCGGCGCATATTCCGGCCGACAGGTGACGAGGATCAGCACGCGGGCCTCGCGCAGCCGGTCGATCGCCTGGCCCAGCAGTTCCTCCGTCGTCGGGTCGATCCAGTGTGCGTCCTCCAGCAGCAGCAGCACCGGCTGACGTGCGGCCAGGCCTGCCACGCCGTCGATCAGCGCGTTCAGCGTGGCTGCCTTCTCCTGCTGCGGCGATTGGCCCGCGGACAAGCGGCCGCCGTCGGGCAGGCCGAGCAGCTACTGCAGACGGCCAACCCCGTTGGGCCCCAGGCCCGTGGCTGCGAGCGCCGCTTCGAGCTTCGCCGCACGGGTGGGCGCATCGTCGCCGGGCGCGAACTGCGCCGCGCGTGCGAGTTGCTGCGCGGCCGGATGCAGCGCGTTGCTCAGCGCAAACGGCGAGCATTGCCAAACCAGCACCGTGGACGGCACGCCGGAGGCCCGCTCGCGCAGCGCCTGGCTGATGCGCGACTTGCCAATTCCCGCCTCGCCAGAGAGCAGTACCACCTGACCTTCGCCGTCGCAGGCCATCGCCCAGCGTTCGACCAACAACGCCAACTCACTGTCGCGCCCGACGAGCTGCGTCAGCGCATGCGCATGCTGTGCCTCGAATCGCGTGGCACCCACGCGCTCGCCGATCACCCGCCACGCGCGCACCGCCTCGGCAAAGCCCTTGAGTTCCAGGCCAGGTAGCGGCTCCAGGTCGAAGGCAGAGCCGACAAGGCGGTGGGTCTCGTCGGAAACCACGATCTCGCCCGGTTTTGCCACCGATTGCAGTCGTGCAGCAAGGTTCGGTGTCTCGCCGCTCGCAGAGCGCTCCGCTGCCGGCGTGCCGGTGCCGATGTCGCCGACCACCACCAGACCCGTGGCGATGCCGATGCGCGTACGCAGCATCCGCCGGTCCGGTGAGCTGGTGCGGGCGATGGCGTCGAGCACCGCGAGGCCGGCACGCAACGCGCGCAACGCGTCGTCCTCGTGCGCCAGCGGATAGCCGAAGTAGACCAGTACGCCGTCTCCAAGCAACTGCGCGACGTATCCGTCGTAAGGCGTGACCGCCTCGGTCACCGCCCGGTGGTATTCGCCGATCAGCTGCTGCAGGTCCTCGGGGTCGAGCTGCGCGGATAGACTCGTCGACCCGACGAGGTCACAGAACATCACGGTGAGATGGCGGCGCTCCGCAGCAGAGGCCGTTGCGAGAGTCGGCAGCGGTGCCCTGTTCTGCGGCGCTGCGGCAACATCGGTCGCGGCGTTGCCGGCAACCCGATCGGAAATGGCCTTGAGCAGCCGCTTGCGATGGCCCAGCGCCGAGACACCGAGTTCGCGCAGGTCGGCATCGGAAAGCTCGGCCAGCTGGTCGAATTCGACGGCCTGCGCCTCGAAGGCCGCTGCATACTGCGACAGCCCGAGATCGCAAAGCCATTGGCCCAGATCGCTCATCGACACCGTTGAAGAGGGTGGACGCTTCACGCCGGAACGCGCGCAGGCCGCGTCGGCCCTGCGCTGGCAATCATGCCCGAAATCGGGAGTGCTCGGAGGTGGCTACGGGTCGCCGGCTGCCCCCGGCGCGCTGACAGCTCGACCCGGCCTTGAGCTCAATCCACCTTCGCGCCCGACACCTTCACCACCTGCTGCCACTTGCGCGTCTCGGCAGCGATGAACTCACCCAGCTGCTTGGGCGTGCCACCCACCGGCGTGGCGCCGAGCTTGGCAAAGCGCTCGGCCACCTCGGGTTTCTTCAGGATGCGGTCGACCTCGGCCGACAGCTTGTCGATGATCGGCTGCGGCGTGCCGGCCGGCGCCACCAGCACGAACCACGACTCGGCCACGTAGCCGGGCAACACGCTGGCGATCGGCGGCACGCCGGGCAGCGTGGCCACGGGCTGTTCCGAGGTCACGCCCAGCGCGGTGATCTTGCCTCCCTGGATCAGGGGCAATGCCGACGGCAGGTTGTCGATCGACATCTGCACCTGGCCGGCCACCAGGTCCTGCAGCATCGGCCCGCTGCCACGGTAGGGGATGTGCGTGACGAAGACGCCGGCCTGAGTCTTGAACAGCTCGGTCGACAGATGCCCGGTGGAGCCGTTACCCGGCGTGCCGTAGGACAGCTTGCCCGGCTGCGCCTTCAGCAGCGCGATCAGTGCCTTGATGTCCTTCGCCGGCAGCTGCGGGTTGACCATCAGCACGTTCGGCACGCGCACCACGAAGGACACCGGCACCAGGTCCTTGGCAGTGTCGTAGGGCATCTTCGGGTACAGGAACTGGTTGATCGCCTGCGTGCCTGGCGTGCCCATCAGGAAGGTGTAGCCGTCGGGCGCGGCCTTGGCCACCTCGGCGGCGCCCAGGTTGCCGCCGGCACCGGCCTTGTTCTCGACGATGAAGTTCTGCTTGAAGGTCTGGCTCAGCTGCTCAGCGACGATGCGTGCCGTCAGGTCGGTGGTGCCGCCGGGCGCAAAGGGCACGACGATCCTCACCGGTTTGCTCGGCCAGTCGGCCTGGGACTGGGCATTGCCGGCGAAGGCCAGGGCGGCGGCCAGGGCCAGGGCGCTGCGGCGTGTCAGGGTCGTCTTCATCCGGCCACCTTGGCTTGTCGTGTTGCACGGGCCCGCAGCGGCGGCTTGGCCACCACGCGCAGCTTTGGCCGCTTCTTCGCAGCCGGCCTCGCGGTGGCACGCGGTGCTTCGAGCGCGGCCACCACCGGCGCGGCAACCACCACAGGCAGCGGCAGCTGGCGGAAGCCGTCGAAGGCGCGCTGCATGGCCACTGCAATGTCGCGCACGTCGGGCACGGCGCGGCGGCAGGCGATCAAGCCGAAGCACAGCTGGCCCATGTAGCTCTGCACCGTGATGTTCAGCGCCACGCCGTGGGCGGCGATGGACACCGGGTAGTAGTCGAGCATCTTCGCACCGGCCATGTACAGCGGCAGCGGCGAGCCGGGCACGTTGGAGATGGCCACGTTGGCCATGCGGATGCGGTCGGCCAGCCCGGAGCGGCCGTACAGCGAGGCCAGCCCGCTGAGCAGCCACGGAGCGCCCAGCGACGGGAAGTCGGTGGGAATCAGCTCGCCGAAGGAGCCCATGGTGTTCTTCATCGACGCGGTGGCCTCGCGGATGCGGCGCAGCCGCGCCAGCGGATCCTTCTCGTCGGTGGCCAGGTCCACCAGGCTCATCGTCACCTGGTTGTTCATGCGGGTGTCGCCTTCGGCGCGCAGCGACACCGGCACGCCGGCCACCAGGGACGCGTCGGGCAGCTCGCGCGATTCCTTCAGGTAGTCGCGCAGGGCGGTCGCGCACAGCCACAGCACCAGGTCGTTGATCGACGCGCCATGCGCCTTGCCGATGCGCTTGGCCTCGTCCAGCGGCAGGCTCAGCGCGGCAAACACGCGCTGGTTGGTGATCGACACGTTGAAGGGCGTGGGCGGCGGCATCTTCAGCAGGCTGCGCAGCGCGCCCAGGCCGAAGCGGCGCTCGGCGATGGACTCGCGTGCGCTGCCGATCAGCGCCTTGCCCAGCGGCAGCGCCAGCTTGCCGACCATCACCACCTGGCGCAGCGTGTTCGACAGCGCCGCGCCCAGCAACTCGGCCACGCCCAGTTGGTACCGGTGCGTGCGATGCGCGCGCGGCGGCTTCACCGTGCGCGGCACCGGCGTGATGTCGAGCATGGCGTTGCCCAGCGCCACCCCGGCCTGGCCGTCGATGGCCGCGTGGTGCACCTTGGTGTAGAAGCCCATCGTGCCGTCGGCCAGGCCCTCGATGACATAGAACTCCCACAGCGGGCGGCTGCGGTCGAGCAGGCTGGAGTGCAGCCGTGCGGCCAGCGCCTCGAGCTGCTCCTGCGTGCCGGGCCTGGGCAGCACGGTGTGGCGGATGTGGTAGTCCAGGTCGATGTCGTCGTCCTCGATCCACACCGGGTTGGCCAGGTCGAAGGGCATCAGCGCCAGCTTGCGCGTGAACACCGGCGCCAGGTGCAGGCGCCGTGCCAGGTGCTGCTTGACGTCGTCGTACCAGTTGCCTTGGTAGCCCTCGGGCAGCTGGTAGCGGTGCAGCGAGCCGACATGCATCGGCATCTCGGCGGTCTCCAGATGCAAAAAGGCGCTGTCCATCGCGCTCAGGTGGTGCATCTTGCTCATGGGTTGTCTCCTTGTGCCGGCCGCAGCGGCCGCGCGGTGAAGCTTAACGGCCGCGTCAGGCCAGGAACCGCTCGGCCAGCAGCGACCAGAAGGCCGCCCCGGTTTCCATGGCCGCGTCGTTGAAATCGTAGCCCGGGTTGTGCACCATGCATGAGCCGGCGCCGTCGCCGTTGCCCAGGAACAGGTAGCAGCCCGGGCGGTGTTCCAGCATGAAGGCGAAGTCCTCGCTGCCCATCACCGCCGGCCGGTCGAGCAGCACACGCTCGGGCCCGACGAGTTCGGTGGCTACCTGCGCGGCGAAGGCCGTCTCGGCCTGGGTGTTGACCAGCACCGGGTAACCCTCCTGGTAGTCGACCTCGGCCACCACGCCCAGGCTGCCGGCCTGCGCAACGGCGATGTCCTCGATGCGCTGGCGCAGCAGTCTGCGCACGTCACGGTCGAGCGCGCGCACGCTCAGCTCCAGCCGGGCGGTGCCCGGAATCACGTTGTTGGCGGTGCCGGCCTGGAACATGCCCACGGTGACCACGGCCGAGGCCAGCGGGTCGATGTTGCGCGCGACGATCGACTGCAATGCCATGACGATGCTGGAGCCGGCGACGATCGGGTCGCTGCTGAAGTGCGGCATGGCCGCATGGCCGCCCTTGCCGCGCAGCACGATGATCACGCGGTCGGCCGAGGCCAGCGCCGGCCCGCTGCGAAAACCCAAGGTGCCCAGCGGCTGGCCCGGGGCGTTGTGCAGAGCAAAGATGGCATCGCAGGGGAAGCGCTGGAACAGGCCCTCGTCGACCATGCGCTTGGCGCCGCCGGCGCCTTCTTCGGCCGGCTGGAAGATCAGGTTCAGCGTGCCGCTGAAGCGCCGAGTCTGCGACAGGTGCCGCGCGGCGGCCAGCAGCGTGGCGGTGTGGCCGTCGTGGCCGCAGGCGTGCATCTTGCCGTGGTGCTGGCTGGCGTAGGCCAACCCGGTGGCTTCGGTGATGGGCAGCGCGTCCATGTCGGCGCGGATGCCGATGCTGCGGCTGCCGCCGCCGTGGCGCAGCTGGCCGACCACGCCGGTGCCGCCCAGGCCGCGGTGCACCGCGTAGCCCCATTCGGCCAGGCGCTGGGCTACCAGGTCGCTGGTGGCGTGTTCCTCGAAGGCCAGCTCGGGGTGCTGGTGGATGTGGTGGCGCAGGCCGATCATCTCGGGCAGCACCAGGGCGATCTCCTCGCGCAGGGTGTTCATTTGCATGGCGGACTCCAGGGTGGGCGCCGGCACCTTAGCACGGCGCCGCGGGCCGCCGCGGGCCGGGGCAAAATGCGGGCCTTCCAACGCCCCGGGCCTATTTCCATGACCGTCGACACCGCGCCTGCTCCTGCCGTGGCGCCGCCTGGCGCCGACGACTGCGCCGAGCAGCTGCGCCAGCAGTTTCCCGCGCTGTTTGCTGGCGCGCCCAAGCCGCTGAAGCTGCGCATCCAGGCCGACATCCAGGCGCGCGCGCCCGGTGCCTTCGCCAAGGCCGCGCTGTCGGCCTTCTTGCGCCGCCACACCGGTCGCACCGGCTACCTGATCGCGCTGACCCGTGCGGCACATCGTTTCGACCTGGACGGCGCGCCGGCCGGCGAGATCTCGGCCGAGCACCGCCAGGCGGCGCTCGACGAGCTGGCGCGGCGCCGCGCGCTGCAGATCACGCGCGAGGCCGCACTGCAGGAGCAGCGGCGCGGGCGTGCCGAGTTGCTGCGTGCCTTCGAGTCCAGCTCGCTGAGTGCGGCCAACTTCTGCGCGCTGAAGGGCGTCGCGGTCGAAGAGCTTCCGGCCCTGCTCGACCTGGCGCGACGCGAAGCCGCCGAGCGCGCCCAGGCGACACCCCCACCGCGCCGTGACCGGCCGCCGCCGCGGGCGCGCCGCCACCTCTGATGGACAGCCGCTCGACGCTTTTCGACCTGCTGCCGATCGGCGCCTACCGTTCCAGCATCGACGGCCGGCAGCTGCGGGCCAACGATGCGCTGGTGCACCTGAACGGCTATGCCAGCGAAGCCGAGATGCTGGCCGCGGTGAACGACATCGGGTTGGAGTGGTATGTGCTGGCGCAGCGCCGTGCCGATTTCCAGCAGCTGATGCAGCGCGACGGGCAGGTCACCGACTTCGTCTCGGAGGTGTACCGCCACAAGACGCGCGAGCGCATCTGGATCCGCGAGAACGCGCATGTGGTGCGCGGCGACGACGGCACGCCGCTGCACTACGAAGGCACGGTCGAGGACATCACCCAGGCGCGCCACACCGAGCTGGCGCTGCAGGGCAGCGAACGGCGCTTTCGCGCTTTCACCGAACGCAACCAGGTGCTGACCGTGATGTGCGATGCGCAGGGCAGCGTCAGCTACGCCAGCCCGGCAGCGCAGCGGCTGGTGGGCTTTGCGCCAGAGGAACTGCTGGGCAGTTGCGTCTTCGACTGGCTGCACCCGGACGACCTGGAGCTGGCGCAGCGCGAGATGGCAGCGGTGCTGGACTTCAGCAGCGACCACAACGAGACCGTGTGCCGTGTGCACCATGCCGACGGGCAGTGGCGGCACCTGGCGATCCTGGCCAACAACTGCCTGGCCGACCCGGCGGTGGGCGGCGTGGTGCTGAACCTGCGCGACGTCAGCGGCCGCACGGCGGCCGAAGCGGCGCTGCGAGCGTTGAACGCCGAACTGGAGCAGCGCGTGCAGCAGCGCACGCTGGAGCTGGTGCATGCCCGCGACGAGGCCGAATCGGCGAGCCGTGCCAAGTCGGAGTTCCTGTCGCGAATGAGCCACGAGCTGCGCACGCCCATGCATGCCATCCTGGGCTTCGGCCAGCTGCTGCAGCGTGACGAGTCGCTGTCGCTGGCGGGGCCGGCCAGCATGCATCTGCGCGAGCTGCTGCGCGCCGGGCAGCGGCTGCTGGGGCTGATCAACGAGCTGCTCGATCTGGAGCAGATCGAGGCTGGGCAGCTGCCGCTGACGCTGCAGCCCGTGGAGCTGGTGCCGCTGCTGCAGGAGTGCCTTCAGGACAGCCATGCGGTGGCACTGCAGCACCGCGTGCAGCTGCCCGATGCGCAGACACCGTTGCTGCCTTGCCGCGTGCTGGCCGACCGCGAGCGGCTGAGACAGGTGGTGCTGAATCTGCTGTCCAACGCCATCAAGCACAACCATCGTGGCGGTCAGGTCGGCCTGGCGGTGGCCCGCGAAGGCCATGCGCTGCGAATCACCGTCAGCGACACCGGGCCGGGCCTGGACGAAGCGCAGCGTCTGCGTCTGTTCCATGCGTTCGAACGGCTTGGCGCCGACCGAGGCGCGGTCGACGGCGCCGGCATCGGGCTGGCGCTGAGCAAGCGGCTGGTCGAGCTGATGAACGGCCTCATCGGCCTGGACAGCGAGCCGGGTACAGGCACCCGCTTCTGGGTGCAGCTGGCGTGTGCCGACGCCGCTGCGGCTGCCTCGTCCTTGCCGTCCGCGGCCGGACTCGAGGGCCTGACGGGCACCGTGCTCTATGTCGAGGACAACCCGGTCAACGTGCTGCTGATGGACGCCATGATCGGCCAGCGGACCGGGCTGCGGCTGATCAGCGCCGAGCTGCCTGAACCCGGGCTGCAGCTGGCGTGCGAGCAGCGGCCCGACCTGATCCTGCTGGACATCCAGCTGCCGGGCATCGACGGCTACGAGGTGCTGCGCCGGCTGCGCGACGACGACAGGACGCGGGCCATCCCGGTTGTCGCCGTCAGCGCCAATGCCATGCCGGACGACGTGGCGCGCGGCATGGCGGCGGGCTTCGATGATTACCTGACCAAGCCGATCGACCAGCCGCTGCTGATGGCCACGCTGCAGCGCTTGCTGCTGCGCAGCTGATCAGGCGGCGCACGCGGCCAGTGCGGCGCAGATGCGCTCAGCCTGCATCTCACCACGCAGCGCGATGCACACCAGCCGGCCGCCCGGCGGCACATCGTGTGCCATTGGTGCCAGCGACTGGCGCTGGCCCACCAGCTGCAGCGCGCGCGGCTGGCCGTCGCGGTCGCGCATCAGGCCCTTGGCGCGCAACAGTTGCAGGGACGGATTGGTCAGCATCCCGGCCAGTGCGCGCACATCGACCTTATGCCCGAACTCCAGGCTCAGGCTCTCGAACAAGGTGCTGGCATCGGCCATGGCAAGGCGCTGCCGCGGTGCGGTCGGCATCGGCCCGATGGCCAGCAACAGTTCTGGCGGCAGCCGTGCCTGCTGGCAGCACAGCACACGAGCCTGCGGTGCGGATCCGGACAGCCAGTCGATCAGCCGCGGCAACTCGGCTTCGGGCACCAGGTCGGTCTTGTTCAACAGCAGCAGGTCGGCCTGCTGCAGCTGTTGTTGCACCAGCTCGCCCACGTAGCGGTCGGCCACATGCCGACGCAGCGTCTCGGCATCGGCCAGCACCAGCTGCGCATCGAGCTGCAGGCCCGGCAGCAGGCCGAGCATGCGCGCCACGGCGGCGGGCAGCGCCACGCCGCTGGTCTCGATCAGGATGTGCTCGGGCCGGGGCTGCAGCGCCAGCATCTGCTGAAGTGCGGCCATCAGGTCGCTGCCAAAGCTGCAGCACACGCAGCCGCCGGCCAGGCGCATCACTGGACCGTTGCGCGATTCGATCAGCGCATCGTCGATCGGCAACTCGCCGAAGTCGTTGACCAGCACCGCGATGCGCCGTTCGCCGCGCTCGCGCAGCAGGTGATTGACCAGCGTGGTCTTGCCTGCGCCGAGGTGGCCGCCGATCAGCGTGACCGGGATCGGGAGGTGCATTTCAATCGACGGGCAGGTCCGCGGCGGCAAAGACGCGCCCGTCCTGCACCACGCCCCACACCGGCAGGTCCTTCAGCGCCAGGCTGGGCACGGCGAGCGGGTCGTCGTCGAGCACGCAGAAGTCGGCGCGCTTGCCGCATTCGATGGAGCCGATCTCGCCATCCAGCTTGAGCGTATAGGCCGCACCCAGCGTGATGGCGCGCAGCGCATCGGCCACGCCGATGCGTTCATGCTCACCGAGCACCCGGCCGCTGGCGGTGAGCCGGTGCACCGCGCACCAGGCGGTGAACAGCGGCGCCAGCGGCGTGATCGGTGCGTCGCTGTGAATGGCAAAGGGCACGCCCGTGGCCAGCGCGGTGGCGCAGGCGTTCATGCGTGTGGCACGCTCCGGGCCCACCGTCAACCGGTAGTGCTCGTCGCCCCAGTAGAAGTGATGGTTGGCGAACAGGTTGACGCACAGCCCCAGCGCCTTCATGCGCCGGTACTGCGCGGCATCGGCCAACTGGCAATGCTGCAGCGTGAAGCGGTGGTCGGGCGTGGGTTGTTCGCGCAGCGCCTGTTCCATCAGCTCGAGCAGCAGCTCGGTGGCCTCGTCGCCGTTGGTGTGGGTGTGGATCTGCACGCCGCGCTGCAGCGCCAAGGCCAGGGTCTGGCCCATCTGCTGCGGCGCCATGTACCACAGGCCGTTGGGCGCGCCGTTGTGGTAACCGGGCCAGCGCATGCGCGCCGAGAAGCCCTGGATCGAACCGTCGGCCACCATCTTGATGCGGCCCAGGCGCAGACGGTCGGTGGCGCGCTCGCGCAGCGCCACGGCGCGTTCCACGCCTTCGGCCGGTGTGCCCATCAGGCGCAGCAGCGGCACGATGCGGGTAGGGAAGTCGTCTCCCGCCGTCACCTCGAGCATCATGGCCACCGCCGCGTCGGGCAGCGGGCTGGCCAGGTCGGTGGCGGTGGTGACGCCGGCGCGCACGCACAGCCGCGAGAACAGGTGCAGCGCCGGCTCGTCGCCGGCCAGCACGGCGCGGTCCATGCCCAGCACCTGGGCCACCTGCATCATCGCCTCGGGACCCTTCAGCTCGCCAGTGGGCAGCCCGTCGCTGCCCAGCGGCACGCCGGGGTGGTCGATGCCGGTGCGCAGCCAGCCGATGGCGGCGAGTGCGGCGCTGTTGCAGTTGATGATGTGGCCGCTGGCGTGGATCATGCCCACCGGCCGCGTTGTCGAGACGCGGTCCAGGTCCTCGCGCACGCAGCGCCGGTTGTCGAAGTAGATCGGGTCGAAGCCCCAGCCGGCCAGCGGCGCGGCGGCGTCGGCCAGCCCGGCCTGGGCGCGGCTCAGCCGCTGCACCACTTCGTCCAGCGACTTGGCACCCGGCCAGACTCGGCCGTTGGGGTCGCTGCGGTCGAACCAGCCGCAGTAGACGAAGCGCCAGAACGCGCCTTCCATCAGGTGGCTGTGGCCTTCGACCAGACCCGGCATCAGCACCTTGGCGGCCAGCCGGTCGTCCAGCGTGTACGGCCCCCAGCCTGCCAGCTCCTCGAGCGGGCCGACGCCGAGGATGCGGCCGTCGCGCACCGCCACATGCGTGGCCAGCGGCCGCGACGGGTTCATCGTGATGATCTTGCGGGCCTGGAAGATGGTGGTGCTCATGAACGGCTTCGCTGTGAGGACTGCGCAGTATGGCCTGCAACAATCGCCGGATGAGCCTGTTGCGTCGCCTGCTGCTTCTGTGCCTGCTGGCGCCGCTGAGCGGCTGGGCCGAGGATGCCACCTGGGCCGGCCCGCAGACGGTGCTGACGCTGTTTGCCGACCACAGCTACCGGTTGCGCGTGCGCAGCGGTGAAGCGCCGGCCCACGACATCGGCCGCTGGGCACGCCAGGCCGATGGCACGCTGCTGCTGCGCGGTGGGCGCGAGGCACCGCAGCGCCTGCTCGCCGCGGCCGATGGCGCGTTGCGCGTGATCGGTCCCCAGGGCCGGCCGATCGAGGACCTGCAGCGCCAGGCCACGCTCGACCGCATCGACGGCCCGATGCACCTGCGCGGGCTGTACGTCTATCTGGCCGATGCGGCCAGCTTCCAGGAATGCCTGAGCGGGCGGCGCTGGCCGGTGCCGATCGAAGGCGCGCACCTGGACCTGGAGCGTGCCTACCTGGCGCAAGGCGAGGGCGGACGCTGGGTGCTGGCCACGCTGCAGGGACGCTTCGTGATGCGCGAGCCCGAACCCGGCCTGCCGCCGCGCGAGGTCATCGTCGTCGAGCGCTTCGAGCGGCTGTGGCCGGGCGAGACCTGCGCTGCCGACGCGCCGGCCACCGCCGCGCTGTTGAACACACGCTGGCGGCTGGTGCAAGTCGATGGCCAGCCGGTGAGGCTGGCTGCCGGCCAGCGCGAGCCGTTCCTGCAGCTGTCCGGCGATGGCAACCGCGTGCGCGGCTTCGGAGGCTGCAATGCCTTGAGTGGCCGCTTCGAGCAGGGCAGCGACGGCTTCCTGTTCAAGGCCCTCGCATTGACGCGCCGCGCGTGTGGCGGCGCCGCCGGCGCGCAGGAGGCCAGCTACCTGGCCGCATTGCAGACCACGGCGTCGCGGCAGATCGTCGGCGATGCGCTTTGGTTGCGCGATGCGCAGGGCCGCGTGCGGCTGCGCTTCGAGGCGCTGTACCTGCGCTGAGGCTGCGCCTACACTTTGCCGATGACAGCCCCCATCGATCTGTTCTGGTCCTTCCGCAGCCCCTATTCCTACCTGGCGGTGCCTGGGGCACAGCAGCTGGAACGTGACTTCGAGGTGGAAGTCCGCTTCCGCCCCGTCCTGCCGCTGGCGGTGCGCGACCCCTCGTTCTTCAGCCCGGACAACGTCAAGCGCGCCAAGTACATCCGCGTCGACTGGCCGCGCCGTGCCGAGATGCTGGGCATGCCGCATGCGTGGCCGCATCCGGACCCGATCGTGCAGGACATGCAGACCTACAGGATCGCGCTAGAGCAACCGCACATCCACCGCCTGACGCGGCTGGGCGTGGAGGCTGAACGCCGCGGTCGCGGCATCGAGTTCGCACGCGAGGTGTCGGCGCTGATCTTCGGCGGCACGCGCGACTGGCACCTGGGCGATCACCTGGCGGGCGCTGCTCAACGCGCCGGGCTGGAGCTGGCAGCGATGGACTCCGCCATCGCGCAGGCGGCCAGCCACGATGCCGAGATCGATGCCAACCAGCAGGCCCTGGCCGCGTCCGGCCACTGGGGCGTGCCGACCTTCGTCTTCGAAGGCGAGCCCTTCTTCGGCGAAGACCGCATCGACACCCTGCGCTGGCGCCTGGGCAGCGTCGGGCTGCAGCACGGATGAGCGGCGGGACTCGCAAGTCGGCATGAACGGTCTGCAACACCGCCTCGCTGCGATCCTGGCCGCCGATGCGGCCGGCTACTCGCGGCTGATGTCGATCGACGACAAGGCCACGGTGGCGGCGCTGGACGCGGCACGCGCGGTGTTCGGCGCACAGCTCGAGGCGCAGCAGGGCCGCATCATCGACATGGCCGGCGACTCGGTGCTGGCGGCGTTCGGCACCGCCACCGGCGCGGTCAACGCCGCGCTGGCGATCCAGGTGCAGCTTAATGCGCTGGCCGAGGCCGAAGCGGAGGAGCGTCGCATGCGCTTCCGCATCGGCGTGCACCTGGGCGACGTGATCGAGAAGGCCGACGGCACGGTGTACGGCGACGGCGTCAACATCGCTGCGCGCTTGCAGGCGTTGGCCGATGTGGGCGGCATCCTGGTGTCCGATGCGATCGCCGGCGCAGTGCGCGGCCGGGTCGCTGCCAGCTTGACAGACGCCGGCGAGCAGCAGGTGAAGAACATCGCGTTCCCGATTCGGACCTGGCGCGTCGCCGCCGGCGAAGCGAACAGCCATGCGCCCTCGACGCCCGCTGCGGCCGCTGCCGACGGCCGGCCGTCGATCGCGGTGCTGCCGTTCAAGGTGCTTGCGGATGATCCGCGCCTGTCATTCCTCGCCGACGGCCTGGCCGAAGACGTGATCGCGCTGCTGGCACGTGTTGCCGGCTTCGAGTTGATCGCGCCGTCATCGTCCTTCGCCTTTCGCAACCGCGAAGCCAGTGCCGAGACAATCGCGCGCAGCCTCGGTGTGCGCTACATCGTCGAAGGCAGCCTGCGCGCGGTCGGCGACAGGTTGCGTGTCTCCACGCAGCTGATCGACGCCGCGTCGGCGCGGGTGTTATGGTCCGGGCGCGTCGAAGGCCGCAGCGACGACACGGCGGATCTGCAGGACGGCATCGCGCGCGGGGTCATGTCCGAGCTGGAGCCCGAACTGACACGGGCTGAGATCGCGCACGTCCGCCGCCTGCGCCCGGAGAACGTGGATGCCTGGGGCAGCTATCAGCAGGGCGTGGGGGCGACGGCATTGAAGGGCTGGACCGACGAAGCCCTGCATGAGTCGCGCGGCCATCTGCGCCGCGCCTTCGAGCTCGACCCGGACTTTGCCCAGGCGCGTGCGGCTTTCGCGCTGATGAGCGCCTTGGGCAGCAGCACGGGCGTTCTGCCACAGACGCCCGAACTGACCCAGGAGGCGTTGGAACAGGCTGAACGGGCCATTGCGCTCGACGACGGCAGCACCACGGTGCTCGGCTTCGCCGGCTGCGCCTTGTGCGACCTGGGCCAGGGCGAGCGAGGGATCGAGACCCTGCAGCGTGCGCTGGCCATCGACCCGAGCAACGCGCAGGCCCACGTCGCCATGGGCGCGTCGCTGGGCCTGCAGGGCCGGGTCGAAGAGGGCGTGGCCTGCATGCGCCGCGGCATGCGCATCAGCCCGCAGGACCGCCGCCTGGGCTTCTGGGGCTGGGCCCTGGGCAGTATGCTGTTGCGTGGCGATAAGACCGAGGCTGCGCTCGTTGGGGCGCGTGCCAGCGCCTGGCGCGATCCGCGCTTGCACTTGAGCCGCATTCTCGAAGCGGTGGCGCTGATGCGGCTGGACCGCGAGGCCGAGGCGCGCGTCGCGTTGGCCGCGGCACGACGCATCCGCCCCGCGCTGACGTTGCCTGAGGTGGCGCGCATCCAAGGCCGACGTGCGGCCGAGAGGCTGGGTCCGTTGTGGCAGCATGGCGACTGCTCGTGAGCATCGAACTGCCGATCCCCGAGACCCGCTACGTCGAGAGCGACGGCCTGAGCATCGCCTACCAGTGCTTCGGCCAGGGCACGCGGGACCTGGTGATCGTGCCGGGCATCGTCTCGCACCTGGAAATGAACTGGCAGATGCCGGGCTACGCGCCGCTGATGCGACGGCTGGCGCAGCACTTTCGCGTGCTCATCTTCGACAAGCGCGGGCAGGGGCTGTCCGACCGCTTTGAGGGCGTGCCGATGCTCGAGCAGCGCATGGACGACGTGCGTGCGGTGATGCAGGCGGCCGGTTCGGCACGTGCGGTGCTGCTCGCCACTTCGGAGGGCGGCGCGCTGGGCGCGCTGTTCACCGCCACGCACCCCGAGCTGGTCGAACGGCTGGTGCTGATGAACGCAATGGCGCGCTTCTGCAAGGCGCCCGACTACCCGCACATGCCACCGCTGGAACGCATGCTGCAGGGCGTGGCCGACACCTGGGGCACGCCGCAGGCCTTAGCGTACTTCGCGCCCGATCGGGCCGATGACGCCGCGTTCTGCGAGCTGGGTGCGCGCTACCAGCGCGTGACGGCCTCGCCCAGCGCGATGCGCCGCGTTACCCAGGCCAATGCCGAGATCGACGTGCGCGCGATCCTGCCGCAGCTGCGCCGGCCGGTGCTGATCGTGCAGCGGCGCGGCGACCAGGTGGTGCGCTGCGGCAACGGCCGCTATCTGTCCGACCATGTGCCCGAGGCCACCTACCTGGAGCTGCCCGGCCGCGACCACATGTTCTTCATGGGCGATGCGCAGCCGCTGGTCGATGCGCTGCTGCGCTTCACCGCGGCCGAGGTACCGGCCTCACCGGCCGAGGCCGGTGGGCGCTTCCTGTCCACCGTGCTGTTCACCGACATCGTCGGCTCCACCGAGCTTGCCGGCCAGCTGGGCGACCGCGCGTGGCGGGACCTGCTGCAGCGCTTTCACGCGCTGTGCCGTGTGCAGATCGAGGCCTTCCGTGGTCGCGAGATCGACACCGCGGGCGACGGCTATTTCGCCATCTTCGATGGCCCCGCACGCGCCATGCGCTGTGCCGATGCCATGGTGCGCGGCCTGCAAGCTCTCGGCATCAGCATCCGCGCCGGCCTGCATACCGGCGAGGTGGAGGCGCTGGGCGACAAGGTCAGCGGCATGGCGGTGCACATCGGGGCGCGGGTGATGTCCAAGGCCGGCGATGGCGAGGTCTGGGTGTCCAGCACCGCGCGCGACCTGGTGGCTGGCTCGGGCATCGGCTTCGAGGACTGCGGCACCCATGCCTTGAAGGGCGTGTCGGGCGAGTGGGCCTTGCATCGCGCTCAGGTGCCTGCGGAGGGCTGAGCGTGGCCGTCGCACCTCGCGCCGATCCGGCCGAATTCTTCAGTCCCGACGAGTGGTGCGAGCTGACCGCGCGCTCGCGCTGGCGCGGCCTGTGGCTGGTGGCGCATTGCTGGAGCGTGATCGGCCTGGCCATGCTGTTGGGCACGCTGTGGCCGGTGACGATCCCGCTGGCGGTGCTGGTCATCGGCACGCGCCAGCTCGGCCTGTTCATCCTGATGCATGACGCCGCACACGGATTGCTGCACCCGAACCGGCGCATCAACGATGCAGTGGCGCGATGGTTCTGCTCGTCGTCGCTGGGCGAATACCGGCCCTACCACCTGCAGCACCACCGCTACGTGCAGCAGGCCGAGGACCCGGACCTCGGTCTGTCGGCGCCGTTCCCGATCTCGCGCGCGTCGCTCAAACGCAAGTTGCTGCGTGACCTGAGCGGGCAGACCTTCTACAAGCAGCGCGTTGCGCCGCTGCTGTCGGCGCCCGCCAAGTCCTCGCCACTGGCGCGCGAATCGCAGGAACTGGTGCGCGGTTGGCGCTTCGTGGTCGGCAATGCGCTGGGCTTCGCGGTCTTTGCGGCCGCCGGCTTCTGGTGGGTGTGGCTGCTGATGTGGCTGCTGCCGATGGCCACCTGGCTGCCGCTGGTCACGCGCATCCGCAACATCGCCGAGCATGCGCTGGTCGGCCGCGACCAAGCGGACCCGCTGCGCCAGGCGCGCACCACGCAGGCGAATCTGGTCGAGCGCGCGCTGCTGGCGCCGTACTGGGTGAACTTCCACCTGGAGCACCACCTGTTCACCCAGGTGCCGTGCTGGAAGCTGCCCGAGGCGCATGCGCTGCTGCAGCGGCGCGGCACCACCTGGCGCATGGAAGTGCAGCCCGGCTACCTGGCCGTGCTGCGGCAGGCCGCGCCGGCTTGAGCTATGCCACGGTGGCGGGCTGGGCGTTGCGGCGGACTGCCGGGCTCGAAAAGACCATCGCGCCATCATCCACCTTGCCGTAGCGCAGTGTCATGAGGTCGTGGATGTAGTTCTGTTTCAGCTTCCACGGGGCCACCGTGCCGCGCTTGGGGAACAGGTGGGCCGAGCGCTGCACGTAGCCTGACGTGAAATCGCTCCACGGTTCGAGCGGCATCGACGCATCGGTCAACGTCGGCGTGCACTGGCGCTGCCCATGGGCATGCATGTGATTCAGCAGCCGGCAGACGTACTCGCAGGTCAGGTCGCACTTCAGCGTCCATGAGGCATTTGTGTAGCCCATCGACACCGCCAGGTTGGGTACGCCGCTGTACATCATGGCCTTGTAGCTCACCGTCTGCGCCAGGTCGATGGGTTGGCCGTCGACGCTGAGCTGCAGCCCACCCAGCACCTTCAGCTCCAGCCCCGTGGCGGTGACCACCAGGTCGGCGGGCAGTTCCTCCCCCGACTTCAGCTTCAGGCCGGTCTCGGTGAAGCCCTCGATCTGGTCGGTCACGACCGAGGCCTTCTTCCTGCGGATGGCCAGGAAGAAGTCGCCGTCGGGCACCAAGCACAGCCGCTGGTCCCAGGGCTTGTAGCGTGGCGTGAAGTGCCTGGCCACGTCATAGTCCGGGCCGAGGTACGCACGCACGCCGCCGAGCAGCAGCGACTTCACCTTCTCCGGCTTGCGCTGGCACAGGCCGTAGAAGTACATGCCCAGCAGCACCCGCTTCCAGCGCGTCAGCGCATAGGCGGCCTTCGCCGGCAGCCAGCGCCGCAGGCGATTGGCCAGCGCGTCCTCGGAAGGCCGCGCCACCATCCAGGTGGGCGAGCGCTGCAGCATGGTCACGTGCGCGGCGGTCTTGGCCATCTCTGGCAGCAGCGTCACCGCGGTGGCGCCGCTGCCGATGATCACCACGCGCTTGTTCGCGTAGTCCAGGTCCTCGGGCCAGAACTGCGGGTGCACGATGCGCCCGCCGAAGCGCTCGCGGCCTTCCAAGTGCGGCAGGTGCCCGGCGTCATAGCGGTAGTAGCCGCTGCACATGAACAGGAAGTTGCAGCGCAGGCGCACGATCTCGTCCGTGCCCGCGCGCTCGGCCTCCACCGTCCAGGCGGCGTCCGCCGTGGACCAACTGGCGCGCTTGACCTGCAACCCGTAGCGGATGTGGCGCGCCAGGCCGTGCTCGCGCGCGGTGTCCTGGATGTAGCGCAGGATCGACGCTCCGTCGGCAATCGCCTTGGGCTGCTCCCAGGGCTTGAAGGAGTAGCCCAGCGTGTACATGTCCGAATCCGAGCGCACGCCGGGGTAGCGGAACAGGTCCCAGGTGCCGCCCAGGCGTTCACGCCCTTCCAGTATGGCGAAGCTGCGGTCGGGACTCTGCTTGCGCAGATGCACCGCCGCGCCGATGCCGGACAGGCCGGCGCCGACCACCAGCACATCGAAGTGTTCCATTGTCATGTCGTGGGTGCGTGGCGCGGTCTTGTAGAGGCCGGTCCAGTCTAGCCGCCCGCGGTGGCGGCTCGGGCCGGCGCCCGATAATGATCCTGGCACTCCACCGACGACCTCGCCGCCCATGACCGACCTGGCTCCGATCTGGCACGACGCGCCCTGTCCGGCGCTGGAGCTGTGGCGCGACGCGGGCCAGCCGCGGTGGCGGTTGAACCGCGCGGGCATTGAATGGGCGCTGGATGCGCAGCTGCTCGAACCGGCTTGGCAGGCGTTGGCGCAGGATTGGTTGGCCCAGCAGCCGGCCCCCGCCGAAGGGCAGCTGGCCCTCGGCGCCTTGTCCTTGCGCTACCGCGCGGTGGCGGTGCCGCCGCGCTGGTTGCTGTGGCTGCAGCCGCAGGTCGCACTCGCGCGGGAGCTCGGCGGGGGGCGGCACGAGGCGGCCGACAAGCTGGCGCTGATGCAGGGCTTCGGCCGCATCGCCTTCGTCGAGCGCGATGCTCGCAGCGGCCGCGGCTGGTGGGACAAGAACATGTTCCGCATGGTCGGGCTGGAGCCGGCGCTGCAGCCGCCCAGCTTCGAGGAGGCGCTGCAGCGCGTGCATCCCGACGACCGCGAGCCGCTGCGGCGCCACCACCTGCAGGCCCTGCAGCAGGCCGGCCGCTACGAGACCCGCTATCGGTTGCTGTGGCCGGACGGCCGGCAGCGTGACGTGCAGGCGCTGGCGGAGGTACGCAACGGGGCCGATGGCCAGCCGGCGACGATGCTCGGCGTGATCATCGACGACACCGAGAGCGCCGACCGGGTGCGCGCGCAGCAGGCCGTCAGTGCGCAGTTGGCCCAGGCGCTGGAGCTGGCCAAGATCTCGGTGTGGCGCATCGACCTGCGCGAGCAGCGCATTCACATGAACGCCACCGGCTTCGGCTTCAATGGACTCGAGCCGCGCGCGGAAGGACTGAGCCTGGATGAGATGCGCGAGCTCGCACACCCCGACGACCGGCCCGCCGTGCTGCGGGCCGCCGAGCAGGCGGTGGCCACCGAGGGCGTGGTCGATGTCGAGACACGCTATCTGCACACCGACGGCAGGTATCGCCATCTGCTGACACGACGCGTCGCCGTGCGCGACGAACAGGGCCGAGCCATCGCACTGACCGGCGTCTCTCTCGACCAGACCGAGCGCATCGCCGAACGTGAACGCGCGCAGGGCTTGGCGCGGCGCATCCAGCTCGTCGCCGAAGCGGCCGGCGTCGGCGTCTGGTCGATCGAGAACCCGGGCGAGGGCGAGGCCGAGCGCGTCGAATGGAACGCGCAGATGTTTCGCATCTACGGGCTGCCCGAGTCGCAGCCTGCCCCGCCGCTGCGCGAATGGATGGGTGAGCGCGTGCACGAGGACGACCGCCCGCGCGTGGCCGAGGAGCGGCGCCGCGCACGGCGCTCGGGCAGTGCGGGTTTCGAGACCAGCTTCCGCATCGTGCAGCCCGACGGGTCGCTGCGCTGGGTGGTCTGCCGCAGCCAGCGCGACCAGCGCGACGGCCGCACGGTGCTGCACGGCATCCACGTGGACGTGACGCAGCAGCGCGCGCTGGACCAGGCGCTGCGCCTGCAGGAGCAGCGCCTGCAGCTGGCCACGCAGATTGCCGGCGTGGGCATCTGGGAGCGCGACCTGGCCACCGGGACCGTGATCTGGGAAGAGCAGATGTACAGGCTGCGCGGACTGCAAGGCGACGACCCGCGCACACCGCGCGAGATCGATGAGCAGATCATGCTGCCGCAGGCGCTGGCCGAACGCCGCCAGCGCATCCAGCGCCACTTGGAAGACTCGGAGCCCTATGCCTACGAGTTCGAGGTGCGCTGGCCGGACGGCTCGATGCGCTGGCTGGCCAGCACCGGCAGCGCGGCACGCGACGACAGCGGCCGCGCCGTGCGCATGGTCGGGTTGAACTGGGACGTCACGCAGCGCCGCATCGCCGAGGCCGCGCTGCGCGACGTGGAGGCAGCGGAGCGCGCCAGCCGTGCCAAGTCGGAATTCCTGGCACGCATGAGCCACGAGCTGCGCACGCCGCTGAATGCCATGCTCGGCTTCGCGCAGCTGCTGGCGCACGAGGCCGCCGACCGGCTCGACCCGCCGCAGCTGGAACGCCTGTCGCGTATTCGTTCGGCCGGCACGCACCTGCTGTCCTTGATCGACGAGGTGCTGGACCTGAGCGCAATCGAGTCCGGCTCGCTGCCCGTGGCGCTGCAGCCGATCGCGCTCGATGAGGCCGTCGACGAAGTTCTGCAGTGGCTGGCGCCGATGGCCGCCGAACGGCAGCTGAAGCTGCGCGTGGCCCCCAGCGGAGGCTGGGTGCTGGCTGATGCACGCCGGCTGCGCCAGGTGCTGGCCAACCTGATCAGCAACGCGATCAAGTACAACCGCCCCGGCGGCCAGGTCCGCCTGGACCTGCGCCGCCTGGTGGTCGACGGGGCGCCCGGCTGGGAGACGGTAGTGCGCGACACCGGCCGCGGCCTCAGCCCGGAGCAGCAGGCGCACCTGTACGAGCCTTTCAACCGCCTCGGCGCGGAACGCGAAGGCATCGAAGGCCGCGGCATCGGCCTGATGACGGTGCACCACCTGGTGCGCCTGATGGGCGGGCGGCTGCAGCAGCAAAGCCGCCTCGGCGAAGGCAGCGAGTTCCGCGTCTGGCTGCCTGCTGCGCCCCAGGCCGGCGCCCAGCCGGCGCCGGCGGATGCCGGCGAAGGCGAGGCCGCATGTGTGCGTGCGCTGTCGGTGCTGTACGTCGAGGACAACCCGGTCAACGTGATGCTGGTGCGCGAGCTGGTCGGCCTGCGGCCTAACGTGGCGCTGCAGGTTGCCGCCGACGGGCGCAGCGGCATCGAGCAGGCGCTGCAGCGGCGGTTCGACCTGGTGCTGGTGGACATGCAGTTGCCCGACATGGATGGCCAGGAACTGCTGCGCCGCCTGCGTGCCCGGCAGCTGCCGTCGCGCATCGTTGCGCTGTCGGCCAACGCCATGCCCGACGCCGTGCAGCGGGCCCGCGACGCGGGCTTCGACGACTACTGGACCAAGCCGATCGACATTGCGCAGTTCCTGGCCGGCCTGGACCGGTTGGCCGGCGCGTCGCAGCCGCAAGGCACCCTAAGCCCCTTTCTCAGCAGCGAAAAGGAATGACCCCATGGAAAACCGCATCCGCCTGACATTGCAGCAGGGCGTGGCCGATGTGCGCCTGGTGCGCGCCGACAAGATGAATGCGCTCGACGACGACATGTTCGAGGCGCTGCGCCGCACCGGCGAAAGCCTGAAGACGATGCCGGGTGTACGCGCCGTGGTGCTGTCCGGCGAAGGCCGCGCTTTCTGTGCCGGGCTGGATACCGCCAACTTCGGCAAGATGGCCTCGGGCCAGCGCGGCGGCGCGCGGCTGCTGCAGGGCGAGCGCACGCCCGGCGGATCGAACCCACCGCAGCACATGGTGATGGTCTGGCGCGAACTGCCGGTGCCGGTGATCGCCGCGGTGCATGGCGTGGCCTACGGCGGCGGCTTCCAGCTGATGCTGGCCGCCGACATCCGCTTCATGGCGGCGGACACCAGGCTGTCGATCATGGAGATCAACTGGGGCCTGGTGCCCGATATGGGCGGCATGGCGCTGCTGCGCCACCTGGTACGCGACGACGTGGCGCGCGAGCTGACCTATACCGGCCGCGTCTTCAGCGGCAGCGAAGCCCAAAAGCTGGGCCTGGCCACGCACCTCAGTGCCGACCCCTATGCCGACGCGCTGGCGCTGGCGCGCGAGATCGCCGCCCGGCCGCCCAAGGCCATGCGTGCCGCCAAGCGGCTGCTCGACCTGGCGCAGCAGGCCGATGCCAAGGCCATGCTGCTGGCCGAGAGCACCGAGCAGGCGGCGCTGATCGGCGCGGCCGAGCAGGTGGAGGCGGTCAAGGCGCGCCTGGAAAAACGCCCCGCAGTGTTCGTCGACTGACGCAGGGTTGTAGAGCCTGCGCCGGACGCACCGTACCGACACATTCCCGCGGCCATCGCGGCACCGGCTTCGCCGGGCCGCAGGCGCTACGGGGGGTCGAATACTCTGGCTTGCGCTTTTCCAGGAAAGCGCGCATGCCCTCGGCCAGGTCACCATTGGCCACGGTGAGCACCTGGTTGCGGTCTTCCATGGCGATGACGCTGGGCAGGTCGTTGCCGTCCACCGCGGCCCAGAAACACTCCTTGGTCAGGCGCAGGCCCAGCGGCGCAGTGGCCAGCATATCGTCGGCCAGCGCTTGACCGGCGGCCTCGAGCTGCTCCAGCGGCACCACCTCGGACACCAGGCCGACGCGCAGCGCGCGCTCGGCATCGATGAAGCGGCCGGTGTAGAGCAGCTCGGCCGCGACCGAGCTGCCGACCAGGCGCGGCAGGTGGTAGCTGGCGCCCATCTCGCAGCCCGACAGGCCGATCTTGATGAAGGCGCAGTTCATCTTCGTGCCCGCGGCGGCGATGCGCACGTCGCAGCCCAGCGCGATCGAGAAGCCGCCGCCGGCGGCGTGGCCGTGCAGCAAGCCGATGATCGGCTGCGGGCAGCGGCGCATGCGCATGATCAGGCCGCTGAACTCGCGCTGGCTGCGCAGCATCGCGTCGGTGTCGGCCCCGATGGGCGCACTGCCGCTGGCCTTCATGTCCAGGCCGGCGCAGAAGGCGCGGCCCGCGCCCTTGAGCACCACCACGCGCACCGCATAGTTGCGCTCCAGCGCGTCGAAGTAGTCGTTCAGCTCGCGCAGCAGCTGCGGGTTCAGCGTGTTCAGCTGTTCGGGGCGGTTCAGCGTGACCCAATCGGCAGCGCCCGCCTTCTCGACGATCAAGTGTTCGTAGACCATGGCATCTCCTTCGAGGGGAAGCCGCAAGGTAGCAGAAGTGGCCCGCCCGGCGTGTTGCCGCGGCGCTGTCGGTCGCGATACATTCGGCGCGCCGATGAGCGAAAAGCGCGCCCTCTTGCTGACCGACGTGGTCGACAGCACCCAACTCGCCGAGCGCCTGGGTGACGCAGCCGCGGCCGAGCTGGGTGCCGCGCACGACCGCGTGGCACGCGACCTGCTGCGCGCCTGGCGTGGGCGCGAGATCGACAAGACCGACGGCATGCTGATGCTGTTCGAGCAGGCGGCCGACGCGCTGGGCTATGCGCTGGCTTACCACGGTGCACTCGCGGGTCTTGGGGTGCCGCTGACGGCGCGGGCTGGCTTGCACTTGGGGGAAGTGATCCTGCGCGCCAACTCGCCTGAGGACGTGGCCCATGGTGCCAAGCCGCTGGAGGTGGAGGGCATCGCCAAGCCGATCGCCGCGCGCGTGATGTCGCTGGCGTTGGGAGGGCAGACGCTGCTCACCGCCGAGGCGCGCGCCGCGTTGGGCGAGACCGCGCTGCGTGTGCAGTCGCACGGCTTCTGGCGCATCAAGGGCATCGCCGAGCCTGTCGAGCTGTTCGAGGCCGGCGATGAGCAGGCGCCGTTCACGCCGCCGCCGGACTCGGCCA
>CAVWXO010000009.1:0-262835 GCA_963758955.1 uncultured Pseudomonadota bacterium
GGCAAAGGCGGATTGCAAGCTGCCGCAGGCCAGCAGGGCGGCGAACGCGATGCGGGCGTGACGGAGCGGTCGATCGACGGGTCTGGACATGCGGGGGCTCCCCTGGGTGGTGCGATGCACATTGGTGGACGGGTTCGATCGTCGGTCGCTGTCAGAGACGCCGCAAGTCGGGTTGTCACCGACGGCTTGGCGGCTACCAGGGCAACGAGTAGGTCTTGACATTGGTGAAGGCCTTGCAGCATTCCTGCACGCCTTCCTTCACACCGGTGCCCGAATCCTTGATGCCGCCGAAGGGCGTCACCTCGAGGCGGTAGCCCGGCACCTCCCAGACGTTGACCGAGCCCACATTCAGCTCGCGCACGAATCGCATGATGTCGTCGAGCCGGTTGGTGCAGATGCCCGAGCTCAACCCGTAGGCGGTGGAATTGACCTGCCGGATCGCGTCATCCACGTCCTTGAAGGTGATGACCGGCGACACCGGGCCGAAGGTCTCCTGCTTGACCACCTCCATCTCGCCGCGCACGCGGTCGATCAGCGTCGGGCTGTAGCTGGCACCGTCGCGCGCATTGCCATGCAGCAGCCGTGCGCCTTGCGCCACCGCGTCGTTGACGCGGCGCTCGAACAGCTTGGCCGAGGTCTCGTCGATCACCGTGCCCATGTCCACCTTCGGGTCCAGCGGGTCGCCGTATGTCCAGGCGCGGGTCCTGGCCAGCAGCGCCTCGGTGAATTCGGGCGCGATCTTCTCGTGCACGAAGATGCGCTTGACCGCCGTGCAGCGCTGGCCGCTGTTCTTGTAGCTGCCGCCGGCCGCCAGGTCGGCTGCCTTGTTGATGTCAGCATCGTCCATCACCACGATCGGGTCGTTGCCGCCGAGTTCCAGCACCTGCCGCTTGTAAACCGCCTTGGCGGCGATGTACTTGCCGATGGGCACGCCGCCGGTGAAGGTGACCACGTCCACATGCTCGTTGGTCAGCATCTCGTCGGCGATCTCCTTCGGGTCGCCGGTGATCACGCTCAGCATCGGCGGTGGCAGCCCGGCCTCGTAGAGCACGTCGGCCAGCAGGATGGCGGCCAGCGGCGTCTTCTCGGTCGGCTTGAGCACCATGCGGTTGTTGGTGGCCACCGACGGCGCCACCTTGTGGATCACCTGGTTCAGCGGGTGGTTGAAGGGCGTGATCGCGCTGATCACCCCCATCATCGGCTCGCGCATCGTATGCACGCGGCGGCTCTTGCCGTGGTGCGTCAGGTCGCAGGCAAAGCTCTGGCCGTCGTCGACCAGCGCCTGCTGCGCCGAGAACAGCAGCACGTCGGACGCACGGCCCACCTCGTACAGCGTGTCCTTGATGCACAGGCCCGATTCCAGCGTGATCAGCCGCGCGAACTCGTGAAGCCGCGAGGCGATGATGTCGCCGGCCTTCATCAGGATCTTGTAGCGCTCGTGCCGCGTCAGCGTGGGCTTGTAGTCGCGCGCGATCTTGAAGGCGCGCTTCACGTCGTCGAGCGTGGCCTTGGGCACGGTGGCGACGACCTCGCCGGTCCACGGGTAGCGGATGTCGATCGTGCGCTCGCCATAGACCTTGTCGCCGGCAATGCGCATGGCTTCGCGCTTAGGCGCATCGATGACTGAAGGTCTTGTGCTCATGTCTTCTCCTCGGCCAGGCACTCGCTCGACGATGTCGAGCGCCTGGTCCATCTGTTGCAAGCTGGTGATCAATGGCGGGGTCAATGTCAGCACATTGCCCATCGTGGTCTTGAACGACAGGCCGGCCGACAACGCACGGTACAGGACGCGTTCGGCCGCGGCGCGGGCCGGGGTCTTGGCGTCGCGGTCCTCGACCAGCTCGATGCCCAGCAGCAGGCCGCGGCCGCGCACGTCGCCGATCAGCGGGTGGCGTTGCTTCATGTCCTGCAGCCGCGCCAGCGCGTGGGCGCCGATGCGCGCGGCGTGGTCCACCAGGCCGTCGCGCTCGATCACCTGCAGCGTGGCCAGTGCGGCGGCAGCGGTGACCGGGTTCTTCTCGTGCGTGTAGTGACCGAGTGCGAAGTCGGCCGCGACGTTGAGATCGTCGCGCGCAATGCAGGCGGCGATGGGCAGCACGCCGCCGCCCAGCGCCTTGCCCAGCACCACGATGTCCGGCGCGGTGGCGTCGTGCTCGGCGGCGAAGAAGCGGCCGGTCTTGCCCAGGCCGGTGGGAATCTCGTCGAAGATCAGCAGCGTGCCATGCGCATGGCAGGCCTCGCGCACTGACCTCCAGTAGCCGGCCGGCGGAATGAACGGCACGGCGCGCGCCGGCTCGGCGATCACCGCGGCGACATCGCCTTCACGTTCCAGCACGTAGCGCACCATCGATGCGCAGGCCAGCCGGCATTGCTGCAGATCGGGCTGGCCGTCGGCGTTCACCGGGTGGCCATAGGCGCAGCGGTAGCAACCGAAGGGCGCCACATGTTCGCTGCCGGGCAGCAGCGGCCCAAGCTGGCCCGAGCGGAACAGCGACTCCCCGCCGACGCTGGACGCGCCGAAACCGGCGCCATGGAAGGCATCCCAGAAGCTCAGCGTCTTGAATCGGCCGGTGGCGGCGCGCGCCAGCTTCAGCGCCACCTCCACCGCGTCGCTGCCCCCGGTGGTGAAGAGCACGCGGCCCTTCTGCCCAGTGAGCGCGCGGAAGCGCTCGCCCAGGGCTTCGGCCAGTTCCACCGCGCGCAGCGGCGCAAAGCGTCGCGGCGCGAAGCTCAGCTCGTCGAGCTGGCGCTTGATGGCGGCGATGACCTCGGGATGCCCATGGCCCAGGTGGTGCACGTTGTTACCATGGAAGTCCATGTAGCGCCGGCCCGCCATGTCCTCGATGAACAGGCCTTCGGCTCTGACGATCGGCGCCAGGCAGGGCGTGGACACGCTCTGGTGCAGGAAGGCGGCGCTGTCGCGCGCCAGCAGCGTGCGGCTGGCCTCGTCCAGATGTTCGCGCTGCCAGGCCGCGCGCAAAGGCGTGCTGTTGACGTCGCCCTCACTCTGAGAAGGTTCCACGCGCTGCTTCATGCCACAGCGCGCGCGATGCGGGCCCGCGCCCAGGCCGACAGCAGTTCGGCCACGATGACGATCAGCCACGATGGTCAGGATGATGGCGGTCACCTGGCGCGATTCGACACTCTGCACGCTTTCGCGCAGGTAGTGGCCCATGCCGCCGGCGCCGAAGAAGCCGACCACGGTGCTGGCGCGGAACACCACGTCCCAGGTGTAGATGGCGATGCCGGCCCAGGCCACACGCACCTGCGGCAGCACCGCGAAGACGAAGGTCTGCAGGTGGCCGGCACCGGTGGCGCGGATGGCCTCGATCGGGCCCTTGCGCACCGACTCGATGGCCTCGGTCATCAGCTTGCCGCCGAAGCCGATGCAGAACAGCGTCATCGCCAGCGTGCCCGGCAGCATGCCGAAGCCGACCACCGCCACCAGGATGATGGTCCAGATCATCTCGTGCACCGAGCGGCAGGTCATGACGAACAGCCGGCACACCGGGTACAGGAAACGCCGGCTCGGCGTCATGTTGAAGGACGCGAACCACGACAGCGGGATGGCCAGCAGCAGCCCGATGACCGTGGCCACGTAGGACATCTGGAAGGTGTCGACGATGGCGCCCAGGAAATCCGGCTGCATCACGTGCGCCAAGTCCGGCGGCCAGTAGCGGCGCGCGAGCACGTCGCCGATGCGCTCGAGCAGCCCCGGCAGGCGCTCGACGTCGATCTTCAGCACGTCCAGCGACCACCAGACGAACCACAGGCTGGCGAGCAGCGCCGCGTACTTGTACAGGCTTTGCGGGAAGCGGAAGCGCTTCCACTCGGGCAGGGTCTTGGTGCTGGTGTTCACTTCAGATCACCTTCCGACGCGCCCAGGCGGAGAACACTTCGCCGAAGACGATGAGCAGCAGGATGACGAAGATCACCGTGGCGATGCCGCCGTAGTTGTAGCTGGCCATCTGCCGGTGCAGCGCCAGCCCCAGGCCGCCCGCGCCGACCAGGCCCATGATGGTGGAGCGGCGGATGTTCACGTCCCATTCGAAGATGACGTTGCCGATGATCACCGGCAGCACCTGCGGCACGATGCCGAACATCAGCACCTGGAAGCGGTTGGCGCCGACCGCGCGCATCGCCTCCACCGGGCCCTTGTTCACGTCCTCGATGGCCTCGGCCACCGTCTTGCTGATGAAGCCGATGGAGCGCACCGCCATCGCCAGCACGCCGGCCAATGCGCCCAGGCCGACGGCCGCGACGAAGACCAGGCCCCAAACCACCTCGTGCACCGAGCGAGACAGCGTCATCAGCACCCGGCCCACGTAGTAGGTGAAGCGGCCCAGCGGCGAAATGTTGTTCGCCCCCAGCCAGGCCACGGGAATCGCCATCAGGGCGCCCAGCAGCGTGGCCAGCGTGGCCATCAGCACGGTCTCGAGTGCCGGCTCCCACAGCGACAGCAGGATCGACGCATCGAAGTCGATGAAGCGCCACGCCGCCGAGGCCACGCCGGCGGCGCTGATGCGGCTCCAGTCGGTGTCGCCGACGACGATGGCCTCGACGCTCCAGCCCACCAGCAATGCGATCAATGCATAGCGCAGGTAGCGCCAGCCGCGCGCACGCCGGCGCGTGGCATCCAGCTGTGCGATGCGCTCGGCGTGGCGGCCGAGGTCGAGAACGGCGGCCACGGCTACAGCACTTCCATCGCGTAGATGTCGGCCAGCGCATGCTTGTCCACGCTGGACGGCGGCCCGTCGAACTTCTTGATGCCGTCCTGCAGGCCGATGATGCGGTCGCAGAACTCCAGCGCCAGGTCCACGTCGTGGATGTTGCACAGCACCGGCACCTTGAACTCGCGCGCAATGCCGCGGATCATGCCCATCACCTCGCGCGAGATCTTCGGGTCCAGCGCCGAGGTAGGTTCGTCCACCAGCAGCAGCTTGGGCTCCTGGATCAGCGCACGGGCGATGCCCACGCGCTGGCGCTGGCCGCCGGACAGCGCATCGGCGCGCTTGTCCATGTGGTCGATCAGGCCGACGCGGTCGAGCAGCGCCACCGCCTTGGCGATGTCGGCCTTGGTGTAGGCGCGGAACAGCGAGCGCAGGTTGCCCATGTAGCCCAGCCGCCCGGTGAGCACGTTGTCGATCACGCTCAGCCGGTCGATCAGGTTGAACTCCTGGAAGATCATGCCGATGTTGCGGCGCTGCGCGCGCATCGCACCTTCGTCCAGCGTCAGCAGGTCATGGCCGCCGAACCACACCGAGCCGGAGGTGGTGTCGACCAGCCGGTTGACGCAGCGGATCAGCGTGGACTTGCCGGCACCGCTGGGGCCGATGATGGCCACGAACTCCTCGGGCCCGACATCGAAGCTGATGCCCTTGAGGATCTGCTTGCCGGCGGTGTAGCTGACCTTCAGGTCCTGCACGCGCAGCACCGCGGCCCCGGCCGCGGCGGCCGGAGCCGCCGCAGCCTTGAACACGTCCATCACGGCGGACATGGGCGGCGCCCCTACTTCTTGGTGCACTTCGCGGATCACGTTGTAGTCGGCGTCCTTCATGACCACGACCTTCTCCGACTTGACGTTCGCCAGGTACTTCTTGCCGTCCTCGTTCTGGTCGACGGTGAGGAAAGTGTCGGCGATCTTCTTCTTCAGGTCGTCACACAGCGTGTTGCGATAGACGAAGGGGTCCTGCGGCAGCAGCGGCGAATACCACAGGTAGTTGAAGTCCTCCAGCTTGACCTTGCCGGCGTTCACCGTCTCCATGAAGCGGTGCGTGGCGACGAAGGCGCCGTCGACCTTGCCTTCGGCCACGGCGATGGTGCTCAGGTCATGGCCGCCGGAGTACACCACCTTGGAGAAGTAGGTCTTCAGCGGCGGGGTGTTGTTCTGCTTGGGGAACACCACCTCGGGCACCAGCCCGCCGGAGGTGCTGGCCGGGTCCACCAGCGCCACCACCGCACCCTTCAGCGAAGCGATGTCGTTGTACTTGCCACCCTTCTTGGTGATCAGCACCGCCTTGTAGCCCGGGCCAGCTTCCTGCACGCCGTTCTTCAGCCGCGAGTAGGTGGCGAAGACTTCGACCGACGGCTCCTTTTCCTTGGCGATGACATAGCTCTCCGGTCCCAGCACCGCCACGTCGACCCACTTGCCGAGCAGCGCCTCGACCACCGACGAGTAGGAGGTCGGCATGTAGAACTCGATCTTCTTGCCGGTGTTCTTGGCCAGCTGGTCGAGGATCGGCTTGTAGTACGTCAGCTCGCGCACCGAATCCTGCGTCGGCACCAGCGAGAAGCGCAGCACCTTCGGGTCCTCGCACTTGGTCTGCGCCAATGCGGGCGAGGCGACGACGGCGGCGCCGAAGGCGGCGAGGATCAACCTGCGGGCAAATCGAATGCTCATGCTTGTCTCCTGGTTGTGGCTGGGGTCGAGAGCGAACTACGGGACGATGGCCGCGCGCAGCACCTTGCGGTCCTCGGCGTCCTTCATGGCCTGGCCCACCTGGTCCAGGCCGTACTTGCCGTCCACCAGGTCCTTGAAGGGAAAGCGCTGGCGGTTGACAGTGACGAAGTCCAGCGCCTCGATCAGGTGGCGCGGGTGGTAGTTGTGCACCCCGCGCAGCGTGATGAGCTTGCGCAGGATCTGGTTGACGTCGATGTTGACGAAGGATTCGGGGTTGACCACGCCGCCGAGCACATAGTGGCCGCCGGTACGCAGCATCTGGATGCCCGCGGGAATGACCTGCGGGTAGCCGCAAACCTCGATCACCGCGTCGGCGCCTTCGGGCTTGCACAGCGCGCGCACCTGCTTCACCAGATCGGCCTCGGAGATCCCGGCCGGATCGAAGACATGGTCGCAACCGAACTTGCGGCCCAGCTCGCGCCGCGCGGCCACGCCGTCGATGCCGATCACCAGCCGCGCGCCGCGCGCCTTGGCGATGGCCGCGGCGTACAGGCCCAGCAGGCCCAGCCCCTGCACCACCACCGAGTCGCCCATGCGGATCTCGGCCTGTTCGGTGACGCACATCACCGTGGCCACGCCGCAGTTGACGGGCGTGGCCTCTTCGTCGCTGAGTTCGTCGGGCAGGCGCAGGATCCAGGACCTCGGCAGGATGTAGCAGAACTGGCCGAAGCCGCCGTGATGGTGCGGCTCGGTCGTGACAGCCATGTGACCGTACTTGTCCACACCGGGGCTTTTCTGCGGCAGGTCGAGCACCTCGGTGTAGTAGTTGTCGCCGGGGATGAAGTACTCGCTCCAGGTGATGCGGTCGCCTTCGCGCAGCGCATCGCCGCGCATGTCCTTCGTCACCCCGTCGCCGAGCGCGACGATGGTGCCGATGATCTCGTGGCCCAGCACGCCCGGCGTCGGATTCGGTCGGTGGCCCAGGTAGCTGTGGATGTCGCTACGGCAGATGGTGCACATGCGCACCTTCACCAGCACCTCGCCCGGCCGCGGCTCGCGGATCGGGAACAGTCGCAGCTCGAAAGGCGCGTTCGGCTTGTCGTAGACGGCCACCAGGCCTTCGTTGGGTGTCAAGGTTCGTCTCCGTTGCTTTGAGCGCGGTTCTGGCGACCGGCTAACTGCTCCAGCGGACGCCGCGGAACCGGCTCTGCCGGGCCGCCGGCGTTGCCCCTGGGGGAGGCGGCCGCAGGCCGCTGCGGGGGTCGTCATACCGTCCCGTTGACCGCGAAGTCGAAGATCTGGTAGCTCTTCAGCGTCTCGCTGGCGGCCTTGGCCTTGTAGGCGTCGTTCAGCGAACGACTCAGAATCAAGGGCACCTTGGTCTCGGACACGCCGCCGTGCGTGCGCAGGCGGTGGCCCTTCAGGCCGCTCAGGTCATGGTTGCCGGCCGATCCGCCGATGCACACGTCCTGCCGCGACACCACCGCCACATCGGCTTCACGGTCGGCGGGCATGTCGAACATGCGGCAGGCGGTGTCCTTGTCCAGCGCCAGCTCGATGCCGTCGATGCCGCCGATGTGGTCGATGATCTGCCGCGCCGTGACCTTGCCGCGCGACCACACGCGCACGAAGCCGCCGAGCGCGCCGTGGTGGGCGACGAAGGCGTCGGTGATCGGGCAGATGACGGTGGTCTCGCCCTTGCCGAACTTCGCGTCCAGGATGTCCTGCAGCCAGATGACGTTGGGTTCGCCGGCGGCGTTGCTCTTGTCGTTCATGCCGTGGTCGGCGGTCAGCGCCACGGTGGCGTCCAGCGCGGCCAGGCGGCCGACGCAGTCGTCCAGGCGCCGGTAGAAGGTGCGTGCGCCCTCCTCGTCGGGCGCCCACTTGTGCTGCACCCAGTCGGTCAGCGACAGGTACAGCAGTTCGGGGCGGCGTTCCTTGAGCAGCTTGATGCCGGCTTCGAGCACGAACAGGCTCAGCTCCATCGAATACATGCCGGGCTTGTCCATGCCCAGCCAGTCGAGCGCGTTTTCGATGCCGTTCTCGGCCAGCGTGCACTTCTCGACGAACTCGGTGGAGAAGGACACATGGCCCTGGCTCACGTCCAGGCCCTTGCTCAGCTGCTTGCGCAGCTTGTCCTTGGCGGTGATCGACACCACCTTGGCGCCGGCCTCGGCGAACTTGGTGATGATGGTGTCGCCGCGCAGCAGTTCCGGCCCGGTCATCACCACCGGCTCCCAGGTGGCGGTGTCGAGGTAGAAATTGCCCGAGATGCCGTGCTTGCTGGTCGGCGTGCCGGTGATGATCGACATGTTGTTCGGGCAGGTGAAGGACGGCATCGAGCCGTCGACCACCGTGGCATAGCCCTCGCGCACGAAGCGCGCGATATTCGGGATCGAACCGTCGGCCAGGAACTGGCGCAGGTAGGCGGGGTCGCCACCGTCGATGCAGACGACAACCACGGGGCGCAGCGGCCAGCGGTAGTCGATGCCATTGACGTTGACGGTGGGTTGGGGGTTGCTCATGGATGGGCCTGCAAGGGGTGAAGGTGGAATGTGTGGACGCCGGGCGCCTCAAGCCTTGGGCGCGGCAGTGCCCAGCGCGGCATGCAGCCGCGCGCGGCTGACGAGCACGTGTTCGGTGAGCAGGGCCTCGGCACGCTGCTCGTCGCGCGAGGCCACGGCCTCGACGATGGCCTCGTGCTCCTGCGTGGACAGCGGGATGTTCTCCACGCCGTGGGTGATGGTGGCGCGGCGGTACAGGTCGAGCTGGTTGACCACGCCGCGGTAGTGGGCCAGCAGCGCGTTGTTGCGCGCGGCACGGGCCAGCACGTCGTGGAACTCGACGTTGAGCACGAAGTACTCGTCGGCGCGACGGCCCTTCTGCGTCTGGTGCATGCGCCGCACCACCGCGCGCAGCTGATCGATCTCGTCGATCGAGATGCGCCGCGCAGCGAGCTTGCCGATCAGGCCTTCGAGCGCGGCGCGCACCTCGTAGAACTCGTTGGCTTCCTCCAGCGAGACCTGACGCACGAACACGCCACGGTTCTTTTCCACCCGCACCAGCCCGGCCTGGCTGAGCGCGCTGAAGGCCTCGCGCACCGGCCCGCGCGACACGCCCAGCGTGGCAGCCACCTCGACTTCGTTGAGTTTGGTGCCGGCGGCGATCTCGCCGGAGATGATGCGGCGCTCCAGCTCCTGCTGGGCCAGCGTGGCCAGCGAATGCTCGCGCAGCATCTCGATGGCCATCGAGGCGTCGGTCAGCCGCTTGCTCGTCGCGATGGGCATGGTCAGCTTTTCATCAGGCAGGTCGCTCGGGGCATGCTAGGGTGCCTCTTGCGGATTGTCAACAAAAAACAAACTACAAAGTCGGGCGCTTCAGCCCTCGTCGACGAAGCGCACGCCGCGCGTCTGCGCGCGCAGGCGCGGGTCGCGCGAGGCCACCTGCAGCGGCTGGCCCCGAAGCGTCTCGAAGCAGCGCGCCAGCGTCTCGTCTTCCAGGCGTTGCATCGCCTCATGGGTATAGAAGGTCAGGTGCGGCCACAGCAGGACGTTGTCCATTTCGTAGAGTGCCGACAACATGTGACCCTGGCGTGACAGCGGCTCCTGGCCGTAGACATCGAGCGCGGCGCCGCCGATGCGACGCTCGACCAGGGCCTGCAGCAGCGCTGCCTCGTCGACGATCTCGCCACGCGACACGTTCACCAGGAAGGCACCCGGCTTCATGCGCGCCAGCTGCGCCGCGCCGAGCAGATGGCGGGTCTGGGCGCTGAGCACGCAGTGGATCGACACCGCGTCGCTGGCCGCCAGCAGCGTATCCAGCGAATCGCACAGTTGCAGGCCGCTCGGCAGCGCCTGCAGCGCCAGGTGCGGGTCGTAGGCCAGCACGCGCATGCGGAAGGCGCCGGCCATGCGCACCATGCTGCGGCCGATGCGCCCCAGCCCGACCAGGCCCAGCGTCTTGCCAGACAGGTCGCTGGCCAGCCAGCGGCTTTCCGGCCAGGCCCAGCCCTCGCTCTGCATGGCCTGGTGGATCGGCTTGAAGCGCTTGAACAGCGCCATCAGCAGCGCGAAGGCGCCTTCGGCCACCGTCTCCTCGGCATAGGCCGGCACGTTGACCACCGCCACGCCATGCTCGCGCGCGGCCTCCAGGTCGATGGCGTCGATGCCCACGCCGTACTTGATGATGGCCTTGAGCTTGGGGGCGCCGGCGATCACGCGCCGGCTGATGCGGGCATAGCACATCAGCAGCAGATCGGCGTCGGCCACCTCGCGCGCCAGCTGATCCTCGGGCGTGCCGTCGGGCAGCACCACCAGCTGGCCACCGGCCGCGCGCAACTGGGCGTCGACACGCTGCATCTCGAGCTCGCGGTCGGTGCGCACGGCCTTGAAGGGGCGGGGAAATTCGGCCACGGGCAGGTCTCCTCAGCTCAGACGCAATGCGATCACACCGGCGACGATGATCACCGCGCCGCTGGCGCGCTGCAGGCCGAAGCGCTCCTTCAGCACCAGCACCGACAGCGCAGTGGCAAACAGCACCGAGGTCTCGCGCAATGCCGACACGGCGGCCACCGGTGCACGCGTCATGGCCCACAGCGCGATCCAGTACGAGCCCAGCGAAGCCAGCCCGCCCAGCGTGGCCAGCGGCCAGCGCTTGCGCGCGTAGGCCAGCATGGCCCGGCGCGCGTCGGCGCTGCGCTGCGCGAACACCAGCGCCGGATAGGGAATGCCGTCCAGCACGAACAGCAGCACCACGTAGCTGGCCGCGGTGTAGCCGGCTTCGGCGCTGATGCGCACGCCGCGGCCGTCGACGATGGTGTAGGCGGCGATGACCACCGCGTTGGCCAGCGCGAAGGCGACGGCGCGGCCGTGGTGCAAGGTCTCGCCCGGACGCGCCAGCCCAACCAGCAGCACGCCCACGGTGACCGCGCCGATGCCCAGCCAGGCGGCCGGCGACAGCGACTCGCCGAGCGCCGTGCTGCCCAGCGCCACCAGCAGCGGCGCGCTGCCGCGCATGATCGGGTAGGTGCTGCCCAGTTCGCCATGCTGGTAGGCGCCGTTGAGCGTGATGTAGTAGGCGATGTGGATCAGCAGCGACATGCCGATGAAAGGCCAGGCCGCCACAGGCGGCAGGCCCACCCATGCCAGCAGCGGCAAGGACACCAGCGCGCCGAGCAGGTGCACCAGCGCCAGGTCCAACTGCTTGTCGCCGCTGGACTTGACGAGCGCGTTCCATGTCGCATGCAGCAACGCGCCGAACAGCACCGCCAGCACCACACCGGTCGTCAATGGGCCCTCCGCGCAAAGCGCTCCGGGATTCGCGCTTGGGAGCGGCCCGGCGCGCTCAACGGCGCCCTTCGTCGGCCATCAGGTCGCCCATGCGCGATTCGCGCAGCCGCGTGTCCGCCAGCACGCCGGCCGATTCCAGGATCGGGTAGGCGATCGAGCAGATGTGCGAGTTGATGCGCTTGAGTTCGCTGATCAGGTCCAGGTGCAGGCTGCTGGTCTCGATGCTCTGCGCGGTGTTGTCACGCAGCCGCGCGATGTGGTTGGCCGCGTACTCGTGCTCCAGGTCGCGGAAGCGCGCCTTCTCCTCCAGCAGCTTGCGCGCGTCATTGACGTGGCCGTCGAGGAACACGCTCATGCCCAGACGCAGGTTGGACAGCAGCCGCTCGTGAAGGTGGCTGATCTCGGCCATGCCGGCTTCGGAGAAGCTGCGGCCCTTGTTGATCTTCTTGTCCTCGACGTCCTGCAGCACGCGTTCGACGATGTCGCCGATCTGCTCCATGTTGATGGTGAAGCTGACAATGTCGGTCCAGCGCCGGCCTTCGCGCTCGGACAGCGCCTCGCGCGAGATCTGCGTCAGGTAGAACTTGATGGCCGAGTACAGGTCGTCGACGGTATCGTCCATGTGGCGCAGCTGCGCCGACAGCTGCAGGTCGTTGCGGCGCATCACGTCCATCACGCCGCGCAGCATGGTCTCCACCACGTCGGCCTGGTGCAGCGCCTCGCGTGCCGCGCAGGCGATGGCCAGCGACGGCGTGGGCAGCGCCACCGGGTCCAGATGGCGTGGCCGGCTCTGCGAGGGCTGCGGCGGCGGCGCCGTCATCCACTTCTCCAGCCAGCGCGCCAGCACCTGTGTCAGGCCGATGAAGACCAGCGCCAGCGCCACGTTGAACAGCAGGTGGAAGGCCACCACCTGCTGCGGCACCGCCGGCAGCTGCTGTTCGAGCAGCGTGCGCACCTGCGGCAGCCACGGCATGACGAGCAGGCAGCCGGCCAGCTTGAAGGCCAGATTGCCCATCGGCAGACGGCGCGTGGCGATGTCCGAGCGCGCCGTGGTCAGCACGCCCAGCAAGCCGCTGCCGACGTTGGCGCCCAGCACCAGGCCCAGCGCCACGCCCGGCGGCAGCATGCCGGCCCCCGCCAGCGTGGCGGTGAGCAGCACGATCGCCAGCGACGAGTAGGACAGCACGGTCAGCACCGCGCCGACCAGGATGTCCAGCAGCACGTCGTTGGGCAGCGAGGCCAGCAGCTGTCGCACCGCCGGCGAATCGATCAGCGGCTTTGTTGCCGCGACGATCAGCTGCAGCGCCAGCGTGATCAGCCCCAGGCCGATGACGATGCGGCCGAAGCGGCCTACCGAGGTGGACTCTCGGCTGATGAACAGCACCACGCCGACGAAGATCAGCAGCGGCGACAGCCACGACAGGTCGAAGGAGAACACCACCACCATCGCGCTGGTGCCGACATCCGCACCCAGCATCACCGCCAGCGCCGCGGCGGTGGCGATCAGCCCGCGGCCGACGAACGAGGCGACGATCAATCCGGTGGCCGTGCTCGACTGCACCAGCGTCGTGACTGCGAAGCCGGCCAGCAGCGCCTGGAGACGGTTGCCGACGCTGCGCGAGATGACGTGGCGCAGGTTGGCGCCGAACAGCCGCAGCACACCGGTACGCACGATGTGCGTGGCCCAGACGAGCAGCGCAATGGCCGCCAGCAGGTTGAGCAGGTGCTGCATCGCCTCTCAGCCGGCCGCGCGCCACGCGGTCGCGATGGCAATCAGGCAGCGGTCGGGGCCCGCGGAGACGGAAGCGATCATCGGCGGCAATTGGACCTTGCATCGCGTGCAATGTCAACAATCTGCAACTTCAGCAAAACTCCGGTTGACACTGCGGCTCGGCGGCAGGCAGCATGCAATGCATGTGCCAGGCCGGGCGGCGTCACAGTAGAGTCACGTCCACGCCGCATGCTGTGCGGTTTTGCCCTGCCTGCATCTTCACCCTTCACCCTGAGGAGCCTCCATGCGATTCCCAGCACTCCCGCTTGCAGCCATCGCGCTGTGCCTTGCCGCCGGTTCCGCGCTGGCGCAGAAGACCCAGCTGCTGGTCTACACCGCGCTCGAAACCGACCAGTTGAAGGCCTACCAGGAGGGCTTCAACAAGGTGCATCCGGACATCGAGATCAAGTGGGTGCGCGACTCGACCGGCGTCATCACCGCCAAGCTGCTGGCCGAGAAGGCCAATCCGCAGGCCGACGCAGTGATGGGCGTGGCGGCGTCGAGCCTGGCGCTGCTGGACAAGCAGGGCATGCTGATCCCCTACGCGCCGATCAACCTCGACGCGATCATGAGCCAGTACCGGGACAAGAAGAACCCGCCGGCCTGGTTCGGCATGGATGTCTGGGGCGCGACGGTCTGCTTCAACACCGTGGAAGCGCAGAAAAGAAACATCCCCAAGCCCGAAACCTGGAAGGACCTGACCAAGCCGATCTACAAGGGCATGATCGTGATGCCCAATCCGGCATCGTCAGGCACCGGCTACTTCGACGTGACGGCATGGTTGACGCTGTTCGGCGACGACAACGGCAAGGGTGGTGGCTGGAAGTACATGGACGCGCTGCACGAAAACATCATGCAGTACACCCATTCGGGCTCCAAGCCCTGCGTGATGGCGGGAAACGGCGAAGCCGTCATCGGCATCAGCTTTGAGTACCGCGCCAACACGATCAAGGCCAAGGGCGGGCCGATCGACCTGGTGTTCCCGAAGGAAGGCTTGGGCTGGGACCTGGAGTCCTTCGCGATCCACCAGGGCACCAAGAAGCTCGACGCCGCCAAGAAGCTGGCCGACTGGGCCTCCAGCAAGGACGCGATGCTGCTGTACGGCAAGAACTTCGCCATCACCGCACAGCCCGGCGTGGCTGCGCCGCTGGCCAACGTGCCCAAGGACTACGAGGCGCGGCTGGTGAAGATGGACTTCAACTGGGCCGCCGACAACCGCGAGCGCATCCTCGCCGAGTGGAACAAGCGCTACAACGCCAAGAGCGAACCGAAGAAATAGAGCCCCCCCCCCGCAGCGGCCTGCGGCCGCCTCCCCCCAGGGGGGCGCCGCCTGCGGCCCGGCGGAGCCGGTTCCGCGGCGTCTGCTGGAATCACCACCGAAGCTTCGCCCCCCCTTGATGGCCTACCTCAAGCTCGAAGGCATCCGCAAGGATTTCGGCAGCTTCACGGCGCTGCGCGACATCGAGTTGGAGATCGCCAAGGGCGAGTTCGTCTGCTTCCTCGGCCCGTCGGGCTGCGGCAAGACCACGCTGCTGCGCATCATCGCCGGGCTCGAAGCGCAGACGGCTGGGCGCATCGAACTGGGCGGGCGCGACATCTCCAGCTTGCCGCCTGCGCAGCGCGACTACGGCATCGTCTTCCAGAGCTACGCGCTGTTCCCGAACCTGAGCGTGGCCGACAACGTGGCCTACGGTCTGGTCAATCGCAAGATGCCGCGGACGCAGGTGCGGAAGCGCGTCGACGACCTGCTCCGGCTGGTCGGCCTGCCCGGCAGCCAGGACAAGTATCCGGCGCAGCTGTCGGGCGGGCAGCAGCAGCGCATCGCCCTGGCGCGGGCGCTGGCCACGAAGCCCGGGCTGCTGCTGCTGGACGAGCCGTTGTCGGCGCTGGACGCGATCGTGCGCGTGCACCTGCGGCAGGAGATCCGCGCGCTGCAGCGCCAGCTGGGCGTGACGACGATCATGGTCACTCACGACCAGGAAGAGGCGCTGGCCGTGGCCGACCGCATCGTGGTCATGAACCACGGCGTGATCGAGCACGTGGGCACGCCGATGGAGGTGTACCGCGACCCGGGCACGCCCTTCGTCGCCGATTTCGTCGGCCGCATCAACGTGCTGCCGGCGCGGCTGGTCGAAGGCCAGAGTGTGCTGTTCGCCCAGGATGACGCGATGCCCTTCCACTGCCCGCACGACGGCGCACCAGGCAGCGAGGTCAAGGTCTACCTGCGCCCCGAGGACGTGCTCGCCCGGCCGATCGCGCCCGGTGACAGCAACGTCTTCGAGGCGCAGATCGAGAAGATCGAGTTCCTGGGCTCCTACTGCCTGGTGCAGGTGCGCTCCGCCGCGCTGGGCGAGCACCGGCTGACGGTGGTCCTGTCGCTGAACTTCCTGTCCGAGCAGCAGCTCGAGGTGGGCGCGCGACTGCCGCTGCGCCTGCTGCCCGAGCGCATGCGAATCTTCGGCTGAGGCCTTGAACTCCGCAGCACTCCCCGCCCCGTCCCGCGTCGTGCTGCGCGTGCACTGGACCGACCGGCTGGCGCATGCGGCGTTGGCGGTGGTGGCCTTGGTGCTGCTGGCCTTCCTGGCCGCACCGCTGGCGACCATTCTGCTGAAGTCGGTGCAGGACGGCGATGGCCGCTGGATCGGCCTGAAGAACTTCATCGACTACGCACGCACGCCCGCGCTGCTGCAGTCGCTGTGGAACAGCCTGTGGGTGTCGGCGCTGGTCACCGTCATCACCGTGCCGCTGGCCTTCGGCTTCGCCTATGCGCTGACGCGCAGCCGCATGCGCTTCAAGAAGCTGCTGCGCGGCATCACGCTGATCCCGCTGCTGGCGCCTTCGCTGCTGTCGGCCATCTCGCTGATCTACTGGTTCGGCAATCAGGGCGTGCTCAAGGCCTGGCTGACCGCGCTGGGCATCGAACAGATCTACGGCGCGCCGGGCATCGTCATGGCCGAGGCCTTCGCGCTGTTCCCGCATGCGCTGATGATCCTGGTCACCGCGCTGGCCACCGCCGACGCGCGGCTGTACGAGGCCGCCGACGCGATGGGCACCAGCGCGGCCCGCAAGTTCTGGACGATCACGCTGCCCGGCGCCAAGTACGGGTTGATCTCGGCGGCGCTGGTGACCTTCACGCTGGTCATCACCGACTTCGGCATCCCCAAGGTGATCGGCGGCAACTTCAACGTGCTGGCCACCGACGTGTTCAAGCTGGTCATCGGCCAGCAGGACTTCCAGAAGGGCGCGGTCGTCGCGCTGCTGCTGCTGGCGCCGGCGGTGCTGACCTTCAGCGTCGACCACCTGGTGCAGCGCAAGCAGACGGCCATGCTCAGCGCGCGCGCCGTGCCCTACCGGCCCCAACGCGTGCCGTGGTTCGACGCGCTGATGCAGGCCTACTGCGCAGCCATCGCGCTGCTGATGCTGGCCATGCTGGGCATGGCGATCGTGGCCTCCTTCGCCAAGTTCTGGCCCTACGACCTGAGCTTCAGCTGGGCCCACTACCAGACCGGCCTGGTCGAGGGCGAGGTGGCCACCGGCTTCGTCAACAGCCTGCTGATGTCGGCCGGCACGGCCGTGTTCGGCACCGCGCTGGTCTTCGGCGGCGCCTACCTGCTGGAGAAGACCCATGGCGGCGGACCGCTGCGAGGCGGCGTGCGCATGCTGTCGATGCTGCCGATGGCGGTGCCCGGGCTGGTGCTGGGCCTGGGCTACATCTTCTTCTTCAACGAGCCCGCCAACCCGCTGAACGGGCTGTACCACACGCTGATGCTGATGACGGTGTGCAGCATCGTGCACTTCTACACCACCGGCCACCTGACGGCGGTGACGGCGCTGAAGGCGCTGGATGCCGAGTTCGAATCAGTCTCGGCCTCGCTGAAGGTGCCCTTTTACAAGACCTTCTGGCGCGTCACGCTGCCGATCTGCACCCCCGCTCTGGTGGACATCGCGCGCTACTTCTTCGTCAACGCGATGACCACCATATCGGCAGTGGTCTTCCTGTATTCGCCGGAGACCAAGGTGGCCTCGATCGCCATCCTGAACCTCGACGAAGCCGGCGACACCGGCGCCGCCGCGGCGATGGCGCTGCTGATCGCCGCCGCCTCCACCGTGGCTACGCTGCTGTTCATGGGCTTGTCGTGGCTGGTGGAACGACGCACTCAACAATGGAAGGCATGACATGGACCGCGACCCCATCCTGCTCACCCCCGGCCCGCTGACCACCACGCTGCGCACCAAGCTGGCGATGCTGAAGGACTGGGGCTCGTGGGATGCTGATTTCAATGCCGTGACGATGCGCTTGCGTAGCCAGCTGCTGGACATCGTGCACGGCCAGGACAGCCACGTCGTCGTGCCCCTGCAAGGCAGCGGCACCTTCAGCGTCGAGGCCGCCGTGGCCACGGTGGTGCCGCGCGACGGCCACGTGCTGGTGCTGGACAACGGCGCCTACTGCAAGCGCGCCGCCAAGCTGACGCAGATGATGGGCCGCAAGGCCAGCAGCCTGGCCTTCGCCGAAGACGCCGCCGTGTCGCCCGCGACGCTGGACGCCCGGCTGGAGCAGGACCGCAGCATCACCCATGTGGTGCTGATCCACTGCGAGACCGGCACCGGCGTGCTCAACCCGCTGGCCGAAGTCGCGGCGGTGTGCGAGCGCCACGGCAAGGGCCTTATCGTCGACGCGATGAGCAGCTTCGGCGCGCTGCCCATCGACGCGCGCAGCATGCGCTTCGACGCGCTGGTCGCTGCCAGCGGCAAGTGCCTGGAAGGTGTGCCCGGCATGGGCTTCGTCTTTCTGCGCAAGGCCATGCTCGAAAGTTGTGCCGGCAACAGCCAGAGCCTGGCGATGGACCTGTTTGATCAGTACCAGTACATGGAGAAGACCACGCAGTGGCGCTTCACGCCGCCGACCCATGTGATGGTGGCGCTGGCCGAAGCGGTTGCGCAGTTCGTCGAAGAAGGCGGCCAGCCGGCGCGGCTGGCGCGCTACCAGGACAACTGCCGCACGCTGGTCGAGGGATTGAGCGCGCTGGGACTGAAGCCCTTCCTGAAGCCCGAACTGCAGGCGCCGATCATCGTCACCTGGCACGCTCCCGCAAACCCAGCCTACGACTTCAAACGCTTCTACGCCGCGGCCAAGCAGCGTGGCTTCGTCCTCTACCCGGGCAAGCTGACCGAGGTGGACACCTTCCGCGTCGGCTGCATCGGCGCCATCGGCCGCAACGAGGTGCAGCAGGCCGTGAATGCCGTGGCGGAGGCGCTGCACGAGATGGGCGCCCTGGCAGGCTGACCGTCGGGGCCCGGACAGCGCGGACTCCTGCGCTACGACCAGGTTCAGCGCAGCGTTCAGCCCTTGCCGGCGGACGGGGCCTCGCGCAGCGGCCACAGCTTCGACAGCAGCCAGGCACTGGCGATGCCGACCACGCAGCCCAGCAGCACCTCGCCGACGCGCACCGCGCCGCTGTGCAGCGCGACCAACTTGTCGTGGTGCTGCAGGCTGCCGGCGACGACGATGGCGGCGGTGATCGGCGCCTGCCGCCACATCGTCTGCACGCGCACCGCGTAGGTCGACACCAGCACCGACAGTGTCAGCGCCGCTGGCAACTGCCATTCGGTATGGCCCAGAGCGATGAAGACCAGACCGATGGCGCAGCCGACCAGCGTGTTGATGAGCCGCCCCTTGAAGGTCGTCACGGACTGCCGCAGCTGCGGATCGCTGGTCGCGACCATCGAGCTGATGGCCCAGACCGGGTTGGAATCGCCATAGACCTTGACGATGATCCAGAGCACCGTGGTGGCGACGAAGATGTTCAAGGCGTAGTGCACACCGCGCAAGTCGTCCTGCAGGAAGCGTTCGACGATCTTCAAGGGCTGTGAGTCCGATCGCCGTCCACCGTCCGCCTGTTTTGTTGCGCCTCGCGGCGTGCCTGCATGGCCGCCAGCCGCGCGCTCTGGAACTCCTCGGCCAGCGTCAGCAACACGCCCGTCGACCAGGCGAAGGTCAGCAGGCCGGCGATGCCGTTCATGCCCTCGAGCAGGCGCCAGTCGAGTCTCAGGTTGTAGGCGCTGCCGATCGTCGTGTACTGCATCAGCGCGAAGTAGTAGGCGACGCTGGCATTGACGTGGGCCGTGTCGAGCGCGTTGCTCCAGAGGTAGAACAGGGCCCAGACAATGACCTCCAGCAGGTGCAGCAGCACCAGCATCCAGCTCGCGACGACCAGGACGCCGATGCCCGCAATGCCTGCCCCGGAGGCGCCGGCACGCCGCTTGAGCGCGCCAGTGCTGCGCAGCGTGACGAGCACGCCGCAGCCGTGCAATGCCATGGTGGCCGCCAGCAACATGCTGCCGCACAGCACCTCGCCGATGCCGATGACGTAGGTCGGCGTGGTCATCGGCGGCCGTCACTCATGGCTCTGCGGCGCGTTACCCTTCAGCCGGTAGACCATTGCGGTCTTGGTCACGCCGAGCGCGAGCCAGTCCTTCACGTCCTGTTGCAGCGCGAGGTAGAACTGCGCCGCCAGCTTCTTCGGCTTCGCCGCCACCGACGCGCGGCTCGGGAACTTGACCTGGAACGCGAACTCGCCGACCAGCGGCAGGTGTTCGCCACGCGTGCGCCACAGCGAGATGTCGCACTTGCCGACCTGGCCCTTGCCGAAGTCGAGCTGCCCCAGCGGCAGCAGCACCTCCTCGACGATGCCGCCGTTGACCAGACCGAGCCGCTCGCCGCCGGTGGTCTTCAGCGCCTTCAGCGCCGGCAGGGCATTCAGCAGCGTGTCCATCGACAGCTTGTCGGCGTCGTGCATCTGACTCAGGCCGAACTGGGCGTTGTGCGAGTACAGCAGCCGGTAGCCGCCGACCTGGTCCTTCAGCGGCAGCGCTTCGGCCTTGAACTTGATGCGGTGCTTGCCCGCGATCTTCGGCCGCACGTCGACCGCGGTCGCGGACTTCTCGTCCGGATGGCGGTACTTGAAGACGATCTCCGGGTCGCCGACCGGAAAGCCGTCGACGTAGGTGACGCGGCGGCGCAGGATGAAGGCGTTGTTGTACAGGCGGAAGTCGGGCGTGTCGAAGAACAGGATCTCGCGCACCTCGGGCCGCTGGCTGGCCTGGGCGTCGGGAATGAAGCCCACGCCAGTGCGCGCCGCCGTGCGCTGCACCAGCGCGCCGAACTGGCGGAAGCTGTCGACCGAGGTGAAACGGTCGGGCTTCAGGATCAGCTTGGCTTCGAGGTAGGTGATCTCGTCGAAGGCTGCACCGTCGGCGTTGCGGTCGCCGTCCGCCGACGCCACGGTCGAGCTCGATGGCGCCGCGGCTTCTTGCGTGCGGTCGCCGGACTTCGTCTTGGCACTGGATTTCTTCGCGGACTTCTTCGTCTTCGACTTGTCGGACTTGGCCATCGATGCCCTCCTTTATTGACCTGGTGGCGGTGAACTCGCCGGCGCGGCCGCAGCCGTGAACTTGTCCGCGGCGGCCACCCAGCCGCCGCCCATCGCCTTGTAGATGCCGACGAGCGACGAGCACAGTTGCGCGCGGTCTGCCGCCCAGGCCAGTTCGGCCGGGAACAGCTCCTGCTCGGCCTGCAGCACGGTGGAGTAGGGCACGCGGCCGACGTCGAACTGCAGTTGCGCCAGGCGCGAGTAGCCGCGCAGCGCGGCGACCTGCTTCTCCTGCGCCGCGAGCTGGTCGATCAGCGTCGTGCGCGAGGCCAGCGCGTTGTCGACATCGGCGAAGGCGCTCTGGATCGCCAACTGGTAGGCCTGCAGCGCGGCCTGCTGCGCGGCTTCGGCCTGCGCCACCTGCCCGGCGATGGCGCCGGCAGTGAAGATCGGCCCGGCGAGCATGCCGGCGTAGTTCCAGTTGCGCGTGGCGCCCTTGAACAGGTTCGACAGATCGGTGCTGGCCGTGCCCAGCGCGCCCGTCAGCGAGATCGTCGGGTAGTACTGCGCCTTGGCCGCGCCGATCTGCGCGTTGGCGGCGATCAGCTGCTGTTCGGCTTGCGCCAGGTCGGGCCGGCGCCCGAGCAGCTGCGAAGGCACGCCGCCCGGCACCGCCGGCAGCGTGATCTCGAAGATGCTCTTGCCGCGCGGGATCGGACCCGGGTTGCGTCCGAGCAGGATGGCCAGCGCGTCCTGCAGCAGCGCGATGTCGCGCCGGATGCGCGGGATCTGCACCTCGGCGCTCTGCAGCCGCGCCGTCGCCTGGTCGACGTTCATCTGCGAGACGCGGCCGTACTGGAACTTGGCCTGCATCAGCCGCAGCGATTCGGCATAGGCGTCGCGCGTGCGCTGCGCCATCGTCAGCTGCTCGTCCAGCCCTCGCAGCTGCAGGTAGCCGTTGGCGACGCTGGCTACCAGCGTCAGGATCACGCCGCGCCGCGCTTCGTCTGTCGCCAGCACGTTGGCCTGGGCCGATTCGCTGAGGCGCTGCACGCGGCCCCACAGGTCGATCTCCCAGCTCGCGCCGGCCAGCGCCTGGTAGTAGTTGGTCGGGTTCGAGATGCCCGTCGCCTGCGCGTTGAGCCCGTCGTTGGTGAAGCGGTAGCGGCCGCCGTTGAGCTGGTAGCCGACCTGCGGATAGAAGGCCGAGCGCGTGCTCTGCAGCACGCCCGCCGCCTGCTCGACATTCGCCGCCGCGATCTTAATGTTGCGGTTGTTCGCCAGCGCCTCGGCGATCAGGCTGTCGAGCACCGGGTCGCCGAAGGTCTTCCACCACTCGGTGTCGGCCAGCGCCGCGTCCTGGCCGGCGGGGTACTGGTAGGCGGCCGGCGCCTGCACCTCGGGGCGGCGGTAGTCGGGGCCGACGACGCATCCGGACAAAGCCAGGGCGCCGGTCAGCCACGCGAGCTTGCGCAGAGGGCGTGCAGAGCTTCGCATCAGGCACCTCCGTCCGGCTTGGGCGCGGCCGGCGCGGTCTTCGCGCTGCCAAACAGCCGCTGGCTCAGGCTGCTCAGGGCCCAGTAGAACATCGGGATGAAGAAGATCGCGATCACCGTGGCCAGCAGCGTGCCGCCGATGACGCCGGTGCCGATCGAGTGCCGGCTGTTCGACGACGCGCCGGTCGCGATCGCCAGCGGCACCGTGCCGAGCACGAACGCGAACGAGGTCATCACGATCGGCCTCAAGCGCAGCCCCGCGGCCTCGGCGGCGGCGTCGAAGAAGGACTTGCCCTCCTTGCGATTCAACTCCACCGCGAACTCGACGATCAGGATCGCGTTCTTCGCCGCCAGGCCGATCAGCGTCAGCAGGCCGATCTGGAAGTACAGGTCGTTGTCGATGCCACGCAGCGCGATCGCGATCAGCGCGCCCAGGATCGCGAAAGGCACGGCCATCATCACGCCGATCGGCAGTGACCAGCTCTCGTATTGCGCGGCCAGGATCAAAAACACGAACAGCAAGCCGAAGACAAAGGCGATGGCCGAGGTCGAGCCCGAAGACACCTCTTCCCGCGCCTCGCCGGCCCACTCGAAGCCGTAGCCCGAAGGCATCGTTTCCGCAATCACCTCCTTCATCGCCTGCAGCGCCGCGCCCGAGCTGACGCCCGGCGCCGGCGCGCCGTTGATGGCGATCGCCGGGTAGTTGTTGAAGCGTGTCACCAGGTCGGGCCCGATCACGTATTTGGTGTTCACCAGCGCCGACAGCGGCACCATGCCGCCGTCGCGGTTCTTCACGTAGAAGCGGCCGATGTCCTCGGGCGTCATGCGGTACTGCGGCTCGGCCTGCAGCACCACCTGGTACAGCCGCGAGTCCTTCGGGAACTGGCTGACGTAGAGCGACCCGAACATCGTCTGCAGCGTGCCGTAGGCGTCCTGGATCGGCACGCCCAGCGTCATCGCCTTGTCGCGGTCCACTTCGGCCAGCAGCTGCTGGCCGTTGGTGTGGATCGTCGTGTTCACGCCGGCCAGCTCGGGCCGCTTGCTGGCCTTGGCGATGATCTCCTCGACCACGTGCGACAGCTGCTGGTAGTTGCCGGAGCCCTTCTGCTCGATCCAGACCTGGAAGCCGGCGGTGATGCCGAGACCGGGAATCGCCGGCGGGTTCACCGGCACCACCAGCCCGCCGAGGATCGAGCCGAAGTCCTTGCGCGCGGCGGCGATCACCGCGTCGGCCGACAGGTCCGGCCCCTTGCGCTGCTCGTAGTCCTTCAGCGACACGAAGAGCACGCCGAAGTTGGTCTTGTTCTGCGAGTCGATCAGGCTGTAGCCGTCGACCTGCGCCACGTTGGCCACCGCCGGGTGCTTGCCGATCATCGTGCCGGCCTCGGCGCCCACGGCGTGCGTGCGGTCCAGGCTGGCCGAATCGGGCAGGAAGTAGGGCACGAAGACGTAGCCCTGGTCTTCCTGTGGCACGAAGGCGGTGGGCAGTGCCTTGAACAGCATCACGCAGCCCACCACCACCGCGGCGAACACGCCCAGGCTCAGGGCCCAGTGGTGCATCACCCACTGGGTGCCGGCGACGTACTTGTCGGTGATGCGTTCGAGCGTGGCGTCGAACCACTTGAAGAAGCCCTTCTGCTCGCCGTGCTTGGCCTTGATCAGCAGCGCGGCCAGGGCCGGCGACAGCGTCAGCGCAATGATCCCGGAGAAGACCACCGAGATCGCGATCGTCACCGCGAATTGTTTGTACAGCGCCCCGGTGATGCCGCCGAGGAAGGCCACCGGGATGAAGACCGCGTTCAGTACCAGCACGACGGCCACCACCGGACCCGAGACTTCCTCCATCGCGCGCTTGGCGGCCTCGGTCGGCGTCAGCCCGAACTGCACCATGTTGCGCTCGGTGTTCTCGACCACGACGATGGCGTCGTCGACCACCAGGCCGATGGCCAGGATCATGCCGAACAGCGTGAGCATGTTGATCGAGAAACCAAAGATCAGCATGCCGACCAGCGCACCGAGGATCGACACCGGCACCGCCAGCGTCGGGATGATCGTCAGCCGCAGGCTGTGCAGGAAGACGAAGACCACCAGCACCACCAGCACCACCGCCTCGAAGAAGGTCTTGACGACCTCGTCGATCGAGGCCTGCACGAACAGCGTGGTGTCCAGCGCCACGTCGTACTTCAGGCCGTCGGGGAAGTCCTTGGCCAGTTCGGCCAGCGTGGCGCGCACCTCCTTGGCCACCGCGATCGAGTTGGCGCCGGGCTGCTGATAGACCGCGATCAGCGTCGCCGGCTTGCCCTGGTACGAGGTGTTCAGCACGTAGCTCTGCGCGCCCAGGTCGGTGCGGCCCACGTCGCGCAGGCGCACCAGCGCGGCGTCGCCGCTCTTGGCGCGCAGGATCATGTTGTCGAACTGCTCGGGCTGCGTGATCGTGCCGGTGGTCACCGGGAAGGTCTGCTTCACCGGGTAAGGCGTCGGCGGCGCACCGATGCGGCCCACCGCGAACTGCTGGTTCTGGTTCTTCACCGCATCGGCGATCTCGGTGGTCGTGATCTTCAGCTGCGCCATGCGGTCGGGCTTGAGCCAGACGCGCATCGCGTACTCGGGCACGCCAAAGATCGACGCCTGGTTCGCGCCGGGGATGCGGTTGATGGTGCCGAGGATCTGCGTGTTGGTGTAGTTGGATACGTAGTCGGCGTCGTAGCGGCCATCCGGCGCGTAGAAGGCCAGCACCATCAGGAAGGTGCTCGTCTTCTGCTGCACGTCCACGCCCTGCGCCTGTACCGACTGCGGCAGCTGCGCCATCGCCTGGCTGACGCGGTTCTGCACGTCCACCTGCGCCAGCGCCGGGTCGGTGTCGATGGTGAAGTAGATGGTCAGCGTGTAGTTGCCGGTCGACGAGCTGGTCGACGACATGTAGATCATGTTGTTGGCGCCGTTGACCTGCTGCTCGATCGGCGCGCCGACGTTCTGCGCCACCAGCTGCGCGTTGGCGCCGGGATAGGTCGCGGTGACCTGGATCTGGATTGGCGTGACCTGCGGGTACTGCGCGATCGGCAGCTGGACCATGGCGACCAGGCCGACGACGCTGATGATCAGCGCCAGCACGGCCGAGAAGATCGGCCGGTCGATGAAGAAGCGGGAAAACACGTTGGCGGCCTCCCCGGCTTACTTCGACGCGGCCGGGGCCGGGGCCGACGGTGCGGCCGCGGGTGCCACGGCCGCCGCGGGGGACGTGGCTTTGGGCTCGACGATCTTCACCGCGGCACCCGGCGACAGCCGCGCCATGCCGTCGGTGACGACCACGTCGCCGGCCTGCAGTCCGGCGTTGATGAACCAGTCGTTGCCGAGCCAGGGTCCGACCTCGACGTTGCGCAGCAGCGCCTTGCCGTCCTTGTCGACCAGCACGACGAAATGACCCTTCGCGCCCTGCAGCACCGACTGCTGCGGCACCAGGATCGCGTTGGGCCGCACCGCGCCGAGCACGCGCACGCGCACGAATTGCCCCGGGCGCAACCCGCCCTCGGGGTTGGGCAGCGTCGCGCGCAGCAGGAAGGTGCCCGTCTGCGTGTCGTAGTCGGCGTTGGCGAAGGTGACGCGGCCCTTCTTCGGATAGACGCTGCCGTCGGCCAGCACCAACTCGACCACGTACTCGGCCTTCGGCGGCAGCGTCAGCCGACCGGCCTTCTGCTCGCCGCGCACCGCCAGCAGTTCGTTCTCGGAGATCGAGAAGTTGACCCACACCGGATCCACCTGCTCGACATAGGTCAGCAGGCTGTTCTCGGCATTCACGTAGGCACCGTCCTGCACGCGGGCGAAGCTGGACAGCCCGGTCACCGGCGCGACGATGCGCGTGTAGGACAGGTTCAACCTTGCCGCCTCGACGTTGGCCGACGCTGTCTGCACCGCGGCCGCGGCGGCCTGCTGCTGGCCGGTGGCGTCGTCCAGTTCCTTCTGGCTCAGCGCCTTCAGCGCGGCCAGCGGCCTGACCTGGGCCAGGTTGTCGTTGGCCGTCTGCAGCCGCGCCTGCTGCTCGGCCAGCGCGCCCTTGGCGGCGTCGAGTTGCGCCTGGAAGGGCTTCGGATCCTGCTGGAAGAGCACCTGACCCGACTTGACCATCGAGCCTTCGGTGTAGAGCCGCTTGTCCAGGAAGCCGGCGACGCGGGCGCGGATCTGTACCTGGTGCGAGCTCTGCGTCTGGCCGACGTATTCGTAGGTCACCGGTGCGTCGCGCGGCGCCACCTTCATCCCCGTGACTTCGACGGGCGGGCGCTCCGCAGTCTTCGGCGGCTCCTTGCTGCAGCCGCTCGCGAGCACGATGCCCGCGAACGCGATCGAACACCATCGCATAGTCACTCCCTGGACCATCGAATTGTCAACAGCACCCGCGGGCGGGACGGCGGGCGTCGCTCGCGTTGTGGTGCCGCGACTCTCACACTCGCCCCGGGTGCGTTCGAAGGCAAGACGACGCACCGGAGTCGATCTGCTGGAGCTGCCCGCACTCACGCAGCGCCTCCGGCCGACGGCGTTCCTTTCGAGAAGAACATCGCCTGCAGCCGCTGCTTGCCCATCACGCGGCTGACCTCCGAGAAGGCGAAGAACGGCACGAAAGCGACTGTCAGCATCAGCGCGCGCGCACCGATCTCGTGGGCACCGACCTCTGCGATGGCGCGCATCCCGGCCCACAGGCCCTGCTCGTGGATCCAGCCGGCAACGAGCCGCTCGATGATGCCGAAGAGCATCACCAGCAGGGCGAACAACAGCGACTTGTACGTCACCGGCACGATCAGCGGCTCGTCGTCGAATCGTCGGCTGACACCAAACACCCGGCCGATCAGCACCACCTTCGCGACCAACATCGCCTCGACCAGAGTGATGCCGTAGTGCAGGTACGGCACCCCCGTCTCGGCGAGCACGAGCCGGCGGTAGACGGTGAAGCAACCGAGAAAGAGCCACAGGTACAGCGTGATCGCCCAATAGGCCTTGAACTCCTCGAGCGCCTTTTGCTTCAGGTTCTGCGCGTGCCCCGGATTGGGTGCTTGCATCGGCCGTCCTCCCTTCGATCGCATCGGCGGTGCCGGCCTCTAGGGCCGGGCCAGCTCATCCGCGAGGATCGGCACGCCCAGGTTGCAGGCCTGAACGCCCTGCGCGACGCACAGCTTCAGCACCTCCATCACCTCTTCTGTCGTCGCTCCGGAGCGCAGTGCGTTGTCGATGTGGCGCCGCGTGCCTGGCGCGTACATGTGCGTGTACGACGCGTCGAAGGCGATGCTCAGCAGCTCGACCTCCTTGGCCGACAGCAGGCCGCTGGCATAGATGCCCGCGCCCGTGGCCATGAACTGATCGGTCCAGCAGGGGTCGAGTTCGACGAACGGATCCCAGGCCGCGTTCCACTGGCCGATGGCCTTCATCCGTTCGATCGCCGGCGTCGACGCGGCCGCTTTCGGCTGCAGTTTGGCGCCAGCGGCCTTGGCCTCGTCGAGCAGGATCGGTGCGCCCAGGCTGCACGAGTGGATAGCCATCACCGACGCCATCTTCAGGACCATCAGGATCTCATCGCGCGTCGCTCCGGCGTCCAGCGCGCGCCGAATATGCCGGCGCGTGCCTTCGGGATTCAAGTTGGTGCAGGCCACGTTCAGCGCAATGCCGATCAGTTCGACGAGCTTGCGCGGCAGCACGCCCGAATGCCACGGATTTGTAGCCATGCGCGTGCAGGTCTCCGCCCAGGCGGGGTCCCACTCGCGCAGCTGCGCGAGTGCAGCGTCCCACGGTCCGGTCTCTTCGGTCATGCGGCCCCCGTTGCACCGGGCTACAGGATGCTGACCGGGCTCGTCGCCGTCCCGCTCGGCTTGGGCAGCTTGCCGTCGGTCTCGTAGGCCAGGAAGCCCTTGTAGCCCTCGGGCCGGTTCGGCGGCAGGCCCAGGTTGAACAGCGTCTCCTCGACGCTGTCGTACCACACGCCGATCTTCATGATCTTGCGCGCCTCGTCCGCCGTGGCGACCTTGCGGCCGAACTGCTCGCTCAGCTTCACCGCCCACTCGACCTGCTTCACCGTGGACCAGCGCTGCTTGTGCATGTCCCAGATGTTGTCCTCGTTGCCGACGCGCACGTTCTGGCCGAGGATGGTCGCCAGCGTTTGGATCGCGATGTTGCCGCGCATGCTGCTCCAGAAGGTGACGCTGGACGCGCCGTGCGGCGTGCGGCGCAGCATCTCCATCCAGTCGAAGGGGTTGCGGCCCATCGTGCCGCCGCCGTAGCCGCACAGCGCCAGGTTCAGCGGGCCCTTGTAGATGCCAGCACGCAGCAGCCGCTCGATGATCTCCAGCTGGTGCACATGGGCGGGCACGAAGTAGGGCTGGATCTTGTTCTTGCTCAGCCGCTTCAGGTGCTCGACGTAGAACGCCGGCAACGAGTCCACCACCATGCCGGCCCAGGCCGCGGCCACCTTCGGGTCGTCCAGGTGCGTGCCCTCCGCGTCGCCGGGGACGAAGGCCTGCGTGATGTCCCACAGCGTGGTGCCGGTGGTGACCGTCACGCAGTCGGGCTTGGGGTCCAGCTCGGTGAGCATGTGGCGCGTGTCGTAGTCCAGCCACTTGGCCTTGGCGCCTTCGGTGTGCGGCGCGAAGGAGATCGAGCCGCCCACCTGCAGGATCATCTTCGGCACTGCCTTGCGTAGCATGCCGAGCAACTCGTTGTACTGGTCGAAGTTCGACGAGCCCTGGCCGGTCTTCGGGTCGCGCACGTGCACGTGCAGCATCGTCGCGCCGGCGTTGTAGCAGTCCACCGCCGCCTGCACCTGCTGCTCGAAGCTGACCGGAAGGTCCTCCACGTCGCCCGGCAGCCACTCGGGGCCGAAGGGCGCCGCGGTGATGATCGTCGGCTGCATGTTCTCGGGGAAGAGCGAGTCATCAGTGAAGTACATGGTCGTTGCTCCTGCGTGGATGGTGGGATGAACCCCTTTAGACCCAGTCAGGTTGTAGCCGCCACGTCCCCGGCTTGTCGCCGCAGTTCAGGACAGTCGCCGTGACACTTCGCGACGGCGGGATTGACTTTTCTCGACGCCGCTCGATGTCGTCCCCGAGAATGCGCGGCATGACCGACGCGAACACCCTGCATCTGCAGGCCAGCCTGGGCGACGAGGAAGAGCTCTGGCGCCAGCGCGTCGGCGCCCTGCAGGCGGCACCGCGGCTGCTGCGCGAGTTGGGCGTCGATCCGCGGCCGGTGCTCGCCGCGGCGGGGCTGAACGAGTCGGCCTTCGACCTGGCCGAGAACAGCATTCCCTATGCCGCCTTCGGCAGGTTCATGCATGGCGGCGCGATGCACTCGGGCCTGGACCACTTCGGGCTGCTCCTGGGTGAGGCCTGGACTTTGCAGGATCTGGGGCTGCTGGGGCAGCTGGTGCGGCACGCCGCCACGGTGGGCGACGCGCTGCGCTACGGCTGCGTCTACCACCACCTCAACAGCCAGGGCGGCGTGGTCTTCCTGCGCCGGCACGGCGCCGTGGCGGAACTCGGCTACGCCATCTATCACCGTGGCGGCGTGGGCACGCGCCAGATCTACGACGGCGTGCTGGCCACGCTGGTCAACTTCATGCGCGAGCTGTGCGGGCCGGCCTGGGTGCCCGGCGAAGTGCTGCTGGCCCATGCGCCGCCGGCCGATGCCAGCCCCTACCGGCGCCTGTTCCGCTGCCCGGTGCGCTTCAACGCCGAGCTGAACACGCTGCGCTTCCCCAGCGACTGGCTCGATCGGCCGGTGCCCGGTGCCGACCCGATGCTGCTGCGCAGCCTGGAGGTGCAGGCGAACGCCATGGCCCAGCCCGACCTGATCGAAAAGCTTCGCCGCTCGCTGCGCGTGCTGCTGCTGAACCGGGTGGCCTCGGGCGACGCCGTGGCCGAGATGCTGGCCATGCACCGGCGCACGCTGAACCGCCGGCTGGAGGCGCTGGGCACGACCTTCCGCGAGGTGCTGGAGGGCGTGCGCTTCGAAGCGGCGTGCCAGCTGCTGGCCTTGACCGAGCTGTCCTTGGACGATGTCGCCGATGCCTTGGGTTATGCGGGCGTCAGCCCCTTCACCCGCGCCTTCCGGCGCCGGGCGGGCGCGGCGCCGGGGCAGTGGCGGCGCGATGCCGTCGACCGCGCGGCCCGGGGCCTCGGCATGCCCGACTCACTGCCGCCGGTGCCGGACGCGGCGCCCCCCGGAGCGGCGCCACGGTGGTCAAGCACCGCGCCCGCAGTGGCGCGCAGGCTCAGCCGCCCAGATCCTGCGGCTTGATGCCCAGCGCGCGCAGCGTCGCGCCTTGCTTGTCCGAGGCAACGCGTCTTGGCTGCGACATGACGTGCCTGTCGTCAGGCAAACGGATCGTCAGCGTGGACATGGAAACACGTCCAGACATTATTCGGGCGCGGACCCGACGCCGAGCGTGCCGCGCAGCGCGCTCGGCATCGCGTTCAGCGCTGCGGCAGCGGGTTGACGACACGCAGTGCCGCGAAGCGGCCGAAGTCGCGATCGGCCGACCACAGCTCGCTCACCCCATGCTGAAGGCACAGCGCCGCGATGCGTGCGTCGTGCACCGCGGGGCCGACGATGCGGGCTTTGGCCAGCAGCCCGCGCAGCGTCGGCCAGTGACTGTCTCCCTCGGACAGCAGCACCAGGCTCGGGCTTTCCAGCCACGCGTCGATCTGCTCCAGGGCGCGCGCTGCAGGGGTGGGCGGTGCATAGATGCGTGGGTGCGTCGCGATCGAAAAGAACTCATGCAGGCAAGGCCAGGGGATAGCCCAGGCAGCGCGTGCTTCGGCACACTGCGCCACACAGGCGTCGGCCGCTTCGTGAAACGGGGAGTCCTCGCGGTGAGCATAGACCAGCAGGTTCGTGTCGATGGCGATCACGGTGCCGGGTCCCCGTAGGCCAGGTCGCGCAACTGCTGCCACGATGCACCTTGCAGCTGCGGCCGCAAGCCCTGGCCCTTGACGGTCACCCGCCGCAGGCGAAACGGCGCCATTCGCTTGCGGCGTTTGCCGAGCACCTCGCGCAGCCCCGCCTCCACCAGCGCGCGCAGCGAGGTGTTTTCTTCGGCGGCAACACGCTTGGCCTCGGCAAGCAGGCTGTCGCCCAGTTCGATGGTGGTCTTCATATGGGTACCCGTACCGCTTGAGATGGCTAGCAGTATAGATGCCGGCGCAACAGGCTGGACTCAGCCTACCAGATCCTGCGGCTTGATGCCCAGCGCTCGCAGCGTCGCGCCCTGCTTGTCCGAGGCCACACGCAGCGACTTGGCCAGTTCTTCCGGCGTCGCGCCGCTGCCCTGGTCGCTGCCCATGTCGATCAGGCGCGCCTGCACCGTGGGCTGCGACATCGCCTTCAGCGCGGCCTGGCGGATCTTGTTCTGCACCTCGTCCGGCACGCCCGGCTTGGTCCACAAGCCCATCCAGGCCACCTCTTCGAGCATCGGATAGCCCTGCTCGGCGAAGGTCGGCACCTCGGGCAGTGCGGGGTTGCGCTTCGGCCCGCTGACGGCCAGCGCCTTGATCTTGCCGCCCTTGATCATCGGGATCGAGGTCGCCGGACCGTCGAACATCAGCTGCAGGTGGCCACCGGCCAGGTCCTGCAGCGCTGGCGGCGAGCCCTTGTAGGGCACGTGGTTCAGGTCGATGCCGGCCGCCTTGTTGAGCTCCAGCCCCATCGTGTGCGAGATCGTGCCCGCGCTGTACGAGGCATAGGACAGCTTGCCCGGGTTGGCCTTGGCGTAGCTGACCAGCTCGGGCACGTTCTTCGCCGGCAGCGAGGCGTTGGCCACGAAGACCAGCCCGCTGCGCGACAGCTCGGCCAGCGGCTTGATGTCCTTGAAGGGGTCGAAGCGCACCTTGATGACATGCGGGATCTCGGTCACCAATGCGTTCACCGACACCAGCAGGGTATAGCCGTCGGCCGGCTGGCCCAGGAAGTCCTGCATCGCGATCATGCCGGCCGCACCCGGCTTGGGCTCGACGATCACCGGCTGGCCCCATTCCTTCTGCAGGCCGTCGGCCAGCAGGCGGGCGACGATGTCGGCGGTGCCCCCCGGCGGCGCGCCGATGACGATGCGCACCGGCTTGGTGGGCCAGGCCTGGGCGAAGGCGGCGGGCGCGGCGGCCAGCAGCGCAGCGCCGGCAAGGGCGCCGAGCGCGGCGCGGCGGGAGGCGCAGAACAAGGAATTCATCGGGTTGTCTCCGTGGTGTTGGTGGGGTTGCTCAGGCGGCGAGCTTGAGCGTGGCGCCGCGTGTGCCGGGCTTGCGGTTCGGCGCATAGCCCAGCCTGGCCAGCGTCTCGTCGGCCGACTTGTAGTGCGTGCCGATCTGGTAGATCTGCTTGGCCTGGTCGCCGCTGGCCACCTCGCGGTGCAGTTCGCGCGCGAGGCGCACCATCTGCTCGACCTGCTGCACGCTGGTCATGCGCTCGCCCTTCTTCGCCCAAAGGTTGTCCTCGATGCCCACGCGCACGTGCAGGCCCATCGCGATGGCCATGGTGCCCAGCGGCAGCACGTTGCGCATCAGGCTCTCGATGGTCAGCACGGCGTTGTCGGGGCAGCGGTTGATGAACTCCATCATGTTGCGCGGGTTCGGGCCGTCGGCGCCGCCGCCAATGCCCACCCAGTTGAGCACCAGCGGGCCGGTGTAGACGCCGCGACGGATCAGCCGCTCCACCGTTTCCAGCTGGCCGACGTCGGCCAGCATGAAGTGCGGCTGGATGCCGTTGGTCTGCAGCCGCTTCAGGTGCTCGGCCACGAAGGCCGGGCCCGAGGGGATCCACATCTCGCGGTAGGCCTCCTGGTAGGCCGGCAGCGCCAGCGAGGTGCCGGCCACGTCGTCCGCGGTCAGCAGCTCGCAGACGTTCATCTGGTTGGTGTTGATGGCGATCGTCACCTGGTCGGGCTTCGGGTCGAGCTCGGCCAGCATGTGGCGGGTGTCGTCGGTCAGCCACTTGGCATCGGCGCCCTCGCCTTCCGGCGCGAAGGAGATCGAACCGCCGACCTGCAGCAGCATGCCGGGCACCGCCTCGCGCAGCCGCGCCAGCATCTCGTTGAACATGCTCAGCCGCTTGCTGCCCTTGCCGTCGGCCTCGCGGCAGTGCACGTGCAGCACCGTGGCGCCGGCGTTCCAGCAGTCCACGGCCTTCTGCACCTGCTCGGCCATCGTCACCGGGATGTCGTCCGAATCGCTGGGCAGGAATTCGGGGCCATAGGGCGCGACCTGGATCACCAGGGGTTGCTGGTTTTCGGGCAGCAGCGAGTCGTCGAGGAATTGCATGGTCGGTCTCCTTGTGGGGATGGGGTGTCAGGGATGGGTGATGCCGGCGGCGCGCGCGGCCATTTCTTCCTGCAGGATCGGCGCGCCGAGGCTCATGGTGTGGATGCCCAGCACGCTGACGCACTGCAGCACCGCGGTGATCTCTTCCGGGGTGGCCCCCAGGTCCAGCGCCTTGCGGACGTGGCGGCGTACGCCAGGGCCGTACATGTGCGTGCAGGATGCATCCACCGCGATGGCGATGAACTCGATCACCTTCGGGTCGAGCGCGCCGTTGAGCATCGGCTTCAGGCCCATGGCCATGAAGGCTTCGGTCCAGGCCGGGTCCAGCTGGTAGAAGGGCTCCCAGTTCGGGTTCCATTCGCCGGCGGCACGCAGGCGGTCGCAAAGCGGGGTGTCGGCGCGGGCTTCGCTCATCGGTTGTCTCCCTGTCGTTCTGGAATGTCGATATTGTTTGCGTCGAAGCGGGTCATGACTTCACAATCCGGGACATGAACTTGACATTACGGGACATCTGAACTGAGCGCCCTGGTCCGCAGCGCCGCACTGACGCACTTCGCCGACCTGGCCACAGCCTGCGGCCTGGACCCGCGGGCGCTGCTCGCCCGTGTGGGCCTGCAGGCGCGCTGCCTGCGCGACCCGGACCTGAAGATCGCCGCCCACCTGGTGGGCCAGCTGCTGGAACTGGCAGCCGCCGAAGGGCACGAGCCGGCCTTCGGCCTGCGCCTGGCCGAATCGCGCCGCCTGTCCAACCTGGGGCCGCTGGCCTTGCTGGTGCGCGACGAGCCCACGCTGCGCAGCGCGCTGGAAACGCTGATGCACCACATCCACGTGCACAACGAGGCGGTGGCGGTGCACGTGGCCGAACATGGCGGGCTGGTGATCATCCGCACCGAGCTCAGCTCCGATGGGCCCGGCCCGCTGCGCCAGGCCACGGAGCTGGTGGTGGGGGTCACCTGCCGGGTGCTGCAGGTGCTGCTGGGCGCCCACTGGCAGCCGCGGCTGGTGTGCTTCACGCACAGCGCGCCACCGAACCTGGCGGTGCACCATCGGGTGCTGGGCCCGTCCGTCGAGTTCGGCCACGAGTTCAACGGCATCGTCGGCAACGCCGCCGACCTGGACGCGCCCAATCCAGTGGCCGACCCGGTGATGGCGCGCTACAGCCAGAAGCTGCTGCAGCCGGCCCTGGCGCGCAGCACCGACTTCGGCGCGCGTGTGCGCCAGCTGATCGTGCTGCTGCTGCCGCGCGGGTTGTGCCGGGTGGAGGTGGTGGCCCAGCACCTGGGCGTGGACCGGCGCACGGTGCACCGCAAGCTGCAGGCCGCGGGCACCAGCTTCAGCGCGCTGCTGGAGGCCGAGCGGTGCGAGCTGGCCCGGCGCTACATCGACGGCACCGACCGGCCGCTGACCGAGGTGTCGGCGCTGCTCGGCTTCGCGGCGCCGAGCGCCTTCTCGCGCTGGTACCGCGGCAGCTTCGGCGACAGCGCGGCGCGCCGGCGTGCCGGCACAGGCTGAGCGCGGCACGGGCTACCATGAGGGACGCCCGAACAAGAAGTCAAAGCTCATGCCGACTCGCGCCCGCACCGCCGCCGAACACCCCGCCCTCGCCGCGCTGCGCAAGGAGGGCCACACCAAGGTCAAAGTTGCCGTCAGCGACATCGACGGCATCCTGCGCGGCAAGGTCCTGCACAAGGACAAGTTCTTCGGTGCCGCGCAAGCCCATCCGGACGGCGGCTTCGGCTTCTGCGACGTGGTCTTCGGCTGGGACGCGCACGACGTCTGCTACGACAACACCCAGGTCACCGGCTGGCAGCACGGCTTCCCCGACGCGCTGGCGCGGCTGGACCTGGGCACCGCGCGGCGCGTGCCCTGGGACGGCGGCGTGCCCTTCTTCCTGGGCGAGTTCGTCAACGCCGACGGCAGCCCCTACCCGGTGTGCCCGCGGCAGACGCTGCAGCGTGTGCTGCGGCGGGCCGAGAAGCTGGGCTTCGCGCCGATGGCCGGCATGGAGTTCGAGTGGTTCAACTTCGCCGAGACGCCGCAGAGCTGGGCGGCCAAGCGCGGTGTCGGGCCCGAGCCGATCACGCCCGGCATGTTCGGCTATTCGCTGCTGCGCATGGCCGACCAACGCGGCTTCTTCAATGCGCTGATGGACGAGATGCTGGCCTTCGGCGTGCCGATCGAGGGCCTGCACACCGAGACCGGCCCCGGCGTCTACGAAGCGGCCATCGCCTTCAGCGGTGCGCTGGAACAGGCCGACCGCGCGATCCTGTTCAAGACCGGCGCCAAGGAGATCGGCAAGCGCTTCGGCGTGATGCCCAGCTTCATGGCCAAGTGGAGCCAGGCCTACCCGGGCTGCAGCGGGCACATCCACCAGAGCCTCTCCGACGGCAAGAGCAACCTGTTCTACGACGCGAAAAGCCCGCGGCGCATGAGCAAGCTGTTCGAGAGCTACCTGGCCGGCCAGGTGGCCTGCATGATGGAGTTCGCACCGCTGATCTGGCCCACCATCAACAGCTACAAGCGGCTGGTCGACGGCTTCTGGGCGCCGGTCAAGCCCACCTGGGGCATCGACAACCGCACGGCCAGCTTCCGCGTCATCGCCGGCAGCCCGAAGAGCACTCGGCTGGAAACACGCTGCCCCGGCGCCGACGTGAACCCGTACCTGGCGATGGCCGCGGTCATCGCCGCGGGCCTGCACGGCGTGGAGAAGGGCCTGAAGCTCAGCGCGCCGCCGATCACCGGCACCAACCAGGGCGCCGAGCACATTCCGCGCGCGCCGCGCACGCTGATCGAGACGACGCGCGTCTTCCGCGAATCGGCCATCGCCCGCGACTGGCTGGGCGACACCTTCGTGGACCATTTCGCGGCCACGCGCGAATGGGAATGGCGCCAGTGGCAGGACGGCGTCACGGATTGGGAGCTGAAGCGATACTTCGAAATCATCTGAAGGAGGGGAGCCCAATGCAAAAGGCCGCATGCATGCTGGGTCTGCTTGTCGCGCTGCCCGCGCTGGCGCAGCAGAGCCCCAACGACGTGGAGATGCTGAAGAAGTACGCCGGCAGCTGGGCCGTGGACTGCGCCAAGCCGGGCACTCGCCTGGGGGTCGACGTCAAGGCCTTGACCCTCAGCAGCGGTGGCAAGCAAGTCAGCAGCAGCGCAGCGCCGCTGGCCGCCTTCAGCTACTTCGGCCAGCAGAACCCTCCCGCGGGCTTCGACGCCGCGCTGCTGGGTGAAGGCCGCGGCACCAGCCTGAGCTTCCTGGCGATGAAGGACGCCTCCGGCCCCTACCTGACCATCGATGCCGACGGCCCTCTGGTCAAACAATTCGGCCAAAAGGCCCTTTCCGGCAAATTCAGACGCTGCCCATGAGCATCACTCGCTTCGCCTTCCCCACCCCCATCCACTTCGGCGCCGGCGCGCGCAAGCTCGTCGCCGCGCACCTGATGGAAGCCGGCTGCAAGCGGCCGCTGATCGTCACCGACCGTGGGCTGTCCGCTCTGCCGGTGCTGGCCGAGTTCCGCTCGCACCTGGCGCCGCTGGATGCGGTGGTGTTCGACGGCGTGTTCGGCAACCCCACCTGCGCCCAGGTGATGGCCGGCGCCAAGGCCTTCAAGCTGCACGGCGCCGACTGCATCATCGGCTTTGGCGGCGGTGCGGCACTCGACGTGGCCAAGGTGGTGGGCGTGGCCGCCACGCACGAGGGCGACATCCTCGACTACGTCTGGGACCACCCGCAGGTGCGGCCGATCGAGCACGCGTTGCCGTACATGGTGGCGCTGCCCACCACCGCCGGTACCGGCTCGGAAGTGGGCCGCTCGTCGGTGGTCAGCGAAAACGACACGCACAAGAAGCGCACGGTGTTCAGCCCGAAGATCCTGGCCCGTGCGGTGTTCGCCGACCCCGAGCTGACGCTGGTGCTGCCAGCGGCGATCACTGCGGCCACCGGCATGGACGCGCTGACCCACAACATCGAGAGCTACCTGTCGCCGGCCTACCACCCGATGTGCGAAGGCATCGCGCTGGAGGGCCTGCGCATCGGCGCGCGCGCGCTGGCCACCGCGGTGGCCGAGCCGGGCAACCTGCAGGCCCGCGCCGACATGATGATGAGCTCGATGATGGGCGCGGTGGCCTTCCAGAAGGACCTGGGCGGCGTACATGCCTGCGCGCACGCGCTGGGCGCCGTCTGCGACCTGCACCACGGCCTGGCCAACGCGCTGATGATCGACACCGTGCTGGCGTGGAACCACGAGGCCGTGCCCGTCAAGTTCGACGAACTGGCCCATGCCGCGGGCCTGAGCGGCGGCGGCGCTGCCTTCGTGCCGTGGCTGAAGAGCCTGAAGCAGCAGATCGGCATCACCGGCGGCCTGGCGCAGCGCGGCGTGACGCTGGATCACCTGCCGCGGCTGGTGCCGCTGGCGCACACCGATTTCACCAGCCAGACCAACCCGCGGCCGGTCACCGAGGCCGACTACGAGCGGCTGTTCCGCCAGGCGATGTGAGATGTCCTTCCGTCGACCCTGGCTGCTGATCGGCGTCTCGGCGCGCATCTACTATCCCGAAGGCCCGGTGCTGGACCTGGGCGGCGTTTGGACGAAGACGCTGCACTACCTGGAGCAATCGGTGGCGCACTGGATGATGCGCGGCGGTGCACTGCCGGTGATGGTGCCGGCGGTGGATGCCGACAGCATCGTCCAGCGCAGCGAGATCGAGCTCGCCCACTATGCCGAGGCGCTGGACGGCCTGGTGCTGCAGGGCGGCAACGACCTGGCGCCCGAAAGCTACGGCGAGACGCCGCTCAAGCCCGAATGGGCCGGCGACCGCGTGCGCGACCGCTACGAGATGGAGCTGGTGCAGGCCTTCCTGGCCGCGCGCAAGCCAGTGTTCGGCATCTGCCGCGGCTTCCAGCTGCTGAACGTGATGCACGGCGGCACGCTGCTGCAGGACATCCCGACGCAGCGGCCCGAGTCGCGGGCGCACCGCGACGGGCCGAGCTACGAGCGCCACTTCCACGACATCGAGATCATCGAGGGCTCGCGGCTGGCGCAGCTGTATCCCGGGCAGCGCCGCGCCAAGGTGAACAGCATCCACCACCAGGGCATCAAGGACCTGGCACCCGGCTTCGACATCGAGGCGCGCTGCCCCGACGACGGCATGATCGAAGCCATCCGCAAGCGCGGCCCCGGCTACCTGGCCGCCGTGCAGTGGCACCCCGAGTTCCACGACACCGAGCACGGCAGCTTCGACGACGGCGCACTGCTGGCCGAGTTCCTGGCCGCAGCGCGCGCCGCCCGCAACGACTGAACAACCCATGCCCACGCTGAAGATCCACAACCCCGCCACCGGTGCACTGCTCGCCGAACCCAACGCCGACGACGCCGCCAGCGTGGCCGCCAAGGCCGCCGCCGCGCGCGCCGCCCAGCCCGCCTGGGCGGCCGTGCCGCTGGCCGAGAAGCTGGCCGTGGTGCAGCGCTTCCGTGCCGGCGTCGTCGCCGAACTCGACGCGCTGGCCGCCACGCTGACGATGGAGATGGGCAAGCCCATTGCCCAAGCCCGCAACGAGCTCAACGGCCTGCTGCCGCGAATCGACTTCTTCCTGGAGCAGACCGAAGGTTCGGTCCGCGACGAGCATGTGTTCGACGGCGGCGGCATGCACGAGCAGATCACGCACATCCCGCTGGGCGTGGTAGCCAACATCTCGGCCTGGAACTACCCGTGGTTCGTCGGCTGCAACGTCATCGTGCCGGCGCTGCTGACCGGCAACGCCGTGCTCTACAAGCCCAGCGAACATGCCACGCTGACCGGCCTGCACATCACCCGGCTGCTGCATGCCGCCGGCGTGCCGGCCGCGGTGATGCAGTGCCTGGTGGGCGCCGGCGAGGTGGGCAGCGCACTGCTGGCGCAGCGGCTGGACGGCGTGTTCTTCACCGGCAGCCATGCCACCGGCGTGCGCATCGCGCAGGCGGTGGCACCCAAGCTGCTGAAGCTGCAGCTCGAGCTCGGCGGCAAGGACCCGGTCTACGTGCGCGCCGACGCCGACCCGCTGGCCGCCGCCGAAGGCCTGGCCGACGGCGCCATGTACAACACCGGCCAGAGCTGCTGCTCGGTCGAGCGCATCTACGTGCACGAGAGCCTGCACGACGCCTTCGTCGAGCGCTTCGTCGCCACGGTGAAGGGCATGCGCATGGGCGACCCACTGCAGGCCGACACCTACATCGGCGCGGTGACCCGCGCGCCGCAGCTGGCCGTGCTGCAGGCCCAGGTGGACGATGCCGTGGCCAAGGGCGCCACGCTGCATTGCGGCGGGCGCAGCCGGCCCGGCCCGGGCCACTGGTTCGAGCCCACCGTGCTGACCGGCGTCAACCACACGATGGAAGTGATGCGCGAGGAAAGCTTCGGCCCGATCATCGGCATCCAGAAGGTGCGCGGCGACGACGAAGCCGTGGCGCTGATGAACGACACCCGCTACGGCCTCACCGCCGGCATCTACACCCGCGACGAGGCGAAGGCGCGCGAGCTGCTGGCCCAGGTGAACGCCGGCACCGTGTACTGGAACTGCTGCGACCGCGTCAGCCCGCGACTGCCCTGGTCGGGTCATGGCGATTCGGGCGTGGGCCTGACGCTGTCCACCTACGGCATCCAGGCCTTCACCCGGCCGAAGGCCTGGCACCTGCGACAGCCCTAGATGCGGCTGACCCTCTTCGACCTGGACCACACGCTGCTCGACGGCGACAGCGACCAGCTGTGGTGCGAGTTCCTGATGGACCGTGGCGAGCTGCCGCGCGAGCCCTTCGAGACGCTCAACCGCGACATGGCGCAGGACTATGCGGCCGGCGAGGTCAGCGCGCAGACCTTCTGCAACTTCTACATCGGCACGCTGGCCGGGCGCAGCGCCGCCGACTGGCAGGCCTTGCGCCGCGACTTCATCGACAGCCGCGTCGTGCCGCGAATCGGCACAGCGGCGCAGGAGCTGGTCGCACGGCACCGTGACGCCGGCGATCTGGTGCTGCTGACCACCGCCACCTGCCGATTCCTCAGCGAACTGACCGCCGTGCACCTGGGCATCGCCCAGCTGATTGCCACCGAATGCGAGACCGGGCCCGACGGCCGCTTCACCGGCCGCAGCCTGGGCGTGCTCAACATGCGCGAGGGCAAGGTGCAACGTCTGCACGACTGGCTGGCGCGCCAGCAGCTGGACCTGCTGGAGCTGGACTCCACGCTGTACACCGATTCGTTCAACGACCTGCCGCTGCTCGCTGCCGTCAGGCGCGCCGTGGCGGTCGACCCCGATCCGCGCCTGGCCGCCGAGGCGGCGCAGCGCGGCTGGCCGGTGATCTCTCTGCGCTGAAGCGTGGGCAGGTCAAAGGACACCGAGCTGCCGCTGCTGGTGGTGACCACGGTCGGCACCCGCGAGCAGGCACTGGCCCTGGGGCGCGAGATGGTCGAGCGCCGGCTTGCCGCTTGCGCGCAGCTCAGCGCCATCGACAGCGTCTACCGCTGGCAGGGCGCGGTCGAGCAGGACGCCGAGTTCCGCCTGCTGCTGAAGACGCGGCCGTCGCGATACGCAGCCCTCGAGGCCGCGCTGCGCCAACATCACCCCTACGAGCTGCCGGCGATCCATGCCATCGCCACGGTGCAGGCCGATGCGGCCTACGCCGAGTGGGTGCGCAGCAGTTGCGACGGCTGATTCGCGCCCCGCTGCAGGGGCCACCGATTCCGTGGCATCGTTGCGGCCTTGCCGCTTCACCGGAGCCCACGCGATGCGCAACCCGCTGCTTGCCTTTGCCGCCCTGCTGGCGCTGCTGGCGCCGCCGCTGCAGGCGGCCGAGCTGCCGATCTTCGACGCTCATGTGCACTACAGCCACGATGCCTGGGACAACCTGCCGCCCAAGGATGCGGTGGCCCTGCTGCGCAAGGCCGGGCTGAAGCGCGCGCTGGTCTCCAGCTCGGGCGACGCCGGCACGCAGCGGCTGGTGGCCGAGGCGCCGGACCTGATCGTGCCGTCGCTGCGGCCCTACCGCTCGCGCGGCGAGATCGGCAGCTGGGTGCGCGATGACAGCGTGGTCGCCTTCCTCGAAGAGCGGCTGCGCAATGCGCGTTACGCCGCGGTCGGCGAGTTCCATCTCTACGGTGCCGATGCCGAGCTGCCGGTGCCGCGACGCATGGTGGCGCTGGCCAAGCAGCACCAGCTGGTGCTGCATGCGCATTCCGATGCCGACGCCATTGAGCGGCTGTTCAGGCAGGACCCGCAGGCGCGTGTGCTGTGGGCACACTCCGGCTTCGACCGGCCGGAGAAGGTGGCCGAGCTGCTGCGCAAGCACAAGAACCTGTGGTGCGACCTGGCCTTCCGCAGCGAGCATGGCGGCGGCGGCAAGGTGCCGGCCGAATGGCGAACACTGTTCACGGAGTTCCCTGAGCGCTTCATGGTCGGCACCGACACCTTCACGCCCGAGCGCTGGCACTACGTGGTCGAACATGCCCAATGGACCCGCGCCTGGCTGGCCGATCTGCCGCCGCCGCTGGCCGAACGCATCGCCTGGCGCAATGCCGAGGCGCTGTTCTCGTTCTGGAAGGCAGGCAACGCGCAATGAGCCGACGGGCCGCGCTCGCGCTGCTGGCGGCCATGGCCGGCCCGGCCTGGGCCTGCGGGGACAGCCTGGGCAGCGGCGCGCGGCGCATCGAGGACGAACAGTTCCTGCTGGTCTACAAGCTGCAGCCCGACCCTGTGCCGGTGGGCCGGCATTTCGGCATCGACTTTGAACTGTGCGCGCGCGGCGCGGCGGAGCTGCCCGGCGAGGTGCGCGTCGATGCGCAGATGCCCGAGCACAAGCACGGCATGAACTACCGCCCGAGCGTGGTGCCGCGCAGCCCGGGGCGGTACCGCGCCGAGGGCCTGATGTTCCATATGCCCGGACGCTGGGAGCTGAGCTTCGAGCTGCGCAGCCCGGGCGTGGCGCCGAAGCGGCTGGTGCAGTCGCTGCAGATCGGGTGAAGCGGCGCCGTCGGCTCGGGGCGGCGCTGGTGGCGCTGGGGGTCGGCGCCGCGCTGGCCGAGCCGCTGGTCTCGCCGCTGAGCAACGACGACCTGCCGCGTATCGTCGCCCATGGCCCCTGGCCGCCGCCGCCGGTGCACGATCCGTCGAACCGTGTGTCCGCCCGGCCAGCGGCCATCGGCTATGGCGCGGCACTGTTCCACGAGGCGCGGCTGTCGCGCAACGGCAGCCTGTCCTGCGCCAGCTGCCATCAGCCGACGCGCGGCTTCAGCGACGGTCGGCCACGCGCCGCCGGCCTGCAGGGCGGCACGCGCAACACGCCGGGGCTGGACAACGTCGCCCAGCAGCGCTGGTTCGGCTGGGATGGCGCCAACGACAACCTGTGGGCGCAGAGCCTGAGGCCGCTGCTCGATGGGCGCGAGATGGGCAGCAGCCTGGCGCAGGTGGCGCGCACCGTACGCAGCGACCCAGGGCTGCGCGAGGGCTACCGCCGCGTCTTCGGCAGTGAGCCGGGCAGCGACGACGAGGTCGTCGCCGTCGACGTGGCCAAGGCCCTGGCCGCCTACCAGGAGACGCTGGTCTCGCCACGCACGCCTTTCGACGAGTTCCGCGACGCGGTGGCACGCGGCGACCGCCAGGCCGCGGCCGTCTACCCCGCGGCGGCGCAGCGCGGGCTGGCGCTGTTCCTCGGCCGCGGGCGCTGTTATGTCTGCCACGGTGGGCCGACCTTCAGCAACGGCGAGTTCAGCGACATCGGCCGGCCCTTCTTCATCGGCCGCGGCCAGGTCGACCCCGGCCGCCATGGCGGCATCCAGTCGCTGCTGAGCAGCCGCTACAACCTGCTTGGCCCGTTCAACGACGACACGGCGCGCAGCAGCGCCACCAGCACGCGCCATGTGCTGCTGGAACATCGCCACTTCGGCGAATTCAAGGTGCCCAGCCTGCGCAACCTGGCACTCACCGCACCGTACATGCACGACGGCAGCCTGAAGACGCTGCGCGAGGTGCTGCGCCACTACTCCGAACTGGACGAGGACCGGCTGCATGCCGACGGCGAACGCATCCTGGTGCCGCTGCGCCTGAGCGAGCGAGAGACCGAGGATCTGCTGGCCTTCCTGGACAGCCTGAACGCGCCGCCCGGGCGCTAGCATGCGCCCAGCGAGAAAGGGCACTCCGATGAACGACACCCTCCCCCAGAGTTTCGGCATCCTGCTCTTCGACGGTGTCGAGGAACTCGACTTCGTCGGCCCCTGGGAGATGCTGCGCATGTGGAGCCTGTATGCAGGCGGACCCAGGGACAACCTGCTGGTCGCCCAGACGCGTTCGCCGGTGCTGTGCGCCAAGGGCATGTCGGTCAACCCGCAGGTCGACTTCGCCGATTGCCCGCCGCTGGACGTGCTGCTGGTGCCCGGCGGGCAAGGCACGCGGCGCGAGGTCGGCAACCCGGTGCTGCGGGAGTTCGTTCGCCGCCAGGCCGAGCGCTGCTCGATGCTGATGTCGGTGTGCAGCGGCGCCTTCGTGCTGCATGCCGCCGGGCTGCTGGCAGGACGCCAAGCCACCACGCACTGGGCCTTGCTGCCGCAGTTGCGCGAGCTGGGCGACGTGCAGGTGCTCGAGCATCGCCATGTGCGCGATGGCCAGGTCTGGACCTCGGCCGGCGTCTCGGCCGGAATCGACATGACCCTGGCCTACATCGCCGCGGTGGCTGGCGAGGAGGCCGCCGGCAAGGTGCAGCTCAGCGCCGAGTACTACCCGAGCCACCAGCGCTACGGCTCGCAGGCCAGCGACCCGCGCGCGCCGGGCTATGTGCGCGATGCCTGAACCCGGCCGCTTCGACACGCTGCACGCGAGCCAGGCGTTCAGCGTCAATGCGCCGGACGGCTCGCACGTGCAGGTGCTGCTGCGGCTGCAGGGTGGGAGCATGGCCACCTTCACGCTGCAGCCGGGCCAGGTGTCGGTGGCAGTACGTCACCGCACGGTGGAAGAACTCTGGTACGTGGTGTCGGGTCGCGGCCGCATGTGGCGGCGCGATGCGGTGTGCGAGGAAGACACTGCGCTCGAACCCGGCCTGTGCCTGAGCGTGCCGCTGGGCACGGCCTTCCAGTTCCGCTGCGAAGGCGATGCACCGCTGGTCGCAGTGGCGGTGACCATGCCGCCGTGGCCAGGCGACGACGAAGCACTGCCTGCCTACGGGCCCTGGCCGACCCGCGTCAGCCGATAGCCATCAGGCTGGCATTGCCGCCCGCCGCCGCGGTGTTGATCGACACCGAGCGTTCGACGGCCAGCCGCTCCAACGGGATGACCGCGTCGCCGCGGTCGAAGGCCAGCAGCGGCACGATCGGCCCCGGCCGCTGCGCCAGCTGCGCCGCCACCTGCAGTCGGCGCGGACCGTCGCCATGCAGCAGCACCGTATCGAAATGCGCTTCAGCACGCGTCCAGTCCTGCACGCGCAGCACACGCGCCTGCAACGCCTCGGGCAATGTGTGATGCTGGGCTGCTTTGGCCGCAGGCCACAGCGCGTGGCCACCCACCGCCAGCACCGCGGCCAGTTGCAGCAGCCGGTCGGCGTCGTCCTCGGCCAGGCACAGCACGGCCTCGCGCGGTTGCAGCGCATAGAGGTTGCTCTCGCCGGTGGGCCCGGGCAGCGCACGCGTGCCAACGATGGGCGTGCACTCGAGAAAGCCTGCACAGGCCTGCGCCAGGGCCGACCGGCCGCCTTGTCGGGCCCACTGCTGCAATTGCGCCAGTGCGTCGTCGGCCACATCGCCCGGACCCAGTCCGCGCCACGGCGTCTCGGCCGGCACAGCGCCTGCGGCCTGGACTGCGCGGCGCGCCGCATCGGCGGGGGCACGCTGCAGCAGGCGCAGCAGGTACAGCGGTCCACCCGCCTTCGGCCCGGTGCCCGACAGACCTTCGCCGCCGAAGGGCTGCACGCCGACCACTGCGCCGACGATGTTGCGGTTGACGTACAGGTTGCCGGCCCGCGCCGCACCGACCACGCGCGCCACGGTCTCGTCGATGCGTGTGTGCACGCCCATCGTCAGCGCAAAACCGGTGGCGTTGATCTGCGCCAGCAGCGCGTCCAGGCCCTCGCGTTCATAGCGCAGCACATGCAGCACCGGCCCGAAGACCTCGCGCTGCAGCGCGTCGATCGAATCGATCTCGACGATCGTCGGCGTGACGAAGCTGCCGTGCGCGGTGTCGCCGGGCGGTGCCGGGCAGCGGATGCGGTGGCCGCGTGCGGCCATATGCTGCAGGTGGCGCTCGATGGCGGCGCGCGCCTCGTCGTCGATCACCGGGCCGACGTCGGTGGCCAGGCGCCGCGGGTCGCCGACGCGCAGCTCGCGCACCGCGCCGTCCAGCATCTGCAGCACGCGGTCGGCGACCTCACGCTGCACGCACAGCACGCGCAGCGCCGAGCAGCGCTGGCCGGCCGAATCGAAGGCCGAACTCACCGCATCGGCCACCACCTGTTCGGCCAGCGCCGACGAGTCCACCACCATCGCGTTCTGCCCGCCAGTCTCGGCGATCAGCGGCACCGGGCGGCCGTCGGCATTCAGGCGCTGCGCCAGCTGCCGCTGCAGCAGGCGGGCGACTTCGGTGGAGCCGGTGAAGACCACGCCCTGCACCCGCGCATCGGCCACCAGCGGCGCGCCCACCGTCTCGCCGCGGCCGGGCAGCAGCTGCAGCGCGCCGCGTGGCACGCCGGCCTGGTGCAGCAACTGCACCGCCCGCGCGGCGACCAGCGGCGTCTGCTCGGCCGGTTTGGCCAGCACCGGGTTGCCGGCGGCCAGCGCCGCCGCCACCTGGCCAGTGAAGATGGCCAGCGGGAAGTTCCACGGGCTGATGCACACCACCGGCCCCAGCGGTCGGCAGGCGGCATCGTCCCAGCCCTGGCGCAGCTGCATCGCGTCGTAGCGCAGGAAGTCGATGGCCTCGCGCAGCTCGGCCACGGCGTTGGACACGGTCTTGCCGGCCTCGCGCACCAGCAGCGCGATCAGCACCTGCTGTTGCGCCTGCAGGCTCTCGGCGGCGCGATCGAGCATCGCCGCGCGCGTGGTGGCCGGCGTGGCAGCCCAGCCCGGGGCGGCGGCCTGCGCGGCGGTCAACGCGGCTTGCACGTCGGCGGCCGAGGCCTCGTGCACCTGGCCGATCACATCACGCCGGTCGGCCGGATTGGCCACCGGCTGCGGCGGCAGCGGCTGGGCCGTGCCGTCGATCAGCGGCAGGGCGTCGAAGCGCTGCGCGTGGCTGGCAGCGATCGCCGCAGCCAGCGAGGCCAGCGTCGGCTCGTCGGCCAGGTCCAGCCCGGCCGAGTTGGCGCGGGCCGCTCCGTACAGCGCGGCGGGCAGCGGGATCGCCGGGTGCGGCAGGCCCATCGTGCCCTCCTGCGCGGCCATCTGCTGCACGGTCTGCACCGGGTCTTCCACCAGCACCTCCAGCGGCAGCGAGGCATCGGCGATGCGGTGCACGAAGGAGGTGTTGGCGCCGTTCTCCAGCAGCCGGCGCACCAGGTAGGCCAGCAACGTCTCGTGCGTGCCCACCGGCGCGTAGATGCGACAGGCCCGGCCCAGGCCGCCCTGGGCCACCGGCGCCACCACCTGCTCGTACAGCGCCTCGCCCATGCCGTGCAGGCACTGGAACTCAAAGCGCTCCGGCCCGGCCTCGGCGCCGCCGGCCAGCTGCCAGACGGCGGCCAGCGTGTGCGCGTTGTGCGTCGCGAACTGCGGGAACACCGCGTCCGGCGCGGCCAGCAGCCGGCGCGCGCAGGCCAGATAGGCCACGTCGGTGTAGGCCTTGCGCGTGTACACCGGATAGCCGGCCTGGCCGTCGGCCTGCGCGCGCTTGATCTCGCTGTCCCAGTAGGCGCCTTTGACCAGCCGCACCATCAATCGATGGCCGCTGCGTGTGCCCAGGTCCACCAGCCAGTCGATCACCGCCGGGCAGCGCTTGCCGTAGGCCTGGATGACGAAACCGATGCCGTGCCAGCCGGCCAGCGCCGGCTCGTGGCACAGCCGCTCCAGCAGGTCCAAGGAAAGCTCCAGCCGCTCGGATTCCTCGGCGTCGATGTTCAGCCCGATGTCGAGCGAGCGGGCTCGCAGCGCCAGGCTGCGCAGCCGCGGATAGAGCTCGTCGTGCACGCGCTGCACCTGCGCGCGCGCATAGCGCGGGTGCAGTGCCGACAGCTTGATCGAGATGCCCGGCCCGTCGTGGATGCCACGCCCGGCCGCCGCCGCGCCGATGGCATCAATGGCCTGCTCGTAGGCCGCCAGGTAGCGCGCGGCATCGGCCTCGGTGAGCGCGGCCTCGCCCAGCATGTCGTAGCTGTGGCGAAAGCCCTGTGCCTCGCGGGAGCGGGCGTTCGCCAGCGCCTGCGCGATGGTCTCGCCGATGACGAACTGCTCGCCCATCAGCCGCATCGTCAGGTCCACGCCCTTGCGCACCAGCGGCTCGCCGCCGCGGCCGACCACGCGGCGCAGCGCAGCGCCCAGACCCTCGTCGCTGTGCGTGGCCACCAGCTTGCCGGTGAGCAGCAGCCCCCAGGCCGCGGCGTTGACGAACATCGACGGGCTGGCGCCGAGGTGCGCGCGCCAGTCGCCGCGCGCCACCTTGTCGCGGATCAGCGCGTCGCGGGTGGCGGCATCGGGGATGCGCAGCAGCGCCTCGGCCAGGCACATCAGCGCCACGCCTTCCTGCGAGCTGAGCGCGAACTCCTGCAGCAGCCCCTGCACCAGCCCGGCGCGGCTGAAGGCCAGCTTGCGCTCGCGCAGCGTGCCGGCCAGTTTCAGGGCCAGCGCCTGCGCGGCCGCGGCCGCGTCGGGTGCCAGCCGCGCGGCCTGCAGCAGGCCGGGCACCAGTTCGGGCTCGGGCCGACGAGTCAGCGCGGTGAGGGCGCCGCGCAGCGGGCTGCCTGGCAGCAGCGGGGTGAAGTCGAGCGTTGGATTCACGGCAAGGTCCCGGTGGTGAAACCGGATCTTGCCGCGAAGCGCTCAGGCCTGTGCGGTCAAGGCCGGCACCACTGCCGCTCGCAAGGTACGCCGTCGTGGTTGCCGTCCATTTCCACGCCCGGACAGTTGTTCAGGAACCAGGTCGCCTCGGCACAGGAGGTCATCTGCGAGCAGCGCGTGCGCCCATCGCAGCGCCGGCCCGGCGCCGGGGTCTGCGCGGTCGCAGCCACCGGTGCCAGCTTGGGCGCTGGCGCCGGCGCTGGCTTCGGCGAAGACGGCGCCACGGCCGTCGGCGCCGCGCCGGCACCGTGCGGGCAGGGGCCGTTCAGTTGCCTGAAGTCGCGCGGCATCACGGCCGCGGGGTCGACGTTGAAGCCGCGCGACAGCGCCTTGGCCATGCGCTCGTCGGCCACGTAGGGGCCGCGGTCGAATTTGAAGCGGTTGCTCCAGGCATGGCCTTCCTGCACCAGCGTCTTGTTGACATTGAGCGTGTCCAGATACACCGTGCCGAGCGTGCGGCCATGGGTGTCGCGGCCGCTGACGCGCACGCTGACCGACTTGTTCAGCACCAGGTCCTGCAAGGCGCGCTTGGCCTCGGGCCCCCAGGGCTGGCAGATCTCCGGCGCATCGATGTCCTGCAGGCGCAGCTCCACCGGCGGGCCGGCATGCACTGGCTCCAGCCACAGGCTGTCGCCGTCGGTGACGCGCACCACCGTGCCGTTCAGCACAGTCGTCGATGCACCTGCGGCCCAGCTGGCGGCGCAGATCAGCCACAGAACGACTGTGAAAATTCTCATGGCGGGCATTCTGCGGCAGCGGGCAGTGTGTCCGCCGTGACCTTTCCCTCGCACCGACGCGTTTCCATGGAGCATGGTGGACCGTGGGCCGGTGGCACCGCTGCAATCGCTCCCCGGCATGTGCTTGTCCGGCATTGGCCGGCGCGATCCGGATCGCCGTGGTGCCGGAACCGGAGGTCTATGCGCTGAGCTTCGCCGCGCCCGGCGCGGCGGGCTTCATCACGCGGCGGCGCCGTGGCCGGGGGTCCGGTGTGGCCAGCGCCGCCTCGGCGTCCTTGAGGATGCGCGCCAGCCGGTCGGCCAGCTTCTCGGTCGTCAGCTGCTCGCGGAAGCGTTCCACCATCAGCGGCAGGCTGAAGGGGCTGGGTGCGGCCAGCTCGACGAAGTCCAGACGCAGCTTGCGCATGCGCTTGAGCGCCGCGCGCAGCCGCTCGATCTGCAGCTCCTGCGACAGCACTTCGGATTCGGCCTGGCCAAGCAGGCGGTTGCCAGGGTCGTACTTGCGGAAGACCTCGAAGAACAGGCTCGACGAAGCCTGCAGCTGGCGCGTGCTCTTCGGTGCGCCGGGGTAGCCGCTGAACACCAGTCCGGCCACCCGCGCGATCTCCCGAAAGCGCCGCTGTGCCAGCTCGCCGCTGTTCAGGCTGGCCAGCACGTCGGCCAGCAGCTCGCCAGCGTCGAACAGCGCCCGGTCGTGCAGGCTGTCCAGCGCCGGCTCCTCGGCAGCCAGCAGCTCGAAACCGTAGTCGTTGACGCTGAGGCTGAAGCTGTTGGGCGCGCCCCGGCTCAAGCGCCAAGCCAGCAGCGAGGCCAGCCCCAGGTGCACCAGGCGCCCGGCAAAGGGGTAGAGGAACAGGTGATGCCCCTCGCGCGAACGGAAGCGCTCGACCAGCAGCGTCTTCGGCGTCGGCAGCTTCGACAAGCGCAGCTGCGCCTGCAGCATCGGCTGCGCGCTCTGCAGCTCCGGCTCGAGCCAGTCGCCCTGCTCGCAGCCGTCCAGCACGCGCAGCGTGGCGTCGGCGAGCTCGCTGGACAGCGGCATGCGCCCGCCGCTCCAGGCCGGCACGATGCCGCGCTTGCCGGTGGCCTTGCGCACATAGGCGGCCATGTCCTGCGTGCGCACGTACTCCAGCACCCGGCCGCCGAAGACGAAGCAGTCGCCCTTCTTCAGTCGCGCGATGAAGGACTCCTCCACCGTGCCGAGCGTGCCGCCGCCGAGCCATTTCACCTGCATCGAGGCATCGGCCACGATGGTGCCCACCTGCAGCCGGTGGCGCAATGCGATGCCGCGGTTGACCACGCGGTAGCGCCCGTCCTGCAACACGACGCGATGGTACTCGGGGTAGGCCTGCAGGCTGCTGCCGCCGTGCACCACGAAGCCGAGCGCCCACTGGAAGGACTCGCGGGACAGCTTGCGGTAGCTCCAGGCGCCGCGCAGCTCGCGGTACATCGCCTCGGCCTCGAAGCCGCCGGCCAGGGCCATGCTCACCAGGTGCTGCACCAGCACGTCCAGTGGCGCGTCCGGGGCTTCGCGCGCCTCCACCCGCCCGGCCAACGCGGCGCGGCGCGCGGCCACCGCCTCCACCAGCTCCAGCGTGTGGGTCGGCACCAGCGTCACGCGGCTGGCGCGGCCCGGCTGGTGGCCGCTGCGGCCGGCGCGCTGCAGCAGCCGGGCCACGCCCTTGGCGCTGCCGATCTGCAGCACGCGCTCCACCGGCAGGAAGTCCACGCCCAGGTCCAGCGACGAGGTGGCCACCACGGCCTTCAGCGTGCCGGCCTTCAGGCCGGCCTCGACCCATTCGCGCACGCTCTTGTCGAGCGAGCCGTGGTGCAGCGCGATGCTGCCGGCCCAGTCGGGCCGCGCGTTCAGCAGCAGCTGATACCAGGTCTCCGCCTGCGAGCGCACGTTGGTGAAAATCAGCGCCGTCGACGAGCGCTCGATCTCGTCGACCACCGGCTGCAGCATCTGCGCACCCAGGTGCCCACCCCACGAAAAACGCCCTGGTTCGTGCGGCAGCAGCGTGTCGACCTGCAGCGGCTTGTCCAGCCGTCCCTGCACCAGCTGCGCATCACCACCGTGGCGCGGGCCGAGCAGTGCACTGCGAGCCTCGTCCAAGTTGCCCAGCGTGGCGGACAAGCCCCACACCACCAGCTGCGGGTTCCACAGGCGCAGGCGCGCCAGCGCCAGCTGCACCTGCACGCCGCGCTTGTTGCCGATGAGCTCGTGCCACTCGTCGACGATCACCACCTGTAGCGCGCCGAAGTCCTCGCGCGCACGTTCACGCGTCAGCAGCAGTGTCAGTGATTCGGGCGTGGTCACCAATGCCGTGGGCAGGCGGCGGTCCTGACGCGCACGCTCGGCCGACGGGGTGTCGCCAGTACGCAGGCCCACGCGCCATTGCGGCGCCAGCTCGGCCAGCGGCTGCTGCAGCGCCCGCGCCGTGTCGGCGGCCAGTGCGCGCATCGGCGTCAGCCAGAGCACTTGCAGTCCCGTGGACGACGTCTGCCGTGCCAACGCCCCCAGCCACACCGCATAGGTCTTGCCGCTGCCGGTGGTGGCATGCAGCAGGCCGCTGCGGCCTGCGCACATGGCCGCCCAGACCTGGCGCTGGAAGTCGAACACGCGCCAGCCGCGCGCCTGGAACCAGGCATCGAAGGCGGTGTCGGGCGGATGAGGTTTGTCCATCGTCGAGGCCGGGGCGATTGTCGGCGGCCTCTCGGCACAAACACGCAGCTGCGGCTCAGGCGCCTTGATGAACAATGGTCGCCCCGAACCCGATTTGGAGCCCTCATGCGCACGACCGCCTTGTTGAACGCCCTGCTGCTGAGCCTGGCCACGCTGGCCGGTAACGCGATGGCCCAGGTGGACAAACCGGTGCGGTTGCTGGTTGGCTTTGCGCCAGGCGGCTCGGCCGACATTGCCGGCCGCCTGCTGGCCGAACGCATGAAGGACGAACTGAAGCAGAACGTGGTGGTCGACAACAAACCGGGTGCCGGCGGGCGCATTGCCGCAGAACTGCTGAAGAACGCGCCGGCCGACGGCAGCACGATCATGATCACGCCGATCGTCGTGCCGATCCTGGCGCCGCTGGTGTTCTCGAAGCTGAACTACGACCCGCAGGCCGACTTCGCGCCGGTGGCCGCGGTGGCCAACTTCCAGTTCGGCCTGTCGGTGAACGCGACGCACCCGGCGAAGACCGTGGCCGAGCTGGTGGCCTGGTGGAAGGCCAACCCGGCGCAAGCCAACTTCGGCACCCCGGGGCCGGGCAGCCTGCCGCACTTCTTTGGCGTGATGATCGGGCGCGACGCCGGGCTGGACCTGATCCACGTGCCATACAACGGCGGCGGCCCGCTGATGACGGCGCTGATGGGCAACCAGGTGAGTTCGGCCGTCGACACGCTGGTCGACCAGATCGAACTGCAGCGCGCCGGCAAGATCCGCATCCTGGCCAGTGCCGGCGCCCAACGCGCCGCGCTGCTGCCCGAGGTGCCGACCTTCGCCGAATCGGGCCTGAAGGGAGTGGAAGGCAGCAGCTGGTTCGCGATCTATGCGCCGGCGCGCACGCCCGAGGTCACGCTGCGCCAGCTGAACGCGGCCATCAACCGCGCCTTGGCCGCGCCCGAGTTGCGCGAGCGCTTTGCCAAGTTGGGGCTGGAGCCGACCGGCGGCACGCAGGCCGACCTCGTCGCGCTGATGAAGCGCGACAGCGAGCGCTGGGCGCCGGTGGTCAAGGCCTCCGGCTTCAAAGCCGACTGAGGACTTTCAGGCACTGACGATCCAGCCCTCCAGCGGATCGATGTCGGCCGGCAGCCCGTAGCCCGGCTGCTCGCTGGCCCAGGCGGCCTGCATCAGGCACAGCACCGCATCCAGGCTGTCGCCGCTGGCGTCCTCGACCAGCCGCTCGTGCTGCGCCGGCGACAGCTTCAACCGCAGGCCCAGTCGCGTGCGGCCCTGCTCCAGCGCGGCCACGATGTCCTTGCGCGCAATCAGTCGGGGCGCAGTCTGCCGTGCCACATCGTCGGCCTTGTAGGAGCGCGAGCCGATCAGCTCGCGGGCCAGCAGCCCGGGGTAGCCCTCCAGCGCCACGCGGCTCGGGTCACCGTCGTGCAGACCCGGCAGCTGCAGGCCGGCGTCGACGAGCAGCGGCACGCCGGCGTGCAGCATGTAGGCCACGGGCGGGTTCACCCATTTCATCGACGGGCTAGATCCGGCCGGGCGGTCGCAGGCGCGGTGCGCGAACTTGGCGCCCGCCGGCCGCCCGTCGCAGAAGGCCTTGAACTGCAGGCGGATCTCGGCCCGGTCCAGCGCCTGGTAGTGGCGCAGCAGTGGCAGCCACTGCTGCGGCCAATACAGCGCCTCGACCAGCTCGCGCGGCAGGCCGAAGGGGAAGTCGAAGGCGCCGACCCAGGGTCCGGGCTCGCGCAGCGCTTCGGCCAGGCTGTCGAAGTCGGCATGCTCGACCAGGCGGCCCAGCCGCAGCACCGCGCCATGGCGTTGGCCTTCGGCCCACAGCACCGGCTTGCGGCGGCTCGGGCGGCTGCTGAAATCGACGCCGATGCAGCGCACGGCAGCCTGGGGGCTTGGATTCATCGCGGCGATTGTCGGTGCGCGCCGATTACAGTCGGCACTGGCCCATGGCAGGAGCATGCGCGATGAATCCGGTACTGGTCGAAGCCTGGCGCGGCAATGCGGTCGAATCCGCGCACCGCGGCGCACTGGCGGTGGTCGATGCCGACGGCGGCATGGTGCTGGCGCTGGGCGACACGCAGCGGCCGATTTTTCCCCGCTCGGCGGTGAAGGTGCTGCAGGCGCTGCCGCTGGTGGCCAGCGGCGCGGCCACGGCCTTGCAGCTGAGCGACGAGGAACTGGCGCTGGCCTGTGCCTCGCACAACGGCGAGCCGGCGCACGTGGCCACCGCGGCCGGCATGCTGGCCAAGGCCGGAGTGGACCTGCGCACGCTGGAATGCGGCGCGCACTGGCCCTACCGCGAGGCCTTCCAGCGCGAGATGGCCGCTCGCGGCGACACCCCCAGTGCGCTGCACAACAACTGTTCGGGCAAGCACGCCGGTTTTGTCTGCCTGGCCTGCCGCATGGCGGGTGGCCAGCCGCTGTTCGACTATGCCAAGGGCTACGTGCGCGCCGAGCACCCGGTGATGCGCGAGGTGACGCATGCGCTGCAAACGGCCACCGGCTGGGACCTGTCGACTGCACTGCAGGGCATCGACGGCTGCTCGATCCCGACCTTCGGCATCCCGCTGCAGCACTTGGCGCGAGCCTTCGCGCGCGTCGGCACCGGGGTCGGGCTGAGTGACGACCATGCACGCGCCGCGCGGCGGCTGCGCCTGGCGGTGGCGAAGGCCCCGTTCATGGTCGGCGGCACCGACCGCTTCGACACGCGGGTGATGCAGCGGCTGGGCGAACGTGTGTTCTGCAAGGTCGGCGCCGAAGGTGTGTACTGCGCCGCGCTGCCCGGCCGGGGCCTGGGCGTGGCGCTGAAGATCGACGATGGCAACAACGCGCGTGCGGCCGAGGTGGTGATGGCGGCACTGATCGAAGCGTACGTGGCGCTGGACGACGGCCAGACACAGCTGATGCGCTCTCTCAGCGACGTTTGTCTGAAGAACTGGAACGGCATCGAGGTCGGCGCGCTGCGCGCGTCAGCGGCACTGCGCCGCGTCGCGGCACCCTTATCGGCGTGAGGTGTCCGCGACGCCGTCCGTCAATGCCAGGCCGCCCCGGTTGACCTGTCACGCCTCATCGAAGCGTCCACCCACTTGCATTGATACGGAGGAAGGACTGAGCCCCGCTCCGATCGGTGGCGGTTCGCTCCCCGCCCGATCACCACGGTGTAGGTGGCCGCCAAACGTGTAGTGCGCAGGCCAAGACGCAACCCACGACTTCGGCGTCGCCTTTGCCCATGCACCCCCCAACATGAGTGGAGGAATCGCATTGACGACGGATCTAGACCCCTAGAGCCGCGGGTAGCATCACAGTAGTCAGCCCGCACCTCCTTGGTTCAGGAGAACAAAATCCATCAGCACCCGGGAACCGTTCCGGATTCGTCGCCTCAACCAAGACGCTACGGGCTTGTCGGATAGCTTGGGACTTGAGGCTTGCATGAGCATTTCGTGTTCGGAACGCACGCCTTTGATGAATAGGAAGCAGAACACATGAAGCGCCCCGTCTTTGCACTCACTCGCTTTTTGGGCGCCTTGGCATTCGCGTCGTTGTTGTCCGCGTGCGGGAGCGGTGATTCATCGGAAGACCCGCCTCCAGCTGGGATTGCCCGCATCAACTGCACCGTCACGTCCGACCAAGGCGCTGTTTCGGCTGCCATCGTCAGTTTTCAAACCACCGACGCGTCCGGGTCCAACAAGAAGTACGAAACCCAGACCGGAGCAGATGGCACGTGTACCTTGGACATGCCGCTGGCCGAGGTGAGCGGGGTCAACCTTCCGGCCGGAACGGTCGTTAAGGAAGGGTACGAACCCCAGACGCTGATTTGTTATGGGTTCTCGAAGACGGAGGTTAGTTGCTCCGCCAAAGTCAAGCTGATCGTGCTGGCCAGCAATGTGAGCATTCCGCTCGGCAGCGATACGGTCTGGCACATTGGGGATTCGAATTTCCAGGGACAACCGAACTCGCAGTTGCAGAAGAAAGTACCCGACGGCACGGTGCTGGCGTTTCCGATTGCGGATTGGGATGTTCAGGTCAAGAAGGAAGGGATAACCAGGGCCACCGTGGTCCTCGATCACAAGGGATGGCAGACATCGATCTGCCCGGGCAATACCATCGCGTTGGTCGGAGATTCGGGTTCGGTCGAGATTGCCGGTGGCAACTCGTCGGACCAGGGCTACTGGAGCGGGGGACACAGGGAGCCCGACCCCTTTGTCTTCCAGGTCAGCCAGGTTGGCATGTTGAGCGCCAAAGTGGTGATTTCCGCCGGCACTTGCCGGGGCGCGGACTTGGATGATTTCGAGATCAACCGGATGCGCGTGTACTTCTGCGGCAGCGAGGGTCGCGACTGCATTCCGCGTCAACAGTAGCGTCAGGCCCTTCTTGCACGGCCCGCTGGTGGCTGCCTTCGTGGCCTGCATGCAGGGTCTGGATGCAAATACTTACGTATTAGGCCGCGGATCGATGCTTCACTCCCCCTATGTCGGTGGCACATGGCGTCACTGCCGGATCGCGAGCCAGGGCGCCACAAGTAGAATCAGGGTCTTTGTTTTGGTTGGGTTTGCGGATCGAAGTTCGATCCGTGCCGAAGTTGTTGAGCTTTTCGGCCAAGCCGACTGCCCCAGGTTGATTTCGCATTGGCAGGCCTTGGCTTGCAAGTTCAAGAGGAAAACTATGAAATGCCCCGTTGTTGCGTTCACCCGGCTTCTCAGCGCCGTGGCTTTTTCAACCTTGATTGCAGCCTGCGGCAGCGGCGGTGGCGACTCTGGCGACGATGCAGGCGGCGGCGGTGGCGGTGGATCGGCAGCTACGGTCGACTTCCGAGTTACCTGCACGGTGATAGACAAGGCGACACTTCTGCCCGTACAGGACGCCGCGATCACCTTCAAGATCGAGGGCATCAATCCCAGCCCCGGCACCACGACTGGGCCGGATGGTAAGTGCCTTGCGCTGGACATAAAGGCAGACGGCGTCACCGGGTTGACCCAGGTAGCCGCCTCAGTGGTCAAAGCAGGCTACGAGCCGGGCCAGTTTACGTGCCCGTCTACAACGGGTGGTGCGACATGCCAGGGAGACGTGCCTCTGGTTCCGCTGGCCACCAACACCAGCCTGCCTGGCAATGGCGATGTGGTGACGCATATCGGTGACGGCATCTACCGAGGGACCATCAACTCGCAGTTTCAGACGGACGCGGTTGGGCTGTCTGCGGACTTCCCGATTGCCGATTGGGGCACCAAGCTGCAGGCCAATCCGAACTGGACCCGGGCTACGGTTAAGCTCGAAGCCAAGGGTTGGCAGACGACGATCGCACCCTATTGCAAGAACACCGTAGAGATGGTGGTTGATAATGGCAGTGGCGAGGTCGTCAAGCAAAGTAAGGACGGCGGCGACTCCAATCTTGACGGCAGTTGGTCGCAATCGACCTTCGATTTCGACGTGGCAACGGTCGGAACATCGGGGACGGTAACGTTGCGATTCACGGCGGGCTCTTGTGATACCGGAGACTTTGACGACTTCGAGACGAATAGCATCCGCGTGTACTATTGCGATGGATCAGCGGGTGTCTCATGCGCGCCGAAGCCCTGAGGCAAGCGAAGGAATCGACGAAGTAGTCTGCATTCGTGCACGGGCCTTTGACGCACCTGCCCATTTGGGAGGTGCGCCTCGGCGCATGGATGTCAGGTAGAGCCGGTCAGACCGATTTCACGGGGCTGCGCGTGGGTGTCCGAAATCTTGTGTGCAAATTCGCAGCATCCTCGCGGCCCACAGCCAGTAACAGCCCCAAGACTCTCTGCAGACCGAGTCTGAAATCGCCGGCCGGCCTTCAACTCCGGTAGTGCGCGCGGCGGAAATGCCGCGTCTCAGGCTGGCACACGGGGTGAGCGCGGCCTTGCTCGCGGCGCAGGCGCACAGCGCGCTTGCAATTCGTCCAGCGACTCCGCCAGCGCCGCCGACAATTCGCGCGCGTCGCCCACCACGTTGAGCGCCGTGGTGAAACCGAAGTCCATCGACCCGGCATAGCTCAACACCGTGATGTTCAGCCCCAGGCCGTGCTCGACGATCGACATCGGCCAGTAGCTGACCATGCGCGCGCCGGCGGCATACAGCGGCACCTTCGGACCCGGCACATTGGAGATGACCACGTTGGCCAGCGGCGGCATGGCCTTGCTCAGGCCCGAGCGGCCGTACAGCGTGGCCAGTCCATGGATCACCCAGGGCACCCCGATGGTCGGGAAATCGGTGGGCATCAGCCCCTTGGCGCGCTTGGCCACGGCTTTCACGGCGCCAGCTGCGTCGCGGATGGCCACCAGCCGCTTCACCGGGTCGGCGATGTGCGTGTTCAGGTTGACCACGGCCATCGTCGCCTGGGTGGTGTATTCGGTGTTGCCGGCTTCGCGCAGCGAGATCGGCATGGCCGCAATCAGCGGCTTCTTCGGCACGCCGCCATGCCGGGCCAGATAGCGCCGCAGCATGCCGCTGCACAGCGCCATGACCACGTCGTTGAGCTTGGCGTCGTGCGCCGCCGCCAGCATTTTCAGCGTGTCCAGCGGAATCGACGCTCCGGCAAAGCCGCGCTGGCCGGTGATCGGCTGGTTCAACTCGGTCTTCGGGCCGAAGGCGGCGTTCTGCGAAAGAGGGCCCTTGGCGCGATCCGATGCGCCGCCAAACAAGCTGGCCAGCGTCTTCACCACCTCAGGCAGATGCCGCACCAGCTTGATGTACTGGCCGACGTCGTGTTTCAGCGCCGCGGCCGCCAGTTCTGCCATTCCGGGGTGTTCCGCCAGCGCGGCCAGGGCCGGCGCCATGCGCCGCGGCTTGGGCGTCAGGTCGAACAACGCCTGCGCCAGCATCACGCCCGATTGCCCGTCGACCACCGCGTGGTGCACCTTGAAGTAGTAGGCGGCCTGGCCGCTTTGCAGGCCGTCGATAATCACCAGTTGCCACAACGGCCGACTGCGGTCCAGCAATTCCGCGTGCAGACGGCCGGCGCAATCTTCGAATTGCGCGCGCGTGCCCGGCTTGGGCAGCGTGACGCGCCGCACGTGGTAGTCGAGGTCGACTTTGTCTTCCTTGACCCACACCGGGTTGGCAAACTGCAGGGGCATCGGCGCCAGCTTGCGTGTGAACACCGGCGCCAGGCGCAGCCGGCCGCGCATCAGGCGCTTGATGTCGGCATGGAAGTCGCGCCGGTAGCCGCGCGGCAGATCGAACAGATGCAGCGACGCCACGTGCATCGGCGTCTCGGGCGTCTCCAGGTGCAGAAAGGCGCCATCCAGCCCGCTGAGGGCCTTCACTTCACAGCCGGCCGGCGAAGCGCTGCAGCACCTGGGGCATGGCGTGGCGCATGTGCATCGACACGCCCAGCGCCGCCAGATGGTTGCTGTTGCGGCCCAGGATGGTCTGCGACAGTGGCAGGAAGACCGCCTCCTCGAAGCGCGCATGCGCCTGGTAGCTGTCGACCAGCGCCTGGATGTCGGCACCGTCGACATCCGATTCATGTCCCTTGGACAGCGCCTTGAGCTTGGGCTCGAGCTTCGACCAAGCCGCCTCGACCTTGCGGTGTTCGGCGGTCAGCGCGTTGACCAGCGCCTGCACGCGCTCACGCTCCTCGCCCTTGGTGGCGCTGGCCAGCACAGCCGGGAAGAGTTCCTTCTCCTCCTCGGCATGGTGCTCGAACACCGCTTCGCGGAAGAAGCTCAACGTGTCGGTGGCGATCTGTCGCGCCCGGGCCGCCGGTTCCAGCAGGGCCGGCAAGGTGCCCAGAACCTGTAGGTGTCCGAGGATGCCGGCATGACACTGCGAGAAGTCTTCGATCGGCGAATGGCCGGCTGCGGTGGTGCTTTGGTTCATGACGGACCCTCGATGGCCCGCGGCCCAGCGCCGCGGGATGTCCATGCGGGGCATCGTAGGACCGCGCTCGCCGCGCGGTTTTGCGCGAGGTCAATTGCGCGGCGCGCCGACATCAGGCCATCGCCGACTGCGCGGCACGCACCTCGACACGAACCTGCTCGGTCAGCTCGGCCTTGGGCTCAGTGAACACCGGGCTGGTCTTCATCGAGTAGTGCCGCGGGTGTGCCACCGGCACCTCGTGGTCGAGCTTGATGCGACCCGGGCGCGCGCTCATCACGATGACTCGGCTGCCCATGAACACCGCCTCGTCGATGTCGTGGGTGACGAACAGCACGGTCTTGCGCTGTTCTTCCCAGATGCTCAGCAGCAGCTCCTGCATCAGCTGGCGGGTCTGGTGGTCCAGCGCACCGCAGGGCTCGTCCATCAGCAGCATGCGCGGGTCGTTGGCCAGCGCGCGTGCGATCGCGGTGCGCTGCTGCATGCCGCCGGACAGCTGTTTCGGGTAGTGCCTGTCGAAGCCCTTCAAGCCCACCTTGGCGAGGAAGCCGTGCGCGATCTCCAGCTGCTGCGCGCGCGGCAGGCCGCGTTCGGCCAAGCCAAAGCAGACGTCGATGCGCCGACTGTCCAGCAGCACTTCGCTGTCGGTCTGCTGCTCCAGCCCGGCAACGATGCGCAGCAACGCGTGCTCTTGTCCCGGCCATTCAGGCCAAGGATGGTGATGAAGTCGTTCTCGGTTCGAGTTTCGTCGCTCGCGGCGGCAGCGTGGTGTCGAAGCGGTGTTCGACGCTTGCGGAGACTGCGGCGCCTCGCCATCCGCTGGAGAACACCGCCGGCTGTCGCGAGCAGGTGCTGAGCAAGTTCAGGCTCAACCTGCTGGGCCGTCCGGAAGACATCGTCTGGCTGGCGGCGTAACTGCCAAGCGATGGGTCGAGCCAGGCCTGCTTGGCGCGGCGCTTCAAGCCCTTGCGCGCGCCACCTTGTGCAGCAGTTCCAGCAGGATGCGGTGCTCGCCGTCGCTGAGGTGGGCGAGCATCTCCACGTCGGCCGCCAGCAGCAGCTTCAGCGCCTTGCCGGCGATCTCGGCCCCCGGCCGGGTCAGGCGCAGGTGCTGGGCTCGCCGATCGGTCTCGCTGCGCTCGCGCTCGAGCAGCCCGCGCGACTCCAGCCGCTCGAGCCACGCCGCCACGCCGGGGCCGGTCATCGCCAGCGCGCGGGCCAGCGCCGTCGTCGTCACGTCGGCGTTCTGGTGCAGCAGGTGAAGGATGGTGAACTCCACCGGCCGCAACGTCATCGGCTTGCCCACCACCCGCATGAAGGCCCGGGTCGTGACGATCGAGGCCTGGGCAAGCTGGTAGCCGAGCAGGCCGTGCATGGAACCTTCGCCGAGACCGCCGGCAGGCGTGCGGTCGGCGCTGTCGCGTCGGGTGGCCATGGTTTGCAATGGAGATGTGGATATGGGCGAAGCCCCTGGATAAGAAGCTTAACTTTATAACTTGGCGATCGATCGCCTAAGTGTAGTCCCTAGCATGCCGCCAAAATTAGCATAGTAAGCTTCCTATCAGGCTGCTCCGTGACAACCGGCGCCTGCGCCGGACAGCATTGGCCGGCGCCATCAACTTGAAAGGAACGAGGCGATGAACAGGTTCGACAAGAGCTTCGACTGGCGGCGGTCCGCCGTCGTACTGGGCGGCAGCGTGCTCGTCGCGGTGATGGCGGGCTGCAGCGACGACGACGACGGTCTGCCGCAACTGACCGCAGCGCAGCCCGCGTCTCTGTCGGGCACCTGCGAAGCGTTGGCCGCCAAGCTGGCCGGCCTGGCCGACACCACGATCTCGGCGGTGACCACGGTGGCCGCCGGCCCGGTGAGCGGCGTGCAGACGGCAGAGCACTGCCGCGTCACCGGCGAGATGCTCCGCCGCACCAGTGCGGTGGACGGCAAGTCCTACGCCATTGGCTTCGAGATGCGCTTGCCCAAGAACTGGAACGGCCGCTACTACTACCAGGCCAACGGCGGCATCGATGGCAGCGTGAGCACGGCCGCCGGCGCACTGGGCGGCGGCCCGATCACCGGTGCGCTGGCGCAGGGCTTCGCGGTCATGAGTTCGGACGCCGGGCACAGCAACGCTGCGGTCGGCGGGCCGGCCTTCGGCATCGACCCGCAGGCGCGGCTGGACTATGGCTACCAGGCCGAGGCCAAGCTGTTGCCCACCGCCAAGGAGGTGATCCGCCAGGCCTACGGCAAGGGCCCGGACCGGCTGTACTACGGCGGCTGCTCCAACGGCGGACGCCACGCGCTGGTGGCCGCGGCGCGCTACGGCGACCAGTACGACGGCTTCCTCGCCGGCGCGCCGGGCTACAACCTGCCCAAAGCGGCGGTGGCCAACATCTTCGGCGCCCAGCGCTACCGCAGCATCTCCGACGATCCGACCAGCATCACATCAGCCAACCTGGCCACCGCCTGGACAGCGGCGGAGCGTTCGCTGGTGTCGCAGGCGGTGCTGAGCAAGTGCGACGCGCTGGACGGGGCGAGCGACGGCATGGTGCAAGACACCGCCGCCTGCCAGGCCGCCTTCAATCTGCAGAGCGATGTGCCGACCTGCGGCGGCGCGCGCGACGGCACCTGCCTCACGGCGGCGCAGAAGGGGGTCATTGCCGAGATCTTCGCCGGGCCGAAGACCAGTGCCGGCGCTGCGGTGTACGCGAGCTTCCCGTTCGACAGCGGTCACGGCACGGCCGGGGTGGCCAACTGGGAGTTCAATGCGTCGGTGCAACTGGACCCGGGCGCCGTGGGGTTGATCTTCAAGGTGCCGCCACTGTCCGGCGCGAGCACGGCCGCCGAGTTGGCCACCTGGGCCCTGACCACCTCCATCGACTCGATGGTGCAGGAGATCAATGCCACCGATGCCACCTACACCGAATCGGCCATGAGCTTCATGACGCCGCCGAATCCGACGAACCTGGCGAAGGTGAAGAACCGCGGCGGCAAGATCATGGTCTACCACGGGGTCAGCGACGCCATCTTCTCGATCGACGACACCACGGTCTGGTACGAGGGGGTGGCGCGCAACAACGGCGGCAACGCGGCGAACTTCGCGCGCTTCTTCCGCGTGCCGGGCATGGGCCATTGCAGCGGCGGTCCGGCCGCCGACCAGTTCGACATGCTCAGCCAGCTGGTCGCCTGGGTCGAGCAGGGCCAGGCGCCTGAAACGGTGCTGGCCACTGCGCGCGGCGCCGGCAACGCCGGTGGCGTGAACGGCGACCTGCCGGCGGGCTGGTCGGCCACCCGCACGCGCCCGCTGTGCCCCTACCCGAAGGTGGCACGCTATAAGGGCAGCGGCGACGTGGAGAGCGCCGACAGCTTCGTCTGCCAGTAGCCCGTCCGATTGGGAACTCGGCGCGCTGTCGCTTCAGGCCATCGCCGCCTGCGCGGCGCGCACCTCCACCCGCACCTGCTCGGTCAACTCGGCCTTCAGCTCGGTGAACTCGGGCGTGGTCTTGACCGAGTAGTGCCGCGGGTGCGCCAGCGGCACGTCGCGGTCGAGCTTGATGCGCCCCGGCCGCGCGCTCATCACGATGACGCGGCTGCCCATGAACACCGCCTCGTCGATGTCGTGGGTGACAAACAGCACGGTCTTGCGCTGCTCTTCCCAGATGCCCAGCAGCAGCTCCTGCATCAGCTCGCGCGTCTGGTGGTCCAGCGCGCCGAAGGGCTCGTCCATCAGCAGCATGCGCGGGTCGTTGGCCAGCGCGCGGGCGATCGCGGTGCGCTGCTGCATGCCGCCGGACAGCTGCTTCGGGTAGTGCTTGTCGAAGCCCTTCAAGCCCACCTTGGCCAGGAAGCCGTGCGCGACTTCCAGCTGTTGCGCGCGCGGCAGGCCGCGTTCGGCCAGGCCGAAGCAGACGTTGTCCAGCACCGTCAGCCACGGGAACAGCGTGTAGCTCTGGAACACCATGCCGCGGTCGGCACCGGGCCCGTCGATGCGCTGGCCGTCGAGCAGCACCTCGCCGGCGGTGGGCGTGTCCAGCCCGGCGACGATGCGCAGCAGCGTGCTCTTGCCGCAGCCGCTGGGGCCGAGGATGGTGATGAAGTCGTTTTCGGCGACGTCCAGGTTCGTCGACTGCAACGCCAGCGTGGTGTCGAAGCGGCGCTCGACACCGCGGATCGAAAGGATGTTGGCCATGCTCAACGCCCCAGTTGTGCCCACGGGAACAGGCGGCGGTTGACCCATTTGAAGAACAGGTCGCTGGCCAGCCCGATCAGGCCGATGACGATGATGCCGAAGATGATCTGGTCGGTGGCCAGCAGCGCCTGGCTGTCGGTGATCATGTGGCCGATGCCGCTGGACGCACCGATCAGCTCGGCCACGATCACGTAGGTCCAGGCCCAGCCCAGCACCATGCGCAGGTGCTCGGCGATTTCCGGCGCCGCGCCGGGAATGAGCACGCGGCGGATCAGCGACGCATCGCCCACGCCCAGCGTGTAGGCCGCCTCGACCAGATCGCGCCGCGTGTTGCCCACCGTCACGCTGATCATCAGCACCAGGCTGAAGAAGCTGCCGATGAAGATCACCGCCAGCTTCTGCGCCTCGCCGATGCCGGCCCACAGGATCAGCAGGGGGATGAAGGCCGATGCCGGCAGGTAGCGCGCGAAGCTGACGAAGGGCTCGAAGAAGGCTTCGATGGGCTTGTAGGCGCCCATGGCCACCCCCAGCGGCACGGCGATGACCGCGGCAATGAGGAAACCGCCGACCACGCGGAACACCGTCATGCCGATGTCCTTGGCAAAGCCCATCTCGGTGAGCAGCACCCAGCCGCTGCGCAGCATCTTCAGCGGGTCGGCCAGGAAGATCGGGTTGACCCACCCGCTGAAGGTGGCCGCCGACCAGACGGCCACGAACAGCACGAAGAAGCCCACGCCGAGCGCGACGCGCGCACCCGGCGCCACCGGGGTCAGCGGACGCATGCCGGCCTACTGGATGAACTGGGTGGTCGCCAGCTTCGACATGTCGGGCAGCTGCTTGATGATGCCCGCCTCGAGCAGCAGGTCGGCCGCCTCCTTGCTGAACGCCGCATGCTCGCCGGCGAAGAACTTCTGGTTGGCTGCCTTGTCCTGCCAGCGCAGGTACTTCTGGCTGGCCTCGAACTTGTCGGCCGTCTGCTTGACCGCGGCGCCCATGATCTCGAAGCTCTTGGCCGGCTCGGCCTTGATCATCGCCACCGCGTCGAAGTAGGCGCTGGCCAGAGCCTGTGCCGCCTTCGGGTTCTCGGCCAGGAACTTCGGCGTGCAGCCGAAGGTGTCCATGATCATCGGGTAGTCCAGCGTGGTGGCAATGATCTTGCCGGCCTCGGGCTTCTCGCGCACCGCCGAAAGGTAGGGTTCGTAGGTCATCGCCGCGTCCAGGTTGGCGGTGCCGGCGATCATCGCGTTGGCAGCGGCCTGCGGCTCGAGGTTGACGATGCTCACGTCCTTGGTCGACAGGCCGTTCTTCTTCAGCATCCAGGCCAGCGTGAAGTACGGCGCCGTGCCGGGCGCGCTGGCAGCCACCGTCTTGCCCTTCAGGTCGGCGATCTTGGTGATGCCGGGCTTGACCACCATGCCATCGGCGCCATAGCTCTTGTCGAGCTGGAAGATCTGCGTCGTCGGGATGCCGTTGGCCGTCCAGACGATCCAGGTCTCGACCGTGGTCGCCGCGCACTGGATGTCGCCGCTGGCCAGCGCCAGGTGGCGGTCCTTCTGCGGAATCATCTTGATGCTGACGTCCAGCCCATGCTTCTTGAACAGGCCGGCCTCCTTGGCCAGCGTCAGCGGCGCGAAGCCGGTCCAGCCGGACATGCCGATGACGACCTTGGTGTCCTGGGCCAGCGCGCTGCCGCCCATCAGGGTCAGCGCGGCGGCCAGGGCCAGGGAGGTGAATGCAGACTTCTTCATGGGGCTCTTCCTTCGATGGGTGGGGGGGATTCAGGCGTTTTCTAGCCATGCCGGCAGCTGCGGCAGGCTGTGCAAGATGCGCGCCAGCGAGCCGTCGCCTACCATGGTCGTGGCGGTGTCGATGTCCGGCGCCAGGTAGCGGTCCTGCGCCATCGCAGGCACGGCACTGCGCAGCAGCGCATGCGCACGCTCCAGCGGCTCGGAGCTGCGCAGCGGCCGCAGGAACTCGATGCCCTGCGCCGCGGCCAGCCATTCGATGCCGAGGATGTGCGCGGTGTTGCGGATCATCGGCTGCAGCCGGCGCGCGGCGAAGGTGGCCATGCTGACATGGTCCTCCTGGTTGGCGCTGGTGGGCAGGCTGTCGACGCTGGCCGGGTGCGCCATCGACTTGTTCTCGCTGGCCAGCGCCGCGGCGGTGACGTGGGCGATCATGAAGCCGCTGTTCAAACCGGCATCGGCCGTGAGGAAGGGCGGCAGCCGCGATACGCCCGTGTCGATGAGCATAGCGATGCGCCGCTCGGCAATCGCGCCGACCTCGGCGATGGCCAGCGCCATGCCGTCGGCCGCCAGCGCCACCGGCTCGGCGTGGAAGTTGCCGCCGGAGATCATCATCGCCGGCAACTCGCCCTCCGCGGCGAAGACCAGCGGGTTGTCGGTCACCGCGTTGGCCTCGCGCAGCAGCACCCCCGTCGCATGGCGCAGCTGGTCGACGCAGGCGCCCACCACCTGCGGCTGGCAGCGCAGCGAGTACGGGTCTTGCACGCGGTCGTCGCCACTGACGTGCGACAGGCGGATCTGGCTGCCAGCCAGCAGCGCACGGTAGGCCTGGGCCACGTCGATCTGCCCGGGCTGGCCGCGCAGCGCGTGGATGCGCGGGTCGAAGGGGCCGTCGCTGCCGCGTGCCGCGTCCACCGTCAGCGCGCCCACCACCAGCGCCGCTTGCAGCACCGGCTCGAAGGCGAACAGCGCATGCAGCGCCAGCGCGGTGGAGGTCTGCGTGCCGTTAATCAGCGCCAGGCCTTCCTTGGCCTGCAGCTTCAGCGGCTGGATGCCGGCCGACTCCAGCGCCGCCAGCGCCGGGCGGCGCCGGCCCACCACCAGCATCTCGCCCTCGCCCAGCAGCGCCAGCGTCATGTGGGCCAGCGGCGCCAAGTCACCCGAGGCGCCCACCGACCCTTGCGCCGGCACATGGGGCACCAGGCCGGCGTTGTGCACGGCGATCAGCGTGTCGACCACCTCTTCGCGCACGCCGGAGTGGCCGCGCGCCAGGCTCGCGGCCTTCAGCGCCAGCATCAGCCGCACCACTTCCGGCGTCAGCGGCTCGCCGACGCCGACGCTGTGCGAGCGGATCAGATTGAGCTGCAGCGTGTCGAGCTGCTCGGTGCTGATGCGCTGGTTGGCCAGCTTGCCGAAGCCGGTGTTGACACCATACACCGGCGCGTCGCCGGCGGCTGCGGCCTGCACCACTGCGGCACTGGCACGGATGCGCTCGCGCGACTCGGCCTGCAGGCTCAGTTTGTGCACGCCGGCATGGATGCGGCGCAATTGGTCCAGCGACAGCTGCCCAGGGACGATCTCCAACTGCACGTTCAGGCCCCGACCATCGGCAGATTCAAGCCCTGCTCTTTCGCGCAGGCCACGGCGCTGTCGTAGCCGGCATCGGCATGGCGCATCACACCGGTTGCCGGGTCGTTCCAGAGCACGCGCTCGATGCGCTTGGCGGCCGCGTCGGTGCCGTCGCAGACGATGACCACACCGCTGTGCTGGCTGTAGCCCATGCCGACGCCGCCGCCATGGTGCAGGCTGACCCAGGTGGCGCCGCCGGCGGTGTTGAGCAGCGCGTTCAGCAGCGGCCAGTCGGACACTGCGTCGCTGCCGTCCTTCATCGATTCCGTCTCACGGTTCGGGCTGGCGACCGACCCCGAATCCAGATGGTCGCGGCCGATCACGATCGGCGCCTTCAGCTCACCCGACTTGACCATCGCGTTGAAGGCCAGGCCGGCGCGGTGCCGTTCGCCCAGGCCGATCCAGCAGATGCGCGCCGGCAGGCCCTGGAACGCGATGCGCTCGCCCGCCATGTCCAGCCAGCGGTGCAGGTGGGCGTCCTGCGGAAACAGCTCCTTCATCTTGGCGTCGGTCTTGCGAATGTCCTCCGGGTCACCGGACAGCGCCACCCAGCGGAACGGGCCTTTGCCCTGGCAGAACAGCGGGCGCACGTAGGCGGGCACGAAACCGGGGAAGTCGAAGGCGTTCTTCACGCCGGCGTCGAAGGCCACCTGGCGGATGTTGTTGCCGTAGTCCACGGTGGGGATGCCCATGGCCTGGAAGTCGAGCATCGCCTGCACGTGCACCGCACAGCTCTTCGCCGCGGCATCGCGCAGTGCGGCATGCTGGCCGGCATCGGCCTGCGCGGCCTTCCAGCTGTCCACGCTCCAGCCCGCGGGCAGGTAGCCGTTGACCAGGTCATGCGCACTGGTCTGGTCGGTCACCAGGTCTGGGCGCACGCCGCGTTTCACCAGTTCCGGCAGCACCTGCGCGGCATTGCCGAGCAGGCCGATCGACACCGCCTTGCCTTCGGCCGTGTACTTCTTGATGCGCGCCAGCGCGTCGTCCAGGTCCTTCGCCTGCTCGTCCAAGTACTTCGAACGCAGGCGGAAGTCGATGCGCGACTGTTGGCACTCGACGTTGAGGCTGCACGCCCCGGCAAAGGTGGCCGCCAGCGGCTGCGCGCCACCCATGCCGCCGAGGCCCGCGGTGAGGATCCAGCGGCCCTTCAGGCTGCCGCCGTAGTGCTGGCGGCCGGCTTCGACGAAGGTCTCGTAGGTGCCCTGCACGATGCCCTGGCTGCCGATGTAGATCCAGCTGCCGGCGGTCATCTGGCCATACATCATCAGGCCCTTGCGATCCAGCTCGTGGAAGTGCTCCCAGGTGGCCCACTTCGGCACGAGGTTCGAGTTGGCAATCAGCACCCGCGGTGCATCCGCGTGCGTGCGGAACACGCCCACCGGCTTGCCGCTTTGCACCAGCAGCGTCTCGTCCTCGTTCAGTTCGCGCAGGCTCTTCAGGATGGCGTCGAAGCAGTCCCAGTTGCGCGCGGCCTTGCCGATGCCGCCGTAGACCACCAGCGCATCCGGGTTCTCGGCCACCTCGGGGTCGAGGTTGTTTTGCAGCATGCGGTAGGCGGCTTCGATCAGCCAGTTCTTGCAGCTGAGCTGGCTGCCGCGCGGTGAGCGCACCACGCGCGCTTTCGACAGCTGCTGGACGGTGGACAGGTCGGACATGGGGGTACCTCTTCGATCGTTGCGGCGTGCTGGAATGGGCGAGACTGTACTTGCCTAGACAAGTCTATGCAAGTAGACTTTGTGGCCATGAACGCTCGGGTTTACCCCAGGCCGCAGCTCGGTCGGTCCACGCCGCAGGCGGTGGCGCCCTATGCGCGCATTAAGCAGTGGCTGAAGGACGAGCTGTCGCGCGGCCGCTGGCCGCCCGGCGCGCCGATGCCGTCGGATGCCGAGCTGGTGGCGCAGTTCGGCGTCAGCCGCATGACGGTGACGCGTGCGCTGAACGAACTGCGCGCCGAAGGCATGGTCGAGCGCGTGCAGGGCGTGGGCACCTTCGCCGCGCACCTGTTCCGCGTGGCCAGCACGCTGCGCATCCGCGACCTGCACGAGGAGATCACCCAACGCGGTCACCAGCACCATGCCGAGGTGCATCTGGCCCGCGAGGAGCCGGCCGCCCAGGGCCTGGCGCAGAAGCTGGGGCTCGCCGTGGGCGCGCCGGTGTTCCACACGCTGATCGTGCACTTCGAGGACGGCCTGGCACTGCAGTGCGAAGACCGCTACGTCAACCCGGCCGCCGCGCCCGTGTACCTGGGCAACGACTTCACCCGGATCACGCCCACGCAATACCTGCTGCAGGTGGCGCCGCTGTGGGAGGCGCAATATTCGATCGAGGCCGCGCTGCCCACCGCACAGGAAGCGAAACTGCTGGGCATCCGCCGCGACGAGCCCTGCCTGGTCGTTGTGCGCCGCACCGTCAGCCAGGACGTGCCGATCACGATGGCCCGGCTGGTGCACCCGGGCTCGCGCTACCTGCTGCAAGGGGAGTTCAAGCCATGACTGCCGATGCCGACGCCCGCGCCCGCGCCCGCCAGGTGGTGACGCCGGAGCTGATCGAGGCCTTCGCGCGCGACGGCGCGGTGTGCCTGCGCCAGTTGCTGACGCCGGCCGAGGTGCAGCGCCTGCGCGAGGGCATCGACGCCAATCTGGCCCAGCCCAGCCCGCGCGCCAAGGTGGCCAGCCGGAGCGACGACCCCGGCTTCTTCATCGAGGACTTCTGCTGCTGGCAGGAGAACCCGGCCTACCGCGACGTGATCTTCAACTCCGCACTGGCCGCCGCGGCCGGTCGGCTGACCGGCAGCGGCCGCATCCGCCTGTACCACGACCACATGCTGACGAAGGAGCCGGGCACGCGCGCGCCCACGCCCTGGCACCAGGACCAGCCCTACTACAACGTCGAAGGCGACCAGAACGTCAGCTTCTGGATCCCGGTGGACCCGGTGCGCCGACATTCGACGCTGGAATTCGTGGCCGGCTCGCACCGCGGGCCGTGGCTGATGCCGCGCAGCTTCATGGACCACCAGGCCAAGTGGTTCCCCGAAGGCAGCCTGCAGGAGATGCCCGACATCGAGGCCACGCGCGGCAAGCGCACGATCCTCGGCTGGGCTCTGGAGCCGGGCGACGTGGTGGCCTTCCACATGCTGGCGCTGCATGCCTCCGGCGGCGTCGAAGGCGACCTGCGGCGGCGCGTGTTCTCGCTGCGCGTGCTGGGCGACGACATGGTGCATGCGCCGCGCGCCTGGGTCACTTCGCCGCCCTTCCCCGGCCTGGCCGAGCGGTTGCCGGCCGGCGCGCCGATGCACGACCCGCTGTTTCCGCTGCTGTGGGAGCGCGCGGCATGACGCTTCACGTGGTGCGCTGCGATGCGGTCGAGCCGCAGCCGTGGAAGAACGGCGGCGGACTGACGCGCGAGCTGCTGGCCTGGCCGGCGCGCGAGGAGTGGTCGCTGCGCCTCAGCGTGGCCGACATCCGCGTCGACGGGCCCTTCTCGGCCTTCCCCGGCGTGGACCGCTGGTTCGCGGTGCTGGAAGGTGCCGGCGTGCTGCTGACGCTGCCCGACGGCCCGCACACGGTCGGGTTCGAGGACGCTCCGCTGCACTTCCGCGGCGAGGCCGCGCCGCCCTGCGAGCTGCTGGACGGCCCGACGCGCGACCTGAACCTGATGATCCGCCGCGAGGCTGGCCGCGGCGCGATGCAGCGCGCGCAGCCCGGCGTGGACTTCGGTGCGCGCGATACCTTCCGCGCGCTGTTCACTGCCGACCCGCTGATGCTGCAGATCGACGGCGCCGACGCGGCCCGCGTACCGGCGATGGCGCTGCTGTGGGCCGACGGCGGCGCGCACGGCATCTGGCGCATCGCGGCCGGTACATCGCCGCGCGCCTGGTGGATCCACTTCCAGCCGAGGCTGGCATGAACAAGACTCTGTGGCGCAATGCCCGCTTGGCCACGCTGGCCGGCCCCGAGCCCTGGGGCTGGATCGAGCGTGGCGCGCTGCTGACCGATGGCGACCGCATCGCCTTCGTCGGTGACGAGGCGTCGCTGCCGGCCGGCCTGCAGCCCGAGCGCGAAGTCGACCTCGGCGGCGCGCTGATGACGCCGGGCCTGATCGACTGCCACACCCACCTGGTCTACGGCGGCCAGCGCGCCCGAGAGTTCGAGCTGCGGCTGCAGGGTGCCAGCTACGAGCAGATCGCACGCGCGGGCGGCGGCATCCGCTCCACCGTCGCGGCGACGCGCGCGGCCAGCGACGACGACCTGTTCACCTCGGCCCGTGAACGCGCATGCACCCTGATGCAAGAAGGCGTCACCACGCTGGAGATCAAGTCCGGCTACGGCCTGAGCGCCGAGCACGAGGCGCGCTGCCTGCGCATCGCGCGCCGCCTGGGCCACGAGCTGCCGCTGACGGTCCAGACCACCTGCCTGTCGGCGCATGCGCTGCCGCCGGAGTTCGACGGCCGTGCCGACGACTACATCGATGCCGTCTGCGCCTGGCTGCCGCCGCTGCAGGCCGAGGGGCTGGTGGATGCGGTGGACGCCTTCTGCGAGCACATCGCTTTCAGCCCCGCGCAGACGCGGCGCGTGTTCGATGCCGCCAAAGCCCTGGGCCTGCCGGTCAAGCTGCATGCCGAGCAGCTCAGCGACCAGGGCGGCGCGGTGCTGGCCGCGTCGTACCGGGCGCGGTCCTGCGACCATCTGGAATGGCTGTCCGACGACGGCGTGCGTGCGATGGCCGCAGCCGGCACGGTGGCCGTGCTGCTGCCCGGCGCCTTCTACTTCCTGCGCGAAACCAAGTTGCCGCCGATCGCCGCGCTGCGCGAGGCCGGTGTGCCCATCGCGCTGGCCAGCGACCACAACCCGGGCTCCTCGCCCGGGCTGTCGCTGCTGCTGATGCTGAACATGGGATGCACCTTCTTCCGCCTGACGCCCGAGGAGGCGCTGCGCGGCGTCACCGTGCAGGCGGCGCGCGCACTGGGCCTGCACGACCGCGGCACGCTCGCGGCCGGGCAGCGCGCCGACTTCGTCGCCTGGGACCTGCAGCATCCGAACGAGCTGGCCTACTGGTTCGGCCGCAACCCCTGTCGCCGGCGCATCGTGGCCGGCGTGGAAGCCTCTGTATGAACGACATCTACACGCTGCGCCGCGGGCACACGCCACTGCTGCTGAGCCTGCCGCATGCCGGCACGCGGATCCCGCCAACCATCGCGCAGAAGCTGCAGCCGCGCGCGCTGCAGACCGAGGACACCGACTGGCATCTGGAGCCGCTGTACGGCTTTGCCGCCGAACTGGGCGCCAGCATCATCGTGCCGCGCCACAGCCGCTACGTGGTGGACCTGAACCGGCCCAGCGACAACCGGCCGATGTACGCCGGCGCCAACAACACCGAGCTGTGCCCGACGCGCTTCTTCAGCGGCGATGCGCTGTACCGCGAGGGCCAGGCGCCCGACGAGGCCGAGGCGCGGCAGCGCGTGACCACCTACTGGCAACCGTACCACGACGCGCTGCGCGCCGAGCTGGACCGCTTGCGCGACCAGCAAGGCCACGCGCTGCTGTGGGACGGGCACAGCATCCGCTCCGAGCTGCCCTGGCTCTTCGACGGCAAGCTGCCCGACCTGAACCTGGGCACGGCCAGCGGCAGTTCCTGCGCGCCGATATTGCGCGCGGCGCTGGCCGAGGTGCTGCAATCGCAGACCGAGTTCACCGTGGCCATCGACGGCCGCTTCAAGGGCGGCCACATCACGCGGCACTACGGCCAGCCGGCGCAGCGCATCCATGCGGTGCAGCTGGAGCAGTGCTGGTGCAGCTACATGCGCGAGGCGCCACCCTACGCCTGGGACGCCACGCTCGCCGCGCGCGTGCAGCCGCTGCTGCGCCGGCTGCTGCAGACGATGCTGGCATGGCGGCCGCAATGATGTACTGGGCGCCGCAGGCGTGGATCGCCGGACGCTGGGCCGAGCGCGTGCTGCTCCAGGTCGGCACCGACGGCTGCTGGGCCGACATCGCCACCGACGTGCCGGCCCCGCCGAAGGCGGAGGTATTGAGCGGCCCGGTCCTGCCAGGCCTGGTGGATGCGCACAGCCATGCGTTCCAGCGCGCCTTCGCCGGCCTGGCCGAGCAGCGCGAAGCGGCAGCCGACGACTTCTGGTCGTGGCGCGACCGCATGTATCGCGTGGCGCTGCGCATCACACCCGAGCAGCTGCGCGCGGTGGCCGCGATGCTCTATGCCGAACTGCTGCGTGGCGGCTACACCCAGGTCTGCGAATTCCATTACCTGCAGCACGCACCCGATGGCCGGCCCTATGCCGACCCGCTGACGCTGTCGTGGGCGCTGGCCGACGCCGCGGCCGACGTGGGGCTGGGCCTGACGATGCTGCCGGTGCTGTACCAGCGCGCCGGCTTCACTCAAGGACAGCTGCGCGACGACCAGCGCCGCTTCGCCACCGATGCGGCCGCGGTACGCGCGCTGCAGTGCGGCCTGGTGGCCAGCGGCCGCCCGCTGCTGAACGCCGGCGTGGCGATCCACTCGCTGCGCGCGGCCGAGCCGGCGGCCATCGCCCGGCTGGTCGACGGTCTGGGTGACCTGCCGATCCACGTGCACGTGGCCGAGCAGACGGCAGAGGTCGACGACTGCCTGCGCGCCACCGGCCTGCGGCCGATCGAATGGCTGGCGACGCACGCGCCGCTGGATGCGCGCTGGCAGCTGGTGCATGCCACGCATGCGCTGCAAGCCGAGATCGACGCGGTCGCGAAGAGTGGCGCCGGCGTGGTGATCTGCCCCTCCACCGAAGGCAACCTGGGCGACGGCTTCACCGACGTGCCCGGCTGGCTGGACGCCGGCGTGCCGCTGGCCATCGGCTCGGACAGCCACGTGCTGCGCGCCTGGCCCGAGGAACTGCGCTGGCTGGAATACGGCCAGCGCCTGCTGCGCCGCCAGCGCAACGTCTGCGCCGCGCCCACGCAGGGCGAGCCGGCCACCGCGGCACGGCTGTTCGAGCGTACGCTGGCTGCCGGCGGCACGGCCGCGGGCCATGCGCGCTGGGGCCTGCAGACCGGTGCGCGGGCCGACCTGCTGGTGCTGGACGCGCACGACCCCAGCCTGCTGGGCATACCGGCTGAGCGGCTGCTGGATGCGCTGGTCTTCTCCAGCCCCGGTCGGCCCGTCCGCGACGTGCTGGTGGCCGGCCGCTGGGCGCTGCGTGGTCACCGGCTGGCGGGCGCCGACCCCGGGCCGGCCTTCGCCAAGGCAATGCAGGCACTGTGGAGCAGCGAGTGAGCCGACTGCCCTTCATCGACAGCTACTTCGGTGCGGAGAAGCTGGAGTCGCTGCTGTTCATCGTCGTCGGTGCGCTGGCCATCGCGCTGGCCATCGTGCTGCTGCGCCGGCGCAGCCGCCTGCGCGGCATGGCCATCCCGCTGGTCGCGGTGGCGCTGATCCAGCTGGTCGTGGGCGGCACGGTCTACCTGCGCAGCGACGGGCAGATCGCCGAGCTGCAGCAACGTGCCCGCGAGGCGCCGGCCGACTTCAAGCGCGACGAGGGCGCGCGCATGCGCACGGTCATCGCCAACTTCGATCTCTACCGGCGCATCGAGATCGGCCTGCTGGCCCTGGGCATGGCCCTCGTCGTGCTGCTGCGCAACCGGGAGTTCTGGTTTGCCTTCGGCCTGGGCTGGTGCTGCAGGCCGGCTTCATGCTGGCGCTGGACCACTTTGCCGAGGCTCGCGCGCACGACTACTTCAAGGCGGTGCTGGGCGCATGAACTTGAGCACCTGCAGGATGTTGCTGTAGTCGTCGGTCCAGGTGCGCGTGCCCTCGCCCGAGGCCAGCGGCGCCGCGGCTTGCTGCACCAGCGGCAGGTCGAGCAGGTCGCGACTGTCGGACAGCAGCACCCAGTCGGACAAGGCGGTGCTCGGATCGCCCTGGACGCCGGGGTCGGTGATGTACACCGCCTGCAGACCCAGCTCGGCGGCGATGCGGCCAACCACCGGGGCCAGCTCCAGATGCGTGTTGCTGATATGCAGCGCCATCACGCCACCGGGCTTCAGGCGCTGGCGGTACAGCTCGACCGCCTCGCGCGTGAGCAGGTGCACCGGAATCGAGTCGCCCGAGAAGGCGTCGACCACCAGCACGTCGAAGCGGCGCTCGTTTTCCGCCTGCAGCAGCAGCCTGCCGTCGCCCACGACCACGTCCACCTGGGCGGGTGAGTCGCTGATGAAGCTGAACTGCCGGTGCGCTGCGTCGACGATGGCCGGGTCGATCTCGTAGAAGCGGTAGCGGTCGCCTTCCTTGCCATAGGCCACGATGGTGCCGGCGCCCAGCCCGACCGCACCCACCTCCAGCGGTCTGTCGTCCAGCTCCCGCAGCAGGCGGCCGACGCCGGAGTTGGGGGTGTAGTAGCTGGTCGGCCGCTTCACGAATTGCGGCGCCAGGAACTGCTGGCCGTGCATGATGCTGCCGTGGATCAGCACGCGCTCATGCGCTTCGGGGTTGCTGCGGCCGTATTCGCGCACCCGTAGCACGCCGTAGAAATTGCGGCTTATGAAGGTGACTTCGTTGAGCGCCTCCTGGACGCGCAACCCGGTTGTCACCAGGCTGCCGATCAGCACCAGGCTGGCGGTGGCGACCCACCATCGGCCCTGGCTCCAGCAGCGCCACAGCACGGCCGCAGCCAGCAGCACCAGGCCCAGCTCGACCTCGAAGTAACCACTCAGCAGCGCCGGTGCACCCAGAGCGACGATCGCACCGCCGACCACGCCGCCCGCCGACACCGCCAGGTAGAAGTGCGTCAGCCGCGACGGTGCCGGGCGGATGCGCGCCAGCTCGCCATGGCAGAACATGCACACCACGAACAGGCCGAGCAGGAAGATCAGGATGTGCCAGCCGATGGAGCCGAGCTGCCGCTCCTTCAGCAGCACGCCGCACATCACCGCCAGCGCCAGCAGCGTGGCCATGCGGAAGGCGCGTGGCGGATACCAGCGGTCGGCATCGAAGCACAGCGTGAAGCTCAGCAGGTAGATCACCAGGGGCAGTACCCACATCATCGGGAACGAGGGAATGTTCTGCGTCAGGTGGTTGGTCAGCGCCACCAGTGCATAGCTGCCCAGCGCCGCCAGCGCGAACCAGCTCAAGGTGAGCGGCCAGCCCGGTACCGGAGCGTCGTCGGTTGCGGCCCTCGAGGCCGACCCGGCGGGCCGGCGCAGGCTGATGACGCACAGCGCCAGCACATAGGCCGCATAGGCCACCGACCAGGCCTGGCCCTGGGTGGCGGTGGGCAGCCAGGGCTCGATCAGCCAGGGGTAGGCCAGCAGCGCGGCCAGCGAGGCCAGGTTCGACACCGCAAACAGCCGGTATGGATTAATGCGGGTCCGGGCGCCGGCGATCCAGGCCTGCAGCAGCGGGCTGGTCATGGCCAGCAGCGTGAAGGGCAGCCCGATGGTCAGCAGCAGCAGTCCGAGGATCTGAGGCGCCGGGTCCCAGGACTGCGAACCCGGCCACACGGTCACCGGGGCGATGGGCAGCAGCGCCAGGCTGCCCAGCAGCAGCGCGACGTGCGCATAGCGCAGCACCCGGTTGCGTCCGTGGCGCACCAGGTGGTGGGCAAGGGCATAGCCCAGCAACAAGGCGGCCTGAAAGAACACCAGGCAGGTGGCCCACACCGCCACGCTGCCGCCGAAGCGCGGCAGGATCAGCTTGGCGATGATCGGCTGCAACAGGAACAGCAGGAAGGCACTGAGGAAAACGGTGATGCCGGTCAGGGCCATGCAGGGCTCTTGGTATGCACGGCGCGGCGCCGCCGCACCTTCGACGGCCGCGATGCTAAGTGAGGCCGCGCGCCGGGCCATCCAGCATGGCCTGAAGCCGAGCAAGGTCATCGGCCTCGTGCAGCGGCTTGTCATGGCGGATGCGCAGCATGCGCGGGAAGCGCACCGCGATGCCGCTCTTGTGACGCGCGCTGCGGTTGACGCCCTCGAAGCCCAGCTCGAAGACCAGGGTCGGCCGCACGCTGCGCACCGGCCCGAACTTCTCCAGCGTGTTCGCGCGGATCACCTTGTCCACCTGTGCGAACTCGGCGTCGCTCAGCCCCGAGTAGGCCTTGGCAAAGGGCACCAGCTGCAGTGCGCCGGGCCGCGCGGGCTCGCGCCGGGCAATGGCCTCGACCACCGCGGCCGCCTCGGCGGCATCGGCCGGCGCGCGGTTCCAAACCGCGAAGCTGTAGTCGGTGTAGACGCTGGCACGGCGGCCATGGCCGGCCTGCGCATAGATCAACACGCCATCGATGCGCAGCGGGTCGATCTTCCACTTCCACCAGGTGCCGTCGGCCTTGCTGCGGCCGCTGCCGTAGGCCGAGTCCAGCGCCTTGAGCATGAAGCCTTCGACACCGCGCTCGCGCGACTGCTCGCGCAAGGCGGCCAGCGCGGCCCAGTCATCGGCCTGCACGCGCGGCGACATGGGCACGGCGCAGTCGGCGCAGAGCTGTTGCAGCCGCTCGCGGCGCTCGCGCAGCGGCTGCGCGCGCAGGTCGGCGCCCTGGCACTCGAGCAGGTCGTAGGCAATGAAGCTCACCGGCGCTTCGGCCAGCAGCTTCTTCGTCAGGTTCTTCCGGCCGATGCGCTGCTGCAGCCGTTGGAACGGCGCCGGCGCACCGTCGAGCCAGACGAGAATTTCGCCGTCGAGCACGGTGCCCTCGGGCACGCGCGCTGCCAGCGCCACCACCTCCGGAAAGCGCTCGGTCATCAGCTCCTCGCCGCGCGACCAGACCCAGCAACGGCCGTCGCGCCGCAGCACCTGCGCACGGATGCCGTCGTACTTCCACTCCACCAGCCAAGCGGTCAGGTCGCCCATCTGCCGGTTCAGCTCAGCCGCGTCCTCGCTGCAGGCATGGGCCAGGAAAAACGGGTACGGCTGCCCGGCGTCGCCGGAGCCGTGGGTCGCATGCAGCGCCTCGAAGCGCTCGGCCGTGGGCAGGGCCTTGGCGTCGGTGTAGCCCATCATGCGCTGCGCCACCACCTTGGCATCGATGCCGAAGGTCTCGGCCAGCGCGCGCTGCACCAGCAGTTTGGCCACGCCGACGCGAAAGCCGCCGCCGATCAGCTTGGTGAGAAGGAAGCGGCCCGGCGCATCGAGCTCCCGCCACCACAGCGCCAGCGCCTCGGCCTGGGCCTCGGGCGGCTGTCCACGCAGCGGCAGCAGGCGCTGCTCGATCCATTCGGCCAGCCCCAGATCGCGCGGCCGGTCGGCCGGCGGCAGCACGTGCGCGATGGTCTCGGCCAAGTCGCCCACGGCCTGGTAGCTTTCCTCGAACAGCCAATCGGGCAGGCCGGACTCGCGGCAGGCGGTCATGCGCAACAGCGCCGTCGGCACGGTGCGGCGCGGCTTGCCTCCCGCCAGGAAGTACACCGCCCAGGCAGCGTCTGCGGCATCGGCCGTTTGGAAGTACCGGCGCAGTGCCGCCACCTTGTCGAGCGTGGCGGTGCTGGCGTCGAGCGCGGCATACAGCGCCGCGAAGCGCTTCATCGCACCCGCAAGCGCCCTATTGGAGCGCGTCGGTTGGAGTCTCTCTGTCGTTGTCCGCCTCGACCGCTGGCGGCTGCTTGACGATCAGTACCGGCACCTGCGCGGCGTGCAGCACCTCGTGCGATACCGAGCCGAGCATCGCGCTGCGCAGCGTGCCCATGCCCCGTGCGCCCATCACCACCATGTCGCAGCCGAAGTTCTCCAGGATGTCGATCAGCGTGTGTGCGGGGTCGCCGGCGGCCACCTCGATCTCGTGCTCGACGCCGGCAGCGCGCACCAGGGCCTGGGCCGGCTCCAGCAGATGCAGGCCGGCCTTGGCACTGACCTGTTCGATCACCTCCGGGTCATGCGCCAGCAGCATCTCGTACAGCGTGGCCGGCTCCTGCACGTTGGCCAGCACCAGGCTGGCGCGCAGGCCGCCCTCGATCAGGGTCAGGGCCTGGCGCACCGCCTGCAGCGAGGCAGCGGACCCGTCGACGGGCACAAGGATCTTCATCGTGGTCTTCTCCAAGGGGACTCGGGCGAAGTGTGACAGTTGCCGCGGCACCTGGCGAAGGTCTTAGCATCCACCTGCGTCCAAGCGCCGTCCATGACCGAGCCGCAATCCCAACCCGCCGTTGCCGATGATGCCGGCCCGCCAAGGAGCCGGGCTTGAGCACGCGCAACCTGGACGCGCTGCTGAACCCAGTCTCGGTGGTGGTGGTGGGCGCCTCCGCGCGGCCCGACAGCATGGGTGCGATCGCCTGGCGCAACCTGCGTGCCGGTGCCTTCAAGGGCCCGGTGTATGCGGTCAACCCCAAGCACCGGCGGCTCGACGGCCAGGCCGTGCATGCGCGCATCGGCGATCTGCCCGCGCCGGCCGACCTGGCGGTGGTGTGCACGCCCGCGGCCACGGTGCCGGGCATCGTCGCCGAGCTGGGGCGCTGCGGCACGCGCGCGGCGGTCGTGCTCAGCGCCGGATTGGACGCCGCGCAGCGCCAGGCCATGCTCGATGCCGCGCGGCCGCACCTGCTGCGCGTGCTGGGCCACGGCTGCGTGGGCATGCTGTCGCCGCACATCGGGCTGAATGCCAGCATCGCCCACTGCGATGCGGCCGCCGGCGAACTGGCTTTCGTGTCGCAATCGGGCTCGCTGGTCAGCGCCATGCTCGACTGGGCGCGGGCGCGCGGCATCGGCTTCTCGCAGGTGCTGTCGCTGGGCCAGCATGCCGACATCGACGCCGGCGATCTGCTCGACCAGCTCGCCAGCGACCCGCGCACTCGCTCGATCCTGCTGTACTTGGATGCTGTCGAGTCGCCGCGCAAGTTCATGTCGGCGGCACGCGCCGCGGCGCGCAACAAGCCGGTGATCGTCGTGCGCTCCGGCCGCGCTGCGCCGTGCCGCTCGGTCGACACCGACCGGGTGTACGACGCGGCCTTCGCGCGCGCCGGCATGCTGCGCGTGGCCACGTTGCAGCAGATGTTCCTGGCCGCCGAGACGCTGGCCCGCTTTCGCGGCAATCGCAGCGAGCGCCTGGCGATCCTCGGCAACAGCAGCGGCGCCAATGCCCTGGCCGCAGACGCCGCGGCGCGCGCGGGCGTGCGACTGGCCACATTGCAGCCCCAGACGCTGCATCGCCTGCAGCCGCTGCTGGCGCACGACGCGCTGCAGGCCGCGCCACTGCAGCTGCCTGGCGAGGCCGCACCCGAGGCCTACGCGCAGGCGTTGCAGGCGCTGGTCGACGATGGCGCCGCACCGGCGCTGCTGCTCATTCATGCCCCCGGCGCGGTGATGCCCAGCGCGCCGCTGGCGCGCGCGCTGCTGCCGCTGGCCCAGCGCACGCCGCCGCAACTGATGGGCTGCTGGCTCGGGCATGCGGCGGTGGCCGAGGCGCGCCGCGTGTTCCAGCAGGCCGGCGTGGCCACCTATGCCACGCCGGAGGAGGCGGTGGAGGCGTTCTCGATGCTGGTCGACTACCGTCGCAACCAGGCCCAGCTGATCGAAGCGCCGCCGACCCGCAGCCACGAGGTCGATGCCGACGCCGCAGCGGCACGCGCGCTGGTACAGCGGGCGCTGGGCGCCGGCCGCACGCAGCTCGACGACGAGGAGGCACGCACGCTGCTGGCGGCCTACGGCATCGCAGTGATGGCGGTACGGTCGGTGGAACCCGAACCCTACGCCGCGGCCAGCGCCGCCGAGAGGATCGGCTACCCGGTGGCGCTGAAGATCGTCTCGCCTGACATCGCGCTGGGCCTGGAGGTGGGCGGCATGCGCCTGGACCTGCGCAGTGCGGTGCAGGTGCGCGATGCCGCCCGGCGCATGCTCGGCATCGTGCAGCGCACGCTGCCCGCAGCGCGCATCGACGGCTTTCGCATCGAGGCCATGGCCCGGCCGGCACAGGCGCGCCGCCTGGCCGCCGGGGCCGCCATCGACCCGCTGTTCGGCCCGGTGATCCGCCTCGATGCCGGCGAGCCGACCTGGGCGCTGCCGCCGCTGAACCTGCCGTTGGCGCGGGCGCTGGAGCAGCGCAGTGGCGCATCGGCACTGCTGCGCGAGCACGGCGACACGCCCGCAGCCGACGAGACGGCGCTGCAGCGCGTGCTGGTCGGCCTTTCGCAGCTGCTGATCGACGTGTCACAGATTGACGAGGTGGAGCTGGCGCCACTGCTGGTGGGCAGCGATGGCGCGGTGGCGCTGCACGCCCGTGTATGCCTGAGCCTGGCGGCGCCGGCCGGCGCGCTGAACTTCGCCATCCGGCCCTACCCCTCGCACCTGGTGGAGACGCTGCACTGGCACGGGCGCAGGCTGACACTTCGGCCGATCCGTCCCGAGGACGAAATCCAGCACATGGCCTTCCTGAGCCTGCTGGAGCCGGCCGACATCCGCATGCGGGTGTTCTACAGCCGACGCAGCATCGAGCGCAGCGAGCTGGCGCGGCTGACGCAGATCGACTATGCGCGCGAGATGGCCTTCGTGGCGGTGGATCACGACGACGAGGGCCAGGAGCGCACGCTCGGCGTGGTGCGCGCCATCGCCGACCCGGACAACCACAGCGCCGAGTTCGGCATCGTCATCCGCTCGGACATAAAGGGCCTGCGCCTGGGTCAGCTGCTGATGCAGCGCATCATCGACTACCAGCGCAGCCACGGCACCGGCAAGCTGGTGGCCACCGTACTGGCCGAGAACACGCGCATGCTGGAGCTGGCTCGCCGGCTGGGCTTCGTCGAAGGCGCCAGCGACCAGGGCGACGGCATCCGTTACATCGAACTGCTGCTGTGATCGGCGATCTCGGCGGCCTCGTCGCCGAATTCGGTGCGGAAGGAGCCGGCCTGCAGACCCTGCTCGCGCAGCCAGCGCACCATCACCGCCTCGTATCCATGAGTGACGATGATGCGCTCGGCGCCGGTGGCGCGAATGGCTGACTGGAGCCCGGGCCAGTCGGCATGGTCGCTGAGCACGAAGCCGCGGTCCACGCCCTGGCGGCGGCGCGCGCCGCGCAGTTGCATCCAGCCGCTGGCAAAGGCGCCGCCGAAGTCGCCGAAGCGCCGCACCCAGGCACTGCCATGCACTGACGGCGGGGCGATGACCAGAGCGCGCGACAGCGACTCGCGCGAGCTGAACTGGGCCGCGGGCAGGCAAGGCGCCAGCGTGACACCGGCAGCGCGGTACACCTCGTTCAACGGCTCGACCGCACCATGCACCAGCACCGGGCCGATCGACGCGTCCACGCCCGCCAGCAGACGTTGCGCCTTGCCCAGGCTGTAGGCCATCAGCAGGCTGGTGCGGCCGGCTGCGGCATTGCCCTGCCACCAGGCGTTGATGTCGGCCAGCACCTCGGCCTGCGGCCGCCAGCGGTAGATCGGCAGGCCGAAGGTGGATTCGGTGATGAAGGCATGGCAGCGCAGCGGCTCGAAGGCGCTGCAGGTGGGGTTGAGATCGCCGCTGCCGGTGTGGAAGTAGTCGCCCGAGGCCACCCAGACCTGGCCGCGGTGCTCGATGCGCACCTGCGCGGAGCCGAGCACATGGCCGGCCGGGTGCAGGCTGAGGCGCACGCCGTGGATCTGCAGCGCCTCGCCCCAGGCCAGCGCCTGCAGGTCGATGTTGCCGAGCCGGGCGCGCAGCAAGCCGGCGCCTTCGGCGCTGCACAGATAGTGGCGATGGCCAGGACGCGCGTGGTCGGCATGGGCATGGGTGATGACGGCGCGGTCCACCGGCCGCCAAGGGTCGATGTAGAAGTCGCCGGCCGGGCAATACAGGCCCTGCGCCCGCAGCACGATCAGGTCGGCCGCAGGGTCCGCGGCCGGCGCGTCCTGGACAGCGTTGCTCGGCATTGGGGCATTGTGCGGCCGGGGCATGGAATACTGGGCGCAGGAGCCCACGCCGTGACCTCGACCCTGCCCGCCACCGATCCCTTTGCCGAACCGATGCCGCCGCTGCGCATCTTCTTCAGCCTGCGTGGGAGGGTATCGCGACGCCAGTTCTGGCTGTACGGCGTGCTGGCGCTGATCGGCCTGGCGATGCTTGGCCACGCGCTGCTCGGCATCGCCCGGGTGCGGGCGCATACGGCGGACCTGCTGGTCAACCTGCTGCTGGTGTGGCCGGCGTTGGCGGTGTCGGTAAAGCGCTGGCACGATCGCGACAAGTCCGGCTGGTGGGTGCTGCTCAACCTGGTGCCGGTGATCGGCTGGCTCTGGGCGCTGATCGACAACGGCTTCCTGCGCGGCACGTCCGGGCCGAACCGCTTCGGCGAGGACCCGCTGGCGCGGCCCGGGCTCAGTATCTTCCAGTGATGCCGGCCACGCGCAGGTAGAGGTTGGCGCACCAGGCAACGAAGCCGCGCGACAGCCAACCGCGCCAGCCTTCGCGCAATGGCGCGGCACGCACCTCGTGCGAGACGGCCATCGCCGCATCCAGACGCTCGCTCAGCCGCTGAGCGAAAGTCTCGTCCAACACCACCGCGTTGGCTTCCAGATTGAGCAGCAGCGACAGCGGGTCGATGTTGGAGCTGCCCACGGTGGCCCAGCGGCCGTCGACCACCGCCACCTTGGCATGCAGGAAAGCCGGGGTGTATTCGAAGATGTGCACGCCGCGTGCCAGCAGCTCGTCGTAGAGCACGCGCGCGGCCAGTGCGGCCAGCCGGTAGTCGACCTTGCCTTGCATGAGCAGGCGCACGCGCACCCCGCGCTGGGCCGCGGCAAGCAGGCTGCGGCGGAAAGCGCGGCGCGGATAGAAGTACGGGCAGGCGATGTCGACACTGGTGCGGGCGGCGCGCACGGCTTCGATGTAGCTGCGCTCGATGGCGCGCCGCCGGCTCAGGTTGTCGCGCACCACAAAGGCCACCCGCACAGGCGGCTGTGTACCGCCTTGCGCCGCATCGTCCGGCGGCAGTCCGCGCAGTTCGCGCCACAGCTGCAGCGTGTCGGCCACCGGACGGCGGCTGCGCGCCAGCACGCCGACTTCGCGACGCCACTCCTTGCCGAGTCGGGCACGGGCGCCCAGCGCCTGCGCCAGCCTCTGGACCTGCAACACGACCGGCCCGCGCAACTCGACCGCGAAGTCCAGGCGCGGCTGCTCGGAGCGGCCGTGGCTCAGGTCGTTGCGATCGTCGAGGACGTTGATGCCGCCGACGAAGGCCACGGCGTCGTCGACCACGCACAGCTTGTGATGCAGGCGCCGCAGCTGCGACGGTTGCAGCCAGGCCGACCAGCGGTCGAGCGGTCGGAAGACGTCGATCTGCACACCGTCGGCGGCCAGCCAGCCCTTCACTTTCTGCAACGTGGCCATCGAGCCGAAGCCGTCGACCACCAGGTGCACCTCGACACCGCGGCGCGCCGCCTCGCGCAGCGCGTCGGCCATGGCGCGGCCGGCTTCGTCATCGTGGAAGATGTAGGTGGCCAGCCAGACTTGGCGTTGTGCCTCGGCCATGGCGCGATGCATGGCGGGAAACAGTTCGTCTCCGCCCTGCAGCAGGCCGACACGGTTGCCACCGACGAAGTCGGCAGACCCGGCCTCGGACTCCGCGGCAAGCATCCGCTAGGGCCGCTGCAATTCGGCCAGCAGCGGCAGGTGGTCCGACATGCGTGCCCAGGCCGTGCCGCGCGGCACGGCGGTGGACTGGCAGGCCAGGCCGCGGGTGTAGATGCGGTCCATGGCGAACACCGGCACGCGCGACGGGAAGGTCAGGCGCTGCGCGCTGCGGTCGAGCAGCGAGCCGGCGCGCTGCAGTCCGAGTTCGCGCATCGACGGATCGAGTTTTTCGCCCCAGTCGTTGAAGTCGCCGGCAACGACCAGCATTTCATCCGGTGGCACGTGCGCCCCAAGGAAGTCGGCCAGGCGCTGCACCTGGCGCACGCGGCTGCGGTGCACCAGCCCGAAGTGCACCACCACCGCATGCAGCGGCTGGCCGTTCCAGCGCACCGGCACGTGCAGCAGGCCGCGCTGCTCGAAGCGGTGGTCGCTGACGTCGTGGTGGCCGATCGCGCCCAGCGGCCAGCGCGACAGCAGCGCATTGCCATGCTCGCCATGGCGTGTGACGGCATTGGTGCGGTAGGCCACCTCGTAGCCTTCGGGCGCCAGGAAGTGCGCCTGCCCGCCGTCCGGCCAGCCGAACCAGGTGCGCTCGAACTGCCGCGCGTCGCGGGTGTGGAACAGCCGCACTTCCTGCAGGAACACCAGATCGGCGTCCAATGCCTCGATGCCCAGGCCCAGGTTGTGGATCTCCAGCCGCTTGCGCGGCCCGACGCCACGCACGCCCTTGTGGATGTTGTAGGTGGCCACGCGCAGCGTGGACAGGTCCATCTGCGCCGACGCGGCAAAGCCGGGCGAGGAATACGGGTTCACCGCGCTGCGGCCGCCAGGAAGTGCGGCAGTTGCAGGATGGCCTCGGCATTGCTGGGCGAGAAGCAGCGGTCGGCCGCCTCGCGCCACGGCCACCAGCCGAACTGCAGGTGCTCACGCGGGTTCAGCCGCACCGGTGTGCCAGCCGGCACCGTCAGGCCGAAGACCTGCTCGGTGTTGTGCGTCACGCCGGGCGCATAGCGGTGTCGCCACACGGGGTAGATCTCGTAGACGTTGCGCAAGCTCCAGTCACGCAGTGCCGAGCGCGGCACCGCGGCGCTGCCGATGAGGATGCCGGTCTCTTCCTCGACCTCGCGCACGCAGGTCTGATCGAAGGGTTCATCGAGCGTGTCCTTCGAGCCGGTGACGCTTTGCCAGTAGCCCGGCTTGTCGGCGCGCTCGATCAGCAGCACCTGACGGTCCGGCGTGTGGATGACCACGAGCACCGACTGCGGGATCTTCGGCGGGCGCGGTGCAGGCTCTGGGCTCATGCCGCCCAGCATAGCGTGACGCGCCGCTCAGCCCCGGGCACCGAGCCGGCCGATGGCGTGGTATTCGATGCCCGCCGCAGCAACCGTGTCGGGCGCGAACATGTTGCGCCCGTCGAAGATGACAGGCTGCATCAGCGTGGCCTTGATGCGATCGAAATCCGGGCTGCGGAATTCCTTCCACTCGGTGACGATGACCAGTGCATCCGCACCCTCCAGTGCCCCCATGGCACTGTCGGCGAAGGCCAATCCCGGGGGCGTGCCCAGCACGCGCCGGGCCTCGGGCATGGCAATCGGGTCGTAGGCCATCACGGCGGCGCCACGCCGGAGCAGCTCGCCGAGGATCACGCGGCTGGGTGCTTCGCGCATGTCGTCGGTGTTGGGCTTGAAGGCCAGGCCCCACAGCGCGAAGCGGCGGCCCTTCAGGTCGTTGCCGAAGCGGCGCACGATCTTTTCGATCAGCACCAGCTTCTGCGCCTCGTTGGCGCTTTCCACTGCGCGCAGCACCTGCAGGCTGCGACCGGATTCCGCGGCGGTGTGGATCAGCGCCTTGACGTCCTTGGGAAAGCACGAGCCGCCGTAGCCGCAGCCGGCATAGAGGAAGCCGAAGCCGATGCGCGGGTCGCTGCCGATGCCCAGGCGGACCTGCTCGATGTCGGCACCCACGCGCTCGGCCAGCAGCGCCAGTTCGTTCATGAAGGAAATGCGCGTGGCCAGCATGGCGTTGGCGGCGTACTTGGTCAGCTCGGCCGAGCGCAGATCCATGACCACCAGCTTGTCGTGGTTGCGCTGGAAGGGCGCGTACAGGTCGCGCATCACGAGCGTGGCGCGCTCGTCGTCGGTGCCCACGATGATGCGGTCAGGCCGCATGAAGTCGTCGACGGCCGCACCCTCCTTCAGGAACTCGGGGTTCGACACGACCGAGAAGTCGATCTCCGCGCCACGCTCGGCCAGCGCTTCCGCGATGGCACCACGCACCCTGTCGGCCGTACCCACGGGCACCGTGCTCTTGTCGATCACCACCTTGTACTCGGCCATGTAGCGGCCGATGTTGCGCGCGGCTGCAAGCACGTACTTCATGTCGGCCGAGCCGTCCTCGTCCGGTGGCGTGCCCACCGCGATGAATTGCAGCTTGCCGTGGGCCACGGCGCGCTGCACGTCGGTAGTGAAGCGCAGCCGCCCGGCCACGACGTTGCGCGCCACGATCTGCTCCAGACCCGGTTCGTGGATCGGGATGCCGCCGCCTTCGAGAATGGCGATCTTGGCGGCATCCAGATCGAGGCACAGCACGTCGTTGCCCATTTCGGCCAGGCAGGCGCCGGACACCAGACCGACGTAACCTGTTCCCACCACCGTCAACTTCATCTACGTACTCCGTTCACGTCCACACCCCTGGGCCAGACTCCAGTCTGCCGCACCTCATCCCGCCGTGCCGTAGTGCTGCGCGAGCCAGTCGCGGTAGGCGCCGCTCTGCACCCGCTGCACCCAGCCCTGATGGTCCAGGTACCACTGCACCGTCTTGCGGATGCCGGTCTCGAAGCTCTCGGCCGGCCGCCAGCCAAGCTCGCGCTGGATTTTGCGCGCGTCGATGGCGTATCGCCGGTCATGCCCCGGGCGGTCGGTGACGAAGCTGATCAGTCGGCAATGCGGGCCTGCGGGATCGGGACGCAACTCGTCCAGCAGCGCGCAGATGGCGTCGACGATCTGCCGGTTGGTGCGCTCGTTCCAGCCGCCGATGTTGTAGACCTCGCCGGACCGCCCGCCGGCCAGCACCGCTCGGATGGCGCTGCAGTGGTCCTTGACGTACAGCCAGTCACGAACGTTCAGACCGTCCCCGTAGATCGGCAACGGCTTGCCGGCCAGCGCGTTGACGATCATCAGCGGGATCAGCTTTTCCGGAAAGTGGTACGGGCCGTAGTTGTTGGAGCAGTTGGTGGTCAGCACCGGCAGCCCGTAGGTGTGGAACCAGGCACGTACCAAGTGGTCGCTGGCCGCCTTGCTGGCCGAATACGGGCTGTTCGGCTGGTACAGGTGGGTTTCGGTGAAGGCCGGATCGTCCGCACCCAGGCTGCCGTAGACCTCGTCGGTGGATACGTGGTGGAAGCGAAAGGCAGCACGCTCGGCTTCCGGCAGCCTGCTCCAGTGCGCGCGTGCCGCTTCGAGCAGCGTGAAGGTGCCTTCGACGTTGGTGCGCACGAAGGCCGCCGGGCCGTGGATGCTGCGGTCGACATGGCTCTCGGCAGCGAAGTGCAGCACCGCGCGCGGCCGGTGCTCGGCCATCAGCCGGTCGAGCAATGCCCGGTCGCAGATGTCCCCATGCACGAACAGATGGCGCGGGTCGCCGTCCAGTGCGGCCAGGTTCTCCATGTTGCCGGCGTAGGTCAGTGCGTCGAGGTTGAGCACCGGCTCGTCACTCTGCGCAAGCCAGTCCAGCACGAAGTTGCTGCCGATGAAGCCGGCGCCGCCGGTGACAAGGATCATGATGGATTCCGAAAGATGTTCAGCCGCGGCCGTAGTGGTCATCGAAGCGCACGATGTCGTCTTCGCCCAGGTAGCTGCCGGACTGCACTTCGATGATTTCCAGCGGCACCTTCCCGGGGTTGGCCAGGCGATGCACCTGCCCCAGCGGGATGTACGTGCTTTGGTTCTCGCCAAGCAGGATCACCTGGTCCCCGTTGGTCACCTCGGCGGTGCCGGACACGACGATCCAGTGCTCGGCGCGGTGGTGGTGCTTCTGCAGGCTCAGGGACGCGCCGGGCTTGACCATGATGCGCTTGACCTGGAAGCGCGGACCGGAGTCGATGCTGTCGTACCAGCCCCACGGCCGATGCACCTGCCGGTGCAGGCTGGGCTCGCTGCGTCCGGCCTGGTTCAGCTGGCCGACGATGTCCTTCACGTCCTGGCTGCGCGAGCGGTCGGCCACCAGCACGGCATCGGGTGTCTCGACCACGACCACGTCCCGCAGGCCGATCACGCCCACCAGGCGGCTGGTGGCATGTACCAGGGTGCCCTGGGTGTCGCTGAGCAAGGCGTCGCCAGTGGTGGCATTGCCGGCCGCGTCCTTGGTGCTGACCTGCCATACGGCGTCCCAGGCGCCCAGGTCGGACCAGGCCGCTGCCAGCGGCACCATGCGGATGTCGAACTCGATTGCCGCGGGGCACTTTTCCATCACCGCGTAGTCGACCGACTCACTCGGAATCGCCGTGAACAGGGCCTGGTCGGGCCGCACGAAACTGGCATCCACACTGCGCGCGTCCCAGGCCAGGCGCGTGGCGGCCAGGATGTCGGGCCGGAACCGGCCCAGCGCCGTCAGCCAGACCGAGGCGCGCACGACGAACATGCCGCTGTTCCAGAAGTAGCCGCCGTCGTCCAGATAGCGCTGGGCCGTCATCGCCTCGGGCTTCTCGACGAACTGCGCGACCTTCATCTCGCCCTGGCTCGATCGCTCGCAGCGGATGTAGCCGTAGCCGGTCTCGGGCCGATCGGGGGCGACGCCGAGGATGACGAAGGCCCCCGCAGAAGCCGCACGCACCGCGCGCTGCAGCGACGTGGTGAAGGCCGTCTCGTCGCCGATGCTCTGATCGGCAGGCGTCACGGTCAGCACCGGGTCGCGGCCCTGTTGCGAAGCGTGCAGTGCGGCCAGCGTCATGGCCGGCGCGGTATTGCGCCCGGTAGGTTCGAGCAGCAGTGCCGCCGGCGGCAGCTTCAAGCCGGCCAGCTGGTCCAGCACCAGAAAGCGATGGTCCTCGTTGCCAACCACGCACAGGCCGCCCACGGCGATATCCGGTGCGGCCAACGCATCCAGGCGCAGCGCCGCCTGCTGGAACAGGCTGTGCTTGCCGTGCAGCGCCAGGAACTGCTTGGGATAGCTCGAACGCGACAGCGGCCAGAGCCGCGTGCCGCTGCCACCGGCGATGATCACGGGTTGCAGATCGATCGAAGTCATCTCGGGTCTCAAGTATGGGGTGATTGGCGGCGCAACACGGGCTCGCGGTCGATGTGGCGCAGGCGGGCCTCAGGCTGTCGACGCAGCCGCGAAGCCATGCGGATTGATGCGCTGCCAGCGCCAGCTGTCGGCGCACATGCGGTCAAGGTCCAGCGAGGCGCGCCAGCCGAGCAACTGCGCCGCACGGCTCGGGTCGGCGTAGCAAGCTGCCACATCGCCGGGCCGGCGTGGAACCACCTGGTAGGGAATTTCGCGACCGCTCGCCCGAGCATAGGCGCGAACGACGTCGAGCACGCTGTAGCCCTGTCCCGTGCCGAGGTTGACGGTCAGCGAGCGGTCCGCATCGAACAGGTACCGCAGCGCGGCCACATGGCCTTCCGCCAGGTCGCTGACGTGAATGTAGTCACGCACCCCCGTGCCGTCGGGGGTGTCGTAGTCGTCGCCGAAGACCTGCAAATGCGCACGCCGACCCACCGCCACCTGAGCCACGTAGGGCATCAGGTTGTTCGGCGTACCGCGGGGGTCCTCGCCGATCAGGCCGCTCTCGTGCGCGCCGACCGGATTGAAGTAGCGCAACGTGGCGACCTTCCAGCGCTCGTCGCTGGCCGCCAGGTCGCGCAACACCGTCTCGCCCATCAGCTTGGTCTGGCCGTAGGGATTGGTGGCGCACAGCGGCGAGTCCTCGGCGATGGGCAGTCGGTCCGGCACGCCGTACACCGTGGCGCTGGAGCTGAACACCAGCCGACTGCAGCCAGTGGCCTGCATGGCGCTGCACACACTGATCAATCCGCCGAGGTTGTTGGCGTAGTAGTCCAGAGGCATGGCAGTCGATTCGCCGACCGCCTTGCGCGCCGCAAAGTGCACCACGGCGTCGGGCGCATGGTCGCGGAACAGGCGCAGCATTGCGCCCGGGTCGCAGACGTCGGCCCGCTCGAACACCGGCGAGCGTCCCGCAAGCCGTTCGATGCGTGACAGGACTTCTGGCGAACTGTTGGAAAAGTCGTCCACGCCAATGACCGAGCAGCCGGCCGCCGACAGCGCGAGCCACGTATGCGAGGCAATGTATCCGGTGGCGCCGGTGAGCAAGACAGTGCGGTGCTTCATCGCAGGATGGGCCTGACTGCGCTGCAACTGCTGCAGAACACGCAGGCGTGGACGCAGTCGCCCCCTTTGGGAGACCAGGGATCCAACCCGAGCGGCAGTTTGATTTGAGGTTCCTCCGAGCGCGTCCGATGCATGGTGTCACGTTGAACCGCAGCACCGAATGTCAGCGCGCCCAACCACGAAGCCCGACGGCAAATGGCTTCAGATGCCCACGCTGGCGCAATGCTCAAGGCTGCATTGTCAAGCTCCGGACGCACCGCGCGGATTGTCCCGCATTTGCCCGCCGCGATTGAGCGCAGGCTTCACGCGGACTGCGGGGCACGGTCCCTACAATCGGGCAATGCTGCACAGTTTGAACACCATGCTCGCGCCGGCTCTGATGGAGCGCCTGGTCCTCGTCATCAATCATGTGTTGGCCGCCGAACCCACAGCCACGGAGCGGCTGCGGGCACATGACCAGCGAGTCATCTCGCTGCGCATGCAGGGCTGGCCGGCGCTGCTGCCGGCGCCGCCGAACCTGGCCTTCCGGGTCACGCCTGCAGGCATGCTGGAATGGTGCGGAGGCACCGACTCATCGGGCGAAGCAGACCTGCAGGTCCGCGTCGATGCGGCAAATCCGCTGCTGCTGATGGCTCGGGCCATGGCCGGCGACAAGCCCGCGGTGACGATCGATGGCGACGCCCAACTGGCTGGCGACGTGAACTGGCTGCTGGAAAATCTGCGTTGGGACGTCGCGGCCGACCTGGATCGACTGTTCGGGCCTTCGGTGGCCTACCCGATGCACCGCCTGGGCTCGGCACTGGCGCGCGGTCTGCGCACGGCATTGCAGGGAGCGACCGGGTTCACGCAGCGTTCGCGGCCGCCGCCACCGTGAGGCGTTTCCTGCGGCTGGTGTTCATCGTGTACACCGTGCTGCGTTTCGGTCTGGACGAACTGGCACTGTCTGGCTTCCGGCAGCGCTGGGTGCGGGCATTGTCGTGGACGGTCACGCTGGGCCGGCGCTTCGACCAGCCGCGGGGGGTGCGCCTGCGTCTCGCGCTGGAACGGCTCGGACCGATCTTCGTCAAGTTCGGCCAGGTGCTGTCGACGCGGCGCGACTTGCTGCCGCTGGATGTGGCCGACGAACTGGCCAGGCTGCAGGACCGGGTGCCGCCGATTTCCGCCGCCCAGGCGGCGGCGCTTGTGGAAAAGGCCTTCGGCAAGCGCATCGACGAACTGTTCGCCAGCTTCGATGCCGAGGCGGTGGCCAGCGCGTCCATCGCCCAGGTGCATTTCGCGACGATGAAGGACGGTCGTGAAGTCGCGGTGAAGGTGCTGCGCCCCGGCATGCTGGCTGTGATCGACGACGACCTGACGTTGCTGCACACGCTGGCGCGATGGGTCGAACGGCTCAGCACCGACGGCAAGCGCCTCAGGCCGCGCGAGGTGGTGGCCGAATTCGACGTCTACCTGCACGACGAACTCGATCTGGTGCGCGAAGCCGCCAATGCCGCACAGTTGCGCCGCAACATGCAAGGGCTCAACTTGGTGATGGTTCCGGAGATGCTGTGGGACTACTGCACCTCGACCGTCATCGTCATGGAGCGCATGTACGGCATCCCGATCAGCCAGACGCAGCGCCTGCGCGAGGCGGGTGTGGACTTGCCGAAGCTGGCTCGCGATGGCGTCACGATCTTCTTCACGCAGGTGTTCCGCGACGGCTATTTCCATGCCGACATGCACCCCGGCAACATCCAGGTCAGCACCGAAGCGGCCACCTTCGGACGCTACATCGCACTGGACTTCGGCATCATCGGCACCCTCACAGAGTGGGACAAGGAGTACCTGGCACAGAACTTCATCGCGTTCTTCCGCAGGGACTACAAGCGTGTGGCCGAGTTGCATGTCGAATCGGGATGGGTACCGCCGACGACCCGGGTCGACGCGCTCGAAAACGCCATCAGAGCGGTATGCGAGCCGCACTTCGATCGGCCGCTCAAGGACATCTCCCTGGGCCAAGTTCTGATGAGGCTGTTCCAGACCTCACGCCGCTTCAATGTCGAAATCCAGCCGCAGCTGGTGCTGTTGCAGAAGACACTGCTCAACATCGAGGGGTTGGGGCGCCAGCTCGACCCGGAGCTTGACCTGTGGAGCACCGCCAAGCCCTTCCTGGAACGCTGGATGAATCAGCAGGTGGGCTGGCAAGGACTGGTCGACCGGCTGAAGAACGAAGCTCCGCGCTATGCCCAGTTGCTTCCAGAGCTGCCGCGCCTGCTGCACCAGGCGCTGCAGGCGCCGGCACAGTCGGCAGCGGAATCCGCCGCGCTGATTGCCTTGTTGGGCGAGCAGCGGCGCACCAACCGCCTGCTGCAGTCGCTGCTCTTCGGCGCCCTGGGCTTTGTGGCTGGCGTTCTGCTGGTGCGGGCCTGGCTGCATTGGTGGCCAGCCTGACGCGCCCAGCGCTGACGGCGGACGCCTCGGAACCTATAATTCTAGGTTTTGCGCAAGCGACCCCACCATGCCGATCTACGCCTACAAGTGCGAGTCCTGCGGACACCGGCAGGACGTGCTGCAGAAAATCTCCGACCCGGTGTTGAACACTTGCCCGGCTTGCGGTGCCTCGAGCTTCGTCAAGCAGGTCACCGCGGCGGGCTTCCAACTGAAGGGTTCGGGCTGGTATGCCACCGACTTCAAGGGCGGCGCCAACGGCAGCCCTGACAAGCCGGAAGCCAAGCCCGCCGACGCTGCGGCGCCGACGGCGGCACCCGCCGCGGCCTCGCCTGCGGCAGCTCCCGCACCCGCCGAGAAGCCGCGCCCTCCCACCTCGGAAGCGGCGTGAAGAAGTACCTGCTCGCCGGGCTGCTGGTCTGGACGCCGCTGGCCATCACGGTCTGGGTGCTGACCTGGCTGCTCGGCGCCATGGACGGCCTGTTCTCGTGGCTGCTGTCGGCTCCGCAAGCGCTGATGCCTGCCTCGGCGCATGCGAGCATCGAGCGCCTGCGCCATGTACCGGGGCTGGGCGTGCTGGTCATGGGCTTGGCCTTGCTTCTCACGGGCGTGTTCGCCACCAACATCTTCGGCCAGTGGTGGCTGCGCCAGTGGAACCGTCTGCTGCACAAGATCCCGATCGTGCGCTCGGTATACAGCTCGGTCAAGCAGGTGTCGGACACGCTGTTCTCGAGCAGCGGCAACGCCTTCCGCGAAGCCGTGCTGGTGCAGTACCCACGGCAGGGTTCATGGACGATTGCCTTCGTCACCGGCAAGCCGGGCGGTGAGGTGGCCCATCACCTGCCTGGCGCCTTTGTCAGCGTCTATGTCCCGACCACGCCGAACCCGACCTCGGGCTTCTTCCTGATGATGCCGCGTGCCGACGTGGTGCCGCTGGACATGAGCGTGGACGAAGCCTTGAAATACATCATCTCGATGGGTGTGGTGTCGCCGCCGAACCGTGCGCCCGCCGCGCAGCCTGCGCAAAGCCCGGGCAGCTGAGCCCGCAGCGCATCTGGTGCCCCGGCACAGCACATGGCGCCCGAACGGCAGACCCAAGAACCAGACAAGTGGAGCGATTTGCATGAGAACCACCTACTGCGGCCTCGTCAGCGAAGCGCTGCTCGGCCAGACGGTCACCTTGATGGGCTGGGCCCACCGCCGGCGCGACCATGGCGGCGTGATCTTCATCGACCTGCGTGACCGCGAGGGCCTGGTCCAGGTGGTCTGCGATCCGGATCGCGCGGACATGTTCGCCACGGCCGAGGACGTGCGCAACGAGTTCTGCCTGAAGGTGGTGGGCCTGGTGCGAGCCCGACCGGCCGGAACGGAAAACGCCAACCTGACCAGCGGGAAGATCGAGGTGCTGTGCCGCGAACTCGAGGTGCTGAACCCGAGCGTGTCGCCCCCCTTCCAGATCGACGACGAGAACCTGTCCGAGACCACCCGGCTGACGCATCGCGTGCTGGACCTGCGACGGCCGTACATGCAGCGCAACCTGATGCTGCGCTATCGCGTGGCGATGGAGGTGCGCAAGTTTCTCGACGCGAACGGATTCATCGACATCGAGACCCCGATGCTGACGCGCAGCACGCCCGAAGGCGCGCGCGACTACCTGGTGCCCAGCCGAGTGCACGACGGCCAGTTCTTCGCGCTGCCGCAGAGCCCGCAGCTGTTCAAGCAATTGTTGATGGTGGCCGGCTTCGACCGCTACTACCAGATCACCAAGTGCTTTCGCGATGAAGATCTGCGTGCCGACCGCCAGCCGGAGTTCACGCAGATCGATATCGAGACCTCGTTCCTGAACGAGGAGGAGATCCGCACGATGTTCGAAGGGATGATCCGCAGCACGTTCCAGCATGCGATTGGCGTGGAGTTGCCTGCCTTCCCGGTAATGAAGTACGCCGAGGCGATGCGTCTGTATGGATCAGACAAGCCGGACCTGCGCGTCAAGTTGGAACTTACCGAATTGACCGACGTGATGCGCGAGGTCGAGTTCAAGGTCTTCGCCGGCCCTGCATCGCAACCGGACGGTCGCGTGGTGGCCCTTCGCATCCCGGGTGGTGCCGAAATCAGCCGCAGCGAGATCGATGCCTATACCGAGTTCGTCAGGATCTATGGTGCCAAGGGGCTGGCCTGGATCAAGGTCAACGACGTCGACAAGGGACGCGAGGGGCTGCAGTCTCCCGTGGTGAAGAACCTGCACGACCAGGCGCTGGCAGAGATCCTGCGTCGCACCGGCGCCTGCAACGGGGACCTGCTCTTCTTCGGCGCCGACAAGGCCAAGATCGTGAACGACGCCATGGGCGCACTGCGCGTGAAGGTCGGCCACAGCGACTTCGGCAAGGCCAACGGCCTGATGAAGGGCGAGTGGGAGCCGCTGTGGGTCGTCGATTTTCCGATGTTCGAGCATGACGACACAGCGGGCCGGTGGAATGCCGTGCACCATCCCTTCACCGCTCCGAAGGATGGCCACGAGGACTGGCTCCAGACCGACCCTGGCCGCTGCATCGCCAAAGCCTACGACGTGGTGCTGAACGGCATCGAACTAGGCGGCGGCTCGGTGCGTATCCACCGCGAAGAGGTGCAGAGCAAGGTGTTCCGAGCCTTGAACATCAGCGCCGAGGAGGCACGGTCTAAGTTTGGCTTCCTGCTGGATGCGCTGCAGTACGGTGCCCCACCGCACGGCGGCATCGCCATCGGGTTGGACCGCTTCGTGATGCTGATGACCGGCGCCGAGTCGCTGCGCGATGTCATCGCCTTCCCGAAGACTCAACGTGCGCAGTGCCTGCTCACCGGGGCGCCGAGTCCGGTCGACGAAGGTCAACTGCGTGAACTGCACATTCGGCTGAGGAACGCCCAGAGCCGAGCCGATGGCTGACCGGCACTCCTCTTGCCAGCGAATGGCGTGACAACGACCTTCTCAGAGGGCGCGAAAGCTCAAAGCCGCCACGGCCGCGCCCCGGCAGCCCGCAGAGCAGTCGGGTCATAAGCGCTCTTCACGTCCGCAAAGACGCCTCCGGGAATCAGCTTGCGCAACAAGCCGTCGACGCCCAGTTCGGCATACTCGCTGTGCGACACGGCAGCCACGATGGCGGAAGCTTGAGGAAGCGCCTCCCAAGAGGTCAACCCCACCCCGTACTCATGCTCGCATTCGGTCGAACTTGCGATCGGGTCGTGCACCAGAACATTGGCACCGAAGCTGCGCAGTTCGCGCACAACATCGATCACCTTGCTGTTTCGGATGTCAGGACAGTTCTCCTTGAAAGTCATGCCCAGCACGATGACCGGTGCTCCCTTGACGGGCAAATCGTTGGCGATCATCTGCTTGACAGTCTGCTCGGCCACATACTTGCCCATGCCGTCATTGATCCGCCTGCCGGCAAGAATGACCTGCGGCGTGTAGCCCAGCATTTCGGCCTTGTGGGTCAGGTAGTAGGGATCCACCCCGATGCAATGCCCGCCGACCAGCCCGGGCCTGAAGGGCAGAAAGTTCCACTTCGTTCCTGCAGCCTTCAGGACTTCCAAAGTGTCGATACCAATCCGGTGGAAGATAAGGGACAACTCATTCATCAGCGCGATATTCAGGTCGCGTTGCGTGTTCTCAATGACCTTGGCGGCTTCGGCTACCTTGATGCTGGTGGCTGGGTAAACGCCAGCGGTGATGATGGAGCCGTAAACAGACGCCACGCGTTCCAGCGTCTCCGGCGTGTCTCCAGACACCACCTTGACGATCTTGGTTACGGTTCGTTCCTTGTCGCCGGGATTGATCCGCTCGGGGCTATAGCCCACGAAGAAGTCACGCTTCCATTTCAGGCCTGAGTGCTTTTCGATGATCGGGATGCACACCTCTTCCGTCGCACCCGGGTAGACAGTCGACTCGAAGACCACCGTCGCGCCACGCTTCAAGTGCTTGCCGACGCTCTCCGAGGACTTCAGCAGCGGCGTGAAATCAGGCTGATGCGCATCGTCTACTGGCGTCGGGACGGCAACGACAATGAAGTCCGCCGTCCCAATGACGGCCGGGTCGGTACTGCACTTGAGCCCGACGGCCGCACGCAAGTCCTCAGCACTGACCTCACCGGTGGGATCGACGTGGCGCGCATAGGCCGCCACCTTGTCGGTCGCGAGATCGAAGCCCAGCGTCTCGTACTTTTTGCCGAACTCGACGGCAAGCGGCAAGCCTACGTAACCCAATCCAACTACGGCAATGATGGTCATGTCTTGTCGTTTCTAGCGTATGGTGAATCGTTGCCTTGACAGCGAACTTCAGACTTGGTAGTAGCTGCGGTACCAGCGCACGAAGTTTCCGACGCCCTCTTCCACGGGTGTACTCGGCTTGAAGCCGGTCCAGGCTTCCAACTCCGAAACGTCGGCGAAGGTCGCCGGTACATCACCGTCCTGCATCGGCAGAAAGTTCTTTACTGCGGGCTTTCCCAAGGCACCTTCAATGGCATCGATAAAGCTCATCAGGCGCACCGGATTGCTGTTGCCGATGTTGAACACGCGATAGGGCGCGTTGCTGCGGGCGGGGTCCGGCTCTGCCGAATCAAACGTCTTGTCCGTCGTTGCCGGCCGGTCCAGAACTTTCACGACGCCCTGAGCAATGTCGTCGACATAGGTAAAGTCGCGCACCATTTGGCCGTGATTGAACACGTCGATCGGACGACCTTCGAGAATCGCGTTGGTGAACAGGAAAAGCGCCATATCTGGACGCCCCCATGGTCCATACACCGTAAAGAAGCGCAGGCCCGTCGTAGGCAATCCGAAGAGGTGACTGTAGGTATGAGCCATCAGTTCGTTGGCCTTCTTGGTCGCCGCATACATGCTGACCGGATGGTCGATGTTGTGATGCTCCGAGAACGGCATCCTCGTGTTGCCACCATACACGCTGGAACTTGACGCGTACACCAAGTGATTGACGCCTGCGTGCCTGCAACCCTCAAGCACATTCGTGAAACCCACGATATTGCTCTCAATATACGCATGGGGGTTCACCAACGAGTAGCGGACCCCGGCTTGGGCAGCCAGGTGCACAACCCGATCAAACTTCTCCCGCGCAAACAGCGCCGCCATCGCATCTCGATCAGCCACGTCCATACGGGTGAAACCGAATGCCTCATGGGGCATCAACCTCGCCAAGCGGTTTTGCTTCAGGCCTGGGTCATAGTAGGCGTTGAGGTTGTCAATACCTACAACTTGGTCGCCCCGATCCAGCAAGAGCTGAGAAACGTGCATGCCAATGAAACCGGCCGCACCGGTGACCAATACCTTCATGAAATTCTGGCGACAAGCGCCGGTGTCCCTATGACCACGGATTATCGTTGAGTGAACCACCGATCATCCGCGTCAAACGGCACGTTCATGGCCGCTGTGCACGGCAAATCGCGCGGTTCGCCAACGAGCCGGGCAAATGCTGGCGCCGGCCGGCTCGATTCACTGAAGCCCAGCGCCCCTCGGTTTGGGGGAAGGTTCCGGTGAGCTCAATGCGGCGGGCTCGCTTGCCATCACGGCACCACCCGCTGCACTGGCCGAAGCCGAACCCGATGCGGCCGTTTCGGCGAACTTGCCCACGTACTCCACAGTGGCGGCACTGCGCAATGCTTTGATGCCCTTTGCCAAAGCCTCGCGTTTGCGAGCGTTCAGAAGGAACTGCTCGATGGCCGGGGTTGCTGCTTCCAGAGTGACCGGCTGCGAAGCCGAGCCGGCAAGGACAATCACAACCGCTCCATTTGGCGTTGCGTTCAGCAGCGCCTGGCCGTCCTTCATCCCGGAGAATGTGCTCAGGCTGGAGATCGGCAGTTGCTCCGCTGAACGCACGGCTTGATTGGCGCTGTAGCGAATGCCGTTGGACTTCAGATACTCGAGAAACTCGTTGACGTTGCGCGCATTCGCCAGTTCCCTTCTCAAGGGCTCGATCCGATCGGGCGTCGCATCGATATGGATCTCCTGCAGACTGTAGATGCGTCGCTCGCTGAACAGTGCCGGGTTGGCCTGGTAGTACTTCGCGACCTCGTCGGCAGTCGGCTTGCTGACGGATTCACCGGCCTTCTCGACATAGGCGCGCGACATGACCTCGCGCCGGGCAGCCTCCAGTTGAAGAAGCACGGCGGGTTCGCGGTCCAATTTGAGTTCGGCCGCCTTCTGCAGTGCCAGTTCCTGATCGATCAATCTTTCCAGGACTTGCCTGGCCGCCGCATCCACCTGTTCGGGCTTCAGTCCTCGTTGCTGCTGCAATGCTTGGTCGATCTGCTGGAGCGCAATCTCGACGTTGTTTACCTTGGCCGCGGTTTGCGAGGCACTGGCGTCCTTCTTCTTCTCTCCACAGCCCGCCATGAGCGCCAAGGCACAGGCAACGACCAAAGCGATCGGACGACGAACGGAGATGGTCCGTAGTTCGAGATGGAAGAACTGCATGGTGAATTGCTCAGGCAACTGGGCAGATGGGACGACGCCTTGGCGCCCTGGACAATCGCGATTCACGCCGCTAGCGCCAATCAGTGTAAGGGCCGAAGGAGCCTGGATCTACGCTGGCGCCGCGAAGCGCTTGCAACGACCCGGATTCAGGACATTGCAACAGCCGATTCACCGATTGGAGATCGGTCATCCATCATTCAGGGCCATCGGTTCAGCACTTGACCCCGACGTGCAGCGCCACCACCCCTGCGGTCAGGTTGTGCACATCCACATGCCCGAAACCGGCCGCCTGCATCATCGCCTTCAACTCCTGCTGCGGCGGGTGCATCCGGATCGATTCCGCAAGGTAGCGATAGCTTTCGGCATCGCCCGCCACCCACTGGCCCAGGCGCGGCAGGATGTTGAAGGAATACCAGTCGTAGGGCTTGCGCAGCGGCTCGGCCACACGCGAGAACTCCAGCACCAGCAATCGGCCGCCCGGACGCAGCACCCGGCACATCTCGGCCAGGGCTTTGTCCTTGTGGGTCATGTTGCGCAGCCCGAAGGCCACGCTGGCCAGATCGAAGACGCCGCTGCGGAACGGCAGGCTCTCGGCATCGCAGACGCTGGTGGGCAGCACCAAGCCGTCATCGAGCAGCCGATCGCGCCCGGTTCGCAGCATGGCCTCATTGATGTCGGTGTGCACCACGGTACCGCCGGCCCCGGCCTGTCGAGCGAAGGCGCGGGCCAGATCGCCGGTTCCGGCCGCGATGTCCAGCACCTTGTCACCTGGCCTGACGTTGGCCACCGCCACTGCATAGGCCTTCCAGGCGCGGTGAGCGCCCAGCGACATCAGATCGTTCATCAGGTCGTATTTGCTGGCCACCGAGTCGAAGACGCCACGCACCTTCTGCGCCTTCTGCGCTTCGTCGACCGTCTTGAAACCGAAATGCGTCTGAGTCACTGCCAGCGTCCTGATTCAATGCGAATGGCCACAGGACGATCCCGCTGCTACGGCCATCGGCGCGTCACGCTCGACCCCGGCCGCGGCCAGACGTTCCTCGTACTGGCGCCACAATTCGACCTGCCGGCTGCCCAGAAAGTACAGGTAGTCCCAGGAAAAGATGCCGGTCCTGTGACCGTCAGAAAAGCTCGGCTGCACGCCGTAGTGGCCGACCGCAGCCAAGTCCTCGATGAGCACCTGACGCTTGCCGGTCTGCAGCACCTCCTGCCCAGGGCCGTGCCCCTGCACCTCGGCCGAAGGGGAGTACACGCGAAGCAACTCGAAGGGCAGGCGGAACACGCTGCCGTCGGAAAAACCCACCTCGAGCATGCGCGAGGCTTGGTGCAGCGTCAGTGCCGTGGCTGCGGGAGTGCCGGGATCGAGTCCTGCCATGGAGTGCTGCGTAGCTGCTGCGTAGCGCGTGAGCGGGCACTGAGTTTAGCGCGTTGGGCTCAGACCAGCACCCGCTCGATGCCGCCCGCATTGGCGCGTTGCACATACTCCGGCAGCCAGTTCTCGCCGAGGATGCGCCGCGCCATTTCGACCACGATGTAGTCGGCCTCCAGCAGGCCATTGTTCAGGTCGTCGCCGTAGCGGCTCAGTCCTTGCAGGCAGCTCGGGCAGGCGGTCAGTATCTTCAGCGGGCCGCTGTCGGCCACGGTGCCCGTGGCGCGCAACGCCGCCTCGTCCTTGCGAAGTTCTTCTTCCTTGCGAAAGCGCACCTGGGTGGAGATGTCGGGGCGCGTGACACCGAGCGTGCCGCTCTCGCCGCAGCAGCGCTTGCTTTCCAGCACGTTGCCGCCGACCAGGGCCTTGACCGTCTTCAGCGGATCCTGCAGCTTCATCGGGCTGTGGCAGGGGTCGTGGTACAGGTAGCCGCCGTCGCCGTCGAGCCTGATGCCCTTTTCCAGCAGGTACTCGTGGATGTCGATGATGCGGCAACCCGGAAAGATGTCCTCGAACTTGTAGCCCTGCAGCTGGTCGTAGCAGGTGCCGCAGCTGACCACCACCGTCTTGATGTCCAGGTAGTTCAGCGTGTTGGCCACGCGATGGAAGAGCACCCGGTTGTCGGTGATCATGCGCTCGGCCTTGTCGAACTGGCCCGAGCCGCGCTGCGGATAGCCGCAGCACAGGTAGCCCGGGGGCAGCACCGTCTGCACGCCGGCGTGCCACAGCATGGCCTGAGTCGCCAGCCCCACCTGGCTGAATAGCCGCTCGGAGCCGCAGCCCGGAAAATAGAAGACCGCCTCCGACTCGGCCGTGGTGGCCGCCGGGTTGCGGATGATCGGTACGTAGTCGCGGTCCTCGATGTCGAGCAGCGCCCGAGCCGTCTTCTTGGGCAGCCCCCCCGGCAGTTTCTTGTTGATGAAGTGGATCACCTGCTCCTTCACCGGCGCGCTGCCCAGCGTGGCGGGCGGCGCCGCTGTCTGCTTGCGCGCCAGGCGGCTGAACAGGTCGTTGGCCAGGCGCTGCGCCTTGAAGCCCACGCCCACCATGCCGGCGCGCACCGCCTTGATGAAGCGCGGGTCGGTGGCATTCAGGAACAGCATCGCCGCCGCATTGCCGGGGCGGAAGCTCTTGCGGCCCATCTTGCGCAACAGGTTGCGCATGTTCATGGTCACGTCGCCGAAGTCGATCTTCACCGGACAGGGCGACAGGCACTTATGGCACACGGTGCAGTGGTCGGCCACGTCCTCGAAGTCCTCCCAGTGCTGCAGGCTGACGCCGCGGCGGGTCTGCTCCTCGTACAGGAAGGCCTCGACAAGCAGCGAAGTCGCCAGGATCTTGTTGCGCGGGCTGTAAAGCAGGTTGGCGCGCGGCACGTGAGTCGCACAGACGGGCTTGCACTTGCCGCAGCGCAGGCAGTCCTTGATGCTGTCGCTGATGGCGCCGATATCGCTCTGCTGCATGATCAGCGATTCATGCCCCATCAGCCCGAAGCTTGGCGTGTAGGCGGCGCTCAGGTCGGCGGCACGCCCATCGCCCTGAGCCCTGCGCAGCAGCTTGCCCTTGTTGAAGCGGCCTTCCGGGTCGATGCGCGCCTTGTAGTCCGCAAAGGGCTGCAGCTCGGCGTCGCTCAGGAACTCCAGCTTGGTGATGCCGATGCCGTGCTCGCCGCTGATCACGCCGTCCAGCCGGCGTGCCAGTGCCATGATGCGCGCGACAATCTCGTGCGCGGTCTGCAGCATCGCGTAGTTGTCGCTGTTGACGGGGATGTTGGTGTGCACGTTGCCGTCACCGGCATGCATGTGCAGCGCCACCCAGACGCGGCCGCGCAGCACGTCCTGGTGGATGCGCTTGCATTCCTGCACGATGGGCACGAACGGCGCGCCGGAGAAGATGGCCTGCAGCGGCGCGAGGATCTGCGTCTTCCATGAGGCGCGCAGCGAGTGGTCCTGCAACTGCGCGAAGAGAGTACGAGCGCTGTCAGGCTGCAACACATCCAGCTGTTCCAGCCAGAACTGCCACTGCCCGCGCACTTCCCGCAGCAGTGCCAGCACCTGTTGGACACGATCTTCCAGCAACTCCGCGCTGGCCATGCCGACCGCCTCGTCGGCCTTGCCCAACGGCAGTGCGCCGCGCGTAAAGAAGCCGTCCAGGGCTTCGGCCAGCTCGATCTTGTTGCGCAGGCTGAGTTCGATATTCAGCCGCTCGATGCCTTCGGTGTACTCGCCCATGCGTGGCAGGGGGATCACCACGTCCTCGTTCACCTTGAAGGCATTGGTGTGGCGGGCGATCGCCGCGGTGCGCTTGCGGTCGAGCCAGAACTTCTTGCGTGCCTCGGCGCTGACGGCGACGAAGCCCTCGCCGCCCCGAGAGTTGGCGATGCGCACCACCTCGCTGGTGGCGCGCGCCACCGCATCGGGGTCGTCGCCGACGATGTCGCCGAACAGCGCCATCTTCGGCAGCCCGCCACGCTTGCTCTTGGTGGCGTAGCCCACCGCCTTGAGGTATCGGTCGTCCATGTGCTCCAGGCCGGCGAGCTGGACGGGGCAGGGGCCCTGCCCCCCCCCTGTGGCGCCACCCTGCACGGCCTGTGCGAACAGGTAGTCCTTGATCTCGACGATGCTGGGCACCGCGTCCTTCGGGTTGCCGAAGAACTCCAGGCACACGGTGCGCACATGCGCAGGCATGCGGTGCACCACCCAGCGCGCGCTGGTGATCAGACCGTCGCAGCCTTCCTTCTGGATGCCGGGCAGCCCCGCCAGGAACTTGTCGGTGACGTCCTTGCCCAGACCCTCCTTGCGGAAGGTGGCGCCCGGGATGTCCAGTCGCTCGGTGCGCTGCAGCTTGGTTCCGCCGGCGTCGAAGTACTTCAGCTCGAAGCTGGCCACCGGCACGTCATGGATCTTGCCCAGGTTGTGGTTCAGCCGGGTCACTTCCAGCCACTGGGCATCGGGCGTGACCATGCGCCAGCTGGCCAGGTTGTCCAGCGCCGTGCCCCACAGCACGGCTTTCTTGCCGCCGGCGTTCATGGCAATGTTGCCGCCGATGCAGCTGGCCTCGGCCGAGGTCGGGTCGACCGCAAACACATGGCCGGCGCGCTCGGCCGCATCGGCCACGCGTTGCGTCACCACGCCGGCTTCAGTGCGGATCGTCGGCACGTTGTGGTCCACGCCGGGCAGGCGCACCCATTCCACCTCGCCCATGGCCTCGAGCTTCTCGGTGTTGATGACGGCGCTTTGCCAGGTCAGCGGCACGGCGCTGCCGGTGTACCCAGTGCCGCCGCCACGCGGAATGATGGTCAGCCCCAACTCAATGCAGCCCTTCACCAGGCCGGCCATCTCGGCCTCGCTGTCGGGCGTGAGCACGACGAAGGGGTATTCGACACGCCAGTCGGTGGCGTCGGTGACATGCGACACCCGCGACAGCCCGTCGAACTTGAGGTTGTCCTTGGCCGTAACCCGCCCGAGCACGCGGCGCGTGGTCTTGCGCAGGTCCCAGACCTGTCGGAAGTGCGCCGCGAAGTCCTCAACCGACTCCCGCGCCAGCCGCAGCAGTTCTGCCACCAGTGCATCGCGCTCCGGGTCGGCGGCCGGGTCACGCCGGCGCTCCACCTCATTCAGTCGATGATGCAGGGCATCGATCAGCAGTTGCCGACGCTTCGGGTTGTCGAGCAGGTCGTCCTCCAGATACGGATTGCGCTGCACCACCCAGATATCGCCGAGCACTTCGTAGAGCATGCGTGCCGACCGGCCGGTGCGCCGCTCTTGGCGCAGCAGATTCAGCAGCTCCCATGCGCGCGAGCCGAGCAGGCGCAGCACGATCTCGCGGTCCGAGAACGAGGTGTAGTTGTACGGAATCTCGCGCAATCGCGGCGCATCGTCCGCCAGCGCAGCAGCCACGGCGGCACCCGCCAGGACGGGCTCGATGGGAAGCGGAGCGTTCATATCGGTTCAGGCGGCTGCCGCATCCGGCTGCGTTGACCTGGAGCAAGAAAACAGCCGTTGATTATCGCAGCGCAGCAATTTCCCCGGGCGCAGCACCTTTGCTCGGCGGGTTATCCCCGTAGCCACACACCATGCTTCTGTGAAAGAAACGCGACTGTCATCAAACTCGAGCACATTGCCCGGTTTGCGTTCACTCAAGTCACGGAGAACACATGAACCTGAAATCCCTTGCGCTGGCTGTGTCCGCCTGCTCGGTGCTGGTCGCACTGCCGGCCCAGGCGCAGACCGAAATCCAATGGTGGCATGCGATGAGCGGCCAGCTCGGTGAATGGGTCAACGGCCTGGCCAAGGGCTTCAACGACAGCCAGAAGGACTACAAGGTCGTGCCCGTGTTCAAGGGCACCTATCCCGAGACCCTAACCGCCGGCATCGCCGCCTTCCGCGCCGGCAATGCCCCGCACATACTGCAGGTGTTCGAGGTCGGCACCGCTAACATGATGGCCAGCAAGGGCGCCATCATCCCGGTGACCGAGGTGATGAAGACCGGCGGCGTGAAGTTCGACCCCAGCGTCTACGTGCCGGCGGTGGCCGGTTACTACACCGCACCGAACGGACAAATGCTGAGCCTGCCCTTCAACAGCTCGACGACCGTCTTCCACTACAACAAGGACGCCTTCAAGGCTGCCGGACTCGACCCGGAGAAGCCGCCGACCACCTGGCCGGAAGTGGCGCTGGCTGCGGCCAAGCTCAAGATCAGCGGCCACAAGTGCCCGTTCACCACCAGTTGGCAAAGCTGGACGCAGCTGGAGAGCTTCTCGGCGTGGCACAACGTGGAGTACGCCACCAAGCGTAACGGCTTCAACGGCCTGGACACGCGCCTCGCCTTCAACACTCCGCTGCATGTGCGCCACATCGAGAACCTGGCCAACATGGCGCACCAGGGCTTGTTCGTCTACAAGGGCCGCAACAACTCGGCCGATGCCACCTTCGTTTCGGGTGAATGCGCGATGACCACGGGCTCGTCGGCGCTGTACGGTGCGGTCAAGCGCAATGCCAAGTTCACCGGCGGCATCGGCACCCTGCCCTACTACCCCGACGTGGCCGGCGCGCCGCAGAACACCGTCATCGGTGGCGCCAGCCTGTGGGCCATGTCCGGCAAGAAGCCGGCCGAGGTCAAGGGCGTGGCCCTGTTCTTCAAGTACCTGTCCGATCCGCAGGTGCAGGCCAAGAGCCACCAGGAGACGGGTTACCTGCCAATCACAACCGAAGCCTTCGTCATCACCGAGAAGTCGGGCTTCTACAAGCAGAACCCTGGCACCGAAGTCAGCGTCAACCAGATGATCCGCAAGACCACCGACAAGTCACGCGGCATCCGCCTGGGCAACTTCCTGCAGATCCGCACCATCATCGACGAGGAGCTCGAGCCGGTGTGGGCCGGCAAGAAGAGCGCCAAGCAAGGCCTGGAGGATGCGAAGAAACGCGGCGACGTCGAACTCGAGAAGTTCGAGAAGGCGAACAAGGGCTGAACCCCACGTAACCGACGAGACGATCCTTGGCCGTCGAGAAGCGGGTCCGCTTCCGCAGCTGGTGGCTGCCCTGGGCGCTGGTGGCGCCCCAGCTCGTGATCGTGCTCGTCTTCTTCTTCTGGCCTGCAGCCCAGGCGCTGTACTACAGCGTGCAGCAGCAGGACGCCTTCGGCACCAGCGTGGTCTTCGTTGGCCTGGACAACTTTCGCGCGCTCTTCCGCGACGACACCTATCTCGCCTCGTTCCGCGTCACCGCAGTCTTCTCGCTGCTGGTCGCGGGGCTCGGCCTGTCGATTTCGCTGCTGCTGGCGACGATGGCAGATCGGGTGATCAAGGGGTCGGGGCTGTACCGCACCCTGCTGATCTGGCCCTACGCGGTGGCGCCTGCAGTGGCGGGCGTGCTGTGGTTGTTCATGTTTGCGCCCTCGATCGGCGTGGTCAGCTATGCGCTCAACGCGGCCGGCATCCCCTGGAACCATCTTCTCGATGGCACCGACGCGCTGATCCTGGTGGTCGCTGCCGCGGTGTGGAAGCAGATCTCCTACAACTTCCTATTCTTCCTGGCCGGGCTGCAGTCGATCCCCAAGAGCCTGATCGAAGCGGCCGCGATCGACGGTGCCGGGCCTTGGCGACGCTTCTGGACGGTGCAGTTCCCGCTGTTGTCGCCGACTGCGTTCTTCCTGCTGGTGATCAACATCGTCTATGCCTTCTTCGACACCTTCGCCATCATCGACGCGGCCACGCAAGGCGGCCCCGGCAAGGACACCGCGATCCTGGTCTACAAGGTCTACTTCGACGGCTTCAAGGCGCTGGACCTGGGCGGCTCGGCCGCGCAGTCGGTGGTCCTGATGGCGATCGTCATCGTGCTCACCGTGGTGCAGTTCCGCTACGTCGAGAAGCGCGTCAACTACTGATGGTCGAGAACCGCCCCGCCGCCACGGTGCTGTCGCACCTGACGCTGATCCTCGGCGTGATGATCGTCGCCTTTCCGGTGTACATCACCTTCATCGCCAGCACGCAGACTGCGGAGCAGATCGTGCAGCAGGTGCCGATGTCGCTGCTGCCGGGCAGCAACATGCTGCAGAGCTACAAGTTCGCGCTGTTCGGCGGTGTCACAGAATACGGCAGCCGGCTGCAGCCGGCCCTGCCGATGCTCACCGTCAGCCTGATCAGCGCGCTGGTCATCGCCATCGGCAAGATCGCGATCTCGCTGCTGTCGGCATTCGCGGTGGTGTACTTCCGCTTTCCCGGGCGCACACTGGTGTTCTGGATGATCTTCATCACGCTGATGCTGCCGGTGGAAGTGCGCATCCTGCCGACCTACAAGGTGGTGTCCGACCTGGGCATGCTCAACACCTATGCCGGCCTGACGGTGCCGCTGATCGCCAGCGCTACCGCCACCTTCCTGTTCCGCCAGTTCTTCCTGACGGTGCCCGATGAGCTGGTCGAGGCGGCACGCATCGACGGCGCCGGGCCGATGCGCTTCTTCAAAGATGTGCTGCTGCCGCTATCGACCACCAGCATTGCGGCACTGTTCGTCATCCAGTTCATCTACGGCTGGAACCAGTACCTGTGGCCGCTGCTGATGACCACCGACGAGAGCATGTACCCGGTGGTGATGGGCATCAAGCGCATGATCAGCGGCGGCGACGCCGCCACCGAGTGGAACGCGGTGATGGCCACCGCGATGCTGGCGATGATCCCGCCGGCGCTGGTGGTGCTGCTGATGCAGCGCTGGTTCGTCAAGGGCCTCGTGGACACCGAGAAGTAGAAGATGGCAGCAATCAGCCTGCGCGCAATCCAGAAGACCTACGGCAGCGGGCCGAAGTCGGTGAAGGTGATCCATGGCGTCGACGCCGAGATCGCCAACGGCGAGTTCGTCGTCATCGTCGGACCTTCGGGCTGTGGCAAGAGCACCTTGCTGCGCATGGTGGCGGGGCTGGAGGAGATCACTGGCGGCGAAATCCACATCGGCGGACGCATCGTCAACAAGCTTGAACCCAGCGAGCGCGACATCGCGATGGTCTTCCAGAACTACGCGCTGTACCCGCACATGTCGGTCTTCGACAACATGGCCTATGGTCTGAAGATCGCCAAGGTGCCGCTGTCCGAGATCAAGACCCGCGTCGACAAGGCGGCCAAGATCCTGGAACTCAATGCGCTGCTGGAGCGTCGCCCGCGCGAGTTGTCCGGCGGGCAACGCCAGCGGGTTGCGATGGGCCGCGCTATCGTCCGCCAGCCTTCGGTGTTCCTGTTCGACGAGCCGCTGTCCAACCTGGACGCCAAGCTGCGCGCGCAGACCCGGCTGGAGATCCAGAAGCTGCACCGCGAGCTGGGCATCACCTCGCTGTTCGTCACCCACGACCAGGTGGAAGCGATGACACTCGCGCAGCGCATGATGGTGATGAACGCCGGGCGCATGGAGCAGTTCGGCACGCCCGAAGAGGTGTACCAGCGTCCGGCCAGCACCTTCGTCGCCGGCTTCATCGGCTCACCGCCGATGAACCTGCTGCGCGGCCAGGCCGACGGTGCGCGCTTCACCACGGGCGGCCAGACCCTGCCGCTGCCGGCCGCAGCACCGCGCAACGGCGAACTGATCCTCGGCTTGCGCCCGGAACACGCCAGCTGGGGGGACGGTGGTGCCGGTACCTGGGAACTGCAGGTGGACGTGGTCGAAACACTGGGTGCAGAGCGTCTGGTCTATTGCCGGCTGGGCGACACGCTGTTCACGGTGCGCATCGACGGCATGCTGCCGGCGCCACGGCCCGGCGATCGGGTGCCGTTGGGCGTGGCCGCCGAGCGGCTGCACTGGTTCGACCCCAGCACCAGCCGGCGCATTGCATGAGCGGCGACTGGCCCTATCCGCTATGGATCGCCCATCGTGGCGCCGGAGTGTTGGCACCCGAGAACACACTCGCCGCCTTCCGTCTGGGGGCTCAGTATGGCTACCGGGCCTTCGAATGCGACGTCAAGCTCAGCGCTGACGACGTGCCCTTCCTGATGCACGATGCCAGCCTGGAGCGCACCACGGGCAAAGCGGGACTCGCCGGCGCTTGCCGTTGGGACGAACTGTCGCAACTGGACGCCGGCAGCTGGCACAGCCGCCTGTATGCCGGCGAGCCGCTGCCCACCTTGAAGGCGGTGGCTGCCTTCTTGCAGCGCAACGCACTTGCACTGGACCTGGAGATCAAGCCCACGCCGGGCACCGAGGCGCATTCCGGCGCGGTGATCGCCACCGAAGTGGCGCGGCTGTGGCATGGCCAGCCCGCGGTGCCACTGCTCAGTTCCTTTCAGCCGGAGTCCCTTCGTGCCGCTCTCGACGCCGCGCCGGAGTTGCCGCGCGCCTTGCTGCTCGACACGCTGCCCAGCGATGCAATCGACCGGGCGCTGCAATTGAAATGCGTGGCCCTGATCACCAACCACAAGCTGATGGACGCCGCCCTGGCGGAGCGCATCCACGCCGCCGGCCTGCGGGCAATGGTCTACACCGTCAACGAGCCGACGCGTGCAAAGGAACTCCGGGCCTGGGGGATCGACGGGCTGGTCACCGACGCCGTCGATCGCTTCTCCCCAATCTAGCCCCCGCTTCAGCGCCCTTCAGCTGCCCAGGCAGCAGAAGGGCTGACACCAGCCTCGGCACCCAGCGCAAAGCCGCCATCGTCAGGCCGCGGCAGCTCGCGCAACGCACGGATCGAGACCTGGCGCCAGCCAAAGAGCGCCAGCAACAGCGCCGTGGCCCCGGCAAAGACCAAGGCCGAATGCAGGCCATAGTGCTCGCCCAGCCAGCCTCCGAGCAAGGCGCCCGGGCCGGCCGGCAGCAGGCTCAGCCAGCGCATGGTGCTGGTCATGCGTCCGAGCAGCGGCTCGGGCGTCACTGCCTGGCGCAGCGCCAGGAAGTTGATGAAGATCAGCACCGCACCGACGCCGAACATCAGCAGCATCAGCGCGAAGGCAGCCACACCCCAGGGCCCGACAGGCATCACTGCGAGCAGCAGCCAGCCGCAGCCGCAAACCACGCAACCCCACAGCAGGCTCGGGCCCGGCCCGACGCGCCTCGTGAAGCGGTCACCGAAGACGCTGGCCATCACCGTGCCCACGCCCATGGCCACGTAGCTCAGCCCCACGGCCTGCTCCGACAGGCCGAGCTCGCGCGTGGCGTAGAGGATCTGCACCACCATCGCGGCCTGGTTGCACATCTGCCAACCACCGGCCAGCACGGCCAGCGTCAGCAGCAGGCGTTGTCCGGCGACGAAGCGCAGCCCGGCCTGCAGGTCGCGCCAGAAGAGCGCGCCGGCCTGGGGCACACGCAGCTCCTTGACGCGGATGCCGCGCAGGATGAGCGCCGAGAACACCAGCATCGCCGCATCCACCAGCAGGGCCAGCGGCGCACCAACCAGCTTGATCAGCATGCCGGCGAAGCCCGGCCCGGCCACCTCGGCGCCCGAACTGGCCAGCGCGTTCTTGGCATGGGCCTCGACCAGGCGTTCGCGCTCGACGATCTGCGTCAGCACGATCTGCGCAGCCGAGCCGGCGATGGTGAACACGGTGCCGATGGCGAAACCGGCCACGTACAGCCAGGTCATCGACAGCCAGCCCAGCCACCAGGCCAGCGGGATGCTGGCGACGATCAGCGCCAGGGCCGATTCACCGGCCACGTACACCGGCAACTTGCGCACACGGTCGAGCCACACGCCCGAGGGCAGCGAGAACAGCACGAAAGGCGCGATCTCCATCGCACTGAGCAGGCCCATCTGCGTGGGCGTGGCGTGCAGCAGCACCGCGGCCGTCAAGGGCAGGGCGAGCATCGTCACCTGGCCGCCGAAGGAACTGATCAGGATCGAACTCCACAGCCGCCGGTACACGGCGTCGCGCAGCAGGTCGTTGGGTGGCAGGCTCAGGTGGCGCCGCCAGCGTGATTGCCAGGCTTTGAGGATGGCCATGGTCTTCAGTCTCCATTCTTCGTCTTGGGCCCGACCCGCAGAGAGGCCGGGGGACAGCGAAAACAGGCAAGTCGTGCCGGTTTCCGCCGAGATCTCAGCGGAAGCCGGCTGCTATGCCGGAGGCTGAGAGGTCGCTAGGAGCGCGAGGTCGGCGAATTCGCCGACATGAGCCCACGCATTGCCGACACGCGCGCGAGCCCGGCGCCGGCGGCGGCGCGAAGGGTCGTGGGGTCGAGGCGTTTCATGGGGGGCTCATTCAGGAAGAGATGCGAAATGCTAGCAGCGCAGCTTGATGCAGCGCAAGCGTCAGCACCCCCTAACTGCGGTAGTCGGCGTTGATGCTGACGTAATCGTGCGACAGATCGCAGGTCCACACCGTGGCATTGGCCGTGCCGCGATGCAGGTCGACGCGCACCGTGATCTCGCTTTGCCTCATCACGCGCTGGCCCTGCTCTTCGGCATAGGTCGGGTGGCGCGCGCCGTGCATCGCCACATGCACATCGTCGAGAAACAGGTCGATCAGGCCCTGCTCCAGATCGTCGATGCCGGCATAGCCCACCGCCGCCAGGATGCGGCCGAGGTTCGGGTCGCTGGCGAAGAACGCGGTCTTCACCAATGGCGAGTGGCCGATGGCATAGGCCACCATGCGGCATTCGTCGACATCGCGTCCACCCTCGACCTGCACGGTGATGAACTTGGTGGCGCCCTCGCCGTCGCGCACGATGGCCTGGGCCAGTTGCTGTGACACCTCGATCAGCGCGGCACGCAGCCGCGCACCGTCGCCGTGCTCCAGTTCCGTGATCGGCGCATTGCCAGCCTGGTGGGTGGCGATCATCACGAAGGAGTCGTTGGTGGATGTGTCGCCGTCGATGGTGATGCGGTTGAAGGACGCATCGGCGGCCTCCTTCACCAGGCGCTGCATCAGCAGCGGGTCGATCGCGGCATCGGTGGCGACGAATCCGAGCATCGTCGCCATGTTCGGGCGGATCATGCCCGCGCCCTTGGAAATGCCCGTGATGCGGACAGGCACGCCGCCGAGCATCAGCCGGCGCGAGGCCGCCTTGGGCACGGTGTCGGTGGTCATGATGGCCTCGGCGGCCACCGCCCAGTGGTCGGGCCGGGCATCGGCCAGCGCCGCCGGCAGCGCAGCCTCGATGCGCTCGTGCGGCAGCGTCTCCATGATCACGCCAGTGGAGAACGGCAAGACTTGCGAAGGCTGGATGCCCATGAGCGAGGCCAGCGCCGCGCAGGTCGAGCGGGCTCGGGCCAGGCCGTCGGCACCGGTGCCGGCGTTGGCATTGCCGGTGTTGACCAGGATCGCTCGAATGCCGTGCCCGGCCGCCAGGTGCTCACGGCACAGCAGGACCGGCGCAGCGCAGAAGCGGTTGGAGGTGAAGACGCCGGCAACGCTGGCACCGTCGGCCAGCGTCACGATCGTCAGGTCGCGACGGTTGGCCTTGCGCACCCCCGCCATGGCCACGCCGATCTCGATGCCGCGCACGGCAAACAGGGACGACGGATCGGGTGCAACCAGGTTGACAGGCATGTCGGCTCTCGCGGCAGAAGGAGCGCCGATTGTAGGAAGCCGCCGCGCGCCGCTTAGGCCAGCTTGCCGTGGCAGTTCTTGTACTTCCTGCCGCTGCCGCAAGGGCAGGGTTCGTTGCGGCCCACCTTGGGCAGATTAGCCACGGCAGCAGCGCCGGCCGCCGCAGCCTGGTCCGCCTCGCTCGACACGCTGCCGTCCTCGTTGGGGTGGGTGTAGGTGACATTGCCCACCTGCGAAGCGCGCGACTCGATCTCTTCGGCCGCCTGCGCCACTTGCTCCTGCGACTGGATGCGCACCGTCATCAGCAGGCGCGTGACCTCCATCTTCACCACGTCGAGCAGCTGCGAAAACAGCTCGAAGGCTTCGCGCTTGTATTCCTGCTTCGGGTTCTTCTGCGCGTAGCCGCGCAGGTGGATGCCCTGGCGCAGGTAATCCAATGCGGCCAGATGCTCGCGCCAGTGGCTGTCCATCGACTGCAGCAGCACCATGCGCATGAAGGGCGTGAACTGCTCGGCGCCCACCGCCTGCAGCTTGCTGTCGAACAGCGCGTCGGCCGCGGCCACCCCCTTGTCGAGGATGTCCTCGTCGGTGATCGAGTCGCTCTCCTCGACCTCGGCCTTCAGCGGCAGCTCGATCTGCCATTCATCCTTGAGCACCTTCTCCAGGCCGGTGATGTCCCACTGCTCCTCGAGGCTGCCCTCGGGCACGTAAGTGCGCACCACGCCGGTCATCGCACTGCGCCGCAGGTTGGCGATCTGCTCGTCCAGCGAGGCGGCTTCGAGGATCTCGTTGCGCTGCTGGTAGATGACCTTGCGCTGGTCGTTGCTGACGTCGTCGTACTCGAGCAGTTGCTTGCGGATGTCGAAGTTGCGCGCCTCGACCTTGCGCTGCGCGCCTTCGATGCTGCGGCTGACGATGCCGGCCTCGATGGCCTCTCCCTCGGGCATCTTCAGACGGTCCATGATCGCGCGCACGCGGTCGCCAGCAAAGATGCGCATCAGCGAATCGTCCAGCGACAGGTAGAAGCGGCTCGCGCCCGGGTCGCCCTGACGGCCGGAGCGGCCACGCAGCTGGTTGTCGATGCGCCGACTCTCGTGGCGCTCGGTGGCGATGATGCGCAGCCCGCCGTGGGCCTTGACCTGGTCATGCAGGCCCTGCCATTCGTCCTTCAGTTGCTGGATGCGCCGCGCCTTCTCGTCCTCGGCCAGCGCCTCGTCGGCCTCGACCATCTGTACCTGCTTCTCGACATTGCCGCCGAGCACGATGTCGGTGCCGCGGCCGGCCATGTTGGTGGCGATGGTGATCACGCCCGGGCGGCCGGCCTGAGCCACGATCTCGGCCTCCTTGGCATGCTGCTTCGCATTCAGCACCTGGTGCGGCAGACCGGCCTTGACCAGCAGCCCGGAGATCAGCTCGGAGTTCTCGATCGAGGTGGTGCCCACCAGCACCGGCTGGCCACGCTGATGGCAGTCGCGGATGTCGGCAATGACGGCGTCGTACTTCTCCTTCGCCGTCTTGTAGATCAGGTCGTTCTCGTCCTTGCGGATCGTCGGCTTGTTCGGCGGGATGACCACCGTCTCCAGGCCGTAGATCTCCTGGAACTCGAAGGCCTCGGTGTCGGCCGTGCCGGTCATGCCGCACAGCTTGCCGTACATGCGGAAGTAGTTCTGGAAGGTCACCGAGGCCAGCGTCTGGTTCTCGTTCTGGATTTGCACGCCTTCCTTGGCCTCCACCGCCTGATGCAGGCCGTCGCTCCAGCGGCGACCGGTCATCAGCCGGCCGGTGAACTCGTCGACGATCACCACCTCGCCGTTCTGCACCACGTAGTGCTGGTCGCGGTGGTACAGGTGCCTGGCGCGCAGCGCGGCGTACACATGGTGCATCAGCGAGATGTTGGCCGGGTCGTACAGGCTCGCGCCTTCGGCCAGCAGGCCGGCCTCGGACAGGATGCGTTCGGCGTTCTCGTGCCCGTCCTCGGTAAGGAAGACCTGGTGGCTCTTCTCGTCGACGGTGAAGTCACCGGCCTCGATGACGCCTTCGCCGGTGCGCGGGTCGGCCTCGCCGATCTGCTTCTTGAGCTTGGGCACCACGGCGTTGATACGCACGTACAGCTCGGTGTGGTCCTCGGCCTGGCCGCTGATGATCAGCGGCGTGCGCGCCTCGTCGATCAGGATCGAGTCGACTTCGTCGACGATGGCGTAGTGCAGCCCGCGGGCCACGCGGTCGGCCACCTCGTAGACCATGTTGTCACGCAGGTAGTCGAAGCCGAATTCGTTGTTCGTGCCGTAGGTGACGTCGGCGGCATAGGCGGCCTGCTTCTCCTCGCGCTGCATGCCGGGCACGTTGACGCCCACCGTCAGCCCCAGGTAGGTGTAGATGCGCCCCATCCACTCGGCGTCACGGCGCGCCAGGTAGTCGTTGACCGTGACCACATGCACGCCCTTGCCTTCGAGCGCGTTCAGGTACACCGGCAGCGTGGCGGCCAGGGTCTTGCCCTCGCCCGTGCGCATCTCGGCGATCTTGCCTTCGTGCAGCGCAATGCCGCCGATCAGTTGCACATCGAAGTGCCGCATCTTCAGCACGCGCTTGCCGGCCTCACGCACCACGGCAAAGGCCTCGGGAAGCAGCTTTTCGAGCGTCTCACCCTGCGCCAGGCGCTGTCGGAATTCAGCCGTCTTGCCGCGCAGCGCCGCGTCGTCCAGCGACTCGAACTTTGGTTCCAGCTCGTTGATCTGCTGCGCCGTGCGCCGGTAGGTCTTCAGCAGGCGGTCATTGCGACTACCGAAAATCTGGGTCAGGATCTTTGGCAACATGCGGCATCACGAAGGGGGTGGACGGGGCGCCCATTTGCCCGAAGCTTCCGGGCACGCGCCCGAAAACACCATTCGGGCACACACGGGAGGCAGTTGGGATCCGACTCCCGGTTTGCAAGGCCTGTCACACCCGCAAGGGCCGATGAGTTTAGCACCCGCACCTTGCGAAGCTTCCCTGGTGGCAGCAGCGCCGCCCTTGGATCGTGCCCGGCTTGGCATCCGGCTGCGACGGCGAACCGTCGCATTGCTTCGCAGGCCTGCGAGCGCGGGCCCCACATCGCTAAACTCGGCATGATGTCCGGCCGCACGAACAACTTCAGCCCGCAAAGCCCGGGCACCTTCGCTCTGGCTGCCGCGCTCGACCAGAGTGATTCATTGACGCGACTGCTGCAGCGGTTGCAGGAATCGCAGGCCCGCTTTGCCGCCATCCGCGACCTCCTGCCCGAACCCCTGCGTGTTGCCGTGCGCCCGGGCCCGCTCGATGACGCAGGCTGGTCCTTGCTTGCGCACAGCGGCGCCGTGGCGTCGAAGCTTCGTCAGCTGGTGCCGGAGCTGAAGGCGGCGCTGCAAAGCCAAGGCTGGCAGGCCACGCCCATCCGCATCAAGGTGCAATCCAGCTGAAACGGTCGCTGGGTCTTGGACTGGTGCGGCTGTCCGAATCGAACATGCGCCGGAAAACCTCATGAATACTAGCTCCGCACTCGCAGCGTAGGCACTTGTGCCCCGGTTTGTGCCCCGGTTTTGGGTTCGCTACCCCTTGGGGAGTGCGTCAGATCTTGGCCACCACCTCGGCGGCGATCTTCCGGTATTCGTCGGGCGTCATTGTCATTGCCAGGGTTTGAACCGGCCCGCCTCCTGCGCCGACGTACTCGATCCGGCCGAGCTTCGGCGCCGCATACTCGGCCAGCTTAGCCAGCAATTCGAGCGCGCGAGCCGGATCGGGCCTACCGCCGGCACCGCCGGTCGCCACCTGTTCCAGCCAGTCACCGACGTTCGCCGCGTTGTCGTCCAGCAGTTGGCGCACGGTGTCGCGGAACTCGCGGGTCACGCGGTTGACGCTGCCCTTCGGGCGCCCTGGCCCCGGCCCCATCGCCGCTGCGCCAGTCGGTTTGCGCTTGGTTTTTCTAACGGTTGTCGTCGCCATCATTGCACTTCGAAACCTGGGCACCGCTGCAGCATGAACACTGTCTCGCCCGGCAGATCGCGCCCCACGCCAGCCACACCAAGATTGCAGCAGCGCCGCCCGGCCAGATGCCTACATTCAAGGCAGAGGTGCCGGTCGTCGTCCTGCATGTCGCGCAGGTGCAGCCGCTCGGCCAGGTCGTCAGCATCGGTGGCGTTGATCCCGCCCCGCATGAACAGAGCCACGCGGGCTACGAATCGGCCGCAGGTTGAATCACTCCAGGGTTCGGCATGGGCAGCATCGGCTTCTGCTTGAGAGAGCCGGTAGGGCCTGCCGTTCAGCAGCGCCAACAGCTCGGGCTTTGCCGCGCGCAATTCAGCTCGAAGCTCCTCGGTCAGCTTCGACGCGGGCCGGATCACCAGCTTGTCGCCCGCGGCCTCGATGCTGAAGCCGGCGCCGGCCATGTCATGCAGCAACTCGCGGGCGCCCATCAGACGGCCTCCTCGTCGCTGCCCGTCATGTCTCTGTCTTGGCGCGCAGGGGGAACATGCGGAACATGCAGAACATCGCTAGCCGCAGTTCCAATTGTTCCGGAGGTTCCGGCATCTATGGGAGACAGAGACAGGTAGCGAGTCCAGGCATCCAGCAGGTCGGCGCGGTCATAGCCTTGGAAGGTGGCGCTGCCGATGCGCAGCTTTTTGGACTGCACGCCGTACGGCCTGAGACGCACAGCCAGCCCACGCGCGTCGAGAGCCTTTCCGCGCAGATCGGCCCATGGCGCTTCTTCCATCCCGTGCAGCGCCTTGAGGATGGCGTCAGTGGCCATGCGGTCAGCGTCGCCGAACGCAGCACGGATATCGGCGAGCAGCCGGACCCCGAGACTCGGCGCCGTGTACTTCGATGCAGCGACCATCGCGACGGCGGCCTGGCGCGCACGCTGCGGCCATTCGCCGCCAGCCGCGTCCGCCACCGCAAGCAGAGCCTCCCACACATCGGCGTCGCGGTCGGCCACGCCATCCGGAAAGACAGGTCGCGCGCAGGCCAGTTGCTTTGATACGCGATCGGCCCAGCCAGCGATGCGGCCGCGCAGCGCGTCGGCCTCGGCTTCTACGTCGCGTCGGCGGTACGGCTCGATGCGCTCGGCGGGGGAGCGACGGCGCATGCGCACGATGACGCTGCGCGTTCGAATCGTGTCGGGCATGTCGCCCAAACCGGCCAGCGCCACCGCGCAATAGGCCGGAGTCTCTTCGGTCTCAATGCGCTTACCGTAAACCACGCAGCGGCCGACAACGCTGTGCTTGCGGTGTCCGGCGTTCAACAGACCGCGGATATCCTCGTTATCGCCTTTGGCGGTAAACACGGTGTCCACCTCGTCATAGAGGATCGTCGGCCGCCCACCCTCGTCGCCGACCTTGCGGAACAGGTAGGCCACCGAAACATTGACAGCGTTCACCGGGTTCGGCACCAACAGCTCGCAGGCTTCTAGTGCCCGACTCTTGCCGCTGCCCGGTTCGGGGCTTTCGAAGATCATCCGCGGCGTCGATTCCCAGGCATCCATTGCATGGGTGTGCGCGACCCACAGTGCATGCGCCACCGCCGCATGTTCGCTCGGGTATGCGACAAAGCGCTTTAAGTAGCAGAGGACATCGTCAAGCGGGTGTAGGCCGGGGCTCGCGATCGATACCGGACGAATTCCCTTTCGCCGCATCACTTCATCGGCCTTGTCGGCGAGGCTTTCATAGGCGGCGCTCATGCTCGCACCTCGGCGGCTAAGGCCTGAATCCGCCCGCAGGCTACGCCGAGCCGCTGCAGGTCGTCCGGCGTGAGCGCGTGACCGTTCGCCAAATTGAACGCTGCGGTGCCGACGAGTATCGTCTCGAACGCGATGACATCGAGGCACTGCTGTGCCGACAAGAGCGCGCGCCGCCGCAGCGGCAGGCTCTGTGACTCACGCGACGGAAACAGGTCCGCCAGGTCCAGGCCGAGCGCGCCGGCCACTTCATCGGCGCCGCAGCCGTGCCAGCACTTGAACAGCACCGCGCCGTCGTCGCCGATGCCGACTGACAGCGCGGAGGGATTCGAGCCGCCATGCGCCGGGCAGCATGCGCGCCAGCGATCGCGCCCGTTCTCGCGCAGCCTGAACGGCGCCAGACGCGACAACACGATGTCGATAGGCGCATTCATCGTGCACTCCCCAACCGGCGCAGAAAATCACCGACGGTGCGCAGGTCCGACAGTTCTCTTGTGAGCCCCCATCGGCAAATCATGTAGCCGCCGCCGTCGAGCTGATGCAGGCTGCAGCCGACCATCGCGGACATCGCCTGCAGCGTGGTCAGGGCCTTGCGCTCGTCGTCGGCCGCGGCACGATCGGGGCTCTCACTCCGTTGATCTGCACCGACTCGGCCGACGTTCGCACCGTCCCTTGGCGCCGATGCGCTGTGATTGCGGTTCGGACCCATGCATCAAGCTCCCTGCGCCGCGAGCCAGGCAGTGAGATCGCCTGCCCTGATGCGGGTGCAGCGCTGACCCATCTTGACTAGGCGCGGGAACGTCGGATCGGTCTTCGCCTTGCGGTACAGCGTCGCCTCGGACAACCCGGCCACGGCCGCGGCGGTCTTCATCCTAAGCAGCGCGTCGGCGATCTGCGCCGCGTGCAAGGGTTGGGGATCCGAGCGGCGCGGCTTCGCGCCTCGCTCGGTCGTGCTTGCTGTGGTTTCCATATGCACCATCGTGAAACGATGGGCGCAGCATCTACCGCTTACACCGCAACTCGGCGGGTGCCTGTGGCGGAATCTATCGGCGACAAGATCTCGCTACCGAAAATCGTCCAACCACAAAACGCGTGGAATGAGCTCCGTGATGCGATCCTCGACGACTCGCCTATCGATGATCTTCGAAGTTGGAATGGCGGCTTGTACGAATCTCACGATCAGGTCACGGTGGGGTTTGCCGTCCCTCATGGTCGCCGTCAGGTCGCGGTGTGGCTTGCCACGCAGCGCGTTGCCAGTTGGAGTGTCGAACCGATCCGGCGCGAACGGCCGACCAGCGACGAAAGCACGCATGTAGAACTCAAGCTGGAACGCGAGCATGCTGTCCACGCCAGGCAGGCGCTTGCGCCCTATGTCTTCCAAGAACTCCATATTGCCGTGCCGACGGCGTGCGTGCAGCTCTAGCGGATCAGCCAGCGCGTCGATGTCGGCGCTTTCGAGTTGATCGGCAATGCCGGCCAGCAGGTCGCCCAGCACCACATTTGCTGGCGGCAGATCACCGGCCGTCAGGTTGCCGTGCTGGACGGCAATGCGGTGAATGTCCTTGCGCAGCACATAGCCTCGCGCCTCAAGAACTGGGCCGATCGCAGCGGCCAACATTGGATTTCCTGCGCGGCACTCTGCGGCCAGCCGGCGAGCGGCACTGGTCATCATTTCCCGCTTCTCGCGCGCCCTCTTCAATGCGGTGCGGCGCCCTTTGAACCAATCATTGCGGTCATAGGCGATAGCTGCGTCGCAGGACCGGATCACAATTGCCTCGAGCTCCTGTCGGCGCGCGTCGTCTGGGAACGTCTTGCGCAGGGCCTTGACAGCCGACCGATACCGGTGCGGCGCGCTCACGTAGTGGCCTCCGTATCGATGAACTTGTAGCCGGCCACGCGCACTCCCCCGATGCACCCCGGTAAGGTGCCGCGCCAGCCCGCCGGGGGACGGGTGTTCGGGGATCAGCCTAGGCGCGGCAAATCGGTACTTGGCATCTTGCGATCGCGGTCGCCTTCATATATCCAGAAGCTGAGCCGGGCTCCGGGCTGCGACCAAAGCCACTGCCACTCCCGCCGAAGTCGGTTTGTGTCAATTCGCGACGACTTGAAGGCATACGCATTCTCTCGACCTGCACGCTGCTTAGAGAAAACATCGATCAATACGAAACGATGCAATACGTCGCGGAGCGGCGAGAAATCATTTGACCCAGTCGATGATGCGACCCTCAACGTCGTGGGTGTGGTCGCGATCGACGCGAACTTGAGCAGGAGTGGGGCGTGCTCTGCAAGCATAACCACCTCCGAGTAGCCCGCGGGATACCAACGGCGCAACGTTGACGCAAGATCGTCCAGCGAACTGAGGAGTTGCGCCAGGCTATGCGAAACAAAGACCTTGTCTTTCTGTACTTGGTAGTAGTCGAATGCGGTCCCAGGGTCTGTGGGCTTGCCGACCCGGCGCAAATATGCATCGATCTGTTCGCGTGCACTCGCGCATTCATCAGGGGTCAGTGCATAACCCCTATCGCGCTCGCGTAGGTTGCGAACGGCATCGTCAAGCCCCTCCAGGAAGACATTAAGTGAACACAGTGCGCGACTGCGCTCTTCATCGAGGAAGTAGCCAAATAGAGCCAGCGTGCGGTAGTAGTCCGAATCGGACAGCGACGATTCCCTCGCTACCTGAGTCATCGCCACGTTCCAGGTCATCGTCGCGTAGTGCGCCGCTTTCAGATCGCGCACCCTGGCGGCTAGTTCTCGGATTCGAGCCTCCTCGCCGGCATTAAGCACGTCGCGCCTCACGGACTCGGTAGTGGTCAGGCAGATCTAAGCGGCATCTGTATAACTGCGGCGCCACTGCGGAGTCGGTCCAGATAGTCGGCCCACTTCGTCATCAGCTCGCGCCGCTGCGCCATGTATTCGGCGCGGTCATACGCCATGCCGAGTGGTCCGGTCTTGCCGTGGGCTAGCTGGGCTTCCACAACGTCCGCATGGATGCCATGCAGGTTCTCCGCGATCAGCGTGCGTGCCATCGCCCGGAACCCGTGCGCCGTCATGTCATCGTTGCCGTATCCCATGCGCCGCAGTGCCGCGCGGATCGTGTTTTCGCTCATGCATTCCTCGCCGCTCAGCAGGGACGGGAACACGTAGCGCCCGTGTCCCGTGAGCGGTCGCAACTCGGCGAGGATGGCGAGTGCCTGCGGTGCCAGCGGCACCAGGTGCGGCCGGCCGTTGACCTTGCCGTGCACGGTGCGCTTCATCTTCGCAGCAGGGATCGTCCACAGCGCCTTTTCGGCATCGATCTCGGCCCACTCCATCGCCCGGATGTTGCCCGGCCGCTGAAACGTCAACGCCGACAGCAGCAGCGCGGCGCGCGTGACCGGCTGCCCCGCGTAGCCGTGCAGGTTGCGCATCAGCTCGCCGGCCTTCGCCGGATCGAGCACGGCGCCCATGTGCTTGACGTTCAACGGCTTGAGCGCATCGCGCAGGTCGGCGGCGGGGTTGCGGTCGCACCGGCCGGTGGCGATGCCAAGCCGGTAGACCTGCCCCGCATACTGGCGCAGGGCATGCGCCGTGTCCTGCGCGCCGCGCGCCTCTACCCGCTTGATCGCCGACAGCAGGACGGGCGCGGTCACAGCCGGCAGCGGCAGCGCGCCAATCCACGGGAACAGGTCGCGCTCCATCAAGCGAAGCCACTTCGTGGAGTAGCTTTCACTCCACCCTTCCTTCTGCGTGGCGTGGAACTCGCGGGCAACCGCCTCGAATGTCGTCGCCGCGCTGGCGCTATTGGCGAGCTTGTCGGCGAGACGCGCCAGCCGGGGATGGGTGCCGGCCTTGTGCAGCTTGCGTGCGTCGTCGCGCGCGGCGCGCGCGGCCTTGAGGCTCACGGCCGGATAGCTCCCGAGCGCGAGGCGGTCTTCCTTGCCGACCGGGAAGAAACGCCAGAACCAGCGCCGCGAGCCCGACGGAGACACCTCCAGGTACAGCCCGGCGCCGTCTGTCAGCCGGTGGCGGGCCTTGCCCTCGGGACACTTGGCATTGCGGCAGTCGGCATCGGTCAGCATCGCGCACCCCTCATCGGTCGGATCGAACGGACGACCGTCCAGATTGTGCCCCGGTTTTCGTCCCCCGCTTTCCCGGTCGTGCCACGGTTTGTGCCCCGGTACACGGTGCGAAGTGTAGCGCCCTCATGCGCCTACCTGCAATGACGAAGGCTCCTAAGTGGTTGATTTACCTATGAGTCTGCGTCAACCTGCACTGTCGTGCAAGGCTTCGATGGTGCCGGCTGTCAGAGTCGAACTGACGACCTTCCGCTTACAAGGCGGGTGCTCTACCAACTGAGCTAAGCCGGCGCGCCACGCAGCCGCGATTCTAGGAGTGCGCTACTTCACTCGCTTCAGTGACGGCCGCGGCGGGGTGGGTTCAGGCGGCTCGTCGGGCGGTACGCGCGCGGGAGCAGCCACCGGCGGCGGTGGGGCTGCATCGGCCTCGGTGCTGGCCAGTCGCAGGCCGCGCAGAGGCGCGCCAGCTGCGGGCTGCGTCTCGGCTGCTGCCACCCCTTCGGTGTCGGCACCCGATGCAGTGGGCACCGGGAACGCCATTCCCTGGCCGTTCTCGCGGGCATAGATGGCCACGACATGGTCCACTGGGACGACGATCTCGCGCGCCATGCCGCCGAAACGTGCCTTGAATTCAATGAACTCGTTGCCCAGCTTCAACGCGGTGGTCGCCTCAAAGCCGACATTGAGGACGATCTCGTTGTTCTTCACGTACTCCATGGGCACCTGCACGCCAGGACCGACATGGACCGCCACGTAGGGCGTGAATCCGTTGTCGGTACACCAGTCGTGCAAGGCACGGATCAGGTACGGCCGGGTCGATGTGCCCTGCGAGTCCGGCGCGGTCGGCTTGTTCATGCGCGGTGCCTTGCGAACACGGGCTTACTTGCGCATGACCTTTTCGGACGGCGTCAGCGCCTCGATGTAGGCCGGCCGCGAGAAGATGCGCTCGGCATACTTGAGCAGCGGCAGGGCGTTCTTCGACAGGTCGATGCCGTAATACTCCAGCCGCCACAGCAGCGGTGCGATGGCCACATCGAGCATCGAGAAGTCGTCGCCGAGCATGAACTTGTTCTTCAGGAAAATCGGCGCAAGCATCGTCAGCCGGTCGCGGATCTGCTCTCGCGCCTTCTCGATCTGACGCTCGGTGGCCTTCGCCCCGCGGCCCTCGAGCAGGTTGACCTGCGAGAACAGCTCTTTCTCGAAGTTGTGCAGGAAAAGCCGCACTCGCGCGCGCGCCACCGGGTCGCCCGGCATCAGTTGCGGATGCGGGAAGCGCTCGTCGATGTACTCGTTGATGATGTGCGATTCGTACAGGATGAGGTCGCGCTCGACCAGGATCGGCACCTCGTTGTACGGATTCATCAGCGCGATGTCCTCCGGCTTGGCGAAGAGATCCACGTCGCGAATCTCGAAGTCCATGCCCTTCTCGAACAGCACGAAGCGGCAGCGATGCGAGTACGGGCAGGTGGTTCCTGAATAAAGCACCATCATCGGGGCGGGCTCCTGGTCAGCAGCGCGACAAATCGGTCGCGGCAATGAGGTTCAGGCGCAGCAGGTCTTTCGGCACACTGCGCGTGGGCGCCGGGCACGGCCCGAAGGGCCCTGCCGGCATGACAGCTACTTGACGTCTTTCCAGTAGGCGGCATTCAGCCGCCACGCGATCACGGTGAACACGGCCAGAAAAAGCAGGACGAACACACCCAGGCGCACGCGCTGGCCCTGGTGCGGCTCGGCCATCCACTGCATGAAGGCCACGAGGTCGGCCACCGCCTCGTTGTACTCGGCGGTGTTCAGCTTGCCAGCCGTCACGGGCTCGAAGCCCTTGAACACCGCATGCGTCTTGGACGGGTCGTGCGCATCCTTCTCGCTGGCGAACACCGCGCGCTGCTGACCCTGCAGTTCCCACAGCACATGCGGCATTGCGGCATTCGGGAACGCCAGGTTGTTCCAGCCGGTGATGGTGCTGTCGTCACGGTAGAAGGTACGCATGTAGGTGTACAGGTAGTCCGCGCCGCTGCCGCCATTGCCCGCTCGGGAGCGCGCCACCACCGTCAGATCCGGTGGCGCCGCACCGAAGAAGTCCTTGGCCTGCACCGGGTCGAGCGTAATGGTCATCGGGTCGCCGACCTTTTTGCCAGCGAACATCAGGTTGTTCTTAATCTGGTCTTCGGTCAGCCCGATGTCACGCATGCGGTTGTAGCGCATGTAGTTGGCGGAGTGGCAGTTCAGGCAATAGTTGACGAACAGCCGCGCGCCGTTCTGCAGCGCGGGCAGGTTGGTCACCCGCTCGGCCGGGAACTTGTCGAGAGTCACGCCCCCACCGGCGGCATACGCGCCCGAAAGAAGGCCCACCGCGAGAAACAGGCCGAGAAGAAATCGCTTCGTCATGTTGGTTGTGCTCCGGCGGGCGCGTCAGTGGGCGTGAAAGGTCACGCGCTCGGGCACCGGCTTGAAGGTGCCGATGCGGCTCCACCAGGGCATCAGAAGGAAGAACCCGAAGTAGAACAGGGTGCCGATCTGCGACACCAGCGTACCGATGTCCGACGGCGGCTTGATGCCCAGATAACCCAGCACCAGGAAGTTGACGACGAAGATGCCGTACAGCCACTTGTTCCAGCCCGGACGGTAGCGGATGGACTTGACCGGGCTCTTGTCCAGCCAGGGCAGCGGGAACAGCACCATCACCGCCACGCCCATCACCACCACGCCCCAGAACTTGGCGTCGAAGGCCATGAGCAAACCGATGACGACGACGGCCGCCACGAGCACGACGAGCTTCATCACGCTCGACAGCCGGCCCCGAAGCACTGCCAGCACGGCGGCGATGGCGACGATGCCCGCAAAGACGTAGACCATCTGGTCGGTCACGGCACGCAGCATCGAGTAGTAGGGCGTGAAGTACCACACCGGCGCGATGTGCGCGGGCGTCTTCAGCGCATCGGCGGGGATGAAGTTGTTGTACTCGAGGAAGTAGCCGCCCATCTCCGGCGCGAAGAAGATGATGGCGCTGAAGATCATCAGAAAGACGCCCACGCCGATCAGGTCGTGCACCGTGTAGTAGGGGTGGAACGGAATGCCGTCGAGCGGGATGCCGGTCTTCGGATCCTTCTTCTCCTTGATCTCGACGCCGTCGGGATTGTTCGAACCGACCTCGTGCAACGCGATGATGTGCGCCACCACCAGACCGATCAGCACCAGCGGCACCGCAATCACGTGGAAGGCGAAGAAACGGTTCAGCGTGGCATCGCCGACGACGTAGTCTCCGCGGATCAGCAGTGCCAGGTCCGGGCCGACGAAGGGGATCGCGGCGAACAGGTTGATGATGACCTGAGCACCCCAGAAGGACATCTGGCCCCAGGGCAGCAGATAGCCCATGAAGGCCTCGGCCATCAGGCACAGGAAGATCGCGACGCCGAAAATCCAGATCAGTTCGCGCGGCTTCTGGTAGCTGCCGTAGATCAGCCCACGCCACATGTGCAGGTAGACGACGATGAAGAACGCGCTGGCGCCGGTGGAGTGCATGTAGCGGATCAGCCAGCCCCACGGCACGTCGCGCATGATGTACTCGACCGAAGCGAAGGCCAGCGCCGCGTCGGGCTTGTAGTGCATCACCAGGAAGATGCCGGTGACGATCTGGATCACCAGCACGAGCAGCGCCAGCGAGCCGAAGAAATACCAGAAGTTCTGAGCCTTCGGAGCGTAGTACTCCGACATGTGCTCCTTGTACATCTTGCTGGCCGGGAAGCGGTTGTCCACCCAGGTCATCGCCTGTTCGGCCACCGACGCGCCTGCAGGTGCTTGCTTGAATTCAGCCATGTCGATCCCAGTGGTTGCGCAAAAAGGGCGATCAGCCCTTGCTGTCTTCGCCGATCAGCAGCAGCGTGTCGGACAGGTACATGTGGCGCGGCACCTCGAGGTTGTCCGGTGCCGGCTTGTTCTTGAACACCCGCCCGGCCATGTCGAAGGTCGAGCCATGGCAGGGGCAGAGGAAGCCGCCTTGCCAGTCGTCCGGCAGCGAAGGCTGCGCCCCGGGCGTGAACTTGTCGGTCGGCGAGCAACCCAGGTGCGAGCAGATGCCGACGCAGACGAAGACCTCGGGCTTGATGGCCCGCGGCACGTTGCGCGCGTACTCGGGCGTCAGCTCCGACGGGTTGCGCTTGGAAAACGGGTCGGCCACCAAGGGCTCGGTCTTGCCCAGCGAGGCGATCTGCTCGGGCGTGCGGCGCACGATCCACACGGGCTTGCCGCGCCATTCGACCGTCATCTTCTCCCCCGGGCGCAGGCCGCTGATGTCGGCTTGCACCGGCGCGCCTGCGGCCTTGGCCCGCTCCGACGGCGCAAAGCTGGACACGAAGGGCACCGCCACCGCGGCGCCGCCCACGGCGCCGGCTCCGCAGGTAATGGCGATCCAGGTCCGTCGGCCTGAATCGACTTTGGCCTCACTCATGCTTTCCTCTGCTTGAAGACGATGTCCGGGTCAACCCGAGATTCTAGCCGAGCGCTGCAGATCGCTCAGGACTGCCCAGGCCGGTTACCCTTGCCCCACCCTCGGACCTGCAAGCGCTGCCGGCCGGGGCAAAGCAAGCGATGGGCCCATGGGGGGCCCGGGCGGCAACAAAGGGGATGGACAGCATGAGTTTTGCGACCGAGTTCAAGGAATTCGCGCTCAAGGGCAACGTCATGGATCTGGCCGTGGGCGTGATCATCGGCGGCGCCTTCAGCAAGATCGTCGATTCGGTCGTCGGCGATCTGATCATGCCGCTGGTCGGCAGGGTCTTCGGTGGGTTGGACTTCAACAATTACTACGTACCGCTGGCCGGCCAGACGGCCACCAACCTGGCCGATGCCAAGAAGGCCGGCGCGGTCTTCGCCTACGGCAGTTTCATCACCGTGGCGCTGAACTTCGCGATCCTGGCGTTCATCATCTTCATCATGGTGCGGCAGATCAACAAACTGCGCGCATCGACCCCTCCGCCGCCGCCGCCGCCCGCGCCGCCCACGCCCGAAGACGTGCTGCTGCTGCGCGAGATTCGTGACGCATTGAGGAAATAGCACGCTTGGCCCGTACCGCGGGCCTCCAGCAGACGGATCCGGGGCCGAAGCATGTCCCATACTGATCCGTCCCATGAACCAGACGCCCGCTTTTGGTCTGCCAGCGGCCATCGAAGCTGCCGTCCGGCGAGTCAAGCTGGCCGCCCGAACCGCGGCCGAGCGCACTGTGGACAGCCTCGGTGTGTCGGCACTGGCCTCGGCCAACGTCTTCCAGCGTGAGGCCCTGCTCAGTGCACAGTTCGAACTGAATCGCAAGCTGGCCTCGTTCTGCAACGGCTTCGACGACACACTGGACCGCCGAATCGAGCGCGAACTGCTACCACGGTCGAGCGCGCAATCGCCGCTGGCCGAAACCGACTGGGATGCACTGAGTCTGGTCGACAACCATGAGGTGGAGGTGCAGGTCAGCGCCGAGCGCTTCGGTCTGCAGATCGCCCAGGACTGCGAAGCCGAGCAGCGGCAGCTGGATGGCTTCGTAGCTTCGGCGCTGCATGGCTTTGGTGACGCGCCGCGCAACCCATTGCGGCCGGAGGTCATCGGGAATGCGATGGTCCGCAGCATCGACAAGCTGACCGACCGAGCCGAATTGCGCTCTGTCTTGATGGCAGAACTCGGCCGTACATTGGCCGCGTCGATGGCCTCGACCTATGCCGCGATAGTCACCGACTTGCGCGCTGCCGGCCTGAAACCGGCACAACCGAGCTTCCGCACGTCCGAGCGCGGCTCCGGTTTTGGACGCACGAGTTCGGGATACGACACCTCCAGCCGACCGGTCGGTCTGGACGATCCTGGTCCTTCTGGACACGGCACTCGCGGCGTCATGAGCCCCAGCGGCTGGGCAGGCGCTGGCGGACGAGCGTCGGAGCGCGGCAGCCTACCGGGGAACACCGGGCACGGGGGCATCGGCTCGGGAACCGGACGTGGGTCGTCGCCGGGTACGCCGATCGGCCATGTCGAAGCGGGCCTGATGTCCCTGATTCGCCGTTTGGCCTTTGCCGACCTGGGACCTGGCGTCGAGGACTCCGGCTTTGCCGTGGACGACCCTTTGGATCGTTCCTTATCCGGCGCCTTCGATCAGGAAATTGGTCGGCGCGCCGTGCCGGTGGCGCCGAACCTGATCCGCGCGCACCGCGATGCGCTGCGGGAGGCCTCGACAGGCTCGATCGACCACATGGTGATCGATGTCATCGGTAGCCTGTTCGACCAGATCCTCTCCGACCCGAAGGTGCCGCCGCAGATGGCAAGGCAGATCGCGCGGCTGCAGCTGCCGGTGCTGCGTGCCGCCCTCGGCGACCCCAGCTTCTTCTCATCGCGCAAGCATCCGGTACGACGATTCGTCAACCGCATTGCCTCGCTGGGCACCGCTTTCGAGGACTTCGACTCCGAAGCCGGCCAGCGCTTCGCGACCCTGGTGCGCGAGTTGGTGCAGGAGATCGTTGAGGGCGACTTCGACCAGATCGAGGTCTACGAGCAGAAGCTGTCCGTACTCGAGACCTTCATCGTCGAGCAGTCGCGGCGCGAGGTGCAGGAACAGGCCGGCGCGGCCTCGCTGCTGGCCGAGAAGGAAACCGACCTGCGGCTGCAGCAGCGCTATACGCAGCAGCTGCAGTCGCTGCTCAAGCCATTGCCGGTGCCCGACTTCATCCGCGACTTCCTCAGCCAGGTGTGGAGCCAGGCCATGATGCGCGCGGCGCGCCTGGACGGCGGCGAGAGCGAGCGTGTCAGACGCCTGCGTCACGCCGGGCGCGAGCTGATCATGAGCGTGCAGCCCAAGGGCTCACCCGAGCAACGCCAGGCCTTCCTGAAGCAGCTGCCCACGCTGATGAAGGAGCTGAACGAGGGCATGGACCTGATCGGCTGGCCGGAGTCGGCAAAGAAGACCTTCTTCGGTCGGCTCCTGCCGGCACATGCCGAGTCGCTCAAGGGCCAGGCGCTGCGTACGCTGGACTACAACCTGCTGGTACGCCAGGCAGACAGTGCACTCGGCGAGGCCATGCCCGACGCGTCGGAGCTGCCGCCGCCGTTGGCGAACATCCCGGTGCTGCGCGATGAGGTCATCATGCCCAGCTTCACGGTTGAGGAGGCTCAGCGCATTGGCCTGGTGGAAGAGGCTGCTGTCAACTGGGACGGCAAGATCGACATCGACCTGGGTGCCGATAGCCCACCGGCGGTCGGCGATCTGGACATCGTTGGGCTGCCGAAAATGGAGGCGTCGGCCGAACCGTACAGCGGCAAGTCGCTGGCCGACCATGTCCAGATCGGCTTCGCCTACCAGATGCATCTCGACGACAAGTGGCAGAAGGTGCGACTCAATCATGTCAGCCCGGGCCGCAGCTTCTTCGTCTTCACCCATGGCGGGCGGCACAAGCAGACCGTATCGATGACGCACCGGATGCTGGCGCGGCTGTGCGAAACCGGCCGGCTGCGCGCCTTCGAGAATGGCTACCTGATCGAACGCGCCACCGCGCGCGCCCGGCGCCAGTTGGCCGCGCTGGGCGGCGCCGCCACGGCCTGAACCTAGCCCGTCTTTCTCAGTTTGCCCCTGACACCGCTGCTAAGTTGTTGATTTGACTTGTACGAGACGCTGAGGTCTCCACTACAGGGCGAGTTCTGCAGTGGCTTGTTTGGCTTGCGCGGCGGTGATCTTCGGTGGCGGCTGGCCCGGCAAGCTCAGGCGCAGTTGGTCCAGCAGCATGCGGTGTTCGGCCTCGGGCTGCGTGTAGCGCGACAGGGTCAGCTCGCGGCCGTCGGTGGTGGGCAGATGCACGTCCACCATCTGCATGGTCTTGAACTTGGCCAGCACCTCGCGCGGTGTGGTGCCCCCGGCCAGCACCCGCATTTTGGTCTTCAAGGTCACCTGCAGGCAGTACGCCAGGAAGGCCACGAAGATGTGGGCCTCGATGCGCTCCTCGGTCTTGTGGAAGATCGGCCGGATCGCCAGATCGTGCTTGATCTCCTTGAACGCCTGCTCGACCTCGGTGAGCTGGATGTAGAACGTCCACAACGCATCGGGCTCGTACGCGGTGAGGTTGGTGCGCAGCAGGTAGCGGCCCTCGCGTGTGCGCGCCTGTCGCAGCTTGTGTCGGTCCAGGCTGAACTGCAGGCTCGCCGTGCTTGACGCGTCCTTCGGCCACGTCAGCTTCACCAAGCCCGCCGCGCGGCCAGCATCATGCTTGGCTGCGCCGAGCTTCATCAGCAGTTGGTCGCGCGTCAGCTTCTGGGTCTGCAAATCCTTCAGGCGCCCGATGTAGCGGCGCAACCGCTTGCGCCGCATGCTGCGCTCCTTGTCGATGCGCGCATCGCTTTGCGCCAGCACGTAAACGTCTTCGTCGGTGGCCAGCCGCTTGACCTGCACGCCGTCGCGCACCTTCGCCCAGGGCTTGTCCAGGAAGGCCTGCTCCAGCTTCGTCAACCGCCCCTTGGGTGTGCCCACCAGGTAGCTCGCCCCCATCGTTCGCATCTTGGCCAGACTGTCCTCGGTGGGAATGCCGCGGTCCATCACCCAGATGCGGTTGGCGCGGCCGTAGCGCTTCTCGATGCGGTCCAGGAAGCCGCTCAGGGTGGTGGAGTCCGCGGTGCCTCCGCCCATCACCTCGTAGCTCAGCGGGAAGCCCTCGGGCGTGACGATCAGCGCGATGACGACCTGCCTGCAGTCACCTCGCTTGTCGCGGCTGTAGCCGAACTGGCGCAGGTCGTCGGACCCTCGGTCTTCGTCGGTCTCGAAGTAGGTGCTGGTCAGGTCGTACAGCAGCACGTCGAACTTCGCGCCGAAGAGTTCACCCCAGCGCCTCACGAGGAACTTGAAGAGATCGTTCTTGTGCTCGACCAGCCGGTCCATGCAGCGGTACAGCGTGTTCTTCTCGGCCAGGCTGAAGTCCGACTCCAACAGGTCGGCCATCGCGCTGGAGTCGAACCACTGGCGGTGCAGCCGCCACTCCGAGCCTGGGTCGATGAGCCTGTAGGCCACCAGCGTCTTGAGCACCTTCAGCCACGGCGTGTTGCCCTGCGCTCGTGCAAGCCGCGGCCGCCAGAAGCTGTCGAGCTCGAGTTGCTGCCATAGTTGCAGCGCCAGCCAGCACGCACCCCACTGCCGAGGCCGGCGCAGGCTCAGCTCGCTCAGGCGTACGCCGATGGCATCGACGTCGTCCACCGGCATCGAGCCAGCGGGAAACAGTGCCACCTGCCGCCGTGTGCCCGCGTCCTGCAGCTCGATGGTCTTGCGCCAGGCCTCGCGTTGGCTGGCGTTGATCTCGCCCAGGTACAGCACTTGGCGCTGCATCACACGGCCGTCGCCGCAGCGGCGGCTCTCCACCACGCTCCAGTATTCGTGGGTCTTGCCGTCCTTCTTGCGTCGGTTGCAGCGCAGGAACATGAACCGAAATTCTCGGCACATCAACCATCGAGCGCAACGACCAAGGTCTCCACTACAGACCTCGTCGCCATACGTCCATTGCGCATCAACGACTTACGCCGCACTTGATGCTCAACTCACCGGCTATCCACAGAAATCTGAGAAAGACGGGCTAGGCGCGGGCGGCCAGCTGCCGCGCCATGCGGATCGCCGCCTTCAGGCTGGACGCATCAGCCCGGCCGCTGCCAGCGATGTCGAACGCGGTGCCGTGGTCCGGGCTGGTGCGCACAAAGGGCAGGCCCAGCGTGACATTCACGCCCTGCTCCACCCCGAGGTACTTCACCGGGATCAGGCCATGGTCGTGGGTCATCGCGATGACCAGGTCGAATTCGCCGGGGTGGCCCGGCGCATGGCGCGCGCGCATGAACACGGTGTCGGGCGCATAGGGGCCGCTGGCATCGATGCCCAGTTGCCGCGCCGCCTCCACCGCCGGCGCAATGAAGCGCTGTTCCTCGTCACCAAACAGCCCGCCTTCGCCGGCGTGCGGGTTGAGCCCCGCCACGGCAATGCGCGGCCGCGGCTGGCCCCAGGCCGCCGCCGCGTCCTGGGCAATGCGGATCGTCTGCAACACCGAATCGAAGCTCACCTGCTCGACGGCACGGCGCAGCGCGACGTGGATGCTGACAAGCACCACGCGCAGCTCGTCGTTGGCCAGCATCATGCGCACCTGCGGCGCGGCGCCGCCGTGGCCGGGCGTGGCCAGCGCCTGCAGCATCTCGGTGTGGCCGGGGTGGTGAATGCCGGCGGCGGCCAGCGCCTCCTTGTGCAGCGGCGCGGTGACCATCGCTGCCGCCTCGCCCGCCAGCAGCAGCCGGGCCGCGGTCTCGATGCAGGCGGCGGCTGCGGCGCCGCAGTGTGCGTTCACCCGGCCCCAAGGCAACTCGGCCAGACCCGCAGGCAGGCCCGGCGGGCGCAACACGGCCACGGCCCCGGGCGGCACGGCGGCCAAGTCGGCCGGCGCATCGACCAGCGCCAGCGCCCGCAGCATTCCGAGCAGCCGTGCTGCGCGGCCCAGCACCGTGGGGTCGCCGACGACGATGCAGCCTGCTGCGTCGCCGTCCGCCACGGCTTTCAGGATCGTCTCGGGGCCGATGCCGCAGGCATCGCCCATCGTCACCAGCAGTGGCTTGGAGTGCATGCTCCATTGTGTAGCGACAGGCGCAGCCGTCGCCACGGATAATGCCCTCGCCACATTCCGGCAACCCGCCCGCTTCCACCACTCACCATGTTGCGCACCCTCTGGCTCGTCTTCGCTCAGACGGTGACCGTGGCCTTGGGCTTGTGGTTCGTGGCGGCCACGTTGCGGCCAGGCTGGCTGCCAGGCACGGCCGCAACGCAGCCGCCACCGCTGGCCGCCCCAGCCGTCCCGACGACGCCGCCCGCGCTGAGCGCGGCATCGTCCCCGCAGGCGCCGGGCAGCTACAGCCAGGCAGCCAAGCGCGCGGCACCGGCTGTGGTCAGCATCGTGGCCAGCAAGACCTCGCGGCCGCGCAACCAGGGTGAGGATCCCTGGTTTCGCTACTTCTTCGGCAACGGCCGCGACGCACCGCAGCAGCAGATCGGCCTGGGCTCCGGCGTGATCGTTTCTGCAGACGGCTACCTGCTGACCAACAACCACGTCGTCGACGGTGCCAGCGAAATCGAGGTGCAGCTGGCCGACGGCCGACAGTCCCGCGCCAGGCTGGTCGGCACCGATCCGGAGACCGACCTGGCACTGTTGCAGATCAAGCTCGACGGCCTGCCGGTCATCGCGCTGGGCGACGTGCGCGCGCTGCAGGTGGGCGATGTGGTGCTGGCCATCGGCAACCCGTTCAACGTCGGCCAGACGGTCACTTCCGGCATCGTCAGCGCGCTGGGACGCAACCGGCTGGGTTTGTCCACCTTCGAGAACTTCATCCAGACCGACGCCGCCATCAACCCGGGCAATTCAGGCGGCGCGCTGGTCGATGCCGAGGGCCGGCTGATCGGCATCAATACCGCCATCTACAGCCGCAGCGGCGGCAGCATGGGCATCGGCTTCGCCATCCCTGCGGATGCGGCGCGCGGCGTGATGGAGGCACTGCTGCGCGACGGCCAGGTCACGCGCGGCTGGATCGGCGTGGAGCCGCGCGACCTGACACCCGAACTGGCTGCCAGCCTGCGCCTGCCGGTGAGCCAGGGCGTGCTGATCACCGGCGTGCTGCAAGACGGGCCGGCCAGCCGCAGCGGCATGCGCCCGGGCGACGTGGTGCTGGCCATCGCCGGCGCCGACATCAGCAACACGGCCGAGCTGCTGGCCGCGGTAGCTGCACTGCGGCCGCAGACGGTGGCCCCGGTGAAGGTGCAGCGCGGTGCGCAGGTGATGCAACTGAACCTGACGGTGGCACAGCGGCCCCGCGCGCCGCGCCGCGCCACCGAATAGTCAGACCGCGCCGTCGACCTTGGTTTCGGCCTCGCTGTCCGGCGCCTTGGTGTGCTTGATGAACAGCTTGGCCGACCAGATGCCGAGCTCGTAGAGCAACACCATCGGGATGGCGAGCGCCAGCTGGGAAACCACGTCGGGCGGCGTGATCACCGCCGCGACGATGAAGGCGCCGACGATGAAGTAGCCGCGCCACTTCTTCAGCTGATCGATGGTCACCACGCCCAGCCGGGCCAGCACCACCACGGCCACCGGTACCTCGAAGGCGGCACCGAAGGCAATGAACATGGTCATCACGAAACTGAGGTAGGCCTCGATATCCGGCGCCGCGGTGATGCTCTTCGGCGCAAAGCTCTGGATGAACTTGAACACCTGACCGAAGACGAAGAAGTAGCAGAAGGCCACGCCCAGGAAGAACAGCACCGTGCTGGAGATGACCAGCGGCAGCACCATCTTCTTTTCGTGGCTGTACAACCCCGGGGCCACAAAGGCCCACACCTGGTACAGCACCACCGGCAGCGCCACCAGGAAGGCGGCCAGCAGCGTGATCTTCAGCGGCACCAGGAACGGCGAGATCACGTTGGTGGCAATCAAGGTGGCGCCGGCCGGCAGGTTGGCCACCAGCGGCTCGGCCAGCATGTCGTACAGCGGGCCCGGGCCGGGCCACAGGGCCAACACGCCGAACGCCACGCCGACGGCGATCAGCGCGCGGATCAGCCGATCACGCAACTCCACCAGGTGGGAGACGAACGGCGCCTCGGTGCCCTCGAGTTCGTCGCGCGGCTTGTCGGGCTCGCTCATTTGGGGCCGACGCCGGGCGGCCGAAAGCGCGCCACGCGCGCCGCGCCGGACTGAGCCCGGGTGCGGATGCCCTGGCGCTGCTTGTACCACTGCGGCGTGGCGCCACGCTTCAGGCGCCAGCGCTTCTTCGGGTGCTTGTACTGCGGCGGCGGGCGCAGGCCGTCGTGGCTGTCGGCGTCGGCGCTGTCCGACGACAACGCAGACCAGCTCGATTCCAGCGACGCGCTGGCCTGCTGCACCTCGGCCTGGACGCTCTTCTCGACATCGCGCGCCGCGTCCTCGAACTGCGTCTTCATCTTCTTCAGTTCGTCCAGTTCGATCGAGCGATTGACCTCGGCCTTGACGTCGGCCACGTAGCGCTGCGCCTTGCCCAGCATGTGGCCGACGGTGCGGGCCACGCGCGGCAGCTTCTCCGGGCCGATGACGATCAACGCCACCGCACCGATCAGTGCGAGCTTGTCAAAGCCGAAGTCGATCACGCGGCGGTCAGGACTTGGTCCGCGCCTCGACGTCGACGGTGTTGGCACTGGTGCTCTTGTGCGTGCCGACCTGCGGCGCCGGCGCGCCGGCATCGGCCTCGGCCGGTGTTTCGCCGCCGCTCTTGACGCCGTCCTTGAAGCCCTTGACGGCACCGCCCAGGTCAGCGCCGATGTTCTTCAGCTTCTTGGTGCCGAAGATCAACACCACGACCAGCAAGACGATCAGCCAGTGCCAGATGCTGAACGAACCCATGATATTTCTCCTGGAAAGGGAATCGGGATTCTAGGCGGTCGGCGCCTCAGCCCTTGAGCCAGGGCCGGGGTCCGCCCATCACGTGCATGTGCAGATGCGGCACTTCCTGACGCCCGTCGGGACCGGTGTTGATCAACGTGCGAAAACCGTTGACCACGCCCAACTGGCGCATCAGGCGCGGCGCCAGCCCCAGCATGCGACCCAGCATCGCCTCGTGCTCGCCCTGAACTTCGTAGTGCGTGGCGATGTGCTGCTTGGGAATGATCAGCACATGCACCGGCGCCCACGGGTTGATGTCGTGGAAGACCAGAAGTTCCTTGTCTTCGTGGACCTTCTTCGACGGGATCTTGCCCTCGGCGATCTTGCAGAAGATGCAGTTCGGATCGTGGCTCAATGGAGTGTCTCCGTTCAGGCCGACATCGGCACGTTGGCGTTCAGGTTCATCCAGCCGCGCACGATGCGGTAGAGGAACCAGATCGAGATCACGCCCCAGGCGATCCAGCCCGGGATGAAGAACAGTAGCCACAGCGGCGCGGTCACCAAGTACAGGCCCGCGGCCCACAGCACGGTGCGGATGCGCCAGCTGAAGTGCGACTCCTGCCAGGTGCCTGTCGCGCTGTCCTTCTTGACCAGGTCGATGACGAAGGCCACGATCAGCAGCGCCACGCTGGCCTGCGCGCCCGGCATCACCGCGCCGACTGCGACGATCAGATGCAGCAGGTAGCTGACATGCCCTACCGTCTTCAGCGACGACTCACGTTCGTCGAGTTCGATGATCTGGTTCATGTGCCCTCACCCTCCCTTGCCTTGAGCTTGCGTGCGGCGAATTCCTCCAGCCCCGACTGGCCCTCTCGGCGCTCCAGTTCGGCCAGCACGTCGGCCGGCTTCAGGCCGACATGCGCCAGCAGCAGCATCGAGTGGAACCACAGGTCCGCCACCTCGTAGACGATCTTCTGACGATCACCGTCCTTGCCGGCCATGACCGTTTCGGTGGCTTCCTCGCCAATCTTTTTTAAGATGGCGTCGCCCCCCTTGGAAAACAAGCGGGCGACATAACTCTTGTCCGGGTCGCCGCCGCGGCGCGCATCGATGACCTGGGCCAGCCGCGCCAGCGTGTCGTTGCTGCTCATTTACTTGTAGATGTGTTGGGGGTCGACCAGCACAGGCTCGACGGTGCGCCACGCGCCATTCTCGTAACGCTGGAAGAAACAGCTGTGACGCCCGGTGTGGCAGGCAATCGAAGGTTCAGCGGGCTCGTGGCCCAACTGCGTCACCTTCAGCAGCAGCACATCGCTGTCGCAATCGAGCCGCATCTCGTGCACCTGCTGGAAGTGGCCGGACTCCTCGCCCTTATGCCACAGCCGCTGTCGCGAGCGGCTCCAGTACACCGCCTGGCCGGTGGCCGCCGTGCGCGCCAGCGCCTCGCGGTTCATGAAGGCGAACATCAGCACGTCGTTGCTGCCCACCTCCTGCGCGATCACCGGCAGCAGGCCCTGCGCATCCCACTTCACCTCGTCCAGCCAGTTCATCGCAGGCAGTGTAGCAATCACTCCCCGTGGGTGGCGCCGGCAAAGCCCCGCTCCGCGGCAAACCATTGCAGCACCGGGAGGGTGCCCGGCAGCACCGGGCCCACCTGCACCGGCAGCGTCTGCCAGGCCATGGCCTGGCGCTCGCGCATCTCGAACTCGCCCTGCCAGTCGAAGACCTTGCAGAAGTGCAGGCGCACGCGCGCATGCGCGTAGTCGACCAGCTCGATCTTCCATGGCTGCGCGGCGCCGATGCGGATGCCCAGCTCCTCGTGGAGTTCGCGGCGCAGCGCCTGCTCGACTGTCTCGCCGGCTTCGAGCTTGCCGCCAGGGAACTCCCAGTAGCCCGCATAGACCTTGCCTTCGGGCCGGCTGGTCAGCAGAAAGTGGCCGTCGCGGTCGATCAGCACCCCCACGGCGACCTCCACCGGCACGCGGTCATCGCTCAAGCGTGATGCCTTCCGGAATAGTCCTTGGCAAACTGGTAGGCCACGCGGCCGGAGCGCGAGCCGCGCTCCAGCGCCCAGACCAGGCTTTCCTGGCGCGCCGCGGCGATGGCAGCCTCGTCCACGTCGAAGAAGCGCAGCCACTGCGCCACGATGGCCAGGTACTCGGCCTGGGTGAAGGGATAGAAGCTGACCCACAGCCCGAAGCGCTCGGACAGCGAGATCTTCTCCTCCACCACCTCGCCGGGGTGCACCTCGCCGTCCTCGGTGTGCTTGTAGCTGAGGTTCTCCGACATGTACTCGGGCAGCAGGTGGCGGCGGTTGCTGGTGGCATAGATCAACACGTTGTCCGAGGCCTGCGAGACCGAGCCGTCGAGGATCGATTTCAGCGCCTTGTAGCCGGGCTCGCCCTCGTCGAAGCTGAGGTCGTCGCAGTAGACGATGAAGCGCTCCGGCCGTTCGGCGACCAGTTCGACGATGTCCGGCAGGTCCACCAGGTCGGCCTTGTCGACCTCGATCAGGCGCAGGCCCTGCGACGCGAACTCGTTCAGGCAGGCCTTGATCAGCGAGCTCTTGCCGGTACCGCGCGCCCCGGTCAGCAGCACATTGTTGGCGCCGTGGCCAGCGACGAACTGCTCGGTGTTGCGCAGCAGCCGCTGCTTCTGGGGCTCGACCTCGACCAGTTCGGCAAGCCGGATCGTGGCCACATGGCGCACCGGCTCGATACGGCCGGTGGAGCCACGCTTGCGGTAGCGGAAGGCGACCGAGGCATCCCAGTCGGGGGCGCTCACAGCCTGCGGCAGCACCGCCTCCAGGCGTGCCAGCAGGCTCTCGGCGCGCGCGATCAATGATTCGACAGCGGTGGGATTCATGAGGTCAGTGTAGGGTCTTCGGCCCGCGGCAGCGGCTGCACGGCGTCACCCGAGACCACGTAGATGCGCTCACCCGGGCCCGGCCGCACCGCGTGCATGCCGGTGAACTCGCCGAACGCCGGCAGCACGCCGACCTGGGCGCCGAAGTGAAAGCACGGCAGGCGCAGCCGCTGGTGCGCGCGGCCGCCGAGCGCCACGCCAGGGTGCAGGTGGCCGGCGAGCACGTAGCCGGCGTCGCGTGGCCGCGGGTGATGGCACAGCAGCAGGCCGCCCAGGTGCAGCGGTTCGTCGACCGCCTGCACGGCCAGCGCCGACGGCGGGTCGCCGGCGCGGTCGTCGTGGTTGCCGCGCACCAGCAGCAGGTCCAGCGCTGCATGCCGTTCGCGCCACTGCGCCAGCGCCTGCAGCGTGGCCGGCGCATGGGCATGCGCCGAATGCAGCAGGTCGCCGAGGAACACCACGCGCCGCGCACCGCTGGCTTCGATGGCCTGGCTCAGCGACTGCAGGGTTTGGGTGGTGGTGCCCTGGGGTACCGGCACGCCCAGACGGCGGAAGGACGCTGCCTTGCCGATATGCGCGTCGGCCACCAGCAGGCAGTGCTCGTCGACCAGGTAGGCCGCGCGCTGCGCCAGCAGCCGCAGGCGCACGCCGGCGACGTCGATCTGCAGCATGTCGTCTCGCGAGAGGACTCAGCTCAGCCGGCGCAACGCGACGTCCAGGTGCTCGGTGGGCAGCCGCTTGAAGCCCGAGCGCGCGTAGCGCTGCAGCCGGCCCACGCTGAGCGCCGTCAGCGCCGAGGCCAGTGCCTGTGCGTCCACCGTCGGCGTGCTCGACCCGGCGGCTTCGGCCGCCAGCCGCAGGCTCTGGCGCAGTTGCGACTCGACGCGGTCGAAGAACAGGTTCATGCGCGCAGTCAGCCGCTCGTGCTCGAAGACCAGCGCATCGCCGACCATCACCCGCGTCATGCCAGGGTTCTTCTCGCCGAACTGCAGCAGGACGGTGACGATGCGCTGCGTCTGTTCGGCACCGCTGGCCTCGCGTTCCACGATCTGGTTGATCAGCGTGAATACGCTGGATTCGATGAACTCGATCAAGCCCTCGAACATCTGGGCCTTGCTGGCAAAGTGGCGGTACAGCGCTGCTTCACTGACGGACAGCCGGGCCGCCAACGCCGCGGTGGTGATGCGCTCTGCACCGGGCTGCTCGAGCATCGTCGCCAGCGTCTGCAGGATCTGCACACGGCGCTCGCCCGGTTTGGGGCGCTTGCGCACCCGCTGCGCGGGCGGGCTGTCAGCGGCGCCGGCCTCGTCGGCCGCCTCGGCTGTGTTGTCGTCCGGCAGATCCTGCAACGCATCGGCATCGGCATCGGCGTCGCCAGGGCTCTGCGGGTGGTCGGACATGGCGTCGGCTTGCTCGGCGTTTAGGGGTGCCGACGCATTCTGGCATAGGGCCGCATGGGCTCCGGGTGCAGGTAAACACTGACTTCGAAGCGGCCCGGTCGTGCCCAGCCCGCGCGCGCCGCTACCCCTGCGGATGGGTCGGATCGATCCAGCGCACCTGTTCGGGGGCCTCGGCCGGCTCGATGTCCAGGTTGACGGCCACCGCCTCGCCATCGCTGCGCACCAGCACACATTCCAGCGTCTGGTCGGGGCTGGCGTTGATCTCCTGGTGCGGCACGAAGGGCGGCACGTAGATGAAGTCGCCGGGCCCGGCCTCGGCCACGAATTCCAGCGCGTCGCCCCAGCGCATGCGCGCCCGGCCCTTGACCACATAGATCACGCTTTCCAGCGGGCCGTGATGGTGCGCGCCGGTCTTGGCATTGGGGTGGATGTGCACCGTGCCGGCCCACAGCTTCTGTGCGCCGACGCGCGCGAAGTTGATCGCCGCCTTGCGGTCCATGCCCGGCGTCTGCGCGGTGTTGGGGTCGAGGCGGTCACCGGGGATGACGCGCACGCCGTCGTGCTTCCAGGCGTACGGTTCAGGGCGGCTGTCGGTCATGGCATAGCTCCAAGGGCGGCGTCGTGCCGATTCTGCAACGCTACGGCAAGCGGCGCTCCAGCGCGCGCAGTTGCCGGGCCTTCACGTCCACATAGGGCGGCTGCATGCTGAAGCGCGCCCCCGGCCGCGCGGCGGCACGGGTCCAGCGCTGCATCCACACCGTGCTCATGCCGACACGGCGCGCCGACTTCTGGTGCTGCAGCGTGTCTTCCACCAGCACGCAGCGCGCGGCCGGCACGCGCAGCCGCGCCAGCAGCGTGCGCAGCATGCGCGCATCGGGCTTGGGTCGGAGTTCGCCGAACATGTGCATGTCCTCGATGCTGATCAGGCCATCGAAGCAGCGGCCGATGCCCAGCACCGCGATCACCCGCTCGGCATAGGCGCGCGGCGCATTGGTCAGGATGAACTTGCGCCCGCGCAGGCGACGCAGCGCGGCGAAGTCGTGCGCATGGCCGCGCACGGCCGCTTCCAGCCCGGGCAGCAGGTGGGTGTGGTGCAGGAAGTGCGCCGCATCCACCGCATGGTGCTTGACCAGGCCGAGCAGTGTGGCGCCGTAGCGCTGCCAGTAGCGGCGGCGCAATGCATCGGAGTCCTCTTTGGAAAGGTTCAGATGCTGCTGGATGTACTCGCCGAACGAGACATGCAACCCGGGCATCGACGCGGTGGACGCATCGTGAAGCGTGTCGTCCAGGTCGAACAACCACACGCGGTCAGTGCGCAATGCCACCCTCCCGCACACCGCGCGCATCGCGCAGGCCCAAGCCGGCAATGGCCGCCAGCATCAACAGGGCACCCAGCCACTGCAAAGGCACCAGGGCCTCGCCCAGCAGCCAGGCGGCCAGCAGCACCGCGGTCAACGGCTCGACCAGCGTGGCCACCGTCAACGCCGTCGGCGACAGCCGCGCCGCGCCCCAGCTGAAGGCCAGCAGCGCGATGGCCGCCGTCACCAGCCCCAGGTACAGCAGCCAGGCCTCGGGCGGCAGTTCGCTCGGCCAGGCCAGCGGCGTGTACAGCGCCGCCAGCCCCATGGTGGCGGCGGCCACGACGGTCAGGCCGGTGGTCGCCGGCCCGGCGCCCAGCGCCTTGGACAGTCCCCCGCTGACCAGCGTGAACACGGCATACAGCAGGGCTGAGCCGACCGATAGAAGCACCCCTTCGACGATGGCTTGCGTCGACACGGCGCCGGCAGGGCCGCCGTGGCGCAGCACGACCAGCGCCGTGCCGCCCAATGCGGCAGCCAACAGCGCGACCAGAGATGCGTCCAGCCGCTCGCGGCCGCGCGCCACCGACCACAGCGTGACCATCACCGGCGGCAGACACAACGCAATCAGGGTCGGCACCGCCGCGCCGATGCGCGCGATCGCCAGGAACCAGAAAAGCACGTAGAACGCCATGCACGTGCCAGCGGCAACCAGCAGCTTGGCATGTAACGGCACGCGGCGAAAGAAGTCCGGCCGGCCGAACACCGCCAGCAGCACGATCGCGCCGACGACGAATCGCCAGAAGGACACGTTTTCCGCCGTCAGCCCGAAACGAGCCATCAGCAAGTTGACGACCAGCGCGCCGGTGCCCCAGAGGAACCCCGCACCACAAGCCGCCGCCATCGCAGGAAAGGTCGCGCTCATCGAATATGGATCAAGCAACCGCCGCGGAACCGGCTCCGCCGGGCCGCTGGCGGTGCCCCCTGGGGGGAGTGCCGCAGGCGCTTCGGGGGGTCAATGTGATCGGATCATGGTGCCGTAGGCCTGGTCGGTCAGCACCTCCAGCAACATCGCATGCGGCACCCGGCCGTCGATGATATGCACGGTGTTGACGCCGTTCTTGGCGGCATCTAGCGCACTGCCGATCTTCGGCAGCATGCCGCCGCTGATGGTGCCGTCGGCAAACAGCTCGTCGATCTCGCGCGCACTCAGGTTGGTCAGCAGCTTGCCGTTCTTGTCGAGCACGCCGGGCGTGTTGGTCAGCATCATCAGCTTCTCGGCCTTCAGCACCTCGGCCAGCTTGCCGGCCACCACGTCGGCGTTGATGTTGTAGTTCTCGTTGTCGCGTCCGAAGCCCAGCGGGCTGATGACCGGGATGAACTGGTCGTCCTGCAGAGCGCGGACCACGCTCGGGTCGATGGACTCGATCTCGCCCACCTGTCCGACGTCGTGCACGATGCTCGGGTCCTTCTGGTCCAGCATGCGCAGCTTGCGCGCGCGGATCAGACCGCCGTCGCGTCCAGTCAGGCCCACGGCCTTGCCGCCGGCCACGTTGATCAGGCCGACGATGTCCTGCTGCACCTGCCCGGCCAGCACCCATTCGACGACTTCCATCGTCTCCTCGTCGGTGACGCGCATGCCCTGGATGAAGGTGCCCTTCTTGCCGATCTTGGCCAGCGCGTCCTCGATCTGGGGGCCGCCGCCGTGCACCACCACCGGGTTCATGCCCACCAGCTTGAGCAGCACCACGTCCTCGGCGAAGTCCTGCTGCAGCGCCGGGTCGGTCATGGCGTTGCCGCCGTACTTGATGACGATGGTCTTGCCGTGGAAGCGGCGGATGTAGGGCAGCGCCTGCGACAGGATCTCGGCCTTGTCGCGCGGGGAAACGTGGTCGAGCCGGGGCTCGCTGGTCGGTGTCGGCAGGTTCATCGCGCAGGGCCGTGGTGCGGCGGCAGAAGGATTGCACGGCATTGTAGGAAACCCGAACTCTTGCCCTTGAGCGCAGACCTTGCAGCACCGATGCCGCAACCGGCTGCGCTATGCTTGTTCGGTGAACTGCTCGCTGCGTCGCTCCTCTTTGCTCGTGCTGTGGCTGCTGCTCGCACTGCTGCCGCTGCGCGGCTGGGCCCATCTGAGCATGCACCTGGCGGCGCCCGACCCGTCCGTCATGGCGCCCTGCCATGGCGCCGAGGCTGCGGCCGATCCGTCTGCTTCGACCCAGCCCTGCACGCTGTGCGACATCTGCCACGGCGCCGCGCTGCCATGGGCCGACAGCCCAGCGCCAGGCAAGGACCGGCGCGCCCAGGCGCTGCCTGCCGCGGCCTCGCGGGCCGCGCCGCCCGCCGAACCCGACGCCCTGTTCCGCCCGCCAAGACGCTGACGCTCCGTCGAGCCTGCCTTGCGCAGGCCCTCCGAGCTTGCCCGGCCCCGATCGGCCGAGTCTTGAAAGGGCGTCCATGACCCACCGACTCCTCGCCACGCTGGCCAGCCTGTGGCTGTCCAGCCTGGCCCATGCCACCGAACCGGCAGCCAGCCTGCCGGCCCTGCGGCTGCACTACGTCTCGGCCTTCGCCGGCCAGCCAGCCGCTGCCGACCCGAAGCCGATCGACTGGCTGTCCAGCAATGCCCTGGTCGGCAAGCTGCAAGGCCATGCCGGCCACTGGCGTGCGCCGGCGAGCGGAGCAAGACCGTGAGCTGCCTCTGGCGGATGCGGCCGCTGGCCCTGGCCGCGGTCTGCGCCGTGCTGGCTGGCTGTGCCAGCGTCGACAGCGAGCAGGCCATCGCCACGGCGCGCGACTGGTCGCAACGCGTCGATGGCCAGGCACCGCAGCTGCGCAGCGCGGACGCAGCTGGCGAGGCCGGAAAAGCGCAACGCGAGCACCTGCTTGCCGGCCCGTTGAGCGAAGACGCAGCCGTGCAACTGGCCCTGGCCCACAGCGCGGCGCTGCAGGCGCTGCTGGCCGAGGGCTGGCGCGCCCAGGCCGAGGCCGCCCAGCGCGGCGCACCGCCGAACCCCTTCTTCCTGTTCGAGCGCGTCGTCACCGGGGGCGACGTGGACATCACGCGCATGCTCGGCATCGGCCTGACGGAACTGCTCACCTGGCCCTGGCGCAGCGACATCGCGCAGCGCGACATCGACGCACTGCGCCTGCAACTGGCGCGCGAGGTGCTGGCGCACAGCGCCGAGGTGCGCGCCGCCTGGGTGCGTGCGGTGGCGGCGCAGCAGCTGGTGGGTTATCACCGCCAGGTGCAGGACGCTGCAGCGGCCAGCGCCGAGCTGGCGCGGCGCATGCAGGCAGTGGGCAACTTCAGCCGCCTGCAGCGTGCGCGCGAGCAGGCCTTCCTGGCCGATGCGACCACACAGCTCGCGCGCGCCATGGCCACGGCCACGGTCGAGCGCGAGGCGCTGGTGCGCAAGCTCGGCCTACACGCAGACGAGGCCGAACGGCTGCAGCTGCCCGATCGCCTGCCCGACCTGCCCACACAGCCGCTACAGGGCGACGTCGTGGCACAGCGGGCGATGAACGAGCGGCTGGACCTGCTGCTGGCGCGTGCGCAGCTCGGCGCGGCACAGCACGCGATGGGTCTGGAGACGGTGCAGCTGTTCGACATCGAACTGGCCGCTGTCAGCGAGCTCGGCCCCGGCGGCGAACGCGGCCGCGGCTTCGAGGCCGGGCTGAAGCTGCCGCTCCTGGATCCCGGCATCGCCTTGCGCCAGGCATCCTCGGCCGGGCTGCTGGCGGCGCAGAACCGCTTCGAGCAGGTGCGCATCGAAGCCGGCTCGGTGCTGCGCGAACGCTACGTCCTGTACCGCAGCACGCACGAGCTGGCGAAGCACCAGCGCGACGAGGTCGTGCCGCTGAAACGCACGATCACCGACGAGATGCTGCTCAAGTACAACGGCATGCTGGTCGGCGTGTTCGAGCTGCTGGCCGACGCGCGTGCGCAGGTCGGCGCGGTCATCGCCGCGATCGAGGCGCAGCGCGACTTCTGGTTGGCCGATGCGGCGCTGAACGCCGCCATCGTCGGTGCACCGTCCGCGGCCCCGAGCATGGCCGCAGCAGCCGCCACGGCCGAACGCAAGGGGCACTGACATGAATTCGCGCAGACTGTTTCTCGGCGGCGCCGCGCTGGCCAGCGCGGCCGCCGTCGGCCGCGGCGCGCTGGCCGCGCTGCCCGACGCGGCCACCGCACCACCCCCCACGACGATGGCACCGCCGCTGCAGCCGAGCGGTGGTCGACCCTACCGCCCGGTGCTCACGCTCAACGGCTGGACGCTGCCCTGGCGCATGAAGGCCGGCTGGAAGGAGTTCCATCTGGTCGCCGAGCCCGTGCTGCGCGAGCTGGCGCCGGGCATGACGGCGCAGCTGTGGGGCTACAACGGCAGCTCGCCGGGGCCGACCATCGAAGTGGTGGAAGGCGACCGCGTCAGGCTGTTCGTCACCAACAAGCTGCCCGAGCACACCGCCGTGCACTGGCATGGCCAGCGCCTGCCTAGCGGCATGGACGGCGTCGGCGGGCTGACGCAGCCGCAGATTCCACCCGGCAAGACCTTCGTCTACGAATTCGAGGCGCGGCGCAGCGGCACCTTCATGTACCACCCGCATGCCGACGAGATGGTGCAGATGGCGATGGGCATGATGGGCTTTTGGATCACGCACCCGCGCGAGCCGAAGCGCACCCCCGGCTACAGCGAGGTGGATCGCGATTTCTGCTTTCTGCTCAACGCCTTCGACATCGAGCCGGGCAGCGCCACGCCGAAGATCATGACCATGCTCGACTTCAACCTGTGGTGCTGGAACTCGCGCGTCTTCCCCGGCATCGACAGCCTGCCGGTGCGGCTGGGCGACCGGGTGCGCATCCGCGTGGGCAACCTGACGATGACCAACCACCCGATCCACATGCACGGCCACGAATTCGTGGTTGCCGGCACCGACGGCGGCTGGACGAACCCGACTTCGCGCTGGCCCGAGGTCACGGCCGACATCGCGGTGGGCCAGATGCGCGCGCTGGAATTCACCGCCACCGAGCCTGGTGACTGGGCCTTCCACTGCCACAAGAGCCACCACACGATGAACGCGATGGGCCACGACGTGCCGACGATGATCGGCGTGGACCATCGCGACGTGGTGCACAAGATCCAGAAGCTGGTGCCCGACTACATGGTGATGGGCGAACGCGGCATGGCCGACATGGGCGAGATGGAGATGCCGCTGCCCGACAACACGCTGCCGATGATGACCGGCCAGGGGCCGATGGGCCCGCTGGAGATGGGCGGCATGTTCACGGTGATCAAGGTGCGCGAGGGCCTGGGCGCCAGCGACTATCGCGACCCGGGCTGGTATGCGCACCCCAAGGGCAGCGTTGCCTACGAATGGACAGGCGAGTCGCTGAACCCGCAGCGCGCGCCGACATCCAACACCGACGGCTCGGAAGTCCACCACCACCCCGGCGCGCCCTGGCGTGCCGTCAAACCCCGCGGAGGGCACGAACATTGAAGATCCATCTCGGCCTGCTGCTGATCGGCCTGGCGCTGCCGCCTGCCGTTTGGGCCCATGGCGAGGCGCACGGTGCAGCGAAGGCGGCCGCGCCGATCTCCACCGAACAGCACCCCTGGGGCATCCAGGGCGACCCGAAGAAGGCCTCGCGCACGGTGCGCGTGACGATGAGCGATGCGATGCGCTTCGACCCGTCGCAGCTGACGCTGAAGCGCGGCGACACCGTCACCTTCGTCGTGCACAACGCCGGCAAGCTGATGCACGAGTTCGTCATCGGCACGCCCGCCGCGCTGGACGAACATGCGCAGATGATGAAGAAGCACCCCGGCATGGAACACGACGCGCCGTACATGTCGCACGTGGCCCCGGGCAAGTCGCAGCGCATCACCTGGACCTTCAACCGCGCCGGCGAATTCCTCGCCGGCTGCCTGGTGGCCGGCCACTGGGACGCCGGCATGAAGGCCACGCTGCTCGTCAAGGAGTGACCCCATGAAGACTGGAACCCTGTCCCGCCGCCGTTTCGTCGGCAGCGCCCTGGCATGGGCCGCCGCCGCAGCGCCGGCCTGGGCCACGCCGCTGCCACCGATGCAGGTCTGGAAGGCGCCCACCTGCGGCTGCTGCAAGGACTGGATCGCCATCCTGCAGCGCGAGGGCTTCAAGGTGCAGACCTTCGACGAAGGCAACAACGCGGCGCGCGCCCGCTTCGGACTGCCTACGCGCTACGGCTCGTGCCACACCGCGCGCATCGGCGGCTACGTGGTCGAGGGCCATGTGCCGGCGCGTGAGATCCGCCGCCTGCTGGCCGAGAAGCCCGACGCCATCGGCATCGCCGTGCCCGGCATGCCGGTGGGTTCGCCCGGCATGTACGGGCCGGAATACGGCGGTCGGCGCGACGCCTACGATGTGCTGCTGGTCCACCGCGACGGCAGCAGCCGCGTTTATGCAAGCTACAAGCTCTGAAAGGAAACTGTCGTCATGAAACACTGGATCACCGCCGCTGCACTGGCCCTGGCCCCGCTGGCCGTATTCGCGCAGGCCTACGAAGGCGAAGTGCGAAAGATCGAGAAGGCGCAGGGCAAGATCACGCTGCGCCATGGCGAGCTGAAGGGCCTGGACATGCCGCCGATGACCATGGTCTTCCGGGTCAACAACCCGGCCTGGCTGGACAGCCTGGCGGTCGGCGACAAGGTGAAGTTCGATGCCGCGAAGGTCGGCGGCAACTACACCGTCACCGCGATCAGCAAGACGCCTTAGGCCAGCGAGGCCCGGCGTCGCCGTGGCGACGCCGGGGCGTTGCGGCGGCCACTACCATGCGCGTCTCGCGGCGGGCCTGGCCCCGCTGAGCCAACCCCGAGAAAGGCCTTGCCATGAGCAGCACGCTGAGTTCCCTCGTCAACCACCAGCTGCGGCTGGCGTCGCGCCCGGTCGGCATGACCACGGCCGAGAACTGGACGCTCACCGAGGAGCCGGTCACCGAGCCGGCCGATGGCCAGGTGCTGGCGCAAACACTGGTGCTGTCTCTGGACCCGGCGATGCGCGGATGGCTCAACGAAGGCAAGAGCTACATCCCGCCGGTGGGCATCGGCGAGGTCATGCGCGCCGCCGGCATCGGCCGGGTGATCGCGTCAAAGAACCCCGACTTCGCGCCCGGCGACCTGGTCAGCGGCCTGCTCGGCGCGCAGGAATACTGCTCGGCAGCCGGCGCCCTACCCGGCGGTAGGTTGCACAAGATTGACCCGCAGTTGGGCACGCCTGCGCAGTGGCTCAACGTCTTCGGCATGCCGGGCATGACGGCCTACTTCGGGCTGAAAGACGTGGGCCTGCCGAAGGCCGGCCAGACGCTCGTCGTTTCCGGTGCGGCTGGCGCGGTCGGCCAGTCCGTCGGGCAACTGGCCAAGATCTGGGGCATGCGCGTCGTCGGCATTGCCGGCGGCCAGGTCAAGTGCGACTGGGTGGTCAAGGAACTGGGCTTCGATGCCTGCATCGACTACAAGGGCGGATCGGTGCGCGAGGGCCTGAAGGCGCATTGCCCCAAAGGCGTGGACATCTACTTCGACAACGTCGGCGGCGAGATCCTCGACCATGTGCTGGCCAAGCTGGCGCCGAAGGCGCGGATCGTGATCTGCGGCGCGATCAGCCAATACAACAACCTCACGGCCGTGCAGGGGCCGAAGAACTACATGTCGCTGCTGGTGAATCGCGCGCGCATGGAAGGCTTCGTCGTCTTCGACTATGCCGAGCGCTTCCCGCAGGCGATCGCCGAACTCGCCGGCTACATCAAGGACGGCCGTCTCAAGAGCAAGGAAGACATCGTCGAGGGCGGCGTCGCGGCTTTTCCGCAGACCTTGAACAAATTGTTCGCCGGCGAGAACTTTGGCAAGCTGGTGTTGCGGGTCGCTGCCGACAGTTGATGCCTTTTGGGCCGCAGCAGCGCGGCGGTTTGCGGCGAGCGGGCTGAGAGCGACCGTCTGAAACGTTCGTGGCTCTCGTTGCTCTCGCTGTGGCAAAGCCGGCGGCTTGATCTACAGCAGGCCGCGCATTCAGCGGTCTGGCGCACCACGAACCCCGCTGGCGGCCAGCGTGCGCAGCAGGGCCTGCAGAGCAGGATTCAGCGGTTCTGCAATCGGTTGTAGTCGAACAAACCTGCTTCCAGCGGCGCCCATTGAAGGTAGGCGTCGTGCAGTGCATCGCTGGCCTCCCAGAACTGCGGATTCGTGCGCCGCACGGCAAAGCGGTCGGCGAGCTTGCGGTAGTCAGCCTCCGAGCCCAGGCCGGCCAACGCGGCGCGCAAGGCCGGCAGTTCGGCCACGCTGCTGCGGTAGATGGCGTTCGGATAGGCGCCGATGAAACCCGGCACCACCGTCAGCGTGTTCTCGTCGGGTCGCAGTTCGGATTTCTCGCGCGCCAGGTGCGCCACGTTGGAATGCCCGGTGTTGCGCAACAGCGTGAAGTAGCTCGGCCCGCCGGCCAGGCCGTCGATGCGCAGCAGGCTCATCTCCGGCAGCCAGCTCAGGCTGGCGCCCTTCACGGCGGCAAGTGACTGCAGTTCGGTGCGCAGCCGCGCGTCATCGACGCCGGCCAGGCCGAAGCGCGCGTCGAGCGCTGGCGTCAGATGCTGGCGCAGCAGTTCATACAGCTCGCGCTGCGGATCGCCGCCGCGGTAGGGCACCGAGCTTTCGGCGTTGAGATAGGCGTTCTTCCCGTAGACGTATTCACGGGCCTCGCCGGTGGCGCCTCGGTACCAGTACAGCGCCGTGCTCTCGCGCACGGCCTGCGGCAGGAACACCAGGAAGTTGAACTCGCCTTCCATGCGCATGAAATCCATGTACAGCCGGCTGTTCAGCTGGTGGCCGACGTTGCCGTAGACGTCGTAGCCGGCCACCAGCAGGTAGAAGATGCGCTCGAACAACGGGTAGTCGATGACCCAGGCCGTCTTCGGCGGCACCCCGACGAAGCCCTGCACCACCGAGGCGCTGTCGAAGTGGCGGAAGATAGTCAGCGCCGCATTGCGGTTGCGGCCCTCGCCGTCCCAAACCAGCGACAGGTCGAGCTTGGCCCGGCCGTTGCCGAAGGTCTTGCTCAACACCTGGCTCTTGGTCTGCAGAAAGCTGCGCTCCTGGCGCGCCATCTTCAGCCACGGCACGAGCAGGCCCGAGTCGCTGCCCTGCTCGGCCGGCAGCGTCAACGGCTCGGCCTGGCGCAGCAGCACGTCGCCCTGGATCTCCTCGGTGTTGGCCTTCGGGTCGACGAAGACCACCCAGAACTGGTCCTCGATGACGTCGACCGCCATCTGCCCGCGGCATACCGGGCCCTTGATGAAGTTCATGATGAAGAACTGCGCTTCGTCGAGCAGGAAGCGGTAGCGCGCATCGATCGGCAGCTCGCGAAAGGTCTCGAAGGGGTTGCTCGCCACCTCCACCGCATAGGAGGGCAGCGCGCCGACCTGCACCTCGGGGCCCAGGAACCAGCCGCGGTACTTGGCCATGCGCGCCGCGTTCAGCGCGTAGGGCATGTGCGTTTTCGCCAGGATGACTTCGCGCTCCGGCTCGAGCCGGTACCAGAAGCGTGCGACGCCGGGGTCGTCGTAGGGCCGGCGCGAGGCGATGACCTGCAGCGGCTCGCCCGGCGGCGTGCTCGAGCGCACCAGGCGGAAGGCGCGGTGCGTGGCATCGGCCTCGAAGTACAGGTGCCCCAGGAACAGATGTTCGAACAGGTAGCGGCTCATCAGCCGCTCTTTGTTCGACGCGCCGTTCAGGAAAGACTCCCACTGCTGCAGCTGCTGGCGCTGCAGGGGCGTCAGCGGCACATCGCCCTCATAGGGCGCGCCGGCCTGCAGCCAGCGCGCGACGGTGTCGGTCTCGTGCGCGCTGAGCCCCGGCAGGCCATAGGGCATGCCGGCCAGCGGCGACTTGCGCGCGTAGGCCTCGAACTGCTCGATGCGCGGGCAGGACTGCGTGCGGTCGAGAGCAAAGTCGAAGCCTTCGCCGAGCACCGGGCCGGCCGGCAACGGATGCTGCTGCTTCAGCAACATGGCCTGGTACAGCAGGCTGCCGGCCAGCTGAGCCTCGGGGGTGGGCGAGCGTTCGTTCAGCACAGGGAAGAAGCCCTTGGCGCGCCAATGCGACGGCAGCTGCGCATCGACGAACAGCCGCGACGGCGGCGCCTCGTCAAGGCGTGTCGCGTCGTAGACCAGATCGCTGCTGCCGCCGCGCGCCACGCCCTGCCAGGCGCCGAGCTTGATCTGGCACGGCGCGTCGTAGCAGCCGTGGCAGACGACGCAGCGGCGCTGCAGGATCGGCTGCACGTCGGCACGCCAGGACACGCCACCCGGCGCGGGCAGCGGCGGTTGGTCGTAGCGGGTGGCGTCGGCCTTGCCGAAGCGCTCGTCGAAACTGTCGCGCGAAAGGGTCGCGCAACCGACCAGCGCCAGGACGGCCAATGCTGCAGCGGGCGTACGCATGGGTTCTGGTTGCGAGTCTAGGGCAGCTTACGGCATGGCACCGCGTAGAGCCATCGCCCTAGAGAATGCGGCATGCCCTGCACCTGCTTGCCACTACAGTAGATGCCCGCACGCGACATCGTCGCGTGCGCACAGGAGGCAACATGGTCAAGAAGATTCAGAAGTCGGCGCCCCCGAAGCTCGACCTGCCCGCGGGCTTGCTGGACAGCCAGCTGGCGCAGGCGGTGAAGGCCTCGGCGCAGCAGATCTGGCTGGCCGGCATGGGCGCCTTTGCCAAGGCGCAGGAAGGCCGGCAGAAGGTCTTCGAGGCGCTGATCCAGGAAGGCACCCACCTGCAGCGCAAGACCCAGTCCGCCGCCGAGGAGAAGATCGGCGAGGTCACCGACCGCATGAGCGCGATGGCCGGCGACGTCACCGCCAAGGCCGGGCAGCATTGGGACAAGCTCGAATCGATCTTCGAGCAGCGCACCGCCAAGGCCATGAACAAGCTCGGCGTGCCCACCGCCAAGGATGTGGATGCGCTGATGAAGCGCGTCGACGAACTCGCCGCCGCGGTGGCCCGGCTGTCGAAGTCCGCACCGGCCAAGGTTGCGGCCAAGGTTGCGGCCAAGCCGGCAGCGAAGGCCGCCGCAAAGAAGAGCACGCCGCGCCGCGCCCCGCGCAAGACCCGCAGCTGATCGTGGCCCGGACGAAGAACGCGCAGGGCGTTGCCGCAACGCCGGCGGCAATGCGCGCGGGCGCCGCGCAGGGTCCGCGCATCGGCCTGGCGCTGGCCGGCGGCGGGCCGCTGGGCGCGATCTACGAGATCGGCGCGCTGTGCGCGCTGCAGGAATCGCTGGGCGGCATCGACTTCAACGACCTGTCGGGCTACGTCGGCGTGTCGGCCGGGGGCTTCATCGCTGCGGGGCTGGCCAACGGCATGACGCCGCAACAGCTTTGCAGCGCCTTCATCGAGAACGACAGCGCCAGCGAGGACCTGATCCGCCCGGGGCTGTTCATCCGCCCGGCCTGGGGCGAGTACGCGCGGCGCGCGGCGGCGGTGCCGGGCCTGTTCGTGCAGGCCAGCCTGCGCTTCCTGTTCAAGCGCCGTGCGCTGCTGTCGGCCTTCGAGATCCTGGGCCGCGCATTGCCCACCGGCCTGTTCAGCAATGCCCCGCTGGAGGCGCAGATGCGTCGCGTGCTCAGCGCGCCCGGGCGCAGCAACGACTTCCGCCAGCTCGAGCGCAAGCTGGTGCTGGTGGCCACCGACCTGGACAGCGGCGAAGCCGCCCCTTTCGGCCAGCCCGGCTGGGACCATGTGCCGATCTCCGTGGCCGCAGCGGCCAGTGCGGCGTTGCCCGGGCTGTTCCCGCCGGTGGCCATCGACGGGCGCTGGTATGTCGACGGTGCACTGAAGAAGACGCTGCATGCCACGGTGCTGCTCGACATGGGGCTGGACCTGCTGTTCTGCCTGAACCCGCTGGTGCCCTTCGACGCCACGCATTCACGCCACCGCGTGCTCGGCAGCGGCGACCCGCGCATCCCGCAGTTGGTGGTGGGCGGGCTGCCGGTGGTGCTGAGCCAGACCTTCCGCAGCCTGATCCATTCGCGCCTGGAGCTGGGCATGAAGGGCTACGAGGGCAGCCACCCGCATACCGACATCGAACTCTTCGAGCCCGACCACCGCGATCCGGAGATGTTCCTGGCCAACACCTTCGGCTATGCGCAGCGCCGCGCACTGGCCGAGCATGCCTACCAGCGTACCCGTGCCGACCTGCGCTCGCGGCGCAGCACGCTGGCGCTGACGCTGGCGCGCCACGGCATCACGCTGAACAACGCCGTGCTCGACGACACCCACCGCACGCTGGTGGGCCGCAAGCGCCGTCTGCGCACGCGCGCGGCACGCGCGCTGAAGCGCCTGGACGAGGTGCTGAACGATCTGGACGTGGCGCTGGCCGACCGCCGCGCCTGAGCTAGCATCTGCAGGCAAGGAGGTTTGTTGCGATGCGTACTCTGTCTACCCTGGCGCTGGCCGCCACCGCGGCACTGGCCGGCTGCGCCTCCGGCCCCCCCTTCATCGACCAGGCCCAGCCCGAGGCCGTGGTCATCGCCCAGCGCCGCGCCGCTTTCGAGTTCAGCTGCCCGAACACCAGTGCACAGGTGCTTTCGCGCGAGACGCTGCAGCCGGTCTCGTTTCGCTTCGGCATCGAACGGGCTGAGTACACCATCGGTGTCAGCGGCTGCGGCAAGCGCGCCACTTACGTGGTGATCTGCCCCGACCAGCCGGGTTCGACCTGCTTCGCGGCCGCCGGCCGCGACGGCATCCAGTAGAACGCTCAGGCCAGGTAGCGCACCTCCAGGTGCGCCTTGAAGTACGCCGGGTTCAGCGTCTCGCCGCTGGCCCGCAGCGCCAGTTCGTCGGTGGTCCAGCGGCTGGCCTGCGTCCAGATGTGATCACGCAGCCAGTCGAAGACCGCGCACAGGTCACCGGCGGCGATGCGCGCATCCAGGTCCGGCATGGCGCGGCGCATGGCGGCAAACCACTGCGCAGCGAACATCGCACCCAGCGAATAGCAGGGGAAGTAGCCGAAGCCGCCTTCGGTCCAGTGCACGTCCTGCAGCGGGCCGTCGCGGTAGTTGCCGCGGGTGTCGATGCCCAGCAGTTCCATCATTTTCTGGTCCCACAGGGCCGGAATGTCCTCGGCCTGGATCTCGCCTTCGACCAGCGGCCTTTCGATCTCGTAGCGCAGGATCACGTGCGCTGGGTAGGTGACCTCGTCGGCTTCGACGCGGATGAAACCCGGCTTCACCCGGGTCATCAGCCGGTGCAGGTTGCCCGGCTCGAAGGCTGGCTGCGGCCCGAAGGCCTGCACCACCAGCGGCGCCAGGAGGGCAACGAAGCCCGGATGGCTGCCGAGCTGCATCTCGAAACTCAACGACTGGCTTTCGTGCACCGCCATCGAGCGCGCCTCGGCCACCGGCTGGCCGAGCCAGTCGCGCGGCAGGTTCTGCTCGTAGCGACCATGGCCGGTCTCGTGCACGGTGCCGAGCAGGCTGCTGAGGAAATCGTCCTCCGCAAAGCGCGTGGTCAGGCGCACGTCCTCGGGTACGCCGCCGCAGAACGGGTGCGTACTCACGTCCAGGCGACCGGCGTCGAAGTCGAAACCGAGCAGGTCGATCACACGTTCGCACAGACGCCGCTGAGCCTCCACAGGAAACGGCCCCACCGGCTGGATCAAGGTTTCGCGGCCCTGGCGCTCGCGTACCTGGCGGATCAGGCCGGGCAACCAGCCGCGCACCTCGCCGAACAAACGATCCACCGTGGCGGCAGTCATGCCTGGCTCGAAGCGGTCCATCAGCGCGTCGTAGCGCGACACGCCCATGCACTCGGACAGCCGCTCGGCCTCTTCGCGGGCAATGGCCAGCACCTCGCGGAAGTTGACCAGGAAACCCTTCCAGTCGTTGGCCGGGCGCTGCTTGCGCCACGCATGCTCACAGCGCGAGCCAGCCATCTGACGACGTTGCACCAGCGATTCGGGCAATGCGTTGGCGCGCTGCCAGTCGCGACGGATCTCGCGCAGGTTGGCCCGCTGCATCTCCGACAGCGACTCCTGTTCGGCGCGGGCGATGTCGTCGCTCAGCGCGGGTTCGGTGCGCATGCGATGCAGCAGCGCCGCCATTTCGGTCAGCGCGGCGGCGCGTGCCGCGTTGCCCTTGGGCGGCATCTTCGCCGCCTGGTCCCAGCCGGCCAGCGATTGCAGATGGCCCAGACGGTGCAGCCGCGCATAGGTTCGCGAAAGCGCGTCATAGGCAGGTGTGGCTTGCATGGTGCTCGCATCTCCGGTAGCAGAAGCTCGGCCGCATTCTCGCGCCGCACTGCCGTCGCCATGCGTGAACTGCGCCATACCCATGCCGCCGGCAAACCCGGTCACAGGTCGAAGCGACCCGGGAAGACCCAGAGCAGCGCCGCGGTCATCGTGACATAACGCAGCAGTTTGCCGATGGCCATGAAGCCGACACAGGGCCAGAACGGCAGGCGCAACCAGCCGGCCACCGCGCACAGCGGGTCGCCCACGACGGGCAGCCAGCTCAGCAGGCAGGCCTTGGGGCCGAAACGCTGCAGCCAGTTCAATGCGCGCAGCTCGCGCGGCGGGCGGTGCTTGATGTGCTCGTAGGTGCGTTCGGCGGCATAGCCCATCCACCAGCTGATGGCGCCGCCGACGGTGTTGCCGGCGGTGGCCACCAGCACGGCCGGCCAGAACAAGTCAGGATTGAGCTTGACCAGGCCGAAGACCACCGGCTCCGAGCCCATGGGCAGCAGCGTGGCCGACAGCATGGCCACGACGAACACGGTGCTCAACCCGTACTGCGGCAGCGCCAGCGCGCCGAGCAGGGAGTGCAGCCAGGCTTCCATCGGCACGCATTATCGGCAGAGCTTGGCTCGCGCAGTGCCGGTGGGACGCACCGCTATACTCCCGCCTCCCGTTTCGAGCATTCCCCTGCCCGCCATGCACATCGGCGCCTTCGCGCTCGCGAACAACCTGTTCGTCGCCCCGATGGCGGGCGTCACCGACAGGCCATTCCGCCAGCTGTGCCGCAGGCTCGGCGCCGGGCATGCGGTCAGCGAGATGATCAGTGCCCGGCCCGAATTGCGCGACTCGCTGAAGACCTCGCGCCGCGCCAACCACGATGGCGAGAGCGCGCCGATCACCGTGCAGATCGCCGGCACCGATGCGGCGATGATGGCTGAGGCCGCGCGCTACAACATCGACCGCGGCGCGCAGATCATCGACATCAACATGGGCTGCCCGGCCAAGAAGGTGTGCAACCAGTGGGCCGGCTCGGCGCTGATGCGCGACGAGCCCTTGGCGCTGGACATCGTCGAGGCCGTGGTCGCGGCCTGTGCGCCCCACGGCGTGCCGGTGACGTTGAAGATGCGTACCGGCTGGTGTGACAGCGAACGCAATGCGCTGCGCATCGCGCGCGCCGCGCAGGACGCCGGCGTGGCCATGGTGGTGGTGCACGGTCGCACCCGCGAACAGGGCTACAAGGGCCTGGCCGAATATGACACGGTGGCCACGGTGAAGGCCGCGCTGCACATCCCGGTGGTCGCCAACGGCGACATAGACTCCCCGCACAAGGCGCGGCAGGTGCTTTTGCACACCGGCTGCGATGCGCTGATGATCGGCCGTGCCGCGCAGGGGCGGCCGTGGATCTTTCGCGAGATCTCGCACTACCTGCAACACGGCACGCTGGCCACGGCGCCGGCCACGCAGGAGGTACGCGGCTGGCTGCTGGAGCACCTGCAGGATCACTACGCGCTGTACGGCGAGCACATCGGCGTGCGCACCGCGCGCAAGCACATCGGCTGGGCGGTACGCGCACTGCCGGGCGGCGAGGCGTTCCGTGCGGCGATGAACACGCTGGGGTCCAGCGAGGCGCAGGTGCGCGCGGTGTCCACCTTCTTCGACGAGCTGGCCGATCGACACCCGCTGCTGCCCGAAGCCGCCAACGAAGCCTTCCTGGTGTGCCGCGCATGAGCAAGAAACACATCGACGAGTGCGTTCGCGCCAGCCTCGAGCAGTACTTCAAGGACTTGCGCGGTGCCGAGCCGCACTCGGTGCATGACATGGTCATCCATACGGTGGAAAAGCCGATGCTCGACGTCGTCATGCGGCACGCCGAAGGCAACCAGAGCAAGGCCGCGCAGTGGCTGGGCATCAACCGCAACACGCTGCGCCGCAAGCTACTCGACCACAAGCTGATCAAGTGAACCCCTCATGGCCGAACTGACCGCCCTGCTCTCCGTCTCCGACAAGACCGGCATCGTCGACTTCGCCAGGCAGCTGGCCGGTCTGGGCGTGCGCCTGCTGTCCACCGGCGGCACCTCGCGACTGCTGTCCGAGGCCGGACTGGCCGTCACCGAAGTGGCCGAAGTCACTGGCGCGCCGGAGATGCTCGATGGTCGAGTCAAGACGCTGCACCCGCGCATCCACGGCGGCCTGCTGGCGCGACGCGACCTGCCGGCACACATGGCGGCGCTGCGCGAGCACGGCATCGGCACCATCGATCTGCTGGTGGTCAACCTGTACCCCTTCGCGCAGGCCACCGCGCGGCCCGACTGCACGCTGGAAGAGGCCATCGAGAACATCGACATCGGCGGTCCGGCGATGCTGCGCGCCGCGGCCAAGAACTGGGCCGACGTGACGGTTCTGATCGATCCGGCCGACTATGCGCGCGTGCTGGCCGAACTGGGCGGCGGCGGCATCCGGCGCGAGACGCGCTTCATGCTGGCAAAGAAGGTCTATGCCCACACCGCCGCCTACGACGGCATGATCTCCAACTACCTGGGCACGCTGGCGGCCGGCGCCGAGGCGCAGGTGGCTGCCGTGCCGGCGCGCGAGCGCTTCCCGGCGGTCTACAACATGCAGCTGTCGAAGACGCAGGACATGCGCTATGGCGAGAACCCGCACCAGTCCGCCGCGTTCTATCGCGAAGGCAGGCCGGCAGAAGGCATGCTGGCGCGCTGGACGCAGTTGCAGGGCAAGGAGCTCAGCTACAACAACATCGCCGACGCCGATGCGGCCTGGGAATGCGTCAAGACCTTCGAGACGCCGGCCTGTGTCATCGTCAAGCATGCCAACCCCTGCGGCGTGGCGGTCGGCGACAACCTCGTGCAGGCCTACGGCAAGGCCTGGAAGACCGACCCGACCTCGGCCTACGGCGGCATCCTGGCGTTCAACCGGCCGGTGGACGAAGCGACGGCGCGACAGATCGGCGACAACAAGCAGTTCGTCGAGGTGCTGATCGCACCCGGCTTCACGGCCGAGGCGCGTGCGTTGTTTGCCAACAAGCAGAACCTGCGCGTGCTCGAAGTCCCGCTGGGTGCCGGCAGCAATGTGCTGGACTTCAAGCGCGTCGGGGGTGGCATGCTGCTGCAGACCCCCGATCTCAAGAACGTGGCGCGCAGCGAGTTGCGCGTCGTGACGAGGCTTGCGCCCACGGCGGCGCAGTTGGACGACCTGCTGTTCGCCTGGAAGGTGGCCAAGTTCGTGAAGAGCAACGCCATCGTCTTCTGCGGCGGCGGCATGACTTTGGGCGTGGGCGCTGGACAGATGAGCCGTGTCGATTCGGCGCGCATTGCGCGCATCAAGGCCGGCAACGCCGGGCTGTCGCTGGCTGCATCGGCCGTGGCCAGCGACGCGTTCTTTCCCTTCCGCGACGGTCTGGACGTGGTCATCGACGAAGGTGCGGCCTGCGTCATCCAGCCCGGCGGCTCGATGCGCGACGACGAGGTCATCGCCGCGGCCGACGAGCGCGGCATTGCGATGGTCTTCACCGGCACGCGCCACTTCCGCCACTGAACCCCCAAGAGGAGACAAGACATGAACACATCCCACCGTTCCGCCCTGGCGCTGCTGGCCGTGGCTGCCTTGGCCGGCTGTGGCGCGATGGCCCCTGCGCCCGAGTTCACGCTCAGCAGCCCCGACCTGAAGAGCGGCGTGTTCGACAACAAGCATGTGCTCAACGGCTTCGGCTGCAAGGGCGAGAACATCTCGCCGGCGCTCGAATGGCGCAACCTGCCGGCAGGCACCAAGTCGCTGGCGCTGCAGGTCTACGACCCGGATGCGCCCACCGGCAGCGGCTTCTGGCACTGGACCGTGTACAACATTCCGCCCACCACCACCGGGTTGCCGCAAGGCGCCGGCAACCAGGCCTCGCGCCTGCCGGCAGGCGCCTTTGGCGGCACCACCGATTTCCTGGACACTGGCGCCACCGGAGGCAACGGCAACTATGGCGGCCCCTGTCCGCCCGGGGGCGACAAGCCGCACCGCTACATCTTCACGCTGTATGCACTGGGCGTGGACAAGCTCGAGGTCGCCGCCGGCGTGCCGAAGACCGGCACCGCCGGCCTCTACGGCTTCGTGCTCAACAAGGGCATCGGACAAGGGCTGCTCGGCAAGGCCAGCTTCACTGCCACCTACGGGCGCTGACCGCGCGCGCCGAGCGCCCGCCGCGACGGCGGGCGCGCCCGGCCTTCAAGCTACCATCGCCGCATGACGATCGCGGTCAAGGTCATGGGCGTGCTGGTGTCCTTCGTGGCACGCCTGGTGACCGGCGCACAGGGCCACTGGAAGGGCTGTCCGCCCGAGGCGCTGCAGCGCATCTACTTCGCCAACCACCAGAGTCACCTCGACTGGGTGCTGATCTGGGCCGCGCTGCCCAACGATCTGCGCGTGCGCACCCGGCCGATCGCCGCGCGCGACTACTGGACGGCCAGCAAGTTCAAGCACTGGCTGACGCGCGAGGTCTTCAATGCGGTCTACGTGAGCCGCCAGCGCACCGATGAACAGGACCCGCTGGAACCGCTGGCCGAAGCGCTGCAGCATGGCGATTCGCTGGTCATATTTCCAGAAGGCACGCGCAGCAACAAGGGCGAGCCGCAGACCTTCAAGAGCGGTCTGTACCACCTGGCCGAGCAGTTCCCGGGCGTGCAGCTGATTCCGGTGTGGATCGATAACGTGCAGCGTGTCATGCCCAAGGGCGAGGTGGTGCCGGTGCCGATCCTGTGCACCGCCACCTTCGGCGCGCCGATGCAACTGCTGCAGGGCGAGGACAAGCGTGCGTTTCTCGAGCGCGCGCGCGCAGCGGTCGTGGCGCTGCGGCCATTGGTCACATGAACGCGCTGCGCACCCTGGGTGTCGAGCAGCAGGTGGCGCTGTTGTTCCTGATCCTGTTCGGCCTGCTCAGCCTGGCCAGCATCGCCGTGTTCGTGCCCACGCTGCGCGCGCAGCACAGCGAACAGGACGACCCGCACCTGCACCAGCTGCGCGACCTGCGCGCGCTGTGGATCGGCACCGTGGTGTTCTGGCTGTCGTGGATGTCGGGACCGGTGGGGGCGACGCTGCTGTTCGGCGTGTTCTCCTTCCTGGCGCTGCGCGAGTTCATCACCCTGGCGCACACGCGGCGCAGCGACCACCGCAGCCTGATCCTGGCTTTCTTCATCGTGCTGCCGCTTCAGTACGTGCTGGTGGGGCTGCGCAGCTTCGATCTGTTCAGCGTGTTCATCCCGGTCTATGTGTTCCTGGCCATCCCGGTGCTCAGTGCGCTGGCCGGGGACCCCGAACGATTTCTGGAACGCAATGCCAAGATCCAATGGGGCATCACCGTGTGCGTGTACGGCCTGAGCCACGCGCCGGCGCTGCTGTTGCTGGAGTTTCCCAACTACACCGGGCGCGGTGCCTTCTTGCTGTTCTTCCTGGTCATCGTCGCGGCCACTGCGCAGATCGTGCAGGAGCTGGCCAGTCGCTGGCTGCGCCGGCGGCCGGTGGCGCGGCACATCGACCGCTCCTTTTCCTATCGCGCCTGGCTGGCCGGCGCATTGGCTGCCGCTGTGGTGGGAGCCCTGCTGGTGTGGATCACTCCGTTTCGCATCTGGCAGGCCATGCTGATGGGGCTGGTGGCCGGGGCCTGCGGCACGCTCGGCGAGTTCGTGATGAAGGCGCTGAAGAAGGACGCCGGCGTGCGCTACTGGGGCAACCATGCATCGGTCACCGGCGCGGTGGGCCTGCTCGACCGCGTGGCACCGCTGTGCTTTGCCGCGCCGGTGTTCTTCCACTCGGTGCGCTGGTACTCCAGCCTGGCGCCATGAAGGGTCGGGTCCTCGGCATCGACCCCGGGCTGCAGACCACCGGCTTCGGGGTGGTGGAAGTCGACGGCCGCGAGATGGCCTACGTGGCCAGCGGCACCATCCGCACCACCGAGGCGGCGCTGAGCGACCTGCCCGGTCGGCTGAAGATCATCTTCGACGGAGTACGCGAGGTGGTCGACACCTATGCACCGGTGTGCGCGTCGGTGGAGATTGTCTTCGTCAACATCAACCCGCAGAGCACGCTGCTGCTCGGCCAGGCACGCGGCGCCGCACTGGCCTCGCTGGTGTCCGGCGGGCTGCCCGTGGCCGAGTACACCGCACTGCAGCTGAAGAAGGCCATCGTCGGCCACGGCCATGCCAAGAAACACCAGGTGCAGGAAATGGTGATGCGGCTGCTGAAGCTGCCAGGGCTGCCCGGCAAGGATGCTGCCGATGCGCTGGGCCTGGCCATCACTCATGCCCATGCCGGCGCCTCGATGGCGGCGATGGCCAAAGCCACCACCCTGGCGCCCCGCGCGCATGCCCAGTATCGGCGCGGCCGGACCTACTGACCCCGAGGAGACCCCAGATGAGCAGCCCCGTCACCACGTCCTGGACCCCGATCACCGGCCATGCCGGCAGCTTCGACGCCTTTCTGGCCCTGCCGCCGGCCGGCAGCGGCCCGGGCCTGCTGCTGTTGCAGGAGATCTTCGGCGTCAACGAGCACATCCGCGCGGTGGCCGAGCAGTACGCGCTGGACGGCTTCGTGGTGCTGGCGCCCGACGTGTTCTGGCAGCAGCAGCGCCGTCTGGACATCGGCTACACGCCCGAGGACATCCAGCGCGGCCGTGCCATGGCCATGGCCACCGATCGCGCCGCCCTGCAGCGCGATCTGGCCGATGCGGCGCAGGCGCTGCGCGCACGCAGCGAGGTGCGCGGCCGCGGCATCGGTGCCATCGGCTACTGCATGGGCGGGCGTCTGGCCTACGTGGCCGCAGCCACTGCAGGCATCGACGCCGCGGTGGCCTTCTACGGCGGCGGCATCCAGGACATGCTCGACCTGGCGCCGCAGATCGCCTGTCCGATCCAGTTCCACTATGGCGCGCTGGACGCCAACATCCCGCTGAGCGCGGTCGACAAGGTGCGTGCTGCGATGCAGGGTCGCGATGCCGAAGTCCATGTCTACGACGGCGCCGATCACGGCTTCAGTTGCTGGGCACGCGGCTCCTATCAGGCGGCCAGTGCGGCGCTGGCGCATGGGCGGGCACTTCAGTTCCTGGCGCCGAAGCTGTTCTGAGCCTAAAGCAGCGGCGTCAGCCGCTCCAGCGCGATCACCGCGAAGAAGCCCAGGCCTGCGAGCACGGTCCACTTCAGCACGATCAGCCCGCGCTGCTTCCACACCCGCTGCTGCGTGGCGATGAACATCGCAAAGCACAGCAGCGCCGCCAGCAGCAGGCCGCCGAACACCAACCGGAAGATCACCATGCCGGCACCAGTTCGGCAAAGCGCTTAGGCGCCTGGGCCACGTCGTCGAAGCTCACCGTCTCGTGGGCCTCGGGATCGGCCAGCAGCTTGCGCAGCAGCTTGTTGTTCAGCGCATGGCCGCTGCGGTAGGCGCTGTAGGCGGCCAGCAGCGGCTGGCCAAGCACATGCAGGTCGCCGATGGCGTCCAGGATCTTGTGCTTGGCGAACTCGTCGCCATAGCGCAGGCCTTCGGCATTGAGCACGCGGCTGTCGTCGACGACGATGACGTTGTCCATGCTGCCGCCCAGGCCCAGGCCGCGCGCGCGCATCATCTCCACATCCTTGGTGAATCCGAAGGTGCGGGCGCGTGCGATGTCGCGTTTGTACTGGCCTTCACTGAAGTCGAAGACCACCTGCTGACCGGTTTCGTCGACCGCCGGGTGGTTGAACTCGATCTCGAAGCTGAGCTTGTAGCCATGGTAAGGCTCCAGTCGCGCCCACTTCAGCGCAGCGCCCTCGCCTTCGCGGATCTCCACCGGCTTCCTCACGCGCAGAAAGCGCTTGGGCGCGTCCTGCAGGACGATGCCGGCGCTTTGCAGCAGGTAGACGAAGCTGGCCGCCGAGCCGTCGAGCACCGGCACCTCCTCGCCACTGATGTCGATGACCAGGTTGTCCAGCCCCAGCCCGGCACAGGCCGACAGCAGGTGTTCGATGGTCTGCACCGTCGGCAGGCCCGGCTGGCCGCCCGGCGAGATGGTGGTGGCCATGCGCGTGTCGCTGACCGCCGTCACCGACACCGGGATGTCCACCGGCACCGGCAGGTCCACGCGCCGGAAGACGATGCCGCTGTCCGGCGGCGCCGGCTTCAGCGTCAACTCGACCTTCTGGCCGCTGTGCACGCCCAGGCCCACGGCATGGGTGATGGACTTCAGGGTGCGTTGCGCGAGCATGCGCGAATTATGGCTACGGCACGGCGGCTTAGGCCGCCTTCACGTCGCTGCGCGACATGAGCCTCGCCGCAACGGGTACGTTGTCCGCGAATCGAGGGCGAGGTACGCCACTGTGGCCTAATCGCGCCCTTGCACAGAATCTATTGGAGTAATGCCATGGGCAACAAGATCGTCACCGAAGCCGACCGCAAGGCCACCCCGCGTCCGCCCGCGCCCACCGGCGTGACCGTCACCACCAAGCGTGGCCAGAAGGTCAGCCTGGAACGCGGCTCGCACACGCGCAGCAAGAAGAACCCGGGCAAGCGCGCCAAGAAGGGCGGCTGACACCCGCGCCCTGCTGCGGGCGCGCTTCATCCCATGCTGCGCATCACCGAACTGCGCCTGCCGCTCGAGCATGCCGAGGGCGCGCTGCGTGCCGCCGTGCTCGCACGCCTGGGCCTGGCCGACGAACAGCTGCGCGAGCTGACGGTCTTTCGCCGCGCCTGGGACGCACGCAAGAAGTCGGCGGTGGTGCTGAGCTACACCGTCGACCTCACGCTGGCCGATGGCGTGGACGAAGCCGCCGTGCTGGCGCGGCTGGCCGGTGACCGCCACCTGCGCATTACACCCGACACGAGCTACCGCTTCGTCGGCCAGGCGCCCGCCGACTTTGCCGCGTCCGGACGGCCGCGGCCGGTGGTCATCGGCTTCGGGCCCTGCGGCATCTTCGCCGCGCTGGTGCTGGCGCAGATGGGCCTCGCGCCGATCGTGCTCGAGCGCGGCAAGGCGGTGCGCGAGCGCACCCAGGACACCTGGGGCCTGTGGCGCCAGGGTGTGCTGAATACGCAGTCGAACGTGCAGTTCGGCGAGGGCGGCGCGGGGACCTTCAGCGACGGCAAGCTGTGGAGCCAGATCAGCGACCCGCGCTTTCTCACGCGCAAAGTGCTCAACGAATTCGTCAAGGCCGGCGCGCCGGAAGAGATCCTCTATGTCGCCAAGCCGCACATCGGCACCTTCCGCCTGGTCAGCATGGTCGAGAAGATGCGCGCCGAGATCGAGGCCCTCGGCGGCGAGATCCGCTTTGGCCAGCAAGTGGTGGACCTGCTCATCGAAGACGGACACCTCAGAGGCCTGGTGCTGGCCGGCGGCGAGCAGCTGCGCGCCGACCATGCGGTGCTGGCCCTGGGCCACAGCGCGCGCGACACCTTCGCCATGCTGCAGCAGCGCGGCGTGGCGATGGTGGCCAAGCCCTTCTCGGTGGGCTTTCGCATCGAACACCCGCAAAGCCTGATCGACCGTGCACGCTTCGGCCCCAGCGCCGGCCACCCGATCCTGGGCGCGGCCGACTACAAGCTGGTGCACCACTGCAAGGGCGGCCGCGCGGTCTACAGCTTCTGCATGTGCCCGGGCGGCACGGTCGTGGCCGCCACCTCCGAAGAGGGGCGCGTCGTCACCAACGGCATGAGCCAGTATTCGCGCAACGAGCGCAACGCCAACGCCGGCATCGTCGTCGGCATCGACCCGCAGGACTATCGGCAGGATGGAAAGCGCGACGGCAGCGCCGTCGACCCGCTGGACGGCGTGGTCTTCCAGCGCTTCTGGGAATCGCGCGCCTACGAGCTGGGCGGGGGCGGCTACATGGCGCCGGGCCAGCGTGTCGGCGACTTCCTGAAGCGCCAGCGCTCCAGCGCCTTCGGCAGCGTCGAACCGTCGTACAAGCCCGGCGTGCGGCCCACCGACCTGGCTGAAGCGGGCCGCGAAAGCCTGCCCGGCTACGTGCTCGATGCCATCCGCGAGGCGCTGCCGGCCTTCGCGCAGCAGATCCCCGGCTTCGCGATGGACGATGCGCTGCTCACCGGCGTGGAAACACGCACCTCGTCACCGCTGCGCATCCCACGCGGTGTCGATCGGCAAAGCACCAGCGTCGCTGGCCTGTACCCGGCTGGCGAAGGCGCGGGTTATGCCGGCGGCATCATGTCGGCTGGCGTTGACGGCATCGAGACGGCCGAGGCATTGGGCCGGGAGATGCTGACGACGACACTCAGTTCGCCGTCAAGCCCACGTGCTTGATGACCGGCGCCCAGCGGTTGCGCTCCTCGACCATCCACTTCGCCAGTTCCTCGGGCGTTGAACCCACGCTTTCCATATAGGCCACGGCCAGCTTCTGCTGCGTGTCGGGCTCGGCCAGGATGGCGACGATTTCCTTGTTCATGCGGTTGATGATCTCCGGCGGCGTCTTCGCCGGCGCCATGATCGCCATCCAGGCCAGCGCCTGGATATCCGGGAAGCCCGACTCGGCCATCGTCGGCAAGTCGGGGGCGAGCTTGCTGCGCTTGGCGCTGGTCACGGCAATGGCTTTGAGCTTGCCCGCCTTGGCCTGCGGCATCACCGCCACCGGTGGCACGCAGGCGAACTGCACGTCACCCTGCATGATCGCCAGCACCGCCAGCGGCGACGAGGCATAGGGCAGGTGCACCGCGTAGGAATCGCTCTTCAGCTTGACGATCTCCACCGACAGGTGCGACATCGAGCCGACGCCGGTGGACGAGTAGTTGTACTTGCCGGGGTCCTTCTTCATCGCCGCGACCCAGCCCTTGACGTCGTTGACCTTCAGCTCGTTGGACACCGCGCAGACATTGGGCTGCACGCCGGCCAGCGTCACCGGCGCCAGGTCCTTGAAGGGGTCGTAGGGCAGCTTGGGGTTGAACACCGTGCTGTAGACCAGCGGGCCGTTGGTGCTGACCAGGAAGGTGTAGCCGTCCGGCGCGGCCTTGGCCACATAGTCGGTGCCGGTGTTGCCGCCCGCGCCCGGCTTGTTCTCCACGATCACTGGCTGGCCCAGCGTCTTGCCCAGCTTGTCGCTGAACAGCCGCACCAGCACGTCGGGAGACGAGCCCGGCCCGTAGGGCACGACGATGCGGATCGGCTTGCTCGGCCAGGTGCTCTGCGCCGCAGTTGGCAATACGGTGGCGACGCACAGGCCGGCCAGCAAAAGGACTCTGCGAATCGACATGGGGTGTCTCCAGGGGTATCGGCGCATTCTATGCAGCGCCATCGGCCAGCCAGTGCAACGCGGCCGCCAATGCGCGCCGCCCGGCGTCATGCTGCAGCGAGCGCAGCGCGTCGGGCCGGAAGCACAGTGCGACGATGCGCCGCTCGGCCTGCAGCGCGGCCACCACGCGGCCGTCGTCGCCACGGGCCAGCAACGTCCAGCCGCTCGGCAGCTCGGCAGCCAGCAGCCGGTGCGTGGCATGCACGCCGGCCTGGAAACGGTCCAGCGCCTGCAGCGGCGTGCCCTGCAGCGCCTGGCAGGCCAGGCTGCGACCGAACTGCGGCACCGGCAAGGCTTCGAGCACGGCACCGTCCAGCTCCAGCAGGCGCAGCGCGGCATTGTTCAGTGCCAGGGTCGGGCCGGTGGCATGCGTTTGACGTTCGCGCAGCCGTGCCAGCGGCGCGTCGCCCAGCACGCAGATCGGCGCGTCATCGGCGAAGCGGCAGCCAACCTGCACCAGCACCTCGCGCGCCAAGCACTCCAGCGCATCGCCACCGTCGTCGAAGCGCACGCGGCGCGGCGGCGGCACCGGCGCTGCGGCCACCGGCACGCGCGGCGACTGCCCGGCCAGCACGCGGAACATGGCCTCGGCCTTGAGCTGCGTTTCGGCCTCCTCGCGCGCCGGGTCCGAATCGGCCAGCAGGCTGCCGCCCGTGCGCACCTCGGCCCAGCCGCCGGCCAGTCGCGCAAAGCGCAACATCGTCAGCGCCTCGCAGCTGCCATCACTGGCGATGCGCACCGCCGCGCCGGCATACCAGCCGCGCGGGCAGGCTTCGAGTTCGTCGATGGCGCGACGCGCATCGGCCTTGGGCATGCCGGTGACGGTGGCCGGCGTGGCATGGGCCAGCACGATGTCGAAACCGTCGACCTCGGCGCGGCGCCGACCGCGCGTGTGGTCGATGGTGTGGATGATGGTGCTGAAGAAGTGAACGCGTCGGCGCGCCAGCAGTTCCACCGTGCCGGGCTCGCAGACCCGCGCCTTGTCGTTGCGGTCGGAATCCGCGCACAGCGCGAGCGAGGCTTCGTCGACCTCGGACGCGAGCAGCGCCTTGGCCTGCTCATGGTCGTCCACCGGGTCGGCGCCGCGGCGGAAGGTGCCGCACACCGGCGCGGTCTCCACCCACTGGCCATCGGCGCGCACCTGCACGTCGGGCGAGGCACCGAACACGCGTTCGCCGCCACCCAGGTGGGCGAAGAACATCGCCGGGTAGGGGTTGTCGCGGCGCAGCCGGGCGAAGGCCGCGGCCGAATCCACCTGCACCGGACGACGGAAGGTCTGCGACAGCACCAGCGAGCACAGTGCGCCGTGGTGCATCAGTTCCACGCCGCGTGCCACCGCCGCCGCATGGCTTCCGCGCGGCAGGTCGTCCTCGAAGCGCGGCAGCTGCACCGGCTCGATGCCGGCCTGTGCGCCGGGCCGCGGCACCAGCGAGGGGAAGCGGAATTCGATCCAGCGCCGACCCGCGTCGTCGGACCACAGCACGCGCTGCGGCAGCACCAGCACCAGGCGGCGCCGGCCGTCGTCGGGCAGCGACTCGCCCGGGCCCAGGCGGTAGTAGTCGAAGGCCAGCGTGCCGTACAGGCCGAAGGCGGGCGAGCGGATGTCGAAGCCGGCCAGCACCTGACGCAGCACGGCCAGCGCCGGACTCGGGCCGCCGCCTGCGGCCGGCAAGTCGAGTTCGAGTCGGCCCTGCACCGCCTGAAAGCCGGCCAGCGCCGGCACGGCTGCAGCCAGCGCGCGGCCGGCGTCACCGTGCGGCAGGACACGCAGCCGATGGCCGTCGAGGAAGAAGCTGAGCAACGGGTCCAGCGCCGCGCGCGCCTCGCGCCGGAACACACCCGGCGCGGCCACGTCGCAGCCCAGCCAGACGCCGCCGTGGCGATCGATGGTCTCGATGGCCGCCTGTTCGTCGGGCTCGGTGGCGGGCCGCTCGACGGGTTCGACGGCGATCATCGCTGCTGCCAGCGCCGGTGCTCGGCGTCGGTGAAGGCCTCGATCAGCGTGCGGTAGGTGCGCTCCACGACATCCGGCAGTGCACCGTGCTGCTGCGCCAGCGCGCGCACGCGGGAGATGACCTGTTCGACACGTTGCGGCGCGCGGACGTCGGCGGCACTGCGCTTGAAGCGTGCGGCCGCCAGCACATAGCCACCGCGTTCGGCCAGCAGACGCACGATCTGCTCGTCGAGGCGGTCGATCTGGCTGCGCACCTCGTCCAGCGATTGACAGTCTTCGGGCCTTTTCATGCGATGTCGTCTCCCAGGTAGGCGCCTTGTGCCTGCAGACCGCGCTGCAGCTCGGCCACGTCGATGTCGGCCGGGTTGCAGCCCGCGCGCAGGGCCAGGGCCGCGCCCAGTCCGGCCGCCTCGCCCATGACAAAGCAGGCGCCGCTGACCCGCGCGGCGGACTGCGCCGCCGCGCTCATCGACGCGCAACGCCCGGCCACCAGCAGGTTGTGCACGCGCTGGGGCAGCAGCATGCGCAAGGGCAGCTGGTTGAAGCCGCGCGATTCGGCCGGTGGCCAGCTCCACTTGACGTCACCGGCCACGTGCTGCTCCAGCGGCCAGGCATTGACGCCGATGCGGTCGTCGAAATCGGCGCAGCCGAGCACGTCCTCGGCCGTCAGCATGGCTTGGCCCAGCAGGCGCCGCGTCTCGCGGATACCCACCTGCGGCGCGATGTCCAGCAGATAGGCTCCCGCGAAACCGGGCAGCTCGGCACGCAGGAAGGCAAAGAAGTCGCGCACCTGGCGCCGGCCTTCCACCTCGCCGGCCGACAGCTGCAGCGCATCGGTGCCGTCCATGGCGCGACCCGCAGCATTGCGGATCTGCGTGACGTTGACGCGCCACTCGCCGGCATGCTTCATCGGCCGCAGGATCGCGCCCTGGCGCGCGAAACAATGGCGCCCGCTGCGCTGCGCTTCGATCATGCGCGGCCCGACCTCGCGCCACGCCTCGCCGGCGCGTGCATCGTCGACGCCACCGACGCGGAACATCAGCGTCGGGTACAGCAGCTCGCCCTGCGCATCGCCTTGCTCCCACGGCGCACCGGCCCAGGCGAACAGCTCGCCGTCGCCCGAGGCGTCGATGAAGGTCTGCGCGCGGATCGCGCGGCGGCCGGAGCGCGTCTCGACCAGCAGCGCGTCGATATGCACGGCATCGCGCATGCGAACGCCGCAGGCCTGCACGTGCAACAGGAGCTGCACCCCACGGCTGATCAGCAACTCGTCGGCCGCGCACTTGTAGGCCGCGTTGTCGTAGGCCTGGGCCAGCGTGCGGCCGAAGATCGAGTGCGGCTCGTTCAGCCCGCCGAGCGCGTCGATGCGCTGCAGCAGCTCGTCAGCCACGCCGTACACCACGCGCCGCAGGTCGCCATGCACGTTGGCGTGCAGACCGCAGAAGTTGGTGACGCCGGCCGCCGTGCCCATGCCGCCGAGGAAGCCGTAGCGCTCGACCAGCAGCACCGCGCGACCGGCCGCCGCTGCACTGGCCGCGGCGGCCATGCCAGCCGGCCCGCCCCCCAGCACCAGCACTTCGGACTCGGCCAGCAGCGGCGTGCGCCGTGCGGGCTCGTCCACCGCGCCAAGTGTTTCGTTTGCAGCGCTTGCCGAGGCCATCGAACCATTATTGCCTTCACCCCGAACCGGGCTGCAAGGCAACGAGACCCTACGCACGCGGCTGGCCCTCGCGCTCGAGGAGACCCCGCAGCGACAGGCCAGGCGCCAGAAACAGTCGGCCGACCGGGTTATGCAAACGGCAGCACCGGCGCGTAACCGCCACAAATACCATTTAGTCTCGAAGTGTACGACTCAGTATGTTTCAATAACCAATCAGTAATCCACGAGGTCGGCCATGCCTGCTTCCCTGCGCCCAGCGGCTGCGCTGCGCCCTTCGATCTTGCCGTCAGTCTGCGTCGTGGCGCTGCTGCTGTTTGCTGAACCGGCATGGGCGCAGGCGCCCGCGGCGCCGGGCGACGTGTCGAGCTCGATCACGCTGACCGGCTTGAGCCAGTTGAGCACCGGTCTCGACGAGGGCGGCCGCTTTCGCTGGACCAGCATCGACCTCGGCGGCAGTGTCACGCGCCAGTTCACGCCCGAGTGGTCGGTGGGCCTGAATGCGCGCTACATCGCCGAGCACTGGTCCTTCGACACACCCACCGCATTCGGCCCTGTGGCACCATGGAACGACATCCTGCGGCCGAGCCTGGGCTTGAGCGTGGGCTACAACCTGGCTGCGGACCTGTCGATGTTCGTCGCGCCGCAGGTGGAGTGGGCCTATGAATCCGGCGCACGCGCGTCGGACGGGCTGAACTACGGCGCGGTGGTGGGTGTCACCAAGGTCTTCTCGCCGACATTGTTCGTCGGCTTCGGCCTGGGCGCGTTCCGTCAGATCGACCGCATGCAGTACTTCCCCTTCGTCATCGTCAACTGGCAGATCAGCGATGCATGGCGTCTGTCCAATCCGCTGCAGGCCGGCCCGGCCGGCGGCGCGGGGCTTGAACTGGCCTACACCTGGCGCGACGACTGGGAGCTCGCCGGTGGCGCCGCCTATCGGGACTACCGCTTCCGCCTGGGCAGCGACGCCATCACGCCCAACGGCCTGGGGCAGAACTCAGGCGTCCCCATGTTTGCACGGTTGACGCGCAAGTTCGGACCGGTGGCACAGGTCGACCTTTACGTGGGCGCGGTGGTGGGCGGCCGGCTCAAGATCCTGAACGAAACCGGTTCGACGCTGCTGTCGTACGACTACAACCCAGCACCGTTCTTCGCGCTGAGCGGATCGATCAGCTTCTGACGGCCAGCGGCCGCGCCTGCGAGCGCAGGCGCGGCCGGTGCCCCTTCATTGCGTCAATCCGCCTGCTTGCGCAGGAAGGCGGGGATCTCGATCTCGTCCATGCCGTTGCTCGACAGCGCCTCCACCTTGGCGGCTGCACTTTGCGAACGCGCGGTGCGCCAGACGCTGGGCGTGCTCAGCGTGCTGTAGTCCTGCGGCTGGGTCGGCGTGCCACCCACCTGCGCCGGCTGGTTCAGGATGGGCAGGTTGTCGGTGCCGGTGCGCAAGCCGTAGGCCGAGCCGGCCACGGGCGGCTGCACCACCGTCAGCGGCGGCTGCGCACGACGCGCCACCGACGACAGGCCGGTGGCGATGACCGTGACGCGCAGCTGGTCGCCCAGCCCTTCGTCGTAGGCGGTGCCGAAGATCACGTGCGCATCGTCCGACGCATAGCGGCGGATGGTGTTCATCGCGTTCTTGCTCTCGGCCAGCTTGAAGGTGCTCTTGCTGGCCGCGATCAGCACCAGCACACCGCGCGCACCGCTCAAGTCGATGCCTTCGAGCAGCGGGCAGGCTACGGCCTGTTCGGCGGCCTTGGTGGCGCGGTCCGGGCCACCGGCCTGCGCCGTGCCCATCATCGCCTTGCCGGGCTCGCTCATCACCGTCTTGACGTCCTCGAAGTCGACGTTCACCAGGCCCGGCACATGGATGATGTCGCTGATCCCGCCGACGGCGTTCTTCAGCACGTCGTTGGCATGCGCGAAGGCCTGTTCCTGGGTGACGTCGTCGCCCATGACTTCGAGCAGCTTCTCGTTGAGCACGACGATCAGGCTGTCGACATTGGCTTCCAGCTCGGCCACGCCGTTGTCGGCCTGGCTGCCCCGGCGCTTGCCCTCGAACTCGAAGGGCTTGGTGACCACGCCGACGGTCAGGATGCCCATCTCCTTGGCCACGCGCGCGATCACCGGCGCGGCGCCGGTGCCGGTGCCGCCGCCCATGCCGGCGGTGATGAACAGCATGTGGGCCCCGCTGATGGATTCGCGGATGCGGTCCACCGCCTCTTCGGCTGCGGAACGACCGACCTCGGGCTTGCTGCCCGCGCCCAGGCCGCTGCTGCCCAGCTGCACCAGGTGCCCGGCGCCGCTGCGGTTGAGCGCCTGCGCGTCGGTGTTGGCGCAGACGAACTGCACCCCCTGCACGCCCTGCCCGATCATGTGCTCGACAGCGTTGCCACCGCCGCCGCCGACACCGATCACCTTGATCTGCGTGCCCTGGTCAAACTCTTCGATCATCTCGATAGCCATGTGCGCCTCCTAGTCCAAAAATGCAGTTGCCAATGAAGAAATACACCCACCACCCACGAACCCGGAACCTCTGTCGTCCATGCAAGGGCTCCTTTCAGAAATTGCCCAGAAACCAGTCCTTGGCGCGGCCGACGATGGTCTTGACCGACCCCGCCTGCCCCGCCGCCTTCAAGCCGCGCGCCCGCGCCGAACGCGCCTCTTCCAGCAAGCCCATCACCGTGGCCGAGCGCGGGTTGGCCACCATGTCCGACAAGGGCCCGCCGTACAGCGGCAAGCCCTTGCGCACCGGCTTGAGGAAGATGTCCTCGCCCAGTTCCACCATGCCCGGCATGACCGCACTGCCGCCGGTCAACACGATGCCGGACGACAAAAGTTCTTCGTAACCGCTCTGGCGGATGACCTGGTGCACCAGCGAGAAGATCTCTTCCACGCGCGGCTCGATCACGCCGGCGAGCGCCTGGCGGCTGAGCTTGCGCGGCGCGCGGTCGCCGAGACCCGGCACCTCGATCTCCTGGTTCGGGTCGGCCAGCAACTGCTTGGCCACGCCGTACTCGACCTTGATCTCTTCGGCGTCCTTGGTCGGCGTGCGCAGCGCCATCGCGATGTCACTGGTGATCAGGTCGCCGGCGATCGGGATCACCGCGGTGTGGCGGATGGCGCCGTCGGTGAAGATGGCCACGTCGGTGGTGCCGGCGCCAATGTCCACCAGCGCCACGCCCAGGTCGCGCTCGTCGGCGCTGAGCACACCGGCGCTGGACGCGCTCGGGTTCAGCACCAGCCGCTCCACCTCCAGCCCGCAGCGGCGCACGCACTTCAGGATGTTCTCGGCCGCGCTCTGCGCGCCGGTGACGATGTGCACCTTGACTTCGAGCCGGCTGCCGCTCATGCCCACCGGCTCTTTCACCTCATGGCCGTCGATGACGAATTCCTGCGGTTCCACCAGCAAAAGTCGCTGGTCGTTGGGGATGTTGATGGCCTTGGCGGTTTCCACCACGCGGGCCACGTCCACCGGCGTGACCTCGCGGTTGTCGCGCACGATGACCATGCCGGTGGAGTTCTGGCCGCGGATGTGGCTGCCGGTGATGCCGGTGTAGACGCTGGCGATCTTGCAGGCGGCCATCATCTCGGCCTCCTTCAGCGCCTCCTGGATGCTGGCCACGGTGGCGTCGATGTTGACCACCACGCCGCGCTTCAGGCCATGCGTCGGCGCCACACCGAGCCCGGCCACGCGCAGTTCGCCGTTGGCCAGCACCTCGGCCACCACCACCATGACCTTGGCGGTGCCGATATCCAGGCCGACGACCAGATCCTTGTTTTCTTTGGCCATGGGTTTCCTATCGGGGTTTCTTGGTGGCCGTGCCGGCCGGAACGAGGGTGGTGGTGATGCCGCGCAGCCGCACCGCATAGCCGTCGGCATGGCGCAGGTCGGCGTATTCCAGGTCGCGCTGGAAGCGGCCGGTGACCTGGCTCACGGTGCGCAGGAAGCGCTCGCTGCGCGCCACCAGTTCGTCCTCGCTGCCACGGCCCAGCACCACGGTGGCACCGCTGTCCAACTCCACGCTCCACGAGCCGCGGCCCGACAACTGCAGGGCCACCGGCTCCAGGCGCTGCTCGGCGAACATCGGCAGCAGACGCCGGTAGAGCAGCAGCATGGCCGCCGAGCTGCCCTCGGGTCCGCTGAACTGCGGCAGCTTCTCGTCCTCGACCTCGCCGACGTTGGCCTCGAAGACCTCGCCGAAGTCGTTGACCAGTCGTTCGTTGCCATCGTCGCCCTGCCACAGCGCCACCGGGTGATGCTCGTCCAGTCGCACGGCCAGCCGGTCCGGCCAGATGCGGCGCAGCGTGGCCTGGCGCACCCAGGGCACGCTCTCGAAGGCTGCGCGGGCCCGGTCCAGATCGATGGAGAAGAAGTTGCCGGCCAGCCGCGGGGTGGCATTGGCGCGGATGGTGGCGACGCTGTTGCGCTGCAATTCGCCTTCGAGCTGGATGACGCGGAAGCTCAGCCCCGGTGAGCGCGTCAGCCATAGCAGCACCGCCGCCCCCAGCGCCACGGCCACCAGCACATACAAGGTGCTGGCCACGCCGTTCATCAGCCGGATGTCGAAGGGCATCGCGGTGTCGGAGGCGGTGGGGCTGTAGCGGGCCATGGCGGTGTCAGGCACTGGTGCGTGTTGCGCCGTCCAGCTGTGCCTGCGACAGCAGGTGCAGGCACAGCTGCTCGTAACTCATGCCGGCGGCGCGCGCCGACATCGGCACCAGCGAATGCCCGGTCATGCCGGGCGAAGTGTTCATCTCGAGCAGGAAGAACTTGCCGTCGCTGGCGCGGCGCATCAGGTCGGCGCGGCCCCAGCCACGGCAGCCCAGCGCGCGGTAGGCGGCCACCACCAGGCGTTGCACCTCGGCCTCTTCCTGCGGCGGCAGGCCGCTCGGGCAGTGGTAGCCGGTGTCCTCGGAGAAGTACTTGTGCTGGTAGTCGTAGTTGCCGTCGGGCGCGGCGATACGGATCACCGGCAGCGCATGCGCATCGGCGCCCTGGCCCAGCACCGGGCAGGTCAGCTCGGTGCCTTCGATGAACTCCTCGCACAGCAGGTCCGGGTCGTACTGCGTGGCCAGCGTCACCGCGTCCTGCATCTGCGAGTAGCCCTGCACCTTGGTGATGCCGATCGACGAACCCTCGCGCGGCGGCTTGACGATCAGCGGCAGGCCCACGCGGTCCGGCACCTCGCGGATGCGCTCGTGCGTCAGCTCGTCGCGCGACAGCCAGACCCAGCGCGGCGTCGGCAGGCCTTCGGCCACCCAGACGCGCTTGGTCATCACCTTGTCCATGGCGATGGCCGAGGCCATCACTCCCGAGCCGGTGTAGGGGATGCCCAGCAGTTCGAGCGCGCCCTGCACCGTGCCGTCCTCGCCATGGCGGCCATGCAGCGCGACGAAGACACGGTCGAAGCCTTCGCTCTTCAGCTCCGACAGGTCGCTGTGCGCGGGGTCGAAGGCGCTGGCATCCACGCCCTGCGACAGCAGCGCATTGAGCACCCCGGTGCCGGACATGATCGACACCTCGCGCTCGGCCGAGTCACCCCCCATCAATACGGCCACCTTGCCCATGGCCTTGGCGATCGTCGTCACGTCGTGTCCTCCAGCCGGTCCTTGAGCTTCTGCGCCACCGTGCCGATCGAGCCGGCGCCCATGGCGATGACCACGTCGCCATCGCGCACTTGTTCGGCGAGGGCCGGCACCAGCTCGGCCACCTCGTCGACGAAGATCGGATCCACCTTGCCGGCCACACGCAGCGCGCGTGCCAGCGCACGTCCGTCGGCAGCGACGATCGGCGCCTCGCCGGCGGCATAGACCTCGGTCAGCAGCACCGCATCGCTCGTGCCCATGACCTTGACGAAGTCCTCGAAGCAGTCCCGCGTACGCGTGTAGCGGTGCGGCTGGAAGGCCAGCACCAGCCGGCGGCCGGGGAAGGCGCCGCGCGCTGCGGCGATCACCGCCGCCATCTCCACCGGATGGTGGCCGTAGTCGTCGATCAGTGTGAAGCGGCCGCCCGAGGGCGCGGGAATTTCGCCATAGCGCTGGAAGCGCCGACCGACACCGCTGAAGGCAGCCAGCGCCTTGACCATCGGCTGGTCGGGCAGCTCCAGTTCGGTGGCCACCGCCAGCGCGGCCAGCGCGTTGCGCACGTTGTGCTCGCCCGGCAGGTTCAGCGTGATCTGCAGGTCGGGCATCGGCGAGCCGTTGCGGCGTTGCGCCGTGAAGCGCATCTGCCCGCCGGGCAGCGCCTGCACGTCCACCGCGCGCACCATCACGCCGTCGTCCAGGCCATAGGTGACGACCGGTCGAGAGATCATCGGGATGATCGAGCGCACGCCGGGATCGTCGGCGCACAGGATGGCCGCGCCGTAGAAGGGCATGCGGTGCACGAAGTCCACGAAGGCCGCCTTCAGTTTCGCGAAGTCGTGGCCGTAGGTCTCCATGTGGTCGGCGTCGATGTTCGTCACCACCGACAGGATCGGGTTCAGGTTCAGGAACGAGGCATCGCTCTCGTCGGCCTCGACCACGATGTAGTCGCCCGAGCCCAGGCGCGAGTTGGCGCCGGCGCTGTGCAGCAGCCCGCCAATGACGAAGGTCGGGTCCAGCCCGGCCTCGGCCAGCACGCTGGTGACCAGCGAGGTGGTCGTCGTCTTGCCGTGCGTGCCGGCAATGGCGATGCCGCGCTTCAGCCGCATCAGCTCGGCCAGCATCACCGCGCGCGGCACCACCGGCACGCGCTTGGCGCGCGCGGCGATGACTTCAGGGTTGTCGCCCTTGACCGCGGTGGAGGTGACCACCGCTTCGGCGCCGGCAATGTGCGCCGCATCGTGGCCGGTGAAGACGCGGATGCCCAGCGTGGACAGCCGGCGCGATGTGGCGCTGTCGCTCTGGTCGGAGCCGGACACGGTGTAGCCCAGGTTGTGCAGGATCTCGGCAATACCGCTCATGCCCGCGCCACCGACGCCGACGAAATGGATGTGCTTGACCGCGTGCTTCATCGGGCACCCTTCAGGGCCAGGGCCTCGATCTGGTCGGCCACGCGCGCCGCGGCCTGCGGCTTCGACAGGGCGCGCGCCTTCTCTGCCATCTGCAGCAGCGCCGGTCGCGTCAGTCCAGAGAGCAGCGCGGCCAGGCCTTGCGGCGTGAGTTCGCGCTGCGGCTGATGCACCGCGGCGCCGTGGCGCGCCATGAACTCGGCGTTGTCGCGCTGGTGCGCGGTGGTGCTGACGATCAGCGGCACCAGAATGCTGGCCACGCCGCCCGCGCACAGCTCGCTGACCGTGACCGCGCCGGCGCGGCAGACGATCAGGTCGCAGGCCGCCAGCCGCGCCGCCATGTCGTCGATGAAGGGCAGCAGTTCGGCCTCGACCCCGGCCTCGCGGTAGGCCTGACGCACGACATCGATGTGCGCGCTGCCGGTCTGGTGGGTGACCCGCGGCCGCTGTTCGACCGGCATCTGCTGCAGCGCCGCCGGCAGCGTGTCGTTCAGCACTTTCGCTCCCAGGCTGCCCCCCACCACCAGCAGCTGCAGCGCGCCGCTGCGCGCGGCAAAGCGCTTGGCCGGCGCCGCGAGCGTCTCGATCTCGGCGCGCACCGGGTTGCCAGTGACCACGGCCTGCTTGGTCCGCGACGCCGCGGCCCCATCGAAGCCGAAGGCCACCCGGTCGGCCACCGGCAGCAGCGCCTTGTTGCTCATCAGCAGCGAGGCGTCGGCATTGACCAGCACCAGGGGCTTGCCCAGCAGCGAGGCCATCAGCCCGCCAGGGAAGCAGACATACCCGCCCATGCCGAGCACCGCGTCGGCGCCGCGGCGGCGCAGGATGCCCAGGCATTGCCAGAAGGCCTGCAGCAGGCGCAGCCCGCCGGTCAGCGTGTGCAGCAGCCCCTTGCCGCGCAGGCCGGAGAAGCCGATGCGATCGAGCGCAATGCCTGACTCGGATTCAGGCGGCACCAGCTTGTTCTCCATGCCTTCGCGCGTGCCCAGCCAGCTGACGCTCCAGCCGCGGCGCTGCATCTCGCGCGCCACCGCCAGTCCTGGAATGACATGCCCGCCGGTGCCCGCCGCCATGATGACCAGGTGGCTCATGTCAGCCCCCAGGGCGCTGCGCGCCCGCCCCCCGAGGGGGTGAGCCGGCTTGGGACGGCCCGGCGCCAGCTCATGCCCGCCCACCCCTCATCAGCGCCCGGCTTTCCATGTCCACGCGCAGCACGATGGCCATGGCGATCAGGTTCACCAGGATCGCCGAGCCGCCATAGCTCAGCAGCGGCAGTGTCAGGCCCTTGGTGGGCAGCACGCCCAGGTTCACGCCCATGTTGATGAAGGCCTGGCCACCCATCCAGATGCCGATGCCCTGCACCATCAGCCCTGCGAACACGCGGTCCAGCGCCACCGCCTGGCGGCCGATGACGAAGATGCGCCGCGTCAGCCAGAAGAAGGCGACGATGACCACGCACACGCCGACGAAGCCCAGCTCCTCGCCGATCACGGCCAGCAGGAAGTCGGTGTGCGCTTCGGGCAGGTAGTGCAGCTTCTCGACGCTGGCGCCCAGGCCCTGGCCGAAGATCTCGCCGCGGCCGAAGGCGATCAGCGAATGCGTCAGCTGGTAGGCCTTGCCCTGGGCATAGGCCGGGTTCCACGGGTCCAGGTAGGCGAAGATGCGCTGCGCGCGCCACGGGCTGAGCGCGATCATCAGCGCGAAGGCGCCGGCCAGCACGCCGACCCCCAGCGCGAACATGCGGCCGTTGACGCCGCCCAGGAACAGGATGCCCAGCGCAATCATGGCGATGACCAGGAAGGCGCCCATGTCCGGCTCGGCCAGCAGCAGCAAGCCGATGACCGCCAGCGCCACCGCCATCGGCCAGACGGCCTGCATGAAGTTTTCCTTCACGTCCATCTTGCGCACCATGTAGCTGGCGGCGTACATGGCAATGGCCAGCTTGGCCAGTTCGCTGGGCTGGAAACTCATGATGCCCAGCGGGATCCAGCGGCGCGCCCCGTTGACGCCCTTGCCGATGAAGGGCACCAGCACCAGCACCAGCGTGGCCAGCGAGAAGACGAACAGCCAAGGAGCCCAGCGCTCCCAGGCCGACACCGGCACCTGCAGCGCGACCAGCGCGGCGACGAAGCCGATGCCGATGAACAGCGCCTGCCGCGTCAGGAAGTAAGTGGACGAGTAGTTGGCGAACTTCGGGTTGTCGGGCAGCGCGATCGACGCGGAATAGACCATCACCAGGCCCAGCGCCAGCAGCCCGACGGTGACCAGCACCAGCGCGCGGTCGAAACCGGCCAGGCGTGTGTTGCGCTGCGGCGTGACCTGAATTTGGTCGCGCACCGGCAGCACATCGGCGGCCTTGCGCCCGGGCATGGCCTGCAGCAGTCGGCTCCACCAGACCGGGCTTGCCGTGGCGGTCATGCCACCACCTCGCCCCGTTCGGCGGCCAGCTCGCGCACCGCGGCCACGAAGACCTCGGCGCGGTGGCCGTAGTTGCGGAACATGTCCAGGCTGGCGCAGGCCGGCGACAACAGCACCGCATCGCCCGGACGCGCCTGCGCGAAGCACCACGCCGTGGCCGCCGGCAGGCCGTCGTGGCGCTGCAGCGTCACGCCGCAGTCGGCCAGCGCGGCTTCGAGCCGCGCCGCGTCGCGACCGATCAGCGCCGCCGCACGGGCAAAACGCTGCACCGGCGCGGCCAGCGGCGAGAAGTCCTGACCCTTGCCGTCGCCCCCCAGGATCAGCACCAGCTTGCCTGGCGCGCATTCGGCGCCCAGGCCCTCCAGCGCGGCCACGGTGGCGCCGACGTTGGTGCCCTTGCTGTCGTCGAAGGCCTCGACACCGCCGACGATGGCCACCGGCTCCACCCGGTGCGGCTCGCCGCGGTAGTCGCGCAGGGCATGCAGCATCGGCGCCAGCGGCAAGCCAATGGCCGTGGCCAGGGCCAGTGCGGCCAGTGCATTGGCCGCGTTGTGGCGGCCGCGGATGCGCAGCGCATCGGCCGGCATCAGGTGCTGCAGGTGGATCTCCGGCGTCTCGCCCTTGCGCAGCTTGACGCCGTCCTCCAGCGGCAACGCGCGCACCAGCCAGACCATGCCGTGCTGCTCCACCAGACCGAAGTCGCCGGGCTGGGTGGGCGCACCCAGGCCGAATTCGCAGACGCGCCGCGGCTGAAACTTCGGCGCCTTGGTCTTGCGCGCCGCGTCGGCCGCGGGTGGCTGCGGCACCAGGGCGCGCACCAGCACATCGTCGCGGTTGATCACCATCAGTGCCTGCTGGCCGAAGATGCGTGCCTTGGCTGCCGCATAGGCCGGCATCGTGCCGTGCCAGTCCAGGTGGTCTTGCGTCAGGTTGAGCACCGTGGCCGCGTCGGGTTCGAAGCCTTCGACGCCGTCGAGCTGGAAGCTGGACAGCTCCAGCACCCAGACCTCGGGCAGCGGCACCGGCTCGTCCGCCGCAGCCGCATCGAGCGCGCGGCCCAGCGTGTCGAGCAAGGTCGGGCCGATGTTGCCGGCAGCCGCCACACGCTTGCCGGCGCTTTCGACGAGCAGCGCTGTCAGCGCGGTGGTCGTCGTCTTGCCGTTGGTGCCAGTCACGGCCAGCAGTCGCGGCGCATAGCTCCGGGCGGCCTTCAGGTCGGCCAGCGCCTCGACGAAAAGCTCCAGTTCGCGCTGCACCACGAGACCAGCGCTGCGCGCCGCGGCCAGCAGCGGTGCGATGCGTTCGTCCTGCGGCGCCAGACCGGGACTCTTCAGCACACGTTGCACGCCGTCGAGCCGGTGCGCTTCCAGCGCGCCGGACAGCCGCTCGGCGTCAGGCACGGCCGAGCGCAGCGCGTCGAGCTGTGGCGGCGTCTCGCGCGAATCCCACACGCGCACGGCCGCGCCGCAACGTGCGCACCAGCGTGCCATTGCCAGCCCGGATTCGCCCAGACCGAGGATCAGCACCGTTTGGTCGCGCAGCCTGTTCATCGCAGCTTCAGTGATGCCAGGCCGATCAGGCACAGCAGCATGGTGATGATCCAAAAACGCACCACCACCTGCGTCTCGGTCCAGCCGGACTTCTCGAAGTGGTGGTGCAGCGGCGCCATCTTCAGGATGCGCCGGCCTTCGCCGTAGCGCCTGCGCGTGTACTTGAAGTACATCACCTGCGCCATCACCGAAAGCGCCTCGACGACGAAGATGCCGCCCATGATGCCGAGCACGATCTCCTGGCGCGTGATGACGGCGATGGTGCCGAGCGCACCGCCCAGCGCCAGCGCGCCGACATCGCCCATGAAGACCTGCGCCGGGTGGGTGTTGAACCACAGGAAGGCCAGGCCCGCGCCACCCATGGCCGAGCAGAAGATCAGCAGCTCGCCGGCGCCGGGGATGTACGGGAACAGCAGGTAGCGCGAGTACACCGAGCTGCCGACCACGTAGGCAAAGATGCCCAGCGCGCTGCCCACCATGACCACCGGCATGATCGCCAGCCCGTCCAGCCCGTCGGTCAGGTTGACGGCATTGCTGGCACCGACGATGACGAAGTAGGTCAGCGCGATGAAGCCGAACACGCCGAGCGGGTAGCTGATGGTCTTGAAGAACGGCACCATCAGGTCGGCCTTGGGCGGCAGGTCGTTGGAGAACCCGCTGCCCACCCAGCGCAGGAAGAGTTCCAGCACGCGCAGGTTGGAAGTCTCCGACACGCTGAAGGCCAGGTACAGCGCGGCCAGCAGGCCGATGGCCGACTGCCACAGGTACTTCTCGCCCGAGGGCATGCCTTCGGGGTTTTTCTGCACCACCTTGCGCCAGTCGTCGGCCCAGCCGATGGCACCGAAGCCGAAGGTCACGAGCATGACGATCCAGACGAAGCGGTTGCTCCAGTCGAACCACAGCAGCGTGGACACGCCGATGCCGATGAGGATCAGCACACCGCCCATGGTCGGCGTGCCGCTCTTGCTCAGGTGCGACTGCATCGCGTAGCCGCGGATCGGCTGGCCGATCTTCAGCGCGGTGAGCCGGCGGATGACCCACGGCCCGAAGGCCAGGCCGATGAGCAGCGCCGTCATCGCCGCCATCACTGCGCGGAAGGTCAGGTACTGGAAGACGCGCAGGAAGCTGAATTCGTCGGGGTACAGCGCGATCAGCCACTGGCTCAGGCTAAGCAGCATGTTGCGACTCCTGCAACAGCGCCTGCACCACGCGCGGCATGCGCATGAACTTGGAGCCCTTGATCAATGCCGACTGCACTGCGGCAGCCTGGCCCAGCGCAGCCAGCATGGCGTCGACGCTGTCGAAGTGTCGTGCCCCGGTGCCGTAGGCGCCGGCCGCATGCACGCACAGCTCACCCACGGTCCACAGCTGTTCGATGCCGCGCTGTCGCGCGTAGTCGCCCACCTCGGCATGGAAGGCCGGACCTTGCTGGCCGACCTCGCCCATGTCGCCCAGCAGCAGCCAACGCGGCCCGTCCAGCGCCGCCAGCACGTCGATGGCGGCACGCACCGAATCCGGGTTGGCGTTGTAGGCGTCGTCCACCAGGGTCAGCGCCGCGCCGCGCCAGACGCGCCGGTACAGCCGGGAGCGGCCGGTCACCGGCTCGAAGGCCTGCAGTCCCTGCACGATGGCCGCCAGCGGCACGCCGACGGCCAACGCCGCTGTGGCTGCGGCCAGCGCATTCTTGACGTTGTGCGCGCCGGCCACATGCAAGCGCAATGCCGCGTCGCCGGCCGGCGTGTGCATCTGTACCGCCCAGTGGCTGGCCTGCCAGGAATATTCAGCGACCACGTCGGCCGGCGCCTGCAGCGCGAAGCTCAGCACGCGGCGCGCACCGGCCAGCTGCCGCCACAGCGGCGTGAACTCGTCGTCGGCGGGAAAGACCGCCGTGCCTTGGGCATCCAGCGCTTCGATGGACGCGCCGTTCTCGCGCGCTGCCGCCTCCACCGTGGCCATGAATTCCTGGTGCTCGCGCTGCGCGTTGTTGACCAATGCCACGGTCGGCGCGGCGATGCCGGCCAGCAATGTGATCTCGCCCGGGTGGTTCATGCCCAGCTCGACCACGCCACGGCGGTGGGTGGCGCGCAGCCGCAGCAACGTCAGCGGCAAGCCGATGTGGTTGTTCAGATTGCCTTCGGTGGCAAAGGCCGCCTCGCCGTCGGCCGAGTGCAGGATCGACGCGATCATCTGCGTCACCGTGGTCTTGCCGTTGCTGCCGGTGACCGCGATCAACGGCAGAGCGAAGCGGCGCCGCCAGGCGGCCGCCAGCTGCTGCAGTGCGGCCAGCGCATCGCCAACCTGCAGGCCCGGCAGGCCGGCCTCGGCCAGGCCACGCTCGGCCAGGGCCGCCGCGGCGCCGGCCGAGCGCGCCTGGCTCAGGAAATCGTGCGCGTCGAACTGCTCGCCGCGCAGCGCGACGAACAGGTCGCCGGGTTTCAGGCTGCGCGTGTCGCTGTGCACGCGCGCGAAGGTCACGCCGCCGTCACCGACCAGCGTGGCGCCCGGCAGCAACGCCTGGGCTTGGGCCAGCGTCAGCATCATGCAGCCACCCCGGTGCGCCGCTGCAGCGCCTCGCGCGCTTCCTGAACGTCGGAGAACGCGCGCTTGACACCGGCGATCTCCTGCGTGTCCTCGTGGCCCTTGCCGGCCAGCAGCACCACGTCGGAGGGGGCGGCTTCTGCCAGCGCATGGGCGATGGCCTCGCGCCGGTCTTCGATGACATCGACCTCATCGTGCCCGGCCACGCCGGCCAGGATCTGCGACAGGATGAAGCCCGGCGCCTCGTCGCGCGGGTTGTCGCTGGTCAGCACCACATGGTCGGCCAGGCGCGCCGCAATGGCACCCATCAACGGACGCTTGGCCGCGTCGCGGTTGCCGCCGCAGCCGAACACGCACCACAGCCGCCCGCCGCGGCTGCGGGCCACTGGCTGCAGGGTCTGCAGCACCTTGTCCAGCGCATCGGGGCTGTGCGCATAGTCGACCACCACCTCGGGCAGCCCGGCCCCATCGATGCGCACGCGCTGCATGCGCCCGGGCACCGGCCCGAGCCGCGCCGTCGCCTGCACCGCATCGGCCAGCGTCACGCCCAGCGCCCGCAGCACACCGACCACGAGCAGCAGGTTGGAGGCGTTGAAGTCGCCGATCAACGCGCTGCGCAGCGGCAGCACCGTGGCACCTTCGCACAGCTCGAAGGCCAGGCCGCCGTCGTCATGGTGCAGACCGCGGGCGCTCAGGCGCGCAGGGCCTTGCGTGGAGCAGGTCCACAGGTCGAGCGGCGCGTGCAGCAGCGTGCCAGCGAGTTCGGCACCGTGTGCGTCGTCGATGTTCAGTACCGCCGCCTTCAGCCCGGGCCAGGCGAACAGCGCGCGCTTGGCCTTCCAGTAGTCGGCCATGGCCTGGTGGTAGTCGAGGTGGTCCTGCGTCAGGTTGGTGAACAGCGCCACTTCGATGTGCGTGCCGGCCAGGCGGCGCTCCTGCAGACCGATCGACGAGGCCTCGATGGCGCAGGCTGCGAAACCCTGTGCGACGAAGTCGTGCAGGGCCTGCTGCAGACGCACCGGGTCGGGGGTGGTCATGCCGCTGGACTGCAAAGCGTCGATGCGCGGTTCACCGATGCCCAGCGTGCCGACCATCGCGCAGCGCCGGCCCAGGCTGCTCAGCGCCTGCGCGGTCCACCACGCGGTGGAGGTCTTGCCGTTGGTGCCGGTCGTGGCGATGACCTTCAGTGTCTCGCTGGGCCTGCCCAGGTACAGGTGCGCGATCGGGCCGACCAGGTCCTTCAGGTGCGCGACCGCGGCAATGCGCGCATCGGCGAAGCCGAAGCTGGCCACGTGATGGTCATCCACCAGACAGGCGACCGCACCGGACTGCAGCGCGGCATCGACGAAGCGCCGCGCGTCGTGCGCATAGCCGGGCCAGGCCAGGAAGGCATCGCCCGGCTGCACCTGGCGGTGGTCGGTGCGCAGGCGGCCAGCGCCGCGCGCAGCCAGCCACTGCGCGGCGGCAGCGGCATGGGGCAGATGCGCGGGCACGATCGTGGGCATGGCGGCTCAGAAACTCTCGCGCTCGGCCGGCACGGTCTTGCTGGCCATGATTTGCGGCGTGACCTCGATGTCGGGCGGCACGCTCAGCAGGCGCAGCGTCTGCTGCACCACCTGGCTGAAGACCGGAGCGGCCACGGCGCCGCCGTAGTACACGCCCTTGCTCGGCTCGTCGACCATCACCGCGACGACAATGCGCGGGCTGCTGATCGGCGCCATGCCGACGAACCAGGAGCGGTACTTGTTGGCTGCGTAGCCCTTGCCTTCCTGCTTGTGCGCCGTGCCGCTCTTGCCGCCCACCGAATAGCCCTGGGTCTGCGCCAGCGGCGCCGTCCCGCCTGGGCCGGCGGCCAGCTGCAGCATGCGGCGGATCTCCTGCGCCGTGCCCGGCGAGAAGACCTTGATGCCTTCCACCGCAGCGTCGTGCTTGAGCAGCGTGACCGGGATGACGTCGCCACCGACACGCGCCAGGCAGGTGTAGGCGCGGGCCATCTGCAGCAGCGAGGCCGACAGGCCGTAGCCGTAGGCCATGGTCGCCTGCTCCACCGGTCGCCAGTTCTTGTAGGGCTTGAGCCGGCCGGTGACCGCGCCGGGGAAGTCGATCTGCGGCTTCTGGCCGTAGCCGATGGTGGAGAACAGCTCCCACAGCTCGCGCGCCGGCATCTGCATCGCCAGTCGTGCCGCGCCGACGTTGCTGGACTTCTGGATCACCTGCTCCACCGTCAGCGACGCATGCGGGTGCGCGTCCTTGACCACCAGCGGGCCGACGACCAGGCTGCCCGGCGCGGTGTTGATGACCGTATCGGAGCGCACGCGCTTGGTCTCCAGCGCCCAGGCGGCGATCAGCGGCTTCATGGTCGAGCCCGGTTCGAAGGTGTCGGTGAGCGCGCGGTTGCGCAACTGTTCGCCCGACAGCTTGCGGCGGTTGCCAGGGTCGTAGCTGGGGTAGTTGGCCAAGGCCAGCACCTCGCCCGTGATGACGTCCAGCACCACCACGCTGCCCGCCTTGGCGCCGTGCTCGGCCACGGCATCGCGCACGCGCTGGTAGGCGAAGAACTGCACCTTGGAGTCGAGTGCCAGCTGGATGTCTCGGCCGTTCACCGGGTCGACCTGCTCGCTGCCGTCCTCGATGACACGGCCGAGCCGGTCCTTGATGACCGCGCGCTGGCCGTCGCGGCCCTGCAGCTGCTCCTGGAAGGCCAGCTCGATGCCTTCCTGGCCCTTTTCCTCGATATTGGTGAAACCGACCACATGCGCCGCCGATTCGCCCTCGGGGTACTTGCGGCGGTACTCGCCCAGCTGGTGCACGCCCTTCAGGCCCAGCGCCTTGACCTGGGCCCACAGTGGCTCGTCGACCTGGCGCTTCAGCCAGGCAAAGTTGCGGCTGCCTTCGAGCTTCTGTTCCAGCTCCAGCGGCTTCATCTCGAGCAGCCGGGCCAGCGCCTTGCGCTGCTGCACGTCGGCCGCGAAGTCCTTGGGAATCGCCCAGATCGACGGCACCGGCACGCTGGTGGCCAGCACCTGGCCGTTGCGATCGAGGATGCGGCCGCGGCTGGCCGGCACCTCGATGACATGGCCGTAGCGCTTGTCGCCCTGCTGCTGATAGAAGTCGGTGCCGATGATCTGGATGTAGACCGCGCGGCCCACCAGCACCATGAAGGCCAGCCCGACCAGCGCCACCACGAAGCGCGAGCGCCACGGCGGCGTCTTCGACGCGAGCAGCGGGCTGGTGGCGTAATTCAGGTTGCGCACGCTGGACGCAGCCGCGCGTTTGTTCGACTTGGCGTTGCGGCTCATGGTGCGGACGCCCCGCGCGACGGCGCCGCGGCCTCGTCGCCGACGTAGTGCGTCACCGCCGGCGTGGCCGTGCGCATGCGCAGCTTCTCGCGCGCCACTTTCTCCACGCGCAGGTGGGTGGCTTGGGCCTGGCGCTCGGCATCCAGGCGCTTGAATTCGGTGTCGAGCCGGGACTGTTCGAGCCGGGCACGGTCGAGCGCATGGAACAGGCGGCGCGATTCGTACGCGGTCTTCACCAGGTACAGGCAACTGGCCAGCAAGGCGGCTAGCAGCAACAGGTTCACCCGTGTCACCTCCGGGCCTCGTACGGTGTGACCGTGCGCTCGGCCACGCGCATCACCGCCGAGCGCGCGCGCGGATTGGCGGCCACTTCGGCAGCACCGGCGCGGATGCGGCCCAGCGCGCGCAGACGTGTGGGCCGCGCCGGGGCGAAAGGGGCGCGACGGTCGGGCTCATCGCGGCTTTCGCGCGCGATGAAGCTCTTGACGATGCGGTCTTCGAGCGAGTGAAAGCTGATCACGACCAGGCGTCCTGCGGGGGCCAGCAGTTCCAGCGCCGCGCTCAGGCCCTGCTCGAGCTCTTCGAGCTCGGCGTTGACGTGAATCCGAAGAGCCTGAAATGTGCGCGTGGCAGGGTTCTGGCCCGGCTCGCGGGTCCTGACCGCACCAGCCACGACCTGGGCCAGTTCGCCCGTGGTTCGAATGGCTGCCCCGCCTTGTCGGCGAGCCACAAGCGCCTTTGCAACCTGAACAGCAAACCGTTCTTCGCCATAGTCACGGATCACCTGCGTCAGTTGGCGCTCATCGGCGCGGGCCAGGAAGTCCGCAGCGGTCTCGCCGCGGGTCGTGTCCATGCGCATGTCCAGCGGCGCATCGAAGCGGAAGCTGAAGCCGCGCGCCGGGTCGTCCAGCTGCGGCGAGCTGACGCCCAAGTCGAGCAGCACGCCCTGTACCTGTGTCAGACCGTGCTGCGCCAGCACCTGCTGCATGCCGGCGAAGCTGGCGTGCACCAAGTGCAGCCGCGCATCGGCCAACGCCTGCCCCAGGCGGATGGCCTGCGGGTCCTTGTCGAAGGCGATCAACCGGCCCTGCGGCGACAGCCGGGCCAGGATGGCGCGTGCATGACCGCCGCGTCCGAAGGTGCCGTCCACGTAGCAGCCCTCGGGCGCGTGGACCAGCGCCTCCACGGCTTCGTCGAGGAGAACGGTGGTGTGCGTCCATGCGTCCGCGCCGGCATTCACAGGTTCAGGCCCAGCACTTCTTCGGTCATGCCGGCGGCCACCACTCGCGCTTCGACGGCGTCGTGGCGCTGCTTGTCCCACAGTTCCAGGCGGCGGCCGGTGCCGATCAGCAGCACGTCCTTGTTCAGTCCCGCCGCCTCGCGCAGCTCGGGTGGAATCAGCACACGTGCGGCACTGTCGATCTCGACGTCGACGGCACTGCCCAGGAAGATGCGGCGCCAGCCGTCGGAGGCGGCTTTCAGCGCCATCAGCTCGGTCTCCACCGTCTCCCACACCGGGCGCGGGTAGATCAGCAGGTAGCCTTCAGGATGGCGGGTGAGCGTCAGTTGGCCGTTGCAGGCCGCTACCAGGGGGTCGCGATGGCGCACGGGCACGTTGATGCGCCCTTTGGCATCCAGCACCAAGGCTGAGGTCCCTCGAAACACCCATTCCGACACTTTTTTCCACCTACGGCCACTAAACGACACTGTATCGCACAAAAACTACAGGGTCAACGCGAGGGCGGAAAAAATCAATGAAATCAGGTACTTAGACGCCTTTGTTCACGTCATCACAGGAAAAATGACTTCAAAAATAAGGACTTGCGGTAGCCATTGAAAGTTAAGCCTTAGGAGACAACCGGAAACATTGCTTGGTCGCTTCGTGACATATTGCCGCAGCCGCCCACAACACCACCCGGAGACCCCATGCGCCCCACTCACCCGCCCCTCGAGCGCGCGGCCTGCCCGCGTGGCCTGGCCCAGCGACGCGTCGAGGTGCCCGCATGAGCCTGCATGCCAAGTTGCTGCAACGCGCCGCCGAAGGCCGCCCGATCCGCGTGGCGCTGATCGGCGCCGGCAAGTTCGGCTCGATGTACCTGGCGCAGATTCCGCGCACGCCCGGCGTGCACCTGCTCGGTATTGCCGACCTGTCGCCCGACGGCGCGCGCGCCAACCTCGCGCGTGTGGGTTGGGAGCCGCAGCGCATCGCTGCAGCGTCGCTGGCCGACGCGCTGAAGCAAGGCAGCACCCACATCGGCGAGGACTGGCGCGCGCTGGTCAGCCACCCCGCGGTGGACGTGGTGGTGGAGTGCACCGGCCACCCTATCGCGGCGGTCGAACATTGCCTGGCAGCCTTCGCCAACGGCAAGCACGTGGTCAACGTCACGGTGGAAGCCGACGCCTTCTGCGGACCGCTGCTGGCGCGGCGCGCCGCCGAGGCCGGCGTCGTCTATTCGTTGGCCTTCGGTGACCAGCCTGCGCTGATCTGCGACCTGGTGGACTGGGCGCGCAGTTGCGGTTTCCCGGTGGTGGCTGCCGGCCGTGGCCACAAGTGGCTGCCGCACTTCAGCCAGAGCACGCCCGACACGGTCTGGGGCCACTACGGCCTGAGCCCAGAGCAGGCGCTGCGCGGCGGCCTGAACCCGAAGATGTTCAACAGCTTCCTCGATGGCAGCAAACCGTCGATCGAAAGCAGCGCGGTCAGCAACGCCACCGGGCTGGGCGTACCCAGCAACGGGCTGCTCTACCCGCCGGCCAGCGTCGAGGACATTCCCTTCGTCACCCGACCGAAGTGCGAAGGCGGCGTGCTCGAACGCAAGGGCATGGTCGAGGTGATCTCGTCGCTCGAAGCCGATGGCCGCAAGATCCCGTACGACATCCGCATGGGCGTGTGGGTCACGGTCGAGGGCGAGACCGACTACATCCGCAACTGCTTCGAGGAGTACAACGCCCACACCGACCCCAGCGGGCGCTACTTCACGCTGTACAAGCGCTGGCACCTGATCGGCCTGGAGGTGGGCCTGTCGGTGGCCAGCGTGGCGCTGCGTAGCGAACCCACCGGCGCGGCCACCGGCTGGAATGCCGACGTGGTGGCCACCGCCAAGCGTGACCTGCAACCTGGCGAGATGCTCGATGGCGAAGGCGGCTACACGGTCTGGGGCAAGCTGCTGCCGGCCTCGACCTCGTTGCGACTGGGCGGCCTGCCGCTGGGTCTGGCGCACGGCATCAAGGTGCTTCGCCCGGTGAAGCAGGGCCAGTCCCTGTGCTGGGACGACGTGGCGGTGGACACCGCCACCGACGCCTACCGGTTGCGGCGCGAGATGGAGCGCAGCTTCAGTTCGACTGCTTGATCATGCGCCCGCTGGCCTGCTGGATCGGCCGCGCGTTCATCGGATACAGCCGCGAGAAGATGTCCAGCTGCTGCGCCGACAACGGCACCGGCTGCTGCATCACCAGCCACAGCACGCCTTCGCTGCACGGCGGCGTGGTCAGCGAGCCCATGTAGGTGTAGTAGCGCCGGTCGGTGGGCAGCAACTGGTTCAGGTCGATCTGCGCCCTTGCGGAGACCTCCTCGTTCTTTTCCAGCGGCAGGTTGTTCCAAACGGTCTGCAGCAGCGGCTGCGCGGCGCCGCGCTCCAGCAGCACCGCCACCACGGCCAGGCGGCCATCGGCGTCCTTGTGCACCAGGTGCGCGTCCATCTCGAACTGGCGGCCGTTGATGCGCTCCTCGGACGGTCGATGGAAATGGAACTGCACCAGCCCGAAGCGCTTGCCGTTGACCTCGATCGAATTGCCCGGCGCCACGTTGACCTGCACCGTGTGGCCGTTGTCGATGACCGAAAAACTGCTCGGCTGGTAGTCGAACTGCACCGGGTCCAGGTCGAGCGCGATGCCGTCGCGGATGTCGATCGGGCTTTGCCGCTGGCCGATCGCGCACTGGCTGAACTCGGGCTTGAGCTTGCCCCAGGCCTGCGGGCCGCCCAGTCCGGCATAGCTCCAGTGCGTTGCGTGGCCGGCCTTGCGCGGCGCCGCACCGGTGTGCGCGGTGTCTGCCGCCGGCTCGTGCGAAGCCACCGCCGCCGTGGCACCGTGGCGCACCGGCACGACCGTGGCGTTGCGCGCCGTGAGATGCAGTTCGCCGGGACGCGTGGCGTCGATCGCCCCCTTGCCGCCCAGCACCTCGCCCAGGCGACGTTGCAGCTTGTCCAGTGGCACTTCGGCTGCGGGGGCGTGTGCGGGCGGGGCGTGGTTCTGGGCGACTGGCGGCGGCGCGGGGTCGTGTGCTGCCGCAGGCGCGTCATGCACGGCCGCTACTTCGGCCGCCGCCGATGCCGCAGAAGCCGCTGCCACTGGCGCCTCGGTGTGGGCGCTCGGCGCCGAAGCGCCATGGGTCGCCGCAACCGAGGCCTGCGCGGCGGCGCGGCGCGCTTCCTTGCGCGCGGCCTTGGCCGCCGCGATAGCGGCCGGGTCGGGGGCCTTGGGCCACAGCCACACGGCAGCACCTCCCGCGCCAGCGAGCAGCACGGTGGCGGCACCGGCAGCGATCATCAGCTTGGGCGAAAAGCGGCGCTTGGCGCCTTCGGGTGCGGCAGCGGCTTCGGGGGCTTTTTCGGCGGTCATGGACCGCTATCGGCCGCACAACGCGCAGCTTGAGGTGATGCATCACGCGCGCGGCGCGATGCTCAGGTCACGCGCGGCTTGACCCAGATCCAGGCGAACACACCGATGCCCAGCATGCCCAACGAAGTCAGCGCCAGGGCCTGTGCGGAATGCATGACCAGCGGCGCGATCACGCCGGCCACCAGGCCGTTGGCCATGCTGCCGATGAAGGCCTGCACCGAGCTGGCCATGCCACGCCGCTCGGGCACCAGGTCCAGTACCAGCAGCGTCACCACCGGCACCATTAGCGCCCAGCCGAAGGAGAAGATCGATACCGTCAGCATCGCCCAGAACGGGTGTGGCGTGCTCAGCAGATTCATCGCCACGTTGACCAGCGAGGTGGCGAGCATGATCACGAAGCCATGGCGGATCTGGTGCTTGGGCTTGATGCGCCCGGCCAGCCGACCCGACAACCAGGCGCCGAGCATGATGCCGCTGACACTCATGCAGAAGAACCAGAAGAACTGCGTCGGCTGCAGTTGCAGGATGTCGCCCAGCCACACCGGCGCACTGAGCACGTACAGGAACATGCCGTTGAACGGAATGCCGCTGGCCAGCGCCAGCGCCATGAAGCGCGGGCTCGTGGCCATGTGCAGGTAGCCGCGCAGCAGCGGGCCCACCTGCACCGACTGGCGTTGTGTGGCATGCAGTGTCTCGGGCAGGGTGCGCCAGACGGCCCACCACAGCAAGGCGCTGAGCAGCGCCAGGAACCAGAAGATCGAATGCCAGCCGGCGCCGACGAACAGCCAGCCGCCGACCAGCGGTGCCACCGCCGGCGCCACACCGAAGTAGATGGTCACCTGCGACATGACCCGCTGCGCGTCGGCCGGAGGGAACATGTCGCGGATGATCGCGCGCGACACCACCATGCCGGCACCGGCGCTCATGCCCTGCAGCGCGCGGAAGAACACCAGCTGGCCGATGGTCTGCGACAGCGCGCACCCCAGCGAGGCCAGCGCGAACACGCCGATGCCCCAGAGGATCACCGGGCGGCGCCCCAGGCTGTCGGACAGTGCACCATGAAACAGGTTCAGCAGCGCGAAGCCGAACAGGTACGCCGACAGTGTCTGCTGCATCTGCACGGGCGTGGCGCCCAAGGAGCGCGCGATCCCGGAGAAAGCCGGGATGTAGGTGTCGATCGAGAAGGGCCCGAGCATCCCCAGACAGGCCAGCAGCACGGCCAGCTTCCAGCGCGGGCCGCGCCAGAGCAAGTGGGCGTCGGGATTCATCGAAGGCAGAAGGTTGCTGCGCGGCACGCGCTGCAGCAGGAACTTTTGCAGTGTAAGGTGCCCCTGAAGACGACACAGCAGCGCCCTGCCAAGACCTCTGAGAGGGTGTAGACGAAATGATCTACGTTGCCAGTCTGGTTGCGAGGATACGCGCTTCGGCCAACCAAACCCAGGCGAGCGGGGCCCAGTTGGATCGGTCGTGGTGCACCATGAGGCGGCGCGCCCGCTCGTTCCACGCATGAGTGCGCTCTACTACCCAGCGCTTGGCCTGCACGACGAAGCCTGTGGCAACGACCTCGGGCCACAAGGGCTGCTGGGCATCTTGCCAGGTGCCTGTGCTGCGATTGCCGGGATGGCGCACGATCTCCACGATGATGCCGTGGGCCTGTTCGATGGCGACGGCGCACTTGCCGCCATAGGCGCCATCGGCGTAGACCTTCTTCAACCCGGGCACCTTGGTGCAGGCCTGCGCCACGACCTCGGCGGCCGCGTCGCGATCCTGAAAACTGGCTGCTGTGACCGTGACGGCCAGCAGCAGGCCCAAGGTATCGACGACGAGGTGGCGCTTGCGGCCTTTGACCTTCTTGCCGGCGTCGAACCCGGTGTTTCCGCCCTGCGCGGTGCTGCGGGTGCTCTGTGCGTCGATGATTGCGGCCGTCGGCTCTGGGGCCTTGCCCATGCGGTCACGCCACTGCTGGCGCAACCGATCGTGCATCGCCTCGAACACGCCGGCTGCAGCCCAGCGGCTGAAGGACTTGTAGCTCGCCTGCCAGGGCGGGAAGGTCTTGGGCAGCAAGCGCCACGCGCAACCCGTGCGCAACGCGTAGCAGCAGGCGTTGACCATGTGCCGGCGCTCAAAGCGCGGCGGTGCGCCGCGTTGCCCGTCGCGCTCGAACAGGTCGGCCACCAGCGCCCACTCCGCGTCGGTCAGGTCGGTATTCATGCCGCTGGGGCCATCGGCGCGGCGGTGCGCGGCGGTGTAGCCATAGCGCGTCGGCATCGAGCCTTGAACTGCCGCGCGCTCGCCGGCGCGGCGCAGCGGCTTGAGCCGCTCGATGCCGGCCTCGCGCAGCGCCTTGCGCACGGTGACAGAGCTGACCTTGACGCCAGCGCGTCGGAACAACTCGCGCGTCACTTCGTCCAGCGAAGAGCGCGGTTGCTCCTGCGCGATCGCACGCAGCACCTTGGTGTGATCGGCGTTCAGCGAAGGTCTGCGCCCGGGACGCCCTGGTTGCTCAGCTGGCGCCTTCTTCGTCATCCGCGAGCCCCCGTGTCTTGTTCAGACACGAGGATAGCGCGGAATGTTGTTTTCGTCTACACCTTCTGAGAGCCTCCAATGCATCTGCGCCCCGTTTCGAGCCCCTCGCGCCGCCGCCTCGCGCTGGCCGGCGCCGCCGTGCTGGCCTGCCCGGCTCTGGCCAGCTCGCGGCGCGTGGTCGCCCCCATGACCGACGGCCCGTTCTACCCGCCGCGCGCCTGGCGCGAGCAGTGGAGCGACTGGGACGCCGACCTGAGCCGCGTCCAGCGCGACGGCCGAACGGCGGTGGCGCGAGGCGAGCATCTGGGCCTGGAGCTGCAACTTGCCGACACCAATGGCCGCGCCATCGACGGCACCGAGGTCGAGATCTGGCAATGCGACGTGTTCGCCACCTACCACCACCCCGGCGTGTCCCTGGCCGCGGGGCAGCACGACGAGGCCTTCCAGGGCTTCGGCGCCAGCCGCGCCGACCGCGACGGACGGCTGCGATTTCGCAGCATCAAACCGGTGCCCTACCCCGGACGCACCCCCCACATCCACATCAAGCTGCGCCACGGCAGCTTCGGCGAAGTGACGTCGCAACTGTTCATCGCCGGCGACCCGGGCAATGCGCGCGACTTCCTGTGGCGCGCGGTGGATGCGGCCGACCGGCCGATGCTCGAGATGCAACTGCAGCCCGCAGCCGCCGACAGCGGATTGCGCTGGCAGGTGCGGCAGACGCTGGTGCTGCCGGCCTAGAAAATTGTGAAGCAAGCCGATAGGCCGGATTCTGTGCGTCGCAGCGATCTTGCGAACGCCGCGCCGTGACCGCCATTCATCTGGGCCGCACATCACTGTGCGGCTCGGTGCCACCTACCCGCACACTCCCCGGGCCGGATCAACGTGTGCCTATTTGGTGTTGCTGCGCGTAGAGATTGCCCGTTTCACCTCTGCCCCGGCTTGCGCCGCGGCAGAACTCGTCTCTGTTGCTCTGATCCTCACCTCGCGGTGGGCAGCCGTTAACTGCTACGCCGCCCTGTGCAGTCCGGACCTTCCTCCAGTGCGGCCTTTCGGCGATTGCACCAGCGGCGGTCTGGCTTGCTTCACTGTGCGATTATCGCGCCTGCACCGCAATGGAGGCTCGACCATGAAGGCAGACAACATCCTGGCGACGATCGGCAACACGCCGCACATCCGCATCAACCGGCTGTTCGGCGACGCGCAGGTGTGGGTCAAGTCCGAACGCGCCAACCCCGGCGGCTCGATCAAGGACCGCATCGCGCTGTCGATGATCGAAGATGCCGAGCAGCGCGGCCAGCTCAAGCCCGGCGGCACCATCGTCGAGCCGACCTCGGGCAACACCGGCATCGGGCTGGCAATGGTCGCGGCCGTCAAGGGCTACAAGCTGGTGCTGGTGATGCCCGACAGCATGAGCATCGAACGCCGCCGCCTGATGCTGGCCTACGGCGCCACCTTCGAGCTGACACCGCGCGAAAAGGGCATGAAGGGTTCGATCGCGCGCGCCGAGGAGATCGTCGCCAGCACACCCGGCGCATGGATGCCGCAGCAGTTCGAGAACCCGGCCAACATCGAGGTGCACGTGCGCACCACCGCCAGGGAGATCCTGGCCGACTTTCCCGACGGTCTGGACGTGCTGATCACAGGCGTGGGCACCGGCGGGCACATCACCGGCTGCGCGCAGACGCTGAAGGCGAGCTGGCCGAACCTGAAGGTCTTCGCGGTGGAGCCCTCGGCCTCGCCAGTGATCAGCGGCGGCGCGCCGTCGCCGCACCCGATCCAGGGCATCGGCGCCGGCTTCATCCCGAAGAACCTGCACACCGCCGTGCTCGACGGCGTGATCCAGGTCGATGCCGAAGCCGCACGGGAAATGGCGCGCCGCAGCGCGCGCGAGGAAGGCCTGCTGGTGGGCATCTCCAGCGGCGCGACGCTGGCCGCCATCGCGCAGAAGCTGCCGGAACTGCCCGCCGGCAGCAGCGTGCTTGGCTTCAACTACGACACCGGCGAGCGCTATCTCTCCATTGAGGGTTTTCTACCCACGTAGCCGGAGCGCTTCGAGCGGGCGCCGCGGAACCGGCTTTGCCGGGCCGCCGGCGACGCCCCCTTGAGGGGGAGCGCCGAAGGCGCTTCGGGGGTGGGCCCTTATCCCGCCTGCTGGAGGCGGGCGATGCGCTCTTCCATCGGCGGGTGGGTGGAGAACAGCGCCATGATGCCGCTGGGCCGCGAGCTGATGCCCATGGCCTGCAGCGTCTTGGGCATCTCGCCGGGGTCCAGACCGCCCAAACGCGCCAGCGCGTTGATCATCGGCTGCTTGCGGCCCATCAGACCGGCGGCACCGGCGTCGGCGCGGAACTCGCGCTGGCGCGAGAACCAGGCGACGATCATCGCGGCGACGAAGCCCAGCAGGATGTCCATGACGATGGTCGTGATCATGAAGCCGGGACCGACACCATCGCGGTCGTTCTTCAGCAGCACGCGGTCGACGAAGTAGCCGACGATGCGCGAGATGAAGACCACGAAGGTGTTCATCACGCCCTGGATCAGCGTCATCGTCACCATGTCGCCGTTGGCCACGTGTGCCACTTCGTGGCCGATGACGGCCTCGACCTCCTCGCGCGTCATGCTCTGCAGCAATCCGGTGGACACCGCCACCAGCGCTGAGTTCTTGAACGCACCGGTGGCGAAGGCATTGGGCGGGCCTTCGTAGATGGCGACTTCGGGCATGTTCACGCCGGCCTTGTCGGCAAAGCGGCGCACCGTCTCCACCAGCCAGGCATGGGTCGGGTCGTTCGAGTCGTTGATGACCTGGGCGCCGGTGCTCATCTTGGCCATCGGCTTGCTCATCAGCAGCGAGATGATCGCGCCGCCAAAGCCGACGACCAGCGAGAACATCATCAGGCCGCCGACGTTCAGCCCGTTGGCGTCGAGCCAGCGGTTCAGGCCGAGCACGTTGATGACGATGCCCAGCACCACCATCACGGCCAGGTTGGTCATCACGAAGAGCAGGATTCGTTTCATGGTCGAAGCTTGGGTTGCGACAGCGCGGATGATGGGGATGCCGGAGCCGATTTAAAGCCCCGACGGCAATACTGCCAGACAGTCGAAGGTCTTTGCAGTCGTTCTCAGGCCGCGCCGGGCTTGGCCAAGCGCTTGTCGCGCAGCACGAACTGCGTACCGCGGCGGTCCAGTTCGAACAGCTGGGTGGCCTCGATCAGGTCGAGCAGCTTGCGGTAGCCGTAGTTGCGCGGGTCGAAGGAGGCCTGGTTGCCGATCTGCTGGCCCACCGCGCCCAGCGCGGACCAGCCGTCCTCGCCGGCCGCCGACTCCACCGCATTGCGCAGCAGCGTCACCAGCCGGGCGTCCTGCTTCAGCGCCGCGGTGTCCAGCCGGGTCGGCGCGGCATCGCCGTTGCCCACGCCGTTGCCACCCGGTGCAGCCGCCTTCGGCTTGGGCTGGCCCGTCTTGGATGCCTTGGCGCTGCGTGGCTCGTCGACGGGCACCGGCTGGCCCAGGTTTTCCAGGTAGAGGAAGCGTGAGCAGGCATTGACGAAGGGCAACGGCGTCTTCTTGGCGCCAAAGCCGAAGACCTGCGCCCCCTTGGCCTTCAGATGCATGACCAGCGGCGTGAAGTCGGCGTCCGAGCTGACGATGCCGAAGGCTTCGGGCTGGTCGGTATAGAGCAGGTCCATGGCCTCGATGACCATGCCCATGTCGGTCGCGTTCTTGCCCTTGCTGTAGTCGAACTGCTGCACCGGGCGGATCGCGTACTCGTGCAGCACCGCCTCCCAACCCTTCAGGCCGTCCTTCTTCCAGTTGCCGTAGGCGCGCCGGATGTTGGTGACACCGACCTTGGCCAGCTCGGCCAGGATGACGTCGATCTTGCTGGCCGGGGAGTTGTCGGCATCGATCAGCAGCGCGATGCGGGGTTGTTTCTCGATCATGCGGCGGTCTCCAGCGTCCAGTTCAGCGTTTCGCCGCCGCACAGCGGCTTGAGCTGCTGCGCGCCGAAGGGCAGGCTCTCGGGCAGCGCCCAGGCCTGGCGGCGCAGCGTAATGCGGCCGCGGTTGCGCGGCAGGCCGTAGAAATCGGCACCGTGGAAGCTGGCAAAGCCTTCCAGCTGGTCCAGCGCACCGGCTGCGTCGAAGGCCTGGGCATACAGCTCCAGCGCCGACAGGGCGGTGTAGCAGCCGGCGCAGGCGGCGGCATGCTCCTTCAGCACCGCGGCATGCGGTGCACTGTCGGTGCCGAGGAAGAACTTGGGCGAACCCGAGGTGGCGGCAGCCACCAGCGCCAGCCGATGCTCCTCGCGCTTGAGCACCGGCAGGCAGTAGTAGTGCGGCCGCAAGCCGCCCAGGAAGATGGCGTTGCGGTTGAACAGCAGGTGATGCGCCGTGATGGTCGCCGCCAGGTGCGCGTCGCCCTCGGCCACGTACTGCGCCGCCTCGCGCGTGGTGATGTGCTCGAAGACGATCCTCAGGCCGGGGAAATCGCGGCGCAGCGGCTGCAGCACCCGGTCGATGAACACCGCCTCGCGGTCGAACAGATCGATCTCGGCGTCGGTGACCTCGCCGTGCACCAGCAGCAACAGCCCTTCGCGCTGCATCGCCTCCAGCGTGGCGTAAGTTTTGCGGATGTCGGTGACGCCGGCATCGCTGTTCGTCGTCGCGCCGGCGGGGTAGAGCTTCAGCGCCACGATGCCAGCCTCGCGCGCGCGCCGGAGCTCGTCCGGCGGCGTGCGGTCGGTCAGGTACAGCGTCATCAACGGCTCGAAGTCCGCGCCTTCGGGCAGCGCCGCGACGATGCGGCGGCGGTAGTCCAGCGCCAGCGCCGTCGTCGTCACCGGCGGCTTCAGGTTCGGCATGACGATGGCCCGCGCGAACTGCCGCGCGGTGTGCGGCAGCACGGCGCGCAGCGCATCGCCGTCGCGCAGGTGCAGGTGCCAGTCGTCGGGGCGGGTCAGCGACAGCGTACTTGTCATGCCGAATTGTCGCCGCTTTGCTGCAACCGCCACATCTCGGCATAGCGCCCGCCACGCGCCAGCAGCTCGGCGTGCGCGCCGCGTTCGACCACGCGGCCCTGCTCCAGCACGACGATCTCGTGCGCGTCGACCACCGTGCTCAGCCGGTGGGCGATGACCAGCGCGGTCTTGCCCTGGGCGGCGCTTCTCAGCTCGGCCTGGATGGCACGCTCGTTGGCCGAGTCCAACGCCGAGGTGGCCTCGTCGAAGATCAGGATCGGCGGGTTCTTCAGCAAGGTGCGCGCGATGGCCACACGCTGCTTCTCGCCGCCGGAAAGCTTCAGGCCGCGCTCGCCGACCATGGTGTCGTACCCCTTGGGCTGCGCGGCAATGAAGTTGTGGATGTGCGCGGCCTTGGCCGCCGCCTCGACCTCGGCACGCGATGCGCCGGTGCGTCCGTAGGCGATGTTGTATTCGACGGTGTCGTTGAACAGCACCGTGTCCTGCGGCACGATGCCGATGGCCTGGCGCAGGCTGGACTGCGTGACCTGGCGAATGTCCTGGCCGTCGATGCTGATGCGCCCGCCGCCCACGTCGTAGAAGCGGTACAGCAGCCGCGCCAGCGTGGACTTGCCGGCGCCCGACGGGCCGACCACCGCCACCGTCTTGCCGGCCGGGATCTCGAAGCTCAAGTCGTGCAGGATCGGTCGTGCCGGCTCGTAGGCGAAGGACACGTGTTCGAAGCGCACCACCCCGGCACGGACCTGCAGTGCCGCAGCGCCCGGCTGGTCGTCGACCTCACGGTGGCGCTCGAGCAGCGTGAACATCTTGTCCAGGTCGGTCAGGTTCTGCTTGATCTCGCGGTACAGCACGCCCAGGAAGTTCAGCGGGATGTACAGCTGGATCATGAAGGCGTTGATCATCACCAGGTCGCCCAGCGTCAGCCTTCCGTCGACCACGCCCTGCGTGGCCCGCCACAGCATGGCCACCAGCGCACTGGCGATGACCAGTTGCTGCCCGGTGTTGAGCAGCGACAGCGTGGTCTGGCTCTTCAGCGCTGCGCGGCGCAGCTTTTCCAGGCTCTGGTCATAGCGCCGGGCCTCGAAGTCCTCGTTGTTGAAGTACTTGACCGTTTCGTAGTTCAGCAGCGAATCGACCGCACGGGTGTGCGCCACCGCGTCCATCTCGTTCATCTGGCGACGGAACTTCGTCCGCCATTCGGTAACGCTGACGGTGAAGCCGATGTACACCAGCAGCGCGGCGGCGGTGATCCAGGCAAATAGGGCGTCGAACTTGACCGCCAGCAGCGTCAGCACCATGCCTACCTCGATGATCGTCGGCACGATGCTGTACAGCGAATAGGAGATCAGCGAGTGCACGGCGCGCGTGCCGCGCTCGATGTCGCGCGTCATGCCGCCAGTCTGCCGTTCCAGGTGGAAGCGCAGGCTCAAAGCGTGCAGGTGGCGGAAGACCTGCAGCGAGATGCTGCGTGCCGTGCCTTCGGTGGCCTTGGCGAAGATCAGTTCGCGCAGTTCGGTGAACAGCGAGGTCGACAGCCGCAGCCCGGCATAGGCCAGCAGCAGGCCTACCGGCACCACCAGCAGCGCGGCCGCGTCGCCGGGCTTGATCGACAGGTCGTCGACCAGGTACTTCAGCAGCACCGGAACAGCCACATTGGCCGCCTTGGCCCCGACCATGAAGGTCAGCGCCGCCGCCACACGCCAGCGGTAGCGCCACAGGTAGGGCAGCAGCTTGCGCAGCGTGCTCCAATCGGAGCGCGCGGCGGCGGGCGGCGTGGCGTTCAGGGGCGCCGGCAGGGCGGCTTCGGATCGGCGCATCGGGTGGGGGCTCGCGGCAGGCGTGGAAGAATGGGACGAAGCGGCAGACGGGAGATGAAGGCAATGGCCAGCGATTCAAGCAACCCGCCGGGCAGCCAGCCCGGCAACCTCGGCGGCCCCCTGAGTTTGCCCGATGGCAGCGCACTGGTGATGCGGGTGATGCCGCTGCCGGCCGATGTGAATGGCAACGGCGACGTCTTCGGCGGCTGGATCATGGCCCACGTGGACATGGCCGGCGCGGTACTGCCCAGCCGCATCGCCAAGGGCCGCATCGCCACCGTGGCGGTGAATCAGTTCATCTTCAAGCAGCCGGTGTCGATCGGCGACCTGCTGAGCTTTTATGCCAAGGTCGAGCGCGTCGGCCGCACTTCGATCACCGTGCATGTGCAGGTCTATGCCGAGCGCAACCCGGCCGACCTGAAGGTGGTCAAGGTGACCGAGGCCAATCTGACCTATGTGGCCATCGACGGCCAAGGCCAGCCGAGGCCCGTGCCGGCAAATTGATGCGGGAGGGTCCGTGGTCCGCAACGTCGATCACGTCACTGTCTGTGTCCGCGATGCCTCGGCCGGCCTGAAGTTCTTTGCCCTGCTGGGCTTTCGGGAGCAGAAGTCGGTGGTCATCGGCGGCAGCCCGTTCGACTCCTACATGGGCGTGCCGGGCATCGAGGCCGAGCACCGCACGCTGGTGCTGGAAAACTCCAACCCGCGCTTCGAGATCCAGCTGCTCACCTACCGCCAACCCACGGTGCACGCCGATGCCGCGTCCGGCGACCTGGCTCGCACCGGCTTCAACCACATCTGCTTCGCGGTCGACGATCTGGAAGGGGAGCTGGCCCGCCTCAGCGCCGCGGGCGTCGAGCTACGCAATCAGCCGATGCTGTTCCACGACCGCAAGCTGGTGTTCCTGACCGGGCCGGAAGGCGTGGTGGTGGAGCTGGCGCAGTGGGTCTGAGACAGGGGCTGAGCGGCCGCTGAATCAGGCGCGCCGACGCCGCCGATGCCTGGCTTCGTCGCGCGCCGGCCGATCAGGCTCGGCCAGTTCGTCCAGCGCATCGAGTAGCGCGCGCACCCGAGCCGGCACCATGCGCTTGGCTGGCATCACAGCATGGATCGGCATGGCCGGCGGCCGATGCACAGCGAGCACTTCGACCAGCCGGCCGGCGCGGATGTCGTCGGCCGCCATGTAGTCAGGCACCTGCGTCAGGCCCAGGCCCAGCACCGCGGCTTGCACCATGGCTTCGCCATCGTCGAAGCGCAGGCCCTGCGGCGGCTGGCGCGACACCGTGCGCCGACCGACGCGGAACTGCTGCGGACGGTCGCGCCCGCTGCTGGGCAGGCGAAACAGAATCGACCGGTGCGCCGCCAGGTCGTCCACCCTGCGCGGCGAGCCGTGCTGGTGCAGGTAGTCCGGCGCGGCCACCAGCAGCAGCGACTGGCTGGCGATGCGGCGCGCCACCAGCGTCGAGTCCTGAAGTTCGCCGATGCGGATCGCCACGTCGATGCCGTCCTTGACCAGGTCGACGAAGGCGTCGGAGAAGCGCGCGTCCAGTTCCAGGGTCGGGTGCTGGCGCAGCAGCCGCGCCAGGATCGGCAAGAGCACGCGGCGGCCGAAGAACTGCGGCATGTCGATGCGCAGCGTGCCGCTGGGCGCCGCACGCGCACCGGCGGCCTCGGACTGCAGCGCCTCCAGCTCGTCCAGTACGCGTTGGCAGCGCTGGTACAGGCGTTCGCCATCGGCCGTCAGGCTGACCTGGCGCGTGGTGCGATGGAACAGCCGCAACCCCAGCCTGGCTTCCAGCCGGGACACTGCCTTGGCCAGTGTGGAGGGCGCGCTGCCCAGCTCACGCGCTGCGGCGGCAAAGCCACCGTGCTTGACCGTTTCGGAAAAGGCCACGAAGGGTTGCAGGCTGTGCATGGCGGTGCGCATTGAAGAACAACGTTCCTTAATGTTAAGACACCGCCTCCACTTGTGATTCGCCGGCCGGGGGTGAATACTGCTGCGGTCCGTGGCGCCGCGGGCATCGACGAAGCCTTCAACCGCCGCAAGGAGACCCGCACATGTACGTCATCGAACAGACCCGCCCGATGCCCGCCGCCATCCCTGGCATCGACCATGCCACCTGGGCCGGCCACGACCAGGGTCTGAGCCAGATTTCGCTGTGGCGCCAGGCCGTCGCCGGCGGCGCCGGCACCCCCGTGCACCAGCACGACTGCGACGAGGTGGTGCTTTGCCTTGCCGGCCGGGGCGAACTGCACATCGACGGCCAGGTGCACGCCTTCGGCGCACACAGCACGCTGGTACTGCCGCGCGGGCGCACGCACCAGATCCTGAACACGGGCGATGACGCGCTGCAGTTGCTGGGCATCTTCGGCAGCACGCCCGTAGGCACCTTCGCCGCGGGCGGCGAGGTGCTCGACCTACCCTGGCACACCTGAGCGCGCAGCCCTTCAGTCGACGAAGAAGTCCGGGATCAGGTCCTTGGTGCCCGGCGCCACGCTGTAGCGCTCCAGGTCGGTGATGCCACGCTCGGCCAGCAGCACGTCGTCGATGAAGAAGTTGCCGGTGACCTGCGTCGCATCGCTGGTCAGCACCAGGTAGGCGGCGTCGGCCAGGATCTCGGGCGTGCGGCACTTGCCGATGTCCACGCCCGGGATCATCTGCAGCGCGGCGGTGTTGATCGCGGTGCGCGGCCACAGGCTGTTGACAGCAATGCCGTGGCGGCGGAACTCGCCGGCATGGCCCAGAGTGCACATGCTCATGCCGTACTTGGCCATGGTGTAGGCCACGTGGTGCTCGAACCAGTGAGTGCGCATGCTCAGCGGCGGACTCATGTTCAGCACGTGCGGGTTGCGGCCCGCCTGGGCACTCTTGATCAGCTCGCCGAGGCAGGCCTGCGTGCAGCAGTAGGTGCCGCGCACGTTGACGCCGAACATCAGGTCGAAGCGCTTCATCGGCGTGGCCGGCGTCGGCGTCAAGCTGATGGCGCTGGCGTTGTTGACCAGGATGTCGATGCCGCCGAAGCGCGCCACGGCCTGCTGCACTGCCGCGGCCACGCTGGCCTCGTCGCGGATGTCGCACTGCAGCGCCAGCGCCTGGCCGCCGGCGGCCTCGACCTCGGCCGCGGCCGAGTGGATGGTGCCGGGCAGCTTGGGATTGGCCTCGGTCGTCTTGGCGGCGATGACGATGTGGGCGCCATCGCGTGCGGCACGCTGGGCGATGGCCAAGCCAATGCCGCGCGAGGCGCCGGTGATGAAGAGGGTCTTGCCTTGCAGGGTCATCGTTTGCCTTCGGTGGACAGGGTGGCGACATGGGCGGCCAGGGCTTCGCCGCAGATGCGGTAGACCGGTTCGCCGGGATGGAAGCCGTCCTCGGCCATGTGCTCGGGGCCAAGGTCGAGCGCGATCTCGAGGTGAGTCACGTCGTGGCGCGTGGCCGCCCAGCGCGCCAGCGCCGCGTCGTGGCGGCGTGCGTCGGCGCCCATCACGCGGCGCAGTGGTTCGGGCAGCAACGGAAAACGGTGCACCGGCGGCAGCGGCGCAAACACCACGTGCCGGGCACGCCCTTCGGCCAGCAGCCAGTCTGCCAGCTCGGTGCGCTGCTGCACCGCTCGGCGCGTGGGCACCAGTTCGATGACGTCGTTGACGCCGCTCAGCACCACCGCCACGTCGGCCGGCGGCGGCGCATGGGCGCGCAGTAGCGCCAGCACCTGGTGCGTGGTCAGCCCGGAGCGCGCGTGCAGCCACCAATGCACCGGCCGCGCGGTCAGGCGGTGCAGTGCGCGGCTCAGGTGGCCGGCCAGTGCCTGGTCCTGGTGGGCGACGCCGACCCCGGCCGCCGACGAATCGCCGGCAATCAGCACGCGCAACCCGCCCGCGCCTTCGCCGACGCGGCCCTGCCTCGGCCCGACCGCCTCGGGCAGCTGCGGTGCGTGCTTGCGCGTGCGCAGGGCCTGTGCCACCAGCACCGGGGCCAGCACCAGCTTCAGGGCAAGCGACATGGTGCGATGGAGTGCGGCGCTACGCGAACTTCGAGAAGTCGGGCCTGCGCTTCTGGAAGAAGGCCTGGAAGGCCTCTATCGCTTCGGGGCTGCGCAGCCGCGCGGCAAAGAGCTCGCCTTCGCTGCGTATGGTCTTGAGGATGGCCTCGGTCTGCGGCCCGCGCAGCAGCTTCTTGGCATCGCGCACGGCGCCGGGCGGCAGACCGTTGAAGCGCTCGGCCACGCGACGTGCATGGTTCACCACCTCGCCCGCCGGCAGCACCGCATTGGCCAGGCCGAACTCCACCGCATCGGCGCCGGTGAAGGGGTCGCCCAGCAGCAGCTTCTCGGCTGCGCGTGCATGGCCCGCCAGTTGCGGGAACAGCAGCGACGAGGCGAACTCCGGCACCAAGCCCAGGCCGACGAAGGGCATGGCCAGCCGCGCCTCGTCGGAGATGTAGGCGAAGTCGCAGTGCAGCAACATGGTCGTGCCGATGCCAATGGCCGCACCGGTGACGGCGGCGACCACCGGTTTGTCGCACTCGATCAGCGCACGCATAAACTGGAACACCGGCGAGTCCTGGCCGTCGCTGCCCCCGCCCGGCGGGCGCGACATGAAGTCCTCGATGTCGTTGCCCGAGGTGAAGATGCCCGGCTGCCCGGTGATCAGGACCGCGCGTACCGCGCCGTCGGCCTTGGCGGCGTGGATCGCGTCGGCCATCGCCTGGTACATGGCGATGGTCAGCGCGTTCTTCTTCTCCGGCCGCGCGATCTCGATGGTGGCGACGCCGTTCAGCGTGGCGGTCTTGATGGCCATCTCAGACCCGCTCGATGATGCCGGCCGCGCCCTGGCCCATGCCCACGCACATCGTCACCATGCCGTACTTCAGGTTGTGGCGGCGCAGAGCATGCACCACGGTGGCCGAGCGGATGGCGCCGGTAGCGCCCAGCGGGTGGCCTAGGGCGATGGCGCCGCCCATCGGGTTGACCTTGCTCTGATCCAGGCCCAGCGAATTGATCACCGCCAGCGATTGCGCGGCAAAGGCCTCGTTCAGCTCGATCCAGTCCAGCGCGTCCTGCGTCAGGCCGGCCAGCTTCAGCGCCGCGGGGATGGCCTCGATCGGGCCGATGCCCATGATCTTCGGGTCCACGCCGCGGGCGGCGAAGCTGACGAAGCGTGCCAGCGGCTTCAGGTCGAACTGCTTGATGGCGCGCTCGCTGGCCAGGATCAGGCAGCCGGCGCCGTCGCTGGTCTGCGAGCTGTTGCCGGCGGTGACGCTGCCCTTGGCGGCGAACACCGGCCTCAGCTTGGCCAGGCCTTCGAGTGAGGTGTCCGGGCGCGGGCCTTCGTCGATGTTGACGGTGCGCGCCTTGATGTTGACTTCACCATTTTGCAGATTGGGGAAACGATCGACCACCTGCACGGGGGTCATCTCGTCGGCGAAGGCCCCTGCGGCAATCGCCGCCAACGCCCGCTGGTGCGACTGCAGCGCAAAGGCATCCTGTGCCTCGCGGCCGACCTTCCACTGCTGCGCCACCTTCTCGGCCGTCATGCCCATGCCGTAGGCGATGCCCAGGTTCTCGTCGCGCGCGAACACCTCCGGGTTGAAGGACGGCTTGTTGCCGCCCATCGGCACCATGCTCATGCTCTCGGCACCGCCGGCCAGCATGACGTCGGCCTCACCGACGCGGATACGGTCGGCCGCCATCTGCAGCGCGCTCAGGCCCGAGGCACAGAAGCGGTTGACCGTGACCCCCGCCACCGAATGCGGCAGCCCGGCCAGCACCGCCGCGGCGCGGGCGATGTTGATGCCCTGCTCGCCTTCGGGGAAGGAGCAGCCGATGACCGCGTCCTCGATGGCCTTCGGGTCGAGCGTGGGCACCTGCGACAGCGCATGGCGGATCGCCTCGATCAACAGGTCGTCGGGGCGGGTGTTGCGGAAGAAGCCGCGGCCGGAGCGGCCGATCGGGGTGCGGGTGGCGGCGACGATGTAGGCGTCTTGAACTTGCTTGCTCATGTGGTGTGCTCCGATCAGTTCCGCACCGGTTTGCCGGTGGACATCATGCCCATGATGCGTTCCTGGGTCTTCGGGTGCTCGAGCAGCGAGCAGAAGTGCTTGCGCTCCAGCGACATCAGGTACTCCTCGTTCACAGGTGAGCCGGCATCGACATCGCCGCCGCAGATCACGTCGGCGATCAGGCCGCTGATGTGATAGTCGTGCGCGCTGATGAAGCCGCCGTCGCGCATGTTCGCCAGCTGACCCATGATGGTGGCCTTGGCCGAACGGCCAGCCACCGGGAAGAGCTTGCGCACCGGCGCGCGCCAGCCCGAATCGAACATCGCCTTGGCCTGGGCGATGGCGACGAACAGCAGTTCGTCCTTGTGCGGCACGATGAGGTCGTCGTCGAGCAGGTAGCCGAGCTTGCGCGATTCGATCGCGCTGGTGCCCACCTTGGCCATCGCGGCGGCGGTGAAGCCTTCGCGAATGAAGGGGAACAGGTCGGCATTGGCGTTGCCGGCCGCCGCCATCTCGGCGCCACGGCGCGCGATGTAGGTCAGGCCGCCGCCGCCTGGGATCAGGCCCACGCCCACTTCCACCAGGCCGATGTAGCTTTCCATCGCGGCCACGCGCCTGGCGCAGGCCACGGCGATCTCGCAGCCGCCGCCCAGTGCCATGCCGCGCACGGCGGCCACCGTCGGCACGTTGGCATAGCGGACGTCGAGCAACGTGTCCTGCAGCAGCTTGATGGCCGGCGCGATGGCCTTGGCGCCGCCCTTCATGAACTCGGGCAGCATCGACTGCAGGTCGGCACCGTAGGAGAACGGATCGTCACCCGACCAGATGACCAGGCCCTTGTAGCCGCCTTCGGCCAACGCGATGCCGCGCTTCAGGCCTTCGATCACACCCTGGTCGATGGCGTGCACCTTGGTCTTGATGCTGGCGATGACCACTTCATCGTCCAGCGTCCACAGGCGCATCGAGGCGTCTTCGTGCAGCGTCTTGCCTGCCGTGGCCGGGTCCAAACGCGTTGCACCGAGCACGTTCTCGCGGAAGTGCTGGCGCTGGTACATCGGCAGCGCCGAGAGCGCTGCGTAGGCCTTTTTCGTCGGGCTCCACGACCCTTCGGCGGTGTGCACACCCTCGCGCCCATCGAACACCCACTCCGGCAGCGGCGCCTTGCACAGCGCCTTGCCGGACTCGATATCTTCCTGGATCCACTGCGCCACCTGCTTCCAGCCGGCTTCCTGCCAAAGCTCGAACGGGCCCTGCTTGACGCCGAAGCCCCATCGCATCGCGAAGTCGACGTCGCGCGCCGTATCGGCTATGGATGCAAGGTGCACGGCCGCGTAGTGGAAGCTGTTGCGCATCAGCGCCCACAGGAACTGGGCCTGCGGGTTGCTGCTCTCGCGCAGCAGCTTCAGCCGCTCGGGCGCGGGCTTCTTCAAGATGCGCTCGACGATCGCATCGGCCTTGCCACCGGCAGCCACATAGCTGCCGGTTGAACCGTCGAAGCGCTGGATGTCCTTGCCCACCTTCTTGTAGAAGCCGGCGCCGGTCTTCTGCCCCAGCGCGCCGGCAGCCAGCAGCTTGCCTAAGTCGGCCGGCGTGGCGAAGCTGGCATAGAACGGGTCGGTGTCGGCCGACAGCGTGTCCTGCAGCGTCTTGATGACATGCGCCATCGTGTCCAGGCCCACCACGTCGGCGGTGCGGAAGGTGCCGCTGCTGGCGCGGCCCAGCTTCTTGCCGGTGAGGTCGTCGACGACGTCGTAGCTCAGGCCGGCCTTGCTGGCCTCGAGCATGGTGGCCAGCATGCCGGCGATGCCCACGCGGTTGGCGATGAAGTTCGGCGTGTCCTTGGCGCGCACCACATTCTTGCCCAGGCCGCTGGTGACGAAGGCCTCCAGCTGGTCCAGCACTTCGGGTTTCGTGCTGGGTGTGGGGATCAGCTCCACCAGCGCCATGTAGCGTGGCGGGTTGAAGAAGTGGATGCCGCAGAAGCGCGCGCGCATCTCTTCAGGGATGGCGTCGCTCAGCTGGGTGATCGACAGGCCCGACGTGTTGCTGGCCAGAATGGCGTGCGGCGCCACGTGCGGCGCGATCTTCCTGTACAGGTCGAGCTTCCAGTCCATGCGCTCGGCGATGGCCTCGATCACCAGGTCGCAGCCGGCCAGCTGGTCCAGGTGCTCTTCGTAGTTGGCGCTCTGGATCAGCGCGGCGCCTTCGGGCACGCCCAGCGGCGCGGGCTTGAGCTTCTTCAGACCTTCGATCGCCTTGAGGGCGATGCCGGACTTCGGGCCTTCCTTGGCCGGCAGGTCGAACAGCACCACCGGCACCTTGCAGTTGACCAGATGGGCGGCGATCTGCGCACCCATCACACCGGCGCCAAGCACGGCGACCTTGCGGACATTGAATCGGTTCACGTTCACACTCCTTGGGTTCATTCCACGCGCAGCCAGGTCTGGGTGCGTCCCAGCATCGGCATGCCGACGTAGCCGCGCACGTCGAGCTTCTTGCCGCCATCGACCAGCTTGATCAGCACCTTGTAGATCTTGCCGTTGTTGGGGTCGAGGATGTCGCCGCCGACCCAGGTGCCCTTCTCGGCGGCATCGGGCTTGATGCCGCGCAGGATGGTCATGCCCTGCACCGGCTGGCCCTTGCGCTCGTCGGTGCATTCCACGCACTTGGCGTCGGCCTTGTCGGTGAGGATCTTCTCCACCGTGCCGGTGAGCACGCCGCCGCCGTCGGTGATGCGCACCAGCGACTTCTCGGTCTTGGTTTCGTCGTCGATGGTCTTCCACAGGCCGGCGGGCGTGGCCTGGGCCCAGGTGGTGCCGGCAGCGGCGGTGAGCAACAGGGTCGCAATCATGGTCTTCATCGTGTGTCTCCTGGTTGAGGGGGTAGGGCCTTCAGAACAGCGCCTCGTCCATCTCCATCAGCGGTGCCAGGCCCGCGCGGGCGCTGCGGATGAGGCCTGCCGTCTCGGGCAGCAGCTTGGCAAAGTAGAAGCGCGCCGTGTGCAGTTTGGCAGCATAGAACGTGTCGCCCGAATCCTTCTTGGCCAGGGCAATCTTCGCCATGCGCGCCCAGAAATAGGCGAACACCAGGTGGCCGCACACGCGCAGGTAGTCGGTGGCCGCGGCCCCCACCTCGTCGGGGTTGCCCATGGCCTTCATGCCCAGCTCCATGCTGAGCTTGGTGACCTTCTCGCCGATGTCGGCCAGCGGGTTGACGAATTCCTGCATCGCCTCGTCGGTGCCCTCTTCCTCGACGAAGTCGCTGACCATCTTGCCGAACTTGCGCATCCTGGCGCCGTTGTCACCCAGCACCTTGCGGCCCAGAAAGTCCAGCGCCTGGATAGTGTTGGTGCCCTCGTAGATCATGTTGATGCGGGCATCGCGCACGAACTGCTCCATGCCCGAGTCCTTGATGTAGCCATGGCCGCCGAAGACCTGCAGGCAGGCCGAGGTGGCGAGCCAGCCGTTGTCGGTGAGGAAGGCCTTGACGATCGGCGTCAGCAACGCCACCAGGTCGGCGGCCTCCTTGCGTTCGCCCTCATCGTCCGAGGCATGCTCCTTGTCGAGCAGCAGCGCGCAGTACATGGCCAGCGCCCGGCCGCCTTCGGCATAGGCGCGCGCGGTCAGCAGCATCTTGCGCACGTCCGGGTGCACGATGATCGAATCGGCCGGCTTGTCGGGGTTCTTCGGACCGGACAGCGCGCGCATCTGGATGCGGTCCTTGGCATAGGCCACCGCGTTCTGGTAGGCCACCTCGGTCAGCCCCAGCGACTGGTTGCCCACGCCCAGGCGCGCCGCGTTCATCATCACGAACATCGCGTTCAGGCCCTTGTTCGGCTGGCCCACCAGGGTGCCCACCGCGCCGTCCAGAATGATCTGGCAGGTGGCGTTGCCGTGGATGCCCATCTTGTGTTCCAGCGCGCCGCAATGGAGGGCATTGCGCTCGCCGATCGCACCGTCGGCACCGACCTTGAACTTCGGCACCACGAACAGCGAGATGCCCTTGCTGCCCTGCGGCGCATCCGGCAGCCGCGCCAGCACCAGGTGGATGATGTTGTCGGACAGGTCGTGCTCGCCGGCGCTGATGAAGATCTTCTGCCCGGTGAGCTTGTAGCTGCCGTCGGCCAGCGGTTCGGCCTTGGTACGCAGCAGGCCCAGGTCGGTACCGCACTGCGGCTCGGTCAGGCACATCGTGCCGGACCATTCACCCTTGGCCAGCTTCGGCAGGTACAGCGCCTTTTGCGCCTCGGTGCCGTGCTCGTGCAGGCAGGCATAGGCACCGTGCGACAGCCCCGGGTACATGGTCCAGGCCTGGTTGGCCGAGTTCAGCATCTCGAAGATGCACTGGTTGAGCAGCACCGGCAGGCCCTGGCCGCCATAGGCCGGGTCGCAGACCATCGACGGCCAGCCGCCTTCGACATAGGCCGCGTAGGCGTCCTTGAAGCCGTCGGGCGTGCGCACCTCGTGCGTCTTGGCGTCGAGCGTGCAGCCCTGGCGGTCGCCGCTGACGTTCAGCGGGAAGACGACCTCGGCCGCGAATTTGCCGCCTTCCTCGAGCACCGAGTTCATGGTCTCGGCATCGATGTCCTTGTGGCGCGGCAGCGCCTTCAGCTCGTCGACGGCGTTGAGAAGCTCGTGCATCACGAACTGCATGTCTCGCACGGGCGGGTTGTACTGGGGCATGGTTGAAGGCTCCTGGGGAAAAAGGGGGGTCAGTGGCGCGACTTGCGCGCGCCGGCGCCGTCGGCCAGGTACTGGTTGACGACACGCTCGAAAGCCAGCCGTGCGCGCTGCGGCGCGCCGGGCGTGCGCATCAGCCGTGCGTCGTGGTGCAGCGCCAGGATCAGGCCGTGCATCTCGAACAGCATCTGCTGGGCGTCGGTGTCGGCCTTGAGCTGCCCGTCGTCGATGGCGATGCGGATGGCGCGCTGCAAGGCGTCGTGCCAGGCGCGCACCATGCTGACCAGCGCATCGCGCACCGGGCCGGGCCGATCGTCGAACTCGACCGCGCCGCTGATGTAGATGCATCCGGAATCGACCTCGACGGAGACGCGCCGCAGCCAGCGCTCGAACAGTGCCCGCAGGCGCGGCACGCCGCGCGGCTCGCGCATCGCCGGGAAGAACACCTCTTCCTCGAAGCGGCGGTGGTACTCGCGGATGACGGCGATCTGCAGTTCCTCGCGCGAGCCGAAGTGCGCAAACACGCCCGACTTGCTCATGTGGGCCACCTCGGCCAGTGCGCCAATCGACAGGCCTTCCAGGCCCATCTGCGAGGCCAGGCTCAGCGCCGAATCGAGGATCGCCGCGCGTGTCTGCTGGCCTTTCTGCAACGGCTTGGCGGCGACGGGATCATGCAACGGGCGGTGCGGCGGGATGGCGGACACGGTGAAGTCGAGAGGAAGAGAGAAAACGAACGATCGTTCTATTTTGCAGACTTCGACCTCCGCGCGGGGATCCTGTGGCCGTGATTTTCTAGGTGCCGGGTTCTAGAAAGCGTGGCAACGCGATCCGAATCAAGGGTTTACCCTGAAACAATGACACCCTAATAAGGGGCGGTCGTGCAGCCTCGGGGGGGTCGCGGGCCCGCGACACCTCAACTCAGGGCCGGCTTGAGCGGCCCGCGCGCTTTCGATTACTCTTGCAGTCATGGACGTTCTACAACTCGATGTGTCGGGTCGTCCGCAAGCCTGGATCTCGCCGCGCGACGCCGCGGTGCTCTATGCCAGCGATGCGGTGGCGTGGACGCTCGGCGATACCTTCCATGTGCTGCGCGGCGGCATCCAGCGCAGCAGCGGTCTGCAATCGCGCATCGAACTGCATCCGATCATTGCGGTGCGCGGTGCCATCCCCTCGCGTGCCTGGCGCCAGGCGCCCGCACTGAGCAACCCCAAGCTGTTCAACCGCGACAAGCAGATCTGCGCCTACTGTGGTGGGCATTTCCACTTCGACGAACTGACACGCGAGCACATCACGCCGGTGTCGCGCGGCGGACTGGACAGTTGGATGAACTGCATCACCGCCTGCCGCGCCTGCAATGGCCGCAAGGGCAACCGCATGCCCGAAGAGGCGCGCATGAGCCTGCTGTATCTACCGTACGTGCCGAGCCTGCACGAGGACATGATCCTGCGCGGCCGGCGCATCCTGGCCGACCAGATGGATTTCCTGCTGGCCAGCGTGCCGCGCAGCAGCCGGCTGCACGGCTGATCCTGCGACCTCAGGCCGGCGCGACCGCTCCCAGCGGCGCCGGCGTGTTCGGCGGCGGCACCGATGGCGGCCGGGCATTCGGCGGCGGATAGCCGGGCGGCGGCGGTGGCAGGGCCGGCACCGCGCGACGGTTGCTGGCCATGCCGGGCATCTGGTTGCCGCGCAGCACCATGCATTGCGCAAAGGCGTTGTCGTAGCGCTGCTGCAACCCGAGGTTGGCGGCCTGTGAGCCGCTGCCCCCAACGGCCCCGCCGTACATCAGCCCGGCGCCGGCGCCCCAGGCCGCCGCCTGGTTGGCATAGTTGCCGTAGCCACCATAACCGCCGTAACCCATCAGCGCGCCGATGGCCGCGCCGATCGCCGTGCCGACCACCGCGGTGGCCGCAGCCTGATTGTTGGCGGCGTCGACACTCGGCGCCACCTGCGCCTGGGCCTGTTGCTGGCAGCCGGCCTGGTCGGCCTGGAACTGCGTCTGGGTCTTCTGCTGTCCCGGCAACACCAGCACGCTGGGCCCCGACGGCGTGACGGCGCAGCCCTGCAGCACCAGCAGCGCCACCGCCATGGCACCCAGGGCCACAGGTCTGGGAGAAGTGACCATGTTCAAGGTGCCAGTTGCGGCGGGGAGTCATTGCGGCCCGGCACCTGCGGAACCACCTTCATCCACGGCTGGGCGCAGTTCTGCACGTAGGGAAAGTAACCGGCCGGCTGGGTGCAGTAGTACCAGTAGCTGTCGGCCGGCGCCTGCTGCGCCGGCTGGACGATCACCTGCGGCGGTGGTGCGCTGTTGACGACGATCGGCGCCACCGCGTAGGGCAGTGCATACGCAGCGCCCCAGGCATAGGGCCAGCCGCCCCAGTAGGCCGGAGCGCCGACATAGACGCCCGCACGGGGCCCCCAGTAGCCGCCCCCCCAGCCAGGATAGACCGGCCGCACCGCCGGGTAGAAGGGCCGGTAGGCGCCGCCCGGATAGGGCCCGGCATGGCGACCACCACCGGGTGGCGGGCCGGCATTGGCCAGCGTCGAGGCGGCGCACAAGGCGATGGCCGCGGCGGCAAGCAGGGTGTGGTTCATGGTGTGTCCTCGCCGGTCGACTGCGCGGGGGTGCCGAAACCTTTGGCACCACCCTGGTCAATCGCTGCCGTCAGCAAGACTAACGCGGCAGCCTGCCCCGCGGTGGACAACATGCCGCTAGGTCCTCGAAGGCAGCAGCCTTTGAACCAGCGGATGCTGGATCTTGCGCTCGGTGCCGATGGCGAAGAAGTGCTCCTCGACGCCATCGCATGCGCCGATGCGCTGGACCTCGTAGCGTGCGCTGAGCTTGTCGTGGATCAGGTCGGGAGCTGCGAACACGCCCATGCCGGCGGCGCCGAAGGTGACCAGCAGCGCACTGTCCTCGAATTCGCCGGCCACGCGCGGGCGCATTCCGAGGCGCTCGAACCACAGGTCGATGCGGTGCCGCACCGCAGCATGCCCGGTGGGCAGCAGTACCGGAACCTGGGCCAGCGACTGCGGAAAGCCGCGCCGCGCCTGCGCCAGGAGCGGCGCCGGCGCATACCAGGACAGCGGCGATGAACCCATCGCATGGCTGTATACCTTGAGGTTCGGATGGGCCGGCGCTGCGCGGTCGGCCAGCACCACATCCAGCCGGTGCAGCGCCAGGTCGGCCAGCAGGCCGTCGAATTCGTCCTCGTGACACAGCAGGCGCAGCTTCGGCTCGGCCAGCACCGGCTGCAGCAGGCGGCGCACCACCAGCTTGGGCAGCCCGTCGGAGATGCCCACCGCCAGGCGCAGACCTGGCGAGCTGACCGCCTCGCGCAGCCGCTCGGGCAGTTGCTCGCCGAGTTGGAAGATCTGGTCGGCCTGGCGCATCGCCACCATGCCGGCCTCGGTGAGCACCAGGCCGCGGCCGGCCGGCTTGAGCAGCGCGTGGCCCAGTGCGCGCTCCAGTTCGCGCACCTGAGTGCTGACGGTCTGCACCGCCATGTCGAGCCGCGCCGCAGCACGGGACATGCCCCCTTCCTTGGCCACCACCCAGAAGTAGTACAGGTGCCGATAGTTAAAAGCGTGGCTCATGTTCAGCTTTTGCGGAAGACTCGATCAACAATTCTCTGCTTTTTCGGTCGTCCCGGCCTGCTTATCGTTGTTCTCCGTTCTAGCCATGGAGTGATGCGATGCAAGTGCTCTTCGAATCCCGCGACCCACAGGGCGCCGAGTGGCGCGAGGTGGCCGTGCGCCGGCTGCGCTTCGTGCTGCGCCGGCTGAGCTGGCTGGTGCCACGCGCCCGGGTGCGCCTGTCCGACGTGAACGGCCCGCGCGGCGGCGTCGACAAGCAGTGCCGCGTCGAGTTGCGCACGAACCATGCCGGCACCGTGGTGATCACCGCCATGGCGCGTGACTGGCAGGCCGCGCTGGATGCAGCGCTGGCCCGCTCGGCGCGCACGCTGGTGCGCGTGTGGCGCCGCGGCCGCACACCGGCGGCCCTGCCGCGCTGACCCCCCTTCCCACTGGAGTCGAAACATGCGTTCCTATCCCCGCAACAGCCCGCAAGCCGCGGCGCGCATCGTCGCCCTGGCGCTGCTGGCCGACGGCAATCTCTGCAAGTCCGAACTCGACGCGCTTGAGCGGCATGGCGCTCCCGCACTGCTGGGTCTGAGCCGGGCCGAACTGCACGCCGTGGTTCACGACCTGTGCCAGGACCTGCTGGCCGGCAGCGACCTGGCCTGGGGCGGCAGCAGCCAGGTCGACGCGCGCACGCTGGCCGGGCTGCTGGCCGAGGTGCAGGACCCGCAGCTGCAGGTCAAGGTCATGCAACTGTGCGTGGCGGTGGTCGAGACCGATTCCCACGTGGCCGAAGGCGAGTCCGCCGTGCTGGCTGCTGCATTGACTCAGTGGGGCGTGCCCCAGGCGCAGCCGGCATTGCTGGACGCGTGAGCTGCGCCCGCCAGGCCACCGTGGATTGTCGCCCTTCGTGAGCGGTTTCCTGGATCCGGCGATCCTGTTCTTCGTGTTCGGCATGGCGGCCGGCGCGCTGCGCTCGAACCTGGAGATCCCACCGCAGATCTCGCGCTTTCTGTCGCTTTATCTGCTGATGGCGCTGGGCCTGAAGGGCGGATTCGCGCTCGCAGAGTCGGGGCTGACCGTCGAGGTCAGCGTCAGCCTCGGCGCGGGCATGGCCTTGGCCGTCATCGTGCCCGCCTTGGGCTACCTGCTGCTGCGCCGCTTTCTCAACGGCTACGACGCGGCCGCCCTGGCAGCGACCTACGGCTCGGTCAGCGCCGTCACTTTCATCACCGCGGTGCAGTACCTGGACCAGCGCGGCTTGCCCTATGGCGGCCACATGGCCGCGGCCATGGCGCTGATGGAATCGCCGGCGATCGTCATGGCCGTGGTGCTGGCCAACTGGGTGCGCAGGCGCGAGTTGGCAACTGGCCAGAGCACACCGCTGGGCAAGGTGTTGCATGAATCCCTGACCGACGGCGCCCAACTGCTGCTGCTGGGCGCGATGGCGGTCGGTCTGCTCAGCGGCGCGGCCGGGCAGGTGGCGATGAAGCCCTTTGCCGGCGACCTGTTCAAGGGCATGCTGGCCTTCTTCCTGCTGGACATGGGCCTGCTGGCGGCGCGCAACCTGGGCCAGCTGAAGGGCAAGTCGCCTTGGCTGTTGGTCTACGCCCTGGTCGGCCCCGTCGCTCATGCTGCGCTCGCCCTGGGTCTGTGTGCCGCGCTGGGCGTGAGTGCCGGCAATGCCGCGCTGCTGATGGTGCTGGCGGCCAGCGCCTCGTACATCGCGGTGCCGGCGGTGATCCGCCAGGCCATCCCGGAAGCCAACCCGTCGCTGTACTTCGGCATGTCGCTGGGGTTGACCTTTCCATTCAACATCCTGGTGGGCATCCCGTTGTATGTCCATGCGGCCCATCGGTTACTCGGCTAGGGCCACAGTCTCGGCGATGCAAAACACGACCTTGTCGATGTGGCGCCTCTTGCTGTGTCTGCTGGCGCTGGCCGCGCTGCCCGCTGCGGCTGCCGATGACACCGTGACCTGGGCGGCGCTGCGCGACGGCGCCATCGTGCTGTTCCGCCATGCCAATGCGCCGGGCGTCGGCGATCCGCCGCAGTTCAAGCTGGGCGACTGCCGCACACAACGCAACCTGGACGACAGTGGCCGCGCCCAGGCACGCCGGATCGGCGAGCGCCTGAAGCGCGAGGCGGTGCCGGTGCGTGCAGTCTGGTCCTCGCAGTGGTGCCGCACGCGCGACACCGCCGAACTGGCGGCGCTGGCGCCGGTGCGCGAGGTGCAGGCTTTCAACTCCTTCTTCGGCGAACGCGCCGACGCGCCCTCGCAGACCGCCGCGGCACGCGCGCTGCTGCTTGGCTGGCGCGAGCGCGGCACGTTGGTGGTGGTGACGCACCAGGTGAACATCAGCGCGCTCACCGGGCAGGGCACGGCCTCGGGCGAAGGCATCGTGCTGCGTGCCGAAGGCGACACGCTCAAGCTGGTCGGGCGCATTCAGCCCTGAGCGCCGCATCGCCGTGCAGGCATGATGCGGGCCATGCAAGTCGAAGACATCCGCCGCCGGCTGCGCGCGGCCGGCGCCAAGCCGCCGCACGAGGAGCGCGTGCTGCGCCACTGGGCGCGAGCCTGGACGCAGCATGCCGGGCGACGCCGCATCGAGGACTTCCTGCCGCTGGCGCTGCGCCAGGCGCTGCCGCAATTGCAGGCCGAACTCGACGCGCTGCTGCGGCTGCACTCTGCGCATGCTGGCGAGGACGGCTCGCAACGCCTGCTGCTGCAGCTCGCCGATGGCCAGACCGTGGAGAGCGTGCTGTTGCTGCGCGGCGGGCTGTGCGTGTCCACGCAGGTCGGCTGCGCGGTCGGCTGCGGCTTCTGCATGACCGGCCGCAGCGGACTGCTGCGCCAGCTGGGCAGTGCCGAGATCGTGGCCCAGGTGGCCCTGGCGCGGGGCCTGCGCCCGGTCACCAAGGTGGTCTTCATGGGCATGGGCGAGCCGGCGCACAACCTGGACGCCGCGCTCGAGGCCATCGACCTGCTCGGCACGGCCGGCGGCATCGGCCACAAGAACCTGGTGTTTTCCACTGTCGGCGATGTGCGGGCCTTCGAGCGGCTGCCGCTGGGCCGGGTCAAGCCAGCGCTGGCGCTGTCGCTGCATTCGACGCTGGCGGCGCGGCGCGAAGCGCTGCTGCCGCGCGCACCACGCATTGCGCCGGACGAACTGGTGGCGCGCAGCCTGGCCTATGCGCACGACACCGGTTACCCGCTGCAGGTGCAATGGACACTGCTCGACGGCATCAACGACGGTGCCGACGAGGTCGATGGCCTGGTGCGCCTGCTCGCCGGTCGCCAGGCGGTGCTGAACCTGATCCCCTACAACCGCGTCGAGGGCCTGGACTACGCCCGCCCATCCGGTGAGCGGGCTGCCGAGCTGGCGCGCACGCTGCATCGCCGCGGCGTGCTGACCAAAATGCGCCGCTCGTCCGGGCAGGATGTGCAGGCCGGTTGCGGCCAGTTGCGTGCGCGCATGGCCGAGCCCGCGGCGCGGCCGATCGTGCTGCATGCGGCGGCCGACGCATGAGTCCGGCCCCCGGGTATATTGGGGCTTCGATGAGTGCCGCCCCCGCCGCCCCACCGCCCGGCCTGGGCCAGCAGCTGAAGACCGCCACCGCGGCGATGCACCGCCGCGTGGAACATACGCCCTTCATGGCCGGACTGCTGCGCGGCCAGGTCGACCGGCACCGCTATGCCACCCTGCTGATCAACCTTCAAGCCGTGTACACGGCACTGGAAGAGGCGCTTATGCGCCATGCCTCGACCCCCGCCGTCGCACCGGTGGTGATCCCGGAGTTGTTCCGCAGCCGAGCCCTCGCCGCCGACCTACAGACGCTGGCCAGCGACGCAGCACCGCTGGCGCGGGCCACGCAGCAGTATGTCGAGCGACTGCGCGAACTCAGTGCCGCCAAGCCGGGGCTGCTGGTCGCGCACGCCTACGTCCGCTATCTGGGCGACCTGAACGGCGGCCAGCCATTGCGACGCGTGGTTGCACGCAGCCTGGGGTTGGCCAGCGGCTGCGGCACGCAGTTCTACGACTTTGGCGACAGCGCCACGCAGCAGCGCCTGGTGCAGCGCTTTCGCGCGGCGCTGGAGGCGGTGGCCACGCAGCACAAGGACACGCAGGCGCTGGCCGACGAGGCACTCAGCGCCTTCGAGCGCCACGAGAAGCTGTTCGAGGAACTGGCTGCCTGAGAGGCTAGCGGCGCGTACTGGTGAAGGTGCGGATGTGCGCGTACAGCGTGGTGGCGCGCGCCGTGGCCGCCTCCACCTCATGCAGCAGCGGCGCGATGGCCGGCGCCGCGCCGCCATCGGCGATGTCCATGGCCGCCAGGCCGGCGTTGGCGATGATCGCGCCGATCAGGTCGCCGCCGTCGGCGTGGTGGGCGCCGCGCCCCACGCGCGTCAGCGAGGCCTCGAGCTGCATGCGTGCCTCGCGCGCCAGGCGCATGGCCGTCAGGTCGCCGAAGATGAAGATGTAGCCGAGCATCGAGCCGTCGCGCGCCGGCACCGGCTCGGCGCGCAGCGATACCGGCAGGCTGTTGCCGTCGCGCAGGCGCAACGCCATTTCGCCGCGCCAGGAGCGCTGCTCGGCACGCACATGGCCGATCATCTGGTGCGCCGCTCCCGGGGCGTCGAGCAGCGCCACCAGTTCGTCGAGCGAGCGGCATTCGTGCCGCTCGCGCCGCGCCAGCTTGAAGAAGGCGGCATTGGCGTAGAACGCACCGCCCGCGGCCGAGGCCACGACCACCGGCTCCTTGGAGTCGGCCACCATGTCGCGCACATGGTTCAGCTGGTGCTCGGCAATCAGCAGCCGCACCGCATGCACCTGCACGATGATGTCGATCAGTGCATCGCCGAAGGCGCTGGCCAGCGCCAGTTCGCCGGGTGTCCACGGCGCCGAGGTGCCGCGCACGATCTCCGACCAGGCCGCGAAGGAGCGGCGCGGCGACAGCTTCAGCGGGTCGTTGTCGATGATCGGCTTGTTCGGATCTCCGGCCCAGGTGTAGCTTTGCAGTTGTTCCTTGCGGAGCCACACCAGGTAGTCCGGCTGGGTGGCCGAGAGCTTGACCGCGAGCACGCCGCTGGCGGTAGGCGTCAGGCTGGTCAGTGCCGCGCTGACCCTGCCGATCGCCGCGGTGCTGAACGGGCCCTCGCCCTCCTGCTCCTCGATCCAGCCACGCAGCGCGCGCAACTCCGGGGTGGACGGCACCTCGCCGCAGGTCATGACCTCGCCGTCGTGGAACAGCACGGCACCGGTGGCATCCAGCGGCTGCAGCAGCGTGCGCGGATTGCGGAACAGCGCCAGCCTCCAGTCGCCTTCGGTGGAGGTGGCCTCGACCAGGCGTTGCTCCAACCTGCGCACCTGGATTGCGACCTGCGCACGCGCGTAGTTTTCGATGGCCGCGATGCGTGTGGAAATGGCCTCGCCGAGCAGTTCGCAGGCCGCACGCAACGCGTAGGACAGGTTGCGCGGCTGGTAGTGGTGGCAGGCCACCAGGCCCCACAGTCGACCCTCGCGCACCAGCGAGATCACCAGCGTGGCCGTGACGCCCATGTTCATCAGGTACTGCAGGTGCAGCGGCGACATGCTGCGCAGGTAGCACAGCGACATGTCCAGTTCGCCGTGCGGCCCGGCCGCCTTGCCGGCCAGCAGGTGCGGCACGAGTTGCGACGGTTCATAGTGCACGTCGACCAGCACGCGCACGCGGTTGCGCAGGTACAGGTCGCGGGCGCGTTGCGGAATATCGGTGGCCGGATAGCGGTGGCCGAGCAGCGGCTCCAGCCGCGGATCGCGTGCCTCGGCGATGATCTTGCCGTGGCCGTCGGGGTCGAAGCGGTAGACCATCACCCGGTCGTAGCCGACGATGTCGCGCAGGTCCTGCACCACGCCGTCGGTCAGCGTGCCGATGGACGAGGCCTCGCTGATGCGCTGCACCAGGGCACCCAGTTGGCCCAGCAGTGTCGTGCCCTCGACCTGCACGCGCGGCGCGGTCGGCGGCGCCGGGTCCGCCGGCTCCAGCTCCAGCACCAGCATGTCTTCGGCGACGCGGTGCGCTGCGCCTTCGAACAGCGTGCTGCCGAGCGTGCAGCGCAGCGGGTGGGGCTCGTCCAGGCGGCCTTCCGCGCGCAGCGCCTGCAACTGCGTGCCGATGTCGCCTTGCAGCTGGTCCAGGTCCTTGAGCAACAGCCAGTCGAGCGGCCGCCCAAACCATTGGCTGGCGCTGCGGCTGGCCTGCACGATGCGCAACTGCGGTTCCTGCAGCACCAGCAGCAGCCCGTGCGGCTGAATCGACCCGGCGAACTGGATCAGCTCGCGATCGCAGTTCGTCATGTCCGCCTGGCCAAAGGCTGGGCTGCTCGACATGGTGCGGTTCAGGACTGGGGCGTCGCCAGCTGCGCCGGCGCAGCGTCTTCGCGAGCCAGGGCTCGCAGGAGTGTTTCGACCGCGATGCCCAGCATCGCGGCGGCGGCAGGGACGTCGCCATGGGCGCGCGCCATCGCCAGGCTGACGAAGCGCTGCTCGATCAACTGCTGCGCCTGGGCCATCAGCTCGGGCAGCGTCAGCACGCCGACGCGCTCGTCCACGACCATCAGCGCCTTCAGCCAGGCAGCGTGCGCGGCGCCGCGCGGCTCGCAGGGCCGGATGGTGAAGCCGAAGCATTCCTGCTCGCCTTCGGCCAGCATCGCGCCGGTGACGTCGACGTCGAGGGCCACGCCGTCGTGGCGTCGCAGGCTGGAGCGCACCAGGTGCGCGATGCCATGCGCATGCGCGCCGGCGAGCAGCGCTGAGACATCCGCCTCGATGCGGCCCAGCCAGTCGCCGATCGGCCGGCCGCGCACCTCATCTTCGCTGACGGTGTGCACCAGCGCCAGGAAGGCCGGGTTGGCCACCAGGATGCGGCCGCTGGAATCGGTGACGACGATGCCGTCGCGCGTGCTGTCGACCAGCAGCGCGAGCGTCTTGTTCATTTCCGCGCCATGCGTCTCGGGCGCGGCCGCGGAGCGCACCCGCAACAGCAGGCGCAACCCACCGCCAGCACGGAAGGGTGTGGCCGACACCGCCGCCAGCGCTTGCGACTTGGGCAGCCGCACATTGATCTCGGCCGCCTTGCCATGCGAGCCAGCATTGACCAGCAGGTCCTGCAGCGTGTTGCGCGACGAGCGGTCGAACAGCTCCGGCGCCGTGCGCCCGGCCAGTGCGATGCCCGCGCCCAGCAGACTGGCCGCCGCATGGTTGGCCTCGACCACCCGCAGCGAATGCGCATCGACCGTCAGCACGGCATCGGTGGCCACCTGGAACAGCAACCGGTAGCGCGATTCGGCCTGGCGCGAGCGCCAGTAGCCGCGCTCCAGCTCCTGCTGGGCGTCAAGAAAGCGCTGCTGGATCGCCGAGACGGCGCGCAGGTCACGGCCCACCGCCAGCACCGGGCCCTGGGTGCCCAGGCGCAGCGCCGAGAATGCCACCGGCACGTCGTTTTCATTCTGGCCGCTGACATTGACCTCGCGCCGGCGGGCCACGCCAGTGGTGCGCAGGTCGGTGAGCATCAACTCGACCTTGCGGCGCGTGTCGCCGGTGACCATGTCGGCCCAGGGCCGACCGACCCATTGGCTGGAGTCGGCGGCGATGGGCGTGGTGGCGCTTTGCGCCACGCTCTGGATCACACCGTCGTCGTCGATGACCAAGGCGATGTCGCTGGCCAGCGAGACGAAGGCCTCGGCCAGTTCAGCGGCACACCCGGACAGGGTGCCAAGGTTAGCCGGCTCTGGAGCACGGCGTGTCACGGTGTGTTTCCTTCGCCTAACTCATCGGATCTGGATTGGAAACCATCTAGGGCGGTTGCGGTAGAGGGGTTTTCGATGCGGATTGATCCAGGACATCTCCCGGGCGCTCAGGCTGGTGAATGCCCTGCATTGTCACACCCGCGCCAGGCCCAGCAGGTGGGCCATGTCCTTGAAGAAGATGCGCACATGGGCCATCGGCTTCTTGCGCACCAGTTCCTTGTTCATGTAGGACTCGAAGGTCAGCTGCTGAACGTCACGGTCCTTGCAGATGCTGACGAAGCGCTCGCGCCGCTTGTCCGTGCTGTACCAGAAGCGCTGCATGATGCCCAGCACCCAGAACACGCGGCCGTGCGCCTTCATGAACTGCTTGCGTGCACCGGCCAGCGCCCGGGCATCGCCAGTGGCCAGGAACTTGTGCGCCGCCTCGGCCGCCACACGGCCTCCGTACATCGCGTAGTAGATGCCCTCGCCCGAGGCCGGTGCCACCACGCCGGCAGCGTCGCCGGCCAGCACCACTTCGCGGCCGTTGTCCCAGCGCGGCAACGGCTTCATCGGAATGGGTGCGCCCTCGCGGCGGATCGTCTCCTGACCTTCCAGACCGGCCGCCTGGCGCAGGGCCGCGGTGCCGGTGCGCAGCGAGAAGCCCTTGTCGGCGCTGCCCGTGCCGATGCTCATGGTGTCGCCGTGCGGGAACACCCAGCCATAGAAGTCGGGTGACAACTCGCCGCGGTAGTAGACATCGCAGCGCGTGCCGTCGTAGCCCGGTGTGCTGGCCGCTGGTGCGCGAACGATCTCGTGGTAAGCGAACACATACTTGGTCTTCTCGGCGCCGGGCACTGTCTGGCGCGCCACCTCGGAGCGCGCGCCATCGGCGCCGATGATGCAGCGGCAGCGCACCGAAGCCGCATGCTCCTGACGGGCACCGCCTTCGCGCGAACGGAAGTGCACGACGCTGATGCCGTCGTCGGTGCGCTCGATGCGCTCAAAGATGCCGGTGCAGCGCACCGCACCGCCTTCGGCCGCGCGCTGCCGCAGCCACTCGTCGAACTGCTCTCGATCGACCATACCGACGAATCCGCCTTCGATCGGGATGTCAACCTTGACGTCGGCCGGCGAAATCATGCGCGCCGAGCGCGCCCGCGCCACCAGCAGAGGGTCGGGGATGAGGAAGTCCTTGATCAGCCTGGGCGGAATGGCACCGCCACAGGGCTTGATGCGCCCGGCGCGGTCGAGCAGCAGGACCGAATGGCCTTGCCGCGCCAGGTCGTTGGCCGCCGTCGCGCCGGCGGGGCCGCCGCCGACCACCACCACGTCGTAGATGCCCGTTGTATTCGACGGATTCATCGCGTTCCTCCAATGGACAGGCCGGGCACGGCGCCAGGCGAGGGTTCTTCGACCGGTGGCACTGCCCGGGCGACGCCGGCAATGCGCGCGGCAAGCGCGGCTGCGGCCACGAACATCAGTGCCTCGAGCAGAAACACCGAGGCATAGGCCGGCGCAGGCGCCCCCAGCAGCCAGCGGGCCAGATCGCTGGCCGCCGCACCGAACAGCCCGCCGAGCGCGAAGCCGATGGCCTGAGCCGCACCCCACAAGCCCATGCGCGTGCCCTCGCGGCCGCCGGGCCCGGCACCGGCCAAGCTCATCATCGAACCGATGGCGGCAATGGAGAAGGCACCGTTCGACAGCCCGAGCAGGAAGACATTGGCGCGCAGCGGCCAGTGCGGCGCCCACAGGCCGGCCAGGACCAGGCCGACGAGCGCCAGTGCCGAGGCGAGGCAGCCGCCGATGGTCCAGGCGCGCAGCGAGCCCAGTGCCGCGCCAGCGACACGCCGACCCGCCAGCGCGGCCAGCAGCATGCCCGCCAGCGTGCCGCCATGCTGCACGCCAGCCAGTTGCGTGGATTCGCCAGGCGTGAACCCGAACAGCGCCCCAGCAAAGGGCTCGAGGATCAGGTCCTGCGTGCTGTAGGCCAGCATCGAGACGAAGACGAAGACGGTGAAGCGACGGGCGTCGCCGTCGTTCCAGACTTCGCGCAGCGCGGCGCGGAAGTCCGGCCGCACCGTGCCGCTCGGCGTGACGGGCACCTCCAGGCTGCGGCCTTCCAGGCCGCGCAGCGCCAACGCGGCCACCGCCATCGCGACCAGCGACACGGCCGCCGACACCATCACCAGGCGCTGAGGCGTGTACGGGTCGAGGAAGCGCCCGGCCAGCCCGGCCGTGACGGCGAAGCCGACGATCATCATCACCCACACCGTGGTCGCAGCTGCGGCGCGGCGGTGTTCCGCCACCTGCTTGGCCAGCAGCACCAGCAGCGAGGTGCCGGCGGCGCTGACGCCCAGTCCGACCAACGCGAAGGACAGGACTGCCAGGGCCATGCCGGCCCAGCGATCGGTGCCCATCCAGGCCACGGCCAGCGCAGCGCCCACGCCGCCGCAGGCCAGCACCGCCATGCCACCCAGGATCCAGGGCGTTCGGCGCTGCCCGCGGTCGGAGCCATAGCCCATGCGCGGCCGCGTCATCTGCACCGCGTAGTGCAGCGCCACCAGCAGCCCGGGCAGCAGTGCCGGCAGGGCCAGCTCGACGACCATCACGCGGTTCAGCGTCGATGTGGTCAGCACCACCACCGCGCCGAGCATGGCCTGTACCAGACCGAGCCTGAAGATGCCGGTCCAGCCGAGCATGGCCGTCCGGTTCATGACGTCGACCCCGCGAGACTGCGCAAGGCGAAGGCGCTGACCATCATGCCGGAGACGAACAGCGGCACGCCGAAGCCGCTGTAGAACAGTGCCTGCTTCTCGGGCGACTTGAGGAAGCGCGCCATCAGCACGGCCTGCGCAATCAGCAGCACGACCACGCCGCCCGCATGCACCGGGGCGCCCCATGCCAGCAGCAGCGCGATGACCACGACTTGCGGCACGGCCATCATCAGGCAGGCCATGCGCGCCGCGCCGTCGATACCCAACTGCACCGGCAGCGAGCGAATGCCCATCTGCCGGTCGCCCTTCACCGCCTTGAAGTCATTCAGCGTCATGATGCCGTGCGCACCGGCGCTGTACAGCGCGGCCAGCGTCAGCGAGCGCCAGCCCGGCAACGTGCCGTAGGCCATGACCGCCGCGCCGGTGGCCCAGGCCAGTCCTTCATAGCACAGCCCGCAGGCCGCATTGCCCCACCAGCCGTTGCGCTTCAGGCGCACCGGTGGGGCGCTGTAGGCCCAGGCCAGCAGCAGGCCGACCAGCGCCGCGCCGAAACCCCAGGGCCCCAGGGCCAGCGCCACCAGCAGTGACAGCAGCGTCCAGGCCACCGCCACGTACAGCCCCCAGCGCCCGGGCATGCGGCCCGATGGGATGGGCCGCTGCGGCTCGTTGATGGCATCGACATGGCGGTCGAACCAGTCGTTCACCGCCTGACTGGTGGCGCAGACCAGCGGCCCGGCGAGCACAATGCCCAGCAGGATCATCGGCCAGCGCTCGGCCAACGGCACGCCCGAAGCAATGACGCCGCAGGCGAAGGCCCACATCGGCGGGAACCAGGTGATGGGCTTGAGCAACTCGGCCACCGCGGACGGCGCCGGGTACGACAAGGTGCTGGACGTCGCCGAGGAGGACATGGTGCGATATTGCACCCGCCACCCCAGGCCGTCAATCGATGTTTACATAGTCAAGCGTCACGTAGGGTGGACACTTGATGTGGGATCAGGTTTCTTCCTCTTCGGCGCCGGCCGAGACCAAGCCGTAGCGGCGTAGCTTGACATACAGGCTCTGCCGCGACAGCCCCAGCAGCAGCGCCGCCGAGGCCCGGTTGTCACCGGTCATGCCCAGCGCGGTCTGGATGCACAGTTGCTCGATGAGGTCGGTGGTCTCGGAAACGATGGCTTTCAGCGGCGTGCGCCCGACCAGCTCGGTCAGCTCGGCGGCCGAGCGCGGCATGGCCAGCGACGCTGCCTTCGATTCGGGCTTCATGCGCCGCTCGATGTCGCGCACCGCGAAGGCCAGCACGGTGTCCTCGCCCAGTTGCAACGCCGCCGCCGAGATCTCGACCTCGGCCGTGCCGCCGTATTCGCCGCGCAGCGTGGTCACGAACAGGCCGACGCTGCCGCGCTGGCGCAGCGTGGCGATCAGCACGCCCAACTCCACCCCAGTGCGGCCGACCCAGCGGTCCAGCGGCTGGCCGCGCACCTGCTCCTCGGCATTCAGCTGGGCCAGCGCGACGAAGGCGCGGTTGGCCAGCATCACCTGCCCGCCGGCATCGCAGAACACCAGACCGTCCGGCGAGTTGCGCAGGTAGGCCTGCAGCATCGCATCGGCGCCGCTTTCGCTGGATTGCGGCGCGCTGCCCACGCTGCGCAGCCGCGACGGCGCGGGCTCGGCGCGCACCGGCGCCAGGCGCACCAGCACGAAGGCGGCGTCATCCTGGCGGAAGACCGAGGCCGACACAGACACCTCGTCGCCGCCGCCGGCCAGCTGCGCGCGCAGCGCGTCCTGGCGACCCACGGTGCGTGCCGCAGCCACCAGGTTCTGCAACCGTTCGGCATGCAGCGGCTCGAACAGCGTCGACAGCGGAGCGCCCACCAAGCGGGCGCGGCGCGTGCCGCACAACGTACGCGCCGCCGGATTGGCCTCCAGCACCTTCTGGGTCGAGCCATCGACGATGAGCACCGCCTCGGCGGTGGTTTCGAACAGATGGCGGTAGCGCGTCTCGGCCTCGCGGTAGCGCCAATAGTCGCGCTCCATCGCTTGCTGCGACTCGATCAGCCGGCGCTGCAGCGCCACACTGTCGCGCATGTCACGGCCGAAAGCCAGGATGCGGCCCTTGCCACTGCGCCCGTCATCCTGAACGACGCGCATCGTCGAATACAGCAGCGGCAGGTCGTCGCCGTCCTTGCCTGGGTGATTGACCTGACGCCAGCGTCCCGCCGCGTCAACCGCCGCCTGCGCATCGCGCAGCAGTGCCTCGACCTTCTGGCGGCTTTCGATCGTCACAGTCTGCACCCAGGGGCGGCCCAGCCATTCGCGCGTGCCCCGCGCGCCGAGCTCGTCGCGCTGTGTCAATACCTCGATGATCGTGCCTTCGTCGTCGAGCACCAGCGCGATGTCGCTGGCCGCGCCGACCAAACGCGTCACCGCCTTGGCATCCAGGTCACCAAGGGTGTTATTCGCGTCCTTGACTCGTGCCATCGGGTGCGTTCGTGCTATCCGGGTTTACACCCTTGATTGTCAACGCAAAATGTCGGCCACGAGCGCTTTTTATCTGCGAACCCGCGTGGCCATCAGCAGCCGCGTCGCGACACGCGGCGCGTCGCGCGCATCGCGTGCGGTGGCGTCGGCGCCGACACTGGCCACCCAATCGGGGTGCAGCGTGAAGATCGGCCCGCCGACCATCACCACCACGCCCGGGTTGCGCGAGGCCGCGCGCACCTCGCCGATGCAGCGCCGCAGCCAGTCCAGCCGGCGCTCGGAACCGATCGACAGCCCGACGACGTCGGCCCACTCCTTGCGCACACGCACCGCCGGGTCGTCGATCGCGCCGCCGACCACGCCGAACACGTCCCAACCCTCGCGGCGGAAGAACTCGGCCACCATGCTCAGGCCGAAGCTGTGCTGCTCGTCGGACGGCTGCGCGAACAGCGCGCGGCGGCCGTTGGCCGGGTATTCAATCTCGGTGCCGAAGGCCGGGCTCAACTCGCGCAGCAAGCGTTGCAGCCGCCCTAGCGCCACGGTGACAGTGGAGAAGTCGCAGTCGTCGTCGGACCACATTTCGCCAAGCCGGCGCGCGGCCGGCGCGAACAGGTCCAGGTACAGCGCCTCGACCGACATGCCGGCGCGACGCTTGGCATCGACCGCGACCTGCACGTCGAAATCGCTGTCGCCGATGATCAGGGTCACAAAGTTGGCCACCTGGTCGGCCGACTGCGCGGGCGTGCTGACCGGCTCGGTGTTGGCTGCCGGTGCGGTGTGCCGGTGTGCCTGCACCAGGCGCGGGATGACGTCGGCCTCGATGGTGCGCGCCAGGTGGGCCAACCTTTCCTTTGCCTCGTTGTTGCGCGCCACCAGGCTGGAGAACACCGGCAGGCCGCTTTGCACCTGCATCCTGCCCGTGTCGAGCCCGCAGTCTGGAGCTAGCGAGGCACTGGGCGATTCACGTTGCATCGATCTCTCCTGTCACCGCTGGTGCCGCAGCACCGTTCCGCTGTCCAGGGGTCGCGATGGCACCCTTGAAGCGCTGGCCCGGTCGAACCTCGAATCGGTCTGGCCCGCCGTACGGCGCTGTGGAGGCGATGCAACGGCGACGAGCCCGGCGTCAACCCGGGCCCGATCGCCAAGGTTGTACCCCGGGCGCAGGCGGGCGTCAAAACTCGCTGCATCGGTGTTTCCACCATTGCCGCAGGCGCCGAAACCATTCCCATCGCAGCCCCCCTGTGCGCGCCGGCTTGTACACACCGGCCAGACAGCGCCATGATCGGCGCGGCCGGAGAAAGTGTCAATGCCAATATACGTCAATCATGATTGACACTTTCCGATCGAGGCTCTAGTCTTGGTGCCATGGATCGGACACAAGGGATGTGGGGGCCGCACGGGCCGGGCAAGGTGCATGCGCGCCGCCCTCTTTACACCCCCGCCGAGCGCCAGCGGCGGGACACCAGTGCCTGGACCCTGGTGCAGGGCGTGCTCGCGCCAGTGCAGTTCCTGGTGTTCCTGGTCAGCCTGGGGCTGGTGCTGCGCTATCTGGTCACGGGTGAGGGCTACGCACTTGCCAATACCTCGGTGGTGCTGAAGACGCTGGTGCTCTACACCATCATGATCACCGGCTCGATCTGGGAAAAGGTGGTCTTTGGCAAGTGGCTGTTCGCCCCCGCCTTCTTCTGGGAAGACGTGTTCAGCATGCTGGTGCTGGCACTGCACACGGCCTACCTGGTGGCACTGGCCACCGGCGCGCTCGACGCGCGCGGCCTGATGCTGCTGGCCTTGGCGGCCTATGCCACCTACGTCATCAACGCAGCGCAGTTCATCATCAAGCTGCGCATGGCCCGGCTCGACGCGGCAGCGCCGCAGGCCGTGACCCAGGGAGCTTACGCGCCATGAACGCTCCCGAACGAATCATCCCGCTGCAGTCGCGAACCGACGGCGGCTGCGCCACGGCGCCGGTGCTCAAGGAGCGCGGCCAGCGCGAAGTGTTCTGCGGGCTGACAGGCATCGTCTGGCTGCACCGCAAGATCCAGGACGCCTTCTTCCTGGTGGTGGGCTCGCGCACCTGCGCGCACCTCATCCAGTCGGCTGCCGGCGTGATGATCTTCGCCGAGCCGCGCTTTGCCACCGCCATCATCGACGAGCGCGACCTGGCCGGCTTGGCAGACGCGCAGGACGAACTCGACCGCGTCGTGACCCGTCTGCTGGAACGCCGCGGCGACATCCGCACGTTGTTCCTGGTGGGCTCCTGCCCGTCGGAGGTGATCAAGCTGGACCTGTCGCGCGCCGCGCTGCGTCTGAGCCAGCGCTTCGCACCGCAGGTGCGCGTGCTCAACTATTCGGGCAGCGGCATCGAGACCACCTTCACCCAGGGCGAGGACGCCTGCCTGGCCTCGCTGGTGCCGGGTCTGCCGGCATCGAACGAGCCCTCGCTGGTGGTGGTCGGCGCACTGGCCGACGTGGTCGAGGACCAGTTCGCCCGGCTGCTGGCGCAGATCGGCATCACCAAGGTCGGCTTCCTCCCGGCACGGCACAGCGATGCCATGCCCGGCGTCGGCCCCAACACCCGCTACCTGCTGGCCCAGCCCTTCCTGGCCGACACCGCGCGCCTGCTCGAAACACGCGGCGCCAGGCGCATTCCAGCGCCGTTTCCGCTTGGCGTCGAGGGCACCACGCGCTGGCTGCAGGCCGCGGCCGCGGCCTTCGGCATCGGCGCCGAAGTCGTCGAGCAGGCCACCGCCAGCGCCCGCACGCGCGCCGAAGCCGCGTTGGCGCGGCAGCGCCAGGCGTTGCAGGGCAAGAGCATCTTCTTCTTCCCCGATTCGCAGCTCGAGCCGCCGCTGGCGCGCTTCCTGTCGCGCGAGCTGGGCATGCGCCTGACCGAGGTCGGCACGCCCTACCTGCACCGTGAGCATCTGGCCGAGGAGCTGGCGCTGCTGCCCGCCGAAGCCCGGCTCAGCGAGGGCCAGCACCTCGAGCGCCAGCTCGACCGCTGCCGTGCCGAGCGCCCCGACATCGTGGTCTGCGGCCTGGGGCTGGCCAATCCGCTGGAAGCCGAGGGAATGACCACCAAGTGGGCGATCGAACTGGTGTTCACGCCGATTCAGGGCTACGAGCAGGCCGCCGACCTGGCCGAGCTCTTCGCCCGCCCGCTGCGCCGCCGCGAACTGCTGGCCGCCTGATCATGCAACTGACGCTCTGGACCTACGAAGGCCCGCCGCACATCGGCGCGATGCGCATCGCCACCGCGATGCGCGGCCTGCACTACGTGCTGCATGCGCCGCAAGGCGACACCTACGCCGATCTGCTGTTCACGATGATCGAGCGGCGCGACCGCCGCCCGCCCGTCACCTACACCACCTTCCAGGCCCGCGATCTGGGCGGCGATACTGCCGAGCTGTTCAAGACCGCGGTGCGCGACGCCTTCGAACGCTTCCAGCCACAGGCGCTGATCGTTGGCGCGTCCTGTACCGCCGAGCTGATCCAGGACGATCCGGGCGGCCTGGCCGACGCGCTGAATCTGCCCGTGCCGGTGGTGGCGCTGGAACTGCCGGCCTACCAGCGCAAGGAAAACTGGGGCGCCTCGGAGACGCTGTACCAGCTGGTGCGCAAGCTGGCCGGCCCGCACGCGCCGGCGTCAGGCGCGAAGCGCGAACGCGCGGCCGACCAGCCGGCGCGCTGCAACATCCTCGGCCCCACGGCCTTGGGCTTCCGCCACCGCGACGACCTGCGCGAGGTGCGCGATCTGCTGCAACGCCTGGGCATCGAGACCCACGCGGTCGCTCCGCTGGAGGCCACGCCGGCCGACCTGGCGCGGCTGGGCGATGCCGACTTCAACATCGTGCTCTATCCCGAGGTGGCGCTGCTGACCGCGCAATGGCTGCAACGCAACTTCGGCCAGCCGCTGGTCAGGACCGTACCGATCGGCGTGCGTGCCACGCAGGAATTCATCCGCGAGGTGGCGGCGCTGGCCGGCGTCGACCCGCAGCCGGCGCTGGACGACCCGCATTCGCGCTCCAGCTGGTATGCACGCTCGGTCGACTCCACCTACCTGACCGGCAAGCGGGTCTTCGTCTTCGGCGACGCCACCCATGCGGTGGCCGCGGCGCGGGTGGTGAGCCAGGAGTTCGGCTTCACTGTCGTGGGCATCGGCACCTACAGCCGCGAGTTCGCGCGCGAGGTGCGCGACGCCGCCAAGCTCTACGGCGTCGAGCCGCTGATCACCGACGACTACCTCGAGGTCGAGGCCAGGGTGGCCGAGCTGCAGCCCGAGCTGGTGCTGGGCACGCAGATGGAGCGGCACATCGCCAAGCGCCTGGGCATCCCCTGCGCGCTGATCTCGGCGCCGATGCACGTGCAGGACTTCCCCGCGCGGCATGCACCGCAGATGGGCTTCGAAGGCGCCAACGTGCTCTTCGACACCTGGGTGCACCCGCTGATGATGGGCCTGGAAGAGCACCTGCTGACCATGTTCCGCGGCGACTTCGAATTCCATGACGGGGCTGCCGCCTCCCACCTGGGCCATAGCGGCCCGAAGGCGGCCGCCGCCACCGTGGCCGAGCCCGACGCCGTAGAGGAACCGCAGGCCACCGTCGCGCTGCCGGCACCCACGGTCGAGACCATCGTGGTCACCGGCTGGGCGCCGGAGGCGCAGAAAGAGCTGCAGAAGATCCCGTTCTTCGTGCGCGGCAAGGCACGCCGCAACACCGAACGCTTTGCCGCCGAGCGCGGCGTGGCGCTGATCACCGTGGAAACCTTGTATGACGCCAAAGCGCATTTCGGCCGCTGAACAGGCCGCCACGCCGACGCGCGTGGTGCTGGTCACGATGGACAGCCACCTGGCCAGTGCGGCCGAACGCGCCAACCGCCAGCTGGCGCGCGAGCTGCCGGGCCTGACGCTGACAGTGCATGCCGCCGGCGAATGGGGCAGTGACGGCGCGGCACTCGAGCGCTGCCGCACCGACATCGCCAGCGGCGACATCGTCATCGTCACGATGCTGTTCATGGAGGACCACTTCACGCCGGTGCTGCCGGCGCTGAAGGCGCGTCGCGAGCATTGCGACGCGATGGTCTGCGCTATGTCCGCGGCCGAGGTGATGAGCCTCACGCGCATGGGCAAGTTCAGCATGGACAAGCCGGCCAGCGGTGCGCTGGCACTGCTCAAGCGGCTGCGCGGCAAGACCAGCACCCAGGACAACAAGACCGGCACCACGGCCGGCGCGCAGCAGATGAAGATGCTGCGCCGGCTGCCGAAGATCCTGCGCTTCGTGCCCGGTACCGCGCAGGACGTGCGCGCCTATTTCCTGACACTGCAGTACTGGCTGGCCGGCTCGCAGCAGAACATCGGCAACCTGGTGCACATGCTGGTGCATCGTTATGCCGCCGGCCCGCGCGAGGGCTTGCGTGCGCTGGCCAGGCCGCAGGCGCCGCTGGAGTACCCCGAGGTCGGCGTGTACCACCCGCGCATGGTCGGCGAGGGCGTGCACAACGGCATGTCGGACGACCTCGCGTTGCTGCCACGCGTGGCCACCAGTGGCAAGCGCGGCACGGTCGGTGTGCTGGTCATGCGCTCGTACCTGCTGGCCGGCAATGCCGGCCACTATGACGGGGTGATCACGGCACTCGAAGCGCGCGGCCTGCGCGTCATCCCGGCCTTTGCCACCGGGCTGGATTCACGCCCCGCGATCGAGCAGTTCTTCTTCGACGGCACGCGAAGCCGCATCGATGCTCTGGTGTCGCTGACCGGCTTCTCGCTGGTCGGCGGGCCGGCGTACAACGACTCCAAGGCGGCCGAGGACATGCTGGCGCGGCTGGACGTGCCCTACCTGGCGGTCACGCCGGTGGAATTCCAGACGCTGGAAAGCTGGGGCGGCTCCGAGCGCGGCCTGCTGCCGGTCGAAGCGACGATGATGATCGCCATCCCCGAACTCGACGGCTGCACCGGCCCGATGGTCTTCGGCGGCCGCAGCGACGCTGCCGGCGCAGCCTGCCATGGCTGCGAGCGCAGTTGCACCTTCAAGCAGGCCGAGCACGACCACGACATGCACACCTGCTCGGAGCGCGCCGACGTGCTGGCCGCGCGCGTGGGCCGGCTGGTCGACCTGCGCCGCAGCGAGCGCGCCGAGCGCCGCGTCGCCGCGGTGATCTTCAACTTCCCGCCCAATGCCGGCAACACCGGCACCGCGGCCTTCCTTTCCGTATTCGAGTCGCTGCACAACCTGCTCAAGGCGATGCAGCGCGAGGGCTACACCGTCGAGGTGCCGGCCACGGTGGATGAACTGCGCGAGCGTGTCATCCACGGCAATGCCGAGACCTTCGGCGCCAGTGCCAACGTGCATGCGCGCATTGCCGTCGATGGCCATGTCAAGCGCGAGCGCTGGCTCGAGGCGATCGAAAAGCAATGGGGCCCGGCGCCGGGCAAGCAGCAGAGCAACGGCAGTTCGATCTTCGTGCTCGGCGAGCGCTTCGGCAATGTCTTCGTCGGCATCCAGCCGGCCTTCGGGTATGAAGGCGACCCGATGCGCCTGCTGTTCGAGCGGGGCTTCGCGCCGACCCATGCCTTCTCGGCCTTCTACCGCTGGCTCAAGGAAGACTTCAACGCCCACGCGGTGCTGCACTTCGGCACCCACGGCGCGCTGGAATTCATGCCTGGCAAGCAGGCCGGCCTGTCGGGCGACTGCTGGCCTGACCGGCTGATCGGCGACCTGCCCAACTTTTACCTCTACGCGTCCAACAACCCCAGCGAAGGCACGATCGCCAAGCGCCGCGCCGCCGCCACGCTGATCAGCTACTTGACGCCCCCCGTGTCTCAGGCAGGCCTGTACCGCGGCCTGGTCGACCTGAAGGGTGCGCTCGACCGCTACCGCGGCCTGGAACCCGACGCGGTCGAGCGTGCCGAGCTGGCCGTGATGGTTCAGGCGCAGGCCGCCGAGCTGGAGCTGGCTCAGGCCGAGCCGGCCTGGGGAGATGAGGCCGACAAGAAGATCACGGCACTGAACGACGCGGTACTGGAACTCGAATACACGCTGATCCCGCACGGCCTGCATGTCGTGGGCAAGGCGCCGAGCCCGGCCGAGCGCACCGAACTGCTGCTGTCGGTGGCCGATGCCTCGCACGGTCAGCGGCCGGATCGTGCGGCGGTCGAGGCGCTGGTCGCCGGCAAGACGCCCGCCGCCGCGCTGGCCGCGGCCGGGCAGTTGGCCGACGAGGAGGCGCTGGCGCTGTTCACGGAGCTGGCCGGCATCGATGAATTGCTGGCCCAGGACCACGAAATCGCCGGGCTGCTGCACGCGCTGGACGGCCGCTTCGTGCGCCCGGCCCCGGGCGGCGACCTGCTGCGCACGCCGGCCATCCTGCCCACCGGTCGCAACCTGCACGGTTTCGACCCCTTCCGCATCCCCAGCGCCTACGCCGTCAAGGACGGCGCGCGCCAGGCCGAGCGGCTGCTGCAGCGCCACCAGGACGACGGCCATGCCTTCCCGGAAAGCATCGCGCTGGTGCTGTGGGGTACCGACAACCTGAAGACCGAAGGCGCGCCCATCGCCCAGGCGCTGGCGCTGATCGGCGCGAAGCCGCGCTTCGACAGCTACGGCCGGCTGGCCGGTGCCGAGTTGCTGCCGCTGGAGCAACTGGGCCGGCCGCGCGTGGACGTGATCGTCACGCTGTCCGGCATCTTCCGCGACCTGCTACCGCTGCAGATCAAGCTGCTGGCCGAGGCCTCGTTCCTGGCGGCCAGCGCCGACGAGCCGCTCGAGCGCAACTTCATCCGCAAGCATGCGCTGGCCTACCAGGCCGAGCATGGCGGCGACCTGGAAACCGCCTCGCTGCGCGTCTTCGGCAATGCCGAAGGTGCCTACGGTGCCAATGTCAACCACCTCATCGACAGCAGCCGCTGGGAGCAGGACGACGAGCTGGCCGAGACCTACAGCCGGCGCAAGGGCTTTGCCTACGGCCGCAGCGGGCGGCCGGTGCAGCAGACCCAGTTGCTGTCCAGCGTGCTGGCCGGCGTGAACTTGGCGTACCAGAACATCGATTCGGTGGAGCTGGGCGTGACCACGGTGGACACCTACTTCGACACGCTCGGCGGCATCAGCCGCGCCATCCAGCGCGCCAAGGGCCGGGAGTCCGAGGTGGCGCCGGTCTACATCGGCGACCAGACGCGCGGCGACGGCGTGGTGCGCACGCTGGGCGAGCAGGTCGCGCTGGAAACGCGCACGCGCATGCTCAACCCGAAGTGGTACGAAGGCATGCTGGAGCACGGCTACGAAGGCGTGCGCCAGATCGAGGTGCACATCACCAACACCATGGGTTGGTCGGCCACCACTGGCCAGGTGCAGCCCTGGGTCTACCAGCAGCTGACCGAGACCTTCCTGCTCGACCCGGCCATGCGCGAGCGCCTGGCCAAGTTGAACCCGACCGCATCCGCGAAGGTGGCCACCCGGCTGCTGGAAGCTTCGGCCCGCCAGTACTGGCAACCCGATGACGCCATGCTGGACGCGCTGCGGCGCGCCGGCGAGGAGCTGGAAGACCGGCTCGAAGGCGTCTACGAAGGAGCAACCGCATGACCGAAGTCGCAGAGATCCGGGTCGACCAGATCCGCCGCGGACCCGCCCCGGCCCTGGCCCGCGGCCTGGATGGCGAGGGCAGCGTGCAGGTGCAGCTCGACCCGAACGTGAAGATCGGCACGGCCAAGGTGTTCGCCATCTACGGCAAGGGCGGCATCGGCAAGAGCACCACCTCCAGCAACCTGTCGGCCGCCTTTTCCAAGCTGGGCAAGCGCGTGCTGCAGATCGGCTGCGACCCCAAGCACGACAGCACGTTCACGCTGACCAAGAAGATGCTGCCCACGGTCATCGACGTGCTCGAGACGGTGGACTTCCATGCCGAGGAATTGCGCGTCGAGGACTTCGTCTTCCCCGGCTACAACGGCGTGATGTGCGTCGAGGCCGGCGGCCCGCCGGCCGGCACCGGCTGCGGCGGCTATGTCGTCGGCCAGACAGTCAAGCTGCTGAAGGAACACCACCTGCTCGAGGACACCGACGTGGTGATCTTCGATGTGCTCGGCGACGTGGTCTGCGGCGGCTTCGCCGCGCCGCTGCAGCATGCCGACCGGGCGATGATCGTCACCGCCAACGACTTCGACTCGATCTTCGCGATGAACCGCATCGTGCAGGCCATCGGCGCGAAGGCCAAGAACTACAACGTGCGCCTCGGCGGTGTCATCGCCAACCGCAGCGCGGCCACCGACCAGATCGACAAGTACAACGCCAAGATCGGCCTGAAACTGGCGGCGCATTTCCCCGACCTGGACGTGATCCGCCGCAGCCGGCTGAAGAAAAGCACGCTGTTCGAGATGGAGCACTCGCCCGAGCTCGAGGCGGTGCAAAACGAGTACATGCGCCTGGCCGCTGCGCTGTGGCTGGGCGGCGAGCCCTTGAGCGCGGTGCCGATGAAGGACCGCGACATCTTCGACCTGCTGGGCTACGACTGACCATGAACACTGCCACCTACCAGCACCGCCGCGGCGAGATAGAGCACTACTTCGATCGCACCGCCGCGCAGACCTGGGCCAAGCTCACGTCGGACGCGCCGGTCGGCCGCATCCGCGCCACCGTGCGTGCCGGGCGCGACCGCATGCGCGCGACGCTGCTGTCCTGGCTGCCCGAGGACCTGCACGGCCGGCGCCTCCTCGATGCCGGCTGCGGCACCGGGGCACTGGCCATCGAAGCCGCACGCCGTGGTGCCGAGGTGGTGGCCATCGACCTGTCGCCCACGCTGGTGGCGCTGGCACGCGAACGTCTACCCGAATCGCTGGGCACGGGTTCGGTGCACTTCTGCAGCGGCGATATGCTGGATCCGGCGCTTGGCACCTTCGATCACGTGGTGGCGATGGACTCGCTGATCCACTACCGCGCGCACGATGTGGTCGCCGCGCTCTCGCGGCTGGCCGAGCGCACGCGCCATTCGATCGTCTTCACCGCCGCGCCGCGCACGCCGGCGACGATGATGATGCTGACGATGGGCAAGCTGTTCCCGCGCAGCGACCGCTCTCCGGCCATCGAACCCATTGCGCCGGCCGCGCTGCGCCGCCTGATGGCGGGCGACGCCTCGCTGGCCGCCTGGCACACCGGGCGCTACGAGAACATCGCGGCGGGCTTCTACAAGTCGCAAGCCCTGGAGTGGATCAAGGCGTGAAGCTGAACTTCCTCAGCGCCTCCCGAGCCGCGGAATCGCGGCGCCGGGCTGCCGCATCCGGACCGCGCAAGCCCGGACTGGTCGAGCGCTTCTTCGACCGCATGCCCGCCGAGCAGCGCGAACAGTTCGCGCGCTGGCTGCCGCGTGTGCTGCCTTTCGCCGATGCCGCCAGCCCCGGGCTGCCGCTGCCGCGGCTGCTGCGGCTTTCGCTGTTCCAGGTGACGGTGGGCCTGGCCGCCGCGCTGATGGTCGGCACGCTCAACCGCGTGATGATCGTCGAGCTGCACATGGCCGCCTGGCTGGTGTCGCTGATGGTCGCGCTGCCCCTGCTGGTTGCGCCTTTCCGCGCCTTCGTCGGCCACCGCTCCGACACCCATGCCTCGGTCATCGGCTGGCGCCGCGTGCCCTACATCTGGATCGGCACGATGCTGCAGTTCGGCGGGCTGGCGATCATGCCCTTCGCGCTGCTGGTGCTCACCGGCGACGGTCAGCTGGGCATGGCCTGGGTCGGCCACCTGTGCGCCGGGCTGGCCTTCCTGCTGGTCGGCGCCGGCTTGCAGACCACGCAGACCACCGGCCTGGCGCTGGCCACCGACCTGGCCTCCGAGGAATCGCGCCCGCGCGTGGTGGCGCTGATGTACGTGATGCTGCTGCTCGGCATGGTCGGCGGCGGCACGCTGTGCAGCACACTGCTGGCCGACTTCAGCGACAAGAAGTTGGTGCAGGTGGTGCAGGGTGCCGCCATGCTGAGCGTGTTCCTGAACATCATCGCCGTGTGGAAGCAGGAGGCCCGCCAGCCCGGCCGCCGCCGCAGCAAGTCGGTGCCGGCACCGGCCTTCGGGCCGATGTGGCGCAGCTTCATCGCGCAGAAGACGGCGCGGCGCTTCCTGTGGACCGTGGCGCTGGGCACCATGGCCTTCAACATGCAGGACATCGTGCTCGAGCCCTACGGCGGCGAGATCCTCGGCCTGAGCGTGGGCGCCACCAGCGCCCTCACCGCGCTGATGGCCGCGGGGGCGCTGGCGGCGTTTGCGTTGTCGGCACGCACGCTCGGCCGCGGCGCCGACCCCTTCCGGGTGGCCGCCGTCGGCGCGCTGCTCGGGCTGCCGGCCTTCGCCGCGGTGATCTTCTCGGCGCCACTGGAGTCCTCGCTGCTTTTCCGTTGCGGTGTCGCGCTGATCGGCTTCGGCGGCGGGCTGTTCGCGGTGGGCACCTTGTGCGCGGCCATGAGCCTGGAGCGTGCCGAGCATGTCGGCCTGGCGCTCGGTGCCTGGGGCGCGGTGCAGGCCACCGCGTCAGGCCTGTCGGTCGGCGCCGGCGGCGCCATCCGCGATGCCGTCTCGGGCCTGGCGACGCAGGGGCTGCTGGGCGAGGCGCTGCAGAGCGCCGTCACCGGCTACAGCTTCGTCTACCACCTTGAGATGTACCTGTTGTTCGCAACGCTGGTGGCCATCGGGCCGCTGGTGCGCGCCACCACACGGCCGGGCCGCACCGCCCAGCCTCGTTTCGGTCTGGCCGAGTTTCCCGGCTAGCACTGTCATTCGGAAGGAGAACCCCATGGGAACCGGAGCCATTACCCACTATGTCGACGTCGCGCAGCTCGTGCTGTGGGCGTTCTGGATCTTCTTTGCCGGCCTGGTTTACTACCTCGTGCGCGAGAACCATCGTGAAGGCTATCCGATGGAGACCGAAAACGGCCGTGGTGTCATCACCGGCTGGCCGATCCCCGAGTCGAAGACCTACAAGCTCGCGCATGGCGGCGAAGCCGTCGTGCCCAACCTGACGCCGTCGCCGCAGACGCTGCGCGCCGAGCCGGCGCACAGTTGGGCCGGCGCCCCTCTGGTACCCACCGGCGACAACCCGATGCTCGACGGTGTCGGCCCGGGCGCCTGGGCCGACCGCGCCGACGTGCCGGACATGGACTTCGAAGGCCAGATCAAGATCGTGCCGCTTCGCGTGGCCAGCGATTTCCAGATCTCGGTCAAGGACAACGACCCGCGTGGCCTGCCGGTGGTCGGCGGCGACGGCGAGGTCGGCGGCACGGTGGTCGACCTGTGGGTCGACAAGGCCGAGAGCCTGTTCCGCTACCTCGAGGTGGAAACCGTGGGCGGCGGCCGGCACGTGCTGCTGCCGATCAACTTCGCGCGCATCCGCAAGGACCAGGTCTATGTGCGCGCCATCTTCGGCGAGCACTTCGGTGCCGTGCCAGGCACGCGCAGTGCCGACCAGGTGACGCAGCTCGAGGAGGAAAAGATCATGGCGTACTTCGGGGCCGGGCTGCTCTATGCCACGCCCTCGCGCCTGGACCCGCTCATCTGACCCGCCCCGCGGAGATTCCCCATGAAAGCCGCCCATCGACACAGCGCCAGCGGGCACGAGCATGAGTTCGAGCCCCAGCGTGGCCTGCCCGAGACCCTGCCCGGCGACGAGAAGCTGCTCTGGCAGGGCAGCCCCAACTGGCGCATGTTGGCGCGCCGCGCCTTCCATCTGCGCAAACTGACGGTGTACTTCGCCGCGATGGTGCTGCTGCGCGCGGCCTTCGTCTACAGCGACACCGGCTCGGTCGTCTCGGCGCTGCGCTCGACGCTCGGGCCGCTGGCGCTGGCCGGCGTCGCGCTCGGCCTGGTGGCATTGATGGCCTGGCTGTCGGCCCGCTCCACCGTGTACACGCTGACCGACAAGCGCGTGGTCATGCGCATCGGTATCGTGCTGACGCTGACCTTCAACATCCCCTACCGGCGCATCGCCACGGCGGGCCTGCACCTCGACGCCCGCGGCACCGGCGATCTGCCACTGTCGCTGCTGCCGCCCGACCATATTGCCTACCTGCACCTGTGGCCGCATGCGCGCCCCTGGCGCGTGGCCCGGCCCGAACCGATGCTGCGCAGCGTGCCCGACGCGGCTGCGGTAGCCAAGCTACTGACTCAGGCCTGGTCCGAAGCCACCGGCGTGGCGGCCGAGCCGCGTGCCGCGGCCGAACGTGCGCGGCCCGCGCAGGGTGCCCATGCCGGCAACGGCCAGCCAGCGCTGGCCGGCCACTGAGCGACCCGAGGAGAGCCCCCCATGCTCGGCACCGTTCAACCCCACCCCGTGCAGCGCGACACCATGCCGCGCGGCCCGCTGTACGTCATTGGCGCAGTGCTGTTGATGCTGCTGGTCGGCGTGGCCGGCGTGCGCCTGTCCGGCACGCCGATCCGCGCGCCGGATGCCGAGGCGGTGGCGCAACGCAGCCTGCGCTTCGAAGACCGCCGCGACGGCAGCGTGGCCGTACTAGACGCGCGCAGCGGCCAGCAGATCGAATCCATCCAAGGCGAGGCCGGCTTCCTGCGCGGCGCGCTGCGCGCCATGGCACGCGAGCGCCGCAAGCAAGGGCTCGGCTCCGAACCGGCCTTCGAACTGATCGCCCGCGCCGACGGCCGGTTGACGCTGGTCGACCCGGCCACCGGCGAGCGTGTCGACCTCGAATCCTTCGGCCCCACCAATGCCGGCGCGTTCGCGCGCCTGCTCACCGCGCAAGGCGCCCCGGCGCGTTGACCCACAGGAGACACCCATGACCGCAGCCCAGATGATCGCCACGCCCGACGAAGCCGCGCGCAAGGCCAAGGAAAGCACGCTGCTCAGCCCGCGCTTCTACACCACCGACTTCGCGGCGATGGACCGCATCGACGTGAGCCCGATCCGCGCCGAATGGGACACGATGATGGCCGAGTACGAAGGCGACAACAACCACGACCACTTCCAGCGCAACGAGCTGTTCGCCAAGGAAGTGGCCGAGGTCTTCTCGCAGGTCTCGCCGGAACTGCGCAAGGAGTTCCTCGAGTTCCTGATCACCTCGGTGACCTCGGAGTTCTCGGGCTGCATCCTCTACAACGAGATCCAGAAGAACATCAGCAACCCGGACATTAAGGCGCTGATGCGCTTCATGGCACGCGACGAGTCGCGCCACGCCGGCTTCATCAACAGCAGCCTGAAGGACTTCGGCCTGGGCCTGGACCTGGGTGGGCTCAAGCGCACCAAGGCCTACACCTACTTCAAGCCCAAGTACATCTTCTATGCCACCTACCTGAGCGAGAAGATCGGCTACGCGCGTTACATCACCATCTTCCGCCAGCTGGAAGCCAACCCGGACAAGCGCTTCCACCCGATCTTCCGCTGGTTCGAGCGCTGGTGCAACGACGAATTCCGCCATGGCGAGAGCTTCGCGCTGATCATGCGCACGCAGCCGCACCTGCTGCGCGGCGGCAACGTGCTGTGGATCCGCTTCTTCCTGCTGGCGGTGTACGCCACCATGTACGTGCGCGACCACACGCGGCCGATGCTGCACGAGGCGATGGGCCTGGACAGCACCGAGTACGACTACAAGGTCTTCCGCATCTGCAGCGAGATCAGCAAGCAGGTGTTCCCGATCTCGTTGGACATCGACCACCCAGCCTTCCGCGCCGGCATGGAGCGGCTGTTCCGCATCCAGACCGGCATGGACGCGGCCAAGGCGCAAGGCGGCGTGATGGGCAAGATCAAGCAGGCCGGTTGGGCCGTCGCCGGCGCTGCCGCCTTCGCCCGGCTGTACCTGCTCCCGGTGAACCGGCATGAGCTGCCCGCGCAGGTGCGCGTGGCACCGGCCTGGTAGGACCACAAGGCGCGAGGCACGATGTCTGAACTGACCCTGGCCGCGCTGTTCGCGGTCTTCATCTGGTGGTTCAGCACCGGCATCGTGCTGCTGCTCGACCGCATGCCGCACGGCGCGCTGCGTTGGAGCCACTGGCTGTCCTCGCTGCTGGCGCTGACCGCCTTCGTCGCGCTGGCGCACACCGCGCGCGAGATGACCGTGGCCAACGCCTACTGCGCCTTCACCTGTGCTTTGCTGGTGTGGGGCTGGCACGAGCTGAGCTTCCTCAGCGGCTGGATCACCGGACCGCGCAAGACCCGGCTGCCGCAGGGCACCACCGGTTGGCCGCGCTTCGTCGAATCGGTGCGCGCCATCCTCTGGCACGAGCTGGGCATCCTGGCGGTGGCGGTGGCCATCGTCGCCATCACCTGGGGCCAGCCCAACCAGGTGGCGACGCAGACCTTCCTGGTGCTGTGGATCATGCGCACCAGCGCCAAGCTGAACCTGTTCCTCGGCGTGCGCAACCTCAGCGAGGAGTTCCTGCCGCCGCATCTGGCCTACCTGCAGAGCTTCTTCCGGCGCCGCCCGATGAACGCGCTGCTGCCTTTCTCGGTGCTGGGCGCGAGCTGTGTGCTGACGCTGATGGTGCTGAGTGCCGCCGAACCGAGTGCCACGCCGGCCGCCGTGGTGGGCATCGCGCTGGTCGGCACGATGCTGGCGATGGCCATCGTCGAACACCTGCTGCTGGTCCTGCCGATCCCGTCCACCGCGCTGTGGCGCTGGGCGCTGCGCGGTCAGGCGCAGACCGCTTCCGTCACCCTGGAAAACCATGACGATCTCCTTCGCGCCCGCTAAGCCGCCCGTTCCGCTGGGCCCGATGGGCCCCGCTAACCCGGGTGCACAGGGTGCCGACCGGACCCAACCCGGTGCACCCCGTGCCATCGTCATTGGCAGCGGCTTCGGTGGTCTGGCCGCCGCGGTGCGCCTGAGCTGCAAGGGCTACCGTGTGACCGTGCTGGAAAAGCTCGGTGGTCTGGGCGGCCGCGCCGGCGTGTGGCGCCAGGACGGCTTCACCTTCGATGCCGGGCCAACCATCATCACCGCGCCCTTCATGCTCGAGGAACTGTGGGCGCTGTGCGGCAAGCGCTTGGCCGACGACATCAAGCTGGTGCAGATGGATCCGTTCTACCGCATCCGCTACGACGACGGCAGCCACTTCGACTACAGCAGCGACCCCGCCGCGATGCGCGCGCAGATCGCGCGCATCAACCCGTCCGACGTGGCCGGCTACGACCGCTTCGTCGAGGCAGCCGAACTCAGCTACCGCATCGGCTTCGAGCAGCTGGGCAGCATCGCCTACGACAGCGTCGGCGATCTGCTGCGCGCCAGCCCGAAGCTGGTGCGCATGCGCGGCTGGCGCAGCCTGTACAAGCTGGTGTCCACGCACATGAAGGACCCGAAGCTGCGCGTCGCCTTCAGCCTGCAGTCGCTGCTAATCGGCGGCAACCCCTTCAACGTCACCAGCGTCTACAGCCTGATCCACGCGCTGGAGCGGCGCTACGGCGTGCACTGGGCGATGGGCGGCACCGGCGCGGTGGTGCAGGGCCTGGCGGGGCTGCTGCGCTCGCGCGGCGTGCCGCTGCGCTGCCATGCCGAAGTCAAGCGCATCGTGGTCGAAGGCGGCCGCGCTACCGGCGTCGAGCTGGCCGACGGCGAGCGCCTGGGCTCCGAGATCGTGGTCAGCAACGCCGACACCGCCTGGACCTACCGCCACCTGATCGAACGCCAGCACCGGCCGCATTGGACCGACCAACGCATCGAAGGCAAGAAGTACTCGATGAGCCTGTTCGTCTGGTACTTCGGAACCAACCGCCAGTACACCGACGTGCCGCACCACACCATGGTGCTGGGGCCGCGCTACGAGGGCCTGCTGAAGGACATCTTCACGCGCCACCACCTCAGCGACGACTTCAGCCTGTACCTGCATCGCCCCACGGCCACCGACCCCGGCATGGCGCCGCCCGGACACGATGCCTTCTACGCGCTGTCGCCGGTGCCGCACCTGGACAGCGGCACCGACTGGCCGGCGGTGGCCGAGAGCTACCGCCGGCGCATCGAGCAGCGCCTGCACGACACCATGCTGCCCGGCCTGGGCGCCCACATCGTCACGTCGCGCGTGACCACGCCGCAGGACTTCCATGACCGGCTGCTGTCCTACAAGGGCGCGGCCTTCGGCATGGAGCCGCTGCTGCAGCAAAGCGCTTACTTCCGCCCGCACAACCGCAGCGAGGATGTGCGCGGCCTGTACATGGTCGGTGCGGGCACGCACCCGGGCGCCGGCGTGCCCGGCGTGCTGATGTCCGCCAAAGCATTGGAAACGGTGATCCCCCATGCACAACACCTTGCCTGACACGCCGGCCGCCATGCCGGACTACGACCTGCAGGCCTGCCGCAAGCTGATGCGCGGCGGATCGAAGAGTTTTTTCGCCGCCTCGCTGCTGCTGCCTTCGCGGGTGTGCGCACCGGCCAGCGCGCTGTATGCCTTCTGCCGACTGGCCGACGATGCCATCGACCTGGGGCAGGACCCGGCCGCCGAGATGGCCGGCCTGCGCCGCCGCCTGGATGCCATCTACGACGGCCGCCCCGGGCCGCAAGACGCCGACCGGGCGCTGGCCCACGTGGTGCACCGCTTTGCCATTCCGCGGCTGCTGCTCGACGCCCTGCTGGAAGGCTTCCTGTGGGACGCCAACGGCCGCCGCTACGAGACGCTGGAGGAGCTGCAGGACTACGCCGCGCGCGTGGCCGGCACGGTCGGCGCGATGATGGCGCTGGTGATGGGCGCGCACAGCCCGCGCGCGCTGGCCCGGGCCTGCGAGCTGGGCATCGCCATGCAGCTGACCAACATCGCCCGCGATGTCGGCGAGGACGCCCGCAACGGCCGCCTGTACCTGCCGCGCGAGTGGCTGCGCGAGGCCGGCATCGACCCGGACGCCTGGCTGCGCGAACCGCGCTTCAATGCCGCCATTGCCGGCGTCATCGACCGTCTGCTGCAGACGGCCGACGCGCTGTACCGCCGCGCCGAACATGGCGTGGCCGAACTGCCGCGCGACTGCCGCAGCGCCATCCTGGCGGCGCGTTGGGTCTATGCCGAGATCGGCGTGCAACTGCAGCGCGAGGGACTGGATTCGGTGACGCGGCGCACGGTGGTGTCCAAGCGCCGCAAGCTGGCGCTGATCGCCCGCGCGGCCAGTGCCGCGCTGCGCTCGCCGCCGCCACTGATCGGCGTGCCGGCTTTGAAGGCCGTGCAGTTCCTGGTGGATGCCGCCGCATCGCAGCCGCTGAGCGCCGCGGTGCTGCCGGTGCCGGCCGTCCTGCCGCGACGCAGTTTCGACGAGCGCATGGCGGTGGTCATCGGGCTGTTCGAGCGCCAGGCTGCACAGGGCCGTGCCTACCGCTGACGCCCCGGATCATGCGCAGCACCGGGCATGAGCCAGAACCTGCCGGTCATCCTGATCGAGGTGGTGCTGATCTTCGGCGGCGTGCTGGCCTTCGGCTGGTGGCAATTGCGCGACCTGGGCAAGGAACGCAAACGGCGCGAGGCGTCTGAGCGGCACAAGAAGGCGGAGGATTCCGATGCAACACCCTGAACGCGTGCCCACGCCACTGCAACGCTGGCTGGTGCGGCTGGTCTATCTGCTGGCCGCCGTGGCCGGCATGGTCTACAGCTACGACTTCGGCAAGGTCATCGGTGGGCCGATCGTCGGCGTCGTCCTGGCGCTCAACGGCGCGGTCTTCTGCTCGATCGTGGCCGGTGCGCTGGTCGAAAGGCTGTGCCGGTGGTGGGCGGCCTCGAGCGATCCGTCCCGGCGGCTGGTCGGCTGATCAGCGCAGCCCGGCCAGATCACAAGGCAGCGCCTGCGCTGCCCCCGACCTGCGGAGACCGCCGACCAGATGGAGCGGACCGCAGTGCGCTGCGGCCCGCTGTCGGACTACTTGTCCTCGATGCGCTTGTTGGAGGCGGAGAACTGCCTCGCCAGCCAGAACGCGAAGACGATGGCCCAGAGGATGAACAGGATGTGATAGACCTTCACGGGAGGCTCCTACAGTGGCAAGAGGTTGGATCGGTACGCCTTGCGGCGCGTTGCTTTCAGGGTTGGTCGGGGCCCACCGGCAGGTGGGTGCCGTGCGGCCCCATCAGCAGCCGCCGCGTGTCGCCCACCAGACCGTTCATGACGAAGACGGTGACGGCCAGCATGGCGATCTCCACGGCGTAGACAAAAGCATAGCCGGTTGCAGGCTGGGCCAGCGCACTGCCGAACCAAGCCTGCGCTGCCATTGCGGAGACCACGTCGCGCAGCAGCCCGCCCAGCGCCACGGCCACGCCGGCGGCGGTGGCCTGCACGGCACCCCAGGCGCCTAGCGCCAGACCGGTCTGTTCCTTGGGCGCGCGGTTCATGGTCACGGTCAGCGTGCCATGGCCGAACATGCCGGCGGCAAAGCCGATGACCAGCACGCCACAGGCGAACAAGCCCACCGATTGCATCGTGGCGGCCAGCGTCACTGCGGCAAAGGCCGGAATGCCGAGCCAAGCCCCGGTGACAGCCAGGCGCGCCGGGTCGGCACCGCGGCTGAGGATGCTGGAAGCCAACGCAAAGCCGGCCAGGCCGCCGCCGGCCAGCGTGGCCGTCAGCCAGGTGGTGGCGCCGACGCTCATGCCCAGCACCTGGCCGCCATAGGGCTCGAGCAGCACGTCCTGCATGCCGAAGGCCATCGTGCCCAGGCCGATGGCCAGCAGGCGGCGGCGCGTGCCGTCGCCTTCGATGTAGGTGGCCCAGGCGTGGCGGAAGTCGACCTGCTCGCGCGGCGGCGCATGGCGTCCGCCCGGGTGCCGCATTTCCTGCTTCCACAGCGCCAGGCTGTTCAGCACCAGCGTGGTCACGGCGGCGGCCTGGATCACCTGCACCAGCCGCCCGGGGCTGAAGTCGCGCAGGAAGGCGCCGAAGACCAGCGCGCTGGCAATCGTGCCCAGCAACAGCATCACGTACATCAGGCCGACGACCTTGGGCTGCGACTCCACCGGCGCCAGGTCGGTGGCCAAGGCCAGGCCGGCGGTCTGCACCGTATGCAGGCCGGCGCCGACCAGCAGAAAGGCCAGGCCCGCGCCAGCCCAGCCCACCCACACCGGCCACTGGCTGGCATTGCCGCCACCGGACAGCACCAGCAGCGCAAAAGGCATGACGGCCAGGCCGCCGAACTGCAGCATCGAGCCCATCCAGATGAAGGGCACACGGCGCCAGCCCAGGGCCGAGCGGTGCGTATCGGAGCGGTAGCCGATCAGCGCGCGGAACGGTGCGTACAGCACCGGCAGCGCCACCATCAGTGCCACCAGTGTGGCCGGCACCTTCAACTCGACGATCATCACGCGGTTGAGCGTGCCGACGAGCAAGGTCAGCGCCATCCCCACCGACACCTGGAACAGCGACAGGCGCAGCAGCCGCGACAACGGCAGGTCCGGCGTCGCCGCATCGGCGAACGGCAGGAAGCGCGGCCCCATTTGGGCCCAGCGCGCAATCAGCGTGCGACTGAGTCGGTTCATGGCCCGATGAAGGACTGGCACACGACACCGCCCACGCGGTGCCGGAAAAGAAATGCCCGGCGCGCAACGCGCAGCGGCGTAAAGCCACTGGCACGCCGCAGCGGCGGGCCGTCACACCCCGCACAGGGACGAACCCTGCGACAGGATGCGATCACTTGGCGGGCGAAGCCCGCCGGGCCTACTTCTGCGCCGGCGCCGCGGCCACCAGGGTGGTCGGTGGCGCCATGGCGGTCGTGGCGGGGGCCTCGATCGCCGCGGTCTTCTTCATGCCGCCTTCGTAGTACTTCGGCATCCACGTCGTGTGCGTCAGGAGCATGTAGTGCACCAGGAACGAACTGACGGCCACCGCTCCGAGGAACAGGGGAATGCCGACGGTCGGCTTGACGACCAGCCAGAGTTTTCCGTAGATCATGGTTTTTTCTCCGTCCTCACTTCAGCCACGGTGAGTAGATGTAGGCGAACAAGTGCGCCAGCACCGCGATGAAGCCGAAGATCTGCGTCCCTTGAATCACGTGACGATGGATCTCTTCGGACTCCGCCTCGGTGAGGCCTGTGGGCCAGACCTTGTTCGGATCTGATTTGCTTTCTGCCATGGACCCTCCAATAGCAAACTTATGCGTGCACAACCTGCACGCGGGTATCGGGAACGTTTGCCGGCAATGCTGTCGACAGTGTCATTTTGACCTTACGGTTTGCGATGTCAATAAAAATTGACGCTGTGTTTGCGCTACGTTCTTTTTGCGCCATGACACAGCTCAAAGCCTGCCCCTCAGCTGCGCCGAGGCATGCGAAAGGGCAGCATCAGCTGCACCGGCAGCGACACCAGCCGCGGCACGTGCAGCGTCTCGTGCACGGCCGTTACCGGCTCGCCCAGCAGCGCCGCACCGAGTACGGAGCGCACATAGAAGGGCGTGTCCTCGAGCGTCTGCTGCACGCGCACCGGCGTGCCGTCTTCGCTGCGCTGGCTGCGGCTCAGACCCCAGCGCGAGCGCGGCAGGCTGCGCCGCGGCGGCGGCTCGAAGGGCGAGCTCTGGCCGTCGGGCGCAAAGCGCTGCGCGATCAGGCGGTCGGCGCCGGCGCCGCCTGCCTTGGGCGACGGCCGCAGGTCGTAGATCACCGCGGTGCTGCCGTCGCGCAAGGTGGCGCGCGACCAGTCCCAGGTGCGAAAGGCGCAGTCCACGGGTTCGTCGCCTTCGTTCGAATCGAGGTAGGCATGGCCGCTCCAGCGCAGCCCGGGGCGGTCGAGCTCGACCTCGACCCGCGCGCACGGCGCGATCGGTCCCCAGCGGTGGCGCCCGGCCGCATCCAGCGGCGCGACAAAGCGGCACAAGCCCTGTGGGTGCACGCGCACGCGGCCGCGCACGCGCCGCGGCAGCGGGCTGCAGACTTCGTCGATGTCGATCTGCAGCGCCTGCCCGTCCCATTGCACGCGACTGGGCCCGATGGCCAGCTCGCTGGCGCTGCGCGACAGCTGGCCGCGGCCACGTTCGGTCATGGTCCAGCGCGGCGTGTCGCGGCCATAGAGGGCGACGTTGAGCGCCACATGCTGCTCTGCATCACCACGCCCGCGCCAGCGGTCGTAGCGGTAGTAGGGCGAAAAGACGCTGCCAACGAAGGCGATGATCGTCAGACCGTGCCGGCCGTCGTCGCTGAGGGCGTCGACGTACCACCATAGGTAACCCCCAGGCGGGACCGGCTGGTCGAATCGAGGTGCGCCAGCAGCGTCTCGGCCGCCAGTCGGCCGGACATCGCTGCCATCGGCACACCCGGCCCCGGGTGCACGCTGCCGCCGGCCAGGTACAGCCCCGGCAGCCGGCTGGTCGCGCCCGATCTTTTGAACAGCGCCATCCAGCCGTGGCTCGCGGCCCCATACAGCGCCCCGCCCGTGCCCGGAAACAACCGGTTGAAGCCGGCCGGCGAGGTCACCTGCTGTGGCGCTTGCGCCTCCAGCTGCAGGCCACAGTGCTGCAGCAGATCCTGGCTGCGTCGTAGGCATGGCTCGATCTCCGAGGGGTCAAAGGGTCGGCTGTCGCCGTCGGCCGGTGCGTTCACCAGGCACAGCAGGCGCTCGCGCCCCTGCGGCGCGGTGCCGGTGTCACCGCGGTCCTGCGCGCATACATACACCGTGCCTTGTTGCGGCAGCTGGCGACGGCGCAGCACGTCGTCGAACTCGCGCCGGTAGTCGTCGCAGAAAAAGACGTTGTGGCGCTCCAGTGCAAAGCCGCTGCTGCGCGCGTGCACCGCCCAGGTCAGCGCGGACAGCGAGCGCTGCGGGCGTGGCGTGGCCGGCGCCGCGGACACCACCTCGGTGCCGAGCAGGCCCTGCGCCAGAGCGTTGGCATCGCCGTTGAAGACCACCGAATCGGCCTGCAGCTCGCGGCCGCCGGCCAGGCGCACGCCACAGGCTCGGCCACCACGCACCAGGATGCGCTCCACCGTCTGGCCGAAGTGCAGGCTGGCACCGCGTTCGCGGGCCAACGCGGCCAATGCGTGGGGCAGCGCATACATGCCGCCGCGCACCGACCACACGCCGCTTTGCTCGACATGCGCGATCAGCATCAGCGTGGCCGGCGCCAGCCAGGGGGACGCGCCGCAGTAGGTGGCATAGCGGCCGAACAGCTGGCGCAGCCGCGGGTCGTGGAAATGCTGACCCAGGCGCGTCCAGAGCGTGGCGAAGGGGCCGAGCCCGCTCAGCGTGGCCAGCCCGCCCGGGCCCAGGTCGCGGATCATGCGCAGCATGCTCGGGCGCTGTGAGCGGATGTGCGGGCCCTCCAGCCGCTGGTAGACGCGTCGCGCCTCGTCGCAGAAGGCCAGGTAGCGGCGGCCCTCGGCCGGGCCGGAGAAGCGCGCGATGGCATCGACCGAGGCCTGCAGGTCGGCGTGCAGATCGAGCGTGCCCGGCTGCCCCGGCTGCGCGCCGCGCCAGGCATGGCGCGCCAGCACCGGCAGCGGTTGCAGGCCGACCAGTGAATCGAGCGAGCTGCCGGCCTGCGCCAGGATCTGGTCGAAGACCCAGCGCATGGTGAACACCGTCGGCCCGGCGTCGATGTGCGCGCCATCGACCTCGAGCTGGCGCATCTTGCCGCCCGGTACGGCCGCAGCCTCGACCAACGTGACCTGCAATCCGCGTTGCGCCAGCAACAGCGCGCTGACCAGTCCGCCGATGCCGGCGCCGACCACCACCACGCGGTGCGTGTGGGGCAGCGCGGGCTCAGCCATAGCTGCGACCCTTCCAGCGGCCGCTGATCTGCAGCGGCACGAAGCGAACGAACATCGATTCGCTGAACCAGTCGCCCTGCATCGAGGCGCGGATGGCCTCCTGGTGCGCACCGCTACGCGCATAGGCATCCATCGCCGCCTGGCTCTCCCAGACGCTGAACGTGGCCTGGCGCAGCAGCGGTGCCTCGCCCAGGCCCATGGCCAGGATGCAGCCTTCGGCGCGCTCCAGTGCGGCCTCGGCGGGCGGCGATCGGCTCCAGAAGCGCAGTGCCTTGTGCGGCCGGATCGAGGCCCGCGTCAGCGATGCCACTGGCTGATCCACGGGCACGGCAGTACTGACGCCGATCGATTGACCACTCCAGCTGCCGCGGCACGAGGTGGCGCGCAGCTTCACCAGACACAGCTCGCCGGCATGTGCGCGGTAGGCGGCGACGGTGGGGCCGGCCAGGAAGGCATCGGCCGCGGCCTCGCCGTCGAACACCGCGAACAGTCCCTGCCGCGACAGGCTGGGCTTCAGCCCGAAGCCGCCGCGCTGCCCGCTACCCAATGCCTTGGCGAAGCGCAAGCCGCGCACCGCGCGCAGCGGCCCGCTGCGCAGCACGATGCGCGACCAGCCCCACAGCAGCGCACCGGGCGCCAACTCGGCCAGCAGCAACACGATCACGTCGTCGCGCTGCAGCGCCTGCGGCGGGGCACTTCGGCCACCGGCCTCGCGTGGCGCTCCGGCGGGCGGTGCCGGCACTCGCTGCAGCACGGTGGGCAGGTGCATCGCAGAAGGGGCCCGGCGCGGTCGGGCCCGCGGGCTACTTGACGGTGACCTCGACCCGGCGTGCGGCCGGGTCCTCGCCGGACAGGTTGGCCTCGGCCTGCAGCGGCTTGGACAACTGCACCCGGGCCGGCGCAATGCCCGCCGCGACGATGGAATCACGCACCTTGACTGCGCGGTCCTTGGCCAGCTCCTGATTGGCGGCCAGCTGCCCCGACGCCGAGTGGTAGCCGGAGATCGTAGCCTTGGCCGAGGTCTTGGCCGCCATCGTGGCGATCAATTGCGTCAGGCCCTTGGCCTGCTCGCCTTCGAGTGTGGATGAACCCACGCCAAAGTAGAGCACCGATCGCGTCGGCTCCGACATCGGCGGTGGAAGCCCATCGGCGACCTTGGCCACGGAGCCCGTCGTCTCCAGCAGCTCCGGATAGTTCTTTGCCACCTGCGCGCCGTACATCGGCTTGTACACACCCTGGTGGCAGGTGGCGCAGTTGACCTTGGCGACGTCGCCCAGCGGCCCGAGGCGGTTGGCCGGGAAGCTCTTGGTCAGCGGCTCGAGGTAGTTGTTGTTCAGGTCGCGCGCCATGCGGATGCCGTGCCAGGCGGTGGTGCGCTGCGGCGGCGCGCCTTCCCAGGTCTTGAAGTTGCGCGTGTTGTGGCAGAAGGTGCAGTTGACCCCCAGGCCGTCGGACAGGTGCATCATCAGGCCGTAGGTCTGCTCGGTGTGCAGGATCGAGGCCACATGGCCGGTGGGCAGCGCCGTCGCCGCGCCGACGCCGATGGTCTGGTCGCCCAGCAGATACAGACTGTAGGGGTCGTAGGTGAGCGAGCTCAGGCCGACCATCTGCATCGGCGCGTTCTGGCCATAGCGGTCGCCGATGAAGTTGGCCTTCAGGTCCTGCGGTGGTGCCTTGAACCACACCTGCAACGGTACGGCCTTGCCGCGGTGGCAGGTGTAGCAGGTGACGCCGGTGGCGGCCACGTGCGGCTTCCAGTCGACGTTGATGTGCTGCGTCATCTGGATCATGCGCCGCGCCACCACCTTGGTGTACTTCGTGTCCTCGCCCATGGCCGCCGGGTCGTGGCAGTAGTTGCAGCCCTCCTGCGGCGACACCCATTCGGTCATCGCCGCCATGAAGCGCGTGAACTCGGCCACGCCCAGGTGGCCGAGCAGCGGCACGTTCTTGTAGAGATCCCTCGCCTTCGGCCCTGCGTCGCCGGCCGCCGGCTCGGTCACGGGCGGGGCCTGGTTGGCGGCAGCGACCTTGAGCTCGGTGCGCGGGTTGTAGACCAGCTCCATGCCGGTGCCGCGGTAGCCGCGCTGCACGCTGTCCACAGGCGGACGTTCGCAGCCGGCCAGCAAGGTGGTTGCGGCCAGCAGCGCAACCCACACGGATGTCATGCGCGTGCTCATGGCTTCACTCCCTGCAGCAGCGTGGCCGGATCGACCGATGGCGGGAAAACCAGCGGATACGGTGGCGCCACGCCATGCTTCACCGCCCACAGGAACCAGTTGTCGACCACCGTGCCGGAGAGAAGGATGCCGATGCCGCCGGTCAGTGGGCACAGCACCGCGAACCACCACGCCCAGCGGTGGATCGATTCGGTGGTGGCATTGAAGCCCATGGTCCAGCGCCAGAACAGCGCAGCGCGCTCGGAAGCGGTGCCGCGGTCGGCGATCTGCTCAAGCTCGCGCTCGCCACCGAAGCGGCTGACCGCCAGGATCGTGGCGCCGTGCATCGCGAACAGCAGCGTCGCGCCGTAGAGGAAGGCGATCGAAAGCGCGTGGAAGGGGTTGTAGAACAGGTTGCCGTAGCGGATGGAGAAGGCCGCGGTCCAGTCCAGGTGCGGGAAGATGCCGAAGGGCACCGCCTCGCTCCAGCTGCCCATCAGCACCGGGCGGATGAAGCCCAGCACCAGGAACAGCCAGATCGCCGCAGCGAAGGCCCAGGCGACGTGCGTGCCCATGCCCAAGGCCCGCGCCCGGGTGTACATGCGCGCCCACCACAGCAGGATCGACACGGTCAGGAAGCCGCCGGCCATCAGCCACCAGCCGCCCTGGTTCAGCGGCGGAAACGACAGCCCGTACTGCGGCGCGGGCGGCTCCAGCGAAAGCCAGAACAGCTGGCGCACGAACTGCACGAAGTCCCAGTTGACCTGGGCCAGCATGTTGAAGCCGATGATGTTGAAGGACAGCACGCCGAAGATGATCGACGCGATGCCCAGGGGGCCCAGGTAGATCGGGCCGATCTGCGGCATGCCCAGGCGCCCGAAAAGATGCACCTGCGGCAGATCGGTGCCGGTGCGCGGGCTGTTGCCGTCGCCCAGCGGCACGCCGAGGTTTGCCGGCCCGACGGCCTGGACTTGGGTGAACAGGTTCTGATAGTCCGCCATGTGATTGCTCCTGCGGGTCTCTTACTTCAAGGGCCACTGGGCCCAGATCGGCATGTTCAGCCACCAGCCCCACCACTCAGGCCAGCCGCGTGTCCAGAACGGGCCACTGATGACGATGCACACGGCACTGAAGAACACCGCCGCCAGTGCCAGGAACAGGCCCAGCCGGTGGATGCCAAGCGCGCCGATCGAGTAGCCCACCGCGTCGCGGAAGAAGGTGTCCTCGTAGTCGGCGGTGCGCATGGCCTCGCCCTTCTTCGGGTTGCTGGCCGACAGGATCAGCCCGCCGTGCAGCGACAGCGCCAGCGTCGTCGTGAAGAAGAAGCTGATGGCGATCATGTGCGCCGGGTTGTAGTGGAAGTGCAGGTACTGGTAGCCGACGTTGGACACCCAGTCCAGGTGGCTGAAGATGCCGTAGGGGAAACCATGACCCCAGGCGCCCATCAGCACCGGGCGGATGACGACCAGCGTCACGTAGGCCAGGATCGCAAAGCTGAAGGCGATGGGCACATGCAGCCCCATGCCCAGCTTGCGGCAGATCTCCACCTCGCGCAGCATCCATGAGACGAAGGCGCCGATGGCGCACACCGTGATCAGCTGCCACAGGCCGCCTTCGAGCAGCGGCGCGATGCCCAGGCCGTAGCTCAGGTCCGGCGGGGCGATGCTGATCTGCCAGAGGTTCCAGGTCGGGCCCTTGGCCGCGCCCCAGACGATCATGGCCGTTCCCAGGAACGAAAAGAACGCCGTCGTGACGCCGAAGAAGCCGACGTAGAACGGACCAATCCAGAAATCGAACAGGTCGCCGCCAACGAGCGTGCCACCGCGCACTCGATACTTTTTCTCGAAACTCAGCATGGCCATTTTCGTTCCTCCGTCCGCCGGAGCTGCCTTGTGCAGGCCTCCGTCGGCGAGTTGTTCTGGCGGCGGGAGCAGCAGGCCTTCTCAGGCCTCGCCACCCCCACCTTTTGTTCCGCGCGTGCGGACTACTTCTTGAACTCGACTGACGCCACGGCGACGGGCATCGGTGCGATCTGCGCCGCTGCCGTTTTGGTGGCCAACGTGGCCCTGGCATTCGGGCCGTCCATCCAGTTGAAGGTTTTCGTGCCGAGCAGGATGAGATGAATCATCACTGCGATGCCGAACAGGAAGACCGCGAGTGCGACCATCGTTCGCATCGGGTCGAACAGACGCCAAATTCTCCACATGATTCCAAGCTCCTAGGTAAGGTGCGACATAAAGGTGTACACAGCCGCCTTTACACCGCCATTGAGAGACTTCACACCTTCAGCGCCCGGCAGCCAGGTGCGCCATTGCCAACCCAGCAACTGCCCTGCAAGGGCGATTGCCATGAACACGGCGAAGCTCGCGGCGAAGATCAGCCAGTAGTTCCGGATGTCCTCGTGCGCGGGCTTTTGCGTTGCATTCATTGAATGGGCCATGTCGATTCCCTTCATTCCGGGTGATTCGCTTCAGATGCTCAGAGCCAGGGGCGCCAGATCCACACCAGGATGTGTGCCACCACGGCGACTGCCGTGAAGCCCACGAAACCCTGAACGTAGAACTTGTGGAACTCCTGCGCCTCTTCGTCGGTGAGGCCCGAAATCGAGCCCTTTCTTTCAGCCATAGGGAAAGTCCTCCAGAACGGCCTTGCGGCCCCATGCGCACAAAGCCCGCGCATCTTGGGCAATCTCGGCAAGACGCCGAGACATCGGGTACGTCGGCCCGGGCCGGACGCATGAATCGAACTTCATGCCGGCTCCTTGATGCCGAGCAGGCGCTGCACCCGCGCCAGCGAAACACGCTCTTCGCCGGCGGCGTGGGCCTCGCGTTCGGCACGGTCGCGCAACTGCTTGGCGGCCGAGATCTGCACCAGCACCGGCTGCGTGGCGATGTATGCCTGCAGCGCCGCCTGCGCGTCCGCATCCCAGGGCCGTGAATCGCCACGCCGCGCCGGCGTGGCATCGACCTTGTCCAGCTCGGTACCGAGCGGCAGGATGTGGAACAGCGCATCGAACAGCGCGTTGCAGAACTCCTGCACGATGTAGGTGGCGCCGGCATAGCCCATGAAGGGCGTGCCGATGTGGCGGCGGATGATCGCGCCCGGGAACGATGCCGGGATGTACGCCGGCCGCGGCCCGTGGCCCTGCGCCAGTTCACTCAGGTACATGCGCTCGTTGTAGCTGCCGAACATCACCAGCGGCGGCTTGTCGTGAGTGAGCTTGCGCACCGTTTCGTTGTCGGTCTTGCTGCCCGCCTTGCGCGATACCGCGAAGTTGCAGGGCAGGCCGAGCTCGTCTTCGAGGAAGTGGCGTATGCCGCGCGCATAGGTCTCGCCGGCCACCACCGCGAAGTTGGCGGTGCCGAAGAAGTCCTGCGTGACGCTGCGCCACAGGTCCCACACCGGCTTGATGGTGGTGTGCTTCTCGCGCTCGATGAAGGGTTCGGGGTCCAGGTGCAGCAGCTGGCCCAGCTGGCGCAGGAAGGCGGTGGTGCTGTGCAGCCCGATCGGCGCTTGCAGGTAGGGCCGCTCCAGCGCCTCGCACAGCATGCGGCCGTACTCGCGGTACATGCAGATGTTGACATCCGCCTCGACCAGGCGCGACACGTCGGCCAGGTGGCTGCCCAGCGGGAACACCATGTTCACCTCGGCGCCGATGCCCTGCACCAGACGGCGGATCTCGGCCAGGTCGCTGGGCATGTTGAAGGTGCCGTAGCACGGGCCGATGAGGTTGACGCGCGGCTTCTCGCCCGCGGGGCGCTGATCGAAAGGCTTGCGTTGCGGCACCTTGCGTAGTCCGTATTGCGACCACAGCCAGTACATCGCGCGGTTGGCGCATTGCCACTGGTCTTCGTCGATGGTGCGTGGCAGGAAGCGCTGGATCGTCGTGCCTTCGGGCGTGACGCCGCCGCCGATCATCTCTGCGATCGAACCGGTGACCACCACGCTGGGCAGGTCGGGGTCGAGCGCGGCATGGGCACGCTTCATCGCGCCTTCGGTGCCTTCGCGGCCCAGTTGTTCTTCGGCCAGGCCGGTGACCACGATCGGCAGCTCGTGCGGCGGCAGCGCGTCGGTGTAGTGCAGCACGCTGGTCACCGGCAGGTTCTCGCAGCCCACCGGGCCGTCGATGATGACCTGCAGGCCCTTGATCGCGGTGAACACATAAACCGCACCCCAGTAGCCGCCGGCCCGGTCGTGGTCGATGACGTAGTTGAGCGCAGCCATCAGATCATCTCTTCCGCTTTGCGCTTCTTGAGGAGCTTGATGACCTGGCGGCGCGTGTCGGCGCGGAACTCGGGGTGCGCCTTCGGCACCTCTTCCCACACCCCGGACTGGTCGCCACCGCCGACGTCGCCGAAAAACTCGCGCATCTGCTCGAAACGCGCCTTGTTGGCGATGGCCGCGTTGATCACCTGCGCCAGCGAGCCGGCACCCATCGGGCCCATCAGCGGCCGCGCCGAGATCAGGTTGGTGAAGTACAGCGCGGGGATCGCGCACTGCTTGGCCGCCTGCACCACCGGGGTGGTGCCGATCGCCAGGTCGGGACGGAACTCGCGCACCGCCTCGATGTCCTGCTCCAGCGAGGCGCGGTACTGCACGCGCACACCGCGCGCCTGAAGCCATTCCAGGTCGGGCGCGCTCCACGGCGTCTTCGGGCAGGCCGTGCCCACGTAGGGCACGTCGGCGCCGCTTTCGATCAGCAGCCGCGCGACCAGCAGTTCGCTGCCTTCGTAGCCGCTGACGGTGACACGGCCCTTGATCGGCGTGCGCGCCAGCGCGCCCTTGATCGCCGGCAACCATTGGTTCTTGGCGGCGTCGATCTGCGCCTGCGGCACGTTGGTGGCATTGCCAATGGCCTGCAACCAGGCTTCGGTGCCGTCGTGGCCCACCGGAGCCGACGGCACGATGCGGCGGCCGGCGGTCTCGAACTCGCGCACGCTGGCGGTGTAGAAGGGGTGGATCGCAGCCACCGCGGCGCAGTCCAGCGCGGCATAAAGCTCGCGCCATTCACGCGTCGGCACCACCGGGCCGGCCGCCAGGCCCATCGGCTCGAGCAGCATGCCGATGCCCACCGGGTCGGCCGGGAACATCTCGCCCAGCAGCGTGATCGTCGGCTTCTCGGACACGCCGTTGCGCGGTGCCGTCACCGGGCCGGCCTCGGCCTCGCCGCGTGCGTACTTCAGCATCGCGCCGGCCAGCACGTCCTTGGCCTCGGCATGGGTGGGCACGCCAAAGCCGGGCACGTCGATGCCGATGATGCGCACGCCGTTGATCTGCTTGGGCAGCAGCTGCAGCGGCACGCCGCTGGCTGTGGGCACGCACAGGTTGATGATGACGATGCTGTCGTACAGCGCCGGGTCGGCCTGCTGATGCACCGCCTCGCGGATGTCCTCGAACAGCTTGCCAGTCACCAGCGATTCGCTGTTGAAAGGCACGTAGCCGACACTGCGCCGCGCGCCGTAGAAGTGCGAGGTGAAGGTCAGCCCGTAGACGCAGCAGGCGCTGCCGCTCAGGATCGTGTGCGTGCGCCGCATGCGCAGCCCCACGCGCAGTGAGCCGAAGGCCGGACACATGCTCTGCGGCTGGTCGTGCGGGCCGGCGCCTTCGGGCAGGGGGTAGTCCTGGGCGTATTGGGCCAGGGTCTCGCTCTTGCCGGCCGATTGCGCGGCGGCCAGCATCTGCGCCTTGCCGGAGTGGCAACCCAGGCCGTCGGCCTCGACGGCGGCGGGGTTGGGAAGGTCGTTCGCGCCCATATGCGGCATGGCCTCAGGCTTCGTCGTAGACGACTTCCAGCGTGGGCTTGACGATCTCGTTCTTGCCCACCATGTCGAACAGCGTGGCCGGCTCCATCTTGAAGTCGCGGCCCGTCACCTCGGCCGAGAACAGGCCCAGCAGCTGGTCCTGCGTCTGCGGTTTGGGCCGTACCGGCGGCGCCTCGGCCACGTTGGTGGCCAGCTCCTCGAACAGCGGCGCCCACTGCGTGCCGGGGCGGCCGATGATCTCGTAGCTGGCGCTCTTGCGGCGGATGTCCTCGTTGGCCGGGATCGTGGCCAGCACCGGGATGCCGGCATGCTCGGCAAAGACCTTGGCCTCGCCGGTACCGTCGTCGCGGTTGATGACCATTCCGGCCACGCCGACGTTGCCGCCGAGCTTGCGGAAGTATTCGACCGCCGAGCACACGTTGTTGGCGACGTATAGGCTCTGCAGGTCGTTGCTGGCGACGACGATGACCTTCTGGCACATGTCGCGTGCGATCGGCAGGCCGAAGCCGCCGCAGACCACGTCGCCTAGGAAGTCGAGCAGCACGAAGTCGAAGCCCCAGTCGTGGAAGCCCAACTTTTCCAGCGTCTCGAACCCGTGGATGATGCCGCGCCCGCCGCAGCCGCGGCCGACCTCGGGCCCGCCCAGTTCCATCGCGTAGACGCCGTCGCGCTTGAAGCACACGTCACCGATGGCCACCGCCTCGCCGGCGAGCTTCTTCTTGCTGCTGGTTTCGATGATGGTCGGGCAGGCCTTGCCGCCGAACAGCAGGCTGGTGGTGTCGCTCTTCGGATCGCAGCCGATCAGCAGCACCTTCTTGCCCTGCTGGGCCATCATGTAGCTCAGGTTGGCCAGCGTGAAGCTCTTGCCGATGCCGCCCTTTCCGTAGATGGCAATGATCTGCGTGGTCTTACTGGCGGGCGAGGTGGACACCGGGTCCGGCTCGATGGCCGCTTCCGCGCGCAACTGCACGTCGCGCAGGATCTGGATCGGGGACACCGACGGGGCGCCGTGGGGAGTGCTCATGCGCTGTGTCTCCAGTCGAGGATCATCTTCAGACAGGCCACATCGCCGAAGGCGGTGCGGTAGGCGGCGTCCGCGTGAGCGGCTTCTTCACGGTGGGTGATCAGGCCGTCGAGCGACAGCACGCCGTCTTCGATCAGCGCCTTTACCGCCAGCAGGTCGGGACGCTGCCATTCGGCGGCGGCGCGGATCTGCGCCTCGCGCATGAAGGCCGGCGGGAAGGAGAAGGACACGCGCTCGCTGTAGAAGCCGGCCAGCACGATCTCGCCGCCCGGCGCCAGGCGGCCGATCAGCGTGTCCAGGATCGAGGCGTCGCCGCTGACGTCGTAGATGGCGCGGTAGTTGCGCCGCTTGTCTTCGTCGGGATGCAGCACGATGTAGCCCTCGGCGCCCTGTGAGCGCTGCGCATCGCGCTCCCAGACCACCGTGTCGGTGCAGCCGGCAGCCACGTTCAGCCTTGCGAGCAGCCGGCCGAGCACGCCGTGGCCGACGATCAGGTCGGGCGCCACCGGATGTTCGCGCTTTCCGCCACCGGACACCGCGTGATACGCGGTGGCCGCCAGCGCCAGCAGGATGGCGTTTTCGCCCAGCGATTCGTTCACCGTCACCACGCGCTTGCCCGGCACCACCACGCGCGCCGCAGCACCGCCGAACAGGCCGCGCACGTCGCCGAAGCAATTGGCGCCCGGCACGAAGACGCGGTCGCCGATGTCCAGCCCTGCGTGCACGCCGGCTTCGACCACACGGCCCACCGACTCGTAGCCCGGCACCAGCGGGTAGCCCATGCCGGGGAAGCTGGGCATGCGCCCGCTCCACAGCAGCTTCTCGGTGCCGGTGCTGATGCCGCTCCATTCGATGTCGACGACCACGTCCTGGTCGCCGGGGTCGGACAGGGCCAATTGGCTCAGCACCAGGTGCTCAGGTTGCTCCAGCACGACAGCCGTGGTCTTCATGCATCGGCT
>CAVWXO010000010.1:0-81288 GCA_963758955.1 uncultured Pseudomonadota bacterium
GCAACATCATCCGCACGGGCTCGCTGGGCGATGTGATGAAGGAGTCGGTCGAGGCGGCCCGTTCAGTGGTGCGCGCCCGCGCCGCACGTCTGGGCATCAAGGACGACATGTTCGAGAAGCGCGACATTCACATCCACGTACCGGATGGCGCCACACCGAAGGACGGCCCGAGCGCAGGCGCAGCCATGACCACGGCCTTCGTTTCTGCATTGACCGGCATTCCGGTACCGGCCGACGTGGCGATGACTGGCGAGATCACGCTGCGTGGCGAGGTCACAGGCATCGGCGGCCTGAAGGAAAAGCTGTTGGCCGCGCACCGCGGTGGCGTGCGGACCGTGCTGATCCCCGAGGAGAACGTCAAGGACTTGCAGGACATCCCGGAGAACGCCAAGAACAACCTCGAGATCGTGCCTGTCCGTTGGATCGACAAGGTGCTCGAGGTGGCGCTGGAACGCATGCCTCAGGCCCTGCCTGAGGAAGAGCCCGCCAAGGAAGTGCAGAAGCCTGCTGAAGGCACGCCCGGTGTGGCCGCTGACGTGTTGCCACATTGAAGAGCGATCTTGCGCATGCCGGTCTCGTGGGGTTTGCATACTGGTTCGCAGCCGATCTATAATGCGGGCTTCGCTAAAAACGTGTAAAGCTTCGACGCGATACGTTTGAGGACACTGCGGGAGTAGCTCAGTTGGTAAAGCGCAACCTTGCCAAGGTTGAGGTCGGAGGGTTCGAGACTCTTCTCCCGCTCCAGGTCTTGAAAGGGAAGCTCAGGCTTCCCTTTTTTCTCGGCAACTTTTTTTTCGAGAAGACGGCGCGGATAACAAAGCGGTTATGCACCGGATTGCAAATCCGTTCAGCCCGGTTCGACTCCGGGCCGCGCCTCCACCCTTCTGCGTTCCATCCCGTGCTTCGCGATGGCGCGCAGCCTGCACACTGCTGGCCTCGGTGATTCTTGCCGGCTGCTCCAGCTACGGCGTGGTGCGCAACCAGCCCATCACCAAGATCGAAGTCGATCGCGGCTACTCGCTGGCGGCCTTCGCAAGGAAGCAGGACCGGCAGGCTGGTGAACTGGCGCTGGCGCTGGCCTTCTCGGGTGGGGGTACCCGCGCCGCGGCTCTGTCCTACGGCGTACTGCAGGAACTGCGCGACACCCGCGTGCGCCTCGACAGTCGCGACATGCGACTGCTGGATGCCGTCAGCCTGATCAGTTCGGTTTCGGGCGGCAGTTTCACCTCGGCGTACTACGGGCTCTACGGCGACCGCGTGTTCGTCGACTTCGAGGAGCGCTTCCTGCATTAGCGACATTGAAGGTGCACTGGTGCGCGGGTTGCTCGATCCGGCGCGCTGGTTCAGCAGCCGCGGCCGTACCGAAATGGCCGTGGACTACTACCGCGAAGTGCTGTTTGGCGAGGCGACCTTCGAGGATCTGCTGCAGCGTGACGGGCCACTGGTGCTGATCAACAGTTCCGATCTGGGCCGCGGCGTGCGCTTCAGCTTCGTGCAGGAATACTTCAACCTTCTTTGCTCTGACCTGTCCAACTTCTCGGTGGCCCGGGCGGTGACGGCCTCGAGCGCGGTGCCAGTGCTGTTCGACCCGGTGGTCGTGGAGAACTTTGCCGGCTGCTCCAAGCAGCCACCGCAATGGCTGGCTGCGGCGCGGCGCCGCCTGCCCGGCAATGCCGATCTGCAAATGGTCGTCGACGATGACCTGTCTTACGGCAACAAGACGGCACACCGTTACGCCCATTTCGTCGACGGTGGCATCACCGACAACCTGGGCCTGCGCGCCATGCTGGAGACGGTGGAGGTGGTCGGCGGTGCCAAGGACTACTTGCAGAAGCTGCAAATGCCTGCGCCGCGTCGCATCGCAGTGATCGCCGTGAACGCAGCGGCCGATACGCGCCAGGGCATCGATGCCAGCCAGCTACAACCGACGATCGAGCAGACGCTGAATGCCGTCACCAGCATACAGCTTTACCCGCTACAACGCCGACACGTTGCAGGACATGCAACTCAGCATGGCGCGCTGGGCGAAGGAGCTGTCCACGCCGCAGCGGCCGGTGCAGTCGTACTTCATCCGCCTGAGCTTCGAGGACGTGCCTGACCTGCCGTTGCGCCGCTTCCTGAACGAAATCCCCACCAGCCTGGCACTCAGCGGCGAGCAGGTCGACCAGCTGATTGCCGCCGCGATCTCTGCTTCGCAACAACGCCGAGTTTCGTCGCCTGGTGGCCAGCCTGGATGGTAGCTGGCGACGACGCCGCTGCCGACCATGTCGCCATTGCGCTGACACCTTAGAAATTCAGCCTGAGCCCGGCCATCAGACCCCGACCCGGCAAGGGCGCCAATGGCCGCACGGTGCCGATGGTCGTGGCGTTGTAGGCCAGCTCGTTGGTCACGTTGTTGAGGCGCAGGAACACGAGGCCATCCGCCCCCGTGAACTTGAGCCTGTAGCTCGCTGCCAGGTTGACGATGGTATAGGCCGGGGTCGGCACGTCGTAGGTGGGCACGCGGTCCTGCTCTGCGGCGTAGGTCACTTCCGCGAGCGCCGACCAGGGCCCCAGACTCCAGTTCGCGCCCGCTGTCAGGCGCAGCGGCGGGATACGAGGCAGCGGTTGGTCGATGGCCTCGTTGTTGGCGCGCATCACGTCGAGCTTGGCGACAAGGTCGAGAGTGTTGCTGCTGTCGAGCACGCGCCAGGTCCCTTCTAGCTCGACGCCGTACAGCTTGGCCGGCACGCCGGTGAAGTCGAATTCCGGTACCGGGCCCTCGTCAGTGTCCACGAGCTGCCCGGTCGCCAGCAGAGCGATGTAGTTCGAGAAGTCGCTGTAGAAGGCGCCGGCCTTGAACAGGTTGTGGCCGTCCTTCCTATTGCGCCGCCACGTCGAGATTGACCCCCTTCTCGATGGACTGGTTCGGGTCGCCGACCTCATAGGAGCCGGTTGCGTGTGCAGGCCGTTTGCATAGAGCTCGTAGAAGCTGGGCGCGCGCTCGGTATAGGCCAGGTTGCCACTCAATTGCCATGACGGCGACAGGTTGTGGATCGCGCCTACGGCCGCACTGAAGGGCGTGTACGAACGCGATTGGGCGGGCCGAACTGGGTCTGGCCGGGGCCGTCGCCTTCGGAGTCCACTTTCGCATGTCCTACTCGAGCACCGAAGCTGAGCTTGGTCTCGCCCAAAGACCATTCCTCGAGCGCGAACACCGCAAACTGCCGTGTGCTTGTGCTGGGTACGAACGCTTCATCGCCCAGGGCCGAGAAGTCGGCGTTCTCGGTTTGCAGGTCAAAGACGCCTGCAAGGCTTCCACCACCGATCTTGACGGGAGCGTGTTCTCCCTGCAGGCGCAGGTCGGAGCCCTTGTTCTTGAAGGTCGTGGCTACCGTGCCGCCCTCGATCTCCTGGTGCTGGTAGTTCGATACCAGCCATTGGCCGCTGACGGCACTGACGAAGCCGCCCAGGTTTCGCACCTCACCAGCGAAGGTCAGCTTGTTCAAATACATGTCGATGGTCACGTCCTCCTCGGCCACCGTCCCATAGTCGCTGCGGAAAGTGTCGAGCGACGCGCCGAAGTAGCCCTGGTCCCAGACCATGACCCGCCGACAGGCACCGCCGTAGCTGTCGCTGGCCGAGTTGATGATGGTGTTGGACAGCACCAGCCCCACGCCCTCGGTGGGGCGCTGGTACCACGGCACCTTCATGTCATCCGTCGTCTTGCGCCCAGAAGCCGTCGGACACGAAAGGCCAGCCCGTTGCCGCCGGTCTCGACGATGGCGCCGGCGCCGCGCTCGGTGGCCGGCCCGCCGTAGCGCAACTCGGCTGCACCCAGGGTGTCGTCGATGGCGGCCTTGGGGATGCGGTTGTCGATCGCATTCACCACACCGCCGATCGCCCCGCCGCCATAGAGCAGCGCCGCCGGCCCACGCAGCACCTCGATGCGCTCGATGACCAGCGGGTCGATAGGCACCGCATGGTCGTAACTGAGCGCTGCCGCATCCAGCGGCACGCCGGAGTTGCTGAGAATTCGGATGCGGTCGCCATCCTGGCCGCGAATCATTGGTCGGTTGGCATTGGGGCCGAAATAGCTAGAGGAAAGGCCAGGCAGGCCGTCCAGTGTTTCGCCCAAGGTGCTGCCGCGGCGTAACACCAGGGCGTTGCCGCTGAGCACGCTGGTGGGTGCCGAGATGGCGGTCGAGCGCAGCGGGTTGCCGGTGACGATGACGCTGGATGTGTTCGGTGACGTGGTCGTAACTTGCGCCAGCAGCAGCCCGGGGCTGAGCGCGATGGCAGTCGCGGTGGCGCGCATGCGATGCGGCCGAGAGCAATTGAAGGACATGGCAGGATCCGGTGACGGCGAACGCGCGCCCGCTGCCGTGTTGGCCGCGGGTGTCGTTGCGATGGAAAAGGGGGCCGTCGCATGGACGGCCGACGGACCGAGTCAGGCCTTACCGGGTGGACCGCGTGCCAGATACCCCGCGGCCTGGGCAGCCAGCATTGGTAGGGGCAGCGCCATCGCGGGCAGCGGCACCGGTGGCAAAGCGCCGGGCTCGACGAAGCCGAAGCCCACGCCATCGGCATGGGCCAACTGGTCGTAGATCTGGCAGTCGCCCTCGTCGTTATGCTGGGCGAACAGCGCCTCTAGCACGCCATGGGAATGTTCTGCAAGCGGAGCTCGACGGACCGCCCGCATGATGCAACCGGTGCAGCAGGCCGAGGGCCTGCGTCAACAACAACGCACAGACCAGCAGGCCGGCCAGCGATCGGCGCAATGGTTGGGGAACGAGGCTGCGGTGCATGCAGTGGCAGTGAGGCCACTCAGTGTACCGACTGCCGCCCCGCATAATCCGCCGGCCCGCCCGGGTGGCGAAATTGGTAGACGCAGCGGACTTAAAATCCGCCGGACCCGCGAGGGGCCGTACGGGTTCGATTCCCGTCCTGGGCACCACCCACCGAGGATGCCCAATGTCCCTGTTCGACACGTCTTCACTGAACGACGGCGTCCGCAAGCGCGAGGTGTTCGGCTGGGCGATGTACGACTTCGCCAACTCGGGCTATACGACCGTGGTGATGACGGCGGTGTTCAACGCCTACTTCATCGGCGTCGTCGCGGCCAATGCTTCCTGGGCCACGCTGGCCTGGACCAGTGCGCTGGCCCTGTCCAGCGCCGTGGTCATGCTGACCATGCCCTCGCTCGGTGCACTGGCGGACCTGCGCGCCAGCAAGAAGCGCATGCTGGCGTTCAGCACCGCCGGCTGCGTGCTGGCCACCGCGCTGCTGGCCTTGGCCGGGCCGGGCGACCTGTGGCTGGCCATGTTCGCCATCGTGCTGTCGAACATCTTCTACAGCTACGGTGAATCGCTGAACTCGGCGTTTCTGCCGGAACTGGCGCGCCGCGAGGCACTCGGCAAGGTGTCCGGCTGGGGCTGGAGCTTCGGCTACTTCGGCGGCATGCTCACGCTGGGACTGTCGCTGGGTTATGTGCTGTGGGCCCAGGCGAAGGGCATTCCAGCTACGCAGTTCGTGCCGGTGACGATGCTCATCACCGCCGGCATCTATGCGCTGGCCTCGCTCTTCACCTTCGCCTTGCTGAAGGAACGGGCCGTGCCGCAGCCCACCGCCCTGCGCGAAAGCGGGCTGCGTGCCTCATTGCGGCGCCTTGCGCAGACCTGGCGCCAGGCGCAGGACTATCGCGACTTTGTCTGGCTTCTGGTCTGCGCGGTGGCCTATCAGTCGGGCATTGCCGTGGTCATTGCCCTGGCCGCTGTGTATGCCGAGCAGGTGCTGGGCTTCAAACAGACGCAGACCATGATGCTGATTTTCCTGGTCAACATCGCCTCTGCCGTGGGTGCCTTCGCGTTCGGCTATTGGCAGGACCGCATCGGTCACCGCATCGCCCTGGCCGTCACGCTGGTCGGATGGATCGTCATGACCGTGCTGGCCGTGGCGGCGACCGGGCCGGGTCTGTTCTGGGTCGCTGCGGTGGTGGCAGGGCTGTGCATGGGCTCCAGCCAGTCGGCCGGCCGGGCGATGGCCGGAGCCTTCGCGCCCGAGCATCGCCTGGCCGAGTTCTTCGGCCTGTGGACCTTTGCCGTGCGGCTGGCGGCGATTCTCGGGCCGATGACCTACGGGCTGGTGACACTGCTCACGGCGGGCAATCACCGCATCGCCATCCTGTCGACCGGGCTTTTCTTCGTCGTCGGTCTGATCCTGCTGGCCAAGGTGAACGTGGCCCGCGGAGTGGCGGCGGCCCAAGCGACGGCCTGAGTGTGCACAGGGGCAACCCGCCTAGAATTCGCAGTTCGAGATCTTTGGCACAGGAGCAAGCAACATGAAGGTTCTGGTACCCGTGAAGCGGGTCGTCGACTACAACGTCAAGGTGCGCGTCAAGAGCGACGGTACGGGCGTGGACATTGCCAACGTCAAGATGAGCATGAACCCCTTCGACGAGATTGCCGTGGAGGAGGCCGTCCGCCTGAGGGAAAAGGGCGTGGCTACCGAGGTCATCGCCGTGTCCTGCGGCGTCACCCAGTGCCAGGAAACGCTGCGCACCGCCATGGCCATCGGCGCCGACCGCGCCATCCTGGTCGAGAGCTCTGAAGAACTGCAACCCTTGGCGGTGGCCAAGCTGCTGAAGGCGCTGGTCGACAAGGAGCAGCCGGGCCTGATCATCCTGGGCAAGCAGGCCATCGACGACGACTGCAACCAGACCGGCCAGATGCTCGCCGCGCTGGGCAACCTGGCGCAGGGCACCTTTGCCAGCAAGGTCGAGGTCGCCGACGGCTTTGCCAGCATCACCCGTGAAGTGGATGGCGGTGCCGAGACGCTGAAGCTGAAGATGCCGGCCGTGGTCACCACCGACCTGCGGCTGAACGAGCCGCGCTACGTGACGCTGCCCAACATCATGAAGGCCAAGAAGAAGCAACTCGAGGTCTTCAAGCCCGCCGACCTGGGCGTGGACGTGAGCTCGAAGATCAAGACGCTGAAGGTCAGCGAGCCGCCCAAGCGCGGCGCCGGCATCAAGGTGCCCGATGTGGCGACCCTGGTGGACAAGCTCAAGAACGTTTCGAAGGTGATCTGATATGTCCTCACTCGTCATTGCCGAACACGACAACCAGTCGATCCGCGGTGCCACGCTGAACACCGTCACCGCCGCACTGGCCTGCGGCGGCGAGGTGCACGTGCTGGTGGCCGGCCACAACGCCGGCGCTGCCGCCCAGGCCGCCAGCCAGATCGCCGGCGTGGCCAAGGTGCTGCATGCCGAAGGCGAGCACTTCGCCCACGGCCTGGCCGAAAACGTGGCCGCCCAGGTGCTCGCGCTGGCGCCGGCCTACAGCCACATCGTGTTCCCGGCCACGGCCTCGGGCAAGAACGTCGCGCCGCGCGTCGCCGCCAAGCTCGACGTGGGCCAGATCTCCGACGTCATCAAGGTCGACAGCGCCGACACCTTCGAGCGCCCGATCTACGCCGGCAATGCCATCGCCACGGTGCAGAGCAGCGATGCCGTCAAGGTGCTGACGGTGCGCACCACCGGCTTCGATGCCGCGGCGGCCACTGGCGGCAGCGCTGCCGTGGAGACGCTGTCCGGCGTGGCCGACAGCGGCCTGTCCACCTTCATGGGCAGCGAGATCGCCAAGAACGACCGTCCCGAGCTCACCGCCGCCAAGATCATCGTCAGCGGCGGCCGGGCCATGGGCAGCAGCGATAAGTTCAACGAGGTGCTCACGCCACTGGCCGACAAGCTCGGTGCCGCCCTCGGCGCCAGCCGCGCCGCGGTGGACGCCGGCTACGCGCCCAACGACTGGCAGGTGGGGCAGACCGGCAAGATCGTCGCGCCGCAGCTATACATCGCCTGCGGCATCAGCGGCGCGATCCAGCACCTGGCCGGCATGAAGGACAGCAAGGTCATCGTGGCTATCAACAAGGATGCCGAGGCGCCGATCTTCTCGGTGGCCGACTACGGCCTGGAAGCCGACCTGTTCACCGCCGTGCCCGAGCTGGTCAAGAGCCTGTAGTCCCGCGTCACCGCAACCCAAAAGGGCTCCCTTCGCGGAGCCCGCTTTGTCCCTGGAGACCCCCCATGAGCTACCGCGCCCCCGTCAAGGACATGCTCTTCACCCTCAAGGAACTGGCCGATATCGATGCCGTGGCATCACTGCCCGGCTTCGAGGAAGCCGGCTACGACACGGCCGCGGCGGTGCTGGAGGAGGCCGCCAAGTTCACCGAGGGTGTTCTGTCGCCGTTGAACTGGGAGGGTGACAAGAACCCGTCGAGCTGGAAGGACGGCGTGGTCACGACCACCCCCGGCTTCAAGCAGGCCTTCGCCGAATTCGGCGCTGGCGGCTGGCAGGGTCTGCAGCACCCTGTGGACTTCGGCGGCCAGGGCCTGCCCAAGACCATCGGCGCGGCCTGTATCGAGATGCTGAACAGTGCCAACATGAGCTTCGCGCTGTGCCCGCTGCTGACCGACGGCGCGATCGAGGCGCTGCTGACCGCCGGCTCGCCGGAGCAGCAGCAGACCTTCATTCCGAACATGGTGTCGGGCAAGTGGACCGGCACGATGAATCTGACCGAACCGCAGGCCGGAAGCGACCTGGCGGCGGTGCGCACCCGCGCCGAACCGCAGCCCGATGGTACGTACAAGATTTACGGCACCAAGATCTTCATCACCTACGGCGAGCACGACATGGCCGAGAACATCGTGCACCTGGTGCTGGCGCGCGTGAGCGGCGCGCCCGAAGGTGTGAAAGGCATCAGCCTGTTCGTCGTGCCGAAGTTCCTGGTCAATGCCGACGGCTCGCTCGGCGCGCGCAACGACGTGTACTGCGTCAGCATCGAGCACAAGCTGGGCATCAAGGCCAGCCCGACGGCCGTGCTGCAGTTCGGCGACCAGGTCGGCGCCATCGGCACGCTGGTGGGCCAGGAGAACCAGGGCCTGGCCTACATGTTCGTGATGATGAACGCCGCGCGCTATGCGGTGGGCATGCAGGGCGTGGCCGTGGCCGAGCGCGCGTACCAGAAGGCGGTGGCCTTTGCCCGCGACCGGGTACAGAGCCGCCCGGTCGACGGCTCCGCGCCGGGGGCCGCGCCGATCATCCACCACCCGGACGTCAAGCGCATGCTGATGACCATGCGCGCCTACACCGAAGGCTGCCGCGCCATGGCCACCGTGGCGGCCGCGGCCTATGACGCCGCACATGCGCACCCCGATGTCGAGACGCGCAAGCAGAACCAGTCCTTCTATGAATTCATGGTGCCGCTGGTCAAGGGCTACAGCACCGAGATGAGCCTCGAGGTCACCAGCCTGGGCGTGCAGGTGCACGGCGGCATGGGCTTCATCGAGGAGACGGGTGCGGCGCAGTATTACCGCGACGCGCGCATCCTGCCCATCTACGAAGGCACCACCGCGATCCAGGCCAACGACCTGGTCGGCCGCAAGACGGCGCGCGACGGCGGCGCGGTGGCGCGCGCCATCGCCGGGCAGATCGAAGCCACCGAGGGCGAGCTGCAGCGCAGCGGCAGTGCCGACGCCCTGGCGGTGCTGCGCAGCCTGCGGGCCGCGCGCCAGGGTTTCCTGGACGTGGTCGACTTCGTCGCCGGCAAGACCAAGGCCCAGCCGAACGAGGTCTTCGCCGGCAGCGTGCCCTACCTGATGCTGGCGGGCAACCTGGTCTCGGGCTGGCAGATGGCGCGTGCGCTGCTCGCCGCAGAGAAGCACCTGGCCGCGGGCACCGACCCGGAATTCATGCGCGCCAAGATCGCCACCGCGCGCTTCTACGGCGACCACATCCTCAGCAAGGTGCCGGGCATCCGCCTGAGCATCGTCGAAGGCGCGGCGGGCCTGACCTCCATGCCGGTGGAGTCGCTGTAGGCGCGCTGCTGTCGCTCCTGTGACAGGCGCCGCCGGGGTGTGCCACGCACACTGCGGCGGCCCGCTCTTGTTCCACACACCACGGAGTCCGTCTTGCCACTGCCCCCCGCCCTTGCCAACCTGCCGCTGCCGATCATCGGCGCGCCGCTGTTCATCATCAGCCATCCCAAGCTCGTCATCGAGCAGTGCAAGGCCGGCGTGGTCGGCTCGATGCCTGCGCTGAACGCGCGCCCGGCTTCGCAGCTGGACGAGTGGCTGGCCGAGATCACCGAGACGCTGGCCGCCTACAACCGCGCCAACCCCGACAAGCCGGCCGCGCCCTTCGCCATCAACCAGATTGTGCACAAGAGCAATGACCGGCTCGACCACGACATGCAGATGTGCGCCAAGTACAAGGTGCCGATCATCATCAGCTCGCTGGGCGCGCGGCCCGAGATTAACCAGGCGGCGCATGCCTGGGGCGGCGTGGTGCTGCACGACATCATCAACAACACCCATGCGCACAAAGCCATCGAGAAGGGCGCCGACGGGTTGATCCCGGTGGCGGCTGGGGCGGGTGGACATGCCGGCGTGAAGAGCCCCTTTGCCCTGGTGGCCGAAATCCGCGAATGGTTCGACGGCCCCATCGCTCTGTCCGGCGCCATCGGCACCGGCGCCGGCGTGCTGGCCGCGCAGGCCTGCGGCGCCGACTTCGCCTACATCGGCTCGGCCTTCGTCGCCACGGAAGAAGCGCGCGCGGTCGAGGGCTACAAGCAGATGATCGTCGACAGCACCAGCGACGATATCGTTTACTCCAACCTGTTCACCGGCGTGCACGGCAACTACCTGAAGCCGTCGATCCGCAACGCCGGACTCGACCCCGAGCACCTGCCCGAAGGCGACATCAGCACCATGCAGTTCGGCAGCGCCGGCGGGCCGAAGAAGGCCTGGAAAGACATCTGGGGCTGCGGCCAGGGCATCGGCGCGGTCAAGGCCGTGGTGCCGGTGGCCGAGATGGTGGCGCGGCTGAAGCGCGAGTACGACATGGCGCGTCAGCGCATTTGCCAGGGCTGAGCATGGCCGCAAGGCAACTGGTCCGCAACGCCACGGTCTTCGACAGCGCCGCCGGCCGGCTGCGCCCGGGCTGCCAGATCGTCATCGAAGGCGAGCGCATCGCTGCCGTCAGCGAGTCGGCGCTTCCGGTCGACGAGGTCGCGCAAGTCATCGACGCCGGCGGCCGTGTGGTGCTGCCCGGGCTGATCGACGCGCACGTGCACGTGGTGGCGTCGTCGCACGACCTGTCGGGCCTGGCGCTGCAGCCGCCGTCGCTGGTCAGCGCCGAGAGCAGCCGCATTCTGCGAGACATGCTGCACCGCGGCTTCACCACCGTACGCGATGCGGCCGGTGCCGACTATGGATTGCAGGAGGCGGTGGCGCGCGGCCTGTTCGAGGGGCCGCGCCTCTTCATCTCCGGCTTTCCCATCAGTCAGACCGGCGGCCATGCCGACATGCGGCCCAAGGGCGTGCGCCAGCGCGAGTTTTTCTGCACCTGTGCCGGCCTGGGCCTGATCGGCGCCATCGCCGACGGCGTGGGCGAGGTGCGTCGCGCGGTGCGCGAACAGGTGCGCAATGGCGCCAACCACATCAAGATCATGGCCGGCGGCGGCATCTCCAGCCCCAGCGACCCGCTGGAAGGCACCCAGTTCTCGGTCGACGAACTGCGGGCCGCCTGCGAGGAAGCCGAGGCCGCCAACCTGTACGCCATGGCGCATGCCTACTCGCCGCGCGCGGTGACGCGCGCGGTGCAGGCAGGGGTGCGCTCCATCGAGCACGGCAACCTGATCGACGAGTCCAGCGCGCGGGTGATGAAGGCGCATGGCGCCTACCTGGTGCCCACGCTGGCCACCTACGTGGCGCTGGCCGACGAAGGCCAGCGGCTGGGTTGGTCGGCCGCGATGCTGGACAAGCTGGCCATGGTGCGCGCCCGCGGCATCGAGTCTTTGAAGATCGCCCGCTCCGAGGGAGTGCCGGTGGTCTTCGGCACCGATCTGCTCGGCCACATGCATGCGCGCCAGGGCATCGAGTTCACGCTGCGGCTGGGGGCGATGTCGGCAGTGGAGGTGCTGCAAAGCGCCACCATCGAGGCCGCCCGCCTGATGCGCCAGGAGGGTTCGATCGGTGAGCTGGTGCCCGGCGCCTGGGCTGACCTGCTGATAGTCGATGGCGACCCGACGCGCGAACTTTCGATGCTGGCCGATCCGCGGCGCGGCCCGCTGCTGGTGATGCAGTCCGGCCGCGTCGTTCGCGACCGCCTGTCGACGCCATGAAAAAGGGCCCGCACGTGCGGGCCCTTGGCCTGGCGTCGCAGATCCTATGGCTCAGGATCCGCCCGGATTCACCGAGGTGAAGCGTGCTTCGGGCCGGTCGTCGGCGCGGTGCGTGGTGCTCACGCCCTTCTTCATGGCCCAGGGCCGCAACTGATGGTGCAGCGGGATGTTCAGCACTTCGTCGCGCGTCAGTACCAGAGCTTCCTTGATCAGCGCATTGCGCTTGGCCACGTCGGTCTCGGTCTTCATCGCATCGACCAGCGCATCCAGCTTGGGCTCGCTGATGCGATTGAAGTTGAAGTTGCCGTCGGCGCCCGTCGTGCGGGTACGGATCAGCGACTGCAGCGTGTACTGCGCATCGAAGGTCGCAACGCCCCAGCCCAGCAGGTAGGCCGAGGTGTCGAAGTTCTGCACCTTCTGGATGAAGGTGGCCATCGATTCGGCGACCAGCTTGGTCTTCACCCCGATGCGCGCCCACATGCCCACCAGGTTCTGGCAGATTTCCTCGTCGTTGACGTAACGGTTGTTCGGGCAGTTGAGCTGGAACTCGAAGCCGTTCGGGTAGCCCGCGTCGGCCAGCAGCTTCCTGGCGCGTTCCGCATCCACCTTGGCGGGCACGTCGATGTCGGGCGAGTTGCCGTTGACGCCGGGCGCCACCATGATGCCGGCCGGGATCGACAGGCCGCGCATGGTGTTGCGCTTGATGGCCTCGCGGTCGATGGCGATGGACAGCGCCTCGCGCACGCGCTTGTCCTTGAACGGGTTCTTGCCCTTGACGTCGCTGTATTTCAACTCAGGGCTGAACTGGTCCAGCGCGATATAGATCGTACGCACCTCATGGCCGTCGACGATCTTCAGCTTCGGGTCCTGGCGCAGTCGGGCCACGTCCTGTGTCGGCAGGTCGGTGAGCATGTCCACGTCACCCGACAGCAGCGCGGCCACACGCGTGGGGTCGGACTTGATCGGCGTGTAGAGCACCTCGGTGACATTGTTCGTCGCCTTGTCCCACCAGTCCTTGTTGACGACCATCGTCACGCGCTGGTCGGGCGTCCAGCCGGTGATCTTGTAGGAGCCGGTGCCGTTGACGTTGCGCGAGGCGTAGTTGTCTTCCTTCGCCTTGTAGTCCTGCACATTCGTGGTCTTGTTCTTCTCCGACCACGATTTGCTCATGATGCGGAAGTCGATGATGTTGCGCAGCAGCAGCGGCGTCGGGCCGCTGAGCATGACGTCGATGGTGTGGTCGTCGATCTTCTTGATGTCGGCAATGCCGGCCACGTAGATGCCCATCGTGCCCTGCGGCTGCTTGATGCGGCCGAAGGAGAAGACCACGTCGTCGGCGGTGAAGGGGCTGCCGTCGGCAAACTTGACACCCTTGCGAAGCTCGAAGCGCACCTGCGTCGGGCTGATCATCGTCCACTTGGTGGCCAGTGCCGGCTCGACCTCGAACTTGGCGTTGTAGCGGGTCAGGCCCTCGTACGAGTGCATCAGGATCGCATTCGTCGTCGCATGGTTCTGCGAATGCGGGTCCAGCGTCAGGATGTCGTTCTGCGCGGCCCAGCGCAGCACTTCAGCCTGGGCTGTGCCGGCGACGGCCGCGCCGGCAATCAGCGCAGCGGTCAATAGGGATTTGAGTTTCATGGACTGCTCCTGGGGATTCGAAACCCGCAATGCTAGGGGAAGCCGCAGTTTGGCCAGGGCCGGGAAAGCCCGTGTCCCTTGCGTTCGCACGGCAGGCGACTGCTCTTTTGTCAGTTTATGGAAGGGCGGGCGGAGTCCAATGGCGCCCGACGGGCGCGTATCCGGCCCGGTGCTACAGTGCCGGGCGGGACACGATGCCAGATGTGCTTGTTCCCGTGCGGGCCGTGCAGCCGAGGCAGGTTCCGCGTCGCAATCCGCCAACCGGTGAAGCCGTGGGACGCGGAAGGTTCTTCAACCCATCAAAGCCGGCGGAAACCGCGGGCGAAAGGTGAGCGCAAGATGATGCAGCAATACAGGTCCAACTCGTACCTGTTCGGTGGCAACGCCCCGTACGTCGAGGAACTCTACGAGGCCTACCTCGACAACCCCGGCAGCGTGCCGGACAACTGGCGCGCCTATTTCGACCGCCTGCAGAATGTGGCCGCGGTCGACGGCTCCGAGGCCCGCGACGTGGCCCACGCCCCGGTGGTCGAGTCCTTTGCGCAACGCGCGAAGGCCAACGCCTTCGCGCTCAAGGCCAGCGATGCCGATCTGGCGGTGGCGCGCAAGCAGGTGCATGTGCAGTCGCTGGTGGCGGCCTACCGCTTCCTGGGCAGCCGCTGGGCCGACCTGGACCCGCTGAAGCGCACCGAGCGCCCCAAGATCCCCGAGCTGGAACCGGCGTTCTACGACCTGTCCGAGTCGGACATGGACATCACGTTCTCCGCGGTGAATACCTATTTCACCAAGGCCGAGAACATGACGCTGCGCGAGATCATGCAGGCGCTGCGCGAAACCTACTGCGGCACCATCGGCGCCGAGTTCATGCACTGCGTCGATCCTGCCGAGAAGCGCTGGTGGCAGGAGCGGCTGGAAAGCATCCGCAGCAAGCCCAACTTCACGGCGGCCGAGAAGGTGCATATCCTCGATCGCCTCACCGCCGCCGAAGGTCTGGAGCGTTATCTGCACACCAAGTACGTCGGCCAGAAGCGCTTCTCGCTCGAAGGCGGCGAGAGCTTCATCGCCAGCATGGACGAGGTGGTGCAGCGTGCCGGCGAGCGCGGCGTGCAGGAGATCGTCATCGGCATGGCGCACCGCGGCCGGCTGAACGTGCTGGTCAACACCCTGGGCAAGCTGCCCAAGGACATGTTCGCCGAGTTCGACCACACCGCGCCGGAAGACCTGCCCTCCGGCGACGTCAAGTACCACCAGGGCTTCTCCAGCGACGTCAGCACGCCGGGCGGCCCGGTGCACCTGAGCCTGGCCTTCAACCCCAGCCACCTGGAGATCGTCAATCCGGTGGTCGAGGGCTCGGTCAAGGCGCGCATGGAGCGCCGCGGCGACAAGGAAGGCGACCAGGTGCTGCCGGTGCTGGTGCACGGCGACGCCGCCTTTGCCGGCCAGGGCGTGGTGATGGAGACGCTGGCGCTGGCGCAGACGCGCGGCTACTACACCGGTGGCACGGTGCACCTGGTGATCAACAACCAGATCGGCTTCACCACCAGCGATCCGCGCGACAGCCGCTCCACCCTGTACTGCACCGACGTGGTCAAAATGATCGAGGCGCCGGTGCTGCACGTCAACGGCGACGACCCCGAAGCCGTGGTGCTGTGCACCCAGCTGGCGCTGGACTACCGGCAGCAGTTCAACAAGGACGTGGTGGTCGACATCGTCTGCTTCCGCAAACTCGGCCACAACGAGCAGGACACGCCGAGCCTGACGCAGCCGCTGATGTACAAGAAGATCGCCAAGCACCCCGGCACGCGGCGCCTGTATGGCGACAAGCTGGTGGCGCAGGGCGTGCTGCCCGCGGAGGGACCGGACCGCATGGTCAAGGACCTGCGCGCCGCACTCGACGCCGGCAAGCACACCGGCGATCCGGTGCTGACCAATTTCAAGAGCAAGTACGCGGTCGACTGGGCGCCGTTCCTCAACCGCAAGTGGACCGACGCGGCCGATACGGCGCTGCCGATGGCCGAGATCAAGCGGCTGGCCGAGCGCATCACCACCGTGCCGGACAACTTCAAGGTGCACCCGCTGGTCGAGAAGGTGCTGGCCGACCGCGCCGCGATGGGTCGCGGCGAGATCAACGTCGACTGGGGCATGGGCGAGCACCTGGCCTTTGCCTCGCTGGTGGCCAGCGGCTATGCCGTGCGCCTGTCCGGCGAGGACTGCGGTCGCGGCACCTTCACCCACCGCCACGCGGTGCTGCACGACCAGGACCGCGAGAAGTGGGACACCGGCACCTACGTGCCGCTGCAGCACGTGGCCGACAACCAGGCGCCCTTCGTCGTCATCGACTCGCTGCTGTCCGAGGAGGCGGTGCTGGCCTTCGAATACGGCTACGCCTCGGCCGAGCCGAACACGCTGGTCATCTGGGAAGCGCAGTTCGGCGACTTCGTCAACGGCGCGCAGGTGGTCATCGACCAGTTCATCGCCTCGGGCGAAGTCAAGTGGGGCCGCGTCAACGGCCTGACGCTGATGCTGCCGCACGGCTACGAAGGGCAAGGCCCCGAGCACAGCTCGGCCCGCCTGGAGCGCTTCATGCAGCTGGCCGCCGACAACAACATGCAGATCGTGCAGCCCACCTCGGCCAGCCAGATCTTCCACTTGCTGCGCCGGCAGATGGTGCGGCAGTTCCGCAAGCCGCTGATCATCCTGACGCCGAAGTCGCTACTGCGAGCCAAGGACGCGACCTCGCCGCTGTCGGAGTTCACCAAGGGCGAGTTCCGCACCGTCATCGGCGCCAGCCGGCCCGAGGTGGAACCCGACAAGGTCAAGCGCATCATCGCCTGCTCGGGCAAGGTGGTTTACGACCTGCTGCGTCGCCGCGACGAGAAGAAGGCCTGGGACGTGGCGATCGTGCGCGTCGAGCAGCTCTATCCGTTCCCGCACAAGGCCTTCGGCGCGGAACTCAAGCGCTACCCGAATGCCACCGAGGTGATCTGGTGCCAGGACGAGCCGCAGAACCAGGGCGCCTGGTTCTACGTGCAGCACTACGTGCACGAGAACATGGTCGACGGGCAGAAGCTGGGTTACGCCGGGCGTCCGGCCTCGGCCTCGCCGGCGGTGGGTTACGCCCACCTGCATCAGGAGCAGCAGAAGGCGCTGCTCGACCAGGCCTTCGGCAAGCTCAAGGGCTTCGTCCTGTCCAAGTGATCCGGCTGGCGGCGCAACGCGTCGCAGCCGCTTCGCGGACGGGACCGGACGCGACCGCGCCGGCCCCTCCGCGACCCCAAAACAACATTCCGAGATAGACCATGTCAATTGTCGAAGTCAAGGTGCCGCAGCTGTCCGAATCCGTGGCCGAGGCCACCTTGCTGCAGTGGAAGAAGAAGCCCGGCGAAGCCGTCGAGATGGACGAGATCCTGATCGAGATCGAGACCGACAAGGTCGTGCTCGAGGTGCCGGCGCCGGCCAGCGGCGTGCTCGCTGAACTGGTGGCTGCCGACGGTGCCACTGTCGCCGCCGAGCAGGTGATTGCGCGCATCGACACCGAAGGCAAGGCCGGCGCCGTCGCTGCCGCACCGGCAGCCGCGGCACCCGCCGCGCCGGTGGCCGCTCCGGCGGCCGCGGACAAGGGCGACGTGGCCATGCCGGCTGCGGCCAAGCTGCTGGCCGAGAACAAGATGTCGGCCGGCGACGTGGCCGGCAGCGGCCGCGACGGTCGTGTCACCAAGGGCGACGTGCTCGGCGCGCTCGCCGCGCCCAAGGCCGCCCCGAAGGCTGCGCCGGCAGCGGCGCCGGCCCTGGCCGCACCGCTGCCGCCGGTGGCCGCGCCGGCCGTGGCGCTGCTGGGCGACCGGCCCGAGCAGCGCGTGCCGATGTCGCGGCTGCGCGCCCGCGTGGCCGAGCGGCTGCTGCAGTCGCAGGCCACCAATGCCATCCTGACCACCTTCAACGAGGTCAACATGGCCCCGGTGATGGACATGCGCAAGCGCTTCCAGGAGCGCTTCGAGAAGGAGCATGGCGTCAAGATCGGCTTCATGAGCTTCTTCGTCAAGGCGGCGGTGGCGGCGCTGAAGAAGTTCCCACTGATCAATGCCAGTGTCGACGGCACCGACATCGTCTACCACGGCTACTTCGACATCGGCATCGCGGTGGGTTCTCCGCGCGGGCTGGTGGTGCCGATCCTGCGCAACGCCGACCAGATGAGCTTTGCCGACATCGAGAAGAAGATCGCCGAGTTCGGCGCCAAGGCGCGCGACGGCAAGCTGTCGATGGAGGACCTGACCGGCGGCACCTTCTCCATCAGCAACGGCGGCGTCTTCGGCTCGATGCTGAGCACACCGATCATCAACCCGCCGCAAAGCGCGATCCTCGGCGTGCATGCCACCAAGGACCGCGCCGTGGTCGAGAACGGTCAGATCGTCATCCGTCCGATGAACTACCTGGCGATGAGCTACGACCACCGCATCATCGACGGGCGCGAGGCCGTGCTCGGCCTGGTGACGATGAAGGAGGCGCTGGAAGACCCGGCGCGCCTGCTGTTCGACATCTGACACCTGCCTGCCCTGGGAGTCCTCCATGAGCCTGGTCGACGAACTTGCCCGCCTCGAAGAAATGCGTGCCCGCGGCACGCTCTCCGAAGACGAGTTCCAGCGCGCCAAGGCCCGGCTCTTCGACACCCAGGCCGAGGCGCCGACGCCGGCCGCGGCGGCCATCAACCGGCTGCGCCGCAGCCGCAGCGACAAGTGGCTCGGCGGCGTATGCGCTGGCCTCGGCCAGGTGTCCGGTATCGAGCCGTGGATCTGGCGGCTGATGTTCGCGCTGCTCTTCATGTTCGGCGGCACCGGCCTGGTGGTCTACCTGCTGCTGTGGATCTTCGTGCCGCTCGAATGAGCGCCATCACTTTGTAGAAAAACATCATGTCCAAACCTTTCGACGTCGTCGTCATCGGCGGCGGTCCCGGCGGCTATATCGCGGCCATCCGTGCCGCCCAACTCGGCCTGAACACCGCCTGCATCGACGAGTGGAAGAACGCCAAAGGAGGACCGGCGCCGGGCGGCACCTGCACCAACGTCGGCTGCATTCCGAGCAAGGCGCTGCTGCAGTCGAGCGAGCACTTCGAGCAGGCTTCTCATCATTTTGCCGACCACGGCATCGGCTTGAGCAACCTGAGCATCGACGTACCCAAGATGGTCGGCCGCAAGGACCAGGTGGTCAAGCAGAACAACGACGGCATCCTCTACCTGTTCAAGAAGAACAAGGTCAGCTTTTTCCACGGCCGCGGTTCTTTCGCCAAGGCCGAAGGCGGCGGCTACGAGATCGCGGTGGCCGGCGACAAGCCCGAAACGCTGAGCGCGAAGCACGTGATCGTCGCCACCGGCTCCAACGCCCGTGCGCTGCCCGACGCGGCCTTCGACGAAGAACGCATCCTGTCCAACGATGGCGCGCTGCGCATGGGTGCCGTGCCGAAGACGCTGGGTGTCATCGGCTCCGGTGTCATCGGCCTGGAGATGGGTTCGGTGTGGCGGCGGCTGGGCGCGCAGGTGACGGTACTCGAAGCACTGCCGGTCTTCCTGGGCGCGGTGGACGAGCAGATCGCCAAGGAGGCGCACAAGGCCTTCACCAAGCAGGGCCTGAAGATCCAGCTTGGCGTCAAGATCGACAGCGTCAAGTCCGGCAAGAAGGGCGTGACGGTGGCCTACACCGACAGTGCCGGCGCCGCGCACACGTTCGACTGCGAACGCTTGATCGTCTCCATCGGCCGCGTGCCCAACACCACCGGGCTGAATGCCGAGGCGGTGGGCCTGAAGCTCGACGAGCGCGGCTTCATTGCCGTGGACGATCATTGCCGCAGCAACCTGCCCAATGTCTGGGCGGTGGGCGATGTGGTGCGCGGCCCGATGCTGGCGCACAAGGCCGAGGAGGAGGGCGTGGCCGTGGCCGAGCGTATCGCCGGCCAGCATGGACACGTCAATTTCAACACCATCCCCTGGGTCATCTACACCAGCCCGGAGATCGCCTGGGTCGGCCAGACCGAACAGCAGGTCAAGGCCGAAGGTCGCGCCTACAAGGCCGGCACCTTCCCGTTCATGGCCAACGGCCGGGCGCGTGCGCTGGGCGACACCACCGGCATGGTGAAGATGCTGGCCGATGCCGCCACCGACGAGATCCTGGGCGTGCACATCATCGGCCCAATGGCCAGCGAGCTGATTGCCGAGGCGGTGGTGGCCATGGAGTTCAGGGCCAGTAGCGAGGACATCGCGCGCATCTGTCATGCGCACCCGTCCCTGAGCGAAGCCACCAAGGAAGCGGCGCTGGCCGTGGACAAGCGCACGCTCAACTTCTGATCGGCGCTAAGCCGATGGGCGTCCGCGCGCTCTACGAACAGACGCTGGCCGAGCGCGGTTACCGCGCCGATGAGGCGCAGTTGCGCGCCATCGATGCGCTGGAGCGCTGCGAGAACGAATGGCTGGCCTACCTGCGCCGGCGCGGCAATGCGCTGGCGAAGATGATCAACCGCCCACCGATCCCGCGCGGCGTGTACATGCACGGCGGGGTGGGGCGCGGCAAGAGCTTCCTGATGGACTGCTTCTTCCAGTCCGTGCCGCTGAAGCGCAAGACGCGGCTGCATTTCCACGAGTTCATGCGCGAGGTGCACCGCGAACTGCATGAGCTGCGCGGTACCGCCAATCCGCTGGACGAGCTGGGCAGGCGCATCGCCAGGCGCTACCGCCTGATCTGCTTCGACGAGTTCCACATCGCCGACGTCACCGATGCCATGATCCTGCACCGGCTGCTCGATGCGCTGTTCGCCAATCGTGTGAGCATCGTCACCACCTCCAACTTTCACCCCGACGCGCTGTATCCGAACGGGCTGCACCGCGATCGCATCCTGCCGGCGATCGCGCTGCTCAAGCAGCACCTGGAAGTGCTCAATGTCGACGCCGGCACCGACTACCGGCAGCGCACCTTGGACCAGGTCAAGGTCTACCACACGCCGCTCGGCCCCGAGGCCGACGCGCAGATGCTGGCTGCCTTCCAGAAGCTGGCCGAGGTGCGCGACGAGGAGCCGCGACTGAATATCGAGCAGCGCGAACTGCGCGCGCGGCGCCGCGCCGGCGGCGTGGTGTGGTTCGACTTCGCGCAGCTGTGCGGTGGGCCGCGCTCGCAGAACGACTACCTGGAGCTGGCCTCACGCTTCCACACGCTGCTGCTTTCCAACGTGCCGGCGATGTCACCACGCTTGGCCAGCGAAGCTCGACGCTTCACCTGGCTGGTCGATGTTCTTTACGACCGGCGGGTGAAACTGATCCTGTCGGCCGAGGTCGAACCCGAGATGCTGTACACCGAGGGTCCGCTTTGCCACGAGTTCCCGCGCACCGCCTCGCGCCTGCAGGAGATGCAGACCGCGGCCTACCTGTCGTTGACGCGACGCGACGTGGATACCGCGCTCACATGAGCGGGCGCTGGCGTGCCGCCGGCCTGGGCGTGCTGCTGGGGCTGGCCGCGGCCGTGCACGCCGCCGAGCCCGATACCGCGGTGGCCGAGCGCAAGCAGATCCGCACTGAACGCGCCGCGGCCGAAGCCCGCTACAAGCAGGCCGAGGCCGATTGCAATCAGCGCTTTGCCGTGTCGGGATGCATTGCCGATGCGCAGGCGCAGCGGCGCGAGGCCTTGTCCAAGCTGCGCGTGCGCGAGATCGCACTGGACGAGGCGCAGCGCAAGGCGCAGGCCGAGGAAAGTGCGCGGCGCATCGAGGCCAAGCGCGCCGAAGTGGCGAGCAAGCCTGCGCCGGTGCCGCGTGGCGCCTCGGCACCAGCGGCGGCGCCGGCATCGGCCGCTGCCGGTCGCGCGCCCACCGAGCGCGCGCGACAGCGATCGAAGTCGGCCGACGACGCCACCGCCGCCGCGGCGCGCGTGGCCGCACAGCAGCGCCGCGCCAGCGAGGCAATGGCGCACAGGCAAGAGGTGGAACAGCGCAATGCCGAGCGCAGCGCGCGGGGCAAGAAGTCGACGTCGCTGCCGGTGCCTGCAGCCGCCAGCGTGGCGGCGGCAAGCGCGGCGGAGAAGTAGGGCCGGTTCAGGCCAGCGGGTCAACCCGCAGGATGGCCAGCGACAGGTTGTCGCCACCGCCGCGCGCGCGTTGTCGCGCCTTGTTGACCATCATCTCGCTGGCCTCGCGTGGTGGCAGCGCGGTCAGGATCGCGCCCATTTCCTTGGGTGTGAAGTAGTGCCACAGGCCGTCGCTGCAGGCCAGCAGCGAATCGCCGAACGCCAGCCTTTCGATCAGCGACACCGAGATCGGCGGGTCCTGGTGCGTACCCAGGCAGCCGGTCAGCAGATTGCCCTGCGGGTGGGTCAGGGCTTCCTCCTCGGTCAGGCGGCCTTCGTCGATCAGGCGCTGCACGAAGGAATGGTCGGTGGTGCGCATCAGCATTTCCGGCCCACGGAAGTGGTAGACGCGCGAATCGCCCGCATGGGCGATGGCGCATTCCAGCGTGGGGTCGACGATGAAGGCGGCCAAGGTGCTGTGTGGCTCTTCCTCGGAGGTGATGGCCGTCAGCTTGATCATCAGGTGCGATTCCATCACCACCTGACGCAAGGTGGCGGCGGCGTCGTCCTTCGACGGCACATAGCGTTCGAAGAGCTGCCGTGCCGTGAGCATCACCTGATCGGCCGCCTTGCGCCCGCCGCTCTTGCCGCCCATGCCGTCCGCCACGATGCCCAGCGCGCAGCCCGGCACCCGGTCGTGGGCGATGATCTCGACCTGGTCCTGCTGGTAGGCACGGTCACCCCGGTGCAGGCCGGTTGCCGCAGAGATCCGGTACGCCTGTTCTGGTGCACTCATGGCTGCGAATATAAACTCGCGGCCATGGCGGAAAGTCTGCAAATCAATGACAACTTGCACTCGGTACAGCGGCAATTGATTGAACTTCGCATGGAACATGCGGATATGGACGACATGATCGACCGCCTGGCGCTGAGCCTGCCGCACGACGACCTGGCCTTGCGGCGCCTGAAGAAACGCCGGCTGATGCTGCGCGACCAGATCTCTCGCCTTGAACTGGAGCTCGATCCTCCGACCCCGGCTTGAGCATGTCCGCTGCGGGCCCGGACGAGGCGCCGGAGTCCATTCAGGGCAATCTGGCGCAGGAGGTGGCGCTGGCCTTTTCCAGCCAGGGTGCGCTGGCGCGCAGCGATCCTTCGCTGGCACAGCGCGAGGTGCAGCAGCGTCTGGCCGAGCAGGTCGCGCTGGCCATTGAACGGCGGGGCGCACTCGTGGCAGAAGCCGGCACGGGAGTCGGCAAGACCTTCGCCTACCTGGTGCCGCTGCTGCTGTCGGGCCGACGCTCGCTGGTCAGCACGGCCACCAAGAGCCTGCAGGACCAGCTGTTCCTGCGCGACCTGCCGCGGTTGTGCGACGCGCTGGGCGTACCGGTGACGCTGGCACTGCTGAAGGGCCGATCCAGCTATCTGTGCCTGCAGCGCCTGCAAATCGCGCGGCAGGGCGCCGATCTGCCTGACCGCTGGGCCGTGCGCACGCTGGCGCGGGTCGAGGCCTGGGCCCAGGCCACGCGCAGTGGTGACCTGGCCGAGATCGAAGGCCTTGACGAACGCTCGCCGGTGATCCCGCTCGTCACCTCGACCCGCGACAACTGCCTGGGCAGCGAATGCCCCCAGTTCAAGGCCTGCCACGTGATGCAGGCGCGGCGCGAGGCCATGGCGGCCGACGTGGTGGTGGTCAATCACCACCTGTTCTTCGCCGACATGGCCTTGCGCGACAGCGGCGTGGCCGAGCTGCTGCCCACGGTCGACGCGGCGGTCTTCGACGAGGCGCATCAGCTGGTCGAGGCCGGCGTGCAGTTTCTGGGCACCACGCTGGGCACGGCGCAGTTGATCGACCTTGCCCGCGACCTGCTGGCCATCGGGTTGCAGCAGGCGCGTGGACTGCGCGACTGGAATCTCCTCAGCGGCGCGCTGGAGACTGCGGCGCGGCAGCTGCGGCTGCTTTGCGCCGGGCCGCTGCGCGAGCTGCGTGGCCTGATCAAGCTGCGCTGGGACGAGCGCGCGTCGGCCGACGACTGGGCCAGGGGCCTCCAGTCCGTGGCCGATGCCGCGCAAACCGTGGCCGAGGCGCTGGCCGAACTCACCGCCATCGGACCGGACTTCGACAAGCTGGCGCAGCGCGCGCTGGCGGTGGCCGAGCTGGCGGCGTTGTTCGTGCAGCCGGCGGCTGCCGACCGGGTGCGCTGGATCGACGTATCGCCGCAGCAGGCGCGGCTGGTGGAGTCGCCGCTGGACATCCGCGAAATGCTCAGCGAGCAGCGTCGCGCCGCGCCGAAGGCCTGGGTCTTCACCTCGGCCACGCTCGGTGACGACGACCCGCTCACCTGGTTCACCTCGGCCACCGGCTTGGAGGACGCGGTCACGCTGCGCGTGGGCAGCCCGTTCGACTACGCCACGAACGCCCGTTTCTGGGTTCCTGCGCGCTTTCCCAAGCCCAACGACAGCGCGCACCCGTCGGCCGTGGGTGCCCTGGCGGCGCGCTGTGCTCTGGCGCTGCGTGGCCGCACCTTCGTGCTCACCACCACGCTGCGCGTGCTGCCGCTGATTGCCGAGGCGCTGCGCCAGTCGCTCGCGCGCGAAGGTGTGGCAATGGAGGTGCTGGTCCAGGGCAGCCAGCCCAAACGCGCGCTGCTGCAGCGCTTCGGCGCCGGTCGCGACTGCGTGCTGGTCGGCTCGCAGAGCTTCTGGGAAGGCATCGACGTGCCCGGCGACGCGTTGCAGTGCGTGGTGATCGACAAGCTGCCTTTTCCGCCGCCGAACGACCCGCTGGTGCAGGCGCGGGTGAAGAAGATCGAAGCTCGCGGCGGCAATGCCTTTGCCGAATACTTCGTGGCCGAGGCGGCGGTGTCCCTGAAGCAGGGCGCCGGGCGCTTGATCCGCAGCGAGAGCGACCGCGGTCTGCTGGTGGTTTGCGATCCGCGGCTGCGCCAGATGAACTACGGTGCCCGGCTGCGCGCCGCCTTGCCGCCGATGGGCGAGCTGGCCGACGAGCAGCAGGTGTTCGAATGGCTGGCCGGGCTGGCAGCAGCCCACTGACCACGGCACTCAGCCGCCAGCGATCAGTTCCAGACGTGCCACCAGGCCTTGCCGGAGCGGCGCAGGCCTTCGCTGGGCAGCTTGCTGTTCGGAAAGTTCTTCGCGAACACGCGGTTGGCGTCGTCGCGCAAGGTTTCCAGGCCGAGCCGGTCATAGCCCTGCACCATGATGTACAGCGCCTCCTCGGTGGCTGGCGCACCTTCGAAGTCGACCACCGCCTGCTGCGCCCGGTTCACCGCCGCCACGTAGGCGCCGCGGCGGAAGTAGTAGCGAGCCACGTAGAGCTCGTATTCGGCCAGCGTGTTCAGGATGTAGTCCATGCGCAGGCGCGCGTCTTCCGAATAGGGCGACTGCGGAAACTGCGTGACCAGTTGCTTGAAGGCCTGGTACGAATCGCGAGACGCACGGGAGTCGCGCTCGGCCAGATCCTGCCCGGCCAGGCTGCCCATGACACCGATGTCGTCGTTGAAGTTGATCACGCCACGCAGATACAGCGCGTAGTCCAGCGCCGGGCTCGAAGGATTCAGCTTGATGAAGCGCTCGATCGCTGCCGATGCCTGCGCACGTTCGCCGCTGCGCCAATAGGCGTAGGCCAGGTCGAGCTGGGCCTGCTGAGCCAGTATCGTGCCCGCGGCCCGGCCCTCCACGCGTTCCAGCGTCTTGATGGCCGCGTCCCAGGCGCCGGAGGCCATGTCGGACTTGGCGTCTGCATACAATTGTTCGACACCCGGGGGCAAGGCCGACGCACCGGCCTGCGGGCTCGGAGCGGTCGGAGGCGGCGGTTTGCTGGAACTGCAGCCCGACATGGCCAGGCCCAGCACCAGCAAGCACGCCGCAGTCGAGCGCCAAACATGAAGAACCGTCATTGACATGGTGGCACCTGTGGCGCCCGCGTCGGCAGGGGATGAGGACGGCGCGGATTATAGGGAGCGCCTTGTGCTGCCGAGCCCGGACGGCGCCGGCGATCTGCCCGACGGCGACGAACCCGGCGCCTTTGAATTGCGCGAGTTGACGGTCGACGCCGGGCTGCACGGGCAACGGCTCGACAAGGTCCTGGTCACGTTGGCACCGGAGTTCTCGCGCAACCACCTTCAGTCGTTGGTCGATCGTGGCCATGTGCAAATCGATGACAAGCCCGCTGCGGTGGTGGCGCGCAAGCTGCGAGCTGGTCAGCGGGTTCGCCTTGAACTGGTTCCCACGGAAGAAAGCCTGGCCTTCAGACCCGAGGTGATGGCCCTGGCTGTCGTCTTCGAGGATGAGCACCTGATGGTGGTCGACAAGCCGGCCGGCCTGGTGGTGCATCCGGCCGCGGGTAACTGGTCCGGCACCTTGCTGAACGGTCTGCTGGCTCGCCATTTTGCAGCGTCGACGCTGCCACGTGCCGGCATCGTGCACCGGCTCGACAAGGACACCTCCGGCCTGATGGTGGTGGGCAAGACGCTGCCTGCCGTGACCGCGCTGTCGCGTGCCATCGCCGCGCGCGAGGTGCACCGGCACTACCTGGCGCTGGTCCATGGGCGGGTGCCCTGGGACGCGAAGAGCGTCGACGCGGCCATCGGCCGCGATCCGGTGTCGCGCATCCGCATGGCCGTGCTTGCCTCGGGCAAGCCGGCGCGCACCGACCTGCAGTGCGTCGCCCGGGGCGCGGCCTGCAGCGCCCTGGCTTGCAAGCTGCATACCGGCCGCACCCATCAGATCCGCGTGCATCTGTGCTGGCTGGGCCACCCATTGGTGTCGGACGCGCTGTACGGTGGCGCACCCGCACTGGGCATGCAGCGCCAGGCATTGCATGCCGCCCGACTGCGCCTGCAGCATCCGGTAAGCGGCGCCTGGCTGGACTTCGAGTGCCCAGCTCCGGCGGATTTCGCCCGGGCCTGGGCACAGGTCACGCAAGGCTGACGCCGTCGCTCCGGCGGCGGCGCTACAATGATCTGCAATTGGCGCTGCGCCCGCGTCCGGCAAACCGACCCGGGCCGCATAGTCCGCCATCCATCCGCTGCCAAGGCGCCGGACTTTCGACTGTCGAGTAGCACCAGGGCATGCCGAATACAGGCGTCCCTGCTGACATGAGCTTCGATCCACCGACGGTGCGTGCCGCACCGCGAATCACGGGTGAACCCCGCGGCCTTCGAGCCCTAGATCCAACCACAAGCACGTTGTCCATGAATACACAGGATGCGAAACGCGTCCTCGAGACTGCGCTGATCTGTGCCCAGGCGCCGCTGCCGCTGCGCGAACTGCTGGCGCTGTTCGACGAGCGGGTCGGCCCCGACACGCTGCGAAGCCTGCTCGACGAGCTGGCCGGCGATTGGCAGGGACGCGGCTGCGAGCTGGTGGCACTGGCCTCGGGCTGGCGCTTCCAGAGCCGCCCCGAGATGCGCGAATACCTCGACCGCCTCAATCCTGAAAAGCCGCCGCGCTACTCGCGCGCGGCCATGGAGACACTGGCGATCATTGCCTACCGCCAGCCCGTCACGCGCGGCGACATCGAGGACATCCGCGGGGTCGGCGTGACCACGCAGATCATCAAGGCGCTGGAAGACCGCGGCTGGATCGAGACCATCGGCTACCGCGAGACCGCCGGCCGCCCGGCGCTGTATGCAACGACGCGGCAGTTCCTCGATGACCTGGGCCTGGGCAGCCTGGACCAGCTGCCCACGGTGATGAGCGTCGATGGCGGCGCCCCGGTGGCCGACGGCATGCCGGCCGAGCAGCCCTCGCTGCTCGATGCCGGCGACACCGCTTTGCCGCCCGAGCCGCACGCCCCGGATCTCGACCCTGCCGAGCCACCCCCTGCCACCCAATCCGCGACCGCATGAAGCCACAAGATTCCGAATTGCCCGATCTCAGCGCGCCGACGGCCGACACCGCACCCGGCGCCGCGGCGGAACAGGTTGCGTCCCCGGAGGCCCCAACGGCGGTCGAGAAGCGCCGGCGTGCACCTCGCAAGAAGCCGGTGGTGCAGGCCGAGGCCACCGATGCGCCAGCCCCATTGGCCGCCGAGCCGGTGGCCGCCCCCGCCGAATCTGACAGCCCGGGCCCCGCCGGCGACGTTGCCGCACCCGACGAGCCGGCAGCCGATCCGCCTGCGACGGCGGAAGGCGGCGCCGCGCCGCGCGAAGGCAGCCGGCGCAACCGCAACCGCCGCCGCGGTCGCCGCGGTGGCGATGCCGCACGCGACCTGGCCGGCAATGCGGCTGCGCAAGGGGCGGTCGAAGGCGAGGGAGCACCGGCAGCAGCCGAAACGCGCATGCACCTGCCGCAGCCCGAGGTCGGCGAGGTCTTTGCCAACGTGGTGTCCGGCGCCTATGACGTCGACACGCCACCGGCCGAAGGGGAGAGCCTGCCGCTGGTGCCGCCCAAACGCGTGCTGGCACCCGAGCCCGACGCGCCCAAGCTGCAGAAGGTCCTCGCCCAGGCAGGGATTGGCTCGCGCCGCGACATGGAGCAGTTGGTCGCCGAAGGCCGCATCACGGTCAACGGCGAGCCTGCCCACGTTGGCCAGCGAATCTCATTCGGCGACCAATTGCGTATCGATGGCAAGCCCATCAAGGCGCGCATCGCACCGCCGCCGCCGCGCGTGCTGGCTTATCACAAGCCGGCCGGCGAGGTGGTCACGCACGACGACCCGCAGCACCGGCCGACAGTGTTCCGTCGGCTGCCACGGCTGCCTCAAGGCAAGTGGCAATCGGTGGGGCGGCTGGACATCAACACCGAAGGCCTGCTGCTGTTCACCAATTCGGGCGAACTGGCCAACCAGCTGATGCATCCGCGCTTCGGCGTGGAGCGCGAATACGCGGTGCGCGTGCTTGGCGTGGTCGACCAGGCCGAACGCGAACGCCTCCTGCAAGGCGTGGAGATCGACGGCCAGAGCTGCGCCTTCAAGAGCATCGAGGACGGCGGCGGCGAAGGTGCCAACCGCTGGTATCGCGTGGTCATCACCGAAGGCCGCAACCGCGAGGTGCGCCGCCTGTTCGAGGCCGTCGGCCATGCCGTCAGCCGGCTGATCCGTGTGCGCTATGGCTCGGTGGTGCTGCCGCGCGGCCTGCGCCGCGGCCTTTGGGTCGACCTGGACGAGGTGGACGTCTGGACGCTGCGCCGCATGGCGCGGCCCGGTCCGCGTCCCCCAGGACCCAACGGCGAAGGTGCCGAGGCCGGCCCGACGCAGCCGCGTGCCGATGGCGAGCGGCGCGGCCGCCGCGGCCGCAAGGGTCGCAACGACCGGCGCCGCGAAGGCGGCGACCGACCGCCGCGCATCGACGCCGGAATGCCCTTCGATCGCCCCGAGCGCGGCCCGCGCCCCGAACGCGGCGAAGGCGGGCCGATTCCCAACCCGCTGCAGCAGACCTTCGACAAGCGTGCCATCCAGCAGGCGCGCGCGCAGCGCGAGATCAACGAGGACGGGCCGATTCCCAACCCGCTGCAGCAGACCTTCGACAAGCGCGCGATCCAGCAGGAGCGAACCCGTCGCGTCGAGATCAGCGAGGACGGGCCGATTCCCAACCCGCTGCAGCAGACCTACGACAAGCGCTTCGTACAGAAGGGCCCGGGCCTGAACCTGGGCCGTGGCAGTGGTGGTGCCGGCAAGAAGAAGTCGGCGGCGCCGCGCCAGCCCGACCCGATGCAGACGGCGGTGGGCTACATCGGTGCCGATGCGTTCACCCGCAAGTCGGCCGCCGGCCGTGGCGCGCGGCCGAACCGCGGCAAGCCGGGCGGTCGAAGCGGCGGTGGCGGACGCGGCCGCTAGGCCGCTTCGGCGAGCCGCCGGGTTAGAATGTAAAGCTTTGCCAAGTCCTTGATTCAGGAGAGATTTTTCATGGCCACCGAACGTACCCTGTCGATCATCAAGCCCGATGCCGTGGCGAAGAACGTGATTGGCCAGATCTACGCCCGCTTCGAAGCCGCCGGCCTGAAGATCGCCGCCGCTCGCATGGCGCACCTGTCGCGCGCCGAGGCCGAGGCCTTCTATGCCGTGCACAAGGCACGCCCCTTCTTTAACGACCTGGTGAGCTTCATGATCTCCGGCCCGGTGATGATCCAGGTCCTGGAAGGCGAGGGTGCCATTGCCCGCAACCGTGAGCTGATGGGCGCTACCGACCCGAAGAAGGCCGAGAAGGGCACGATCCGCGCCGACTTTGCCGACAGCATCGATGCCAATGCGGTGCACGGCTCCGATGCGGCCGAAACCGCCGCGGTGGAGATTGCCTTCTTCTTCCCTGGCATGAGCGTGTACAGCCGCTGACGGCGGCACGCGGCGGATCGCAGCAGCGCATGGGCGCGGTCAACCTTCTCGACTTCGACCTCGACGGCCTGGCAGCCTACTGCGACGGTCTCGGGGAGAAGCGCTTTCGCGCCCAGCAACTGTTTCGCTGGCTGCACCAGAAGGGCGAGGCCGATTTCTCGCGCATGTCGGATCTGGCGCGTTCGTTGCGCGACAAGCTTGCAGGTGCGGCCGTGGTCCAGGCGCCCGCCTTGATCAGCGAGCAGGCCTCGGCCGACGGCACGGTCAAGTGGCTGTTCGACGTGGGCCAGGGCAATGCGGTCGAGACCGTGTTCATCCCCGAGGACGACCGCGGCACGCTGTGCGTGTCCTCGCAGGCCGGCTGCGCGGTGGGCTGCCGATTCTGTTCCACCGGCCACCAAGGCTTCAGCCGGAACCTGAGCGTGGCCGAGGTTGTAGGTCAGTTGTGGTTTGCCGAGCGCCGGCTGCGCCAGCGCTTGCAGCTTCCCGAGGGCGAGCGCGCCATCAGCAACGTCGTGATGATGGGCATGGGCGAGCCGCTGCAGAACTATGCGGCGCTGGTGCCGGCCTTGCGCGTGATGCTCGACGACCATGCCTACGGGTTGTCGCGGCGTCGCGTCACCGTGTCCACCTCCGGCGTGGTGCCTCTGATCGACCGGCTGCGCGACGATTGCCCGGTGGCGCTGGCGGTGTCGCTGCACGCGCCGAACGATGCGCTGCGCAGCGAGCTGGTGCCGCTGAACCGGAAGTACCCGCTGGCCGAACTGCTGCAGGCCTGCAATCGGTACCTGGACGCCGCACCGCGCGACTTCATCACCCTGGAGTACTGCATGCTGCACGAGGTGAACGACACGCCGGAGCTGGCCCGTCAACTGGTGCGGCTGGTGCGTGGCCTCGAAGGCGATGCGCCGGCGCTGCGCTGCAAGCTGAACCTGATCCCCTTCAACCCGTTTCCTGAGTCCGGCCTCGTGCGCTCGACGCCGCAGCGCGTGGCCGCCTTTGCCGAGGTGTTGCGCGAAGCCGGCGTCGTGACCACCGTGCGCAAGACCCGAGGCGACGACATCGCCGCGGCCTGCGGGCAACTGGCCGGCGAGGTGCAGGATCGCACGCAGGTGCAGCAGCGCATGCGCCGCGAGCCTATCCGCATCCATGCCGTGGCGTCTTCGAGCGGAGGGCTGGCATGAGTAGTCGCCTGCTCGCCGTGCTGCTGGTCAGCTCGCTGGCTGCCTGCACCAGCACCGTCACCCGCACCGAGGCAAAGGCCGATGCCAAGGAGGCGCCGGCCAAGCCGGATGCTCAATCGCTGCAGCGTAGCGCTGGCGTGCGCCTGGAGCTGGCCTCGCTGTACTTCGGCAAGGGGGAATACCAGACGGCTCTCAACGAGGTCAAGTTGGCGATCCAGGCCAACCCCGAGTACGGTGCCGCCTACAACCTCAGCGGCCTGATCTATGCCGCGCTGGGCAACATGGCGCAGGCCGATGCCAGCTTCACCCGCGCGTTGCAGATCAACCCGCGCGACGGTGACACCATGCAGAATTACGGATGGGTGCTGTGCCAGAACAAGCGCTTCGCCGAGGCCGAAGCGCAGTTCCAGCAGGCTCTGGTGCAGCCCAACTATCGCGGTGCGGCGCGTACGCTGCGTGCCATGGGGTTGTGCCAGGCGCGCGACAACCGGCTGGCCGATGCCGAGGCGTCGCTGCTGCGCTCCTACCAGATCGATCCGAGCAGCGGCGAGACGGCCTACACGCTGGCTGACGTGCAGTACCGACGTGGTGAGTACGAACGTGCGCGGTTCTACATCGACCGCGTCAACAAGTCGGCCGACCAGTCGAATGCGCAGACGCTGTGGCTGGGCGCGCGCATCGAATTCAAGCTGGGCAACCGGCCGCTGGCCTACGGATTGGGAGACCAGTTGCGCAAGCGCTATCCGCAGTCGCCGGAGGCTCTGGCGTACGAACAAGGCCGCTTCGATGACTGAATCTCAGGCTACCACCGGCGCCGGCGCGCTGCTGCGCGTTGCGCGCGAGCGCCAGGGCCTGCATATCGCGGCGCTGGCCGCTTCCATCAAGATCCCGCAGCGCAAGCTCGAGGCGCTGGAGGCGGACCGCTACGACGAGTTGCCCGACGCCACGTTCACGCGCGCGCTGGCCATGACCGTGTGCCGCGCCTTGAAGATCGACGCCGCGCCGGTGCTGGCACTGTTGCCGCAGGCGGAAGGCAAGGGCTTGTCGTCTGTCACTGGCGGTTTGAACGCGCCGTTCCGCGACCGCCCGGGGCGTGCCGACCCGGCCGACTTCAGCCCTGTGCGGCACCCGCTTTCCTGGGCTGCCCTGGCAGTGCTGGTGGCTGCAGCGGCGGTGTTCCTCCTGCCGGCGGGCTGGTGGGAAGACTTCATGCCCGGCAGCGCGCCGCAGCCTGTGCCCATGTCCGTGCCCGCGGCACCGGCACCGGCGTCTGCTGCGGAGCCGGCGGCGTCGGCTGCATCGTCAGCGCAGATGTCTGCCTCGGCCGCCGCAGACAGCGTGGCAGCCGGGCCCGCGGCCAACGCGGCTTCGGCGCCGATGGTCGAGGTGGTGCACTCGGTGCCAGGTGCCGACGCTGGGGCGAGCGCCGTGGCCGACAGCGCCGCCGGCCTGGCCGTGCTGCGTGCCTCCGATGCCACCTGGGTCGAGGTGGTCGATGCCGGCGGGCAGGTGCTGGTGCAGCGACTGCTTCAGCCGGGTGAAAGCGTCGGCCTGAACGGCAAGCTGCCGTTCAAGCTGAAGATCGGCAATGCCGCGGCCACGCAGTTGCAGTTCCGCGGGCAGGGCGTGGACCTGGCCCCGCTGACGCGCGACAACGTGGCCCGCCTGGAACTGAAGTGAAGCGCAGACCATGAAGCCCGAGCCGCTCGACGACGCGATCCTGCCCACCACGCTCGGCCCGCGGCGCACGCGCCAGGCCGAGGTGCGCTGGGGTAGCCATGTGCTGACGATCGGCGGCGATGCGCCGGTGCGGGTGCAGGCGATGACCAACACCGATACGGTCGACGTGATCGGCACCGCCATCCAGGTGAAGGAGCTGGCCCAGGCCGGCTCGGAGTTGGTGCGCATCACCGTCAATACGCCCGAGGCGGCCGAGGCCGTGCCGCACATCCGCGATCAGCTCGACCGCATGGGCATCGTCGTGCCGCTGATCGGTGACTTTCACTACAACGGCCATCGACTGCTCAGCGACTACCCGGCGATGGCCCAGGCGCTGAGCAAATACCGCATCAACCCAGGCAATGTCGGCAAGGGCGACAAGCGCGACCGCCAGTTCGCGCAGATGATCGAAGCCGCGGTGCGCTGGGACAAGGTGGTGCGCATCGGCGTCAACTGGGGCAGCCTCGACCAGGAGCTGCTGGCCGAACTGATGGACGAGAACGCCGCACGCGCCGAACCCTGGGACGCCAAGTCGGTGATGTATCAGGCGCTGGTGCAAAGTGCGCTGAGCTCGGCCGACTATGCACGCGACCTGGGCATGAACCCCGACCAGATCATCATCAGCTGCAAGGTCAGCGGCGTGCAGGATCTGATCACCGTCTACCGCGCGCTGGCCAAACGCTGCGACTATGCGCTGCACCTGGGCCTGACCGAGGCCGGCATGGGCACCAAGGGCACGGTGGCTTCGGCCGCGGCGTTGTCGGTGCTGTTGCAGGAAGGTATCGGCGACACCATCCGCGTCAGCCTGACGCCGCAGCCTGGCGAATCGCGCACCCAGGAGGTGGTGATCGCGCTGGAGATCCTGCAGTCACTGGGCCTGCGGAACTTCAACCCCAGCGTCACCGCCTGCCCGGGTTGCGGCCGCACGACCAGCGAAACCTTCCAGGTGCTGGCCAAGCGCATCGACGACCACCTGCGCGCGATGATGCCGGTGTGGAAGACACGCTATCCCGGTGTCGAGAACCTGAAGGTCGCGGTGATGGGCTGCATCGTCAACGGCCCCGGCGAAAGCAAACATGCCGACATCGGCATCAGCCTGCCCGGCACCGGCGAAGCGCCAGCCGCACCGGTGTTCATCGACGGAGCCAAGGCGATGACGCTGCGCGGCGAGGGCATTGCCGAAGAATTCCACAAGATCGTAGAAGACTACATCCAGCGCCGCTTCGGCACAGAACTGACGACCCCCCCGTAGCACCTTTGGTGCTCCCCCCAAGGGGCGCCGCTGGCGGCCCGGCAAAGCCGGTTCCGCGGCCGCCACTTGAAGGTACGGTGCGAACAGCAATAACCCATGGCAGAACCCATCCAGGCCGTCAAAGGCATGAACGACATCCTGCCGCCGGAATCGGCGCGCTGGGACTGGTTCGAGCACCAGGTGCGCGAGCTGATGCACCGCTACGGCTACCTGAACGTGCGCACGCCGATCGTCGAGCCGACGCCGCTGTTCGTGCGCGGCCTGGGCGAGGTGACCGACATCGTCGAGAAGGAGATGTACTCCTTCGTTGACAGCATGAACGGCGACCCGCTGACGCTGCGCCCTGAGGCCACCGCCGGCGTGGTGCGCGCAGTCAGCGAGCATTCGCTGCTCTACGACGGCGGCAAGCGGCTGTTCTACATCGGGCCGATGTTCCGGCACGAGAAGCCGCAGCGTGGACGCTACCGCCAGTTCCATCAAGTGGGCGTCGAGGCGCTGGGCTTCTCAGGGCCCGATGTCGATGCCGAGGTGATCCTGATGGCGCGCTCGCTGTGGCGCGACCTGGGCCTGTCCCACGTGCGGCTCGAGATCAACAGCCTGGGCCAGCCGGAAGAGCGGCGTGCCCATCGCGCCGCCCTGGTGCAGCACCTGGAGCAACACCGGGAGCTGCTCGACACCGACGCGCTGCGCCGCATCCACAGCAACCCGCTGCGCATCCTGGACACCAAGAACCCGGCCATGCAGGCGCTGGTGGACGCCGCGCCCAAGCTGATGGACTACCTGGGCGAGACCTCGCTGAAGCACTTCGACGCGGTGCGCGCGGTGCTCGACGCCGTGGGCCAGCCCTACCGCATCAACCCGCGGCTGGTGCGTGGCATGGACTACTACAACCTGACCGTGTTCGAGTGGGTCACCGACAAGCTCGGCGCGCAGGGCACGCTGTGCGGCGGTGGTCGCTACGACGGCCTGTTCGAGCTGATCGGCGGCAAGCCGGCGCCTGCGGTGGGTTGGGGCCTGGGCATCGAGCGCGTGCTCGACCTGCTCAAGCAGGAAGGCATCGAGTCGCCAGTGCGCGCCTGGGATGCCTATGTCGTGCTCCCGGACCCAGCGACGCTGCCGCTGGCCACCGCCACCGCTGAGGCGCTTCGCGCTGCGGGTCTGTCGGTGCTGCTGCACGCAGCCGGCAAGGACGGGCCGGGCAGCATGAAGTCCCAGTTCAAGCGCGCCGACGCCAGCGGTGCCCGGCATGCGTTGATCTTCGGCGCCGACGAACTGGCCCGCGGCGAGCTGTCTATCAAGCCGCTGCGCGATGCCGCGGCGGCGCAGCGCACCCGGCCGCTGGACGGCGTGGCGCAGTGGGCGCATGAACTGCGCGACGCATAATCCGGCACTTTTTCGAACCCGTCTTTCTCGAAGGCCCCATGGCACAACCTCTAGACCTGCAGGAGCAGGAACAGCTCGACGCGCTCAAGTCCTTCTGGAAAAGCTATGGCAATCTGATTACCTGGGCGCTGATCGCCGCGCTGGCGGTGTATGCCGGCCTGAACGGCTGGAAGTGGTGGCAACGCGACCAGTCGGCCAAGGCCGCGGCCATGTTCGACCAGCTCGAGCTCGCCGCGCAAGGCGGTGATGCACAGCGCGCCGGCCAGATCTTCAACGACCTGAAGGAACGCTATCCGCGCACCGTGTTCGCCGAGCAGGCCGGACTCGTCGCGGCGCGCGTGCAGTTCGACCGCGGCCAGGCCGACGCCGCCAAGGCCAGCCTCACTTGGGTGGCCGACAACGCCGGCGAAGACGAATACAAGACCGTGGCCCGCCTGCGCCTGGCTGGGTTGCTGCTGCAGGCCAAGGACAACGACGGCGCGCTCAAGCAACTCGATGCCGCGAAGGCGCCGACATTCGAGGCCTTGGTGGCCGATCGCCGCGGCGACGTGCTGCTGGCCCAGGGCAAGGCCGCCGAGGCGCGCAGCGCCTACCAGGCCGCCTGGAAAGCGATGGACGAGAAGATCGAATACCGGCGCTTGATCGATGCCAAGCTCACCGCGCTCGGCGCGCCCCCGGCCGCCGCGTCGGCACCAGGCGCCACCCCGTCGACAGGGGCCGGCAAGTGACATCCGGGCGCCGCCGTGCCTTGGCCGGCTTCGGCGCCCTGCTGGCGCTGGCCGTGCTGGCCGGCTGCGCGGCCGACAAGCCCAAGCCCAAGGCGCTGGAGTCGGTGACACCGAAGATCGCCGGCCGCCAGGTGTGGGCGGCCAAGATCGACAGCGTGCGCTTTCCGCTGTCTGTGGTGGCCAGGGACGGCAGCTTCGTCGTGGCCTCCAGCGGCGGCATGCTGCTCGGTCTGGAAGCCGAGACCGGGCGGCAACTGTGGACCGCCGATGCCGGTGCGCCGCTGAGTGCGGGCGTGGGCAGCGACGGGCGCTTTCATTCGGTGGTCACCACGGACAACAAGCTGGTCACCTTCGAAGGCAGCACCGAGGTCTGGCGGGCACAGCTGAAGTCGCGCGTCAGCACTGCGCCGCTGGTCGCCGGCGAGCGCGTCTTCGTGATGGGCGTGGACCGTGCGGTGCATGCCTACGACGCCAAGGACGGCAAGCGCCTGTGGTCACTGCAGCGCCCCGGCGAAGCGCTGACTTTGCTGCATATCGGCGTGCTGAGTGCCTACAAGGACACGCTGATTGCAGGGCAGGGCCCGCGCCTGGCCGGCATCGACCCGATGCGTGGCACGCTGCGCTGGGAGGTGCCGGTGGGCTCGCCGCGCGGCACCAACGAGGTTGAGCGTCTGGCCGACCTGATCGGCCCGGCGGTGCGGCTGGGCACGCGCTTGTGCGCGCGTTCCTTCCAGGCCGCGGTGGGCTGTGTCGACGCCGAGACGGGCCGCTTGCTTTGGGCGCGCAACACCGGCGGCATCAATGCAGTCGGCGGCGACGAGGAGCTGATTTTCGGCGCCGACGCCACGGACCGCATCGTCGCCTGGAAGACCGAGAACGGCGAGACCGTCTGGACCAGCGAGCGCATGCTGTTCCGCGGCCTGAGCGCGCCGGCCAGCATCGGCCCGACGGTGGCCTTCGGCGACTTCGAGGGCTACGTGCATTTCCTCGACCGCAAGGATGGCCAGACGCTGCTGCGCCTGTCGACCGACGGCTCGCCGGTGGTCGGCAAGCCGGTGCTGTCAGGCACCACGCTGCTGGTGGTCACCCGCAACGGCGGGCTGTTCGCCTTCCGGCCACAATGAAGCCGGTCCTGGCCATCGTCGGCCGGCCCAACGTCGGCAAGTCCACGATGTTCAACCGGCTGACGCACAGCCGCGATGCCATCGTTGCCGATTTCGCCGGGCTGACGCGCGACCGCCATTACGGCGACGCCAAGGTCGACGAGCGCGAGTTCATCGTCGTCGACACCGGTGGCTTCGAGCCTGTCACCACCGACGGCATGCTGCGCGAGATGGCCAAGCAGACCCGCCAGGCGGTGGCCGAGGCCGATGTCGTGGTCTTCGTGCTGGACGTGCGCAGCGGTCTGAGCGCGCAGGACCATGAGATCGCGCGCTACCTTCGCAGCACCGCAAGGCGTGTGATCTTGGCCGTGAACAAGGCCGAGGGCATGGCCGATTCGCCGCGGCTGGCGGAATTCCACGAACTCGGCCTGGGCGAGCCGCACCCGATCTCGGCAGCACACGGGCAGGGCATCCGCAGCCTGATCGAAGCCGCGTTCGAGGGCGAGCCTGAGCCCGGGGTCGAGCCGCTGGAGGAACTTGGCGCCGACAAGCCGATCCGTCTGGCGGTGGCGGGCCGGCCGAACGTCGGCAAGTCGACGCTGATCAACACCTGGCTGGGTGAGGAGCGGCTGATCGCATTCGACCAGCCCGGCACCACGCGTGACGCCATCCACGTGCCTTTCGAACACCAGGGCCAACGCTTCGACCTGATCGACACGGCCGGGCTGCGGCGCAAGGGCAAGGTGTTCGAGACCATCGAGAAGTTCTCGGTGGTCAAGACGCTGCAGGCCATCGCCGATGCCAACGTGGTGCTGTTGTTGCTGGATGCCACGCAGGGCGTGACCGACCAGGACGCGCACATCGCTGGCTATATCCTCGAGTCCGGCCGCGCGGTGGTACTGGCCGTCAACAAGTGGGACGCAGTGGACGCCTACCAGCGCGAGACGCTGGAGCGCTCGATCGTGCAGCGTCTGGCCTTCTTGAGGTTCGCGCCGGTGCAGCGCATCTCAGCCAAGAAGCGCCAGGGCCTGGGCCCGCTGTGGAAAGCCATCGCCGACGCCCATGCCTCGGCGGTGAAGAAGATGCCGACGCCGGTGCTGACGCGGCTGCTTCTCGAGGCGGTGCAGCACCAGGCGCCCAAACGGGCAGGCAATTTCCGACCCAAGCTGCGCTATGCGCACCAGGGCGGCATGAATCCGCCGATCGTGGTGATTCACGGCAATTCGCTGGAACATGTGACTGACGCCTACAAGCGCTATCTGGAAGGGCGCTTTCGCGAGCACTTCAAGCTGGTGGGCACGCCGATGCGTGTGGAAATGCGCTCGTCCAAGAATCCGTTCGTGGACCGCGGCGGGTGAGCGCGGAACCGATGGGCGGGTCGGCGACTCAAAGTCAGCCATGCGCGCGACCCCCTATAACGGTCATGTTGCAGTGCACGACGAAGCGGTCGTGCCTGTGATAAGGTCCTTCTTCCAAGAACTTTCATCACGGAGCATATCGTGAGCAATAAAGGGCAGTTGTTGCAGGACCCGTTTTTGAACCTGCTGCGCAAGGAGCACGTTCCGGTGTCCATCTACCTGGTCAACGGCATCAAGCTGCAGGGCCACATCGAGTCCTTCGACCAGTACGTGGTGTTGCTGCGCAATACGGTCACCCAAATGGTCTACAAGCACGCCATCTCTACGGTCGTGCCTGGGCGTGCAGTCAACTTCCACGCCAGCGAACCTGGCGAGCAGGCCTGAAGCCGGTACGCCCGTCACGGCGTTGGCCAGCCCGCTCTTGAGCTCCTCTTCTTCCCCATTGGCCACGCAGGCGGGCGCAGCCACGCGCGTCGTTCTTGTCGGGGTGGATTTCGGCAAGGACCCGGGCTTCGATGCCATGTTGGACGAACTCGCCCTGCTGGCCCAGTCGGCCGGGGACGAACCCGTGGCGCGCGTCGTGGCACGACGCAAGGCGCCCGACGCGGCGCTGTTCGTCGGTTCGGGCAAGGCCGACGAGATCAAGTCGCTGGTGCTGTCCACCGGCGCCCAGGGCGTGATCTTCGATCAGGCGTTGAGCCCGGCACAGCAGCGCAATCTGGAGCGCCACCTCGGGGTGTCCGTCGCCGACCGTACCGGCGTGATCCTCGACATCTTCGCTGCCCGCGCGCAAAGCCACGAGGGCAAGCTGCAGGTCGAACTGGCGCGGCTGCAGTACCTGGCCACGCGGCTGGTGCGGCGCTGGTCTCACCTGGAGCGGCAAAGCGGCGGCATCGGCCTGCGCGGCGGCCCGGGCGAGGCACAGATCGAACTCGACCGCCGCATGATTGGCGAGCGCATCAAGTCGGTGAAGGAGCGGCTGGACAAGGTCAAGCGCCAGCGCGGCACGCAGCGCAAGGCGCGCGAGCGCCGCGGCACCTTCCGCATATCGCTGGTCGGCTACACGAATGCCGGCAAGTCCACGCTGTTCAACGCCCTGGTCAAGGCGCGCGCGCTGGCGGCCGATCAGCTGTTTGCCACGCTGGACACCACCACCCGCGCGCTGTGGCTGTCGGACGAGGCCGGTTCGGTGTCGCTGTCGGATACCGTCGGCTTCATCCGCGACCTGCCGCACAAGCTGGTTGAGGCGTTTCAGGCCACCTTGCAGGAGGCTGCCGACGCCGACTTGCTTTTGCACGTGGTCGACGCGTCCAGCCCGCACTGGCTGGAGCAATGCGCCGAGGTCGAGCGCGTGCTCGACGAGATCGGCGCGGCACAGGTACCACAGGTGCTGGTCTACAACAAGTGCGACCTGCTCGAAGCATCGCGCCGACCGCGGCAGGCCGTCGACTGGATCGAGCGTGCCAGTGGCCAGCGCGCGCGCCGGGTCTTCATCAGTGCACGCGACGGCAGCGGTCTCGATGCGCTGCGACAGGTGCTGGCCGATGCGGTCAGCCAGCGCTTGAACGGCGCAGCCGTGCCCCAAACTATGGCCTCTGATCCGCGTTCACTTCCCTTGAACGCGGGCTCTTCACCCACCTCCCACCCCCCACACCATGTCTGAGAACCACCCCGAGCGGCGCACGCCCGGCCTTGGCGATGTCGCCACAGCGGCGTCGGCACTGCTGCGTGCGCTGCTGCGCCTGCCGCAACGCCCAGCCCGCGGCCGCGACACGCTGGTGCTGAACAACGGGGGACGCAACGATGGCCCACCTGACCTGGACGAGTTGTGGCGCGACTTCAACCGCAAGCTCAGCGGCATGTTCGGCGGCAAGGGCGGCGGGCAGCGGCCCAACCGCAAAGCGGACCGACCGCCCGACAGCGGGCCGCCGTTCCAGCCGAACATGAAGAGCGCCGGCATCGGCATCGGCCTGATTGCCGGTGTCGTGGCACTGGTCTGGCTGGGCAGCGGCGTATTCATCGTGCAGGAAGGCCAGCAGGCGGTGGTCACCTCCTTTGGACGCTATGCCTACACGGTGGATGCCGGCATCCAGTGGCGCTTTCCGTACCCATTCCAGGCACATGAGACGGTGCCGGTGACCCAGTTGCGTTCCGTGGAGTTGGGCCGCAACACGCCGGTGCCCGCCACCGGGCTGCGCGATTCGTCGATGCTGACCCAGGACGAAAACATCATCGATATCCGCTTCACCGTGCAGTACCGGCTGAAGGATGCGCGTGCGTTCCTGTTCGAGAACCGCAACCCGGACGAAGCCGTGGTGCAGGCCTCCGAATCGGCGGTGCGCGAGGTCGTCGGGCGCAGCAATGTGGACTCGGTGCTTTACCGGGCGCGTGACGTGCTGGCCAGCGACCTGCTGAACTCCGTGCAGTCGCAGCTCGACCGGCTGAAGACCGGCATCCAGATCGTCAACGTCAACGTGCAGTCGGTGGCGGTGCCTGAGCAGGTGCAGGCCTCGTTCAACGACGCCGTCAAGGCCACCGCCGACCGCGACCGCTTCAAGAACGAGGGCCAGGCCTATGCCAGCGACGTGATTCCTCGCGCGCAGGGCACGGCCGCGCGCCTGCGCGAAGAGGCCGAGGGCTACCGCGCCCGGGTGGTATCGATGGCCGAGGGCGATGCCGAACGCTTCCGCTCGGTGGTGGACGAGTACAAGAAGGCGCCCGGGGTGACCCGCGACCGGCTGTTCATCGACACCATGCAGCAGGTGTATTCCAACGTCAGCAAGGTCCTGGTCGACAGCCGCACCGGCTCGAACTTGCTGTATCTGCCGCTGGACAAGTTGATGCAGCAGGCGGGCGCCAGCGCGGTCGCTGCACCGGCGCCGGCTCCGACGCCGGCCGAGGTGCCGGCCGCGTCGACCACCGACTCGCGCTCGCGTGACGGCGGCCGCAGCCGTGAGCGCGAAGTGCGCTGAAGGCCGGGGAGACACACACAATGAATCGAATCGGAATGTTTGCCGCGGCGGTGCTGGTGGCACTGATGCTTGCGGCGTCGACCATGTTCATCGTCGACCAGCGGCAGGTGGCGGTGGTCTTCGCGCTGGGCGAGATCAAGGAGGTCGTCACCGAACCGGGGCTGAAGTTCAAGCTGCCCCCGCCTTTCCAGAACGTGGTGTTCCTGGACCGGCGCATCCAGACGCTGGACAACTCGGAGAACCGGCCGATCTTCACCGCCGAAAAGAAGAGCCTGGTGATCGACTGGCTGGTCAAGTGGCGCATCAGTGAGCCGCGCCAGTTCATCCGCAACAACGGCACCGACTTCCGCAATCTGGAGAACCGCCTGAGCCCAGTGGTGCAGGCAGCCTTCAATGAAGAGGTGACGCAACGCAACGTCTCTGGCGTGCTGTCGGTCGAGCGCGAGAAGGTCATGCAGGATGTGCTGCGCCGCCTTTCGGACGAAGCCAAGGCCTTCGGCATCGAGGTCGTCGACGTGCGCATCAAGCGCGTCGACTTCGTCGCCGACATCACCGACTCGGTGTTCAAGCGCATGGAGTCCGAGCGCAAGCGAGTGGCTAACGAACTGCGATCGCAGGGCATGGCCGAAGGCGAGAAGATCCGCGCCGACGCCGACCGGCAGCGCGAGGTCATCGTCGCCGAGGCCTACCGCGACTCGCAGAAGGTCAAGGGCGAGGGTGATGCCAAGGCCTCGGCGCTTTATGCCGAATCCTTCGGCCGCGACCCGGCTTTCGCCAAGTTCTACCGCAGCCTTGAAGCCTACCGCTCAAGCTTCCGCACGCGCTCGGACGTGATGGTGATCGATCCGAATAGCGAGTTCTTCCGCGCCATGCGCGGCAGCTCGGCTGCGGATTCGAAATAGGCCCCGCCGCCTCGACCCGCTGGCCCATGTCAGACCTGCTGCTTGGTGCTGTGGCCCTGATGCTGGTGCTGGAAGGGCTGCTGCCCTTCCTCAGCCCGGGCAGCTGGCGATCGATGTTCGAGCGCGCCACCAGGCTCAGCGACGGGCAGATCCGTTTCTTCGGCCTGAGCAGCATGCTGATCGGCGTGGTGTTGCTGCTGATCTACTGGAACTGAGCCCCTGCCGGCGACGCCGGCGTGCGAAGCGCTCGGTACAATGCGCGTTTCCATTCCCGGGTCCATTCATGTCGTCTGCGTGGCTGCTGCCGGAGCACATCGCCGATGTCCTGCCGGCGCAGGCGCGCCGCATTGAGGAGCTCCGGCGCGGCCTTCTCGACCGCGCGCGCAGCTACGGCTTCGAGCTGATCATGCCGCCGCTGCTGGAGCATCTGGACTCGCTGCTCACCGGCACCGGCCATGAGCTGGACCTGCGCACCTTCAAGCTGGTCGACCAGCTCAGCGGGCGCACGCTGGGGCTGCGTGCCGACACCACGCCTCAGGCCGCGCGCATCGACGCGCACCTGCTCAATCGCCAGGGCGTGACGCGCCTGTGCTACTGCGGGCCGGTGCTGCACACCCGGCCCAGTGGGCTGGGCTCGCGCGAGCCGCTGCAGTTCGGTGCCGAGATCTTCGGCCATGCCGGGCTGGAGGCCGACCTGGAGGTGCAGGAGCTGGCGCTGGATGCCTTGCAGGCCACCGGCATGGACGGCCTGCTGATCGACCTGGCCGATGCCCGGCTGGTGCGTGGCGTGCTGGCCGGTTTGCCGATCGAGGCCGCGCAGTTGCAGGAGGTGGTGGCGGCGCTGTCGAAAAAGGACGCGGCGGTGGTCGAGGTGCTCTCCCAGGTCTTTCCGGCCGAGACGCGGCGCGCGCTGCGCGAGCTGCTTGCGCTGTACGGAGGCGAAGAGGTGCTGGAAGCGGCGCGTCGCGTCTTGCCGCAGCGCTCGCTGATCGGCGCGGCGCTGGACGACCTGCAGTGGCTGGCCTCGCACCTGAAGCGCGACCACCCGCACGTGCGGCTGGGTTTCGACCTGTCCGACATGAGCGGCTATGCCTACTACAGCGGGACACGTTTCGCGGTCTATGGCGGCGGGTCCAGCGATGCGCTGGCACGCGGTGGCCGCTACGACGAGGTGGGCGCGGTGTTCGGTCGGCGTCGCCCGGCGGTGGGCTTCAGCCTGGATCTCAAGGTGCTGGCCGAACATGCACCGAACCCGCCCCGGGCCAGCGCGGTGCGTGCCCCCTGGGACGAGGACCTGAAGCTGCGCGCGGCGGTGCGCCGCCTGCGTGAGTTGGGCGAGACGGTGGTGTGCGTGCTGCCGGGCCACGAGAACGAAGGCCAGGAGTTCGACTGCGACCGCGAACTGGTCTCCATCGAAGATCAATGGGTGCTGCGCTCGCTGTGACGCGAGAGCCGCATCGTCTCAGCAGCCGGAAGGATTGCGCTTGAACATGAAGCAGGGCCAGGACGCGGCTCGCGGCCGCAACGTCGTCGTCGTCGGCACCCAGTGGGGTGACGAAGGCAAGGGCAAGATGGTCGACTGGTTGACCGATCATGCCCAGGGGGTTGTGCGCTTCCAGGGCGGCCACAACGCGGGCCACACGCTGGTCATCCGCGGCCACAAGACGGCGCTGCAGCTGGTGCCTTCGGGCGTGATGCGCGACGGCGTGGCTTGCTACATCGGCAATGGCGTGGTCGTCGATCCAGCGCATCTGCTGCTGGAAATCCAGCGCCTCGAAGCGGCCGGGCTGGACGTGCGCTCGCGCCTGTTCGTCAGCGAATCCTGCCCGCTGATCCTGCCCTTCCACGTAGCGGTGGACCAGGCGCGTGAAGGCCTGCGCGAGAGCAGTGGTGCCGGCAAGATTGGCACCACCGGCAAGGGCATCGGGCCGGCGTACGAGGACAAGGTGGCGCGCCGCGCCTTGCGCGCGCAAGACCTGAAGCACCCCGAGCGTTTCGAGCGCAAGCTGCGCGAGCTGGTGGAACTGCACAACTTCGCGCTGGGCGGCTACCTGAAGTCGAAGCCGCTGGACTTCCAGACCATCCTCGACGATTCGATGCGCGTGGCCGAACAGATCCGTCCGCTGCTGGCCGACGTGGGCTATGCGCTGCACCGGACCCACCTCGCGGGTGCCAATCTGCTGTTCGAGGGCGCGCAGGGCACCTTGCTCGACATCGACCACGGCACCTATCCGTTCGTCACCTCGAGCAACTGCGTGGCCGGCAATGCGGCGGCCGGTTCGGGCGTCGGCCCGGACATGCTGCATTACGTGCTGGGCATTACCAAGGCCTACACCACGCGCGTGGGCAGCGGCCCGTTCCCGACCGAACTGCCGATGGACGTGCCGGGCAGCGTCGGCCACCACCTGTCCACGGTGGGCCAGGAGCGCGGCACCGTCACCGGCCGCGCGCGGCGCTGCGGCTGGCTCGATGCCGCCGCGCTGAAGCGCTCGACCATCATCAACGGCCTGTCGGGCCTGTGCATCACCAAGCTGGACGTGCTCGACGGGCTGGACGAGATCAAGGTCTGCATCGGCTACAAGCTTGGCAGCCGCACGATCGACGTGCTGCCGCTGGACGCCGACGAGGTGGCGGCCTGCGCGCCGATCTACGAGAGCTTCCCGGGCTGGACCGAGAAGACCGCGGGGCTGACCGAATGGGATCAGCTGCCTGCGAACGCTCGCCGCTATCTGGAGCGTGTGCAGGCCTTGATCGGCACGCCGATCGACATGGTCTCCACCGGACCGGACCGTGTGCATACGATTCTGCTGCGTCACCCCTACCAGGGCTGAACGTCGACTTCTTCATCACCACCCATCGGAAGACCCACATGCTCACCGACGACGGCAAACACCTCTATGTGTCCTGGGACGAGTACCACATGCTCACCGAGCGGCTGGCGCTGAAAGTGCACAACTCGGGCTGGCACTTCGATCAGATACTTTGTCTGGCACGCGGCGGCATGCGTCCCGGCGACGTGCTGTCACGGGTGTTCGACAAGCCGCTGGCCATCATGTCGACCAGTTCCTACCGTGCCGAAGCCGGCACCATCCAAGGTCGGCTGGACATCGCCAAGTACATTACCTTGCCCAAGGGCGAACTGGCCGGCAGGGTGCTGCTGGTCGACGACCTGTCGGATTCGGGCGTGACGCTGCAGGCGGTGGTGGAGCGGCTGCGTGGCATGCCGTCCATAAGCGAGTTGCGCTCGGCCGTCATCTGGGTCAAGGCCGCGTCGACCTACACGCCCGACTATTTTGTCGAGCACCTGCCTACCAGCCCGTGGATCCACCAGCCCTTCGAGGAGTACGACAACCTGCGCCCTGACAAGCTGGCGAAGAAGTTTGTCGTCTGACGCTACAAAAAAGAAAGGGGTCGGCATCGCCGACCCCGCTCTTCACATCAACATCTGGTGCCCAGGAAGGGACTCGAACCCCCACGGAGTTACCCGCTAGTACCTGAAACTAGTGCGTCTACCAATTCCGCCACCTGGGCACTACAGCGAAAGATTTTATCATCAAAGAAACCATCAATCCGTCGTCTGGCGTTCCCGGTGCTGCATTGCTCAGCGAAGTGGATGGCCAGGTCGAAGGCCACCAGGACGGCCACGGCTTCGTTCGTCGCGACGACGGACAGCCGATGATCTACCTGTCTCCCCAGGAAATGCGCGCGGTGCTGCACCGCGACCGCGTGCGCGTGCGCATCGTGCATTACGACCGCAAGGGCCGCCCCGAGGGGCGTGTGCTCGACATCCTCGAGCGGCGCAAGGTGCCGATCATCGGCCGACTGCTGCACGAAGCCGGCATCTGGCTGGTGGCGCCAGAAGACCGCCGCTACGGCCAGGACATCATGGTGCCGAAGAACGCCACCGCCAACGCGGCGGTGGGGCAGGTGGTGTCGATCGAACTGACCGAGCCGCCGTCGATGTATTCGCAGCCGATGGGCCGCGTCATCGAGGTGCTAGGCGAGATCGACGACCCGGGCATGGAGATCGAGATCGCGGTGCGCAAGTACGAGGTGCCGCATCGCTTCTCGCCGCAGACGCTGGCCCAGGCCGCGGCCTTGCCTGACAAGCTGCGCCCGGCCGATCGCCGCCATCGCATCGATCTGGGCGACGTGCCGCTGGTCACCATCGACGGCGAGGACGCGCGCGACTTCGACGATGCGGTGTACTGCGAGCCGTTCACGCGCGGGCGTGGCAAGAGCCTGTTCAAGGGTTGGCGGCTGATCGTCGCGATCGCCGACGTGAGCCACTACGTCAAGCCCGGTGAGCCCATCGACGACGACGCCTACGAGCGCGCCACTTCGGTGTACTTCCCGCGCCGCGTCATCCCGATGCTGCCGGAGAAGCTGTCCAACGGCCTGTGTTCGCTGAACCCGGAACAGGACCGGCTGGCGATGGTCTGCGACATGGTCATCGACGGCGAAGGTGCGATCGATGCCTACCAGTTCTACCCGGCGGTGATCTGCTCGCATGCGCGGCTGACGTACACCGAGGTGGCCGCCGTGCTGGCCAACACCCGCGGGCCCGAGGCGCAGAAGCGCGCCGACCTGGTGCCGCACCTGCTGCATCTGCACGAGGTCTATCGTGCGCTGCTGAAGCAGCGTGCCAAGCGCGGTGCGGTCGACTTCGAGACCACCGAGACGCAGATCGTCTGCGACGAGAACGGCCGCATCGAGAAGATCGTGCCGCGCACCCGCAACGAGGCCCACAAGCTCATCGAAGAAGCCATGCTCGCGGCCAACGAGTGCGCGGCCGGCTTCATCGAGGCGGCCGACCACCCGGCGCTGTTCCGCGTGCACGAAGGGCCCACGCCCGAGCGCCGCGTGACGCTGCAGAACTACCTGCGGGCCTTGGGCATCGGCCTGCACCTGAGCGACGACCCGACGCCTGGCGAGATCCAGACCATCGCGCTGGCAACCAAGGACCGGCCTGACGTGACGCAGATCCACACCATGCTGCTGCGCTCGATGCAGCAGGCGGTGTACACCAGCGCCAACGCCGGCCACTTCGGCTTGGCCTACGGCGCCTATGCGCATTTCACCAGCCCGATCCGTCGCTATCCGGACCTGCTGGTGCATCGCGTCATCAAGGCCATCCTCGGCGAAAAGCGCTACCAGCTCGATGCGGCGCTGGTGGCACGCATGCCGCCGGCGCCGCCGCGGCGCGGTGCCAAGCCCAGCGCAGCCAAGCCGGCCAAGGCGATGAGCAAGGAACTGGAAACCTGGGAACTGGCCGGCGCGCATTGCAGCGCCAACGAGCGCCGTGCCGACGAGGCCTCGCGCGATGTCGAGGCCTGGCTGAAGTGCCGTTTCATGCGCGAGCACCTGGGCGAGGAGTATTCGGGCACGGTCAGCGGCATTACCAGCTTCGGCCTGTTCGTCACGCTCGATGCGTTGTATGTCGAAGGCCTGGTGCATATCACCGAGCTGGGGGGCGAGTACTACCGCTACGACGAGGTGCATCAGGAACTGCGCGGCGAGCGCTCCGGCGCGCGCTACGCGGTCGGCACGCGGGTTCGCGTGCAAGTCAGCCGTGTCGACCTCGATAGCCGGCGCATTGATTTCCGCCTGGTGCGCGACAGCGAGCCGGCGCTGCCGGCCACACGGGCACGCGGCGAGCGCGCCCGCGCAAAGAGCGCGGTTGAGGAATTGGCTTCTGTGCAGGAGGTCGACAGGGCTGGCAAGGCCACAGCGCGGCGCAAGACGGGCAAGAAGACGGCTTCGTTGGGGCCCGCCGCAGCCAAGGCGTCGCGCACGACGCGCGATCGCAAGACGCCGACGCGCACGCGCCGCTGAGCGCTACCGCTGCGCGGCGGCGACCTCGCGCATGGCTTCGGTCAGCGCGCCGGCACGCTGTGCCAGGCTGCCAGGCAATCGCGCCAACTGAAGGTCGGCCGCTCGGCCATGCAGCCACGCCGCGGCCCTCAGCGCCTGGATTGCCGAGGCCGCATCGCCGTGGGTCGCAGCCATCTGGGCCCAAAATCCCCCGGCCCAGCCGGCCAGCACGTCGCCTGTGCCGGCGCTGGCCAACAGGCCATTGCCGGTGGGGTTGATCGTCAGCTTGGCATCGGGCGAGGCGATGACGCTGCCCGAGCCCTTGAGCAGCACCACGCAGCCATGGCGTTGCGCCAGCGTGCGTGCGGACTGCAGCCGATCAGCCTGCACCGTGGCGACATTGCAGCCCAGCAGGCGCGAGGCCTCCAGTGGATGAGGCGTCAGTAACGTCGTCTGGCCACGCGCGGCGCGTGACCGCAGCGCGTGGGCCAAGGCCTCGTCGGCAGCCACGGCATTGATCGCGTCGGCATCGAGCAGCAGCCGCGGGCTGCGCGACAGCAGCGCTGGCAGTGCCTCACGCACCGCCGTGCCGCCACCGCAGCCGCAGACAACCGTGCTGCGGGCCAGAGTCGACGGGTCGCCGCGCCACCACTGCGGCCTGAACATCAGCTCCGGCTGCTGCGCGTCGCAGGTCATGCCGTTGCCGTCGAGCAGACTGACGAATACCCGCCCGGCGCCGCTTGCCAGTGCCGCGCGCGCGGCCAGCAGCGCCGCGCCGGTCATGCCCTTCGCCCCGCCGATCACGACCAGATCACCATGACTTCCCTTGTGGCTGGCGTGGGCGCGCGGCCGCAGCGTTTGCAGGGTGTCCGCACCGGAGAGGCAGGCGGTGGGTGAGGTTACGCCGGCCGGCAGGCCCAGATTGTCGAGCCAGATCTGCCCGGCATGGTCGCGGCCGAGGTTCGTGAACAGCCCCTGCTTCAGCGTCAGCAGCGACAGCGTGTGCGTGGCGACCACCGCCGCCTCGCCCAGCCGCTGGCCGGTGTCGGCGTGCAGTCCGGACGGCAGGTCCACCGCCAAGACGGTTCCGCACCTGCCATTGATAGCGCCGATGGCCTCGGCAATCGGCCCCTGCGGTGCGCGGGATGCGCCGAGGCCGAGCAGCGCATCGATCACCAGGTCAGCGGGCTTGACCGGCCACTGCGTGGCCAGCGGCACACCGGCCTGCATTGCATCGGCCAGTGCCTGCCGGGCGTCGTCGGGCAAGCGTGCCGCGTCGCCGAAAAGCGTGGCCACGACCTCGAGACCGGCGCGGTGCAGATGGGTGGCTGCGACCAGGCCGTCGCCACCATTGTTGCCCGGACCGCACGCCACCCAGATGCATCGTGCATGGGGGGCCACAGCCAGCGCCAAGCGGGCCACGCCTAGTCCGGCTCGCTGCATCAGTTCGTGCGGCGCATGCCGGGCCAGTGCAGCCGCTTCGATGGCCCGGGAGGCCGCCACGTCGTGCAGCGATGCCGGTGCATCACCGGGAAGGATGCAGATCGCTCGGTCGGCGGAGGTCTCGGTCATGGCGTGTCGCCGCATTGTGCGGCAGCGCCGGTTCAGGCCTTCAGGCGCTGCGGCTCGAGCCCGCTGACGTCGATGGCCGGTTCGCGGGCGCCCATCAGGTCGGCCACGATGCGTGCCGAACCGCAGGACAGGGCCCAGCCGCTCGATCCATGGCCCAGGTTGAGCCAGATGCCGGGACTGCGGCTCGGGCCCAGCACCGGGGGACCGTCGGGCAGCATCGGCCGCGCCCCCTTCCAGGCACTGGCCTGCGACAGCCGCGCTGCGCCCGGGAACCAGTCGTCCAGCACCTTGTACAGCGTGTGCAGCGCGGGGTCGTTCATGCGGTCGGGCGAACCGCCGAGTTCGGCACTCCCCGCCACGCGGATGCGCTGGCCGAGCCGTGAGATGGCGACCTTGTACTTCTCATCCATGACGGCGCCACGTGGGCCAAGCGAGCTGGGCAATTCGCTCTGGCTCAGTGGCGCGGTCACAGAGTAGCCAAATACCGAAGCGATTGGGAGCGACAAGCCCAGCGGCCTGAGCAGGCTCGCAGCCTGGTGGCCGGTGCAAAGCAGTATCGCGTCGAACGCGACTTCGGTCTGGGCGCCGCCGGTCAGGTCGCGCAGCAGCAGGCGGGGGCCGGGGCCGGGGTTCAACGTCAGCACCTCGTGCTGAAATAGAAAGCTCGCGCCATGGCGTTGTGCCTGCGCCTTGAGCAGGTGCGCAAACTGCCGACAGTTGCCGACCTCGTCCTGTGGCAGCGAGATGCCGGCTTGCAGCGGCCTTGCCGTGTTCAATCCGGGTTCCAGCTGGTGGCACTGTGCCGCGTCGAGCAGTTCGAAGCCGACCTGCAATTCGTCGAGCATGCGCAGCGACGCCTGGGCCTGAGCCAGGTCGCGCGCGCTGCGCAGCAGCACCAGCACGCCGCGCGCCTGTTCGTATTCGAGATTCAGTGCCTGGGTCAGGGCGTGAAGGCGCAGGCGGCTGTAGCGCGCCAGCTGGTAAAGGCGACCGCGGTTGACCCGATAGACCGCCGGGCGGCAGGCGCGCCACCAGCGCCAGATCCATGGCAATTGGCCCAGGACGTTGACGCCGCCTAAGCGCACCGGCGCATGCCGGCCGAACATGTGGCTTAGCACCTTCAACGGCATGCCCGGCGCTGCCCAAGGCGTGACATAGCCAGGTGCGATGACCCCCGCATTGGCGAAGCTGGTTTCACTGGCCACGCCAGCGTGCCGCTCATAGACCGTGACCTCGTGGCCGTCGGACGCCAGTTCATGCGCACTCGTGACGCCGACGATGCCGGCGCCGATGATGGCGATGCGCACGCTAGCGCCCCGGCCCCGCGAGCTCGCGCTCGATAGCCAGCGACACGTCGAGCACGGTGTCGTCGCACATCGAGGGCGCCCAGACCATCAGGCCCACCGGCAACTCGTCTGCGCCTTGGCAAGGCAGCGACAGCGCGCAGCCGTCCAGGTAGTTGACGACCGATGGGTTGCGCAGCAGCAGCGCATTGGTTGCGAAGAACGCCTCGTCGTCGCAGAGCAACGGTTGCAGCGGCGGCGCGACCATCGGCACGGTCGGGCAGATGAAGGCATCGACGCCGCGCGCCAGGTCTTCTACTTGAGCGATCCAGCGTCGCCGTGCCTGCAGCCGGTCAATGTAGTCGGCCGCACCCATGCCGCTGCCGGTGCGGATGCGGGCCAGCACGCGCGGGTCGTAGTCGGCCTGGCGCGCATCGAGGCGGCCACGATGCCACGCCCAGGCTTCGGCCGCGCCGATCTGCCCGCTGCTGACGGCGGGCACATCGTCGGCCGGCAGTGCGACTTCGACGATCTCGGCACCGGCGCCGCGCAGCCGTGCCAGGCAACGCTCGAAGGCGCGAGCCACGGTGGCATCCAGGCCGTCGAGCATGTCGCCCAGCGGCAATGCCAGGCGCAGGGCGCGCAGCGGTCGTCCACGCAGGGCCACGCGGCGTGCAGCCAGCACCTGGTGCATCAAGATGGCATCGCGCACGCTGCGGGTGATGGCGCAGGCGGTGTCGAGCGTGAAGGACAGCGGCAGGCAACCCTCGTTGGGCGTCAACACCTGGGTATTCTTGAAGCCCACGAGACCGTGCAATGCAGCAGGCACACGGATCGAGCCGCGGGTGTCCGAGCCCAGCGCGGCCCAGGCGGCCCCGGCCGCCACCGTGACCGCGCCGCCGGAGGTCGAGCCTCCAGGGATGCGTGGTGTGGCGTCCAGGGCCAGCGTGCCGGCATTGGCCGGCGTGCCGTGGTGCGGATTGATGCCGATGCCGGAGAAGGCGAATTCGGTCAGATTGGTGTGGCCGATCAGCGCCGCGCCGGCGGCACGCAGGCGTGCCACCACCGGGCTGTCGGCCGTGGCCGGCGCGGCGTCGGCCATTGACTTCGATGCTGCGGTGCTGGGTACGCCGAGCACGTCGAACAGGTCCTTCACAGAGATCGCCAGTCCGGCCAGCAGCGGAACCGGCGCGCCGACGCTGCGCTGCGCATCCACCGCCGCGGCCTCGGCGCGAGCCATGGCATCGAAACGCCGAACGAAGGCATGGCGGCACGCTGGCGCGTTGGCGGCGGCGATCGCACGCTCGATGTCCTCGGACGCACGGAGCCGCCCGGCTGCCACTTCGGCGGCTGCGGACAGAAGGTCGTCGGCAGGTCCGCGTGCTAGAATTCGACGGTTTGTTGGGATGTTCATCGCGGCAATTGTCGCAGCATGTAACGCCTTCAACAGACGACGCCGCGAACCCGGCCGCCGAACGGTGCCGCCTTCCGAGAAGGTGGTTCTGGCTGGAGTTCAAGACCCAACCTTCGGAGTAAACATGACTGTATCCATGCGTGAGATGCTGGAAGCCGGTGTCCATTTCGGACACCAGACGCGCTTCTGGAACCCCAAGATGGCCCCGTACATCTACGGCCATCGCAACAAGATCCACATCATCAACCTCGAGAAGACGCAGCCGCTCTTCCTCGACGCGATGAAGTTCATCCGCCAGCTCGCCGCCAGGCGCGGAACCATCCTGATGATCGGCACCAAGCGCCAGGCACGCGAGGTGATCGCCCTGGAAGCGCAACGCTGCGGCATGCCCTATGTCGATCAGCGTTGGCTGGGCGGCATGCTTACCAACTTCAAGACCGTCAAGGCCTCGCTGAAGAAGCTGAAGGAGATGCAGGCACAGAAGGACGCCGGCATCGAGCAGATGATCAAGAAGGAGGGCCTGATGTTCGAGCGCGAGCTGGCCAAGCTCGAGAAGGACATCGGCGGCATCCAGGACATGAACGCGCTGCCGGACGCCATGTTCGTCATCGACGTCGGGTACCACAAGATCGCCATCGCCGAAGCCAAGAAGCTGGGCATTCCGCTGATCGGCGTGGTCGACACCAACCATTCGCCAGTCGGTATCGACTACGTCATCCCCGGCAATGACGACTCGGCCAAGGCCGTCGCGCTGTATGCGCGAGCTGTGTCCGATGCTGTGCTGGAGGGCAAGTCCAGCGCGACGAACGACGTGGTGCAGGCTGTCAGCGCCAACGGCGACGAGTTCGTCGAGGTGCGCGAAGGCGCCTGAACGCCTGTGCCGGCCCAGCCGGTGCAGGCCGCCCTGCCGGTACGCCACCACCGCGCGGCGGCCGGCCCTGTCATGGAGAGAGAAATGCCCGCGATTACTGCAAGCATGGTCGGCGCGCTGCGCGCCAAGACCGATGCCCCGATGATGGAATGCAAGAAGGCCCTGACCGAGGCCGACGGCGACATGGAGCGCGCGGAGGAGATCCTGCGTGTCAAGCTCGGCAGCAAGGCCGGCAAGGCCTCTTCGCGCGTCACCGCCGAAGGTGTGGTGGCCGCTTCTGCCGCCGGCCAGTCGGCCGCGCTGGTGGAAGTCAACTGCGAGACCGACTTCGTCTCGAAGAACGACGATTTCCTGACCTTCAGCCAGGCGGTGGCCGACCTGGTAGCCGGCCGCAACCCGGCCGATCTGGCCGCACTGGCTGCGCTGCCGCTCTCGCAGGCTGGTTTCGGCCCGACGGTGGAAGACGTGCGCAAGGGCCTGATCGGCAAGATCGGAGAGAACATCTCGGTGCGCCGCTTCAAGCGTTATGCCGACGGCGCCAAGCTGGCCCGCTACCTGCACGGCACGCGCATCGGCGTGCTGGTCGAGTTCGATGGTGACGAAGTCGCCGCCAAGGACGTGGCCATGCACGTGGCGGCGATGAAGCCCGCGGCGCTGTCCTCGGCGGAAGTACCTGCGGACCTGGTCGACAAGGAGCGCAAGATCGCTGCCGAGAAGGCCGCCGAATCTGGCAAGCCGGCCGAGATCGTCGCCAAGATGGTCGACGGCGCGGTGCAGAAGTTCCTGAAGGAGGTGTCGCTCTTCGACCAGGCCTTCGTCAAGGCCGTCGACGGCAAGCAGACCGTGGGCGCGATGCTCAAGGACAAGAAGACCGCGGTGAAGGGCTTCACTCTCTACGTCGTGGGCGAGGGCATCGAAAAGCGTGCCGACGACTTTGCCGCCGAAGTGGCGGCCCAGGTGGCTGCAGCCAAGGCCCAGTGAGCTTGGACCGGCGCCGGACGCATCTCCGCGCGCCTTACACTTGCTCCCACCGCTGATCGGAACCCGTTGCATGCCGGCGTACAAGCGCATCCTGTTGAAGCTGTCTGGCGAAGCCCTGATGGGCGACGATGCCTACGGGATCAACCGTGCGACGATCGTGCGCATGGTGCGCGAGATCCAGGATGTCACCGCACTCGGTGTCGAGGTGGCGGTGGTCATCGGCGGCGGCAACATCTTTCGCGGCGTGGCTGGCGGCTCGGTGGGCATGGACCGCGCCACCGCCGACTACATGGGCATGCTGGCCACGGTGATGAATTCGCTGGCCCTGGCAGACACCATGCGCCAGGAGGGCATGACCGCGCGGGTGATGTCGGCCATCGCCATCGAGCAGGTGGTCGAACCCTATGTGCGGCCGAAGGCTCTGCAGTATCTGGAAGAGGGCAAGATCGTCGTCTTCGCCGCGGGTACCGGCAACCCCTTCTTCACCACCGACACGGCCGCGGCGCTGCGCGGCGCCGAGATCGGTGCGCAGGTGGTGCTGAAGGCGACCAAGGTCGACGGCGTGTACAACGCGGACCCGAAGAAGGATCCGGCGGCCACCCGCTACGCCAACATCAGCTTCGACGAGGCGATCGCCAAGAACCTGCAGGTCATGGACGCGACGGCCTTCGCGTTGTGCCGCGACCAGAAGCTGCCGATCAAGGTGTTCAGCATCTTCAAATCCGGTGCGCTGAGGCGCGTGGTGATGGGTGAGGACGAGGGCACGCTGGTGCACGTCTGATCAATCGTGTGGTGATCATGAGCATTGCAGACATCAAGCAAACCGCCGAACACAAGATGGCGCGTTCGATCGAGGCCTTCAAGGTCGAACTGCAGAAGATCCGCACCGGCCGCGCCCACCCCGGGCTGCTCGACCAGGTGCAAGTCGAGTACTACGGCTCGCACGTGCCGATCAGCCAAGTGGCCAACGTCACGCTGATCGACGCGCGCACGATCGGTGTGCAGCCCTGGGAAAAGGGCATGGGCGCGAAGATCGAGAAGGCCATTCGCGAGTCCGGCCTGGGCCTGAACCCGGCCACGCAGGGCGATCTGGTGCGCGTGCCGATGCCGCCACTGACCGAAGAGCGCCGCAAGGAACTGACCAAGGTGGTGCGCCATGCCGGCGAGGAAGCCAAGGTGGCGGTGCGCAACCTGCGCCGCGATGCCAATGAGCACCTGAAGAAGCTGCTCAAGGACAAGCTGGCTACCGAGGATGATGAGCGCCGCGCGCAGGACGAGGTGCAAAGGCTGACCGACCGCACCATTGCCGAGGTCGACCGCCTGGTGCACGGCAAGGAAGCCGAGATCCTGGCGGTTTGAACTGCGCCGACGCCGTGAACTTCTCCGACACGCCCCGCGATCCGACCGTGCCACGCCATGTGGCGGTGGTCATGGACGGCAATGGCCGCTGGGCGCGCAAGCGCTACATGCCTCGCGTCTATGGCCACAAACAAGGTGTCGACGCCTTGGTGCGGGCAGTCAATGCCTTCGCCGACCGCGGTGTCGACTTCCTGACCGTGTTCGCGTTCTCGTCCGAGAACTGGAAGCGCCCGTCGGAAGAGGTGTCCGGCCTGATGGGTCTGGTGCTGGTGGCGGTGTCGAAGTACCTGACGAAGCTGGCCGGCGACGGTGTGCGCGTACGCATCGTCGGTGACCGTTCCAAGGTCTCGAGCAAGCTGCGCGACGCCTGGGAGTACGCCGAGCGCAGCACCGCGCACAACACGCGCATCAACCTGTCGGTGGCCTTCAACTACGGCGGCCGCTGGGACATGGTGCAGGCCTGCCGCCATGCCATGCTCGACGGTGTGCACCCCGAGGCGCTGGACGAGGCGGCGCTGTCGCGCTACATGGCGCTGAGCTTCGCACCCGACCCGGACCTGTTCATCCGCACCGGCGGAGAGATGCGCATCAGCAATTTCCTGCTCTGGCAATCGGCCTACTCCGAGTTCGTCTTCACTGAACGCCTCTGGCCGGACTTCGACGAGACCGACATCGACGCGGCCATCCAGGCCTACAGGCAGCGCGACCGGCGCTATGGGGGCATCCCGACGGAAGAACTGGTGCCCCAGGGCTGATGTCGATGCTCGGGCAGCGCGTCCTCACCGCGTTGGTGCTGCTGGCCCTGTTGGTGCCGGCCCTCTTCGCGCAGCAGGACTGGCCTTTCAACCTGCTGACCCTGCTGTTGATCGGCGCTGCCGGCTGGGAATGGGCGAGGCTGAACCAGAGCAGCATGGTGCCCTCGCTGGCCATGGGTGTCGCGCTGTCGCTGGCCTGTGCGGCGGCGCTGGTGGCCGGCTGGTCGCAGCGGCCGCCGGCGCTGGCCTGGTGGCTGGCGGCGGCGGTGTGGGTGGGCGGCGGCGCGCTGGCGCTGCGCAGCGGTCCGTCGCTGTGGCCGCAGCTGCCGCGACTGGCGCGGCTGGTCCTGGGCCTGGCGGCACTGTGGGCCGCCTGGCTGGCGATGAGCCATGCACGCAGCATCGGCATCAACTTCATCCTGTCGGTCTTCTGTCTGGTCTGGGTGGCCGACATCGCAGCCTACTTCGGTGGCCGGCGTTTCGGCAAGCGCAAGCTGGCGCCCAGCATCAGCCCCGGCAAGAGCTGGGAAGGCGTCTACAGCGGCATGGCCGGTGTGTTCGTGCTGACCTTGGTCTGGAGGTCCGTGGAGTCGCACTTCAACGTCGACAGCCTCAGCTTGTATGGCCAGTTGCTGGCCCAGCTGGGTCTGCTGGGCGGTTTGGCGGCGCTGGCCTTCCTGGCCGGCATGAGCGTGGTCGGTGACCTGGTCGAATCGCTGGTCAAGCGCGCCGCTGGGGCCAAGGATTCCAGCCGACTGCTGCCCGGCCACGGCGGCGTGCTGGACCGTGTGGATGCGCTGCTGCCGGTGTTTCCGCTGTCGCTGGCCCTGCTCAGCGCATGAAGGAGCGGTAGTCCCATGCCGGCGCAACGACTCGTCATCCTCGGCTCCACGGGATCGATCGGCACCAGCACGCTCGACGTGGTGGCGCGCCACCCCGAGCGCTTCGTGGTGGCCGGCCTGAGCGCAATGCAGCGCACCGACGAGCTCATTGCCCAGTGCCGACGCTGGCAGCCGCACTGGGCCGTGGTGCCCGACGAGGCCCGTGCTCGCGTGGTGCGCGACGCGCTGCGCGAGCTGGGCGTGGCCACCCAGGTGCTCAGCGGCGTGCAGGCGCTGTGCGACATGGCGGCCGACCCCGAGGTCGACAGCGTCATGGCCGCCATCGTGGGTGCGGCGGGTCTGCCGCCGTGCCTGGCCGCGGCGCGCGCGGGCAAGCGGCTGTTGCTGGCGAACAAGGAGGCGCTGGTCGTGGGCGGTGCGCTGTTCATGCGTGCCGTGAAGGACGGCGGGGCGACGCTGCTGCCCATCGACAGCGAGCATTCGGCCATCTTCCAATGCCTGCCGCAGGACCGCAGCCAGTGGCGGCAGACCATCGACCACATCGTGCTGACCGCTTCGGGTGGGCCGTTCCGCATGCGCGATCCGGCCACGCTGCACAGCGTGACGCCCGAAGAGGCCTGTGCCCACCCGAACTGGGTCATGGGCCGCAAGATCTCGGTCGATTCGGCGACGATGATGAACAAGGCGCTGGAAGTGATCGAGGCGCGCTGGCTCTTCGACCTGAGTCCCGAGCAGGTGCGCGTGGTGATCCACCCGCAGAGCATCATCCACTCGATGGTGGTGTGCCGCGACAGCTGCGTGCTGGCGCAGTTGGGCACACCCGACATGCGCGGGCCGATCAGCTATGGCCTGTCGTTTCCGCAACGCATCGAATCCGGCGCGGCGCGCCTGGACTTCAGCACGCTGGCGGCGCTGACCTTCGAGGACGCCGATGCGCAGCGCTTCCCCGGGCTGCACCTGTCGTGGGCTGCGCTGCGCGGCCCGGAGGGCAGCACGACGGTGCTGAACGCCGCCAACGAAGTCGCCGTGGCCGCCTTTCTGGACCGGCGAATCGGCTTCGATGCCATCCACCGCATCAACGCCGAGACCATTGCCGCGGTGCTGCCGCAACTGGGCGAGGCGCCGGTGCTCGACGACCTGCTGGCGCTGGACGAGCGCGCACGCGCGCACGCCAGACAGCGCGCGCTGGAGCTGGCGCGATGATCACCACCGTGCTGGCCTTTCTCGTCACGCTGGCGATCCTGGTGGTGGTGCACGAATATGGCCACTACCGCGTGGCGGTCGCCTGCGGCGTCAAGGTGCTGCGCTTCTCGGTCGGCTTCGGACGCGTGCTTTGGCGTCGCCAGAGCGGGCCTGAGGCCACCGAATTCGTGATCTCGGCATTGCCGCTGGGCGGTTACGTTCGCATGCTCGACGAGCGCGAGGCGCCGGTGCCGCCCGAAGAACTGCACCGTGCCTTCAATCGGCAGGCGCTGTGGCGCCGTGCAGCCATCGTGATGGCCGGGCCGGCGGCCAACCTGCTGCTGGCCGTGCTGCTGTTCGCCGCCGCCCAGTGGCTCGGCACCAAGGAGCCGCGGGCGGTGATCAGCGCGCCGCTGCCGGCCAGTGTGGCCGAGCAGGCCGGCTTGCGCTCCGGCGACTGGGTGCGAGCGGTCTCGCGCGACGGCAATGAGTGGACCGACGTGCGTTCGATGAATGACCTGCGCTGGCAGATCACCCAGGCGGTGCTGGATGGTGTGCCGCTGCAGCTTTCGGCCGGCGACCGTCGCGGCGGCAGCAGTCGCACCTTGAACCTCGACCTGCCGCGTCTGGGCACGCGCGATGTCGATGCCATGCTGATGCGCCAGGTGGGCCTGGGTGCGCCCTACAGCGAGGCGGTCATGGGTGAGGTCAAGGCCGGCGGTCCGGCCGCAGTTGCGGGGCTGCGTGCCGGCGACCGCGTGCTCAACGTCGACGGCCTGCCGGTGGCCGATGCGCAGGGCCTGCGCGAGAGCATCCGCCAGTCGGTGCGAGGGGGTACGGCACAAGCGATGAGGTGGCAGGTCGACCGCGATGGTCGCCTCGTCGACATCGAGGTGCGGCCGCGCTCGGTCGACGAGAACGGCATGCGCATCGGCCGCGTCGATGCCTTCATTGGCAAGCCGGCGGAGATGGTGACCGTCCAGCGGGGTGTATGGGAAGGCCTGCAACTCGGCGTCGAGCGCACCTGGGAGCTGAGCGTGCTGACGCTGCGCATGCTTGGCCGCATGCTGATCGGCGAGGCCTCGCTGCGCAACCTGAGCGGGCCGCTGACCATCGCCGACTATGCCGGGCAGTCGGCTCAGCAGGGCATCGGCTACTACCTCGGCTTCCTGGCGCTGGTCAGCGTCAGCCTCGGTGTGCTCAACCTGCTGCCCTTGCCGATGCTCGATGGCGGGCACCTGATGTATTATCTTTTCGAGGGGCTGACTGGCCGTCCCGTGTCCGACCTGTGGTTGGGCCGACTTCAACGCGGCGGCATCGCCATCCTCCTGGCCCTGATGTCGGTGGCCCTCTTCAACGACGTGGCCCGCTTGCTGGGCCTGCATTGACCTCCTCGCCCATGCCCCTTGTGTCCCTGTCGCGCGTCGCCACGAGTGTGTTGCGCTGGGTGATGGCCTGCGTGATGCTGGCCGGCGTGCTGTTCGCGCCGGCCGCGCATGCCGTCGAGCCCTTCGTCATCAAGGACATTCGCATCGAGGGCATCCAGCGCACCGATCCCGGCACGGTCTTCGGTGCGCTGCCCTTTCGCATCGGCGATACCTACACCGATGAAAAAGGGGCCACGGCGCTGCGCGCGATGTTCGCCACCGGCCTGTTCAAGGACGTACGCATCGAGATCGAGCAACAGGTGGTGGTCATCGTCATCGACGAGCGCGCGATCATCGCCAGCGTGTCCTTCGTCGGTCTGAAGGAGTTCGAGCAGGACGTACTGCTGAAATCGCTGCGCGAGGCCGGCATCGGCGAGGGCCTGCCCTTCGACCGCGCACTCGTCGACCGGGCCGAGCAGGAGATCAAGCGCCAGTACCTGTCGCGCAGCCTGTACGGCGCCGAGGTGGTCACCACGGTGACGCCGATCGAGCGCAACCGCGTCAACGTCACCTTCACGATGACCGAGGGCGACGCCGCGCGCATCCGCGAAATCCGCATCGTCGGCGCCACTGCATTCACCGAGTCGACGCTGCTGAGCCAGTTCGAAGCCACGCCAAGCGGCTGGCTCAGCTGGTACACCAAGGGCGACCGCTACTCGCGTGCCAAGCTCAATGCCGACCTCGAGACGCTGCGCGCCTGGTACCTGAACCGCGGCTTCCTCGAGTTCAGCATCGAGTCGACGCAGGTGACGATCTCGCCCGACAAACAGGACATCTCCGTCACCATCACCATCCGCGAAGGCCAAGTCTACACCGTCACCGGCGTGCGCCTGGACGGCAACTTCCTTGGTCGCGAGGACGAATTCCGCGCGCTGGTCAGCGTGGTGCCGGGCCGCCCCTACCGCGGTGACGACGTGGCCAGCACCGTGCGCCGCTTCGTCGACCTGTTCGCGACCTACGGCTTTGCCTTCGCACGCGTCGAGCCGCGGCCCGAGATCGACCGCGACACGGCCCGGGTCCTGGTGGTCTTCGCCGCCGACCCGCTGCGCCGCGTGTACGTGCGGCGCATCGATGTGTCCGGCAACACGCGCACCCGCGACGAGGTCATCCGCCGCGAGTTCCGCCAGCTCGAGGCCTCGTGGTACGACGGCGCGAAGATCAAGTTGTCCAAGGAGCGCCTCGACCGGCTGGGCTACTTCAAGGAGGTGTCGATCGACACCACCGAAGTGGCGGGCACGCCCGACCAGGTGGACCTGGTGGTCACGGTGGAGGAAAAGCCCACGGGCAACCTGTCGATCGGTGCCGGCTACTCCAGCGCCGAACAGCTGACGCTGACCGCATCGATCCAGCAGGAGAACGTGTTCGGCTCGGGCCACTTCCTGGGCCTGAACATCAACACTGGCAAGACCAACCGCACCGTCGCCGTCAATACGCTCGACCCGTACTGGACGGTCGACGGCGTGTCGCGCGGCTTCGACCTTTACTACCGCAACTCCAGTCCGCTCAACACCTACGGCGACAGCTACCAGCTCACCACCTGGGGAGGCTCGGTGCGTTTCGGCGTGCCGTTCACCGAGCGAGATACCGTGTATTTCGGTCTGGGCTACGAGCAGACCCAAATCGGCGATGACAACTTCCTGCCCAACAGCTACTTCCTGTACCGCCAGGAGTACGGTCCGTCCAGCTATTCCTTTCCGCTGACGGTGGGATGGTCGCGCGACGGGCGCAACAGCGCCATCTTCCCCACCGAAGGCCGCTTCTACCGTGCCAATGCCGAGATCAGTGCCCTGGGCGATCTTCAGTACGCCCGGCTGAACCTGCAGGCGCAGCAGTATCTCGGCCTGCCCTACAACCTGACGCTAGGGCTGAACGGAGAGATCGGCTGGGGCATTGGCATTGGGCCAAGGTCGTACCCGGTGTTCAAGAACTTCTACAGCGGTGGCCTGGGTTCGGTGCGTGTGTTCGAACAGAACTCGCTGGGCGTCATCGACCCGACCGGGGCCTTCATCGGGGGCACGCGCAAGATGAACGCCAATGCCGAGCTGTACATCCCGGTCCCCGGCATGGGCAATGACAAGAGCCTGCGCTTCTTCGCCTTTTTCGACATCGGCAACGCCTGGGGCGAGGACCAGTCGCTCACCTGGGGAAGCCTGCGCGCTTCCACCGGTCTGGGCCTGAGCTGGGTCTCGCCGTTGGGCCCGTTGAAGTTCAGCTATGGCACACCGGTCATGTACCAGGGAACCGATAGAATCCAGCCTTTCCAATTCCAGATCGGGACCAGATTCTGATGAAGACGCTGCCGCTGACCACCAGGTTGCTCGCTGCCGCGGCATGGGCTGCAGTGCTGTCATTTTCGTCAGCCGGGGCCGTCGCGCAGGAACTGAAGATCGGCTACGTGAACAGCGAGCGCCTGCTGCGCGAGGCCGCGCCGGCCAAGGCTGCGCAGGCAAGGCTGGAAGGCGAGTTCAGCAAGCGCGAGAAGGAACTGGCCGATCAGGGCGCGCGCCTCAAGGCTGCGGCTGAACGCCTGGAGAAGGAGGGCCCGACGCTGGCAGAGAGCGAACGCGCGCGCCGCCAGCGCGAACTGGTCGAGCAGGACCGCGACATGCAGCGGCGCCGCCGTGAGTTCCAGGAAGACCTGACGCAGCGCAAGAACGAGGAGCTGCAGGCCGTGGTGGAACGTGCCAACCGCGTCATCAAGCAGATCTTCGAACAGGAAAAGTACGATGTCATCCTGCAGGAAGCCATCTTCGCCGGGCCGCGCGTCGACATCACCGAGAAGGTGATCAAGGTGCTCAACAGCACGCCTGCGCCTGCGCCACGCTGAGCGCGCACTGCGCAGGCCTGGATGTTCGAGGTCCGCAGCGGCGAACTGGTTGCCCAGCTGGGCGGCGAGCTGCTCGGCCAGGCCGAGCTCCCGCTGAATGGCATCGCTTCACTGGAAGCCGCCGGCCCCCGGGACATCAGCTTCCTGGCCGGGGCGAAGCATCTCCCGGCGTTGCAGCATTCGGCGGCCGGCTGTGTGATCGTCGGTGCGCAGCAGCGTAATGCAGCAATCGGCCGGCCCTGCGCCATCGTTGTCGCCGACCCCTATCTGTACTACGCGCGGCTCACCCAGTGGTGGGCCGTCCGTACGCGCCGGCCTGTGGTGGCGGGCGTGCATCCCAGCGCGGTGGTCGAGCCCGGGGCCCAGGTCCATGCCGAAGCCAGCATCGGTGCGCTGGCCCATGTGGCGGCGGGTGCACACATCGGCCGCGGCGCGGTGGTCGGGCCGCAGTGCCATGTCGGCGCCCTTGCGGCGATCGGCGAATACACCCGGCTGGCGGCGCAGGTGGTGGTGGGCGAGCGCTGCCGCATCGGTGCGCGCTGCATCCTGCATGGCGGTGCGGTCATCGGCGCCGACGGCTTCGGCTTTGCGCCCGTCGAAGGCCGATGGGAGAAGATCGAACAGCTGGGTTCGGTGGACATCGGCGACGACGTCGAGATCGGCGCCAACAGCTGCGTCGACCGCGGCGCACTGCAGGACACGGTGCTGGAGCAGGGCGTCAAGCTCGACAACCTGGTGCACATCGCGCACAACGTGGTGGTCGGCGCGCACACGGCGATGGCCGCGTGCGTGGGCATCGCCGGCAGCACGCGCATCGGTGCGTATTGCACCTTCGCCGGGCAGGCCGGCGTGGTCGGCCATGTGAGCATCTGCGACCACGTGCATGTCGGCGCGGCCTGCGCGGTGACGCGCTCGATCACCAAGCCGGGCAGCTACGGAGGCATGTTCCCCTTCGACGAGAATGGTGTGTGGGACAAGAACGCTGCCACACTGCGGCAGCTGTATGCGCTGCGCGGCCGGGTGCGTGCTTTGGAAAGCAAGAGCCAATGAACATCGACATCCATCAGATCCTGAAGAAGCTGCCGCACCGCTATCCGATGCTGCTGGTGGACCGGGTGCTCGAGTTCGAGATCGGCAAGCGCCTGCTCGCAGTCAAGAACGTGACCATCAACGAGCCCTTCTTCGTCGGCCACTTCCCGCAGCGGCCGGTGATGCCCGGCGTGCTGATCCTCGAGGCCATGGCGCAGGCGGCGGCACTGCTGTCTCTGGAAAGTGCCGGTGTCGAAATCGACGAGAAGACGCTGGTGTACTTCGCCGCGATCGACAACGCCCGCTTCAAGCGTCCGGTCGAGCCGGGCGACCAGCTGATGATGGAGATCACGCTGTTGCGCCTGCGCCAGGGTGTGCAGCGGTTCCGAGGCGTGGCGCGCGTCGGCCAGGAGCTGGCGGCCGAGGCCGAGATGATGTGCGCGATCCGCCGCGCGCCCTGAGTCCATCGTGGCCCGCATCCATCCCACCGCCATCGTTGACGGCGCCGCCGAGCTGGCCGCGACGGTCGAAGTCGGCCCCTACGCCATCGTCGGTGCCGGCGTGCGCGTGGGCGAGGGCACGACCATCGGCGCGCACTGCGTGATCGAGGGACCCAGCAGCTTCGGCCGCGACAACCGCATTGCGCCCTACTGCGCGCTGGGCGGCGCGCCGCAGGACAAGAAGTACCGCGGCGAGCCCACCGAGCTGGTGGTTGGCGACGGCAACACCATCCGCGAGTACTGCAACTTCAACCGCGGCACCGCGCAGGACGCCGGCGTTACCCGCATCGGCGACGACAACTGGTTCATGGCCAACGTACACGTGGCTCACGACTGCCAAATCGGCAGCCATACGGTGATGGCGAACTACGCCGCGCTGGCTGGGCATGTGCACCTGGGCGACTGGACCATCGTCGGCGGCCTGTCCGGCGTCCACCAGTTCTGCCGGGTGGGCGCACACGTGATGATCGGCTTTTCCAGTGCCGTGTCGCAGGACGTGCCGCCTTTCATGATGGTGGACGGCAACCCGCTGACCGTGCGCGGCGTCAATGCCGAAGGGCTGCGCCGCCGTGGCTTCGACTCTGCGCGGCTGGGCGCGATCAAGCAGATGCACCGGCTGCTGTACCGCCAGGGCCTGACGCTGGAGCAGGCCACGCAGGCTATCGCCGCGCTGGCTGACGAGGTGCCCGAGGCGGCCGAGGACGTTCGCCGCATGCTGGACTTCCTGGGCAACGCACAGCGCGGCATCGTGCGCTGACCTCCTGCATGCAGATCGCGAGCAGGCCGTTGGCGATGGTGGCGGGCGAGCCCTCGGGCGATCTTCTGGCGGGGCTGCTGCTGGGCGGCCTGCGCGAGCGCTGGCCCGGCCTGCAGACCGTGGGCATCGGCGGGCCGAGGATGGCGGAGCACGGTTTCCAGAGCTGGTGGCCGTATCAGAAGCTGGCCGTCAACGGCTATGTCGATGCGCTGCGCCACCTGCGTGAGATCCTCGGCATCCGCAATGCGCTGGCCGACAGGCTGCTGCAGCAGCGGCCGACGGGCTTTGTCGGCATCGACGCGCCCGACTTCAACCTGGGCCTGGAGCAGCGCCTGCGCCTGGCCGGCATCCGCACCATCCACTTCGTCTGCCCGTCGATCTGGGCGTGGCGGGGCGGGCGCGCGAAGCGCATCGCCCGCAGTGCGGACCATGTGCTCTGCCTGTTCCCCTTCGAGCCCGAACTGCTGGCCCACGCTGGCGTCGCGGCCACCTTCGTGGGCCACCCGCTGGCCGACGCCATCCCACTGGAGGTGCCGCGCAGCGCCAGCCGGCAGGCGCTGGGCCTCGGCGAGCAGGAGCCCGTTCTGGCCGTGCTGCCCGGCAGCCGCGCTGGTGAGATGCGGTTGATCGGCCCGGTCTTCCTGCAGGCCGCGCAGTTGCTGCAGCAGCGCCGCCCGGCGCTGCGGGTGCTGCTGCCGGTGGCTGACGGCCTGCGGCCGCTGCTGCAGACGCTGCAGGCCGAGCATGCGCCGGGCCTGCAGCTGCAGGTGCTGGACGGCCGCTCGCACGAGGCGCTGGCTGCCTGCGATGCCACGCTGGTGGCCAGCGGCACGGCCACTCTGGAAGCCTCGCTGTTCAAGCGGCCGATGGTCATCGGCTACAAGGTGCATTGGTTGAACGCGCGCATCTGGCGCACTTTCGGCTACCTGCCCTGGGTGGGCCTGCCCAACATCCTGAGCCGCGAGTTCGTGGTGCCCGAACTGCTGCAGGAGGCCTGCCAGCCCATCGCGCTGGCCGATGCGCTGCAGCGTCAGCTGGACGATGCGGCCGGCGCCGAGCAGCTGGCCCGGCGCTTCACCGACATGCACCACATGCTGCGGCGCGACACCGCCCGCTGCGCCACCGATGCGATCGCGAAAGTTCTTGAAGCCTGAACAGCTGGGCCTGAACTGGCATGGCCCGGGGCTGCTTGCCGGGGTCGACGAGGCCGGCCGCGGACCGCTGGCCGGGCCGGTGGTGGCGGCGGCCGTGATGCTCGACGAGCTGCAGCCCATCAAGGGCCTGGCCGATTCGAAGACGCTGTCGCCACGCCGGCGCGAGCGGCTTTACGACGAGATCCGCGCCAAGGCGCTGTGCTGCAGCGTGGCTGAGGCCAGTGCACGCGAGATCGACGAGTTGAACATCCTGCAGGCCACACTGCTGGCCATGCGCCGCGCGGTCGAAGGGCTGCGCCTGCGGCCGCACCGCGTGCTGGTCGATGGCAACAGGCTGCCGGTGTTGGCCATGCCGGCGCAGGCCATCGTCCAGGGCGATGCCAAGGTGCAGGTCATTGCCGCCGCGTCGATCCTGGCCAAGGTGCACCGCGATCGGTTGTGCCTGGAACTGCACGAGCGCTTCCCGCAGTACGGCTTTGCCGCCCACAAGGGCTATCCCACGGCCGAGCACCTGCTGGCGTTGCGCACGCATGGCGCTTGCGTCGAGCATCGGCGCAGCTTCGCACCGGTGCGCTCGGTGGACCTTTGCGCATGACGGCCATGCCGCTGACGGTCCGCTCGCGCGACAACGCCAGCCTGTTGCAGGTGCGGCGCGCACTTCGCGACCCCGGTGCTTATCGGCGCGACGGCGCTCTGCTCTGGCTGGAAGGCGACCACCTGCTGCGTGCCTGCCTGGCCCGGGGACGGACGCTGCAGCAGGTGCTGGTGGCCGAATCTGCCTGGTCACAGGCGGCGCTGCGCAGCCTGGCCGAACAGGCACGGCGCGTGCTGTTGCTGCCCGACGTGCTGTTTAAAGAGCTGAGCACGCTGGAGTCGCCGGCCTCGATCGGCGCGCTGATCGAGCGACCGCCCAGCGGGCCGTTGCGCTCGGATGCGCCCACGGTACTGCTCGACCGGCTGCAGGATGCCGGCAATGTCGGCAGCATCCTGCGCAGCGCTGCGGCGCTGGGCGCGCAGCAGGTGGTGGCCTTGAAGGGCACGGCGGCCCTGTGGTCGCCCAAGGTGCTGCGCGCCGGCATGGGCGCGCACTTTGCGCTGCAACTGCACGACAGCCTGGAACTGCACGATCTGCAGCCGTTGACGCTGCCTTGGGTGGCCACCAGTTCGCACGCGCCGGCGGTGCTTCATCGCAGGGTGCTGCCTCAGCCCTGCGCCTGGGTTTTCGGCCATGAAGGGCAGGGCGTGGCGGCCGCACTGCAGGCCCGTTGCGCGCTCACCGTGCGCATCGCCCAGCCGGGCGGTGAAGAGTCGCTGAACGTCGCCGCCGCTGCTGCGATCTGCCTGCACGAAAGCGCGCGCCAGCGCGACACCTAGTAGACCAACCGGTCCGGGCGGATGTCGCGCAGGATGGTGGTGGCGATCTCCTCGATCGACTTGTGCGTCGACGACAGCCAGGCGATGCCGGATTTGCGCATCATCAGTTCGGCCTCCAGCACCTCGTAGCGGCAGTTCTCCAGGGACGCGTACTTGCTGCCCGGCCGCCGCTCGTTGCGGATCTGCGAGAGCCGCTGCGGGTTGATGGACAGGCCGAAGCACTTGGTCCTGTGCGTGGCCAGTGCCGGCGGCAGCTTGCCGCGCTCGAAGTCCTCGGGGATCAGCGGGTAGTTGGCGGCCTTGATGCCGTGCTGCATCGCCAGATACAGCGAAGTCGGCGTCTTGCCGCTGCGGCTGACCCCGACCAGGATGACGTCGGCGCTGTCCAGGTTGCGCGCCGACTGGCCGTCGTCATGCGCCAGGGAGAAGTTGATCGCATCGATGCGGTCGTGGTACTCCTCGCTTTTGGCGGCGTCTGAAAAGCGGCCAATGCGGTGGTTCGACTTGACGCCGAACTCCTCCTCCAGCGGTTCGACGAAGGTTCGGAACATGTCCAGCACCAGGCCCTTGCAGCCCTCGGAGGTGAGCACGCGGCGGATGTCGTCGTTGACCAGCGTGATGAACACGATCGGCCGCTTGCCTTCGTGCTCGGCGGACTGGTTGATCTCTTCCAGCACCACCCAGGCCTTGTCGACCGAGTCGATGAAGGGCCGGCGCACGTGGCGGGGCCGTGACGGGAACTGCGCCAGGATCGAGTTGCCGAAGGTCTCGGCGGTGATGCCGGTGCCGTCCGAGACAAAGAACACGGTGCGGTTGGTCATGGGGGCGCCGGGCGCGGCTTGAAAGTTGTAGGTGGATGATAGGGAATAACTCTTTAGAATTCCTGTCAACAGCCCCCCCGCGCCCCACCCCGAATGCAAGCCCACGGCCGCCCAGAACAAGTCGAAGACGCAGCCGTGCGCCACAGGGTGGGCCTCATGGGAGCACCGTCTTTGTCACATCACGGAGCCTTCCCATGCCTTCCACCCTTCTGGCGACCGCCCTGGTCGTACCGTTCGAGCAGCTGAGAATGACCGACGTCGAGTCGGTCGGCGGCAAGAACGCCTCGCTCGGCGAAATGATCAGCCAGTTGGCCGCCTCCGGGGTGGCCGTACCCGGTGGCTTTGCCACCACGGCGCATGCCTTCCGCCAGTTTCTGAAGCACGGAGGCCTGGCCCAGCGCATCCAGGCGCGGCTCGACACGCTGGACACCGACGACGTGCGTGCGCTGGCCGAGGCCGGTGCGCAGATCCGCCAGTGGATCGTCGACACGCCGTTTCCGGACGACCTGCGCGATGCCGTGAGCAACGAGTTTGCCCGGCTCACGCGTGACAACCCCAGCGCGTCCTTCGCGGTGCGCTCCTCGGCCACCGCCGAGGACCTGCCGGATGCGTCCTTCGCGGGTCAGCAGGAGACCTTCCTCAACGTGGTGGGTATCGACCAGGTGCTGCACAAGATGAAGGAAGTCTTTGCCTCGCTGTACAACGACCGGGCGATCAGCTACCGCGTGCACAAGGGCTTCGCCCACAGTGACGTGGCGCTGTCGGCCGGCGTGCAGCGCATGGTGCGCTCCGACCTGGCCTCGGCCGGCGTGATGTTCACCATCGACACCGAGTCGGGCTTCAAGGACGTGGTCTTCATCACCTCGAGCTACGGCCTGGGCGAGACGGTGGTGCAGGGTGCGGTGAACCCGGATGAGTTCTACGTGCATAAACCCACGCTGAAGAGCGGCAAGTTTCCGATCATCCGGCGCAGCCTGGGCAGCAAGCTGATCCGCATGGAGTTCGCCAGCGAACAGGAGCGTGCCGCCGGCGGTCACCTGGTGCGCACCGTGGACACGGCGCCGGAGCAGCGCAACCGCTACTCGCTCAGCGATGCCGACGTGATTGAGCTGTCGCGCTATGCGCTGATCATCGAGCAGCACTACGGCCGGCCGATGGACATCGAATGGGGCAAGGACGGCCTGGACGGCAAGCTTTACATTCTGCAGGCCCGTCCCGAGACGGTGAAGAGCCAGGCCGAAGGCAAGGTCGAACAGCGCTACCGCCTCACCGGCGACCGCGCGAAGAACGTGGTGCTGGCCGAAGGCCGCGCCATCGGCCAGAAGATCGGCACCGGTCCGGTGCGGCTGATCCGCAGCCCGGCCGAGATGGAGCGCGTGCAGCCCGGCGATGTGCTGGTCACTGACATGACCGACCCCAACTGGGAGCCGGTGATGAAGCGCGCCGCAGCCATCGTCACCAATCGCGGAGGCCGTACCTGTCACGCGGCGATCATCGCGCGCGAGCTGGGCATCCCTGCCGTGGTGGGCTGCGGTGATGCCACCGACAAGGTGCACGACGGCGCGCTGGTCACCGTGTCCTGCGCCGAGGGCGATACCGGCTATGTCTACGACGGCCTGCTGGACACGGAGGTCAGCGACGTGCAGCGCGGCGAGATGCCGTACTGCCCGATCAAGATCATGATGAACATCGGCAACCCGCAGCTGGCCTTCGACTTCTCCCAGATGCCGAACTCCGGGGTCGGCTTGGCGCGGCTGGAATTCATCATCAACAACAACATCGGGGTGCATCCGAAGGCGATCCTCGACTACCCGAACATCGACACCGACCTGAAGAAGGCGGTGGAATCGGTGGCCCGTGGACATGCGTCGCCGCGTGCCTTCTACGTCGACAAGCTGGCCGAGGGCATTGCCACCATCGCCGCGGCCTTCTGGCCGAAGAGCGTGATCGTGCGCCTGTCGGACTTCAAGTCCAACGAGTACCGCAAGCTGATCGGCGGCAGCCGCTACGAGCCGGATGAAGAAAACCCGATGCTCGGCTTCCGCGGTGCGTCGCGTTACGTCAGCCCCGAGTTCGCCGACGCCTTTGCCATGGAGTGCGAGGCGCTGAAGCGCGTGCGCAACGACATGGGCCTGGTCAACGTGGAGATCATGGTGCCCTTCGTGCGCACCGTGCGCCAGGCGCAGAAGGTCACCGAAATGCTGGCCGACCGCGGCCTGAAGCGCGGCCAGAACGGCCTGCGCCTGATCATGATGTGCGAGGTGCCCAGCAATGCCATCCTGGCCGACCAGTTCCTGGAGCATTTCGACGGCATGTCGATCGGCTCGAACGACCTGACGCAGCTGACGCTGGGCCTGGACCGCGATTCGGGCCTCGTGCAGCTGGCCGACGACTTCGACGAGCGCGACCCAGCGGTCAAGGCCATGATCTCGCGCGCCATCACTGCCTGCCGGGCCACGGGCAAATATGTCGGCATCTGCGGACAAGGCCCCAGCGACTACCCGGACTTTGCAGACTGGCTGGCCCAAGAGGGCATTGTCTCGATCTCGCTGAACCCGGACACGGTGGTCGAGACCTGGCAGCGCCTGGCCAAGCGCTAGGCTGAGCCATTTTTGGCGAATTGCCGTGCCTTTGCGGGCGGCTGCAGGCACTCCCGCGTGCGCGCGGGCCCTGAACGGGATAAGCTTTCCAAGGTCGTGAGGGCGGCCGCTGCGGTCGCTGGCGGTGGCGCGTTTTCTTCTTGGACTGGCACTGCTTCAATGTCGATCATCTACCGCAAGACCGCCAAGGGCGTGCACGAGATTGAGACCCGCGAATTCCGGCTGACGCCGCGGGTGCGCAATGCACTGATCCTGGTCGATGGCAAGCGCGACGTGGCTGCGCTGCAAGCCTTGATGCCGCAACAGGTCGATGGCACGCTGGAGATACTGCTCGAGCAGAACTTCATCGAAGTGATTGGCGAGACACTGGAATCGCCGCCAGGTCGCGCTGCGGTGGAGGCGCGCAACCGCACCAGCGCAGCGCCGGTGGCGCTGCCCCCACCGACTGCCGCGCCTCAGCCCGCGACATCGGCCGTGCCCTTTGCGCAGCGCCAGAGATCGGCGGTACGCGATCTCAACGATGCCGTCGGTCCGATGGCCGAATCGCTGGCGATCCGCATGGAACGCGCCCGCGACGACGCCGACCTGCGAGTGCTGGTGCAGATGGCCGTGCAAATGATCGGCAACGCACGCGGCCGCTCCGCCGCCGCGTCCTACGCCCAGCGCCACGCGGGCTGAGGCTGGCGCCTCGCACTACGCGTCGATGCGCCAGGCCTGGCCGCATTTGCGGCATTGCACCTGCACGGTGTCGCCGGTGGCATCCGATTGCAGCAGCTCCAGGCGGCCGTAGGTTTTGCAACTGCTGCACTCCGCCTGCTTGGCAGCACTTTCTGCATTCAGCAGCAACGACAGGTAGCGGCGCAGCGCCCACAGGCCCACGCCGACGCACACCAGCAGGGACGCCCCGTCGGCGATCTGGTCGGCCCAGGATCGAAAGCGCGACGCGGCTTCCATGGCCATGAGGATGCCGACCATGCACAGCAGCACCAGAACCAGGTGCGCGTGGCAGCGCATCAGCTGGCGCGAATACCACTTGCGAAACCCGAGCTTGCGGATGCCCTCGGCCAGACTCATGGCAGGCATGGTGACACAAGCGCGATCAGCGCTGCAGCCAGCGCCATTGCTCGGCCAGGCGTTGCAGCCCGCCGAAGTCGACCGAAGCCAGCTGCGTGCGAGCCGCTGGCCAGAGCTTGAGCAGCAGTTCGGCCGTAGCCAGCGTGTCGGCCGCCGCCTGATGACGTACCGCGCACGCGATGCCGAAGTGGTCAAGCCAGTCGTCCAGACTGCGCGCCCGCACTGTCGGCTGCAGCGCTGCAGCCACCGGGGCGAGATCGAGCCAGGGGTTGCCCAGGCGATGGCCCAGCACCGACTGCATGGCGCGCTGGATCAAGGTTTCGTCGAAGGCCGAGTGAAACGCAACGAGGGGCGCACCGGCCAGCCATTGCTCCAGCCCGCGCAGCGCGGTCGGTGGCGCCATTCCCTCACGCTGCGCGCCCACGCCGATGCCGTGCAGCAGGATGTTGGCCTTGTCCGCTGGCACTTCGGCCTGGCGCAAGACAACCTCGAAGCTGTCGCCGAAGCTGATGCGCGGCCGTCCATGGTCGAAATGCAGGGCCACGGCGGCCACGGCGATCAACCGGTCGCGCCGGGCATCGAGCCCGCTTGACTCGACATCGAGCACGGCCCAGCGTCCGGCGGCTGACACGCCAGGCCGGCTGCGACGCAACGGCAGCTTCATCGGCTGTAGTCCAGTTCCAGGCGCTGGCGCAGGCGGCGCAGCACGCGCAGGCACTCCTTGAGCATGCGCCGGTCGATGTCGTTCAGTGCTGCGGGTTCGATCAGGTTGGCCTTGTCCACATCGGGGCCCTCGGCGCGGCCGGTGCGAAGTTGCACCTGCAGGCGCAGTTGCTGCAGGAACTCGAAGGCATTGCTCCAGCTCTCGCTTTCGCGCGCCGGAGCCTCCAGTGACGCGGCCACCGCCTCGAAGCGGCGCCGCGTGCCGGTCTCGCCTATGCCGTGGGCCAGTGCATAGAGCCGTGCCAGGTCGACGAAGATGGCCGTGCCCTGCGCCTTCAGGTCGAAGACCCTGCGGCCGTCGACCTGGTTGGTGTCGATGGAGCCGCGCCAGTCCAGCGGTGAGCGGTTGCGCAGCGCGTTGTCGGCCATCTGCTTGATGAAGCGCGGAGTGCGCGCGGCCCCACCTGTGACGATGTCGCGCAGCGGGTTCGCCAGGGCGGTGTTGCCGGCCAGCGGCCGGAAGTCGAAGTAGATGCTGGCCTTGAGCAGGTCTTCCGGCGCGCCGTGTTCGATCCAGTGCTCGAAGCGGGCAACCCACTCGGCGGCGCTCAGGCAGCAGGCCGGGTTGGATGCCATCACGTTGCCGCGGCACAGCGGGTAGCCGCAGGCGTCGAGCGTCTCGTTCACCTGGCGTGCAAAGGCTAGCCAGACCGGCCGATCGCGCTCGGGATCGGCACTGTCGAAGATCAGGCCGTTGTCCTGGTCGGTGGCCACGGTCTGCTCGTTGCGGCCCTCGGAGCCGAACGCCAGCCAGCAACAGCGGCCCAGTTCGAGACCGTGCTGCGCGGCCGTCAGTTCGACGATGCGCACGGTCAGCACGTCGTTCAGGTGGCTGATCAGCTCGGTCAGGTGGCGTGCGCCGATGCCTTGCGCCAGCAAGCGGCTTGCGAGACCGCGGATCTCGGCCGCCGCAGCCTGCAGTTCGGACAGGCCGGTGGCGCTGCGGATCGCAGCGCCGGCCTGCTTGATGGACTGGCGCTGCATCGAGAACAGGTCGCGCTCACTGATGATGCCCACGACGCGGCCCTCGCGCGTCACCGGCACATGCCGGATCCCGCGGCGCGACATCAGCATCGCCGCATCCAGCGCGCTGGCGCCGATGTCGAGGCTGTGCACTGGCGCACTCATCACCTGCGAGATCGGTGTTGCCAGGCTCAGTTGCGGAAGGATGATGCGACCGATCATGTCGTGGCGGGTGAGGATGCCCACCGGAGCTTCGGCCGTGTCGGTGACCAGGACCGAGCCGATCCGCCGCTGGTCCATCAGGGCCAGTGCATCCGCCAGCGGCACGTCGGCTCGCACGGCGGCAACGGGCGCACCGCTCAGCAGGCCGGCCAGTGGTGACTCGATCGACTGCTCGGCCCAGGCCTGCGCTGCATGCTCGGCACGCCAGGCGCTGCGTGACAGATCCAGCAGGCGCTGCATGCGCGCGTTCAGGAAGTCTGCAAAGGGCACGCTATGCGCCGCCAGCGCCTGCACCTCGGCCTGCGGCAGCAGCAGACAGAAGGTGTCTTCGTCGGCCTTGTACGTGGCGGTGACGGCCCGCCCGGCCATCAGTGCGCCCACCGGGAAGAGGTCGCCCGCGTCGATCTGGAACCGGCCTTCGGCGTCGGCCGGCACGCGGCCGCCACTGATGTGGCCACTGCGCACCAGATACAGGTGCCTCACCGGCCCGTCTTGCGGACAGAGCACGGTTTCACCGGGTGCGTAGTAGGCCTGGCTGGCCGATCGGATGCACTGCTCGACATGCGCCGCGCTCATCTGCGCGAACGGCGGCCAGCGCACCAGTTCGTTGCGCAGGTTGGCCAGCAGGCTGGTCGAAGGGGTCGCAGAGGAGGGGGCCATGGTCCTTGTCGGCGCCGGTTTGCCGCAACCGATCTTAGGGAGTCCTTGCCGCGCCGTGCGGGCTGGCTGCGACGCGCTGCGGGATCCGACTGATTCAGGTCAAAGCGCGGGCGCCGCATGCTTTCGGCGGCAGCAGGAAGCGGCGTCTCAGGGTTATGCCTAGTCGGGCTTGCCAGTGCTTTGGGGTGTCTGTCAGAAATCCGTAAGGCCGCGGCGAAAAAGTCCATCTGAACTCAGGGACGCGAATGCTGACCGTTCTCAACATTGCCCAACTTGTGCTGTACATCGCCCTGCTGGCCCTGGCCGGGCAGGGCGCGCTTTACGTGCTGGCTGGGCCGAAACGCGGACAGAACGTCTTCTACCAACTGCTGCAGATCGTCAGCAAGCCCTTCACGCTGCCGGTGCGCAAGATCACGCCGCAACAGGTGGCTGATCGTCACGTTCCGGTGGTTACGTTCTTCCTGCTTCTCGTTGCCTATGCGGTCGTGACCTTCGAGAAGATCGCGCTGTGCGTGCAGTCGGGTATGGAGGGCTGCAAGTGAAAGGGCTGCTCTACCTGTGGTTGAAGGGCCAGGCCATGGCCTGGCTGGTCATCGGTCGCAACGCTCAGGCGCAGAAGGTGTTCGACGAGATGGTGCGTCGCTTCCCCGAGGCAGCCTACCCGCGAGCCAGCCGTGCGCACCTGCACGCCCAGGCGGGCCGCCACCAGGCCGCGCTGGACGACTACGACGCGCTGTTGCGCCTGAAGGTCGACGACGCCCGCACTTGGTTCAACAAGGGATTCGTGCTCGAGTTGCTGGGCCGCTGGGACGAGGCGCTAGCAGCCTTTCAGCGGTCTACCGAACTCAGCCCCGACCTCGATCGCGCCTGGTACGGCCAGGGCCTGGTGCTGATCCGCATGCAACGCTTCGACGAGGCCATCGTCGCCCTGAAGCGCAATACCGAACTGCAACCCATGAGTCCTTACGGCTGGTACCAGCTGGCCCGGATTCATGTCGACAGAAAGGAGCCCGACGAGGCGGTGAAGATCATTCGCCACCTCAAGGGCTTCGAGCCGAAGGTCGCCGCGCAACTCGAGCGCGAGACCGGATTGCTCGCCGGTGGCACGCTCGGCTGAGCCATGCCACGGCTTTCGATGATTCGGGGCGGCGGGTTGCAGTGGCCCCGCGGGAGACGGGGGCCGGCCGCTGAATGGCCCGCAAGGGTGGTTGGGTGCAATACGACAAAGGGGTGAAACGATGCAAGTCAGTGAGAGCCTTCAACGCTACTGGCAGAAGAACCTCAGGATCACCTCGATCCTGATGTTCATCTGGTTCGTGGTGACCTTCGTGGTCGCCTATTTCGCGCGTGACCTGAACTTCAACTTCTTCGGCTGGCCTTTCAGCTGGTGGGTTGCGGCGCAGGGTGCATTGGTGGTGTATGTGCTGATCATCGGGTACTACGCGTACTACATGAACCGGCTCGACATCGAACACGACGTGGCCGAGGAGGAATGACATGGCTGGCCTGAGTTTCGAACACGGCACCGGCAGTTCCGCCGATGCCAATCGCGCCTTCAAGAAGCAGCTCAACAAGGTCTATGGCTGGTACACCGGAGGCTTCATCGCCTTCGTGATCATCCTGGCGATCTTCGAGCAGATGGGGCTGTCGCGGCAATGGATCGGCTTCGTCTTCCTCTTTGCCACTGTTGCGCTGTATGCCGGCATCGGCATCATGAGCCGGACCTCCGACGCGGCCGAGTACTATGTCGCCGGTCGACGCGTGCCAGCGGTCTACAACGGTATGGCCACCGGCGCCGACTGGATGAGCGCGGCCTCGTTCATCGGCATGGCCGGCACGCTGTACCTTACCGGCTACGGCGGTCTGGCCTTCATCCTGGGCTGGACCGGCGGCTACTGCCTGGTGGCACTGTTCCTGGCACCGTACCTGCGCAAGTTCGGGCAGTTCACCATCCCCGACTTCCTGGGTGCACGCTACGAGGGCAACCTACCACGCTTTATCGGTATCCTGGCGGCGATCCTGTGCTCCTTCACCTATGTGGTGGCGCAGATCTACGGCGTCGGCCTGATCACCACCCGGCTGTCGGGCCTGGCCTTCGAGATCGGCATCTTCGTCGGCCTGGGCGGCATCCTGGTGTGCTCGTTCCTGGGCGGTATGCGCGCGGTGACCTGGACACAGGTGGCGCAGTACATCATTCTCATCGTCGCCTACATGATCCCGGTGGTCTGGCTGTCAGTGAAGCAAACCGGCGTGCCGGTGCCACAGGCGGTCTACGGCCTCCAGTTGGAGAAGGTCACGGCTCGCGAGGCCGTGCTGATCGCCGACCCGAAGGAGAAGGAAGTCATCGCCATCTTCAAGAAGCAGGCCGACGACCTGGGCGCCAAGCTCAAGGACGTGCCGGCGGCGCTGGCGGCGGACAAGGCCGCGGCTTCCGCCAAGCTGGCCGACCTGAAGGCGGCCAACGCCCCTGTGGCCGACATTCAGGCAGCCGAGAAGGCACTGGCTGCAATCCCTGCCAACGAGGCGGCGGCGAAGGAGGCCTGGACCAAGGCTCAGGCCGCGGCCGCGGCACGGGCCAAACCGTTGGCCGGCATGCCGCGCCATGCGGCGCAGTTCACCGGTGATCCGAACGGTGATGCGGCGGCGGTGAAGACCTACGACGAATCGCGCCGCAACTTCCTGGCGCTGGTGTTTTGTCTGATGGTGGGCACGGCCGCGTTGCCGCACATCCTGATGCGCTACTACACCACCCCGTCGGTGAAGGAGGCGCGCGACTCGGTGACCTGGTCGCTGTTCTTCATCTTCCTGCTGTACTTCACTGCGCCGGCGTTGGCGGTACTGGTCAAGTACGAGGTCTTCAGTGTGCTGGTGGGCACGCCCTTCGACAAACTGCCCGGCTGGATCTCGGCCTGGTCGAAGGTCGACCCGGGGCTGCTTTCGGTGGCCGACATCAACAAGGACGGCATCTTCCAGCTCGGCGAGATGCGCATCGGCGGAGACATCATCGTGCTGGCCACGCCGGAAATCGGCGGGCTGCCCTATGTGGTGTCGGGCATGGTAGCGGCCGGCGGTCTGGCCGCCGCGCTGTCCACCGCCGACGGCCTGCTGCTGACCATCGCCAACGCGCTGTCGCACGATCTGTATTACAAGATGATCGACCCGAACGCGTCCACCGCGCGGCGCGTCGCCATCTCCAAGGCCTTGCTGCTCGTGGTGGCCCTGGCGGCCGCGGCGGTCGCGGCGCAGAAGCCGGCAGACATCCTGTTCCTGGTGTCGGCAGCCTTCTCCTTTGCGGCGGCGGCTTTCTTCCCGGCGCTGGTGCTGGGCGTGTTCTGGAAACGTGCCAGCAAGTGGGGCGCGGTGCTGGGCATGGTTTCCGGCCTGGGCATCACCGTGTACTACATGGTCATGAACCAAGCTTGGCTGCGCGGCATCTTCGGCGTCACCAGCCCGGTCGACCTGTGGTTCGGCATCCTGCCGATCTCGGCCGGCGTGTTCGGCGTGCCGCTGGGCTTTGCGGTGATCATCATCGTCAGCCTGTTTGCGCCGGCACCGTCGCGCGCGGTGCAGGAGTTGGTCGAGCACGTGCGTTATCCGAACGTCAAGTTGGCCAGTCGCTGAGACTGCGCATGCCCGGGGCGCTGCCACTGCGGCAGCGCCCGTTGCAGGGCCTTCGGGGCGACCCGGAGGCCTTTTTTGCGGCCCGCGCATGACTGGAAGGCACTCGCAGCTGGGTTATACTTATGGGCTTTTCCCTTGCCGCACCCGCTTTGCAGGCCCTGCGCCTGCGAAGGACGCTTCGGGGCGGCTTCCAACCCTGGAACCCATAAGGAGTGTTCATGCGTCACTACGAAATCGTCCTGCTGATCCATCCGGATCAAAGCGAGCAGGTCCCCGCCATGCTCGAGCGCTACAAGGCGCTGGTGGCGGCCAGCGGCGGCACGGTGCACCGTGTCGAGGACTGGGGTCGGCGTCAGCTGGCCTACATGATCCAGAAGCTGGCCAAGGCGCACTACCTGTGCCTCAACATCGAATGCAGCAGCGCCACGCTGGCCGAGCTGGAGACGGGCTTCCGCTTCAACGACGCCGTGCTGCGCCACCTGACGGTGTCGCGCGACGAGGCGGTGACCACGCCGTCGCTGATGATGAAGGCCAACGACAAGGATGAACGCCGCGCTGCGCCGCAAGGAGCAGCCGCCTCGGCGTGAACCGATTGGTTCTCGCCGCGCAGCTGGTCGAACGCCGCGCCCTGCGCTACACGCCAGCCGGCCTGCCGGCTCTGGATTTCGAGCTGAAGCACGAATCCGAGCTCAGCGAGGACGGCCAGCCGCGCAAGGTGTCGTTGCAGCTTCGTGCGGTGGCCATCGGTCGCATCGTGCGGCTTCTCGAGGCCCTGGAACTGGGCAGCGCGGGCAGCTTCGGTGGATTCGTGGCAGCCGCGCGCAACGGCAGAGGCCTGCTCTTCCATGTCACGGACTTCGAACCCGCGACCATTTGATCATTCGGATAGATTCACAAGGAGTTCACTATGCCCCCGCCCCGTGGTAAAGGTCGGTTTTCCAAGGACAAGCGCCCGAAGCGCAATCAGCAGTCGCTGCTGTTTCGCCGTAAGCGTTTCTGCCGCTTCACCGTTGCCGGTGTCAAGGAGATCGACTACAAGGACATCGACACGCTGCGCGACTTCATCGGCGAGAACGGCCGCATCACGCCGGCCCGCCTGACCGGCACGCGCGCCTTCTTCCAACGTCAGCTGACCACGGCCATCAAGCGTGCGCGTTTCCTCGCGCTTCTGCCGTACTCTGACCAGCACAAGGTCTGAACGGAGCCGCCATGCAAATCATTCTGCTGGAGAAGATCGCCAACCTGGGCAACCTGGGCGACGTGGTCAAGGTCAAGGACGGCTACGCGCGCAACTTCCTGATCCCGGGCAAGCACGCGCGCCGCGCCACCGAGGCTGCGATCAAGGAATTCGAGACCCGTCGTGCCGACCTGGAGAAGGCCGCCGCCGAGAAGCTCGCCGCTGCGCAGGCGCTGCAGGAACAGCTGTCGGGAAAGGTCGTGCGCATCAGCCAGAAGGCCGGTGTCGATGGCCGCCTGTTCGGCTCGGTCACCAACGCCGACATCGCCGAAGGACTGACGAAGATGGGCTTTGCCATCCAGAAGTCGCAGGTGCGCATGCCCAACGGCCCGCTGAAGGTGACTGGCGACCACGCCGTGTCGGTGTCGCCGCACACCGACGTGGTGGCCGAAGTCACTGTGCAGGTGGTCGGCGAAGTCGCTTGACGGCGTCTACCTTTCCCCGATGCGAAGGCCGGTTTTGACCGGCCTTCTTCATTTGCGGGCCGCATTGGGCAGGTGCGCGATTTCCACAGCTCGCCACCCGTTCGTCCACAGGCTTGTGCACAGACGCAGGGCGCAACGCGGCCTATGATCGAAACCATGTCAGCCATCTTCGATTCACGCGAATCCGGGCCCGATGCCCGCGACAACGAGGTCGCACGCCTGCGTGTGCCGCCCAATTCCAACGAGGCCGAGCAGAGCGTGCTCGGCGGCCTGCTGCTCGACAACCTGGCCTGGGACCGCGCCGCTGACCTGCTGAGCGACAGCGACTTCTACCGCCACGAACACCGGCTGATCTACGCTGCCATCGGTGCACTGGTCAATGCCAGCAAGCCGGCCGACGTGATCACCGTCTTCGAGCACCTGCAGAACCTGGGCAAGGCGGCCGACTGCGGCGGCCTGGCCTACCTGAACGCACTGGCGCAGAGCGTGCCGAGTGCCGCCAACATGCGCCGATATGCGGAGATCGTGCGCGAGCGCGCGATCCTGCGCAAGCTGATCGCCGCCAGCGACGAGATCGCCACCACCGCCTTCAACACGCAGGGCCGCGCTGTGTCGCAGATCCTGGACGAGGCCGAGGGCCGCATCTTCAAGATCGGGGAGGAAGGCTCTCGCAACCGACAGGGCTTCCAGGGCATCGACAAGTTGGTCACCGCGCTGATCGACCGCGTCAATGAGCTGGCTGAGAACGGCGCCGAAGACGTGACTGGCGTGCGCACGGGCTTTTACGAAATGGACCGCATGACGGCCGGTCTGCAGAAGGGCGACCTGATCGTGCTGGCCGCGCGCCCGTCGATGGGCAAGACCGCCTTCGCGCTGAACATTGCCGAGAACGTGGCCGTCAACGAAGGTCTGCCGGTGCTGGTGTTCTCGATGGAAATGGGCGCGGCCCAGCTCGCGCTGCGCATGGTCGGCTCGCTGGGCCGCATCGATCAGTCGGGCCTGCGGACGGGCCGGTTGAAGAACGAGGAGTGGGAGCGCCTGGCCGAGGCGGTCGACCGGCTGGG
>CAVWXO010000011.1:0-40155 GCA_963758955.1 uncultured Pseudomonadota bacterium
TCTTCACCTGCGCGCACGACCGCGAGGTGGCGGCCACCGCGCTGGTGCGTGCCGACGTGCTGAACGAACATCGCGTCCAGCTCGACCGGCTCATTGCCGAGGCCGGCCTGAACCTGCCGCGGCTGGCACGCGGACTCAGAGCATTGCTGGCGCAGCCTGTGCACGATGGCTGGGACAGCGCGACGGAGGAAGGGCGCATCGACGGCCGGCGCCTGGCCCAGCTGATTGCCTCACCGACCGAAAGGCGGCTGTTCCGCAGCGAGCATGTCGCGGCCGAGGCCGATTGCGTGCTGGCCTTCCTGATCGATTGCTCGGGCTCGATGAAGCAGCACGCCCAGGCCGTGGCCGTGCTGGTGGACCTGTTCGCCCGCGCGCTGGAGCAGGCGGGTGCGGCCAGCGAGGTGCTCGGCTTCACCACCGGCGCGTGGAACGGCGGGCTCGCGCGGCGCGACTGGCTGAATGCCGGTCAGCCGTCCCACCCGGGCCGGCTCAACGAGGTCTGCCACATGGTCTTCAAGGAGGCCGACACGCGCTGGCGCCGGTCTCGTGCAGGCATTGCCGCGCTGCTGAAGTCCGACCTGTTCCGCGAGGGCGTCGACGGCGAGGCGGTGGACTGGGCCGTGGCCCGGCTTCAGGCCCGGCCCGAGGCACGCAAACTACTGCTGGTGGTGTCCGACGGCTGCCCGATGGACGGCGCCACCCACCTCGCCAACGATGCCTTCTACCTGGACAACCATCTGAAGCAGGTGCTGCAGCGGCACGAACGCCAGGCCCAGGTGGAGATCTGCGCGCTCGGCGTCGGCCTGGACCTGAGCCCGTTCTACTCGCGCAGTCAGGCGCTGGACCTGGGCGCCGTGCCGGGCCCTGCAGTGCTGCGCGACATCCTGCAGTTGCTGGCGCGGCCGGCGCGGCGCTGAAGGCCGCAGCATGTCGGCGCTGCCCATGCCCGCGGGCCTGCTGCTGGCCAGCCTGTGCGTGGTCTTCGCGGCCGGCATCGTGCGCGGCTTCGCGGGCTTCGGCTTTTCGGCACTGTGCGTGGCCGGCATGTCGCTGTACCTGTCGCCGGCGCAGGTGGTGCCGCCGATCTTCGTGCTGGAAGTGCTGGCCAGCCTGTCGCTGTTGCGCGGTGCACTTCAGCATGCCGACTGGCGCTGGCTCAGCTGGCTGGTGCTGGGCAATGCGCTGTGCATCCCGCTCGGCGTGGCGCTGCTGGCCTACGTGAGCGAGACGCCGCTGCGGCTGCTGATTGGTGCGTTGCTGCTGCTGGCGGCCATGCTGCTGCGCAGCGGCTGGCGCCTGGCGCTGCAACCCACGCCGGCCTTGCGCCTGACCACCGGGCTGGTGTCGGGCTTCGTCAACGGGGTGGCCGCCATCGGCGGCATCGCGGTGGCGGTGATGCTCAGCACCTCGGCGCTGGCGCCCGCGGCCATGCGCGCCACCATGATCGTGATGTTCCTGTTCACCGACCTTTACGCACTGGCCTGGGCCGGCGCACTGCCCAACGACGCCGGGCAGGATCTGCTCGGTATGCACACCTTGCAGCTCGCGCTGTGGTTGGCCCCGGCCATGCTGTGCGGCATCTGGTTCGGCCAGCGCGCCTTCGCCGGCTTGTCGCCCGAAGCCTTCCGCCGCCAGGTGCTCAACCTGCTGGTGCTGATCGCTGCCTTGAGCGTGCTGCGGGCGGTCTGGGCGATGCGGGGGTGAGGGGTCGGCGGTCTGCTACAGCAGCCTGCCCATGCGCTGCGCCGCAGTGCGAAGTGCCGGCAACTGCCGCTGCGCTTCGGCCAGCGACATGCGTGCGCTCGGTGCATGCAGGGCGATCGCCGCACGCGTGTGGCCGGCGGTATCGCGCACAGGCACGGCCACGGCAATCAGGCCAGCGATGAACTCCTCGCGGTCGTTGGAATGGCCTTGCGCGGCGATGACCTCGCACTCCGCTTTCAGTGACTTGGCGCTGATGATGGTGTGGCGCGTCATGCGGGTCAGCGGCAGCTGCGCGATCAGGGCCTCGCGCTCGGCCCTCGGCATCTCGGCCAGGAACAGCTTGCCGCTGGCCGTGCAGTGCAAAGGCACATGCGAGCCCACGTCCAGTGTCAGCCGCAGCGGCCACTGCGCCTCGACGCGGTCGATGTAGAGCACCCGCGTGCCGTCCAGCGTGGTGAAGTTGCATGTTTCGCCGACCAGCGTCACCAGTGCGGCCAGCACCTCGTGGCGCAAGCCGCGCACCACGCCGTGGTTCAAGGTGTCGAAGGCCAGCTTGCGCAGCGCCGGGCCGACGGCGAAGCTGCGCTCGTCGACGTCACGCGACAGGTAGCCGCCGTCCAGCAGCTGCGCGCACAGCCGGTGCGTCGTCACCTTGGGCAGTCCCAGGCGCACCGACAGCTCGGCCAGGGACAGCGCGCGCCCCTCCTGCGCCAGCAGCGACAGCAGGCGCAGGCTGCGCTCGGCCGAAGAACTGGGGGAGGCCATGGCGTCACTGTCACTCGGGGTGCGTGGCATCGACTAGGGTAAACGTTGAAAAACGGAACATTGTGTTCCGAAAAGTACTGACCTAGGATCGGCGTTAAACCGGATCAAGACGTTCCGGTATCGGCCGGCGCGTGCATGACGCAGGAATTCGACTACATCGTCGTGGGGGCAGGTTCGGCAGGCTGTGTGCTCGCCGCGCGCCTGAGCGAGGACCCGTCGACGCGTGTGCTGCTGCTCGAGGCCGGCCCGGCCGACCGCTCGCTGTGGATCCACCTGCCCATCGGCTACGGCAAGACGATGTGGAGCCCGACCTACAACTGGTGTTTTCACACCGACCCCGACCCGAACATGAACGGGCGCAAGATCTACTGGCCGCGTGGCAAGACGCTCGGCGGCTCGAGTTCGATCAACGGCCTGATCTACATCCGCGGCCAGCGCGAGGACTTCGACCGCTGGGCTGCCCTGGGCAACGCCGGCTGGAGCTACGACGAGGTGCTGCCGTACTTCATCAAGTCCGAAGGCAACCAGCGCGGCGCCAACCCGCTGCATGGGGGCGACGGGCCGTTGAAGGTGTCGGACATCGGCGCGCGGCACGAACTGATCGAGGCTTTCATTGGCGGCGCGCAGCAGATCGGGGTGCCGCGCACCGACGACTTCAACGGAGCGCGCCAGGAAGGCGCCGGCTACTTCCAGCTCAACACCTGGAAGGGTTGGCGCTGCAGCACCGCCAAGGCCTACCTGGCGCCGGCGCGGCGGCGCGCCAACCTGCGCATCGAAACCGGTGCCCTGGCCGCGGGCATTCACTTCGACGGCGCGCGCGCCAGCGGCGTGCGCTACCACCAGGGTGGCGCAATGAAGTCGGCCACCGCCCGGGCCGAGGTGCTGCTGGCGGCCGGTGCGATCCAGTCGCCGCAGTTGCTGCAGCTGTCGGGCATCGGGCCTGAGCCGCTGCTGCGCGAGCACGGCATCACGCCGCACAAGGTGCTTCCTGGCGTCGGCGAGAACCTGCAGGACCACCTGCAGATGCGGCTGATCTTCGAATGCGCCAAGCCCATCACCACCAACGACCAGCTCAACTCGTGGATGGGGCAGCTGAAGCTGGGCCTGCAATGGTTGCTGTTCCGCAGCGGGCCGTTGGCGGTGGGCATCAACCAGGGCGGCTGCTTCATGCGCGCGCTGCACGATGCGTCGGGCCAGCCGGTGGCGGCCACGCCCGACATCCAGTTCCACGTGGCCACGCTGTCGGCCGACCTGGCCGGCGGCAAGGTGCACCCCTACTCGGGCTTCACGCTGTCGGTGTGCCAGCTGCGGCCTGAATCGCGCGGCCACATCCGCATTCGCAGCACCGACCCCTTCCAGCCGCCTTCGATGCAGCCCAACTACCTGGCCACCGAACTGGACCGCCGCACCGCGGTGGCGGCAGTGAAGGCGGCGCGGGCCATCGCCGCGGCTCCGGCCATGCAACCCTACGTGAAGCGCGAGGTCCGCCCCGGCCCCGAGGCCGGCGACGACGCCGCGCTGCTGGAGTTCTGCCGCAACCAGGGCGCGACCATCTTCCACCCCAGCGGAACCTGCCGCATGGGGGGTGACGACATGGCGGTGCTCGATCAACGGCTGCGCGTGCGCGGCGTGCCCGGGCTGCGCGTGATCGATTGCTCGGCGATGCCGACGCTGGTGTCGGGCAACACCAATGCGGCGGCGGTGATGATGGCCGAGAAGGCCGCAGACATGATCCGGCAGGACGCGCGCAGGCGCTGACGGTGTTCCACAGGTGGGGCCCGCGGGTCCCGGGTTTCAACAGGCAAGCAAGGAGACACAGCATGAGACAAGCAGACAACTTAAGCCGGCGCCACGCACTGGGGGCAGGCGTGGCCGCAGCCGGTGCACTGGTGGCGGCACCGGCGCTGGCCCAGGCGGTGACGCGGCTGAAGATACAGACCGCGGTGCCCAGCTCGAGCATCTACTTCGACCTGATGAAGCGCATGGCCGACCGGGTCGACAAGATGTCCAACGGCCGGCTGAAGATGGAGATGCTGCCCGACGGCGCGGTGGTGGCGGCCTTCGAGATCGTCGACGCGGTGGACAAGGGCGTGGTTGACGGTGGTTATGCCTGGACGCACTACTGGTCGGGCAAGAACACGGCCGCGGGCCTGTTCTCCAACCCCGCGGCCGGCGGCGGCACTGGCATGGACCAGCTGTCCCATGTCGCCTGGCTGTACCAGGGCGGCGGCTACGCGCTGTTCAAGAAGTTCTACGCCGACGTGCTGAAGCTCAACATCGAGCCGCTGATGGTGCAGCCGATGGGACCGGACCCGCTGGGCTGGTTCAAGACGCCGATCAATTCGCTCGACGACATGCGCAAGCTGAAGTACCGCGCGCCGCCGGGACTGGTGGGCGAGATCTTCAAGGAGATGGGCGTCAACGCCGTGGCCATGCCCGGCGGCGAGATCGTGCCGGCGGCGCAGCGCGGCGTGCTCGACGCGGCCGAATGGATCGGCCCGGCCGACGACATGGCGCTGGGCTTCCAGAACGTGTTCAAGCACTACTACCTGCAAGGCCTGCACCAGTCCACCGACGTGGCCGAACTGCTGATCAACAAGGCGGCGTGGAACAAGCTGCCGGCCGACCTGAAGGCCATCGTCGAAGATGCGGCCATGGCCTCGATGACCGAGACCTACACCTTCAACGTCTACCGCAACGCGCTGGCGGTGGAAAAACTCAAGACCGAGCACAAGGTGGCCATCCACGACACGCCGCGCGACATCTTCCCCGCGTTCATCAAGGCCACCAACGTGGTCTACGAGCGCGAGGCCGGCAAGAACCCCTTCTTCAAGGAAGTGCTGGAGTCGCAGCGGACGTTTGCCAAGCTGGTGGTGCCGTACTGGAACAAGATCAACGGCCTGTACTACAACCTCGGCATCGATTCGCCCAACGCCAAGTGACGGCTGTCGATTCGCCGTTGGCGCTGCTGGCGCGCCGCCTCGACCGCATTGCCATCGGGTCGGGGCGGCTCGCCGCCTGGTTGATCGTGCCGATGGTGCTGTCGCTGTGCTACGAGGTGGTGTCGCGCTACGTCTTCAACGCGCCCACCCAGTGGGCCTACGACATGACCTTCATGCTCTACGGCAGCTTCTTCATGCTGGGCGCGGCCTTCACGCTGCAGCGCCGCGGCCATGTGCGCACCGATTCCTTCTATGCTGACTGGTCGCCGCGGCGCCAGGCCTGGGTCGACCTGGTGTGCTACCTGCTGATGCTGCTGCCCTTTGCCGGCGTGTTTTTGTTCGTTGGCTGGGGCTACTTCGTCAAGGCCTGGGTCACCCACGAGACCTTCGTCAGCAGTTCGTGGCAGCCGATCACATGGCCCTTCAAGCTGATGATGCCGCTGACCGGCCTGCTGCTGCTGCTGCAGGGCCTCAGCGAATGCCTGAAGTGCGTCTATGCGATCCGTTTCGGGCAATGGCCCGACCGCATCGCCCCACCCGAGGCGCTGGTATGAGCACGCCGGGCCGCCCCAAGTGCGAATGCTCCCGCTTGGCGGGACAGGCCGCAGGCCGAAGGGTGCACCCATGAGCAACGAAGTGCTGGGCCTGGTGGCGCTGGGCGTGCTGTTCATCGTCATCTTCATCGGCTTCCCCATTGCCTTCACGCTGGGCGCGGTGGCGCTGGCCACCGGCTTCATCGCGCTGGGGCCGGTGGTCTTCGACCTGGCGGTGCTGCAGACCTATTCGGTGATGAAGGACACCGTGCTCGCGGCGATTCCCTTCTTCCTGTTCATGGGCTTCCTGCTCGAACAGTCGGGCATCATGGAGCGGCTGTTCAACGGCATCCAGCAGCTGCTGGCCAAGCTGAACGGCTCGCTGTACCTGGCGGTGCTGATCACTGCCACCATCTTCGCCGCGGCCACCGGCATCGTCGGCAGTTCGGTCACGCTGCTGGGCGTGATGGCCGGGCCGTCGATGATCAAGAGCGGCTACGACCCCAAGATGTCGGCCGGCGCCATCACCGCCGGCGGTACGCTGGGCATCCTGATCCCGCCGTCGGTAATGTTGATCGTGATGGGCCCGGTGGTGGGTGTGCCGGCCACCGACCTGTTCGCCGCCGCGGTGCTGCCGGGACTGCTGCTGTCAGGCATCTTCATCGCCTGGACGTTGCTGCGCTGCTGGCACAACCCGGCGCTGGGCCCGGCGCTGCCCCTGGAGATGCGGCCCAAGTCGCTGGGCCCGGTGATCCGCGACCTGGTGATTGGCGTGATGCCGGTCATCGTCGTCATCCTGTCCACGCTGGGCGTCATCCTGGCCGGCATTGCCACGCCCACCGATGCCGGCGCGGTGGGTGCGGCCGCCACCTTCGCGCTCACCGTCGGCTCGCGGCGCATGAGCTTGGCCAAGATCCGCACCGCCATGGTGTCGACGCTGGAAGTGTCGAGCATGATCCTGCTGCTGGTGACGGCGTCCAACCTGTTCGGGTCGGTGTTCTCGCGCCTGGGCAGTGCCGACTTCCTGGCGCAGATGCTCACCAGCCTGGCGCTGCCGCCGATGCTGATGCTGATCGTCATCCTGGCGCTGGTCTTCGTGCTCGGCTGGCCGCTGGAATGGGTGCCGATCGTGCTGATCGTCATCCCGATCGTGCTGCCCATCGTGCAGGCCGCCGGCATCGACCTGATCTGGTTCTGCACGCTGGTGGCGGTGACGCTGCAGACCGCCTGGCTGTCGCCGCCGGTGGCGCTGTCGGCCTACTTTCTGAAGGGGGTGGTGCCGCAGTGGGAGCTGAAGGACATCTACGCCGGCATGGTGCAGTTCATGATCCTGCAGCTGGTGGCGGTGGCGCTGCTGCTGATCTTCCCGAAGCTGGCGACCTGGCTGCCGGCACTGAACTGAGGCCTACCGCTCAGGCTTTGGGCGACTGCGCAGGCGGCGCCAGCGGCAGCATCGCCGCCAGCTCAAGGTACATCGGCTTGGTCACCAGCCGTGCCACGCCGCTGGCCAGCAGCGAGCAGGCCATCAGGCTCAGCACCATCGACTGTCCGGAAACCATCTCCATCACGATGATGAAGGCGGTGATCGGCCCCCCGGTGGTGGCCGCCAGGAAGCCGACCATGCCCATTGCGATCAAGGGGATGGCGTCGACGGCATTGAGGCCGGCCCACAGCGCCACGTCGTGGCCGATGCCCGCGCCGATGGCCAGCGAGGGCGCGAACACGCCGGCCGGCACGCCGGTCCAGGCCGACAGCCAGGTGGCGACGAACTTGAGCAGCGTGTACACCCCGGGCAGTTCGGCCTGGCCTTCGAGCAGCGCGCGGGTGGCGGCATAGCCGGCACCGGCGGTCGCGCCGCCGGTGCTGATGCCGATGAGGGCCACGCCCAGCGCGCAGCCGGCGGCAAAGCGGTAGGGATGGTCGCGGCGCCAGTCGCTGAAGCGGTCGGGCAGGCCGCGCAGAGAGACCACGATCAGGCGCGCGAACAGCCCGCCGGCCAGGCCGCTGATCAACGCGACCATCAGGCCAGGCCCGAGCAGCGACCAGTGCAACTGCTGCACGGGCAGCCGGCCGAAGTAGGTTTCGTTGCCGAACACCGCCACGGCCACCAGGCCGGCAATCACGATGCTGGCGATGACCAGCGCGCTGTGCGACATGCTGCGCCGGCGCGACAGCTGCTCCAGCGCGAAGACGATGCCGCCCAGCGGCGTGTTGAAGGCAGCGGCGATGCCGGCCGCGGCACCGGCGACCATCAGGTCGTGCGCGTCGATACCCGACTGTGGCGACAGCCAGCGCCGTGCATGCACCATCGCGCCGGCACCGACCTGCACTGTCGGCCCCTCGCGGCCGATCGACAGACCGGCCAGCAGCCCGCCCGACACCAAGCCGATCTTGTGCAGCGCCACGCGCAGCGACACCAGGCCCTTGCGCTGCCTGTCGTCCAGGTCGTCATCGAGTGCGCGGATCACCTGCGGGATGCCCGAGCCCATCGCGCCCGGCACGTAGCGGCGGGTCCACCACAGCAGCGCCACCGTCAGCGCCGGCGTCCACAGCAGCGGCACATAGCGACCGTAGGGCCCGGTCTGGCCGAGCAGCTGGAAGGCATGCACGGCCGCCTCGGCCGCATAGGTGAAGCCCACCACCACCAGCCCGGTGATGACCGCATAGCCAAGCACCACGGCGCGGTCGATCCACTGCCGCCCGGCGCGAAGCTCGCCCTGCAGGTTGCTCCAGAACTCGGGCTCGACATCGCGCACCGCGCGCCAACCGCCATGCAGCAACGTGCGCAGCAAGTGCAGTGCACGCCGTGCCAGCGCGCGCCACGGCGCGCCGTCAGGCGCTGGAGTCGGGTGCATGCATTCATCATAGGCCCGGCCCCGTCGACACTGCAGGCTTGCGCTACCCTGTCGCATCCCAGCCCCACGACCTGCCCCATTCCATGAATCCACCGACGCGCATTCCCGGCCAACGCTTCCTGCATTCGCCCGGCCCGACGCGCCTGCCCGACGAGGTGCTGCACGCCATGGGCCGGCAGCCGATGGATCTCGCCGACCCGCGGCTGGACCCGATCATCGCCGCCTGCGAAGCCGGCCTGAAGCGGCTGCTGCACACCGAACAGTCCGACGTGCTGATGTACGCCGCCAACGGCCACGGCGCGTGGGAGGCGGTCATCGTCAACCTGCTCGGCCCGGGTCGGGCGGCACTGATCCCGGGCACCGGGCACTTCTCCGAATCCTGGGCCATCCAGACCGAGGCGCTGGGCTGCAAGGTCGTGCGCACGCCCTGGGTCGAAGGCCTGCCGATCGACGTGGCCGCGGTCGAGCAGGCGCTGCGCGACGACACCCAGCGCGAGATCGTGGCCGTGTTCGCCGTGCACACCGACACCGCCAGCGGCGTGACGAGTGACCTGCAGACGCTGCGCGCGGCCCTCGATGCCAGCGGCCACCCGGCGCTGTTCGTCGTCGACGTGGTGGCCTCGCTCGGTGTGGTGCCCTTCGACATGGATGCGCTGCGCGCCGACGTCGTCATTGGCGCGTCGCAGAAGGGCCTGATGCTGCCGCCCGGCCTGGGCTTCGTGGCCATCAACGATCGCGCCCGCGTCTCGGCCGAGGCCAACCCGATGCCGCGCTTCTATTGGGACTGGGGCCGCCGCCGCGACAGCCTGTCGTACCGCAAGTTCTGCGGCACGCCACCGATGAACCTGCTGTTCGGTCTGCAGGCCGCGTTGCAGCTGATCTTTGCCGAAGGTCTGGACGCCGTGTTCGCGCGCCACGCGCTGCTGGCCGGCGCGGTGCATGCGGCTGTGCAGGGCTGGAGCGAAGGCGGTGCGTTGGGCTTCTTCTGCCAGCAGCCGGCGCGGCGCTCGTTTTCGGTGACGGCCGTCGCCGTGCGCCCCGGCGTGGACCCGGAAGCGCTGCGCAGCGTGGCGCGCGAGCGCTTCCAGGTGGCGCTGTCCGGCGGCCTGGGCCCGCTGGCGGGCCGTGTGTTCCGCATCGGCCACATGGGCGACATCAACGCCGCGATGCTGCTGGGTGCGCTGGGCGGTGTGGATGCTGCGCTGCGGGCGCAGGGCATTCCGATCGGGCCCGGTGGGGTGCAGCGGGCAGTAGAGTTTCTGTCGCGAGGGTGAAGGCGGCGGTCAGGGCCTGGACAACAGGACCAGGAGAATGCTCTTTGCCAGCTGCGCGGCCCGGCTCGGATCCTGACGCAGGTCGCCGAGGATCTCGGGGATGGCGATCGTGCCGCTCAGGCCGGCCCATTCGGCCACCTGTTCCCGTGTGGCGCTGACGTAGGCCATCTCCCAGTCGCTGAAGGAGCCGGACGGGATGGCTCCCTCCTGCAGCACGGTGACCGTCTCGTGGCGAAAGTCCCTGGAGATCTTTGCCATCAGTTCCTGGATGGATTGAAATTCCCCTTCGAGGATCTGCAGGAACGCCCCGTCGACGTAGACCAGCGCACCGGTGATGCCCTTCTCGGCATTGCGGTGTCGTGCCTGCTCGAGCAGATCCTCGAGTTCGTCCACCTGCATGGGCGTGGCGGACTTCGAGGAATAGATGATCTGGTAGGGCATTGAGGAATCCTCTCGATGCAGGTGGGTGGTCGGGATCGGCTGCCCGCGGTCGGTGGGCCTATTTGACAGCACAGCCGGCGCGCGTGCCCTCAGCCGCGCGGCGCATGTCCGTGTCCGCCATCGACGTAGAAGGTCTGGCCGGTGATCCACGCCGCCTGCTCGCTGCACAGAAAGACCACCATGTGCGCGATGTCCTCGCCCGTGCCGGCGCGCCCCAGCGGGATCTGTGCGCGCACCACCCGATCCCACACCTCGCCGCGCGGCACGTCGTCCATGCGGCTGGTGTCGATCATGCCCGGCGCCACCGAATTGACGCGGATGCCCTGCGGCCCCAGCTCGCCGGCCAGCACGGTGCTCAGCGCATCGATCGCCGCCTTCGAGGTGGCATAGGCGGCGGTGTTGGGCATGCGATTGCGCCCGGCGATGGAACTGATGTTCAGGATCACGCCGCCCCGGCCCTGCGCCCTCATGTGCCGCGCAAAGCAGCGCGACATGTAGAAGGTGCCGTCCAGATTGGTGCCCAGCACGCGCTGCCATTCGCTCAGTGGTAGCTGCGTGGCGGGCACGCGGTCGCTGCCGCGGGTGGAGCCGGCGTTGTTGATGACGAAGTCCACGCGGCCCCATTCGGCCAGGACGCGCTCGGCCAGCGCCTCCACCGCCTGGGCATCGCGCACGTCGGACACCAGCGGCAGGGCGCGGCGGCCCAGCGCCCGCACCTCGTCGGCCACCGACTCGATGTCGCGCCAGCCAGCGGCGCGTTCGTCTTCCGGGTAGGCGCCGGCCGGCTTGCCGGAGCCGGTGAGCACCACGTCGCAGCCGGCGCGGGCCAGCGCCAACGCGATCGGCCGGCCGATGCTGCGCATGCGCCCGGCACCGGTGACCACTGCCACCTTGCCGTCGAAGCCGGTCAACGCATAGCTCATGTCTGTCTCCTTGGGGATGGGGATTCGTCGGTGCTGAGTTTCCACCAGTGCGCGGCCAGCTGTTCGAGGTTCTGCGCGCCGGGCAGTGGCAGGCGCTGCAGGTACCACGGCAGCTTGCTGTAGCGGTGCAGCAGCGCCATCGCCATCAGCCGGTTCTGCAGCGCCTTGTCGAGCGCGGCCTCGGCATATCCATAGGCGCGCAGAATGGAGCGCAGCGCGCGGCCATCGCCGCCGCTGACGAACAGGCCGATCGACGCGAACTCGTATTCGCGCGCGCCGCGCATCGCCGGCTCGAAGTCGAACAGCCCGCTCAGCCGCCAGCCACTGTCCGCAGGCTCCACCAGCAGGTGCTCGCGCATGATCTCGGTGTGCAGCAGCACCTGCTCGCCATCGGCCGCGCCCGACCAGCGCTGCAGGAAGGGATCGATCTGCTCCAGCCATGCGTCCGCCAGGCCGTGTCGGCGCTGGCGCGCCACCGCATCGTGCTGTTGCGAGGCAATGAACTGCGCCCAGTGCGGCGGCGGCAGGTCGGCCAGCGGCCGGCTGTCCAGCGCGTGCAGCGCGGCCACGGCTTCGCCGATGCGGTGGCACAGGCGGCCTCGCTCGGCGGCGGCCAGCTGCGGCCAGACGTCGACCAGCAGATGGCCGCGCAGCTGCGTCATTTGCAGGTAGCTGCCGCCGTCCCACTCGCCGCGGGCCACCACCTGCGGCGTGGGCAGCGGCAGCCGGCCTTCGACGAAGGCCAGCACGCGGGCCTCCACCTGCGCATGGGCCTGGTCGTGCGGCGGGTACAGCTTGAGCACGTGCTGCGTGCCCAGCGCAAACACCGGTAGCGAGCCGCCGGCGTAGCGCTGCGCTGGTACGCCGCCCAGGCCGTGGCGCTGGGCGATGGCGGTCACCTGCGGCTGCAGTGCGTCGGTGCTCAAGACTTGCGCTTCAGGTCCTCGCCGCCGACGTAGATGCGGTTCCACACCGGCGAGATCACCAGTTCGTTGATGCAGACATGCGCCGGCATCTCGGCGATGAAGCGGATGGTGCGGCCCATGTCTTCTTCCTGCAGCATGCGCGCCATCTCCTCGGCGCTGGGCACCACCGGGCGCTGCTGCAGGATGGGCGTGGCCACCTCGCCCGGGCACAGCGACGTGGCGCGCAGGCCGTTGACGCCTTCCTCGATGTTGAAGGCATGCGTCAGCGCCATCAGCGCGGCCTTGCTGGCCGTGTAGGCCGGGCCGGTGAGGTAGCCGTAGTGCCAGCCGGCGAAGCTGGCGACGTTGATCACCGTGCCTTCGCGCCGCGCGCGCATGCCGGGCAGCACCGCCAGTGTGCAGGCCATGGCGCCGTTCAGGTTGACGCCCACCACTTGGTTGAAGGTGGGGCTGTCGGTCTCGGACCAGTAGCGCTTGCGGAAATTGATGCCGGCGCTGTTGACCAGGATGTCCACGCGGCCCAGCCGCGCCTGCAGCTCCTGCGCCACCTGGGCCACCGCGTCGCCATCGGCCACGTCCAGCGGTGCGGTGCTCAGTGCGCCGTGCGGCGCGCCTTGGGTTTCGGCCTGCCGCACCGCGGCGGCGAGCTTGGCCGCATCGCGGCCCGAGATCACCACCCGGCAGCCGGCCCGGGCCAGCTCGACAGCGCCGGCCAGGCCGATGCCGCTGCCGCCGCCGGTGATCCATGCCACCTTGCCTTGAAGTGCCATCACGATGCTCCTTGTTCAACTGCTAGGTGACGCCGATGCCGACTTCGGTCAGCAGCGACTTCACACCGTTCCAGACGATCTGCACGCCGATGCTCAGCACGATGAGCGCCGACAGCCGCAGGAACATCTCCATGCCCTTGTTGCCGAGCCAGCCGCTGACGCGGGTGGCGTAGCGGTAGGCCAGCAGCAGCGACGCCGCCACCACGGCCGAGCCGAGGATGGCGGCAACGATCTGGATCAGGTCGCGCTCCAGCGTCTGCCCGTGGTTGGCGCCGAGCGTGATGGCCACCGAGATGACGCCCGCGTCGATGGATACCGGCAGCGTCAGCGGGTAGAAGGCGCGCGCCACCGCCACCTGCCGCGCCACGTGGGGGTCGGGCGTCTCTTCCGCGGCCGGCCGTTCGTAGTGCAGCAGGTGCCAGCCGAGCGCGATGACCACCGCGCCGCCGGCCACCTGCACCACCGGGATCGACAAGTCGAACATGCGCAGCACGAAGGAGCCGAGCAGCATCGAGCCCAGCAGCAGCGCGAACGAGTACATCGCAATGTGCCGCGCCAGGTCGCGGCGCGTGGCATCGTCGCAGCCGTTGGTCATCGTCAGGAAGATCGGCACGTTGCCCAGCGGGTTGACCACCGGCAGCAGCGCACCGACGATCAGCAGCACCGCGTTGAGCAGCTGCCCGATGTCGGACCACAGCAGGCCGAAGCTCAATGCGGCGCCCGCTCGCTGGCGGTCACGGGGCAGGGGACGGGGCTGTTCATGGCGGGCGCGGCAGGCGGTGGTGGGCCAAGAATAAGCCAGCGGCTGCGCCGACGCGGCTCCCTACAATTTTTTTCAGCCGGGGCTGTGGTGGCCGCCGGCAGACGAAGGAAGCCGACCCGATGAAGCTGTCCACGCTGGCCCTCGCTGCGGCCGTGCTGGCCTGCAGCCCGGCATGGGCGCAGCAGGCGCGCAACACGCTCGACCTGGGCGTGCTCTACAGCTCCAACCGCGACTCCCTGGTCGACGGATTCTCCGGCACCGGCGTGCCGGCGCAGGCCTCGCTGGACGCGGGCAACAGCACCGGCGCGCTGGTCAGCTACGAGTTCTATGCCTTGCCCAATGTCGGCCTGCAGCTGAACGCCGGTTTCGGCGGTTCGATCACGGTGGACGGCGCCTGCAGCCTGGCGACGGCGGGAGCGCTGTTCAAGGCCAAGCCCTTCAGCGCCAGCGGCTTCGTCAACTACCACTTCTTCGACCCGGCCAATGCGCTGCGGCCTTTCATCGGCATCGGTGCCACCTACGTCTCGTTCTCCGGCATCGACTCCTACACCGCGTAGAGCGTGGACATGAGCAACTCCTGGAGCGTTGCGGCCCAGGCCGGCGCGCGCTACGCGTTCGACCGCAACTGGTCGCTGGTAGTGTCGCTGGGCCTGAACTGGAGCAAGAGCGACATCACGTTCAGCGACGCCGCCGGCACGCAGAAGGCGACCCTCGAACTCCGCCCGGTGATCGTCGGCCTGGCCGTTGGCTAAAGCTTCTGACATGGCGGTGCCGCACTGGCCGCAGCCGCCGCGCCCGCCGGCAGGCACGCCGAATGTGCTGGTCATCCTGTTCGACGACGTCGGCTTTGCCGACTTCGGCTGCTACGGTTCGGCCATCCGTACTCCGAACATCGATGCACTCGCCGGTCGTGGCCTGCGCTACAGCGGCTTCCACACCACGGCCATGTGCAGCACCACGCGGGCGGCGCTGCTCACCGGGCGCAACCACCATTCGGTGGGCATGGGCTGCCTGGCCAACTTCGACAGCGGCTACCCCGGCTACCGAGGCAAGATCGCGCGAGAGGCCGGCACGCTGGCCGAGATGCTGCGCCCGCAGGGCTTTCGCAACTACATGCTCGGCAAGTGGCATGTCACGCCGCTGACGCAAAGCGGCCCGACCGGCCCCTTCGACGGCTGGCCCCTGGGCCGCGGCTTCGACCGCTACTACGGCTTCATGGATGCCGAGACCGACCAGTACGCGCCGGAGCTGGTGCGCGACAACACCCACGTCGATGCGCCGGGCACTTTCGCCAGCGGCTACCACCTGACGTCCGACCTGGTCGATGAAGCTATCCGCATGATGGCCGACCACGCGGTCGATGCGGCGGCCACGCCCTGGCTCACCTGGCTGGCGCTCGGCGCCTGCCACGCACCGCACCAAGCGCCGGCCGATTTGATCCGCGGGTACGACGCGTTGTTCGCGTACGGCTGGGACGTCGAGCGCGAGCAGCGCCTGGCACGCCAGAAGGCCCTGGCACTGGTGCCGCAGGACACACGGCTGCCGCCGCGCAACGACGGCGTCGCTGCCTGGGACAGCTTCGGCGCCGATGAACGACGCGTCTTCACGCGGCTGCAGGCGGCCTATGCGGCCATGCTCGACCATGCCGACCAGCACATCGGCCGGCTGATCGGCTGGCTCGAACAGGCCGGCCAGCTCGACAACACGTTGGTGCTGGTGCTGTCGGACAACGGCGCCAGCCAGGAGGGCGGGCCGCTGGGCATGGTCAACGCGATGGGGCCCTACAACTTCAAGCCCGAGCCGATGGCCGAGAAAATCCGGCGCATCGACGACATCGGTGGCCCTGACACGCACTCCAACTTTCCGCACGGCTGGGCGATGGCGTCGAACACGCCGCTGCGCCGCTACAAGCAGAACACGCACGGTGGCGGCATCCGCGATCCGCTGGTAATCAGCTGGCCGCAGGGCATCACCGCGCGCGGCGAGGTGAGGCCGCAGTTCTGCCATGCGGTGGACCTGGTGCCCACGCTGCTGCAGGTGCTGAAGCTGCAGGCGCCGGCCGTGGTGCAGGGCGTAGCGCAGATGCCGATCGAAGGCGAGAGCTTTGCTGCCAGCCTGCACGACGCTGCTGCGCCGCCGCGGCGCAGGCCCCAGTACTTCGAGATGTTCGGCCACCGCGGCCTGTGGCACGAGGGCTGGAAGGCGGTGGCCTTCCACCCGCCGGGCACGCCCTTCGAGGCCGACCGCTGGGAGTTGTTCCACCTGGACCGCGACTTCTCCGAGACCGAGGACCTGGCAGCGCGCGAACCCGAACGGCTGAAGGCGCTGGTCGATTTGTGGTGGCTGCAAGCCGAGGCCCACCAGGTGCTGCCGCTGGACGATCGCTTCGGGCCGCGCTTTGTCGAAAGCGCGCGCCGCTACCACGGCCCGCGCCGGCATTTCGTGTTCCACGCCGGCGTGGGTCACATCCCCAGCGACGTGGCGCCCGACGTGCGCGGCCGCGGCTACCTGATCGAAGCCGAGGTCTTCATCGACAAGCCCGATGCGCAGGGTGTGCTCATCGCGCACGGCGATGCCACCAGCGGCTACTCCCTGTTCATCCGCGACGGCAAGCTGGTGCACGACATGAGCATCGGCGACCAGCACCATGTGCTCGAGTCCGACCGGCCGGTGCCGCAGGGCCATTGCACGCTGGGCTTGCGCATGCTGGCGGGGCCGCTGGTGCCGGTGCCGCCACCGCCCGCGCCGATGCACGCGATGGTGCCGGCCTGGCGCCAGGGCACGCTGTTGATCGATGGCCAGGCCGCGAGAAGCCTCAAGTCGCAGGCCGGCTTCAACAACTTCGTCTCGTGGAGCGGGCTGGACATCGGCCGCGACCGCGCGAGCGCCGTGTCCACGCTGTACGTGGCTCCGTCTGAATTCACCGGCAGGCTCCAGCGCGTGACGGTGACGCTGGACGCGCCGCAGGGCCTTGACGGCGAGGCTCTTGCCCAGGCCGAGATGGCACGGCAGTAGCGCGGCTCGTGCCGCTGCCCAAGCGGCGCCAAACCGACTGTCGCGGCCGCGACAAGCGTGCGCGTTTCGCTACAGGGATAGCGCGGATATCCAATGCCGCAGCGCGGCAGGAGACTGCGTCCTCGAATGGCACAGTGTCCTTGAGGGCGTGTGCCGTTGCCACCCGAGGCCCCCGATGCGAGCGGATGACCAGACCCCGCGGCTGCCGCAGCCGTGCCCCACCCCAGCGATCCCTGCATGAAGCGACTGCACTTCTCGCAGCAGACCATCGTGCTCGCGGTGTTCGTGCTGATGTTCGCTGGCTACGCGCTGTTGCTGCCGGGCTTTGCTCGGGTGGACAACCTGCTCACGCTGCTGCAGAACGTGGCCATCCTCGGCATCCTCGGCCTGGGCATGGCCGTGGTGGTCATCGGCCGCGGCATCGACATCTCGATGATCGCCACGTTGGCCGTGCCCTCCGGCCTGATGCTGCAGCTGGTGGAGAACGGCATGGCGCTGGGCAGCGCCTTCGGCATCTGCTTCGGCCTGGCGCTGGCCTTCGGCCTGATCAACGGCTGGCTCATTGCCTATGCCGAGGTGCCTTCGCTGTTCACCACCCTGGCCACCGGGCTGTTCCTGGCGGGGCTGGGCCAGGCCTATCTGTTCCAGCTGGAAGTGGTGCAGTGGCCGCCGGCGCTCGACGGCCTGGCCTGGATCGGCCGCGGCAGCCTGGCGGGCGTGCCGATGCCGGTGATGATGTTCGGCGTGGCCGCGGCCGTGATGACGCTGCTGCTGCGCCGCACGCGCGCCGGCGCCTTCATCTATGCCATCGGCGACAACCCCTTCGGCGCGCGTGCCACCGGGTTGCCGACGCGGCCGATCGTGGTGCTGCAATACGTGCTGGCCGCGCTGATCGGTCTGTTTGCCGGCCTGGTGATGGCCGCGTCGGTGAACAGCATGCCCACGCGCATCTACAACTCCACGATGATCTACGACGTGGTGCTGGTGGTGGTGCTGGGCGGCATCGGGCTGTCGGGTGGGCGCGGCGGCGTGCTCAACGTCATCATCGGCACGCTGCTCATCGGCACGCTGCTCAACGGCATGACCATCATGGATGTGTCGTACTCGGTGCAGAACATCGTCAAGGGCGTGGTGCTGCTGGTCGCCATCCTGGTCGATTCGCTGATCAACCCGCGCAACGAAGAAACCGCCCAGCAGGGCGACATCTAGGCTCGACGCCCGGCCATCTTGGGCGCCAATCAAACCACTGGAGACCTGCCATGACCCGATTTCACGCACTTGCTTCGACGCTCACCCTGGCGCTGGGGCTGGCCGCCAGCGGCGCCAGCTTCGGCCAGGGCAAGGGGCTGGACGAGCCCTTCCGCGCCGGCTACGCCAAGGCGCTGAGCGGCAAGACCGTCGGCTACATCCCGGTGGCCATGGGCTTCGACCTCACGCAGGGCTGGTACGACGGCCTGAAGCAGTACCTCGAGCCCTCGGGCATGAAGGTGGTGGTGCGCGACCCCAACTGGAACACCAATGCCGGCGCGCAGGCCTTCACCACGCTGATCGCCGAGAAGCCCGCCGTGATCGTGGTGCACAACCCCGACGTCGCCACCTACGCCAAGCTGATCAAGAAGGCCGAGGACGAAGGCATCTACGTGGTGCAGATCAACATGCGCTCGGCCCAGGCCTCCACCGTCTTCGTCGGCGCCGACTGGGTGGAGATCGGCGAGCGCGTCACGCAGGCCGTGGTCGACGCCTGCAAGGGCAAGTCGAACAAGATCGCCATCGTGCAAGGCGCGCCGACCGCGGCGGCCAGCGCCTACACGCTCAAGGGCGTGGAGAACATCCTGGCCAAGAACCCGACTGTCAAAGTCGTGTCCAACCAGGCGGCCGATTGGGACGCAGCCAAGGCCAAGGCGCTGACGCAGACAGTGCTCAAGCAGAACCCCGACCTGTGCGGCATCGTCGGCTTCTGGGACGGCATGGACATCGGCACTGCCGCGGCCATCAAGGAAGCGGGCCTGACCGGCAAGGTCTTCCTCGCCACCTCGGGCGGCGGCTCGCAGAAGGGTGCCTGCGACCTGGTCAAGTCGGGGGCCTTCGACTACGACATCAGCTACGACGTGCCCACGCAGGCCAGCGACATGGCGGCAATGATCAAGTGGCTGGTGCAAGGCGGCGTCAAGCCGGGTGCAGCCAAGCAGAACATCTACACCACACTGATCCCGATCACCAAGGAAAACGCCAGCAAGGAAGGCACCTGCTGGACGCTGGCGGCGAAGTAGGCCGACGATGGCGCAGGTTGCGGACAGCGTGCAGCGCAGCGTGCCGTCCGGCGCGCTGCCGCACGGCGGCGCGGCCGAATCGCTGGCCGAGACACTGACCCGGCTGCGCTACCGCTGGTGGCCCGACCACTGGTTGGGCGAGATCCTGGCCAAGCGCTGGACCGAGACCGCAATCCCGGTGCTGCTGCTGCTGGTCGTGGTGCTGATCTCGGGGCAACTGGTCGGCAATTTCTATTCGCCCACGGCACTGGCCGACACCCTGCGCCAGGCCGGCGAGATCGGCCTGGTGGTGCTGGGGCTGGCCCTGGTGATGATCGTCGGCGGCATCGACCTGTCGGTGGGCTCGACCTTCGCGCTGACCAACTTCTGCGCGCTGATGATGATGCACGTGTGGCAGTGGCCGGTGGCGCTGGTCATCCTCTGCACGCTGCTGTGCGGGGCGCTGCTCGGCGCGATCAACGGCCTGCTGGTGGGCTACCTGCGGTTGCGCGCCTTCCTGACCACCTTGATCACGCTGATCATCTTCCGTGCGGTCTACGAACTGCTCAGCCTGGAATACTCGACCCAGATCGCCGGCAACCTGCCCGATTCGGCGGCGTGGGACTTCCTGGGCAACGGTACCTTCCTGGGCCTGCCGACGGTGGCCTGGGTGATCGGCGTGGTGGCGATCTTTGGGCACGTGATGCTGACGCGGCTGCGCATCGGCTGGCACATCATGGCCATTGGCGGCTCGCGGCGCTCGGCCTACAACGGCGGCATCGCCGTGCGCCGCACCATCGCCTTGTGCTATGTCGCCGGCGGCATGCTCACCGCGATGGCCGGCTGCTTCTTCGCCTCGCGCCTGGCCACCGCCGGCGCAGACATCGGCGTGGGCATGGAAGTGCTGGTGCTGACTGCGGCCGTCATTGGCGGCATCAGCCTGGGCGGCGGGCGCGGCTCGGTGACCAAGGCGCTGGTCGGCACGCTGATCGTGCTGCTCATCACCAACGGGCTGACCTCGCTGTCGGCGCCGGGCGGCGTCAACCGCATGGTGCTCGCGTCGATCCTGATCATCGCCGCGGTGATCGACGTGCGCTGGCTGAAGAACCGGCAGCGCATCATCAGCAAGGTCTACGTGAGCCCGGCCTACCAGGTGCTGGGCAAGGCGCCGGAGTGCACGCCGGGCAACGGCACGGTGTGGGCGGTGAACGACAAGCTGCACGACGTCACGCTCATCGGCGAAGGCCGCATCGAGGCGCCCGAGGACGTGATCCTCGACCGCGACGACCACCTGTACGCCGGCTCGCGCCACGGCGACATCATGCGGTTCTTCGCGCCCGACTACCAGCGCATGGAGGTCTTCGCGCACATCGGCGGGCAGCCGCTGGGCCTGGCCTTCGACCGCGAGGACAACCTGCTGGTGTGCATCGGCGGCATGGGCTTGTACCGCGTGACACCCGAGCGCGTGGTGCAGCGCGTCAGCGACGAAACCAACCGCAGCCTGCATTCCATCAACGACGACAGCCGGCTGCGCCTGGCCGACGACCTGGACATCGCCGACGACGGCCGCATCTTCTTCAGCGAAGCCACCACGCGCTACGAGATGCACGAGTGGCCGGTCGATGGCCTGGAAGCGCGCGGCAACGGCCGCATCGTCTGCTACGACCCGCGCGACGGCAGCACGCGCACGGTGCTGCGCAACCTGCGCTTCCCCAACGGCGTGTGCATCGCCAGCGACGGCCAGTCGATCCTCTTTGCCGAGACCTGGGGGGCCTGCATCAAGCGCTACTGGTTCGACGGCCCGAAGAAGGGCCAGGTGCATACCGTGCTCGACCGGCTGCCCGGCTATCCGGACAACATCAACCTGGCCTCCGACGGCAACTACTGGCTCGCGTTGGTGGGCATGCGCTGCCCGGCCTACGACCTGGCGCTGCGCATGCCGGGTTTCCGCAAGCGCATGGCCAAGCGCGTGCCGCTGGACGAGTGGCTCTTCCCGAACATCAACACCGGCTGCGTGCTCAAGTTCAACGAAGCCGGCGAGGTGCTCGAAACGCTCTGGGACCCGACCGGCAAGAACCACCCGATGATCACCTCGATGCGCGAACATCGTGGCCACCTGTACCTGGGCGGCATCCTCAACAACCGCATCGGCCGCTACAAGCTGCCCGATGCCGACCCCAACTTCGTGCAGTACGACAAGCGCTGGCGGGGTGGCGCCTGATGCTGCAGCAACTGCGCGGCGCAGCCGACCGGCTGCTGGGGCGCGGCAGCGCCGCGATCAGCGTGCCGGTGATGGACGGCATGCTTAAGCCGAATCGGCTGCTGGACGAGGCCGCGGTCGTGGCCGCAATGCCCGGCATCGACGACGTGGCCGGCAACGGCCGCGTGCTGCTCGTCAGTGCCGGTTCCGCGCTGTGGCGTCTGGACGGCGACGCGCCGGTCGAGGTACGCCGCTTCGACGCCGACATCAGCGCACTGGCGTTGTCTGCGCAGGGGCGGTTGGCCGTGGCCCTGGGCGGGCGCTGCGTGCAGGTTTTCGATGCGCTGGATGGCGGCGAATTCGCGCGCATGCAGTCGGCGGCGGGGCAGTCGCTGGTTGCAGTCAACGGCTTGGCCTTCGACGGCGAGGACCAGCTGCTGCTGACTGACGGCTCGGCCACGCGGGGCCCGGCCCAGTGGTGCCATGACCTGATGGAGCATGGCCGCAGCGGCCGCCTGCTGCGCTGGCACATCGGCTCCGGACAGATCGAAGGGCTGGCGCAGAAGCTGCACCATGCCTTCGGCGCGCTGGCCCACGGCGACGGCGTGCTGGTCAGCGAGAGCTGGCGGCACCGCGTCATGCGGGTCACGGCGGACGGCGAGATGCGTGCGCTCGTTGCCGAGCTGCCTGGCTACCCGTCGCGCCTGGCGCCGGCCTCGTCCGGCGGGGTGTGGCTCAGCTGCTTCGTCTGCCGCACGCAGCTGGTCGAATTCGTGCTTCGTGAGGACGCCTACCGCAAGCGCATGCTGGCCGAGATCGACCCGCGCCACTGGATCGCCCCGGCGCTGGCCTCGGGCCAGAGCTTCCTCGAGCCCTTGCAGGGCGCCGGCGTCAAGCAGATGGGCGTGCTCAAGCCGTGGGCGCCGCCGCGCTCCTACGGCCTGGTGCTGCGGGTGGCCGACGATGGACGCATCGTCGAGTCGATGCACAGCCAGGTCGACGGCCGCCACCACGGCATCACCGGTCTGGCCGAACACGGCGGCGCCTTGTACGTGGCGTCGAAGGGCAGCGGTCGGCTGCTGCGCGTCGAACTGGAGGGCAGGACGTGACGGTGGAGACGGTGCTCGAACTGCGCCAGGCGACCAAGAAGTACGCCGGCGTCCCGGCCATCGACGGCGTCGACTTCGCGCTGCGACGCGGCGAGATCCATGCGCTGGTTGGCGAGAACGGTGCCGGCAAGTCCACCTTGACCAAGGTCATGGCCGGCGTGGTCACGCTGACGAGCGGGCAGATGCTGGTCAACGGCCAGGAGGTGCAGCTTCGCACGCCGCTGCAGGCGCGCCACCAGGGCATCGCCATGGTCTTCCAGGAGACCAGCCTGGTGCCGACGATGACCGTGGCGCAGAACCTCTATCTGGGCCAGGAGGACTTCTTCAACCGGCTGCGCGGCATCTACATCGCTGCGCAGCAGTTCCTGCAGTCGCTGAACTTCGACGTCGATCCGACGCAGACGGTGGGCATGCTCGGCGCCGCCAAGAAGCAGATGGTGGAGATTGCCCGTGCGGTGCAGCACAAGGCCACCATCATCATCTTCGACGAGCCGACCGCCACCCTGACGCCCGAGGAAAAGAAGCATTTCTTCGACCTGGTGCTGAACCTGAAGGCGCGCGGCGTGTCGATCATCTTCATCACGCATGCGCTGGAAGAGGCGCTGCAGCTCGCCGACCGCATCACCGTCCTGCGCGACGGCGAAGCATGTCGTCACCGACCTGACGAGCAACTTCGACCGCGCGCGCATCGTGCAGGCCATGGTCGGGCGCGACCTGTCGCAGACCCTCTACGGGCAACGCAAGACGCGGGTGCGCCCGGCCGGCGAGTGCCTGCTGTCGGTGCGGAACCTGCGCATGTCCGCGATGGTGACGAACAACTCGCTTTCGGTCTTTGCCGGCCAGGTCACCGGCGTCTTCGGGCTGGTCGGCGCTGGACGCACCGAGACCTTCAAGGTGGTTGCCGGGCTGATCAAGCGCGACTTCTTCCACGGCGGCGAGGTGCTGCTGCGCGGCCGGCCTGTGCGCTACCGCGTGGCCCGCCAGGCGGTGCGCGACGGCATCGTCTATGTCACCGAGGACCGCAAGGTCGAAGGCTTCTTCGAGACCATGTCGATCGCGCGAGAACATCTACATGGGCCTGCTCGGCCGCATGGGAAACGCCTTCGGCCTGACCTCGGCCAGCCGCGCCGCGCAGGTCAGCGAACACTGGACCCGGCTGCTGAACGTGCGCGCCATCAGCAAGGACGTGAAGGTGATCGAGCTGTCCGGCGGCAACCAGCAGAAGGTGGTGATCGCCAAGTCGCTGGTGCAGGACCCCGACGTGATCATCTTCGACGAGCCGACGCGCGGCGTCGATGTCGGCGCCATCGCCGAGATCCATGCCGAGATCAACCGGCTGGCCGATGCCGGCAAGGCGGTGGTGGTGATCTCGTCCTACCTGCCCGAGGTGATGTCGATCTCCGACCGCATCCTGGTGGCCAAACAGGGCAAGGTGGTGGTGGAGTTCGCCGGCGACGAGGCCACGCAGGAAGGCATCATGTACGCTGCGATCCATTGACCTTCGCTGGTCCTCACCTTCAGCCCGTTGCAGGAGATTCGACATGCATGTAGTTCAGCGCCGCAGCATCGTCTTGTTGGCCGCAGCAGCACTGGCCGCCCCCGGTTTGGTGCAGGCGCAGAGCTACCCGGAGCACCCGATCCGCTTCGTCGTGCCCTATCCGCCGGGCGGCGGCACCGATGTCATCGCGCGCATCGTGCAGGGCAAGTTGCAGACGGCGCTGGGCCAGAACATCGTCATCGACAACAAGGGCGGGGCGGGTGGCTCGGTGGGCACCGACATCGTCGCCAAGGCTGCCCCCGACGGCTACACGGTGCTGTTCACGCTGAATTCGCACACCGTCAACCCGGCCATCTATGCCAAGCTGCCCTTCGACACGCTGAAGGATTTCGAGCCGGTGGGCACGGTGGCCTCGCTGCCGCAGATCCTGGTGGCCAACCCGCAGTTCCCGGCCAACAACGTGGCCGAGCTGATTGCGCTGGCCAAGGCCAAGCCGGGCACGCTGGCCTATGCCTCGGTGGGCGTGGGCTCGCCCGGGCACCTTGCCGGCGAACTGTTCAAGCTGCGCACCGGCACGCAGATGACCCATGTGCCGTACCGGGGCGGAGGCCCGGCCGTGACCGACGTGATGGGTGGGCAGGTGCCGCTGCTGTGGGTGTCGATCCCGGCCGCGGCGCAGTTCGTCAAGACCGGCAAGCTCAAGGCGCTGGGCGTGTCGACGCTGAAGCGCAGCGCGGCCTTTCCCGAGGTGCCCACGCTGCAGGAGGCCGGCGTGCCCGACTTCGAGGTCGATTCCTGGTATGCGATGTTCGTGCCGGCGAAGACACCCAAGCCTGTGATCGCCAAGCTGAACCAGGCGCTCAACACCACGCTGCAGGACCCGGAGATCCGCGAGAAGCTGCTGCAGCAGGGCAGCGAGGCGGTGGGTGGCACGCCGGAGGCGCTGGGCAAGACGGTCGACGCCGAGCTGGTGAAATGGGCCAAGCTCGCAAAGGATGCGCAAATCAAGGCGGAATGACATGAGCGTTTCCGAGACCGTTGCGATGCTGGTGCAGCGCGCGCGCGCGGCGCAGCGCATCGCCGAGGGCTACGACCAGCCGCGCGTCGACGAGCTGGTCACCGCCGCCGGCTGGGCCATCATCGAACCGGCGCGCAACCGGGCCCTGGCCGAGCTGGCCGTGGCCGACACCGGCATCGGCGACGTGGCCGACAAGATCCGCAAGAACCAGCGCAAGACCTTCGGCCTGCTGCGCGACCTGAAAGGTGCGAAGTCGGTGGGCGTGATCGCCGACGACCCAGCCTCCGGCATCACCGAGATCGCGCGGCCGGTGGGTGTGGTCTGCGCCATCACGCCCAGTACCAACCCGGCGGCCACGCCGGCCAACAAGATCATCAATGCGCTGAAGGGCCGCAACGCCGTCATCGTCGCGCCGTCGCCCAAGGGCTGGAGCACCTGCGCGCGCTTGATCGAGTTCATCCACGCGCAGTTCGATCGCATCGGCGCGCCGCGCGAACTGGTGCAACTGCTGCCGTCGCCGGTGGACAAGGCCAGCACCGCCGAGCTGATGCGCCAGTGCGACCTGGTGGTGGCCACCGGCTCGCAGGCCAATGTGCGCGCGGCCTATGCCAGCGGCACGCCGGCCTTCGGCGTGGGCGCAGGCAATGTGGCGGTGATCGTCGACGACAGTGCCGACGTCGCGCGCGCCGCCGATCGCATCGTCGCGTCGAAGACCTTCGACCATGCCACCAGCTGTTCGTCGGAGAACTCGCTGGTGCTGGTGGGTGCGGCGCGCGAACCGATGATGGCGGCACTGCGCGAGCGCGGCGCGGTGCTGCTCGATGCCTCGCAGAAGGCTGCGCTGCAGGCGCTGATGTGGCCCGACGGCAAGCTGTCGTCGGCGGTGATCGGCCAGTCGGCCGAGAGGATCGCGAGGCTCGCCGGCTTCGACGCCGTGGCCGCGCAGCGGCCGCGCGTGCTGCTGGTGGAGGAGGACGGTGTCGGCGCGGCCCACCCGTATTCGGGCGAGAAGCTGAGCCCGGTGCTGGCGCTTTACGCCGCGCGCGATTTCGACATGGCGGTGAACCTGGTCGAACGCCTCTATGCCTTCCAGGGCGCGGGCCATTCGGTGGGCCTGCACAGCGCGCGGCCGCAGCAGGCGCTGCAGCTGGGGCTGCAGCTGCCGGTGTCGCGCGTCATCGTCGATCAGGCGCATTGCTTCGCCACCGGTGGCAGCTTCGACAATGGCCTGCCGTTCTCGCTGTCGATGGGGTGTGGTACCTGGGGACGCAACAACTTCTCCGACAACATGAACTACCGGCACTACCTGAACATCACGCGCGTGTCGCGTCCCATCGCCGAGGTGGTGCCCAGCGAGGAGCAGATCTTCGGCAGCTTCTTCGCGCGGCACGGCCGGCAATGAGCGTCCGCGAGCTGATCGCCCAGCAGGCCGCCTTGCGGCCGGATGCGGTGTATGCGTTGTCCACCGATTCGGCGGCCAGCATCACCTTCGCCGAACTCGATGCCGGCGGCCGGCGCATCGGCGCGCTGCTGCGCCGGCACGGGCTGGTCCCGGGCGACACCGTCTCGCTGGTCATGCCCAACGGCTTGCAGACCTTGCGCATCCTGCTGGGTGCGATGGCGCAGGGGCTTATCGTCAACCCGGTGAACCTGCTGTCGCAGGCCGAGCAGATGCGCTATGTGCTCGGCCACTCCGACTGCAAGCTGGTCTTCGTCTCGCCCGACTGGGAGGCGCCGGTGCGGGCCTTGCTGTCCGAGGTCGCACGCCCGGTCGAGGTGGTCGTTGCCGACCCCGACGGCTTGCGCCTGCCCGGCGAGGATCAGGCCGAATTCGAAGGCGCCGCCCCGCCGGCCAGCGCCGTGGCTTTGCTGATGTACACCTCGGGTACCACCGGCGTGCCCAAGGGCGTGATGCTGTCGCACGCCAACCTGGTGGCCAACGCACGCTCGATCAGCGCCGAGCATGCGCTGGGCTCGTCCGACCGTGTGCTCGGCGTGCTGCCGCTGTACCACATCAATGCCTTCGCCGTGACCATGCTGGCGCCGCTGGCCCATGGCGGCAGCGTGGCGTTGGCGCCGCGCTTCTCGGCCGCGCGCTTCTGGGCGCAGGCCTTGGACTCCCACTGCACCTGGATCAACGTGGTGCCGACGATCATCTCCTTCCTGCTCGAAGGGCAGGCTCCGGCGGCCGAGGCGCTGTCGCAAGTGCGCTTCTGCCGCTCGGCCTCGGCGGCATTGCCGCCGGAGCACCTGCTGGCCTTCGAGCGCAAGTTCGACATCGGCATCGTCGAAACCATGGGCCTGACCGAATGCGTGGCGCCATGCTTCTCGAATCCGCTGGATCCGGCGCAGCGCAAGCTCGGCTCGGTGGGCCGGGCGTCGGGCTGCGAAGCACGCATCATCGACAGTGCAGGGATGACGCTGCCCGACGGGCAGCGCGGCGAGATCGCCATCCGCGGCCCGAACGTGATGCGCGGCTACTACAAGAACGACAGCGCCACCACCGCGGCCTTCACGGCCGACGGCTGGCTGCGCACCGGCGACCTGGGGCATCGAGATGGCGACGGCTTCTACTACGTCACCGGTCGGCTGAAGGAGCTGATCATCAAGGGCGGCGAGAACATCGCGCCGCGCGAGATCGACGAGGTGCTGCTGGCCCACCCGGCGGTGCTCGATGCGGCCGCCGTGGGCATGCCCGACAAGCACTACGGCCAGGAGGTGCTGGCCGCGGTGGTGCTGCGCGAAGGCATGGCCTGCAGCGAAGAGGAACTGCGCGAGTTCTGCCTGCAGCGGCTGGGTCGCTACAAGACGCCGAAGGTCTTTCGTTTCGTCGCCGAACTGCCGCGCGGGCCATCGGGCAAGGTGCAGCGGCTGAAGTTGCTCGACAACTGAGCGCGGCGCGATGTCGGCGCGCCGGGTCGGCTGCGGTAGCGCGTGGGCGTCAGCCGCGTTCTCCGGCCCGCGCTCGCGGGCGACCGACGCCGCTTCGCCTGCGCCAACTGATCGCTGCCGGCCAGGTCAGCGGGTAGCCGGAAGCAGCACGGCGCCCGCGACGGGCCTCAGCTCTGCCGCGGCGGCAGCAGCGGTGCAGCCAGGTTCGGGCGCTGCTCCATGCGCGGCAGGGCCGGGTTGCGGCCTTCGGCCAGGCGCAGCGCGGTGGCCAGCGCGGCCTGCAATTGCCGGTCCTGACCGGTGGCGGCATCCTGCGGCGCGTTGTCGACCTCGATGTTCGGGTCGGTGCCGTGGTTCTCCACGCCCCAGCCGACATCCATGAACCAGAACGAGTACTCGGGCTGAGTCGTTTCCGTGCCGTCGACCAGCAAGGTGCGCGGCCAGATGCCGATCACGCCGCCCCAGGTGCGCGTGCCGACCAGCGGGCCGATGCCCATCAGCTTGAAGCCGTGCGCGAAGATGTCGCCGTCGCTGCCGGCGTGCTCGTTGCACAGCGCCACCACCGGACCGGCGGCGGACTCTTCGGGATAGGACTGCACGCTGCCCCAGCGCGGCACGTTGTAGGCGATGCGCTTGCGCGCGACCTTCTCCAGCAGCAGTTCCGAGACATGGCCGCCGCGGTTGTAACGCAGGTCGACGATCAGCGCGTCGCGGTCGCATTCGGCGCCGAAGTAGCGGTGGAACTCGGCAAAGCCGTCGGCCATCATGTCCGGCAAGTGCAGGTAGCCGACGCGACCGGCCGACTGCTCGTGCACCCAGGCGCGGTTGTGCTCGACCCATTCGCGGTAACGCGCCGGCACCTCGTCGGCCAGCGTCGTCACCAGCACCCGGCGCCGGGTCTGCGCCGCACCGTCGCCGCGAACCAGCGTCAGCTCCACCTTGGCTGCGGCCTGGTTGACCAGCAGCGCTTGCGGCGGCCGTTCGCGCGACACGCGCTGGCCATTCACGGCCACGATGCGCTCGCCCGGCTGCACCTCGACGCCCACCGCGTGCAGCGGCGAATCGGCGCTCGCGTCCCAGGCATCGCCGCGCACGATGCGCGTGATCGCGTAGCTCTCGTCCGCCTGCTCCAGCTGCAGCTCGACGGCCAGCTGGCCCAGCGCCACCGGCGGCGGCTTGCGGTGGTCGCCGTCGTACTCGTAGGCATGCGAGGTACCCAGTTCGCCCTGCAGTTCCCAGATCAGGTCGGACAGCTCGGCCCGCGTGGCCACCCGTGTCAGCAGCGGCTCGTAGCGGCGCAGCATCGCCGGCCAGTCGACGCCGGACATGTCCGCGACCCAGAAGTGGTCGCGCTGCAGACGCCACACCTCGTGCAGCATCTGTCGCCATTCGAGCCTGGGTTCCACCGACACGCGGATGCGGCCCAGGTCGATCCAGCCGCTCTTGCGCGAAGGTGCGTCGCCGACCTCCTCGCGCCGGTCCTCGCGATGGTCTGTGGCGATGGCGCGCCATCGCTTGCCGTCGCGCACCAGCACCGTGTGGTGGTCGGCGCCGAGTGCAAAGTCGTCGGCCTTGGCCATCAGCGTGTCGGCACGCTGCGTCTCGAAGTCGAAGACTTCGAGCCTGCCGCTGCCTTCCTTGTGGCCGCCCCGGCCCTGCTGGCCTTCGATCGGCAGCACGGTCCACAGCACCTTGCCCTGCGCCGCGCCGGCCAGCTTGCCGAAGCGGTTCTCGGCCACCGGAAAGGCGGCGATGCGTTGCGTGATGCCGGGCAGGTCGATGCGCAGCGGCGCAGGCTCTGCTTCGGGCTTGGCCGGCTCCTTGTCGTCGGCCTTCAATGCGCGCGGCTGCGGCTCGAAAGGCGCCGTGCCGCCTGCCTGCAGTGCCACCAGGTAGGGCCGGGCGGCACGCGGAAAGCTCATCTCGAACTGCACGCTGTCGTACACCGGGTCGTAGGTGCGCAGCGACAGGAAGTACAGCCAGCGACCCTGCGGGTCGAAGCTGGGGCTGTAGTCGCGGAACTCCGGCTGCGTGACCAGCGTGCAGGTCTGCGTCGCCACCTCGCACAGCTTGATGGCGCGCTGCCGCGCCGTGGCCTGGTAGCTGTAGGCCAGCCAGCTGCCGTCGGCCGACCAGGCCAGGTCCTCGCAGCGGCCGGCCTCGCTGTGGTCGACCACGGCGCAACGGCCGCTGGCGGTGTCGCCGACCAGCAGCTGGTTGCGGTGATTGGCCAACGCCACGTGGGTGCCCGCCGGCGCCGCGCGCAGGTTCTCGACATGGCCGATGTCCCAGTCGAGCTGGCGCACTGCACCGTCGGCGTGCAGCTCGATCCGCTCCTCGCCGCTGGCGTCGCTGACGACGACCAGCGTCTGCCCGTCAGCCAGCCATTGGCCGTGCCGATAGCGCACGCCGTCGGCCACGCCACACTGTTGCACCGCGCCTTCCCAAAGAGGCAGGGTGAACAGCTTGCCGCGCACTTCGAACACCGCGCTGTGGCCGGCCGGGTGGAGCCGGGCCGCGCCGACATTTGCTTCGGTCGGCACGAAGCGGCGCGCGGTCTGCGTGCGGGGGCTGGGCACCACGATGTCCAGCGCATGGTGTTCGTTGCGCGCCGGGTCGAGCAGCCACAGTTGCGCGGCGCATTGGTAGACGATGCGCCGACCGTCGCTCTGCGCATGGCGTGCGTAGCAGTCGGCATGGTCGGTGTGGCGGCGCAGCTGGCTGCCATCGCTCAGGCAGGAGTAGATGTTGCCCACACCTTCGGCGTCGGAAAGGAAGTACACCCGCTCGCCGATCCACATCGGGCAGCTGAGGTTGCCCTGCAGTTCGGTCATGCGGCGGAAGTGGCCGCTGCCGTCGGCATCGATCCACAGGTGCCCTGCGGTGCCGCCGCGGTAGCGCTTCCAGCGCGCCGGGTCGGCGGTGTTGCGGCCGATGACGCGCGCGCCGCCCGGACCATAGGCCAGGTGGTTGACCTGGCCGAGGCGCAGCGGTTGCGGCATGCCGCCAGCCGGATCGAGGCTGTAGGCCTGGTGGTTGCGGAAGAAGGGCTGGCCCCAAGTGCTGACGAACAGGATGTGGCCCTGCGGCGTCCAGCCTCGCGCCAGCGTGTCCGGTCCCAGCCAGGTCAGGCGCCGGGTCGGCCCGCCGTCGGCCGGCATCAGGTGCACTTCGGGATGCTGTTCGTCGCGGCCGATGTAGGCCAGCCAGCGGCCGTCTGGCGACAGGCACGGCGTGGACGGTTCCGACAGCCCCGCAGTGAGCCGCTGCGCGATGCCGCCGGCGGTGCTGGACAGCCAGAGGTCGTCGTCGCTGACGAAGACGATGCGCTCGCCATGCAGCGTGGGCTGGCGCAGGTAGGCGGGTTCGCTCATGGGGCGTGCCGGAAGTGGCGGGTCGAACTGATGCTACCGTCTGGGTTGAGACCGTCCACCCCCCTAACGGAGACTGAAATGAACTATCGCTGCGCGCACCGCTGGGCCTTCCCTAAGTGGGGTGCGGCCCTGGAAGAGATGGCCGATGAGCTGGCCGCGCCCGTCGGCCGGGAAGTGACCGTGCGCGTTACCCATTGCGGCATGTGCCATTCCGACCTGCACGTGCAGGCCGGCGGCTTCGACATGGGTGGCGGCAAGATGTCGTCGCTGGAGCGCGCCGGTACCCGGCTGCCGGTGACCATGGGTCACGAGATCGGCGGCGAGGTGGTGGAGATCGGCCCCGAGGTCACCGGCGTGAAGCTCGGCGACAAGGTCATCGTCTACCCCTGGCTGGGCTGCGGCAGCTGCCCGGTGTGCGAGCGCGGCGACGACCATCTGTGCCCGCGTGCGTCGCGCAACATGGGCATCCAGCTGCCCGGCGGCTATGCCGACCTGGCGCGCGTGCCGCATGAGCGCTACCTGGTGCCGATCGGCACGCTGGAGCCGGCGCGTGCTGCAACCTTTGCCTGCGCCGGCATCACCGCCTACGGCGCCATCAGCAAGCTCAACCCGATGGGTGAGGACGACCACGTGGCCATCATCGGCTGCGGCGGCGTGGGCATGACCGCGGTGGCGCTGATGTCGGCCACCAGCAAGGCCAAGGTGGTGGCCATCGACCCCGACCCGGCCAAGCGCGAGGCCGCCTTGAGGCATGGCGCGGCCATGGCATTCGACCCGAACGCGGCCGACGCGCTCAAAGCCATCGGCAAGGCCTGCAACATGAACATCGCCGGCGCGGTGGACTTCGTCGGTGCCGAGTCCAGCTCCACGCTGGCGGTGAACCTGGTGCGGCGCACCGGGCAGGTGGTCATCGTCGGCCTGTTCGGCGGCGAGTTCCGCATGCCGCTGCCGATGTTTGCGCTGAAGTCGCTGCAGATCAGTGGCTCCTACGTCGCCGGGCTGAACGATTTGCGCGAGCTGGTGGCGTTGGCGCAGCGCATCAAGCTGCCCGAGATCCCCCTGGACCTGCGCCCGCTGGCCAGCGTGAACCAGGCGCTGTCCGACCTGGCGCACGGCCGCGTGGTCGGCCGCGTGGTGCTGCAGCCCTGAGCGATTCGCCTGCGATGGCGGCCGGCGCCGTGGCGGCGGCCCCGGCCGCCAATCCGCTGCTCGGCGGGCCGATCCTGCGCACCTTGCTGCGCCTGGCCGCGCCCAACGTCATGGCCACCTCGATGGCTGTGCTGGTCGGCCTGGCCGAGACTTTCTACATCGGCCGGCTCGGCGTGGTGCCACTGGCTGCGCTCGGACTGGTGTTCCCCTTTGCCATGCTCACCGGCATGCTCTCGGCCGGCGCGATGGGCGGCGGCGTGTCCTCGGCCTTGAGCCGCGCCTTCGGCGCCGGCGACCTGGTGCGCGCCCAATCGGTGGCGCTGCACGCCGTGCTCATCGGCACGATCGGCGGCGTGTTGTATTCGCTGCTGTTCCTGTCGGTGTCCGCGCCGCTGTTCACACTGCTCGGCGGGCGCGGCGAGGTGCTGCGCGAGGCACTGGGCTATTCGGTGGTGCTGTTCTCCGGCGCCATCGCGGTGTGGCTGTTCAACACGCTGGCGTCGATCCTGCGCGGCACCGGCAACATGCGCGTGCCCTCGGCGGCACTGGTCGGTTCGGCGGTGCTGCAGATCACGCTGGGCGGGATGCTCGGACTGGGCATCGGGCCGGTGCCGCGGCTGGGCATGCCCGGCGTGGCGCTGGGGCAGATCCTGGCGCAGACCACCGGCGCGGCCTTCCTCTATTGGTACCTGCGCCGTGGCGGCGGCCGGCTGCGCCTGCGCTTTGGCGGCGTGCCGATCCGGCGCGAGCTGTTCCGCGACATCCTGAAGGTGGGCGCGGTGGCCTGCCTGTCCCCGCTGCAGTCGGTGACCACGATGCTGCTGATGGCCGGCTTCGTGGCCCAGCTGGGCGTGCTGCCGCTGGCCGGCTATGCCATCGGCCAGCGGCTGGAATTCCTGATGAGCACGGTGGCCTTCGGCATCGGCCTGGCCTCGGTGCCGATGGTCGGCATGGCCATCGGCGCCGGTGATGTGCCGCGGGCACGCCGCGTGGCCTGGACCTCGGCAGCGGTCAGCGCATCGATGCTCGGGGTGGTCGGACTGGTGGTGGCCGTGCACCCGGACCTGTGGGCCACGATCTTCACCCGCGACGAACAGGTGCTGGATTACTGCCGCCTCTTCCTGCGCTGGGCCGGGCCGTGCTTCGCGTTCTTCGGCGTCGGCCTGACGCTGTACTTTGCGTCGCAGGGCGCCGGGCGCATGGCCGGGCCGGTGTTCGCGGCGACGATGCGCCTGCTGCTGGTGGCCGTGGCCGGCAGCTGGCTGGTCGCCCATGGCGCCACGGCCGGCCAGCTGTTTGCGCTGAGCGCCGCGGCGATGGTGGTCTACGGCAGCACCTGTGTGGTCGCGTTGAAGTTCGATCGCTGGGGCGGTGCGCGCTGAGCGCGACAATTGCGCCATGGACGGTTCGACCCTTCTTTGCGGGCTCGGCCTTGCCACTGCCTGTCTGGCCACTGCGGCCCGCGCCGACACGGTCGATGCGCGCTGCGACATCTACCCGAAGGGCTCGGACCAGGCCTCGGTGGTGCTGGCCTGTACCTTCTCGCAGCGGCAGGGCGCCGTGCGCATCCGGCGCAGCGACGGCGTCGAGCACGACCTGCGCCCGGTGGGTGCCGACCCCGGGCGCTACGTGGATGCGCAGGGACGTACGGTCGTGCGGCAGAGCGGGCTGGGCAAGGCGGGCCAGATCTACCGGCTGCCCGACCAGTCGGTCTACGTCTACTGGGACACCGCCGGTGTGCCCGGCGCGGCGCAGCCCGCCGCGGTGACGACCCAGCCGACGATGTTGCCGCCGCCGCCCGCGCCGCAGGTGCCCTTGCGCAGCGGCCTGAGCCTGCAGGGTGTGCGCTTCCAGCTCAGCAGCCCGAACGATGCCTCGATCAACGAGCTGAAGATCGTGCCCGCCGGCCTGTCGCGCGACAACACGCCCATCGTGCGCAGCATCGACGGACAGGTGAGCGGTGCCGAGGTCGCCGACCTGGATGCCGACGGCTCGCCGGAGCTGTATGTCTACGTGCGCTCGGCCGGGTCCGGGTCCTACGGCTCGCTACTGGGCTATGCGGCCAACAAGCGCCGACCGCTCAGCGAGATCGCGCTGCCACCATTGGCCGACACGCCGGGTGCCGACAAGGGCTACATGGGCCACGACCAGTTCGTTGTGGTAGAGAACCGCCTGGCGCGGCGCTTTCCGGTCTACCGCGACGGCGATACCAACGCAGCGCCGAGCGGTGGCGTGCGCCAGCTGCAATACAAGCTGCAGCGCGGCGAGGCCGGCTGGCGGCTGGTGGTGGACCGGGTGGTCGAGTACTGAGCCTTCGCGAGGCTCGGGGTGCTAGCTGTCGCTACAGCGATTCGCCGGCGTCGAAATCCAGCTCGACCCGCGCGCCGTTCGGGTCGTGGCTGAAGAGCTGCCAGGTGCCGGCGCCGGCCTGCTGGCGCAGCTCGTACTTCCAGCCGCGCGTGTCGAAGCGGGCTTTCATCTCCTTGAGCCCGCGGGCGCTGAAGGCCATGTGGTCGATGACGCCGGTGCGCGTGGCGGGCATCGGCCGGTCCCAGTAGATGTGCAGCACCGCCTGCTCGCCGCCGGCATAGAGCCAGCTGCCCGGGAAGCCCAGGTCCGGCCGGAAGCCTTCGCTCAGCCCCAGCAGGCCGCAGTAGTAGTCCAGCGTCTTCACCCGGTCTTCGGCCGTGATGGTGAAGTGGTTCATGCCGTGGATCATGGGCGGTCTCCCGTGCTTGCCTTGCGCGCCAGCGCCGCGTCGATCTCGGCGCGGATTTCGTCGAAGCTGCTCAGCGGCTGCTCGGGTTCCGGCAGCGGTGTGACCTGGTTTGTCGCCGCGTCCCACTGCACCGCACCATAGACCGCCGGCTGTCCGGTCTTGAGCAGCACCTGCTCATAGGCGTCGCCACTGGAGTAGTGCCAGAACTCCCAGGGGTAGTCGACGAAGCCGTGGCGGCGCATCAGCGCGCTGATGTCGCGCCGGCTGCGCCGCGCCGCATCGGACACGAAGGGCGAGCCCATCGGTGTCAGTGCCGACATCTCCAGGTAAGGCGCGCCGCGGTCGACCTCGCGCTGCGGGTCGTCCAGGTGCATCACCGAGATGTCGATGGCGCTGCCCGACATGTGGGTGCCGAACTTGGGCACGCTGGCCACCAGCGCCGAGCAGCGGCGGAACATGAACTCGGGCGTGGGCAACTGCCCGCCGAGTTCCCACATCACGCTGCCCAGTACCGCATCGAAGACCATTGGCGTGCGACCCAGGTACTTCTGCATCTCGGGCGTGCGGTAGCCGTCCTCGACGCGCATCACCCAGCCGCGCTCGTTCATCTCGGCGGCGGCGCCGATGAAGCCGGGAATCTGGCCGTCGCGCAGGAAGTACAGGCGCGGCAGGCCGTTGACATGCGGCCGGTCGGAGAACTGCACCGTCACGTGGGCGACATCCGCGGCCTCGCGCAACGACACCATCGGCTCGCCGCATTCGGCCACCGGATAGGGCAGCACCGCCTCGAACATGAAGCGGTACGCGGCGTCGAACTGTTCGGTCCAGTAGGCGCGTCGTGTCACATCGGTGTCAGGGTCGGACATGAGGGTTCCCGGGCTGTGGCCAGGGCCACAGTTTGCGTGAGAATGGACCCGACAAGCCCCGCGGTGGGGAAGAACGCTGGAGACACTTTCATGGGCATGCTGGAAGGCAAATCGATCATCGTCACCGGCGCGGGCCGCGGCATCGGCCGCGACTTCGCCATCGCCATGTCGGCGCAGGGCGCGTCGGTGGTGGTCAACGACCCGGGCGTTTCGGAGTCTGGCACCGGCAGCGATGCCGGGCCCGCGCAACAGGTGGTGGACGAGATCCGCGCCGCCGGCGGCAAGGCCGTGGCCAACATGGACAGCGTGGCCGAATGGGCCTCGGCCAACCGCATCATCCAGTGCGCTACCGACAGCTTCGGCCGGCTCGACGTGGTGGTCAACAACGCCGGCATCCTGCGCGACCGCATCTTCCACAACATGTCGGTGGAAGAGTGGAAGATGGTCATCGACGTGCATCTGAACGGCAGCTTCTACATGTCGCGCGCCGCGGCATCGATCTTCCGCAGCGAAGAGCGCGGCGCCTTCGTGCACATGACCTCCACCTCCGGCCTGGTGGGCAACTTCGGACAGGCCAACTACGCGGCGGCCAAGCTCGGCATCGTGGGCTTGAGCAAGTCGATCGCGCTGGACATGGCGCGCTTCAACGTACGCAGCAACTGCATCAGCCCCTTCGCCTGGAGCCGGCTGATCGGCACCATCCCCAGCGACACGCCGGAGCAGCAGGCCCGGCTGGCGCGCATGAAGGCGATGGAGACCAGCAAGATCGCGCCGCTGGCGGTGTTCCTGGCCAGCGACGAGGCAAAGGACGTGTCGGGCCAGATCTTCGCGGTGCGCGCCAACGAGATCTTCCTGATGAGCCAGAGCCGGCCGATCCGCTCGGTGCACCGCGCCGAGGGCTGGACGCCCGAGACCGTGGCCTCGCATGCCATCCCCGCGATGAAGGCGGACTTCTATCCGCTGCACCGCTCGGCTGATGTCTTCAGCTGGGACCCGATCTGATGAGCGCCGCGGACTTCGGCATCCTTGCCTTCGGCGCGTACCTGCCGCGCGCGCGCCTGCAGCGCAAGGCCATCGCCGCGGCCAACAGCTGGTTTGCGCCGGGTCTGCGCGGCCTGGCCAAGGGTGAGCGTGCCATCTGCAACTGGGACGAGGACAGCATCACCATGGGCGTGGAGGCGGCGCGCGACTGCCTCGCCGGCATCGACCGCGGCACGCTGACGCAGATCGTGCTGGCCTCGAGCACGCTGCCTTTCGACGACCGGCAGAACGCGGGCGTGGTGGCCAACGCGCTGCAATTGAAGTCTGCATTGCGCTCGATGGACCAGGCGGGCAGCCAGCGCGCCGGCAGCACCGCGCTCGCTGCCGCGCTGGACGGTGCGGCGGCAGCAGGCCTGACGCTGGTGGTGGCCTCGGACGCGCGCAAGTCCAAGGCAGGCAGCACGCAGGAGATGCATTACGGCGACGGTGCCGCCGCCGTGCTGGTGGGCCACGGCGAGCCGATTGCCAGGCTGATCGCCTCGCACAGCGAGACGGTGGACTTCGTGCACCAGTACCGCATGCACGACCGCGCGCACGACTACGCCTGGGAAGAGCGCTGGGTGCGCGACGAGGGCTACATGAAGATCGTGCCGCGCGCCGTATCGGCGCTGCTGGCCAACAGCGGTGTCGAGGCTGGCGCGATCACCCATTTCTGCATGCCGGGCACGCTGTCGCGCATCGGCGCGGCCGTGGCCAAGCGCTGCGGCCTGAACGAAGGCGCGGTGCGCGACAACCTGGCCGCCGTGTGCGGCGACACCGGCGTGGCCCATCCGCTGCTGATGCTGGCTGCAGCACTGGAAGACGCCCAGCCGGGCGACCGCATCCTGCTCGCCGCCTTCGGCGAAGGCTGCGATGCGCTGCTGTTCGAAGTGACGGCCGCCATCACCCGGCCGAGCGCGCGCCGTGGCGTCAAGGGCGTGCTGGCGGCGCGGCGCGAGGACGGCAACTACATGCGCTACCTGTCCTTCAACAACCTGATCGACCTGGAGCGCGGCATGCGCGCCGAGCCGGACAAGCCGACGCAGATGACGGTGCTGTACCGCAACCGCGACATGATCCAGGGTCTGATGGGCGGCAAGTGCCGCAGCTGCGGCACGGTGCAGTACCCGCGCCAGCGCTATTGCGTCAACCCGGAATGCAACGCGCTGGACAGCCAGGACGACTATGCGTTCTCGGAGCGCTCCGGCACGCTGATGTCTTACACCGCCGACTCGCTGACCTACAGCCCCGACCCGCCGACCTACTTCGGCATGGTGCAGTTCGACGGCGGCGGGCGCATGCTGATGGACTTCAGCGAGGTCGAGGCCGGCAAGATCGACGTCGGCCTGCCGGTGCGGCTGGTGTTCCGCATCAAGGACGCCGATCCGATGCGCGGCTTCGTGCGCTATTTCTGGAAAGCAACCCCCGCCTGAAGGAGCAAGAGCAGATTGTGAGTACAACCATGGGGCGGCACACGTTTGGCTTTGAAGGCGGGCGAACAGCTGACTACCGTCGGTGCCACCTTTTTCGTTTCCTACCTTTACTACCTGCACGTCGATCCAATGCACCGCAACTGGGACTCGATAGAGACAAAGGCCTCACGCATCAGCACTATCACCAACTCAACGAAGTATCACCGCGCATGGCTGGAACGCGTTGGTGGTATGAGCGATGCGAAGCTGGCAAGGAACACTCTTCGTCTAGTGTAGTGTTGCGTTCTGTTTGGAACTTAAGCGACTGTTGGCGCGAATGACCTTCTGCAGGATGTCGGGGGCGCTCTTGGTCCAGATGAACGGCTTGGGGTTGGTGTTGTGATGGGCGATGTACTCGTCGATGGCCAGCTTCCAGTTCGGGCACGCTGGTGAAGCACGCCGCGGCGCAGCCGCTTGTCGGTGATGTCGCGGAAGAAGCGCTCGACCATGTTCAGCCACGACGCCGAGGTCGGCGTGAAGTGCATGTGGAAGCGCGGATGCTTGGCCAGCCACTCCTGCACCGCCGGGTGCTTGTGCGTGGCGTAGTTGTCGGCGATCAGGTGCAGCGTCTTGTCCTTGGGCGTCTCGCGGTCGATCAGCCGCAGGAACTTCAGCCACTCGGCGTGGGTGTGCCGCTGCTGGCACTGGCCGATCACCTTGCCGTCCAGCACGTTGAGCGCCGCGAACAGCGTGGTCGTGCCGTGGCGCTTGTAGTCGTGCGTCATGGTCTGCGCACGCCCCTTCTTCAGCGGCAGCCCGGGCTGCGTGCGGTCCAGCGCCTGCATCTGGCTCTTCTCGTCGCAGCACAGCACCAGCGCGTGCTCGGGCGGGTTCATGTACAGGCCCACGATGTCTTCGAGCTTGTCCACGAACTGCGGGTCGCGCGAGAGCTTGAAGCCGCGCACCAGGTGCGGCTTCAGGCCGTTGGCCTGCCAGTGGCGCATCACGGTGCTGGGGCTGACCTCCAGCACCGCGGCCATCTTGCGCGTGCTCCAGTGCGTGGCCGCCTCGGGCGTGCTCTGCGTGGTCAGCTCCACCAGCTTGGCCACGTCCATCTTGACCGGCGGCGCGCCGCGCGGCAGATCGCGCTCGATGCCCGCCAGGCCCGAGTCGATGTAGCGTTCGCGCCAACGTCCGGCCTGCATCCGATCGATGCCCAGTTCCTCGGCGATCTGGCGGTTTTGCAAGCCCTGCGCGGCCAGCAGCACGATGCGTGCACGCTGCACCAGCCGGACACTGTCCACCTTGGAGTGCGCCAGCCGGGTCAGCTCGTCCTCCTCGATTTCGCTCAACTCAATCGGCGCGGCAACTCGCACTTGATGACTCCAATGAAGCACGAAGTAGACCATTGGACTCAGCGTGAGCAATTAAGTTGCCTCAAGAATCAAACACTACACTAGATGGCGCAAAGGTGAAGGCGATGGCGCGACTCATCCTGGATCTCGCAGAGAAACGGCCATGACCGACAACCGTGAAACCAAGCGGTTTGCGGGTCGTTCGCTGACGACTAGGCGGCTGGAAGTGGAGGCACGCGCGCCGCATTTGGTCGACCTCGCGCGGTCGCTGTTCGGACCGGAGAATGGGATCGATCTGGTCCTGCCGGCCCGAGCACCCGCGAGACCCGTGCAATTCGAAGTCAACGGCAGGCGCAGGCGGACTGCATCAAAGGAGGTGTGAC
>CAVWXO010000012.1:0-84500 GCA_963758955.1 uncultured Pseudomonadota bacterium
ACCGCCGACTCGCTGACCTACAGCCCCGACCCGCCCACCTACTTCGGCATGGTGCAGTTCGACGGCGGCGGACGCATGCTGATGGACTTCAGCGAGGTCGAGCCGGGCAAGATCGATGTCGGCCTGCCCGTGCGCATGGTGTTCCGCATCAAGGACGCCGACCCGATGCGCGGCTTCGTGCGCTACTTCTGGAAAGCGACGCCGGTTTGATGCGCCGTCCAGGATGAAATCATTGATATCATTGAAATCAACGAAATCACATGGAGGCTTCGTGGCGAGCATCACTATCCGCAATCTCGATGACGATCTGAAGGCGAGGCTGCGCGTGCGTGCGGCTCAGCAAGGGCGCTCCATGGAAGAAGAGGCGCGGGTGCTCCTGCGCGAGGCGCTCGACGGCCCCCGAGCTGCAGCAAAACCGCATCTGGCGGACCTAGCGCAGTCGCTGTTCGGCGTGCGTCATGGTGTCGAACTTCCTGTGTTGTCGCGCGCCAAGGCGCGGCCGGTGCCGAGCTTCGACGAATGATCCTGCTCGACACCAACGTGGTGTCCGAACTGATGCGTCCCGTACCAGATGTCGCCGTGTTGGCATGGACCCGTGCACACGCCATCGATGAACTGGCCACCAGCGTGGTGACGGTGGCGGAGATCGGCGCTGGGTTGGCGTGCCTGCCCGCTGGTGCGCGGCGTCGCGACCTGGTGGCGCGTTGGAGCCGCTTGCAGGACGATGGCTTTGGCGAGCGGATCTTTGGGCTGGACCACGCGGCCGCAAGGATCTACGGTGAGCTTTTCGCGCAGCGCCAACGTTCGGGGCGGGCCACTGCGGCCTTCGATTTGTTGATTGCGGCCATCGCCCACATCCACGGGCTGGCAGTGGCCACGCGCAACGTGCGCGATTTCGAGGATTGTGGCGTGCAGATCATCAACCCCTGGACGGCCGCGACGCCGTCCTGATTCAAGGAGTTCGATATGGCAAGCGGTATCAAGGACAAGGTCGTCATCCTCGGCATGGGCTGCTCGAAGTTCGGCGAGCGCTGGGACTGCAATGCGCAGGACCTGATGGTCGAGGCCTTCGAGGAAGCGCTGGCCGACGCCGGCATCGAGCGCAAGCAGATCGATGCCGCCTGGCTGGGCACGGCCATCGAGGAGCAGCACCTGGGCAAGTCGGCCGTGCCGCTGGCGATGACCTTGCGGCTGTCCGTACATCCCGGTGACGCGGGTCGAAACTACTGCGCCACCGGCACCCGGTATCAAGGACAAGGTCGTCATCCTCGGCATGGGCTGCTCGAAGTTCGGCGAGCGCTGGGATTGCAATGCGCAGGACCTGATGGTCGAGGCCTTCGAGGAGGCACTGGCCGACGCGGGCATCGAGCGCAAGCAGATCGAGGCTGCCTGGCTGGGCACGGCGATCGAGGAGCAGCACCTGGGCAAGTCGGCGGTGCCGCTGGCGATGACCTTGCGGTTGCCCTACATCCCGGTGACGCGCGTCGAGAACTACTGCGCCACCGGTACAGAGGCGCTGCGCGGTGCGGTCTATGCCGTGGCTTCGGGCGCGGCCGACATCGCGCTGGCGCTCGGCGTCGAGAAGCTCAAGGACACCGGCTACGGCGGTCTGCCGCAGCGCGGCCGCGGCGCGCTCAACGACCTGTTCTGGCCCAACCTGTCGGCGCCGGGCTCCTTTGCGCAACTGGCCGCCGCCTACCGCGCCAAGCACGGCGCCGACAAGGGTGACCTGAAGCGCGCGATGGCCCACATCTCGGTGAAGAGCCATGCCAACGCCGGCAAGAACCCCAAGGCCCACCTGCGCAACCCGATCACGATGGACGACGTGATGAACGCCAGCATGATCGCCGAGCCGCTGGGCCTGTACGACTGCTGCGGCGTGTCGGACGGCAGCGCCTGCGCCATCGTCACCACGCCGGACATCGCGCGCGGCCTCGGGAAGCGCGACCTGGTGGCAGTGAAGGCGCTGCAGGTGGCCGTGTCCAATGGCGAGGAGGTGCAGTTCGATCAATGGGACGGCTCGTACTTCGCCACAACCCGCGTGGCCGCGGCGCGCGCCTACAAGGAAGCCGGTATCACCAAGCCGCGCGAGCAGGTGTCGCTGGTCGATGTGCACGACTGCTTTTCGGTGACCGAACTGGTGACCATGGAAGACCTGCAGCTGTCCGCGGAAGGCACGGCCATCCGAGACGTGCTCGATGGCTTCTTCGATGCCGACGGCCAGGTCCCGTGTCAGATCGATGGCGGCCTGAAATGCTTCGGCCACCCGATCGGCGCGTCGGGCCTGCGCATGGTCTACGAGATGTACCTGCAGCTGTCGGGCCGCGCCGGCGCACGCCAGCGCCCGGCGCCGACCTGGGGCGTGACGCACAACCTGGGCGGTTTCCCGAGCCAGAATGTGGCCGCCATCGCAGTGCTCGGCCAGTACGGTGCCTGAAGCGGATGGCACAGCAAGTCGACAAGTACCAGGACATCCGTGATGCGGTGCGCGCGCTGTGCGCCACCTATCCCGACGAGTACTTCCGCCGCGTCGACATGGCGCGCGAGTACCCGGCGGAGTTCGTCGAGGCGCTGACCAAGGCCGGCTGGCTGGCGGCGCTGATCCCGCAGGAACACGGCGGCTCCGGCCTCGGCCTGGCCGAGGCCTCGGTGATCATGGAAGAGATCAACCGCAGCGGCGGCAATTCCGGCGCCTGCCATGGCCAGATGTACAACATGGGCACGCTGCTGCGCCACGGCTCGCCCGAGCAGAAGGCGCACTACCTGCCAAAGATCGCCAGCGGCGAGTTGCGACTGCAGAGCATGGGCGTGACCGAGCCCACCACCGGCACCGACACCACCAAGATCAAGACCAGCGCGGTGAAGAAGGGTGACCGCTATGTGATCAACGGCCAGAAGGTGTGGATCTCGCGCATCCAGCACAGCGAGCTGATGATCCTGCTGGCGCGCACCACGCCGCTGGCCGACGTGATGAAGAAGAGCGAAGGCATGTCGATTTTCATCGTCGACCTGCGCCAGGCCATCGGCCACGGCCTGACGGTGCGGCCGATCGCCAACATGGTCAACCACGAGACCAACGAGCTGTTCTTCGAGGACCTGGAGATCCCGGCCGAGAACCTGATCGGCCAGGAAGGCATGGGCTTCAAGTACATCCTCGACGGGCTGAATGCCGAGCGCACGCTGATCGCCGCGGAATGCATCGGCGACGGCTACTGGTTCATCGACCGGGTGACGAAGTACGTCAAGGAGCGCGAGGTCTTCGGCCGGCCGATCGGCAAGAACCAGGGCGTGCAGTTCCCGATCGCGGAAAGCTACATCGAGGTGGAAGCCGCCAACCTGATGCGCTGGAAGGCCTGCGAACTGTTCGACGCGCACCAGCCCTGCGGTGCCGCGGCCAACATGGCCAAGTACCTGGCGGCCAAGGCCAGCTGGGAGGCGGCCAACGCCTGCCTGCAGTTCCACGGCGGCTTCGGCTTCGCCTGCGAATACGACGTGGAGCGCAAGTTCCGCGAGACCCGCCTGTACCAGGTGGCGCCGATCTCCACCAACATGGTGCTGTCCTATGTGGCCGAGCATGTGCTCGGCCTGCCGCGGTCGTACTGAGCATGACTTCCGCGACCATCAAGCTGTTTCTGCCTCAGGGTGACGCGAAGCGCTTGCGGATTGGTGAAGTATCAAACTGGACTGGAAAAGCGCTGGCAGCGCCGCGCACCGAGTTAGATGACCTGCTACTGCGCGACGAACTGGAAAGTTCGGGTGTCTATTTCCTTCTCGGTGTAGACGCGGAAACAGGCAAGGATCTGGCTTACATCGGCGAGGCAGAGGTCATTCGCGATCGAATCAAGCAGCACAAGGCAAAGGACTTCTGGAACTCTGTCGTTGTCTTTGTAAGCAAGGACGAGAACCTGACCAAGGCGCACATTCGCTACTTGGAGAATCGGCTGCTGCAGGAGGCGAGATCGGTCGGGCGCTACGCTCTCGAGAACAGCAACTCAAGCAATCCTAAGCTTCCCGAATCAGACAGAGAAGACATGGAGGTCTTCCTGTCCCGCATCCGGCAGGTGCTGCCCGTTCTTGGTTCTGATCTCTTGTCGCCGATCTCGGGTTCGGTCAAACCTACACATGCGCAGCCACTGCTGTTCTGCAGAATCAAGAATGCAAACTCACGTGGACGACGCACCGAAGCAGGCTTCGTGGTCCTTGCGCAGTCGACGGCTGTCTTGAACATTCGGCCTTCCGCGGAGACACAGTATCCCAACACTGTCGCCTTGCGCAAACGACTCATTCAAGAGGGCACGCTGGTCGAAAAAGACGGCGTGTATGTCTTTGTAAAGGATGTCGAGTTCAGCAGCCCGAGCGCCGCCGCCGCTGTGATATATGGCGGTAGCGCAAATGGCTTGACTGCCTGGAAGAATGAGAGTGGAACAACACTTAAGGACCTTGAAGATGCCTGATTCGGCTCTCGTTGGTTACCGCCAGTGCCACTCAGGCCATGTCGCTCTGACGGCATATGTCGTGGCGAATCGGGGTCAGCCTTCGCACGGAGTGTCTCGTTTGGGATCGGCCAAGTCATCATGATCGACGCCCTGACGCTCAGTTCCATTCCCGAGTCGGCACAGGCGCTTCGCCCCGCCGTGCGTGCCTTTCTGGACGACGCGCTGCGCGGCCGGCCGATGGACCGGCTGGCGCGTTCGTGGATGGGCTTCGATTCCGAGTTCAGCCGCGCGCTGGCCGAGCGCGGCTGGGTCGGCATGACGCTGCCCGAGGCCTACGGCGGCGGCGGCAAGGACGCCTTCCACCGATTCGTGCTGGCCGAAGAGCTGCTGTGCCGGGGCGCACCGGTGTCGGCGCACTGGATCGCCGACCGGCAAAGCGGGCCGCTGATCCTCAAGTACGGCACGGCCGCGCAGCGCGACTTCTTCCTGCCGCGCATCTGCAAGGCCGACATCTTCTTCTGCATCGGCATGAGCGAGCCGCAGAGCGGCTCCGACCTGGCCGGGCTGCGCACGCGGGCCACGCGCACGGCCGAGGGCTGGCTGCTCAAGGGCCAGAAGCTGTGGACCACCAACGCCCACCGCGCGCACTACATGATCGCGCTGGTGCGCAGCAGCGGCACGCCGGAAGACCGGCACCACGGCCTGTCGCAGATGATCGTCGACCTGTCGTTGCCCGGCATCACCGTGCGCACCATCGGCGACCTCACCGGCGACCAGCATTTCAACGAAGTCTTCTTCGACGACGTGCTTCTGCCGCACGACGCGCTGATCGGCGAGGAGGGTGCCGGCTGGGCCCAGGTGACGGCGGAACTGGCCTTCGAGCGCAGCGGCCCCGAGCGCATCTACGGCAGCATGGTGCTGCTCGACGCCTGGCTGCAGCACCTGCGCGGCCGCAGCGACCCGACGCCGACCGAGCTGGCGCTGGCCGGACGCATCCTGGCCCACCTGGTGCCGCTGCGCGAGATGTCGGCGGCGTTGACGGCCAAGCTTGCGCAAGGCCACAGCCCGGTGATCGAGGCGGCTCTGGTCAAGGACCTGGGCACCGAGCTGGAGCAGGCCATTCCCAACCTGCTGGCCGACGTGCTGGCTGCCGACCCCTTGGCCGAGCGGCCCGAAGACCTGTTGCGCACGCTGAGTTACGTGCTGCAGGTCTGTCCGACCTTTTCGCTGCGCGGCGGTACGCGCGAAATCCTGCGCGGCGTGATCGCTCGCGGACTGGGGCTGCGCTGATGGACGCCTTGCTTTTCGAATTGATGGACCGCTTTCTGGCCGGCTGCAGCACGCCGGCCGTGGTGCGTGAGGTGGAGCGCGGCCAGGGTTCGGCCGCACTGTGGGCCGAGGTCGAGTCTTCGGGCTACGCCGAGCTGCTGGTGGACGAGTCGGCCGGGGGGGCCGGCCTGGGCTTGCGCGAGGCCTTCGCGCTCTGGCTGGCCTGCGGCCGCCATGCGTTGCCGGTACCGCTGGCCCAGACCGCCTGGGTGCGTGCCGTGCTGCCGCTGGCGGGACTGGACGCACCCCGCGGGCCGCTGACGCTGGCGGCTCAGTGCAGCCGTGACGCGCAAGGCGCCTGGCGCTGCCAGAACCTGCCCTTCGGGCTGGTCTCCGACTGGGTGCTGGTCAGCGATGTGCAAGGTGCCGCCTTGCTGCCGGTGGCCGCTGGCGAGCGCCGGCCCAGTGGCGTGTCGGGCAGCCTGCAGGCCCACATCCAGTGGCCCAAAGAAGCTGAGGGTGCCTTGCCGCTGCCCGGGCCCTGCGACCTGCTGCATGCCGGCGCGCTGATGACGGCCACGCTGATGGCCGGTGCGCTGCAGCGTGTGCTCGAGTCCACGGTGACCTATGCCAACGACCGCGCGCAGTTCGGCAAGGCGATCGGCAAGTTCCAGGCGGTGCAGCAGCAGCTCAGTGTCATGGCTGAGCAGGTGTTCGCCGCGCGCATGGCGGCAGAGGTCGGCTGTGCCGGCGAAGGCATTGCCCCACACCCGCTGCGCGCTGCAGTAGCCAAGGCACGCGCCAGCGAAGCGGCGGAAAAGGTGGTCGCCATAGCCCATGCCGTGCACGGCGCCATCGGTGTCACGGCCGAGTACGACCTGCAACTGCTGACGCGCCGGCTGCAGGAGTGGCGCGCTGATTTTGGCTCGCAGGGCTACTGGCACGCGCAGCTGGGTCGGGCGCTGCTCTCATCACCCGAGTCGACACTGCCCTTCGTGCTGGACGATCTGCTGGCCTGAGCCATGACGCTGCAGCAGTTGCTTGGCATCGACTGGCCGCTGATCCAGGCGCCGATGGCCGGCGTGCAGGGCCAGGCGCTGGCCGCTGCCGTGTCGAATGCCGGCGCGCTGGGCTCTTTGCCTTGCGCAATGCTCGGTCCTGAGGCCCTGCGCAACGAGATCCAGGCGCTGAAGGCCGCCACCCGGCGGCCCTTCAACTTGAACTTCTTCTGCCACGCGACGCCGTTGCCCGATGCGCGGGCCGAGGCATCGTGGCGTGTATCGCTGGCCCCTTACGCCACTGAACTGGGCCTGGATCCGCAGGCCACCGTGGCCGGCGCCTCACGCGCGCCCTTTGGCGAGGCAGCGGCCGCGCTGGTGGAGGAGTTTAGGCCCGCTGTCGTCAGCTTCCACTTCGGGCTGCCGGCGGCGCCGCTGCTGGCGCGCGTGCGCGCCGCTGGCGCTCGCATTCTGTCCTCGGCCACCACCGTCGACGAGGCGCTATGGCTGCAGGCCCAGGGTGTCGACGCGATCATCGCCCAAGGGCTGGAGGCCGGTGGCCACCGCGGCTCCTTCCTGTCATCCGACCTGAGCCTGCAGCAGGGCACCTTCGCACTACTGCCGCAGGTGGTGCGCGCCCTGCGCATCCCAGTCATCGCCGCGGGTGGCATCGCCGATGCGGCCGGCGTGGCCGCGGCAATGGCCTTGGGCGCGGCCGGCGTGCAGGTTGGCACCGCCTACCTGCTGTGCCACGAGGCAAGCACCAGCGCCTTGCACCGCGCGGCGTTGCAAGGCGAGGGCGCACGCCACACCGCGCTGACCAACCTGTTCACCGGCCGGCCGGCGCGCGGCATCGTCAACCGCCTGATGCGCGAACTGGGCCCGCTGCGCGACACCGTGCCGGCCTTCCCGCTGGCCGCCGCCGCGGTAGCGCCACTGCGAGCGGCGGCCGAGGCACGCGGCAGCACCGACTTCACGCCGTTGTGGTCGGGCCAGAACGCCAGCGGCTGCAAGCCGCTCGGCGCGGCCGAGCTGACCGCAGAACTGATCCAGGCCTTTCAGGACATCCATCGATGAGCAACTTCCTGGTCTACGAACAAAGCGGTCCCGTCGTCACGCTGACGATGAACGCGCCCGAGGTGCGCAACGCGCTCACCGGCAACGCCGCGGTGGACGAGTTCGTCGCCGCGGTCGAGCGCATCAACGCTGACCCGTCGGTGCGGGTGATGATCCTCACCGGCGCCGGCACGGTGTTCTCCTCGGGCGGCAACGTCAAGGACATGAAACGCTTCACCACCGACGCGGTCACGCCGGCCGAGATCGGCCAGTGGTATCGCACCGGCATCCAGCGCCTGCCGCTGGCGCTGCAGAAACTGGAGGTGCCGAGCATCGCCGCTGTCAACGGGCCGGCCATCGGCGCCGGCAATGACCTGGCCTGCATGTGCGACATGCGCATCGCCTCCAGCACCGCCAGCTTCGCCGAGAGCTTCATCCGCGTTGGCCTGATCCCGGGCGACGGCGGCGCCTGGCTGCTGCCGCGGGTGGTCGGCCTGTCCAAGGCGATGGAGATGTCCTTCACTGGCGATGCGGTCAAGGCCGACGAGGCGTTGGCCATCGGCCTGGTGTCACGCGTGGTGGCGCCCGAGGCGCTGATGGACGAGGCCCGCGCCCTGGCCGCCCGCATCGCGCGCAACGCGGGGCAGACGCTGCGCCTGACCAAGCGGCTGCTGCGCGAGGGCCAGCATCAGAAGCTGGATTCGCTGCTCGAGCTGTCAGCGGCGCTGCAGGTGATCGCGCACAAGACCCCGGCGCATGCCGAGGCGGTGGATGCCTTCATCGCAAAGCGCGAGCCGAAGTTCGGCGACTTGTGAGCGCTGTTTCAGCGTGCGCCAGTGCGCGGCGGGGTCGGGCGCAACTCGGGGCCGCTGACGCGCAGCATCAGCCGCAGGTACTCCAGCCGGGCGTGCAGGGCCAGCATCTGGCGGCGCAGCTTCAGCAAGGCCTGCATGCGCACCTCGAGTTCTTCGGACAGCGGCATCGGCAGCGGGTTCTGGGGCTGGGGCGGGTTCATGGGTGGCAAAGCGCGGTGTGCTGATGTGGCTGCATGTTCGGCGCCACGGTGTCACGGGTCAACCCCGCAACTCGGGTGCCGGGCGGGCCTGCTAGATTCGCTGCGGTTTCAAACAAGCAGGCAAATCCCCTCATGAAGGTGTGCATCTACGGCGCCGGCGCCATTGGTGGCTTTATCGGCACGCGGCTGGCTGCCACGGGCCAATGCAGCGTGGCTGCGGTGGCACGTGGCGCCACGCTGCAGGCGCTGCGCGAACACGGCTGGCGATTGCGCCAGGGCGGCCAGTTGTTGCAGGCCCCGGCCGACGCCACCGACGACCCACGCGACTTGGGGGTGGTGGACCTGGTGGTGGTGGCAGTCAAGGGTCCGGCGCTGGCCGAGGTGTCACGCCGCATCGCACCGCTGCTGGGCACACACACGCTGGTACTGCCGGCGATGAACGGCGTGCCCTGGTGGTTTGCCCAGGCCATCCCGGCGCTGGGCGGCCAGCCGCTGCGCAGCGTGGACCCGGACGGCGCCACCGCGGCGCACATTCCGTTGGCCCAGGTGCTGGGCTGCGTGGTGCATGCCAGCACCTTCACCCCAGAGCCTGGCCTGGTGGAACAGCGCATGGGCCAAGGGCTGATCATTGGCGAGCCCGCCGGCGGGGTGACGCCGCGCGTGCAGGCGCTGGCCGATCTTCTGCAGCGCGCCGGCTTCGACATTACGCTGTCGGCCGATGTGCGCCAGGACATCTGGTACAAGTTGTGGGGCAACATGACGATGAACCCGGTGTCGGCGATCACCGGCGCGACGGTCGACCGCATCATGGCCGATCCTCTGGTGCTGGCCTTCTGCAGCGCCGCCATGCAGGAGGCTGCCGCGATCGGTGCGCGCATTGGCTGCGCGGTGGCGCAGAGCCCCGAAGACCGGCATGCGGTGACGCGCAAGCTGGGCCGCTTCAAGACCTCGATGCAGAACGACGTCGAAGCCGGCCGCGCCATCGAGCTCGACGCGCTGGTGACCGTGGTGCGCGAGATCGCGCAGCGCCTGGACATCGCCACGCCGAACATCGACGCGCTGCTCGGCCTGACCCGGCTGTTCGCGCGTGTGCGCGGCCTGTATCCCGAAGACTGAACAGGAAGCGAGGCCCCGCGTGGCACACAGCAAGTTCCGCATCCAGCTGCCGTCGATGTCGCCGGGCAGTGTCCGCCATGTGGTGGTGCACCGCTTCGGCACGCTCGGCGCAAGGCCGAAGGTGTATCTGCAGGCGGCGGTGCATGCCAACGAGTTCCCTGGCGCGATGGCGCTGCACCACCTGCTGCCGCAGCTGCTCAAGGCCGATGCAGCCGGGCGCATCGTCGGTGAGGTGGTGGTGGTGCCCACCGTCAACCCGATCGGCCTGTCGCAGCTGGTCGGCAACAACCACCTCGGCCGCTACGACTTGCTGGGTCGGGACAACTTCAACCGCAATTGGCTCGACCTGGCGCCCGCGGTGGCCGAACGCGTGGGCAGCCGACTGGGCCGTGATGCACCGGCCAACGTGGCGCTGATCCGCGAGGCCGCGCTGGCTGCGCTCGACCAGATGCAGCCGCTGAACGAGCTGCAGACCTTGCGCCGCGAGGTGATGAAGCTGTCGATCGACGCCGACGTGGTGCTCGACCTGCATTGCGATCTGGAGGCGGTGCTGCACCTGTTCATCTCGCGCCGCGACTGGCCTGGCCGCGCGCAGGCGCTGGCGGCGGACATCGGCGCCGAGGCGACACTGGTCAACGACCCCTATCCGCAGGCGCTGACCTTCTCGGGCGCCAACGGCGCGCTGTGGGCGCGGCTAGCCGAACGCTTTGGCGAGGCCGACATTCCGCAGGCCTGCCTCAGTGCCACGGTGGAATACCGTGGCCAGCACGACGTGAACCATGCCCTGGGGGCCGACGATGCCGCGCGGCTGCTGCGCTTCCTGCGACGCTGCGGCGCGGTCGCTGGCCGCCCGGGCAAGCTGCCGCCGCTGAAGGCCGAGGCCACGCCGATTTCCGGCATGGATGTCGGCTACTGCCCGTGCAGCGGCATCCTGGTCTACCGCGTGGCCAAGGGCTCGCGCGTGCGCAAGGGCCAGGTCATCTGCGAGATCATCGACCCGTCCGACGAACGCGGTGCCGTGGCGCGCACGCCGCTGGCCGCCGGCAGCGACGGCCTGCTGTTCGCGCGCCGGCTCGACGGCACGCTGGCCTGGCCTGGCAAGACGGCCTTTCGCATCGCCGGAGCGAAACCGCTGGCCCACCGGGTCGGCATGAGCGGCCTCGACGATTGAGGGAACCTGCCTTGAGCCCGACACTGGATGAACTGAAGACCTGGATCGGCCGTAGCGAGGTGCTGCACGACATCGCGCAAGCGGCGCCTGCGGCCGCTCTGACGGCGACGCTGGACCACCCGTCGATGGCGCTGAAGGCAGGCACGGCGCTGCCCGCGCTGTGGCATTGGCTTTATTTCCTGCCGATGGCACGGCAGTCGGAGATCGGGCCAGATGGCCACCCGCGGCGCGGCGGCTTTCTGCCACCCGTACCGCTGCCACGCCGCATGTGGGCCGGCAGCCAGTTCGAGTTCCACTCGCCGGTGCGGCTGGGCGACGCGCTGCGGCGCAGTTCGACCATCGTCGACGTGTCCGGCAAGTCCGGCCGCAGCGGCGAGCTGGTGTTCGTGAAGGTGCGGCATGAGCTGCATTGCAATGGCGAAGCCGAGCCGTCGCTGGTGGAGTTCCACGATATCGTCTACCGCGATGCGCAGCGGCCGGACGATGTGCCGCCGGCACCTCAAGCTGCACCCGAGGGCGCGGCCTGGCAGCGCGAGCTGCAGCCCGACGCGGTGCTGCTGTTCCGCTATTCGGCGCTCACCTTCAACGGCCACCGCATCCACTACGACCGGCCCTATGCCACGCAGGTCGAAGGCTATCCGGGCCTGGTGGTGCACGGCCCGCTGATCGCCACGCTGCTGCTCGACCTGCTGCGCCGGCACGCGCCGCAGGCGGAGCTGGCAACGTTCCGCTTCAAGGCGCTGCGTCCTACCTTCGACGGCCGGCCGATGCGTGTCAACGGCGCGCCGCAAGCCGATGGCAAGACCGTGCACCTGTGGGCCCAGGACCATGAAGGCTGGCTGACGATGGACGCCACCGCGGTGCTGCGCTGATGCAGCCTCTGCAAGGCATCACCGTCGTCGCGCTGGAACAGGCGATTGCCGCACCCTTTGCCACGCGCCAGTTGGCTGACCTGGGCGCACGGGTCATCAAGGTCGAGAGGCCGGGCAGCGGCGACTTCGCCCGCGGCTACGACCAGCGCGTGCGCGGGCTGTCCTCGCACTTCGTCTGGACCAACCGCTCGAAGGAAAGCCTGACGCTGGACCTCAAGCAGCCGGCCGCGGCCGAGGTGCTGCACAAGCTGATCCGCGACAAGGCCGACGTGCTGGTGCAGAACCTGGCGCCCGGCGCGGCGGCTCGGCTGGGGCTGTCCTACGAGGCCCTGTCGACAGACAACCCACGGCTGGTCGTCTGCGACATCTCTGGCTATGGCGACGATGCCCGCCGAGCCGGTCCTTACCGCGACAAGAAGGCCTACGACCTGCTGATCCAGAGCGAAGCCGGCCTGCTGTCGGTGACTGGCACGCCGGATGCCCCGGCCAAGGTGGGCGCTTCGATCGCCGACATCGCCGCCGGCATGTACGCCTACAGCGGCGTCCTCGCCGCGCTGCTGCAGCGCCAGCGTAACGGCCGCGGCCGCCGTGTCGAAGTGTCGATGCTCGAGTCGCTGGGCGAATGGATGGGCTTCCCGATGTACTACAGTTTCGACGGCGCCGAGCCGCCGCCGCGCAGCGGTGCCAGCCATGCCACGATCTACCCCTATGGCCCCTTTCCCACCGGCGACGGCAAGACGGTGATGCTGGGCCTGCAGAACGAGCGCGAATGGGGGGCCTTCTGCGACAAGGTGATGCTGCAGGCGGCGCTGGCCCGGGACCCGCGCTTTCACGACAATGCCGCGCGCAATACGCAGCGCGAGGCCTTGCGGGCCTTGATCGTCGAGACCTTTGACGCACTGAGCGCCGAGCAGGTGCTGCAGCGCCTCGACGCCGCGCAGATCGCCAACGCCAAGGTCAACACGATGCGCGAGTTCTGGCAGCATCCGCAACTGGCGGCACGCGGACGCTGGCGCGAGGTCGGCTCACCGGTGGGCCCCATCCCCGCGCTGCTGCCGCCTGGCAATTGGGACGACGGCGACGGCCCTCGCATGGACCCGGTGCCGTCGCTGGGCCAGCACACCGAAGCGCTGCTGGCCGAACTGGGCTACGACGCCGAGGCCGTTGCCGCGTTGCGCGCAGCGCAGGCCCTCTGAGGCACGACGCCATGGTCCCGCGCAGTTACCTGTTCGTGCCCGGCAATCGTGCTGAACGCTTCGACAAGGCATTGGCCGCGGGTGCCGACGCGGTGGTGCTGGACTTGGAGGACGCGGTCGTGTCGCAGGACAAGGCCGCCGCGCGCGCGTCGGTCGCGCGTTATGTCGCCGCGGCCGACATCGCACAGCGAGCGCGGCTGGTGGTGCGCATCAACGATGCCGCCACACCCTGGTTCGACGAGGACCTGGCCATGCTGGCCGTAGCCCACGCCCAGTGCGTGATGCTGCCCAAGGCCGAAACGCCCGACAATGTGGCCCAGCTGCGCCGAGCCTGTCCCCGCATCGAGGTGCTGGCCTTGATCGAAAGTGCGCGCGGCATCCTCAATGCCGAGGTCCTGGCCGCGGCCGAGGGGGTGAGCCGGCTGGTCTTCGGCACGCTGGATTTCGCACTCGACCTGGACCTGGTGGACGATCCGGTCGCCGGACCGCTGGGGCTGGATGCCGCGGCCAGCCGCCTGGCCTGGGCTTCGCGCGCCGCCGAACTGCCCCCGCCAGTGGCCGGCGTCACGCCCGACATCGACGATGCAGCCCGACTGCGTGCCGACTTTGCACGGGCCCGCGCGCACGGCTTCGGCGCCAAGCTGTGCATTCACCCGAAGCAGGTGGGCTGGGTGCACGATGTGCTGGCGCCGACGGCGGCCGAGATGGCGTGGGCTCAGCGCGTCGTCGACGCGGCTGCCGGCTCCGCCGGCGCGGTGCGTGTCGACGGCCGCATGGTCGACAAGCCGGTGCTGCAGCGCGCGCAGCGGCTGCTGGCGCGCGCCGGGCTTTTTCCCTAGAACTTGAAGACCACGCCGACCAGCGGCCCGTTGAAGCTCATGCTTTCAATGTGCGAGCCGCTCTTGAATTCATAGTCCAGGTAGCGCCACGAGGCCACCACGGCGCCCCAGTCGAACTGGTAACCCACGCCCGCGTTGACCTGCCAGGTCAGCTTCGATTCGCCGGTGCCGACATCGACATAGTACGGCACGAACCACCGGCGCTCGGAGCCCAGGTAGGCGCGGCCCTTCAGGCCGAGCACGCCGTCCCAATTGGTGGCGCCGACTTCCTTCGACCCGGTCAAAGGCGGCAAGTTGCCGCCCGTGCCGCTGATGTTCCAGTCCAGCGTGTTGGTCATATCGATCATGCGTGCGCCGAACAACAAGTCCATCGTGCCGTTGTTGTCGTTATTCAGCTGGTAGGTGCCGGCAAGGGTCCATATCCAGGTCTTGATGTCGAGGTCCAGATTGGCGCTGACGCCCACCGGCAGCGGCTGGCCACCGATGGTGAAGTCCCGCGACCTGCTTTTCGAGCCACCCAGGTCAGCATAGGCGAGGTCGGTCCACAGGCCCCATTCACCATTGCGCACCTGAAGCGCGCCGAAGAAGGCCATCTTTAGCGCATCGAGCACGTCGCCCATGCTGACGTCCAGGCTGGGCCCGCCGCCATTCGGCGGGAACGACGTGGTGCCGCTGATCGCTGGGAACCAGCCGTAGATGGCGGCTTCGAATTGCCAGCCTTCGGTCCTGCTCTGGGCCTGGGCGGCGGATGGCAATGCTCCGGCCAGGGCCAGGGCCAGTAGCGGGGCAGCGAAACGGGTGGGTTGCATGGCTTGCACTTCGTGTCTCCTGATGGCTGGTCCCTGCGGACCGGTGGCGGATTCTCGCTCGGTAGCGATGGGCGGGCGGCGCCCCTTCAGTCCTTGGTCGTCATGGCTGCTTCGAACTTCTTGATGTCCGCGGGCGACAGTTGTGGGCGATCCAGCTTGACTGTCAGCTTGTTCAGCCTGCCGCTGAAGGCGAAGGGCGGCTTGTAGTCGGCATCGTTCACTCCGGTCAGTGTGTCGGAGCCGATGTCGAAGCTCTCATCCCACTGCAGGATCATCGGCAGCGTGCGCGGCATCGGCTTGGTATCGACCACCTTGCCGTCCACCTTCAGCGTGCCCACGCCGGGACGGCCCACGCCGCTGAAGTTGTTGAAGGCCAGCGTGCCGGCGCCCAGGCCCTCGTACTTGAAGTCGAACTCGATGGTGTGCCGGCCCGGGCTCAGTGCCTCGGCGCCTTCCCACTTCAGCCGCTCCAGGTCGACCATGTTCCACAGCCACACCGGCTTGCCCTTCAGCAGGTAGAAGCCGTAGCCGCCGAAGCGCCCGCCCGAGGTAAGGATCATGCCCTCGGCGCCGCCGGCCGGCACCTCGATGTCGGCGGTGACGGTGTACGAGGTATTCAGCAGCAGCGGCGAATCGCCCTGCGGCAGCCCGACCATCGGCCGCGTGTAGACGAACTCGGTGCGCCCGGCGGTGATGTTGGGCCGCGGCGCGACGATGCGCGCCGCCACCGAGGCATCCAGCGGGAAGACCTGGTGCTTCTTGGCCTCGGCGACGAACTTGGCCTTCATTGCCTTCACCCTGTCCGGGTACTTGGCCGCCAGGTCCTGCGTCTGGCTGAAGTCCTTGTTCAGGTTGTACAACTCGAGCACCTGGTTGTTCAGCGGGTCGGGGTTGGCCGCGCCGAAGGCATCCCATGGCGCGCGGTTGACCTTGGTGCTGAGGAACCAGCCCTCGTCGTACAGCGCCCACTGGCCCATCATCTCGAAGTACTGGGTCTTGTGGCGCTCGGCGGCTGAAACGTTCTTGGCGTCGAAGGTGTAGGCGAAGCTGGTGCCTTCGATGGGCTTTTGCTTGATGCCGTCGACGACCGTCGGCGCCTTCAGGCCCGCGACCTCCAGGATGGTGGGCACCACGTCGATGACGTGCACGAACTGCTGGCGCAGGCCGCCCTTGTCCTGGATGCGCGCGGGCCAGGAGACCACCATGTTCTGGTTGATGCCGCCCAGCGCCGAGGCGTTCTGCTTGAACCACGAAAAGGGCGTGTCGAAGGCCCACGACCAGCCGGCCGACATGTGGTTGTAGGTGGCTTCGGTGCCCCACACGTCGTAGAACTTCATCTGCACGTCGACCGGCAGCTTGTTCAGGCCGTTGAAGAAAGCCACCTCGTTGGGCGTGCCCAGCGGGCCGCCTTCGGCGCTGGTGCCGTTGTCGCCGTTGATGTAGATGACCAGCGTGTTTTCCAAACGTCCCAGGTCCTGGAAATGCTGGATCACGCGGCCGATCTCGTAGTCGTTGTAGGCGGCGTAGGCGGCGAAGATCTCCACCTGGCGGATGAAGAGCTTCTGCTCCTCGGCGCTCAACTTGTCCCAGGGCGTCAGCAGCTCCGCTGGCCAGGGCCCCAGCTGGGTGTCGGCCGGGATCACGCCCAGGCGCTTCTGGTTGGCGAAGATGCGCTCGCGCAGCTTCTCGTAGCCGTCGTCGAACAGCTTCATCGCGCGGATCTTCTGCACCCATTCCTGCGTCGGATGGTGCGGCGCATGGGTCGCACCCGGCGCGTACTTGATGAACAGCGGCTTGTCCGGCTGGATCTGGTGCATGCGCGTCATGTAGTCGATGGCATCGTCGGCCATCGCCGTGATCAGGTTCCAGCTGCCGGGCGCCTTGCCCTGGAACGGAAAGATCTGCGTGGTGTTGCGGAACAGGTTCGGCTGCCACTGGTTGGCATCGCCGCCGATGAAGCCGTAGAAGTATTCGAAGCCCATGCCGATGGGCCACTGGTCGAAGGGTCCGACCTGGCTGGCGGCGAAGGCCGGCACGTTGTGGTCCTTGCCGAACCAGGCGGTGGCGTAGCCGTTGTCCTTCAGCATGCGGCCGATGGTGGCCTTGTCACGGTCGATGATGCTGTTGTAGCCGGGAAAGCCGGTGCTCTGCTCGGAGATCACGCCGAAGCCGGCCGAATGGTGGTTGCGTCCGGTGATCAGCGCGGCGCGTGTGGGCGAGCACAGCGCGGTGGAGAACATACGGTTGTAGCGCAGGCCGTCCTTGGCCAGCCGGTCCATCGTCGGTGTCGGGATCACGCCGCCGAAGGTGCTGGGCACGCCGAAACCGGCATCGTCGGTGATGATCAGCAGCACGTTCGGCGCGCTCTTTGGCGGCACGGTGCGCGGGGCCCACCACGGCTTGCTCTGCAGCGCGTCGTTCTTAATCATGCCGCCGAAGGCCGGGCTTGGCGCCGGGAGCTGGTTGCCCGGGATTGTGCTGGTGGCACTGGGCGAGCCCAGCACGCCTGTGACCGTCTGCGCCTGCGCGCCGCTGGCAATGCTCAAGGCGGCCAACAAGCTGCCGAGCGTGCCGACGAACCGATTCGTGCTCTTCATTGACGATCTTTCATGCGTTCGAAGCGGACACGATTCTAGTCAGCGCATCGTCTGCCGAGTTGACAATCCAGGACAACTGACCAACCGAGCCCTTTCGCGTCCATGGCGTGTCGGACTCAGGTGGCTGCGGAAAACGGTTGATCGGCGGCCAGAGGTCGCACTTCAGTTCGATCCCGGTCGATGTCAGGAGCCGCTGCTCTCAGACGTCCTGCGCATCGTCAGCCAGCAGCATCTGCGGCACGCAGACGAAGCGATAGCCCAGTGCCGGACCGCTCTGGCGCACCAGCACCCAGATCAGGTCGAAGCGCTCGTCCGGCCAACGCGCAGGAATGTCATCGGGGTTGACGACCGGAAAGTGGCGCACGATCTTCGCCATCGTGCCGTGATGCCAGACGATCAGCACGGGGTCCGGCCGGGTTAGCACCTCCGTGGCCAGGCTGGCCTCATGACCGTGGGTATGCGCGTCCTCGATCTCGAGCCGCAGGCGCTGAGCGGTGGGTGCCGCAGTGTGGATCTCGCGCTTGCTCTTGGCTTCTTCGGTAGGCCGGGTGGCGATGATGCGGCCGGGCCTCACGATATGCGGATGGGCCCGCGATGGCGCATGCGCAAACAGGCCGGCCAGGGCGCCGGCCCGAATCCAGCCGGGCACGGACAGGGAATGCCCGTCGTGTTCTCCGTGATGGTTGACGCCGTGCGGTTTGGTGCCTTCCCCGGGCTTCTCCGCATGCCGCACGAACATGATCACTTCCGGAGCCTGGTTTCCTTTTGTCATGGGACGCTTCCAGCGTTAGGGTTTTTGACTGCCACCATCTGACGCAGCGTCGCGTGGGGCGGCCTGGGCCAGGCCAACAAGCTGCGCGACCACGATGGCGGTGTAGAACATGCCGAACAAGGCGGCGAACAGGCTCAGCGTGGTGGCCGGCGCGCGCACCGGAGTGATGTCGGCATAGCCGAGCATCGTCATCTGCGCGAAGCTGTAGTAGCAGAACAGCGCGAGCCGGCCATGCCAGTGCCCCAGCAGTTGCTGCACGCTGGGGTCGAAGGCGAGGGAGTGCGGCGCCAGCAGATAGGCGCGGATGTGGATGCCCGCCCACGCATCGGCGGCGATCAGGAAGCCGCAGATGGCGCCGAGCACGTTGCCCACGCCCGCCTCAGGCGTGCGGAACAGATCGCGCAGGATCACCGCCACGGCGGTCCAGAGAAAGATCGACGACAGCGCGTTGAAGGCCAAAGCCAGAGCCCCCCCGTTGCCGGCTCCGGTGAAGTAGCGCGTCCAGCCGACGACGACCATCCCGAGCAGCAGCAACGCCGCGGGCACGCGCTCGCGCGTGCCGCGGAAAACGACCAGGAAGATCGTCACGATAAGCACGGTGCGGAAGATGTCCGACAGCGTGCCGGCGAAGCCCGAGTGCAAACCATAGGTCTGGATCACGATCGATGTCAGCAGCAGTGCGAGCAACACCTTGTACTTGTGCCGGTGTGGCAGCTGCGGTAGGCGCCCGGCGCGGGCGGAGGGCACGGCCGCTCTCACCGATGCACAGCAAACAGGGTGTAACTTGCAGACCACGCCGACCCGCAGCAGAAGCTCGGCTCACGGACGTTGGCGGTCGACGGCTTCATTGCCATGTTCGCTTCTCGCGGCGGATCACTTCGGGACCACGAACTGCACCTGCAGGCGCATCTGCCGAGTGGCCCCGTAGGTCAGCGTCTTGTCGACCCGTTGGCCGATGGCCTACATGACCCACGCGTGCCCTCAGGCCTTGATCCGGCCCTCGCCGGGCAGGACCCCGGGGCAGAGTGTCGCCACGTCGCCGGCACAGGCGCGGACCACACGAAAGTCGCGCACCAATGCGTCCTGCGCCATCGGGCGGCTGCCAGCCGCCCTCACCAGGCGACACTCAGGCCACTACTTGGCACCAGCGTTGTACTGGTAGTTGCCCTCTAGCTGGTCGAGAACGACGGTGTTGGGCGGGTTGGAGTCCGCGGTGGCCGTCAGAACCATCTCCTTGTCCAGTTTGCGTGATCTGAACTTCCATCCCGTCGGCAAGGTCAGGCGCTTGCCCAGGGTGGGCAGGTTTTCGATGGTGTTCTTGGGGTCGGCTTTCAGGGACAGGCTGAACATGGTGTAGACGGCGCCCTCGGGCGTGATCAGCTCATACACCGTTTCGCCCGCATTGAAGATCATGCGACTGTCACGTTTGGAGACCAACGGCTTGTAGGCCACCGGCGGTCCGGAGACGAACTTGTCGAAACTCGGGACTTCGAAGGTGCCGTCCAGGTTCAAGGGGATCGTTCCGATCACTCTCTGCTTGCAGCCATCCCAGGACGACGCGGTGAGGCTGTTCGCCACGAAACGCCGCGGGCCATTGAAGAAGATCCCGTCGCCCCCGAACTCCTTCTTCAAGGTCTCCGCCTTCAGGGCGCGGAAGCGCGCGTCCATTTCGTCGTTGAGCGCGGGAAGGGCGTTGCTGAGAGAGTTGAAGTAGTTGCCGATCCCGCCGCCGTTGGGCTGGCGGAACATGAACAGAATCTCGTAGAAGGCCTTGCCGCGCCAGTTCTCAGCCTTGATCGGGCAGGGATCCGTCAGGGTGACGATCGGTCCGGTTGCCGGTTTGGCTTGCGCCTGTGCGGCGGGGTGCCAGGCCACTGCAGCGACCAGCGCGGCAGACGCAAAGAAGGCAGGCAAGGCGTTCTGAATACTCTTCATGATCGATCGTTTCGGTGGGTGGGGTTGGGGGTTCGGGACTGCAATGGGGACGAGCGCTGATCAGACACCGAGGTTGGCGAATCTGATCATGGCGCCTGCATCACCGCCGGCGGCTTCCAACTGCCTTCTCCAGGCGGCAGGATCGACGGCGGCGTGTCCTTCGGCCAGTACAGGCGCATCACCATGTAGATCGGGCCGTCCGGCGCGGGCAGCCAGTTGGCCTCCTTGCCTTTGCCGGGCGAATCCTTCTGGATCAGCAGCGTGAGCGAACCGTCCGCGTTCTTCTGCATCGCGGGCAGCATCGGCGAATTGATCAGGTAGCGGTTGATCGGGTTGTTGATCAGCAACTGCGTCTTGCCGTCGTACATCGTCACCGACCAGAACGAATTCACCGGCGGCAACTGATCCTTGGCGAAGGTCAGCGTATAGCGGTGCTTGCTGCCGTCCAGCGCGGCGCCGGTGCCGTCGGTCTTGGCAAACGGGTACATGGCCTCCGCGGCGTCGTTGCCGTAGATGCCGGCCAGCGCCGCGGCCGCGCGCAACTCGTAGTCGCCCTTGAAGAAGGCACGGTCGCCGAAGGCGGCGCCGACGAGCCAGCCGTTGACGTCCTTGCCGATGTTGTCGCGGCGTTTCTCGATCGCCTCGTAACCCTGCTTCACGCCCAGGCCCACCGCGGCCTTTTGCTCGAGCGACAGGTCCTTGAAGCTGAAGGTCTTGCCCGGGCCGATGCCAATGCTGGCGAACTTGGCGCGCAGTTCCTTTTCTTCCGGCACCACGGGCGCGAACTGCAGCAGAAAGTCGAGGGTGGCAGCGAAGTCGGTCTTGAACGGGTCCTGGCCCACGAAGGCTGGGAAGTCGATGGCCGGTGCGGCGGGCGGCGCCGGCTGCTTCAGGAAGGCCGACAGCGGCTCGGCACGGATGCCGGCCTGCACCTTCTTCGCGTTGTCGATGTCGGCCGCGTTGAAGAGCTGGGTGCGGAAGATGATCAGGCTGAACTGCGTCTCCGAGCGGAAGACCTGGGCGATGCCTTCGGGCTTGTCGCCCTTCCAGTCCGGGCCGGCGACGAGGTAGCAGCCGGCACCATTGCCGGTGGTGCGGCTGCCGACATAGCCGTAGTTCTGCGCGTACAGGTCTGCGAGCTGCACCGAGAAGTAGCGCCCCTTCTCGACCTCGGGCACGCAGAACACCAGTGGCTCGGCGCGCAGGTCGGCCTGGATCATCGAATACGGCGTGTCGGCGTTCGGCGTCGGGATGGCCGTGTCCTTGGGCGTGAAGGTCTTTGCGTCGTTCCAGACCTGGTTGAAGCCGGTCTTGAACTGCGGCGACGCCTTGTCGACGTTGAACTCGTACATCGCCTTGTAGGCGGCGATCATCGGGAAGCCGTAGACGTAGGCCTGCTCGGCGATGGTCTTGGTCTGTTCCAGGCTGGGTGCCGGCACGCCCTGGGCCACATCGGTCTTGGCGGCCTGGGCCACTGCGTCGTCCTTCTTCGAGCAGCCGCCGGCCAGGGCGGCGGCGATCAGCAAGGTGGCCAAAGCGGCTGCCGGCCCCCTGGGAGTGGGCAGAGCATGTTGACGGGCTCGATGCATGGCTGGTGCGCTCCGCTGTGGCGTTCGTCAGGGTGGATTGCCAGAACCGACGGCGGCGGCGGCGGCGCCGCCAATGACTCAGGGCGCTGCCACCACCTGGTAGTGCACCCCGTTGGCGCCGAACATCGGCTGGAACCAGGTGTTGCCGCTGAGGTAGTAGGTGGTGCCGTTCTTGTTGATGGCCATCGCGCCCGGCGGCAGCGCGGCATAGCTCACGCCCATCGCATAGCTGGTCGTGGTGGTGGTCACCGTGGTCACGGTGGCGCCGGGTGGCGGTGCGGTGGCGGCTACTGTGCCCGCCGCATAACCCGACGAGTAGGCCGCCCCGGTGCTGGCGCTGCCCGCGGCCACGCCGGCCGAATAGGCGCTGCTCGTCGCCGCGGCCGTGTTGGCCGAGGCGATGGCCGCGCCCGTGGCCACGCCCACCACGGCGCCGGCGGCTGCCGCGCAGCCGTAGCAGCCGGTGGAATAGGCCGGTACATAGGTAGGCGGGTGGTACACCGGGTAGGCGCCATAGGGCGGCGGCTTGTAGGCCGTGGCGCCGTAGTAGGTGGTGTGCTCGGCGCCGGCACCGTAAGCCCCGGCCGTGCTGCCGCCATAGACGTTGGTGTGCTCGGTGCCGCCGTATTCGCTGTGCGCCGTGCTGCCGCCGTAGGTGTTGGTGTGCTCGGTGCCTTCGCCAGCGGTGTGCGTGGTGCTGCCGCCGTAGCGGTTGTCGTGCGTGGTCGAGCCGAAGCTGTGCATGGTGCTGCCGCCGGCGCGGTTGGCGCTGGCCCAGGCCAGCGCCTGGCCAGCGGCCAGCGCGGCGATCACGGCCAGGGCGATACGTGTGCGTGTGCGCGTCATCCTGAACTCCTCAAGGCGCCTTCGGGGTGGGGGTGGTGGTCGCCGGCCTTGCAGGCTTCGGCGCGGGCTTGCTGCCCGGCGGCGGCGGCACGGCCGCGGGCTTGGCGAAGGGAATGCGCTGCGCGCTCTGCGCCTTCTGCGAGGCGAAGGTGTCGGCCGCGTGGGTCGGGTCGATTTGCCAGTTCGACAACTGCATGTCATGGCGCAGCTTCAAGGGGTCGTTGGCAAACATCGCCCGGATGCGCCGCGGCAGCTTGTCTTCGGTGCCCACCCACATCTGGATGAAGACGTCGTTGGTGGCCCAGGCCACGGCCTCGGTGGACACGCCGCCGACCGCACCGGACGGGCCGATGTAGAAGGCGTGCAGCACCTTGTCGGTCATCACGGCGTAGGGGTCGGGAAGCAGCAGGTCCATGAACGGGTAGTAGATGGCCGCCTTGTCCGAAGCGAGCTTGAGTGCCGCCTCGATCGTCGGCGGCGCATCGGCCACGGCGACCAGGTTGGCCTCGGGCACGAAGGCCATCATCAATTTGCCGTCGTAGTAGAACTCGTTGGCCGCTCCGGCGCCGCTTTGCAACACCCGCAGCTTGTCGGGCCGCTGCATGGCCACGTCGTAACGCACCGGATAGGCCAGCGGCGGGCCCAGCTTGCTCGGGTATTCGATGTCGACGATGGCCGTGAAGCTCATCGCCTTGGCCGCGGCCAGACGTGCGCTGGCCGCCTTGATCAGGTCGATGGCGCGCTGCTCGACCAGCAGCGGCACGCGAGGCGGCTTGCTGGCCTTGGCCGCCGACTTCGGGGGTTTGGCCGCAGGGGCCGTGCCCTGGGCCTGTGTGCCGAAGGCCAGCACCAGGCAAGCCAGTGCCGCAGCGGCGCGTGACGTGGCCGCGTGAAGGGATGTCATTGCTGCCAACTCCGGTTCATGCGGCCGCCGGTGTGGGCCGCGGACCCTGATCGTGGGGTCAGGGGATCATTCCACACTCGAACATCTTGTTCGAGATCGGCCCGGCCACCTTGTTCAGGAACGCGGTGCGCAACTGCGGGTCGCTCTTGAGCAGGCCGATGACCTTCTGCTCCTGCTCTGACTTGGGCTGCTGCTTCTGTGCCCACAGCTGTTCGCAGGTGGAGGTCTGGTACTTCTGGATCACCTTGTCAGCGACCATGTTCATCAGCGGGAAGTCGGCCAATGCCAGGCCGGCGAAGCCCAATGACGCGACCAGAACGAAAGTCTTGCGGATCATGCGAAGCTCCTCTTGGGTGTAGGGATCGAAGAGGGGGTCCACCCCTTGAACACAGCGCGAGCGCGATGCTAATCCGGCCTCTGCAGCCTTGATTGACATTCCCGGACAATCGTTGCCGTGTCCCCACGAGCTGCTGCGACAGCCCCGCCATGCTTCGACCCACCCCCAAGCCCCAGCCCAGCGAAGCCCGACCCGCGTCGCGGCCCGCGGCCGCGTTGCCACCCGACCTCAGCATCGCGCCGCTGCTGCCGGTGCCCGGCCTGCTGCGCGAGTCGGGCATCGACCCGGCCCCGCTGCTGGCCGCTGCCGGCATTGCCGCGTCGGCCTTCGACGATGCCGCGACACGGGTGCCGTTCGCGGCCGGGGCGCGGCTTCTGCTTGATGCCGCGCGCGCCACGCGTCGCGAGGATTTCGGCTTGCTCGTCGCCGAGCGCTTCGAATTCGCCAGCCTGGGCCTGCTGGCGCTGCTGATGCAGCGTGCGCCGACGGTCGGCGATGCCTTGCGCGGGCTCGAGCGTCACCTGCACCTGCACGACCGCGGCGCGGTGGTCTATCTGAAGACAACGCAAGCGGCCCGGGCCGCCCTCGGCTATGCGGTGCACGACGCCGCCACGCCCGGCATCGGACTTGTTTATGACCTGTCGATGAGCATCGGCGTGACCATGCTGCGCACCCTGTGCGGGCCGCAGTGGCGGCCTCTGGAGGTGCGTCTGCCGCACCCCCGGCCGCAGGCGCCGCTGGCCTGGCGGCGCTGTTTCAACGCACCGGTGCAGTTCGACGCCCCGGCGGCGGAGATCTGGTTCGACGCAAGCTGCCTGGAGCGGCGGCCACCGCAGGCCGACCCGGCGCAACAGATCGCGCTGCTGCGGGTCGCCCAGCGGACCGAGGCCGAACTGGAGCTGCCGATGGCCGAGCGCGCGCGCCACGTGGCCCGTGCGCTGGTCATGACCGGTGTCCTGACAGGCGACCGCGTGGCCGATGCGCTGTCCTTGCACCCGCGCACGCTGCGCCGCCGCCTGGCCGTCGAAGGCACCAGCCTGAAGGCGGTGGCCGCGGCCGCACGCTTCGACGTCGCGCGGCAGCTGCTTCGCGGCACCAGCGTGCCGCTGGGCGAGATTGCCGAGCTGCTGGGCTATGCGGAGCTCAGCGCCTTCGTGCGGGCCTTCCGCGGCTGGGCGAATTGCCCGCCGGGGCAATGGCGCGAGGCGGCCACCCTCAAGCAGCCGCCAGCAGCCCTTTGATGACGATGTTGGCCTGGATCTCGGCCGCGCCTTCGAAGACGTTGAGGATGCGCGCATCGCACAACACGCGGCTGATGCGGTACTCCACTGCGTAGCCGTTGCCGCCGTGCACCTGCACGGCGTTGTCGGCGTTGGCCCAGGCCACGCGCGCGGCCAGCAGCTTGGCCATGCCGGCTTCGATGTCGCAGCGCCGGCCTGCATCCTTCTCGCGCGCCGAGAACAGCGTGAGCTGGCGCGCCACCATGGTCTCCACGGCCATCCAGGCCAGCTTGTCGGCCACGCGCGGGAACTCGACGATGGGCCGGCCGAACTGCAGCCGCTGCTGCGCGTAGGCCAGGCCCAGCTCGAAGGCGTTCTGCGCCACGCCCACGGCGCGCGCCGCGGTCTGGATGCGCGCCGACTCGAAGGTCTGCATCAGCTGCTTGAATCCCTGGCCGGTCTGGCCGCCGAGCAGGGCCTCGTCGGGCACGAAGAAGCCGTCGAAGGCGATCTCGTACTCCTTCATGCCGCGGTAGCCCAGCACCTCGATCTCGCCACCGCTCATGCCCGGTGCGGGGAAGGGCTCGGCGTCGCTGCCGCGCGGCTTCTCCGCCAGGAACATGGACAGCCCGCGGTAGCCGGGCTGCGCATCGGTGCGCACCATCAGCGTCATCAGGTCGCTGCGAGCACCGTGCGTCGTCCAGGTCTTGTTGCCGTGGATGCGCCAGCCGCCTTCGACCTTCTCGGCGCGGGTGCGGATCGAGCCCAGGTCCGAGCCGACGTCGGGTTCGGTGAAGCTGGCGGTGGGGATCAGTGCTCCGCTGGCGATCAGCGGCAGCAGCCGTGACTTCTGCGTCGGCGTGCCGTTGCGTTCGATCAGCTCGGCGGCGATCTCGGTGCGGGTGCCCAGTGACCCCAGACCGATGTAGCCCCGGGCCAGTTCTTCGGTGACCACGCACATCGCCGACTTGCCCATGCCCGAGCCGCCATGCGCCTCGCCGATGGTCAGGCCGAAGACGCCCAGGCGGGCCATCTCGGCAATGACTTCGTCCGGGATCAACGCGTTGCGCAGATGCCAGCCGTGTGCAGCGGCCGCATGGTCGTCGGCGAAACGCGCGAACTGTTCGCGCACCTCGTAGAGCGCCGCATCGTCGTAGTCCGGGTCGCCGAAGGCGCGGGTAGCGGCCGCATCGCTGACCCAGGCCGCGATGCGCTGCCGCGCCGCAGTGCCGAAGCCGTCGGCGCGCAGGCGCTGCACGGCGCTGTCGGCGTCGAAGGCCTCGCGCGCCGAAGCGCCACGGTCCAATGACTCGGCGCGGAAGAACTCGCCCTGGCTCATCGGCAACCCGCCCGACAGCTGCGCCAGGTATTCGGCGAAGGCCGCGCGCAGCAGCAGCAGCTCCAGATCGCCCAGCCGGCCCGCGGACTGCAGCCGCTGCGCCCAGGCCAGCATCTGCTGCAGGGCCCGCACGTAGGTCGCGAACCAGGCTACGCCGTGCGCGCGGGCCTGTTCGAGCTGCAGCGCGCGCGCCTCGTCGGCACCGGCCTGCTGCAGCGTCGTGCGCAGCGCGGCCATCAAGCGATGCAGCAGCGCCTCGGCGGCTTGCTGCGCCTGTGCGCATTCGGCCAGCGAAATCTCGTGCTCGTTCATCTCAATCCTTCGCGACGGCGATGGTGCCCGCGGCATGCAGCTGATCCAGTGCCGCATCGTCCAGGCCCAGCAACTGCCTCAGCACCGGCCTGGTGTGCTGGCCCAGGTTCGGCGCCAGGCCGGGCGTCGGCCTTGCCAAGGCGCCGAAGTGCAGCGGCGACGTCGCGGTGAGGAAGCGCCCCACGCCCGGGTGCTCGATGCGGCGGAACATCGGGTTGGCTTCGGAGCAGCGCGGGTCTTCGGCCAGCATCTGCTCGAAGCTACGGTACGGCCCCCAAAGCAGCGAGCGGTCGGTGAACGTTTCGGTCACGTCGGCCAGCGTGCGCACGGCGAACCAGGGCCGCAGCGCGGTGGAAATCAGACCGCGTGCGGCATAGCGCGCGGCCTCGTCGTCCAGCTTCAAGCCCAGCGCCGCCGCGGCCGCGGGCAGGGCTTCCTGCAAGCCGGTGGCGCGCAGCAGCGCGTTCCATTGCCGGTCGGTGATGGCCACGACCATGACGTGCCGGCCGTCGGCACAGACGAAACTGTCGCCGTACGCGCCATAGAGGCAGTTGCCGTCGGCGCTGCGCTGCGTGCCGTTCAACTCCACGTCGGCCAGGTAGCCGAGGTTGGCGACCGTGGCCATGGCCACGTCGGACAGTGCCAGGCTGACATGCTGGCCCTGGCCGGTGAGGCGCCAGTGGCGCTCGGCCGCCAGCACCGCCAGCGCCAGCATCTGCCCGGCCGTGACGTCCCAGGCCGGCAGCACGTGGTTGACCGGGCCGTCCCGGCCGCTGCCGGTGATGCCCGGGAACCCCGCCGCACAGTTGACGGTGTAGTCCACCGAACTGGAACCGTCCGGTGAGCCGCTGAGTTGCACCATGATCAGGTCGGGGCGTAGCGTCGACAGCGCGGCGTACGACAGCTCGCCGTCCACCGCCAGGTTGGTCAGGAACACCGGCGGGCCGTCGCCGCTGGCGCAGATCAGCCGCTGCACCAGCGCGCGGCCTGCGGCGCTGCGCACGTCGAGCTCCACCGATCGTTTGCCGCGATTGAGACTCGCCCAGTAGAGACTGCGGCCCTCGGCGTTGAGCGGCAACCGCTTGACGTCGATGTTGCCGCCGCGCGGGTCGATGCGGATGACGTCGGCGCCCAACTGCGCCAGTGCCAGGCCGGCGCTGGGCGCGGCCACGAAGGCCGAGAACTCGATGACCCGAAGGCCGGAGAGCAAGGGTGGGTTCATGGCAATTTCGTCACCTGTCTTGCGCATTGTGGCCGAGGGCGCCCCAGGGGAAGCACGGCCCTGCCGATGCCGTGGCCTGAGGTACAACGCAGCACGGCGGTTGCCCAAAGGACGCGCGGCATGAACTCTCCCCAGGACTCGGGCTCGGTGCTCAAGCCTGCCTCGCTGCACACGTGCCAGGCGAATGCGGCGCAAGCCGCGCGGCTGGACTTCACCGACACGGCGTGTTTCGACGAGGCCCAGCGCGGCTTCGTCGGCAGCATCCCCGATGCGCGCATCGCCACGCCCGACGGCCGCGTGGTCTGGGACCTGTCGGCCTTCGCCTTCCTGGAACAGATCGAGTCGCCCTATTCGGTGCACCCCAGCCTGTGGCGGCAGGCGCGGCTGAACCGCATCCACGGCCTGTTCAAGGTGTGCGATCGTTTGTACCAGGTGCGCGGCTTCGACATCGCCAACATCACCATCATCGAAGGCGACACCGGGCTGATCCTGATCGACCCGCTCACGGTGTGCGAGGCCGCCGCCGCCGCACTGGCGCTGTACCGCCAGCACCGTGGCGACCGGCCGGTGCACGCCGTGATCTACAGCCACAGCCACACCGACCACTACGGCGGCGTCGAGGGCGTGATCACGCCCGAGCAGGCGGCCCGCGGCGAGGTGCAGGTGATCGCGCCGGACGGCTTCATGGAAGCGGCCATCTCCGAGAACATCCTGGCCGGCATCCCGATGCGTCGGCGCGCAATGTTCCAGTTCGGCCCGACGCTGGCGCCGGGGGCGCGCTCGCATGTGGACAGCGGCCTGGGCAAGGCCATGGGCCGCGGCACCACCAGCCTGATCGCACCCAACCGGTTGATCACGCAGGCGGTGGAGCGGCATCGCATCGACGGCGTCGACATCGTCTTCCAGCTGACGCCCGAGACCGAGGCGCCGGCGGAGATGAACTTCCACTTCCCGCAGTTCAAGGTGCTGAACCTGGCGGAGAACGGCTGCCACACGATGCACAACCTGTGCCCGATCCGCGGTGCGAAGACGCGCGACTCGCTGGCCTGGTCGAAGTACCTGGACGCGGCGCTCAACGACTTCATCGACGACACCGACGTCGTCATCGCCCAGCACCACTGGCCCACCTGGGGCCGCGAGCGCGCGCGCAAGTTCCTGACCGAGCAGCGCGACCTGTACCGGCTGATGCACGACCAGACGCTGCGCCTGATGAGCCATGGCCTGACGCCGCACGAGATTGCGCAAGAGTTCCGCCTGCCGGCGTCGCTGGAGAAGAGCTGGCACGCGCGGCCCTACTACGGCGCCATCGCGCACAACGTGCGCGCGGTGTACGCGCACTACATGGGCCCTTACGACGGCAACCCGGTGAACCTGGACCCGCTGGCGCCGCAGGCAGCGGCGCAGAAGTACATCGAATACATGGGTGGCGCCGACGCCGCGCTGGCGCGCGCGAGGGCCGACTTCGAGGCCGGAAACTACCGCTGGGTGGTGCAGGTGACGCACCACCTGGTGTTCGCCGACCCGGCGAACCAGGGCGCCAGACAACTGGCCGCCGATGCGATGGAGCAGCTGGCCTACCAGAGTGAAAGCTCCACCTGGCGCAACGCCTATGCGCTGGGCGCGAAGGAGCTGCGCTTCGGTGCGCCGAAGCCGCCGCCCGGCGCCACCGGCATCGTCACGCCCAAGGTGGTGGCGATGCTGCCGATGGGCATGTTCTTCGACTTCCTGGCGATGCGCGTCAATGCCGAAAAGGCCGAAGGCCTGCGCTTAAGCATCGACTGGGTGATGGAAGGCGAGCCCGAGCGCTGGAAGCTGACGCTCAGCCATTCGGCGCTGAGCCATGCGGTCGGCTCGCACGGCGCCGCCGCGATGGCGACCGTGCGCATGAGCCGGGCCACGCTGGCCGGCATCGTCGTCGGTGGCTTCGCCGCGGCGCTGCAGCAGGGCCAGATCCCGATCGAGGGCGATTCGATGGCGTTGCGCCAGTTGCTGGGCACGCTGGACAGCTTCAACCCGATGTTCAACATCCTCGAGCCGTGATGCAACCCGTCAAGCCCGCGCCGCGCCATTTCTCGATGATCCGCGGCTTCCACCTGGCCGACTTCATCACATTGGGCAACGCCGCCTGCGGCATGCTGTCGGTGCTGCTGGCCATGTTGTACATGGCCAGCGGCTCGCTGACTCACTTCCTGCTGTCGGCATTGATGACACCGCTGGCCTTTGTCTTCGACGTCTTCGACGGCAAGGTCGCGCGCTGGCGCCACCAGCATTCGCCGCTGGGCCGCGAGCTGGATTCGCTGGCCGACGTGATCTCCTTCGGCGTGGGGCCGGCCGCACTGGGCTTCGCCGCCGGGCTGCAGGGCGGCTGGGACATCGCCATCCTGTGCTACTTCGTCTGCTGCGGCGTCAGCAGGCTGGCGCGCTTCAACATCACGGCCGAGCAGCTCACTACCGACTCGGGCAAGGTGGCTTATTTCGAGGGCACCCCGATTCCCACCAGCGTGGTCATCACCGCAGTGCTGGCCTGGGCCGCGTGGCAGGGCGCCGTGGGCGCGCAGCTGTGGGGCGGCACCTGGCAACTCGGGCCCTGGCAGTTGCACCCGATGAGCCTGCTGTTCGCCGCCTCGGGCACGGCGATGATCAGCAAGACGCTGCGAATTCCGAAGTTCTGAGGGAGGCCGACGATGCAAGGACTGATCATGGACATGCCGCTGATGATCTCGGCGGCCATCCGGCATGCGGCCACCTTCCATGGTGGCACCGAGGTGGTGGCCCGCACCATCGAAGGCGACATCCACCGCTACACCTATGCCGAGGCGCATGCGCGCATGCAGCAACTGGCGAACGCGCTGTTGCGGCTGGGCATGAAGCCGGGTGACCGCGTCGGCAGCCTGGCCTGGAACACGCACCGGCATTTCGAGATGTTCTACGGCGTGTCGGGCACCGGCGCCGTGTTGCACACCATCAACCCGCGGCTCTTTGCCGACCAGCTGGTCTACATCATCAACCACGCCGAGGACCGGCTGCTGTTCGTCGACGCGGCCACGCTGCCGGTGGTGGAGGCCATCGCGCCGCGGCTGACGACCATCGAGCACTTCGTGATGATGTGCGAGCCGGCGCGCATGCCAGCCAAGACCAGTCTGCCGAAGCTGCTGTGCTTCGACGACCTGCTGGCCGCAGAAAGTGCGCACTACGACTGGCCCGAGTTCGACGAGCGCAGCGCCTCGACGCTGTGCTACACCTCGGGCACCACCGGCAATCCGAAGGGCGTGCTGTATTCGCACCGCTCGGCGCTGCTGGTGGCACTGCAGATTGCGCCGATGGCCTCGATTGGCGTGCCCAACGGCGCGGGGGTGACGATGATGCCGATGGCGCCGATGTTCCACGGCAATGCCTGGCAGTTCCCCTACGTGGCGCCGATGCTCGGTGCCAAGCTGGTGCTGCCCGGCCGCAACTACGAACCCGACAAGCTGTACGAGCTGCTGGAGGGCGAGCGTGTCACGCTGACCTGCGGCGTGCCCACCTTCTGGCTGATCCTGACCGAATGGCTGCAGCGCACGGGCAAGAAGTTCAGCACGCTGCGCATCTCGCTGAGCAGTGGCTCGGCACCGCCACGCTCGCTGGTCGAGACCATGGAGCGCGACTTCGGCGTGCAGCTGATGCAGGCCTGGGGCATGACCGAGGCGCTGGGCGGCAGCGCCGCGACGATAAAGCCCGGCGCGGCGGATCTGCCCTTCGAGCAGCGCATTGACCAGCGGCTGAAGTCGGGCCGTGCGCTGTTTGGCAACCGCTATCGGCTGGTCGACGACGAAGGCAAGGAGCTGCCGCATGACGGCGTGGCCTTCGGCCACTTCCGCGTCAAGGCGCCATGGGTGTCCAGCGCCTACTTCAAGGGCGAGGGCGGCAGTGCCGTGGATGAGCAGGGCTGGCTGAAGACCGGCGACCTGGCCACCATCGATGCCGACGGCTACATCTCGCTGACCGACCGCTCCAAGGACGTCATCAAGTCCGGCGGCGAATGGATCAGCAGCATCGAGCTGGAGAACGTGGCCTGCAGCCACCCGGCGGTGCTGCAGGCCGCGGCCATCGGCATTGCCCATCCGAAGTGGCAGGAGCGGCCGCTGCTGGTGGTGACGAAGCGCGAAGGTGCCTCGCTGACGGCGGCCGAGCTGCTGGACTACATGCGCGGCAAGGTGGCCAGCTGGTGGCTGCCCGATGCGGTGGAGTTCATCGACCAGATGCCGCTCACCGGCACCGGCAAGCTGTGGAAGCTGAAGCTGCGAGAGCGCTTCCGGGACTACCGGCTCGACGCATGACACACGCCGCCGCCTTGCAGGACGCGATTGACTTCGCGACGGCCCACGAGATGCCCTGGCCGCGCGATCCGGCGGCCGACCCCGCGCACTGGGGTGTGCATCACGACGACCCGCCGCCCTACAACGTGCTGCGCGGCCCGGTGCATGGGCGCGGTCCGGTGTCCGGCGTGGTCTGGCAGCGCGGACAGGAAATCGCCGCCTGGGGCGAGCCGGATCGCGCCGAGCTGACCTTCAGCGTCGCCAAGACCTACCTGGCGGTGCTGGCCGGCGTGGCTCAGGCGCAGGGCCTGCTGCCGGATGCCGACGAACCGGTGATCGAGCGCGTGCGCGGCATCGGCTTCGAATCGGTCCACAACCGGCCGATCACGTGGGCCATGCTCCTGCAGCAGACCAGCGAGTGGGAAGGCAGCTGCTTCGGCCTGCCCGACACGGTGGACCGCAATCGCAAGGTCGGCTTCGACCCCCACCCGCCCAGCGGCCGCAAGGGCGATGCGCGGCCGCTGCACACACCCGGCACGTACTGGGAGTACAACGACGTGCGCATCAACCAGCTGTCGCTGGCGCTGCTGCACCTGTTCGGCGCGCCGCTGCCCGAGATCTTCGGCGAGCACGTCATGCGCCCGATCGGTGCCAGCGACGGCTGGCAATGGCGCGGCTACGACGACGCCTGGGTCGAGCTGCCGGCGAAGTCCGGGCGGCCGGCGCGGCGCGTGCAGTCGGTGCCCGGCGGGACCCACTGGGGCGGTGGCGTGTCGATCGGTGCCCGCGACCAGGCGCGCATCGGCCAGTTGCTGCTCGATGGCGGCCGCCACACCGGCCGGCAGATCCTGCCGGCCGCGTGGGTCCGTTCGATGTTCGAACCCTGCGTCATCGCCCCGTTCTACGGCCGGCTGCTGTGGCTGAACCGTGATGGTCGCAACTTTCCCGGTGCATCGGCCGGCAGCGCCTTCATGGTCGGTGCTGGCGGGCACCTCACTTGGATCGAGCCGGCGCATGACGCCGTGGTGGTGCTGCGCTGGATGAATCCGGAGCACACGGCGGGCTTCACGCAGCGCATGGGGGCGGCGCTGCGGTCGATCGGCTGATCGTCAACTGACCCGCGCCATCGCGGGCGCATACTCGCGCATGGCCATTGCCCATGCACAACCCGGACAGGCGGTGAATGTCGGTCCCTTCGGCGCCGAGTTGCCGAGCCAGAAGACCGTCGCCTTGTTCAAGACCGGGCAGCTCGAAGTCATCCGCCTGGTGCTACCGGCGGGCAAGTCCTTGCCGCCGCACAAGGTGGCGGGGGACATCACCATCCATTGCATCGAGGGCCGCCTCGACGTGCAGGCGGCAGACGGCAGCCATGAGATCGCCGCCGGGCAGTTGCTGTACCTGCGTGGCGGCGCGATGCATGGGGTCGTGTCGCTCGAGGACGCTTCGGCCCTGGTGACCATCGTCCTGAGCGCCTAGCCGCGCCGAAGCCCGGCGCTGCGCCCTGCGCAGGCAGGGCCGCAGGGGCTTTACTTGGCCCCTGCCTTCTTGACGTGCTGCACGGTCACGGCCATGGCCTCAGTGTAGACCGCCTCGACCTGGTCGCCCACCTTCACCAGCTTCAGCTGCGACGGGTCGACCGACACGTCGAGGCTGTTGCCCTTGGGGCCGCGCAGCGTGACGAAGCTTTCCTTGGCGTTCACCGCGGTGACGTTGGCCATGATGACCACCTGGCGCGCGGTGGAACCACCGGCCACCGCACCGGCCGGCGCCGGGGCCGACGCGGCCTGCGACGTGCCCGAGCGGATGCTGCCCGGGCCCTTGAGCTCCAGCGTCAGCGCGCGCATGTACTCCACCGTCACCAGGTCGCCGACGCGGATCTGGTCGAAGTTCTTGGCCTCGGGCGGCACCACCACGTCGACGATCTTGCCCTTGGCACCCTTGAGCGTGGCGGTGCGCGTGGCCGGGTCCAGTGCCACCACGGTGGCGGTGACCTTGACGGCGCCGGCCACGGCACCCATGCCGGGCGCACTGGCGGCAATGACGGCGGCCGCCGGCGGTTTGGCCTGCTGCGCGAAGGCCACGGGGGTCAGTGCGGCGGCGAGCGCCAGGGACAGGACGATGCGGTGTGTCATGGAAACCTCTCGGATGTTTCGTGGGTCGGCATGGCCCGCGCCACACCGAAGGGCGAGTATTTGACCATGGGCGACTGACGCTGCTGTCTAAGATCGCCGGAACGCCGCTGCGGAGCACGAAGCCATGGATCACCCCTTTGCCGAACTGATCGACCTGCACACCGAAGAACAGGCCGACGGGCGCAGCCGCCTGTCGCTGGTGGTGGCGCCTGCGCACCTGAACCCGCACCAGGTGGTGCATGGCGCCGTGCTCTACGCCATGGCCGACACCGGCATGGGCCTGGCGCTGTACCCGTCGCTGGCCGAAGGGGAGATCTGCGCCACCATCGAGATCAAGATCAACTACTTCAAGGCGGTGAGCGAGGGCACGTTGATCTGCATCACCGAGGTGGTGAACCGCGGACGCACGGTGGCCAACCTGGATGCGCGCCTGTTCGTCGGCGACCTGCTGGTGGCGCAGGCGAACGGCAACTACGCGATCTTCACGCCGCGCACCCGTCGGGCCGGCGTCTGAGAGGCGAGCTACCTGGCGGCGGCCACCTTGGAGTCGCTCACGGCGCCGTACACCAGCTCGCGCAGTGCGGCGCGGTGCGGCACGCGCTGCTTCGGGCTTTGCATCATGTAGACCACGAACAGGTCGTTGGCCGGGTCGACCCACATGTAGGTGCCGGCGGCGCCGCCCCAGTAGTACTCGCCGACCGCGCTGTCTCGGCCCGGCGATGCCGGCTTCATGCGCACGGCGAAGCCCAGGCCGAAGCCGTAGTCCGCGCCGGGCAGGTACAGCGCGGTGCGCTGCACCTGCGCGCCGAGTTGATCGCGCGCCATCTCCTTCAGCGTGGCCTCGCTCAGGTAACGCTTGCCGTCGAGCTGGCCACCGTGGCGCAGCATCAGCAGGAAGCGTGCGTAGTCGGGCGCCGTGCTCATGAGCCCACCGCCGCCGGATTGCAGCGCGGCCGGCCGGCGCGGGCCGAACAGCGCACTGCCCGGCGTGATGCTGTCGCCGCCAAAGGGCTCGGCGAAGCGTTGCTGACGCTCGGGTTCGGGCACGGTGAAGCTGGTGTCTTTCATGCCCAGCGGATCGAACAGGCGAGCCTGCAGGAAGTTGCCCAGCGGCTGTCCCGAGGCCACCTCGACCACACGGCCGAGCACGTCGGTGCTGTTGCTGTAGTCCCAGGTGCTGCCTGGCTGGTAGGCCAAGGGCAGCTTGGCGATGCGTTCGGCAAACTGTGCGTTGTCGATGGAGCGCACGGACTCCAGCCCCGATTCGCGGTAGGCCTGCTTCACCAGGCCCGGGCCGAAGAAGCCGTAGGTCAGGCCCGAGGTGTGGCGCAGCAGGTCACGCACGGTCATCGGCCGCTGCGCGTCGACCAGCTCCAGCGTCTTCTGCCCCAGCGGGCCGGTCTTCTCCACGCCGACCTTCAAATCGGCGAAGGCTGGTACGTACTTCGAGACCGGGGCGTCGAGGTCGATCTTGCCTTCTTCCACCAGCATCATCGCGGCCACGCTGACGATGGGCTTGGTCATCGAGTAGATGCGGAAGATGTCGTCGACCTTCAGCGCCGCATCCTGCGCCGGGTCGCGCTGGCCCACCGCCTCGACATAGGCCAGCTTGCCGCCGCGCCAGATCATCAGCACCGCGCCCGGGATCTTCTTGCCCGCCACCTCGGCACGCATCCAGTCGCCGATCTTCGCCAGTCCGGCGGGCGACAGGCCCAGCTCTTCAGGCTTGGCCGCTGTCTGGGCCTGTGCCGACGCCGGCTGTGGCAGGCTGCCCAGGCTGGCACCCAGCAGGCCCAGGGCGGCCCACAGCCACAGTCGGCGCGAGCGGTGCGGCAGCGAGCGGGACGGGGTCATGGCGCTCTCCTGCGGGCGCACGGGTGGCCCGCCTGCCGGGCAGGCTGGGCCCGTGGGCCCGGCAGCGTCAATCGGGGCTTTGCCGGGACGGGCCCGTGGCCGCCCCGCGTGGATGGGCCGCCGGCCACAGCGCCATCACCAGCAGCATCGCTGCCACCAGCAGGTACGGGACGGCCGGCCCGGCGCCATACAGCAGCGTGCCGATCAGCGGTCCGGTCACCATGCCCAAGCCCTGCGCCGCGCCGATCGAGCCTGCGGTGGTGCCCTGCTCGTGCGGGTCGACCGCATTGGCGGCCAGCGCCGAGAACGCTGGAAAGATCCAGCCCATGCCCGCGGCCGAGACGAAGTAGCAAAGCCACAGGCTCCAGGCCGAGTCGACCCAGACGGCGCCACCGAAGCCGCAGGCCGCCACCAGCCCGCCGATGCGGATCATCTGCGGCGGCGTCAGCGACAGGCGCCGCACCAGCGTCTGCGACAGCACCAAGGCCACACCCACCAGCGTCAGCGCGATGCCGGCCACGCGTGCCGCTGCTGCCGCCGGCAGGCCCAGCCGGTCGAGCGCGAAGAAGCCGACGGTGATCTGCGCAATGCCGACCGCGAACATCGCGACAAAGGCCACCGCCATGGGCCGGCGCAGCCGCACATCGGCCAGGCGGATGGGCGGCAGATCGGAGGTGGCACGGGCCGCCTCGCGCGGCAGCTTGCGCCACAGGACCGCCCAGGCCAGCAGCGGCAGGACGGCCATCACATACAGCGGCGCACTCAGGCTGATCTGCGACAGCCAGGCCGATGCGGCGGGACCGAGCACCAGGCCCACGGCACTGGCCGCGCCCAGCGAGGCCATGGCGCCGGCACGCCGCTGCGGCGGCACATGATCGGCGATCAGCGCCTGGCCGATGGCCGGGATGGCGGCGTAGAAGGCGCCGACCGCACCGCGCGTCAGCACCAGCGCCAGGAAGGCCAGCGCCAGCGGCGGCAGCATGCGCAATGAGACATCGATGGCCAGGCACATGGCCGCATAGGACAGGCACACGCCGGCCACGCCGCGCAGCAGCATTGGGCGACGCCCATGCACGTCGCTGGCCGCACCCCACACGCGCGCCAGCAGCATCCACAGCGCGCCGCTGACGGTGACGGTGACGCCCGCCTGCCAGGGCTGCAGGCCCAACACCCGCGACACCGGTCCGATGACGGCCACGAAGGCCATCATCGCCATCGTGCAGGCCATGCTGGCGAACAGCAGCGGCCTGAGGTCGAAGGCGACAGGCGGTGCCGCGTCGGCAGGCTCGCTCAATGCGTGGCCAGGCGGTAGCAGCCAGGGTCTTCGACCGCGACCCGGCCATCGGCCACCAGTTCGTCGAGGTGCTGGGCTATCGAACGCGCCTCGGCGCAGCCGACCCACAGGTCGCTCGCTTCAGGCGGGTAGAGCAGCCGCTGGTCGACCAGCTGGTCCAGGCGTTGCGGCCCGGCCGCCAGCATCTGCAGCAGCCGGGCCTCGCGCTCGTCGATGCGCGCGGCGAAGGCAGCGAGCAGCGCGTCGAACTGCGCGCGGTCGTCGATCACGCCCTTGTGGTGCGAGGTGATCCATACCGAGGCCGGCAGCTGGGCCAGCTTGCGCAGGCTGCGCCGGAAGTCCGCCAGGCTGGAGGTGGCGTCGCCGTAATAGGGCCCGAAGCTGGACAGGTCGAAATCGCCTATGAAGGCAATGCCCTGCGGTTCGACCAGCAGCACGCAATGTCCCGCCGTGTGCCCCGGCAGGTGCACGGCGCGCACGCGGGTGGCGCCCAGCTCCCACACCTGGCCGTCGGCATAGCCGACGGCGTCGGGCCGCGGCCGGTAGTGGAAGTCGATCTCGATCTTGCTCCGCAGGTCGTCCAGCACCTGCTGCGGGTAACCGTAGTGGCGGCTCAGGCCCTGCCAGCTGCGCGCCGCGTCCAGGTCGGCCTCGTGCACCTGCACCTTTGCCTTCGGCAAGCGGTGCAGGCCGGCCATGTGGTCCTCGTGCACGTGGCCCAGGACCACCAGGTCGGCGGCCTCCAGCGTCGGGCCGATGTGGTTGGACACCTGCGGCGTGTCGAAAGCCACCAGGGTGTCGCGGCCACGCACGAGCACCTGGTTGCCGTCGGGGTACTTGCCGGACTTCTCACCGAAGTGGACGGTGACCGGGCCGCTGTGCCAGGTCGCGCGGGTGGCGCCGACCATCTCACGCGTTCGCCAGCGCGGCGAACTTCTGGCGGTGCCAGTCGGCGTCGCCGAAGCTGCTATTGATGACCATGAGCCGCTTCATGCAGTGGCCGACCGCGAGTTCGTCGGTCATGCCCATGCCGCCATGCATCTGGACGGATTCGCCGCCGATCAGCCTGCCGGCCTTGCCGACCATCACCTTCAGCGCCAGCAAGTCGCGCTCGGCCTCGGCACTGCCCTCGCCGGCGGAGCACACCGCGCGGTACAGCAGCGAGCGTGTCTGCTCCAGGGCCGTGAACATGTCCACCAGCCGGTGCTGCAGCGCCTGGAAGCTGCCGATGGTCACGCCGAACTGCTTGCGCGTCTTGACGTACTCCAGCGTGGTGGCCTGCAGCACCTGCATGATGCCGAAGGCCTCGGCGCACAGAGCCAGCGTCGCCTCGCGCACCGTGTCGCGCAGCGGCACGAAGCCATCGCCCAGCGCGAACAGCAGCTGCGAGGCCGTCACCCGCACCTGGTCGAAGCGCAGGTTCGCCACCCATTGGCCGTCCATCAGCTGCAGCGCCTTGCGTTCGACGCCTGCCGTAGCAGCGTCGATGCGCACCAGACTGATGCCGGCTTCGTCGAAGCGCTCGCCGCCGCTGCGTGCGCTTACGATCAACTGGTCGGCCGCGGCCCCGTTGAAGACCAGCGCCTTGGCGCCGCTGAGCACGTAGCCGTCGCCCGCTGGACGCAGCGTGGTCTGCACGTCGGCCAGTTCGTGGCGGCTGTCGCGTTCCTGATAGGCCAGCGCACCGAGCACGCTGCCGTCGATGACCTTCGGCACCCACTCGTCGCGCAATGCGGCGCTGCGCTGCATCAGCCCGCCGAAGAGCAGCACGGTGGGCAGGTAGGGCTCCAGCACCAGCCCCTTGCCCAGCTGCTCCATGAGCAGCATCGTGCCCAGCGGCCCACCAGCCAGGCCGCCCAGCGCGTCGTCGAAGGGCAGGGCCAGCCAGCCCAGCTGCGCCATCTCGCGCCAGTACTCGCGGTTGAAGCCGGGCGCTTGCGCCGCCAGCTGGCGGCGTGTGTCGAAGGGGTAGCGCGCCTGTACCCAGCGCGCCACGCTGTCCTGCAGCGCAGCGTCGTCTTCCGACAAGTCGAAGTTCATGCGGGTTCCTACAGGCCGAGCACGGCCTTGGCCGTGATGTTCTTCTGCACCTCGTTCGAGCCGCCGTAGATGGTGGCGGCACGGCCGTACATGAAGCTGCGGCGGGCTTCGCTGCCGAAGTCGTGGCCGCTGTCGCCCAGCACCGCGCCGTACAGGCCGGCCATGTCCATCATCAACTGCTGGATGGCCTGCTGCACCTCGCTGCCCTTGATCTTCAGCAGTGAGCTTTCGGCGCCAGGGCCCTTGCCCTTGGAAGCCTCGAACAGCGCGCGCAGCTCCATCGTCTCCAGCGCCATCAGCTCGATCTCGATGTCGGCCAGCCGGGCCTGGAACAGCGGGTCGTCGAGCAGCGGGGTGCCGGCACTGGTTTCGCGGCGCGCCAGTTCGCGCAGCCGCTGGATGCGGCGCTTGGAATCCCCGACGCCGGCGATGGCGGTGCGCTCGTGCGCCAGCAGCGACTTGGCATAGGTCCAGCCCTTGTCCTGCTCGCCGATCAGGTTGGCCACCGGCACGCGCACGTTGTCGAAGAACACTTCGTTCAGGCTGTGCTCGCCATCGATCGAGATGATCGGGCTGATGCGGATGCCCGGCGTCTTCATGTCGATGAGCAGGAAGCTGATGCCGTCCTGCCGGCGCGCGGCGTTGTCGGTGCGCACCAGGCAGAACATCCAGTCGGCATGCTGGGCATAGGTGGTCCAGATCTTCGAGCCGTTGACCACGTAATGGTCGCCGGCACGTTCGGCTCGCGTCTTCAGCGCGGCCAGGTCCGAGCCCGCGCCGGGCTCGGAGTAGCCCTGGCACCACCAGTCCTCGCCGCGCAGGATGCGCGGCAGGAAGCGCGCACGCTGCGCGTCGTTGCCGTATTTCAGGATCACCGGGCCAACCATCTTGATGCCGAAGGGCAGCACCTCCGGCGCGCCGATCGCCGAGCGCTCGAGGTCGTACAGGTAGCGCTGTGTCGGGCTCCATTCGCAGCCGCCGTGCTGGCGCGGCCAGCCGGGCGCGACCCAACCACGTTCGTACAGGCGCCGCTGCCAATCGACGATGGCCTTAGGATAGCTTTCGTCGTCGTCGATGCGCGCGGACAGTTCCGGCGTCCAGGCCTGCTGCAGGAAGCTGCGCACCTCGGCGCGGAAGGTGTTTTCCTCGTCGGTGAAGCGGGTGTCCATGGGTCTCCTTGTCAGCTGCGCCGGTACCAGGCCACGCCCTCGGCATCGATCTCGCGCGCGATCTCGCCACGCTGCAGCAGGTAGTTCAGGCAGGCCTGGCTTTCGCCGGTGGCCAGGTTCAGTAGCCCGGCGTCGTTCTCGCCGATGGCGCGCGCGAACAGCGCGCCGAACACGTCGATGGTGCGGCGCGGCTCGGCCAGCGACTTGCGCAGCCGCGCCAGTGTGCGCAGCTGCGTGGCCGCCAGGTAGTCCAGCCGCGCATGCAAGCCGCGGAAGCATTCGTTGTGCGAAGGCAGCACCAGCACGTCGTCCGGCACCGCGGCCTTGATCTTGGCCAGCGAAGCCAGCCAGTCGGCCATCGGGTCCTCGTCCGGCTCGGTCGGGTGCACCGACACGTTGGACGAGATGCGCGGCAGCACCTGGTCGCCGCTGATCAGCAGCTTTAGTTCCGGGCAGTACAGGCAGGCATGTTCCGGCGAATGGCCGGTGCCGACGATGATCCGCCAGTCGTGCTGGCCGATGCGCAGCACCTCGCCGTCGGTGATGCGCCGGTAGCTGTCTGGCAGTGCGTGGATGCGCTTGCCGAAGTTGCCGAAGCGGGCGCGATAGTTCTCGATGGCGGCGTCGCTCCAGCCGGCGCGGTGGTAGAAGACCACGCCGTCGTCCGGCGCCTCGCGGCCGGTGTCGGCGGTGAGCACGCGGCAGTTCAGGTACTCCAGCCGCGTCATCCACAGCCGGCACTTGAACTTCTTGGTCAGCCAGCCGGCCATGCCGACATGGTCGGGGTGCATGTGGGTGGCGAAGATGCGGCTCAGGCTCTTGCCGTGCGTGGCCTGGCTGAACAGCTGGCGCCAGGCGGCCAGCGTCTCGTCGGTCTTCATGCCGGCGTCCACCACGGCCCAGCCATCGTCTTCCTCGATGCCCCAGATGTTGATGTGGTTCAACATCATCGGCAACGGCATGCGCATCCACACCACGCCGGGCGCCACCTCGAGCGCCGCGCCGGCTTCTGGCGGGTGCTCGAAGGGGTAGACCAGCGTGGGCTTGGGCAGCCGGTCACGCTCGCCCGCCAGCGCGGCGTCCGGGTTGGCGGGCGATGCGGCTGCGCGGGTCATCGGGGTGCCATGCGGATCGCGCCGTCGATGCGCACCGATTCGCCGTTCATGTAGCCGGTGGTCACCATGAACTCGGCCAGTGCGGCGTACTCGTCGGGTTGGCCCAGGCGCTTGGGGAAGGGCACCGACGCGGCCAGCGCGTCCTTGACGTTGTCCGGCAGCCCCGCCAGCAGCGGGGTCTCGAAGATGCCCGGCAGGATGGTGTTGACGCGGATGCCTTCGGTCATCAGGTCGCGCGCGATCGGCAGCGTCATGCCGACGATGCCGGCCTTCGAGGCCGAGTACGAGGCCTGGCCGATCTGCCCGTCCTGCGCCGCCACCGACGCGGTGTTGACGATGGCGCCGCGTTCGCCATGCTCCATCGCGTCCAGCGTCATCATGCCGGCGGCGCTCTTGGCGATGCAGCGGAAGGTGCCGACCAGGTTGATCTGGACGATGCGGTCGAAGTTGGCGGTGGGGAAGGACTTGATCTCGCCGGTCTTCTTGTCGCGGCTGGCGGTCTTGATGGCGTTGCCGGTGCCGGCGCAGTTGATCAGGATGCGTTCCTGGCCGATCGCCGCGCGGGCCTTGGCAAAGGCCGCGTCGACCTGCTCTTCGCTGGTCACGTCGACCTTGCAGAACACGCCGCCCAGCTCCTTGGCCAGGGCTTCGCCGGCGGCTTCATTCAGATCGAACAGCGCCACCTTGACGCCGTGCTTGGCGAGGCGGCGTGCGGTGGCGGCACCCAGGCCGGATGCGCCGCCGGTGATGACGGCCGAGATGTCGGAAGAGAGTTTCATGGGGTTGCCTCTATGTGGGGGTGTCACTTGCGCGACGGATCATCCGTGGCGCTCACGCGGTATGCTGCGCCTTCACATTCTGTGCCCGAAAAGACCGGGTCTCATCGCAAAGGAAACGCATCATGGCTGAAGCTTATATCGTCGCCGCCGCCCGCACTGCCGGCGGCAAGCGTGGGGGTCGTGTGTCGGGCTGGCATCCGGTGGACCTGGCCGCGCAAGTGATCGATGCGCTGGTCGAGCGCAGCGGTGCCAACCCGGCGCTGGTCGAAGACGTGATCATGGGCTGCGTGCTGCAGGCCGGCCAGCAAAGCGGCTGCATCGGCCGCATGGCCGCGCTGGCGTCGAAGCTGCCGATGAACGTGCCGGGCGTGACCATCGACCGGCAATGCGGCTCGTCGCAGCAGGCCCTGCACTTTGCGGCGCAGGCAGTGATGTCGGGCACGATGGACTGCGTCATCGCCGCGGGCGTCGAGAGCATGAGCCGCGTGCCGATGGCCGTGCTGCCCAAGGTCTACAAGGAAGCGGGCCTGGGCCACTACATGAGCCCGGTGATCCGCGATCGTTTCCCCGGCCCGGACTTCAGCCAGTTCATGGGCGCGGAGATGATGTGCGAGAAGTACAAGCTGTCCAAGGACGAACTCGACCGCTTCTCGCTGCAGAGCCACCAGCGCGCCAAGGCGGCGACGCTGGAAGGCGCCTTCAAGGCCGAGATCGTGCCCATTGCGGCCAGGATGGCCGAAGGCCCGGAACTCAACGAACTGCATACCGCCGACGAAGGCATCCGCATGGAAGCCACGCTCGAAGGCATTGCCGGCGTCAAGCTGCTGCGTGAAGGTGGGTTCATCACCGCGGCCAGCGCCAGCCAGATTTGCGACGGCGCGTCCGGTGTGATGGTGGTCAACGAGAAGGGCCTGAAGGCGCTGGGCGTGAAGCCGCTGGCACGCATCCACCACATGACCGTGATCGGCGGTGACCCGGTGATCATGCTCGAGGCGCCGCTGCCGGCCACGCACCAGGCGCTGAAGAAGGCCGGGATGAAGATCGACGACATCGACCTGTTCGAAGTCAACGAAGCCTTCGCCTCGGTGCCGCTGGCCTGGCTGCAGAACACCGGTGCCGACCCCGCGCGGCTCAACGTCAACGGCGGCGCCATCGCGCTGGGTCACCCGCTGGGCGCATCCGGGACGAAGCTGATGACGACGCTGGTGCATGCGCTGCACGCGCGCGGCAAGCGCTATGGCTTGCAGACCATGTGCGAAGGCGGCGGCCAGGCCAACGTCACGATCGTGGAACGGCTGTAGGCCTCAAGAGGAGCGACGCGATGATCCCCCGCAAGCTGTTCAGCGAAGAGCACGAGAGCTTTCGCGCGTCGTTCCGCAAGTTCCTGGAAAAGGAAGTCATCCCGCACCACGAGGCCTGGGAGGAGCGCGGCTACGTCGACCGCGAGGTCTGGCAGAAGGCGGGGGCCAACGGCTTCCTGTGCCCGAGCATGCCCGAGCAATACGGCGGCTCGGGAGCCGATCGCCTGTACAGCATGGTGATGATGGAAGAGACGGCCAAGGCCCGCACCACGGGCCTGGGCTTCTCGCTGCACTCGGAGATCGTTGCGCCGTACATCCTGAAGTACGGCAGCGACGCACAGAAGTCCAATTACCTGCCGCGCATGGCGCGCGGCGAGATCATCGGCGCCATCGCGATGAGCGAGCCCGGCGTCGGCAGCGATCTGCAATCGGTGAAGACCAGCGCGGTCAAGGACGGCGAGGGCTACTACACCGTCAACGGCGCCAAGACCTTCATCACCAACGGCTGGAACGCCGACCTGGTGATCACCGTCGCCAAGACCAACCCGGCACTCGGCGCCAAGGGCACGAGCCTGGTGCTGGTGGAGCGCGGCATGCCCGGCTTCGAGCGCGGCAAGCGGCTGAAGAAGCTGGGCCTGAAGGCGCAGGACACGTCCGAACTGTTCTTCGACAACGTCAAGGTGCCCGAGGCCAACTTGCTGGGCAACGAAGGCCAGGGCTTCGTCTACCTGATGCAGGAGCTGCCCTGGGAGCGCATGCAGATCGCCATTGGCGCCACCGCGTCGGCGCAGCAGGCGATCGAGGAGACCCTGGCCTACGTGCGCGAGCGCAAGGTCTTCGGCAATGCGGTCGCGAGCTTCCAGAACACGCGCTTCAAGCTCGCCGAGATGCAGTCGCAGGTGCAGATGGCGCGGGTCTTCGTCGACCACTGCATGGCGCTGCTGCTGGCCGGTGAACTGGACGCGCCCACCGCGTCGATGGCCAAACTCAACTGCACCGACATGGCCGGCAAGGTCATCGACGAGTGCCTGCAGCTGCATGGCGGCTACGGCTTCATGTGGGAGTACCCGATCGCCCGTGCCTATGCCGACACGCGTGTGTCGCGCATCTACGGCGGCACCAACGAGATCATGAAAGAGGTGATCGCGCGTTCGATGGGCCTCGGCAAGTAACGCGCTGATGGAAGCGATCGATGGGCGCATGCCGGTGCTCGTCGGTTGCGGCGATGTCACCGATCTGGACACACCGGCCTCGGACGGCCGCTCGCCCTATGAGCTGATCGCGCAGGCGGCGCGGCTGGCGCTGCAGGACGCCGGCGCCGCCGGACTCGGCGAAGCCATCGACACGGTGGCGATGATCCGCAGCTTTGCCGATACCTCGCCGCGCTTCGCGACGAAGCTCGGCACCTCCGCCAACCCGCCGCGCAGCGTGGCGCAGCGGCTGGGCCTGAACGCGTCGCGCCACATCTACAGCTACAGCGGCGGCAACATGCCGCAGGTCCTGCTGAACCAGTTTGCCGAAAGCATTGCGCGTGGCGAGATGCGCGCGGCGCTGCTGTGCGGCGGCGAGGCGCTGCGCACCCAGCACGGGCTGGAGCGCAGTGGTGCCGCGGGTGTCTGGAACGAGGACCCGGGCGGCACGCCTGAACTGATCGGCGACCCTCGCCGCGGCTGGAGCGATCACGAAGACCTGCACCGCATGCGCTCGGCGATCGTCATGTATCCGCTGATCGAGAACGCGATCCGCGGCGCCCGCGGCCGCACGGTCGAAGCGCACCAGCAGGCCATCGGCACGCTGATGGCGCGCTTCGCCGCGGTGGCCGGCGCCAACCCGCTGGCGACGCGGCGCGAGGGCTACACGGCCGAACAGCTGGTCACGGTGAACGAGCGCAACCGCTGGATCGGATTCCCTTATCCGCGGCTCATGAACGCCAACGCCTTCATCGACCAGTCGGCCGCGGTGGTGATGACCAACGTGGCCACCGCACGGGAGTTCGGCATATCGCGCGACAAGTGGGTGTTCCTGCACGGCTGCGCCGATGGCCACGACCACTGGTACGTCACGGAGCGGCCGCACCTGCAGGCCTCGCCCGCCATCCGCGCCGCGTCGCGCCAGGCGCTGGCCATGGCCGGCAAGACGCTGGACGACATCGAGGTCTTCGACCTGTACAGCTGCTTCGCGTCGGCGGTGCAGATCGGTTGCCAGGAGATCGGCCTGGCCGAGGACGACCCGCGTGCGCTGACGATCACCGGAGGCCTGCCCTTCTTCGGCGGGCCGGGCAACAACTACGTGACGCATTCGATCAGCGAGATGCTGCGCCGCCTGCGTGTGCGGCCCGGTGCCTTCGGCCTGGTCACGGCCAATGGCAACTACGTGACCAAACATGCCTTCGGCGTCTATTCGACCACCGCGCCAGCCGGCCCATGGCGGCGCGAGGCGCCGGCGCTGCTGCAGGCCCGGCTGGATGCATTGCCGAAGGCGCCGTTCACCGAGACGCCGCAGGGCGCGGCGACCGTCGAGACCTACACCGTGATGCACGGCAAGGCCGGAGCGGAGTTCGCGGTGGTCTTCGGCCGCTTGACGACCACCGGACAGCGTTTCATCGCCAACCTGCCGGACGACCCGGCGGGGCTGTGGGACCTGCAGAATCGCGACAGCCTCGGCCGGCCCGGGCAGGTGCATCGCGCCGCCGACGGCCGCAACCTCTTCATTCCCGACTGAGCACCGCTAGGAGACAAGACGATGTACCCAGGCAAGTACGCCACCCAGCACCCCGACCGGTCAGCCTTCATCATGGCCAGCACCGGCGAGGCCGTCAGCTACCGTGAATTCGAGGCGCGCAGCAACCGCCTGGCGCACCTGCTGCGCGCGCAGGGCCTGAAGCGGCTGGACCACTATTCCATCTTCATGGAGAACAACAACCGCTTCCTGGAAGCCTGCTCGGCCGGCTACCGCGCGGGGCTGTACTTCACCTGCATCAACAGCTTCCTGACGGCCGAGGAGCTGGCCTACATCGTCAACAACAGCGAATCGCAGCTGCTGATCACCTCGCGCGCCAAGCTGACGGTGGCCGCCGAGGCGCTGAAGTCCTGCCCGCAGGTGACGCTGTGCCTGGTGGTGGACGGCGGCGCAGATTTGCAAATGCCGTTCCAGGACTACGCCAGCGCCATCGCGGCCTATCCGACCACGCCGATTGCCGACGAGCAGCTGGGCACGGCGATGCTGTACTCGTCGGGCACCACCGGCCGGCCCAAGGGCATCGTGCGGCCGCTGGCCGAACAGCCGCCGTCCGAGCCGCTGCCGCTGTTCCACTTCCTGCACAAGCTGTGGCGCTACCGCGAGGACATGATCTACCTGTCGCCGGCGCCGATGTACCACTCGGCGCCGAACGCGGCGGTGAGCCTGACGCTGGGCGTGGGCGGCACGGTGATCATCATGGAGCACTTCGATCCGGAGCAATACCTGAGCCTGATCCCCAAGTACAAGGTCACGCACAGCCAGCTGGTGCCGACGATGTTCAGCCGCATGCTGAAGCTGCCGCCCGAAGTGCGCAACAAGTACGACCGCTCGACGCTGGAGATCGCCATCCACGCCGCCGCGCCGTGCCCGGTGCAGGTGAAGGAGCAGATGATCGAATGGTGGGGACCGATCATCCACGAGTACTACGGCGCGACCGAGGGCCTGGGTTTCACCGCCTGCGACAGCCCGCAGTGGCTGGCGCACAAGGGCAGCGTGGGCAAGGTGATGATCGGCGACCTGCACATCCTGGACGAGAACATGCAGCCCGCGCCCAAGGGCACGCCCGGCGAGATCTGGTTCAAGACGGCCACGCCCTTCGAGTACTTCAACGACCCCGAGCGCACCCAGGCCACGCGCTCGGCCGACGGCACGATGAGCACGGTGGGCGACGTCGGCTATGTCGACGACGACGGCTTCCTGTACCTGACCGACCGCAGCACCTTCATGATCATCAGCGGCGGTGTCAACATCTACCCGCAGGAATGCGAGAACCTGCTGATCACCCACCCCAAGGTGGCGGATGCAGCCGTGTTCGGCGTGCCCAACGAGGAGATGGGCGAAGAGGTCAAGGCGGTGGTTCAGCCGATGCCGGGCGTGGCCGCCGGGCCGGATCTGGAAGCCGAGTTGATCGAGTTTTGCCAGGCGCACCTGGCCAAGCTGAAATGCCCGCGCAGCGTGGACTTCATGGACCCGTTGCCACGGTTGCCCACCGGCAAGTTGTACAAGAAACCGCTGCGCGAGAAGTACTGGGCGGGGCACAAGTCGCGCATCGTCTGAGGTCGACGCCCAAGTTGGCCACGGTGCCCAAGGTCACTGCACATGCCCTTGCTGCTGCTTCAGCTGGCTGCCCATCCCGAAGAGATCGCTGCCACCAAGCTCGACCAATGCCTGACGGGCGGTGCCTTCTTCCTCGACTTCAGCCGGCCGCTGGGCCGATTGCGCTTCTGCGGCGTGTGGAACCGCTGGATCGGCACGACCATGGCCTTGAACGTGCCGGTCGTCCACGAGGGCGAAGCCATCGGCCGGCGCGTGATCGCCGTCGATCGTGTCGACCCGTACTTCAAGGAGCTGCAGCGGCTGTGGCTGGAGCGCCATCCATTGACTCGCGCCACACCCAGGCAATGGGTCGATGGGCAGCGCGTCGAGGCCGACTTCGCGACACAGTTCCCCGACGACGCGCGCCACGTCAATTGATGACATCCTGCCGATGCCGAAATCGGAACGAGCAATGACTGAAATCAGTTGGCCGTTGTTCATCGTCGCCTCGCTGGTGCTGATCGCCACGCCGGGCCAGGACATGATCCTGGTGATGTCGCGGTCCATCGCGCAGGGCTCGGCGGCCGGCGTGGCGACGGCCGCCGGCGTCAGTGTCGGCCTGGTCGGCCACACGCTGCTGGCAACGCTGGGGCTGGGCGCGATCCTGCGCACCTCGGAGTGGCTGTTCCTGGCGCTCAAGCTGGTCGGCGCCGCCTATCTGGTCTGCCTGGGCCTGCAACTGCTGCGCAGCCGTGGGCACGACCTGGCGGTGGCGGCCGGTGCACCGCGTAGCCTGGGGCGGCTGTTCTTCGACGGTGCGCTGTCCAATGTATCGAACCCGAAGATCGCTGTGTTCTATTTCGCCTTTCTGCCGCAGTTCGTGCTGCCCGGCGCCGCCCACCCCACTTTGTCGGTGTTCGTGCTCGGCTTGGTGTTCGCCGGGCTGACCTTTATGGTCAAGGGCCCGGTGGGGCTGGGCGCGGGCCTGCTGTCGCCCTGGCTGCGCGAGCGGCCACAGGTGCTGACCTGGGTCTATCGAGGCAGCGGTGCCGTGCTCGTCGGTCTGGGTCTGAAGCTGGCCTTCGAGCGCCGCGACTGAGCGCTACGCCGCCGGGATCGGCGAACCCTGCACGGTGATGCGGTGCATCACCCGCCGCTGGCCGTGGTAGTCGTTCAGCGCATAGTGCCAGGTGGCACGGTTGTCCCAGAAGGCCATCGATCCGGCCTGCCAGGCGAAGCGGCAGCTGAACTCCGGCTTCGAGGCATGTTCGTACAGCAGCTTCAGCAGCGGCGCACTCTCCGGCGCCGTCCAGCCGTCGAAGCGGGTGGTAAAGGCCGAGTTGACGTACAGCGTGCGCCGGCCGGTATCGGGGTGGCGGATCACCACCGGGTGCACCACGTCCTGCGTCACCGCGGCCGCATTGCCGATGCGCCCGCCCAGGTCGGCGGCCTTGGCATAACCGCCCTGCGCGCCGAACACATGCGAAGTGGAATGCACGGCGTGCAGGCCGTCGAGCGTCTTGCGCAGCCCGGGCGACAGCGCCTCGTAGGCCAGCGCCATGTTGGCGAAGAGCGTGTCGCCGCCGCGCGGCGGCACTTCGCGCGCCAGCAGCAGCGAGCCCATCGCCGGCACCTTGTCGTAGCTGTGGTCGGTGTGCCAGTCGCCGCCGATGTTGGTGGTCTGATCGGCCTCCTTGCGCACCTCGGCGATCTCGGGATAGCCCTCCACCGGCTTGAAGAAGCGGTTGATGTCGATCGGCGCCCAGCGTCGCGCGAAAGCCAGGTGCTGCTCGGGCGTGAGCTGCTGGTCGCGAAAGAAGATCACGCCATGGTCCAGGAAGGCCTGTCGGATCGTGGCGAAATCGTCGTCGGACAACGGCTGTGACAGATCGACGCCGGAAATCAAGGCGCCCAGGGCGGAGGCAAATGGGGTGACCTTCAGGTCGGGCTGCGCCATGCCGTCTCCATTGCTGCTGTGTTCGATGCGCTCAGGGCGTGCGGCCTTCGCGCAGCGCCTCGACCGTGTCGCGGATCAGATGCCCGGCGATCGAAAAGCGCGGCGGGATGCCCGGCAGCGCATCGATGTCGAACCAGCCGGCAGCCTCGATCTCGTCCTCCTGCGGCACCACCTCGCCGGCCCGCCATTCGGCGCTGAAAGCCAGCATCAGGCTGTGCGGGAAGGGCCAGCTCTGGCTGCCGTAGTAGCGCAGGTGGCGCACGGTCACGCCCACCTCCTCGAGCACCTCGCGGTGCACGCAGTCCTCCAGCGATTCACCGGCCTCGACGAATCCGGCCAACGCGCTGAACATGCCGGGCGCGTAGTGGGGTGAGCGCGCCAGCAGCAGCTCACGCCCGCGGTAGATCAGCACCATCATTGCCGGGCTCAGCCTCGGATAGGCACTGTGGCCGCAGGCCGGACACTTGCGCGAGCGCTCGTTCGCCGCCGGTTCGGTGGGGGTGCCGCAGACGCCGCAGAAGCGGTGGGCGCGATCCCATTCCAGCACTTGCGCAGCGCGGCTGGCCAGGCCCATCAGCGCGTCGGGGAACTGCAGCATGGCTGCCCGCAGCGCGGTGCCCTGCCAGCCGGCGGGCGCCTCGCGCAGTTGCAGTGCCCAGCAGTCCAGGTCGTCCAGGCGGCCCAGGTAATGGCGGCTGTGCGTCAGTGCCTCGAAGCCCTGCAGCGGTTGCGGCTGCAACGTGGCACTCTCGGGCAGCAGCAGCTTGCCGTCGACGAAGGCAAAGCACCACGCCATGGGCGTGCCGTGGGCCAGCGGTTGCAAAGCGGGAACGAAGATCATCGCAGGGGGTGTTCAGGGTGCCTGGTGTGGCATGGTGTTGGGCTCGACCGGCGACTCCTGGTCGGCGTCGACGCGCTGCGGCAGCACCGTTTCCTTCAACGCCCGCTTGTCGCCCAGCCACAGCGCTTGCTGCAGGTGGTCGTCGCGCGGCGCCAAGGTGTTGGGGTGCACCAGCACGTCCAGGCCGTTGCGGTTGAGCATCAGCCAGGGCACGAACGCGGCGAACACTTCGGTATCGAAGGCCACCTGGTACATCGCCGCCGTGTGCGGGCCCACCGGCACGTCGTGCCAGCGGCCCAGCTGCACACTGAAACGCTCGGCGATGCGCGAGCGCAGCGCCTCGGCAATGTCGCGCGTGCGCGCCGGGTCGTAGTAAATGTGGGCGTGATAGCTGTGGATGGCAGCCAGCGTTTGCATCGTCGGGGCCCTTGGCTCGGGCGCCCACTTTAGCGCCTCAAGGCGGGGGCGACTGGAACACCAGGCAGGTGGTGCTGCCGTGTGCATAGAGCTTGCCACCGGCATCGACGATGCGCGCCTCGGCCGTGGCCAGCTGCCGGCCCACATGAACCACGTGGCCGATGGCGCGCAGCGGCCCGCTCTGGTGCGACGCGGCGCGCACGATGTGGATGCCCAGCTCGGCGGTGGTGTAGCCCTGGCCGGCCTCCAATGCCGTGTGCACGGCACAGCCCAGCGCTGAATCGAGCAGCGTGGCATACCAGCCGCCGTGCACGCTGCCCAGCGGGTTGTAGTGCATCAGCTGCGGCACGCCCTGGAACACCGCACGGCCCTTGGCCACTTCGAGCAGCGAATAGTCCAGCGTCTGCATGATGTGCGGGTAGGGCAGCTCGCCGGCCAACATGGCCTGCATGATCTGCAGTCCACTCCTGCCCTGCAGCTGCTGCGGGGTGGACACGCCAGGCACGGCGCCGGCTGCCGTCGCGCGGCGGCGCACGGCTTCGAGTTCCTCGGTCCACGCGGCCTGGGTGGCTTCAACGTTCATTCATCGTCCTGACAGTTGCAAGTACAACGATTGTAGATACAATCATCATTAACATGGGCAACGTCGAAGCCAAGCCGCAGGGCTGCACCAATTTCAAGCTGCGTCAGTTGGTGCGTCGCGTGTCGCAGCGCTATGACGCCGAGGTCGGCAAAGCCGGGCTGAAGACCACCCAGTACTCGCTGCTGTCGCATGTACTGCGGCTGGGGCCCATCCGTCCGGGTGATCTGGCCACGGCGATGACGATGGACGCATCGACGCTGACGCGCAACCTCAAGCCCATGGTGGCTGCGGGGTGGCTGGAGCTGTCGGCCGGGGACGACGGCCGCAGCCGCCTGGTGCACATCACGCCCGATGGGCGAGCCAAGCGTGCCGAGGCGCAGCGCCACTGGAAGGCCGCGCAGGAGGCCTTGAATCAACTGCTCGGCGCGGAGCGCGTGCTGGCGCTGCATGCGCTGGTCGACGATTCGCTGGAGTTGCTGGCACCCATCCCTGCGGAGACCGAGGATGAATAGCCCGGCGTCACGTCGCTTCACCCTGTGGGTGGTGCTGCTGGCCGCGGCCGGCTCCTATGCGCTGACCACCGGCGTGCGCCAGAGCATGGGGTTGTTCGTCAGCCCGCTGAACACCGCCACGGGCCTGGGCATTGGCAGCATCAGCCTGGCCTTTGCCTTCGGCCAGCTGTGGTGGGGCCTGACGCAACCCATGGCCGGCGCCATTGCCGACAAGATCGGGGCCGGGCGGGTGCTCTTCGTCGGCGTGCTGATGGTGGCGCTGGGCACCTTCATCACGCCCTACATGGACAGCACCCTGGGGCTGATCCTGGCGGTGGGTGTGCTGGCCGCTGGCGGCGCCGGCATGGCCGGGCCGGCGGTGCTGATGCCTGCCGCGACCCGCCTGATCGAGCCTGCACGGCGCGGCATCGCCTTCGGTGTGGTCAACGCCGGCAGTTCCTTTGGGCAGTTCCTGATCGCGCCCATCGCCGGCATGCTGATGTTGTCCTTCGGCTGGGCCAGCGCGATGCAGGTGCTGGCGCTGGTGGTGCTGCTGTCGCTGCCGGCGGCCTTCATTCTCAAGGGTGCGCCGCCGCCGCCAGCGGCCGCCGCACCGCGGAAGCTCGGCGCCGGCCAGGCCGTGCGCATCGGCGCTGCGCAACCCCAACTACCTGCTGCTGGCGGCTGGCTTCTTCGTCTGCGGCTTTCATGTGGCCTTCCTGGCCACGCACCTGCCGGGGGTGATCGCGGCCTGCGGGCTGCCGCTGCAGTTCGGTGCCTGGTCGCTGGCGCTGCTGGGCCTGTTCAACATCATGGGCAGCCTGGGCATCGGCTGGGCCATGGGGCGCTGGCGCTCGCGTTCACTGCTGGCGCTGCTGTATGCCACTCGCGCGCTGGCGGTATTGCTGTTCCTGCTGGCGCCGAAGACCGGGCCAGTGGTGCTGATCTTCGCGGCCGTGATGGGCCTGACCTTCCTGTCGACCGTGCCGCCGACGGCGGGGCTGGTGGCCAAGTTCTTCGGTCCGGCCAACATGGGCACACAGTTCGGCGTCGTCATGCTGGTGCATCAGGTGGGCGCGTTCGCCGGGGTGTGGCTAGGCGGCAAGGCCTTCGAAGTCACCGGCAGCTACGACTGGTACTGGTACGTGGACATCCTGCTCGCGGTGGCGGCGGCGCTGATCAACCTGCCCATTCGCGAGGCGCGTGTGCAGCGTGCGGCGGCATGAGCGACGGCGCGGCCATGAACCCGCGCACGCGGGCGCTGCTGGAAGCGCCGATCCTGCCCACGCTGCTGCGCCTGGGCGCGCCCAACGTGGCGGTGATGCTGGCGCAGGCCAGCGTCGGCCTGATCGAGACCTATTTCGTCGGCCAGCTGGGCACTGACGCGCTGGCCGGCATGGCGCTGGTGTTCCCGCTGGTGATGCTGATGCAGACCACCTCGGCCGGCGCCATGGGCGGCGGCATCGCATCGGTCATCGCACGCGCGCTGGGCGCGCGGCGCACGGACGATGCCAATGCGCTGGTGCTGCATGCAGTGCTGGTGGCGCTGGGCTTCGGCTTGCTGTTCAGTGTGGCGTTGCTGGGCGGCGGGCGCTGGATCTACACCCGCATGGGCGGCAGCGGCGGCGCGCTGGAGGCGGCGCTGAGCTACTCGAACTGGGTGTTCGCCGGCGCCGTGCTGGTGTGGCTGTTCAATTCGCTGGCGGCGGTGATCCGCGGCACCGGCAACATGGCCTTCCCGGCGCTGGTCACCGTGGCCGGGGTGCCGTTGCTGGTGCCGCTGTCGGCGCTGCTGATCTTCGGCTGGGGGCCGGTGCCCGGCTTCGGCATCGTCGGCGGCGCCATCGCGCTGCTGGTCTACTACGGCGTCGGCAGCCTGGTGCTGGTGCTGTACCTGGCGTCGCCGCGCAGCCTGCTGCGCCCGGCCTTGCGCGGCACACGGCTGCGCTGGGCGCTGTTCAGCGACATCCTGCGCGTGGGGCTGGCCGGCTCGGTGTCCACGGTGGCCACCAACCTGTCGATTGCCGTCGTGGTGGCGCTGGTGGGTGCCTTCGGCAGCGCGGCCATCGCCGGCTATGGCACGGCCTCGCGCCTGGAGTACCTGCTGATCCCGCTGGTCTTCGGCATCGGTGCGCCGCTGGTGGCGATGGTCGGCACCTGCATCGGCGCCGGGCAGCGCGAGCGTGCGCTGCGCGCCGCCTGGATCGGTGCGGCGCTGTGCTTTGCCATGGCCGAAGCCATCGGGTTGTGGGCCGCAGCCTTTCCGCACACCTGGCTGCGGCTGTTCAGCGACGACCCAGCCATGCTCGAAGCCGGCACCCAGTACCTGCGCAGCGTGGGCCCGCTGTACGGCTTCTTCGGCCTGGGCCTGGTGCTGTACTTCGCATCGCAGGGCGCCGGCAAGCTGTTGTGGCCGGTCCTGGCCAACCTGCTGCGGCTGGCCGTGGCGGCACTGGGCGGCTGGCTGGTGCTGCGCTGGGGCGGCACGCTGACGCAGGTGTTCCTGGTGCAGGGCCTGGCGATGGTGGTGTACGGGTTGGTCAATGCCGGCGCGGTGGCCGCGGGCGCGTGGTTCGGGCCCTTGCGCAGGCCGCGGTGGGCTGCGGCGGCCTGACGGCGGGGCGCGTTCGAACGTATCCGTCTCGGGTGGCGGGCTCACGCTCCCGACCGGGCCCGTGTGAAAACCCCCTCACCGTGACGTCATCAGATCGGTAGGGTTGGAAGACATATCGAACACGGGAGTCGGTATGTCGCGCTTCGTCGAAGGCCAGGATCGAAGTCAGGTGACGTTGATTCCAGAGTGTCTGGACGACTTCATCGCCGAGGACAACCCGGTGCGGGTCGTCGATGCGTTTGTCCAGGAACTCGATCTGACCGCGCTGGGCTTCAAAGGCACGATGCCCGCATCTACTGGCCGCCCGTCCTACGACCCGGCGGTGCTGCTGACTTGTTCGCTTCGCTTGTGTTCGCTTGAATCTCAGCTTCGACAGCTTTTAGACCCGACACGAATGCCTGAGCGCCCGGCGACAACACCTTCCCTCGCAAGTGGGCGATGCCGTACGAGGTTTTCAACACGCCTGCACCGGCATCGATGATCGCGACGGCACCGCGGCGAAGGTCCTCGACCAGTTGCACCGGCGCCGCGATGCCGATGCCGTTGGTGCGCTTGATGATGGCCCGTGCGGTGGCGATCGAGGTGGTGGTGATGCTCGGCAGCATGTCGCCGGTCTTGGCGTCGATCGCGAAGGGGCTGGGCTGCAGCTTGCCCGGCGCCACGGTGCGCGACGCGATGCGAACGTTGACCAGCGGGTATTCCAGCAACTCGGCCAGGGTCACGCCCTTGCGGCCCGCCAAGGGATGCCCGGCCCGGCCATAGAAGCACCCGGCGTGCTCCGGCAGCGATTCCACCTGGAAGCGCGGATCCTTCGACACGATCGACAACTCCACCACCGCAAGCTCCACTTCGGCATTGAGCAGGCGCGGGCCGAAGTCGCGCCAGTGGCCCTCGATGATCTCGAACTGCAGCTGTGGGTACTGCGTGGCCATGCGGACCACCGTCTCGATGACGCTCAGGTCCAGCGCGTAGGGTCCGGCACCGATCACCACGCGCCCGGAGCGAAGCTGGCGGTAGTCATCCAGAGCGTCGCTCAGCCCCGCGGCGTCGGCCAGCAGCCGCCGGGCACGAAACAGCAGTTCGACGCCCTCGGGGGTCGGGCTGACGCCGCGGTTCGAACGGTCGAACAGCCGTGCGCCGAGCTGGGCCTCCAGAGAGGCGATGGCGCGGCTGAAGCTGGGTTGGGTCAGCTGCACCGCTTCGGCCGCGCGCTGGAAGCTGCGGTGCTGGTCCAGTGCCAGGGCAAATTCCAGAAGTCGCAGGTTGTTCATACCGCAATGCGCATGGATGGTTGATGCGGATTGCATTGGACAACAAGATTGCTGCACCGCAAAATTCTCGCGGTGTGTGAATGCCGAAGGCATGCCCGGTATGGAAGCGGCAGCAGCATGAACATCATCGTCGGCATCGTCGGGGGGGTCTTCGGCCGCTCGCGCGCTGCGTTCCGATGGAGACGCGAAGATTCCGTTTGATGACGACAGCCGTTGACCATTCGCTGCCTACGCGGCGCCAGTTAATCTGCTGGCTGGGCAGTCTGCTGCCGGCCTCGGCTGTGCCAACGGCCATGCGGGCCGCGGTGCCCCAGCTGACGGTCCTGGTGATCTACTCCAGCAGCCGGCTGCTGCCGGCCAATGTGGAAGGCGACCGCGGCCTGCGCCAGGCGATCCGCAACTCCACCGACCGGCCTGTGCTGGTGCTCGACGAGTACCTGGACATGCCGCGCCTGAGTGGCCAGGCGCACGAGGACACCCTGCGCGCCTACCTGATCGGCAAGTACGGTCCGCAGCCGCCGCAGCTGGTGATCGCTGCCGGCGACTTGGCGCTGGGTTTCCTGCTCAAGTACCGCGAGACGCTGTTCAGCCAGTCGCCGCTGCTGCACATGGGCGTGTCGGTCGCGGCCTTGGAACGCAGGCAGCCGCTGCCGCCCGACGTGGTCGGCATCCCCATCGACTACGAATTCGAGCGCACGATCGAGCAGGCGCTGCGTTGGCACCCCAAGGCGCGGCAGGTGGTACTGGTGACGGGCAGCTCGACGCTGGACCGTGCCTTCGAAGCCCGGTTGCGCGCGGCGATGCCGCGGTTTGCCGAGCGGGCCAGGGCCGAGTTCCTGGCCGCGCTGCCGCGCGCCGTGGTGCTGCAGCGCCTGCGCGAGCTGCCGCCGGACGCCGTGGTCTTCACGCCCGGCTTCTTTGCCGACGGCGAGGGCCGTCCGTCCTCCCCGCGCGAGTCCGCCGAGGCCATGGCCGCAGCGTCTTCGGTGCCGGTGTACGGCCCGTTCCACACCTTTCTGGGCATCGGCGTCGTCGGCGGCTTCGTCACGCCCTTCGACTCGAGCGGAAGGAAGGCCGGCGAGATCGCCAACCTGCTGCTCGACGGGTCCTCGCCGGCGTCGCTGCAGCTGCCGGCGGTGATGCCGACGGTGCTGCATGTCGACTGGCGCCAACTGCAGCGCTGGGGCATCGACGACGACGCGGTGCCGCGTGAAGCGGTGATGATGTTCCGCACGCCGGGCTTCTTCGAGTCGCACCGCACCGAGGTCGGCATCGGCGCCGTAGTCATTGCCCTGCAGGCGGCGCTGATCGGCGGGCTGCTGCTGGAACGCCGCCGCCGGCGCAGTGCCGAGCAGTCCGAGCAGAAGCAGCGCTACGAGCTGAACCATGCCTCGCGGCTGGCGCTGGCCGGCGAGATGACCGCCTCGATCGCGCACGAGATCAACCAGCCGCTGGGCGCCATCCTGAGCAATGCCGATACGGCCGAGTTGCTGCTCGAATCCGAAGCCGACCGGCGCGAGGAGCTGCGCGCCATCGTCGCCGACATCCGCCGCGACGACCTGCGCGCCAGCCAGGTGATCCGCCGGCTGCGCCAGCTGCTGGCGAAGCAGGAACTCGAGCACCAGCGTTTCGCGCTCGACGAAATGGTGCGCGACAGCCTGCCGCTGCTGCAGGCTGAGGCCACCCGCCGGCGCATCACGCTGGAGCTGGACATCGCCGCCGTACCGATGCCGATGCTGGGCGACCGCACGCAGATCCAGCAGGTGCTGATCAATCTGGTGCTCAATGCGATGGACTCGGTCAACGGCCTGCCGGAGCCGAGGCGCACGGTGCAGATCGGCCTGGCGCGCAGCGGCGGGCAACTGCAGCTGCGCGTGCGCGACCGGGGCAAGGGCATCGCCGAAGAGGACCGGCCCAAGCTCTTCGACTCCTTCTTCAGCACCAAGCAGCAGGGCATGGGCCTGGGCCTGTCTATCTCGCGCACCCTTGTCCAGGCGCACGGCGGAACGATCCGCATCGAAGATCCTGGAGGCGAAGGCGCGTTGTTCGTGGTCGAGCTGCCGGTCCATGAGGCCGTGGCCGTGACAACATCCGCCGCCGCATGAACGACAAGCCCTTGATCCATGTCGTCGATGACGATGAATCGCTGCGCAGCGCCCTGCTGGGCCTGCTGCGCGCAGCCGATTTCGATGCCCAGGGCTACGCCTCGACCGGCGAGTTCCTGTTGCACAGCCCGCCGCAGCGCCCGGGTTGCGTGCTGCTCGACCTGCGCCTGCCGGGCCCGTCGGGCCTGGATCTGCAGGCCGCGCTGCCTGGCAAGGGCATCCACCTGCCGGTGGTGTTCATGACCGGCCATCCCGACGTGGCCTCCAGCGTGCGCGCCATGAAGGCCGGCGCGGTGGACTTCCTGGAAAAGCCGATCGAACGCCAGCCGCTGTTCGATGCGCTGCAGCGCGCCCTGGAGCGCGACGCGCTGCAGCGTGCGGCGCGTGAGGAAGAGCGCACCTTGCGCGAGCGCTTTGCCCTGCTCAGCGCTCGCGAGCGCGAGGTCTTCGATCGCGTCGTGGCCGGCTTGCTGAACAAGCAGATTGCCGACGAACTTGGCATCGCCGAACGCACCGTCAAGGCGCAGCGCGCGCAGTTGATGGACAAGCTGGGTGTCGGTTCGGCGGGCGAGCTGGGTGTGCTGGCCGAGCGGCTGCGGCGGCTGTCAGCGTCATAGCCGACTCCAGGCTTTGACCGTGGCAGCACAGGGCAGGCGATGCCCTTTCGTGCATGACCGGCTGCACCATTGCACTATGGCAGCGGGCCCGGCTTGCGTCGATCATCTTCCGGTGCCGCCGACCGCATGTGCCGCGGTGTGACAATGTCAGCGGCTGGCAGCGGCATTCGGCCGGCGGCTTCAGGCGTTGAGCAGGGACAGTGGCGATGCTTGGCTTTGAACTCGACCTGTGGGACTACCTGACCTTCGCCACGCTGATGCTGTGCGTGCTGGCGCTGGGCTTGGTGTGGCTGTTCCTGGCCGGCCTGCCCGGACGCATCGCGCTGCAGCGCAAGCACCCCGAGGCCGAGGCCGTCAAGTACCTGGGCTATGCCGGGCTGCTGCCCACCGTCTACCCGTGGATGCAGGCGCTGATCTGGGCGTTCAAGCCCACCGACATCGTCGACATCCGGCGCTTCCCGCGTGAGGAGGCGCTCGAAACCGAGAAGGAACTGGCCCGCCTGCGCGGCGAGCCGTCCACGATGCGCACGGCCGTGACTGACTCGACGGAGCAGGCCGAAGTCGACCGGCTGGCCCGGCGGGAAGGCAAGCCTGCGCCCGCTGCGGATGAAGGCCCGCCATGATCGCCGGCCTCGTCCTCGTCTTCGGCTACATCGTCCTGGTGTGGCTGGTCTTCTTCCGCTTGCGCTGGCTGAAGTTCAGCATTCCGTGGGGCGTCGTGTCCGCCTTCGTCGGCGTGCACCTGCTGATCATCTTCATGATCGGCCTGCGCTTCATGACGCCCTATGCCACCGAGGCGAAGATCATCCAGCACACCATCCAGCTCACGCCGCGCCTGCCGCAGCCCACGCTGCTGATGTCGGTGCTGGTCGAGCCCAACGTGCCGGTGAAGAAGGGGCAGCCGCTCTTCCAGTTCGACCGCCGCATGTTCGAGTACCAGGTGCGCCAGCTCGAGGCGCAGCTGGCCAAGGCCCAGCAGAACGTGCTGGTCATGAAGGCCGATGTGCAGGTGGCGGCGCAGAAGGTCATCAGGAGCAAGGCGCAGCTGCAGTTTGCGCAATACCAGCAGACGCTGTCGACGAACCTGGCCAGGCAAGGCGCCGGCCCCGAGGAAGACGCGCAGAAGTGGACCGCCCAGGTCGCCGCCGACCAGGCGGCCATCAAGGAGGCGCAGGCCGAGGAGCAGCGCGCGATCCTGAACTACAGCTCGCAGATCAACGGCCTCAACACCACCGTGGCCACGGTGCAGGCCGAGCTCGACCAGGCGCGCTTCTACCTCGAGAACACGCTGATGCTGGCACCCGAGGACGGCTACATCATGAACCTGCAGGCGCGCCCCGGTATGGTGGTCGGCGATGTGCGCTTCGGCGCCATCGCCAGCTTCGTCTGCGATGCCGACCGCTACCTGCTGGCCACCTTCTTCCAGGAGAACCTGAAGTACGTGAAGCCCGGTCAGGCCGTCGAAGCGGCGATCGACCTGTACCCCGGGCAGATCTTCCCCGGCAAGGTGCTGGCGATCTGGCAGGGCAGCGGCGCCGGCCAGATGCTGCCCAGCGGCACCTTGCCCAACTTCCAGGCGGTGCCGACCGAGCGCCCGCAGGGGCAGTTCGCGGTGGCGATCCGGCTCGACGATCCGGATCAGTCGAAGTTCCCGATCGGCACCCAGGGCCGCGCCACCATCTACGCCAGCCCCGACAGCCCCTTCGTCTACCTGCGCAAGATCGGCATCCGCGCCTACAGCTGGTTCAACTGGATCTACCCCTTCTCGGGATGAACACGAGCCACCGATCGCACCTGCCGGCGGCACTGCTGGCCGCACTGCTGCTGGCCGGCTGCGCGCTGAAGGCGCCGCCGACGCACGAGCAGGTGTTGACGCAGGCGCTGCCGCCGAGCACGCAGATCCCGCCGCAGTGGGCGGCCGATCCGGCGCGCAGCGCGGACGTGCCCGACGGGTGGCTCAAGAGCTTCAAGGACCCGGCGCTCGAGGCCCTCGTCGCCGAGGCCATCGCCCACAACCCCGACCTGCGCGCCGCGGCCAGCCGCGTCGACGTGGCGCAGCAGCTGGTGGTGCTGGCCGGCGCGCAACTGCAGCCGCAGGTCGGCGCCGTGGTGGGCGCTCGCACGATCGAGGACAACGGCAGCAGCGGCCGCTTCGACAGCAGCCAGGCCTATGCCGCCGTGGGCTGGGAGATCGACGTCTGGGGCCGGCTGCGCGCGCAGCAGGCGGCGGCACAGGCCGGCTACGAGGCCAACGCGCTGGACTTCGCCTTTGCGCGCCAGTCGCTGGCCGCGCTGACCGCCCGCGCCTGGTATGCCACCGTCGAAAGCCGGCAGCTGCTGGCGCTGGCCGAGCAGTCGGTGCAGACCTATGCCGAGCTGCTCAAGCTGGTGCAGATCCGGCGCAGCGCGGGCCGCGTCGGCGACCTCGACGTGGCCCAGGCCGCCGCCAAGCTGGCCGAGGCGCAGGCCACGCTGCAAGACGCGCGCGAGGCCTACGCGCAGGCGCGGCGTGCGCTGGAAGTGCTGGTCGGGCGCTACCCGGCGGCACAGGTCGATGTGGCCGCGGCCATCGGGCCACTGCCGCCGCAGACCAGCGCCGGGCTGCCGGCCGCCGTGCTGGAACGCCGCCCCGACCTGATCGGCGCCGAGCGCCAGGTGGTGGCGGCCTTTCGCAAGCAGGAGGCGGCCGAACTGGCGCTGCTGCCCGACTTCTCGCTCGGCCTGGCGGGCGGCCGCTTCAGCGACGGGCTGCTGTCGCTGCTGCGCCTGAACCCCTGGCTGGCCACCGCCGCCATCGGCATGTCGATACCGATCTACACCGGCGGCGCGTTGCAGGCTCAGGTGCAGATCGCCACCGCGCAGCAGGCCTTCGAGGTGGCGAAGTACGGTGCAGTGGCGCTGAAGGCCTTCCGCGAGGTCGAGGACGCGCTGTCGGCGGAACAGTTCCTGGCGCTGCGCCTGCCGTACCAGCAGGCCTCGCTGGCGCAGCGCGACGACGCGCTGCGCATTGCCTATGTGCAGTACCGCGCAGGGCGCATCGATCTGCTGTGGGTGTCGCAGTTGCAGACCGAGCAGATCAGCGCGGCATCGAACCTCATCAAGCTGGCCGGCACGCAGGTGGCCAACCGCATCAAGCTGCAGCTGGCGCTGGGCAGCAGCTTCGATGCGCTGCCGGCGGCCGACCCGGTGGCGCTGGCCAAGCCCTGAGCTTGGGCCCGGGCCAGGGCGCGATGGTTTCGGGCCGGACAGGTCGGTGCCAGCGTGGCGACGCAGGTCGACGTCGCACAAGGTCGCGCGGCATGACTCCTTTCTGCAGCCATCACGCCGGTCTGCCCTTTAGTGCATGGCCGTTTGCCTGTTCGCCCAATGGCGCCGAGGTCCCGGTGTGCCGATGATCGTGCCGCAGCCTGGCGGTTCAGGCAGCCCGTGACAACGGCCAGCGCAGGAATCTCTGATGGTGCAAGCACCCGGCAGAAAAGTCCTTCTGGTCGAGGACGACGAAAGCATGCGCAGCGCTCTGCAACGCCTTCTTTGCGCCTTCGGCTTCGAATGCGATGCCTTCGCATCGGCCGAATCGCTGCTGGCCAGCGGGCCGGGCGAGGGTGCGGCCTGCGTCGTCAGCGACCTCAAGTTGCCGGGCATGTCGGGGCTGGAGTTGCTGCGCGAGTTGCGCGCTCGCGTTGGCTGGCCGCCGCTGGTGCTGATCACCGCACACGACGTGCCAGGCCTTGCCGCAGACGCGGCGCGGCGCGGCGCGGCCGCCTACCTGCCCAAGCCCTTCGCCGGCACGGCGCTGGTACAGGCCATCAACGACGTGCTCGGCGCTGCGGGGGCGCGATGAAGACACGCCCTGGTCCCGAGCGGCGATTGACCGGCAGCAACGCCGACGGCTACGGCAGCGCCCGACATTCAAGTCCCGTTGTTGGCAGTTCGTTTTCCGTCATTCACCAAGGAGGAACCCCATGAAGCCGCTTCGCACGCTGGTGAGTCTCGCCCGCGTTCTGGCGCTGGGCGCGGTGCTCGCGCTGGGCGCACAGGCGCAGGCCCAGACCGACCCGCTGCCGTCGTGGAACGACGGCCCGTCCAAACAGGCCATCGTGGCCTTCGTGCAGGCCACCACCACGCCGGGCAGCTCGAAGTTCGTGCCGCCCGAGGAGCGCATCGCCACCTTCGACCAGGACGGCACGCTGTGGGTCGAACAGCCGGTGTATTCGTTCGTGATGTATGCGCTGGAACAGGTGCCGGCCCTGGTCAAGGCCAAGCCCGAACTGGCCAAGGCGGCGCCGTTCTCGACGGTGCTGCAGATCCTGAAGGGGGATCGTGCCGCCATCGCCAAGCTGACGATGCCCGACCTGGAGAAGATCCTCGCCGCGACCTACACCAACCGCTCGGTGGACCAGTTCAGCGCCGAAGTGAAGAAGTGGCTCGCCGAGGCCAAGGACCCGCGCTGGAAGAGGCCCTACACCGAGCTGACCTACCTGCCGATGCAGGAAGTGCTGAAGTACCTGCGCGCCAACGGCTTCAAGACCTACATCGTCACCGGCGGCGGCCAGGACTTCGTGCGCACCTATTCCGAGAAGGTCTACGGCATCCCGCCCGAGCAGGTGATCGGCACCGCCGGCGTGCTGAAGTACATGCATGCCAAGGACGGCAAGCCCTACCTCTTCAAGGAGCCGAAGGTGCTGCTCAACGACAACTACACGGGCAAGCCCGAAGGCATCCACCTGATGATCGGCCGGCGCCCCATCGTGGCGGGCGGCAACTCCACCGGCGACCAGCAGATGCTGGAATACACCAAGGGTGGCGACGGCGCGCGGCTGTCGATGATCGTGCTGCACGACGATGCCAAGCGCGAATACGCCTACGGCCCGGCGCAGGGCCTGCCCGCCAGCAAGGTCGGCACCTTCACGCAGCCCCTGTACGACGAGGCCAAGAAACAAGGCTGGATCGTCATCAGCATGAAGGACGACTGGAAGAAGATCTTTTCGTTCGAGTGACACAAACACATAGGAGGTAGCCATGTCACTGCATCAACCCAAGCCACTGCAACTCATCGCTGCCATGGTGGCAGCCCTGGCGGTCGCGGCGCCCGCGGTGGCGCAGCAGTCGTCCACCAGCCCGGCAGTGCTGGCCCAGCCGCTCGGCACCAACCTGACCGCCGAGATCGTGACCGCGCTCGTCACCGCGGTCGACCAGAAGAACCGCATCGTCACGCTCAAGGGCCCCGAGGGCAACGAGTTCTCGGTGGTGGTCGACCCGAGCGTGAAGAACCTGCCGCAGGTGAAGGCCGGCGACACGCTGGCGGTCAAGTACTTCAAGGCCGTGGCGGTGGACTTCAGGAAGGGTGACGGCATCCGCGTGGCGACCTCGATCGACACGTCCGAAACCGCCAAGAAGGGGCAGATGCCCGGCGCCGGCGCCTTCACCCGCGTGAACACCGTGTCCAACATCTGGGCCATCAACCCGGCAAAGGGCACGGTGCTCGTGCGCGGGCCCTACGGCCACTTCGTCGAAGTGACCCTGAAGGACCCGAAGCAGCTTGAAGGCGTGAAGGTCGGCGACCAGATGCAGGTCACCTACACGCAGGCGGTGGCCGTGAGCTTGAGCAACCCATCCTGACAAAGCGCAGGCGGGCGTCGACAGACCAAGTGCACATCGAGGAGTTCAGATCATGACGAGTCTGGTCGTTTTGAAGTTCGCGACGCCCGAAGGCGCGGAGCAGGGTCTGCAGCTCGCGCTGGGCTTGCAGAAGGAGCATTTGCTGAAGGTGGTCGATGCGGCCATCGTGTCGTGGCCCGTGGGCAAGAAGAAGCCGAAGACGCGCCAGCACACCAACCTGACGGCGGCCGGCGCGCTGGACGGTGCCTTCTGGGGGCTGCTGTTCGGCTTCATCTTCTTCATACCGGTGCTGGGCGCCGCGGTCGGCGCGGCGGCAGGCGCGATCAGCGGGCACTTCCGCGACTACGGCATCGATGATGACTTCATCAAGGAGGTGCGCGCCAAGGTCACCGAGGGCAGCTCGGGCCTGTTCCTGCTGGTGGGCGAGGTGACCACCGACAAGGTGGTCGAGGCGTTCAAGGCGGCGCCCAAGTTCGAGATCGTCGCCAGCAACCTGACGCACGAGCAGGAGCAGAAGCTGCAGGAAGCCTTCTCGTGAGCAGGGCTGAAGGTTCTCATATAGTCGGTCGGGGTGGTTCAACAACGCAAGGGGAATTGAAATGACGCTGAAACGATGGGTCCTGATGCTGCTCGCGCTGCTCGGCATCACGCTGGGCGCGACCGCGCACGCGCAGGGCAAGAAGCCGAACATCATGTTCATCATGGGCGATGACATCGGCTGGATGCAGCCGAGCATCTACCACCGTGGCCTGATGGTGGGCGAGACGCCCAACATCGACCGCATCGGTCGCGAAGGCGCGATGTTCACCGACTACGTCGCGATGCAGAGCTGCACCTCCGGGCGCAATGCGTTCTTCACCGGCATGTATCCGCTGCGCACGGGCATGATCCCGCCGCAATTGCCGGGGATGACGTCCTATCTGCGGCCCGGAACACCCGCCCTCGCCAAGTTCCTGCTCGACCTGGGCTACACCACCGGTGAGTTCGGCAAGAACCACCTGGGCGACCACCCCGATTCGTTCCCGACGGCGCACGGCTTCCAGGAGTACTGGGGCTATCTGTACCACCTGGATGCGATGCAGGGCGTGAGTTTCCCCGACATCAACAAGACCCCGTTGATCCAGAGCGTCGCACCACCGTGCAAGAACGTGCCTGCGCCAGGTCTTCCCGAAGTGCCGGGTGCGGTGGACCGAGCGACCACGGTCTGCCTGACGCCGCCGCGGCCAGTGATCGCCTGTAAGTCGCCTGACGGCACGGCGAAGAACCAGATGTGCAGCGACCAGGGTCCGCTGACATTGGAGCGATCGAAGACGGTGGACGAGGAAATCTCGGCAAAGGTCATCGACTTCCTCGACCGCAACGACCCGAAGAAGACCAACAAGCCCTTCTTCGTCTGGTACAACCCGGCGCGCATGCACGTCACGACCGTGCTGTCCGACAAGTACATGGCGATGGTCGCCGAGCCTGGCGGCAAGGACTGGGGCGTCAACGAAGCCGGCATGAAGCAGATGGACGACAACATCGGCTACGTGCTGAAGAAGCTGGAAGACATGGGCCAGCTCGACAACACCATCGTCGTCTTCACCACCGACAACGGTGCCGAGAAGATCACTTTCCCCGACGGCGGCGTCTCGCCGTTCAAGGGCCAGAAGGGCGAGGCCTGGGAAGGCGGCTACCGTGCGCCGATGGTGGTGCGCTGGCCGGGGCAGATCAAGCCTGGCCAGGTGAAGAACCAGTTGTTCGCCGCGCTCGACTGGGTGCCCACGCTGGTGGAGGCCGCGGGCGGCGCCAAGGGCAATGAACTGACGGAAAAAATCCAGAAGGGAGCTTATCCGGGCATCGTCAAGACCAAGCTCGACGGCGTCAACCAGCTTGCCTACCTGACGGACAAGACGGACAAGTCGGCACGTGACTACTTCTACTACTGGTCGGGCTCCACACCTTCGGCCGTGCGCTACAAGAACTGGAAGTTCTACTACAACATGTCGCAGCCTGGCGCCGAGGGCTGGATCCTGCCGCTGATACCGTTCCACTGGGTGCTGGTGCAGAACATCAAGCGCGACCCGTTCGAGCAGAACGTCGGCACGTCCGTGCAGTCGGCGCAGGCCATGGGCGGCGCGTTGAGCGGGCCGGTGACCGCCTACACCTACGACTGGAACCTGCTGCCGATCGGCGAAAACCTTTGGGTCAAGGAACTGATGTCGTACAGGGAGTTCCCGCCGCTGCAAGCGCCGGCGACCTACAACCTGGACGCGATCATGGCACTCGTGCAGAAGGCAAACGCCAAGGGCGATTGACAGCTTGATGCGGTCGCGGTGCGTTCAGGCGTGCGCACCCGAACCGCAGAACCGCACGAAGCTGCGCGTTCGCTCCGCAAGCGCACGGGCCGTCTTTCACGAGTCGGCCCGTGCGTTCATCGATGGCCCATCGACAACTAACCCAGACCCGATCCTGAATCCGTGGCCTTGCCCACGCGCGTCGAGGACACGGATTCAGGATGTTTTCGATACCTTCCCAGAAGCAACCCATGAGTCTTGTCAGACCTGAAGTTCTTCTCGCCAGCGTGGTGTCGTTGCTCGCCCTCGGCGCATGCAACCCGGCCAAGCAAGCCCAGCCGGCCGATGCAGCTTCCACGAGCCCGGCCGCGGCCACGGTGAACGGCGTGGCGATCAGCCAACGCACCGTGGACCTGTTTGCCAAACAGGGTGCCGCTTCCGGCCGCCCGGACACGCCCGAAACCCGCAAGGCCCTCATCGAGCAAGTGGCGCTGCAGATGGTGGTCGCCGAGGAGGCGGCCAAGAAGGGCCTGGACAAGAACCCCGAGGTGGCGGATCAGATCAGCATGATGAAGCAGTCTGTCCTGGCCAACGCCTACGTGCAGGATTTCATCAAGAACAACCCGGTCAGCGACGAGGCGCTGAAAGCCGAATACGAGCGCATCAAGGCCACGGTCACCGGCACCGAGTACAAGGCGCGCCACATCCTGGTGGAGAAGGAATCCGAGGCCAGGGACATCATCGCCAGACTGAATAAGGACCCGGGCGCCTTCGAGAAGCTGGCAACGGAAAAGTCGAAGGACCCGGGCTCCGCCGCCCGGGGCGGCGATCTGGGCTGGGTCGATCTGGGCCGCATGGTGCCCGAATTCAGCGCCGCCTTGAGCCAGCTGGAAAAGGGCAAGTTCAGCGATGAGCCGGTGAAGACGCGGTTCGGCTACCACGTCATCCGCCTCGACGACTCCAAGCCGATCGAGGCGCCGCCGCTGGATGAGGTCAAGGCGCAGCTGAGCCAGCAGTTGCAGCAGCAGGCTGTGAAGAAGCAGCTCGACACGCTGAAGGCGGCGGCCAAGATCGAAGTGGTTGCCGCTTCGGCGCCTGCGTCGGCGGTGGCCAAGTAGTTCTTTGCAAGAGGAGAAGACCGTGATGCAAACGAAGGTGATGCGCAGCTTCCTGACTCTGTTGACCGGCCTGGCGATGTTGTGCGGCACCGCGCTGCCCGCGCTGGCGCAGTCCCCCGCCAAGAAGCCCAACATCCTGGTCATCTGGGGCGACGACATCGGCATCCACAACATCAGCGCCTACAGCCTGGGCCTGATGGGCTACAAGACGCCGGGCATCGACCGTATCGCGAAGGAGGGCGCGCTGTTCACCGACGCCTACGCGCAGCAGAGCTGCACGGCGGGACGCGCTTCGTTCATCCTCGGCCAGCATCCCTTCCGCACCGGCTTGCTGACCATCGGCATGCCGGGCTCGCCGCAGGGCATTCCGCCCTGGTCGCCGACCATCGCCACGCTGCTGAAAGCAATGGGTTATGCCACCGGCCAGTTCGGCAAGAACCACCTGGGCGACCGTGACAACCACCTGCCCACGGTGAACGGCTTCGACGAGTTCCTGGGCAACCTTTACCACCTGAACGCCGAGGAAGAACCCGAGACCTACTACTACCCGAAGGACCCGGCCTTCCGCAAGCAGTTCGGCCCGCGCGGGGTGCTGCACACCTTTGCCGACGGCAAGGGCGGGCAGACCATCACCGACACCGGCCCGCTGACCAAGAAGCGCATGGAGACGGTGGACCAGGAAATCTTCGCCGCCGAGCAGAAGTTCGTCGCCAACGCGGCCAAGGAGAACAAGCCCTTCTTCGTGTGGTTCAACACCACGCGCATGCACGTGTGGACGCGGCTGGCCAAGTCGGCCGAAGGCCGCACCGGCATCGGCCTGTACCCCGACGGCATGGTCGAGCACGACGACATGGTGGCCGCGGTGCTGAAGCAGTTGGATGAACTGGGCATCGCCGACAACACCATCGTCGTCTACGGCACCGACAACGGCGCCGAAACCGGCACCTGGCCCGACGGCGGTACCACGCCCTTCCACGGCGAGAAGGGCACCACCTGGGAGGGCGGTTTCCGGGTGCCGATGCTGGTGCGCTGGCCAGGCGTGATCAAGCCCGGCACCATCGTCAACGACATCTTCTCGCAGGAGGACTGGCTGCCAACCTTCCTGGCCGCGGCGGGCGAACCCAACATCGTCGAAAAGGCGAGGGCCGGCTACACGGCCGGCGGCAAGACCTGGAAGGTGCACTTCGACGGCTACAACTTCCTGCCCTACCTCAAGGGCGAGGCCAAGAAGAGCCCGCGCGAGGAGATCTTCTACTTCGGCCAGGGCGGCGAGCTGAATGCGGTGCGCTGGAACGACTGGAAGGTGCACTTCGCGGTGACCAACGGCAACATCGCCACCGCGGTGCGCGAAGTGCCGGGCTGGCCGGTGATCGTGAACCTGCGCGCCGACCCCTACGAGAAGGCGCCGCATGAGTCGGGCATGTACATCCGCTGGTACGCCGACAACATCTGGCTCTTCGTGCCGGTACAGCAGAAGCTCGGCGGCTTCCTGAAGACGCTGCCCGAGTTCCCGTTCCAGCAGGGCAGCAGCCTGAACGCGAGCAACATCAACTACAACTCGCTGAAGGCGATGGAGGCGATGAAGCGGTTGGGCGAGATGGAGAACTTCGTCAAACCACCGGGCAACTGACCGTACGTGAATTCATGGACGACTCGTTGCCTGCTCGGCTGCGCTGCTGCCGGCTTCGCCCTGACTGCCGTGGCGCAAGCGCCGGTGTCCAGCCCGGTCGCGCCGACGACGAGCGAAGCGCAAGGGGCGCCCTCGGTCGCGGAACTGGTCAAACTCAAGCAGAACCCGGTGAGCGGGCTGAAGCAGATCGTGTTCGAGGCCAACGCCAACCCGGACTACCCGCGCTCCGGCACGACGCAGGGCATCTACTCGCTGCAGGTGGTGTGGCCGTTCTCGCTCAACGAGGACTATCGGCTGGTCAGCTACACCATCCTGCCGCTGCTGCACCTGCCCGGCGCAGCCGGCGAAGCCTCGACCACCGGCCTCAGCGACACGCTGATCAACCTGTTCGTCTTGCCGAAGAAGGCCGGTGCTTGGGTGTGGGGCCTCGGGCCCACCATCCTGCTGCCCACGCGCACCGACCCCGCGCTAGGCAGCAACCGCGTGGCCCTCGGCCCGGCGGGCCTGCTGTACTACGAGCAGAAGGACTGGAGCGCCGGACTCGTGCTGCAGAACGGTTGGTCGCTCGGAGGTGGCACGGGCATCAACAAGGTCAACGCCTTCGGTGCGCAGTACCTGCTCAGCTACAACCTGCCGGACGGCTGGTCGATCTACAGCAATTCCACGATCACCGCCAACTGGACGAAGGAACACGACGAACGCTGGACCGTGCCGCTGGGCGGCGGCGTCGGCAAATTGTTCTTCGTCGGCAAACTGCCGATCAGCGCGTCGCTGCAGGCTTTCTACAACGTCGTCACGCCGACCGGCGGACCGAACTGGTCGATGAATTTCCAACTGGCGCTGCTGTTTGCCGCGCCGCAGTAGCAGCAGAAACAAGGAGAAGAGCTCGATGAAGTACCTTCGATTGATCGCGAAGCCCTCCGGTTTGTCGCGCCCCGCAGCGATGGCCTGCGCGGCCCTGGGCCTGGGCCTCGCCAATCTGGCCAGTGCGGCGCCGCTCGACGGCCAGGTGCTCGGTGCCGGCGCGCCGATCGCCAATTCGACCGTGACGCTGTGGCAGGCCGGCAGCGGCGCACCGCGTCAGCTGGCGCAGGCGCGCAGCGGCGCCGATGGCCGCTTCTCATTGGCCACGCCGGATGCGCCGCTGAGCGAGGGTTCGCTGTACCTGGTGGCCCGCGGCGGCACGCCCGCGGCCGGCAAGGGCAGCGGCGACAATCCGGCCATCGCGCTGCTGAGCGTGCTGGGCCCCAAGGCGCCGGCCAAGGTGACGATCAATGAGATGACCACCGTCGCCTCGGTGTGGACGCACAACCAGTTCATCGACGGTGAGGCCATCAAGGGCCAGCCGCTGCAACTGAAGATCGCCGCCGGCAACGTGCCCAGCTTCGTCGACCTGGGCACCGGCGGCTGGGGCAGCACGATCCAGGACCCGTTGAACAGCAGCCAGACGCCGACGATGGCCAACTTCGCGACGCTGGCCAGCGTGCTGGCCGGCTGCGTCACGCGCGTGCTGCCCGAGGCCTGCCAGACCGTCTTCCTGGCCGCGCAAGGCCCGAGCGGTGGCACGCCCACCGACACGCTGCGGGCGGCCCACGCCATCGCCCGCGCGCCGTGGTACCAGCCGAACCGCCTGTTCCGCGCGCTCGAAGCCTTCTATCCGGTGCCGCAGGGCAAGACGATGCGCGCAGTGCCCTACATGCCCTACCTGCAGTGGACGCCCAGCGCCTGGGTGCTGCCGCTGAAGGTGACGGGCGGCGGCTACCGCGCCGGTGGCAAGGCCATGTTCGACAGCCAGGGCAGCCTCTGGGTCGGCAACAACTTCACGGTGGGCTGGCAGGGACAGGACAGCCTGTGGCAGGGCAACGCCAGCAAGTTCGACGGCAACGGCAAGCCGCTGTCGCCGATGACCACCGGCTTCGCGGGGGGCGGGATGCAGGGCGGCACCTTCGGTGCCGCGGTCGATGCCAAGGACAACGCCTGGCTCACCAGCTACGGCGGCAAGACGATCACCGTGTTCGACAAGAACGGCAAGCCGCTGACGCCTCCAGAGGGCATCAACTTCGGTGGCAAGCTCGGGCTGATGCAGGGTGTGATCATCACGCCCAGCGGCGATGCCTGGGTGCTGGGCCTCGAGAAGAACCAGCTCGTGTTCTTCCCCAAAGGCGACATCACCCAGGGCCGCATCGTCTGCGAAGGCAAGAGCGCCGAGCCTTGCGCGTCCTTCAAGCTGCCGTTCCACCTGGGCATCGACCCACAGGACCGCATCTGGGTGACCAATGGCGGCGGCGACGAGGTGGTGCGCTTCCCGGCCAGCGACCCGACCAAGGTCGAGAAGTTCAAGTCGGGCTACAGCGGCGCCGGCCTGGGCATCGACAGCCAGGGCAACGTCTGGGTCACCAACCGCTTCGGCAACGGGCTGAAGGGCTTCGAGCGCATGGCCAAGGTCGGCATCGTGCTGCTGAGCGGCGGCAATGTCGACCGCACGCTGGCGTATTCGATGTTCGAGCAGAAGGGCGGGCCCGACGGCGGCAGCATCTCGCTGTTCAAGCCCGACGGCACGCAGTTCCCCGGCTCGCCCTTCACCGGCGGTGGCCTGCCCGGGCCGTGGGCGGCCACGGTGGCCGGCGACGACACCGTCTGGGTGTCCAACTTCGCCGGCGCGGTGGGCCGCATCGCACACCTGTGCGGCGCGAAGACCGAGAACTGCCCACCCGGCTTCAAGACCGGCGACCAGATCTCGCCGCCAGGCGGCTACGTCGGCGGCGGCCTGCAGATGCAAACCGACCTGGCCATCAGCCCCACCGGGGATGTCTGGGTGATCGACAACTGGCAGACCATCGCCAGCTGCTACGGCGACCCGGTCGAAGCGCTGTCCACCAACTGCGGCGGCCAGGGCATAACCATCTTCTTCGGCATGGCCAAGCCGGTGCGCGCGCCGCAGATCGGGCCGGCGCGGCCGTTCTAGGCACAGCTGCCGCGCTTCCACAATCGCCGACAACAACAACCGACGAGTTCTCGATGCCAAGCACCCCGAACATCCCGCGCCTGGCCGCGGCCCTGGCGCTGACGCTGGGGACCGCTGCCGCGCAGGCCGAGTTGAGCGCCGAAGAGCTGGCCAAGCTGGCGCAAAACCCGGTGGGCAACCTGATCAGCCTGCCGTTCCAGAACAACACCAACTTCAACGTCGGGCCCTACAGCGGCACGCAGAACGTGTTGAACATCCAGCCGGTGATCCCGATCTCGGTCAACCCGGAATGGAACATCATCACCCGCACCATCCTGCCGGTGATCTCGCAGCCGGCGATGTTCCCCGGCGACGACCGCGCCAACGGCCTGAGCGACACCACCTTCACCGCCTTCCTGTCGCCGGCGCAGCCGCACGGGCTGATCTGGGGCGCCGGGCCGGTGTTCCAGCTGCCCACCGACACGCAGGACCTGGGCAACAAGAACTGGGGCATGGGCGCCTCGGCCGTGGTGCTGAAGCTGGAAAAGGGCGACCCCTGGGTCTACGGCGTGCTGGTCAACAACGTCTGGTCGCTGTCCAGCAGCAAGCGCGGCGGGGCCTACAGCAACGGCATCCTCCAGCCCTTCGTCAACTACAACTTCCCCGAGGGCTTCTACCTGACCAGCGCGCCCATTGCCACGGTCAACTGGAAGGCCGACAGCGGCCAACAGTGGACCGTGCCGCTGGGCGGCGGCGTGGGCAAGATCTTCCACCTCGGCAAGCTGCCGGTGAACACGCAGCTCAGCGCCTACCACAACGTCGTGCACCCGGACGACGGCGCCAACTGGCAGCTGCGCTTGCAGGTGCAGCTGATGTTCCCGAAGTGAGGCTGGGCCACCGCGTTGGCTGAAGGACCGCCTGACACGCCCTGCCGGGTGCGGCGCCGACGCTGGGGCCCTTTGTCTTCGCCCTTGCGCTGCTTCTGGTGGTGTCGCCGTTGTGCCGGCGCTTCGGACTGCTGCAGGCAGTGCTGTTGTTGCTGGCCGGTGTGCTGCTCGGCCGGCAATGGACTGGGCCTGTTTGCCGCGCAGCGGCCCATGGCCGACTTCTTTGCCGAGCTGAGCAAGCTGCTGCTGATGTTCATGGCCGGGCTGCAGATCGAACTGGCCCAGTTGCGCCCGCTGCGGCGCCGCCGCACTGGCTTCGCGCTGCTAACGACGCTGCTGCCGCTGGCGTCGGGCGGCGGCGTGGCGCTGGGGCTCGGCTACGGCTGGCTGCCAGCGGTGGTGGTGGGCGCGCCGATCGCCTCGCACACGCTGATCGGCACACCCATCGTCATGCGCTTGGGTGCAACAAGGCTGGAGCCGGTGGTGGTGGCGGTGTGCTCGACACTGCTGTCCGACGCATTGGCGCTGCTGGTGCTGGCGGCCTGTGTGTCGGCCTTTGCCGGCGGCTTCTCGTGGGCACAGCTGGCGGGGCATCTGCTGGCCATGGCGCTGTTCGTGCCGCTGCTGCTGCTGGGCAAGCGGCTGGCGGCGCAGGCGGCCGGCCGGGCCTTCGGCTACAGCCAGGACGCGCGACTGACCGTGTGGTCGTTGACCATGCCGCAGATCGCCGCGACGCTTGCCGCGGCGCTGGTGGCCTTCCAGACGAGCGATTCCGCGGGCCAGCGGCTGCTGGATCAGAACATGCAATATGCGGTGCTGGTAATGCTGGTCGTTAGCTCGGTGCTGGGGCTGCTGCTGACGCAGCGCTATGCGCCGCGACTGCTGGGCGGCGCCGAAGCCGCGTTTCCGGCAGGCGCGTGAGCGGCCGTGCAAAGGTCATTTCTTCGGTCAATATGCACTGACGATTCAGAAGTAAGGCCCGGTGCCTCGAGATGGCTGGCCATCTTGCGGCGAGTTGAAGGTCAGGGTGGTATCTATTGAGAATTACCAAAACCATGACAACCGATAGCGCTCTCGTGCGTTCTCCGATCATCAGCTTGATCGGAGAATCGGTACATGGCCAAGATGGACGAAGCCACACGCAAGCGGGTGCGCGCGGGGCGGTTGATGCTGGCGGGAAAGACGCCCGCGCAGGCGGCCAGCGCCGTGGGCGTGGCACGGCAGACGGCGTACACATGGAAGGCCCGACTCGATGAGGGTGGCATCGAGGCGCTGCGCTCGATGGCCACGGGCCGTCCGGCGCAGCTCGACGCCACGCAACTCGACGCGCTGCGTACGGCGTTGCTGCAAGGCGCCATCGCCCACGGCTTCGGCACCGAGCTGTGGACCCTCAAACGGGTACGCGCTCTCATCGAACGGCTGTACGGGGTGCGCTTCAGCGAGGTCCATGTCTGGCGGCTGCTCGGCGCGATGGGCTTCAGCTCGCAAAAACCCGAACGACGGGCCATCGAGCGCAACGACGAGGCCGTGCTGGCGTGGAAACGCAAGACCTGGCCCGCGCTCAAAAAAAGTGTGCTGCCGAGCGACGGCTGATCGTCTTCATCGACGAATCCGGGCTGTCGGAGCGACCCACGCGCGTCAGAACCTGGGCGCCCAGGGGCTGCACGCCGGTCGTGCAGTTCCACTTCAACTGGAAGCACGTCTCGGCCATCGCCGGGCTGACCCGCACGAACTTCCTCTTCCGGCTGTACGACGGCGCGGTCAGGAGCGCGCAGATCGTGGAGTTCCTCAAGGCGCTGCGCTCGCAGCTCAAGCGCCGGCTGCTCATCGTCTGGGACGGCGCGGCGCAGCACAAGAGCCGGATCGTGCGCGACTATCTCGACAGCACCAAGGGCGCCATCCAGATGGCACTGCTGCCGGGGTACGCACCCGATCTGAACCCGGTGGAGTACCTGTGGGCCTGGCTCAAACGTCATGCACTGGCGAACTTCTGTCCCAACTCGCTGGCCGAACTCAAGACCGCAGCGCGCAACAAGCTGCGCAGCGGCCAACACCGCCGATCGATCATCACCGCATGCTGGAAGCAAGCTGAGTTGTGGTGATGTCATGGATTACGTAATTCTCAATAAGGTCGGTTGATTGCTCGACAAACATGGACTGGGCTGCGCGGAACCGACCGTTCCTGGATGCCCGCACCTGGCCGGGACTGCAAGTTGGGCTACACGCTCTGAACTTCGGCAATGCGCTTCTAGCGGCCCGAAGCCTCCTGATTCAATGCGAATCGGAAGCGTTAGTCCCAGGCCGAACGCACCCGCGACGCCAGGTCGAAGGCCGGCACATCGCTTTCGGTATCGGCACATAGAGCGGCGGGCTCGGGTCGCGACGCCCCCACACGCTCGAAGCATGCCGCCACCTGTGGCGGAATGAAGCGGCTGAGTCCGCCCCATAGGTGCCGATCGCCGCGTGCGGACTGCTGTGTCACGTAGAAGCGCTGCGGCACCAGCAGATGCAGGTGGTGCTGCGCGCGCGTCATGGCCACGTAGAGCAGGCGGCGCTCTTCTTCCAGTTCTTCGGCGCTGCCGGCGGCCATGTCGGCGGGCATGCAGCCGTCGACGACGTTGAGCACGTACACGGCGGCCCATTCCTGACCCTTGGCTGAATGGATGGTGGACAGGATCAGGTAGTCCTCGTCCAGATGCGGCGGGCCGGCCTCGTCGCTGGTGGCCTCGGGCGGGTCCAGCGTCAGTTCGGCCAGGAAGGCCTCGCGCGAGCCGAAGCCCTGCGCCAGCCGCGTCAGCTGTTCCAGATCGGCGCGGCGCTGGTGCGCGTCCTCGTGCAGCCGCTGCAACTGCGGCAGGTACCAGTGCAGCGCCCGCTCCAGCACGGCCGGCCAGGGCGCGTGCTGCATCGCCTGCAGGCAATCGCGCAGGCTCTGCCAGGGCGCGGCCGCGCCCGGCGGGGGCTTGAAGTCCTGCAGCGCCGTGGCCGGATCGCTGGCCTGTGCCAGTGCCGCGACCAGCCGGCGTGCGCTGGCCGGCCCCAGGCCCTGCACCAGCTGCGCGACACGGAAGCCCGCCATCTGGCCGCGCGGGTTCTGCGACCAGCGCAGCAGCGACAGCAGATCCTTCACATGCGCGGCCTCCAGGAACTTCAGGCCGCCGAACTTCAGGTAGGGAATGTTCCGGCGCACCAGCTCCAGCTCGAGCGCGGCGCTGTGGTGCGAGGTGCGGAACAGCACCGCCTGCCGCTTCAGCGCCAGCCCGCCTTCGCGCTGCAGCAGCACCTGGTCGGCCACCCATCGGGCTTGTTCGGTTTCGTCGGCCACGCCGACCAGCTGCGGCGCGCTGCCGTCGACTCGGTCGCTCCACAGTGTCTTGGCGAAGCGCTCGCGGGCCTGCCCGATGACGGCATTGCAGGCCTGCAGGATGGGCTGGCTGGAGCGGTAGTTGCGCTGCAGCGTCAGCACGCTGGCCGGAGGGTCGAACTGCGCCGGGAAGTCGAGGATGTTGCGCACCTCGGCCGCGCGGAAGGCGTAGATCGACTGCGCGTCGTCGCCGACCACCGCCAGGCCGCGGCCGTCGGGCTTGAGCGCGCGCAGCACGCGGGCCTGCAGCCGGTTGGTGTCCTGGTACTCGTCGACCAGCACGTGCGCGAAGCGCGCGCCCAGCTCGCGCGCCAGCGCGGCATCGTCGAGCAGGTGGCTCCAGTACAGCAGCAGGTCGTCGTAGTCGAGCACGTGCTGGGCCTGCTTCGCGTCCACGTAGGCGCGGAACAGCGCCTTCAGCTCGGTCGGCCAGGCGGCGCACCACGGGAAGTGTTGTCGCAGCACCTGCTCCAGCGGCTGCTGGCTGTTGACCACACGCGAGTAGATGCCCAGGCAGGTGCCTTTCAGCGGGAAGCGCGCATGGGTCTTCGACAGGCCCTGCTCGTGGCGCAGCAGGCCCAGCAGGTCTTCGCTGTCGCCACGGTCGGCGATGGTGAAGGCTGGGTTCAGGCCGATGCGCGGCGCGTAGTCGCGCAGCAGCCGCGCGCCCACGCTATGGAAGGTGCCGGACCAGGGCAGGGCCGGGGGCTGCTGTGTGGCGCGAAAGCCCAGTGCCTGGTGCAGCATGCGGCCGACACGGCGCTGCAGCGACTGTGCCGCGCGGCGTGAGAAGCTCAGCAGCAGGATGCGTTGCGGATCGGCGCCGTCCAGCACCAGCCGGGACACGCGCGCGGCCAGCGTCAGCGTCTTGCCAGAGCCGGCCCCGGCGATGATCAGCAGCGGGGGCGGCCCGGCAGTGCCGGCCTCGCGGCCATGGAACACCGCCTGCCGCTGTTCATCATTCAGGGTGTCGAAGGGGCCGGTGGAAGCCGGCTCGGCGCGGGTGGGCAACGGCATGGCAAGCATGACGGCCACACTATACTGGATGGACATACAGAAACCCGCGAGATTGCTGGCTTGAAGCGCAGCACTGCGGACCCATCTGCCAGGGTCGATCAAGATCGAAGTCCGACCGGGTTTCCCATGGCGCTGATGTTCATCCTGCTGTTGCTGCATGCCTATGTGGGCTGGCGGCTGATCCCTGCGCTGGACTTCGCGCCGCTGCTGCAGTGGCTGTTGGCTGCACTGCTGCTGGCCTCCTGGCTGCTGATGCCGATGGCGCTGCTGGCGCGACGCATCCGCCGCCAGCCGCTGTCAGACCGGCTGGCCTGGACGGGGCTGCTGCTGATGGGCCTGTTCTCGTCGCTGTTCGTACTGACGCTGCTGCGCGACGCGCTGGCGCTGCTGCTGTGGGCCGCTTCGTTCTGGTGGCAGCTGCCCGGCTGGCTGGGGCCAGCCTCGGCCGCGACGGTGCCCGCGCTGGCGGCGCTGCTGACGCTGTGGGGCCTGGTGAACGCGCGGCGCACCGCGCAGGTGGTGAGGGTGGACGTGCCGATCGCACAGCTGCCGCCGGCACTGCATGGTTTTTCGATTGTCCAGATCAGTGACGTGCATGTCGGCCCGACCATCAAGCGCGGCTACCTGCAGGCCATCGTCGAGCGCATCAACGCGCTCGGTGCCGACATGGTGGCCGTCACCGGCGATCTGGTCGACGGCTCGGTGCAGGAGCTCGCCCACCATGTGGCACCCTTGGCCGGGCTGAACTCGCGCCACGGTACCTTCTTCGTCACAGGCAACCACGAGTACTACAGTGGTGCACATGCCTGGGTGGAGGAGTTGCGCCGCCTGGGCCTGCGCGTACTGATGAACGAGCATGTGCTGCTCGAGCACGGCGACAGTGCGCTGGTGCTGGCAGGCGTGGCCGACTTCAGCGCCCACCACTTCGATGAAGCGCACCGCAGCGATCCCGCGGCCGCACTGGCCGGCGCGCCAGACCGGGCGTGGGTACGGGTGCTGCTGGCGCACCAGCCGCGCAGCGCGGCGGCCGCCGCCAGTGCAGGCTTTCACCTGCAGCTTTCGGGCCACACCCATGGGGGACAGTTCCTGCCTTGGAACTGGTTCGTGCGCTTGCAGCAGCCCTTCACTGCCGGATTGAACCGCTGGCAGGACCTTTGGGTCTACACCAGCCGGGGCACCGGCTACTGGGGCCCGCCGAAGCGGCTGGGTGCGCCTTCGGAGATCACCCACCTTCGGTTGCTCGCGGCTTGAAAGATCGCCGCTTGCCGAACGACTCAGTCCACATGCTGTCTACAAGGAGCTGTTCGTGATGACCCGCCGTACCCTGATGTCCCTGATCTCCGCCATCGGCCTGGCGCCGCCCGTGGTTTCGGCCCAGGCCAAGCCGGGCAACGCCTTCAAGGTGACGTTCACCGATGCCGAATGGAAGAGCAGGCTCAGCCCGGCTGCCTATGACGTGCTGCGCCGCGAGGGCACCGAGCGGCCCTTCACCAGCCCGCTGAACAACGAGAAGCGCAAGGGCGTCTACCACTGTGCGGGCTGCGATGCGGCGCTGTTCGCTTCGGACATGAAGTTCGACAGCGGCACCGGCTGGCCCAGCTTCTTCACCACGCTGCCCGGCGCCTTCGGCGAAAGCACCGACTACAAACTGTTCATGCCGCGCACCGAGTACCACTGTGCGCAATGCGGCGGGCACCACGGCCATGTCTTCAACGACGGCCCGGCGCCGACCGGCAAGCGCTACTGCAACAACGGCGTGGCACTGAAGTTCGTGGCGGCCGCATGAAGGCGACCGTCAATTTCCTGCGCGGCGTCAGCCTGGCCCTGGCCATGGTGGCGCTGTCGCCCTGGGCCGCGGCCCAAGGCACGGCCAAGGCCATCTTCGCCGGCGGCTGCTTCTGGTGCGTTGAGGCCGATTTCGACAAGGTGCCCGGCGTGCTGTCCACTACCTCGGGCTATATCGGCGGCAAGGTGGCCAACCCGACCTACGAGCAGGTGTCGGCCAAGAGCACGGGGCATGCCGAGGCAGTGGAGATCGTCTTCGACCCGTCCAAGGTGAGCTACGAAAAGCTGCTTGAGCATTTCTGGCGCACCATCGACCCGACCACCAAGGATCGGCAGTTCTGCGACAGCGGCACGCCCTACCGCACGGCCATCTTCGCCGTCGACGCGACGCAGCTGAAGGCGGCGCAGGCCTCGCTGGCGGCGCTGGAAAAGAGCAAGCCCTTCGCCGAGCCGATCGTCACGCAGGTCGCGCTGGCCGGCCCGTTCTACGCGGCCGAGGACTACCACCAGGACTACTACAAGAAGAACCCGGTGCGTTACCAGTACTACCGCACCAGCTGCGGCCGCGACGCGCGGCTGAAGCAGCTGTGGGGCAAGCCGGCGTCGTGAAATGAAAAGGGCCCGGTCCTGGCGAACCGGGCCCCTCGGCCGAAGCCGGCTTCAGCAGCGTTTACTCGAGGCGGACCTCGACGCGGCGTGCCTCGGCATTGGGGCCGGGGCCGGTCAGCTGCTCGGGCTTCTTCAGCTCGATCTTGTCCTCGGGCACGCCGATCGACTTGAGCGTGTCGGCCACCTTGAAGGCACGCTGCTTGGCCAGTTCGGCGTTGGCCGCCGGGTCGCCGGTGGCGTCGTGGTAGCCGCTGATCACGGCCTTCTTGCCATCGGCCACGCCCTTGACCACGCTGACCAGCGCGTCGGCAGCACCGCCGGCCAGGTCGGACTTGCCGGAGTCGAAGTAGAACTTCACCATGCCCGGCTCGACCTGGATGCGGGCCACCTCGACGATCACCGGCACCGCCACCACGGCGACCGCGGCCGGTGCAGCGCTGCCGTGCGCCGGCGCGGTGCTGCCGCTCGGGATAGGCAGCAGCGGCACGATAAGCAGGGCGACGATGTTGATGATCTTGATCAGCGGGTTGACGGCTGGGCCGGCGGTGTCCTTGTACGGGTCGCCCACGGTGTCGCCGGTGACGGCGGCCTTGTGCGTCTCGCTGCCCTTGCCGCCGTGGTGGCCGTCTTCGATGTACTTCTTGGCGTTGTCCCAGGCGCCGCCGCCGGTGCACATCGAGATGGCGACGAACAGGCCGGTGACGATGGTGCCCATCAGCAGGCCGCCCAGCGCGGCGGGCCCCAGCAGCAGGCCGACGACGATCGGCACGACCACCGGCAGCAGCGACGGAATCATCATTTCCTTGATTGCCGCCTTGGTCAGCATGTCGACGGCCGTACCGTACTCGGGCTTGGCCTTGCCTTCCATGATGCCCTTGATGTCGCGGAACTGCCGGCGCACTTCCACCACCACTGAGCCTGCAGCGCGGCCCACAGCCTCCATCGCCATGGCCCCGAACAGGTAGGGGATCAGGCCGCCGATGAACAGGCCGACGATGACCTTCGGATCGCTGAGGTCGAAGCTGACGCTCATGCCCCGCCCTTCGAGCGAGTGGGTGTAGTCGGCAAACAGTACCAGCGCGGCCAGGCCGGCCGAGCCGATGGCGTAGCCCTTGGTCACGGCCTTGGTGGTGTTGCCCACCGCGTCCAGCGGGTCGGTGATGTCGCGCACGCTCTTCGGCAGCTCGGCCATCTCGGCAATGCCGCCGGCGTTGTCGGTGATCGGGCCGTAGGCGTCGAGTGCGACGACGATGCCGGCCATGCTCAGCATCGAGGTGGCAGCCACGGCAATGCCGTACAGGCCGGCCAGGCCATAGGACACCATGATCGCGATGCACACGAAGATCACCGGCCAGGCGGTGGAGCGCATCGACACGCCCAGGCCGGCAATGATGTTCGTGCCATGGCCGGTGGTTGAAGCCTGAGCGATGTGCTGCACCGGCTTGTACTGCGTGCCGGTGTAGTACTCGGTGATCCACACCAGCGCGGCGGTCAGCACCAGGCCGACGGCGCAGGCGCCGAACAGCTTCATGTGCGTGCCCGCACCCAGTGAATCGGCCGGCATGACCATCGTGGTAACGAAGTAGAAGGCAATCAGCGACAGCACGCCGGCCACCGCCAGGCCCTTGTACAGCGCCGGCATCACGTTCTTCATGCCCGGGCTGGCCTTGACGAAGGTGCAGCCGATGATCGACGCGATGATCGACACGCCCCCCAGCAGCAACGGGTACACGGCGGCCTGCAGGCCGGCGCCCTTGACCACCAGCGCGCCCAGCGCCATCGTGGCGATGATCGTCACCGCATAGGTCTCGAACAGGTCGGCCGCCATGCCGGCGCAGTCGCCGACGTTGTCGCCGACGTTGTCGGCGATGACCGCCGGGTTGCGCGGGTCGTCCTCGGGGATGCCGGCCTCGACCTTGCCCACCAGGTCGGCGCCGACGTCGGCGCCCTTGGTGAAGATGCCGCCGCCCAGGCGCGCGAAGATCGAGATCAGCGACGAGCCGAAGGCAAAGCCCAGCAGCGGCTTGAGCACCGCCGACAGCGCGGCACCGGCCGGCGCACTGCCCACCAGGAACCAGAAGAAGATGCCCACACCCAACAGGCCCAGGCCGACCACCAGCATGCCGGTGATGGCGCCGCCCTTGAAGGCGACGTCCAGCGCCGGGCCGATGCCCTTGGTGGCGGCCTGCGCCGTGCGCACGTTGGCACGTACCGACACGTTCATGCCGATGAATCCGCAGGCACCGGACAGCACCGCGCCGAGCACGAAGCCGATGGCGCTGGTCACGTCAAGGAAGACGGCGATCAGGATGGCCAGCACGACACCCACCATCGCGATGGTCTTGTACTGCCGTGCCAGGTAGGCCGCAGCGCCTTGTTGGATGGCACCGGCGATCTCCTGCATGCGGGCATTGCCCGCGTCCTGCTTCAGGATCCAGCTGCGCTGGACGAAGCCGTAAAGCACGGCCGCCAGGCCGCACAGCAGCGCTATGTTCAGCGCCATGGAAGTTGATATCAAGATGGTTCCTTTTCGCGTTCAGGCTTGCGGTGGTGGATGCGTCCCCTGTCTCTCTCCCGCCGAAGCGGCCGGGTTCGGCCGAGGTGGGGGGTCGGATCGCGGGGCGCATACTACGGGAAAACGCCAAGCGCCCGGCTGAGTGTTTTCCTGCGGTGCACTCAAGTCGTGCGCCGTCAGGGCGTCGCAAGGGCGGTTCGTAGAATCGTCGCCAGCCAGCAACGAAAGAGCCCAGATGAGCCTGCACAACGTCAGCCCAGGCGCGAAGGCGCCGGACGAGTTCAACGTGATCATCGAGATCCCGATGAATGCCGACCCGATCAAGTACGAGGTCGATCACGACACGGGCGCGCTCTTCGTCGACCGCTTCATGAGCACGTCGATGCATTACCCGTGCAACTACGGCTACATCCCCAACACGCTGGCCGATGACGGCGACCCGGTGGACGTGCTGGTCGTGACGCCGGTGCCGCTGATCCCGGGCGTGGTGGTGACCTGCCGGCCGCTGGGCATGCTGACGATGGACGACGAGGCCGGCGGCGACAACAAGCTGCTGGCGGTGCCGATCGACCGCATCCTGTCGATCTATTCGCAGTGGAGGAAGCCCGAAGACCTGAATCCGTTGCGGCTGAAGACCATCCAGCACTTCTTTGAACACTACAAGGACCTGGAGCCCGGCAAGTGGGTCAAGGTCAAGGGCTGGGAAGGCCCGGAAAGTGCGCGTGCCGAGGTCACCGCCGGCATGGCCAACTGGTTGAAGAACCGGCAGTAGCAACCGCTCCGTGCCTCAGGGCACGGCATCGGCGCGAAACGGGTTGCGCTCGCGCAGTTCGTCGACATAGGCCTCGACGCCGGCGCCTTCGCGCTCCAGGTGGCGCGCCACCGCGTCGGCAAAGCCGGGATGGCTGAGCCAGTGGGCCGAATGGGTCAGCACCGGAAGCAGCCCGCGCGCCATTTTGTGTTCGCCCTGCGCGCCGCCTTCGAAGCGCGCATAGCCTTGGGCAATGCACCAGCTCAGAGGCTGGTAGTAGCAGGCCTCGAAGTGCAGGCAAGGCACGTACTCGGTGCTGCCCCAGTAGCGACCGTAGGCGTGGCCCCGCTCGGGATCGATGGCCAGCAGAGAGCAGGCCACTCGCTGGCCGCCACGGTGCGCGACGAACATCACCCAGTGCTGCGGCATCGTGTGTTGCATGCGCGCGAAGAAGTCGCGTGTCAGATAGGGCGTGGAGTGGTGCGCCGCATAGGTCAGCGTGTAACAGCGATGAAAGAAATCCCACAGCGCGCTGTCGATCTGATCACCGGCATGCACCGTGAACGAGACGCCGGCCTCGACCACGCGGCGGCGCTCCTGCGCGATCTTCTTGCGCTTGTCGCGCTGCAGACCGGCCAGGAATGCATCGAAGTCCGCATAGCGGTCGTTTGGACGATTGAGCCAGTGAAACTGCACGGTCTGGCGCAGCATCCAGCCTTCGTCGGCGGCGGCCTGGCGGTCGGCGTCGTCCATGAACAGCAGGTGTGCCGACGACAGCTCGCCGCTGCTTCCGATCTGCTGCATCGCCTGCAGCAGCAGGCGTCGTGCGCCGGCATCGCGCGCCAGCAGCCGACTGCCCGGCACGGGAGTGAATGGCACGGCACTCAGCAGCTTGGGGTAGTAGCTCAGGCCGTGGCGCTGGTAAGCGTCGGCCCATGCCCAGTCGAACACGTACTCGCCATAGGAATGGCTCTTCAGATACAGC
>CAVWXO010000013.1:0-50943 GCA_963758955.1 uncultured Pseudomonadota bacterium
CCCACAGGCCTACTGGCCGGCGGCACGCTGGGGCGTGGAGCAACTCGATGCCGAACAGCGCCTGCTGCTGCGCGAACAATTCCAGAAGCCCGAGATATGGGAAAGCCTGCCGGCGATCGACGGTGCCGTCGAAGCCTGCCATCGGCTGAACGATGCCGGCTACGAACTGGTCTGCGTCACCGCGCTGGAGGCGCGTTTCCAGGCTGCGCGGCTGCGCAACTTGAAGGCCTTGGGCTTCCCGATCCGCCGCGTTGTCGCCACGGGTCATGCCGAAGGCGAGCGCAGCCCCAAGGCCGACGCCATCCAGGCGCTGCGGCCGGTGGCCTTTGTCGACGACTACATCGCCTACATGCGCGGTATGCCGACCGAAGTGCATACCGCGCTGGTGCTGCGCGCTCCCAACGGCAGTCCGAACTTTGGAGAAGAGCTGAAGCTCGCACGCTCGGTTCACCAGGACCTGGCGGACTTTGCCGACCACTGGCTGGGTCCGACGCCAGGCGCCTGATGCTGTGGCGTGGGCGCAGCGCTTCCCCCCTATGGTGGATTCTCATTACTGCCGTTAGCGCGAATCATCAGCGCCAGGGCAGGCAATGGACCCGCCGGGAGAGCGATCCGTGATCTTCGATGAACGTACCGAGGGCGACTACCGCATCTACGCCGGTGCGCTGGAGGCGCCGCGTGGCCAGGGCTACATCGCCGCGGTGGTGGTGAACCGCGTGCGCGGTGTCGGCCCAGCGCCGCGTGAGGCCTTCCGCGACGAAAGCCTGGCGTGTGGCCATCGCTGGCTGTCGCCTGACGAAGCGTTGAGCTATGCGCTGAACAAGGCGCGCGAGGTCATCCACCGCGAGCGGCATCGGCTGCATTGCTGAGATACTGCTGTGCCGCGCTGCGTAGCCGCTCGGCCACCTGCGCGGCAAGCTCCTTCGGCGCCAGCACGCGCACCTGGTCGCCATGGCGCAGGATGTCCATGCTGAGTTCGGTGCTGTCGGCATAGGGCAGGCGCAGTTGCAAACTGCCGTCGGCCAACCAGCGCGACTGCTGCTGGGGATGCCACTGCTCGGTGGCCACCCATTGCGCCGCCTCGGCACTGAACTGCAGCACCGCCCACTTGAGCTTGCGACCGGCAAACACGCCGTAGCCGCCGTCCAGTTCGGTTTTCACATCGGCCAGTGCCACCTCCCTGGCGGAGCGCGACAGCACGGTGGCGTCGCGTACCGCATCCAATGCAAAACGGCGCAGGCCCTCGCTGCGGTGGCACCAGGCGTCCAGGTACCAGGTGTTGCGGTAGTGGGTCAGCCGCTGCGGTGACACCTCGCGTCGGCTTTCGCTGCCGCGGCCACGCGTGAAGTACAGCAGCTCGACGCGCTTGCGTTCCAGCAGCGCGCTGCCGATCAGCTCGAAGTGGCGCGCATTCACCGGCCGGCGCGCCGCAGCGACGATGTTCACGCGCTGCATCAGCTCGCGCGCCGCCACGTCGTTGCTGCCGAGCATTCCGTGCAGCTTGTCGAGCAGCGGCTGCAGGTGGCGACCGAGCACACCCTCGGCCTCCAGCCCCTGGATCAGCTGGTGCATGGTCAGCAGTGCATGGATTTCCTTGTCGCTGAACCAAAGTCCGGGCAGCTCGTGCGCACGGCCGGGCAAGCTGCCGCCAAAGCGGTAGGCGTTGTCCAGTCGGTCGTAGACGATCGGCGCGTCCAGCCGTTCGCGCAGGTACTGCAGGTCGCGCTTCAGCGTCGCGCGCGACACCTCGAGTTCGGCGCGCAAGGCCTCGAAGCTGATCTGGCCGCGGTTGCGGATCAGCAGTTCGATCTTGTAGAAGCGTTCGGTGCGGTCCATGGCCCTGAATGATAGTCATCGCAGGCTCACGTCATGAGCCTGTGAGGCCGGACACTGCCTTGACACGCCGGGCAAGGGGCCTGGCGCGATGACCGGAGTGAGCCATGGCCCAGACCTCTTTCGCGCTCGACGACTCGCAGCTTGCCGACCCGCAGGTCGGTTTCGACATCGGCTGGGACCATGCCCGCCACGGCCTGCCGCCGCCGCCCGAGCCGTGGCTGGACGGCAACCCGCTGCACCAGGGCTGGCGCGCCGGCAAGGCCTGCTTCGGTGAACGCACGCTCGGCGCATCGCGCCGCGTGCGGTTGTGGCTCGCACTGCGGTTGCACGCCTGGCTGCGCAACCGCGCCTTCGAATTGGCCGAGGTGACGCCGCACTACCTGGGTCAGATCGAGGTGGCGATCTGCCCGATCACGCGCCGGCCGCTGGGTCAGGCCGAGACCTCCGTGGACCGGGTCAACAACCGGGGCGGCTATGCCGCCGGCAACTTGGCGATGATGTCGGTACAGGCCAACCGTGCCAAGGGCGCGCTCGGCTGGGACGAGGCACTGGTCCAGGCGCGCCGGGCCGAGGCCGCCGAGTCCGGCCACTTCGACGGCCTGGACGCCGCGGCCTGGGCCCGGCTGGCGGTGCTGAGCTCCTTCGTCACGCCGCTGCCGCACGAGCAGGCTGCGACGTTGCCGCTGCGCGTGCTGCCGCCCAACCGGTTGCGTCTGCTGAACCCTGTGCAGGGGCTGCAGGCGCTGGTCACGCGCGAGCTCGGCCGTCCAGACGGCACGCGTCGCCTGCGCGGGTTGGCGGCGATGCTGCCGCTCGAGGCGCAGCGGCTGGACTTCCACCGCCTGCTCAGCGCGATGCTGCCGCGGCGCCTCGAGGCCGGCCAAGATGCCGATGCCTGGACGCTGCGCCACGCGCTGGAAGATGCCTGGTGCGACGCCCGTGTCAACCGCTGCTGGCAGCGGTTTGCGTTGCCGCTGGACGCAGAGCTGATCGAGCGGCTGCTGCAACGCTGCGCCGCTGGCGCGCTCTCCGGCGCGCGCGTGCTGCTGCACGAACTGGCCCGGGCGACCGAAGGCTGGGCGCTGGACCGCGGCGGCTGGGCGGTGGCTATGGGCCAGCCCGGCCTGCGGGTCCTGCCGCGCCCGGGTTCGGGCGCGGGGGAGGATCGAGCGAGAATCGCGGCTTCGCGTGTGAGGACCGCTGATGGCCATTTACCAGCTTGAGCATTGGATACCGCAGATTGCCGACAGCGCCTGGGTGGCCGACAGCGCCAGCGTCATCGGCCGCGTGCGCCTGGACGACAACGCCAACGTTTGGTACGGGGCGGTGCTGCGCGGCGACAACGATGTCATCCACCTTGGCCGCAACACCAACGTGCAAGACGGCTGCGTGCTGCACACCGACGCCGGCCTGCCGCTGCTGTTGGCAGACAACGTCACTGTCGGCCACCAGGTCATGTTGCACGGCTGCAGCATCGGTGAGGGCACGCTGATCGGCATCCAGGCGGTGGTGCTCAACGGCGTGAAGATCGGCCGCAACTGCATCGTCGGTGCCGGCTCGGTGGTCACCGAGGGCAAGGAGTTTCCCGACGGGTCGATGATCCTGGGCTCGCCGGCCAAGCTGGTGCGCCCGCTCAGCCCCGCGCACTTCGAGATGCTGTCGCGCCTGGCCGGGCACTACGTGGCGCAGACGCAGCGTCACCGCAGCGGCATCAAGCGCATTGCCTGACCATGGCCGAGTTGCACCGCTTCATGTTCGACGGCCTGCCGGTGCGCGGGCAACTGGTGCGCCTGGGCGCGAGCTGGCGCCAAATGCTCTCGCGGCGCGCGCACCAGCCGTACGCACCACCGGTGCGCAATCTGCTCGGCGAGATGGCTGCGGCCGGTGTGCTGATGCAGTCGAACATCAAGTTCAACGGCACGCTGCTGCTGCAGATGTACGGCGACGGACCGGTCAAGCTGGCGGTGGCCGAAGTGCGAAGCGACCTGGGTTTCCGCGCCACCGCCACGGTGCTCGGCGAAGTGCAAGCCGAAGCCCGGCTTGAAGCGCTGCTCAATGTGCACGGCCAGGGCCGCTGCTCGATCACACTGGACCCGGTCGACCGTCTGCCTGGCCAGCAGCCCTACCGGGGCGTGGTACCGCTGCACGGCGACCAACGCGAGCCGCTGCAGCAGCTTGCGCAAGTGCTGGAACACTACATGCTGCAGTCCGAGCAGCTCGACACCCGCCTGGTCCTGGCGGCCGACGACCAGATGGCCGCGGGGCTGCTGATCCAGCGCATGCCGGCCGAGGGTCCGGCTCGAGTGTCCGGCGAGCGCAACGAAGACCAGATCGGTCGCAACGAGGACTTCAACCGCATCGCCCACCTGACGGCCACGCTGACGCGAGAGGAGCTGCTGACGCTGGACGCCGACACCGTGCTGCGCCGCCTGTACTGGGAAGAACCGCTTCTGCGCCACGAGCCGCGCCATCCTCGCTTTGCCTGCAGCTGCGCGCGCGAGCGCGTGCGCAACATGCTGCGCGGGCTGGGTGCGGAAGAAGTGAGCAGCATCCTCGCCGAGCGCGGGGAGGTCGAGGTCGGCTGCGAGTTCTGCGGCCAGCAGTACCGCTTCGACGCAGTGGACGTGGGCGAAATGTTCACCCCGGTGCGCGACCAGCCGCACACCCCGGCGCCGCTGCAGTAGCCGCTAGCCGCGCGGCAACAGGTGGCGCTCGCAGTCCGGGTCGCCGCAGCGCTCGCACAGCCCGTGCCAGCGCGCGCCATCGCTGGGCGCAGCGGGTGCCGGCGGCCGCAGCACGGCCAGCGCTGCCGCCAGGCGCTGCGGTCCCTGGCCGGCGACCACCGCATATCCCGGGCCGTGGCGCTGCAACGCCATGCGCAGCAGCTTGTCCACCGGCTCGCGCACGTGCGGGCCGTCGCGCTGCAGACCGTCGGCTACCCACGGCAGGTCCAGTGCGCACAGCAGCGTGTGCCGGCAACGGGCTTGGTCGCGCAGGGCCGCGTCATACAGGCTGCGGTCGCCGAAGACGATCTCGCTGTACACGGCAATCTGCACGGCCGTGGTGTCGGCGATGACGATGTCGTGGCTCGTGGCCGCGGCGTCGATGCGCCGCGTCTGTTCGGCGGCGATGCCGGCCTGCTCATGCTGGCGCGGCGTGCGGCCCTGCGCGTCGCAGAACTCACGCAGCACCTCGCTCACCTGCGCCACGCGCCGGCCCTCGGCGGCCAGCGCCTGCTGCAGCGCCACGGTCAGCGTGCTCTTGCCGGTGCTTTCGGCACCGAGGACCGCGACCACCGTCACCTCAGCCACGGCGGCGAGCCCGCCGATGCCAGGCGCGCCAGCCCCACAGCGCCATCAGCAGGAACAGCGCATAGAGCACGACCGTCAGCCACAGACTCTTCCAGGCAAACAGGCCGACGCTGACCGCATTGACCGCCACCCACGCCGGCCAGTTCTCCACGTACTTGCGGCCCAGCAGCCATTGGCCGGCCAGGCTGCCGGCGGTGGGCAGCGCGTCCCACCAGGGCACGTCGGTGTCGGTCGCCTGGCGCAGGAAGCTGCCGAGCAGCGGCCAGGCCAGCGCCACCGCGGCCAGCAGCACCAGCCGGCCGCGTGTCGACATGAATCGCACATGCAGTGCCGAACCGTCGGCCTCGCGGCCGCGCAGCCATTGCCACCAGCCCCAGACGGCAACGACGACGAAGAAGATCTGCAGCGTGGCCTCGCCGTACAGACGGCTGTCCCAGAAGAGCAGGAAGTACAGCAGCGAAGCGACGATCGCCAACGGCCAGGCCAGCACGTTGACGCGGATGTTGCACACCACCATGGCCAGCGACAACACGAAGGCCAGCATCTCGACCCAGCTGACCGGGCTGCCCCACAGACTGAAGGCGGGGGCAAGCAGCGGCCGCGCCGACTGCAGCAGGCCGTCCATCAGGTCACGGGCGGCGCGCGTTGAGCTGCACCAGGATCTCGTCCGGCTTGACCATGCCGAGTTCGCTGCGCGCCTTCTCCTCGACCATCTCCAGGCCTTCCTTCAGGTCGCTGACCTCTGCCGCCAGGCGCTGGTTGCGCAGCCGCGCGGTGTCGTTGGCCTGCTGCTGCGCCTGCAGTTGCATCTGCAGTTGCACCACGTGGCTGCGTCCGCCCTTGCCAGCCCACAGTTCGGCTTGCACCAGGGCCAGCAGCAGCAGCAGACCGATTGTGACGAGCTTCATCGTCGACTCAAGGACAGAACGCGGGGCCGCTCGGACACGGGATCGGCCCCTTGTACTCGGCGCCCCCCGAATCCTTGAAGCCGCCGAGCATGCCCATCTTCGCCATGCGGCCGTTGAAGGAGGCGATCACGCGCTTGAGCAGATCGGGGTCGGCCTGGCCCTGCGCGTTGAAGGTCACGCGCACCGTGCCGTCGAGCTGATCCTGCAGCGTGGCGGTGATGGTGTCGCCGTTGAGCGTGGCCACGGCCCGGCCCTGGCGCCGGTCGATGACGTCGAAGATCATGCGTTGGTCGGCCATGGCCGCGGTGGCCACCTCGAAGGTGCGCAGGTAGCTGGCCTGGCTGTCGAAGTGGCTGGGTTGCGCCGGGGCGGCGCAACCCGCCAGCGCGGCCAGCGCCATGGCCAGCAGCAGCGCGCGGCGGTGGACGGTGGCTGCGGTCGGCTGCATCGCGAACTCAGCGGCCCATGCGTGCGTTGTAGGCGGCCAGCACGCGCTGCGACAGGCCGGGGTCCGGCTCGCCGCCGGTCTTGAACTCGACCCGGGTCGTGCCATCGGGCTGCGGCCGCACCGACGCCGTCACGCTGGCATTGCCACGCACGCCGACGATCTGGCCGGTGGCGCGGTCCTGGCTGGTGATGCGCATGCCCTGGTCACCCAGCGCGCCGAGCGCGGCGTCGTAGGCACGGTCGAAGGTGCTCGGGCCATAGGCCGCCGGCGCGGGGTAGGGCGCCACCGGATAGGCCACGCAACCGGCCAGCATGGACAGGCCCAGCAGCAGTCCCGGAAGTATCGGTCGCATGCCCGAACCGGCCCTCAGCGCAGGTTGTAGAAGGCCGCGCGCCCGGGGTAGCTGGCCACGTCGCCGAGGTCCTCCTCGATGCGCAGCAGCTGGTTGTACTTGGCGACGCGGTCGCTGCGGCTCATCGAGCCGGTCTTGATCTGGCCGGCGTTGCTGCCCACGGCGATGTCGGCGATGGTCGAGTCTTCGGTCTCGCCGCTGCGGTGGCTGATGACGTTGGTCCAGCCGGCGCGCTTGGCCATCTCGATGGCGGCGAAGGTTTCGGTCAGCGTGCCGATCTGGTTGATCTTGATGAGGATCGAGTTGGCGACGCCTTTTTCGATGCCTTCCTTCAGGATGCGCGTGTTGGTGACGAACAGGTCGTCGCCCACCAGCTGCACCTTCTTGCCCAGCCGATCGGCCAGGTGCTTCCAGCCGTCCCAGTCACTCTCGGCCATGCCGTCTTCGATGCTGAGGATCGGGTACTTGTCGACCCAGGCGGCGAGCATGTCGGTCCAGCCGGCCGCCGACAGCTTCAGGCCGCCTTCGCCTTCGAGCACGTACTGGCCGTCCTTGTAGAACTCGCTGGCCGCGCAGTCCAGTCCGAGCGCAATCTGCTCGCCGGCCGTGTACCCGGCCTTGTCGATGGCTTCCAGGATCAGCTGGATGGCGGCCTCGTGGCTGGCGACGCTGGGCGCAAAACCGCCTTCGTCACCGACGCTGGTGGACATGCCCTTGGCGTCGATGATCTTCTTCAGCGCATGGAACACCTCGGCGCCGTAGCGCACCGCTTCGCGGAACGATGGCGCCCCCACCGGGATGATCATGAACTCCTGCAGATCCAGCGTGTTGTTCGCGTGCGCGCCGCCGTTGATGACGTTCATCATCGGCACCGGCATCTGCATGCCGCCCATGCCGCCGAAGTAGCGGTACAGCGGCAGGCCCGATTCTTCGGCCGCGGCACGCGCCACCGCCATGCTCACCGCCAGCGTGGCATTGGCACCCAGGCGGCTCTTGTTGTCGGTGCCGTCCAGGTCGATCAGCGTGCGGTCCAGGAAGGCCTGTTCCGACGCATCCAGGCCGAGCACGGCTTCGCTGATCTCGGTGTTGATGTGCTCCACCGCGCGCAGCACGCCCTTGCCACCGTAGCGCGACTTGTCGCCGTCGCGCAGTTCGATGGCTTCGCGCGAACCGGTGGACGCGCCCGAGGGCACGGCCGCGCGGCCCATGGTGCCGCTTTCCAGCAGCACGTCGCACTCGACGGTGGGGTTGCCGCGGCTGTCGAGGATCTCTCGGCCGACGATGTCGACGATGGCGCTCATGGGGTTCCTTGGGTGGTTTCGAAAAGGGGTCGTTCAGGTTGGCGGGGCGTCCACGCCCTCGACCAGCACCATGTTGAAGCAAGCGGTGGCGCCGGCACGCAGCGCGCGCGCGGTTCGGTAGGCGGGGCTGTCATACATCGCCTTCGCGGCCTCGAAACTGGGATAGCGCAGCACCGTCAGCCGCGGCGGCGTCCAGCCGCCTTCCAGCACGGCCATGCGGCCGCCGCGCACCAGGTACTCGCCGGCGAATTCCTTGACCACGGCCGGCGCGGCCGCCATGTAGGCCTTGAACTTCTCGGGGTCGCTGATGTTCGATTCGACGATCAGGTAAGCGGCGGGCATGGTGGGGTCCTCAGCAGGAGAAGTCATCTTCAAGCAGGGGCTGCGCCTTGACCACGCGGTCCAGCGCCACCAGCTGCTCGAGCAGCGCGCGCATGTGCTTCAGCGGCACCGCATTCGGCCCGTCGCTCAGCGCATTCGCCGGGTCGGGGTGGGTTTCCATGAAGAGGCCCGCCACGCCCACGGCCACGCCGGCGCGCGCCAGCACCGGCACGAACTCGCGCTGGCCGCCGCTGTGGGTGCCTTGGCCACCGGGCAGCTGCACGCTGTGCGTGACGTCGAAGACGACCGGCGCGCCGGTCTCGCGCATGATCGCCAGGCTGCGCATGTCCGACACTAGGTTGTTGTAGCCGAAGCTGGCGCCGCGTTCGCAGGCCATGAAGCGGTCTTCGCTCAGGCCCTTGTCGCGTGCCGCGGCACGAGCCTTGTCGATGACGTTCTTCATGTCGTGCGGCGCGAGGAACTGGCCCTTCTTGATGTTCACCGGCTTGCCGCTTTGGGCCACGGCGCGGATGAAGTCGGTCTGGCGGCACAGGAAAGCAGGGGTCTGCAGCACGTCCACCACCGCGGCCACGGCCGGGATCTCGGCCTCGCTGTGCACGTCGGTCAGCACGGGCACGCCAAGCTCGCGCTTGACCTTGGCCAGGATCTCCAGCCCGCGCTCCATGCCCGGGCCGCGGAAGCTGCTGCCGCTGGATCGGTTGGCCTTGTCGTAGCTGCTCTTGAAGATGAAGGGGATGCCGAGCGTGGAGGTCATCTCCTTCAGCCGCCCGGCCACGTCCATCTGCAGCGCTTCGCTCTCGACGACGCAGGGCCCGGCGATCAGGAAGAAGGGCTGCTGCAGGCCGACCTCGAAGCCGCAAAGCTTCATGCGACCGCCTTCAGCGGCTTCTGCGCGCCAGCCTGGTGCTCCAGCGCAGCCTTGATGTAGCTGTTGAACAGAGGGTGCCCGTCCCAAGGCGTCGACTTGAACTCGGGGTGGAACTGCACCCCGACGAACCACGGGTGCACGTCGCGCGGCAGCTCGACGATCTCGGTCAGCTTGTCGCGCTGCGTGATCGCGCTGATCACCAGCCCGGCCTGGCGCAGCCGGTCGAGGTAGTGCTCGTTGGCCTCGTAGCGGTGGCGGTGGCGTTCGGTGACCACGTCGCCGTAGATCGAATGCGCGAGCGTGCCGCGCTGCACGTCGGAGCTCTGCGCGCCCAGGCGCATCGTGCCGCCCAGGTCGGAGGCTTGGTCGCGCTTCTGGATGGAACCGTCGCGGTCCTGCCATTCATCGATCAGCGCGATCACCGGGTGCGGTGTGGTCGGCTCGAATTCGGTGGAGTTCGCACCCTCCAGTCCCGCCAGGTGGCGCGCGACCTCGATGGTCGCGACCTGCATGCCCAGGCAGATGCCCAGGTAGGGGATGCGCTTCTCGCGGGCGTAGCGCGCCGCGCAGATCTTGCCCTCGACGCCGCGCTTGCCGAAGCCGCCGGGCACCAGCACCGCGTCGAAGCGCGACAGCTGATCGACGTTGCCTTCGTTCAGCGTCTCGGAATCGACATATTCGATGTTGATCCGCGCATGGTTCTGGATGCCGGCGTGGCGCAGCGCCTCGTTCAGGCTCTTGTACGAATCCGAAAGGTCGGTGTACTTTCCGCACATCGCGATGCTGACCTGCTGCGCCGGGTGCTCCACTTCGTGCACCAGGCGGTCCCAGCGCTTCAGGTCGGCAGGGCGGGTGAGCAGCTGCAGCTTCATGCAGATCATCTCGTCCAGACCCTGCTCGTGCAGCATGCGCGGCACCTTGTAGATGGTGTCCACGTCCCACATGCTGATCACGCCGTGGGGCTGCACGTTGGTGAACAGGCTGATTTTCTCGCGCTCGTCGGCCGGCACTTCGCGGTCGGCGCGGCACAGCAGCACGTCGGGCTGGATGCCGATCTCGCGCAGCTTTTGCACCGTGTGCTGCGTCGGCTTGGTCTTCAGCTCGCCGGCGGCGGCAATCCACGGCACGTAGGTCAGGTGCACGAAGGCGCTGTGCGTGGGCCCGAGCTTCAGGCTCATCTGGCGCACCGCCTCCAGGAAGGGCAGCGATTCGATGTCGCCCACCGTGCCGCCGATCTCGACGATGGCCACGTCCACCGCATCGGCGCCGCGCCGGACGTAGTCCTGGATCTCGTTGGTGACATGCGGGATCACCTGCACCGTCTTGCCCAGGTAGTCGCCGCGGCGCTCCTTCTCGAGCACGCTCTTGTAGATCTGGCCGGTGGTGAAGTTGTTGCTGCGCTTCATCCGCGTGGTGATGAAGCGCTCATAGTGGCCCAGGTCCAGGTCGGTCTCGGCGCCGTCGTCGGTGACGAAGACCTCGCCATGCTGGAACGGCGACATCGTGCCCGGATCCACGTTGAGATACGGATCGAGCTTGATCAGGGTGACTTTGAGGCCCCGCGACTCGAGGATCGCGGCCAGGGAAGCCGAAGCGATGCCCTTGCCGAGAGAGGACACCACACCGCCGGTGACGAAGACGAACTTGGTCATGTCTGGAACACATTGCCCCGGTGCGGCGGCGCACCGTTCGGAATGCTTGGGTGTGAAATCGTGATTATAGGGGCGGGGGTGGGGCCTCGGACCTGCGCCAAGGGGCGGAAACACCGTGCCGCGCCCTTGCGACAATCTGCGGCTGCTTGCGGCCCCGGAAGACTCCATGGACAAACCCTTTGCTCCTTCCTGCGAGCGCAACAAGGCACCGATCCTGCAGGTACTGCAGCCGCTGTATGCCAACCTGCACCGAGTACTGGAGGTCGGCAGCGGCACCGGCCAGCATGCCGTCCACTTCGCCGCGGCCCTGCCGCACCTGGTTTGGCAATGCTCCGAGGTACCCGCCAACCTGCCTGGCTTGCGCCAGTGGCTGGACGAGGCCGCCTTGCCGAACCTGCCGCCGCCGCTGGCGCTGAACGTGGCCCAGGGCCTGCCGAGCGGGCCCTTCGACGCCGTGTTCACCGCCAACACCTTGCACATCATGGGCTGGAGCGAAGTGCAACGGCTCTTCGAGGGCCTGGCTGATTGCCTGGCCGAAAGCGGCCTCTTTACGGCCTACGGCCCCTTCAACATCGGCGGGCACTTCACCAGTGAGGGCAATGCCCGCTTCGATGCCGAGTTGCGCCAGGCCGATCCGCGGCGCGGCCTGCGCGACCTTGAGGCCGTCGACGCCCTCGCACGCGCCGCGGGGCTGCAACTGCTGGCCGACGAGGCCATGCCGGCCAACAATCGCTGTGTAAGCTGGCGAGGTGCCACGCTGCGATAGACTTGTCGTCGCTTGCAACAGGTGCCATCCACTCCCGCTCGGAGTAGCTGGTTAAACGGGAAGCCGGTGCGTCTGGGAGTCTGATTCCCTGACCAATCCGGCGCTGCCCCCGCAACGGTTGGCGAGGTGCGATCGGCAATGCAGCCACTGGGTGACGAACCTGGGAAGGCGCCGACCGCTTCGGCTTACGTGTGAGCCGGCACTCGCAAGCCCGGATACCGGCCTGATGCACGGGGAGCTGGCGTTGCGGAGGGCGGCGCGGGCACGTGCTGCCGCGCTAGCGGCCCTTGCGTGCCAAGTCGACCTCTCGCAGCCCGGCCGTGTCTTGAACAAGGCCGCACGGGGTGTGCGGATGCGAAAGGTCCATGTGTCGTCCAACTTCGAACTGCGTCCTGCGCGGCTGCTGCTCGGCTGCGCGCTCTTTGCGCTGGCTGCTTCGTCCTGGGCCCAGGCCCAGGCCAACCCGGGTTCCACGGTGCAGGTGATCGGCACGCGGGCGCCCACCGCGCTGAACCGCGTCGTCGCCGACGTGGTGGTGATCGACCGCGACCGCATCCGCGCCACCAGCGCCGATTCGGTCGAGGACCTGCTGCGCCGCGAAGGCGGCATCCAGCTCTCGCGCAACGGCGGGCCGGGGCAGAACGCCAGCGTGCTGATTCGCGGCAGCGGCGCCAGCAGCACCCTGGTGCTGATCGACGGCGTGCGCGTCGGCTCGGCCACGCTCGGCCAGACCGACCTGGCGGCCATCAGTTTGGCGCAGGTGGAACGCATAGAGATCATGCGCGGCCCCGGCTCCAGCCTGTACGGCGCCGACGCCATCGGCGGCGTGGTCAACATCGTCACGCGCCGCGGCGACGGCGCACCCTACCTCCACGGCAACATCGCCGGCGGCAACCACGCCTCGGGCGAAGCCTACCTGGCCGTCAGCGGCTCGGGCGAGCGCTTCGACTATGCACTCAGTGCCAGCGGCGAAACCAGCGACGGCGTGTCGGCCGTGCTGCCCGGCGACCTGTTCGGCATCTACAACCCTGACGACGACGGCTTCACTCGATATGGCCTGTCGCTGGCCGGCGGCTTCACCTGGCAGAAGGGGCAGCGGCTTGGCCTGAGCTACAGCGCCAGTCGGTTGCGCTCGGAGTTCGACAGTGCCGAGTACCCACCGCCGAACTTCCTGCCCGACCCGTCGCCGGACTTCCGCAGCCGTGTCACGACCCAGCTGACGGCGCTGGAGTACCAGGGCGTGGTGTCCAGTGAGTGGACGAACCTGTTGCGTGCGTCCTACCAGACCGACCAACTGGAGTCGGGCGCCAACGTCGTCAGCACCTACGACACGTCGCGCCGCCAGTTCACCGCGCAGACCACCTGGACGCCAACCACGCAACACCAGCTGGTGGCGGCCATCGATCTGCTGACCGAGTCCATCCACAGCAGCGACTACCGTGCGCCGCAGCGCGACAACACCGGCCTGATCGTCGGCTACACCGGCCGCTACGGTGCGCAGAATCTGCAAGCGGACCTGCGCTGGGACCACAACTCGGTGTACGACAACCAGACCACCGGCAAGCTTGGCTGGGGCATGGACTTGGGTCCGGACTGGTCGGTGCGCGCCGTGGCGGGCACGGCCTTCCGCGCACCGACCTTCAACGACCTGTACTACCCCGACTATGGCGTGGTCACCTTGTCGCCCGAGCGCTCGCACAGCGTGGAGGCCGGCATCGACTACCGTGCCGAAGCAACCTCGGTGGCGGCAACAGCCTACTACAACAAGGTGTCCGACCTGATCGGTTACCAGGCCGACCCGAGCCAGTGCCCGCCGGGCTTCACCTTCGGTTGCGCCGGCAACACGGCCAAGGCGTTGCTGCAGGGCATCACCCTGCAGGGCCTGCAGCAGCTGGGCAATTTCCAGTTCACCTTGGCGCTGGACTGGCTCGATGCCAAGGACACCGACACCGGCCAGACGCTGCCACGCCGCGCCGCCAACCAGCAGACGCTCGCCGTGGACTGGAACGAGGGCCCCTGGCAGCTGGGCGCCACCGCGCTGCGCGTCAGTTCCAGGCCTGATGCAGGGGTGCTGCTGCCGGCCTACGCACTGCTGAACCTGAACGCGCGCTGGCGCTTCGAGCGCGCCTGGCAGCTCGAGGCCCGGCTGCAGAATGCCTTCGACAAGGACTACCAGCCGGCGCGGGACTACCAGGATGCGGGCCGACAAGTCTGGGTGGGTGTGCGCTACGACGGGCGAGGGCTTTGAACTTCGGGGCATCCATCCAGAACACCGCGCGCCGCCGTCTGGGCCTGGCGCTGGCCTGTCTGCTGCTGATGCCGGCGCTGGCTGGTGGCTCGCCGCCGCAGCGCATCGTCAGCCTGGTGCCGGGTTTGACCGAAAGCATCTGCACGCTCGGTGCCTGTGCGCGCCTGGTCGGCACCGACCGCTATTCCAACTGGCCTGCCGAAGTGCAGGCCCTGCCCAAGCTTGGCGGCCTGGACGATGCGCAGGTCGAGCGCATTGCCGCGCTGCGGCCGGACCTGGTGCTGGCCGCGCCCTCGGCGCGGGCGGTTCAGCGTTTGCAGGCGCTGGGCCTGCGGGTGGTCGTGCTGCACACGCGCAACCACCAGGACGTGCGCCGCAACCTGCTGCGGCTGGGCACCGAGCTGGGTGACGAGGCCCGGGCACAGCAGGTCTGGCTCTACATCGAGCAGCAGATGACCGAGGCCGCCGCACGTGTGCCGAAAGCGCTGCACGGACGCAGCGTGTATTTCGAGGTCGAGTCCTCGCCCTACGCCGCCGGGCCCGCGTCATTCATCGGCGAGACCCTGGCGCGGCTGGGCCTGCGCAACATCGTGCCGGCGTCGCTGGGCGCCTTTCCGAAACTCAGCCCCGAGTTCGTGGTGCGGGCGCAGCCCGACATCGTCATGGGCGAAGCGCGCAACCTTCAGGACATGGCACGGCGCCCGGGTTGGGCGGCACTGCGCGCGCTGCAGCGCCAGCAGCTCTGCAGCTTCGCCACCGAGCGCTACGAAGTGCTGGTGCGCCCCGGGCCGCGCATGGGGTTGGCCGCGCTGCAGCTGGCCGATTGCCTGTCCGCGATGGACAAGGACACCAGGTGACGCAGCATCGACATCGTCGCCTGCTGCTCATGCTGTGTGCCGCCAGCGTGGCGCTGCTGCTGGCCGGGCTCGCTGCCGGGGGTGATGGTTGGTCCTGGGCTGCCTTCAAGCAGCTGCTGCAGGGCCCCGATGCCGGGCTGATCATCGGCCAGATCCGCGCGCCGCGCTCGCTGGGTGCCTGGCTCACCGGCGCCTTGCTCGGCCTGGCCGGGGCCCTGGCGCAGGGCCTGTTCCGCAACCCGCTGGCCGACCCCTTCCTGCTCGGCTCAGCCTCGGGCGCATCGCTGGCCGTGGTGACGGTGCTGGCGGCCGGCACACTCGGCGCGCAAGGTCTGGGGCCGCCGGCGGCCGGCATGCTGTCGCGTGTCGGCCTGGTGGCGGCGGCCTTCGCAGGTGCCCTGGGCGGTGTGCTGCTGACCTTGATGCTGGCCCGCGGCGCTCAGCACACGCTGCGCCTGCTGCTGGCCGGTGTCGTGGTGGGCGTGGTGCTCACCGCAGTGAGCGACCTGCTGACCCTGGCCGCGCCCGAGGCGCTGCGCGGCCGCCAGGTGTTCATGCTCGGCAGCACCGGCTTCCTGGGCTGGGACAGCTGCCTGTTGCTGGCCATCGGCCTGGTGCTGACGCTGCCGATGGCACAGCGCCTGTCGCGCATGCTGGATGCGCTGGTGCTGGGCGAGGACAGCGCGCGCAGCCTGGGGCTGGCGCTGCCGCAGTTGCGCCTGCTGCTGGTGTGTCTGCTGGCTGCGGCTACCGGGCTGGCGGTATCGCAGGCGGGGTTGGTGGCCTTCGTCGGGCTGGCGGCGCCCCACCTGGTGCGCCGCTATGCGCCCGGCGCGCATGGCTACACGCTGCTGGCCAGCGCGGCGGCGGGCGCGGTGCTGCTGCTGGCGGCCGACGTGGCGGCACGCACGCTGATCGCGCCGCAGGAGCTGCCGGTGGGCGTGCTCACGGCGGTGTTCGGCGGCATCTACCTGCTGCTGCTGCTGAGTCGGCAGCGCGAGTCATGACCACCGCTCTGCGCGCTGAGGACTTGTCGGTGACCTTGGGCGGCACCGCGGTCCTGCACGGCGTGTCGCTCGATCTGCCCGCGGGCTGGACGGCCATCGTCGGCCCCAACGGGGCCGGCAAGTCCACGCTGCTGCGCACGCTGGCCGGGCTGCTGCCACGCCATGCCGGCCGGGTCTGGCTGCAAGGCCGCCCGCTGGACGACTGGAGCGCACGCGAACGCGCTCAACGTGTCGCCTGGCTGGCTCAGCAGGGCCAGGCCCAAGGCGACCTGACGGTGCGCGAGCTGGTGCAGTTGGGGCGTCTGCCGCACCTCGGCCTGTTCGGCACGCCCGGGCCTCAGGACGAACTCCAGGTCGATGCGGCCATGCAGGCCACCGAATGCGCGACCTGGCAGCATCGGCGGCTGCAACAGTTGTCCGGGGGTGAACGCCAGCGCTGCCTGCTGGCCCGTGCGCTGGCCGTGCAGGCTCCGGTGCTGCTGCTCGACGAGCCGACCACCCACCTCGACCCGCCGCACCAGGTGGCGGTGGTGCGGCTGCTCCAGGGCCTGGGCCGTCAGGGCACGGTGGCCAGTGTCCTGCACGATCTGCCGCTGGCGCTGCAGGCCGATCATGTGCTGCTGATGCAGCGCGGCCGCGTGGTGGCGCGCGGCACGCACGACGACCCGCGGCTGCACGCCGCGATCTGCGAGGTCTTCGAAAATGCGGTGCGCATCGAGCGCGTCGGCGAGCGCTACATCGCGCTGCCGCACCTCGGCTGAGCCGTGTCAAGCGCGCGTCGCGCGGCTCTGGTACCTTCGCGGCTGAGAAAAGTTCAGGAATGCCCTCATGACACGTTTGAAGGACCGCTTGCAGGCCCTGCCGGCATCGGCATTGAAGGGCATGCGCCGCGGGATCGAGAAGGAAAGCCTGCGCTCCAGGGCCGACGGCGCACTGGCCGCCACGCCGCACCCGGCCGCGCTCGGCTCCGCGCTGACCCATCCGCACATCACCACCGACTACAGCGAATCGCAGCTGGAGCTGATCACCGGCGCGCATCTGGACATCGAGTCCTGCGTCGAGCAGCTGACGCAGATCCACCAGTTCGTCTACCGCCACATCGGTGACGAGATGCTGTGGGTCGGCAGCATGCCCTGCGGGCTGCCGCCGGACGAGTCGATTCCGATCGGCTTCTATGGCAGATCGAACGTGGGCCGTGCCAAGAGCGTCTATCGCATGGGGCTGGGCCACCGCTACGGCCGGCGCATGCAGACCATCTCGGGCATCCACTACAACTGGTCGATGCCGGGGCTGAGCAACGACGACTACTTCGGCCTGATCCGCAACTTCCGCCGGCACAGCTTCGTGCTGCTGTACCTGTTCGGCGCCTCGCCGGCGGTGTGCGGCAGCTTCGTCGCCGGCCGCGAGCACGGCCTGCAGCCGCTGCCCGGCGGCACGCTGTACCTGCCCCATGCCACCAGCCTGCGCATGGGCCGGCTCGGCTACCAGAGCGACGCGCAGGCCTCACTGGCGGTGTCCTACAACAGCCTGCAAAGCTATGGCGCCTCGCTGCAGGACGCGCTGACGCAGCCGTACCCACCGTACGAGGCCATCGGCATCCGCAACCCGGGTGGCGAGTACAACCAACTGGCCACCAGCCTGTTGCAGATCGAGAACGAGTTCTACGGCACGATCCGGCCCAAGCGCGTGATCTTCCCCGGCGAGCGGCCGCTGCACGCGCTGCGCGAGCGCGGCGTCGAATATGTCGAGGTGCGCTGCATGGACCTGGACCCCTTCGTGCCGGTGGGCATCGAGATGGCCACCATGCGCTTCATCGACCTCTTCCTGATGCACTGCTTGCTGACCGACAGCCCGCCGGACACGCCGCAGGAGATCGCCGCGCTGGGCCGCAACCAGCAGCGCGTGGCCGCCCAGGGTCGCCAGCCGGGCCTGAAGCTGGAACGTGGCGAGACCGAGAGCACTCTGGTCGATTGGGCCGCGCAGATCGTCGACGAACTGGAGCCGCTGGCCCAGGCGATGGATGCTGCGCTTGGCGGGCGCAGCTACCGCGAGGCGCGGGCCACGGCGGCGAAGTCGCTGGCGCAGGCCGAAAGTCTTCCCTCGGCGCGCGTGCTGGCGACGATGTCGCGCGACTTCGACAACTCCTACCTGCGCTTCACGCGCGCGCAGGCGGTGCAGACGCGCAACACGCTGCTGGCACTGCCCTGGTCGGCGGCGCTGCAGCAGCACTTCGAGGCGCTGGCCGAGACGTCAGTGCGGGAGCAGCGGCGCATCGAGTCCGAGGACACGATGCCCTTCGAGATCTACCGGCAGGAATACCTGGCGCCGCGGCGCCTAGGCATCTGAACCTGGCATCGTCTAGACGATGCGCTCGCCGGGCTGCGTGATCTTGCGCATCGGCTCGTAGCGTTCCGAGCGCACCATCAACGGGTGGTCGGCGTCGCCGCCGTCCCAACGCGGGTCGTCGATGCCTTCGAAGACCTCGTGCAACCGCTGGCCCCAGGTGCTGCGGATCATGCGGAAGTACGGGTTGCTGTCGTCGATGCACACCACGTGGTCGCTGCAGTAGGTGCCTTCGCGGTAGACCAGCAGGTCCAGCGGCAGGCCCACCGACAGGTTGGACTTCAGCGTCGAGTCCATCGACACCAGCGCGCACTTGGCAGCTTCGTCCAGCGGCGTGGCCGGGGTCAGCACGCGGTCGAGGATCGGCTTGCCGTACTTGCTTTCGCCCACCTGGTAGAAGCAGGTCTCGCGCGTGGCCTCGATGAAGTTGCCGGCCGAATAGACCATGAACAGGCGCATCGCCTCGCCCTTGATCTGGCCGCCGAAGATCATGCTGGCGTTGAAGTCGATGCCGGCAGCCTTCAACGACGGGCCGTCCTGCTCGTAGACTCGACGCACCGCCGAACCAAGCACGCGCGTGGCGTCGAACATGCTGGTCGCGTTCCAGATCGTCAGCGGCTGCTCGTGCACGCCGCGGTCCAGCTTTTCCACCTGCAGGATCTCGCGCACCGACTGCGACACGCTCAGGTTACCGGCCGACAGCAACACCATGAAGCGGTCGTCGGGGCGTTCGTAGATCATCATCTTGCGGTAGGTGCTGATCTGGTCCAGGCCCGCGTTGGTGCGCGAGTCGGACATGAACACCAGCCCGGCGTCGAGCCGGATGCCAACACAGTAGGTCATGAGCGTTGCTCTTTCTGCAGGTTCTTCAGGCGGTACAGCGCGTCCAGCGCCTCCCGGGGCGTGAGGCTATCAGGGTCGATGGCGGCCAGCGCCTCGTCCACGGCGCCGGTTGTGGGCGCTGCGGCCGGCGGCGCAGCGGCGAAGAGGTCCACCTGGGTGTCGCCGGCATGCTGCAACGCCTCCAACGCCTCCAGCGTGTGCCGCGCCTGGCGGACCAGCGAGGCCGGCATGCCGGCCAGGCGTGCCACCTGCACGCCATAGCTGCGGTTGGCCGGGCCGGCCTCGATTTCGTGCAGGAAGACGATTTGCTCTCCGCTCTCCACCGCCGAGACATGCACATTGGCGGCCTGTCCATGCCGGGTCGGGAACTCGGTCAGCTCGAAGTAGTGGGTCGCGAACAGCGTGTAGCTGCGGTTGCGGTCATGCAGGTGGCTGGCGATGGCCGAGGCCAGCGCCAGGCCGTCGAAGGTGCTGGTGCCACGCCCGATCTCGTCCATCAGCACCAGACTGTGCTCGGTCGCGCCGTGCACGATGGCCGCGGCCTCGGTCATCTCCAGCATGAAGGTGGACTGCGCATTGGCCAGGTCGTCGGCTGCGCCGATGCGCGTGTGGATCGCGTCGATCGGTCCCAGCCGGCAGGCGGCCGCCGGCACGAAGGAGCCCATCGCCGCCAGCAGCACGGTGAGCGCCACCTGGCGCATGAAGGTGCTCTTGCCACCCATGTTGGGGCCGGTGATGACCAGCATGCGCGTGCGCGCGTCCAGCCGGCAGTGGTTGGCAATGAATTCGCCGCCCCCGGTTTCGCGCAGCCTCATCTCCACGACCGGGTGGCGGCCGGCCTCGATGTCGATGCACGGGTGCGCGACGAATTCCGGACGGCACCATCCGAGCGTCGCGGCGCGCTCGGCCAGCGCCGCCAGCGCGTCGAGTGCCGCCAGCGCCTCGGCCAGCGCCGACAGTTCCGCCAGGTGCGGCTGCAGCGCGTCGAGCAGCTGTTCGTAAAGCCACCTTTCACGCGCCAGCGCGCGCTCCTGCGCCGACAGCGCCTTGTCCTCGAAGGCCTTCAGTTCCGGCGTGATGTAGCGCTCGGCATTCTTCAGCGTCTGCCTGCGCTGGTAGTCGCCGGGCACGCGGCCCAGGTTCGAGGCCGTCACCTCGATGTAGAAGCCGTGCACCTTGTTGAACTGCACGCGCAGGTTGGCGATGCCGCTGCGCGTGCGCTCGCGCTGCTCCAGGTCCAGCAGGAAGGCGTCGCAGTTCTGGCTGATGCCGCGCAACTCGTCGAGCTCTGCATCCACGCCGGTGGCGATGACCCCGCCCTCGCGCAGCAGCACCGCCGGTTCATCGGCAATGGCGCGCAGCGCGTCGGCGATGTCGGGCGAGGGGGCGAGTGCCAGATGCAGCCGGTCGAGCAGCGATGCGCCGGTGGGCGCGATGGTGGCCAGGGCCGGCAGAGACTGCAGCGTGAAGCGCAGGCCGGACAGTTCGCGCGGGCGCACCTGGCGCAGCGCGATGCGCGCAGTGATGCGCTGCACGTCGCTCACATGGCGCAAGGCCTCGCGCAGCGGTTCAAAGCCGCTTTCCAGCAGGCAGGCAATGGCCTCGTGGCGCTGCGTGGCGACGCTGCGCACGCGTTGCGGATGCGTTAACCAGTGGCGCAGGCAGCGGCTGCCCATGCCGCTGCGGCAGCTGTCGAGCAGCGACAGCAGCGTCGGCGCGTCCTCGCCGCGCAGCGTCTGGGTCAGCTCCAGGTTGCGGTGGGTGGCCGGCGGCAGCTCCAGCAGGTCGCCCGAGCGTTCCACTTCCAGCCGCCCGACATGGCTCAGCGCCTGTCCCTGGGTGTGCTCGGCAAAGCTCAGCAGCGCGGCAGCCGCGGCGTGGGCCAGGTTCAGGTCCTGCGCGCCATAGCCGGCCAGCGTGGCCACCTTCAGCTGCATGCACAGCTTGCGTTGGCCCAACGCCGCGTCGAACTGCCAGGCGGGCCGCGCGGTGCGTGCGGTGCGCTGTGCCAGCGCGGCGGCGGGCAAGGTCTGGCCGTCGTACAGCATCTCGGCCGGGTCCAGGCGCGCCAACCAGGAGGCGAGCTCGCGCTCGGCACATTCACCCAGGCCGAGGCGGCCGCTGGACAGCCCCAGCCAGGCCAGGCCGACGCGGCCGCGCTGTGCCTGCAGCGCCAGCAGCAGCGTGTCGGCGCGCTCGGCCATCAGTGCGCTGTCGGTGACGGTGCCGGGCGTGACCACGCGCACCACCTTGCGTTCCACCGGCCCCTTGGCCGTGGCCACGTCGCCCACCTGCTCGGCCACGGCCACGGCCTCGCCCAGCTTGATCAACCGCGACAGGTAGGCCTCGACCGAATGCACCGGCACGCCGGCCATGACCACCGGCTCGCCGGCCGACTGCCCGCGGGTGGTCAGCGTGATGTCGAGCAGCCGGTGTGCCTTGCGAGCATCGTCGAAGAACAGTTCATAGAAATCACCCATCCGGTAGAACACCAGCGTGTCCGGAAACTCGGCCTTGATGCGCAGGTATTGCGCCATCATCGGCGTGTGCGCGGCCAGGTCGGGGGGCGGCGGGGCGGAAGTCATCGGCAGCGGGGGCGCAGGTGCGGGTCGGGGTGGCCCGCCTGGCAAGGCGGCGGGGCGGCGGGGCGGCGGGGCGGCGGCATCTTAGGCCATGACCCGCACGCAGCCGGGCCGCCACACTGGCTCCGGCGCGGCGGCGCCTGGTGCACCAACGGCCGCTTGCTCCATAGCGGCTGCCATTGCGCAGCGCCCGCTGGCAGTGGTGGTTTGCTCTGCTCGACATCGGCACCATGCCGGGATCGCGCTTGCGCAGGGGACGCCGATGTGCACCTGCATGCATGCCCGACTCCGCGGGCCTACGTCTACCGGATAGACGCTGCGCAATGTGGCGAGAGAGAACATGACCATGATGTCGGTCATTGGGCGGGCAGCGTCAGGTGCCGGTTCCCAAGTCCAGCGCCTTCACGGTATCGCCCGGTCCCGCGCTCGCCCGAAAGCCCCAGCGCGGGAATCCCACCGATGGCACTGCGCCAGCGCTGAAGCTTGCCTTGCGCCAACTCAACGAATGCGCGCGACGCAGCAGGATGTCAGGCTCATGGGGGCGCAGAATTTCGCCAAATACTGGAGAAGCCTATGCCTGCACTCGCTGCACCCGAGACGCTGGCGCTGCAGCGCCTGTACCACTGGGAGAAGAGCGCTCCCGATCGCATCGCCTTCACGCAGCCCATAGGCGGCGGGACGGTCCGCGACTACCGCTGGGGCGAGGTCGTCGACCAGGCCCGACGGATGGCCGCTCAGTTGCGGTTGCAAGGCATCGGCCCGGGCGATCGGGTGGCGATCCTGTCGAAGAACACCGTGCACTGGATGCTCAGCGACTACGCCATCCTCATGGCCGGCGCGGTGTCGGTGCCGCTGTACCCGACACTGGCACCGGGCACCATCCGGCAGATCCTGGAGCACAGCGGCAGCAAGCTGCTGTTCGTCGGCAAGCTCGACGGCTGGGATCACATGAAGCCCGGCATTCCGGACGGCTTGCCCTGCATGGCCCACCCGCTGGCTCCGTCGGATGCCCTGGCCAGCTACCCGCAGTGGGACGAGGTGGTCGCACGCATCGCTCCGCTGGCCGGCGAGCCGGTGCGGCCGGCCGACGAGTTGTGCACGATCATCTACACCTCGGGGACGACCGGCATGCCCAAGGGCGTGATGCATACCTTCGGCACGATGGCCTTCGCAGTGCAGACGGGGCTGACGCGGTTGCCGCTGCATGCCGAGTCGCGCTTGCTGTCCTACCTGCCTCTGTCGCACGTGGTCGAACGCTGCCTGGTCGAGCACGGCCAGCTCGGCACCGGCTTCCGGGTGTACTTCGCCGACAGTCTGCAGACCTTCACCGAGGACATGCAGCGCGCGCGGCCCACGGTCTTCTTCAGCGTGCCGCGGCTGTGGGTCAAGTTCCAGCATGCGGTGCTGCACAAGATGCCGCAGAAAAAGCTCGACCTGCTGCTGAAGCTGCCGATCGTCAGCAGCATCGTCAAGAAGAAGATCCTCGACACGCTGGGCCTGGACCAGTGCGTGATGGCCATCAGCGGCGCCGCTCCGATCCCGGCCGAACTGCTGCGCTGGTACGCGCGCATCGGGCTGAAGATCGCCGAGGGCTACGGCCTGACCGAGAACTGCGCGCTCAGCCACATCACCTCGCCCGGCGAGGACGTCGGCACCGTGGGCCGACCCTACGATGGCGTGGAATGCCGCACCGACCCGGCTAGCGGGGAGATCCTGGTGAAGAGTGCCGCCACCATGACCGGCTACTACCGGCAGCCCGAGCTGACGCCGCAGGTGTTCACCGAAGACGGCTTTCTGCGCACCGGCGACAAGGGCGTGATCGACTCGCGCGGCGTGCTAAAGATCACCGGCCGCGTCAAGGACCTGTTCAAGACCAGCAAGGGCAAGTACGTGGCGCCCGCGCCGATCGAGGACAAGCTGGTCATGCACCCGGCGGTGGAGGCCTGCTGCGTGGCCGGCGCCAACCTGGGGCAGCCGCTGGCGCTGTTAATGCTCAATGTCGAGGCCATGCAGGAGGCCGCCAGCGCCGATGGGCGCAAGGCGCTGGAGCAGTCGCTCACCGAGCACTTGCAGGGCATCAACGCCACGCTCGATCCGCACGAGCAGCTCGAATGCATCGTCATCACCAACGAGGCCTGGACGGTGGATAACGACCTGATCACGCCGACCTTCAAAGTCAAGCGCAACCGCGTCGACGAGCGTTTCGCGGCGTACTACGAACAGTGGGAGCGCACCCGGCAGAAGGTCATCTGGCACGCGGGTTGAGGCGGCCGCAAGCTTGCCCGGGCGAAACGCACGCTGTCGCGGTCATGCGGCCGATGCCAGCCTGACGCCGTCGCGGCTGGTGACGCCTGCCCTCTTGGGATCTCAAGCCCGCCGCTGCATGTCGCTGGCCATTGCCGCCAAAATGCGGCTATGACCGGCAGCAGCGCAGCGACGACCCCAACCGCCCCCAGCGGCCGGCGCCTGTACCTGACGGTGCTGTTCTGCGACGTCTCGGGCTCGTCGGAGCATGCCGAGCAGCAGGAAGCCGAGGACTACGCGCGCTGGCTGCAGCGCTTTCGCGACGTCGCGCGCGAGATCGTGCCGCGCCATGGCGGCGCCATCGCCCGGCTGCAGGGCGACGGCGTGCTCGCGCTGTTCGGCACGCCGGAGCCGCGCGAGGACGACGGCCGTCGACGCCACCGAAGCCGCGCTCGAGCTGCATGCTGCCGCCCAGAAGATCCGCCTGGGGCCGACGCTGGATGCGCGCCTGCGCCTGCATTCCGGCGTGCATGCCGGGCTGTTGCTGCTGCTGCAGGGTGACATCGAACTCGGCCGTTTCGACGTGGTCGGTGAGGTGCCCAACACCGCGGCCCGGCTGTGCAGCATGGCGGCGGCTGACGAGATCCTGGTCAGCGCCGAGACGCTGGGGCCGCAGGCGCACCTGTTCCGCATGGCGCCGCGCGGCCGCCTGGCCATCCGCGGCCGTTCGACCGAGCTGGAGGTGCTGTCGGTCGAAGGCCGCGCCGCAGTGGAGCGGCGCATCGACTCTGCGGCGCGGCGCGGCCTGGTGCCGTTCGTCGGCCGCAGCGCCGCGCTGCTGCGACTGCAGTCCGCGCTGCAGCGGCTGGTCGCCGGCCAGTCCGTGGCCCTGGAACTGGTCGGCGAGGCCGGCATCGGCAAGACGCGGCTGATCGACGAATTCCGCCGCCGCCTGGATGCCGATGCGCTGCTCGTCCTGCACGGTAGCTGCGAAAGCTATCTTGCGGCCGAGCCGCTGCAGCCCTTCAAGCAGGCGCTGCGGCAGTGCCTGGGGTGGCGGCTCGATGCCTCGCCGGCCGAGAACGAGCGCGCATTGGCACGACACGCCGCCGGCATCGACACCACCGGTCCGACCTGGGCTGCGGCGCGCGCCATCGTCGGCGCGCCGGGCGCGGCCGACGCCCGCGCGCCCGCGGTGGTGGAACTGGTGGCCCACCTGGCCGGCGCCCGGCCGGTGGTGCTGTTGCTCGACGACTGGCAATGGGCCGATGACGCCAGCCGCCAGACCCTGGCGGCGATGCGCGCCCGGGAGCTGCCCCTGATGGTGCTCACCGGACGCCGCTCGGGCGTGGCTGACATCGACGACGACGATCGCGAGCTGCTGGCCTTGCCGCCGCTGGCGCTGGCCGACGCGCAAAGTGCCATCAGCGCCTGGCTGCCCAGCGCCGATCCCTTCGTGGTCCAGGACATCCACCTGCGCTCGGGCGGCAGCCCGCTGTACATAGAGGAGCTGTGCCAGGCGGCGTCCAGCGGCGGCGCACTGCAGGGCCTGCCGCGTGGCAGCGGCGTGGCCTGGCTGAATGCGTTGGTGGCCTCCCGCCTGGCGCATCTGCCGCCGGCCGAGCTCGAGCTGCTGCAACTGGCGGCCGTGGCCGGCAGCGTGTTCCCGGCCTGGCTGCTCGGCAGCCTGCTGCCCGGCGCCGATGTGCCGAAGCAGGTCGAGGCGTTGGTCTTGAACGACTTCCTGGCCATGCCCGACGACAGCGGACAGCTGCGCTTCAAGCATGCGCTCACGCGCGATGCCGTCTACGCCATGGTCGACCTGGACCGGCGCCGCGCTCTGCACCTGCGCGTGGCCCAGGCGCTCGAGGCCGCCGCGGCGGGTGAGCGGCTGCGCGAGCAGGTCGAGGCCATCGCCTACCACTACGACAGTGCCGAGTTCGGTGACGAAGCCGCACGCTATGCCGAAGCTGCTGGCGACAAGGCCTTGTCCGCCGTCGCACTGGACCGGGCCCGCTACCACTACACCGCGGCGCTGCGCTGGCTGGACCGCGCGGCGGCGGCATCGCGCGATGTGCAGCTGCGCTGGTGCGCGATCGCCCAGCGCCTGGGCCAGACCTGCGTCTTCGACCCTTTGGACGTGGCCCACGACCTGGGGTTGTTCGAGCGCGCCGTCGCGCTGGCCCGTCGCACCGGCGACGAGGGTGCCATCGCGCGCGCCGAATACTGGCTCGGCTACCTGAACTACGGCAAGGGCCGGCCGCGGCTGGCGGTGCGGCACAGCGAGGCCGCGTTGGAACATGCACTGGCCAGCGGCGACGAGCGGCTGATCGTGCAGGTGCAGGCCACGCTCGGGCAGTCGCTGGCCTCGGCGGGCCGCTACGCGCGCGCGCTGCCGCTGCTGGAGCAGGTCGTCGATGCCAAGCGACGCCTGGCGCGGCCCGGCAGCGGCACGGCGGTCGGCTCGGCCTATTCGCTGGCGCGGCGCGGCTACTCGCTGGGCGACATCGGCCGCTTCGCCGAGGCGCGACGCTGCTTCGACGAGGCACTGGAACTGATCGGCCCGGTGCTGCACCCGGTGGGCGCGTCGGTACACGAGCTGATCTGCGTGGTGCAGCAGTGGCAGGGGCGCTGGGCCGATGCGCGCGAGGCCGGGCTGAAAGGCGTCGACATCGCGCTGCGCTGCCGCAGTCACTACCTGGTGTCGATGGGCCGCGCGCTGGCGGCCAGTGCCGACTGGGCCGCGACCCGCGACGCGCAAGCGCTGCAGACCCTGCGCGACGCCACCGAATGGATCGCCACCCGCGGCGGAGCGGTGTCGACGTCGCTGAACTATGGTTGGCTGACCGAGGCCGCGGCCAGCCTGGGCCTGGAGGCCGAGATGCGGCGCCATGCGGCGCGGGTCTTCCAGCGGGCCCGGCTCGGCGACCGGCATGGCCTGACGGTCGCCTACCGCGCGCTGGCCGGCGACGCCGCGCGGCGAGGTGCCTTCGGTCGGGCCGAACGCTGGCTGGCCGCCGCCCAGCGCTCGGCTGCGGCTCGGGGTAGCGACCGCGACGCAGCGCTCAACGAACTTGCCTGCGCGCAACTGCTGGCTGCCGCCGGGCGCACGCTGCCCGCGCGCCAGCAGGCCGAGCAGGCGCGGCAGCAGCTGCAGCGGCTGGACATGCCTTGGTTCGCCGACCGCGCGCTCGATGCGCTGCGCCAAATGTGACGCCTCAGGGCAGGCTGTCGATCTTCAGAGCCAGCTTGGCGGCCAGCAGCGCAAAGCCTTCGCTGGTCGGATGCAGGTCGTTGCCCCACGCGTCCAGCGGTTGGGTGAACTGGGCTTCGATGGTGCCGGCAAGCCGTTCGTGGTGCACGAAGCCGAAGCCCGACGCCGGCTGCGCCAGCCCGGCCAGGCGCGTGTTGAAGGCGTCGATGACCTGGCGCATCGCGCCGCGCGCGATGGTCTGGTCGGCTGCATCGGCGCAGTCGTAGCCGCGCTTGAAGAAGGGTTCGTAGAGCCAGCGCCTGCCGATGGGGTTGGCGGTCGGGATCGGGTAGTCGTAGCCATGCAGGACCACCGGCACCGGGTCCTCGCCCAGATCGGTCCAGACCTGGGCCAGTGACTGCAGCACGCTGCGGTAGTGCGCCTGCAGCGCGTCCATCAACGCGCCGAGCTTCGCGGCGTCAAGCACGGTGGCGGCGCCACGCGGCAGGATCACGGCTTCCAGCGTGGCCCCGGTGCAGTCGTTGCCGCCGCCGGACAGCAGGATCGCGCGCGGCCGCCGGCTCAGCTGCAGCTCGTTGCTCAGGTGGTCGCAGAACGAGCCCGGGTTGGCGGCCAGGTTGGCCGCCTTGGTCCAGCGCTCGAAGTTGCAGAAGTCCTGCGGCGCGTCGAAGTCATGGTGCGTCTGCAGACAGTCGCGCAGGTCGGTACCCAGTGCGATCGGGGTGTTCGGCACGCGGTAGTCCAGCCAGGAATCGCCCCAGCCCAGCACCACGCAGCGGTGCCGCAAGGGGGCCGCGACATGGACGGCGGGCGCACCGGTCGCGGCCACCATCGGCGCCGTCCCGGCCGCTGGCGGCTCGATGCGGCCGTCGAGCAGGTAGCTCAGCGTCGCCGTGCCGGGGCGCAGGTTCTCTCGCCGGGCCAGCAGCGCGGCCAGCGTGCCGAGCATCGCCCCGATGCCGGCCGCATAGCCGGGACAGGCATGCGTGGGATGCGGCTTGACGCTGCGCGCGCCGCCGAACATCAGCCGACCGTCATAGCCCCCGTCGGCCTGCGACTGCTGCGTGCCTGACACCAGCGCCAGCACGAGCTTGTCGCCGGTGTGCAGTTCGACCCCCCGGCCGGCGTCGCCCAGGCGGTGCGGCTCGAGCACGGTGCGCCAGGTCAGCTGCGGCATGGGCCGCATGCGTGCCGCGGCGGCCATCGGCTCGGCCAGCACCCGCTGCGCATCGGCCAGCGAGGTGGCGCCGGCCAGGCGCGTGCGCAGCGCGCCGAAGCGGCCGTCGTGCTGCCATTCGCGCAGCACGTTGTGCAACGCGCCGATGATCGTCGGGTTGAAGCCCATCAGCACGCCGACCATGGTGCGTGCGACGAAGTCGTCGTCGGCGCCGTGCACCGGGTGCTGGAAGATGGCTTGGGCCAGCGGCGCCGGTGCGCTGCCGTCGCGGCGCAGCGGCAGCGTGCCGGCGGCGCGGTGCGCGGCGACGAAGTCGAGCATCGCGCGGCGCAGCGCGCGGCCGTAGCGCTGGCCCAGCTCCACCGGCACCGGTCCCGGGTTCGGCTGGAACATGTACCGCGACAGCGCGGTGAAGTGCCCGGGGTACAGCGGCCGCTGGCCTTCCTGCCAGAACCAGTCGGTGCTGCCGCGCGCGAAGTGCGCGCCGTCGCGCAGGCCGAACCAGTCCTCGCACAGGTCGGCGAGCACATGCTCGGTCAGCTCGCGTGCCTCGAAGGCGACGTCGAAGCGCGTGTCGCCGGCGTCGCGCGACTGGCGCTTCGCCTCGTCGACGATGGCATCGATCTTGGCCGTCGTGCTGTCCAGCGCCAGGCGGTAGACGTCGGCCAGCTGCAGCCGGCCGATGGCATCGTTGACGGCCGTGGCCTGCTGCACGTAAGCCGGGCCATCGTCCATCACCAGGTAGATCTCGCCGAAGCTGCGGCGGATGCGCTCCAGCTGGCCGCACACCGAGTAGCGGCGGTCGTCGCGCAGCACATGGTCCAGCCAGTGCCGGCTGCCCACCAGCGTGCCGTAGGGCGTGCGCAACAGTCCGCCGTGGTCGCTGCGCAGCGCGGCCCAGATGGCCGCGCTGTCCAGCCGATCGATGGCCTGTGGGTCTTCCAGCGCAGCCTTCCAGGCCTGTCCCGCCTCGGCCGGGCCGCGTTCGATTTCGATGCGCTGCAGGGCTTGGATCAGACGCCGGCCGCGCTCGACCTGCCACGGTACCGGCGTGGCAGTCGAGGTTGCGGCCGTCGCGGCGGCTCCATGCAGCCGCTGCAGCACCGGCCGTGATGGCGCAAACAGGTACAGCCCCCACTCCAGCCGGGTGATCGGCTGCGGTTCGTCGAAGACCATGGTCACCGGTTCCAGTTCGATGCGGAACACCTGTGCGGCATGCTCGAACGAGAAGACGCGGGCCTGTCCGGCTTCGGCCGGGCCGACGATCGGGCAGCTCGGCAGCGAGGACCCGTCGGTGCTGTTGCCGCCGGCCAGCCACTGCTGCACCACCTCGAACTGCTGGCCGAGGTCAGCGTTGTAGGCCATGAACAGCAGGCCGCGGTCGGCCTCGTCCTCGCCCTCGGCGGGCGCGTGGTCCGGCCCATAGGACATGCCGCGGCGCATCAGCCGCGGCACCCGCGCCGCGCCCTGGGCCACCGCGCGTGGATGCGCGCGCCGGATGTGCGCATGCAGCGGGCAGGCCAAGCCGTGCGGGTCGCGCTGGTAGTCGAAGTGGTTGCGGCGCTCGGGCGGTGTGCCCGGCGGCAGTACCAGTGCCATGCCGTCGCTGCCGCGGCCCATCAGCTTGCCGCGCACCAGCTCGCGATACCGTGGCCACCGCGTGGCATCGCCGTCCAGCGTCTGCGCCATCGTGCGCGCGGTGGCTTCCACGGCGCGATCGAGGCGGCCGACGTACTGCCGGTACTTGCGCACCACCAGGAAGCTGCCGTTGCGCAGCCAGCGCAGGCGCTCGCGCCGTGCTGCGGGCAACGCCGGGTCGGCTTCGTCGTCAGAAAGGTCGGCGCCATTGTCGTGGCCGTGCAGCAGCTCGCCCAGGTGCACCCGGTTGCGGTCGTGGCGGGGCAGCGCCGGCTCCACCTGCGGCTGACCGAAGCCGTCGGCAAAGCCGAAGTGCTCGACCACCTCCGGTCGGCCGTCGACCTGCTGCACGCGCCGGCGCAGCGGCTGCACCGCCAGCACCGCCAGTCCCGGCGCGGCTTGCATCAAGGCCAGCAGCGGCGCGCGCAGAGGGTGGCTCGGGTGCACCAGGTCGAGCACGGCCGCGCCGCTGGCCTGGCAGCGCCACTGCACGAGGGCATGCACCGCGTCCAGTTCCACCGGCTGGTCCTCGGCCGGCGGCCGGTCGATGCCGGCAAAGCGGCGTGGCAGGCGCCAACGCCGCGGATGGTTGTCGCGCAGGTCGCCGAGCAAGCCGGCACGCGCCGCCATGCCCTGGCGAAATTCCTGCGGGAACAATTCGATCGTGTCCTCGTCGAGACCGCAGGCGCGCAAGCCTGTGGGCGTGAACGCGACGTTACAGGCCACGCTGCCATCGGACAGGTCGTGCGATGCCGCATCAACCGTGAGCCGCGCGCCGAGGTGGGCCAGGGCATCCCGCGCCGCGCTGGCGTCGACGAAGGCCACCAAGGCCACCAGTCCATGGGTGGTCGACTCGTAGCTGCGCAGGATGCCGCCCTGCGCCTCCGCGCGCACCGCCGCGGCCACTGCGCCCAGCGAGGCGGCCGGCGGCGGCAGCCGGCGCCGCAGTTCCACCGGACCCGAGCCCGGTGGGAACAGCCAGTCGATTTGCCGCGCGAAGCGAGTGCGCCGCATCTCATCGAGCGGTTCTTCGATCAGCGTGGCGTCGCGTTGACGCACGAACTCCAGCAGCAGTTGCAGCGCGGCGCGGCGCAGCACGGCGCCATCGGCAGTGCCAGGCCGGTGCAGGTCGGCCAGGCGGTACAGGCCGGCCAGGCCCTGCAGGCCGTTGCGCAAGCGCTCGCGCAGCATGCGCACCGGCTGGGGCAGGGCCAGCGGCGGGTCGTCCGGTGCCGGCCGCAGGCCGTTGAAGCGGTCGACCACCTGCTCGGCGCCAGGCTGGGTGGCGCGCAGCGCGTCCAGATCGCTGCCACCGCGGGCGCGCAGCCGCTCGACGCGCCGGCTGTACAGCAGGTCGCGCGCCGTGGTGTCGGGTGGGCCGTAGAAGAAGTCGGTCTCGACCTGCACGCGGTGTGCCCAGTCCAGCCAATCGGCGAAGGAGTGGTCCCAGGCCGTGACATAGCCCTCGGTGCCGCAGAACACCAGGTCGAGCAGCGTGCCAACCTTGTCCCACAGCACGCGGATGTAGGCCTCCCAGCTGCCGTCGAAGGTGACGGCCAGCAGCACCTTGTCTTCGGGTTCGAGCACGGCCACCCGCACCGAATGGATCACGCCGACACGCTCCACCGTGTCGGACAGCAGCCGCGCCGGCGACTGCTCATGCGCCGCGCCCCGCGCGCCGTGCAGCGCCTCGAGTACGCGCCGCGTGCGCGTCTTGTAGGTCACCGATTCCAGCGAATCGACGAGGCCCGCCTTCAAGGGCGCCAGCAGGGTCAGGTCACTCGATGTGCCGAGCGTGCGGCCCTTGTAGACGTACTCGCGCTGCATGGTGGCTCCCGGCGGGTGGGCCCCCGCAACCGACGGGGCCGATTCTGCACAGCGGCACGGCGCCTTGCATCCCCACCGAGAGGGAAGGGTGCCGGCTCAGCGGCGCTGCGGGCGACCTGCTTCGTACCAACCCTTGCTGCGACTGACCACGTGCACAACAGCAGCATTACCGGCACCTCGATCAGCACGCCGACCACGGTGGCCGGTGCGGCGCCGGACGCGAATCCGAACAGGCTGATGGCTGCGACCACCGCCAGCTCGAAGAAGTTGCTGGCGCCGATCAGCGCTGACTAGCTTCATGGCGTCCTGGCCGCAGGCCGCTGCAGCGCCAGCGCCACGAAGTCGACGAAGGCTCGCACGCGCGTGGCCAGCTGGTGGCGCTGGGGATAGATCGCATACAGGTCGGCCTCGGGCGTGTGGTACTGCGGCAGCACCTGCACCAGCCGGCCGTTCTTCAGGTAGCGCTCGATGTCCCACTCGGCGCGCATCAGGATGCCGTGCCCTTCGAGCGCCCAGTTCACGGCGATCTCGCCGTCGTTGGTGCTCAGATTGCCGCGGGTCTTGATGGCCTCGGCCGCAGGGTTCTTGCCGCGCCCGCCGGACAGCCGCCACAGGCCGTAGGCTTCCTCGCCCTGGCGGATGCCGATGCAGTTGTGCTTCGTCAGGTCGTTCGGCACCTTGGGCGTGCCGTGCCTGGCCAGGTAGGCCGGCGACGCGCACAGCAGCCGCCGGTTGGGGGCGATGCGGCGCGCAATGACGCGCGACTCCGGGGGTGCACCGAAGCGGATGCAGACGTCGAAGGCGTCCTCGGTCAGCGGCGGCGGGTTGACCGACAACTGCAGTTGCACCTCCACCTGGGGATGCTTGCGCGCGAAACGCGAAATCAGCGGCGCCACATGGCTGCGGCCGAAGCCCAGCGTCGCGTTGACTCGCAGCAGCCCTCTGGGCAGGGCGCGCGATGCGCCGAGCAGTTGCTGCAGGTCGTCGATCTGGCCGAGGATTCGGCGGGCGTGCTCCAGGTACAGCTCGCCCTCGGGTGTCAGGCTCATGCGCCGCGTGGTCCGCACCACCAGCGGCACGCCGACGCGCGCTTCCATCAGCGACAGGTGCTTGCTCACCGCCGGCGTGGTGACGCGGAGTTCGCGCGCTGCCGCACTCAGGCTGCCGGCGCGCGCCAGGGCGGAGAAGAAGCTCAGGTCTGCGGGCTGGATGGCGCTGCTCATCGACGCTCCATTGTTCAATTCAGGTTAACAATGGCTTGACTCTAGCGCTGATCACGCAGACCGTCCGCGACCTACAGTGCCGCATCGACGCCACTGGAGACCGCCCATGAAGACCTATTCGATCGCCACCATCCCTGGCGATGGCATCGGCAAGGAAGTGATCCCCGCCGGCCAGCAGGTGCTGCAGGCGCTGGCCGACGGCAGCAAGAGCTTTCGCTTCGAGTTCGAGAACTTCGAATGGGGCGGCGACCACTACCGCCAGCACGGCATGATGATGCCGGCCGATGGCCTGGACGCCATCCGCCACAAGGATGCGATCCTCTTTGGCAGCGCCGGGGACCCGCACATCCCCGACCACATCACGCTGTGGGGCCTGCGTCTGAAGATCTGCCAGGGCTTCGACCAATATGCCAACGTGCGCCCGACGCGCATCCTGCCCGGCATCGACGCCCCGCTGAAGCGCTGCGACCCCGACGACCTGAACTGGGTGATCGTGCGCGAAAACTCCGAGGGCGAATATGCCGGCGTCGGCGGCCGCGTGCACCAGGGTCACCCGATCGAGGCCGCCACCGACGTGTCGATCATGACCCGGGCTGGCGTCGAGCGCATCATGCGCTTCGCCTTCAGGCTGGCGCAGAGCCGGCCGCGCAAGCTGCTGACGGTGGTCACGAAGAGCAACGCGCAGCGCCATGCGATGGTGATGTGGGACGAGATCGCGCTGCAGATCAGCAAGGAGTTCCCCGACGTCACCTGGGACAAGGAGCTGGTCGACGCCTCGACGGCACGCATGATCAACCGCCCGGCATCGCTGGACACCCTCGTCGCCACCAACCTGCATGCCGACATCCTGAGCGACCTGGCGGCCGCGCTTGCTGGCAGCCTGGGCATCGCGCCCACCGGCAACATCGACCCCGAGCGCCGCTACCCGAGCATGTTCGAGCCGATTCACGGCTCGGCCTTCGACATCATGGGCCAGGGCCTGGCCAACCCGGTGGGCACCTTCTGGTCGGCGGTGATGCTGCTGGAACACCTGGGCGAATTCGACGCGGCCCGACAGCTGATGAACGCCATCGAGCAGGTCACCGCCAACCCCCGGCTGCACACCCGCGACCTGGGCGGCAAGGCCACCACGGCCGAGGTCACGCAGGCGGTGTGCGAAGGGCTCGGCACCGGCACGCGGCGCCGAGCGGCTTGACGAACCAGGAGCACAGCATGAAGATCACTTTGACCTTCCGTCGCCGTCAGTTGATCGTGGCACTGGGCGTCTCGCTTGCCGCCGGCGGTGCGCTGGCCCAGGCTTGGCCCAGCAAACCCATCAGCCTGGTCGTGCCCTTTCCCGCAGGCGGCACTACCGACGTGCTGGCCCGGGCCCTGGCCGAGAAGCTGACGCTCAGCCTGGGCCAGACCGTCATCGTCGAGAGCAAGCCGGGCGCCGGCGCCACGCTCGGCGCCGACTACGTGGCCAAGGCCAAACCGGACGGCTACACGCTGCTGGTCGGTGCAGTGCACCACACGATCGCTTCCAGCGTCTACAAGAAGCTGCCCTACGACTTCCAGAAGGACCTGACACCGATCACCACCATCGCCATGGTGCCCAACGTGCTGGTGGTCAATGCCGCCACGCCGGCGAAGAACGTGGCCGAGCTGGTGGCGATGCTCAAGGCCAAGCCCGGCGCCTACAACTACGGCTCCAACGGCAATGGCACCGCGCAGCACCTGATCGGCACGCAGTTCGAGAACATGACCGGCACCGAGCTGGTCCACATCCCCTACAAGGGCAGCGGCCCGCTGGTCACCGACCTGCTGGGCGGCCAGGTGACGATGTCCTTCGACACCGTGACCCCGGTGCTGCAGCACATCAAGTCGGGCAAGCTGCGTGCGCTGGCCGTCACCACCGCCAAGCGTGCGTCGGCGCTGCCCGAGGTGCCCACGCTGGACGAAAGCGGGCTGAAGGGCTTCGACATCGGTACCTGGTTCGGCGTGCTGGCTCCGGCCGCAACACCCAGGGACATCGTCGCGCGGCTGAATGCCGAGATGGTCAAGGTGATCCAGTCGCCCGAGTTCCGCAAGCGCATGGACGAGATCGGCGCCGAGCCCATCGGTAACAGCACCGATCAGATGGCCCTGCAGATCAAGGGCGATACCGACAAGTTCGCAAGGCTGGTCAAGGAAGCCAAGGTGACGATCGAGTAGGCGCCTGGGCGGCAAGAGCCTCAGACTGCGACGGTGGGGTCATGACCGCTGGCGCTGCGCGACGTGCCAGCGTCTCCACACCGCCCGGTCCGTCGTCTGGGTGCGCTGCCGGATCTCCAAGTTGATTTGCGTGACGCTGCCGCCGATCAACCACCGCTGCAAGCCGGCGCCAGCAGCGCGGCCACTTCGTCTGCGCCACGGGGCTGTACAGGCACCGGTGCTGGCAGCTGCCAAAGGGCTTCGAGCTCGTCGGCCAGGTCGCCGCGACGCAGCAGGGCCTCGCTCACCTCGCGAGCGCGGGCATGGCGGTGCAGCCAGGGGATCAGCGCATCCTGCTCCGGCCAGCCGGGCCGTGCGGCATAGAGCATCGGCGTGCCGTTGCAGGCGGTCTCGACAAAGGTGCCGTAACCGGGTTTGCCGATCAGCGCATCGACCGAAGCGATCAGGTCGCTGAAGTCCCAGCCCAGCGGCTCGATGGCCGACACGCTCGGGCGGTCGATGCACCACGCGGCCGGCACCAGCCAGTGCAGGCCTGTGGGACAGCGCCAGTCTTCCATCGGCAGCCGCGCGTCGACGCCGCCGAAGGCGACGAGCAGCAGCTTGGCGTCGGCCGCGACACCGCAACGTTCGCGCAGTTCGGCCCGGCGCCGCCGCCCCAGCCGTGCCACCGGCGCCACCCACTGGCCGTTGCTCAGGTCGGGCATGTCCATGCCGGGCGTCAGCTTGATGAAGGCCCTTGCGCTGCGATAGGCCTGCAGCATCTGCGCGTGGACCGGCGGCATCCACGGCTCTGCCGCATACACATGCGCCAACAGGTCGGCCCAGTTGAGCGAACTCATGCCATAGGCCGGAATACCCTGCTGTGCGGCGGCGGCCATCGGCAGGTAGGCGGCATTGGCCAGCAGCAGGTCCGGCTGCAGCCGTTCCATCCAGGCGGCGGCCTCGGCCACGCGTTCGCTCCAGTGGGAATGGAAGTCGCGGTAGGCGCGCGCGCTGGGCTCGCGGGCGATGCGGAAGGCGTCTTCCATCTCGAAGCCGAAATCCAGCGCGCGCGGCTCGATGTCGAACTCGCCGTCGATGCGCGCGCGCAGCCGCGGCTCGGGCAGCAGGCTGGCCACCGTCAGACGCAGGCCGGGCACGAGCCGGCGCAGCGCATTCAGCACCGGCGCAGTCTGCGCCAGGTGCCCCAGTCCGTGCGAGGAAATGGTGACCAGCAGATGGCTCATGCCTGGCGCGCGTGGAAGAGCGCGCCGCCGAGCACGCCGCTGCGGTACAGGCCGACGAAGTGTTCGTAGGCCTGGTCGTAGCGGTCGAAATGCGCCTGCCCCAGCCGTGCCACGGTCTGAGCCTGCAGCGAGCGGTACATCGCATGGCGCTCGACCAGGATGCGCGTCCACTCCTCGCTCAGGTCGGTGGCCTGCACCCTGTCCAGGCCGGCATCGCGCAGCCAGCCGCGGTAGTGGGCTTCGCTGGCGATCTCGCTGAAGCGCATGCCGTCGAACAGCCGGCGCGCGTCGTCGGCCCCCAGCGGTTGCCGGCTGAGGATGTCGGAGAACACCAACCTGCCGCCCGGCTGCAGCACCCGCGCGATGCCGGCCACCAGCCGCGGCTTGTCGGGGATGTGCGCGAAGGCTTCCTGGCCCATGGCCAGCGTGAACGCGGCATCGGCAAAGGGCAGGTCCAGCGCATTGCCGTGCTCGAAACGCACGCGATCGGACAGACCGGCCGCGGCAGTGAGCTCGCGCGCGCCTTCGACGCGGCTGATGGTGAGGTCCAGCCCGGTGACCTGGCAGCCGGTCTTCCAGGCGATGTAGCGCGCCGGGCCGCCCAGGCCGCTGCAGACATCGAGCACCCGATCGGCGGCGCGCACGCCGGCCGTCGCGATCAGTCGGTCGACCGCGGCGGTGCCGCCGTAGTGGTCCTGGTCATGCTGCTGCAGCACCTCTTCGGTGATCTGCTTGCGCTCGATGCCGCGTGCCGCCACCGCATCGAAGATCTGCGTTGCGCTGATCGGATGGAAATCGTAGAAGTGTTCGACGGCCTGCAGCTGCGGGTCGATGGGCATGGGAGTCGATGTCACTGGTAGCCTTCGGGCGTGACCAGCATAACGGCTCGACCGATCGACCCCCCTGCCGCCTGCCCTTGCGGGTCGGGCGCGACCTACGCCGCGTGCTGCGGCCCTTGGCACCACGGCGCGCTGCGCTTGCAGGCGCCGACGGCCGAGGCCCTGATGCGCTCGCGCTACAGCGCCTACGTGCTCGGGCTGCACGACTACCTGCTCGACACCTGGCACCCCTCCACCCGGCCGGCGGGCGTCGACGAACAGCCCGCGGGCCTGCGCTGGCTCGGCCTGGAGCTGCGGCGCAGCAGCCAGGACGGCCCCGACCGCGCCACGGTGGAGTTCATCGCCCGCAGCAAGTGGGGCGGTCGCGCGCACCGGCTGCACGAGACCAGCCGTTTCGAGCGCGTGGACAATCGCTGGCTCTACGTCATGGCGCTGGACTGACCGGCCGAGATTGCATGTTTGCCAACCTGTCGTCGTTCTTCATCCAATGGGGCGTCACCGCCTTGTCGCTGTGGCTGGCCAGCCTGCTGTTCAAGGGCGTGCGATTCGACGGCACCGGCTCGCTGATCCTGGCGGCGCTGCTGCTGGGTTTCGTCAACGCCGTGCTGCGGCCGATCCTGATCGTGCTGACGCTGCCGTTGACCCTGCTCAGCTTCGGCCTGTTCCTGCTGGTCCTCAACGCCTTGCTGCTGATGCTGGTGGCCAGGCTGATCAAGGGCTTCAGCCTGTCGGGCTTCTGGACGGCGCTGTTCGCCAGCATCTTCATTACGCTGGTGGGCCTGGTGGCCGGCGTGCTGCTGTTCGGCGGCGAGGTGTCGTGGAACGCGCCGCTGCCGACTCAGATGAACCCGCGCTGGATCTGAGCCGCGCCGCCGCGTCCCGCAGGGCGCAACCAAGCGGCCAAGTGCCCCGGCAACGGCCGGCTTATCCGGGCACCGCAACGGCAGCGGATGCGATGCAATCGGCCTACCCATGCTGCCCACACTCCTAACGCCGCGCGACGGCGCAGCCGGCTCCGGTGCCGCGTCCGGCACCGCCTTCGGCCGCTTTGCGCTGCGCCGCGTGCTCGGCGAGGGCGCGCAAGCGGTCGTCTGGCTGGCCTTCGACCAGCGTCTGGAACGCGAGGTGGCACTGAAGCTGATGCGTGCGCCGGCCGGGGCCGACCCGGTGGCGGTCGGCGAATGGCTGCGCGAAGCGCGCAGTGTCAGCCGCCTGAGCCATCCGCACATCGTGCAGGTGTACGACGCCGACGTGCAGAACCACCAACCCTGTCTGGTGTTCGAGTACATCGCCGGGCCGACGCTGTCGGCACACCTGAAGTCGCGCGGTGCCTTGCCGGCCAACGAGGCCGTGGCGCTGATGATCGATGTGCTCGATGCCCTGCACGCGGCCCATGCCGCAGGCGTGGTGCACCGTGACCTGAAGCCCTCGAACGTGCTGATCGGCGCCAACGGGCGCGCCCGCGTCACCGACTTCGGCATCGCCGCGCGGCTGGACGATGCGCTCGACGGCCAGCGCATCGTCGGCACGCCCGGCTACATGTCGCCTGAAGCCACGCAAGGCGCGGCGCCCACCGCGGCGATGGACCTGTTCTCGGTGGGCGTGATGCTGGTCGAGGCACTCAGCGGCCACAAGCTCGTCCAGCACCGCGACCCGCATCGCGCGATGCAGCAGGTGGCCAAAGAGGATCTGCAACTGCCCGAAGATCTGGCCGCGGAGGTCGACGACGCGCTGCGCTCGACGCTGCGACGTGCTCTGCAGCGGGATGCCACGCAGCGCTGGGCCTGTGCCGCCGAGTTCCGTGATGCGCTGGCCACCTGGCTGGCGCCGCCGCAGCGGCCCGAAGCGCCGGCGGGCGTCGACCTGCCTGGCAAGCCGGCCAGCGGCGCGCTCGACTTCCTGCTGCGCCGCATGCGCCACAACAGTGACTTCCCCGCGCTGTCGGAATCGGTGGCCCGCATCCAGCGTGTCGCCAACTCCGAGAACGGCAATCTCGACAGTCTGTCCGGTGAAATTCTCAAGGACGTGGCGCTGACCAGCAAGCTGCTGCGCCTGGTGAACACGGTGCGCTTCAAGGGCGCCGGCGACAGCATCGGCACGGTGTCGCGCGCCGTGGCGCTGGTGGGTTTCAATGGCATCCGCAATCTGGCGATGAGCCTGGTGCTGCTGGAGCACATGCACGACAAGGCCCATGCCAGCCAGCTGCAGGAGGAATTCCTGCGCTCGCTGCTGGCCGGCATGCTGGCCAGCGAACTGGGCACCATGGTGCGCGACAGCGAGCAGGCCTTCATCGGCGCGATGTTCCAGAACCTGGGACGGCAGCTGACCGAGTTCTACTTCCCGCAGGAGGCGCGCCAGGTGCGCGGTATCGTCGCCGCCGCGACCCGCGCGAATGCGCGGCCGGTGTCCGAGGATGCGGCCGCCCATAGCGTGCTGGGCCTGAGCTACGAGGCGCTGGGTCTGGGTGTGGCCAAGGTCTGGGGCCTGCCGCCCAGCCTGCAGGCCTGCATGCTCAAGCCCGCCGGCGAACCGCCGGCGCGCGAGCTGAACGATGCCAGCGAACGCGTGCGTTGGCTGGCCCATGCCGCCAACCAGGTGGCCGATGCCTTGCTGCAGGCGCCGCCGCAGGACGCGCCGGCGCGCGTCGGCGCGCTGGCCAGGCGCTATGCGCGCGCGCTGGGCGTGGAACCGGCGCGCTTCGAGGCTGCCGCCGACAGCGCGCGCCAACGGCTCAGCGAGATGGTGCAGTCGATGCACATGCAGGTGGGAGCCAGCTCGCCGGCCCAGCGCTTGCTGGTGCCCACGGCCGACGCCGCCGCGCAGGCGGCCGTCAATGCGGCGCAGGACCTGCTGGCCAGCCACACGCTGCAGGCCACGCTGCAGTTGACGCGGCCGGCCGATGCGGCCGCCGAGAATGCTGCGGCCGTGCTGGTGGCTGGCATCCAGGACATCACCCACACCATGGTCGAGGACTTCGCGCTCAACGACGTGCTGCGCATGGTGCTGGAGACGATGTATCGCGCGCTGGGCTTCCGGCGCATCGTGTTCTGCTTGCGCGATGCGCGCAGCAACCGCATCACCGGCCGCTTCGGCCTGGGCGACGATGCCGCGGCGGTCGCTCAGCGCTTCAGCATCGCGCTGGGCCGCAGCAGCGACCTCTTTGCCGCGGTGTGCACCAAAGGTGCCGACATGCTGGTGGCGGACTCGAACCAGCTGCGCATCGCCGCCAGTCTGCCGGCCTGGTACCGCGACAGCGTCGCTGCGCCGGCCTTCCTGCTGCTGCCGATGCTCACGCAGGGCAAGCCGCTGGCGCTGATCTATGCCGACATGGCCACCCGGGGCAGCATCTCGCTGGGCGAGAAGGAACTGGCGTTGCTGCGCACGCTGCGCAACCAGGCGCTGATGGCCTTCAAGCAAGCGGCCTGAGTGCTTGTGCTACACCTGCGGCCCACACTGAAGGGCCGTTCATGACCGACCGCATCGACCTGCGCTCCGACACCGTCACCCAGCCCACCGCCGCGATGCGCGCCGCGATGGCCGCCGCGCCGGTGGGCGACGACCAGTACGGCGAGGACCCCAGCACCAACCGTCTGCAGGCGCGCTGTGCCGAACTGCTGGTCAAGGAGGCGGCACTGTGGCTGCCGACGGGTACGCTGGCCAACCAGGTGGCGCTGCGCACGCTGACGCGCCCGGGGGACGAGGTGGTGGCCTGCCGCGAATCGCATGCCGCCTGGCATGAAGTGGGCGGCGCCGCGGCCAACGCCGGCGTGCAGATCCACGAGATCGGGCAGGGCGGCCGCTTCAATGCCGAGGAGTTGCGTGCCGCGGTCAAGCCCCGCAACTTCGCGATCTTTCCCACCACCACGCTGGTCGAGGTGGAGAACACGCACAACCGCGCCGGCGGCGTGGTGGTGCCGCAGGACGAGGTGCTGCGCATCTGCGCAGTGGCGCGCGAGCTGGGCCTGGCCACCTTCCTGGACGGCGCGCGGCTGTGGAACGCCAGCGTGGCCAGCGGCGTGCCGCTGCACGAATTGGCCGCGCCCTTCGACCTGGTGGCGGTGGCCTTCAGCAAGGGCCTGGGGGCGCCGGGCGGTTCGCTGCTGGCCGGGCCGAAGGCGCTGATCGCCGCAGCCAGCCGGCACTCCCGTCGCATGGGCGGGGCGATGCGCCAGAACGGCATCTTCGCCGCTGCGGCGCTGCACGGGCTGGACCATCACCTGGAGCGCCTGGCCGAAGACCATGCCAATGCCCGCGTGCTGGCCGAGGCGCTGGCCGCCGGCGCGCCGGTGCAGCTGGACCTGGGCGCGGTGCGCACCAACATCGTCGTCTTCCATCTGCCGGCCGCGCTGAGCTTCGATGCGCCGACGCTCAGCGCGCGGGCACGCGATCGTGGTGTGCTGGTCAATGCCTTTGGTCCGCGCACGGTGCGCGCGGTGACCCATCTGGATGTGACGCGGGCGCAATGCGCGCGTGCCGCCGAGGTGCTGGTCGAGCTGCTGGCGGCCTGATCAACCGGCGGTTCCGTGGAGCGCGCGCTCCAGCGCCGCATTGAAGGCCTCGGCAGCCTCGAACTGCACCCAGTGGCCCGCTTCGGGCAGCAGTTCCAGCGACCGAAAGCCCGGCGTGCTGGACAGCACCTGCCGGATCAGTGGCAGGCGGCGTCGGTAGAGCACGTCCTGCGCTCCCCAGAGGCCGTGCACGGGGCAGTGCAGGGCGGCCAGCACCGGCACCAGCGCATCGGTGAGCATCAGGCGGCGCCTGCGCAGCCGGTCACGCTCCACGTTGTGGGCATGCAGGGTCACCGCCAGCTCGGTGGCCGAGGCCTCGTGCGCCAGCATCAACTGCAGCAGGTTGTGGCGGTGCGCCGCCAGGCTGGGGGCGCCGGCGGGCAACAGGTCCCAGCGCCGCAGGTCCAGCGGCGGCAACTGCTCAGCGCTCAGGCCCGGGCTGCCGACCAGCACCAGCCGCGCCACGCGCGCCGGGACGGCCTGGGCCCATAGGCCGGCCACCAGCCCGCCGAACGAAAAGCCCACCAGGTCCACGGGTTGGCTGCCGATCCATGCCGCCAGGCCGCGCTCCAGCCAGGCAGGCAGCACGTCGGCATCGCGGCCGTCCGGCGGTGCGGCCGAGTCGCCGAAGCCGGGCAGGTCGGGCACCCACACCGCATGGCCGGCGCGCACCAGCGGCTCGATGTTGCGCACCCAGTGCGTCCAGCTGCCGGAGCCGCCATGCAGCAGCAGCACCGGCTTGCCGCCGTGCGGCCCCCAGCGGTGCCAGACCACCGTGCCGTCGCCGCAAGGCGACTCGAAGCGCGCCGCAGCGCGGCGCAACGATTCGAACTCCTGCAGCGTCTCCATCCGAACAGTCTAGGCGGCTACGATGGCGCCCATGCAAGCACTGCGTGTTCATGACTTCGCCGAGGGGCTGCGCCTGGACCACCTGCCCGATGCGGCCCCCGGCGCGGGCGAGGCGAGGGTGCGGGTGCAGGCTTGCGGCGTGTCCTTCTTCGACATGCTCATCTCGCGCGGCGGCTACCAGTGGCGCCCGCCGCTGCCCTTTGTCGTTGGCAGCGAGTTCGCCGGCGTGGTCGACGCGATCGGCGCGGGCGCCCCGGGCCGCTTTGCCGTCGGCGACCGGGTGTGGGGCTCCACCTCCATCGGTGCCTGGACGCAGCAACTGTGCGTGCCGGCGGACACCCTGCAGGCCGTGGCACCGCAGGCCGACATTCACGAGGCCGCGGTGCTGGCAATGCCCTACGGCACTGCGCTGTATGCGCTGCGCGAGCGCGGCCAGTTGCGCGCCGGCGAAACTGTGCTGGTGCTCGGCGCCACCGGCAGCGTCGGCCATGCGGCCGTGCAGCTGGGCGCGGCGCTCGGCGCCCGCGTCGTCGCCGCCGCCACCGGTGCAGCCAAGGGCACGGCCGCGCGCGAAGCCGGCGCGCACGAGGTGGTGGACCTGGCCGAGGAGGGCTGGAAGGACCGCGTCAAGGCTCTGGCCGGCGCAGGCGGCGTGGACGTGGTCTTCGACCCGGTGGGCGGCGCGGCCATGGACACCGCCTTCCGCACCCTGGGATGGGGCGGCCGGCATCTGGTGGTGGGTTTTGCCAGCGGCCAGATCGGCAGCCTGCGCGGCAACCTCAGCATCGTCAAGGGCGCGTCGCTGGTCGGCGTGGACCTGCGCCAGTTCCGCGACAAGCAGCCCGAAGACGCGCGCCGCCTGATGCAGGACGTGGCCGCGCCGCACCGCGACGGCCGCATTTCGCCACGCATTGCGGCGCGGCTGCCGATGTACCAGCATGCCCAGGCCTATGCCCTGGCCCAGGACCGCAGCACCATCGGCCGCGTGCTGGTGCTGCCTCAAGACTAGACATCCGCATGGACGCCATTCCCTACGACGACATTCCCCTGGTCAAGGGCCTGCCCCTGGTGGGCAACCTGCCGAAGTTCCTGCGCGACCCGCTGGCCAATGCCCGCTCGCTGGAAGTGCACGGCAACGTGGTGCGCTCGCGCACCTTCTTCGAGACCGTCACGCTGCTTGGCCCCGAAGCCAACCAGTTCGTGCTGCATGACCGCGAGGGCAACTTCTCCAGCCGCGGCGGCTGGTACTACTGGATCGATGCGGTGTTCCCGGGCGCGATCATGGCCATGGACGATCCGGCCCACAAGCACCATCGCCGCATCATGCAAGGCGCCTTCAAGCGCTCGGCGATGGAGCGCTATGTGGCCGACATGGGGCCGGTGATCGGCGACGTGCTGGCCAGCTGGGAGCCCGGCACGATGAAGGTCTTTCCGCAGATCAAGGCGCTGACGCTGAACATCGCCGCGCGCGTCTTCATGGGCATGGCGCTGGGGCGCGAGGCCGACCGCATGAACCAGGCCTTCATCGACACGGTGGAGGCGTCGCTGGCGCTGATCCGCAAGCCCGTGCCGCCCTTCGGCATGTGGCGCGGCGTGCGCGCGCGCCGCTTCCTGGTGGAGCTGATGCGCTCGAAGCTGGCTGACAAGCGCGCCACCGAGGGCCCCGACCTGTTCAGCCAGCTGTGCCATGCGCGCGGCGAGGACGGCGAGCGCTTCAGCGACGACGAGGTCGTCAACCACATGATCTTCCTGATGATGGCGGCGCACGACACCACCACCTCGACGCTGACGACAATGTTCTATTGCCTGGCGCGGCACCCCGAATGGCAGGAGCGGCTGCGTCAGGACGCGATGGCGCTGCCGTCGGCGCAGCTGCAGTACGCCGAGGTGGCCGGCTGCGAGCGCACCGAGTGGGTGATGAAGGAATCATTGCGGATGTACCCGCCGCTGACCTCGATACCGCGCAAGGCCGCGCGCGACTGCAGCTTCGGTGGCTTCCACATTCCCAAGGGCGCGCCGGTGGGCATCTCGCCGATCCACACCCACCACATGCCATCGATCTGGACGAATCCGCACGACTTCGACCCCGAGCGCTTCTCGCCCGAGCGTGCCGAGCACCGCCGCCATGCCTACGCCTACCTGCCCTTCGGCGGCGGCGCGCACCTGTGTATCGGCCAGCACTTTGCCGACATGGAGGTCAAGAGCGTCATGCACCAGGTGCTGCGGCGCTTTCGCTGGCAGGTGCGCGACGGCTACCGCATGCCCTACCAGCTGGTGCCCATCGCCAAGCCGCGGGATGGGTTGCCGATCGAGTTGCGGCCGGGTTGATTGGGAGCCGGCCGTCAGCTGAACAGCGACCGAGGCTTGAGCTTCACCCCCGCCTCGAGGATGCGGCCGTGGAAGAGTGCGCCGCCCCGGCATGCCGCGATGAAGGCCGTTCCTGCTCGCGCGCTCGCGCGAAGACCGAACTTTCGGGTGGTTGTGATGTAGCAGAGCCTTGCGGCGGTAACGGCACGGCCTCCTGCGTCGATGTGAGCAAGGGGTCTGCCTACCAGGCGAAGTTCAGGCCCGACGATTCGTCTCGCACCGGATCACGGTGATCGACGTCCAGTCACGCCGCGTGTACGCCCAGCAGCCGCCAGGGCAGTGCCCACGTCACGTAGCCATCGTTGGCGCGGTGCATCACCAGCGAGGCGCCACTGTTGCCGCGGTGCGTGAGCGCATCGGTGAGGAAGCAGCCCTCGCCACCGAAGCGGCTCCACAAAATGCATCGAATCGCGGCATGACCTCAATTGGACGCCGAGCAGGCGGCCGCGGATACTCCCGGTCCTTCGCGGCGACATCGGTCGGTTCAGATTCGAGGCTGGGTAGCGACGAAGCTGGCGACATCTCCAAGAAAAGGCCGTCAGCTTGCGGGCCAACGAACGCAGCCCAAACCAGGCCGACCGCGTCGACAACGCGCTCGTGGCGCGATCCGAGAGATTGTCTGACGCGTTGGGAGTTGTGGCTGTGTACCGAGTACGTCTTTCGTTCACTGGCGGGCTGCGCTCGCATCGACCGTCCTTTCAAGCCATGCGCGCGCACGCCGGGGTCGGCCTGCTGTGGGCGCTGTGGTTCGTTCTGTGCATGGTGCAGCCATTGCCCACGCATGCGGCCGATGGCCATCCGCTCGCGCCGCTCGACACCTCGAGTCCGCGGGCCACGCTCGACAGCTTCCTGTCGGCAACGGACGAGCTGGGCCGGCTTGCCGCGGCCTACCGCGAGCAGCCCACCCGCGATCATCACGCTCGCATGGCCAAGCAGCTGCATCGCGTGCGCCGGCTGCTCGACCTCAGCGACGTCCCGGTGACGGCGCAGCGCGAGGTCGGATCGGATGCCGTCGTGGTCTTGATGGACGTGATGGGCCGCATCGAGCTGCCGGCCGCCGACCTCGTGCCCGACGAGGCGGCGATGAAGTTGCGTGCCGATGCCGGCGCGCCGCCGCGCTGGGCGATCCCGAACACCGAAATCGAGATTGCCCGGGTCAAGGAGGGCGAGCGTGCCGGCGAATACCTGTTCTCGCCGGCGACCGTGGCGCGAGCCAACGAGTTTCACGCGGCGGTCGCCGATCAACCGTACCGGCGGCCGATGACGATCGAGCAGCCATGGCGGCTGGCACAGCTGTGGGGGGGCTGGCTGCTGCCGCCGAGCGTGATCGACGGCATGCCGGACTGGCTGAAGTCGAGCCAGGGTGACCAGGTGGTGTGGAAGTGGTTGGCACAGCTCGTCACGCTGAGCATGGTCTTCGCGCTGGTCTGGGCAGCGTATCGCTGGTCCGGCCGCCTGGCGCCGGGCCACAAGGTGCGCGAGCAGCTGCGCTCGCTGGTGGTACCGGTGGCCTTCCTGCTGCTCGTGCCCTTGCTTGCCTACGTCACGCGCGCGCACATCAACGTCACCGGGCTCGGGGCCCAGTTCGAACAGGTGCTCGTGCCCGCCCTGACCTATCTGGCGCTGGCCTGGCTGATCTGGCAGGCCGCCATCTTCGCGGCTGAGCTCATCATCTCTTCGCCGCAAATCCCGGACCAGGGGTTTGACGCGGACCTGCTGCGCCTGATGGCCCGGGTGCTGGGCCTGATCGGCGTCGTCGCGGTGCTGATGTGGGGTGGCAACCGGCTGGGCTTGCCGCTGTACGGGCTGATCGCCGGCGTCAGCGTGGGCGGTCTGGCGGTGGCCCTGGCGGCGCAGGGCACGGTCGAGAACTTCATCGGCAGCCTGAACCTGTTCGCCGATCGCCCGGTGCGCATCGGCGAGACCTGCCGCTACGGCGACGACGTCGGCACGGTCGAGGAGATCGGCCTGCGCTCGACGCGCCTGCGCGGCTCGGATCGCACGGTGACCACGGTGCCGAATGCCGACTTCTCGAAGATGAAGATCGTCAACCTGTCGCGCCGCGACCGCCTGCTGACACGCACCACGCTGGGCCTTCGCTACGAGACCACGCCGGACCAGTTGCGCTTCCTGCTGACCCGGCTGCGCGAGATGCTGGCGGCCCATCCGCGCATCACCGAGGCATCCCCGCGGGTACGCTTCGTCGGCTTCGGCGACTGCGCGCTCAACGTCGAGATGCAGGCCTATGTGGCGACGGCCGACTTCGCGGAGTTCCTCGCGGTGCAGGAGGACATCTTGCTGCGCACGATCGACCTGGTGGCAGAAGCCGGCACCGGATTCGCCCGTGCTTCGTAGACGCTGCTGCGCACGCGCGGGCCGTCTTTTGCCGCCGGGCCGGGTCATTCCGGCATCGCCGATGGGTCACAATCCCGCCTCCCGCCAAGGGGAGCGCACTCGCCGCTCACCCAGCCCCTGCAACCTCCACAGCCCCTTCGACCATGGCCGAAAAGCCCGGCAGCCGCATCTCCATCGACCGCCTGAAGCGCGTGCTGGGGCGCCCCGGGCAGGAGGAGTCGCTGTCCCCGGCCACGAAGACGGTGCTCTTTTTCGCCGTCGTCTTCCTGCTGGTCGCCCTGGTGGCTTGGCTGGACCCGCGACCCAGCCTGCGCCACGTCAAGCTCAGCATGCTGTCCGGCAGCCCGACCGGCCAGTACCACGCCCTGGTCGAAGGCTTCGCTGGCGAGGTGTCGCGCCGCAACGGGCGACTGATCAACGTGCCGACGGCGGGATCCGCGGAGAACATCCAGCGCCTCATCGCGGCGCGCACGACCTGTGACCTGCAGTTGGCGCTGGTGCAGGATGGCATGGTCTACCCCGAAGGCCACGGGCTGCAACTGATCGGGCGCCTGCCGGTGGCGGAATCGCTGGTCCTGCTGGGCCGCGACCTCGATCGCTTTCGGGCGCCTGCCGACCTGAAGGGCATACGCCTGGGCATCGGTCCGATGGGCAGCGGTACCGAACAGCTGATGCGGCGCGTGCTGGCCGAGCTGTCCGGCCTCGACATCGTCGTCTCGACCCCGTCGATCGACGAGCAGCTCGCCATGCTCGAGCGAGGCGAACTCGACCTCGGCGCGATGGTCATCTCGGACAAAGCCAAGTTGCTCGCCGACGCGGTGGTGCGCCGCAAGCTGGACATCCTGGCGATGCCCAATGCGGAGTCGCTGACGCGCCGCTTGCCGTTTGCTCGCGTCGGCGTGATCGAGGCCGGGCAGCTCGACTACGTGCACCAGCTGCCGCGGGTGGCCAAGCCGGTGCTTCAGATCGATACGCTGGTCGTCAGCAACGGTTGCGCATCCGATGGGGCCATTCAGGGCCTGATGGCCGCGCAGGCCGAGCTGTCTCCGAACTTCGTGCGCCACAACAAGGGCCAGCCCAATCTGACCGGACTGCCTATGGCCGGCGTCGCGCAGAACTTCTTCAAGGACGAAGGCCCGGACCCGCTGGGCACCTACGCACCGTGGGCGGTGGACATCCTGCCGCTGCCCACCTGGATCCAGATCGGTGTGGCCATCTCGGTGTTGTTCAGTGCCATGAAGATGGGCCATCGATTTCGCCTGTGGCGCATCGATGCCAGCCGGGTCACGCTGGAGAGCCAGATTGCCGAACTCTTCGGCGAAGGCACGACGGTCCACGCGATTGCCGAGATGCCGGCTGATCCGCAGCATGCGACCCCGCAGGCGCGAGCCAGGATCGACCAGCTGCTGGCACGGCTGAGCACGCTGCGCGACCGTTGTCGTCGGCACTCCCTGTCGGTGCTGGTCCCCATGGGCGAGGAGATGTCCTACCGCTATCAGGAAACACTGATCTCCGACCTGCTCGACGCAACACGGCTGTATCGAGACCGGTTGCCGCGCGAGTGATTTCAGGCGCTCGCTGGTAGCGCCCTCAGCGCGGGCTGCGTGCGCTGATCCACCTCAGGGCCGGCTGGGCACGGCGCCACATCCGCCAGCCCCAGAACAGGCGCACCGACCAGCGAACCACGCGCCGCGGCCGCAGCAGCAGCAGCACCAGCAGCGTGCCGAGGGGCCACTCGGGGTGGCTGCGCAGCCATTGCGCCCCGACGCGTACCTGGTCGACCACGGCCAACGGGGTGCGCATCACGGTGGCCTGTTCGCCCAGTTCGGCGCGCAGTTGAGCGCTGCGGGCCAACAAGCCCGCCCGCTTGAATTCGAGTTCGCGGTAGCGATCGGCCATGAGCCGCTCAGCGAGGCTCGGCCAGGTCGGCGGCGTCGCGCCGCAGCTCGGCCAGGCTGGCTTCGAGAGACCGGCCCGCGGCGCGCAACTGCGCTCGGGCGGCGAGCAGTCCCCCTACGCTCGAGCCGATGAACAGCAGCATCAGGACCCCCAGCGCGATGGGCCGCTGTGGTTCCGGGAAGAGCGAGACCAAGAACGCGACCAGCAGCACCAGCCCCAGGGCAAGCGCCACCAGCGAAGCAGCCGCGATCAGCAAGGCGTCGAACAGGCGCAGCTTCTGCTGATCGAGCTCATTGAGCACCAGCTGCAGCCGCACATGCGCGAGCTCCAGCAGCGTCGCCAGCAGACGCTTGAGCGACGCCATCAGCCCCTGTCGTCGCAACGGCTCATCCATCACTCGGCTCCCAGGGGCCGGAGCTTGGCCGAGGGCGAGAACCGCCCACCGCCTCGTCCGGAAGCCATCGTCGCGCGCATGGCGGCGGCGTCAGCGGCGCGAAATCAGCATGCCCAGCAGCAGGCCGATGCCGGCGGCGATGCCGACCGATTGCCACGGATGGCCGAGCACGTACTCGTCGGTCTTGTGGCCTACGTCCTTGGCTTTGTCGATCGACCAGTGCTGCAGCTCGTGCAGCCCGTCCTTGGCCTTGGTCAAGCGCAAGCGGGCACGCTCGCGCAGCGCCGTGGCGCCTTCTCCCGCCTGATTCGCGCTCAATTTCAGCAGATCCTCGGTGTCCTGGATCACCGCGTTGAGATCGCTCATCAATTCACTCTTCGCGGCTGCAGTCAGTTCGCTCATGGCTGTCCTCCCAAATCTGTCGATTCACGATAGCCCAAGAAATGTTGCGTGCGCGATGCCACAGCCGCGCTCGTTGGCCCGGCTCTGAAGATGCAAGTCCATGCCGCGGTGACTATGGCCCGGCCTCCTGCGTCAGTGTGAGCAAGATGTCTGCATACCACGCGCAGTTCAGGCCCAGGGATTCGTCTCGCATCAGATCACGGTGGCCGACGTCCAGTCGCACCGAGTGCACGCCCAGCAGTCGCCAGGGCAATGCCCAACTGGCGTGGCCGTCATCGGCGCGGTGCATCACCACCGGGGCGCCGCTGGTGCCGCGGTGCGTGCGTGCATCTGTGAGGAAGTAGCCCTCGCCACCGAAGCGCATGCCGTAAGAGGACGCCATCGCCGCATGCCGCACCACTGGCAGGTGGTGCAAGGTGTCATGGAAACCCAAGGGGAAGCCCGCCACCAGCAGCGGCTCGCCGGCACGCACGTCGCTGAAGGTCCCGCACAGGTGCGCCGGCGTGAAGGCCCGCAGCACGACGCCGGGCGGCAACCGGCTGCGATCGAGTTCGACCACGGCCACGTCAATGCCACCCCCCGCGTCACAGCCTTGGCGCCATACGGGTTGGCCCGACGCGTACAAAGGCACCGAAAAGGCGACCGATAGCGCCAAGTTCCCGGCATCGGTATGCAGTTCGATTTCCAGGCGATCGGGACGATGGTGGGTGGACTCATCGATCAACACGTGCCGGCTGGTCACCAGATACAGCCGTGCACCGCGCTCGAAGAAGAATCCGCTGGCATTCGTCAGCGCGCTGCCCTGCCAGAAGGTCGAAACCCGGGTGACACAAAGAAAAAGCGGGTCCGCCGCCAGCGCCGCCACCTGCTGGAGTGCCTGCATGGTTTCGACAATTGCGTTCATGGTTCCGGCTGGACTTGGCT
>CAVWXO010000014.1:0-41045 GCA_963758955.1 uncultured Pseudomonadota bacterium
ATTCCAGCGGCATCGGTTGCAGCGTCGAGCGTGCCAGCGCCAGCAGCGCGTCGACGGTTTCGCGCATGCGCTCGGCCGCATGCACCTGCAGCTGCAGCAGCTCGTGGTCTTCGGCCTGCAGGCGCTGGGCGCCGCGTTCGGCCAGCAGCTGCGCCAGGCCCTGCACATGGCCGATCGGCGTGCGCAACTCATGGCGAGCCGCCGCGCGAAGGCGTCCAGGTCCAGATTCAGCTGCTGCAGGTCGCGGGTGCGTTCGCCCACGGCGCGCTGCAGCGCCTCGTTGTGGCGCAGCAGCAGTGCCTGCGCCTGCTGGCGCGTGGTGATGTCGCGGCCTACGCCGTGGTAGCCGAGGAAGCGGCCACCGGCATCGAAGCGCGGCATGCCGCTGAGCGAGATCCACAGCCAGCGCCCGTCGCCGCCATCGATCTCCATCTGCAGAGAGCGGAAGGGCCGGCGCGCCTCGAGGTCGGCGCGGTGTTCGGCCCATTGTTGTGGCGTCAGCGCATCGCGGTGCGCGTCCCAGCGGGTTCGGCCTTCGATGCGCTCGTTCAGTTCGGTGCCGATGCGCTGCTGCTGCTCCGCATCCAGCGGCAGCAGCCGGTGCTCGGCGTCGGTCTGCCAGTACCAGTCGGCGGCCAGCCGAGCCATCGTCGACCAGCGTTGCTCGCTGGACTGCAACTGCTCATGGGCCTGGCGCCGTTCGCTCACGTCGCGGCCCACGCCTTCGTAGCCGATCACTGTCCCCTCGGCGTTGTGCCGCGGCCGCCCGCTGATCGAGATCCAGCGCAGCGGCCGACCCGGCGGTCCGACCTGGAACTCGAGGTCGCGGAAGGCCTCGAGCCGCGTCATGCGGCCGAGCAGTGCGGTCCAGCCTTGCTCGGGCGCACGGAACAGGCCAATCTGGTCGAGCCGGCGGCCGACCAGCGCGCCTGCATCCAGGCCTGGTGCCAGCGCCTGAGGCGCCGCGCCCGACAGCCAGCTGAAGCGGTGCTGCCGGTCGGTCTCCCAGAACCAGTCGGCCGACAGTTCGGCCAGCGCCTGCCAGCGGCGCTCCGATTCCCCGAGCACGCTTTCGACGCCGCTGGCCAGCGCGTCGAAGGCTGACGGGGCGCCGAGCCGGTCCTCGCGCAGCTGGCGCACGGCGTCGCGCCAGCGGTCGGGGTCGAGCTCGTCGGAAAAGCGGCGCAACGTGTTGCGCACGCGTCGCCGTTGCCGGCCCAGCACGTGCACCGGCAGCAGCACTGCCGGCACCAGCAAGGCCAGGCCGAGCAGGGCTTCCAGCGGTGGCGTTTCGGGCACGCGCAGCCATACCGCGGCGGCCACGGCGACCACCACCAGGGCAATGCACAAGGGAAGCAGCCAGCGCAGCGCGGCGGCGCGGCGCCCCTGGCTGGTGGCTGGATCCCACGGGTCCACACTAGCGTGGACCGGGCGTCGCGCGCGCAGGCTTTTGCTCATACCCAACGACCGTGTTGTTGTTCGTGCCGACCTGTCGTGTGCAGGCCTGGACTGCCCGAGGCGCCAGTCGGTTCGGCTACCGCGGGACGGTCGTCAGTATCGTTGCTTTTGGGGCGTTTGCAGATCGGCAGCGACCCGCATGCGTGGCGTGCACGCATCGGCCGAGCCAATGCCGGCTCAGGCCCGGACCAAGCCGCTGTTCGACTGCCGTTCGTTCAGGCCGGCGGCCGAGTAGGCGACGCGTGGCGCCGGGCTGGGCAGCAGCACGTCGATGGCCCGATCGAGAGCCGCGCTGGCACGGGCCAGCGACTCGCGCTGCGCGGCCACATGGCCGCTGGCCAGTGCCAGCCGCTGGCGCAGTTGCGGCGTCAGCTGGCCGGAGCGGGCGCTGCGCCTCAGCTGGTCCACCGCGGCGGCCAGGGCGCGCTGCAGTTCGGCCGCCTCGGCCTCGACGGCCTCGGCAAGGTGCACGCGCAGGGCGTCGCCCAGCGCCTGAAGACGGGATTCGACCTTTTCGACCGATTGTTCGAGTTCGGTGCTCGGCGGGGCGCTCAAGGACATCAGTGCGATGCCTTGGGCAGCAGGTCCTGGGCGTTGGCGATCAATTGGTCGGCGATGGCCTCGGCATTGATCTGGAACTTGCCATCGCGAATGGCCTGGGCGATGCGCTCGACCTTCTCGCTGTCGAAATCGGCCCGGCTGGCGTCGGGGCCGCTCAGCGCCGCTTGGCTCGACAGCTCCACCTTGGCGCTGGGCTCGGTGGCCGACACCGGCCCGGACGAGGCCTTGCGCTCCGAAGCAGCCGGGGTGGCTGCGGGGTGACTGTCGACGGGACGGATCTTCATGGCGAACTCCTGGTTTGCCGCCCGGGCGGCAACACGACCGTTCCGGGGCTGCGGCAGCCGGCCCCCCAGGGCCCCAACTGCCGGGCATGCGCGGGATATCGGCCGACTTCTGCCGCAACTTGAGCGCCGGACGGCCGCATTCTGGCATCACCCCCATGGATCGGGGGGCGCTGCCGGGCGCATCCGGGGCTCATAGCTGCACCTCCACACGGTTCTGGCCGATCGCCTGCCCGGTCAGGACGCGACCGTTGTCGGTGCGCACGCGCACCGACTGGCCCTCGACACCGGGGCTCATGGCCTGGCCCTCGCCGCTGACGCTGAAGCCCTGGCCGCGCGCCACCAACTGCACGGTGTCGCCGGCGGCAAACCACTGGCGCTGTTTCAGGTCGCTCTGGCGCACGGCGGCGCCGGCTGCCACCGGCCGGGCCAGCTGGCGGCCGACCAGCCGGGCGGCATCCAGCACCGGCGGCGCCGGCTGAGCGGCCCAGTCGACCTCGGCCTGGCGCAGCATTCCGGGTTGCACTTCGCTGCCCGCCGGCAGCGCGGTGGCCGCCACCCAGGCCGGGGCGAAGACCTTCACCGTCACCGGCAGGTACACGTTCCAGGGGGTCGGCCCCTGCACGCAGCGCAGGCCGACGCGGCTGCGGCCCCAGGCGCGCGCGCCCGGTGGCAAGTAGGGCTCGATGCGTTCGCAGGGTGCCAGGCGCAGCCGCGGGTCGAGCCGGCCGGGCTCGATCTCGACGCGCATGGCACCTGGCGCCAGCACGGCGCCGGCCTGCTCGCCCAGCGCCTGGATGCGCTGCAGCGTCTCGGCATCGAGGCCGCCGTCTGGGCCCTGGGCCAGCGCCGGAGCGGTCAGCCCGGCCACCAGCCAGACACAGGTGCGCACGCGCGCAAGCAGGGGGAACAGAGCCTTCATCACGCCTTGCACTCTACGGGGCGGCCCGCCAGTGCGGCGCTGCGAAATGAGCGGCCTTCCGTGCGCTATTCGCGCTCATGTTCGGCCGGGGCGCTGCCCACAATGCCACGGCATGAAATACCCGAACCCGGAGCCGCGATGATCAACCGCCTCGGCGACAGCCTCGACTTCCAGAGCCAGGCGTTGACGCTGCGCTCCGAGCGGCAGCGGCTGCTGGCCAGCAACATCGCCAACGCCGACACGCCGGGCTACGTGGCCCGCGACCTGGATTTCGCCTCGGCACTTCGCGAGGCCGCCGGAATGGCACGGATGGGCACGCCGGCCCTGCAGGCCTTGCGCACGAGTCTGGCCACTTTGTCCGGCGGCTCGCCGGCCGAATCGCACCTGCGCTATGCCGCACCCAGCCAGAGCAACCTGGACGGCAACTCGGTGGACATGGACCGCGAGCGAGCGTCCTTCGCCGACAACACCGTCAAGTACGAAGCCACGCTGCGCTTCATCAACTCCCATGTGCGCAACATGCTGGACGCGATGAAGTCGCCCCAGCAAGGCTGATGACCGGAGGCTTCCATGAGCATGTTCAAGATCTTCGACGTCAGCGGCAGCGCGGTCAGCGCGCAAAGCCAGCGGCTGAACGTCGTGGCCTCCAACCTGGCCAATGCCGACACCGTGGCCGGGCCCGACGGCAAGGCCTACAAGGCGCGCCACGTGGTCTTCCAGACCGAACTGATGGGCGAACTGGGCGCCGCCGGCGTGCGCGTGTCCAGCGTCGGCGAGGACAACACCCTCGGCCGCCGCGTGCACGACCCCAAGCACCCCGGCGCCGACGCCGAGGGCTATGTCACCTACAGCAACGTCAACACCGTCGAGGAGATGGTCAACATGATTTCGGCATCGCGCTCGTACCAGAACAACCTGGAGGTGATGAACGCCGCCAAGAGCCTGCTTCTGAAGACGCTGCAGATGGGCAACTCATGAGCACCATCGCAGCGCTGGCCGACCAGCTGAACAACGCCGCCGGCAGCACCAGCACGACCCAGAACGAGGCGGGCAGCGAAGACCGCTTCCTCAAGCTGCTGGTCGCGCAGATGCAGAACCAGGATCCGATGAACCCGCTGGACAACGCGCAGGTGACCAGCCAGATGGCGCAGATCAACACGGTCAGCGGCATCGACAAACTCAACAAGACCGTGGCCGGCCTGAACAGCCAGCTGGTGCAGCTGCAGGCGCTGCAGGGCGTGACGCTGGTCGGCCGCGACGTCACCGTCGTCGGCGATCGCCTTTCCGTGGCCGATGGCGTCGGGGTCGGTGGCTTCGAGCTGACCGCTGCCGCCGACAACGTGAAGGTCGAGATTCTCAACGCTGCCGGCCGCGTCGCCGACACCATCGACCTGGGCGCACAGGCCAGCGGCAGCCACTCCTTCGAATGGCCGGCAGGCACCGTGCAGGACGGCGATGGCTACCGCTTTCGCGTCACCGCCAATGCCGGCAGCGCCAGCGTGCTGGGCAGCAAGCTGATGCGCGACCACGTCGACTCGGTCAGCAGCAGCGGCAATGCATTGAGCTTCGAGCTGCGCTATTCGGGTCCGGTCAGCTACGACGCGGTCAAGGCCTTCAACTGAACACCCTCACCAGGACACACGCATGAGCTTCCAGCAAGGTCTTTCCGGACTCAACGCCTCGAGCAAGAACCTCGAGGTCATCGGCAACAACATCGCCAATGCCAACACCTTTGGCGCCAAGACCGCGCGCGCCGAGTTTGCCGCCGTCTATGCCACGGCGCTGAACGGCTCGGGCACCAACACCGTGGGCATCGGCACCACGTTGTCGACGGTGGCGCAGCAGTTCACCCAGGGCAACGTGTCCACCACCGAGAACCCGATGGACCTGGCCATCAACGGGGCCGGCTTCTTCCAGGTCAGCGATGGGCGCAGCCCGGTCACCTACACCCGCAACGGCCAGTTCAAGGTCGACCGCGACGGCTACATCGTCAACAACAGCCAGGAGCGGTTGATGGGCTATGCCGCCGATGCCAACGGCGTCATCCAGCCCGGTCAGGCGGTGGCGCTGCAGCTGCCCACGGGCGGCATCGTGCCGAACCCGACGACGCGTGCCGAGATGGAAGTGAACCTGGATTCGCGCCTGGCCACCACGCTGCCAGCCGCCGCGCCGCTGATCGACTTCGCCAATGCCTCGACCTACAACAACGCCACCTCGCTGACGGTGTACGACGCCAAGGGCCAGGACGTGGCGATGAGCTTTTACTTCCAGAAGGCCGCCAACGACCAGTGGAACGTCTATGCCACCTCCAACGGCACGACCGTCGGCGGCGTGCCGGCCGCGCCGACACCGATCACCACCATCACCTTCCAGAGCAACGGCAGCGGGCCGATCGTGCCCAACGCGCCGGTGGTCATCAACGTGCCGGCATCGACCAATGCCGCCGGCGCACAGACCGAGCCGATCGCCGGCCTGCTGCTCGACCTGAGTGGCGCCACGCAGTTCGGCTCGTCCTATGGCGTCACCGACCTGCGCCAGGACGGCTACACCGCCGGCTTGCTGACCACCATCGCGGTCGAGCCCAACGGCGTGATCACCGCGCGCTATTCGAACGGCCAGTCCAAGCCCTCGGGGCAGATCGAGATTGCCAACTTCCGCAACCCACAGGGCTTGCAGCCGCTGGGTGACAACGCCTGGGCGCGTACCTTCGCCTCCGGCGACCCGGTGATCGGCGTGCCCGGCGACGGCAACCTGGGCGTGCTGCAGGCCGGCGCTCTGGAAGAGTCGAACATCGACCTGACGGGCGAGCTGGTCAGCATGATCACCGCGCAGCGCATCTACCAGGCTAACGCGCAGACCATCAAGACGCAGGACCAGGTGCTGCAGACCTTGGTGAACCTGCGCTGATCGAGCCCGGCGCGCCGACTGAAGGACCCGCATGGACCGCATGATCTACCTGTCGATGTCGGGCGCGAAGGCCACGCTGCAGCGCCAGGACATCCTGGCGCACAACCTGGCCAACGTCTCGACCACCGGCTTTCGCGCCGAACTGGCGGCCTTCCGCGCGGTGCCGGTGCTGGGCGACGGCGCCAGCACACGCGTCTACGCGCTGGAGTCCACCCCCGGCCACAGCGATGCGCCGGGTGTGGTGCAGACCACCGGCCGCGCGCTCGACGTTGCGGTGGTGGGCAAGTCGTGGCTGGCCGTGCAGGGGCTGGACGGCGCCGAAGCCTACACGCGCGGCGGCGCGCTGGACATCGATGCCGAAGGCCAGCTGGTCACGCGAAGTGGCCTGCCGGTGATGGGCGACGGCGGGCCGATCACCGTGCCGGCCAATGCGCAGATCGACATCGGCGCCGACGGCACCATCACCGGCAAGGTCGGCAACGCACGCTCGCAGACCCTCGGCCGGCTCAAGCTGGTCACGCCCGAGACGCCGCTGACCCGCGGCGACGACGGCCTGTTCCGTTCGGCCGGCGGTGACCTGGAAGCCGACCCTGCGGCAAGGGTGCAGCAAGGCGCGCTGGAAGGCAGCAACGTCAGCGCCGTCGAGACCATGGTGGCGATGATCGCCGCGGCACGTCAGTTCGAGCAGCAGATGAAGATGCTGCAGACCGCCGAACAGAAGGAACAGGCGGCGACGCGGCTGCTGTCCAACAGCGCGGTATAGCGCTGGGGCGCTGTGCCAACATAGTGGCTGACTCAGCCACCGGGGTGATGCCCTGAGCCCAGACGCCTATCGCCACCTGCCGCACCTGCGCGAGCGCATCTCGCCGCCCGAAGAGTCGGCGCTGCGTGTCACGCCGCAGATGCTGCAGGTGTGGGACCAGCGGGCCCGCGACCAGGGCCGCGGCGCCGACTGGCGCTGGTCGGACGAGCAGCTCGAAGCCACCCGCATCGCCTTGCTCGGACCGGCCGAGCGCGAGCATGACCTGTGGATCTTCGGCTACGGTTCGCTGATGTGGGACCCTGGCTTCCACTTTGCCGAGGTGCGACTGGCCGAGCTGCCGCAGCACCGCCGCCGTTTCAGCTGCCGCACCGTGCTCGGCCGCGGCTCCCCCGAATGCCCCGGGCTGATGCTGACGCTGGAGCCCGGGCCGGGCACTTGCAGCGGGTTGGCCTTCCGTATCGAGGCCGCGCGGGCCGGTCATGAGTCCGGCATGCTGTGGCGGCGCGAGATGATCCGAGGCATCTACCAGCCCGGCCTGCTGCCGGTGCACACGCCGCAGGGGACGGTGACCGCATTGGTGTTCGCCGCCAATGCCGCGCACGCGGACCATGTCGGCGAGCTGCCGCTGGACGAAACCGCAACCATCATCGCCCGGGCCGAGGGCGTGCTGGGTTCCAACCGGCAGTACCTGGAGCAGCTGGTGTGGCAGCTGGATCACCTGGGCCTGGACGACAGCCACCTGCGCCAGCTGCTGCAGCGCGTGCAGCAGCTGGCCGCGCCTTGATGCGTCAGGCTCGGTGAGCAACGAACTGCTGCTGCTGGCCGGGGGCGCCGCGCTCGCCGGGCTGGTGCAGGGCATCTCCGGCTTCGCCTTTGCGATGGTCGCCATGTCGGTGTGGGTCTGGGGCATCGAGCCGCGCCTGGCCGCGGTGATGGCGGTGTCCGGCGGGCTGGTCGGCCAGGTGATCGCCCTCTTCACCGTGCGGCGTGGGCTGCGCCTGGCCGCGCTGCTGCCCTTCCTGGCCGGGGGGCTGGTCGGCGTACCGCTGGGTACCTGGGCGCTGCCGCACCTGAACCCGGCGGCCTTCAAGCTCACGCTGGGCCTGTTTCTGCTGCTTTGCTGCCCGACCATGCTGCTGGCCCACCGCCTGCCGCGGCTGCAGGCCGGAGGCCGCTGGGCCGACGGCCTGGTCGGCCTGGTTGGCGGCGCGATGGGCGGCATCGGCGGTTTCAGCGGCGTGCTGCCGTCGCTGTGGGTCACGCTGCGCGGCTGGGACAAGGACCTGCAGCGCAGCGTCATCCAGAACTTCAGCCTGGTGGCGCTGGCGGCCACGCTGGGCAGCTACCTGATGTCCGGCATGGCCACGCCGGACATGTGGCCGAAATTCGCCGTCGTCGTGCCGGCGCTGCTGCTGCCGTCGCTGATCGGCGCCCGCATCTACCACGGCCTGAGCCCTGCCGCCTTCCGCCGCGCGGTGCTGGTGCTGCTGAGCGGCGCCGGCCTGGCCATGGTCGCCGCCGCACTGCCGGCCCTGGTCCGGGTGTAAGAAGCGCCGCGAAGCCGGCCCTTTTCGCTTGGCCGGCGCGCTCAGGTTCGGCCGACACTGCCCGGCAACTGTCGGGAGCTGGGTGCATGAATCGTTCGCTGTGGATCGCCAAGAGTGGCATGGAGGGCCAGCAGTTCAAGCTGGACACCATCTCCAACAACCTGGCCAACGTCGGTACCAACGGCTTCAAGCGCGGCGGCGTGGTCTTCGAGGACCTGATGTACGACAGCCTGCGCCAGGTCGGCGCGGCCAGCAGCGACCAGACGCAGCTGCCCACCGGGCTGCAGGTCGGGCTGGGCTCGCGCGTGTCGGCCTCGACACGCAACTTCAGCCAGGGCAACCTGCAGGCCACCGGCAACAACCTGGACATGGCCATCAAGGGCCAGGGCTTCTTCCAGATCCAGCTGCCCGATGGCAGCACCGCCTACACCCGTGACGGCTCCTTCCAGCTCGACGCCACCGGCCAGATCGTCACCGCCAACGGGCATGTGCTGCAGCCCGGCATCACTATTCCGGCCAATGCGCAGAGCGTGACCATCGCCGCCGACGGCACCGTCAACGTGACGCTGCCGACACAGGCCGCGCCGCAGTCGGTGGGCCAGCTGCAGCTGGCCACCTTCATCAATCCGGGCGGCCTGGACCCGCGCGGCCAGAACCTGTATGCCGAGACCGCCGCCTCGGGCACGCCCAGCGCCGGTGCACCGGGCGCCGACGGCCGCGGCGGGCTGATGCAGGGCTATGTCGAGGGCAGCAACGTCAACGTGGTCGAGGAGCTGGTGTCGATGATCGCCACGCAGCGCGCCTACGAGCTGAACAGCAAGGCGATCCAGACCACCGACCAGATGCTGGCGCGGCTGGGGCAGCTGTGATGCGCCTGCTGCTGTCGATCTGCGTCAGCGCCGCGTTCGGCGGCTGCGTGACGATGAATCCGCGGGTCGAGGTGGCCGAGCCCACCAACGTGATCCCGCACACGCCGCCGCCGGTGGTGCAGAGCAATGGCGCCATCTTCCAGCAGGCGCAGTACCGCCCGCTGTTCGAGGACTACCGCGCCCGCCACCGCGGCGACACGCTGAAGGTGGAGATCGTCGAAAAGATCGTCGCCAGCCAGAAGTCCACCAGCTCGGTGGACAAGAGCGGCAAGGTCGACGCGTCGGTGACGGCGCTGCCCTACATCAAGCCCGGCGCGTTGACCCGCGCCACCGCCGAGGGCACCAGCAAGAACGCCTTCGCCGGCAAGGGCGCCACCGAAAACAGCAACGACTTCTTCGGCAGCATCAGCGTCATCGTCGTCGACGTGCTGCCCAACGGCCACCTGCTGATCGCCGGCGAGAAGCAGATCGGCGTCAACAGCAACGTCGACGTGCTGCGCTTCTCGGGCCAGGTCGACCCGCTGCTGATCCAGGCCGGCAACACCATTCCCAGCGCGCAGATCGCCAACGTGCGGGTCGAGCACCGCGGCCGCGGCCAGCAGGCCGACGCGCAGACCATCGGCTGGCTCAGCCGCTTCTTCCTGAACATCTTGCCGATATGACGCACCCCCCGACGCCACTCGCTGATTGGGAAGGCGACCCGCCGCACCGGGCTGCGGACGCGAGCGAAAGCCTGATGCGCCGCATCGTCTGGCTGGCCTTCATCGTCGCCAGCACGGCCCTGTGGTGGCCGCTGGAGGCCTCGGCCGCACGCGTGCGCGAGGTGGCCTCGGTGGCAGGCGTGCGCAGCAACCAGCTGGTCGGCTACGGCCTGGTGGTCGGCCTGGACGGCAGCGGCGACATGACCACCGCCGCGCCTTTCACCACGCAGAGCCTGATCTCCATGCTGCAGCAGCTGGGCGTGACGCTGCCGCCGGGCACCTCGCTGCAGCTGCGCAACGTGGCTGCGGTGATGGTCACCGCCAGCCTGCCGCCCTATGCCATGCCCGGGCAGGTCGTCGACGTCAACGTGTCGTCGATCGGCAATGCCAAGAGCCTGCGCGGCGGCACGCTGGTGACCACGCCGCTGAAGGGCGTGGACGGGCAGATCTATGCGCTGGCCCAGGGCAACCTGGTGATCGGCGGTGCCGGGGCGGCAGCCAATGGCTCCAAGGTGGTAATCAATCAGCTCTCTTCGGGCCGCGTGCCGGCCGGCGCCACCATCGAACGTGCCGTGCCCAATACCGCGCTGCAGGGTGATTCGCTGCAGCTGGCGATGCATGCCACCGACTACCAGACCGCCAGCGCGGTGGCCCAGGCCATCAACCAGGCCAAGGGGCCGGGCACGGCCACGGCCGTCGACGGCCGCATGGTGCGCGTCAGCATGCCCGAGAACCCCGACCAGCGCGTGGCCTTCATGGCCGACATCGAGAACCTGACGGTGCAGCTGGCCAAGCCGGCGGCGAAGGTGATACTCAATGCACGCACCGGCTCGGTGGTGCTGAACGAATCGGTGACGCTGGGTGCCTGTGCGGTGGCCCACGGCAACCTGGCGGTGACCATCTCCACCACGCCCACGGTCAGCCAGCCGGGCCCGCTGGCCAACGGCCGCACGGTCGTCACCGAACAGTCGGACATCTCCATCACCGCCGGCAGCAAGGCCATGCTGGACATGCCGGCCGGCGTGCGCCTGAGCGACGTGGTCAAGGCGTTGAACGCCATGGGCGCCACTCCGCAGGACCTGCTGGTCATCCTGCAGGCGATGAAGAGCGCCGGGGCGCTGCATGCCGAAATTGAAGTGATATGAGCACGCTGCCGACCGCGGGCCTGGCGGGCGATGCGCATTCGCTGGCGGCGTTGCGCGGCCGCGCCGCGACCGACCCTAAGGCTGCGGTGCGTGAAGTGGCCAAGCAGTTCGAGGCGCTGTTCATGCAGGAGCTGATGAAGAGCATGCGCGCCGCGACCCTGTCCTCCGGCATGCTGGAAAACGAAGGCAGCAAGCTCGGCACCGACCTGCTCGACCAGCAGTTCGCCACGCAGATGACCGGCCTGCCCGGCGGGCTGTCCGAGGCCATCACGCGCCAGCTCGAGCGGCAGATGGGCATGTCGCCCGGGCCGATCCCGGTGCCGGCGGCGAACCTGCCGCTGCTGCCCGAGCGGCCGACGCGCATTCCCGACAGGAGCGCGGCCGGCTTCGTTCAGCAGCATACCCAGGCGGCCCAGGCGGCCGAGCGCGCCAGCGGCATCCCGGCGGCCTTCATGATCGGCCAGGCCGCGCATGAAAGCGGCTGGGGCCGGCGCGAGATCCGCCATGCCGACGGCACGCCCTCGCACAACCTGTTCGGCATCAAGGCCGGGGCCGACTGGAAGGGGCCGGTGGCCGAGAACCGCACGACCGAATATGTGGATGGCCGCGCCGTCAAGACGGTGGCACGCTTTCGCGCCTATGCCAGCCATGCCGAGTCCTTTGCCGACTATGCGCGGCTGATGAAGGACAGCCCACGCTACCAGCGCGTGCTGGCGCAGGGTCAGGACGCCGGCAGCTTCGCCGCCGGCCTGCAGCGCGCCGGCTATGCCACCGACCCGGCCTACGCCGAGAAGCTGACCCGCGTCATCAACACCACGCTGCGCCTGCAGCGCGTCTCGACTTGAGCCGAACGACGTGAGCGCATCCGCACTTTTTGCACTCGGCACCAAGGCCATGACGGCCAGCTATTCGGCGCTGGCCACCACCGGGCACAACATCTCCAACGCCAACGTCAAGGGTTACTCGCGCCAGCAGGTGGAGCTGGCCACGGCCGAGGGCCAGTTCAGCGGCGCCGGCTTCTATGGCAAGGGCGTGGACGTGACCACGGTGACGCGCGCTCACGACGCCTTCCTGTCGCGCGAGGCCGCCACCGCCAACTCGCTGGCCTCGATGGACGCGGCCCGGCTGAACATGCTGCGCCAGCTGGAATCGGCGTTCCCCACCGGCGAGCAGGGCGTGGGCCATGCCGCCGGCGAGTTCCTCAATGCCATGGTGGACCTCTCGGCGCGGCCTGGCGATTCGGCCACTCGTCAGGTGGTGCTGGCCCGCGCCCAGGAGGCGGCCGACCGCTTCGCCGCCGCCGGCGAACAGCTCGACGGCCTGCAACTGGAGGTGCGGGAGAGCCTGAAGGCCAGCGTGGCCCAGGTCAACCAGCTGGCCGCCAGCATTGCCGAGCTGAACCAGCGCATTGCCGCGGTCAAGGGGTTGGGCCATACGCCGAACGACCTGCTCGACCAGCGCGACCTGGCGCTGGCCGAGCTGAGCGAGCACCTGCAGCTGAGCACCGTGCAGGCCGACGACGGCAGCCTGACGGTGTTCATTGCCGGGGGCCAACGCCTGGTGCTGGGCACGCAGGCGCAGCCGCTGAGCGTGCAGGTGGACCCCAGCGACGCCACGCGCTCGGCGCTGGGTCTGTCGGAAAGCGGCTTCGTGCGCCTGCTCGGTCAGCAGGAGCTCGGCGGCGGCACCATCGCGGGGCTGCTGCGATTCCAGAACGACGACCTGGTCGACGCGCGCACCCAGCTCGGCCAGCTGGCCGCAGCGTTGTCCGGCAAGGTCAACGAACAACAGGCGCTGGGTCTGGACATGAGCGATCCGCCCGGCAGTGGCGCGCCGATCTTCAGTGTCGGTGCAGCGGTGGCCGTGCCCAACGCCCACAACGCGGTCAATGGCGCCGGCCAGTTCACCGGCCAGGTCAGCCTGACCGTGACCGATGCCACTCAACTGCTGGCCAGTGAATACGCGCTGCGTGCCGACCCGGGTGGTGCACCCGGGGTGTGGGAGCTGACGCGGCTGCAGGACGGGCTGGTGCGCAGCATCAACAGTGGCGACCTGGTCGACGGCCTGCGCATCGATATCGGCCCGCCGGCGCCGGCGGCCACCGACCGCTATCTGCTGCAGCCGGTGACGCGCGCCGCCAACGGCATGCGGCGCGTGCTCGATGATGTGCGCGGCCTGGCGGCGGCCTCGCCGCTGAGCGCCGCCACGCAAGCCGGCAACACCGGTACCGGCAGCGTGGCCGCGCTGCGCGTGGTCAGCCCCAGCGCCGACCCGCAACTCACGGCCACCATCAGCTTCACCAACAACACCGGCAGCTACAGCTGGGAACTGCGCGACCGCACGACCAATGCACTGCAATCCAACGGCGTCGGCGCCTGGACCGCGGGCACGCCGATCGCGCTGAACGGCTTCGAGCTCGACCTGAATGGCGTGCCGCGCTCGGGCGATGCCTTCAGCGTCAGCAAGACCTTGTACCCGGCCTCGAACAACGGCAATGCGCTGGCCTTCACCGAACTGCGCGATGCCGCGCTGGTCGGCCGCGTGCCGCTGTCCAGCGGCGGCGTCGGCGGCGGCAGCACGATCACCGATGCCTATGCGGGAGCCATGGCCAACATCGGCGTGCGCGTGCAGGGTGCGCAGTCCACCGCCGACATCTCCGGCGCGGTGGCGGCGCAGGCCGAGGCCTCGCGCAGCGCACGCAGCGGCGTCAACCTCGACGAGGAGGCGGCGCGTCTGATCCAGTACCAGCAAAGCTACCAGGCGGCGGCCAAGATCCTGCAGATCGCGCAGAGCATCTTCGATACGCTGCTCGACACCGCCGGCTGAACCCCGAACCATGCGCATCACGACTGCCAATTCATTCACCGTCGCTGTCGACAACCTGCAGCAGCGCCAGCAGGACCTGCAGCTTGCGCAGGACCGGCTGACCAGCGGCAAACGCGTCGCCCGGCCCAGCGACGACCCGGCCGCCGCGGCACGGGTGGAACGCGCGCTGGCCACCAGCGCGCGTGCGGTGGCCGACCAGCGCGGGCTGGAAGCCAGCCGCAACGCGATGCAGCAGGTCGAAGGCGCGCTTGGCAGTGCCACCGAGGCGTTGCAGCAGGTGCGCGAACTGCTGGTTGCCGCCGGCAATGGCAGCTACACCGATGCCGAGCGCGCCAACCTCGGCGCACGCATCAGCGGCCTGCGCGAGCAGCTGTTCTCCATCGCCAACCGCGGCGACGGCTCGGGCGGCTACCTGTTCGGCGGGCAAGGTTCGGCGCAGCCGCCCTTCGTCGACGGGCTGGGTGGCGTCAGCTTCCACGGCGCGGCCGGCCAGACCGAGGCCCAGGCCGGCGACCTGGTGCCGATGACCCACGACGGCGCTGCCGCCTGGCTGGCTGCGCGCAGCGGCAACGGCGTCTTCGTCACCACCCCGGCGCCCGCCAACGGCAACGGCGCCTGGATCGACGGCGGCTCGGTGACCGACCCGTCGGCGCTGACCGGTGCCGACTACCGCATCGACTTCACCGTGGCGGCCGGGGTGGCCACCTATTCGGTGCTGAAGAATGGCGCGGTCACCGCGCAGGTGAACGTGCCCTACGTGTCCGGACAGGCGATCCAGTTCGACGGCATGGCCGTCACCGTGCAGGGCGCGCCCGCCAACGGCGACCGCTTCGACCTCACGCCGTCCACGGCAGACCTGTCGCTGTTCGACACGCTCGATCGCGTGGCCAGCGAACTGCAGGCCACCGGCCGCAGCAAGGCGCAGGTGGCACAGACCGTGGCCAGCGGCCTGCGCGACATCGATGCCTCATTCGGCAACCTGCAACTGCAGCGCTCGATGGCGGGCGAGAGCCTGAACCGCCTCGATTCGGTCGAGAGCCGCTTGGCCGAGATCAAGCTCGACGCACAGACCGAGCGGTCGCTGGCCGAAGACCTGGACATGGTCGGGGCGCTGTCGGAGTTCCAGAACAAGCAAAGCGGCTACGAAGCGGCGCTGAGCACCTATTCGCTGGTGCAGCGCATGTCGCTCTTCCAATACCTGAACGGCTGAGCATGAACGAACATCCGATCCTGGGGCAGGTCGTGCTGGGCTACAGCCCGATGATCGACCGTCAGCGCACCGTCATGGCCACGCGGCTGACGGTCTTTCCGGCGCGGCCCGATCTGGCGCTGGACGCGCCGTCGCTGCTGCAGGCGCTGGCCGAAGCCTGGCCGGCCGAAGGCAAGGATGCACTGGTGCTCAACCTGGCCAGCGAGGGCCTGCTGCGCGACAGCCTGGCGGGCGAGCCGCCGCTGAACTTCGCGCTGGAAGTGCCGGCCTTCATGGCCGGCGAAGCGCAGCATGAGGCGGCGCTGGTGGCGCTGCATGCGCGCGGCAGCACCCTGTATCTGAAGGGTCGGCCGAGTGCCGAACTGCCGCGCAGCGTACTGGCCTGCTTCAAACATTCGATCATCGAGTTCGTCGGCGACCGGCGCGGTGCCGAAGCGCCGGGCTGCACACCGCGCAGCGTGGGCTTCGTGCAGTCGGGCGTGACCCGGGCCTCCGAGGTCGAGGAGAGCTTCCAGCGCGGCGCCGTCGCGGTGCTGGGCTGGCCGATCGACGAGGCGGTGGGCAAGGGCAACGGCAGGACCGTGGCGCCGGACCTGAAGGTCATCGTCGAGCTGATGAACCGTGTCGACCGGCAGGAGTCGATCGATCGGCTCGAAGCGGTGCTGAAGAACGACCCGACGCTGGCCTTCCGCCTGGTGCGCTACATCAACTCGGCCGCCTTCGGGCTGCGCGTGGAGATCAGCTCCTTCCGCCACGCCATCATGATGCTGGGCTACCAGAAGCTCAAGCGCTGGCTGGCGCTGCTGCTGGCCTCGGCCAGCACCGACGTGAACATGAAGCCGGTGATGTTTGCCGCGGTGCGCCGCGGTCTGCTCATGGAGGAGCTGGTGCGCTCGTCCGGCGACGAGCAGATGGGCAGCGAGATGTTCATCTGTGGCGTGTTTTCGCTGCTCGACTGCATGATGGGCCAGCCCTTCGAGCAGCTGCTGAAGAGCATTCCGGTGCCGCAGCATGTGTTCGACGCGCTGGTGCACGGCAGCGGCCGCTATCGGCCGTACATGGAGCTGGTGCGTGCGGTCGAACAGGAATCGCTGTTCGACATCCGCAACGCGGCCGAATCGCTGATGCTGTCGGCCACCGAGATCAACCGCGCGCTGCTCGGCGCGCTGATCGCCGCCCGCCAGCTCGACTGAGGCGGCCGCGCGCCGCGCCCGGCGCCGACGACAATGCGCACCACACGGCATGAGCGATCATGTCGCGCTGCTGTGCTGCCTACTTCGATGCCGATGCGTTCCACCCCTGCCGAGCCGCCGCCGTCCGCGCTGCTGCCTTCGCGCGCGGCGCTGGCTACGCTGCTCGATGGTGTCGACGATGCGCTGCTGCTGTTCGATGACCTGGGCCGGCTGAGTTTCTGCAACCGTGCGGCAATGCGCGCCCTGGGCGCCGAGCCGGGCCTGGGCGTGGCCCAGCTCGAGGCGGTGCTGGGCACCGAAGCGGTGGCCTGGCTGCGCGCGCGCCTGCTGGCCTCCAGCGAAGTCGCCGCCGCGCCGCTGCAGGTGGTGCTGGCCGATGGCCGCGGCGCACGCCTGTCCTGCTGGCGCATCGCCCGCGATCTGGCACTTGGTGTGCAGCTGGGCGCCGCGCGCCCGAGCGCGCCGGTCGCGTTGCCCGAGGTCGAGGCCGGGCCGACGCTGGAGATGCTGCGCATGCTCTGGGCCTCGCCGTTTCCGGCCACGTTGCAGGATGCCGAGTTCCGCCTGGTGGCCGTCAATGACGCCTATCTCGACTTCACCGGCCGCACGCGCGAGGCGCTGATCGGCACCGACCCGGTGCTGCTGCAGCCGCAGGAAGACTGGACCACGCAGATCGAATTGCGGCGCGAGCTGCCGGCGCAGCTTGCAGCCCAGGCGGTGCCGCGGCTGAGCGAGCAGCGCCTGCTCGACGCCTCCGGGCGCGAGCGCTGGTCGCGCACCTCGGCCTACCCGGTGCTGGCTCAGGACGGTTTGCCGCTGCTGTTGTGCGTGCTGCAGGACTCCACTGCCGAGCACGTGGCCCGTGCGCAGGCCGACCGCTCGCTGAACGAGCTGGCGCAGTGGTTCGACCTGAGCCCCACCGGCATGCTGGTCTTCGATGAGGCTGGGCTGATCGTTCGCTCCAACCCGGCCTTCGAGGCGCTCGTCGGGCAGGTGCCGGTGATGCTCAACGACGCTGCGGCGGACCTGCAGGCGCTGCTGGCCTGGCAGCAGGGCGCGCCGCGGCCCGAGCTGCGGCCTGGCGCCACGCCGCTGGAGATCCATGTCTCGCTGGCTTTGCCGGACGGCCGGCGTCAGCGGCTGAGCGCGCGGGTGCGCGGCTTTGCCACCGACCAGGGCCAGCACCGCTTCATGGCGGTGGTCGAGGACCGCAGCGCCGAAGAGGAGCGCGACCTGGCCCAGTTGGAGATCGGCGCGCTGATGGACACCGCCGGCGTCGGCGTGGCCACCTTCGACAGCGCGCGCGGCTGGCTGCGCCCGCGCGCCGAGCGACGCCGCGCGCCGGCCAGGTCGGCCGGTCTGCAGTCGATCGCCCGCGACATCGTCGAGCCCGAGTCGCTGCCCGAGTACGAGCGGCTGCAGCAGGCGCTGCGCCACGGCGAACGCACCGAGGTACGCTACGCCGTCAACCATGCCGAACTGGGCCGGCGCTGGCTGCTGACGCGGGTCGAGCCGGGCGAGGGCGATTCCGGTCGGCGCACGGTGGTCACGGTGGACGTGACCGAGCAGGAAAGCGCGCAACGCCAGAGCGAGCAGCTGCTGCGCGAGCTGACTACCATCCTCGACGGCACGACGGCCGGCATCGCCTACCTGCGCGGCGCATTGCTGGTGCGCTGCAACCGGCGCTTCGAGTCGATGCTCGAACTGCCGGCCGGCGCCGCCGCCGGTGCCACCATCGGCGAGCTGTTCGGCCGCTTCCCGCAGGCGCTGGCCGCGCTGCAGGGCGGGCAGGGCTTCGAGACCGAGCTGGCCGTGCCCGGCGCGGGCGATGCCCCTGCGGCCTGGTATTCGCTGTCGGTGCGCCGCGCCGAGCCGGCCGCAGGCGAGAACGAAGTGGTGGCGGTGCTGACCGACATCTCGCGGCTGAAGTCCCAGCAGAGCGAGCTGGAAGCGCTGCTGCGCGACCGCGAGCTGATGTTCAGCCTGTCCGACGTGGGAATTGCCTACCTGCGTGGCGGTCGCATCGAACGCGCCAACCAGGCCATGGCGGCGCTCACCGGCTATGCCGATTCGGAACTGACCACGCTCGACCCGGCCGAGCTGGCGGCGGACCGCGCCGAGCACCAGCGTCAAGAGCAGCAGGAGCTGCGCATGCTGCGCCAGCAGGGTCGCTACCACGGCGAGCGCCAGCTGCGCCGCCGCGACGGCAGTCTGGTCTGGGTGCAGGTGGCGCAGCGACTGGTGGACGAGGCCGACGAACGCGCCGGGCGCATCTGCTCCTATGTCGACGTGCAGGAGCGGCATCGTGCGCGCGAGGAGTTGCTGCGCCAGGCCGAACGCACCCGCGCCGTGCTCGATTCGGTGCTGGTGGGCATCGTCACCGTCGGCGACGGCGGCATCGAGTGGATGAACCGTTCGGCGCGGCGCATGTTCGGCGGCGAGCTGGCGGATTTTGTCGGCGAGCCGATCGCCACCGTGGCCACGCCCGAGCCCGAGCATCCGCTGCGCCGCACCGACTACCCGCAGACGCTGGCCGAAGGCCAGGCGCAGACTTTCGAATGCCGGCTCAAGGCGCGCGACGGGCGCGAGTTCTGGGTGGTCGGCAATGCGGTGCTCAGCGGGCGCGGCTCCAGCGGAGCGCAGGTCACCTTTGCGCTGCTGGACATCGAGCGGCGGCGCCAGGCCGAGGTCAGCATTGCGCAGGCGCAGACCTCGCTGCAGCGCATCATCGAGACCGCGCCGCTGGCCATCGCACTGTTCGATGCGCGTTCGTTGCGCGTGCTGCAGGTCAACCAGATGGCCGCAGCCTTCTTCGACCGGCCAGCCGACACGCTGGTCGGCGGCACGCCGCACGACTGGTTCCTGGGCGCCACCGGCGAGGCGATGGCGGCCGACCTGCGCAGCGCCGGCGCCGCCAACGAGGTGTTGCGCCGCGAGCTGCGACTGGACGGCGCGGCCGGCGCGCGGCTGTGGGACGCCCGCTTCGTCTCGCTGCCCACCGGGGCCGGCGCGCGCGAGCAGGTGCTGCTGGTGGCCAGCGACGTGACCGAGCAGCGCGCCGAGGCTCAGGCGCGCTTCGAAGCGGCCATCGCGCAGCGAGAGATGCTGGTCAGGGAAGTTCACCACCGCATCAAGAACAACCTGCAGGGCGTGGCCGGGCTGCTGCAGCAAAACGCCGCGCGGCACCCCGAGGTGGCGTCGATCCTGACCGAATCGGTCGGCCAGGTGCAGGCCATCGCCCAGGTCTATGGCCTGCAGGTCGGCTCTGCCGGGCCGCTGCGCGTGGCCAGCGTGCTCGAGGCGATCGCGCTGTCGGTGCAGCGCACTTTTGGCCGCGCGGTGCGCGTGCAGCTGCTCGGCGACGAGCCCGGCCGCATGCTGCTGCCCGAGGCCGAGTCGATTCCGATCGCGCTGACCATCAACGAGCTGCTGACCAATGCCGTCAAGCACGGCGCCCTGGGCGACGTGCATTGCGAACTGTCGCTGCAGGGCGAGGAGCTGCGTGTGGCCATCCGCAATGCCGGCCGGCTGCGCGAGGGCTTCAGCCTGGCGCAGTTACCGGGCGGCGTGTCCGGCCTGGGTCTGGTGCGGGCGCTGCTGCCGCGGCGCAGCGCCACGCTGACGCTGTCGCAGCAAGGCGACGAGGTGCTGACCGAAGTGCTGCTGCGGCCGCCCAGCGTTCAGCGGGCCGAGGCCTGATCGACGTCGGGGCCGCTGCACGACTGTTTGGGTGAGAATGCGGGTCTCGCCATTGCCGCCATCGCCAGCCGCCGCCAATCCATGAATGTCAAGGGCAAGATCCTGGTCGTCGACGACGACCGCCTGGTCCTGGCGACGGTGACTCATGGCCTGGCTCAGGCGGGCTACCAGGTTATCGATGCCGACAACGGGGACGAGGCGATCCTGCTGGCGCGCAAGCACCATCCGGAACTGGCGCTGCTGGACATCCGCATGGAAGGCAAGAGCGGCTTCGACGTGGCCGAATACCTGCGCGACGTCTGCCACGTGCCGTTCATGTTCCTGTCGGCCTTTGCCGACGCTGCGACGGTGGCCAAGGTGGCCGAGCTGGGCGCGGTGGCCTACATGGTCAAACCGCTGGACGTGGGCCAGATCGTGCCCACCGTGGATGCGGCCTTCGAGCGGCTGCGCGCCGAGCGCGCGCAGGCCGAGGCGCTGCGCGCGCAGCCGTCGCCTCGCCAGGCCGACGTGGTGTCGCTGGCCGCGGGGGTGCTGATGCACCGCTACTCGCTGTCGCGCGGCGATGCGCTGGCGCGCCTGGGCCGCATTGCCGATGCCGCCGGCGTGACGCTGGCCGAGCAGGCCGAGCGGCTGGTCAGCGCGGTCGAGGAACTGGCGCGCCCGGGCTCCCCATAGCGCAGCGCCGCCACAGCGGTGATGCCGAAGCCTCATTGAGCCGCCGTCGCGGAACCGGCTCTGCCGGGCCGCCTGCGCGGGTGGGTCACTTCAAGGTGAAGTGGAAGCGCGCGCCGCGCCCGGGCTCCGATTCGGCCCAGATATCGCCGCCATGGCGGCGCACGATGCGCTTGACCGACGCCAATCCGACGCCGGTACCCGGGAAGTCGTTGGCACTGTGCAGTCGCTGGAACACGCCGAATAGCCGGTCGGCATTGCGCATGTCGAAGCCGGCGCCGTTGTCGATCACGTTGAACACCATGCGCCCGTCCTGCAGCGCGCAGTTGAACTGCAGCCTGGCCTGCGCAGTTCGCGCGCTGTATTTCCAGGCGTTGCCGAGCAGGTTCTCGAGCACCAGGCGCAGCAGCGTCGGGTCGCCGTCGACCACCATGCCTGGGGCGATGTCGACCTCCACCTGGCGCTCGGGCGAGCCGCGCCTCAGGTCGTCCACCACGAATCCGGCCAGTTGCGTCAGGTTGACCGGTTGGCGCGCCAGCGGCTGTGCCGACAGATTGGCCAGCGTCAGCAGCGCGTCGATCATGCTGTTCATGCGCGCTGCGGCCGCGAGCACGCGGTCGAGGTGGTCGTTACCGATGCGGTCGAGCACGCGGCCGTAGTCCTCCTTGAGGATGCGCGCAAAGCCCTCGACCACGCGGATCGGCGCGCGCAGGTCGTGCGTCACCGTATAGCTGAAGGCGGCCTGCTCGCTGAGCAGCTCGGACGGTTCGCCGTCCAGTGCCAGGCTGGGCACGGCCACGGCGGCCTGGACCGCGGTGCCGGCGCGCGCGGTGCCGACATAGCCTTCGAACTGCCCGTCGGCGTCGAAGCGCGGTACGCCACGCAGCAGCCAGTCGCCGTCCTGCGACGCGCCCACCGGCCGCACCGCCACGTCGCCGAGGGCCACCATCGATTCGAGCTGCGCACGCAGGCTGTCGGCCTTGGCGGCGAAGCGTTCCCACAACGGCTGGCCGCCCCAGTCGCCGTGCGACCAGGCTTCGGCCGGTGCGCCGGCCGGCGGCTGCAGCCGCACCAGGCGGTGGTGGCGATCGGTCTGCCATTGCCAGACATCCAGAAGCTGGGTCAGCAACTGTCCCTGGGCGCGTGCCTCGCGCAGCGCCCGGCGCTGGCGGGCGCGTTCCTGGCTGCGCCCGGCGAAGAAGCCGGCCAGCGCCACTGCCAGCAACGCGACGCAGGCGACGAGCCACATGGCAACGCTGGGCGCTTCGCTGGGCACGGGCATGCGGCGGATTGTAAGTAGCGGGCGTATGCGGCTTTTGCGCCGCGGCCGTTCCTCAAGTCCGGCTGCCAGGCACCGAAAGCGGGTGAAGGGGGGAGCACGTCGGCAAATGCGTGACATTTGCGGCGATGCCGGCCGCCCTGCCTCCTTATCATCGGCCCACACCCATGCTTGCCATGCCTCACGCCCCTGCGAACCTGCCGAGCGCGCTAGCGCGCGTGCTGGACGAGGCTTCGTTGCAACGCCTGCACGAGCTCGATCCGCAGGGCGAGAACCGGGTCGTCGAGCGCGTGTTGCGCGCCTTCGAGGCCTCGCTGGCACGGCTGCTGCCGCAGGCGCAGCAGGCGCTGGCCCACGGCGACCCTGAGACGATGCGCCATGTGGTGCATACGCTGAAGTCGTCGTCGGCCAGTGTCGGGGCGCTGGAGCTGTCGCGCTGCTGCAGCGAGATCGAGAACCGGCTGCGGCTGCAGCAGCTGGACGGCCTGGCCGACAGGCTGGCTGTCCTGGACGCCGAAGGCGCGCGGGTGCTCAGCGCCGTGCGCGGCCTGTTGCCCGAGTGAACCGATGACCTCTGCCGTACCCTTCGCCGAAGAACTGGCGGCCAAGCCGCCCGAAGTGCTGCTGGTCGACGACGACGAGGTCAACCTGCTGCTCACGGCAGTGGCGCTGCGCGAACGCGGCTTCCACATCACCGAATCGCCTGGTGGCGAGCATGCGCTGCAGCTGCTGGCCGACTGGGCGCCGGACGTCATCGTGCTCGACGCGATGATGCCGGGCCTGGACGGCTTCGCCACCTGCCACAGGCTGCGCGCCATGCCCGGCTTCGAGAACGTGCCGGTGCTGATGCTCACCGGGCTGGACGACGACGCGTCGATCACCCGCGCCTACCAGGCCGGCGCCACCGACTTCTTCGTCAAGGCCACCCAATGGAGCCTGCTGGCCGGCCGGCTGCACTACCTGCTGCGGGCCTCGCGCACGCGCATCGAGCTGGAGCGAAGCCAGGCCAAGCTGGCGCGAGCCCAGGATCTGGCGCGCATGGGCAGCTTCGACTGGCGGCGTGCCGGCGCAGGCGGTGGCAGCGGCTCGCTGATGCTTTCGGCGCAAGGCCTGCGCGTGCTCGGCTACGGGCCCGGCGACAGCGTCAGCCTGCGCGGCATCCTGCGCCGGGTCCAGCGCGCCGAGCGCCGCGCGGTGCTGCGCCTGCTGCAGGGCGTGGCGCAGCACAGCTCGGTGCTGGCCACCGACGTGCCGGTGGCGCTGCTCGACGGGCGCCAGCGCATCATCCATGTCGAGGCCGAGCCGGAATTCAACGAGCATGGCCACGGCGTCGGCTATACCGGCATTGTTCAGGACGTGACCGACCGGCGCGTGGCCGAGGACCGCATCCGCCACCTGGCGAACTTCGATTCACTGACCGGCTTGCCCAATCGCCGCCAGCTGGTCTGGCGCATGGAGCGCTCCGTCGATCATGCACGCCGGCTGGGCCACTCCTGCGCCTTCCTGATGATCGACCTGGACCGCTTCAAGATCATCAACGACACGCTCGGCCATGCGGCCGGCGACGAGTTGCTGATGGAGGTGGCGCAGCGCCTGCGCGCCTGCGTGCGGCACAGCGAACAGGTCCTGGAAGGGCAGCTCGAAGCAGTGGGCTCGCGCGCGCACCGCTCGCTCGAGGCGGTCGGCCGGCTGGGCGGTGACGAGTTCATCGCGCTGCTGCCGGAGATCGGCGACGAGCGCGACGCGCAACGCGTGGCCGACCGCATCCTGGAAGTGATGCGCGACCCGGTGCTCGTGGGCGGGCAGGAATGCTTCGTCACCGCCAGCGTGGGCATCGCCATCTTCCCGCGCGATGGCGCCTCGGTGGCCGACCTGATGCGCAATTCCGACGTGGCCATGTTCTCGGTCAAGTCACAGGGCAAGGACGCGTCGGCCATCTACAGCCCGCAGCTGGCCGGCCGCGGCCGCGAAAAGCTGGAGCTGGAAAGCGCGCTGCACAAGGCCATCGAGCGCGACGAGCTGGTGCTGCACTACCAGCCGATGGTCGACGTGCGCTCGGCTCGCATGGTCGGCGTCGAGGCGCTGATGCGCTGGCAGCGCGGCAGCATCCTGGTGCCGCCTGGCGACTTCATCCCGCTGGCCGAGGAGTCCGGCCTGATCGTGCCGCTGTCCGAATGGGCGCTGCGCGAGGCGGCGCGCCAGGCCCGCATCTGGCGCAACAGCTTCGATTTCGACGACGCCATCTCGGTCAACCTGCCCAGCCGCGTGTTCGAGCGCACCCAGCTGGTCGAGCAGCTGCACCACAACGCGCAGACCTACGGCATCCCGCACCGCATGGTGCAGCTGGAGATCACCGAGACCGGGCTGATGAAGGAGCTGCAAAGCGTCATCCCGGCGCTGCACCAGCTGAAGGACATCAACGTCGAGGTCGCGATCGACGACTTCGGCACCGGCTACTCGTCGCTGGCCTACCTGACGACGCTGCCGATCTCCGAGCTGAAGATCGACCGCAGCTTCGTGCGCGACCTGGGTGTCACGCCGCAAAGCTCCGGTGTCGTCACCGCGATCATTGCCGTGGCGCGCTCTCTGAAGCTGCGCGTCATCGGCGAAGGCGTCGAGACCCTGCGCCAGATGGAGGTGCTGCACCGCCTGGGCTGCAGCCTGATGCAGGGCTTCCTGTTCAGCCGCCCGATCCCGCCCGACGACCTGGAGCTGTGGCTGAAGCAGACCGTGCTGCCGCGCCGCGCGCCTTGGATCGGGCAGGCCAGCGAGCTCGAGCTCGATACGCCGACGGCGACGCGTGCCTCTGGCCGCCGATCATACTGAGCAAGGACTGCAGCCGATGGACATGTCCCACGGAGCCTCGCAACTGGCCGCAGCGGCCCAGTCGCCCGTGCAGCTGGCCAAGGCGGCCTTGCGCCGGCTGGCGCTGGCCAAGATCGAGCCCACGCCCGAAAACTACGCTCGCGCCTATGCGGCCGAAGGCGGCCACGTCAACGAGGGCCTGCCCGAGGCGGCGCGGCCGCTGTTGCAGCGCCTGGCGACCACGCTGGGCGAAGAGCCGGGCAGCGGCGACGAGGTGGTGCGCGAGCTGATGGCTGGCCACTGGGACGCCGCGGACGAGATGCTCGCGCAGACCGCGACCAAGACGCTGGGCCAGGCGCAGGACTGGTCCGACCTGCTGCAACGGTTGGCTCATGGCCTGGAGCGCGGCAGTCGCCTGTGGACCGCGGCGCGCAAGAAGGACAGCCTGGGCCGGGTCCTGTCGGGCAGCCGCAGCGATCCGAGGCGCCTGCGTGAACGTGTGCGCCACCTGCTGGCCGCCTGGGAGGCCGAGGCCGACGAGCCGGGGGTCGACACCCGGGCCGGCGGCCTGGACGAGATCGCCACCCGCGACGCGACGGCGCAGCCTGGGCCCGTCGACGTCCCTGCCGTGCCTGAAACGACGCCGTGCGACTGGAACACGCTGGTGCGCAGCCTCGAAGGCACGGTGCGAGCCGCACTGCCTGGCGGCGAGGCGCGCGCCGAGGAACTGGCCCAGGACCTGTTGCAGCTGTCGCAGCGTGTCGCCGAAGCGGGCGCCACGCCGCAGCTGGTGCAACATGCCGACGAACTGTGCCAGCGCGCACGGCGCATGCTGGCGCATCGCCAGCACCTGCTCGATGAACTGGGCAAGCTGTGCGTGGAGTTGACGCAGGGCCTGACCGAGCTGGCCGAGGACGACAGCTGGGCGCGCGGCCAGTGCGAGGCGCTGCAGCTGCGCCTGACCGAAGGCCTGAACGTGCGCAGCGTGCGCGCCGCCAGCGACCTGCTGGCCAATGCGCGCAAGCGCCAGGCGGTGCTGCGCGGCGAGCGCAACCAGGCCCGCGATGCGCTGAAGGAGCTGATCCAGGGCATGCTCACCGAGCTGGGCGAGTTCAGCGAGCACACCGGCCGCTTCCATTCCAATGTCGGCCGCCATGCCGAGGCCATTGCCAGTGCCGACTCGCTGGGCAGCCTGGCCGACGTGGTGCGCGAGATGCTGCACGACACCACCGAGGTCCAGGCGCTGGTCAGCCAGACGCAGAGCCGTCTGCAGGCCGAGCAGGCCCGCGCCGGCGAGATGCAGCTGCGTGTGCGCGAGCTCGAAGGCGAGCTGCGCCGCCTGTCCGACGAGGTGTCGACCGATGCGTTGACGCAGGTCGCCAACCGGCGTGGCCTGGCACAGGCCTTCGAGGTCGAACGTGCGCGCATGGACCGTGCGCGCGTCGAGAAGGCCGAGTGCTCGCTGGCCGTGGGCCTGATCGACATCGACAACTTCAAGAAACTGAACGACACGCTCGGCCATGCAGCCGGCGACGTGGCGCTGCAGAAGCTTGCCGCGCAGGTGCGCGAGCAGCTGCGTCCGCGCGACACGGTGGCGCGATTCGGCGGCGAGGAATTCGTCGTGCTGCTGCCCGACATCGACCCGGGCGAGGCGCAGAAGGTGCTGACGCGGCTGCAGCGGCAGCTGACCGCCAGCCTGTTCATGCATGACAACAAGGAGGTGTTCGTCACCTTCTCCGCCGGCGTGACCTCGCTGCGCGATGCCGAGCCCCTGGAAGCCGCCCTGGAACGCGCCGACGAGGCGCTGTACGAAGCCAAGCGCACGGGCAAGAACCGCACCTGCATCGGTTAGCGGCTCCTCAGCCGTCGTTCTCGGCAGATTGACGACGGTCAAGCGGCGCCTGCGCACTGCAGTGCTTTGCCGCGGCCGGTCGACGTGGCAGCGCGACAATGCCGGCTGTGGCGTTGCCACGGGAGGTTTGTCATGGCCGCTGCCAAGTCGCGCAAGGAGCACCGCGAAGACGCTGAAGAAGCATCCGCCGCCGGCACGTGCGGCACCATCAAGGCGCTGAACGAGCGCGTCAGGCCGCGCGTGTTCCGCGTGGTCGCGCTGCCCGCGCCGACCGAGCGCGAGAAGCGCCAGATGTACATCCCGCGCTACGTGCCGCACCTGTTGGCAGCTGGCGAGGTGGTGATCTTCGACCGCAGCGGGTACAACCGCGCCGGCGTCGAGCGTCATGGGCTTCTGCAAGCCGCAGGAGACGCGCAAATTCCTGCAGGCCGTGCCGCTGGTCGAACGTGCGTTGGTCGACTCCGGCACCACACTGCTGAAGTTCTGGCTGGAGGCCAGCCCCGAGGAGCAGGAGCGTCGCCTGCGCGACCGCATCGACGACGGCTGCAAGACCTGGAAGCTGTCGCCGATGGACCTGCAGTCCTTCGACAAGTGGGGCGCCTACACCGAAGCACGCGACGAGATGTTCGCCGCCACCGACTCGTCCTGGGCACCTTGGTACGTGGCCCGCTCCGAGGACAAGAAGCGTGTGCGCCTGAACGTCATCAGCCACATCGTGGCGCACGTGCCGCACCAGGCGCTGCCGGCCGGCAGGGTGGCGCTGCCCAAGCGCAGGAACGGCCGCTACAAGGCCGTCGACTACCCGTTCAGGTACGTGCCGGAACGCTTCTGAAGGAAAACGATCATGACCGAAGACCCGTCCTACCACCACCAGCGCTGGCTGAAGCATTTCGAAGGCATCGACTTCGAGATCGGCCAGCTCGCCAAGGTCTGCCAGGTGCAGTTGCTCGACCCGGGCAATATCGAGCGTGTGCTGCGCAATGACAAGCTCGTCTGCGGCCACCAGAACGACCGCGCCTTCGACAAGATGCGCCAGCTGCTGATGATGCATTACTCGGTGCGCGACAAGGCGATGGTGGCGCTGGGTGAGCAAGAGACCCTGGCCATGATGGGCGAGATCGTCGAACGGCTGCGCAAGCGTTTCGGCGACCAGCTGGGCACGCCGCCCAGGCCGGCTGGGGCTTGATGCTGCATGGCTGAGACAAGCCGCGCCCGCTGGGGACGCCGCGCGCTGGTCATCCTGCTGCTGGTGGGGCTGGCCGCGGCGCTGGTCTGGTGGCTGGGCAGGCCCAAACCGGTGGCCGTGCTGACCGCCGCGGTCGGCCGCGGCACCGTCGAGGCCACGGTCGCCAACACGCGGGCCGGCACGGTCGAGGCTTGCCAGCGCACCAAGCTGTCGACCATCGCCGGCGGCCGCATCGAGGTGCTGGCGGTGAAGGAAGGCGACAAGGTCAGGAAGGGCCAGCTGCTGATGCGTCTGTGGAACGAGGACCAGCAGGCCGAGCAGGCCTTCGCGCGCGCGCAGCTGGACACCTCGCGCAAGCGCGTCGCCGAGTCCTGCACGCTCGCCGACCTGGCGCAGCGTGAGTTCAAGCGCCAGGAGCAGCTGTTCCAGCAGGGCTTCATCTCCGAAGGCGGGCTGGACAACCTGCGCGCGCAGGCCGATGCGCGCGTGGCCGCCTGTGCCACCGCCCGCTCCGACGTGGCGCAGGCACAGGCGCGCATCGCGGTCGTCGGTGCCGCCAGCCAGCGCACGGTGCTGGTCGCGCCCTTCGATGGCACCGTGGCCAAGATCGTCGGCGAGGTCGGCGAGTATTCGACGCCGTCGCCGCCGGGCGTGGCCATGCCGCCGGCCATCGACCTGATCGACGAGTCCTGCCTGTACGTGGCCGCGCCGATGGACGAGGTGGATGCGCCGAAGATCGCCGTCGGCCAGCCGGTGCGCATCACGCTCGACGCCCTGCCGGGGCGCAGCTTTGCCGGCAAGGTGCGGCGCATCGCGCCCTACGTCACGGCGGTGGAGAAGCAGGCGCGCACGGTGGAAGTCGAGGTCAACTTCGACGACCCGCAGTCCGCGGGCCGGCTGCTGGTGGGCTACAGCGCCGACGTCGAGGTGATCCTCGACGTGCGCAAGGACGTGCTGCGCGTGCCCAGCTCGGCGCTGCTGCAGGGCGGCCGCGTGCTGCTGCTGCAGGACGGCCGGCTGGTCGAGCGGCCGGTGACCACCGGCGTGGCCAACTGGGAACACACCGAGATCACCCAGGGCCTGCAGGGCGGCGAGCCCATCGTCACCTCGCTCGACCGGGCCGGGGTCAAGGCCGGGGCCGCCGCCGTCGCCGAGGCTGCGCCGCGCTGAGCCCGCGACAGTCCATGGCGCAGATCGCATTGCAGGGCATCGAGCGCGTGTTCCACCTCGGCGACAGCGTGGTCCATGCGCTGGCCGGCATCGACCTGCGCATCGAGGCTGGCGAGTACATCGCGGTGATGGGGCCTTCGGGTTCGGGCAAGTCCACGCTGCTCAACGTGCTGGGCCTGCTGGACCGGCCCGATGCCGGCCACTACGTGCTGGAAGACCGCGACGTCACCACGCTGTCGCCCGACGAGCAGGCGCGCGTGCGCAGCCAGCGCATCGGCTTCGTGTTCCAGAGCTTCCACCTGGTGCCGCGGCTGACGGCCGCCGAAAACATCGGATTGCCGATGGTACTGGCCGGCCTGCCGGCACGCGAGCGCGATCAACGTGTGCGCCTTGCGCTCGACGGCTTCGGCCTGGCCGACCGCGCCGACCACCGGCCCGACCAGCTGTCCGGCGGCCAGCGCCAGCGCGTGGCCATCGCCCGCGCCACCATCATGCAACCGGCGATGCTGCTGGCCGACGAGCCCACCGGCAATCTCGACCGTGCCACCGGCGAGGACGTGATCCGCCTGCTCGAGCAGCTCAACGCCGGCGGCGTGACGCTGCTGGTGGTGACCCACGACGCCGCGCTGGGGGCGCGCGCGCGGCGCCGTCTGCTGATGGAAGACGGCACCATCCGCCACGATCAGCGCCAGGGCGCAGCCGGCCATGCGCACGGCTGACCTGCTGGCCTTTGCCGTCGGCGCGGCGCGCGGCAACCGCGTGCGCACCGCGCTGCTGATGCTGGCCATGGCCATCGGCGTGGCCGCGGTGGTCACGCTCACCGCTTTAGGCGACGGCGCGCGCCGCTACGTGGTGCGCGAGTTCAGCGCCATCGGTACCAACCTGGTGATCGTGCTGCCCGGCCGCACCGAGACCGGCGGCATCAACCCCGGCAGCTTTGTCAGCAGCACGCCGCGCGACCTGACGGTCGACGACGCGCTCGCCTTGCTGCGTGCCCCGGCGGTGCAGCGCGTGGCGCCGCTGGCGGTGGGCACCTCCGAGCTGTCGGTGAGCGGCAAGCTGCGCGAAGGCATGGTGGTGGGCACCACGGCCGAGTACATCGAGGTGCGGCAGTCCAGGATGGCGCAGGGCCAGTTCCTGCCGCGCGAGGACTGGAACCGCGGCTCGCAGGTGATGGTCATCGGCGCCAAGCTGCGTGCCGAGCTGTTCCCCAACGAAGCGGCGCTGGGCCAGTTCGTGCGCGTCGGCGACCGGCGCTTCCGTGTCATCGGCGTGCTCGCATCCACTGGCAGCGGGCTGGGCATGAACACCGACGAGCTGGCCATCGTGCCGGTGTCGCTCGCGCAGGCCATGTTCAACACCAACACGCTGTTCCGCATCCTGGTCGAGGCACGCAACCGCGACGCCATCGAGCCGGCCAAGCAGCAGGTCACCGGCATCATCCAGACGCGGCACGACGGCGAACAGGACGTCACCGTGATCACCCAGGACGCGATGCTCGCCACCTTCGACAAGCTGCTGGGCACGCTGACGCTGGGCGTCGCCGGCATTGCCGCCATCAGCCTGGCCGTGGCCGGCATCCTGGTGATGAACGTGATGCTGGTGTCGGTCGCGCAGCGGCGCAGCGAGATCGGCCTGCTCAAGGCACTGGGCGCCAGCGGCGGCACCATCCGCATGGCCTTCCTGGTCGAGGCGGCATTGTTGTCGGCCGCCGGCGCGCTGCTCGGTTATGCGCTGGGCCTGGCCGGGGCGGCCGTGATCCGCGTGCTGTACCCGACCTTTCCCGCCTACCCGCCCGACTGGGCGGTGCTGGCCGGCCTGGGTACCGCGCTGTTCACCGGCCTGCTGTTCGGTGTGCTGCCGGCGCGCAACGCAGCGCGGCTGGACCCGGTGACGGCCCTGGCGAAACGGTGAACGCGCGATGATCGCCGCCGATGCCGTGGGTTATGCCTGGCGCTCGATCAGCGCGCAGCGCACGCGCAGCTTCCTGACGCTCGCCGGCATTGCGGTGGGCATTGCCGCGGTGATCCTGCTCACTTCCATCGGCGAGGGCATCCACCGCTTCGTGCTCGCTGAGTTCTCGCAGTTCGGCACCAACGTCGTCGGCATCTCCCCCGGGCGCTCGACGGCGCGCGGCGGTGCGCCCAGCGGGTTGCCGACCTCGGTGCGGCCGCTGACGCTGGAAGATGCGCAGGCATTGCAGCATGTGCCCGGCGTGGTCGGCGTGGTGCCCACGTCCTGGGGCAATGCGGAAGCGCAGGCGCGCGGCCGGCTGCGTCGCACCATCGTCTACGGCGTGTCGGCCGATGCGCTGCCGGTGTTCAACATGCAGGTCGCGGTGGGCCAGTTCCTGCCGGGCGAGGGCGCGGAAGAAGCGCGCAGCTTCGTCGTGCTCGGTGCCAAGCTGAAGCAGGAACTGTTCGGCGCGGACAGTGCGCTGGGCGAGCGGCTGCGCATCGGCGGGCAGAGCTTCCGGGTCATCGGCGTGCTCGCGCCGAAGGGCCAGTTCCTCGGCCTGGACCTGGACGACACCGCCTTCGTGCCCGCGGCGCGCGCGATGGAGCTGTTCAACCGCGACGGCCTCACCGAAATCCACCTGACCTATGGCCCTGAGGCCTCGTCCAAGGCCGTGGCCGCCGCGGCCGAAAGCCTGCTGAAGGCGCGCCATGGCCGCGCCGACTTCACCGTCACCACGCAGCAGGAGATGCTGAGCACGCTGTCCAATATCCTCGACGTGCTGACGATGGCGGTGGCCGCGCTGGGCAGCATTTCGCTGCTGGTGGGCGCGGTGGGCATCGTCACCATCATGACCATCGCCGTGGCCGAGCGCACGCACGAGATCGGCCTGCTGCTGGCGCTGGGCAGCCCGCGCGGCACGATCCTGCGGCTGTTCCTGGGTGAGGCGGTGGTGCTGGCGGTGCTGGGCAGCCTGCTCGGCGTGGCCGTGGGCTTCGGCCTGGCGCAACTGATCCGTCTGCTGCTGCCGGCGCTGCCGGTGTCCACGCCCTTGCTCTATGTGCTGCTGGCGGTGGCCAGCAGCGCCGTCATCGGATTGCTCGCGGGCGTGCTGCCGGCGCGCCGTGCGGCGCGGCTGGATCCGGTGGATGCGCTGCGTTCGGAGTGATTTGCGACCCTGACGGGCTGGGATCTGTATCCTGCGAAGGGTCGCATTCAGCCCCACAAGATCAAGCGATGGAAGGACCAGAGGTGCTCACCGGCTTCGCCCTGTCGAGGATGTACGCACCGCCTGAAGCGGCTGCCTGCCGCGCCGCGCGTCTGCCCAGCCGGCGCACCCCGTGGCGACTGGTTCTGGCCTGGGGCTTGCTCTTGCTAGTCAACTCCAGCGCCTTCGCCGACAGCGCCGGTTTCGGCAGTCCGGGCGGACCCGAACCCGCCAATCTGCGTGCGGTCGCCGAGGTGTTGCAACAGGATGCTGGCGACCTGGAACTGCTGATCAGCTTCGGCACGTCGAAGGGCGGTTCCGCAGGTCACTTGGCGCTGGCCGTGCACGATGCGTTATCCCCGGACGGCCGTGTGTATTCGGCCAATTTCTACGCCGACCGATCGCGCAAGCACGAAGCTGACTTCTACGTCGATGAACTGATGCTGGCGATCCCGAAGTACGAGTACCTGTTCGGGACGCGCTCGTCGCTGGGCGCCAAGGCCTCGTTCGGCCTGGATTTCGGCGAGGTCTACAAGCGCTCCGTCATTGGCGTGCGGGTCTCTGGCGTGCCCATCGCCGAGCGGCAGGCGCTGGTCGCCTACTTCCAGCGCATCAACGAAGACTATCGGCAGCGTGCGCGCGACACCGAGTACCACGACGGCGAGGTCATGTACGACTACCTGCGCTTGAACTGCGCCAAGACGATCGGCGCGGCCTTCAAGTTCGGCGCGCAGTATTCGGAGCTCGAAGTCAGCAGCGCGTCGATCCTGTCCAGGCGGCGGCTGGTGGCAGCGGCCCACGCCAACATTCCCACCGAGATGGCGATGAAGCTGCTCGACGCCTGGCATGCGCGTGGCTACCGCATGGACGTGGTGCTGTACAGGAAGTACACCGCCTCGACCTGGAAGGCACCGGACGAAGAGCTGATGTTCAAGGAGTTGCCGGATCGCTTTCCGTCGGTGCTGTCGCGCGACTTCCGCAGGGAGCACGGCCGGTACGAGGATTTCGACAACCTTCTCGCCATGTACCTTCTGGCCAACCTGGCGAAGTACGTGGTGCATGTGGACGAGACGACGAAGCGGCTCGAGATCCGCAAGACCAGCATGTCCCTGGACTATCCGGCTGCGTTGGAAGATGCCCGGCGCGATGCGCTGCAAGACAGCGAGAACTATCTTCATGGGCTGCCGGTGGCCACTCGGCGCCTGGCGGTCGAGCCACCGGTCGGCCCCGCGCCTCAGGCTCGTGCCGCCAGCAGCAGCGACAACCAATGACCGGCATCGCCGTCATCCCTGCACCAAAGCTCGTGCCAACGCCGTGACCGCCGCGGGCGATCGCACGTCGACCGCGCTAGCCTTGCGGCCTAGGCCGCTTGCAGCGCCCGCCAGCGCGCCGGCGCGATGCCGCTCCAGCGCCTGAAGGCGCGCGTGAAGGCGCTGGCGTCGGCGTAGTCGAGCATCGCCGCGATCTGGCTCACGTCCAACCCGGAATTGGCGAGCATCTCGCGCGCGACTTCGTAGCGGCATTCGTCGACCAGCTCGCGGAAGCCCACGCCATAGGGCTTGAGGCGCCGCGCCAGCGTCGAGCTGTGCATCGAGAACAGGGCGGCCAGCTGGTCCGAGCGTGAATTCCCGGTGAGCAGCGCGGTGCGCAGCACGCTGCGCACCTGCTCGGGGAAGTCGTGTTCATAGCGCGCCTCGATGGCGTTGATCTCCTTCTGCAGCACGCGCCGCAGCGCCGGGTCGGCCTGGGCCACCCGGCGCTGCAGCCAGGTGGAGGCAAAGCGCAGCGAGTAGTCCTCGGCGTCGAAGCTGAGCGTGGTGCGGAAGCACATGCGGAAGGGCTGCAGCTGGGCCGGCTCGCGGTGGGCGAAGCGCACCTCGATCGGCGTCCACCCGGGGCCGCACAGCTCGCGCAGGATGTTGCAGTACAAGGCCAGCGCACCGTCGCCCACCTGGTCGACCGCCTCGACACCCGGCTGGTAGATCTCCCAGTTCAGCGTGGCGACATCGCCGTCCACCGTGAGCGCCGACTTTCCGCCGCGCACGTGGGTGTGCAGGTAGCGCACGAAGCTGCGCAGCGCCGTCTCCACGTCCGGCGAATAGCGCACCAGCAGCCCCGCCAGGCCGAGCGAATGCAGGCCGTCGCGTTGGCCCACCAGCAGCCCGATGTGTGGGCAGCCGCTGCGCGCCACGGCCAGCGCGACCAGCCGGTTGTGCACCGTCAGGGGAATCTGATTGTCCGGGTCGTCGAAGACCTTCGGATCGACGCCTTCCGCGGCCAGCAACTCGGTCGGGTCCACGCCCATGCCGAGCAGGATGTCCGCCATCGGCAGCAGCGTGCCGACGCGCACCGAGCCGCCGTTGGCGGTCCCGCCCTTCGGCCGGGGCTTTATCGAGGTTGTGCGTGTATCCATCTTTGATGCAGATCAAGTCAGTGACTTCGCCCGAGGCGCGCGCGGAAATGTCAAGTCGCTGCGGAGAAATGTCAAGCAACCACCCACCCTGCTGCGTAGCCTTCGCAGCCACGGATCGAGTCATTGAAAGCGTCATCCACGCCAGGCGATCGGGTCTGGCTTTGAGCAAATCGCCATCACCGCCGGTCCGGTGAGGCGCACGAAGGAGTAGTCGAATGCATAAGAAATTGATGGACATGAACCCGGTGGACGACTTCGTCACCCAGAACACCCCGGGCCTCAAGATCTGGGATGAGCGATGGGGCGGCATGCAGTGCGCGTACCACGTCTTTGCCCCGGGCACTGACTTCACAGACATTCTGAAGGGAAAGGGACTGGAGCACGATCTGTGCGGCGTTGAACACTGGGCCTACGTATTGAAGGGCGCGGTGGAGGTCATTTACCTTGACGGGACCATTGAGGTATGCCGCGCTGGGGACGTGTGCTTCTGGCCGGCTCCGCACAACTTCAAGTCGAAGGAAGGGGCCGAGATCATCCAGTTCAGCACCGACGGAGGGTTGGCTGCGCAGGGCAAGAGAATCCAGGAATTTGTCGCGAGCCACATGAAGAAGTAGGTGCCGATGCGGTAGCTGCCCGAAGCTGGCAGATACCACCCCAACCCCCGGGCGACAACACGCCCATTCACAGAGGAAGAACCCATGAAACTCAGAATCGGATTGCACGGTGATCGCCGCACCGCCAAGAACACGCGCGGACGGCCCTTCTGCGGGCTCGGCGCCTTCGTCGGCGTCGGGCCGACGATGCGGGCCCATGTCTACACGGCGGCCAATCTCGACGAGCTCACCATAGACAGCCACAAGAAGATGGACGGGGCGCGGCTGGCCAAGCAGTTCGAGGTCGACATGTGCATGGTCAACGGTGGCCGCTACTGGCTGATGGACGAGCAGGATATCCAGGGCGGTGACGTCGTGAACTTCGACGGCGTCAATCTGATCTACGGCGGCGAGATGACCGGCGCCGAGATGATCGGCCCAGATGCAGACGCCGTATGCGCCCAATCTGATCTACCGCAACAGCAACTGGATCTGGCACGCCGGCACGCCGGTGCACCTGCTGCGCGAGCCGAACGGCACGGTGTGGGTGATGCAGGAATACACCAAGGACGTCGACCCGAGCCTGACGCTCGACAACCTGCACCAGGTGGGCAGCAAGCTGAAGGGCCTGCCCAAGGGCTGGGTCTTCGAGACCAAGGTGCTCACCAAGGAGCTGTCGCTCAACACGGCCCGCTGCGACGGCTGGGCGGCCATCATCCGCGACGAGCTGCACTGCACCTACCAGGGCTGCGGCTACGGCGCGGACACCAGCGCCAACTACGTGCCCTAAAGGCGCTGCCGGCCCTTCGCCGGCCATCGCCCGTCATGGACGGGCGGTGCGCCCGCGTGCCGGCCGCGCACAGGAGAAACGGATGAACCCGATGACGCAAGACCTGCCCAAGGGCAAGACCACCGCGCTGGGGCTGTACGTGGCCGCGGCCGAGGCCTATGCGATGTGGCAGGCCGACCCCGAGGGCGTGAAGATCCTCGACGTGCGCACGCCCGAGGAGCACTACTTCATCGGCCATGCGCCGATGGCCTGGAAGATCCCGCTGATCGCGCTGAGCTACCGCTGGGACCCGGCCAAGCAGGAGTTCCCCGGCCGGCTGCTCAGCGACTTCGTCGAGCGCGTGAAGACGGTCGCCGGGCCCGAGGACACGATCCTCGCGCTGTGCCGCTCGGGCGGGCGCAGCGCGATGGCGGCGAACCTGCTGGCCCAGGCCGGTTTCAAGCAGGTCTACAACATCGTCGACGGCATGGAAGGTGATGCGGTCGACGACCCGCGCAGCGTCTTCGTCGGCCAGCGGCTGAAGAACGGCTGGAAGAACTCCGGCTGCCCGTGGACCTACCAGCCCACGCCAGAGCGGCTGGTGTATCCGGCCGACGCATAGGCACGAAGGCCTGATCGTCGTGGCCGTGCCGGGCGCAGACCCCTCGAGGAGAAGCAAGGAAATGAAGAGAAGGACCCTCTGGAGCGCCGCCGCCTGCTGGGCGCTCGGCCTGTCGAGCCTGGGCCTGAGCCCGGCTGCATCCGCACAGACCCCAGCGGTCGATCCGGTGGCGGTGCAGAAGCTGCAGCGCATGAGCCAGTTCCTCGACAGCCTGCAGCGCTTCAGCGTCGAGACGCAGAGCACGCTGGAGGACCTGCACGAGTCCGGGCACCGCGTCGATGTCGACGTCACCGCCAACGTGACCGTTGCGCGGCCGAACCGGCTGCGCGCGATGCGCACCGGCGGCGTGATGGACCAGCGCCTGTACTACGACGGCAAGACGCTGACGCTGTTCAACCCCGCCGAAAAGGTCTTTGCCACCGAGGCCGCGCCGCCGACGGTGGAAAAGACGATCGCCTTCGCGCGCGAGACCATCGGCATCCTGCTGCCGGCCGCCGACCTGCTGTATCGCAACGCGTTCCCGCTGCTGTCGCAGGACCTGACGCTGGCGGTGATGGTCGGCAAGGCGGTGATTGGCGGCGTGCGCTGCGACCACCTGCTGTTCAGCCGGCCCGGCGCCGACTTCCAGGTCTGGATCGCCGAAGGGCCGAAGCCGTGGCCGCACAAGTACACGGTCACCGACACCAGCACGCCGGCGCTGTTGAGCATCACCACGCTGCTCAGCCACTGGAACGTTCTGCCGGCCGTCGACGACGCGCTGTTCCGCTTCGTGCCGCCCAAGGGTGCGCAGCAGATCCGCTTTCTGGCGGTCGAGCCGGCCCGCCCGGCGCCGGGTAAGTAGCACGAGGAGAAGACCGATGAACAAGACCGAATATGGGGTGGTTGCGATGGTGCTCGCCGCCACGCTGAGCATGGGTGCCTTCGCGCCCGAGGCCCATGCGCTGCGTGGCCGGGGCGCGGCCTTTGTCGTCGGCGCGGCCGCCGGCTCGGCCAGCGCGGACGCCGCCAATGCCAATGCTGCCGCCTCGCAGCAGCAGGCCGCGGCGGCCCAGCAGCAAGCCGCCACCGCGCAGCAGCAGGCCGAGGCCGAGAAGCAGAAAGCCATCGCCGCGCAGCAACAGGCCGAGGCCGAGAAGCAGAAGGCTGTCGCCGCACAACAGCAGGCCGCACAGGCCCAGCAGGCCGCCGCGGCCGGCCAGCCGCTGCCGGCCGGCACGGTGGTCGACAAGCTGCCGCCCGGCTGCACGCCCACCCCGGTGGGTGGCAAGAACTACCAGTACTGCGGCGGCAACTTCTACGAGCCCGTCTTCGAGGGCAGCGCCTTGAAGTACGTGACGACGACGCCGAAGTGAGTCGGAATTCATGTGCCCTGACGCTTGGGGCTGGACAGGGAGACGTGTAAATGAAAGTCCTCAAGAAATCGTTGCTGGGCGCATTGGTCTGCGCTGCCCTTGGCGCAGCCCTGCCCGGCAGCGCGTTGGCGGTCGACCCCGGCGTCAACCAGCCTGGGCGGGCGGGCAACGTCGGGCGTGATCCGGGCAAGAACCAGCCCGGTGCTGCGGGCAACGTCGGCGGGGCGCGCAAGGGCGTGGACCCCGGGATCAACCAGCCCGGGCAGGCGGGCAACGTCGGGCGTGATCCCGGCGTCAATCAACCTGGGGCCGCAGGCAACGTCGGTCGCGACCCGGGCGTCAACCAGCCCGGAGCGGCGGGGAACCGTCGCGGTGCTCGCCGCTAGAGCTGACATTGCGTCGCCGAAGAGGGAAGGCCACCACAAGATGAACACCGACAGTGTCGCCCGAGCAACGCCGCGGGTCAGCAAGGCGAAGCGCACGTTCGACTTCGACAGCCTGTTCACGCTGCTCGCCGCCGTGCTGGCTTCGAGCCCCGTGCTGCTGGCCGCACTGCTCAGGCCGAAGACCTCTGCCGCGCTGCGCGAGAAGGTGATGTTGGGCGCCACCTCGGTCACCGAATGCCGCTACTGCGCCTGGGGCCACGGCCACTGGGCCATGGCGAACGGCGTGTCGCTGGAGGAGGTGAACCAGATCCTCGGCCAGCAGACGGCATCGCTGCAGGCAAAGGCCCCGGCCGAGGCCGCGGCCATCCTGTTTGCGCAGCACTATGCGGAACACCTGGAGCGGTTCGATCCGGCATCGATCGACCACCTGCGCCTGCACTACAGCGACGCCCAGGCCGCAGAGATCCTGGCGTATGTGCGCACGATCACCCTCGGCGGACTGGCCGGCAACACGCTCGACGCGCTTCTCGATCGCCTGCGCGGGATGTTCCGGTCGCGCAAGCCGCGCTGAGCGTGACAGGCCGGACCTGCAGTCAACCAAGGGGGTGTTCATGGGAATGTTCTGGTGGTTGCCCTTTGGCAAGGTGCCGTCGGTTTCGGCGCAGCAACTCGACGCGATGCGCAAGCAGGGCGCCCAGGCCGCACAGCTTGTCGATGTGCGCAGCGACGACGAGTGGCGAGCGGGGCACATTGCCGGCGCGCGGTGCGCGCCGGTCACCCAATTCGGCCCGCGCATTGCCGCGCTGCGCCTCGACAGGACGCGTCCGATCATCGCGATGTGCCGCAGCGGCGGCCGCAGCAAGGTGGCGGTGCGTCTGTTGCAGCGACACGGTTTTACAGACGTCTTCGAACTGCAGGGCGGCATGCGGGCCTGGCAGCAGGCCGGGCGGCCTGTCGAGGTCGAGGCTGGCCCGGTTGCGCGGGGATAGAACGATGCCCGTGGACTGCTTCGCGCTGGAAGGTTTCGGGCTCGGGAGCTGGACATGGGTGTGAATGCCAAGCCCGAACGCGAACTCGAGGAACGCATGGCTTCGCGAGCCATGGACGTCTTCGTTCGCATCGGCCTGGTGCTGGCCCTGGCCCTGCTGGGCTGCCGGGCGCTCTTGCCGTTCCTGACCCTGATGATCGGGTCGCTGATCCTCGCCGTCGCGCTGTCTGCGGTGTGGATGAGTTCACTGGGCGATTCGGTGCATCGGTTCATTCGCGATGTTCAATCGAATTCGCTCGAGCTCCCGGCGCCCGCCGCGTCCGTGGCCCAGGCGCCCTCGCTACATTCCCTGACGCGGTTTTGAAATGACCAGGACGAAGAGCGCCGACAACTTGATGGCGGTGGAAGGCTTGGCTGAAAGCCCGAAGCGCGACAGGGGACTTCGAAGAGCGCAACGCCTATGAATTCCCCAGGATCGGAATCGGAAGTGGGGCGGGATTGGCTGCACAAGACGCCGGACTTCTCGCTCGTCGTGGGCGGCCCGCTCTTTCAGCTTCTGCGTCGGGCGCACCTTTCGGACGATGCGATGCTGCTGGCGCGCCGGCGCATCATCGTCGTCTCGCTCGTGTGCTGGCTGCCGTTGCTGCTGCTTGCGGCTCTGGAAGGCCACCTGCTGAAAGGCAGCGTCGTCGTGCCGTTCCTTTTCGATTGGGAAGTCCACATCCGCTATCTCGTGGCGCTGCCCCTGTTGATCGGCGCCGAACTGGTGGTGCACCGCCGACTGCGCTCGGTCGTGAAGCAGTTTCTGGAACGGCGCCTGATTCCCGAGCACGCGATGCCGCGGTTCGAGGCCGCGATCGCTTCAGCATTCAGGCTGCGCAACTCGGCGCTTGCCGAGGTTGTGCTGATCGCCTTCGTCTATGGGGTCGGTATCCTGATCATCTGGCGCCACTATCTGACGCTCGACACGCCCACCTGGTACGCGACGCCGTCCCCCGAAGGCTCGAAGCTGCTGCTCGCCGGCATCTGGTACGGCGCCATCAGCCTGCCGATCTTCCAGTTGCTGATGTTGCGCTGGTACCTTCGCCTGTTGGTCTGGACGCGGTTCCTCTGGCAGGTGTCGCGCATCGAGCTGAGCCTGATTCCAACCCATCCCGATCGCCTTGGCGGCCTGGGGTTCCTGTCGAGAACAGCGCACGCATTCGCCCTGCTTGCGGTGGCGCACGGCGCGCTGCTTGCGGGACAGATCGCCAATCGCATCTTCTACCTCGGCTCGGGGCTGCTCGAGTACAAGGCCGAGATCGCGATCATGGTCGCCTTCGTGCTGGCCATGGTCATCGCCCCGCTGCTGGTGTTTGCGCCTCGGCTGGCCGAGGCCAAGCGCACGGGCCTGCGCGAGTACGGGACGCTGGCCGAGCGCTATGTGCGCGAGTTCGACGCCAAGTGGCTGCGCGGTGGCGCGCCCACAGGCGAGGCGCTCGTGGGCAGCGCCGACATCCAGTCACTCGCGGATCTGGGCAACAGCTACGAGGTGGTGCAGAGCATGCGCCTCGTGCCGGTGACGCGGGACACGATCATCTTCATCGCCGCGGCCACGCTGCTGCCCGTCGTGCCGCTGGCGCTGACGATGATGCCCCTTGAAGAACTGCTCAAGAGGTTGCTGGGCATCCTGTTTTGAGGAACTTGCGGTTGCACTAGATGAAGTCCGAAACG
>CAVWXO010000015.1:0-329007 GCA_963758955.1 uncultured Pseudomonadota bacterium
GCAAAAATTAATTATACGGAGGCGGCCACGCGCGGCCCGGCGCCGTGACGCTTTGCACACCCGTCGCGAGGGGGCAAGACACTACACTTGAAGGATGCATTTCATACTCACGCTGCACCGGCGACTGGCCGGGCTGAGCCTGGCTGCGGCGGCCTGTCTTTTGCTGTCCACCCCGGCCGAAGCGCAGTGGAAATGGCGCGACAGCCGCGGCCAGATCCACATCAGCGACATTCCGCCGCCACGGGACATCCCGGACAAGGACGTGCTGCAGCGACCCGAGGTCACCGCACGCAAGGCCTCTCCCGCACCGGCAGCGGCAGCTTCTGCCGCTGCGTCGGCACCCGGCAAGGCGCCGGTCGACCCCGAACTGGAAGAGCGCCGCAGGCGCAGCGAGCAGGAGCAGGCCACCCGCGCCGAGGCCGACAAACAGAAGGCCGCAGCGGTGCGCAAGGACAATTGCCAGCGCGCCCGCGAACAACTGGCCACCCTCGACAGCGGCCAGCGCATCGCCCGCATCAAAGCCGACGGCGAACGCGAGATCCTCGACGACGAGCAACGCGCCAAGGAAGCCCGGCGCGCCCGCGACACCATCGCCAGCGAATGCCGCTGAAGCCGGCTCAGCCGGCAGGCTTCTCGGCCTTGGCGCGCTTGTAGCGCAAGCGCCGCGCTTCCTTGGGGTCGACACGCAGCGGTCGGTAGAGCTCGACGCGATCGTGCTCGCGCAGGAGTGCATCCAGCGACTGCGTGCGGCCCCAGATGCCGACCTCGATCGACTCGGGCTCCAAGCCATGCCGAGGGCACAGCCCGCTGGCAAGGAGCGCGTCGCGCACACGCGCCCCGCCGGGCAGTGCCAAAGGTACCCGGTCGCAGGTCCCGGGCTGCGGGCAGTAGACCACCTCGATCTGCACCAGGCCTCCTTCAGCGCGGGCCGTACACGCCTTCGGCGCGTGTGACGAAGGATTCGACGAAGGTGTTCGCCACGCGGTCGAAGACGGGGCTGAGCACCGTCTCCAGCGCCTTGCTGGCAAAGGCATAGCGCAGGTCGAACTCGATCTTGCAGGCCTTTGCCGGACTGCCGGCACGCCCCAACGGCAGGAAGGCCCAGGTGCCGTCGAGCAGCGAGAACGGGCCATCGACCAGCTTGACCACCACGGCTTCACCTGGCACGTTCTCGTTGCGGGTGGTGAAGGCATGCTTGACGCCGGCATAGGCCAAGCCGATACGAGCAGTGACGCCGTCGTCATGCCGTTCCAAGACTTCGGCATGGTCGCACCACGGCAGGAAGCGCGGATAGTCTTCGATCGCTGTCACCAGCTGGTACATCTCGAGCGGTGAGTACCACAGCAGGACCGACTTGTTCACGTGCTTCATACAATGCAACGAATTCTAGGGGCCTCTGCCTGCCCGCGACCCCATGTCCCAGATCGCCGAAAACCGCCGTGCGCGCTTTGAATACCACATCGAGGAGCGCTTCGAGGCGGGCATCGTTCTTCAGGGCTGGGAGATCAAGGCCATCCGCGCCGGTCAGGTGCAATTGACCGATGGCTACGTGGTCATTCGCGACGGCGAGCTGTACCTGATAGGCTGCCGCATCAACGCGCTGCGCAGCGCCTCCACGCACGTACAGCCCGAGGCTGACCGCACCAAGAAGCTGCTGATGCACAAGGAAGAGATCAAGCGTCTGGTCGGCAAGGTCGAGCAGAAGGGCTTCACCCTGGTGCCGCTGAATCTGCACTTCAAGGACGGCCGCGTGAAAGTCGAGATTGCTCTGGCCAAGGGCAAGGCCGAGCACGACAAGCGCGACACCGAGAAGAAGCGAGACTGGGAGCGGGAAAAGGGACGGCTCATGCGGCACAAGGTATCGAGCAAGGCTTGAACATGCGCGGTACTCCGCGCCCTTTGCTCGCCGCCCTGTCGGCCGGGGCCATGGGCGCGGCGCTGGCCCAGCCGGCGCAGATGCAGACCGAGTCCGTGATCATCAGCGGCAGCGGCAGCGAGCGCCGTACCTTCGAGACCCCCTACGCCGTCAGCGTGGTCGATGCCGCCGAGTTGCGCTCGGCCGGGCCGATGGTCAACCTGTCCGAATCACTGAGCCGCGTGCCCGGACTGGTGGCCAACCTGCGCAACAACTACGCGCAGGACCTGCAGCTCAGTTCACGCGGCTTCGGCGCACGCGCCACCTTCGGCATCCGCGGCCTGCGCCTGTACACCGATGGCATTCCCGCCACCATGCCCGACGGCCAGGGACAGGTGTCGCACTTCGACATTGCCGGCGCGCAACGCATCGAGGTGCTGCGCGGCCCGTTCTCGGCGCTGTACGGCGCCAACTCCGGTGGCGTGATCTCGCTGGTCAGCGCCGCGCCGCGCGGCAACAGTTACAGCCTCGATGGCGACGTCGGCAGCGATGGCCTGTGGCAGGCACGTGCGGGTGCCGAAGCGCTGCTCGGTGGTGGCTGGAACATCCGCGCCATGGCCAGCCAGTTCAATACCGATGGCGTGCGTCCGCACAGCGCCGCACAGCGCACGCTGGGCAACCTGCGCCTGGGCTGGGTGGGCGACCAGGACACGCTGACCTTGCTGCTGAACAGCGTCGACCAGCCGGCGCAGGACCCCCTCGGCCTGACACGCGCGCAGTTCGACGCCGACCCGTACCAGACGACGCCGCAAGCCATGCTGTTTGACACGCGCAAGACCACCGGCCAGACGCAAGGCGGCGCCACCTGGCGGCACCGCTTCGGCGACCATGGGGCCTTGAGCGAGAGCGTGCTCGTGGCCTATGCCGGCCAGCGCGACGTGACACAGTGGCAGGCGATCCCGCCAGCCACGCAGGCGAGCCCGCGCCACCCCGGTGGGGTCATCGACCTGGGCCGCGACTACTCCGGACTCGACGCAAGGCTGATCTGGCGCTGGGAGCATGCCTCGCTGGTTGCCGGCGTGGCCACGGAGCGGCAGAGCGAGGACCGGCGTGGCTACGAAAACTTCGCAGGCAGCGGCGCCGATCAGGTGCGCGGCGTCACGGGCAGGTTGCGCCGCAACGAGTCGAACAGCGTGCGCAGCAGCGACCTGTACCTGCAGGGCGAGATCGAGCTGGCCCCCAGCTGGATGCTGTCGGCCGGCCTGCGCAGCGGCCGCCTGCGGGTAGAAACGCAGGATCAGTTCCTGTCCAACGGCGACGACTCCGGCACGTTGAGCTATGGCTACAACACGCCCGTACTGGCGCTGCAGTGGCTGCCCTCGCCCGGGTTGAATCTTTATGTCAGTGCCGGTCAGGGCTTCGAATCACCGACGCTGAACGAACTGGCCTACCGCAGCGACGGCGGCACAGGCTTCAACACCACGCTGCAGCCACAGACGAGCCTGCAGCTGGAGGTGGGTGCCAAGTGGCGCGACGACAGCTTGGGCCTGGGTGTCGAGGTCGCGCTGTTCCGCGCCGACACCGACGACGAGATCGGCGTGCTCACCAATGCCGGCGGGCGCTCGACCTTCCAGAACGTGGGCAGCACGCGGCGCAGCGGGGCCGAGCTGGGCCTGCGCTGGCGGCCGCACGCCGACTGGCGTGCCTTGCTGGCACTGACCTACCTGGACGCGGTCTATCGCGACAGCTTCCAGACCTGCAATGCGGTGCCCTGCACCCAGCCGCAGGACCGCGCCACCGTGCCGGCCGGCAACAAGATCGCCGGGACGATGGCCCGGAGCGCCTTTGCCAGCCTGGCCTGGCGTGCGCTTGCGCAGACCGAACTTGCGCTCGAGTTGCGCTACCAGGGCGAAATGCCTGTCAATGACCGCAACAGTGACTTCTCGCCCTCGGCCACGCTGGTCGGGCTGCGCCTGAGCCACGACATCGCGCTGGGCCCGGGCACCCTGTCGCTGCTGGCCCGACTGGACAATCTCACCAACCAGGCCTATGCCGGCGCAGTGATCGTCAACGAGACCAACGGTCGCTACTTCGAGACCGCCGCCCGGCGCAACGCCTTGTTGTCACTGCGCTGGCAGGGTGCGATCTAGTATTTCAGCGTTACCCGAAAGTGGCGCGCAGCGCCTGTGCCAGGTCGGCCTGCAGGTCGGCCGCGTCTTCCAGGCCGAGCGAGAAGCGCACCAGCGTGCCGCGCCAGGCGGTGCCCGGTCGGATCACCGACAGGTCGTAGGGCACGACCAGGCTGACCGGACCAGCCCACGAATAACCCAGCTTGAACAGTTTCAGCGCGTTGATGAACGCATGTACTTTGTCGCGCTCGTGGCGTTCGTCGAAGACCACCGAGAACAGCCCCGCGGCCTGGCTGCACATTGCCGCCCAGTAGACATGCCCCGGGGAGGCCGGCAATGCGGGATGCAGCACCCGACTGACCTGCGGCTGTTGCTGCCACCACAGCGCCAACGCGCGTCCCGCGGCGTCCTGCGCGGCATAGCGAAGCGCCAGTGAGGGCATGGCACGGAGCACCGCCTCGACGTCGTTCATGCCCACGCCCCAGCCCATGCGCATGTGCGTGCCCTTCAGCCTCAGGTGCAGGGCGTGGTCGCGCGTGGTCACCGAGCCGAGCAGAACGTCGCCGCCACCCGACGGAAACTTGGTCAGCGCATGCGCGCTGATGTCCACGCCCAGGCCTTCGCCCAGCTCGAAGGCATTGAACGCCACGCCCGATCCCCAGGTGTTGTCCAGCGCGCAAAGCAAGCCCTTGTCGCGCGCCACGCGGACCAGTGCGCGCAGGTCGGGAAACTCCATCGTGATCGAGCCGGGCGCCTCCAGCCAAAGCAGTCGGGTGGCCGGGCCGATCGTCGCTGCCAGTGCGGCCGGATCGGCCGGGTCGTAGAAGCGATGGGCTATGCCCCACCGCGCCAGTTCCTGGCGTGCCAGTTCCTTGCCCGGCCCATAGGCGTTGTCCGGGATCAGCACCTCGTCGCCGCTTTTCAGCAACGCCATGTCCACCAAAGTGATCGCCGCCAGGCCGCTGGGTACCAGCAGCGAGTGCGTGCCGCCTTCCAGCGTGGCGATGCGTTCCTCGAGCAGAAAGCTCGTCGGCGTGCCGTGCAGGCCGTAGGTGTAGCCGGCCTTTTCCTTCCAGTCGCGCGCCTGCAGCGCGTCCACGTTCGGGAAAATCACCGTGGAGGCCTTGAACACACCCGGCTGCGGCGCCGCGAAGCCGGCAGGTGGCTGGTACGGGTGATGGATCAACTGCGTGCTCAGGGCCTTTTTCTCGGACATGGGTGCCTTTCGTGTCTTACAGGGGCAAGCCGACGAGGTCGTGTCCCTGGGTGCCGACGATTCGTGCGCGAGTGAATTCGCCGACCGTCAGCGTCTTCGACGCCTTGTCCGGCGGAAGCAGGCGCACCTGGCCGTCGATCTCGGGCGCGTCGGCATAGCTGCGCCCCACGCTGCCCTTGCGGCCCAGCGCCGGTGCATGATCGACCAGCACCTGCATGGTGGCGCCGACGCGCTCTTGCAGCTTGCGCGTGGACACCTCTTCGGCGACCGCCATGAAGCGCGCACGCCGCTCCTCGCGCACCTCGGCTCGCAACTGGCCATCCAGCGCATTGGCCACGGCGCCCTGCACCGGCGAATAGGCGAAGCAGCCGGCGCGGTCGATGCGCGCTTCTCGCACGAAGTCAAGCAGTGCGTCGAACTCGGCTTCGGTCTCCCCCGGGAAGCCGGCGATGAAGGTCGAGCGCACCACGATCTGCGGGCAGATCTCGCGCCAGCGGGCCAGCCGTTCCAGGTTGCGCTCGCCGCTGGCCGGGCGTTTCATGCGCTTGAGCACGTCGGGGTGCGCATGCTGGAAAGGCACGTCCAGGTAGGGCAGCACGCGGCCGTCGGCCATCAGCGGGATGATCTCGTCGACATGCGGGTACGGGTACACGTAGTGCAGCCGCACCCAGGCGCCGAATCCTTCGGCCAGCCGGCCCAGTTGATCGCAAAGGTCGAGCAAGCGCGCCTTGACCGGCTTGCCGTCCCAGAAGCCGGTGCGGTACTTGATATCGACACCGTAGGCGCTGGTGTCCTGGCTGACGACCAGCAGTTCCTTGACGCCGGCCTCGAACAGGCGCTGCGCCTCGCCCAGCACGTCGCCGATCGGCCGCGACACCAGGTCGCCGCGCATGCCGGGGATGATGCAGAAGGTGCAGCGATGGTTGCAGCCTTCGCTGATCTTCAGGTAGGCATAGTGCCGCGGCGTCAGCTTGATGCCCTGCGCAGGCACCAGATCGGTGAAGGGGTCGTGCGGCTTCGGGCTGTGCTGGTGCACGGCGTCCATCACTTCCTGCGTGGCATGGGGGCCGGTCACGGCCAGCACCTTCGGGTGCATCTGCCGAACCAGGTTGCCGCCGCCGTCGCCGGTCTTCGCGCCGAGGCAGCCCGTGACGATGACACGGCCGTTGCCGGCCAACGCCTCGCCGATGGCGTCCAGGCTCTCCGTGACCGCATCGTCGATGAAGCCGCAGGTATTGACGATCACCAGATCGGCGCCGTCATAGGACTTGCTGGTGGCGTAGCCCTCGGCCTGCAGTTGCGTCAGGATCAGCTCGGAATCGGTCAGTGCCTTGGGGCAGCCAAGTGAGACGAAGGCGATCTTCGGCGCGGGCGACTCGGTGGGCAGAACGTTGGAACTCATCGCACCGATTGTCCCGCATCGTGCCGGGTGGGTCCGGCACCGCAGGGCTTCAGCGCTTGCTGCCGGGCAGGCCCGGGATGCCCTGGAACAAGGTGCCGGCCTGCTTGGCCATCTGTTCCTGCATCTGCGTGAACAGGTTCTTCGACTGTTCCAGGTAGGCGCCCACCAGGCCCTGCATCGCGCTGCCCTGCCCAGTCATGAACTGGGCCCACATCTCTGGAGTGAAGGCCTTTGCATCGTTCAGGCCCATGCCCGAGGCGGCAAAGCGCTTCTGCAACTCGACGAAGGTCTGTAAGTTCTTTTCCAGGTACGCGCCCATCATGCCCTGCATCGAATGGCCGTAGAAGCGGATCATCTGCGCCAGCATTTCGGACGAGAACATCGGCACGCCCCCCGACTCCTCGTCCAGGATGATCTGCAGCAGGATGCTGCGCGTCAGGTCCTCGCCGCTCTTGGCGTCGCGGACCTCGAAGTTCTCCAGCTTCAGCACCATGTCCTTGACATCGGCCAGCGTGATGTAGGAGCTGCTGCGTGTGTCGTACAGGCGGCGGTTCGGGTACTTCTTCAGCACGCGCGGGCCGTTGGCGGGGGCCTCGGCAGGTTCTGCGGCGGCAGCGCGGCGTTGGGCTGGCATGGGGTGAGGCTCCGGTGGACAGGCAAACTCATTCTAGGAGCGAGCCCTGGCGCAGCGCGGCGGGGGTTTCCCTGTCAGCGCCAATCGGTCGCGTGACGGCTGCGATCGGGGGGTCGGCGGCGCCTAGAATTTGAATGCCTAGGAGTGTTCCATGAGACTGATCAACGCCCTGCTGTTCGCAGTCGCCTGTCTTGTCGCAAATGGCGTGACGCTGGCACAGAGCACCGCTGCACCCCCCAACCTTCCTGCCGACCCCTGGCCGCGCGACATGAGCCTGCCCAACGCGGCGCTGCTGGTCTACCAACCGCAGGTCAACAGCTGGGTGGGCAACCAGATCGACATGCGAGCGGCGCTGGCCATCAAGCCCACCAGCGCGCAGCAGGAAACCTTCGGTGTGGTCTTCGCCACCGCCCGCACCCAGGTCGACAAGGTCGCCCGCACGGTGGTGTTCGAGAACCTGCAGGTCACGAAGACCGACTTCCCCACACTGCCCAACCGAGGCGCCGGCTATGCCGCCGTGCTGCAGACGAGCCTGGGCCAGCAGCTGCGAACGATTTCGCTCGACCGGCTCGAGGCCTCGATGGCCGCTGCCGGCGTCAAGCCCGCTGCGGTGGAAGTGCAGAACGATGCGCCGCAGGTGCTGGTCAGCTACAGCCCGGCCATCCTGGTGCCGGTCAACGGCGCACCGGTGTGGAAGCCGGTGCCGGACAACAGCCGCTTCCAGCGTGTCATCAACACCAGCGCGCTGATCCTCAAGGGCGGACTGGGTGACCCGCTGTACATGCATGTGTACGACGGCTGGCTGACCGCCGGCTCGATCAACGGCCCGTGGACCCAGTCCACGGTGCAGCCTCTGGGCATGGACGACCTGGCCAAGAAGCTCGCGCAGTCCGGCCATGTCGACCTGCTCGACGGCGGGCCGCGCGCCAACCCGAAGCCCTCGCTGGCCAATGGCGTGCCCACCATCTACGTCACCCAGGTGCCGACCGAGCTGATCGTCTTTCGCGGCCAGCCTGACTTCGTGCCGATCACCGGCACGCAGCTGCTGTGGGCGTCGAACACCCATGGTGACGTCTTCATCGAGACCACCAGCAACAGCTACTACGTCTTGATGTCTGGCCGCTGGTTCCGAGCGCAGGCCCTGACGGGTCCATGGACCTTCGTTGCCGCCAACGCCTTGCCGGGCGACTTTGCGCGCATCCCGCCGGCGTCGTTGGCCGGCGCCGTGCTGCCCACCGTGGCCGGCACGCCCCAGGCCCAGGAGGCAGTGATCTCCAACTCCATCCCGCAGACCGCCACGGTGCCGCTGAAGGGCGGACCGAGCTTCACGCCCAGCTTCGACGGCCCCCCGGCGTACTCGCCGATCGCCGGCACGCCGCTGACCTACGTGGTGAACTCCTCGGTGCCACTGATCCGCGTCAACGACAACGCCTACTTCGCGGTGACCGCAGGCGTGTGGTTCACGGCGCCAAACCTCAGCGGTCCGTGGCGCGTGGCCAGTTCGGTGCCCGAGGTGATCTACACCATCCCGCCGAGCTCGCCGGTGTACTACGTGACCTACGTTCGCATCTACGAAGCCACGCCGTCGGTGGTCTACGTTGGATACACGCCCGGCTACCTGGGCACGGTCGTCTCGCCCTACGGCACCGTGGTCTACGGCACCGGCTATGCCTACACGCCTTGGATCGGCAGCGTCTGGTATGCCCCGCCCTACACCTACGGCGTGGCCGCGGCGCCGGTCTACAACCCCTACGTGGGCTTCACCTACGGCTTTGCCATCGGCCTGGCCACTGCGGCATGGATGCAGCCGTACTGGGGGGGCGCCTACTACCACCCCGGCTACTGGGGTGGCTACAGCTGTTGCGCGTCGGCCAGCGCCAATGTCTACGGCCACTGGGGAAGCACCACGTACTCGGGCACGCGCAACTGGTACGCCGGCGGCGGCGTCGCCGGCACCAGTGCCTACGGCAACTACGCCAATGCCCGCACCGGCACCACGGGCAGCTACTCGGCTGGCCGGCAGTACAACGCCTGGACCGGCAATGCCACCCGCGGCTACGACCGCACTGCCAACGGTGTCGACGGCGGCTCGGGCAACGTGGCGCGAGCCGGCAACTACAACACCTACACCGGCCAGCGTTCCACAGGATCCAGCGCCTCGGCCACCGGACCGGGTGGCAGCAGCTACAGCCGCAGCGGGGCCACCACTGCCGGACCCGAGGGCTATGCCCATGCGGGCGGCGGCTCGACCTACAACGCCAACACCGGAAAGACCAACACCTGGAACACTGCCAGCGTCGGCAACAACCACTATGCCGACGTCAACGGCAACGTCTATCGCAACGACGGCAGCGGCTGGCAGCAGCATTCGTCCGGCGGCTGGGGCGCAGCCTCGGCAGACACCTCCTGGGCCGACCGCGAGTCTGCGGCACGCAGCAGTGGGGACAGCCGCTTCGGCGGCTTCAGCGGAGGCGGTGGCTTCGGCGGCGGCGGATTCGGGGGCGGCGATCGCTTCGGCGGCGGCGGCTTTGGTGGATTCCGCGGAGGTGGTGGGTTTGGCGGCCGATTCGGCGGCAGGCGCTGATCTACAGCGGCACTTCGAAGCGCTGGCCGCGGATCGAGAACACGGCCGTCTTCTGGCGGACCTGCTCGAGCTTCAGCTCGGGTGACAGGCTGTTGCCTTCCTGGAATACCTGACCGTTGACGACCACCATTCGCACGCTGGCCTGCGGCGAGTAGACCGACCCGCCGATGACCAGTGGCGGCACCTGCTGACGCAGCTCGGGTGGCAGTTCGGCCAAGGACGGCACTCGCGCGGGCGGCGCAGGCGGCTCCACCTTGGGCGCCGCCTTCACTGCGGGGACCGGTGGCTTGGGCGCAGGCTCAGTACGCGCCGGCGCACTGGACGCGGCCGGAGGCTGGCGCTTCGCCACCGTCCTGGGTGGCGGCGCCGCAGCCACCTCGGGCTGGGGCTGCGGCTTCGCCAGGGTCTCGGCCGCGATCGAAGCCGCTGGCGCGGCGGCGGCCACCGATGCGGCAGGCGGTGCGGGGCTGGGGACCTGCGTGGTGCCGATTGCCGCCACCGCCGGCGCCGGTGCAGTGGGCTCGTCTCGACCGAAGACCATCCATCCCGCCGTGGTGGCGGCGGCCAACAGCACGCCCAGGACCAGCCACACCCATGTCGGCGGCCGAGAGGGCGCCACCTCGGCATCCGGCACCGCCAGCGGCAGCAACTGCGCATGCAGGTCGGGCACCGAGCCGCGCTCACGCTCGGCATCGGCCTTGCGCAACGCTTCAAGGATGTAGGACATCGTGCGCTACCTCCCGGCCTGCTGCTGCGTGGCCGGGGTCGCACGCAGGCTGTCGAAGACCCACAGTCCGGCGCCGAACAGCGCCGCCCCGGCGACCACGCCCAGCGCCAGGGCCGCGGCCATGCGCTTGCGCACCGCCTGCGGGCGGATGCGCCGCGCGCGGCGCGGCATTTCGCCTTGGACCTCGGCGGCGGCCTTTTCGACGATGGCCACGTCGACCTGAGGCTTGCCGCCGGCGTAGGCGCCAAGCAACGCGCGATCGCACAGCAGGTTGATGCGCCGGGGTACGCCGCGCGACAACGCATGGATGCGCTGTACCGAGTCGGCATCGAAGGGCAGTGCGCCGGCCAGGCCGGCCACGGTCAGCCGATGGTGGATGTATTGAGCGGTTTCGCGCGGCGTCAGCGCGTCGAGGTGGTAGCGCGCGATGACGCGTTGCGCCAGTTGCTCCAGCTCCGGCCGCGCCAGCATGTCGCGCAGTTCGGGCTGGCCGATCAGGATGATCTGCAGCAGCTTGCGCTCGTTGGTCTCCAGGTTGGTCAGCAAGCGCAGCTGCTCCAGTACCTCAGCCGACAGGCTCTGCGCCTCGTCGATGATCAGCACGTTGTTCTGGCCCACGCCATGGGTGCGCAGCAGGAACTCGTTCAAGGCCGCGACATGGTCTCTCGCGGTGGGAACGCGGGTTGGATCGATCTCGCGCGGGATACGGAAATCCTCGCAGATGGAGTCGAGCAGTTCTTCGACCGTCTGCAGAGGATTGAAGATGTAGGCCACGTTGGTGCGCCGTGGCATCTGCTCCAGGAAACAGCGGCACACCGTGGTCTTGCCCGCGCCGATCTCGCCGGTGAGCAGCACGAAACCACCACCGCCGCGCACGCCGTAGAGCAGGTGCGCCAGCGCTTCGCGGTGGCGCCCGCTCATGAACAGGTAATGCGGGTCGGGAGCGATCGAGAACGGCTCCTGATTCAACCCGAAGAACTTCTTGTACATCGCGCCGAGGATAGTCGCTGTGCGCGAGAGCCACGCGGCCGCACCGGCCGCTGACGGCCTTGCGGCCTGGCGTTTCACTCGCCGGGGGCGCCGGCGAGGGCCGCCAGGGGCCTCAGTTCTTCTGTGCCTGCTGCTTGCCGGCCTGAACGCCTTCGTTGAAGGCCTTCTGCTGTGCAGCCGCCTGGCGCTGGCGCTCCTGCTCCGTCAGATAACCGGCACCTGCACCGATGGCGGCGCCGGCCGCGGCCCAGGCCCATTCGCCGGTGATGGCACCCACCGCCACGCCGGCTGCAGTGCCGATGGCGGCGCCGGACAGGGTCGACTGCTGGGACGAATCCATGTTGGCGCAACTGGTGGTGGCCAGCGCAGCGGCCAGCACGGTGCCCAGGATCAGGGGTCGGTTCATAGCAAGGTTCCTTGGTTCAGTTTGACGACGCATCAGCGCTTGCACGGGTAGGCCTCGGCCGCATAGCGGAACAGCGCGTCGATGGCGCCGTCGTTGTTGTACTGCGGGCGCGCCTTCAGCCAGGCGACGAACCCATCGGCCACCTGCATGCGTGTGGTGCCCGGATTCGGCGGACAGACAAAGCGGTCGGCCGCGGGCGTGGCCGACAGGAAGTAGCCATAGGCGCCGGCCAGCACGCCGTGGCAGAACGCCGTGGCAGTGACATGGTCGCTTGCCGACGACGGCGTCGAGCAGACACGGGCCAGTTCGGCCGCGGTGTGCAGCCGATACTGTTCCGGCGGAGCGGCCTGTGCGGATACCGCCAGGGCCAGGCTGGCGGCGACGAGCGCGATTCGCATGATGTTCCCTTGTGTGAGTTGCAGCGGAGAGGATCGTAGCAAGAGATGCGGCCAGCGCAGCGCTCGCGCACCATCCTGTGGATTCCTGCGCTGCATTGATCCAGGACAAACCGCCCACCGTGCACGCTAGAAGAATCGACGGCAGTTCACAGGAGTTGCCATGTCCGCCACCAAGCCCCGACCCTCGCTGCAAAAGCGCCCTGCGCGCGCGGCCGTTCCGCCGATGCCGACCTTCGAAATGCTCGATGCCACCCATCGCGAGGTGATGCGCACGCTGGAGCGGATGCAGCAGTGGGTGGAACAACTGGAGGCTCAAGGCATCACCGCTGTCACGCGAGCCACCGCCGAGGAAATCTGCAAGTTCTTCGACGGCAGCGCACGCGCGCACCATGCGGCCGAGGAGCAGCATGTGTTTCCCAGCCTGCTGACCAGCGGCAATGCGGTGCTGGTGCAGCATGTGCGCCGCCTGCAGCAGGACCACGGCTGGCTTGAGGAAGACTGGCTGGAGCTGCAGCCGCAGCTTCGCGCGGTGGTCGAGGGCTACAACTGGTACGACCCCGACTTCCTGCGTGCCGCGGTGCCGGTGTTCACCGAGCTCTACCGCGACCACATCTCGCTGGAAGAGAACATCGTCTATCCGGAAAGCCGGCGCCGGCAGGTGTAGGTCAACGCCCGGCGCGGGAGGCCGGTACGACGGCCTCGGCGCAGCCTTTCACGAACGGAGCGCGCACCACCTGCAGCGTGACGTGTCCGATGTCAAAGCGATGACGCAGGGTGCTGCTGGCCTGCTGCAGGAAGGCGTCGTCAGCCTGACCCTGCGGCATCACCAGGTGCGCGGTCAACGCGGTGTCGCTGGTGCCCATGGCCCAGACATGCAGGTCGTGCACGCGGGCCGCGCCGGGCATTGATTCCAGCATCGCCTGCACCGCATGCAGATCCACGCCTTCGGGCACGCCATCGAACAGCAGGTGCAGCGACTGGCGGAACAGGGCCCAGGTGCCGACGACGATCAGCGCCGCGATCAACAGGCTGGCCACCGGATCGAGCCAGCTCCAGCCGAAGACGAGCGCCAGGCCGCCGGCGACCACCACGCCGGCCGAGACCAGCGCGTCGGCCGCCATGTGCATGAAGGCAACACGGATGTTCAGGTCGCTGTCGCGGCCGCGCAGGAACAGCAGCGCGGTGGCCGTGTTGACGACGATGCCGATGCCGGCCACGACCATGATGGTCACGCCTGCCATCGGCAGCGGGGACTGCAATCGCTGAACCGCCTCCCAGGCCAGCGAGCCCATGGCCACCAGCAGCAGCAGCGCGTCCAGGAAGGCCGCAAGGATACTGGCGCGCTTCCAGCCGCAGGTGTGGCGCGCGTCCGGCTGCAGCCGCCCGGCCAGCGCACCGCCCCAGGCCAGCACCAGGCCGATGACATCGCTGAGGTTGTGGCCGGCGTCGGCCAGCAGCGCCAGCGAATCGCCCTTCCAGCCATAGAACGCCTCGATGCCGACGAAAGCCAGGTTCAGGGCGATGCCGATGCCGAAGGCCCGGTCGAAGCTCCGGGGCGCGTGCGCCTGGCCATGCGCATGGCTCTTGCCCGCGGTGATACCCGGCACTCAAGGGGACTGCACTCCCTCGACAGCCGGCGGGGGCGGCAACTGCAGCACCGGTGGCGGCTCGGCGAGCACCGGCAACGTGGCCTCGGCACGGCGGATGAATGCATCCATCATCGATCGCGAGACCACGTCCACGGCCTTGGCCGCCATGCGGTCGAGCACGTTGTCCGAGACCTCGTAGGCCAGTTCGAAATCGACCTTGCAGCCCAGGTGGCCCAGCGCTCGAAGGTGCCAATCGGCCTGGAAGTGGCGGAATGGACCTTCGACCAGCCGCACCTGCAGCCATTCTGGCCGCCGCTTCGGGTTGCGTGTCTGGAAGCCGAAGCGCACCTTCATGTAGCTGAATTCGATGCGCGCGGCCACCCAGTCGTCACTGCGCTCCAGGATCGTGGCAGCCACGCACCAGGGCAGGAACTTCGGGTAGTCCTCGGCATGCTCGATCAGGTCGAACATGCCTTCGGCCGCATAGGGCACCAGCACCGAGCGCCTGAGTTCCAAATCTCCTCTCCCACTGCGCCGGCAAAGCCGCGCCGGCCGATGTGGCCATGATATTCGCAGGCTGCAGGTGCTTGTGTAGCATGAGCTCACATCCCAACCGCCGAGGAGGCCTCATGTCCTACATGCTGCTGATCATCGAGCCGCCGCAGCAACGCCGCGAGCGCACTGAAGCCGAAGGGCGCGAGGCCTATGCCAGCATGCAGCGCTTCGGCGAATCGCTGCGCGCCGAGGGCAAGCTGCTGGCGGTGGAGTCGCTGGCCTCGCAGTCCGGCGCCGTCCGCGTGCAGGTTCGCCAGGGCAGGCCACAGCTGCTCGACGGCCCCTTCGCCGAGGCCAAGGAAATGGTCGGCGGCTTCTTCCTGATCGACTGTGCCAGCCTCGACGAGGCCATTGCCATCGCCCGGCGCTGCCCGGCCGCCGAATGGGCCACGGTAGAGGTGCGCGCGGTGGCGCCCTGCTACGACGAGAGCCGCGCGCCGGCGCGGGCAAACCCGTAGCGCCTGCCTGTCGAAATCCCGCGTGCTGGCGCGTCGTCAGTACACAGGCAGGCCTTTCAACCCTGCAGGAGGTGACGCATGAACCCGGTCGTTCATTTCGAGATGCCCTACCGCGACGGCGAGCGCGCCGCGCGCTTCTATGCTGCAGCCTTCGGCTGGCAGACGCAGATGCTCGGCGCAGCGATGGGCGACTACATCCTGGTGACCACCGCCATTCAGGATGCCAAGCCCGGTGCGCCTGCCGGCGCCATCAACGGCGGGCTGTTCCCCTACAAGGCGGACTGGCCGGCCCAGCACCCGGCAGTGGTGATCGGTGTCGAGGACATGGCCGCGGCCATGGCGCGCGTGAAGGCGGCCGGCGGCCAAGTGCTGGGCGAGCCAATGGACATTCCCGGCGTCGGCGCCTACGTGGCCTTCACCGACACCGAAGGCAACCGCCACGCCATGCTGCGCCCGCAGATGTGAAGGAGCCGGCCATGCGCTTCATGATCCTCGTGAAATCCACCCCCGAGTTCGAGGCCGAGCCGCGGCCCGTGCCGGACGAGGCCGTCTTCGCCGCGATGGCGGCCTTCCATGAGGAGCTGGCGCGCGCCGGCGTGCTGCTGGATGCCTCGGGCCTGCAGCCCAGCCGCACCGGCTGGCGCGTGCACTACGGTCGCGAGGGCCGGCGCGTCGTCGACGGACCCTTTGCCGAGTCCAAGGAGCTGATCGCCGGCTACACGCTGATCTCGGCACGCTCGCGCGAAGAGGCGCTGCATTGGTCGCGGCGCTTCCCCAATCCGGTGGGCGAAGGGCGCGAGGCCGTGATCGAGGTGCGCCAGCTGTTCGAACTGGAGGACTTCGAGCCCACAGCGTCGCTGCAGCGCTTTCGCAATTTGCAGCTGCCCAGTCAGGACGTGAAGGAGGCGACATGATCCGCCAGATCTTCGTCAACCTGCCAGTCCAGGACCTGCCGCGCTCGAAGGCCTTCTTCGAGGCGCTGGGGCTGAGCTTCAACCCACGCTTCACGAACGAGCATGGCGCCTGCCTGCAGATCGCCGAGAACATCTACGCCATGCTGCTGGTCGAGCCATTCTTCCAGGGTTTCACCAAGCTGCCGGTGGCCGATGCACGCAAGAGCACCGAGGTGCTGATCGCACTGTCCTGCGACAGCCGCTCCGAGGTGGATGCATTGGTGGCCCAGGCCCTGGCCGCGGGCGGCAGCACACCGAATGCGCCGGTGGACCACGGCTTCATGTACCAGCACGGCTTCGCCGACCTGGACGGTCACCAGTGGGAGGTGTTCTGGATGGACGAGAGCGCCGCGCCGGCACAGATGTAGACCGCACGGATGAATTCGGCGGTTCACGAGGCCATTGCCGCCGTATGGCGCATCGAGTCGGCACGCATCGTCGCGGGGGTGGCGCGCATGGTGCGCGACATCGGCGTGGCCGAGGAATTGGCGCAGGACGCGCTGGTCTCGGCGCTGGAGCACTGGCCGGTGCAGGGCGTGCCGGACAACCCCGGCGCCTGGCTCACCACCGCGGCCAAGCGCCGTGCGCTCGACCACCTGCGTCATCACAAGATGGCCGACGCGCAACATGAGCACCTGGCCCAGGACCTGGTGGCGCTGCAGGCCCACACCGTGCCCGATTTCGTAGACGCCCTGGATGCCGCGCGGCAGAACCCGATCGGCGACGATCTGCTGCGCCTGATCTTCACCGCCTGCCACCCGGTGCTGTCGGCCGACGCGCGCGTGGCGCTGACGCTGAAGCTGCTGGGCGGCCTGAGCACGCACGAGATCGCCCGCGCCTTCCTGACCAGCGAGCCGACCATCGCGCAGCGCATCGTGCGCGCCAAACGCACGCTGGCTGATGCGCGTGTGCCCTTCGAGCTGCCGCGCCGCGACGCGCTGGCCGAGCGCCTGGCCTCGGTGCTGGAGGTGGTGTACCTGATCTTCAACGAAGGCTACAGCGCCACCGCCGGCAGCGACTGGATGCGCCCTGCCCTGTGCGACGATGCCTTGCGCCTGGGCCGCATGCTGTCGGAACTGGCGCCGCAGGAAGCCGAGGCGCAGGGCCTGCTGGCGCTGATGGAGATCCAGGCCTCGCGCACCGCGGCACGCACCGATCACGAGGGCCGTCCGGTGCTGCTGGCTGCGCAGGACCGAGGCCGCTGGGACCGGCTGCTGATCCACCGCGGCCAGGCCGCACTGGCCCGCGCCGAAGCGCTGGCTCGGCCTGGCGGGCCCTATCAGCTGCAGGCCGCCATCGCCGCCTGCCATGCACGCGCTGCCCGCGCCGAGGACACCGACTGGGCGCGCATCAGCGCGCTCTATGCCACGCTGATGCAGGTGGCACCCTCGCCGGTGGTGGAGCTCAATCGCGCGGTGGCCGTGGCCATGCACGACGGGCCGGCCGCCGGGCTGGAGATCGTCGACGCACTGCGCGACGACAAGGCGCTGCGCCAGTACCAGTGGCTGCCCAGCGTGCGCGGTGATCTGCTGGAAAAACTCGGCCGCCGTGACGAAGCCCGCACCGCCTTCGAGCAGGCCGCAGCGCTGGCCGGCAACGAGCGCGAAAAGGCGCTGCTGCTGGAACGCGCGGATCGGCTCAGTTGACCCGGTCGCCGTAGGTGATGGCCACCAGCTTGCCGGACTCGAAGCGCAGCGTGGTCATAAACTGCCCGTAGCCGGGGTTGTAGGTCCATTCGTCCACGGTTTCGCAGGCGTTGTTGATCACCACCTTGGCGCCGCCTCCGGCGCGCGGCATCGGCCGCGCATCGCCGGGCTTGCAGAACGCATCTCGCAGCACCGGCTGCCCGCACTTCAGCTGCACCGAAGACTTGGCGTCGCCGAGGTTGACCAGGTCGTTGTTGCAGCGAAACGACCGCGTCTGGGCAAGCAGCGGGGTCCCGCAGACCAAGGCCAGCAGCAGGATCGTGACGGTCTTCATGGCGGTGCTCCTGTCGAAAGCTCACTAACGGGCGAAGCGCATTCTGCGTGGACCGGGCCCGGATGAACGCCACAATCCGTCCTCAAAGCGATGGAACCTCCCGCGGCCCGGCGGGTCGGAGAACGATGCACGACGCAACCCCACCCCCTTCTCTTTGGCAGCGCACGGTATCCGCGGTGGCAGGCACTTTCCTGCTGGTCGGCGCCACGCTGCTGATGCTCGGTGCCCTGCTGCTCGGCCTGTTGCTGGCCGCCGGCGTCGTGGGGTGGGCGCTGCTGCGCGGCCGCCGGCCGGGGCCGGTGAACATTCGCTGGGGCCGCATGCCCGGTGCGCGCGGCTTCGGCCGCCCGCCCACTGGCGAGGTGGTCGACGTGCAGGCACGCGACGTGTCCGATCCGAAGCTGCGCTGACCCCGCGGCCACGCCGCCGGCTCTGGCGGCTCATTCCCTGCTGGGCGAGAATGATTCTCTTGCCCCTTGAAGGAGACCCCATGCCCGTGAAGCCCGAATCCCAGGGCATGTGCTCGACGCGCCTGGCGCGCATCGACCGCTTCCTGGCCGAGCGCTACCTCGACAGCGGCAAGCTGCCTTGTGCGTTGCTGCAGGTGTCGCGCAACGGGCAACTGGTGCACCAGTCGGTGCTGGGCAAGGCCTCGCTCGAGACCGGCGCGCCGCTGGCCGAGGACAGCATCGTGCGCATCTACTCGATGACCAAGCCGATCACCAGCGTGGCCTTCATGATGCTGGTGGAAGAAGGCCGGGTGGCGCTGGAGGATCCGGTGCACCGCTTCATCCCGTCGTGGCGCAACCTGGGCGTCTATGTCGGCGGCGGTGGCGGCCTGCCAGGCACACCGCCGGGCTGGCTGACCCGGCCCACCGACGCGCCGATGCGCATGATCGATCTGCTGCGCCACACCTCGGGGCTGACCTACGGTTTCCAGAACCGCACCAACGTCGATGCCGCCTACCGCGCCAACAGCATCGACACCTTTGCGCGCAACGACGGGCTGCAGGGCTTCGTCGACGCGCTGGCTGCAGTCCCATTGGAGTTCTCGCCCGGCACGGCCTGGAACTACTCGGTGTCCACCGACGTGCTGGGCTACCTGGTGCAGGCCATCTCGGGCCAGCCCTTCGAGCAGTTCCTGCGCAACCGCATCTTCGAGCCGCTGGGCCTGCGCGACACCGCCTTCTTCGTCGACGAGAGCAAGGCCTCGCGCTTCGCGCAGTGCTACGTGTCGTCACCCGAAGGCAAGCTGGTGCCAGCGCAGCTGGGCAGCTTCCGCGAGCCGCCGGCGGTGCCCTCGGGCGGCGGCGGGCTGGTGTCCACTGCCGCCGACTACATGCGTTTTTGCGAGTGTCTGCGCCGCGGTGGCGAACTGAACGGCACGCGCCTGATCGGCCCGAAGACGCTGGCGCTGATGCGCGCCAACCACCTGCCCGGCGGCAAGGACCTGGCCGACGTGTCGCTGTCAATGTTCACCGAGGCCACCTACCGCGGCGTCGGCTTCGGCCTGGGCTTCGCCATGACCACCGACGTGGCCAAGACGCAGATCGTCGGTTCGCCCGGAGAGTACTGGTGGGGCGGCGCCGCGTCCACCGCGTTCTGGATCGACCCGGTGGAGGACCTGTGCGTCGTCTTCCTGACGCAGTTCCTGCCCTCCACGCTGTACCCGATCCGGCGCGAGCTGCGCACCATGGTCAACGCGGCCGTCATCGACTCCAAGGCCTGAGCCATGGCAAGCCCACGCTTCGACCTGTTGATCGAAGGCGGCACGGTCATCGACGGCACGAAGGCGCCGCGCTTCGACGCCGACATCGGCATCGTCGCCGGCCGCATCGCCGCCATCGGCGCGTTGTCGGGTCACGAGGCGGCGCAGCGCATCGATGCGCGCGGCCGCATCGTCGCCCCGGGTTTCATCGACGCCCACACCCATGACGACCTGGCGGTGCTGCGCCGGCCGGACATGGACTTCAAGGTCTCGCAGGGCGTGACCACCGTGGTCAGCGGCAACTGCGGCATCAGCCCGGCGCCGCTGGAAACCGACACGCCGACGCCGCAGCCGATCTCCCTGGCGGTGGGTGACGATGGCCTGCGTTTCGCCAGCTTCGCAGCCTATGTCGCCGCGATGCGCCTCTCTCCGGCGGCGCTGAACGTGGCACCGCTGCTCGGCCACACCACCTTGCGTGCGCGCTGCGTCGCCGATCTGCAGTGCGCGGCCACGCCGGCCGAGATCGGGGCCATGCGCGCCCATGTGCAGGAGGCGCTGGACGCCGGCGCCATCGGTGTGTCCACCGGCACCTACTACCCACCTGCGGCAGCGGCCACCACCGAGGAGATCATCGAGGTCTGCCGCCCCTTGAGCGGCAGCGGCGGCGTCTATGCCACGCACATGCGCGACGAGCAGGACGCGGTGCTGCAATCGCTGGACGAAACCTTCCGCATCGGCCGCGAGCTCGGCGTGCCGGTGGTGGTGTCGCACCATAAGGTCACCGGCACGGCCAATTGGGGCCGCTCGGTCGAGACGCTGGCGCGCATCAGCGCGGCCATGCAATGCCAGTGCGTTGCGCTCGACTGCTACCCCTACACCGCAGGCAGCACGATGCTGCACAACGACCCGGTGCGGTTGCAGGGGCGCGTGCTCATCGCCCACAGCGAGCCGCAGCCGCAGATGGCCGGCCGCGAGCTGGACGATATCGCGCGCGAATGGGGCTGCGACAAGCTGGAGGCGGTGCGCCTTCTGCAGCCGGCCAGTGCGATCTACTTCATGATGGACGAGGCCGACGTGCAGCGCATCCTGGCCTACGAGCACACCATGATCGGCTCCGACGGCATCCCCCTGGGCGAGCGACCGCATCCGCGGCTGTGGGGCACCTTCCCGCGCGTGCTGGGCCACTACAGCCGCACGCTGAACCTGTTTCCGCTGGAGACGGCGGTGTGGAAGATGACCGGCCTGACCGCCCGCAACTTCGGCCTCGAAGACCGCGGCACGCTGGCCGAAGGTGCGGCCGCCGACCTCGTCGTTTTCGACGCTGACAGCGTCATCGACACCGCCACCTACGACGACCCGCAGCGCGCCGCGGCCGGCATCGAGCAGGTGCTCGTCGCCGGCGTGCCGGTGTGGCAGCAGGGCCGACCCACCGGCGCCCGCCCCGGCCAGGTGCTGCGCCGCCGCGCGGCGCCTCAGCCGTAGACCAGCGTGCCGTCGTCCAGACTGGCGCGCGGCAGTTCGTCCTTGTCGGCCGCGTAGTCCTGCAGGTGCAGCCAGGGCTGGCGGTCGCCCTGGCGCGGCAGCAGCGCGACGCCGCGCTGGATGTAGCCGGGATTGAAATTGTCCGGGTCCACCCACGGGCGCAGCGCCATGCCCTGGTCCTCGGCGCGCAGCGTGGGCGTGACCACCTGCGCGCCCTTGGCGTCCATGTGCTGCAGCAGCCGGCAGACGAAGTCGCCCAACAGGTCGGCGCGCAGCGTCCAGCTGGCGCGGAAGTAGCCGAACACCCAGGCCATGTTGGGCACGCCGCTGAACATCGCGCCGCGCCAGCCCACGGTGCGGGCAAAGTCCAGCGGCTGGCCATCGATGCCGAAGGCGACGTCGCCCAGCACGCTCAGGTTGAAGCCGGTGGCGGTGACGATGACATCGGCTTCCAGCACCTGGCCCGATTGCAGGCGGATGCCTTCGCGCTCGAAGCTTTCGATATGGTCGGTGACCACCGAGGCCTTGCCTTCGCGCACGCACTTGAACAGGTCGGCATCGGGCACGAAGGCGATGCGCTGTTGCCATGGCCGGTAGCGGGGGTTGAAGTGCTTCTCGACCTCGGCCTCGTGGCCCGGGCCGAGCGCGGCGCGCACGCCGGCCAGCAGCTCGCCGCGCACCACCTCAGGCTCGGCCACGCAGCGCCGGGTGAAGGCGGCCTGGTCGAACAGCACCTTGCGGCGCACGATCTCGTGCGTCCACTCATCCGGGATCTGCAGCTGGCGCAACATGTCGGCCAGCTCGTTGGCATTGCGTCCGGTGATGAAGAAGGTGGGCGAGCGCTGCAGCATGGTCACGTGCGCGCAGCGCTCGGCAATGGCCGGAATCAGCGTCGCCGCAGTGGCGCCCGAGCCGATGACCACCACCTTCTTGCCGTCCAGCGCCAGGTCGTCGGGCCAGGTCTGCGGGTGCACGATGCGGTCATCGAAGCGCTCCATGCCCGGCCATTGCGGGGTGTAGCCCTCGGCATGGCGGTAGTAGCCCTGGCACATCCACAGGAACTTCGCGCTCAGGCGCACCGTCTGCAGCGTCTGGCCGTCCTCGCCCTGCTGCTCGGCCTCGATCAGCCAGCGGCGCTGCGCGCTCGACCACTGCGCCGAGCGGATGACATGACGGTAGCGGATGTGCGGCGCCAATGCGTTCTCGTCGATCACCTCGCCCAGGTACTGCAGGATCTCCTGCGCGGTGGCGATGGGCTTGCCCATCCACGGCTTGAAGCCGTAGCCGAAGGTGAACAGGTCGCTGTCCGAACGGATGCCCGGATAGCGGTGGGTACGCCAGGTGCCGCCGTAGCTGGCCTGGGATTCCAGGATCAGGTAGCGCTTGCCCGGGCAATGCTGCTGCAGGTGGTAGGCGGCGCCCAGGCCGGAGATGCCGGCGCCGACGATCAGGACATCGAAGTCTTCGGTGGGGTCCATGGCGTCACTCGAACTCGGGTTCCTGCCACCACGGGAAGAACTCCGGCATGCCGCCGGACACCGTGTCGGGATAGCTCGGGGTACGCTTTTCCAGGAAAGCGCTGACACCCTCACGCGCGTCGGCCGAACGGCCACGCGCCTGGATAGCGCGGCTGTCGACGCGGTGCGCCATCATCGGATGCTCGGCCGCGGACATGCGCCACAGCATCTGCCGCGTCAGCGCCACCGACACCGGTGCGGTGTTGTCGGCGATTTCGCGGGCCAGCGCGTGCGCCGCCGGCATCAGGTCGGCCGGTGCGTGCAGCGAGCGCACCAGGCCGCGCTCCAAGGCCTCCTGCGCACCGAAGACGCGGCCGGTGAAGCACCACTCCAGCGCCGTCTGCATGCCCACCAGCCTTGGCAGGAACCAGCTCGAGGCCGCCTCGGGCGTGATGCCGCGGCGCGCGAAGACGAAGCCGAAGCGCGCCTCGGTGCTGGCCAGGCGGATGTCCATCGGCAGCTGCATCGTCATGCCGATGCCTACTGCGGCGCCGTTGATGGCGCCGATCACCGGCTTGAGGCTCCTGTACATGCGCAGCGTCACCAGCCCGCCGCCGTCGCGGTAGACCTCGCCGACGCGCGTCTCCTCTCGCGAGGACTCGTTGCGCGAGGCGTAGTCGAAGGTCTTGCCACCACTGGACAGGTCGGCGCCGGCGCAGAAGGCCCGGCCCGAGCCGGTGACGATGACGGCGCGCACGGCGTCGTCGGCATCGGTCTCGTCGAAGGCGGCGATCAGCTCGTCGCGCATCAGCGGCGTGAAGGCGTTGAGCTTGTCCGGCCGGTGCAGCGTGAGGGTGGCGATGCCTTCGCTCACCTCGTACAGCAGGGTCTGCAGCGTCTTCAAGGCCATGGTCGTTGTCTCCTGTGAATGTCCCGGGCCAGCATAACCGCCACGTCGGTGTCACCCGCCGGACATGGAAAACCTGCAGCCCCGGCGATGCGATCCCCTGCCATCATCGGCGTCCTGCGCGCGACGCGCCGTCACCATGAAGACACTCTCACAGGATCGACGATGGACCTGAGCTATTCCCCTGAAGAAACCGCCTTCCGCGACGAGGTGCGCGGCTGGCTGGCCGCCAAACTGCCGGCCGACATCCGAGACAAGGTCACCGGCTACCGCGGCCTGACCAAGGACGACCACCTCCGCTGGCACAAGATCCTGGCGGCCAAGGGCTGGTCGGTGCCGCACTGGCCGGTGGAATGGGGCGGCACCGGCTGGAACATCACGCAGCGCTACATCTACGACGAGGAATTCGGCTTGGCCGGCGCCCCCAGCCTGGCCCCCTTCGGCCCGAGCATGTGCGCGTCGGTGCTGCTGCGCTTCGGCACGCCCGAGCAAAAGCAGCGTTTCCTGCCGCGCATCCGCGACGGCGAGGATTTCTGGGTGCAGGGCTATTCCGAACCCGGCGCCGGCTCCGACCTGGCGGCACTGAAGACGCGCGCCGAGCGCCGCGGCGACCATTACGTGATCAACGGCCAGAAGATCTGGACCACGCTGGGGCACTACGGCGACTGGATTTTCTGCCTGGTGCGCACCGACCCGTCAGCCGAGAAGCGCCAGGAAGGCATCAGCTTCCTGCTGATGGACATGAAGACGCCCGGCATCACCGTGCGCCCGCTGATCCTGATGGACGGCGGCCACGAGGTCAACGAAGTGTTCTTCGACGACGTCAAGGTGCCGGCGGAGAACCTGGTGTTCGAAGAGAACAAGGGCTGGACCGTGGCCAAGTACCTGCTCGGCCACGAGCGCATGGGCTCCGGCGCGGTGGGTTCGTCCAAGCGCGAACTGGCCGCACTGAAGGCGCTGGCTGGGCGCGAGCAGAAGAACGGCAAGCCGCTGATCGAGGACCCGCGCTTCCGCGACCGGCTGTCGCGCGTGGAGATCGAGCTCGACGCGCTGGAACTGACCTCGATGCGCTTCCTGGACAAGATGCGGCGCAGCGGCCAGCCGCCGGGCGCCGACGTGTCGATGCTGAAGATCCGCGGCACCGAGATCCAGCAGGCCATCACAGAGCTGATGATGCAGGCCGTCGGCCCGCTGGCGCAGCCCTTCGTGGCGGTGGAAGGCGGCGCGGTCGACCCGCTGGCCTCGCGCCTGGCGCCGCGCTACTTCAACTACCGCAAGACCAGCATCTACGCCGGCAGCAACGAGATCCAGCGCAACATCATCGCCAAGATGACGCTGGGCCTTTGAAGAGGATTCGACGATGAACTTCGAATACAGCGACGAACAGCAGCAGCTGGCCGACTCGGTGCGCAAGTACCTGGCCAACGAATACGACTTCGAAAAGCGCAAGGCCATCGTGCACAGCCCCAGCGGCTGCAGCGACGCGGTGTGGTCCACGCTGGCCGAGATGGGCGTGACGGCGATCGCCCTGCCCGAGGCCGATGGCGGCTTTGGCGGCGGCGCGGTTGACCTGATGGCGGTGATGGAAGCCTGCGGCGACGCGCTGCTGGTCGAGCCGCTGCTCGACCACATCGGCCTGGCCGCACGGCTGCTGGCGCGTGCCGGCTCGACTGCGCAGCGCGCCGCGCTGCTGCCGGGCGTCATCGACGGCTCGCTGAAGCTGGCCTTTGCGAGCCTGGAGCCGGGCCGCCGCTACGAACTCGCGCCCCAGGCCACCCAGGCACGCCCCGACGGTTCGGGCTGGGTGCTCGACGGCGAGAAGAGCGTGGTCATCGGTGCGCCCTGGGCGAACCAACTGATCGTCTCGGCGCGCAGCGGCGATGCGGGCGTCAGCCTGTTCATCGTCGATGCGCGCGCCCATGGCATCAGCATGAGCCCTTGCCGCACGGTCGACGGCCAGCGCGCCGCCGACATCCGGTTCACAGGCGTGAAGCTGGACGCCGATGCACTGCTCGGGCCCGAGGGCAGCGCATTGCCCCTCATCGACGAGGCGGTGGACTTTGCCACCGCGCTGCTGTGCGCCGAGGCCATCGGCGCGATGCAGTACGCCAACGACGCCACGCTGGAATACCTGCAGACGCGCAAGCAGTTCGGCGTGCCGATCGCGTCCTTCCAGGTGCTGCAGCACCGCATGGTGGAGATGGTCATCCACACCGAGCAGGCGCGCTCGATGGCCATCCTGGCCGCGAGCAAGGTGGACAACGCCAGCGATGCGGCCGAGCGCCGGCGCGCGGTGTCGGCAGCGAAAGTGAAGATCGCCGATGCAGCGCGCCAGGTGAGCCAGGAATCGGTGCAGCTGCACGGCGGCATGGGCATGACCGAGGAGCTGAAGATCTCGCACACGTTCCGCCGCCTGACGATGATTGGGCAACGCTTCGGTGATGCCGACCACCACCTGGAACGTTATGCCGCCCTCGGCTGACCCCGCCGCGCCCGTCGGCTACGACAAGGCCGCGGTCGAGGCCTGGATCGCCGCCCACATCCGCGAGCTGACGCCGCCGCTGAAGTGGACGCGCCTGGAAGGCGGACATTCCAACCTGACCTACCTGGTCGAAGGCACGCTGGGGAGGCTGGCGGTGATCCGCCGCCCGCCGATGGGCGAACTGCTGCCCAAGGCGCACGACATGGCACGCGAATGGGCGCTGATCAGCGCGCTGGGCAAGACCGCCGCGCCGGTGCCGCGGGCGCTGGGCTTCTGCGCCGACACCTCGGTGACCGGCGCGATGTTCTACGTGATGAGCCATGTCAACGGCCATCCGCTGTATTCGGCCGCCGATGCCGAGACCTGGGCGCCGCCGGCGCTGCGCAAGGAGATCGCGCATTCCTTCATCGACGTGCTGGCCGAGTTGCATTCGATCGACCCCGACAGCGTGGGCCTGGGCGATCTGGGCAAGAAGGACGACTACATCGGCCGCCAGCTGAAGACCTGGTACCGCTCGTGGACCGCATCGATCGCCGGCGCGCAGCTGGACGATGCGCGCGCCCACGAGTTGCAGCAATACTTTCTGGAGCACGTGCCCGAGCAGGGGCCGGCGCGCATCGTGCACGGCGACTACGGACTGCACAACACGCTGGTCGGCCCGGATGGACGCATCGCAGCGGTGGTGGACTGGGAGATCTCCACGCTGGGCGACCCGCTGGCCGACCTGGCCTATGCGCTGAACCAGTGGGCCGAGCCGGGCGACCCACCCTCGGTGCGTGGCGTGCCGCCGACCAGCCTGCCCGGCTGGCCGACGCGCCAGGAACTGGCCGAGCGCTACGCGGCGCGCACCGGCCGCGACCTGCGCCTGCTGGACTACTACGTCGGCTTCAACCGCTGGAAGAGCGCGGCCATCGTGCACGGCGTCTATGCACGCTACCTGGAAGGCAAGAAGAGCACCGTGGGCGTGGACCTGCCGGCGCTGAAGGCGCAGATCCTGCGGTCGCTGGAGCAGGCGGAAGCGGCGGTCCAGCGGCTGGAGAAGCGCTGATCAAGAATTCGTTGCCGTGCGAGGCTCAGCAACAGTCCACGGCGGCGGCCGTTGAGACCCCGATGTCACTCACCATCAGTCCGCCGCTCGCACATTCGGCCGTGCGATGCGGAGCGTCGCCGCGCCAGTCCAGCCAAAAGGGCACGCCAGCCAGCCAGAGAGCTGGCGTCGAGGGCTCGGGCACCCGCTGGGCCAACAGTACTGAGCCATTGGTGTAGAGCGACTCATACCCGTTCGCGATCAATCGAATAGAAGTTGTTGTCGGGAAACGGCGCATAGCCGGGTCGTCCGCTTGCGTTCTGCGCGGGCCGAAGACGGGGGTGCGAATCCGCTCCTGTCCCCCGGGCCGGGCTGGCGCCCGACCCTCCTCCTTAACCTCGCGGATTCGCACCCCCGTCGTCGGCCGGCGGCTGCTATGGTGTTCTCGGCAACACAAACAGCCAACATCGCGCGCTGCGCCTCTTCGGCTGTTGGCCACGCGACGAACGCCTCGGTGGTGCCCAGCCGAGGATGACGGGCGAGCGAATCCGCGAGGTTAAGGAGGAGCCCGAGCGTCAGCTCGGGCGGGGGACAGGAGCGGATTCGCTCGCCCGTCGTCCTCGGCTCGCGCAAGGCAACGCGGACGACGTCTATGCGCCGGGAACAGTCGAAGAACCGTGCACCAACCTTATGCATTCAACGCGAAAGCGTATCAGTGCCCCAGCCCTGGGTAGCGTCCAGTCCCGGCAGGTACAGGGTATGGAAACGCCCGCTTGGCAGGCCGGCGCCGGACACGTCGGGGATGCCGCGATAGGAAAGCAGCCAGATCAGGTGACCGCCCCGGGGAAGGAACTTGTCGTCCATCGTCAGCTTGAGTGTGCCGTCGAAATGCACCGTGTTCTCAAACACCACCACCGTATTGCAGGGATCGCACCCAAGGGCCACCGGCGCAGTGACGCGAGGCAGTCAAGGAACGAGCATGAAACCCACCGCCCGCTGCCACCAGGCCGCATCGACACGGCCCGGCCAGTCGTTGTGGCGGGCCTCGTCCATCGACAGCAGGCGCTTGGGTTCGGGCAGCGCAAGGTACAGCGCTTCGCCAAAGCGTGCCGGCACGATGTCGTCCTGCGCCGCCACGGCCACCACCACCGGCCGGCCGAAACCGGCCAGGTGGGCCGCGCTGTCGTAGTGGTCGCGCAGCAGCCATTTCACCGGCAGCCAGGGATAGTGGAATGAAGCGACGCTTTCCAGCCGGTCCCAAGGCGTGATCAACATCAGCCCGGACACCGCCTCGCGCTGCCGGGCCGCCGCGGCGGCGGCCACGCCCGCGCCCAGTGATTCGCCCACCACCAGCAATGGCGCTGCGAACTGCCGCTGCGCCAGCGCGATGCTCTCGGCCGCATCGGCCACCAGCGAGCCTTCGCCCAGCGCACCGTCGCGCGGGCCGTAGCCGGGATATTCGGCCAAGATCACGCGCAGCCCCGTGCCGGCAAGTGCGGCCGCCAGGTGGCCGCGCTGCCCGGCGTGGCCGGCATTGCCGTGGAAGACGATGGCGGTGCCCCGTGGAGCAGCCGGCGCGGGCGCCAGCAGGCCGCGAAAGTCCGTTGCACTCGGCCACGGCTGCAGGCCGCCGACGCTGGCCTGGGCCACGCTGACCTTCACCGGAAAGTACAGCAATCGATCCTGCATCAGCGCGGGCCCTCCGAGAAGCAGCGCACCGGCAAGCGCCAACCCCAGTGCCGCTGCGGCCATGCGCCTCACACCGACCGTGTCAACCCGCCGTCGATGCGGATGTTCTGCCCGGTGACGTAGGCCGACTTGTCCGACGCCAGAAAGGCAATCAGCTCGGCCACTTCGTCGGCTCGGCCGTAGCGGCCCATCGGGATGCGCTGGCGGCGATCGGCCTTCTCGGGCAGGCTGTCGATGAAGCCGGGCAGCACGTTGTTCATGCGCAGCCCGTCGGCGGCGTACTGGTCGGCATAGAGCTTGGTGAAGGCCGCCAGCCCAGCGCGGAACACGCCCGACGTGGGAAACGCGGCCTCGGGCTCGAAGGTGGCATAGGTGCTGACGTTGACAATCGCGCCGCGCTTCTGCTTACGCATCTGCGGCGTCACCAGCCGCGCGACGCGCACCACATTGAGCAGATAGAACTCCATCCCGGCGTGCCAGTCGGCATCGCTGATCTGCAGCAGCTCGCCCTTGGGCCCATGCCCGGCGCTGTTGACCACCGCGTCGATGCGGCCCCAACGCTGCATCGCGCCGTCCACCAGCTGCTGCAGGGCGTCGGCATCCTGGTTGGAGCCGGTGACGCCCAGGCCGCCCAGCTCGGCGGCCAGCGCCGCGCCGCGGCCCGAGGGTGACAGGATCGCCACCAGCCAGCCCTCGGCGGCCAGCTTACGCGCCGCGGCGGCGCCGATGCCGCTGCCGGCGGCGGTGAACAGGGCGACGGGTGGTTCCATGGCAGCCATTATCGGCACGCCGGAGTTCAGCGCTGCCCCGGCGTCAACGCACCGGGCACGCTGCGCAGCACCCCGGCCGCGCCGCGCACCACGCCGGTGGCCCCACGCGCCACACCGCTGACCGCGCCGATCGCCGCATTCGGCACCGACAGCGCCGCCACGGCCGCACTGACGCTGCCCCAGCGCACCTGCCATTCGATGTTGCCGAAGGGGCCGTGCAGTTCCACCGGCACGGTCACGTTGTTGAGCATCACCATCTCCGGCCCGGCGCGGCCCCCGGCGGCGTTGACCACCCGTGCGCGCAGCAGGTAGTCGATGCGGCCCTGGGCCAGGTCGATGCCGCCTTCGCCGCCGACGCGCAGGAAGTCGCTGCGGCCGTCGAGGTCGGTGCTGCGGCCGACGCCATCGCGGATGTCGAAGCTGGCATCGAGCTGGCTGAACTCGGTCTGGCGCGCGGCATCCGAGGCCACGCGGTCCTGCGTGGCCGTGCGCCAGCCGCGCAGCGTCTGCGCCAGGTCCACGCCGCGCAGCGCGGCCGGCCGCAGCGCCAGCGTCAGCCGGCCGTTCAAGCCGGCGCGCACGGCCCCCACCGTCGCGCCCTGGCCGCGCAGCTCGGCCTCGACGCGGCCGCGGCCACGCAGGCCGTCGTAGCCGGTGGTGTCGGCCAGCATGGCGCGCAGGTCCACCTCGTCGGCACTAACGCGCAGCGCCAGTCGTCCGGACCCGGCATCGGCGCTGCCGCTGGCATTGAAGCTGCCGCCCCAGGCGCGACCGGCCAGGCGCCGAACGTCGAGCGTACCGTTGTCGATCTGCGCCTGCAGGTCCAGGGCGTCGATGCGGTACGGCGGACGCAGCAGCCGCGCCACGCTGATGCGCAGCCGCGCGTCGGCGGCACGCAAGGGCTGCAGGTCGATTGGCCGCGATGCCGCCGCGGGTGTCGGCGCGGCGTAGCGCTGCGCCGGTGCGACGAAGCGGTTCAGGTCCAGCGTGCCGAAGCTGGCCTGCAGGTCGACGAAGGGCCTCGACCGGTCGAGCTGGGCGTCGATGCGGGCGTCGACGCGCTGGTCGTTGATGCTGCCTTCGACCCGGCCCGTGCCGGCGCTCGGGCTCAGCTGGGCCTGGCCGTCCAGCGACAGCTGCAGCGGCGGCAGACCCGGGTCGTCGAGGCGCAGGCGCAGCGACAGGGCGTCCAGTGCCACGGCCACCGGCTTGGGGGTCAGCACCAGCGTGGCACCGGCCTGGCCCGTGACGGCACTGGAGCCGAGCTGGCCGTCGATGTCGAGCTGCAGACCGGGCACGGTGATGCGTTCGAAGGCGCCGCTGGGCGACTGCGACTGCACCTTCAGCCGCAGCCGCTGATCGCCGCCCAGAGCCAGCTGGCCTTCGAGCGCACCGCCTTGCAAGCTGTCGCCCTGCACCTTCAGGGTCGGCCAGCGCAGCTGCGCGTCGAGCGTGGTGTCGAGTCGCTTGCCCTTGAGCTGCAGCACCAGCTGGTCCACTTCCAGCTGGCGCTGCAGGATGTCCAGCCGCAGCCGTGCCAGGCCGAGCTGGCCGCTGTCGATCTGCCAGCCCCGGCGTTTGCCGCCGAACTGCAGTTGCACGCCATCGACTTCCACATGGCTGTCGCCCAGGCCGAGTTCGGCACCGTAGGCCAGGCGGATGGACTCAGCCTGCAGCCGCGCGTCCAGGCCCTCCAGCTCGAAGCCCTGGCCACGCAGGCGCAGGCTGGTCTTGTCCAGTCGCACGACAGGCGGTGCGCCCGCCTGCGGCGCCGGCCGCAGCGACAGACCGGCGTCGAGCTCCAGTGCGGCGTTCAGCGCCGGCGCGCTCAGCTTGGCCTGCGCCTTCAAATGCAGCGGCGATACCTGCCCGGGGCCGAAGGCACCGAGCTCGAACCTGGCAATCGCCAGCCGGCCGCGCAGACCGGCATGGGCATCATCGACGTCCAGCGCCACGTCGGCCAGCAGCAGGCTGTCCATCGTCAGCGGCTTGCCGGAGCGCGATTCGCCGCTGGCCACGCGGTCGAGTAGATCGTCGATGTTGCTGTGGCCTTCGGCGTCGCGCTGGAAGCGCAGCGTCACACCGCGGGCCGACACGCTCTCGACCTCGATCTCGCGCTCGAACAGCAAGGGCCGCAGGCGCAGCGACAGCGCCGCGTCTCCGACCGCGGCAAAGGGCTGCTGCGGCTGGCCGGGTTCGGACAGGCGCACGCCCTGTACCGCTACCGCCGGCTGCGGCCACAGCTGCAGCGCGACCGGCCCGTCGAAAGCCAGCCCGCGCGCGAGGTGGGTGCGCATCCAGTCGATGGCCGCACGCTTGAAGTACTCGGCATCGAAGCTGAGCACCAGCCATGCCGCCAGCCCTGCCAACAGCAGCAGCGCAGCGGCCAGTCCGTACAAGCTTCGACGCCACAGGGGTCGCATGAAAGGAGCGCTCGGTGCGCGTGACTGGCCGCGGCTGGCCCTTTCGGGATTCTGCATGACGACTTCGCGATCAGCCGCCTTCGCAGGTCTTAGCGCAGCGCTTTCGTGCGCTTGGGCGGAACGCGAGGCGTCGGGTCGATCTTGGTGCCTCGCGATGCCCAGCCTGCAAGCACTTTCTCCTCGAAGGGCGAAACCTCGGCTTCCGCCTGGACCACGAACTCGCGAAAGCGCAGCGCCGCCGAACTCACCGGGTGGCCCTTGAGGCTGACGATGCCGTAGCGAGTCGACAACCAGGGCTTCGCCCCCAGCAACGAGAGCCGCTGCTGCTGCAGCTCGGTGGCGCAGCAGCTCACCGTCAAGGCCGTCACGGCATCGGAGCCTTCGACGATGCGCTTGACCGCTGCCAGCACATTGAACTCCAGCGAGGGAAAGGCCTGTGGCACCGCCTTACGGCCGGCAAACTTGCGCCGGGCCTGGAGCATCGGCTCGAGCAGGCGTGGTGGGATGCGAGCCGGCGCGATGAACGGGTAGGCGAAGGTCTCGGCGGTGCCGACGTTGTCGCGCCCCGCCAGCGGATGTGCGTGTCGGCCGACGAAGTACAGCGCATGCGCGGACAAGGGCTCCACCCCCAGGTCGGGCTCGCTCTTGAGTGTGCTGATCTCGGCGACGAAAAAGTCCAGCTCGCGCGAGCGCAGCCGTGACAGAAGCTCGTCCCAGTCGCGCACCTGAACGCGCACCCCGATGGCCGGGTGCGCCGCGATGAAGCGCGCAAGCGCGGTGGTGATTACCGATTCCACCGGAAACGGCCCCGCGCCGATGCTCAGCTGGCCGGCCTGCAGCGTACGGTTGGACAAGACTTCCTGGTCGAGATCCTCGGCCATCTGCACGACCTGGCGGGCCCGCTGCACCAGCAGGCGCCCGATATCGGTCGGCACCACGCCCACGACGGAACGCAGGAACAACGCGGTACCGATCTGCTGTTCGAGCAACTGAATGCTGCGCGAAAGCGCAGGCTGGCTCAGGTGCAGGGCCACGGCAGCACGGGCAAAGCTGCCGTGCTCGGCCAGTGCCAGCACCTGACGCATCTGTCGGAGTTCTAAAGCCATGCATCAAGTATATGGATGACTTTCGTAACATGCATTGGACGGATACCCAGCATCACCGGAAAATGACCTGAATCAACGTCGCCACCGAGAGGGCTCGGTAGGCTGCGCCCTACAAGATCAATGGCACTCTCCATTCAACACGCGCGGGTTTTGGCCACAGCCGTGACCGTCTGCGTGGCGCCCCTGGCCCAGGCCCAAGGCGCCGCCGTGGGTGCCCCGAGCGCACAGGTCAAGCACTTCGGCGCGATGGTCAACACCAGCTTCTTCAGGGGTGGCCGGACCGTCTTCGGCCCGCTGACGGCCGAGGAAACCGCGAGACGCGGCGCAGCAATGGCAGGCGCGGCGTTCGTCGTAGCGGTGCTCATGCTTCCATGCGGGCGACGCGGGCTGACCCCAGGCTTTTCAAGCAACTACGATCGATGAGCGAGCAGATCTCGAAGTACAAGCTCGCCCTGGCACGCCTGGTCACCGTGCTGATGCTGCTCTTCATCGTCCTGGGCCTGGCGTGGTACGGTTTTTCGGCGGACGTTCGCTCGCGCATATGGCAGAACCTGTTCGAACGTCCGGGCGGTCCGATGGTCTTCCGCTTCATCCTGCAGCCCATCATGGCGTCGATCGCGGCGTTCCGCGACGGCCTCAAGGACGCCCGCTCCGGGCGCGCCCCGTTTCTCGCGACGGTGCTGACGAACCCGCAGAAACGCGCAGGCCGGTTGAACGAGGCGCTCGTGGCCACTGCGCAGATCATTCTGCTGGGACTGGTCATGGACGGCATCTACCAGTTCATGGAGTTCGATACCTTCCATCCCGCCGAGGCAGTGATCATTGCGCTCGTGCTCGCTTTCTTGCCCTACATGCTGCTGCGCGGCCTGTTCGCGCATGTCGCGCGCAAGTGGATCGCGCACAAGTCCTCGAGCCAAGCGCGGTGAGTCCATTCACATTCGAGGTCAGATGAGCAACGCAGATCATCTGGGGCGGCTGCGGTCCGCGGTGCGCAGCCTGAGGCCCGATCGCGCGCTGCTGTCGTCCGACTTGGTGGCCGCGCTGACCTTCGCCGTGGTCAACGTGCCGCAATCCATGGGTCACGCGCTGCTGGCAACGGTCAATCCGGTGCTCGGCATCTTCACCCTGATGATCGCGGTGCCGGTCGGCGCCATCTTCAACAGCTCGGTCTTCATGAACGTGTCCAGCACCGCCGCGCTCTCGGTGGCGGCCGGTGTCGCGCTGGTGGATTTCCCGACTGAGCAGAAGCAGCAGTCACTGGTCGTGCTGGTGCTGCTGGTCGGCCTGATCCAGTTGCTGGCGGGCGTGCTGCGGCTGGGCTTCGTGATCCGCTTCGTTTCCAACGCGGTGATGACCGGCTTTCTCAACGGCGTGGCAGTGCTGATCATCCTAGGCCAGTTGAGCGACCTGACAGGCTACGAGAGCCAATTCTCGAACCGCGTAGCTCAGGCGTTGGACCTGTTGCTGCGTTTCAACCGGATCGACCCGTGGGTCAGCATCATCGGCGCCTTCACGCTGGGGCTGATCGTGCTGCTGCTGTGGGTGAAGTCGCTGCAGCGCTTCGCCTTCATCATCGCCATTGCCGCGGCCACCGTCCTGCTGGCCGTGCTGAGCCTGCCGGCCCTGCCCTGGGCCGCAGGCTTCGACATGGTGCCGACGGTCGGTGACATCGGGTCGATTCCGCGCGCGTTGCCGCAACTGGTGATTCCCGATCTGTCGCTGGTCACGTCGCTGTTGCTGCCGGCCTTTTCGGTGGCCATCATCGGCCTGGTGCAAGGTGCAGGCGTCAGCCAGGGCACGCCCAACCCCGATGGGCGCTACCCGGGCGTATCGCGCGACTTTCTCGGCCAGGGCGTCGCCAACGTCGCCACTGGCTTCGTCAGCGGCATCCCGGCCGGCGGCTCGGTCTCGGGCACGGCGCTGATCCTGAGCGCCGGCGGCAGATCGCGCTGGGCCAACATCTTCGTCGGGCTTTTCGTGGCCGCCATCGTGCTGCTGGCCGCACCGCTGGTCGAACTGGTGCCGATGCCCGCGCTGGCCGCGCTGCTGATCGTCGCGGGGTACCAGGGCCTGCGCCTGCCCGAGGCAGTGATCGCCTGGAAGACAGGGCGGATCTCCAGGGTGGTCATGCTCGTGACCTTCATCGCCACGCTGGTGGTACCGCTGCAATTTGCGGTGCTGTTCGGCGTGGCGCTGAGCGTCGTGCTCCATGTCTTTCGCCAGTCGAACAAGGTCGTCGTCACGCAATGGGTGCTGCAACCGCAGGGCTTTCCGCTGGAACGGCCAGTGCCCCGACGCCTGCCCAGCCACCAGCTGACCCTGCTGCATGTCTACGGCAGCCTGTTTTTTGCCGCGGCCAAGAACATGGAGGAGATGCTGCCCCAGGTCGGCGGCGCCACGCACGCGGTGCTGGCCATCAACCTGCGCGGCAAGAGCGAGATCGGCAGCACCTTCGTCACCGTGCTGCAACGCTACGCCCTGGCGCTGCGCGCGCACGACTGCAAGCTGATGCTCGTTGGCGTCGACCCGATCGTTCGCGACCAGCTCGCCAAGACCGGTGTTCTGCAGTCGCTCGGCGAGGAAAACGTGTTTGTGGCCACGCCTCAGATCGGAGTGGCCCTCAACCAGGCCGTGGCAGCGGCCAATGCGTGGCTTCAGCAACCGTCTGCCGGCCCCGTGCCCGGCCAGGAGGCACGACCATGAGTGATCCAAGAGCCGATGCCCCGGCAAGTCGCTTCGAGATGCGTGTCACTGCGGAGAGCCACTTTTCCTGGCTGCGCACACGGCTCGCCGTGGAGAACACGATGATGGCCTACCTGCGCACGTCCGTCTCATTGATCGGTTTCGGCTTCGCCATCGTCCAGTTCCTGAACAACTTTCATCAGACTCCGGGCGACACCACCGCGCGCTTTCCCGATGCCGCCTGGTACCTGGGGCTGGCGTTGATCTTCTGTGGCGTCATGGCCGCGGTCTTCTCGGTCTGGGAGTACCGCAAGATGGTGCAGTACCTGTGGAGTGCTGGTTACGCGGCCGTGGCCGGCAGGACAGGGGAAGTGAAGCAGACGCCCCTCTACGCCGTGTCGATCGTGCTCATACTGATCGGCGTGTTCGCCTTTTTCGCCGTGCTGCTGCAGTTCGTCTAGGGCGTCATCGCATCGAATCAAGACACCCCATACCTCTCGTCCCAGACATGAACTTGCCCACTCCAGCGTCTCCCACGGCGATGTCCCCGTCGATGCCTGCGAACGGACCGCCGGGCTTTCACCTGCTGGCCAAGCCGAGCGGATCCACCTGCAACATCGACTGCACCTACTGCTTCTTCCTGTCGAAGGAAGCGCTGTACCCGAACGACAAGAGCCGCATGTCCGAGGCCACGCTCGAGGCCTACATCCGCCAGTTGCTCGAGTCGCACCGCACGCCGCAGGTGACGGTGGCTTGGCAGGGCGGCGAGCCCACGCTGATGAAGCTGGAGTTCTTCCGCCGCGCGGTCGAGCTGGTCGAAAAGCACCGCCAGCCCGGCCAGACGGTGCAGCACACCTTCCAGACCAACGGCCTGCTGCTCGATGACGACTGGTGTGCCTTCTTCAAGCAGCACGGCTTCCTGGTGGGCCTGAGCGTCGACGGCCCGCGCGAGCTGCACGACACCTACCGCGTCGACCGCCGCGGGCAAGGCACCTTCGACCTGGTGATGCGCGGCTGGCGCTGCTTGCGCAAGCACGAGGTCGACTTCAACATCCTGTGCACCGTCAATGCCGCCAACCAGCAGCACGGGCGCACCGTCTACCGCTTCTTCCGCGACGAGCTGGGCGCCAAGTGGGTGCAGTTCATCCCGATCATCGAGCGTGCCACCGAGCAGACGATCCAGATCGCCAACCAGGGCTGGAGCGAGCAGACCGGCAAGAAGCGGCTGCTGTACACGCAGACCGGCAACCTCGTCACCGAGCGCACGGTCGGCGCCGAACCCTACGGCCGCTTCCTCATCGACATCTTCGAGGAATGGGTACGCCACGACGTCGGCCAGGTGTACGTGCAACTGTTCGACGTCACGCTGGAAGCCTTCTTCGGCCGCCACCTGCTGTGCATCCATGCGCCCACCTGCGGCTACGGCCCGGCGCTGGAGCACAACGGCGACCTGTACAGCTGCGACCACTTCGTCGAACCGAAATACAAGCTTGGCAACATCCTCCAGACGCACATGCTCGCGTTGGTGGCCTCGGCCGAGCAACGCAAGTTTGGCCAGGACAAGCTCGACACGCTGACCGCGCAGTGCCGCGATTGCAAGGTCCGCAACTGGTGCAACGGCGGTTGCCCCAAGGACCGCTTCGCGCTGTCACGCGACGGCGAGCCCGGCCACAACTACCTGTGCCCGGGCCTGGAGCTGTTCTTCACCCACACTGGGCCGACCTTCAACGTCATGGTGCAAATGCTGCGGCAAGGCCGGATGCCCGCCGACGCGATGGCCTGGGTCGCCCAACAGGACGTTCAGCGCGGCGTCTATCAGCCTTGCCCCTGTGGCAGCGGCAAGAAATTCCGCTTCTGCCACGGCGACAAGGCGCCGAGTGCACCCTTCAGCGGCGTCGATCACGAGACGACGACGCAATGAGGACCGAACAACTTTTGGAACCGGGTTACTTTGAGGCGATCCGGAATTTGTGTAGGCACTGAAAGGAAGAGACCATGGCAACCAAGAAACCCAACATCCTGATCCTCTGGGGCGACGACGTGGGCTGGTGGAACATCAGCTACAACAGCCGCGGCCAGATGGGCTACCGCACGCCCAACATCGACCGCGTGGGTAACGAGGGCGTGGCCTTCACCGACTACTACGCGCAACAGAGTTGCACGGCGGGACGCGCCGCGTTCATGACCGGGCAGAACCCGATCCGCACCGGGCTGACCAAGGTGGGCATGCCGGGCGCCACCAACGGCATTCAGGCGGAAGACCCGACCATGGCCGAGCTGCTCAAGCCGCTGGGATACGCCACCGGCCAGTTCGGCAAGAACCACTTCGGTGACCGCGACGAGCATTTGCCCACGATGCACGGCTTCGACGAGTTCTTCGGCAACCTGTACCACCTCAATGCCGAGGAAGAGCCCGAGGACCCGGACTACCCGAAGGACCCTGCGTTCAAGAAGAAGTTCGGGCCGCGCGGTGTGCTGCACTGCAAGGCCGACGGCAAGGGCGGACAGACGGTCGTGGACACTGGGCCGCTGACGATAAAGCGCATGGAGACGATCGACGACGAGGTGACCGAGCGCGCGCTGCGCTTCATCGACGAGGCGCACAAGGCCAAGACGCCGTTCTTCCTCTGGTACAACACGACGGCGATGCACTTCCGCACCCACTGCGCCGAAAAGCACAAGGGCAAGAGCGGCGGTCAGGGCGACTACAACGACGTGATGGTGGCGCACGACGAGAACATCGGCCTCATGCTGAACAAGCTCGACAAGCTGGGCATCGCCGACGACACCATCGTCATGTACTCCACCGACAACGGCGTGCACTACAACACCTGGCCGGACGCCGGCATCACGCCGTTTCGCTCGGAAAAGAACACCAACTGGGAAGGCGGCTGGCGCGTGCCGTGCTTCGTGCGCTGGCCGGGCCAGTTCAAGGCGGGCACGGTGCTCAACGGCATCGTCACGCACCAGGACTGGATGGCGACCTTCCTCGCCGCCGCCGGCGAACCGGACATCAAGGCGAAGCTTCTCAAGGGTCACAAGGCCGGCAAGAAGACCTTCAAGGTCCACCTTGACGGCTTCAACATGCTGCCCTACCTGAAGGGCGAGGTGAAGGACAGCCCGCGCAATTCCTTCTTCTACATCAGCGACGACGGTGAAATCATTGCGATCCGGCTGCAGGACTGGAAGGTGGTGCTGATGGAGCAACGCGCCAAGCAACTGATGTGCTGGATCGAGCCGTTCGTGAAATTGCGGGCGCCCAAGCTCTTCAACCTGCGGCGCGACCCGTTCGAGCGTGCCGACGAGAACGCCAACACCTACTGGGACTGGTACATCTCGCACGCCTACATCATCTACATGATGCAGGGCGCAGTGGCAAAGCAGATCGACAACTTCGTCAAGTTCCCGCCGCGGCAGAAGCCGGCCTCGTTCAACCTGGATGCCGTGATGCGCGATTTGGAAGAAGCCGGCAGCGGTCGCAACCACTGACCTGCCCCGCCCCTGTCGGCCGAACCGATGGGGCCGCGCCCGAAGCACGCTTTGGGCGCCGTATTCGATGGATCCAGGCGGCTCAGGTTTGCCTGGGTCCGTTCCCGTTCAGCCCCTCAAGCATGTCGGAACACGAAGCACCTGCCACGTCGGATGGCTCCGTCGCACAGACGGTGAGCGACTTCTACGAGCGCCATCCCTACCCACCGCCGGTCGACGACCTGGAGCGCTACCGCCAGTCGTGGACCGACGATCGCCGACGCGTGGACGCCAGCCTGTTCTGGCCCGCCGAGCCGTATCGTGACGACCGCAGCATCCTGGTGGCGGGTTGTGGCACGTCGCAGGCGGCAAAGGTCGCACTGCGCTGGCCACGTGCGCAAGTGCTCGGCATCGACGTCAGCGCCACCGGCATCGAGCAGACCGACCGGCTCAGGCGCAAGCACCGCATCGACAACCTCGAGCTGCAGCAACTGCCGCTGGAACGTGCCGCCGAACTGGGGCGCGTCTTCGAGCACGTGATCTGTACCGGGGTGCTGCATCATCTGAGCAACCCCGACCAGGGCCTGCGCGCGCTGCGCGACGTGCTCGCGCCCGAAGGTGCGATGCACCTGATGGTTTATGCACCCTACGGACGCGCCGGGGTTTACCTGCTGCAGGACTACTGCCGCCGGCTTCGCATCGGTAGCACGGCGACGGAGATCCGCGAACTCGCGGCCAGCCTGCAAGCGCTGCCGCCCGATCACCCTCTGCGTCCGCTGCTGCGTCATGCGTCGGACTTCCGCAGCGAAGCCGGCCTGGCCGATGCGCTACTGCACCCGCAGGACCGTGCCTATTCGGTGCCGCAGCTGCTGGAGTTTCTGGCTGCCACGGGCCTGGAGTTCGGTCGCTGGGTGCGGCAAGCGGCCTACCTGCCGAATTGTGGCGCGCTGGCGTCCTCGCCCCACCAGGCGTTGATGGCGCGGCTGCCTCGCGACGAGCAGTACGCCGCGGTCGAACTGTTCCGCGGCACGATGGTGCGCCACAGTGTCGTAGCCTATAGCCGCGACCAACCGCAGGCACAGGGCATCGGCTTCGACGGCGAGGCCTGGCTCGACCATGTGCCGCTGCGGCTGCCCGACACGGTGGTGGTGCAGGAACGGTTGCCGCCAGGCGCAGCGGCTGTGCTGATCAACACGAGTCATTCGTACACCGACATCTACCTGCCGATCAGCGCAGCGCAGAAGCGCATGTTCGACGCCATCGACGGCCGGCGCACGATCGCCCAGATTGCCCCGCAGCCGGCGGAACGCGACGCCGCGCGGGTGTTGTTCAAGGGCTTGTGGTGGTACGACCAGGTCGTGTTCGATGTATCGCGGAACCCGTCGCATGCGGTGGCCATGCATGCCGACCGCCACATCGCGCCCGGTCGCCTCAAGACGCAAGGCCAACGGGAGCAGGGGAACCAATGAAGGACTGGTTGACGGTCATCGCCGCGAACGCGATCCTTATCATTCATACGATGGCGCTCGTGGTCGTCGCCTTCGGGACAGCGCAGGCCTTCGTGCACAGCGTTCGCGCGATCTTCGACCGCTCGCCGACGGGCCAGCGGTTCCACCGCGGGTATGTTCTATATGCGCGCTGGCTGGTGGCCGGGCTCACCTTTCAGCTTGCGGCCGACGTCATCGAGACGGCCTTCTCGCCGAGCTGGGACGAGATCGGGCGCCTGGCCGCGATCTCCGTCATCCGGACTTTCGTCAACTACTTCCTCGAGCGCGACATGGCCGAGCAGGAGAAGCGCGAGGCGGAGACGCATCGGGTCGCCATCGTCGGCGATGCGCCTTTGCCCACGGCTCTTGCGCCGACGCTTATAGCCGGATCTAACGACCACGCTGAATGGAAGCGATCTCAGCGCGGATTGAGATGAACGCGAGTTCTTCAGGCAAACGGATCAAGGCCGGCAAGGCGAAGTTCGACGGCGACCGCAAGCCCTTCGACCAGCTTCGTGGCCTGATGGTGACGTTTGCGCCGAATTTCGAGATCCCGCCGGCGACGGCAGCCAAGGCCCCGACGGCCGGGCTGAAGGCCTTCGAGGTGCCTGACCTGCTGCCGCCGGATGCCGCGGGGGACTGAGCCCGCGCGCAAGGCCCGGAACGGGCTTGCGGCTGGCGAAGGCCCAGGCGCGATACAAGCGAGTGGGCTGATCCAGCACGGACAGGGACGACAATGGCGCAATGCGTCAATTCGCCCGCTCGCTGACGGCCCTGTCGTTGGCGGCGTTGCTGGCCGGCTGCGCATCGCCAGTGCGGCTGATGCCCACCCCATTGAGCTTCCGCACGGGTGAGATCGATCCGTTTGCGCAGGCCGGCAGCCACGCGCTGGGCACCGATATCCCGGTGCTGTATGCGACCAACCGCGGTGCCGTGGTCGAGGCGCCGGAGCCTGTCCATACCATCCTGCCCAGCGAGCGCCTGCGCATGGGGGTAGCGCATGTTCGCATCGGCGACGAGACGCTCGACTGGGACACGCTGCTGCGACTGTCGACCAGCGACGATCCGGACGAACGTCCGATCGTGCAGTTGGACGGGCTAGAGCCGATGGCCATGCTGGGGCCCGCGGAGACCGTGGCCGCATCGCCGAAGGCCCGATCATTCTTCGCCCTGGTCGACAAGGCGCTGGCCGCGAGCGCGAGCCATGACCTGCTGATTTATGTGCACGGCTCCAACAACACCTTGGCGCGGGCCTCGGCGCAGGCCGCACAACTGCGCCACTTCACCGGACGACGCATGGTGGTGCTGGCGTTCCTGTGGCCGTCGGCCGGGTCGATGCTGAGGTACTTCACCGATGTCGGCAACGCTGCGGCTTCGGTCGAACCGTTCGCGCGGCTGATCGATCTGCTGGCTGCGAACACCCAGGCCGCCGGCATCGACGTGCTGGCCTATAGCGCCGGCGCGCAGATCGTCAGCCCTGGGTTGGCCAAGCTGGGCCAGGGGCGCCCGGGCGAATCGCGCGAGCCACTGCGCCAGCGTTTGCGCCTGAAACAGATCTACTTCGCGGCGCCGGACATCGACACGCGTCGCTTCGTCGACGATCTGGCGAAATACGTCGACGTCGTCGATCGCGTCAGCATTGCCGCCAACCTGAACGACTCGGCGCTGCGCTTTGCCACGCTCGTCCACCGGGCGTCGCGCGCGGGCCGGCCCAACCCCACCGAACTCGACGAGGAGCAGTCAAGCTTCATGATCGAGGCGACGCAAACCATGGGCTTCGACTTGATCAAGGTCGATCCGAACGACATCCCGAAGCTGCCGCTCCGGTCGCACGCGTTCTGGTACGAGGACCCCTGGGTCAGCAGTGACCTGCTCGGCCTGTTGCTGCTGAATGCCGACCCGCAGCGCCGCGGGCTGGACGCGCAGAGTGCGGCGCGCGGAGCGCGCTACTGGACCTTCCCTCCCGACTTCAAGGACCGCGTACAACGCCTGTTCGCGCCCGTCGCGCCACGCGCTGCGGATACGGCCGACCCGCCGGCGCACCCGGCACCGACGCAATAGCGGCCCTGCGAAGCCGGAGCTCAGGCGCAGGTGGAGCGCAGTCGGCGCAGTGCCTTGTTGGCGGACGGCAGATCGGCCGGGTTCTCGCCCGCAAAGTAGCGCTGGCCGACTGGCAGTTCGGCGCTGTTGCCGCGCACCGGCACCACGCCGGCGGCCAGCCCGTCGGCGCTGATGCGGCCGTTGTCCAGGTCGCGCTGGCACACCAGCAGCACGCCGTTGGCAGCGACCACCCGGTCGCGCAGACGCTGCTGGGCCGGCGTGGCCCGGCTGCCCAGCGCGGCGGCATCGGCTGGCAGCGTCAGCAGGAAGAAGCGCCTGTTGCCCGGGTTCTGCGCCAGGGCCCGCTCGGCGGCCTCCTGGAAGCTGAAGCCGGCACCGGCGATGTACAGGCCGCCTTCGGCAGCCGCCCAAGCAGCGGTAGTGCACTGCGCGGCCAGGGCCATGGCAAGGAGCAAACGCCACGGACGCGGAGTGCCAGTTGCAGACATGCAGAACCTCCTTACCGACATCGAGCAAAAACAGCTGCCAAATGCTAGAGCATCGCCGCGCCGCGGCCGCGCCTGGGTTGCGAATAATGACGCACCGTGCCCCTTGTACCGATTCGCGCTCCACGGCATAGAAGCGCGGCGTCGGCACCCGGCCGCGCATTGCGGTCGCTCGGTGCAAGCGGCAAAGCGGGCGTGCGAGCGTTCAGCGTGGCGTGCGGTCCGGGTCCGCGTTCTCCGGCCCACGCTCGCGGGCCGATGGTTTGGACCTGCGGCAGTGATCTCGTCATCACCGACCAGGCGGTGACGGGATCAACGTGCCGCGAATGGGGCCTGCGCCCGCGAGCCCGAACCACACGCCCTGCCGGCACCGCGGCGTTCATGTAGGCGCACCGCGAGCGCACTACCGCAGCCGAGTCGGCACGCCGCCCCGTGAAACCAAACGACCTCACGAGCAAGCGACAGCAACGCGCCGTCAGCCGGCGCACGTTCCTATATCTTTGATCGCGAACCCATATCAGTCCGCAAGCAACCGGTGGTGACTGAACTCAATGCCAAGTCGAATTCGCTCGCTAACCTGGATGCCGTCTGCGCAAAGGAGGGGACCATGGACATCCAGATCAGACACTTGCCACTGTCGATGGCGCTCGGCATGCTCAGCGTGGCGCCTGGCGTCGCCCTCGGGGCGGGCTTCGCTCTGCAGGAGAACTCGGCCAGCGGTCTCGGCAACGCCTATGCCGGTGGCGCGGCCGTCGCCGAAGACGCCAGCACCTTGTGGTCCAACGCAGCCGGCATGGCGCGCCTGGGCAGTGGGCAGGCGGTCGGCGCCTTGAACTTGATCCAGCCGTCGCTGAAGTTTCGCAATGCCAGCTCGGTGGCCGCCGCGCAGCAGCCGCTCGGCAACGAGGGCGGCGACGCCGGCAGTCTGAACATCGTGCCGAACTTCTACGTCACGATGCCGATCGACAAGCAATGGTCGGTGGGTCTGGGCGTGAATGCGCCCTTCGGGTTGGTCACGGAGTACGACAACGGCTGGATCGGCCGCTTCCAGGGCCTGAAGTCCGAGATCAAGACGATCAACGTCAACCCCGCCGTATCGTGGAAGGCCACCGACAACATCGCCATCGGCCTGGGAGCGAGCTACCAGCACATCGACGCCACCTTCACCAGCAACGCCAACTACTCGGCCGCCTTGCTCTCGGCGGCCGAGCAGAGTGGCATCGCGCCGGGCTCGCCCGCGTTCAATGCGATTGCACATGCGACGGCCGGCCTGCAAAGCAACGCCGAGGTAACCGGTAGCGATCATGCCTGGGGCTGGAACCTCGGCATCCTGGTGGATATCGACAAGGCCAACCGCATCGGTGCGCAGTACCGTTCGGCAATCAACTACAACGTGTCGGGCGAGGCCACCTTCAAGAACCCGGCCGTGCCGGCGTTCGTCGAACCACTGGCCGCGGGCGTCAACACCCGGTTTCTCTACAACTCGGGGGTCACATCCCGGATCAAGTTGCCCGAGATCATCAACATCTCCTATTTCGGCAGGCTGAACGAGCAATGGGACGTGATGGCCGATGTGCAATACACCGGTTGGAGCTCGATCCAGCAGCTGAACTTCACGCGCAGCGACGGCAGGCCGCTGCAGTCGACGACCGAGAACTTCGACGATGCCTGGCGCATTGCCGTCGGGGCGAACTACCGGCACAACGAGCAGTGGATGTTCCGCGGAGGCTTGGCTTATGACCAGTCGCCGGTGCAGGACGCCTATCGCACCGTGCGCCTGCCCGATGCCGACCGGACCTGGCTAGCGCTGGGCGCGCAATACCGCTTCAGCCCCAGCCTGTGGCTCGATGTCGGCGCGGCCTACCTATGGGTGCGCAGTGCTCCCATCAACGACATCGGTTCGACCAACCTCGGCATTCCGCCGAGCGCGGCGCAGAACGGCCTGGTCAATGGCAGCTACGACAACAACACGGTCATTCTTTCGGCGCAATTGACCTATGCGTTCTAAACGCGGCTGGCCGCTCGATCCGCTGTGATCGCAACCACCAGCGCGGGGTTGAACGACGCGTTCTCGGGCATTGCCATGACCGCCGTCTGGTAGCCGCGCGGGTTGCACACCACGCGGCAGTTGCCGATGCGGTAGTCGTGGCTGCTGTGCGTGTGGCCGTGGACCCACAGCACCGGCACCTCGAAGAAGGAAGCCGGCAGTTCGCTGACATAGGCGGTGGACACCCAATCACTGGCGAAGCGCGGCGCCAGCGATTGACGGTGCGGCCCATGGTGCGTGACCACCACCGTGGGGCCGGCGAAGCGTTCGGCCAACTTGTCCTGCAGCCATTGGCGCTGCTGGCGGTGCATGCGCAAGCTGTCGTGCGGCGTCAGGGTGCGCGGCGCCGCGCCGGGCGCATCGCACCAGCCGATCGTGCGGTAGTCGGCCATCACCCGGCCGGAGGTGGCGATGCCGCGGGCGCTGTCGGACACCGGCCCTGCGGGCGTGTCGATGCGCAGTTCGAAGTCGGTCCACAGCGTGCAGCCGAGAAAGCGCACGCTGTCGAGCTGCACTTCGGCGCAGTCCAGCAGATGCAGCGGCGGCGCCGCGCCGGCCTGCGCGGCCTGCTGCATCGCCGCCGCCTCGTGTTGCAGCACGCGGTCGAAGTACTCGTGGTTGCCGCTGACGGCCACCACGGCCTTCGCACGGCGCAGCGGCGGCGAGCGCTGCAGCCAATCGTGCAGCTGCACGCCCGGCCAGAGGATGTCGCCGGCCAGCACGGCAACGTCGAAATCGACGTGCTCGGGAATCGCCAGGTCGCTCAGTTCCAGGTGCAGGTCGGACAGCAGCAGCAGCTTCATCGACAGCTCAAAGGCGCTCGACGTAGCTGAAGCTGCCCTGTCGTGCCTCGCTGGCCGCCTGCGCCAGGCCGCCCATCGCCGCGCGGTACAGCGAGGTGGCCAGGCTGATGCGGCGCACGCCGGCGTCGCGCAGCTCCGGCAGGCTGAAGGAACCACCCTTGCGTCCGACCATGAAGTTCACCGGCTTGCCCACGGCCGCGCACACGCTGCGCACCGCCGCCAGGTCGGGCAGCGCCGGCGCGAAGAGCACATCGGCCCCCGCCTTGGCATAGGCCTGCAGCCGCGCGATGGTGTCGTCCAGGTCCGGGTTGCCACGCAGGAAGTTCTCGCAGCGCGCGGTGAGCGTGAAGGGGAACGGCAGCGCACGCGCCGCCTCGGCGGCCGCGGCGATGCGCTCCACCGCCTGCGCGAAGGGGTAGAGCCGCCGCTCGGCCAGGCCGCTGCAATCCTCGATCGAGCCACCGACCAGGCCACATTCGCCGGCCAGGCGGATGGTCAGCGCCGCATCGGCCGGCGCATCGCCGAAGCCGTTCTCCAGATCGCCTGCGACCGGCAGATCGGTGGCATCGACGATGGCGCGGGCGTGGGCCAGCGCCTCGTCGCGCGTGATCTCGCCATCGCGCCGTCCCAGCACGCCGGCGGCCGCGCCGCTGGAGGTGGCCAGCGCGGCGAAGCCCAAGCTCGCCAACAGCTTGGCGCTGCCGGCATCCCAGGGGTTGGGAATGACGAAACAGTCGCCGCGGTGCAGCGCGCGGAAGGCTTCCGCCTTGTCGTCCTGGCTCAGTGCCATCGTTGTCTCCTCGCCGCACTGCAGGTGGCGCGGCTGCGGCAAGCATAGCGACTGCCGGTGCGGCGCCACGTTAGAGTCGCACGATGAACGATCGCTGCTGGGTGCCCCGCCGATGAGAACGGTCGAGGCCACGCGCTACCTGACGCCGCTGCGCGAAGGCGGCTCCCTGCCGGCCATCGTCGAGGCCGATGACGACGGCCTGTACGTGCTGAAGTTTCGCGGCGCCGGCCAGGGCCCGAAGGCGCTGATCGCCGAGCTGGTGGCCGGCGAGCTGGCGCGCGCCGCCGGTCTGCCGGTGCCGGAGATCGTGTTCATGCAGCTCGACGTGGAACTGGCCCGCACCGAGCCCGACCCCGAGATCCAGGACCTGATCCGCGCCAGCGGCGGCCTCAACCTGGCGCTGGACTACCTGCCCGGCGCGCTGGCCTACGACCCCTTGACGATGACGGTGGATGAGACGCTGGCCTCGGCGGTGGTGTGGCTGGACGCGCTGGTGGGCAACGTCGACCGCACGGCGCGCAACGTCAACCTGCTGTGGTGGCACCGGCGCCTTTGGCTGATCGATCATGGTGCCTCGCTGGTGTTCCAGCACCAGTGGGACGGGCATCTGGAGCGCAGCACGCGGCCCTTCCTGCCGATCCGCGACCATGTGCTGCTGCCGCTGGCCAGTGCGCTGGCCGAGGCCGATGCACGGTTGTCGGCGCTGCTCACCCCCGCCGTGGTCGAGGCCATCGTGCAGCAGATACCCGACGCCTGGCTCGACGGCGAGCCGCCATTCGACAGCCGCGAGCAGCAGCGCCAGGCCTACCTCGACCACTTCATCGCGCGGCTGCAGCCGCCGCACGCCTTCGCATTGGAAGCGCAGCGGGCCCATGCACAGCTATGACTACGCCATCGTGCGGGTACTGCCGCGCGTGGAGCGCGGCGAGCAGGTCAATGCCGGCGTGATCCTGTCCTGCGCTGCGGCCGGCTACCTGCGCGCCAGCTTCGAACTCGACGAGGCCGCGCTGCGCTGCCTGGCGCCGGGACTGGACCTGGAGCCGATCCGCGCCGCGCTGGCCGGCATCGAAGCGGTGTGCGCCGGCGGCGCCGCAGCCGGGCCGCTGGGCCGGCTGTCCACCCGCGAGCGCTTCCACTGGCTGGTGGCGCCACGCAGCACCAGCGTGCAAGTGTCGGCCGTGCACACCGGCCGCTGCGCCGATCTGGACGCGGCCCTCGAAGACCTGATGAAAAAGATGGTTCGGCGCGGTCAGAGCTGAAAGCCGACCCACAGGACCATGCCTTCGGCCACGTCGCGCGCCAGGCCCGGCTTGCGCAGCGTGAAGGCCTGCGCCGACTGGCGCTCGCGTTCGAACCAGGTGCCGAAGTCGCGCACGTCCTGGCCTTCGTGGAAGGCGATCATCATTTCGTAATTGAGGAACAGGCTGCGACTGTCGAAGTTGGCCGAACCGGCCAGCGCCAGTTGGTCGTCGATGACGGCCAGCTTGGCATGCAGCATCTGCGGCGCCAGCCAGATGCGCGCGCCGGCCTGGGCCAAGGCGCGCAGCGCGCGGCCGCGTGCAATGTCCGACAGGCGGTGGTTCGAGCGCGCCGGAATCAGCAGCTCCACCACCACGCCGCGGCGTGCCGCCAGGCACAGCGCCATCAGCAACGCCGAATCGGGCACGAAGTACGGCGTCACCAGCGCGATGTGGCGTCGCGCCTGGTAGGCCGCGCTGAGCAGCAGCGCGTACACCGTGTCGTCCACCTGGTCGGGGCCGGAGGCGACCAGCTGCGCGCCGTGGGCCGGCGCATCGTCGACATCCCCTTCAGGCGGCATTTCCTGCGGCGCGCGCTCGGTGCTGGCGAAGGCCCAGTCGCGCTCGAACAGCGCCAGTGCCTGCAGCACCAGCGGCCCTTCGAGATCGAAGCTCAGGTCGTGCCAGGCGGCCTTGCCGGGTTCGCCTTCGAAGTACTCCGAGGCCAGGTTGCGCCCTCCGCTCCACAAGCGGCGCGATTCGGTGGCACCGTCGATGATCAGCATCTTGCGGTGGTCGCGCAGGTTGGTGCGACCCTTCAGCGGTGAATGCAGCGGCGGCACGAACAGCGCCACGCTGGCCCCGGCAGCACGCAGCGGCTTGAGGTTGGGCCTTCCGGCCATCAGGCTGCCCATGCCGTCGAGCAGCAGCCGCACGCGCACGCCGGCACGGGCCTTGTCGCACAGCTTGTCGATGACCTGCTGGCCGACCAGGTCGCAACCCAGGATGAAGGTGCACAGGTCGATCGACTGCTGCGCGGCGTCGAGGTCGCGCCACAGCGAGCGCAGCGCCTGGCTTCCGTTGGCATGGATCTGCAGTTCGCGGTAGGCCGCCGGGGCCGGCTGGCCCAAGGCATGCAAGGTCTGCAGCGCCCAGGAGCCGCCGGGCGCCAGCGGCTCGACGCTCAGGCCGCGTGCCGAGCGTGGCCGCGCCAGCTTGCGTGAGCCGAAGGCCAGGAACATGGGCAGCGCCACATAGGGCAGCAGCACCATGAAGAGTACCCAGGCGATGGCGGCCGTGGGATGGCGCCGTTGCTCGAGCAGGTGCGCGGTGACGACGTAGGTCAGCAAGCCGACCACCACGACCATGCCGTGGAGCGAGAGGAATGGGTCCATGTTCTGGGCGCGGAGCATACCCGCGCCCGGGGCAGCCGCTGCCTAGCGCGGTCTGTCGGCCGTGCGGATGGCTGCGCCACCGCCCTTGAGCGGGATGCGCTGGCCGGTATCGACCAGCCGCATGCCATCGATGCGGAACACCTGGATATCCTTCTGCACCATGTTCTGCACCAGCACCGTCAGGCCGTCCGGCGCAAAGGCCACGCCCTGAGACCAGTTGCCGATGGGCAGCTCGCCGAACTTCTGCAGCGTCTTGCCGGCCACCATGTACAGCACCAGCTTGCCGTTGGGGCTGTAGAACGGCGATTCCTTGGGCTTGTTGCTGCCGTTCATTACCACCACTGCCACGTAGCTGCCGTCGGGCGAGCACTTGATGCCCTCGGGCGTCTGGCCGACGGCCAGCGTCTCGATGATGCGCACCGGCTTGGCCGTCATGTCGATAACGCTGATCGTGTCGGCATCGCCCTGCCCCACGCCGATGTTGGCCACCACCGCAATGTTGCCCGGCACGCAGATGTCGATGCCATAGGGCCGCAGGCCGGGGTTCATGTCGCGCTTCGTGTACTCGACCTTCGTGCCGTCGATGGCCAGCACCGAGATCTTGTGGTCGTTGTCGCGCGTCACGAGTGCGCTGCGTCCGTCGGGGCTGATGGCCACGTGGCTGGCGCCGCAATCCGGGGCGCCGCCCAGGCCCACCAAGCCGGCCGGCGTGACCGTCTTGCCGGCGATGGTGAACACGGACACCGTGCAGTCGGCACGGTTGGCCACCAGCGCGAGCGTGCCGGCGCGGTTGATCGACACGCCTGCCGGCGAGGCGCCGGTGGTCAGCGTGGCGATGACCTGCGGCGGGCGCATCGTCAGGTCGATGACCGACATGCGGTTGTCGGGCACCGCCTTCGTGGCGTCAGCGGGCGAGACCTTCATCGCCGCGGTGACCAGGGCCAGCGTCTCGTCCGGCATGACCGCCACCGACACCGGCGGCCCCGCGACGCTGGCCGGCACGTTGATCTCGTCCGGCAGCCGGGGCGGCATCGACTTCATGTCGATGATGGCTACGGTGTCGGGCTGCGGGTTGGCCACCACCTTGGGCACGCCGTTGTCCAGCACCATCTTGTTGTTGTTCACCGACACGGCGATCTGCGCGAGTGTGCTGCCGGCCGTCAGGCTGCCGGCCAGGCAAAGCGCCGCAGCGCCCACGAAAGGGATCTTCATCAGGGGGGCTCCTTGGCAATGACGGGCACCGTCACGCCGCCAGCATGCTGTGGCCAGCCCAGCTCGCCGCTTGCCGATGCGCAAGAATCGGCCCCTTCTTCCCACCTGACCCGACACCATGACCGCACTGACATTGCCCCAGGCCCTCGGCCTGATCACCGCCGCCTTTGCCGCCGCCCGCGCCAAGGGCTACAAACCGATGGGCCTGGTCGTCGTCGATGCCGCCGGCCAGATCAAGGCCGCGGCACGCGAGGACGGCGCCAGTGCGCTGCGCATCGACATTGCCAACGGCAAGGCCAGTGCGGCCATCGGCATGGGCGTGAACTCTCGCGCCCTCGCGCAGCGCGCCAAGGACCTGCCCGCCTTCATGACCGCGCTGGCCAGCGTGTCGTCGCAGAAGTTCCTGCCGCAGACCGGCGCCGTACTGATCAAGGACGCCGCGGGCGAGGTCATCGGCGCGGCTGGCGCCTCGGGTGGCACTGGCGACGAGGACGAGGAGGTCTGCATGGTCGGCATTGGCGCCATCGGATTGAGCCATGGCTGAAGCCGCACGCAAGGTGCTGGTCACCGGAAGCATCCAGGCCCTGCCGGACCGCATCGATGAACTGCTGAGACTGAGCCTGGAGCATGTGCGGCGCTCGCGCGCCGAGCCAGGCTGCCTGTCGCATGCGGTACACCACGACGCCGAGGATCCGCTGCGGCTGGTCTTCGTCGAGGAATGGGCCGACCGCGCGGCACTGCTGGCGCACTTTGAGGTGCCGGCCTCGCGTGCCTTCGTCAAGGCCGCGGCCGCCTGCGCTGCGGGCCCACCGCCCTTGGCACTGTACGAAGTCGATGCGCTGAAGCTCTAGAGCCCCAGGCCGCCGTCGACGCGCAAGGTCTGACCGCACACGTAGGCGGCCAGCGGCGAGGCCAGGAACAACACCGCGCCGGCCATCTCGGCCGGGCTGCCCAGCCGCTGCACGGGGATCTGCGCCAGGGCACGCTGCAGCCGCTCGGGGTGTTCGGTGGTCACCTTCGTCAGCTTGGTGTCGACCAGCCCGGGCGCGATGCCGTTGACGCGGATGCCCTGCCCGGCCCAGGCCACGGCCAGCGTGCGCGTCAGGCTGATGACGCCGGCCTTCGATGCCGCGTAGGCTGGGTTGCCGACATTGGCGCCGTAGCCGGCCACCGAACTGACGGTAATCAGCGCGCCGCGTGCCGCGGCGAGCATGTCGCGAAAGCGCGTGGCGCAGGCCATGACGCTGTGCAGGTTGACGTCGAGCACTCGCCCGAAGCCGGGCATGGCGAATTCCTGACGCTTGTAGAGCACCGTACCCTGGCACAGCACGAGCACGTCGAGCGTCTGGAACGGCGGCTGTACCGCCTCGACCGCGGCGAAGTCGGACACGTCGAGTTGCGCATAGTGCAGACCGGCCAGGTCGGAGCCTTCGTCGGCGCGATAGTCCGCGGCAGTGGCACGCGTGCCCCACACATGCACCTCGGCCCCGCGCTCGCGAAAGGCGTGGGCAATGCCGTTGCCGATACCGCTGGCGCCGCCGACCACCAGCACCGTCTTGCCGCTGAAGTCCAGATCGTTCATCGCGAGGTGTTCCTTTGTGGACCGGGCCGGCGCCCGGCAGCATGCATCATGAGCGATCTGCGCAATCACCCCTGAGGAGACACTCGATGAGGACCCTGGACCTGAGCCGCACGGTACGCGGCAGCACGGTACTGATCACCGGCGCAGCCAGCGGCATGGGCCGTGCCGCGGCGCGCGTCTTTGCGGTAGACGGTGCGAAGGTGGCCGTCACCGACCGCGACGCCGCGAGTGCGGCGCGGGTGGCCGAGGCGATCGTGCGCGAAGGCGGCATCGCACAGGCCTGGGCGCTGGACGTGGCCGATGCTGCCGCGATCGAGCGCGTGGTGGCCGGTGTGGCGCAGGCCTTTGGCGGACTGGACATCGTCATCAACAACGCCGGCGTCGCGCAGTTCCTGGCACTGGACGACCCGGGCTACGACGCGCAATGGGCGCGCGTGCTCGACATCCTGCTGACCGCGCCGCAGCGCGTGGTGCGCGCCGCGTTGCCGCACCTGCGCCGCTCGCGCGCCGGCCGCATCATCAACATCGCGTCCACCGAGGCACTGGCGGCACAGAACCGCGACAGCATCTACTGTGCCGGCAAGAGCGGCGTGCTCGGCCTGACCCGCGCGCTGGCCGTGGAACTGGGCCGCGACGGCATCACCGTCAACTGCATATGCCCCGGGCCGATCCACACCGGCATGACCGCTGCCATCGCCGACGAGGACAAGGCCACCTTCGCCCGGCGCCACACCGCGTTGCGCCGTTACGGCGAGCCTGAGGAAGTGGCGCATGCCATGCTGAGCCTGGCGCTGCCGGCCAGCAGCTACATCACCGGCGCGGTGCTGCCTGTGGATGGCGGACAGACGGCGCGCAGTGCGTGAATGGGAAGCGCAAAGCAAAACGGGCCAGCCCCTTGTGAGAACTGGTCCGTCGGAAAGACTGGTCGGGACGGCGGGATTCGAACTCGCGACCCCTTGCACCCCATGCAAGTGCGCTACCAGGCTGCGCTACGCCCCGACTGAAGTGCGGATTATAGAGGCACCCCTAGGGAAGGTCTGCACAAACCCCGGGCAATTCTGCTTGCCGGGTGTTGATCGAGCGGGGAAGATTCAGTCGATGAAGCAAACCGATCTGGGGTTGAACCTGACGACCAAGCGAACGCGCAAGCGCGAGTTCCTGGCGCAAATGGAACGAGTGGTGCCATGGGCGGCGCTGGTGGAGTTGGTCGCGCCGTTTGCGCCCGAAGGCAAGAAGGGCCGGCCGCCGTTTGCCGTGCACAGCATGCTGCGCATTCACTTCATGCAGCAGTGGTTCACGCTGAGCGACCCGGGGATGGAAGAAGCGCTGCACGACGTTCCGCTGTTTCGCGAGTTCGCCGGCCTGGGCTGGGACACCCGGCTGCCCGACGAGAGCACCATCCTGCGCTTTCGTCATTTGCTGGAGAAGCACAAGCTGGCCGAGCAGATCCTGGCACTGGTCAACGAGCTGCTGCGCGACAAGGGATTGCTGCTCAAGGCCGGCACGGTGGTCGATGCCACGCTGATCGCCGCGCCGAGCTCGACCAAGAACGCCAACGGCGAACGTGACCCGGACATGCACCAGACCAAGAAGGGCAACCAGTGGTACTTCGGCATGAAGGCGCACATCGGTGTGGATGCCGAGTCGGGCCTGGTGCATACCGTGCGAGGCACGGCGGCCAACGTCAACGATGTGGTCGAGGCCCACAGCCTGCTGCACGGCCAGGAAAGCGACGTCTTCGCCGACGCGGGCTACCAAGGCGCCTGCAAGCGAGCCGACGCCAAGCAAGACGTGAACTGGCACGTGGCCATGCGCCCGGGCAAGCGCCGGGCACTGGACAAGACGCGGCGTTCGCATCAACTGATCGATCAGCTCGAGCAGCTCAAGGCCAGCGTGCGCGCGAAGGTCGAGCATCCGTTTCGTGTCATCAAGCGGCAGTTCGGGCATGTGAAGGTGCGCTACCGCGGTCTGAAGAAGAACACGGCGCAGCTGACCACGCTGTTTGCGCTGTCGAATCTGTGGATGGTGCGCAAGGTGCTTGGAGTACTGGATGGAAAAGTCCGTCTGAAAACGGCGATTGCTGCGTGAAAGCGCAAGAAAGCGCTCTCCAATGCACTCGGCAATGACATCGAAGCACTTACTGGTTCAAAACTCGATCGTGCCGCGTCGAAAAACATCGGATTCACCCACTTCGCATCGGTGCGCGTACTGGATGTGATTTGCGCAGACGTTCCCTAGGGGGCCTCAGTCCAAAGGTGCCAGCAACTCGCGAATGGACAGCAGTTCCTGGCGCACCTGTTGAAGGCTGTATTCACCGCCCTTCGCCTGCGATGCCTCCACGGCGGTCTGGGATGCTGGTGCCGGGGCGTCCTCCGCGTCGAAATCGCCTTCCGGTGGTGCCAGTTCGGCCGCACCGTTGGCGGATGCGTTGCCACGGCCGGTATGGCCCAGTTCGGTCAGACGGTTGCGGGCCCCGCTGATGGTGAAGCCCTGGTCGTAGAGCAGATCGCGGATGCGCCGCACCAGCAGCACCTCGTGGTGCTGGTAGTAACGCCGGTTGCCGCGGCGCTTCATCGGCTTGAGCTGCGTGAACTCCTGTTCCCAGTAGCGCAGCACATAGGGCTTCACGCCGCACAGCTCGCTGACCTCACCGATGGTGAAGTAGCGTTTTGCGGGGATTGGCGGAAGCGCTTTCTCCATTGAAATCAATAAGATCTAACGGGAAAGCTAACACTTTACTCGAAGTCTTCTCCCAGCGGTGTGTCGCCCTGCACGATGGCCTTGAGCTTGTGGCTGGCGTGGAAGGTGACGACGTTGCGCGCCTTGATCGGGATCGATTCGCCGGTGCGTGGGTTGCGCCCCGGGCGCGGTGCCTTGCGCCGGATGTTGAAGTTGCCGAAGCCCGAGAGCTTGACGTCGCCGCCCTTGACCAGGGTGTCATGGATGATGTCAAAGTAGGCTTCGACCATGTCCTTCGATTCGCGCTTGTTCAACCCCAGGCGCTCGAACAGCAGCTCGGCCAAATCGGCCTTGGTCAGCGTGGGGGTCTCGATGCTCGGCAGGATCACGGGGTCCATGGCTTGCTCTTGTGGTTGCAGGTGCGATGCTAGCCGCGCAACCTTGCGGAATGGGCAGACTGTGCCCGCTGCACTGCGGCGGCCACCGCGGCGTCGATGCGTTCGTCGGTCAGGTTGGCCTGTTCGTCCAGCAGTTCCAGACGCAGCGCCATGCTGTGTTCGCCGGCGCCAATGTCTGCGCCGGGCTGCGCCGGGCGGTAGACGTCGAACAACAGCACCGAGCGCACCAGCCCCGAGTCGTCCTTGGCCAGCGTGCCGATCAGCCGGTCGTGCGCCACGTCGTCGCGCACCACCAGCGCAATGTCGCGCCATGACGACTGGTGCTTCGGCACCGGCTTCGCCACGGGCACGTCGCGCGCCAGCACGGCGTCGAGTTCCAGCTCGAACAGCAAGGGCGCCTGCGGCAGTTCATAGGACTGGCGCCATTGCGGATGCAGTTCGCCCACATGGCCGATGGTCCGGCCGTCAATTTCGACGCGCGCGCAGCGCCCTGGATGCAGCGCCGGGTGCATGTCCGGCACAAAGACCGGACGGCGCGGCGCCAGCAGTGCTTCGATGTCGCCCTTGAGGTCGTAGAAGTCTGCCGGCCTGTCCTTCTGGCCCCATTGCGCCTCGGCTGCCAGCCCGTAGGCCAGAGCGCCCAGGCGCAGCGGTTGGTCGATGCCGGCAACCCTGCTGCCGCTGTCGGCCACCTTGTCATCGCGGCGAAACACGCGGCCGACTTCGAACACGCGCACGCGGCTGGCACGGCGCGCCAGGTTGTAGTGCAGCACGCCGAGCAGGCTGCCGATCAGGCTGGAGCGCATCACCGCCAGGGGCGCGGCAATCGGGTTGAGTACGCGGATCGGATCGCCGTTGCCGGCCAGCTGCTGCTCCCAGCGTTCTTCGACGAAGCTGTAGTTGATGGTTTCCTGGTAGTCCAGCGCGGCCATCGCATGGCGTACCGCATGCGGGCTGCGCCGCGATTCGCTCAGCGTGCGCGCGCGGATCGGCGCCACCGGCGGCGTATCGGGCAGCTGCTGATAGCCGACGATGCGCGCCACTTCCTCGATCAGGTCTTCTTCGATCTGCAGGTCGAAGCGCCAGCTCGGTGGGGTCACGGTGATCGTGCCCTCGCCTTCGCTGAAGGCGAAGCCCAGGCGGTGGAAGACCTCGGCGCAGCGCTGCTGGCTGAGCGGCATGCCGATGACCTTGGCGGCCCGCGCCACGCGCAGCATCACCGGCTGCAGCTGTGGCAGGCTGAGCGTCTGGTCGTCCAGCGGGCCGGGTTCGCCGCCGCAGATGTCCAGGATCAGCTGGGTCACACGCTCGATGTGCTCGGCCGTCAGCGCCGGGTCGACGCCGCGCTCGAAGCGGTGCCCGGCGTCGGTGGCAAAGTTGAAGCGCCGCGAGCGCCCGGCCACCGCCTGCGGCCACCAGAATGCAGCCTCCACGTAGACATTGCGCGTGTCGTCCGACACCGCGGTGGCATCGCCGCCCATGATGCCGGCCAGCGATTCCACCGCCTGCGAATCGGCGATCACGCCCACCGACGCATCGATGTCGATGGTGTTGCCGTTGAGCAGCTTCAGGCTTTCGCCCTTGCGGCCCCAGCGCACCACCAGCTTGTCGTGGATCTTGTCCAGGTCGAAGATGTGCGTCGGCCGGCCGTACTCGAACATCACGTAGTTGGAAATGTCCACCAACGCCGTCACAGAGCGCTGGCCGCAGCGCGCCAGGCGTTCGACCATCCAGGTCGGCGTCTTCGCCTGGGTGTTGACATTGCGCACCACGCGGCCGGAAAAGCGCCCGCACAGATCGCTCGCTTCCACCTGCACCGGCAGCGTCTGGTCGTGCTTCGGCGGAGTGGCTTCGATCAGCGGCGTTAGCAGCGGCGCGCCGGTCAGCGCCGAGACCTCACGTGCCACGCCGTAGACGCTGAGTGCGTGCGCCAGGTTGGGCGTGAGCTTGAGCGTGAACACCGTGTCGTCCAGCGCCAGCAGCTCGCGGATGTCCTGGCCCACCGGCGCATCGGCCGGCAGCTCGAGCAGGCCACCATGGTCGTCCGACAGCTTCAGCTCGCGTGCCGAGCACAGCATGCCGAAGCTTTCGACACCGCGCAGCTTGCCGACCTTGATGGCAAAGGGCGATGCGCCCTCTTCCGCCGGCGGCAGCTCGGCGCCGACCAACGCCAGCGGCACACGGATGCCCACACGGGCATTGGGCGCGCCACAGACGATCTGCAGCGGCCCGTCGGGCGAATGGGCGCCGGCCAGCACCTTGCACACGCGCAGGCGGTCGGCATTGGGGTGCTGCACCGCCTCGACGATCTCGGCGACGACCACGCCCTTGCACGGCGGCGCCACGGGACGGGTGTCTTCCACCTCCAGGCCCGCCATGGTCAGCAGCTCGGCCAGTTCGGCGGTGGTGATGGGCGGGTTGCAGAACTCGCGCAACCAGGATTCGGGGAATTGCATGGGCAGGCTCTACTTGAACTGCGACAGGAAGCGCAGGTCGCCATCGAAGAACAGGCGCAGGTCGTTCACGCCATAACGCAGCATCGTCAGCCGGTCCGGGCCCATGCCGAAGGCGAAGCCGATGTTCGTTTCGGGGTCCAGGCCAAAGTTGCGCACCACGTTCGGATGCACCTGGCCGGAGCCGGCCACCTCGAGCCAGCGGCCCTTCAGCGGCCCGCTGGCGAAGGCGATGTCGATCTCGGCCGAGGGTTCGGTGAAGGGGAAGAAACTCGGGCGGAAGCGCACCTGCAGCTCGTCGGTTTCGAAGAACTGGCGCAGGAAGTCGCGGAACACGAACTTCAGGTCCTTGAAGCTGACGTTCTCGCCGATCCACAGGCCTTCGCACTGGTGGAACATCGGCGAGTGCGTGGCATCGCTGTCGACGCGGTAGGTGCGGCCCGGCGCGATCACGCGCACTTCGGGCATGGTGGCCGATCCCGCATGGCGTTGCGCATGGGCCTGCGCATAGCGCACCTGCATCGGGCTGGTGTGCGGGCGCAGGTTCAGCCAGCGGCCTTCGGCGTCCTTCATGTCGACATAGAAGGTGTCCTGCATCGAACGCGCCGGATGGTTCTCGGGGTTGTTCAGCGCGGTGAAGCTGTACCAGTCGGTCTCGATCTCGGGGCCGTCGGCCACGTCGAAGCCCATCGAGGCGAAGATCGATTCGATGCGCATCATCGTGCGCGACACCGGATGCAGCCCACCCGTGCCGCGCTGGCGGCCGGGCAGCGTGACGTCCAGCGCCTCGGAGCGCAACTGGGCCTGCAGCTCGCCTTGCGCCAGCGCGTCGCGCCGCGCCTGCAGCAAGGCTTCGACACGCTGCTTGGCCTGGTTGATAGCGGCGCCGCGCGTCTTCTTCTGCTCGACGCTGAGCGCGCCCAGGCCCTTCATCAGTTCGGTCAGCTGCCCGGTCTTGCCGAGGTAGCGCGCCTTGGCGTTCTCCAGCTCGGCCGGTGTGGGGGCCGCGTCGAAGGCGGACTGCGCCGCCTGTACCAATGTGTCGAGGTCGTTCATCGTCCGAGAGAAACAAAAATGGCCGCCCCTAACGTGACGGCCATCGAATGCAGATGAGTCGCTACAGACTTCAGCCGAGTTGGGCCTTCACCTTGTCGACGATGCTGCCAAAGGCAGCCGGGTCGTTGACGGCCAGGTCGGCGAGGACCTTGCGGTCGATGTCGATCTGAGCCTTCTTGAGACCGGCCATGAACTTGCTGTAGGTCACGCCGAGTTCACGCGATGCCGCGTTGATACGGGCAATCCACAGCTGGCGGAACACACGCTTGCGGGTACGGCGGTCGCGGTAGGCATATTGCCCGGCCTTCATCACCGCCTGTTTGGCGATGCGGAAGACGTTCTTGCGGCGGCCGCGATAACCCTTGGCCAGGGCCAGGATCTTCTTGTGGCGGGCGTGTGCGGTGACTCCACGTTTGACGCGAGGCATGTCTTTCTCCTTGGTGCGTTGAAGTCTTTACAGGCCAGCGAAAGGCATCATCTTGGCGATGCTGCCCATGTTGGTCTCATGCACCTCTTTCACGCCACGCAGGTGGCGCTTGCGGGTGGTGGACTTCTTGGTGAGGATGTGGCGCTTGTACGCCGCACCGCGCTTGACGGTGCCCCCCGGACGCACGCGGAACCGCTTGGCCGCGCTCTTCTTGGTCTTCATCTTGGGCATTGCTGCTCCTTCTTCGATATTGCCGTCTGCAGGCGAACGGGTGTGACACCCGGTGCTTGTTGGCCTGCAGCAGCTTCTTGTCACCGCCTCGGGCGACCAAGCCCCAGGCGGTGAATCTCACGTTACTTTCTCTTCGGCGCCAGCACCATGATCATCTGCCGGCCTTCCAGCTTGGGCATGTGCTCCACCACCGACACATCCGCCAGTTCGTCGCGGATGCGCTCGAGCAGCCGCATGCCGATGTCCTGGTGGGTGATCTCGCGGCCGCGGTAGCGCAGCGTGACCTTGCCCTTGTCGCCATCCTCGGCAATGAAACGGCGCAGATTGCGCATCTTGATCGCGTAGTCGCCTTCATCGGTGCCGGGCCGGAACTTGACTTCCTTGATCTCGATGACCTTCTGTTTCGACTTGGCTTCGGCCGCCTTCTTCTGTTCCTGGTACTTGAACTTGCCATAGTCCATCAACCGGCACACCGGGGGATCGGCCGTGGCGGCGATCTCGACCAGATCGACGTCCTTCTCACCAGCCATCTGCAACGCATCCATGATGCTCACGATGCCCAGCGGCTCGTTGTCCACCCCATTCAGGCGCACTTGAGGCGCCATGATCTCCCGGTTCAACCTGTGCTTGCGCTCCGCGTTCGGAGTGCGGCGGTCCATGAAGGTAGCGATAGTTCAAACCCCTTAACGCGACACCTAGGCAAGCGGAGCCGCAAAAAAAGACAAAGGCGCGCCGGCGTGTCAGACCTTGCGGTGAATGTCGTCGGCGAGCTTCGCGGCGAAGTCGTCGAGCGGCATGACCCCGAGATCCAGATTGCCCCGAGCGCGCACCGAAACGGCCCCGTTTGCCTTCTCCTTGTCACCCACGACCAAGATGTACGGGACCTTCTGCATTGAATGCTCTCGGATTTTACGCGTAATCTTCTCGTTGCGCAAATCGCTCTCGACCCTAACTCCTTGTTTTTGAAGCGATTTCGCGACGCTCGCGGCGTATTCCGACTGGTTTTCGGTGATTGGGGCCACTACCACCTGCACAGGCGCCAGCCAGGCGGGCAGCGCGCCGGCATGCTGCTCGATCAGGATGCCTATGAAACGCTCCATGCTGCCGACGATGGCCCGGTGCAGCATCAGTGGTCGCTGGCGGCTGCCGTCCTCGGCCACGAACTCGGCACCCAGGCGCTCCGGCAGGTTCGGGTCGATCTGCATCGTGCCGCACTGCCACTGCCGGCCGATCGCGTCCTTCAGCGTGTACTCGATCTTCGGGCCGTAGAACGCGCCCTCGCCTGGCGAGATCTCGAAGTCGACCCCGCTGGCGCGCAGGCCGGCCATCAGCGCCTGCTCGGCCCGCTCCCAGGCCTCGTCGCTGCCGATGCGCGCCTCGGGCCGCGTGGCCACCTTGTAAATGATGTCGTTGAAGCCGAAGTCGCGGTACACCTGCTGTAGCAGCGCCGTGAAGGCCGCGCATTCGGCCTGCACCTGGTCCTCGGTGCAGAAGATGTGGCCGTCGTCCTGCGTGAAGCCGCGCACGCGCATGATGCCGTGCAGCCCGCCCGTCGGTTCGTTGCGGTGGCATTGGCCGAACTCGCCGTAACGCAGCGGCAGGTCGCGGTAGCTCTTGATGCCCTGGTTGAAGATCAGGATGTGGCCGGGGCAGTTCATCGGCTTGAGCGCGTAGTCGCGCTTTTCCGACTCCGTCGTAAACATGTTGTCGCGGTACTTCTCCCAGTGCCCGGTCTTCTCCCACAGGGCCTTGTCGAGGATCTGCGGACCCTTGACCTCCTGGTAGCCGTTATCGCGGTACACCGCACGCATGTACTGCTCCACCTGCTGCCAGATGGTCCAGCCCTTGGCATGCCAGAACACCGTGCCGGGGGAATGCTCGTCCAGGTGGAACAGATCCAGTTCGCGGCCCAGCCGGCGGTGGTCGCGCTTCTCGGCCTCTTCAAGCATCAGCAGGTACTGCTGAAGTTCGTCCTTCGTCGCCCAGGCCGTGCCATAGATGCGCTGCAGCATCTCGTTGCGGTGGTCGCCGCGCCAGTAGGCGCCGGCCACCTTCATCAGCTTGAAGTGCTTGAGCTTGCCCGTGCTGGGCACGTGCGGGCCGCGACACAGGTCCTCGAAGGCACCCTCGCGGTACAGCGACACGTCCTCGTTGGCCGGGATGCTGGCGATGATCTCGGCCTTGTACAGCTCGCCGATGCCCTTGAAGTATTCGACCGCCTCGTCGCGCGGCAGCACGCGGCGTTGCACCGGCTCGTCCTTCCTGGCCAGTTCCGTCATGCGCGCTTCGATCGCCACCAGGTCCTCGGGCGTGAAGGGCCGCTTGTACGAGAAGTCGTAGAAGAAGCCGTTCTCGATCACCGGGCCGATGGTCACCTGCGCCTCGGGGAACAGCTCCTTCACCGCATAGGCCAGCAGGTGGGCCGTCGAATGGCGCAGCACTTCCAGCCCCTCGGGGCTCTTGTCGGTGACGATGGCCAGTTGGGCATCGGCGTCGACGCGGTGGCTCAGGTCGACGACCTTGCCGTCGACCTTGCCGGCCAGCGCCGACTTGGCCAGGCCCGGGCCGATCGATGCGGCCACTTCGGCCACCGTGACGGGCTGAGCAAACTCCCGCTTCGAGCCATCGGGCAGCGTGATCGCAATCATGGGTTCAACTTTCGGAAATGAAAAAGCGCGGTACGGGACCGCGCTTTTGTCGTGACAGTGAAAAGGTTCAGGCGTGACGGCGCGGCCGATCAGGTTTCGGTGACGAAGCCCGTAGTTCGCGGTGTCATAACCATGCTGCCTTTCCCATCCTTGTAGGTTGTCTGAATACGAATTGTAGTCTCAGGCCAGCGGCAATGCCTCGATGGGCTTGCCCGAGCCGACGAGCGCCGCGAATTCGTCCGCGAGGCGCTGGCTTTCGCGCAGCGCCCGGCTCCAGGCGGCGATGCGGCCGGCCAGGTCGTCGCCGTAGGCCTTGAAATCGTTGCGGTCGGGCAGCTTGGCATTCGGCAACGTGGCGATCCACTGCGGACTCGGCGACAGCAGCACCACCTTGTCCAGGTGCGCGGTGGCGCGGTGGCGGTGCTTCAGCGCCTTGTCCAGCCAGCCCGGGATCACCGTCTTCTGGAAATGCGGGTACAGCACCAGGCCCTCGGGCAGCGAGCCGTAGTCCAGGTGCAGGTGGTAGTCGGTGATGCCGCCGTCCCAGTAGGCGCCGCGCGGCGCGCCGGGAATGTCCTGCACGGCCTCCAGCCAGAACGGGATCGAGCAACTGGCCAGGATGCTGGGCTGCAGGTTCGCCGCATCCAGCGGCACCTGCTGCGTGCGGTAGTCATGCAGCTTCAGCGGCAACGGTTCGCGCGCATCGGAGAAGACCACGCGCTCCAGCCAGCCACCCATGGCCTTGCGGCTGACGGTGTTGGCAAGGAACGCGCCGGCATAGCCCAGCGGCATGCGCAGCCGCCCCTGGCGCTGCAGCAAATGGCGGCCGCGGCTGGTGAACACATGCAGGCGGTAACGCGGGTGACTCAGCACCTGGGCATCACGGTACTCGAAGCGCTCCCTCAGCTTGGCGCCGAAGACCTCGCTCACACGGTGCGGCGTCGGCGGCTTGCCCGGCGCGTGTTCGTAGTCCTGGTGGATGTAGTCCTCGGCCATTTGCGCCAGCGCGGCAGCCGGGTCGTCCAGGCAGGCGGTGGCCATGCGCCAGGCGCCGATCGACGCGCCCAGCAGGTGCACGGCATGTGCGCTGCCGCTCAGCCAGCAGCCGAAGATGAAGCGGTCCAGGCCGTTGAGGATCAACCCTTTCGGGCCACCCGCCGCCGCGGGGATGATGCGCACGTCGGCTGGCTGCAGCCCGCGCTCGCGCAGGTGCTTCAAAGCCGTCGCGCCGGCATGGATCTGCAAGGCCTTCATGGCCGGAGACTGTAAGCGCTACGATGTATCGATGAGCCACGACCACCACGACCACGAGCACAGCGAACTCGGCGAGATGGACCTTCGGGTGCGTGCCCTTGAAACGGTGCTGGCGCAGAAGGGCTACATCGACCCGGCTGCGCTGGACGTGCTGATCGACACCTACCAGACGAAGATCGGCCCGCGCAACGGCGCCCGCGTTGTGGCCCGCGCCTGGGCCGATGTGCGCTTCCGTGACTGGCTGCTGCGCGATGCCACGTCGGCCATCGCCTCGCTGGGCTACACCGGCCGCCAGGGCGAGCACATGGTGGCGCTGGAGAACACCCCGCAGCGACACCACATGGTCGTGTGCACGCTGTGCAGTTGCTACCCCTGGCCGGTGCTGGGACTGCCGCCCACCTGGTACAAGAGTGCGCCCTACCGCTCGCGCGCGGTGAAGGACCCGCGCGGCGTGCTGGCGGACTTCGGCGTGACCTTGCCCGAAAGCACCGAGATCCGCGTCGTCGACTCCACGGCCGAAGTGCGTTACCTGGTGCTGCCGATGCGGCCCGCCGGCACTGAGGGCTTCAGCGAGGACCAGCTGGCCGAGCTGGTGACGCGCGATTCAATGATCGGCACCGGTGTGCCGCTGGAGCCCGCGCGATGAGCTACTTGAGCCATGCCGACCTGGGCGGCCGGCCGAATGCGGAGCACGTGCTGCCCGAGCCCGAAGGGGAGCTGTTCCATGCCGATTGGGAACCCCGCGCACTGGCGGTGACGCTGGCGATGGGTGCCACCGGCAGCTGGAACATCGACGCCAGCCGAGCGGCGCGTGAGACCTTGCCCAACTACGCGCGCTACAGCTACTACCAGATCTGGGTGGCCGCGCTGGAGAAGCTGCTGGCCGAACGCCAGTTGGTTCTGCCCGATGAACTGGCCGCTGGCCGTGCACTGCATCCACCCAAGCCGGTAGCGCGCGTGCTGAAGGCAATCGACGTGGCGGCGGCGCTGGCCAAGGGCTCTCCCACAGAACGCGCGATTGCTGCGCCGGCGCGCTTCCAGGTCGGCGATAGGGTGCGCACGCGCAGCCAGCGCGTAGCCCACCACACCCGGCTGCCGGGTTATGCCCACGGCAAACAAGGCGTGGTCGAAAGCGTGCAAGGCTTACATGTCTTCGCCGACACCCATGCCCAGGGACTGGGCGAGCAGCCGCAGTGGCTGTACCGCGTGGCCTTCAGCGGCACGGAACTGTGGGGCGCGGACGCGGCGCCGGGCACCAGCGTGGCGCTCGACGCCTGGGAGAGCTATCTGGAGCCGGCCGCATGACTACCGTGCTGCTTCCCGGCATGCCGCAGGACTGCGGCGAGCCGGTGTTCGCTGAACCCTGGCAGGCGCAGGCCTTCGCGATGGCGCTGGCGCTGCACCAGCGCGGCCTGTTCAGCTGGCCGGAATGGGCCGACGCGCTGTCGAAACAGATCTCGGCAGCCCAGGCTGCCGGCGATGCCGACCTGGGCGACACCTACTACCGGCACTGGCTGGCCGCGCTGGAGTCGCTGGTCGAAGCCAAGGGCGCCAGTTCGGCGGATGAGCTGGCACTCACCCGCGATGCCTGGGACCATGCGGCCGACCGCACGCCGCACGGCCAGCCGATCGAGCTGCGGCCCGAGGACTTCTCAGCGGCCTGAGCGCAGCTTGGCGAAGGCCTCGGCCATAGCCGAGCCGGTTTGCGGAGCTGCGGGCCGCACCCGCTCGCCTCGTGCGGCCGGCTTGAAGCTGCTGTCGGCCGCATTCAGTGCCGGCTTGGCCTCCAGCTTCATCGACAGCGCGATGCGCTTGCGCGCCAGGTCCACTTCGACCACACGCACCTTGACGATGTCGCCGGTCTTGACGATCTCGCGCGCGTCGCTGACGAAACGATTCGCCAGCTGGCTCACGTGCACCAGCCCGTCCTGGTGCACACCCAGGTCGACGAAGGCGCCGAACTGGGCCACGTTGCTGACCGTGCCTTCCAGCAGCATGCCGGGCTTCAGGTCCTGCAGGTCGTTGACGCCTTCGTTGAAGCGCGCGACCTTGAAGTCCGGGCGCGGGTCGCGGCCCGGCTTTTCCAGCTCGCCCAGGATGTCCTTGACGGTGATGGCACCGAAGCGCTCGTCGGCAAAGGCCTCGGGCTTCAGCGACTTGAGCACGTCCGATGCGCCCATCAGCCGCTCGATCGGCCGGCCGGTGGCGCTGATCATCTTCTGCACCAGCGCGTAGGTCTCGGGGTGCACACCGGTCATGTCCAGCGGGTTGTCACCGTCGCGGATGCGCAGGAAGCCGGCTGCCTGCTCGAAGGTCTTCGGCCCGAGGCCGGCTACGTCGAGCAGCTGCGCGCGGCTGCGGAAGGCGCCGTGCGCATCGCGCCGGCGCACGATGCTGGCGGCCACCGCCGGCGACAGCCCCGACACGCGCGCCAGCAGCGGCACCGAGGCGGTGTTCAGGTCCACCCCGACGGCATTGACGCAATCTTCCACCACCGCATCCAGCCGCCGCGCCAGGGCACCCGGGTTCAGGTCGTGCTGGTACTGGCCCACGCCGATGCTCTTCGGGTCGATCTTCACCAGTTCGGCCAGCGGGTCCTGCAGCCGTCGCGCGATGCTGACGGCGCCGCGCAGGCTGACGTCCAGCTCCGGCAACTCCTTGCTGGCGAACTCGCTGGCCGAATAGACCGAGGCGCCGGCCTCGCTGACCACCACCTTCTGCAGCGGCAGATCCGGCGCGGCCGCCGCCACGCGGCGCATCAGCTCGGCCGCCAGCGCGTCGGTCTCGCGGCTGGCGGTGCCGTTGCCGATGGCGATCAGGTTGACGCCGTGCGCGGCCACCAGCCGCGCCAGCGTGTGCAGCGCACCGTCCCAGTCGCGCCGCGGCTCGTGCGGATAGACGGTGCTAGTCTCCAGCACCTTGCCGGTGCCACTGACCACCGCCACCTTGACCCCCGTGCGGATGCCCGGGTCCAGCCCCATCACCGCGCGGCGGCCGGCCGGTGCGGCCAGCAGCAGATCGCGCAGGTTGTGGCCGAAGACCTTGATGGCCACGTCCTCGGCCTCCTCGCGCAGGCGGCCGAACAGGTCGCGCTCCAGGCTCAGGCTGAGCTTGACCTTCCAGGTCCAGGCCACGGTCTTGCGCAGCAGTTCGTCGGTCGCGCGGCCGGCATGGCGCCAGCCCAGGTGCTGAGCGATGCGGCCTTCGGCGGCCGTGCTGTCATCGTCGGGCGGTATCAGCCTCGCTTCCAGGATGTCCAAGCTGCGGGCGCGGAACACCGCCAGCGCGCGGTGCGACGGCACGCTGCGTATGGCGTCGTCGAAATCGAAGTAGTCGCGGAACTTGGCCACCTCGGCAGCGTTCTGATCCTTGCCCGGCATTAGCGTCGCGCGCAGCCGGCCTTCGGCCCAAAGCCAATCCCGCAACCGGCCCACCAGCACGGCGTCTTCTGCCCAGCGTTCGGAGAGGATGTCGCGCACGCCGTCCAGCACCGCCGGCGCATCGGCGAAGCCGGCCTCCGCATTGACGAAGGCAGCGGCCTCCGCCGCCGGGTCCAGTGTCGGGTCGGCAAACAGCTTGTCGGCCAGCGGCTCGATACCTGCCTCGCGGGCGATCAGCCCCTTGCTGCGGCGCTTGGGCTTGTAGGGCAGGTACAGGTCCTCCAGCACCTGCTTGGTGCCGGCAGACTCGATGGCGGCGCGCAGCTCGGGCGTCAGCTTGCCCTGCTCGTCGATGCTCTTCAGCACCGCGATGCGGCGTTCCTGCAGCTCGCGCAGGTAGGCCAGGCGCACTTCCAGCTCACGCAGTTGGTTGTCGTCCAGGCCTTCGGTGGCCTCCTTGCGGTAGCGCGCGATGAAGGGCACGCTGGCACCGCCGTCGAGCAACACGACGGCGCTCTTCACCTGTGCCGGGCGGGCGCCCAGCTCGGTGGCAATCTGCAACAGGATCGAGTCCAAAGTTCTGCGCCGTCTTCGCGGCGTGTCGTGAAGGCGGCGCAGTGTGCCATGCCCCGCTGCCCGGCTCGGGCGTGCAAAAGTCGCGGTCGTGACGGCGGCCGTTGATCCCGAGCTCGGGATACGACGCGGACCGCTAAAGGCCTGCAACCCAGAGCCGATAGCTCGCAGATGGCGCCCCAACCATCGATTGCCACTGCCCGGCACACGGGCAACGTGGCCCTTGTCAGCTGAGCAGCCCATGGATCTGCTGTCCAGCCTGGCACATTCCGGCATGCCACCCGTCACGGCGTTGCTGGTCATGCTGCTTGGCGTGTACGTCAGCATCGACCTGGGGCAGCGGATCCTTCTGCGCAGCGCTGTAGAGCGGCTTCCCTGGCTGCTGGTCGCCGTGCTGGCCCTTGCCACCGGCTTATGGGCCACCGCCGTGCTGGGTGTGGCCGACGCGCTGGCCGGCGTGGAGTTCGGCTTCGACGCGCGCGTGGCCGGGGCTGCCGCGCTGGCGGCCGTGGCGCTGGGGTTGCCCGGGTTGTACTGGTCGCAGACGACGACGGCTTCCCGCAGCCGGCGCCTGGGCGGTGCGTTGACCCTGGGCAGCGCCGCACTTGCGGCGCAGGTGCTGATGCTGGTCTCCGCTGCCCGGCCCCTGGGCATTGCCTGGAACCCTGGGCTACTGCTGCTGGCCTGGCTGGCCGCCAGCAGCGGATTCGGTTGGGGACTCTATGCCGCACGATGCGGGCCCGCTGCCGCCGTCAGCCCGCAACGTCAGGTGATTTCGGCATTGATCATCGGCGCCGGCGCGATGGTCTCGCAATGGCTGGCCTTGGCCGCAGCCGCGCTGCCGGCGTTGGGCAACCCCGGCGACGGCGATTCGGTGGCTCCAAGCACGCTGGTATTGCTTGCTTCGGTAGGCGCGTCCGAACTGCTGTTGCTGATGCTGCTGGCCTGCGCCGTCGAATCGCGCATGCGCACACGCCTGGAAATGGCGCACAGTGAGTTGCAGGCGCACGCACTGCGTGACGAACTGACCGGCCTGCCCAACCGCAACAGCTTCGAGGCGGCGTTGACCCAGGCTCAGCTACGGGCCGACGCCGAGCATGGACAGGTGGCCATGCTGCTCGTTGCGCTGGATGGCTTCAAGCAGGTCAACGCCAGCTTTGGCCACCATTTGGGCGACCGACTGCTGCAGCGAGTGTCGCAGCGCCTGCGCGGCATGGTTGCGCCGGACGCGCTGGCCCGGCTGGGCGGCGACGAGTTCCTGATGTTGTTGCAGGGCCCGCAGGCCACGGCGCAGGCCGTTGCCCTGGCCGCCCAGGTCATCGATGTGGTGGCCCAGCCCTGCAACTTGGACGGCCGCGACGTCGCCACCGGCTGCTCGATCGGCCTGGCCTGCTATCCGCAGCACGGATCGATGTCCGGTCTGATCAGCCATGCGGGTGTGGCCGCACGCGCCGCGAAGAGTGCCGGCGGCGCCACCTACTCGATCTTCGATCCACGCATGGTGATCGATTCCCGCGAGCAGGCCGAGCTGCTGCGCGACCTGCGCCTGGCGCTGAGCCGCTCGCAGCTGGAGCTCTACTACCAGCCGAAGATCCACGCGCCGAGTGCGCAGATCACTGGCGTGGAGGCGCTGCTGCGCTGGCACCACCCGCAGCGTGGGACGATCAGCCCGACAGTGTTCATCCCGATGGCCGAGCGCAATGGGCTGATCAACGCCTTGGGCACCTGGGTCATCGACGAAGCCTGCCGGCAGGCTCGCGCCTGGCGCGACCAGGGGCTGCGCATGCGCGTGGCCATCAACCTGTCGGCGCACCAGCTGCGCCAGCGCGACCTGCCGCAACACATCGCCGCCGCGCTGACACGCCACCAGATCAACCCCGACCTGCTGACCTGCGAGATCACCGAATCGGTGGCGATGGAAGACACCGAGGCCACGATGCGCTTCTTCAGCGACCTGGATGCCGTGGGCGTGCACATCTCGATCGATGATTTCGGCTCGGGCTACTCCAGCCTGGCCTACCTTCGCAAGCTGCCGGCGGGCGAGTTGAAGATCGACCGCAGTTTCGTGCTCGACCTGGCCAGCAGCGAAGAGGCGCGCAAGATCGCGGCCGCCGTGGTGCAGCTGGCACAGGCGCTGAAACTGAAGGTGGTGGCCGAAGGCGTGGAAACCGAGGAGCAGTACCAGATCCTGCGCGAGCTGGGCTGCGACGAGCTGCAGGGCTTCTTGTTCGCCAAGCCGATGTCTGCGAAGGCCTTGGGGCAATGGGCCATCAGTGACGAAGGACCTCGCTCCATCCAGTTCAGCGAATCGCTGTTCCACGGCACGCGGGCCATGGCGCTGTAGCGCCCCTCAAGCCGCCGCGTACCGCGCCAGCTGCTCTTCGATCTCGGCGCGCGTCGGTTGCGCTTGCTGGGCACCCGGCCGGGTGCAGGCCATGGCCGCTGCCACCACCGCGCGCTCGACCGCATCGTGCAGCTCGCGGCCTTCGCAGCGCGCTGCCGCGAACACGCCGGCAAAGGTATCGCCAGCCGCGGTGGTGTCGACCACGGGCACCGCATGCGCCGGCCAGTGCAGCGTGCGGCCGGCGCTGCGCGCTGCCACACCCTGCGCCCCCTGCGTCAGCAGCACCGTCAAGGCATGCCGGTCGGCCAGTTCGGCCAGCCAGTCCAGCGGTCCGCCGTCGCTGATGCCGCAGGACAAGGCACTGCGCTGGAGTTCGTGCACATTGACGATCAACACGTCCAGCGAGCGCAGCCAGCGTGGGGACAGATCGCGCGCCGGCGCGTTGTTGAGCAACGTGCTCACGCCGAGCCGGCGGGCACGCTCCAGCAGCGCCAGATTCTGCGCTGCGTCGGTCTCGCCCTGTAGCAGCAGTGCGCCGCAGCCACGCAGCAAGGCGTCGGGCACGGCCTCGTGGCGCAGCATCAGGTTCACACCGGGCGCGACCATGATCTGGTTCTCGCCCTGCACATCGACGCCGATGCTGGACAGCCCGGTGGCGCCGGGCAGCGTCTGCAGCGCCTCGAGGCCGACGCCGCTGCCCCGCAGGCAGCGCAACGCAGGTTCGGCGAAGGCATCGTCGCCAACGGCACCGACGAGTTGCGTATCCAGTCCGTAGCGATGCGCCGCGTGCGCCTGGTTCGCTCCCTTGCCGCCGGGCGAGACCAGCACGTCGTCGGCCAGCAGCGTCTCGCCGGCCAGAGGCAACCTCGCGCAGCGAAACGACAGGTCGAGGTTGATCGAGCCGAACACCAGCAGCATGACTTGCTTTCGCTTCAAGCGCGACCCAGCCAGTCGCGCGCGCCGTCGCCGGCTACCAGGCCACTGGCGAAGCAGGCCGTAAGCAGGTAGCCGCCGGTCGGAGCCTCCCAATCCAGCATCTCTCCGGCGCAAAAGACACCCGGCATCGCCTGCAGCATCAGCCCACCATCCAGCGCCTCGAAGGGCACGCCGCCTGCGCTGCTGATGGCCTCGTCGATGGGCCGCGCGGCGCGCAAGCGCAGCGGCAGTGCCTTGACGTGTACGGCCAACTGCGCCAAGTCGGCCAGTGACGCCTTGTCGAGCAATTCGTGCAACAGCGCAGCCTTGACGCCTGCCAGGCCGAGGCGTGTCTTCAGGTGAGTGGACAGCGACCGGCTGCCGCGCGGATGCATCAGTTCGTCGCGCACCCAGTCCAGGCTGCGCGCCGGCAGCAGGTCCAGATACGCCGTGGCCTCGCCGGCCGCGTCGATGGCATCGCGCAGCCGCGACGAGGCGGCGTAGATCAGGCTGCCCTCCACGCCATAACGCGTGACCACGAACTCGCCCAGCTGGCGCCACGCCGTGCCGTTGGCGTCGCGCAGCTCGACGGCCACCGACTTCAGCGCCTCCCCGGCATGGCCTGAGCTGAAGTGTTCGCTCCAGCCCGCGGCACCGCGATGCACGGCACCGACCACCTCGAAGCCGCAGTTCGCCGGCCGTAGCGGCGCCACCGGGACGCCGCGCGAGCGCAGCCACGGCACCCATGCGCCATCGGAGCCCAACCGTGACCAGCTGGCCCCGCCGAGGGCCAGCACGGCCACGCCGGCATCCACCCGCAATTCGCCCTGCGGCGTGTCGAAGCGCAGCACTGGCAACGGGCCCTCATCGGCCAGTCCGAGGCAGCGATGGCGCATGTGGAACTGCACGCCCTGCCCGCGCAGACGGTGCAGCCAGGCGCGCAGCAGGGGCGCGGCCTTCATGTCCCGTGGAAACACCCGGCCGGAGCTGCCGACGAAGGTATCGACGCCCAGGCCGGCAGCCCAGTCGCGCAAAGCCTGCGGACCGAAGCGCAGCAGCATCGATCGCACCTCGCCGCGCCGCGCACCATAGCGGTCGACGAAGGCTTCGAAGTCTTCCGAATGCGTGAGGTTCAGCCCACCCTTGCCGGCCAGCAGGAACTTGCGACCCACCGAGCGCATGGCGTCATACAGATGCACCTGGACACCGGCCGCGGCCAGACGCTCGGCCGCCATCAGCCCGGCCGGCCCGCCGCCGACGACGACGGCCGTGGGGGCCGGGTTCACCGCAGTCAAGGTTGGCGCCGACATGCGGTCGACTGTAAGGCCAGCGGCCGGCGCACCGACCCATCAACGACCTTGACTTGGAAGCCCCCGCATGACCCGTCTCGCGCGCATCACCCTGCCCCTTTGGCTCGGTCTGGCCTCGGCCTGGCCATCGACGACACAGGCCGGCGAGCCTGCGACGCAATGCAGCTTCACTTCGACTGCGCGCACGCCGACGGTGGTGGAGCTGTACACCTCCGAAGGCTGCAGCTCCTGTCCTCCGGCCGACCGATGGCTGTCCGCGCTGAAGGGACGGACCGATCTGGTGGCGCTGTCCTTCCATGTCGACTACTGGGACCGCTTGGGCTGGAGGGACCGCTTCTCCAGCCCGGCCCATTCACAGCGTCAGGCGCAACTGTTGCGGACCAATGGCGCGCCCTATGTCTACACGCCGCAGGTGGTGGTCGACGGCCGAGACCAGCCACGCTGGTCGAACCTGGCGCTGACAACAACACGTGCACCGGCCACCGTGCAGGCCTCGCTGCAGCGCAACGCTACGGGCTATCGCGCAGAGTTGCGCCCGCTGCCCGGCGCACCGGCGCGCATCGCCGGCTACTGGGCCCTGACCGAGGATGGGCATGCCAGCACCGTGAAGGCAGGAGAGAACCAGGGTGCCCACCTGGCGCACGATTTCGTGGTGCGCGAGTACGCACCGATAACCGCCTGGGACGCGCGCGACGCTTCGGTGCAGCGTCTGCAGTTCAGTCCCTCCCGGCCGGCCGATGCGGCTCACCCGCGGCGAATGAATCTGGTCTTGGTCGATGCCGACAGCGGACGCGTGCTGCAGGCGCTGGCGCTGAACTGCTGAGGGGGCCAAATGTCCTCGAGCGCGCGGCCGCGCGTCTCGCGCACGCTGCGCAGCACGAAGACCAGCGACAGCGCCGCGAAGGCCGCATGGACGCTGCAAGCCAACGCCGGGCCCAGGCCGTGCAGCATCGGCGGGAAACTCAGCGTCACCACCCAGTTGGCCAGCCACTGCGCCATCACCGCCACCGCCAGGGCCGGACCGCGCAGCCGGTTGGGGAACATCTGGCTGAGCATGGTCCAGACCGCCGACCCCCAGGACACGCCGAAGGCAAGCACATCGGCATTGGCAGCGACCAGCGCGATCAAGCCAAAGGGCTGGGTCAGCGACACCTGTCCACCGCCTTCGGTGCCGGCACGCGACAGCGCGGCGGCCAGGATGCCCAGTGTCAGCGCCAAGCCCACCGCGCCCCAAAACAGCAGCGGGCAGCGGCCGACGCGGTCGCTCAGCGCGCTGGCCAGCACCGTGGCAGCGATGTTGATGCCGCCGCTGACGATGTTGAGGGCCAGTGCAGCGAGCCGACCCAGCCGGCCCACCGCGCGGTCAGTGCGAAGGCCGCTGCGGTGAGTGCCAGGGTCAAGCGCCGGCCGATGGGGTCGGCCAGCCGAGCCGCGAACAGGGCATCGGCTGCGCAGCCCGGCAGGATCGAGGCCACCGCAAAGCCGGTGCCGGCCGAACTGGGCCTGAAGGCGGCCTGGTTGCTGGGCACCGACCCATTGATGACCGCGCTGTCGAAGCCGAAGAGGAAGCCGCCCAAGGCCGCACTGCCCGCCACGAAGTTGGCATAGGCGGTATTCATCGAAGGACGGCCGGCTGCATCGCCCGGATCCTGCCCCGCCCCGCCTCCACCGGCCGCACGGGACTGCAGCCTGCGGTGCCGGGTCAGCGCGGTTGCGCCTTGATCTGGAAACCGATGCGCGGGAAGTGCACCTGCACGACGCCGGCACGCTCATCGTGACGCTGCAGAACCACCTCGTCCATGCTCAGACCGACCAGCCGGCCGACCACCGGGTCGGCAGCGTAGTCGAGCGCATTCACCGTCACCTCGCTCCCGGCCGCGAAGCCCAGCGTCGAGGCCACCGTGCATGGCGCGTGAACCGCCGCCTGCCGGGCGATCTGCAACGCATCGCTGCTGGACAACTCGCTGCTCGTGCCATGGCCGAAGGCCGCCACTCGCGCATACCAGGCGCGCAATTTCGGCCAGGGCTGCAGCAGATCCTCCGCCACCGGGGTCGCCAGCTTTATGAACCAAATCGACTGCGCAATCGAGAAATCGGCGATGCAGGACTCTTGACCGAGCATGAAGGCGCGGCCATCGTTCAACTGTTGCTCCAGCCAGCCGAGGTACTGCGTCAGTTGGGCGCGGGCGTCGTGGGGGCCGGGTCGGCGCACGCCGGCCGTCATTGCGGCGCGGTCGGCCGCGAAGGCCTTGAGGAAGTCGGGCGTGGCTTGCGGCAGGATGCCGGTCGGACCGGCAAGCTGCAGGGTCAGTGGCACCGCCACCCAGAACAGCGCGGAGTCGGCCCATTGCGCCAGCACCGGCGCCAAGCCGCCGCAGCTCTCGGGGAAAAGCGGTGGCTGCGGTGCCAGCCGGTCGATGACTCGGCACATCAGCGCGCTGTCGCAGTAGATGTCTGCACCGATCTGCATGAACGGCGTGCGCCGGTAGCCGCCGGTCAGCGCCAGCACGTCGGGCTTGGGCATCATCACCGGCACGGTCACCGAACGCCAGGACATGCCCTTCATGCCCAGCACCAGGCGTACCTTCTCGGAGAAGGGCGAGTTGGCGTAGTGATGCAGGATCAACTCGGTCATTGTCGTTCCTTCAGTTCAGCGTTGGCATGGCACGTTGCAGGATGGCGTCGAAGTCGGTGCCTGCCGGCAGCAGGCCGAACACATCGGCCGAGCCCTCCAGGCGCGATGCGCAGAATGCCGAGAACGCCGACGGGCTGCCCCTCGTCATCAGCGCGGCCTGCAGCAACAACGCGATGTCGCGTGCGAGGCGTCTTGCCTGAGCCTCGTCGGCCAAGGTGTCGATGCCGGCCAGAGCCCGTTCGGCAGCCCGATCCAGCGCAGGATGCGCGCCGCGCGCTGGTGCGAGCTCGTGCTGCAGCGCCGCGGCCACATCCTTGGCACGCAGCACGCGCAGCAGGTCCAGCGCCATGATGTTGCCCGCGCCCTCCCAGATGGAGTTGAGTGGCATCTCGCGGTAGATGCGTGCCATCACGCCCTCGCCCTGCTCTTCCACGTAGCCATTGCCGCCCAGGCATTCCATGGCTTCCTGCGCAAAGTGACTGCCGCGCTTGCAGACCCAGAACTTGGCGATCGGCGTCAGCAGTCTACGCATGACGTCCTCGTGCGCGTCGCTGCCGTTCTCGGTGCGGTCCACCGCGCGCGCCAGGCGCATGGCCAGCGCGGTGGCGGCCTCGCTTTCCAGTGCCAGGTCGGCCAGCACGTTCTTCATCATCGGCTGCTCGACCAGGCGCTTGCCAAAGGCCTTGCGCTGCGCCGTGTGGTGCATGGCGATCGACAGCGCCTGGCGCATCAGCCCGGCGGTGCCCAGCGCGCAGTCCAGCCGGGTGATCGTGCCCATCGCCAGGATCTGCGGAACGCCGCGGCCTTCGTCACCCACCAGCCAGGCCGTGGCGCCTTCGAACTCCACTTCGGAGCTGGCATTGGCTTGGTTGCCCAGCTTGTGTTTCAGCCGCTGGATGCGCAGCGCGTTGACGCTGCCGTCGGGAAGCAGGCGCGGCAGGAAGAAACAGCTCAATCCCGTGGGCGTTTGCGCCAGCACCAGGAAGGCGTCGCACATCGGTGCCGACATGAACCACTTGTGACCGGTGATGCGGAAGCGCTTGCCCCAGGCATCGTCGGCCTCGAACTCGGCGCGCGTGCTGTTGGCACGCACGTCGGAGCCGCCCTGCTTCTCGGTCATGCCCATGCCCATGGTCACGGCCGTCTTCTGCGCGAAGGGCAGGAAGCGCGCGTCGTACTGGGTGCTGGCCAGCTTGGGCAGCCAGTCCTTGAACAGCGCCGGCTGGGCCCGCAGCGCCGGGGTGACCGCATAGCTCATCGACACCGGGCACAGGATGGAGGGCTCCAGTTCGGTGAAGAGCATGAAGGCCGCGGCGCGCTCGATGTGCCCGCCCGCGCCCTCGGTCCACGGCGTGGCATGCAGCCTATGGCGCAGCGCGCTTTGCATCAGCGCGTGGTAGCTGGGGTGAAACTCTACCCGGTCGATGCGGTGGCCGAAGCGGTCGTGCGCATGCAGCACCGGCGAATGGAAGTTCGCCAGCCGCGCGTGCACCTGCATCCCGGCGCTTCCCGCCTCGGCACCGAGCGCCTCGAATCGCGCGCCGTCGAACTCCGGGTGGTGCCAGGCCAGCGCCTCCTGCAGCGGCAGGTTCAGCTGGAACAGGTTGGCGTCAGCCAGCGCCGTGGCCTGGTTGAAGACTTCGTGGGTGATGCTCATGAGGGCCTCCACAACATCTCGAGGTGAGGAATCGTGTCCTCGATGTATTCGTCGGACGCTGGCTCGAAGCCCAGGCCGACGTAGAAGTCGCGCAGACGGGCCTGCGCGCTGATGCGTACCGATGCGCCTGGCCATTGCACCGAGCAGCGTGCTAGGCCTTCACGCATCAGCAAGCGGCCCAACCCGGTGCCGCGTACCTCGGGCGCGGTGATGACGCGGCCAATGGACGGCTCTTCGTACTTGACGCCGGGATCGACAGCGCGCAGATAGGCTTGCAGCACGCCGGCATCGTCGCGGCCCTGCAGGTGCCAGCTGTGCGCGTCGAGCCCGTCGAGGTCGAGGTACGGTCCCTGCTCCAGGATGAACACCCGGCAGCGCAGCGCCAGCACGTCGTACAGGCCCTGGACGCCCAAGTGTTCGAAGCGCGTCCAGGTCCATTGCATCGTTGCAGCCTCAGATCAGCTTGACCAGCTGCTTGCCAAAGTTTTTCCCCTTGAGCAGCCCGATAAAGGCCTCGGGCGCGGCCTCGATGCCCATCGCCACGGTCTCGCGGTACTTGAGCTTGCCGGTGGCCACGCCCATGCCCAGCTCTTTCAGCGCCTGGGGCCAGTGCTGCATGTGCTCGCTGACGATGAAGCCCTGCACCTTCATTCGGTTCACCAGGATCAGCTGTGGCGCCGCCATCGGGATCGGCTGGCCGTTGTAGCCGGCAATCATGCCGCACATGGCGATGCGCGAGAAGGCATTGGCACGCAGCATGACGGCGTCGAGGATCAAGCCGCCGACGTTTTCGAAGTAGCCGTCGATGCCCTTCGGGCAGGCTTCCTTCAGCGCCGTGGACAGCGACTTCAGGTCCGGGTGCTGGCGGTAGTCGATGCAGGCATCGAAGCCGAATTCGTCGGTCACTGCCTTGCACTTGTCGGGTCCGCCGGCCAGGCCGACCACGCGGCAGCCCTGGGCCTTGGCCAGCTGGCCGACGACCGCGCCCACGGCCCCGCTGGCGGCGCTCACCACCACCGTCTCGCTGGCCTTGGGTTCGATGATCGTCATCAGCCCGACCCAGGCGGTGACGCCGGGCATGCCCACCGCGCCCAGGTAGGCCGACAGCGGCACCTGCGTGGTGTCGACCTTGCGCATCATGGCCTGCGCCTGCGCATCGGCCAGCTGGTACTGCTGCCAGCCACCGCCGCTGACCACCTTGTCCCCCACCTGGAAGGCCGCACTCTTCGAGGCCACCACTTCGCCGACCGTGCCGCCTTGCATCACGGCGTTCAACGGCTGTGGCTGGGCGTAGCTCTTGCCTTCGTTCATGCGCCCGCGCATGTACGGGTCCAGGCTCATGAAATGGTTGCGCACCAGCACCTGGCCGTCCTGAAGCTCGGGCACCGGCGCTTCGACCAGCTTGAAGTTGTCGGGCGTGGGCTCACCGCTCGGGCGTGACACCAGGTGCCATTGTTTGTTCATCATCGTCATGTTGTGTCCTAGTCTGATGCGTCGGGGGATTGGATGCGCCGGCTGCCCACGGGCAGTCCGGAGAGGAACTTGAAGGTGCCGGTGGCATGGGCCAGGCGCTCGCCGGCGGCGTTGAAGACCGTGCCCTCGCAGAAGGCCAGCGCCGCACTGCGGTGCAACAGCTTGCCGACGCAGGTGACACGGCCCTGCGCCGGGCGCATGAAGGTGGTCTTCATCTCGATGGTGACCACGCCGCGCGGATCGGGGCCCTCCTCGGCCTGGCGCGGCACACGCGTGGCATGCGCCATCGCCACGTCGAGCAGCGTCATGACCACGCCGCCGTGGGCCACGTGCCAGGAGTTGTTCAGCTCGTCGCGGATCTCCAGCGCGATCTCGCTCTCGCCTTCCTCGAAGCGCAGCAGTTCCGCACCGAGCAGGTGGATGAAGGGAATGTGGCGCGCGAACTGCATCGGGCCTCAACCCCCGCCGTGCACGCAGCTGACACCGCCGTCCACCGCCAGGATCTGCCCGGTGATGTGCTTGCCCGCGGCCGAGGCGAAGAGCAGCGCCGCACCCTTCAGGTCGTCCTCGTCGCCGATGCGCTTCAGCGGCGCCTGGGCGGCCAGCTTGTCGGTGCCGAACTCGGCGATCACGCCCTTGGTCATCTTGCTCGGGAAGAAACCCGGCGCCAGCGCATTGACGGTGATGCCGTAGGCGCCCCACTCGCCGGCCAGCGTGCGCGTGAAATTGACCACTGCGCCCTTGCTGGTGCCGTAGGCGATGAACTTGACATCGGCCGAGCCGCCCAGGCCGGCGATCGACGCGATGTTGATGATGCGGCCGTAGCGCCGCGGGATCATGCTGGCCCTGCCCACAGCCTGGCTCATCAGGAAGATGCTGCGGATGTTCAGGTTCATCACCTTGTCCCAGGCTTCCAGCGGATAGTCCTCGGCCGGCGCGCCCCAGGTGGCGCCGGCGTTGTTGACCAGGATGTCGACCTGGCCCAGCTGCTGCATCGCCTCATCGCAGACCTTCTGGATCTGTGCCGGGTCGCTGGCATCGGCCGCCACCCAGTGCGCGCTGATGCCTTTTGCCTTCAGGTGGGCGGCGGCCTCTTCCAGGTCGGCCGCCTTGCGCGAGCTGAGCAGGATGCGCGCGCCGGCCTCGCCCAGGCTTTCGGCGATCTGCAGGCCCAGGCCGCGCGAGCCGCCGGTAATGACGGCGGTGCTGCCGCTCAGGTCGAAGAGTTTCTGGACGGGTGTGCTCATGGTCTGTCTTTCGAAGCCTTGGAAGTGAGTCGTCATTCGGTGCGCCGCGAGCGCACCCAGATCAGGAAGGCGGCCAGCACGATCATCGCGCCGCCGACCAGTACCAGCGTCCAGCCGATGGCCAGGTGGTGCTCCATGGTCCAGATGCCCAGCCCGGCGACGAACAGGCCGGCGTAGATCAGCACCCAGACCAGCTTGTCGATGGTGGCGTTGCTCATCTTCAGAACCAGTCGTCGTGCATCTCGCGGCACACCGCCTGGCGCGCGGCCACGGCCAGCAGCCAGGCGTCGATCTTGGGCAGCTCGTAGGCATAGAAGTAGCGCATGGCCGCCATCCGGCCACGATCTGCAGCCTCGTCGCCAATGCCGTCGGCCAGCCGCGCGCGACACACGCAAGCCACGTCCAGCCACAGCCACGCAAGCACCGCATGGCCGAAGGCCTGCAGGTAGGGCGTGGCATTGGCCAGCGCCTCCTCGGGCTGGCCGTTGATCCAGGCGGCGCGGGTGGCCGATTCCAGCGTCTGCACCGCCATCTGCAGCTGCCGCGCCGCGCCGGCCAGGTCCTCGTGCGGCAGCGCCGCCTTGGCCGTGGCGTGCATGCGCGCGGCCAGCAGCTTGAAGGCCGCGCCGTCGTGCATCAGCACCTTGCGGCCCAGCAGGTCCAGGCCCTGGATGCCGTGGGTACCTTCGTGGATCATGTTCAGGCGGTTGTCGCGCCAGTACTGCTCCACCGGGAAGTCGCGGGTGTAGCCGTAGCCGCCGTGCACCTGGATGGCCAGGCTGTTGGCCTCGAGGCACCATTCGCTGGGCCAGCTCTTGGCGATCGGCGTCAGCACCTCCAGCAGCGCTGCGGCATCGCGCGCCGCGCGCTCGTCGCCCGTGTGCAGCTCGTCGACCAGCCGCGCGCAATAAAGCTCCAGCGCCAGGCCGCCTTCGACATAGCTCTTCTGCGCCAGCAGCATGCGCCTGACGTCGGCGTGCTGGATGATCGGCACCTGAGGCTGCGTCGGATCCTTGCCGCTGGCGCTCATCGGCCGGCCCTGCGGTCGCTGCCGCGCGTACTCGAGGCTGGCCTCGTAGCCGGCAACGCCCAGCATCACGGCACCCAGGCCGACGCCGATGCGTGCCTCGTTCATCATGTGGAACATGCAGCGCAGGCCCTCGCCGACCTGGCCGACGCGGTAGCCCACCGCGCCGCCGTGCTCGCCGAAGTTGAGCAGTGTGTTGGTCGTGCCGCGGTAGCCGAGCTTGTGGTTCAGCCCGGCCAGCGCCACATCGTTGCGCTCGCCGGTCAGCGTGCCATCGGCCACCACGCGCTGCTTGGGCACGATGAACAGCGAGATGCCCCGGGTGCCTGGCACTACGCTGCCGTCGGCCAGACTGACCTTGGCCAGGACCAGGTGCACGATGTTCTCGGTGAGCTCGTGCTCGCCGGCCGAGATCCACATCTTGTGGCCCTTGAGCCGGTAGCGCGGGCCGAGCGGGTCGGCCTCGAAGTCCTCGCCGTCGGGCACGGCCCGCGTGGCGACGTCGCTCAGGGACGAGCCGGCCTGCGGCTCGCTCAGGCACATGGTGCCGAACCACTGGCCGGCAAACAACCGCTTGGCAAAGACCTCGCGCTGAGCCGTCGTGCCGTGCGCCATCAGCAGGTTGGCATTGCCGCTGGTCAGCAGCGCATAACCGGCCATGGCGATGCTGGCCTTGTGGAAGAAGGCATTGGCTGCCATCTCGATGACGCAGGGCAGTTGCATGCCGCCGATGTCGTGGTCTTGTGCCGCGGCCAGCATGCCCGATTCGACATAGGCCGCCAGCGCCTTGTGCGTGGCCTCGGGCAGGTGCACGCGCTGGCCATCGAAGTGCGGCTCCTGCGTGTCGCTCAGCCGATTGAAGGGCGCGAACTTGTCGCGGGCGATGCGTTCGCAGGTGTCCAGCACCGAGGCGAAGGTCTCCAGCGAATGGTCGGCAAAGCGCCGGCGCTGCAGCAGCTGATGCACGCCGATCCAGTCCTGGAGCAGGAAATCGAGGGTCTTGCGCATGGCAGGTAGGGTCAGGAAACCATGGACTGGCGCGTCAGCGCCATCGTGGCCGACGCGCGCGCGACATGCATGCGCGGCTGGTCGGCCGATTCGCAGTAGACGTCGGCCTCGGTGAAGCTGATGCTGCGCCCGGGCTTGACCACACGCGCTTCGCAGACCAGCCGATCACCGCCGGCCGCGCGCAGCAGGCTGGCGGACAGCTCGGCAGTGATGACCATGAAGCCTTCGGACGCCAGGGTCTGTGCAGCGATACCCATCGTGTGGTCGGCCATGCTGACCATCACCCCGGCGTGCACCTGGCCGGTGTGCTGCAGGTGGCGAGGCGCCAGCTGCAGCACGGTGTGCACACAGCCTTTGGCCCCATGCACCGGCTCGACACCCAGGTCGACCATGAACGGCGCCTTGCGAAAGATCTCGCGCAATGTGCCGAGGTCGATGTCCATCGGCCCCGTTCAGCCCTGCAAGAGCCCGAAGTGCCGAAGTGCGGCGGCAGCGATCAGGTCGCCGCGCTCCTGCACGAAGTGGCCGCCATCGGCCACCTCCATCGGCGCCGGGCAGCCACGGATCAAACGGCGCAGTGACTGCATGGCTGCCGGGCCGAGCACGGGGTCGGTCATGCCGACGGCCATGAAACTGTCGCCCGACCACTGCTCACTCCAGAACCGAGCGGCGCGGCGGCTGTGATCGGCGCCAGGCGCGTCCTCACGGTCGGGCACCAGGTTGGGAAATGCGCGCACGCCGGCCTTGTAGCGACTGTCGGGGAACGGCGCGTCATAGGCGTCGGCCTCGGCCGCGGTCATGCCCGGCGTGCCGCGCTGGATGAGCTTGCCGCAGGCCAGGTCGGGCTGGCTGTTCGCATAGGCGCGCCACTGCTTGAAGCCTTCCGTCACCGTGCCCAGGCCCAGGCCGGTGTTCATCACCAACAGCCGGGTGTATCGCTCGGGCTGGACCAGCGGCAGCGTCAGGCCCAGCAAGCCGCCCCAGTCCTGCACCACCAGCAGCACGTTGCGCAGATCGAGTTGCGCAATCAGCTCGAGCATCGAATTGCGATGGTGCTCGAAGCTGTACCAGTCGGGGCCCTCCGGCTTGTCCGAGCGGCCGAAGCCGAACCAGTCGGGTGCCACCGCGCGCAGCCCGGCGGCCGTGAACACCGGAATCATCTTGCGATACAGGTAGGCCCAGCTTGGCTCTCCGTGCAGGCACAGGGCCGTCACCGCTGCGTCGCGCGGACCCTCGTCGACGTAGTGCATGCGCATGCCACCGATCTGGGCATAGTGCGGCGCCCAGGGGAAGCCCGGCAATTGCGCGAAGCGCGCGTCGTCGGTGCGCAGTACGCCCGCGGTGGGACCGGCGTTCACAGCACTTCGAAGACGCCCGCCGCGCCCATGCCGCCGCCCACGCACATGGTCACCACCACGCGCTTGGCGCCGCGGCGCTTGCCTTCGATCAGAGCATGGCCGGTCAGGCGCTGGCCGCTGACGCCGTAAGGGTGGCCCACCGCGATGGCGCCACCGTTGACGTTGAGACGGTCCATCGGGATGCCCAGCTTGTCGGCGCAGTACAGCACCTGCACCGCGAAGGCCTCGTTCAGTTCCCACAGGTCGATGTCGTCCATCTTCAGGCCCAGGCGCTTCAGCACCTTTGGCACGGCGAAGACCGGGCCGATGCCCATCTCGTCGGGCTCGCAGCCGGCCACCGCGAAGCCCAGGAAGCGACCCAGCGGCTTGAGATTCTTCTGCTGCGCATAGGTGTCGCTGACCACCACGCAGGCGCCGGCGCCGTCGCTGAATTGGCTGGCATTGCCGGCCGTCACCACCCCGCCCGGCAACGCCGAGCGGATGCCCTTGATGCCGTCATAGGTGGTGCCCGGGCGCAGGCCTTCGTCGGCGCTGATCGTCACGTCCTTGGTACGCAGGCCGAGTTGTGCGTCGGCCACGCCGGCAGTCACCGTGCACGACACCATCTCGTCGTTGAACTTGCCGGCCTCCTGCGCGGCGCAGGCCTTCTGCTGGCTGGCCGCGCCATACCCGTCCATGCGCTCCTTGGGGATGCCGTACCGCTTGGCCACGTTTTCCGCGGTCTCGAGCATGCTCATGTAGATCGCCGGCTTGTGCTCCTTGAGCCAGCTGTCCACCAGCATGTGCCTGTTCATCTCCTGCTGCACGCACGAGATGCTCTCCACGCCACCGGCGACCAGCAGGTCGCTCTCGCCGGCGATGATGCGCTGCGAAGCCATGGCAATGGTCTGCAGGCCGCTGGAGCAGAAGCGGTTGACGGTGACACCGCCCACCGTCAGCGGCAGTCCGGCGCGCAACGCGGCCTGACGCGCGATGTTCATGCCGGTGGCACCTTCGGGGTTGGCGCAGCCCATCAGCACGTCGTCGATCGCCGCCGGGTCGACGCCGGCGCGCTCGACCGCGGCCTTGACCGCAAAGCCGCCCAGCGTGGCGCCGTGCGTCATGTTGAAGGCGCCCTTGAAGCTCTTGGCCAAGGGCGTGCGTGCGGTGGAGACGATCAGGGCTTGGGTCATGGGTGTTCCTTGAAGAAGTTGGGACTCAGCTGAAGCTCTTGCCTTCGGCCGCCAGCCTGGCCAGCAGCGGCGCCGGCTGCCAGAAGCTGGCGTCGTCCAGCGGGTTGGCGGCAAAGCGCTTCATCGCCTGCACCACGTTGAACAGGCCCACCGTGTCGGCGTAGCACATCGGCCCGCCGCGGTGCAGCGGGAAGCCATAGCCTGTGAGGTAGATCATGTCGATGTCGCTGGCCTTGCTGGCGATGCCTTCCTCGAGGATCTTCGCGCCTTCGTTGACCAGCGCGTAGACCAGGCGCTGCACGATCTCGTCGTCGCTGATCTTGCGCGGCTTGATGCCGAGGCTGGCGCGATGCTTCTCGATCATCTCCACCACCACCGGGCTGGGGATGGCATCGCGTTTGCCGGCGACGTAGTCGTACCAGCCGGCCTGCGTCTTCTGGCCATAGCGGCCCATCTCGCACAACAGGTCCGCTGATCTGCTGTACTTCAGGTTCGGATACTCCACGGCGCGCCGCTTGCGGATGGCCCAACCGATGTCGTTGCCGGCCAGATCACCCATGCGGAACGGGCCCATCGCGAAGCCGAACTTCTCGATTGCCTTGTCCACCTGCGCCGGCGTGCAGCCTTCATCCAGCAGGAAGCCGGCCTGGCGGCTGTACTGCTCGATCATGCGGTTGCCGATGAAGCCGTCGCACACGCCGGAGACGACCGCGGTCTTCCTGATCTTCTTGGCCACCGTCATCACGGTGGCGAGCACGTCCTTGCCGGTCTTCGCGCCGCGGACCACCTCGAGCAGCTTCATCACGTTGGCCGGGCTGAAGAAGTGCAGGCCGACCACGTCCTGCGGGCGCTTGGTGAAGGCCGCGATCTTGTCGACGTCCAGCGTGCTGGTGTTGCTGGCCAGGATGGCGCCGGGCTTCATCACCTCGTCCAGTGTCTTGAAGACCTTCTCCTTGACACCCATCTCCTCAAACACCGCTTCGATCACCAGGTCGGCGTCCTTGACGTCGTCGTAAGCCAGCGTGGTCTTCAGCAGCGCCATGCGCTGCTCGTACTTGTCCTGCTTGAGCTTGCCGCGCTTGACCTGCGACTCGTAGTTCTTGCGTATCACGCCAATGCCACGGTCCAGCGCGTCCTGCTTCATCTCGAGGATCGTCACCGGGATGCCTGCGTTGAGGAAGTTCATCGAGATGCCGCCGCCCATGGTGCCGGCTCCGATGACGGCGACCTTCTCGATCTTGCGCTGCGGCGTGTCCTCGGGCACGTCGGGGATCTTGCTGGCCGCGCGCTCGCCGAAGAAGGCATGGCGCAAGGCCTTGCTTTCGGGCGTCATCATCAACGCGAGGAAAGTGTCACGTTCGAAACGCAGGCCGTCGTCGAAGCGCATCTTCACGGCGGCTTCGACGCAATCGACGCACTTGGCCGGCGCCGGGAAGTTCTTCGCCATCGCCTTGACGGTGTTGCGCGCAAAGGCGAAATAACCGTCGGCATTCGGGTGCTCGGCCTTCAGGTTGCGCACCAGTGGCAGCGGGCGCTTATCGGCCACCTCGCCGGCGAAAGCCAGCGCGCCGGCCATCAGGTCGCCGTCGATCAGCTTGTCGAACAGCTTCTGGCCGGGGAGCGAGGCCAGCTGTTCGCTCTTTACCGGATCGCCGCTGACGATCATGTTCAGCGCGGTTTCCACACCCAGCACGCGCGGCAGACGCTGCGTTCCACCGGCGCCTGGCACCAGGCCCAACTTGACTTCCGGCAATGCGACCTGGGTACTCGGCGCAACCACACGGTAGTGGCAGGCCAAGGCCAATTCCAGACCGCCGCCCATGACGACGCTGTGCATTGCGGCCACGATCGGCTTGCCCGATGCCTCGAATTGTTGCCACAGCGACAGCAGGTTCGGATCGGCGATCGCCTTGGGCGAACCGAACTCGCGGATGTCGGCTCCTCCCGAGAAGGCCTTGCCGGCGCCAGTGATGACGATGGCCTTGACGGCAGCGTCGGCGTTGGCCTTGTCGATGCCGTCGGCGATGCCGCGCCGCGTGTCGTAGCCCAGGCCGTTGACCGGTGGGTTGTTCAGGGTCAGCACGGCGATGGCACCGCGAACTTCGTAGCTGGCAGTCATGACTTTGTCTCCGGTACGGGCAGGAAATCGAACGCTCGTGCGATTCTAGGTGTCGCCTCGGGCCGCAGACTGTAACGGTAGCGACAGCGCCAGGCACGCTTCACCCCGTGCCGCCTGGGGCAACCGGCGCTGGCTACACTCGTCCAGCCGCAGCTTCGACGAGCGCATGCCATGAGCACCAAACCGCAGGACGACCCGAGCTATCCGGTGCACAAGACCGATGCCGAATGGCGTGCCCAGCTCGACCCGATGCAGTACCAGGTGGCGCGCCACGCCGCGACCGAGCGTCCGTTCACCGGCAAGTACTGGGACCACTTCGAGCCCGGCCGCTACGACTGCGTCGGCTGCGGGACGCCTTTGTTTAAGTCGGACAGCAAGTTCGACGCCGGCTGTGGTTGGCCCAGCTATGCCGAACCGATCAACAGCGAGGTCATCGAGCGCGTGCGCGACAGCAGCCATGGCATGGTGCGCGTCGAGGTGCGGTGCAGCCAATGCGGCACGCACCTCGGCCATGTCTTCGACGACGGTCCGGCACCCACCGGTGAGCGCTATTGCATCAACTCGGCCGCGGTAGACTTCGCGCCGCCCGATGGAGACGCGCCGCGCCGCGCATGAAAATACTCTTCGACTTCCTGCCGATCCTGCTCTTCTTCGCGGCCTTCAAGTATGCCGAAGGCCATAAGGAGTGGGCCGCGTCCTTCGCCACCAGCCAACTCGGCTTCCTGGTGTCCGGCAACGTGGTCGGCGTCAACGAGGCGCCGGTGCTGCTCGCCACGATGGTGGTGATCGTCGCCACGCTGGCCCAGGTGGCTTGGCTCAAGCTGCGGGCTCGCCGCGTCGACACGATGCTGTGGGTCAGCCTGGCGCTGGTTGTGGTGCTGGGCGGCGCCACCATCTACTTCCACAACGAGACCTTCATCAAGTGGAAGCCGAGCATGTTGTACTGGGCGATGGGCCTGTCCTTCTGGCTGAGTCCGCTGCTCTTCGGCAAGAACCTGCTGCGCGCGCTGCTCGGCGAGCAGATGCAGTTGCCCGAGCGGGTTTGGCACCGCCTGAATTTCGCCTGGGTGGCATTTTTCGCGCTGATGGGGCTGCTCAACCTGTGGGTGGCCTACAGTTTCTCCACGGCCACCTGGGTCAACTTCAAGCTCTTCGGTGGCATCGGTCTGATGCTGCTGTTCACGTTGGCGCAGGGGCTGTACCTCGGCCGCTACATCAAGGACGATGCAGGACCGGCGGACCCGACATGACTGCCCCAAAAGTCGTCAGCCGCGAAGCCATCGAAGCCACCTTGCGTGCGGCATTGCAGCCCAGTGTCATCGAAGTGCAGGACGACAGCCACCTGCATGCCGGCCATGCCGGAGCGCGCGAGGGCCGCCACTTCAGCGTGCGCATCACCAGTGCACACTTCACAGGCCGCAGCCGCGTGGCGCGGCACCGCCTCGTGTATGATGCTCTGCGCCTGTTGATGCCCGTCGGCATCCATGCGCTGGCCATCGAGGCGCACGCGCCCGACGAGCGTTGACAACTCCCGCATCGAACCTTGCCTGAGCCCGGGCGTCCAAGCCCGCTCCTGCTTGCCCCGGCTGCTTGCGGCCCTCCTAGAAAGACCCCAAGACATGATGTCGAACTTCCAGGCCGTGCGTGCCGCATTCATGGCCCTGTCCGTGGCGCTGCTCCTGCCAGTGGCCGCGCACGCACAAAACATTGCCACGGTCAACGGCAAGGCCGTGCCCAAGTCGCGCGTTGACAACCTGCTTCAGCAGGCTGCACGCGCCGGCCAGAAGGTGGGCCCGGAAATGGAAGCCCAGGCCAAGGACCAGGTCGTGCTGCGCGAGATCTTCACGCAGGAGGCCGAAAAGAAGGGCATCGCCGCCTCGGCCGACTACCGCGCGCAGATGGAACTGGCGCGCCAGAGCATCCTGATCCGCGAGCTGTTCGAGGACTTCAAGAAGAAGAACCCGGTCACCGATGCCGAGGCCAAGGCCGAATACGACAAGTTCAAAGCCCAGCTCACCGGTACCGAGTTCCGCGCGCGCCACATCCTCGTCGAAAGCGAAGACCAGGCCAAGGCACTGATTGCGCAGATCAAGGGTGGCGCCAGTTTCGAGGATCTGGCCAAGAAGAATTCCAAGGACCCGGGGTCCGGCGCCAATGGCGGCGACCTGGACTTCGCCAAGGCCGATTCCTACGTACCCGAATTTGGCCAGGCGCTGACCCAGCTGAAGAAGGGCGAGATGACGCAGACGCCGGTCAAAACCCAGTTCGGCTGGCACATCATCAAGCTGGAAGACACGCGTGAGGCCGAGTTCCCGGCCTTCGATGACGTCAAGGCGCAGATCATCCAGCGCCTGGAGCAGATCAAGCTGCAGCAGTACCAGGAAGAACTGCGCAAGGCCGCGAAGACCGACTACAAGTTCGCGCAGCAGTAAGGCATCAGACCTCCCGGTCGCTGACCAGGCGGCCGGCCTCGATGCCCAGTTGGCGCTGGCAGCGCGCTGCGATGCCGCTGTCGTGGGTGACCAGCACCAGTGTCGTGCCGGCTTCGCGGTTCATCTCGAACATCAGCTCCATCACCTTGGCGCCGGTGGCGAAGTCCAGACTGCCGGTGGGTTCGTCGGCCAGCAAGACCGCCGGGTGCACGACGAAGGCTCGGGCCAGCGCCACGCGCTGCTGCTCGCCACCGGACAGTACCCGCGGGTAGTGGGCCAGCCGGCTGGACAGGCCGACGCGACCGAGCATCTCGGCCGCACGCGCGCGTGCGTCCTTCTGGCCGAGCAGTTCCAGCGGAAGCATCACGTTCTCCAGCGCGTTCAGGTTGGCCAGCAACTGGAAGCTCTGGAACACGAAGCCCACCTTGCGCGAACGCACCGCGGCGCGGGCATCCTCGTCCAGCGCAAACAGCTCGGTGCCGGCCAGCCGTACTTGGCCGCTGGTGGGCACGTCCAGCCCAGCGATGATCGACAGCAAGGTGCTCTTGCCCGAGCCCGACGCGCCGACGATGGCGACCGACTCCTGCGCGCGCAGCTCGAAATTGATGTCGTGGAGAATGGTCAGCGTACCGGTGGAGTCGGCCACCTGCTTGGTGATGTGTTGGACAGCGATGATCGGTTCGGACATGCGTCTTCTTGGTTCGGGGCTCACGCGGCGCGCGCTGCTGCGGCACTGTAGCCTGCTTGCCCTGGCCGGCCTGATTGCGGGTGAATCGGCGGCTCAGGCCGCCGCCCGCCGCGGCCCGCTGCTGGTGGTGGGCGACAGCCTGTCGGCCGAATACGGCCTGGAACGCGGGAGCGGCTGGGTGGCCCTGCTGCAGCAACGGCTGGCGCGCGAGAAGGTCGCGGTCGAGGTGGTCAATGCCAGCATCAGCGGCGACACCACCTCCGGTGGGCGCTCGCGGTTGCCGGCGCTGCTGGCACAGCACAAGCCGGGTTGGGTGATCATCGAACTCGGCGGCAACGACGCACTGCGCGGCCTGCCGCTGAGCATGACCCAGGCCAACCTGCTGGCCATGGTGCAGTCGGCCAAGTCCGCGGGCGCGCGCGTGCTGATCCTGGGCATGCAGGTACCACCCAACTACGGCCAAAAGTACGCGCAGGATTTCGCCGGCCTGTTTGCCGGCGTGGCCAAAGCCGAAGGCGTGGCGCTCGTGCCCTTCTTCCTGGCCGGCGTGGCCGACGGGCCTGAGGCCGACAAGCTGTTCCAGGCCGACCGCATACACCCCAATGCGCAGGCTCAGGCGCGGATGCTCGACAACGTCTGGCCGGCGCTGAAACCGCTGCTGAAGTGATCAGCGCTCGCGCTGCGTGCTGCGCGATTCAGGCGTGCGCCGACGCTCCCCGAGTTCAGGGTTCTGTCGCGGATTGCGCGGCTCGTCGACGTCGTTGCGCGGCCCTGCGGGCTGCGGCTTGGGTGCCGTGGCGGCCGGCACGGGGGGCGTGAAGGGTTGCGCCCTCGCGGGCGCGGCAGGTACCGGCTGCGCGATGGCGGGCGCCTGTGCCACCGGCGGGGTGGGTCGGGGTGGCACCGGTACTGGCTGGGCCACCGGCCTGGGCGGGTGTTCGCGCTGCGGCGAGGCCACGGCATCGGGCGGTCGGCCGTGAACTGGCGCCTGTCCCGACGGCATCGTCGGCACCGCTGTGCGCGGCGGTCGGGGCAGCTGGGTTCCCTGCACGGCCACAGGCGGCCGGGCCGCGCCAGGCGCACGCTCCAACCAGGGAACCATGGCACGCGGCGCACCCTGGTCGCGCGCTGGCGAAGGTGGCCGACCTGGCGCGTTGTGGTGGAAGCTCTCGGCCTGCCACAGACTGCGCAGCGCCATCTCGTCAGCGCGCAAGGCCGCCGCAGCCACCGGCTGGCGCACGGACGGTGCCGTCCCCGGCCACAACGTCAGCGCGCCGGGCGCCCCGCGGTTGGCGAAGGCGGGTGGCGGCAGCGGACCGAGCGGCACCTGCGGATTGAGGCGCCGCACGTGGCCGGGGCTGGCGCTGTAGCCCGGCCGATACGCATCGCGCGGGCCCAGGGGCAGCCAGCCCACGGCCGGCACCGGCCGGTTGCCGACCGCCACGCTGAACTGCGGCCCACCGACCCAACCGACGAGGGCTGGCGCAAACACCGGCCGCGCTGCCTTGGGCCCCGGCGTCCAGCACCAGCGGTTAACCCACCAAAGCCAGCGGCCATAGTGGAACGGGGCGAAGCCCCAAGGCGCATCGTCCACCCAGGTCCAGCCCCAGGGGCGCAGCCAGACCCATTGGCCGTAGCGGTAAGGCACCCAGTCGACGGCCACGACATTGGGGCTCCAGACCGCGCCGTAGTCCGGGTGCTGCTGCCAGCGACCATGACGGTCCAGGTCTTCGGCACCGGTCATCTCCGGCGCCACGAACAGTGTCGAAGCACTGCGCGCATCGGCCTGCTCCAGCGTCTGCAGGGCCAGCGCGAAGTCGTCGAGTTGCGCGTCCAGCCATTGGCTGCGGGTGTCACCGAGCGGCCCATCGCGCCAGAAGGCGGCACGCTGGCCGGCGTACAGAGTCATCCCCAGGTTATGGCCCTCGACCTGCAGGTCACCGCGCAAGACGGCGGCTTCGCTGAGGCCGTCCTGCCGATCGATGCGGTACAGACCGGCACGGCGCGGCAGGAAGCGCGCCTCGGCATGTTTCAGCTCCAACTCGACGGCCGTCTCGTTGGAGCGCAATAGCAGCGCTAGCGGGCCGCGCTGAAGCGTGAACTGCATGCGCTCGTCGTCCAGACGCAGCGCTTCCAGTTCGGCCTGGCTGCCCAGCAGCAGCGTGGTCGAGCCAATGCGCACTTCCACCGCCGAGGCGTTGCCGGTAGCGATGCGGTCGCCGCCCGTGAAGGGCCGGTTGGCCAGTGCCGCGACCCAATCGCCCTGCTCGGGCTCGAACACCCAGACCTCACCCTGCACCGCCGCCAGGCGGCCGACGCGTCCGGGCGGGTCGTCCTGGGCCAGCGCCAGGCTCGACGCACACAGGAGCAGCAACGCCAGCCCGGCGCGCATCAGGTTCGAAGCAGCACGCATGCTTGACTCAACGCGCCAGGCCCAGCCCAGGCTGACGCAGTGGCGAAATCAATCGTCGGCTTCGTTCGGATCCAGGTCGGGGAAGAGTACGCTGGTGTAGCCGAAGCGGCTCAGGTTGGCCATGCGCGTCGGGTAAAGCCGCCCGATCAGGTGATCGCATTCGTGCTGCACCACGCGCGCATGAAAGCCGTCGGCCTCGCGCTCGATGGGCCGGCCCTGCGGGTCGAAGCCGCGATAGCGGATGCGCGCCAGGCGCGGCACCACGCCGCGCAGCCCCGGCACCGACAGGCAGCCCTCCCAGCCGTCGACCAGATCCTCGCCGAGCGCCTCGATCACTGGGTTGATCAGCACCGTCTGCGGCACCGGCGGCGCGTCGGGGTAGCGCTCGTTGCACTCGAATCCGTAGATGACGAGTTGCAGATCCTCGCCGATCTGCGGCGCCGCCAGGCCAGCACCGTTGGCCGCGCGCATGGTGTCGAACATGTCTTCCACAAGAGCCAGCAGGTCCGGAGTGTCGAATTCCGTCACGGGTGCAGCGATGCGCAGCAAGCGTGGGTCGCCCATCTTCAGGATCTCGCGCACTGCCATGCCATGCTCCTTGGGTCAGCGGAAGTTGACCGTGACCGACGGGTTGTCGGGCAGCCCCTGGTACTGCACCTCGACCTTCTGCCCGGCCTTCGGCGGCATCAACTTGGAGAAGGAGCCGACGCTGATCAGGTCGCCCTTCTTCAGCGCCAGGCCGTGCTTCTGCAGGTCCTGTGCGAGCCAGATCACGGCGTTGAGCGGGTGGTCGAGCACGTCGCGGCCGAAGCCGATGTCCAGGTCCTGGCCGCCGCCCATGACCAGCACCTTCATGCTGGCCAGCGAATCGGCAAAGGCCTGGGTGCGCTTCACCTCGATCGGCGAGCCGGCGACGAAATAGCGCGCGGCGACGTTGATGGCCGCCACACCCGCGCCATTGAGCTTGAGCGGCGCCTCGACCACCAAATCCGGCAGCTCGATGGCCGGGATCACCTGATCGATGTACTGCAGCACCTGCTCCGGCGTCTTGGCCTGGCCGATACGCGGGTCGGACACACGCACCAGCAGGTCGGCCTCGAACACCGGCCGCGCACCGAAGGCCGCATCGACCGAGGCGCCGTCCTGCAGCAGCATCGGTGCGTAGAGCACGCCCCACACCGGCGCACTGGCATTGAAGCGTTGTTGTACCGCCGGGTTGGTCAGGCCGGCCTTGTAGCCGATGACCTTGGCCCCTGTCTGTTGGACCAGGAACTTGTTCACCTTGGCCCGCGTGCAGGCGGCGTCGGCATCGTTCAGGCCTTCGGGGTTGGCCGCCGGCTTCTTGTTCAGGTAATTGGCCACCAGCGCGGCGGCCTCGGTGTCACTCAGGCAGGCCGCACCTGCGGGCAGGCAGGCAGCAGCCAATGTGGTCATCAGGATCGGAAGCAGGACTTTGCGGCCGGACGAACGCATCTTCAAGGTCTCCAGGTCAATGATCGAAGCTGAAATTATGCGGCGACGCCACCGAGCAGGCCGCGCAGTCCGGTCTCGTCGAGCACCGGCACACCGAGTTCCCGTGCCTTGTCGAGCTTGGAACCCGCTTCCTCGCCGGCGACCACATACGAGGTCTTCTTCGACACCGAGCCGGCCACCTTGGCGCCGGCCGCTTCGAGCAGCGCCTTGGCTTCGTCGCGCGTCAGCGTCGGCAGGGTGCCGGTCAGCACGACGCTCAAACCGGCCAGGGGCAGCGCCTCGGGTCGGGCCGCGCCATTGTGCTCGTCCCAGCGGATGCCAGCGGCGCGCAGCTGTTCCACCACCTCGCGGTTGTGCGGCTGCTGGAAGAAGGTATGGATGCTCTGGGCCACCACCGGGCCGACATCGTTGACGTCGAGCAGCTGCTCGACGGTGGCGTCCATGACCCGGTCGATGGCGCCGAAGTGCCGCGCCAGGTCCTTTGCCGTGGCCTCGCCGACATGGCGGATGCCCAGCGCATAGAGGAAGCGCGGCAGCGTGGTCCGCTTGCTCTGCTCCAGCGCCGCCACCAGGTTGGCTGCGCTCTTGTCGGCCATGCGCTCAAGCACCGACAGCTTGGCCACGCCCAGCCCGTAAAGCTCGGGCAATGTGCGGATCAGGTCGCCATCGACCAGCTGGTCCACCAGCTTGTCGCCCAGGCCTTCGATGTCCATCGCCCGCCGGCCGGCGAAGTGCAGCAGCGCCTGCTTGCGCTGCGCGGCGCAGAACAGGCCGCCGCTGCAGCGGTGGTCGATGCCGCCCTTCTCGCGCTGCACCGCGCTGCCGCAGACCGGGCAGGCCCTGGGCATGCGGAAGTTGGGCACATAACGCGGGCGCGGTTGCTCGATGCGCCCCACCACCTCGGGAATGACATCGCCGGCACGGCGCACGATCACCGTGTCGCCAACGCGTACGCCCTTGCGCCGCAACTCGAACAGGTTGTGCAGCGTGGCGTTGCTGACCGTGGTGCCGCCGACGAACACCGGCTCCAGCTTGGCCACTGGCGTCAGCTTGCCGGTGCGACCGACCTGGATGTCGATGGCATTCAGCCGGGTCAACTGTTCCTGCGCCGGGTACTTGTGGGCCACGGCCCAGCGCGGCTCGCGGGTGACGAAGCCCAGCCGGCGCTGCAGCCCGATGTCGTTGACCTTGTAGACCACGCCGTCGATGTCGAAGGGCAACTGGTCGCGCCGGGCTGCAATCTCCCGGTGAAAGGCCACCAGGCCGTCTGCACCGTGAACCACACGCCGGTCGGCATTGACCGGCACGCCGAAGGCGGCAATCGCATCCAGCGTCGCGCTGTGCGTGGACGGCTGCGCCCAGCCCTGCACGTCGCCCAGGCCGTAGGCAAAGAAGCTCAGCTTCTTGTCGACCATGCCGGCAGGGTCGAGCTGGCGGATCGCGCCGGCCGCGGTGTTGCGCGGGTTGATGAAGGTCTTGCCGCCCTTCTCGCGCTGGCGCTCGTTCAGGCGTTCGAAATCGTCGCGGCGCATGTAGGCCTCACCGCGCACCTCGATCAGCGGCGGTGCCTCGCCGGCCAGCCGCAGCGGAATACGGCCGATGGTGCGCACGTTCTGCGTCACGTCCTCGCCAGTCTCGCCGTCGCCGCGGGTGGTGGCCTGCACGAGCACACCGGCTTCGTAGCGCAGGTTGATGGCCAGGCCGTCGAACTTGAGTTCGGCGTTGTATTCCACGGGTGCCGCATCCTCGGGCAGTGCCAGCTCGCGCCGCACGCGTGCGTCGAAGGCGCGCGCACCCTCGGCCGTGGTGTCGGTCTCGGTGCGGATCGACAGCATCGGCAGTGCATGCCGCACCGGCACCAGGCCATCGAGCACGCGGGCGCCGACGCGCTGCGTCGGTGAATCGGGCGTGCGCAGTTCGGGATGCGCCCTTTCCAGCGCCTGCAGCTCCTGGAACAGCCGGTCGTATTCGGCATCGGGAATCTGCGGTGCGTCGAGCACGTAGTAATGGTGCGCGTGGTGTTGCAGCGTGGCTCGCAGCGCGGCGGCACGTTCGGCTTGGGGGTTCATCGGCCGACAGCATGCCACGAGCCGCCGCATGCCCGCTGGCACAATCGTCTGCACCCGAATCGTCCGCCCACGAGCCCCACTGCCATGAGCTTGCTGACTGCCCTGACCTCCAGACGTCGCTGGCTTGCCGCCGTGGCACTGTCCGGCCTGCTCGCCGCCTGCGCGCCGATGCCAGGCGCGATGCCCTCGGGCGACCCGCTGCCGTCCTGGAACGACGGCGCCAACAAGCAGCGCATCGTCAGCTTCGTGCGCGCCGTCACCACCGAGGGCAGCAAGGACTATGTGCTTCCGGAGCAGCGCATCGCCGTGTTCGACAACGACGGCACGCTGTGGCTCGAGTACCCGATGTACACCCAGGTGCTGTTCGTCTTCGACCGCATCCGGGCCATGGCGCCACAGCACCCCGAATGGCACGACAAGGAGCCCTACAAGTCTGTGATCGCCGGCGACATCAAGGGCGCGATGGCCAGCGGCAGCAAGGGCCTGATCGAGATGCTGCTGGTGGTGCAAAGCGGCATGAGCACCGAGGCCTTCGATGCCCAGGTGCGGCAGTGGATCGCCAGCGCCAAGGACCCGCGTTTCCAGCGCCACTTCGAGACCCTGACCTACCTGCCGATGCAGGAGCTGCTGCGCCACCTGCGTGCGCACGGCTTCAGGACCTACATTGTGTCGGGCGGCACGGTGGACTTCATGCGTGCCTTCGCCGAACGCACCTACGGCGTGCCGCCCGAGCAGGTGATCGGCACGCGCCAGAAGCTGGCCTACGAGGTCAAGGACCAGGGGCCGATGATCCTGTTGCAGCCGCAGCTGGACTTCAACAACGACGGGCCCGGCAAGCCACTGAGCATCGAGGCCTTCCTCGGCCGCCGGCCGATCGCCGCCTTCGGCAACTCTGACGGCGACTTCCAGATGCTGCAGTGGACGACCGCCGGCAAGGGCGCACGCCTGGGCATGCTCGTGCACCACGACGATGCCGTGCGCGAATACGCCTACGACCGCGACTCCAGCATCGGCCGCCTGTCCGAGGGCCTGGACAAGTACTCCGCCATGGGCTGGGGGCTGATCAGCATGAAGAACGACTGGAAGGCGGTCTTCCCGCCGCTGCAATGAACGACGACTTCGACCTGGTGGTGATCGGTGCCGGCTCCGGCGGCGTGGCGGCGTCGCGCCGAGCCGCGGCGCATGGCGCCAAGGTGGCGATCGTCGAAAACAGCCGCGTCGGCGGCACCTGCGTCATCCGCGGTTGCGTGCCGAAGAAGCTGATGATGTACGCCGCGCAGTACGGCGACGCCTTCCGCGAAGCGGCCGGCTACGGCTGGAGCGTTGGCCACCCGCATTTCGAGATGGCGCGCTGGGCGGCGTCGAAGGCGGCCGAAACGCAGCGGCTGGAGCACATCTACCGCCAGCTGCTGGCCGGATCGAAGGTCGAGCTGATCGAAGGCCGCGCCGTCGTCGATGGACCGCAACGCGTGCGTGTCGGCGAGCGGGTGCTTCAGGCCCAGCACCTTCTCATCGCCAGCGGCGCCGCGCCGGTGCGCGACAGCATCCCAGGCATCGACGCCTGCCCGACCAGCGACGAACTGCTCGACCTGCATGTGCTGCCACCCAAGGCCGCCATCGTCGGCAGTGGCTTCATCGCGCTGGAGTTCGCCAGCATCCTGGCGCGGCTGGGTGTGGCCGTGAGCCTGTTCTATCGGGCCCGGCTGCCGCTGCGCGGCTTCGACGAGGACCTGCGCACGCGCGCCGCGGCCGCACTGCAGGCCGCCGGCGTGACGCTGCATCCCGGCGCCGCGCCGCGCCAGGTGCAGCGTGCTGGCGGCGAGTGGCTGCTGATCCTGGACGACGAGCGCATGCTCGAATTTCCCTTCGTGCTCAATGCCACCGGCCGGCGCCCCAACACCGCAGGCCTGGGGCTGGAACGCCTGGGCATCACGCTGGACGCGGCCGGCGCCGTGCCGGTCGATGCACAGCTGCATACCACGGCCGAAGGTGTCTACGCCATCGGCGACGTCACCAACAAGTGGAACCTGACGCCGGTGGCCATTGCCGAGGGCCGGGCGCTGGCCGACTCGCTGTTCGGCCCCGGCCCGCGTGAGGTGGACCTGAGCCTGGTCACTGCGGCGGTGTTCACACTGCCGCCGCTGGCCACGATCGGGCCCACCGAGGCCGAGCTGCTTTCGGCCGGCCGCAAGCTGAAGGTCTTCGAGGCGGACTTCCGGCCGATGCGCCAGGCCTTCATCGACGGCACCGAGCGCTGCTACATGAAGCTGCTGGTCGATGCGCAGAGCGACAAGGTGCTGGCCGTGCACATGATGGGGGCCGACGCGCCGGAGATCGTGCAGAGCCTGGCTGTGGCACTGACCGCCGGTGCCACCAAGGCGCAGTTCGACCGGACGATCGCCGTGCACCCCACTGCGGCCGAAGAGTTCGTGCTGATGCGCGAGCCCAGCCGCGTGCTCGGCTGACTCAGCCGCGCTCGACGCGATAGCGCTCGAAGACCACGCCCTGGAAGGGCTCGAGCACCGTGTGCGCCAGGATGAAGCCGGCGCGGCCGAACACCGGCAGACTGAGGGGCGTGGCCCACGCGCCAAAGCGCTGCAGGCCACGCTGTCGCGCCTCGGCCAGCGCATGGGCCAGCAAGGCCGAGCCCAGACCGGCGCGCGTGGCTGTGGCGCGCACATACAGCGAGCGCACCTCGCCCTGGGCATCGATGCCGCAGAAGCCCAGCGGACCGGCGGCATCTTCGGCCAGCCAGGTGCAGGCACCCAACACATAGTCGGCAAAGCCCGGCTCGTCCTGCGCGAAGCGCTGCCATGCGGCCACCTGCTCGGCACTGTAGACCTGCGGGCCGAGCGTGCGCGCGTTGTGCGCATAGAGCGCGGCCAGTGCCGGCACGTCGGCGGCATTGGCGCGGCGCAACGGCACGGCGGCCGGCGCGGTCACCCGGCAAACAGGCGCCGCGCGGCCGGCGAGCCCGCCGCCAGGTCATGCGATTCCAGTGCAGCGTACAGCTGCGCCAGTTCGCGGCCGATGGCGTCGAAGGCGTGCAGCGTGATCGGCCGGCCGGCGTCGTCCAGCAGCTCAGCATCCATGTCCTCGGCCAGTGCATTCGCCACCTTGTGCCAGGTGGGGAAAGGCTCCACCGCAGCCGGCGTCTGCGGCACGTCCAGGCTGAGGATCACTTCGCGCAACGCGGCGGCCTGCGGGTCGTCGGCCAGCGCGGCCTGGGCGTCGAACTCCAGCACCAGTACCGGCGGCGTGCCCTCCTCTGCCGCGGGCAGCACCAGGCGGCCGGGCACCGCGCCGGGCACCAGGCCCTGGCGGCCGGCGCACTGCTGCACATAGCCCACAGACCATGCAACCGATCGCGCCTGAAGGCGCACGGCGAGCTGCGCGTCCAGCGGGCCGGCAAAGCCGTCGAGTTCGCGTGCGCGGGCCACCACGTCGAGCATGTCGGGAAAGTCCGGCATCGCGCCGACGCCTTCGGCAAAGGCCTGCAGCTTGTGCACGAACTCCGAGTACTCGATCTCGTTGAGCGCTCCGCTGCGGTTGGCCAGCTGCACGCCCGCCTGAAGTTCGCTGTAGCGCTGGCCGGCAGCGGGCAGCTCCCAGTCGCCGCTGTCGATGTTCAGGCCTTCAATGTAGAAGGGCTTGGTGCCGGCCCGGCGGGTGGCCGGCCAGTGGGCGATGACGGCCTCGCCGCTGACCGGCGCGTCCAGTGACAGCGGCACGATGGCATCGACCAGCGCGTCCAGCCGCGCCTGGCGCCGCGATGCCGGGGCACGCCGCTCGTTCGGGTCGACTGCGCTTGCGGGCACGCTCAACGGTTCGCCCAGGCCGGGCTCGACACGCTGCGGAGCCACCTGCGGCGCATCGGCCTGGCGCGGACTGGCGCGTCGGGCGCTCCACCAGCCATGCGCCAGCAGCGCCACCAGCAGCGCTGCACCCAGGATCGATAGCGCGACGGTCAAGGACATTCAGACCCTTCCTATGCGGCCTCGGCCATGGACAGTGCCGCGTCCATGTCCACCGCCACGATGCGCGACACACCCTGCTCCTGCATGGTCACGCCGATCAGCTGCTCGGCCATTTCCATGGCGATCTTGTTGTGGCTGATGAACAGGAACTGCGTGCCTTGGCTCATCTCGCTGACCAGCTTGCAGTAGCGCTCGGTGTTGGCGTCGTCCAGCGGCGCGTCCACTTCGTCCAACAGGCAAAACGGCGCCGGGTTGAGCTGGAAGATGGCAAAGACCAGCGCGATCGCGGTCAGGGCCTTCTCGCCGCCGGACAGCAGGTGGATGGTGCTGTTCTTCTTGCCCGGCGGCTGCGCCAGCACCTGCACGCCGGCGTCGAGGATCTCGTCGCCGGTCATCACCAGCCGCGCGCTGCCGCCGCCGAACAGGCTGGGAAACATGCGGCCGAAGTGTTCGTTCACCTGGGTGAAGGTCTGGCCCAGCAGGTCTCGGGTTTCCAGGTCGATCTTGCGAATCGCGTCTTCCAGCGTCTTCATCGCCTCCAGCAGGTCGGCATTCTGCGCGTCCAGGAAACTCTTGCGCTCGCGCGAAGCCGTCAACTCGTCCAGCGCCGCCAGGTTGACCGCGCCCAACGCCGCCAGTTCGCGGTTGAGCCGGTCGATCTCGCCCTGCAGACCCCACAGCTTGACGCCGCCCTGTTCGATGCCCTGCGCCAGCCCCTGCAGGTCGACCTGCGCCGCCTGCAGTTGCTCCATGAACTGGGCGCCGCCGAGCATGGCCGCCTGCTGCTCCAGCTGCAGCTTGGTCAGGCCCTCGCGCATCGGCTCCAGGCTGCGCTCCAGCGTCAGGCGCTGTTCTTCCGCGCCACGCAGCCTGGCGCTGAGTTCGTCGTACTGGGCCCGCGTCGCAGCCAGCGCCTGCTCGCGCTGCAGGCGCAGGGCCAATGCGGTCTGCAGCCCGGCCTGGGCGGCCGCGTCGTTCAAGCCGGCCAGCTCCTCGTCGATCTGTGCGGCGGCCTGGGCGTTGGTGGCCACCTGCTGTAGCGCGGTTTCGATCGAACGCTGCAGTTCGGCCTGGCGCGCGGCCAGCGTGCGCGACTGGAATGCCGCTTCCTGGGCCTGGCGTTCCAGTGCGCGCAGCTGCTCGCGCGCGCCGTTCAGCTGGCGTTCGGCGGCGATCACTGCATCGTCCAACTCGCTGTGGCGCTGTTGCGCGTCGGCCAGCTGCAGGTCCAGTTCCTCGAATCGCGCCTCGCCCAGGCTGCGGCGCTGGGCCAGGTCGTCCAGCAGCGCCTGCAGTTCGGCCAGCTCGCCATCGAGCTGGCTGCGCCTGGTCTGGCTGGCTTCGGCCAGCTGCGACAAGCGCAGCAGCTCCACTTGCGTCTGGTGCGCGCGGGTCTGCGCCTCGGCGGCCTCGCGCCGCACCGTGGCCAGGCGCAGCGAGGCTTCGGTGTAGGCCGCCTCGACGCGCACGCTGGCGCTGCGCGCCTCGTCGGCGATCAGACCCTGCGCGCGGTGCTGGCGCTCCAGGTTCTCGATTTCCTGCTGCCGCGCCAGCATGCCGGCCTGCTCGGAATCGGGCGCGTAAAAGCTCACCGCGTACTGCGACACCGCATGGCCTTCGCGCGACATGATCACTTCGCCATGCGTCAGTTGGCTGCGCTCGGCGAGCGCCTCGTCCAGGCTGGCGGCGGTGTAGACACCTTCGAGCCAGTCGTTGAGCAGCGCCTGCAACCCGGCATCGGTCAGTCGCAGCAGATCCGACAGGCGCGGCAGCGTGCGATGTGTACTGGCAATCGCACCGGCATTCGATGAATAGAAGGCCAGCCGGGTCGGCGGCGCATCGGCCGCAAAGGCGCGCACGGTCTCCAGCCGTCCCACCTCCAGCGCGTTGAGCCGTTCGCGCAGCGCGGCCTCCAGCGCGGTTTCCCAGCCGGGTTCGATGTGCACCCGGGTCCACAGGCCTTGCAGGCTGTCCAGCCCATGCTTGAGCAACCAGGGCTTGAGCTTGCCGCTGCTTTGCAGCTTCTCCTGCAACGCGCGCAAGGCCTCCAACCGCGCGCCCAGCTCGGCTTGATGCGAGGCTTCGGTGGCGGCCGACTGGGCCTGCGCCCGCCGCTGCTCGTCGAGCGCCGCCACCTGCTCGTCCAGCTCTTGCAGCCGCGCCTCGGCCAGCGCCTGGCCCTCTGCCAAGGCGCTGCTGTCGCGCTGCAATTGCTCCAGCTTCTGCAGGTCGGGCAGGGCCAGGCCGCTGCGCTCGCTACCCAGGCGCTCATTGCGCTGCTGCAACTGGCGCGTCTGGTCGTCGAGGCTGCGGCTCTCGGCGGCCAGCACCTGGATCTGCTGCTGCACTTCGGCCACTACAGCACGCTGCTGGTTGCTGCGCTGCTGCGCATCGCGCAAGGCGTCTTCCAGTGTGGGCAGCTGCTGCGACTGCTCCTGCGCTTGCGCCGCCTGCAACTGCGACTGCTCGTCGGCCGAGCGCAGCGCCTCGGCAATGCGCTCCAGCTCGGCATCGGCCTCGGCCTGGCGTGCGGCCCATTGGTCGTTCTGCGCCTTCAGTTCGGCCAGGCGCGCCTGCGCACGTTCGCGGCCTTCGACCACGTAGCGGATGCGCTCCTCCAGCCGGCTCACCTCCAGTGCGGCCTCGGCCAGCTCGCCCTGGCGCTGGTGCAGCGAATCGGCGCCGGCGTAGTGTGCCTGGCGCACGGCCTCCATTTCGGCTTCGACGTGGCGCAACTCGGCCACCCGCGCCTCCAACGCCGTGGTGGCTTCCAGCAGTGCGGCATGGACGCGCTGTTCCTCGCCGGCCGCGTCGCGATGCTTGAGAAACCAGAACTGGTGCAGCTTCAGCGTGCCCTGTTCCTGCAGCGCGCGGTAGGTCTGCGCCACCTCGGCCTGCTTCTCCAGCTTTTCGAGATTGGCATTCAGTTCGCGCAGGATGTCGTCCACGCGCGTGAGGTTCTCTCGGGTGTCCTTCAGCCGGTTCTCGGTCTCGCGGCGGCGTTCCTTGTATTTCGACACGCCCGCTGCTTCTTCCAGGAACAGGCGCAGTTCCTCCGGACGCGATTCGATGATGCGGCTGATCGTGCCCTGGCCGATGATGGCGTAGGCCCGTGGCCCCAGACCGGTGCCCATAAAGACGTCCTGCACGTCACGGCGGCGTACTGGCTGGTTGTTGATGTAGTAGCTGGACCCGCCGTCGCGCGTCAACACGCGCTTGACGGCAATCTCGCCGAACTGGTTCCAGGGCCCGCCGGCGCGAGCGTCGCTGTTGTCGAAGACCAGTTCGACGCTGGCCCGGCCGGCCGGCTTGCGCTGGCCCGAGCCATTGAAGATCACGTCCTGCATCGACTCGCCGCGCAGCTCGCTGGCCTTGCTCTCGCCCAGCACCCACCGCACCGCGTCCATGATGTTGGACTTGCCGCAGCCGTTGGGGCCGACCACGCCGACGCGCTGGCCGGGCAGCGCGAAGGTGGTCGGGTCGCAGAAGGACTTGAAGCCGGAGAGCTTGATCTGGTTGAGGCGCATGGCGGGCCGACGGCGGCGTTTCGAGCCTGAAGAATCAAGCTAAGTGTTTGATTTAAAACGACTATTCAATGAAGTCGCCCTTGCGAATCATAACATCCGCTAGAGCAGTTCCTCGGGCACCAGCGGCTCCAGCAGATCCAGCAGCAAGCGGCTGCCGAAGTCGGCGTCGGGCTCGAAGGCCTCCACCCGCAGACCGCTGTCGGCGGCAGTCCAATGCAAGGTGTGGCCGTCCGCATCCAGGTGCAGCCGGTAGGCGCCTTCGCGCATCAGCCGCATCAGCATGGCGTGCAGCTCTTCGGCCAGCTCGGGGCTGCGGATCATTAGGCCGAATTCGGTGTTCAGGTCGCGCGATCGCGCGTCGAAGTTCATCGATCCCAGGAACACCTTTTCGCGATCGACAAGTGCCGCCTTGGCATGCAGGCGTAGCACCGCGCCGCCAACCAGCAGTTCGCGCCAGACCCGATCGCCACGCGCCGGACTCCACTCGTACAGCGTCACGCCCGCGCGCAGCAATGCCACACGGAGTTTGCGGTAACCCACGTGCACCATCGGCTCGTCGGTCGCCGCCAGCGAATTGGTCAGGATCGTCACCTGCACACCGCGCGCGCTCAGCTCGGCCAGCCACTCGATCGCCGTCAGGCTGGGGATCAGGTAGGGCGACACGATCACCAGTTCCTGTCTGGCCTGGAGGATGCCCTGCGCCACGATCAGGCGGACCTGTGCGCCGCTGGTGGCAAGCATGCCGATATCCACGGACACCTCGTCGTTGTCGAGCTTGGCCGGCGAGTCGTTGAGCACGTGGACCAGCGCCAGCCGCATCGGCAGGCGGCCCTGGTCGAAGGCTTCGGCCAGGATCGGGCTGGCCTGCCGCGCCCGCTCCACCGCCGCACATTGCTCCGTGTTGCACGGTCTCGCCAGTTCCTGCGCCAGGACGGTGCGGCGCTGTGGCGCGGCCAGCGGCTCGTCGACCACGCTTCGCAGCTCATGGCTGTAGTCGCTGTTCCAGTACAGGTCGAAGGCCTGCACCATCTGCGGCACCGCCGCTCCGGCCACCAGCACGTCGAGGTCGACGAACGAGCCCTGGGCCGTGGGCAGGAAGTAGGCGTCGGCAATGTTGCGCCCCCCGGCCAGTGCCAGGGCGCCGTCGGCCACCAGCAGCTTGTTGTGCATGCGGCGGTGCATGCGCTTGTGGCCGAAGGCCGACTCGACCAGGCGGCTGAGATGGCTGTCGCGCCCGCTCAAGAAGGGGTTGAACAAGCGCACCTCGATGCCTGGCTGTGCCGCCAGCCCGAGCCACAGCGCATCGTCACCGGCGGTGTACAGGTCGTCGATCAGCAAGCGCACCCGAACGCCACGGGCGGCGGCATCGCGCAGGGCGCGCATCAGCTGGCGGCCCGAGGCGTCGCCCTTGAACTGATAGACCTGCAGATCGATGGAGTGCGTGGCGCGCTCGATCAGCATCAGCCGCAGCTGCAACGCCTCGGCGCCTTGGCCGAGCAGGCGGAAGCCGCTGAGCTCGCCTTCGGGCACCGCGGCCGCCGCCAGCTGCACCAGCGGACTCGAAGGCTGCGGCTGAAGGGCCTGGTCCCAGGGGCGTTGCGACACTTCCGGCAGCGACATACAGCCCGCCAAAAGGCACGCCAGCAGCACCATGACCAGCCCCCGCAACGGGCTGCTGCAGGGCCGCAGCAAGGCGTGTGAGGAGACGGAAACGGGCGTGTTCAAGCGGCGCGGATGGTAGCATCGCGCCCCCTCGTTTTCCCGGTGCCGCAGTGGTGCTGTCACGTCCATGGCGCGCAAATCTGTCCAGCCCTCCAAGCCAGTCGCCGCGCGCCAGCGCCACGCGCCAGCGATACCGCCCACGCTGCCGAGCAAGGACATGCAGGTCTTCCCGAATCCGGCCCCGGGGCGCGACTACCTGATCCGTTTCCAGCTGCCCGAGTTCACCTGCCTGTGCCCGCTGACCGGGCAACCGGACTTTGCCCACTTCAGCATCGACATCGTGGCCGACGAGCTGTGCGTGGAGCTGAAGAGCCTGAAGCTGTACTTCTGGAGCTACCGGAACGTGGGCGCGTTCCACGAGAAGGTGACCAACACCGTGCTCGACGACATCGTCAAGGCCACGTCACCGCGCTTCATCCGCGTCACTGCCCGCTGGTACGTGCGCGGCGGCATCTACACCGACGTGGTGGTCGAGCATCGCAAGAAGGGCTGGAAGCCGGCCGCACCGGTCACGCTGCCGCCCACCGGCATGGCCACCGGACTGGCCGGCTGAGCCGTGCGCGCTGCGCCACTGCTGGACACCCCGCGGCTGCGTCTGCGCCCATTCTTGGCCAGCGACTGGCCGGCCTATTCGAGCATGTGCGCCAATGCCGAAGTCATGCGCTACATCGGCACCGGCCAGGTTCAGAAGGCCGAGGAGGCCTGGCGCAGCATGGCCGCGATGCTCGGCCACTGGGCGCTGCTCGGCTACGGCATGTGGGCGCTGGAGCAGCGCGACAGCGGCATGCTACTGGGACGGGTCGGCTTCATCGATCCACCCGGCTGGCCCGGCTTCGAACTGGGCTGGCTGCTCGGCCGCGAACACTGGGGCCACGGCTACGCACGCGAGGCCGCCGCGGCGGCGCTGCGGCATGCCTTCGAGGTGCTGCAGCGCGAGCGCGTCATCAGCCTGATCCGGCCCGGCAACCTGCGCTCGGTAGCGGTAGCCGAAGCGCTGGGCGCCACTTTGCAGGGCCGCGTGCAGATGATGGGCAGCGAGGCACTGGTGTACGAAGTGCGTCGCGACCGATGACCGCGCCCGCGCGGCGCCCGGCCTATCAGAAGTACGAACTGAGCGTGCAGCCCAGCCGCATCGACGGCCAGGGCGTGTTTGCCGCGCAGGCCATCGCCGCGATGCGCAAGATCGGCGAAATCCGCGGCGAATCGATCAGCGTCGAAGACGCCCGCATCCGCGCCACGCGCAGCGAACGCATCATGATCGTCGAGCTCTCGCCGCGCCGCGCCGTCGACTTCAGCAAGTCGGCCGACCCGATGCGCTACACCAACCATTCCTGCCAGCCCAACGCTCGATTGGACATCCGCCAGGGGCGCGTCGAGTTCTATGCGCTGCGCGCTATCGCCGTGGGTGAGGAGATCACCGTGGACTACGGCGAGACGCATCATCAGGGGCGGCTGGCTTGCCGCTGCGGCGCGGTCGGCTGCATCGGCCGTCTGTAGCGCGTCAGTAGGTTTCCAGGTGCAGCCGAGCCTCGCGCTTCAGCGCGGGGCCGATCGCCTCCCAGCTCAGACCTGCGTCTTGGACGATGTCCTTCAGCGCCAGCACCACGCCCTCCTCCATCGCCTTCAATCCGCAGACGTAGAAGAAGGCATTCGGGTCGGCCAGCAGACGGGCCAGGTCGGCGGCGCGCTCGCGCATCGCGTCCTGCACGTACTTCTTCGGCTGGCCCGGGGTGCGGCTGAAGGCGAAGTTGATGTCGATGAAGTCCTTGGGCAGGCTCTGCAGCGGGCCGAAGTACGGCAACTCCTGCTTGGTGCGCGCGCCGAAGAACAGCATCAGCTTGCCGCCATCGAACTTGCCGGAGTTGCGCAGCCGCCGCCGCCATTCGGTCATCGCACGCATCGGCGCGCTGCCCGTGCCGGTGCAGATCATCACGATGTGGCTCTTCGGGTGGTTGGGCATCAGGAAACTGGCGCCGAAGGGGCCGATGACCCGCACCTCGTCGCCCACCTGCAGGTCGCACATGTAGTTGCTGGCCACGCCGCGCACCGGGTTGCCCTGGTGGTCCTCGAGCACACGCTTGATGGTCAGCGACAGGTTGTTGTAGCCCGGCCGCTCGCCGTTGCGCGGACTGGCGATGCTGTACTGGCGCGGATGGTGCGCCCGGCCGTTGGCATCCACGCCCGGCGGCACGATGGCGATCGACTGGCCTTCCAGCACCGGGAAGGGCATCGTGCCGAAATCGAGCACGATGTGGTGGGTGTCGTAGTCCTTGCCGACTTCGGTGACGCGCACGTTGCCCGCCACGGTAGCCTTGACGGTCTTTTCGGCCGCCTTCGGGCCATACAGGTTGGTGTAGGCATGCGCGGCCGACCACGGCGGCAGCGTTGCACCGAACTCGGCGCTGTGGAAGGTGGGCTCACTGCCAACGGCCGCAGGCGACGGCGCCGCCTGCGGCAGGGCTTCTGCTTGCGGGCCGGCCTCGATGCCTGCATCGACCCACTGCTCGGGGCTCAGTTCGGCCGGCAGCGACTCCCAGCCCAGCTGCTCCTCGACGCTGTAGGCCCGCGCGCGCGGCATCGTGCGCCAGTTGTCGATGCTGCCGGTGGGGCACGGCGAGATGCAGTCCATGCAAAGGTTGCAGACTGCCGCATCGACGACGTAGTTGTTGCTGTCGTGCGTGATCGCCTTGACCGGGCAGATCGATTCGCAGGTATTGCAGCGGATGCAGATCTCCGGATCGATCAGGTGCTGCTTGATGACGGCGCTGTCGGCCATGTCCATGCTCGTCTCCTTATGCAAAGGGGGCCGGTCAGGCCCCCTTCATCCTGCCACGCCGGTGCCGGGCTCAGTTGAACCTGACGTAGTCGAAATCCACCGGCTGGCGGTTGATGCCCATCATCGGCGGCGCGATCCAGTTGGCGAATTTGCCCGGCTCGACCACGCGGCCCATCAGGCTGGCCACGTAGGCACGGTCCTCGTCGGTGGGCAGCCACTGCTCGACGTTCTGGTTCCATTCATGGTCGTGCACCACGCGGCCGTCAGGCGAGACCTTCACGCCGGACAACGAGCCGATGTTGCGGTGGAAGGCCTTGTGCGGCACCTTCAGGCGGAACGGGATGCCGGCCTTGTCGATCACCTTGTTCCAGCGCTCGACGCCGCCGACGCTGTCCTTGATGTAGTCGTCGCGCAGCACCTCGTTCAGCGCGTTGAGCATCGGCACGTCTTTCTCGACCAGCTGCCCGCCCTGCACTTCCAGCACCTTGTAGTGCTGGCCCTTGAGCACGTGGTCGTCGGCGCGCTTGCCTTCCTCGAAGCGGCCCTTCAGCCCGGTGCTGTAGAAGATGGCGGCATTGCTGGACTGGTCGGCACCGAACAGGTCGATGGTCACGCTGAAGTGGAAGTTCAGGTAGCGCTGGATCGTCGGCAGGTCGATCACGCCGGCCGCACGCAGCTTGGCCGGGTCATCGGTCTTCAACTCGTTCATCGCCGCGCAGGTGCGCTGGATCACGCGCGACACGCCGCTCTCGCCCACGAACATGTGGTGCGCCTCTTCGGTGAGCATGAACTTGGTGGTGCGCGCCAGTGGGTCGAAGCTGCTTTCGGCCAGCGCGCACAACTGGAACTTGCCGTCGCGGTCGGTGAAGTAGGTGAACATGAAGAAGCTCAGCCAATCGGGCGTCTTCTCGTTGAAGGCCTGCAGGATGCGCGGGTTGTCGTCGTTGCCGCTGCGCCGCTCGAGCAGCGCCTCGCCTTCCTCGCGGCCGTCGCGGCCGAAGTACTTGTGCAGCAGGTAGACCATCGCCCAAAGATGGCGGCCCTCTTCCACGTTCACCTGGAACAAGTTGCGCAGGTCGTACTGGCTGGGGCAGGTCAACCCCAGGTGGCGCTGCTGCTCCACGCTGGCCGGCTCGGTGTCGCCCTGCGTGACGATGATGCGCCGCAGGTTGGCTCGGTGTTCGCCAGGAATGTCCTGCCAGGCAGCTTCGCCCAGGTGGTCACCAAAGTGGATCTTGCGGTCCTTCTCTGCTGGGTTCAGGAAGATGCCCCAGCGGTAGTCGGGCATCTTTACGTGGCCGAACTGCGCCCAGCCCTGCGGGTCGACGCTGACCGCGGTGCGCAGGTAGACGTCGAAGTTCTGCGAGCCCTCGGGGCCCATGTCGCCCCACCACTGCAGGTAGTTGGGCTGCCACTGCTCCAGCGCGCGCTGCAGCGTGCGGTCTTCGCTGAGGTTGACGTTGTTGGGGATCTTCTCGCTGTAGTTGATGCTGCTCATCATCTGCTCCGTTGTATTGCGTGGTATCGAGAGGACGCCGCGGAACCGGCTTTGCCGGGCCGCTGGCGTCGCCCCCTTGAGGGGGAGCGGCGTCAGCCGCTACGGGGGTGGGCCATCAGACACGATTCCAATCGAACTGGGACTTTTCGCCCTTGCCGTAGACCTTGAGTGCGCCCTTCTCGCCCACCGCGTTGGGCCGCTGGAAGATCCAGTTTTGCCAGGCGGTGAGCCGGCCGAACACGCGGGTGAACATGCTCTCCGGGCCGTTGAAGCGCAGGTTGGCTTCCATGCCGGTCAGCGCGTCGGGGCTCATGGCCACTCGCTCCTCGATGGCGATGCGGGTCTCATCGGGCCAGTCGATGTCGTCGGGCGCGCTGGTCACCAGGCCCAGCGCCAGCGCGGCGTCGCCGTCGAGCGCCTGTCCCGCCTTCGCGCGCACGGCGTCCAGGGCCGGCTGTTCGTCGTAGAAGCGGCGCTGCAGGCGGCTTTGGCCCGTCACCATGGGGTAGCTGCCGAAGTTGCGCTCGCCCACGCTGACCTTCGGCGCGCGGGCCTCGTCGTCGGGCAGCACCAACTGGTAGCTGCGGTCGCAGGCCAGCGCCAGCTCCAGCAGCGTGCCGGCGAAGCAGGAGCCCGGTTCGATCAGCGCAAACAGGCTGCGCGAGGACACATCCAGCCGGCTGAAGGTGCGGCGCAGCAGCCCGGTGGTCTCGCGCACCAACCAGTGGCTGGCGTGGCGCTGCAGCGTGTCGTCCATCGCCAGCACCGCGGCAGCATCGCCCTCGGTCTTGATCAGCCAGATGCCGATGTCCAGTTCGTTGGTGCGCATCGACAGGATCGCGTCTTCCAGCTCGCGCGCTAGCTGCAGCGGGTACCAGGCGGCGCCGGCGGCCTCGATGCCGGCGATGTCGGTCGGCTGTGCGCCAGTGGGCGCCTTGACCGTAAAGGTCGCCGCGCGCTTGCTGCGGTCGATCTGCACCGTGACATGTTGATAGCGCAGCGCATCGGCTTCGATCGTGCGCTGCAGCGGCACCAGCGCCACGCCCCTGGCATCGGCCGGGCGGTCGCTCTGCGCGGCCAGTTGCAGCGCGCGCTCCTGCACCTTGGCGGCAAACTGCCCCGGCTTGGCGATGTCGTCGACCAGCCGCCAGTCCTTGGCCTTCTGCCCACGCACGCCTTCGGTGGTGGTGCAGAAGATGTCGGCCAGGTCATGGCGCACATGCCTTTTATCGGTCACGCGCGTCAGGCCGCCGGTGCCGGGCAGCACTCCCAGCAGGGGCACCTCGGGCAGGCTCACGGCGCTGCTGCGGTCGTCGACCAGGATGATCTCGTCGCAGGCCAGCGCCAGCTCGTAGCCACCACCGGCACACGACCCGTTGACGGCGGCCAGGAACTTCAGCCCGCTGTGCTGGGACGAATCCTCGAAGCCGTTGCGCGTCTCGTTGGTGAACTTGCAGAAGTTCACCTTCCAGGCATGGCTGCTGACGCCGAGCATGAAGATGTTGGCGCCCGAGCAGAAGACCTTGTCCTTCAGACTGGTAACCACCACGGTGCGCACTTCGGGGTGTTCGAAGCGGATGCGGTTGAGGGCGTCGTTGAGCTCGATGTCCACGCCCAGGTCGTAACTGTTGAGCTTGAGCTTGTAGCCGGGCGCGATGCCGCCGTTTTCGTCGAAGTCGGCGCCCAGCGTGGCCACCGGGCCTTCGAACTTGAGCTTCCAGTGCTTGTAGCGGGAAGGGTCGGTCTGGTAATCGACGCGGGGGACAGTGCTCACGGCGGGTCTCCTTCAGTTCGGGTGCGCAATGCACGCATCATACTGCATGTCTTCTGGGTGTCAAGCAAGAAGATGCATTTTTTTGCATGCCTGATCACACCGGCATCTGCAGCGCCTTGCGCACCATGATCCGCAGCGACTGGAACGTGGGTTCCAGCGGCTGGGCGCTGGTGTCCAGCCGAAATTCCGCCTTGGAGTAGAACGCGGCCCGCCCGGCCAGGATGCCCTTGAGGTCTTCCATCGCCTCCTTGCTGGCCGCCATAGGCCGCAGGTCGCCCTGGGCGGCCACACGCTTCATGTGATCCTCGGGCGCAGCCTGCAGCCACACGGTGGTGCAGTGCGCCAGCAGCAGATTGAAGGTGGCCGCGTCCGACACCAAGCCACCCGGGGTGGCGATCACCGCCTCGGGGTAGATCTGGATGGCTTCTTCCAGCGCCCGGCGCTCGTAGCGGCGATAGGCGTTCTGGCCGTACAAGGACTGGATCTCGTTGACGCTGCAGCCCGCGAACTTCTCGATCTCGCGGCTCAGCTCGACGAAGGGGAAGCCCAGGTCGTCGGCCAGGCGCTGCCCCAATGTGGACTTGCCCGCGCCGCGCAAGCCCACCAGGGCGACACGCGAGCTGCGCAGCGAGCGGCCTTCGCCGTGGGCCCCGCCCATGCCGAGCAGCTCGCCCACGGCCACGCGCACACGCTTCAGCGTCGCCTCGTCGCGGTGTTCCAGCATTTCGCGCAGCAGCAGCCATTCGGGCGAGCGCGTCGTCACGTCGCCGATCAGCTCGGCCAGCGAGCACTGCAGCGCGCCGGCCACCTGCAGCAGCACCAGCATCGACACGTTGCCGATGCCGTACTCGAGGTTGGCCAGGTGGCGCTCGGACACATCGGCCGCCAGTGCCACCGCCCGCCTTGTCATGCCGCGGCGGGCGCGCAGCGCGCGCACCCGCTCGCCGAGGCCGACCAGGAAGGGATTCTTGTCCTCGACCTCGACGGCTTCACCGTGTTCGGACCGGCGCGCTTCGACAACATGCATTATTGTGCTTGACATGGCAAGGCTTCGGTTCTATCGTTCTTGTACGCACAATACTTCATATCACCCCGCCAAACAAGTGCGCTGGATCAAAGCGCCACAGCCGGACCACCAAGGAGACAGACCGTGACCCTTCCTGACCACATCCCCGCCCCCGGCGATCGCTTCAACTTCGCGCAGCACCTGTTGCAGTTGAACGCTGCGCATCCCGACCGCCCGGCCTTCGTCGACGATTTCGGCGTGCTGAGCTATGGCGAACTGGCCGAGCGCATCGCCCGCATGGGCGCCGGCCTGCGCGCATTAGGGATACGGCGCGAGGAACGTGTGCTGCTGCTGATGCTGGACGGCACCGACTGGCCGGTGAGTTTTCTCGGCGCGATGTACGCCGGCGTGGTGCCGGTGGCGGTCAATACCTTGCTCAACGCCGACGACTACGCCTACATGCTGGAGCACTCGCGCGCGCAGGCGGTGCTGGTATCGGGCGCGCTGCTGCCGGCCTTGAGCGCGGCGATGGTTAAGTCGGACAACGAGATAAACAAGGTCATCGTCTCGCGCCCGATTGCCCCGCTTCATGCCGGTGAAGTGGAGTTCGGCGCCTTCGTCGCCGCCCAGCCGCCGCTGGCCAAGCCCGCAGCCACCGGACCGGACGACCCTGGCTTCTGGCTCTATTCATCGGGCTCCACCGGCCGGCCCAAGGGCACGGTGCATTCGCAGGCCAACCCCTACTGGACGGCCGAGCTCTATGGCAAGGGGGTGCTGGGGCTGCGCGACAGCGATGTGTGCTTTTCGGCGGCGAAGCTGTTCTTCGCCTACGGCCTGGGCAATGCGCTGAGCTTCCCGATGAGCGTGGGCGCGACCACGCTGCTGATGGCCGAGCGGCCGACGCCCGAGGCCACCTTCAAACGCTGGCTCGGCGGCGTGGGCGGCAGGAAGCCGACGGTGTTCTATGGCGCGCCCACCGGCTTCGCCGGCATGCTGGCCTCGCCGAATCTGCCGGCAAAGGAGCAGGTGGCGCTGCGGCTTGTCTCCTCGGCCGGCGAAGCGCTGCCGGCGGAGATCGGTGAGCGCTTCAAGCGCCACTTCGGCGTGGACATCGTCGACGGCATCGGCTCCACCGAGATGCTGCACATCTTCCTGTCCAACCGGCCGGGCCGGGTGCGCTACGGCAGCACCGGCTGGCCGGTGCCGGGCTACGACATCGAGCTGCGCGGCGACGCCGGTCAGCCGGTAACCGACGGCGAGCCGGGCGACCTCTACATCCGCGGCCCGTCCGCGGCCATGATGTACTGGGGCAACCGCAGCAAGACCCGCGAAACCTTCCAGGGCGGCTGGACCAAGAGCGGCGACAAGTACGTGCGCAATGCCGACGACGGCAGCTACACCTATGGCGGGCGCAGCGACGACATGCTCAAGGTCAGCGGCGTGTACGTCTCGCCCTTCGAGGTCGAGGCCACGCTGGTGCAGCACGCCGCGGTGCTGGAAGCCGCCGTCATCGGCGTCGTCGATGCCGACGGCCTGACCAAGACCAAGGCCTTTGTCGTGCTCAAGCCCGGGGCCCACACTGACGAGGCCGAGCTGAAGGCCTTTGTCAAGGACAAGCTGGCGCCCTACAAGTACCCGCGACAGATCAGCTTCGTGCCCGACCTGCCGAAGACAGCCACCGGCAAGATCCAGCGCTTCAAGTTGCGCGAGCAGGCATCCAGAACGGCATGACGGTGAAGTTCATCGAGCTCGACTCGCGCGGCGATCGCGTGCGCATCGAGCACGAATGGCTTGGCGCCGAGCGACCCGATGCACCTCTGCTGATCTTTCTGCACGAGGGGCTGGGCTCGCGCTCGATGTGGCGCGACTTTCCGCAGCGGCTGTGCACGGCGGCCGGCGGCCGCGGCCTGGTGTATTCGCGCCCCGGCTACGGCCGCTCCACGCCGCGCCCGCCCGACGAACGCTGGGGCGTGGACTTCATGCACCACCAGGCGCACGAGCTGCTGCCGGCCCTGCGCAAGGCCCTGCACATCGAGCAGCCGGCCTGGCTGGTGGGCCACAGCGACGGCGCGTCGATCGCACTGCTGCATGCGGCGCAATACCCCGACGCGGTGGCCGGACTGGTGCTGCTGGCGCCGCACCTGTTCGTCGAGCAGGTGTCAGTCAGCAGCATCGAGCGCACCCGAGCGCTGTTCAAGAGCACCGACCTGGCGCAGCGCCTGGCGCGTCACCATGAAGACGTCGCTTCGGCTTTCTGGGGCTGGAATGACATCTGGCTCGACCCAGCCTTCCGCAGCTGGAACATCGAGGCCGAGGTGGCCCGCATCCGCTGCCCGGTGCTGGCCATTCAAGGCATCGCCGACGAGTACGGCACGATGGAACAGATCCGCCGCATCCGCAGGCACCTGCCCTCGGCGCAGCTGCTGGAACTGCCCGACTGCGGCCATTCGCCGCACCGCGACCAACCCGATGCAGTCGTCACGGCTGTCACCGCCTTCGTCGCGCCGGCCTCGACGGCCTCGACGGCCTGATCAGGACTGCGCGATCGTCTGGAAGCCGCCGTAGATCATGCGCTTGCCGTCGAAGGGCATGGCGGCGTCCTTCATGCGTGGGTCGGCCATCACTGCGGCCCACGCCGCATCGCGAATCTGGCGCGACGGCCAGGCGATCCAGCCAAGGGCCACGGTCTCGTTCGGCTCGCACTTCACCGCCATCGGGAACGAGGTGAGCTTGCCTTCGGGCACGTCGTCGCCCCAGCAGTCGACGACGGCCAGTGCGCCATGTTCCTTGAACACCGTGCCCATCTGCGTGCAGTGGCGCTGGTAGGCCTGCTTGTCGGCCGTGGGTACAGCGGCGACGAATCCATCGATGTAGTTCATTGATGTGCTCCAGTGGGGTTGAAGAGTCGGGCCCGAAAGCGGGCCTCGATGACACGACGAACGGCAGCGGCTTGAATCGACAGGCGGCTGCCGCTGTTCTACGATGCCCCGGCCCGCGGCACCGGCAAACATCCTCAGGTGCCAACCTTCCAGGAGACGAAGCAGGTTAGAGCTGAATCGTGTCATCGACGAGGCGGTCGCCCGCCAGGACCTGCTCTTTGCCGTGGCCATGACGGCCAATGCCGACGGCGTCACCTGGTCGGGCGCCGCCGGCGAGGCGGCGGCGCTGGACACGGTGTTCCGCATCTTCTCCATGACCAAGGCCGTGGGCAGCACCGCGGCCATGATCCTGATGGACCGCGGCCAGCTCAAGCCCGACACCCCGGTGGAAAGCGTGCTGCCGGAATTCGCATCGATCCAGCTGCTGGAAGCTTTCGACGCCGACGGCAAACCCAGGCTGCGTGCGCCCAAGGTCAAGGCCACGGCGCGGCATCTGGCCACGCACACCTCGGGCTTCGTCTACGAGTTCTGGAACGGCGTCATGCCGCGCTACATGGAAGCCACGGGTGCGCCGACCATCCTTTCCGGCCTGAAGGTGGCGCTGAACTACCCGCTGCTGTTCGAGCCCGGCGAGCGCTGGGACTACGGCATCGGCATCGACTGGCTTGGCCAGATGGTCGAGAAGATCGACGGCCGGCGCATCGACCAGTTCTGCAAGGAGGAGATCTTCGACCCTCTGGGCATGAAGGACACGCGTTGCGAGGTCGAGTCGCACATGGCGTCGCGCCTGGCCGGCGTGAGCATCCGCGGCGAGGACGGCAAGTTCGCCCCCTTCGACCTGGCGCCACCGTCGAACCCCGAGGTCTACGGCATGGGCCATGCCCTGTACTCCACCGCGCCCGACTACATGCGCTTCCTGCGCATGTACCTCAACAAGGGCACGCTCGACGGCAGGCGCATCCTCAGCGAAGCGGGTGTCGATTCGATGTTGGCCAACCAGATCGGCAATACGCCGATCCCCTGCCTGAAGACCGTGGCCCCGCCCATCACCGCCGACGCGGAGTTCTTCCCGGGCAAGCGCAAGTCGTACAGCATGGCCTTCATGCGCTTCGACGAAGACATCCCCGGCATGCGCCATGCCGGCTCGCAGGGCTGGGCCGGCGTGCTGAACAGCCACTACTGGTTCGACCCGAAGGCCGGCATCGCCGGCGTGCTGATGACGCAGTCACTGCCCTTCGTCGAGCCGCGCTTTATGGACACCTACGAACGCTTCGAGCGCGAAACCTATAGGCACCTGAAGAGCTGATCTCAAGCCGCCCTCGAAGCCGAGGCCTCGGGCGGGTCTCGGGGCATAGCCGTCGTCCGCGTTGCCTTGCGCGAGCCGAGGACGACGAGTGAACGAATCCGCTCCTGTCCCCCGCCCGAGCTGACGCTCGGGCTCCTCCTTAACCTCGCGGATTCGCTCACCCGTCATCCTCGGCTGGGCACCACCGAGGCGTTCGTCGCGTGGCCAACAGCCGAAGAGGCGCAGCGCGCGGTGTTGGCTGTTTGTGTTGCCGGGAACACCATAGCAGCCGCCGGCCGATGACGGGGGTGCGAATCCGCGAGGTTAAGGAGGAGCGTCGGGCGCCAGCCCGGCCCGGGGGACAGGAGCGGATTCGCACCCCCGTCTTCGGCCCGCGCAGAACGCAAGCGGACGACGGCTATGCGCCGTCAGCCGCCATCGCACTCAGTGATTCGGCTGTCTCACTCCGGCGCGCGAACCTTGTCAAGGTACTGCTCCCGCAGCACGCGCTTGAGGATCTTGCCGCTGGGGTTGCGCGGGATCTCGCTCACGACCACTGCCGCCTTCGGCAGCTTGAAGCCGGCGAGCTTGCCCTTGCACCAGGCCAGCAGTTCGGCATCGTCAAGCGAGGCGCCCTTCTTGGCCACCACCACCGCCAAGGGCACCTCACCCCACTTGGGCGAGGGCAGGCCGATCACCGCCGCATCGGCCACGGCCGGGTGGCCGAGCAGCATGTTCTCCACCTCGGCCGGGTAGATGTTCTCGCCACCCGAGATCAGCATGTCCTTCAGCCGGTCGCGGATGGTGACGAAGCCGTCCTCGTCCATCGTGCCGACGTCGCCGGTGTACAGCCAGCCGTCGCGCAGCGCCAGCGCGGTGGCATCGGGCCGCTTCCAGTAGCCGACCATGTTGTGAGGGCCACGCAGGATGATCTCGCCCGGCTCGCCCGGTGCGCAGTCCTTGCCGTCGATGCCAACCACGCGCACGTCGGTGTGGAAGTAGGCGCGGCCTGTGGAACCGGCGCGCTTCAGCGCGTCCTCGCCCATGATCAAGCAACCCGGGCCGCAGCTTTCGGTCAGGCCGTAGAGCTGGTGCACCTCGACACCGATCTCCTCGTAGGCCTTGATCAGCGTCACCGGCACCGGCGCCGCGCCGCACAGCACCCAGCGCAGCGTACTCGCATCGTGCGTCGCCTTGTCGTAAGTGGCCTGCATGAACTGCAGCATGGCCGGTACCAGCAGCGTGGTAGTGATCTTCTCGTCGCGGATCAGCTCCCAGGCCAGCTTGGGATCGAAGGCCTTCAGAATGACCTGCGTGCTGCCGGTGTAGACACAGCACAGGGCAGGCATCAGCGCGCCCACGTGGAACAACGGCAGTGCAGTGAGGAAGCGGTCCTTGTAATGGAAGTCGGCCGTGGCGGTGACCGTGAAGGCCGACCACATGACCGTGCGGTGGCTATGCATCACCCCCTTGGGCAGCCCGGTGGTGCCCGAGGTGTACATGATGAACAGCAGGTCGTCGTCGGCGCCGGCAAAGCCCGGCTCGTCGGCCGGCATCGCACCCATCCAGGCCTGGTAGTCCTGCGCGTAGGGCGCCGTACTGCCGCCCACCTGCACCCAGGTGCGCAGGTCGGTCTTGTCGCCGCGACGCTGCAGCTCGGCCACCACCGGCGCGAAGTTCTCCGCGTACAGCAGCACGGTGGCGCCCGAGTCCTTCAGGATGAACTCCAGCTCGTCGGCCACCAGCCGCCAGTTCAGCGGCACGTTCACCGCGCCAATCTTGGCCACTGCAAAGAAGGATTCGATGAACTCGGCGCCGTTCATCAGCAGCAATGCCACGCGGTCGCACTTGCCCACACCGGCGCCACGCAACGCATTTGCCACCCGGTTGCAGCGCGCATTGAGCTCGCGGAACTGAATGCGCCGGCCGGCCCCTGACGGCTCGACCATGGCCTCGACGCCCGGGCTCAGGAAGGCGCGGCGGGTCAGGAACTGTCCGATGTTCATCTGCATGGCAAGGCCTTCAAAGCGAGCGTAGTGGGCGGAAGCAGGCGCGGATCTCGTCGACCAGCGTGTCGGGCCGTTCCAGCGCGGCAAAGTGGCCGCCTTTGTCGAACTCGCGCCAGTGCACGATGTTCTTGAAGCGCTGTTCGGCCCAGCGCCGCGACGACCAGAAGATTTCCTTCGGGAACAGGCTGATGCCGGTGGGCAGTACCACCTTGTCACGGCTGACCTTGGCGAAGCTCTCCCAGTACAGCCGCGCCGACGACGCGGCACTGTTCGGCAGCCAGTACAGCATCACCTGGTCGAGCAACTCGTCGCGCGTCAGCACGTTCTCGGGGTGGCCGTCGCAGTCCATCCAGGCCTGGTACTTCTCGACCACCCAGGCGGCCTGGCCGGCCGGTGAATCGGCCAGGCCATAGCCCAGCGTCTGCGGCCGTGTGCCCTGCTGCCGCGCATAGCCAGAGCCCTCGGCGCGGTAGCGCTTCATGCCGACCAATGCCGACTTTTCAGCTGGAGTCAGGTCGTTCATCGTCGTCGGGTCGGGCGCGACGATGGGCATCATCAGGTGAATGCCCAGGCAGGGGCCCGCATCCTGCAAGCCGATAGCCGAGGTCACCATCGAACCCCAGTCTCCGCCCTGCGCCACGTACTTGGCATAGCCCAGACGCGGCATCAGCTGAGCGAACGCGCGCGCGATGCGCTCCACGCTCCAGCCGACTTCGGCGGGTTTGCCGGAGAAGCCATAACCCGGCAGCGATGGACACACCAGGTGGAAGGCGTCTTCCGCACGGCCGCCATGCGCCGTGGGGTCGGTCAGCGGCTCGATGACCTTGTGGAACTCGGCGATCGAACCCGGCCAGCCGTGCGTCATCAGCAGCGGCAGCGCATCGGCATGCTTAGAGCGCAGGTGGATGAAATGGATGTCCACGCCGTCGATGCGTGTCATGTACTGCGCAAAGCGGTTCAGCCGCGCCTCGCGCGCACGCCAGTCGTAGTTGTCGGCCCAGTAGCGGCACAGCTCCTGCGTGTAGGCCAGCGGCATACCCTGCGACCAGTCGACGACGGGCTCCTTGTCAGGCCAGCGTGTGGCGTGCAAACGGCGCTTCAGATCGGCAAGCTGCTCATCACTGGCCTCGATGCGGAACGGAACAATGGTGTCGTCATGGCTCATCCGGGCATTGTGCAAGCGCCCAGGGCCGCGGACACCGGGACGATCCCTTGGCCTCGGCGTCATTGCCGGGCTTGCCTCACGCCCCCGACTCGCCACCTATAGTGCTGCCGCATGAACTGGGTCGAGGTTGCTTGGGTTGGTATGTCCGCAGCGAGCCTGACGCTCGGCATCGTCCATCTCTTCGTCTGGTTCAAGCAGAAATCACAACTTGCCCACCTGCTGTTCTTCGCGCTCGCCGCCTCGACCACGGCCTTCGGCGTGTTCGAACTGATGATCATGCACGCCCCGTCGGTTGCCGCCTATGCCACCACGCTGCGCTGGGCGCATTTGCCGCTGGCTATGGTGGTGCTGTCGATCGTCTGGTTCGTGCGCTTCCATTTCAATGCCGGCAGGCTCTGGCTGGCCTGGGCGGCCTGCGGCTTCCGCCTGCTAGGCCTGGCGCTCAACTTCCTCACTGGCGTGAACCTCAATTTCAGCGAGGTGACTTCGCTGGAGCGGCTGGTGCTGTGGGGAGACGTCGTCGTGGTGGGCCCGGTCGGCAGCGCCAACCCCTGGGCGCTCGTGCCGCAGATCGGCAACCTGCTGCTCATCGCCTTCGTCGTCGACGCCTCCATCACATTGTGGCGCCGCGGCGGCGTCGACGCGCGCCGGCGGGCGGTCGTCGTCGGTGGCGGCGTCGTGGCCTGCATCGTCGCCGTGGCCGGCTTCGCCGCGTTCATCACGCTGGGCTGGGTGCACGCGCCGACGATCGTCATGCCCGGCGTGTTCCTGATCGTGCTGGCCATGGGCTACGAACTCGGCTGGGACCTGATTGCGGCGGCGCAATTGGCCGAGCGCCTGCGCGCGAGCGAGATGCGCTTCCGCGCCGTCGTCGAGGCGGTGCCGAGTGCGATCCTGCTGATCGACGCCAAGGGGCTCATCGTGCTGGCCAACGCGCAGGCGGAAACCATGTTCGGCACCCCGCGCGCGCTGCTCCTGTCCACGCCCGTGGACCGGCTCGTGCCGGAGCGCTTCCGTGGCCCCCACGCCGACTTGCGCAGCCGCTATGCCGAGCAGCCGAGCACGCGCGCCATGGGTGCCGGCCGCGAGCTGTTTGCCCGCCGCCAGGACGGCTGCGAGTTTCCTGTGGAGATCGCGCTCAGCCCCGTGACCACCGCCAATGGCTTGTTCGTGCTGGCGTCGGTGATCGACATCAGCGCGCGCAAGGCACTGGAACAGGCCACGGCGCGCCAGCGCGACGAGCTGGCCCATCTGTCGCGGGTGGCGATGCTGGGCGAGTTGTCGGGATCACTGGCGCATGAGTTGAACCAGCCGCTGACGGCCATCCTGAGCAACGCGCAGGCGGCGCAGCGCTTTCTGGCGCAAAGCCCGCCGCGCGTGGACCAGATCGACGAGATCCTGTCCGACATCGTCAAGAGCGACCACCGCGCCCGTGCGGTGATCCAGCGCCTGCGTTCGATGCTGCGCAAGGAGGAAGCACAGCATCAGGCGCTGGACATCAACGACGTGGTCGAAGAATCGCTGCGCCTGATGCGCAGCGATCTGCTCAACCGCGGCGTCGCGCTCAGCACCGAACTGGCGAGCGCGCTGCCGGCCGTCAACGGCGACCGTAACCAACTGCAGCAGGTGCTGATCAACCTCTTGATGAATGCCTGCGACGCCATGCAGACGCAGGCGACGGATCGCCGGCTGCGCGTCAGCACGCGCTTGAACGCGTCGGGCCACGTGGAGATCGAGGTCGGCGACCGCGGCACCGGCATCGCGCCGGCCGAACTGGAGCGCATCTTCGAGCCCTTCGTCAGCACCAAGATCCAGGGCCTGGGCCTCGGCCTGGCCATCTGCCGCTCGATCATCGGCGCCCACGGCGGCCGGCTGTGGGCGACCAACAATGCACAGGTCGGCGCCACACTGCATTGCGAACTGCCCACCCTGCCCCATTGAGCCCATGCAAGCCCCGGCATCCACCGTCTACCTGGTCGACGACGACCCCGACCTGCTGAAGGCGCTGCAACGGCTGCTGCAGTCGGCCGGCCTGCGATCCGCAGCCTTTGGCTCGGCGCAGGAGTTTCTGCAGGGCCACGACCGCCACGCGCCGGGCTGCGTAGTGCTGGACCTGTCGATGCCGGGCTTGAACGGCCTGCAGCTGCAGCGCGAGCTGGAGCGACTGGGCAGCCCGCTGCCGATCGTCTTTCTGAGCGGCCGCGGCGACATCGCCGCCACCGTGCAGGCCATGAAGCATGGCGCGACCACCTTCCTCACCAAGCCGGTGGACGACACCGAGCTGCTGGCGGCCATCGAGGAGGCCCTGGCCGCCGGCGCAGAGCGGCATCGCAGCCATGCCGAACGTGATCACATCGCCCGCTGCCTGGACACGCTGACCGAGCGCGAGCGCCAGGTACTCGAGCAGGTGGTCTCCGGACGCCTGAACAAGCAGATCGCCGCCGAGCTGGGCACGGTCGAGAAGACCATCAAGTTCCACCGTGCCAACCTGATGCGCAAGCTGGGCGTGCGCTCGGTGGCCGAGCTGGTCAAGCTGGCCGAACGCGCGGGCATCGGTGTGGCATCAGGCACCTGATACTGAAACGCACTCACCGTCGATTCGACGGGCCAGGCGCAAGTCCTGCTTCGGGCCGCGGCAATCCGCCGGACCGTCATCCCCCAGCGGAGCGCAGCGCATTCACGGACCGATGCTGCTGCAACCAGGCCTCGCGCCGCTTGAACAGCTCGGGCACCGTCGCGTTCGTTTCGGCGATGACGGCCGCCAGGTCACCGGTCAGCAACCGCCCATCGTCCACGACGATGCGCCCCGCCACCATGGTCATGCGAACATCACCACCCTGAACCGCGAAAACCAGGTTGTGGTGAAGGTTGGCCAGCCGGCCCGTCACCAGTGGCGTCATTCGCGGCGTGTCGGTGCGCACGGCGATGATGTCCGCTTCCTTGCCGACTTCCAAAGTGCCGATGGCACCATCCAGGCCCAGCGCGCGAGCGCCCGTCACCGTGGCCATGCGGCACACGTCCCACGAGTCCATCGCGGCAGCGTCCAGCTTGGAGAACTTGGCCAGCAGTGAAGCCACTTTCATTTCCTCGAACATGTCGAGGTTGTTGTTCTCCTTCTCGCCATCGGTCCCCAGGCCCACCGCGATGCCCCGCGCCAGCATCTTCTCGATCGGCGCCGCGCCGCTGGCCAGCTTCATGTTGCTGATCGGGTTGTGCGCCACGCCCACACCGCATCGGGCGAGCAGTTCGATCTCGTCGTCGTCGACCCAGACGCAGTGGGCGAGCAGGACACGCTCCGCCTCGAGCAGGCCGAAGTGCTCCAACGCCTGGACCGGGCGCATGCCGTAGCGGCGCTGCGTCTCGGTGACGTCGAACTGGCTTTCATTGCTGTGCGTGTGCAGGCCGACCCGGTGCCTGCGGCTGAGGGCCACCGCGCGCGCCCACGCGTCGGGCGTCGCGTAAAACATGTGCTCCAGCCCGACCCAGACGCTGATGCGCCCGTCGCAGCGGCCGTGCCAGGCTTCGATCAAGGCCTCGTTGGTGTCGAGCGTCTCGAAATAGTCGTGGTCGGGGTGCTCGCCCACGTAGGGCACGAGCACGGCGCGGATGCCCAGTTGCTCGGCTGCACGCGCGCTGCCGTCCATGAAGCGCCACATGTCGACGATGGTGGTGGTGCCCGACAGCAGCGCCTCGGCGTAGCACAGTTGCGAGGCCAGCGCCGCCTCGTGCGGCTGCAGCACGCGGTGCATCGGGTCGATGAACTGCTCGAGCCAGTCCCACACCGGCAAGCCCTCGGCGGTGCCGCGCAGCAGCCCCGAATGGGCGTGCGTGTTGACCAGGCCGGGCATCAGCAGCGTGTTGTCGCAGCGCTTCACCGTGACGCCGGGGTGGGCCGCCAGCACGGCGGTGGCGTCGCCGACCTGTTCGATGCGGCCATCGGCGCCGACGAGGATGGCGCCGTTCTCGATCAGCGGGTTCCCGGCGGTCATGGGGAGGACGAACTTGCCATGCAGGATCAGGGGTGTCATGTGTTTTCCTCGGTGTTCGGCGCATTCTGCGCGGCAGGGTCGCCTGCCTAAAATCAGGTCCCATAGAACAACCCGATAGGTCGCCGTGCGTCCCTCGTTGGAGCAACTCGAAACCTTTGCAGCCGCCGCGCGGGAGCAATCGTTCTCGGCCACTGCACGCAAGCTGGGCAAGTCGCAGTCGGCGGTGAGCACGGCCATCGCCGAGCTCGAAATCGACCTCGGCGTCGAACTCTTCGACCGCGCTGCGCGCTACCCGGTGCTCACGCATGCCGGAACGGCACTGCTCGCGCAGGTCGACGGCATCCTGTCGCACTGCGATGCGCTAGTGGATCGTGCCAGTGCACTCGCCGGCACCGGCGAGACGCACCTGGCCATCGTGATGGAGGATGCCTGTCCCTACGACGCCATCGCGCCAGTTTTGGCGCGTCTTGCCAACGAATTTCCGGCCGTGCAGGTCGACATCCTGCAGCCGTTGGGCACATCGCTCGTGGAGATGGTTCTGGCCGGCGATGCCGTGCTGGGCCTGGGCTGCACGCAGCCAGACTACCCGGCAGGCATCGGCTTTCGCCGACTCGGAGAGGTGACCCTGGTCAACGTGGCACGGGCCGATCATCCGCTGGCCGGATGTACTTCCATTTCGTTCGCCCAGCTCGCCGACCACATCAAGCTGTCGACGGCGGCCCAGTCGCGCAGGGTAACGACCAGCGAATACCTGAAGTCGCCTCGCCAATGGTTGGTGCACAGCGAGTTGGCCTTGCTGGAACTTCTGGACGGCGGCCTGGGTTGGGCGGCGGCACCACGACGCCTGGTGGCCGAGCGCCTCGGCTCGGGCCATCTGGTCGAGCTGAGCTTGGAGGCCTACCCGTTCACCGAGTGGAAAGTGGGCCTCGACCTGATCTGGCACTCGGCTGCCAAGCCGGGCAAGGCTGCGACATGGCTTCGTGTCGAGATCGGCAAGGTGAAGCTGTTCTCTTGAGCTGCATGCAGCGGCGCGACCGGCTGATCCGGGTCGTGCCCCCGGCACGGCACAACCTGGACCAAGGTCCAGTAGGCAATCGCCCTGGACGCCGATAGCGTGCCCTCCAGATGGAAATCGATGCAACGCAGCCGGCCGGGCTGGACGCGACCTGGGATGCGATCGTCATCGGCTCCGGGATCGGCGGGCTGAGCGCTGCCGGTCTGCTGGCTGCCGTGGCGGGCAAGCGGGTGCTGGTGCTGGAAAAGCATTCGGAACCCGGCGGGCTCACCCACGTGTTCCGCCGCGACGGTGCGTCGTGGGACGTGGGAGTCCACTACGTCGGCGAAATGCAAGACGGATCGATGATGCGCTCCTTCTTCGACTTCCTGTCGGGCGGTCAGCTGCGCTGGAACCGGATGACCGATGAATTCGAGCGCTTCATCTACCCCGAGCTCAGCTTCTCCGTCCCGTCGAATCCGGACCAGTACCTCGAGCGCTTGATATCAAGGTTCCCAGACGAGGAAAAGGCCCTTCGCCAGTACTTCCAGGACATTCGGTCGGTTCAACGCTGGGACGTGCTGGGGTTCGCGCAGAGTTTCATGCCGCCCTTGCTGGGTTTCTGCATCCGGCAGTACCAGCAGCTCACGAGTGCCAAGGCCACGCAGACGACAGGCGCCTACCTGAACCGGCACTTTCGTTCGCCACTGCTGCGTGCCTTGCTGGCCAGCCAGTGGGGCGACTATGGCCTGCCCCCGTCGCAGAGTGCCTTTGCCATTCACGCGCAGATCGTCGGCCACTACTTCAACGGCGCGTGGTTTCCCGAAGGGGGCAGCAGCCGCATCGCCAGGACCTTCGAGAAGGGCATCGAAAGCCGGGGCGGCGCCGTGCGGGTGTGCCAGGACGTCACCGCCATCCTCACCCGAGACGGCAAGGCAGTCGGCGTGAAGGTGATCGATAACCGCGGCGCCGCGCCGCGGGAAGTGACGTACCACGCGCCGGTGATCATCTCGAACGCGGGCGCGCCGATCACCTACGAGCGGCTGCTTCCAACAGATGGCGCCATAGGGGCCAGGACACAGGCAGTACGCGCCTTGATCGGGCAACTCGACAGCGGCCCATCGGCCGTCACGCTCTATCTTCGGCTCAAAGCCCCGGCGTCCACGCTGGGGATCCAGGGTGAGAACTACTGGATCAGCAACACCACCGACCACGACGCCGTGCGCGAACACGGCGTGCAGTTGCTGCAGGGCCATCCCTCCAACATCTACCTGTCGTTCCCCTCCGCGAAGTCCGGGGAGGACAGGTTCCACACCGCAGAAATCGTCGCGCTGGTGGACGATGGCGCGTTTGGGTCGTGGAGGGATAAGCCCAAGGGCAATCGCGGCAAGGACTACGCCGATCTCAAGGAGCGCATCAGCCACGGGCTGCTGGCACTGGCCGAAACGGCGGTTCCCGGCCTGGCGGCGCTGGTGGAGTACAAGGAACTGGCGACCCCTTTGACGATGGAGCATTACACCTCGCATCCCAAAGGCCGCTTCTATGGGCTGCCGGCGAACCCGGCACGCTACAAGTCCGCGCTGCTGGGCTCCCGCACGCCAATCGGCGGGCTCTATCTGTCAGGCAGCGACGCGGGATGCCTGGGCATCGTCGGCGCGATGATGGGCGGCGTCGGCGCTGCGGCCCAGGCACTGGGGCCGCGAGGCTTCCCTCGCATCCAGGCGGCGCTGAAAAGCGGCAAGACGGCGCCGAGCGTGTCGGCCCGCCCCCTGGACAAGAAGCGAGCGGTTCTCGAACGCAAGACGGCGCTGACACCCTCGATCTGGAAGCTGCGGTTCCGCCTGGACCAGCCCATCGATTTCGTGCCCGGGCAATTCGCACGCCTATGTGTAGGCGAGTGGGAATGGCGCGACTACTCGATCGCCGCGGTCGATGGGCTCGACGTCACCTTCCTGATCAGCAATCGCACCGGCGGGCACGGCTCGGAGTTCGTGAATTCAGTGCTCCCTGGACAGCACACGCAGATAGAGCTTCCCTTGGGTGGCTATGCCCTGGCGAAGAACCGGCATCGCAAGGTTTTCGTGGCAGCCGGGACCGGGCTGGCGCCCTTTCTGCCGATGTTCCAGCAGCTCGAGCGCGACGGGGCGACCGGGGATGCCGAGCTCTACTTCGGCTGCCGCACCCGGGCCGAGGACATCACTGCGAACTTCGCGCAGATCCTGCCCCGCACGACGTCCTGCATCAGCCGCGAGGAGCCGGGGGCGAAGGGTTTCAAGGGTCGGGTCACTGAGGTCATTGCAAAGATGCCATTCGACCCCGTCACGACCGATTTCTACCTTTGCGGTTCCGCCGCGATGGTGGCTGACTGCCGGACGATTCTGGAACGGGCGGGTGCGCTCCACCTCCACGCGGAAGCGTATTGACGGTAGCGAAGCGCTGCAGTGCTTTGCAAGTCAATCCGTGGTGGCCACGGATGGCCAGGCCGTAGGGAACCCCAGGAACCTGGACCAAGGTCCAGTAGGCGCCGGCGTCGGCACCGGTTAGCGTGCTGCCACGATGGGCAAGGACACAGCGCTGCTGGCCGTGGTGGACGACGACGACGACGTGCGCGTCGCCTTGCGGCGGCTGGTGAGTTCTGCCGGCTTCGCGGTGGAAACCTACGCCTCGGGCGCGGAGTTCCTGCAATCTGTGGACGACCACGAACCGGACTGTGTGGTGCTGGACCTGCACATGCCCGAGATGAGCGGGTTCGATGTCCAAGGCGCCTTGGCACTGGCGCATGCCGGCGTGCCGGTGGTGGTCATCACCGGGCACGACACGCCCGAATCGCGCGCGCGTGCGCTGAAGCTGGGCGCGAAGGCCTACCTGTGCAAGCCGGTCGACGACAACGCACTGCTGTCGGCGATAGTCGCCGCTATCGATCATTTAGAAGGAGCCGCGCCATGCGCATGAACAAATCTTTGGCCGGGATGGCCGCCTTGCTTTGGCTGGCGTCAGCGCCGGTCGCGGCGCAAGTCTTCTCGTGGGATCCGCTGAAGGACGTGCAGGACGTGCTGCCCGAGGGCACACCCAGCGAAAGCAAGATCATCCAGGCCCGGCACCAGGTTCGCGAGATGACGCAGGACGCGCTGGCCTCGTTGTACGAGATCAACCCCGGCAGCCGCCGCGCCATCGAGCGTTCGGCGGGTTACGCGGTGTTCAGTACCTTCGGCGTCAAGCTCTTCTTTGCCGGTGGCACCACCGGCAAGGGCATGGTCGTCAACCGCCGCACCAGCCGGCAGACGTTCATGAAGATGGTTCAGCTGCAGGGGGGTCTGGGCTTCGGCCTGAACCAGAACCGGCTGATCTTCGTCTTCACCAACGAGCAGGCGCTGCGCAATTTCATCGACCAGGGCTGGGAGTTCGGTGCCCAGGCCAACCTGTCGGCCATGGCGCAGGGCCAGGGTGCCATGTTCAGCGGCGCAGCCGCGGTGTCGCCGGGCGTCTACCTCTACCAGCTGACCCAGACCGGCCTGTCGGCCACGTTGACCGTCGGCGGCACCAAGTTCTTCAAGGATGGCGACCTGAACTAAGGTTGTCGCCACCCGATTCGCCAAGATATCTGTCCACCCTGCAGTTCGGCAAGAAGCACATCCCATAATCGCTGCAGCGTCGTCAGACCCGTACCCAGTGGGAGCCATCGTCATGAGTTCACGCCCTGCCACCGCCGCTGCAGCGATCATCGCGCTGGCCGCGCTCGCCGCATGCCAGAAGAAGGAGGCCGAGTCACCCGTGCCGGCCAAGCCCGCGGCGGATGCGGCCTCCGCCGCCGCGGCCCCCACCACAGCGGCAGCATCCGCAGCGTCGGAGCCGGCTGCGGCACCGGCCGCTGCGGCGCAACCGAACCCGGAGCGCAACGCCTACTTCGGCGAGACGCACCTGCACACCAGCTGGTCGGTCGATGCCTGGGTGATGGGCAACCGCATCACCGGCCCGGCCGACGCCTACAAGTACGCGCAGGGCGAGAGCATCAAGCACCCGATGGGCTTCGACATCAAGATCGACACGCCGCTGGACTTCATGGGCGTGACCGACCACTCGGAGTACGTCGGCGTCACCAAGCAGGCCAACACGCCGGGGTCCTACGTGAGCACGCTGCCCGCGGCGCAGCCGATGATCATGAAGGATCCGACCAGCAAGGAAGAGCAGAACCGGGTCTTCTCGTACCTGCTCAAGCTCAACTCGGGCGCGCCGGTGAAGGCGCTGATGGACCCGAAGATCGCTGCCACCGTCTGGAAGGAGAACGTCCAGATCGCCGATGAGCAGAACAAGCCCGGCAAGTTCACCGCCTTCTGCTCGTACGAGTGGACCTCGATGCCGGGCAACCGCAACCTGCACCGCAACGTCTTCTTCCGTAGCTGCGACAAGGTGCCGGACTATCCCTTCAGCTCGCTCGACTCCAATCTTCCGACGGAGCTGTGGGGCTGGATGGACGCGCAGCGCAAGGCAGGCAACGAGCTGCTCGCGATCTCGCACAACGCCAACGTCAGCGACGGCTGGATGTTCCCGGTGGATGTGGACAACACCACCGGACGGCCGATCGACGCCGCCTGGGCGGCCGCGCGCGACCGCAACGAGCGCCTCACCGAAATCAAGCAGGGCAAGGGGCAATCGGAAACGCATCCGCTACTGTCGCCCAACGACGAGTTCGCCAACTACGAACTTTTCCAGGCCATCCTCGGCCTGCCGGCGGACGTCGGCCGCATCGACCGCATCTCGGGCAGCTTCGTGCGCCAGGCGCTGAAGGACGGCATCGCCATGCAGGACACGCGCGGCTACAACCCCTACAAGCAGGGCATGGCTGGCGGCTCCGACTCGCACAACACCGCCAGCCCGTACCGCCAGGACAACTTCTTCGGCCTGCACGCCGATGCCGACGGGTCGGTCGAGCGGCGCTTTGCTGGCGTGCTGATCGGCGGCACGATGGACGTGCGGCTGGAAAACCCCGGCGGCCTGACTGGCGTGTGGGCCGAGGAGAACACCCGCGCCTCGCTGTGGGACGCGATGTACCGCAAGGAGACCTTCGGCGTCAGCGGCCCGCGCATCAAGGTACGCCTGTTCGGCGGCTGGGGCTACGACAAGGGCGTCGCGGACGCACGCGACTGGGTCAAGCAGTCCTACGCAGGCGGTGTGCCGATGGGCGCGGACCTGCCGCCGATGCCGGCGGACGGCAAGGGCACGGCGCCTAAGTTCGTCGTCTGGGCGGTGAAGGACCCGACCTCGGGCAACCTCGACCGCATTCAGATCATCAAGGGCTGGACGCAGAACGGCCAGAGCTTCGAGAAAGTCTTCGACGTGGTCTGGGCGGGCGACCGCAAGCCTGACAAGTGGTCGGGCCGTGTGCCGGCGATCCAGAGTACGGTGGACTTCGACAAGGCCACCTACACCAACAGCGTGGGCGCGGCGGAACTGAAGACGGTGTGGTCCGACCCGGAGTTCGACGCCAGCCTGCACGCCTTCTACTACGTGCGCGTGCTGGAGATCCCGACGCCGCGCTGGACGCTGATCCAGGCGGTGAAGGCCGGGCTGCCCCCGCCCGACGTGGTGCCGCTCACCGGGCAGGAGCGCGCCTGGACCACGCCGATCTGGTACACGCCATCGGCCGAGTCGCGCAAGGCGGCTGCACCGGGCACGACCGTCGCCGACCTCAAGGCGAAGGGCGTGAATGCACTGAACGACGCGCAGTTGAAGGCGCTGCTCGTCGGCAAGGCCATCTGGCTGCGCAACAACGTGACCGGCGAGCAGTTCTTCCAGCCGTTCACGCCCGAGGGGCAGACGACCGTGCTGCGCGTCGGCGCGGGTGCCGTCTTCCCCAGCGCGTTCGGCAACGTCGAGCGCGGCAGCTACGAAGGCACCACCACCGCCTACCGCATCGAGGGCGGCAGGCTGGTCATTCCGGTGGCGCAGGATCCGTACTCGTTCACCTTCTACAAGGTCGGCGACATCTACTACGCCGCACGCAGCAACGAGTTCGGCTATGCCAACTACGAGATCGTGCCGGCACCGCAGATTGCCGCCAACCCGCTGACTGCGCTGTCGAACCAGTTCTCGCTGGAGCTCGGGCTGACGGAAGAGCAGAAGAAGCAGATCGTTCCGATCCTGCTGCAGGAGATCAAGCAACTCGGTGCCGTCAAGGCGGATACCAAGCTCAGCGGTCTGCAGAAGCTGGAGGCCTTGCGCAAGACGGGCGTCGGCTTCGACGAGAAGATCTCGCCGCTGCTCAACCCGGACCAGCAGCAGAAATTCCAGACCCTGCGCGAACAGCTGCGGCGGCGCTTGCTCGAGGACGCGGCCAGCCAGGGGCTGCAGAAGGCGAAAGCGGCCGTCGAGCAGGTGTTCGCCAACACGAAGAAATAGCGGTGCAGGCTGGACGGCGAGTTGCGGGCCTGCCGGCGCCCCGAGCGCGGCGGGCGATCGGGGCCTGGCTGGCGGCGGCGTTGCTGGGTGCAAGCACCGCGGCCGCGGCCTGCCCCATCTGCCTGGGTGCGGGCCAGCAGACCGTGGCCCAGCAGCTGGCGGCCGCGCCACAGGCGGTGCTGGCGCTGCCGACCGCCGAGGCGGGCCAATTCCGCGTGGTCGAGGTGATCCGCGGCGAGCGGCCTTCGACCCGCACCATCGAAGGCGGCTACCCGCGCACCGCTGCCACGGTGGACGGCGCGCTGCGCAAGGGGGAGGCGCTGCTGCTCATCCGCGAGGAGCCGCTGCCCGGCTGGGTGGTGCTCGGTGCGATCGGCACCGATCAGGCGGGGTGGCTGCGCCACTTGGCCGTGGGCCGGCGCACCGACACATTGAGCGCGCCGCAGTGGCGTGATCGTGTCGCGCTGGTCGCACCCAGGCTGGAAAGTCCCCAGCCCCTGGTGGCCAAGATCGCGCACGGCGAGCTCTCCGCCGCACCGTACGCGGCCATGCGCAACGCCAAGCCGCAGCTCGATGCGCGCAAGGTCCGGGCGTGGGTGGCCGACCCGCAGCTCGCCGCACGCCAACGGCTGTATGTGCTGCTGCTGGGCATCACCGGCGATCAATCCGACGCCGCCGCGCTCGAGCAGCGGCTGGACGCGGCCTGGTCAGCGGGTGATGCGACGAACCTGGCGCCGATGCTGACCGCGGATCTCGAGCTGCGCGGCCCGGCACGCGTGAACTGGGTCGAGGAGAAATACCTGCGCGACCGCTCGCGTTCGGCGCCCGAGGTCGAGGCCGCGCTGCTGGCGCTGTCGGTGCAAGGCCACACCAACGTCGTCATCCCGCGCGAGCGCGTGATCCAGTCGTACCGGGTGTACATCAACGCCCATCCGGAAAACGCTGGTGCCGTCGCGCCGGACCTTGCCGCCTGGCAGTCTTGGGACGCGGTGCCCGTCTACCAGGCGCTGATGAAGTCGGGCGTGCGCCAGCAGTACCCGTCGATGCTGGCGATGCTGAACTACCTGCGCCAAAGCCCCGGTGGCGCTGCAGGCGCACCGCCCACGGTGCCGGCGCCAACCGTTCTGCGCGCACCATGACACGTCTTCTGCGTGAGCCGCTGCTGCACTTCCTGTTGATCGGCGCGCTGCTGTTCGGCCTGTACGGCCTTGCGCCGTCCGGACACTTGCCTGCAGCGGCGCCCTCAAAGGAGATCCGGCTTTCGCTCGACGAGATCAACCAGCTCACCCAGTTGTTCCAGTCGCAGTGGCGCCGAGCGCCGACGCCGCAGGAACTGCAGCGGCTGGTCGAGACCAAGGTCGAGCAGGAGATCCTTTACCGCGAGGCGCTGGCGATGGGCCTCGACAAGGACGACGAAATCGTCAAGCGCCGCATGGCGCAGAAGATGCAGTTCCTGGCCGAGGACGTGGCCGCGGCGCGCGAGCCGACGACCGACGAGCTGAAGGCCTGGTTCGAGATGAACAGCGCCAAGTTCGCGCAGCCGCCGCGGCTGAGCCTGCGGCATCTGTACTTCTCGCCCGACCGTCGAGGTGCGCGCGCGCGCGACGATGCGCAGCAGGCGCTGGTCAAGATCGCCGGTCAGCCGGTCGACGCGGCCATCGCGGGCTCGCTCGCCGACCCCTTCATGTTCCAGGACTACTACCGCGATCGCAGCCCGGAGTTCCTGGGCAAGGAATTCGGCGCACCGTTCGCGCTCGCGGTCGCCAAGCTGCCGCCCGGCTCGTGGCAAGGGCCCATCGAGTCGGGTTTCGGCTGGCACCTGGTGTTCGTCGACACCGTGGTCCCCGGCCGCGTGCCGGCCTTCGAGGAGGTCGAGGCTGACGTGCGCGCCGCATGGCTTCGCGAGGTGAAGGCGCTGGCCTGGGCCAAGTCCTACAAGACCATGCGCGAAAGCTACACCGTGCTGCTGCCCGGTCCGCCCGAGGAGTCGGCAGCCGCGTCGCCCGGACCACCCGCGCCGATGGCGAAGGGGCCCGAAGCCGCGGGCGCGGTGTCGAAGTGATGCGCCTGCGCCTGAGCAGTGTGGCCGCCTGCGCCTTGGCGCTGCTGCTCGTGCTGCTCGGCGTGATGCCAGCGGCGCAGGCTCACGAGTCCCGGCCGGCGTATCTGGAGATCAAGGAATCGGCGCCCGGTCAGTACACGGTGCTGTGGCGCACGCCCGTGCTGGCCGGCAGGCGCCTGCCGCTCCTGTTGAGCCTGCCCGAAGGCGTGACGAACCTGAAGCCGCCCGTCGTTCAGGAACTCAACGATTCGCTCATCGAGCGCCGCTGGATCGACGCCGGAGCGAAGGGGCTGGCCGGCCAGCGCATCGAGATCAAGGGCCTGCAGTTCACCATCACCGATGCCCTGGTACGTTTCGAGTTTCTCGATGGCCGCACGCTGCAGACCATCGTGCGGCCATCGCAGCCCTGGATCGAAGTCGCGGCCACGCAGACGCGCTGGCAGGTGATGGGCACCTACGTCGTCGAGGGCATCCGGCACATCCTGTTCGGTGCCGATCACCTGCTGTTCGTGCTCGGCCTGCTGCTGCTCGTCGGCAACCGCTGGATGCTGGTGAAGACCGTGACCGCCTTCACCGTCGCCCACAGCATCACGCTGGCCGTCGCCACATTCGGCATTGCCGATATCCCCGCGTTGCCACTGAACGCGCTCATTGCCTTGAGCATCCTTTTTCTCGGCCCCGAGATCGTTCGCGTCTGGCGCGGCCAGACCAGCTTCACCATCCGTCACCCCTGGGTGGTGGCCTTTGCCTTCGGGCTGTTGCACGGCTTCGGCTTCGCCACTGCGATGACGGGCGCCGGTCTGCCGCGGCAGGACCTGCCGCTGGCGCTGCTGTCCTTCAACATCGGTGTCGAGCTGGGGCAGCTGGCGTTCGTCGCGCTGGTGCTGGCCCTGGAACGCTCCTTCCAAGTGCTGCAGATGAACTGGCCGCGCTGGGTGCAGCTGCTGCCCGGCTACGTGGTCGGCTCGCTCGGCGCGTTCTGGACGATCCAGCGGATCGCGCCCTTGATCGCGGCATGGCGATGACACCGCGGCTTCGCCTTCGATCGGCGCAGGCGCTGGCCCTGCTGGCGGCGTTCTGGGCCCAGGCCGCGCTCGCGCATGTCGAGCACGGGCAGGCGGGTGGACTGCTGACGGGTTTGTTGCATCCGCTCTCGGGCCTGGACCATGTGCTCGCGATGGTGGTCGTCGGCCTGTGGGGTGCGCAACTGGGCCTGCCGGCCATCTGGGTGCTGCCGCTGGCGTTTCCGCTGGTCATGGCGCTGGGCGGCATGCTCGGGTTTCTGGGCCTGCCGCTGCCGGGGGTCGAAGTCGGCATTGCCGCATCGGCCATCGTGCTGGGCGCCGCGGTCGCCTTCGAGCTGCGCCCGAAGCTGGTCATCGCCGCGCTGGTGGTGGGCTGCTTCGCCATCTTCCACGGGCATGCCCATGGCACCGAACTGCCGCAAGGCCAGAGCGCGCTGCTCTACAGCCTGGGCTTCGTGATCGCCACAGGCTGCCTGCACGCGCTGGGCATCGGCATTGGCACCGTGCACAGCCGGCCCTGGGGACGGCAGGTGCTTCGGGTTGCGGGCGGGGCGGTCGCCGCGGGGGGCGTGTTCTTCATGCTCAGGGCGCTGGCGTGACGGGCCGTAGCGTGTCATGGCAGCGCGCACGCGGCCTCGCCGTGCTGGCCATCGCATTGGGCTGCGGGCCGGCCCGGGCGCACCTCGAGGCGACCGGCCTGGGCCCGGTCTACGACGGCATGCTGCACTTCCTCGCCAGCCCTGAGGATCTACTGCCCGCCGTGGCGCTGGCCCTGCTGGCCGGGTTGCGTGGCGCAGCCCACGCCCGGCGAACCCTGTTCACGCTGCCTGCGGCGTGGCTGCTCGGTGGTCTAGCCGGACTGAGCGCCGCCGGCGTCACCGCCGGAGCGCTGGCCGCCGCGTTCTGGCTGCTGCTGCTGGGTGGGCTGGTCGTGGCCGATGCGAGGCTGTCACTGCGCTCGATGACGCTGCTCGGTGCGGTGCTCGGCCTGGTGCACGGCTACTTTAATGGCACCGGCATGGGCCTGTCCGCAGCGGCGGCCGTCGCCTTGCTCGGCCTGGCCGCCACGGTCTTCGTGGTCGTCGTCCTGGTCGCCGCCCTCTGCGTCGCCTTGCGCTCACCTTGGGCGCGGGTCGCCGTGCGAGTCGGCGGCAGCTGGATGGCCGCCAGCGGCCTGCTGCTGCTCGGCTGGTCGCTGCGCGGGGCTTGAGTGGGGTCAGACAAACCTGGACCAAGGTCCAGTAGGAAAGTCCCTGCACGCTTGATAGCGTGCGTCCATGAAGGATGGCAACAACATGCTGCTGGCGTTTTCGTACGAAGAACGCCATCGCCCAACGCTGCGGCCAAGGATGAAGCGCGAGCGCAGCGCCAAGCCGTGCATCCACCGGGGCTCGGCACCGTGAGAGGACTGCTGATCCTGGCCGCCGTCGGCGAAGGCGCCACCGGGCTGGCTTTGCTGCTGCTGCCGTCGACCGTCGGGCAACTGCTGCTCGGCGCGGAGCTGACCGGCCCTGCCACAATCGTGGCGCGTGTGGCCGGCATCGCGTTGAGCGCATTGGCCTTTGCCTGCTGGCCGGGGCCGCCGCGGCTGGGCATGCTGGCCTACAGCACGGCCATCATGGCTTATCTGGCCTACCTCGGCCTGACCGGGGCGGCCAGCGGAGTGCTGCTGTGGCCGGCGGTCTTGGTGCATCTGATCCTGAGCGTGCTGCTGGCGCGCGAGCTGCTGACCCCGAAACCCATTTCAACCTGACGTTCCCCGGAGCAACCGAGATGTCCTTCAAGCTTCACTCTGCCTGTGCACTGCTCCTGGCCGCACTGCTGTCCGCCTGCGTCTCGCAGAGCACCTACGACCAGCAGGTGCAAAAGGCCAGCACCTACCAGCAGCTCGACGCCCAGCTCAAGGCCGAAGTCGCTGCCGACCAGGCGCAGATCACCCAGCTGCAGAACGTGCTGCGCGTGACCCTGGCCAACGGCATTCTCTTTCCCGAGGGCGGCTGGCAAATCAATGATGCCGGCAAGGCCACGCTGACGAAGCTGGCGCCGGTGCTGAAGACACTGAGCGGGCAGAAGATCGAGGTCAAGGGCTACACCGACAACGTGCCGATCGGCCCGGAGCTGCGCGCCCGCTTTGCGGGCAACGCCGAGCTGTCGAAGGCGCGCGCGCAAGCGGTCGCCGACGTCCTGATCGCGCAGGGTGTACCGGCCTCGATCATCACCACCGGCGGCTTCGGCGACGCGAACCCGGTGGCGCCGAACGACACGGCGCAGGGCCGCGCGAAGAACCGCCGCGTGGTCATCGACATCATCGATAACAAGCCATGAATCCGGTGTTTCCACGAAAGGCAAGACCATGAAGATGCACCGCATCGCCGGCCTCGCGGCCGCCCTCCTCAGCCTGGCGAACCCGTCGTTCGCCCAGGACGCCGGCAAATCGGTTTCGGCCAAAGCGGCGGCCGTCGCCAGGTCCATGGACAACGCCATGACGCCCGGCGAGGCGCAGAAGAGGCTCGAGCCGATGCTGGGCAAGTTCGACGTCAGGGTGCTGATCTGGGTCGACCCGTCGAAACCGCCGCTCGAATCGAGCGCCAGCGCCGTCAGCGTGTGGGTGCTGGGCAACCGCTTCGTGCAGACGATGCTGGTCGGCGGCCCCTCGGACGATGCCTTCAACGCCATCGGCTACATCGGCTACGACAACGCCGCCAAGGCCTATCAGGCGGCGTGGATGGACGACGGCAGCACGGCAATGACGCAGTACACCGGCAATTTCAACCCGGACGGCAAGTCCGCCACGATGAAGGCCAGCATCGTCAACGCGAGCACCGGCAAACCGACCCCGCTGGAACTGCGCATGAGCCTGGGCGCCGACGGTGGCCACGTCACACAACTGTGGGGCATGGGTCTGGGCACGAAAATGTTCAAGATGATGGAACTGCAGTACACGCGCGCCAAGTGACAGCCGACGCCCCAGGAGAACGCAAATGAACTCGACCCAAATCACGAAGAAGCTCCCGCGTCGCAGCCTGCTCGCCGGGGTGGTGTTGCTGGCGGCCACCCAGCCGGCCTGGGCCATCTTCGGCGTGTGGCGGCGCGCCGCGCGCCGCACGGTGTTCGTGGCCGGCGCCGCCACTGCCGCTGCGGCCACCACGGCGGCGGTGGCGGAGTCGAACGCCGCGGCCAACCAGGCGGCTGCCGCCCAGTCGGCCCAGGCCGCCGCGGCCCAGTCCGCTGCCGCCGCGCAGCAGGCCGAGGCCGCTGCGGCCCAGGCCAAGGCCGCGCAGACCAAGACGCCGCAGCAAAAGCTCGCCGAACTGCAGTCGCTGTACGACCAGAAGCTGATCAGCGCGTCGGACTATGAGTCGGCGAAGACCAAGATCCTCAACCAGATGACGCAATAGCAAGGACATATCCATGAAGTCAAGACGCGAAGTGCTGATCTCGGCGGCGCTGGCCGCCGCCACCATGGCGAGCCTTTCGACGCAGGCCGCCGCCGCCGATGCCCCAATGCAGTTGATGTTCGTGCAGAGCGCCGACAGCCTGAAGGCCGATGACAAGACGCTGCGCCTGGTGAACGTGGCGCAGCAGGCCATCTGGTTCAGCGACCGCCCGGTGCGCCAGGCGGGCCACCTGAGCCTGAAGGAGTACATGAAGGAGTGGACGGCCGCTGCCGGACCGAACAACTTCAGCAAGGACCCGCCGAACGCCACGCTGTCGGTGGTCCAGCCCGGCAAGGACGAGAACACGCTGACGGTGCTCAAGATCAGCGAGCCCAAGCTCGACGGCAAGGACCTGGTGTATCGCTACACGCTGATCGAAGGCCAGATGCCCAAATCGGGCGCCGAGACCGCGCTGTTCATCGACTGGATCGGCGTCGGGGGCGGTGTCGGCCCGGGCTTCCATGGCGTGGGCGTGGGTCGCCGCGGCGTTGGCTGGCGCTAGCGACCCGTGCGCCGCTGAAGACGGAATCGATGCAACGAGTGCTGGTTCTCGCAAAGTCCAACCGGTCATCGGCGCTCTTTCGCCGCCTGCCCCCTACACCCGACACTACGACACACGCACCATGAATACTCGACGCAACCTCATCACCGCAGCGGCCCTCGTGGCCGCGGCAGCCCCCCTGCGGACCGCGCTGGCACAGGGCGCCAAGGAAGGCGACTTCCTGTTCGTGCAGAACGCGAAGTCGATGACCTACGACAAGGCCAGCGGCAAGCTCACGCTGGTGGGTATCAGCCCAGTGACGGTCTTCTTCACCGATCGGCCCGAGCGCATCGCGGGCAACATGATGACCAGCGTGTTCGTGCCTTTCTGGAGCGAGGGCAAGGACAGCTTCGCCAAGGACAACCCGAATGCGAACCTTTCGGTCCTGGACAAGAACTCGACGGTCGCGGACGTCGTGGTGACGTTGCGCAACCCGGTGCTGAAAGGCGAGAACCTGAGCTACGAGGTCGCAGTGCTCGAAGGCAACCTGCCGGCCAAGGGCGGACCGGCCTCGCTTTTCATCGACATCATCGGCATGCCGCTGACGCCGGTGTCGTATGCGGGTGTGGCACGCCGCACCGCCTACCGGCGCGTGGTCTGGCGGCGCTGACAGATCCCTTCGAAGGAGAAAAACCATGCAACGACTGTTTAGCGCTCTGATCGTCGCCATGTCGCTGGCGGTCGGCGTGGCGCTGCCCCTGCGCACCGCCCAGGCCGTGGAAGTACCCGCTGCCACGCCGGTGATGGCGCAGCTGCTGTTCGTGCAGAACGCTCAGGGCTTCGAAGTGGCCGCCGATGGGCGAACGCTGACGCTCAAGGGCCTAAGCCCGACCACGCTGTTCTTCTCCGACCGGCCGGTGCGCATCGCCGGCCACTACCTGACGGCGGAGTACCTGCAGTTCTGGAAGGCCGGTCCGGACAGCTTCCTCAAGGATCCGCCGAATGCGACCTTGTCGGTGTTCGAGAAAGGCAAGGACGAACTTTCCGACGTCGTCGTCACGCTGCGCAACCCGCGGATCAACGGCAATGACCTCAGCTACGACATCACCGTGATCTCGGGCACGCTGCCCAAGAGCAGCGGCCCGGCGTCGCTGTTCATCGACATCATCGGTCTGCCGTTCACGCCGCTGTCCTTTGCCGGTGTGGCGCGCCGCACCGCCTATCGCACGGTGGTCTGGGGCAGCGCGGCGACCGCGGCGGCGGCCACCCAACCGGTGGTGGTTGCGCCGGCACCGGTGGTCTACGCCGCGCCGACCCCGACCCCGGCACCGGCACCGGCAGTGAACACTGAACAGGCCGCGGCGGTGGCCAAGCTGAAGGAGCTGAAGTCGCTGCAGAACCAGGGGCTGATCACCGAGGCGGACTATCAGGCGCAATCGCAGAAGCTGCTTAACCAGATCGTGCAGTAGCCCACGAACTCGCGAGTACAAACCCATGCCTAGGACACACGCACCGAAGAGCACCCTGCCGTTTCGCCCGCTCTCCCACGCAGTGCTGCTGTGTGCAGCCATCGCCGCCGCCGGCACGGCCCACGCGGCGCTGTCGGCCGAGGAACTGGCCAAGCTGGCGCAGAACCCGGTGGGCAACCTGATCAGCGTGCCGTTGCAGAACAACACCAACTTCAACGTCGGCCCGTTGAGCGGTACGCAGAACATCCTGAACATCCAGCCGGTGATCCCGATCGAGGTCAACAAGGACTGGAACATCATCACCCGCACCATCCTGCCGCTGATCTGGCAGCCGGAGTTCCTGCCCGGCCAGGGCGACACCTTCGGGCTGGGCGACATCCAGCTCTCGGCCTTCCTGTCGCCGGCCGAGCCCGGGCCGGGCGGGCTGATCTGGGGCGCCGGTGCGATTGTGCAGATGCCCACCAACACCGACGATGTGCTCGGCAACAAAAACTGGGGCCTGGGGCCCACGGGCGTGGTGCTGCACCTGAAGCCGGGCGACCCCTGGGTCTATGGCGTGCTGGTCAACAACGTCTGGTCGCTGTCCAGCAGCGGGCAAGGCGGCTCGTACAGCAACTTCCTTGTCCAGCCCTTCGTCAATTACAACTTCCCGGGCGGCTTCTACATCAACAGCGTGCCGATCATCACCGCCAACTGGAAGGCCGACAGCGGCCAGCAATGGACCGTGCCGCTGGGTTTGGGCGTCGGCAAGATCTTCCACCTGGGCAGGCTGCCGGTGAACACGCAGTTCGGCGCCTACTACAACGTGGTGCACCCCGACGACGGCGCCAACTGGCAACTGCGCCTGCAGGTGCAGTTCATGTTCCCGAAGTAGCTGCGCAGCGTCCATGGCACACACTTCCTTCGCCATCGAGCGGCTGTGTGCCCCGCCCAGTAGGGCCGCGGCGGAGTCCATCGAGATCGAGCGGTGATCGGACCGACCCTGCGTCGGATCGCCGCCGTGATGACGGCGGCTGCCGCCGTCGCGGGCTGCGCGACACGGCCGGTCAACCCGCCGCTGGGCCAGATCGATCGCGAGGCGGGCTACCGTTTCGAGACGCGGCCGGCCGCGATCCGCGACCGCGACACGCTGATCGTGCTCGCCTTCTCCGGCGGCGGCACGCGCGCCGCCGCGTTCTCCTACGGCGTGCTCGAGGCGCTGCGCAAGACCGAGATCGCCGCGCCCGACGGCAGAACCACGAGCCTGCTCGACCACGTCGGCGTGATCACCGGCGTGTCGGGCGGCAGCTTCACCGCGCTGGCCTACGGCCTGTACGGCGACAAGTTGTTCAGCGTGTACGAACCGCGCTTCCTGAAGCGCAACGTCGAAGAGGAACTGCTGTGGCGATTGGTCAGCCCGGCGTACTGGGGTCCACTGTCGTCCACCGGCTGGGGGCGGTCGGAACTGGCTGCCGACTACTACGACGAGATCCTGTTCGACGGTGCCACCTATGCCGACCTGCAACGCCGAGGCGGGCCGATGGTCGTGGCCTCGGCGACCGACGTCAGTTCGGGCGCGCGCTTCTACTTCTCGCAGGTGATGTTCGACATCATGTGCTCGGAGTTGTCGAGCATGCGTCTTTCGCGCGCCGCGGCGGCGTCATCGGCGGTGCCGGTGGTGCTGTCGCCGGTGACCATCGACAACTACGGCGGGACCTGCGGCTACCGCGAACCCGCCTGGCTGCCGCAGATTGCGCGCGTGCAGAAGCAGCAGCGTGCCGCGGCACGCATCATGCAGGAGGCGGACGAGCTCAAGGCCTATGAAGACGGCAAGGAGCGGCCCTACCTGCACCTGGTGGACGGCGGTGTCGCCGACAACCTCGCGCTGCGCGGCGTGATGGACCTGATGGACGAGTTCGAGGCGGCGCGCTACGTCGGGCTGCCGACACCGTTGGACAAGGTCAGGCGCATCGCGATCGTCGTCGTGAACTCGCTGTCGAAGCCGGCCACCGGGTGGGACAAGCTGGTCGATGCGCCGGGCGTGCTCGAAGTGCTGCTGCAGGCGACGGGCGTGCCGATCGACCACTACTCGTTCGAGGCCATCGAACAGTTGCGCGACACGGCGTCGCGCTGGGCCATCTACCGTGCGATCCGGGATTCGGGCGCCGTCCGCGATCCGGCAAACCCTGCGCTGCGTGCCGTCGAACGCGTGCCCAACACCGAGATCTACGTCATCGACGTGTCCTTCGACGGGCTGAAGGACGCCGTTGAACGCAACGATCTGAACCAGCTGCCGACCTCGTTCGTCCTCAGCGCCGAGGCGGTGGACCGCTTGCGCTCGGCCGCTGGGACCGTGCTCGCCGGCTCCGAGGAGTTTCAGCGGCTGCTGCGCGACCTCGGCGGCGCCGTCGGCAATGCGGGGGCGATCTCACCCTGACGCATCGGCGATGAAACCCGCACGGATTGCCGGATCACCGCTCCTGCCGCGTCGTCACAGGTATCGTGTGCTGCTCGGGCTGCTGATCGTTTCCATCGTGATCCAGACCTTCGGCGTGCATTCCGGCAGGGCGGGGGTGCTGTCGGATGTCTTTCGCACCGTGCTCAGCGTGACGGTCTACTTCGTCGTCTTTGCCGGCCTGCGTGAACGCCTTCCCGCGGCCCTGCTGCTGATGCTGGCCATCGCCATCGGCTGGACGCGGCAGCTGTTCGGCGACGGCGTCGGCGGCTGGCTCGCCCTGAGCTTCAACCTGCTCTCGTCGGCCTTCATGTGGCTCGCGGTGGCGGTCATCCTGCGCGACCTGCTGCGCACGCGCGAAGCCACCAGCGGCGGCGTGCTGGGTGCGATCTGCGGCTACCTGATCGCCGCCGATGCCTGGACCGGGCTCAACGTCTGCGCCTATCTGCTGGTGCCCGAGTCCTTTGCCATCGATTCGAGCATCAAGGACTCGATGCTGCACTGGCATGGTCGACTGGCGCAGTTCTGCTACTACAGCTACTCGCAGATGCTGATGCTGGGCTACGCCAACATCACGCCGGTGGGCGCGCCGGCCAACACCTTGAGCCTGTTTGCTGCGCTCTTCGGGATGTTCTACACCGCCGTGGTCGTGGCTCAGTTCGTCGGCCTGGCACAAAGCGCGCCCGACGGCCCCGGCGCGTCCGACTGAAGTACCCTGGCTCGCGACGACGAGGACATCCCGTGAATCCAAGCAAGACGACCATCGAGCGCCTGCGGACCCTGCCCAAGGCGGAGGTTCATGCCCATCTCGAAGGCTGCTTCGAGCCGGCGGTGCTCGAACAATGGGCCCGACAGGCCGGGGTGCCGATGCCCAGGCCGCGCGAGCAGCTGTTGCAGTTCGATGGCCTGGCCGACTTCCTGCACTTCCTCGACTGGGCCTGTGGGCTGGCGTCGACACGCGAGCGACTGGCCGAACTGAGCTACGGCTTCAGCAAGCGTCTGGCCGCGGGCGGCGCCGGTTATGCGGACGTGATCGTCAACCCCACGCACTGGACCGCGTGGCAGGGGCGGCTGCGCGAGATGGTCGATGCCATCGATGCCGGCTTCAGCGCCGCCGAGCAGGACGGGCTGCCGCCGGTGGGCTTGTGCGTCAGCCTGCTGCGCACGCAATCGGCGCAGGCCGCGGCTGAGCTGGTCGATGCGCTGGTGGCGCTGCGACACCCCCGTGTCGTGGCACTGTCGATCGATGGCAACGAGGCGGCGGCGGGGCGCACCGGGCCGCGTTTTGCCGAGGCCTTCCGCCGCGCCGGTGCGGCCGGCCTGAAGCGCACGGTGCATGCCGGCGAGTCGAGTGGCCCCGAGGGCGTGCGCGACGCCATCGAGCTGCTCGGCGCCGACCGCATCGACCACGGTGTGCGCGCGATCGAGGATCCTGAACTGGTCGCGCTGCTAGCCGATCAGCAGATTCCGCTGGGCATCTGCCCGACCTCCAACCTAAAGCTGGGCGTGTATCCGGCGATCGATGAGCACCCGATCGACCGCCTGCGCCGCTGCGGTGTGGCCGTGTCCATCAACACCGACGATCCGGTGCTGTTGGGCGCCAGCCTGGTCGGCGAATACGCGCTGTGCCGTGACGCCTTTGGTTGGGGTGACGAGGAGCTGCGCGTGCTGGCGCGGACTTCGATCACCGCGAGCTTCGCCGACGCCGGCATCAAGGACAGGCTGCTTCAGGCGCTGGCGAACTGGTGACGGCAGGGCGAAGAGGCAGCCGACGACAGCGATGGCGCGCTGGCCGAGGCGGCTCGTTCGAGCCGGGGCAACCGCCCGCTTCAGCGCGTCGGAAACGCTTCGGACATCACGCGCACGCGGCCGTCGGCGGCGACGTACACCCAGTACGCGGCGCCGGACTGGCACACCACGTGATAGTCCAGGCGCTGGCGGCGAACGTGGACGCGCACCGCGCCGCAGTCCGGCACCTGCGCATCGACGATTTCGCCCAGCTGTTCGCGCACCACCTGTTCGTGCGTCGGCGGCGTCTGGCAGCCGGCGAGCACGCCTGCGGCCATCAAGGCGGCGGCGCAGCGCTTCACGACTTCTTCTCCAGGAAGCTCTTGCGATCCTGCAGCGTGGCCCAGATCGAGTCCCAGGCGTTGCAGAGCTGGCCGTGCAGCGTCGCGTCCTTGTCCTGCAGCTGGGTGGCGATGCGCATCATCAGCAGGTCGTACTGTTCCTGCAGCTGCGCCAGCGTAAAGCGGCCGGTGGCGCCGTGGTAGGACTTGAGCCGGCCCAGCAGCTCGTCGATCGCCGACTTCAGGCGCAGCTTCTCGAACAGCCCCACCGCGCTCGAATGCTCCAGACCCTTGGCCAGCATGTCCAGGTCGACGATCTCGTTCTTGATCGCCGGGCAGGCCTGCAGTGCGGCCGCGTGCTGGCCGGCAGCGGGGCTCTGCGCATGGCCGGACGCCGACGCAGCCAGCAGCAGCGCTGCGAGCCAGCGACGCCCTGCACGGCGGTGTAGCGTAGGTGTCATGGGATGCGGCGCGTCGAATCCATCCTCGTCCGCTCCCCGCCCCGTTCCAGGCGCAGTTCCTGCGCCATCTGTTTGGCCTGATGGTGCTGCTGCCGCGGGTCAGGCGCAGCGGGCTCGCGGCCCACCGGCCCAGGAACGTCGACGGTCAATTCCTGCGCGGCGCCTTGCACACGCTGGGGCTGATGCGGGTGCAGGGCATTTGACCGCCCTCAGCAGCAAAGCCCAGAAAGGAAAGCCCAGCAATCAAAGCCCAAGTGAGGCCTGAGGACCAGTCTGCGGCGGCATGAAATGCCAGGGTTTGGTGCCGCCTGCAGCGCTTCGGCCTGATTTTCCGCTTGGGTGGCTGCAAAGGCGCTGCCCGCCATGCGCGTCAGCCCTGTGGTTCTAGTTCAGATCGGCATCCTTCCAGACCTTCGCGCTGCCGATCGACAGCAGGTCACCTGTGACCCCGGTCTTGGTCAGCGTGTAGCCCTCGGTATCGCCCATCACGCCGCCGCTGCTGCCGCCGCCAGCCGACTTGCCGCCACCACCGGCACTCACGTTGGCACCGCCGCCGAAGCTCCATCCGTTGGCGATGAAATCGGCCAGCGCCTTCTCGTTCTTGAAGACCATCAGATACTCGCTCTCGGCCGCACCGATCTGGAAGCCGACGCTGCCCGCGCCCATCTTCATGAAGACGTCCTTCTTCGTCTTGTTGTCGTGCACGATGCCGTGCCCGCCGCTGCCGCCGACCAGGAAGCTCAGCCCGTAGGTGGTGAACACCGCATAACCCGGCGCCTTCGCCACAGCGGCCTTGAGCTCGGGCTTCTTGGCGTAGAACTTGTCGAGCGTGGCCGCCGCGACCTTCACGATTTCCGCCTGCTTGGCGGCCTTGTCCTGCGCGAAGGCCGCGCCAGTCAGCAGCGACAGCGACAACGCGCCGATGCCAAGGATGCTCTTGATGTTCATGCTCTCTCCTGATCGTGCAGACCTGCACTGGGGTTGAAACGGATGCAATGGCACGGCTCTCTTGCCGGGTCCATACCAGACGAGGGAGTTTAACCCGCCGACCTGGGGCGGAGCTCGGCCCGGCTGCGACGCTTGACCGGCGTCAATCGGCGTCCGCGCTCGCCTCGGCCGTGCCGGGCGGCGCCGCGGCAAGCGGGCGCAGCACACCGGCCAGCGTGGGAAAGATCAGCACCGACAGCAGCACCGCACCGATCAGCGCCGATGCGATGTGTGGACCGACGAGAACAGCGCGAAGGGCCGCCGCTCCGGCGCTGCCAGGTGCTTGCCGTAGAACCAAGCCGGCGTGCCGCGCACCAGCAGCGCGGTGCTCAGGCCATGGATGAAGGTGGCGAGGTGGAGTTTGACACCGGCACCGACGAAAAAGAAGGGAAAGAACCAGCCGAAGCCCACCGCATCGATCTTTTGGCGCAACGGCTTCGCGGCCTTGTCCTGGGTGGCCAGCCCCACCACCATGCCGGCGGCGAAGGGGGCATAGGATTCTTGAGCATGGGGCGCGGCTGCGTGCGCCGCTTTGGCGATTACCGCGGGCGCACCCGTGGCCGCGCAGGCACAGTCTGACGACGACAGCTGGCGTTTCCAGGCCGCCATCTACGGCTGGTTCCCGGCCATCAGCGGACAAATAGCGGTGCCGGTGCAGACCGGGGGCGCGAATGGCGACGTGAAGGCGCGGCTGCGCGAGGCGCTCGGCCGCTGGTGAGTCGGTCGACTGGCAATGGAGCGCCTGTTCGCGATGGTGGGCGCCACGCTAGGTCGGCTGGCGTTTCTGCTCGCCTTCACCTTCGGCATGGCCGCCGACGCCTTCCATGCAAGGAAAGAGGCGCTGGTCGAAGAGGTCAGCGCAATCCGCATGGCGTACCAGCTCAGTGACCGCGCGCCGCAGGCGCATCGTGAGGAGATTCGCACGGTGCTGCGCGAATATGTCGATCAGCGACTGCGCCGGGCCGTCGGTCAACCCGCCGAACCCGGCAAATCGGCAAATCGGCAAATCGGCAAGGGAACTGCTCGACCGACTCTGAAACACCGCCGCCGCGGTCGGTCAGTAAATGCCGGGCGAGGTGAATGTCTCTCTGAGTTGCGTCGGCAGGATCATCGAGCTTCAAGACGAACGCGTCATGGTGCGAGAACGCAGCCGGGTACCCGGCACCTATTGGGCCTTGCTGTATGCCGTCGCAGCGCTGGCGTTGGCCGCCATGGGCTATCACGTCGGCATTGCAGGCGCCTACCGGAGCCCCGCATTGCTTGTCGTGGAGGTTGCTTTGTCCGCCGTCATGCGGGTGATTGCGGACCTGGATCGGCCCGGGCAAGGCATGATCAACGTCAGCCAGGAGCCGATGCTCGATCGGCGCTCGACCCTGAGCCGGAGGCAAAGACAAGGCATGCGGCGATGCCGGCGCCCGCGCGAGGCGGAATTCGGCCCGCACCTCGGCCCCGGCGAGTGCCGGACCCGGGCGCCAGCGGCTGCCAAAGAGCGGCCACCGGCGACGGCCTGTCCACTCAGCCGGTGAAGCGCTTGCCCTGCTCGGCCATCTGTTTCAGCAGCGGCGCGATGCCGAAGCCCTCGCCCATGCGCGGCGCATGCTTCTCCAGTGCCGCCACCACATTGGCCGCACCGACGGTGTCGGCATAGAACATCGGCCCGCCGCGGTACACCGGCCAGCCGTAGCCGTAGCTCCAGACCACGTCGATGTCGCTGGCACGTTGGGCGATGCCCTCGGCCAGAATCTTCGCGCCCTCGTTGATCATCGGGTAGACCAGCCGCTCGAGGATCTCGGCGTCGTCGATCTTGCGGCGCTGGATGCCCTTCTCGGCGGCGAAGTCGAGGATCAGCTTTTCCACCAGCGCGGGGTTGCTGCGGTTGCGCTTGGCGTCGTAGTCGTAGAAGCCCGCGCCCGTCTTCTGCCCGCGGCGGTCCAGCTCGCACAGGCGCTCGCGGAGGGTCGCGCCCTTGCTCGTTTCCTTCGACCAGCCGATGTCCAGCCCGGCCAGGTCGGACATCTGGAACGGGCCCATCGGCCAGCCGAAGTCGAAGGCCACGCGGTCCACGTCCCAGGGCATCGCGCCTTCCAGGATCAGCGCATTGGCCTGCGCCTGGCGCTGCGCCAGCATGCGGTTGCCGATGAAGCCGTGGCACACACCTGAAACCACCGCCACCTTGCCGATGGTCTTGCCGATGTCCATGGCGGTGGCCAGCACATCGGGGGCGGTCTTCGCGCCGCGCACCACCTCCAGCAGCTTCATCACGTTGGCCGGGCTGAAGAAATGCATGCCCACCACGTCCTGCGGCCGGCGGGTGGCCGAAGCGATCTCGTCGACGTTCAGGTAGCTGGTATTGCTGGCCAGCACCGCACCGGGCTTGGCGATCTTGTCGAGCTTGGCGAACAGTTCCTTCTTGACGCCCATGTTCTCGAACACGGCCTCGATGATCAGGTCGCAATCCGCCAGCGCCGACAGGTCCAGCGTGGGCGCGAGCAGGCCCATGCGCTTTTCCACGTCGTCGGCCGTCATGCGGCCCTTGGCGGCGGTGTTCTCGTAGTTCTTGCGGATCGTGGAGGTGCCACGATCGAGCGCAGCCTGCTGCGTCTCCACGATGGTCACCGGGATGCCCTTGTTCAGGAAGTTCATGCCGATGCCACCGCCCATGGTGCCGGCGCCGATGATGCCCACCTTCTTCACCGGCCGCGTGGCCGTGCCTTCGGGCAGGCCGTCGATCTTGGCGGCCTGGCGCTCGGCGAAGAACATGTAGCGCTGTGCCTGGCTCTGCACGCCGGACACCAACTTCATGAACTCGTCGCGTTCGAATTTCAGGCCTTGGTCCATCGGCAGCCTGGCTGCCGCCTCGATGCACTTGATACTGGCCTCCGGCGCCTCGAAGCCACGGAAGGCCTTCGCATTCTTGGCACGGAACTCGGCAAACAGCTCCGGGGTCGCGCCGGCCACCGTCAGATCGCGCACCTTCTTCAGCGGCCGGTTCTCGGCCAGAAGTTTGCGTGCGAAGGCCACGCCTGCCGCGCGCAGGTCGCCGCCTTCGGGCACCAGTTCGTCCACCAGGCCCGAGGCCAGCGCGACCTTGCCGCCCACCGGCACGCCGCTCGTGACCATGTCCAGCGCCTTGGCCGCGCCGACGATGCGCGGCAGCCGCTGCGTGCCGCCAGCGCCAGCCAGAAGGCCCAGTTTGACCTCGGGCAGGCCCACTCGGGCCGACGGCACGGCCACGCGGTAGTGGCAAACCAGCGCGGTCTCGAAGCCACCGCCCAGCGAGGTGCCGTGGATCGCCGCGACGATGGGCTTGGAGGCGTTTTCCATCCTGTCGAACAACGCATGCAGCGACGCGCCCTTCGGCGGCTTGCCGAACTCGCTGATGTCGGCGCCGGCAAAAAAGGTGCGGCCGGCGCAGGTCAGCACGATGGCCTTGACGGCGTCGTCGGCCAGCGCCTTGTCGAAGGCCGCCGTCAACCCGTCGCGCACGATGGCCGACAGTGCATTGACGGGCTGGTGGTTCGAGGTGATGACGGCCACGCCATCCTCGATGCTCAGGTCGATCACTTCATTGATGGCGGCCATCGGGTCTCCTTGATCAAATCGTTATGGGTGGCATCAAGCAGCCGCCGCGGAGCCGGCTTTGCCGGTCCGCCAGCGGCGCCCCCACGGGGAGCGCCGAAGGCGCTTCGGGGGGGACCTTACTTTGGCGTGTAGCCCAGTACGGCCTTCACTTCCAGGAACTCGCCGAAGGCATGGTCGCCCCACTCGCGGCCGTTGCCCGACTGCTTGAAGCCGCCGAAGGGCGCCATGATGTCGGTGGCCGCGCTGTTGATGTTGACCTGGCCGGCGCGCAGCCTGGAGGCCACCTTGCGGGTCGCGTCGACATCGGTGCCCGACACATAGGCCGCCAAGCCGTAGGGTGTGTCGTTGGCGATGGCCACGGCCTCGTCCACCGTGTCGTAGCCGATGATGGTGAGCACCGGGCCGAAGATCTCCTCACGCGCGATGGTCTTGTCGTTGCTTACCGGGCCCAGCACCGTGGGCTTGACGTAGTAACCGGTCTCCAGCCCCGCCGGCTTGCCCGGGCCGCCGGCAACCACCGGCGCGCCTTCTTCGATGCCACGGTTGATGAGGGTCTGGATCTTGTCCCACTGCGTGGCCGAGATCACCGGGCCGAGCGCGGCGCCGCTGTCCGGCGCGCCGACCGTGGTGGCTTCGGCCACTTCCTTGGCCACGGACAGCGCCTCGGCCATCTTCGAATTCGGCACGAGCATGCGCGTGGGCGCATTGCAGCTCTGGCCGCTGTTCTGCATCACGCCACGCACGCCGGCGGTGACGGCACGTTTGATGTCGGCATCGGGCAGGATGATGTTGGGCGACTTGCCGCCCAGTTCCTGGTGCACGCGCTTGACCGTGGGTGCCGCATTGCGCGCCACCTCGATGCCGGCGCGCGTGCTGCCGGTGAAGGACACCATGTCCACGCCCGGGTGGCTGGAGATGGCCGCGCCCACCGTCGGGCCGTCGCCGTTGACCAGGTTGAACACACCGGCCGGCACGCCGGCGGCATGCATGATCTCGGTCCAGATCTGCGCCGAGAAGGGCGCGATCTCGCTGGGCTTGAGCACCATCGTGCACCCCACGGCGAGCGCCGGCGCCACCTTGCAGGCGATCTGGTTGACCGGCCAGTTCCAGGGCGTGATCAGGCCGCACACGCCGATCGGCTCCTTGACGATCATCGTCGTGCCGCGCTGCTCCTGGAAGTGGTAGTTCTTCAGCACGCCCAGCGCCGACTGCAGGTGGCCGACACCCATCGCCGCCTGCGCCTTCTGCGACAGCATGGCCGGCGCGCCCATTTCTTCGGTGATGGCCGCGGCCATGTCGGCATAGCGCTTCTTGTATTCCTCGATCAGCTTCTCGAACAGCGCGATGCGCTCTTCGAGACTGCTTTGCGACCAGGTCTCGAAGGCAGCGCGCGCGGCCTTCACCGCCTTGTCCACGTCGGCCGCCGAGCCCATCGAGATGCGGCCGGCCACGGCTTCCGTGGCCGGGTTGATGACATCCAGGGCCTTGGGCGTGACCGGATCGACCCAGGCACCGTTGATGTAGAACTTCAGGTAGTCGCGCATGTGACAGTCTCCAATGAGGGCCGGCCTTCGAGCCGAGGGAAAAGCATTCTAGGCACCCGACCGCGTTCCGGTAAGCTGGGGTGAATGCGCCCCCGCGATGTGATCGAACTGCTGTTCCTCAGCTTGCTGTGGGGCGGCGCCTACCTCTTCACGCGTGCCGCCGTGCCGGCCTTCGGACCGGCGCCGCTGGTGTCGATGCGGCTCGGCATCGCCGCGCTGATCCTGCTGCCCATCGTGTTCTATCGCGGCGGCTGGCCGCAGCTGCGCGCCAGCCCTCGAGCGCTGTTCATGGTCGGGGTGCCCTTCACCGCCCTGCCCTTCATGCTGATGACCTGGGGCGCACTGCACATCACGGCCGGGCTGTCGGCGGTGCTCAACGCCACCGCACCGATGTTCGCCGCGCTGGTGGCGCACTTCGTGCTGAAGGAGCGGCTCGGCGCCTGGCGCGCGGGCGGGTTGCTGATGGGCTTCGTCGGCGTGCTCATCCTGATGAGCAGCGGCAACGTCTCGCTGAAGACGGCCGAAGGCCCGCTGGCGGTGCTCGCGGTGCTGGGCACGGCCATGATCTGGAGCGTCGGTGCCAACTACACGCGGCGAAAGATGGCGGGCGTCGATGCCATGGTCACCACCGCTGGCAGCCTGGCCGCGGCCAGCCTGTTCCTGGCGCCGCTGGCCTGGGCCACCTGGCCGAGCACGCCGCCCAGCCCGCGCGCGTGGGCCGAGATGGCCTTCCTGGGCATCGCGAGCTCGGGACTGGGCATGTGGATGTACTTCCGGCTGCTGCGTCGCATCGGTACCGTGCCTGCGATGTCGGTCACCTTCCTCAGCCCGCTGGTGGCCATGGTCTCGGGCGCGCTGTACCTGGGCGAGGCGATCACGCTGCAGATGGTGGCCGGCTGCGCGGTGGTGCTGCTGGGCACCGCACTGAGCCTCGGACTGATCGGCCGCGGCAGCGCGCCGCCGCAGGCCCGCGCCGAAGCCTGATCCGCCCCGCGACCCAAGCGCGTCAATCGAAGCTCAGCAGCACCTTCATCGCCTGCGAGCGGTCGGCGGCCAGTGCGAACGCCTTGCCGGCATCGCGATAGGGCAGCGTGGCCGAGATCAGCGGCTTCACATCCACCAGGCGCTTGTTCAGCAACTCCACCGCCACCGCGAACTCGGGGTGAAAGCGGAAGGTGCCGCGCAGGTCGAACTCCTTGGCCACGATCGTGTTGACCGGTAGCGTCATGTCGCCGCCAAGCCCCATCTGCACGATGATGCCGCGCGGGCGCAGCGCATCGAACGCGCCGACCAGCGCGCGCTGGTTGCCGCTGGCCTCGAAGAGCACGTCGAACTGACCCTTGTCGGCCGTGAATGGGGCCAGCGCCTCGGGCTGCTCCTTGACATTGAGCGCCAGGTCGGCCCCCACCTTCATGGCCGCACGCAGGGGCTGCGCCGCCATGTCGGTGGCCACGAGCTGCGTCGCGCCGGCGCGACGCGCGGCAATGATGGCCAGCGCGCCGATCGGGCCACAGCCGGTCACCAGCACGCTCTTGCCGAGCAGCGGCCCGGCACGGTTGACGGCATGCAGCGCCACCGACAGCGGCTCGGCCATCGAACCCTCGCCATCGCTGACATGGTCGGCCAGCTTGTGGGCCTGGCTGGCGTCGCAGACGATGCGCTGGCGGAACGCGCCCTGCACATGCGGCGTGCGCATCGCGCTGCCGTAGTAGCGCATGTCCAGGCAGTGGTTGTGCTGGCCCTGCTGGCAGTAGCGGCACTGGCCGCAGGGCCGGCTCGGGCTGATGGCGATGCGTTCACCGACCGCGAAGCCGGTCACGGCGCTGCCCACGGCCTCGATGCTACCGGCCACCTCGTGGCCCAGCACCATCGGCTCCTTGATGCGCACGGTACCGAAACCGCCATGCTGGAAGTAGTGCAGGTCCGAGCCGCAGATGCCGCCGGCGCGCACACGCACCTGCAACTGATGTGCTTCGAGCGGTGGTGTCTCGATGGTCTCGACGCGCAGGTCGCCGGGGGCGTGGATGACGAGGGCTTCCATGGATCGACCCCTTCAAAGTTGGGCGGTGACGCCGCCGTCGACATACAGGATATGGCCGTTGACGAAGCGCGAGGCGTCGCTGGCCAGGAACACGGCTGCGCCGACCAGGTCCTCGACATCACCCCAGCGCCGCGACGGCGTGCGGTTGATCAGCCAGCCGCTGAATTCCGGGTTGTCGACCAGCGCCTGGTTCAGCTCGGTCTTGAAGTAGCCCGGCCCCAGGCCGTTGACCTGCAGCCCGTGCGGGCCCCAGTCGATGGCCATGCCCTTGGTCAGCATTTTCACCGCGCCCTTGCTGGCGGTGTAGGGCGCGATGCCGGGTCGGCCCAGCTCGCTCTGCACCGAGCAGATGTTGATGATCTTGCCGCGCCGGCGCGGGATCATGTGCCGCGCCACCGCCTGGCTGACGATGAACACGCTGTCGAGGTTGGTGCGCATCAGCTGCTGCCAGTCGGCCTGCTCGAAGTCCTGCAGCGGCGCGCGCTTCTGCATGCCGGCGTTGTTGACCAGGATGTCGATCGCCCCGATCTCGGCTTCGATCTTCGCCACCGCATCCGCAACGGCCTGCGCGTCGGTGACGTCGAAGGCAAGTGCATGCACCGTGGCGCCCTGCTCGCGCAGCGCCTGGGCCGCGGCCTGCAGCTTGCCGGCATTGCGCGCGTTCAGCACCACGGCCGCGCCGGCGCCGGCCAGGCCCTGCGCCAGTGCCAGCCCGATGCCAGCGCTGGAGCCGGTGATGAGCGCGACTCTGCCGCTCAGGTCGAACTGCTTCAGCACGGGCGTCATGGGCTGCCTTTCCAACTTGCGGTGGCGCAGCATAGTGCCAAGCTGCCACGTTGGGGACAACCCGAATCCGCCGCCTCTGCTACTGTCGCGGCTGGCCACGGTGGCGTGGCACTCCAGGAGACAACATGAACTTCTCGATGTCGGAAAAGCAGAGCTATTGGCGCGACCGCGTGATCGCGTTCATGAACGAACACGTCTATCCGGCCGAGGCGATCTACGACGCACAGATGGACGCCTTCGGCGCCAACCGCTGGCAGGTGGTGCCGGTGCTCGAGGAACTGAAGGCCAAGGCCAAGAAGGCCGGGCTGTGGAACCTGTTCCTGCCACATGATTCGCTGCCCGCGGACAGCCCCTACAAGGGCGCTGGCCTGACCAACCTGGAATACGCTCTGTGCGCGGAACAGATGGGCCGCGTCAGCTTCGGCTCGGAGGTCTTCAACTGCTCCGCACCCGACACCGGCAACATGGAGGTGCTAGCGCGCTATGCCAACGACGAGCAGAAGGCGAAGTGGCTGCAGCCGCTGCTGGCCGGCGAGATCCGCTCGGCCTTCCTGATGACCGAGCCGGCGGTGGCCTCGTCCGACGCCACCAACATCGAGACCTCGATCCAGCGCGACGGTGACCACTACGTCATCAATGGCCGCAAATGGTGGTCTTCCGGTGTGGGCGATCCGCGCTGCAAGATCGCCATCGTCATGGGCAAGACCGACCCCGACGCACCGCGCCACTCGCAGCAGTCGCAGATCCTGGTGCCGCTGGACGCCCCGGGCATCGAGGTCGTGCGCATGCTGCCGGTCTTTGGCTTCGACGATGCGCCGCACGGCCATGCCGAGGTGCTGATGAAGGACGTGCGCGTGCCGGCGGCGAACCTGCTGCTTGGCGAGGGCCGCGGCTTCGAGATCGCACAGGGCCGCCTCGGGCCGGGGCGCATCCACCACTGCATGCGCACCATTGGCGTGGCCGAGGTGGCACTGGAGAAGATGGTCAAGCGGCTGCAGTCGCGGGTGGCTTTCGGCAAGCGCATTTCCGAGCAGACCATATGGGACGAGCGCATCGCCAACGCGCGCATCGACATCGAGATGACGCGCCTGCTGTGCCTGAAGGCCGCGGACATGATGGACAAGGTGGGCAACAAGGTGGCGCAACTCGAGATCGCGATGATCAAGGTGCAGGCGCCGATCATGGCGCTGCGCATCATCGACGACGCGATCCAGGCCTTCGGTGGCGCCGGCGTCAGCACCGATCCCGGCCTGGCCAAGGCCTACGCACACCAGCGCACGCTGCGCCTGGCCGACGGCCCGGACGAAGTGCACCGCCGCGCCATTGCGCGGCTGGAGTACGGCCGCTACAAGGCGGCCACGTCGCGCTGAGCGCCGCCCTCCAGCCCGTGCTTCAGGGCACGGGCTGCATGCGCAGACGGCGCGCCGCCTCTTCGGCGCGAGCGTCGTCGATTTCGCGCAGCACACCGCCCAGGTCCACCGCCCGGGCGGCGCGCTCGAAGCGGCCGCTCAACGCCGTGTCCGGCTGCAGCATGCCACGCTGGTACAGGTCCCAGATTTCCTCGCCGTAGCGGCTGGTCAGCAGTTCGGGTGCAAAGCGGCCGAAGAAGTCCCGCAGGTTGTCCACATCGCGCAGCAGCATGCGTTGGGCGTGGTTGTTGCCCGCGGCATCCACCGCCTGCGGCAGGTCGATGACCACCGGGCCGTCGGCGGCCAGCAGGATGTTGAACTCCGACAGGTCGCCGTGCACGACCCCGGCGCACAGCATGCGCTGCACCTCGCGGATCAGCGTGGCGTGATGCACCAGCGCGTCGGCGGCGGGGAAGTCGACGTCGTTCAGGCGCGGCGCCGCGTCGCCCTGCGCATCGGTCACCAGTTCCATCAGCAGCACACCGTCGTGGAAGTTGTGCGGCTTGGGCACGCGCACGCCCGCGGCCGCCAGCCGGTACAGCGCATCGACCTCGGCGCTCTGCCAGGCCGCCTCCTGGGCCTGTCGGCCAAAGCGCGAGCCCTTGGCCATGGCGCGGGCCTGGCGCGTGTTCTTGACCTTGCGGTTCTCTGTGTAGTCCACCGCCTGGCGAAAGCTGCGCTGTGTCGCTTCCTTGTAGGCCTTGGCACAGCGCACCTCGTCGCCGCAGCGCACCACGTAGACCGTGGCTTCCTTGCCGCTCATCAGCTGGCGCTGCACGCTGTCGATCAGCCCTTCGTCGACCAGGGACTGCAATCTCTTTGGCGTCTTCATTGGCGTGATTGTCCGCTGCGCGGCACGCCTCGGCTCGCTACTTCGGCGCCGGCACGACGATCACCTGCTCGCGCAGGATGCCGCCACCCGATACGCTGCCACTCGTGCTGCCTTGTCCCTGCATGCGCGCGACGCAGGCCTTGCGGTCATCGCTCGGCAGTGCGTCACAGCGCTGCTGCGCGTTGCGCTTGAATGCCGCGGGGTCTTCCAGCGTCCCGCCCTTGCGCGGCTGTGCCTGAGCCGCGGCCGCCTCACGCAGGCAGGTCGCGCGGTCTTCAGCCGCTTGGATGCTGAGGCAGGCGGCCCGCTCACGCTGATAGGTGGCAACAACATCGGCGCTTGCCGAGACACCTTGCGCCAGCGTCGGTGCACAAGCCCAGGCCATGGCGCTCAGTGACAGGCACTGCATCGAGCGGGAGCGGTATACCGAGCGGGTCTTCATGCGGGACTCCTGGAGCCAAATCAACATGCAATGAATCTACGGGGTGTCAGGCCAAAGGCATGTCGGCTGAACCCGCACCGTCGAAGGCCGCTTGTCCGATAGCCTGGTAGGACAAGGACCTGGAGATCGGCAAGATTGCCTCGGACAATTCCTACGTGGCGCCCCGGCTGCGGCCCACAGGGACGCGCCACAGCCCAATCGATACTCGCGAATTGCCGAGGGAGAAACGACTTGAATGCAATCCGAATGGCAGCGATCGCGTTGATCGTGGCCGGCGTACTGGGCCTGGTCTATGGCAGCTTCAGCTACACCAAGGACACGCAGCAGGCCAAGATCGGGCCGATCGAACTGTCGGTGACGGAGAAGAAGACAGTCAACGTGCCCATCTGGGCTGGCGTGGTGGCGATCGTCGCCGGAGGCGCCTTGCTGTTGTTCGGCAGCAAAAGGCGCTGAGGCTACGCGCGTGATGTCGGCAGGTGACTGCGTGATAGGCCGATGGGCCGGTTCGATCACGCAAGGCTCTTCGACCAGCTACTGCACCTTCCGCTGGCTGCATGAATGACACGACCACTACCTTGCAGCGCCGGATCCGAGGCGCGCGTTACGCGCCTCGGCGGCGATGGGTCGAAAAGGCCCGCCAGAGCGCAACTTGCATAGATCGAAGGCCCGACTGTCATCGCAGCGCCGCGAAGCGGCCTTCCCATGGCAAACCATAGCGACGCCCCCCGCCTGCACGAAGCACTGACAGTGCTCCAGCAACGTGCCCGGGGCTGTACGCGTCAGTCGCGCACAGCGGCCATCGCACATGACTTCACCCTTTGGCGGAGCGATGTGCACCAGGCTTGCCATGCAAACCAGCCTCGCATTGGTGTCCTGCACCGCCTGGACTTGCCGGCGCTGCCGCAGATGCTCGGGCGGGACAGACCCAAGAATGGCTCAGTCCTGACAGACGCGGCCTCGCGCAGGCCTCAGAGCGCTGAAAAGCGCCACCAGCAAGCTCAGCCATGCGAGCATTAAGCCCATGCCTTCGCGTGCGGTTTCTTCGACCATGAAGACCTCGCGCCGCCAGAAACCCGGCATGGACGGCCAGTAGTAGATGACCAGCGCCGTCCATACGGCGATGCTCACCCAAAGCCAACGCTTTCCCGATGCGGACCGAAGGGCGGCAACCCGGAACGCCGCGAGCAACGCCCAGACCGCAGGGATGCTGTAGTAGATGATCCAAAGCAATGCATCGGGATCGTTGTATTGCACTACTGCAAAGCCGAGCATTGCCAGTCCGAACAGCATGTTCAAGTAGCGCACTTGCGGTGCTCCTCGTGTGGCGGATGAGTGCGGCGCAGCCGCTCAGGGCGCGAAACTGTTGCTCTTGATGTAGGCAGCAACGGCCTTGCGTTCCTCGATCGTGAAGACCGCATTCCATGCCGGCATGCCGCGGAAACCATAGGTGACGCGGTCAAAGATGAAGTCCGGCTCCAGGTTGCCAGGGTTCAGCTTCGGAGCCTTGCCCGGATAGGCGCTGTTGCCATGACAATGCCTGCATTGCTTGGCCCAGACGGCTTGCCCCATCGTGATGGTCGCCGCGTCGTTCATGTAGGCCGCGTCGAACTTCGGCGTCGGCTCGTTCGCCGACTCTTTCGTTGAATCCTGTGGCGCATTCTGCGCAAGTGCCGCTGCGCTGCCGCCGAGCACCACCGCGACGAGCGCGGTCCAAGCTGCCAAAGTGGATCGATCAGCCATCTGCCGGTATCCCGCTTCTTGCTTGCCGGCACTTGAGCGCCGACCCCAAATGAAACTCGCCACCACTGCGCAAACACAGCGGTGGCGAAAGCCGCAACGTGCTACGGAACGATCTTGTAGATTGAGTCAAGCGATCCGTTGGGGCCCGTGGTGACCGAGGTCAGCACATAGACTTCGCCGGCACTGTCCTGCGCGAAGGCCAGGACATAAGGCAGCTTCCCGGACATGTTGCTGACCTTCACAACTTCCATCGACCACTTGCCATCCGCGCCCTTGGTGCCGACGAAGATCTGGCCGTCCATCTCGGCAAAGCCCTTGCTCCAGTCGCCGAAGATGTACTTGCCCTTCCATGCGGCATTGGCGCCACGATAAACGTAGCCGCCCGTCACCGAGATGCCCTTGCAGCCGTCTGGCTTGGCCGTGCAGTTGTTGTATTCGATGATGGCCGGGGTGATGCCGGCCGTGTCGCACGTGGCCGGGTGATTGTCGGGCTTCTGGTAGTCGAAGCAGCGCATCATGCCCTCGACCCGGCGCCAGCCCATGTTCTGTCCCTTGCCGATGACCTTGATCGTCTCGTAGCTGTTCTGCTGGACGTCGCCGCAGTACAACTCGCCTGTATTGCTGCCCATATCGAAGGAGCAGCGCCAAGGGTTACGCACGCCATAGGCCCAGATCTCGGGGTTGGCTTCGCGCTTGCCGGCCCACGGGTTGTCCGGCGGGATGCCATATGGCTTGCCGGGTGAGCGCGCGTCGACGTCGATGCGCAGGATCTTGCCGAGGTTGATGGTCAGGTCCTGGCCATTGCCGGTCACCACGTTGTGGCCAATGCCCCAGTCGTTGGCATAGCCACCGTCGCCGGTGGAGATGTACAGCATGCCGTCCGGGCCGAAGCCGATCCAGTGGCCGTTGTGGTTGAACTGCGGCCACGCTAGCGAATGGATTCGGCGCGCCGAGCTCGGGTCGGCCGCATTCTTGTCCGTGGCCGAGACGGTGTACTCCTCGACCACGTTGCTGTGGTCGTACCACAGCATCTGCCCGAGGTCACCCTGGAAGTCAAGATGCGCGCTGTAGGCTACGTAGAACTTGCCGTTGTCCTTGAACTTTGGATGGAACGCAATGCCCAGCAAGCCACGTTCATCGAAATCGTGAAACTGCGGCTTCAACTTGCTGCGGATGTCGAGGAACGGGGTGGGCTTGAGTTGACCGTTCTCCAGAATCCTGATGCGGCCGTACTGCTCGATGATGAACATGCGGCTGTCACCCGGCGGTTGAACCATCGCCAAAGGCGAGTTGAGGCCACCGACCACCTTCTCGAGCTTGACCGTTGCCTGCGCCAGCGCCGAAGCACTGGTCACCGCCATCAATGCTGATGCGGCAAGCGCCGCGAAACTCCGTAGTGCACCCATCTGTCTCCTCCGTCGTGTTGGATTGAATACCCTGAACACACCTTTTACCCCAGCAACCAGCGAACAGACCCGCTCTTGCCTGCCATCCTCCAAGTGGAGGAGGCAAATGAGTCTAGGTAGGCGTGCCACCATAGTTATAGGTACTTGCCCGGGTGGACGAATCGAAAACCCAGGCGCGCCCAGCGCGGCGTCGGCCTTCAAGGCACACGGCTCACCGCGGCTTCGTGATTGGCAAGGGGCTGGACATTGCCTCACTGCGCGCGCAGCAGCTCCAGCAACTGCGCCGCGTCGATCGGCGCGCCCGCGTCCTCGCTGCGGAGGATAGCTTCGGCCAGGTCGCGCGTCCTACGGTGCAGGCGCGCGATCTTCGCCTCGATCGAGCCCTGCATGTCCAAACGGTACACCTTCGCCGGCCGCTGCTGGCCGATGTGGTGCACCTGTGCGCCGGCCAGCGAAGAGCGGGCCGGGTTCCACCACGGGTCGGCAATGGTCACGCAGTCGGCCGCGGTCAGGTTCGGGCCGAAGCCGCCGGCCTTCAGGCTGATTCGCAAACGGCCGGGCTACGCCGCCTGGATCGCGGCGATGCACTTGCTCCGTTCGGCGGCCAATGTGCCGGCAGTCACGGTCGCAGGCATCGCGGATCGCTAGGACCTTGAGCGACGCGCGCTGCTTCGCGCCGGGGCACGCTGTCACGGACATTTTCTGTGCGCGGCGGCAGCAACCGGCGCAGCCGCTGCGCGCCGTGCGCCTTGACCTGCGGATCACCCTTGCGCTCGACTGGGCTGGCGAAACTCGTCGCGATCGGGCGCGTCGCATGTTCGCTTCCGACGCAGCACCGGATGCGGCATCATTTCGATCGCTGTCTTTATGCAGCGAAGCCGAAGAAGGAAGAACAACGATGAAGCTCCGCGCCTTTCTGGGGCTCGCTGGCGCAATGGCCATCCTGTTCGGGCTGGAGTTCCTGCTCATTCCCGAACTGGCACTGTCGCAGTACGGCGTGCCGACCGAACCGCACAACCTGATGCAGGCGAGGTACTTCGGCGGCACGATGCTGGCTTTCGGCCTGGTCTACTGGCTGGCCCGCCAGTCCACCGACGACACCACGCGCCGCGCGCTGCTGCTCGCCGGCGTTGTCGGCAACTTGATTGGGCTGGCGCTGAGCCTGTGGTCTCGCCGTGCCGGCCTCCAGGGCGCGCTGGCCTGGCTGGGGGCCGGCATCTACGCGGCGCTTCTGCTCGGCTCACTGTACTTCCTGCTGCGCCCCTCGCGCCGCGACTGAGCCTGCGGCGCCGCCGCGGCAGCGCCTATGCTGCGGCCCATGCGCCTGTTCTCCAACCGCTCGCGCCCCGTGCACCTGGGCGCCTTTCCGCTCGAACGGCTGGCGCGCCGCGCCGATCTGGCTGATTTGCGGTGCGTGGAGCCGATGCGCGCGCTGTCCTTCGATCATGCGGACCCGCTGTCGCTGTCACATGCGATGGCGCGCTACATGGCGATGTTCGACCTGGTGCGCGACGGCCCGGTGCAGTCCGCGCCGGCGGAGTTCCCCGACGACCCGGTCGAGCGCAGCCGCCACCTGAAGGCCGCGGCCAGCTACTTCGACGTGCCGATGGCGGGGGTATGCGCCCTGCCACGCGAGGCGCTGCTGCCCGTGCCGATCCGCAACCCGGCCGTGGCCGCGCTGGGCGCGGAGCTGGAGCGCAGCCAGCCGAAGAGCTTTGCCGCCGGCATGGACATGATCCTGGCCGACGTGCTGGACTCCGCCCGCCAGCAACACGGGCCGATAGTGCACCACGGCCACGCGATCGTGCTGCTGGTGCCCTACACCCGTGACCCGAGGCCGGGCGAGCCCGGCTGCGACTGGCTGCACGGCACGCAGGCGCATCGCGCTGCGCTGCTGGCCGCGCAGACCGCCGTGCTGCTGTCCACCTACCTGCGCCTCCTGGGCCACGAGGCGCGCGCCCATTCGGCCACCTGCAGCGACGTGGACCTGAACGCGCTGGCCGTGGCCGCTGGCCTGGCGCTGCCGGACCTGAGCAACCCCTTCGTCGGCACGCGCTACGGCTTGGCCGCGGTGAGCAGCACGTTGCCGCTGGCCGCCGACGAAGCGCTGGCCGAGCCCGGCGCTGCCGAGCGCTGGCGCTCGCACGGCCCGGCCTGGTGGCTGGGCTGGGGCGGCACGAAAAGCGCGTTCGACCACGAGCCGCATGCCGGGCGCGACTACCGGCTGGGCCCGCTGCCCTTCGAAACGCTGCCGCGCCGCGACACCCCCACCACCTTCATCGACCACGACCGGGTGCCGCGATTTCCCAAGCGGGCCGACTTCTTCGCCCGCGCGCTGTTCGGCGATCTGGGCAAGAGCGTGCAGGACAGCGCCAAGAACGCCAACTACGTGATGAAGAGCCCCATCGGTGCCTGCGCGCGGCGTGCGCTGGGCGCCCTGCTGCTGCTGCAGTTCGGCGAGGCGCGCGCTGCTGTGTCGCCGACCACCGCCGACCCGCAGCGCAATGCCGACAACCTGAAGGCCGCGTCCTACTACCTGGGCATCGACGCAGCAGGGCTGTGTGCTGTGCCGCAGTGGGCTTGGTACTCACACGACGCCGGAGGCAACCCGATTCCGGCCTACCACGCCAACGCGCTGAACCTGCTGGTGGACCAGGGCCACGAGACCATGGAGGGCGCCAGTGGCGACGACTGGATCAGCGTGGCGCAAAGCATGCGCGCCTACCTGCGCTTCTCGCTGTTGGGTGGCGTGGTGGCCGAGCAGATCCGCCGCCTGGGATTCAGTGCTCGCGTGCATTCGGTGCTGGATGGCGACGTGCTGCAACCGCCGCTGCTGCTGTTGAGCGGCCTGGGCGAGGTCAGCCGCATTGGCGAGGTGATCCTGAACCCATTCCTCGGGCCGCGGCTGAAGAGCGGCACCATCACCACCGACCTGCCGCTGACGCCCGACCTGCCGATTGACTTCGGTCTGCAGCGGTTCTGCGAAAGCTGCAACAAGTGCGCGCGCGAATGCCCGTCGGGCGCGATCACCGCCGGGCCGAAGCTCATGTACAACGGCTATGAGATCTGGAAGAGCGACGCCGAGAAGTGCGCGCGCTACCGCATCACCAATGCCGGCGGCGGCATGTGCGGGCGCTGCATGAAGACTTGCCCCTGGAACCTGGAAGGCCTGCTCGCCGAACAGGGCGCGCGCTGGCTCGCGATGAACTTCCCCGGCAGCGCGCGGGCGCTGGCCCGGCTGGACGACGCGCTGGGCCGCGGCCGCATCAACCCGGTGAAGAAGTGGTGGTGGGACATCGAGCTCGACCGCAGCAGCGGCCGCTACATCCGCGCGAAGCAGACGCACACGCGGGAGCTGCAGACCGACCTAAAGCTGAAGTACGAAGAGCAAACGCTGGCCGTCTACCCGGCCGACACCATGCCGCCGCCGTACCCCGTGCCCTTCCCGGTGAACCGCGAGGAAGGCATTCGCCGCTACCGCAGGCTGCTGACGCCGGCAAAGTACCGCGCGCGGCTGGCGGCTGGCGACACAGAGGGCCTGGCGCCGGGGCCCCAACCGCTGCAAGGCGACCCGCCGGTTTTCCCGGTGCGGCTGCAGCGCCGCGAGACCAGCGCAAAGGATGTGGCGCGCTTCGAGTTCGCGGCGCTGGACGGCAGCCCGCTGCCGCCCTTCGCGGCCGGTGCGCACATCGACGTAGTCATCGCGCCGGAGTACCAGCGCGCCTACAGCCTGGCCGGGGACCCGGCCGACCGCAGCCGCTACGTGTTGGGCGTTCTGAACGAGCGGCAAGGCCGCGGCGGCTCGGCACTGATGCACCGCGCATTCCGCGAGGGCCGGCAGGTGTTTATCGGCAAGCCGGTTAACCACTTCCCGCTGGTCGAGGACGCGCCCTTCACGCTGTTCTTCGCCGGTGGCATCGGCGTCACGCCGCTGATCGCAATGGCCCACCGGCTGCATGCACTCGGCCGTGATTTCCTGCTGCACTACAGCGCAGCCAGCCGCGGCGCAGCTGGCTTCCTGGACGAGCTGGCGCGGGCCCCATGGGCGCACCGCGTGCAGCTGCACCTGAAGGACGAAGGCGGCCGCGCCGACCTGGCCGCACTGCTGCCACGGTACGCGCCAGGCTGGCAGCTTTACACCTGCGGCTCGCCGCGCTACATGGACGCTGTCTTCACCGCCGCCGCGCTCAGCTGGCCCGAGACGGCGCTGCACCGAGAGTACTTCCAGCTGCCGGAGGCGCCCGAGCGCGTCAACCATCCCTTCCAGCTGAAGCTGGCACGCAGCGGGCGGGTGCTGCAGGTGCCGGCCGACGCCAGCGCCACCGAGGTGCTGGCCCAGGCCGGCGTGGCCGTGCCCACCAAGTGCAGCGATGGTCTGTGCGGCGTGTGCGCGGTGGCCTACGACGCTGCGGCCAGCAGTCCGGTGGAGCACCGCGACGTGGTGCTCGGCGCGGCCGAGCGCCAGCGCCGGATCATCCTGTGCTGCTCGCGCGCCGCCGACGACGGCGGCCTGCTGGTCGTGGACCTGTAGCCGCGCACGGCGCAGCGCTGCAGTCGGTCTGCGATTCTCGAGACAGCCTCAGCTGACACCCGACTTTACTTAAAGTAAAGTCAAGATGCTTTTAGGTCAACCCGAGGAGCTTGCGGTATGGATGCCCTGAACCTGAAGAACCCGGTGTTCGCCGCCTACATGGTCTGCGCCGCGCTGCTGGTGCTGAAGATGGCGGCGATGTCGTGGCTCACGGTTTACCGCATGCTGCGCATCAACGGAGGCATGCGCAACCCGGAGGATGCCAACCCCGGCCTGGCCAACTCGCACCCGCGCCCCGGCCAGCTCGACCCAGTGGACTACGTGGAGCGCATCCGCCGCATCCACCAGAACGACCAGGAGAACCTGCTGCCCTTCCTGGCCATCGGCTGGCTGTACGTGATGACCGACCCCGCGCCCGCGCTGGCCCAGGCGCTGCTGTATGGCTATGTGCTGTCGCGGCTGCTGCACTTCGCGGCCTACCTGGGCGCGCGGCCGCACGAATGGCGCGCTACGCTGTGGACCGTGGGCTCGCTGGTGATGATCTTTATGGCCGGAGCGACGCTGTGGGCCGGCCTGCACGCCTGAAGCCGGCCGCTTCGCGCAGCGCGGCGGCCGGCGCGCGCGAGCAGCACCGCGAGCGGCTGCGCGCGCTGACGCGCCAGTCCATCCTTCACTCGGCAGAGACCGTGCTGCTGCGCGAAGGCCTGGATGCGCTGACACTGGACGCCATCGCAGCCGAGCTGGGTCTGACCAAGCAGGGCCTGTACTACCACTTCCCATCGAAGGAGGCGCTGCTGGCCGAGCTGGAGCTGCAGGAATGGACGGCCGTCGCCGACGCGGTGCAGGCCGCCACCGAGGCCGCCGCCACGGCGGCCGATGCACTGGAGGCGCTGGTGCGCCAGTACATGGCCCGCTATGCGCAACGCCTGCCGATGTTCCGCCTGGCCACGCAGGGCAGCCTGCTGTCGCCGCTGGCGGCCAGCCTGGCCCGCCAGCAGCTGGAACTGATCCGCCCGCTGAACGACCGCATGTACGGCCCCGCCGAGCGCAAGCTGCGCGCCGCGCAGCGCGCCGGCCGCGCCGACACGGCACTGGATGCGCGCCGCCTGGCCTTCGTGGCCCACACCTCGGCTATGGGGCTGCTGACGATGCAGCTGATGGTCAGCAGCATCGACGACCCGCTGCGCCACAAGCCGCAGGCGCTGGTGGACGAGCTGTGCCGCGCGCTGCGCGCGGCCGTCGGCGGCCCCGGCTGAATCAGCCCGCCGCTCGCTGCCGCCCGCTGCGCAGCAGCTTGCCCGGCAGCGCGCCGGTGGGCTGGCCACACTCGTGCGTGGGCACGCCGGAAACGATCGTCGCCAGGTAGCCCTGCGCCTTCTGCAGCAGCCGCTTGCCACCGCCGGGAAGGTCGTAGGCCATGTACGGGGCGTCGACGCTCAGATGGGCGTAGTCGATGACATTGACGTCGGCCTTGTAGCCGGGCTTCAGCAGCCCGCGGTCGTGCAGGCCGTAGATGCCGGCGGTGTGGCGGGTCTGGCGGCGCACGATGTCTTCCAGCGGCAGCGTGGGCCCGCGCGAGCGGTCGCGTGTCCAGTGCGTCAGCATGAAGGTCGGCAGGCCGGCGTCGGTGATGTAGCCCACGTGCGCCCCGCCGTCGCCCAGGCTCAGCATCGTCTGGCCGTGCTGCAGCAGCCGGTGCAGGTGCGAGAAGTCGCCATAGCTGTAGTTGAAGATCGGGAAGTAGACGATGCCTTTGCCGCCGTCGGCCATCATCCACTCGTACACCACCTCGAAGGGGCTGATGCCGCGCGCGCGGGCCACCGCCGCGGCGCTGCGCTCGGGCGCCGGCTCGTAGTCGGGCGCGGCAGGGTCGATGCGGTACATCTTGTCGAAGCTGCGCAGCATGAAGGCGGCGCGCTCGTCGGGAATCGCCACGTTCTCGGCCAGCAGCCGGGCGCGATGCTCGGGTTCGTGCAGCCGGGCGATGCGCTGCTCGATCGGCAGATCGCGGGTCTCCCGCCAGGAGGCGTGGAAATGGAAGGGCTGGGTCGACGCGCGCCAGCCGTACAGCACGCCCGCCGGCCGGCCGGGGATGCAGCCGATCAGCGGCACGCCCTCGGCCTGCGCGGCGTCCAGCTTGGACAGCAGTTGCTTCCACAGCTCGGGCGCCTGGTCGATCTGCTGCAGGTTGAACAGCACCGGGCGCTTCGTCTCGCGCGCCAGCTCGGCCATCCATTCGGCCTCGGCCGGCATGTCGATATGGTTGCTGGTCATCTGGAACACGCCGTGGCCCACCTCGCCCAGCACGCGGCCGATGCCGAAGACCTCGTCGCGGCCGGCAAAGGTGCCAGGCACCAGATGTCCGTCGGCGCCCTTGTGGATCAGCGTGCGCGAGGTGGAAAAGCCGAAGGCGCCGGCCTGCATCGAATCGCGCAGCTGACCAGCCATCGCAGCGATGTCCTCTGGCGTGGCCACCGAATCGTCGGGCACGCCGCGCTCGCCCATCACGTACACCCGCAGCGCGCCATGCGGCACCTGCGCGCCCACGTCCAGCGCCAGCGGCTTGGCGGCCAGCGAATCCAGGTACTGCGGGAAGGTCTCCCACTGCCACTGGATGCCTTCGGCCAGCGCCGCGCCGGGGATGTCTTCCACGCCTTCCATCAATCCGATCAGCCAGTCGTGCCGTTCCGGCCTGACCGGCGCAAAGCCGACACCGCAGCAGCCCATGACGATGCTGGTGACGCCGTGCCAGGACGAGGGCGTGCAATAGGGGTCCCAGGTGACCTGGCCGTCGTAATGCGTGTGCACGTCCACCCAGCCCGGCGTGACCAGCGCACCGGCGGCGTCGATCACGCGCCGCGCGGCACCGGCCTTGCCACCGACCAGGGCGATGTGCCCGCCGTCGACGGCGATATCGCCCGCGTAGCGCGGCGCGCCGCTGCCGTCGACGATCGTGCCGCCGCGGATCACCAGGTCGTGCATGGCATGTCTCCTTCAGGCTGTGCCGGGACGCAGCGTAGCCGATCGCGTCACCTGCGTGACAAGGCTCGTGCCGATGGTGTGGAGCCATCTGCTCTGGTATGTTCAACGCTCCATTCAGGAGGCAGACCATGAGCTTGTTTTCTCTGCAAGGCAAAGTGGCCGTGATCACCGGTTCATCGCGCGGCATCGGCCGCGCCATCGCCGAACGCTTTGCCGAGCATGGCGCCAAGGTGGTGATCTCGTCGCGCAAGCTGGAGCCTTGCGAACAGGTTGCCGCGGCCCTCAACGCCAGGCACGGCGCCAGCACCGCCATCGCGGTGGCCGCCAACATCTCGTCCAAGGAGCAACTGCAGCAGCTGGTGGACCAGGCCAAGCAGCGCCTCGGTCCGGTGGACGTGCTGGTGTGCAACGCCGCGTCGAACCCGTACTACGGGCCGATGGCCGGCATCGCCGACGAGCAGTTCCGCAAGATCCTGGACAACAACATCGTCGCCAACCACTGGCTGATCAACTTCGTGGTGCCGGGCATGATCGAGCGCAAGGGGGGATCGATCATCATCGTGTCGTCGATCGGCGGGCTGCGCGGTTCCAGCATCCTGGGTGCCTACTGCATCAGCAAGGCGGCCGACCTGCAGATGGCGCGCAATCTGGCGGTGGAGTACGGCCCGCACAACGTGCGCGTCAACTGCATTGCGCCCGGGCTGATCCGCACCGACTTCGCCCGTGCGCTGTGGGACAACCCCGAACTGCTGGCCGCACGCAGCGCCGAGACGCCGCTGCGCCGCATCGGCGAGCCCGATGAGATCGCCGGCGCGGCCGTGTACCTGGCCTCGCCGGCCAGCTCGTTCATGACCGGCCAGGCGCTGGTGGTGGACGGCGGCGTCACCATCTGAACACCATGAGTGAGACCACTCAATGGCAGGACTTCCGCGCCGAGGCTCGTGCCTGGCTGGAGACGAACTGCCCGAGCGAGATGCGCCAGCCGGTGCGCGGCGAGGAGGACTACTGCTGGGGCGGGCGCAAGGCGCGGTTCCAGTCCGAGGCGCAGCGCCTTTGGCTGCAGCGCATGGGGGAGCGCGGCTGGACCGTGCCCACCTGGCCGCGCGAGTACGGCGGTGGCGGCCTGTCGCCGCCGGAAGCCGCAGTGCTGCAGCAGGAGATGCGTGCCCTGGGCTGCCGCATGGCGCTATGGAGCTTCGGCATCTGGATGCTGGGCCCGGCGCTGCTGAGGTTCGGCAACGAGGCGCAGAAGCGCGAGCACCTGCCAAGGATCGCGCGCGGCGAGATCCGCTGGTGCCAGGGCTATTCCGAGCCCAATGCCGGCTCGGACCTGGCCTCGCTGGCCACGCGCGCCGAGGACCGTGGCGACCACTATCTCGTCAACGGCCAGAAGATCTGGACCAGCTATGCGGACTTGGCCGACTGGATCTTCTGCCTGGTGCGCACCGACAGCGCGGCCAAGAAGCACACCGGCATCAGCTTCGTGCTCTTCGACATGGCCAGCCCAGGGGTCAGCACGAAACCGATCACGCTGATCTCGGGCAAGTCACCCTTCTGCGAGACCTTCTTCGACAACGTGCGCGTCGAGAAGCACAACCTGGTCGGCCAAGCCGGCGGTGGTTGGGACGTGGCCAAGTACCTGCTGACCCACGAGCGCGAGATGATCGGCGCCATCGGCGAACGTGCGCAGAGGCAGCCACTGGGTGCGATGGCGGCTGAAAGCCTGGGCCGCGATGCGACTGACCGGCTCGACGACCCGATGCTGCGCGCGCGCATTGCCGAGTTCGAAGTCGACGAAGCAGCCTTCCGCGCCTTGATGCAGCGCTTCGGCGAGCAGGCCCGCGCAAAACAGGCGCACGGCGCTTTCTCCTCGGCGCTGAAGTACTACGGCGCCGAGTTGAACAAGCGCAGGCAGGAGCTGATCATGTCGGCGCTGGGCGGCGACGCGCTCGGCCGGGACGCCAGTGCGGCGCGCGACTGGCTGCGCAGCAAGGCCAACTCGATCGAGGGCGGCACCAGCGAAGTGCAGCTCAACGTCATTGCCAAGCGCATCCTCGAACTCCCGGGGGCGTGAGATGTCACTGTTGCTGAATGAAGAACAAGCCATGCTGCGCGACAGCGCGCGCAGCTTCCTGGCCGAGAACGCGCCGGTGGCCCAACTGCGGCAGCTGCGCGACAGCCACGACCCAGCGGGCTTTGCCGGCCCGACGTGGGCCGCCTTTTCCGAGCTGGGCTATGCCGCCGTGGCGATACCCGAAGCCCATGGCGGTGCTGGACTCGGCGCGGTCGAGATTGGCGTGCTGATGGAGCAGATCGGCCGCCACCTGAGCGCCCTGCCGTTCCTGGCCAGCAGCGTGGTCGCGGCGCGGCTGCTGCAGCTGGCTGGCGGGCCTGACCAGCAAAGCACGTGGCTGCCGCGCATCGCAAGCGGCGAGGCCATCGCCACGCTGGCGCTGGACGAAGGGTCGAAACATCGGCCGGACGCCGTTTCGCTGCGCGCCGAACGCAGCGGCACGGGCTGGCGCCTGTCCGGCAGCAAGACCTTTGTGCTCGACGGCCATGTAGCGGCGCTGCTGCTGGTGGCGGCGCGCGATGCCCATGGACTGGCCGTGTTTGCCGTGCCGCGCACCACCCCAGGCCTGACGGTCGAGCGCACCGTGATGACTGATGCGCACAACGCCGCGCGCGTGGTGCTGCAGGACGTGATGCTGGCCGACGACGCCCGCTTGCCGGACGGCGATGAGGCCGCGCTGCAGCAGACATTGGACCTGGGCCGCGTCGCAGCGGCCGCCGAGTTGCTAGGCATTGCCGACGAGGTGTTCGAACGCACGATCGACTACCTGAAGCAGCGCAAGCAGTTCGGCAAGCTGATCGGCGAGTTCCAGGCGCTGCAGCACCGCGCTGCCACGCTCTACGTGGACATCGAACTGGCGCGCGCTGCGCTGGCCAAGGCACTGTACGCGCTGGACACCGCGCCGCTACAGGCGACCGAGGCTGTGGCCGTCGCCAAGGCCAAGTGCGGCGGCGCGGCCACGCTGGCAGTGCAGGAAGGCGTGCAGATGCACGGCGGCATGGGCATGACGGAGCAGCTGGACTTCGGCCTGTTCATGAAGCGCGCGCGCGTGCTGCAGGAGCTGTACGGCGACAGCGGCTGGCAGATGGACCGGCTGGCTCGGCTGCGCGGCTACTGAGGCAGTCCGAACACCCGTTCGGCAAAGGCCGGGTAGATGGCGGCGATCTGGCGCGCCACCGGCCCGCGCAGCAGCTCCAGGCGCGCGGCGTCGGGCGACGCCGTGGTTGGCGGCCTGGATGAGCAGTCGAAATCGAAACCGGTCTGGTCGCGCACCTCTTCCAGTGTGTGCCCGGGATGCACCGAGTGCAGGTTGAAGCGGCCGCGCGCTCGGTCGAAGTCGAACAGGCACAGGTTGGTGATCAGCGCGATGGGCCCGCCGGGGCGGTGCACCTCGGGCGGCGAACTGCCCGGAGCGCTGATGAAGTCCACCTGTTCGACCAACGTGCGCCGGCTGTGCTCCCAGCGGAACAGCACGACCCGCGGCACCAGGTAGTACAGGTAGGCCGAGCCGAAGGAGCCCGACCAGCGTACTTCGGTCTGCGGGTACTCGCCGGTGCCCACGAGGTTGATGTTGCCGTGGCCGTCGATCTGCCCGCCGCTGAGGAAGAAGGCGTCGATGCGGCCGCGGCCGGCCAGGTCGAAGACCTCGGCGCCGCCGTTGGTCCAGCGGCTGTGAGCGCGGCTGCCCAGGATCGACACCCGCATCGCGCCGCCTGACAGTTGCGCCGCCAGCAGCGCGCCGGCGCCGGGTACCGGCGAGAGCATGCCCACGGCAACGTGCCGCACACCGGCCAACAATTCGGCGATGACGCCGGCGTACAGCTCCTCGGGGCGGGGTGCGACGGCCGTGTCCATCAGACGCTTTGCGGTTCGCAGCGCAAGACCTCGTTGCGCAGGTAGACGGCAAACCTGGCATCGTCCTGCGCCGCGCGCTGGTAGCGGCGCACCTGCGCCAGGTCGAGGCGACCTTCGGCCGTCTGCGCCAGCCCCGCACCGGGCACGACGGACAGGGCCGTCACGTAGGCTGCCGCAATCACGCCGGCCGCCGTGAGCTCGTCGTCGAAGAAGCAACCGGGCACGATGCGGTCGACCGTGACGAGCACCGTGTTCGCCGCATGCGCGGCGAGCAACCGGTCGCGGTCGCGGCCGATCCACACGTTGCCCTCGGCATCGGCGCGCTCGGCGTGGAAGATCGCCACGTCGGCATTGATCGCCGGCACGACGACGATGGGGTCGCCTGGCGCACAGGGGTTGTCGATGACGCGGTAGTCGCTGCGGTGGCGCAGCAGGTCCGAGCCGAGCAGCCCTCGAAGCGGCGCAAAGGGCTGGCCCTTGGCACCGGCCTGCAAGCCGGCGTACACCGCCGGGCAGGTCGCATCGATGACCTTCAGCCGGCCGGCCTTCACCGCCTGTGCGAAGCGCGGCGCGGCGCCGAGTTCGTGCAGCGAGATGCCGGAGGTCTCCACCGAGTCGACGCAGCCCGCTCCGATCAGCAGGTCGACCATCATGCCGCTGGCCGGGTAGGCCGCGGTCGGCAGCGTGATCAGATGCAGGCCGCGCACGCCGCGGCGGATCAGCGCATGCGCCAGTGCCATCGGCACGTCGCGCTCGTCGCCCTTGTGCACGCTGACACTGGCGCCATCAGGCACCCGCGCCGCCAGTTCGTCGATGCCCATGCAAGGCACGTCTGCCATAGGGTTCTCCTTGCAGTGCGGGATCAGGCGCCGCTGCTCATGACCTTGTCGCGCAGCCGGCGCATGCCGCGCAGCCAGCGTTCGTAATCGTTCGCCTTGCGCTGGAAGTAGCTCAATACCTCCGGGTGCGGCAGGATCAGGAACTCCTCGCGCCTCAGGCCTTCGACCACGCATTCGGCCACGCGCTCGGCCGTCAGCGCGCCTTCGACCAGGAAACTCTTGCGGCCCGTGCCGCCGGCACCGCGCAGCATCGGCGTGTCCACGCCCTGCGGGCACAGGCAGCTGACGCGGATGCCACGCTCGCCATGGGCAATGGACAGCCATTCGGCAAAGGCCACCGCCGCATGCTTGGTGACCGAATAGGGGGCGGAATTCACCTGGCTCAGCAATCCGGCAGCCGAGGCGGTGTTGAGCAGGTAGCCTGAACCGCGCGCCAGCATCTGCGGCAGCACGGCGCGCGCCGCATGCACATGGGCCATCACGTTGACTTCCCAGTGGCGTTGCCAGTGTTCATCGGCCGCGTCCTCGTCGGCACGCACGATGACGCCGGCATTGCTGCAGAACAGGTCGATGCGGCCGAACTCGGCTGTCACCTGGGCCACCACTTGACGCACCTCGGCCTCGACCGCGACGTTCAGCGCACGGGCCTGGGCGCGGCTGCCCAGAGCGGCCTCTACCTGACGCGCGTTGGCTTCGTTCAGGTCGGCCACGATCACGGCGCGTGCGCCGTCGGCGGCGAAGCGCTCGCACAATGCGCGGCCGATGCCCGAGCCGCCGCCGGTGACGACGATGACCTGGTCCTTGATCTCCATGATGTCCTTGTCTCCTGCATCTGAGTAAGGGCACGAGTATCGCAGCGGCGCGCCAGCCGCCGACAATGCGCGCCGATGGACACCAAGCCGCCGCCACCGCTGGACACCTGGTCCGCGCTGCGCCATGCGGCCTTTCGCGCGCTGTGGCAAAGCGGCGGCCTGTACTTCGTTGCCAACGCCATGCAGACCATGGCCGCAGCCTGGATGATGGTCGAACTGACCGGCTCATCCTTCCTGTCCGCGCTGGTGCAGACTGCGGTGTTCCTGCCGATGTTCCTGCTGTCGTTGCCGGCCGGGGTGCTGGCCGACATCGCCGACCGTCGCCGGCTGATCCTGGGTGCCCTGGCGGTGCAGGCCGTCACCGGCACGACGCTGGCGTTGCTGCTGTTCGCCGGCATCGGCGGGCCCGCCACGCTGCTGTTCTTCGTCTTCGTGGCCGGCGCCTGCACCGCGATGCTGTCGCCGGCCTGGAACTCCACCGTCGCCGATTCGGTGCCGCGCGACGAACTGCCGAATGCCATCACTGCAGTCTCGATCGCCTACAACGGCGCGCGCGCCGTGGGTCCGGCGCTGGCCGGCGTCGTGTCCTCGCTGGCCGGCAGCGCCTGGAACTTCGTCATCACGGTGATCGGCTCGCTGATCATGCTGCAGGCCATCCGCCGCTGGCCGCCAAAGCCGCACCCGCCGTCGCGGCTGCCGGCCGAGCGGCTGTGGGGCGGCATGCTCGCCGGGTTGCGCTTCGCGCGCCATTCCCGCACGGTGCTGGCCCAGCTGGTGCGTACCGTGGCCTACAGCGGCGCCGGCTCGGCGTTGTGGGCGTTGCTGCCGGTGATCGGCCAGCGCCAGCTCGGCCTGGGTGCGGCTGGCGTCGGCCTGCTGGTCGGTTGCATGGGCGGCGGCGCCGTGGCCGCGGGGCTGGTGATCGGCCGTCTGCGCGCCACGGCCGGTCTGGAGCGCCTGGTGGCCGGCGGCTGCGTGGCCTATGCCGGTGTCATGCTGGTGGCTGCGTTCTCGACGCAGAAGGCGCTGGTCTATCCGGCACTGGCGCTGGGCGGGGCCAGCTGGATGGCGGTGATGTCCACTTTCAACACCGCCACGCAGACCAGCGTGCCGATGTGGGTTCGCGCCCGTGCGCTGGCGCTGCACACGCTGTGCGCTCTGGGCGCCTTTGCGATCTGCTCGGCCTTCTGGGGCGCGCTGTCCGACATTGTGAGCCTCGGTTTCGCGCTCAGCGTGGCGGCCGCCTGCATGGCGGCCGGGCTGCTGCTGGCGAAGCCCTTCCCATTGCGCATGGGCCAGTCGGACGAGGTGACGGTGACCACGCGCTGGGACGACTTCTTCGTCGCCGACGAACCCGACCCCGCGGCCGGCCCGGTGGCGGTGGAACTGGGCTACCGTGTCGCCGCCGAGCACAGCGAGCAGTTCCTCGATGCACTGGCTCAGTTGCGCGCACCGCGAAAGCGCGATGGCGCCACCTTCTGGCGCGCGTATCGCGATCTGTCGGACCCGTCGCGCTACGTCGAGCGCTTCATCGTCACCTCGTGGGCCGACTACCTGCACCAGCGCTCGCGCGCGACGCTGGCCGACCAGGAACTGGAGCAGCGCGTTCGCGCCTACCTGCTGCCCGGAGAGACAGTCAGCATGCAGCACTTCATCGCCGAGCGGTAACCATCCCCCGGCAGAGCCGGGGGCATTCGGGTTGTGAGCCGCTCGAAGCGGCTGGAAGGGGTCGCTAACGCGGCCCCTCGTTCTCGGCACCACCTATCGGTGGCCGGTCATCTCCATAGGCCGAGTTGGTCCAGCCTCTGGTCTTCGTCCTCCTGCCTCTTGATGTATTCGCGGATCACGGCCTCGTCTCGCCCTACGGTCGAGACGAAGTACCCTCTGGCCCAGAAGTGCTGCCCGACGACGTTGCGCTTGCGCTCCCCGTACACCCGCGGCAGGTGAATTGCGCTCTTGCCCTTGATGAACCCGACCACCTGAGATACCGCGTACTTCGGAGGTATCCACAGCATCATGTGCACGTGATCGGCCATCAGGTGCCCTTCCTCAACTCGGCTCTCCTTCTGCGCCGCCAGCTTGCGGAACACCTCCCCGAGGTGCTGACGCAGGTGACAGTCAAGCACGCCCCCCGCTGGATGCTGGCGTTGGGCGGCGGCCAGGCCGGTGCCGCCGTTCTAGCGCTGGCCTGGATGGGGCCGACGCACGTGCGCGACTCGTTGGCCGCCTTGCGGCGAACACGGCGTCCACGGAATGGCAGGCGCTGACGGCGGGCCGCGCCGGCCTGCCCTCCTGGATGGCCAGGGCGATCGTATCGAACCAGCAACTTGCGGAAGCGGTTGAACCAACTGTGGCAGACCTCGACCACCCAGCGCCGCGCCTTCTTTGTTGAATTACGCCTCTTGGCGGCAGCTTCCTTTGGGCGACTGACGACATGAGGGATGTAGCCGTGCCATTCGATGATCTCCAAGGCTGGCCGGCCTCGATAGCCGGCATCTGCACAAAGGTGCTTGCTGCGCCTGGTGGCTGGGGTGTTGCGCTTGACCATGATGGCCTGCAGCACTTGCTCGAGTTGCGTGACGTCATGCTGATTGGCTGCGGTCACGACGAGCGACAACGGGACGCCACGGCCGTCCACCAGCAGGTGTCGCTTGCTCCCCTTTTTTTCCCCGATCCGTCGGGTTGCGTCCCACGGCTTCTTGCGCCAAGGGCGCCTTGAACATGGCTGCGTCGATGCTTTGCCATCGCCAGGCAATGCCTTCCATCTGGTCGTACTCGGCAAGGCCGGCTTTCCAGATTGCCTCGAATACGCCGGCCTGCTCCCATTCCAAGAAGCGTTTGTGCACTGCGCTGGCGCTGCCAAATCGCTCCTTGGGCAGTGCCTTCCATTGGCAGCCCGTGCGCAGCACATACACCACCGCCTCGAACACCTGCCGCGCCGGCTTGGCCGGCCGACCCGCTCCGGGCTTGCGCACGTACTCCTTGCCCTTGATGCGCGCACGCACGGGAATCAGCGGCTCGACGCGAGCCCAGAATTCGTCCGTCACCACCCACGAGTCAACTCGCTTGCGTGTGGCCATGCCTTCGTCCGTACACCGCGTGAAATGCGGCTCGGAACGAAAGTGTACTATTTAAGGATAAATTTTAAGTACACGTGGCCCGCAGCGACATCAAGCGGGCCTCGTCCGAGTCGCTGTCGCAGTCAGCGAGAAGTCGAAGCCCAGTTGATGAGAGTGACGGCTTGTTTACGCGCGGCAGTCACCTGTCGTGAAGTGGCTCACCTTGCCCGCCGAGATGCCAGCAAGCTGCCGATCGGGAGCACCCGCTTGTGGCCGGGATTGCCAGGTCGAAGCCGGCGCCGACAGCCGTCATTTGATCCGGCTCAGACTGAACGGCCGGTCTTCGCGACAGCGAACTCAGCATGTCGACCGACTCCGGTCCTCCGAGCCGGCCGTTCGGAACCCCAGGAGCAGACGTTCCCCAGTCATTGGGCCGGCCACAGCCATCGCTCAAATGGCCAACAAGCCCAGGTGTGCTCGCATTGAGCGCCGTCACCTTCAAGTGCTTCGCGGCCCGACACCGTCCGCGGGCAGAAGACGTTCATGAGCACACCGCGCGAAATGGACTCCAGCGATTCTGCGCTCATACTTGCCCGCAGTATCGAGCCCGTGGCGAGGACCGAAGGATCCCAAGAGCTGATGGAATATCCGTTTTGCCACCGGTCGAGGAAACCGTGGGGATGCAGTAGGCAACGGTGTCTACGCGCCAACGCATAGTGTCGCTGGCCTGCGAAATAATTTCCCCGGGCTGATGCTGGTTCACAGAGCCGCTTGTGCCGCAGAGCGGCAAACGCAAATCCTGCCACGTTATGCCCAAGCTTACTTGGACGAGCAAACGTCGCGAGCTGTCCAAATCGACCGACACTGCAAACCTTTGTGGCCGCAAACCGATCAAGGTAGCGCCGTGCGGTACTACCCGGAAGGGGTATTCAGCACCACCCATCGCGGTAGTAGACGCCGTCGGGCGAATGCCGGGTAATCGGTTCAATCGAAGGTCCGCACGAGCACCTGCTTGCTTTGCGGCGTGAGGGGTTGGCCACCGGCGGCCTAACAACCATGGAGACAAGACGCATGAACTACGACAAGGAATTCGACGCCTCCGGCCTGGCCTGCCCGCTTCCGATCGTGAAGACGAAGAAGGCCCTCAACGACATGGCCCCGGGTCAGGTGCTGCGCGTGGTGGCCACTGACCCCGGCTCGGTGTGTGACATGGCGGCCTTCGCCGAACAGACCGGCAACCAGTTGCTGGAGCAGAGCACGGAGGACAAGAAGTTCGTGTTTTTCCTGAAGAAGGCCTGAGCGTGCGCCTGGCTCCAACGCACTGACGAAAGCCACCATGGCCACCAAGAAAATGGCGATCATCGCCACCAAGGGTACGCTTGACATGGCGTATCCGCCGCTGATCCTGGCGTCGACCGCGGCCGCGCTGGGTTGGGACGTGCAGATCTTCTTCACCTTCTACGGGCTGCAGCTGCTGCGCAAGAACCTGGACGGCATCAAGATCAGCCCGCTGGCCAACCCGGCCATGCCGATGCCGGTGCCGATGCCGGTGATCGTGTCGATTCTGCCGGGTATGGAGTCGATGGCCACGTCGATGATGAAGGCCAAGATGAAGAAGAAGGGCGTGGCGTCGCTCGAGGAACTGCGTTCGCTGTGCCTGGAAGCCGACGTCAAGTTCATCGCCTGCCAGATGACAGTGGACCTGTTCGAGTTTCAGACCAGCGAGTTCATCGACGGCATCGAATACGGCGGCGCCGCCACCTTCATGAAGTTCGCCGGCGAGACCGACGTCTGCCTGTTCATCTGAGGCCGAGCCACGCCGCCGTGGCGGCGTGCTGAAGGCCAAGCGCGGGAGCCTGCCGTGAACGACGCGGTCAATCCGACGAATCTCGTGGTCTGGGGCGGCTTCGCCCTGGCCTTCATCTTCGGCGCTGTGGCCAACAAGGCCAACTATTGCACCATGGGCGCGGTCTCCGATGTGGTCAATATGGGCCACTGGGGCCGCATGCGCATGTGGCTGCTGACCATTGCCGTGGCCGTGGTCGGCGCCAACCTGCTGCACTACGGCGGGCTGATCAACCTGTCGAAGTCGGTGTACCAGCGGCCCACCCTGCCCTGGCTGTCCCTGCTGGTCGGTGGCAGCCTGTTCGGCGTGGGCATGACGCTGGCTGCCGGCTGCGTCAACAAGAACCTCATCCGCCTGGGGGCGGGCAGCCTGCGCTCACTGGTGGTGCTGGCCTTCATGGCCATCGCCGCCTACATGACGCTGAAGGGCCTGTTCGGGCAGTGGCGAGCGGCATGGCTCGATCCGGTGGCCATCGACCTGTCGATGGTCGGGCTCAAGGACCAGAGCCTGCCTTCGCTGCTGGCCCACGCCAGCGGGCTGCCGGCGCGCAGCGCCATCCTGGCCGTGGCGCTGCCGCTGGCCGCGGCGCTGCTGCTGTTCGTCTTCAGCGACAAGCGCTTTCGCGGCAATGCGATGCAAGTGCTGGGCTCGCTGACGCTGGGCCTGCTGGTGGTGGCTGCCTGGTACCTCAGCGGCCACATCGGCCATGGCGAAAACCCGGACACGCTGGAGACGGTGTATTTCGCCACCAACACGCGCACCATCGAATCGATGAGCTTCGTCGCCCCGACGGCCTACACGCTGGAGCTGCTGATGTTGTGGACCGACAAGTCACTTCACCTCAGCTTCGGCATCGCCACCGCGCTGGGCGTGGTGGCGGGTTCCTTCGCCTACGCGCTCGCCAGCCGCAGCTTCCGCTGGGAAGGCTTCGCCTCGTTGAGCGACCTGCGCAACCAGCTCGTCGGTGCCGTGCTGATGGGCTTCGGCGGCATCACCGCAATGGGTTGCACAGTGGGCCAGGGCATGTCCGGCCTGTCCACGCTGGCCATCGGCTCGATCCTTGCCGTGGCCGGCATCGTGGCCGGGGCCGCGGCGACCATGAAGTTCATGATCTGGCGCGAAGGCTGAACCGGACACAGACGACAATGCGAGCCGAGGGGCCGTCCGGCCCCGCAGGATCGACATGAACGCCACCGACACCCCGCCGCCCAGCGCGGACACCGAGAACCTGGAGATCAGCCTGGCCAGCGCCACCGAACTGTGCCGCCTGGGCCTGGGCATGATGGTCGACATCCGCCAGGGCTTCGAGATCGAGATGAAGGGCGCGATCCCGGGCACCGTGCACATCCCGCTGTTCGAGGTGAAGCAGTTGCTCGGCCATGCGCTCAGCGAGGACGAGCAGGACATCCTCGATGCCGGCAAGCCCAGCGACATCGACGTGCAGGGTTTCTTCACCATGATCAACCGCCTGCACCACGCGCACGACAACATCCTGCTGTGCGTATGCAACAGCGGCCGGCGCAGCCTGTACGCCGCGAGGCTGCTGCGCTCGCTGGGCTACGGCAAGGCACTGTCGGTGGACGGTGGCTTCCAGGCCTGGAAGCGCCTGCAGGCCATGGACCACGGCGCGACGCCTCAGCCCAGCACGCAGTCGGCCGACTGAAGGCAGCGTTCGATCTGCGCGGGCGCAGCGTCGCCTTGCGCACGGTGAATCTCCAGCAATCGCTCGCAGGCACGCAGCCAGTGTGTCTGGCCGGCCGACACCGCCGCGCGCAAGGCCACGCCTTCGTCGCCGCCGCGCCATGCGTCGTAGGCGCGCTCCAGCTGCGGGAACAGCAGCGCACGCACGCCCTCGAGGTTGGCGAACCAGAAATGCAGCGAGCCCTCGTCGCGGCGCTGCAGCAGCGCCGGCAAAGTCACCAGGCAGTCGGCGAGGTGGTCGCGCAGCGCGCGCACGTACAGATCGGCGCGTCGCGACGTCAGGGCCGCGCGCAGTTCCTGCCAGTCGGGGCCGAGGCGGCGGCCGGCTTCGAACTCGCCAAGCTCGTGCAGTACCAGCGTCTCGCCCTGCTCGCGCGCCATGCGCCGCAGCGCCTGCGCGCCGTCGCCCTGGAAGCCGTGCGCATCCAGCGCCGAGTTGAAGGCCCCGGCCTGCCGCTTCAGCGTCCAGGCCTCGTACTTTTCCGCCAGCCAGCGGCGCAGCGACTGCTCGCGCAGCCACACCGTCGAACCCTGCAACGCCGCCACCGGCGCAACCAGGCAGCGCGCCAGTTCGTCGCCGCAGACGCACAGCTCGAGCTCGCCACGCGCTTCGCGGCGCTGCAGCCGGCCGAGGAAGAAGCTGGCGCGGCCCGGCGTCACTTCGCCGGCGCCGTACACCAGGCCCGAGGGCTGCAGCTGCCGGTTGATGCCGGCCACGTCGAAGGGATCGAAACCCTGCCCGGCTAGCGGCAGCGGCGCGAACTCGCGGGCCTCGAGTTCTTCCCACAGCGCCTCGCGCGCCGCCAGCCAGCGGGCCACGTCCTCGCGCGGCAGCGGCTGCAGCACGGCAATGCCGTGCTCCCAGCGATAGAACTCGCGCATCTGCAGCAGGTAGATGCACAGTGTCAGGTCGGCCGCGCCGCGCGCGTCGGCGATGTGGCAGTTGGTCTGCACCGCCTCGACCAGGCGGTCGATGTCCGGCGGCCTCATTGCCGCCGCCTCATTCGTCGCCCGACGGCCCGGCTTCGCGCACCTGGCACAGCAGGTCCTCGGCCAGCGCCTCGCTGCCGGCGAACATGATCTTGATGCGCGTCTTCGGCGGCTGGTCGGGGGCGGCGCGCAACGCCTTGGCATGCACCGAGGCCGGCTTGAAGGCGTCGAACTCGGCCAGCTTGAGCAGCTGCGCAAAGGGGCCGACACGGTAGACGTAGTAGGGCATGGGCGGGGTCTCAGACGTAGCGTTTGGAGGCGCGCCGCCGCCCGGGCAGCGCCTTCTGGATGATGACGCCGCGCACCGCCCTCAGGTCGTCCAGCGCGACATCCGCGAAGGCCGGGTTCAGCGCATGCAGGCACCAGCCTTCGCCGCGCCGGCACAGCTGGCGGAAGGTCCACTCCTCGTCCACCCAGGCGAGCACGTAGGAGCCGTCGCGGGCCAGGCCCTCGGGCTCGACGATGATGATCTCGCCCTCGGCGAATTCGGGCGCCATGCTCTGGCCGAGCACGCGCAGCGCGAAGGACTCGCCACCTGCGCAGGCGCCTGCGGCGTCGCCGGCCATGGCCGATGTCACGCGGGCCTGCATTCAGAGCACCTGGGCGAAGATCTGCGGCGCCGGCACGCCCGCCGCACGCAGCTCGTCGCCCAGCGTGGTCACGAACTCCGCCGGGCCGGCCAGGTAGAAATCGCATTCGATGTCGAACAGATCGGCACGCATGGCATGCGCGATATGCCGCGCGCCGCGCGCCACGTCGGCATGCGTGGACAAGGAGACTTCGAAGCTGTCCAGCGCCTCCGACCAGGCTCGGCACTGGTTGGCCATGAAATGCCCGTCGGGGCGGGTCGCCAGCCAGAACAGCGACAGCGACGGTGCCGCGTCCAGCGCCAACGCATGTTCGATCAGGCTCTTGATCGGCGCGAAGGCGGTGTCGCAGGCCGCGAAAACCAGCGGCCGCGAGCCTTCGGCCAGCACGAAGTCGCCCATCGGACCCCAGACCGTGACCGCATTGCCGGCCTTCAGTCCACCTTCGAAGACATGCTGCGCAAACGCATCGGTCTCGTCGCGGGCGACGAAGAACTGCAGGTTGCGGTCGTCGCAGGGGCAGCTGGCCAGCGGCAGCGTGGCATGCACGTCGTCGCCGCCGGTGGCCAGGCCCAGCGTCACCGACTGCCCGGCCAGGAAACGCAGCCGGTGGCTGCGCGGTGTCTGCAGGTGCAGCAGCCGCGTGTCGGGCGCCAGCTCGCTGACGGCGCGCACGGTGGCCACGATCTGCTGCTGCGGGATGTCCTGCGGGCCGGCCGCTTCCAGCAGCTCCAGCGTCAGCTCGCTGCTGGCCGCCGTGTGCGCGCAGGCCAGGGTGTAGCCCTGGCGCTTCTCGGCCTCGGACAGCGGATAGTCGAAGGGCTGGGTCTTGACCACCTCTCCCTTGATCACGCGCACCTTGCACATGCCGCAGGTGCCGTTGCCGCAACCGTAGTTGAGCATCAGCCCGGCGCGCAAACCGGCCTGCAGCAGCGTGTCGTGGCCCTCGACCGTGAACTCGTGGCCGCTGGGGCGCACGGTGACCTGTGCAGACATGACCTTCAACATATCGTCCATCACCTCCAGCATGCCCACCGATTCGGTGGCCAGCGCGCGGGCCAGGCCCTGCGTGACGAATCGCTCCAGATCGGGCCAGGCCTCATCATCGCGCCGCTGCGCGGCCAGTTCGCGCACACGCTGCTGCACCGACACCACCAGCGCGTGGTAGCGCTGCAGGTGGCGCTGCGCATCGGCCAGATCCTGGCTCTGGTGGAACAGGCGCTGCGCCAGCACTTCCTGGCTCGGCAGCAGGCGCTCACGCACGCGCCGGCCGAAGGCCTCGTCGCGGATGTGCGCCACGCGCTCGAGCAGGCCGTGTTCCTCGAACTGCGCTTGCGGATAGAGCTGCAGCAGCGAATCGGTGGACACCAGGCCTTCGCTGAGCTGCAATCGCCCGTCGCGCACCTGCTGCTGCAGCACGCCGCGCGCCACGCCCACCAGTTGGGCGGCGCGCCAGATGGTCAACCAGTGCGACATGGCGCCCGTTCAGCCCGCGGCCTGGACACGGTCCAGGTAGCGCGCGCGGTACAACAGCCGCGGCGCGGCGGGGTCGTCGACGAAGGCGCTGCGCGCGTGCAGCACGTTGTGGCCGACCAGGCCCATGCCGGAGCGCAGCCGCAGCCGCCAGCACGGCGGCGCGTCGCGGCCCAGCAGTTCACGCAGGAAGGCCACGGCCTCGCGCGTGCAGGCATCGGGCTTCCATTCGATGCTACGGGTGCGAGCGGTGTAGCGCATGTGCAGCACTCCGCTGCAGTCGTCGACCGAGAACACCGGGCCGGACTGCGCCGCACGCGCCTCGCCGGCCTCGTCCAGCCGGGCCGGGATGGTCATCGCATCGTCGGCCATCAGCGCGCGCACCCAGCGCGGGTCGGCGTCGCGCAGCGCGATGTAGGCCATCTCGTGATCCATCAGCGCGGTCTCGCCGCCTTCGTGAGCGGGCTGCACACAGTGCAGGATCATGCCGTGGATGCGCCGTGCCTGCGGGTGGTAGTAGCCGTCGGTGTGCCACTGTATGGCACGGTCGGTGTAGGGAATGAAGGCCGCCGCCGGCCGCTCCGCCCGGTCCGTGGCTGTCGCCACGGTGATGCGCGAGATGCCGTCCTCGTCGGCGAGCCAGTTGCCGTCGAGCCGGTGCAGGCCCAGCTGCGCCCCCAGCCGGCGCGGCAGGCTCTTGTCGGCCGCGGTCACCGGGCTGCGGTACAGCGCCATGTTGGCATGGCGGATGCGCTGCAGCAGGCCCGAGCGCTCGGCGTCGGACAGCTGGCGCGGGTCGGCCACGGCGACGATCAGGTCGTCGACATGCTGCGGTTGCTGCCGCAGCTTGGCCTGACGCCAGCGCCGGTAAGCGGCATCGTCGTCCAGGTCGAAGGGACCGTGCACGCGGCTGGGTTCGAGGCAGCTGGCAGGCATCTCAATCCCCGCTGAGGCCGGCGCGGCGCGGCTTGCGCGGCTCGGTGGACAGCACGCCGTCCAGGCTGCGCTGCAGCATCTCGACCGCCTCCGGCGCTTCGACCGACATCACCTGGTCCAGGGCCCACGCGCGGTCCTTCGGTGGCATCAGCGCCTCGATACGGCTGCCCAGGTAGCGCATGAACGCAAAGTCCGGTCCCTGGGCGCCATGGCCGAAATCGGCGTAGTGCGTAGAAAGTTCGTTGCACAGGTCGATGAAGCGGCCCTGGTAGCTGTCCTGCCCGGCGGGCGGCGGGCCGAGCAGGTTGTTCTCGTTGTCCGCCAGGTGGTCGGCCACGCGCTGCACCAGCGCGGTAGTGAAGGCCACACGCTCGTCGCCGGCCAAACGCGCGTGGGCCATGCGGTCGGTCACCTGCACCAGGAACACCAGCCATTCGCGCAGGAAGTCGAAGTACATCGGCCCGATGTCGATGTCGAACTGCGCACTGCGCATCTGCGTCAGCGTGTTGTGCGCCACGCGCCAGACGATGAAGGCCATCGCGCCGGCCGCCTGCTGGGGCGACTTCGGCGCGTCGGTGTTGAACCACTGGCTCTTGAGACGAATGGCCATCCGGGGACGATCGCGGTGTGATCCGGCGCCGGCTTCAGTAGCCGCCTTTGCCCAGCGGCTGCGGCAGGCCGGCCACCTTGGCCGCCTGCTTGGCCGGGCCCAGCGGGAATAGGTCGTACAGGGCCTTGCTGTCCACGCCCGGGCGGATCTCGGCCATGCCCTTGAGCATGTTGCGGAAGTTCGGCGTGTGGCCGTGCTCGCGGTACTGCTCGCGCTGGAAGTTGATGACCTCCCAGTGCTCTGGCGTCAGCGTCAGGCCCTCGGCCTCGGCGATGACCCGCACGACCTCATCGCTGAAGTCGGCGTCCAGCAGGTAGCCCTGTTCATCCGTCTCGAGCGTCTGCCCGTTGACCACGTAGCTCATGCAAGCGTCTCCTTCTCGTTGGTTTGAAGATCAGGCGCCCACGGCGGCGGCCGACTTGTGCGGCACGAACAGCCCGCAACCCAGCGCGCGATGCGGTCCGATGCCCACACGCTGCACGGTCAGAGAATCGGCGGGGCTCAGGCCGTGCAGCATCAGGCTGAAGCCGACGACGACCCCGGCGCCGCTGTGGCGGAACTGGCGCTTGCCGCACACGGTGTGGGCATCGATGTGCAGGGCGTCCAATTCGGCCTGCACGTCGCACATGAAGGCAGACTCGTCATCGCTGGCCGCGGCCACGAAGTACGCGTACAGGGTGCCGTGCGGCAGCAGCCGGTGCAGAGTCGGCGGACCCAGCCGCAGCATGCTCCCGGCGACGCCAAGGGTGCAGCCGTCGAGCACCGCCAGGGCCGGCTGCAGCGATTGCGGCACGCGCAGCAGCAGGCGCGCACGCTGCGACAGCCAGCCCTCAGACCCCTCGCCGGGCACGACCTTGACCGGGTGCACGCCGGCGGTCGGGTGGGTGTCCAGCCACGGCAGGCGCGCCGACAGCGCGTCGGCCAGTGCCTGAGCGTGGTCGCGCATCAGGCTGCGGCCGTCGATGGAAAAGGCCACGTCGACGGCCGGGTCATCGAGCAGGTCCGGCGCCGTCACTGCGGGTCCTGCGCCCGAGCCCATTGCAGCAGGGCTGCGCCCCAGGCCGCGGCGGTCTGCGGATCGATGTCGAAAACCGTGAAGCGGCTGTGCTCGCGGATGCGCGTGCGCAGCAGGCTCATGCCGCCGGCGTCCAGGTCGACCTGTTGCAGTTCGATCTCCTGCGCGCCCAGCGGCGCATGCAGTTTGAGCAAGGAGGTCAGGCGGGTCATGGCAGCACAGCCGCCGGCGCGGGCGGTGTTGGGGGGAGTGCGCTATTGAGCGCGGGCGCGGGCTGCGGGTCTATAGCCGGGACGGGGGAGCGCGGCCTACCCCATATGGGTAGGGTCCGCACACCCACCGGAGTGATAGCGCGCTCCGAGACGCGGCCCCAAGATTCGTGCCATTCGGAGGGAAACCGCCGCGAGGTGGGTGCCACTACCGGTTCAGTGCCGAACAGGAGACAAGGCCATGGCCAAGAAGCCGCATGACACGCCCATGCTCGACCAGCTTGAGAGCGGCCCCTGGCCCAGTTTCGTCACGGGCCTGAAGCGCCTGGCCAACGACAAGGACTACATGGTTGACCTGATGGGTCAGCTGGAGCATTCCTACACCACGCGCAAAGGCTACTGGAAGGGTGGCACGGTCGGCGTCTACGGCTATGGCGGCGGCGTCATCCCGCGCTTCTCCGAGGTCGCCAGCCAGTTTCCGTTGTCCTCGGAGTTCCACACGTTGCGCGTGCAGCCGCCGGCCGGCATGCACTACAACACCGACGTGCTGCGCAAGATGTGCGACATCTGGGAGGAGCACGGCTCCGGACTGATCGCCTTCCACGGCCAGTCCGGCGACATCATGTTCCAGGGCGCGACCACGGCCAAGGTGCAGGACGCCTTCGACGCCATCAACGAGCTCGGCTTCGATCTCGGCGGCGCCGGGCCCGCGGTGCGCACCTCGATGTCCTGCGTCGGCGCGGCGCGCTGCGAGCAGTCGTGCTACGACGAGGCGCGAGCGCACCGCCAGGTGCTGAACACCTTCCTCGATGACATTCACCGGCCGGCGCTGCCCTACAAGTTCAAGTTCAAGTTCTCGGGCTGCCCGAACGACTGCATGAACTCGATCCAACGCGCCGACATGGCCGTCATCGGCACCTGGCGCGACAACATCCGTACCGACGAGGCGCTGGCCCGCAAGTGGGTGGCCAAGCACGGCATGACCGAACTGGTCAACGACGTCATCAACCGCTGCCCGACCAAGACCATCATGCTGAAGGAGGCCAAGAACGTAGCCACCGGGCCGAAGATCAGCAGCGTGGCCATCAACGACACGCAGTGCCTGGAGATCGACAACGGCAACTGCGTGCGCTGCATGCACTGCATCAATGTCATGACCGGCGCGCTGGCGCACGGCACCGACACCGGCGCCACGGTGCTGATCGGCGGCAAGCGCACGCTGAAGATCGGCGACCTGATGGGCACGGTGGTCAAGCCCTTCATGCCGCTGAAGACCGAAGAGGACTACGAGGCGCTGGTCGAGCTGGGCCAGAAGGTGATCGACTTCTTCGCCGAGAACGCTCTGGAGCATGAGCGCACCGGCGAGATGATCGAACGCATCGGCCTGGTGAATTTTCTTGAAGGCATCGGCGTCGAAATCGACCCGAACATGGTGGCCACGCCGCGCACCAACCCCTATGTACGCACCGACGGCTGGGACGACGAGGTCGCCAAGATCAACGCGCGCAAGGCTGCGGCCTGAGCAACACGAGGGATTCGAAGATGGCCACGACAGCGATGCGTACCCCGATCGAAAGCGGCGTGCCCGACAACAAGCAGTACCTGCATCCGCTGATGCTGCGCAACTACGGCAACTGGAAGTACCACGACCGGCCGCGCCCCGGCGTGCTGCACCATGTGGCGCATTCGGGCGACGAAATCTGGACAGTGCGCGCCGGCACGCAGCGGCAGATGGACGTCTACACCATCCGCAAGCTGTGCGACATCGCCGACACCTATGCCGACGGCCATGTGCGCTTCACCATCCGCAGCAACATCGAATACATGGTGTCCGACCCGAACCGGGTCGCGCCGTTGATCGAGGCCCTCAACAGCAATGGCTTCCCGGTCGGCGGCACCGGCAACTCGGTGTCGTCGATCGCGCACACGCAGGGCTGGCTGCACTGCGACATCCCGGGCACCGACGCCTCGGGCGCGGTCAAGGCGCTGATGGACGACCTGTACGAGGAGTTCATCAAGGAGGACATGCCCAACCGTGTGCACCTGTCCACCAGCTGCTGCGAGATCAACTGCGGCGGCCAGGCCGACATCGCCATCATCGTGCAGCACACCAAGCCGCCGAAGATCAACCATGCGCTGGTGGCCAATGCCTGCGAGCGCCCAGCCGTGGTCGCGCGCTGTCCGGTGGCCGCCATCCGGCCGGCTATGGTCAACGGCAAGCCCTCACTGGAAATCGACGAGAAGAAGTGCATGTGCTGCGGCGCCTGCTACCCGCCCTGCCCGCCGATGCAGATCAACGACCCGGAGCACACCAAGCTGGCCATCTGGGTCGGCGGCAAGAACTCCAACGCGCGCGGCAAGCCCACCTTCATGAAGATGGTGGCCTCGGGCCTGCCGAACAACCCGCCGCGCTGGCCGGAGGTGTCGGCCATGGTGAAGAAGATCCTCTACACCTACAAGAACGACGCGCGCTCCTGGGAACGCGTGTCCGACTGGATCGAGCGCATCGGCTGGCCCGGCTTCTTCGAGAAGTGCGATCTGCCCTTCACCAAGTACCTTATCGACGACTGGCGCGGCTCGCGCGCCAGCCTCAACGCCTCCACCCACATCCGCTTCTGAGTATGAAGTTCGGTCTGATGGTCAGCGAAGGGCCGTACACGCACCAGGCCTCGGACAGCGCCTACCAGTTCGCCAAGGCGGCGCTGGACAAGGGCCACGAGATCCAGCGCGTGTTCTTCTATCACGACGGTGTCAACAACGCGACCCGCCTGACCGAGCCGCCGCAGGACGACCGGCATATCGTCAACCGCTGGTCGGCCCTCGCGGCCGAGCACAAGGTCGACTTGGTGGTGTGCGTGGCCGCGGCGCTGCGCCGCGGCATCAAGGAAGAAGTGCTGGCGCCGGGCTTCCGCATCTCGGGGCTGGGCCAGTTGGTGGACAGCGCCATCAAGAGCGACCGCCTCGTGGTCTTCGGAGACTGATGGAATGACTGCCCCCACGCTCACATTCGTTCGCTGCCCCCCGAGGGGGCTCGGCCTCCCTTGGGGCGGCCCGTCGGGAGTCCGGCCATGACCGACCCGAACCGCATCAAGAAGGTCATGTTCGTCAACCGCAAGGCGCCTTACGGCACGATCTACGCGCTGGAGAGCCTGGAGGTGGTGCTCATCACCGCCACCTTCGACCAGGACGTGAGCCTGGTGTTCCTGGACGACGGCGTGTACGAGCTGCTGAAGGGCCAGAACACCAAGGCGGTGGGCATCAAGAACTTCTCGCCCACCTACCGTGCGCTCGACGGCTACGACGTCGAGAAGCTCTATGTCGAACGCGAGTCACTCGAGGTCCGCGGCCTGAGCGAGGACCAGCTGCTGGTGGATGTCGAAGTGCTCAGCAGCGCCGAGATGGGCGAGCTGATGGCGCAGCAGGACGTGGTGCTGAGCTTCTAGGAACCCATCATGCTGCACATCGTCAACAAATCCCCCTCGCAGACGCGCACGCTGGCCAGTTGCCTGCGCCTGGCCCAGGACGGCAGCGCGGTGCTGCTGATCGAAGACGGCGTCTATGCCGCGACCCGTGGCAATGCCGACGCCGCTGATTTGCGCGCCGCTGCGGACCGCCTGCAGGTGTATGCGCTGCAGCCCGATTGCGACGCGCGCGCCGTGACCCCGATGCTGGCCGAAGGCATCACGCTGGTGGACTACGGCGGCTTCGTGGACCTGGTGGCGCAGCACTCGGCCACCCAATCCTGGCTTTGACGCTGCCCGCGTTGCGCCCTCGAACCCGATCCTGAACCTGGAGAAACCCATGAGCATCGAAGTCAACGGCAAGAGCTACGAAACCGACGAAGAGGGCTACCTCGTCAACCTGGCCGACTGGACCCAGGAGGTCGGTGAATACATCGCCAAGGAAGAGAAGCTGGAAATGACGCCCAGCCACTGGGAAGTGGTGAACTTCCTGCGTGACTACTACAACGAGTACCAGATCGCCCCGGCGGTACGCGTGCTGACCAAGGCCATCGGCAAGCAGCTGGGCCCGGACAAGGGCAACAGCAAGTACCTGTACGAGCTTTTCCCCTACGGCCCGGCCAAGCAGGCCTGCAAGATCGCCGGCCTGCCCAAGCCCACCGGCTGCGTCTAAGGGCCTGCCGGCGCGCGTCGAACCGGCCCGGGCCAGCCATGTCCCTGCTGACCATCCTGTACGCCGCGCTGTTCTACCTGGCCAGCGCCTTGCTGGTGGTGGGGTTCCTGCGCAAGGTCGTCGACTACGCGTGCACGCCGGCACCGCTGAAGATCCCCACCACGCCTGCCCCGGTCACACCGGTCGGCGTCGGCCTGCGCATGACGCGCGAGTTGGTGTTCTTCGAAAGCCTGTTCCGCTCCAGCAAGTGGACCTGGATCTTCGGCTGGGTCTTCCATGTGGCACTGCTGCTGGTGCTGCTGCGCCACCTGCGCTACTTCCAGGAGCCGGTGTGGTTGCCGGTGGTCTGGATCCAGCCATTCGGCCTGTATGCCGGCTTCGCCATGGTGGGCGGGCTGGCCGGTCTGTGGGCGCGGCGCTTTCTGGTGGACCGGGTGCGCTACATCTCCACGCCTTCCGACCACCTGATGCTGGCGCTGCTGGTGGCCATCGGCCTGACGGGCCTGGGCATGCGCTTCGTCGCGCACACCGACATCGTCGCCGTCAAGGCCTTCATGCTCGGGCTGATGCGCCTGGACCTGCAGCCGCTGCCGGCCCAGCCCCTGCTGCTGCTGCACCTGAGCCTGGTGGCGCTGCTGATGATCGTGTTCCCGATCAGCAAGCTGCTGCACGCACCGGGCATCTTTTTCAGCCCGACGCGCAACCAGGCCGACACCTCGCGCGAGGCGCGGCATGTCTCGGCCTGGGCCGCGGCGCTCGAACGCAAGCAGGGCTGAAGCATGGCCACCAGTGCGTTCGAGACGCCGAAGCTGAAGGAGTACCCGGTCATCCCGCTGGTGCAGGTGGGAGCGATGGCGCACAGCAAGCCCTACGTGGCAGCGGCGCCGATCCAGAAGGCCATCGGCTTCCCGGGCGAACTGGTCGAGGACTGGCACGACAAGGCCATCGCCAAGATGGGCGAGCTGCTCGGCAAGTACCGCTCGCTCAAGGTCTACATGGATGCCTGCGTGCACTGCGGCGCCTGCTCCGACAAGTGCCACTACTTCCTGGGCACCGGCGACCCGAAGAACATGCCGGTGGCGCGCCAGGACCTGATGCGCAAGGTCTACCGCCGCCACTTCACCTTTGCCGGCAAGCATTTCCCCAAGCTGGTCGGCGCCGAGGACCTGACGCGCGAGGTGCTGGACGACTGGTACAGCTACTACAACCAATGCTCGGAATGCAGGCGCTGCTCGGTGTTCTGCCCATACGGCATCGACACCGCCGAGATCACCATGGCCGCCAAGGAGATCATGGACTCCATCGGCATGGGGCAGAAGTACAGCAACGAGATCATCGGCAAGGTGCACAAGATCGGCAACAACCTGGGCATCCCCGGCCCGGCGCTGGAAGACACATTGTTGGGTTTGGAAGAAGACACCAAGGAAGAGACCGGTTGTGACGTGCGCTTCCCGCTCAACGTCAAGGGCGCCGAGGTGCTGCTGGTCACACCCTCGGCCGACTTCTTCTCCGAGCCGCATGTCGAAAGCCTGATCGGCTATGCCAAGGTGTTCCACGCCGCCGGCATCAGCTGGACGCTGAGTTCGCACGCCTCCGAGGCCGGCAACTTCGGCCTGTTCATCGGCAACTACGAGCAGATGCGCAACATCTCGCTGCGCGTGCGCGAGGCTGCGCTCGAACTGGGCGTCAAGCGCATCATCGTCGGCGAATGCGGTCACGCCTGGCGCGTGGCCTACAGCTTCTGGAACACGCTGATCGGCCCTTTCGACTACCTCGACCCGCGCTATCCGGTGCCGCAGCACATCTGCGAATCCACCTACGACCTGATCCAGCAGGGCGCGCTGAAGTTCGACAAGGAAAAGAACGACGACCGCATCATCACCTTCCACGACTCGTGCAACGTGGCGCGCGCCTCGCGCATGGGTTCGATGCCGGGCGGGCAGTTCGTCATCCCGCGCGAGATCATCAAGTCGGTGGCCAACCACTTCCACGACATGGCCGGCGGCACCATCCACGACGCCACCTTCTGCTGCGGCGGCGGCGGTGGGCTGCTCACCGACGACTTGCTGGAACTGCGCGTCAAGGGCGCACTGCCGCGCATGGAAGCGCTGAAGCACGTGGTCGACGACCACGGCGTGAACTTCATGGCCACCATCTGCGCCATCTGCAAGGCGCAGTTCAGCAAGGTGCTGCCCTACTACGGCTTCGACATGAGCATGGTCGGCGGCGTGCACCAGCTCGTCAGCAAGGCCATCCGGCTCGGCGACCAGCGTTAATCACGGGAGACTTTCCGATGTCCACACAGGCCGATGCCACCCCGGCGCAACCCTTGACCTTCAGGCGCTACAAGGACGGCGACCACAAGCCGCTGGCCTGGCAGCAGCAGATCTTCGACGCCGACCATTCGCACAAGTGCCCGACCTATATCCAGAGCACGCCGCCTTGCCAGGGCAGCTGCCCGTCGGGCGAGGACATCCGCGGCTACCTGAACATCGTGCGCGGCATCGAGAAGCCGCCGGCCGGCATGCCCTGGCAGGAATATGCCTTCCGCCGCGCCACCCAGGCCAACCCGTTCCCGTCGGTGATGGGCCGGGTCTGCCCGGCGCCTTGCGAATCGGGCTGCAACCGCAACGAGGTCGAGGACTTCGTCGGCATCAATTCGGTGGAGCATTTCCTCGGCGAATACGCCATCGCCAACAAGTTGTCCTTTCCCAAGCCGGCACAGAGCAGCGGCAAGTCGGTGGCGGTGGTCGGCGGCGGACCAGCCGGGCTGTCAGCCGCCTACCAGCTGGCGCTAAAGGGCCATGCGGTCACGATCTTCGACGAGCGCGCCGAGCTCGGCGGCATGATGCGCTACGGCATCCCGGGCTTCCGCACACCGCGCGAGGTGCTCGATGCCGAGATCCAGCGCATCCTCGACCTGGGGGTGCAAACGCGCATGAACTGCCGCATCGGCAGCGACGTGACGATGGCGCAGATCCGCGCCGAATATGACGCGGTCTTCCTGGGCCTGGGCGCACAGGCCGGGCGGGCGCTGCCGGTGGACGGCGCCGACGCACCCAACTGCGTCACTGCCACGGCCTTCCTGAAGGCCTTCAACGACGGGCGGCTGCGCCATGTGGGCAAGCGCGTGGTCGTGGTCGGCGGCGGCGACACCTCGATCGACGTGGCCACCGTGTCGCGGCGCCTGGGCCACATCGAGAAGATCAACCCCAGCGACCGCCCCGAACACGCCATTGCCGGCCACGCGGCGCACGACGTGGCCGAGGTCTCGGCCAAGCAGGGCGCCGAGGTCACGCTGACCTCGATCTTTGCCGTCGACAAGATGCAGGCCAACCGGCACGAGATCGAGCAGGCGCAGGCCGAAGGCATCGCCATCCGCGGCGGCCTGGCGCCGGTGTGCGTGGTGCGCAGCCACGACGGGCGCGCGGTGGCGCTGCGCGTGGTGCGCTGCGAAGCCAAGATTGTCGGCGGCCGGCTCGAGATCAAGAACATCGAAGGTACCGAAGAGGACATCCCTGCCGACCTGATCGTCTCGGCCATCGGCCAGGCGGTCGACTTCGCCGGCCTGGACGAATTCAACAACGGCAAGGGCGGCATCAACGCCGACCGCAACTACCAGGTGCAGGGTCAGGAAGGCGTGTTCGTCGGCGGCGACGTCGTGCGCCCTCACCTGCTGACCACCGCCATCGGCCACGGCGCGATCGCCGCCGACGGCATCGAGCGCTTCCTGCGCGCCGAGCCGCTGGACAAACGGCCGAAGATCGACGTGCACACCTTCGACCTGAAGCGCAAGATGATCGAGAAGGGCCTGGCCTTCAGCGAGGTGCACGAGCCGATCCGCGGCACCGATGTCAGCACCGCTGCGATTCACAACTTCGACAACCGCTCCGACCGCTACGTCATCCCTCACGAGGAGCTGTTCCTCGGCCACTTTGCCTACACCGCGCGGCACCGGCGCAAGATCGTCACGCTGGACGCGGCGCAGGCGCTGGGCAACTTCGAGGAGCGCGTGCTGCCGCTCACCGAAGCCGAAGCCATCGCCGAGGCCAAGCGCTGCATGAGCTGCGGCCAGTGCTTCGAATGCGACAACTGCGTCGTCTATTGCCCGCAGACCGCCGTGTTCAAGGTGCCGAAGTCGAAGTCGACCACCGGGCGCTATGTCGACACCGACTATGCCAAGTGCATTGGCTGCCACATCTGCAAGGATGTGTGCCCCACCGGCTACATCCAGATGGGGCTGGGCGAATGAAGCACACGCAGCGCCGCGTCTTGGTGCGCCGCGCTGCGGCGCTGCTGGTGCTGGCCTGCATCGGACCTGTGCTGGCGCAGGGTACGGCCAGCGGCCGCGTGCCCGTGCCGGTGATCGAGAAGGCGCGCGGCGAACAATGTGTCGCCGACCCGGCGTTTATGCGCCTGAACCACATGGACCTGCTGAAGCACCAGCGCAACGAGACCGTGCACCGCGGCGTGCGCGACCCGCGCTCCAGCCTCAAGGGCTGCATCGAATGCCACGCCAGCAGCGCCACCGGCAGCGTGGCCGCGGCGCCGACCGACTTCTGCGCCAGCTGCCATGGCTATGCGGCGGTCAAGCTGGATTGTTTCGAATGCCATGCCAGCAAGCCCAAAGTCACCGCCGCGCTGCCGGAGGGGCATCCGGCGGCGACGCAGGTCGCAGGGACGAAATGAAGGCAGCCGCCGACACCGGAGCGAAGCAGGGCCTGAGCGGGCGCCGCGCCTTCCTCGGCCTGGCCGCAGCCGGAGCCGGCGGCTTGCTGTTGGCACCCGGCGTGCACCTGATGGAAGTGGCGCAGGCGGCCGCGCCGGGCACTGCGTCGGCCGGTGCGAACCCCAAGGTGCGCTGGGGCCTGCTCATCGACACGCGCCAATGCGCCAGCGGCTGCACCGACTGCGTCGATGCCTGCAACACCGAAAACGGTCTGTCGGGCGGCACCAAGCCGACCGACGCGCAGTGGATCCGCAAGATCGAGATCAAGTCGGCGAGCACCGGGCACGGCGCCTCGCTGCCGGTGATGTGCCAGCACTGTGCCGAGCCGCCCTGCGTCGACGTCTGCCCGACCGGCGCGTCCTTCAAGCGCGCCGACGGCATCGTGCTGGTCGACCGCCACAGCTGCATCGGCTGCCGCTACTGCGTGATGGCCTGCCCCTACCAGGCGCGTTCCTTCGTGCACGAGCCGCTCAGCGGCCAGAAGCCGGACGTGCCGCGCGGCAAGGGCTGCGTCGAAGGCTGCACGCTGTGCGTGCACCGCATCGACAAGGGCGGCACGCCGGCTTGCGTGGAAGCCTGCGACCGCGCCGGCCACCACGCCATGCTCTTCGGCGACCTGAACGATCCGCACAGCGCCATCTCGCAGCGCGTGCGCGAGGTCGCCACCATGCAGCTGCGCGCCGACCTGCGCCTGGACCCGGGCGTGCGCTACCAGGGACTGACATGAATCCGCGCTTCGGCCCCGCCCACTTCTACGGCCTGCTCGCGCTCGGCGGTGCGCTGGTGCTGGTCGGCCTGGGCAGTGCGCACTTCATGGAGGTTCACGGCCACATCGTCACCGGCATGAACAACCACGTGGTCTGGGGCCTGCCGCACGTGTTCGCGATCTTCATGATCGTCGCCGCCTCGGGCGTGCTCAACGTGGCGTCGATCGGCTCGGTCTTCGGCCAGCCGATCTACAAGCCGCGCGCGCCGCTGTCCGGGCTGCTGTGCCTGGCCATGCTGGCCGGTGGCCTGATGGTGCTGATGCTCGACCTGGGTCGGCCCGAGCGCGTGATCGTCGCCGCCACGCACTACAACCCCAAATCGGTCTTCGCCTGGAACGTGCTGCTGTACTCAGGCATGTTTGGCATCGTCGCGCTGTACCTGTGGACCATGTTCGAGCGCTCGATGAACCGGCATGCCAAGTCCGCCGGGCTGCTGGCCCTGGCCTGGCGCTTCGTGCTGACCACCGGCACCGGTTCGATCTTCGGCTTCCTGGTGGCACGCCAGGCCTATGCCTCGGCGGTGCTGGCGCCGCTGTTCATCGTGCTGTCCTTCGCCTGGGGACTGGCGGTGTTCCTGGTGGTGCAGTCGGCTATGTACGCCTGGAACGCGCAGGTGCTGGACGCCGCGGTGCAGCGGCGCATGGCGCGCCTGCTCGGCGTGTTCGTCGTCGCCGCCTTCTACCTGGTGGTGGTGTACCACCTGACCAACCTGTACTTCGAACGCCAGGCTGCGTTCGAGGCCTTCATCCTGCTGGGCAAGGGAAATCCGCGCGGCATCTTCCCGCTGCTGCTGTGGGGCGGCTACGGGCTGGTGGGTACGGCACTGCCGCTGCTGCTGCTGTTCCATCCGCGCCTGGCCGGGCCGCGGGCCACGCAGGCGGCCGCGCTGCTGGTGGTGCTGGGTGCGTTCGCCTGGCTCTACGTCTTCATCATCGGCGGCCAGGCCTTCCCGCTGGAGATCTTTCCGGGTTACACCTCCAGCAGCAGCTTCGGCGATGGCGCGGCGGCGCACTACGCGCCGCGCTGGCCCGAGTGGCTGCTCGGTCTGGGCGGCGTGGGCCTGGCTTTCGTGCTGACCACGGTCGGCGTGCGCGTGCTCGACTTCATGCCGCAGGACGATTTCGCGGCGCTGAAGGCCGGGGCCAAGGGGGTTTCATGAGCGGCGCGCGCATTCTGGTCTCGGCGGCGCACAAGTCCTCGGGCAAGACCACCTTCAGCATCGGCCTGTGCGCTGCGCTGCACGCGCAGGGCCTGCAGGTCCAGCCCTTCAAGAAGGGGCCGGACTACATCGATCCGATGTGGCTGGCCCAGGCCGCACAGCGCGACTGCTTCAACCTCGACCCCTACCTGTCGAGCGGCGAAGAGATCGTGGCCCGCTTCGCGCAGCAGGCCGCCAGGGCCGACATCAGCGTGGTCGAAGGCAACAAAGGGCTGCACGACGGTGTGGCGCTGGACGGCAGCAACAGCAACGCCGCATTGGCGCAGTTGCTGGGCCTGCCGGTGCTGCTGGTCATCGACGCGCGCGGCATGACGCGCGGCATCGCGCCCCTGATCCTCGGCTTCCAGGCCTTCGACCGGCGCATCCGCATCGCCGGCGTGGTGCTCAACCAGGTGGGCGGCAGCCGGCACGAGTCCAAGCTGCGCGCCGTGATCGAGCATTACACCGACATACCGGTGATCGGCGCGCTGGCCCATGATCCCGCCCTCGGCTTGGACGAGCGCCACCTCGGGCTGACACCCAATGCCGAACTCGACGATGCGGCGCAACATGTGTCTCGGCTGGGCCGCCGCGTGGCCGAGCAGGTGGACCTGGCGCGGGTGGTCACGATCGCGTCGTCGGCCGGACCCCTGCCGGCGTGGCCGCGCAGCGCACCGGCGGCGGCCCGTGGGCCGAAGCTGCGCATCGGCATTGCCCGCGACAAGGCCTTCGGCTTCTACTACCCCGACGACCTGGCCGCCCTGCGGGCGGCCGGCGCCGAGCTGCTGCCTTTCGATACCCTGCGCGATGCGCGGCTGCCTGCGGTGGACGGCCTGTTCATCGGCGGCGGCTTCCCGGAAGTGTCCATGGACGAACTGCAAGCCAACGCCAGCCTGCGTGCCGACATCGCCGCCGCCATCGACGCCGGCCTGCCCACCTATGCCGAATGCGGCGGGCTGATGTACCTGGCGCGCAGCATCAGCTGGCAGGGCCGCAGCTGCCGCATGGTCGGCGCGATCCCCGCCGACGTGAGCATGCACGCGAAACCGGTGGGCCGTGGCTACGTGCGCCTGGCAGCCACCGCCGACCATCCTTGGCCGGCCGCTGCAGTGCGCGGACCGGTGCAGGCCCATGAGTTCCACTACTCCAGCCTCGACAACCTGCCGCCCGGCCAGCGCTTTGCCTACCGTGTCGAGCGCGGCCACGGCATCGACGGCCGCCACGACGGGCTGCTGCACCGCAACCTGCTGGCCAGCTACGCCCACCTGCGCGACGTGGGTGGTTGCGACTGGCCGGCACGCTTCGTCGCCTTCGTGCGCGAGCACAGCGCGTCGCGCGGCGCCACCGCCATGGCGGCGCGGCCGCGGGCCGAGATGGCGGTGGCCTGCTGAACCCTGCCGATGAACGCCGCACAGACCCCGATCATCCAGCCGGCCGTGCGATGCCTGCACGTGGGCACGCGGCAGGTCGAGACCGACTCCGAAGGCTACCTGCGCAACCTGGACGACTGGGGCGAGGACTTCGTGCGTGCCCAGGCGCAGGCCGAGGGACTGGAACTCACCGACGAGCACTGGCAGTTGATCCGTTTCCTGCGCGAGTACTACGCCGAGCATGGCGTGCAGGCGCAGGTGCGCGTGATGATCCGGCACTTTGCACGGGCCTGGGGTCCCGAGCGCGGCAACAACCACTACCTGCATCAAATCTTCCCGCGCGGCGGGCCGCAAAAGCAAGGCAACCGTCTGGCCGGCCTGCTGCGCACCAAGGGCGAGCACTATTGAGAATTACCAAAACCATGACAACCGATAGCGCTCTCGTGCGTTCTCCGATCATCAGCTTGATCGGAGAATCGGTACATGGCCAAGATGGACGAAGCCACACGCAAGCGGGTGCGCGCGGGGCGGTTGATGCTGGCGGGAAAGACGCCCGCGCAGGCGGCCAGCGCCGTGGGCGTGGCACGGCAGACGGCGTACACATGGAAGGCCCGACTCGATGAGGGTGGCATCGAGGCGCTGCGCTCGATGGCCACGGGCCGTCCGGCGCAGCTCGACGCCACGCAACTCGACGCGCTGCGTACGGCGTTGCTGCAAGGCGCCATCGCCCACGGCTTCGGCACCGAGCTGTGGACCCTCAAACGGGTACGCGCTCTCATCGAACGGCTGTACGGGGTGCGCTTCAGCGAGGTCCATGTCTGGCGGCTGCTCGGCGCGATGGGCTTCAGCTCGCAAAAACCCGAACGACGGGCCATCGAGCGCAACGACGAGGCCGTGCTGGCGTGGAAACGCAAGACCTGGCCCGCGCTCAAAAAAAGTGTGCTGCCGAGCGACGGCTGATCGTCTTCATCGACGAATCCGGGCTGTCGGAGCGACCCACGCGCGTCAGAACCTGGGCGCCCAGGGGCTGCACGCCGGTCGTGCAGTTCCACTTCAACTGGAAGCACGTCTCGGCCATCGCCGGGCTGACCCGCACGAACTTCCTCTTCCGGCTGTACGACGGCGCGGTCAGGAGCGCGCAGATCGTGGAGTTCCTCAAGGCGCTGCGCTCGCAGCTCAAGCGCCGGCTGCTCATCGTCTGGGACGGCGCGGCGCAGCACAAGAGCCGGATCGTGCGCGACTATCTCGACAGCACCAAGGGCGCCATCCAGATGGCACTGCTGCCGGGGTACGCACCCGATCTGAACCCGGTGGAGTACCTGTGGGCCTGGCTCAAACGTCATGCACTGGCGAACTTCTGTCCCAACTCGCTGGCCGAACTCAAGACCGCAGCGCGCAACAAGCTGCGCAGCGGCCAACACCGCCGATCGATCATCACCGCATGCTGGAAGCAAGCTGAGTTGTGGTGATGTCATGGATTACGTAATTCTCAATAGGAGACGCTCATGTTTACTCTGACCCGCGCCGCAGCACAGCAGATCCAGCAGGCGGCGGCAGCCAGCGCCGCGCAGGACCTGGCCTTGCGCATCGCGGCCCGCCAGGCGGCCGATGGTTCCATCGAATACGGCATGGGCTTCGACGCGGCCCAGGACGAAGACCTGCGCCTGCTGCTCGAGGGCGTGGCGGTGGTCATCGCCGACCCGCACCAGCCCATGCTGGAGGACACCACGCTCGACTTCGTCGAACTCGAACCGGGCGCCTTCAACTTCATCTTCATTCCCGCCAGTGCGGAGGCCCCTGGGGCGGCGCCGGCGGCCGGCGGCTGCGGCAGCGGCGGTTGCGTCGGCGGCAGCTGCGGCGGCGGTTCGCGCGGTGCTTGAGTCGCCCCACGAGACCTACCTGGAGACAAGCATGAACTCATTCGTCGACATCCCGGCCATGGTGGCGGCCTGCCGCAAGGCCTGCGGTGTGGTGCATCTGGTCGGTGCCGGACCGGGCGATCCCGACCTGCTGACGCTGCGCGCCGCGCGGCTGCTGGCCCAGGCCGACGTGGTGGTCTACGACCACCTGGTCGGGACGCAGGTGCTCGGCCTGATCGGCGCTGGCGCCGAGCGCCTTTATGTCGGCAAGGAGCGCAGCCGCCACAGCATGGCGCAGGTCGACATCAACCAGCTGCTGGTGCGTCTGGCCCGTGAGGGCAAGCAGGTGGTGCGCCTCAAGGGCGGCGACCCCTTCGTCTTCGGCCGTGGTGGCGAGGAGCTGCAGGTGCTGGCGGCCGCGGGCGTGCCCTTCGAGGTGGTGCCCGGCATCACCGCCGCCTGCGGCGTGGCCAGCTATGCCGGCATTCCGCTGACGCACCGCGACCATGCGCAGAGCTGCACTTTCGTCACCGGCCACCTCAAGGACGGCAGCTGCGACCTGGACTGGCCGGCGCTGGCGCGGCCGCGCCAGACGGTGGTGATCTACATGGGCCTGTCGGGGCTGGCCACCATTTGCGCGCAGATGATCGCGCACGGGCTGCCGCCGCACTGGCCGGCGGCCGTGGTGGCGCAAGGCACGCTGGACAGCCAGCGCGTCGTCTGCGCCACGCTGGAAACGCTGGCCGACGAAGTCGAGCGTGCGGGTTTGTGTTCGCCCTGCCTGACCATCATCGGCGAAGTCGTTCGCCTGCACGACGAGCTGGCCTGGTTCCGCGCGCAGCATCGCGCAGCGGCCGAACTCGCCGAATTCGCAACAGCCCAGGCCTGACGCCGCATGGACATTCGACACTGCCGCCCCGCGTGCATCGTGCTCGGCCTGATGCTCGCCGGGGCTGCGCCGGCCTCGGCGCAGACCGCGCCCGTCGCGATGTCGGCGCCTTGGGCGCAGGCCATGTGCTCCGCCTGGAATGCCGATGCCGGGCTGACCGACAAGCTGGTCGAATCGGGCTGGATCAAGAACGACGCCGGCCGCGGCTTCAAGACCATGCAGATCTACCGCGCTGATTGCCCGAAGAGCGGGCGCATCGAACTGCAGATCGCGCTGAAGGACCACAAGGCGAAGTGCGTCTATGGCGGTGCCGTGCGCGGTGACAAGCTCGATGGTGGTGCCGACTACCTGATGTGGGCCGAAACGGCGCGGTGGCGCGAGATGGGGGCCGGCGAGTACGGCCCGATGCGCGCGATGATGTTCGGGCACCTCAACTTCGAGGGGCCCAAGATGGAAGCCATGGGCAATATGGGCCCCTTCGAAGGCTTTCTGCGGCTGGTGGGCAAGGTGCCGGGGGAATGGGGCACGTGCTCCTGAGCACCCCAAGGCCTGCGGCTTACGGTGTGCACCCTTCTTACCCACCCCTCACTCGCAAAGCACCGCAAAGATGCTAAGCGTGGACGACGCCGGGCAGTTGTTGCGCCGAAGCGCCTTCTTCCGATCCACCCCGGCCGCTGCGATTCGGGCGCTGTCCGACTTGGCGACACTGATCCGATTGTCGGCCGGCGAGTTGCTGTTCAGCAAAGGCGACCCGGGATCGGCGATGTACTTCATCGTCGACGGCTGTGTTCAGGTGCACCATGCGGAGATGGTGGTCATGGTTCTCGAGAAGGGCGAGGTGTTCGGTGAAGTCGCTGCGCTGTCCAGCGAATCACGCACGGCGTCGGTCAGCGCCAGGATGGACACCGTGCTGCTGAAGCTGGAACGCGACGCGATCTACGCCACGCTGGCTTCACACCCAGATGCCGTGCCATCGGTGATCGAAGCCCTGTGCCACCGTGAAAGCGAAGTGATCGGCGAGAAGCTCGGGCGCATGATCCAGGCCAGGGTGCTGGAGCATGAACTGGAGATCGGGCAGAAGATCCAGAGGAACTTCCTGCCTGCGAGCATCCCGACCCTGCCGGGCTGGCAACTGGACGGCATGCTGCAGCCGGCCCGCAAGGTGGCCGGGGACTTCTATGACTTCTTCATGCTTCCGAAACTGCAATGCGTGGGCCTCGTCATCGGCGACGTCTGCGACAAGGGCGTGGGTGCGGCGTTGTTCATGACGCTGTTTCGCAGCCTGATCCGCTCCGGCGCTTTGTATGGCGGCAGCATGGAGCGCTCTGCCGGCAGCGATGATCTGGCCAGCACACTGCTGCACGCCCTGCGTTCGACCAACCAGTACATCGCCTCGACGCACCGCGGCAGCAGCATGTTTGCATCGGTGTTCTTCGGCCTGATCGTGCCGCGGACCGGGCTGGTTCGCTACGTCAACGCGGGGCACGAAGCCCCCTGGATCGGCCAGGGCAGCGGGGTCCGGACGCAACTGTCCACGACGGGGCCGGTGGTCGGCCTGTTCGAGGAAGCCGAATACGAAGTGGGCAGCGCCGAGCTTCGGCCAGGCGAATGGTTCTTTGCCTACACCGACGGCGCGACCGACGCCCAGAACGAGGCAGGCGAGGCCTTCTCCGAAGACCTGCTGCGTTGCACCTTCGTCCAGGGCGCCGCCACGGGCGCGCCCGTGTTGGAGACTGTGCGCCGGGCGCTCGAAGGCTTCATCGGCAAGGCGGACCAGTTCGATGACATCACCATGATCAGCGCCCGCCGCGGTTTGCACTGAGGCGCGGCACTTCTTCGTCCCAGCAGTCACGGTATCTCAACCCGTATCACCCCAGAGTTTTCACAAGGAGGCAAGTGCCATGAGCAATGAACTTCGAATCGCCGTGTCCGAGGAAAAGGGCGACACCCCGGTGACGATTCTGTATGTCAGCGGTGACCTGGACTCGAACACCTACGGCGATCTGGAAACCAAGGCCAGCGATCTCATTGCCGCAGGTGCGAAGAACATTCTTCTCGACCTGCACGAGGTCCACTTCATGGGCAGTGCCGGGCTGCGCGCCATGCACGCCATGGCCGGCAAGCTGAAGACCGCGGGTGGCCAGCTCAAGCTGCTCAACCCGTCGGACCCTGTGGCACGGGTGTTGAAGACGCTGGGCTTCGACAGGTTCTTCGATATTCATGCCACGAGGGATGCGGCTCTGAAGAGCTTCTGACCAAGTCGCGGCGGGCTGGATCCTGGCCATGGGCGGCGACCGGATCCGGGTCAAGGCGGGTCTTGACGACCTGGGCCGGATCCGTGCGTTTGTCGAGTGTCATGCCACTGCGGCCGGTTTGTCACAGGACCGCGCTGCGGACCTGTTGCTGGCGGTCGACGAGGCGGTGTCGAACTGCGTCGAGCACGGCTTGCACGGAAACGACGGGACGATCGAAGTCTGCGTCGTGCCGGAGCGCGATGCCGTGCGGGTGATCGTTCGCGACGACGCCGCGTTGTTCGACCCGACACGAGCCATCGCCGCAAACCTGGACGTGTCGCCGCTGGACCGAGCCCGACCCGGGGGCTTCGGCGTGGAGCTGATGCATCGCCTGGTCGACGAGCTCGACTATCGGATCACTGGCGATGGACTGAACGAACTGACCTTGCTGAAGCGGCGACAGTAGTCGTTCGGGCAAACCGGCCGGGCAGCCGACCCGCGCGACCCAAGCGTCAGCGCGCAGGCTTGCGCACTGCCTCGCCAACCTGCGCCGCACCGGCCGGCGTGCCGCGGAATTCCACCGCGAACACCGCCGCCTCGACGCGCGAGCTCAGGTTCAGCTTCGACAGGATGTGGCGCACATGCAGTTTCACGGTGTCGTGGCTGATGTCCAGCGCGCGCGCAATGGCCTTGTTGCTCTCACCGCGCGACAGGTGGTCGAGGATCTGGCGTTCGCGCTCGGTCAGCGACGCGAACTGGCTGCTGCGCGTGTCGCCCGTCGCGCCGGACTGCAGCATCTGCGCCAGCTTCAGCGTCATGACCGGTGCCACCACCAGCTCGCCGTGGGCCGCACGGCCGATGGCGCCGATGACCTCCTCGGGCTCCATGTCCTTGAGCAGGTAGCCGCGCGCGCCGGCGCGCAGCGCCGCCGCCATGTCCTCCTCGGCATCGCTCATCGTCAGGATGACGATCGGCGTGTCGATGCCCTCCAGGCGCAGACGCCGCGTCAGGCTCAGGCCATCGATCGCCGGCATGCGCAGATCGAGCACCAGCAGGTCGGGCCTGTGCTCGCGCAGCAGCGGCGCCACCTGGTCGGCGTCGCCTGTGGCGAAGGCCACCTGCATGCCGCCGCGCCGCTCGAGCAGTTCGGTCAGGCCATTGCGGCACAGCGCATGGTCATCGACCAGCGCGACGCGGACCGGCGGGCTCATGACCCGCCTGCCGGCGCCGCGCCGGGCGTCGGGATGCACAGGCGCACCCGGGTACCGCCTCCGTCACGCGGCTCGACGCTCAGCGTGCCGCCAATCCGCCGTGCGCGGTCTTGCATGATCTCCAGGCCGAAATGAGCCGCCCCGGGCGGCGGCGCCGCATCGGCATGCAGGCCTTCGCCGTCGTCCTCGACCACGATCTCAAGCTGCCGTTCGCCGGCTTCGATGCGCACCCAAGCGCGGTGCGCGTGCGAATGCTTGGCCACGTTGGCCAGCGCCTCCTGCACCACGTGGAACACCTGCAGTTCCTGTTCGACCGACAGCTTCAGCCGCGCCACACGATGGTCGAGCACCAGTTCGATACCGGTGCGCTCGCGATGGCCGGCCTGCAGCGCCTGCAGGGCATGCAGCAGGCCCTTCGGGTCCATGCGCGTGCGGTAATGCGTCAGGATCTCGCGCAGGCTGGCGTGCGCATCGCTGACGGCCTGGCGCAGATCGGCGTGATAGCGCAGGGCGCGCGGCTCGTCGTGCTGCTGCAAGGCATCCTGCAGCAGCGGTAGGCGCATCTTCATGAAGTACAGTGATTGCGCCACCGCGTCGTGCACGTCGTTGGCGAGCATCTGGCGCTCCTGCAGGAGCGCGGCGCGCAAGTGCTCGCGCTCCAGCCGGGCGTTGTGCAGTGCCAGGCCCAGCAGTTCACCCACCGAGCGCAGCACGGCGGCAATGTCCGGGCCGGTGGGCACTTCATCTTCGAAGAACAGGTTGTAGATGCCCAGCACCCGGTCGCGGTGGCGCAGCGGCACGGCCAGCAGGCGCTTGAAACGCTGCGCCAGGAGGCTGTCGTGGCTGCGCCGCGCGCACGGTTGCAGATCGCCCGACCAGACCAGCGCCTCGCCGTGCGCGGCCTGACCGCAGACGCCACAGTGCGGGTCGACCGAACGCTCGGCCTCGAGCACCGCCTCGGACAGACCGATGCTGCCGACCAGGCGCATGGCCGTGCCGTCCTCGCTCAGCGTGCGCACCGCGCCGGCCTGCGCACCGGCCAGCCGCAGCACAGGCACGAGAAAGCGCTGCAGCAGCGCCTCGACGTCATCGCCGGCCGCCAGCCCTGCACTGAGCTCGACGAACAGTTCTCCCACAGGCGGGCTTTCTGCCGGTGGGCTGACTTCGGCGGGGGTCTCGGTAGCTTCCATGACGAGTTGGGCACTGCGGCACCCCAAGGCGCGGCGCGGCTGGTGCGGATTGGAAACCAGATTCTGCGCCAGCGCCATCGGTTCGGACCCGACGGCCCGGACCCGGCATCTCGGCCCGGGGAACACCCGCTCCGGGAGGCCTTGCTACCCATATGGGCTACGGCCGATAGCCCGTCCCGGCTATAGACGCCGCCGGCGCCGCTTGCGCTAATCAGGGCAGGAGACAAGCCTTGTCAGCCCGGGTGCCGATCCGTGCGCGCCCGCTGATCGACCACGCGCGAAAATCCAACGACCAGCATGGCCGCCACACCGATACACGACCCCACACGCGCACCGTCGGCAAAGTCCGGCACCCAGGTCCGAGACACCACCTGCTACATGTGCGCCTGCCGCTGCGGCATCCGCGTGCATCTGCGCGACGGCGAGGTGCGCTACATCGAGGGCAACCCCGATCACCCGCTGAACCAGGGCGTGATCTGCGCCAAGGGCTCGTCCGGCATCATGAAGCAGTACTCGCCGGCGCGGCTGACCAAGCCGCTGCGGCGCAAGCCGGGCACTGAACGCGGCGATGGCCAGTTCGAACCGATCGAGTGGGACGAGGCGCTGACGCTGCTCGAGCAGCGGCTGCAGAAGATCCGCGCCACCGACCCGAAGCAATTTGCACTGTTCACCGGGCGCGACCAGATGCAGGCGCTGACAGGCCTGTTCGCGCGCCAGTTCGGTACGCCCAACTACGCGGCGCACGGCGGCTTCTGCTCGGTGAACATGGCCGCCGGCATGATCTACACCATCGGCGGCAGCTTCTGGGAGTTCGGTGGGCCCGACCTCGACCGCGCCAAGCTGTTCGTGATGATCGGCACCGCCGAGGACCATCACAGCAACCCGATGAAGATCGCGCTGTCGAAGTTCAAGCGCGCGGGCGGCCGCTTCGTCTCGATCAACCCGGTGCGCACCGGCTACTCCGCCATCGCCGACGAGTGGGTGCCGATCAAGCCCGGCACCGACGGCGCGCTGCTGCTGGCGCTGATCCACGAGATCATCAAGCTAGGCCTGTACGACCGCGAGTTCCTGGCGCGCTACACCAATGCCGGCCAGCTGGTGAACCAGGACAGCGCCAGCGACCAGTTCGGCATGATGCTGCGCAACGCCCAGGCGGCCATCGGCAACCCGCTGCGCCCGGCCAACTTCCTGTGGTGGGACCGCCTTAACCAGCGTGCCGTCGATGACCACAGCGAAGGCGCCGACCCTGCCCTGCTGGGTCACTTCAAGCTCGACGACGGCACGCCGGCCGTGCCCGCCTTCCAGCTGCTGAAGGAGCGGATCGAGGCCTACACGCCCGAATGGGCCGCCACCATCACTGGCATCCCGGCCGCCACCATCCGCCGCCTGGCGCACGAGATGGGCATCACTGCGCGCGACCAGAAGATCGAGCTGCCGATCGCCTGGACCGACAGCTGGGGCCAGCGCCATGCCTCGGTCACGGGCAACCCGGTGGCCTTCCATGCGATGCGCGGGCTGGCCGCGCATTCCAATGGCTTTCACACCATCCGTTCGCTGGCCATCCTGATGTCGCTGCTGGGCACCATCGACCGGCCTGGCGGCTTTCGCCACAAGGCGCCCTACCCGCGCGCGGTGCCGCCGAACGCACGCCCGCCGAAGAGCCCCGACGCCGTCAAGCCCGACACGCCGCTGAACGGTGCGCCCCTGGGCTGGCCGGAGAGCCCGGACGACCTGTTCGTCGACGCCGAGGGCGGGCCGGTGCGCATCGACAAGGGCTTCTCCTGGGAGCACCCGCTGTCGGCCCACGGGCTGATGCACAACGTCATCACCAACGCCTGTCGCGGCGACCCCTACCCCATCGACACCTTGCTGATCTTCATGGCGAACATGGCGTGGAACTCCACAATGAACACTGTCGAAGTGCGCAAGATGCTGAACGACAAGGGCGAGGACGGCGAGTACAAGATTCCCTTCCTGGTGGTGTGCGACGCGTTCCAGTCGGAGATGACGGCCTACGCCGACCTGGTGCTGCCCGACACCAGCTACCTGGAGCGGCACGACTGCATGTCGATGCTCGACCGGCCGATCTCCGAGTTCGACGGGCCGGTCGATTCGGTGCGCATCCCGGTGCTGCCGCCAATGGGCGAATGCCGGCCCTTCCAGGAGGTGCTGGTCGAACTCGCCTCGCGGCTGAAGTTCCCGGCCTTCGTCACGCCCGAGGGCGCGCGCAAGTACCGCGACTATCCCGACTTCATCGTCAACTACGAGACCGCGCCCGGCTCCGGCATCGGCTTTCTCGCCGGCTGGCGCGGCAAGGGCGGCGAGAAGTCGATGCGCGGTGAACCCAACCCCAAGCAGTGGGAGATGTACGCCAAGAACCATTGCGTCTTCCACCACCGCATGCCGCCCGAGCACCAGTACATGCGCAACTGGAACCAGGGTTACATGGCCTGGGCGCAGAGCGTCGGGCTGCGGCGCGACAACGACCCGATCGTGATCCACCTCTATTCGGAGTTCCTGCAGGGCTTTCGCCTCGCGGCGCAGGGCAAGCGGCCGGGCAAGCAGCCGCCGGAGCCTCTGCGCAAGCGCGTCGAGACCTACTTCGACCCGCTGCCTTTCTACTACGCGCCGCTGGAGGAGCAGGCCACCGACCGCACCCGCTACCCGCTCAACGCAGTGACGCAGCGGCCCATGGCGATGTATCACTCCTGGGACTCGCAGAACGCCTGGCTGCGCCAGATCCACACGCACAATTTCCTGTTCGTCAACCCGCAGGTGGCGCAGGCCGCAGGTATCGCTGACGGCGGCTGGATGTGGGTTGAATCGCAGTGGGGCAAGGTGCGCTGCCTGTGCCGCTATTCCGAAGCGGTCGAGCCCGGCACGGTGTGGACCTGGAACGCCATCGGCAAGGCCAAGGGCGCATGGGGACTGAGCGAGGACGCCAACGAATCGCAGCGCGGCTTCCTGCTCAACCACCTGATCAGCGAGGAACTGCCCGGTCAACTGTCCAACTCCGACCCGATCACCGGTCAGGCCGCCTGGTATGACGTGCGCGTGCGCATCAGCGCGGCTCAAGCCGACGAGCCTGCGATGACCTGGCCGCAGTTCAAGGCCGCGCCCCAGGCGCCCGGCACCGGCATCGCACCGCGCTGGCGTGCCTTCTTCGCCGGACAAGGGGCGAAGAAGTGACCCAACTGGCATTGGTCATCGACCTGAACGTGTGTGTCGGCTGCCATGCCTGCGTCACGAGTTGCAAGCAGTGGAACACCTCGGGTTCGGCCGGGCCGCTGGTCGACATGGATCCCTACGGCGCGGACCCGAACGGCACCTTCTTCAACCGCGTGCAGACCTTCGAGGTGGGTGAGTTCCCGAACACGCAGACGGTGCACTTCCCGAAGAGCTGCCTGCATTGCGAAGACCCACCCTGCGTGCCGGTGTGCCCCACCGGCGCGAGCTACAAGCGGGCCGAGGATGGCATCGTGCTGGTCGACTACGACAAGTGCATCGGCTGCAAGTACTGCTCCTGGGCCTGCCCCTACGGCGCGCGCGAGCTTGACGAGAAGCGCCAGGTGATGACCAAGTGCACGCTGTGCGTCGACCGCATCCACGACACAGCCTTGCCCGAGCGCGAGCGCAAGCCGGCCTGCGTGCTCGCCTGCCCGACCAACGCGCGGCTGTTCGGCGACATCCACGACCCCGAGTCGGTGGTGTCGCAGGCGATCCAGGAACGCGCCGGCTACGCGCTGATGCCCGAATGGAGCACGCGCCCGGCCAACCACTACCTGCCGCGGCGGCGCACCGAGATCACGGTGCACCCCGAGGACCTGGAACGCATCGACAACCCGCTGAAGATCGACGGCCAGCAGCCCGAGCCCGCCCACCGCGAGCCGGGGCGCGAGGACTTCGCCACCTGAACCCGCACGACACCTGGCCGCGCGCATGAAACCCGCCTTCTCCGTCATCTTCCTTACCACGCTGATCGGCGCCGGCCAGGGCCTGTTCCTGGCGCTGTTCGCCGCCGAAGTGTCCGGCGCCGCGACGGACGTAGCAGACTTCCAGGTCGTCGGCAGCGTGCTCGCGCTGGCCCTGTGCGGCCTGGGGCTGGTGGCCTCGTTCTTTCATCTCGGCCACCCGGAGCGCGCCTGGCGCAGCGCCGCGATGTGGCGCACCTCGTGGTTGTCGCGCGAGGTCATCGCGCTGCCGCTGTTCATGCTCGGCTTGCTGGTCTACGGCGTGGCGCAGTACCTGGGCTGGCCCTCGACGCCCGCCATCGGCGCGGTCGCGGCGCTGCTGTGCCTGGCGCTGTTCGTCTGCACCGCGATGGTCTACATGTCGATCCGCTTCCTGCAGGAATGGGCCAGCCCGCTGACGCTGGCCAACTATGTGCTGTTTGGCTGCGCCTCGGGTTTCACGCTGGCCACGTTGCTGGCCACGCAGTTCGAATCAGCCTGGCCGCTGGTGCCGCCCTTCGCTTGGGCCGCGGCGGCCTTTACGCTGGCCGCCTTGGTCACACGCACCGCCTCGCTGCGCCGCAATGCACGCCTGAAACCGATGTCCAGCCTGCAGACCGCCATCGGCATCAAGCATCCGCGCATCGTGCAGAAGGCGCAGGGCTTCATGGGCGGCTCGTTCAACACGCGCGAGTTCTTCCACGGCCGCAGCATCGAATGGCTGCGTGGCGTGAAGTGGGCCTTCCTGCTGCTCGTCTTCCCGCTGCCGTTGCTTTGCCTGGCCTTCGGCGTGTCGGCGGGCTCGACCACGCTGCTGGCGCTGGCCTTCGTGGTGCAGTACCTGGGGCTGCTGGCCGAGCGCTGGTTCTTCCTGGCGCAGGCGCGGCATCCGCAGAACCTGTACTACCAGACGATCTCCTGAATCTTCGGACGACTCCACACCATGACCGCAGCCCCACACGCCCTCACCAGATCGACGCGCGCCACCCTCGTGTTGGCGCTGATCGGGGCGAGCCTGGGAGCCTGGGCCGACGAGGCGGCCTGGGTGAACGAGGCTCGCCAAGTCGCTGCCCAAGTTCCGCCCAAGCTGTTGGTCACCTTGACGGCGGCCCTCGACAAGGACGGCGCGGCGGGCGCCATCGCGGTGTGCCGCGACGAAGCGCCGAAGCTGGCCAAGGCAGCCTCGGAGCAAAGCGGCTGGAACATCCGACGCGTGAGCCTGCGGCAGCGCAATCCGAAGGCCGTGCCCGACGCCTGGGAACGGGCGGCGCTGGAAGACTTCGATCGCCGCGCTGCCGCCGGTGAAAGCCCGGCCAAACTGGAAAAGGCCGAAGTGATCGTCGAGGACGGAAAGCAGGTGCAGCGCTACATGCGCGCCTTGCCGACGCAACAGCTGTGCTTGTCCTGCCACGGCGCCGCCTCCAGCCTGAGCCCCGCCGTCGCGGCACAGCTGAACGCGCTCTATCCGGCCGACCTGGCCGTGGGCTACCGGGTCGGCGACATCCGCGGCGCCATGACCATCAAGCGGGCACCGTAGTGCCGGCCCAGCCATGCCGCCTGCGATGAGTGTGCCTCGGCGTCGGGCACGTCGCCTGCGTCTGCCAAGCCTGCTGCTCATGCCGTGGCTGGCGCTGCCGACGCAGGCCTTGGCGGCGGCCGGTTCCGGCACGGCCGTGGCTTGGTGGGTGTGGCCACTGGCGCTGTTCGTCGTCTGCTTCCTGATGGGCATCGTCGCCGTGCCTGCAGGCATCGGCGGCGGCACGCTGTTCGTGCCGATCGTCGGCAGCTTCTTCCCCTTCCACCTCGACTTCGTGCGCGGCGCCGGGCTGCTGGTGGCGCTGGCCAGCGCCCTGTCCGCCGGGCCGACGCTGCTGCGCGGCGGCCTGGGCAGCCTGCGCCTGGCACTGCCACTGGCGGTGCTGGCCTCGGCCTCGTCGATCGGCGGCGCGATGCTCGGCCTGGCGATGCCCGCCAATCTGGTGCAGATGCTGCTGGGCGTGGTGGTGCTGGGCATCGTCGTGCTGATGCTGGTGTCGAAGCGTTCCGAATTTCCGCTCGTCGCGCAGCCGGATGCGCTGTCGCAGGCCCTGGCGCTGAACGGTGTGTTCATCGATGGCGCCTCGGGCCGCAGCGTGCACTGGCAGGTGCACCGCACGGTGCCGGGCCTGTTGGTCTTCCTGGGTATCGGCGTGCTGGCGGGCATGTTCGGCATCGGCGCCGGCTGGGCCAACGTGCCGGCCCTGAACCTGCTGATGGGCGCACCGTTGAAAGTCTCGGCCGGCACCTCGGGCGTGGTGCTGTCGCTGGTCGATTCTTCGGCTGCATGGGTTTACATCAATCGCGGGGCGGTGCTGCCGATGATCGCCGTGCCGTCGGTGGTGGGCATGATGCTCGGCGCACGCATCGGCGCGCGTCTGCTCGACGTGCTCAAGGGCTCGGTCATCCGGCGCATGGTGATCACCGTGCTGCTCTTCGCCGGATTGCGGGCGCTGCTGAAGGGCACCGGGGTGTGGCCATGAACACGGCGAACCGCACATCGGCGGTGCAGCCGCCCGAGCAGTTGCTCTATGCCAGCCTGCTCACCTGGGGCACGCGCCTGGGCCTGTTCGTGCTGGTCGCAAGTTTCGCCGCCTACGTCCTGGGCTTGGCCGACGCACATGTGCCGGTGAGCCGCCTGCCGGAGTTGTGGCAACACCCTGTCGGTCGCTACCTCGAGCTGACCCAGTCGCCCACCGGCTGGGGCTGGCTCGCACTGGTCCACGAGGGTGACGTGGCGGGTCTGGCCGGTATCGCGATCCTTGCCGGCTGCTCGCTGGTGTGCCTGCTCGCGCTGGTGCCGCTGTACCTGCGGCGCGGCGACAAGGCCTTTGCCGCGCTGTGCCTGGCCGAGGTGGCGGTGGTGGTGCTGGCGGCCTCGGGCTGGATCTCGGGCGGGCACTGAGCGTGGCGACCGTCTTTGCGCGCCCGCTGCTGGCCACCGAACATGGCGAGTTCGACAGCGGCGCCGAGACACTGGCCTTCGCACTGGCGCGGCACTGTCAGTTGCCGCTTGCAGGGGTCTTGCCGCTGGTCAGCAACCCGGAGTTCGAGGCGGTGGCGCCGCAGCTCGCGGCCAAGGCCGAGGCCGAGGCCGCGGCCAAACGCCGCAGCCTGGTGGCGCGTGCGCAAGCCGAAGGCGTGGTCCTCGACCTGCAGGTGCGGCGCGGCAGTGAACCCTATGCCGAAATCGTCGATGAAGCACGTCGCTGCTCGGCCGACCTGATCGTGATCCGCAGGCGCGGCAAGCGCGGTCTCCTGGCCAAGCTGCTGATCGGCGAGATGGTCAGTAAGGTCGTGGTGCACGCGCCTTGCAGCGTTCTGATCGCCCCGCGCGGCGCGCACATGTGGGCCCGGCGAGCGCTCGTCGGCATCGACCCGCAGGCGCCGGACGATGCCCTGCTGGCGCGCGCCGCGGCGCTGGCGGCCGACTGCGCCATGCCGCTGCATGTGCTGTGCGTGGCCGCCGGCGAGGCCGCACTTGCGGCAGCCGGACAGACGCTGGAAGCGGCGCTGCAACGCGCGCGCCACTGCGGCGCCGAGGCCGACGGCGAGGTGCGCAGCGGCCGCGCGTATCACGAACTGATTCAGTGTGCGCAGGACTGCTCCGCCGACCTGCTCGTCATTGGCCGCCACCGCGGCGACGTGTTCGACCGCGCGTGGATCGGCGGTGTGGCGCAGAAAGTCATCGGGCTATCGGAATGCCCGGTGCTCGTGCATGTGAACAACCCGAGGACACCGCAACCATGAGCGACGCGCTGACTTACCTGGTCAAGGCCCGACCCGAGGCCATGACCCACTACTTCGCTTTCCTCAAGGACGCCGGCAAGCATCTCGACCCGAAGACGCGCGACCTGATCTCGGTGATCACCAAGGTGCATTCGCAGACCGAGCGGGGTTTCCGCCAGTATCTGGGCCGCGCTTTGCGCGACGGCTGCACGCCGAGGGAGGTGCTGGACGCGCTGCTGATGGCCTTCCCCGCGCTGGGGCTGGCCAAGATCGTCTGGGCGGTGGACATCATCCTCGCGATGGACATCCCGGAGTTCAAGCCCGAGGCCATGGCCCATGTCGGCGAGTGGCACGACCTGATGCCCGCGTCCGGGGCAAAGGCTGGTGAGGTGCAGCGCGTGGACTGCGACGGCCGAAGCCTCTTCGTCTACCGCGACTCCAAGGGCATCAGCGTCTACGACAGCCGCTGCCCGCACCAAAGCACCGACATCCCGCACCTGGCCTTGAACGGCCACACGCTGACCTGCCCGAAGCACAAGTGGGCCTTCGACGTGACGACCGGCGCCTGCATCAAGAAGGGCGACAGCCCGTTGCGGCGCTGGGAGTCCAAGGTCGTCAAAGGCCGCCTGTGGGCCCGCTGGTAGCAGCTGCGATCGACAACTTTCACCCGGCCCATCGTTGCATCAAACCAAGGAGACAGAAATGAACGCAACTCACATTCGCGGCGCGCTGCGTCCCGCCCTTGCACCACTGTGCCTGCTGATCGCCAGCAGTGCGGCCCAGGCCACCGATGGCTATTTCGCCAATGGCTACGGCATGACCTCGATCGGCATGGGCGGCGCGGGCGTAGCCGTGTCACTGGAGCCCTTCGGCGGGGCGGTGAATCCCGGCGCGATGAGCTTCCTGGGTAGCCAATGGCAGGTCGGTCTGAGCTGGTTCAGCCCCGATCGAGATGCCTCACGAAGCGGTTCCGGCCCGGCCGGCCTCGACGGCAGCGCCACGAGCGGCAGCACCAACTTCTTCATTCCAGAGTTCGGCATCAACTGGAAGTACAGCCCTGATATCGCCTTCGGGCTGACGGTCTACGGCAACGGCGGCATGAACACCAATTATCCGGGTGGTCAAATTCCCGCGGCCAGCGCCTGTGCCAACTTCAACCCCGGTCAGGCGGCCTACAACCTGCTGTGCGGCACCGGCAGTCTCGGCGTCGACCTGATGCAACTGATGATCGCGCCCTACGTGTCGTGGCAGTTCACCAAGGGCCATTCGATCGGTATCGCACCCACGTTGGCCTATCAGCGCTTCGAGGCTAACGGCCTGCAGGCTTTCGACAACCCAGCGCTGTCCACGAAGCCCGGTAGCGTCACCAACAACGGCTACAGCGACTCCTGGGGCGGTGGCGTGCGCATCGGCTACATGGGGCAGTTCAACGAGATGTTCTCGGTCGGTGCAGCCTACGCCACCAAGATGAGCATGGGCGAATTCGACGACTATGCCGGCCTGTTCGCGCAGAGCGGCAAGTTCGACATCCCGTCCAACTTCACCATCGGCGCGGCGCTGCGCCCAACCGACCAATGGCTGATCGCGCTGGACTTCCAGCGCATCTACTACAGCGACTCCAAGTCGGTGAGCAACCCCAGCTCGCTGATCGGCAACTGCGCACCGCCCGCGATGGGTGGTGGCGGCCAGACCAGCGCCTGCCTGGGCGGCAGCAACGGCGCCGGCTTCGGCTGGCAGGACATCAACGTCTGGAAGTTCGGCGTGCAGTACACGCTCAACAGCGAATGGACGCTGCGTGGCGGCTACAACTACACGCAGAACCCGATCCAGCCGCAGGACGTGACCTTCAACATCCTCGCTCCAGGCGTGGTGCAGAAGCAGTGGACGCTGGGCGCGACGTGGAAGCTCGATGCGATGGCGGAACTGACCGGTGCCTTCATGTACGCCCAACGCAACTCGGTCACCGGCACCAGCCTGCTGGCCGCGTTCGGCGCACCGCCCACCACCAGCGAGACCATCTCGATGAAGGAGATGCAGATCGGCATCGCCTACTCGCGCAAGTTCTGATTCCAAGTCGCGCTCAAGCATCATGAACCCGTCGGCGGGTCGCGGCGCGCAGCATCACCCGCGCGAGCCGAGGACTTCGCCGACGCGCACAGCGAACGCCCGTCGTCGCGCGCTAGCCCGTCTTTCTCAGATTTCTGTGGATAGCCGGTGAGTTGAGCATCAAGTGCGGCGTAAGTCGTTGATGCGCAATGGACGTATGGCGACGAGGTCTGTAGTGGAGACCTTGGTCGTTGCGCTCGATGGTTGATGTGCCGAGAATTTCGGTTCATGTTCCTGCGCTGCAACCGACGCAAGAAGGACGGCAAGACCCACGAATACTGGAGCGTGGTGGAGAGCCGCCGCTGCGGCGACGGCCGTGTGATGCAGCGCCAAGTGCTGTACCTGGGCGAGATCAACGCCAGCCAACGCGAGGCCTGGCGCAAGACCATCGAGCTGCAGGACGCGGGCACACGGCGGCAGGTGGCACTGTTTCCCGCTGGCTCGATGCCGGTGGACGACGTCGATGCCATCGGCGTACGCCTGAGCGAGCTGAGCCTGCGCCGGCCTCGGCAGTGGGGTGCGTGCTGGCTGGCGCTGCAACTATGGCAGCAACTCGAGCTCGACAGCTTCTGGCGGCCGCGGCTTGCACGAGCGCAGGGCAACACGCCGTGGCTGAAGGTGCTCAAGACGCTGGTGGCCTACAGGCTCATCGACCCAGGCTCGGAGTGGCGGCTGCACCGCCAGTGGTTCGACTCCAGCGCGATGGCCGACCTGTTGGAGTCGGACTTCAGCCTGGCCGAGAAGAACACGCTGTACCGCTGCATGGACCGGCTGGTCGAGCACAAGAACGATCTCTTCAAGTTCCTCGTGAGGCGCTGGGGTGAACTCTTCGGCGCGAAGTTCGACGTGCTGCTGTACGACCTGACCAGCACCTACTTCGAGACCGACGAAGACCGAGGGTCCGACGACCTGCGCCAGTTCGGCTACAGCCGCGACAAGCGAGGTGACTGCAGGCAGGTCGTCATCGCGCTGATCGTCACGCCCGAGGGCTTCCCGCTGAGCTACGAGGTGATGGGCGGAGGCACCGCGGACTCCACCACCCTGAGCGGCTTCCTGGACCGCATCGAGAAGCGCTACGGCCGCGCCAACCGCATCTGGGTGATGGACCGCGGCATTCCCACCGAGGACAGTCTGGCCAAGATGCGAACGATGGGGGCGAGCTACCTGGTGGGCACACCCAAGGGGCGGTTGACGAAGCTGGAGCAGGCCTTCCTGGACAAGCCCTGGGCGAAGGTGCGCGACGGCGTGCAGGTCAAGCGGCTGGCCACCGACGAAGACGTTTACGTGCTGGCGCAAAGCGATGCGCGCATCGACAAGGAGCGCAGCATGCGGCGCAAGCGGTTGCGCCGCTACATCGGGCGCCTGAAGGATTTGCAGACCCAGAAGCTGACGCGCGACCAACTGCTGATGAAGCTCGGCGCAGCCAAGCATGATGCTGGCCGCGCGGCGGGCTTGGTGAAGCTGACGTGGCCGAAGGACGCGTCAAGCACGGCGAGCCTGCAGTTCAGCCTGGACCGACACAAGCTGCGACAGGCGCGCACACGCGAGGGCCGCTACCTGCTGCGCACCAACCTCACCGCGTACGAGCCCGATGCGTTGTGGACGTTCTACATCCAGCTCACCGAGGTCGAGCAGGCGTTCAAGGAGATCAAGCACGATCTGGCGATCCGGCCGATCTTCCACAAGACCGAGGAGCGCATCGAGGCCCACATCTTCGTGGCCTTCCTGGCGTACTGCCTGCAGGTGACCTTGAAGACCAAAATGCGGGTGCTGGCCGGGGGCACCACACCGCGCGAGGTGCTGGCCAAGTTCAAGACCATGCAGATGGTGGACGTGCATCTGCCCACCACCGACGGCCGCGAGCTGACCCTGTCGCGCTACACGCAGCCCGAGGCCGAACACCGCATGCTGCTGGACCAACTGCGCCTGAGCTTGCCGGGCCAGCCGCCACCGAAGATCACCGCCGCGCAAGCCAAACAAGCCACTGCAGAACTCGCCCTGTAGTGGAGACCTCAGCGTCTCGTACAAGTCAAATCAACAACTTAGCAGCGGTGTCAGGGGCAAACTGAGAAAGACGGGCTAGCGGCCATTCGCGGGCGCAGGCCCCATTCGCGGTGCGCTGACTGGTGAGCTGCTTGGTCGTTGGCTATCAGGTTGTGCAGGCGAACAGAAGTCGTTCGCCCGCGAGCGTGGGCCGGAGAACGCGGGTGACGCCAGCGCGATAGCGCAGCCGACCCGGCACGCCGGACTCTGCACAGGCAGCCATCATCGCGACCGCCAGCCAAGCGCCGACAACTGCCTACCACTTCCACTGCGTCGACGGATTCGATGAAGACAGCGCAGCGCCGAGGCGCGGCTCAGCAGATGCGTGGCAGAGGATCGTGCTCGAATTCCTCCAGGACGCGCTGGCCGCCCAGTGCCGTCTGCAGCACCACCGGCATGCGGCCCGGCTCGACCACGCCGATGCGTGCCGCCTCGCGCCCTTCGGGCATCGCGCGCCAGAGGCTCAGGGCCTCGTCGGCCTGCTCCGCCGCAAGCGCCGCAACGACACGCCCTTCGCAGGCCAGGTAGAGCGGGTCGTAGCCCAGGATCTCGCACACGGCGCGAGTCGATTCGCGCACCGGTACGTCGCTCTCGTTCAGGCACACGGCCAGGCCGCTGGCCAGAGCAATCTCGTGAGCCACGGTGACCAGGCCGCCGCGCGTCGGATCGCGCATGAAGCGCAGCCCGGGCAGCGGCCACAGCGCACTGCACAGTTCGCCGACCGACGCGCAATCGCTGCGCGGCCGACCCTGCAAGTCGAAATCCTCACGGGCCAGCAGCACTGCGATGCCATGGTCGCCGACCGGCCCACTGACCAGCAGCACGTCGCCATCACCCACGCGGTCGATACCGATGCTCGAGCGCCGGCGCACGCCGACCCCCGTCACGCTGAAATAGGCGCCGCCGCCGTGGCCACGCGGAACGACCTTGGTGTCGCCGGCGACGACACGTGCGCCGGCATCGCGCACGGCCTGGGCGAAGCTGGCGACGATGCGGCGCAGGCAATCCAGTTCCAGCCCCTCTTCAAGCACCACGCTCAGCGTCAGCCAGCGCGCCTGCGCACCGGCCACCGCCAGGTCGTTGATCGTGCCGTGGGCGGCGAGCGAGCCAAGATCGCCGCCGGGAAACTCCAGCGGCTGCACGGTGAAGCCGTCGGTCGTGATCATCAGCTCGCCCTTGTGCGGCGGCAGCGGCGCGGCATCGCAGCGGCTGTCCGGTGCCAGATCGCCCAGCGCAGCGACGAAGACCTGGTCGATTAGCTCGCGCATGCGGCGGCCACCGTTGCCGTGCGCCAGGGTGACGCGCTCGTTCATGGCTTGCGCCTCAGGCGGCCAGCATGTGCTCGCGCACGCCCGAGGCCCACCAGATGCGGCAGGCGCCTTCGTCCGAAACCATGCACGGCCCCACCGGCTGGCGCGGCGTGCAGGCCCGGCCATAGAGCACGCACTGGTTCGGCGCGATGCGCCCGAGCACCACGCGCGCGCAGTCGCAGCCCGGCGGCATCTCGCCGATGCGCTTGCGCGCGCTGCCGCTGTCGAGGTCGAGGTCGAAGCGCCGCCGCGCATCGGCACGGCCGAATGCGGGCTTCAGCGCAAAGCCGGAGCGCGCGATCGTGCCGATGCCGCGCCAGGTGGCATCGACCACGTCCAGCGTCTGCGCGAGCACGGCGCGCGCCCCCGGATTGCCGCCGTCGCGCACCACCTGGCGATAGCAGTTGTCCAGGAAGGGCCGCCCTTCGAGGGTCTGCCGCGCCACCGAATACAGCGCCGCCAGCAGGCTGTCGGTGCCGAATCCGGCGACCGCTGCAGCCAGGCGATGGCGCTCGGGCACGAAGCGCCAGTCCTCGGGCCCCATGACCGCGCTCACGTGGCCAGGGGCGATCAGGGCGTCGAAGCCCGGTGCGCCGCTGTCGAGCAGCATCGCCACAGCCGGCCAGGTCAACCGGGCGGACAACAGGATCGACAGATTGGCGGGCAGGCCCTGGGCCACCAGGCCCGCGACAGGCGCCGTGGTGGTCTCGAAACCAGCAGCAAAGAACACCACTTCACGCTGCGCCTGTTCGCGAGCGACTTGCAGCGCCTGCTGCGGCGACGCGACCGCCACCACGTCCGCACCGGCGGCGCGCGCGTCGTCCAGCGACCGCGGCTCACCCTTGGGCACGTTGCAGGGCACGCGCAGCATGTCGCCAAAGGCGACGAGCAGCACCCGCTGGTCGAGCGCCAGTCGGATCGCCGCATGGATGTCCTCTTCCGGGCACACGCACACCGGGCAGCCGGGGCCGGGAATCAGCGTGATCGACGGCGGCAGCACGCTGCGCAGCCCGGCCATCGAGATCGATCGTTCGTGCCCGCCACAGACGTTCATCACGCGCAGTCGCGGTGGCAGCGGCAGCGCACGCAGGCGCTCCAGCCAGCGTTGGGCGGCCGCCGCGCCGGTCTGCGTGTTCATGTCGCGACCATAGCCGAATGGCGAACGTGGCCGTCGATCTGCATCCGCGGCCGCAACCGTTCGCCCTGGCGATGGCGCTGCAACTGGGCGTCGAGCCACGCGATCCATGCCGCCAGTGAGTCCGGCGCGCGGGCGGACAGTTGCAGCACCGGCGCCGGGTTGGCCAGCGCACGAAAGTGCGCCTGCGCCTGCGATACGTCGAAATCGTCCAGTACCGCCAGAAGGTCGGCCTTGCTCAGCACCAGCAGGTCGGCGGCCCTGAACATCACCGGGTACTTGGCCGGCTTGTCAGCACCCTCGGTCACCGACAGCAGCGTCACGTTCAGGTGGTGCCCGAGGTCGAAGCTGGCCGGGCAGACCAGATTGCCGACGTTCTCGATGAACAGGATGTCCAGCTGCGCCAGGTCGATGTCGTGCAATGCGCGATGCACCATGTGGGCATCGAGGTGGCAGGCGGTGCCAGTGGTGATCTGCACCGCCGGCACACCCTTGGCGCGGATACGCAGGGCGTCGTTCTCGGTCTCCAGGTCGCCTTCGATCACCGCCAGGCGCAGGCGGCCGGCCAGCGCGTCGATGGTCGCTTCGAGCAGCCGGGTCTTGCCGGCGCCGGGCGAGGACATCAGGTTGATGGCCAGCACGCCGTGGTGGTCGAGATGCTCGCGGTTGTGCGCCGCCTCGTGGTCGTTGGCGTCGAGCAGCCGTGCGAAGACGTCGACTGTCTCGTGGGCCGCCGCGCCTGGGGCGCTGTGCTCGTGGTGGTCGTGGGGCAAGGCGCATCCGCAGGTCAGGCACATGGTGGGCTTCTCCCCGGTTTCAGGCCGGCTGCAGTGCACCCGCATCGCGGCTCAGCTCGACCCGCATCAGCGTCAGTTCCTCGCCGCCGACGACGCGCACACGCCAGTTGCCGCAACCCGGGCACAGCAAGCGGTTGACCGGTACCGCGGCGCACAGGCTGCAGGCGTCGCAGGCCACCCGCGCCGGCGGCGTTTCGACCCGCAGCTGCGCCTGCGCCGCCACGGTGCCGGCGCGGGCTATGACGAACGCAGCCTGAAGAAGATCCGGCTCGACGCCGGACAGTGCCCCGACAGCCACCACCACGGCATGCACGGTCGAGGCGTGCTGCGCCCGCGCGACGCGCTCGATCTCGTCGATCAGCCCCTGGCACACCGCCAGCTCATGCACCGCGCACCCCTTGGGCCGCTGCCTCCGCGGACAGCATCTCGTCGAACAGGTCCCAGGTTGAACGGGCCTCCTCGGGCGACATCTTCTGGATGGCATAGCCGACGTGCACCAGCACGCTGTCGCCAGGCTCGATGTCCTGGTGCTGAAGCAGGAACAGGCTGACGCGACGCTCGATACCCTTGGCCACGCAACGCGCGTCCATGCCGTCAATTTCCAGCACTTGCATCGGTATGGCCAGGCACATCGTTGGAGTCTCGCGAGATGCGCAGCGCCAGTTTGGCGCGAGCACGGCCGGCATCATAGGCACGGCACCCCCCCTGCACGGATTGATCCTGGTCAACGCAGGGAGCGGGTTGCACGCCTATCGTGCCCCGAGTTCGTCAACCCGTTGCGAGGACTTGGGGCGCCATGCCGCTGAATGACTCCGTGCTGGTGCTGGGCCTGGGTAACAGGCTGCTGTGCGACGACGCCGCCGGCCCGCTGGCCGTGGATGCGCTGACCGTCTCGTACGACGGCGCAGCGGAGTTTTGCGACGGCGGCACGATCGGCCTGAGCCTGTTGCCACAGATTGAGGATGCCGCGGCCTTCATCGCCGTCGATGCCGCGTTGTTCGGCGCCGAGCCAGGCACGGTGCGCGTGTTCGAAGGCGCAGCCATGGACGAACAGCTTGGCGGACGCAAGCGCAGTGCGCACGAGGTCGCCTTGTTCGATCTGATGGCCGCGGCCGCGCTCAACGGTCGGCTGCCTGTGCGCCGCGCGCTGGTCGCGGTCGAGCCGGCCAGCACCGCGCTCGGGCTGGAACCGACACCGGCAGTGGCCGCCGCGATCCCGCGGCTGTGCAGCGCAGTCACCGAATTGTTGTCGCGATGGAAACATTGACCCCTGCGGCCCTGCCGCGCGGCGGCACCGCCGATGGCTTGGCGGACGCCGTGCTGCGTGAGCTGGCGGTTCTGCTTGACGCCTTGGCCCACGATGCGCAATTCAGCGATGCCGTCGACCTGCACAGCCTGCCGCTGGATGACGCTGCACGCGAGCAGTTGCGCCAGCGGCTGGGCCGCGGCGAAGTCGAGGCCCGCCTCGAACTGGCAGGGCCGAGCTCCATCGTCGAGACGGCCTATGCAGGCTTGTGGTGGGTGCGCCATGCCGATGCCGACGGGCACACCGTGTTCGAACAGATCGTCGTGGCGCGCGTGCCGCAACTGCTGCTGGCCCATGACATCGACATCGTCGCAGCTGCGCAGCGGCTCGGCGCCGAACTGACTGCCAGCCCGGAGAGCGCCGATGACTGACACCCGACGCCTGGGCGAGATGCTGCGCGAGCGTGGCGTGTCGCGCCGTGCCTTCCTGCAGTACGCCAGCTACATGGCCTCGCTGATGGCGCTGCCGCCGGCGGCCGCGGCCACGATGGCGGAAAGCCTGGCCCGGGCACGCCGTCAGTCGGTGATCTGGCTGTCGTTCCAGGAATGCACCGGCTGCACCGAATCGCTCGCGCGCTCGTTCAGCCCGAGCCTGGAGGAGATGATCTTCGACCTGATCTCGCTGGACTACCACCACACGCTGCAGGCGGTGTCCGGCGAGGCCGCCGAAGAAGCCCGGCGCCAGGCGATGCGCGACAACAAGGGCAAGTACATCGTCATCGTCGACGGCTCGGTGCCCACGGCCAACGGCGGTGTCTATTCGGCCATTGCCGGCCAGAGCAACCTGGCCATGCTGGCCGAAACCGTCGAGCATGCGGCCGCGGTCATTGCGGTGGGCACCTGCGCCGCCTTCGGCGGGCTGCCCGAGGCCAACCCGAACCCGACCGGCGCCGTGCCGGTGTCGAAGCTGGTGTCGGGCAAGCCGCTGATCAACATCCCCGGCTGCCCGCCGATGCCGCAGGCCATGGCCGGCACGCTGGTCCATCTGCTGTCCTTCGGCAAGCCGCCGGAACTGGACGCGCTGCTGCGGCCGCTGGCCTTCTTCGGCGAAACCATCCACGACCGCTGCTACCGCCGCCAGTTCTACAAGCGCGGTCTGTTCGCGAAGAGCTTCGACGACGAAGGCGCACGCAAGGGCTGGTGCCTATACGAACTGGGCTGCAAGGGCCCGGTCACTTACAACGCCTGCGCGTCGCTGAAATGGAACGGCGGCGTGTCCTTCCCGATCCAGTCCGGCCACGGCTGCATCGGCTGTTCGGAACCACGCTTCTGGGACCGCGGCGGTCTGTACAAGGCGCTGCCGACCGGCACCGGCGAGCGGCGTCGGGTCGTGCCGATCGCCGCAGCCAGTGGCGTCGCGCTCGGCGTGGCCGCGGCGGCGCTGGCGCGTAGTCGGCTGGCCGCAGCCGCATCGAAGGAGGCGAAGTGATGGAACTGCTCGATTTCGCGCGCGGGCCGGCGCTGGACTTCGCCATGGCGGTATTCGTGCTGGGCGTGACCTGGCGCCTGGTCGGCGTGCTGCTGCTGCCGCGTCTGCGCGACCGGTCGGCCGCCCGCGAAGGAGCCCCGCCCAATCTGGTGGGCGCGCTGCGCACCATCGTGCGCCGCATGTGGCCGCGCAAGGAGTTTATCCAGGTGACGCTGTTCTCCACGATCAACAGCTATGTCTTCCACCTCGGATTGGCGATCGTGGTCTTCGGCCTGGCCGCGCACATCGTCTTCATCCACGACCTGTTCGACGTGACGTGGCCCTCCCTGCCCAGCGACCTGGTCTTCGGCGTGGGCGTGATCACGCTGGCCTCGCTGTTTGCCGCGCTGGTGCGGCGCCTGACGCATCCGGTGCTGCGCCTGCTGTCGAGCGCGAGCGACTACCTGAGCTGGCTGCTGACCACGCTGCCGGTGCTCACCGGGCTGCTGGCCACGGCGCAGATCGGCGCGCGCTACGAGACGCTGCTGGCGGCACACATCCTCAGCATCGCCGCCTTCCTGATCTGGTTTCCGTTCGGCAAGCTGATGCACGCCTTCCTGTTCGCGTTCTCGCGCGGCGCCACCGGCATGCGCTTCAGCCACCGCGGGGTGAAGGTATGAGCGCGCCGGGCCGCTTCCAAGCGCTGATCCCGGAGCGCTCTGCGCGGAGGGTCGTCCAATGAGCCAGGCCACCACCCCGTCCGGCGCGGCCGGCTTCGACCGGCAAGGCGAGCAATCGGACGACGACCGCGTCGACGCCGCGATGCGCAGCTTCGTGCGCGAGTTCGGCGTCACCGCCGCGCTGCACATGGAGTCCTGCGTGCATTGCGGCATGTGCGCCGAGGCTTGCCATTTCCATGTCGCCACCGGCCAGGCCAAGTACACGCCGGCCTACAAGCTCGAACCCTTCCGCCGTGCCTACCTGCGCGAGGTCGGTCCCTTCGCGCCGCTGGTGCGTGCGTTGGGCCTGGTGAAGAAGCTGCGCGTGGACGAACTGCAGCAGTGGCAAGAGCTGATCTACGACTCCTGCACCCTGTGTGGCCGCTGCACCATGGTCTGCCCGATGGCCATCGACATCGCCGAACTGGTCAAGGAGGCGCGCCACGGCATGTTCAAGGCCGGGCTGATCCCGGAACGGCTGGCACTGATGGACCGGGCCGCGCAGCAATGGGGCAGCCCGGCGACGCCGGCCGAAGACCTGCCCGACATCCTGGCCGAGGTGTCCGAGGAACATGGCGTGCCCATCCCCTGTGACCTGCCGCAGGCCGACATCCTGGTCACCGCCGCGCCCGCGGAGCTGGGCGACCACACCAAGGCGCTGGCCGATGCGGCCAAGATCCTGAACCGCATTGGCGCGAAGTGGACCATGCACCAGGGCGGTTTCGACGCGTCGAACATCGGCTTCAACAACGGCGACCTGCAGCTGCAGGAACGGCTGACCCGGGCGATCATCGACACCGCTGTGAAGATCGGAGCGAAGACCATCCTCCTACCGGAATGCGGCCATGCCTATGGCGCGGCACGCTGGGAGGCGGCCAAGTGGTACGGGCAGGCACTGCCGGTGCGCATCATCCACATGACCGAATTCCTCGATGAGCTGATCGCCGAACAGCGCATCCGCGTCAAGCCGATCGCCGACACCGCCACCTTTCACGACCCCTGCCAGATCGTGCGCCGCGGTGGCCTCGAGGCGGCGGCGCGGCGCGTGCTGGCGGCGCTGGGCTTCGAGCTGATCGAACTGCAGGACCACGGCATCACCGGCTATTGCTGCGGTGGTGGTGGTGGCGTGGTGTCGAACCAGCGCGCCACGCCGTTGCGCCACAAGGTCTTCGAGATGAAGAAGGCGCAGGTCGAGGCCACCGGCGCCAAGCGCTTCGTCACCAGCTGCGGCCAGTGCCGCATCACGCTGGAGATGGGCGCCAAGCACGCGCACTGGGACAGGAAGACCGAGAGCCTGCTCGAACTGGTGGCGGACAACCTTGCGGACTGAGGCACGGGCATGAACCAGAGAATCGTCGTCGACCCGATCACCCGCATCGAGGGCCACCTGCGTATCGAGGCCGAGGTGGGCGCGGACGGTGCGATCAGCAGCGCCTGGAGCTCGGGCACGATGGTGCGCGGCATCGAGCTGATCCTGAAGGGCCGCGACCCGCGCGAAGCCTGGGCCTTCGCGCAGCGCATCTGCGGCGTGTGCACGGTGGTGCACGGCATCGCCTCGGTGCGCTCGGTGGAAAACGCGCTGGGCTGGACGCTGCCGGCCAACGCACAGCTGATCCGCAACCTGATGATCGCGGCGCAGCATGTGCACGACCACGTGATGCACTTCTATCACCTGCACGCGCTCGACTGGGTCGACGTGGTCTCGGCGCTGAAGGCTGACCCGAAGGCCACCTCCGCGCTGGCGCAGTCGATCTCCAGCTATGCCAAGTCCAGCCCCGGCTACTTTGCCGATACGCAAAAGCGCATCAAGCAGTTCGTCGAGAGCGGCCAGCTCGGCATCTTCGCCAACGGTTTCTGGGGCCACCCCGAATACAAGCTGCCGCCCGAAGCCAACCTGATGGCGCTGGCGCACTACCTGGAGGCGCTCGCCTGGCAGCGCGAGGTGGTCAAGCTGCATGCCATCTTCGGCGGCAAGAACCCGCACCCGAACTTCCTGGTCGGCGGCTCGCCCAGTCCGATCAGTGCCGGCCCGGGCTCTAGCGGCGCCGCGGCCACCACCGTTAACGTGGTCACGCTGGACGAGGTGCGCAACATCATCAAGACGATGCAGGCCTTCGTCGACCAGGTGTACCTGCCCGACACGCTGGCCATTGCCGGCTTCTATAAGGACTGGTTCGCGCGCGGCGAAGGCGTCGGCAACTTCCTGACCGTCGGCGACTTTCCGTCCAAGGGCATCGACGACCCGTCGAGCTGGCTCATTCCTTCGGGTGTGATCCTCGGCCGCGACCTGTCGCACATCGAGCCCATCGACCTGCGCGACCCGGCCCAGGTGCAGGAGTTCGTGGCCCACTCGTGGTACGACTATGCCGGCGGCAAGGACAAGGGTCTGCACCCGCATCAGGGCGAAACCAAGCTCAACTACACCGGGCCAAAGCCGCCCTATGAACACCTCGACGTGCAGGACAGCTACTCCTGGCTGAAGTCGCCGCGCTGGCGCGGCAAGCCGATGGAGGTGGGGCCGCTGGCGCGGCTGGCGATGCTCTACGCCAAGGGCCATGAGCCGACGAAGGCGCTGGCCGATCAGGTGCTGCGCACACTGGACCTGCCGCTGACGGCGATCTTCTCGACGCTCGGCCGGACGGCGGCGCGCACCATCGAATCGAAGGTCTTCGCCGACCAGATGATGGGCTGGCTCGACCAACTCGTCGGCAACATCAAGCGCGGCGACCTGTCGATGCAGAACAAGCAGCTGTGGGAGCCGTCGACCTGGCCGCGCGAGGCCAAAGGCGTGGGCTTCCTGGAAGCGCCGCGCGGCGCGCTGTGCCACTACGTCGTCATCAAGGACGGCAAGATCGACAACTATCAGGCGGTGGTGCCCAGCACCTGGAATGCCGGCCCGCGCGACGCCGCCGGGCAGCCCGGGCCCTACGAGGCCGCGCTGATGGACCGCCACCACCTTCATGATCCGGAGCAGCCGCTCGAGATCCAGCGCACGGTGCACAGCTTCGACCCCTGCATCGCCTGCGCCGTTCACGTGGTCGACCCGCAGGGCGAAGAGCTGACGCGCATCCAGGTGCGCTAGCGCGCCCGGCGCGGGAATGGGCCTGCCGGCCGCGCTGGCGGAGGGACACTGCCTGTTCAGATCAGGGATTCCACCGATACGTGTCTTCTGTTGCCCATATATATTCGTAATTGCTTATATCTGGATTGACATTCGATCCACCACCCTTCTTTGCAGGAACCGACTTGAGCGACGCCCGTCCCCCGTCCGGCCGACTGGTCAACGCCCCAGAAGGCTTCCTGTCCAAGGATGGCATCCGCAAGGTCTTTGCCGAGGGCCGCCATGGCCGACGTGACTTCATCCGTTCGGCCTTTGCCGCCGCCGTCGCCGGCGCGGCGGCGCCGGTGGCACTGGGCCAGTCGAACCCGGTGCCGGCCGACGGAGGCGACCCGAACATCCTGAACCTGCCGGCGCACAGCACCGGCCTGGGTCAGGGCGTGGCCACCGACGGCTACGGCAAACCTTCCAAGTTCGAGGCCAACGTGCAACGCCGCCAGAGCCCGGGGCTGACGCAGACCACGCAGTCTTCGGTGTCCTTTGCGCCGCTGCAGTCGCTGTTCGGCATCGTCACGCCCAGCGGCCTGCACTTCGAGCGGCATCACCAGGGCTGGTGGGACATCGACCCGTCCAAGCACCGGCTGATGGTCAACGGCTCGGACCCGTCGCTGCTGAAAACGCCGATGGTCTTCACCATGGACGAGCTGATGCGCCTGCCGATGGTCAGCCGCTTCCACTTCATCGAGTGCGGCGCCAACACCGGCATGGAATGGGGCAACGTGGCGGTGCCGACGGCGCAGTACAGCCACGGCATGATCAGCTGCAGCGAATTCACCGGCGTGCCGCTGCGCGTGGTGCTCGACCTGTGCGGCGTGGACTACAGGAAGGCCCGCTACGTGCTCGGCGAAGGCGCCGACGGCTCGTCGATGACGCGCACCCTGCCGATGGAGTTGGTCGAGAGCGGCGAGGTGCTGCTCGCCTACGGCCAGAACGGCGAGATGCTGCGCCCCGAGAACGGCTACCCGCTGCGCCTGGTGGTGCCGGGCGTGCAGGGCGTCAGCTGGGTCAAGTACCTGCGCCGCATCGAGGTCGGCGACAAGCCCTGGGCCACCAAGGACGAGGCCATCCACTACATCGACCTGATGCCCGACGGCAAGCACCGGCAGTACAGCAGCATCCAGGAATGCAAGAGCGTGGTGACCACGCCTTCCGGCGGACAGGTGCTGCTGGACAAGGGCTTCTACAACATCAGCGGGCTGGCCTGGTCGGGCCGCGGCAAGATCACCAGAGTCGATGTCTCGGTCGACGGTGGCCGCAACTGGCGCCCCGCCCGCCTGGAAAACCCGGTGCTGAGCAAGTGCCTGACGCGCTTCAATCTCGACTGGGTCTGGGACGGCAAGCCTGCCCTGGTGCAAAGCCGCGCGACGGACGAGACGGGTTACGTGCAGCCCACCTTCCGGCAACTGCGCGCAGTGCGCGGCTCACGCTCGATCTATCACAACAACGCGGTGCAGACCTGGCTCGTGCAGGACAGCGGCGAGGTGAAGAATGTCCAGCTCTCGTAGCCTGTCGCTGGCCCTGACGGCACTGGTCGTCGCCGCGTCGGCGGCTGCGCAGGGCGTGGCCATCCAGGGCATCGGCCGGCCGGTCACGGCCAAGGAACTCGCCGCCTGGGACATCGACGTGCGCCCCGATTTCAAGGGCCTGCCCAAGGGCTCCGGCTCGGTGGCGCAGGGCATGGACCTGTGGGAGACCAAGTGTGCGTCCTGCCACGGCGTGTTCGGCGAAAGCAACGAGGTGTTCTCGCCGCTGGTCGGCGGCACCACCAAGGACGACGTCAAGTCCGGCCGAGTGGCCCGCCTGACGGATGCCGGCTATCCGGGCCGCACCACGCTGATGAAGGTAGCCACCTTGTCCACGCTGTGGGACTACATCTACCGCGCGATGCCCTGGAACGCACCGAAGTCGCTGAAGCCGGATGAGGTGTATGCCCTGACCGCCTACCTGCTGAGCCTGGGCAACGTTGTGCCCGATGACTTCACCCTTGGCGACACCAACATCGCGCGGGTCCAGCAGGCCCTGCCCAACCGCCTGGGCATGACCACCGACCATGGCTTGTGGCCGGGCAAGACCATGGGCAACGGCGGCAAGCCCGACGTCAAAGCCGTGGCCTGCATGAACAACTGCACCACCGAGGCCACCGTCGCGTCCTACCTGCCGGACCACGCGCGCAGCGCCCACGGCAACCTGGCCGAGCAGAACCGTCTGGTCGGCGCCCAGCGCGGTGCCGACACCGCGGTGACGGCACCCGGCAAGGCGACCGTCCCTGCCGCACCCGCAGACGGTCCGGCCTCGGCGCAGGCGCTGGCGCGCAAGCTCAATTGCCTAAGCTGCCACGGCATCGACGGCAAGGTCGTCGGCCCCGGCCTGCGCGAGGTGTCGAAGAAATACGCCGCCCGAAGCGACGCCGCCGAGTACCTGGCGCAGAAGATCGTCTCCGGCGGCAGCGGGGTCTGGGGCAGCATCCCGATGCCGCCACAATCCGTGGAACCGGCCGACGCCAAGGCGCTGGCCCAGTGGATCGCCACCGGGGCCAAGCCATGACCCCACGCTTCCTGCCGTCTCCTGGCGCGGCTTGGGGAAGCCCCTCGTTGCAAGCCGGAATCGTTCGAACATCATTGCCTGACCCAAAGGAGTAGTACCCATGCAAACCAGACGTGAAATGCTGGCGCGCAGCGCCACGGTCGCCGGCCTGCTGGCCGCGGCGGGCTTCCTGCCCACCTCCGCCCTGGCCGCCTGGCCGCAGGCCGCCTTCGATGCCAAGACGCTGGCCGATGCCGTCAAGGCCCTGGGAGGGAGTGCCCCGGTCGAAAGCAAGGACGTCAGCATCACCGGGCCGGACATTGCTGAAAACGGCGCGGTCGTGCCAGTGGCCTGCGCCACCACGCTGCCGGGCGTGAAGCGCCTGCTGGTCCTGGTCGAGAAGAATCCCAACGTGCTGGCTGCGGTTTTCAACGTCACCGATGCGATCGAGCCGAACCTGAGCACGCGCACGAAGATGGGCCAGTCGTCGAACGTCTTCGCCGTGGCGATGATGGGCGACGGCAAGGTGCTCTTCGCCTCCAAGGAAATCAAGGTCACGCTCGGCGGCTGCGGCGGCTGAGCCCACATCAACAGGAGCAAGAACATGGCAGACCCGATGCGCATTCGCGCCCAAGCCGCCGGTGACAAGACCACCGTGCGCGTGCTCATGAGCCACGAAATGGAGACCGGCCAACGCAAGGATTCGGCCGGCAAGGTGATCCCGGCCTGGTTCATCCAGGAGGTCACCGCCACTCACAATGGCAAGACGGTGCTCACCGCCGATTGGGGCCCGTCGATCTCGAAGAATCCGTTCCTGCAGTTCGTCGTCAAGGGCGCCAAGGCGGGCGACAAGATCGGCATCAGCTGGGTCGACAACAAGGGCGACAAGCGTACCGACGAGGCCACGGTCAGCTGAAGCTCAGGCCGTGCCGCGCCCACCAAGAGCAAGGAGATGTCGTTGAAAGCTCCCATCTTCGCCGCCGTGGCGGCCCTGGCCCTGTGCGGTGCCGCGCAGGCGCAGAAGTCGGCTGCCGACGGCATTGCCGAGTACCGCAAGATGCTCGAGGACGGCAACCCGGCCGATCTGTTCGAAGCCAAGGGCGAGGCACTGTGGTCGCAGAAGCGCGGGCCGAAGAACGCCACGCTCGAACGATGCGACCTCGGCCTCGGGCCGGGCGTGGTCAAGGGCGCCTTCGTGACGCTGCCGCGCTACTTTGCCGACACGCAGCAGGTGCAGGATCTGGAGTCGCGCCTGGTCACCTGCATGGCCACGCTGCAGGGCTTCGACGCGGCCGAGATCGCCAAGACGCCCTTCGGCCGCGGCGAGATGGCCAACGTCACGGCCCTGGCCACGTGGATCGCGGCGTCCTCGCGCGGCATGCGCTTCAACCTGCCGCAGGGCAACGCGGCCGAGCGGCAGAGCTACGAGGTGGGCAAGCGTGCCTTCTTCTTCCGCGGCGGCACGCACGACTTCTCCTGCGCGTCCTGCCACGGCGAGGAAGGCAAGCGCATCCGCATGCAGGACCTGCCCAACCTGACCAAGAACCCGGGCGACGGCATCGGCTTCGCGGCCTGGCCGGCCTACCGCGTATCGAACGGGCAGATGTGGAGCACGCAGCTGCGGCTGAACGACTGCTTCCGTCAGCAGCGCTTCCCCTACCCCGGCTTCGGCTCAGAAGTGACCATCGCGCTGGCCACCTACATGGGGGTCAACGCCAAGGGTGCCGAGTCGATCGCTCCCGCCATCAAGCGTTGAGGACCAAACGCATGAACACCGCCCGTTGGCTTCTCTCCGCTGCAAGCGCTGCCGTGGTATTGGCCGGTTGCGCCAGCACGCCCTCTCCTGCCGAACTGGATGCCCAGGCATCGAAGGCCATCAAGAGTTCGTTCCGCGATCAGGGCATCGCCAAGACCGACCGGTTGAACCAGGACCTCGGCCAACAGGCCTGCTCGTCCGACAAGGCGCCCGACGACGCCGTGGCCGACAAGATCATGGCCGAGGCCCTGGCCACCGTGAAGTGGCCCGCCAACGGCCAGTACCTCGGCGACTGGCGTACCGGCGAGAAGCTGGCCCAGGACGGCCGCGGCATGACCTGGACCGACAGCTCGGCCGACCCCAAGGCGAACGGCGGCAATTGCTACAACTGCCACCAGATCGACAAGCAGGAGATCTCCTACGGCACCATCGGGCCCAGCCTGTGGAACTATGGCAAGACACGGGGCGTGAGCGATCCCGCAGCTCCCGCTGCCAAGCCGATCGTGCAATACACCTGGGTCAAGCTGTGGAACTCGAAGGCCTACTCGGCCTGCTCCAACATGCCGCGCTTCGGCCACAAGAACCTGCTCGAAGAGCAGCAGTTGCGCGACATCATGGCCTTGCTGCTGGACCCGAAGTCACCGGTCAACCAGTAGGCCAACCACCCACCCGGCCTCGCGCCGGGTTTTTCTGCGGTCAAACATAAGCCGTCACTTATCATGAGTCTTAGCAAGCGCGAATTCCTGCAGGTGCTGGGTGCCGCATCGGTGGCTGGCATGGGGCTGGCGCGCTACGAACATGCCGACGCGCAGACGGCCGAAGCCGCGCTCTACGACCTGCCGCCGCTGGGCCGCGGTGCTGGGCAGGTGTCCTTCCTGCACATGACTGACTGCCATGCGCAGCTCAAGCCGATCTACTTCCGAGAGCCCAGCGTCAACCTGGGGCTGGGCTCGATGGAAGGCCAGCTGCCGCATCTGGTGGGCGAGCACCTGCTCAAGAAGGCCGGAGTGCCTGCCGGCACGCCGATGGCGCATGCGCTGACCTTCCTCGACTTCGAGCGCGCCGCGAAGCGCTACGGCCGTGTCGGCGGCTTTTCCCACCTGAGCACGCTGGTCAAGCGCCTGAAGTCCAGCCGTCCTGGCGCGCTGCTGCTCGACGGCGGCGACACCTGGCAGGGCAGTGCCACGAGCCTGTGGACGAATGCGCAGGACATGGTCGATGCCTGCAAGCTGCTGGGCGTGCACGTGATGACCGGCCACTGGGAGTTCACCTACGGCATGGAGCGGGTCAAGCAAATCGTCGACAAGGATTTCGCCGGCAAGGTGGACTTCGTCGCACAGAACGTCAAGACCGCCGACTTCGGCGACCCGGTGTTCAAGCCCTATGTGATGCGCGAGATGAACGGCGTGCCGGTGGCCATCGTCGGCCAGGCCTTCCCGTACACCCCGATCGCCAACCCGCGCTACATGGTCGCCGACTGGGAGTTCGGCATCCAGGACGCCAACATGCAGAAGGTGGTGGACGAGGCCCGCGCCAAGGGGGCACAGGTGGTCGTCGTGCTGTCGCACAACGGCATGGACGTGGACCTGAAGATGGCCAGCCGCGTGCGCGGCATCGACGCCATCTTCGGTGGCCACACGCACGACGGCGTGCCGCTGGCGGTGCCGGTGGCCAACCCCGGCGGCACCACGCTGGTCACCAACGCAGGCAGCAACGGCAAGTTCCTGGGCGTGATGGACTTCGAGGTGAAGGGCGGCAAGGTGGTGAACCACCGTTACCGACTGCTGCCGATCTTCAGCAACATGCTCAAGCCTGACGCCGAGATGGATGCGCTGATCACCAAGATGCGAGCGCCCTACGAGGGCAAGCTGGCCGAGAAGCTGGCCACCACCGACGGCCTGCTCTACCGCCGCGGCAACTTCAACGGCAGCTGGGACCAGTTGCTTTGCGACGCGATGATGGACGTGCAGGGTGCGCAGATCGCCTTCTCGCCAGGCTTCCGCTGGGGCACCAGCCTGCTGCCGGGCGACACCATCACTCGCGAGTTGATGATGGACCAGGTGGCCATCACCTACCCCTATGCCACGGTGACACCGATCAGTGGCGAGATGATCAAGACCATCCTGGAAGATGTGGCCGATAACCTGTTCAACCCCGACCCGTACTACCAGCAAGGTGGCGACATGGTGCGCGTGGGCGGACTGCAGTACACCATGACTCCGGGCGCGACGATGGGCTCGCGCATCAGTGACATGCGGCTGAATGGCAAACCGCTCGAGGCTGCCAAGACCTACAAGGTCGCCGGCTGGGCACCAGTGGCTGAGGAGGCAAGGAACGCCGGCAACAAGCCGGTTTGGGAACTGCTTGAGACCTGGCTGAAGTCACAGTCCGGGGGGCGCGTCAAGGCACGTAGCATCAACACGCCCAAGCTGGTCGGCGTCCAGGGCAATCCTGGCCTGGCCTGACACCACCCGCCCCCCAATACCAAGGACTCATCCCATGACGCTGCGCCAGTTCCTCGCTGCCACGATCCTCGCCACCGCCAGCCTGGGCGCGTGGGCCCAGGACAAGGTGGTCTACCACATCGACGATGCAGCCACCCAGGCGCTGAAGGGCCTGCGCAACATCCGCAACCATCTGGACACCGAGCCCACCACGAAGATCACCGTGGTCACGCACGCCAACGGCGTGGACTTCCTCATGGAAGGTGCCAAGGACGCGAATGGTGGCGCCTTTGCGGGCCCCGTGGCTGCGCTGGTGGCGCGCGGCGTCAGCTTCGAGGTGTGCGAGATCACGCTGAAGAACCGCAACCTGAAGAAAGAGCAGTTCATCCAGGAGGCGAACTTCACGCCTTCGGGTGTGGTGCGTATCGCCAAGCTGCAGCTGGCCGGACAGGCCTACATCAAGCCTTGACGGGCGTCGCAAGGCGATGGGCCTGCAGTCCCTCATCGACCGGCTCGGCGAGGACTGGGCCTTCGCGCTGGCCGGACTGCTGATCGGCCTGGCCTTCGGCTTCCTGGCGCAGCGCTCTCGCTTCTGCCTGCGCTCGGCGGTGATCGAGTTCTCGCGCAGCGTCACCGGCGGCAAGCTGACCGTCTGGCTGTTCGCCTTTTCCACGGCGGTGCTGGCTACGCAGTCGCTGGTACTGCTGGGCGCCTTCGATGCCAGCGACGCACGGCAGATCTCGGCTCGCGGCAGCTTGTCGGGTGCGGCCATCGGCGGCGCGCTGTTCGGCATCGGCATGATCCTGGCACGTGGCTGCTCCAGCCGTCTGCTGGTGCTGGCGGCACAGGGCAATCTGCGCTCGGTGATCTCCGGCCTGGTCTTCGCCGTGACCGCGCAGGCCGCGTGGACCGGTGCACTGTCACCGCTGCGTCAGGCCCTGTCCGAGCTGTGGACGGTGGATGGCGGGGCCTCGCGCGACCTGATCGCGCGCACCGGCATCGGCCACGGCGGTGCACTGCTCTTCGGGGCTATCTGGCTGGCCGCAGCGGTCTTCTGGGCACGACGCCAACGCGTCCCGGCCTGGGGTTGGGTAGGCGCCATCGGCGTGGGCCTGAGCATCAGCGCCGCCTGGTGGGCCACCTATGCGCTGACGAAAGCCTCCTTCGACCCGCACCCGATCCAGGCACTGAGCTTCACCGGCCCGTCGGCCGAAGTGCTGACGCGAGTGCTCTTCGTCACCGACAAGCCGCCCAACTTCGACCTGGGCCTGATGCCGGGCGTGTTCCTTGGCTCGTTCATCGCCGCGGCGCTGTTCGGCGAGCTCAGACTGGAGGGCTTCCAGGGTGGCGCCAGCATGCCGCGTTACATCATCGGCGCCATGGCGATGGGCTTCGGCGGCATGCTCGCCGGCGGCTGCGCGGTCGGTGCCGGGCTGTCAGGCGCGGCGGTGTTCACCATCACGTCCTGGGTGACGCTGTGCGCCATGTGGGCCGCCGCCGCACTGACCGACCGGCTGGTCGACCAGCGAGGCGCGGGCCTGCTGGATCAGGCCATGCCAGGCAGCACCTCCAGCGGCGCGGCCGCATGAATGGAAAAGGCTCGACGGAGACGGCATGCGACTCAGAACCCTGTTCGCCGGCGCCCTGCTGCTGGCTGCGACATCCATCCACGCCGCGGATGACACGGCTCGCGCCGAGGAGATCGTGCAGGGCAAGTGCTTCATCTGCCACGGAGCCGACGGCGAGAGCTCAAGCCCGGTGTTCCCGCGACTGGCCGGACAGCATGCACGCTATATCGAGCGACAGCTGGCCGACTACAAGTCCGGACGCCGCGTCAGCAGCACGATGAAACCGATGGTCGAAGACCTCTCGCCGGCCGACTTCAAGGCCCTGGGTCAGTACTTCGAGGCGCGCAAGCCGCAAGCCCACAAGGTCGACGACCCGGAGCTGGCGCAGGTCGGCCGCTTCGTGTTTGTGCGTGGCAACCCCTATTCGGGTGTCGCGGCCTGCGCCGGCTGCCATGGCCCCAAGGGCGCAGGCACCGAGACGCTGCCGCGTTTGGCCGGGCAGCATGCGCAGTACACCGAGAACCAGCTCAAGGCCTTCAACAAGCGCGAGCGCACCAACGACAACGCGGTGATGCACGGCATCGCCAGCAAGCTGACCGAGCTGGAGCTGAAGTCGGTGGCCTCGTACATCAGCGGGCTCGACTGAGGCCGAGCCTGCAGCGCGGCGCTACAGCGCCAGCGAGTCCGCCCAGATGTTCTGCGCCCACGACAGGGCGTATCGCGCCTCGATCTGGTTGGCTGCCGCCGACACGCCGCCGGATCCCGGCACCGTCTTGAAGGTCTTATCCGCCGCGTCGTACTGGTGCACCGAAGCCACATGCATGGCCTCGCGGTCGGAGACGAAGCTATAGCAGGTATTCATCACCACCGGCGTGGCATTCACCGCTTCCCCCTTGAGCAGCTGGATGATGGCTGCAGCCGCCACCTTGGCATGCTGGTTGGCCATGTGGCCTGACTTGGGCATCAGCGGCGCTGGGAAGGTCGCATCGCCGAGTACATGCACGTTCGGTGCAACGGTGGATTCCATCGTCAGCCAGTTGACCCCGACCCAGCGGTTGTTGATGTTCAGCAACCCGGCGCTGCGGGCCAGGTTGCCGGCACGCTGTGGTGGGATGACGTTCAGCACATCGGCTGTCACATCCTCGAACTCCAGCTTGCCCACCTTGCCGGACAGCTCCTTCAACTCGGCATTGGCCCTGTACTCGAGCAGGCCGCTGTAGCGGTCCTTGAAGGCTTTCTCGAAAAGCGCCTTCTTCGACTGGATCTCGGGGTTGGCGTCGAGCACCAGCACCTTCGACTTCGGCTTGGCCGTCTTCAGGTAGCTGGCCACCACGCAGGCGCGCTCGTAGGGGCCGGGCGGGCAGCGGTAGGGCGACTTGGGAATGAACATCGCGAACACGCCGCCATCGGGCATGGCCAGGATCTGCTGGCGCAGCGCCACCGTCTGCGGCCCGGCCTTCCAGCCATGCAGCACGCGGCCGCTGTCCAGCGCTGCAGGCAGGCCACCGATCTGGTCATCCAGGAAGTCGACGCCCGGGGACAGCACCAGCCGGTCGTACGTCAACTCCCCGCCGCCGGCCAGGCGGACCTTCTTGCCGGCCACGTCGATGGCGACGACATCGCCCTGCATCACCTTCACACCCACGGCCTTGAGACCGGCGTAGCTGCTGGTGATGTCGGACATTTGCTTGTAGCCGCCAAGCACCAGGTTGCTGATCGGGCAGGACACGAAGTCGGCATTGCGCTCGACCAGCGTCACGTCGACATTGCCGCCCCAAAGCTTGAGGTAGCGCGCCGCCGTGGCGCCACCATAGCCGCCACCGACGACGACGACGCGGCCGATCGACGGGCCCGACGCCGACATGCCGGCGCAACCCACCAGCGTGGTGGCGGCGAGCGCCGCACCTGCGCCCAGCCAATGGCGGCGCGTGGAGTTGAATGAATTCATGGTGCCGTTCTCACTTTGCAGCCGGCTGCGCGGCGAAGAAGGCGGCCACCAGCCGAAGCTGCTCATCGGTGTAGCCCTTGGAGATCTGGTGCATGATCGTCGCCGGTTGGTTACCGCTCCTGAAGTCGCCCAGCATGGCGACGATCTTCTCGGCGGACACGCCGGCCAGTGGCTTCATGTCGCCGCGGGCTTGGCCGTTGGTGCCATGGCAATTGGCACACGTGGCCGCCAGGTTGCGCGCCAAGTTGGCATCCTGGGCCATTGCGAAGCCTGTGACCGCCTGCAGGGCCAGCAGGACGGCAAGACGTGGTAGTCGAGGGTGCATGGGTTCTCCTGGAAGGCTTGCCGCACCGGGGATGCGCGGCCAGATCTGATGTATCAGTCAACGCTTATTTGAACCCAATGCGGCGCGAGTGGCGACCGTTTCCGTCTAGCGGTTTTCCCGAAGACCGCCACGGCCGGGCTGGCGTGATCGCTATGTTGGGCGTAATATCATCGCATGCTGATGTTTAGGCCCCGACTGCTTTTTGCCTGCCTGCTGCTTGTCGCGGCCGCCATGGCTGCGGCACAGGATCTGCGACTGCAGGCCGTGCAGGTGGCGCCCGACAGCTACATGGTGCAGGGCCTGTCGGCGCTGGGCAGCAGCGCCAACCGCAACTTCATCTCCAACGCCGCCTTCGTCGTCACGCCGGACGGCGTGCTTGTGGTCGATGCGCTGGGATCACCGGTGCTGGCGCGCGAGTTGCTGGCGCAGATCCGTCGCATCACACCGACGCCGGTGCGCTACGTGGTGGTGACGCACTATCACGCCGATCACATCTATGGCCTGCAGGTGTTCAAGGACGCCGGCGCAACGATCCTGGCCCACAAGGACGGTCAGCTCTACCTCAATTCCGAGACGGCCGAACTGCGCCTGAAGGCCAGTCGCGAGGAACTGGCGCCCGCGGTGGATGACGCCACGCGGCTGGTGGCTGCCGACCGCTGGATAGATCAGCGCACCATGCTGCAGCTGGGCGGCGTCGACTTCGTGCTTCAGCCGGCAGGCCCGGCGCACACGCCCGAGGACCTGGTGGTCTGGGTGCCGAAGCACAAGCTGCTGATCGCCGGCGACCTGGTGTTCCGCGGCCGCATTCCCTTCGTCGGCCAGGCCGACAGCGGCCGCTGGATCGGCGCGCTCGACACGCTGCTGGCCTTCGACGCCGGGATCATCGTGCCCGGCCACGGCCCGGTGTCGCAAAGCGCGCGCTCCGACCTGGAGTTGACCCGCGACTACCTGGTCTACCTGCGCCAGACCATGGGCGAGGCGGCGCGCAATATGGACCCCTTCGAGGAAGCCTATGCGCGTACCGACTGGTCGCGCTTCGACAAGCTGCCACTGTTCAACGCGGCCAATCGCATCAATGCCTACAACACCTACCTGCTGATGGAACGGGGCGCAAAATGATGCGCATGGACCGCCGTAAGCTGCTTGGGCTGTTGCCCGGTGGGTTGGGGCTCGGGCTCGCCGCGAGCCCGCTGCTTTTGCGCGCCGCCGCGCCCGGCGAAATGGTTCAGTGGCCCGCGGTGACGCTGCTGGATGGCACCCGCTGGACCGGCGCGCAGTCGCAGGACAGGGCCGTGGTGGTGGTCTTCTGGTCGACGACCTGCCCCTTCTGCAAGCGGCACAACGCCCATGTCGAGAAGCTGCGGCTGGCCGCGGCCGGCAAGCCACTGGAGTTGCTGACCATTGCCCGCGACAAGGATCCCCAAGCCGTGGCCCGCTATCTGATGCGCAACGAGCTGAATTTCGCGGTGACGCTCGACAGCCAGCCGATGGCCGCGGCGCTGTCCATGCGAAACCTCATTCCGTTGACCGTCACCGTCGACCGGCAGGGGCGCCTGAAGCAGGTGATTCCGGGCGAGATGTTCGAGGAAGACGTGCTCGACCTTCAGAAACTGGCTTTTTGAGGTGCGATCAGCCATGGATCAACCTTGCATTGCCATCCTCCACCGAGTTGCCGGCAGTTGCGGGCGGGGCATGAGCGGCTTGGCACTGCTGTGCACCAGCGCCTTGATCGGCCTGGGTGCCACCGCTGCGGCGCAGACGCCGGAACTGTTCCGCGATGCCGACCTCTCGCTCGGCGAGAAGCTGATCCGCGAAAACCGCTGCAGCGAGTGCCATGCGCGCAAGGTCGGTGGCGACGGCACGGCGATCTACCGGCCCGCGGGCAAGATCAACACGCCGGCCGCCCTGCGCGGCATGGTCGAATACTGCAGCACTGAGCTGAATCTGAGCCTGTTTCCGGAAGAGGTGAGCGCGGTCGCGGCGGTGCTGCAGCGCGACCACTATCGCTTCGGCATGAGCCCGGCGGCGCGCCCGGCCAGCGGCCGCTAGGACGATGCGCTTGACGCCGCCTGCCGCACCGCAGCATCATTGACTGCGCATATTCGCATGGACTCCACCGAGGGCGGCCGCATGAGCAAGGCAGACGACGAAACCGAAACCGTGTTCGCCACGGCGGCCGAGCTGTTCGGCCTGCTGTCCACCCCGATCCGGCTGAAGATCATCAGCTCGCTGTGCCGTGGCGAGAAGAACGTTTCCCAGCTGCTGGGCGACATCGACACCACCCAGCCCAACATGAGCCAGCACTTGTCCACGCTGTACCGCGCCGGCGTGCTGGGCAAGCGCCGAGACGCCACGCAGATCTACTACCGCATCGAGAGCGAGCGCGCGGCCATGCTGTGCCGCGCGGTCTGCACCCAGATCGCGGTGGAAATGAACCCCGACACCGAGATCGCGCCCGACGAGCGGCTGACGCCTCGGCCGCTCGATCGCAAGCGCGCATGATCGGCTGAAACACACCGGCGACCGGATCGCCGGTGCACCCCTTGCGGCTAGGCCGTTTTCGCGGTCGAGAATTCCTCGAAGGCCGCCACCGCACTGGCGGCATACATCAGCGACGGACCACCGCCCATGTAGGTGGCCACGGCCAGCGTCTCGTCCAGTTCCTGGCGCGAGGCGCCCAATTTGACCAGCGACTTGGTGTGAAATCCGATGCACGGGTCGCAGCGCACGGCCACGCTCAGCGCCAGTGCGATCAGCTCCTTGGTCTTGGCGTCGAGCACGCCCGGTGCCGTGGCCGCACGGCCGAGCTCGCTGAAGGCCTTCATCGTTTCCGGCGTGCTTGTGCGCAGCTGCGACAGCTTGCTCGACACGGCCTGTGTCAGGTCGCGGTAGCCGTTGGCGGCGTTCTGCATGAGTTGCTCCGTGGCAGTCAGGTTTTCAGGATTCCAGCTTCTGGATGCCCAGCAGCTTGAGCACGTATTTCTCATACACCGGCTCGGAACTGCCGTTCTTCATCTTGTACATGAAGTACTTCTCGAAGCCGATCTTCGCCAGGTGCACCCACTTGCCCTTCTTGAACCAGTTGACGTTGCGCGGCGGGATCTGCGGCAATGCCACGAAGGCCGCGCCCGTGTCGCCCATGTCGGCCAGGCAGATGGCGTTCCAGGTGGCCTTGGTGTCGGCCGGCTGGCCGGCCAGGTCGGCGGCAATGTTGTGCACGATGGCCGTGACCATGGTCTCGATCATGTAGCCGGTCTTCGGCGCACCGGTGGCCACTGGCGTGACCTCCACCGGCGGGATGGCAACGCACACGCCAGCCGAAAAGATGTTGCGGTACTTCTTGCTGCGCTGGAACTCGTCGATCAGAACGAAGCCGCGCGGGTTGCACAGGCCGTCCACGGCCGCCACCGCATCCACCCCCTTGAAGGCCGGCAGCATCATGCTGTACTTGAAGGGCAGCTCGTGCTCCTTCTTCACGGCGCCGTGTTCGTCGAGTTCGGTGACGAACATCTTGCCGGCCTCGACCTTGGTGACCTTGGCGTTGCAGATCCACTTGATGTCGTTGTTGCGGAATTCGCTTTCCAGCATCGACTTGCTGTCGCCCACGCCGCCCAGGCCCAGGTGTCCGACGTAGGGCTCGCTGGTGACGTAGGTGATCGGCACCTTGTGGCGCAGCTTGCGCCGCTTCAGATCGGTGTTGAAGATGAAGGAGAACTCGTAGGCCGGCCCGAAGCACGACGCGCCCGGCATCGCACCGATGATGGCTGGTCCCGGGTCGTCGAGGAACTGCTGGTATCGCGCATAGGCCTTCTCGGCATGGTCGACCAGGCAGATCGACTGGGTATGGCCCTCGGGCCCCGCACCCGGCACCTCGTCGAAGGACAGCTTCGGGCCGGTGGTGATGACCAGATAGTCGTAGGCCAGCGAGGTGCCGTCCTGCAGGTTCAGCTGGTTGCCCTCGGCATCGATCCGTGCCACGCGCTGCGCGACAAAGTCGATGCCTTTCTTCTCCAGGTAGGGCCGGATCGGGAAGGTGATGGCCTCGCGATCGCGCCAGCCCACCGCCAGCCAGGGGTTGGATGGCACGAACTGGAAGTAGTCGACCGCGTTGACCACGGTAATGCGGTGACTCTTGTCGAGCTTTTCGCGCAGCTCATAGGCTGCGGGCATGCCGCCGGTGCCGGCGCCGAGGATCACGATATGGGCCATGTCTGTCTCCTTGTGGGTGTGGCCAAAAAGAATAGGTCAGCGCATCGTCTTTAGGGCCGCGTTCGCGCGCTGGAGTTGCGCTTCGTCAAGCTCGCCGGCCAGTGCCGCCAGGCGCAGACGGTCGAGCAGCAGGGCAACGCGGGCCTGCTGCACGGCCAGTTCGGCTGCAGCGGCGTCGTTTTCGGCATTGAGCAGTTCCAGTGTGGTGCGGTCACCGACCTTGCGGCCCAGCCGCGTGGCGTCCAGTCGGGCGCGCGTGGCACGCAGCGCCTCGTTCAGCGCGCCCAGGCGCGAGGCACCGACCGTCAGCCCGAGCCAGGCGGCCCGGGTGGCTTGCGCCACCTGCTGCGCATGGCGATCGGTGTCGGCCACGGCCTTGTCGGCCAGGCGCAGCGTCTCCTGCTCGCGCGCGCTGCGGTAGCCGCCGGTGTACAGCGGCACGTTCAGCTGCACGCCAATCATCGAGTTGTTCAGGCTGTTGCTGGCCGAGCCATAGGCGCCGCTGCCGCTCAACCGGTCCTGGCCGGCCATCGCCACCAGGTCCAGCGAGGGTGCGGCCATCGCGCCGTGCTTGGCGGCCTCCTGGCGCGCGACCTCGGTGTTCGCCGCCAGCAAGCGCAGCTGCAGGTTACTGGCGCGCACTTCGGCCAGCCACTGCTGTAGCGCGGCCACGTCCTGCGGCGTGGCGCCGTCGGGCAGCGACAGCGACTCCATCTGCGCGTCGGACCAGCCGGTGGCGTCAGCCAGGGCCGAGCGCTTCAATTGCAGCGCCGATTCCGCCGCCAGCACCTCGGCGCGCATGCCTTCGGCTCGGGCCGCGGCCTCGTGGGTGTCGGTGACCGGCGCGTCGCCGAGCTTGAATCGGTCTTGGGCCTCGGCCAGCGCGCGCTCCACCGCGCCCAGCTGGCGCTGCATCACGCGCAATGTCTCGGCCGCCAACGCGGCATCGAAGTAGCGCTCGGTCACGCGCAGCATCAGCGTCTGCTGCGTCGCGCGCCACTCCAGATCGGCCGCGTCGGCGGACAGTTCGAGCTGGCGCTTGCTGGCGTCGCGTTCGCGGTTGATCAGCGGCTGCTTGGCCTGCAGCGACCAGCGCCACAGGTTGCCGTTCGTCACCGAGGTGTCGAAGCTGGCGCCATCGACCGTGCCGAAGCCCGGTGCCGAGAAGCGCGCGCCGGTGGTCGAGGTCTCGTTGGTGCCCACGCCCGCCGCACCGCTGAACTGCAGCGTCGGCCGCCACAGCGACGCGCCCTGCTCGCGCCGCGCCTGACCGGCGTCGCGGGCGGCCTGCGCAGCGGTGAATTCCGGGTCGTGCGTCTGCGCGGCGCGCCACGCGTCCACCAGATCGGCGGCAGACACCTGGGCTGCGGCGACGAGCAAGGCCGCGCCAACCAGTGGGTGCAAGCGGCGATTCACTTGGGAGCCTTGTTCAAGCGCCCGGGCGCACGCCCAGCTTGCGCAGGATGCTTTCCATCAAGCACCACTTGGTCAACGCACTTTGCAGCAGGTTGGCGCCGACGAAGGCGGTGAAGGCCAGCCACCATTGGCTGACGAACAGCGGGCTGCCGGGAATGCCCAGGGCCAACGAGAGCAGTACGAAGGTACCGGCGAAGAGGCGCACGAGTTGCCAGGAAGTCATGTCAATCTCCTTGTGAGGGTTGGGGAATCAGCTTGGAAAGGTTGTTGCGGTACGCCACGAAATACAGCAGCGGGATGACCACCAGCGTCAGCAGCGTGGACACCAGGATGCCGAAGATCAGCGAGATCGCCAGCCCGTTGAAGATCGGGTCGTCGAGGATGAAGAACGCGCCGAGCATGGCCGCCAGGCCCGTGAGCAGGATCGGCTGAGCGCGGGTGATGGCCGAGTTCACCACCGCCTGCTCGAAAGGCATGCCTTCGCGCAGCTGCAGGTTGATGAAGTCCACCAGCAGGATCGAGTTGCGCACGATGATGCCGGCCAGCGCGATCATGCCGATCATGCTGGTGGCGGTGTACTGCGCGCCCAGCAGCGCGTGGCCCGGCATCACGCCGATGACGGTCAGCGGGATCGGCGCCATGATGATCAGCGGCGTCAGGTAGCTGCCGAACTGCGCCACCACCAGCAGGTAGATCAGGATCAGACCCACGCCATAGGCCGCACCCATGTCGCGGAAGGTCTCGTAGGTGATCTGCCATTCGCCGTCCCACTTGACGGTGTAGCCGCGGTACGGGTCCAGTGGCTGGCTGATGAAGCGCTCGCCGAGCGTGCCGCCGCCCGGCGTGGCGATGGCCGCCACGTCGCCGCGCATCTTGAACATGCCGTACAGCGGGCTGTCCACTGCGCCGGCCATGTCGGCCACCACGTAGTTCACCGGCAGCAGGTCCTTGTGATAGGCCGGCTGCTCGCGCAGCGTGTCGCTCACCGTCACCAGTTCGCGGATCGGCACCAGCTTGCCTTCGGCGCTGCGCACCGTCAGCTGCAGCAGCGTGTCCAGCTCGCCCTGCGCCTCGGCCGGCAGCTGGATCATCGCCGCCGCCGGATATTTGCTGTGGTCGTGCAGGTAGGCCGTGGCCTCGCCCGCCAGGCCGGCGCGCAGCGTGCTGACGATTTCCTGCTGCGACACGCCCAGCATCGAGGCCTTGCGCCGGTCCACCAGCAGCAGCTTGCGCGGTGCATCAGCGATGCTCGAGTCGTCGATGTCGACCACACCCTCGGTCTTGGCGAACACGCCGCGCACCGCCTTGGCCACCTGGCGCCTGCCTTCGGCTTCGGGCCCGTAGATCTCGGCCACCAGCGGCGACAGCACCGGCGGGCCCGGCGGCACTTCCACCACCTTGACGTTGGCGCCATGGCGCTGGCCGATGGCCTGCAGCGCCGGGCGCACGCGCGTGGCGATGGCATGGCTTTGTTCGCTGCGCTGGTGCTTGTCCACCAGGTTGACCTGGAGGTCGCCGACTTCGCCGCCGCTGCGCAGGTAGTACTGCCGCACCAGGCCGTTGAAGTTGATCGGCGCGGCCGTGCCGGCATAGGCCTGGTAGTGGGTGACTTCGGGCAGCGTGGCCAGGTGCGCGCCCAGCTCGTGCAGCACGGCGGCGGTGCGCTCCACCGGCGTGCCGGCCGGCATGTCAACAATGACCTGGAATTCGGACTTGTTGTCGAAGGGCAGCATCTTCAGCTGCACCAGGCCGAGCACCGGCAGCAACACCGACAGGCCGATCAGCGCGGCCACGCCCGCGGCCAGCAGCCAGCGGTTGCGGCGGCCCGATCGTGCGTCCAGCAGCGGCGTGAAGATGCGCCGGAACAGCGGTGCCAGCTTGGCCGACAAGCCGTGCGGCTGGCCGTGACCGGCAGCCCCTGCCGGAAGCGCCTTCATCCACAACCGTGCCAGCCAGGGCGTGACGACGAAGGCCACCGCCAGCGACAGCAGCATGCCCATGCTGGCATTGATGGGGATCGGACTCATGTACGGGCCCATCAGGCCGGACACGAAGGCCATCGGCAGCAACGCGGCAATCACCGTCAGCGTGGCCAGGATGGTCGGCCCGCCGACCTCGTCCACGGCACCCGGGATGATCTGTACCAGCGACTTGCCGGGATGCAACTGCTGGTGGCGGTGGATGTTCTCCACCACCACGATGGCATCGTCGACCAGGATGCCGATCGAGAAGATCAGCGCGAACAGCGACACCCGGTTCAGCGTGAAGCCCCAGGCCCAGCTGGCGAACAGCGTCACCGTCAGCGTCAGGATGACGGCGCTGCCGACGATGGCGGCCTCGCGCCGGCCCAGAGCGATGAACACCAGCGCCACCACCGCGGCGGTGGCGAACAGCAGCTTCTGGATCAGCTTGAGCGCCTTGTCGTTGGCGGTGCTGCCGTAGTTGCGCGTCTCCACCACCTCGACCTCGGCCGGGATCACGGTATTGCGCAGCGCGTCCAAGCGCTGCATCACGGCATTGGCCACGTCGATGGCGTTCTCGCCGGCCTTCTTGGTGATGGCGATCGTCACCGCGTTGTACTCGCCTGCAAGCTTGCCGCCCACGCCGTGCCAGACGTAGCGCGAGGCCGGCAGCGGCCCGTCGACGACCTCGGCCACATCCTGCAGGAACACCGGCTTGCCGCGGTGCACGGAGACGATCAGCTCGCCGACCTCGCGTGCGTCCTTCAGGAACGGACCAGACTCCAGCGCCACCGCACGGTTGCCCGACAGCAGTTCGCCCACCGGCAGGCCCAGGTTGGCCGCTTGCAGGGCAGCGCGCAGATCCGGCACGGTGACACCCAGGCTGGCCATGCGCGTGGGGTCGATCTCGACACGCACGGCGCGGCCCGGGCCACCGGTGGTGACCACCTCGCGCGTGCCGGGTACCCGCTTCAGCTCGGCTTCGACACTGTGCGCGACGCGCTCCAGGTCGAAGGCGCCGGTGGCGGCGTTGCGACTGTAGAGCGTGAGCGTGACGATCGGCACGTCGTCGATACCCTTGGGCTTGATGATCGGGTCGAGTACACCCAGACCCTTGGGCAGCCAGTCGGCATTGGCGTTGACGGTGTCGTACAGACGGACCAGCGCCTCGGTGCGGGGCACGCCCACCTTGAACTGCACGGTGATCACCGCCAGCCCGGGACGCGACGCCGACATCACGTGCTCGACGCCCGAGATCTGCGCCAGCACCTGCTCGGCCGGCGCGGTCACCATCTGCTCGACATCGGCCACGCTGGCCCCCGGGAAGGGAATCAGCACGTTGGCCATCGTCACGTTGATCTGCGGCTCTTCCTCGCGCGGCGTCACCAGCACCGCGAAGATGCCCAGCAACAGCGCCACCAGCGCTAGCAACGGCGTGATCTGAGCCGACTGGAAGTAGGCCGCGATGCGGCCGGAAACGCCCAATGTCGTCTTCATGGCTGCGCACGGGGCTGGCGCGCCGCCGCCTGCGGGTCGAGCGCGACACGCTCACCGGCCGACACGCCGGAGAGCACCTCGACGCTGTCGCCGACGCTGCGCCCCAGGCGCACCTGGCGGAGCAGCGCGACGCCCTTGGCATCGACCACGTACACGCCGCTCATCTCGGCGCGGCGCACGACGGCCGCGGCGGGCACATACAAGCGGCCCGTCGCGCCCGGTGCCACGGACGGCACCCACACCCGTGCGAAGCTGCCCGGCACCACGCCCGTCAGGCTGGGCGGCAGGGCAACGCGCAACTGCACGGTGTGGGTGGCGGCGTCGACGGTGGGCAGCACTTGCACCGACGTGGCGTCCAGCCAGCGCTGGGCGGCGGGCAATCCGGGGAACTCGACCTTCAGCCCTTGCGGTGGCTGCGGCAGCGCGCTGTGCGGGACCGCGGCCGTGACCCGCAGGGTGCCGGGTTCGTACAGCGTCAGCAGCGCGCGGCCCGGCATGGCCATGTCGCCCTGCGCCACCGGCACGTCGGCCACCACGCCCGCATAGGGCGCGCGCACGACGTAGAAGCCCGATTGCGTGCGCACCGCGCTGGCCTGGGCCAGCAGGGCCGCGGCCCGGGCCTGCGCGGCCTTGAACTGCGATTCGGCCCGCTCCAGTGCGGCCTGGCTGATGTACTGCTTCTCGAAAAGCTGCTTCTGGCGCTCGAAGTCCTTGGTCGCCATGTCCAGCATGGCCTGTGCCGAACGCACCTGGGCGTCGCTGGCACTGGCGTTTTGCTCGGCCGCACGCGCATCGATGCGCGCCAGCGTCTGGCCGGCCTTGACGCTGTCGCCGGCCTTCACGTCCAGCGCGACGATGGCGCCCGCCACCTGGGCGGCCACGACGCTCTGGCGCACCGCCTCGACGGTGCCGTCGAAGGCCTGCGACGCCTTGTCGCCCGCGGACTGTACTGGCGCCGTGGCCAGCGCTGAGCCTTGTGCCCAGGCCGCCGGCCAGAGGCCGGCGCACAGCGCCATCGAGACCAGCAACCTTCTGCTCATGCCTATTACTCCTGCGTCGCTGCCAATCGGGCCCCCTGCGGGCACTGGCGGACAGCGATTGCTTGATGTATTATTTGCGTACGCAGTTAATCTGTCAACCAACGATTCAAGCAATGACATACAAGCTCCGGGTTTCGGGCATGATTTCCGCCTCCTCCACTCCAGGATGCGTGCGCATGCAGGATCTGCCCAAGGAAGCGCTCGAAAAGGTGGCAGCGTATTTCCAGGCGCTGTCGGAGCCGACGCGGCTGTCGCTGCTGAACCTACTGCGCAGCGGTGAACACAATGTCGGCGAGCTGGCGCAGCTCACCGGCTACACCAATGCCAACGTATCGCGGCACATGGCGCTGCTCACCACCCATGGCGTGGTGGCCCGCGAAAGCCGCGGCACCAGCGTCTACTACCGCATTGCCGACCCTGCGGTCTACCAGCTTTGCGACCTGGTGTGCGGCAACCTGGCGCGGCAGTTCGAGCGCGCGGCTTCCGAGCGCGCGCTTTTCGTCGACAGCGCGCAGCGGGCCGGTGCCGACCAGCCGGCAGCGCCTGGGGCGCGCCGGCGCTAGCGCGCCGCATTGACTTGATGCCCCGAAGCTTCGGCGGCCGGCACGGCCGCAAGGCAATTTCCCTCAATAAGCCGTTTCGTTGAACGACAGAACCCAAGGTGCCCAGTATGAAGAACGCCCACGATTTCGTCACCGCGGCCAAGAGCCGCGTCCATGAAGTGCCGCTCGGCGAAGCCGAGCAGGCGATCCAGCGCGCCGACGTGCTGATCGACGTGCGCGAGGCCGACGAATTCGCGGCCGGCCACCTGCCCGGCGCGCTGCACGTGTCGCGCGGGCTGCTGGAGTTCAAGCTCAGCGGCACGCCCGCGCTGACGGCGCGCGACCTGAAGGTGGTGGTGTATTGCAAGACCAGCGGTCGCGCCGCGCTGGCGGCCGCCGTGATGCAGGACATGGGCTATCTGGACGTGGTGTCGATCGCTGGCGGCTTCGACGCCTGGGTGGCAGCCGGCAAGCCGGTGGTCAGGCCCGAACAGCCAGCTTTCGATTGAACGCATCGTTGTCCGCTTGGCTCGTCGGGATCCCGAGAGTGTTGACTGGGTCCGACATGTCGATTGATCGCGCAGCCGCCACAAGGCACAGATGAGTTCTATCTATGCATGGGCCTTCGCAGTCCGGGGCTTCCATCTTGCGGATACCTACCTGCGGGTCTCCACACCCTCGTCGCAAGCGCAGCTTGCATGGTCAATGTGCTCCGACGAAACCCGGAAGACCCGCCCCAAGCATGCTACGCCGACACATGCCAAGCGCAAGAGCGCAGGCGTTGTTCGGGCAATCAGAACGGGCCGTTTCGCAGCCGTAGGCCCAGGGCCGAAATCGCGCAATCCGAAGTGCTGAGCCCAGCCGTATATTGCAAGCCCGGCAGAATCCCGACTCACTCAGCTGCCGCTTCGCGACACCGCCTCCATGCGCTTTCTGCAATACCGGGACCTCGACCTGCGCCGGGTCAAACCGGCCTTCGCCAAGGTGCGCGCAGCCATCGAAGCCGGCGACTTCAAGAGCCCCGATGTCAAGAAGCTACATGCGGGCAACTACTACCGCGCCAAGCTCGACCACAGCAACCGCTTGCTTCTGCAGTTCGCGCGCCACGATGGCGAGACGGTGTGCCTGGCTCTCGAAGTCATCGAGAACCACGCCTACGACAAGTCGCGCTTCCTGCGCGGCGCGCCGGTCGACGAAGCCAAGATCGAGCGCGAGCCGGCCATCGAACTTGCCCATTGCGCCGCCGAGGCCGTACCGCTGCGCTGGCTGCACGCCACCCGCACCGAATTCGAACTGCTCGACAAGCCCATCGTCTTCGACGACGCCCAGGAGGCCGTGCGGCGAGCGCCGACGCCATTGGTGCTGGTCGGCTCGGCCGGCTCGGGCAAGACGGCCGTCACGCTGGCCAAGCTGCGTGAAGCCCAGGGCCGGGTGCTCTATGTCACCCAGTCGGCCTACCTGGCGCAGTCGGCGCGTGCCCTGTACGACGCCCATGGCTACGACAACCCGGCACAGGAAGCCGAGTTCCTGAGCTACCGCGAGTTCCTGGAAACGCTGCAGGTGCCGAAAGGCCGGGAGCTCGGCTTCAACGCCTTTCGCGCCTGGTTCGATCGGCATCGCGACGCCGCAAGGGCGCTGGGCGACATCGATGCCCACGCGCTGTTCGAGGAGTTCCGCGGCGTCATCGGCGCCCAGCCTACAGGGCCGCTGAGCCTGCACGACTACCTGGCGCTTGGTACGCGGCAGAGCCTGCTGGCCCTGGCCGCGCGCGAAGCAGCGCACACCCTTTTCGGCCGCTACCGGCAATGGTTGTCCGACAGCGGCCTGTTCGACCTGAATCTCGTCGCGCACGAGTGGCGGCCTCTGGCACGGGCCACCTACGACTTCATCGTCATCGACGAGGTGCAAGACCTCACCGGCGTGCAACTCGCACTCGTGCTGGCCTGCCTCAAGGCGCCCGGCCAGTTTCTGCTGTGCGGCGATTCCAACCAGATCGTCCACCCCAACTTCTTCTCCTGGGCGGCCGTCAAGACCATGTTCTGGCAGGGCCTGGCCGGCGAGGCCGCGCAGCGCCAGCAGTTGCAGGTGCTGCTGGCGAACTTCCGCAACACCCAGGCGGTGACGCAGTTGGCCAACACGCTGCTGAAGATCAAGCAGGCGCGCTTCGGTTCGATCGATCGCGAGAGCAACTTCCTGGTGCACAGCGCATCAGGCGAGGCGGGCGACGTGACTCTGATCCAGGCAAAGGACACCGCGCTCAAACAACTCGACGCCATCACGCGAGCATCGGTGCGGCACGCGGTGATTGTGCTGCGCGACGAAGACAAGCCCTCGGCGAGGGCGCAGTTCCACACGCCATTGGTCTTCTCGGTGCATGAGGCCAAAGGGCTGGAGTACGCGCATGTGCTGTTGCTGGGCATCGTCTCGGGCCAGCGCGCGGCCTACGCCGAGGTCTGCGAGGGTGTCACCCCGCAAGACCTCGAGCGCGACGGGCTCGAGTACCGGCGCGCCAGGGACAAGAGCGACAAGGCGCTCGAGTTGTACAAGTTCTATGTCAACGCTCTGTACGTGGCGATGACACGGGCCGTCGAGAGCCTGACGATCGTCGAGTCCGACACTGGTCATCCGCTGCTGGACCTTCTCGGCCTGAAGGTCGGCGCAGCCCATGCCGCGCCGGCACAGGCATCCACCAAAGAGGAATGGGCGCAAGAAGCGCGCAAGCTCGAGCTGCAGGGCAAGGAAGAGCAGGCACGCGCCATCCGCGACACATTCCTGCAAGCCAAGCCGGTGCCGTGGACACCGTGGAGTCGCCAACTCATCGAAGACCTGGCGCCCAAGGCGTTGGATCGCGGCAACCCAAGCGCTAGACAGAAGCAGGTGCTGTTGGACTATGCGCTCTGGCACGGTCAGCAGGCCTGGGTGGAACAGCTTGCGCGCGCCAACTTCCAGCCGGCGCGCAGTCTCGCGCCCGAGGGTGACTTCGGATGGGTCGGCGAATCGGCCATGCTGGGCGTGCAACTGCCCGACTGGAAGCGGCAGCAAGATTTGTCTCTGCGCACGGTCGCCGCATTGCGGCAGCGTCACCTGCAGGCCTACGGCGCGAAGAACTTCAAGGACATTCTGCGGCTGTGTGATGCCCATGGCGTCGACCATCTGACGCCGGTCGGTGGCACGCCGTTGATGCTGGCCGCACGCGCCGGCAATGCCGCGCTGGTGGACGCGCTGCTGGACAAGGGCGCACATCTGGACACCGAAGACGAATTCGGGCACAGCGCGTGGCAGCAGGCCGTCAATCGGGCGATCGAAGACCCCGTCTTTGCCAAGTCGGCACTGGCACAACTCTTCGAGCGCATCGCGCCGGCGGGTATCGACGTGCAGGTCGATGGCCGGTTGGTGCGCGTCGAACATCATCAAGGCGAGTATTGGGTGCTCACGCTGATGCTGGCCGGGCTGAAGACGCAGTGGTCGCATTGCGCGGCGAGGTCTCACCCTGCCTGGAAGTACGGGCAGGGGTTCTTCGCCGAGCAACTGCACCACGCGCTCGAGAGCCTGCCGGTTCATCTCTGGAAGGACATCCGGCGCAAGCGCAGCTACGTCAACCAGGTGTTGGCGCGCGCCGAGGTCGACAGCAGCTACAAGCCGGCGCGCAAGCTCTGGGCGCGCACGCGCAATGGGCACTACCTGCCCAACCCTGGTTTGCAGCTTCGCCGGCACGAAGGCTGGCGGCCGGTGTACGACGCGCTGGCCCTGGACTGGGTCGACCGAGGCAGCGGCAACGAGAGCCGGTACCGCACGCGGCCGGCTGTAGCGGAGGCGCGATTGATTGATCGATTGGCGGGCGTGGCGGACGAGTTCATCTGAAGGCCCAGGGCAGGCCGGCAGGCCGGACCACCCGTGCGGTGCACACCCATCGCGGCCGCAATGTCCAGTTGTGGACTTGCCGTCACGCCACCGATGGCAATGCCTGCTGCAAGACCGCCCCGGTGTTTGCAATCGGGTGCCCGCTCACCGCACCTCGGATCGACGCGGTGACTGCCTGAATCCGACCCAAACCCGCCGCTCGACATCACCAAATCGCGGCCGCAATGCAGTCATTGGATGGCACGGCTGAGGCCGCAACTGACATCAACTGAAACCGATGAAGGCAGCCTGCGCGAGCCAGAACTGGTGACCCGGTCGCCTTGTTCCATCAGAATTCGGCAGCCGCCTTGCCGGCGGCCAGCAGGACCGGATCCCACACGGGCGAGAACGGCGGCGCGTACGAGAGGTCCATCCCGGCCACCTCCGCCACGGTCATCCCGTTCCAAAGCGCCGTGGCCAGCACGTCGATGCGCTTGCCGGCATCCGCGCCGCCGACGATCTGCGCGCCGAGCAAGCGGCCCGTCCCGCGCTCGACGACCATTTTGATCTTCATCGGGTGCGCGCCGGGGTAGTAGTGCGCGCGGCTAGACGCCTCGGTGGTTACGCCCTTGGCAACCATACCCGCGGCGGCAGCCTCCCTTTCGCTGAGTCCGGTGCGGCCGATCTCCATGTCCCGGAATCGGGTGATCGCCGTACCGAGCACGCCGCCGAAGGCAGCATCACCACCGGCCATGTTGGTGCCGACGACGCGCCCCTGTTTGTTGGCGTGCGTGCCGAGGGCCACCACGATGGACTTGCCGGTCATGCGATGGTGCGATTCGACGCAGTCCCCGGCGGCCCAGACGTGGGGCGTGTCGGTGCGCATGTGATCGTCGACCTTGATGCCGCCAGACTCGCCCACGCCGATGCCCGCCGCCCGCGCCAGTTCGGCGTTCGGGCGGACACCGAGCCCAATCACCACGATGTCGGCCGGCACCGCGCCGGCTGCTGTCTCCACCGCCGTGACACATCCACCGTCGACGCTGAAGCCTGTGACCGCAGTGCCCAGCCGCAGGTCGATGCCCGCGGACCGCATCGCGCCTGCGACATCGGTGGCCATGTCGGCGTCCAGCACGGCACCCATGGGCGCATCGACCCGCTCCACCACGGTCACGTGAAGGCCGCGCTCGAGCAGCGCTTCGGCAACCTCCAACCCGATGTAGCCGGCACCCACCACCACGGCGCGGCGGGCGCCGGCGACGAGCAGTCGTTCCACCTCGGCCGCATCGTCGAGGGTCCTGAGTTGCAGCACCCCCTTCGCGTCGATACCGGACCAGCGCGGCGCGATGCCCGACGCGCCCGTGGCGATCAGCAGTTCGTCGTAGTGCAACGCGGATTCGCGACCCGACTCGAGGTCGCGCACGGTCACGCTGGATGCCTTGACGTCGATGGCGGTCACCGCGTGCCGCGTCCGCACGTCGATGCCGTTGTCGCGGTGCTGTTGCGGAGTGCGGGCGATGAGGCTGTCCGCGGAGTTCACGAACCCGCCGACCAGGTAGGGCAGGCCGCAGGCGGCATAGGAGGTCCGCGACGAGCGCTCGAAGGCCACGATTTCGAGCTCGTCGACGCTCTTCATCCGCCGCGCCTGGGCCGCTGCGGACATGCCGGCGGCGTCGCCGCCGATGATCACCAATCTTCGTGTCATGTTCATTTCCTTCCGCTATCGCACAGTGACCTACCCGCTCCGGCGACAAGGCCGAAGGCGTCTGCGCCTTGGCCCGCCGTTGTTTTTCGGCATTCACACGATGCCCGGCAGAAAGCGCCAGGTGCGTGCCCGGTAGTCGGCATATCCCGGATGCTCGGCGAGCATCCAGCGTTCTTCGAGGCTCGCCTTCGTCGCGAGCACGGCCACCAGCAGCAGGACGCCGAACCATCCCCAAGGTGAACTGGCCGCCCATGCACACGCCAGGCCACAGGCCATGACCGCGGTGTACATCGGGTGGCGGATCCGGCGATAAGGCCCCTCTTGCACCAGCTGGCCACCCACGCGTGGCGTCGGCCGGATGTTGAAATTTCCAGGCTGGTTGCACCACAGTGCCCACAGCCCAAGCAGTGCGCCAGCCGCTGCCATAACCCATGCCCCAGCGGGCACGTGGCCCTGAAGCAGCGCCGGCCACGCCAGCAGCGCCAGGCCGGCGATCAGTCCGAACTGCAAGGCCACCAGCACGGTGCCCAGCCGATGCCGATCGCTGAAACGCGAGGGATGCTTCGGTGCGCTCAGTTCATCCTCCCGTGTCGGTTGGGAAGCGGATTGCCAAACGCCAAGACAGCAGCAAGTCGTCGACCCTACGCAGGCCCGCGTGATCGCAGATCAGCCGAGTCGGCGAAGCAGGCGCACATGCATCGGGCGGGTAAAGCGCACACCGTCCGGCCCCACGTGGGGTTCGAAGGCGGCGCACGCGGCACCGAGCTTGTCGTCGTCGATGCGGTGGTCAGCGAAGGTGGGACGCATCATGCGCTGCTCGAAATCGGCGAAGTCGCGGAAGCGCACCGGCATCTCGAAGCGACGCTCGGCCACCTGGACCCAGGCCCCTGAGCGCAGTGCCTCGTCCAGCGCTGCCTGCGCCGCAGCGCGCACCACGCCCTCGTCGTTGAAGGTGCGGATCACCTCATTCAACGCACCGCCGTAGACCGGCTCCGACACGTAGAGGTGCCCACCCGGGCGCAGCACCCGCGCCACTTCGCGCAGGGCCTGGGCAAGCAATGGCAACGGGACGTGATGCAGTGACTTCAGCATCAGCGCCAGATCGAAGCTCGCGTCGGGACATGGGATCGCCTGGGCGCCGGCGGCCACGAAGTCCAGGCCCGCTTGGGGCGCCGCCAGGTTCTTGGCATGCTGGCGCTCATCGACCTCCAGTGCGGTGACGCGGCTGTCGGCATGGCGCGCCAGCAAGGCCCGGGACAGCTGGGCCGCGCCGCAGCCCAGCTCGACGATGCGCTGCCCGGCCAGCGGCAGCAGGTCTGCAAGGACCTCGAGTTCGTCGTCGATGAGCGGGGGTGTCGAAGTGTCTGGTCTCATGCGTTCTCTTTCGATGCGGTCAAATTCGCCGTGCGTCATGGCCCGGCGCGCAGCTGGCGCAAGCGCCGTTCCAGCGCGGCGGCGTTGAGCACACCGAAGTGCGCATCGACCCGCCGCCCTTCGGCATCGTAGAACAGCGTGGTGGGCAGCCCACGCGAGCCGACGGCCGGACCAAGCTTCGAGCCGGCATCGAGAAGAACCTCGCGCAGCGGCAGGTCCTGGTCGGTCAGATAGGCACGCACTGCGCCTTCCGACTCGCCCTGGTTGACGAAAAGGAAGCCCACCACCGGCTCGCGCTGCTGTGCCGCAGCCAGCAAGGGCATCTCCTGCCGGCAGGGGCCGCACCAGCTGGCCCACAGGTTCACGACCACCGGGCGGCCCCGTGCAGCCTGGGACAGATGGGTCTGCGCGGCGCCGTCGAGCTGAACCAGCGCCAGGGCAGGCATTGTCTGGACCTGGCCCAGGCGGGTCGCGGCGGATGCAGCGACCCAGACCGACATCCCCGCCAGGCCAGCCACCGCCAGTGGCCGGCGCAGCGACGGCAAGCGCAGGCCGCGCCACGCCAACCACGCCACACCTGCCAGCACGCCGGCGGGCAGGTACCAGCCACCATCCCGCACATCGAACGCAGACCACGGCGTGGCGGAATACAGGTCTGCGTTCAGCCCCAGGTACGCGAGTCGTGCCGCGAGCAGGCCGATCAGCGTGGCGTTGAACACCGCGTTGCCCGCAGGGCCCTTGTCGGCAGCATTCGAAGTCAGCCGCGATGCCAGCCAGGACGCGCCCCACACGGCCAGCAGCAGAAGCGCTGGTGCTACGGGCAACGCGACGGGCCCCAACGAGATCGAGAGCATGTGTCAGGCTACGCCCTGCGAACCGGCCGCGGCGGGTGCGGCGCAGGCGCCACGCAGAAAGCCCACCAGCGTCTGGGCATGCGGCGCCAGAGCGTCGCTCAGGTCGTGGTCGGCATCCACCAGCAACAGGCGCGCGCGGCGGGACACCGCCAGCAAACGCTGCACGTCGTTCACCGGCACCGTGCGGTCGGCGCGGCCGTGCACCAGCAAGGTCGGGCAGCGGACGCGGGCCAGGGTGTTCAGCGGCGCGATGTCGTCGAAGGACACGCCGATGACGCGCTGCACGTGGCGCAGCACGTACCAGCCCAGCACCGGGTAGGGCACGCGCTTGTCGGCCATGAAGCGGCGCATCAGCTCACGCGGGTGGGCAAAGGCCGACAGGCTGACGACGGCGCGCACATCGTGGTGGCGCGAGGCGTGCAGCAGCGCGGCGGCGGCGCCGACCGAATGACCCAGCAGCGCCAGCCGATCGGCGGCGATGTCGGGCTGCAGGCGCAGCCAGGCCAGACCGGCGGCGATGTCTTCGGCAAAGCGTGGCATCGAGGTGAAGACCTCGTCGTCGCTGCGTCCGTGGCAGCGCGCATCGATCAGCAGCACCGCGAAGCCGGCGGCATGCAACGGTGGCACCACCGGCCACATCATGGCAGCGTTGGCACCCCAGCCGTGCATCACGAGAACCGCGGGCGCAGGCCGTTGCGCATCCGCCGGCGGCGACACCAGCCAGCCGAACAGCCCCTTGCCGCGAGGCCCGGGGATGCGCACCTCACGCACCCGATCTGCTGCGAACGACCGTTCGCCCGACCCCTGCGCGTGCGTCAAGCGCGGCGCGCGCAGGCCGCGCAGGATGGCCGTGTGGGCCAACCTGCGCAGGGCCCACACGCCCCCGGCGGTGGCGGCTGCCTCGAGGATCATCGGCCCGGCCCCAGGGCCGCTGACAGGCGACAGTTCCCATCTGCCGACGCGCCTACAGCGACTTGGTCGAGTAGTACCAGTCGGTCGTCTTGTAGCCCTCGCCCGCGCGCTTGTCGGCCGCGTCGGCGGTCTTCGGTGGCGGCACGATCACGTCACAACCCGGCGTCCAGCCTTCGGGCGTGGCCACGGCGTTCTTGTCGCTGGTTTGCATGGCCTGCAGCAGGCGCACGAACTCGTTGATCGAGCGGCCGTTGCTCATCGGGTAGTACACCATCGCGCGCAGCACGCCGTTCGGGTCGATGAAGAACGTGGCGCGCACCGCCTGCGTGTCGGCCGCGCCCGGGTGCACCATGCCGTAGGCGTGGGCGACTTCCATCTTGATGTCTTCGATGATCGGGAACGGGATCTTGACGCCGAACTTCTCCTGGATGTTGCGCGTCCAGGCCAGGTGCGAGAACAGGCTGTCGATCGACAGGCCGAGCAGCTCGCAGTTCATGCTCTTGAAAGTGTCGGCCGCCTTGGCAAAGCCGATGAACTCGGTGGTGCACACCGGCGTGAAATCGGCGGGGTGCGAGAACAGGATCAGCCACTTGCCCTTGTAGTCGGCCAGCGTGCGGTCGCCGTGCGTGGTCTTGACCGCGAAGTCGGGCGCCGGTTCATTGAGGTGGGGAAAGGTGGAGGTGGATTCGGTCATGTCGGTTCCTTGGAAGGGGATGTGTGGAAGGATCGCGTGTCGGTCAACCCCAAAAGGTCAACCTACGCCTGCTCCAGCGCCGTGTCTTTGCGCTGCCGCACGGGTCGACAAACACTGCGAAGCGAGACTCAGAACGCCAGCGTGTGGACACCCGGCTTGAGCAGATGGGCGGCCACCTCGGCCGGCTTGGCAGGCGCCACGCCGTCGATCAGGTCGCTGGCCTGCTTGCCGGTGTTGGGCAGGTACAGCGCGCAGACCTCGACCTTGGCGCCAGCCTTGATCACGCCCTGCAGCATCTGCTGCGGCGTGACGTTGCGCGGCTTGAGCGTGGGCATCTCCTTACCGGCCAACGCGATGTCGCCGGCGGCATCGCACAGCAGCACGCGCACCGCGGCCTTCTGCTCCAGGGCCTGCCCAGCCAGCACCAGCCCCGCGCCCTGGGCCATTGCGCTGCCGGAATGGATGTTGACGAACAGTTCTTCGGCGTGCACCACGGCGACAGTGGCCAGCAGCGAAAGACCGATTGCGATGAGTTTTTTCATGACAACGACTCCAGTCGAAGGGGGACGAGGGCAGTCCGGCAACGGGCCGGACAAGGGGAAAAAGGGTGGAACGGCGTCATTCGGCGGCCATCCCGAGGGCCAGCCGCAGCGCCTTGGCGTCGGCGGCGTAACGGATCTGCGTGATCACGCCCCGGTCCAGGTCCAGCACCGTCACTTTGCCGGGCTGTCGTGGCAGGTCGTCGGCGGCGGCGGTCCGGCGAACCAGGCCGATCGAGAACGGCAGTTCGCGCAACTTCGGCAACGCAAACAGGCGGGTGACCATGGCCGGCATGGCGCTGATGTCGGCCAGGTAGACGATGCCGCCGCGGCTCAGGAACTCGGGGCCCTGCTCCGCAATCAGCGGGTTCGCCAAATCACTGGCTGCCTTGTCGGCGGCGAACAGCACGACCCGGGTGCCGGGCCCTGCAGTCCACGGCTTGTCGTGCTGGTCGCTCAAGCTCAGCGGGGGCAGCACGGCGCCAGGTGCCAACGGCGCCGCCGTACCCCACAGCGGCAGGATCAGCATGGCGCCGAGCAGCGCCTGCCGCACTCGCCGTGTGTCGATCATCGTCATCGCGTCGTCTCCAAGAGAAGCTCGGGCCGCAGGTGCATCCAAGTCGGCAAAGGCAGAGAATGGACATCGCTACGGCCGTCACGCCCCTCCATGGAACTCCACGATTGGTTGACCACCGAAGTTGCCTTGGTCGAAGCACGATTGCAGGGCCAGGGGTCCGTATGCCAACTCGACCGGCTGGGCGCCAGCCCGCCCAGCCTGAAGGAGGCGGAGGGCCGGTACTTCGTGCTGCGTCGCGCAGCCCGGCTGCTCGAACTTGGCCAGCCGTTGCAGGCGCTGGCTGCCGAAGCCGACAAGGCGCGCGCTTTCCTCGCCGTCAAGGACGGCCCGGCGCGCAATCGGGCCTGGGCAGCGTACTTCAAAGGTGTGCTCGACGCCGTGGAGGACCTGGGGCGGCAGCGCGGCGGCGAGGTGCTGCGGCCGACTCCAGGCACTGCGGCATAGGTGCTGCAGCCGATTCCCGCTGCGGTCTTGGCGCGCATCCAGGTGCAGCGGCCTTGCATCACTCGGCTCCGGACCCGGCCGCGCAACCCGCACGCTGCCCGGCGCCGGTATTGACCATGTGCTGGGCCATCTCTTCGAAAGCGCGATCCACGCCCGCGCGCAACGTGTCGTCGGCCACCTGTTCGGTCAGCGCCTGGCGCATGCACAGCAGCCATTCGTCGCGCTCCACGGGCCCGATCGCATAGGGCGCGTGGCGCATGCGCAGCCGCGGGTGACCGCGCTCGCGGATGTACAGCGGCGGGCCGCCGAACCAGCCGCTGAGGAACTTGAACAGGCTGTCCGCACTGCCAGCCAGGCTGTCGGGATGCAGCCTGCGCACGGCATAGGCCTCGGGCAGCTCGTCCATCAGTTCGTAGAAGCGGTCGACCAGTGCGTGAATCGCGGACGCTCCCCCCAGGCGCGCATACACGCTGTCGGCGGCGACGGGAGGGTCGTTGAGAGTCTGTGTCATGTAGCGAGCTCCTTGGTGCTCAGCGGTATTGCCGCAGGTAGTTCCACTCGAAGCCGCGCTTGGCCCAATGGAGTAGTCGAGTGGGCGGCAGCAGCCAGTTGCGCTCGGCCGTGCGCCAGATCAAGGTTCCGTGGTCCAGGGCATCGACGATGCAGATCAGCTCGACCTTGAAGGTGTCGTTCGCGGCCCGGCCCTGCAGGTCGCCCAGCAGGTTGGCGGCGGCGGCCGCGGCCTGCAGGTCCGCCATGTGCGCCTGCTTGGGCATCCAGTCGGGTCCGGGGAAACTGCCCGAATCACCGACCACGTAGACCCGCTGTTGCCCTGGCACGCGGCACTGCGCGTCGGCCTGCAGCAAGCCGCCGGGTGAGCGCGGCAGCGTGGTGGCATCGAACCAGGCGTTGCCGGTCATGCCGGGCATGAAGAGGATCAGGTCAGCGGAGAATTCGGCCCCCTCCGTGACGACCTTGTCGGCCTCGAAGCGCTTGAGCTTGTGGCCCAGGTGGGTGCGAATGCCGCGCCGCGCCATCTCGTCGAGCAGGTGCTTCACCGCCTTCGGGCCGAGGCGGTTGCCCGGCTCGCTGGACGGGTTGAAGAACACCAGTTCGAAGCGGTCGCGCCGGCCTTCGCGCCGGAGTTGCTCATCGATTCCGAACAGGAACTCGAACATCGGCCCGCCGCGCACGGCCGTGGGTTCGTTCGGGTTGCCGGCGAAGCCGACGGCAACGGTGCCGCCACTCATTGCGAGCAGGCGCTCGCGGATGCGCTCGGCTGCCGCGATGCCTTCGCAAGGCGTGATGGCGTGCTCGATACCCGGCAGCTTCTTGATGAAGCGGCCGCCCGTGGCGATGACGAGTGCGTCGTTGCCGATGTCACCGCCGGTGGTCTGCACGGTGCGGGCATCGACGCTCAGGCCGGCGACCTCCGCGGCGACGAAGCGCACCCGCTGGCGGTGCAGAAAATTCTGCAGCGGGATCACCAGGTCTTCGCGCGTCCTCAGGCCGCTGGGGATCCAGATGATGCCAGGGAGGTAGTGCAACTCGGCGCGCGGAGCCACCAGCGTGATCTCGACGGTTGGATCGCGACGACGAAGTTCGCGGATCGTCGACAGTCCCGCGAATCCGGCACCGAGCACGGTGATGCGCGACGCTGTGCTCATCACTGCCGCACCACACGGGCCAGGAATTCGTCGCGGCTGGCGCCGCCGAACCACGGGTGCCAGCGGCGCTGTTCCAGCACGGTCGACACGGCGCGGGCCTGTCGTGCATGCCCACTGAAGAGCAGCGTCTCGTTGGGCAGTGTGAAAACCTCTTGCGTCACGCTGTCCCACAAGGCTTCCGGCAAGGCCGGGCGCGGTTGGAACGGGCATGCATCCACGGCGAGCAGGCCGCCGCAGAACAACCGGTCACGCCACAGGTAGCTCAGGCAGCCTGCCGTATGACCCGGCGTGCGCAACACCCGCAAGTGCTGGTTGCCGAAGACCAGCAGGCCGGTCTCGCTTTCCGGCAAAGCCTGGCCCGTGGGCACGCGCTGCTGGATGCGCGGTGCGCCCAGCGTGTCCAGTGCCGCCGCCTCGCCCGGGAGCTGGTCATCGTGTTGGTGGGTGCGCAGCAGCCAGCGCAGGCGCAGGCGGTGCTCGTCGAGCATGGCGGCCAGCACCGCCACGTCGGCACCCCGCGGGTCGACGAGCACCGCTTCGCCGACGTCCAGATCGGCCAGCAGAAAGCTCGCCGCACCGCTGGCCTCGTCGTGGAGGATTCGAAAGTACATGCTGCTTTACGGGGTGCTTGAGGGACCGGGGGTTTCAGGCCGCGTCTTCGCCGATGAGGATGCGCGTGTCGCCGGCATAGCGGTGCGGGGGAATTTCCAGATTCGTCGGCGCCGGCTTGTTCTTGAACACACGCCCGGCACCGTCGAAGGTCGAGCCGTGGCAGGGGCAGAAGAAGCCGCCGGGCCAGTCACTGGGCAGGCTGGGGTTGTTGCCGCCCTTCGGCGCGTTGCTCGGCGAGCAGCCCAGATGGGTGCAGATGCCGATGGCGACGAAGACTTCCGGCTTGATGGCCCGCGCCTCGTTTCGGGTGTAGGCAGGCTGCTGATCCTTGGCCGAAAGCGGGTCCACCAGCTCGGCATCGTGTCCCTGCAGCGCGGCCAGCATCTCGGGCGTGCGCCGCACCACCCACACCGGCTTGCCACGCCATTCCACGGTCTTGCTGCCACCGGGCGGAATGTCGGAAATGTCCACCTCCACGGCCCCGCCTGCCGCCTTGGCCCGTTCGCTGGGTGCGAAGCTGGAGACGAAGGGAATAGCCGTGGCCGCCGCCGCGACGCCGCCCGCCGCGGCAGTCGTCATCAACCAGAAGCGACGCTGCGGGTCACCGGGCTGGGTAGAGGGAATCGAAGGATTGGGAAGGACGTGGTCCATGGTCAGCTCCTGTCATTGAGATGGCGAGTCAGCGAGGTTTGCAGACTTCATGCGTCATTACTTATCAAGACCCGTGCCAGCGGCGCAAATAGGAGAACGTTCAATGGAATCAATAGCCTGCAAAGTCCAGCGCGACTGAACTGCCAGGAATGCCGGGTCTGTTTACGCCAGAACTGGCAGATGACTGCCAAGCCGGCCAGGCAGTGTCCAGCCGTCGGTTCGTCACTGCCGCAGCACCAGGCGCAGCACCAGCGCCACGAGCAGCAGCGCGCTGATGCTGGCCGCCCAGATGCCGGCCATCCACAGCAGGCGGATCCAAAGGGGTTGCGGCGGCACCTCGGGGCGCGGTGCCACGATGCTGGGCCAACGCAGCACAGGCCGCTTCATGCGTGGTACCCGTGGGCGCCGACCTTGCCGCGGAACACCCAGTACGACCAGGCCGTGTAGGCCAGGATCATCGGCAGCACCAGGGCGGTACCCCACAGCATGAAGACCTGGCTGCTGCGGTCGGTGGCCGCCGCCCAGATGGTCACGGCACCCGGGACGACGTACGGAAACACGCTGATGCCCAGGCCGACGAAGCACAGCAGGAACACGCCCAGCGTCAGCAGGAACGGCGCGAGTTCATGCCCCGCCTTCAGGCTGCGCACGAAGGCCACGCTGGCCAGTGCCACCAGGATGGGGACCGGGGACACCCAAAGCAGCTGGGGCCAGTGCAGCCAGTTCGCAAGGTAGTCCGCACTCAGGAACAGCGTGGCGACGCTGACCACGGCAATGGCGGCGAGTGTGGCGCCGCCCAGCCACCAGGCTATGCTTCGGGCCTGGCGCTGCAGATTCCCTTCGGCCTTCAGCACCAGCCAAGTGGCGCCCAGCAGCGCGTAGGCGATGGCGACACTCACGCCCGTAAGCAGCGAGAAGGGGGTCAGCCAGTCCCACCAGCCGCCGGCATAGGCGCGGTCGCTGATTGCCAGACGCTGCAGCAGCGCGCCCAGCACCACGCCTTGCGCCAGCGCGGCGAGCAGCGAGCCGCCGGTGAACGCCAGGTCCCAGAAACCGCGGTGCGCGGGGTCGCGCCAACGGAACTCGAACGCGACGCCGCGGAACACCAGGGCCAGCAGCATCGCGATGATCGGCGCGTACAAGGCGGAAAAGATGAGGCCGTAGGCCAGCGGAAAGGCCGCCAGCAGCCCGCCGCCCCCGAGCACCAGCCAAGTTTCGTTGCCGTCCCAGACCGGCGCGATGCTGTTCATCGCGGTGTCCCGGTCGTGGCCCACTTCGAAGCGGCGGAACAGGATGCCGATACCCAGGTCGAAGCCGTCCAGCACCACGTACACGAAGACGGCGACGAAGATGATGAAAGCCCAGATGATGCTGAGGTCGATGTTCATCGTGTGTGCCTCACTCGGTGGCCAAGGTGTCGGGCCGCAGCGCCACGGCAGGCGTGGTGCCGGCGGTGCGCACGGGGATGTTCGGCGGTGCTGATTCGTGCGGCACTGGGGGCTTGGCCATCAGCTTCAGGATGTAGAGCACCCCGGCGCCGAACACCGCGAAGTACACGAACACGAACGCCAGCAACGAAGCCGCCACCGCCGGGGCCGCCAGCGGCGACGCCGATTCCGCCGTGCGCATCAGGCCCTGGATGGTCCACGGCTGCCGGCCCACCTCGGTGGTGATCCAGCCGGCCAGCACCGCGACCAGGCCCGATGGCCCCATCACCAGCGCAAAGCGGTGCAGCGCCTTCCACTCATAGAGCTTGCCGCGGGCGCGCGCCAGCAGGCTCAGCAGTCCCAACCCGGCCATCAGGAAACCCAGGCCGACCATGATGCGGAAGGTCCAGAAGACGATGCCCACGGGAGGGTGATCGGCCGCGGGCACGGTGTCCAGGCCGGCCAGCGGTGCGTCCAGGTCGTGCTTCAGGATCAGCGACGACAGCTTCGGAATCTGGATCGCGTAGTCCACGCGGCTTTCGGCGCTGTTGGGGATGCCGAACAGGATCAGCGGCGCGCCTTCTGCGTGGCTCTGGTAGTGGCCTTCTATGGCCATCACCTTGACAGGCTGGTGCTCCAGCGTGTTCAGGCCATGCAGGTCGCCGAGCACGATCTGCAAGGGCGCGACGATGGCCGCCATCCACATGGCCATCGAAAACATGAGCCGGGCGCGCGGGTTGGCGCGGTCCTTCAGCAGGTGCCAGGCCCCGACCGCGCCGACCAGGAAGGCCGTGGTCAGGTAGGCGGCCGACAAGGTGTGTGCCAAGCGGTACGGCAAGCTCGGGTTGAAGATGATGGCCAGCCAGTTGCCTGCCGAAATGAACTGGCCGTCGGCGTTCATCGCATAGCCGGCAGGGGTGTGCATCCAGCTGTTGACCGACAGGATCCAGAACGCGGAGACGAAGGTGCCGAATGCCACCATCAGCGTGGCGGTGAAGTGCAGGCCCTTGCCCACGCGGTTCATGCCGAACAGCATCACGCCCAGAAAGCCGGCTTCAAGGAAGAAGGCGGTCAACACCTCGTAGGCCATCAGCGGGCCGATGATCGGGCCGGCCTTGTCGGAGAACACCGCCCAGTTGGTGCCGAACTGATAGGACATGACGATGCCCGACACCACGCCCATCGCAAAGACCAGCGCAAAGATCTTGATCCAGTAGCGGAACAGATTCATGTAGTCCTCGCGGCCCGTCTTGAGCCACAGGCCCTCCAGCACCGCCAAGTAACTGGCCAGCCCGATGGTGATGGCCGGAAACAGGAAGTGGAAACTGACGGTGAACGCGAACTGGATGCGCGCCAGCAGCAAGGCGTCGAAAAGCTCAAACATGTTGGGAACCTTGCTTCGATCGGGATTTCGGTCGGGTGGCCGGTCGACCACGGTCAATCTGACCATGTCCATCCTCGGGGCCCGCGGGGTCACCCGCATTGCCCTTCATAAGTCAATGCTTATCAAGACCCGTGCCATCCGACTGAACTTGAAAACCTAAACAAATTCAATGGTTTGGACATGCTCCCTCTGAACCTGCCATCGTCAGTTGCGCCAGACGCGCCGCATGACTGCCAAAATGGCAGTCGGAGATGGCAGTTGCCGCGGGCGGCCGGCGCTGTCCGACACCCTGGAGACTGCATCGATGTCCACCGTGCTGCCCGAACTGGTTTCGTATCTCGAGGGGCTGCCGGAGCCGCACATCCTGTTCGACCGCCAGTACCGCATCCTCTCGGCCAACGCTGCGTACCGGCGGGAGTTCAGCCCCAAGGCCTCGGTGGTCGGACGCACCTGCTACGAGGTCTCGCACCACTTCAGCGTGCCGTGTGACCAGGCGGGAGAAAGCTGTCCGCTGACCCGAGCACGTGAATCCGGGCAGCGCGAGCGCGTGCTGCACCTGCATCACACGCCGCAGGGCGAGGCCTACGTGAACATCGAACTGGTGCCGCTGTGCGACGCCAAGGGGGAGCAGGCCTACTTCATCGAGAAGATGGAGCCGCTGCGCGTGGCCGACAGTCAGCCTGCCGCCCAGGGGCTGATCGGTCGCGCACCCGCTTTCCAGCAAATGCTCGAACTGGTGGCGCGTGTCGGGCCGTCGAACGCCAGCGTGTTGTTGCTCGGCGAGTCGGGCACCGGCAAGGAACTGGTGGCACGCGCGGTCCACGAGGCCAGCGCGCGCAAGGCCAGACCGCTGGTGGTGGTGGATTGCGCCAGCCTGCCCGAGACGCTGTTCGAGAGCGAACTGTTCGGCCACGAGCGCGGCGCGTTCACCGGCGCCACCACCAGCAAGCCAGGTCTGGTCGAAGCCGCCAGCGGCGGCACGCTGTTCCTCGACGAGGTGGGCGACATTCCGCTGCTGATGCAGGTGAAGCTGCTGCGGCTGCTCGAAAGCGGTACCTATCGGCGGGTGGGCAGCACCGACCTACGTCGCACCGATGTGCGCGTGGTCGCGGCCACGCACCGTGATCTTTACGCCATGGTGGGCGATGGCCGGTTTCGCGAGGACCTCTACTACCGGCTCAGCACCTTTCCGATCCAGTTGCCGGCATTGCGCGAGCGCGCGGACGACATCCCACTGCTGGCACCCGCGCTGCTGGCGCGGGTGGCGCCACAGCGCAGGTTGAGTCTGTCAACCGAGGCCCTGATACGGCTGCGCGAGCATCGCTTCCCCGGCAACGTGCGTGAGCTGCGCAACGTGCTGGAACGTGCGGCGTTGCTCAGCGATGGCGTCACCATCGAGCGTGACGCCGTCGACCGCGCACTGACTGTCGGTGGATCGATCCGGGGCCCTTCGGGGCTCGGCAGCCCTTCTGCACTCGCGCCGCCCACCGTGGAGAAGGTGACGCAGGCACGGCCACTCGCCGAAGCCGAGCGCGAGACGTTGCTCGCCGCCGTGCATGCCCACAAGGGAAGCCGCGCCGAACTGGCACGACAACTGGGCATCAGCGAGCGTTCGCTCTACCGGAAGCTTCGAGAGATCGACGGCACGCAAGCGGACGAAGGCTGATCATCGGCCCGGTGTCGGCGCCCCATTGGCAGCATCCGGATTGCCGCATGTCAAGGACAAGACGATGCCGTGCGCGTCCAATGGCTGCATTCCCACTGCGCGGAGTTCGCGATGCATGCCCTCAAGGATCTATTCACCACCGACGTGGGCTTGATGAGTGCGGCCGGGATTGTGTTCATGCTCGGCATGGCGGTCTTCTTCGTTCGCTACTTCCTCAGGCATATGGAAGAGGACGAGGCGCGGGAAAAGGCAGGGAAGCGCTGAACTGGTTGACGCGCTGCCAAAGGATTTGCGTCGCGGGCATGGGCTTATTTTTTTTGGGGCGTCCACCGACCCAGGCGGAACGAGCGACAACCGCGTAGGGCTTGTTCCCCGTCAAGCCCACCCCGGCTGGGGCGCGTAACCTGAACTTTGTTCGGTCGAAGGGTCGGCCCGCAGATGACGTCGCCTGGGCCTCGCGTCCGACCCCTTCCGCTCGATCGCCAGTTCAGAAGTAAAGACGCACGCGCAGTTCGGCCCGTGCCCTGACGGCACGCTCGCCGTACTCGGTGTCGGTGTCGCCGTGGTTCAGCACGAGGCGTGCTCGCAACTCCAGGTTCTTGACGCCCGTGTACAGCAACTCGGGGATCAATGACCAGCTGCGGTCTTCCGTGTTGGCAATCAGGCTGGCCGACGGCGTGAAGTCGAGGATATCGAACGGCTCCTTCTGGCTCAGGCGCAGATAGACATAGCTGCGATTCATGTTGGGGCGTGTGTAACCCTGGGCCACCGCCCGAGCCACCAGATTCGCGAGCGCCCCATTGATGTCGGAAGCGCGCGCCAGGTCGTAGAACTGCTGGCTCTCCGCCGTCGAGAAGCCGCCCCCGTTGCGGTAGTACTCGAAGATAAGGGTCGTGTCCCGCTCCGTCAGGTAGCGCAGCCCCAGCAAATAGTTGACGAAGCTTCGTGTGTCAACTTGGAGCATGTTGTTGTCGTCCAGCAGCGCACGCGGCGCATCGGCGGTGTGCGCCCATTCGCCATGCACCTCGAGATTGCTGCCCAGGTTGCGCGAGAAATCGAAGCCCACGCGTGGCCCGCGGCTGCCGCGCCCGGCATAGATCAGATTCACGTCGGTGTCGTAGAGCAGGCCATAGACCTTGATCGCCGCGTTCGCGTGGCCCGGCGGGCCGAAGTCGCTGTTCAGCCCCGCGGTCGTGGGCAGGAACAGGCCGGTCACCGCGACGGTCTGCAGCGGGGCATCGAAGGTCTGCACGAAGCTGCCGATCGCCATGCCGTAGCCCTCGCGCGAGAGTTCCGGGTCGAGCGGGTCCTTCGGCCTCTGCATGAAACCCACCGGATTCCAGGCATAGCCCGTGCCCCAGCGCAGCGCACGCTTGCCGATCTCGGTGTTGACGTTCTCGTTGGCCTGCCACCGGCCATAGGCCTCGTACATGCGAGCGTCGCTGACCGTGCCACCGGGGCTGTTCAGCGCATTGGCGTGGCCGGTGAAGCTGAAGCTCAGCGTCTGGTGGCGCAACACGCCGGACAACTCGGCCGATGCACCCAGCCGGTTCACGGTGCTGCGCGACTCGTCCGGATACGCCAGTTGGTAGCCGACCGAGTCCTGCCGCAACCATTGCCGCTCCGGCAGGACCTCGACGTAGCCGGTCAGCTCGAACGCCTTCTTCTCATAGGCGACCGGGTCGAAACTCTCGTCCGCCCGGGCGCCCGGCACCGCCATCAACGCGGCCAGAGTGGCCGCGGTGATGCGGTTCATCGCAGTTCCTTGAGCCTCGGCAGGTACTCCAGCGTGAAGGCCTCGTCGGGCACCTTGCGCGCCTTGATCGTGCCGTAGAGCATCAGCGACTTGTAGCCCTTGTGCAGCGGGCTCTCGGTCTCCAGCGTCGCCGGGCGCTTGATGCCGCCACCGAAGTCCTTGATGTCCTTGTAGGTCAGGGTCTTGATCAGCAGCCCGCTGGCTGCATAGGCCTCGATCGCGATCGGCAGCGTCGTCTTCTTGTCGACCTTCATCGTCAGCCGGTCGTAGGCCACGTCGCCGGTGCGGGCCTTCAGCGCCAGGGTATAGCTCGTCGCATCCTCGGTCACGTTCTCGACCGTGTACTCGACCGAGAACTCCAGCGCCAGGATGTCGGCGTTGTTGAAGATGCCGCCCGTCACCGACTGCAGGCTGGTGATGCGCACCGGCTTGCCGACGTTGGGGATGTAGAGCCACATGTTCTCGCCCAGGCGCAACGTGGCGCGGTCGCGTGTCGCTGGCCGGGTCGAGGAACAGCGCGGCGATTCTGTCCTTGCCCTTCTTCACCGAATAAAGCACGAACTCCTTGCGCGACCCGTCGGGCTCGATGTTGACGAGCTTGCGCACCATCTCGTAGGACTCGGGTTCCATCTTGCGGTCCAGCTGCTGCAGCAGCGCCGTACCGTCGACGGCGAACGCGGGCGCAGCCAGCAGCAGGCCGATCAGGGCTATCAATTTCTTCATAGGTTCTTTCACTTGGCTTCAGACATGGCGCAGCGCATTGATCGGATCCAGCCGCGAAGCCTTCCAGGCCGGCTGCAGGCTGGCCAGAATGGCGACGCCGACGACGAGCAGAGCCACGGTGACCACCTGGGCGACGGCGATCGTCGGCGCCATCACCAAATCGGACTGCTGGCCGAAGGCGAAGTGGGGCTGCCAAAGGTTGATGGCATAGATCGCCGCCAGGCTGAGCACCGTGCCCAAAGCGGTGCCGATGAGACCCAGCAGCAGCCCTTCGGCCAGAAACAGCGACAGGATGCGCGACGGGCGCGTGCCGATGGCGGCGATGGTGCCGATCTCGCGGATGCGCTCGTACACCGCCATCACCATCACGTTCATCACGCTGACCAGCACGATGGACACCAGCACGACCTTGATGAACACGGTCATCAGATCGATCATGCGGGCCAGGCTGGCGAAGGGCGACAGGTCGGCCCAGGTGTGGACCTCCAACTGCGGCTGGCCGCTGCCGGCGCCAGCACCGCCACCGATGCCCGCACTGGCGGCGCCCGCGGGCGGCTCGGACGACTTGCCGGTTGTGCTGCCCAAGGCCTCCCTCAGCGACGCGGTCACCCGGTCGAGCTGGGCCGGGTCCTTCAGGCGGATCGCGATCTCGCTGACCTCGGCGTCCTTCATGCGCAGCAGCTCGCGCGCATCGTCGATGTGCATGTAGCCGTCGCGCCCGCCGGGGCCCGAGATGGCTTCGGTGACGCTGCGGATGACAAAGGTCTTGCCGTTGACCGAGCCGTCGCGGTTGGTGGCGACGATCACCGCCGTATCGCCCACCTTCATCTTCATGCCGCGGGCCAGCAGCAGCGGGATGACGATCTGGCCCTTCTCGACCAGGGCGCCATCCTTCGGACCCTCGGCCATGCGGCCCGGCAACAGCGGCGCGGTGGCCGCTTCGCCCGCCGGGTCGACCCCGTTGATGCGGATGCTGGTGGTCTCGGTGAAGTTGCTGAACATGCCGCCGAACTTGACGCGCGGTGACCAGGTCTCGACCGCCGGTTCCTGCTTGAGCGCCGCCTCCACCTTGGCCACGGCCATCGGCTTCATGTTCAGGTTCAGCGGCAGCGTGTCGATGGAGGCCACGTAGCCCTTGCGGTGCACCTCCAGGTGGCCGAGCACCGAGTCTGTGATCTGTCCGACCATCATGGCCTTGAAGGATCCGGTGACGGAGATGAACAGCAGCACCGCGACCATGCCGATGACAATCAGCAGCAGGGTCAGCATCGTGCGCCGGCGGTAACGCGACAGGTTGCGCCCGGCGATCTTGAGCACGTCAAGCATGGGCGGCCTCGTGGTGGTTGGTGCGGGACAACACGCGGCCGTCTTCCAGCGTGTAGGTGGTCTCGGCCTCGGCCATGATCTTGGGGTCGTGGGTCGAGAAGATGAAGGTGGTGCCGAACTCGTCGCGCATCTGCTTCATCAGGTCGATGACGTGATGCGCGGTGTCATGATCGAGGTTGGCGGTGGGCTCGTCGGCCAGCACCATCTTGGCGTTGCTCACCAGCGCCCGCGCCACGGCCACGCGTTGCTTCTGCCCGCCCGACATCTGGTCGGGGCGTTTGTCGGCCTGCGACTCCATGCCCACGGCCTTGAGCAGTCGCATCACCTGCTCGCGCCGTTTCTCTTGCGGCCACTCCTGCACCATGATGCAGCGGGTACTCGATGTTCTCGTAGGCGGTGAGCACCGGCACCAGGTTGAAGTCCTGGAAGATGAAGCCGATGTTCTTGCCGCGGAAGTCGGCCGCGGCGCGGCGGTCGAGCGTCGAGATGTCGGTGCCCAGCACGGTCAGCTTGCCGGCAGTCGGGTGGTCCAGACAGCCGATCATGTTCAGCAGCGTGCTCTTGCCGCTGCCCGAGGGGCCGACAAAGGCGACAAACGAGGCGGGCTCGATGACGAAGTCGGCGCCCTTGATGGCGGGCACCTCGACATCTCCGACGCGGTAGATCTTGGTCAGACCTTCTGCAATGACGAGACTCATTTGTTCTCCTTGGGATGCGGGTTCACGCCAGACGGTTGCGCGTGCGGCGGTGGAAGAAGTGCGCCGCGGCCATGAAGACCGCGACGAATCCGGCGAGGGCCGCGACATCGGTGGCGACGCCGAAGTAGGACGGGCTGCCGAAGCCGACGCGGATCAGGTCGGCGCAGTACGACAGCGGCGACAGTGGCGACAGCCATTGGCCCCATGGCGGCATCTGCGCATGGGGCACGAAGACGCCGCTGACGAAGATCAGCGGCAGCCGCACCAGGTTCGACAGCATCATCACCTGCGACGGCGTGTCGGTGGCTGGCGCGGCCATCAGCACGCCCAGCGACGAAAACGCCAGCGCGCCCAGCAGCCAGCCGGCCAACAAGGGCAGCGGGGCGTGGAGCTGCGCGCTGGTGAGCGCCAGCGCAGCGCCCAGCGGCAACAGCGCCAGCAAGGCGCCGAACGCCGCCCCGGCACCGACATCGCCGGCCAGGATGGCCGACAGCGACGCCGGCGAAGTGACCAGGCGCTCGAAGGTCCGCGCCTGGCGTTCCCAGGGCGTCACCAGCGGGCCGACGGCCGAGGCGGTGAAGAACAGTGCCATCGCGGCGATGCCCGGCACCATCAGCGCCACCGGCGCATCGTGGCCTGCCGCGAATGACAGGTAGAAGAACAGCGGGAAGACGATGCCGAAGGTGACCACCGGCCCCTTCAGGTAGTAGACACGCGCGTTCTTCCTGGCGATGACCCAGGCGCAGCGCACCTGAAACAAGAAATCGGCCAAGGCGCCCTCGTCCACAACGGGCAAGACGGCATCACGCGCGCTCATGGTGGCCTCCGGTGATCGAGACGAACACCTCTTCCAGCGTCGGCGCCACAGTGTTCAGGCCGGCGATGCGCAGGCCCAGCGCCTGCGAGCGCGCGGCGATGTGCTGGGCCAGCGGCCCGGGCTCGGGGCTGAAGACCCGCCAGCCATCGACCAGCACCTCGACTTCCATGTCCGGGCGTGGCAGCAGGTCGGCCGGCGCGGCGCCGGCACCATCGAACTTTACGACCACCGATCGCCGCGAGTCGACCCGGCCGCGCAGTGCCGCCGGCGTGTCGATGGCGGCCAGCCGCCCGCGGACGATGATCGCCACGCGGTGGCACAACTGGTCGGCCTCTTCCATGTTGTGCGTGGTGATGAACACCGTCATGCCGCGCTCGCGGTTCAACCGCGCGATCACCTCGCGGATCATGCGGGTGCTGGCCACGTCGAGACCCGAGGTCGGCTCGTCCAGGAACAGGATCTGTGGCGAGCTCACCAGGGCCATGCACAGCATCAGGCGCTGGCGCAGGCCCTTGGACAGCTGGCGGCCCTTCTGGGCCGCACGCTCCTCCAGGTCGAAGGTCTGCAGCAGTTCGCTGCACCGGCGCTCGAGCTCGGCCCTCGCCACGCCGTGCAGGTCGGCCATCAGCAGCATGTTCTGGCGCACCGTGAGATCGGCGTAGACGTTGGCCTCCTCCGGCACGACGCCGATGTGGCGGCGCGCAGCCGTGGGTGATCGCGCCACGTCGAATCCTGCGACCCGCGCGCGGCCTTCGGTGGGCGGGATGTAGCCGGTCAACATCCGCGCGGTCGTGCTCTTGCCCGCTCCGTTCGGGCCGAGGAAGCCGAACACCTCGCCGCGGCCGACGCTGAAGCTCACGTGATCGACCGCCACACGCTCGCCGAAGCGGCGCGTCAGGCCATCGGCCAACAGGGCTGGTTCAGCGGCGGACGCAGGCTGGGAGATCGTCATGGGGTGTGGGGGAGGCAATCCATTCGCGCAGGATGTGGCCCGGTGCTCGACGGCCCCATGATCGAAATCAAGTGCAAGGTGTCTGTCGATCGCCACTCGCCACTCGCCAAGCGCCTATTCACGTTCGAGCTCGAGGTAGGTCCGGCTGGCGTTGCCCGGCAGCAGATCCGAGGCGTTCAGCAGATGCATCCAGGGCCGGGCATCGAAGACCTTCACTGCGGCGCTGATCTCCTGCCCGTCATCGACGGCCTTCTTCATGTGCGAGCGCAAGGCCATCAGGTAGTCACGGGTGTCGGATTGAGCGGTCTTCAGTTCGGTGACGCGGCCATGCCCGGGCACGATGTGCTCCGGCGCGAGCCGCTCGATCTCGGCGAAGGTGGCCAGCCAGGGCTTGGTCTGGCTCACCGGGATCACGCCCAGCAGCCGCTCCACGTAGACCACGTCGCCGCTGAACAGCACACGCGACTGCGGCAGCCAGACCAGCATGTCGCCTGGGGTGTGGGCACCGCCGCGGTGCCTGAACTCGAAGCTCACGCCGCCCAGGTCCAGGCGTTCGTTGAGGCCGGTAATCCAGCGGTCCGGCAGGGTCGGCACGGTGCCGTCCACGCCGTCGCCGAGCGCGGCGCGCAGCGCCTCCACATGGTCGTTGCCACGATTGCGCATGTCCGCCTCGCCCTGGGCGTGCGCGATCAGCTGCGCACCCTGGGCCCTGAAATAGCCGTTGCCGAGCCAGCGGTGGTCCTGCCCGCCGGTGTTGATGACCCACTTCACCGGCAACGAGGTCACTTGCCGCACCGCCTCGTGGATGCGCTGTGCACTGCGCGCGGTGGCGCCGCTGTCGATCAGCACGGCGCCGCCGGGCGTCAGCACGAGGCCAAGGTTTGCGTTCAGCCCCTGGTTCGCTGCCGTGCGACCGCCGAGTTCACCGATGTGTGCATACACGCCTTCGGCCACACGTTCGAAGCGCACGTCCTGGGCATGGACCGGAAGGATCATCGCCAGCAGGAGGCCGGCGGACGCAATCAGGCCTGTGCGGCGCAGCCAGGCGAATCGATGGCGCGCGCTCGCTGGCGTACCTTCGTGCTGCGCACTCCGGAATTCGCCCTTGGGACGGCCCGGCGGTCTCATGGCACCGGCAGCTTCAGGACAGCCCCGGCAGCCACGGCGTACCGGTCCACGTGGCCCGACACGCTCACACCGGAATCGACGTAGTGGAGGTGGAACCGTTCGCCGGCATGCGACACCACACCCTCTAGGCCGGCACCGCTGTAGACGCCCACCAGTTGGCCGGTCGCCCCCGGCGCATGAAACACCTTCATGCCGGACTGCTGGTTGGCGTGGCCGCCGCCCATCATCGGGCGGTGTCCGCCGTGGGGTCCGGCAGCACCGGAAAGAGCCTCGCCGGTCACCACGTGCCACATCAGGTGAGGAAAGCGCCCCTCCACCCGGAACACGACAGGCTGATCGAGCGACAGTCCGCGCGCAGCGGCCTGCTCGCGCACAAACGATTCGAACTGCGCCTGCCCCATGTCGCTCGGCACGGTCACTTCGACCCAGGCGGGCACCCGGGCGCCAGCAAACAGGACCGCTTCCTCGTCCGGCTGCGGCGCCTGCACCCGGCCCTGTGCATCGCTGCCCGGGCTGACCAGCAGCTTGCCGTCGATCTGGACGATCTCGCCCTTCAGGCCGGCCGTGGCACCCAGGCCCCAGTCCCCTGGCCGTTGCGGCAGCCTGGACAGCAGGACCTCACCGCCGGAGTGGCCCGACTGGTTCATCCGCGTGAAATTGCCGAAGTGGATGAAGTCGAAGGGCAGGCCGGCTGCGACGGCTGCTACACCGGTCAGCAGAACGATGGCCACAGCCAGGGCGTGCCAGTCATTGGTCTTCCAGGGCTGCATCGTCAGCTCACTTGAGGCGTGGCATCAGGATCGCCTCGACATCCGCGGCCGACCAGGTGCCCTTGACCCCAGGCGGCGTGCCCGGGCCTGTGGGAAAGCTCAGGAGGTCGACCGCGCTGCCGTCAGCGCGCTTGTGTAGGTGCTGGCCATCGATGAGCACGACCACCGGGACATGGCCGATCACGCCCACTGCCTGCAGCCGCTTCTCGCCTGCGGCAGTCTCCATGTCGATCTCGACGACCTTCAGTCTGGTGCCCTGGGCCGTGTGCCAGTCGCGCAGCGGCTTGAGCGCGGACTGCACCGGCGGGTGGGCGAAGGCGATGATCTCGACGACGGGCTGGGCGGCATGGGCCACCGAAAACATCGTGAGCGAGGCACCGGCCGCCACCAGGGTGGCAATCCAGCGGCGACGGAATGGAGCACGGTGTGTCATGGCGGGCGATCTCACTTGCAGTTGTTGTGGAGCTTCCACTTCTCTTCGTGGCCGATGGCCTTGGCGAATTCGGGCACCTTGCAGCGTTCGGATTCGGCCGCGTCGACAGAGCCCGGCATCGCAGGCGTGATGGCCGCCGGCGGTGTGGCCCGCGCGTAGGGATCGTTGGCCAGCACATGGTTCGTCCAGGCGCCGACCACGCCGATGAAGGCCAGCACCACGGCTGCATGCGCCCAGTTGCCGCCGGCGCCGCGCGCAGGCTCGAACTCGCACACCCCGCCGGGGCACAACTGCGCCTGCTCCTTGTTGAACCCGTTGTAAACCTTGCAGCCGATGCAGATGCCGAAAGCCGTCTCGAAAAACAGCAACACCAGGCAGGCGGCGCAGACGATCAGATTGACCGGTCCGATGACATGCTTGATCACCACCAGGTACAGCATTGCCAGCGCCAGCACGAAGCCGATGGCCCAGGCAAAGCGCTTCTGGGGTGCGCCCACCCACTCCGGCTGCTGCTTGCGCACCATCCACTGGCCCAGGATCAGGCTGGGCGCGAACTTCGGGTTGACGAAGATCCGAATCGTGAAGTCGATGAGGAAGCCGACCACGAACACCCGCGTCGGCTGGAAGTTGCCGACCAGCCAGGCGTTCATGAACGCGACCATGGCGAAGCAGAAGACGATGCCGGCGCCGGCTCGCACGGCACGCTCGTTGAGGACTGGCACGGCATAGCCGTCCAGGCGTTCGCCAAAGGAGAAGATGGCAGCCATGCTGGGATCGCTCCGGAATATGTGGACCTGCGGGCATTGAAACCGCTGCAGGTGTCTGCCGGATGGCGGCTGGCCGGGGAATTGCATCGCCATCTTGCATTGCAGTCCCATGCAACACTGCGATACAAAAAGCCTTGCGACTGCCCAGAGTGCTGGGCGACGCTCACGTCATGGACTCCAAAGACAGCATCCTGATCGTCGACGACGATCCCGAGATCCGCCAGCTGCTGGTGGACTATCTGGCGCGCAACGGCTTCGATGCCATTCCCGCCGGCAGTGGCCGCGAGATGGGGCAGGCGCTGGACAAGCACGCCATCGACCTGGTGGTGCTGGACCTGATGCTGCCCGATGCCGACGGGTTGGTGCTGTGCCGTGACCTGCGCGCGAAGTCCAACCTGCCAGTGCTGATGCTCACGGCCCGAGGGGAAGAGACCGACCGCATCCTCGGCATCGAGATGGGCGCCGACGACTATCTCGTCAAGCCCTTCAGCCCGCGCGAGTTGTTGGCGCGCATCAAGAGCATCCTGCGGCGCACCCGATCGCTGCCGCCCAACCTGAAGCCGGACAACCAGCGCTGCCTGGTGTTCGCCGGCTGGAAGCTCGACACGGCCACCCGGGTGCTGACCGGCACCGACGGTGTGGCCACGCCGCTGTCGGGGGCCGAGTACCGGCTGCTGCGCATCCTGCTGGACCACCCCAACCGCGTGCTCCATCGCGACCAGCTGGTGGAACTGATCCATGGCCGCGAGGCCGAGCCCTATGACCGTGCCATCGACGTGCAGATCAGCCGGCTGCGCCAGCGCTTGCAGGACACCGGGCGCGAGTCCGGACTGATCAAGACGGTGCGCGGCGAAGGCTAGCCGTTGGCAATCGCCTCCACCGTGCGGTTGATGGCGTTGAGTTGGTAGTAGCGCGGCGTCTTGCTGGGCGAATACGCCTGCTCGATGATCTTGCGCACATCGGGCGTCCAGCCCTTCCAGGCGCAGTAGCGTTCCCATAGTTCGTCGGAGGATGGAAACTCGTCCAGGCCGATGGTCGTCTCCAACGTGCCGGAGGCCAGCGTGGCATCGCGGAAGACGAAGCCGTCACCATTGCTGGAGAACGAGAACGGGACGCTCAGGAGTTCTGCATAGCCGATGGCTTGCTGCATCCCTGCCCCGACCGCGTGGGCGTTGTCCTTCGCCTCAATGACTGCCAGCGCCATCCCTGTCTTGTAGAACAAGGCGTAATCGGCCCTGAGGATCGACCTCTTGTCCCGGCGTGAGTGGCTGCCCTGCACGACAACCCGGCCAGGGCGCAGCGTGTATTCACGGAAGACCTGTTCGACCTCACTCCATCCGGCCTTCATCAAGGCGGGGGTGATGAACTTTGCGCAGATGTCGGCTTCGGACAGCGTCTTCTTGTTCAACCAGGGGCTCCAACGACCTGACCTCTCCGCAGGGTCAAACGGCCAAGTCCCATTATTGGCGAGACGCGCTTACCGCCGAAGAGTTACTGCGGGCGTCCGTCCGGCCCAACAAAAAGGCCGCGAAGGATTGCTCCTGGCGGCCAGATTGCTCGAACTACTATGCACCTACAGGGCGCACCTACACCGGCCGGAGAGCCGCATAAACAGTAGGTTTCTGATACTGGGGTGGCTGTTGGGACTCGAACCCATTCGGTAGGGGGATGCAGGGGTCTGAGGGGGAACGTAGGCTGTTGATTTTCAACACTTTCTGTCTTTCTCGTTCCCCTGGGTTCCCCGGATTTGGCCCACGAATTGGCCCACGGAAGGGCCTCGAGTCCAAGAGGGCGCGCACGGCCCCAAAGTGAGCCACCTGCGACGCCTGCTGGCTGAGTGCGGTGACAAGGGATCCACCGCACACACCATCCTCCGTCAAGAGTCTCCTTCAGCGTGAGCTCAGAGACCGGTCGCGAACACCCGCTATCGCACGGCACTTCGGCCGTTCGATGGTGCACGGTCGAAGGTCAGGAAGACTGGAAGCGGCCGGTCACCGCCCGGCGGTTTCGGAGCGCCAGAGCCACAGGAATCGGATGCCGGTCAGCGGCCGTGCGTGTAGGCCGGCAATCGACCCTCTGCTGACCTTCGGCCGAGCGCCGCCAAGGTCAGCAACGCAGCGGTTGCACTCTCTCGAACCGCGAGACTCTGCTCACGCTGACTGGCAATAACCGGTCGTCGGGCTCATCTGCCTGTGCAGGACCGAGTGCTGGCTATCAAGTGTGCAGCGGTGACAGAACTTTGCGCGGCAGCATTTGGTGCCATTGACTGCGTCGGCATGGCTCGAACTGTCAGTACAGACCCGGAACCGCAATCCATTGCACAGAACGCGGCGGCGCGCGACGGCCGGTCGGATGCATCGTCACGGCCATCGGTGGTCTGCGCCAAACCTCCGCCGTGGTGCACCCCAAGTCCAGGTCCAGCACCGCCGCTCAAGCCCTCACTTCGACCACCTGTTCGAAGCCACCAAAGATCATTCGTTTGCCGTCGAAGGGCATGGGCGGATTGCCGGGCGTGGACGGATCCATGCGAGGGTCTTCCACCATCTTCTTCATGGCAGCGTCGCGCGTGGCCTTGTCCGGCCATTCGACCCACGAAAAGGCCACCGTTTCCTCGGCCGTAGCCTGGACCGCGCGGCGGAAATCGGTGACTTTGCCGTCAGGGACGTCGTCGCCCCAGCCTTCGATCACACGGATCGCGCCCAGCTCGATGAAAAGCGAGTCGAAATGACGCGCGTGCTCGATGAAGTTCTGCTTGTTGGCAGTGGGTACTGCGATCACGAAACCGTCGATATAGGACATGCCTTAACTCCTTTTGGGTTGACCGGTCGGCGTAGCCGCCTGAGTGCTGAAGCAGCCACTCATCCCCCCAGTTGTGATCGTCGGCACTGCGCCGGAAACTGACATTGCGTGCATAAGATGTCGTGTGTCCACGCCCGCCATCACACTCGAGGTCCTGCCTGCCGGATTCGGCGATTGCCTGCTGCTCAGTTGTCCGGCCGGCAATCGCACGTGGCGGATGCTCATCGACACCGGACCCGACGAAGCCTACCCCGCCCTTCGGTCTCGCCTCGCCGAACTGCCGATGGGCCCGAACGGCAAACGCCATATCGACCTCTTCATCGTCTCGCACATCGACCACGACCACATCGGTGGCGCGGCCCTGCTTCTGAACGATCAGACGCTTCAGTTGTCCTTCGGAGACATATGGTTCAACGCACCTCCACGTTCGACCGCGCGTGGCGTCGCGGAGGGCGAATCCCTGGCGCAGTTATTGGGAGCTGCACAGCGGGCTCTGCCCTGGAATCTGGTGTTCGAGGGCAAGCCGATATCGACGTCGGGCAAGGGCGAGCACATCGAACTGGCCGGGCCGGGCATTCCTCGGGTGACCGTTCTGTCGCCGACACCGGAGCGCTTGGCGGACCTCTACGCCGTCTGGGATAAAGCGTTGGAACGCTGCCGCCGAAAGGAACGAGACCGGCCGGAGCAACAACCGGCTCCGTCCCGTGGCGGTACGCCGGGCCTGCTCGACCTCGAGTCGATCGCGTCTCGTGACACACCGACGGACCACGCCGTCCCCAACGGTTCCAGCATCGCGATCCTGGTGGAACACCAGGGTGCATCGGTGCTGCTGGCAGCCGATGCCTTCGCCGACGTGCTTGTGCCGGCGCTGAGGGGACTGGCTCAGAAGCGCAACGTCGCCGGCCCTCTGCTGCTGGACGCGGTCAAGCTGAGTCATCACGGCAGCCGGGCCAACGTGACCACCGATCTCATCGAGTGCGTGGATGCGGACCACTTCATCTTCAGCACCAACAACGCCTACTTCAACCACCCGAACGACGAGGCCGTGGCCCGGACGATCGTGCACAGCCCGCGCAAGCCCACGCTGTGGTTCAACTACCGGACCGAGCACAACCAGCGGTGGGAAGCAGAGGAACTGCTGAAGCGTTACGGCTTCAAGGTTCAGTTCCCCGATGGTGACGCCACAGGCGTCAAGCTCGAATTGCCGGGGCATCGCACAGCTCTTTAGTCGGGCGCCGTTCTAGAACGAAGGCGTTTGAATGACTTGTCCTCCGCATTGCCCCAGATCAAGGCGGAACGCGGAGAGCCGAGGGATTCTGCGGAGGCGGTCGCTGGCCGCGCAGGGGGTCGTCCTCATGTTCACTGATCCTGACCATCTCGCACTCCTGCGTCAGGGTCGACGTCCCTGGAATGCCTGGCGGCGCCGTGAGCCGAACGAGATCCCCCGCCTGGCCGGTGCGCGCCTGGATCACGCCGAGTTGCGCGGGTTCGACCTCTCGGGTGCCGACTTGCGGTACGTGCGTCTGCGACATGCCCAGTTGCAGGGTGCCGACCTGTCCAACGCCCGCCTGAACTTCGCCAGGCTCGAACATGCGGACCTGTCGGACGCACAGGTCTGGCATGCCAACCTCAGCCAGGCCAATCTGACCCGTGCCGTATTGCAGCGTGCCAGCCTGCGTGCGAGCAGCTTGCGCCGGTCCACACTGCAACATGCGGACTTCACCGAAGCCAATCTGGCCCACGCGTCGATGCCGTTGGCCAAGGTTGGCCAGGCGGTGTTCGACGGCGCCAACGTGTTCGGCGTGGCGGCCTGGGGCCTGGTGGGAACGCCGGCCAGCCAGCAAGGCCTGATCGTCTACTCCGCCGCCGACGAGTTACCGCTCACCGCCGACGACCTGGAGACAGCGCAATTCCTTCATCTGCTGCTGGACAACCCGAAGATCGCGCACGTGATCCAGAGCGTCAACAGCCGTTCGGTGCTACTGCTCGGACGATTCACGGCCACGCGCAAGCCGGTGCTCGATCTTCTGAAGACGCTGCTTCGACGCAACGACTTCGTGCCGCTGCTGTTCGACTTCGAGGGGCCGACGAGCCGTGACCTGACGGAGACGGTGGCCTGCTTGGCGCATCTGTCGTGTTTCGTCATCGCCGACCTGACGGCCGCCAAGAGCCTGCCGCAGGAACTGAGCGTCATCACACCCTACCTGCCATCGGTCCCGATCGTGCCGATCATCGCCGAGGGCGCGCGGCCGTACGCCATGTTCGAGCACCTGCAACGCTATAACTGGGTGCAACCCGTGGTGACGTACCGGCACCTGGACCATCTGGCCTCGATCTTCCGAACACGCATCCTCGGCGTCGGTTACGGCGCTGCAATGCGCCTGCGTGGCAGGCCGGCGATCGCCCTGCCGCCGCCGGCACCGCGCAGGACGCGCTGGCCCGCTTCGGTGCTCATCGACTGGAAGCGCGGGCCGCCGGGTTATCGCTGAGCACGCCGATCAGGCTGAGCGGTAGACCTTGGGTCGCCGCGACCATGCCGACGAGGCGGCACGGAGCAGCGCAACGAGGCTGGAGCCACCCAGGCACCTCTCGTTCAGCCGCGCCCGAGGACGGCCATGCTTCGGGACTGGGGGGCCTGCGCGGCGGGCACCTGATCCACGGACGACATGGCCGCACTCGTCCCACGTTGGAACTGACCGGTCCCTCCCCTGGTACGCGAGGCATCGTACCTGCCTCCCCAGCGACACCCTCCGCGATCCGCCTTGACGAGATGCTGGGGCGGTTCCAGCATCCGCGAACCACGAGCGCGCGGACATCGCGCCGCAGTCTGAAGGAACTTGGCCTGGAGGACGTCGCAATGAAGAACCTCGGCGTGACCGTCATCGCGATTGCTGCAGCCGTTCTCTGCATCCGCCTTGCTCACCTCGTACCCGGAGCTACCGATAGCGGTGGATTGTTCACGAATGACTTCTGGCTCAACGGGTTCTTCATGCTGCTGGGATTCCTGGTGACCACCGCGGCCGTCAGCCCAGTCGTTGCCACATTTCTGGAGTGGCGCTCGAACCACGCGTGGAGGGCTGCCCGACTCAACGTTCGTGACCGCTTCGCTACCTCGCTCGGCCAAGTGGTGGACAGCTACGGCAAGTTCTTGGTCACGGTTGCCGGGGGTGATCCGCATGGATTGGCGGCCACCTTTCTTGCGCAAACCCACCAGGGGCTGGTCGACTTCTTCGATACCTACGAAAGCGAGCAGTCGGCATTCAATGCGGAGATGCACAGCGCCGCGTCCAACCTTCGGCAGCACCTTCTTCCGTTCAAGCGGGGACTGGAGTCGACCAGTGCGATGGTTGGCCGCTTGCGTTCCCATCGCCTGTACGTCCGCGAGCGCACGCTGAACGATATGCGAGCACTCTTCGAAAGGCTTCCACTCTCGCCCACGAGCATGCTCGCCCGCAACGTCTACTTTGCCGGGCACGACGAGGTCTACTTTGATGTCCGACTGGACCTCCACCTCGGGGCTGGCGTGATGTCGATTCATCGATTCAGCGCAATCACCCAAGTGACGCTCGAGACGGAGTGGGCGAGATTCACCAAGGCCTGCCCCGCTGGTGAGTGGCCTGTCTCACGGTCGGCGCTGACGCTGAAGATCAGCGAGGATGAGAACACCCAGGCTCGTCTGCATGCCGTGTATGCGCGCGGAGTCATCAAGGAAAAGTACCTGGCGGACTTGGTGGTGAGTCCGACCTGAAGTGCGGACGCAGTCTTGGTCCCCCGACCTGCCCTTGGCACATGCGCGACGCCTTCGCTCAGACCAAACTCGCTGAGACTCTGGCGCTGCGCCACGGTCGTCGGCGCGCAAACGCGGTCGACGTTCTCGATCTCGTCATGCGCGGGCGCATCGACCAGCGCATCGTGTTCGGTGATGTGTCGCCGGTCAGCGACTTGGGGTTGATCGTCGTCGAGGTGTTCGATCGTGGCATGCCGTCCGGCGACTGGGTAGCGCGGATCGGCCCGCAAGAATTCCGAGGTCGCGCCCCGTGCTGCTCGGAATCTGGGCATCGGGAGCCTGGACGGCCTTCGTGCCGCGGCACAGCACGATCGAGTAGTCGCGCACCGGCGCCGATGAGGAACCTTGGGGGTGGCGGCGACGTGTGCGGCCATCGACCGACGCCCACCTTGGGTGTCCGCTGTCAGGCGCTGAGTTCCTGGGCCTGAACGTCTCTGTCCGACCCAAACCTGCCATCCAGCCATTGAGATTGGCAGTCGGGAAGCGGTCAGTGCTCGCTCAATAGTTGTCACTGAATCGGGATCACGATTCACAGCAGCAGGGCATCAAGTGCGACGTGACGCTACATCACCCAGTGGCATTGAATGGTCCGGGCACACTGACGAAGTGAACAGGTGGGGCAACCAGCCAATCCAAGTCCGCGAGGGCCACAGCCAACGGGTTGCGACACATAGACCTGGCCAATGCCAGCGAATGCTAGATTCCCACTTTTGGGGGATGCACCATGGCCTTGCAGACGGACTACCTGATCAAGGGCTGTGGCGCTTCGGCAATGGGCTTTCTGGATGTCATGTTCCATCACACCCAGGCCACGTTCACCATCGTCGACCGAAACGCTGCACCAGGAGGCCACTGGAACCATGGCTATCCCTTTGTTCGCCTGCATCAACCCCGCGACTTCTACGGCCTGGCTTCCCGTCCGCTGGGTGATGACCGCATCGACCTCGACGGGACCAATGCTGGCTTGATCAACCTTCCTTCTGGGGCGCAGGTGGCTGACCACTACCAGCGTGCCATGGAAGAAGTGTTCCGGCCAAGCGGCCGGGTGGTCTACCACCCGATGAGTGAGCTCAACGAGGACGGCGAAATCGTGTCCTTGCTGTCGGGGCGGCGCCAGCGGATCGATGTGCGTCGCCGGTTCGTGGACGCCACCCATCTCGAAACGAGCATCCCGCTGAACAACCGCAGATCCTTCGGCGTCGCGGCCGGGGTCGATTGCATCCCGCCCAATGACTTGCCGAGGTTGGCGCCGGGGCATTCCTGTTTTGTCGTGATCGGTGGTGGCAAGACCGGGCTGGACTGTGTGTCATGGCTGCTGGACCAAGGTGCCGAGCCGGGATCGATCTCGTGGGTGATCTCCCGAGACGCATGGTGGAGCAACCGCAGGTCGCTCCAAAGCGCTGCATCCTTGCGCGCCGGCTCGCTCGAGATGCTGAGCCGCCAATCTGAGGTGATGGCCACGGCATCGTCGGTTGCGGAGTATTGCGAAGGAATGGAGCGCTGCGGCGCCTGGTTGCGCGTCGACGCCCAATCTCAGCCGACGATGTACCACGCTGCGACGGTGACGGCGGCGGAACTGGATCGCTTGAAGCAGCTCGGTCGCATCATCCGCCAAGGCAAGCTACTCCAGATCGAGCCGGGCCGGATGATCCTGCAGGGCGGCCGTATCGATTCGCCTGAGGGAACCCTCTACATCGACTGCTCCGCCAGCGCCTTGTCACACAATCGCTTCGATCGAACGCCGGTGTTCAGGCCGGGCAGGATCGACCTGCAGTTCATCAGGTTTCCAGCCATTTGTCTGAGCGTCGCGCTGATCGGCATCATCGAAGCGTGCGTCGAGAGCGAGATGGACAAGCAACGCATGACGCAGGTCGCGCCAATGATCGACACCGTCGAGGATTGGATCGATCGCTTTTCGATCAACGCCGACAACCAGCAGGCCTGGATGGGTCACGAAGCGGTACGGTCGTGGCTTGGCAGTTGCAGACTCGATGGAGTGGCAGCGATGATGAAGGCCATTCCGGCCGATGATGTTGAGGCTTGCCGATCGCGCGATCGTTTGCGCGAACTGTCCGCCAGCGTGGTGACCAACATGCAGCGGCTAAGGGCTCTGACAGCCGAGTGACGGACCAAGGGGACATCAGGGATATCGACCCGGAAGACGGCTTGGTGGCGGTCCGACTTTGAGCATGACTACCAACTACCGACCCATTGCTGCCCAACAGATTGCTTGCCCAACAGCCGACCTTGGCAGCATTGCCGTGACGTGCAGCGATATATGCGATACGTCTAGACTCTTCGGCGGTCGTCCGCCTCGGGTTCGTCGGTAGCAACGCATCGCGAGAGGCAATCCTCGCAGCCGAGTCAGGGGTTTTCCACCCGGGAACGCGGATCAAGCGACCTAGCATCGCAGGCTCAGTCAACAGGAGCACGCAGTGGCAATCTTCAGTGACCACCCGATCCGCACGCTGGGCGACTTGAGGCAGTTCGAAGCGGCGATGTCGCTCGATAAGCGCCTGCCCGAGCACAGCGTGCTATTGAGAATTACGTAATCCATGACATCACCACAACTCAGCTTGCTTCCAGCATGCGGTGATGATCGATCGGCGGTGTTGGCCGCTGCGCAGCTTGTTGCGCGCTGCGGTCTTGAGTTCGGCCAGCGAGTTGGGACAGAAGTTCGCCAGTGCATGACGTTTGAGCCAGGCCCACAGGTACTCCACCGGGTTCAGATCGGGTGCGTACCCCGGCAGCAGTGCCATCTGGATGGCGCCCTTGGTGCTGTCGAGATAGTCGCGCACGATCCGGCTCTTGTGCTGCGCCGCGCCGTCCCAGACGATGAGCAGCCGGCGCTTGAGCTGCGAGCGCAGCGCCTTGAGGAACTCCACGATCTGCGCGCTCCTGACCGCGCCGTCGTACAGCCGGAAGAGGAAGTTCGTGCGGGTCAGCCCGGCGATGGCCGAGACGTGCTTCCAGTTGAAGTGGAACTGCACGACCGGCGTGCAGCCCCTGGGCGCCCAGGTTCTGACGCGCGTGGGTCGCTCCGACAGCCCGGATTCGTCGATGAAGACGATCAGCCGTCGCTCGGCAGCACACTTTTTTTGAGCGCGGGCCAGGTCTTGCGTTTCCACGCCAGCACGGCCTCGTCGTTGCGCTCGATGGCCCGTCGTTCGGGTTTTTGCGAGCTGAAGCCCATCGCGCCGAGCAGCCGCCAGACATGGACCTCGCTGAAGCGCACCCCGTACAGCCGTTCGATGAGAGCGCGTACCCGTTTGAGGGTCCACAGCTCGGTGCCGAAGCCGTGGGCGATGGCGCCTTGCAGCAACGCCGTACGCAGCGCGTCGAGTTGCGTGGCGTCGAGCTGCGCCGGACGGCCCGTGGCCATCGAGCGCAGCGCCTCGATGCCACCCTCATCGAGTCGGGCCTTCCATGTGTACGCCGTCTGCCGTGCCACGCCCACGGCGCTGGCCGCCTGCGCGGGCGTCTTTCCCGCCAGCATCAACCGCCCCGCGCGCACCCGCTTGCGTGTGGCTTCGTCCATCTTGGCCATGTACCGATTCTCCGATCAAGCTGATGATCGGAGAACGCACGAGAGCGCTATCGGTTGTCATGGTTTTGGTAATTCTCAATAGATGTCCTCATCGCTGCCGCCAAACGCCAGCCGACGCGCACTGCCATCACTATGTTGATGACCGGCGCACCTGACGAACAGCCCCGACGTGTCAACTACGCGCAGTTGCTGGGCATGGTGCGGCGCTCGGCCAACCTGTTTCACAGCTTGGGCGGACAGCGCCCCGGTGTGGCCTACATGCTGCCCAGCCTGATCGAAACGCATGCCACGCTGTGGGGCGCCGAGACGGCCGGTTATGCGGTACCGATCAACTTCCTGCTGCAGGTCGAACACATCGCCGCGCTACTGGAAGCGTCGGGTGCACGCATCCTGGTCGCACTGGGTCCGCACCCTGTGCTGGACATCTGGCAGAAAGCCCTGCAATTGCGCGAGCGCGTGCACGGCCTCACGCTGATCCGGGTGGCTCCGCCCACGACGCCGGCTGTAGAGGGTGTGATCGATTTTCACGCCGCGCTGGTGGCCCAGCCGGAAGACCACCTGGCCTTCGGCGAACCCGGCAAGGACGACGACGTCGCGGCCTACTTCCACACGGGTGGCACTACCGGCACACCCAAACTAGTGGCCCACACCCACCGCGGGCAGTTGACAGCCGCATTTGGTGGCGCGGCCTTAGGCGGCTACCGCGCCGACGACGTGCTAACGGGCACGTTCCCTCTGTTCCACGTGGCCGGCACCATCGCCTGCGGCCTGGCCGCCTTCCTGGCGGGCATGGAGGTACTTGTGATGTCACCGGGCGGCTTGCGCACACCCGCGATGGTTCAGGGTTTCTGGCGCCTGGTGGCGCAGTACAAGGCCACGCTGGTCGGCGGCGTGCCGACCTCGATGGGCGCGGTCCTGGAGGTGCCGCTGGAGGGTGCCGACATCAGCGCGGTGCGCGCCGGCGTCACCGGGGCAGCCCTGCTACCACCGGCGGTGGGCGAGCGCTTCCGCCAGGTCACGGGTCGCAACCTGTACGAGGTCTACGGCATGACCGAAGCCTCTGGACTGATTTCGTACGACCCCTTTGCCGGTGCCAATACGCCGGGATCGGTGGGCTGGGCGTTGCCCTACACCCAGGTGGAGGTGCGCCGCTTCGGCGCTGACGGACGGCTTGGGGATGTCTGCGAGACGGGTGAGGTGGGGGTGATCAGCGTGCGCGGGCCGCATGTATCGCCGGGGTACCGCAATCCGGAGCACAACGCGGGCATCTTCGAAGACGGCATGCTCAACACCGGCGATCTGGGTTACACCGACGAACAAGGTCGCCTGTACATCGCCGGGCGCAGCAAGGATCTGATCATCCGCAGCGGCCACAACATCGACCCGGTGATGATCGAGAACGCCATGGCCGAGCATCCGGCCGTGGCGCTGGCGGCTGCCGTCGGCATGCCGGACGCCTACGCGGGCGAACTGCCGGTGTGCTTCGTCATGCTGCGCGCCGGGGCCAGCGTGGCTGAATCCGAACTGCACGAGCATGCCCAAAAGACCATCGGCGAGCGCCCGGCCTGGCCCAAGCATTTCCATATCGTCGATGCGATCCCGACAACCTCGGTCGGGAAGATCTTAGAGCCTGAATTGCGCTGCGATGCCGCCGCGCGCCTGGTCAGCGCTGTGCTGCGCGAGCAGCATCGATTGCCGGATGCGCAGGTGCAAGTCAGCGCCGGCGGGCCCAGGGGGCTGATCGTCAGCGTGACCTTGCCGACCACTGCGCGGGCCGCCATGCCGGCCGTCACACAGGCACTGGCCGGCTATCTGTTCGAGGCTCGCGTCACGGTCGCCTGACCTGCGGCCCGGTTTTAGGCGCGCTGCCAGTCCGGGACCGTCGCCGGCGATGGCCCACTGACCGGCATCATGCAACTTGATGACGGCTTCCGGGCGATGAATTGGCTGGAACGGCTGTAATGCCTCGATCCAAACGCGACGTTCGCAGGCCTCAATTCCAAGCCACAAAGCTGACGGCCAACATTAGGCGCCCACGAGGCCTACCGCCTCGGCAAGCAGTTGCCGTGGGAAGCGCCGTCAACTGCACGCCCTTGGTTGACGGCCAGCTTGGACATCGAATCCGCCATTCCAGATTAGATTCAACGCTGACTGACAGGCTTCTCGCCCACGAACTCGCGAAGCTTCACACCGTGCTCGGCAGCGAGCATCTCTGCCGCCTTCTCGCCGATCATGATCGATGCTGCATTCGTGTTGCCGCTGACCACGTTTGGCATGACGCTCGCGTCCGCTACGCGCAGCTTGCCAACGCCAGTCACCTTCAGCCGAGGATCTACGACGCTGCCGATCCGGCAGGTCGACGTGACGTGGTAGACAGTGAATGAATAGTGCAGCGCGAGGTCTTCGAGGAGAGCGTCGTTCGGCACGGTGCCCTCGACGTGCCCGTGCTTGCCGGCCAGAAACGGCGGAATCAGCAACGGGCCGATCTTGTGGCCTGCCGGCCAGTGAGCCACGATATCCAGCGCCCGGCGCAGCACCGCAACCATCACCTTCATGTCGTGCGGATCGCCGAAGTAGTTCATGCGGATGACCGGATGGTCGCCAGGGTTGGTACTGGCGAGCACGATCTCACCCTCGCTGTGCGGCTGCACCGGGTTGGCAAGCACGATCACGCTCTCTGCAGCACCCGCCAACCGCTTGGACGCATCGTCGAAATACTGGTTGACGTCGACGCAGAGACAGCGCTGCCAGAGGTCGTCGTTGTACCCCGACATAAAGCAGGCGATCTGTGCGTCGTGACTGTGGTGGTCTCCCAGACCGGTGGAGTACCAGGCCGCGGCATCGTAGAGGGACGAAGAGATCAGACCGCGCCCGGTCGTAGCCCACTCGGTGATGCGTCGTTCAGCTTCCTGCTTCAGACCCTGGAGTTCCGCGGGCATCTTGGCGTCGTCCTGAGGGTCGGCGGGCAGCGGCCCTGCCGGGGCGCGCAGGGCGTCGGGGCCGAACGAGACGCCGAGTTCATTCACCGAAATGCCGACCCCCGGCGCCGGGAAGAATAGGCCGACATGCAGGTGGTCCTTCAGGTGCTTGCCGACATGCGGCGCATCGATCTGACACGCGACGCCTGCGGCTTCAAGCTCAGCCCGCGGCCCTATACCGGACAGCAGGAGCAGGTGTGGCGACCCGATGGCACCGCCGCTTAAGACCACCTCCTTGGTGGCGAAGGCAGTACGGGTTTCGCCGCTGCCGATGCGGTACTCGACGCCGGTGGCAACCCGGTGACCCGCCGCGCCCTCCAGGACCACGCGCGAGACCTGCGCGCCCGTGATGATGGTGAGGTTGGGTCGCTTCTCGGTCTCGCCCTCGAGGAACGCGTGGTAGGTGCTCGACCGCTTGCCGCTGCGTGTGGATGTCTGGAAGAGAGAAACGACACCGCCTGGGCCGCCACGGTCTTGCCCGTTGTAGTCGCCACGCGGGATACCGGCCGCCACGGCGGCATCCACGAACTCGCGCGCACCCGGCAGTACCGGCGCACGCACGGACACCCCAAGGGGACCGGCAGTGTTGTGCGCTGACGCGTCGATCGAGATGTCCTCGCTAGGCGCGAGCCCTTCGCTCTTCTTGAAGTACGGCAGCACGTCGCGGTAGCTCCACCCGGTGGCGCCGCCTTTCTCCCAGGCGTCGAAGTCTCCAGGATGGCCGCGCACATACGCCATGTAGTTGATCCCGGATGATCCACCGAGCATCTTGCCCCTGGGCATCATCATCCGACCACCCTTCAGCGCGAGCCCGCACTTGCCGGCATCCGCGGTGTACATCCAGTCCGTCTGCGGGTTCTGTTGCATCGCCGAGCACGCTGCGGGAATCATCTCCTCGACGGGCGGGCGGCCACCTGCCTCAAGCAACACCACCCGACAGGACGGATCTTCGGACAGACGGGCGGCGATCACCGCTCCAGCCGATCCGGCTCCCACCACGATGAAATCGAAGGTTTCTGACATGACTATGTCCTTTCCGTTAGGGTCATGGCTGTTGGGTTCGGGTGACTCCTCGGCCTTGTCAACGCAACGTCAGGTGGTACAAGCGAAGCGGCCGCTCCGGGTGGCCTCATATTGAACCGAACTTGATCGCTCGGTGGTTGGTGTCAACCCTTTGGAGGGCCATTCTTCTTGGCACGATTCGGGGTGATGGCCATACCTGCGGGGTCGACCCGGAACGCCCGGCATGTACAACTGTCTGCGCCCCGCCGCGCGCTCGGAGACCCGGGCGCGTTCATTCGGTGGCGGCTTTCGGTCAGCGAGATCGCCACGTTGATCGGCTCGAGTCGACCCGTTGCAGTCACCCAAGTTGGTCGAGTCACTGCCGAAGAGCGGTCGCAGTATCACGCCATCCTCGCCTGCTATCGCCCCCGGTCGGTGTCTTCATGAATGACGACGCCATCGGCCAGCGTGAGGACGCTGTGCGTGGCCGGAAGATCGGATGTCGGCACTGTCAGCACGTCTTGCGACAGCACGGCGAGACTGGCCGCCTGCCCTGGGCGCAGGGATCCGACGCCCTCCGCCCGTTCTGCATGTGCGCCGCCGAGGGTGTACGCGCGCAAAGCCTCGGCCCGCGTCAGCGCTTCACCAGGTGCTGCGGGATAGGTGCAGGCCAGCATGATGTTGAGGAAGGGGTTCTGCTCCGGTTCGCCGCCGTCCGAGCCGAGCGCGAGCGCAACGCCGCCTCGCAACAGGCCGGCCAGCATCGAGCGCTGCCCGCCGAGCCCCGGTGTCGGCGGCGGAAGGTGCGTCGGGTTCTGGACCACGACCATGCCGAACTCGGCCACCGCGGCGACCGTGTTCGGCCGGATACCGTCGCCATGTTCGATGCGGACGCGCTTGGCCCTCCAGTCCTCCGGTGGCGCGATTTCGCGCATCAACGCAAGCAGGCGATCCGTCTGGGCATCGCCGACCACGTGCAGCGCGAGCTGGCGCGGACTCGCCAACGCGCGCCGCAGCACCTCGCGCAGGCGCGTGTCGTCGAGGTTTGAGTGACCTCGCCAGCCAGGACGCCCGGGATAGTCGTCGCGTCGAAGCGCGTTCTGTTCGAGCGGCGTGCCGTCGAGCATCCACTTCGGTCCCTCGATCCGTACACCGGCCGGTGCTGCCGTCGCTGCTGCGTCAATCGCGCGCCAGGGCTCAGCGACGTCGCTCACGGCTCCGGCCCAGGCGTACACGGTCCAGCGCTGACCGGGCTTGGCGAGCCTCAGTGCTTCGACCGTCACGCCCAGCGGGCTACCGCTGTTCATCAGGTGAAGCGAGGTGACACCCCAGCGTGCGTACCTTCTCGACGCGACGGCGATCTCCTCGGCGAGCCGCGCGGGCGTGGGCGGGGCGGCGCGCTGTTCGACGTCCTCGGCTGCCTCGTAGGCACGCCCGTCAAGGCGCCCTTGCGCGTCGCGGCCCCACCAGCCTCCGATCGGGTCCTTGACGTCGTCGGCGATGCCTACGGCCGCGAGCGCGGTACTGTTGACGATGGTGGTGTGACCCCAGAAGGCGCGCAGCAGCACCGGACGCCGCGGCGCCACGGCGTCGAGCGCGGCGCGCCAGTTGCGCGGGTCGCGCGCAATGCGGGGACCGATCCAGGCACTGATCCAGCCGTCGCCAGACTTTGCGGCGGTCTCGACCGCCGCGAGCACTTGCTCTGCGCTGGGCCCAGGAAAGGGCAGGCCTGGCATCGGCAGGGGCGCCGACGGCAGGCCCCATCCGATATGCACGTGCGCCTCGACCAGTCCAGGCACGACCAGGCGCCCACCGGCATCGACGATCCGCGTGGCCGAGCCGGCGAGCCGGCGCATGGCGGCGTCGCTGCCTACCGCCGTGATGCGCCCGTCTTCGACGGCGAGGGCCGTCACCGAGGGCTCCGACGCCTGGCCATCGAAAAGCTTGCCGTTGACGAGGACCAGACTCGGCGCAGCGGTCAGCGACCCGGCCCAGAGGGCGGCGAGCAGGCCGAGCGCGGCGGCTTGAAATGTGGCAAAACGCATGGGAACGACCTCCACGGTGGGTTGCGACGACAACGTACAGCGTGCGCCTGAGGGTGGATGGCGTCCCGATCTCTGCGCGAAAATTGACGAAGATCGACGAAACCTCAAGAGGAGCGGATGGTCGGGGCTTCACCGCAGTCGCAGTCGCAGTCGCAGTCGCAGTCGCAGTCGCAGTCGCAGTCGGCTGCACGGACATTGCGCGTGGCGGGATGCGTGATCGACCTCGACCGCGAGGTGTTGCTGGACGCCGCCGACCGTACGATCGACTTGCGACCACAGGCCTACGGGGTTTTGCGGCACCTGGCCGTCCACGCGGGCCGGGTAGTCGACAAGGCCGAGTTGCTGGACGCCGTGTGGCCGAATGTGGTTGTCACCGACGACTCGATCGTGCAGGCGATCGGCGACGCGCGCCGGGCGTTGGGCCCCTCTGGCCACGCGGTGCTCAAGACCGTGCCCAAGCGCGGGTACATGCTGGTCGCCGGGGCGGTCGGCCCCGTCGCGACGTCGCCAGTGGAGCCGTCGAGCCCTCCGGCGCCGGCCTCGGTGCCTACGCGGCCGACACGGTGGTCGCTGCCGATCCTGGGCTTGTTGCTGTTGCTGTCGATTGCCGCGTCGTGGTGGGCGATCCGCAGCCCCGGAGTCGCTGAGCCAAGCCGCGCCGAACCGCGACCTTCGATCGCCGTTCTGCCGTTCAAGGACCCGCAACGCAATCCGGATGGCAACCTGCTGGCGCGTGGCTTCGCCGAGGATCTCGTCAGCGAGCTTGCGCGCGGGCCGGAGATGCGCGTGGTTTCGCACCAGTCCAGCTTCCCGCTAGCGGGCGGGACGGAGTCGCCGGGCGAAGTCGGTCGCAAGCTCCGAAGCCGCTACCTGGTCGACGGTACGGTGCAGCGCGAGGGTGAGCAGTTGCGGATCGCCGTGCAACTGCTCGACAGCATCGATGGACGAGTCGTCTGGTCCTCGTCACATGAAGTGGGCCGGGACGCGATGCCGTCGGTGCGCCGGGAGGTCGCGGCCCGCATCGCGGGCACACTGTTGTCGAAGGTGCGGCGGACCGAGGAACGGCGGGCGACACTACGACCACCCAGCACGCTGGACGTGATAGTCCTGACGGAACATGGCAAGGCGGCGATGGTGCGCTACAGCGCCGACGGCGTGCGTAACGCCCGACGGTTCTTCGAGCAGGCGCTCGCGATCGACCCGGAGCACGCGCCTGCATGGGCGAACCTGGGCATCGTGAACACGGTCGACATCGGCTTGCGCCTCACCGGAGAATGGCAACGGGATCGTCTGCCCGATGTGCTGGCGCAGGCGCGCCGTGCCGTCTCGCTCGACCCGGAGCTGGCCATCGGCTGGGTGTCCCTGGCGCAGGCCCAGGCGCTGGCCCGCGACTACCCGGCGGCGATGGCCTCGGCCCGGCGCTGCTTCGACGCCAGCCCGAACGATGCCGACTGCTTCTACATCCTGGGCAAGGCCGAGCTGGAGTCGGGCGATCCTCAGGCCGGCCTCCGCCTGCTGGAAGAGGCGCTCGATCGCAATCCAATGCCCCCGACCTACCTGCCGGCGTTCTATGCAACGGCCTTGTGGGCCAACCGACGTCATGACGATGCCATCCGCGTGGCCGACGAGTGCCTCGTGCGGGCTCCGGATTTCTGGCGTTGCCGGCAGGACAAGATCGCGGCCCTGGTCGAGCAAGGCCGGCATCGGGAGGCCGAGGCAGAGGCGCGGCTCCTCCTTGCGCGGGCTCCGGAGATGCGGGCCCAGTCCTTTGCCGTGTTCGCGCCGGGTGCTGTGGTGCTGCGCGAACGGAGAGTGGCGGCCGCCCTGGCGGCAGGGGTGCCGGCCAATGCGGCCTCGACTGCGAAATAGCTCGGCCCTACGAACTGACCGGTTCCGCAAGCCCGACGCGCCGCGAGATCGGGGGGCTGGCTCGCGACCGCCGGCGCTGCTGCGGAGCCGCGGAATGACGGTTCGCGATGAATGGCCAGCAGCGAGTTGAAGGTGCGTGCGACACTCGAGCTGCCGGTAAATCGTCGGCCAGGAGCGTCGGCTCCTGGCCTGCTCCAGTCCCGTTCATCCCTCTGACCTGGGCCGCGGCGTGCGCCGCGAAGCGCTCAATCTTGCGAGAGGCAGCGTAAGCTGCAAGCATCCCGAGATCCGCACCCGAGCAGACCGGGTCGGCGGAGCGCGTGGAAGGAAATTCGATGCTCTACCAACCGGACCGCCACGAGCCTCTTGGTCCTGAAGATGTACAGGATTGGGACGAAGACCGCGCCCGTGCCTGCATCGCCGCCATCGTGCGGGACACCGAGACGCGACTCCGCCCAGGCCAAGGTTGGCCTATGCACCCTCTGGACGTCGAGCCCGGGGACGATCAGGACGCAGGCAACCCATCGCTCTACTTTGGTACCTGTGGCGTGCTGTGGGCGCTGCACTTCCTGCGCTCGAGAGGCGCCGTGGAACTTCAGCGTGATTGGCCAGTCGACGCGGCGGAGCTGGTTCGGCGAACAAGGGAGTGGTTGAGCGACGACGCACAGCGCGAACGTGCTGCCTACCTGATGGGTGAGACACCTGTTTGGCTGCTGGAGCATGCGAGGTCCGGCAGTGCCATGGCAGCTGACCGCCTCGCTGACCTGATCGAGGGCAACATCGAGCATCCAGCACGGGAACTGATGTGGGGCTCTCCCGGAACCCTGCTCGCGGCACTGTTCATGCACCAGCGCACCGGGCAGGAGCGTTTTGCTCACCTGTTTCGCCACACGGCCGCAGTGCTATGGTCCCAGCTCGAGTGGTCCGAAGCATACGCCTGCCGCTACTGGACGCAGGCGTTGTACGGCCAGGCCTCCGCGTACATGGATGCCGTGCATGGCTTCGTGGGAACGGCCTTGCCGCTGATCCGCGGCCGCCATTTACTGATTGAAAGCGATTGGGAGCGGTGGCAGGAGTGCATCGCCACGAGCGTGCGGCGCTCGGCCACGCTGCAGGACACGCCGAACAGCGGAGGTGTGCATGTCAACTGGATCCCGTCGCTGCTGCTGGATGCTGCGCAGCGCGAGCGCTGGAACGCCCGGCCGCGCTGGCTACTTCAGTACTGCCACGGTTCACCGGGCTTCGTCATCAACCTGGCTGACTTTCCTGGCGCCGAGCTCGATGACCTGCTGCTCGCCGCCGGCGAGACGACTTGGGCCGCTGGGCCTTTGCAGAAGGGCTCCAACCTCTGCCACGGTACCGGTGGGAACGGCTACGCCTTCCTGAAGCTCTTCAAGCGAACGGGCGATGCGCGGTGGCTGCAGCGGGCGCGTGCCTTTGCCATGCACGGCATCGGGCAGACGCAACTGCATGCGGAGCAGTACGGCCGCCTGCGCTACTCGCTGTGGACTGGCGACCTGGGCTTTGCGGTGTACTTGTGGGACTGCATACGTGGTGAGGCGGAGTTTCCGACGTTGGATGTGTTCTGACAGAGCGTGAAGCGGTCCTTGATGGCCGGCGGCTTCTGGCCGCAAGCACCGCCCACCGGATCTATGCGGCTTACCGCTGAACATCGCATTCCGGTCGTCTGTGCCTCGAACTTCCGCTGTGCGTTGTACTGCTGCCCGTCGACTCCCGGCCGCATACACCCGCACGCGACCCGCTGAGGACATCGCGACACCTCAACTCATCGCCGAAAACTCGACGTTCGATGGCATTCGCACGTAGGCGTGAGTTGCCGAAGTTTGGCGAGAGGACACAAAGCCGGTCCAGATAAGGGTATGCGTCCGGCGAACCCATCTTGACGACAGGCGGTGCGATCAGGCGGTGGCGGTGCCGGGCTGCCAGTGATGTGGCAATAGCTCCTGGATGCGACTGGCGGGATGCGTCGGCAGCCGCTCGAGCACGTCCCTCAGGTACGCATAGGGCTCGTGGCCGTTGAGCCGTGCCGAGTGCACCAGGCTCATGACCGCGGCGGCGCGCTTGCCCGCGCGCAGGCTGCCGGCGAACAGCCAGTTGTTGCGCCCGATGGCGATCGGCCGGATCTGGTTCTCGACCCAGTTGTTATCGATTGGTAGATCACCTTCGTCGATGAAGCGCACCAGCGCGGCCCAGCGCTTGAGGCTGTAGTCGATCGCCCGGGCCGTGGCTGAGCCGTCGGGCACCTTCTGGCGTTGCTGGGTCAGCCACTGGTGCAGGGCATCGGCGATCGGTTTGCTCTTTTGCTGTCGCACTGCCTTGCGTTCATCGGGTGGCAGCGGCTGTACTTCGCGCTCGACCTCATACAGCTGTATGAAGAACTTCAGCGCCTGCTCGCCGACCTGGCTGCCATGGTTGGCCCACAGTTCGTGGAACTTGCGCCGCGCGTGCGCCATGCAGCCGGCCTCGGTCACGCCGAGCTCGAAGCAGGCCTTGTAGCCACTGAAGTCGTCGGTCACCAGGCTGCCCTTCCAGCCGGGGTTCTGGTCATTGCCGGGCAGACCCAGGAACTCACGCACATGCTGGCCACCGCGGGTCTCAGCGAAGTCGAAGACGACGGCCTTCATGGGGTTGAAGCTCGTCGTGCAGTAGCTCCACAAGTACGCGCGGTGCGTCTTGCCGTGGCCCGGCTTGAGCATCGCAACAGGCGTTTCGTCGGCGTGCAGCACCCGATGCTTGAGCATCTCGGCCACGAGCGCGTCGACCAGCGGCTGCAGCTGAACGCCGCACTCGCCCACCCATGCGGCAAGCGTCGAGCGGGCGATGGCCAGCCCGGCGCGCTCGAAGATGGCTTCCTGCCTGTACAGCGGCAGGTGGTCCAGGTACTTGGCCACCAGCACCTGGGCCAGCAAGCCGGTGGTGGGGATGCCCTTGTCGATGATGTGCGGCGCCACCGGCGCCTGCACCAGCCGTCCTTCACCGCGTTGACTGCAGCACGCGCACACCCACTTGCCCCGGACGTGTCGTTCGACCGTAAACACACCGGGCTGGTAGTCCAGCTTCTCGGCCACGTCTTCGCCGATGCGCTTCATGGCCTGGCCGCAGCCGCAGGTGGTATCCGCAGGTTCATGGCAGATCTCGCGCCGCGGCAGGTGCGCCGGCAGCGGCTGGCGCTTGGGAGTCTGCTTGTCCTCGGCGGGTGGCCTCTTCGGCTGCTGCGCTTCGATCTCGGCGGCCAGCGCTGCCAGGTCGGTGTCGATCGTTTCTTCCAGCAGGCTCTTCTGCTCGGCGTTGAAGCCTTCAGACTTGGCGGCAAACTTCAGCCGCTTGAGCACCGCCATCTCGTGCGTGAGCTTGTCGATGGTCGCCTGCTTGAACGCGATCTCGGACATGAGCTTGCGCACTGCCTGGCGCAGTTGCTCGGGATCCAGCGTGTCGATGTGCTCTTCGGCGATCACGGATCGTGATCGTGCCGGACCTCGTGCCGATACGCATCGGCACATCCGGCAATTGCGCAACCGGTGCCGGGGCGTTCTACAAGACGGTGATGATGCCGGCCTCGCCGATGCGCTGCCACGGCAGCCCCAGCACGAGCGCGTCGAACTGCGCGCGCGTGAGGGTCAGCGTCGTGCTCGAATCCTTGGGCCAGACGAACCGGCCGCTGTTCAGCCGCCGTGCGGCCAGCCACACGCCGATGCCGTCGTGCACGAGCACCTTCATGCGGTTGGCTCGGCGGTTGGCGAACAGGTAGGCGTGGTGCGGCCGGGCGGCACCGAAGACGCTGACCACCCGGGCCAGCGCAGCCTCGGTGCCCGAACGCATGTCCAGTGGCTCGACTGCGAGCCACAGGTTGTCCACCCGGATCAACGCAGCAGCTCGCGCATCCAGCCGGCGAACTCGGCCGAGGCCGTCACCGGCCAGGTGATCGTCAGCGCGGTGGCGCCACGGCGCAACTGGACCTGGATGTCGCGCGCAGGCGCTGCAACGGGCGGCGGTGCAAGCGACACCGCGACGAACTCGCTTGTGCGCACGGGCGCCGGTGCTCGTGCCTCGCGCGCCAGCTGCCGCCAGCGGTGCACGACGTTGGCGTTGATGCCGTGCGACATCGCCACCTTGGCTACCGAGGCTCCCGCAGCGCCGCACTCGGCGACCACCTGCGCCTTCAGCTCATCGCCGTACCGCCGGCGAGTTGCCGCCTTGTCGCTTGCCATCGTGTCCACCTATGCCTACGTGGACACGATCCTTCCCGCTTGCGCGGTCAACTTCAAGATGGGTTCGCCGGACGCTTACAGATAAGGAGGCATGTTGCCGCTGGAGTTCTAAGTCTCTGACAGGCTCACGCGCGCTTGCATCCAGCAAGCGTCGACCATATACTGAACCGCATGGTTCAGTCTTTATCTCATCTCGACGCTTCCTTCGCCGCGCTGTCCGACGCGACCCGGCGAGGCGTGATCGAGCGGCTCTGGCGCGAGGACGCCTCGATCACCGAGCTGGCCGAGCGCTTCCAAATGACGCTGACGGGCATGAAGAAGCACGTCGACGTGCTGGAGCAAGCTGGGCTGGTCACCACCGAAAAGGTAGGGCGGGTACGCACCTGCCGGCTTGGGCAGGGTGCGCTGGACGAGGAGTGGGCTTGGCTTGAGCGCTACCGCCGAATGTGGACGGTTCGCTTCGACGCACTGGACAAGGTTGTCGAGGAACTGAAACGCAAGGAGAGAGACGATGGTCGAAAGAAGTGAGCCCGCGGACACGAAGCATCCCACCTCGGCGGAGCGCAAGTCCGATCGCGAAGTGATCGTCAGGCGCATCTTCGACGCGCCCGCACGCCTGGCGTTCGAGGCTTGGACGCGGCCCGAGCTGTTCAGGCAATGGTGGGTGCCGAAGTCAATCGGCCTGAAGCTGTTGTCCCTGGACCAGGACGTGCGCGTTGGTGGCACCTACCGCCTTGTGTTCGACCTAGGCGACTCGAAGACGATGGCCTTCTTCGGCAAGTACATCGAGGTAATGCCGCCGTCGCGTCTGTCTTGGACGAACGAGGAAAGCGACGACGGCGCCGTGACCACCGTTACGTTCGAGGAGAAGGACGGCCAGACGCACCTGAAGTTCTCTGAGCTCTACCCGACAAAGGAAGCGCTCGACCGCAACATTTGGAGCACCGAGGGGCTACCCGAACAATTCGCGCAGCTGGATGCGCTGCTCCCCACGCTCATGTGACGGCTGCGAGCGCTCCGCGGTAGACGTGGACTTCTGAATATCGATTCCCTTGAGGAGATCCTTTGGCGGTGTGTCCCAAGAGCTGCTGTTGATGATCGGCCGCTCCTGCCCTGAGGGCGGAATGCAGCGACCGCCGGTTCGTTCACTTACCGATACTTCATGTCCAATGATGTTCAGTACCCTGCTGCCGCCCCGTCGCTGCGCGGGTCGCTACCGCCGTAGCGCATGCCGCTGTCAGGGTCGATGAGGATGCCGTGCGCGTGTCCGGCCAGTTCGTTCCAGTCGCCCCACCGGTTAAGCAAGTGTCCGCGCCTTTCAAGCTCGTCGATGGTGGCTTGAGGGAACCGTGCCTCGATATGCAGGGTGTCGCGTGCCTCGCCCAATGCAAAGCGGCCAGACAGCCAGCGCGGCGCTTCCAAGGCTTCCTGGATGTTGCAGCCGTGATCAATGAGGTTGATGTAGGTCTGCAGGTGAATCTGCGGTTGGCCATCGGCGCCCATGCAACCCACCACGCTCCAAAGCTTTCCGTTCTTGAACCCCAGCGAGGCGATCAGCGTGTGCAGCGGTGTCTTGCCGGGTTCCAGCCGATTGGGGTGCCGGGGGTCGAGCGAAAAGTACGCGCTGCGGTTCTGCAGCATCACGCCAGTGCTGCCTGCTACGACAGCCGAGCCAAACACGCCGTAAAGGCTGTGGATCAGCGAAACCGCGTTGCCCTCGGCATCCACGACCGCGATGTAGACCGTATCGCCAGTCAGGCTGCCGTGGGACGGCACTCTGTCCCAGGGTAGGGCTCGCGCCGGATCCATCAGCGCACGGCGCTGATCCGCATGGGATTTGGAGACGAGCCGCGCCAGCGGCACGTCCACGAAGGCAGGGTCGGCCAGGTATCGGTCGCGGTCGTGGTAGGCCACCTGCTTGGCCTGTACCATCAGATGCGCCGGGTCTGGGCTCAGGAACGGATGCTTGTGCAGCTCGAAGGGCTCCAGCAGATTCAACATCTGCAGCACGGTGAAGCCCTGCGTCGGCGCCGGTGTCTCGTACAGCGTCACGTCCTGGTAGGTGCCCTGCAGCGGCTCGCCCCAATGGGACCGCTGGGCAGCCAGGTCGTCTCGCGTGAAGAAGCCACCCTTTGCCGCCGAGAAGCGGGCCAGTTCAGCGCCCACCGCGCCACCGTAGAAGCCGGCCGCGCCCTCCGCGGCCACTGCCTCCAGCGTACGAGCCAGGTCGGCATTGCGCAGCAGGCTACCTGCCACGGGCACCTGGCCCCCCGGCAGAAAAATCGCTGCGCTTTCCGCATGGGCCGCAAGCTCGGTTTTCGTGGACTCGATCCAGCCGGCCAGGCGATCGGTGACGGGAAAGCCTTCACGGGCATATTGGATGGCGCTTTGCAGGCACTGCGGCATTGGCAATTTGCCGTAGGTCTCGTGCGCCAGGTCCCAGCTGGCCACTGCGCCGGGTGTGGTCAGCGTGGCCGGCAACACGCCACGGAAGGGCACTTCGGCCATGTCACGCTGGCTGAACCAGTCGATGCTGGCGCAGGCCGCTGCGCGGCCACCGCCGTCCAGGTGGCGCACGGCGCCGGTCTTTGCGTCGTAGATCAGCCAGAACGCATCGCCACCCAGGCCCGTCATGTGCGGATAGATCACGGCCAATGCAGCGGCTGTGGCGATTGCCGCATCCACGGCGCTACCGCCTGCGCGAAGCGCATCCACCCCGGCTTGCGAGGCCAGCGCGTGCGGGCAGGTCACCATGCCCTTCGGGGCCATGGTCACGGGTCTTCCTGTTGTGATGTTCAAGGTGGTGGGTCCAGCGGCCCGCGCGGGGCTTCGTTGACAAGGAGATCGGGCCTTGGGTCCAGGGCCGGCATACCGACGCGGCTGGCGCATTCTGAGGGAACCGCCGCGGAGCGGCGTTGCGCGTCCACACCACCTTCGAACTACAGTGGCAGGCGCCCAATGCCCCTCGGCGCCGGTCAGGAGTCACTCCAACTCCAGCGGTCACTCAATCTCTCACGCGACCTGAATGGCTTGTCTTCCACGTGTCGACCTCGACATGTCGACCCATTGCTGCCGGTTGGCCTCTCGAAGTGCTGGTGGCAAAGCTGGCGTTGGCGCCCGCGCGCCGATGTCCCTCCGTGCTGGTGATTTGGGTGGCGACCGCGCAGCGTATTGGTCTGTCACCACCGCGCCTTCGAATCACGCACGCAGCCAGATTGCCGTCATTGAGGCGCCGAGGCTCTGGGCCCGAACGGTCGGCCGGTCTCAGAGGTACTGCTGACGCTCAGAAGGGCGGATGTCGCTGCACGTCGCCGTCCGGTGAGACCGACCACCGCACAAGCGCAGCGGCGCGGGAGACGCCGACAATCTCTGAATGAGTCATTCGTCGCACGAACCGCGCCCCATCGCTACCGCTCTGAGCGGCCTGCTCGCGCTAGCGATCGCGATGGGCATCGGACGGTTCGCCTTCACGCCGCTGCTGCCCATGATGTTGCACGACGGCGTGGTGGATCTGCCCGGTGCGAGCTGGTTGGCCACAGCCAACTACCTCGGCTACTGGCTGGGTGCCATGGCCAGTGCGGTGCAGCCGGCGGTGTGGCGGCGCAGCGGACTCGCGGCGCTGCACCATACCCGCGTCGTGCGTTTCGGCCTAGTCGCCACGGTGCTGTTGACGCTGGGAATGGCACTGCCGCCAGTGGCGCTCTGGCCGGTGTGGCGCTTTCTCGCCGGCGTAGCGAGCGCACTGGTGTTCGTCTTCGTCTCCGGTTGGTGCTTGGCGCGGCTGGCCGCGCTGGGCGCGCCTGCGCTGGCGGGCATCATCTACGTGGGCCCTGGGCTGGGCATCATCCTCAGTGGGCTTGCCGCCACGGCGATAGTGGCGGGCGGCGTGAGCGCCGCCACCGGCTGGGCGGTGTTCGCGTTGCTTGCCGCGGCCCTCGTCGCGCTCGCCTGGCCGCAACTGCGTGGCAACGTGCCTGCGCCCGCGGTGGCGGCCGGCGGCGACTCGCCACCGGCGAGCAGCGCGATCGCGACTTTCACGCTCGCCTACGGGCTGGCCGGCTTTGGCTACATCGTCACAGCGACCTTTCTGCCGGTGATCGCACGCCAGGCGCTGCCGCCTGGTTCGGTGTGGCTGGATCTGTTCTGGCCGCTCTTCGGCATCGGTGTCGCGGTTGGCGCGTTGCTGACCGTATGTTTGCCGATGCGACTGGACCGCCGCCACCTGCTGATGGCCTGCTACGCGATGCAGGCCATCGGCATCATGCTCGGCGTGTGGCTGCCCACGCTGGCAGGCTTCGCGCTCGGCAGCCTGCTGTTGGGTCTGCCGTTCACCGCCATCACGCTGTTCGCGATGCAGGAGGCCCGTCGCCTGCAGCCGCACCATGCTTCTGCGCTGATCGGTGGCTTGACCGCCGCGTACGGCCTCGGTCAGATCGCCGGCCCGCCGATGGTTGCCTGGCTGCTGCAACGCAGCGCGAGTCCCGCTGCGGGCTTCACACTGGCCTTGCAAATCGCTTCCGCGGCCCTCCTGATCGGTGCAGCAATCTACGGCGCGCTGGCGCGCGTCCGCCCACTCACGTCTTGAACTTGCCCTGCCGCCGGCATAACACTACCTTTGGGCGCTGGGCTGACGCCGTTCAAGTGCCATCAATGATCGCCCGCCATCGGGTACAGCTTCACGGCCGCACACCGGACGGCGCCGGTGTCAGCCCAGATTCGGCTGAGTGTCCTGGAAGCTCTTGAGCCCTTGCACCCGGGCCCACCACTCTGCAAGCCCCGGGACCTCGAGCAGGCCCGCCATGTCGGTCGTCAATGAGACGTAGAAGACGATCGGGGCCAGGAACAGGTCGGCCAGGCTCAGTTCTCCGGCGATGAAATCCGATCCGCCCTTGGTCGTCATCGCGAATTCGATCACCTTGCGCGCATTCGCGATTCCCGCCTGACGCATCGCTTCGTTCTTGCCGCCGACGAAATCCGGGAACAGGTGGTACGCGGCGATGCCACCTACCAGCGCGCCGTAGCCGTAGGAATCGACCAGGCCGACGAGCATGTCCATCCGCGCGCGGTCCTTCGGCGTCGCAGGCACCAGCGACTTGCCCGGCAGCACATCGTTGAGGTATCGGACGATCGCCGAGGTCTCGAGGATGCGCAGGCCGTCGTGATCGAGGACCGGCACCTTGCCGAATGGATGACGCGCAAGGTGCTCAGGCTGCTTTGGCTCGCCGCTCAGGACGTTGATCGGGATTTGCTCGAAGTCGGTGAAATGCTTCTCCGACAGAAGCATCTTGACGGTGCGGACATAGGTCGAGCCATCGAAACCCCAGAGTGTCATCTTGGACATGGTGCGGATCCGGTTGATTGAGCCGAAGAACAAGCGCCAGCGCAGTCCCCCGCGCTTGGGCCGTTGCGTCACAGTCACTCTACTACGCCGCGGTAACGGGATCGTTGACAGGGAAATCTGGCCAGGTGCGCAGGACTTGCAGCGCTGGCCGCAATCACCGGCAACTTCAGTACGTCGCGATTGAATCAACAAACACCCGATACCGACCCACTCCGGTCGCTCGCCTCTCCAACATTCCTGCCATGAAGCGGTCGTAGCCCAACACGGAGCCCTTCCTGTCGTTCTTTACGACGTGGAGCAGTTGAACGACTTGCCCGTTCTCGGCCCGCGGTCAGAGAGTCAAGCCCTGCCCGGCCTCTTCTTCGGTCCGACCGTCGCGGATGTGATAGATCCGCTTGAAGGTCGGAATGATCTTCTCGTCGTGAGTCACGACGATGATGGCCGTGTGGTACTGCGTCGCCATCTGGTTGAGGATGCGCACGACGGCCAGCGCCCGTTCACTGTCCAGCGGCGCGGTGGGCTCGTCGGCCAGGATCACCGGCGGCCGGTTCACCAGGGCGCGGGCGATCGACACGCGCTGCTGTTCACCGCCGGAGAGCGCGGACGGCTGGACCTTCGCACGATGCCCGACGTCCAGTGCCGTCAGCAGTTCGAGCGCCCGCGCGCGCGCCTCTGCGTTGGGCCGCCCGGCCAGCATCGGCAACAAGGCCACGTTGTCGGTGACGTCCAGGAACGGAATCAGGTACGGCGCCTGGAACACGAAGCCGATGCTGTCGCGGCGCAGCGCGCGCAGGTCGGAAATCTTCCAGCCATCGTCATAGATGGTCTGCCCGCCGAGGATCATGCGTCCGGCCGTCGGCTCGATGACCGCGCCCAGGCACTTGAGCAAGGTACTCTTGCCCGAGCCCGATGGGCCGATCAGGCCCACCACCTCACCGGGCGCCACGACCATGTTGACGTCTTTCAGCGCGTCGACCGCCGTGTCGCCTTCGCCATAGCGCTTGCGCAGGCCTTCGATGCGGATGCCGGCGTCGATCATGCCGATTGCCCTCAGCCGCCGATGGCCGCGGCCGGATCGACCTTCAGGGCGGCGCGGATCGCCAGCGTGCTGGCGAGCGCACAGATGAGCATCACCGCCACTAACCCGCGCACCGCGTCGCCGGGCTCCAGCAGCACGTACTTGGGGAAGATCGGCGCCCACAACGTGGCGGCCACCTTGCCGACGATGAAGCCGATCAGGCCCAGGCCCAGGGCCTGCTGCAGGATCATGCCGGCGATGGTGCGGTTGCGCGTGCCGATCAGCTTGAGCACCGCGATCTCGCGGATCTTGCCCAGCGTCATCGTGTAGATGATGAAGGCCACGATGGCCGCGCTGACCACCGCCAGGATCACCAGGAACATGGCGATCTGCCGCGCCGAGGTGGCGATCAGCTTGGCGATCAGGATCTCCTCCATCTGCGCTCGGGTGTAGGCCTCCAGGTGCTTCCAGCGCCGGATCGGCTCGGCCACGCTCTCGGCCGGCACGCCGGGCTGCACCTGCACCAGCACCGCGTTGACGCTGTGGTTGGCGGCCTGCGAGACCTGGATCGCCTCCAGCAACCCGGGCACCCCCGGCCGGTTCAGCGCCGGGTTGGCGGCCGTGCGGGCGCGGTCGTTCAGGATGGCGTCGTTGTCCTTCAGGAACTGCGCTTCCTGCGCGTCCTTTAGCGGGATGAAGACCATCGGGTCGCCACCGGACGACACCATGCGCTGGGTCAAGCCCACCACCGTGTAGTCGTGGCGCCGGATACGGATACGATCGCCAAGCGCAAAGCCGGTGCGCACGTCGGCCACGGCTTCGTAGTGGCTGCGCGTGATGTGGCGGCCCGCCACCAGGTAGCCGGGTTCGCCAGGTTGGCCAGGCTCGAAGCCGACGACCATGGCCCGCACTTCGTGGCCTTCGCGGCCCTCGTCCCGGCCCTGGCTTTGGCGCACCTGCATCGTCAGGTACGTGACGTTGGCGGCGCGCGCCACACCCGGCAGGCCGAGCACGCTGCGCACGACATCGTCGCGCAGGCTGGACGACTCGGCGTAGGGCCCCTGCGTGTCCTGCTGCACCACCCAGAGATCGGCGCCGCTGTTGTCGAGCAGAGCCTGCGCATCGTCCACCATGCCGCGGTAGATGCCGGCCATGGACAGCGTCACGCCGATCAGCAAGCCCAGGCCGATGCCGGTGAGCACGAATTTCCCCCAGGAGTGCAGGATGTCGCGGCCGGCCAGGCTGATCATGGCTTGCGGCCGGTGAGCGTGTCGACCACCTTGATGCGGCTGTCGGCCGTGAGCTCCTTCTCGCTGTAGACCACCACCTCGTCACCGGCTTCCAGGCCTTCGAGCACCTGCACTTGGCCATCCAGGCTGGTTTGCCCAATGCGCACCGGCGCAAACCTGGGCTGGCCGCCTTCGATGCGCCAAACACCGACCTGGTCGGCCTGGCGTTGAACAGCCGGATTGGGCAGCAACACCGCCGGCGCCGTAGCCGGCAGTGTCAACGTGACCTCGGCCAGTTCGCCGGTGGACAGGCCGGCGGGTGCCGTGTCCATGGCCACGAGGGCCAGGCGTTCCTCGGTGATGCTGTCACTCGTCGCCTCCACCCGTACTACCTTGCCGGACAGGCGTGCGGAAGGATTTGAGCGCAGCACGATCGAAGCCGGCAGCCCTTCGACCAGGCCGGCCGAGCGGCCTTGATCCAGCCGCACCCGGATCCACAAGGATGTCGGCTCGATGAGCCGCAGCACGGCTTGTCCTGCCACCACGGTAGACCCCACTTCGGCCTCACGGCTAATGACCACGCCATTGGCGGGTGCCAGCAAGCGTACGTTGTCACGCTGCTGTCGCAGGCCTGCGCGCTCGGCCGCCAGGCGCTGGATGTCCTGGCGCGCGGCGGTCAGGTTCGCGTCGGCGCTGGCCACGACAGCCTCGGCCGAGGCCTGCTCCTGTTGCTTCGCCTCGACGGCACCAGCGCTCATGAATTTCTGCGCACCCAGTTCGACATAGCGACGCGCCGTGATGCCAGCCAGTTCGCTGCGGGCCTGAGCGTCCCGTCGCTGCGCCTGCGCCGCGGCGATGGCGCTGCCAGCGCGTGCGATCGACGCCTCCAGGGCCGCGGCGCGCTCGTCGAGATCCACTGGGTCCATCTCGGCCAGCAACTGCCCGGCCTGGACCGTGTCGCCGACATCGACCAGCACCTTGCTGACGCGGCCGGCGGCGGTCGGCCCAATCAGGTAAGCACGGCGCGCCTCGACCGTGCCAATGCCGAACAGCGACGGCGACAGGCTGCCGACGGTGGCCTGGGTCACTGTCACGCGGGTGGGGGCCAGGGGACTGGATCGCATGACCACATAGGCCAGCGCCACGATCAGTACCGCGCCCAGCAGACCCAGGCCGAGCCAGCGCCGCAAGTTCGATGGGAACTTCATGCCGCCTCCCGGATGCCGCGAAGATAGAGCGCGAACGTGCTGTCCGCCTGCGCCTTCATGGCTGCCGGTTTGCCCGTCAACATCGACTGCATCACGAGACCCTGGACGATGCCGACAAAGAGCGTGGCGGCAGCTTCCTGGTCGAGCCCGGCCGGCAACTGGCCATTCTTAACGCCCGCCTTGAATAGATCCAGCAGAAGTTGGCGGTAGGCCTGCAGCAGCGCCCGAACTTCCTGCTTGACCGGGGAATCGGTGGGTTGCTGCAACTCGTGGAAGATGATTCGGGGGGCGCCGGGATGCGCGATCACGAACGCCACATGGGCACGGAACATCGCTTCGAGGCCGTGAATTGGCGAGGTCTCCGCCCGGGCTGCTTCGACCAGCTTCAACAACAATCGCTCCCGCACCCATGTCATTGCGGCCAGCCAGATGGCGTCCTTGGTGGGGAAGTGCTTGAACACGGCGCCCTGACTGACCCCGATGGCGGCGGCGATGTCGCTGGTAGTGATCGCTACCGGACTGTGTTCCCGGGCCAGCTTCAACGCGGCGGCGACGATCTCCGCCTGGCGTTCTTCGGTGGGCAGTCTGGTTTGCATGGTGAGCCGGTCGTTTGGAATACAGGTAAGTAATTGAATACTTACAATGATACGCTCATGCTGCACAATTCGCTATCCCGCCGCTTGCGGGACAAGCCTGCTCGGCCTCTGAATTGGGACGTGCTTCTTGCGTGCGCTGTCGTACAGACGCCGCAGGCAGCTGGAGCGCAGGCTACGGTCGTTGGGCAACTGCGTTCGTTCACGATGACCATGACCAGCCCATTGACAGCGACATCCAAGCTTGAACCCGACGCGAACTCCACGCCGGCGTCCGCGCAATACGGACAGTTCCCCGATGACGCGCCCTTGACGAATGCGGAGTTGGTGCAACTGCGCATCAGGGTGATCGCGCTGGAGAATCTGGTCATCGCGCTGCTGGCCGAGGCACCGGATCAACAGCTGGCGCTGGCGCGAGGCATGGCGACCTACATCTCGCCGCGAACGGGCTGCACTCCACACCCGGTCACGCTGCGAGCGGCTGATGAGATGCTGAGCCTGGTCGACCGCACCGACCGCTATCCCCGCCCATTGGCGCCCTGATGGCCACCATGCACACCTTTCACATTTTCCGCTACGACCCGGACGCCGACGACAAGCCTCGCATGCAGGTGATCGAACTGGAGGTTGGTACCAGCGACCGCATGCTGCTGGACGTGTTGACGCGCCTGAAGGCCATCGACCCGAGTCTGAGCTTCCGCCGCTCCTGCCGCGAGGGCATCTGTGGTTCGGACGCCATGAACATCAACGGCAAGAACGGCTTGGCCTGTGTGACCAACATGCGCTCGCTGCCGAACACCGTGGTGCTGAAGCCGCTGCCGGGTCTGCCGGTGATCCGCGACTTGTTCGTCGACATGACCGGCTTCTTCAAGCAGTACCACTCGATCAAACCCTGGTTGGTCAACGAAGACCCACCGCCCGCGCGCGAGCGACTGCAGTCCCCCGAAGCCCGAGACGAGCTCAATGGCCTGTACGAATGCATCTTGTGCGCCTGCTGCTCCAGCGCCTGCCCCAGCTTCTGGTGGAACCCCGACAAATACGTCGGGCCCGCCGGGTTGCTGCAGGCTTATCGCTTCTTGGTGGACAGCCGCGACCAAGCCAGTGGCGAGAGGCTGGACGATCTAGAGGACCCCTACCGCCTGTTCCGCTGCCGAACGATCCTGAATTGCACCGACGTCTGCCCCAAGGGATTGAACCCGGCGCTGGCCATCGGCAAGATCAGGGAGATGATGGTGCGGCGCGGTATCTGAAGCCTGCACTACTGTTCCTGGTGCTGCCGCATCACCCGGCTATGCAGCTTCAAGGGAGGGAGGATTTCGATTCGAGCGGCATTCACTGATGTTGACTACATCCCTCCACCGCGTTCTCCGATGGTCGACCCGCCGATGCCGTGCCCATGACCGCGTACCAAGCCTCTACGGCATTCAACCCCATTCCGCTCGGCTTGATGATCAGTCCATGCCGAACACCGGCGCAGAAATGTCGGCATGCAGGCGGGTTGGTCGGCAAATCGACATGCCCGAAGTGCAAGCCCGGCACCCGCAACGGCCGCGCGTTGGCCTTCAACGTGCCGATCGCGCCGCCGTGACTCTTGGTCGATACCTCAACCCGGCCCGGCGCTTGGACCGATAGACGTGCGCGCGTCCACACGCTCGATGTTTTTGTGGTGCGCCTCCAGCATCTCCGCGAGATCGGCTCGCACTTGTGCGTCCTGGATTTTGGGCATCAGCGCCGTCAGCCGGCGAACCACCCACGCCTGGCCACGATTGAGAAAGCTGAGGCGCTGCTCCAGGTCCGGAATCGCCATGGCCTTGCCCCAGAACGCCCCGGTCGCGCTGGAGGGCGTGCCCTGCAAGTCCTTGATCGTGCGCATGAGCATGCTGCACCAGCGCACTTCGTCCTTGTGAATGTCTTGTACGAGAGTGGCCAGTGCCGAAGGCGGCATCTCGCGTGCCGTGTCCATGGCGACCCGTGCACCTGCGCGTTCCGCCTCGAGCAATTCGTTCAGCACGCCCAAGACTTCGTCACGCGAGGACTGCGTGGTTCCCGCACTGGGATTCGTCACTGCAGGAATCGGTCCGCCGCCGCATTCGGCAAGCTTTGGCGATGTCGTGAAGCCGGACTCGGGAACAGTAGGGTTCATGACGGGATCTCCATTTGGGTCGCTCAACTGATGCACCGGCTGGTTAAAGAGGCATGCATGCTGCATCTTAAGCGCTGGCGTTCGATGGTCAAGCCCGAGGCGTCCGGCGCCATCCGGTCTGCAGGGCAATCTCGATCACGGTCGCTCACGGCGCCCAAAGCGCTGGAAGAGCACATGTTCCTCGACATCCATGTGCTCGATCAAGTCGGCAAACAGCTTGCTGGCCAATTGACGCAGCTCGGCCAGCAGCGCCTCGGCCCCGGCGGGAACCACCCACATCGACAAACCGGACTGAAGTTGGTGAACTTGATCTCGTTGCGCAAGGTGCTCAGCCTGCATGGCGTCGATCAACTGCCACAACAGCGTGTTGCCGCCTTGCTCCATCATCGGAAACAGGCGCATCTCTTCCTTGAACATATGCATTTCGAGTTCCGCCGCCATTGCGGCGAAAGCCCGGGCGAGGCCCGACCGCGCACCGCGTGCCTCGATGTCACGGGCCAGTGCCAAGATGGGCGGCAGTTCACGGCGGTGGGTCTCGTGGAAGCGAGCGCAGATGTGCGCGATCAACGCCTCATCGTCCAGGGCCCTTTCAACGTGGAACATGGAAGGTCGAACTTTCGCGCAGCACGGCGGGGCGGTCGGACCCGTCGGCCCGTGCCGCGACCTCGAACTCGATCGGTGCCGACCGGCCGCGCAGCAACTGCGTCTGCTGCAGCGCCAATTGCACGCTGGCCACGATCGACTCGATGCCGGCGGGCGCCACCGTCACCTCGCGCGCCTGCAGCTTCAAGCCCTCGATGCCGCCGACAGTCAGGCGATAGGTCTGCGGCGCTTCGGTGCGGTTCATGATCTGGATTCGATAGACGTTCTCGACCGCGCCATCGTCGACGATGCGTGCCAGCGTGCCGCGGTCCTTGATGACGTCGAACTGGAACGGGCTGCGCAAGGTCACGCTGGCAGCAAATGCGGCGCTGGCGGCCGTCAGCACCGCGCCATAGATCAGCACCCGCAGCCGCAATGCGCGCCTGAACATCTGCAGCCGCGTCCAGCCGTGGACCACGCCGTTTTCGGTGGAATAGCGGATCAGGCCTTTCGGGTAGTCCATCTTCTGCATAACGTCATTGCACACGTCGATGCACGCGGCACAGCCGATGCATTCGTTCTGCAGGCCGTCGCGGATGTCGATGCCGGTCGGACAGACCTGCACGCACAGCGTGCAATCGATGCAATCGCCCAGCCCCTGCTCGGCCGCGCTGGCCTTGCGCGAGCGCGAGCCGCGCGGGTCGCCGCGCGCCGCGTCATAGGTGATGATCAGCGAGTCCTTGTCGATCAGCGCGCTCTGGAAGCGCGCGTAGGGACACATGTACTTGCACATCTGCTCGCGCAGGTAGCCGGCATTGCCGTAGGTGGCGGCGCCGTAGAACAGGATCCAGAAGGTGTTCCAGGACGACACATCGAAGGCCAGCACCGCCTGCGCGAGCTCGCGGACGGGCGTGAAGTAGCCGACGAAGCTGAAACCGGTGAACAACCCGATGGCCAGCCAGGCGGCCTGCTTGGCGCCTTTGCGCGCAAGCTTGTTCACGCTCCACGGCGAGCGGTCCAGGCGCCTGCGCGCGATGCGGTCGCCTTCGATGTGGCGCTCAACCCACATGAAGATCTCGGTGTACACGGTCTGCGGGCAGGTGTAGCCGCACCACAGGCGCCCGGCGACGGCGGTGAAGAAGAACAGCGCCAGCGCCGACAGCACCAGCAGCGCGGCCAGGAAGATCAGGTCCTGTGGATAGAGCACCAGGCCCAGGATGTAGAAGCGCTGTGCCTCCAGATCGAAGAGCACCGCCTGGCGCCCGCCCCATTGCAGCCAGGGCAGGCCATAGAAGAACAGCTGCGTCAGCCAGACCATGGCCCATCGCCATGCGGCGAACCAGCCCTTGACCGCGCGCGGATAGATGTCCGGCGCTTTCTGGTACATCGACACGAAGCGCATGTCGTCGCCGGCATCGGCGGCGACGTCGTGGATCGGGATGACCGGGCGCTTCATCGTTTCAACTCACCGAGCTTGGCCTCGATCTTGGCCCATTCGTCGGCGTCCGGCAGGGCCAGCTTGGTGCGCGTGATCGGTTTCCACTCGCGCGCCAGTTCGGCGTTCAGCGCGATGAAGGCCTGCTGCCCCGCCGGCACGTCCTCCTCGGCATAGATCGCGCTCACCGGACATTCGGGCACGCACACCGCGCAGTCGATGCAGTCGTCGGGGTCGATGGCGAGGAAGTTCGACCCCTCGCGGAACGCATCGACCGGGCACACGTCGACGCAGTCCGTGTACTTGCAGCGGATGCAGGCTTCGGTGACAACGAAAGTCATGAGCCGGTCTAAGATGGCTCAACCGCAGCAGGCGCCGCCGGAGCAACAGGAATCGCCCGCCGATGCCACGACCCCGGCGCCGACGCGCGTGACCTGCACCCGCCAAGGGGAGGGCCCGGCATCTAGCACGGCCCATTCGAACTTAGCGAAGCGGCGGCTGTCGAATTCGGCTCGCAGCGGCTGCGCGTCGTGATCGATCAGCAACTGCATCGCTTCGCCGGGCTGCAAGGCATCGAAGCGGCTGAAGGCTCGCGCGTGACGTTCGCGCGGCGCCAGCTCGCGCAGGTCGAGCGCGGCGGTCGTGGATGTGACGGATGGAAAAGTCATGCAAAGACTCCTCGTGGATGTGGGTGGGAAAGGGTTACATGGACGCCGTGCGGCGAAATCGGGGGGGTGCCTGAGCTTTCAGCCATCCTTGCCGTCAAGCCGGGTCGTCAACAGCCAGGGCGTGAAGACCATCAGATACAGGCCAAAGGCGGCGCTCCAGGCCATGGCCGCCGCGATCAACCACAGCGTCTGGTGCTGCGGCAAGACCAGCGGCATCGCGACGCGCAACACGGCCGCGCCAGTGACCAGCCCATAGGCTGCCACCTCGAGCCGCGAGGCCCGCAAAGGCCGGCCGGTGTGGCCGCGCGCCGTGCGCGTGAGCATGCCGATGATGAGCCCGCCGGTGGCCCCGACGGCCAGCGCGTGCACGCCCGCGGACACACCGACCGCGCCGATCTGCGCCAGCGCCAGCAACACGAAGCCGATCGGCAGCCAGGCGTAGGCCAGATGCAGCACCCACAGGATCGGGCGCTCGCGACTGCGCAGCGGCCGCCATTGCCACAGTCGCAGCCCATGCAGCGCAGCTGCGCCAGTGAAGGCCACGGCGGTGAGCGGACCCTGCGCCGCCAGGACCCACAACGCCAGTGCGACGGCGGTGCTGGCCAGTGTGGCGGCCTCCAGACGACGCGGCACCTGCAGTTTCAGCCCGGGCAGCGTCGACATCGTGAACGCCGGTATTACGCGCCCGGCAATCACGCATTCGATCATCACGACCAGCGCCAGTCCGGCGTGCAGCGCACGCACGGGCGGAATGTCGAGCACGCCGAGCACGGCCCCGTGGAACGCCAGGTTGGCCAGCGCCAGCAACACCAGGATCAAGCCCAGCGGCAGGTTGCGCCTGCTGCGCGCGCGCAGCAGCAACTCGACCAGGATGGCGGCCACCAGCGGCAGCAGAAGCAGGTCCAGCACCGCGTACACCGCATAGGGTGCCAGCACCGCCGCCAGCCGCGCCGCCAGCCATAGCGATGCCAGTGCGGCCAACGATGCGCCGCGCGGTGTGCCCAGTCCGGTCCAGGCCTTGCCCGCGGTCAGCAGGAAGCCGACGATCACCGCCACGGCAAAGCCGAACAGCATCTCGTGGGCGTGCCACAGCACCGGTGCCACCGTCAGCGGCAACGACACGGCGCCAAGCAGCAAGCCGACCCACAGCGGCACGGCCACCATGCCCAGCAGCGCGGCACCCAGGTAGAAAGGACGGAAACCCAGGCGCAGCACGGGCCAGCCTCGCGGCGCCGGCTTGCCTGCTGAAAGGATCTCGGACGGGGCCACCGTGAGCGGCGGCGCGGGAGCAGTCATCGTGGGGACCGGGTCGGATAAAACATGTCTGTTTGATGCATCTTAATGACGCCGACCGCTTAAAGCAATACACTGGATGCATCTTTAGGGCTATGCATGCGGCTTTCCGAGTACACCGACTACACCCTGCGCGTGCTGATGTACTGCGCGGCCCATCCACAGGCTTTGGTCACGATCGGTGAACTGGCCGAGCACCATCGCCTGTCGAAGAATCACCTGATGAAGGTGGTCAACGACTTGGCACGGCAGGGCCTGCTCGAGACCACGCGCGGGCGCGGCGGCGGCCTGCGCCTGCTGAAGGCACCCGAGGCCATCCGCATCGGCGACGTGGTGCGCGCCTCGGAGACCGATTTCCGCCTGGTCGAGTGTTTCGATCCTCGCACCAACGTCTGCACCCTGACGCCCAGCTGCCGTCTGAAGCACCTGTTCGATGCGGCCCTGCAGGCCTACTTCAGGGAGTTGGACGGCGCGACGCTGGCCGATATGGTCGCGTCCGACCCGCCCAGGGCCGCAGCGCGCCGGATTGGCGCCGCGGGGCACAGGTCGGCGGTCGCGATCGCCGTGGCGGCACCCCCACCCAGGCCCAGGCCGGCCAAGGCGGCCGCGCCGCGCGGCTGATGCGCTCGAGGAAGCCATGAGTCAGCCCTTTCCCGGCCATTCCGCACCCGGCGTCGGCTTCGAGGTTCCGCTGGAGATGCTGGCGGCCTGTCACCTGCGCGTGCACAGTCAATGCCAGACCTTGCAGCGCCTGCAGCCGCATCTGGCCGCGCACGGGGCGGACCGGCAGGCCCGCGAGGCCGCCGTCGCCGTGATGCGCTATTTCGACACCTCCGCGCGGCACCACCATGAGGATGAAGAGACCGACCTCTTCCCGGCACTGCTCGAGTCCATGGCCGGCTCGGACGCGGTGTGCCTGCGCGAACTGACCGCGGCGCTGACGGCCGACCACCGCGCGCTGGAACAGCGTTGGCGCCAGCTGCGCCGCAGGCTCGAAGACGTGGCCAGCGGCGCCGCAGCGATGCTGGCTGCCGATGACGTGCAGGCCTTCGTGGATCTGTATGAACAGCACATTGCGCGCGAAGAGGCCGAACTGCTGCCGATGGCCGCACGCCTGCTGGACGAGACCACGCTCGACCGCATCGGCCTGGCGATGCGCACGCGGCGCGGCGCCGTCAGCGTCGACACGGCGGCGGCACCTTCCACCTGAAACCCATCGCAGGTCACGACCTGCTCAACCCCGAGACTTGCATGTCCCAACCGCACCTTCATCTCTCCCCCGACGCCATCTATCCCTTCGACGCCCGCGGCGTGGCCAAGCGCTTCCGCCATGCGGCGATCTTCGGCGCACTCGACAGCCTGCAGCCGGGCGAGACGATGCGCTTCGCCAACGACCACGATCCGCTGCCGCTGCTGGCGCAGATCGCGCAGCGCTATGGCGAGCGCGTCGACGTCGAGTACCGCCAGCGCGCACCCGGCGCCATCGTCATCGACTTCCGCGTGGCCTGAGGCGGCTGCCTCACAGTCGTTGACGTCGAGCCCAGCGCGACGTGACTGATGGCCGCAAGCCGCGTCGGGTTGCTGCTGACGCACCCGCGCGCCAGGCCGCATCAATGCTCTGGAGCCTGCTGGTCGCGTCGTCGGTCAGCTCGCACGCACCCAAGGGCTGGCGCCACGGGCTGCGAACACGTCAAGTGCGCGCGAGCAGCGCCTCGAAGCCCGGGTAAGCCGCCGGCGTGATTGCCACCTTCTGTGCGAGGTCGGCGCGCACCTCGCCGCGCCGTAAGGCGTCGAGGTAGGCCTCGCGCTCGATGACCCAGCTGCCGCCGAGAAGCGTCACGCCGCGCGTGAACAGCGCGTCCGGCAGGCAGCCCATGCTCGGGCCGATCAGTGCAATCCAGCGAGCGCGTTCGCACAGCGCCAACATGCGCTCGAGCGTGTCGTTCAGCACCAGCGTGCCGGTCGCGACGACCTTGTCGCAATGGCGCAGCTCGTCGGCATCGAGGGTGACGCGGTAGCCCTCGTGCTGGCCGGCCAGGTGGGCCTTCAGTTCCAGCACCGTGAGCGTTGCGCCGCTGGCCAGCACGCGCGCCAGCAGCGGCGTGAACAGGCCGATCATGCCGATGGCTTCACCCGGGCGCGGGTCGAGCGCCCCCAGCGAATCAGCGCTGGCCGGCGGGCGCCAGCCGGCGCGCCGGTACAGGCAGCAGCTCAGTGCGTTGGCCGCGGCAAACCCTAGCGTGCGTTGCGCCCCCTGGCCTTCGACATAGCGGCGCGCGAGCGGCAGAGCGTCGGCGCCGGCCAGGCCCAGCATTGGGTCCAGCGCACGCAGGCGCTCCAGGGTGTCGTCCAGCAGCACGTAGCTCAGGCCCAGCGAGCCGTCGTCGAGCTCGAGCGCACAGAACTCCCCGCGTGCCTCGCCCGGCGCCGGCTCGGGCGGCAGGTGCAGTGCGCGCACGCGCGGCACCGGCGTGCGTTGCGCGAAGCGTTCGAGCTGGGCCAGGTAGTCGGTTGCGAAGCTCATGGCGCCCGAGCCACCGCAATCCGAGGCGGCGCCTTCATGGCAGGTCGCGCCGGCGCGCCATCTCCTCGCCCATGGCGATCAGGGCCGCCGCGTCGAGGCAGCGTGCCGCGGCAGGAAAGACCAGCTCGCTCTCGGCCGCCATGTGCCAGTCGTACAGGCGTGCGAAGTGTTCCAGCTTGCCCTCGTCGGCCGGCGCGGAGCCCGGCCAGTTCTCGGCGCCCACCCCTTGCAGCACCTCGCGCACGCGCGGCCACAGCTCGGCCATCTGCAGGTGTTCGCGCTGTAGCCGCCGCACGGTGTCGACGTACAGCCCGGCCGCCAGCAGCGGCGGGAAGACATGTCGCTCCTCGTCCTCGTGATGCGCCGGCACGGCCACGTCGAAATAGCTCATCACTTCGCGGGCCGCCTGTCGCGCCTGGGCGTCGCAGCCCATCGACGCCAGGTGGAGCCGTACCCACTGCAGGAGGCGCAACATGCGCTGCACACGCTCGTGGCAGGCGTCGAGGATCTCGAAGGGCTGCTCGAAGCCGGCCGGCGTCGCACGGGGGGTGGCCATCGAAGTTGCATCCTCTACCAGCGTGCGCGCAGCGCCAGGCGCCAGGTGCGCGGCTGCTCGGCATAGGTGTACAGCGCAGACTCGTCGGACAGCCGCGTGTCGGTCAGGTTGTCCACGCCCACGCCCAGTTCGAGGACGGGTGTGATCTGCCATTGCGCCTGGGCGCCGAGCAGCGTCAGCGTCGGCACCGGCTGCGGCGGCTGGCCCGGCGCGGTCGAGGCCAGCAACTGGCCGGAGGTGGTGGTCACCAGCAGGCCGGCGGTCCACGGCCCCCAGGCCCAGTCCAGCCGCGCCCCCAGCGAATGGCGCGGGCGCTTTTCGAGCCGCTGGTCATCGCCATCGATGGCCGTCAGGTACTGGTAGTTCAGCGTCGCCCAGAAGCCGCCGCCGAGCAGCGCACGCAGCGACGCTTCGGCGCCGCGCAACGTGGCCTTGTCGATGTTGTCGAACACGTACTGGTTGCGCCCGGCGACCACGTCGAACAGCCGCGCGACGATCAGGTTGTCCACTTGATTGTGGAACAGCGTCAGCATCGCCGTGCCCTGCGGGCTGGACCAGCCGACGCCCAGTTCGACGGAGTCGTTGGTCTCGGGCTGCACGTTGGGGTTGCCGTGGTAGGTGTAGGGCCCTTCGTCCTCGCGGTAGTCGAGCGAGATCTGCTTCAGCGTCGGCGCCTTGAAGCCGTGGCCGTAGCCGCCCTTCACCGTCCACTGCGGCGCCGCCTGCCACACGGCGTAGATGCGCGGGCTCCATTCACCGCCGAACATGTCCTGCCGGTCGTAGCGCAGGCCGAGCGTCAAGGTCAGTGCCGGGTCGATCGCGATCTCGTCCTGCAGGTACAGCGCCTGATGCAGCGCATTGGCCGAGCCGCCGGGCAGGCCCTCGTTGTCCAGACTCTCGTCGCGCCGCTCGAAGCCGCCGGTGACCAGCTGCTGGCGCGTGGCCGCCAGCGTGGCCTGGCCCTCGACGACCCGGTCGACCAGCTTGTTCGGCCGCAACGGGGCCACGCCATTGGTGCGCGTGTTGTCCATCGCAAGCGAACTTTCGTACACGCGCAGCAGACTGCTCACTTCGAGCGGGCCACCCCAGCGGGCGGCCCAGCCGAGCGAGGCGTGGCCACGATCGAGATCGGTCCGCGTCTCATAGTAGCGCTTGCGCCCGCCGCGCTCGCGCGCCTTGGCCCAGCGCTCCTCCTTGCCGACCCAGTATTCCGCCTCCACCACCTGCCCCGCGGCCGGCAGCCAGGCCAGTTGCAGCAGCGCGTCGCGCTTCTCGCGGTCCTCGATCTCGCTGATGAGCGGGTCGGCCTCCGAAGCCACTGATTCGAGCCGGACATCGGACAGCGTCACGCCCAGCCGAAACTGTTCTCCCAGCGGCCCGGCCATGCGCACGGCCGCGCGCTGGCCGTCGCCGCCGCGCGAGTCGGGTGCCTGGCGGCCTTCGAGCAGCGCCGAACCGGCCCAGGCCTCGCCCGGCTGACGCAGGATGATGTTGATCACGCCGCCCAGCGCCTCTGAACCGTAGAGCACCGACATCGGCCCGCGGATGACCTCGATGCGCTCGATGCCCTCGATCGGGATCCAGTCGTATTGAAAGTCGGAGTGGCCGATGACGCCGTCGCTGGCCGCGATGCGCTTGCCGTTGACCAGCGTCAGCACGTGCCGACCGTCCATGCCGCGCACGCTGAGGCCGCGCCGCCCGCCGATGGTGCGGCCCTGCAGCGTGATGCCGGATTCCCCGAGCAGCGCCTGCAACACGTTGTCGGCGCCGCGCTGTTCGATCTGCTCGCGCGTGACCACCGTCATCGAGGCCGGCGCATCGATGAAAGGCATCGGGTGGCGCGTGGCGGTGACCACCACCGACGGAGTCGGCAGGCTCTCGGCCGGCTGCGCGCCTACGGCCGTGGACAGGCCGGCCAGGACGCAGCACAGCGCCGCCACCCCATACCTCAGAGGTTCGATCGCTTCGCCGGGGCTTGCCATGTTGGCAGCTTGGCCGGCTTGGTCGGGCCGGGCATTGACCTGGTTCGGTTTTTCGCGCAACGGGCAAAACGCACGCGTTGGCCTTGAACCAGTTCAAGGACTGCAGGGCCGGGCAGGCCGACGATGCGGAGCAAGAGCAATTCCAGACTCCATCAGGAAGCGAGCCACCATGAAACTTCTGCCCCTCTCCCCGATTGGCGCCGCACTGCTGATCGCCGCGGCGCCGCTGTGGACCAGCGCGCAGGACAAGAAGGGTGTCACCGAGCCGGAGCTCAAGTACCAGGCCGGCGCATCGCCCCTGGCCAACGAGCCGATGTACCAGAGCACCAACCCGAAGGCGCCGCCGATGACCCAGGTCGAGTTCGACCTCGGCCGCAAGACCTACTTCGAGCGCTGCGCCGGCTGCCACGGCGTACTGCGCAAGGGCGCGACCGGCAAACCGCTGACGCCCGACCTGACCATCGGCAAGGGTACCGATTACCTGAAGATCTTCATCGCCTACGGCTCGCCAGCCGGCATGCCCAACTGGCAGACCTCGGGCGAGATGGACGAGAAGACGGTCGACCTGATGGCGCGCTACATCCAGCACGATCCGCCAATTCCGCCCGAGTTCGGTATGGAACAGATCAAGGCGACCTGGAAGGTCATCGTGCCGCCGGCGCAGCGGCCGACAAAGAAGATGAACAGCTACAACATCGAGAACATCTTCTCGACCACGCTGCGCGACACCGGCGAGGTGGCGCTGATCGACGGCGACACGAAGAAGATCATCAACATCGTCAAGACCGGCTACGCGGTGCACATCTCGCGCACTTCGGCGTCGGGGCGCTTCCTGTTCGTGATCGGGCGCGACGGCAAGATCAACATGATCGACCTGTGGATGCCCACGCCGGACAACGTGGCCGAGGTGCGCATCGGCCTTGAGGCGCGCTCGGTCGAAACCAGCAAGTACAAGGGCAAGGAGGGCGACTACAGCGACAAGCTGGTGATCGCCGGTGCCTACTGGCCGCCGCAGTACGTGATCATGCGCGGCGACACGCTCGAGCCGCTGAAGATCGTCAGCACACGCGGCATGGTCGTGGGCACGCAGGAATACCACCCCGAGCCGCGTGTGGCCTCCATCGTGGCCAGCCACTTCAAGCCCGAGTTCGTGGTCAACGTCAAGGAGACCGGCAAGACGCTGATGGTGGACTACACCAACCTCGACGCGCTGAAGGTCACCGAGATCGGCTCGGCCCCGTTCCTGCACGACGGCGGCATGGATTCGAGCAAGCGCTACTTCATGGTCGCGGCCAATCAGAGCAACAAGATCTCGGTCATCGATACCAAGGACGACAAGCTCACCGCGATTGTCGAGGTCGGAAAGATCCCGCACCCGGGCCGCGGCGCCAACTTCAACCATCCTAAGTTTGGCCCGGTCTGGTCCACCGGCCACCTGGGTGACGAGTCGATCTCGCTGATCGGCACCGATCCCGTCAAGCACAAGGAGTACGCGTTCAAAAAGGTCGCGGAGCTCAAAGGCCAGGGTGGTGGGGCGCTGTTCATCAAGAGCCACCCGAAGTCGAATCACCTGTACTCGGACACGCCGCTGAACCCCGACGCGAAGATCGCGCAGTCGGTGGCGGTGTACGACATCAAGAACCTCGACAAGGGCTACACCGTGCTGCCTATCGCCGAGTGGGCCGACCTGAAGGACGACGGGGCCAAGCGCGTGGTGCAGCCTGAATTCAACAAGGCCGGCGACGAGGTCTGGTTCTCGGTCTGGTCGGCCAAGAACAAGCAGAGCGCGCTGGTGGTGGTGGACGACAAGACGCTCAAGTTGAAGGCCGTGATCAAGGATCCGCGCCTGATCACGCCGACAGGGCACTTCAACGTCTACAACACGCAGCACGACGTTTACTGAACCGGAGAACCCCTGATGAAAGCCCAACGACTTCTACCTGTGCTGGCGGTGCTGTTCATCGCACCCGCCTTCGCCGACGCGGTGGACGACGCGATGACCAAGGCCGGCTGCATGGCCTGCCATGCCAAGGACAAGAAGTTGGTGGGGCCGTCGTTCAAGGACATCGCTGCCAAGTACAAGGGTCAATCGGACATCGTGGCCAAGCTGAGCGAGAAGGTGCGCAAGGGTGGTTCTGGCGTGTTCGGCCCGGTGCCGATGGCACCGAACCCGCCGGACAAGATCAGCGATGCCGATCTGAAAGCGGCGATCGAGTTGATCCTCAAGTCCTGAGGCTGTGCGCGGCGGCGGCTGGCGGGCCGCGCTCGTCGGGGCGCTGCTGGTGGCATCCGCGCAGGCGGCGCCGCTGGCGTTGACCAGTGCCGACGGCCGCTGGCGCATCGTCGCCGACGGCCATACACTGACCGTGTTCGATGCGGATGGCCGGCCCCTGCGCAGCCACATGGCGGCGGCGATCGATGGCAGTGGCCGCTCGGCCGTGACGACGCTACACGATGCCGCGCCTCGCCGCAGTTTCGTCGTGATCTTCGAGACCCTGCCGGAGTTGTGGGAGATCTCCTACGACCCGAACGCCGAGCCTATCTACCAAGGACTGGTCCACGACTACCGCCTGCGCGAGGGCATCGCCGAGCCCGGCTTCCTGAATCCGCGCCGCACGCGGCTGGACCAGCCATTGCGCGACCCGGGCTTCGACAGCAGCCACGCCTTCGTCATCGCCCGCGCGCCCGACCAGGCCGCCGGGCAGGTGGTGTTGTTCCTCGTGCAACTGGACGTGCGCAGAACCATTGCGGTGTTCACGCTACGTGGCGATCCGAACACCGCGGCCGTGCGGAGCGTGTGGCGCGACGGGCGGGAAATCCTCGAGGTGCCCGACCGCCAGGGCGGGCCGGCGCTGCGGATCGACCCGCGCGCCGCACGCCTGCTCGGATCCCCGTGAGATCAGGCAGAGCCTCTCTCGACTTCGTTTTCAGGAAGTGAATGTCGGAGGCTGACGATACCTTGGTGTCGTCTATGGCGGCAGATCGAAAGACAGCTTCGCGGCAATCGGATCCATTGGTGCTACGTCAGTCGTCGATTGCCGGCGTACGCGAACAGCGGCTGACCGGCCCCACGATTTTTAGAACTGGGCTGCCAGAAATCGGGCACTCGCGACGGGCTCCTTACGCTGCAGTGCAGCCCGCCAGTTCGTCGGGTCGCATGACAGCAAGGCGCGGCAGCCGTCCATGGTCCAGCGCACCCACCCGATCCACGGGCAGGAAACCGCATCAGACCAGCCGCACCAGCGTTGCCAGCAGCAGCGCCGCCACCAGGTTGTGCAACAGCACCGCCGCCAGCGGCAGACCGCTAGCCACCATCAGCAGCCCCAGCGCAGCCTGCACGGCGGCCAGCACCAGCAATGCCGCACCGCCGTGGGGCCGTCCGCGCCGCCACGCGGCCAGGCCCAGCAAGCCCAGGACCAGCAGCACGACGACGGCGCCGATGCGGTGCAGCCACAGCGCGAAGACGCTACCGGCGTTGACCGGCAGGGCCGTGGCCACGACCACCGGCTCGCGCCACGGGTTCAGCACGCTCCAGTCCCAGCCCGCGGCCGCGGCCGCACGCGTGCACTCGGCCAGGTCGCTGCACGACAACGCCGCATAGGACGCACTGACCAATGCGCCGCCGGCGAGCTGGCCGCACAGCAGGACCAGCCCACCCACCGCCCAGGCGCCCAGGCGCGCAGGCGCCGCATCGGAAGGCGGCCGCGCACTGGCCGCCAGGCGCCAGCACAACGCCAGCATGACGAAGCCGCCGAGCAGGTTGCCCATGGCCACCACCGGCAGGCGCGCACCCGGCGTCGCGATGCCCAGCAGCGCCAGGGCCAGGGCCAGCAGCAGCAGCGCCAGCGACAGCGCGCCGGCGCGCTTGAGCACCGGCTTCGTGGCCAGCGTCGTCATGGCCATCACGATGACCAGGACCAGCGTCAGCGACGCGACGACGCGATGCGCCAGCCGGGCTGCGGCCACCCCATGCCCGGCGGGCGCAGGCTCACCCTGCTGCAACGCGCGAAGGTTCTGCGCATAGCAGGCCGGCCAGTCGGTACAGCCCAGGCCGGCCTGCGACAAGCGCATGAATGCGCTCAGCGAAATGGTGGCCAGCATCAGCACGGTGCATAGCCAAGCCATGCGGCGCAGCAGGAGCCAACGCCGGTCTGGCGGTGCAGCGGTGTGGGACATGGTGATGCCGCATGGTAGTTCGCCGACCCCGCATCGCAACGCCCTGCGCCCCGGGATAGACCCGTGTTCTGGCCTTTCCTTGAAGTGGTTCAAGTCCGCCCGGCGCGCCGCGCAACAGAATTCCCTGCACCCGCAGGACCGGCCCGGCAGGGGCCACGCAGTCGAAGGAACGCATATGAGCCAGCCCGTCAAGGACGACCCCAATGAACCCGTTCCGTGGATGCAGCAGTTGCTCGACAACCCGTTCCTGCTGCTCTTCCTGGGCGTGTTGATTCCGATGCTGGTCTACACGGTGTGGGGGGTGGTCGACATCCTCACCATCCCGATGAGCAAATAGGCCGCTCGGCCGTCGTTCCACCGCGAGAGGAGTCTGCCCATGAGCGCCATCCTGCCCCCTGCAGACCGGCTTTGGTACAAGCAGCCGATCGACCGCGTCGAAGGCACCTGGATCGTCATCGCGCTGCTGTGGTGCTTGATCATGTTTGCCATGATGGTCGGCTGGCATGTCTGGGGCAACCAGAACCTGTCCACTGAAACCTACCGCACGACCCAGAACCAGTTCCTGCTGAAGGCGCAGGCCGTGGCCGCGAAGTACACGGTGCGCACCGAGACGGACCAGAACATCCCCGTGGTGGCACCGCCGCCGGGCAGCGATGTCTACATGCTGGCGCGGCTGTGGTCCTTCTGGCCGATCCTCGAACTGGAGAAGGGCAAGAGCTATCGCCTGCACTTGAGCGCGATGGACTACAACCACGGCTTCTCGCTGCAGCCGGCCAACATCAACATCCAGATCGTGCCGGGCTTCGAGCACGTGGTCACCGTCACACCCAACCAGACCGGCACCTACTCGGTGGTGTGCAACGAATACTGCGGCATCAACCATCACACGATGGTCGGCCGCATCTACGTGAAGTAGGAGACGCCGACCATGGGCCAAGCCACGACCTACCGCACCTGCCCGCGTTCGGGCCTTCAATTCGAAGCCAGCGCCGAGAAGCTGATGATCGCCAACGCCGTGACGGCGGTGGTGTTCCTGCTGATCGGCGGCATCCTCGCCGTCGGCGTGGTGCTGACGCGCTGGCCGGCCATCCACTGGCTGGAGGCCGACACCTTCTACCAGGTGCTCACCGCGCACGGCATCGACATGCTGATCTTCTGGATCATCTTCTTCGAGATCGCGGTGCTGTACTTCGCCTCGTCGACGCTGCTGCGCTGTCGCATCGCCACGCCCAACATCGCCTGGTCCGCCTTTGCGCTGATGCTGATCGGCGCGGTGATGAACAACGTCGCGGTGTACCAAGGCGGCTCGAGCGTGATGATGACGTCCTACGTGCCGATGATGGCCGCGCCGTCGTTCTACGCAGGGCTGATCCTGTTCGCGGTGGGCGCGCTGATCGCCTGCTTCGTCTTCTTCGGCACGCTGGTGGTGGCCAAGCGCGACAAGACCTACCAGGGCTCGGTGCCGCTGGTCACCTTCGGCGCCATTACGGCGGCGATCATCGCGGTCTTCACCATCGCCTCGGGCGCGATCATCCTGATCCCGACCTTCCTGCTGTCCATCGGCTGGATCAGCGCGGTCGACCCGCTGGTATACCGCACCATCTGGTGGGCCTTCGGCCACTCGTCGCAGCAGATCAACGTGGCCGCGCACATCTCGGTGTGGTACCTGGTGGCGGCCATCGCCTTCGGCGCCAAGCCGATGAGCGAGCGCGTCAGCCGCACCGCCTTCTTGCTGTACATCCTGTTCCTGCAGCTGGCCAGCGCGCACCACCTGCTGGCCGACCCGGGCCTGTCCACCGGGTGGAAGATCGTCAACACCAGCTACTTCATGTACTTCGCGGTGCTGGCCTCGATGATCCACGGCCTGACGATCCCTGGCGCGATGGAAGTCGCGCAGCGCGGCAAGGGCTTCACCAAGGGCCTGTTCGAGTGGCTGCGCAAGGCGCCGTGGAGCAACCCCACGTTCTCGGGCGTGTTCATCTCGATCATCGGCTTCGGCTTCCTCGGCGGCATCTCCGGCGTGATGATGGGTACCGAGCAGCTGAACATGATCATCCACAACACCATCTACGTGCCGGGGCACTTCCACGCCACGGTGGTGGTCGGCACCACGCTGACCTTCATGGCGCTGACCTACCTGCTGATCCCGGTGCTGTTCCGCCGCGAGATGATCGCGCCGAAGCTGGCAATGTGGCAGCCCTACCTGTTCGGCTTCTCGATGTACTTCTTCTGCCTGGTGATGATGGGCGCGGGCACGCTGGGGGTGTCGCGCCGCCACTGGGACATGGCCTTCCAGGGCGCGGCGCTGGCCTATGAATGGCCCGGCGCGGCCTACCTGATGATGGGCCTGGTGGGCATCGGCGGCCTGGCGGCGATCGTCGGTGGCGGCATCTACATCTATGTCACCGTCGGCTCGCTGCTGTGGGGCAAGAGGCTCGAGCCCGGCGTGCAGAGCCCGAGGTTCACGCCGATTCCGCGCACCGCGCCCACGGTGGTGGCGCAGTCGCACGGCTCGGCCGGCTTCGCGGCCCCCGGAACCTTCGTGCTGGCGATGGTGTTCTTGGTGGCCTTCGTGCTGTACTACTTCATCAACTGGAAGTACCTGTCCACGTTGTGGGGCCTGAGCTGATCCGTTGAACCCCTGCATCGCCACTGCCCACCAAGGAGCACACCGATGAACACCACCGTGATGCAGGCCACCGATCGCCCCGCCGCGGGTTTGCTGCGCACGGTGCTGGGTGTCTTCAAGATGCGCATTGGCGTGCTGATCATGATCACCGCGCTCGGCGGCATGGCTATCGCCAGCGGACCCGGATTGAGCCTGGCGCAGGTGCTGGTGCTGGCGCTGTCGGTGCTGGTGGCCTCGGCCAGCGCGGGCGCATTCAACCAGTACATCGAAGCCGACAGCGACCGGCTGATGGTGCGCACGCGCCGTCGCGCCTTTGCCAGTGGGGCGCTGAAGCCCACGCCACTGTGGCTGCTGGCCATCGGCGTGCTGCTCGCCGGTGCAGTGGCTGCGGCGGCTCTCGTGCTCAATGCCATGGCGGCGCTGTTCATCTTTCTCGGCGCCTTCTTCTATGCCGTGGTCTACACGATGTGGCTGAAGCGGCGCAGCTGGCTGAACATCGTGGTCGGCGGGCTGTCCGGCAGCTTTGCGGTACTGGCCGGGGCCGCGGCGGTGGACCCGACGGTGGGCGCGCTGCCGCTGCTGCTGGCACTGGTGCTGTTCCTGTGGACGCCGCCGCACTTCTGGAGCCTGGCCATCGCCAACCACGCGGACTATGCCGCCGCCGGCGTGCCGATGCTGCCCGTGGTGGTAGGGCCCGAGCGCGCGGCGCGCATCGTCTACGCCAACACGCTGCTGCTGGTGGTGGTGTCGCTGCTGCCGCTGTTCTTCGGCGCCGGCTGGATCTACGGGCTCGGCGCAATGGCCGGCGGGGCGCACTTCGTGCGCAAGGCCCACGCGCTGGCGCGTGCGCCCGGCCGCGGCACGGCGATGGCGTCGTTCTTCGCCTCGATGGTGCAGCTCAGCGTCTTGCTGGCTGCGGTGGCGGTCGATGCGGTGCTGCGCTGAACGATCGATCCCACGACGCCTGCGCGCCACGGGCTTCGGGCTGCTGCTCGCCTTACTGCTCGCTACGGCGCTGGCCGGGGGGCCCCCGTCGCGCTCGACGAGCGCAGCGCGCTGCAGGCCGGCGACGCGGCAGTGGGCACGCGCGTACCCGACTACACGCTGCTCGACCGCCAGGGCCGCCCGGTGCGCCTGTCCAGCTACCGCGGCAAGCCGCTGCTGGTGAGCTTCATCTACACCGGCTGCTTCCAGATCTGTCCGGCCAGCACGCGCGCGCTGCACGAGGCGGTGAAGGGCCTGGACAAACTGCTGGCGCCGAACCAGTTCAACGTGGTCAGCATCGGCTTCAACCAGCCTTTTGATTCGCCGGCGGCGATGCGCGCCTTCGCGGCCCAGCACGGCATCGACTATCCGAACTGGGAGTTCCTGAGCCCGCCACCGGCCATCGTCGAGGCGCTGACGCGCGATTTCGGCTTCCGCTTTGTTGCCACGCCCGCCGGATTCGACCACGTTCTCGGCATCACGCTGGTCGACGCGCAGGGCCGCATCCACACCCAGGTGTATGGCGAGCGCATGAACGCGCAGCGCATAGGCGAGCCGCTGCGCCAACTGCTGACTGCAGGAGCCCTGCCGCCGAGCCTGCAGCTCATCGACGTGATCGAACGCGTGCGCATCCTGTGCACGGTGTACGACCCCGAGACCGGCGAGTACCGCTACGACTACGCGCTGATCTTCGAGATCGTCGGCGGACTGTTGTTCTTTCTCAGCGTGGCCGCGTACTTCGGCGTGGAATGGCGCAACCGTCGGCGCGCGCGCCGGACGCATGCCGGCGCGCCGCTGATCGCCGGCGAGCTCTCGCGTTGATGACGCAGCGCAGCAACCATGCGGCACTTGGGCAGGATTCGGCATAGCGGCCTGGCCGGTTGGCAGCGCGTCGAGCGTGTCTTCGATGCGACCTTCGGTTCAGGCCTGAACCCGCTGCGCCACCTGGGCGCGCTGGGCTTCCTGTGCTTCTGGCTTCTGGCGCTCAGCGGCATCTATCTGTATGCCGTGATCGACACCTCGGCCGAGGGCGCGTACCGCTCGATCGAGCGTCTGGCGCATGTGCCGTGGTACGCCGCAGGCTGGCTGCGCAGCCTGCACCGCTATGCGGCCGATGCCTTCGTGTTGCTCATGGCCTTGCACCTGGCGCGCGAATGGCTGCATGGCCACTACCAGGGCATCCGCCGCTTCTCGTGGCTGACGGGAGTGCCGTTGATCGTGTTCGCCTTCGTCAGCGCGATCGGCGGCTTCTGGCTCAACTGGGACCAGCTCGGCCAGTTCTCGGCGGTGGCCACCGCCGAATGGCTGGACGCGCTGCCGCTGCTGGCCACGCCGCTGGCGCGCAACTTCCTCACCGTCGGCGCGGTCGGCGACCGGCTGTTCTCGCTCTTCGTCTTCGTCCACCTGGGCGTGGCGCTGATGATGATCTTCGGTCTGTGGTTCCACGTGCAGCGGCTCACCCGGGCGGCGGTGTTCCCGCCGCGGCCGTTGGCGCTGGCCACCTTCGCCGTGCTGTGTGTGCTGGCGCTCGGTGCGCCGATCACCAGCCACCCGCCGGCCGACGCCGGCACGGTGCCGACGGCGCTGGCGCTGGACTGGATCCTGCTGTTCCTGCACCCCCTGACCTATGCCACCTCGGCCGGCGCCGTCTGGTGGGCCGTGAGCAGCCAGCCTGCTGCTGCTGCTGGCTCTGCCCTTCCTGCCGCAGCCGGCGCGCGCGCCGGTGGCCGTGGTCGATGCCGCCAACTGCAATGGCTGCCGGCGCTGCTTCGAAGACTGCCCCTATGCCGCGATCACGATGGTGCCGCACCCGAACGGAAAGCCGGGCAAGGAGCTGGCGCGCGTCGATGCCGACCTGTGCATCGCCTGCGGCATCTGCGCCGGCGCCTGCCCGTCGTCGACGCCGTTCCGCAGCGTGGCCGAGCTGGTGACCGGCATCGACATGCCGCAACTGACGGTGAGCACCTTGCGCCGGCGCCTGCAGCAAGGCCTGGGCGCGCTGCAGGCCGAGCGGCCGATCGTGGTCTTCGGCTGCGACCGGGGCGCGCGCGTGGAGCGGCTGGCCGGCACGGACGTCGCCGCCTTCAGCCTGATCTGCACCGGCATGCTGCCGCCGTCCTTCGTCGACTACGCGCTGCGTGACGGCGCCGCCGGCGTGCTGGTCAGCGGCTGCGCCGAAGGAACCTGCGAATTCCGCCTGGGCCAGCGCTGGGCCGCCGAGCGGCTGCAGGGGCAGCGCGAACCGCACCTGCGTGCGCTGGACACGCCCCGAACGGCTGGCGGTGGCCTGGGTGGATGCCGCCGATGCGCAGTCGCTGGCGGCCGCACTGCAGCGGCTGCGCCAGCGCCTGCAAGGCTTGCCGATCGCGACGACGGCATTGCCGGCACGCCATGGCTGACGCACACGCCACCCTGGCCGCCCCGCGGCCCAACCGCGCCGCCGCCTGGGTCGGCCAGGCGCTGCTGTACGGGCTGTTCGCACTCGCCATCGGCGTGTTCTCGCGCTGGCCCACCTACCAGCACCTGGGCCCGGACCAGGCCTTGATCAAGCTCAGCTTCACGCACACCGGCAAGCCGGTCGGCGATTGCCGGCCGTTGAGCGCGGACGAACTGGCCAAGCTGCCGCCCAACATGCGCGCACCGATGAAATGCCCGCGCGAGCGCTCGCCGGTGACGGTGGAAGTCGATATCGGCGGCGTGCCGGTGCTGAAGCGCGTGGCCGCACCCTCCGGACTGTCGCGCGACGGCGCCTCGGCCGTGTACCACCGCCTGCAGGTGGCCGCGGGCGAGCAACGCATCGCCGTGCGCCTGAACGACGACGCACGCCAGGCCGGCTTCACGCACCAGCGCGAGGAGGTCGTCAAGCTGGCGCCGGCGCAGATCCTGGTCATCGATTTCGACGCCGAACAAGGCGGCATCACCTTGAGATGAGAGCCTTCGCATGAACACCCTGGTCAACCCCTCGCCGCTGGCCCCTTCACAGCGCGCTGCGGCCGCAGCGTCCCACGACTACAGCCTGCCCATGCCCACCACCGAGCAGCGTGCCTTGACCCGCGCCTGGCTGTGGCTCGGGCTGCTGGCGCTGGTCGGCTCGGGCGTGTTCTCGATCCTGCTGGTGCTGGCGCGCACGCCCGGCGTCAACCAGTGGCTGCCGGTGGCCGACTTCTTCCGCGTCGCGCTGGTGGTGCATGTGGACCTGTCGGTGGGGGTGTGGTTCGCCGCGATGGCCGGCATGCTGTGGAGCCTGAACGCCACGCCGCGGGCCGAGTCCTGGAGCTGGGTCGCGCTCGGCCTGTGCGGCGGCGGCACGGTGCTGATGGCGCTGGGCGCCTTCGTCTCGCCCGGCACGCCGATCATGGCCAACTACATCCCGGTGCTCGAAGGGCCGATGTTCCTGGCCGGGCTGGTGGCCTTTGCCGCCGGCTTCGCGCTGCAGGTGCTGCGCGCCTTGATCGCCGCGCCGCGCCTGGGCGGCATGTTCGGCGGCGCCGATGCGCTGCGCTTCGGCCTCAATGCCAGTGCGGTGTCGGCCGCCATCGCGCTGATGGCCTTCGTCTGGTCGCTGGCGGTGGTGCCCACGGCGCTGGCCGGCAAGGCCTACTACGAGATCCTGTTCTGGGGCGGCGGCCACGCGCTGCAGTTCACCTGGACGCTGCTGATGCTGGTCGGCTGGCTGTGGCTGGCGCAGGCCTGCGGCGCACGCGTGCCGTTGAGCCCGCGCATCGCGCTGCTGATGTTCGCGCTGGCGCTGGCCAGCGTCTTCGTCACGCCCTATGCCTACCTGGCGCACGACGTGGCCAGCGTCGAGCACCGCAACCTGCACACCGCGGCCATGCGCTTCGGCGGCGGCGTGGCCATCTTGCCGGTGGCGCTGGCGGTGCTGCTGTCGCTGCTGCCGCTGCGCGGCATCGAGGCATCACGCCGGCCGCTGCGCGCCGCGCTGGTCTCGTCGATGGCGCTGTTCGCCGCAGGCGGCCTGATCGGGCTGCTGATCGGCGGCAACAACGTCAAGATCCCGGCGCATTACCACGGCTGCATCGTCGGCGTGACGCTGGCGCTGATGGGCCTGGTCTACCACCTGCTGCCGCGGCTGGGATACGGCACGCCGCAAGGCCGGCTGGCCGTGGCACAGCCCTATCTGTATGGCGCCGGCCAGCTGCTGCACATCGTCGGCCTGGTCTGGTCGGGCGGCTACGGGGTGCAGCGCAAGGTGGCCGGCAGCGAGCAGGTGCTGCGCAGCAGCGCCGAGGTGGCCGGCATGGGGCTGATGGGGCTGGGCGGCTTGCTGGCCATCGTCGGCGGCCTGCTCTTCGTGGTGGTGGTGGTGCGCGCGCTGCGGCAGCCGGGGGCGCAGTTGGGTCTGCAGGCGCCAGCATGATCGCGGCGCTGCAGCGGCTGCTGCGCTGGTTGTTCATGCACGCCGAGGCGCTGTTCAACCGCGCCTTCGGTGACCGCCTGAACCCGCTGTACCACCTGGGTGCGATCAGCTTCTTCCTGTTCTGGATCGTCTGCGGCACCGGCCTGGTGCTGTTCGCGTTCTTCAACACCAGCGTGACCGGCGCCTACCGTTCGGTCGAGATGGTGACGAACGCACCGTGGTTTGCCGGCAGCGTGCTGCGCAGCCTGCACCGCTATGCGTCCGACGCGATGGTGGTGACCATGGTGATCCACATGCTGCGCTACTTCGCCTTCGACCGGCTGCGCGGTTTTCGCTGGTTCTCCTGGGTCACCGGCGTGGTGCTGATCTGGCTGGTCTACGTGGCCGGCGTCAACGGCTACATGCTGCCCTGGGACCAGCTGGCGCAGTTCGTCATCACCGCCAGCTTCGAGTGGCTGGACTGGCTGCCCAGCTTCGGCGGCGCGCTGATGCG
>CAVWXO010000016.1:0-88134 GCA_963758955.1 uncultured Pseudomonadota bacterium
TGGATCGTGAACTGATGCTGCCCAGCGATGAACGCTCCTGAGCGCGTCGACGCGCAAGCCGCGGCGGGCACCCAACCCGCCGCGTTGATCGCGGCCACGTCGCGGGAGGAGGCCTGCGCGCAGTGGCTGGCCTGGCTGGAAGGGATGCTGCCGCGCATGCGGCGCTCGTTCGTGCTGCTCGACGGCGGCGCGAACACGCTGGTCACCGCGGCGGTGCGGCCCGAGGGCGTGAACCCCGATGTCTCGCGGGCGCTGGTGCTGCAGGCCATCGGCCAGCGCAGCCCGGCGACGCGCCCCACGACCGCGGGCCAGGAGATCGTCTACCCGATCGTCCTGGCCGACAGCGTGCGCGGCGCCGTCGGCCTGGAACTGTCCGGGGCCGACGCCGAGGGCGTGGCGCAGGCCATGAGCACGGTGCAGTGGGGCGTCGGCTGGCTGCGCATGCTGCTGGTCGAGGCTTCGGCCGCCGGCGATGCGCGGCTGACGCGCCAGCTTGGCCGCGCGCGCCAGGCCATCGACCTGTCGCTGTCGCTGATGGCCGAGCCGGCCTTCAAGCCGGCGGCGATGTCGCTGGCCAACCTGCTGTGCCGGCAGCTGGCGTGTGACCTGGTGCAGGTCGGCTGGAGCGACGGCCGCTCGGTCAAGCTCGCGGCGCGCTCCAACAGCGCCTGGCACGACGGGCGCACCAACCTGGTCCGCCTGGCCGAACAGGCCATGGACGAAGCGCTCGACCAAGGCCTGGTGCTGGCGCTGCCCGACATCGCGTCGGCCGCCGGGCCGACGCTGTGCGTGACCCGTGCGCTCGACAGCTATCGCCACAGCGCCAACGCCGCGGCCGTGCTGGTGGTGCCGCTGCGCGCCCAAGGCCAGAGCGTCGGCGCCTTGCTGCTCGAGCGCGGGACCGCCTTCGACGAAGGCGACGTCGATGCGGTCGAGGCCTTGAACCTGATGGCGGCGCCGCTGCTGCAGCTCAAGCATGTGGGCGACGAGAGCGTGCCGCGCCATCTGCGCCGCAAATGGTCGGCCTGGGCCGGCTGGCTCACCGGCAGCCGCCACCTCGGCTGGAAGCTGCTGGCGGCCTCGGCCTCGTTGCTGGTGCTGGTGGCCGCGTTGCTGCCGGTGGCGCACCGGGTCAGCGCCCCGGCGATGGTCGAAGGCGAAACCCAGCGTGCCGCGGTGGCGCCCTTCGCCGGCTACATCCGCACCGCGCCGGTGCGTGCCGGCGACACCGTCAAGGCCGGGCAGCTGCTGGCGCGGCTGGACGACAAGGACCTGCAGCTCGAGCGCGTGCGCTGGGAGTCCGAGCTGGAGGTCTCGCTGCGCAAGGAGCGCGAGGCCCTGGCGGGCGCCGACCGCGTGGCCATGCGTCTGGCCGCGGCGCAGGCGGCGCAGGCCCAGGCCCAGCTCGACCTGGTCAACGCCAAGCTGCTGCGGGTGGACATCATCGCGCCCTTCGATGCGGTGCTGGTCAAGGGCGATCTGTCGCAGCTGCTCGGCACGCCGATCGAAAGCGGCAAGGTGCTGTTCGAGCTGGCGCCGCTGAACGCCTGGCGCGTGATCCTCAAGGTCGACGAACGCGATGTCGCCTGGCTGCAAGCCCGGGCAGTCGGGCCAGCTGGTGCTGGCCAGCCTGCCCGGACAGGCCTTCGAGCTGAAGACCGCAGCGGGTGCTGTCGGCGGCGGTGGCCGAGGAAGGACGCAACTACTTCCGCGTCGAGGCCGGGCTCGACAAGGACGCCGCGCGGCTGCGCCCCGGCATGGAAGGCGTGGCCAAGGTCGATGTCGGCGAGGCTTCGCTGCTGTGGGTGTGGACGCACCGCCTGACCGACTGGCTGCGCCGTACGGCCTGGGAATGGGCACCTTGAGCCAAGGGGCGGGCCGGTGAGCGGCGCACTGCATTCGAACAACTGGTTCCGCATCGCTGCGTTGCGCCCGCGCCTGGGCGGGCATGTGCAGATCCACCGCCATCACTACCGCGGTGCCGTGTGGTACGTGGTCGAAGACCGCGCCGCCGGCAAGTACCACCGCTTCAACCCGGCGGCCTACCGCATCATCGGCGCGCTCGACGGCCGGCGTTCGATGCAGGACATCTGGGACACGCTGTCGCTCGACCTGCACGAGGATTCGCCGTCGCAGGACGAGATCGTGCAACTGCTCGGCCAGTTGAACGCGGCCGACCTGATCGTCACCGACGCCAGTGTCGACGTCGCCGAACTGTTCGAGCGCCATGCCCGCCAGGGTCGGCAGAAGCTGGTCGGCCGGCTCGCCAACCCGCTGGCATTGCGCTTCCCGCTGTGCGACCCCGACCGCTTCCTCGGCGCCTGGTGCCACGCCTGGCGCGGCGTGCCGGCCTGGGGCTGGTGGCTGGTGTGGCTGGCAGCCGTGGTGCCGGCCGCGGTGCAGCTGCCGCTGCACTGGAGCGAGCTGACGCAGAACTTCAACGAGCGGCTGCTCGCCGCCGACAACCTGTGGGTCCTGGCCATCGCCTTCGTGCTGCTCAAGGGCATGCACGAGCTGGGCCATGGCTGGGCCATCAAGGCGCGCGGTGCCGAGGTGCACGAGATGGGCCTGATGCTGCTGCTGCTGTACCCGGTGCCGTACGTCGACGCCTCCGGCGCGTCGGCCTTCGCACGCAAGGGCGAGCGCATGCATGTCGGCGCCGCGGGCATGCTGGTGGAGGTCTGGCTGGCCGCGCTGTGCCTGTTCGCCTGGCTGGCGCTGGAGCCCGGCTTCCTGCGCTCGCTGGCCTACAACATGCTGGTGGTGGGCAGCGTCACCACCGTGGTCTTCAACGCCAACCCGCTGCTGCGCTACGACGGCTACTACATCCTGGCCGACTGGATCGAGATCCCCAACCTCGGCCAGCGCTCCAGCGCCTGGTGGAGCTACCTGATGCGCCGCCATGCCTTCGGCATCCTCGGCACGCAAGGCGCCGGCGGCCACGCCGGCCGAGCGCCGCTGGTTCATCGCCTATGCGCCGCTGGCGCTGGCCTACCGCCTGTTCGTGACCATCAGCATTGCCTGGTTCATCGGCCAGCAGTACTTCTTCGTCGGCGTGCTGCTGGCGCTGTGGGCGCTGGGCACGGGCATCGTCTGGCCGCTGGGCAAGGGCCTGGCGCGGCTGGCCGCCGATCCGCAGGTCGGCTCGCGCGCGCTGCGCGTGGCGGGCGTCGTGGCGGCGCTGCCGTTGTTGCTGTTCGGGCTGCTGTTCATGCTGCCGGCGCCGCACCACACGCGGGCCAAGGCGTGCTGTCCCTGCCCGAGCAGGCGATCCTGCGCGCCGGCAGCACCGGCTTCGTGCAGCGTGTGGTGGCCGACGCCGGGCAGCACCGTGGCTGCACGGTGCGCCGATCGTGCACACCGATGCGCCCGAACTGCGCGCCGAACATCGCGTGCAGCTGGCCAAGGTCGAGGAGGCGCTGGCGCGCCGCGATGCCGCCTGGGGCGTGCAGCCGGCCGCGGTCGGCCGCCTGGAAGAAGACCTGAAGCGCGAACACGCGGCGCTGGCCCGGCTGGAGCAGGAGATCGATCAACTGACGCTGCGCGCGCAGGCGGCGGGCACGCTGCTGATCGAGCAGGCCGGCGACCTGCCCGGGCGCTGCCTGGACAAGGGCGCCGCGGTGGGCTACCTGGTGGGCAACGATCGGCCGCGTGCTGCAAGGTCATCGTGCCGCAGCAGCACGCCGACCTGGTGCGCAGCGCCACCCAGCGGGTGAGCGTGCGCCTGGCGCAAGACTTCGACGCCGAGCTGCCCGGCCGCCTGGTGCGCGAAGTGCCCAAGGCGGGCAAGGACCTGCCCAGCGCCGCACTGGGCCAGTCCGGTGGCGGCGACCTGGTGCTCGACCCGCGCGACACCAAGGGCCTGGCGGCGCTGGATTCGTTGTTCGAGTTCGAGGTCCAGATCGACGATCCGGCGGCGCTGCGCTGGCTGGGCAGCCGCGCCTACGTCAGCTTCGAGCATCCGCACGAGCCGCTCGGCTGGCGCCTGTGGCGCGCGGCGCGGCGCCAGTTGCTGTCGCACTTCCATGTCTAGCGCATCTGGCGCGCACGGCCTTCGACCCGGCGGCGCTGTACCCGCAGCGCCGCGTCGACCAGCCTTCCGCGCTGGATGCCTTTGCGACACGGCTGCTCGGCAGCGCGCGCCATGCGCTGCCGCACGGCCTGTGGGCGCGCCCCGGCCTGGTGGCGCAAGCGGCTGGCCCAGGCCGACGCCGCCGCAGCGCTGAGCGATGCCGACATCCGCGCGCAGCTGCACAGGCATGCGCGCGACCTGGGCAGCGCCGCATCGCGGGTGCAGGCGCTGGCGCTGGTGCGCGAGGCGGCGTTTCGCGCGCTGCGCATGCGGCCGTACCCGCCGCAGCTGCTGGCGGCCTCGCTGCTGCTGGGCGGCAAACTGGCCGAGATGCAGACCGGCGAGGGCAAGACGCTGTCCGCCGGACTGGCCGCCGCCATCGCCGCGCTGGCCGGCATGCCGGTGCACGTGGTCACGGTCAACGACTACCTGGCCGAGCGCGACGCCGCACGCTGGCGCCCGCTGTACGAGTTTCTCGGCCTGCGCGTCGGCGCGGTGCTCACCGCCATGGGCCTGCCCGAGCGCCGCGCGGCCTATGGCTGCGACATCACCTACTGCACCAACAAGGAGCTGGTGTTCGATTACCTGAAGGACAGCGTGGCCGTCACGGGCGGGCGCAGCGGCGCGCACCTGGCGCTGGACCAGTTGGCTCGACGGCAAGCAGCGACGCCGGCACGCTGCTGCGCGGCCTGCACTTCGCCATCGTCGACGAGGCCGACAGCATCTTCATCGACGAAGCGCGCACGCCGCTGATCCTGTCGCTGAACGCGGGCGCCAGCGACAACGTCGCGCTGTACGAAGCGGCGATCGGCGTTGCACGGCGGCTGCAGCGCGGCGCGCACTTTCGCGTGCGCCTGGCCACGCGCGAGCTGGAGCTGACCGAGCATGGCCGCTCGGTCGTGGCCGAGATGTGCCTGGGCCTGGGCGCCGCCTGGGGCGTGCGCGTCGCGCGCGAGCACCACGTGGCGCAGGCGCTGCGTGCGCTGCACCTGTTCCAGCGCGACCAGCACTACGTGGTCAAGGACGACAAGGTGCAGATCGTCGACGAACACACCGGCCGCGTGCTGCCCGGCCGCACCTGGGAGCACGGCCTGCACCAGATGATCGAGGTCAAGGAAGGGCATGGCCCTGTCCGACCAGGCGCGCGACCGCTGGCGCGCATCACCTACCAGCGCTTCTTCCGCCGCTACCTGCACGCTCAGCCGGCATGACCGGCACGGCCCGCGAGGTGGCGCGCCGAGCTGTGGAGCGTGTACGGCTTGCACACGGTGGTGCGTGCCGCCGCACCGGCCCTGCGTGCGCCGCGTCGCCGCCGCTGCGCTGCCTGGGCAGCGAGGCGCAGAAGTGGGACGCCGTGTGCGCGCAGGTGCAGGACCTGCAGCGCGCCGGCCGGCCGGTGCTGGTGGGCACGCGCTCGGTGGCGGCCTCGCGAGCAGCTGTCGGCGCTGCTGGCGGCACGCGGCGTGACGCACCGCGTGCTCAACGCGCGGCAGGATGCCGACGAGGCGGCATTGATCGAGCGTCGCCGGCCAGCCGGCACGCGTCACGGTGGCCACCAACATGGCCGGTCGCGGCACCGACATCGCGCTCGGCGAAGGCGTGGCCGGGCGCGGCGGCCTGCACGTGATCCTGACCGAGTACCACGATTCGCGGCGCATCGACCGCCAGCTGTTCGGCCGCGCCGCGCGCCAGGGCGATCCGGGCAGCGCGCAGGCGCTGGTCAGCCTGGACGACGCGCTGATGGCCGACCATGCGCCGGCACTGCGGCGGCTGTTCCACCTGCTGCCGCCGGGCCCGGCGCAGCGGCTGTTCGTCGCGCTGCTGCGCTGGCACTGCCAGCGCCTGGCCGAAGGGCAGAATGCGCGCCAGCGCCGCGCGGCCACGCGCAGCGACCAGGACATCGAGAACATGCTGTCGTTCTCCGGAAGGAACTGATGCAACCGAAGCTGCCGTGGTGGCCGCTGCTGCTGGGCCTGGCGCCGCTGGCTGCCGGCGCGGCCGAGGCGAGCACCCAGTGCCTGATCGAGCCGAACCAGAAGATCGAGATCAAGAGCCCGGTGTCGGCGCAGATCGCGGCCGTGCATGTGGACCGCGGCGCCGTGGTGCGCAAGGGGCAGCTGCTGGTGACGCTGGATGCCGAGGTCGAGCGCGCCTCGCTGGCTGCGGCGAGCTACCGCTCGGTCATGGAAGGCCAGGTCAAGGCCGCCGAGGCGCGCGTGCTCAATGCCCGCGACAAGCTCAAGCGCCGCGAGGAACTGCGCCAGTCCAACTTCATCTCCGCCCAGGATCGCGACGATGCGGCGGCCGAAGCGCGCGTCGCCGAGGCCGAGCTGCTGGAAGCGCGCGACAACCGCGAGATGGCCCGGCTGGACGCCAAGCGGTTGAGCGCGGTGCTCGCCCGCTACGCCATCCTCAGCCCGATCAACGGCGTCGTCACCGATCGGCTGCAGAACCCGGGCGAGCTGGCACAGTCGTCGGACTCGGCCAACGTCAATGCCAACGCCATCGTCAAGCTGGCGCAGATCGATCCGCTGCGTGTCGATGTGGTGCTGCCCGCCGCGCGCTACGGTGCCGTGAAGCTGGGCAGCGTGGCCGACGTCAAGCCCGAAGCGCCTTTCCCGGGCAGCTACAAGGCCACGGTCCGCGTGGTCGATCCGGTCATCGATTCGGCCAGCGGCACCTTCCGCGTCCGGCTCGAGCTGCCCAATCCCAAAGGTGACATTCCGGCTGGCGTGAAGTGCACGGTGGCGTTCTGAGCACCCCCGGGCCGGGCTGCGCCCAGCCCGCCCCCCGCACATCGATGCCCGGCGTGCGCGCTCGGGCAACGGCCCGCTCAGCGCCCCAGCCCGGCCACCGCCTGGTGCGCCGCTTCGATGCCCTGCTCGAGCACGCGCGATTTCCAGGCCTCGGTGTCGGTGTAGAAGGCGTCGCGGATCTGGCGCTTGATCTGCGCGCGCTGCGCCGGCGGCGCGTCGGGGTGGTTCTCCAGCCACTGGTCGGCGCGCAGCGCGTCGGTCACCATCTCGAAGGGCACGGTGCCGTATTCCATCGCAATGCCGGTGACCTCGGCCTGCGGGCATTCCTGGCCGGCGGCCAGCCACATCAGGCCGGTGAGCAGCGCCGACTCGGAGCTGCCGTCGTACATCGAAGTCACCTGCGCGCCCCACCAGGCGCGTGCGCGCGCCGATCGCAGCGGCGTCGTCGGGTCCGGCGAAGATGCGTTCGCCATGCCCGCTGGGCCCCAAGCCGGTGTGCAGGTCGATCCAGCCCATCCGGGCACAGCGGCGGCCGTGGTCCTGCAGCACATGGCGCAGCGTCTGCTGGCTCCAGGTGGGGTTGCGCCCACCGTAGAACAGGCCCTGCGGATGTTCGTACTGGCCGCCCGAGACGGCGGCCTGCAGCGCCTTCGGCCCGTGCTCGGCGATGAACTGGGCGAGCCCGGCCTTGACCTCGGGCGTCGGTGGCCATTCGGCCGGCACCAGCAGGTGCGCCAGCCGGTCGTAGTCGGGGTTGCGCGGCAGCGGTCTGGAAAAGTCCTGGAAATTGCGGTTCAGGTCGACGTTCTCGTGCGTGGTCCGGCGCAGCCATGAAAACCCGTAGGGGTTGAGGGCGTGGATGTACAGCAGCGCCACGCCGGCGCGTGCCGCGGCAGCGTGGAAGCCGGCGTCGGCCAGCAGCGCGTTCTGCACCCCCGACCCGCAGAAGCCCTCGACGCCATGACAGGCGCTGCTGAGGATCAAGACCGCAGGCGCCTCGGCCGGGCCGAAGCGCGCCACGTCCATGGCCAGCAACTCGCCGTCGCGCCCCAGCAGCGGGTGCGGGTGCGCCGCCGGCTCCACGCCCGCCGCCGTGGCCGCGTCGATGAACTTGCGCCGCGCTTCGGCGTAGCTCTGTGCAAAGAAAGCGCTGGCCTTCATCGCCGGCGGCTCAGCGCGCGGCCAGCCATTTTTCAGCCAGCCGCACCCAGGCGGTGGCGCCGAGCGGGATCAACTCGTCGTTGAAGTCGTAGCTGGGGTTGTGCAGCATGCACGGGCCCATGCCGTGGCCGCCTTGGCGGTGGGTGCCGTCGCCGTTGCCGATCAGGAAGTAGCACCCCGGCTTGGCCTGCAGGAAGTAGCTGAAGTCTTCGCTGCCCATGGTCGGCTCGAAGTCCAGCACGTTGTCCGTACCGACCACCTCGCCGAGCAGCTGACGCGTGAATTCGGTTTCGGCCTCGTGGTTGATCGTCGGCGGGTAGTTGCGCTTGAACTCGAACTCGCAGCCGGCCTCGAAGGCGGCGCAGGTGGCCTCGGCAATGACCTGCATGCGGCGCTCGACCAGGTCCAGCACCTCGGTCGTGAAGGTGCGCACCGTGCCCTGGATCTCGCAGGAGTCGGGCACCACGTTGGTGGCCTCGCCGGCGTGGATCATCGTCACCGAGATCACTGCGGTGTCGATCGGCCGCTTGTTGCGCGTGACGATGGTCTGGAAGGCCTGCACCATCTGGCAGGCCACCGGCACCGGGTCGATGCCGTTGTGCGGCAAGGCGGCATGGCTGCCCTTGCCGCGGATCGTGATCTTGAATTCGTTGGAACTTGCCATCACCGGGCCGCCCTTCAACGCGAACTGCCCGACCTGCATGCCCGGCCAGTTGTGGATGCCGAAGATGGCTTCCATCGGGAACTTCTCGAACAGGCCGTCCTTCATCATCTCGCGCGCGCCGCCGCCGCCTTCTTCGGCCGGCTGGAACACCAGGTAGACCGTGCCGTCGAAGTTGCGGTGCTTCGACAAATGGCGCGCCGCGGCCAGCAGCATCGCCGTGTGGCCGTCGTGGCCGCACGCGTGCATCTTGCCGGGGTGGGTGCTGGCGTGGGCGAAGTGGTTGTGCTCGGTCATCGGCAGCGCATCGATGTCGGCGCGCAGGCCGATGGCGCGCTTGGAGCTGCCTGATCTGACGATGCCCACCACGCCAGTCTTGCCCAGGCCGCGATGGACCTCGATGCCCCAGTCGGTCAGCGCCTTGGCGATGACATCGGCGGTGCGTTCTTCCTGGAAGCAAAGCTCCGGGTGGGCGTGGATGTCGCGGCGGATGGCGGTGATGGCGGCGGCATCGGCCAGGATGGATTCGATCAGTTGCATGGCATCGGTCCTTCGGCGACATGGAAAGTTGGATTTCATCTTACCGCGTGGGGCTACGATGCGCGTCATGTCGAGCCTGATGCCGGCGCAAGCCCTGCGCCAGATCCGCGAGCTGCCTGGGCCACCCGGCTGGCCGCTGCTCGGCAACAGCCTGCAGGTGCGGCCGCACCGCATCCACCTCGACGTGGAAGCCTGGGCGCGGCAGTACGGGCCGCTGTTTCGCATGCGCCTGGGCCGCCAGGACCAGCTGGTGGTGGCCGACGCCGAACTGCTGGCCGGCGTGATGCGCGACCGCCCCGACGGCTGGCGGCGCAGCCCCTTCACCAGCCGCATCGGCACCGAGATGGGCTTGCCGCAAGGGCTGTTCAGCGCCGAGGGCGATGACTGGCGCAGGCAGCGGCGCATGGTCATGGCCAGCTTCTCGCCGAACCATGTGCGCGCCTACTTCCCGTCGCTGGTCAAGGTGAGCCTGCGCCTGCGCAGCCGCTGGCAGCGCGCTGCGCGTGCCGGCGAGGTGATCGCGCTGCAGGCCGACCTGATGCGCTTCACCGTCGATGCCATCGCCGGTCTGGCCTTCGGCAAGGACATCAACACGCTCGAAGCCGGCGAAGACGTGATCCAGCGCCACCTGGACAAGGTGCTGCCGGCCATCTTCCGCCGCGTGCTGAGCTTCGTGCCCTACTGGCGCTGGTTCAAGCTGCAGTCCGACCGCGAGCTCGATGCCAGCGTGGCGGTGATCAACCGCACCATCCTCGACTTCGTCGCCCAGGCGCGGCAGCGGCTGCGCGACGATCCTGCCTTGCGCACGCAGCCACGCAACCTGCTCGAAGCGATGATCGTCGCCGCCGACGAACCCGGCAGCGGGCTGGAAGACAAGCATGTTGCCGGCAACGTGCTGACCATGCTGCTGGCCGGCGAGGACACCACCGCGAATACGCTGGCCTGGATGATCCATCTGCTGCATCGCAACCCGCAGGCGCTGCGTCGGCTGCAGCAGGAAGTGCGCACGCACGCGAGCGATCCTGCCGCCTACTGTTTCGACCAGATGGACCAACTGGTCTACCTGCAGGCCTGCGCCAGCGAGACCATGCGGCTCAAGCCCGTGGCGCCGTTCATCGCGCTGCAGGCATTGCGCGACACGGTGGTCGGCGACGTGGCCGTGCCGCAGCGCACGCAGGTCTGGGGCGTGCTTCGGCACGGCAGCGTCAGTGAACGGCATTTCCCGCGACCCGAAGCCTTCGAACCGGAACGCTGGCTGGACGGAGCCGAGCAGCCGCTCGACGCGGCGGCCAAGCGCACGACCATGCCTTTCGGCTCGGGTCCGCGCATGTGCCCGGGTCGCTACCTGGCCTTGCTGGAAATGAAGATGGCGATGGCGACGCTGCTGTCCAGCTTCGACATCGAGTCGGTGGACACGCCGCTGGGCGGCCCGGCCGAAGAGCGCATGGCCTTCACGATGAACCCGGTGGGGCTGCGCATGCGGCTGCGCGAGGCTGCTGCCATGCCGGCAACGCTCCAAGAAAAAAGGGCGGAAACCCTGCGGTCCCCGCCCTTGTCTGCAACGAACTGACTTACTTCGGCACCACCACCGTATCGATGACGTGGATGACGCCGTTGTCGGCCACGATGTCGACCGCGGTCACCTTGGCTGCGTCGACCGTCACGCCGCCGGTCGTGCCGACGGTCAGTTCGTAGCCCTGGGCCGTCTTCACCTTGCCGGCCTTGACGTCCTTGGACATCACCTTGCCCGGCACCACGTGGGCCATCAGCACGGCAGTCAGCTTGGTCTTGTCGGCCAGCAGCGCGTCCAGGTCGGCCTTCGGGATCTTGGCAAACGCTGCGTCGGTGGGTGCGAACACCGTGTAGGGACCCTTGCCCTTCAAGGTGTCCACCAGACCGGCCGCGGTCAGCGCTGCAGCGAGGGTCTTGAAGTTGCCGGCGGCAGCGGCGGTATCGACGATGTCCTTGGCCTGCGCGGTCAGCGCGGCCAGTGTGAGGGCGGAAACAACAAAAAGCTTTTTCATGGCAAGAACTCCTGGTTGGGAAAAGACAGCTTCAACTACAAAAACACTGCAGTGACTGAAATTTATACCAATCAGTTCTCAATGAAAACTTTATGGTCTTTGTCGAGCCTGGACGGTAAGTCTGGCGCGACAAGCCAGTGGGGGCTGAGCTTGCGGGAGCGGGGGCTGGCAGTTGCGACCGACCAGCCCGCCGTCAGTGCGTCGTGGGGGGGACCGGCGCGGCGAGGGCTGCCTCGCCCGAAATGGCGCCGCGCTCGTCGCTGACCTTCGCCGCGTCGTCCAGCCGCGCCACCAGCCGCCCCAGGCTGCCCAGCGACAGCAGGTGGGCCTCGATCCAGCTCAGGTAGCCGGCGCGGAACAGTTCGAGCACGCGCGCATCGTCGATGCCGCGCAGCTTGGCGGCATCGACGATCCACAGCCCGCCCACCGACTGGCGCTCGCCGCCACGCTCGACATTGATGACTTTCGGTACCAGCAGGCCCAGTTCCTTCAGCCGCGTCGCAAAGGTCGTGGTGCGTTGGGTTTCGGCATGGAACAACTGCAGGAAATCGAGCACGCGCTTCAGGTGCGGTGTCTCCGCGCCATCGGCGCCAAACAGCGCTTCGCCATGTTCGGTGCCCAGCCCAGGGTAGACCTCGTCGATGCACACCGTGAGCTTGTCGTCGCCTTCGGTCTTGGCGAGCACGAAGGGGTAGCGACGCGCGAAGGCGGGCACGTAGCAGCCGGCGGCCCATTGGCCCTGGGCATCGACCATCAGGTTCTGCCGGTCGCGCAGGCCCACCAAGGCGGCGACGTTGAAGGGGCCGCCGTCCTGCCCGACGAAGACGATCGGGTAGTCGCGCGCGGCTTCGGCAAACTCACTGCTGGCGATCGGTACGGCATTGGTGCCGGCGGCAAAGGCGTAGTGGTTGGCGGCCGGCGCCAGCCGCAAGGCCCTGTGGCGTTCACGATTCAGCGCGACCGGGCGTTCGTAGAACATCATCTGCGTCATCGTGGGCTTTCGCTGAGTGGGGCTGGATCGGCCCCTTTTGTAGCACTGGCGGGGCTCAGCCGGCGCTGCGCCTGTGCCATCATTTGCGCATGAATGCACCCGACCTGCCGCATGTGGTGCGCGCCGCCTGTCCGCACGACTGCCCCGATACCTGTGCGATGCAGGTCACGGTGCACGGCGGCCGCGTCATCCGTGTGCAAGGTGATGCCGCGCACCCGCCAACCCACGGCGCGCTGTGCACGAAGGTGTCGCGCTATGCCGAGCGCAGCTACCACCCCGAGCGTGTGCTGCATCCGCTCAAGCGCATCGGCCCCAAGGGCGCCGGCCACTTCGAACCGGTGAGCTGGGACGAGGCGCTGGACGACATTGCCGCCCGGCTGAAAGACATAGCCGCGCGCGACCCGCAAGCGGTGCTGCCTTACAGCTATGCCGGCACGATGGGGCTGCTGCAGGGCGAAAGCATGGCGGCGCGCTTTTTCCACAAGCTGGGTGCCTCGAGGCTGGACCGTACCATCTGCGCCAGCGCTGGCGGCGAGGCGCTGGCTGCCACCTACGGCGCCAAGGTCGGCATGCACGTCGAGCACTATGCGGAAAGCAAGCTGATCCTCATCTGGGGCAGCAACTCGATCGCGTCGAACCTGCATTTCTGGACCTTTGCGCAAGCCGCCAAGCGCGCCGGCGCCAAGCTGGTGTGCATCGACCCGCGCCGCACCGAAACCGCCGACAAGTGCCACGAGCACTTGGGCCTGCTGCCCGGCACCGACGGCGCGCTGGCCCTCGGGCTGATGAATGAGCTGATCCGCAATGACTGGCTCGACCATGACTACCTGGACCGCCACGTGCACGGCTGGCCGGCGTTGCGCGAGCGGGCGCTGCAATGGCCGGCCGAACGTGCTGCGGCGGTGTGCGGGCTGCAGGTCGAGCAGGTGATGTCGCTGGCGTTCGACTACGGCAACACCCAGCCGGCCGCCATCCGCCTGAACTACGGCATGCAGCGCGCCCGTGGCGGCGGCAATGCCACCCGGCTGATCGCGCTGCTGCCCTGCCTGGTGGGCGCCTGGCGGCACCGCGGCGGCGGGCTGCTGTTGTCCGCCTCGGGCTGGTTCGCGCCGGTGCGCAACGACTTTGCGCTGCAGCGGCCCGACCTGTTGGCCGGCCGCGCACCGCGTACCGTCAACATGAGCACGATCGGTGACGATCTGCTGCGTGAAGCTTCGACGGATTTCGGGCCGAAGATCGAGGCCGTGGTGGTCTACAACAGCAACCCGGTCGCGGTGGCGCCGCAAAGCCGCAGGGTCGTCGAAGGCTTCCAGCGCGATGACCTGTTCACCGTGGTGCTGGAGCACTTCCTGACCGACACCGCCGACATGGCCGACTACGTGCTGCCGGCGACCACGCAGCTGGAACACCTGGACGTGCACACCTCCTACGGCCACACCTACGCGCTGATCAACGAGCCGGCGGTTCCGCCGCTGGGCCAGGCCAAGCCCAACACACAGATCTTCCGCGAGCTGGCGGCACGAATGGGCTTCACCGAGGCGTGCTTCTCCGACAGCGACGAGGTGCTGGCGCGCGCCGCATTCAAGCCCGAATGGGTGGACTTCGATGCACTGCGCGCCAAGGGCTGGGTCAAGCTGGCCTTGCCCGACGCGCCCTTCGCGGACGGCGGCTTTCCCACGCCCAGCGGCAAGGTGCTGGCCGATGCACCGGGCCTCGGCGTGCCCGACTACCTGCCCAACTACGAAAGTCGCGCCTCGGCGCCGGAGCTTGCGATGCGCTACCCGCTGGCGATGATCTCGCCGCCAGCGCGCAATTTCCTCAATTCGAGCTTCGTCAACGTCAAGAGCCTGCGCGACATCGAAGGCGAGCCGCTGCTGGAAATGCATGCCGACGATGCCGCCGCGCGCGGCATCGTCGACCGCAGCGTCGTGCGCATCTTCAACGACCGCGGCAGCACGCGCTGCACCTGCCGCATCAGCTTGCGGGCCCGGCCCGGCGTTGTCCACGGTCTGGGCATCTGGTGGCGCAAGCTCGGGCTGGACGGAAGCAACGTCAACGAGCTGACGCACCAGCGGCTCACCGACATCGGCCGGGCGCCGTCGTTCTACGACTGTCTGGTCGAGGTCGAAGCGGCATGAGCGCGACGGGCGGCTCCCAAGCGCTCATCCCGGAGCACGCCGTGCGCAGGGTAGTCCAGTGACCCGATCGACGTGCGCCGGCGCCGCTGGCTGATGGCCGGCCTGGGGCTGGCGGGCGCGGCAGTGCTGGCGGCGGCGGCCCTCTGCCTGGGCAGCGGCTGCAGCGACTTGAGCTACTACCGGCAGTCGGTGGGTGGCCACCTCGACCTGATGTCGCGTGCCAAGCCGGTGGACCAGTGGCTGGCCGACCCGGACATGCCGGCGACGCTGCAGCAGCGCCTGGCGCTGTCGCAGCAGATGCGCGACTTCTCGGTGCAGGTGCTGAAGCTGCCCGACAACGCCAGCTACCGCGCGTACGCCGACCTGCAGCGCAGCGCCGCGGTGTGGAACGTGGTGGCGGCGCCGGCGCTGTCGCTGCAGCTGAAGACCTGGTGCTACCCGGTCACCGGCTGCGTCGGCTACCGCGGCTACTTCGACCGTGCCGAGGCCGATGCGCTGGCCGCCCAGCTGCGCGCCGAGGGCTGGGACGTCAGCGTCTACGGCGTGCCGGCCTATTCGACGCTGGGCTGGAGCAACTGGATCGGCGGCGACCCGCTGCTCAACACCTTCGTCAACGGCAGCGAGGGCGAGCTGGCGCGGCTGATCTTCCACGAACTGGCGCACCAGAAGCTGTATGTCGCCGACGACACGATGTTCAACGAATCCTTTGCGACTGCGGTGGAACGCATCGGCGCGCGGCTGTGGCTGGAGCAGCACGGCAGCGAGGCGGCGCGCGCCCAGTACCGCGACGTCCAGCAACGCCGGCAGGATTTTCGCGAACTGACGCTGCGCTGGCGCGACCAGCTCGAAGCGCTGTACGCCAGCCCGCGCAGCGACGAGGCCAAGCGTGCCGCCAAGGCCGAGCTGCTGGCGCAACTGCGCGCCGACTATGCGCAGATGAAGCAACAGCGCTGGGGCGGCTTCGCCGGCTACGATGCCTGGTTCGCCAACGTCAACAATGCCTCGCTCGGCGTGCTCGCCGCCTATACCGAACTGGTCGACGACTTCGAGCGACTGTTCGTGCAGCAGGGCAGCGACTTCGAGCGCTTCTACACCCAGGTGGCGGTGATCGGCGCCTTGCCGAAGGCCGAGCGCCACGCCACACTACGCGCCATTCCATAGATCGACGAGGAGACTTCGTGGCGGACATTCGCATTCATCGCGAGCACGCGCTCGGCCTGCCCAAGGCCCGCAAGGTGGCCTGGCAGTGGGCCGAGGACGTGGAGAAGAACTTCGACATGCAATGCACGGTGATCGAGGGCGATTTCAGCGACACGATCGAATTCACCCGCTCCGGCGTGAAGGGCACGCTGATCGTCGCGGCCGACCACTTCGACCTGAATGCCAAGCTCGGTTTCCTGCTCGGAGCCTTCAGCCGCACCATCGAAGGCGAGATCGAGCGCAACCTGGACAAGCTGCTCAATGCCAGCAGCGCGGCGGCCAAGAAGACGCCCGCCGCACGCAAGACGCGCAAGTAGTCCTCAACCTCGGCTGCGGCCGATCAGCGGCGTGTCGTGCGCCAGCAGGTGGGCCTCGCCCTGCTCGAGCATGAAGTAGCGGAAGGCCTCGGCCGCCGGCGACAGCAGCTTCGAGCTCAGGTGCACGATGTTCCACATGCGCATCACCGGCGCATCGACGATGTCCAGCAGCTGCAGCAGCCCGCTGCGCAGTTCCAGGCCCATGGTGTGCAGCGACAGGAAGCTCAGGCCCAGGCCGGCCATCACCGCCTGCTTGATGGTCTCGTTGCTCGACATCTCCATCGCGATGCGCTTGTCGAAGCGGTGCTCGGCAAAGAACTTCTCCATCGCGGTGCGCGTGCCAGAGCCATGCTCGCGCGCGATGATGGGGTAGGGCGCCAGTTCGCTCACCGCATGCGCACCGCCGCGCAGCAGCGGGTGGCCCGGCGGTGCGACGAACACCAGCGGGTGCGCGGCAAAGGATTCCGAACGCGTGTGGATCTCCTTGGGCGGGCCGGCCCATCACCGACAGGTCGACCTCGCCGCTTTGCATCAGCTCCACCAGTTCGCTGCGGTTGCCGACCACGCGCAGCCGAACGTCCACGCCCGGGGTGCTCTTCGTGGAAGCGGGCCAGCAGCTGCGGCACGAAGTACTTGGCCGTGCTGACCAGGCCGATGGTCAGCAGGCCGTGCTCCAGACGCTTCAGCCGCGCCATCGCATCGTCGGCGTCCTTCAACGCCGCCAGCATGCGCCGCGTATGCACCAGGAAGTATTCGCCGGCGGTGGACAGCGATACGTTGCGCCCGGCGCGGTCGAACAGCGGCAGGCCGACCTGCGCTTCCAGTTCCTTGACCTGCATCGACACCGCCGGTGGCGTCAGGTGCAGCGCCTCGGCAGCGCGGGCCATGCTGCCGTGCTGCGCCACCTCTGCAAACACCCGGAGCTGGCGGAAACTGACGTTCATTGTTCAGCTTCTCCTTATCTGAATGGAAAGAAACTCTGACTTTCCTTTAACTCGAGCGCGAACATACAGTGCCTGCACCCCCAGGTCAATCGCGGTGCGCCGCAGCAAGGACACGCATGAACAAGCCCGTAGACACCGGTCTCCTGACCGAGGCCACCGACATCACCGGCGATGCCAAGAAGCGCTATTCCGCCGGCGTGCTCAAGTACCGGCAGATGGGCTACTGGCAGCCCGACTACGTGATCAAGGAGACCGACACGCTGTGCCTGTTCCGCATCACCCCGCAGGAAGGCGTGGACCCGGTGGAGGCCGCCGCCGCGGTGGCCGGCGAGTCCAGCACCGCGACCTGGACGGTGGTGTGGACCGACCGGCTGACGGCCTGCGACAGCTATCGGGCCAAGGCCTACAAGGTCGAGCCGGTGCCGGGGCGGCCGGGTGAGTACTTCGCCTACGTGGCCTATGACCTGATCCTGTTCGAGGAGGGCTCGATCGCCAACATGACGGCCAGCCTGATCGGCAACGTCTTCAGCTTCAAGCCGCTGAAGGCCGCGCGGCTCGAGGACATCCGCATCCCGGTGGCCTACGTCAAGACCTTCAAGGGCCCGCCCACCGGCCTGATCGTCGAGCGCGAGCGCCTGGACAAGTTCGGCCGCCCGCTGCTGGGCGCGACCACCAAGCCCAAGCTGGGACTGTCGGGCCGCAACTACGGCCGCGTGGTCTACGAAGGCCTGAAGGGCGGGCTGGACTTCATGAAGGACGACGAGAACATCAACTCGCAGCCCTTCATGCACTGGCGCGACCGCTTCCTGTACGTGATGGACGCGGTGAACAAGGCCAGTGCCGCCACCGGCGAGGTCAAGGGCAGCTACCTCAACGTCACCGCCGGCACGATGGAAGAGATGTACCGCCGCGCCGACTTCGCCAAGGAACTGGGCGTCTGTGATCGTGATGGTCGACCTGGTGATCGGCTGGACCGCCATCCAGAGCATGGCCGAATGGTGCCGCGCCAACGACATGCTCATGCACATGCACCGTGCCGGCCACGGCACCTACACGCGGCAGAAGAACCACGGCGTGAGCTTCCGCGTCATCGCCAAGTGGCTGCGCCTGGCCGGCTGCGACCACCTGCACACCGGCACGGCGGTGGGCAAGCTCGAAGGCGACCCGATGACGGTGCAGGGCTACTACAACGTCTGCCGCGACAGCTACACCAAGACCGACCTGCCGCGCGGGTTGTACTTCGACCAGGACTGGGCCGATCTGAAGAAGGTCATGCCGGTGGCCTCGGGCGGCATCCACGCCGGCCAGATGCACCAGCTGATCGACCTGTTCGGCGACGACGTGGTGCTGCAGTTCGGCGGCGGCACCATCGGCCATCCGCAGGGTATCCAGGCCGGGGCGGTGGCCAACCGCGTGGCGCTCGAATGCATGGTGAAGGCGCGCAACGAGGGCAAGAACATCCTCGAGGAAGGCCCGGCCATCCTGAAAAAGGCTGCCGAGAGCTGTGGCCCGCTGAAGGCGGCGCTCGACACCTGGGGCGAGATCAGCTTCAACTACACCAGCACCGACACATCCGACTACGCCGTCACGCCCGCCGTGGCCTGAACGAGGAGAACCCGACCATGATGACCAACCCCACCGGCCGGCTGACGCAGGGCCAGTTCAGCTTCCTGCCCGACCTGACCGATGCCGAGATCGCAATGCAGATCGAATACGGCCTGAAGAAGGGCTACGCCTGGAGCGTGGAATACACCGACGACCCGCACCCGCGCAACACCTACTGGGAAATGTACGGCAACCCGATGTTCGACCTGAAGGACGCTGCCGGCGTGCTGATGGAGCTGAACGCCTGCCGCAAGACCTTCCCCAACCACTACATCCGCATGATGGCCTTCGACTCGACGCGCAACACCGAGTCGATCGCGATGAGCTTCATCGTCAACCGGCCGTCCAAGGAGCCGGGCTTCGGCCTGTCGCGGCAGGAGGGCAAGGGCCGCTCGATGCACTACACCGTGCACAGCTACGCCACCGACACGCCTGAAGGCGAGCGCTACGGCAGTTGAGCGACCCGGCCATGAACGCACCGCTGTACAACATCCCGGGTGCGGCGCAGGCCGCGCCCACGTCGGCGCCGCCCGCTGCTGCCGACGGCAGCGCGCGCACCGTCAACGAGGTGCTGGCGCAGAGCCAGATCGAGGCGGTGATGGACGAGCTGGAGCGCGACCTGGTCGGCCTGGCGCCGGTCAAGGCGCGCATCCGCGACATCTCGGCGCTGCTGGTCATCGACAAGCTGCGCCGCAACCTCGGCCTGGAAGCGCAGGCGCCCAGCCTGCACATGAGCTTCACCGGCAACCCCGGCACCGGCAAGACGACGGTGGCCATGCGCATGGCGCAGATCCTGCACCGCCTGGGCTACGTGCGCAAAGGCCACCTGGTGGCGGTGACGCGCGACGACCTGGTCGGCCAGTACATCGGCCACACCGCGCCCAAGACCAAGGAAGTGCTGAAGAAGGCCATGGGCGGCGTGCTGTTCATCGACGAGGCCTACTACCTGTACCGGCCGGAGAACGAGCGTGACTACGGCCAGGAGGCGATCGAGATCCTGCTGCAGGTGATGGAGAACCAGCGCGACGACCTGGTGGTGATCCTCGCCGGCTACAAGGACCGCATGGATACCTTCTTCAAGAGCAACCCGGGCATGAGCTCGCGCATCGCCCACCACCTGGACTTCCCCGACTACGCCGGCGACGAGTTGCTGCAGATCGGCGAGCGCATGCTCGACGGCATGCACTACCGCTTCGGCCCCGGTGCGCGCGAGGTCTTCGCCGAGTACCTGGGGCTGCGCCTGAAGCAACCCCACTTCGCCAATGCGCGCAGCGTGCGCAATGCGCTCGACCGCGCGCGGCTGCGCCAGGCCAGCCGGCTGTTCGCCGACCGCGACCGCGCGCTCACCAAGGACGACCTGAGCACCATCGACGTGGCCGACCTGCGCGCCAGCCGCGTGTTCGCCACCGCTTCCTGAACCCGGACACCACCATGCCCCTTTCGAAACGCTGGACCCTGACCCGCTTCCTGATCGAGGAGCGGCGCCGCTTCCCGCAGGCCAGCGGCGACCTGAACGCATTGATCCTGGACATCGCGCTGGCCTGCAAGGCCATCGCGCGCATCGTCGCCTTCGGCGAGCTGCAGGACTCCTTTGGCAACATCACCGTGCCCAAGGCCGGCGACACCAACGTGCAGGGCGAGGTGCAGAAGCCGCTGGACGTGCTCAGCAACGAGGTCTTCATCCGCATGAACGAGTGGAACGGCCACCTCGGCGCGATGGCTTCCGAGGAGATGGAGCATCCGCTGCAGATCCCGGCGCAATACCCGCGCGGCAAGTACCTGCTGGTCTTCGACCCGCTCGACGGCTCGTCCAACATCGACGTCAATGTCTCGGTGGGCAGCATCTTCTCGATCCTGCGCGCGCCGCAGGAGGCGGTGGACAGCGGCCGCGACCTGACCGAAGCCGACTTCCTGCAGCCGGGTGCGCAGCAGGTGGCCGCCGGCTACGCGCTGTACGGGCCGACGACCATGCTGATCCTGAGCGTAGGCAATGGCGTCAGCGGCTTCACGCTGAACCCGAACCTGGGCGAGTTCGTGCTGACGCACCCGAACATCCGCGTGCCGGCGGACACGCAGGAGTTCGCCATCAACAGCTCGAACAGCCGCTTCTGGGAGCCGCCGGTCAAGCGCTATGTCGACGAGTGCCTGGCCGGGCGCACCGGGCCGCGCGGCAAGGACTTCAACATGCGCTGGATCGCCAGCATGGTGGCCGAGGCGCACCGCATCCTGATGCGCGGTGGGGTCTTCATGTATCCGCGCGACACCAAGGACGCGACCAAGCCCGGCCGGCTGCGGCTGCTGTACGAAGGCAACCCGATCGGCTTCATCATGGAGCAGGCGGGCGGACGCGCCAGCACCGGGCGCCAGCCGATCCTGAACGTGCCGCCGAGCTCGCTGCACCAGCGCGTGCCGCTGGTCTTCGGCTCACGCCACGAGGTCGAGCGCATCGAGCGCTACCACCGCGAGCCTGCCAACGAGACTCGAAATCCCCTGTTTGCCGAACGCGGCCTGTTCCGCGACTGAAGAACGAAAGAACGACACCATGTCAGAGCGTCATCCCATCATTGCCATCACCGGTTCGTCGGGCGCGGGCACCACCTCGGTGACGCGCACCTTCGAGAACATCTTCAGGCGCGAGAACGTCAAGGCCGCGATCATCGAGGGCGACAGCTTCCACCGCTACGACCGCAAGGAGATGAAGCTCAAGCAGGCGGAAGCCGAGGCTGCCGGCAACAAGCATTTCAGCCACTTCGGGCCGGAGAACAACCTCTTCGCCGAACTCGAGCAGCTGTTCCACACCTATGGCGAAAGCGGCACCGGCCGGCGCCGCAAGTACCTGCACGACCCCGACGAGGCCGCGCCCTACGGCCAGGAGCCGGGCACCTTCACCCCTTGGGAAGACGTGCCGTCCGGCACCGACCTGCTGTTCTACGAAGGCCTGCACGGCGCGGTGATCACGCCCGAGGTCAACGTGGCGCGCCACCCCGACCTGCTGATCGGCGTGGTGCCGGTGATCAACCTCGAATGGATCCAGAAGCTGTGGCGCGACAAGTCCAAGCGCGGCTATTCCACCGAGGCGGTGACCGACACCATCCTGCGCCGCATGCCCGACTACGTGCACTACATCACCCCGCAGTTCGCGCACACGCACGTCAACTTCCAGCGCGTGCCCTGCGTGGACACCAGCAACCCCTTCATCGCGCGCGAGATCCCGGCCGCCGACGAGAGCTTCGTCGTCATCCGCTTCGCCAACCCCAAGGGCATCGACTTTCCTTATCTGCTGAACATGATCGGTGATTCGTTCATGTCGCGGGCCAACACCATCGTCGTGCCGGGCGGCAAGATGGAGCTGTCGATGCAGCTGATCTTCACGCCTTTCATCTGGCGCATGATGGAACGGCGCAAGCGCGCGCAGGGAGCCCTCTGATGGCTTCCAGTTCGACCGACAAGGTGCTGCGCGGCGGCACCGGCCCCACCGATGCGCGCGCCAACGCGCTGCGCGCGCTGGCCATGGATGCCGTGCAACAGGCCAACTCCGGCCACCCCGGCGCGCCGATGGGCATGGCCGAGATGGCGGTGGCGCTGTGGACCGGCCACCTGCGCCACAACCCGGCCAACCCGCACTGGGCCGACCGCGACCGCTTCGTGCTCAGCAACGGCCACGCGTCGATGCTGCTTTACGCGTTGCTGCACCTGAGCGGCTACGACTTGCCCATCGACGAGATCAAGCGCTTCCGCAAGCTGCACAGCAAGACGCCGGGGCATCCGGAATCGGGCCTGACGCCGGGGGTCGAGACCACCACCGGCCCGCTCGGCCAGGGCCTGAGCAACGCGGTCGGCTTCGCGCTGGCCGAGAAGATGCTGGCGAAGGAGTTCAACCGCCCGGGCCACGACATCGTCGACCACCGCAGCTACGTCTTCCTCGGTGACGGTTGCCTGATGGAAGGCATCAGCCACGAGGCGGCCTCGCTGGCCGGCGTGTGGGGCCTGAACAAGCTGATCGCGCTGTACGACGACAACGGCATCAGCATCGACGGCGCCGTGCAGGGCTGGTTCCGCGACGACACGCCGGCACGCTTCCGTGCCTATGGCTGGAACGTCATCGGCCCGATCGACGGCCACGACGTGCTGGCTGTCGGCCAGGCCATCGCCATGGCCAAGGCCAGCACGGAGCGGCCGACGTTGATCGTCTGCCACACCACCATCGGCCGCGGTTCGCCCAGCCGTGCCGGCACCGCCAAGGCGCATGGGGAGCCGCTCGGCGCCGAGGAGATCGCCCGGACGCGCGAGGCGCTCGGCTGGACCGCGCCTGCCTTCGAGGTGCCCGACAACCTGCGTGCACTGTGGGACGCGCGCGAGCTGGGCAAGGCGCGCGAGGCCGAGTGGAACGCGCGCCTGGCCGCCTACCGCGCCGTTCATCCGGCACTGGCGGCCGAGTTCGAGCGCCGCATGCGCGGCGACCTGCCGGCCGACTTCGGCTCCACGCTGGCCGCGGCCATCGACGCCTTCGGCGCGGCGCCCGAAGCGGTGGCCTCGCGCAAGGCCTCGCAGAAGGTGCTGGCCGCACTGGCACCCAAGGTGCCGGAGATGTTCGGCGGCAGCGCCGACCTGACCGGCTCGAACCTGACCGACTTCCCTGGCTGCGGCGAGCGCCATGTCAGCTATGGCGTGCGCGAGTTCGGCATGGCCGCGATCATGAACGGCGTCGCGCTGCACGGCGGCTACATCCCCTATGGTGGCACCTTCCTGACCTTCAGCGACTACAGCCGCAACGCGGTGCGCATGGCCGCGCTGATGAAGCTGCGCGTGATCCATGTCTTCACCCACGACAGCATCGGCCTGGGCGAGGACGGGCCTACGCATCAGGCGGTGGAGCATGTGCCCTCGCTGCGGCTGATCCCGCAGCTGGACGTCTGGCGTCCGGCCGACACGATCGAGACCGCGGTGGCCTGGGGCAGCGCGCTGCAGCGCCGCGACGGCCCGGCTGCGCTGGCGCTGTCGCGCCAGGTGCTGCCGGTGGTGGCCACGCCAGCGCAGGCCGAAGCCATCGCCCGCGGCGGCTATGTGCTGGCCGATGCGCCCGACGGCCAGGCGGCCCGAGCGGTGCTCATTGGCACCGGCTCGGAACTGCAGTTCGCGCTGCAGGCGCAAAAACTGCTGGCCGCCGAAGGCCTGCCCGTGCGCGTGGTGTCGATGCCTTGCACCAACGTCTTCGACCGCCAGCCGGCCGAGTACCGCGACCAGGTGCTGCCTCTTCATCTGCCGGCCGTGGCGGTGGAGGCCGCGCAGCCCGACTTCTGGCGCAAGTACGTCGGCCGCGAGGGTGGCGTGGTCGGCATCGCCAGCTTCGGCGAATCGGCGCCTGCGGCAGACCTCTACAAGCATTTCGGTATCACCGCCGAGCATGTGGCGGCCGAGGTGCGGCGGTGCTGCGCGCGCTGATCTGGGACGTCGATGGCACGGTGGCCGAAACCGAGCGCGACGGCCACCGCGTCGCCTTCAACCGCGCCTTTGCCGAAGCCGGACTAGCCTGGAACTGGGACGTGGCGGAATATGCCGAACTGCTGGAGGTGACCGGCGGGCGCGAACGCATCCTGGCCTACCTGCAACGCGGCGGCGACGCGCCCGCCGGCGCGGCCGAGCGCGAGGCCCTGGCGCGTCGGCTGCACCCGCGCAAGAACGCCATCTATGCGGATCTGGTGGACCAGGGTGGCATCGCCGCGCGGCCCGGTGTAATGCGGCTGATGGACGAATGCCAGGCCGAAGGCGTGGCCCTGGCCATCGCCACCACCACCAGCCGCACCAATGTGGAGGCGCTGTTCGCCAGTCTGCTCGGCGGCGACTGGCGCGCGCGCTTTGCGGCCGTGGTCTGCGCCGAGGACGCGCCGGACAAGAAGCCACACCCGCAGGCCTACCGGCTGGCGTTGCAGCGCCTGGGTGTGGCCTCGGACGAAGCTTTCGCGCTGGAGGACTCGCCCAACGGGCTGAAGGCGGCAATCGCCGCCGGCATCGCCTGCGGCGTGACGCGCAGCGCCTACTTCGTCGATGCCCGATTCGACGGCGCGGCGTGGGTGCGCGGCGACCTGGATGCGCCGCCGCCGGTGACGCTGGCGACGCTGCGCGCCGCCCTGCGGCACGGCGCGAGCTGAGTTCCGGCTACTTCAGCGATTCGATCAGGTCGACGTACTCCTGCATCGCCTCGTTGGCCGATTTGCCCTTCATGCCGGCCCAGGCGTCGTACTTGGCGCGGCCCACCAGGTCGGTGAAGCCGGGTCGCTTGCCTTCGACATCGCCGCTGCTGGCCTGTTTGTACAGCGCATAGATCTTGAGTAAGGTCATGTTGTCGGGCTTTTCGGGCAGCGACTTGCTCTCGGCAACAGCTTTCTCGAACTTGGCTTTCAGGCTGGCCATCGGTGCGTCTCCTGTGGGTGAAAATGGGGGTGGACCGCAGCCATCTTACCGAGCCCGGCGAACAACTTCCAAGCAAGGAGCCATGCGATGTCCGACACCGCCGAGCGCATGACCCGCGTCGACAACGCCTGGCTGCGCATGGACAACGACGTCAACCTGATGATGATCGTCGGTGTGTGGCTGCTGCAGCCGGCCGTGCACTATGAACAGGCGTGCCGGCGCATCGAGCAGCGGCTGCTGCAGTACCCGCGCTTTTGCCAAAAGGTGGTGGAGGACATGCTCGGCGCCAGCTGGGTGGAGGATGCCGATTTCGACATCACGCGCCACGTGGTGCGAGAGACGCTGCCGCGCAAGCGCGGCCAGAGCGAACAAGCCGCGCTGCAGGCACGATGCGGCGAACTGGCCACGACGCGGCTGGACCCCGCGCGCCCGCTGTGGCAGTTCCACCTGATCGAGCACTACCAAGGCGGCAGCGCGATCATCGTGCGCATCCACCACTGCATCGGCGATGGCATCGCTCTGACCTCGGTGGTGCTGTCCATCACCGATGGCGGCGCGCTCCCGCCGCAGCGCAGCCACGATGCCGCGCACGATGACGGCGACTGGCTGACGACCACGCTGATCCGGCCGTTCACCGACCTGGCGGTCAAGGCCATCGACCTGTCCGGGGAAAGTGTCTCGCGCTCGATGGACCTGGTGGCCCATCCGCAGGCGGGCACGCGCGAACTGGCGCGGGCAGGCGTGCGGGTGGCCACCGACCTGGCCGCGCTGGCGCTGATGGACGATGACTCGCCGACCAAGCTCAAGGGCAAGCCGGTGGGCCGCAAGATCGTCGCCTGGGGTGAGCCGATCCCACTGGACCTGGTCAAGAGCATCGGCAAGGCACTGGGTGCGTCGATCAACGACGTGCTGCTGGCCTGCGTGGCCGGCGCCATTGGCGACTACCTGCGCGAGATCGGTGACGACCCCCAAGGCAAGGGCATCCGCGCGATGGTGCCGGTGAACCTGCGCCCGCTGGACGAGGCCTACAAGCTGGGCAATCGCTTCGGCCTGGCGCCGCTGGTGCTGCCCATCGGCATCGACAACCCGATCGAGCGCGTTTACGCGGTACGCGCCCGCATGGGCCACCTCAAGGGCAGCTACCAGCCGGTGCTGGCCTTCGGCGTGCTGGCCGTGGCCGGGCTGCTCAACAAGGCCGGCCAGGATGCGCTGCTCAACCTGTTTGCCAAGAAGGCCACCGCGGTGATGACCAACGTGCCCGGCCCGACGCACCTGCTCAAGTTCTGCGGCTCGACGCTGCGCCAGAGCATCTTCTGGGTGCCGCAATCAGGCGACGTGGCGGTGGGCGTGAGCATCTTCTCTTACGGCGGCGGCGTGCAGTTCGCGCTGATCACCGACGAGCGGCTGTGCCCGGCACCGCAGAAGATCATCGATCGCTTCGCGCCCGAGCTGGAGAAACTGCTGTGGGCGACGCTGATGCTGCCCTGGGTGGCGTAGCGCGACACCTCAGCCGGCGCTGAGGTACTCGCCGGCCAAGGTGTACAGGTGCTCCTGCGAGGCCGGATCCAGGTAGGGCATCAGCAGACACAGCACATGGAACGCGCCACGCGCCAGAGCCGCCGCGGCATTTTCCGGCTCCAGCGCCTTGCGCGGGTCGCGCACGTATTCGTAGCTGAGCCAGTAGGTCAGCACCACCACCATCGCGTTGGCGGCCGGCTCGGCCTGGCGTCGGTCGATGCGCACCGCACTGCCGCTGGCCAGTGAGTCCAGCACCTGCTGCACCGCGCGCGACTTGTTCTTCAGAACGAACTGGAAGTGCGTCTCCAGCCGGCGGTTCTTCGACAGCAGGTCGTTCAGGTCGCGGTACAGAAAGCGGTACTGCCAGATCAGCTCGAAGAGCATGTGGAAGAACAGCCATGCGTCCTCGATGTTGCGCACCCCCTCTGCCGCCTGCAGCAGCTCGTTCAGCGCGCGTTCGTAGCGGTCGAACAACGAGTTGATCAGTTCGTCCTTGGCCGGGTAGTGGTAGTACAGGTTGCCTGGGCTGATGTTCAGTTCGGCCGAGATCAGCGTGGTGCTGACGTTGGGCTCACCGAAGCGGTTGAAGAGCTCGAGCGTCACTTCGAGGATGCGTTCGGCCGTGCGCCGCGGTTTCTTGGTCGCCATCGTGGCGGCAATCTAGCACCAAGTCGCGCCCGCGGGCCCTGCCTACAATCAAAGCAATGCCCGCGGTGTCCTTCCAGAGCGTATCCAAGACCTATTCCAGTCCGCGTGGCAGCTTGCGTGCACTCGATGCGGTGAGCTTCGACATCCAGCAGGGCGAGTTCTTCGGCCTGCTCGGCCCCAACGGCGCCGGCAAGACCACGCTCATCAGCATCCTGGCCGGCCTGGCGCGCGCCAGCAGCGGGCAGGTGCGCGTGATGGGCCACGACGTGGTGGCCGACTATGCCGCCGCGCGCATGGCGCTGGGCATCGTGCCGCAGGAGCTTGTGTTCGACCCCTTCTTCAGCGTGCGCGAGACGCTGCGCATCCAGAGCGGCTACTTCGGCCTGCATCACAACGACGCCTGGATCACCGAACTGCTCGAACACCTGGGCCTGGCCGACAAGGCCGGTGCCAACATGCGCCAGCTGTCCGGCGGCATGAAGCGGCGCGTGCTGGTGGCGCAGGCGCTGGTGCACCGCCCGCCGGTGATCGTGCTCGACGAACCCACCGCCGGCGTCGACGTGGAGCTGAGACAGACGCTGTGGCAGTTCATCGCCCGGCTCAACCGCGAAGGCCATACGGTGCTGCTGACCACGCACTATCTGGAGGAGGCCGAGGCGCTGTGTTCCCGCATCGCCATGCTCAAGCAAGGTCGCGTGGTGGCGCTGGACCGCACCGCGAACCTGCTGGCCGGCACCGCCAGCACGATGCTGCGCTTCAAGACCGACCAGTCGCTGCCCCCGCCGCTGGCCGCGCAGGCGCGAACCACTGGCCGTATCGTGCAGCTCAAGGCTCACGATGCCGCGGAGGTGGAGACGTTGCTCGCGGCGCTGCGCACGGCCGGCATCAAGGTCGAGGACCTGGAGATCGGCCGCGCCGACCTGGAGGACGTGTTCCTCGAGATCATGCAGGGGGCCGCCGCGTGAACGGTGTGCGCACGCTGCTCCACAAGGAAGTGCTGCGCTTCTGGAAGGTGGGCTTCCAGACCGTGGCGGCGCCGGTGCTGACGGCGGTGATGTACCTGCTGATCTTCGGGCATGTGCTGTCGGACAAGGTGCAGGTCTTCGACAACGTCGGCTACACCCGCTTCCTGATTCCGGGGCTGGTGATGATGAGCGTGCTGCAGAACAGCTTCGCCAACAGCAGCAGCTCGCTGGTGCAGAGCAAGATCACGGGCAACCTGGTGTTCCTGCTGGTCACGCCGCTGTCGCATTGGGCCTGGTTCACGGCCTACGTGGGCGCGTCGGTGGTGCGCGGGCTGAGCGTCGGCCTGGGCGTCTTCGCGGCCACCGCCTGGTTCTCGCCGCCGGGGCTGGCGCAGCCGCTGTGGATTGTCGCGTTTGCGGTGCTCGGCGCCGGCATGCTGGGTGCGCTGGGCCTGATCGCCGGGCTGTGGGCCGACAAGTTCGACCAGATGGCGGCCTTCCAGAACTTCATCATCATGCCGATGACCTTCCTGTCCGGTGTGTTCTATTCGGTGCATTCGCTGCCCGAGTTCTGGGGCCGCATCAGCCACCTGAACCCTTTCTTCTACATGATCGATGGCTTCCGTCGAGGCTTCTTCGGGGTCAGCGATGTCTCGCCCTGGCTCAGCCTGGCGGTGGTCGGCTCGTGTTTCCTGGCGGTGTCGGCCGTGGCGCTGCACCTGCTGAAGACCGGCTACAAGCTGCGTCATTGACCGGTCGGCGATAATCAGGCCGATCATGTCCGAGCCGACCCCCCAGCAGGTGCGCGACTTCATCGCCGCCGGCCTTGCCTGCGAGCACCTCGAGGTCGAGGGCGACGGCCGCCATTTTTTCGCCACCATCGTCTCCCCGGCCTTCGACGGGCGCTCGCGCGTGGCGCGGCACCAGCAGGTTTACGCGGCGCTGGGCGATAGAATGCGGGAGCAGATTCACGCGCTGTCGATGAAGACCCTCACCCCCGCCGAATGGTCCGCGCAAGGCGCGGATGGGCGTTCCGCGCAGGCCCACCACCCCCATTGACACGGCCCGCGGCGCGCTGCGGGTGGCTTCAAGCCGTCGCCGCAGTGCCGACGTGTCCGAAGTCCCCACTGTGCGCTGCCTGGCCCGAGCCACAGAACCATGGACAAACTCCTCATCCGCGGCGGCCGCCCCCTGAAGGGCGAGGTGCAGATCTCGGGCGCCAAGAACGCTGCGCTGCCGCAGCTGTGCGCCGCACTGCTGACCGATGCGCCGGTGACGTTGCACAACGTGCCGCAGCTGCAGGACGTGGCGACGATGCTGAAGCTGCTGCGCCACATGGGCGCGTCCGCCGAGCGCCATGCCGAGCGGCCCGACGAGTTGCGCATCGTTGCGGCGCATATCGGCACGCCCGAGGCGCCCTATGACCTGGTCAAGACCATGCGCGCCACCATCATGGTGCTGGGCCCGCTGCTGGCGCGCTTTGGCGCGACGCGCGTGTCCCTGCCTGGCGGCTGCGCCATTGGCTCGCGGCCGGTGGACCAGCACATCAAGGGCCTGCAGCTGATGGGCGCCGACATCGCGGTTGAGCATGGCTACATCGTCGCCCGCGCTGGCCGGCTGAAGGGCGCACGCATCAGCACCGACATGATCACCGTCACCGGCACCGAGAACCTGCTGATGGCCGCGACGCTGGCCGACGGCGAGACGGTGCTGGAGAACGCCGCGCAGGAACCCGAGGTCGTCGACCTGGCGGAGCTGCTGATCCGCATGGGCGCACGCATCGAAGGCCACGGCGGCAGTCGCATCCGCATCGAGGGCGTGCAGCGGTTGCACGCGCCCGAAGGCGGACACCGTGTCATTCCCGACCGCATCGAGGCCGGCACCTTCCTGTGCGCGGTGGCGGCGGCCGGCGGCGAGGTGCTGCTGAAGGACGTGCGCGCCGACCACCTGGAGGTGGTGATCGACAAGCTGCGCGAGGCCGGCACCGAGATCGAATGCGGCGCGGACTGGGTCCGCGTGCGCGCGGCGGGCCGGCCGCGCTCGGTGAGCATCCGCACCAGCGAGTACCCGCTGTTCCCGACCGACATGCAGGCGCAGTTCATGGCCGTGAACTGCATCGCCGAGGGCTCGGCGCGGGTCACCGAGACCATCTTCGAGAACCGCTTCATGCATGTCAACGAGATGCTGCGTCTGGGCGCCAGCATCGAGGTCGATGGCCACACGGCCGTGGTGCATGGCGTACAAAGGCTGTCCGGCGCCACGGTCATGGCCACCGACCTGCGCGCCTCGGCCAGCCTGGTGATCGCCGGCCTGGTGGCCGAGGGCGACACGGTGGTCGACCGCATCTACCACCTGGACCGCGGCTACGACCGCATGGAAGCCAAGCTGCGCAAGCTGGGCGCGGACATAGAAAGAATCAAGTGATCACGCTGGCGCTGTCCAAGGGACGCATCTTCGACGAGACGCTGCCGCTGCTCGAAGCCGCCGGCGTCCGCATGGCCGAAGACCCGGAGAAGAGCCGCAAGCTGATCATCGGCACTAGCCGTGTCGACCTGCGCGTGGTGCTGGTGCGCGCCAGCGATGTGCCCACCTACGTGCAGTACGGCGGCGCCGACCTGGGCGTGGCCGGCAAGGACGTGCTCATCGAACATGGCGGCGAGGGCCTGTACCAGCCGCTGGACCTGCGCATCGCCAAGTGCCGCATGAGCGTGGCCGTGCGCGACGACTTCGACTACGCTGCGGCCGTGCGCCAGGGCTCGCGCCTGAGGGTGGCCACCAAGTACACGCTCACCGCACGCCAGCACTTCGCCGACAAGGGCGTGCACGTCGACCTGATCAAGCTCTACGGCTCGATGGAGCTGGCGCCGCTGACGGGGCTGGCCGATGCCATCGTCGACCTGGTCTCCACCGGCGCCACGCTCAAGGCCAACCACCTGGTGGAGGTGGAACGCATCATGGACATCTCGGCGCGGCTGGTGGTCAACCAGGCGGCGCTCAAGCTCAAGCGCGAGCCGATGCGCGCGCTGATCGACGCCCTGGCGGCGGCCTTGCCGAAGGACGAACGATGAGTCTGGCGCTGCGCGAGCTGGCCACCACCGATGCCGACTTCGAGGCGGGCTTCCAGCGGCTGCTGCACTGGTCGGCCGAGACCGATGCCGCCATCGACAGCCGGGTGGCGCAGATCATTGCCGACGTGCGCGCGCGCGGTGATGCCGCGGTGTTGGAGCTGACCGCGCGCTTCGACGGCCTGCAGGCCGCGAGCCTGGCGGCGCTGGAGATCGGCCCCGAGGAACTGCGCGACGCGCTGGGCCGCATCACGCCGGCGCAGCGTGGCGCGCTGGAGCAGGCCGCCACCCGCGTGCGCAGCTACCACGAGCGCCAGCGCGACGCCTGCTGCCGCAGCTGGAGCTACCGCGATGCCGACGGCACGCTGCTCGGCCAGAAGGTCACGCCGCTGGACCGGGTCGGCATCTACGTGCCCGGCGGCAAGGCGGCCTATCCGTCCAGCCTGATCATGAACGCGGTGCCGGCGCACGTGGCCGGCGTGGCCGAGATCATCATGGTGGTGCCGACGCCGGTGCGCGGCAGCGTGGCCACCGGCGGCAGCGGTGGCGCCACCGCCGCGGTGGGCGAGCGCAATCACCTGGTGCTGGCCGCGGCGGCAGTGGCCGGTGTCAGCCGGGCCTTCACCATCGGCGGTGCGCAGGCCGTGGCCGCGCTGGCCTACGGCACGCAGAGTGTGCCGCGCGTCGACAAGATCACCGGCCCGGGCAATGCCTACGTGGCCAGCGCGAAGAAGCAGGTGTTCGGCCAGGTCGGCATCGACATGATCGCCGGGCCCAGCGAGATCCTGGTGCTGGCCGACGGCAGCACGCCGCCCGACTGGGTGGCGATGGACCTGTTCAGCCAGGCCGAGCACGACGAGCTGGCGCAGAGCCTCCTGCTCTGCCCCGATGCCGGCTACATCGCCGCGGTCCGCGAGGCTGTTCTGCGGCTGCTGCCGGGCATGCCGCGGCGCGAGGTCATCCGCGCGTCGCTGGAAGGCCGCGGCGCGCTGATCCACACCCGCAGCATGGAAGAGGCCTGCGCGATCAGCAACCGCATCGCGCCCGAGCACCTGGAGATCAGCTCGCGCGACCCGCAGCGCTGGGAGCCGCTGCTGCGCCATGCCGGCGCCATCTTCCTTGGCGCCTTCACCAGCGAAAGCCTGGGTGACTATTGCGCGGGGCCGAACCATGTGCTGCCCACCTCGGGCACGGCGCGCTTCAGCTCGCCGCTGGGTGTGTACGACTTCGTCAAGCGCTCCAGCCTGATCGAAGTCAGCGAGCAGGGCGCGCGCACGCTCGGCCCGATCGCCGCCGAGCTGGCCTACGGCGAGGGCCTGCAGGCGCACGCCCGCGCGGCCGAGATGCGGCTGCAGCCGCGAGAATCGACGGAGAAGCAGTCATGAGCACGCTGGACGAACGCATCCGCCGGACGATCCGCCAGGACGTGAAGTCGATGCATGCCTATGCCATCCAGGACAGCCGCGGGCTGATCAAGCTGGATGCGATGGAGAACCCCTTCCGCCTGAGCGAGGCGCTGCAGCGCGAGCTGGGCGAGCGCCTGGGCCGCGTGGCCATCAACCGCTATCCGGTGCAGAGCACGGCTGACGTGGTGGCGGCGCTGTCCAAGTTCGTCGAACTGCCGGCCTGCTGCAAGATGATCCTGGGCAACGGCTCCGACGAGCTGATCGACATGCTCAGCGTGGCCTGCGACGTGCCCGGTGCCACGCTGCTGGCGCCGCTGCCGGGCTTCGTGATGTACCAGATGTCGGCGCAGCTGCGCGGGCTAAAGTTCGTCGGCGTGCCGCTGCGGCCTGACTTCGAACTCGACGAGCTGGCGATGCTGGCGGCCATCGAAGAGCACCGCCCGGCGCTGACCTACATCGCCTATCCCAACAACCCGACGGCGAACCTGTTCGACGAAGGCATCGTCGAGCGCATCGTCGACGCGGTCGGCCGCCAGCAGGGCCTGGTGGTCTTCGACGAGGCCTACCAGCCCTTTTCCTCGCGCAGCTGGCTGCCGAAGCTGGCGCAACACGAGCATGTGCTGGTGATGCGCACGCTGTCCAAGTTCGGCCTGGCCGGCGTGCGCCTGGGCTACCTGTGCGGCGCGGCAGCGCTGATCGACGAGGTCGACAAGGTGCGCCCGCCCTACAACATCAGCGTGCTCAATGCCGAGGCCACGCTGTTTGCGCTGGAGCATGCCGACGAATATGCGCGCCAGGCGGCGCTGCTGCGTGGCGAGCGCACGCGCGTGTCGGCCGCGCTGGCGGCACTGGGCGGCGTGACCGTGTTCCCCAGCGAGGCCAACATGATCCTGGTGCGCGTGCCCGACGCCAAGCGGTGCTTCGAGGGCATGAAGTCCCATGGCGTGCTGGTCAAGCACATCGCCGGCCTGCACCCGCTGCTGGCGAACTGCATGCGCCTGACCGTGGGCGCGCCCGACGAAAATGACGCCATGATCCAGGCGCTTAAGGCCAGTCTATGAACCGGGTTGCCGAAGTCCGCCGCGACACCAAGGAAACGCAGATCCGCGTGCGCGTCGATCTGGACGGCACCGGCCAGGCGTCCTTGGCCACCGGCATCGGCTTCTTCGACCACATGCTCGACCAGATCGCCCGCCACGGGCTGATCGATCTGGAGATCGCCGCCCAGGGCGACCTGCACATCGACGGTCACCACACGGTGGAAGACGTGGGCATCACGCTGGGCATGGCGGTGGCGCAGGCCGTCGGCGACAAGAAGGGCATCACCCGCTATGGCCATGCCTACGTGCCGCTGGACGAGGCGCTGTCGCGCGTGGTCATCGATTTTTCCGGCCGGCCTGGGCTGCACATGGACGTGCCCTTCAAGGCCGGCATGATCGGCGGCTTCGACACGCAGCTGGCCTTCGAGTTCTTCCAGGGCTTCTCGAACCATGCGCTGGTCACGCTGCACATCGACAACCTGAAGGGCGAGAACGCGCACCACCAGTGCGAGACGGTGTTCAAGGCCTTCGCCCGTGCGCTGCGCATGGCGCTGACGCCGGACCCGCGTTCGGCAGGTGTCATCCCGTCCACCAAGGGCAGCCTCTAGGACCATCGGTGATGGCCCGCACCGTGGCAGTGGTCGACTACGGCATGGGCAACCTGCGCTCGGTATCGCAGGCGGTGATGCATGTGGCCCACGGCAGCGAGTTCCAGGTGGTGGTGACGCAGCGCCCGGAAGAGGTGCTGGCCGCCGAGCGCGTGGTGCTGCCGGGGCAAGGTGCCATGCGCGACTGCATGCGCGAGCTGAAGGAGTCCGGCCTGCAGGAGGCGGTACTCGACGCCGCGGCCCGCAAGCCGCTGATGGGCGTGTGCGTGGGCATGCAGATGCTGCTGGACCACAGCGAGGAGCAGGACACACCGGGCCTGGGGCTGATCCCCGGCCAGGTGCTGCGTTTCAGGCTGGAAGGCCAGCGCCAACCGGACGGCAGCCGCTACAAGGTGCCGCAGATGGGCTGGAACCGGGTGTTCCAGCAGGCCCACGACGGACAGGCGCATGCCCTCCTGTGGAAGGGGGTGCCCGACGGCGCGTACTTCTACTTCGTGCACAGTTACCATGTGCACCCCAGCGACCCGCGGCACACGGCCGGGCGCACTGAGTACGGCGCCAGCTTTACCAGCGCCATCGCCCGCGATAACATTTTCGCCACGCAGTTCCACCCCGAGAAGAGTGCCGACCACGGCCTGGCCCTGTACCGCAACTTCCTCAGCTGGAAGCCTTAGAGGGCCCCAATTCCCCCCAACCCGCCCGACGCCATGTTGCTGATACCGGCCATCGACCTCAAGGACGGCAAGTGCGTGCGCCTGCAGCAAGGCGACATGAATGCCTCCACCACCTTCGGCGAGGACCCGGCCGCGATGGCGCGGCGCTGGCTCGACGCCGGGGCCCGGCGGCTGCACCTGGTGGACCTGAACGGCGCCTTTGCGGGCAAGCCGGTCAACGAGGCCGCGGTAAAGGCCATCCTGGCCGAGGTGGACGGCGAGATCCCGGTGCAACTGGGCGGCGGGTTGCGCGACCTGGATACCATCGAGCGATACCTCGATGACGGCCTGAGCTACGTGATCATCGGCACTGCTGCGGTAAAGAGCCCCGGCTTCCTGCGCGACGCCTGCACCGCCTTCGGCGGCCACATCATCGTTGGCCTGGATGCCAAGGACGGCAAGGTCGCCACCGACGGCTGGAGCAAGCTCACCGGCCACGAGGTCATCGACCTGGCGAAGAAGTTCGAGGACTACGGCGTCGAAGGCGTGATCTACACCGACATCGGCCGCGACGGCATGCTCACCGGCATCAACATCGACGCCACCGTCAAGCTGGCGCAGGCGCTGACCATCCCGGTGATCGCCTCGGGCGGGCTGTCCAACATGCAGGACCTGGAGCGCTTGTGTGCAGTGCAGTCCGAAGGCATCAGCGGCGTGATCTGCGGCCGCTCGATCTACACCGGCGCGCTGGATTTCGCTGCGGCGCAGCTTCGCGCCGACGAACTTGACGGCGACTGAGCCGGTGCTGGCCAAGCGCATCATCCCCTGCCTGGACGTCACCGGCGGGCGCGTCGTCAAGGGCGTCAACTTTGTCGAGCTGCGCGACGCCGGCGACCCGGTGGAAATTGCCGCGCGCTACAACGACCAGGGCGCCGACGAGCTGACCTTCCTCGACATCACCGCCACCAGTGACGGGCGCGATCTGATCCTGCACATCATCGAGGCCGTGGCCTCGCAGGTGTTCATCCCGCTGACCGTCGGCGGCGGTGTGCGCACGGTGGCGGATGTGCGACGGCTGCTCAATGCCGGGGCCGACAAGGTCAGCTTCAACTCCGCCGCAGTGGCCGACCCGCAGGTCATCCGCGATGCGTCGGACAAGTACGGTGCGCAGTGCATCGTCGTGGCCATCGACGCCAAGAAGCGTGAAGGCGGCGGCTGGGATGTCTATACCCATGGCGGGCGCAAGAACACCGGCCTGGACGCGGTGCAATGGGCCACGAGGATGGCCGAGCTGGGCGCCGGCGAGATCCTGCTCACCAGCATGGACCGCGACGGCACCAAGATCGGCTTCGACCTGGAACTGACGCGCGCCGTCAGCGACGCGGTGCCGGTACCGGTGATTGCCTCGGGCGGTGTCGGCGCGCTGCAGCACCTGTCCGAAGGCATCCGCCTGGGTGGCGCCGATGCGGTTCTGGCTGCCAGCATCTTCCACTATGGTGAATTCACCGTGGCCCAGGCCAAGGCGCTGATGGCGCACGATGGCATCCCGGTCCGCCTGTGAAGGGCGGGCCGGCGCACGAGGTGCGCATCATTGGCGGGCAATGGAAGCGAAGCAAGTTGCCGGTGGCCGACCGGCCGGGGCTGCGGCCCACGCCCGACCGCGTGCGCGAAACCCTGTTCAACTGGCTCGGGCAGGACCTTTCCGGCTGGCGCTGCCTGGACGCCTTTGCCGGCAGCGGCGCGCTGGGCTTCGAGGCGGCGTCGCATGGCGCGGCCGACGTGGTGCTGCTGGAGCGCGACCCCGCGCTGGCAGCCAGCCTGCGCCAGAGCCAGCAGCGCCTGAAGGCCGAGGCACTGCGCGTCGAAGTCACCGATGCCATCGCCTGGATGGGACGTGCCGAGCCAGGCAGCTTCGACCTGGTGCTGCTCGACCCGCCCTTCGGCAGTGACCTGGCCGCACAGGCGCTGCCCCAGGCCCAACGACTGCTGGCCGAGGACGGCTTCATCTACCTGGAGGCTCGCCAGGCCTTGCCGGCAGCGCCCGACGGCTGGGCGATCCACCGCCAAGGCCGCGCGGGCGCGGTGCATTTCCACCTGCTGCAACGTGGGCGCGACGGCTACACTCCCGGCCACAGCGGCCCGCCCAGGAGAAACGAGCCTTGACCACCGTCACACCGCTCACCGCCGTCTATCCCGGCACCTTCGATCCGATGACCCTGGGGCACGAGGACCTGATGCGCCGGGCCGCGCACCTGTTCGACAGGCTGATCCTGGCGGTGGCCGTCGGCCACCACAAGCGCACCATGTTCACCATCGACGAACGGCTGCAGATGGCGGCCGAGATTGCCTCGCCCTACCCGAACATCGAGGTCTTGCCGTTTCGCGGGCTGTTGCGCGACTTCGTGGTCGGCCACAACGGCGACGTGGTGGTGCGCGGGCTGCGCGCGATGAGTGACTTCGACTACGAGTTCCAGATGGCCGGCATGAATCGCCAGCTGATGCCCGAGGTGGAGACGCTGTTCCTGACGCCGTCGGACCAGTACCAGTTCATCAGCGGCACCTTCGTGCGCGAGATTGCCATGCTCGGCGGTGATGTTTCCAAGTTCGTGGCACCCTCGGTGCTCAAGCGTCTGAAGGAGCGGGTCAGCCAGCCCGAAGCGTGAACGATCATGGCCCTGCTGATCACGGACGAATGCATCAACTGCGATGTCTGCGAGCCCGAATGCCCCAACGAGGCCATCTCGATGGGCGCCGAGATCTATGAGATCGACCCGAACCGGTGCACCGAATGTGCCGGCCACTTCGACGAGCCGCAGTGTGTGCAGCTGTGCCCGGTGGCCTGCATCCCGATCCACCCCGACTTCACCGAAAGCCGCGAGCAGCTCTGGGCCAAGTACCGGCGGCTGACGCAGCAACCAGCGCTGCCGGCGCCCTGACTACTTCGCTGCCGTGCCTTGGACCGGCACGCGCATCGGCGGGGTCATCGACGCATCGGCGCTGGCTGAAGCGGCCTTGGCCTTGGGCTTGCGAGGCGGTGCCGAAGCCGCGTCGACGACCGGTGCGGTCTTGAAGCCGGCCGCCTGCTGCCCCTTGGCGGCAGCTTCGCGCTGGCGCCGCTCGTCGGCGAGCTTCTTCGCCTGCTCGGCATCACGTTCGGCCACTTCGCGCGCCGCCTTCTGCTGGCTGGCCGAGCGCGGGTCGTCGGTGTTCAGCGCCTTGCCGTCGCTACAGGGCGTCTGCGAGTAGACGCGCCCGTCCGGACCGCAGCGATAGACGGTCTGCGGCGGCGCAGCCTGAGCCAGCATGCCGGCCAGCAGCAACCCAGCGACGCTCAGCCGCTTCATCGTGCGGGTCCGTTGCCGGGCGCCAGGTCGGGCGCGGGGGTCGGGCGCGGCGCCTTGGGTCGCGGCGGTTTGGCATGTACCTTCATCATCGCGCGCTCCATCTCGCCGGCCAGCAGCAGGTCCAGCGCATCGACGGAGCGCTCGATGGTCTGCTCGATCAGTTCGCGGTGTTCGGCGCTGGGCTTGCGTAGCACGTAGTCGACGACCTCGGCCTTGACGCCCGGGTGCCCGATGCCCAGGCGCAATCGCCAGTAGTCGGCCGAACCCAGCTGGGCGTGAATGTCGCGCAGCCCGTTGTGGCCGGCATGGCCGCCGCCGCACTTGATCTTCACCTGACCGGGCATCAGGTCGAGCTCGTCGTGCGCGACCAGGATCTCCTGCGGCTCGATCTTGAAGAAGCGCGCCAGCGCGGCCACCGACTTGCCCGACAGGTTCATGTAGGTCATCGGCTGCAGCAGCCACACCACGCCGTGGGCAGTGCCGGCCTTGGCGGCCAGGCCGAAGTAGCTGCGTTGCGGTGCGAGCGTGGCGCCCAGCTTGCGAGAGGCCGCGTCCAGCCACCAGAAGCCCGCGTTGTGGCGCGTGGCTTCGTATTCCGGGCCCGGGTTGCCCAGGCCGACCAGCAGGCGAATCATGCGCAGTCCTGCAACTTGGAGCGTGGTTGAGGGCCTGGATTCTAGGTCCGGGTGCTGGGCGCACCGGTCGCCGCCGGCATGAAAAAACCCCACCGAAGTGGGGTTCGCAGCAGGAAGTCGCAGCGCTTACTTCTTGTTCTGCTTTTCGTTCTTCTTGGCCTTGGCCGGCGCTGCCGCCGGTGCGACCACCACCGTGGCGGCGGCGGCTTCTTCCTCGATGCGCGGCGGGTTAGCCGAGACGATCACCGGGTTCAGCGTGCCGTGACGCACCGCCTTGATGCCGTCGGGCAGCTTCAGGTCGGCCACGTGGATCGACTGGCCCTTGACCAGGTGGCCCAGGTCGATGGTGATGAATTCCGGCAGTTGCGAGGCCAGGCACTCCACCTCGAGCTCGGTCTGCACATGGTTGACCAGGCACTTGTCTGTCTTGACCGCGACCGAGTTCTCCTCGTTCACGAAGTGCAAGGGCACCTTCTTGTGCAGCCGCGTGGTCTCGTCCACGCGCTGGAAGTCGATGTGCAGGATGATCTGCTTCCACGGGTGCATCTGGTAGTCGCGAAGCAGCACCTTCTGCGTGTTGCCCGACAGTTCCATCTCCAGGATCGAGGAATGGAAAGCCTCCTTCTTGAGCGCGTAGAACAGCGCGTTGTGGTCCAGCTCGATCATGGCCGGCGTGCCGGCACCGTAGACGATGCCGGGCACCTTGTTGGCGCTGCGCAGGCGGCGGCTCGCTCCGGTCCCCTGCTGCGTGCGCTCGAATGCGACGAATTTCATGGTTTCACTCCAGACAAGAAAGACGCCCGCGACCAGGCGCCGACACGGAAAGGGCTCGCGGCGCGAGCCCGCTCTCCATTCCTAGAAGTTATTGTTCTGCTCCGCAAACAGCGACGTCACCGACTCGCCGTCGCTGATGCGCCGGATGGTCTCGGCGAACAGGAAGGCCACCGACAGCTGGCGGATGTTCTTGCAGGCCCTGGCCTTTTCGTTGAGCGGGATGGTGTTGGTGACCACCACCTCGTCCATCTGGGACTCGCGGATGCGGTCGATGGCCGGGCCCGAGAACACTGGGTGGGTGCAGTAGGCAAAGACGCGCTTGGCGCCGCGCTGCTTCAGCACCTCGGCGGCGGCCACCAGCGTGCCGGCGGTGTCGATCATGTCGTCCATAATCACGCAGTGGCGGCCGTCGATGTCGCCGATGACGTGCATCACCTCGGACTCGTTCGCGTTGGCACGGCGCTTGTCGATGATGGCCAGGTCGCAACCCAGCTGCTTGGCCAGGGCGCGGGCGCGCACCACGCCGCCGACGTCGGGTGACACCACCACCAGGTTCTGGTAGTTCTTGCTCTTCAGGTCGGACAGCAGCACCGGCGAGGCGTAGATGTTGTCGACCGGGATGTCGAAGAAACCCTGGATCTGATCGGCGTGCAGATCCATGGTGAGCAGGCGCTCCACGCCCACGCTCTGCAGCATGTTGGCCACCACCTTGGCGCTGATCGGCACGCGGGTGGAGCGCGGCCGGCGGTCCTGTCGGGCATAGCCGAAGTACGGCATCACTGCAGTGATTCGCCGCGCGCTGGCCCGCTTGAGCGCATCGACCAAGATGCACATCTCCATCAGGTTCTCGTTGGTCGGCGCGCAGGTGGGCTGCACCACGAAGACGTCGCGGGCGCGCACGTTTTGCTGCACCTCGATGCGCACCTCGCCGTCGGAGAAGCGGCCGACCAGCGCCCGGCCCAACTCCACGCCCAGCTGCGAGGCGATCTCGCGTGCCAGCCCCTGGTTGGCATTGCCGGTGAACAGCACGGTGTTGAACAGCACCTTGTAGTCTCTCTTGGTCAATGGCCGGCGGTGGGCGGGTGGATTTGGCAGGGGAGGAAGGACTCGAACCCTCGCATGTCGGAATCAAAATCCGATGCCTTAACCAACTTGGCGACTCCCCTACACAGGACCCGGCTCGCGCCGGGCCCTCGAATCGTTCTCAGTCGGCCCAGCCCAGCAACGGGTGGTGGTCCAAACTGCGGCACAGCCGCGCAATCCAGGGGCCGGGCAGAGACTGCGCCGGCCATGTCGCCAAGGATTGTTCTACCGAGCCGACTCTTGCGAACACCGCGCTACCAGAACCCGTCATGCGGCTGTTACCGAAACGGCCCTGCAGCCATTCGGCGACCGCCCGCACCTCGGGGCAATGGGCTTCGGCCACCGGCTGCAGATCGTTGCGGCCGAAACCGTCGCCAAACCCGGCGCTCGCAAGAGAGCCTGTGAGTATAACAGGCTCGGTGTCGCGGACCAGATCCGGGCTGCCGAAGATGTCGACGGTGCGGATGGATGCGGCCGGCTTGACCACCGCATAGCGCTGCGAAGGCATCGCCAGTGGCGTGAGCCGTTCGCCGACGCCTTCGACGAAGGCGTTGTGCCCGCCGATGAAGAAGGGCACGTCGGCGCCCAGCGCCGTCCCCAGGTCCAGCAGCCGCTGCAGCGGCCAGTGCAAGCGCCAAAGTCGGTTCAAGGCCAGCAGCGTGCTGGCGGCATCGGAGCTGCCGCCGCCCAGGCCGGCGCCCCAGGGCAGCTGCTTGTCCACCGAGATGTCGGCACCGAGCGCGCTGCCGGAGCGTTGCTGCAGCAAACGCGCGGCGCGCAGGCACAGGTCGTCGGCCGGCAGCGCGGGGCCCAGGTCGTGGCGCGCCAGCTGGCCGTCGCGGCGCAGCTCGAGGTGCAGGCGGTCGCACCAGTCGAGCAACACGAACACCGATTGCAGCAAGTGGTAGCCGTCCTCACGCCGCCCCACCACATGCAGGAACAGGTTCAGCTTGGCCGGTGCCGGCACATCGAACAATGCGGTCAGACTCATGGGGCGTCCATCTGGGCGCGCAGACGCACCGCGGGCGGGCCGACGCGAGAGGCCGACAGCTGGCCGCTATCGAAACGCGCCAGATCGATGGTCCAACCCAGTTGAACGAAACCGGGGCCGGGCTGCAGCGGTCGGGCGGCTTCGGCCGCGCCGGGCCAGGGTCGGCCTTGCAGCCAGTCGGGCAGCGCACGCAGCGGCAGGCCTTCTCCGAAGGCGTCGCGCGACAGCGCATCCAGGTCGTCGAAGCGGCGTTCGCCTTGCGGTGTCACCCATCGGGCCTCACCCGGGCCCCAGAAGGCTGCGGCCAGCGTCGTGCCCAGCGGCGTGCTCAGGCGCAGTTCGCCGCGTTCGGCCGTGCCGCGCAGGTCGAAGGCGGCGCTGAGCGATTGTGCCGGCCGGCCACCGTAGGCCTCGACCTGCAGGGCCAGTCGGCCGGCGATCGTGCCGGGTTCAGGTGGCAGCGTGGCGCAACCGGCCAGGGCCAGTGCCGCCAGCAGCATGGCCATGCGCCGCACTATTGCGCCTTCAGTCGGACCAGGGTCTCGCGCAACACGTCGTTGCCGGCGTCGCGGCTGCTGGCTTCGGCCCAGATGCGTCGCGCTTCGTCTCGCTGGCCCATGGCCCACAGCACCTCGCCCAGGTGGGCGCCGATCTCGGCATCGGGCCGCGCCTTGTAGGCCTGGCGCAGCAGCCGCAGCGCCTCGTCGCGGTTGCCCAGGCGGAACTCGACCCAGCCCAGGCTGTCGGTGATGAAGGGGTCGCCCGGCGTCAGCTGCAGCGCGCGTTCGATCAGCGTCTTGGCCTCGTTCAGCCGCAGGTTGCGATCGGCCAGCGAATAGCCCAGCGCGTTGTAGGCATGCGCATGCTCGGGCTTGAGGGCGATCACGCGCCGCAGTTGCGCTTCCATCGCGTCGAGCTGGCCCACCTTCTCGGCCATCATGGCCTGCTCGTACAGCAGGTCGGCATCGTTAGGGAAGCGCTGGTTGGCGGCCTCCAGCACCGCATAGGCCTCTGCCCATTGCTTGATTTCACGCAGCACCTGCGCCTCGGCCAGCAGCTTGGCGCGGGCGTCGCCGGGGTTGCGCTCGGGCGCACTGCGCACCAGCTCGCGGGCCTGCGGCACACGGCCCTGGCGCGCCAGCAGCGAGGCGCGCCGCGTCTGCACTTCCAGCGCGCGCTGCGGGTTGTCCACGCGCGCCAGCCGCGCTTCGGCGGTGGCGAAGTCGCCGCGCTGCTCGGCGGCCTGGGCCAGCAGCAGCCAGGCCTGGGTCAGGCCTTGGTCAGGGGCGGAGGCCTCGTTGTCATCGTCATCGTCGTTGTCTGCGCCCCGTGCCGCCGCCGGTTGGGCCTGAACCAGCTGCACATAGCGCTGCAGCGACTGCTCGGCGGCCTGCGTCTGGCGCAGTTCGAGCTGCAGCGCGCCCAGCGTCAACCAGGGTGCAGCCAGGTCGGGCTGTCGCTGCGTGACCAGCTCGAGCTGGACAATGCCATCGGCATAGCGCTGCATCGTTACCAGTGTGCCGGCATAGGCGCGGCGCACCGCCAGGTCGGCGTCTGGCCGCTTCAGGTAGTTGGCGACCAGGCTTTCGGCCTCGGGCCGGGTGGGCATCAGTTCCAGCGCCAGCAGCACCGCCGCGCTGGAGGCCGGCTCCTCGGCCTGCGCTTGTCGAGCCAGCTTCAGGGCCCGCTCGGCATCGCCGGCGGCCAGCCACATGCGGCCGGCGGCGACCTGCGCGGCCACGCGCGTGCTGGCGTCGCCGGCGTAGGGTTGCAGCGCGTCTTCCAGCAGCTGCGCGGCCTGGCGCTTGTCCTGCGCTCGGTGCATGAACCGCGGCAGCGAGCCGATGACCGCGGCTCGCTCGGCCGCCGGCGTGCCGGCGATCAGAGCGCGGATCGGTTCTGGCAACTCGTCGAGGCGGTTCATCGACAGCAGGATCTGCAGCTGCAGCCGGATCGCGTCCAGCGACTCCGGCCGCGCCGTGCGCCAGGCACGGGTGGCGGCCAGCGCCTGTTCGCCGGCACGCGCCTGCAGTGCGATCTCGGTCGCGCGCCGGAACAGTTGCTCGTCGCGGGTGCGCCGGGCCGCATCGAGCATGATCTGGTAGGCATTGCCGGCCTGGCCGGCGCCGAGTTCGATCTCGCCGATCAGCAGCTGATAGAACAACGGGGCATCGATCGCCGAATTGACGACCGGCGGCTTGGCCGGGGCGGGAGGGCCGGCGGGCGCGGCCTGCTGGGCGGACGCTGCATGGCACAGGAGCACGAGGGTCGCGCCGGCGACCCATGGGCATGCGGCTGGGCGCCGCAGGCTCGACACGGTCATCAGGTCTCCAGGAGATTGAACTTCATTCTCACATAATGGCTTATGCCTGAGCTGCCCGAGGTCGAGGTCACACGGCGCAGTATTGCCGCTCGGCTGCGTGGCGCGCGCGTGCTGTCGGTACGCATCGGCAAGCCGCTGCGTTGGCCGCTGGGATGCGCGCCGGAAGGGCTCGTCGGTTCGCGGCTGGGCGAGGTCACGCGGCGCGGCAAGTACCTGTGGCTGCCGCTGAAGCGCGATGTGTCGGCAGCGCCGGCCGGCAGTGACGGCGGGCTGCTGCTGCATTTGGGCATGTCGGGCTCGCTGGCCTTCCACGATGCCGCTGCAGCCCCCGGGCCGCACGCGCACTTCGACCTCTGCACCAGCCAGGGCCTGCTGCGGCTGAACGACCCGCGGCGCTTCGGCGCAGTGCTGTGGTCGCCGGCGCTCGACCAACTGCCGGCGGCCGCCCTGCTGGCGCGGCTGGGTGCCGAACCTTTCGACGCTGCGTTGACGCCGCAGGTGCTGTACGCCGCCTGCAAGCGACGCAAGGTGGCCATCAAGACACTGTTGCTGGGCGGGCAGGTGGTGGTCGGCGCCGGCAACATCTACGCCTGCGAGGCCCTGTTCCGCGCCGGCATCGACCCGCGCACGCGCTGCGATCGGCTGAGTTTGCAAAGGACTGCGCGCCTGCTCTCGGCCCTGCGGGAGACACTCGGCCGCGCGCTGGAGCTGGGGGGGTCCACGTTGCGCGACTTCAGCGATGCCCATGGCGTGGCCGGAGAGTTCCAGGCCGAGGCCGGCGTGTATGGCCGCGAGGGCCAGCCTTGCCCGCGCTGCCGCACGGCAGTGCGGCGCATCGTCCAGGCGCAGCGCTCCACCTTTTTCTGCCCCGCCTGCCAGCGACGCGCCTGAAAAGGCGCTGGCGCATTGAGTCTGCGCAAAGCTGCACAAAGCTTGTTGTCAGCAGTTGTTTCGCGGCCAACGTGGCTTTGGGGCCCTGCGCTAGGATGCCCGCAACGGCCGTCCCGGCCAGTGGTCCGACGAAGATGAAGAACACCCTGGCCCATCACCTCGATGCACTTTCGGACTGGCGGCGCGCGCTGGACCGTCGCGTGCGGGCGATGGCTCACTTCATGGCCGAGCACGATCTGGTCGACGATGCGGCCGCCGGTGCCCTGGATGGCCTGCTGCGCAAACTGGCCGCCGACAAGCTGGTCCTGGCCTGTGTGGCCGAGGTATCGCGCGGCAAGTCCGAACTGCTCAACGCCATCTTCTTTGCCGACACGGGTCGGCGGGTGCTGCCCGCCACCCCGGGGCGCACCACCATGTGCCCGGTGGAGTTGCAGTTCCATGCCGGTCAACCGGCCGAGCTGGCGCTGCTGCCGATCGATACCCGGCTGGGCGAGCAGTCGCTGGCCGAGCTGCGTACCCAGCCCGAGGCCTGGCAGCGTCTTGGGCTGGACCCGCACAACCCCGACGGCCTGGCCGAGGCGATGAACCTGGTGACGCAGACGCGGCGCGTCAGCACCGTCACGGCCGCAACGCTGGGTTTCTGGAGCGACGATCACCCCGAGAACAACCCACCTCGGCTGGAAGACGGCAGCGTCGAGGTGCCCGCCTGGCGCCACGCCATGATCAACTACCCGCACCCGCTGCTGCAGCGCGGGCTGGTGGTCGTCGATACGCCGGGCCTCAACGCCGTCGGTGCGGAACCCGAACTCACACTCGGCCTGCTGCCGGCCGCGCATGCGATCGTCTTCATGCTGGCTGCCGATACCGGCGTCTCGCGCTCCGATCTGGCCATCTGGACCGAACACCTGGGCGAAGAGGCACTCGAGCGTTTTGTCGTGCTCAACAAGACCGACATCCTGGCCGACCCCTTGTCCGCGCCCGCCGCGCTGGCCGCGCAGCTCGACAACCAGCGGCGCAAGATCGCCCAGACGCTCGACGTGCCGTCCTCGCGCATCTACCCGCTGTCGGCGCGCGATGCGTTGGCCGCGCGTGTCAGCGGCGATGCCGTCGCGCTGGAGCGCAGCGGGCTGCCGGCGCTCGAGGCCGCACTCGCCCGGGAACTGCTGCCACGCCAACGCGAGCTGCTGACCCGAGCCGCCGAGGCCACGCTGCAAACGCTGCGTCAGGCCGCCACCCGCCGCCTGGGCGAGCGGCGCCGCCACAATGCCGAGCAGATGCTCGAACTGCGCGGCCTGCGCGGCAAGAGCAACGCCAAGGTGCATGCCATGTTGCTGCGGCTGGATGCCGAAATGGGGGACTTCGAGCGCTGCACCTCGCGGCTGTCGGCGCTGCGTGTGGTGCATCTGCGCCAGTTGCAGAAGGCGCTGCGCGCGCTGTCCAGCGATGCGCTGCGCGACGAGCTCGCAGGCATGCGTACGGCCATGTCGGCCACCCCGCTTCACCTGGGCGCACGCAAGCCCTTTGCCGCCACCTGCGAGCGGCTGCGTGCCGCATTGGCCAGCGCGCGCGCCCAGGCCGAGGAAATCCAGCAGATGCTCGGTGCCAGCTACCACCAGCTGAATGCCGAATTCGGCTTTGCCTTCACGCTGGCCAGTGCGCCGCAGCTGGAGCGCTTTGTCGAGGAGCTGGATCTGATCGAGCGCAGCTACGGTCGCTACCTGGGCCCGATGCAGGCCTGGCGTCTGGCCAGCCCGAGTTTCATGGAGCAGTTCCAGCGCATGCTGCTATCCAAGCTGCGAGTGGTCTTCGAGAACGCCGCCGGCGAAGTCGAGTTGTGGAGCAAGGCCGCATCGGCGCAGATCGAGCAGCAGCTGCGCGAGCGACGCCGCGCCTTCGCGCACCGCCACGAGGCGCTGCAGCGCATCCAATCGGCCTCCGGCGAACTGGAGCAGCGCATCGCCGAAGTGGAACAGCAGGACAAGCGCCTGGCCGGCCTGCAGTGGCGCCTCGATTCGATGGTCGAGCAGGCCACGGCCACCGCCCGGTCGGTGGCAGAGACAGCCGCCGCCGAAACCGACCGCGCCCCGCTGCTGAGCAACGCGCACTGATGCCTCGCGCGGGGGACTTCGCGCAGCACGTGCTGCGCTGGCGCCTGCAGTTCGGCCGCCAGGGCCTGCCTTGGCAGGACACGAAGGACCCGTATCGCGTCTGGCTGTCCGAGATCATGCTGCAGCAGACGCAGGTGGCCACGGTGCTGGTCTACTACACGCGCTTCCTGCGGCGCTTTCCCGACCTGGCCGCACTGGCCGCGGCACCTCAGGACGAGGTGCTGGCGCTGTGGAGCGGCCTGGGCTACTACAGCCGTGCGCGCAACCTGCACCGTTGCGCGCAGGCGGTGCAGCGCGAGCATGGCGGCGTCTTCCCGAACACCAGCCAGGCGCTGGCGCAATTGCCGGGCATCGGGCGGTCCACCGCCGCGGCGATTGCCGCCTTCTGCTTCGGCGAGCGCGTCGCCATCCTGGATGGCAACGTCAAGCGCGTGCTCGGTCGCGCGCTCGGCTTTGCCGGCGACCTGTCCATGGCCGCGCAGGAGCGTGCACTGTGGCAGCGCGCGCAGGAGCTGGTGCCCGAGCAAGGGGTCGAGCACTACACCCAGGGCCTGATGGACCTGGGCGCCACGGTGTGCAGCGTGCGCAAGCCGGCGTGCGATCGATGCCCGCTGGCGACCTTGTGCGTCGCCCGGCGCGAAGGCCGGACCGAGGCCTACCCGGTGAAGACGCGACGGCTGAAGCGCGGCACGCGCGCCCACGCCTGGCTGTGGCTGGCGCAGGTCGACCGGCTGTGGCTGGTGCAGCGCCCGGAGCAGGGAGTGTGGGCGGGACTGTGGAGTCTGCCGGAGTTCGACACGCCCGAGGCGCTGGAACACCTGCTGAAGGGTTGGCCGGGCCGCGGTGAGACGCTGCCGGCCATCGAGCATGCGCTGACTCACTTCGACTGGACGCTGCAGCCGCTGCGCTGGCAGCTGCCGGCACGGCTGTCGGCGCTGCGCCTGGCCGAACTGACGGCGCGGCTGCCACCGGGGCGCTGGGTGAGCCAGGAGCAGGCGCTGCAGATGGGCCTGCCGGCACCGCTGCGCAAGCTGCTCAGCCGCTGACCACGCCCTTGCCGCGCAGGTATTCGTGCACCAGCTGCAGGCGCACCTGGGGGTCGTCCAGCTCCATCAGCTTCTGCTTGGCGCCCAGCGAGATCGGCAGGATCTCGCACCAGCGGTTGGCCACCCAGCCGGCGTCGTCCAGCCGGTGCGGCAGGTTGAAGGGTTCGGCCCCCTGCGCCTTGAGCTTGGCGATGGCATTGGCCAGCGCCTTCACCGTGGGCAGCATCTCGGCGCTGGGCACCAGCGACTCGTCGTTGTCCAACAAGGTGGCGCTGCCGACCCACAGGCCGTCGGCCTGCTGCGCAGCGGCACCGTTCAGTCGAAAGCGCCGCGTGCCCGTACAGCGCGCGCGCAACACCCCGGGCTGTTCGCTGTCCACCTCGTCCAGCCGTGCCAGCACGCCGGCGCTCTCGAAGCGCACGGCCGCGCTCTTGCCGGCACGCACCTCGCCGCCTTGCAGCAGGCAGACCACGCCGAAGGGCTGCTGGCGACGCAGGCAGTCGGACACCAGATCCAGGTAGCGGGCCTCGAAGACCTTGAGCGCCAGCAGCCCGCCCGGGAACAGCACCGAGCGCAGCGGGAACAGCGGCAGCGCGGCAATGCGCTCGGGCCCGGCCATCAACGGCTCGCGGCGCGGGTCATTCGCGCGCGTCCAGCTCGCGGTGCCGCACCAGCGTGGCACCACGTTCGGCGAAGCGCCGCGCCAGCGCCTCGCTCAGGTACACCGAACGGTGCTGCCCGCCGGTGCAGCCGATGGCCACGGTGAGGTAGCTGCGCTGGTCGTCCTCGAAGGCGCCGAGCCAGCGCCGCAGAAAAGCCTCGATCTGGTCGAGCATCTCCACCGCATCGGGCTGCGCCTCCAGGTAGGCGGCCACCGGCGCGTCGCGGCCGGTCAGCGGCCGCAGCTCGCGGAGGTAGTGCGGGTTGGGCAGCACGCGCACGTCGAACACGAAGTCGGCGTCCAGCGGCACGCCGAACTTGAAGGCGAAGGACTCGAACACCAGCGTCAGCGCCGTGCCCCGCGCGCCGACCAGGTCGCGCACCCAAGTGCGCAGCTGCGCCGGGCGCAGCTGGCTGGTGTCGATGACGGTGGACACTTCGCGCAGCGCAGCGAGCAGCTCGCGCTCCAGCTCGATGGCGTCCGTGAGCACGCGCGAGGCATCGCTGCCGCCGTTGCTGGCCGACAGCGGGTGCGGTCGGCGTGTCTCGGAAAAGCGCCGCAGCAGCGCATCGGTACTGGCGTCCAGGAACAGCGAGCGGATGTGCACGCCTTCCTTCTGCAATTCCAGGATCAACGGCACCAGGTGCGGCAGCGAGGTCGCGTTGCGCACGTCCACCGCCACGGCCACACGGTGCGTGAAGCGCTCGTGCTCCAGGCGGATGAACTCGCGCAGCATCTCCGGCGGCAGGTTGTCCACGCAGAAGAAGCCGGCGTCCTCCAGCGCATGCAGCGCCACCGACTTGCCCGAGCCGGAGATGCCGGTGATCAGCACCACCTCGCGCCGGTCTTCAGGGGTGCCTGCGGGCGTGCCGTCGCCAGCGACACGCGGCACCGCGCGCCGTTCGGGCCGCGCCTCAGTGTTCATCGCTGCCACCGAGCATGGCTTCGGCATGGGCGCGGCTGGTGCCGGCCAGGCGTTCGCCGCCGAGCATGCGCGCCACTTCGGTGACGCGTGCCTCGCCGGCCACCGGCTGCACGTCGCTGACCGTGGTCTTGCCCTGCAGCGCCTTCGACACCACGAAATGCTGGTCGGCACAGGCCGCCACCTGGGCCAGGTGGGTGACTGCCAGCACCTGGCTGATGCCCCCCAGCTGCTTCATCATGCGGCCCACTTGGTAGGCCACGCTGCCGCCGACCCCAGCGTCGATCTCGTCGAAGATCAGCGTGGGCATCGCCACGCCGCTGCGGCAGGTGGTGACGGCGATGGCCAGCGCCAGTCTTGAAAGCTCGCCGCCCGAGGCCACCTTGGCCAGCGGCCGCGGGCTGCTGCCGGCATGGCCGGCCACCAGGAACTCGGCGCTTTCCAGGCCGAAGGCCTGTGGCGTTTCCACCGGCGTCAGCGCCACCTCGAAACGCCCGCCCGCCATGCCCAACTGCTGCATGGCCTGGCTCACGGCGGCCGACAGTTTTGGCGCGGCCGCGCGCCGCAACTTGCCGACGCGCTGGGCTTCACTGCGCCAGGCCGCCTGCGCCTGCTGCTGCGCTGCATGCAGTGCGGCCAGATCGGTGGCCGCCTCGACCGAGCGCAACTCCTGTTTCCAGGCGCCCAGCAGCGCCGGCAGCTCCCCAGGCGGCCGCCGATAGCGCCGCGCCAGCGACAGCCAGTTCGACAGACGCGAGTCCAGCTCGGCCAGGCGTGCCGGGTCGGGCTCGCTGCGGCCGAGGTAGGCATGCAGGCTGTGGGCCGCGTCCTGCAGCTGCGCCTGCGCAGCTTGCAGCACTTCGAGCACCGCGCCCAGGCTGGCGTCGTAGCGCGTCAGGTCTTCCAGCGCGTCGATGGCCTGGCCGGTCAGGCTATCGGCCGCCGGTTCGCCCTCGGTCAGCGCCAGCAGCGCGGCGCGCACACCGTCGAGCAGCGACTGCGCATGGGCCAGGCGCTGGTGATCGGCATTCAGCTCGTCCCATTCGCCGTCGCCGGGCGCCAGCTTGTCGACCTCGCCGATCTGCCAGGCCAGGCGCTCACGCTCGCGTTCCAGCGTCTCGCCGCGAGCGCGGGCATCGGCCAGCGCCGCTTCGGCCGCCTTCCAGGCCTGCCACAGCGCGGCCAGCCGGGTGGTGTCGGCGCCGGCCTGTTCGTCGAGCAGCGCGCGCACGGCGGCCGGCCGCGCCAGGCTCTGCCAGGCATGCTGGCCATGGATGTCGACCAGCTGCTCGCCGGCCTCGCGCAGCTGGCCGAGGGTGGCCGGGCTGCCGTTGATCCAGGCGCGGCTCTTGCCCTGGGCATCGATGCTGCGGCGCAGCAGCAGTGTGTCGCTTGCGCAGTCGAAGCCGGCTTCGTCCAGCCAGCCGGCCAGCGCCGGCGGCGTGTCGAACTCGGCCGTGACCTCGGCGCGCGCGCTGCCTTCGCGCACCATGCCGGCATCGCCGCGACCGCCCAGTGCCAGCTGCAGTGCATCGATGAGGATCGACTTGCCGGCGCCGGTTTCGCCCGTCAGTACAGAGAAGCCGGCCTGCAGCTCGACCTCGAGCTGGCTGACGATGACCACGTCACGGAGCGTCAGGCGGCGCAGCATGAGGGCCTAGACCACGCCTTCGTGCCAGCGCAGCTTCCTGCGCAAGGTCGCGTAGTAGCTCCAGCCGCGCGGGTGCAGGAAGCGCACCTTGTGCGCCGAGCGGCGCACGCGCACCTGGTCGCCGTGCAGCAGGCTGGCCAGGCTTTGCATGTCGAAGTTGGCCGAGGCATCGCGCCCGGCCACCACCTCGATGCGGATCTCGTTGTGGTCGGGCAGCACGATCGGCCGGTTGGACAGCGTGTGCGAGGCGATCGGCACCAGCAGCAGCCCGCCGATGCCGGGGTGCATGATCGGCCCGCCGGCCGACAGCGCGTAGGCCGTGCTGCCGGTGGGCGAGGCAATGATCAAGCCGTCGGCGCGCAGGTTGGCGACGAACTCGTCGCCGATGTCCACGCGCAACTCGACCATGCTGGCGGTGGCGCCGCGGCTGACCACCACCTCGTTCAGCGACAGCCCGTCGAAGATCTTCTCGCCGTCGCGCCAGACACCGCCTTCGATCATCGAGCGGTGCTCTTCCTCGTAGTCGCCGGCGACCATGCTTTCCAGCGTCTCGCGGTAGTGGGCCAGCGGCACGTCGGTGATGAAGCCCAGCCGCCCCTGGTTGATGCCCACCAGCGGCAGGTTGTGGCGCGCCAGTTCACGGGCGATGCCCAGCATGGTGCCGTCGCCGCCGACCACCACCGCCATGTCGCAGCGCCGGCCCATCTCGTTGGGCGACAGCGCTTCGTAATCGGTGACGCCGGTGTTCAGCGCCGTGGCGGCGTCGAAGGACACCTCCAGCCCCAGCCGCACCAGGAAGTGCGCGATGTCCTCGAGCAACGGCCGAATGCCCTGGGCCTGGTACTTGCCCACGATGGCGGCGTGATGAAAACGCGTCGGCATGCGACCCATTACACCATAGGGCCTGTGGCCGCGCCCTGTGCCGCAGGCCATGTCCGTACAATGAAATTCATGCTGGACGAGCGCGCAAGAACCCTGCTCAAGGCCCTGGTCGAGCGCTACATCGCCGAAGGCCAGCCGGTGGGTTCGCGCACGCTGTCGCGAGCCAGCGGGCTGGAGCTGTCGCCGGCCACCATCCGCAACGTCATGGCCGACCTGGAAGAGCTGGGCCTGATCGCCAGCCCGCACACCAGTGCGGGACGGGTGCCCACCGCGCGCGGCTACCGGCTGTTCGTCGACACCATGCTGACGGCGCGGCCGGTGAATCTGGCCGAGGTGCCGCCCGAAATGGCCGCGGTGCGCGAGCAACTGCACCCCGACCAGCCGCAGCGTGTCATCGCGCAGGCGGCCAGCCTGCTGTCCAGCCTGTCCAACTTCGTCGGCGTGGTCACCGCGCCGCGCAAGGCCAGCGTCTTCCATCACATCGAGTTCCTGCGCCTGGGTGAACGGCGCGTCCTGGTCATACTGGTGGCGCCCGACGGCGACGTGCAGAACCGCGTCATCTTCACCGCGCGCGACTATTCGCAGGGCGAGTTGGTCGAGGCCACCAATTACCTGAACATGCACTACGCCGGCTTGAGCATCGAAGAGGTGCGCGAGCGGCTGAAGCACGAGATCGAGGCGCTGCGCGGCGAGATTGCCGCGCTGATGCAGGCCGCGGTGCAGGCCGGCAGCGAGGTGCTGGCGGAAAGCACCGAGCAGGTGGTGGTCAGTGGCGAGCGCAAGTTGCTGGACGTGCCGGCCTTCGGCAACGACATGGGCAGCCTGCGCAAACTGTTCGACGTGTTCGAGCAGAAGACCGAGCTGATGCGCCTGCTGGAGGTGAGCAGCCGCGCCGAGGGCGTGCGCATCTACATTGGCGGCGAAAGCCACGTCGTACCCTTCGAGGAGCTGTCGGTCGTGACCGCGCCCTACGAAGTCGATGGCCGCATCGTCGGCACGCTGGGCGTGATCGGCCCGACGCGCATGGCCTACGAACGCATGATCCAGATCGTCGACATCACGGCGCGACTGGTCGGCAACGCGCTGAGCACCAAGTAGCGCTGCCTACAATGGCTTCGCAAGGGGGCCGTTAGCTCAGCTGGTTAGAGCAGAGGACTCATAATCCTTTGGTCGTTGGTTCAAGTCCAACACGGCCTACCACCACAGCGCCTGGCAATAGCGTAGTCGATTCCTCGGCGCGGCACCGAAGCCCGTTTCACTGCCAGGATAGTCGCAGACGGCCGCCGCCTTTGCGGACTGGCGGGCCACCCATGCAGGCATTGCGCAACGAATAGTTCGAACAGGCCCTGCGCGAACGGGCTGCCGAACCGATCCACCAGATCGGCCTGGTGCAGCCCCGCGCCGGCTTGCTGATCATGCGGCCGGACAACGAGCGCACCGTGCTGCTGGCCAGCGACAACATCGCCGCCTTCGTCGGCCGGACGCTGTAAACGGTGATGGGCCGACCGCTGGCCGCCGTGTGCGACCCCGCCGCCGCAGCCACCGTCCGGGCCCTGGCGGCGCGCTCGCGTGCCACCGGCCGGCTGCGCATCGCGGTCGACGGCGCGGGCGTCCCGCTGCTCGCGCACCTGTATTTGTCGGACAGGTCGGAGGTGCTGGAACTGGAGCGCAACGAGGGCGAGCATCTGCGTAGAGGGCTGGACGACCTGCTGGTGCAGACCCTGGATTCGCTGCTATTGCAGGAGGTGGCCGACGACCGTGCGGCCTACTTCGACCGCATCGTCTGCATGGTGCGCGGCCTCACCGGCTACGACAGTGTCATGGTCTACCGCTTCGACACCACGATGGACGGCGAAGTAGTGGCGCAAAGCCGCGCGTCGCATGCGCAGTACTTCCTCGGCATGCGCCTTCCGGTCAACGACATTCCGCCGCAGGCTCGGCGGCTGTACACCCTCAACATGGTGCGGGCCATCGCCGACGCCGAGTCGGTGCCCAGCCGGCTCGTCCCCGCGCTCAACCCGGACACGCAGCAGCCGCTGGACATGAGCCTCTCGGCCATACGCAGCGTCTCGCCGATCCACATCGAGTACCTGCGCAACATCGGCGTGCGTGCCTCGATGACCATCTCGCTGTTGCAGGACGGGCGGCTGTGGGGCATGGTCACCTGTCACCACCTCGGCCCCAAGCGCGTGTCCTCCGCGGTGCGGGAGCCTGCGCTGCTGATCCGCCGCCTGGTGTCGGCGCGGCTGGCCGCGGCACGCGCCAGGGCCGATGACGTGATCCTGATGCACATGCACATGACGCTGCTCGACGGCATCGAGTCCACGCGCCGCATCCGGCAGGAATCGCGCAACCTTCAAACGCACATCGTCGCCACCACCGCGAATGCCTTTGCAGACGACGGGGCGGCCTGTCGCGCCGCAGGCATGAACGACCACGTGGCCAAGCCGATCGAGGCGAGGCGTCTGTTCGAATGCGTGCTGCGCGGCGTGCTGCGCGACTGAATCGCTACAGGCCTAGGTAGCGGTGCCACAGGCTGCGGTCGGCGTCGAGCTGCTGCGAGGTGCCAGTCCAAACCACGCAGCCCTTCTCGACGATGACCTGTCGGTCGGCCACGCTGATCAGGCGCTCGACGTACTTGTCGATGACGATCATCGCGTGGCCGGCATCGCGCAGCACGCCCAGCACGCGCCAGATCTCCTCGCGCACCAGCGGGGCCAGCCCCTCGGTGGCTTCGTCCAGGATCAGCAGCCGCGGGTTGGTGACCAGCGCGCGGCCGATGGCCAGCATTTGCTGTTCGCCGCCTGACAGCTGGTTGCCCATGTGCCGGCGCCGCTCGGCCAACCGCGGGAAGAGGTGGAACACCCGCTCCACGTCCCAGGTCGTCTGGCCCGACGGCGAGGGGCGCTGGAAGGCGCTCAGGTGCTCCTCGACGCTCAGATTCGGAAAGACCTGGCGGCCCTCGGGCACGACGGCAATGCCCAGCCGGGCCACGCGGTGCGCGGGCAGGCCCGCCAGGCTGCGGCCGCCGAAGTGCAACTCGCCCGAGCTGGGCCGCAGCAGCCCGACGATGGTGCGCACCAGCGTGGTCTTGCCCATGCCGTTGCGGCCGACCAGCCCGACGATCTCGGCCGCGCCGATCTGCAGGTTGACGTCGAACAGCACCGGCGCGCCGACATAACCGCCATACAGGCCGCGCACCTCCAGCAGCGCGGCGTGGGCCGGGTGCGCGCTCATCGTGCGGCCTCGGCGCCATCGCCCAGGTAGGCGGCGCGCACCTCGGGGTCGCGGCGCACCGCGTCCGGTTCGCCGCTGGCAATGAGTCGCCCGCCCACCAGCACCGACACCCGGTCGGCCAGTCGGAAGACCGCGTCCACGTCGTGCTCGATCAGCACCACCGTGCTGCGCTTGCGCATCTGGCCGATCAGCTGTTCGATGCGTGCCGATTCCTCCTGCCCCATGCCGGCCATCGGCTCGTCCAGCAGCACCAGTCGGGGGCGGCTGGCCAGCGCCATGCCGACCTCGAGCGCGCGGCGCTCGCCGTGCGACAACTGATCGATGGAATAGGTGGCCTTGGCGTCCAGCCCCACCTCGGCCAAGAGGGCCCGGGCCTGGTCGAACAGCGCGGTTTCCTGCGCCACCGGCCGCCACGCGCGCAGGCTGCTGCCGGACACCGCTTGTAAGGCCAGCGCCACGTTGTCGAGCACGCTGAAGCTCTTGAACAAGCGCGTGATCTGGAACGAGCGCACCAGTCCGCGCAGTGCGCGCTGGTGCGTGCTCAGCACGGTGATGTCGTGGCCGTCGAAGAGCACTTGTCCGCGGTCGCTGCGCAGCTGCCCGGCCAGCTGCGAGACCAGCGTCGTCTTGCCGGCGCCGTTGGGTCCGATCAACGCATGCACCTCGCCGGCCTGGACCTGCAGGTGGACATCGTCATTGGCCACCAGGCCGCCGAAGCGCTTGCTCAGGCCGCGCACATCCAGCAAGGCGGATTCGCTCATGGCCTGCTCCCGGCCCGCCGAGCCAGCAGCCCCGCCAGGCCGCGGCGCGCAAACAGCACCACCGCCAGCAGCACCCAGCCGGTCCAGAACTCCCAATGCTGGGTATGGGCCGACAGCAGCTCCTGCAGCAGCAGCAAGGCCGCGGCGCCGGCCAGCCCGCCCCAGAGGCTGGCCACGCCGCCGAGGATGACCATCACCATCAGGCTGCCAGACTGAGTCCAGTGCAGCAGGTTCGGGCTGACATAGCCGGTCAGGTTGACGTACAGCGCACCGGCGATGCCACCGCAGGTACCCGCCACCACGAACACGATCAGCTTGTAGCGGTAGGTCGGGAAGCCCAGCGCCTCGGCGCGCACGTCGTCGTCGCGCAGCGCCAGCACCGCGCGGCCGAAGCGCGACGGCACGAAGCGCGCCAGCGCCACCAGCATGGCCACCAGCACGGCCAGCGCTACGTAGTACAGCACCTGGCCGTCCTTCAGGTCGAGCGCGAAGCCATCGAAACCGATGATCGAGCGGGTGCGGATGTTCAGCCCTTCGTCCCCGCCATAGGCTTTGATCGAATTCGCCAGGTAGAACAGCATCTGCGCGAAGGCCAGCGTGATCATGATGAAGTACACGCCGCGCGTGCGCAGCGAGATGGCCCCGATGACCCAGGCCGCCAGCGCCGTGACGGCCACGGTGGCCAGCAGGTGCCAGCCGGCCGCGGCCACGCCTTCGCTGATGAGGATGCCGGTGACATAGGCGCCCAGGCCGACGAAGGCCGCATGGCCGAAGGACACCATGCCGCCGTAGCCGAGCACCAGGTTCAGGCTGGTGGCGGCGATGGCATACACCAGCACGCGGCTGGCCAGGCTGAGGTAGTAGTCCATGCCCAGCCACTGCAGGGCCCAGGGCAGGGCAACGGCGCACATCAGCAGCACCGCCGCCGCGGCGCGGCGGCCGGTGGGGCCTGCGGCGTCCATCAGGCGCGCACCGGGAACAGACCCTGCGGCTTCAGCGCCAGCACCGCTGCCATGAACACGTAGACCGCGATCGAGGCGATGGCCGGCCCGGCGGCGCTGGCCCATTGCGGCGGCAGCACCTCGCGCAGCGCGTGCTGCAGCAGGCTGCGGCCCAGCGTGTCGATGCAGCCCACCAGCACCGCGCCGATGAGCGCGCCGCGGATCGAGCCGATGCCGCCGATGACCACCACCACGAAGGCCAGGATCAGGATGTTCTCGCCCATGCCCACCTGCACCGCCAGCAGCGGGCCGAGCAGGGCGCCGGCCACGGCACACAGCGCCGCGCCGATGCCGAAGACCAGCGTGAACAGGCGGCCGATGTCCACGCCCATCACCAGGCTCATCTCGCGGTTGGACGCACCGGCGCGCACCAGCGCGCCCAGCCGGGTCTTCTGCACCCCCAGGTACAGCAGCAGCGCCAGCAGCAGCCCCACGCCCAGGATCAGCAGCCGGTAGGCGGGGTAATGCAGCCCGGGCAGCAGCTGCACCGAGCCGGCCAACGCCTCGGGTGCCGACAGCGGCAGGTCGTTGCCGAAGAGCATCTTCACGCCATCGTTCAGGATCAGGATCAACGCATAGGTGGCCAGCACCTGCGACAGGTGGTCGCGCATGTACAGCGAGCGCAGCAACCCGGACTCGAGCGCCATGCCGAACAGGCCGGTCAGCAGCATGGCGCCGAGCACGCCGAACAGGAACGAGCCGGTCAGCGCCACCAGCCAGGCGGCCAGGAACGCCCCCACCATGTACAGCGAGCCGTGCGCCAGGTTGATCATGTCCATGACGCCGAAGACCAGCGTCAGCCCGGCCGCCAGCAGGAACAGCATCAGCCCGAACTGCAGCCCGTTGAGCAGCTGCTCCAGGACGAGGAGACCGGTCATGCCTGCGTGAGCGCGCTCAGTTCTTCATCTTGCAATCCTGCACGTAGGCGTCGCCGCGCTCGCGCAGGATCGGCTCGCCGAAGGACTTGTTGATCAGCCCGCTGCCGTTCGGGTTGTTGCCGACCACGCGCACGTAGTAGTTCTGGATCGGGTACTGGTTGGTGTTGAACTTGAAGGGCCCGCGCACCGACTCGAACTTGGCGGCCTGCAGCGCCTTGCGCACCGCGGCGCGGTCTTCCAGCTTGCCCTTGGTGTCGCGCACCGCGGCGTTGATCAGCAGCGCCGCGTCGTAGCCCTGCGACGCGTACAGCGTCGGGATGCGGCCGTACTCCTTCTGGAACTCGGCCATGAACTTCTGGTTGGCGGCGTTGCTGAAGTCCGGCGACCAGTGCGCGGTGTTGAACAGGCCGGCCATGGCCTCGCCTACCGGCTTGATCACGTCCTGGTCGGCACTGAAGCCGGGCAGCAGCAGCGTGGTGTCCTTGCCCAGGCCGGCACCGACGTACTGCTTGATGAAGTTGATGCCCATGCCGCCGGGCAGGAAGATGTACACCGCCTGCGGCTTGGCGGCGCGGATTTCGGCCAGCTCGGCCGCATAGTCCAGCTGGCCGAGCTTGGTGTAGTTCTCGCCCACCACCTGGCCCTTGTACATGCGCTTGAAGCCGGCCAGCGAATCCTTGCCTGCCTGGTAGTTGGGCGCCACCAGGTACACCGACTTCAGGTCGCGCGTGTTGGCAAACTGGCCGGCGGCCTCGTGGTACGCATCGTTGGGCCACGACACCGCGAAGAACAGCGGGTTGCAGTCCTTGCCGGCGATCGACGAAGGTGCCGCATTCGGGCTGATGTAGAAGGTGTTGTTGTCCAGCGCCTCGGGCAGCGCGGCCAGCATGATGTTGGAGAACACCACGCCGGTCATGAAGTCAACCTTGTCGCGCTTGATGTTCTTCTCGAACAGCTGCTTGGCCACGTCGGGCTTGAACTGGTCGTCGCTGACCAGCACCTCGGCCGGCAAGCCGCCGAGCTTGCCGCCGTTGAGCTTGACGGCCAGCAGGAAGCCGTCGCGGATGTCCACGCCCAGCGCGGACGACGGGCCCGACAGCGTGCTGACGAAGCCGATCTTCACCTTGTCGGCGGCCTGGGCCAGCGGCGCGGCGAAGGCCAGGCAGCTGGCGGTAAAGGCGGCGACCACGCCGGGCAGGGCGCTTGGGTTCAGCTTGAGCATGTTCGGTTCCTTTGTGGGAGAAGGGTGGTAATTGAGGACGTCGACCTGGACATGCCTGTCGAAAGAGCCCAGCTCAGTTCGATTCTTCATCAAAGTAGTCACTGTCGATCTTGGGGATCTTGACCGTACGCGCGGAAACCCCGACCTCGTGTTCGATCATCAGCTCAGCAAGACGCGGGCCATCGACGAGGACGACACGCTCTACCGATTTGGCGAACTCGATGGCTTGGGAGGTGTAGCCGGAGGTGGTGATGAAGACGCCCTTGTTCGCACGCTGTCCTGCCAGGGCTCCGTAGAAGCCCTGAACTTCGGGCCGGCCCACCGTGCCCTGCCAGCGCTTGGCCTGGACGTAGACCTTTTCGAGTCCGAGTTTGTCGAGGGAGATGACGCCGTCGATGCCGCCATCCCCAGAGCCACCCACCCGTTGAAGGTCCGCACGACTTGCGCCATAGCCCATTCGATGCAGCAAGTCGAGCACGATCGCTTCGAAGAAGGACGGCGAGACTGTGGCCAGGGTGTCCAGTAGTTCGGCGGCAACGGAACTGCGCAGTTCGGCCAGTGCCTCGCCGAGCCGGTCATCTGGGCTTGCGACGGCCGCCGGCAGGATGGGCGCCTGCACAAGCGCAGGGGAAGCAAGCGACTCACCGTTCGATCCGGGCCGAAGGCGTACGTCCATGTAGCCGACGGCCAGCTGCTCAACCTGCTTTGCTGACAAGGGGCCGGGATGTTTTGCCGCAAACTGGATGCCGTCGTCGGTAAGCTGCCAAAACCCGCGCCGCGGACTGCTCGAAAGGCCGGCTCGCTTCAGTCGGTCATGCGCCCAACCCGCCCGGTTCTTGTAGATGGGCTGAGCCCCACTGGGCAGCAGTTCCTGCCGATCGGCATCGCCGACGCCGAGCGCCGAGGCGGCCGCCTCATGGGCTTCACGCGCCGGCGCTCCACCGGGACGAGTCGCCAGGAACCGAAGTACCGGCTCGATGAACTTGTCATAGGTCGGGACGGTCATGTTGCCTGTTGGCGCTGAGGGGGTCGCTTCGAAAATGCCGTCTGCGTCGGTGTCATTCGTAGCGAGTCCACATCCTCAGGACGCGCACCGTTCGCTCTTTCCTGAACACTTCGTAGACCAGGCGATTGTGGATGTTGATTCGCCGCGAGTACGCACCTGCAAGATCGCCGACGAGCTTCTCGAAGGGAGGTGGATTCTGGAAGGGATCGCCGCAAAGGAGTTCCAGCAGTTCTTCGGCTCTGGCCTTCAGGCCTGCCGCCTTGAGCTTCTTCGCATCCTTGAGTGCCTGCTTCGAATAGACAAGCGCCCAACTCACCAGCGAAGTTCCTTGGCGCTCTTGGTCAGGGGTTCAGCCATCGCGTCGCGAATCGATTCGCGCATGCCTGGAACCGACAGCAGGTGCATCGTCTCCTGAATCGCTTTCCAATCCTCTTCGGACACGAGCACGGCGGAGCTGCGTTTGCCTGCGATCAGGATGGGTTCGTGCGACTCCGCGGCCTGATCGATCAGGCGATAAAGGTTTGCCCGTGCGTCACTCGCAGTCAAGATGGCCATCGCGTGTCTCCATGCAATCGAGCGCCCTATGGTACGTTAATTCGTACGTACTGGCAAAGACAAGGGTGCGCGTCAAACCCAGATCTGCAAGACATAGTCGAAGGGCGCCTGTCCGTTGAACAGGTCCACGCGCTGCAGCCGGATGCGCAGCGCGCCGGCGGCGTCGCGCACCAGGGTGTGCCGGTAGCTGCCGCCGAAGTGGCGCACCGTGTCGCGGCGCAGCTCCATCATGTGGAAGCGCGAGCGCACCTGGATCTGCTGTTCGCTGGCTGACTCGATGGCCACGTGGCTGACCAGGTGGTTGGTCTCCCACATTGGCGCCTGCGACCAGGCGTTCGGGTGCGTGACCCGGCCCTTGCGGATCTCCATCAGCAGCTTGTCTTCGGCAAAGATCGACGGCGAGCCCTCCCATTCGGTCTGGCTGCGCTCCACCGGCATCCAGTACACGCCCTGCGCGTCGAACAGTTCCATCCAGGCCTGCCATTGCTTGGCGTCCAGCAGTTCGGCCTGCAGGTACAGGAACTGCTCCACCTCACGCTGCAGGTCCGCGCCCGGCAGCAGTGCCGGTGCCGGCGCGGCGCCGCCATGCGGCGTGCGCGGCGAATGGTCGGGCTCGATGCGCTGGGCGCCGCTGGGGCCTTCGGCCGTGCCGGCCTCGATCACCACCTCCTGCGCCAGCAGGTGCTCGAAGTCGGGGCCGGCGCTGGGGATCGTGTTGCTCTTGCTCATCGTGGGCTCCTCGCGCTACGCGGCCGACAGGTAGGCGGACCAGGCGCGGAACTGGTTGCGCATCACCGCCTCGGAGGTGCCGTGGTTCGAATAGGTGACGCCGCCCTCGACCCGGTCGTCGCCGAAGTGGCGGTGGAAGCTGACCCAGTCGCCGCCATCGGACTGCAGGCCCCACTGGCCCTTGGTCCAGTTCTCCAGGTCGTCGGCGTTGATCATCGTGGCTGGCGAGTTGACCAGGTTGTAGTACCACAGGCTGCGTCGGTAGATGGCCTCGGGCGCGCCCTTCAGGCGGAAGTGCCAGATCTCCGACAGCGTCTTGTGCGGACCGATCGGCCGCAGGCAGCGCAGCTGCTGCAGCGGCGACTGCACCGACAGGTACGGATAGACGAGCACATGGTGGATGCTGCGCGACAGGTACTCCTCGGCCTTCTGCTCGCCGTAGGCCTGCTTCAGCAGCGCCTCGTGCGCCAGCGTGTCCGGGTCCTGCGGGCGCAGGCCCATGTAGGCCTTGAGGATGCCGTGGCCGTGCGGGAAGTTGATGGTCTGCACGGCGTCCCACTGTTCGAAACTGGACGCGAAGGTCGACAGGTAGTGGTAGTACAGCGGGGCCGAGCCCTGCTCGGCCTTGAGCCGCTTTTCCACGCGGCCGGCGGAGATGCCGGTGGACTGGTGCGTCACCGACGGGTGCAGCGAATCGAGCTGGTTCTCCATGAAGAACTTCCAGTTCGAATGCTGCACGACGCGGTGGCAGATCGGCACCACTTCGACCTCGCCCACCGGCGAGCGGTCGCACATGTCGTCGAAGGCGATGCGCGCTTCACCCAGGAAGTCGAGCAGGCCCTCGCCTTCGCCGGCCAGGCTGGCGAAGACGAAGCCGCGGTAGCTGTCGACGCGCGCCGCGCGCTTCATGCTGCAGTCGGGGTTGTCGCGCGTCAGCCGCGTGCCTTCGTAGCCGGCGGCCAGCGGGATGGCGCGCACCTTGCCGTCGAGGTGGAAGCTCCAGGCGTGGTACGAGCAGACGAAGGCGCTGCCGGTGTTGCCCTTCAGGTTGCCCACCAGCTGCACGCCGCGGTGCGGGCAGCGGTTGTACAGCACCTGCACGCTGCCGTCCTTCTGTCGCACCATGATCATCGGCTGCCGGCCGATGGTCACCGCGTAGTAGTCGCCGGGCTTCGGCACCTGCGATTCATGGCCGCAGTAGACCCAGGTGCGTTCCCAGATCTTCTCCATCTCCTGGTCGAAGATCTGCTGGTCGGTGTAGACCGACTTGTGCACGCGGTCCGGTTCGATGAGGGCATCCAGGTTCATCGGCACATCCTGTAGGTGAGGGCAAGCGACCGATTCATTATGGGACGAGTCCTGGCCCGGCCAAGGCACACTGGCAGCCCCCAGGTATCGAGCTGCTCCATGACGACGAACGATCCCACCGGCCGCGTGGCCTTCATCACCGGCGGAGCCAGCGGCATCGGCCTGGCCGTGGCCGGGCTGCTGCAGCGCCACGGCATGAAGCTGGTGCTGATGGACCTGACGCCGGCGGCACTGCAGTCCGCGGCCGCACAGCTGTCGGGCGGCGAGGTGCTCACGGTGTCCGGCGACGTGATCCGGCCCGAGGACTGCCAGCGTGCCGTGGCCCAGGCGGTGCAGCGCTTCGGCGGCATCGACCTGTGCTGGGCCAATGCCGGCATCGGTGCGGGAGCGCCGTTGCGACATGCCGATGCGCAAGACTGGATGCGGGTGCTGCAGGTCAACGTGTTCGGGGTGCTGCACACGGTGCAGGCGGCGCTGCCGCAGCTGATCGAGCGGCATGGCCAGATTGCGGTCAGCGCCTCGGCGGCCAGCCTGGGCCATGCACCGGTGATGAGCGCCTATGCCGCGTCCAAGGCCGCGGTCGAGGCCATGTGCGACAGCTGGCGCATCGAGCTGGACCACCACGGCGTGGCTGTCACCTGCATCCATCCGCTGTGGGTGACCACGCCGATGGTCGAACGTGGCCGCAGCAGCCGCACCTTCGCGCGGCTGCGCCAAGGCATGGCTGGCCCGATGGGGCGCGAGACGCCGCTGGAGGTGGCGGCGCCGCTGATCGCCGACGGCCTGCTGCAACGCCAGCGCAGGATCTTCGTGCCCGGCTGGGTGCGCTGGCTGTTCGTGCTGCGCTCGGCGCTGCACACGCGGCCCATGGAGCGTGAACAGCTGGCTGCAGCGCGCGAGTTGGAGGCGCTGTACCTGGACGACCTGAGCAGCGGCCGCGTGTCGGGCCTCGCCCCACTCGGCGGGGAAAGGCCCTAGGCCGGCATAGGCCAGCCCAGCAGCTCGGCCAGCCGGCAGACCACCCAGCCGGCTTCGGCCTCGCTGAGCACCGAGCCTTCGGCGCGCAGACCGCGGGCCATGCGTTCCAGCACGTCGGCCTCGGTCACGCCCAGCTCGAACAACTTGCTGCGTGCCGCGTCGGTCAGCATCTGGGCTATGTCCTCGCACAGCTCATGGCGCTGCGTGATCACGTCGCGCGGCTCGCTCGGCTTGAGGCGGCCGGGCGCGATGAACAGCTCGATGAAGGAGCGCGGCACGAGCACCTGGTTGTCGTCGGACATGGATGGGGCGGCCGGGAAAGTTGGCAGGGCACGATAGCAGCGCCAGCGCGCGGATCGCAGCCCGGTTGTGGCTCAGGTGCCGCAGAAGGTGCGGTAGCAGGCCGTCACCGCTGCCGGAGCCGGCTCGGCATAGGCCGCGTGCTGCGGCAGCTCGTCGAAGGGCTGGTGCAGCGCGGCCAGCAGTTGCTCGAAGGGCGCCAGGTCGCCCTCGTCCGAGGCCGCCGCAAGCGCCTCCTCGACGCGGTGGTTGCGCGGGATCACCCACGGACTGACCGAGCGCATGCGCGACGCGCGATCGCCGGCGGGACCCTCTTCGCGTGCCAGCCGTTGCCGCCAGCGCGCCAGCCAGGCCTGCGCGGCTTGCAGGTCGGTGAACAGTGCGTGCAACGGCGCCTCGTCGCCGGCGACCGCATCCGCCAGGCGCCGCCAGGCGAGCGTGAAGTCCACCTGCTGCGCTTGCAGCAACGCCAGCCAGTCCTCGGCCAACGCGGTGTCGGCGGCATCGTCGTCGCTGCGCTGCAAGCCCAGCTTGGCCCTCTGGCCGCGCAGCAGGGCGGCGCCATACAGCGCCGGAAAGGCGTCGATCACTTCGGTGACCCGCGCCACCGCCCGCTGTACGGCGGCGGTGTCGTCGACCGAGGCCATCAGCGGCAGCAGCGCCTCGGCCAGCCGCGCCAGGTTCCAGCGCGCGATCCGCGGCTGGTTGGCATAGGCATAGCGACCCTGGTGGTCGATGCTGCTGAACACCGCGCCGGGGTCGTAGGCCTCCATGAAGGCGCAGGGCCCGTAGTCGATGGTCTCGCCGGAGATCGTCATGTTGTCGGTGTTCATCACGCCGTGGATAAAACCGACGTTCATCCATTGCGCCAGCAGCGCCGCCTGGCGCTCGGCCACCGCGCGCAGCAGCGCGACATGGCGCTCGGGCGCGCCGGCCAGCGCCGGATCGTGGCGGGCGAGGGTGTAGTCGACCAGCGCGCGCAGCTTGTCCAGATCGCCGCGCGCGGCAAACAGCTGGAAGGTGCCCACGCGCAGGTGGCTGGCTGCGACGCGGGTCAGCACGGCGCCCGGCAGCGGCCGCTCGCGCTGCACCGGCTCACCGGTCGCGGCCACGGCCAGCGCGCGGGTGGTGGGAATGCCCAGCGCGTGCATGGCCTCGCCGATCAGCACCTCACGCAGCATCGGCCCCACCGCGGCCTTGCCATCGCCGCCACGCGAGAAGGGCGTGCGCCCGCTGCCCTTGAAGGCAACGTCGCGGCGCCGGCCCTGCCGGTCGATCACCTCGCCGAGCAGCAGCGCGCGGCCGTCGCCCAACAGCGGTGAGAAGTTGCCAAACTGGTGCCCGGCGTAGGCCTGCGCCAGCGGCTTGGCGCCCTCCGGCAGCTGGTTGCCGGCGAACAGTGCCGCACCCTGCGCGCCTTGCAGCGCCGCTGCGTCCAGGCCCAGCTCGGCCGTCAGCTCGTGGTTCAGGTACAGCAGCCGCGGGTCGGGCACACTGGCCGGCTGCCAGGGCAAGTACAGGCCCTCCAGATCGCGGGCATAGCTGTTGTCGAAGGAAAATGGGGTAGGCATGGCGGGCAGCGGACAATCTGTCAGTGTGCCTGCGCCCGACGGCCGCCACATTGCAACGCTGTAAAGACCCCCATGCTGCAAACCCTGAAGGACCTGTTCAGCGCCCTGCAGCCGCCGTCGCCGGCGGCCTCCGCGCAGGCGGTGGAGCACACGCTGCAGCTGGCCAGCGCGGTGATGCTGATCGAGGTGATGCGCGCCGACCGCCACTTCGACGCCGCCGAGCGGCGCGCGGTGATCGACGCGCTGCGCGCCAGGTTTGCCTTGGACGACGACGAGATCGCACGGCTCATCGAGCTGGCCGAGCAGGCGCTGCGCGATGCCACCGACTGGTTCGAGTTCACCTCGCACATCAACGTGCACTTCGACATGGCGGCCAAGATCCGCATGGTCGAACACATGTGGCGTGTGGCCTATGCCGACGGCCACCTCAGCGAGCACGAGCGCCACACGCTGTGGCGCCTGTCCGACCTGCTGCACGTGCCGCACGGTGCCTACATCCACGCCAAGATGCGCGCCAAGGACGCGGCCGGCGCCTGAGTCACCAGGGCAGGCGCTCGCCGCTGTAGGCCACGAAGGCGCCGCTGTCCTCGGCCTGCAGGCCGTCCAGCACCGCCAGCAGCTCGGCCGCGGCCTGGGCCGGCTCGCGGCCGATCTGATCGCCGCGGAAAGGCCTTGACAGCGCCGAGCGCACCGTGCCCGGGTGCAGCGCCGCCAGTACGGCGCCGGGGTGGGTGCGGCTCAGCTCGATGGCAGCGGTTTTCAGCAGCATGTTCAGCGCCGCCTTCGACGCGCGGTAGCCGTACCAGCCGCCGAGCCGGTTGTCGCCGATGCTGCCCACCTTGGCCGACAGCACGCCCAGCAGGCTGCGCTGCCGGTCGAGCAGCGGTGCGAAGTGGCGCAGCACCAGCGCCGGGCCGATGGTGTTGGTGCGAAACAGCGTGTCCAGCGCGGCGGCGTCCAGGTCGGCCAGGCGCTTTTCAGGCGCCAGCGCAGGGCCGTGCAGCACCCCAGTGGCCACCAGCACCAGGTGGAAGGGGCCGTCGCCACGCAGCGCCGCCGCGGCATCGGCGAGGCTGCCGTCCTGCGCAAAGTCGATGGCCGGCACCGATGCGCGGTGCAGCGCTGCCAGGCTGCCGCAGCGCGGGTCGGCTTGCAGCTGGTGCACGAAGGCACTGCCGAGGGCACCCCGCGCGCCGATCACCAGGGCTCGGTAGCCCTCAGGCAGCGACTGCATGGCGTGTCCGGGGCGGCCCAGGCGGTGTCATGGCGGCCATTGTGGGTGCGGCCCCCTACACTGCGTCGATGTGCGGGCATCACCATCCCACCCTTCGATGAACACCCCCTTGAACGTCGGCGTCGTCGGCCTGGGCGTGATGGGCCAGCGCATGCTGGACCGGATCGAGGCCCATCCACGCCTGCGGGCCAACGTCGTGTGGGACGCCGATGCCCAGGCGCTGCAGCGCACGCTGGCGGCGCGCCCGGCACTGAGCGCGGCCGGCAGTGCTGGACAGCTGATCGCCACCCCCGGCTTGCACAGCCTGTACATCGCCACGCCGCCGGCCGCACACATGGCGCTGAGCCAAGCGGCCTTCGATGTCGGGCTGGCGGTGCTGTGCGAGAAGCCGCTGACCGTGGACTTCGACGCCGCGCACCGTTGCATCGAGCGCATCGAGCGTGAAGGCCGGCGCGCCGCCGTCAACTTCTCGCTGGCCTCGTCGCCGGGGCTGCAGGCGCTGCAGCAGGCTTTCGGCGCGGGCGACCAGGGCCTGGGACCGCTGCAGCAGGTGGACATCGAAGTGGGCTTCGCCGCCTGGCCGCGGCCCTGGCAGGCGGCGGCCGGGCCCTGGCTGGCACAGCGCGCGGAGGGCGGCTTCGTGCGCGAGGTGCTGTCGCACTTCATCTTCGTGCTGCAGCGCGTGCTCGGGCCGGTGGCGGTGCAGGCGAGCCAGGCGGCCTATCCGTCCGATGGCGTCGGGGCCGAGACCGCGCTGCAGGCCCGGCTGCAGGTGGCGGGTGTGCCGGTGTCCGTCAAAGGCCGGGTCGATGCCCGCCTGCAAGAACCCGAGTTCAACCGCATGCATTGGCAGGGCCGCGACGGCGCGGTCGAGCTGCGCGGGTGGTTCGGATTGAGTCGCCGACAGCCAGGCGCAGACTGGACGGCCGTGGGCGATGCCGCGGCGATGCGCGCTGCCGGGCAAGCCGCACAGCTGGAGCAGTGGGTCCACTTGATCGAAGGTCGTGCCCATGGCCTGCCCGGTTATGCCGAGGCATTGGCCGTGCAGCAGACCATCGAGGCCCTGCTGGCCGGCCGCTGAGCACCGTCAACCCAGGAGCAGCGTGCATGGCACAGACCGGCGACACCCATTCCAAGACCATCGGCTACCTGCTGTGGATCTTCGGCTTCACCGGATCGCACCGCTTCTACTACGGCAAGCCGATCACCGGCACGATCTGGTTCTTCACGCTCGGCCTGCTGGGCATCGGCTGGCTGATCGACCTGTTCCTGATTCCGTCGATGGACCGGCAGGCCGATTTCCGCTTCCTGGCCGGGCCGGTCAACTACTCGGTGGCCTGGATCCTGCTCACCTTCCTGGGCCTGTTCGGCGTGCACCGCATGTACATGGGCAAGTGGCTCACCGGCATCCTGTACCTGCTCACCGTTGGGCTGTTCGGCCTAGGCTACCTGTACGACTACTGGACTCTGAACGGCCAGGTTGACGAGCTGAATCGCCAGCGCGCATGACGTTTCGGCCGCATGCCGATTGGCGCTGAGCCCAAAGAAGCCCGTGGCTCTTCGGGGAGCTTTGCAGTTGTTCGAAGCAAACAATGGACGGACAGCTATGCAGCGGTAGGAGCCGCTGACGAGTGCCGGCTTTCTGGCGGTCCAGTTTCATGAATCGTGTAGCCGGTCAGCCGCTGGTCGAGTAGGCCGGCGACCGACCCATTAGCGCCATTCACAGGTGTGAAACCGTCGCCGCGAAGCCGACTGTGACACCATCAAGAGCGAACCGCTACGTTTGCTCGAGCGGCGAAACCACTAGGTGCGTGGTGCCCTTGGGCCAAAGAACATTGAGCCAGCTGTCGACTGGCAAACACGCTCAGGGCGCGCAAGGCGGCCCCGATCGATGTCCGATCACTTCGCTCGGACTGACTCGATGTGTCTACGCCGCGCCCCACTTGCAGGCTTGGCGGCGGACACCGACCGCTACGCGGAGGCCGAGTTGGCTGCCTCGGCGCCGACCGTCGAGGCGACCGCCACGTCGATCGCCGCCTCGTATGCCCAGTCGTCACGCCGACCTGATGTCACCAACTGCGGCGGCGCATCAGCGGGGAACACCACCGCCAGCGTGCGCTTCGCGTCGATCGCCTCGGGCAGCATCGACATCGCTGTGGCAGCTGTGCTGCGCAGGGTGGCCCACCGCTGGTTCACCTCGTCTGGCTTGACTGGCGGCACGACCACGACCGTTCTGGACAGCAGGTTCGATGCGGCAAGGCGCTCGAGCTCCCATTGGAGACTCTCCGTGCGCCCGAGCGCCAGGACGATGACCGATGCCTTCCGCATCAGCTCCAGGACGCCGCCGCGCCACTCATCGCCCTCGAAGTAGTTCCGGACCGCTCCCAGCGGCGGCAGCCTGTCGCCCGGCATGCCCAGCGCAACGACGGGGCCGTAGCGCCACAGATGGTCGCAGACCACTTCCTCGAACGTGTGCGGGGAGAACCGCTCCGCCCACACCCGCCCGTTGGCCGTTCTCGCGCTCATCGTCAGCCGGTCGTCCAGGAACGAGCGCAGGTACAGGACCGGAGGCCGCTGGTCATGCTGGAGCGTCTCGTCAACGTTCTGCAGGGAGTGGCGTCTGGCCCTGCGGAAGGGCCTGGCGATCAGAATGACCGCGAACATGAGGAGACCCATCAAGCCGCCGACCACGGCAATGGGATGCTCAAGTTCCCGGAGGCTGCTCAGGAACGACCACGCCAGCATCGCGCCGACGAGCACCACGTAGGACACGTACAGGTAGAAGCGCGCCGGGCGGGAGTTCAGGAAGACGGGGTGACGGAAACCCTGAGCATCTTCCCAGGGCGATGCGTCTAGCGGCGTGGCCAGCGTCAGGTCCCTCGGCCAGCTGGGCAGCTTTCGGATGGCCCGAAGGCCGAGCGCCATGAAGATGCCGGGGATCACCAACCAGAACGTCTCGAAGACGAGGTCGGGACCCACGCTGTAGTCCGATGCCCGCCTGATCTCCAGCAGGAACGACAGCGGCCAGCGCGCGAACAGGGCGACGAGGTAGATGGCGAGCCACGCGGCTAGCCGCTTCGCCGGGTTGCCGCTACCGCTGCGCAGGTGACGGCTGCTCCTGAAGGCGAGCCAGATCGGCACACTGAAGGCGACCATCACGACAAGCGACGTGAGCAGGCTTGGTTCGATGAGGTTGCTCAACAGGCCGACGGTGAAGGCGGCTGTCCAGTAGCCCAGCACGACACCCGCAATGTTCAAGCTGATGGCGGAGCGCGCGATCGTTCGGCGGAATGCCGCGACACGCGAGATGTCGAGATGGCAATCGAGCCGACTGGCAACGGCGCCTGCGGATGCGACGGCTTGCACGCCGCCATTCTGCGGCGGCCGCCGGCTGAGGAGATTGCGCCGCCTCAATTGGCACTGCGGCCATCGAACGTGAACAGGACCCGCGTAGGCGCGCGCGTCGCGGGCTGCTTACCGCCTTCTCGTCTGCACCACCTGAAGGCGCAATGTCTCGTCCTCGAGCTCGGCAAGAACAGCAGTCGGGTCCCGCCCCTGGATCGCTGCTTGGCGCAGTTCGGCAGTAAGCCTCGGCTTCTCGGCGTGATACACGCTGCGAGCCGGCTCCTGGGCCAGGCGATTCATCCTGCGCGTCACTTCGTTACGTGAATTGTCACACCCGTTCGCCGATGGTGAACAGCGTTGCCGCTTCGCGCGCGGCGGCCACCCAGGCGCCGATGCCGGTGTCGGCGGTCCACCCCAGTGGCCGCTTCACTTCGCCCGAGACCTCCCAGCTCACCGGCCGCCGTGTCGCACTGCCCAAGTTCAGCTGTGAGCTTCTGGCGGTGCATTGGCGCATATGCGAGATCGAAACTGAGCCGCCAGGACTCTGCCGTTCGCCGGTGGCAGGAAATGGCCGCGGGCGGGTGCCCTGTCCATCGATTTCGTTGCCACATTGCTGACCGCCATCCTGCACCCTCAGCGACTCTGGATCGGGCAAATCGAACAGGCGAGAGGCCGCTGTCAGTCTTTTCCCGATGCTCAGACTGCCACGCGCACAATCGCAGCAGCCCGATTCCTATTGCCCATGCCGCACTGCTCCCGCCGCCACCTGTGCCTCGCCGCGCTTGGCGCGGCGCTGCCTTTGCGCGGTTGGGCCGCATTCAACTTCTGGACGAGCGAGTACACAGCCACACGTTCCGAACTGCAGGCCATGATCGCCAAACAGTTCCCCATGTCACAGCGCTACGCCGACATCGTCTTGGTCGCACTGAGTGACCCGCGACTTGACCTGAACGCGCCGGCCAACCGCGCGGCTATCACAGCCCGTGTGTCGATCGCCAGTTCGCTACTGAAGGCTGGTCGCGTCGATGGCAAGATCGCGCTCAGCAGCGCGCTGCGCTATGACGCCGCGGCGCGCGCCCTGCGCCTTGAGCAGCCCAAAGCCGAGCGCCTGGAACTGCAAGGTGTGAGCGGCGGCGACGCCGAACGGCTGCAGCAGATCGGTAGCCTGCTCGCGCAGGAACTGTTGCAGGGCCGTGTTCTTCGCACCTTCACGGCCGAAGAACTGAGCTTCGGCAGCAAGACCTACGAGATCGGCGACATCACGGTGCTGGACGACGGCATCAAGGTCGAGCTGAAGTAGCCGGCGAGGCTCTTCCGTCCTCGACAAGTATTGCTTCGCAGGCTGCGGCCGCCGCCGTCTGCTCCAGTCCTCAAGCGACAGTACAAACGCCGAGCGCGACTGTCTGAGGTCAATCTTCTGCCGTCACTCGACCTGCCGCCACGAAACCGAGAGCCATGCGCACTGCCTGCAGGTTCTAGGGTCTCGATGGCCCATCAGCTTCAAGCGGCCTGCGTGTCCAGCGCCGGATAGTCGGTGTAGCCTACTTCGCCACCGCCGTAGAAGGTGGGCCGGTAGTACGGTGTCAGCGGCGCGCCGGTCTGCAGGCGCCGCGGCAGGTCGGGGTTGGAGATGAAGTAGCGCCCAAAGGCCACCGCATCGGCGCGGCCGTCTTCCACTGCCTGGATCGCACCGTCACGATCGAAGCCGCCGGCGTCGATCAGCACCGTCGGCCACAGCGGCCTGAAGGTCTGCGCCGCCGAGGGCTGGCCCTCGCGGAAGATGTCGGCCTTGCCGGTGCCGCTGGCTCGCGGCTCGATCAGGTGCAGGTAGGCCAGCTTCAACCGGGCCAGCTCGCGCACCAGGTGGGTGTACAGCGGCAGCGGCTCGGCCTCGCCGCTGTCATTGGCAATGCCCCAGGGCGACAGGCGGATGCCGGTGCGCTCGGCGCCGACCACCTGCGCTACGGCCTCGGCGATCTCCAGGTGCAGCCGGCAGCGGTTTTCGATGCTGCCGCCGTAGCGGTCGCTGCGGATGTTGCTGCGCGACTGCAGGAACTGTTCGAGCAGGTAGCCGTTGGCGCCATGGACCTCCACGCCGTCGAAGCCGGCCTGCATCGCGTGGGCCGCCGCCTGGCGCCAGGTATCGACCAGCGCCGGCATCTCGGCCGTATCGAGCGCGCGCGGCACTTCGTAGGGCACCGGCTTCCATGTTGCACTGATGGTCGAGCCCTGCGCCGCGATGGCCGACGGGCCGACCGGCGCCGCGCCATCGGGCTGGTGGCTGGAATGCGAGACGCGGCCGGTGTGCCACAGCTGCAGGAAGATGAAGCCGCCTTGCTCGTGCACGGCATCGGTCACCAGCCGCCAGCCTTCGACCTGCGCGGCCGTGTGGATGCCCGGCACGTTGGGGTGGCCATGGCCCTGCCATGACACCGGTGTCGCCTCGGCAATCTGCAGACCGCCGGGCGTGGCGCGTTGCGCGTAGTTCAGCGCGTTCAGCGCGGTCGGCACGTTGCCGTCGGGACTGGCGCGCATGCGCGTCAGCGGCGCCATCACTACGCGGTGTTGCAGCGTTAGCGGGCCCAGGGTCAATGGCGTGAAGAGTTTTGGGTTCATGGTGCGGGGTTCGTCTTCAGCGGCATTCGATGATCAGCAGGCTCTGGCCTTCGGCGATGGCCTCGCCCTGTTCGACCAGGATCTGGCGCACCACGCCGCTGAGCGGAGCCGAGGCCGGGATCTCCATCTTCATCGATTCCAGGATCATCAGGTCCTGCTCCGCGGCGACCGTGTCGCCGACGGCGACCTCGATCTTCCAGACGCTGCCGGCGACGTCGGCACTGACGGTGAGGGTCTTCATGGCGTGTTTGTTGTCCGGTTGGATTCAAGGCCGCATCGCGAAGCGCGCCGCGCCGGGGGTGCGCAGCGGCTCGGCCAGGCGGGCAAAGTCGCACAGCAGCGATCGCGTGCGCCGCGGGTCGATGATCTCCTCGACCCAGAAGCGCTCGGCGCTGCGAAAGGGCGAGCGCATTGCGTTCAGCCGATGCTCGATTTCCTCCAGTTTGGCCTTGGGGTCGGGTGCGGCCTCGATCTCGGCGCGGTAGGCGGCCTCGATGCCGCCTTCGAGGGGCAGCGATCCCCAGTAGGCCGACGGCCAGGCATAGCGCAGCGAGAAGCGCCCGGCCGGCTGGTGCGCCGCGCCGGCCACGCCGAAGGCATTGCGCACGATCACCGTACACCAGGGCACGGTGCTCTGGTTCATCGCCGCCATCGCGCGCACGCCGTGGCGGATGGTGGCGCTGCGCTCGGCTTCCAGGCCGATCATGAAACCGGGGCAGTCCATCAGGTAGACCACCGGCAGGTGGAAGGTCTCGGCCAGGTCGAGGTGGCGCACCACCTTCTGGCAGGTGTCGGCACTCCACGCGCCGCCGTAGTGGAAGGGGTCGCTGGCCAGCAGCGCCACCGGCTGGCCGCCCAGGCGCGCCAGGCCGGTGATGATCGAGCGGCCGAAGTTGCGGCCCATCTCGAAGAAGCTGCCGCGGTCCACCACCGCGTCGATGAGGGGCCGCATCTTGTAGACCTTGCGCCGTTCGCGCGGCACTGCGCTCATCAGTGACTCGTCGGTCCGCTCGGTGTCATCGTCGCTGGGCAGCACCGGCGGCAGTCCATGCACCGACGCCGGCAGGTAGGACAGGAAGCGCCGCGCGCAAGCAAAGGCCTCGTCCTCGGTGTCGACGGCGGTGTCGATGGCGCCGCTGCGCGTCTGGATGTCGGCGCCGCCCAGTTCCTGCTTGTCCAGCGCCTGGCCCAGCCGGGCCACCACTGGCGGGCCGGCGACGAACATCGCTGAAGTGCGCGTCATCACCGAGAAGTGCGTGGACGCGAGCCGCGCCGCCCCCAATCCGGCCACCGAACCCAGGCCGAGGCCGACCACCGGCACCTCGGCCAGGTTGGCGGTCATGCGCCAGAAACCGCGCGTGGTGCCGATGCCGCCGGGCAGGTTGGACGCACCCTTGGTCTCGATGGTCTTGACCGAGCCGCCACCGCCCGAGCCTTCGATGATGCGCACGATGGGCAGCCGGAACTCGCTCGCCATGTCCTCGGCCATCAGCGGCTTGTTGGCAATGGACGCATCGGCCGAGCCGCCGCGCACCGTGAAGTCATCGCCCACCACTACCACAGGTCGCTCATTGATGCGACCGCGGCCGAACACGCAGTTGGCCGGCGTCACGCCCTTCAGCGCACCCTGCGCGTCGTAGTCGCCGATGCCCGACAGCGCGCCCATCTCGTGGAAGCTGCCCTCGTCGAGCAGCCGATGGATGCGTTCGCGCACCGTCAGCCGGCCGGCATCGTGCTGGCGCTTGACCTTGTCGGCCCCACCCATCTGCGCGGCCATCGCCTCGCGTCGGGCCAGTTCCTCGAGTTCCGGCTTCCAGGTCATGCGGGTCCTTTCGTGAGGGGTCGCCGCCATGCACCAGGCCAGCGGATCGGCGGGAGGGAATCTTGCCATGCGGGCTCACGGGTGTACCTTCGTGCTGCGCACTGCGGAATTCGCCCTTCGGGCGGCCGGGCGGGCTCATGCTCCCGGCACGGCATGGCAAGATCGCAGCATGAGCCAAGATTACGGACGCGAATCACCCCCCTTGCATGTGCAGACCGAACATCGCAAGGTGGCGCGCTACCTGGTGGTCATCGATGCCGGGGGTGTCGGCGTCGCGCGGCTGTTCCTCGACAGCCGCGAGCAGGTGGCCGAGATCGATGCCGGCACCGAAGAGGCCGTGCAGATGATCACCGGCCTGGTGCCCAGCGCAGGCGCCGACGGCGCCGAATGGGACAGAGCGCTGCAGGGCCACAGCCTGGCCGAGCGCCGCGCCGCCAAGGTCTACCGCCTCGACGTCTAGGCTCCTCTAAACTCCGCGCTGGCTTTTTTTGGGCCGCGCACGGCGCGGCCGCAACCCAACCTGCGGAGCCCGAGTTGCCATGACGACCCGAACAAGCGTGTTGCTGCGTACGACCTTGCTGGTGGCCCTGGCCGCCGTGCTGAGTGCCGGCTGCGGCAAGAAGGACGACCCCGTCACCCAGGCCGCGAAGCAGGATGTGGCGGCCGGCGTGCCGGCCCCCGGCATCGCCGAGACCAAGGCGATCGCCGAAGAGGCCTTCATCTACGGCTTGCCGCTGGTCATGAACTACGCGGTGATGAACGAGTTCACCGTCGACAAGAACTCCGGCCAGTACAAGGGCCCGTTCAACACCATCGCCAACGAGGCGCGTGTCTTCACCTACCAGGACACCGCGGTGGTCACGCCGAACAGCGACACGCCGTATTCGATGCTGTGGCTGGACCTGCGCGCCGAGCCGATGGTGATCTCGGTGCCGGCCGTGGACCCGAAGCGCTACTACTCGGTGCAGCTGATCGACGGCAACACCTACAACTACGGCTACATCGGCAGCCGCGCCACCGGCAGCGAGGCCGGCGACTATCTGGTCGTCGGCCCCGGCTGGAAGGGCGAGACGCCGGCGGGCATCAAGAAGGTGTTCCAGTCGACCACGCCCTTCGGGCTGACCATCTTCCGCACCCAGCTCTTCAATGCCGCGGACATGCCCAATGTCGTCAAGGTGCAGGCCGGCTACAAGGCGCAGCCGCTGTCGGCCTTCCTCAAGCAGCCCGCGCCGCCGGCCGCGCCGGTGCCGGACTTCCTGCCGGCCAGCACCGCCGGCATCAAGGACAACTTCTTCGCCTACCTGGACGCGGCCCTGCAGTGGGTACCGGTCAGCGACGAGGACAAGGCGGTGCGCGAGCGGCTGGCGCGCATCGGCATCGGCCCGGGCAAAAGCTTCGACATGAAGGACCTGTCGGCCGAACACAAGGCCGCGGTGCTGCTGGCCATGAAGGAGGGCAGCGACAAGGTCAAGGCCTACCTGGACAGCGGCATGAAGAACATCGACGGCTGGAAGGTGGGCTCGCTGTTCGGCGACCGCGCCTTCTTCAACGGCGACTGGCTCAAGCGTGCCGCCGCTGCCGAGGGTGGCATCTACGGCAACGACGCCGTCGAGGCGGTGTACCCGATGACACGTTCGGACGCGCAGGGCCATCCGCTGGACGGCAGCAAGCACGACTACACGCTCACCTTCCCGGCCGGGCAGCTGCCGCCGGTGAATGCCTTCTGGTCGGTGACCATGTACGACGGCAAGACGCAGCTGCTGATCGAAAACCCGATCGGCCGCTACCTGATCAATTCGCCGATGTTGTCGGGCATGAAGAAGAACCCCGACGGTTCACTGACGCTCAACATCCAGAAGGCCTCGCCGGGCAAGGGCAAGGAAGCGAACTGGCTGCCCGCGCCCGACGGCCCGATCTACCTGGTCATGCGCCTGTACTGGCCGAAGGAGACGCCGCCGTCGATCCTGCCGCCGGGTGAAGGCAGCTGGAAACCGCCGGGACTGGTGGCCGCCAAGTAGGCAGCCTCAGCCGTCGACTTCGGCCATGGCGTCGGCGATCAGCCGCGCCACCAGCGCCGGGTCCTCCATCGGCATCATGTGCGTCTTGTCCATCAGCTGCAGATCGCGGCCGAAGCGGAACTCCTGCGCCAGTGCCGGCCAGGTGGGCGTGCCCAGCGCATCCCAGGGCTTGACGCTCGGGTCCTGCGGCCGCGCCCGCACCACCAGCACCGGAATCTGCAGCGCGCGGATGCTGGCGTAGATGCCGGCATTGCCGATCGCGCTGGGGTAGACCCGGCCCTCGAAGGCCGGTGCGCAGGCCAGCTGGAAGCCCAGGCCATCGTCGGCCGGTTTCAGGCCGTGCTGGCAGTAGTCCATCAGCGCCTGGGTGTCGAACACCGAATAGGGCGGCCGGTCGGCAAAGCGATCGAACATCTCCTGTGCCGAGGCAAAGCGGTTCTTGCGCTGCGCGGCCGGATGCAGCGTGCCCGGCGGTGGCGGTGGCTGGTGGTATTCGGCCGGCGAGCGGATCACCGGGTCGATCAGCACCAGCTGCCGGAAGCGCCCGGGCGCAAAGGCCGCGGCCTGCACCAGCGCATGCGCTCCCATGCTGTGGCCCACGCCCACGGCGCCCTGCAGATCCAGCGCCTCGGCCATGGCCGCCTGGTCGCGGCCGAAATCGGCCCAGCTGTCGAAGCTGCTGCCGCCGCTGCGGCCGTGGCCGCGCTGCTCGATGGCGATGACGTGCCGGCGGGGCAGGTGATGGATTACCTGGTCCCACACCCGGCCGTGGAAGCCGGTGGCATGCACCATCCAGATCGTCGGCGCGGTGCCGCGCAATTGCGCACGCCATTCGAAGCAGGCCAGCGAAAGGCCATTGGCCTCGACATGGTGCAGCTTGGGCTGGTGGCTCACCCTCAGACCTCCGCGGCCAGGCGGCTGGCCTGGTCGATGGCGCGTTTCGCGTCGAGTTCGGCGGCCTCGTAGGCGCCGCCCACCAGGTGCGCCTTCAGGCCGGCGGCCTGCAGCGCGTCGTACACGCTGCGCAACGGCGTCTGGCCGGCGCAGACGATCACCGTGTCCACAGCGAACAGCCGCGGCTCGCCGTTGACGCGGGTGTGCAGCCCGGCATCGTCGATCTTCAGGTATTCGACGCCGCCGATCATCTGCACGCCGCGGCGCTGCAGCAGCAGGCGGTGTGTCCAGCCGGTGGTGCGCCCCAGCGTCTTGCCCAGCGCGTCGGCCTTGCGCTGCAGCAACGTCACCTCGCGCTCGGCCTTGGCCACCTGCGGCAGCACGCCGGTGACGCCGCCGCGCGGGTGGTTCTTGAAATCGATGCCCCATTCGCGCGCGAACACCTCGATGTCCACCGCGCCCGAAGTGCCGGCGTGCGACACCAGCTCGGCCACGTCGAAGCCGATGCCGCCGGCGCCCATGATGGCCACACGACGGCCGATCGGCTTGCGGCCGAGGATGGCGTCGATGTAGGGCACCACCATCGCATGGTCGATCCCGGGGATGTCGGGTGTGCGCGGTGCGATGCCGGTGGCCACCACCACCTCGTCGAAGCCTTCGGCCTGCAGCGCCGTGGCGTCGGCGCGAGTGTTTAGTCGCTGCACCACGCCCAGCCTGGCCAGCATCGTGCGGTAGTAGCGCAGCGTCTCGTGGAACTCCTCCTTGCCGGGAATGCGCTTGGCCAGGTTGAACTGCCCGCCGATCTCGGCCGCCGCATCGATGAGCGTGACGCGGTGGCCGCGCTGCGCCGCGGTGGTGGCGAAGGCCAGCCCGGCTGGGCCGGCGCCGACGACCGCGATACGCTTCGGTTTCGCCGTCGGCCGGTACTGCAGCAGCGTCTCGTTGCAGGCCCGCGGGTTGACCAGGCAGCTCACCTGCAGGCGGCCGCCGAAGGTGTGGTCCAGGCAGGCCTGGTTGCAGCCGATGCAGGTGTTGATCTCGTCTTCGCGGCCCTCGCGCGCCTTGTTCACCAGCTCGGGGTCGGCCAGCATCGGCCGGGCCATCGACACCAGGTCGGCATCGCCGCGGGCCAGCACGTCCTCGGCCACCTGCGGCATGTTGATGCGGTTGCTGGTGATCATCGGCACCCTCAGCTCGCGCCGCAGCCGGCCGGTGACCTGCGCAAAGGCCGCGCGCGGCACCATCGTGGCGATGGTCGGCACGGGCGCCTCGTGCCAGCAGAAATGGGTGCTGACGATGTTGGCGCCGGCGTCCACCACCGCATGGCCGAGCGAGACGATCTCGTCCCAGGCCAGGCCGCCGTCGAGCATGTCCATCGCCGCGATGCGGAAGATCAGCAGGAAGCGCTCGCCCACCGCCGCGCGGACGCGCCGCACCACCTCCACCGGGAAACGCATGCGGTTCGCCCACGGGCCGCCCCAGCGGTCGGTGCGCAAATTCGTCTTCTGCACCAGGAAGGTCGACAGCAGGTAGCCGGCCGAGCCGATGATCTCCACGCCGTCGTAGCCTGCGAGCTTCGCCATCGCCGCACATTGCGCGAAGTCGGCCAGCTGCTTCTCGATGCCGGCCTCGTCCAGCTCGTTCGGCGTGTAGCGGCCGATGCGCGACTTCACCGGCGAGGGCGCCACGCAATCCGGCGTGCCGGCCAGCGCGCCGGTGTGCAGGATCTGCATGACGATCTTCACATCGGGGTCGGCGGCATGCACGGCCTGGGTGATCAGCCGGTGCTGCGCCGCCTCGTCTGGCGTCGACAACTTGCCGCCGACGCCGGCTTCGGCATTCGGCGCGATGCCGCCGGTGATGATCATGCCGACGCCGCCGCGTGCGCGCTCGGCGTAGTACGCGGCCATGCGCGGGAAGCCGTCGGGGGCTTCTTCCAGGCCGGTGTGCATCGAGCCCATCAGGATGCGGTTCTTCAGCCGCAGGAAGCCCAGGTCCAGCGGCGTGAAGACATGCGGGTAGCGTGTGGATGCGTTCATCGTGAACCCGTTGCAGACAACCGGTCGATGCTAGCGGCATGCCCGTCGCGCAGGCTGGCACCTGCGCGACGCGGCTGGCGGCCATGGGTTATGGTCGCGCTCGCCGAGCGCGGGTGCGCGCGGCTGAGGCCGTCTCGCGACAGTGTCGATTGACAGCTTCAGGTGTCAGTACAGGGTGACATACTTCGTGGGCCGGTGCGGCGCCCCTGCCGCGGCAGGCCGACCCACAGCGACGATGCCGATCTTTCCGCCGAACCATGCCGAGCGCTACGCGATGGCCGAGGAGGTGCATGCGCGTCCGCCGGAGACGGTGCAGTCGCCGGCACGGGCCAGCTACATCGCCGTGCTCATCGATGCCGACGACCGCGCCCGCGAGCTGGCCCACCTGGACAGCCTGTGCCAGCGCCATGCGATTCCCGGCCCACCGGCCGGCGCCACGCATTTCCGCGCCCAGCTCGGTGCGCTGCGGCTGAAGTGGGAGCGGCACGGTGAATTCTCCGGCTACCTGATCGTCGCCCCCGGCGCTGCGCGGCCCTTCACCGAGCCCGCCGCGCTGCTGATGCCGGCCGAGTGGTTGTCGGCGGTGCAGGGCAAGACCATTGCCGCCACGCACGTGGACATCGCCGCCGGCGACGGCATCGGCACCGACGCAGCCGCGCTGGCTGACCTGTTTGGCGGCCAGGGCGTGGCCGGGTCGGCCATTGCCGAAGGTGCCGGTGCGGTGTTCACCGATTTCCGCCTGCACGACGATGGTTTCTCGCGCTGGCTGGTGCTCGATCGCGGCCTGACACCGGGTCAGGCCGGGCGCACGCTGCAGCGCCTGGTGGAGATCGAGGCCTACCGCTCGCTGACGCTGCTGGCCCTGCCCATCGCAAGGCGCCAGACGCCGCGCATGCTGGCCATCGAACGCGAGCTGGCGATGCTGACCGATGGCCTGGCGCAGGGGCAGGGCCACGACGAGGACCTGCTGCACGAGCTGACGCGCCTGGCCGCCGAGGTCGAGAGCGGGCTGGCGGCCAGCCAGTTCCGCTTTGGCGCCTGCCGCGCCTACTTCGAGTTGGTGACCCGGCGCATCGCCGAAATGCGCGAATCGCGCCTGCCGGGGCTGCAGACCATCGAGGAATTCATGGCGCGGCGCTTCACGCCGGCGGTGGCCACCTGCCAGACGGCCGAGCAGCGGCTGCACGGCCTGTCCGAGCGCATCGCACGCGCCAGCGCACTGCTGTCCACGCGCGTGGACATCGCGCGCGAGCGGCAGAACCAGGCGTTGCTGGCGTCGATGGACCGGCGCGCCCGGCTCCAACTGCGTCTGCAACAAACCGTCGAAGGCCTGTCGGTCGCGGCCATCGTCTACTACATGGCCGGCCTGGTGGGCTACCTGGCCAAGGGCATCAAGGCCGGCGGCTGGCGCTTCGAGCCCGACCTGATCGTCGGCATCGCCGTTCCGGCACTGGCGGTGGTGGCCTTCATGGCCGTGCGGCGTGCGCGCCGCCATGCCGCCGAGAGAGAGAAAGTGAACTGATGGCACAAGCCTTCCCCTTTTCGGCCATCGTCGGCCAGGACGAGATGAAGCTGGCGATCCTGGCCGCGGCGGTGGACCCGCGCATCGGCGGCGTGCTGGTCTTCGGCGACCGCGGCACGGGCAAGTCGACCGCGGTGCGCGCGCTGGCCGCGCTGCTGCCGCCGATGCGCGCGCTGGTCGGCTGCCGCTACGCCTGCGACCCGGCTGACTCCTCGGCGCACTGCGAGGACTGCGCCGCGCTGAAGGCCAAGGCCAAGCCGAAGACCCACCTGGTGCCGGTGCCGGTGGTCGACCTGCCGCTGGGTGCCACCGAAGACCGCGTCGTCGGCGCGCTCGATCTCGAACGGGCGCTGACGCAGGGCGTCAAGGCCTTCGAGCCCGGGCTGCTGGCGCGAGCGCACCGCGGCTTCCTGTACATCGACGAGGTCAACCTGCTCGACGACCACCTGGTCGATCTGCTGATCGACGTCGCCGCCTCGGGCGAGAACGTGGTCGAGCGCGAGGGCCTGTCGGTGCGCCACCCGGCGCGCTTCGTGCTGGTGGGCAGCGGCAACCCCGAGGAGGGCGAGCTGCGCCCGCAGCTGCTCGACCGCTTCGGCCTGGCGGTGGAGGTGCGCACGCCCATCGAACTGGCGCAGCGCGTGCTGGTGGTGCGCCGCCGCGACGCCTTCGAGCGCGACCCGGCGGCCTTCATCGCCGAATGGCATGCCGAGGACGAGCGCGTGCGCAAGCGCATCGTCGCCGCGCGCAAGCACCTGAACGACGTGCGTGTCGACGACGCGGTGCTGGAGCGGGCCGCGCAGCTGTGCATGGCGCTGGGCACCGACGGCCTGCGCGGCGAGCTGACGCTGATGCGCGCGGCACGCGCCCTGGCTGCGCTCGACGGCGACCGTGCGGTGGCCGACGCGCACCTGAAACGCGCTGCCAAGCCGGCGTTGCGCCATCGGCTGCGCCGCGACCCGCTCGACGACACCGATGCCGGCGCGCGCGTCGACCGCGCGCTGCAGCAGGTCTTCGCGGCGTGAACGACACGCCCGCTGCCGCGCCGGCCTGGGCGGATGCGGTCTGGGCGGCCACGCTCTTTGCGGTGGATCCGAATGGCCTGGGCGGCATAACGCTGCGCGCCAGCGCCGGGCCGGTGCGCGACCACTGGACGCACCTGCTGCGCACGCTGTTCGACGAATGCAGGCCGTGGCGGCGCATGCCCTCGCACATCGGCGACGAGCGGCTGCTCGGCGGGCTGGACCTGGCGGCCACGCTGCAGGCCGGCCGGCCGGTGGCGCAGCGCGGGCTGCTGGCCGAATGCGATGGCGGTGTGCTGCTGCTGCCGATGGCCGAGCGGCTGAGCGCGGCCACCGCAGCGCGGCTGGCCCATGTGCTGGACTGCGGCGAGATCGGCGCCGAACGCGAAGGCGTGGCGCAGCGCTGGCCCTGCCGCATCGGCATCGTGGCCTTCGACGAAGGCCGCGACGACGACCCGGCGCTGCCCACTGCGCTGGCCGACCGACTGGCCTTCCGCTGCGATCTCGGCGCATTGGGCTGGGGCCATGTCGGCGATGCTGCGCATGCGTTGGCCGACATCCAGGCGGCACGCATGCGCTTGCCGCAGGTGACGCTGGCCGAGCCGATCGCCCAGGCGCTGTGCGCCACCGCCCTGCGCATGGGTGTGCACTCGATGCGCGCCAGCCTGCTGGCGCTGCGCACCGCGCGGGCCGCGGCCGCGCTGCACGGCCGCAGCGAGGTGGCCGAGGACGATGCCCGGCTGGCGGCGCGGCTGGTGCTGGCGCCACGCGCCACCGTGGCACCGCCGCCGGCCGAGGCGCCGCCCGAGCAGGCTGCTGCGGATACACCGCCGCCATCGCCGCCAGCGCAGGACGGCGACGCCGGCGCGCCGGGCAGCGACGAGGCTGCCCAGGCGCTGGAAGACCGGCTGATCCAGGCCGCCCAGGCGGCACTGCCGGCCGGGCTGCTGGCGGCGCTGCTCAGCGGCGAGGCGGCGCGCAGCGCCGGCCGCGTCGGTGCGCTGTCGGCCTCGCCGCGCAGCGGTCGGCCGGTGGGCTCGCGCGCCGGCACGCCGCGCGGCGGCGCCCGGCTCAATCTGATCGACACCCTGCGCGCCGCGGCGCCCTGGCAGCGGCTGCGCGCAGCCAGCGCACCGCCCGGACCGCGGCGTGTGCACGTGCGCGGCAGCGACCTGCGCGTGGCCCGACTGCAGCAGCGTGCGGCCACGGCAACGCTGTTCGTCATCGACGCCTCGGGTTCGTCGGCGCTGCACCGCCTGGCCGAGGCCAAAGGCGCGGTCAACCTGCTGCTGGCCGAGTGCTACGTGCGTCGCGACCAGGTCGGCGTGATCGCCTTCCGCGGTCGCGCGGCCGAGGTGCTGCTGCCGCCGACGCGCTCGCTGGTGCGCGCCAAGCGCAGCCTGGCCGAATTGCCGGGCGGTGGTGGCACGCCGCTGGCCGCCGGGCTGCAGGCCGCCCTCGGCATGGCCGCGCAGGTGCGCCGCACGGGCGCCGTGCCGGTGCTGGTGCTGCTGACCGATGGCCGCGCCAACGTCGCGCTCGATGGCGGTCCAGGCCGTGCGCGGGCCGAGGCCGATGCGCTGCAGATGGCGCGGCTGCTGCGCGGCGCCGGGCTGACCACGCTGCTGGTCGACACCTCGCCGCAGCCCTCACCGGCGGCGCAGCGGCTGGCGCAGGCCCTGGACGCGCCGTACCGCACCTTGCCGCATGCCGGCGCCGTGGAGCTGTCTGCGGCGGTGCGCGCCCTGCCGCGGCAAGGGCATTGACACGCGCCGCATGGACTGGGCCCGCGAAGGCCACGACTGGCCGCACCACCCGCACAGCCGCTTCGTCAGCAGCGGTGGGCGGCGCTGGCACGTGCAGCAATGGCCGGCGCCGTCCGCGCAGGCACCGCAACTGCTGCTGCTGCACGGCACCGGCGCGTCCACCCACTCCTGGCGCCTGTTGGTGCCGCTGCTGGCGCGCCAGGCGGGCGTGGTGGCGGTCGACCTGCCGGGCCACGGCTTCAGCGAAGCCGCGCGCGGCGACGGCGCCACGCTGCAAGGCATGGCTCGCGGCGTCGCCGCGCTGCTGCGCGACATGGGCGTGCAGCCGATGCTGTTGATCGGCCATTCGGCCGGCGCGGCCGTCGCGGTGCAGATGGCGCTGGACCAGCCGCAGGGCCTGCGTGCGGTGATCAGCCTGAACGGCGCGCTGCTGCCGCTGCACGGGCTGGCCGGGCAGGTGTTCTCGCCGCTGGCCAAGCTGCTGGCGGCCAACCGCTTCGTGCCGCAACTCTTTGCCTGGCGCGCGTCGGAGCCGTCGAGGGTGCGTCGCCTGGTCGACGGCACCGGCTCGAGCATCGACCAGGCCGGTGTCGACCTCTACGGCCGGCTGGTGCGCGACCCGGCGCACGTGGCTGGTGCGCTGGCGATGATGGCCAACTGGGACCTGCGCGACCTGGTTGCCGCGCTGCCACGTCTGCGCGTGCCATTGCACCTGCTGGCCGCAGATCTGGACAAGGCCGTGCCGCCGTGGCAGGCACAGCGTGCCGCGCAGTTGGTGCCACAGGCCGGTTTGATCCTGCTGCCGGCGCTGGGCCACCTGGCCCATGAGGAAGATCCGCAGCAGGTGTTCGACAAGATCGCGCCGCTGCTGGCGAAACCGCCGCCAGGGCGGCACACGCCGCCCGTGGGCAACTAGGCAGATCAGGCCGCGGCCCGCGGCGTGTTGCTGTCCCGCGCTCGAAGCGAGTCGTCGCCGACGCGCACAGTCAGCGCGTTGCCGCGGCCGACTCGGCACGCCGGTACTTGCAAGATGCATCCGCTCATCGCGAGCGGCAGCCCAGCGCCGCGATCTGCCTGTCGATTCTTGACGCTTGAATGAGCCTGGCTGTCAGGCCGCCGCGGAGCGCGTGCCGGCGCGCAGGAACAGCCTGGCTACCGTGTGGTTGACCTCGGCGCGGTGTGAGCCGTCGGCATGGCGCAACTCGCTCAGCGTGCCGTGGAGCACCTTGGCGGTCAGGCCACGGGCCAGCGATTCCAGCACCGCGTCCAGGTTCTCGCCGCGCGCCAGCTGCTTGCGCGCGCGCGCCAGTTCGGCATCGCGCCAGGCGTCGGCGCGGGCATTGACCTCGCGGATCAGCGGCACGTTGTGACGCTGCTCCAGCCAGTGCGCAAAGCCGCGCACACCGGCATCGACGATGGCTTCGGCCTGGGCCACCGCCGCCTGGCGCTTTTCGCCGCCGGACTGCACCAGCATCGACAGGTCATCGACGGTATAGAGGTAGACGTCGGACAGGCGCGCCACTTCGGGCTCAATGTCGCGCGGCACCGCCAGGTCGACCAGGAACATCGGCTTGCGGCGACGCTGCTTCAAGGCACTTTCCACGGCGCCCAGGCCGATGATCGGCAGCGTGCTGGCGGTGCAGGAGACGACCACGTCGAACTCGTGCAGCCGCTGCGGCAGTGCCGCCAGGCCGATGGCCTCGCAGCCGAAGCGCCGCGCCAGCGACTGCCCGCGCTGCGCGCTGCGGTTGGCCACCGTCATCGACAGCGGCTTGCGTCCTGCGAAGTGGGCCGCGGCCAGCTCGATCATCTCGCCGGCGCCGACGAACAGCACTCGCACCTGGCTCAGGTCGCCGAACAGCTGTTGCGCCAGACGCACGGCCGCCGCCGACATGCTGACCGAGTGCGAACCGATGTCGGTGACGGTACGCACCTCCTTGGCCACCGAGAAGGCGCGCTGGAACAGCTGGTGCAGGGTGCTGCCCATGGTGCCGGCCAGCCCGGCCTCGCGTACCGCCAGCTTGATCTGGCCGAGGATCTGCGGCTCGCCCAGCACCATCGAATCCAGTCCGGCGGCGACGCGGAAGGCGTGCCGGGCGGCATCGCAATGCTCGGCCACGCGAGTGTGATCAGCCAGCGTCGCACCGTTGGCGCCGCCCTGTTCGGCCAGCCAGTCCAGCGCCGGGCGCACCAGCTCGTTGGCGGCCACACCACTGCCCGGCGCTACATAGAGCTCGGTGCGGTTGCAGGTGGACAACAGCGTCACTTCGGGGGCGGCGCGGTGCAGGCGCTCGCGCAGCGAACGCAGCGCCACGGGCAACTGCTCGGGTGCGAAGGCAAAGCGGCCGCGCAGGTCGAGCGGCGCACTGTGGTGACTGAGACTCAAGGTGAGCACGCTCATCGTTGCCCCCGGCCAAGTCCTCGAATCCCACGTTGACGTGAAGTGCGCATGGACCTATCCTACTTGTGTCAATTGAACTTGACAACTAGGAGTGACATAGAAATGTTACACAAGCGTCGCCGCCAGAGCCCAGTCGCAGCCGCCCTTTCCACCCGGTCTGCGTCGGTGGCGCAGCGCATCGAGCAGGCCTTGCAGCAGGCGCTGTCGCTGGGCGAAGGTCCGGAGGGCCCACCGCTGCTGGCCGCGGCAATGCGCCACGCGGTATTCCCCGGCGGGGCGCGCATCCGCCCGCAGCTGTGTCTGGCCGTGGCCGGTGCCTGCGGCGACCCGCATCCGGCCCTGTCCGACGCTGCCGCCAGCGCCATCGAGTTGCTGCACTGCGCCTCGCTGGTGCACGACGATCTGCCCTGCTTCGACGATGCTGCCACCCGGCGCGGCGTGCCCTCGGTGCATGCCGCCTATGGCGAACGCATCGCGGTGCTGACTGGCGACGCGCTGATCGTGCTGGCCTTCCAGGCGCTGGCCGAAGCCGCCGAGTCGCGCACGCAGCGCCTGCTGGCGCCGCTGATCGCGCTGCTGGGCCGCCGCATCGGCGGGCCCAGCGGCATCGTTGCCGGCCAGGCCTGGGAGTGCGAGCCGCGGGTGTCGCTGGCGGCTTACCACCGTGCCAAGACCGGGTCGCTGTTCGCCGCCTGCACCGAAGCCGGCGCGCTGGCCGCTGCGGCCGACCCGGCGCCGTGGCGCGCCTTCGGCCTGTGTCTGGGCGAGGCCTACCAGGTGGCCGACGACGTGCGCGACGTGGTCGCCACCACCCAGGCGCTGGGCAAGCCGGCCGGGCGCGACCGCGACCTGTCGCGGCCGAGTTCGGCCAGCGAGCTGGGGCTGGGCGGTGCCATCGAATACTTCGACCGCCTGGTGGAGCGTTCGATCGAGGCCATTCCAGCCTGTGACGGTGCCACGCTGCTGCGCGCCATGGTGCGGGCCGAATCCGAGCGTCTGGTGCCGCAGGACAGCGTGCGCGACCTGGCGCTGGCCGCCTAGCGCAAGCCTGGTTGCCCATGCAGGCCGTCCGCTCCACCCTGAACCCGAGCGTGGCGAAGCCCGATTCCTCGGCGAGCGGCTGGCTGGCTGGCTGGCGCGAACGCTGGTGCACCTGGCGCGACCGCAAGCTCACCAACCCCGAGTTCCAGCGCCGCGCCGCACGTACGTGGTACCTGCGTCCGCTGGTGCGGCGACGCGCGCGCGGACTGTTCGACCTCGTGGCCGGCTTCGTCTATTCGCAGGTGCTGCTGGCCTGCGTGCGCGTGCGCGCGTTCGAGATCCTGGCCGAAGGGCCGCAGACCGCGAGTGCGCTGGCCTTGCGCTTCGACCTGCCGCTTCCGGCCACCGAAAGGCTGCTCGCCGCTGCGGTCTCGTTGGACCTGGTGGAACCTCGCAGCGGCGGCCGCTACGGCCTGGGCAAGCTGGGCGCACCGCTGGTCGGCAACGAGGCCGTCACCTCGATGGTCGAGCACCACGCCGTGCTCTATGCCGACCTGCAGGACCCGCTGGCGCTGCTGCGCGGGCAGGGCGAGGCGCCGGCGCTGTCGCGCTACTGGGCCTATGCCGAGGCCGAATCGCCCGGCGCGCTGCCGCGTTCCGAGGTCGATACCTACTCGGCGCTGATGTCGGCGTCGCAGCCGCTGGTGGCGCAAGAGGTGCTGGACGCCTATCCGCTGCAGGGCCACCGCTGCCTGCTCGACGTGGGGGGTGGTCAGGGCCGCTTCCTGGTGGCGGCGGGGCAGCGCACACCCGGACTGAAGCTGATGCTCTTCGACCTGCCGGCGGTGGTGGCCTCGGCCACGGCGGCCTTCGCGGCCTTCGGACTCGGCGACC
>CAVWXO010000017.1:0-26202 GCA_963758955.1 uncultured Pseudomonadota bacterium
AGCGTGCCGGTCTTGTCGATGAACAGGCGGTCGAGTTGCGCCATGCTTTCCAGTGCATCGAGCCGCTGCACCAGCACGCCACGTCGCGCCAGCCCACCGGCCGCGGCCACCAGCGCCGCCGGCACGGCCAATGCCAGTGCGCAGGGGCAGGTCACGATCAGCACCGACACCGCCACCCAGACCGCACGCGACGGGTCGATCAGGCTCCACGCCACCGCGGCCGCAGTCGCCAGGCCCAGCACCAGCCAAAGGAACGGGCCGGCCAGCCGGTCGGCCACACGGGCCATCGACGGTCGCTGGCTCATGGCCTCGCGCATCAACGCAACGATGGCCTCGTGCCGAGTGTCGGCACCGACGCGCTGCACGCGCATCGTCACCGGCGCCCCGAGATTGACGCTGCCGGCGACCACCGAGTCGCCGGGCTGCCTGGGCACCGGTGTCGATTCGCCAGTGAGCAAGGCTTCGTCGACCTGCGTGCGGCCTTCGAGCAGGCTGCCGTCGGCGGGAAAGGCCTGGCCTAGTGCCACGCGCACACGCTCGCCCGGCGCCAGGCGCAGCACACTGACCTGCTCGCTGCCGCCGTCGTCGAGCAGCCGCATGGCCTGTTGCGGCATGCTGTCCAATGCCGTTTCCAGCGACTGTGCAGCACGCTGCCGCGCATGCAGCTCCAGATAGCGAGCCGCCAGCAGGAAGCTGACGAACATCGTCATCGAATCGAAGTACACCTCGTGGCCGAACAGGCCGCCGGGGTCGAAGGTGGCGCCGGTGCTGGCGATGAAAGTGACGGCGATGCCGATGGCCACGGGCACGTCCATGCTGATGCGCCTCGACCGCAGGCCATGCCACAGCCCGGCAAAGAACGGCGCCGCCGAGAACAGCAGCACCGGCAGGCTCAGCACCCAGCTGCTCCAGTTGAGCAGTTGCGCCAGGTCGGGCTCCAGCTGGCCGGGCCCGGCCACATACGAGGGCGTGGCCAGCATCATTACCTGCATCATGCAGAAGGCGGCGACGAACAGCCGCCACAGCGCCTTGCGGCTCTCGGCGCGGCGCAGTTCGCGAGCCGGTGCCGCGGCATCGGGCGCCGCATCGTAGCCGGCGCGTCGCACCGCATCGACCAGCTGCGAAGGCCGCGTACGTCGCGGGTCCCAGCGCACCGCGGCGCGCTGCCCGGCCGCGCTGACCGTCGCAGCGCTGACACCGTCGACGCCGGACAGCGCCTGTTCAATGATGCCGGCGCAAGCGGCACAGTACATGCCCGACAGGCGCAACGTCGATTCGGCAACGCGTTGGCCGTCGCTGCCCACCGACCAACGCGTGAAACGCTGCTGCTCCAGCGGGTCGTCGAGCACCGCGATATCGGTGGCCGACGAGATGCTCGGACCAGGCAGCGTCGTCGACGAACTCATCGCGGCGGCCCTGCGCGGCGGCGGCCGGCCGGCAGGATGATCGACAATCTGCTATCCACGCGAGCGACCTTACATGATCCGCATTCGATCGATCAACAAATCACTTCGCCTGCTCGGTTTGGCGTGGGTACTGGCTGCCGGCAGCGCGCTGGCACAAAACGCGCCGCAGCCGAAGCTGGACACCATCAATCTCAGCGCCGGCATGTACAACATCCGCGCGGAAGTGGCGCGCACGCCGCTGCAGACGCAGACTGGCATGATGTTCCGCCGCGAGATGGCACAGCACGAGGGGATGCTCTTCGTCTTCGACAACGTCGAGCGGCGCTGCTTCTGGATGAAGAACACGCTGCTGCCGCTGAGCATCGCGTTCATCGCCGATGACGGCCGGGTCGTCAGCCTGGCCGACATGCAGCCGCAGTCGGAGGAGTCGCACTGTTCGGCCGAACCGGTGCGCTTTGCGCTGGAGATGAATCAGGGCTGGTTTGCCAAGCGCGGCATCAAGCCCGGCTTCAAGCTCAAGGGGCCGCCGTTCGGCAACTGAGGGGCCCCGCTTTCGGCAGGCCTCTTCAGCCGAAGTTGCGCTGCGCGAAGTCCCAGTTGGCCAGCTTGTCGAGGAAGGTCTCGACGAACTTCTGGCGCAGGTTGCGGTAGTCGATGTAGTAAGCGTGTTCCCAGACGTCGACCGTGAGCAGCGCCTTGTCGCCGGTGGTCAGCGGCGTACCGGCCGCGCCCATGTTGACGATGTCCACCGAGCCGTCGGCCTTTTTCACCAGCCAGGTCCAGCCGGAGCCGAAGTTGCCCACGGCGCTCTTCACGAAGGCTTCGCGGAAGGCCGCGTAGGAACCCCACTTGGTGTTGATGGCCGCGGCCAGTGCGCCACCGGGTTCGCCGCCACCTTGAGGCTTCATGCAGTTCCAGAAGAACGTGTGATTCCAGATCTGCGCCGAATTGTTGTAGATGCCGCCGGAAGACTTCTTGATGATGTCTTCCAGAGCCATCGACTCGAACTCGGTGCCCTTCTGCAGGTTGTTCAGGTTGACCACGTAGGCGTTGTGATGCTTGCCGTGGTGGAACTCCAGCGTCTCCTTGCTGTAGTGCGGGGCCAGAGCGTCTAGCGCATAGGGCAATGCGGGCAGGATATGTTCCATGCGGGTTCCTTTCGATGCGGCCACGGCCCCGGATCGGGCGTGGCTGAAGTTGAAGCTGACGCATTGTAGGCACGCCCGCGCGGCCTCACAGGGCATGCGCCTATGGGCCGGACGGTGACACGGAATCCTTCGTGCGCACGGCCAGCACCTCGACCTGCGCCGAGCCGTCGGACCACACGGCATCGAGTCTCGCACCCGGCTTCACGCCCCGCACCGAAGGCACCGGCCGGCCCTGCGCATCGGCCACCCATGCATAGCCGCGGGCCAGCACACGATGCGGGTCCAGCGCCTCCAGGCGCTGACCTGCGGACACCAGCAACTGGGTCTGGCGTTCGCGTTGCCGTTGCATGGCGCGAACCAGACGTGCGCCGAGCTGAGCAGGGGCGTGAGCCGCCTGGACCAGGCCGTATTGCAAGGCCCGGCGCAGGCGCTCGTCGCCACCCGCCAGGCGCTGGCGCTGCAGGGTCAACGCATGCGCCGGACCACCCAGGCGCTGGGCCAGGGCGTCCAGACGCTGGGCGTGGCTGTCGCTCCAGTGGTGCATGCGCCGCTGCAGCCGCTCGGCCAGCAGGCTCAGCCGCTCCAGCGCCTCGGCACGCACCGGCGCCGCCAATTCGGCGGCGGCGGTCGGCGTCGCCGCCCTCAGGTCGGCCGCCAGGTCGGCCAAAGTGACGTCGCCTTCATGGCCCACGCCGCAGATCACCGGGATCGGCGATGCCACGATGGCCCGCACCAGCGCCTCGTCATTGAAGGACCACAGATCCTCCAGCGAGCCGCCGCCACGCACCAGCAGCAAAGTGTCGACCTCACGGCGCGCGGCCGCCAGTTGCAGCGCCGCCACCAGCGCAGGCGGCGCATCGACACCTTGCACCGGGCTGGGGTACAGCACCACGCGCACGTGAGGCGCACGTCGCGAAAGCGCAGCCAGCACGTCGTGCAGCGCCGCAGCGGCGGTCGAAGTGACGATGCCCAGCGCCGTCGGCCAGGCTGCGATCGGGCGCTTGCGCGCGGCATCGAACAGGCCGCCAGCTTCCAGGCGCGCCTTGAGGCGGATGAACTGCTCGTACAGCGCACCGGCGCCCAGGCGCTGCATCGACTCGACCACCAGTTGCAGTTCGCCTCGCGCCTCGTACACCGAAAGGCGGCCGCGTACCTCAACCTGCTGGCCGTCCTGCGTGTCGAAAGGCACCAGTGACGCAGCACGGCGGAACATCGCGCAGCGCAGCAGCGCGCCGCTGCCGGCCATGTCCTTGAGCGCGAAGTAGCGGTGGCCGCTGGCGGCCCGCGTCAGCCCGGACAATTCGCCGCGGACGGTGACGGCGCCGAAGCGCGCCTGCAGCGCGTCGCCCGTGGCCAGCAGGAGCGCGCCGACGTCCCAGGACCGCCGAGCTGCGACGCTTGCAGTGGCCTCAGGCATCGGCAAAGCGAGTGTTCATGCGGGTGCGGACATCCACAGGTGCGCCGTTATTGGCCCAAACGACCGATGAGCCCGTCATCGACCCGTAACAATCGTGCAAGTGCTTGAATTGCAAGGGAATTCCGTTGATGAAAATTTGGGCAAAGAAACCCGGACCCAGCAACCGCGCGGCTCTTCGGCTCGTTCTTTGGGGTTGCCCACATTGTTATCCACAGTTGCGGTGGATTTCAGCCCACCGCGTCGCGTCGACAGCCGGTCGATGCTTCGAAGCGCACTGCCCAGGGCCCATAATCGTGCGGCATCGCGCCGCACTACAACCCCTGCAGAGGACGATTTGCTGTCGATCATCCAAGCCGCCGGCTGGCCTATCTGGCCGCTCATCCTGTGCTCCATCGGGGCGCTGACGATCATCATCGAAAGGCTCATCAGCCTGCGTGCGAGCCAGATCGCCCCGGCCAACCTGCTCGATGAAGTGCTGGGAGTCACGCGCAGCAGCCTGCCCGGCAGCGACGTGGTCAACAAGCTGGCCGAGAATTCGCTGCTTGGCGGCGTGTTCGCCACGGGCTTGCGCAGCGTCATCGCCGAGCCGCGCATCACCGAGGAAGCGGTGCGCCAGTCCTTCGAAAACGCCGGACGCATCGCGCTGCACCGTCTGGAGCGCTACCTCAACACCCTGGGCACCATCGCGGCCGCGGCGCCTCTGCTCGGCCTGTTCGGCACGGTCATCGGCATGATCGAGATCTTTGGCTCGCAGGCTCCCGGCGGCGGCAACCCGCAACAGCTGGCGCACGGCATCTCGATCGCGCTGTACAACACCGCCTTCGGTCTGATGATCGCCATACCGTCGCTGATGTTCTACCGCTACTTCCGCGGCCGCATCGACGAGTACCTGCTGACCATGGAACTGGCCACGGAGCGGCTGGTGCCGCATCTGATGCGCTTTGCCGTGCGCACGCCGCCCACGCCGGTGGCCGAGGCCGTGGCATGAACTTCAGGCGCCACCCCCGCCACGAGGAGCCGGAGATCAACCTGATCCCGTTCATCGACGTGCTGCTGGTGATCCTGATCTTCCTGATGCTGTCGACGACCTATTCGCGCTTCACCGAACTGCAGCTCAATCTGCCGGCGGCCGATGCCGAACAGCTGCGCGAGCGCCCGGGCGAAATCATCGTGGCCGTCAGCAGCGACGGCCGGTACATGCTGAACCGCCGTCCGGTGGATGGGCGCAGCGTCGAACTGCTCAGCGCCGAGCTGAAGGCCGCGGCCGCCGGCCGCACCGACACCATCCTGATCGTCTCCGCCGATGCGCTGAGCACGCACCAGTCGGTGATCAACGTGCTGGATGCCGCGCGGCGCGCCGGCCTGTCCCGGCTGAGCTTCGCTGCGCAGACTGGCGAGGCCAAGGCCGCGCAATAGCCGTGGCCTGGGCCGGACGCATCGAGTCGGCCCTGGCTCGCATCTGGTGGCGCGACAGCCCGGGCGCTGCGGCCTGGATCCTGTGGCCGCTGGCGCTGTGCTATCGCACCGTGTCGGCCTGTCGCCGACTTGCCTATGCGCTGGGTGGGTTCCAGGTGGACCGCGCGCCGGTGCCGGTGATCGTGGTCGGCAACCTGGTGGCCGGTGGTGCGGGCAAGACGCCGACCGTCATTGCGCTGGTCCAGGCCCTGCGCCACGCGGGCTGGACGCCGGGTGTGATCTCGCGCGGCCACGGTCGCAGCGGTCACGCCGCCAGCGCCGTGCTCGACGACAGCCCGGCGGCCGAAGTCGGCGACGAGCCCTTGCTGCTGCGCTTGCGCACCCGGGCGCCGGTGTGGGTGGCGCAGCGGCGCATCGAAGCCGCCCGGGGCCTGTGCGCCGCGCATGCCGAGGTCGACGTGCTGGTGGCCGACGATGGCCTGCAGCATCTGGCGCTGGCGCGCCAGGTGCAGGTCATCGTCTTCGACGAACGCGGCATCGGCAACGGCTGGCAGCTGCCGGCCGGCCCGCTGCGCCAGCCAATGCCGCGACATGTACCTGTGAACAGCCATGTGCTGTACAACGCGGCGCACGCGAGCGTGGGCTGGCCGGGCACGCTGGCGCGGCGCAGGCTGGCCGGCGCAGTGCTGTTGCAGGACTGGTGGCGCGGCGTGCCGCCCTCGATGCAGGCGCTGCAGGCGCTGCAAGACCGGCCGCTGCTGGCCGCTGCCGGCCTGGCCGCGCCGCAGCGCTTCTTTGGCATGCTGCGCGAGGCCGGCCTGCAGCCGACCGCCCTGCCTCTGCCCGACCATCACGCCTTCGCGCAAATGCCTTGGCCGGCGGGTACACCCGACGTGCTGGTCACCGAGAAGGATGCGGTCAAGTTGCCACGCGTGCCTTCGGGAGCGACGCGCGTGTGGGTCGTGGCGCTAGACTTCGAACTCCCCAAAGACTTCAGCACCGCGGTGCTGGACAACCTGCGCCTTGCGTATCGTCCATGAGCATTGATCACCGCCTGCTGGACTTGCTGGTCTGCCCGGTCTGCAAGGGCGCGCTGCAGCCGCACCGCGACAGCGACAACCGCCTGGTCGAGCTGCAATGCCCGGCCGATCGGCTGGGTTTCCCGATCCGCGACGGCATTCCGGTGATGCTGGAGCACGAGGCACGCAACCTGGACGCGCAGCCCGGCTGATGGGCTTCTCGGTGCTGATCCCGGCACGGCTGGCCTCGACGCGCCTGCCTGGAAAGCCCCTGGCCGACATCGGTGGGCTGCCGATGGTGGTGCGCGTGGCGCAGCGCGCGGCCGAGGCCGGTGCCGACCAGGTGGTGGTGGCTGCTGATGACGCGCGCATCGTGCAGGCCTGCAACGCCCACGGCGTGCAGGCGCTGCTGACGCGCAGCGACCATGCCAGCGGCAGCGACCGCCTGGCCGAGGCCTGCGTCGCGCTGGGCCTGGACGGCGCGCAGGTGGTGGTCAACGTGCAAGGCGACGAGCCGCTGATCGAGCCGGCGCTGATCCGCCAGTGCGCCGAACTGCTGCTGCAGCGCGAGGACTGTGTGATGAGCACGGCCGCGCATCCGATCGACAACCTGCGCGACTACCTGGACCCGAACATCGTCAAGGTGGTGCTCGACGCGCAGGGTCTGGCGCTGTACTTCAGCCGCGCGCCGATTCCTTGGCAGCGCGACGGTACAAGCGCCGGGCAGCAGGCCCTGCCCAAGGACCCGGCGGCCCTGCGTCATGTGGGCCTGTATGCCTATCGCGCCGTGTTCCTGCGCCTTTTTCCAACGCTGCGGCACACCGCGCTGGAGGCCGCCGAGGCGCTGGAGCAACTGCGCGTGCTGTGGCACGGACAGCGCATCGCGGTGCATGTCAGCGCCCATGCGCCCGGAACCGGGGTGGACACGCCCGAGGATCTGGAGCGGGTGCGCGCGCTGTTCCGCTGAGCGTGCCGGCTGTAAGGCCCACGCCAAAGCAGCCGTGATAATCTTTCCGCACCACGGGGTTGCGCCCTGTGGCCGCCCTCTCCCATCCACCAGCCGCCGGCACCGGCAAAGGCATACAACTCCATGAGACTCATTCTTCTGGGCGCACCGGGCGCCGGCAAGGGCACGCAGGCCACGCAGATCTGCCAGAAGTACGGCATCCCGCAGATCTCCACCGGCGACATGCTGCGCGCCGCCGTCAAGGCGGGCACACCGCTGGGCCTGGCCGCGAAGAAGGTGATGGATTCGGGCGCACTGGTCAGCGACGACATCATCATCGGCCTGGTGAAGGAACGCATCACCCAGCCCGACTGCGCCAAGGGCTTTCTGTTCGACGGCTTCCCGCGCACGATCCCGCAAGCCGAAGCGATGAAGAGCGCCGGCGTCAGACTCGACGTGGTGCTGGAGATTGACGTGCCCGACGAAGCCATCATCGAACGCATGAGTGGCCGGCGAGCGCACCTGCCTTCGGGCCGTACCTACCACTTGAAGTACAACCCGCCCAAGGTGGCCGGCAAAGACGACGTCACCGGCGAAGAGCTCGTGCAGCGCGAAGACGACAAGGAAGAAACCGTGCGCAAGCGCCTGCAGGTGTACCAGTCGCAGACACGGCCGTTGGTCGACTACTACTCCGGCTGGGCCGCCAGTGGGGACCCGCATGCGCCGCGCTACCGCCGCATCTCCGGCACCGGCACGGTCGAGCAGATCACCGAGCGCGCCTTCGCGGCGCTGGCCTGAAACATAGCCTCTGGGAGCATCGCATGGACATTTCAGGCAAGGTCTTCATCGTCACCGGCGGCGCCTCCGGGCTGGGTGAAGGCACGGCGCGCATGCTGGCTGCCCACGGAGGCAAGGTGGTCATCGCCGACCTGCAGGCCGAGGCCGGGCAGAAGGTGGCGACGGAAATCGGTGGCCTTTTCGTCAAGTGCGACGTCAGTCAGGAGGCCGATGGCCAGGCGGTCGTGGCCGCGGCCACAGGCGCCGGCAAGCTGATGGGCCTGGTCAACTGTGCCGGCATCGCACCGGCAATCAAGACCGTGGGCAAGGACGGGGCGCATCCGCTGGGCAACTTCACGAAGACCCTCATGGTCAACTTGGTGGGCAGCTTCAACATGATCCGCCTGGCCGCCGAGGCCATGTGCAAGAACACGCCCGAACCCACCGGCGAGCGCGGCGTATTGATCAGCACCGCCAGCGTGGCCGCCTACGACGGCCAGATCGGCCAGGCCGCCTATTCGGCCAGCAAGGGCGGCGTGGTCGGGATGACGCTGCCGATCGCCCGCGACCTGGCGCGCAACGGCATCCGCAACATGACCATTGCACCCGGCATCTTCGGCACACCGATGCTCTTCGGCATGCCGAAAGAGGTGCAGGACGCATTGGCCGCCAGCGTGCCCTTTCCCAGCCGGCTGGGCACCCCCGCGGACTATGCCAAGTTGGTACACCAGATCGTCACCAACGACATGCTCAATGGCGAGGTGATCCGGCTCGACGGCGCGATCCGGATGGCGCCGAAGTAGCGCGGTTCACGACTCAGTAGACGCACACGGATCACCCGTAGTCCATCATCACATCGTTCCCCACCAAGCGGAGTCATGCCGTTCTCCAAGGCCTGCGCGACGCGCAAGAGATCGATGGCGTTGCGGCGCAGCTGACGCAAGGGGCCAATTGAGCCTAACGTTTGACGTCGACTACTTGCTGCGGGATCAATCGCACAAGGCACCACGCTGCCGCGCCGGGCCCGCCACGGAATCTGTCCGGCCTATGGACGTCTTGCGCGGCAAGTCGTTCAGCGACGCTACGTTGTAGAGGGCATTCACATCACACGAACGCTACAGCTTGGCAGCCCGCGGCAGTAGCTTCGCAACCCGATTGGCCGGCAAGGAAGCTGAGTCAGCGTCGGCCACGTGGCGCGTCGAACGGCGCTATCTGCACAATCGGCTTAGCGGACGTTGCGGCGAGGAATTGGTGCCCTCGCATTCGACCAAGCACGACCGACGAGTCTTGGTCGCGTGCACGTTGACCATGACGGTGATCGGTTCGCAATTTCAAGCGCAAGTGCAACCGAACAAGGTCCCTCACCGTTTGGCGCCACGGGGCTCGTCAATGGGCTGCCCTGCGACGCTGGACGGGCAGCCCGTGACCCGATCACAATGAGACGACAGTCGGCGTGGACCTCGTGGAGCTTGTATGGGCCATCGAAGCGTGTTGTTGCTGTGCGTCGTGATCCTGATCTGCGGCTGCTCTGCAGCACCCAAGGCGGTCGAATTCCAGGCGGAGATGTGGGAGGACGAACGCTTCGCCTATGACGTTGCACTGGTGACAGTGACTGAGCGCTCGCTGTTCGCGATTGATGCTGATCTCGTGCGCAGCCTTCGCGCCGACCCGATCTTCACGCAAGGCAACCAGGCGACCCGCACCGCCCACCTGCTGAGCCTGATCTTCGGCCCGGACCTGAAGGCCTTTGCCTATGCCGGCGGACATTCCACCCAGGCTGCCGACACCTGGAGTGCGCGGCGAGGCGATTGCCTGTCATTGAGCGTGCTGAGCGTGGCGCTGGCGCGCGCACTCGAGGTGCCGGTACAAATACAAGAGGTTCGCGTGCCGGCAAATTTCGACCGGCGTGATGGCGTCGACTTCCTCAACCGGCACGTAAACGTACTGGTTTCCAACGAGCGCGAGCTGCGCGCTATGGGCCGCACCTTGCCGGCCGGCTATATCGTCATCGACTTCGAGCCACAAATCGGCACGCGTCGAAAGGGCGACGCTCTGGACGACCGCGACGTGCTTGCGCGGTTCTACAACAATCTGGCAGCCGAGCAACTGGCAAAGGGGCAGGACCGTCTAGCCTATGCCCACTTCAAGGCCGCGATACTGGCCAAGCCCGCCTATGCCGCCAGTTATGGAAACCTGGCGCAACTGTATTTGCGCGCCGGCCTTCAGACAGCCGCCGAGAAGGCGCTGCTGCGCGCCGTGGAGTTGAACGACGCGTCCGGACTGGCGCTGGACAGCATGCACCGCTTGCTACTCGATCAAGGGCGCGAAGCCGAGGCACGGACCTACGAATTGCGCCTGCAGATGCTGCGCGAACAGGACCCTTACTATTGGCTTGGACTGGGACTAGACATGCTGCGGCAGGCGCAATTCCTCCAGGCCATTGGTGCATTGGAGCGCGCGCAGGCCATGACTCGCGGCTTCACGGAAGTACATCGCCACCTCGCTATCGCCTACTGGCTGGCCGGCAAGCCCCATCTGGCCCGCGACCAGTTGGCTATGTTGAGCGCCCTGGAGCAGGGTGACGCCAGTCTGGCGCTGCTGAACAAGAAGCGACTCAAGTCCTCCGACGACGCGACAGTGGCGCACTAGCAGCGCCGCATGCATGCTGCGAAGCCAACACAAGACGACCGGCGCACCAGAAAAAGCAGCCTGGCGGCGGTACGCCGGCAGGCTGCGGTATGCCCCCTAGAAGGAGCAGGCAGTTTCAGAACTTTAGTGTTCCAGTCAGATACACGAAACGCCCACGTGGATCCCACTGCGTCGGATCGTAGCCGGCCATGAACTGTTGCGATGCAGGCACGTACAGCGGCGGCGCGGTGTCGAGAATGTTGCGCGCGCCGAGCGTGATCACCGCGTTCTTGATGCCGGTGTAGGCGACCTGCAGGTCCCACAATGACACTGCGTCAACGCGCGTCGGGTTGCCATCCAGGTCGAAGCCACCCCAGTAGCCGGTGGCATAGCTGTTGGCCAGTGTCGTCGACCAGTCGCCCTGGGTCCAAGTGGCAGAAAGGTACTGCTTGTATCGCAGGATGACGCCGACTTCCAGGCCAGCCGTCGAGCTGATGACGGGGCTGCCGTCTGGATTGACGATGGTTCCGACTTTGGCCGACGAGCCGCCGGGCGTGCTCTGGTCGTACTTGAGGTAATAGGTGCCGTTCAGGCCAATACCGAGCACCCCAGGACCAAGGGCTTCGCGATAGCGCACATCAACGTCGATGCCCTGCGCCTGCAGCGTGCCAGTGTTCTGGAGCTGCGCCGTGGTCTCGACGATCTCATTGGTGATCGGATCACGAATCACCAAGCCTGTGTAGAGCGGGTTGCCCAATGCCGCTTGGGAGACGATTTCCTGGGTTGACGGCTGCGAGATCGCATTTTCGACCTTGATGTTGAAGTAGTCCAGGCCGATCGCCAGGGTCGGCAGAGGCTGGAACACCAAGCCCAGCGAGTACTGTGTGGAGGTTTCCGGCTTCAGGTTCTGGTTGCCGCCCGAGAGTTCGTTGACCTGAAGGCTGTTCTGTCCGGTGACCGGGTCGTTGAATTCGGCCGAGGTACCCAGCACCACCGGGTTATACAAGTCGATGAGTGTCGGCGCACGGAATCCCGTGCCGTAAGAGCCGCGCAACAGCAGAGTCTCGATCGGCTGCCACCGTACATTGCCCTTCCAGTTCGTGGTCGAGCCGACATCGCTGTAATCGTCGTAGCGCGCCGCCAGGTTCAGGTCCAGGTTCTTGATCACCGGGATGTTCAGCTCGCCGAAGACGGCGTTGACGTAACGGTCTTCGTCAATCGGCTTCTGTGCCCCGCCCAGGCCCGCGATGCTGCCGCTGGCCAGTGCTGGACTGGGGTTCTGCTCGAACTTCTCGAGTCGGTACTGGTAACCAGCGGCGTATTGCATCATGCCGGCAGGCAGCGGCACGACGTCTCCGGAAATCGTCGCATCGAAGTTCGTCGACGACGCCTTGTTGTTCAGCGTGGTGCCGGTGAACTTGGCTGGCGCGATCGCGGCATTGAAGGCCGCGGACTGGGTCAAGGACCATGGGTTCCAGTCGCTGTTGGGCAGCTGGGTGGCCTGCACGAAGCCCAACTGCGAGAAGTAGCCATCGGTAACCTTGCTTTCCAGCTTGTTCTGGTTGGACGCCACCGCGATGTTGTAGGACTGTTCCATGAACTCGCCGCGCACGCCGACGACCAGACGTTGCTGCGTGCTCGTGTCCTCGTTGGTGCGTGGGCCGAAATCGAAGACCCGAGCGGTGATGCCGAGGATCTCGCCGTCCAGGGCACCCAGCCCATTGGCCTGCAAGTAGTTCGACGCAATGGCGTAGTTCGGATTGTTCGGCCGCAAGAAGAGGGCACGCCCCGTCGACCCAGGCTGCCCCGGTGCGCCGAAGGACTCATCCGTATCCAGGAAACTGGTGCGCAAGGGCGAAGGCTGATACGTACCGATCACCGTGGCCTTGGAGTAAATCCCATCGGCAAACAACTCTGCCTTGTCGTTCAACTTGAAGACGAAGTTGGCGGTGAGCGACGTGGTGTCACTCTCACCTGTCAATCCGACGAACGCCGCGCTGTCGAAGTTGCAATACGGCTGCCCCCCCGAACTTGGTGTCGTAGACAACGACATGTTGATGGTGCCGCACTGGTTGTTCGGCGTGGCCAGCGGGTTGCCATAGGCAGAACCTGAGGTTCCGCGATAGCCCAGACCACCGACCGTCTTGCCGGTCTGGGCGGCTTCGTCCCACGCGCCCTGGATGTTGCCTTGTCCGGTGGCACCAGACTCGAAGTACGGCGGCCTGTTCCCGGTCTTGGAGAAGTCGCGTTCCTTGGCGAACAGCTCCTTGTTCTTCTCGTACTGGGCGCTGACGGTCAGGTTGAAGCGGTCCTTGTTGATGTCGCCGATGCCTGCGATGACGTTGGCTTGGTACTGCTGACCGCCACCGCTTTGCGTCGGAGTGCCGTAGGTACCGCCAATCTGCACGCCCTCGAAGTCCTTTCTCAGGATGAAGTTCACCACGCCTGCGACTGCATCGGAGCCGTAAATGGCAGAGGCGCCGTCCTTGAGGATCTCCACCCGGTCGAGGGCTGCCAATGGAATGTTGTTGACGTTGACAGCGCTGCCGCCGCTGCCCGCGAAAGGCGCCATACGGCGGCCATTCAAGAGCACCAAAGTTCGATCCTGGCCCAAGCCACGCAGCGAGACGGAAGACTGACCGTAGGTCGCATTGCCAGATCCCGCCAGCGCAGTGCTGGTGCCGCCGGAAGAGGACATGGCGGAAATCGTGGCCAGCAGCTGCTCAGTAGTCTGTACGCCGGTACGGTCGATGTCCGCACGGTTCAGTGTCTGAACCTGCAGCGCGCCCTCGGCTTCGACGCGCTTGATCGACGAACCCGTGATCTCGACGCGTTGGGCCAAGGCCTCATGAGGCAAGGCAGCGGCCAGCAGCGTGCCTCCAAACGCCAGCATCAACCCCTTGCAGATCCTCGTCTTCTTGAACATTCGCGGACTCCTCGGTGTGGCGGTTGTTGATTTCAGTGGTCATCCGGAGCGGGAAACGTGCCAGCTTTGTGAAGCGACTATTTCTGCCGGATGGATTTATGCAAGCGTATTTTTGGCGCGCTGACCATCGGCATACCCTTGGGTCATCCACCTAGGTCGGGGATTTGGCGGCACCCTGCGTGCGACCGCATCGGGCGCAAACCCGCTTCAGTCTTGGCTTTGCGCCTCTATCCCACCCAGGGGATCAGCGTTCGCAGATGTGCTGAAGTCGCGTCGCCACGCCGCGCGTGTTGCACCAACGCAACGACTCGGGCGCCCGAGAACTGCGCTTTTCAGTCAGGACGGTTCAGGCGCGGCACCGCTGCCAGCAACTCACGGGTGTAGGCATGCTGCGGTTGGCCCAGCACGTCGCTGCAGTTGCCTTGCTCGACGATGGACCCGCTGCGCATGACCGCCACCTCGTCGGCGACGTACTCGACCACGCCGATGTTGTGCGTGATGAACAGGTAGCTCAGCCCCATGTCGCGCTGCAGTTCGCGCAACAGGTTCAGGATCTGGGCCTGCACCGACACGTCCAGTGCCGAGGTGGGCTCGTCACAGATCAGCAGCTTGGGCTGCACCGCAAGGGCGCGGGCGATCGCGATGCGTTGTCGTTGTCCACCGGAGAACTCGTGCGGAAAGCGTTCGAGTGTGTCGCGGCGCAGCCCTACGCGCTCGCTGAGGTCTTCGATTCGCTGGCGCCGCTCAAAGCCGTCCAACTGCGGATGCAAAGCCTGCAGCCCTTCTTCGAGCAGATCAAACACGCGCATGCGCGGGTTGAGCGACGCAAACGGGTCCTGGAAGATGACCTGCACATCGCGCCGCGCCGCCAGCAGGGCCTCGCCCTGCAGCTCGAACAGGTTGCGACCCTCGAGCAAGGCCTCACCCTCGATACGCGCCTGTGCACGAAGCAGCTGCACGATGGCCTTGCCGATGGTGGTCTTGCCGCAGCCCGACTCCCCCACCAGCGCCAACGTGCGGCCACGCGCCACCGCGAAGCTGACCTCGCGCACCGCCTGAAAAGCGCCGCTGGCTCGTTGCAACAGCCCACTGCGGATCGGGAAGGACACGCTCAGCGCCCGCACCTGCAGCAAGGGGGCCGCAGGCTGGCGCTCGACGGCAGGCCCTTCGGCTGCAGCCGGCAAAGCAGCGCTCGGCAGACTCCGTCTGGGGTCTGCCCCGGGTGCATGCAGCAGGCAGCGGACCTGGCGCTGCGCACCAGCTTCGAACAGCTCGGGCGCCTGAGTCGTGCACTCCGGCAATGCCTGGCCACAGCGTGGTGCAAAGCGGCAACCCTGGAAGGCCATCCACAAGGGCGGCACGGTGCCGGCAATGGCCTCCAGCGGCTGGCCGCGCCGGTCGGCATCGGGCAAGGCGCGCAGCAACGCGCTGGCATAGGGATGCTTGGGCGCTGCGAAGAACTCGTCGGCGGGCGCCACCTCGATGATCTGCCCGGCATACATCAGCGCCACGCGGTGGGCCATGCCGGCCACCACGGCCAGGTCGTGAGTGATGAGCAGCAGCCCCATCTTCTGCTCGCGCTGCAGCGTGCGCAGCAGGTCCAGGATCTGCGCCTGGATGGTCACGTCCAGCGCGGTGGTCGGCTCGTCCGCGACCAGGAAGTCGGGCTCGGCCGCCAGCGTCATGGCGATCATCACCCGCTGCTTCTGCCCCCCCGACAGACGGAACGGGTACTCGACGATGCGCCGCTCGGGCTCGGGAATGCCCACGCGGCCGAGCCATTCGATGGCCTTGGCGCGCGCGGCCGCGCCGCGCAGCGCGGTGTGCGTCTCGATGGCCTCGACGATCTGGTCGCCGACGCGCATCACCGGGTTCAGGCTGGTCGACGGCTCCTGGAAGATCATGCCGATGCGCGCACCGCGCACCCCGCGCATGGCGGATTCGGGCAGGCCCAGCACGTCCAGGTCGCCGAGCCGCACCTGGCCGTCGGCGATGCGGCCGTTCTCGGGCAACAGGCGCATCAGCGCCAGCGCCGTCATGCTCTTGCCGCAGCCGCTCTCGCCGACCAGGGCGAAGGTCTCGCCGCGCTCGATAGACAGCCGGATGCCGTCCAGCGCGCGCACCACGCCGGCTTCGGCGGCAAGTTCGACCTTCAGGTCCACGGCCTGCAGCAGCTCGGTCGGCTTCATGGGGCCGCCTTCTTCAGGCCGAGGCGGGGACGGAACACCCGCGTGCGCGGGTCGAAGGCATCGCGCACGCCATCGGCAAACAGGTTGGCCGCCAGCACCAGCGCCACCATGAAGCCGAAGGCCGCGGCAAAGGACCACCAGACCACCGGGTCGCGGCTCATTTCACTGCGCGCCAGGTTGATCATGCCGCCGAAGCTGTTCATCGACGGATCGACACCCACACCCACATACGACAGCACCGCCTCGTACAGGATCAGCGACGAGAAGTCGAGTACCGTCACGATGAGCATCAGGTGCGCCACGTTGGGGAAGATGTGGCGGCGCATGATGCGCGCATCGGGCACGCCGAAGGCCTGTGCCGCATGCACGTATTCCAGTTCGCGCAGCTTCAGCGTTTCGGCGCGCAACAGGCGGCACAACCCGGCCCAGCCGGTCAGGCCCAGCACGGCGCACAGCAGGAACAGCTTGACATCGGCGCGCTCGGCGCCGGTCTCGAAGACGTCGGGGTGCTGGTCGATGAAGACCTGCACCATCAGCACGCAGGCGGCGATGAGCAGCACGTTGGGCACCGAGGACAGCACGGTGTACAGGTACTGGATGACTTCGTCGACCCAGCCGCGGAAGTAGCCGGCCAGGATGCCCAGCCCCACCGCCAGCGGCAGCGTGGCCACCGTCGCCAGCGTACCGATGACGAAGGCCGTGCGGATGCTCTTCAGCGCCTGGTAGAGCACGTCGTTGCCGGTCAGGTCGGTGCCGAAGACGTGGTAGTGCCCGGCGAGCAGGACCACCGGGCCGGCCAGCGCGCCGATGACCCCCAGCGTGATGCAGGCCACGCGCCACGGGATCGCGCCTTCGCCGCGCCAGGCGGCGGCCATGCCCTGGCGCCACGGCCGCACATCGTGCCGCGCCACCCAGGCCAGCAGCGCGGCCGACAGCAGCGCAGCCACGACGATCCCGAGCAGCAAGCCGGCTACGCTGCGCCAGGCCAGGTCACCGAACCATTGCGTGGCGGGATCCTGAAGATGCGCCCCGCCGAACTTCAGGCGCGGCGCCACACGCTGCACCTCGCCGCCGACCTCGACCGATTCCTTGGTGAAGCCCACGTAGGACAGCGGGCGCGAGTATGTGGCCTCGCGCGAATCGACCAGCCTTGCCAGCAGCGCGTCGAGCACCGATCGGGTGCGGGTGTCGTAGGCCGCAGCGCTGCCCGGGCTGCCCGCCGCCTGTGGCAGCAGTGGCCGGTAGTGCAGGCTGTCCAGCAGCGTGATGCCCAGGCAAAGCGCCAGCACCACCGCCGAGGCCAGCGCCGGGGCGTCGGCGAAGACGCGCTTCCAGTTGGCGCGCAGCCCGGGACGGCGCAGCACCAGCAGCACGTAGACGGCCAGCGCCAGCGCCATCAGCCACATGGCGGCATCGGTCCAGAGCAATACGAGCTTCGGCATGCTCAGGCCAGCCGCACGCGGGGATCGGCCCAGGTGTAGGCCACGTCGATCAGGATGTAGGACAGGATGTACAGCAGCGAGCCCAGGAAGACCATGGTGCGTACCACCGCGAAGTCCTGCTTGGTGATGGCCTCGATGACGTAGGCGCCCAGTCCGGGCAGACCGAAGAAACTCTCGAACACCAGGCTGCCCAGGAACACGTAGGGCAGGTAGCTGCCGGCACTGGTGATGATCGGGATCATCGCGTTGCGCAGGACGTGCCGGTACAGCACGACCATCTCCGAAAGCCCCTTGGCACGTGCGGTGCGAACGTAGTCCTTGCCCAGCTCCTCGAGAAACATGGCGCGGTACAGCCGCGCCTCGCCACCCAGCCGGGCCACCAGCGACAGGCCGATCGGCAGCACCAGGAACTTGACGACGTCCCAGCCCGATACGTAGCCCGAGATCGGCGCCAGCTTGAGCACACGCGAGAAGAAGTACTGCCCGACGATGATGTAGAACAGGCTGCTGATCGACAGCATCAGCACGCAGGCCACCACGCCCCAGAAGTCGAGCTTGGTATGGCGGAACAGCGCCAACAGCAGCGCGAAGGCCGTGCTGGCGATCAACTGCAGCACGAACAGCGGCAGGGCCAGCTGGATGCTGACCCACATGCGCGTGGCCACCTCGTGGCCGATGTCGCCGGCGCTTTCGGCATCCGAGCGGCCGAAGTCCAGCGCGAACAGCGACACCGAGCGCTCCCAGAAGATGGTGTCGGTGACCTTCTCGCGGCCCGATTTTGCCTCGTTGAAGTACAGAGGCTTGTCGTAGCCGCGCTCGGCTTTCCACTTGTCGATGACTTCCTGGTTGACACGCTTGCCGCCGATGTTCAGCCGCGCCATGTCGTCCGGGGTATTGACGGTGAAGAACAGGAAGAACGTCGCCAGGTTCACGCCCAGCAGGACCAGTGCACCGTAGGCAATGCGTCGCGCGATGTACGAACCCATCAGGCGATGACCTCGCCGCGGGCGTTGGTGCGTTCGCGCCGGCGCAGGCTGCGCCAGCCCAGCCCCAGCAGCGCCAGCACGGAAGCGCCGATCAACCCCATCGGCCACCACACCGGCCGATTCCATTCGGCCAGCTTGCGCACGCGCTCGTCGATGTCCAGGCGCAGGTACTTGCCGTGGTCACGGATCAGCACCGCCGGCTTGTAGTTGTGCACCCAGGACTGCGCCGCGCCGGAGGAGAAGGGAAAGTAGCCGAAGCTCCAGGGGGCATCCTGCTGGGCAATCTGCACCATGCGGTCGATCACCTCCTGCTTTTGCGGCCCATCGTCCAGCATCTTCATCTGCGCGAACAGCTTGTCGAATTCGGGGTTCGCATAGTTGGACGTGTTCTCGCCATCGTGATGGGTCTTGCCGTTGGGACCGTACAGCAGGAACAGGAAGTTCTCGGCATCAGGGTAGTCGGCCAGCCAGCCCAGCCAGAACACCTGGTACTTGCCTTTGCGCACCTTGTCCTGGAACTGGTTGTTGTCGGTGGCGCGCACCTCCAGCTGGACGTCTAGCTTGGCGAACTGCCGAACCACCCAGTCGATCTCGGGCTTGCGCTCTGGCGTCGCCGGCGCGTAGTAGTCGTAGTTGATGACCAGCGGCTTGCCGGTCTTGGCATCGCGCCCGTCGGGGTAACCGGCTTCGGCCAGCAGCTTCTTGGCGTCTTCAATGCTGCGCTTGACCACCTTGCCGTCGACCAGCTTGTGGGTCACCGGGTTGTGGCCCTGCGCCGTGCCGTGGCGCGAACCGAAGATGCCGTCAGGCAACGGGCCCATCGCGGTCTCCCCGCCTTTCTTGGGAAAGATCTTGGAAAACTCCTCCCAGTCGAAGGCGATCGAGAGGGCCTGGCGAAGCTTGCGGTTGCGCTCGCGCTGCTCGGGTGTGTCGCCCCAACCGAGGGTCGGGTCCAGCATGTTGAAGCCGATGAACCAGCTGGTGACGTCGGCAAAACGCGGCAGGCGGAAGCCCTTGTCGAGATACTCCTGGCGCACCTCTTCGGAGTCCTGCATAGCCACCAGGTAGTCCATGCCGGTGTCGGTACGCTCGAAGACCTCGATGTCGTAGAAGCCCTGGCGGAACTTGCCGTGCTGTGGCACGGCCTCGCGCTCGACCGTGGAGACGAAGCTGTCGATGAAGGGCATGGTCTTGCCGCAGTCGTCGAGCAGGCCGGCCTCCTTGTCGCCGGGCATGCCTTCGCAGGGATAGGGCTCGCCGCGGAAGTTGGGGTTGCGCTTGAGCACATGCCGCCGGTCCTTGATGAACTCGGTCATCATGTACGGGCCGGTGCCGACGGGCCAGGTATCCAGGCTCAGGCCCACTTCGGCCATGCCTGGCTGGGCGTAGAACGCGTCCGCCTCCCAGGGCACCGGCGACATGAAGGTCGTCGACATCCAGTAGTTCCACTGCGGGTACTTGCCCTTGATGCGGATGCGCAGCAGATCCTTCTCCGGTGCGCTGGCACCGGCCAGCGGCCAGCGGCGAAAGTCCAGGAAGGGCTTGTCCTGGCTTGCGGCATCGCGTCCGGCGTTGAGCTTGGCGTCTTCTTCCTTCACCAGCTTGGCATAGTCCTTCAGCCCCAGCACGTACTCGGAGAAGATGCCGTAGATCGGCGTGGTGATGCGCGTGGTGGCGTGGCGCTTCAGCGCGTAGACGAAGTCCTCGGCCACCAGCTCGCGCGTGCCGCTGTGTTCGAAATCCAGCGGGGTGCGCCGGTCGCCCAGTTCGCCGGGCTTCATGTCGTGGTAGCGGTAGCGGCCCTGCTCATCCTGGGCGAAGGCCGGGTGCGGTTGGAACAGGATGCCCGGCTTGATGCGGATGTCGTACACGCTTTCGGCCACCAGATCGCCCGGTGCATCGGCCGGCAACGGCTTGCCGTCCTTGTCCAGGTAGTTGGGCGTGACAACCTCGGAGGCCGTCTTCGGGATCAGCTTGAAGGGCCGCAACAGGTAGTGATAGCCATAAGGCGGCTCGTAGATCTGGTAGGTGTAGGGCGTGTCGTTGCTCCAGTACGAGGCCACCGGGTCGAGGTGCCGCGGCGAGTTCTCGATCACGGCGCTGACCGCGGTGTTGGTGGCCGCCAGCCCGCTGGGCAAGGGGTTGTTGTTGCAGCCGGCCAGGCCCAGCGCGGCCAGGCAAGCCAACAACCACCGCAGCAGGGACCGGCCGCTACCAGCCAATGAACACCTCGCGACCTTGCACCGCCATTTGCACGCGTACGCCCACCGGCAGCGTCACCTTGGTCGGCACATGGCCGAAGGGCAAGCCGGTCAGGATGGGCGTGCCAGACACCGATCGCAGGTGTTGCACCGCGGCACGGATCGAATAGCCGCGGTCCAGCGGCGACTTGCTGTGCACGGTGAAGTGGCCCAGCAACACCGCCTTCTGCGCTGTCAGCACGCCGGCCTGGTGCAGCTGCAGCAGCATTCGCTCGACTCGGTAGGGCTGCTCGTTGACGTCTTCCAGGAACAGCACGCCACCCTTGATGCGCGGCCAGTGCGGTGTGCCCAGCAGCGACATCAGCACCGTCAGGTTGCCGCCCCACAAGCACCCCTTCAGCTCCAGGCCGTCGAAACCGGCCTCGGTACGAAAGCCCACCGCCTCGAGCTCGCCGCCCATCGCTTCGCAGAAGCAGGCGGCAGTGACGTCGTCGACGCCACCGGCCTCGTCGCTGCGGCCGAAGTCCTCGCTGGCCGTGGGCCCCGCCCAGCTGCTGCCGCCGCCATGGGCCAGCAGGCCCAGGTGCAGCGCCGTGACGTCACTCAAGCCCACCCAGCGCGTGCCGGCCGCGACGCTGCGTGCCAGCAGTGGCCAGTCGATGCGGTCGAGCAGCCGCGTCAGGCCATAGCCACCCCGCACTGCCATGGCAATCGACGGTGCCTGAGCGGCAATGCGGTGCAACGCGTTCAGCCGAACCTCGTCGTTGCCGCCAAAGCGCTGGAAGCGCTTCAACGCATCGGCATCGAGCACGCAGTCGAAGCCCATGCGGGACAGACGGCGCTGCGCCAGACGCACCGGCGCAGCCTTCACCGTCACGCCGGACGGGCTGAACAGGACCAGGCGGGTCATCGGGCCGAAGGCTCCGCACCAGGCGGCAGGCCGAGCTCGACCACCTCGCCAGTGGGAATGCTGTCCTCGGGCGGCGGCGATGCGGCGGCGACATTCTGGTCGACACGTTGCTGCGCACGTCGCTCAGCGAAGAACTCGCGCAACAGTTGTCCGCAGGCGGGCGCAAGCACACCACCGACCACCGCGGTCTGGTGGTTCAGCCGCGCTTCGGCAAACAGATCCAGCACCGAGCCGGCGGCACCGGTCTTCGGATCGGGAGCGCCAAAGACCACCCGCTTGAAGCGCGCATGCAGCAGCGCCATCGAACACATCGCGCAGGGTTCGAGCGTCACGTAGAGCTCGCACTCCGGCAGGCGGTAGTTTTCCAGCAACTGCGCAGCATGGCGCAGCGCGACGATCTCGGCATGCGCGGTCGGGTCGTGGGTGGTGATCGGCCGGTTGTAGCCAGTGGCGATGACCTGCCCGTCGCGCAGGATCACCGCGCCGACCGGCACCTCGCCCACCAGCAGCGCGTTGTGCGCCTGGTCAAGGGCCAGGCGCATGCCGTACTCATCGCCCTGACTGCCGATCACGCACCGACCCCGTGTTGCCACTCACGGCGCCTGGCCTCACGGCGCCCGGCGAGCGCGCTGCGCTCGGCCCGGACCCAGGCGGTTGTATCGAGCGCCGCCAGTTCAGTCGCCAGCGCCTGCTGTTCGGTCGGCAGCGCGCTGGCCGCCACGCGCTGGTACTCGCGGCCGAACCCATCGCGCATCAGCCAGCCACCGTCCACCAGCCAGCGACGCAGTTCCACATGGTCGGTACCGAGGCAAAGCGCCGGGCCAGCCAACTGCTCACGCAGCGCTTCGTTGACCCTGCGTTCGCTGCACGGCGCTGTGGGCAAACCCGCCCATACCAGGGCCAGCGCCAGCATGCGGTTACCGTCCGACAGGCCGCCCATGCCCACGCCATCTTTGACCACCAGCGAGGCCAGGCGCTGCAGCAACGGCGAGGTGGGCATGCTCATTCCCACTCGATGGTCGCCGGCGGCTTGCTGCTCACGTCGTAGGTGACGCGGTTGATGCCACGTACCTCGTTGATGATGCGGCTGGACACCTTCTTCAGCAGGCCGTAGGGCAGCTCGGCCCAGTCGGCAGTCATGAAGTCGCTGGTGTGCACCGCGCGCAGCGCCACAACGAAGTCATAGGTGCGACCGTCGCCCATCACGCCCACGCTCTTCACCGGCAGGAACACCGCGAAGGCCTGGCTGGTCAGGTCGTACCAGCTCTTGCCCGTGGCTTCGTCCTTCCAGGCGCGCAGCTCGTCGATGAAGATCGCATCGGCGCGGCGCAGCAGGTCGGCGTACGCCGGCTTGACTTCGCCCAGGATGCGCACACCCAGCCCCGGGCCGGGGAATGGGTGGCGGTAGACCATTTCGTGGGGCAGGCCCAGTGCCACGCCGAGTTCGCGCACTTCGTCCTTGAACAGGTCACGCAGCGGTTCCAGCAGCTTCAGGCCCAATGTCTCCGGCAGACCGCCGACATTGTGGTGGCTCTTGATGCTGGTGGCCTTCGTGGTCTTGGCGCCGCCGGACTCGATGACGTCCGGGTAGATCGTGCCCTGCGCCAGCCACTTGGCGTTGGACAGCTTCTTGGCCTCGCGCTGGAAGACCTCGACGAACTCGCGGCCGATGATCTTGCGCTTGGCCTCGGGGTCGGCAACGCCTTCCAGATGGCCGAGGAACTGCGCGCTGGCGTCGACATGCAGCACCTTGGCATGCAGCCGGCCGGCGAACATGTCCATCACCAGCTGCGCCTCGTTCTGGCGCAGCAGACCATGGTCGACGAAGACGCAGGTCAGCTGATCGCCGATGGCGCGGTGGATCAGCGCGGCGGCCACGCTGGAATCCACACCACCGGACAGGCCGAGGATCACCTCCTCATCGCCCACCTGATCACGGATCTTGGCGATCGCCTCGGCCACATGGTCGTGCATCACCCAGTCGGGCCTGGCACCGGCGATGTCCAGCACGAAGCGTTCGAGCAGCGCCCTGCCCTGCACGGTGTGCGTCACCTCGGGGTGGAACTGCACACCGTAGTAGCCTCGCGACTCGTCGGCCATGCCGGCGATCGGGCAACTGGGCGTGCTGGCCATCAGCTTGAAGCCCGCAGGCAGCGCGGTGACCTTGTCGCCGTGGCTCATCCACACCTTCAGCATGCCGTGGCCCTCGGGCGTGCTGAAGTCTTCGATGCCCTTCAGCAGCGCGGTGTGGCCATGTGCACGGACTTCGGCATAGCCGAACTCGCGGTGCGTGCTGGCCTCGACCTGCCCGCCCTGCTGCACGGCCATGGTGAACATGCCGTAGCAGATGCCCAGCACCGGAACGCCCAGCTCCCACACCGCCTGCGGAGCACGCAATTCGTGCTCCTCGTAGGTGCTGGCATGGCTGCCGCTCAGGATGATGGCCCTGGGCGCGAACTCGCGGATGAAGGCGTCGCTGACGTCGTTCGGGTGGATCTCGCAGTAGACGTGCGCCTCACGCACGCGCCGGGCAATCAGCTGCGTGACCTGCGAGCCAAAGTCGAGGATCAGGATCTTGTCGTGCATGGACCTCTACTCCATGCGGTAGTTCGGTGCTTCCTTGGTGATCTGCACATCGTGCACGTGGCTCTCGCGGATGCCTGCGGAGCTGATCTCGACGAACTCGCAGCGCTCGTGCATGTCCTCGATTGAGGCGCAGCCGCAATAGTGCATCGACGCACGCAGGCCGCCGGCCATCTGGAAGACGATGGCCACCAGCGAGCCCTTGTACGGCACCTGGCCCTCGATGCCTTCGGGCACCAGCTTGGCCGAGTTCATGCTGTCCGAGCCGCCCTCCTGAAAGTAGCGGTCGGCCGAGCCCTGGGCCATCGCACCCAGCGAGCCCATGCCGCGGTAGCTCTTGTAGCTGCGCCCCTGGTACAGCACCACCTCCCCCGGCGCTTCCTCGGTGCCAGCGAACGCGCCGCCCATCATCGCGCTGTGCGCGCCAGCGGCGATGGCCTTGGCCAGGTCGCCCGAGTAGCGGATGCCTCCGTCGGCGATCAGCGGCACGCCGCTGCCCTGGATGGCCTTGGACACGGCCTCGATGGCCATGATCTGCGGCACGCCCACGCCCGTGACGATGCGCGTGGTGCAGATCGAACCCGGGCCGATGCCTACCTTGACCGCATCGGCACCGGCTTCCACCAGCGCCAGCGCCGCCGCACCGGTGGCGATGTTGCCGCCGATCACGTCCACCTGCGGGTAGTGACGCTTGACCCAGCGCACCCGTTCCAGCACGCCATCGCTGTGGCCGTGGGCGGTATCGACGACGATGGCGTCGACCCCGGCGCGCACCAGCAGTTCGACCCGCTCCTCGGTACCCTCGCCCACACCCACCGCCGCACCGACGCGCAGCTTGCCGAAGCTGTCGCGTGCCGCATTGGGAAAGTCTGTCTGCTTGGTGATGTCCTTCACCGTCATCAGCCCGCACAACTCGAAGGCGTCGTTGACCACCAGCACGCGCTCCAGCTTGTGCCTGTGCATCAACGCCTTGCCGTCCTCGATGGTGGCGTGTTCACCCACCGTCACCAGGCGCTCGCGCGACGTCATGATCTCGCTGACCGGCGCGTCCATGCGCGTCTCGAAACGCAAGTCACGTCCGGTGACGATGCCCACCACCGCCTTGCCCTGAAGCACCGGAAAGCCGGAGATGCCGTGCTGCTTGGACAGCGCCATCACCTGGCGCACCGTCACATCCGGCGTGATCGTGATCGGGTCGCGCAACACGCCGGACTCGTAGCGCTTGACGCGCGCCACCTCGGCCGCCTGCTTCTCGGCCGACATGTTCTTGTGCACGATGCCGATGCCGCCCTCCTGCGCGATGGCGATGGCCAGTCGTGCCTCGGTCACGGTGTCCATGGCGGCGGACACGAGAGGCAGATTCAGGGCAATGTTGCGGGACAGGCGGGTGGCCAGGCTGGTATCGCGCGGCAACACCTTCGAATAGGCGGGCACCAACAACACGTCGTCGAAGGTGAGCGCTTTGCCAAGAAGGCGCATGGACGGGGCTCCTGACGCAAAAATTAATTATACGGAGGCGGCCACGCGCGGCCCGGCGCCGTGACGCTTTGCACACCCGTCGCGAGGGGGCAAGACACTACACTTGAAGGATGCATTTCATACTCACGCTGCACCGGCGACTGGCCGGGCTGAGCCTGGCTGCGGCGGCCTGTCTTTTGCTGTCCACCCCGGCCGAAGCGCAGTGGAAATGGCGCGACAGCCGCGGCCAGATCCACATCAGCGACATTCCGCCGCCACGGGACATCCCGGACAAGGACGTGCTGCAGCGACCCGAGGTCACCGCACGCAAGGCCTCTCCCGCACCGGCAGCGGCAGCTTCTGCCGCTGCGTCGGCACCCGGCAAGGCGCCGGTCGACCCCGAACTGGAAGAGCGCCGCAGGCGCAGCGAGCAGGAGCAGGCCACCCGCGCCGAGGCCGACAAACAGAAGGCCGCAGCGGTGCGCAAGGACAATTGCCAGCGCGCCCGCGAACAACTGGCCACCCTCGACAGCGGCCAGCGCATCGCCCGCATCAAAGCCGACGGCGAACGCGAGATCCTCGACGACGAGCAACGCGCCAAGGAAGCCCGGCGCGCCCGCGACACCATCGCCAGCGAATGCCGCTGAAGCCGGCTCAGCCGGCAGGCTTCTCGGCCTTGGCGCGCTTGTAGCGCAAGCGCCGCGCTTCCTTGGGGTCGACACGCAGCGGTCGGTAGAGCTCGACGCGATC
>CAVWXO010000018.1:0-133897 GCA_963758955.1 uncultured Pseudomonadota bacterium
GCGCCGCCACCAGGTTGTGCGCAAGCACCGCCAGCAGAGGCAGACCGCCAGTCACGATCAGCAGCCCCAGCGCACCCTGCACGGCGGCCAGCACCAGCAAGGCCGCGCCGCCGCGGCGCCGTCCGCGCCGCCACGCGGCCAGGCCCAGCAAGCCCAGGACCGGCAGCACGACGATGGCGCCGATGCGGTGCAGCCACAGCGCGAAGGCGCTGCCGGGGTTGACCGGCAGGGCCGTGGCCTCGACCACCGGCTCGCGCCAGGGATTCAGCACGCTCCAGTCCCAGCCCGCGGCCGCGGCCGACCGCGTGCAATCGGCCAGGTCGCTGCACGACAGCGCCGCATAGGACGCACTGACCAATGCGCCGCCGGCGAGCTGGCCGCACAGCAGGACCAGCCCGGCGACTGCCCAGGCGCCGAGGCGCGCAGGCGCCGCATCGGACGGCGGCCGCGCGCTGGCCGCCAGGCGCCAGCACAACGCCAGCATGACGAAGCCGCCGAGCAGGTTGCCCATGGCCACCACCGGCAGCCGCGCACCCGGCGTCGCGATGCCCAGCAGCGCCAGGGCCAGGGCCAGCAGCAGCAGCGCCAGCGACAGCGCGCCGGCGCGCTTGAGCACCGGTTTCGTGGCCAGCGTCGTCAGGGTCATCACGATGACCAGGATCAGCGTCAGCGACGCCACGACGCGATGCGCCAGCCGGGCCGCCGCCACGCCATGCCCGGTGGGCGCTGGCTCACCCTGCTGCACGGCGCGCAGGTTCTGCGCATAGCAGGCCGGCCAGTCGGCACAGCCCAGGCCCGCCTGCGACAGGCGCATGAACGCGCTCAGCGAAATGGTGGCCAGCATCAGCACGGTGCACAGCCAGGCCATGCGGCGCAGCAGGAGCCAACGCCGGTCCGGGGATGCAGTGGTGTGGGACATGGTGGCGCCGCATGGTAGTGCGCCGCACCCGCCTCGCCGCACCGAGCGCCCAGGGATAGACCCGTGTTCTGGTCTTTCCTTGAAGTGGTTCAAGTCAGCCCGGCGCGCCGCGCAACAGAATTCCCTGCACCCGCAGGACCGGCCCGGCATGGGCCATAGCGTCGAAGGAAAGCACATGAGCCAGCCCGTCAAGGACGACCCCAATGAACCCGTTCCGTGGATGCAGCAACTGCTCGACAACCCGTTCCTGCTGCTGTTCCTGGGCGTGATGATCCCGATGCTGGTCTACGTCGTGTGGGGCGTCGTCGACATCCTCACGATCCCGATGACCAAGTAGGCTCGCCATCCCTTCGAGGAGTCTGCCCATGAGCCCGCACAGCCGCCCGAGGGCGCACTGACCGCAGTGCAAAGCACGGAGGTTTCCCAATGAGCGCCATCCTGCCCCCCGCAGACCGGCTTTGGTACAAGCAGCCGATCGACCGCGTCGAAGGCACCTGGATCGTCATCGCGCTGCTGTGGTGCCTGATCATGTTCGGCATGATGGTCGGCTGGCATGTCTGGGGCAACCAGAACCTGTCCACCGAAACCTATCGCACCACCCAGAACCAGTTCCTGCTGAAGGCGCAGGCGGTGGCCGAGAAGTACACGGTGCGCACCGAGACCGACCAGAACATCCCGGTGGTGGCGCCGCCGCCGGGCAGCGATGTCTACATGCTGGCGCGGCTGTGGTCCTTCTGGCCGATCCTCGAGCTGGAGAAGGGCAAGAGCTACCGCCTGCACCTGACGGCGATGGACTACAACCACGGCTTCTCGCTGCAGCCGGCCAACATCAACATCCAGATGGTGCCGGGCTTCGAGCACGTGGTCACCGTCACACCCAACCAGACCGGCACCTACTCGGTGGTGTGCAACGAATACTGCGGCATCAACCATCACACGATGGTCGGCCGCATCTACGTGAAGTAGGAGACGCAGACCATGGGCCAAGCCACGACCTACCGCACCTGCCCGCGCACGGGCCTGCAATTCGAATCCAGCGCCGAGAAGCTGATGATCGCCAACGCCGTCACGGCGGTGGTGTTCCTGCTGATCGGCGGCATCCTCGCCGTCGGCGTGGTGCTGACGCGCTGGCCGGCCATCCACTGGCTCGAGGCCGACACCTTCTACCAGGTGCTCACCGCGCACGGCATCGACATGCTGATCTTCTGGATCATCTTCTTCGAGATCGCGGTGCTGTACTTCGCCTCGTCGACGCTGCTGCGCTGTCGCATCGCCACACCCAACATCGCCTGGGCCGCCTTCGCGCTGATGCTGATCGGCGCGGTGATGAACAACGTCGCCGTCTACCAGGGCGGCTCGAGCGTGATGATGACGTCCTACGTGCCGATGATGGCCGCGCCGTCGTTCTATGCCGGGCTGATCCTGTTCGCGGTGGGCGCGCTGATCGCCTGCTTCGTCTTCTTCGGCACGCTGGTGGTCGCCAAGCGCGACAAGACCTACCAGGGCTCGGTGCCGCTGGTCACCTTCGGCGCCATCACCGCGGCGATCATCGCGGTCTTCACCATCGCCTCGGGCGCGATCATCCTGATCCCGACCTTCCTGCTGTCCATCGGCTGGATCAGCGCGGTCGACCCGCTGGTCTACCGCACCATCTGGTGGGCCTTCGGCCACTCGTCGCAGCAGATCAACGTGGCCGCGCACATCTCGATCTGGTACCTGGTGGCGGCGGTGGCCTTCGGCGCCAAGCCGATGAGCGAGCGCGTCAGCCGCACCGCCTTCTTGCTGTACATCCTGTTCCTGCAGCTGGCCAGCGCGCACCACCTGCTGGCCGACCCGGGCCTGTCCACCGGCTGGAAGATCGTCAACACCAGCTACTTCATGTACTTCGCGGTGCTGGCCTCGATGATCCACGGCCTGACGATCCCCGGCGCGATGGAAGTCGCGCAGCGCGGCAAGGGCTTCACCAAGGGCCTGTTCGAATGGCTGCGCAAGGCGCCGTGGAGCAACCCCACGTTCTCGGGCGTGTTCATCTCGATCATCGGCTTCGGCTTCCTCGGCGGCATCTCCGGCGTGATGATGGGCACCGAGCAGCTGAACATGATCATCCACAACACCATCTACGTGCCGGGGCACTTCCACGCCACGGTGGTGGTGGGCACCACGCTGACCTTCATGGCGCTGACCTACCTGCTGATCCCGGTGCTGTTCCGCCGCGAGATGATCGCGCCGAAGCTGGCGATGTGGCAGCCCTACCTGTTCGGCTTCTCGATGTACTTCTTCTGCCTGGTGATGATGGGCGCGGGCACGCTGGGCGTGTCGCGCCGCCACTGGGACATGGCCTTCCAGGGCGCGGCGCTGGCCTACGAATGGCCCGGCGCGGCCTACCTGATGATGGGCCTGGTGGGCATCGGCGGCATCGTGGCCATCGTCAGCGGCGGCATCTACATCTACGTCACCGTCGGCTCGCTGCTGTGGGGCAAGAAGCTCGAGCCCGGCGCGCAGAGCCCGAAGTTCACGCCGATCCCGCGCACCGCGCCCACGGTGGTGGCGCAGTCGCACGGCTCGGCCGGCTTCGCCGCGCCCGGCACCTTCGTGCTGGCGATGGTCTTCCTGGTGGCCTTCGTGCTGTACTACTTCATCAACTGGAAGTACCTGTCCACGTTGTGGGGCCTGAGCTGATCCGCTGAACCCTGCTTCGCCACTGCCGCTCCAGGAGCCCGCCGATGAACACCACCGTGATGCAGGCCACCGATCGCCCCGCCACGGGCTTGCTGCGCACGGTGCTGGGCGTCTTCAAGATGCGCATCGGCGTGCTGATCATGATCACCGCGCTCGGCGGCATGGCCATCGCCAGCGGACCCGGCTTGAGCCTGGCGCAGGTGCTGGTGCTGGCGCTGTCGGTGCTGGTGGCCTCGGCCAGCGCGGGCGCCTTCAACCAGTACATCGAAGCCGACAGCGACCGGCTGATGGTGCGCACGCGCCGTCGCGCCTTTGCCAGTGGGGCGCTGAAGCCCACGCCGCTGTGGCTGCTGGCCATCGGCGCGCTGCTGGCCGGCGCGGTGGCTGCGGCGGCCGTCGTGCTCAATGCCATGTCGGCGCTGTTCATCTTTCTCGGCGCCTTCTTCTACGCCGTGGTCTACACGATGTGGCTGAAGCGGCGCAGCTGGCTGAACATCGTCGTCGGCGGGCTGTCCGGCAGCTTTGCGGTGCTGGCCGGGGCCGCGGCGGTGGACCCGACGATGGGTGCGCTGCCGCTGCTGCTGGCGCTGGTGCTGTTCCTGTGGACGCCGCCGCACTTCTGGAGCCTGGCCATCGCCAACCACGCGGACTATGCCGCCGCCGGCGTGCCGATGCTGCCGGTGGTGGTCGGGCCCGCGCGCGCGGCGCGCATCGTCTACGCCAACACGCTGCTGCTGGTGGCGGTGTCGCTGCTGCCGCTGTTCTACGGCGCCGGCTGGATCTACGGGCTCGGCGCACTGGCCGGCGGGGCGCACTTCGTGCGCAAGGCCCACGCGCTGGCACGTGCCCCCGGCCGCGGCACGGCGATGGCGTCGTTCTTCGCCTCGATGGTGCAGCTCAGCGTCCTGCTGGCTGCGGTGGCGGTCGATGCGGTGCTGCGCTGAACGATCGATCCCACGACGCCTGCGCGCCACGGGCTTCGGGCTGCTGCTCGCCGTACTGCTCGCTCCGGCGCTGGCCGAGGCGCCCCCGTCGCGCTCGACGAGCGCAGCGCGCTGCAGGCCGGCGACGCCGCGGTGGGCACGCGCGTACCCGACTACACGCTGCTCGACCGCCAGGGCCGCCCGGTGCGCCTGTCCAGCTACCGCGGCAAGCCGCTGCTGGTGAGCTTCATCTACACCGGCTGCTTCCAGATCTGTCCGGCCAGCACGCGCGCGCTGCACGAGGCGGTGAAGGGCCTGGACAAGCTGCTGGCGCCGAACCAGTTCAACGTCGTCAGCATCGGCTTCAACCAGCCTTTCGATTCGCCGGCGGCGATGCGCGCCTTCGCGGCCCAGCACGGCATCGACTATCCGAACTGGGAGTTCCTGAGCCCGCCGCCGGCCATCGTCGAGGCGCTGACGCGCGACTTCGGCTTCCGCTTCGTGGCCACGCCCGCCGGCTTCGACCACGTGCTCGGCATCACGCTGGTCGACGCGCAGGGCCGCATCCACACCCAGGTGTATGGCGAGCGCATGAACGCGCAGCGCATCGGCGAGCCGCTGCGCCAATTGCTGACTGAAGGAGCCCTGCCGCCGCGCCTGCAACTCAGCGACGTGATCGAACGCGTGCGCATCCTGTGCACGGTGTACGACCCCGAGACCGGCGAGTACCGCTACGACTACGCGCTGATCTTCGAGATCGTCGGCGGGCTGCTGTTCTTCCTGAGCGTGGCCGTGTACTTCGGCGTGGAATGGCGCAACCGTCGGCGCGCGCGCCGGACGCATGCCGGCGCGCCGCTGATCGCCGGCGAGCTCTCGCGCTGATGACGCAGCGCAGCGACCATGCGGCACTTGGGCAGGATTCGGCATAGTGGCCTGGCCGGCTGGCAGCGCATCGAGCGTGTCTTCGACGCGACCTTCGGCTCGGCCTGAACCCGCTGCGCCACCTGGGCGCGCTGGGCTTCCTGTGCTTCTGGCTGCTGGCCGTCAGCGGCATCTACCTGTACGCCGTGATCGACACCTCGGCCGCGGGCGCGTACCGCTCGATCGACGCGTCTGGCGCTCGTGCCGTGGTACGCCGGCCGGCTGGCTGCGCAGCCTGCACCGCTATGCGGCCGATGCCTTCGTGTTGCTGATGGCCTTGCACCTGGCGCGCGAATGGCTGCATGGCCACTACCAGGGCATCCGCCGCTTCTCGTGGCTGACGGGGGTGCCGTTGATCGTGTTCGCCTTCGTCAGCGCGATCGGCGGCTTCTGGCTCAACTGGGACCAGCTCGGCCAGTTCTCGGCGGTGGCCACCGCCGAATGGCTGGACGCGCTGCCGCTGCTGGCCACGCCGCTGGCGCGCAACTTCCTCACCGTCGGCGCGGTCGGCGACCGGCTGTTCTCGCTCTTCGTCTTCGTCCACCTGGGCGTGGCGCTGATGATGATCTTCGGTCTGTGGTTCCACGTGCAGCGGCTCACCCGGGCGGCGGTGTTCCCGCCGCGGCCGCTGGCGCTGGCCACCTTCGCCGTGCTGTGTGTGCTGGCGCTCGGTGCGCCGATCACCAGCCACCCGCCGGCCGACGCCGGCACGGTGCCGACGGCGCTGGCGCTGGACTGGATCCTGCTGTTCCTGCACCCCCTGACCTATGCCACCTCGGCCGGCGCCGTCTGGTGGGCCGTGAGCGCCAGCCTGCTGCTGCTGCTGGCTCTGCCCTTCCTGCCGCAGCCGGCGCGCGCGCCGGTGGCCGTGGTCGATGCCGCCAACTGCAATGGCTGCCGGCGCTGCTTCGAAGACTGCCCCTATGCCGCGATCACGATGGTGCCGCACCCGAACGGCAAAGCCGGGCAAGGAACTGGCGCGCGTCGATGCCGACCTGTGCATCGCCTGCGGCATCTGCGCCGGCGCCTGCCCGTCGTCGACGCCGTTCCGCAGCGTGGCCGAGCTGGTGACCGGCATCGACATGCCGCAACTGACGGTGAGCAGCCTGCGCCGGCGCCTGCAGCAAGGCCTGGGCGCGCTGCAGGCCGAGCGGCCGATCGTGGTCTTCGGCTGCGACCGGGGCGCGCGCGTGGAGCGGCTGGCCGGCACCGATGTCGCCGCCTTCAGCCTGATCTGCACCGGCATGCTGCCGCCGTCCTTCGTCGACTACGCGCTGCGTGACGGCGCCGCCGGCGTGCTGGTCAGCGGCTGCGCCGAAGGAAGCTGCGAATTCCGCCTGGGCCAGCGCTGGGCCGCCGAGCGGCTGCAGGGGCAGCGCGAACCGCACCTGCGTGCGCTGGACACGCCCGAACGGCTGGCGGTGGCCTGGGTCGATGCCGCCGATGCGCAGTCGCTGGCGGCCGCACTGCAGCGGCTGCGCCAGCGCCTGCAAGGCTTGCCGATCGCGACGACGGCATTGCCGGCACGCCATGGCTGACGCACACGCCACCCTGGCCGCCCCGCGGCCCAACCGCGCCGCCGCCTGGGTCGGCCAGGCGCTGCTGTACGGGCTGTTCGCACTCGCCATCGGCGTCTTCTCGCGCTGGCCCACCTACCAGCACCTGGGCCCGGACCAGGCCCTGATCAAGCTCAGCTTCACGCACACCGGCAAGCCGGTCGGCGATTGCCGGCCGTTGAGCGCGGACGAACTGGCCAAGCTGCCGCCCAACATGCGCGCACCGATGAAATGCCCGCGCGAGCGCTCGCCGGTGACGGTGGAAGTCGATATCGGCGGCGTGCCGGTGCTGAAGCGCGTGGCCGCACCCTCCGGACTGTCGCGCGACGGCGCCTCGGCCGTGTACCACCGCCTGCAGGTGGCCGCGGGTGAGCAACGCATCGCCGTGCGCCTGAACGACGACGCACGCCAGGCCGGCTTCACGCACCAGCGCGAGGAGGTCGTCAAGCTGACGCCGGCGCAGATCCTGGTCATCGATTTCGACGCCGAACAAGGCGGCATCACCTTGAGATGAGAGCCTTCGCATGAACACCCTGGTCAACCCCTCGCCGCTGGCCCCTTCACAGCGCGCTGCGGCCGCAGCGTCCCACGACTACAGCCTGCCCATGCCCACCACCGAGCAGCGTGCCTTGACCCGCGCCTGGCTGTGGCTCGGGCTGCTGGCGCTGGTCGGCTCGGGCGTGTTCTCGATCCTGCTGGTGCTGGCGCGCACGCCCGGCGTCAACCAGTGGCTGCCGGTGGCCGACTTCTTCCGCGTCGCGCTGGTGGTGCATGTGGACCTGTCGGTGGTGGTGTGGTTCGCCGCGATGGCCGGCATGCTGTGGAGCCTGAACGCCACGCCGCGGGCCGAGTCCTGGAGCTGGGTCGCGCTCGGCCTGTGCGGCGGCGGCACGGTGCTGATGGCGCTGGGCGCCTTCGTCTCGCCCGGCACGCCGATCATGGCCAACTACATCCCGGTGCTCGAGGGGCCGATGTTCCTGGCCGGGCTGGTGGCCTTTGCCGCCGGCTTCGCGCTGCAGGTGCTGCGCGCCTTGATCGCCGCGCCGCGCCTGGGCGGCATGTTCGGCGGCGCCGATGCGCTGCGCTTCGGCCTCAATGCCAGTGCGGTGTCGGCCGCCGTCGCGCTGATGGCCTTCGTCTGGTCGCTGGCGGTGGTGCCCACGGCGCTGACCGGCAAGGCCTACTACGAGATCCTGTTCTGGGGCGGCGGCCACGCGCTGCAGTTCACCTGGACGCTGCTGATGCTGGTCGGCTGGCTGTGGCTGGCGCAGGCCTGCGGCGCACGCGTGCCGTTGAGCCCGCGCATCGCGCTGCTGATGTTCGCGCTGGCGCTGGCCAGCGTCTTCGTCACGCCCTATGCCTACCTGGCGCACGACGTCGCCAGCGTCGAGCACCGCAACCTGCACACCGCGGCCATGCGCTTCGGCGGCGGCGTGGCCATCTTGCCGGTGGCGCTGGCGGTGCTGCTGTCGCTGCTGCCGCTGCGCGGCATCGAGGCATCACGCCGGCCGCTGCGCGCCGCGCTGGTGTCGTCGATGGCGCTGTTCGCCGCCGGCGGCCTGATCGGGCTGCTGATCGGCGGCAACAACGTCAAGATCCCGGCGCATTACCACGGCTGCATCGTCGGCGTGACGCTGGCGCTGATGGGCCTGGTCTACCACCTGCTGCCGCGCTGGGCTACGGCACGCCGCAAGGCCGGCTGGCCGTGGCACAGCCCTATCTGTATGGCGCCGGCCAGCTGCTGCACATCGTCGGCCTGGTCTGGTCGGGCGGCTACGGGGTGCAGCGCAAGGTGGCCGGCACCGAGCAGGTGCTGCGCAGCAGCGCCGAGGTGGCCGGCATGGGGCTGATGGGGCTAGGCGGCTTGCTGGCCATCGTCGGCGGCCTGCTCTTCGTGGTGGTGGTGGTGCGCGCGCTGCGGCAGCCGGGGGCGCAGTTGGGTCTGCAGGCGCCAGCATGATCGCGGCGCTGCAGCGGCTGCTGCGCTGGTTGTTCATGCACGCCGAGGCGCTGTTCAACCGCGCCTTCGGTGATCGCCTGAACCCGCTGTACCACCTGGGTGCGATCAGCTTCTTCCTGTTCTGGATCGTCTGCGGCACCGGCCTGGTGCTGTTCGCGTTCTTCAACACCAGCGTGACCGGCGCCTACCGTTCGGTCGAGATGGTGACGAACGCACCGTGGTTTGCCGGCAGCGTGCTGCGCAGCCTGCACCGCTATGCGTCCGACGCGATGGTGGTGACCATGGTGATCCACATGCTGCGCTACTTCGCCTTCGACCGGCTGCGCGGTTTTCGCTGGTTCTCCTGGGTCACCGGCGTGGTGCTGATCTGGCTGGTCTACGTGGCCGGCGTCAACGGCTACATGCTGCCCTGGGACCAGCTGGCGCAGTTCGTCATCACCGCCAGCTTCGAGTGGCTGGACTGGCTGCCCAGCTTCGGCGGCGCGCTGATGCGCAACTTCATCTACCCGGCCAGCGTCAGCGACCGCTTCTTCTCGCTGCTGGTCTTCATCCACATCGGTGTGCCGCTGCTCACGCTGCTGCTGATGTGGGTGCACGTGCAGCGCGTGCCGAAGGCCAGCACGCAGCCGCCGCGGCCGATCGCCATCAGCGTGAGCCTGACGCTGATCGTGCTGTCGCTGTTGCTGCCGGTGGCCAGCCAGGGCGGACCGGCGCAGCTCGACGTGTCGCCGACAACGCTGCAGCTGGACTGGTTCCTGCTGCCGCTGCTGCCGCTGATCGACGCCTGGCCGCTGGGCTCGGTGTGGGCGCTGATGGGCGGCGCGACCGCGCTGCTGCTGGCGCTGCCGTGGTTGCGCTGGCGGCGCGGCGGCGCGAAGGCCGCAGCGCTGCACCTGACCGTGCACCCCGGCGCCGTGCCGGTGCCGGTGCGCAGCGGCGAGACGCTGCTCGAAGCCGGGCTGCGCGCCGATCTGCCGCTGCGCTACGACTGCCGCGCCGGCGGCTGCGGCCTGTGCCTGTGCACGGTGCTCAACGGCCGCGTCGAACTGGGTGCCTACCAGCCGGCAGTGCTGACCGAGGCGATGCGCGCGCGCGGACAGGCCCTGATGTGCTGTGCCGTGGCGCTGGAAGACCTGGAAATCGAAGTCGAGTCGCTGGCACCCAGCGGCGCCGGCACGGTGCGCCAGCTGGTCGGCCGTGTCATGCGCATGGAGCCACTGGCCGCCGACGTGAAACGCATCCTGCTGGCACTGCCCGAGGGCGAGCGGCTGGACTTCGCTGCCGGCCAGTACCTGAACATCGTGCTCGACGACGGACAGCGGCGCGCCTTCTCCTTCGCCAACCCGCCGCATGACAACAACTTAATCGAACTGCATGTGCGGCTGATTCCGGGCGGCCGCTTCACGACCTTCGTTTTCAATCAACTGAAGGTCGGCGACAGCCTGCGCTTGGAAGGCCCGCTGGGCCGCTTCACGCTGCACGAAAGCGAACGGCCGATCCTCTTCGTCGCTGGCGCCACCGGCTTCGCGCCGATCAAGAGCATCGTCGAAGACGCATTCCATCGCGGCATCCGCCGGCCGATGCGTCTGTACTGGGGGGTGCGACACCGCGACGACCTGTACCTGCTCGAACTGGCTGAAGCCTGGCAGCGCGAGCACGACAACTTCCAGGTCGTGCCGGTGCTGTCCCACAGTGCACCGGGCGACGGCTGGAGCGGCCGGCGCGGGCTGGTGCACGAAGCCATGCTCGAGGACTTCCCCGACCTGAGCGGCCACGAGGTTTATGCCTGCGGTTCGGTGAAGATGGTCGAGGCGGCGGTGCCCGCCTTCCTGGCGCAGGGCCTGGGCGAAGCTTTCTGCTTCTCCGACGCCTTCACGCCGTCGGGCGCGGCGCCGGCATCGCCGGGTCAGGGCGCCTGATAGGTGGACAGGCGCTTCGGGTCGAGGATGTGCACATCGCGTTTGTCGATGCGCACCAACCCGGCGGCCTCGAACTCGTGCAGCACACGGGAGAAGTACTCCGGTGTCAGCGACAGGCGCGAGGCAATCGTCGCCTTGCTCACCGGCAAGGTCACGGTGAAGGCTTGATTGGGAGGGCTGTCGTCGCCGGCGGTGTCGCGCAGCAGGTAGCCAATGACGCGCTGCGCACCGCTGTGCAAGGCGTAGGCCTGGACATCGCGCACCAGGCCATGCAGCCGGCGCGAAATGCCGGCCAGCATGCGCAGCGCGAAGCGCGAATCGCGCACGATCTCGTCGAGCACCACCTGCTTGGCTACGGACAGCACCAGTGAATCGGCCAGGGCCTGCGCGTTGACGATGTAGGGCCGGTTGCTGAACATCAGCGCCTCGGCAAAGCTCTGGCCCGGTCCGACGATTTCGATCACCTTCTCCTGGCCGGCCGGTGACACCGCAAAAAGCTTGACCTGTCCCGTTACCATGACATGGAAGGCCTCGCACTGCTCGCCGACGCGGAACACCATGTCGCCACGGCTCAGCCGGGCAGCGCTGCAACCTTCGGCCAGACGCTTCAGTTCATCGCCGTCCATTTCCTGGAAAAGAGGCTGAAGCGACAGGTAACGGGCAACGTCAAAGCCGCTGGCGTGAGTTCGGTAGTCCAATGCGTCAGTCCGGTGAGCGGTGCCGCATTCTCGCGCACTGGCGCCGTCGACTCGCCAAGCGGCGTCGCGGCTCACTTGCCCTGCGCCTTATGGGCGACGCTAGTGGCTCGCTCGCGCTGGCGCATTTGGGCGCACTCAGATCGGCGCCGGTGCTGGCGGCATTCATCGTCGTCTGGCCAGCGCCCTGTTTCGCTTGCGGTGCACCGAGCCCACGTAGTCAGCAAGAAACTGATCTCGATCGAGCGTTGCTGAGAACGCCGCGTGCTGGCTGCACCCGGCAAGTTGATCGTGGTCGGAGTGCTGACTCGCACGTGCGCATTTCGCCATGCCGTGAAGCCGCCCTTGGCGAGTGCCGGCTAATGGCCGATTGCCGGTACTCCTGAACGGCCGGTTCGGAACAGCTCAATTGCGATCTTCATCGCGCCAAACCCAGTGTCGCTCAGCCAGAATTACCAGGACGGCTCCGGCAAGCGGGTCAGTCGCGGCACGGCGCCTCACACTGACTACGAGATCATCGATTCGACGCTACCAGTCGACACGCATGCGATGCATGGATGCGGCGAGGTCGAGGACGCTTCGCGTCAGCGACAAACAAGCGCACGACTACTTCAACTGGTCCAGGGATCGGTCCTGCAGGTATTCGGAAAACAGCGGATCGTCGACAGCGGTCGGTCCGCTGCCGGCCTTGGTCAACAGGCCCGCGCGGCGCAGCCGCTCAATCGCTGCGCGCACCTTGGCTACAGTCGGTCGACCGCCCTGGACCCTCGCCAGTGAATCCAGAGTTTCGCGTCCCATGGGCGGCTGCCCATGCGCGATAGCCAAGAGCACCGCACGCTCGAACAGATCGTGCGGCTGCAGCAGCGCACTCCATCCGGCGACCTGTCGATCATCGAGCAGGAACCGCTTCACGCCGGCCTCCAAATCCGTGAGTCCCTCGGCCGACAAGGACTTCACCAGATCCCTCATCAGCCGGGGCTTGAAGCCGATCCTCGCGAAGACGCGGCGCAAGTCGTCCAAGGGCAACAACTTGCCCGGATGGACTTCGGCGAAGTGATCGGCGAGTTGCTTCAGGTACTCGTCGCCAAGCACCGGGAAGTCCATCAGCTGCGCGAACTGGTACATCGGCGAACCCGCCGTGGACAGCATGCGCACCATGGCCTCCTGGGACGATCCGGTGAACACCGACTTGAGGATGTCGCGTCGCTTGTGCAGCACTGCGCGCAGCGTGGCGATGACCCGTTCCCCGTCTGCCACATCGCCCAAGGCCTGGATTTCGTCGAGCATCAGCAGGATCGGCTTGTCGGCGGCAGCAGCCAGGCGGACCACCAGCGCGTCCAGGCGCAGCTCTGGCGCTGTGGGCAGGGGTCGCCGAGCGGGCGCGTCTCCAAAGTCCACCGAGGCGCCCAGCGCCCCCACCTTCTTGACCGTCGTCTTTGCCAGTCGGCCCACCTCGCTGCTGGGAACCGTGACATCGTCCAGGGCCTCCTCCAGCGCATGATTGATCGCCTCGAGTGGCGCCGATTTCTGCAGCCACAAGTCGGCGTAGACGGGAAGCCACTTGGCCTGTCTGGCCGCGGGCGCGAGATCATGGTCGAGGAAGTAGGTCTTGCCGACCCGTCGAGGCGCAAACATCGCCAGCGGGCGGCCTGGCTGGGCTTTGATCAACCCCAGGTAGCTCTTGGCCAGCGCCGGGCGGCGCACTTCGATATCGTCAAAGGTCTTCATTGTGGTCGTGCATTGCTTCTATCACGACTATTGTTGCACCAACAACAACAGACAGCAATGTGTCGCAATGATGCGCCACGGCATCCCCGACGGCCATCCTGTCCAACTCCCGCGTCGAAAGCAAGCTCAACTACGCCCGCTGACAGGCGGTTCGCCCAAGCGCAGCCTCGTCGAGGGCGCGCGCCAGTTCGCTCGAAGGTTTCCACACCACTCCATGTGCGACGAACCAGACGGCGGCATCGAGAACACTGCCTTGGATGTCCGGCACGAGCGCACGGGCCATCATTTTCACGAAGCGCCAGACGAACTCCTTGAAGGCGGCGGACTGGCCTTCCGACGGCAACTGGCCCGCGATACATGTAGCGACCTCGGTGATGCGCGAGAAGCTGCCCACCGGGTTGTAGCGAGCCGAGATCTCCGGATGTCCGAGGTGGAACATGAAAAACTCCCCTCCTCGCCCAGCCCGCTCGCTTTCGCGAACACGCGGCGCAGCAGATCGACGTCGCCCTTCGGGTCGAAGACGATCACCACCTCACCGCGACCGATGTCCTGGGCGATGAGCATTTCTGCCAGGCGTGTCTTGCCGATCAGAACGACCGAGAGATGGAGCGACTGAAAGCGGCAATCGCCCCCAAGGCCGGGGTCGGACGCAACGCGACGGCCAAGCCACAAACCTCACCGGGCCGAACCCTGGCCGATCAGGTTCGAGGACAACCTCGCAAAGCGCAGCTTTGCGCCCCTTCCGATTTTAGATTTGGCCCACGGATCGAATCTGATCGCTCTAAGCTGTTGATTTAAAAGGAAATTGCTGGGGTGGCTGATGGGACTCGAACCCACGACAACAGGAATCACAATCCTGGACTCTACCAACTGAGCTACAGCCACCGTAGAAGCTTGAAATTATAGTCGGCGGCGCCTCACCGGACCGCTGCCGACGCTGCAGCCTCGGCCACCCGCGGCTTGATCTCGGCCTTGTAGCGCGACTTCAACGCAGCGTAGTAGGCCTGCATCTCCGCGCTGGCGATGGCCTGTGCGTACTGGCTCTGCATGGTCTGCTCTGTGCCCAGCGCCGGGTCACGCGGCAGCACCTGCGTGACCTTGACCACCACGTAGCCCTGCTCGCCCAGGTCCACGCCCAGCGGCGCCGGCAGTTTGCTGGCGTCCACGGCCAGCACGGCATCGATCAGGCTGCGCGGCATGCCCTGCGCGCCGGCACGGCCGATGACCAGCGTCTCCGGCAACGCGGTGTCGCCGGCCTTCTGCACCTGGGCCAACATGGCCTGGCCTTCCTTCTTGGCCAGCGCTGAGGCCTGCTGGACGACCAGGCGCTCGCGCACCTGCTCCTTCACGTCGGCCAACGGCAGCGTGCGCGCCGGCAGATACTCGACGATGCGTGCCGAGGCCAGCTGGTTCGGCCCGACCTCGACCGCATCGGTGTTGCGCTTGTTGCGCACCGCGTCGTTGCCGAACACCGCTTCCAGCAGCTTGGCCGAGGCCAGCGGTCCCGTCACACCAGGTTCCGGCGTGCGCTGCACCGTGGCGCTGCGCTTTTCGAGCTTGAGCTTGTCGAGCGCCGGCTGCAGGCTTTCGGACTGCTCGTAAACCGTGTTGGTGAATTGCTCGGCGGCCTCGGCGTAACGCTTCTGCGCCAGCTGCTTCTTCACCTCGGCCTCGATCTCGGCGCGAACCGCGTCGAAGCTCTTCTTTTCCCCGCCACGCTGGCCGGTGAGCTGGATGATGTGGTAGCCGAACTCCGACTCGACGACGTTGCTGATCTCGCCCGGCTTCATCGCGAACACCGCATCGTCGAAGGGCTTGACCATGGCACCGCGGCTGAAGAAGTCGAGGTCGCCGCCACGCTCGGCGCTGCCCGGGTCGTCGCTGTTCTTCTTGGCCAGTTCGGCAAACTGCCCCGGTGACTTGCGTACCTGTTCCAGCAGCGCGTCAGCCTTGGCCTTGGCTTTCTGCCGATCGGCCGCGGCCATGTCCTTGTCCGCCTTGATCAGGATGTGGCTGGCGCGGCGCTCCTCGGCCGCGGTGTAGCGGCTGGCGTTCTCGGCGTAATAGCGCTGCAGTTCATCCTCGTTTACGGTGACGCCCTTCTGCAATGCCTGCAGATCGAGCACAACATATTCGATGCGGGCCTGCTCCGGCGCCTTGAATAGAGCCTCGTTGGCCTTGTAGAAAGCCTCGATTTCGGCATCGCTGGGATTGACCTTGCTGCGGTAGGCCTGCGCATCGAAGCGTTGCAGTTGCACCCGGCGGCGCTGCAGCAGCGCGTCCAGCGAGGGGTCGACCACGGCCTTTGGCGCTACTGCACTGGTGCCGATGCCCTGCAGCACCTGGCGCATCGCCAGGTCCTGGCGCAGGCTCTGTGCGAACATCTCTGAGCTCATGCCCTGCGCCACGAGCAGGTCGCGGTTGACGCTGCCATCCGGGTTGCGCAGCGCAGCGAACTGCGGATCGGTACTGAACACGCGTTGCAGCCTTTCGTCGCTGACACCCATGTGCATGTGCTCGGACGCGGCCAGCAGCACCCGCTCGCGCACGATGCTGTCGAGCGTCTCGAGGCGAACCGCAGGTCTGTCGAGCAGCTTCACGTCAGCCGTGGGCATCTGTTGGCGAAAGCGCTCGATGTTGCGCTGGTGCGCGGCATCCCATTCGACCTGGGTGATGCTGCGCCCATCGACTTCGGCCACCTTGGTGTTGGCTCCATCGGTAAAACTGGAATAGCCCTGCACGCCGAAGAAGACGAAGGACGGGAAGATCAACAGCACCAGAATGCCCTGGAACAGGCGGGTGTGCGAACGGACGAAATCGAACATGGTGGACCTTGGGCGCGCGAAGGGCAGAATCGGATCGTGGGCTCACGCGGCGCAAGCGAAGAAGGCGAACCGCGGCGGTTCGCCTTCGATCGTCGGGCTGCGACCCGGTTCCGCGGCCTGGCAGGCGGCGGCGAATCAAGCTCCAATTCTAAGCCAGCCTGCCTGGCGCCGGGCCGCGCGCGTGTGGTGGGTGCTGACGGGCTCGAACCGCCGACCTACGCCTTGTAAGGGCGCCGCTCTACCAACTGAGCTAAGCACCCGGGTGAGGTGCCGCGTGAAACTACTTCAGCGCATCCTTAAGCGCCTTGCCGGGCTTGAACTTAGGCACCTTGGCAGCCTTGATCTTGATGGCCGCACCGGTGCGCGGGTTGCGGCCGGTGCGTGCGGCGCGTTTGGTGACAGCGAAAGTGCCGAACCCGACGATGGTGACACTGCCGCTCTTCTTCAGCGTGGTCTTCACGCCGCCGACGATCGCATCCAGGGCACGCGTGGCCGCGGCCTTGGAGATGTCGGCCTGGCTGGCAATGTGTTCGATCAGATCCGACTTGTTCATTCAGTTACCCCTCTTGCTATGTTCTGGAGAGTCTAGGTTGGATGGTCAAAGGCAGCTGCAACGCGCAGCATTCATAAGCCTGAAAGATTACAGCCCTGCGAAATCGCAGTGTCAAGGCCGCGGCCGATTCTATTCGCAATCACCCCGCGACCAAGGGGTCGCATCGTGTGCTTACACCCTTGACAACGCAGCTGTGCAGCCCTACTCGGCTGCGACAATTTGCGCCAGCGCAAGGCCGACGTCGATAGTGCCGGCCCGCCCGCCGATGTCGGCCGTGCGCGGCGCGTGCGCGTCCGACAGCAGGGCCTCGATGGCTGCGACGATGCCGTCGTGCGCATCGCGGTGACCCAGAAAGTCGAGCATCAGCGCTGCGGACCACGCCGCCGCGATCGGGTTGGCAGTGCCACGCCCGGCGATATCCGGCGCCGAGCCATGCACCGGCTCGAACAGCGAGGGCCAGGCCCGCGTCGGGTTGATGTTGGCCGACGGCGCGATGCCGATGGTGCCGGTGCAGGCCGGTCCCAGGTCCGAAAGGATGTCGCCGAACAGGTTGCTGGCCACCACCACGTCGAAGTGCTGCGGCCGCTGCACGAAGTGCGCCGTCAGGATGTCGATGTGGAAGCGGTCGACGCTGACAGCCGGATACAACCTGGCCATCGCCTCGACTCGCTCGTCCCAGTAGGGCATGGTGATCGAGATGCCGTTGCTCTTCGTGGCCGAGGTGAGCTTGCGCCGCGGACGCTGCATCGCTGCCTCGAAGGCGAACTTCAACACCCGGTCGACGCCGACGCGCGACATGATGGTCTGCTGCATCACGATCTCGCGCTCGCTGCCTTCGTACATGCGCCCGCCGATGCTGGAGTACTCGCCTTCGGTGTTCTCGCGCACGATCAACATGTCGATGTCGCCGGGCTTCAGCGGCTGGCCCTGGCGGTCGACCAGCGGCGAGCGGATGCCGGGCATCAACCGCGCCGGGCGCAGGTTGACGTACTGGTCGAAGTCGCGGCGGAACTTCAGCAACGAGCCCCAGAGCGAGACATGGTCGGGCACGGTCGCGGGCCAGCCGATGGCGCCGAAGAAGATGGCGTCGTGGCCGCCGATGCGGTCCTTCCAGTCGGCCGGCATCATCTCGCCGTGCCGGGCGAAGTAGTCGCAATTGGCGAAGTCGAAATGGTCGACCTGCAGTCCGATGCCAAACCGCCTGGCTGCGGCGTCCAGCACGCGCAGGCCCTCGGGCATGACCTCCTTGCCGATGCCGTCGCCGGCGATCACCGCGATGCGATGGGTCGTCATAACCAGTGCTCCTCTTGGACGGGTTCAACGCGCCTTGGCGCGGATCTCGGGCAAGGCCTTGCGCATGTAGTAGACCATCGACCAGATGGTCAGGAAGCTGGCGAGATAGATGAGCCCGGTGCCCCACAGCCGCGTGTCGATCGCGCCGAAGAGCGCGCCGTCGAACAGCAGGAACGGAATCGCCACCATCTGCACCACGGTCTTGAGCTTGCCGAGCATGCTCACCGCGACGCTGCGCGACGCGCCGATCTGCGCCATCCACTCGCGCAGCGCCGAAATCGCGATCTCGCGACCGATGATGATGAAGGCCACCAACGCGTTGACGCGATCCAACTGCAGCAGGATCAGCAGCGCCGCGCAGACCAGGAACTTGTCGGCTACCGGATCGAGAAAGGCGCCGAAGGACGAGGTCTGGTTCAGCTTGCGCGCCAGCCAGCCGTCGAGCCAGTCGGTCAGCGCCACGACGATGAACAGCACTGTGGCGATCAGGTTGCGGGTCGGGCCGTCGAGCGGCAGGTAGAACACGCCCACGACCAGCGGGATGGCGACGATGCGCGCCCAGGTCAGCAGGGTCGGGATGGTGAAGAACATCGGAGCATTGTGCCCGCTGCCTTGGCACCCACCTCAGTGCAGCGCCCTGTAGATGGCTTCGGCCAGCTCGCGCGAGATGCCGTCCACGCCGGCCAGGTCGTCGACGCTGGCATTGGCGACCCCGCGCACGCCACCAAAGCGCTGCAGCAGCAGCGCGCGTTTCTTCGGGCCGACGCCGGCGATGTCCTCCAGCCGGCTGCCGCCGGTGCGCACGCTGGCGCGGCGCGCGCGCATGCCGGTGATGGCGAAGCGGTGCGCCTCGTCGCGGATCTGCGCCACCAGCATCAGCGCCGCCGAATCGTGGCCCAGGGAAACCTTCGGCCGGCCATCGGCGAAGACCAGTTCCTCCAGCCCGACCTTGCGGCCCTCGCCCTTTTCGACGCCGACGATCAGCGACAGGTCCAGGCCCAGCTCTTCGAACACCTCACGCGCCACGCTCACCTGGCCGCGGCCGCCGTCCACCAGCACCAGGTCGGGCAGGCGGGCGGCGCCGGGCGCCGCGTCGTTGGACTGCAGCGCCTCGGCCAGCTTGGCATAGCGCCGCGTCAGCACCTGGCGCATGGCCGCATAGTCGTCACCGCCGGTCACCGCCGTGATGTTGAAGCGCCGGTACTGGCTGTTTTGCATGCGGTGTTCTTCATAGACCACGCAGGAGGCCTGCGTCGCCTCGCCCGCGGTGTGGCTGATGTCGAAGCATTCGATGCGAAAGCGATCCGGGTCGCTCAGGTCGATCTCCAGCGCCTCGGCCAGCGCGCGCGTGCGCTCGCGCTGCGAGCCTTCTTCGGCCAGCAGCCGGGCCAGCGCGATGCCGGCGCCCTGGGTCGCCATGTCCAGCCAGATGCGCCGCTGCTCGCGCGGCTGGTGCACCGTGCGCACGCGCTGGCCGGCCTGCTCGGCCAGCGCCTCGATCAGGTGCTCGTCGACCGCATGGCTCAGCACCAGCAGCGGCGGCACGGCCTGGCCCAGGTAGTGCTGGGCGATGAAAGCCTCCAGCACCTGCTGCTCGGTGCTGCGTGCTTCGACGGCGTCGCCATCGTCGGCCAGCGCCATGCCGGTGGCTTCGTCGACATGCGCCGGGAAGTAGGCGCGGTCGCCCAGGTGGCGGCTGCCGCGCACCATCGCCAGGTTGACGCAGGCGCGTCCCCCGGACACGCGCACCGCCAGGATGTCGACATCGCGGTCGCTGGCCGACAGGCTGCTTTCGTCCATCGACTGCTGGTGCAGCACGCGCGAAAGGGCACCGATGCGGTCGCGCCATTCGGCCGCCTTCTCGTAGTCCAGCGCCTCGGCGCAAGCCGTCATCTGCTGCTGCAGTTCGTCGATCACCTGCTGCGGCTCGCCGAGCAGGAAGCGTTCGGCATTGCGCACGTCCAGCGCATAGTCGGCCTGCGATACCAGGCCGACACAAGGGCCGCTGCAGCGCCGGATCTGGTACAGCAGGCAGGGCCGCGAGCGGTTGGCGAAGACCGTGTCCTCGCAGGTGCGCAGCCGGAACACCTTCTGGATCAGGTGGATCGTCTCCTTCACCGCCCAGGCACCGGGGTAAGGGCCGAAGTAGCGGTGCTTGCGGTCGACGCTGCCGCGGTAGTAGGCCACGCGCGGGAAGCGCGCCGCCTGCGTCGCCGGTTCGGCGCCGGGCGCGCCGGTGATCTTCAGGTAGGGGTAGCTCTTGTCGTCGCGGAACAGGATGTTGAACTTGGGGTTCAACGTCTTGATCAGGTTGTTCTCCAGCAGCAGCGCCTCGGCCTCGGTGCGCACCACCGTGGTTTCCAGCCGCGCGATGCGCGTCACCATGTGGCCGATGCGCGTGCCGCCGTGGTCCTTGTGGAAGTAGCTGGACACGCGCTTCTTCAGGTTGCGCGCCTTGCCCACGTACAACACCTCGCCGCGCTCGTCGAAGTAGCGGTACACGCCGGGCAGGCCGGGCAGCGCCGCCACCTCGGCCAGCAGCCGCTCGCGCTGGGGGTCGGCAGGGTTCACGGTCGGTTCCATCGGCGTGGATTTTGCGGCCTTCGATAATCGCCCCGATGCATTGGGACCTGTTCTGCCGCGTCATCGACAACTTCGGCGACATCGGCGTGTGCTGGCGTCTGGCCGCCGACCTGGGTGCTCGCGGCCAGACCGTGCGGTTGTGGGTCGACGACCCGTCGGCGCTGGCCTGGATGGCGCCCGCGGGTGCGCCGGGCGTCGAACTGCGGCCCTGGAGCGACGACACGCCGGCGGACGAACCCGGCGAGGTGGTGATCGAAGCCTTCGGCTGCGACCCGCCGCCGGGCTTCGTCGAGCGCATGGTGCAGCGCGCCCAGCCTGCACTATGGATCAACCTGGAATACCTCAGCGCCGAGGCCTACGTGCGCCGCAGCCATGGCTTACGCTCGCCGCAGCGCAACGGGCTGGTCAAGTGGTTCTTCTACCCCGGCTTCGAGGCCGGCACCGGCGGGCTGATCCGCGAGCCGGGGTTGATGGCCGCACGGCTGGGCTTCGACGGCCGTGGCTGGCTGCAGGCCCGCGGCATCGATGTGCGGCCGGGCGAGCGGGTCGTGAGCCTGTTCTGCTATTCGAGCGCACCGGTCGATGCCCTGCTGCAGACCTTGGCCGACGCGCCCACGCTGCTGCTGGCCACGCCCGGCATGGCCAGCCAGGCCTTGCCGCAGGCGCTGCGTTGCATCGCCCTGCCCTGGCTGAGCCAGCCGGACTACGACCGGTTGCTGTGGGCCTGCGACCTGAACTTCGTGCGCGGCGAGGATTCTTTCGTGCGCGCGCAATGGGCCGGCGCGCCTTTCGTCTGGCAGATCTATCCGCAGCATGACGCCGCGCACGCCAGCAAGCTGGAGGCCTTTCTCGACCTGATGCTGCAGGACGCCGAGGCCGGCCTGGCCGCGGCATTGCGCGCCCTGTGGCGCGCCTGGAACGGCCTGCGGCACGGGCCGCTGGCGCTGCCCGAACCCGAGCCTTGGCAGGCGCAGGCACTGGCCTGGCGGGAGCGGCTTGTGGTTCAAGCCGACCTGAGCTCTCAGCTGCTCGAATTCGCAGCCGAAAGGCGCTAAAATTGCGGGCTTTGCGCGCCGGCGAAGTCCTCCTTCTGAAGGCCGAGGCGACCAGCCTGCCGCGGCTCGACTGAACGCGGGACCTCGGGTGCGCCTACAGCCTCTATACGGAACTCGTTATGAAACTCGCTCAGGAAATACGCGCCGGCAACGTCATCATGCAGGGCAAGGACCCGATGGTCGTGCTCAAGACCGAATACAGCCGCGGCGGCCGCAACTCGGCCACGGTGCGCATGAAGCTGAAGAACCTGCTCAACGCCTCGGGCACCGAGATGGTGTTCAAGGCCGACGACAAGATGGACCAGATCGTGCTGGACAAGAAGGAGTGCACCTACTCCTACTTCGCCGACCCGATGTACGCCTTCATGGATGCCGAGTACAACCAGTTCGAGGTCGAGGCCGAGAACATGGGCGACGCCATCCAGTACCTGGAAGACGCGATGCCGGTGGAAGTGGTGTTCTACGACGGCAAGGCCATCTCGGTCGAATTGCCCACCACGCTGGTGCGCGAGATCATCTACACCGAGCCGGCCGTCAAGGGCGACACCTCGGGCAAGGTGCTCAAGCCGGCCAAGCTGGCCACTGGGCTGGAGATTCAGGTACCGCTGTTCGTCGAAACCGGCGACAAGATCGAGATCGACACCCGCACCAACGAGTACAAGAAGCGCGTGTGACCGGCGCCGTGGGCGCTGCGCTGGAGGGCTGGCGATGATCGATCACATGACCTTCCGCGTCAGCGACATGGCGCGCAGCCGGGCCTTCTACGCGGCGGCACTGGCGCCACTGGGCTACACGCCCTGCTTCGACGAGCGTTTCGACGACACGCTGATCGTCGGCCTGGGCCAACCCGACCCGGACGAGCCTGGCAGCAACAAGATCGACACCTGGCTGCTGCAGGGCCCGTCGCCGCATGGCGGCCCGGCCGTCACTCGCGGCTGCCACCTGTGCTGGGCCGCCGCCGACCGCGCCACGGTCGACGCTTTCCATGCCGCGGCACTGGCCGCCGGCGGCACCGACAACGGCGCACCCGGGCTGAGGCCGCACTATCACCCGCATTACTACGGCGCCTTCGTGCTCGACCCCGACGGCAACAACGTCGAGGCGGTCTGTCACGCCCCCGCGTGAGCAACCCGATCCCGGCGTCCACCCGTGACGCCTTCGACTTCATGGCCGCGGTGCAGGCGCCATTTCGCATGCAGCCTGGGCTGCGGCGCCTGACCGACGGCGCGCACCAGCTGCACCCCGCGCGTCCTGACGGCCGCCATCTGCGGGAGAAGCTGCAGGCCCTGGCCACGCCGATGCCTGCGGCACTGCAGTGTGTGCCGGGCTACGATCCGCGACCCGGTCTGCACGCCCTGGCGGCGCAGGCCGCGGCCGAACATCCGGCCGCCTTGGGTTGGGACGGTGAAACCGCCTGTGCACATCCACTGGGCTGGTCGGTGTGCGGCGACGAACTTCAGCCGATCGGCGATGCCCCGATGGCCGAGGTCGGCCAGTGCCTCGCCCAGCTGTCACCGGCCTGGCGCCTGGCCGGCCTGCTGGCGCTGGCCTTTGCCGAGGACTTTGCGTTGATCGACGGCCGCACGGCACACATTCCCTGGCTGGCCGTGGCACTGCCCTCGCACTGGGCACCCGAGCACAAGGTAGGGCTGCACTTCGCGCAGGTGCACGCGCCGGTCGCCGACAGCAGCGTGCTGCTGGCCGCCGGTGATGCACTGGCCCGGCTGGTCAGCGCGCCGGCGCGCTGGGAGCGCTTCGTCTGGACGGTGACTCCGCGGCCGACGTTGAATGCGCACCCTGCCCTCGAGCCGGCCGCACATTGGCAACCGGGTAATGCCGACCACCTGGCCGCTCAGGCGTTCTGGCGCACCGAGAGGCAGACCTTCATCCCGGTGCCGCAGGAAGGGCTGGCCGTGTTCACCATCCTGGTCGACTGCCAGCCGCTGGCCCAGGCGATCGACCACCGAGACAAGGCGCAGCGGCTGCACGATGCCATCGCTTCGATGAGTCCGGCCGTCGTGCAATACCGCAGCCTGAGCGCCGTGCGCGACCCGTTGCTCGACTGGCTGGCGCGCCGCGCAGCGGACTGATGGACGTGCCGGAGCGGCGGGTGGTGCTGCAGGTCGGCTTCGGCGTCGGGCAGTCCTTCCTGCAGGCCTGGCACGAGTGGCGGCTGGACACCGCCCGCAGCGCACGCCTGGACTTCATCGCCCTTGCGTCCGCACCGCCGACCGCCGCCGCGCTGCGCCGGGCGCACCGCGGTGGTGTGATGCAGGCGCTGGCCGAGGAACTTGCAGCGCATTGGCCGCCACTCACCCGCAACCTGCACCGGCTGGGCTTCGACTCGGGTCGCGTGCACCTGCTGCTGGGCGTGGGCGAGCCGCTGGCGCTGCTGCCGCAGTTGCAGGCGCAGGTGCACGAGTTTCGGGTCGACGACTTCGATGCGGCAGCCGACCCGAAGCGATCGGCGCTGCGCCTGGTCAAGGGACTGGCACGCCTGGCCGCGCCGAAGGCCCGCCTGCACGCCGCGCAAGGGGCGCAAGGGGCGCAGGCGCTGCAGCCGGTCCTGGCCAGCGCCGGTTTCAAGGTCGAGCCGAACAACGCCGGACTGCATGCGGTCTACCAGCCGTCCTTCACGGTGCGGTGGCGCGGCAGCCCATCGGTGACAGACAGCCAGCGCCATGCACTGATCGTCGGCGCCGGCCTGGCCGGCTGCGCCACCGCCTGGGCACTGGCCGAGCAGGGCTGGAGCAGCACCCTCATCGACCGCGCCGACGCTCCCGCCACCCAGGGCTCGGGCAATCCGGCTGGTCTGTTCCACGGCATCGTCAACCCACAGGACGGAGCCCATGCACGTTTCAATCGCGCCGCAGCGCTGGCAACGCAGCGCACCGTGCTAGCCGCCATTGACAGTGGCGCGGTGCTCGGCAGTGCGGCGGGCCTGTTGCGCCTGGACACGCGCGATGTGGGCGTGCGAACCCTTCGCGACGAACTGGCGGACCTGCACTTGCCCGGCACCTATGTGCAGGCCCTGGATGCGGCCGAGGCCGGCGCACGCTGCGGCCTGCCATTGCAGCACCCGGCCTGGTACTACCCGGGCGGCGGTTGGGTGCAGCCGGCCGCGCTGGCGGCCTGGATGTTGCAACAGGCCGGCGAGCGGGCGCATTTTCGTGGCGGCCAGTCGGTGCATGCATTGCGCCAACAAACCGGCCGCTGGCAACTGCTCGACGGCAGCGGTGTTGTCATCGACGAGGCTGCCACGCTGATACTGGCCAATGCCGCAGACGCATTGCGGCTGCTTCAGGTCCCTCATTGGCCGGTGGCATCGGTACGCGGCCAGATCAGCCTGTGCCCTGCCACCGCCCTGCAGTTGCCGCATCTACCGCTGGCCGGCGCCGGTTATCTGCTGCCCGAAGTAGACGGTCTGGCCGTGTTCGGCGCCAGCTCGCACCCGGATGATTCGGACGCTGCGGTGCGCGAGGCCGACCATGCCTTCAATGTGCAGCGCCTGGCTCGGCTGAGCCCGAGCCTGGCTGGCGTGGCGCCCGCCGCCTGGCAGGGCCGCGTCGGTTGGCGCTGCCTGGCCGACGACCGCCTGCCGCTGGTGGGTGCAGTGCCCGACGAGTCAGCCTTCGTGAACCAGCCAAGCGAACGCCTCGACCAGGTGCCGCGACGGCCGGGTCTGCATGTGTTCAGCGCGTTGGGTTCGCGCGGCATCGGCTGGGCCACGCTGGGCGCCCAGCTGCTGGCGGCACGCCTCAGTGGAGCACCGCTGCCTCTGGAGACTTCATTGGTGGAGGCGCTGGACCCGGCGCGATTCGTGCTGCGGGCCGCGCACCGCGCACGCCGGCGCGGCTGATTCTCACCCGGGCTCAGCTGCCCGAGGGGGCCTCGGCAGCGCCACCCGCGGCCGCCGTACCGGCTGGCGCGTCGGCGTCCTGCGCGTCATCGTCGGCCGCGCCGGAGCCGGTCTTTCGTTCGGCCTTTTCCTTGAGCTTCTCTTCCTTCTTCTTCTTCTTGGCCAGCTCGCGCTGGCGCTTTTCGAACGAATAGTTGGGTTTGGCCACGGGCCATCCTTCCGTTGTAGGCAGCCGGGGTGATCGGCACCCCGAAGGTTACGCGCTTTTTGTCTGCGCCCGGCTCAGGAAAACTGCAGCGTCTGCACGCCCTGAGCAGTGCCCAGCAGGCAGATGCTGGCGCGGTGCTGGGCAAACAGGCCCACCGTCACCACGCCTGGCCACTGGTTGATGAGGCACTCCATCGCCACCGGGTCGTCGATGCGCAGGCCGTGCGCGTCCAGGATATGGCCGCCGTTGTCGGTGACGAACCCGGTGCGCGGCTCGACCTTGGCGCCCAGCGCGGCCAGGCGGCGCGTCACCTGCGCCGCGGCCATCGGGATCACCTCCACTGGCACCCCGAAGGCGCCGAGCGTGGCCACGCGCTTGGACTCGTCGGCAATGCAGACGAAGCGCTCGGCCAAGTCGGCGACGATCTTCTCGCGCGTCAGTGCGCCGCCGCCGCCCTTGATCATGCAGCCCTGGCCGTCGATTTCGTCGGCGCCGTCGATGTACACAGGAATGCGTTCGACGCGGTTGCTGTCCAGCACCTCAATGCCCAGCGCGCGCAGGCGCCGGCTGCTTTCCTCGCTGCTGGACACGGCGCCGGCGATGGGCTGCTTCAGCGTGCCCAAGGCCTGAATGAAATGGTTCACCGTCGAGCCGGTGCCCACGCCGACTACCGTGCCCGGCTGCACATAGGCCAGCGCGGCCTGCCCGACCAGGGCCTTCAGTTCGTCTTGCGTCATCACGCGATTATCCCAGGCGACGCTGGGGGAGAATGCGCGCCCAACCCGCTGCCGATCCATGCCGCTGATTCCCTACGTCCTGACCCGTCCCTTCCTCTTCGGCCTGGACGCCGAGGCCGCCCACGACCTGACGCTCGGCACCCTGGCGCGGCTGCAGAACACGCCGGCGCAGTGTCTTTGGCAAGGCACGCGGGTCGACGACCCCGTGGAGCTGGCGGGACTGAAGTTTCCCAACCGCGTGGGCCTGGCCGCCGGGCTGGACAAGAACGGCCGCTGCATCGACGGCCTGGGCGCGATGGGCTTCGGCTTCATCGAGGTGGGCACGGTCACGCCGAAACCACAGCCCGGCAATCCCAAGCCGCGCATCTTCCGCCTGCCGCAGGCCGATGCGCTGATCAACCGGCTGGGCTTCAACAACGAAGGGCTGCAGGCCTTCGTGGCCAACGTGCAGCGCGCCAAGAGCTTCCGCGCCGACGGCGGCGTGCTCGGCCTGAACATCGGCAAGAACGCGGCCACGCCGATCGAGCGTGCTGCCGACGACTACCTGCTCGGCCTGGACGCGGTGTACCCCTATGCCGACTACGTGACGGTCAACATCTCCAGCCCCAACACCAAGAACCTGCGTGAGCTGCAGGGCGACGCCGCGCTGGATGCGCTGCTCGGCGCGCTGCAGCAGCGCAGGCTGCAGCTGCAGAAGATCCACAAGCGCAAGGTGCCGATGTTCCTGAAGATCGCGCCCGACCTGGACGAAACGCAGGTCGGCGTCATCGCCGACACGCTCAAGCGCCACCGCATCGACGGCGTGGTCGCCACCAACACCACGCTGCAGCGCAGCGCCGTGCAGGGCCTGCCGCATGCGCAGGAGGCCGGCGGGCTGTCGGGCGCGCCGGTGCTCGAATCCAGCAACCGCGTCATCTCCCAGTTGCGCGCCGCGCTGGGCAAGCGCTACCCGATCATCGGCGTCGGCGGCGTGATGAGCGCAGCCGACGCGCAGTCGAAAATCGACGCCGGCGCCGACCTGGTGCAGATCTACACCGGGCTGATCTACAAAGGGCCCGGGCTGGTCAGCACCGTGGCGGCGGCCCTGGCAAGACACCATCGACAAGACCAAGGAGACCCCAGACCATGAGTTCGCCCAAGTTGATCCTGGACCATGTATACGACCATGAGGCCCAGCTGGCTGACCGCATCTACCTGACCCAGCCGCTGGGCCAGGGCCGCGTCGCCGACTACAGCTGGGCCCAGGTGCTGGACCAATCGCGGCGCATGGCCGCGCACCTGCAGTCGCGCGGCTTGCCGCGGGGCGCGCGCATCGCCATCCTGTCGAAGAACTGCGCGCACTTCATCATGGCCGAGCTGGCCATCTGGATGGCCGGCTACACCACGGTGGCGATCTTCCCCACCGAAACCGCCGAGACCATCGGCTACGTGCTCGACCACAGCGAAGCCAGCCTGCTCTTCGTCGGCAAGCTGGATACCTGGGAGGCGCAACGGCCCGGTGTCCGCGCTGCGCTGCCGCGCATCGCCTTCCCGCTGGCGCCCGACAGCGCGCGCATGGACTACGAGGACTGGGACGCGATCACCGCGCGCACCGAGCCACTGGCCGGCAGGCCGCAGCGTGCCGAGGACGAGCTGGCCATGATCATCTACACCTCAGGCTCCACCGGGCGGCCGAAGGGTGCGATGGTGAGCTTCGGCGCCATCTCGCGCGCGGCCACCGGCATCGTCGACGACCTGCGCAAGCGCTTCGGCGAGCGCGAGGACAGCCGCATCCTGTCGTACCTGCCGCTGGCGCACAGCTTCGAGCGCTCGTGGGTGGAAGCCTCGTCGCTGGTCGATGGCAAGACGCATGTGTTCTTTGCCGAGTCGCTGGATACCTTCCTGCAGGACCTGCAGCGCGCGCGCCCCACCATGTTCATCAGCGTGCCGAGGCTGTGGCTGAAGTTCCAGCAAGGCGTGTTCACGAAGGTGCCACCGGAAAAGCTCGACCGGCTGCTGGGCATCCCGATCCTCGGCCGCATCGTCGCCAAGAAGGTGCTCAAGGGCCTGGGCCTGGATGCCGTGCGCCAGGCCGGCAGCGGCTCGGCGCCGCTGCCGCCGGAGCTGATCCGCTGGTACCGCCGGCTCGGGCTGAAGCTGTTCGAAGGCTACGGCATGACCGAGGACAACTCCTACTCGCACAGCTCGAACGAGCAGTTCGCCGAACCCGGCTACGTGGGCGTGGCCCAGGCGGGGGTGCAGGTGCGCATCAGCCCCGAGGGCGAAATCCAGATCAAGTCGCCGGGCCAGTTCAGCGGCTACTACAAGCAGCCCGAGCTGACGGCCGAGTCCTTCACCGAGGACGGCTTCTTCCGCACAGGCGACCGCGGCGAGCTGCGCGCCGACGGGCTGCTGAAGATCACCGGCCGCACCAAGGAGCTGTTCAAGACGGCCAAGGGCAAGTACGTGGCGCCGGCGCCGATCGAGAACCTGCTGCTGTCCAACCCGATGGTCGATCTGGCCATGGTGTCGGGCGTGGGCCAGCCGGCGGCCTATGCGCTGGTGGTGCTGGCCGAGACCCTGCGCCCGCGCACCGGCGACGCCGCCGTGCGCGCCCAGGTCGAGCAGGAACTGGGCACGCTGCTGAAGCAGGTCAACACGCGCGTGGCCGACTACGAGCGGCTGCAGATGATCGTCGTCGCGCGCGAAGCCTGGACCATCGAGAACGGCTGCCTGACGCCGACCATGAAGATCAAGCGCAGCCGCATCGAGGACGTCGCCTCCAGCCAGGTCGATGCCTGGTACGCCGGCAACGGCAAGGTGGTGTGGCAATGAGCGGCCCCGACGCCCGGCAGGCGCTGGCCGCGCTGCGCCACGGCGGCGACCGCGTGGCCGAGGCCCTGCAGGCGCAGGGCGTGACCGAGCTCTTCACGCTGTGCGGCGGCCACATCTCGCCGATCCTCAGCGCGTCCAGGGCACGCGGCATCCGCGTGGTGGACGTGCGCGACGAGGTCACCGCCGTGTTTGCCGCCGATGCCAGCGCTCGGCTTTCCGGCCGCCCAGGCGTGGCCGCCGTGACCGCCGGCCCCGGCATCACCAACACCATCACCGCGCTGAAGAACGCCCAGCTGGCGCAGTCGCCGGTGGTGCTGATCGGTGGCGCCGCGCCCACCGCGCTGCAGGGCCGCGGCGCGCTGCAGGACATCGACCAGCGCCCGCTGGTCGAACCGCACGTCAAGCGCTTCCTGAAGATGCAGCGCGTGTGCGACCTGGGCCCGGCGGTGGCCGAGGCCTTTGCGTTGGCGCAGTCGGGCGTGCCCGGCCCGGTGTTCATCGAATGCCCGGTGGACCTGCTGTACGACGAGGCCTCGATCCGCCAGTGGTATGCCGACGCCGCAGGCAAGGGCACGAGCCTGAGCGACCGCGCACTGCGCTGGTACCTGAACCGCCATGCGCAGCGCATGTTTGCCGGCAGCGAACAGTCCGCCGCGCCGGAATTGCAGCAGGTGCACGTGCCGCACGCCGCCGAAGGCTCGCTGCAGTCGGCGCTGGCGGCGCTGCGCAAGAGCCAAAAGCCCTTGATGGTGATCGGCAGCCAGGCCGTGGTGCAGGCTGCCGAGGCGCACGAGCTGGCCGCGGCGGTGCAGCGCCTGGGCATTCCGGTGTACCTGTCGGGCATGGCGCGCGGGCTGCTGGGCCGCGACCACCCGCTGCAGATGCGCCACCAGCGCCGCGTCGCGCTGCGCGAGGCCGACTGCGTGCTGCTGGCCGGCGTGCCCTGCGACTTCCGATTGGACTATGGCAAGCACGTGCGCCGCAGCGCCACGCTGATCGCCGCCAACCGCAGCGCCAAGGACGCGCGGCTGAACCGCAACCCGAACGTGATGGCGCGGGGCGATGCCGGCCAGTTCATCCGCCGGCTGGCCGACGCGCTGGGCACGCCCGGCGCGGCCTGGGCCGGCTGGTGCGACAGCCTGCGCGAGCGGGATGCCGAACGCGAGGCCGAGATCGAAGTCCAGGCCGCAGCGCAAGGCGAACATGTCAACCCGCTGGCCTTCTTCCGCGCACTGGAGGCCGAGGCCGGCGACAACGCCATCTTCGTGGCCGACGGCGGCGACTTCGTGGCCACCGCCAGCTACGTGCTGCACCCGCGCACGCCGCTGAGCTGGCTGGACCCGGGCGCCTTCGGCACGCTGGGCGTGGGCGCCGGCTTTGCCATCGGCGCGGCGCAGGCGCGGCCGGGCAGCGAGGTGTGGATCGTCTGGGGCGACGGCGCCTGCGGCTGGGGCCTGGCCGAGTTCGACAGCTTGGTGCGCCAGGGCATCCCGGTCATCGCCGTGGTCGGCAACGACGCCGGCTGGACGCAGATTGCGCGCGAGCAGGTGAAGATGCTGCACGACGACGTGGCCACCGTGCTGGCGCGCAGCGACTACCACCGCGTGGTGGCCGGCTTCGGCGCCGAAGGGCTGCTGGTGAAGCACGCGCACGAGGTCCAGCCTGCCCTGCGGCGGGCGCGTCAGCTGGCGCGTCAGGGCAAGGCGGTGCTGGTGAACGTGTGGCTGGACAAGACGGAGTTTCGCGAGGGATCGCTGTCGATGTAGTCACGCGGGAACGTCCGGCGTGCTGTGCCTCGTCTTGCGCAGGGCCCTCCAGGCCAGGGTTGCGCCGACCAGCGCGCACAGCGTCATCACAGCCGCCAGACCCGGCAACCCGGCCCGGTCGAACAACCAGCCGCCCAGTGCCGGGCCGCCGGCGGTGCCGGCGGTGTAGGCCGTGACCAGCAGCCCCATCGACCTGACCAGCGCACTGCCGCTCAGGCGGTGGCCCAGTTCGATGACCACCAGCGTGTACACCGCGCCCCCCACGCCGCCGAGCACGAAGCCCACCGGCCAGAGCATCTGGCTCGGCGTGTCGGCCCAGATCCACAGCGACAGCGTGGCGCCGAGCACCAGCGCCCAGGCCAGCGCCATCGCGCGGCCCAGGCCGATGCGGTCGGCCAGCGCGCCGAACGGTGCCTGCATCAGCGCGCTGCCGGCGCCGATGAAGGCGCCCAGCCAGGCGGCGCTGTCGAGCGCGAAACCCAGGCGCATCGAGATCGAGGGCAGCAACGACGAGGTGCCGCTTTCCATCAACCCGCTGGCCGCCGCCACCGCCACCAGGGGCAGGGCAAATGCCCGCCAGTCGTTGCGCGGATCGCCGCCGTTTGCGTTCGCGGTGTGCGCATCCACTGCGGGTTCCACAACCTGTAGCAGTGGCCACGCGCAGGCCAGCCCCCCGGCCATGAACACCAGCGCCACCCCCAGCGGCGACACGCCGGCCCACAGCGACATCGGCAGCAGCGCCGGCCCGGCCAGCATGCCCAGGCCCACCGAGGTCTCGAACAGGCCGATCAGCAGGCCCCGCCGTTCGCGCGGCGCTGCCTCGGCCAGCCAGGCTTCGCCGCTGACCCAGACCAGCCCGCCACCCAGTCCCATCACTGCCGCGGCACCCAGCCAGCCGGCATAGGCTTCGTGCGGCAGCAGGCTGGCAACGGCCAGCGCAGACAGGGCCATGGCCACTAGAAAGCAGCGCGCATGGCCGAGCCGCCGCACCACCGCATGCGCCGCGGTACTGGCTACGAAGATGCCGGCCCAGAAGGCCGACCCCAGCGCGCCGACCGCGAAGGCACTGACGCCGCGAGACGTGAGCGTCAATGCCAGGTGCGTCAGCACCACGAACTCGGCCGCCACGAACAGGAAGTACACGGCCGGGATGAGCCACAGCGCGGTGGGAAACACGGTGCTGGACGGGACGGTGGGTCGGGCAGGCGGGCTCAAGGTGGAAGTGCGATCAGGCGCGGCTGCCAGTGTCTTCTATGCCGAGGTGTCAATGGAGGTACTCACCGAACCGGCGATCGCCCCTCCGCACCCGGCCGACGGCAGTTGAACACAGACATCGGCCACGCCTTCACGACGATGTCATGTGCGTTGCCCACACTGCGCCCCGTTGCTGCCCGAAGGGCGGCACTTCGCGCCATGAACCAGGAGAAGCACAGATGAAGGGCCCTTCGCACCCCACCAACGACGCGACGATCAATCCGTCCGGCAACCGCTCGATCCACGACGTGATCGAAAACGTCGACCACAGTCGTCGCAAGTTCGTGCAGGGCAGCGTCAGCACAGCGGCCCTGGCCTCCGCGGGCGGGCTCACGTTGGGTGGTCTGGTCGGTACGGTGCAGGCCTGGACCGAAGCGTCGCGCTCGGACTTGCCCGGTATCGGATTCGAAAGCGTGCCGCCGAGCACCGCCGCAGGCGAGTACCTGGTCACGGTGGCGGCGGGACACACCGCTCAGCTGCTCGTGGCCTGGGGCGACCCCATCGTGCGCGGTGGCACACCATTCACCGGCACCGCCAGCGAGACTGCTGCCGAGCAGGCAAAGCAGTTTGGCATGCACAACGACGGCATGGCCTACTTCCCGCTGCGCAGCGACGAGGACTTCGACGGCCATGATGACCACCACGGCGACGAACACGATCGCCGCCGCGGCAAGGATGCACCGAGTGCAAGGGCTTGCGGGGTGCTGTGCGTGAACAACGAATACACGCACGAGGAGATTCTTTTCCCCGACGGACAGTTGGGCGCCGGCTACACACTGGCCAAGACCCGCAAGTCCCAGGCCGCTCACGGTGTGTCGATTGTCAAGGTACGCCGGCGCAGGGGGGGTATGGCAGGTGCGCGAAGATTCGCGCTACGGCCGACGCATCACCGCCAACACGCCCGTGCTGATCTGCGGCCCTGCCGCCGGGCACCCGCTGATGCGCACCAACGAGTACCAGATCGAGGACACGGCGACCACGGCCACCGGCCGCCTCACCGACGGGCGTCGCGGCTTCGGCACGCTGAACAACTGCGCCAACGGCGTCACACCCTGGGGGACCTACCTCACCTGCGAGGAAAACTGGAACGGCAACTTCGGAGTGACCGGCGCGTTCGACACCTCCCCGAGCACCGAACTCGGCAAGCTCAACCGTCGCTACGGTCTGGTGGCTGCTGGGTTTGGCTAGCGCTGGCACACCACCGATCCACGCTTTGACCTGAGCGTGAACCCGAACGAGGCCCACCACTTCGGCTGGGTGGTCGAAATCGACCCCTTCAACCCCATGTCGCCCGCGGTCAAGCGCACTGCCCTGGGACGCTTCAAGCACGAGAGTGCCCAGTACGTGGTCGACAAGGACGATCGGGTGCCCTTCTACATGGGAGATGACGAGCGTAGTGAATACATCTACAAGTTCGTCTGCCGGCGGCGCATGAACCGCCGCAATCTGCGCGGCAATCGCGATCTGCTCGACGGTGGGACGCTCTACGTGGCGCGCTTCGACGCTGACTTGCGCGGCCGATGGCTGGCGCTCGCGCCCGACACCGTCGGGATCGATGGCGTGGCTCTGCGCAACGAGCCCAACTTCGCCGGCGCCGACGACGCCGAAGTGCTGGCGAAAATATTGATCAAGACGCGCATGGCGGCCGACGCCGTCGGTGCCACCATGATCGACCGGCCCGAATGGACCGGGGCACGCCCGCGCCTCGGCACATTCCAGGACATCGAGGTGTACTGCACGCTCACCAACAACAACCGCCGCGGCACCGCGCCAGCCTCGTCGAATGCAGCCGACGGGTCGAGTGCTGCGGGGTCGGCACGTCCGCCGGTGGATCCCGCCGACCCGCGCGAGGACAACACCTACGGCCACATCATCCGCTGGCGGGAAGCCGGTCGCAGCGTCGCGGCCACGACCTTCAGTTGGGATCTGTTCGTTCAGGCCGGCGACACACGCACCGCCAAGCCCGCAAGACCGACAAACGACTACCGCGGCAACATCGTCGACAGCCCTGACGGCAGCGCGGACTTCGGGGCGCCGGACGGTCTGTGGTTCGATCCTTACGGGCGCTTGTGGGTGCAGACCGACCAGGTGGGCGATGCCAGCGGCGATTGGGCGAACATTGGTCGCAACGTCATGGTCTGCGCAGACCCGAAGACCGGCATGACACGACGCTTCATGACCTCTCCCAATCGTTGCGAGGTCACCGGCATCGCGATGACCCCGGACGGAAGGGCGCTCTTCGTCGGTATCCAGCATCCGGGCCAGGAGGCCACGGCCGCCAACCCGACGCAGTACTCGAACTGGCCCCAAGGCCAGTGGGGCGCGCGCAGCGATGGCAAGCCGCTGCCTGCAGGACGACCGCGCTCGTAGGTCGTGGTCATCACCAAGGACGATGGCGGTGTGATCGGAAGCTGATCGTCATTGCAAGTGGGCGGCACGCTGGCGCGTGCCGCCCTTCGGTCAGACCGTGCGTAGAGCCTGCAGCCCTATCAGCAGGCCGATGAGCGCCGGCTGGTGCAGCATGTAAAAGCTCAACGACCATCGGCCCAGCAGGGCCAGTGGGCGGGCCGGTGCAGGCAGCGGCCCGGCCAGCCACCCGGGCCCGGTGCGCAGCAGCCTTTGCCCCGCCGCCAGGCCGAACAGCAGCACACCCAGCCAGGGCAGCACCGGCACGAAGTCCTCGGTCACCGGCTTGTGCGTGACCAGGCCGACCCAGTTGGTCCAGCGCGAGTCGAAGGCCGTGTGCTGCACCCAGGCCGGCAAGGCAATGCACAACGCGCCCAGCGGCCACAGCCCGCCTTTCAGCGGCGAGGCCAGGCGCCCCAGCACGAGCATCACCGCAATGCCGTGCAGCACGCCGAAGCTGATCCAGCTCTTGGGAAACATGAACGCCGACCCCAGGCTCACCAGCAGCGCGCAGCCGGCGATCTGCGCCCAGCGCCGCCAGAAGCGAGGCCAACTCTGGCCGGCTTGCTGCGCCACGGCGAGCGACAGCCCGGCGATGAACAGGAACAGGCTCACGATGCAGCTGCGCTGCACGGTCCACAGCGGGTCGGCATAGAAATTCTGCTTCGGGCTGAGCCAGCCGAAATGGTTCAGGTCGAAGGCCAGGTGGAACAGGGCCATCCAGACGATGGCCGCGCCGCGCAGCGCGTCCAGCCGGTCGAAGCGCTCGGGCCTTGGCAGCATGCGCCCTAGCCTAACATCCCGGGCATGACGACCAGCCACCCCCCGCCGCGGCGCAGCAGCGCCGAGCAAGTGAAGTTCCATGACGCGATGCGTGACCTTTGGGAGCGGCGCATCAGCTTCAATCAGCTGCTCGGCCTGAAGGTCCAATCACTGGACCCGTCCGACGTGCGCATCCGCCTGGACATGCGGCCCGAGCTGGTGGGCCACTATGCCTACGGCCGGCTGCACGGCGGCGTGATCAGCGCCTCGCTCGACGCGCTGGCAGGCATGGCGCTGATGGTCGCATTGGGCGAGAAGCACAACGACGAGAGCGCCGACCAGGTAATGCACCGCTTCGGCCGCATGGGCACCATCGATCTGCGCGTGGACTTCCTGCGCCAGGGCATCGGCAGCCATTTCATCGGCCATGCCGAAGTCACGCGCCTGGGCGGGCGCATCGGCTCGACGCAGATGCGCCTGGTCAACGACCACGGCACGCTGATTGCCACGGCGGCTGCGTCCTTCGTGGTGTCCTGAACGCCGGCTTGAGCTAGCGCAATGCAGCGACCGAGTGCCGCGCCGAAGATGTCTGCCATGAGTTCCAGGCGCATTCTGCTCATTCAAGGCCACCCCGACCCGAAGGGCGGCCACCTCGGCCAGGCGCTCGCCCAGGCCTATGCCGACGGCGCCGCCGAGGCCGGCCACGCGTTGCGCCGCGTCGATGTGGCGCAGCTCGACTTTCCGGTGCTGCGCAGCGCGCAGGAATACGAACAGGGTAGCCTGCCGCCGGCGCTGAAGCCGGTGCAGGATGACATCGAGTGGGCCCAGCATCTGGTGGTCTTCTTTCCGCTGTGGCTGGGCGACATGCCGGCCCTGCTCAAGGCTTTCCTGGAGCAGGTGGCCCGGCCGGGTTTCGCCTTCCGTGACGACGGCAACGGCGGCTTCGGCAAGAAGGGCCTCACTGGGCGGTCGGCGCGCGTGGTCGTGACCCTGGGCATGCCGGCGCTGGTCTACCGCTACTACTTCCGCGCACACAGCGTGCGCTCGCTGGAACGCAATGTGCTGGGCTTCGTCGGCATCGCGCCGGTGCACGAGACGCTGATCGGCATGGTTGAGCGCATGCCACCCAAGGATCGGGAACGCTGGTTCCTCAAGCTGCGCGCACTGGGCCGAAAGGCCGCCTGAGGCGGCTACGCCGACAAGGCGCGCACCCCTAATTTGGATGAGATCGCCCGTGGTGTCCCGGGCCTCGGTCCCTAAAATGGGGTTGGCGTTCTCGAAGAAGAACCCGGAAGGCACAGAGGGCAGCACATGGTGAGTCGAGGCACCATTCCAGGCGGCGCGGCATGGTGGTTGGTGGCATGGGTCACGGCACTGCTCGTCGCCATCGCGCAGCCCGCTGCAGCGCACGAATCCGAGCAGTACACCTTGCCCGCCGGGCGCGACTTCGCCGACCTGGGCCCGATGCTGTCGCGCAGCTTCCTGGCTGCGATCCGCGCTGCGGTGGCCGACACCAACGCCGCCATCGACGCGGCATCGGCTGCCGCGGACCGGCCGGCACAACTGCGCCTGCTGCAGTCTGCCGATCAGCTGGCCGGCCAGGTGTGGTCGCGCCTCTTCGTCACCTACCCTGCCAACGAGACGCTCGACCTCGGGCTGCTCGCTGCGGCCACGCGGGCGCAGTACCCGGGACTGGTGACGATGTACCGGCCGGTGGAATCGGTGTACGACGACCCGCTGCTGATGCTCGACCTGAGCAAGCCGGTGCGCGCCTTCTTCCGTGCCGGCACGGTCAGCGCCGGCGGCGTGCTCTTCGGGACCGACAAGGTCATCCACTTCATCAACATCGGGCGCATTTACCACTCCCGCTATCTCGAAGCACTCGATCAGGGCCTGACCGAAGCCGACGCCATGCTGCATGCCGTACGCAGCACCGCGGCCAACCCGCTGCTTTCGGAAGACGGATTCCTGGGCCTGTACACCACCGGCATTCGCTCCAACGGCGACCTGGCGGCCGACTATGCCGGGTTGAAGTTCTATCGCAACCTGACGGAGCCGGTACGCATCGGTGGCCAGTGGCTGCCGTCGATGCTGCAGCGTGAGGGCCCGCACTGGCGCGTCGTCGTGCAGGGCGAAGACACGGTCTTCACTCGCTTCGTCACGCCGCACTGGAACGAGGTGCTCAACCCGAACAGCTACCTCGGCTATGTCGGCCAGCGCATGCGCAGCGTCATCGCCAGCCGCTGCGACGACGTGACCGACTGGTTCAGAGACGGCCGCGGACAGCCGATGCACGGTGCCTGGTTCGCCGCACGGCAGCAGCAACTTTCCAGCTATCTTGGCGAGCCCTATGGTCACGAACTGCCGGCCGACGGCGCAGTCAGCGTGGCCAGGCTGTGCCCGTCGCCAGCGAACGATGGCGATGACGACGAAGGTGATGATGCACTTTGGTGGGCCGGCGCCATGCCGGCCGCACAAGCCGACGTGCTGGGCCGCAACGCACTGTGGCGGGCCGCGGCCGCAGGCCGCTCGGCCGAGGTGGAGCAACTGGCGGCCAGCGGTCTGCCGCTCGACGATCCGGACATCGACGGCGAGACCCCGCTGCACGCGGCCGTGCGCCAGGGGCATGCAGACACCGCCCGAGCGCTGCTTGCGCGCGGCGCCGACGTCAACCGCGCCACGCGGCAGGCGCTGCCGCCGCTGCTGCTGGCTGTGTCAGCCGGCCATGCCGAGCTGAGCGGCCTGCTGCTGCAGGCCGGCGCCGACCCGAACGCGCGCGACCGTTTCGGCCGCACGGCCCTGCACGAGGCTGCACAGCGCGGCGACTTGGTGCTGGCCACGCTGCTGCTGCGCCACGGCGCCGATGCGACGCTCGCCAGCCCCTACGGTACCGACGCGCTGCAGCTCGCGCGCCGGGCCGGCCATGACGAGGTGCTGGACACGCTGCGCGCCTCGGCACCGGTGCTGCGCAGGTTCGGCGCAGGCAATGCCCAGGCCTTGGCTACATCGCTGCCCCAGTCGCTGCCAGGCAGCGATACGCCGACCGAGCCGTCGCGCTGAGCCATGTGGCGTCGCGTGTCCCGCCTCGTCGGCATGCACCTGTCGCAGGTGATCGGCGCACTCAGCCTGGCCGCCCTTGTGCTGCTCTACGGCTGCGCGCAGCGCGCTCCTCGGCAAGAGGCGCTGTCGCAGCCCCCGCTGAGCGAAGCCCGTTCGCGCCAGCTGGTCGCCGAATGGCAACGCCAGCTCACTGCCTACATCGACACCGCGGGGGGCGGCGACCCGGCCGTGCTGGCCCGTCTGCCGAGTCTGCGCGCCACGGGCACGCTGCGCCCGGCCCGCATCAGTTTCGGCGCACTCGACGTCGAAGCCAGCGTGGCCGAGAAGGACGGCTTCGACGTGCAAGGCCTGCTGCTCGGTCCGTTGCACCACGACAGCACCACGCCCCAGGTGTTCGTCGTCGGCATCGTCCAGCGCCAGGGCTACCGGCCCCGGGACATCGTCGACATCCGTCTGGTGGCCATGACGCAACGCGCCGGACGGCCTGACTTTGCGGTGGCCGACGGTGATGCGCTGGCCCTCGCGCGCTACCGTGCCGCACTCGACCGCAGCGTGCCGCTGCGCTTCCCGGCCGACCGGGACCGCTTCGAACTGCAGCCCTGCGCGGCGACGCTGTGTGTCGACGAGCAGACCAGCGGCGCGCGCTGGAGCTTGGCGCCGCGCGGCACGGCCCAGTCCGCCGCTGCACCCTGAGATCCCGAGCATCAATGGCCCGCCGCGGCGCCGGACGGGCCGCACGCCCTTATGCTCGCGACCACTCGGGGCCCGCGGCGGCCCGCCCTTTGTGGAGAGACGCATGGATCTGCAACTGAACGGCAAGCGCGCGCTGGTCACCGGCGGCAGCCGCGGCATCGGCAAGGCCATCGCCCGCGTGCTGGCCCAGGAAGGCTGCGACGTGGCGCTGCTGGCACGCCAGGCGCAGCCGCTGGCCGAGGCGGCGGCCGAGATCGCCGCGTCCACCGGCCGGCGCGTGGTCGGCGTGGCCGCCGACACCACCCGCGACGAACAGGTGCGCCAGGCCGTGGCGCAGGCGGCGCAGCAGCTCGGCGGCGCGATCGACATCCTGGTCAATGCTGCGGCCGAGCCGGCCGGCTTTGCCGGGCCGCCGAAGCTGCAGCAGATCACCGGCGAGTACTTCCACTCCGAGATGGACACCAAGGTCATGGGCTACATCCGCTGCGCGCGCGAAGTGGTCGACGGCATGCGCGCCAACGGCTGGGGCCGCATCGTCAACATCAGCGGCCTGGCTGCCCGGCAGAGCGGCAGCGCCGTGGGCAGCATGCGCAACATCGCCGTGGCGGCGCTGACCAAGAATCTGGCCGACGAGCTGGGGCCGGCGGGCATCCAGGTGACGGTCGTGCACCCCGGATTGACGCGGACCGAACGCACCGCGCCGCTGGTGGCCGCGCGTGCGCGCGAACAGGGCGTGGCCGAAGCGGCGATCGAGGCGCAGATGGCGGCGGGCAACTCGATCCACCACATCGTCGATGCCGAGGAGGTGGCCTTCGTCGTTGCCTTCCTGTGCTCGCCGAAATCGCGCGCGATCAACGGCGACGCCATCGCTGCCGGCGGCGGCGCGCCGCGCAGCATCCACTACTGAAGCCGCGTTCTACGCAGCGAAGGACTCCTATGGCCGCAGTCAGCGTGGGCGCAGGGCGCTTCGAGCAGTCGTTCCAGTTCCACATGATCCGCGACTTCTTCCTGCTGCTGGTGGCAGTGGCGGGGGTGGAGCTGGGCATCCGCTATGCGGCGTTGCGCTACGACTTCGCCACGCGCGAACCGGCCCGCGTCGACCAGGCCGCGCAACAACTGGCCAACGACGTCAAGTCGATCATGCTCAACTCCGGCGGACCGATGGCCGCGCGGACCGTGTACCCGATCCTCAACCGCAACTACGACGACCTGGGGCTGCTGATCGCGGTGTTGCCGTCGGCGGTGACGGTGGAATCGATGAAGCTCAGCTTCAACATGGACGTCAGCGGCCTGAGCCCACGCTGGCCGGCCGGCGAGCACCAGCAGGCCTCGGCCTCGCTGACGGCCGAGCAGTTCTGCCTGGGCTGCCACGTCAAGGCCAAGGTGGGTGAGGTGCTCGGCACGGTGCAGGTGCGCAGCCACCTCGAGCGCAAGGAGGCCGCCTGGTGGCAGGAGGTGCGCGTCACCGCCGGCGCGCTGAGCCTGAAGATCCTGGTGCACACCATCTTGCTGTTCCTGCTGCTGCGCGTGCGCATGGAGCCTTTGCTGGCGCTGCGCAGCACGGTGTCCGGCCTGGCCAAGGGCGTGATGGACCTGTCGCCGCGAGCCAGCATCAAGTCGGACGACGAGTTCGGCGAGCTGGCGCAGGACCTGAACCACTTCCTCGACCGCATCACGCTGGTCGTCAAGGACCTGGACCGCATCCTCAGCGAGGTGGTCAGCGTCGGCGCTCGGCTCGGCGCACTCAACCGCCACCTCGAGCGCCAGCTCGACGGACTGCGTGATGCCTCGCTGCGCGGCATCGGCCAGGGTGCACAGCACAGCCTGGACACGCAGTTGGTGGCCGCGCGCGAGAGCGGTGCCTTCGCCGTGCTGGCGCAGACGCTGGAGGCCCTGGCCCAGGACGGCAGCGTCGGCGCAGCGGCCAGCGACAGCCTGTGCGCGCAGGTGGCGCGGCTGCACGCCAGCTTCCAGGCCGTGTCCGAGGCGCTGCGCCTCGCGGCGCCGCCGCTGGCGGTGGCCGAGGCGCAATCGGCCGAGTACCAGGCCTTTGCCCAGTCGCTGCGCGAGATGGCGGTGCTGGAGGCCACGATGCAGAAGGTGGCCGAATCGGGCCAGCAGGTGCTGCACCGGCTGTCGCATCGCGGATGATGGCGGTCGTGCAGCCGCTGACCCACCACGAGATCCTCGGCCTGGTGGCACCATTCGCAAGTTGCGGCCGGCATGTCGATCTGGCCGCCAGCGATCGGCTGCAGCGCCGCCTGGTGTTCCAGCCGATCGAGTACGCAGCCGCGGACGGCAGCCTGCCCGCGGTGCAGGACAGCCTGCTGCTGGAGCAGCCGTCCACCGGCTGGTACCGGCTGACACGCACGTTGGACCTGGCCAGCGGTCTGCAGGCCACGCTGAGCGGCGAAGGGGCCGATGTCGGCGTGTTGCTGTCTGCCGTGCAGGCGGTGCCGCCCACGCGGCAGCTGCAGCGCATCGCCGGGCATTGGGTGGCGCTGAGCCACCGCGTAACGCCGGCCTCCGGCGCACTGGTGCTGACGCAGGCCACCGCGCGGCTGGAGGGTTTGGGGCTGCAGATGAGCGTGTCGCGGGTCAAGGGCATCGCCGCCGAGCTGGCGCTCGCCCCTGCACAGGGCGTCGAGTTCACGCTGCCCGAAGACCTGCTGGCCGTGCTCGGCCTGCCCTGGTCGCGGCTGAGCAAGGCGGCCGACCAGTGGCGCGCCAGCGTCGTGCTGCGCGGCGACGGGCACAAGCGCGGCCTGGATGCCGAGCACAAGTTCGCGCGCAGCGTCGAGCATCTGGCGCAGACGCTGGCCGACACGCCGGCGCATTTCCACCAGCGTTTCCTGCGCCGCCGCTGGGGGGTGGCGCTGCGCCGGGCCACGCCGCTGGCGGTGGCGCTGGGCCTTGTGGTCGCCGCGCTGCTGGTGCCGCGCCTGGACCTGGACAGCGACTCGGTGCTGCGCATGCTCATCTTCAACTCGCCGCCGCTGCTGCTGGTGTGGCTGTTCTCGATGCGAGAGATGCCGCGCCTGGAGATCCCGCCGCTGCCGCGGCGCCCCGCCCTGCCCGGCTGGCAGGCTCCGGCCGAATCGCCGGCCACCCATTCGCTCTGACATGCTCGCCAATCCGATGAACATCCCGCCGGTGTCGATCGCCACCGCCAAGGCCGCGCTGATCGAACAGTACGCCGAACCGGTGCTGCGCCGCCGCGCCACCATGCTGTGGGGCCCGCGCGGCGTGGGCAAGTCCTCAGTGGTGCGGCAGGTGGCCGAACACTACCGCGTGCCGCTGGTCGATCTGCGGCTGACGACCATCGAGCCGGTGGACATCCGCGGCGCCATCTACGCCGACGACGTACAGGCCAAGACGGTCTGGTTCCCGCCGGAGTTCCTGCCCACGGCCGACACACCGGCCGGCATCCTGTTCCTGGACGAGCTGACGGCCGCCGACCAGCGGCTGCAGATCAGCGCCTACTCGCTGATCCTCGACCGCAAGGTCGGCCACTACCGGCTGCCCGACGGCTGGATGGTGGTGGCCGCCGGCAACGCCAGCTTCCACGGCGCGGTCAGCCACGACATGGGCACGGCGCTGGCCGACCGCATGTTCCATTTCAACGTGCAGACGGTCATCGACGCCTTTCTGGAGCATGCCGTGGCGATGGGCTTCGCGCCCGAGGTCATGGCCTACCTGAAGGTGCGACCCGACAAGCTGGACGACACGCAGGCCCAGCTGGCCGCCGACCACCTGGTGGGCGCCAGTCCGCGCGGCTGGGAAGACATCTCCAACGTGCTCAAGTCGGGGCTGAGCGAGAGTGCGCGCCGCGTCTTCGCGCAAGGGCGCATCGGCGCGGCGAACGCGGCCGAGTTCTTCGGCGTGCTGCGCGAGCTGCGCTCCGGCGCCGACGTGCTGCAGCTGCTGGCCGCGCGCCCCGGCGCGGAGACCATCGCGCTGCTGCCGGCCACGCTGGATGGCCTGTACGGACTGATCTACGGCCTGCTGGCGGCCAGCAACGATGCCGGGCGCCTGGCGCGCGCGCTGCAGATCGTCGAGCAGCTGCCCGACACCCGCGGCAACGTGCCGCTGCCGCTGCGCGAGGCGCAGACGCTGGCCATGGAGCTGCTTCTGCAGCGCGCGCTGCAGCAGGGCCTCGAAACCACCGTGCTCGACAGCCCGGCCTACCAGCGCTATGCCGCGCAGCGCCATGCCTGAAGTCGGCCTGGCGCTGTACAACCACCGCGGCACGCCGGCGATCCAGCGGCTGGTGGAGTTTGCGCCTTCCACCGGCGGCCTGGCCCTGTGGGTCGAGCATCGTGATGTCCAGGACGAGGGCGCGCCGGTGGTGCAGACCGACGGCCGCTGCATCCGCTACGGTGCGGCCTTCGACGCGCAGCCGCTGCCGGTGCAGGCCGCGCTGGTGGCGCACGAGGTGCTGCATATCGCGCTGCGCCACCCGCAGCGCTACCTGGAACTGCAGCAGCTGCTGGGTGACGTCGACCTGCAGCTGTTCAACATCTGCGCCGACGCCATCGTCAACAGCGCGCTCGGCCACCTGGGCTGGCTGCAACTGCCGCCGCGCTCGGTGCGGCTGGAAGAACTGCTGGCCGCTGCGCTGCGCCTGAACACGCCGGCCGAAAGCGCGCTGCTGCAGTGGGACGTGGAGCGGCTGTACCACGCCATCGACGACCGCGGTGCACGCGGCAGCGGCAAGTCGCAGCAGCGTGGCAGTGGCGATGGTCGATCAGAGGGCGGCAGCGCCGGCAGCGCCCCGGCAGCGCGCCAGGCCCCGTCGCGCGCCGACGGCCCCATGGCCGCACGGGTGCGCGAGCTCGGCCGGCACAGCCCGCGCGACCTGTTGCCCGGCCCGACGGACAGCCTGCAGCCCGAAGCCGAAGCCGAAGCCACGCGCGAATGGGGCGAGCGGCTGATGCGTGCCCATGCCGGCGACGGCGAGCATTCGCTGCTGCGCACGCTGCTGGCCGACCTGCCGCGCAGCCGCACGCCCTGGGAACAGGTGCTGCGCACGCAGCTGGCGCGTGCGCTGTCGCCGCAACGCAGCCTGTCGTGGTCGCGGCCTACCCGTTCGTACCTGGCCAACCAGGGCCGCCAGGGCGCGCACCGGCGCATGCCTTTCGAACCCGGCTTCAGCCCGAGCCGACGAGTGCCGCGGCTGGCGCTGGTGGTCGACGTGTCCGGCTCGATCGCCGACGAACTGATGGAGCGTTTCGCACGCGAAATCGAGGCCATCACCCGGCGCACCGAAGCCGGCCTGGTGCTGGTGATCGGCGACGAGCGCGTGCGCACGGTCACGCAGTTCGACCCCGGCCACTCCAACCTGCGCGAGATCGAGTTCCAGGGCGGTGGAGGCACCGACTTCACGCCGTTGCTGGAAGAAGCTGCGCGCCATGCGCCGGACACCGTGATCGTGTTGACCGACCTGGACGGACAGGCACGATTTTGTCCTCGCTGCCCGGTGATCTGGGCCGTACCGGAGGCCCATGCCGACGCTACCGAGCCCTTCGGCCGCAAGCTGGTGCTGCGCTGAACGCGGCCGCGGCCCACGTCGCAGGCCTGCGCTATCGTTGTCGCATGCAAGTTCTGCAACCCGTGGGGATCCAGTTGCGCGAATGGCGCCAACGCCGCCGCATGAGCCAGCTCGACCTGGCCGGCCATGCCGAGGTCTCGACCCGCCACCTGAGCTTCATGGAGACCGGACGCTCGTTGCCCAGCCGCGAGATGCTGTTGCGCTTGGCCGACCGCCTGGACGTGCCGCTGCGCGAGCGCAACCGCCTGCTGACTGCCGCCGGCTATGCGCCGATGTATGCCGAACGCGGCCTCGAAGACCCCGCCCTGCAGGTACCGCGGCATGCACTGGAACGCGTGCTGCAGGCTCACGAGCCCTGCCCCGCGCTGGCCGTCGACCGGCACTGGCACATGGTGGCGCACAACCGCATGGTGCCGCTGCTGCTGGACGGCCTGCCCGACGAGTTGCTGGCCCCGCCACTGAACGTCCTGCGGCTGAGCCTGCACCCGCGGGGCCTGGCGCCGCGCATCGTCAACCTGGGACACTGGCGTGCGCACCTGCTACACCGAATTCAGCTACAGGCCCAGCGCCTGGCCGATCCGGCGCTTCAGGCCCTGCTCGACGAGCTGCGTCAATACCCTGCCCCATCGATCGAGGACGGCCATGCACCGCCCTCCGACAGCGTGGTCTACTTGCCGCTGCAACTGCAGACGCCGCTGGGCGTGCTGAGCTTCATCAGCACCATCACCGTGTTCGGCACGCCCAACGACATCACCTTGTCGGAACTGGCGCTGGAAACCTTCTTTCCCGCCGACGACGCGACGGCGCAGGCGCTGCGCCAGCTGGCCGACACGCTGCGTTAGCATGCACGCTGACTGCGGCCGGCCTCGGCCGCTGCGTCTTATGGAGCGATGAATGCAGGTGCTCTGCCTCGACATGGAAGGCGTGCTGGTCCCGGAGATCTGGATCGAGTTTTCCAAGCGCACCGGCATCCCGGAGTTTTCGCGTACCACGCGCGACGAGCCCGACTACGACAAGCTGATGCGTTACCGTATCGGCCTGCTCGACCGGCACAAGCTGCGGCTGCCCGACATCCAGCAGGTCATCGACGGCATGGGCCCGCTGGCCGGTGCGCGCGAGTTCCTGGACGACATGCGCACACGCTTCCAGGTGATCATCCTGTCGGACACCTTCTACGAGTTTGCCGACCCGCTGATGCGCCAGCTGGGCCGGCCCACGCTGTTCTGCCACCGCCTGCTGGTCGACGCCGACGGCCGCGTGCGCGACTACCGGCTGCGCCAGCCGGACCAGAAGCGCGCGGCAGTCAACGCGCTGAAGAGCCTGAACTACCGGGTCATCGCCGCGGGCGACTCCTACAACGACACGGGCATGCTGCAGGCGGCCGATGCCGGCTTCTTCATCCACGCGCCTGCATCCATCACCGCGCAGTTCCCGCAGTTCCCAGTGACCGACAGCTATGCCGAGCTGAAGGCAGTCGTCGAAAGCGCAGCGAGCGCCTGGGCTGCGGCCTGAGACGAGCCTGAGAGCGCGTGCGCGCCGCGTGCCGCGGCGCCAGGCTTGCGCTCAGTCCGCGACAGCGGGCTTCCCGTCCCTGACCGGCCACACCACGCGAACGGCCAGTCCGCCAAGGCGCAAGGAACGGGTTACGCTGAGCTGCGCACGATGCACCTGTGCGATGCGGCGCACGATGGACCAGCCCAGTCCACTGCCGTCCTGGTCGTTGCCGACGACGCGGTAGAAGCGCTCGCCCAGGCGTTGCAGTTCGGCCTCGGCGAGGCCCGGCCCGCTGTCTTCGATCGTGAACTGCACGGCGCCGGCCAGGCCGACCACGGAAGCCTTCACGCTGGCGCCGGGCGGGCTGTAGCGGATGGCGTTGTCGACCAGGTTGCGCACCAGCACCGTCAGCAAGGTGGACTGGCCTTGCACGAGGTGGGCCTGATCGGCTTCCAGTTCGATGCTCTGATGCCTGTCCAGGGCCTTCGGTGCCAGCTCGCCGACCACGCTGCGCACCAGCGCCGACAGGTCCAGCGTGGCCAGGGCAGGCGCATCGCTGGCGTCGACACGCGACAAAGTCAGCAACTGCTCGACCAGCCGTGTGGCGCGGTCGCAGCCCAGCAGCGTCGCCTGCAGCGCGTGCCGACGCAGCGCGTCGTCCGACTCCGCCAACGCCACCTGGGCCTGCGCGCGGATGGCGGCAATGGGTGTGCGCAGTTCATGGGCGGCATCGGCGGTGAAGCGTCGCTCCGAATCCATCAACGCGCCGATGCGGCCGAACAGGCCGTTCAGCGCCTCGATCATCGGCTTCATCTCCGACGGCGCGCCATCCACCACCACCGGCTGCAGCGCCTGCGGTTCACGCCGGGCCAGCGTCTGGCCCAGGCGGCGCAACGGCGCCAAGCCGCGGTGCACAGCCCACCACAGCACCAGGGCCAGCAGGGGCAGTGCCACGAGCATCGGCTGCAACGTGCCGCGCAGCAGGGCCCACAGGATCGAGGCGCGCGAGCGCTGCTGCTCGCCGACGTAGACCTGGATGTCGCGATCGGCGCCGTAGGTCGCGAACACGCGCCAATCGGTAGGGCCGATGCGCACCGAGCGGAACCCGCTGCGGAAGCGCTCGCCCGGGTCGATCATCGGCGTCGCCGGCGCATTGGCCGAGCGCAGCGCCAGCCGCCCCTCGTGGAAGACCTGGAAGGCGATGTTCGGCGCCTGCCGATGCAACATCGGTGCGTCGACGGCAGGCGCGTCGTCCTCGATCTCGCCCACCTGCTGCACGACCAGCAGTGCGGCCGCCTGCGCCAGGTGCCCATCGAGCAGTTCGTCGAGTTCATGGCGTGTGTCGCGCCAGGTCAGCGCGGCGGTGCCAAGCCAGACTGCCGACACCAGGCCCAGCACCAGCAGCAGCAGCCGGCGCTGCAATGACCCGGCCGCCGCGCTCATGAGGGTGGCGTCTCTCGCGGCAGCAGGTAGCCCACGCCACGCACGGTCTGGATGACCGCGCTGCCGAGCTTGCGCCGCAGGTGATGCACATGCACCTCGACCGCGTTGCTCTCCACCTCGTGGCCCCAGCTGTACAGGTGCTGCTCGAGTTGCTCGCGCGACAGCACCCGTCCGGCATTCAGCATCAGTGCCTGCAACAGGTCGAACTCGCGCGTGGCCAGTGGCACCGCCTGACCGCCCTGCTGGATGGTGCGTCCGGCCGCATCGAGCACGAGGTCCTGAGCGCGCATCAGTTCCTGCGGCTGGCCATGGGCTCGGCGCACCAGGGCGCGCAGCCGCGCACCCAGCTCCTGCAGGTCCACCGGCTTGAGCACGTAGTCATCCGCGCCGAGGTCGAGGCCGCGTACACGGTCCGGTACCGCATCGCGCGCCGTCAGCACCAGCACCGGCAAGGTCACGCCGGCGCGGCGCACCGAGGCCAGCACGTCCATGCCGTCCATCAGGGGCAGCCCCAGATCCAGCACCGCGGCGGCATAGGGTTCGGCCCGCATCTCGCGCTCGGCGGCGATGCCGTCTCGCACCCAGTCCACCTGGAAGCCCTGCTGGCGCAAGCCGGCACGCAGGCCGTCGCCGAGCAATGGGTCGTCTTCGGCCAGCAGGATGCGCATGAGGCGATTGTCAGTCGTCGTCGTGCTGCACGGCCGCAGCCCGCTCGGACACGCTGCGCGCGGCCGGCGCGGTCTGCCACTGCAGCCACCAGAAACCCAGCACGGCCACGAGCATCAGAGCCGCCACACTGCGCCAGGCGCTGCGCACGCCGTCCGCGGCGCTGGCCGCCTTGCGGCCATCGACCATGGCACGCGTCAGGTTCTCACGGTGCATCCAACTGGCCAGAACCACGCCGGCAATGTGCACACCGACGATGGCCAACATCAGGTTGGCACTGAACTCATGCACCTCTTCCAGCCAATCGCCGCCCACGTCGTTGTAGACCGACCAGCCCGATGCGGCGATGGCCAGCGTCAGGCCGAGCATGGCAACGATGGCCAGCGCGCCGGCAGGGTTGTGACCCACATGGTGCTCCGGCCGGCCGCGCAACAGCGCCAGCAGGTAGCGCTTGATGGCGGCCGGGCCGCGAACGAAGCTGGCGAAACGCGCATGGCGCGTGCCCACCAGTCCCCAGAGGATGCGAAAGCCCACCAGACCGGCCATCGTGTAGCCCAGGGTGACGTGCAGCAGGCGCCAGCGCTCGCTCTCGGCAGTGATGTAGGCGCCGGCAAAGCTCAGCACCATCAGCCAGTGGAAGACACGCACGGGTGCGTCCCAGACCAGCGTGCCGCGCCCGGCTTGCCGATGGGCCGTGCGTTCAGCGGGGGATGCGGATGTGACGTTCACTGAAATCTCCTTGGTCGGATTGGGTATGGCAGGCGCCGCAGTTGGCGGGGCTCTTCACCGCCGGCAGCTTCCAGGTCGCGGCGGGCACCTCGTCGTGCTCGCGCTGGAACCAGGCGGCGCGGGTGATGCGGTCATTCGGCGGCTGTTCGCGGGCGCGCTTGCCGCTGCCCGCATTCGCTTCGAGCCAGGCCGACAGCTTGCGCATCAGCGCCGGGTCGATCGAGGCGTCGGTGCCGTAGTGGCGCGCCAGGTTGTCCATCACCCGCCGCCACGAGGGGGCCGGCAACATCCCTGGTGGAAACGCCAGGTGGCATCCGGCGCACTCCTGGGTGTACTCGGGCAAGGTCGGCACACGTGCCGCACGGTGGTCGTCAGCATGGACTGCCGGCGCCAGACCGATCAGCATCGCCAATACGGCGCCCAGCGGGGCACGCCACGAGGTGGCTGCCGGCGAGTGCGCGTTCATGGCTTCAGACCGATCAGCCGGCTCAGGACGTCGGCCTTCTCAGCGACACTGCATTCGCGTCCCAGCACGTCGTTGCAATTGCGGCGGAACCACTTCTCCACCTTCGCCGCATTGCTGAAGCGCTGCACATTGACCGCCGGCGCCAGTGCGCCGATGCTCTTGCCGGTGGAGGCGTGCTTGCCGGCCTGTGTGGGCACTGCACCGTGACAGGAGGCGCAACTCCATTCCTTGCCGTGAGTGGCGTTGAAGAACTGCTGGCCGCGTTGCGGCGAGCCGAGGGCTCCAGCCTGCGCGTTGTAGCCGGCCAGCAGCTCGGCCGGTGTCGCGGCCTGCGCAGGGGAACACAGCATGGCTGTCATCACCAGCGCCGCTGCAATGCCATAAGGTTTCTTCGATGCCTTCATGTCCACTCCTATGTGGCCATGTTGTTGGCGTGCCCTTAGGGTTTTCTTAAGGTGCCGCTCGACGACGTGTCTTGGCTCGCCCCGGGGCGCTTATCGTCAGCAACGACCGCAAGCTGCGCTGCAATCGCCTGCTCGATGCGGCTTGCTTCGAGAAGCGTGCCTATCGACATGCCCGACAGGGTCGAGCCCAGGCTTGGCACTCGTCGCAGACGCCGATGTCCTGCGATCAGTCGTCGCGATTGGGCAGCGCGTGCGCAATGCTCTTGTGGCATTCGATGCAGGTCTTGCCTTCCTTCTGCTCAGCCTGCATCTTCTCGGCAGCGCGCGGTGTCTGTTTCTGGTGGACCATGGCGTCCCAGCTGTGGCAGTTGCGGCACTCGTGAGCGTTGCACGTCGGACTGCATCACGTTGGCCGTCAGTGCGACGATCGGCCCGCGGCAGCCACGAAGCAGATCCGCGCGCTGCCGCAACATGCGCACACGCCGATCCTGGCGATGACCGCCAACCCCTTCAGCAAGGACCGCGAGACCTGCCTGGAGGCCGGCATGAACGGCCACGTGCCCAAGCCGGTGGAACCGGCGGCGCTGTATGCGGAGCTGGCTCGCTGGCTGCCGGATCGCTGCGGCTGCGGCCACCACCCCGCGCTGCCGCGGGCCGTGCCAGCGTTGCCCCCTGCCCTTGCGGGATTGAACGCGACGCTGGCGATGCGCTGCTTCGGCGACCGCGTCGATGTCTACCGCCGCGTGCTGCAGCAGTTCGTGGCGCAGTACGACCCGAGCCTGACCCACGTGGAGCTGCAGCCGGGCGCAGCGGGGACTGCCGACGCGCTGCGCCAGGTGCACTCGATCAATGCCGCGGCGGCGGCCATCGGCGCCGTGCGCCTGCCGCAGCTGGCCGAGCGCCTGGATCAGGCGCTGGCCGGGAGCACCAACGAAGCCGACCTGGCCATCGCAGCAAATGCCGTGCGGGACGAGTGTCAGCTGCTGGTCACCTCCATCCGCAGTGCCACGCCGGAGGACGCGCCGCTGCCGGTGCCGGCGGGGGTGGCCGCCACCTGCGACGCGCTGGACCGCCTCGAGCAGCTGCTCGAGTCCGCCGACGACCAGGCACTGGCCGCGTTCCGCGAGATCCAGGCGGCGCTGCAGCAGCTGCACGGCGTTGCGGTGCAGGACATCGCGGCGGCGATGCGCGACTTCGACTACGACGCCACGCTGATCGCGCTGCGGCATTTGCGCGCGGCGGCCATCGCCTGAGTTCAGCCCAACGCGCGCCGCGCGTTGTGGAACATGCGCATCCAGGGGCTGGGCGCCGCAAGATCGTCGCTCGTCCAGCTCATCTGCAGATTGCGGAAGACGCGCTCCGGGTGCGGCATCAGCGCCGTGAAACGGCCGTCAGCGGTGGTCACCGCGGTCAGGCCCTCCGGGCTGCCGTTCGGGTTGGCGGGATAGGCCTCGGTCGCACGACCCGTGGAGTCGACGAAGCGCATGGCGCGCTGCACGGCCACGGTATCCCCACGCTGCGAGAAGTCGGCATAGCCCTCGCCGTGGGCCACGGCGATCGGCAGCCGGCTGCCGGCCATGCCGGTGAAGAACAGGCTCGGGCTGGCCAGCACCTCGACCTGCGACAGCCGGGCCTCGAACTGCTCGCTGCGGTTGCGCGTGAACTTCGGCCAGGCCGCCGCGCCGGGAATGATCGGGCTCAGTGCCGCCATCATCTGGCAGCCGTTGCACACGCCCAGGGCCAGCGTGTCGGCGCGGTTGAAGAAGGCGGCGAACTGTTCGGCCAGCACCGGGTTGAACAGGATCGAGCGCGCCCAACCCTCGCCGGCACCGAGCGTGTCGCCGTAGCTGAAGCCGCCGCAGGCGACGAAGGCCTGGAACATGTCGAGCCGCGCGCGGCCGGCCTGCAGGTCGCTCATGTGCACGTCGAAGGCGTCGAAACCGGCCTGGGCCATGGCGTAGCTCATCTCGACGTGGCTGTTGACGCCCTGCTCGCGCAGGATCGCCACCTTGGGCCGGGTTGCCAGCAGCGCCGGCGCCTCGGCCGGATCGAAGCTCGGCTGGACCCTGAGGCCGTCATCGTTGTCGGCGGCGGCCGCTGCATGCTCGGCATCGGCGCATTCGGGGTTGTCGCGCAGCCGGGCAATGCGCCAGGACACCTCGTCCCAGGCCTGCTGCAGATCGCGCAGTGGCGCGCTGAATGCCGCCTTGGCATCGCGCCAGACCTCGACCACGCGCTTGGAGTGGGTCTTGCCGATGGCATGGCTGCAACGCCCCAGGCCGTGCCGACGCAGTGCGGCGAAGACGGCATCGCGCTCGGCGCGCGGCACCTGCAGCACGACGCCGAGTTCCTCGTTGAACAGCGCCTTCAGCGTCAGCTCGGCCCTGCGTTCACCGACCTGCGCGGCCCAGTTCTTGGAGTCGCCGTACTCGGCGCGACTGTCGACGATGCCGTCACTTTGGGTGACCAGCAGGTCAACGTTCAGGCTCACGCCCAGCTGGCCGGCAAAGGCCATTTCGCACACGCAAGCCCACAGACCGCCGTCGCTGCGGTCGTGGTAGGCCAGCAGTTGCCCGGCGGCACGCAGCTCGTTGACGGCCGCCACCAGCGACTTCAGCAGCTGCGCGTCGTCCAGGTCAGGCACCTCGTCGCCGAAGCGGCCCAGCACCTGCGCCAGCATCGAGCCGCCCATGCGTGTGCGCCCAACCCCCAGGTCCACCAGGATCAGCGTGCTGTCCACCGGCTGCAGCTGCGGCGTCAGCGTGCCAAGCACGTTGTCGAGCGTGGCGAAGGCGGTGACGATCAGCGACACCGGCGCGGTGACCTGCCGGTCGTCCCAGCGCGTGCGCATCGACAACGAATCCTTGCCCACCGGCACGCCGATGCCCAACGCCGGGCACAGTTCCATGGCCACGGCCTGGACGGTGTCGTACAGCGCCGCGTCCTCGCCGGGTTCGCCGCAGGCCGCCATCCAGTTGCAGCTGAGCTTGATGCGGCTCAGCTCGATGGGCGCGGCCAGCAGATTGGTGATCGCCTCGCCCACCGCCATGCGGCCCGAGGCCGGCGCGTCCAGGCTGGCCAGCGGCGTGCGCTCGCCCATGGCCATGGCCTCGCCGCGGAAGCCGGCAAAGTCGGCCAGCGTCACCGCACAGTCGGCCACCGGCACCTGCCACGGGCCGACCATCGGGTCGCGGTGGTTCAACCCGCCGACCGTGCGGTCGCCGATGGTGACGAGGAATCGCTTGGAGCCCACCGTCGGATGGCGCAGCACGTCGAAGGCCACCTGTTCCAGGGCCACGCCGGTCAGGTCCAGTGGCGGCTCGCGGCGGGCGACGCGCTGCACGTCACGCTGCATCTTGGGCACCTTGCCGAGCAGCACCTCCATCGGCATATCGATGAAGCGCTCGCCACCCGGGCCGTCTTCCAGCACCAACTGGCGCTGCGCGGCGACGACGCCCACCACCGCGAAGGGGCAGCGCTCGCGCTCGGCCATGGCCCGGAACAGCGGCAGGCTGTCCGGCGCCACCGCCAGCACGTAGCGCTCCTGGCTTTCGTTGCACCACACTTCCTTCGGCGCCAGGCCGCTTTCTTCCAGTGGCACCTGACGCAGGTCGAAGGTGGCGCCGCGACCAGCACCGTCCACCAGCTCGGGGAAGGCGTTGCTGATGCCGCCGGCGCCGACGTCGTGGATGGCCAGGATCGGATTGGTCGCGCCGAGCGCCCAGCAGTGGTTGATGACCTCCTGCGCGCGGCGCTGCATTTCGGGGTTGCCGCGCTGCACCGAATCGAAATCCAGCGCGGCGCTGTTGCTGCCCGCAGCCATCGAGCTGGCGGCACCACCGCCCATGCCGATGCGCATGCCCGGGCCGCCCAGCTGGATGAGCAACGTGCCGGCGCCGAAGGGCAGCTTCAGGGTCTGCTCGGCACTGATCGCGCCCAGGCCGCCGGCGATCATGATCGGCTTGTGGTAGCCGCGACGCAGTCCGGCCACGTCCATCTCGAAGACGCGGAAGTAGCCGCCCAGGTTGGGCCGGCCGAACTCGTTGTTGAAGGCCGCGCCGCCGAGCGGGCCGTCGACCATGATCTGCAGTGCGCCGGCGATGTGCCCGGGCTTGCCCACCGGAGCGCGCTCCCAGGGCTCGTCGGTGCCGGGCAGGTGCAGGTTCGATACCGAAAAGCCGGTCAGCCCGGCCTTGGGCCGCGCACCTCGCCCGGTGGCGCCTTCGTCACGGATCTCGCCACCTGCACCGGTGGACGCACCGGGAAAGGGCGAGATGGCCGTCGGGTGGTTGTGGGTCTCCACCTTCATCAGCACATGCGCCACTTCCTCGCGCATGCCGTACTGCGGTGCGTTGGTGTAACCCTGCGGCAGCCAGCGCTGCACCGGGCCGCCTTCCATCACCGCGGCGTTGTCGTGGTAGGCCACCACGGTGTGTTGCGGCGAGGTGGCTTCCGTATGGCGGATCATGCCGAACATCGACAACGGCTGGTCCTGCCCGTCGATGCGGAAAGCGGCGTTGAAGATCTTGTGCCGGCAGTGCTCGCTGTTGGCCTGAGCGAACATCATCAGCTCGACGTCGCTGGGGTTGCGCTGCAACATGGTAAAGGCGTCGACCAGGTAGTCGATCTCGTCCTCGCTCAGGGCCAGGCCGAAGCGCAGGTTGGCTTCGCGCAGGGCACCCGCACCCTGCCCCAGCACATCCACATGCTCCAGCGGCGGCGCCGGCTGCTCGTCGAACAGGTGGTGAGCGGCCTCGCGCTCGAAGGCCACGCTTTCGGTCATGCGGTCGTGCAGCAGTGCGGCGCACTGGGCCAATTCGTCGGCCGACAGCGGCTTGCCGGCACCGAGCAGGCTTCGCTTCAGGCCCAAGGTGTATTCGGTGACGCGCTCGATGCGCTGCACCGCCATGGCGCAGTTGTGGGCGATGTCGGTGGCCTTGCTGGCCCAGGGCGACACCGTGCCCAGGCGCGGCATCACCACCACCAGCGCGCCGGCCGACTGCTTGGGGGCCGGGTCGCCGTAGCGCAGCAACGCGGCCAGCCTGTCGACGCCGGCCGCGTCCAGCGGCGCGTTGCAGCGCACCCAGTGCACATGCCGGGCCGACACCGACGCAATGCGATCGCTCACCCCCTGCAACGCCTGCAGCAGGGTGCCGGCGCGGAAGGCGGACAAGGCGTTGCCGCCTTCGAAATGCATCAGATGTCGGGAGTGGGCAGGCATTCGGTCGCTGGACGATGGGCGGGGCGGTGGCTTGGGGGCGCCGGCCTCGGGCCATCGACGCGCATGCCCGGCATTTTATTGGCTGGATGGGATAATCCCGGCCCATGACGATCACATTGAAGACCGGCAGCGACATCGAGGGCATGCGCGTGGCAGGACGGCTGGCCTCGGAGGTGCTGGACATGCTGACACCGCATGTCAAGGCCGGCGTGTCCACCGAGGAAATCGACCGCCTGGCGCACGACTACATCGTGAACGTGCAGGGCGCGGTGCCTGCGCCTTTGAACTACGCGCCGCCGGGCTACGTGCCCTACCCGAAGTCGATCTGCACCTCGATCAACCACCAGGTCTGCCATGGCATACCCAACGAGCGGCCGCTGAAGGATGGCGACATCCTGAACATCGATGTCACGGTCATCAAGGACGGCTGGCATGGCGACACCAGCCGCATGTTCGTCGTCGGCGAAGGCTCGATCCAGGCGCGCCGGCTGTGCCAACTGACTTACGAAGCGATGTGGCGCGGCATCGTGCGCGTGCGCCCTGGCGCGCGGCTCGGCGACATCGGCCATTCGATACAGACCTTCAGCGAGAACCAGGGCTTCTCGGTGGTGCGCGAGTTCTGCGGACACGGCATCGGCCGCAAGTTCCACGAGGAACCGCAGGTGCTGCACTATGGCCGGCCGGGCACGCTGGACGAGCTGCAGCCAGGCATGATCTTCACCATCGAGCCGATGATCAACGCCGGGCGGCGCGAAATCCGCGAACTGGGCGACGGCTGGACTATCGTCACCAAGGACCGCTCGCTGTCGGCGCAGTGGGAGCACACGGTGCTGGTCACCGAAACCGGCTACGAGGTGCTGACGCTGTCGGCGGCCAGCCCGCCGCCGCCGGATTTCGTCACCGGCTGAAAGCCGATGTCCGCCCTGCCGGAATTCCCCCAGCCGCGCGAAGCGCACGGCCTGCGCAGCGTGGCGTCGATGCGCACGCGCTTTCGCGACGGCAAGTCCGCGCTGCTGGAGCGCTTCCGCGAATCGCGGGCCACGGCACTGGCCTCGACCCGACTGACCAAGGCGCTGACGCGGCATGTCGACAACCACCTCAGCGAACTGTGGGAACACGCGGCCATGCCGGCCGGGGCCGCGCTGGTGGCGGTGGGGGGCTATGGCCGGGCCGAGCTGTTCCCCTATTCGGACGTGGATGTGCTGGTGCTGCTGCCGGCGGGCCGTGGCCTGCACGCGGCGAACGGCGACGGCGAGCCGCACGGTCCTGCCGACCCGCTGAGTGCCGCGGTCGAGCGCTTCATGCATGCGTGCTGGGACATCGGGTTGGAGATCGGCTCGTCCGTGCGCACCGTGGAGGAATGTGTCGATCAGGCCCGGCGCGACGTGACCGTGCAGACGGCGATGCTCGAATCGCGCTTCCTGAGCGGATCGCGCCGGGTCTACACCCACTTCCGCCAGGCCACCGACGCGGTGATGGACCCGAAGGCCTTCCTGCGCGCCAAGGTGCTGGAGATGCGCCAGCGCCATGTGAAGTACGAGGACACGCCGTACTCGCTGGAGCCCAATTGCAAGGAAAGCCCGGGCGGCCTGCGCGACCTGCAGCTGGTGATCTGGGTGGCACGGGCCGCAGGCCTGGGCCGCAACTGGACGGAGCTGGCGGCCAAGGGTCTGATCACGCCGTTCGAGGTGGGCCAGCTGCACAAGCACGAAGGCACGCTGAAGCTGGTCCGCGCTCGGCTGCACCTGATTGCCGGGCGGCGCGAGGACCGACTGGTCTTCGACCTACAGACCGCGGTGGCCGAGAGCTTCGGCTACAAGGCCACCAAGGGCCAGCTCGCATCCGAGGTGCTGATGCACCGCTACTACTGGGCGGCCAAGGCGGTGACGCAGCTCAACCAGATCCTGATGCTGAACATCGAGGAGCGCATCAACGGCTCCGAAGAAGCGCCGATGCGGCCGATCGACGCGCACTTCCTGGACCGCGGCGGCATGCTCGAAGTCGCGCACGACCAGCTGTACAGCGAGCAGCCGCACGCCATCATGCGCACCTTCCTGGTGTACCAGCAGACGCCGGGCATCAAGGGCCTGTCGGCACGCACGCTGCGCGCGCTGTACAACGCGCGCAACCTGATGGATGCGAGCTTCCGCCGCGACCCGGCCAACCGGGCGGTGTTCATGCAGATCCTGCGCGAGCCCAGCGGCATCACCCATGCACTGCGACTGCTCAACGAGACCTCGGTGCTGGGCCGCTACCTGTGGGTCTTCAGGCGCATCGTAGGGCGCATGCAGCACGACCTGTTCCATGTCTACACGGTCGACCAGCACATCATCATGGTGGTGCGCAACGTGCGCCGCTTCTTCATTCCGGAGCATGCGCACGAGTACCCGTTCTGCTCGCAGCTGGCCAGCCAGTGGGACGAACCCTGGCTGCTGTATGTCGCGGCGCTGTTCCACGACGTGGCCAAGGGCCGCGGCGGCGACCATTCGTTGCTCGGTGCGGCCGAGGCGCGGCGCTTCTGCCGCGACCACGGCGTGTCGCGCGACGACAGCGCGCTGATCGAATTCCTGGTGCTGCAGCACCTGACGATGAGCCGCATCGCGCAGAAGGAAGACCTGAGCGACGCGGACGTGATCGAGGCCTTCGCCCGGCTGGTCGGCACGCCCAGGCGGCTGATGGCGCTGTACCTGCTGACGGTGGCCGACATTCGCGGCACCAGCCCGAAGGTGTGGAACGCCTGGAAGGGCAAGCTGCTGGAGGACCTGTACCGCCTGACGCTGCGCGCGCTGGGCGGCGCCAAGCCGAACCTGGACGCCGAGATCGAATCGCGCAAGCAGGAGGCCCGTCAGCTGCTGGCCTGGCACTCGGCGCTGCCCGGCACCGAAGAGCAGCTGTGGAAGACGCTGGACGTCAGCTACTTCGCGCGCCACGATGCCGCCGACATCGCCTGGCATGCGCGCTCGCTGTGGCGTCACCTGGACACCGAAGAGCCGGTGGTGCGTGCGCGGCCTTCGTCGGTGGGCGACGGGCTGCAGGTGCTGGTCTATTCACCCGATTGCCCGGATTTGTTCGCGCGCATCTGCGGCTACTTCGACACCGCCGGCTTCAGCATCCAGGACGCCAAGATCCACACCACCCGCGCCGGCTATGCGCTGGACACCTTCCAGGTCATCAGCACGCGCTTCGAGCCCGGCGACCCGTCGGCCTACCGCGACCTGATCTCTCTGGTCGAGACCCAGGCCGTGCTGGCGCTGTCGTCCAGCGGCCCGCTGCCCGAGCCGGGGCGCGGACGCGTGTCGCGCCGCGTGCGGTCCTTCCCGGTGACGCCGCGCGTCACACTGAACCCGGACGAGCGCGCGCAGCGCTGGCTGCTGACCGTCAGTGCCAGCGATCGCTCCGGCCTGCTCTACGCCATCGCCCGGGTGCTGGCGCGCCACAAGATCAACCTGCATCTGGCCAAGGTCAGCACGCTGGGCGAGCGCGTCGAGGACACCTTCCTGGTCGACGGCCCGGCGCTGCAGCATTCGCGTACCCAGCTGCAGGTGGAAAGCGAGCTGCTCGACGCGGTGACCCCCGCGTGAGCCTGGTGGCTGTGGGCGCAGCCGAGGTGGCTGCCGACGCGGGCCGCTTCGACGCGCTGATCGACGTGCGCTCGCCGGCCGAGTTTGCCGAGGACCACCTGCCCGGAGCCCTCAACTGGCCTGTACTCGACGACGAGCAGCGGCGCATCGTCGGTACGCTGTACAAGCAGGCCTCTCCGCTGCAGGCGCGCAAGGTCGGCGCGGCGATGGTGGCGCGCCACATTGCGGACCACCTGGACCGCTGGGTCGCCGACAAGCCGCGCGAATGGCTACCTCTGGTGTACTGCTGGCGCGGCGGCCAGCGCTCCGGCTCGCTGGCCTGGTTCCTCGGCCAGATCGGTTTTCGAACGGCCCAGCTGCAAGGCGGCTACAAGGCCTTTCGCGCCGTGGTGCGCACCGAGCTGCAGACGCTGCCGCAGCGCCACCGCTACCAGGTGCTCTGCGGTCGCACCGGCAGTGGCAAGACCCGGCTGTTGCACGCACTGGCCGCTCAGGGCGCGCAGACGCTGGATCTGGAAGGACTCGCCAGTCACCGCGGCTCGGTGCTGGGCGCCGTGCCCGGCTGCGCACAGCCCAGCCAGAAGCACTTCGACACGCGGGTCTGGCAGGCACTGAAGGCCTTCGACCCGGCGCGCCCGGTGTTCGTCGAGGGAGAAAGCCGCAAGATCGGCGCAGTGCGCGTGCCCGAGGCGCTGATCGGGCAGTTGCGCGAACAGGGCCACTGCTTGCATGTCGAGCTCGATCAGGCGGCGCGATTGCAGTTGCTGCTGCAGGAATACGGCCACTTTGCGGCGGACACCGAGGGCTTCTGCAAGCTGCTCGACGGCCTGGTCGAGCTGCGCGGCCGCAGTACCGTCACCGCTTGGCAGACCCTGGCCCGCGCGGGCAAGTGGGCCGACGTCTTTGCGGCGCTGATGGAATCGCACTACGACCCGTTGTACGAACGCTCGCTGCGCTCCAGCTACCCCCAGCTGGCGCAGGCCACCGCAGTGAAGCTGCCCGACGCCGAGCCGTCCACGCTGCAGGCGGCGGCCCGCAGGATTATCGGCTGACAATAGGCTTCGGCCACCGCCCCGAGACCGCCCTGATGCCCTCCGAATCCGCCCTCGAGCAATCACGCCGTTGCCAGCTGGCCCCAATCAGCTACGAGCAGCCCTTCCTGTGGTTGTCTCGGGGCTGGCGAGACCTGCTGGCGGCGCCGATCCCGGGGCTGCTGCACGGCCTGGCGGTCACCGCCTTCGGCCTGCTTTTGCTGCTGCTGGCCTACCGTCAGTTCTGGCTGCTGGCCGGTGCCTTCAGCGGCTTTCTGCTGATCGGTCCATTGGCGGCCACCGGCTTGTATGCGGTCAGCCGCGCACTCGAAGCGCAGCGCACGCCGACGCTGCTGACGGCGCTGGCGGCCTGGCGGCCGCGCGACCACCGGTTGGTGCTGTTCGGATTGCTGCTGGCCGCTGCCGGCACCTGCTGGGTGCTGACCTCGGCGTCGATGATCACGGCCTTCGCATCTCAACCGGTGCGTGACCCGGTGGACTTCCTGCATGTGGTCGTGCTGAGCGAGCAGTCCTGGCTGTTCGAAGGCTGGCTGGCCCTGGGCGGCGTGCTGGTGGCACCGGTGTACGCGTCGAGCGTGGTCGCCATTCCCTTGATGCTGGAGCGGCGCATCGGCGTGCTCGGCGCCGTGCTGACCAGCTGGCGCGCGGTGCTGCAAAGCCCCGGGCCGATGGCGCTGTGGGGCGCGCTGCTGATGGCCATCACGCTGGTCGGCATGAGCACCGTGCTCCTCGGCCTGATCGTCGCCGTGCCCTGGCTGTCCTATGCCAGCTGGCACGCCTACCGTGACCTGGTGCCGCAGGCGGACCTGCCCGAAGTCAACTGAGATGTTCGGCTACAGCGAAGACCAGATCGCCCAGTTCGGGCTGACCTTCGGCGTCAGCGCGTTCATGCTGTACATGGTGTTCATCATCTTCCAGCTGGCGCGTGAATCGAAGGCTGGCCGATTCGGCACCTTCGTGCTGTTCCTGGCGCTGGGCTTCGGACTGCTGGGCTTTGCGGCCAAGGGGCTGATCAAGTTCTTCATCGCCGGCACCTGAAGGCCAAAGAAAAGGGCGCCCGCAGGCGCCCTTTGTTGGTGGGCGAGGCGCCTCAACCCATGTGCAGGCCGCCGTTGCAGCTGAAGTCGGCGCCGGTGGTGAAGCCGGAATCCTCGCCGGCCAGCCAGGCGACGACCGAGCCGATCTCTTCCGGCGTGCCCAGGCGCTTGACCGGAATGGTAGCGACGATCTTCTCCAGCACTTCGGGCTTGATCGCACGCACCATGTCCGTGCCGATGTAGCCCGGGCTGACGGTGTTGACGGTCACGCCCTTGCTGGCCACTTCCTGCGCCAGTGCCATGGTGAAGCCGTGCATGCCGGCCTTGGCGGCCGAATAGTTGGTCTGCCCGGCCTGGCCCTTCTCGCCGTTGACGGAACTGATCTGGATGATGCGGCCCCAGCCCTTTTCCACCATGCCCGGCACCACCTGCTTGGTGACGTTGAACATGCTGTTCAGGTTGGTGTCGATGACGGCCTTCCAGTCCTCGGGCGTCATCTTCAGGAACATCCGGTCGCGCGTGATGCCGGCGTTGTTGACCAGCACGTCGATCGGGCCATGCTCCTCGCGCGCCTTGGTGAAGGCGGCGACGGTCGAATCCCAGTCGGCGACGTTGCCCACCGACGCATGGAAGGTGTAGCCCAGCGCCTTCTGCTCGTCGAGCCACTTCTGCCAGTCGCGCGTGGGACCACAGCCTGCAATGACGGTAAAGCCTTCCTTGGCCAGGCGCTGGCAGATCGCGGTGCCGATGCCACCCATGCCGCCAGTCACGTATGCCACTTTCTTTGCCATCTTCATCTCCTTGGTTGATGTGTGTGAGGTTCGCCCGGGGAACTTGCCGCGTCAAGCGGGTTGGCCCTGAAAGTCCTTCAGGCCTTCTGCTTGACGTAGCGGCCCGGCGCCGGCTCGATCGGCGGGTACTTGCGGTTGCCCTGCGCCTTGGGCGCAGACACCAAGGCACCCGACAGAGGCTTCAGCCAGGCGGACCAGTCGGGCCACCAGCTGCCGGCCACCTCGTTGGCACCGGCCAGCCAGGCATCGGCGTCGCCGGTCAGCTTGTCGTTGATCCAGTAGTTGCGCTTCTTCTTCGCCGGCGGGTTGATGACTCCGGCGATGTGCCCCGAGGCACCGAGCACGAAGCGCTTCTTGCCACTCATGATGCGCGTGGAGGCATAGGCTGCCTTCCACGGCACGATATGGTCCTCGCGTGACGCGTAGATGAACACCGGCGCCTTGATGCTGGCCAGGTCGAGCTTCTCGCCGCACACCGTCAGCTTGCCGGGTTGCTTGAGTTCGTCCTGCAAGTAGGTGTGGCGCAGGTACCAGCAGTACATCGGCCCGGGTAGATTGGTGGCGTCACCGTTCCAGTACAGCAGGTCGAAGGCCGGAGGCGGCTCGCCCTTCAGATAGTTGCCGACCACGTAGTTCCACACCAGGTCGTTCGGCCGAAGGAAGCTGAAGGTGGTGGCCAGTTCCTGGCCCTTCAGCAGCGCCGGGCCGGCGGGGGCCTTCTCGCCCAGCGTCATCTCGCGCAGCTTGACGCCGGCCTCGTCGACGAACAAGTCGAGCACGCCGGTTTCGCTGAAGTCCAGCAGCGTAGTCAGCAACGTCACCGACTGCGCCGGCTGCTGGCCGCGCGCCGCCAGCACAGCCAACGCGGTAGCCAGGATCGTGCCGCCGACGCAGAAGCCCAGGGTATTGAGGGTCTTGGCGCCGGTCAGTTCCTGCACCACGCCGATGGCACGGATGGCAGCGTCTTCGATGTACTGGTCCCAGGTCTTGTCGGCCAGCGACGGATCGGGGTTGCGCCAGCTGACGACGAACACCCGGTGCCCCTGCTCCACCGTGTAGCGGATCAGCGAGTTGTCGGGCTGCAGGTCCATGATGTAGAACTTGTTGATGCATGGCGGCACCATCAGCATCGGCCGCTCGTGCGCCTTGGTGCCCAAGGGCTTGTATTCAATCAGCTGGAACAGCTCGTTCTCGAACACCACCGCGCCTTCGGTGGTGGCCACGTTGCGGCCCACCTCGAAGGCCGATTCGTCGGTCTGCGACACATGGCCTTTGCCGGCGTCGCCCATCAGCAGCTGCATGCCGGCGGCCAGGCTGTGGCCCTGGGTCTTGAGTGCCAGCTGCTGGGCCTCGGGGTTCAGCGCCAGGAAGTTGCTTGGCGCCATGGCGTCGATCCATTGCTGCACCGTGAAGCGGATGCGCGCCTTGGTCTTGGCATCTGCCTGCACCGCCTCGGCCATTTTCATCAGCGTGCGCGAGTTCAGCAGGTACATCTGCGCGGTGTAGGCCGCGGCCGGGTTCTCGGCCCACTCCTTGGCGGCGAAGCGCCGGTCGCCCAGCGTCGGCTGGGCCGCACCCGTGTCATGCGCCAGGCCCTGCAGCGTGCGGTTCCAAAGCGCGGTGGCACCTTCGACATAGTCACGCTGCAACTCGACCAACGTGGCGGCCGGCAGACTCAGCCCCGACAAGGTCTTCATCGCATCGCCCATGACAGCGGTCATGGCATTGGAACCCAGGTCCGGCAGGAAGGCGTTGGAATTGGGCATGATGGTGTCTCCGTCGTGCTGTCGGTGGCAGCGCGCAAAGCGCATGCCACCGAGTTGTTTTTCTGGTCGCGATTCTTGCGTTGCAAGCTTAGCGCAGGCTGACCGGCATTGTCCTTCCTTTGTGCCCTTGCCCTGCCCATGCACCTGGTTGCCCTGGCGTGGATCTACGTCGTGCTGATGATGGCGCTGGCCGAAGCCTTGTCGACGCAGGGCACGGTGCTCGGCGCCTTCTTCACCTTCTTGCTTTACGGCGTGCTGCCGCTGTCGATCGTGCTCTATATCCTTGGCGCGCCAGCCCGGCGAAGCGCACGGCGCCGCGCCGAGGCCATGCAGCGCGGGCCATCAGCGGCGGATCCAGACGGCTGCGGCGAGTCGGCCGGTGCGGCCGTCACGCCGGTAGGAAAAGAATCTTGAGCGCTGGTCCACGGTGCACCAGCGGCCACCGCTGACTCGGGTCACGCCCAGCTGCGCCAATCGCTCGCGTGCCAGCGCGGGCAGATTGGCCAGCCAGCGTGCCGCACCGCCCGACGGTGCAGCGACGGCGAAGTGCCGCGGGTCGACGCGGTCGGGCGCTTGGCCGAAGGCCTGAAGCACGTCCGCTCCGACCTCGAAGCGCCGCGGCCCGATGCACGGGCCGAGCCAGACCGACACCTGTGCCGGCTCGCAGCACGCTGCCGAGCACAGCGCCGCCAGGGCCGCCTCCACCACCCCACCAGCCAGCCCGCGCCAGCCGGCATGTGCCGCCGCCACGGCGCGGCCCCCGGGCGCGGCCAGCAGCACCGGCATGCAGTCGGCCACCTGCACGATGCAGGCGACCCCCGGCTGGTCGGTCCAGCTGGCGTCGGCCTGCGGCGGCTCGGCCGAGGCCACGGTCTCGTGCGCCGCCACCACGCTGTGGCCATGCACCTGGCGCAGCCAGGCCGGAAATGCTCCGGTCAGAGCCACGAAGCGGCGCCGGTTCTCGGCCACCGCCGCCGGGTCGTCACCCACCGCCGTGCCCAGGTTCAGGCGGTCCCAGGGGGGTGCGCTGACGCCGCCGGCGCGCGTGCTCATCACCGCGCCGACGCGCGGCGCCACGTCCCATTGCGGCCAGAGCATGCCGGCCGCCAGCGGGGCCGCCGGCTCAGAAGGCATCCGGGCAGGCTTCGGGGCGCGTCTTCTCGAAGGCGTCGAGCTGCATGCAGGTCTCGTACACCCGCATCACCTGCGGCACATGGTCGGTGCGGCACTTGAAGCGCTGGGCGTTGAAGATCTGCGGAACCAGCACACAGTCGGCCAGCGTAGGCGAGTCGCCGTGGCAATAGCGGGCCGGCTGCGCGGCGAGTTGGCGCTCTACTGCCTCCAGCCCGGTCTCGACCCAGTGGCGGTACCAGCGGTCCTTGTCCTCCTCGGACACCTTCAGCGAGTTCACCAGGTAGCGCAGCACGCGCAGGTTGTTCAGCGGATGGATCTCGCAGGCCACGTCCTGCGCCAGGGCGCGCACGCGGGCCCGGCCCAGCGCATCGGCGGGCAGCAGGGCCGGAAGTGGATGGGTCTCGTCCAGGTACTCGATGATGGCCATCGACTGGGTGATGAGGTGCTCGCCATCGCGCAGCAGCGGCACGAGCCGCGCCGCCGACACCGCGGCATACGACTCGGCGAACTGCTCGTTCTTGGCGATGTGCACCGCCTTGTAGTCGTAGGACAGGCCCTTGAGCGCGAGCGCGATGCGCACGCGATACGAGGCCGACGAGCGGAAGTAGTTGTACAGCTCCATCGCAGGGCTCCGTGCTCAGGCGTTCAGACCACGGCCACGCGAAGCGCACCCAGGCCGTCGATTCGGCCTTCCATCAGGTCGCCGGGCTTCACCGCGCCGACGCCGGCCGGCGTGCCGGTGTAGATCAGGTCGCCGGGCTGCAGCAGCCAGGCGCCGCTGAGGTGTTCGATGATCTCGTCGATGCTCCAGATCAGGTCGCCCAGATCACCCTTCTGCCGAAGTTCGCCATTGACATGCAAGGTGATCGCACCCTTGCTCAGCCGTCCGGTACGGGCGATCGGGTGGATCGGCCCGATCGGCGCCGACTGCTCGAAGGCTTTGCCGATGCACCACGGGCGGCCCTGCTTCTTCATGTCGTTCTGCAGGTCGCGGCGCGTCATGTCCAGTCCGATGCCGTAGCCCCAGATGTGCTGCGCAGCGTCGGCCGCAGCAATGTTGCGCCCGCCGCGGCCGATGGCCACGACCAGCTCGACCTCATGGTGCAGGTTGGCGGTCAGGCTCGGGTAGGCCATCTGGCCGGTCTGGCCCTCGGGCACCGCCAGCACGGCGTCGGCCGGCTTCAGAAAGAAGAACGGCGGCTCGCGACCGGTGTGGCCCATCTCGATCGCATGTTCGATATAGTTGCGCCCGACGCAATAGACGCGGTGCACCGGGTACGAACGGCCGTCGGCCACGGGCACGGCGGTCTGGGCAGGCGGGGTCAGCACGAAGCTCATGGCAGGTCCTCGATGGCGGTATCGGCAAGGCCGCAGCGCGGGCGCAGCGATGATGCCATGGGCGTCCCCCGGCTAAACTGCGCCGCATGTTCGACCTGCGTCGCATCAAGCACTGCCGCGTCTGCGGCGCAGCCACGCAATACCGCGTGCCGGCCGACGACAACCGCGATCGCGCCATCTGCACCGCCTGCGGCGAGGTGCACTACGAGAACCCGCTCAACGTGGTGGGCACGGTGCCCGTGTGGGGCGAGCAGGTGCTGCTGTGCCGCCGCAACATCGAACCGCGCTACGGTTTCTGGACCCTGCCCGCCGGCTTCATGGAGCTGGGCGAGACCACGGCCGAGGGCGCGGTGCGCGAAACGGTCGAGGAAGCCGGTGCGCGCATCGAGTTGCAGGGCCTGTTCACGCTGCTCAACGTGGTGCGCGTCGGGCAGGTGCATCTGTTTTATCGCGCCCAGCTGCAGGACACGCGCTTCGATCCCGGCCCCGAGACCATCGAGGCACAGCTGTTCCACGAGCACGAGATTCCGTGGGACCAGCTGGCCTTCCGCACCGTGCGCGAAACGCTGCAGCGCTACTTTGCCGACCGCAGCGCCGGCCGCTTCGAGCTGCACGTCGCCGACATCGGCTGACCGCTACGGGGTGTGCAAGGCGGGTCCGGTGGCGCCGTCGAAGCCCAGCGACCACAGTGCCGCCAGGTCGGACTCGTCGCGCACCGCCTCGGCCAGGATCTGCACCTGCATGCCACGCAGCAGCGTGACCAGTCCGCGCGCCAGTTCGCGCACTTCGGGCTGCGCGGCCACGCCCTGTACGAAGGCGCCGTCGATCTTGATGTAGTCCACGCCCAGCTCGTGCAGGCGCGACAGCTCGCGCAGCCGCGCGCCGGCATGTTCCAGCCCGACGCGCACGCCCGCCCGCCGCCAGATGGCGATGGCCTCGCGCAGGCGCCGCGGCTGCAGTGCAGCGCCTTCGGCCACGTCGACCCACAGCCGGACTGCGGCCTGCGGCGCGGCCCGCAGTCGCTGCGCCATGTCGGCAATGAAACCATCCTGCGCCAGCGACGCCGCCGCCACGTTGATGCAGCGCGGCCGGCCATCCAGCGCGATGGCGTGCAACGTCAGGTCCAGCGCCATCAGGTCGGCCTGGTCGACGAGCCGGCAGCGCACTGCCATGGCCAGCCAGCGTGTGGCCGGCTCGAACGCAGCGTCCACGTCCAGTTGCACATGCATCGGACACTCCAGGTGCAGCAGTTGCCCCTGCGGATCACGCATCTCGTATTCCACCAGCCGCGCACGGCCAAAGCGCAGTGCGCCGGCCAGGCGGGCCTGCCAATCGCCTTCGCCGCGTACCGGCATATCGGCCGACAGCGTCGGCGCGATGCAGGCGGCGAACGCACCGTCGGTCTCGGCCTGGGCCAATGCACTGTCAGCCGTCGCCATCGCCGCCGCCGCGCTGCACGGCAGCGGCAGTTCGGCGCCGCCAACCGCCAGTCCGGCCTCGGGGTCGACGGTGGCCAGCGCGGCGCGTAACGCATCCAGCAGCGAGCGGGCGGTTTCCTCGGCGATGCCCGAAGCCGGCAGGTACAGCGCGAAGTCCGAGCCGTTGAGTCGCCCGGTCAGAGCGCCGGGCACGTGGCGAGGATAGGATTGCAGCACCTGCGCCAGGGCCGCCAGCAGCCGGTCAGCGGCGGTTTGGCCGATGCGCCGGTTCATCGCCTCCAACTCGCACAGCCGCACCAGCAGCAAGCCGGCGCCGCGGTGGTTCTCGGCACCGAGCGCGCTGTTCAGCCGGGCCACGAACTGGCTGCGCCGCGTCAACCCGGTGACCGCATCGGTGTGGGCCTGCGCGCGCAGCTCCTCGAGCGCGGCAGCCTGGTGTTCGAACACCGCCTGCAGCCTGCGCACCAGCGAGTTCATGCTGCGCGTCAGTCGGCGCAATTCGGGTACGCGCGGTTCGTCGGCGATGACGAAACGCCGTTCCTCCAATGCCTGCGCCTGGGCCACCGTGGCCTCCAGCGGCCGGCGCCAGGCGCGCACGGCCAGCGCAGCGACGGCCGCTGCCAGCAGGCCCAGCACGGCCAGCCAGCCAGCCATGCGCAGACATCCGGCCCATAGCGCATCGAAGGCCCAGTCGGCCTGGCTCCATAGCTGCAGCCGGCCGATCGGCCGCCAGCCGTCGCTGACCTCGGCCTGCCCGGGCTGCACCGTCACCGGCAGCATCTGCACGAACCACTGCGGCGCCGCGCCACGGCGTTCGGGCTGCTCGCGCTCGAAAACCACCATGCCGTCGTCGCGCAGCAATCGCAATCGGCGGTAGTGTTCGGCATCAAACTGCGCGGCAGCGACCCGCTGCATGCGTGCCGCATCGCCCTGCTGCTGCGACAGGGCCAGCGCCAGCATCATCGCGCCGTCGTCGTTGCGTCCCTGCAGCTGCGAGCGCAGCGACTGCCGCGCCACCAGCGTGTGCGTGACCACGCTGCCGACCAGCGCGAACAGCAGCACGCCGAACAGCATCAGCCAGACCTGGCGGATCAAGCTCATCATCGCTGACTATGTTCGCTCAAAGAAAGCCCTCTGCACGAGCTTTTGCAAGCACTTCGCGCCAGCGCGGCAGCCGGGCCGACGGGTCGCCTGCGCCCAGCGTGCCGACACCCTGCCACAGACCGTCGCTGTTGAAGCTGAACACCGGCACCAGGTCGCTGCGCTGCGCGGCCGGCAACACCTCGTCGACGAGGTTGTCGAGGATCAAGGTCTGCCCGCCATCAGGCGGGTAGTAGGCCAGCACCATGTGCGCCTGCAACGGCCCGTCGTCGAGTTGTGCACGCGCATACACCAGGCGCAGTCGCGCCACGGACATGCCCGCGGCCAGCAGGCTGAAGTACTTGGCAATGGCGTAGTCCTCGCAATCGCCGCGGAGCCGCTGCAGCGATTCCAGCGGGCTGGCCCAGTAGTCGGTCTGGCCCCAGGCCTGAGGGTCGGTAGCGAATTCGATGTGGCGGTTGAAGAACCGGTTGATCGCGCGAAGCTGCTCGCCGGCCTCCTGCGTGCGCAGGCGCTGCAGCAGCGGCCCCAGCGTCTGCAGCGCGGCGTCGGCCCGCGGCACAGCCGCAGCGGCACTGCGCTGCAGGCGCGATTCATCTGCGCCGCGCGCCGCCACGGCGGCCAGCAGCGCCAGGCCGCAGGCCAGCACCCGCCCACGTGCACGGGGCGTCGGTTGGTCGCGGCGGTTCGGGCACAAGTTGGCGGCAGGCTGAAAGCCGAGAAAGCGGCCTCGCCAGGCCTGCGGCCGGGCGATGCTGCCGTCAGGACTTCGACGCCCGGGCGGCCGACTTGAGTGCGGCAGAAAGCGGCAGCGCCGCGCAGCGTGCCATGGGCACGCAATTCGCGGCGCCGCGGGGCCGAGCTACTTGCGCGCGGGCGGCAGGTCGGTGCAGCTTCCGTGGGCGACTTCGGCCGCCATGCCGATGCTTTCGCCCAGCGTCGGGTGCGGGTGGATGGTCTTGCCTATGTCCACCTCGTCGGCCCCCATCTCGATGGCCAGCGCCACCTCGCCGATCATGTCGCCGGCATGCGTGCCGACGATGCCGCCGCCGAGGACGCGGTGTGTCTCGGCATCGAACAGCAGCTTGGTGAAGCCCTCGTCCCGGCCGTTGGCGATGGCCCGGCCCGAGGCCGTCCACGGGAACAGGCCCTTCTTCAGCTTGATGCCCTTGGCCTTGGCTTCGTCTTCGGTCAGGCCCACCCAGGCGACCTCGGGGTCGGTGTAGGCCACGCTGGGAATGACGCGCGCGTCGAACATCGCCTTGCTGTCGCCGGCCGCCACCTCGGCCGCCACATGCGCTTCGTGCACCGCCTTGTGGGCCAGCATCGGCTGGCCGACCACGTCGCCGATGGCGAAGATGTGCGGCACGTTGGTGCGCATCTGCTGGTCCACCGGGATGAAGCCGCGGTCGGTGACGGCCACGGCGGCCTTGTCAGCGCCGATCTTCTTGCCGTTGGGGCTGCGGCCCACCGCCTGCAGCACCAGGTCGTACAGCTGCGGCTCCTTGGGCGCGCCCTCGCCTTCGAATCGCACCAGGATGCCGTCCGCCGTGGCCTCGGCGCCCACGGTCTTGGTCTTCAGCATGACGTGGTCGAAGCGCGGCGCGTTCATCTTCTGCCACACCTTGACCAGGTCGCGGTCGGCGCCCTGCATCAGGCCGTCGAGCATCTCCACCACGTCCAGCCGCGCGCCGAGCGTGGAGTACACCGTGCCCATCTCCAGGCCGATGATGCCGCCGCCGACGATCAGCATGCGCTTCGGGCTGGCGCGCAGTTCCAGCGCGCCAGTGGAATCGACGATGCGCGGGTCGTCAGGCAGGAAAGGCAGGCGCATGGCCTGCGAGCCGGCGGCGATGATGCATTGCTTGAAGCGGATGGTCTGCGCCTTGCCCGTCTTGTCCTGCGCCGTGCCGGTGGTCTCTTCCACCTGCACATGGTGCGGGTCGATGAAGCTGCCGTAGCCGCGCACCACCGTCACCTTGCGCATCTTGGCCATGGCGGACAGGCCGCCGGTGAGCTTGCCCACCACCTTGTTCTTGTGGGCCAGCAGCTTGGCAGGGTCGACCACCGGCGTGGCGAAGCTGACGCCAAGGTCCGCAAAATGCTTGACCTCGTCCATCACGGAGGCGACGTGCAGCAGCGCCTTGCTGGGAATGCAGCCCACGTTGAGGCACACCCCGCCGAGCGAGGCGTAGCGCTCGACCAGCACCACCTCCAGGCCCAGGTCGGCGGCGCGGAAGGCGGCCGAATAACCGCCCGGCCCGGCACCGAGCACGAGCATGTCGCACTCCAGGTCAGCGCCGCCGGCATGGCGGGCCGCCGGTGGCGCGGCCACGACCGGTGCGGCGGCCGGTGGCGCCGCAGGGGCCGCCGCCGGTGTGGCGGCCGCTGCGACTGCTTCGCCTTCGAGCAGCAACAGCAAAGACCCTTCGTTGACCGTGTCGCCGATCTTGACCTTCAGCTCCTTGACCACGCCGGCCGCCGAGGACGGGATCTCCATCGAGGCCTTGTCGCTTTCGACGGTGACCAGGCTCTGCTCCAGCTGCACGCAGTCGCCCGGCTTGACCAGCAGCTCGATGACCGCGACGTCCTTGAAGTCGCCGATGTCCGGAACCTTCACTTCGATGAGTGCCATGTTCCGTTCTCCTTAGAGCAGCACGCGGCGGAAGTCCGCCAGCACCGAGCCCAGGTAGGCGTTGAATCGCGCCGCCGAGGCACCGTCGATGACGCGGTGGTCGTAGGACAGCGACAGCGGCAGCGTCAGCCTCGGCACGAAGGCCTTGCCGTCCCACACCGGTTTCTGGTAGCCCTTGGACAGACCCAGGATCGCGACCTCCGGCGCGTTAATGATCGGCGTGAAATGCGTGCCGCCGATGCCGCCCAGGCTGCTGATGCTGAAGCAGCCGCCGCTCATGTCGGCCGGGCCCATCTTGCCGTCGCGCGCCTTCTTCGACAGCTCGCCCATCTCGGTGGCGATCTGCAGCAGGCCCTTCTTGTCGGCGTCCTTGAGCACCGGCACGACCAGACCGTTGGGCGTGTCGGCCGCAAAGCCGATGTGGAAGTACTGCTTGTAGACCAGCGCGTCACCGTCCAGGCTGGCGTTGAAGTCGGGGAACTTCTTCAGCGCCGCGACCACCGCCTTGATGACGAAGGCCAGCATCGTGAGCTTGACGCCGGACTTCTCGTTCTCCCTATTCAGCTGCACGCGCAAGGCTTCGAGCTCGGTGATGTCGGCTTCGTCGTTGTTGGTGACGTGCGGGATCAGCACCCAGTTGCGGTGCAGGTTGGCGCCGCTGATCTTCTTGATGCGGCTGAGGTCCTTGCGCTCTACGGGTCCGAACTTGGCGAAGTCCACCTGCGGCCACGGCAGCAAGCCGGGAATGCCGCCTCCGGCCACGGCCGGTGCGGCCGCCTTGGGCGCCGAGGCCTGGGCAATGACCGACTTGACGAAGCCCTGCACGTCCTGCTGGGTGATGCGGCCCTTGGGCCCGCTGCCCTTGACCTGCGCCAGCGGCACGCCGAGTTCGCGCGCAAAGCGGCGGATCGACGGTGAGGCATGCGGCAAGGCGGCGCTCGGCGCGCCCGGCTGGTGCGCAGCGACCTCGCTCGCTGGCGCTGCGGCCTCGCGCGGCGCCGGCGCGGCTGGCACTTCGGCCTTGGCGGCCGGGGCTGCGGCGGCAGGCGCAGCCACCGGTGCGGCGGACGCCCCAGCCGAAGCCTGCAGCACGGCGATCAGCGTGCCCTTGGCCACCTTGTCGCCGATCTTGACCTTCAGCTCCTTCAGCACACCGGCGTGCGACGAGGGAATCTCCATCGAGGCCTTGTCCGACTCCACCGTGATCAGGCTCTGCTCGACCTTGATGGCATCGCCCGGCTTGGCCAGCAACTCGATCACCGCCACCTCATCGAAATCACCGATGTCGGGCACAACGATGTCGACCAGCGCGCCCGCGCCAGCCGGGGCCGCGGCCGCCGGCGCAGCGGGCGCCGCGGCGGCGGGCGCGGCTGGCGCCGGGGCTGCTGGTGCGGCAGGGGCAGCGGCCGCTGTCGCGGCCTCGCCTTCCAGCAACAGCAGCAGGCTGCCTTCGCCGACCTTGTCGCCAAGCTTGATCTTCATCTCCTTGACCACGCCGGCATGCGACGAGGGAATCTCCATCGAGGCCTTGTCGCTTTCCACCGTGGCCAGCGATTGCTCCACCTTCACCGTGTCGCCGACCTTGACCAGCAGCTCGATCACTTCGACGTCCTTGAAATCGCCGATGTCCGGTACCTTGACTTCCACCAGGGCCATGTTCGTCTCCTTGTGGTTGTGGTTCAGGCGACCAGGGGGTTCACGCACTCGGTGTCGATGCGGTACTTTTTGATCGCCTCGGCCACCTTGGCGGCCGGCAGCGCGCCATCGTCGGCCAGCGCCTTCAGCGCAGCGACGACGATGTAGTGCCGATTGACCTCGAAGTGCTCGCGCAGCTTGCTGCGGAAATCACTGCGGCCGAAACCGTCGGTACCCAGCACACGGTAGCTGCGGCCCTTGGGGATGAAGGCGCGGATCTGTTCTGCGTAGTTCTTCATGTAGTCGGTGGAGGCGACCACCGGGCCGCCGTGCGGCTCGAGCTGTTGCGTCACGAAGGGCACGCGCACCGTATCGGTCGGATGCAGCAGGTTCCAGCGTTCGCAGTCCTGGCCGTCGCGCGCCAGTTCGTTGAAGCTCGGGCAACTGAAGACATTGGCCGAGACACCCCAGTCGCTGGCCAGCAGCTGGCGCGCGGCCATCGACTCGCGCAGGATCGTGCCGCTGCCCAGCAGGTTCACATTCAGCGCCTTGGCGCCCTTGCCCGCCGGTTCTGCACCCTTTTCCAGCAGATACATTCCCTTGATGATCTGCTCCTCGGTGCCGGGCACCAGCCCCGGCATCGCGTAGTTCTCGTTGAGCAGCGTCAGGTAGTAGTAGACGTTGTCCTGCTTCTCGACCATGCGCTTCAGGCCGTGGTGCAGGATCACCGCCACCTCGTGGGCGAAGCTCGGGTCATAGCTGACGCAGTTGGGGATGGTGCCGGCCAGGATGTGGCTGTGGCCGTCCTCGTGCTGCAGTCCCTCGCCATTCAGCGTGGTGCGGCCACTGGTGCCGCCGAGCAGGAAGCCGCGCGCTTGCATGTCGCCTGCGGCCCAGGCCAGGTCGCCGATGCGCTGGAAGCCGAACATCGAGTAGTAGACGAAGAACGGCACCATGATGCGGTTGTTGGTGCTGTAGCTGGTGGCCGCAGCAATCCAGCTGGCCATGCCGCCGGCCTCGTTGATCCCCTCCTGCAGGATCTGCCCGGCCTTGTCTTCGCGGTAGTACATCACCTGGTCCTTGTCGACCGGCGTGTACTTCTGGCCCTCGGGGTTGTAGATGCCGATCTGCCGGAACAGGCCCTCCATGCCGAAGGTGCGCGCCTCGTCCACCAGGATAGGCACGACGCGCGGGCCCAGTGCCTTGTCGCGCAGCAGCAGCGTCAGAAAGCGCACGTAGGCCTGCGTGGTGCTGATCTCGCGGCCCTCGGCAGTGGCTTCGAGTACCGGCTTGAAGGTTTCCAGCGAGGGCACGGTGAACTGCTCGTCGGCATGGGTGCGGCGTTGCGGCAGATAGCCGCCCAAGGCCTTGCGCCGCTCGTGCAGGTACTTCATCTCCGGCGTGTCGTCGGCCGGCTTGTAGAACGGGATCTTCGGCAGGTCGGCGTCGCTGATCGGGATGTTGAAGCGGTCACGGATGTAGCGGATGTCGTCGTCGCTGAGCTTCTTGGTCTGGTGCGCCGTGTTCTTGCCCTCGCCGGCGCCGCCCATGCCGTAGCCTTTCACCGTCTTGACCAGCAGCACCGTCGGCTGACCCTTGTGGCTGTTGGCGCGGTGGAAGGCGGCGTAGACCTTGCCGGCGTCGTGGCCGCCGCGGCGCAGCGCCCAGATGTCGGCATCGCTCATCTTCGACACCATCTCCAGCGTCTTCGGGTCGCGACCGAAGAAGTGCTTGCGAACGAAGGCGCCGTCATTGGCCTTGAAGGCCTGGTAGTCGCCGTCCAGCGTATCGAGCATGATCTTGCGCAGCGCGCCGTCCTTGTCGCGCGCCAGCAGCGGGTCCCAGTTGCTGCCCCACAGCAGCTTGATGACGTTCCAGCCGGAACCGCGGAATTCGCCTTCCAGCTCCTGCACGATCTTGCCGTTGCCTCGCACCGGGCCGTCCAGGCGCTGCAGGTTGCAGTTGATGACGAAGATCAGGTTGTCCAGCTTCTCGCGCGCGGCCAGACCGATGGCACCCAGCGACTCCGGCTCGTCCATCTCGCCATCGCCGCAGAACACCCAGACCTTGCGCTGGCTGGTGTCGGCGATGCCGCGCGCATGGAGGTACTTCAGGAAGCGCGCCTGGTAGATGGCCATCAGCGGGCCCAGGCCCATCGACACCGTCGGAAACTGCCAGAACTCGGGCATCAGCTTCGGGTGCGGGTAGCTGGACAGGCCCTTGCCGTCCACCTCCTGCCGGAAGTTGAGCATCTGCTCCTCGGTGATGCGGCCTTCCATGAAGGCGCGCGCATAGATGCCCGGCGCGCTGTGGCCCTGGATGTACAGCAGATCACCGCCGTGGCCTTCGCTGTCGGCATGCCAGAAGTGGTTGAAGCCGGCGGCAAACATGTGCGCCACCGAGGCGAAGGAGCTGATGTGCCCGCCGAGGTCGCCGCCGTCGGACGGATCCAGCCGGTTGGCCTTGACCACCATGGCCATTGCATTCCAGCGCATGTAGGCGCGCAGCCGGCCTTCGAGTTCGAGGTTGCCGGGGCTGCGCTCCTCGTTCTCCGGTTCGATGGTGTTGACGTAACCGGTGGTGGCCGAGAACGGCATGTCGATGCCGCGCTGCCGGGCCTCCTCGATCAATTGCTCCAGCAGGTAGTGCGCCCGCTCGCCGCCTTCGGTCTGGATCACGCCGGCCAGCGCGTCGAGCCATTCGCGGGTTTCCTGGGTGTCGGTGTCTTGGGCCGGCAGCAGGCCGGCCGGGTCGGGCATCGCGGACATGGTGTCTCCTTGTCTTGTGTCGAAAGGTCATTCTTGCAGCGTGCCGAAGTTTCGCACATCTGGATGCGAATTTCAAATAGCGCCACAACGTAGCATATTATGAAATTTAACCGAGGTAACTCCAGGCTCGCAGAGACAAGCAGCCGACTCCGATAATCAGGCCCATGGCCTCGTCGATCGCCAAGTCCTCTGTGCTGTCCACGACATGGCTGCGCATCCGTCGCCTGCTGGGCCGCTGGTGGGTGCACCAGCCGGCTGCACGACAGGACCGCTTCGTCACGCTGGCGCCGCTGGTTTCGGTGCTGCTGTTCCTGGCGGCCATCATTTCCGCCTTCTGGTACCTGCGCAACGAAGAAGTCGAGCGCGAGACCGAATCGCTGAAGCGCGACACCGAGATCGTCCAGCAACAGCTGCGGCTGCACCTGATCGAGAACCAGGAACAACTGGTGCGCATGGCCAGCGAGCTGGTCAAGCGCGAGACCGATGTCGACGACTTCGTCGGGCAGGCCATGGGCTTCGTGCGCGAGCGCCCGGCCGTCACCCAGTTGGCCTGGCTGGACAACAACCGCAAACGCAAGGCCGGGCGCTGGGCCACTCTGTACCGCGAGGAAAGCGAACCGGGCAACAACGCCGCCGACCCGTCCGTGCCCAACGTCCAGACGCAGAATCCGCCCGAGTTGGCCTTCACCCAGGCGCGTGACATGCGCCAGCCGGTGTACTCGCGCGCCTTCATCGACAGCATGGGCGTCGCGGTGTTCCAGATGCATGTCCCGCTGGTGGCGCGCAACACCTCGGCCGGTGTGCTGATGGTCGAATACTCGGTGGAAGCGTTGCTGCGCCACTTCGTACCGCCCGACCTGGCCAATCGGCACACCATGAGCGTGGTCGACGACAGCCAACGGGTGCTGGCCGGCACCGTGACGCCGATGCCGGGGCAGCAGCTGAGCCAGCGCACCCCGATCGTCTACGAGCTGCCGCTGGCGCCGACGGTCAACGGCCTGCTGCTGCGCGGCCAGGGCTACCGCACCTCGATCGGCCTGATCAGCAACACGCTGTTCTGGATGGTCGTCGCGCTGTCTGTGCTGACCGTGTGGATGCTGCTGGGCAGCTGGCGCCACCTGCGCCGGCGCGCTCAGATCCAATCGGCGCTGGTGCAGGAGACCAACTTCCGTCGCGCGATGGAAAACTCCATGCTCACCGGCATGCGCGCCATGGATCTGGAGGGCCGCATCACCTACGTCAATGCGGCCTTCTGTGCGATGACCGGCTTCTCCGAGGCCGCGCTGGTGGGCCGGGCTCCACCGTTCCCTTACTGGCCGCAAGACCGCGTCGACGAGATGAGCCGCCTGCTGCAGCAGGAACTCAGCGGCCGCAGCCCGGCCGGCGGCATCGAGGTGCGGGTGATGCGCAAGGACGGCTCCCTGTTCGATGCGCGCATGTACGTCTCGCCACTGATCGACCCGCGCGGTCAGCAGACCGGGTGGATGACCAGCATGACCAACATCACGGAGGCCAAGCGCATCCGCGACCAGCTGTCGGCCTCGCACGAGCGCTTCACCACCGTGCTGGAAGGTCTGGATGCGTCGGTGTCGGTGCTGTCGGTACCGCAGGGCGAGCTGCTGTTCGCCAACCGCTCCTATCGCCTCTGGTTCGGTGCCGATGCCGGTGGGCACGCGCTGCTCACCGGCAACCTGGACAGCTCGGCTTTCGTCGCCGACGCCGAGGACCTGACCGACGCACTGTCTGGCCTGCCGACGCAGGAGCTCACCGAATCAGGCTCGAATCCTCGTGAGGTCTTCGTCTCGCCGCTGCAGAAATGGTTCGACGTGCGCGCGCGCTACCTGCAGTGGACCGACGGCCGACTGGCGCAGATGCTGATCGCCACCGACATCACCGCGCGGCTTCGCGCAGAGGAACAGGCGGCCCAGCAGGCCGACCGAGCCCAGGTCACCAGTCGCCTGGTGACGATGGGCGAAATGGCCTCCTCGGTGGCCCATGAGCTGAACCAGCCATTGACGGCCATCACCAACTATTGCAATGGCATCGTCTCCCGGGTCGATGCCAATTCCATCGACAAGGCCGACCTGCTGGCGGCGCTGCGCAAGACGGCGCGCCAGGCCGAGCGCGCGGGGCAGATCATCCGCCGCATCCGCGCCTTCGTGAAGAAGAGCGAGCCGCAGCGCCAGAGCGCACACGCGCGGCAGATCGTCGAGGACGCGGTCGAGCTCGCCGGCATCGAACTGCGCCGCCGCAACGTCGCCATCCGTACCTACGTGGCGCAACGCCTGCCGCCGCTGGAGGTGGACCCGATCCTGATCGAGCAGGTGCTGATGAACCTGCTGAAGAACGCCGCCGAGGCCATCGACAGCGCGCAGCTGCCGGCCTCGCGCCGCAACATCGAGTTGCGCGTGGTGCCGCGGCACACGCCCGACGAAGGCGGCATCATCGAGTTCAGCGTCACCGACACCGGCCCGGGGCTGAAGGACGAGGTCATCGAGCGGCTGTATGAAGCCTTTTTCTCGACCAAGGCTGAAGGTCTGGGGATCGGCTTGTCGCTGTGCCGAAGCATCATCGAGTCGCACCGTGGCCGGATGCGGGCGCAGAACCTCTACAATGGCGAAGCCGTTTCGGGGTGCCGCTTTTCCTTCACCCTGCCGGTCGAAGTCCCCGTCCGCGGCGAGGCCACGAGCCCGCCAGCCGAGCCGCAGCGCGATCCCAACCCGAACACCACCGTGGCCTCCTGAATGAGCTTGATCCCGAAGAAGGGCACCGTCTATGTCGTCGACGACGACGAGGCCGTGCGTGACTCGCTGCAATGGCTGCTCGAAGGCAAGGACTACCGGGTCAAGTGCTTCGATTCGTCCGAATCCTTCCTGTCGCGCTTCGACCCGCGCGAGGTGGCCTGCCTGATCGCCGACATCCGCATGGACGGCATGAGCGGCCTGGAACTGCAGGACCGGCTGCTGGAACGCAAGAGCCCGCTGCCGGTGGTCTTCATCACCGGCCACGGCGATGTGCCGATGGCCGTGACCACGATGAAGAAGGGCGCGATGGACTTCATCGAGAAGCCCTTCAAGGAAGAAGAGCTTCTCGGTCTGGTCGAGCGCATGCTCGAGCAGGCGCGCAGCGCCTTCAGCCAGCACCAGGAGCAAGCCAGCCGCGACGCATTGCTGAGCCGGCTGACCACACGCGAGGCGCAGGTGCTGGAGCGCATCGTCGCCGGCCGGCTGAACAAGCAGATCGCCGACGACCTGGGCATCAGCATCAAGACGGTGGAGGCGCACCGCGCCAACATCATGGAAAAGCTCAACGCCAACACGGTGGCCGATCTGCTGAAGATCGCGCTCGGCGCGCAAAGCAGGGCCTGAGCGCATTGCCGCACCGCCTGCACCCGAGGCCGCCGCATCTGCGGCCTTCGTTCTGGAGTCCCGGATGACAGCAAAGACGATCGACGGCAAGGCGTTGGCGGCCGAGGTGCGCGCCGAGGTCGCGCAACGCGTGGCCGCGCTGCGCGGCCGCGGCGTGCAACCAACCCTGGCGGTCATCCTGGTCGGCGACAACCCGGCCTCGCAGACCTATGTTCGCCACAAGGGCAGCGACTGCGAGAGCGTCGGCATGCGCTTCATCCTCGATCGCTATCCCGCCGAACTGGCCGAGGCGGCCCTGCTGGCCCGGATCGAGGCACTGAACGCCGACCCGTCGGTGCACGGCATCCTGGTGCAATTGCCGCTGCCGAAGCACATCGACACCCACAAGGTCATTGCCACGATCTCGCCGCACAAGGACGCCGACGGCTTTCACGTGCACAGCGCGGGCGCACTGATGATCGGACTTCCTGGGTTCAAGCCTTGCACGCCCTACGGGTGCATGCGCATGCTGCAGTGCGCCGGCGTCGACCCGAAGGGCAAGCACGCGGTCGTGGTCGGGCGCAGCAACATCGTCGGCAAGCCGATGGCCCTGCTGCTGCTGCAGGCACATGCCACGGTCACCGTCTGCCACAGTGCGACGCCGGACCTGGGCGCCTTTACGCGGCAGGCGGACATCCTGGTGGCCGCCGTCGGCCGGCGCAACACCATCACCGCGGGCATGGTCAAGCCCGGCGCGGCGGTGATCGATGTCGGCATGAACCAGGACGAAGCAGGCAAGCTCTGCGGCGACGTCGACTTCCAGAAGGTGCGCGAGGTGGCCGGCTGGATCACGCCGGTGCCCGGCGGCGTCGGCCCGATGACGCGTGCCATGCTTCTGGTCAACACCGTCGAGGCGGCCGAACATGCTCTCGGTTGAGGCGCGCGTGGCCGTCGACAGCGGCGAAGTCTCCAACCCATTGATGCAGCCGCTGGGCCTGCCGGCCTACGACCGCATCGAAGCCTGTCACGTCGGCCCGGCCGTCGCTGCATTGCTGGCTGCAGCCGACCACGCACTGGCGCAGGCCACTGGCGAAAAGATGCCATCCGACTACACGGCGCTGGCGCTGCTGCTGGATGTGCCGATCGAGCGCCTGGGCCGGGCCTGGGGTGCGGTGACCCATCTGTGCGAGGTGGCCGATTCACCGGCGCTGCGCGAGGCGCATCACGACGCGCTGCCGCGCATCACCGACTTCTACACGCGGCTCGGTGCCGACCCCGCACTGTTCGGCAAGTACCGCCAGATTGCCGGTGCAGCCGAGGCATTGAACCCGGCGCAGCGACAGGCGCTGCAACACACGCTGCGCGAGTTCGTGCTCGGCGGCGCCGAGTTGCAGGGCACGGCACGCCAGCGCTTCGCGCAGATCCAGGAGCGTGTCGCCGAACTGCAGCAGCGCTACGGCGAGAACGTGCTCGACGCCACCGACCGCTTTGCGTATGTCGCCAGCGAGAACGAGATGGCGGGCGTTCCTGAGGACGTCAAGCTGGCCACGCGTGCGGAGGGCGGCTACCGGCTGACGCTGCACGACCCGTGCTACCTGCCGGTGATGGAGCATGCCCAGGACCGCGCGCTGCGCCAGCGCCTGTACCGTGCCCATGTCACCCGCGCCAGCGAGTTGGGCGATGCCGATCTGGACAACACCGCACTGATGCGCGAGCTGCTGGCGCTGCGCCACGAACAGGCGCAGTTGCTCGGCTACCCCAGCTATGCCGAGCTGTCGATGGTGCCGAAGATGGCCGAGTCGGCGACCCAGGTGCATGCCTTCCTGGCGGACCTGGCAAGGCGCGCCCGCCCCTATGCCGAGCGCGACCTGGCCGAACTGCGCGACTTTGCCGCGCGCGAGCTGGGCCTGAGCGACTTGCATCCTTGGGACATGGCCTTCGCCGGTGAGAAGCTGAAGCAATCGCGCTATGCCTTCAGCAGCACCGAGCTGCGCCAGTACTTCACCGAGCCACGCGTACTGCAGGGGTTGTTCGACATAGCGCAGACCTTGTTCGAGGTGGAGATCCGGCCGGACAGTGCGCCGGTCTGGCACGAAAGCGTTCGCTACTACAGCCTGTACCGCGCCGGCGTGGCCATCGGCCACTTCTATCTCGACCTGCATGCACGGCCGGGCAAGCATTCCGGCGCCTGGATGGACAACGCCCAGCAGCGCTGGCGGCGGCCCGACGGCCAAGGCATGCAGCTGCCGGTGGCCATCCTGGTGTGCAACTTCGCACCGCCAGTGCTGCGCAACGGCGCAATGCGGCCCGCCCTGCTCTCGCATGACGATCTTCTGACGCTGTTCCACGAGTTCGGCCATGGCCTGCACCACTTGTTGACGCAGGTGGACGAGCTGTCGGTTTCGGGGTTGTCCGGTGTGGAATGGGACGCAGTGGAACTGCCCAGCCAGTTCATGGAGAACTTCTGCTGGGAATGGCCGGTGCTGCAAAGCCTGAGCGCACATGTCGACAACGGCGAGCGGCTGCCGCGCGCAATGTTCGACAAGCTGCTGGCGGCGCGCAACTTCAACAGCGGGCTGCGCATGCTGCGCCACATGGAGTTCGCGCTGTTCGACCTGCGCATCCACCGCGAACACGATGCGAAGTCGCGCCTGCTGCAGGTGGCCAACGAGGTGCGTTCGCAGGTGGCGCTGGCGCCGGCGGCCGAATTCAACCGCTTTGCGCATAGTTTTTCACACATATTCGACGGTGCCTATGCCGCCGGGTACTACAGCTACAGCTGGGCTGAAGTACTGTCGGCGGATGTGTGGAGCGCGTTCGAAGAAAGCGGTGTGTTCGACCCCGAAACGGGCCGCCGTTACCGCCAGACGATCCTCGAGGTCGGTGGCAGCCGCGCTGCGATCGACAACTTCAAGGCCTTCCGTGGACGCGAGCCGCGCATCGATGCGCTGCTGCGGCACCAGGGCATGGCCTGAACCGGCGCCGACATGACGATGCACGCCCTTTCTCTGACCCCGGCCTGGCGCCACGCGCTGCTGGCCGCAGCCTTGGCTGGGCTGGCGCTGCCGGCTGTCGCGCTGTACAAGGTGGTCGGCCCCGACGGGCGAATCACCTACACCGACCGCCCGCCCAGCGACAGTACCGCGCGCGTGACCACGATGAACCGCTCCGGCGTCAACGAGGTGCCCGCGCCGCAGGATGGGCTGCCCGCCGACCTGCGCCAGACAGCGACGCGCTACCCGGTGACGCTGTACGTCGCCGCCGACTGTCCGCCCTGTGGAGCCGGCCGCCAACTGCTGGTGGAGCGCGGCGTGCCCTTCACCGAGAAGCTGATCGTCAGCGACGAGGATGCGGCAGCGATGGATCGCGTCGTCGGCGCGCGCACCGTACCGTCGCTGACCATTGGCACACAGGCGCTGCGAGGCCTGTCGCAAAGCGAATGGGTCTCCTATCTGGATGCCGCAGGCTACCCGCGCGAATCCAGGTTGCCGAAGAACTGGCAGCCGCCCGCGGCCACGCCGCTGGTGCTGCGCAACGCAGCGCGGCCGGCTTCGGCGCCGCTGGCCGCGGCGTCGGCGCCGGCGCGCAGCGCTCCGGTCACCCCGCCCGTGCTGCCGCCCGCGTCAACCGGCATCCGCTTCTAGAGCGCGGCCGCTTCGCCAGCCGGCAGCCGCCGCGCCACCCACGAGCCCGAGGCCACCGCGCTGCCCACCAGCCAGAACAGCGCCGCCGCGCCCAGCGCAGTGCCAGCGGCGCCGAAGAGCAGCGGCATGGCGGTGCTCGACGCATTCATCACCATCGAACGCATGGCAATGGCCTCGCCGTAGCGGCCTTCGGGCGTCAGCAGGTGCAGCGTGGACATGATCATCGGCTGCACCGAACCGAGCGTCAGCCCGAGCAGCACCGCGCAGCCGCCCATCAGCCAGGGTGAATGGGCCAGCGGATACAGGCCGAAGACGATGCCGGTGCCGATCATCGCAGCGCGCAGCAGCGCGATCTCGCTGATGCGGTGAGCCCACAGCGGAATCAGCAGGCGCACGCCGCTGACCGCCAGCGTGAAGGTGCCGACGATCAGGCCGATGGTGCTGGCGCTGAAACCGCGCTCGAAACCGAGGATCGGCACCGCGAACATGTGCACGTCCCAGCAGGCCGACAGCACCCAGTTGACGATCAGCAGCCGCTTCAAGCCCGGCGCGGCCAGCAGCGACCACGAACTCTGTGTCTGGGCCGCACCTGCCGGCGCCACATCCTCGGCCTCGCTTGGAATGAGTTTTGTGCACCACCAGGTGAGCAGCGGCAGCGCTAGCATCAGCCCATAGGCCGCGCGGAAGCCGCCGGCATCGATCATGAAGCCCGCCGCCACCGGTCCGACCACGTTGGACAGCGACGGCGCGATGCCCAGCCAGCTGAACATGCGCATGCGCTCGGTGCTGGTGCTGACGGTCTGCCCGGCGCGGCGCTGGATGACGATCAGGCCCATGTTGGCGCCGCTGCCGACGAACACCGCCGAGGCACACAGGAGCGGAAATCGCGCACCCGGACCGACGAAGGTCGAGCCCACCGCCAGCAGTGCGCCGAACAGCGACAGGCCGATGGCGATGTGCACCGGCCGGTGATATCCCATGCGGTCGGCCATGCGCCCGGCATGCATCGACAGCAGCACCGGCGCGGCGGCGTACAGCGCCATCAGCACGCCCACGCTCCAGGCACTGTGGCCTTCGCGTAGCGACTGCAGCGGCGCGGCCATGCGCACCCCGGCCATCGTGGCATGCAGGCCGATCTGGCCGACGATCAGCGCCAGCAGGACCCGGCCGAAGTGCTGCGGCGGCCGGCCCTGCGGTTCAGGCACTCGGTGCCTCGACGCTGTCGTCGTCCTCCTGCGCGCCGGGCAGCAGCTGCAGCGTGCGCGCCTCGGGCAGCGCTTCCACCGACTTCAGCCGGCGCGTCATGACGTTGGTGCGCGTCTGCGCCTGGTCGATGGTGTTCGTGGCCTCTTCCAGCTTCTTGCGCGTCCGGGCCAGCACCTCGCCGAACTTGCCGAACTCGGTCTTCACCGCGCCCAGCACCTCCCAGACCTCGGCGCTGCGCCTTTCCAGGGCCAGCGTGCGAAAGCCCATCTGCAGGCTGGTCAAGGTGGCCAGCAGCGTCGTCGGGCCGGCCAGCATGACCTTGTGCTCGCGCTGCATCGCCTGCACCAGACCAGGCCGACGCAACGCCTCGGCATACAGGCCCTCGGTGGGCACGAAGAGGATGGCAAAGTCGGTGGTGTGCGGCGGCGCGATGTACTTGTCGCGGATGGTCCGCGCCTCCAGGCGCAGCCGCGTCTCGATGCCCTTGGCCGCGGCCTCCATGGCTGCCAGGTCGGCGCGCTCCTGGGCCTCGATCAGCCGCTCGTAGTCCTCGCGGGGAAACTTCGCGTCGATCGGCAGCCACAGCGGCTGCCCGTCATCGCGCTGCCCGGGCAGGCGGATGGCAAATTCCACCCGCTCGGCGCTGCCCGGCACCGTCGCCACGTTGGTGGCGTACTGCTCGGGCGTGAACACCTGCTCCAGCAACCCGGCCAGTTGCACCTCGCCGAAGATGCCGCGGGTCTTGACGTTGGTCAGCACCCGGTTCAACGAGCCGACGTCGCGCGCCAGCGTCTGCATCTCGCCCAGGCCCTTGTGCACCTGCTCCAGGCGGTCGGCCACCTGCTTGAAGCTCTCGCCCAGGCGCTGCTCCAGCGTGGCATGCAGCTTCTCGTCGACCGTGGCGCGCATCTGCTCGAGCTTCTTCTCGTTGCCCTCTTGCAGTGCGGCAAGCCGGGTCTCCACGGTCGTTCGCACTTCGGCCAGGCGGCGTTCGTTGGCATCGGACAGAAGGCGCAACTGATCGGCCAGCGTCTCGCCGAAGCGGTGCAGCGCCGCCTCCTGCTGCTGCTGCGTGGCAGCCAACTGGGTGCGGAAGGAGTCGATCTGCTCGTTCTGCGTGCGCGCGACGTCGCCGCTTTGCGTCAGCAGCGTCTGCTGGAAGAGAGACAGCGTCCCGGCCAGCTCCTGCCGCGTCCCGCGCGCGCTGTCCTGTACCTCGGTGCGCAGCTCGCGCTCCAGCCGCTCCGTATCCTGGCGTGCTGCCTGCTGCAGGCTGTCACCCAGCGACTTCAGTGTGCTGCCATCGTCGCGCCGCAGCGCCACCCACAGCAGCAGCAACAGGATCAGCCCGAGCAGTGCCGGCACCAGCCATTCGTTCATGCGGGCGATTGTCTCAGCCCGCCCGGGCCGCTCAGGCTCGACAGACGATCGTGGCCTGCGCCTGGCTTCCCGGCATGCCGGACAGCCAGGCTCCAGCCTCCAGCAGGAACTGGGTGCCCGCGTTGTCGTCCAGCTCCGAAGTGGCGAAGTTCTGCGACGAGCGCAGCACTTCGTAGCCGCGGCTGCACAGCCGCGAGGCCTCGGCCTCGATGGCCGACAGGCTGGTGGCGCGCAGTTCGTAGGCCGGAGCACCGGCGCCATTGCCCAGCGTGCGCACCTGCGGGCCCGCGCATCCCGACAGGCTCAGTGCCGCCCAGGCGGCCAGGGTCAGAGAAATGGCGTTCACGCGGCAGACTCCCGACGGGCAGCATGCCCGCCCTGCCCCGGCATTGTCGGCAAGGCCGTCATCGGCGCAGACCCAAAGCAGCCGGGCAAAGCCGGCGCAGTTTCGCGCGCTCAGCGGCGCCCGGCCAGCACCTGCGGGTTCAGCGCCGTCGGTGGCCTTCCGGACTGCGGCCCAGCGCCGAGCGCCGCAATCAGGTTGTCGGCCGCCAGCTGGGCCATCGCGCGTCGCGTCGGCAGGCTGGCACTGGCGATGTGCGGCGTGAGCACCACGTTGGGCAGGGCCAGCAGCTCGGGGTGCACCGCCGGTTCGCCCTCGAACACATCGAGCCCCGCCGCGGCGATGCGCCGCTCGCGCAGCGCGCGGGCCAGCGCGGCGTCGTCGACGATGCCGCCGCGCGCCACGTTGGTCAGCGTGGCGGTCGGCTTCATCAGCGCCAGCTCGGCCGCCCCAATGGCATGGTGCGAGGCCGGCCCGTAGGGCAGCACCAGAACCAGGTGGTCGCTGTGCCGCAGCAGTTCGTCCTTGGCCACGTAGCGCGCGCCAAGTTGGGACTCGATGTCCGGCGCAAGGGGCGAGCGGTTGTGGTAGATCACCGACATGCCGAAGCCCATGGCGCCGCGCCTTGCGATGCCCTGGCCGATGCGGCCCATGCCGAGCACGCCGAGCGTCGCGCCGTGCACGTCGGCCCCGGCGAACATGTCGTGGCCCCAGCGGGTCCATTGGCCGGCACGCAGGAAATGTTCGCTCTCGCTGATGCGCCGCGCTGCGGCCATCATCAATGCGAAACCAAAGTCGGCCGTGGTTTCGGTGAGCACGTCGGGGGCGTTGCTGACCAGCACGCCGCGCGCGGTGCAGGCAGCCAGGTCGATGTTGTTGTAGCCCACGGCCATCGAGCACACCGCGCGCAGGTGCGGGCAGGCCTGCAGCAGTCTTGCGTCGATGGTTTCGGTGCCGGTGACGAACACGCCGTCCATGCCCTGCAGACGGTGGATCAACTCGTCGTGCGACCACACCGCGTCGGCCTGGTTGTGCTGCACCTCGAAGTGCTGGTTCAGCCTCTCGATGACCTCGGCGAACACCGCGCGGGCCACCAATACGCGCGCGCTCATGACAGGAAGCGAGTGAAGCCGGCCACCGGCTCGCGCTCAGTGACCAGCCGGTTGGCCACAGCCGCCGGGTCCGCATAGCCCAGCGACATGCCACAGACGAACATCTCGCTGGCTGGAGCACCGATGTGCTCCATGATGATGCGGTGAAAGCGCATGAAGGCCGCTTGCGGGCAGGTGTCCAGGCCGCGGCCGCGCGCCGCCACCATGATGCTCTGCAGGAACATGCCGTAGTCCAGCCAGCTGCCCTGGCGCAGCACGCGGCCGATGGTGAACATCAGCCCAACCGGCGCGCCGAAGAATTCGTAGTTGCGACCGTGCTGCCGGTGCATGCCGTCCTTGTCGGTCTTGCCGATGCCGAGAAGGCCGTAAAGGTCCCAGCCCACCTTGCGTCGCCGATCGATATAGGGCGAAGTCCATTCGGTGGGGTAGTAGGCGTACTCCTCCTGGTGCCGAGCCAGCGCCTGCGGATCGTCGTAGACCGCACGGATCTTCGCCGACAGCGCCGTCTTGGCCTGGCCGGTGAGCACGGTCACCTGCCAGGGTTGGGTGTTGGTGCCCGAGGGTGCCCGCGCGGCCACGCGCAGGATGTCTTCGACCACCTCGTGCGGCACCGGCGTGGGCAGGAAGCCACGCACCGAGCGCCGTGTGCCAATGGCGGCATCGACCGTCGCGGCGTCCTGGGGGCTGGGGGGGTGGGTCATCGGCTTCGCGTGGCGGTTGCGTGCTCAGGCGCGGGATTGTTCCATCGATGGCCCGGAGGCCCAGTGGTGCCAGCTGCCCAGCGCCTCAAAGAGCGTGCGTCGATGCACCACCACCGTGTTGTCGATCTGACGTCCGTAGCCGCCGGCCATGGTCACGGCCACCGGAACGCCGCGCTGCCGCAGCGCGGCAAACACGCGGCGGTCTCGTTCGGCCAGACCGTCGAAACTCAGCTTTAGGCGGCCAAGGCGATCATCCTCGTGGGGGTCGGCACCGGCGACGTAGAAGGCTAGCCCCGGCAGCGCATCGCCATGGCGGCGCCAGACCTCGGCCAGCGCACCGTCGAGCGCCGCCAGGTACTCGGCATCGCCGCAGCCATCGGGCAGCTCCACATCCAGGTCGCTGGCCTCCTTGCGAACCGGGAAGTTGCGCGCGCCATGCAGCGACAGCGTGAACACTGTCGGATCTTCACGGAAGATGGCCGCCGTGCCGTTGCCCTGGTGCACGTCCAGATCGATGACCAGCACCCGCAGCAACCGGCGCCGGTGGCGGTGCCATTCGGCCTGCACCAGCCGCGCAGCCACCGCCACGTCGTTGAAGACGCAATAGCCCGAGCCCCGGTCCGGGAATGCATGGTGCGTGCCGCCGGCCAGGTTGGCTGCCAGCCCCTCGGCGAGGGCGGCGCGCGCCGCGGCAATGGTCGCACCGACCGAGCGGCGCGCGCGCTCGGCCATGCGCGGCGACCACGGGAAGCCGATCTCGCGCTGCTGTGCCTTCGACAGCAGCCCTTCGGTCACTGCGTCGACATACACCGGCGCATGAACCAGCGCCAGTTCGCCATCGCTGGCCGGCTGAGCTTCGTGCACGCGGATGCCTGGCATGTCACGCTCGACCGCCTCGCGCAGCAGGCGGTACTTGCTCATCGGGAAGCTGTGTCCCGGCGGCAGTTGCAGCGTGAATTGGTCGGAGTGGAAAGCCTGCATGACGGTGCGCCGGTCAGGCGTTAGGTAGAGCGCCCTAGGAATGTTGCATTGCAGCAAAAACCACTTGCAATCGTCATCCGGATCTCTATACTTCGGTTCATGTTGCAGTGCAGCAAACGTTGCTGAAGGTCTGCAGAGATTTCAACCCCAACCTGGAGATACCCACCATGATGACCGCTGAACAAGTTGTTGCCGCCCACAAGGCCAATGTCGAGACCCTCTTCGGTCTGACCAACAAGGCTTTCGAAGGCGTCGAGAAGCTCGTCGAGCTGAACCTGCAAGTGGCCAAGGCCGCGCTGGGCGAAGTGGCCGACAACGCCCGCGCCGTTCTGTCGGTGAAGGACGCCCAGGAACTGCTGGCGCTGCAGGCCACCATGCTGCAGCCGGCTGCCGAGAAGGCTGCTTCGTACAGCCGTCACCTGTACGACATCGCCGCCGCGACGCAAGCCGAAGTGGCCAAGGTCGCCGAAGCCCAGATGGCCGACGCGCAGAAGAACTTCGCCTCGACCGTGGACGCCGCGCTGAAGAATGCGCCGGCCGGCAGCGAGAATGCCGTGGCCCTGGTCAAGTCGGCCATGGCCGCCGCGAACAACGCCTACGAAAGCGTCAGCAAGGCCGCGAAGCAAGCCGCCGACGTGGCCGAAGCCAACTTCACGGCCGTGACCAACACGGCGGTGAAGGCCTCGCAAGCTGCCACCAAGGCCAAGCGCGCCTGATGCCGCGGGGGCCTCGTGCCCCCGGCGATTGAACTTTCCGGGGCGACGGCGCATCAGACGCTTGTCGTGGCAATTCAGGCTGCGACATCTGTGGATGGTTGTCTCCTCGGTACCTTGGGATCACCCCTTTCAAGGTATCTTCGGCCCGGTTCTCACCGGGCCGCTTCTTTTTGGGCCGCGCAGATTCAGCGCGTGTCGCTCAGGATGCGCAGCCGCAATTCGCCCAGCATGGCCTGGGCCGCCTCGCGCCCGGCCTTGATGGAGCGCGTGCGCGACGAAAAGTCCGCGCCGGACACCCCCTGCAACTTGGGGCGCAGCACGATGTCGGCTTCGGCCAGTTCGAAGCGGTTGATGCTGCGGCCCATGATCGAGAAGGTCTGCAGCAGCATGCGCAGCGGGTCGCCGGTGGGCGCACCGTCGGGCGCTTCGCTGATGTCCACTGCGATGACCAACTGAGCGCCCATCTGCCGCGCATAGCGTACCGGCACCGGCGCCACCAGCCCGCCGTCGACATATTCGCGCGTGCCGATGCGCACCGGCTGGAACACCGCCGGGACCGCGCTGGAGGCACGCACCGCCACGCCGGTGTCGCCGACGCGGAAGACGATGCCCTGACCGTTGTCCAGATCGGTGGCGACGATGCCCAGAGGCAGCGGCATCTGCTCGATGCGCTTGCCGCCCGTGTGTTCGCGCACGTAGCGCGCCAGGGCATCGCCTCGGATCAAACCGCGCCCCGGGAAGGACCAGTCGGCAATGGCGCCTTCGTCCATGGACTGGGCCAGCGACCCGAGTTCGGTGCCGCTCTTGCCTGACGCATACAACGCCGCGACCAGGCTGCCGGCCGAGGTGCCGATGACCAGGTCGGGCCGGATGCCGGCCTCCTCCAGCACCTGGATCACCCCGATGTGCGCGAAGCCGCGCGCCGCACCGCCGCCCAGCGCCAGGCCGATGACCGGCGGTTTAGGCGTTGGCCTGGGTGCCGGCGGCGCCACCACCACCGGAGCCGCCGGCGGCGGGGGCGTCGGCGCTGGCGGCGCTGTCTGGCAGCCCACTACCAGCAGCGCCGCCAGCAGCGCGGCAGCAAGACGGCGCGAGAGCATTGTTGCCACTCTAGGAAGCGCGCCAGGGGCACGCCCTTCATTTCGATACCGCATATGCAATCAACTTTTGTGTTCTTCTCAAATATATGCGCGCTCCATAGACTTCGCGCTTTGCTGGGCCGCAGGCCCGCGCCGTGCTCGCGTGCGCGGCGCGTCCGGGCCGGCACCCCGTGAAGACCAGTCGATGTACCAGTACACCGAGTTCGACCGTCAGTTCGTGCGCGCCCGCGCCGCCCAGTTCCGCGACCAGTTGCGCCGCCACCTGGACGGCGAGCTGCCCGACGAGGACTTCCGCGCGCTGCGCCTGCAGAACGGCTGGTATGTGCAGCGCCACGCGCCGATGCTGCGCGTGGCCGTGCCCTATGGCGAGCTGAGCAGCCGACAGCTCCACCAGCTGGCGCGCATCGCGCGCGAGTTCGACCGCGACTACGGCCACTTCACCACGCGCCAGAACCTGCAATACAACTGGATTCCGCTGACGCGCGCCGCCGACGTGATGGATCTGCTGACCGAGGTCGACATGCACGGCATCCAGACCAGTGGCAACTGCATCCGCAACATCACCAGCGACGCGCTGGCCGGCATCGCGCCCGACGAGGTAGTGGACCCGCGCCCTTACTGCGAGATCCTGCGCCAGTGGAGCACGCTGCACCCGGAGTTCGCCTTCCTGCCGCGCAAGTTCAAGATCGCGGTCACCGGCGCGCACGAGGACCGCGCCGCCATCGGCTGGCATGACATCGGCCTGCAGATGCTGAAGAATGATGCCGGCGAAGTCGGCTTCAAGGTGCTGGTGGGCGGCGGCATGGGGCGCACGCCGATCATCGGCAGCGTCATTGGCGAGTTCGTGCCGTGGCAGCAGATCCTGGTCTACATCGAAGCCATCGTGCGCGTGTACAACCGCCTGGGCCGGCGCGACAACATGTACAAGGCGCGCATCAAGATCCTGGTCAGGGCCGAGGGCCGCAAGTTCGTCGACGCGGTGAACGCCGAGTTCCGCCACATCCTCGAGCACGACCGCGACGGTGCCGCGCACATCATTCCGCAGTCCGAGCTCGACCGGGTGGCGGCGAGCTTCCAGCTGCCGGCCGGCATCGACGTGCGCCATGTCTCCGTCGCGCCCCAGCCGCATGCCGATGCACCTGCCGCCTACGCGCGCTGGCTGCAGCGCAACGTGCACGCCCACAAGCTGCCGGCCTATCGTGCGGTGACGCTGTCGCTCAAGCGCGCCGGCATCGCCCCCGGCGACGCCACCGGTGATCAGATGGACCGCGCGGCCGAGCTGGCCACGCGCTTCAGCCACGGCGAGTTGCGCGTCACCCACGACCAGAACCTGCTGCTGCCCTGGGTGCATGAGAACGAACTGCACGCGCTGTGGCTGGCCGCACGCGAAGCCGGTTTCGCCACGCCGAACATCGGCTTGCTGACCGACATGATCGCCTGCCCTGGCGGCGACTTCTGCGCGCTGGCCAACGCCCGCTCGATCCCAGTGGCCGCGGCCATCACCGAGCGCTTCGAGGACCTGGATCGCCTCTACGACATCGGCGACATCGACCTGCACATCAGCGGCTGCATCAACAGCTGCGGCCATCACCACAGCGGACACATCGGCATCCTCGGCGTCGACAAGGATGGCGCCGAGTGGTACCAGATCACCGTCGCCGGCTCGGATGGCAGCACGAACAGTGGGGCGGCCACGCCGGGCAAGGTGATCGGGCCGTCGTTCGCCGCCGAGGAGGTGCCGGATGTCATCGAGGCGGTGGTCGACACCTACCGGCGCGAGCGGCAGCCCGGCGAGCTTTTCATCGACACCAGCCGGCGTCTGGGAACGGCGCCGTTCCGCGCCGCCGCCGACGCCGTGCGCCGCGCCACCGCCGGCGCTGCCGCCTGAAGGACCCTGAACATGCACTTCATCGATAGCCGCAACGACCGCTGGCACCGCGTGGAAGGCGAGGACGGACCGATCCCGCATCCCGACCCGCAGGCCGACCGCCTGCTGACGCTGGAACAGTGGCACGCGGTGCGCGGCACCTGGCCGCGTGGCCTGCCCACCGGCGTGGTGCTGCCCAACACCCTGGACGTGGACACGCTGGCCGAGGATCTGCGCGGACCCGACGCGCGCCTTTCGCTGCTGGTGCTGCAGTTTCCCAAGTGGACCGACGGCCGCGCCTACAGCCAGGCGCGGGTAGCCCGAGTGCGCCATGGCTTCGATGGCGAGGTGCGGGCCGTCGGCGAGGTATTGGTCGACATGCTGCCGCTGCTGCAGCGCACCGGCTTCGACGCGGTGCAGCTGCGCCGCGACCAGAGCGTCGACGCCGCGGTGCGCGCGCTGGGCTTCTTTCCCGGCCACTACCAAGGCGATATTCAGCAGCCTCGGCCGGCCTTCACACGCGACCTTGCCACGGAGGCCGCGTCACCACGCGACGGCAACGAACTCTTCGCCGGACAGGGCATCTGACGATGGACGCGATCCAGCTCTATGCCCGCGCCGGCGCGCAATTCGACGAGCGCGTGGCCCATGCGGTGGCGGTGCTGCAATCGGCCGCATCCGAACATGCCGGCGCCATCGCGCAGGCCACCAGCCTCGGCGCCGAGGACATGGTGCTCACCGACCTGATCGCCCGCCACCATCTGCCCATCGCCGTGGCCACGCTCGACACCGGCAAGCTGCATGCGCAGACGATGGCGCTGATCCCGCGCATCGAATCGCGCTACGGACTGACGGTCGAGCGCCATGCGCCGATTCAGGAGGCGGTCGTTCATTTCGTGCGCGAGCATGGCGAGGAGCCAATGTTCCGCAGCATCGAACTGCGCAAGGCCTGTTGCGAGTTGCGCAAGCTGCAACCGCTGGCGCGCATGCTGACCGCGCGCAGTGCCTGGGTCACCGGGCTGCGCCGCGAGCAGTCGGCGAATCGCGGCGACGTCCCCTTCCATGAGCGCGACAGCGCCGCTCGCTTCAAGTTCAACCCGCTGGCCGACTGGAGCTGGAACGACGTGTGGCACTACATCGCCACCCACGACGTGCCTTACAACGAGCTGCACGACCAGTTCTTCCCGAGCATCGGCTGCAAGCCCTGCACCCGGGCCATCGCCGTCGGCGAGGACTTCCGCGCCGGCCGATGGTGGTGGGAGGACGAGAAGGCCAAGGAATGCGGCCTGCATGTCGCCAAATCGAACGAGGAAAGCCCCGCATGAACGCCCCGCTGAGCATCGAGCGCCTGCTGCCCGCACTCGACCGCAAGCATCTCGACTGGCTGGAAGAAGAGGCCATCTTCATCCTGCGTGAGGTCGTGGCCAGCTTCGAACAGCCCGCGCTGTTGTTCTCCGGCGGCAAGGACTCGTGCGTCGTGCTGCGGCTGGCCGAGAAGGCCTTCAAGAACCGCATCGGCGGCAACGAGTTCAAGGGCCGACTGCCCTTCCCGCTGCTGCACGTGGACACCGGCCACAACTTCCCGGAAGTCATCGAATTCCGCGACCGCCGTGTCGCCGAAATGGGAGAGCGCCTGGTGGTCGGGCACCTGGACGACAGCATCCGACGCGGCACGGTGCGACTTTCGCATCCGCTGGAGTCGCGCAACGGCCACCAGACCGTGGCGCTCCTCGAAGCCATTGAAGAACACCACTTCGACTGCCTGATCGGTGGTGCGCGCCGCGACGAGGAGAAGGCGCGCGCCAAGGAGCGCATTTTCAGCCACCGCGACAGCTTCGGCCAGTGGCAGCCGAAAGAGCAGCGGCCCGAACTGTGGATGCTGTTCAACACCCGCATCCGACCGGGTGAGCATTTCCGTGCCTTCCCGATCAGCAACTGGACCGAACTCGACGTCTGGCTGTACCTGGCGCGCGAGAACATCCCGCTGCCCGAGCTGTACTACGCACATCAGCGCCAGGTGGTGCGGCGCAAGGGCCTGCTGGTGCCGGTGACCGAGGTCACGCCGCTGCAGCCGGGCGAACAGGTCGAATCGGCGACGGTGCGCTTTCGTACTGTCGGCGACATGACCTGCACCTGCCCGGTGGAAAGCAACGCCACCTCCGCGGTGGACATCGTCGCCGAGACGCTGACCGTCACCGTCAGCGAGCGCGGCGCCACGCGCATGGACGACCGCACCAGCGACGCTTCGATGGAGCGACGCAAGAAGGAGGGCTATTTCTGATGAACGCGGTGCTGCAACACAAGGGCGCGCTGCCCGAAGACCACCGCGCGCTGCGCTTCCTCACCGCCGGCAGCGTCGACGACGGCAAGAGCACGCTGATCGGCCGTCTGCTGTACGACAGCCGCGCCATCCTGGCCGACCAGCTGGACATGCTGGAGCGCAAGTCCGAAGGCGAGGCGCTGGACCTGTCGCTGCTGACCGACGGCCTGGAGGCCGAGCGCGAACAGGGCATCACCATCGACGTGGCCTACCGCTACTTCGCGACGAAGCAGCGCAAGTTCATCATCGCCGACGCGCCCGGCCACGAGCAGTACACGCGCAACATGGTCACTGCCGCGGCCGGCAGCGATGCCGCCATCGTGCTGGTGGACATCACCAAGCTCGACTGGCAGGCCACGCCGGTGGCGCTGTTGCCGCAGACCCGGCGCCATGCGCTGCTTGCCGCATTGCTGCGCGTGCCCAGCATCGTCTTCGCCATCAACAAGATCGATGCGCTGGACGACCCGCAGCCGGCCTTCGAGGCGGTGAGCAGCGCGCTGAAGGCCTTTGCGCGCGAAGCCGGCATCAAGCTGGCTGCCATCGTGCCTGTGTCGGCACTGCGCGGCGACAACATCACGCGGCCGTTGCAGGCCCCGTGGTATTCAGGCCCGTCGCTGCTGCAGTTGCTGGAGAGCTTGCTGACGATTCAGGAGCGCGTTGACGATTCGCTGCTGCTGCCGGTGCAGTACGTGGCACGCGACAGTGGCGAGCAGGCCGACGGCACGGGCCACCAGCCACGCACGCTGTGGGGCCGCATCGCCCACGGCCGCGTGAAGCCCGGCGACGCGGTGCAGCTGTACCCCAGCGGCGAGCGCGCCACGGTGGTGGCACTGCGCCGCGCCGGCAGCGATGTCGATCAGGGTGAAGCCGGCCAGTCGGTGGGGCTGATCCTCGACCGCCAGCTCGATGTCTCGCGCGGCGACTGGGTCGGCACACCCGAGACGCTGCTGCCGGTGCAGCGCTTCGGCGCCACGCTGGCCTGGCTGGACACCGAACCCGCGGTGGTCGGCCGCAAGTACATGGTGCGCCACGGCAACCGCTGGGTGCAGGCGCGCATCGCCTCCATCGGCCACCGTCTGGACATCGGCACGCTCGCGCCTACCGACACGCACGAGCTGGCCGTCAACGACATCGGCCATGTGGTGGTTGAACTGGGCCAGCCGCTGCCGCTTGAGCCCTATGCGCACAACCGCGTGGCCGGCTCGCTGATCGTCGTCGACCCGGCCAGCAACCGCACCAGCGGCGCGCTGCTGGTCAACGTGGTGCGCTGATGGGCGCCGTCTACTTCATCGGCGCCGGACCGGGCGCAGCCGACCTGATCACGCTGCGCGGAGCGCGCTTGTTGGCCCAGGCCGACGTGGTGCTGTTTGACGCCCTCACGGACCCGGCGCTGCGCGAGCTGGCCCCGGCCGCAGAGTGGATCGACGTGGGCAAGCGCGGCTTCACCCATGCCACACGGCAAACGGCCATCAATGCACTGCTGGTGCGCAGCGCGCAGCAGCACGCCCGCGTGGTGCGGCTGAAAGGCGGCGACCCCAGCCTGTTCGGCCGGCTCGAAGAAGAACTCGAGGCCCTGTCCGAACACGGCATCGCCTGCGAAGTGGTGCCCGGCGTCACTGCAGCGCTGGCCGCCGCCGCAGCCGCCCAGCGGCCGCTGACGCGCCGCGGCCGTGGCCGCAGCGTGGCCTTCAGCACCGCCATGACGCAGGAGGGCGAACTGCGCGCCACACGCAGCGCCGACAGCGAGGTCTTCTACATGGCTGGGCGCCAGCTCGGTGCATTGTCGCGCCGGCTGGGCGGCGCCGGCTGGCCGGAAGACACTGCGGTGTGCGTGGTATCGCGCGCTGGTTGGAGCGACCAGCTGGTCAGCGAACACCGGCTCGACACGCTGGCTCAGGCCACCGTGTTGCACAGTGGCCGGCCGACGGTGGTGACGGTCGGAGCCGCCGCCGCCGCGACGAGCGCGGGCCCCAAGACCTTGACGCACGACAGGCAACGCGCAAGCGAGGCTCCCGCCTCGACTTAAAATCGCTGCTTTGTCGTCCAGAATGGCGGCTGGCGAGGGCCCCTACGGCCGAAGGCCATGACCGCCGCATTCAACTCCAAGAACACTGTCAGAGCTGCTCATGACCCACGTCGTCCTCGAATCGTGCATCCGCTGCAAGTACACCGACTGCGTGGATGTCTGCCCCGTCGACTGCTTCCGCGAGGGGCCGAACATGCTGACGATCGACCCCGACGAGTGCATCGACTGCGCGGTATGCATCCCCGAATGTCCGGTCAACGCCATCCTTCCCGAGGAAGACGTGCCCCAGGATCAGCTGCACTTCATCAAGCTCAATGCCGAACTGGCCAGCAGCTGGCCCAGCATCACCAAGCGCAAGCCGGCGCTGCCCGATGCCGATGAATGGGCGGACAAGAAGGACAAGCTGTCCGAACTGATCCGCTGAGCCCCTGACCCACCCTGCCCTGCCTTATGCCGGCGGGCCGAGCCCCGAACCATGGAACCGAACCTGACCCCCGAAGTGGCAGACACTGCACGCAGCCACGATGGCCCGATCGAAACCGATGCGGTGATCGTCGGCGCCGGCCCGGTGGGCCTGTTCCAGGTGTTCGAGCTGGGGCTGCTGGAGATCAAGACGCACATCATCGATTCGCTGGCCTATGCCGGCGGCCAATGCATCGAGCTGTATCCCGACAAGCCGATCTACGACATCCCGGCCGTGCCGGTGTGCACCGGCAAGGAACTCACCGACAACTTGCTCAAGCAGATCGAGCCCTTCGGCGCCACCTTCCATCTGGGCCAGGAGGTCAACGGCCTGCAGAAGCAGGACGACGGGCGCTTTCTCGTCAGCACCAGCAAGGGCACGCGCTTTCTCACCAAGACGGTGTTCATCGCCGGCGGCGTAGGGTCCTTCCAGCCGCGCACGCTCAAGCTTGACGGGCTGGACAAGTTCCACGACACGCAGTTGTTCTACCGCGTGCGCAACCCGGCGCAGTTTGCCGACAAGCACCTGGTCATCTTCGGTGGCGGCGATTCCGCGCTCGACTGGGCGCTGAACTTCGTGCAGGACGGCCCGCACAAGGCGGCCAGCGTGATCCTGGTGCACCGCCGTGACGGCTTCCGCGCCGCGCCTGCGTCAGTGCACAAGATGCGCGAACTGTGCGAAGCGCTGGAGATGCAGTTCCTCGTGGGCCAGGCCACCGGTTTCGAAGAGCAGGACGGGCGCCTGACCGGCATCAAGGTCACCGGCGGCGATGCCGTGACGCGGCTGGTGCCACTGGACATGCTGCTGGTGTTCTTCGGCCTGAGCCCGAAGCTCGGGCCCATCGCCGAATGGGGCTTGGGCATCGAGCGCAAGCAGATCGTCGTCGACACCGAGAAATTCGAGAGCAGCATCCCCGGCGTGTTTGCGGTGGGCGACATCAACACGTACCCGGGCAAGAAGAAGTTGATCCTGTCGGGTTTCCACGAAGCGGCGCTGGCCGCCTTTGGCGCGGCGCCCTACATCTTCCCGGAAAAGCGCATCCTGCTGCAGTACACCACCACCAGTCCGAAGCTGCACAAGGTGCTTGGCGTGGAGTCGCCGGTCTTCGACTAGCCGCTTCACCCTCCCGGAGCTGCGAGCCCGCTTTGCGGGCTCGTTTCCTTTGCGGATATAGTTCTCTTGCGCCGTGCTTCGCCACGGCGCATTCGCTAGGGGTGTTGGCATGGCCTTCGGGTCGTGCCGACTGAGAAAGTCCCTTTGAACCTGATTGAGGTAATCCTCGCGCAGGGAAGCATGCCCGAACGTCGCATCGCCGCCGCGGGCCCGTGCCGACCTGCCATCGACATGGGAAAGACGATGGCAATCCAAGCAAGTCCCGCGGCACCTCAGTGCCGCCCCAGCCTGGCCCTGGCGCTGTTGCTGGGGGCGGCCGGCCTGCCGCTGACCGGCCAGGCGCAGGGCAGCGATGCGCCGGCAAACGACGGCGCCACCCAGCGGGTGACCGTCAGCGGCATCAAGTCCGTGGCCGGCATCAGCGGCTTCGGCAACGTGCCGCTGTCCAGCCTGCCGATGCAGGTGGGTGTGACTACGGCGGAACAGTTCAAGGACCTGGGCATCCGCCGCCTGTCGAACATCGCCCGCATCGATGCGTCGGTGGGCGACGGTTACAACGCCGATGGCTACTGGGACTTTCTGACCGTACGCGGCTTCGTTCTCGACAACCGCTTCAACTACCGGCGCGACGGGCTGCCGATCAGCGCCGAGACCTCCATCCCGCTGGACAACAAGTCGCGCATCGAAGTGCTCAAGGGCACCAGCGGCATGCTCTCCGGGGTGGGGTCGCCGGGCGGTATGGTCAACTTCGTGGTCAAGCGCCCTGGCGAAGCAGCGCTGCGCGAGGCCTTCGTCGGCTGGCGGCAGAACGGCAGCGTGCTGGCATCGACCGATCTGAGCGATCGCTTCGGCGAAGGCCGCGCCTTCGGCCTGCGCCTGAACGCCGCCTACGAGCACCTGGACCCGCAGACCTACGACGCCGACGGCAGTCGCTACCTGCTGGCGCTGGCTGGCGACTGGCGCATCAATGCCGACGCGCTGCTGGAGGTCGAAATCGAGAACTCGCGCCGCACGCAACCCAGCGTGCCGGGCTTCAGCGTGCTCGGCTCGCTGGTGCCTGAGCCCGGCAACCCGCGAATCAACCTGAACAACCAGCCCTGGTCGCAGCCGTCGGTGTTCGAGGCCACCACCGCATCGGTGCGCTGGCGCCAGCGGCTGGATCCGAACTGGGCGCTGCTGGCCCAGGCCGCCACGCAGCAACTGAAGAGCGACGACAACACCGCCTTCCCCTACGGTTGCAGCGCCGAAGGCTTCTACGACCGCTTCTGCAGTAACGGCACCTACGACATGTACGACTTCCGCAGCGAGAACGAGCGCCGCCGCAGCAACGTCGTCGACGTCTCGCTGAGCGGCACGCTGCAAACTGGCCCGCTGAGCCACGCGCTGACCGTGGGCGTGCAGGCAAACAAGGTCGACAACCGCTTCCAGGGCCAGGTCTTCAACTACGCCGGCACCGGCAACGTCTGGGGCACGCTGATCACGCCGCCGGCGCCCAACCCAGTGAGCGTCGCCACCAGCGACGAGACCCGATCCACCGAAGCCTACCTTCGCGATGCGATCGCCTTCGACGAGCAGACCACGCTGTGGCTGGGACTGCGCTACACCCGGCAAGATGTCAACGACGGCAGCGAAGGCACCAGCTTCAGCCAGAACTACACCGCGCCCTGGTTATCGCTGAGCCACAAGCTGCAAAGCGGAATGCTCCTCTATGGCAGCTGGGGCACCGGCTACGAGGCCGACGTAGCACCGAACAACCCGTTCTACGTCAACAGCGGGCAGGTGCTGCCGGCTCTGCGCAGCCGGCAGGTCGAGCTCGGCATCAAGGGCGGCTTCGAGCAAGGCGAATGGTCGGTTGCAGCATTCGACATCGAGCGGCCGGTGTCCGCCGCGTTCGGCAACTGCGACAGCGACGGCAGTTGCACCTGGGCCCGCGATGGCTACGCCGTGCACCGTGGCGCCGAAGCCACGCTGGCAGCCCAGTACGGCACCTGGAACATCGCCGGGGGTGCGATGGCACTGCATGCGCGGCGCGAGGACAGCGCCGATGCCAGCCTCAATGGCCTGCGCCCGACCAACGTGCCGGCCTACACGTTGAAGCTGCAACTGGGCTACCGCGTGGCCGAGGTGCCAGGACTGGAACTGTTGGCCAACGGCCTGTACGAAAGCGACCGCATCGTCCTGCCTGACAACAGCCTCAGCATCCCCGGCATCACGCGGCTGGACTTGGGCCTGCGCTACCAGCAGGCGCTGGGCAGAGGCACGCTGGTCTGGCGTGCGGGCGTAGAGAACGTCACCAACCAGAACGCATGGCGAGAGTCGCCGTTCCAGTTCGGTCACTCGTACCTGTTCCCGATGGCGCCACGCACCTTTGCCTTGTCGCTGCAGGCCAGCCTGTAGGGCGGCGGGGCAACGCTATAATGCGCGGCTATTCCTCGATAGCTCAGTCGGTAGAGCGCCGGACTGTTAATCCGTAGGTCCCTGGTTCGAGCCCAGGTCGAGGAGCCAAGTACAGGCAAGGCCTCAGTGAGAGATCGCTGGGGCCTTTCTTCATTGGGCCGGTCGGTATCGGCAGTTCGACATAGTCCACCTTGGAGACTCATCATGGCAGATGTCACGCCCGAGGTTCTGCAAGCCTTCGCCGACGCGTGGAATCGCCATGATGTCGACGCGCTCATGTCATTCATGGCGGACGACTGTGTGTTCGAAGCGTCCGCAGGACCCGACGCCTGTGGCAAACGGTACGTGGGACGCGACGCTGTCCGGGCGGGTTATGCCGAGGTTTGGAAGTCCTTCCCCGATGCACACTGGGGAGGCGCGCACCATCTTGTCCAGCGAGACCGCGGAGTATCGGAGTGGACGTTCACAGGAACACGAGCGGACGGCACTCGGGTTGAAGTGCATGGCTGTGATCTGTTCACCTTTCGGGGCGGCAAGATCGCCCTGAAGAACTCCTACCGCAAGAACCGCCCATGAATCGGTCGTGCGTCGAGCTCAGAACTGCCCTCGCCCGGACTTTGCGAAGGCCTTGAGCAGTTCATCGGGCAGCCTATCGATGGACAGTTCACGCACTTCCAGTCCATGCCTCAATTCATACGAGGACTCCAACCAGCCACGGTCCTTCGGATCGAGCGGCGATTGGGGTTCTGACTCCAGCACGGTCAGATCAATGTCTACGGGCACCGACTGCGACACAGTCATGCTCCAGGTGATCCTGTTCGCTCGGACAACGGTCCTCCGCCGGAACATGGTCTGACCCTTGCAACCTCTTCGCGTTTTCGATGCCTGAGCAGCCCTTTGTGACCGGCAATCTCAAACACAGAGGCGGCGATTCTGTCCCTTTGATGTGCCGTCGATATCCCTAAGTTGGGCCAACACTGTTCGAATGGTTAAATCAGAGCCACGCTGATTCATGGTGACCTGATACGCCACGCCCCAATGGCTACGGCCGGGAGGCATCGAACCACTACAAGGGTGTCCTTTGAAGAGACTGATTGCCGAATGGCTTTGGCGCGCTGCCATCGTTTGCGTCCTTGGGTGGATCGGTTGGGAATTGCATGAAATTCGCTTGCAGATCCAGCAAACCGACGATGAGGCCACCACGGCCGCCGCACCTGACGACCTTCAGGACAGCCTCGACGATCTCGGCGATGGCATTGCCAAGCTCAACGAGAAAGTCGACGCGATGATGGTGGCGATGATGCAGTTGAAGCGCTAGCCCGTCTTTCTCAGATTTCTGTGGATAGCCGGTGAGTTGAGCATCAAGTGCGGCGTAAGTCGTTGATGCGCAATGGACGTATGGCGACGAGGTCTGTAGTGGAGACCTTGGTCGTTGCGCTCGATGGTTGATGTGCCGAGAATTTCGGTTCATGTTCCTGCGCTGCAACCGACGCAAGAAGGACGGCAAGACCCACGAATACTGGAGCGTGGTGGAGAGCCGCCGCTGCGGCGACGGCCGTGTGATGCAGCGCCAAGTGCTGTACCTGGGCGAGATCAACGCCAGCCAACGCGAGGCCTGGCGCAAGACCATCGAGCTGCAGGACGCGGGCACACGGCGGCAGGTGGCACTGTTTCCCGCTGGCTCGATGCCGGTGGACGACGTCGATGCCATCGGCGTACGCCTGAGCGAGCTGAGCCTGCGCCGGCCTCGGCAGTGGGGTGCGTGCTGGCTGGCGCTGCAACTATGGCAGCAACTCGAGCTCGACAGCTTCTGGCGGCCGCGGCTTGCACGAGCGCAGGGCAACACGCCGTGGCTGAAGGTGCTCAAGACGCTGGTGGCCTACAGGCTCATCGACCCAGGCTCGGAGTGGCGGCTGCACCGCCAGTGGTTCGACTCCAGCGCGATGGCCGACCTGTTGGAGTCGGACTTCAGCCTGGCCGAGAAGAACACGCTGTACCGCTGCATGGACCGGCTGGTCGAGCACAAGAACGATCTCTTCAAGTTCCTCGTGAGGCGCTGGGGTGAACTCTTCGGCGCGAAGTTCGACGTGCTGCTGTACGACCTGACCAGCACCTACTTCGAGACCGACGAAGACCGAGGGTCCGACGACCTGCGCCAGTTCGGCTACAGCCGCGACAAGCGAGGTGACTGCAGGCAGGTCGTCATCGCGCTGATCGTCACGCCCGAGGGCTTCCCGCTGAGCTACGAGGTGATGGGCGGAGGCACCGCGGACTCCACCACCCTGAGCGGCTTCCTGGACCGCATCGAGAAGCGCTACGGCCGCGCCAACCGCATCTGGGTGATGGACCGCGGCATTCCCACCGAGGACAGTCTGGCCAAGATGCGAACGATGGGGGCGAGCTACCTGGTGGGCACACCCAAGGGGCGGTTGACGAAGCTGGAGCAGGCCTTCCTGGACAAGCCCTGGGCGAAGGTGCGCGACGGCGTGCAGGTCAAGCGGCTGGCCACCGACGAAGACGTTTACGTGCTGGCGCAAAGCGATGCGCGCATCGACAAGGAGCGCAGCATGCGGCGCAAGCGGTTGCGCCGCTACATCGGGCGCCTGAAGGATTTGCAGACCCAGAAGCTGACGCGCGACCAACTGCTGATGAAGCTCGGCGCAGCCAAGCATGATGCTGGCCGCGCGGCGGGCTTGGTGAAGCTGACGTGGCCGAAGGACGCGTCAAGCACGGCGAGCCTGCAGTTCAGCCTGGACCGACACAAGCTGCGACAGGCGCGCACACGCGAGGGCCGCTACCTGCTGCGCACCAACCTCACCGCGTACGAGCCCGATGCGTTGTGGACGTTCTACATCCAGCTCACCGAGGTCGAGCAGGCGTTCAAGGAGATCAAGCACGATCTGGCGATCCGGCCGATCTTCCACAAGACCGAGGAGCGCATCGAGGCCCACATCTTCGTGGCCTTCCTGGCGTACTGCCTGCAGGTGACCTTGAAGACCAAAATGCGGGTGCTGGCCGGGGGCACCACACCGCGCGAGGTGCTGGCCAAGTTCAAGACCATGCAGATGGTGGACGTGCATCTGCCCACCACCGACGGCCGCGAGCTGACCCTGTCGCGCTACACGCAGCCCGAGGCCGAACACCGCATGCTGCTGGACCAACTGCGCCTGAGCTTGCCGGGCCAGCCGCCACCGAAGATCACCGCCGCGCAAGCCAAACAAGCCACTGCAGAACTCGCCCTGTAGTGGAGACCTCAGCGTCTCGTACAAGTCAAATCAACAACTTAGCAGCGGTGTCAGGGGCAAACTGAGAAAGACGGGCTAGCTGGGCGCGCCTTCATTCCACAGCGTCGTCACGGCAAACGTGCACGCGACGGCATTCAACGGGAGCGACCCGAGGAGGCCAGGAACTGACGTACCTCGGCCACATGTTCACCCACCTTGGCGACAGCCTTCGCCAATTCGTCATCGGTGCACTTGAGCTGCTTGCACCAGTATCTCGTCTCGACTGGGTCAACTGCATTCACCCGTCCCGGATTGAGCGGCTTGAAGTCTTGCATGCGACCTCCCTATCGATCGCCCTACTCCTGCTGCAAATAGGAGGTCAGGTCGCGACGTATAACAGCTTCAGGGAATGATCTGGGCACGGATCTCGCCACCCTTGTTGGCCTCGCTGTGAACGTTGACGTACAACTCGCCAGCTTTGTAGCTCTTCATCTGTTCTGCATTCAGCTTTGCACCGGCCGGCACTGACCATTCACCCGGCACTGTCTGAACAAGCGGGACGATCACAGGCCCGTTCTTTCCTGCTGCACCCACATGGATGTGTGCCGTCGTGGCGGCGACACCTGTGACCTTCACGCTGCCGCTCACCGAGCCATCGTCAGTTACCGTGATCTTCCCGGTTCCAGACGCGGCAGTCGAGACAGGTGGGACTTCATTGGCGCCCGACAGTTTGAGGTCGGCAGCAACCGCCAATCCTCCGGACAGGCAAAGCGCGAAGGCAACGATCAGCGCAGTCAAGGGATTCGAGTGTCGAAGCTCAGTGTGCATGGGGACATCTCCAAGGTGATAGGCCGAAATCGTCGACCCGCGAAGATCATGCTCTCCAAGGTCGGGCCAGAGCAACTGATGGCGTAGCTCCCGGGAGGGAATCTGCCGAGCGTCAATTCATCTCGTTGGGTGGCTTCAAGGCTTCAAGTCGCTCAGTGACGAACGATGCCCGATGACTACTTCTTGGGAGCGTCCCGCTTTGCCACGAACAACTCGTCGAAGAGCTCGTCGGGCGTGTCCGGGTCTTCGGTCACATCCGCGCCATCCAACAGGTCATGCGACGACCTCACCCAAGGGCCGGAGGAGACTTCAGGCAAATCCTTGCTCGGCTTGAGGGCGGCCGGCGCAGCCTCGTTGACCCACTCCCCCATCGGAGCGCTCTCGCTGATGCGCCAGACCTTCTTCGCTGGGGCCGTTATCTTCTTAGGCCGGAACATGTGCAATTCTCAGCAGGGCTGCGTCCTCAATCAGGGGCGGCTGCATGTGCATCGAGCGAACGACAAACCGATGAGCCAAGCGTGCATCAAGTGCAACGATCTTGCGCCGATTGAATTCATGGATGCGTTTGCGGATGTCTGACCGTGCAGCCGGCACATAGGCCAACGTCGGCTGTCCAGGGTGCGGCATCAGCGCCGCGGACGGCTCGGTGCGACGAAGGCATGGCAGAGGATTAGGGCAACGCTGAACAAGTACACCGATCGCCGCGTCGATGCGTTGTAGCCCGATGAAGCAACAGACCCTGGCCATGGCGGCCGACCAAGGCGGCGGATTCGAGCGCTACCGCCGAACCACCAAGCGCGATGTGTTCCTGGCCACGATGGACGAGATCGTGCCGTGGAGCGAGCTGTGCGAGCTGATCGAGCCGCACTACCCCAAGCCGGGCAACGGGCGCCCGCCCGTGGGACTGCAGCGCATGCTGCGCATGTACTTCGTGCAGCACTGGTTCAACCTGGCCGACGAGGCCTGCGAAGAAGCGCTGCTGGACAGCACCGCGCTGCGCCGCTTCGTGGGCATCGACCTGGGACGCGAGCGCGTGCCCGACGGCACCACGCTGCTGAAGTTTCGCCGCTTGTTGGAGGACAACGACCTGGGCGAGCAACTGTTCGCCACCGTCGGCCAGGTGCTGCAGGCCCGGGGCCTGAAGGTGGGCACCGGCACCATCGTGGACGCCACCATCATCGGCGCGCCCAGCTCGACGAAGAACGCGGACAAGCAGCGCGACCCCGAGATGCATCAGACTCGCAAGGGCCAGCAGTGGTACTTCGGCATGAAGCTGCACATCGGCGTGGACAGCCGCAGCGGGCTGGCGCACAGCGCGGTGATCACTGCAGCCAACGTGCACGACAAGCACCCCATCCCGCAGTTGCTGCACGGTGCCGAGCAGCGCGTCTATGGCGACAGCGCCTATGCCAGCCAAAAGGCGCTGATCCAAACCAAGTCGCCCTGCGCCAAGGACTTCACCAACCAGCGATCACGCAAGGGCGGCCACATCGACGAGGCCGTGCGCGCGAAGAACCGCTACAAGTCCCAGGTGCGTGCCCGCGTGGAGCATGTCTTCGGTGTGGTCAAGCGGCTGTGGGGATTCAACAAGGTGCGCTATCGCGGTCTGGCCAAGAACGCTACGCGCTCGTTCGTTGCGCTGGCCCTGGCCAACATCTTCCTCGCGCGAAGAACACTGTATGGACAAGTGCGCCCATAGCGCACACGCCGCGGGCCAATGGCTCGCGACGCGGCCGAAAGGGCCTCGGACAGCAGCGCAATGCGCCCCGCATCAGCGCTGCAACACTCAAAATGCCCCGAATTCGAGACATCCGCGCAAGGTCGCTACTGGATGGCGCGCCGCGGCCACTTGTTCAGCGTTGCCTTAGTCATGCCCCACTATCCCAGCGCCTCCATCATTCACGTGTAGGAGAGAACCGCGGTCTTCGGGTGTCGAATGGCTCTCGTGGCCTGCGTGCACCAACGCACCAGTTGATCGGCACCAATTCATCGCCTGGGCATGCAAACCGGCGCCAACCCTGCGACGAGAAACGCCCACGAGATAACGCTCACGGCAAGTTTCCCAAGGAACACCCGGATGTCGGATGTCATGGGGACCTCCATTCACTCAGCGTGTGGAGACAAGCAAGGACCCGGCCATGAGGTCTGGTGTCGCGGCGGCCGTCAAAGTTGGCCTTTCATCGACATCTCTCGTTCGGATTGATGAGAACCCTGTAGGTCGGCCCCGGCAAAGCTAGCAGACTGTCGGCGTATGCACACGCACACCAGCAGGTAGATATCAATGACAGAATCAGAACAAGAAGCCGCTGTACCGCCACGCGAACCAATATTTAAGCTCGACCTTGGTGCCAATGGCGGCGTCTTCGCACCGCACAGCGCTCAGGAAATTATAGATTGGGTTCAGCGGGAGATTGGCTTCTGGGAATGGGTACAAGGCGTCAACGTGGGCAACCATCGAGGCGCCTTGGACCACGCACTAAAGCCGCTGCGCCAAACCGCTGGTGTAGCCCAGGAGTGCATCGCGCTTGAGGCTCAGCACGACAATCCGACCAGCGCCCCAGCCCTACTAGAGCGAGCTGAGCAGGTACAGAAACTTCTTCAGGAAGCGCTGATCAATCGCCGGCTTCCACATAGCTCCAGCGTTCTAGGGAAGCGTATCGAAGCGCACCGGCAGCAAGACTCAGCTACCGCAGTGGCATTTGCATTCGTGGTCCTGCAGCCGCGACCAGGCAACTGGACCTTCGAAGCGCAAGACATCTCGTCTTGGCGCGGTTTTATTGAGGGCCTGCCCTTCTCGCCCCCAGCCGTGTCAAACTGAGGGTTGCGGAGTCCGTCCACTTGGAGAATGACGGACATACGCATCAGCATTGGCGCCCGGACGAATCTTTCGCTTGCGGGCCGGCGTTGAAGGTCCGACTTGGAAGTCGTAAGGTACCGACATGGCGAAGGTCCCCCGCAGGCTGATTTGCATTGTGACGATGACGTTGGCTGGCGCCACCGCAGCGGCCGCCGGAAGCCTTGTTGGCGGCCTGTACTCAGGACCGACGTGGCAGGGCTATCCGATGTACCTCTATGGCTGTCTGCCCAACCGCATCTGTGACGACCGCTGGCAGCCGAAACGCCCGGTCGCGCCGACTCCGCCTGCGTTCACGGAGCAGGACATCTGGGGAGGAAGCGGTAGCCCGTGGGGTTACGTCCGCCGCATGCCTCCGCCCACTGCGGAGAGTCATATCCAGCCTCGCTACCGGGACGCCAGCACGATACGGCCGGAGTTCGACAAGCCCGCTGATCCCGCAACACGCTGAGCACAAGCACAACTGCACATTGGCCTGCTGCCGATTGGCTGATATGGGCTCAGGCGCGTTGAGCCACCGCGCACTCCATCGGGCTGAAGAGTCGCGGCGGCGTCGATAATTCCGACCCTTCAGCTGAACACCCCGCCGTATTGCTTGCGCAGGTCGGCCTTTTGTACCTTGCCTGCGCCGCCCACCGGCAGCGACTCCAGGAAGACCACGTCGTCCGGCACCCACCACTTGGCCACGTGCTCGGCCAGGAAGGCGAGCATCTGTTCCTGCTCCACCGCCTGGCCCGGCTTGCGCACGATGAACAGCAGCGGGCGCTCGTCCCACTTGGGATGCTCGACGCCGATGATCGCGGACAGCGTCTTGCCAACACAAGCGGACGACTCGAAGGCCGGATTCGTTCAGGTCGTACGCTTTCCGCGTACTCCGATTGGCTGAACTGGCGCGGTGCGCAGCCGCGAACTGCCGCTGCGCCCCCTTTCCGACACCTGTTCGATCACATGCTGTGATTGGAACGGTGACGACCTGCAGGCCTCGAGGCAGGACAACTGCCCAACCGTCGCCAGATCGGCTGGATAGGCCTACCGGCTTGAGTGCAGCAAGCGAGCGGTCACCGCTACGAGCGAATGCTCAGCAACGTCCCTGCCATGTCATCGGCGGCACGAAACACAGCCAGATTCGCCAGGAAACCGTTCTTCGCCACGAATTGACCCACGATATCTCGCTCGAGTGAGCTGCCCATCATCGGCGCCCGGGTCGTGGTGGATGCAACGCCGCCCGCCGGGTTGGCGGTCAGCTCCACCTCCTGACGATGGAAACCCAGGGTGTCGGCATTGGCCATGTTGTGTGCCGACGACCCGAGTTGCGCGAGCAAGGCGTCCAAACCGGAAAGTGCAATGCGCGGAATCGAGGTCATGTCACGGGCTCGTCATGTCCGAGCACATTCTCAGACCACCCGATCCCTTGCGCGGGGACGCGGCCGCGACGGGCCTTGATCGGCCGTCAACTCGTTCACGCTGGACGGAATTGGCCGGGCGCGACATCCAAGCAGGGTTCGGCGCATTGCCCTTGGGCCGCTGAGGTCTGCTGCACCGGCACGACCATGCGCCGAGCAGGACTGTGCGGCGTTGGATCATGAAGTCTCCTGGTGTTTGCGTGTGGTGGGTGGGTGGCGGCGTCAGTGCGCCGCTTCGTGCCGGGCAAAGTGGTCCATCGCCGCCTGCACGCCGCTGCCCGCCAGCGCCACGCCGGCCAGCTTCAGGCCCATCTCGACGCCCGCGACCATGGCCAGCAGCGTCAGGTCGTTGCTGTCGCCGAGGTGGCCGATGCGGAACATGCGGCCCTTCAGCTTGCCCAGGCCCGGTGCCCAGCGACAGGTCGAAGCGCTCGTGGATCAGCTTGCGCAGTGCGTCGGCGTCCACGCCCGCGCGGCGTGATCACGCCGGTGAGCACCGGGGAGTACACCGGCCGGGTCGGCGCACTGGATCGGCAGGCCCCAGGCCTGCACCGCGGCGCGCACGCCTGCGGCCCAGCGCTGGTGCCGCGCCAGCACCTTCGGCAGACCTTCGCCTAGCAGCATGTCGAGCGACTCGTTCAGGCCGTACAGCAGGTTGGTGTTGGGCGTGTAGGGCCAGTAGCCGTCCTTGTTCATCTCGACGATCTCGTCCCAGGCCCAGAAGGCCCTGGGCAGCTTCGCGGTCTTGCTCGGCTTCCAGCGCCTTCGGCGACAGCGCGTTGAAGCTGATGCCCGGCGGCAGCATCAGGCCTTTCTGCGAGCCGCTGACGGTGACGTCGACGCCCCACTCGTCATGCCGGTAGTCGGCGCTGGCCAGGCCGGAGATGCTGTCCACCAGCAGCAGCGCCGGGTGCTTCGCGGCGTCGATGGCGCGGCGCACCGCGGCGATGTCGCAGGTCACGCCGGTGGAGGTCTCGTTGTGCACCACGCACACGGCCTTGATGCGGTGTTCGGCGTCGCGCCGCAGATGCGCTCTCGATCAGGTCGGCCTGCACGCCGCGCCGCCAGCCTGGCGCCTGCGGCAGCACCGGATCGTCGCCGGGGTAGCTCAGCACCTCGGCCTGAAGCCCCAGGCGCAGCGCCATCTTGTGCCACAGGCTGGCGAAGTGCCCGGTCTCGTACATCAGCACCGCATCGCCGGGCTACAGCGTGTTGCACAGCGCCGCCTCCCAGGCGCCGGTGCCGGACGCCGGGATAGATCGCCACCGGGTGGCGGGTCTGGAAGATCTGCTTGATGCCCTCCAGCACGCGCAGCCCGAGCGCGCCGAACTCCGGCCCGCGGTGGTCGATGGTGGGCAGGCTCATGGCCCGCAGGATGCGGTCCGGCACCGGGCTGGGCCCGGGAATCTGCAGGAAGTGACGCCCGCTGGGGTGCTGAGTCGAGGTGGAGCATGGAAGGTCTCCTTTCTGACGCAATTTTTGCATACAAAATGCAATTTGGCTCCGGTGATAACCAGTGTGGCCGTTCTGTTGCAACGCCGGATTTTGCATGCAAATGCTCCAAATACTTGAATTACCAGCAACCCATGGCTGAAGTGATCGCAATCGCCCGACTCGGGCTGCACCGACCAGGTCGCGGCCCGGTTGCGCCGCTCTTGGTCGAAGGCCGCATCGCACCGGGCGCCAAGCTCAACGAACGTGAGCTGGCGGAGCAGCTGCGCGTGTCGCGCACGCCGCTGCGCGAAGCCATCAAGCTGCTTGCCGCCGAGGGCCTGGTGGACCTGCTGCCCAACCGCGGTGCGGTGGCCGTGCAAGCTGACGGAGGCCGACATCGCTGCACACCTTCGAGGTGCTGGCCGGGCTGGAGGCCCTGTCCGGCGAGCTGGCGGCGCAGCGCATCACCGACGGCCGAACTGGCCGAGATCCGCGCCATGCACTACGAGATGCTGGCCGCCTTCACGCGCCGCGACCTGTCCAACTACTACCGGCTCAATGCCGCCATCCACACGCGCGCATCAACCAGGCCGCTGCCAACCCGGTGCTGATCGCACACCTACAGCCACATCAACGCGCGCGCTGCAGGCCCTGCGCTTTCGCTCCAACCAGGACGAGGCCAAGTGGCGCCTGGCGGTGCAGGAGCACACGCAGATGATGCAGGCGCTGTCCGAGCGCGACGGTGCCACGCTGGGCCGGGTGCTGGCCGAGCACCTGCGCCACAAGCGCGACACCGTGCTCCAGCTGATGCGGGCCGGCCAGATCGACAGCGCGCTTCCCGGCCCGAACTCGCATTCCGCCTGAACCATGAAGATTGACACCGCTTCCACGCTGCGCCCCGCCGCCGGCACCGTACCCCCGCCCAACGAAGCCTGCGCCGCGCTGCAGCGGCGGCTGCGCGCAGAGACCCGCGGCGAGGTGCTCTTCGACGACGCGTCGCGCGGCCGCTACGCCACCGACGCATCGATCTACCAGATCATGCCGGTCGGCGTGTTCGTGCCGCGAGACGGCCGACGACGTCGCCACCGCGCTGGCCATCGCACGCGAGACTGGGCGTGCCGGTCGTTGCCGCGCGGCGGCGGCACCAGCCAGTGCGGCCAGACGGTGGGCGCGGCGCTGGTCATCGACTGCAGCAAGCACTTGCGCCGCGTGCTCGACGCTCGATGTGGCCGAACGACGCGTCGACGGTGGAGCCCGGCCTGGTGCTGGACCACCTGAACGCGCAGCTCAAGGCCCACGGCCTGTGGTACCCGGTGGACGTGTCCACCAGCGCGCAGGCCACGCTGGGCGGCATGGCCGGCAACAACTGCTGCGGCAGCCGCAGTCGATCGCCTACGGCAACATGGTGCACAACGTGGCCGGCGCCAGCGCCTGGCTGGCCGACGGCAGCCTGCTCGACTTCGGGCCGCATGGCGCAGCTGAGCGGCCGCGCGCGCGCAGATCGGCGAGTTCGTGCGCAGCCTGGCCGACGGCACCGCGCCGAGATCGAGGCGCGCTGGCCCAAGGTGCTGCGCCGCGTGGCCGGCTACAACCTGGACATCTTCCACCCGCAGAGCGAGCAGCCCTACACCGGCGACGGCAGCGTCAACCTGGCGCACCTGCTGGTGGGCGCGCGAAGGCACGCTGGCCTTCACGCGCAGCCTGACGCTGCACCTGAGCGAGCTGCCGCGCGCCAAGGTGCTGGGCGTCGTCAACTTCCCCACCTTCCACCAGGCCATGGACTCGGCGCAGCACATCGTCAAGCTCGGCCCCACGGCGGTGGAGCTGGTCGACCGCACCATGATCGAGCTGGCGCTGGCCAACCCGGCCTTCACGCCGACGATGCGAGACGGCGCTGATCGGCAAGCCCGCCGCCATCCTGCTGGTGGAGTTCGCCGGCGCCGACAAGGCCGTCGCTGCTGCGGCAAGCTGCGCGACCTGGTCGAGCTGATGGGCGACCTGGGCCTGCCCGGCAGCGTGGTGAGCATGCCCGACGAGGCGCCGCAGAAGGCCCTGTGGGAGGTGCGCAAGGCCGGCCTGAACATCATGATGAGCCTCAAGGGCGACGGCAAGCCGGTGAGCTTCATCGAGGACTGCGCCGTGCCGCTGGAGCACCTGGCCGACTACACCGACGCGCTGACCGAGGTGTTCGCGCGCCACGGCACGCACGGCACCTGGTACGCGCATGCGTCGGTGGGCACGCTGCACGTGCGGCCCATCCTGGACATGCGGCGCGACGGCGCGCGCGCAAGATGCGCGCCATCGCCGAAGAGGCCGCCGCGCTGGTGCGCAAGTACAAGGGCGCCTACAGCGGCGAGCACGGCGACGGCCTGTGCCGCGGCGAGTGGATCCGCTGGCAGTTCGGCCCGCAGATCGACGATGCGCTTCCGCGCAGATCAAGCAGGACCTCGACCCGGCCGGCCTGTTCAACCCCGGCAAGATCATCGACCCGCCGAAGATGGACGACGCGCCGCTGTTGCGCTTCCCGCCCGGCTACCAGGTCATCCCGCTGCACGCCGGTGCTCGACTGGCGGCCTGGAACGTGCAGAACGACCCGGTCACCGAAGCCACCACGCGCGCCCGGCACCGGCGGCGACGCCACCGGCGGCCTGGCCAAGGCCGTGGAGATGTGCAACAACAACGGCCACTGCCGCAAGTTCGACGCCGGCACCATGTGCCCGAGCTACCGCGTCACGCGCGACGAGCAGCACCTCACGCGCGGCCGCGCCAACACGCTGCGCCTGGCGCTGTCGGGCCAGCTCGGCCCCGACGCCTTCACCAGCGATGCGATGCACGAGACGATGGACCTGTGCGTCAGCTGCAAGGGCTGCAAGCGCGACTGCCCGACCGGCGTCGACATGGCCAAGATGAAGATCGAGTTCCTGGCGCACTACAAGGCCCGCCACGGCCACACGCTGAAGGACAAGCTGGTCGCACGCCTGCCCGACTATGCGCGCTGCGGCCAGCCGCATGCCCTGGCTGCTGAACCTGCGCAACCGCGTGCCGGCGCTGGCGCGGCTGGGCGAGACGCTGACCGGCCTGTCGGCCAAGCGCTCGCTGCCGCGAGTGGCGCACGCGACACCTTCTGGCGCACGCTGCCGCAGCGCGGCGGCTTCATCGGCCGCGACGAGGCGCTGGCCCGGGCCGCCCGTGGCGAGCGCGTGGCGGTGCTCTTCGTCGACACCTTCAACGGCACCTTCGAAACCGAGAACGCCTGGGCCGCGGCGCGGGTGCTGCAGTCGGCCGGCTATGCACTGCACACCGTCACCAAGGGCGGAGGCCACCACTGCTGCGGCCGCACCTACCTGGCCAGCGGCATGGTCGATGAAGCCAAGGCGCGCGCCGGCGCGCTGCTCGACGCGCTGCTGCCGCTGGCGCAGGCCGGCATCGCGATCGTCGGACTGGAGCCGTCGTGCCTGCTGACGCTGCGCGACGAGACGCTGGTCATGGGCCTTGGCGACAAGGCCCGCGTGGTGGCGGCGCAGGCGCTGCTGTTCGAGGAATTCGTTGCCCGCGAAGCCGCGGCCGGCCGACTGAGCCTGAAGCTCAAGCCCGCGGCGGCAGCGATCCTGCTGCACGGCCACTGCCACCAGAAGGCCTTCGACGCGGTGCGGCCGATCCTCGAGGTGCTGAAGCTGATTCCCGGCGCCAAGCCGGAGCTGATCGAAAGCTCCTGCTGCGGCATGGCCGGCAGCTTCGGCTACGAGGCCGCGCACCACGCGGTGTCGATGCAGATGGCCGAGGCTGCAGCCTGCTGCCGGCGCGTGCGCAAGCAGCCCGATGCCATCGTCGTGGCCGACGGCACCAGCTGCCGCCATCAGATCGCCGATGGCGCACAGCGCCAAGCACTGCACGTGGCGCGCTTGCTGGACGATCTGCGGGTGGACGACGGTGGGTCCGCACGGTAGGGCCAAACGGCGCTGCAGGTCCTGCGTACGCTGACATGCCGCCGCCGATCTACAACCTCGCCCGCTTCGACTTCGTCTCGATCCGACTGGCGGTGGCCTGTGCCCGCAGCGGCAGCCTGACCGTGGCCGCCCGCGACTGCAACCTGGTGCTGCCGGCAGCCAGCCGCCGCCTGGGCGATCTGGAGCGTGCGCTGGACGGGCCGCTGTTCGAACGCCACTCGCGCGGACTGGCACCCACCGCGCTGGGACGCGCCTTCATGACCTGCGGCGTGGCGGTGTTGCAGGAGCTCGACCACCTGATGGCCGAACTGGCCGACACGCGCAAGGGCGTGGTGCGCCATGTTCGGGTGTGCTCCAGCACGGCAGCCATCACCCAGTTCCTGCCGCCGCTGCTGGCCGCCTATGCCCATCAACGCCCCGAGGTGCAGGCTGAATTGGAAGAGCAGGTCTCCGAGCAGGCCGCGGTCTCGGTGCGCGAAGGCCTGGCCGACATCGGCGTGTTCGTGGCCGGGCCCGACGTGCTGGGCATGGAGGTGCGGGACTTCCGTACCGACGAGCTGGTGCTGATCCTGCCGGCCGGTCATGCACTCGCAGGCCGCACGCCTCTGCCCTTTGCCGCGACGCTGGACGAGCAATGGATCAGCCTGAACGCCGGCGCCGCGCGGCTGCAGTCACAGCAGCAGGCGGCCATGGCCGCGGGCCGCAACTTCAAGTTGCGCATGCAGGTGCGCAGCTTCGATGCGGTAGGCCACATGGTGGTTTCGGGCCCGGGCATCGCCGCGCTGCCCAAGGGCGCGGCGCCGCCGATCGTGCGTGCCATGAAGCTGCAGTGGCGCCCGCTGGCCGACGACTGGGCGCGCCGCCAGCCGCAGGTCGGCATCCGGCCCGACGCGGGTGCCCGGTGGTCGGGCTGCGCAACTTCCTACTGCCGAGTTCGCAGAGTGCGAAGGCTGCCCGCGCCAGATTCAAATAGACCTCGCCCCCGCGGCGGCCCGATACTGGCCGCATGCAGACGCAATCACTCCCACCAACCCTGCCGCCCGGCGCACTGGCCGGCCTGAAGGTGCTGGAGCTCGGCCAGCTGATCGCCGGGCCCTTCGCGGCCAAGACGCTGGCCGACTTCGGCGCCGAGGTCATCAAGATCGAGGTCCCGGGCGCTGGCGACCCGCTGCGCAAGTGGCGGCTGCTGAAGGACGGCACCTCGGTGTGGTGGCAGGTGCAGTCGCGCAACAAGCGCTCGCTGGCGCTGGACCTGCGCCACCCCGACGGCCAGCAGGTGGTGCGCACGCTGGCGGCCGAGGCCGACGTGCTGATCGAGAACTTCCGCCCCGGCGCGCTGGAGGGCTGGAACCTGGCGCCGCAGGACCTGCTGGCCGCCAATCCGCGGCTGATCGTGCTGCGCATCAGCGGCTACGGCCAGACCGGCCCGTACCGCAATCGTCCGGGCTTCGGCGTGGTGGGCGAGGCGATGGGCGGCCTGCGCCACCTGACGGCCGAGCCGGGCCGCGTGCCGGTGCGCGTGGGCGTCAGCATCGGCGACACGCTGTCGGCGCTGCACGGCGTGATCGGCATCCTGCTGGCGCTGCAGCACCGGCATGCCACCGGCCAGGGCCAGATCATCGACGTCGCGCTGTACGAGGCGGTGTTCAACTGCATGGAAAGCCTGCTGCCCGAGTACAGCGCCTTCGGCGCGGTGCGCGGCCCGGCCGGCAGCGCGCTGCCCGGCATCGCGCCGAGCAATGCCTACCGCTGCCAGGACGGCGGCTATGCACTGATCGCCGGCAACGGCGACAGCATCTTCCGCCGGCTGATGACGCTGATCGGCCGCGACGACCTGGCGAACGATGCTGCGCTGGCGGACAACGCCGGCCGCGTGGCCCGCGTGGCGGAGCTCGACGAGGCCATCGGCACCTGGGCCGCGCAGCGCACGGTGGACGAGGTGCTGGCGGCGCTGGACGGTGCCTCGGTGCCGGCCGGGCGCATCTACACCGTGGCCGACATCGCCGCCGACCCGCACTACCGCGCCCGCGGCATGCTCGACGAGGTGCGCATGGACGACGGCAGCCTGCTTTCCGTGCCGGGCTTCGTGCCCAAGCTGTCGGCCACGCCCGGCCGCCACCGCCGCAACGCGCCGGCGCTGGGCCAGGACAGCGACGCGGTGTTGCGCGAGATCGGCCTCGACGACGATCAGATCGCCCGTCTGCGCGCCGCCGGCATCGTGCAGTGAGGAACCCATGACCCGCATCTACTTCAACGAGGTCGTCACCCGCGACGGCTTCCAGAACGAACCGGCCTTCGTGCCCACCGACGCCAAGGTGGCGCTGATCGACGAGCTCAGCGCCTGCGGCTATGCGAAGGTGGAGGTCACTTCCTTCACCTCGGCCAAGGCGATCCCGATGCTGCGCGATGCGGAAGAGGTGATGGGCCGCATCCACCGCGCGCCGGGCGTCGAATACACCGTGCTGGTGCCCAACCTGCGGGGTGCACAGCGCGCGCTGGAGTCGCGCGCCGACGAGTTCAACCTGGTGATGTCCACCTCGGAGACGCACAACCTGGCCAACCTGCGCATGTCGCGCGAGAAGAGCTTCGCCGGCCTGCGCGAGGTGATCGATCTGGCCCAGGGGCGCGTGCCCATCAACGTGTCACTGTCCTGTTGCTTCGGCTGCCCGATGGAAGGCGACGTGCCGCAGGACGAGGTGCTGCGCTGGGCCGAGCGATTTGCGGCGATGGGCGTGCGCGGGCTGACGATCTGCGACACCACCGGCATGGCACACCCTGCGCAGGTGGCGCGCATGGCGCGCGCACTGCGCAACCACTTCGACGGCCTGCAGCTGACGCTGCACTTCCACAACACCCGCGGCATGGGGCTGGCCAACCTGCTGGCTGCGGTGCAGGAAGGCATCGACCGCTTCGACGGCTCGCTCGGCGGGCTGGGCGGCTGCCCGTATGCGCCCGGGGCCACCGGAAACATCTGCAGCGAGGACGCCATACAAATGCTGCAGGCCATCGGCCACGACACCGGCATCGACCTGCCGCGGCTGCTGGCCGCCGCGCGCCGCCTGCCCGAGGTGGTGGGCCACGACGTGCCGGGTCAGGTGGCCAAGGCCGGGCTGATCACCGACCTGCATCCGACGCCGCCCTACGTTGCCGACCTGAGGAGCGCACGCTGATGATCGACCACCTGGACCACCTGGTGCTGACCACCGCGCGCCGCGAGGCATGCATCGACTTCTACACCCGCGTGTTGGGCATGCAGCTGGAAAGCTTTGTCGGTGACACACCGCCGGTGGAGCGGCAGGCCTTCAAGTTCGGCCACCAGAAGATCAACCTGCTCGTGCAGGGCGCCGAGTTCGAGCCCAAGGCGCATCTGCCGGCGCCTGGTGCGCTCGACCTTTGCTTCATCGCATCGCTGCCGCTGGAACAGGTGATCGAGCGGCTGCGCGCTGCGCCGTGGCCGTCACCGGCAATGCCCGCCTCTCGGCATTACTCGACGTGCCCACGGCCAGCGAGGCCGGACTGAAGGGCTTCACGCTGGACTCGTGGTTCGCGCTGTATGCACCGGCCGGCACGCCACCGGACGTCGTGCAGACGCTCCACGGGGCCATCGGCAAGTTCCTGGCCGCACCGGAAACCAGGCGACGCGCCAAGGAGGCAGGCACCGCAGTCGAGCAGATGAGCCCGGCGCAACTGGGCGACTTCACGCCCAAGGAACTCGACTACTGGGGCAACGTCATCAGGTCGTCGAAGATCGCGGCGGATTGACCGCCCCCAGCCGTCAAGATACAGCCGCGCCGTGAAGCGCACTAGCGGCGCGCGGCCTTGGCCTCGTCCTCGTGCATGTGGTGCAGGAAGTAGCGCAGGAAGAAGCCTGCCATGCCCAGTACGAAGACGACTGTCCCCAGGCTCAACAGCCCGACGTCGCTGGTGAAGAGCTCTTGCAGCGCTTGCATCGTTCAACTCCTGCTCATTTGTGCATGCAGCAATTGAAGGCAAGGCGGCCGCCGCGGTCTCTGATGCATCGCAAGAGGTGCCCTCGTTAGCTGTCCTCGCCCGCGCGACAATCCCAGCATGTCCGAACCCATGATCTACGACCGACTTGGCGGAGCAGAAGGCATACGCCGTCTGGTGCGGCGCTTCTATGAGTTGATGGACGAGTTGCCCGATGCACGCAACGTGCGCAACCTCCATTCCGACACCCTGGCGCGCAGCGAGGAGAGCCTGTTCAAGTTCCTCAGCGGCTGGTTCGGCGGGCCGCCGCTGTACATCGAAGAGCGAGGCCACCCACGGCTGCGCATGCGGCACATGCCTTTTCGCATTGGCGTGGACGAACGCGACGGCTGGATGCACTGCATGAAACTGGCGCTGCAGGAGGAGGTGGCCGACGAGGCACTGCGTCGCGGCATTGAACATGCGTTCGCCGAAATGGCCACTCACCTGATCAACCATGCGGGGGAGCGGCCCGCATGACAGCACCATGGCCCACACGCATGCACGACGAACTCGACCTGCTGCAGTCCCTGGTCCCGTTAGCCGGGGCCCGGCTGCTCGAAGCTGGCTGCGGCGCAGCCCAGTTGGCCCGTGCGTTGGTGGCCCGGTACCCGGACTGCAGCGTCGTCGGCCTGGAGGTCGACCAACGCCAGCATGCCAAGAACCTGGCCGCGCCAGCCCCGGGCCTGCACTTCCTGCAGGCCGGCACGCAGGCCCTGCCCTTTGCCGACGCGTCCTTCGACGGCGTGCTGATGCTGAAGTCGCTGCACCATGTGCCGATCGCGCTGATGGACCAGGCACTGGACGAGGCGGCAAGAGTGCTGCGTCCTGGTGGATGGCTGTATGTGTCCGAGTCGGTCTACGCCGGTCCGTTGAACGAACTGATCCGACTTTTCAACGACGAGCGCGAGGTGCGCACAGCTTCGCAGCTCGCGCTGGACCGCGCACTGAACAGCGGGCGCTGGCAGGGGCAGGCCGAGCACCACTCTGCGATGCCGGTGCACTACCGCGACTTCGACGACTTCGAGCAGCGGCAGATGCGGCCCACCTTCGCCGACCATCGCATCGATGCCGCCCTGCTGCAGCGTGTGCGCCAGAGTTATGCGCCGCACCAGCGGCACGACGGCGCTGACTTCGACAGGCCAATGCACCTGCGGCTGCTGCGCCGCGCCATTTGACTGAGAACAAGCGGTGCGGAGCGAGTCCGCCAGGCGTTGGGTTCCCCCGGCGTTGTTGGTAGACGCGATTGAACTCAAGAAAGGTGTCCCACCTTGCAGACTGGCGACGGCCGGACACCCTACAGCTTAGTGACGAATCTCGCAGAATGTAGGCGCCTGTCCCGTGAATGCGGGGTATCGCCAAGGCTCGCGGGCTGCGTACGATTGAACGGGAAGTCGGTCCACCAAAGGAACTTGTATGTCAATCCGTTCGCGTCTCTTGGCTACCACCGCTGCAATGGCGGCAATGTTTGCCTGCGTTTCCGCCCACGCAATTGCGGCGGCGCCTCCTAACGAATTGCCCGAGCCCGGCACCTGGGCGCTTGCGGGCTTGGCGGCCGCCGTGGGCATCATCGTGTCACGCCGGCGACGCAAGTAGTGACTGTGTCGCTCGACCGAGCAGTCGAGTATCAGAGGCGTTGAAGACAAGGCCGGTCTGGCGCATCTCCACCCGGCGCGAAGCGTGCAGCACCTGCCGTGCTGGATACGCTGTTCGCGGCAAGCTCTCAAGTGGCGCAGCGCTTGCTGTGGCCTGACAAGTAGTGAAGCACCGCTGCAGGCCCGATTCGGCAGGTTCTCTCGTCGGTGCGCCGGCGTGTCGGCCCAGCGCAGAGATCCCGTACAAATGCCGTACAGGCAAAGAGATGGCATCGCGCGGCAACGCGCAGTGCCCTTTCCCGCCGCTGCTGCGCGAACTCTTCGCGATGCGCGCCGTCGCGACTCGAAGTCGTCACCGACGACCAGGACCCCACCTCGGGTCGCCGCCATCAACTTCTCTGGCAAAGTGGGCAAGTCCACCGTGGCGAGATCGGGTCGTTGAAGGTGGAGCGATTGCACGGCCAGCGGTTCGTGACGCGGCGCCAAGCCAAGGACGAAACCATTGCCTGGTTGCTTTGGTACAACCAGACCCGACTGCACTCGACTCCAGGGGCAAGGTCAGACAGCCGATCCGTCCCCCTCTACTGGGACTTCGAGAACCTGCACGCCGGCCTCGTGGAGGCCAAGTACGGCGAAGGTGCCTACGCCAAGCAGAACAACCGATTCAAGGTCCAGGAGCCACCCATCGATGTCCAGGAACTGGTCGAACTCGGCGCGTCCTTCGGCCCCGTCGCCATCAACCGCGCCTACGGCAACTGGCAGTACTTCGGCCCCTACCGCGACGCGCTCCTGCAGAGCGCCGTCGAACTGATCCAACTGTTCCCGCCGGACGCCTCCGCCAAGAATGGCGCCGACATCAAGCTCTGCCTCGACGCCACCGAGGACATGAGCCGCTTCGCCCACATCGGCACCGTCATCATCGTTGGAGGCGACAGCGACTTCATGCCCGGCGCGCAGAAAATCAAGGCCGCAGGCCGTACCCTGATCGGCATCGGCAACCGCAGGAACACCAACAAGCACTGGGCCAAGAGCTGCCACGAGTTCCGCTACTACGACAGCCTGGTCGAAGCCCCCAGCACCGAAGAAGCGCCCAAGCCCAGCGGAGCCAGGGACACCCCGCCGCCGCCGGCCGACCCTGTCGCCGAGATGCTCAAGCGTGCCGTTCGCCTGCTCGCCGAGACGAAGGGCGCGGCCTGGGTCAAAAAGGGCTCCGTGTGGCACATGGTCAAGCGCGTCGACGCCACCCTCGATCCGAAGGACCACGGCGACACCATCTTCGCCGAGATGATCAAGGCGATGGACGCCGTCGTGGCGATCAAGAAGGGCGATACCGACCACATGCTGCGCGTGCGTTGAAGCCTGTGTGCTCGACGGGCCGTCAACTCGGCGTCGATCGTCGTCTTGACAACTATTGATAGTCAGCGCGATCATTCAGCCATGAGCACCAACACCATGAGCTTTGCGCTGCCCGAAGCCCTGCGCAGCTACGTTGACCAGCGCGTGCGCTCCGGCCAATACGGCAACACCAGCGAATTCCTGCGTGAGCTGATCCGGCGCGACCAGGAAGAGCAGGCCAAGAAGCGCCTGCGCGAACTCATCGAGGAAGGCCTTGGTTCCGGCCCCGGCCGGGCGCTCACGCCCCAGCGGGCAGCGCAGTTGAAGAAGCAGGCCCTGGGCAAGCTGCGTTGAAACGCGCGCACCTGCGCCCGCAGGCAGAGGCCGACCTGCTGGAAGGCGCGCGGCACTACGCCGCGGAAGGCATCATCGAGCTGGCCGAACGCATGTTCGACGCGGCCATCGCCGCGCTCGAACCGATCGAGCGCATGCCCGGCATGGGCTCCCCCCGCCTGGGACAGCTGTGTGAAATCCCGGGTCTGCGTGCCTGGCGCGTCACCGACTTCCCCATGCAATGGCTGTACTTCGAGGCCGATGACCACCTCGATGTCGTACGCTTTCTCGGCGACCGGCAGGACATCATCGCCATCCTGAATGCCGGTGAGTGACCCGGCACACGCCTGACACACCCGCGTCGACACCGGCCACAACGACCGCCATGTCCAAGGTGCTGTTTGACTTCACGGACCCGTCCGCAGCGAACGCGTGGCGCGCCATCGACGACCGCGTGATGGGTGGCGTCTCCCGCAGCACGCTGCGCCACGATCCCGCGGGCCACGCCGTGTTCGAGGGAACCGTCTCGCTGGACCGCAACGGCGGCTTCGCCTCCGTGCGATCCAGCCCTGGCGAACGCGGCCTTCCGGGCGCCCGGACCTGCCTGATCGAGCTGCGCGGTGACCACAAGCAGTTCAAGCTCAGCCTGCTGACCGATGACGGCTTCGACAGCCTGAACTACCAGGCCAGCTTCGCTGCCGCAGGCACCGACTGGCAGGCCCTTCACCTGCCGCTGGCCGACTTCCTCGCCAGCTTCCGCGGACGCGAAGTCATCAACGCACCAGCGCTGGATCCCGCGCGCATCCGCCAGGTCGGCCTGATGATCGCCGCCCGACAGACCGGCCCCTTCGAACTTCACGTCCGTCGGATCAGCCTCGCCTGATCCGGCCGGCGTACGACAGACGAAGAAGGGGCACGCCCAGTGCCCCACGGAGCTCAAAGCAGTCCCAACTCGGCAAACGAACGGATCTCCGCGCCCGCCACCACCAGGTGATCGAGCACCCGCACGTCGACCTGCGCCAGCGCCGTCTTCAGCGTCTGCGTCAGGAACTCGTCGGCACGACTCCGTTCGGCCGCGCCCGAGGGATGGTTGTGCGCCAGCAGGACAGCCGCAGCATTGCACCTGAGCGCGGCCTTGACCACCGCGCGCGGGTACACCGAGTGACCCTGTCCCAGGATTTCGAACCGCTCGGTAACAGAACGACCGGCATGATGGAAGCCCACAGCGGGGCAGGAGTTCATGCCATGAGAAAGAGCAAGTTCACTGACCCTAAATCCGGCAGTTACCGCGTCGCCGGCAACGCTGGTGGCGGTCGTGGAGGCCCGATCACCGGTGCGATGCGGTCGCTGATGTAGCGCAGCAGGCAGCCCCAGCGGTCGAGATCCTTGAACTGCTCCGCAGCGGCCTTGACGTGCTGCAAGGCCGCACCAATGTTGGCGATCAGTTTGCGCAGCGTGTCTGCTCGGCCATGCAGCGGCGTCAGGTACAGCGTGGTTTGGTTGGCGTGGCTTGCGGCCTTGCCCACCGCAGCCAGTAGCAGCGGGCGGCTCGTGATGGCTTCCAGCCGGCCCGTCGGGTGCGCCGCCCGGCAGTACCAACTCCACCAATTGTGGACCAGCGCACAGGCCCGAGCCACGGTCTGGCAGCGGTTGATGTCGTGCGTGGTGAAGCCGCCCAGGCCCCACTGGTTCTTCAGCTCGTCGAAGGCGTTCTCGGCGTCCGCCCGGTCGCGATAGAGCTGCCCGATTGACTCCAGCGGGTAGGCCACGTCGGTGACCAGCACTGCGTACTCCCAGAGCTTGTCGCTGTCGTGCACGCTTGGGCCAGCCAGATCCAGCCGCAGCTGCTTGCCGTCGATGCGCCGCTCTCGTGCGATTCCGCCGCGGATGCGCTGGCGCACGATGACCACGCGGCGCTTCTTGCTCCAGCCGTGCAGTTGCAGCTGGGCCTGCACCATCTGGCAGCCCTGGTTGTCCGGCCGGCTCCAATCCTGGCGGGCGAACTGCTGCGCCACCAGCCGCTGCACGTTCTTGGTCTGCCGCAGCCGCAGCAGGTAGGGCTGCTGGCGCTCTTCAAGCGTCAGCAGGATGCCTTCGTTGCCGTAGCCGGAGTCGCCGCGCACCACCGCTGGTCGGCGTTCACCGAGTTCGTCCAGCAGCCGGCCCAGCGCCGTCTTGGCGTGCGTGCTGGTGTGCTGCTTGCCCGAGCTCAACTGCACATCCAGCACCAAGCGCAGGTTGCTCACCAAGAACGTGTGCAGCACGTGGCTGGGCCGCATGGGTTTGCTCGGGTTGTAGCCAATCTCCGCGCCCTCTTGGCGTCCGTACAGCGGCTTGATGCTGGCGTCGATGTCCAGCACCCAGGGCCTGTCCAGCGCCTCGCGTACCGAGTGCATCAGGCTCGGGCGCATCCACGCCGCGCTGGCTGGCTCGTCGATGCGCTCCAGCGCCCGGCGTAGCGCGTCCTCGCTGACGACACGGGCCATGCCTAGCGCTTGCGCCGCCACGGCGTCGCCGCGCAGCGCCGTGATGTGCGCGTATCGACGGTGCCCGGCCAACAGCCCGAGCATCAGCGTGCCCAGCACATCGCGCTTGTCCGGGGCGTTGCCGCTGCGGTAGCTCAGCGGGCACTCAGCCACCCAGCGCTCGAACACGCCTGTGGCAGCCAGGAACTCCGCGAAGAACACCAACTGGCCGTGCGGCGTGGCCGCCGCACCCTCATCCCAGCGCACATGCATGCGCCCGCCCAGCGTGTCCACAACCTGCGGCTCGGACTGGTCATGGCCAGCCCCTGGGCGCGCCGCCAGCGCCTTGCGTCTTGCTTCACCCATCGGGTGAGTGTGCCAAGACCCCCAATACCGCGCCACTGCTCGCTCAGCGGCCGACCACCGATGGGCAACTGCCGGATTTAGGGTGACGAGCAGATTGCGTTCGCGCTGAAGCAGGCCGAACTGGGCATCGGCGTCGAGGCGGTGTGCCGCAAGATGGGCATCAGCGTCGCGACGTTTTACGTCTGGCGCAAGAAGTACGGCGGCGTCGGGCCGTCGGAGTTGCGGCGGCTGGGCCAGCTCGAGGAAGAGAACCGCAAGCTCAAGCAGATCGTGGCCGATCTGAGCCTGGACAGGGCCATGCTGCAGCATGCCGTCGCAAAAGGGGCCTTGAGGCCTTCGCAGCGCCGCTCCTTGGTGCCGGAGTTGATGCAGTGTTTTGGATGCAGCCAGCGCAATGCGTTGCGCGTGGTGAAGATGTCGACCTCGACCTACCTGTACAAGGCGGTCAAAAAGGACGAATCGGCGCTGAAGATGCGCATCAAGGAGATCACCCAGACGCGCGTGCACTACGGCTGGCCTTCCGGCGGCAACCGGCCCGCAATGCGGGTGGCCACCTCGGTAAGGCGCGAGAAGCTGCCCACCGGGTTGTAGTGCGCCGAGATGTGCGCACGCCCGAGGTGGAACATGAAGAACTCCCCGCCGCGCCCCGCCCGCTCGGCTTCCGCAAAGACGCGGCGCAGCAGATCGACGTCAAGCGCCTGGGCATCCGCTGGCGCAAGGCCTACCAAACCCGCCACACCTACGCGACGGTGGCGCTCATGGCTGGTGTACCGCCAGCGTACATCGCAAGCCAGCTGGGCAACTCGGTGAAGATGCTCCTGGACCGGTACGCGAGGTGGATTCCGGGGGGCGATCAGGGCAACGCCAAGGCGCTCCTCGTGGCCGAGATGGCAGGCGATGCCGACGGAATTCGTCCCAACGGACGATGCAGCGCTACTCCAGAAAAGCAAAAGGCCCAAGCAAATCAATGACTTGCTTGGGCCTGAGATTGGTAGGCGCGATTGGACTCGAACCAACGACCCCCACCATGTCAAGGTGGTGCTCTAACCAGCTGAGCTACGCGCCTGCGAAGGCGTCATTCTAGCAGGGCAGCCCGGCCTACTTCCTCCGCGCACGGCGCACGCCGGCCACGCGGCCCACCTGGGCCAGCACCGGCGCCAGCCGGGTGGTGTCGCCGACTTCGACGGTGAAGGTCATCCAGGCCGTGCTACCACGCGAATCCTTCACCGACTGGGTATGCACACCGACGACGTTCATCTTCTCCTTGGCCAGAAGTTCCGAGATGTCGCGCAGCAAGCCCTGCCGGTCCTCGGCCTCGACCAGCAGATCCACCGCATAGGCTATCGACGCGTCGGCCGGCCTGCTGCCCCAGGCCACGGTGATCAGGCGCTCGGGCGCGCGACTGACCATGTGCCGCAGGTTGCTGCAGTCGGCGCGGTGGATGGCCACGCCCTTGCCGCGCGTGACGAAGCCGCCAATGGCATCCGGCGGCGCCGGCCGGCAGCAGCGCGCCAGCGTGGTGAGCAGCGACTCGACGCCGACCACCAGCACGCCGCCCTTGTCGCCCTCGGCCTGCGCACGCGGCTTGCGCAGTGCGATCAGTTCGTCGGCCGTGGGTACCGGCGCCGGCGGCCGCAGCAGGTTCTCGACCTGGTGCAGCGAATACTCGTCCTTGCCCACCGCCTCGAACAGTGCATCGGCCTGCGTGAAGCCCAGTTGCTCGGCCAGGTGCTCCAGCTTCAACGCGGTGCGCCCTTCGCGCTGCAGCAACCTTTCCACTAGCTCGCGGCCGCGGGCGATGGTGGCTTGCTGCTGCTGTGCGTTGAACCAGGCGCGCACCTTGGCGCGCGAGCGCGGACTCTTGAGGTAGCCGGGCTCGGCACTCAACCAGTCGCGCGACGGGCCACCCTCCTTGGCGGCGATGATCTCCACGGTCTGGCCATTGCGCAGCGGGGTATGCAGCGGCACCAGTGTGCCGTCGACTCGCGCCCCGCGGCAACGGTGGCCGACATTGGTGTGCAGGCTGTAGGCAAAGTCCACCGGCGTGGCTCCGGCCGGCAGTTCGATCACCGCGGCCTGCGGCGTGAAGACATAGATGCGATCGTCGAACATGCCGCCTTCGGCTTGCCCGGCGTCGCGCTCGGAGACCTCTCGCTCCCAGGCCAGCAGCTGGCGCAGCACCGAGCGCCTCGCCTCGGCCACACGTTCCTCGAACTCCCCTGCGGCACTGACGCCGGCATAGCCGCGCGCACCGGCTTCCTTGTAGGCCCAGTGTGCAGCCACGCCGTGCTCGGCATGCTCGTGCATCGCACGGGTGCGGATCTGCACTTCCAGCGCCGCACCGTCGTGCCCGCGCACCACGGTGTGCAGCGACTGGTAGCCGTTGGGTTTGGGTTTGGCGATGTAGTCGTCGAACTCCCCTGGTAGCGGCACGTACAGGTCATGCACGCGGGCCAGGGCGGCATAACAGTCCGGCACGTCGTCGACGATGACGCGCAGCGCGCGCAGGTCAAAGATGTGCGCGAAGTCGATGCCCTTGCCTTGCATCTTCTTCCACACGCTGTACAGGTGCTTGGGCCGGCCCTGCACCTCGCACTGCAGACCCACGGCGGACAGTTCCTCGGCCAACTGCCGTCGGGCCTGCTCCACCGCCGCCTCGCGCTGCAGCCGTTTGCCGTCCATCAGCGCGGCCACGCGGTGGTACTCGTCACCCTGCAGAAAACGGAAGGCCAGGTCCTCCAGCTCCCACTTGATCTGCCAGATGCCCAACCGGTTGGCCAAGGGCGCGAACACGTCCTGCGATTCGCGCGCCAGCGCTTCGGGGCACACGCGCCGGCTTGCGGCGTAGAAGCGCAGGGTCTGAAGCCGCGAGGCCAGGCGCAGCAGAACCACGCGCAGGTCGCTGGCGAAGGCCAGCAGCATCTTGCGCACGCGCTCGGTCTGCAGGGCGCGGCGCTGCGTCTCGACCTGAGCGTCGCGCGCCGAGCGCTGGATCTGCACCAGCTGGCGGGTGTGGCTCACGAGCCCGGCATAGGACGGGCCGAAGGCCTTGCTGACCACTTCTTCAGGCCGCTGCAGGTAATCGCCGGCATACACGAGATAGGCCGCGGCGCGCATCGATGGCGCCGCACCGATGCCCTGCAGAATGGCGGCCACGCCATCGGCATGGGCCATCGCTTCCTCGCCGGTGTCAAGCAATTGCCCGGTGAGCAGCGGCTCGGCAAAGGCGCGTGCCCGGCGCAGTGCGTCGACGTCGCCGTCGGCATCGGCCAGGCGCACGATCGGCGACGCCTGGGCATCGGGCCGCGGCGCCACGCCGCCGGCCAGCGTCTTCATGGCGAAAGCAGAAATCGGCGCAGCACCTCGATCTGGTCAGCCTGCACCAGGGTCGGCGCATGGCCGATGCCGGCGAACTGATGCAGCTGCGCGCGCGGGCCGCGCTGCGTCATGGCCTGGGCCGTGGCCTGCGAGAGCAGGTCGGAATCGGCGCCGCGCAGCAGCAGTGTCGGGCACTGCAGCCGGTCATAGCTCTGCCACAGCAGCGCCTCGCCGGCCCGGGCCAGCTCCGGCGTCACGGCGCGAAAGGGCACGGCGATGGCCGGATCGCAGCGCGCAGTGAAGCCGGCGCGACCGTCCTGCGTGGCCGGCTTGAGCTGCGGCTCGGTCAGCGCCAGCCACTGTTCGCGGCTGTGTGGGCCGAACCCCTGCGACAACGTCCACGACGCATCGGCGGCCTCTTCCAGCGTCCCCCAGAAGTTGCTCTGCCCGACATAGCTGCCGATGCGCTGCAGCGCAGCTGGCTCGATCGCCGGCCCGACATCGTTGAGCACCAGTTTGCGCACCGGCGAGCCGTTGAGACTGGCCAGGCCCAGGCCGATCAGCCCGCCCATCGAGGTGCCAACCCAGTCGACCACGTGTGCGTCCAGCCTGGCCAGCAGGCACACCATGTCCGCGACATAGTTGGGGATGGCGTAGCCCATCGGGTCGGCCAGCCAGTCGGAGCGGCCGCGGCCGACCACATCGGGACAGATCACGCGGTACTCGCCAGCCATCGCGCGAGCCAGCGAGTCGAAGTCGCGGCCCTGGCGCGTCAGGCCATGCACGCACACCAGCACCTTCGGGTTGGCGGCATCGCCCCATTGCCAGTAAGCCATGCGATGCAGGCCGCGGCTGTCGAGGCACTGTACGTCGCGCAACACCGGCTCGGTCATGACGGTTCTCCCTGTCTCAGGGCAACCATCCTATCAATGCGGCGGTGGCGCCGCGCTGTGCTACTTCATCTGCACCAGGCCGCTGACGGTGGTGGTGACGCTGGTCCTGCCCGCTTCCACCGGCAACGCGGACACAGAAGCCACCGCCTCATTGGCTGCCATGCGAAAACGCGGGATCGGCGGGGCAATGGATTCGCCGGTACTGACCTCCACCGCGCGCAGCGTCACGCCGCCGAATCCGAAGTCTTTGGCATAGGTTTCGGCTTGGCTGCGAAAGCGTGCGATGGCCTGCGCGCTGACCGCGCCTTGCGCCTTGTCGCGCGCCTCCCGCGACAGCCGGTAGCTGACATTGGCCACGGTCAGCGTCTGGATGCGACCGACCAGCCGCGTCAGGGCTTCGAAGTCCTTGCCCTCGGCACGCAGTTCGGCCACGCCCTGCCACTTCGTCGGCTCGCCCTTCTGCGCATAGCGCGGCTGCACCGAGAAGCTGCCGGTGCTGATGTCCACCTGCCCGGGCTGCGCCGCCTTGCGAGCCTCGGCCAGCGCGGCATTCACGGCCTGCGTCAGGTGCGCCTGCACCGCGGCAGGATCGGCCCCTTCGCGCTGCGTCGAGAAACTGATGACCAGGATGTCGTTGGCCACCTCGGTGCTGGCCGAGGCCGACAGCGACAGCTGGTTGGCCACAAGAGCCGCCGGTTCTGCCTGCACGCATAGGCTGGCGAAGGCCAGGCCGAGCAGGGTCAAGGATCGCGGGGTCGCGCTGCGGAAGTGGTTCATCGTGGGCATGTATCCGAGGGTTACCGACTCTTAGCGCGTGGCATCGGTCACGGGTTGACGCGGCACCGCAAAGAGCAAGAAAAAAGACCTGTAACAGATGGTCAATAGCGCCGAAACAGCCCTCCAAAACGCTTGCACAATGCCGTTGTTACAAATTTGGAGTCCGCAATGTCCCAGGCACCGAACGCGCGGCCCAACCGCGTGGTGATTGTCGATGACGACGCACGCATCCGCGATCTGCTGCGCCGGTACCTCGCGCAGGAAGGCTTTGATGTGCTGCTCGCCGAAGATGCCAAGGCGCTGAACCGGTTGCTCACCCGCGAGACCGTCGACCTGATCGTGCTCGACCTGATGCTGCCCGGCGAAGACGGGTTGTCCATCTGCCGCCGGCTGCGCTCGGCCAAGGACACCACGCCGATCATCATGCTCACCGCCAAGGTGGAGGACGTGGACCGCATCGTCGGCCTCGAGGTCGGCGCCGACGACTACCTGCCCAAACCCTTCAACCCACGCGAGCTGCTGGCCCGAATCCATGCGGTGCTGCGCCGCCGCCCTGCGCTGGAAGCGCCGGGGGCACCGTCCAAGGAAGCGCAGACCGTGACCTTCGGACCCTTCGAGTTCGACCTGTCGCTGCGCCGTCTGTCCAAGGAAGGCCAGCAGATCTCGCTGACCACCGGCGAGTTCTCGATGCTCAAGGCGCTGGTGCGTCACCCGCGCCAGCCGCTGTCGCGGGACAAGCTGGCGCAACTGGCGCGCGGCCGCGAGTTCGAGCCCTTCGACCGCAGCCTCGACGTGCAGATCTCCCGCCTGCGCAAGATGCTCGAGCCCGACCCGGCGCAGCCGCGCTACATTCAGACGGTATGGGGTGTGGGCTACGTGTTCGTGCCTGACGGCGCCAACAACTAGGTGCATCGCCCCAGCGCTTCGAGCGCACGCCGCTGCAGCGCCCCGCAAAGCGCGTAGGTCCTGCCTTCGAGACTCCCGCCTTACCGCCTTCTTGGGTAAGGTCGATTCCCAGGTCACGCATCCATCGCCTCCGAAGTGGCCCGCCAACCCGTCGAACTGAGCCTCTTCTGGCGAACCTTCTTCCTGCTGGCGCTGCTGCTGGCCGGCGGCATATTTGCGTGGGTACAGACGCTGCGTGCGCTGGAGTTCGAGCCGCGTGCGGTCCAGGCCGCCCAGCAGACGGCCGAACTGGTGAACCTGTCGCGAACCGCGCTGAGCACCGCGGATGCCATCAACCGCGTGGCCTTGGTCAAGACCATGAGCGGCAAGAGCGCCGTGCGCGTCGTGCCGCGCGAGCCCGGTGACACCTGGGAGACCTACGCCACCGACCGCTTCAGCCAGAACGTCACCGACCAGCTGATGTCGAGGCTGGGCGCCGATGCGGTGGTGGCGCGCAGTGTCAACGGCAAGGCCGGCATGTGGGTGGGCTTCTCGATCGACAAGGACCGCTACTGGTTGCATACCGAAACAGCCCATGCCGGACCGCTGACCAGCAGCACCTGGTTCGTATGGGTCGGTATCGCACTGTTGGCCACAATGGTCGGTTCGGTGGTGATCGCGCGGCTGATCAACCGGCCGCTGCGCGACCTGTCCTTCGCGGCCAGCCGAATCCGTGAAGGCGACCTCGATTCGCGGCTGGACGAGAACACGCTGACCAGCGAGATCCGCGAGGTCAACCGGGGCTTCAACCGCATGGCGCGCGAGCTGGCCAAGGTGGAGGAAGACCGCGCGGTGATGCTGGCCGGCATCTCGCACGACCTGCGTACGCCGCTGGCGCGGCTGCGTCTGGAAACCGAGATGAGCGTCAGCAACGACGAAGCCAAGCGCAACATGGCGATGGACATTGAGCAACTCGACGCCATCATCGACAAGTTCATGGACTATGCACGCCCGGGCGAGACCGAGATGCGGCCGGTGCATCTGGCGCAGCTGATCGACCGCGAAGCGAGCCCCTTCCGCGACCCGGCCCAGATACGCATCACCTCTCGCGTGGCCATCGACGTTGCGGTACTGGCCGACGAGACGGAGCTCGGCCGCGTCTTCTCCAACCTGTTCGAGAACGCACGGCGCTACGGCCGCAGCACCGATTCCGGCATCGCCGTGGTCACCGTCAGCTATGCCAAGACCGGCCCGTGGGTCATCATCACCGTACGCGACCAAGGCTCCGGCGTCAAACCGGAAAGACTGGGTCAGCTGACCACGCCCTTCTTCCGCGGCGACGCGGCGCGCACCGCAGCCACCGGTGCCGGCCTAGGCCTGGCCATCGTCGAGAAGTCACTGCAGCGCATGGGCGGCACCTTGGAACTGGCCAATGCCCCTGATGGCGGCCTGATAGCCCGGCTGCGACTGAAGCAGGCCCATACGGCGTGACCTAGGCGCTGTGCCGCACCAGCAGGCACACCGCCCGCGCCTCGATGGCGCGACCCTCGCCCACCGGACCCATCTTTTCGGCCGTCTTGGCCTTGACGTTGACGCGGCCCACATCGATGGCCAGCGCGCGCGCGATGTTGGCGCACATCGCCGCGATGTGCGGCGCCAGCTTCGGCGCCTGCGCGACGATGGTGCTGTCGATGTTGGCAATGTCCCAGCCAGCGGCAAGCACCCGCCGCGCCGCCTCGGCCAGCAGCGCCAGCGAATCGGCGCCCTTGAAGGCCGCGTCGGTGTCCGGGAAGTGCCGACCGATGTCGCCCAGCCCGGCTGCACCGAACAACGCATCGGTGATGGCATGCAACAGGGCATCGGCATCCGAATGGCCCAGCAGCCCGTGGCTGTGCTCGATATGCACGCCGCCGAGGAGCAGCGGCCGGCCGCTGACCAGCGCGTGGGTATCCCAGCCTTCACCGATGCGCAGATTCGTGGTCATGCAGCAGCCTCCGGCACACTCGCCTGCAGCAGCCGCGCGGCCAGCGCCAGTTCCTGCGGCCAGGTGAGCTTGAAATTCTCCAGTTCGCCTTGCACCAGCAAGGGTGCATGGCCGAGCGCCTCGATGGCGCTGGCCTCGTCGGTGACCCCGGGGCCGGCCTGCGCCAGTGCCTGGCGCAACAGGCCCAGTCGAAACATCTGCGGCGTCTGGGCAGCCCATTTGTCGCTGCGCGAGAGGGTTCGCTCGACGCGACCGTCCCGCGACTGCTTGAGCGTGTCGGCCAGCGGCAGCGCCAGCAGGCCGCCGACCGCATCGTCCATGCATTCGTCGATCAGCCGATCCACCCATTCAGGCCGCAGCAGGCAGCGCGCGGCATCGTGCACCAGCACCCAATCGGTGTCGCTTGCCCCACGGCGACGCAGTTCCTCCAATCCAGCCGCCACGCTGGCCGCGCGCGTGGGGCCGCCGCAGCGCGCCACCCAGGCGCCTTCGCCGCGGAAGGCCGGGGCCTGCGCCTCGAACCAGCCATCGCCCGGCGCCAGCACCACCAGCGTGGCCTGCAGCCGTGACACGCGTCCCAGCGCGTCCAGCGTGTGCGCCACCATGGCGCGGCCGGCGACGACAGCATATTGCTTGGGCTGCGCCTGGCCGGCGCGCTCGCCCACGCCGGCGCAGGGCACCAGTGCGAAGCAGCGGGCTTGGGCCGGGCCGTTCAGTGCGGGGTTGGTGTCGCTCACTCGGCAATGGTAGCTGTCGGCGTCGCCGGCACGCCCCTTGCCTACAATCCTCCTGTCGCCCCGCAACCTTCGTTGCGGGGCGTTTTGTGTTGTCCGCACCTTCCATGCAGCTGCCTTCCATCGCCCGCGGCAAGCGTCATGCGCTGCCCCGCCCCGCCGGCTCCGCCGACGCCCTGCTGCTGGCCCGCCTTGCGCTGGCGCGCCGCGCAGCCGGGCAATTGCTGTGCATCGTCGCGGCCGATCCGGCCGACGCGCAGCGGTTGGTGGACGAACTGCCCTTCTTTGCGCCGGGGCTGCGCGTGGCGCTGTTCCCCGACTGGGAGACGCTGCCCTACGACAGCTTCTCGCCGCACCAGGACCTGATCTCCGAGCGGCTGGCCACGCTGTGGCGCGTGCGCAGCGGTGAGCTCGACGTGGTGCTGCTGCCCGCCACCACCGCGCTGACGCGGCTGGCACCGCCCGCCTTCATGGCCGGCTACACCTTCCACTTCAAGCAGAAGATGCGGCTGGACGAGGCCGCGCTCAAGGCGCAGCTCACGCTGGCCAGCTACAGCCATGTGAGCCAGGTGGTGTCGCCCGGCGAATACGCGGTGCGCGGCGGCCTGATCGACCTGTTCCCGATGGGCAGCCTGGTGCCGTACCGGGTGGACCTGTTCGGCGACGAGGTCGATTCGATCCGCACCTTCGATCCGGACACGCAGCGCAGCCTGTACCCGGTGCCCGAGGTGCGGCTGCTGCCCGGACGCGAGTTCCCGATGGACGAGCCGGCACGCAACGCCTTCCGCGCGCGCTGGCGCGAGAAGATCGAAGGCGACCCGAGCCGCTCGCGCGTCTACAAGGACGTCGGCGCCGGGCTGGCCACCGCCGGCATCGAGTACTACCTGCCGCTGTTCTTCGATCAGACGGCGACGATCTTCGACTACATCGGCGACGACGCGGCCTTGGTGCTGCATGGCGAGCTGGACGAGGCGCTGCAGCACTTCTGGACCGACACGCGCGAGCGCCACCGTTTCCTGCAGCACGACCCGGAGCGCCCGCTGCTGCCGCCGGAGGAGCTGTTCCTGCGCAGCGAGGAGTTCTTCGCCCGTGCCAACGCGCATGCCACGCTGGTGCTGCGCGGTGCCGGCGAGGTGAACTGGGCGCGGCCGCTGCCCGACGTCAGCGTGGACCGCGGTGCCACTGAGCCGCTGGCCGCGCTGGAACAGCACATCGACGCCACCCAGCACCGCGTGCTCCTGGTCGCCGAAAGCGACGGCCGGCGCGAGAGCCTGCTGGAGCTGCTGCGCGACCACCGCATCGACGTGCCCAGCGTGGCCACGCTGGCCGAGTTCGAAGCCGGCGAGGAGAAGGTGGCCATCGCCGCCGCGCCGCTGGCCGCCGGCTTCCATTGGCACGAG
>CAVWXO010000019.1:0-326597 GCA_963758955.1 uncultured Pseudomonadota bacterium
CTCAACCCCTCGCTGCTGCTGAAGTACTCGGCTACCGCTCAACTCGACCCCTATGCCATGTCGGGCAGCGTCGCACTGGCGCTGCTGGAGGAGCTGGTGGCCACGGCCTCGATCGTCGGCCAGCCTTAGTTCAGCCTGCCGCGTCGTCGCGCGGCAGCGCCAGCACCACCAGCACGGTGCAAGCGGCGATCATTGCCATGGCCCACAACAGCGTGGCGAAGCCGGCGTTCTTGACCACCGGGCCGAGCAGCCACACCGCCAGCGAGCTGATGCCGATGGACACGGTCAGGCGCGCACCGGCCACGCGTGAGCGCATGCGGTCGTCGACATAGCGCACGATCATTGCGTCGGTGAACGGGATCGAGCCGAAGATCACTACCATCACCGCCAGCAGCAGCAACAGCATCCACCAACCCTCGGCCCTTGTCGCCAGCAACAGAAGCGGCACCTGCGCCAGCACGATGCCCAGGTACAGCGGCTTGAGCGGCACCCGGTCGATCAACCGCCCCACAACCACCTGCGCCAGCGAGGCCACCGCATACACCGCAGCCAGCATCATGCCGAGCAGCGCCGGGTCCTCGACGATGCCGCGGAAGCGCTCGGCCAGCAGCTGCGCATTGCCGTTGGTCGCGAAGTTGAAGAGCAGGCTACCGGTGACCGACGCCGCGGTCATGACCGCGAAGACCCGCGCCATCAGCGCGGGCGTCAGCGTGACCCGCGCCTTGCCGCTTCGCCGCGCCGGGGCCTCCGTCTCATGCGGGCACAGCCGCGCAAACAGCAGTCCGCAGCCGATGGCCAGCAACCCGGGCAGGGAGAAGGCCGCGCGCCAGCCGAACCACTGCACCATGAAGCCGGTACTCAGCGCCGCCACGGCGATGCCCAGGTTGCCGGCCAGGCCGTTGACGCCGATGACCGCCCCCGGGTTGGGCGCGCGCTGCAGCAGCATCGGGATCCCCACCGGGTGGTAGATCGACGCAAAGGCGCCGAGCAGCGTCAGCGCGGCGGCCAGCTCCCAGGCATTGCGCGTCGCCGCGGCCAGTAACGCTGCCGCGCCGATGCCGAAGTAGAACAGCAGCATCATGCGCCGCCGCCCCCACAGGTCGCCCAGACGGCCCGAGGGCAGCGAGCCCAGGCCGAAGAGCACGAAGGCACCGACGCCGTAGGGCATCAGGTCCTCCCAGCGGGAGAAGCCGAACTCGGCCGCGATCGAGCCCACTGCGGTCGCGAAGATCAGCAGGAACATGTGGTCGATGGCATGCGCCAGGTTCAGTAGCAGCGCCACGACGCGGGCGTTGCGCTGCGGCCGCTCGGCGGCCACGGTCGGCCCGGTGGGCGGTGCGGCTTCGGCCGCGGCGGTGGGAGGGACCATGGCGCGCAGTGTGCCGCAAGCCGACAGGCTGGCGTTCAGCCAGCGCGCAGTCAGCGGATTGCGGCTTCACGCACCGCGGCACGGTGCAGTCAGGTCCAGCGCCGGCTTGAGCAGGCCGCTGCTCACGCCCAACAGGCCGAGCACCGTGTGGAACAGGTTGTCGTGGCTAAGTGGTTGGTCGCGCCGCTCCTGCAGGCAGGTCCGTGCGACGCCGATGCCGGCCTCCGCCTGGGGCGGCATCCACAGCAGCATCGGCACATGCGTCTGCTCGCGCGGTGCCAGCGCGTAGGGCATGCCGTGCAGGTACATGTTGTTCTCGCCCAGCGACTCGCCATGGTCGGACACATACAGCAGCATCGGGTCGAAGCGAGCCGACTGCCGCGACAACCACTCGATGGAGCGGTCGAGCATGTGGTCGGTATAGGCGATGGAGTTGTCGTAGGCGTTGATCAGCGCCGCCTTGTCGCAGTCCTGCAGCGCATGGGTCACGCATTCAGGCTGGAAGCGCTTGAGCTCGGCCGGCGAACGCCTGTAGTAGGCGGGTCCGTGACTGCCCATCTGATGCAGCACCAGCACCACGCCGCGCTGTCGCCGTTCTTCAGGCAGCGCGGCCAGGCGCTGGTCCAGCCCGGTGAGCATCGCTTCGTCCAGGCATTCGCCAACCTGGCACAGCCCCGGCGCGTGGGCCATGCCAGGCGGCGCATCGATGGCCGCAGCGTGCGGCACGCGCTCGCACAGTCCCTTGCAGCCGGCCTGGTTGTCCAGCCACAGCACCGCCAGGCCGGCGTGCTGCAGGACGTCGAGGAGGTTCTCGTGCTCCACTTTGCGTGCGCCGAACGCCTCGCGTCCCAGGTGCGAGAACATGCACGGCAGCGAGGCCGCCGTGTTGGTGCCGCAGGAGCTGACCTGGGTGAAGCTGAGCAGGCCCAGCGCCGCGGTCTGCGGGTTGGTGTTGCGCGCGTAGCCGTTGAGCGAGAAGTGGTCTGCACGTGCCGTCTCGCCAATCACCAGCATCAGCAGCGGCGCGTGGGCGCCGTCGCGGCGCGTGCTCAACACTGCATCGGCACCGATGGCCTGGGCCGTGCCGGCCATGCGCACGGGCCGCTGCACGGCCAGCCGGCCGAGCGCGTAGAACGAGTTGGCCGGGTTGATCATGTAGCGCAGCGGCTTGTGGTTGCGCATGGTCGCGGACATCGGCGCGGCGTTCAGCACCAGCAGTCCTCCCGCCAGACACAGCGCCAATGTCAGGGCGGCGGCGTTGTGCAGGCCCTGCGCCGCCGCGGGCATGGGCTGCAGCGGGGTGCGCCACACCCACCAGGTCGGAAGGCCGGCCAGCAGCGCCACACTGAGCAGCAGACGCCCGCCGATCAGGTCACCGGCCTCGTGAACGTCGGTGTGCAGCACGTTGACCATCATCGTCGGGTCGATGACGATGCGGTAGCTGCCCATGAAGTGCGCGCCCACGGCAGCCGCCACCAGCAACAGCGTGGCCAGCGGCTTGATGCTCAGCCGCCACGCGCCCAGCGCCAGCAGTGCCAGGCTGATGCAGGCGACCATCACGCCGAAGCTGCCCATGAACAGCGCGCCGCGCACCGAGGACATCTCGGGCAGCTCGCCCATGGCGCGCCACAGCGGCCAGTTGCCCACGCTGGCAAGCCACAGACTCACTATCACGGCCAGGGTCAGCGGGTTTCTCGAAGCGGGCATAGACGCCGATGCTCGCCGCAGATCCTTAAGGCCAGATTTATTTGCAGTTGCTGATGCCGGACTTAGCATGCGCCAATGGAAATCGACGGCGTTGAGGTCCGCGTCGAGGGCAAGGGCAGCGACGCGGTGGTGCTGGTCCACGGCTGGCCCGACACGTTGCGCCTGTGGGACGGCACCGTAGAGGCGCTGCAGTCGCATTGGCGCTGCGTGCGTTTCACCCTACCGGGATTCGACCCCTCGATGGCAGCGCGAGCGTGCTCGCTGGATGAGGTGGTCAACACCCTGCACGCCGTCGTCACCGGCTGCTGCCCGGGCGAGCGCGTCACGCTGCTGGCGCACGATTGGGGTTGCGCGTTCGCCTACCAGTTCGCAATGCGCCACCCGCAGCTGGTGTCGCGCATCGTGGGCGTGGACATCGGCGACACGGGGTCCGAGGCACACCGTGCCGAGTTGGGCACCCGGGCCAAGCTGATGGTGCTGGCCTACCAACTGTGGCTGGCCCTGGCTTGGCGCGTGGGAGGCGGGCTGGGCGACCGCATGGCGCGCGCAATGGCCGGGGCGATGCGCTGCCCCGTGCCGCCGCAACGCATCCGTGCAGCGACGGGCTACCCCTATGCGATGCGCTGGTTCGGCCTGAAGGGTGGCTTTCGCAAGGCGCTGGTGTTCGCACCGCAGGTGCCGATGCTCTACCTGTACGGCCAGCGCAAACCCTTCATGTTCCATTCGCGAGCCTGGTTGCAGGCGCTGGCGCTGCGGCCTGGAAGCCGCGCCGTCGGGCTGCGCACCGGGCATTGGGTCATGCTGGACAAGCCGCAGGAGTTCCACGCCGAGGTGGCGCGCTGGCTGGCGGAAACCGCGCCTGCCAAGGCCTGCTAAGGATCGATGATGTCGCGCCGCCCAGCGTTCATCTCGGCCATGCGCTGCAGCGCCGCGTCGCTGACCATCGTGTGGCAGAACAAGGTGCGCTCCTCGGCCAAGCCGGTTGCGGCATCGCTATGGCCGACGCGCCGCGCCAGATGCTTGATGTGGCCCAGAGCCGGCTGCGGCTTGCCCGCCAGTTCGGCGGCCACCGCCAGCGCATGGGCCATGACGTCGTCGCAGCAGGCATGCACCAGGCCCTGCGCGGCAGCCTCGGCCGGATCGAAGGTGCGGCCGAGCAGCAGGCTTTCCAGCGCGCGGGCCGCGCCCATCACGCGCTGCAGCTTCTGCGTGCCGCCCGCCCCGGGCAGCAGGCCGATGTTCACCTCGGGCAGACCGATGCCGTAGCGACCGGCTTGTGCATAGCGCAGATCGCAGGCCAATGCCAGTTCGTAGCCGCCGCCCATGCAGGTGCCGTTGATGGCAGCGATGAAGATGCGGTCGCTGGCTTCGATGCGCGCCAGCGCGCGGTGCAGCGGTGCCTCGGGCACCGGCCGCTCGAGCGCGAAGCGCAGGCCGCGCGCGGCCATGGCGCGGCCGCGTTGCTCAAGCACGGCCACGTCGTAGTGGCGCACGAAGACGCCGGCGTCGCGGCCGCTGAGCAATACCACGTACCAGGCGGGCGTGGCGTCGATCAGGTCGAGCAGTGCCAGCAGCTCGGCTTCGGTCTGCGCGTCCATGCAACCCATCGGAGGGTTGAACAGTTGCACGCGCAGCACCGCGCCGTCGGCTGTCGCACGGAGTCGCTGGCCATCGAACACAGTCGGGGTCTGGTTGCTCATGCTTGCGTCCTACAGCGTGCCCGCCGGGCCGAAACCGAACAGGCTGGACAGCAGCCGCGTCGGGAACTGGTGTGCCGCCTCGTTGTAGCTGCGCACGGCATCGTTGAACAGCTGCCGGGCGAAGGCCAGGCGCTGCCCGGTGTCGCGCAGCGCGGCGACATGGGGTGCCAGGTCGTCGGCGCCGGCCAGGTCGGTGCGCTGCTCCAGCAAGGCCAGCAACCGCGACAGGGTGGCCTGCAAGGCGGCCTCGGCCGACACCAGCGCGGCGGCGCGTGGCGCCATCGCCGGCCGGGTTCGCAGCGCGTCGGCGGCCGACTGGAACTGGGTCTGCGCGGCCTGGACCGCGTCGAGCGCGCCCTGCTCGTCGGGCAGGTGGGCGCGCAGTGCATCGACCAAGGGCAACAGCGCCGCGGCGCGACGCTGCAAGGGCTCGTCGACCTGCGCCCAGGCGGCGATGATCGCGTTGCGCAGTGCCACCAGCCGGTTGTGCGCGCCGAGCATCCAGAACACCAGCAACGCGGCGGCCGCGATCAGCAGCAACTGCTGCGTGCTCAATTGGGGTGGGGCCGCGGTCCGCTCATGCGGCCACTATAGACGCCTAGAACGAGCCAACCGCCGAGCCGATGACGATCACCGCGACCAGCGCCAGCAGCGCACTGACGATGCCGACCATGACGATGTCGAAATAGCTTTGCTTGTGTGTGGCGCCGCACACTGCCAGCAGCGTGACCACCGCACCGTTGTGCGGCAGGCTGTCCAGCGAGCCGGCACCGATCACCGCCACGCGGTGCATCAGCGCCGGATCGATCCCGTACTCAGCCGCCAGCTGCATGTAGGTGTCGCCCAGCGCACCCAGCGCGATGGTCAGGCCGCCTGAGGCCGAGCCGGTCAATGCCGACAGCACGTTGGTGGACAGTGCCAGGCCGACCAGCGGCCCGCCCTCGATGCCCAGCACCCAGTCGCTGACCACCTGGAAAGCCGGCAGGGCAGCCACCACCGCACCGAAGCCCACCAGGCTGGCCACGCTGATGACCGGCAGCGCCGAGGCGTTGAGGCCGGCGTCGACGGTATCGCGCAGCGAGCTCAGGCGTCGGCGGTTGAACACATAGAGCACGACGATCGCCGCCGACAGCGCGACGATCACCGACCACACGCCGCCGACGCTGGCCAGCGAGGTCTCACCCCATTGCACTTCAGCCAGGTAGCTGGTGTCGATGCGGGGCAGGATCAGCAAGGACATGGCCAGATTGACGGCCATCACCACCGCCAGCGGCAGCACCGCGACCGCGATGCCGGGCGCATCGGCACTTCGCCCGCCATGTTCCACCTCGGCCGGGTCGAAGGCTGCGGCGGTGGTGGCACGTTCGCGCACCACCGGATCGTGCGCGGCCTCGCTGGCCGTCGCCGCAGGGCCGCCGAAGCCTTCGCCGGCACGGCGTGCCGCAGCTTCGGAGCGCGCCAGCCACCACAGCCCGAAGCCGAGCATGATGGCCGAGGCGATGAAGCCCAGGCCCGGGGCGGCAAAGGGCGTGGTGCCGAAGAAGGGCATCGGGATGGCGTTCTGGATGGCCGGCGTACCCGGCATCGCCGACATCGTGAAGGTGGCGGTGCCGAGCATGATTGCCCCCGGCAGCAGCCGGTTGGGGATGTCGGCCGCGCGGAACAGCGCCTGGCCCATCGGCGCCAGCACGAACATGGCCACGAACAGGCTGACGCCACCGTAGGTGACCAGCGCGCCGGCCAGCACCACGGCCAGGATCGAGCGGCTCGGGCCGAGCTTGTCGGTCATGAAGTTGGCGATGGCGGTGACCGACCCGCTGTCGTCCATCAGCTTGCCGAACAGCGCGCCGAGCAGGAACAGCGGAAAGAACTGCGCCACGAAGCCTGCTGCCGAACCCATGAAGGTCTGCGTCCAGTGCGCCAGCAGCGGCTCGCCGGAAAAAGCCGCCGCCACCAGCGCCGCCACCGGCGCCAGGCCGAGCACGCTCCAACCGCGAAAGGCCAGCCACACCAGCAGGCCCAGGCCTAGAAGAATGCCCAGCAGCCCCATGCTCAGCAGGCTTCCAGCATGGCGTCGAGGTCCAGCGTCGAGCGCTTGCCAAGGTCTGCGGCGTGCTCGTCGAGGAACAGCCCGGCCACGCGCCGGCCCTCGTTGCGCAAGCCCCAGAGGAAGGGCCACTCGGTGATCAGCTTCGAGGTCGAGTCGACCTCGGTGACCCGGTCGGAGGCGATGCGGTGCAAGCGCATGCCGGCCCACAGCGCGCCTTCGCCCGTGCCGGGGTCGGCCACCTTGTTGAGCAGCGCGATCATGCGCAGCTCCTTCACCAGAGGCGAGTTGAACGCCACCTCGTTGAGCCGGTTCATGATGTCGCGCGCTGATCGAGGCACCTCGTCACGCACGATCGGGTTGATCTGCACCAGGATCGTGTCCTGCGACTTGCACTCGCGCACCAGCGGTGTGATCGTCGGGTTGCCGACGTAGCCGCCGTCCCAGTAGTGCTCGCCGTCGATCTCCACCGCCTGGAACATGGTCGGCAGGCAGGCCGACGCGAGCAGCACGTCCGGCGTGATCTCGGCGTTGCGGAACACCCGACCGGTGCCGGTGCGCACGTTGGTGGCGGTGATGAACAGGCGTAGCGACGCTTCGGCCAGGCATTCGAAGTCCACCGTCTCGGCCAGGATCTTGCGCAGCGGATGGGCGTTGAGCGGGTTCAGGTCGTAGGGCGAGAACATGCGCGTCATCAGCTCGCTGGCCATGTATACCGGCGAGTTCTCCAGCGTCCATTGACCGGACAGCACGGCCATCGGGCCGCGCTGCAGCGGGCTGAAGCGCGAAGCCTCGGACACCGCCTTCCAGAAGGTCTCCAGCGCCGCCTTGGCACCTTCGACACCGCCGTGCTCCAGGCCGCTGGCCATCACGGCCGCGTTCATGGCCCCGGCCGAGGTGCCGGAGATGCCGTCGATCTGCAGCCAGGGCTCCTCGATCAGTCGATCCAGCACGCCCCAGGTGAAGGCGCCGTGTGCTCCTCCGCCTTGCAACGCAAGGTCGATGAGCAAGGGCTTGGGTTTGGCGGCGGGCATGTGGGACTCACGGATTCATGTTGCAGTGCAGCATGATAGCCCGCGGCCGCCGCCGCTGACAAGGTATGGAGGCTCAGCGCCGGATTTCGCCCTGCCCCAGCACCACCCACTTCAGCGAGGTCAGCCCCTCCAGGCCGACGGGGCCGCGGGCGTGGAACTTGTCGGTGCTGATGCCGATTTCGGCGCCCAGGCCGAACTCGAAGCCGTCGGCAAAGCGCGTGCTGGCGTTGACCATGACGCTGGCCGAGTCCACTTCGCGCAGGAAGCGCATCGCGTTCGGGTGTTGCGTGGTGAGGATCGCATCCGTGTGGTGCGATCCATAGCGGTTGATGTGCGCGATGGCCTCGTCCAGGCTGTCCACCAGCTTGATGCTGATGACCTCGGCCAGGTACTCCTCCGACCAGTCGGACTCCACCGCGTCGATCACGTCCGCCCCGGGCAGCGGAGACAGCAGCGCCTTGGCGCCGTCATCGCAGCGCATCTGCACGCCCTTGGCGGCGAAGATGGCGCCGATGCGCGGCAGGAACTGCGCCGCCACGGCACGGTGCACCAGCAGCGATTCGGCGGCATTGCAGGGGCTGACCTTCTGCGTCTTGGCGTTGTCGGTGACCTTGACGGCCATGTCCAGGTCGACCTGCGCATCGACGTAGACATGGCAATTGCCGTCGAGATGCTTGATCACCGGCACGCGGGCTTCGGCGCTGATGCGCTCGATCAGCGACTTGCCGCCGCGCGGGATGATCACATCCACGTATTCGGGCATGGCAATCAGCCGACCCACCGCGGCGCGGTCGGTGGTGGCCACCAGTTGCACCGCATCGGCCGGGAGACCGGCCTCGACCAGCGCCGCCTGCACCTCGCGCCACAGCGCCAGGTTGGACTGCAGCGCTTCGGAGCCACCGCGCAGGATGCAGGCGTTGCCGGACTTGATGGCCAGCGACGCGGCCTCGATGGTGACGTTGGGCCGGCTCTCGTAGATCATGCCGAACACGCCCAGCGGCACGCGCATACGCCCGACGGCGATGCCGCTGGGCTGGCGCTTCAGTTCGCTGATCTCGCCCACCGGGTCAGGCATCGCGGCGATCTGCTCGCAGCCTTCGGCCACGGTCTCGATAATCTGCGGCGTGAGCTTCAGCCGGTCGAGCAGCGGCGCGGCCAGGCCGGCGGCACGCGCGGCTTCGAGATCCAGCCCATTGGCCTGCTGCAGCGCGGCCGTGTGCTGGCGCAGCCGCACGGCCAGCGCCCGCAAGGCCTCGTTGCGCTGCGCCGTCGAAGACGCCGCCAGGACGGTGGCCGCGGCACGCGCGGCCACACCCACGTGGGCCATGTAGGCGGGGATGTCGTTCGGGTTCATCGAGCGATTTTCCCAGAACGGGATTCAACTGCCCAGCCGGGCCAGGACGGCCAGCCACAGCGGCGCCGTCGCCATGAAGGCCAGCGTGGAAAAGACGATCGCCGCAGTGGCCTCGGCCTGCAGCGTCTTGTAGCGCTGCGCGAAGATCAGCGCGTTGCTGCCCACGGGCAACGCGGCCATCATCACCACCACCGACAAGGGCAGGCCCGACAGGCCGAAGCCCCAATGGGCAACTACCAGCACCAGGGCTGGCAGCGCCAGCAGCTTGAGCAGCGTCACGCCGAGCGCGCCGCGCACGCTGCCCTGCAGTCCGTAGTAGGCCAGCGACAGACCGATCAGCACCAGGCACAGGGGTACCACCGCGCTGCCCAGCAGCTGCAGTGCCTCGTCCACCACGCCGGGCAGTCCCAGGCCGAGCAGGTTCCAACCCAGACCCAGCAGCACCGGCAGCACCACGGGGTGGATGATGGTGTTGCGCAGCGTGCTGCGCAGCGTCTGCCAGGGGCTGCCGCGCTGGGGGCTCGTGCGCGCCAGGTCCATCTCCACCAGCGCGGTCAGCAGCGACAACAGGATCAGCCCGTGAACGCTGACCAACATCAGGTGGATGCCGAGGCCGGCCTCGCCGAACATGGCCGCTGCCATCGGCACGCCCATCTGCACCGCATTGCCGTAGATCGCCGCGGTGGCGCGTGTCGCCGGCAGCGCCGGCTCGGCAGGATTCAGCCGGCGCAGGCGCCAGTGCTGTGCGCCGTACACCACCAGCAGCAGCACGATCGTGGGTACGAAATAGGCCGCCAGCAGGTCGGCCGGCAGTTGGCCCAGGTCGACGCGGGCGGTCGTGCGGAACAGCAGCGCCGGCACGAAGATGTAGAAGGCCGCGTTGCTGAGGATTCGCGCCGGATCGGCCTGAGCATCGCCCAGCCAGCGCAGGCGTCCGGCCAGCCAGCCCAGCGCCACCGTGACGATGATTGCCAGCAATTTGGCCAGCACTGCGGCAGACATGCCCTCAGGCCCGCCCCGCCGGGGCGGTGACTGCGCGCTGCGGCGCTACAGCCCGAGCCAGGTGCCCAGGGCCATCAGCTCGGCGTTGTCGTAGGCCGCGAAGCCCTTCCACTTGGTCGGTTCGAGCTTCTTGCGGCCGTCCTCGCTGCCGTCCAGCGCCAGCAGATAGTCGCGCACTGCCTGGGCTTGCTCGGCCGACAGCTTGGGGCTGGCGATGACATGCTTGATCGGCACCGCCTTCGAAGTGGCCAGCACCTTGCCGCCCTTGTCCTTCCAGGCCTTGATCACCGCGTTGGAGGCGGTGGCGCCCGCCGGCGTCAGGCTGTTCTCGACGAAAAAGGGCACCGCGTCCTGGTAGCGGGTGTAGACGTAGGACACCTGCTTGGCATCGCCCACCTGATCGCGGATGGTCGCGCGCACCATCCAGGAGGTGATCGAATCCTCGTCCGGCGCGCCCAGCTTGCGGCCTTTCAGGTCGGCCAGCGACTTCAGAGTCGAGTCGCCCGCGACCAGGAAGTTGGCCTTGTAGTCCTGGAAGCCCTTGGTCACGGCCAGCAGCTTGTAGTCGGACTTCTTGATGGCCTCGATCGACAGGTGCGCCGGGTGCACCAGCGCCAGGTCGTAGGCCTTCTCGGCCAGCCCCTTGCGCAGGCTGGGGTAGTCGGCCACCGGTTCGATCTGCACCGGTTGCTTCAGCAGCTTGCTCAGGTCGGCTGCGATGGCCGCATAGCGCGCGCGGATCTCTTCGTTCGGCACGCGGTAAGTGACGCCTTCGTTGACGGCGAAGACCAGGTCGGCCTGGGCCAGCCCGCAAAAGGCGGCCAGGACCAGCGATGCGGCGACACGCAGATGGGGGATGTTCATGTCGCGCATTCTGCGCTAGCCGCAGCGGCCGCGGCGATGCCCCGGACCTCACGCGGCCTTGCGGGTCGTGGCCTTTTTCGCGGCCGGCGACTTGGCGGCGGCGGCTCCCGCCGTCTTGGCGCCCGGACGCGCCGGCCGCGGCTCGAACTCGAAAACCACCTTGCCTTCCTTCTTGTCGTAGGCCAGGTGGGCCTTGAACTTGCGCCGCGTCTTGTTGGAGACGAAGTTCTCCAGCAGTTCGGTCTTGCCGCTTTCCAGCAGCTTGCTCATCTGCTCGCGAGCCACGGGCTGCTGCAGGATGATCTTGCCGCTCTTGAAGTCGCAGGTGACATGGGCGCCCACCGCGTGCTCGCACACATAGCTGGTGCCGTGTTCGTAGACGTGGCCCTGGCACTTGGGGCACGCGCCCAGGCTTTGCTGCTGGCTGAAGTCCACCGGCTCGCCGGACTCACCCTCGCGCTTGGCGTCCTCGCCGAAGTCGAACTCGAGCTTCCAGTTCGAGATCTCGTCGTCATAGGCCAGCTTCAGCTCGGCCGTGAAGGGCCAGCCGGCCTTGGAGCGGAAGCCGTCGAGCGGGCCGATCTTCTTGTCGCGCAGGAATTGCTCGACCTCGGCCAGCTCGAAGCTGCGCCCGCCCGGGATCTTGGTGATGCTGAAGTCACACGCCTCGCAGGCGAAGCGGCGGTAGTTCTCCTTGACCACGCCGCCGCACTTGGGGCAGGGCGTGGCCAGCGTGGCGTAGTCGCCAGGGATGGTCTCGCGGTCGTATTCCTTGGCCTTGCGCACGATGCGCTCGGCCATTTGCGCGATCTCGGTCATGAAGGCATCGCGCTTCAGCCGGCCGTGTTCCATCTCGGCCAGCTGGAACTCCCAGTTGCCGGTCAGGTCGGGCCGCGTCAGGTCTTCCACGCCCAGGCCGCGCAGCAGCGTCATCAACTGGAAGGCCTTGGCGGTGGGCACCAGTTCGCGGCCCTCACGGTGCATGTACTTCTCGTAGATCAGGCCTTCGATGACGGTGGCGCGCGTCGCCGGCGTGCCCAGGCCCTTCTCGGCCATGGCCTCGCGCAGCTCTTCGTCGTCGATCAGCTTGCCGGCGCCTTCCATCGCACTCAGCAGCGTGGCCTCGGTGTAGCGCGCCGGCGGCTTGGTCTTCAGCGCCACCACGTCGACGCTCTCGGTGCGCACCGTCTCGCCCGGGGCCACGGCCACCAGGTTGGCGTCGTCCTCCTGCGCCTCCTTGCCATAGACCGCCAGCCAGCCGGGCTTGACCAGCACCTTGCCGTTGGTCTGGAACTTGTGTTCCTGCGCATCGACCTTGACGGTGGAGATGCGCGTCGTCACCATGAATTCGGCCGGTGGATAGAACACCGCCAGGAAGCGCTTGACCACCAGGTCGTAGAGCTTGGCCTCGATCTCGCTCAGGCTCTTCGGTGCCTGCAGCGTGGGGATGATGGCGAAGTGGTCCGACACCTTGGCGTTGTCGAACACGCGCTTCAGCGGCTTCACGTAGCCGTCCTTCAAGGCCAGCTTGGCATGCCCGGCCAGAGGCCGCAGCGGGCCCGGCAGGTCTTCCTTGGACAGCATCTCGAAGGTGTTCTTCACCACGGCCACATAGTCTTCGGGCAGTGCGCGCGAGTCGGTGCGCGGGTACGTCAGCACCTTGTGCTTTTCATACAGCGCCTGGGCGATGGACAGCGTGGTCTTGGCCGAAAAGCCGAAGCGCGAGTTGGCCTCGCGCTGCAGCGTGGTCAGGTCGTACAGCGCCGGGGAGCTGCTGGTGGTGGGCTTGGACTCCTCGCTGACGCTGGCGCTCTTGCCGCGTACCGCTGCGGCGATGGCCTCGGCCGACGCCGCGTCCCACAGCCGGTCGGCACGCTGCTCCGGGTCGTCGGCGTTCTTCTTCCACGCAGGGTCGAACCACTTGCCGTCGTATTGCCCCGCCTGCGCGTCGAAGGTGGCGCGCAGCTCCCAGTAGTCGCGGGCCACGTGCTTGCGGATCTTCTCCTCGCGTTCGACCACGATGCTCAGCGTCGGCGTCTGCACCCGGCCCACGGTGGTGAGGAAAAAGCCGCCGTCGCGCGAATTGAAGGCCGTCATCGCCCGCGTGCCGTTGATGCCCACCAGCCAGTCGGCCTCGGAGCGGCTGCGCGCCGCATCGGCCAGCCCTTGCATCTGTGCGTCGCTGCGCAGCTGCTCGAAACCGTCGCGGATGGCCTGCGGCGTCATGCTCTGCAGCCACAGCCGGCGGATCGGTTTGTCGATCGGCTTCTTCTCGCCGCCGGCGTACTGGACGATCAGGCGGAAGATCAGCTCGCCCTCGCGCCCGGCGTCGCAGGCATTGATGATCTGCGTGACGTCCTTGCGCTTGACCAGCTTGACGACCGCATTCAGCCGCGACTTGGCCTTGTCGATCGGCGCCAGGTCGAAGTGCGGCGGCACCACCGGCAGGTGGGCGAAGCTCCACTTGCCGCGCTTGACGTCGTACGCTTCCGGTGCCTTGATTTCCACCAGGTGGCCTACCGCCGAGGTGACCACATAGGCGTCGTTCTCGAAGTGATCGGCCGCCTTCTCGAACTTGCCGGAGACGGGCGTCAGCGCCCTCACGATGTCCTGCGCCACGCTGGGCTTTTCCGCGATGATGATCGTCTTGCTCATGTCGTCCTTGTCTGCCTTGGGCGGAGGCTGTCTCGTGCATGCCTACAATCGCCGCCTTCACGCGCGCATGCACGCACACGCGCGCGCCCACAATTCAATGTACCCAATGAACCGACCCGCGCAAGTGCCCGCCTGCAAGACCCCCGCACCCAGGCGCAACGGGCGCCGTGTGCAGGTGCGGCGCAGCGGCGTGCATGGCAAGGGCGTTTTCGCGCTGGCGCCCATCGCCGCTGGCGAGACCATCATCGAATACGTCGGCGAGCGCATCACCTGGAAGGAAGCACTGCGGCGTCATCCGCACGACCCGGCGCAGCCGAACCACACGTTCTACTTCCACCTCGACGACAAGCATGTCATCGATGCCAACGTCGGCGGCAATGCCGCACGCTGGATCAACCATGCCTGCGACACCAACTGCGAGGCTGACGAGGTCGATGGTCGCGTCTTCATCAAGGCCACGCGCGACGTGCAGCCCGGCGAGGAGCTGTTCTACGACTACGGCCTGGTGATCGAAGGCCGCATGACGGCCAAGCTGAAGAGCGAGTTTCCCTGCCATTGCGGCAGCCCCAACTGCCGCGGCACGCTGCTCGCGCCGAAGAAGCGCTAAAGGCCGGAGCCGCCCAGCCATGCCTGCCCGCCGCTACCAGCTTTGGGGCGCAGAGCCGCTGTGGCAGGAGCTCGACGCGCTGTTGCCGGGCATCAGCGTGGAGATCGCGGCCAGCGTCGACTCCACCAACACCCGACTGCTGGAACGCTCGCGTCTGTCCAGCGGCTGGCGCAATGCGCCGGTGACCACACCCGGACAGCTCGACGCGGCACCGGAAGCGCGCGACCTGACCACCCCGCATGGCCGGCGCAATGACGACACGCGACCCTGCCTGCTGGTGGCCGAGACGCAGACCAGCGGCCGCGGTCGCCAGGGCCGGGTCTGGCATGCCACGCCCGGGCTGTCGCTGACCTTCTCGCTCGCGCTGCCATTGAACCCGCCTGCCTGGTCGGGCCTGTCGCTGGTCGTCGGCGTGGCGCTGGCCGATGCGCTGGACCCGCCGGACGTCGGCATGCCGCCCCGTATCGGCCTGAAGTGGCCCAACGATTTGTGGCTGATGGACGCGCCGGGCCGGGGCCGCAAGTGTGGCGGCGTGCTGATCGAGACCGTGGCCGTGGGCGAGCGGCGCATGGCGGTGATCGGCATCGGCCTGAACGTGCAGCCGCAGCCACCGGTTCAGGAACTGAGCTCCGGCTTTGCCTGCCTGCAGGAGCTGTGGTCCGACTGCGATGCACCGCAGGCATTGAAGCGCGTGGCCGCACCGCTGGTGCAGGCGTTGAAGCGCTTAGAGAGCGAAGGCCTGGCGCCTTTCGCCGCCGCCTATCGCCGGCGCGACCTGCTGCTCGGCCAGTCGGTCAGCACCACCTACCCCGGCGTGCCCGATGGCATCGCCGAAGGCATCGACGAGCACGGTGCGCTGCGCGTGCGCGCCGGCGAACTGCACGCGCTGGTCAGCGGCGAAGTCAGCGTCCGCCCTGCCGGCTGAGCCGCGATGCGCACGCTGGTGGCGCTGCTGGTGCTGGCCAACCTGGGTTTCCTGGCGCTGGCTCAGGGCTGGCTGCAGCCCTATGTCGGGCTGTCCACACAGCATGAGCGCGAACCGCAGCGGCTGGCCGCGCAGATCGATCCGCACTCGGTGCGGGTGCGTGCGGTCGGTCCCGCCGCGTCGGCGCCGGCAGCCGGCTGCCTGCAGGCCGGCCCCTTCAGCCTGGAGCAGATCAGGGCGCTGGAGGCCGAACTGCCCCCGGGGACCTGGCAACGTCAGCCGGCCGAATCGTCCGGCGAGCCGCGGTTCTGGCTGCGGGCGCTGCAGCCCGACGCCGCGGCGCGCCAGCAATTGCAGAATCGGGTGGCGGCGACGCCGGGCGCCAGCCTGGGCCCCTGCGTCGCGCCGCGCTGAGGCTCAGCGCCGCGGCGCCGCGCGCAACGCCGGCAAGGTCAGTGCCGCGGTGGCCAGCGCCATCAGCCAAAAGACGCCGAAGGCGCCGCCGCCGCTGCTGCTATCGGAAGAGACCTGTGCGCCGTTCGACAGGCGGTCCTGTGGGGCCAGTGCCAACGCGGCATCGACGTCCGCGTTGTCAACCACTGCGGGCTGCAGCGTGGGCAGCACCAGGCCACTGGCATAGATCAACGCGCGGTCAGCGTCCAGAATGCCGGCACCGCAGGTCGCCGTGGTACAGATGCAGCGCCCGGGGTTGCTGTCCGAACACTCGGCAATCTTTGGCGAGACAACATGCGGCCGCGCGCTGGCGCGCAGGCCTTCGACGACCTGGTCGTAGCTCAGCCCCGGGTTCAAGCTGAGCATGTGGGCGATCGTGCCGGCCACCTGAGGTGCAGCAAAGCTGGTGCCGTAAAGGCGCGCATAGCCGCCGATGGACGGCACGGTGCTTCCACTGTTGGTCAGCGTGGCCAGCCCGCTGTCAGCGAGCACCGATCCCCACGCCCCGTCACCGTCGTCGCCGGCAACCGCGCCAATGCCGCTGACACCGATCTGTCCGCCGAAGCTGGAGTAGTTGGTCTTGAAGCCATCGCGGTTGAGGCCGACGACTCCAACGACTCCGCTACAGCTGGCCGGGCGGGATGGCGTTGACGACCAATCATTGCCGGCCGCCGCGACGACCACCACGCCGCGGGCGCGCAGTTCGTCGACCGCACTCTGGTAGGCCTGGCCGCAGGCGGCGCTGCCGCCGAAGCTGATGTTGATGATGCGGGCCCAATTCGCGCGCGGATTGTCGGGAACCCCGGCCACGGGAATTCCGGCCGCCCAGCGCATCCCGTCGACGATGTCCGCCACGTCGGCTCCGCACTTGCCAGCGACGCGCACCGGCAGAATCGACACACCCCAATGGATACCGGCCCCACCCTGACTATTGCCGGCGTTGGCCGCCAGCAAGCCAGCGACGATGGTGCCGTGCCATGAGCTGTTTTCAGGGGCGCATTCGCTGTAGCGCGCAGGATCGGCGGCCCGGTCGCCCGCGCTGACCCAATCTCCGGGGTCTGCAGGGTCCGCGTCTCTGCCATTGCCATCGTTCGCATAGCCGACTCCTGCGACAGGGTCCCAGTCCTCGACGAAGTCGTAGCCTGGCAGCACGCGACCCACGAGGTCGGGATGGCTGGTGATACCGGTATCGAGCACCGCCACCACCCAGGGCGCGTGGTTGGTTCTCAGCCAGGCGGTCTGGAAGCCGGCCACACCACGCAGGCGTGCCTCGCGGGCATTGGCATTGCTGCCGCTGACCGGCTGCAGCCACCATTGCTGCGTGAACAACGGGTCGCTGGGCGTGGCCTGCAGCCGCTTCTCGCGCAGATTCGGCTCGACCCATTCGACATCGGGCCGGGCCATCAGCTTTTCGCGCAGCGACGCCGCTTCGCTGCGCGACAACGGGCGCTCGAAGTCGACCAGTTGCTGGTCGCGACCCACCGGCCGCAAGCGCGGTTCGGTCCGGCCCGAGGCGCCGGACAAGCCGGCTTCGCCCAGCACGCGCTGCCAGCGCGCGCTTTCCAAGGCAGCCTCACGGGTGCGCGGGCTGCCGCCGCGCGGATGCCAACTGTCGTTGGCCACCGGCTGCTTCAGTCGCACGATCAGGCCGCGCGCAACCGGCCCGTCGGTTGACTCGGTCTGCGCCTGCAGCGGCATCGCCACGACCACCGCAGCCACGGCGCCGGCCGCGGACAGTGCCAGGGAGAAGAAGCGGAGCGTTCTTGTCATGCTTGTCGCGCAATCGTCGATTATCGTGGCGCGGTCCCGCCGCAAGCCCGACTTCAGCGTTGCCGCGTGTGCAGCAGTACCGCGACCGCCAGTGCCAGCAAGCCGACCCACAGCACCGACGACGCCCCACCCCCTCCATTGCCGCCGGACGCAACAGGCACGTCGGCCACCGGTGCGGCCGCCACGGTGACACTGCGCTGCACCGTCGCGCGCTGGCCGGCATCGTCGGTGACTGTCAGGCTGATGCTCAGCGTGCCTTCGGCGATGGCTGTCATCTCGACCTCGGCAGCGTTGGCAGCGCCGTTGATCCCGGAGACCACGCCCGCGTTGGCTACCAGTTGCCATTCATAGGCAACGATGCTGCGACCCGTGGCCACCAGGGTGTCGGTGGCGCTGAGCCTCAGCGTATCGCCAACGACCGGCGAGACTGGTGTCTGCCCCATGCGCGCCACGGTCCCGGTGGCGGCCAGCACCGCGGCAGCGGTATCGAGCATGCCGGCACCGCACAGGCCGACACGGCAATAGCACTGCAACTGGTCGCTGTCGTCGGGTGCGCGACACATCTGCACCGGCTGGCCGTTTTCGTCGTTGCCGGCCCCGGTGGTCGGGAATGCGCGCGCACTGGCTTGCATCAATGTGAGCACTTCCTGCGGCTGCAGCTGCGGTCGTGCCGACAGCATCAACGCCGCAGTGCCGGCCACGATGGGTGCGGCGAAGCTGGTGCCGACGCTGTATTGGTAGGAGTCGGTCCAGATCGAGCCCCCGGCATTCGGCCGCTGCGTACCGCTGTTGCTGCTGCTCAGGATCGGGTACAGACAGGGTTCGTTGACGCCGATGTTGATGCAGTTGCCGGCCGGTGCGCTGATGGCAATGGCCGAGCCCAGGTCGGAGAAGCCCACTTTCGACCCGACGTGCCGCAGCCCCGCCACCGCGATCACACCGGGACAGTTGGCCGGCAGTTCCACCGAATGACCGGCGCTGTTGCCGGCAGCAGCCACCACCACCGTGCCGGCGGCCTGAACCTCTGCGACCACCGTGGGGTAGCCGGTCGATGCGCTGCAGCTGCCACTGCCGCCCAGGCTCAGGTTGATGATGCGAGCAGGGTTCGGGTTGGTCGGCAGCCCGGGCACGCCCAGGCCGGCCGCCCAGCGCATGCCGGCCTGGATGTCCGAGTCGAAGCCGCCGCATTTGCCCAACACGCGCACCGGCAATATCTTCACGCCGAAGGCGGTGCCGGCCATGCCCTGGCCGTTGTTGGCGGCGGCGCCGATCAGGCCGGCAATCTTGCTGCCATGCCAGGAGCTGTTGGCCGCACCACATTCGTAGAAGTCACCGTTTCGCGCACTGTTCTCTGCACCGGTGATCCAGTCGCCCGGGTCGCTGGCATCGGCGTCGCGGCCGTCACCGTCGTTGGCCGTGGCCAGGTCGGAGACCATGTCGTAGCCGGGCAGCACCTGGCCCGACAGGTCCAGGTGGTCGACCAGCACGCCCGTGTCGAGCACGGCCACCACCACGCCGGAGCTGCCGGTGATGCGCTCCCAGGCGCCTTCGGCATTGACCGCGGAACGCAGCTCGCCGGCAGGCGCCCGCAGGTACCATTGGCCGACATCCGGGCCGCGGCCGCTGGCCGGGCCGGCGGCAAACAAAGGATCGGTGGGCACCAGCAAGGCACGTCGGCGCTGGTCCACCACCGCGTGCAATACCTCCGGGTCGGCCGCCAGGCGGCGCGCCAGCGTGGCTGCATCGATGCCCTTGGCCATCACCACCTGCGATCGCTCGCTGATGGTCACGCCGGTGCTCAGCGGCACGCCGGCACGAGCGGCCAGCCGGTCGGCTCGGCGCTGCGCCACCGCAGCCACGTCGGCCGACGACTGGCGCACCGACATGGCCTGCTCGCGCAGCAGCGGCGCATCAGCCTTGAGCGTGACGATCACCCGCGCCGGTGGCGCGGCATGGGCATACCCTGCCAGTGCAGTCAGCAGGGCAGCGGCTGCAACCCGGCAGACACCGCGGATCCGACTTTGCCTGGCCGGAGGCGCTTCGGTGGGGCTCAAATCACTTCGCGATGACGCGCACCATCTCGAGCACCTTGTTCGAGTAGCCCCACTCGTTGTCATACCAGGCCACCACCTTGACGAAGGTCTTGTCCAGCGCGATGCCGGCGTCGGCATCGAACACGCTGGTGCAGACCTCGCCGCGGAAGTCGGTGGCGACAACCTTGTCCTCGGTGTAACCGAGCACGCCCTTCATCGCGCCCTGGCTGGCCGCCTTCATGGCCTTGCAGATGTCGTCGTAGGTGGCTTCCTTGAGCAACTCGACCGTCAGGTCCACGACCGATACGTCGGACGTCGGCACGCGGAAGGCCATGCCGGTGAGCTTCTTGTTCAGCTCGGGGATGACCACGCCCACCGCCTTGGCTGCGCCGGTGCTGCTCGGGATGATGTTCTCCAGGATGCCGCGGCCGCCGCGCCAGTCCTTGTTGCTCGGGCCGTCGACGGTCTTCTGCGTGGCGGTGGCGGCGTGCACCGTGGTCATCAGGCCGCGCTTGATGCCGAAGGTGTCGTTCAGCACCTTGGCCACCGGGGCCAGGCAGTTGGTGGTGCAGCTGGCGTTGCTGATGATGGCCTGGCCGGCATAGGTCTTGTCGTTGACGCCGTAGACGAACATCGGCGTGTCGTCCTTGCTCGGCGCGCTGAAGATGACCTTCTTGGCTCCGGCGGCCAGATGCTTCTCGCCAGCCTCCTTGGTCAGGAACAGGCCGGTGGCCTCGACCACGATGTCCGCGCCAACCTCGTTCCACTTCAGTGCGGCCGGGTCGCGTTCGGCCGTCAGGCGGATGCGCTTGCCGTTGACGACCAGCGTGTGGCCATCGACCGAGACTTGGCCCTTGAAGCGGCCATGCACGCTGTCGTACTGCAGCATGTAGGCCAGGTAGTCGGGTTCGAGCAGGTCGTTGATGCCGACGATCTCGATCTCCGGGAAGTTCTGCACTGCCGCGCGGAACACCATGCGTCCGATGCGGCCGAAGCCGTTGATACCCACCTTGATGGCCATGATTCGATCTCCTGTGGAAGTGAAAACAATCGCTAACGAATGAGTTGCCCTGGCTTCAACCGGCCAACACCTGGCGCACGGTGTCGGCCAGGTTCTGCGGCGTGAAATGGAACAGCTTGAACAGGGCCGGCGCCGGCGCGCTCTCGCCATAGCGGTCCAGACCCACCACGGCGGCGCAGCCGTATTTCCACCAGCCGTCGGTGACGCCGGCCTCGACCGCGATGCGCGGCAGCTTCGGCGGCAGCACGCTGGTCTTGTAGTCGATGGTCTGGCGGTCGAACACGCTGGTGCTGGGCATGCTGACCACGCGCACCGCGATGCCGCCCTGCGCCAGCTCGGCCTGCGCATGCAGGGCCAGCTGCACCTCGCTGCCGGTGGCGATGATCACAGCCTGCGCCTTCTTCTTCAGGCCCACCTCGCTGGGCTCGGCCAGCACATAGGCGCCCTTGGCAATCTCGTCCAGACCGCTCTTCGGCGCATAGGCCAGGTTCTGCCGGCTCAGCAGCAGCGCGCTCGGCCGGTCGGCATGGCTCAGGGCCACGGTCCAGGCCACCGCCGTCTCGGCCGTGTCGCCCGGGCGCCAGACATCCAGCCCCGGGATCAAACGCAGGGCGGCCGCATGCTCCACGCTCTGGTGCGTGGGCCCGTCCTCGCCCAGGCCGATGCTGTCGTGCGTGAAGACATGGATCACGCGGTGCTTCATCAGCGCGGCCATGCGGATCGCATTGCGGCTGTAGTCGCTGAAGGTCAGAAAAGTGCCGCCGTAGGGGATGAAACCTCCGTGCAGTGCGATGCCGTTCATCACGGCGGCCATGCCGAACTCGCGCACGCCGAAGTTGATGTGGCGCCCGCCGTTGGGCGTGCCGTCCTCGCCAAAACGCAGGGCCGGCGTGGACGAGGTGTTGGTCAGGTTCGAGCCCGTCAGGTCGGCCGAGCCGCCGAGCATTTCCGGCAGCGCCTGGGTGAAGGCCTCCAGCGCGATCTGGCTGGCCTTGCGCGAGGCCACGGTCTCGGCCTTGGTGTGGGCCGACACCACCGCATCCACCGCCGTCTGCGCAAAGTTCTTCGGCAACTCGCCGCGCATGCGACGCTGCAGTTCGGCCGCCAGCTCGGGGAACGCATCGCGATAGGCCGCGAAGCGCGCATTCCAGTCGCCTTCGGCATCGTCGCCACGGGCCTTGTGGTCCCACAGTCGATAGACCTGCTCCGGAATGACGAAGGGCGGCCAGGTCCAGCCGATGGCAGCACGCGTCAGCGCCACCTCGTCCACGCCCAGCGCCTCGCCATGGGCCTTGGCCGTGCCGGCGCGGTGCGGCGAGCCCTTGCCGATGGTGGTGTTGCAGATCACCAGCGTGGGCCGCGTGGCCGACCTGCGTGACTGCGTCAAGGCAGCGTCGACTGCCTCCGCGTCCTGGCCGTCGACGGGCCCGATCACGTCCCAGCCGTAGGCCTCGAAGCGCTGGCGCACGTTGTCCACGTACCAGGGCCGCACGGCACCGTCGATGCTGATGCCGTTGTCGTCATACAGCGCCACCAGCTTGTTCAGCTTCCACGCGCCAGCCAGCGCGCAGCTTTCGTGGCTGATGCCTTCCATCATGCAGCCGTCGCCCAGGAAGACGTAGGTGTGGTGGTCCACCACCGCATGGCCGGGGCGGTTGAACTCGTGCGCCAGCAGCTTCTCGGCCAGCGCCATGCCCACCGCATTGCTGATGCCCTGGCCCAGCGGGCCGGTGGTAGTCTCGACGCCGGGCGTCACGTCCACTTCCGGGTGGCCGGGCGTCTTGCTGTGCAGCTGGCGGAAATTGCGCAGCTCGCTCAGGGCCAGGTCGTAGCCGCTCAGGTGCAACAGCGAATACAGCAGCATCGACGCATGGCCGTTGCTCAGCACGAAGCGGTCGCGGTCGACCCAGTGCGGGTTGCGCGGGCTGTGCTTCAGGTGCCGATCCCACAGCGCCACTGCCATCTCGGCCATGCCCATGGGCGCGCCCGGATGGCCCGAGTTGGCCTGCTGCACGGCGTCCATGGCCAGGGCGCGGATGGCATTGGCCATCAGCGAAGCGTCGTCTTTCGGGGTGGCGGCCATGACAGGGGGCGCGGTGCGCGGAGAAGCGGAGGAATGGATGGAGCGAGGGCGAGCGGACCAATTTTAGGGCCACGGCCGGTCTCAACCGGCCGATGCCCTACGTTTCCGCAGCACCAATGCATGGCCTGTGCCAGCCGCGACCGGGCCAGGGGCCCCTACACTCGCGACGCATGACACGAGCCCTGATCCTGGCCGCCGGTCGCGGAGAGCGCATGCGCCCGCTGACCGACACCTGTCCCAAGCCGCTGCTGCCGGTGCGCGGCAAGCCGCTGATCGAATGGCACCTCGAGGCTCTGGCGCAGTCCGGCGTGCGCGAGGTGGTGATCAACACCGCCTGGCTGGAGGAGCAGTTTCCCGCGGCGCTGGGGGATGGGTCGCGCTGGGGGCTGTCGATACGCTACTCGATGGAAGGCCGCGATCATGGTGGCGCACTGGAAACGGCCGGCGGCATCCGCAAGGCGCTGCCCTGGCTGGCGCCGCGCGGTGACGAGGCCTTTTGGGTGGTGTCCGGCGACATCTATGTGCCGGGCTTTGAGTTCGACGCGCACTCGGCTGGGGCTTTCGCCGCAGGCACCGACCTGGGCCTGCTGTGGCTGGTACCTAACCCGAGCTTCAACGAGCGCGGTGACTTCAATCTGGAGGGCACCCGGCTGCGCCGCAGTGCGCCGCAGGCCTGGACCTATGCCAACGTGGCATTGCTGCGTCCAGAGCTGGTTTCCGGCCTGCAAGTGGGACAGCGCGCAGCGCTGGGCCCACTGTTGTTCGAGGCCGCTGCGGCCAACCGCCTGGCCGGCCGCGTTCTCGACGGGCCCTGGCACAACCTGGGCACGCTGGCGCAGCTGGCGGCGGCCGAAGCCGGTGTGGCCTGAGGCATTCAGGCCAACCTATCGGCTATCGTGCAACGCTGGAAGCAAAGGGCAGGCATGCGCACTGCACAGTCCATCGGTAAGACGCTGTGGGTACGGGCCTGTCGGGCTGGCCGTTGCAAGCGATGGCGCCCGCAGTCATGAACGCGACGCGTTGCCAGCGTCGAAGCGCCGCATCTTGGCCCGACCTGCCCTGCATCATCGACCCCGGCCGTGTCATGCTCATGGAAACCTGCGACCCGTGCCATGCCACCGTGTGCAGCGTGAGCGTCGGCAACGAGGTCAAATGCATGCGGCAGGTCGACGGACAGCGCCAGAATGTGCGCGCAATTGCCCATGTCGAATGCGGCCTGATCCTGGCGGTGGAGCCGTTTGACCGCAAGTTCGCACGGCTGATGGAAAGCATTGACGCCGGGCGCAATGTCACGCTGTGCGGCGGCATGGAGCCGGCATTCGAGTTCCGTGGAGGCTGCAGCGCATGAAGCCGACGCAGCTGGACATCGCCGTCATCGGTGCCGGGCCGGTGGGGCTGGCGCTGGCATTGCACGCCGCGCGGGTGCTGCCGCACGCGAGCATCAGCCTGTTCGACCGTCGCGATGCGACGCAGGACGTGGGCGCCGACCCGCGCACGCTGGCGCTGTCTCTGGGCAGCGTGCAGTTGCTGCAGCGACTGGGCGCCTGGTCGACCGCGGTGGCGCAGCCGATCCGCGAGGTGCATGTGTCGCAGCTGCCGCCGACGCTGCCGACGCTGCTGCCGCTGGGCCTGCCCGAGGTGCGCATCCGCGCCGACGAGGAAGGTGTGCCGATGCTCGGCGCGGTGCTGCGCTACGGCGAGCTGGTGGCGCCGCTGCAGCAGGCCTGGCTGGACGACGCAGGCCAGGCGCCGCAGCGCCTGCACAGCCGCTTCGGCAGCACGGTGGCCGCGCTGAAGCCGCTGGCCGACGGCGTGGAACTGGATGCCGGCATCGCCGAACGCTTCGACCTGGCCGTCGTCGCCGAAGGCGGCGTGTTCGCGCAGCAGGCGCGCAAGGCGCTGGCCCGCGACTACGGCCAGACGGCCTGGGTCGGCACGGCCACGCTGCACGGCGGTGCGGCAGGCCTGGCGGTGGAACGCTTCACGCGGCATGGCCCGCTGGCCCTGCTGCCGCTGCGCGATGCCAGCGCGCCGGCCGGCCAGCGGCGCGCCGCGCTGGTGTGGTGCGTGCCCGCGGCGGACGACCCGGTGCGCGAGCTCGACAGCGACCAGCGCCAGGCGGTGTTGAACACCCTGGTGCCCGAGGTGGCCGGGCGCATCACCGCGCTGTCGCCGCTGAAGGACTTTGCCCTCGGCCTGAACGCCGAACGCACCCTCGTCGACGGGCGCTGCGTGCGCATCGGCAATGCCGCGCAGACGCTGCACCCTGTCGCCGGCCAGGGCCTGAACCTGGGGCTGCGCGATGCCTTCGAGCTGGTGCAGGTGCTGCGCCACGAAGCCGACGTCGATGCCGCGTTGAAGCGCGTGGAATGGGCGCGCGCGGCCGACCGCTGGAGCATGATCGCGGCCACCGACTTCCTGGCGCGCAGCTTCACCTGGCAGCTGCCGGGGCTGGCCGCCGCGCGTGGCCTGGGACTGGCGGCGTTGCAGGCCGCCGGACCGCTGAAGTCGCTGCTGGCGCGGCAGATGATGTTCGGCTCGCGCTGATCACGCCGCCGCGGGTCGCGCGCCCAACGCCGCCGCCAGCTGCCGCAGCAGCGCGGCGCCGTCACCCTGCCAGGCGCTGCCGTGCATGCAGGCCAGCGTCTTCGGCTGCTGCTCGGCCAGCCGGTGCAGGATTGCGCCCGTCTGCGGTGCATGCGCGTAGTAGTCCATGGCCTGGCGGAAGCCTTCGCTGGGGCCGAGGATGTCGCCCTGCGTCAGCGCCACCTCGCCGCGGCCGCCCTGGGTGAACAGGTCGCCGCAAAAGAGGGTCTGCGTCGTGGTGTCGACCAGCAGCCCGCCGTCCCATCCGTGCGGCACGTGCGGCGTGTCGAACCACTGGATCTGATGGCGTCCGAGCGTCAGTCGCTCGCCGTCGGCCATGGGGCGCGGTGCGCGGTCGGCCACGTCGCCCACCGACACCATCGCCGCCACCTGGCTGCACAGCGGCTGCGCCTGTGGCGCGAGCGCGAGCCAGGGGTTGAGCGACCCGCACTCGTCGGCCTCGAAGTGCGACAGGCCCACGTAGCGCAGGCGCGCCACCGGCAGCACCGCCGCCACCGCATCGCGCACCAGCGGGAACATCTGGCGCGGGCCGGTGTGGAACAGCAGCGGCGCGTCGTCGACCAACAGGTACTGGTTGAAGTTGAAGGCCTGCCCGTCGGGCAAGGCCACGGGCGTGTTGATGCGGTAGATGCCGTCGGCGACCTGCTGGATGTTGGTGCCAGTCTCGGTGTTGGTGATCATGCTGCGGCTCCTTGCGGTGGGTGTGAGCGGTGGTTGTGCCACGAATGGCCCTGGCGTTGCAAGGGAAGGTCGGCGGCGCCGATCGACGGGCCAGCCCCGCGGCTCGCACGCGAGGCCGCGGCGCAGCGCTGACGACGGCCAGCACCGAGCGTGCGCAGGCGCGATCAACGTGTTCGCCGGCGCCTTGCGAGCATGCTCCCTGGCTGCTCACCCGCTGGTGCCAGCCACGGCGACTTCGCTGGCGGAGGCGAAGATGAGTGGGAGTTCAATGGACACTTCCCTACCGCTCTGCAGTAAACCCGCCTTGTGCAGCCCCGCTGTTATCGCCAGTGCGGACGCTGACGGGTTTTTCCTATATGCCGCAGCGCGGGGCGCATAGGCTGCAGTCATGATCAAGACTGCCTCTGCACCGCTTCGCGCGCTGCTCCTGATGCTGGCCCTCGTTGGGCTGGTGCTGCCCTGGTGGTACAACCTGCGCTACCTGTTGGGCGGTGGCAGCTTGGCACCCGGCGCATTCTTCGGCGCTGCCTTTGCCAACCCGCTGACCACGGCCATCACGCTCGACGTGTATCTGGCGGCAGTGGCCTTTTGCATCGGCGTGGCCAAGGACTCCCACGCTGGACCGCGCCGCTGGTGGGCCGTTCCACTGACGTTCGGCGTGGGCCTGTCCTTTGCGCTGCCGCTCTACTTGTGGTGGCGCAGCGCCCCGATGCGGGGCTGATTCACCTTTTGCACCAGGCCAGCAGCCGCTGTGTTTCCAGCGGCCACCATGCACCGTCGGTGTGCGCCTGGAGCAGCAATTCACGCAGCGTCGCGCCCGTCAGCAGTCGTGCGTCGCGCGCCAGGTGCGACTGGTCGTAGTAGCCGGCCGCCAAAGCCGCATCAGCGTCAGGCAGGCGCTGCCGACGCAGGGCGTCGGACAGCAGTCCATGCAATCGCGTGATGCGCTGCATCTGTTTCGGCGTCAGCCCGAGCAGCGCGCGGCAGCGGCGCTCCAACTGGCGCTCGCCCAGCCCTAGAGCGGTTGCGGCCCGAGCCCCCTGGTGACCGACCGCGTGGCACAGTCGCTGCAGCGCGTCCGCGCGGGAGCGCTGCACCCGCTCGGGCCCGCGTGCAAGTACCCGCTGGAGGCTCGACTGCAAGGCCACCAGCCTTGCCAGATCGCTGCCGGCCTGCTGCAAGGCGTCGTCCAGTCGCGCCGCTTCGGAAAGCCCGGCCATCTCAACCCAGGGCAGCGTGGCGTCGACGAGCGCACCGGTGCTCATACCCAGCAGCCTGGCGGCGGTGTCGGGCGGAAGCACCAGGCCCAGCGCGCGCAGCGGCTGCGCGTGCGCGTGAGTGACGGCACGAGTGCTCACGGCATGGAATCTGACCGCTGCGGCGCTTCCAGCTCCAGGCGCCAGCGTCAGCATGGCCCGCGGCATGGCCGGAAAGCGGCTGAGCGAACCCGCCGCGCGCTGGACCACGATGGCGCATTCGACGACGCCGCGCAGTTCAGCCTGGGGCAGGAACAGTTGCATCACACCCGCAGGCTAGCGCAGTTGGCGTCGCATCGAGCCGACAGCCAAAGTGGCCAGGGCTGTCCGTCCAGACGCTCAGACGCCCCTACCAGCTCATGCAGGCCAACATGGTGAGGTGCCAGGGTATGGGGCCCGACGCCAAGCGGAAGCGGCGAGTGCTTCAGGCCTTGAGTCGCATTGCCGCGCATACAGCCCGAATCGGGTCCTGTACGGCCAGCATGCCGCCATGCCGGCCCTATGGACCAGCGGATCGCATGCGAAGGCCCGGACGAAATGTTCTCAACCCAATATGGACACCGCTCAGTTTGCCAAACTGGTTTGCATGTAACGAGAATTCCTTGCATGGCAACTTGTCTGGTCTACACCGTTTGCAGGGTCTCCAGCCAGGTTCGTCGCGAAAGTCTTGATTGCAGCGTGTGCTGTGGGTCATCGGTCGACGACGAACTCACGGTATCGGCTTCATTGCGGTCATTGAGCCCCCCAGCCCACAGCGGCGCCAGCGACCGGTGTCCAAGGTAGTGCTGACGTCAGTAGTGTCCCAACGTCCGTCATAGGAGAACGAGTTGTTGCTCGTCGTGCGGCGATGGCGGTCGTGGCGTAAGTAGTTGATTTATTGGGGTTGTCTCGAACATGGTCAGGCTCAAGATCTGTAGGAGTTCGTAGAGGCTATGGGGCAGTATCGCGTGCTTCTTGACGATGGCGATCAGCACGTAGGTCGTCACGGCGATCCATTTCTGCGTCTTCACCGCGTTCTCGCTGGTGCCGAACAAGGCCTTGATGCGCAGGTGCTGCTTGATCCACTTGAAGAACAGCTCGACCTGCCAGCGCAGCCGGTACAACTCGCCCACCGTCTCGGGCGCCAGGCTGGTGTTGTTGGTCAGGAACGTGATGCGCTTGCCATCGTCGTCCCTGACCACTACGCGGCGCAGCGCGGTGGGGTAGCCATGCTTGGAGTCGAAGACCTACAGCGTGACCCTCTGATCGCAAAGCACCTTCGTGTTGATCCAGTCCACCGGGTGCGAGTAGCGACGCTTGACGCGCAGCCCGCGCTTGGCGCGGATGAGGAAGAAGCTGCCGGCCTCGTGCAGCGCGTGAAGCCGGGCGAAGTCCATATAGCCGCGATCGAGCAGGTAGAACGCGCCGGGTTCGGGCGTCAGCGCGTCCAGCACATTGACCTCGTGCGTCTTGCCGTCGCTGATGTGGATGAAGCTGGGGATCGAGCCGCGCACATCGAGCAGCGTGTGCAGCTTGATGGCGGCCTTGGTGGAGCGAAACGGTGCCCACGGGTACACCGACAGGCACAGGTCGATGGTCGTGGCATCGAAGGCGCAAACCGTCTCCTTCAAGTCCAGCCCGATGGGCTCGTTCGCGTACAACGGCCGGGCGATGCCGATCAGGTGCTGAGCCGGATCGGCATAGATCTGCCATGGTCGCACCGCGTTGGCGTTGGCGTTGGCGTTGGCCAGTGTGTTGCGCACGACGGGCGAGCGAAATCCCAGGTGATACAGGCGCTGGCCCTGCGTGGCCAGACACGGCTCGATGTCTCGCAGCGACTCGCGAAAGGCCAGCTGCGCGAACTCGATTGCGTAGAACTGATCCAGGCACGAGCACCTCTTGATCTTGTGCTCGCCGTCGTAGCGCGCCACGCAACGCCGAAACGTCGACAGCGGCGGGTGTGCCATGACCTGCGCGATTACGAGCTTGCCTTGATGCATCGCCACCCCGAGCGGGGCGGCCCCGCAATGGGCTCGAAGTCTGCGACCCGACGTTCAAATCGAGACCAGCCTCGACGGATGAATAGTCTTGGCAGATCATCAACTTACCGGCAACCCGGTTGAGGGCGTTGGGACACTACTGTGCTGACGTAACCAGTGACGGCGCTCGGCCTGACTGTCGGCATGCCGGCCACGGCCATCTTCAAGGCCTATGCAATGATGGTGGCGGCGCAACCTTGACGCAACGTGTGTGCCGCGCCTCGGCGGCGTGGTCACTTGCCGCCAACAGATCAGCCAACGTTTCAGATGCACAGACTACTCGTCGTCGTAGGTACCGGCATGCAGGCCGAGCTGGTCGAGCACCACTTCGGGGCCGAGGGGCGGCACACCGCCGCATTTGTGCTCGATCCCGAGTACCTGCGCGAAGACACCCTGCGCGGCCGACCGGTGGTGGATTTCGCCGAGGCACGGCGTCGCTTCCCGCCCGAGAGCCACGACCTGTTCGTCTCCATCGGGTTCACCGCCACCGCGGCGCGCAGACGCTGGTTCGAGGCGGCACACGCGGCCGGCTACACGCTGCCCAGCTACGTGCACCCGACGGCCAGCGTGGCCAACAACGTGCGCATCGGCGCCAACACGCTGATCCGCGAGCTGGCGGTCGTCTGCCCGTTCGCGCAGATGGGCGACGACGTGTTCGTCGGGCCGCATGCCAGCATCGGCCACCACACCCGCGTGGGCAGCCACGTCTTCATGGCCCCGGGCGCGGTGCTGGCGGGCGCGGTGGACTTGGGCGAGGGCTGCTTCGTCGGCCTCAACGCCACGGTTCGCGACCGGGTGTGCATCGGCAAGGGCTGCATCATCGGCGCTGGCGCCTTGATCACGGCCGACTGTGCGCCGCATGGCCTGTACCGCGCCGCCCGCACCGAACGTCTGCGCGAGCTTGGGGCGTGAGCGTGGTGCCCTTCAACCGTCCCTTCCTGACCGGGCAGGAGTACGCCAACATCGCCGAGGCCTGCGCCGAAGGCGTGCTCACCGGCGATGGCCGCTTCACGCGTGGCTGCCACGCAGAAATTGAGCGGAGCATCGGCTGCGCCAAGGCGCTGCTGACCCATTCGTGCACCGCCGCGCTGGAATTGAGTGCGCTGCTGGCAGACACAGGCCCGGGGGACGAGGTGATCATGCCCTCGTACACTTTCACCTCCACCGCCAATGCCTTCGTGCTGCGCGGCGCGGTGCCGGTGTTCGTCGACATCCGTGCCGACACCCTGAACCTCGACGAGCGCCTGATCGAGGCGGCCATCACGCCCCGCACTCGGGCCATCGTGCCGGTGCACTACGCCGGCGTCGGGTGCGAGATGGATGCGATCCTCGACATCGCCGCGCGGCATGGGCTGGTGGTGATCGAGGACGCCGCGCAAGCCTACGGCGCGCGCTATCGACGGGCGAGCGCTCGGCGCCCTGGGCAACCTTGGTTGCCTGAGTTTCCACGAGACGAAGAACGTGGTCTGCGGCGAAGGCGGCGCGCTGCTGGTGAACGACGCGGCGCTGCTCGACCGCGCCGAAATCCTGCGCGAGAAGGGCACCAACCGCAGCGCCTTTTTTCGTGGCGAGGTCGACAAGTACAGCTGGGTGGACATGGGCTCGTCCTACCTGCCCAACGAGCTGACCGCCGCCTTTTTGCTCGCGCAGGTCGAGCAGGCCGAGGCGATCATGCGCCGCCGTCTGGACATCTGGCAGCGGTATCACGAGGGCCTGGCCGATCTCGAGGCGCGCGGCTGGCTGCGCCGCCCCGTGATCCCGACGCACTGCACGCACAACGCGCACATGTACCACGTGCTGCTGCCCTCGCTGCAGGCGCGCCAGGCCGTGATCCGCCACATGCGCGCGGCCGGCGTGAACCCGGTGTTCCATTACGTGCCGCTGCACAGCTCGCCCGCGGGCCGCCGCTTCGGCCGTGCGGGCACGCCGATGCCGCACACCGACGCGACGGCGAACCGTCTGCTGCGCCTGCCGCTGTGGATCGGCGTCGACGTCGACCGGGTTCAGCGCAGCCTGGCCGCCGCGTGCGCCGAGCTGGGCGCCGCGCTATGAGGGTCGTCCACCTCGCGCGCGACGAGAAGTTCATCCCGCTCGTGCGCCAGCTCTTCGAGGAGGCGCTGCCCGGCGCCAACCACTGGGTGATCGCACGCCGGCACCGGGCCCGGATGCGCTTCGTCGAGCCCGCGCCGGACATCATCTTTCGCAGCGAAACCTGGTTCCGACTGCCGTGGATCGGGCGCGACGTCGCACAGGCCGACGTGGTTCTCGCGCACAGCATGAACTCGATCTTCGCCAACGCCATCGCGCATGCGCCGGCGCGGGCACGTGTGGTCTGGAAGGGTTGGGGCTATGACTACTACCCGCTCCTGGCGCGTGTGCTCGGGGATCCGCTGCTGCCCTTGACCCGGGCGATGGTCGGCGGCGGCGCCGAATCCGGCGACGACGCGCGCGCGGCCGCGGCCGGGGCCGACCGCTCAGGCTGGCTGCCGCGCACGCTCCGCCGCGGCCCGAAGACGCCGGCGCTGGTGCGCGTGGCACCCCGCCTGCACACGATGGCGATCCTGCCACCCGAAGTCGAGTTGCTGCGTCGCGTGCTGCCCGCGCTGCGGGCGGTGCAGCACGAGATGCCCTTGTTCACCGCCGAGGACACCTTTCAAGCCGGCCCGGAGCAGATGGACGGGCCGGACATCCTGCTCGGCAACTCGGCCACGGCCTCCAACAACCATGCCGACGCGCTGGCGCTGCTCGCGGGGCACCTCGACGGCGGACGGCTGCTGGTGCCCCTGTCCTACGGCGACGCGGCCTATGGCGCCCGCGTGGCCGCGCTCGGCGAGGCGCAGTTTGGCGAGGGCTTCGACGCGCTGTGCCAGTGGATGAGCCTGGCCGAGTACAACCAGCGCATCAGCCGCTGCGGGTTCGTGGTGATGAACCATCGGCGTCAGCAGGCGGTGGGCAACATCGGTGCGGCGCTCTACAAGGGCGCGACCGTCTACCTGCGCCCCGAGAACCCGCTGTTCGACTTCTACACGGGCCTGGGCGTCACGGTCCGCAGCCTGCAGGCGCTCGCCGAAGAAGGCGGCCCGCTTCGGCCGCTGAGCGCGGCGCTGCGCGCGGACAACCGCCGCATCATCGGATGCCACTACGCGCGCGATCGGGTGATCGAGGCAATGCGCAGCCTGCCCGCACTGCAGGACGAAGGCTGAGCCACGCTGTCGGTGCAACGCCGTGCTCGAGCCTGAGTGGTCCAAGATCCAGTCTGATGCCTTGCAACGCTGTGTGGACCGCCCGGCCGATCGGGGCATGGGCCCCGTCGCCCCGCTATGCCCGCCTTGCAGCGGCAGCGCCAGTTCGCGCTTGTTGGAAGCAGCCGCTGGGAAGCCAAAGCTGCGGCAAGTTGGGCCGCGAGCACGTCGGCGTACCCCGAACGTCAAGTTCCAAGGTAGTGCGGCCAGCCGCCTGACCGAGGCCTGAGCGGCCGGTTCCGGCGACTGCTGACATTCGCCCGCCAATTCCGAACGGCCGCACCCAGTCCGAAGCAGCATTTCAGATCAAGACGCCGCGCATTGGGTCCCGGTCGCTGCCTCTCAAAGCAAATCGCCCTCTGCCTGGCCTCGAGCTTGCGAGCCACATGCCCCAGTGGCTCGGTCGCTGGCGGGCGAAGATCAGCTCAGGTCCTGGTTCAGGTAATGACCGTCGGCCGTTCCCGTCCGCTGCGCGCCTTCAGACGGGTCATCGCCTCAGCCGCGTCGATCAGCGGCTGCAGCGCCGCCTGCGCCTCGATGCCGTGCCGCGTGGCATCGGGCTCGAAGCGCTCCAGGTACAGGCGCAGCGTCGCGCCTTCGGTGCCGGTGCCCGACAGTCGCAGCACGATGCGCGAGCCGTCGGCGAAGAACACGCGCAAGCCCTGGCCGCGGCTGACCGAACCGTCCACCGGGTCGGTATAGCCGAAGTCGTCGGCGCGGCTGATCGTCTGGCCGGCGACCACGCGGCCCGGCAGCGTGGGCAGAGCGGCGCGAAGGTCGGCGACGATCTGCTTGGCGATCGCGGCGTCCACGCCTTCATAGTCGTGGCGTGAATAGACGTTGCGGCCGAAGCGCTGCCAGTGCTCGCGCACGATCTGCTCCACCGAGCCGCCGCGCACGGCCAGGATGTTCAGCCAGAACAGCACGGCCCACAGACCGTCCTTCTCGCGCACATGGTCCGAGCCGGTGCCGGCGCTTTCTTCGCCGCAAAGCGTGCACAGGCCGGCGTCGAGCAGGTTGCCGAAGAACTTCCAGCCGGTGGGCGTTTCGTAGCAGGGGATGTTCAGCGCCTGGGCCACGCGGTCCACGGCAGCGCTGGTGGGCATCGAACGCGCCACGCCCTTCAGCCCTGCCGCATAGCCGGGCACCAGCGTGGCGTTGGCCGCCAGCACCGCCAAGCTGTCGCTGGGCGTGACGATGAAGCGCTGGCCCACGATCATGTTGCGGTCGCCGTCGCCGTCGCTGGCGGCGCCGAAGTCCGGCGCATCGGCGGCGAACATGCGGCCGATCAATTCGTCGGCATAGGTCGGGTTCGGGTCGGGGTGGCCGCCGCCGAAGTCGGGCAGCGGGGTGCCGTTGATCACGCTGCCGGCCGGCGCGCCGAGCTGGCCTTCCAGGATGGCGTGCGCGTAGGGGCCGGTGATCGCATGCATCGCGTCGAAGCAGATGCGAAAGTCGCTGCGCCTCAGCAGCGCGCGGATGCGCTCGAAATCGAACAGCTGCTGCATCAGCGCGGCATAGCTGGCCACCGGGTCGACCACCTCGACGCTCATGGCACCGAGCAGGCCCTGACCCTCGCGCTGCAGGTCCACGTCGGCGGCGTCGATGATCAGGTAGCGGTCGATGGCCAACGTGCGCTGGTGGATCGCCTCGGTCACCTTCTCCGGCGCCGGCCCGCCGTTGGTGACGTTGTACTTGATGCCGAAGTCGCCGTCCGGCCCGCCGGGGTTGTGGCTGGCCGACAGGATCAGCCCGCCGTAGGCATCGCGCTTGCGGATCAGCTCGCTGGCCGCCGGCGTGGACAGCAGCCCGCCGCGGCCGACGATCACCCGGGCCACGCCGTTGGCCGCGGCCATGCGCAGGATGGTCTGGATGGCGCGGTCGTTGTGGAAGCGGCCGTCGCCGCCCAGCACCAGTGTGCTGCCGGCCAGGCCGGGCAGCACGTCGAACACCGACTGCACGAAGTTCTCCAGGTAGCCCGGCTGCTGGAACACCGTAACCTTCTTGCGCAGGCCCGACGTGCCGGGCAACTGGCCCTCGACGGGACGGGTGGGGACGGTCTTGGCGTGCATCGCGTGTCCTTCGGGTCAGCCCGTGCGGCGCCGGGCCTTCAGCCTTCGAGTTTCAGGAACAGGTCGCTGTCGGGGGCATAGGCGGCATACAGCGGCAGCAGCGCGCCGCCGATTGCCCGCGCATCGGAGCCGATCGTACCGGCCAGCAGTGCCGGGCGTGTGACGCCTTCCCAGCTGTGGCGACCAAGTGCGCCGTCCAGCCCACGCAGCAGTACGGCCAGCAGGCCGCGGCCGACGTTGCCGTCGACGATCACGCCTTCCATGTCGAGCAGGCAGGCGGCGTTGTGCACCGCCAGCGCGATGGCCGGCGCGGCTCGCTGCAGCCAGGCGTCGGTGGCCTGGCGCCAGGGTGCTTCGAGTGCCCGGTCGTCGCCCACCGCGCTGGGGTCGATCCCTTGCTCGCGGTACAGCGCCTCCAGGTTGATCAGCGAGGCCACGCCCAGCAGCTGCGGCGGTGCCTGGCCGTTGGCGCAAGCGGTGGACATGGAGCCCACGGCGCCGGCATTGCCGCTCAAGCCCGCATGCAGGTGGCTGTCGATGACCAGGCCGCCGCCGATGAAGGTGTCGACGAACACGTACAGAAAGCTGCGCATCTCGCGCCCGCGGCCGGCCACCAGCTCGGCCACGCAGGCGGCCGCGGTGTCCTTGACCGAGCGCACCGGCAGCTTGCTGCGTGCGGCCACGCGCTGGCCGATGTCGATCGCGTCCCAGCGCTCGGCCGTCTCGGCCGGCACGCCCAGCAGCGCCTGCCAGCCGCCCAGGCTCAGCGGCGCGGCGATGCCCACGCCCTGGATGCGCGGCGCGGCGGCGCGGCCCAGGCCCTTGAGCAACGCGTTGATGCGCTCGTCGATGGCATCGAACAGCGTGTCGGGGTCCGGGAAGCCGTAGTCCAGGCCCAGGCGCTGGCGCGTGCGGCCGCTGAAGTCGACGAGCAGCACGTCCAGGCTGCGCCGGCCCACCTTGATGCCGATGGCATAGGCGCCGTCGGGGTTCAGCGCCAGCGGCACCGAGGGTTGGCCGACCTTGCCGCGCAGCAGCTCGCCCTTGACGATCAGGCCGTCGTCGAGCAGCCGCTTGCTGATCAGCGAGATGGTCTGCGCCGTCAGGTGCGTCAGCCGCGCCAGCTCGGCTGCCGGCAGCGGGCCGTGCAGGCGCAGCGCCTGCAGCACCACGCGTTCGTTGTACTGGCGCAGGCCGCCCTGGCTGGAGCCGCGCGGCTTGAGCGTGGCGCCGGCCGCACCCGCGGCCAGCGCGACGGACTCAGTGGACGAGTGCTTCACCGATGACGCCCTTCTTGAACACGAAATTGGCATAGGGCTGCGGCTCGCCGGTGAGCACGATCGCATGCGCCTGCATCACGCGATCGTAGAACGCGAAGCGTTCGATCGCCTGCACCTGCTCGGGCCGGGCCCAGCCGGCCTCGGCCAGCCGCTCGACCACGTGGCGCTGCAGCGCGCTGCGCCAGCCCTCGGGCATGCCGCAGACCTGCATGCAGGCCACCGGCTGCGCCACCGCCGCGTCCAGCGGCAGCAGCGACAGCACCGCCTCGCACACGCGCTGCACGCCCACGCCGGGCAGGTGGATCACGGTCTTGCCGCGGCCCAGCGTGGCGGCGGTGAAATTGGCGTCTGCGACCACGATTTCGTCGCCGTGGCCCATCTCGGCCAGCGCCTTGAGCAGCTCGGGCGTCAACAGCGGGTCGATGCCTTTCAACATGGCCCGCTCCCTTCAGGCCAGGCATTCGGCCGGGATCTGCTCCGGCGGCATCGCGCCGGTCATCACCGCCACGGTGTCGCTCATGCTGATCTTCTTCGGGTTCAGCACCGCGGCGCGCTTGCCCAGCCGGGCCACATGGATGCGGTCGGCGATCTCGAAGACATGCGGCATGTTGTGGCTGATCAGGATCACCGGCAGGCCCTTGTCGCGCACGCGGCGGATCAGCTCGAGCACCATGTTGCCTTCCTTCACGCCCAGCGCGGCGGTCGGCTCGTCGAGGATCACCACATGCTCGGCGAAGGCCGCGGCGCGGGCCACGGCCACGCACTGTCGCTGGCCACCGGACAGTGTTTCCACCGCCTGCGTCATCGAGCGGATGCCGACCTTCAGGTCATTCATGCGCGCAATGCTGATCTCGAGCATCTTCTTCTTGTCGAGCATGCGCAGCACGTTGCCGAGGAAGCCTTCGCGGCGCAGTTCGCGGCCGAGGAACAGGTTCTCGGCGATGCTCATCGCCGGCGCCACCGCCAGGTCCTGGTAGACGGTCTCGATGCCGACGCGGCGCGCGTCCATCGGGCTCTTGAAGTGGATCGGCTGGCCGTCGAGCGTGATCTGCCCCTGGTCGGGGATGGTGGCCCCCGACAGACACTTGATCAGGCTGGACTTGCCGGCACCGTTGTCGCCGATCACCGCCAGGATCTCGCCGGCACGCAGTTCGAAGTCGGCGCCGTCCAGGGCCGTGACCTGGCCGTAGCGCTTGACCAGGCCCTTGGCCTGCATCACGAGTCGAGTGGTAGTCATTTCAGCGTCCTCCCTTGCGCGACAGTTGATCCACCGCCACCGCCAGGATCACCAGGATGCCGGTGATCAGCACCTGGTACACCGACGACACGCCCATCAGCGTCAGGCCGTTGCGCAGCACGCCGACGACCACCGCGCCGATCAGCGTGCCCAGGATCACGCCGCGCCCGCCGAACAGGCTGGTGCCGCCCAGCACCACCGCGGTGATGGCGTCCAGGTTTTCGGTCTGCCCGGCATTCGGGTCACCGACCCCAGTGCGCGACACCGCCAGCAGCGAGGCGATGCCGTAGAACACCCCGGCCAGCACGTAGACGCCGAGGATCACGCGCTCGGTCGGGATGCCCACCAGGCGTGTCGCCTCGGGGTTGTTGCCCACCGCATAGACATGGCGCCCGGCCGCGGTCTCGCGCAGCCAGAACCACATGCCCAGGTACAGCGCGACCATCAGCACCGTGCCGTAGGCCACCGAGGTGCCGCCGACCATGAAGGTGCTGCCCAGCCAGGTCATCATCGGCGGCACGTCGGTGATGGTCTGCGCGCCCGAGTACAGCTGCGTGACGGCGAAGGCGATGTTGAAGGTGCCGAGCGTGACGATGAACGGCGGCAGCTTGATGCGCGTGACCAGCAGGCCGTTCATCAGCCCGAACAGGGCCGTCACGCCGATGCCGCACAGGATGGCCAGCGGCGCCGGCACACCCAGGTCGGCGGCGAACTTGGTCATCACGATGCTGCCCAGCGCCATGACCATGCCGCAGGACAGGTCGATGCCGGCGGTGAGGATGATCAGCGTCTGGCCGATGGCGATGACGCCGACCACCATCACCTGCTGCAGGATCAGCGAGAAGTTCTCGCCGCTGAAGAAGCGATCCGTCGTGGCACCGAAGATCGCGCAGGCGATGATCAGAGCAATGAAAGGGCCGAGCTGGCCGATGGGCGGAAGTTTCATGTCGTCAACCCTTGTGAGGTGGCGAAATCGAGCAGACGCCGCGGACCCGGCTTGGCCGGGCCGCCAGCGTCGCCCCCCGGGTGGGCTGCGCGGTGCAGCCGCTACGGGGGGGTCATTTATTTCCCCAGCACAAGTCGGTGCCGGCCTTGACGTCCTTGCTGTCCACGCCGGCCACCGGCTTGGCGGCGATCAGCGTGACGCCGGTGTCGGTGTAGCCGCTGACCTTCTTGCCTGTCTTGGCGTATTCCACGCCGGCGTCCACACCCATCGCCGCCATCTTCAGCGGGTACTGCTGGCTGGTCGCGGCGATCACGCCGGCGCCCACGTCCTTGATGCCGGCGCAGCCGCCGTCCACCGAGACGATGATCACGCCCTTGTCCTTGCCGGCCTTCTTCAGCGCGTTGTAGGCGCCGGCCGCGGCCGGCTCGTTGATGGTGTAGACCACATTGACCTCGGGCGCCTTCTGCAGGCAGTTCTCCATGGCCGTCTGGCCCTTGGCACGGTCGCCGAAGCTGTCGGCCATGCACACCACCGCGGGGTCCTTGCCGAGTTCGTTGCTCTTGGCATCGGGTGCCGGCAGGCCGAACCCCTTGAGGAAGCCGTTGTGGCGCTGCGCACCCACCGGGTGGCCGGGGAAAAGGTCGAGCGTGACGATCTTGGCCGGCTTGTCGCCCAGCGCCGCCTTGGCGTACTGGCCGATCAGCACGCCGGCCTTGTAGTTGTCGGTGGCGAACAGGGCGTCGGTGGCATCGGCCGGGTCGGTGGGCGAATCCAGCGCGATGACCATCACGCCCCTTTCGCGCGCCTTCTTGATGGCCGGGATGATGGCCTTGCTGTCGCTGGGCGTGATGAGGATGGTCTTGGCGCCGGCGGCGATCATGTTCTCCATCGCCGTCACCTGGCCGGCGTTGTCGCCGTCGGTCTTGCCGGCGCCGGACAGCAGCTTGGCGCCCTTGGCCTTGGCGGCGGCGTCGGCGCCTTCCTTCATCTTCACGAAGAAGGGGTTGGTCTCGGTCTTGGTGATCAGGCCGATGACGACCGGGTTGGACTGCGCCATGGCGCTGGTGGCAAACAGGGCGGCGGCGCACAGCGCGGCGGGAGTCAGTTTCAGCATGGTCGTCTCCTGGTTCGAAGGGCGGCACCGCGGCGGCGCCGATGTTGAGGACGGCTTCATTGTGCGACCTGTTGTTTAATAAATCAAGTTGATTGATTAATGGAAAACCCTGTGGATCGGCGGCCGCGGCCTGGGTCATGCTCGCGCCATCGCGGTCCGTCGAGTCGGGCCGACGTTGAAAGGAAAACTCATGTTCGTGGTCAGCGGTGAGGCACTGATGGATGTCTTCGGGGGCGCCGACAGTCCCCATGGCCTGATGCTGGATGCGCGCATCGGCGGCTCGCCGCTGAACGTGGCCATCGGCCTGGCGCGGCTGGCGCAGCCGGTGGCCTTCTTCGGCGCGGTGTCGACCGGCTTCCTGGGCCAGCGGCTGATGCGCGCTCTACGCGACGAGGGTGTGGCCACTGCAGCCGTGGCGCGGCTGGACGCGCCCACCACACTCGGCTTGGTGGGGCTGGACGAAGCGGGCGTGGCCTCGTATTCGTTCTACGGCCACGGCTGCGCCGACCGGCTGCTGCCGCCAGACGCGCTGGCCGCGCTGCCGGCCATGGCACGGGCCTTCCACTTCGGCTCCTATGCGATGGTGGTCGAACCCGTGGCCGCGACGCAGCGCGCACTGGTCGAGCGCGAGCACCGGCGCAGCCTGGTTGCCTACGACCCGAACATCCGCCTGAACGTCGAACCCGACATCGGGCGCTGGCGCGACACGCTGCAGTGGATGCTGCCGCGCACCCACCTGCTCAAGGTCAGCGAGGAGGACCTGGGGCTGCTCTATCCCGGGCGGTCGCCAGCCGAACTGGCGCAGGACTGGCTGGCCCAGGGGGTGAGCTGCGTCGTCGTCACCCACGGCGGCGAAGGCGCCAGCGCCTGGCGGGCCGGCGAGCAGCAGCGCATCGCCCCGGTACCGGTGACGGTGGTGGACACGGTGGGTGCGGGCGACACCTTCCAGGCCGCGCTGCTCACCGGTCTGGCCGAACGCGGCGTGTGGAGGCGCGAAGCGCTGCGCGACATGGCAGCGGCACCGCTGCAGCAGGCACTGGAATTCGCCGCGCTCGCGGCGGCCATCACGTGCTCGCGGCGCGGCGCGGACATGCCGCGGCGCAGCGAGCTGAGCTGAGGCGAGCTAAGGGCGCGGCGGCGGCGCGCCAGGCCGTGGCGTCAGGCGGCGATCGCCGTGGCCAGGCATTTGTTGCACTTGCCCAGGCCGGGCAGGCGCGGGTCCGGCTTGCCGTCGCCCGTCTTGAAGTTGGCCTGGCAGCGCCGGCAGACGTACATCTTCGAGCTCGACATCATCGGCTTGGCGCCAGGTCCGGTGGACGGCCGCGCAGCGGTGTACTCGGCCTGAGTCTGACGCAACCGCTGGCCGGTTTCAGAAACGACAGGTGCAGATGAACGTTTTGTGGCCATGAGCTTGATCCCCGATTGTCCCCAATTTTAGCGGAACATCGCCGCGCCCGCCCATCGGGGATAACCGGGGCCGGCTAGACGCGTCGGTGACGCAGCGCCGGCAGCTGGCTGCGCACGGCATCGCGGCGCGTCGAATCGACCGTGGCCAGTACCACGCCTTCGCCTTCGGCCTGCAGCGCCAGCACCTCGCCCCAGGGGTCGACGATCATGCTGTGGCCCCAGGTGCGGCGGCCGCTTTCGTGCGTGCCGCCCTGCGCCGGCGCCAGCACCACGCATTGGTTCTCGACCGCGCGGGCGCGCAGCAACAGCTCCCAGTGCGCCTGGCCGGTGGTGTAGGTGAAGGCCGAGGGCACGCACAGCAAGTCGCAGGGCGGCTGCATCAGCGCTCGGTACAGCTCGGGAAAGCGCAGGTCGTAGCACACGCTCAGGCCGACGCGCAGCGGCCCGGCCTGCAGCGCCACCGGCTCGCTGCCGGCTTCGAGCACGCGGCCCTCGTCGTACTGTTCGCGGCCGTTGTCGAAGGCGAACAAGTGCATTTTGTCGTAGCGCGCGGCCTGCGTGCCGTCGGGCGCGAAGACCAGCGAGCTGTTGCGCACCCGGCCGGGCGTGCCGGCTCGCAGCGGCAGCGTGCCGCCAACGATCCACAGGCCATGCTCGCGCGCCTGGTCCGCCAGGAAGCGCTGGATCGGGCCGTCGCCCGGCGCCTCGGCGATGGCCAGCTTGTCGTCGTCACGCCGGCCCATCAGGCAGAAGTACTCGGGCAGTGCCACCAGCTCTGCACCCGCGGCAGCGGCGCGCGCGATGAGCCCGGCGGCGGCGGCGAGATTGCGCGCCACCTCGGGGGTGGAGATCATTTGCAGCGCAGCGATCTTCATCCAGGCGGCCTCTTGTCGTTGGGTTTGACGGCACCACTGGCCGGCGCCGACGCCGGCGTCTCGGCCTTGCGGTCGACACGCTGAACCTGCGGGTCGGCCCAGGAGCCGGTGATGTGCAGCTCGCTGGTGCCGGCGGCGATCAGCGGCTCGCGCAGCATCCATTGTGCAAACAAGGTGCCCAGGCCGATGGCCGGGTTGATGACCATCGTCGCCAGCGCGGCGCCGGTGGCGTCGAAGTTGGGCACGATCAGCACGCGCAGATCCTGCGTTTCGTGCAGCAGGTCGGCGCTGCCTTGCATCAGCACCGTCGCCTGTGCGCCGCGCATGCGCATGTCGGAGGTCTGGGCCACGCCGCGCGCGACCTTGACATCGCCTTCGACGCTGTCGAAGGCAAAGCCTTCCTGAAACAGGTCGCGGAAGTCCAGCGACAGCCGCCGCGGCAGCGACTGCAGGCTGAGCACGCCAAGCAGCCGCGCGCTGCCCGGGTCGGCATGCAGGAACTGCCCGGCATCCACATCAAGCCGCAATTGCCCTTCCATGCTCGGGTAGTCCAGCGTCAACGGCGAGCCGGCCCAGGAGAGCTGACCTTGCATCACACCCTTGCCGCCGCGCATCGCCTGGCCAGCACCCAGCCGCTCGAGGAAGGCGCCGCTGTCGTCCAGTGCCAGCTTGAAGTCCAGCGCCATTCGCCGCGTGCCGCCGGCCAGCCAGCGGCCACTGGCATGGAACTGGGCCTCCGGCACCGTCAGATCCAGCTTGTCGAGCTGCCACTCGCGCTGCCCGGCACGGCCGGGCAGCAGCCGGTTGACCGCCAGCACCTGCAACCGGCCGAGCTTGCGGCCGCGCAGCTCGAAGTCATCGACGGCGATGTCCAGTGCCGGCACGCTGGCCGGCGGCTGGCTCAGCAGAGCTTCGACCGAGGACACCTCGGACTGCGGCACCGACAGCCGCTGCAGCCGGGCCATCACCCGTCCGGCCTGCGCGTTGCCACGCGGCGGGCGGTATTCGATGTCGCCGGCCAGCTGGTCGGCCTGCAGGCTGGCCTTCCACCACGGCTCGCTGGCCGGACCTTCGCTGGACAGTGTGGCCTGCACATGCGACAGGAATCGCGTGCCCGAGCGTAACTCGTCCGCCTGCAGCTGCAGTGTCTGCGGCAGGTAGCCGCCGGCCGCCGGCTCGGCGGGCGCGCCGCTGCGTTCGGCCAGTGCCTGCCAGGCGTCGAGGTCGACTCGGCCAAGATTCAGCGTCGCCTGCACGCCCGCATTCGGCAGCGGCGGCAGCGTGTCCAGCACGGCGATGCTGCCGCGTTGCACGCGCGGCTCGGGCCCGGACAGGTCGCGCTGGAATTGGGCCTTGAGCAGGTCGCCCAGCTCGAACTGCAGGTTGTCGCGCGCCTTCGTCGCAGCGTCGGCGGGCAGTGGCGACAGCTGCAGGCGAAGCGGCAGCGCCGTGGCCGCCAACGGCTTGGCCAGGGGCGCCGGCAGGTCCAGCTGCATGCCGACCAGGTTGCTCTGCAGCAGCAGCTCCGGCGGGCCGTCGGTCACGGCCAGCGTGCCGCGCCAGGCGGCCTGGCCTCGCAGCAGGCCGCCGATGCGTGCCAGCGCCGGCGGTTGCGTCGCGCTGCGCATGGCCTCGGCCGTGGCGGTGCCCTGGGCGCTGAGGCGCAGCGTGCCGTCGGCTCCGATGGTGCCGTCCAGCGTGGTGTCGCCGCCCAGCAGACGGGCGCTCAGCGCGCGCAGCACCAGGCCCTGCGACGAGAAGTCCACCGCGCCGCGCGCACCCAGCAGCGGCGGCAGGTCAGGATGCACGCGCAAGTCGTTGCCTGCCAGCTGCAGGCTGCCGCGCAGGCTGGCCGCCGGGCTGCCGGCCAGCGGAAAGCTGGCGTCCAGCTTCAGTTCGCTCGGGCCGTTCAGGCTGAGGGTTTCCAGCGCGGCGCCGACCCGCTGACCAAGCGGCGCCAGGCGAACGAAGCGCAGCAGGTCGGCAGCCGGGCCACTGCCTTGCCCGCGCAGCGTCAGCAGCTTCTGCGGAGCCGCCAGGTCGGCGATGCCGCCCTGCACATCGCGCAGCTCGTAGCCCCAAAGGCGCCCCTGCAGGCGGCGCAGGTTCATCGCCAGACGATCGAATTCGATCTCTCCGCTGGCCTGCTGCACCGAAGGCCAGGGCGACACGAAGGCCGGCAGGCCGGCTTCGGCCGGGCGGCTGGGCAGGTAGGCGTAGACCAGGTCGCGCACCTGCAGCGCGATGCGCAGCTCGCCCTCGCGCACGCTGTGAAAGGGAAAGTCGGCCAGGTCACCCTTGACCTTGAAGGTGGCGGCCCTGATGTGCCCGCCCTGCACCGCGTCGCGGACATGGTGGCGCGCCGCGGCAGCAATGCCCAGCGGCAGGTATCGCGCCACCGCCTCGGCGCGGGCCCGCAACAGCTTGGCATCCAGGTCCAGCGTGCCGGGGAAGCGTGCCCCGCGGCCGTGACCTTCTTCGGTGCCGCTGCGCCAGTGGGCCTCGACTTCGCCGTGCAGGTCGGCATTGGCGATGTGCGTGTTGGTCAACCTGAGGTCGATCGCGCTCGGCTTGCCCGGTGCGGCGACGACGCGCCAGTCCAGCGCCGCCTGCAACTCGTCGACCGGCACCTCCGGCTGCTCCCACAGGCCGGGGAAGACCAGCGCCCCGTTCTTGATACCCAGCCGGGCCTCGCCGCCGCGCTCGTTGGCCGACAGCTGCACCGTGGCCTGGCGCAGACCCGGCCGCGCCGGGCTGCTGCCGGTCGCGTGCTCGGCGGCCTGCAAGGCCAGGCCGCTGAGCCGGGCATCGACCTGGTAGCCGGCCGGCTGATCCAGCGGCCCGCTCCAGCGCGCCTTCAGGGTATCCAGCGAACCGCGCGGCGCCAGACCCGCCAGCAGCGCGCGCAGCGGTTCGCCCAGGGGCGCACGTTCGGCAATGCGCGCCAGTGTGTCCAGGTTGAGCCGCTCGCCGGTCACCTCGCCACCGGTGACCGGCGTCTTCGACGTCCAGGGTTCGCGCAGGTCCTGTGCCTGGCGCCAGGCCACGCTCAGTCCGCCAGCGGGCCAGGCCACGCCATCGCCGGTGAGGAAGGCCAGGTCGTGCGCGCGCAGGCGGACGCCCGAGGCGTCGCGCTCGGCATCCACCCGGCCCTGCAGCTGTTGCAGTGCCAGCGGCGGCAGCGACGCACCGAGCTGCACCGACACCGCGCGCAGCGCGAAATCCAGCGTGGCCCGGCGCGGGGTGCCGTCTTTGATGTCCACCCAGGCGCGCAGCGCGCCTTTGCCCTCGCCCAACTCGACCGGCAGCGCGAGGTGACGCCGCAGTTGGGCGGCGTCGGCCAGCGGGAACTCGGCGAACAGCGTACCGCTCCAGCGCTGCAACTCGCCGGCGGACGCCAGCAGTGGCTGGCTGAAGCGTCCGCGCAGCGTGAAACGCTGCCCCCAGTGCGGCGGCGGCGTGGCATCGACGCGCAACGCATGCTGGCGCAGCCCGTTGCGCAGCACCAGGTCGAGCTGGGTCAGCACCAGCGGCGCCGCGCCGCTGCGCTCGTCGACCCAGTGCAGTTCGGCATTGCGCACGACGAACTCATGCTGCTGCAGGAACCAGTCGCGGGCCCGCGTGTCGCCACTGCCGACGCTGCCGCCGTCCCAGTCGAGCCCGGCGATGTGCCAGCGGCCGAAGCTGTCGCGCCGCACCTCGAGCCGTGCGCGGTCGATCAGCACCTGCTCGAAGCGCAGCGTTAGTGCCAGCAGCGACTGCACGGCCAACGCCGTGTGCACGCGCTCCAGGACCAGCGCTTCGCGCCCCTCGCGATCGAACAGGCGCACGCCGCTCAGCTCGAAGGCCGGCACCCAGCCGCTGGACTGCACATGGATCGAATCGATGCTCAGCTTCAGGCCAATGGCCTCGCTGGCGAGCTTTTCGATGCGGCCACGCCAATCGTCGATGTGCGGCAGAATCGCCCAGTGCAGCGTCAGCCACGCAGCGAGGAACACGCCCCACAACAGCAGCACGGCGGCCGTGGACACGCGGGTCGCCGTGCGCAACCACTGCCAGCGTCGCGGCAAGGCGGCATCAGACCCAGGAGACGAGGGTGAGACCATTCGGCGTTAGAGCATTTGCGCGTCGCAGACGGTGTCGCGGGGCCTGGGTCTCCTGCTGCTGCAGCATGCGCGCCGTCGCGAGCCACGCGCAGCGCGAACCAATCTAGCACACGCCTCGCCTCGTCAACATGGGTTCGGCCCTGCTCCATGACGCTGGCCCGCTGGGCGAGTCCGCGCTGGCTGCTCACAGCCGCTTCGTGCAACGCATCCGCCGCCGCTATGCAGCCGAGCTGGCGCTGCTGGCGCCCGGGCCCATCGACGCCGACGTGGTCGCGGCGCTGGTGCAGCGCCTGCGCGAAGGCGGCCGTGCGCTGCCGTCGGCGCTGCGCGTGGCGCGGCAGCTTTGTCTGGAGCGCCTGGCCTGCCTGGACGTGGAACAGGCGGCACCGCTGGCCACCGTGACCCTCGGCATGACGGCGCTGGCAGAAGCCTCGCTGGAACTGGCTTTGGCCCAGGCACTCGTCGAGGCCGAGGAGCGCCACGGCGTGCCGCGCGACGCGCAGGGCCGTCGCATCGAGTTCTGGATCGTCGGCATGGGCAAGCTCGGCGCGCGCGAGCTGAACGTGTCCTCCGACGTCGACCTGATCTATGTGTACGAGGACGAGGGCGACACCGACGGATCCGTTCCCACCAGCGCGCACGAGTTCTTCTCGCTGGTGGCGAAGAAGCTGTACACGCTGATCGGCGAGACCACCGACGACGGCTTCGTCTTCCGCGTCGACCTGGCGCTGCGGCCGAACGGCAATTCCGGCCCGCCGGTGTGCAGCCTGCCGATGCTCGAGGAGTACCTGCAGGTGCAGGGCCGCGAATGGGAACGCTTTGCCTGGCTGAAGAGCCGGGTCGTCGCGCCGCGCGCCAGCGTTGCCAGCGGCCGTGCACTGGCGCTGCGTTCGCTGGTCACGCCCTTCGTCTACCGCCGCTACCTGGACTACGGCGTGTTCGAGGGCCTGCGCCAGCTGCACCGAAAGATCCGCGACGAGGCTCAGCGCCGCGCCGCCGGCCGGCCCGAGCGCGCCAACGACGTGAAGCTGTCGCGCGGCGGGATCCGCGAGATCGAGTTCATCGTGCAGCTGATGCTGGTGGCGCGCGGTGGGCAGTTCCCGGAGATTCGCACCCGCTCCACCTTGAAGAGCCTGCAGCGGCTGGCCGCGCGCGGGCTGATGAAGCCGGCCACCGCGCAGCGCCTGGCCGAATGCTACGACTTCCTGCGTCGCGTCGAACACCGCATCCAGTACCTGGACGACCAGCAGACCCACCTGCTGCCCACCGCCGACGCCGACCTCGGATGGATCGCGCGCAGCCTGGGCCTGGCCTGCAACGCCGACGCCTGCGAATTGCTCGACCATCTGGGCGAGGTACGCGAGTTCGTCGCCACCGAATTCGACGCACTGCTGCACGATGGCCAAGCGCCGTCGCCGACGGCCAACGGCCGCAACGGCTGCATGGCCTGCGGCACCGGGCCGTTGCCGGTGGACAGCGAACAGCTCCTCGAGCCGCTGCCCGAGGAGCTGGCCGAGCGCGTCCGCAGCTGGGCAGCACAGCCGCGCGTGGCTGCGCTGCGCGACGAGAGCAAGCTGCGCCTGGGTCGGCTGGTCAAGCGTGCCGCCGAGTGCGTGGCCGACGGGCGCTGCAGCGTGGCCGCGGTGCTGCGCTTCATCGACTGGCTCGAACCGCTGATGCGCCGCGAGAGCTACCTGGCACTGCTGGTCGAGCGTCCGGCCGTGCAGGCCCGGCTGCTGCGCCTGCTGGGCATGGCGCGCTGGCCGATGCAGTACCTGATGCGCCACCCCGGCGTCATCGACGAACTGGCCGACGAACGGCTGCAGCACGGCCGCTTCGAACCGGCGGTATTCATCGCCGACCTGCAATCGCGCCACGAGGCCTGGGCGCGCTCGGGCCAGGCCAACGAGGAGTGGCTGCTCGACACGCTGCGCCACGCGCACCACGCGGAGCTGTTCCGCACGCTCGTGCGCGACGTGGAGCGCGAGCTCACCGTGGAGCAGGTGGCCGACGACCTGTCGGCACTGGCCGATGCGGTGCTCGACATCACACTGCGCTGGGCCTGGGCGCTGCTCAAGCAGCGGCACCGCGAGGCGCCGCGCTTTGCCGTCATCGCCTACGGCAAGCTCGGAGGCAAGGAACTGGGCTACGGCAGCGACCTGGACGTGGTCTTCCTCTACGACGACAGCGACGAGGACGACAAGGACCGCGCGCAGGAGGTCTACGGCACCTACGTGCGCAAGCTGATCACCTGGCTGACGCTGCGTACCTCGGCTGGCGAGCTGTTCGATATCGACACCGCGCTGCGGCCCAACGGCGGCTCCGGCTTGCTGGTGACCTCGATCGAGGCCTTCGAGCGCTACCAGCTCGGCCGCGGCAGCAACACCGCCTGGACCTGGGAGCATCAGGCCATCACGCGGGCGCGCTTCTGCGCCGGCACGCCCGACCTGGCCGGCCAGTTCGAGCGCGTGCGCCGCGGTGTGATCACCGCGCAGCGCGACGCCGCAGCACTGCGCGAAGAGATCCGCGCGATGCGCGAAAAGGTGCGGGCCGCGCATCCGGTGAAGTCGGGCCGCTTCGACGTCAAGCACAGCCCCGGCGGGATGATGGACGTGGAGTTCGCGGTGCAGTACCTGGTGCTGGCGCAGGGCGCTGCGCACCCGGGCCTGCTCGACAACGTGGGCAACATCGCGCTGCTGCAGCGGTCCGAGGATGCCGGGCTGCTGAGCGCGGGCGTTGGCCATGCGGCGGCCGACGCCTACCGCGAATTGCGCCGCGCGCAGCACATGGCGCGCCTGGACGAACAGCCGACGCACTTCGAGCCGCAGTCGCTGGCCGCGCACAGCGCTGCCGTGCTGGGACTGTGGCACGCCGTCTTTGGCTGAGCGCAGCCTGGCCCGGCGCCCTGGCGCACTCTGGCTGCTGACCAGCGCTGTGCTGGCGCTGAGCTCGGTGCTGGCCTGGTGGGCCGACCGCGCGCTGCTCGAGTGGCAGCCGCAACGCTGGTCCGAGGCCTGGCGCTGGTGGAGCGCGGCGCTGGTGCACTTCACGCCGATGCACCTGGGCGCCAATCTGCTGGCCACCGCATTGGTGGCCGCCTACGGCTGGGCGGCAAAGGTGCCGACGCCGGTGGCGCTGGCCTGGATCGCCTCCTGGCCCTTCACCCACCTGGCGCTGCTGGCCAAGCCGGAACTGCTGCACTACGGCGGCCTGTCGGGCGTGCTGCATGCAGGCGTGGCCGCCGCCACGGTGTGGCTGGTGTTGCGCGGCCAGGGCGCGCAGCGCACGGTAGGCTGGCTGATGCTCATCGGCCAGGCGGTGAAACTGCTGGTCGAGGAGCCCTGGGGCGCCGCCATCCATCCGCCCAGCGAGCTGGATGTGGCCGTGGCCCCGCTGGCCCATGCCAGCGGCTCGATCGCCGGCGCGCTGTTGACGCTGCTGGCGCTGCAGTGGGTTCGCGGCCGGCTAGACTGAGCCCTTTACCCCCAACAAGGAGACCCACGTGATCACGCTGTGCGGATTTTCGCTTTCGAACTACTACAACAAGGTCAAGCTGGTGCTGCTCGAAAAGGGCATCCCCTTCACTGAAGAGCGGGTCATGACCAAGTCGGCCGACGAGGCGGTGCTGGCCTGTTCGCCGCTGGCCAAGATTCCGTTCATCCGCACCGAACAAGGCGCGCTGTGCGAGAGCCAGGTGATCGTCGACTATCTCGAGGCGCTCTCGCCGCAGAACCCGCTGACCCCTGCGGACCCCTTTGCCGCCGCCAAGGTGCGCGAACTGGTGACCTTCATCGAACTGCACCTGGAGCTGGTGGCACGCGAGCTCTATGGACAGGCCTTCTTCGGCGGCAACGTCGACGAGGCGACGAAGGATCGCGCCCGCAAGCTGCTGACCAAGCACATTCCGGGCTTCAAGCGGCTGGCGAAATTCGCGCCCTATGTGGCCGGCGACACCTTCACGCAGGCCGACTGCTCGGCCTTCGTCAACCTGCCGCTGGTCGCGCTGGCCAGCAAGGCAGTGCTGGGCGAAGACCTGCTGGCCGCGGCCGGCATCGACTGGAAGGCCTACGCCAAGATGATCGGCGAGCGGCCCAGCGCCCAGCGCGTGGCCGCCGATCGCAAGGCCGACAGCGAGCGCATGGCGGCCGAGGCGAAGAAGGGCTGATCAGCCCGGCTGCGGCTGGGCCGCAGCCGGCGCCAGCCGGGCGCTGACTTCCTTGCGGTAGCGGTTCAGTTCCTGCACGCTGGCGAAGCTGCGGTCGAGCAGCAGGCTCATGTTGTGCAGGATGCGTTCGACCACCTTGGTTTCCCACACGGCGTCGAACTGGATCTGCTTGTCCAGCCAATGTTCCAGCCACGCCGGGTCGGGCAGCCGACTCTGGATGGTGTCACGGGGAAAGAGCTTGACGTTGACGTGCAGGTTGGTCGGGTGCAGCGCCTGCGCGGTGCGCCGTGCACTGGCCATCAGCACACCGACCTTGGCGAAGGCGGCGCGCGCTTCGTCGCCGAAGCGCTGCATCGCCCGCTTCATGTAGCGCAGGTAGGCGCCGCCATGGCGAGCCTCGTCCTTGGCCAAGGTTTCGTAGATCTGCTTGATCACCGGCTCAGTGTGCCATTCGGCAGCGCGCCGGTACCAATGGTTCAGCCGGATCTCGCCGCAGAAGTGCAGCATCAGCGTCTCCAGCGCCGGCGCCGGGTCGAACTCGAAGCGCACCGCGTGTAACTCTTCCTCGGTAGGCACGAGTTCCGGGCGAAAGCGTCGCAGGTACTCCATCAGCACCAACGAGTGCTTCTGCTCCTCGAAGAACCACACGCTCATGAAGGCCGAGAAGTCGCTGTCTCCGCGGTTGTCGCGCAGGAACATCTCGGTGGCTGGCAGCGCCGCCCACTCGGTGATGGCATTCATCTTGATGGTCTGCGCCTGCTCGTCGCTGAGCAACGCCGGTTCGAAGCGGTCCCAGGGGATGTCGGTGTCCATGCTCCAGCGCACGGCCTCGAGCTGCTTGAAGAGTTCTGGATAGAGCATCGTCGGTCCTGCGCAACAGTTGGCACATTCTATGGACCATTGCCCGCCCTACGGCGATGAATGACAAGGCGGTGCCCTTGGCCATGCCCATGACAGACGTATGGATAAGCGATTACCATACGAGACATTTCGTGCCCATAGAGTTCAAAATGCATACTCATCAGTTCAATCCAATCCCGATACAGCTCTTCGCCATGCCCGGGCCTCACTTCACTCACCCCGCTGCCGCGTTGGCAGCGCCGCGGAGTTGATGCCGATGCGCCGCATCGCGGTCATCGGCTCGGGCATCAGCGGCCTGTCGGTCGCGCATGCGCTGGCGCCGCTCGCCCACGTGACGCTGTTCGAGGCCGATGCTCATTTCGGCGGCCACAGCCACACGGTGGACGTGCGCCTGAACGGCGTACGCCATGGCGTGGATACCGGCTTCCTGGTCTTCAACCACCGGACCTATCCGCGGCTGGTGGAGTTGTTCCGCGCGCTGGACGTGCCCACTGCAGCGTCGGAGATGAGCTTTTCGGTGCAGGTGCCGCAGCAGGGCATCGAGTGGAGCGGCTGCGACCTGAACACCGTGTTCGCGCAGCGCAGCAACCTGCTGCGCCCGCGATTCCTGGGCATGCTCGCGCAGATCTTGCGCTTCAACCGGCTGGCGACGGGGATCGCCGAGGCCGGTGACGATGCGTCGATGGCCGAGCCGATCGGCGACTTCCTGTCACGGCACGGCTTCGGCGAGGCCTTCCGCGACTGGTACCTGCTGCCGATGCTGGGTTGCATCTGGTCCTGCCCGACCGACCAGATGCTGCGCTTCCCGGTCGCCACGATGATCCGCTTCTGCCACAACCATGGCCTGATCCAGGTGAGCGACCGGCCGCAGTGGCACACCGTGGTGGGCGGCTCTCGGGTTTATGTGCAGAAGATGCTGGCGAGCGTCCCCGACGCCCGGCTGCGCACGGCCGTGCGCGCCGTGCGCCGCATGGCCGGCGGGGCGATCGTCGCCAGTGACGCCGGCAGCGAGCACTTCGACGAGGTGGTGCTGGCCTGCCACAGCGATCAGAGCCTGGCATTGCTGGACGACGTGCGCGTGGACGAGCGCGCATTGCTCGGCGCCATCCGCTACCAGCCCAACCAGGCGGTGCTGCACACCGACACATCGGTGCTGCCGCAGCGCCGGCTGGCCTGGGCGGCGTGGAACTACGAACGGGCGGCGCAGAGCGCCCGCGAGCAGTCGGCGGTGTGCCTGCACTACCTGATCAACCGGCTTCAACCGCTGCCTTGGAGCACGCCGGTGGTGGTGTCGCTGAACCCGAGCCGTCGCATCGCGCCGGACAAGGTCATCGGCAGCTATGCCTACAGCCACCCGGTCTTCGATGCCGCGGCCATCGACGCGCAGCGGCGGCTGCCACTGCTGCAGGGCCGGGACCACACCTGGTTCTGCGGCGCCTGGACGCGCTATGGCTTCCACGAAGACGGCCTGATGTCCGGCCTGGCCGTGGCCGCAGCCTTGCAAGAACGGCTGCATGCCGGCGAAGCCACCCAGCGGGAGGCGGCATGAATGCAGTGGCGCAGATCGGCACCGGGGTGGTTCGCCACCGCCGGCTGCGGCCGGTGGACAACGCCTTCGAATACCGAACCTACTTCCTGATGCTGCCGATGCGCCGGCTGAGAGAGTCACCCTGCGCCGCGCTTCCCCGCAACCGCTTCGGGTTGCTGGCCTTCCACGACCGCGACCATGGCGACGGCCGCGACGACGCCCTCGCCTGGCTGGACGAGTTGCTGTTGGCCGAAGGCATCGCCGATGCCGACGGCGAGGTCTGGCTGCAGACCTACCCGCGCGTGCTGGGCTATGTGTTCAAGCCGGTCAGCTTCTGGTACTGCGAGCGCGCCGACGGCTCGCTGGCCGCGATCGTCGTCGAGGTCAACAACACCTTCGGTGAACGTCACTGCTACCTGCTGGCCGGAGAGCAGCTGGCCTATGGCACCGACCTGCACGCCCGCAAGGTATTCCATGTCTCGCCCTTCAGCCACATCGTCGGCGGCTACCGCTTCCGCTTCCTGCGCAGCGCCTCGGACAACGGCGAGCGCTGCGTGGCGCGCATCGACCATGAAGACGCCGATGGCGCGCTGCTGCAGACCAGCCTGTCCGGCCGGCTGGCGCCGCTGACCGGCGCCAGCGTGCGAGGCGCCTTCTTCGGCATGCCGATGATGAGCTTCGGCGTCATCGCCCGGATCCACTGGCAGGCGCTGCGCGTATGGGCCAAGCGCGTGCCCTACGTGAAGAAGCCGGCCCCCCCCGAGCGCTTCGTCACGCGCTGAAACCCTTTCGAGCCTCGGACCCGCACCCATGAGCCGCAGCACCACCGCCCCTTCCCTGACCCTGCCCGAGTCGGCGCCAGCCGCCGCGCGCGCCGCCTTCGGCCTGCTGCGCCAACTGCGCACCGGCACGCTCGACCTGCAACTGCCCGACGGCACGCAAATGCGCTTCGGCAGCGGCGCCGAGAACGAACCACGCGGTGCGATGCGGCTGCGCAACTGGAATGTCTGCGCCGCCTCGCTGCGCAGCGGCGACATCGGTTTCGCCGAGTGTTTTATCGACGAGGACTGGAGCTCGCCCGATCTGGTGGAACTGCTGAAGGTCTTCATCGCCAACCGCGACGCGGTGGAGTCTGCCATCTACGGCAGCTGGTGGGGCTCGCTGCTGTACCGCGTCAAGCACCTGCTGAATCGCAATTCGCGCCGCGGCAGCCGCAAGAACATCCATGCCCACTACGACCTGGGCAATCCGTTCTACAAGCTGTGGCTGGACGAGACGATGAGCTACTCGGCCGCCTGGTTCGAGGGCGACCCCAGCCGCGACCTGGCGCAGGCGCAATGGGCCAAGGTGCGGCGCGCGCTCGACGAATGCCGCGTGCAGCCGGGCCAGCGCGTGCTGGAGATCGGCTGCGGCTGGGGCGGCCTGGCCGAGTACGCGGCGCGTCACTACGACGCGCATGTCACCGGCGTCACGCTGTCCACCGAGCAGCTGGCCTTCGCCCAGGAGCGACTGCGCATGCAGGGCCTGGACGGCCAGGCCGACCTGCGGCTGCAGGACTATCGCGACTTGGCCGACGGGCCCTACGACGCGGTGGCCTCGATCGAGATGTTCGAGGCGGTGGGCCGGCAGTACTGGCCCGGCTTCTTCGCCAAGCTGCGCGAGCTGCTCAAGCCGGGCGGGCGGGCCTGCATCCAGAGCATCACCATCCGCGACGATCTGTTCGACCGCTACGTCGATTCCACCGACTTCATCCAGCAGTACATCTTCCCCGGCGGCCTGCTGCCCAGCCCGACGGCGTTCCGGCAGGAGGCCGAGCGCGCCGGGTTGCGCATCGTCAACGAACTGCGCTTCGGCGAGGACTATGCCGAGACGCTGCGCCGCTGGCGTGTGCGCTTCCTGTCCCAGGAAGTCGCCGTGCGCCGGCTGCGCTTCGACGGCCGCTTCATGCGCATCTGGGAGTTCTACCTGGCCTACTGCGAAGCGGCCTTCGCCACCGGCAACACCGACGTCATGCAGTTCACGCTGGAAAAGGCATGACCTCGCCGAAGCGCCTTCGACCCACGCGCCGCGCGGCGCTGCTGCTGCTGGCCGCGCTGCCGGGCGCGGCGCTGGCCAGCCGCGCGCCGCAGGCACTGCCACCGGAGCTGAAGACCGAGCTGCGCGGTGCGCGGCTGCTTGGCGAAGGCACGCTGCGCTACCTGGGGCTGCATGTCTACGACATCCGCCTGTGGGGCGAGGCCGACTTCAGCGTGCGCGAACTGCAGGGCGCGACGCTGGCGCTGGAGCTGGAATACGCACGCTCCCTCGACGGCAAGGCCATCGCCGATCGCTCGCTGAAGGAGATGCAGAGCCTCGGCAGTGTCGATGCGGCGCAGGCCGAGCGCTGGCTGCAGCAGATGCGGCAGATCTTCCCCGACGTGAAGAAGGGCGACCGCATCACCGGCGTGCAGCGTCCGGGCGACGCCGCGCGCTTCTTCGTCAACGGCCAGCCGCGCGGCGAGGTGCGCGACGCCGAGTTCACGCGGCTGTTCTTCGGCATCTGGCTGTCGCCGCGCACTTCGCAGCCACGCCTGCGTGAAGCGTTGCTCGGCACGCAGGGCCGCAACTCGTGAACGGTAGCCTGGCCGCGATGCCCGCCGCCGCCGTCCCAGCCGCCCCCGCCGGCTGGCGCAATGGCTGGCGCGACGGGCTGAGCTACGGCGCGCTCGGCCTGCCGCTGGCCTTCGTCGCGCTGCCGCTGTATGTGGTGCTGCCGAACTACTACGCCGAAAGTTTCGGCGTGCCGCTGGCCTGGCTGGGCGCGCTGCTGCTGGCGGCCAGGCTGCTGGATGCGGTCGTCGACCCGTGGATCGGCCGCCACTGCGACCGCTGGTTCGCGCATTCGGCGGCGCGCGTGCTGGCCATCTCCGGCGCCGCCGCACTGGCACTGGCCATCGGCTTCTTCGCGCTGTTCTTTCCGCCGATGCGCGACCTGCCGGGCCTGCTGGCCTGGTGCGGCGCGACGCTGGCCCTGAGCTACCTGAGCTACAGCGTGCTCAGCATCGTGCACCAGTCCTGGGGCGCGCGGCTGGGCGGCGATGCGCCGCAGCGTGCGCGCATCGTCTCCTGGCGCGAAGGGCTATCGCTGCTGGGCGTGCTGCTGGCCAGCGTGCTCAGTTCGACGCTGGGCCCGGCGATCACCAGCGCGGTGCTGGCGCTGTCGCTGGCGCTGGGCCTGGTGGCGCTGCGTCGTGCGCCGCGCGCCCCGTCCGGCATGATGGCGTCGCAGGCCGCGCCGATGCGTCTGGCGCTGGCCAACCCGTCGTTCCGGCGGCTGCTGGCGGTGTACCTGGTCAACGGCATCGCCAGCGCGATCCCAGCCACGCTGGTGCTGTTCTTCATCCGCGACCGGCTGCAGGCCCCGGCCTTCGAGCCGCTGTTCCTGGGGGGCTACTTCCTGGCCGCGGCCTTGTCAATGCCGCTGTGGCTGCGCGCGGTGTCGCGCTTCGGCCTGGCGCGCAGTTGGCTGGCCGGCATGCTGTTGGCCATCGTCACTTTCGTCTGGGCCGCAGGCCTGGGCGCGGGCGATGTGCTCGGCTTCGCCGCGGTGTGCCTGGCCAGCGGCGTGGCGCTGGGCGCCGACCTGAGCCTGCCCGGCGCGCTGCTGGCCGGCGTGATCCGCCGCGCCGGCCACCAGGGCCGCGCCGAAGGCATGTACTTCGGCTGGTGGAACTTCGCCACCAAGCTCAATCTGGCGCTGGCCGCAGGCATCGCACTGCCACTGTTGGGCCTGTTCGGCTACGCGCCGGGCAGCCGCGACGCCGGCGCGCTGGCGGCCCTGACGCTGGCCTACTGCGCGCTGCCCTGCGTGCTGAAACTGATTGCCGCCGCGCTGCTGTACGCACGCTGGATGCGCGGCCCTGAAGGATCGACCGAATGAGACGCTGGTTCCTGGCCGCCGCCGCGGCGCTGCTGTTGAGCGCCTGTGCGACACCGACCGTCGACGACTACGCGGCCGAGAAGCCGGTGCTCGACCTGAAGACCTACTTCAACGGCGAGCTGGTCGCGCACGGCTTGTTCACCGACCGCTCGGGCAAAGTGGCACGTCGCTTCGTGGTGCAGATGACGGGCACCTGGTCGGGCAACCAGGGCACGCTGGACGAGCGCTTCACCTACAGCGACGGCAAGACCGAGCGCCGCGTCTGGCGCCTTACCGACGAGGGCAACGGACGCTGGACCGGCCGCGCCGACGACGTGGTCGGCTTGGCCGAAGGCCGCGCCGCCGGCAACGCGCTGAACTGGCGCTACACGCTGAAGCTGCCGGTGGACGGCAGCGTGTACGAGGTGCAGTTCGACGATTGGATGTACCTGATGGACGAGCGCGTGATGCTCAACAAGGCAGTGATGAGCAAGTTCGGCATCCGGCTCGGCGAGGTCACGTTGGCCTTCTACAAGAAATGATCGGCTCCCCATGTCACTGAACGCGCGCATCACCGACTGGAACGGCCGCGTCGTCTGGCTGATCGGCGCCTCCACCGGCATCGGCAGGGCCACGGCCTCGCTGCTGCATGCACGCGGTGCGCGGGTCGTCATCTCGGCCCGCACCGCCAGCGCGCTGGACGGCTTCGTGCGTGCCCACCTCGGCAGCCAGGCCGTGGCCCTGGACGTTACGGATCGGCAGTCGCTCGCGGATGCGTCGCGCGAGGTGGTGGCGCGTCTTGGCCGCATCGATCTGGTGGTGTACTGCGCCGGCGTCTTCAAGCCGATGCGCGCCACCGACTTCGACCTGGACGAGGCGCTGCGCCAGCTGCAGATCAACTACGTCGGCGCACTCAACCTGCTGGCCGCCGTGCTGCCGCAGCTGCTCAAGCAAGCTGGCGCCGGCCAGGATGCCCACCTGAGTCTGGTGTCCAGCGTAACCGGCTACCGTGGCCTGCCCACGGCGCTGGGCTATGGCCCGACCAAGGCGGCGCTGATCAATCTGGCCGAGACGCTGTACCTGGACCTGAACCCCAAGGGCGTGGGCGTGTCGCTGGTCAACCCGGGCTACGTGGACACGCCCGCCACCGCGCAGAACGACTACCAGATGCCGGCGCTGATCGGTGCCGACGAGGCCGCCAAGCAGATGGTCGGCGGCTGGGAGCGCGGCGAGTTCGAGATCCACTTTCCCAAGCGTTTCACGCGCGCGCTCAAGCTGGCCAGCCTGATCGGTGATCGGCTGTACTTCGCCGGCGTGCATCGCGTCACCGGACTGTGAAAGCTGGCGACCCGCGCGTGCAGCGCATCGTCGACGCCTTCGAGCAACTGAAGCCTGCCGACGTGGACCGGCTCGGCGAGCTGTACTGCGCCGACGCACGCTTCAAGGACCCGTTCAACGAAGTGCTGGGCGTGCCGGCGATCCAGCAGGTGTTCCGCCACATGTTCGTCGCACTGGAGTCGCCGCGCTTCGTCATCCGTGACGTGCTTTGCGACGCGGACCAATGCTTCCTGAGCTGGGACTTCCTGTTCCGCATGCGCCGCTTCCGTCGCGACGAGCAGTGCATCCGCGGTGCCACGCACCTGCGGCTGGCGTCCGACGGCCGCATTGCCGAACACCGCGACTACTGGGACGCGGCCGAGGAGCTGTACGAGAAACTGCCCGCCGTCGGCAGGCTGATGCGCTGGCTGAAGCGGCAGGCCAACCGCTGAACTTCAGATCTGCCCTTCGGTCAGCGAATGCACCTGGAACTGGCCCGACTTGTCGACCAGCCAGACCTCCACGAACTTGACCCGGCCGATGCGCGCAGGTGGCGGCAACGGCGAGGCGCGATGGATCATCGTGACCACCCAGGGTGTGACCTCGCGTGCGGCGGCCGGCTGGCGCAGCACGCGCACCTTGAGGACCTTGCCGCGCGCGTCGATCTCGGTCTCGGTGACGACGATGGCATAGACCAGCGGCGGCACTTTTCCCTTGAGGATCTGCGCCGGGTAGGCCTCGTAGATGTGCCGCGCTGCATCGAGGCGGTAGGCCTTCTCGTTGGCCGCCTCGGATGGCGGCAGAGCGGCCAGTTTCTGCGGTTGCGGCGCTGCCGCGAACTGCGCCTGCGTCGCGCAGGCGACCAAGGCCAGGGCCACCAGAAGCGCCGACTTGCGGATCACAGCGATAGTAGTCATGCGCAAGCGTAGCGCGAGAGGCATCAGCCGGTGGTGCTCAATTGCTGCCGGATGTGACGAAGCTAGCGCAGCCAGCCCTTGCGCCGGAAGTAGATGAAGGGCGCAGCCACCGACGCGATCATCAGCGCCAGCGCGAAGGGGTAGCCGTAGGCCCAGTCCACTTCGGGCATGAAGCGGAAGTTCATGCCGTAGATGCTGGCAATCAGCGTCGGCGGCAGCAGCGCCACGCTGGCCACCGAGAAGATCTTGATGATCTTGTTCTGGTTGATGTTGATGAAGCCGACGGTGGCGTTCATCAGGAAGTTGATCTTGTCGAACAGGAAGGTGGTGTGGCTGTCCAGCGAGTCGATGTCGCGCAGGATCTGCCGCGCCTCCTCGAACTGTTCGGCATTGAGCATGCGGCTGCGCATCATGAAGCTGACCGCACGCCGCGTGTCCATCACGTTGCGGCGGATGCGGCCGTTCAGGTCTTCCTCCTTGGCGATGGCCGACAGCGCCTCGCCGGCCGCCTGGTCGTTGACACCCTGCTTCAGCACGCTGGCGCTGACCAGTTCCAGGCTGTCGTAGATGCCTTCCAGGGCGTCGGCGGAGTACTCGGCATCGGCGTCGTACAGCTTCAGCAGCACGTCCTTGGCGTCCTCGATCAACGAGGGAATGCGCCGCGCGCGCAGGCGCAGCAGTCGAAACACCGGCAGGTCCTCGGCATGCACCGAGAACAGCATGTGGCGCCACAGGATGAAGGCCACGCGCACGTTGCGCGGCGTGACGTCGTCGTCGATCAGGAAGTCCGAGCGGATGTGCAGCTCGCCGTTGTCCTCTTCGTAGAAGCGGGCCGATTCCTCCAGGTCGTCGTCGACGATGTTGTCGGGGATGGTCAGGCCGAACTGGCGTGCCACCCAGGCCTTCTCCTCGGGCGTCGGCGCTTCCATGTCGACCCACACCGGCGGCTGGCGGCCGGGCAGGTCCAGTCGATCGACTTCTTCCTGGAAGATGCGGCCGCTGAGGCGGCCGTTCTCCAGCGTGAACACATTCAGCATCAGCGACTCCGGCGGGCTTCAGGCGGATGCCTGGGCTGCGCCATGGGGACTGCGGGAAGGGGGCGGTTGGAACCGTCTCGCCCCGCAGGTCCGGCGCCACGGTCGGCGCACGGTCACTGGATGCAGGAGCGGACGGTCACCGAGGGTGACTCTGGTCCAAGAAAGCCTCTTAGAAGACTGCGAACTCGGATTATCACACTGCGGCTGCGGCTTTCGGCCGGCGGGTCGGCGTGCGCATTGGGTCACTTGTCAGCGCTGCGATTCGGTAGCACACTGGACCCGAACACCGGGCGCGCGGCGCCCCACCCCTCAAAGATCCCCTCCCCCTTCTCGCCTTTCCCACCAGCCCTGCAAAGGAGGCCTTGATGAACCTGACGATCAGCGGACATCATCTTGAAGTGACTTCGGCGTTGCGAGAGTACGTGCTTACCAAGTTGGAACGCGTCACGCGTCATTTCGACCAGGTGGTGGATGTGAACGTCTTGCTCACGGTGGAAAAGCAGAAGGAAAAGGAGCGAAGGCAGCGCTGCGAAGTCACGCTGCACGTCAAGGGCCGCGACATCTTCGTCGAGCAGTCGCACGAGGATCTGTACGCCGCCATCGACCAGCTGATGGACAAGCTGGACCGCCAGGTGGTGCGCCACAAGGACCGCACGCAGCAGCATCACCACACGGCAGCCAAGCGCCTGGACATGGGCACGGTCTAGGCCGGGGCACGGCGCGTCCGGCCAGGCGTCGGCCGCAGCCTGCCAGCGGGGTAGCACAACCGTTGCTGCGACGCAGCAGCTTCGGCCTCATCCCCCCTCTCCGGGGTCACGCGGGCGCCGTCTTGAAGACCCGCTTTCTATAATTCACAGCTCTGTAACATGTCCGAGGCACGCGCCGCACAGGTTGGCGCATCGGGCCCATCCATCGACATGAACCGTCTCGCTGCCATATTGCCGCCCAGCAACGTGTTGGTCGATGTCGACGCCACCAGCAAGAAGCGGGTCTTCGAGCAAGCCGGGTTGCTGTTCGAGAACCAGCACTCCATAGCCCGCGGCACGGTCACCGACAACCTGTTCGCACGCGAGCGGCTGGGCTCCACCGGCTTGGGTCACGGCGTGGCCATTCCGCACGGCCGCATCAAGGGCCTGAAGAATCCGCTGGCAGCAGTGCTGCGAACGCAATCCCCGATTGGCTTCGATTCGCCCGACGACGAGCCGGTCAGCCTGCTGATCTTCCTGCTGGTGCCTGAAGCGGCCACGCAGCGGCATCTCGAGATCCTGTCGGAGATTGCCGAGATGTTGTCCGACCGCGAACTGCGGGAGCGGCTGATGGCCGAACCCGATGCCGCCGCGGTGCACAAGCTGATCGCCGACTGGCAGGCCCAGAAGTCGGCCGCGTGAATTTGGCCCACCCCCGAAGCGCCTTCGGCGCTCCCCCTCAAGGGGGGCAAGTCGGATCGCCAGGCCTCCCGGACTGTCGCATCCCAGCGCCGCATCGATGAAACCCACCACCATCAGCGCCGAAGCGTTGTTCGAGGCGCACCGCGAGGCGATGCGTTGGGACTGGATCGCCGGCCACGCCCACCCCGAGCGGCACTTCGACGACAACGCGGTGCGCGACGCGCGCTCGCCGGCCGACTTGGTGGGCTACCTGAACTACGTCCACCCGTATCGCGTGCAGATCGTCGGCCGGCGCGAGGTCGCCTATCTGCAGGACACCGCGAGCGAAGTCCAGGAGCGCCGCATCTCGCGCATCGTCACGCTGGAGCCGCCGGTGCTGATCGTGGCGGACGGCGAGTCGCCGCCGCCGCGGCTGGTGGCGATGTGCGACCGGGCTGAAATCCCGCTGTTCCAGACGGCAGAGTCGGCCGGCCACGTCATCGACGTGGTGCGCGGCTACCTGGCTCAGCTCTTCGCCGAGCGCACCACACGCCATGGCGTGTTCATGGACATCCTCGGCCTGGGTGTGCTGATCACCGGCGAATCCGGCCTGGGCAAGAGCGAACTCGGCCTGGAACTCATCAGCCGCGGCCACGGCCTGGTCGCCGACGATGCGGTGGATCTGTACCGTGTGTCTCAGACCGCGCTGGACGGTCGTTGCCCCGACCTGCTGCTCAACCTGCTGGAAGTGCGCGGCATCGGCCTGCTCGACATCAAGGCCATCTTCGGCGAGACCGCGGTGCGCCGCAAGATGCGGTTGCGGCTGATCGTTCACCTGGTACGCAAGGAGACGATGGAGCGCGAGTTCGAGCGCCTGCCCTATGAGCCGCTCTACGAAGACATCCTGGGCATCGCGGTGCGCAAGGTGGTGATCGCGGTCGATGCCGGCCGAAACCTGGCGGTGCTGGTCGAGGCCGCAGTGCGCAATACCGTGCTGCAACTGCGCGGCATCGACACCTATCAGGAGTTCATCAAGCGCCACCAGGCGGCCATGGACGACCCGCAGTAGCTCAGGGCGCGCTCAGGCGCTCATCGAAGATCGCCACCGCACGCGTCCAGCCGGCCGACGCACCCCGGATCTTGTGCGGGAAGCAGCTGATGTAGAAACCCGTCGCAGGCAACGACTCCAGGTTGTGCAGCTTCTCCAGGTGGCAGTAGCCGATGTCGCGGCCGGCCTTGTGGCCTTCCCAGATCAGCGAGGCGTCGTGTGTTTCGCCGTACTTCTTGGCGGTGTGCACGAACGGGGCGTCCCAGCTCCAGGCGTCGGTGCCGGTCAGCCGCACGCCGCGCTCCAGCAGGTACATGGTCGCCTCGTAGCCCATGCCGCAGCCGGCGGCCACGTAGTCCGGGTTGCCGTAGCGCGAGCCGGCGCGCGTATTCACCACCACGATCTCCAATGGCTGCAACGTGTGGCCGATGCGCGTCAGCTCGGCCTCGACATCGGTGGCGGTGACAACATAGCCATCGCCGAAGTGGCGGAAGTCCAGCTTGACGCCGGGCTGGAAGCACCATTCCAGCGGCACTTCGTGGATGGCGATGGCGCGCTCCTTGTGGCCCAGCGCCTTGTTCATCGTGCTGTGGAAGTGGTACGGCGCGTCCAGGTGAGTGCCGTTGTGCGTCGACAGGTTGACAAGCTCCACCGCCCAGCCTTCGCCGTCGGGCAGGTCTTCCTTCTTCAAGCCGGGGAAGAACGGCGCGATCTGCTCGAAGGTGTTGTCGTGGGTGAAGTACTGGATCTTCGGCGCGAAGGCCGGCGGATCGCTCAGCACGTCGTTTTCCAGATAGATCGACAGGTCGACGAACTTGCGCGGCATGCTTGCTCCTTGATGTGCCCCTCAGGGCGATTGCCATTTCAACAGCCTGCGTTCGGCCAGCGCCAGCAAGGCATTGCTGGCCAAGCCGATCAGGCCCAGCAGCACGATGCCGGCGAACAGTTCGCTGGCCCGGAAGGCCCGTGCGGCCAGCAGGATCGCCTGGCCCAGGCCGGGCTGCGAGGCGATCATCTCGCCGACCACGGCCACGATCAAGGCCACGGTCAGCGACAGGCGCATGCCGGCCAGGATGTCGGGCAGCGCATTCGGCAAGCCCACCTTGCGCACGAAGGCGCTGCGGCTCAGCTGCAGGCAGCGCGACACTTCGACCAGCCTCGGCTCCACCGCGGCAAAGCCATGGATGGTGCCCAGCAGTACCGGCCACATCGCGCCGAAGGCAACGACGGACAGCACCATGTTCGGGCTCAACCCGAAGATCGAGATCGCCAGCGGCAACAACGCCGATGCCGGCAGCGGGCGCACGAATTCCAGCGTCGGCTGCAAGTACGCGCGGGCGCGGTGCGACACGCCAATCAGCGCGCCCAGGGCCACGCCAAGCAACGAGGCCAGCAGCCAGCCTTCGACCATGCGCGCGGTGGTCGCCCGCGTGAACTGGGCGAGTTCGCCGCCGTCCAGCCCTTCGCGCAGGCTGGTCCAGGTGGCCTCGGGCGTGGGCAGGAAGACGCGGCTGATCCACCCGCCGTGACTGGCTGCCCACCACAGCCCCACCAGGGCCAGCGTCACCGCCAGCGAGCCCAGCGCGTCCATCGGCACCATGCGCGAGGCCTTCACGGCTGCGCCCCCATGGCACGGGCGACGTGCCGCTCCAGGCGCAGCGCCGCAGTGTTGATGGCATAGCCGACCACGCCGATCCAGCCCAGCCAGGCGAGCATCAGCGCCGGGTCCAGGCTCTGCTGCGCGATCATCATGGCGTAGCCCATGCCGTTCGGGTTGGCGGCGATCTCCACCGTCACCGCCACCACCAGCGCCACCGCCACGCCCAGGCGCAGAGCGACGAACAAGCGCGGCACGATGGCCGGCAGCACGATCTTCCAGCCGCGCTGCCACGGGCTCAGGGCCAGCACCTGGCTGACCTCCAGCAGCCGCGGCTCGACCTGCGACACGGCTGCCCGCGTCAGGATCAGCAGCGGCCAGAACGAGGCGAACGCCACCACCGAGGTCTCCATGCGCAGGCCGAAGCCGAACACCAGCATGGCCAGCGGGATCAACGCCACCGACGGCACGGGCCGCAGCAGTTCGATGCTCAGCGCCGACAGTCGGCCGGCCCGCGGCGACAGCCCCAGCGCGATGCCCAGCGGGATGCCCAGCAAGGCGGCCACGCCCAGGCCGCAGGCCGCTGCACCCAGCGTGAACAGCGTGCCCTGCCACAGCGAGCCGTCCAGCGCCGCGCCGGCAAAGGCGCGCAGCGCAGCGGTCGGCGGCGCCAGCGAATCGCTGCCTGCGGCGAGGCTTCGGGCGTGGATCTCCAGCAGCAGCAACAGGCCCAGCGGGAACCACCAAGGTCGCAGCCGGCGCCACATGCTCAATGCCCCTGCTCGATGAAGGCGAACAGCTCGCGCCGCAGGCGCAGGAAGTCAGGGTGCTCCTTGGTCGTCAGCTGATCGCGCGGCCGCGGGATCGGCACGTCGAGCGTTCGCGCCAGGCTCGGCCGGCCGGGCCCGGGGTTGGACTGCAGCGCGATCACCCGGTCGCCCAAGTAGATGGATTCTTCCAGGTCGTGGGTCACGAATAGCACCGTCAGGCCCTCGTGCTGCACCAGCCGTGCCACCTCGTCCTGCAGGCTGTGGCGGGTGAGTGCGTCCAGCGCGCCGAAGGGCTCGTCCATCATCAGCAACTCAGGCTGCTGCGCCAGGCAGCGGGCGATCTGCGCACGCTGCTGCATGCCGCCGGACAGCTGCGCCGGGAACTTGTGTGCATGCGCCGCCAGGCCAACCTTGTCCAGCACGGCGGCAATGCGCGCCGCTCGCTCGCCCGCCGCGACCCCTGCCGCTTCCAGCGCCAGGCTGACATTGCCCTGCACGGTCCGCCACGGCAGCAGTGCACGGCCGTAGTCCTGGAAGACGAAGGCCACCTCGCGCGATGGCTGCATCACCGCCTGGCCATGGCGCCGCACCTGGCCGCCAGTGGCCTGGACCAGCCCGGTGGCGGCACGCAGCAGCGTGGTCTTGCCGCAGCCGCTGGGCCCGACGATGCAGACGAACTCGCCGCGCGCCACCTCGAAGGACGTGGGCGAGAGGATTTCGCGCCCACCGAGGTGGATCGCGACACGATCGAATTCGAGCAGCGGCAAGGCCACCGTGGGCCTGCGGCTATTTGAAGATCAGCGTCGACAGGTCCGGGTTGCCCTTCAGCATCTCCTGGTCCTTCATCAGGCCGACCCAGTAGGCCAGCTGCTTCTCGGTGACGATCGGCCCGGGCGGCGAGATCTGGGTCTTGGCCAGCACCTCGGGCGGCAGCTTGATGTACTTGCCGATGGCCGCGCGCACCGCGGCATCGTTCTTCGGGTCCTTGACGAAGGCGGCCGCCTCGACGATCGACTCGCGGAAGCCCTTGGCCGCGGCGGCATTGGCCTTGGCCCAGGCGCGCGTCGAGGCGTAGACGATGGTCGGATTGCCGTCGGGCAGAAAGGTCGAGTAGAACGAGGCCACGTAGCCCGCGCCGCTGTCGGTGATGCGGCTCATGAAGGGGTCGGCCGTGACCACCGCGTCGATCGAGCCGCCGCGCAGCAGGTCGCCATGCTGCGGGAACGGTGCCTCGACGAAGGTGACCTTCTTGTAGTCCACGCCATTGGCCTTGAGCCAGGCGCGGAAGGTCACCTGCAGGAAGGCGCCCAGACCGGGCACGCCGACCTTCTTGCCGACCACGTCCTGCGGCGCCTTGATGCCGGAGCCGGCGCGTGCCACCAGGCCGAAGCCGGTGGTCGCCTTGGAAGTGACACCCGCGCCGGCCAGCACCACCAGGTCCAGGCCGCCGTCCACCGCCTGCAGGAAGACCGAGGGCGTGGGCCCGCCGATCTGCAGCGAATCGGACTGCAGCGCGGCCGGGATGGTCGAGTTCAGCGGAATGAACTTGGGCTCGACCTCCAGGTTGCGCTTCTTGAAGTACCCCTGTTCCACGGCCACGAAGACCGACGCGAAGTCGGTCACCGCGGTGTAGCCGAAGACGATCTTCGTCGACTGGCTCCAGGCCGGCAGGGCGAGAGTGCCAGTGGCTGAGGCCAGGCCGCCGAGAACGGTACGACGCTTCATGCTTGTCTCCTTGGAATGGTTCGAAGGCAACGGGGCCGGCGCAGCCGGCCGGATCGAATCTGCATGCTACCCGGGGCCCCCGTTGACCCCGCTCAATTGGCGACGCAGCCCCTCGACGAAAAATTGCCCCGATGGGTGTAACAGGGTCTTCATGCGACTGTGGCAACGCATATCGCGTCCGCATCGGGTCTGCCCCGTCGAGCGCTCTGCGCCGCGGGCTCTTGCTCGCAGCAGCGAGCCTGCTGCTCGGGTCCTGCGGTGGTGACAACTGCAACGCGATCGCCTGCTTCCCAGACACGGACATCGAGACTCGCGTCGAATGGGGACGCGATCGCTACACGATCGTGACTTCCTCCAGCGGTGTCGACCCGGTCTGGATCGACGCCCGGGTCAAGGTCGAAGCCTTCGGTGTCTACTCGGCCGAGACGGTGGTGGTTGAGCCCAATGCCGTCAACCAGAATCCTTCGCCGGGCACCGGCATCTATCCGGTGGTCGTCGACGCGGACGGCGATTCGGGCTCGGTCATGGTGCGATTCACGGTGCGCATCACGGGTGCTGCGGGCAGCTATCCGAAGGGCGAGTTTCCGTTCACCGCGACCTACCGGCACCTCGACGAGACGGTCACCGCGACCACGGTGGTGGTGGTTCAGTAGCGCCGGCCTCAGTTGCGCGGATAGATTCGCTGTGCGTATTCGCGCAGCATGCGCGTGGCCGAGAAGCGTGGCCCGTGCGTCATCAGGCTGCGCCGCATCATCTGCACCCAGCGCCGCGGCACGCCGTCGGCGTCGCGCTCGTGGAACATCGGCACCACCTGCTGCTCGAGCAGGTCGAACAGCGCGTGGGCATCGCGCCAGTCCTGTGCGGCGGCATCGCCGTCCTCGCGGCCGTCCAGGGCCCAGCCGTTGTGACCGTCGTAGGCCTCGGCCCACCAGCCGTCCAGCACCGACAGCTGCAGCCCGCCGCCGAGCACCGACTTCATGCCGCTCGTACCGCTGGCTTCCAGCGGCGGGCGCGGCAGGTTGATCCAGACGTCGCAGCCGGCCACCAGGTGTCCGGCCAGCGGGATGTCGTAGTCCTCCAGGAAGGCCACGCGCCGGGCCACACCGCTGGCACGCTTCAGCTCGAACAGGCGGCGCACCACCTCCTTGGCTTGCTGGTCGTCGGGGTGGGCCTTGCCGGCAAAGACGAACTGCACAGGGGTCGGGCCGCTGACCAGCGCCACCGCGCGTTCGGGCAGCAGGCCCACCAGGTGCAGCCGCTTGTAGGTGGCCAGGCGACGAGCGAAGCCCAGCGTCAGCCGGCCGGGGTCGAAGCCGCCGGCCGCGGCCGAGGCATAGTCCAGCGGCTCGCCCCTGCGCAGCCGGTCGCCGATGGCGCGGCGGGTGATCATCTCCACCAGCTGTGCGCGCGCTGCACAGCGCGCCGCCCACAGCTCGGCGTCGGGCACCTCGGCCAGCGGCGCCCATGTCTCGGGCCGGTCGGCATGCGCCATCCAGCCGGAGCCGAAGTGGCGGTCGAGCAATTCGCGCATCGGGCCATGCAGCCAGGTGGGCACATGCACGCCGTTGGTCACGTGGGTGATCGGCACGCCTTCGCGCGCCCGTCCAGGGAACAGCGCCTGCCACATGCCGCGCGCTACGTCGCCGTGGCGCTGGCTGACGGCGTTGGCCTGGCGGCTGCTGCGCAGCGCCAGCGCGGTCATGCCCGACGGCTGCTCGGGCCGCGCCGGGTCGATACGTCCCAACGCCAGGAAGCGCTCGCGGTCGCCGCTGGCATCGGCCAGCCGGCCGAGCATGGCCAGCACTTCGTCGCGGGCATAGGCTTCGTTGCCCGCAGCCACCGGCGTGTGGGTGGTGAAGACCACGCGCTCGCGCACGCGCTGCCAGGCCTGGTCGTCGCCGATGCCAGGCTGCTGCGCACGCTGCTGCGCCAGCAACTCGAACACCGCCAATGCGGGGTGGCCTTCGTTCAGGTGGACCACGGACGGCGTGATGCCCAGGGCCTGCAGCGCACGCTGGCCGCCGACCCCGAGCACCGCGTACTGCGCCAGGCGGATGCCGCGGTTGCTTTCGTACAGGCGCGACGTGACCCAGCGCCCGACCGCGCTGTTCTCGGGCCGGTCGGTGTCCAGCAGGTACAGTGGCACGCGGCCGACATCGACCCGCCAGACCTGCGCCACCAGATCCTCGTCGTCCACCGGCACGCGCACCGTCAGCGGCTGGCCGTCGGCGGCGCTGACCCTGACGCAGGGCAGCCGGTCCGGGTCGGCGTCGAGCCAGTATTCGTGCTGCAAGCCGGTGGCGTCGATGCGCTGGTGGAAGTAGCCTGTGCGGTACATGAGGCCGATGCCGACCAGCGGCAGCCCCAGGTCGGAAGCCTCCTTCAAGATGTCGCCGGCCAGGATGCCCAGCCCGCCGGAATAGATCGGCAGCGAGCCGTGCACGCCGAACTCTGCGCAGCAGAAGGCCACCGGGCGCTCGGGGCTGGCCGCACCGGCCAGCCAAGGCCGTTCCCGGTCGGCCTGCAGCAACCGCGCGAGGCGACCGGCGCGGTCGACCAGCGCGGCATCCGCCGCGGCGCGACGCAGCGTGGACGGCAGCGCCTCGACCAGCAGCCGACGCGGGTTGGCGCCGCAGCGCGCCCAGTGCTCGGGGTCGATGGCGGCGAAGACGGCGTCGCCATCGGCGGCCCAGCACCAGCGGTAGTCGAAGGCCACTCGGGCCAGCGGTTGCAATGCCGGTGGCAAGGCCTCGGCCAGCTCGGCGGCGGCCGCGTCGATGTCGCGATCTCCGGCAAACATGCTCATCTCCTGCGCCGCAGGGCGCGGGACGACTATCGCGTGATATTGCCGGCGGCAGATTGATGCCGCTCAATCGTGACAGTTAGCGCTTGCGCGCCAGCTTCGGGTCGAGCAGGTCGCGCAGGCCGTCGCCCATCAGGTTCAGGCCCAGCACCGCCAGCGCGATGGCCGCGCCCGGGTAGATGGCCAGCTGCGGCGCCTGGAACATCTGCGTCTGCGCCTCGTTGAGCATGCGGCCCCAGCTCGGCATCGGCGGCTGCGTGCCCAGGCCCAGGTAGGACAGCGCCGCCTCGGCGATGATGGCGGTGGCGAACTGCACCGTGGCCTGCACGATCAGCACGCTGGCGATGTTGGGCAGCACATGGTCGACGCTGATGCGCCACGGACCCAGGCCCGCGGCACGCGCCGCCAGTACATACTCGCGCGCCCACACCGCATTGGCCGCGGCGCGCGTGGTGCGCGCGAACACCGGGATGTTGAACACACCGATGGCAACGATGCCGGTCATCAGCCCGGGCCCGTAGATCGCTCCGAGCATGATGGCCGACAGCAACGCCGGGAAGGCGAAGGTGAAGTCGGACAGGCGCATCACCCCCTCCTCGACCCAGCCGCGCCGCGCCGAGGCCAGCGCGCCGGCGGCCACGCCCAGCACCAACCCGATCAGCACCGCCACCACGCCGACCAGGATCGAGGTGCGCGCGCCCACGAGGAGCTGCGAGACGATGTCGCGGCCCAGGCTGTCGGTGCCCAGCCAGTGCGCGGCGCTGGGCGGTGCCAGCTTGTTGGGGATGTCGATCTCGGTGGCCGGCCACGGCGTCCACACCAGCGACAGCAGCGCGCTGGCCACGAACAGCGCGGTCAGCACGCTGCCGAGCACGAAGCTCGGGTTGCGCCGCGCGCGCGACCAGAAGCCGGGGCCGCTGCTCATGCGTCGCCAGTCTTCAGGCGCGGGTCGACCACCGCATAGAGCACGTCGACCACGAAGTTGACGGCCACCACCATCGCCACCAGCAGCAGCACGACGTCGCGCACCACCACCAGGTCGCGGTTGGCGATGGCCTGGAACACCAGCCGGCCCACGCCGGGCAGCACGAACACCTGCTCCACCACCACCGTGCCGCTGATCAGGAAGGCGAACTGCAGCCCCATGATCGTCAGCACCGGGATCATCGCGTTGCGCAGCACATGGCGCCACAGCGCCTGGCGTCGGGTCAGGCCCTTCGCACGCGCGGTGCGCACGAAGTCCTCGCGCATCACCTCCAGCACCGCCGAGCGCGTCCAGCGCGCCAGCACCGAGGCTTGCACCACGGCCAGTGCCACCGCCGGCAGCAGCAGCGCCTTGAAGCCTTCCCACAGGCCACCGCCGTCGTCCTCGCTCCAGCCCGGAAAGCCGCCGGCGCTGACCCACTGCAGCTTCACCGCGAACAGCAGAATCAGCAGGATCGCGAACCAGAAGCTGGGTATGGCAATGCCCAGCTGGCTGGCCGCCATGACTGTGACGTCGCCCAGCCGGTTGTGGCGCGACGCGGCATACACGCCCAGCGCCAGCGCCACCCCCACCGTCAGCGCCATCGACATCGCTGCCAGCGGCAGCGTGACGCGCAGCCGCTCTTTGATCAGCTCGCCGGTGGGCGTGTCGTAGGAGATGCTCATCGCGGTGCGGCCTTGCAGCAGGCCACCGACCCATTCGGCGTAACGCTGGTGGTGCGGCCGGTCCAGCCCCAGCTTGGCCTGCAGCGTGGCCAGCGACTCGGGCGTGGCACTTTCGCCCAGGATGATTTGCGCCGCGTCGCCGGGCAGCAGCTCGAGCACGGCGAACACCACCATCGAAGCCACGGCGAGCGTGACCATGAAGGTGGCGAAGCGCTTCAGCAGAAAGAGTCCCATCGCGTTCTATGATGCCCTAGGCCCCAGCCAGCAAGGAGTTGCACCCATGCCCCACATCCCCTTCGACAGCCGCGGCGTGTTCATCGCCGGCCTGTGGCGGCCCTGCGCCAGCGGCGAGACGCTGCCGCTGTTCAACCCTTCAGACGGCAGCCTGCTGGCGCAGATCGCACGCGGCGGGCGGGCAGACATCGACGCCGCCGTGGCCGCGGCCCAGGCGGCGCTCGACGGCCCCTGGGGCCAGCTCAGCGCTGCCGAACGTGGCCGCGTGCTGCTGCGCATGTCGGCCCGGGTTCTGGAGCAGGCCGACGAACTGGCGCGGCTGGAGGCGCTGGACGTGGGCAAGCCCTTCAAGCAGGGGCGCGCCGACGCCGTGGCGCTGGCCCGCTACCTGGAGTTCTACGGCGGCGCGGCCGACAAGGTGATGGGCCAGACCATCCCCTTCGCAGCCGGCTACACCGCGCTGACGCTGCGCGAGCCGCACGGCGTCACCGGCCACATCGTGCCGTGGAACTACCCGATGCAGATCATCGGCCGCAGCGTCGGCGCGGCGCTGGCCATGGGCAATGCCTGCGTGCTCAAGCCCGCCGAGGAAGCCTGCCTGACGGCGCTGGCCTTCGCGCGCATTGCCGACGAGGCCGGCCTACCGGCCGGAGCGCTGAACATCGTGCCCGGCCTGGGCGAGGAGGCCGGCGCGGCGCTGTCGGCGCATGCCGGCGTGCAGCATCTGTCCTTCACCGGATCGGTCAGCGTGGGCTCGATGATCCAGGCGGCCGCGGCGAAGCACACCGTGCCGGTGACGCTGGAACTCGGCGGCAAGAGCCCGCAGGTCGTCTTCGCCGACGCCGACCTGGACGCCGCGCTGCCCTTCCTGGTGAATGCGGGCATCCAGAACGCCGGGCAGACCTGTTCGGCCGCGTCGCGCATCCTGGTCGAGCGCGGCATCTTCGACGAAGTGGTGTCGCGCATGTCGGCACGCTACCGCGCGCTGCGCGTCGGTGCCGCCCTGGCCGACCTGGATGTCGGCCCGGTGATCTCGGCCCGACAGCGCGACATCGTCGAAGGCTACCTGGCGCTGGCCCGCGACAGCGGGCTGAACATCGTGGCCGAAGCGGCGCTGGCCGACGGCACCAGCCCCAGCGGCTACTACGTGCGCCCGACGCTGGTGGCCGACGTACCGGCCGCGCACCGGCTCGCGCAGGAAGAGATCTTCGGCCCGGTGCAGGTGGTCATCCCGTTCGAGGGCGAGGCCGAAGGCCTGCGCATTGCCAACGGCACCGCCTTCGGCCTGGTGGCCGGCGTGTGGACGCGCGACGGCAGCCGTGCGCTGCGCATGGCGCGTAAGCTCAGGTGCGGGCAGGTGTTCGTCAACAACTACGGCGCCGGCGGCGGCATCGAGCTGCCCTTTGGCGGCGTCAAGGCCAGCGGCCATGGCCGCGAGAAAGGCTTCGAAGCGCTGTACGGCTTTTCGTCGCTGAAGACGGTGGCCATCCATCACGGTTGAAGGAAGACCCATGAGACTCAAGGACAAGGTGGCCCTGGTCACCGGCGGCGGTTCGGGCTTCGGCGAGGGCATCGTCAGGAAGTTCGTCGCCGAAGGCGCCAAGGTGCTGGTCGTCGACCGCAACCTCGAAGGAGCGCAACGCGTGGCTGCAGCCCTGGGGCCGAATGCCGCCGCCTACCAGGCCGATGTCAGCCGCAAGGAAGACACACTGGCGATGATCGACGCCATCGAGGCAAGGTTCGGCCCGCTGGACATCCTGGTCAACAACGCCGGCGTGTCGCATGTGCCCACGCCCACCGAGGACGTGAGCGAGGACGATTTCGACCGCATCGTCGCCGTCAACATGAAGGCCATCTACCTGGCGGCCAAGGTGGTGGTGCCGCGTTTCAAGGCCCGCAAGCGTGGCGTGATCCTCAACATGGCCAGCACCGCCGGCGTGAGCCCGCGGCCGAGGCTGAGCTGGTACAACGCCAGCAAGGGCTGGGTCATCACCGCCACCCGCGCGCTGGCCGTGGAACTGGCGCCCTTCGGCATCCGCGTGGTGGCGCTGAATCCGGTGGCCGGCGAGACGCCGCTGCTGAAGACCTTCATGGGCGAGGACACGCCACAGATGCGCGCCAAGTTCCTGTCCACCATCCCGATCGGCCGCTTCTCGCAGCCCGAAGACCTGGGCAACGCGGCCTGCTTCCTGTGCAGCGACGAAGCCTCGATGATCACTGGCGTGGCCATGGAGGTCGACGGCGGCCGCTGCATCTGATGCGCGCCGCCCTGGCCGCGCTGGCGCTGTGCTTGTCCGCGCCCGCGGCACTGCGGGCGCTGGAGGAGGTGCCCTTCGTCGTCACGCCCGACAACGTCACGCTGGCCATGCTGCAGCTGGCGCAGGTGGGCCCGCAGGACTTCGTGCTCGACCTGGGCTCGGGCGATGGGCGCATCGTCATCCTGGCGGCGCTGCGTTTCGGCGCGCGCGGCCTGGGCGTGGAGATCGTGCCCGAACTGGTGGAGCGCAGCCGCCTCAATGCGGCGAAGGCGGGCGTGGCCGAACGCGCGAAGTTCGCCGAGCAGGATCTTTTCAAGACCGACCTGTCGCAGGCCACGGTCATCACCATGTACCTGCTGCAGGAGGTGAACCTGCAGCTGCGCCCCGCCCTGCTGGTCTTGCGGCCCGGCACGCGCATCGTCTCGCACGACTGGGACATGGGCGATTGGCGCGCCGACCGCAGCGTCACGGTGGAGGCACCCGACAAGCCGGTGGGTCGTGACAAACGCAGCCGCCTGCACCTGTGGGTGGTGCCGACACGGGCCGAGGGCGCCTGGTGCGGCACGGGCGGCCAGCGCGGCGCGCGGCTGCAACTGGCGCAGAGATATCAGGTGTTCGACGCCACGCTGTCGGTGGACGGCGCGGCGCAGTTGCTGGCCGGGCGCATCGACGGGCTGCGGCTGCGCGGCACGGGCGGCTTCGAGGCCGCCGTCGACGGTGCCATGCTGCGCGTCACGCAGGCCGGCGACGCACCGCCTGCACTGCTCGGCGCCGAGTTCGAACGCTGCGCCGCTTAGATGCCGTGCAGCCGCTCGTGCCGGTCGGCCGCGGCGGCCAGGTCGGCAGAAAAGCCCGGGTCGGTCTGGCGATAGGACCAGGCCAGTTCGCGCACTTCCTGCGCCTCCTGGGCCGGGCTCTTGCCGCGCGGCGGGACCCTGCGGCCGAGTTCGGCCAGGGCGCGCCAAAGCGCGATGAAGACCAGGGCCGCGTAGCGCGAACCGCGCGGGACAGTCGGGCCGACACGCGGCGCAACCTGCAGATGGATGGTGGTCATGAGCGATTCCTTTCAGCGTTGTTCGGACGGATGTTTCGTGCCCTGGCGGTACTCGGCCGCGGTGGCGCGCAACTGGCGGGCCAGCACCGGGTCACCCAGCGCACGGCGATCGGCCAGCACTTCCAGTTCCCAGGCCGCGCGCAACTGGCCCCAGCGGTGAAGCGCGTTCCAGACCGCCATCACGAAGGCGGGGACCTTCCACTGGATCCGCCTGGCATGGCGCCGCGCCATGGGCGCGTCCGGAAAGTTCCTGATGGCAGTCATGTGCACTCACTCCTCGCCTTGTGGGCGTTGCACCGGCGACTCCGCCGATGGAATGAATATCGGGTTAACCCTTATACTTATCCAATGAAATCTCCGCATGTAAGGTATAAGCATGATTAATATCGTGAGTGCTTCGTGAACTTCCGCACACTCGACCTGAACCTGCTGCGCGTGTTCGATGCGTTGATGTCGGAGGGCAGTTTGACTCGCGCTGCCGAGGTGTTAGCGATCACTCAGCCTGCCGCCAGCCATGCCCTGAAGCGCCTGAACGAGGCTGTCGGCGAAGCGCTGTTTCTGCGCAACGCTTTCGGCATGACACCGACGCCGCGGGCCGAGGCCTTGTGGCCCCAGGTACGCAGCGCGCTGGCCGCGCTGCAGCTGGCGCTGGCACCCGGCGAGTTCGACCCGCAGACCCAGGCCGTCAACTTCCGCCTGGCCATGACCGACGCCACCGCCGCGATGCTGGCCCCCGCCCTGGTGGCGGTGATCGAGCGCGAACTGGCGCTGTGCAATCTGCGCGTGGTGCCGCTCACCACCCACGAGCCGCGGCGGCTGATCCAGCAGGGCGACGTCGACCTGGCGGTGGGCCACTTTCCGGAGACGATCACTGCGGTGTTGGCCGCCGGTCGCGACGCCACGCTGCGCCATGCGCGGCTGTACGACACCCGCTATGTCTGCGTCATGCGCCGCGGCCACCCGCTGGCCGACCGGCCGCTGACGTTGGACGCCTACTGCGCTGCGCACCATCTGCTGGCCAGCGCCAGCGGGCGCTCGCAGGGATACGTCGACCAGGCGCTCACCGCGCTGGGCCGGCAGCGCCGCGTGGTGATGAGCGTCAACCAGTACTTCACCGCCGGCCAGGTGGTGACGCAGTCGGACCTGCTGACCGTGCTGCCGCTGGCCTTCCTGCCAGCCACCGGCCACGAGGGCGAGTTGCTGGTGCGCGAGCTGCCCTTCGACCTGGGCGCCATGCAGGTCAGCATGCTGTGGCACCTGCGCCGCGACACCGAGCCGGCGCACCGCTGGCTGCGCGAGCGCGTCATGCGCTCGGCTGGGGTGCAGCCCTAGCTGCGGCACGGCCGGGCGTCGGACACAATGACCGCATGGCCGACACCCTCATCCCCACGCCGGCGCTGCAGCGCTGGGTCGAAGAACTCTGGCTGGCCGCGGGCTGCAGCGCCGAAGAGGCGCGGCTCACCGCCGACCACCTGGTGGGCGCCAACCTGGCCGGCCACGATTCCCACGGCGTGGGCATGGTGCCGCGCTACGTGTCCAGCTGGCTGGCCGGCGAACTGCAGCTCAACCAGCACGTGGCCATCACCAGCGACAGCGGCGCCATGCTCAGCCTGGATGCGCAGCGCGGCATGGGCCAGAGCATGGCCTACGAGGCCATGAACCTGGCCATCGAACGTGCCGGACAGCACGGCGTCTGCGTCATGGGACTGAAGAACGCGCACCACATCGGCCGCATCGGCCACTGGGCCGAGCAGGCGGTGGCTGCAGGCATGGTGTCGGTGCACTTCGTCAACGCCATGAGCAAGCCGGTGGTGGCGCCGTTTCGCGGCACCGAGGCGCGCTATGTCACCAACCCCTTCACCGTCGGCATCCCGGTACCGGGCCGCGAGCCGATGCTGCTGGACTTTGCCACCAGCGCCATTGCCATGGGCAAGGTGCGCGTGGCCTACAACAGCGGCAAGAAGGTACCGGGCCAGATGCTGATGGACCCGCAGGGCGACTACACGGACGACCCGGCGGCGCTGTTCCCGCCGGCCGGCCAGCCGGGCGGCGCGCTGGTGCCCTTCGCACAGCACAAGGGCTACGCGCTGGCCATGGTGGTCGAGGTGCTGGCCGCGGCGCTGACGGGCGGCGAGACCACCCGCCCGGGCAACCTGAAGTACCAGCACGCGGTCTGGAACAACATGCTGGCCATGGTCTTCGATCCGGCGCGCCTGAGCGACCAGCAGCTCTTCGGTGCCGAGGTCAACGCCTTCGTCGACTGGGTGCAATCGGCCCACCTGCGCGATGCGGCCGAGCCGATCCTGATGCCCGGCGACCCGGAACGCGCGTCGCGCAAGGCGCGCGCCGAACGCATGCCGGTGGACGCGGGCACGCTGGCCGAGCTGGATGCGGCCGCGGCTGCAGTGAACAAGGCGCGCGGCAGCGGGCTGGCAGCGTTGTCGTCACTGGCCGCCTGAACGGTCCCGACCGGCATCGCGCATATTGGGCGGCAAGGGTCCGCCGAACAGCAAACTTGCCGCGACATCGGCGCCCCGACGGCCCGTTGCAGCGTGTTCTTCGGCACGCAGGGAGCAGCGGATGTGGAAGCTGTCGCGCAGCTGGGCCACGCCGCTGACGATCGGTGTGTTCCTGCTGATGGCCGTGACCGGCGCGTTGATGTTCTTCCATGCCGACATCGGCCTGAACCGGGCCGCGCACGAATGGCTCGGCTGGCTGCTGGTGGCCGCCACGGGTGCCCATGCGCTGGCCAACGGGCCGGCCGTGCTGCGCCACTTTCGCGCCTCGCGCCTCGCCCAGGGCATCCTGCTGGCCTCGGCCCTGGTGCTCGTCCTCAGTTCGTTGCCGGGAAGCAGCGCCGACGACCCCTCGCCGCCGGTCCTGGCACTGCGCGCCGTGGCCGATGCACCGCTGAGTACGGTCGCCGCGCGGGCTGGCAAGACGCCCGAGCAGCTCGTCCAGGATCTGACCACGGCCGGCTTCCACGCGAAGAGCCCCGGCCAGCGGCTGCGCGAGCTCAGCGGCGACGACCGGACCCGGCTCGGCCTGGCCATCCGCACGGCGCTGGCAAAGAGCTGAACGGCGCTCAGTTCAGCAGCTGCCTGCGCGCCCGGTGCAGGCGCACGAACAGGTATTCCTCGCTGATCTGCAGCGCCTGGCACACCTGTTCGGTGGGCTGATCGTTCAGCACGCGCAGCCGGATCACGTCGCGCAGGCCCGTGGGCAGCGCGTCGATGCGCTGCAGTGTCTGGTGCAGGCGCTCGCGCTGTTCAGCCAACTCGTCGGGACGTGGCTGCGGGCATTGCAGCGCCAGGGTCTCGGCCTCGTCGGCGGCGTCGTCCAGGCTTTGCATCGCTCGGCGCTGGCGCACCAGGTCGACGATCTTGTGCTTGAGCACCCCCGTCAGCCAGGAGCGCAGCGCGCTGGCGCCGGCAAAGGCGGCGCGGCCGCGCAGCACGGCCTCGAAGACATCGTGCACCACGTCCTCGGCCAGCGCCGGGTCCTGCAGCTTGCGCTGCGCAAAGCGCACCAGGTAGGCGCGGTGGCTCAGCAGCTCGGCCCAGTCCGGGGCGGGGCGGGCGGCGGCGAGGGCGGCAGTGGCTGGCATGGGGTGGTGTCCGTGGCTGAAGTCGATGCCCGCACTGTGGCCATGCCACCTCGCAGGCAGCTCGCCGAAGATCACAGCCAGATCACATTTGCGTAAGGTCCACGAGGCCCGGCGCGACAATGCCGCATGCCGCCGCACATCCTGGTCGCAGAGGACCAAGTCGACATCCGAGACCTGCTGGTGATGAACCTGCGCGGCGCCGGCTACGAGGTGGCGGCGGTGGCCGACGGCGCTGCCGCATTGGCCAGCCAGGCCGAACGGCGCAGCGACCTGCTGGTCCTGGACCTGATGATGCCGGCGCTGGACGGGCTGGAGGTCTGCAAGGCGCTGCGCGCACGCGGCCACGTCACGCCGATCCTGATGCTCACCGCCAAGTCCACCGAGTTGGACCGCGTGCTCGGCCTGGAGCTGGGTGCCGACGACTACCTGACCAAGCCCTTCTCGCTGGCCGAGCTGCTGGCGCGCGTGAAGGCGCTGCTGCGCCGTGCCGAGATGCAGCGTGCCGCGCCCGATAGCGCGCAGCCACGCCTGCTGCGTAACGGCAGCCTGGAGATCGAGCCGGCCAAGCGCCTGGTGCGCCACGGTGGCGCGCCGGTGGACTTCACCGCGCTGGAGTTCGACCTGCTGCTGCACTTTGCCAAACACCCGGGCCATGTGTTCTCGCGCGCGCAGCTACTGGATGCCGTCTGGGGCTACAGCCACGACGGCTACGAGCACACCGTCACCACGCACATCAACCGGCTGCGCAACAAGCTCGAGGCCGACCCGATGCGCCCGCAGCTGATCCTGACGGTGCGCGGCGCAGGCTACAAGATGCGCGACGCGCCGCCTTGATGACCGTCAGGTTCAAGATCGCGCTGACGATCTTCGTCACCGGCGCACTCACCGCGCTGGGCGTGGTACTGATGGTGCTGGTCGCCTTCCAGCGCTTCGAGCACGAGAGCAGCTACTACCGCGCCAATGCCTTCCTGGGCCGGGTGGTACAGGCCCATGGCGGCGAACTCTTCGACCTGCACCAGCGCCAGCCAGAGGAATTCGTCGAGTTCCTGCGCAACCTGGTGCTGTACGAGCCCGACTCGCAGCTGTACCTGTTGGACGCGATGGGCACAGTGCTGGCCAGCAGCGGCCGGGCGAAGCTGGCGCCCGGCTTCAAGGTGGCGCTGGCGCCGGTGCAGCAGGCGGCGGGCAGCGAACCCATGCCTTACGTGATGGGTGACGACCCCGAGCACATGAATGCCGACGCGGTGATCGCCGCGCGCGCGCTGCGCCGCGCCGTGATCCGCAACGACGAAGGCGTGGCCGGCTACCTGTACCTGGTGTGCCAGAAGCCGGCCCTGCCCGAAGGCCGCATCGAGGCCTTGCGCAGCAGCTTCACGCTGCCGCTGCTGGGCCTGATCGTGGCGCTGGTCGCATTGACCACCGCGCTGGCCGCCTGGATCATCGGTGTGGTGACGCGCCCGCTGCGCCGGCTGAGTCAGGCAGTGGCCGCCGTCGCGCGCGAAGGGCTGGATGCCGGCGCGCCCGGCACGCTGCCCGGCGCCTGGCCCGAGGCCGAGGCCGACGACGAATTCGGCCAGCTGAGCCAGGGCTTTCGCGGCATGCTCGACGCATTGCGACGGCAGTGGGAGGCGCTGCGCCGGCTGGACCACTTCCGCCGGGAAGGCGTCAGCAACCTGTCGCACGACCTGCGGTCGCCGCTCACCGCCACCGCCACCTGCCTGGAGACGCTGGACGCACGCTTTGCCGGCGACAGCGCACGCTCCGAGGACCGGCAGTTGCTGGCCGTCGCGCTGCGCAACACCCGCAACGCCGCGCGGCTGGTGCAATCCTTGGGTGACCTGGCACAGCTGGACGAACCGCAGTTCGCGCTGAAGCGTGAGCGGCTCGACGTCGGCGAGTTGCTGGGCGACATTGCGCTGCGCTTCGAGCCGCGCGCCACCGCGCAAGGCGTGACGCTGGTGCTGGGCCAGCCCGGCGATGAGCCCACCGTCGCGGCGCTGGACATCGAGCTGTTCGAGCGCGCGATCGCCAACCTGGTGGACAACGCGCTGAAGTTCTGTGCCGCCGGCGGCCGCATCACGCTGGGCGCGACGCGCGACGCCGATACGGTGCAAGTCAGCGTGGCCGACACCGGAACCGGCATTGCCGAGGCCGAGTTACCGCACCTGTTCGACCGCTTCTACCAGGCGCGGCAGAGCGTGGCGCCCGCCACTGGCGAAGGCGGCAAGGGCCTGGGTCTGGCGATCGTCAAGCGGATCGCCGAACTGCATGGCGGCAGCGTGGTGGTGCAAAGCCGGCCCGGTCAGGGCACGACGGTGAGGTTGTCGCTGCCGGCCGGCTGAGCCGGCACCGCCGCGGATTCCCGTTTCCGGAGACTGCGCCCGGCCGAAGCCTCAAGTCCGGCAGGCCCTTGCCGAGAACCGCCTACGGCCGGCCCTTGCCTGCTGCGGAACGAGCATGCTGCTGAAGACCCTGCGCTACGAGACGCCCGGCGGCTGGAGCCAGCCGCTGCCGGCCGAGCTGAACGGTCCTTCCACGCTGGTGCTGGCCTTCGGCGCCAGCGACTTCGCGGGCCGGCCCGAACCCTTCGCCGAGCTGGCCCAGGCGCTGCCCGACGCGCTGCTGCTCGGCTGTTCGACCTCGGGCGAGATTGCCGGCACGCAGGTGCATGACGCCAGCATCAGCGTGGCAGTGGCCCGCTTCGAGTACACGGCGCTGCGCCGCGCCAGCACCGAGGTGCATGGCGCGCAGGATTCCTGGGCCGCCGGCGCCCGCCTGGCCCAGCAGCTGGTGGCGCCCGGGCTGCGCGCGGTGTTCGTGCTCAGCGACGGGCTGCATGTCAACGGCACGCCGCTGGTCGCCGGGCTGACGCAGAACCTGCCGCAGGGCGTGCAGCTGTCCGGCGGCCTGGCCGGCGACGGCAGCCGGTTCGCACGCACCTGGGTGCTGGACGGCGCCGCGCCGGCACAGCAGCGCATCTGCGCGGTGGGCTTCTATGGCGAGAGGCTGCGGCTGGGCCATGGCCACGACGGCGGCTGGTGGGACTTCGGCCCGCAGCGGCGCATCACCCGCTCGGAGGGCAACGTGCTGTTCGAGCTGGACGGCAAGCCGGCGCTGGACCTGTACAAGGCCTACCTCGGCGAACGCGCCGCCGGTCTGCCCGGCACGGCGCTGCTGTTCCCGCTGTCGCTGCGCCGCGAGGACGGCGGCGAGCCGCTGGTGCGCACCATCCTCGGCGTCGACGAAGCGAGCCGCTCGCTGACCTTTGCCGGCGACATGCCTCAAGGCGGCATCGCCCGGCTGATGCGCACCCACAACGACCATCTGATCGACAGTGCAGGGGTGGCGGTGGCGCGGGCCACGGCCGGGCTGGACGCCGGCGACACGCCGCTGGTGGTGTCGGTCAGCTGCGTCGGCCGCCGCCTGGTGCTGGGTGAGCGCACCGACGAGGAAGTGGAAACCGTGGTCGAAGGCGCGCCCCGCGGCGCCGGCCACGTGGGCTTCTACTCCTATGGCGAGATCGCCCCGGCGCTGGCTGGCGGCAGTGCGCTGCACAACCAGACGATGACCGTCACGGTGTTCGGCGAGTCGCCCGTCGAGGGCGCCGCGGCCTGATGGGCGAGCCGATCCATCCGCTGCTGCTGCGCCAGCTGCGCCGGCTGGCACTGGACGCCGCGGTGCCGCCGCCGGACGCGGCGACCTGGGCGAGGCTGCTCGAGCGCATCGGCCGCGCCTACACCGAGGCCGAGCAGGACCGCTACCTGCTGGAACGCTCGCAGGAGATCGCTTCGGCCGAGATGGCCGAGCTGTATGCCGCGCTGCAGGCCGAGCGCGACCGCCTGGAGAGCCGCGTGCGCGAGCGCACCGACGCGCTGCGCCTGAGCCAGGGGCGGCTGTCGAGCCTGGTGTCGCTGTCCTCCGATTGGATCTGGGAACAGGACGAGGACCTGCGCTTCACCTACTTCTCCGACGGGTTGCAGCAGGCCACTGGTGTCGACCCGGCCTCGCTGCTGGGCAAGCAGCGGCTGCTCGACGGCGTCGCCGGCGTGCCGCCCGACGTGGCGGCCGACTACGAGCGGCGCCTGGTCGCGCGGCTGCCCTTCCGCGACCTGGTGTACTGCCTGGGTGCACCGGGCAGCCGCGGTGTGTACATCAGCGTCAGCGGCGAGCCGATCTTCGACGCCACGGGCGCCTTCAAGGGCTACCGCGGCGTGGGCCGCGACGTCACCCACCAGCGGCTGGCCGAGCAGCAGGTGCTGAAGCTGGCCCGCTACGACGGGTTGACCGGGCTGCCCAACCGCAACATGTTCATCGACGAGCTGGAGCGTGCGCTGGCCCACGCGCGCCGCCACGGCGAGCGCCTCGCCCTGTTCTTCATCGACCTGGACCGCTTCAAGAACATCAACGACAGCTTGGGCCACGGCGCCGGCGACCAGCTGCTGAAGGTGATGGCCTCGCGGTTGCGCAGCCTGCTTCGCGAGAGCGATCTGGTGGCACGGCTGGGCGGCGACGAGTTCGTCGTGCTGCTCGACGGCACGGTCGAGGCGGCCGGGCTGGCGCAGGTGGCGCGCAAGGCGCTGGCAGCGATCGGCGAGCCGGTGGCCATCGAGTCGCGCCACTACCAGGTCACGGGCAGCATCGGCATCAGCCGCTATCCGGACGACGGCAGCGATGCGGCCACGCTGCTGAAGAACGCCGACGCGGCGATGTACCTGGCCAAGGACCGCGGCAAGGACAACGACCAGTTCTACACGGCACAGCTGGCGGCGCAGAGCGCGCAGCAGTTCGCGCTGGAGACCGACCTGCGCGCTGCTGTGCAGCGCGACGAGCTGCAGCTGCACTACCAGCCGAAGGTGCGCATGGGCGATGGCGCGCTCGTCGGCATGGAAGCGCTGCTGCGCTGGCTGCACCCGCAGCGTGGGCTGCTGGCGCCGGGTGCCTTCATCACGCTGGCCGAGGACAGCGGGCTGATCGTGCCCATCGGCCAGTGGGTGCTGCGTGCGGCCTGCCGCCAGGTACGCGCCTGGCGCGATGCCGGACTGCAGGTACCGCGCTGTGCCATCAACCTGTCGGCGCGACAGTTTGTCAACGACACGCTGGTCGACGAAGTGGGTGACGCGCTGGCCGAACAGGGCCTGGAGCCGGCCGCGCTGGAAGTGGAAATCACCGAAAGCGTGCTGATGTCCGACCCGCAGCGCGCCAACCGCACGCTGCAGGGCCTGCACGCGCTGGGCGTGCACATCGCCATCGACGACTTCGGTACCGGCTATTCGTCGCTGGCCTACCTGAAGCGCTTTCCGGCGCAGACGGTGAAGATCGACCGCTCCTTCGTCAAGGGCCTGCCGCAGGACCGCGACGACGCCGCGATCACGCAGGCGGTGATCGCCATGGCCCACAGCCTGGGCCTGGACGTGGTGGCCGAAGGCGTGGAAACGCAGGCGCAGCTGGACTTCCTGCGCCAGCTGGGCTGCGACGAGGCACAGGGCTACTTCATCGGCCGACCGATGCCGGCCGCACAGCTGCAGCAGCGACTGGACGGTGCCGCGGCGGCGCGCGCCGCCTGAAACGCCCTCAGCCGGGCAACGGCAACAGCAGCAACTGCTCGATGAAGCGGTCGCGCTCGGCTCGCTGCGCGGTGGCGATCGGCGCGGCGATCTGCGACTCGGCCACGACGTAGGCATACAGCGCGAAGGCCCGCCAGCGCGCCTCGGCCACGCCGAAGCCCAGCGCCGAGAACAGCTGTGCGATGTAGGCGATGCGCGCGCCGTCGGCCTCGTCGACGAACTGCCGCGCCAGCGCGTCGCGACGCGCCCAGGCGCGGATCCCCAGCTCGATCCGTGCGGCACGCTGCGCCGCGCGGCCGCGGATCGGCAGCGAGATCACGTCGCGCAGCTGCTCGCGCGGGTCGGGATGGGCGCTTTCCAGCCGCAGCGTCAGCTGCTCGGTGGCGCTTTCGCGCCAGGCCTGCAGCACGCGGCGCAGCAGCTCCTCGCGGTCGCGGAAATGCCAGTAGAAGCTGCCACGCGTGACCTGCAGCTGCTGCGCCAGCGTGTCCACGCGCACGCTGTCGATGCCATGGTCGACCAGCAGTTCGGTGGCGGCCTCGATCCAGCGCTGCGGCGTCAGCGCGCTGCGCAATGGCTCGGCCGCCGCGACCTTGCGGCGGCGCGGGGGAGTGGCGGCGGAAGATGAGACAGGCATCGGCAGGTGGCAACAGGCCTGAACGATGAGGCCATACACGACTGTACGGAAACTGGTGATAACCCCGATGCACCCTTGCTGATGCACTTTCACAATCGACGCAGATCACATACAAATGTGTATGGAGACAAGATGAGCAGCTCCTGGCTCGACGACCCGCACTGGCTGGCAACTCCGCGTACCGTGCGCATCGGCTTCGACGACGGCAGCTTCGTGCTGCGCTCGCCCGAACCGCTGCGGCCCTATGCGCGCTGCATCGGCGAATGGCTGGAGCGCTGGGCCGCCGAAACCCCCGACGCGCCGGCCTTCGCCGAGCGTGCAAGCGACGGCGACTGGCACCGCCTGAGCTGGGCCCAGGCGCGCGCCGCGGTGGGCCGCATCGGACAGGGCCTGCTGGAGCTGAAGCTGGCGCCGCAGGCGCCGATCGTGGTGCTGTCGGACAACGCGCTGGACCACCTGCTGCTGCTGCTGGCCGGCATGCACATCGGCGTGCCGGTGTGCACCGTCTCCAGCGCCTACTGCCGGCTGACGCAGGACCACACCAAGATCCACGGCATCCTGAACACGCTCGGCCCGGCGCTGGTCTATGCCAGCGATGCACAGGTGTATGGGCCGGCGCTGGCCCGTGCCGGGCTGCATGTGCCGGTGGTCTTCAGCCGCGGTGCCGACCGCTTTGCCGGCGCGCTGGACTTTGCACAGCTCGGCCGGACCGAGACCGCCGCGGTGATGGACGCGTTCGAGGCCATCACCCCCGACACCCATGCCAAGTACCTGCTGACCTCGGGCTCCACCGGCCACCCGAAGGTGGTGATCAACACCCACCGCATGCTCTGCGCTAACCAGCAGATGATCGCGCAGGTGTGGCGCTTCCTGGAGCACGAGAAGCCGGTGCTGGTGGACTGGCTGCCGTGGAGCCACACCTTCGGCGGCAACCACAACCTGCATATGGTGCTGCGCAACGGCGGCACGCTGGTCATCGACGAGGGCCGCCCGGCGCCGGGGCTGGTGGAACGCAGCGTGGCCAACCTGGCCGAGGTGCAGCCGACGATCTGGTTCAACGTGCCGCGCGGCTTCGACATGGCGCTGCCGCTGCTCGAGGCCGACCTGGGACTGGCGCGGCGCGTGTTCGAGCGGATGCGCGTGGTGTTCTATGCCGGCGCGGCGCTGCCGCAGGCCACGTGGGAACGCATGCAGGCGCTGGCGAAGAAAGTGCGCGGCGAGGAGATCTGGCTGACCACCAGCTGGGGCTCGACCGAAACCTCGCCCGGCATCACCAGCGCGCACTGGAAGCTCGACCGCGCCGGCATCATCGGCCTGCCGATGCCGGGGCTGGAGCTGAAGTTCGTGACCGGCGGCGACAAGCTGGAGATGCGCGTGCGCGGCGTCAGCGTCTTCCCCGGCTACCGCGATGCACCGCAGCTCACCACGCAGGCCTTCGATGCCGAGGGCTATTACTGCATCGGCGACGCCGGCTTCCTGGCCGACGACAGCCGGCCGGAGAGCGGCGTGGTTTTCAACGGCCGCGTGGCCGAGGACTTCAAGCTCGGCACCGGCACCTGGGTGTCGGTGGGCACGCTGCGCGTGCGCGTGGTCTCGGCGCTGGCGCCGCACGCGCAGGACGTGGTGGTCACCGGCCACGACCGCAACGAGGTCGGCGTGCTGATCTTCCCCACGCCGCAGGCCGCCGCACTGCCGCCGGCCGAGCTGCGCGCCCAGGTGGCCGCGGCGCTTCAACGCCTGCGCGCCGAGGGCGGCGGCTCGTCGCAGGCTCCGGGTCGCGCACTGCTGCTGAGCGAGCCGCCCAGCGCCGATGCCGGCGAGATCACCGACAAGGGCTACATCAACCAGCGTGCGGTGCTCAAGCGCCGCGATCCGCTCGTGCAGGCGCTGTACGCCAGCGGACCCGACGTCATCTTCGCCCGCTGAACCCTGGAAACCCATGACCCGCGAACTTCGCCCCACCGAAGGCCTGCTCGGCCAGATGACGATGCTGCGCATCGAGACCGACGGCGCCGTCGTGCACCTGCGGCTGAACCGGCCCGACAAGCGCAACGCGCTCAACGAGACGCTGGTGCGCGAGCTGCAGACCGCCTTCGTCAACCTGCCGAAGGAGGCGCGCGTGGCGGTGCTCAGCGGCGAAGGCGCGCATTTCAGCGCCGGGCTGGATCTGTCGGAGGTGACCGAGCAGACCGTCGCCGAAGGCATCTTCCATTCGCGCAAGTGGCATGCGGCCTTCGACCTCATCCAGTTCGGCCCGGTGCCGGTGATCGCGGTGCTGCACGGCGCGGTGGTCGGTGGCGGGCTGGAACTGGCCGCCACCGCGCACCTGCGCGTGGCCGAGGCCAGCAGTTTCTACGGCCTGCCCGAGGGCCAGCGCGGCATCTTCGTCGGCGGCAGCGGCTCGGCGCGCATCCCGAGGCTGATGGGCGTGTCGCGCATGACCGACATGATGCTCACCGGCCGCGTCTTCGATGCCACCGAAGGCCAGGCCGCGGGCTTGAGCAACTACCTGGTCGGCGCGGGCGAAGGCCTGGGCAAGGCGATGGAGCTGGCGCGCAAGATCGCCAGCAACGCGCCGCTGTCCAACTACGCCGTCACGCAGGCGCTGCCGCGCATCGCCGAGATGGCGCCGGCCGAAGGCCTGTTCGTCGAATCGCTGATGTCGGCCATCGCCCAGGGCGACGAGGCCGCCAAGACCCGGGTGCGCGACTTCCTGGAAAAGCGCGCCGGCAAGGTGGGCAAGGCTTCATGAGACGGACGTATGTCCACCCCGTGGCGGTGCAGTTCGGGCACTGCGACCCGGCCGGCATCGTCTTCTTCCCGAATTTCTCGCGCTGGATGGACGAATCCTCGCTGGCCTTCTTCATGGCCTGCGGCGTGCCGCCGTGGCGCGAGCTGGTGAAGACACGCGGCATCATCGGCACGCCGCTGCTCGAGACCCACACCAAGTTCTACAAGACCGCCACCTACGGCGAGACCATCGAGGTGCACACCACGGTGGAAGTGTGGATGGCCAAGACCTTCCGCCACCGCCACGTCACCCGGCGCGGCGACACCGTGCTGTGCGAAGGCACCGAGCTGCGCGCCTTCTGCCAGCGCGATGCCGCCGACCCCGACCGCATCCGCGCCATCCCGGTGCCCGAGGACATCAAGGCGCTTTGTCAGTGAACCCCACCCCCCCACGAGGAGACACTCCCATGAAGTTGTTGCGCAAGACGATTGCCGCCGCCGCGGCGCTGCTGGCCACCACGGCCTTTGCCGACGTGAACATCGGCGTGACCCTGTCGCTCACCGGCCCGGCCTCGGGCCTGGGCATCCCCGTGGGCAACCAATTCAAGCTGTGGCCGCAGACCATCGCCGGCGAGAAGGTCAACCTGATCATCCTCGACGACGCCTCCGACCCGGGCAAGGGCGTGAACAACGCGCGCCGCTTCGTCACCGACGACAAGGTCGACATGATCTTCGGCGGCTCGATCACCACCGTGTCAGCCGCCATCGCGCCGGTGGCCAGCGAGGCCAAGACCACGCAGATCTCGATCGCGCCGGTGGGCGTGCCGCCCGACCAGGAGCGCTGGGTGTTCCGGCTGCCGCAGGGCTTCACCGTAATGGCCTTCCCGATCATCGAGCACATGAAGAAGGGCGGCGTCAAGACCGTCGGCTTCCTGGGCTACACCGACGCCTACGGCGAATCGTGGCTGAAGGAATTCACCGCGCAGGCCGACAAGGCCGGCATCAAGGTGATCGCGGTCGAGCGCTTCGCACGCAGCGACACCAGCGCCACGCCGCAGGCGCTGAAGCTGGTGTCGGCCAACCCCGACGCGATGCTGGTGGTGGCCTCGGGCTCGGGCGCGGCGATGCCGCACAAGGCCATCATCGAGCGCGGCTTCAAGGGCAAGGTCTACCAGACCCATGCCGCGGCCACGCCGGACCTGGTGCGCATCGGCGGCAAGGACGTGGAAGGCGCCTTCGTCGTCAGCGGCCCGGCGGTGGTGGCCGAGCAGCTGCCCGACAGCCATCCGTCGAAGAAGGTCGCGGTCGACTTCGTCACCAACTACGAGAAGGCCTACGGCCCCGGCTCGCGCAACCAGTTCGCCGGCCATTCCTACGACGCGAAGATCATGCTGGAGAAGATCCTGCCGGTGGCGCTGGCCAAGGCCAAGCCGGGCACGCCGGAATTCCGCGCCGCACTGCGCGACGCGGTGGAGAACATGGGCCGCACCATCTTCTCGCATGGCGTGATGCTGTGGACGCCTACCGACCACTGGGGTTACACCAACGAGACGGGCGTGATGCTGAAGGTCGTCGACGGGAAATTCGTTGTGGAGAAATAGTCCGCAACGGGGCTCGTCATGGACGCGACGATCGCCAGCATCCTGGCACTGGACGGCCTGACCAACGGCGCGATCTACGCGCTGCTGGCGCTGGCCACGGTGCTGGTGTTCGCCGTGACCCGGGTGATCTTCATCCCGCAGGGCGAGTTCGTCGCCTTCGGTGCACTGACACTGGCATTGCTGCAGGCCGGCAAGGTACCGGGCACAGTGTGGTTCCTGCTGGTGCTGGCGGCGGCGGTGACGCTGCAGGATCTGGCGGGCGGCTGGCGCCAGCGTCTGCCGGCGGCGACGCTGGCCAAGCAGGCCCTGCGCACGCTGGCCTGGCCGCTGGCGGTGTCGGCGCTGGCGATCTGGGCGGCACCCCGGGGCCTGCCGCTGCTGGCGCAGGCTGCGCTGACGGTGGCCCTGGTCACACCCTTCGGCACGCTGCTGTACCGACTGGCCTACGAGTCGCTGGCCGATGCCAGCGTGCTGGTGCTGTTGATCGTGTCGGTCGGCGTGCACTTCGCGCTGGTCGGCCTGGGCCTGTTCTTCTTCGGCGCCGAGGGCTTCCGCAACCCCAGTTTCTGGGACGCGCGCTTTTCCATCGGCGCGCTGACGCTGTCGGGGCAGACGGTCATCATCTTCGCGGCTTCGCTGGCGCTGATCGGCTCGCTGTGGCTGTTCTTCGAACACAGCCTGGCCGGCAAGGCCTTGCGTGCCACGGCCGTCAACCGGCTCGGCGCGCGGCTGATGGGCATTTCCAGCAGCAGCGCCGGACGCCTGTCCTTCACCATGGCCGCCTTCATCGGCGCGCTGTCGGGGCTGCTGATCGGGCCCACGACCACGGTGTTCTACGACAGCGGATTCCTCATCGGACTGAAGGGCTTCGTCGCCGCCGTCTTCGCCGGCCTGGCCAGCTACCCGCTGGCGCTGGTCGGCGCGCTGGGTGTCGGGCTGCTCGAATCCTTCGGCAGCTTCTGGTCCAGCCCCTACAAGGAAGTGATCGTGTTCTCGGCCATCCTGCCGGTGCTGCTGTGGCGCTCGCTGCGCGATCCGCACGGCGAGGAGCACTGAATGCACCGCTGGACCTTCCCCGCCTTTGCGGCGGTGATGCTGCTGCTCCCGCTGCTGCCGGTGCCGGACTTCTGGATCACGCAAAGCATCTACATCGGCCTGTATGCGATGGTCGCGCTCGGCCTCGTGCTGCTCACCGGCGTGTCCGGTCTCACCTCCTTCGGCCAGGCCGCCTTCGTCGGCGTGGGCGCCTACGCCGCCGCCTACCTGGCCACGCAGAGCAGCCTGCCGCCGCTGGTCACGCTGGCCGTCGGCGTGGCGCTGGCGGTGCTGGCCGCGCTGGTGCTGGGCGCGCTGACGCTGCGCATGTCGGGCCACTACCTGCCGCTGGCCACCATCTGCTGGGGCCTGGCGCTGAACTACGCCATGGCCAATGCCGAGGGCCTGGGCAAGTACGACGGCATCCTGGGCATCCCGCCGATGAAGCTGCTCGGCATCGACCTGGCCAGCAGCCGCGCGCTGCATCCGCTGGTCTGGGCCATCGCGCTGCTGGCAGCGCTGGCGGTGATCCACCTGCTCGATTCACGCCCGGGCCGCGCCATCCGTTCACTGAAGGGCGGCGCCACCATGGCCGAGGCCATGGGCATCTCCACCTTCCGCTACAAGCTCACCGCCTTCGTCATCGCCGCGGCGCTGGCCGCCGTCTCGGGATGGCTGTTCGCGCATTTCCAGCGCAGCGTCAGCCCCTCGCCCTTCAGCATCAACAAAGGCATCGAGTACCTGTTCATGGCGGTGCTCGGCGGCGTCGGCCATGTCTGGGGTGCGTTCCTCGGCTCCGCGGTGGTGCGCCTGACCGAGGACGAACTGCAGGTGCTGCTGCCCAAGCTGCTGGGCAGCGGCGGCAACTTCGAGACCATCGTCTTCGGCATCGTGCTGGTGGTGGTGCTGAAGTACGCACCGGATGGCTTGTGGAGCTTTGTCGGCCGCTGGCTGCCGGCGCCGCGGCGCGCGCGCGATTGGGCCGGCGCCGAGCCGCTGCCGCGGCGCGCCCGCCCGGCGGCCGGCGAACGGCTGCTGGACGTGGCTGCGGTGCGCAAGCAGTTCGGCGGGTTGGTCGCGGTCAACGACGTCGGCTTCACGGTCGACGCCGGCGAGATCGTGGCGCTGATCGGGCCCAATGGCGCGGGCAAGTCCACCACCTTCAACCTGATCACCGGCGTGCTGCCGCTGAGCGGCGGCGCGGTGCACTGGCGCGGGCAGGACATCTCCGGCAAGCCATCGCGCACCATCGCCCGGCTCGGCGTGTCGCGCACCTTCCAGCACGTGAAGATGATTCCGGAGATGACCGTGCTGGAGAACGTGGCCCTGGGCGGCTATGGCCGCACGAAAGCGGGTGTGCTGCAGGCCATGCTGCGCCTGGACCGCGCGGAGGAGAAGCGGCTGTTTGCCGAGGCCGAATCGCAGCTGGCGCGCATCGGCATGGCCGGGCAACTGAACGAGCTGGCCGGCAACCTGGCGCTGGGCCCGCAACGGCTGATGGAGATTGCGCGCGCGCTGGCCACCGACCCGGCGCTGCTGCTGTTGGACGAGCCGGCGGCCGGCTTGCGCCACCATGAGAAGCGCGCATTGGCCGAGGTGCTGCGCCAGCTCAAGGCCGAGGGCATGAGCCTGCTGCTGGTGGAGCACGACATGGACTTCGTGATGGGCCTGGCCGACCGCGTGGTGGTGATGGAGTTCGGCACCAAGCTGATGGAAGGCACGCCGGCCGAGGTGCAGGCCAGCCCCGAAGTGCGCGCCGCCTACCTGGGGACGGAGCACTGATGAGCGCCGCACGGCCGCCCCGAAGGCGCTCGCTCCCCCTCGGGGGGACGGGCCGCAGGCCCAAGGGGGCTACATGACCACGTTGCTGGAAGTGACCGACCTGCACGCCGGCTACGGCCGCGCCGAGGTGCTGACCGGCCTGAACTTCGCGCTGAGCGCCAGGCAGGTGGTCAGCGTGATCGGGCCCAACGGCGCCGGCAAGTCGACCACGCTGGCCGCACTGATGGGCATCCTGCCCTACCGCGGGCGCGTGGTTTTCGACGGTCACGACCTGGCCGGCAGCACGCTGGAAGACCGGGTGATGCTCGGCCTGGCGCTGGTGCCCGAGAAGCGCGAGCTCTTCGGCACCATGCCGGTGGAGGACAACCTGGTGCTCGGTGGCTACCGCGCCATGAAGCTGCGCATGCCGAACTGGAAGCACGCGATCGAGCGCGTGTACACGCTGTTCCCGCGGCTGAAGGAGCGACGCACGCAACTCGCCGGCACGCTGTCCGGCGGCGAGCGGCAGATGCTCGCCGTGGGCCGCGCGCTGATGTCGTCGCCCAAGCTGCTGATGCTGGACGAGCCCAGCCTGGGCCTGGCGCCGCTGGTGGTGCGCGACATCTTCGCCACCATCGAGCGGCTGCGCACCGAAGGCACCAGCATCCTGCTGATCGAGCAGAACGCGCGTGCCGCGCTGGCGGTGTCGGACCACGGCTACGTGCTGGAAACCGGCGCCTTCGCGCTCGACGGCCCGGCCGACCAGCTGGCCCACGACCCGCGCGTGATCGAGACCTACCTGGGCGCCAAACGCGACTGAGTTGGCTGCGACTCAGCCGGCCATCACCTCGGCCATGGCCTGGGCGGTGCGCTCGACGTTGCCGCTGTTCAACCCGGCCACGCAGATGCGGCCCGAACGCACCAGGTACACCGCGTACTCGTCGCGCAGCCGGTCCACCTGCGCGGCGCTCAGCCCGGTGTAGCTGAACATGCCGCGCTGGCTGAGGAAGTAGCCGAAGTCGCGCCCCGGCACCTTGGCACTGATCACGCCGTGCAGCGACTTGCGCATGGCCAGGATGCGCTGGCGCATCGCCGCGAGCTCGGTTTCCCACATCGGCCGCAGGTCGGCGTCGGCCAGCACGTGCGCGACGATCTGCCCGCCGTGGATCGGCGGGCTGGAATAGTTGCGCCGCACGGTGAACTTCATCTGCCCGAGCACATGCTCGGCCTGCTTGGCATCCGGGCAGACCACGCTGAGCGCGCCGCAGCGCTCGCCGTACACGCTCATGCTCTTGCTGAAGGAGTTGGCAATGAAGAAGCTGGCACCGGCCGCGGCCAGCGCGCGCACCGCGTAGGCGTCTTCGTCGATGCCGTCGCCGAAGCCCTGGTAGGCCAGGTCGAGGTAGGGGATCAGTCCGCGCTTGAGGAGCAACGGGATCAGCTCGTCCCACTGCGCGCGCGTCAGGTCCACGCCGGTGGGGTTGTGGCAGCAGGCGTGCAGCAGCACCACGCTGCCCGCCGGCAGCTTGTCCAGCGTGTCCAGCATCTCGGCGAAGCGTACGCCGCCGTCGGCGCCGCCGTAGTACGGGTAGCTGTGCACAGCGATGCCGGCGCCTTCGAACATCGAGCGGTGGTTGTCCCAGGTGGGGTCGCTGACCCAGACCTCGCTCTTCGGGAACCAGCGCTTGATGAAGTCCGCGCCGACCTTCAGGCCACCGGACGAGCCCACCGACTGGATGGTGGCCACGCGCTTGCTGGCCAGCACCTCGTGGTCGGCACCGAACAGCAACTGCTGCACCGCCTGGCGGAAGTTGGCGGCGCCTTCGATCGGCAGATAGGGCTTCGGGCCGCCCTGCGCGACCACGCGGGCTTCGGCCAGCTGCACCGAGCGCATCACCGGGATGCGGCCCTGCTCGTCGAAGTAGATGCCGATCGACAGGTTGACCTTGTTCGGCCGCGGGTCGGCGTTGAAGACCTCGACCAGCGCGAGGATCGGGTCACCGGCGAAGGGCTCGACGTGTGCAAACATGCGGCGCTCCTCAGGCTTTGGCGGCGAGGGCCGCTTCGATGTCCTTCTTCAGCGACGCCGGTGTGTCGGTGGGCGCATAGCGCTTGATGACCTTGCCGTCGCGGCCGACCAGGAACTTGGTGAAGTTCCACTTCACCGCCTTGCTGCCCAGGATGCCTGGCGCCTGCTCGGTCAGCCACTTCCACAGCGGGTGGGCCTGCGCGCCATTGACGTCCACCTTGGCCATCATCGGGAAGCTGACGCCGTAGTTCAGCTGGCAGAAGGATTCGATCTGCTCGTTGGCGCCCGGGTCCTGGCCGCCGAACTGGTTGCTCGGGAAGCCCACCACGACCAGACCCTTGTCGGCGTATTCCTTCCACAGCGTCTCCAGCCCCGCAAACTGCGGCGTGAAGCCGCATTCGCTGGCGGTATTGACGATCAGCAGCACCTTGCCGCGCTGCGTGCTCAGGTGCGCCGGCTTGCCCTGGATGGACAGGGCGTCGAAGTCGTAGATGCTGCTCATGGCTGCTTTCGAGGAGGACGGTATGGGGGCTTTCGATAATATCCGTACAGGCATTCCGCCACCGGCCCCCCGGCCACCCCCGCCGATGAACCCGACCCTGCGTGTGGCGCTGCAAGGCTTCAGCGACTTCGAGCAGCGCGCGCTGGGCAGCGTCTTCAGGCTGGCCGCGCCGCCGGCCCTGGCCCTGGAACTGGTGCCGGACCTCGCCTCGGCGCAGCTGGTGGTGGCCGATGCCGACCATGCCGGCACGGTCCAGGCGCTGCTCGTCGCCGCCCGCGTGGCCGACACGGTGTTCATCGGCGCGCGCGCGCCACAAGGCGCCGCGGCCCTGCTGCCGCGGCCGATCGATGCGCTGCAGGTGCTGCGCGCGATCGAAGCGTTGAGCGCACGGCGTCGCGGGCCTCCGTCGAGCCCGGCCGAATCGCAATGGCCAGTGCCCGCGCCGCGCCGACGCAAGCCGCCGTACAGCGCGCTGCTGGTCGACGACAGCGCCATCGCGCTGCGCTACCTGCAACTGCGGCTGCAGGCGCTGGGCATGGACTGCGACCTGGCGCCGGGCAGCGCCCGCGCGCTGGAGCTGCTGGCGCAGCGCGCCTACGGCTTTGTCTTCATCGATGTGGAACTGGGCGAAGGCAGCGCGCTCGACGGGCTGGCGCTGTGCCAGCACATCAAGCGCCAGCACCGGCATGTCGGCGGACGCACGCCGGTGCTGGTGCTGGTCTCGGCGCACCATGGCCAGGTCGACCGGGCACGCGGCACCTTCGCCGGCTGCGACCACTACCTGGCCAAGCCGGCGGACGATGCGGTGCTGCGCCAGCTGCTGTCGCAGCACCGGCTCAGGCCGGCCTAGCGCTCGAAGAACGACAGCAGCGCGGCTGCGACGATCAGCACGCCGCCGGCCACCAGCGGCAGGCTCAGCTGGCCGGCGCCCAGCAGCAGCGCCGAGACACTGGCGAACAGCACTTCGGTGACCATTACCACCGCAGTGGCGTTGGCGCTCAGGCGTGCCGCGCCGTATTGCAGCGTCAGGTTGCTTAGCAGGAAAAGCAGGCCCAGGGCCAGCGCGCCGGCCAGCCAGGGCCAGGCCGGGGGCGGCGGCGAGGCCACCAGGCCCTGCGCGCCCAGGACCACGGCCACGAGCCCGGCCACCACCGCGCCGCCCAGGAACATGGCCAGGGCCCGCGCCAGCTCGGGCTGATGCGCCTCGCGCCGCAGCATGACGTTGTTCAGCGCAAAGGCAAAGCCGCCGAGCACCCCCAGCCCTTCGGCCAGCGTGGCCGGCAGCGGCAGTGCGCCGCCCTGCGGCCAAAGCACGATGGCCGCACCCGCCAGGGCCAGCAGCACGCGCAGGCCGGCCAGCAGCGTGAGCCGTTCGCCCAGCACCAGCCGTGCAAGCAGCACCGCCCACAGCGGCATCAGGTAGAACAGCAGCACCACACGCACCACGTCGCCGATGGTCACGCCCCAGTTGAACGCGGCGTTGGTGGTGCCCGAGGCCAGCACCAGCCACCACAGCGATGGCGCGCGCAGCAGCTGCGTCCAGCTGGCCGGACGCCACAAGCTGATGAAGACCACCGCCAGCAGGTAGATCAGGGCCGTGGCCCACAGCGGGTGCAGTCCCAGGTGCTGAAGCTGGCGGAACGGCCACCACGAGACACCCCAGGTGAAGGCATTGAACAGCAGGCCCAGCACCGGCAGCAGCGCCGGGCGCAGCGGCGCGGCGACCGCCATCAGTGCTTGTCGCTGCGCGCGATGGCCAGCAAGCGCTCGACCTCGTCGAAGTGCAGCACGCAGTTGCGGCGGTGCCAGCGGCGGATCTGCCACATGATCAGCGCCACACCCAGGCCGAGCACGGTGATGACGCCGAAGGGGGTGGCACCGAACTTGGTCATCGCCGCGTACAGCGCGCTCAGGCCCAGGATGCAGGCCTGCTCGTTGAAGTTCTGCACGGCGATGGAGCGGCCGGCACCCATCAGGTTGTGGCCGCGGTGCTGCAGCAGAGCGTTCATCGGCACCACCAGGAAGCCGCTGACGGCGCCCAGCAGGATCAGGAAGGGCACCGCCACCCAGACGTCGGTGACGAAGTTCAGCCCCGCGATCAGCAGCCCCATCGCAATGCCCATTGGGATGGTGCCGGTGGCCTTGTCCAGCCGGCTGTACAACGCGGCCACGACGGCACCCACGGCTGTGCCGATGGCCACCACCGCGCCCAACGTCGAAGCCTGCGTGACGTTATAGCCCAGCGCCACCGCAGCCCAAGGGAAGACGATGACGCGCATGTTGCCACCGATGCCCCAGAACAGCGTGGTCGTGGCCAGCGAGATCTGGCCCAGCTTGTCGTTCCACAGCCGGGCATTGCACTGCGAGAAATCTCGCACCAGGTTCAGCAGCTGGCGCGACATCGGCTGCAGCGGCGCCTCGGTGCGCGGGATGTACAGGTTGAATAGTGCCGCCACCAGGTACAGCAGCATGATCGCGGCGATGGCGCCTTCGGCCGGGGTGTCGATGCCGGTGTCGATCATCGGCATGTCCAGCCCGAGCAGGAAGCCCGACACATGGCGTCCGACCAGCTGGCCGCCGAGCACGATGCCCAGGATCACCGAAAGGATGGTCAGGCCCTCGATCCAGCCGTTAGCCTTGACCAGTTGCGAAGGCGGCAGCAGTTCGGTGAGGATGCCGTACTTGGCCGGCGAATACGCCGCCGCGCCCAGGCCGACGATGGCGTAGGACAGTAGCGGGTGCGTGCCGAACATCATCATCAGGCAGCCCACCACCTTGATGGAGTTCGAGACGAACATCACCTTGCCCTTGGGCAGGGCATCCGCGAAGGCGCCGACGAAGGGCGCCAGCAGCACGTAGAACAGCGCGAACATCGACGGCAGCGCCGCCACGTGCCAGGTCGGCGCCTTGGACGCGTTGAGCAATTCAATGGCGGCCACCAGCAGCGCGTTGTCAGCCAGCGAGCTGAAGAACTGCGCCGACATGATGGTGGAGAAGCCTTTTTTCATCCGCAACGCATCGTTGTCGCGCAGCACCGATGGCCAGGGTGCACGCTTGTCTCCAGGAGGGGCTGCGGTTTATAGCATGCGCCCTTTGCAAGACGCCCGGCAGGAATCCCCGCTGGACGCACTGGCAAAATGCGCGGCGACCGTGCCCGTGCGCGGCAAGGGAGAGCTGCGGTGCCGCGTCCGATCGAAGCGCTGATCCACCCCGACGCGCTGGCGCACAACTTGGCGCGCGCGCGTCAGGCGGCACCGGACTCGAAGGTCTGGGCGGTGGTCAAGGCCAACGCCTACGGGCACGGCATCGAGCGCGCCTATGCCGGGCTGCGCGGCGCCGACGGTTTTGCGCTGCTCGACCTGGACGAAGCCGAGCGGCTACGCGCGCTGGACTGGCGCGGCCCGATCCTGCTGCTGGAAGGCTGCTTCGAAGCGCGCGACCTGGAGTTGTGCTCGCGCCTGAACCTGTGGCATGTGGTGCACTGCGAGGCGCAGATCGAGTGGCTGGCCGCACACAAGACCCAGGCGCCGCATCGCGTGTTCCTGAAGATGAACAGCGGCATGAACCGCCTGGGCTTCACGCCGCAAGCCTTTCGATCTGCCTGGGCGCGGCTGAACGCGCTGCCGCAGGTCGACGAGATTTCGCTGATGACCCACTTTGCCGATGCCGACGGCGAGCGCGGCATCGCGGCGCAGCTGTCCGCCTTCGACGCCGCCAGCCGGGACCTGCCGGGCGAGCGCTCGCTGAGCAACAGCGCGGCCACGCTGCGCCATGCCGCCACGGCGGGCGTGGCCGCCGACTGGGTGCGCGCCGGCATCATGGTCTACGGCAGCGCGCCGGACCATCCGCTGCACGACAGCGCCCATTGGCAACTGCGCCCGGCGATGACGCTGCGCTCGCGGCTGATCGGCCTGCAGGCCCTGCAGCCCGGCGACTGCGTGGGCTACGGCAGCAGCTTCCTGGCCGCCGCGCCAATGCGCATCGGCGTGGTGGCCTGCGGCTATGCCGACGGCTACCCGCGTGCCTGTGCCACCGGCACGCCCGTGCTGGTGGACGGCGTACGCACGCGCACCGTCGGCCGGGTGTCGATGGACATGATCACCATCGACCTGGAACCGGTGCCCGGCGCCGGCCTGGGCAGCGAAGTCACGTTGTGGGGCGAAGGGCCCGGGGGCAGCCGGCTGCCGGTCGACGAGGTCGCGCGTGCCGCAGGTACCATCGGCTACGAGTTGATATGTGCGCTGGCGCCGCGGGTGCCGGTGCGTGGGGTCGATTGAGCTGAAGGAGCGAGCATGGGGCTAATCTGGACCCTTGTCGTCGGACTGGTCGTTGGCGCCATCGCGCGCTTCCTGATGCCCGGCGACCAGAAGATGGGCTGGATCATGACTTGCCTGCTGGGCGTGTGCGGCTCGGTGGCGGCCGGCGTCGTTGGCCAGCAACTGGGTTGGTACCGGGCTGGCGAGGGTGCAGGCTGGATCGGCTCGGTGGTCGGCGCGCTGGTGCTGCTGTTCGTGGTGCAGAAGCTGCGCAAGTAGACGATGCTGCGGCGCCTGCAGCCCGACCCGGCGGAGATCGAGTTCACTGCCGTGCGCGCCCAGGGCGCCGGGGGGCAGAACGTCAACAAGGTGTCGAATGCGGTGCATTTGCGCTATGACGTGCATGCATCGTCGCTGCCCGACGACGTGAAGCAGCGGCTGCTGAAGCGGGCCGACCAGCGCATCAGCAGCGACGGCGTGATCGTGATCAAGGCCCAGCAGCACCGCAGCCTGGAGATGAATCGGGCTGACGCGCTGCAGCGCCTGACCGACATGGTTCAGGCCGCCGCCCATGTGCCGCGCCTGCGGCGTGCGACGAAGCCCACCCACGCTTCGAAGCTGCGCCGGCTGCAGGGCAAGACGCAGCGTGGGCAGGTCAAGGCGCTGCGGACCAAGCTCGGCGGCAAGATCAGCGGCGAGTAGGCCGGCGGCGACAATCGCCGCCATGGCCAAGGACAAGACCCAGCACACCTGCAGCGAATGCGGCGGCAGCAGCCCGAAGTGGCTGGGCAAGTGCCCGCATTGCGGCGCTTGGAACACGCTGCAGGAGGTGCGCGCCGAGGCCGGCTCGACCCACCGCTTCCACAGCCTGGGCGGCACGCAGCCGGTGACCACGCTCAGCGAGATCGTCGTTGCCGAAGTGCCGCGCACGCCCACCGGCCAGGACGAGCTGGACCGGGCCCTTGGCGGCGGCATCGTCGGCGGCGGCGTGGTGCTGATCGGTGGCGACCCCGGCATCGGCAAGAGCACGCTGCTGTTGCAGGCGGCCGACAGCCTGTCGCGGGAGATGAGCGTGCTCTACATCACCGGCGAGGAAAGCGGCGCCCAGGTGGCGCTGCGCGCGCGCCGGCTCGGGCTGGACGGCAAGAAGGTGCGCGTGCTGGCCGAGATCGCGCTGGAGAAGATCCTGTTCGCGCTGCAGGCCGAAGCCCCGGACTTCTGCGTCATCGATTCGATCCAGACGCTGTACTCCGAACAACTGACCTCGGCGCCCGGCTCGGTGGCGCAGGTGCGCGAGTGCGCGGCGCAACTGACGCGCCATGCCAAGTCGGCCGGCACCAGCCTCGTGCTCGTTGGCCACGTCACCAAGGACGGTACGCTGGCCGGCCCGCGTGTGCTCGAGCACATCGTCGACACGGTGCTGTATTTCGAGGGCGACACACACAGCAGCTTCCGCCTGGTGCGCGCCATCAAAAACCGCTTCGGCGCGGTCAACGAGATCGGCGTCTTCGCCATGACCGAGAAGGGTCTGAAGGGTGTGGCCAACCCGAGCGCGATTTTTCTGTCCACGCACGGCGAGCCGGTGCCGGGCAGCTGCGTGCTGGTCACGCTGGAAGGCACGCGCCCGCTGCTGGTGGAGATCCAGGCATTGGTCGATTCGGGCGGGCCGAGCCCGCGGCGGCTGTCGGTGGGGCTGGAGCGCGACCGCCTGGCCATGCTGCTGGCGGTGCTGCACCGGCATGCCGGCGTGTCGTGCATGGACCAGGACGTGTTCGTCAATGCAGTGGGCGGCGTGCGCATCAGCGAGCCGGCCGCCGACCTGGCGGTGCTGCTGGCCATCCAGGGCAGCCTGCGCGGCAAGGCATTGCCTCGCGGCTTCATCGCCTTCGGCGAAGTCGGCCTGGCCGGTGAAGTGCGGCCCGCGCCGCGCGGGCAGGAGCGATTGAAGGAAGCCGCCAAGCTGGGGTTTTCCGTCGCCGTAGTGCCGAAGGCCAATGCGCCGAAGAAGGCGATCGAGGGCCTGACCATCCATGCGGTGGAGCGCATCGAGCAGGCCATCGAGGCGGTGCGGGGTTTGACGTGACGAACCCGATCATCGGCTGGGGCCTGGCGGTGCTCGGCATCGCCGCCGGCTACATCGGTTGGGGCTGGCCGGGCGTGGTGCTGGGCATCACCGTGCTGGTCTTCTGGCTGCTGCTGCAGTTCAGCCGCTCGTTGCGCGTCCTGAAGAACGCCGCCGGCAAGCCGGTCGGTCACGTGGACAGTGCGGTCATGCTGCACAGCAAGCTCAAGCCCGGCATGACGCTGATGCAGGTGCTGAACATCACGCGCAGCCTGGGCACCCGGCTGTCCGACACCCCGGAGCGCTGGAGCTGGGCCGACCCGGGTGGCGCCCGCGTCGAGCTTCGGTTCGATGCCGGCAAGCTGCAGTCCTGGAACCTGCTGCGCGACGACGAAGCCTGAGCGGCGCACGGCCAGGCTGCGCAGGACGCCACCCTTAGAATCGCAATCCAACACTTCCCCGAGGACGAACCATGTCCATGTCCGACCGCGACGGCAAGATCTGGATGGACGGCCAGTTGGTCGAATGGCGCGATGCCAAGATCCACGTGCTGTCCCACACGCTGCACTACGGCTGCGGCGCCTTCGAGGGCGTGCGCGCCTACAACACGGTCGGCGGCACGGCGATCTTCCGGCTGCGCGAACACACCGAGCGGCTGTTCAACAGCGCCAAGATCCTGCGCATGAAGATTCCCTTCACGCTGGAGCAGGTGATGGACGCGCAGCTCGAGGTGGTGCGCGTCAACAAACTCGAGAGCTGCTACCTGCGACCGCTGACCTGGATCGGCTCGGAGAAGCTGGGCGTCAGCCCCAAGGGCAACACCATCCACCTGATGGTCGCCGCCTGGCCGTGGGGCGCCTACCTGGGCGAAGAGGGCATGAAGCGCGGCATCCGGGTCAAGACCAGCAGCTACACACGCCACCACGTCAACATCACGATGACGCAGGCCAAGGCAGTGAGCAACTACACCAACTCGATCCTGGCCAACATGGAGGCGCTGGACGACGGCTACGACGAGGCGCTGCTGCTCGACGCCAGCGGCTTCGTCAGCGAAGGAGCCGGCGAGAACCTGTTCATCATCAAGAAGGGCGTGGTTTACACGCCCGACCTGTCGGCCGGCGCGCTCAACGGCATCACCCGCGACACCATCTTCGCAATCTGCTCCGACCTGGGCCTGAAACTGGTGGAAAAGCGAATCACACGGGACGAGGTCTATATCAGCGACGAGGCCTTCTTCACCGGCACCGCCGCTGAAGTGACGCCGATCCGCGAACTCGACCGCGTGGAACTGGGCAGCGGTTCGCGCGGTCCGGTGACCGAGAAGATCCAGGCGGCCTTCTTCGACATCGTCAACGGTCGCAATCCGAAGTACGCCGAATGGCTGAGCAAGGTGTGATGCGATGAGCAAGCCTGTTGCCGTGGTCGAGGTCGCCTCCAAGGACCTGCAGGGCCCGGGCGTGGTCTTCTGCCCCAACCCGAAGATGGCGCTGTGGAGCACCCATCCGCGCGTCTACATCGACGTGGCCAGCACCGGCGAAGGCAAGTGCCCCTACTGCGGCACGGTCTACAGGCTGAAGGCAGGCGAGAAGTTGCACGCCGCGCATTGAGCGCGCGCGCAGCGAGCGCAGGCCGCGCGTCATGACGCCCGCCGAGCGCCTGCATGCCGCTGCCGACTGGCACGCGCTGGCTCACGAAGCCCTGCTCGACCATGTCAACCGGGGCGATGCGCGCCACGCCCTGCAGCTGCTGCTGGCGGCGCTGGCGCGCCGACTGTGTCGCCCCTGCAGCCTGCGCGCCGAACGGGCCGACGGCACGCTGCGCTGGCAGATCGACGTCACTGCCGGCCTCAGCGCCGCGGCCGACGGCTCAGGCACCGCGCGCACGGTGCAGCCGATCGCATTGGCTCACTGCGGCCGGCATGTCGGCACGCTGCTGCTGGACGCCAGCACCACGGGCCCACCCGCCGGTCTGGAACCGCTGTACGCCACCGCGGCGGCGCTGTTGCTCAACGACAGCTCGACCGAGCAGCCTCCGCCGCGAGCCGGCTACATCCAGATGATCCGCGACGCACTCGAAGGCGGCGGCACGTTCGTCTGGGAATGGGACCTGGACACCGACTGGCTCAGCGACATCGACGAAGGTCTGCAGCAGCTGGGCTACGACGCGAGCGAAATCGGCCGCACTCAGGAGGACTGGAACCGTCTCATCCACCCCGACGATGTGGGCGCCAACCACGCGGCCTTCCTGCGCCATGCGCGCGGCGAGACCGATCACTACGAACATGCGTACCGCATCCGCGCCCGCGACGGCTGCTGGCGCTGGTACCAGGAGCGCGGTCGCGTGGTCGAATGGCACGACGACGGCCGGCCGCGGCGCATGGTCGGTACGCAGACCAACATCACCGCGCAGCGTGAACGCGAGCAGCTGGCCTCACAGGCCGCCGCGCGGCTGGAGCGCATCGCCCAGCATGTGCCGGGCATCCTCTACCAGTTCGAGTTGGATGCACAGCTGGTGCCGCGCTTCCCGTACCTGAGCGAACGCGCGCGCACGCTGCTCGGTCTGGACCCGGTGCGCGCCGCCGACAACGCTGCCGAGCTGATGGAGCGCATCCATGCCGCCGATCGCGAGGCCGTCACCGCCAGCATCATCGAGTCGGCACACAGGCTGTCGCTGTGGCAATGGGAGTTCCGCGTGCATGCGGCGCCGGACCGGCTGCTGTGGATGCGTGCCACGTCGTCCCCGACGCGCCGCGCCGACGGCGGCACCGTCTGGCACGGCTACATGCAGGACGTGACCGAGCTGCGGGAGCTGGAGCACGCGCGCCAGGACAAGGCCGCCGCCGAGGCAGCCAACCGCGCCAAGACCGAGTTCCTGTCGCGCATGAGCCATGAGCTGCGCACGCCGCTGAACGCCGTGCTGGGCTTTTCGCAGCTGCTGGAGATCGACCGAGCGGACAGCCTCAGCGAAGGCCAGCGCCGCCGCGTCAAGCTGATCCGCGAGGCCGGCGAGCACCTGCTGCGCATGATCGGCGACCTGCTCGACCTGACACGCATCGAAAGCGGCAGCCTGCAGGTGCAGATCGACGCGGTGCCGATGCGGCCGCTGGCCGAGGAGGCCCTGGACATGCTGCGCCCTCAGGCTGCAGCCGCGCAGGTAAGTCTGACCCTGCAGATCAACGGCGCCGACCTGGTCGCGCGCGCCGACCGCACGCGCTTGCGCCAAGTGCTGCTCAACCTGCTGTCCAACGCCGTCAAGTACAACCGTGCCGGAGGCAGTGTCGACCTGATGATCGCGCCAGCGCGTCCTGCCGAAGGCCAGGCCTGGCTGTCGATCACCGTGCAGGACAGCGGCATCGGCATCGATGCGGCCGACCTGCCGCATTTGTTCGAGCCCTTCAATCGCCTGGCGCAAAGCCGCGGCGGCGTCGAAGGCACAGGCATCGGGCTGAGCATCACCCGCGCGCTGCTGACGCTGATGCACGGGCGCATCCAGGCCAGCAGCCAGCCCGGGGTCGGCTCGACCTTCCGTGTGCTGCTGCCGCGGGCCTGAGCCTGCCGGGCAGGCTGGCTGCATAGCAGCCATGGCCCTACCTACAATGCGGCGCCATGCCGCGCGAAGACGAATTCATTCTCACGCTGTCGTGTCGCGACACCACCGGCATCGTCTACGCAGTGTCCGGGCTGCTCTACCAGGGCGGCTGCAACATCATCGATTCGCAGCAGTTCGGCGACCTGCAGGGCGATGACGCCACCGGATTGTTCTTCATGCGCGTGCACTTCGCCACGCCGCCGCACCTTGCCAGCTGCGACGCACTGGGCACGCTGTTCGAGCACACCAAGCAGCAGTTCGGCATGGATCTGCAGCTGTACCCGGTGGCACGGCGCGCGCGCGTGCTGCTGCTGGTCAGTCAGCACGGGCATTGCCTGAACGACCTGTTGTTCCGCTGGCGCAGCGGGCAGCTCGCAGTGGAGATCGCCGGCATCGTCTCCAACCACCCCGACTTCGAGGCGTTGGCGCAAAGCTACGGCATCCCGTTCCACCACCTGCCGCTGCCGCCAGGCAGCAATGCTGCCGCCAAGCGTGCGCAGGAACGCGAGATCGAAGCGCTGATGGAGCGCGAGCGGGTCGAACTGGTCGTGCTGGCGCGCTACATGCAGATTCTCAGCGCCGAGTTCTGCGCGGCACTGACGGGCCGCGCTATCAACATCCATCACAGCTTCCTGCCCAGCTTCAAGGGCGCGCGACCGTACTTCCAGGCGCACGCCCGCGGCGTCAAGCTGATCGGCGCGACCGCGCACTACGTCACCGCCGAACTGGACGAGGGCCCGATCATCGAGCAGGACGTGCAGCGCGTCGACCACGCGATGTCGGCCGAGGACATCACGGCCGTCGGCCGCGACATCGAATGCGCGGTGCTGGCCCGTGCGGTGCGCTGGCATGTCGAGCGCCGCGTGCTGATGAACGGCCACAAGTGCGTGGTCTTCCGCTGAGCCACACCCATGCCGCGCGACAAAGCCCGAACCGCCGCCTTGCTGGCCTCGCCCGACGATGTCGAGGCGCAGTTCTACGAGGCGCTGCAGAACGCCGACCTGGACAAGCTGATGGCCGTGTGGTCCGATGATGACGAGATCGCCTGCGTGCACCCTGGCGGGCCGCGCGTCAGCGGCCATGCCGCCATCCGCGCCAGCTTCGAGGCGATCTTCGCCAACGGCGCCATTCCGCTTCAGCCGCAAGGCGTGCGCCGGCTGCTGACGCTGGGCTGCGCAGTGCACCACCTGGTCGAGCAGGTGCGCGTGGTCGATGCGCAGGGCAGCCGCAGCGCCTGGGTCCTGGCCACCAATGTCTACGTCAAGACCACACTCGGCTGGCGCATGGTGGCCCACCATGCCAGCCCGGGCGGCGAAGGGGCCGACGAGCCGCCAAGCGGCGAGACGCCGGCCACGCTGCACTGACGCATAACTCTGCGGCCGATGCAGCACTTCCGCGCTCCGCGCTGGCTGCCCGGCGGCAACCTGCAGACCATCTGGCCGGCGCTGTTCTCGCGCGCAGCGCCGGCTCCGGCACCAGCCTACCGGCGCGAACGGTGGGCCACGGCGGACGACGACTTCATCGACGTCGACTTCGTCGATGCCAGCGACACGGACGCGCCACTGCTGGTGCTGTTCCATGGCCTGGAAGGCTCGTCGCAAAGCCACTACGCGCTGGCCTTCGCGCACCGCGCCGCGAGTCTGGGCTGGGGCTATGCGGTGCCACACTTCCGCGGCTGCTCCGGCGAGCTGAACCTGGCGCCGCGTGCCTACCATTCGGGCGACTTCGAAGAAATCGGCTGGGTGTTGCAGCGGCTGCGAGCGCGCAGCGCCGCACCGCTGGTCGCAGTGGGCATCTCGCTGGGTGGCAACGCGCTGCTGCGCTGGGCCGAAGAGGCCGGCGACACGGCCGCGGCCACGGCGTGTGCGGTGGCCGCGGTGTGCTCGCCGATCGACCTGGCCGCCGGCGGGCAGGCCATCGGCCGCGGCTTCAACCGTCAGGTCTACACCCGCATGTTCCTGCGCACGATGAAGGCCAAGGCGCTTGCCAAATGGCAGCAGCATCCGGGCCTGTTCGAGCGCGAGCGGCTGCGCGCGGCGCGCACTCTGTACGAGTTCGACAACGTCTTCACCGCGCCGCTGCACGGCTTTCGCGACACCGACGACTACTGGGCCCGCGCTTCGGCCAAGCCGCAGCTGCGGCGCATCCGCATCCCGGCGCTGGTGCTGAATGCACGCAACGATCCCTTCGTGCCAGCCTCCAGCCTGCCCGCGGCCCACGAGGTGGGGCGCTGGGTCACGCTGTGGCAGCCGGCGCACGGTGGCCACGTCGGATTCCCCCGCGGGCGCTTTCCCGGCCATGTGCACAGCCTGCCGGAAGCAGTGTGCGGCTGGCTGCGGCAGCAGGCCAGGTAGGCTCGCGACATGGACGAGATCGTCAAGGCAGCAATGCGCAAGTGGCCCGCCGTGCCGCATTGCTACGGCTGGCTGGCTCTGGACGCGCGCGGCGACTGGTATCTGCGCGACGAGCCGACGCAGGCCGCCGGGCCCTTCCCGCGGCCCAAGGGCAGCCGCATCGAGCATGACGGGTTGCGCGAATTCATCGAACGCAACTACGAGGCCGACGCGCGCGGCTGCTGGTACTTCCAGAACGGGCCGCAGCGGGTCTACGTCGAGCTGGAAGCCGCGCCGCGGGTCTACCGGCTGCAGGCCGGCGACGCCGCCACTGGCGAGCGCTGGCGCATCAGCCTGCCGCTGCAGCGCCCGGCGCGCTACCGTGCAGCCTGGCTGGACGAGTCGGGGCGGCTGTTTCTGGAGTGCGACCGCGGTTTCGGCCTGCTGCACAGCCTCGACACCGGTATCGCTGCGCAGGCCGTGGAAGCCGGCGACTGGCAGCCCCAGAAGATGGACTTTGCGTGCATGCCGGATCGATTCGGCTATGTGCTGCGGCCGCAGCCCGACGGCGCCAACTTCTGAACTGCGCATCCGGGGAGGTACGCAGCCGCAGGCCGCCTGGATGGAGCACCCATGCAAAGGGCCGCCCGCAGGCGGCCCTTGCCAATGCAATCCGCTGCGTTACTTGGGCGCACTCGCAGCCGATGCGGCAGCAGCCGGGGCCTTGGGTTCGTCGAACTTGGCGCCGCCCTTGTTGGCCATGAAGACCACGGCCCGGCCGATCTCGAAGTCGGTGAATTCGCCGCCCCCCTGCGCTGCCATCGCACCCTTGCCCTTCAGTGACGAGTTGTGCAGGGCCTCGAAGCCGGTCTTGATGCGCGGGGCCCATGCGGCCTCGTCGCCGAGCTTCGGTGCGCCGGCCAGGCCCGCGGCGTGGCAGGCCGAGCATTGCGCGGCGTAGACCTGTTCGCCGGTGCGCAGTTCGACCACGACGGAGGCGTCCTTGAGCGCGACCGAGCCCACCGGCTGGATGCGCAGCGCCACGGCCTGCTCGCTCATGGCTTCGGTGCCGGCGCCGGACTTGTCGCCACTGGCCACGAAGTTGACCAGCAGCACGATGATGGCAATGGGAATCAGGAACGAGGCCACCACCGTCCAGATGAGCTGCTTGGGCGTCTTGATCGGTCCCTCGTGCGGGGCGTCGTGGTCCTGGGGGTCGCTCATGAAGTCCTCGGTGGCAGCACGCCGAACCCCCTGAAGTCGCCGGCCCGGGTGGGGCATGCTGCAGCGGGCGGGTCGGCCAAAGCCAAAAATTATAGCGGCGCGCTCCCGCTGCGGGCCGCGCGCCGGCTGGGCTTCACCCACCCCGCTGATAGAATCCGCCGCCTGTCAGCACCGCGGCTGTAGCTCAGTGGATAGAGTATTGGCCTCCGAAGCCAAGGGTCGTGGGTTCGATCCCCGCCAGCCGCGCCAGGCGCCTGCCCGCCGGCAGTGCCTAGATCCCCATCGTCCACCGGGCCCACCATGACCATGTCCCTGCGCCTTGCCACCCGCCGTGCCGCGTTGATCGCCGCCATCGCCGTGCTCGGCGCCTGCGCCGCGCCGACCGTGCTGAACACGCAGTGGGCCAACCCGCAGTTTGCGGGCAAGCCGCCGATGCGCTCGATCCTGGTGCTGGGCATCACCAAGGACCCGACCAACCGCCGCCTGTTCGAGGACCAGATGGTGGCGCAGCTGGCCACGCGCGGCGTCAAGGCCGTACCCTCGTACCGCTTTGCACCGGATGCCGGAGCCATGGAGCAGGTCAAGCTGGAACAGGCAGTCAAGGAAGCCGGCGTCGCCGGGGTGCTGCTGACGCGCGTGGTCAACGTCACCGAGCAGGTCAACGTCTCGCCGGGCATGGTGATGGGCCCGCCGATGGGCTACGGCTTCGGCGGTTTCTACGGCTACTACGGCGGCATGTGGGCGTCCAGCTATTACGTGCCGCCCACGGTCTACACCACCCAGCACGTGGCCGCCGACACGCGGCTGTTCGAGACTGCCAACTACACGCTGGTGTGGTCGGCTTCGACCACCACCACGCCCAGCGGCGGCAGCGTCGGCTCGATGTTCGAGCAGTTCAGCAAGCTGATCGTCGATTCGATGGCCAAGGACGGCCTGGTCTGAGGACGCGGGCGGTCGGATGCACCCGCGTGCCTCCGCCTGCCCTGCCCGCTGGCGCGTTGCACTGGCAGCACTGATGCTGGCGCTGCTGGCGGCCTGCGGCAGCACACCGCGGCCCGGCGCTCTGGCCGGCGAGACGGCCTCCAGCGCGCCGCTGGACGGTCCACCCGCCAACCCTCCGCCCGACCTGATCTCGCGGCCCGACCCGGAGCCGAAGGTCGAGCCGATCCGAAGTGGCGGCCCGAACAAGCCCTACGAGGTGCTGGGCCAGCGCTACACCCCGCTGGCCGCCGACGCACCGGTGGTCGAAACCGGCCTGGCCTCGTGGTACGGGCGCAAGTTCCACGGCCGGCCCACCGCAAGCGGCGAGATCTATGACATGTACGCCTCCAGCGCTGCGCATCGCACGATGCCGATCCCGAGCTATGCGCTGGTGCGCAATCCGGCCAATGGGCGCGAAGTGGTGGTGCGCGTCAACGACCGCGGCCCGTTCCACAGCGAACGTGTCATCGACCTGAGCTACACCGCCGCACTGAAGCTCGGCGTATTGCGCGGCGTGGCGCCGGTCGAAGTGCGACGGCTGACCCACGAGGACATCCGCAGCGGGAGCTGGCGCGGCGAGAGTACCTGGGCCCAGGCCGAGGCGCGGCCGCTGCCGGCGCCGCCAGAGCCGGCCGCCACGCCGCCGCTGGCCAATGTCGCCGCCACATCGAGCGACACACTGACCACAGCGCCGGCGGCCGCTGCGCCGGGCTTCTGGGTGCAGCTCGGTGCCTTCCGCCAGCGCGAGGGCGCGCACGAGTTGCGTGAGCAACTGGCGCGTGAACTGGCCTGGCTGGAGCCTTGGCTGGCGATCTTCGACGACCGTGCGCTGTACCGCCTGCAGGCCGGCCCCTATGCGACGCGAGGCGAAGCCCAGGGCACGGCCGAACGCATCCGCGGCGTGGCGAGCCTGCAGCCGATGGTGGTGCAGCGGCGCTAGGATCACTGCGACAACGCAACAGTTTTCAACCTAGGTGTGCCGGGCCCCGGCGTTAGCCCCTAAAGTGCCCGGTTGAGCCGCAACCTCACGCGGCGTGCACGAGGAGACTGCATGGCTACCAAGATCCCGGCTGCGGCCAAGGCGCGCGGCCTGTCGCTGAACATCGGCCTGAACAGCGTCAGCGGCGCACACTACGGCGGCTGGACCGGCCCGCTCGCCGCTTGCGAGTTCGACGCCAAGGACATGGGCGCGCTGGCGACCGGCCGCGGCATGAAGGCCACGGTGCTGCTGTCCAAGGACGGTACTCGGGCCAAGGTGCTGTCTGCGCTGCGCAGCGCAGCCAAGACGCTGGTCAAGGGCGACTTCTTCTTCCTCACCTATTCGGGCCATGGCGGCCAGGTGCCCGACGTGTCGGGTGAAGAGACCGACAAGCTCGACGAGACCTGGTGTCTCTACGACGGCCAGCTGATCGACGACGAGCTATATCTGGAGCTGGGCAAGTTCGCCACCGGCGTGCGCATCCTGGTGCTGTCCGACAGCTGCCACAGCGGCACCGTGGTACGCGCCGGCCCGCCTGCGCTCGGTGTACCGACGCCCGAGTTGCGCTCCAAGATGATGCCGCCATCGGTGGCCATGCGCACCTACGAGGCCCACAAGGCCTTCTACGACAAGCTGCAGATGGATGTGGCCCGGGCCGAGGCCGGCGGCGACGCCAAGGCCGAGCCCGACGAGGTGCTGGCCACGCTGACGGTGAGCACGCGCCTGACGAAGATCGCCAAGCGCTTCAAGGCACGCGCGATCCTCATTTCGGGCTGCCAGGACAACCAGAGCAGCTACGACGGCGCGCACAACGGCGCCTTCACCGGCCGGCTGCTGACGGTATGGAACCGCGGCAACTTCGACGGCAACTACGCCACCTTCCATGCCCACATCAAGGCCGGCATGCCGGCGATCCAGACGCCGAACCTGTTCACCATGGGGCCGGTGGCCACCTACCTGAAGCAGAAGCCCTTCACCGTCTGACGGCTGGCGGGTCGAGCCGCGGGCGCGATCCGGAGCCTGGGTCGGCCCCACCGCAGGCGCTGAACGACAAGGCCCCGGAGGACGCAGATGGCCAATAGCATCCCGATCAAGCTGACAGGACGCGCCGACGCTCCCGCATTGCCCGCGCTGCTCGGCAGCGCCAGCCGCTCGGCCGGCGGGCAGGGCGACGAGTTCCTGCCGCCTGGCTACCTGCGAGCCACCGGCACCTTCGACGTCGGCGCCGTGGCGCGCAGCGTCGAAGGCGCGGCCGCGCTTGAGCACGATGCCGCCGTCGACGAGGTGGTGGTGCTGGAGCTGGCCGACGGCGGCACGTTGATTACCAGCGCGGCACGGCTGCGCGATGCGCTGGCGCGCAATCATCCGGACTGGGTCGACGCGGACGGCGCGATCCCCTTCGAGAAGCTGCGCGCGCAGGGCTCGTCGGCGCAACGCGGCTTTGGCGAGGCGGTGGGCGGCCTGGTGAGCAAGGTGTTCACGCTCGTGGCCGGGGAAAAGAAGGACGCGATCGTCGACGCCGCGCTCGACTGGCTGAAGGACAGGGGGCTCGACGCCGCCGAACTCGGCGTCACCTGGGCCGGCACGCGCGCGCTGATGTGGGCGATCGAGAAGCGGCTGATGCAGGAGCCCGGGCGGCTGTACCGCTGGGTCGGCGCCAGCGGCAAGGCCGCCGACCTCGAGCCGACCCGACTGCAGGACCTGGAGCAGGCGACCGCGGCGCACAAGCCGATGCTGGTGTTCGTGCACGGCACGGGCTCCAACTCGCTCGGCAGCTTCGGCGACCTGCGTGCCGGCGACCGCATCCTCTGGGCGGCGCTGGAGGCGCATTTCGGCGACAACATCTTTGCCTTCGAGCACCACACTTTGTCGGCCAGCCCGATCGAGAACGCACTGCAGCTGGCGCGGGCACTGCCCAAGGGCGCCTTGCTGAACCTGGTGTCGCACTCGCGGGGCGGATTGGTGGCCGATCTGCTGTGCCTGAGCGACTTCGATGCGCAGATCGACGCCTTCGGCCGTCCGGCGAACATGCCCGGCACCGGCGATGCCGACCCCGACAGCCCGCAGGCGCAGCGGCTCGCCGAACAGCTCGACACCGCCTATGCCGAACACCGCGCCCTGCTGCGCGAGCTGGCCGCCGAGCTGCGCGAAAAGCAGTTCGTGGTGCAGCGCTACGTGCGCGCCGCCAGCCCGGCCAATGGCACCAAGCTGGCCAGCGGCAATTTCGACGTCTTCCTGTCCGGACTGCTGACGCTGATCGGCCAGGTGCCGTTCTTCTTCGGCAGCCCGTTCTACGCAGCCTTCAAGCGCGTGGTCATCGAGATCGCCAGGAACCGCAGCAACCCGCATCTCGTGCCCGGCATCGAAGCCATGCTGCCCGACTCACCGACCGCCCGGTTGCTGCGCGACGCGCCGGTACGGCCGGGCGTGTCCATGGCGGTGATTGCCGGCGACATCCAGGGCGGCAACCTGCTCGTGCGGCTGGGCGTGCTGCTGACCGACTTCCTGATCTTCGACCGCGACGACAACGACCTGGTCGTCAACACCACGGCAATGCTGGCCGGCATCGCGCCGCGTGCCGGCTCGCGCGTGCTGTTCGACCGCGGCGCCGATGTCTCGCACTTCCGCTACTTCACCAACGTCGGCACGCGCTCGGCGCTGCGCGACTGGCTGATCGACGCGGACACCTCGAAGATCGAAGCCTTCCGCCCCTTGCCCGGCCCCGCCGACTATGCCGAGGCGCTGGCCGCGGCCTCGCGCGACGTGCTCGCCACGGACCGGCCGGTGGTCGTGATCCTGCCCGGCGTGATGGGCTCGCACCTGCAGGTCGGCGGCAAGGACCGCGTCTGGTTCGACCCGCTGGACATCGCCGGCGGCGGCCTGGCCAAGATCGCCTGGGGCCAGCCCGGCGTCGAGGCCGAAGACCTGTTCGGCATGTTCTACGGCGAGCTGTGCAAGCGCCTGGCCGAGAGCCACCGCGTCGAGCGCTTCGCCTACGACTGGCGCCAGCCGCTGGACGTTCTCGGCGAGCGGCTCGGCGAGTTCATCTCGCGCCTGATGGCGCAGACGCAGCAGCCGATCCGCCTGCTCGCCCACAGCATGGGCGGGCTGGTCGTGCGCGCCTGCATCTACAAGCGTCGGCCGGTCATGGATGCGCTGATGGCGCGCGACGGTGCCCGCCTGGTGATGCTGGGCACGCCGCACCAGGGCGCGCATTCCATGGTCGAGAACCTGCTCGGCAAGGGCGACACGCTGCGCACGCTGGTGCGGCTGGACGTCTCGCACTCGATGCAGCAGGTGCTGGACATCGTTGCCGGCTTTCGCGGCGCGCTGCAGTTGCTGCCGCGGCCCGGGTTCAAGGACATGTTCCAGGGCCAGAGCGACGGCGGCGACCTCTACGACTATCAGAAGGCGCAGACCTGGATCGACTTCGCGCTCAAGGTGCGCGACTTCTGGTTCGGCAACGGCCAGGTGGGCAAGCCGAGCCAGCAGGTGCTCGATGCGGCCTCCTGGCTGTGGGCCCAGGACGGCGCGTCCACGCCCTCGCTGCCAACCGAGTACGAGGCGAAGAGCAGCTATGTCTTCGGCGTGGCCGGCAACACGCCCTGCGGCGTACGCGAGGAAGGCGGCCGGCTGCGCATGGTCGGCACGGCCCACGGCGACGGCACGGTGACCTGGGCGTCGGGACGCATCGGCAGCATCGGGCAGTTCTTCTGGATGCCCGCCGCGCATGGCGACTTGCCGTCGACGAAGGAGCACTTCCCGGCGCTGATCGAGCTGCTGACCACCGGCACCACCGGACGCCTGGCGACCGCGCCGCCGGCCACGCGCGCCATCGAGACACCACAGCCGGTCAGCTACGACGCCGGCCCGCCCAGCGCCGACGACGCCGACATGTTGACCCGCTCGCTGCTCGGTGCCTCGTTGCGCAACCGGGTGCCGGCGCGGCGCAAGCGGCGGCTCGAAGTCCGCGTACAGGCCAAGGACCTGCGCTTCCTGGTGCAGCCGATCCTGGTGGGGCAGTACGAGCGCGACCCGATTGCCGGGCCGCAGCGGCTGATCGACAACGAGTTGCTCGACGGCGACCTGAGCCAGCGCCACAACCTTGGCCTGCACGCCGGCCCGCTGGGCAGTGCCACCGTGGTGCTGCGCGCACCCAATGCGATCGAGCGTGCGCGCGGCAGCCTGCGCGGCGCCATCGTCACCGGCCTGGGCCCGTACGACGGCGGGCTGAGCGTGACCAGCCTGACCGAAGCGGTTCGCGCCGGCGCGCTGCGCTACCTGCTGCAGCTAGTCGACGTGCTCGGCAAGGGCGAACGCGAAGTCTCACTGGCCACGCTGCTGCTGGGCTACAACTCGTCGGCCAACCTCACGGTCGAGGCCTCGATCGAGGCGCTGGTGCGCGGCGTGATGGAAGCCAATGTGCGCTTCTTCGAGACGACGCGGCTGAACATCCGCATCGGCAGGCTGGACATCGTCGAGCTGTACATCGACACGGCCATCACGGCGGTGTATTCGCTGCGCCGCCTCGAGGGGCGTCTTGCCGCGGTGGCCGAGCGGCTGCAGACCCAGCTGGTCTGCAGTCCGGCGCTGGAGCGTGGCGAGGGCCGTCGCCAGCGCCTCTTCGACGGCGGCGCCGGCAGCTACTGGCCACGCCTCATCGTCACGGCGGCCGACGGCGGCCCGCTCCCTCCCGGGCCGGGCGCCGAGCAAGCCCCCGTCACGGTGCTGGCCGATACGCTGAAGTACCTGTACCTCGGTCAGCGCGCGCGCGCCGAGTCGCTGCTGCATCAGCGCCAGCCGGGGCTGATCGAGCGCCTGGTGCAGCAGCAGATCAGCAGCACCGTGTGGAACGAGGACTTCGGCCGCATGCTATTCCAGCTGATGGTGCCGCACGACTTCAAGGACCTGGCGCGCCAGCTCGAGCAGGTGGTGCTCGTGGTCGACGACACGACCGCAAACCTGCCGTGGGAGCTGATGCTGGCGGACGATCCCTCGCGCAGCGACGACGACAAGCGCCCGCTGGCGCTGCGCATGGCCGCGGTGCGCCAGCTCGCGTCGGTCCAGTACCGCCGCCAGGTGCGCCAGAACGTCGAACGCACCGCACTGGTCATCGGCAACCCGTCGACCCAGGGCTTCAAGGAAGCCTTTTCCACCAAAGACGCGCAGTACGGCGCCGATCCGGACAATCTGCCGGGCGCCAAGACCGAGGCCGAGGCCGTCGCCAAGCTGCTGACCGCGATGGGCTACCGGACGACGGCGCTGACCTATGGCGAGAGCGCGGCCAATGTGCTGGCGGCGCTGTTCCACGAGCCTTGGCGCATGCTGCACGTTTCGGCGCACGGCATCTTCGGCCTGCGCCATGCCGATGGCCGCTACCGCAGCGGCGTGCTGCTGTCCGACGGATTGTTGATCACGGCCGCCGAGATCGGCTCGATGGAGGTGGTGCCCGACGTCGTCTTCCTGAACTGCTGCCACCTGGGCACGGTGGACGTGGGCCGCCGGGGCAACAAGCTGGCGGCGAGCATCGCGCGCGAGCTCATCGACATCGGCGTGCGCTGCGTGCTCGTGGCCGGCTGGGCCGTCAACGACCTGGGGGCGCAGCGCTTCGGCGAAACCTTCTACGAGGAACTGCTGCTGCGACGCCGCCCCTTCGGCGAAGCGGTGTTCCAGGCGCGCAAGGCGGTCTACGAGGCCAACCCGGTGGACATCACCTGGGGGGCCTTCCAGGCCTATGGCGACCCGGCATGGCGTGCCGAACCCCGTGCTCCGGGCGCGGCAGCCGGCGAGTCGGCGCCCTTTGTGTCGCCGGAAGAACTGCTGGACGAACTGGCCCGCACCCGCGCCGAGCTGTCGCGTCGCAGCGCGCTGATGAACGAGCGTGACCTGCGGGCTCAGGCGACCTCGCTGGAGAACCTGCTGAAGAAGCGCTGCCCCGCCGGCTGGCTGCAAGCCCCGGGGCTGCAGTCGGCGATCGGCGCGACCTGGCTCGACCTGGGGCAGTTCGACAAGGCGCGCAAGGCCTTGCTCGCGGCCGTGCAGGCCGAGGATCGCGAAGGTACGGTGCCGATCCACGACATCGAGAGGCTGGCCAACGTGGAAGCGCGCCTGGGAGAGCGCCAGGCCAGCGCCGAGCCGCTGCCCAAGGGCCAGGCCGCACCGGGCAAAGCGGGCGGGCCGGCCGGCGAGAGCCTCATCAAGCTGGCCATCAGCCGCCTGCACATGCTGGACCAGCTGGTCGCCGCGGAGGGGGGCGCCCTGCACAACCCGGAACGCAGCGCCTTGCTCGGCAGCGCCTACAAGCGCCTGGCCAGCGTGCACGCCCGGGCCGCGCTGGCTGCCAAGGACGCCAAGCAGCGCCAGGCCGCCGCAACGGCGATGCGGGAAGCGCTGCTGCACAGCGCTCAAGCCTATGGACGCGATGAGGGCCAACCCGGCACCGGCCATTTCGATGCCTACCTGGCGCTCAATCGCCTGGCGCTGCTGGCACTGCAGCCGGACGCGGACGACAAGGCGAAAGGCATCGACCTGGCGCGGCAATGCCGGGGCGATGCCGAGGCACGCTACGCGCAGGACGCCGACCTGTGGAGCGCGGTGATGCAGTCCGAGGCGGCCCTGGTGGAAGCCATGCTGGACGGCAGTCTGGGCCGCATCGACGAGGCCGGGCAGACCGCCTTCGACGCACTCGTCTCCAGCTACGGCTCGACGCTCGTCAACCTGACCCTCAAGCCGGGCCAGCTGGATTCCGTCGTCACGCAGATGCAGCTGTTGTCGCGCTTCTGCGACGCCTTGTGGCTGGGCGGCGGCGACGCATCGCTGTACCGCATGGCCGACCGGCTGATCGAGCTGGGACAGCGCATTCGTCCCGGCCCGAGCGCGCGCAGCGACCGCCCGGAACCGCCGGCCAGGCCCGTCCGCGCGGCGAGTCAACGCACGAAGTCCGCCAAGGTGCCCAGAAGCCGTCGCCGCAAGCCGGCGCCATGACGCCGCACGCCTTCATCGCCATGCCCTTCGGCACCAAGCCCGGGGCGGATGGCGCGCCGATCGACTTCAACCGCATCTATGCCGAGCTGCTGCTGCCGGCGCTGCAGGATGCCGGCTGCGAGGTCTTCCGGGCCGACGACGAGCAGCGCGCCGGTGACATCCGCACTGACATGTTCCAGGAGCTGCTGGTGGCCGACCTGGTGCTGGCCGACCTGACGCTGGACAACCCCAACGTCTGGTACGAACTGGGTGTGCGCCATGCGCTGCGCGCACGCGGCGTGCTGCTGGTGCAGGGGCCGCGCGCCAGCCAGCCCTTCGACATCTACACCGACCGCAAGCTGCGCTATCACCTCAAGGACGGTGCGCCCGACCCGGCCTTCCTGGCGGCCGACCGGACCGCACTGGCAGAGATGGCGCGGGCCACGCTGCAGGCCAGCAGCCGGCGCAAGGTCAGTCCGGTGTACGTGCTGCTCGACCACCTGCGCGAGCCCGAATGGCGCAGCCTGATGCTCGACCGGCAAAGCGAGTTCAGCCAGGGCTACGAGGCCTGGCGCAGCCGCATGGAAGTGGCGCGGCAGAAGAACCTGGCCGGCGACATCCTGGTGCTGGCCGACGAGACCCCCACCCAGGCGCTGTGGCTGGAGGCCAAGCGGCAGGCCGGCAACTGCCTGTTGAAGCTGCAGCACTTCGACCTGGCGCTGGAGCAGTTCGATGCCGTGCTCGAGCTGGAGGCCGACGACAAGACCAGCCTGGAAAAGCGCGCCGTCTGTCTGGGCCGGCTCGGCCGCCATGAGCAGGCGCGCGAGGCGGTACGGGCGCTGACCGAGGCCTACCCCAGCGACGCCGAGGTCTGGGCGCTGTCCGGCCGGGTGGAAAAGTCACACTGGGTGTCGCGCTGGCGCGATGCGCGGCTCACGCGCGAGCAGATGCGCGAGGCCGCAGCGGCCGAGCTGGCCTGCCTGGAAGAAGCCATCGCGCCGTACCACCAGGCTTTCATCGCCGAACCGTCGCACCACTATTCGGGCATCAATTCGCTGACGCTGCACCTGCTGCTGCGGCACCTGGGCGGCCAGGTCGATGACACCGTGCTCGACAACCTCACCGGTGGGGTTCTGTGGGCTGCGCTGAGCGCGCAGAAGCGCGACCCCAAGGACTACTGGGCGCGGGCCAGCTTTGCCGAACTGTGCCTGCTTCTCAACCCCAAGGCCACGGTGCAACGCGAGTACCGCAGCACGGTGGCTGCGGCGCAACGCGACCGCTTCGCACTGGAATCGACGCGCGAGACGCTGACGCTGCTGCGCGACCTGCTGTTCCGCCCGGACGAGACCGCCACCGCGCTGGAGGTACTGGACCGCGAGATCGCGCGCCTGGCCGCGCCCTTCCAGCCGCGCCAGGTACTGCTCTTCTCCGGCCACATGGTCGATGCGCCCGATCGCAAGCAGCCACGCTTTCCAGCCGCCAAGCTGCCGCAGGCGGCCGAAGCGCTGCAGCGCGCGCTGGATGCGCTGGGCGCAGGCGAAGGCGACCTGCTGCTCACCCAGGGCGCGGCGGGCGGCGACCTGCTGTGCGCCGAGGCCTGCCGCGCACGCGGGGTGCGCGTCCAACTGCTGCTGCCATTGGACGAGCCGGAGTTCATCGAGCGCTCGGTACTGCCTTCTGAAGACGGCGAGGCCTGGCGCGAGCGCTACTTCGCGCTCAAGGCGTCGCTGGTCGACACGCCGCGGGTCATGCCCGACGAACTGGGCCCGCTGCCCAAGGGCGCCAATGCCTTCGAGCGCTGCAACCGCTGGCTGCTGCACACCGCGCTGGCCTGGGGGCAAGAGAAGGTACGCTTCATCTGCCTGTGGGATGGCGGCGGGGGCGATGGCCCCGGCGGCACCGCCCACATGTACAACGAGGTCAAGCGCCGCACCGGCCGCGTGACCTGGATCGACACGCGAAAGCTTTGACCACTGAAAGACCCCGATGAGCCTGCTGCAACGCCTGAAGTCCCCCGGCCCGAAACGAATGCTGGCGCTGGACGGCGGCGGCATCCGTGGCGCGCTGACCGCCGGCTACCTGGTGGAGATGGAAAAGCTGCTGCGCCAGCGACACGACAACCCGCAGCTGGTGCTGGCCGACTACTTCGACTTCATTGGCGGCACCAGTACCGGGTCGATCATCGCCGCCGGCCTGTCGATCGGCATGACGGCCAAGGACGTGAGCGACAGCTACCTGAAGCTCGGCGCGGCCGGCTTCAAGAAGGTGCTGTTGCCCTACAAGGCACGCTTCTCGGCCGACGCGGTGCGCGCGCAGCTGCAGCTACTGTTCGGCGACCGGCTGCTTGGCGATGCCAGCCTGCGCACCGGGTTGTGCGTGGTGGCCAAGCGCGCCGACACCAACAGCGTCTGGCCGATCCTCAACCACCCCGAAGGCAAGTACTACCCGCGCAACAGCCTGATGCCGCTGCGCGACGTGATCCGCGCCTCCACCGCTGCACCCACCTATTTCATCCCCGAGACGCTGGACGTCGGCGGCAAGAGTGGCGCCTTTGTCGACGGGGGTGTCAGCATGGCCAACAACCCGGCGCTGACGATGTTCCTGGTGGCCACGCTGAAGGGCTTCCCCTTCCACTGGAAGACCGGCGAGGACCAGCTGCTGCTGGTGTCGCTGGGCACCGGTCAGTGGCGGCAGGAGAAGCCGCCTCAGTCGGTGAGCGATGCCAACATCATCGCCAGCGCCGCGGCCGTGCCGGAAATGCTGATGCAGGACGCCAACTGGCACAACCAGATGCTGCTGCAGTACCTGTCGCGCAGCCCCACGGCCGCCGTCATCGACCGCGAGATCGGAGACCTGAGCGGCGACCTGCTGACGCCCGAACCCGCGCTGTCCTACCTGCGCTACAACGCCACGCTGGAGCCCGAGGCGCTGCGCGCGCTGGGCCTGCCACACCTGAGCAACCGTGCCGAGGCGCTGCACGACATGAGCGACGCCGACAACCGCCACGAGCTGCTCGAAGTGGGCCTGGCCGCGGCCAAGAAACAGCTGCAGGGCAGCCACTTCCCGGCGGCCTTCGATCTGCCCGCGCGGCCATGAAGTCGTGCTTCGTGATCCAGGGCTACGGCCGCAAGACCGACTACCGCGACGGCCGCGTGCTCGACCTGGACGCGTCCTACGCGATCATCAAGGACGCGGTCGAGGCGGCGGGGCTGGACTGCATCCGCGCCGACGAGATCCAGCATTCCGGCACCATCGACCTGCCGATGTACCAGTGGCTGCTGAACGCCGACCTGGTGGTGGCCGACCTGTCCACCTACAACTCCAACGCGGTGTTCGAGCTGGGCGTGCGCTATGCGCTGCGCCCGCATGCCACGATCATCGTCGCCGAGGAGCAGTTCCAGAACCCCTTCGACTTCAGCCACATCGCCATCCGCCGCTACAAGCACCTGGGCGACGACATCGGTGCCAAGGAAGCCAGGCGTTTTCGCGACGAGCTGAAGGCGGCCATCCAGGCGATCGCCGCCGAACGTCGCATCGACAGCCCGATCTACACCTTCCTGCCCACGCTGCGTCCGCCGGTGGACCAGAAGGCCCTTGACGACGAGGCGCTGGCGCCCTTTGCGCCGGTGCCAACGGCCATGCCCACGACCGCCGAGCCGCTGCCACCGATGTCCACCCTGCTCACCAAGGACGGCGGGGCCGATACCGAGGCGGTGGACCTGAACGCCAAGCAGCTGCTCGAACAGGCACAGAAGCGCATCAACGACAGCGACTTCGCCAGCGCGCGCGTGCTGCTTGAAGAGGCGCGCAAGCGACGGCCCACCGACAGCTTCGTCATCCAGCGCCTGGCCTTGTCCATCTACAAGAGCAAGCAGCCCGATGCAGTCACGGCGCTGAACGACGCGCTGGAGGTGCTGCACGTGCTCAAGCCCGAGACCTGCAACAACCCCGAGACGCTGGGCCTGTACGGCGCCATCCACAAGCGACTGTGGGAGATCAATCCCGCGCCGGAGCTGCTGGACACCGGCATCATGGCCTACGCGCGCGGTTTCGCGCTGAAGCAGGACCACTACACCGGCATCAACTTCGCCTTCCTGCTCGACCTACGCGCACGCGAGCACCTCAAGGCCGGGCAGCGCGACGACGCCATCACCGACCACACGCTGGCCATCCGCATGCGCAAGGACGTGGCGCAGATCGCGCGCGCCCACCTGGAGCGGCTGCCCGAGGAAGTGGGCAACGAACACTTCTGGGTGCTGGCCTCGCTGTGGGAGGCCGCACTGGGCACCGGCGACACGGTGGCTCTGGCCGGCTACGAGGCCGCGCTGCGCTCGATGAAGGTGGCCGACTGGATGCAGGACACCTGGCAGTGGCAGGGCAAGAAGCTGCTTGCGCTGCTCGACGAATACCATGCGCTTCTGAACTGAGTCCGGGCGGCCGGGCCACACCCTCAAGAAAAATAATCTGTCGTCGCCGGCCGTTGACAACTCTGTGCACAACCTGAGGGCAAAGAGTGGATGCGCACAGGGCACCCCCTGTCGAGGAGTACTGCCTCCGTTTTAGGCAGCGGCGTTGGCGGGCCCTTTTGGACAAGAGAGGTACTTTTCGATCGGCCATCGGGCTGCTAGTCTGACGCCGATGCATGCGCCATCCGACCACACGCCGAAGGGTCACGTCCTGGCCGTGGACGACTGTGCCGCGATGAGACTGGTCATGCAGGCATCGCTGGAGTCCTTCGGTTACAGCGTGCAAGCGGTCGACAGCGGCTGGGCGGCGCTGGAGGCGGTTCGCCAGCAGTCCTTCGACGCGATCGTGCTCGATGTCGAAATGCCGGGCCTGGACGGCATGGCCGTCGGTCGGGCCCTGCGCAGCGACCCGCGAACGGCTTCGGCCATGATCGCCATGCACAGCAGCGTCGGCGAGGACGCCGTGCGCGCCGGGTTCGATCAATTCGATGCGTTCGTGCCCAAGGCATCCAGCCCACGCGCGCTGGGCGAGCGTGTGGATCTCCTGATCCGAAGCCGACGCCGCGGCGGTTAACGACCTCCAGTGACGTCGATGACCGCGCCGGTGGTGTAGCTGGAGTCGTCCGAAAGCAACCAGACGATGGCCTGGGCCACCTCCTCGGCGCTGCCGGCGCGCTGCATCGGCACCATCGGCGCGGTCTGCTTGACCCGGTCGGGCAGGCCGCCGCTGGCATGGATCTCGGTGTCGATGATGCCGGGGCGCACGGCGTTGACACGGATGCCTTCGGTAGCCACCTCGCGCGCCAGACCGAGCGTGAAGGTGTCGATGCCGGCCTTGGCCGCCGCATAGTCGACGTACTGCCCTGGAGAGCCCAGTCGCGCCGCGGCCGAGGACAGGTTGACGATCACGCCACCCGCGCCGCCATGCTTGGTGCTCATGCGCTTGACGGCCTCGCGCGCGCACAGGAACGAGCCGGTGAGGTTGATGGCGAACATGCGCATCAGCCGTTGCAGGGTCATCTCGTCGACCCGCGCCGGCATGTCGACCACGCCGGCGTTGTTGACCAGGCCGCTCAAGCGCCCGAACTCCTTGTCGACGGTGGCGTACATGGCCAGCACCTGGGACTCGTCGGCCACGTCGGCCTGGATGACCAGCGCACGCTGGCCCGCCGCACGCACCTGGTCGGCCACGCGCTGCGCGGCCGCGGCGTCGCGGGCGTAGTTGACGGCCACGTCCCAGCCGCGCTGCGCGGCCAGCACGGCCGCCGCAGCGCCGATGCCGCGACTGCCGCCGGTGATCAGAAGGGTCTTGCTCATGCGAACTCCAGGAGGGTGGGCAGCGGCATTGTCACGGCCGGCCGGCAACGTCGAAGGCAAAGGTCAGCGTCAGGTCGACCACCGGACTGCTGAGTTCGCCATTGAAGGCCTTGATCCAGCCGGCGCCCAGCCGCAGCGACAGCGGCTTCGTCAACTGCGCGCCGACATAGCCCATCGGCTTGACGATGGCGCCGCTGCCGGTGTCGACGCCGCCGCCGCCGGCCGCGCCGGCCAGCATCTCGGCGCCGGCCAGGATGCCGGTGTCCCAGCGCCACTGGCCGCCGACGCCGAACAGCCCGGCCGTGTAGGCCCCGGCGTTGCCCTGGTAGGCGCTTTGCACCTGGCCGGTGAGGTACAGCGTGTCGCCGATGAAGCGGCTGTACTTGAAGCTGACGTTCTGCATGCTGGCCGAACTGCCGTTCTTGCGCGCGGCGTCGGTGTACATCTCGACGCCGGCCGACCATTCCTGGCGCACCAGTACCGGCGCCACGCCGGGCAGCGGATCCAGCGCCCAGCGCAATGCCACCGAGGCGAAGGGCGCGCTGAAGTCGCCCTGCGGCGCACTGGCCCAGCCGGCTTCCAGCCCCAGGCTCAGATCGCGGCTCAGCGGCACGCTCAGGTCGAGCGCGGCCTTGCCGAGCAGGCCGCCACCCGTCGGCATGTCGCCGCCGCCGCCCATGCCGAAGGCCAGTCGGCCGCCCAGCTTGACACCGCTGTCGCCGAGCGGGAACTCCGCACCCACCGAGCCGAGGATCTCGGCATAGCCGTCGACGCCGCCGCTGGCCGCACCGTTGGCCTCCAGACCGACGTACACGTCGGGCCACAGGAAGGTCTCGGCGCGAGCACCGACATAGCCGATGTTCGAAGGCAGCGGCGTGCCGCTCGTGCCCAGGCTGCCGCTGCGCGGCCGGTAGACACCGCCGACGGCGAGCACGCGGTCGAAGCCCATGCCGTTGCGCGTGCTGCCCAGGCGCGCCGGCTTGGCGCTGCCCACCGGCAGGTAGCCGAAGCTCATGGGCATGTCGAAGACCACGCCGACCTGGCTGCTGTCGATGTCGCCGTTGGGGAAGTTCACGCTCGACACCGACACGCCGGCGCGGAACGGGCCGAAGTCCCAGAGCAGGTTGGCATAGGGCCGCAGCATCAGCCCGCCCCCGACAGGCGCTGCCGCGCCGCCGCCGCCGCCCACGTACAGGCCGGCCTGCAGGCCCAGCGGACCGACCAGCTGCGTGCACAGCGCGGCCTCGGCGCCGATGGTGAAGAAGCCGCCGCGCTGGCCGCTGGCCGCGCCATAGACGGCCGGCCCCAGGCACAGCCCGGGCCGGGCCTCGACCAGGTAGGTCAGGCCGACCAAGCCCATGCGCTCGTCACCCGGCAGGGTGATGGTCTCGTAGCCGATGCGTGCCGAAGCGGGTAGCGCGTGCCAGTCACCGGCCGGCGTGGCCTGGGCGAAGGCCCAGGCGGGCAGAAAACAAAGCGCCGCGGCAAGGGCGCGGCGCTGTAGAACGGGATGGGGGCTTCGTCGGGTGTTCATGCCCCAAGTATGGCCAGGACAGTCCGCCCCGTGGGAGCGGGCATGCCCGCAAGTTCAGCCTTGCAGGCCGCGCCCTCGCAGGGCTCGGGCCCTTCGAGCAGCGCAGGTCCGTGCGAGGGCACGGCCCTGCGTCCGCTCTCAGCCCAGCGGCACCGGCACGAAGATCTGGTTGCCCTGGCGCTGCACCAGCAGGGCCACGCTCTTCGGCTGGCTCTTCAGCACGCCGCGGATCTGCTCGATCGAACTCACCGGCTTGCCGTTGATGGCCAGCAACACGTCGCCGGCCTCGATGCCAGCGCGCTCGGCGGCGCCACTGACCTGCTCGACCACCAGTCCGCCGTCGAGCTTGGCCTGCTGCTTTTCGCCCGGCTGCAGCGGGCGCAACGACAGGCCCAGGCGCGGGCCCTGCAGGGCATCACCGGCATCGGCCACGGCCTCGTCGGCCGGCGTTGCACCGCCCAGCTTGGCCTCGATGTCGAGCGCCTTCTGGTCGCGCCACACCGTCAGCTTGACCTTCTCTCCAGGCGCGGACATGCCGATCACGCTGGACAGCGCGCCCGAGCGCGGCAGCGCCTCGCCGTCGACATGGGTGATCACGTCACCCGGCTTCAGGCCGGCGGCCGCTGCGGCGCTGCCCGGCGCCACCTGCGACACCAGCGCACCGTCGGGCCGCTTCAGGCCGAAGGATTCGGCCAGCGGCTGGTTCAGGTCCTGCACGACCACGCCCAGGCGGCCGTGGCTGGCCTTGCCGGTCGCGACGATCTGGTCCTTGACCTTCAAGGCCACGTCGATCGGGATGGCGAAAGCCAGGCCCTGGTAGCCGCCGGTGTGCGAATAGATCTGCGCGTTGATGCCGATCACCTCGCCGGTGCCGCTGAACAGCGGGCCACCGGAGTTGCCGGGGTTCACCGCCGCGTCGGTCTGGATGAAGGGCACCACTGCGTCGCCGGGCAGCGAGCGGCCCTTGGCGCTGACGATGCCCTGCGTGGCCGTCTGCTCGAAGCCGAAGGGCGCGCCGATGGCCAGCACCGGGTCGCCCACGCCGAGCTGCTTCGGGTCGCCCAGGCGCACGGTCGGCAGGTTCTTGGCATCGATGCGCAGCACCGCGACGTCGGTGACCGGGTCCGAGCCCAGCACCTTGGCCGAATACTCGCTGCGATCACTGAGCTTGACGGTCACGTCCTTGGCATCGCGCACGACGTGCGCGTTGGTCAGGATCAGGCCGTCGGGGCTGATGATGAAGCCCGAGCCCTGGCCGCGGAACGGCTGCTGCGGCTGGCCGCCGCGCTGGCCCTGGCCATAGCCGGGAATGCCCTTGAAGAACTGGAAGAAGGGGTCGTCCTCCATGCCCGGCGGCAGGCCGCGGCCGCCGCCCTGTGCGGGGCCTTCAGGCTTCTGCGTCCCAGCCACGGTGATGCCGACCACGGCCGGGCCGAACTGCTGGACGATGGCGCGGTAGTTAGGCACCTGGACGCTGCCGGTGATCATCGGCACGGGCGCGGGTGCGGCGGTGGTCGTCAACGCCGCCACCTGAAGGTCGCCGGCCGCCTGGGGGGTGGCGGTCTGGGCGGGCTGCAGGCCGGCCTTGGCCTTGTCCAGCAGGTCCGGCCGCAAGGTGAAGGCCCCGGCCGTGCCGACGGCAAGCACGCCAGCGGCGATCAGGGCAGTGGTCAGGGGTTGGGTCTTCATCGGATTCCTACTTCGGCTGATCGCGGAACATTCCGCATGCCGCAGAAGATAGGCACGCGCGGTTAGCGCTCGGTTAGCGCTGGATTAAGCCGGGGTTAGGACGCCCGCGCTCAGGCCCTGAATCGCGCCTCGTCCGGCCGGGTCAGCCCAACGATGCCGGACTCGGCGACGGCCTGCGCCAGACGCTGGCCGAGCGCATCGTTGGCGTGCAGCGCGGCCAGCGCGTTGCGCGGCGTCAGCGCCTGCCCATCGAGCTTCAACTGCGGCTTGTCGAGCAGCGGTTCAGGCTGGCTCGCGCAGAAGGCCGCCATGCGTGCCGCGGCGCCGTCGAGCCCATCGCCCCAGAAGTCCACCAGCGGCGGCTTCAGGGTCTTGCCCGCGGCATTGGTGGGCAGCGCCTGGGCGAAGACCACGTACTCCGGCACCTCGTAGGGCGCCAGCAGCGCGGCGCAATGCTCGCGCACCTGCTGCGGCGTCAGCGTCATGCCGGGCTTGAGCACCAGCACCGTCTTCAGCCGCTCGCTGAACAGATGGTCGGGCACGCCGACCACCGCGGCGCGCAGCACCGCCGGGTGCAGGAACAGCTTGTTCTCCACCTCGATGCAATAGACGTTCTGTCCGCCGCGCACCACCATGTCCTTCTTGCGGTCGAGCAGCCAGAGGTAGCCCTCCTCGTCGATCTTGGCCCAGTCGCCGCTGAGCACGAAGCCGTCCTTGCGGAACACCTCGGCCGTCTTGTCCGGCTCGTCCCAGTAGCCGGCATTGGTCTGCTGGCCGCGGTAGGCCACCTCGCCGATGACGTTGGGCGTGGTCACTTCATTCCCGTCGTCGTCGAAGATGGCGATGTCGCAGATGGCGGTGGCCAGGCCGCAGCTGGTGATCTTGCGCAGGGCGTCCTCGGTGGGCAGCGCGAAGCCCAGGGCGGTGCTTTCCGACACGCTGCCGCCGTTGACCATGGCCACCGGGTCGAAGCAGGCCTTCAGCTGGTTGATGAAGGTTTCGGACGCGGCATGGCCGCCGAACAGGATCTTGCGCAGCGTGCGCACGTCGTGCAGTGCGAAATCGGTGTGGTTCATCATCATCCACAGCATGATCGGCGCGGCCACCGCCCAGGTGACGCGCTCGCGTTGCACCAGCTGCAGCGCGTCCAGCGGCGCGAAAGCGCTCATCACCACGCACTTTCCTCCCGTCAGCAGCGCAGGCATGAAGTCGGTGTAGACGGCGGTGTTGTGGTACAGCGGCGGCATGCACAGGTTGACGTCGTGCTCGTCCAGGCCGCGCGCGGCGACAACGATGTTGCGCGCGCAGCCCAGCGCATTCAGGTGCATGGCCATCGTGCCCTTGGGCACGCCCGTGGTGCCCGAGGTGAAGGAGATCGCGCAGACATCCCATTCGTCGATGGCCTCATGCACGGGGTCTTCATGACCGACGTGATGGAGCTGTGCGAAGGGCAAGGTGCCGGTCGAGGCCTCGTCGCCGGTCATGAACACGGTGTGCACGCTGGACAGGCGGCCCCGCACCGCCTCCAGCTTGCCGGCCCACAGTTCGGGGGACACCACCAGCAGCCGGGCCTTCACCTTGTCGATCTGCGCGACCAGGCCCTCCGCAGTCAGGCCCAGGTTCACCGGCACGGCGATCGCGCCCAGCGATACCGCGGCCAGGTAGGCGATGACGTACTCCGGGCAGCCCAGTGTCAGCAGGCCCAGCCGATCACCCTTTTGCAGGCCGTGCTCGCGCCGCAGCCGTGTGGCCGCACGTTGCACCAGCTCGTCCACCTGGCGCCAGGTGAGGCGCTGTCCGCCAGGGTGGAAGACATAGGCCTCGCGTTCGGGGAAGCGCAGCACGTTGGCGGCCAGCAGCTGCGCGATGTGCGCCGGGCGGTCGCGCCAGGCCCAGATCTCGGTGCCCTCCCAGGCGATCCCGCGGCCGCGCGGTGCGGTGATGCGCTCGACCTGGTCGCGCAGTTCGGGATAGAGATCGCGCCAGGACTTTGCGCTGCCCCGGGCGGGCCCCTGGATCTGCCATGCGGGCATGCGCTGCTCCTCGTGCGGGTGACCGTCGTCGGCCATTGTTGGCGGGGCGGGTGGCGCCCGACCAGGGTGAAAGCACGGGGCTCGAGCCCTCAGTCGCGCCGCTCGCGCTCGGCCTGCGCGCGCCGGCGCGACAGCAGCCACCACGAGTGCAGGCCGGTCAACGCCATCACCGGCCACAGGCCGGTGCAGATCAGCATCCAGAACAGGCGCGCCTTCAGCCCGTGGCTCGCGGCTGCGCCATCGCGCTGCGTCGGGCCTTCGCTGAAGAGATGCCGTTTCGAGAAGGTGGCCAGGCCGAAGCCGGCGCCGAAGAGCAGGTACAGGACGATGGCTGAGGTCAACGGCCGGCTCCGCGATGCGCGATGGAACGCAGGCTACCAGCCCGCGCTGCCGGCATCGCCCTTGAAGGGCCCGACCAGCTCGGGCGTGATCCAGCCGCCGTAGAAGCCGCCGGGCTGCGGCCGTACCGCGGCGCCGGCGACGCGGCAGTCGAGCGCGGCTGGATAGAAGGCCACGCAATCGGCCAGCGCTTCGACGCCTGCCAGCGGCTCGGGGTAGCTCCAGGCCACACCGGCCAGGCGTTGCCGGCCTCGCACCAGGTCCCAGTAGCGTGCCGGTCCTTTCCATTCACAGAACGAGCTGCCGGCCGCGCGCTGCAGCAGCACGCGATCGACATCGTCCCACGGGATGTAGACGGTGGGCGGGTGCGCAGTTTCCAGCACGCGCCAGGCCCGTTGCGTCAGAGCCACCGGCACATCGCCCCAGCGCACGCTGACTTCGCGTGGCTCATGCTCGAGCCGTGGCGGACGCGGAAAGTCCCACACCGACACCTGGCCCGGCCCCGGCACCACGGCGAAGTCGGGGCGCGACTGGCCGCGCCACACCCACTGGTCGCGTGCCGCCTGCAACCCATCGGCCCCGTGCTTCGTCATGGCCGCAGCGTACACGCCGGCCAGGCATGCGACGATGCACCATGAAAAAGCCTTTCGACCTGATCGTCTTCGGCGCCACCGGCTTCACCGGCCAGCTGGTGGCCAACTACCTGCTGCAGACCTATGGCCTTGGCGGTGCGGCGGCCTGGGCCATGGCCGGTCGCAGCCTGGACAAGCTCCAGGCCACGCGCCGAGGGATCGGCGCGCCGGACGCGCTGCCGCTGCTGCACGCCGATGCCACGGATGCCGCCTCGCTGGCCGCGCTGGTGCGGCAGGCGCGGGTGGTGATCAGCACCGTCGGGCCCTATCAGCTGCACGGCGAGCCGCTGCTGCAAGCCTGCGTCGATGCGGGCACCGACTATGTGGATCTGTGCGGCGAGCCGCTGTGGATGGCCCGGATGATCGACCAGCACGAGGCCGCGGCGCGCTCCAGCGGCGCGCGCATCGTGTTCTCCTGCGGCTTCGATTCGATCCCCTTCGACCTGGGCGTGGTCTTCCTGCAGGCCGAGGCGCAGCGCCGCTTTGGCCGGCCGCTGCAGCGCGTGCGCGGCCGCGTGCGGGTGATGAAGGGCGGCTTCTCCGGCGGCACGATGGCCAGCGCACTGGCCACGGTGCAGGCCATCGGTCGCGACCCGGGCCTGGCGCGGCAGCTGGCCGACCCCTTTGCCTTGACGCCGGGCTTTCGCGGCCCGGCACAGCCCGACGGCGGCTCGGCCTTCTACGACGAAGCCGCCGCGGCCTGGACCGGGCCCTTCGTCATGGCCGCCATCAACACCAAGAACGTGCACCGCAGCAACGCGCTGCGCGGCCACCCCTGGGGCAGCGACTTCATCTACGACGAGCGCATGCTGGCGCGCAGCGAGAGCCACGCGAGGGCACAGGCGCGCACGGCCCGGCTGCAGTCTGTGGCCCTCGGTTTCGCTCCGGCACGCGAACTGCTGCGCCGCTTCGTGCTGCCCAAGCCAGGCCAGGGGCCGAGCCAGCGCGAGCGCGACCACGGCCGCTACGAAGTGCTGTTCATCGGCGACACCGCACAGGGCCAGCGGCTGCGCGCGGTGGTGCGAGGCGACCGCGACCCGGGCTACGGCTCGACCTGCAAGCTGATCAGCGAAAGCGCCTTGTGCCTCGTGCAAGACACAAGCCAAGGCATGTGCCCAGGCGGCATCTGGACGCCGGGCGCGGCCATGGGGCTGGCGCTGGTCCGGCGGCTGCAAGCGCGCGCCGGCCTGAGTTTCGCGATCGAGGACTGACGCGCGGTCACACCGGCGTGCGCGAGCCGCCGATGCCATGCCGCTTCGCCTGCGGCACGGCACGCCAGTCGGCAGCAGCCGAGCGCCGCGGCCACGGCGGGATCTCGAAGCGAGGCATCTCCTGCAGCATGAAGGCGCCGGCCAGCAACAGCGTGGGCACGTGGTACAGCAGCGTCCAGGCGCCGTCGATGCTCTTCAGGCCCATGCGCGGCAGCAGCGCCACCGTGACCAGCAGGCTGATGGCCGTGAGCGAGGGCAGGGCGCGGCGGAACACCACGCCCCAGCGCGCACGACGATGCAGGTCATGGAAGCGGCCCGGCGGCGCCGCCAGGGTGCGCGCCAGGTGCTCGGCCGCTCGCTCGAGCGCCCTTTCGGCGTCGGCCGTGCGCGCGTGGCCGCGCCGACGCAGCCGCAGGCGCGACTTCCACACCACGCCCGTGGGATGCAGCGGCGCCCAGTTCCAGCCGAGCACGGCCAGCAGGTCCTGCGGCAGCGCCGGCGCGTCGGCCGCCGTGGGCTCCAGCAGCAGCGACGCGGACACGCCAGTGGTCGATGGCACCGTCATGCGCAGGCTCAGGCCCTCGACCGCGATGCAGCCCTCGGTCAGCACCGGCTCGGCCTCGGGGCTGGGTGCGCGCCAGTAGCTGCGGGCGATCGCGAAACCCGGGCCCAGGCTCAGGCAGCGGCCGGCATCGACCGATCGCACCGCGGCCAGCAGATCACCGGGCCGCGTGCCGTTGGAGACGACCTGCGCCGGTGGCGCACCGGGGGCGTCGACGGCCACCAGCGTGCGCGTCAGCTGCCACCAGTCGTTGCCGCTGCCGTCGAGCTGCAGCGTCTCGCGCAATGCCGGCGTGCCGGAAGGGTGGATGTCGGCAAAGCGCAGCCGCCGCTGCAGTCGGTCGCTGGCCGCCAGGTCGATGCGCAGGCCCTGGCGCGAGAAGGGCTCGACCAGTTCGATGATCTCGTGGTGGGTCAAGGGCTGCGCAGACATCGCGAATCGCTCAAGCCGCAGCCGCCGCGCCGAAGCGCAGCGTGACGCGCAACCCGCCCAGCGCAGAGTCGTCCAGCGCCACCGTCGCACCATGGCGCTGCGCCACGCCGCGCACGATGGCCAGTCCCAGACCGGTGCCCGGCTCGTCGGACTGGCCGCGGCGGTAGAAGCGGTCGAACACGCGCTCGCGCTCGGCCAGCGGAATACCCGGCCCGGCATCGTCGACCTGCAGCGTGGCCACGCCGTAGTGCGCGCTGACCCGCAGCTCGACGCGCGCGCCTGGCGGGGAGTAGCGCACCGCGTTGTCGGCCAGGTTGCGCACCAGTGCGCTCAACGCGGCACGGTCGCCGTCGATGGGCACCGGCGCATCGGCCTGCAGCTCGAATTGCGTGCCGCGCGCGAGGGCCAACGGGACGGTGTCGGCCACGGCCTCGCGCACCAGCTCGCTCAGGTCGAGCCGCTGCAACGGTGTGCCGGCAGCGCCGGGCTCGGTGCGCGCCAGCGTCAGCAGCTGCTCCACCAGCCGCGCCGCACGGTCGATGCCAGCCGCCAGCGCCTCCGCCGCGGCGCCGCGCTCGGCATCGCTGCCGGCGCGCTTGAGCAGTTGCAGCTGCAGCTTCAGCGCCGTCAGCGGCGAGCGCAGCTCGTGCGCCGCATCGGCGACGAAGGCACGCTGCGTGTCCAGCGACTGGCCCAGTCGCTGCAGCAGCGCGTTCAGCGACGCCACCAGCGGTGCCACCTCGTCGGGCAGGCCGTGGGCGGGCAGCGGCTGCAGCGACTGCTCGTCGCGCAGGCGCACGTCGGCGGCCACGCGCTGCAGCGGCCGCATGGCCAGGCCCGTCACCCACCAGGCGGCGGCGGCCATGAAGGGCGCGATCATCAGCAGCGGCAGCACGGCTGCAAAGGCCGCATCGGCCGCCAGCTTGCGGCGGATGGCCAGCGGCTGCGACACCTGGATCACCCGCGAGGGCATGGCCACGGTGAAGCTGCGCCACACTTGGCCCGCGACGGTGACATCGGCAAAGCCCAGCTGCGCGCGCTGCGGCAGCGCCGCGTGCTCGCGCGAGGCATACAGCCCGCGGCCATCGGAGGTCCACACCTGCACGACGAAATCGAGCTGCTCGTCGACCAGCGCGCTGGCCTGCGCCGGCGCCACCTCACCCTGGTTGCGCAGCGACAGCGCCATCTGGCGCAGCTGGTAGTCGAACAGCGCCTCCGTCTCGGCGCGCACGTTGCGGTAGGTGACGCTGCCCACCACCAGCGAGGCCACCGCCAGCATGCCCAGCACGGCCAGCAACACGCGCGTGCGGATCGAGCTCATATTTGCACCCCAGGCGCTTCGCGCCGCCCCGCCAAGCGGGGGTGTTCGCCCTTGGGGCGGCCCAACGGGCTCACGCTACGGCGCCCTTGCCGGTGTCGAGAAAGTAGCCCACACCGCGCATGCTGCGGATGAACTCCGCGCCCAGCTTCTTGCGCAGCTGGTGCACGTAGACCGACACCGCGTTGCTCTCGATCTCCTCGCCCCAGCCATAGAGACGGTCTTCGATCTGCGCGCGCGACAGCACCGCGCCGGGGCGCTGCATCAGCAGCTCGAGCACGGCGTACTCGCGCGCCGACAGCAGCACCGGCTGGCCGTCGCGCTGCACCTGCCGCGTGGCCGGGTCGAGCGTGACGCCGGCATGGGCCAGCAGCGGCATCGCGCGGCCCGTCTGGCGCCGCAGCACGGCGCGGATGCGCGCGCCCAGCTCGTCCAGCTCGAAGGGCTTGATCAGGTAGTCGTCGGCGCCGGCATCCAGCCCGGCCACACGGTCGCCGGGGCCGTCGCGCGCGGTGAGCACGATCACCGGCGTGGCATTGCCTCGCGCGCGCAGGCCGCGCAGCACCTGCAGCCCGTCGCCCTGCGGCAGGCCCAGGTCCAGCAGCACCAGGTCGAAGGCCTCGCTGGCCAGCGTGGCCTCGGCCGCGGCGGCGTCGCGCACCCAGTCCACCGCATGGCCTTCCATGCGCAGCGCGGCGCGCAGCGAGTCGCCGATCATGCGGTCGTCTTCCACCAGCAGGAAGCGCATCGTGGACAGGCCTTTCGGAGGCAATGTGCGTGCGGCAAAGCATAGCCGCATGGTTGAACACCCCGATGGCAAGGCGCGCGCGCCGCTGCAGAATGTCGGCCAACACCCCTTTGGAGACCTGCCTTGCACATCCCACGTCGCACCTTTCTTGGCGCCGCAGCCGCCCTGGCCGCCCCGGCGCTGCTGCACGCACAGGCCGTCGAAAAACCCAAGCTCACGATCGCGGTGGGCGGCAAGAACCTGCTGTACTACCTGCCGCTGACCATTGCCGAACAGTTGGGCTACTTCAAGGCCGAGGGCCTGGACGTGACCATCGTCGACTTCGCCGGCGGCGCGCGCGCGCTGCAGGCGGTGGTGGGCGGCAGCGCCGACGTGGTGTCGGGCGCCTTCGAGCACACGGTGAACATGCAGTTCAAGGGCCAGCCGATGCGCGCCTTCGTGCTGCAGGGCCGCGCGCCGATGATCGTGCTGGGCGTCAATCCGAAGACGATGCCCAACTACAAGACCACGGCCGACCTCAAGGGCAAGAAGATTGGTGTCACCGCGCCGGGCAGCTCGACCAACGTGATGGTCAACTTCTTCCTGGCCAAGGCCGGGCTGAAGCCCAGCGATGTGTCCATCGTCGGCGTGGGCGGCGGCAACGGCGCGGTGGCAGCCATGCGCTCGGTCCAGGTCGATGCGATGAGCAACCTCGACCCGGTGATCACGCTGCTGGCGCGCTCGGGCGACCTGAAGATCGTTGCAGACACGCGCGTCGTGACTGAGTCCGACAAGCTCTTCGGCGGGCCGATGCCGGCCGGCTGCCTGTATGCACCGCAACCCTTCATCGACAAGAACCCGGCCACGACGCAGGCGCTGACCAACGCGATGGTGCGCGCCAACAAGTGGATCCAGGCCGCCGGCCCCAGCGAGGTGATCAAGACCGTACCCGAGAGCTACCTGCTGGGCGACCGCGCGGTCTACATCGATGCCTTCCTGGCCGCCAAGGGCGCGCTGTCGCCCGACGGCATGATCCCCGACGCCGGGCCCGAGACCGCCTTCCGCGCGCTGGCCAGCATCGACCCGGAGATCGCCAAGGCCAAGCTGGACCTGAAGGCGGTCTACACCAACGACTTCGTCAAGAAGGCCAACGCCAGGTACCCGAAGGGCTGAGTCCGCCATGACCGGCGCTCAAGTCATCGTGCTGGCGATGCCGGTGTTCCTGCTGGCCATCGCGGCCGAGTTCGCCATCGGCCGGGCCCGCGGGCGCGACACCTATCGCCTCAACGACACGCTGGGCAGCCTCGGCCTGGGCGTGATGAGCCAGGTCTTCGACGCCTTCGGCACGCTGTTCAAGGTGGCGATGTACACCTGGGTGTTCCAGCACGTGGCGCTGTTCGAGCTCTCCGCCTCTTCACTGTGGGTGTGGGTCGGCGCGCTGCTGGGCTACGACTTCTGCTACTACTGGCTGCACCGCGCCGGCCACCGCGTGGGCGTGCTGTGGGCCGCGCATGTGGTGCACCACCAGAGCGAGGACTACAACCTGAGCACGGCGCTGCGCCAGACCAGCAGCGGCTTCCTGCTGGGCTGGATCTTCTACCTGCCCCTGGCCGTGGCCGGTGTGCCGCCGCTGGTCTTCGGCGTGGTGGCGCTGATCGATCTGCTCTATCAGTTCTGGGTGCACACGCAGCAAGTCGGCAAACTCGGCTGGTTCGACCGCTGGTTCTGCAGCCCCAGCAACCACCGCGCGCACCACGGCGTGAACGAGCGCTACCTGGACAGGAACTACGGCGGCATCCTGATACTGTGGGATCGCCTCTTCGGCAGCTTCGTCGAGGAAGACGATCGCGACCCGGTGGTCTATGGCACGCGCGTACCGCTTCGCAGCTTCAACCCGCTGTGGGCCAACCTGCAAGTCTACCGCGACCTGTGGCTGGACAGTTGGCGCGCCCGCTCGTGGGGCGACAAGCTGCGCGTGTGGATCGCCCCACCGGGCTGGCGCCCGGCCGACGTGGCGGCACGCTGGCCGAAGCCGGCCTTCGACATCGCCGCAGTGCAGCGCTTCGATCCGCCGCTGTCGCCGCGAGCGGCCGGCGTGGCCTGCATCCTGTTCCTGGCCGTGCTGGCCGCGCTCGGCGTGTTTCTGTGGCATGTGCATGCGCTGAGCTGGGGCCAGCAGCTGCTGGGCAGCGCCGCCATCGTGGCCACGCTTTGGGCCATCGGCGCTCTGACACAGCCGCGCCGCGCCGCGATGACTCCATCGCGCACACTGGCGGCAGGCCGATGAGCGCGCCCGCGCTCGAGTTGCAGGGCATCGCCTGCACCTTCATCAGCAAGGACGCGCCGGGGCAGCGCTACACCGCGGTGCGCGACGTCACGCTTACCGTGGGCGACGGCGAATTCGTTTCGGTGGTTGGGCCCACCGGCTGCGGCAAGAGCACGCTGCTGAACGTGGGCGCCGGGCTGCTGGCGCCGAGCAGCGGCACGGTGCAGGTGTTTGGCCAGCCGCTGCAGGGCATCAACACTCGCGCCGGCTACATGTTCCAGAGCGAGAGCCTGATGCCCTGGCGCACCGCGCTGGGCAACGTCATGGCCGGGCTGGAGTTCCGCGGCAGCGCCGACGCACGGGCGCAGGCCGAGGACTGGCTCAAGCGCGTCGGCCTGGGCGGCTTCGGCGACCGCTACCCGCATCAGTTGAGCGGCGGCATGCGCAAGCGCACCAGCCTGGCCCAGACGCTGGCGCTGGATCCGGACATCATCCTGATGGACGAGCCCTTCTCGGCGCTGGACATCCAGACGCGGCAACTCATGGAAAACGAGGTGCTGGAGCTGTGGGCCGCCAAGAAGAAGGCCGTGCTGTTCATCACCCACGACCTGGACGAAGCCATTGCCATGAGCGACCGCGTGGTGGTGCTGTCGGCCGGGCCGGCGTCGCACCCGATCGGCGAATTCGCCATCGACCTGCCGCGCCCGCGCGACGTGGCCGAGGTACGCACCCAAGCTCGGTTCATCGAGTTGCACCAAGCCATCTGGGACGTGCTGCGTGAAGAGGTGCTGAAGGGTTACCGGCAGCAGCTGGCAGCCTGATGCACTGCGCAGCGAGACAACTATGATGGTTCCCAGGCAGCCCGGTGGCTGCAGCGGGAAGTTGGATGACCAGAAGCGTTCTGTGGGTCCTGGCCATGGCGGCGGCCGCGGGGCTCGGCGGCTGTTCTTCGACGTCGACCGAGGTGCTGGCACCGACGGTCAACGTGTCGATCGGTCAGCAGCTGATCGACCTGAAGAAGGCCAGGGATTCCAATGCGATCTCCGAGCAGGAGTATCAGGCCCAGGTCCGGCGCGTGATCGATTCGGTGAAATGATGCCCATGCAATGCAGCACGATGCCGCTCCGCCTGGGGGTCGCCCTGTCGCTGGCCGCCAGCGTGGTTCTTGCGAGTTGCGGCAGTTCGTCCAGGGCCAATGTCACCGTCACTGGAACGACCACGGTGTCCAAGGGCCAGGAGCTTCTCGACCTGAAGCGCGCGCTGGACGAGGGCGCCATCAGCCCACGCGACTACGACAAGGTGCGCAGGATCATTCTCGACCGAAAGTCCTGAGGCCCGCTCAGGCCGGCCGCGCAAAGAACGGCGCGGTTTCGAACACGCCGCTCGCAAAGCGCTGGCCCTTCGACGACAGGCTGCGCTTGAGCACGAAGTCGAAGAGCAGCACATTGGCGTGACGCAAGGCGCGCAGCGGTTCGACCATGCCGGCGTCGAGCAAGCCGCGTGACACCAGCTTGTTCAGGTCGATCAGCGGCACCACGCCGGGCAGCGGATAGTCCGAGCCGTTGAGCAGCCGCCCCTGCCAGTCGCGCCGCGCCAGCAGCATGTCGAGCACGGCCATGCGATTGTTCTGCACGACCGCCGAGATGTCGCCGTGGAGCAGCGTGCGGTACTGCGGCTCGTCCATCATGCGCGCGAAGAGCTCGAAGTTCGATGGCTTGCCGCCGGCGTTGCCGGGCTCCAGCTCCTCGCCATGGCCCAGCGACGCGCAGTGCGCGACAACCACGCGCACGCCTGCGTCCAGTGGCCGGCGCAGGCGCAGCGGGTTGCCCAGGTGCTCGCCGAAGCCGACCACCGCCTGCTCGTCGCCGGCGTGGGTGATCAGCGGCAGCTTCAAGGCGGCCAGCCTGGCGTAGTAACGGTCCAGGCGCGGGCTGGCCGGGTCGATGTTCTGCGCGGTGGGCAGCCACTTGATGGCACGCGCGCCGGCGGCCACGGCCGCATCGAGCCGGTCCAGCGCGCGCGGGTCGTAGGGGTGGATCGAGCCCACCCATTCGAAGTGCGCCGGGTGCTCGGCCACCTTCTTCGCCATGTACTCGTCGCTGGCGTAGTAGGTGGACATCTCCTGCACCGGCGCGCCGGCCTCGTCGCGCGCCCAGTCGAAGGCGAAGAGCATGGCCTTGAAGCCCGGCTTCATGCCGCGCGCCTGCGCCAGCAGGTTGGCGCCGAAGCTCAGGTCGACGCGGCCGGGCCGGTCTTCGATGCAGGAGGCATTGATGTAGATCTTGCGTCGCAGGTACTCCTGGGGGTTCCACAGGTTGTTCATGCGCGGGTTGAACCACAGGCCGCTGCCCGAGTCGCCGTCGCCGAAGACATGCACGTGGGTGTCCCACACCTTGGCGGCATCCAGGCCCTGCCACACGGCGCCGATGCGCGGGTCGTCGCGCAGTTCGGGCGGCAGCTCGGCGACGCACTTATTGAGCACGCCGTCGCGAACCGACAGGTCGCAACCGGCCAGCAGCAGGCCCGTGGCCACGCCGGCGCCGAGGAAGCCACGGCGGCGCATCATCGGGCCAGCAGGTTCTTGTAGACCACGCCGCCCTTCATGATGAGCACGAAGCTCTTGTCCGGGGTGGCGATCAGGCCCAGGTTGTCCAGCGGGTTGCCATCGACCAGCAACAGGTCGGCATGGGCGCCTTCTTCCACCAGGCCCAGCTTGCCCGGGTACGGGTTGCGCGGGCCCGACAACTGCAGCAGCTGCGCGTTGGTGCCGGTGGCCATGGCCAGCACCTCGGCCGGCGTGAACCATTGGCCCATCTGCGCCAGCATCGCGCCCTGTCGGGTGGCGTTGGCGGCGGAGAACAGGATGTCCGTACCCCAGGCCAGCTTGAGCTTGTGCTTCTTGGCCAAGGCCACCGTCTGCTCGGTGCCGCTGAAGATCTGGCGCAGCCGGGCCATGCTGGACGGCGGCATCTGCGGCGTGAAGCCGTCGTCGACGAAGGGCTGGAAGCTCAGCCACACCCCCTTCTCGGCGATGAGCCGGGCGCTCTCGTCGTCCATCAGGTGGCCGTGTTCGATGACCTTGACGCCCACCCCGATGGCGCGCTGGATGGCCTGCGGCGTGTAGGCATGCACGCCGACATAGGTGCCCCAGTTGCCGGCCGCCTGCACCGCGGCACGCAACTCCTCTTCGGTGAAGGTGGAGGCATCCAGCGGGCTGTGCGGCGACGCCACGCCGCCGCCTGCCGTGAGCTTGATCTGCGATGCCCCCAGCAGCAGCTGCTCGCGAACGCGCAGCCGCACCTCGTCGGGCGAATCGGCCAGCTGGCTGGCGTTCAGCGCACCGGTCAGCGGCGGCGGGCCGCCGATCTGGCGCGGCAACTCGTGCGGCATGCGGAAATCGCCATGCCCGCCGGTGATGGTGATCATCGCGCCCGACGGGTAGATGCGCGGGCCGACGACCATCCCCTCGTCGATGGCGCGCTTTAGCGCGAAGGACGGCCCGCCCAGGTCGCGCACCGTGGTGAAGCCGCGCATCAGCGTGGCCCGCGCCTCGGCCGCGGCGAGCAGCGTCAGGTAGCCGAGATCGCCTTGCAGCGTCAGCGCCATCGACGGCGCCGCGAGCATTGTGTGCCAGTGGTTGTCGATCAAGCCGGGCATCAGCGTGCGGCCCTGGCCGTCGATGACGGTGGCGCCCGCCGGCGGCGCGATCGGTGCGGTGGACACACGCTCGATGAGCTCGCCGCGCACCAGCACCTGACTGGGCGCCGACAGGCGGGCGCCCTTGCCGTCGAAGATGCGTACGTTCTGCAGCAACGTCATCGGGACAGCTGTCTGCGCGGAGGCGGCGGTGCACAGCGTCAACAAGGCACCGGCCAGCCAGGCACGACGACCACGAAAAGTCGTCATGGGAAGCTCCGTCGGGGCATCACGGCTTCGGCCTGGCCGCGGAAATGCCTTCGTCGACGCGCTGCATCACGTAGTCGAAGAAGGGGTTGGAGGACATGCGCGCCAGCGAGTCGATGCTGACGATCAGCGTACCGCGCTCGCCGCGCGTGGCCATCGCGCCGAGGTTGGCGCCGTAGTCCTCGCTGGTGTCGGGCTCCAGTCCGTAGAGCGGGTCGTTCAGCGGGAAGGGGATCGCCAGATGCGACAGCGAGAACACCCCCGGCGGGAAGGTCAGGCCGAGCTCGGTCACCGTCTCGGTGGTGCTGCCGGCCGCGACGCTGCGCGCCACCACCTCGTCGCTGCGCTGGCTGGCGTTGGTGACCACGGTGGTGCCGAAGTTGCGCGGCGCATCGGGCAGCAGCCGCGCCACCATGGTGTCGGTGCCGGCGCGCAGCAGTGGGCCGAACTTGGCATGACGGTTCAGGTCGAACAGCACCAGCCAGCTGCCGTTGGCCGGTACGTTGGCATACAGCGACGTGACGATGGCGCGCGTGCTGACGGTGAAGTCCACCACCGACTGGAAGGTCAGCACCGGGGGCAGGCCCTTGAGGTTGTCCTCGCGCGCGTGGCGGTCGATCTGCGCCTGCAGCCGGCGCGCCACCAGCGAGGACTGGCGCGCGCCGTTGACCGGGAAGCTGTTGTACTTGAAGGGGTTGAACTCGGGCACGATGCCCAGCCACGCCGCCTTGTCGAAGGCCGGGAAGAAAGCCGGCCAGCCGAACACGCCGGCAAAGCGCGCCATGCTGGTGATGCCGATCATCGGCGCGAAAAGCACGATGCGCTCGGGCTGCGCCAGCGACTTGTCGTCGAGCACATCGAGCGCGTACTTCATCGCCAGCGCGCCGCCGTTGGAAAAGCCCGCCAGGTGCAGCGGCGCCGGGGCCGGCGCCAGGCGCCGTGCCTCGCGCACCGCCAGGTGGGTGGCGGCCATCCACTGCTCCCACTCCACCTGGCTCAGCCCGGCCGGCACGGTGCCGTGGCCGGGCAGGCGGATCGCCAGCGCCACGTAGCCCGCCTGCACATAGCGCCGCGCCACGTGGCGCAGGCTGTACGGCGAATCGGTCAGCCCATGCAGCAGCACCACCGCGCCGACCGGCTTGCCCGGAGGGGCCATGACGTAGGAACGGTTCCAGTCCTGCGCGAAGCGGCCAGGGTAGATCGGGCTGCCGGCGAAGTAGCGGTTGGAGCCGACCTGCGCCTCGGGTTCGAGCTTGTCGGTGACCTCGGTGCGCACCTGATCGAAGAGCTTCTTCTCGACTTCCAGATAGCCGGCCCAGTCGAGCTTGGCGATCTGCTCGGCCCCCGCTTCGCTGGGCACGAAGGTGTGCCAGCGCTCCAGGTGCGGGGCGCGCAGCGCGTCGTAGGCACGCCAGGCCAGCAGCAGCACCAGGGCCATCAGGACCAGTGCCAGGGCACGCTTCAGGATCTTGGCCACCGTCGCTGTCATCGCATCGTCATCATGGCGCACGCCGGCGCGGTCGGTCGATGATAAGCGTGGGCATGGGCAACAATGGCGCGGCCCAGAGCCAGGAGATTCGCGAATGCCTTCGATCCAGGTGCGCAGCGCGCGACCCGATGAGTTCGACGTCTGGATGCCGCTGTGGCGCGGCTACCAGGCCTTCTACAAGGTGGACATCGCCGACGAGGTGAGCCTTCTCACCTGGCAGCGCTTCTTCGACCCGGCCGAGCCCATGCATTGCGACTTCGTCGAAGTCGACGGCGTGGTGCGCGGCCTGGTGCACAGCATCGACCACCGCAGTTGCTGGCTGAAGGACCCCTCCTGCTACCTGCAGGACCTGTTCGTCGCGCCCGAATGCCGCGGCCAAGGGATTGGCCGCCGGCTGATCGAGCATGTGTATGCGCAAGCCAAGGCGCGCGGCTGCGCGCGCGTGCACTGGCTGACGCACGAGACCAACACCGAGGCGATGAAGCTCTACGACCGCATCGCCGACAAGCCGGGCTTCGTGCAGTACCGCAAGGCGATCTGAGCCGATGTGGCAGAGGCTGAAACCCCAACCCGGCAACCTGCGCGCCTGGCAGGCCAGCCTGCTGCTGGCGCTGCTGGCCTTCTGGCACGTGATGACCGCGCCGGGCCTGCTGCCGAACTTCATGTTCGAGAACGACCGCCAGGCGGCCTTCTTCTTCGGGCAACCGGCGGTGGTGGCGCAGCGCATCTGGCGCTGGTTCGTCACCGATGGCGACATCTACCGCCACTTGGGCGTGACGCTGACCGAAACCCTGCTGGCCTTTGCCATCGGCTCGGTGCTGGGCCTGGTCAGCGGGCTTTGGCTGGCGCTGCAACCAATGGCCTCGGCGCTGCTCGAGCCCTACATCAAGGCCATGAACTCGATGCCGCGCATCATCCTGGCGCCGATTTTCGCGGTCTGGTTCGGGCTGGGCATCGGCAGCAAGGTGGCGCTGGGCGTGACGCTGGTGTTCTTCATCGTCTTCTTCAACGTCTACCAGGGTGTCAAGGAAGTCAGCCCGGTGATCCTGGCCAACGCCCGCATGCTGGGGGCCAGCCCGCGGCAGCTGCTGCGCCACGTGTACCTGCCCAGCGCGATGGCCTGGGTGTTCAGCTCGCTGCACAATAGCGTGGGCCTGGCCTTCGTCGGCGCGGTGGTCGGCGAGTACCTGGGCTCCAGCCAGGGCGTGGGCTACCTGATCCTGCAGGCCGAGGGCAGCTTCGACATCAACACGGTGATGGCCGGCATCGTGGTGCTGACCGCCTTTGCATTGCTGCTCGACGCAGCGGTGACGCGCATCGAGAAACGCCTGATGAAATGGCAGCCGAAGAGCGGCGAGACCGAGAAGCTCTGAGCCTTCAGAGCTTGCGGTCCCTGCTCAGCCGCACGCATTGTTCGTGCTTGGTCCAGGCCTTCTTGCTGCACTGGGTTTCCATGCACTGCAGCAGCGCATAGCGCTCCTTGCCCGCACAAGCTTGGCGTGGACTGCCGTCGTTCGCTGGCGACTTGGCTGCCGTCGACTGTGGCCCCTTTTCCGTGGCCGCCACGGGCTTGCGCGACTCGTTGGGCGAGGCCGCCTTGCTCTGCCGCGGGCTTGGCGCGGCGCTGCGGGCCATCGGCGCATCGACTTTCGCCGCCGGCCGGACACTGGGCGGAGGTTCGGCCACTGCGACGGCCTGGCGCGGGCTCGCTGGCATCGGGGCCACTGCAACGGCCGGCGGCACAGGCGGCACCGCGGCCTTCGTCGCCACGGGGCGCTCGGCCGCCTGCGTGCCTGGCGGCGGCGTGCCCTTCAGCATCGTCACGGCTGCTGCCACCATCGCCGCAAGCACCACCAGTCCTGCCACCTTGGCGATGGGAAAGGTGGTCCCACGCACCGCCGGGAGGTCGGCAGAACGGGAGGGCTCTGGCGAACCCTGAAGCGCAGCATCGAGCGGCACCGCTGCCTCGGACCGCCTGGACTCGCCGACGTCCACGACTTCATCAGGCCTGCCTGCCGGTTCAGGATCTGGCACGCCCAGAGGCAACGGCAATTGCCCCACACCGGTCGATGTCTTGCCCGGACCCGGCAAGTCACCTTGCGCGTCGGTGCCGCGGTCCCCTGCCACCGCTTTGGGCAATGACTGCACCGGTGGAACAACCGACACGGGCGTTTTCGGGACCGGACTGCTGAGCAGCGGCGCAAGCCCGGTCGTGGCCAACGCCATGGGTGCAGTCCGGGGCGGCCTGCCCGCGCCCGGCCACCGGGTCAGTTGCGCCACGCTTTGTGGTCGGTCCTTCGCAGCGTCGGCCAGGCAAGCGTCCAGCGCGCTCCGCCATGAAGGGCTGGCGGAGTCCCCCTGCTCGACGGGGCTCCCTGCACGCCTCCCCTTGGGTGCGAACCACCCGCCTTGCGTCCGTTGTGCAAAGTTGCCGGGGAGTTGCCCGCTCGCGCAGAAGCGCATGGTCGCAGCCAATGCGAAGAGGTCCGTCCAGGGCCCAATGGGCTTCGCAGGTGCAGGTTCACATTGTTCCGGCGGCGCAAAGCAGGGCTCGAGCGCAGCAATCATGCTGCGTGTGCGTTCGCTCAGGATGGCGGCACTCACGGCATCGGAGTCCAGCAAGACGGGCCGGTCGTCGGACAACATCAAGATGTTTCCGGGCGACACCGCACCGTGCACTCTGCCTGTTTCGTGCAGTTGCGCCAGGGCACCCAGCAGGCCGTCGAACCAGGCGCGAAGCTGCTGTTCCGCTGGTGCTGCAGACATCTTCTGCCGATGCTCCAGCAGCGTCGGTCCAGGACAATAGGGCATGACCTTGTAGGCGGTGCCGTGACATTCCATCACGCGCAGGACAGGCATCAGGCAGGCATGTTCCTGCTTGGCCAGGGCGTTCGCCTCGTCGAGAAACACCTGCAACCCGACCTGCAGCTTCTGCTCGTTGGTGGCTTCGCGCGCCGTGACCTGACCTTCGTCACCACGCACCGCCAAGCCCGTCGGCAAGAACTCCTTGATGGCGACGACTTGCCCGCTGCTCAGGTCCTGTGCGCGGTACACCATGGCAATGGCGCTTCGGGCAATGACACCGCCAATCTCGTAGCCCTGCAGCCGCGTTCCGGCGCGAAGTGCATCCGCCGGAATCAACGCGGCGTTTGCTGGCAACGTGGCTTGCAGCGTCATCGGATCGAATGGCTCCACGTGGCGATCGTCCCACAGCACATCGAGCCGCCCATTTCAGAGGACCTGCATGTGAGATTCACCGAATCCAGGATTTCGATAGCGCTCTGGCGCGTTGTTCGATCAGCAACTGGACCGGAAGATCGGCACACGACCAAGGCGGACGAAGCCGCATGCAAACGGCTGCGCGCGGGACGGTGGATGCCGGCAGGCCATCGATCATCACTGCGAGCTGGAACCAGGCACAGCTTGGGTGATGTCATGGGTTACGCAATGCTCAACGGGCGATTCACGACACGGATTGTCACAAGGTGCGGGCAGAATCGAAAGCGTTCCACACCGAATAGTTTCCCTGAGACCACATGGCGAAAGACTTCGAATCGATGGAAGACTCCAACCGCAGCGCCAATGTGGACATCCACCACGTGTCCGACCCGGCGCGGCGGCTTTGGTTGCAGGGTGGCCTGGGGGCGCTGGCGGCAGGCGTGCTGTCGCCTCTGCTGGCCGGCTGCGCCACGACTGTCGGCGGTGGCGGGCCGCTGCTGGGCTTCAAGAGCATCCCCACCACGGACAAGGACACGATGGTCGTGCCCGAGGGCTACGTGGCGGTGGCCTTCGCCGCCTGGGGCGAGCCGGTCGGCACGCCCGGCAACATACCGGCCTTCCGCTGGGACGTGAGCAACAGCGCGGCCGACCAGGCGGTGCAGATGGGCATGCACCACGACGGCATCCACTACTACCCCATCGAGGGCAGCAGCGCCCACGGCCTGCTGGTCATGAACCATGAGTACACCGATGACGGGCTGCTGCACCCAGACGGCATGAAGACCTGGAGTGCCGAGAAGGTGCGCAAGGCGCAGGCCGCACATGGCGTATCGGTGATCGAAGTGCAGCTGAAGGACGGCCAGTGGCAGATCGTGCGTCCTTCGCGGTATGCACGCCGCTTCACCGCCTATTCGCCCTTTGCGCTCAGCGGTCCGGCCGCCGGCCATGCACTGATGAAGACGGCGGCGGACCCGGAAGGGCGCATCGTGCTGGGCACGCTGAACAACTGCGCCAGCGGCCTGACGCCTTGGGGCACCTACCTCAGCGGTGAGGAAAACTGGGCCTTCTACTTCGACGGGCCGGACAAGCCCGACACCGATCAGGCGCGCTGGGGCATGCGCAAGACAGGCTTCTACCGCTGGCCGGAACATGATGCGCGATTCGACGCCAAGCAGCACCCGAATGAGTTCCACCGCTTCGGCTGGGTGGTCGAGATCGACCCCTTCGACCCGACCAGCACGCCGGTCAAGCGCACCGCGCTGGGACGCGCTGCACACGAAGGCGCGTGGATCGCAACCACGAAGGACGGGCGTGCGGTGGTCTATTCCGGCGAGGACGCGCGCTTCGAATACATCTACAAGTTCGTCAGCCGTGACCGCATCGCGCCCGGTGGGGCCAAGGCCAATGCGACGCTGCTGGACCATGGCACGCTTTACGTAGCCCGGTTCGACGCCGATGGCACGGGCCGCTGGTTGCCGCTGGTGCAGAGGCAGGGGCCGCTGACCCCGGCCAACGGCTTTTCAGACCAGGGGGCGGTGGTGGTGCGCAGCCGCCAGGCCAGCGATTTGCTGGGCGGCACCAAGATGGATCGGCCCGAATGGTTGGCCATCGACCAGAACGCGAAGACCGTCTATTGCACGCTCACCAACAACAGCAGCCGCGGCGCCAAGGACATGCCCGGCGTGGACGCCGCCAACCCGCGCGCCAACAACGTGATGGGCCAGATCATCCAGTGGACAGAGGGCGGCGACTTCGACGCCACCACGCTGCGCTGGAAGCACCTGGTGCTGGCCGGTGACCCGGCCAACGAGCGGCCCGAGGCACGCGGCAACATCCAAGGCGACATCTTCGCCTGCCCCGACGGGCTGGTGCTCGATGCGCGCGGCGTGCTGTGGGTGCAGACCGACATGCATGCCTCCCAGATGTACAAGGGCGAACTCAAGGGCATGGGCAATAACCAGATGCTGGCGTGCGACCGCACGACCGGCGAGGTGCGCCGCTTCTTCACTGGCCCGTTCAACTGCGAGGTCACTGGCGCGACGATGACCCCGGACGGCCGCACGATGTTCATCAACATCCAGCATCCCGGGGAATCCGCCAGCGACCGCAGCGACCCGGCCCATCCGACGAAGTACTCGAACTGGCCCGACTACCGGGAAGGCGGCCGGCCGCGCTCGGCGACAGTGGTGATCCGCAGGAAGGACGGCGGGCTGATCGGGACCTGATCAGCCGAGTCGATAGAGGTCCAGCCGCACCCAGCTGGCCTCGCGCTGGCCGCAGGCGATGGCCATCACCTTGTTCAGATGGGCCCACTGCGGTGCCCCGGTGGCGAACCGCACGAGCGTACGGAAGAAGTATTCGTCGCGCGCCACCGCCTCGCCACGCGCCAGCCGCGCCATCACCTCCGCCGGGCCGTGGCGCAGGCCGTGGCTCTGCACCTCGATCAGCGCGCCATCGTCGGCGCGGATCACGTAGTGCGCCGCGATGTCGAGTACGCCATCGGCGCGTTGGACCTGCCAGTCGACACCGCCTTCGACCAGCGTGCCGTTGAGCTCCGGCCCGCGCACCGTGCCGCCGCCCAGCGGCACGTAGCGGCGCTCGCCGTATGGGCCGGGGCCAAGCGTGACCAGGGCCTTGACCTCGCAGTCGATGTGCGTCATCGGCAGCAGCGCGGGCGGGGGCGGCAGCGTGCTCATCGACATCACTTCGCGGTGGGCATGACAAATTCGGCACCCTTGGCAATCGTCTCCGGCCACCGCTGCATCACACTCTTCTGCTTGGTGTAGAAGCGCACGCCTTCTTCGCCGTAGGCATGCATGTCGCCGAACAGGCTGCGCTTCCAGCCGCCGAAGCCGTGCCAGGCCATGGGCACGGGGATCGGCACGTTGATGCCGACCATGCCGATCTGCACGCGCCTTGCGAACTCGCGCGCCACATTGCCGTCGCTGGTGTAGCAGGCCACGCCGTTGCCGAACTCGTGGTCGTTGACCAGCTGAACGGCCTCGGCCAGGTCCTTCACGCGCACGCAGGCCAGCACCGGGCCGAAGATCTCTTCCTTGTAGATGCGCATCGAAGGTGCCACATGGTCGAACAGCGTGCCGCCGGTGAAGAAGCCGCCTTCCAGGCCCGCCACCTTGTGGCCACGGCCGTCGACGACCAGCTTCGCACCTTCCTGGACGCCGATGCCGATGTAGCCCTCGATGCGCTCCTTGGCCTGCTGGGTCACGATCGGCCCCATCTCGGCTTCCAGATCCATCGGGTTGCGGATCTTCAACGCCTTGGCGCGCTCGGCCAGCTTTGGCACGATCTTGTCGCCGATGTCGCCCACCAGCACGGCCACCGAGATCGCCATGCAGCGCTCGCCGGCGCTGCCGTAGCCGGCGCCGATCAGGCCGTCCACCGCCTGGTCGATGTCGGCATCGGGCATCACCACCATGTGGTTCTTGGCGCCGCCCAGCGCCTGCACGCGCTTGCCGTGCTTCGCGCCGGTCTCGTAGATGTATTGCGCGATCGGCGTGCTGCCGACGAAGCTCAAGGCCTTGACGTCGGGGTGCGTCAGCAGCGCGTCCACCGCCACCTTGTCGCCCTGCACGACGTTGAACACGCCGTCGGGCAACCCGGCCTGCTTCAGCAGCTCGGCCATGAACAGGCTGGGGCTGGGGTCGCGCTCGCTGGGCTTCAGGATGAAGGCGTTGCCGCAGGCCAGCGCCACCGGGTACATCCACATCGGCACCATGCACGGGAAGTTGAAGGGCGTGATGCCCGCCACCACGCCCAGCGGCTGGCGCAGCGTCCAGTTGTCGATGCCGGTGCTCACCTGGTCGGTGTAGTCGCCCTTCAGCAGCTGCGGGATGCCGCAGGCGAATTCGACGATGTCGATGCCGCGCGTGACTTCGCCCTGCGCGTCGGTGAAGACCTTGCCGTGTTCGGCGGTGATCATCGCCGCCAGCGTGTCGCGGTGCTGCATCAGCAGCTGCAGGAAGGCGTTCATGACGCGGGCCCGGCGGATCGGCGGCGTGTCGGCCCAGCCCTGGAACGCCGCCTTGGCGCTGGCCACCGCGGCATTGACCTCATCGGTCGAGGCCAGCGCCACCTGGCGCGCGACCTTGCCGGTGCTGGGGTTGTAGACCGCCTGTTGCCGGCCGCTGGCGCCGGGCACAGCGCGTCCGCCGATGTAATGGCCGATGTCGGCGGTGGCGGTGAAGGCTTCGGGTGCGCCCATGGTGTTCTCCGTAAGGTGGGAAGTTTCAGTCTAGGGCAACGCTGAACAAGTGGCCGCGGCGCGCCATCCAGTAGCGACCTTGCGCGGATGTCTCGAATTCGGGGCATTTTGAGTGTTGCAGCGCTGATGCGGGGCGCATTGCGCTGCTGTCCGAGGCCCTTTCGGCCGCGTCGCGAGCCATTGGCCCGCGGCGTGTGCGCTATGGGCGCACTTGTCCATACAGTGTTCTTCGCGCGAGGAAGATGTTGGCCAGGGCCAGCGCAACGAACGAGCGCGTAGCGTTCTTGGCCAGACCGCGATAGCGCACCTTGTTGAATCCCCACAGCCGCTTGACCACACCGAAGACATGCTCCACGCGGGCACGCACCTGGGACTTGTAGCGGTTCTTCGCGCGCACGGCCTCGTCGATGTGGCCGCCCTTGCGTGATCGCTGGTTGGTGAAGTCCTTGGCGCAGGGCGACTTGGTTTGGATCAGCGCCTTTTGGCTGGCATAGGCGCTGTCGCCATAGACGCGCTGCTCGGCACCGTGCAGCAACTGCGGGATGGGGTGCTTGTCGTGCACGTTGGCTGCAGTGATCACCGCGCTGTGCGCCAGCCCGCTGCGGCTGTCCACGCCGATGTGCAGCTTCATGCCGAAGTACCACTGCTGGCCCTTGCGAGTCTGATGCATCTCGGGGTCGCGCTGCTTGTCCGCGTTCTTCGTCGAGCTGGGCGCGCCGATGATGGTGGCGTCCACGATGGTGCCGGTGCCCACCTTCAGGCCCCGGGCCTGCAGCACCTGGCCGACGGTGGCGAACAGTTGCTCGCCCAGGTCGTTGTCCTCCAACAAGCGGCGAAACTTCAGCAGCGTGGTGCCGTCGGGCACGCGCTCGCGTCCCAGGTCGATGCCCACGAAGCGGCGCAGCGCGGTGCTGTCCAGCAGCGCTTCTTCGCAGGCCTCGTCGGCCAGGTTGAACCAGTGCTGCACGAAGTACATGCGCAGCATGCGCTGCAGTCCCACGGGCGGGCGCCCGTTGCCCGGCTTGGGGTAGTGCGGCTCGATCAGCTCGCACAGCTCGCTCCACGGCACGATCTCGTCCATCGTGGCCAGGAACACATCGCGCTTGGTGGTTCGGCGGTAGCGCTCGAATCCGCCGCCTTGGTCGGCCGCCATGGCCAGGGTCTGTTGCTTCATCGGGCTACAACGCATCGACGCGGCGATCGGTGTACTTGTTCAGCGTTGCCTTAGGTCTTGGCGTGTTCGGCACGCAAGCTGGGCAGGCCGATGCCCACGGCGTCGAAACCGCCGTCCACGGCCAGGCACTGGCCGTTGATGTAGCTGGCCGCGTCGCTGCACAGGAAACCGATGCCGGCGGCGATCTCCTCTGGCGTGCCATAGCGGCCGAGCGGGATGCTGTCGTGATAGTCGCGCCGGATGGCGGCACTGTGCACCAGCTTGGCCATGGCGGTGTCCACCGGACCCGGCGCGATGGCATTGACGCGGATGCCCAGATCGCCCAGCTCGGCGGCCTGTTGTTTGGTCAGGTGGATCAGCGCGGCCTTGCTGGTGCCGTAAGCCACGCGCAGCGTGCTGGCGCGCAGGCCCGAGATGGAGGCGATGTTGACCACCGCGCCGCCGCCGTGTTTGAGCATCAGCGGCGCGGCGGCCTGGGTGCACAGGAAGGGGCCGTCCAGATTGGTGGCCATGACGTCGCGCCACTCGTCGAAGGCCGTGTCGAGCAGCGGCTTGAAGACCGCGATGCCGGCGTTGTTGACCAGTGCATCCAGCCGACCGAAGCGGGCTTCGACGTCCGCCACCGCCCGCGCCACCTGCACCGGGTCGCGCACGTCGGCGTGCAGCACCAGCACGCGTTCCGGCTGCGCCAGGGTGGCCGCCGCGGCATCCAGCACCGGGCCATCGATGTCGAGCAGAGCCACCACGTGGCCGTGGGCGAGGAACCAATGCGCCGTGGCCAGACCGATGCCGCGCGCGGCGCCGGTGACCAGGGCAACTCTCGGGTTGGTGTGCATGGAGCGCGATGGTATAGACGGCTCAGGCCTTTTTCGGTGCGGCCACGCCGCGAAGCAGCTGCGCCAGCTCGGGCAGGCCCATCAGCTGCACACGCGACTCGCGCGCGAAGTCATTCGCCTTCTCGCTGACGGCACCGGCCGCCACGTACAGGCTGGCATCGGCCTCCAGGCGCCGCTGCGCGGCATGCAGCTCGCGCAGCGCCTCGATGCCCACCGTGGCGGCCTTCCAGCGCTTGAAGCCGACGACGGTGCGCTTGTGGCCCAGCGTCAGCTCCAGGTCGGCACCGGGGGCGTTGAGGCGTCGCACCTCGTGGCCCTGAGCGCGGAAGCAGCCTTCCAGCGCCTCGGCAAACTCCCGCGAGCTCATGGCCTGCAGCCGCTCCAGCGTCTGCGAAACCTGCGCGGCACTAGGCGCCCGAAGCTGCTTCCACGCCGCCATCGCGGCGATGACCAGGAACGGAAAACTGCCCAGCATGCCGGCCACCGCGTACTGCTCAGGCAGCAGCAGCCGGATCAGCAGCGCCAAGCCCAGGGCCAGCGCCAGGCTGGCCCACCACGGCGAGCGCAACAGGATCGCGAACAACGAGTTCTCGGCCATCTTCAGTTTCAAGCGTCACCTCTCGTGCAGGACCAAGCGGACCGCCGCGTGCGGCGGGAAATGCTTCTACCATGCGCGGCGGCGCGCCTTGCGCCATGCCCCCTGAAGCCCGCGCCCATTGAAGCCCAGCCGACGCCAGCGCATTGCCCAACTGCTGCTGTGGATCACGCCGGCACTTTGGTCTTCCAACTACATCATTGCGCGCGCCTCGGACGGCGTGATCGCGCCACATGCCCTGGCGCTGGGCCGCTGGACGCTGGCTTTGGCCTTGCTGCTGCCGCTGTCCGCCGGCGCGCTGCTCGCCGGCTTCGCGCAGTGGAAGCGCGAATGGAAGCAGTTGCTGCTGCTGGGCGGCCTGGGTATGTGGATCTGCGGCGCCTTCGTCTACATCGGCGCGCACACCACCAGCGCCGTCAACATCGGGCTGATCTATGCCGCCACGCCGGTGGCCATCGCCTTCGCGTCGACCAAACTGCTGCACGAGCGCGTCAGCACCTGGCAGCGCGCCGGCATGGCGCTGGCGCTGTGCGGCGTGCTCTTCGTCATCGCCAAGGGCGACCTGGGCAATCTGCTTTCGGTGCGCTTCACCATCGGCGACCTGTGGATCCTGGCCGCCGCCATTGCCTGGGTGGCCTACACCGTGCTGCTGCAGCGCTGGCCGTCCAAGCTGGGGCCGACGCCGCGGCTGGCGGCCATCACCTTCGGTGGCGTGCTGGTACTGCTGCCTTTCACCGCGCTGGAGGCACTGTTCCAACCGGGCCCGGCCTTCAGCGGCAAGGCGCTGCTGCTGATCGTTCTGGCGGGGCTGCTGCCAGGCTTCTTCTCCTACCAGGCCTATGGCTACATGCTGCGCGAGCTGGGCGCGGCGCGCTCCTCGCTGGTGATGTACCTGGCCCCGGTGTATGCCGCCTTCACCGCCTGGGCCTTGCTGGGCGAGGCGCCGCGCTGGTACCACGCGGTCGGTGCGGCGCTGATCCTGCCCGCGATCTACCTCGCCACGCGCAAGGAAGCAGCCCACTGAGGCAACGGCGACAATCTAGTTTCCTTCCACCTGCCGCCCACTGCCGCACCAACTTCATGAGCGTCAAGCACCCTTTTCACCTGGCCTTTCCGGTCGATTCGCTGGCCCAGGCGCGCAAGTTCTACGGCGGCCTGCTCGGCTGCCCCGAGGGTCGTTCGTCGGACGCCTGGGTGGACTTCGATTTCTACGGCCACCAGATCGTCGCCCACCTGGCCCCGGGCGAAGCGGGTCACCGCCACACTGGCGAGGTCGATGGCGACGACGTGCCGGTGCGGCACTTCGGCGTGGTGCTGTCGATGGACGAGTGGGAATCGCTGGCCGAGCGGCTGCGCGCCGCGAAGACGAGCTTCGTCATCGAGCCGCACGTGCGCTTCAAGGGCCAAGTGGGCGAGCAGGCCACGATGTTCTTCCTGGACCCGTGCGGCAATGCGCTGGAATTCAAGGCCTTTGCCGACCCGTCGCGACTTTTCGCCAAATAGCATGAACATTCGGATGCTGCGCTACGCAACGCTGGCGATGTCGATGGCCTGCGCCAGCCTGGGCGCGCAGGCCCAGGCCTTCGACGCAGTGCGGCTGTACGCCATTCCGCTGGAAGACGGCCAAGGCCTGGCCGGTTTGGCGGTGGTGGCCGGCCATGAGTATTTGGGTTCGGACGAGCGCAAGACGCTGGTGCTGCCGGTGCTGAGCTATCAGTGGGCCAACGGTTGGTTTGCCGGCACCGGCAACGGCGTCGGCTACAAGTTCCCGTCGCGGCCGGACATGCAGTACGGTCTGCGCGTCACGCTCGACCTGGGCCGCGACCAGGACGATGCCAAGGCGTTGGCCGGCATGGGCGACATCGACATGCGGCCGGAGTTCGGGGGCTTCTTCAATTACTTCATCGACCAGGAGTGGTTTCTGACCACCTCGTTCCGCTACGGCGCGGGCAACGACCGCGATGGCGCGCAGACCGACATCGGCATTGGCTGGTCATCGCAGGTCGCAGCGCAATGGCGGCTCGGTCTGGGCGTGGCGGCCACCTACGTGAACAGCAAGTACATGCAAGCCTTCTACGGCGTGACCGCGCAACAGTCGGCGAACAGCGGCTACGCGCCGTATTCGCCGGGCGCGGGCTGGCGCGACATTCGTGGCAATGCCTCGCTGACCTACTTCTTCGATGCCCACTGGAGTCTGACTGCCGCGGCCACGGTGCGCTCGCTGCAGGGCGATGTCAAGCGCAGCCCGATCGTCGACAACGACACGCCAGTGGACGCGGTGCTGGCGCTGAACTACAGCTTCTGACCTCGCCCTCAATAGGCCGGGCCGCGCCAGGCCAGCAAACGCGCGGAGGCCAGCGCGGCCAGCGCCGACAGCCCCATGCAGGCCCACAGTACAGGCACATAGCTGCCGGCATGGTCGAACACCGATCCGGCCAGCACCGGGCCGAGCAGGTTGCCCAGCGCAGCGCCGCTGTACAGCGTGCCGATGATGCCGGCCACCGCGCGCGCGCCGAACAGGTCCATGCAGATGGCCGGCAGCAGTGACACGATGCCGCCATAGCTCAGGCCAAACCACAGCGCAAAGAACACCAGGGTCGGGTAGCCTGCCGCGCCGAACCAAGCCAGAAAGGACAGGCCAGCGGACACTTGCATCAGCAGCAGCGTCAGCGTGCGTCCCAACCGGTCGGCCAGCGCGCCGATGACAAAGCGGCCGACCAGACTGCCGATGCCGATCAGACCGACCAGACCGACGGCGCTGGGCGCGTCAATACCCATGTCACGCGCTGCGGCCGAGACGTGGGCAAAGGGGATGAACATGCTCGGCGCGGCCAGCACGACGCTGAGGTAGAGCCACCAGAAGCGCCTGTCGCGCAATGCTTCGCGCAGGCTCAGCCCGGGAATTTGCCCGCTGCGGGCGGCGCTGGCGACCGGCGCGCGGCGCAACAGCCACGCCGCGCACAAGCCGAACACCAGCACGCCCAAAGCCAGTGCGCGCATGGCGTCGCGCCACTGAAGCGCGGCGATGGCCGCCGTCGCGACCAGTGGCACCACCACCGTGCCGGCTCCGATTCCGGCGCTGGCCAAACCAGCAGCCAGCCCGCGCCGCTGCGTGAACCAGGGCTGCACGCATGCAATCGATGGTGTGTAGACCAGTGCAATGCCCAGGCCCACGCCGACACCATAGGCGGCATAGACCATCAGCATCGAGCCGGCGAGGCTGCACAGCAACAGTCCGGCGGCGATCAGCAACATGCCTGAGCAGGTGACCGCGCGCGGCCCGAAGCGGTCGGCCAGCATGCCGGCGCCGGCGCCGAAGACGAAGTACACACCGCCGGACAGGCCGAACACCAGCGACACGTCGGCGCGCTGTGCGTCGAACTCGCCAGCAAAGGAAGCGAAGAAGGCCGCGAAGGAATACGAAACGCCGAAGATGATGGCCAGGGCGAAGAACGTGGCCCACACGACCACCCAGGCATAGGGCGCTTCTTTCATCGACTCAGTTTAGCCGCCGGTCCTGGGGCAAAAAAAAAGCCCGCCGGAGACCGGCGGGCTTGTGGAAGTCCTAATGAAAGGACGTCGTTGGGATCGTTGCAGGTCCGCCTCTATTCCCTGGGCAGTACCTGGTGCGCCTGATGCGCAAGCCAAGACTCGTGTGACAGCTAGTGGGAGAGGACTGTAGGCTTCGAAGCACTGCCGAACCATCCCTAACTCAAGGCGAAGACTGCGCCATCCTTCGGCCTGGGCAACGCGGGCCACAATGCGCCATGACCCGTCGGCCGCCCGAAACCGAAGCCGCACTGCACGAGGCTGAGATCGAACAACTGCAAAACCTGCTCGATCGGGTGCCCGAGCCGCTGCAGCCATTGGATGTCAGTGCGGTGGACGGCTTCCTGTGCGGGTTGTTGTTGCAGCCCGACAAGATCGAGGCAAGAACCTGGCTGCCGTGCATCACCGACATCGATGCGCGGCCGCTGCCCAGCGACTTCGATGCCCGCGTCCTGCATTCGCTGGTGCAGCGCCGGCATGGCGAATTGCAGCACGCGATCGCTGCACGCGAGTGGTTCGACCCCTGGGTGTTCGAGTTGGATGCGCAGGCGGCAGTGTCCGAATGCGTGCTGCCCTGGGTGGCGGGCTTCGCAGCGGCGATGGACCGCTTCCCGGGCCTGATGCATGCCGACGCCGCGCAGGTGATGGAGCCGCTGGCGCTGATCTACATGCACTTCGACCCCCAGGACCTGGAAGACGCCGACGCGCTGCAGCAGATGATCGACACCCTGGAGCCGCCGGATGACCTGGCCGAGGCAGTGCAGGACCTGGTGCGCAGTGTCATGTCGCTGGCCGACGTAACGTGGCCAAGGACTGCGGCGCGCGCCCCGCGACGCCGCTGAGCCGCTCAGCGCTCCACTCGGCGCGCCGCACTGGCGGCCGCGACAGGCGCGGCCGTCGTCGGTGCGGGACGGGGACGGCCGGCCTGGGTGGGCTCGGTGGGTAGCGGCGAGGCAAGCGGCAACCCGACAGGTAAATGTGTAGCCGGGTTCTCCAGCGCAGCAAGCAGCAGGGCGCTGCCAATGGCGCCTGCGATCGTGCCCCAGGTCAGCACCTGCATTGCGACGTAGCGCATGGCTGTTGTCCTGCTCCCCTTTGGCCTGGCTGGCGCGTCCGAGTTGGACATCGTAGCCCTGCAGCGTCGCAAAGCCATCCTCTGGCGATGGGACTGCGTTGCCTTTGCGCAATTGATGTCGAACTGGGGGGGGGCCGCGTGCGGGCTGATCCGTCGCTCACACCGGCAGCCCTACGCGCACACTGGGCCGATGAAGCGTATCAAGGGAATAGGCATGGACGGCAAGTCCGGATGGGAGCGTCTGTTCCGCTGGGCACGCCCGCACAGCCACCCGCACCTCGTCGACGCAGCAGACGTTGGCACCGCCTACGGCATGGAACTGACCATCGACGCCAGCCAGCAGGCCGAAGATCAGGCCAAGGCAAGAGACGAGGCGATGCGGATCCGGACGGACCCCCCACCCGTGCGCCGCTGAGCCCCGCTACGCCACCGTACGGTGCGTGTGATGCACGCGAACGTCGAAATGTGACCGCATAGTTCATTTGACTGATGCGCCGTATAGAATTGTGCATGGCTCGACTGTCCTTCCGTGAGCAAGTGCTGCGTGTCCGCGAGGATGCGATCGTCAGTTCGGTGAACCGGTTGCTGGCCGAGAAGGGCTTCGACGCGATGACGGTCGACGAAGTCGCGGCCGACGTAGGCATCGCCAAGGCCAGCCTCTACAAGCACTTCGCGTCGAAGGAAGCCCTTGCAGCCGCGGCCATGGTGCGGGTGCTGCAGCGCGCGCTGCAGGTCATCGAGGACCAGGCGACCCAGACTGAAGCCAGCGCCTTCGAGCGCCTGCGCGCGGTGACGCGCTGGACGCTGCAGGTGCAACTGGCCGGAGAGATGCCGTCGTTGCCGTCGCAGAACTCGAGCCTGCGCGCCACATTGATTGCCGACAAGGCCTATGTCGACCTGGTGATGGAGGTCAGCGAGCGCCTGGGCGAGTGGATCGTTCGGGCCCAGCAGGATGGCGCGATCACGCCGAAGCTGCCGCCCGAGGTGATCCTGTACACACTGTTCGCCCGGGCCTGTGACCCGGTCCTTGGTTTCCTCAAAGCCGGCGGGCAGCACAGCGACGAGCAGATCGTCGACTGGGTGCTGTCCACCTGCATGGACGGTCTGATGGCCCGCGCCTGACCCGCCGCCCAAGTTTCAGATTTCGATCAGCTTGTCGGCGTCGTAGCCCTGGGCTTCGCCCTTGCCCAGCAGGCCGCGCGCCTGGCACACCACGCGGGTAGACGCGCCGTGGGTTCGCCCGACGAGGTAGTCGTGCCGGCAATGCAAGTGGCCATGCAGCCACAGGTCGGCATGGGCCAACAGGTCGTCATCGGCATTGCAGAAGCTGGCCGTGCCCGGCTGCGCACCGAAGCGCATGTCGGCACTGCGCAGGCTGGGAGCAAAGTGGGTGACGACTACTGTCTTGTCCCATCGCCCGTTGGCAGGCTGACGCAGTTCGCTCGCCAGCCAGGCGCGGCAGGCCAGGGCTTCCTCGCGCACACCGGCCGCGTCGAAGGCCTGGCCCTGGCGGGTGGAGCGCATCAGCCGCATGAAGTAAGCGGCCGCTCGCATGGAGGATTCCCGCCGCTGAGGGCCAAACAGGTTGAAGTCGCTCCACCGTATGGTGCCGACAAAGCGCACGCGCTGCCCCTGGCGGTCAGTCAGCACCGTGCTTTGCCGCTCCAGCAGGTTCCAGCCCAGCCTGCGCGGTCCGCTCGCGCAACGCCGGCCAGGCCTCGTCCAGTTCGCGGCCGTCGAACTCGTGGTTGCCGGCGATGTAGACAACCGGCACCGGCCAGTGGGCAAAGCGAGAGAAGCTGTGCCAGCCGGCATCGATGTCGCCGGCCAGCACCAGCAGTTCCGCCTCCGGCAGCGGCTGCGGGTCGAAGACTTCCGTTTCCAGATGCAGGTCGGACAGCAACTGGATCTTCATGCCGACGGCGCCACCCCTTGCGTGGTCGCTGGCCCCGGGCTCAAGCCGCCAGCTTTTCGGCGATGCGCTGCTTGGTGGCGCCGAGTTCGGCCGGCAGGTGGTAGGCGAGCTTGGCGAACAACTCTTCGTGCAGTTTGAGCTCCTGCTGCCAGTCGGCATGGTCCATGCCGATGATGCGGGCGAACTGTTCCTTCGAGAAATTCAGGCCGTTCCAGTTGAGGTCTTCATAGCGCGGACTGATGCCGAAGGCATTTTCCGCACCCTGGCTCTTGCCTTCGATGCGTCCGACGATCCACTCCAGCACGCGCATGTTCTCGCCGTAGCCAGGCCAGATGAACTTGCCGTCCGGCCCCTTGCGGAACCAGTTGACGCAGTAGATGCGCGGCAGCCTGGCGCTGGCCTGGCCCAGCTTGCTGCCGACATCGAGCCAATGCTGGAAGTAGTCGGACATGTTGTAGCCGGCGAAGGCGACCATCGCGAACGGGTCGCGCCGTACCACGCCGACCTGCCCGGCGATCGCCGCAGTCGTCTCGCTGCCCATGGTCGAGGCCATGTACACGCCTTCGCTCCAGTTGCGTGCCTCGGTCACCAGCGGCACCGTGGTCGAGCGCCGGCCGCCGAACAGGAACGCATCGATCGGCACACCGTCAGGGTTGTCCCATTCCGGGTCGAGCACCGGGTTGGTCGTGGATGGGACGGTGAAGCGCGAGTTCGGATGCGCCGCCTTGGCGCCGGTGTCCTTGGCGATCTGCGGCGTCCAGTCCTTGCCCTGCCAGTCGGTCAGGTGAGCCGGCGGCGTTTCCGTCAGGCCCTCCCACCAGACATCGCCGTCGTCGGTGAGCGCCACGTTGGTGAAGATGACGTCGCTGTCGAGCATCTTCAGGCAGTTGGGGTTCGTGGCCTCGTTGGTACCCGGCGCCACGCCGAAGTAGCCGGCCTCGGGGTTGATGGCGTACAGACGCCCGTCCTTGCCCGGCTTGATCCAGGCGATATCCTCGCCCACGGTAGTGACCTTCCAGCCGTCGTAGCCCTTGGGCGGCACCAGCATCGAGAAGTTGGTCTTGCCGCAGGCACTGGGGAAGGCGGCAGCGACGTGGTACTTCTTGCCCTGGGGCGAAGTCACGCCCAGGATCAGCATGTGTTCGGCCAGCCAGCCCTGGCTGCGGGCCATCGTCGAGGCAATGCGCAGCGCGAAGCATTTCTTGCCCAGCAGCGCGTTGCCACCATAGCCTGAACCGTAGCTCCAGATCTCCTGGGTCTCGGGGTAGTGCACGATGTACTTGGTGGCATTGCAAGGCCAGCGCACGTCGGCCTGGCCCGGTTGCAGCGGTGCGCCCACGCTGTGCACGCAGGGCACGAAGTGGCCGTCGGTGCCCAGCAGGTCGAGCACGGCCTTGCCCATGCGCGTCATCAAGCGCATGTTCACCGCCACGTAGGCACTGTCGGACAGCTCCACGCCGATGTGCGAAATGTGCGAGCCCAGCGGCCCCATCGAGAACGGCACCACGTAGAGGGTGCGGCCGCGCATCGCGCCCTTGAACAGGCCCGGCGTGCCGTCGGCCTTGCCGGTCTGCAGCAACGCGCGCATTTCCTGCGGCGCGACCCAGTTGTTGGTTGGGCCGGCGTCTTCCTGACGAGGCGTGCAGATGAAGGTGCGGTCCTCGACGCGGGCGACATCGCCAGGGTCGCTGCAGGCGAGGAAGCTGTTCGGCCGCTTGGCCGGGTTCAGCTTCTTGAACACGCCGCTGGCCACCAGGCCGGCGCACAGCCGGTCGTACTCTTCCTGTGAGCCGTCGCACCAGTACACGTCGGCAGCTTCAGTCAGCGCCGCGATCTCCGCGACCCAGGCGATGAGCCGAGCGTGTTTGACATGCCCTGGCACGTTCAGCCGCTGGCCAGCCATCGAGGGGTGATTCATCTGAACTCCAATCGTCGATCCATGGACTCCCGCATCCGCCCTGGCAGGGCCTGGCGCAAATGAGGGGAGCCGATTGTCGCCACAATGCCATGCAGCGCAAACCACTCAGGCGCAGGGGAACTGCAAAAAGGCCTGACAGGGCACGCAAAGCAGTTTTGACGAACGACGAGCTAAAGCGCGGGATCGACGCTATGCTGCGCCGCAGCAAAATCACTGTCGCCGCAGCGAATTCCACGATGCGACAAAGGCAATCATGATTCAAGTGGTGAGTGTCAATGTGGCCCGCGCCAGCATGCGAACGATCGACGGACGCCAGGTATTGACGGCCATCGGCAAGCAGCCCAAGGACGGCCCTGTGTTGGTGGGTGCGCTGGGCCTGGCAGGTGATGAGCAGGCCGACCTGAGCGTGCATGGCGGGCTGAGCAAGTCGGTGTATGCCTACCCGCAGGAACACTATGCCTTCTGGCAGGTGGTTCGGGCACAGGCCCGGGTGGCCGCCTGGGACGAGATACTGGAGCCTGGGGCGATGGGCGAAAACCTGACGCTGCGCGGCCTGCTCGAAGGCGACATGTGGATCGGCGACTACCTTCGCCTGCCGGATTGCACGCTGGCCATCAGCGAACCGCGTCAACCCTGCTTCAAGTTCAATGACGCGATGGGCTTCAAGCAGGCGGCCAAACTGATGCAGCAGTCGGCCTACTGCGGTGCCTACCTCAGCGTGATCGACACCGGCACCGTCGCCGCAGGCGATGAGGCCACTTTGGTGCCCGGCCCGCGCGAAGTCAATCTGCGCGAGTTGTTCCAGGCCCGACGCGAGCGGCGCTGAAGAGGACCGGACCCCGGATGCTCGCCTACCGCCATGCGTTCCATGCAGGCAACCATGCCGACGTGCTCAAGCATGTGGTGCTGCTGCAGCTGCTGCGCCACATGGCGTTGAAGGACAAGGGATTGCGCATCGTCGACACCCATGCCGGTGCCGGCCTGTACTCGTTGGACTCGCCGCAGGCACTGAAGAGGGGGGAGTATCTGCAAGGCATCTCCCGACTGTGGCCATTGCAGGACACGCCGCCCGCCGTGGCCGACTACCTGCAGCAGGTGCGCGCCCTGAACCCGGACGGCAGCCTGAGGCTGTATCCCGGCTCGCCACAGCTGGTGCGCCAGCTGCTGCGGCCTCAGGACCAGTTGCGCCTGTTCGAGCTGCACCCGGCCGACCACCAGACGCTGCAGCTGCAGTTCAGCGGTGCCGCCGGCATCGACGTGCGGATGGCCGACGGCTTCGCCGCACTGAAGGGCCAGCTGCCGCCGCCAACGCGGCGCGCGCTGGTGCTCATCGACCCCAGCTATGAAGGCCATGCCGACTACGGCCGCGTGCTGGATGCCGCCGGCGAGGGTCTGCGCCGCTTTGCGCAAGGGGTGTACATGGTCTGGTACCCGGTCGTCACCAAGCCGGGTGCCGCCGCCATGCTGCAGGGCCTGAAGGCGCGGGCGCCGGCCGGCTGGCTGCATGCACGGCTGACGGTGCAGGAGCCCGATGCGATGGGTTTCGGCCTGGCGGGCAGCGGCATCTTCATCCTGAACCCGCCGCACACATTGCATGGCCAGCTGCAGGACCTGTTGCCGTGGCTGGTACGGCAACTCGGGCAGTACCCTGGAGCGAGCCACCTGCTGGAGCAGCGCGCGGTCTGATTGCGTAGGCATCGCGGCCCGTAGCCGACTGCACAGGCGGCCGCGGCACCGAGAGGCCGAGCGCGGCTCACGGATACTGCGGGCCCGATCTCGTCGTTGTAATCCCGAACAACCGCATGGAATTTCGCATGTCTCGTGCAGCCCGCGTGCGTGCCATGCCGTTCCTGGCCTTCATGCTGCTGCTCGCAATGCGCGGCGCGCTGCCACCCCAAGGCGTCTGGGGTGTCGACCCGCGCTGGGTCTATGGCCTGACGGTGCTCGTCGTCGGCGGCATGCTGCTGGCCTGGCGCAAGGAATACGGCGAACTGGCGCGGCAGACCCTGCCCAATGCGGCCCAGCTGCTGTGGGCGGTGACCGTGGGCCTGGCCGTCTTCGCACTGTGGATCCACCTCGACGCAGCCTGGATGACGCTGGGCGAGGCCGCAGCGAGTTTTCTGCCGCTGCACGCAGACGGCGGCATTGACTGGCCGTTGGTCGCCGTACGTGGAATCGGCGCCACGCTGATCGTGCCCGTGATGGAGGAGCTCTTCTGGCGCTCGTTCCTGATGCGCTGGATCGAGCGTCCTGGCTTCGTGGCCGTCGAGCCGGCCCAGGTCGGCCTGCGGGCGGTGGTGATCTCGACCTTCCTTTTCGTGCTGGTTCACCCGCTGTGGCTGGCGGCGACCCTGGCGGGACTGGCCTACGCCGGGCTCTACATCCGTACCGGCAAGCTGTGGACCAGCGTCATTGCCCATGCCGTCACCAACGGTGCGCTCGGCCTGTGGGTGGTGCATTCGCGGCAATGGCAGTTCTGGTAGCTCAACCGACACCGGCGGACCGGTCCGCCTTGAACCTTTCGGCAAACGCGGTGAAGCGCTGTCCGTCCAGCGCCTCGCGCACCTCGCGCATCAGGTTCAGGTAGTAGTGCAGGTTGTGGATGCTGGCCAACATCGGGCCGAGCATCTCGCCGCAGCGGTCCAGGTGGTGCAGGTAAGCGCGGGAAAAGCCGCGGCAGGCCGTGCAGGCGCAGGTTTCGTCGATCGGCCGCTCGTCGCTCTTGTAGCGGGCGTTGCGAATGCGCAGGTCGCCGAATCGGGTGAACAGGTGACCGTTGCGTGCGTTGCGTGTGGGCATCACGCAGTCGAACATGTCGATGCCGCAGGCCACGCCTTCGACCAGGTCCTCCGGCGTACCCACGCCCATCAGGTAGCGCGGCTTGTCTGCCGGCAACAGCCGCGGCGTATGCGCCATGATGCGCAGCATCTCCTCCTTGGGCTCGCCGACGCTGACGCCGCCGACGGCATAGCCGGGCAGGTTCATCTCGGCCAGCGCAGCGGCCGACTCGGCGCGCAGGCCGTCGAACATGCCACCCTGCACGATGCCGAACAGCGCATTCGGGTTGCCCAGCCGGCGGAACTCGTCGTGGCTGCGCCTGGCCCAGCGCAGGCTCAGTTGCATCGAGCGGCGGGCCTCGTCCTCGCTGGTCAGTCGTCCGGCGGTCTGGTAGGGCGTGCATTCGTCGAACTGCATGACGATGTCGCTGTTCAGCACGCTCTGGATCTGCATGCTGACCTCGGGCGTCAGGAACAGCTTGTCGCCGTTGACCGGCGAGGCGAAGCGCACGCCTTCCTCGCTGATCTTGCGCATCTCGCCCAGGCTCCACACCTGGAAGCCGCCGCTGTCGGTGAGCATCGGCCTGGCCCAACCCTCGAAGCGATGCAGCCCGCCGAACTGGCACAGCACCTCCAGCCCCGGCCGCAGCCACAGGTGAAAGGTATTGCCCAGGATGATCATTGCGCCCATATCGAGCAGCGACTGCGGCATCACCCCCTTGACGGTGCCATAGGTACCCACCGGCATGAACACCGGCGTGTCGACCACGCCATGGTTGAGCGTCAGGCGCCCACGTCGCGCGGCGCCTTCGGTGTTCAGCAGCTCGAACTTCAGCATGGCAGCATTGTCGCCGCCGTGGCCGGCTCAACGCTCCAGCAGCATCGCGTCGCCGTAGCTGAAGAAGCGGTAGCGCGATTCGATCGCATGCCGGTACAGCGCACGCACCTGTTCGTGCCCGGCAAAGGCGCTGACCAGCATCAGCAGCGTGCTCTTCGGCAGGTGGAAGTTGGTGACCAGCAGGTCCACCACCTGGAACCGGTAGCCCGGGGTGATGAAGAGGTCGGTTTCGGCGGCGCCCGCGCGCAGCGTGCCGGCGGCTGCGGCCGATTCCAGTGCCCGCAAGGTGGTGGTGCCGGCCGCGACGATGCGCCCGCCAGCCGCGCGCGTGGCCGCGACGGCCTGAACCGCGGCCTCGCTCACCTCGAACCATTCGGCATGCATGCGGTGCTCGGCCAGGTTCTCGGCGCGCACCGGCTGGAAGGTGCCGGCACCGACGTGCAGCGTCACCGCCGCGCGGCCCACCCCGCGCTCCTGCAAGGCCTGCAGCAGCGCCGCATCGAAGTGCAGCGAGGCGGTCGGCGCGGCCACCGCTCCCGGGCGTGCGGCAAACACCGTCTGGTAGCGCGCCTCATCCTCGGGCGCATCGTCATGCGTGATGTACGGCGGCAGCGGTACATGGCCGTGGGCCTGCAGCAGCGCGAGGGGGTCGGCCGGAAAGCGCAGATGGAACAGCGCCTCGTCCGCTCCGGCGCGACCCATCACCTCGGCATCGAAGGCGTCGGCAAAGCGCAGCATGCTGCCGGCCTTGGGCGACTTGCTGGCACGCAGGTGGGCCAGCACCTCGTGGCCTGGCAGCACCCGCTCGACCAGCGCCTGCACCGCCCCACCGCTGGACTTTTCTCCGAACAGCCGGGCCTTGATGACCCGCGTGTCATTGAAGACCAGCAGGTCGCCGGGCTGCAACAGGCCGGGCAGATCGCGGAACACGCGGTCGGCCGGCATGCGGCCGCGGCCGTCGAGCAGCCTCGAGGCGCTGCGCTCGGCCGTCGGATGCTGGGCGATCAGCTCGGGCGGCAGATCGAAATCGAAATCGGCGAGCGTGTGGTTTCGGTGGGGCATGGAGGAGGCCGCGGGGCAGACCGACCTGACAGACCGCGCCGGGGCCAGAATGTTCCGTACTGCGCTGTCGCGCCGCCGCCTGCCCTGTAGAGTAACCCGGCCTTCAACTTCCGCACGAGGACCGGCCCATTCCTCCGCCCACGCCACCTTCCGGTCCCGCAACCCGCCCCGCCAGCGGCCCGGCGCGGGCCATGGACAAGCTCGGCCTGCGCAGCGACATCGACCTGGCGCTGCACCTGCCGCTGCGCTACGAGGACGAAACCCGGCTCACCCCGCTGGTCGCGCTGCGCGAGGGAGCGACAGCGCAGATCGAGGCGGTGGTCAGCGACTGCCGCGTCGAAACGCGGCCGCTTCGCCAGCTGATCGTACGCTTGCGCGATGGCGGCGAGGAGTTGGTGCTGCGCTTCCTGCATTTCTACCCGTCGCAGCAGAAGAGCCTCTCGCCCGGTGCGCGGGTCCGTGTACGCGGCGAGGTGCGCGTCGGCTTCTTCGGCCGCGAGATGGTGCACCCGGCCTTCCGGCTGGTCGGCGACGACAGCCCGCTGCCGACGTCGCTGACACCCGTGTACCCGAGCAGTGCGCAGCTGCCGCAAGCCTACCTGCGCAAGGCCATCGTCTCGGCGCTGGGGCGCGCGCCACTGCAGGAACTGTTGCCGTCGGCGCTGCTGCCCAAGGGCCTGCCCAGCCTGCGCGAGGCGCTGCACTTCCTGCACCACCCGCCGCCCGATGCCGGACTGGCCACGCTGGGCGACCACAGCCACCCGGCCTGGCAGCGCCTGAAGTTCGAGGAACTGCTGGCCCAGCAGCTGTCCCAGGCCCAGGCCAGACGTGAGCGCCAGCACCTTCGCGCACCCGCGCTGCGTGGCCGGCCACAGGCCGGGCTGCAGCAACAGTTGCTGGCAGCGTTGCCGTTCCGGTTGACGGCCGCACAACAGCATGTCGGTGCCGAGATCGCGGCCGACCTGGGCCGCGAGCGGCCCATGCACCGCCTGCTGCAGGGCGATGTCGGGTCCGGAAAGACGGTGGTCGCGGCGCTGGCCGCGGCGCTGGCCATCGATGCCGGCTGGCAATGTGCGCTGATGGCACCGACCGAGATCCTGGCCGAGCAGCACTTCCGCAAGCTGGTGCACTGGCTCGAACCGCTGGGCGTGGGCGTGGCCTGGCTCACCGGCAGCCGCAAAGGCAAGGCACGCGCGCAGATGGTGGCACGCGTGGCCAGCGGCGAGGCTGCGCTGATCGTGGGCACACACGCGGTCATCCAGGACGACGTGCAGTTCGCGAAGCTCGGCTTGGCGATCATCGATGAGCAGCACCGCTTCGGTGTGCAGCAGCGGCTGGCCTTGCGCCGCAAGCTGGTGAACCAGAGCGAAGGGGGCGGCATGGAGCCGCACCTGCTGATGATGACGGCCACGCCGATCCCTCGCACGCTGGCCATGACCTACTTCGCCGACCTGGAAGTCAGCACCATCGACGAGTTGCCGCCGGGTCGAACGCCGGTGCTGACCAAGGTCTTTGCCGAAACGCGGCGCGGCGAGGTGGTCGAGCGCATCCGCGACGAACTCGCACAGGGTCGGCAGGCGTACTGGGTCTGCCCGCTCATCGAGGAGAGCGAGGCACTGGACCTGCGCCACGCCACGCAGGCCCATGCCGAGCTGATCGCCGCGCTGCCCGGCTGCAGCGTGGGCCTGCTGCATGGCCGCATGAAGCCGGCCGAGAAAACCGAGGTGATGGCGCGATTCGGCGCGGGCTCGCTGCAAGTACTGGTGTCGACCACCGTCATCGAAGTCGGCGTCGACGTGCCCAATGCCAGCCTGATGGTGGTGGAGCACGCCGAGCGCTTCGGTCTGAGCCAGCTGCACCAGCTGCGCGGCCGCGTCGGCCGCGGCGCCGCCGCCAGCGTGTGCGTGCTGCTTTACACCGCGCCGCTCGGCGACACCGGCAAGGCTCGGCTGAAGGCACTGCTCGACACGCAGGACGGCTTCGAGATCGCCCGGCGCGACCTGGAGATCCGCGGTCCCGGCGAGTTCATGGGCGCGCGCCAGTCGGGCGACGCGCTGCTGCGCTTTGCCGATCTGGCCGAGGACAGCGCGCTGCTGCAGCATGCGCGGCACATCGCCCCGCTGCTGCTGAACCAGCACCCCGAGGCGGCATGGCTGCATGTGCAGCGCTGGCTGGGGGCTGGCACCGAGTTTCTGAAGGCCTGAACTTCAGCACAATCGGCCCATGACGCTGACCGAATTGCGCTATATCGTCGCCGTGGCCCGCGAGCGCCATTTCGGCCGCGCCGCCGAGGCGTGTTTCGTGTCGCAGCCCACGCTCAGCGTGGCCATCAAGAAGCTGGAGGAGGAGCTGGAAGTCAAGCTCTTCGAGCGCGGCGGCAACGAGGTCAGCGTGACGCCGCTGGGCGAGGACATCGTGCGCCAGGCCCAGGCGGTGATCGAGCAGGCCGCGGCCATCAAGGAGATTGCCAAACGCGGCAAGGACCCGCTGGCCGGCCCGCTGCGCCTGGGCATCATCTACACCATCGGCCCCTACCTGCTGCCCGAGCTGGTGCGCCAGGTCATCGAGCGCAGCCCGCAGATGCCGCTGATGCTGCAGGAAAACTTCACCGTCAAGCTGCTGGAGATGCTGCGCACCGGCGAGCTCGATTGCGCGATCCTGGCCGAGCCCTTCCCCGACACCGGCCTGGCGATCGCCCCGCTGTATGACGAGCCCTTCATGGCCGCGGTACCGATGTCGCACCCGCTGGCCAAGCGCAAGTCGATCACGGCCGAGGAACTGAAGCAGCAGACCATGCTGCTGCTGGGCACCGGACACTGCTTCCGCGACCATGTGCTCGAGGTCTGCCCGGAGTTCGCTCGCTTTTCCAGCGATGCCGAGGGCATCCGCAAGAGCTTCGAGGGCAGCTCGCTGGAGACCATCAAGCACATGGTGGCCTCGGGCATGGGCGTCACCGTGGTGCCGCGCCTCAGCGTGGATGCCGCAGCTCAGCCGCATGTGCGCTACATCCCCTTCGCGGCACCGGTGCCCACGCGCCGCGTGGTGCTGGCCTGGCGCCGCAGTTTCACGCGCTACGAGGCCATCGCCGCGCTGCGCAACGCCGTCTATGCCTGCAAGCTCGACGGCGTGACACGCCTGTCCTGAAGGGGCGAGGCCGGCCGCGGGCTATGCCCGTCATGCGCGCATTCAATTGGCCTCAAGGGGCCGCGCTGACTATGCTCTGGTCTCACTTCAAATCCCAGGGAGACCTTCCATGAGCGCAGCCCAATGCCCGTTCCACCAAACCGCTGGCGGCGGCACCGGTAACCATGACTGGTGGCCCAAGCAGTTGCGCGTCGACCTGCTGCACCAACACTCCACCAAATCCGACCCGATGGGCGAGGGCTTCGACTATGCCAAGGAGTTCCAGAGCCTGGACTTCGCCGCGTTGAAGCAGGACCTGGCCACGCTGATGACCGACTCGCAACCCTGGTGGCCGGCCGACTTCGGCCACTACGGGCCGCTGTTCGTGCGCATGGCCTGGCACAGCGCCGGCACCTACCGCATCGCCGACGGCCGCGGTGGCGGCGGGCGCGGGCAGCAGCGCTTTGCGCCGCTGAACAGCTGGCCAGACAACGTCAGCCTGGACAAGGCGAGGCGGCTGCTTTGGCCGATCAAGCAGAAGTACGGCCGCAAGATCTCCTGGGCCGACCTGATGATCCTGGCCGGCAACGTCGCGCTGGAGACCATGAGCTTCAAGACTTTCGGCTTCGGTGGTGGCCGGCCGGATGTGTGGGAACCGGACCACGACGTCTACTGGGGCGCAGAGAAAACCTGGCTCGCCGACCAGCGCTACAGCGGCGAGCGCCAACTTGAGAACCCGCTGGCCGCCGTGCAGATGGGCCTCATTTATGTGAACCCCGAGGGGCCGAACGGGCACCCCGACCCGGTGGCTGCGGCCAAGGACATCCGCGAGACCTTCGCGCGCATGGCGATGGACGATGAGGAGACCGTCGCGCTGATCGCCGGCGGCCACACCTTCGGCAAGACGCACGGCGCCGGCCCGGCGACGAATGTCGGCCCCGAGCCCGAAGCTGCTGGACTGGAGCAGCAGGGCCTGGGCTGGACCAGCCGCTTCGGCAGCGGCAAGGGCGCGGATGCCATCACCAGCGGCCTGGAAGTCACCTGGACCACCACGCCAACGAAGTGGAGCACCAACTTCTTCTGGAACCTTTTCGGCTATGAATGGGAGCTGAGCAAGAGCCCGGCCGGCGCGCACCAGTGGGTGGCCAAGGGCGCCGGCGCGACCATTCCGCATGCCTTCGACCCGGCGACCAAGCTGGTGCCGACGATGCTGACCACCGACCTTTCGCTGCGTTTCGACCCGGCCTACGAGAAGATCTCGCGGCGCTTCATGGAGAACCCGGACCAGTTCGCAGACGCCTTCGCGCGCGCCTGGTTCAAGCTGACGCACCGCGACATGGGCCCGCGCGCCCGTTATCTGGGCCCGGAGGTGCCGGCCGAGGCGCTGATCTGGCAGGACCCGCTGCCCGCGGTGGCGCATCCCCTGGTGAACGAGCAGGACATCACGGCGCTGAAGGCGCAGGTGCTGGCGTCGGGTCTGACGGTGGCCGAGCTGGTCTCCACGGCCTGGGCCTCGGCCTCCACTTTTCGCGGCAGTGACAAGCGTGGCGGTGCCAACGGCGCGCGCATCCGCCTGGCGCCGCAGAAGGACTGGGCCGTCAACCAGCCCGAGCAGCTGGCCAAGGTGCTGAAGGTGCTGGAAGGCATCCACGCCGGTTTCAACGCCGGTGCGAAGAAGGTGTCGCTGGCCGACCTGGTCGTGCTGGCCGGCGGCGTCGGCGTCGAGCAGGCGGCGAAGAACGCCGGCCACACGGTGACGGTGCCGTTCACGCCGGGGCGCACGGACGCGACGCAGGAGCAGACCGACGTCGAATCCTTCGCCGTGCTGGAGCCGGTGGCCGACGGCTTTCGCAACTATCTGAAGAGCAAGCTCAGCGTCTCGGCCGAGGAACTGCTGGTCGACCGTGCGCAGCTGCTGACGCTGACGGCGCCGGAGATGACCGTGCTGGTCGGCGGGCTGCGCGTGCTCGGCGCCCATGCCGGCCACAGTGCGCACGGCGTGTTCACGCAGCGCCCGCAGGTGCTGAGCAACGACTTCTTCGTCAACCTGCTCGACATGGGCACGGTCTGGAAGGCGACCTCGGACGCCGCCGAGCTGTTCGAAGGCAGCGACCGCGCCAGCGGCAAGCCGAAGTGGAGCGCCACCCGCGTCGACCTGGTCTTCGGCTCCAACTCGCAGTTGCGCGCGCTGGCCGAGGTCTATGGCTGTGCGGATGGGCAGCAGAAGTTCGTCGACGATTTCGTCGCCGCCTGGACCAAGGTGATGAACCTGGACCGTTTCGACCTGAACTGAAGGAAACCCCCACCATGGCAAAGAACAAGTCGGCCGGCGCACCGGCCATCAACATCGGCATCAGCGAGAAGGACCGCGCGGCCATCGCCGCCGGGCTGTCCAAGCTGCTGGCCGACACCTACACGCTGTACCTGACCACGCACAACTTCCACTGGAACGTCACCGGGCCGATGTTCAACACGCTGCACGCGATGTTCATGACCCAGTACACCGAGCTGTGGAACGCGGTGGACCCGGTCGCCGAGCGCATCCGCTCGCTGGGCCATCCGGCCCCGGGTTCCTATGGGCAGTTCGGCAAGCTCAGCTCGCTGAAGGACGCCCCCGCCGAGCCGCCCAAGGCGCTGGAGATGGTGCGCATCCTGGTCGAGGGCCACGAGGCCGTGGCCCGCACCGCGCGTGCGGTGTTCCCGCTGGCCGACAAGGCCGGCGACGAACCCACCGCCGACCTGCTGACGCAGCGGCTGACGGTGCACGAACAGACCGCCTGGATGCTGCGCTCGCTGCTGGAGACGTAGCCGGCGCTCGCCGGATAATGCGGGGCTTTGCAACGCGCGACGCGCCGCTGCGTGCCGCGCTTGCGGGCGCCACCCAGGAACCTCGATGAACGACTCCGTCGCGCAGCTTGCGCATGAAGTGCGCCGCCGCCGCACCTTTGCCATCATCACCCACCCCCACCTCGGCCTCTGAGACAGGCGGGGTCAAGCCGCGACATGGGCTGACCCTTTACGTGGTTTGCGCGAGGAAGGATCGCTTCCGGGCATGGTCAAGTGCTGTCATGGCGAGACAGGCCGTGACAGCGGGTGGCCTGCGCCTGCCACCGGGCTACGAGAAGTCACCCGAGAAGGGGCAGGAGAGCCTCTACGACCGCGAGAAGCAGCGCCAGACCGGTTTTACGAAAGAAGACCACATGCGCGCGGTGACGCGTGCGTGGCAGCAAAGCGATACCGCCACGGCCTTTGTGCGTGCGCTGAGCGAGCAGGGCTACCTCCTCGCAACGGGAAGCCGCCCCTATGTCCTTGTCGATCTTTATGGCGGCACCCATGCGCTTGCGCGCCTGATCGACGACAAGGCGGTCAAGACCGCCGACCTGCGCAAGTTCCTCGGCAAGGACTTTCCGCCGGAAAGCCTGCCAAGTGTTGATGAAGCCATCGCGCTCGTCGAGGGACACCGTGCCTCCATCGAACGCGAGGCCGGACAGGATCAGAAAGCAACCGCCGTCGCGGGCCTGCGCCAGGCGCAGCATGCGCGGCGTGCTGCGCTGATGCAGGAACGTACAGCGCTCGAAGCGCGCCAGCAGACAAACCGCGCCGCGCTCGCCATAGGTCAGCGCGGGGTTCGGGATGCTCTCAGGCGCGACTATCTGCGCAAACGCGAACGGCTCGCCGTTGCGCGGCGCGAAAGCCGCCCGTCCGGACTTGCCGCGTTCCTCGGTCTCATCACGGGCGTCGAAGCGTTGCGCACGCTACTGCACCGGCGTCAGGACGCCAATGCCATGAAGGCGTATGCGGCTGAGCGTCTACAGCTCCGTGTGTCTCAAACGCGCGCTCGACTTCACCAGGAGCGGCAGCACCAGGCAGAGCTTCTGGAACAGGGGCGACGCGAGAAGGCGCTCACCCGCATCGAGAGACGCGAGATCGCAGCCTTGCTGCGGGACCTGCGTGCCAGTGTGCGCGTACTCGCACGCGGGGATCGCGACGGTCAGATGCCCTCGCTGGAGGCTATTGCCCGCCGGGATAGGGATGCCCGCACGCGAACGAAGCCCCTTACGCCGAGACATCGTGCCGTTGAAGCGAAAGCAGAGTTTGAGAGCGCTGTCACGCGCTCGCCGACAGAGCTTCCGAACCTGCTTGCGGCGTTTGAACGCGCGACGCAAGCGCGCCGGGCGCGCGAAAGCGGCGACGACACGAGGCCCGCCCTCGATCGCATGACGCGGCCATCCATCGATCCTGATCGTGCGGGTCCTTCACTGGAGCCCGGCCGCGATCCCGGCCAGGGCCGCGACTGACCAGGACTTTCAAGACCGCTTCCTCAACCGGGCTTCACGCCCTATTCACCAAGGAGCTTTGCGATGGAAAACCATCTCAACAACGCCAGCCAAGGGGCAGGCACGACCACGCTCGATCGCCGCATCGCCGATCTGCGGCAGGAGCTTTCTGTGCTGGAGGCCGAACAGCGGGCGCAGGAGCGCCAGCACCGGGCCGATGTCCTGCGTGCCATGCGAGAGCTGCTGCTCCAGCACGGCTTCAAGCCGGGTGAGCTGGCATCCGCACGGCCCACCAGAGGCGCGGCGAAGGCGGTAGAGAAGAGCGGCGGCAAGGCCAGCGGGGAGCGGACCCTCGCTCCGCTCTACCGCGATCCCGCCACCGGGGCTACATGGTCAGGACGCGGCACCGAACCGGCCTGGATCAAGGGTCGTGACCGGGCGGCGTTCAGGGTTTCGGGGTAAGCCGAGGTTGTGACTGTCCCGTGGCTGCGCCGTCGCCAGGGGGGACGGCGCGCCTTCAAGAGCGGATTAACGTCATTAATCTGTCCTTGAGAGCACTCCGCCTATCACCAGCGCCGCTACCGATCATCGACCCATTTCAGGCGCGAGGCGCCCCAAGCCGTATGCGGTAGCCAACGTTCTGAGTAGGTTTATGAGTACGGTTTGGGAGTCAGCACTTCCCAGATCATACGCAATTTCCTTGCTTTCTTGTCTGTTTTCGCGTACGTTTTGGGGATGGGACCGCTTGAGCGATTCATTGAGGATCGGCTGATCCAGGGGCAGGCGACCTTCTCGCGCGGGGAGGTCGAGACTGCACTTGACCTCACGAAAGATGCGCTGACCGCCGCACTCACCAGGCTCGGAAAGCGCAAGCGCATTACCAGCCCCCGCAAGGGCTTCTTCCTGATCCTGCGACCCGAGGACCAAAGCACGGGCGCGCCCGATCCCGCGCAGTGGATCGACCCGCTCATGCGCTATCTGTCTCTGGACTACCGAGTCTCGCTCCTGCGCGCGGCAGCGTCCCACGGTTCATCGCATCAGGCCGCCATGGTGTTTCAGGTGATCGTGCCCCGTCAGTTGCGCGGCATAGAACTCGGTCGCCAGCGTGTCGAATTCATCTACCAAGCGCATGCCAGCTTCGCCAAGGTGAACAAGCCCGAAGCGCTCGACAAGATCAAGACGATCGCCGGATATGCCCGTGTCGCGGGCGTCGAGTTGACGCTGCTCGACTGCGCCCGCTACTTTCATAAAGCAGGCGGCATCAGCCATGTCGCGCAAGTGATCAAGGACATCGGCGATAAGGCCGATCCCCGCAAGCTCGCCGCGCTCGCCACAGGCTACGAGTCATCCTGCGTGCGACGGCTTGGCTACCTTCTGGAGCGCACAGGGCACGAGCGGCCAGCCAAACGCCTTGAGCCCTTTGCGCAGAAGGCCAAAACCAACGTCCCCCTTGACCCTCGGATCAAGGAAGTCAGCAGCGTCCTCTCCACGCCAGCCGAAACGTCTGCGCGCTGGAAGCTGCTCATCAACGAGCATGTCGAGGTGGACTTTTGATCCCGCTTGCGTTCATTCAGGCCTGGAGCCAACAAGCACCCTGGCCCGACCTCCGCCAGGTTGAGCAGGACCTGATCATCTCCAAAGCGCTCTGCGACCTGTTCTCCGCGCCCGGCTTGAAGGGGAAGATCGCGTTCCGAGGCGGCACGGCAATCAACAAGCTCCTCTTTGCGAAGCCCATGCGGTATTCCGAGGACATCGATCTCGTTCAGCTTGAGGCTGAACCGATCAAGGCCACCGTTGATGCCATGCGCACGGCTCTTGACTGGCTTGGGAAGCCTTCCTTCAAGCAGGGCAAGCACTCCATGCACCTTGTCTATTCGTTCAAGCCGGAGGCCGATGAGAACTCGACGTTCAAGCTCAAAGTCGAGATGAACACACGCGAGCACACGAGCCTCCAAGGTGTCGTGCACATGCCCTTCGCGATGGACAGCCCGTGGCACAAAGCCGAAGTGGAGATCGCGACCTACACGCCGGACGAACTCTTCTCGACCAAGCTCCGGGCCCTTCTGCAGCGGGAGAAGAACCGCGACCTCTTCGACCTGCATCACGGGCTCGACCAGTTGAAGCTCGATCCCGCGCAGGTCGTAGCGGGCTGTGAGTACTACCTCGCAGAACAAGAACTTGCCATCAGCCGCGCCAACGCGGAGGAACGGATGCTGAAGAAGCTGACGCGGAGCCTCATCGAGGACATCCATCCGCTGCTTCCCCCTGGGATCACCTTCGACGAGGGCATCGCACTGCAAGCCTTCGAACGCGTCTGGCGCGACCTGATCGCCCGCATGAAAGGCGATTCCTGGAAGCTCACAGAACAGGCACTGGGGGAGTTGCGCGCCGGGAAGTACCCGACGCTCCTCACAACATAAAATTGGAAAACGCGCCGGACATGTTCGGCGCTACGGACAGAGGCCGATATGTGCAGCGCGCTATGGGCAGCTTGGGGAATGCGTACATAGCTGTGTACATAACGGGGTTCTTGGGTGATGTCGAACGAGCAAATCGTCAATGAAGTCAAGCGGCGACGCACGTTTGCCATCATTTCCCACCCCGATGCCGGCAAGACCACGCTGACCGAAAAGCTGCTGCTGTTTTCCGGCGCGATCCAGATCGCCGGCAGCGTCAAGGCGCGCAAGGCCTCGCGCCACGCCACCAGCGACTGGATGGAGATCGAAAAGCAGCGCGGCATCTCGGTGGCCTCCAGCGTGATGCAGATGGAATACCGCGACTGCGTCATCAACCTGCTCGACACGCCCGGCCACCAGGATTTCTCGGAAGACACCTATCGCGTGCTGACCGCGGTGGACGCCGCGCTGATGGTCATCGACGCGGCCAACGGGGTGGAGCCGCAGACGCGGCGCTTGCTGCAGGTGTGCCGCGCGCGCAATACGCCGATCCTGACCTTCGTGAACAAGATGGACCGCGAGGTCAAGGACCCGCTGGACCTGATGGACGAGATCGAGCGCGAGCTGGGCATGGAGGTCGTGCCCTTCACCTGGCCGGTGGGCATGGGCAAGGCCTTTCATGGCGTGATGGACCTGCGCGAACAGCAGATGCGCGTGTTCAGCCCCGGCGAGGACCGCAAGGGCGCGGAAGACGAAATCCTGCAAGGCCTGCACAACCCGGCCTATGCACAGCGCTTCGGCATGCAGTACGAGCAGGCCGAAGGCGAGATCGCGCTGCTCACCGACGCCGCACCGCCCTTCGACATGGCGGCCTTCCGCGCCGGCCGGCAGACGCCGATGTTCTTCGGCTCCGCCGTCAACAACTTCGGCGTGCGCGAGGTGCTCGACGCACTGGTCTATCTGGCGCCGCCGCCGGGCCCCAAGACGGCGCTGCAGCGCGAGGTGCAGCCCACCGAACCCAAGTTCAGCGGCGTGGTGTTCAAGATCCAGGCCAACATGGACCCGGCGCACCGCGACCGCATCGCCTTCCTGCGCGTGACCAGCGGCCACTTCGAGCGCGGCATGCGGCTGAAGGTGGCGCGATCCGGCAAGGAGCTGCGGCCCAACACCGTGGTGTCCTTCCTGAGCCAGAAGCGCGAGCTGCTGGAAGAGGCCTTCGCCGGCGACATCATCGGCATCCCCAACCACGGCGTGCTGCAGCTCGGCGACACCCTCACCGAGGGCGAATCGTTGCAGTTCACCGGGCTGCCCTTCTTCGCGCCGGAAATGTTCCGCTCGGTGGAAGTGGCCGACCCGCTGCGCACCAAGCAGCTGCGCGCGGGCCTGACGCAGCTGGGCGAAGAAGGCGCGATCCAGGTCTTCCGCCCGGTGGCCGGCAGCATGTTGCTGCTCGGCGCGGTCGGGCAACTGCAGTTCGAGGTGGTTGCGCACCGGCTGGAACACGAGTACGGCTGCAAGGCGCGCATCCTGCCGGCGCGCTACAACGTGGCGCGCTGGGTCACGGCCGACACCGGCGAAGGCCCGGCCGCCGACGAGCGCGAGCTAAAGCGCTTCATCGACGGCAACTCCCACCGCGTGGCACTGGATGCGGTGGACGCACCTTGCGTGCTGCTGGAATACGCCGGCGAGCTGCGCGCGATGCAGGAGAACTGGCCGAAGATCCGCTTCCACGCACTGCGTGAGCACGCCGGGCTGGTGTTTCAGAAGCAGCTGGACGGCTGAGCCTCGAGCTTCGAGGTCCCGGCCACCACGCGGTTGCGCCCGCCGGTCTTGGCGGCATGCAGCGACGCGTCGGCGCGCCGCAGGGCGGCCTCCCGTTCGGCCTCGTGGGCAAAGACCTGCGACACGCCGATGCTCACCGTGCACGGCCAGCGCTCGCCGCCGGACGGCGCGACGTCCAGCGCGGCCACCGCGGCGCGCAGCCGTTCCGCCAGCGGCTCGGCACGGCCGCCGGGCGGATCGATCACGCCGACCAGGAACTCCTCGCCGCCGAGCCGGGCGAGGAACTCGCCCACACGCAAATGCTTCTGCAGCACGCGCGCCACGGCCTGCAGCAACCGGGTCGCCGGCGCGGTGCCCCAGGGTGTCGTTGACGCGTTTGAAGTGGTCCAGGTCCAGCATCAGCCAGGGCAGCGGCAGCGGCTCGCGTGCATTGAAGTGACGGCGCAGGGCCTGCGCCAAACCGTTGCGGTTGAGCGCGCCGGTCAGCGGGTCGTGCGTGGCCAGCAGGCGCAGCTGCTCGTTCAGACGGGTGAACATCCACCACAGCACCGCCGGGCCCATCAGCAGGATGCAGATCGATGACAGGCCGTAGTAGGCCTGCGCCGTGGGTCCGCTGAACAGCGGGTCCACGCCGCGCCAGGCGGCATCGGCGGCGCGCAGCAGCGTGGCCAGGCCGAGGGCACTGGCGGTGACCAGCATCAGCCGCTGCGCCGGCCGCTCGGCCGGCGTCAGCGTGCGCTGCCCCTGCCAGGCGCTGAAGGCCGCGCACAGGTACAGCGTGCCGAGCGCCGTGTTCAGGCTCACATGCCGGGCGGCCTGGCCGGCCAACGCGGTGAGCAGGGCATGGACCATGCCGAACAGCGCGCACAGCGCCAGCATCCGGGCCAGCGCGGGCGGCGTGCGGCCCATGTACTGGCGCTGTCCGCGCAGGTACAGCGCTGCGGCGCAGACCATCACCGTGTCGGCCAGCACGGCCACCGGCTGCGCCGTGCCGATGCCCAGAGCCAGACGCACCGCATACGCCACGGCGAACAGCCCGGTGCTGGCCGCGCCCTGCAGCAGCGGCCGCTACTCCTGACTGCGGCTCGCCACCAGGGCCACCAGCGCACCGCTGACGGCCGGATTGAGCATCATCAGCACGACGACGGTGGTCGGGTCCATGGGCAGTGAAGCGGGTCGGGCTCGGCCTGTTCGGGCCCGCGAGTGTCGCAGGCCCGCCCGCCGGATGAACGGGCTGCGCCGCACAAGGCGCGCGGCACAATCCACGACATGTCCGAAGCCCTGCGGCTGCCGCCTTCGCGGCTGGCGCTGTACCTGAACCTGATCCGCTGGGACCGGCCGGCCGGCTGGCTGCTGCTGCTGTGGCCCAGCCTGAGCGCGCTGTGGATCGCGGCCGACGGCTTCCCGGGCTGGCATCTGCTGGCGGTGTTCGTGCTCGGCACCATCCTGATGCGCAGCGCCGGCTGCTGTGTCAACGACGTGGCCGACCGCGAGTTCGACCGCCACGTCAAGCGCACCGCCCAGCGGCCGGTGACGCGCGGCGACGTCTCGGTGCGAGAGGCGCTGGCACTCGGCGCCCTGCTGTCGCTGCTGGCCTTCGTGCTGGTGCTGAGCACCAACCCGGCGGCGATCCAGCTGTCGGTGGTGGCGCTGGCGGTGTCGATCGGCTACCCCTTCGCCAAGCGCTGGGTGGCCATGCCGCAGGCCGTGCTCGGCGTGGCCTTCAGCTTCGGCGTGCCGATGGCCTTTGCCGCCGCGCTGGGCGGCAGCGAATGGACAGCATCGGCGATAGCGACCGCCGTGCCGAACTACGCCTGGTGGCTGCTGCTCGGCAACCTGTTCTGGGTGCTGGCCTACGACACCGAATATGCGATGGTCGACCGCGACGACGACATCCGCATCGGCATCAAGACCTCGGCGCTGACGCTCGGCCGCTACGACGTCGCGAGTGTGATGGCTTTCTATGCGGCGTACCTGCTGTCCTGGGCGCTGCTCGGCCGGACCATGGGACTGGGCCGTGTATACCTGCTGGGCATCGGCGCGGCGGCATTGCAGGCGCTTTGGCACTACACGCTGATCCGCACGCGCACCCGAGAAGGCTGCTTCAAGGCCTTCCGCCTGAACCACTGGGTCGGCTTCGCCGTGTTTGCCGGCGTAGCGCTGGACCTGGCGCTGCGCTAGAAGGTGTCGCCGAGCTCGTGCGCACGCCGCTGCGCGGCGCGCATCGCCTTGACGAAGGCCGCCTTCACCCCATCGGCTTCGAGCGAGCTGATCGCCGCGTGGGTGGTGCCGCCCTTCGAGGTGACCCGTTCGCGCAGGACGGCAGGCGGTTCGTCGGAGGCTTGCGCCAGCGCGGTGGCGCCGGCAAAGGTGGCCAGCGCCAGCGCGCGGCCCTGGGCCCCGCTCAAGCCCATGTCGGCGGCGGCCTGCATCATCGCCTCGACGAAGTAGAAGACATAGGCCGGCCCCGAGCCGGACAGCGCCGTCACCGCGTCCAGGTCGTCCTCGCGCGCCACCCACAGCAGCCGGCCCGTGGGCGCCAGCACCTGCTCGACCGCCATGCGCTCGGCCGGTCCGACGGCATCGCGCGCGTACAGCCCGGCGATGCCCTGGCCGATCAGCGCCGGGGTATTCGGCATGGCCCGGGCGACACGCTCGCTGCCTGTGGCGCGGGCGATGGCATCGCTGCGCACGCCGGCCATCACGCTGAGTTGCAGGGCACCGCCGACGAACGGCGCACAGGGTTTGGCCGCTTCGGCAAAGAGCTGCGGCTTGACCGCCCAGACCACCATCGCGCAGGCTTCGAGCACCGTGCCGGCCGCGGCATGCACGGCCACGCCGAACTGCTGCGCCAGCTTGTCGCGCTGCGCCGCGAAAGGCTCCACCACCTGGATCGATGCCGGCGCGCGGCCGGCCTTCAACAGGCCGCCGACCAGGGCGCTGGCCATGTTGCCGCCGCCGATGAAAGCGATGTTGGATGAGTTCATCAGATCAGTGTAGCCATGACGGACGGACCGCGGACTCCTTACACTGCGCGCTGCGCCACAACCACCGCCCCGAAGGTGGCTTGCAACCGACACGATCGACCCGATCTGAAGCCCATGAACTCTCCTTCCGCCGCCCCCGACCTGTCCTTCGACGTCACCGAGGCCGATTTCCGCCAGACCGTGCTCGAGCGCTCGCTCGACGTCCCGGTGCTGCTGGACTGCTGGGCCCCGTGGTGCGGCCCCTGCCGCAACCTGAAACCGATCCTGGAGAAGCTGGCGCGCGAGTACGGCGGCCGCTTCGTGCTGGCCAAGCTCAACACCGACGAGGCGCCGCAGATTTCAGCGGCGCTGCAGATCCGCAGCATTCCGCTGGTGGTGCTGTTCGTCGGCGGCCGGCCCGTGGACCAGTTCATGGGCGCGCTGCCCGAAGGCCAGGTGCGCGCCTTCCTCGACAAGCACGTCGGCGAGCAGGTGTCCGAGGTCGACGCGCTGCGGGCCGAAGCCGCCGAGTCGGCCGACCCGCAGCACGCGGAGATGCTGCTCAGCGAGGCGCTTCGCCTGGAGCCCGGCAACCCCGAGGTGCTGCTCGACCTGGCCACGCGCTGGATCGAGCGCGACGAGTTCGATGGCGCCGAGAAGCTGCTGGCCAAACTGCAACCCGACCAGGGCGGCGAGCGCAGGACGGCGCTGCTCAAGCGCATCGAACTGGCGCGCCACAAGCCCGAGGGCGACCCTGCCGCGCTGGCGGCGCGCATTGCGACCAACGCCAAGGACTTCGAGGCGCGCTTCGCGCTGGCCGCGCTGCAGGCGCACGCCGGCGACTTCAACGCCGCGTTCGACCAGTTGCTGGAGGTGGTCATGCGCGACAAGGCCGAATCGCGCGAGAAGGCGCGACTGCAGTTGATCGATTGGTTCTCGCTGTGCACGGATGCCGAGGCCGTCAGCCGCGGCCGGCGCTACCTGGGCATGTACCTTAACTGAGCTACTAGGCGCGGTCGCCGAAGATCGCGGTGCCGATGCGCACGATGGTGGCGCCTTCGGACACCGCGGCTTCCAGGTCGGCGCTCATGCCCATGGACAGCGTGTCCAGGCCGAGGCCGCCGTCGTTCAGCGCCGCCAGCAGCTCGCGCAGCGCGCGATGCGGCACACGCTGCGCGTCGAGGCTGTCGGCCGGCTCGGGGATAGCCATCAGGCCGCGCAAGCGCACCCGCTCATGCGGCAGCGAGGCCACCGCCTGCGCCACCGCCCGCACCTCGCCGGGCGGCAGCCCGCTCTTGCTGGCTTCACCGCTGATGTTGACCTGCAGGCACAGCTGCAGCGGCGGCAGGCCTGCCGGGCGCTGTTCGGCCAGGCGCTGCGCGATCTTCAGTCGCTCGATGCTGTGCACCCAGTCGAAGGCTTCAGCCACCACCCGGGTCTTGTTGCTCTGCAGCGGGCCGATCAGGTGCCAACTCAAGCGCGGACGCAGGTCGGCCAGGTCGTCGATCTTGGCCAGCGCCTCCTGGACATAGTTCTCGCCGAAGTCGCACTGTCCCGCGGCATGGGCCTGGCGCACCTGTGTTGCGCCGAAGGTCTTGGTCACCGCCAACAACGTGACGCTTTGCTCGGGCCGCCCCGCGTCGTGGCAGGAGCGTGTGATGCGCTGCCGCACTTGCTGTAAGTTCTCTTCGATGCTCGACATAATGCCTTGAGCTTATCCCCTCGCGGGGCGCAACCCACCCATGGACATCACGCAACTGCTGGCCTTCTCGGTCAAGAACAAGGCCTCCGACCTGCACCTGTCGGCCGGGCTGCCGCCGATGATCCGGGTGCATGGCGATGTGCGGCGCATCAACATCGAGCCGCTGGACCACAAGCAGGTCCACGCCATGGTGTACGACATCATGAACGACGGCCAGCGCAAGCACTATGAAGACACGCTGGAATGTGACTTCAGCTTCGAGATCCAGGGCCTGGCGCGCTTCCGCGTCAACGCCTTCAACCAGAACCGAGGCGCCGGCGCGGTGTTCCGCACCATCCCGAGCAAGATCCTGACGCTGGAGCAGCTGAACGCGCCCAAGGTCTTTGCCGACCTGGCGCTGCGCCCGCGCGGCCTGGTGCTGGTGACCGGGCCGACCGGCTCGGGCAAGAGCACCACGCTGGCGGCGATGGTCAACCACCTGAACGAAAACGAGTACGGCCACGTGCTGACGGTGGAAGACCCGATCGAATTCGTGCACGAGAGCAAGAAGTGCCTGATCAACCAGCGCGAGGTCGGGCCGCACACGATGAGCTTCAACAACGCGCTGCGCTCGGCGTTGCGCGAGGACCCGGACGCGATCCTGGTCGGCGAAATGCGCGACCTGGAAACCATCCGCCTGGCGCTGACCGCGGCCGAGACCGGCCACCTGGTGTTCGGCACGCTGCACACCAGCAGCGCGGCCAAGACGGTGGACCGGGTGGTCGACGTCTTTCCCGCAGCCGAGAAGGACATGGTGCGCGCGATGCTGTCCGAATCGCTGGTGGCAGTGATCTCGCAATCGCTGTGCAAGCTGAAGGACGGCTCGGGGCGCGTTGCCTCGCACGAGATCATGCTGGCCACCTCGGCCATCAAGAACCTGATCCGCGAGAACAAGATCGCGCAGATGTACAGCTCGATCCAGACCGGCCAGAGCCTGGGCATGCAAACGCTCGACCAGAACCTGGCCGACCTGGTGCGTCGCAACATCGTCTCGCCGGCCGAGGCACGCGCCAAGGCCAAATTCCCAGAGAATTTCCCGGGCTGAGCAAGGGACCACCATGGAACGCGATCAAGCCTCGAAGTTCGTCAACGACCTGCTGCGCCTGATGCTGGCGCGCAATGGCTCCGACCTGTTCCTGACGGCCGAATTCCCGCCGGCCATCAAGGTCGACGGGCGCATCAACAAGGTGTCGCCGCAGCCGCTGACCGGGCAGCACACGCTGCAGCTGGCGCGCACGGTGATGAACGACAAGCAGGCGGCCGAGTTCGAGAGAACCAAGGAGTGCAACTTCGCGATCTCGCCGCAGGGCATCGGGCGCTTCCGCGTCAACGCCTTCCTGCAGCAGGGCAACGTCGGGCTGGTGTTCCGCACGATCCCGTCGACGCTGCCGACCATCGACACGCTGAACCTGCCCAAGGTGCTGAAGGACGTGGCGATGGCCAAGCGCGGGCTGGTCATCTTCGTCGGCGCCACCGGCTCGGGCAAGAGCACCTCGCTGGCCGCGATGGTCGACTGGCGCAACGAGAACTCCTTCGGCCACATCATCACCATCGAGGACCCGGTGGAGTTCGTGCACCCGCACAAGAACTGCATCGTCACGCAACGCGAGGTCGGCATCGACACCGACGGCTGGGACATGGCGCTGAAGAACACGCTGCGCCAGGCGCCCGACGTCATCCTGATGGGAGAGATCCGCGACCGCGAGACCATGGACCATGCGGTGGCCTTCGCCGAAACAGGCCACCTGTGCATGGCCACGCTGCACGCCAACAGCTCCAACCAGGCGCTGGACCGCATCATCAACTTCTTCCCCGAAGAGCGGCGCGCGCAGCTGCTGATGGACCTGTCGCTGAACCTGAAGGCGCTGGTGTCGCAGCGCCTGCTGCCGCATCAGGAAGGCAAGGGCCGCATCGCCGCGGTGGAGATCATGCTCAACACCCCGCTGGTGGCCGACATGATCTTCAAGGGCGAGGTCGGCGAGATCAAGGAGCTGATGAAGCGCAGCCGCGAGCTCGGCATGCAGACCTTCGACCAGGCGCTGTTCGACCTGTACGAGGCCAACCAGATCAGCTACGAGGACGCACTGCGCAATGCCGATTCGGTCAACGACCTGCGCCTGCAGATCAAGCTGCACAGCCAGCGTGCGCGCAACCCCGACCTGGCTTCCGGCACTGAGCACCTGACGATCGTTTGAGCCCACGGCCGCCTGGCGGCCGCCCTGCGAGGGGGCAACCGGACACGACCGGGGAGCCCGGATTCTGCCCGGCGCGTTGGCTGACGCAGCGCGCCCTCGTCGCCTGCGGCGAGGTTTCCCCGACAGGGAACGCAAGACGGCGCGGCATACTTGCCGCATGACGACCAAGACTTACGACAGCGTGCCGTTGCGCCGCGTGGCCTTCCTGGGGCTGGGCGTGATGGGCTTTCCGATGGCTGGGCACCTGGCGCGAGCCGGGCACCAGGTCACCGTCTACAACCGCAGCGCCGCCAAGGCGCAGGCCTGGCAGGCCGAGTACGGCGGCCGCACGGCAGCCACACCCGCTGCGGCGGCGGCCGGGGCGGAATTCGTGTTTGCCTGCGTCGGCAACGACGATGACCTGCGCAGCGTGGTGCTCGGCGAGCACGGCGCTTTCGCCGGCATGGCCCGCGGCGCGGTTTTCGTCGACCACACCACCGCATCGGCCCAGGTGGCGCGCGAGCTGCATGCCATCGGCCTGGAGCGCGGGGTGCAGTTCGTCGATTCGCCCGTCTCCGGTGGGCAGGCCGGCGCGGTCAACGGCCTGCTCACCGTGATGTGCGGCGGCGATGCGTCGGCGTTCGATGCCATGCGCCCAGTGGCGATGGCCTTCGCCCGCGCCGTCACGCTGGTCGGCGGGCCGGGCGCCGGACAACTGGCGAAGATGGTCAACCAGACCTGCATCGCTGGCCTGGTGCAGGGCCTGGCCGAGGCCATCGCTTTCGGAGAGTTGGCTGGGCTGGACATGAAGCAGGTGCTCGAGGTCATCGGAAAGGGCGCCGCCCAGAGCTGGCAGATGGACCACCGCGGCCCGACCATGGTCGACGATAAGTTCGATTTCGGCTTCGCCGTCGACTGGATGCGCAAGGACCTGGGGCTGGTGCTCGACGAGGCTCGGCGCAACGGCGCGCGGGTGCCGGTCACCGCGCTGGTCGACCAGTTTTACGGCGACGTGCAGCGCCTGGGCGGCGGCCGCTGGGACACCTCCAGCCTGATCAAGCGGCTGCGCCACTAACCGCCGGCTCGGCTACTTGATCGGTGTCGCGACCGGCGCCTGTGTGGCGGCTGGGCCCGGGCCCGGGCCCGGGCCCGGGGCAGGGGCAGGCGCAGGGGCTGCGGCTGGGGCCGGAGCCTGATTCATCGGCGGGAGCGGCATCGCGGCAAGTTCGGCCGGGGTGATGATCTCGAACACCTTGACCACCTTTTGCACACCGCCGACACTTCGTGTCACATTCGCTGCCAGCGTGGCTTCGCCTTCGGTCACGCGGCCCCGCAGAAAGACCACACCGCGCTCGGTAATCACGCTGATCGAAGCCACCTGCAGGTCCTTGGTGCCGAGGATAGCGGCCTTGACCTTGCCGGTGATGACCGTGTCGTCCGTGCGCTGGCTGAGCGTCGTGTTCGGCATCACCGCCAGTTCATTCACCACCGCGCGCACGTTCTCGATCTTCGCGACCGCAGCCTCGACCTTGGAGCGATCGGCTTCGGTCGGCACTTCGCCGGTGAGCAGCACCACACGGTTGTAGCTGTTGGCGCTGACATGGCCGCGGTCGCCGATGGTCTCGCTGACCGCGATGGCGCTGCGCAGGTCGATCGTCTGGTCGTCGAGTTGCGCGCCGGTGGAGCGGCGGTCCACCGCCGACGCCGTGCCTTGAACGGCTGCGGGGATGATCATCGCCGCACAGCCGCTGAGCGCACCGGCCACGCCCAGGGCGCCCAGCAGAGCAAAAAGGGCCAGGGCCGGCACCTGGCCGGGGGTGCGTGAAGACTTGAGTGTCATTGGGTTTCCTGTTCGCCCAACAGTTGAAGATCCACCGCATCGCAAAGACAGTGCAGTATGAGCAATTGCATCTCGACCACGCGCGCGGCGCGGTCGTGCGGAACCACGATAAGCACGTCGGTCTCGCTCAGCGTCTCGCGCAGCGCCATCGCGCTGGGCCCGCCGATCACAACGACGCTCATGTCACGCGCGTGCGCCGCGCCGATTGCCGCGTGCGACCCCTCTTCCCGCTCGAGCGCGCCGATCAGCATCAGCACGTCGCCAGGCTGGCCCAGGGCCAGCACCTGCTTGGCAAAGACCTGAGCCAACCCATCGCGCACGGCCAGCGCCGTCACCACCGAACTGTCGGCAGACAGCGCCAGCGCGGCCAGGCCGGGACGATCACGCTCGTAGCGACCGATGAGGGCCGCGCAGAAATGTTGCGAAAGTGCCGCCGCCCCGCCCATGCCGCACACCAGCAACTTGCCACCGGCGGTGATGCAGCCGATCAGCGCCTGCGCGGCATCGGCAATCGGCCGTGCCAAGCTTTCCGCCGTCTGGTATTGGAGGTCAGCGCTATCGAAGAACTGCTGCTGGATGCGCTGCTCGAGCATGGTCATGAATCATATGACACGACTTCGGTGCACCGGTTCCCCCCACCGTGCGACTTAAAGGATCGGACTGCAGTGACTGCAATCCTTACCTTTATTTCGCTACTGCAATCCTTACCTTTATTGGGCCGCCAGACAGTCCAAAGCTACTGCCAACTCTACGCTACTGCCCGTCGGCGGATGTCGGCCAAGACCTCGACCAGCGACGACACCTTCGCAGCCGGGAAGATGCCCAGCGGCCCCTGCGAGTTGATATCCGTGAAGGGGGACTGAAACAGTCGATCCGGCTCCATCACGCCGTTCAAAGTCAGCTCCTGCACGACCAGTTCGATGAACTCGATCTGGTCTGGCGTCGCGGTCGAGCCCTTCAGGAACTCACTGAACGCCTGCATCGTCGCTTCGCGGTCCAGCCCGACCAATGTCCGGATGAAAAGGCCCTGGCTCTTTTCCTTGGCCTCCTCGATCAATGACTTCGTCCCGCCCGCCTCGATCAGCATCCTCTCCAGTTCGGCCAGGTTGGCGGCGGTCAGCGGCTGGTTCCTGCGCAGCCGCTGGAGCGACAGGTGCGACTCGTGCGCCTTCAGGAACTGCCTGCCTTCTCCCTGAGCTTGCTCATGTTCAAGCCGGCCGTCACCTGCGGCAGGTCGATCTTCACGGTCTCGCCGAGTTCATCTTCGAAGTCGGTGTACACGCCCTTCTTCTGACCCTTGGGGATCAGCTTGATCAACGCGCGCAGGCGGCGCCGAACCGTCTCCAGCATAGGCACCGTCACGTTGTCCCACCATTCATCACCCGCCACGGCGCTGATAAGGACGATCTCCGCCTTGATGGCCGGGATGGCGACCTGATCCTCCAGCGCACTGGCTATCGCCTGGATCTTCCGCCGCAGGCCCGCAAAGTCTGGCATCGCCTGCAGGATGGAGAGCTGCGTGCGCAGCACCAGCATGTCGAAGCGCTTGGCCTCCTCATCATCGTCGGCCAGTTGCGACGGAAGATTGGCGATACGATGCCCCAGCTCGGCATGGTCGTCGTCGCTGAGTTGCTTCCAGGCCTTCAGCTCAATGTACTTCTCAACGAACTGCCGCTGAGGCCGCACAACGAAGTTGTCGACATTCATCGCAGCCACGCGTGCGCGCAGCAGTTCGGCAGTCTCATCGCGCAGCTGCTCCTCGGTGGGGTGTCATCTACAGCGCCGTTGAGTGCAGCAGTGGTGGAATGCGGTCCACCGGGCGCGAGGCTTTCGGAATGGTCGCGACCCTAGCCATGCTGAAACGTCGCGCACAAAACGTTTGGCTATTGCTACCGGAAACCGCCGCACCATTTGCGGACGCCGTACTCCAGATGAATGCCGACTGGGGCGTCAACGATATAGGCGTGGGCCTCGTCACCGAGGGTCCAGAACCATCTCTGACGGTGACGGCGACCGCCACTGAGCCACCATCGCCGTCCGGCGCTTAGAGCGAATCGCAGCCAAGCACGAACAGAGTCCAACGTGCCCAAGATTACCTGCGTAGACCGGAACAGAAAACGTCCAACCGATAGAGGTTGGACGTTGAATGGCAGAGGTTGGCTTTACTAAAAAAGAAGACCGGCATTTACAACCAGTGCGGGTTTGGGCGGAACCCATCGCGATGGCGCGGGAACCCCGGGTCCCTACGCCGGCATTTCACCCACCGGCAGAAAGTCGCCTTGATCGTCATCTCGTAGGCTGATGTACTCCAGGCGCCACTGATCCACGCGGCGCAGATCAGCCAGCGTCAGGCGCGTGTCTGCCACGGCTCCGCAAGAGTCGAGCGCGATGTCCGTGGCAACGTCGGGCTTGCCGTAGGTCTTTTCGAACAGATCGCGCAACTGCCCGGCGACCCGCTCAGCCGACAGCCTCGCTTCGGTGCCACCCTCGGTGACGTCGTAGACAACGGACACTGAAAGCGCATAGGGCTCCCCTTCACCCGCTTCTGCGCCTCGCTGCTCACCGAGATCGAAGAACAGCCCGACCAGGTGCTTCGCGTCGGGCTCCAGAATCTTGGCGATCAGCTGCTCGACGGTGCGCTTGCCAGAGAGCTTGCGCAGCCGCTCCTCGAAAGCATTGGGGAAGGCTGGTCGGCCGTATCGCGCGGCAAGCCATTGCTTCAGGGCACGCTTCGCGTCAACCAGCAGCGCGAAGCTGTTGTCTTTGACTGCGCGCTCGGCGAAGTCACCTTTCGGTACGCTGCGGCGATCACCATGCCGGAGCTCAAGAATCAACGGCGTAGCGTCGGTGCCCTCGAAGGCGAGGTGGAGTCGTCGCGGGTTCTTGGCGTAGGAGAGCTGCGGGTCAGGCTTGGGGTCCTTGACAACCAACTCCGCGACGATGACCTCGACGTAGAGCTCGCTTTCATGCGGCAAGTCGCAGTCATGGGTGATGACGATTGCGCGGTGTCCTTGGTCGGTCGCGCCCATCAAACCCAATGCAGCAGCGGCCTCGCAAGTTAGAAGATCACCCTGTCGCCAGTCCGTATCGCGCGCCAGCATCCATCGCCCCCCGACCTATCGCTCGGCGGACCCGGGAATGGACACCTCTGTACGCCAATCGTCCGAGGGCTTCGCTTTCGACTTCGCCAAGCCTGATCGGTCGTAAGCCGCATCCATCGCCTGGGCTTCGGCGATCAGCGACTGGATGTGCGACGGCAAGAGCTGACTGGCAGCAGCGAGGTCCATCAAGGACCGTCCCTCAAATGCCTTCATCTTCAGCATGGAAGACGCACGAGCGATGCCAGCGTCTCGGAAAGCGTCGGCTGCATGGCTCAGGGCGCGAATACGCTCGAACTTTTCAGACTCGGGCGTCGCTTCTCCGCCGATCCACTTGTAGATTGCCTGTCTTGAGACGCCGAACACCGTGGCCAGATCCGCGATGGCCGGATTCAGCACCTGGCGGATGTTGCCTAGGTGGTCAGATGCTGATCGAAGATCAGGGCGTTGATCCTGGCTGTCATCAGCCATCCCGACGTCGACGTGGAAGGGAACTCGGGCCTCCAACATCCTGCGCCATTCCCCTGCGCGAGAGATGTCGAAGACGCTGCCCGTGCCACCGACCGCGAGGGCCGAACCAAGCAACGCAAAGGCTGCGGTGGCGGCAGCGCCAATCGGCGCGGCGAACGGCATCGGTCGGGAGGTAGGTAAGGTCGCGGTGTACATGGCGTCTGTTTAGGCTGGTTCAGGCCCACGCGTCTCGCGCGTGACCCGTCGTCGTCGCTTCGAAGACAGACTTGATGGTCGCATGCAGCGAGAGCACCTGCTTACCCAGGTTGTCCATATCGATAGGCATGCGGCCTTCGACAAAGTGGTCCGTATCGATGACCGCATGCGCCCGAGGCTCCTTCACCTCGAATTTCGGATTGATCATCAAGCCGTTGGGCTGCATGTCTGGCGGGAACCCCAGAGGCGCGGTCATCCTATGCACCCGTGTCACGAGCGTCCCGGTCTGCACCAGTGGGCCGGTGTCCGTCCCAAAGACGGATTCCGTCAGCCTGTACCGCTGCGTGGCATTGAACTCAATACCGTGCAATCCACCGACGAGGTACTGCTCCACGCTCTCGCCGGCGCGAGGCAACACGGCGTCCAGGTAGCGAAGGCCCAACCGACTGACGTGATCGAGGGTTGCCACCTCGTGCACGGCCGCCAAGCCGCGCAGCAGCTCCGGGATGAACTCGTTGTGCGTGTCGTAGTGGGTCGTGTGGTACGTGATGGCCGACGGCGCCAGGATGAACCCGGCCGTACGGTCGCCGCGCGTGATGAGCCAGGAGACCGTATGCGTAATCTGCGGCTCTGCTTGCTGCGCCTGGCCAGCACCCGGCACAACCAGGTGCGTGACCTGTTGTGGCTCGAACAACGGATATCCCTCGCGCCGCAAACGATCCTGGATCTGATCCACGTACTTGGACATCGCGGCGACAGGATTGAAGTGCGCCTGCGCGAGCGCGTAATACACCGGCGCGTTCGACATCCTCTCGCTCACTGGTAGTCTCCGATCTCTTTTGGTTGACACTTCAGTTGTCAGTTTACACCCTGGTTGACACCAAGACCAGATAGTTCATGGCTCGCCCGCGCGCTACCGACCCCGTTTGCCGGTTCGCTTCGCGCCCGGCAGCGCGGCGCTGCTGTGATGGGGCTGCTACACGAGCCAGATCAACGGCCTCGACCCATGCCATGCCTTACCTCGGCCGCTGAGCGTGGAAAATCCCCACGTCCGGGTCCAGAAGCGCCATGTACGATCAGTCAGACACGTTCATCTGTGCTGTTGCGAAGATTTCGCAAACGTTCATGCGCCGCGTCTGGCCCGGCGTCCTTGTATGGCTCATCCCAGTCTATGGATACGTCGTCTAGCTCTGGATTTCCATCCGTCCGAGCCAGAATAAGCGCACAGTCGCGATCGGTTGCGTTGCCTTTAGTTTCGCCCCAGATTCGACTCACTTTGCTCCCCGTTGGAAGCGAGTCCTCAACCATTGCTACAAAGCGCAACCCGGTTCCCGGACCAACCGCCTCCCATACTTCTTGAGCCAGAGGGCGGGCATCCTTACCTGGTTCGGCTACGTCACCTATAACAAAAACTGCAACCCCGTCTTTAGCAAGCATCCGCCTCGCGCTGTTAAACGTCCGGCGCATGAATTCGAGGTAGCCGCTGAAGTTGTGTTTGTGGTCAAGCTTTGCATTGAGTCGGAGCCGGCCCTTCCCGGCGTCACGAGCCACCTCGTCCACGCCCAACCACCAAAGGCGTATCCAGTTCGATGTGCCGTAATTGACGACATCTAAGTAAGGCGGAGAGGTGAGCAGAAGCTTTACGCTGCCAGCTCGAAGGGTGTCGCCCAGCATCAGATCGCCAGCATCGCGGTTGGTTACGGACCCGTTCGGACCAGGCAGCCCATCTAGATAAAGCCTTGCCAGCTTATCGCGCAACCGTTCAAATACATTCTGGTCGATCTTAACGAGATTGTTCTCGCGGATAAACTTCTCGACATAACCTGGTGACATGCTGAACGTGTTCGGCATGCTGATACTGAGATACAGCGACGTTCCATCTACGCGATGCCCGCCGTGCAAGATGCCGGCAATCGCCCCAGCGAGCATGAAGTCAATCTGCGACCACGAAGCCATCGCTCGGCGAAAAAGATATCTTTGCAGATAGATGAGCTGGCTGAGCGTGCTCTCGTGATACAGCATCTTGATGTCCTCAGGAGCATCTAAGTCAAGATCCTCTTTGTACCCAGACTCCAGCTCGTCAATTTTCTGCATGAGCGCCAACCATGTTGGTGGCGCCGCCTTCGCTCGCGACAGGACAAAAGCCAGGGGACTCAGGTCGTTGCCGATTGTCCGCCGGCCCTCAACACGCGCTTGAAGAACGGTCGTCCCGCGACCACTAAACGGATCCAAAACTAGGTCACCCACGCGGCTATAACGCTGGATGAAGTAGTGCGCCAGCTTCGCCGGAAACATCCCGTGGTAGGAGCACATGGAGTGCATTGAGTGTCCCCAGCGCGGAGAGACTGCATGCCAGACGGGGCCGAGACCCGTCTGCGCACTGTCGAGCGCGCCAAGAGCATCTGCATCGAAGAACGCCGTCTTTTCCCAGGATGTCGCGGCGCTTTTCATCGAAGGTAAGCGACAAGGCCATTCGCGGCGAGCCGTAGGACTGGATCGCGAGTCTTTTCTATGACATGTAACAGATTATCAATCGCGCTAGACGCGTCCAACTGGACAATTCGTTCTACGACGGCCGCGCCGCGACGAAGGCCAAGCTGGCGTTTAAGCGAGCGAACTTCTTCATCTTCCCGGTACATATGAGGTGGCAGGTCGCTCGTCGTGCTTTCAATATACTTCAATTGATAAGGCGCTATATCACCCCCACGAGCGCGTGTGATTCGATCATCGATCCACTCTTCTACTTCACCGTCATTGCAGAACCTGGAGATTAGGACCTGTGATAGGCCGGAATCAGTCAGGCGTAGCCAGGCATACGGGTTCGAGGCGGGAATCACGCCTACGTCCATGAGATCTACAATCCGCTTGAACAGTCCACCCCGCTGGGTAAGTCTCCACAGACCCGTATAATTGCGAAGCGTAGCTGGGGATACTCCAATATAACGAGCTATATCAGTCTTTCGCACGTTTTCAGTTCTGTGCAAATGCTCCACAAGAGTTGCGAGCTGACTGGGCAGAAGATCCTGGTAAATGTCGGTTTGATATCGAATCTCAAACCGATGTTTATAATCAACGACATATGCCGGCACGGTGATGAAAATGGATTCATCTTTTTCTCTGAGCTTTTGAATTGCCCTGAGACGTATTACACCATCTATAACCACGTAGCCTTTAGAGGGCAGTTCCGCCACCTTAAGTGGCTCTGCAAGGCCCATTTCTTGGATTGAGGCATACAGGTGGTCCTGAAAGACCTTGGACGACCGAGATCGCGAAAGATCTTCGGTGACCACGAGATCTTCTACAGGAACATTGATCAGCCTCATGCCACCGCCTCAGCGCCATTATCTACCGGGATTTCTGTTGGCATTTTCAGCGATAGCTGACGAATGCGATCCCGTGGATCACTTGGAGGCATCGACGACATGGCATTTGTCGCCCATACAAGTAGTTGGATTCGCTGCGGCCGATGATCAGGGCCAAGATTCGTAAGCCCGCGGTAGTTAAGCGCGATTAATAAGGCGTCCATCTCTTTTGCCGGCAATCCGGGAGGGCTCAATCGATTGATCGCCTCGGTTCGTTCGGCGGCTGACATATGCTTTGCCAGCACAGCGTGGTATGTCAAGCTGAGGGCGCCCGACCGAAGTGCTGCTACTTCCCCGGACGACGCGCCGTAAAGCTGAGCTTCAAGACGCCGCACGGTCGACGAAGTAACGCCGAAGCGAGCAGCAACGGATGCTGTCTCTTCGCCTTGGCGGCGCGCCCGCGCTATCAACAGAGCTCGGTCCACTGGCGTCATCTTCAAGCGAGCGACGTTCTCGACGAGGAACTGCCTGACCTTTTCATCGTCGGCCTGGTTGGGCTCGACCACTAAGGCCGGGATGGTGCGAATTCCCATCATTCGGCAGGCCAGCGTTCGGCCCTGGCCTTTAATAAGCAAGTATTCCCCGGAGTTACCCGGCGCAGGTCTGACAGTTATCGGAGTTAGCACCCCGAACTGCTCAATTGACCGTCTGAGTTCAGCATGACCCTCGCGATCGCGGCGGCGACCAAGCCCTTCCTCCGGACGTATTTTGTCCACGGGTATTTCGCGCACCTTTAAGGGCGTTTTATCCCGCGGGTTATTCTCAGTTCGTCTGTTCGTGCCAGTCATGTAGCCCTCAACGGTCATTCCTGCATCAGAACGAGCGCCAAGTGCTAATTTTGCCACCGTGGGCGAGGCGCTCAGCAGCGAACTGTCGTTGGTGAGTTGGTGCCGCCATCGGAGCCGCACACGAATGTGGCTGCTGCCAACAGCCTCCACCAACCCAGCCGCAGCGCTTGACTGTGGGGGCCGAATGTCTGCGCCAGTTCGCGAGACGCGTGGCTGGACGGGCGTGTGGGATGAGGTCGCTCGATTACCGGCACGACGACTCCGACTCACCCGCGTACTGCCTGATTGATGAGGCACGAGGCAGCCGAATGGCCCTGCGGGGTCGGGTCGTGAGGTTCATTTCGCTCGAAGACGTTCGTCAGGCATCGCCGAGCCAAGTGCCGGCTGCGGCGCTTCGGCTCACTTGAATTGCCCCAGCCAACGGATCCATCGCGCCTGCACTCGCCCCCTCACGCTGGTCAGTTTTGTTCCCCGCAGCTCCGAAATGAGCCTGGGGAACCGTGAGTGGGCGGGTGTATCAGGCTGCCGCTACTGTCTCCGTAGCGTCGCCATCTTCCTCCGGCCGCCTTCGCTTTGTACCGAGTTTGCCAGTCCTTGGTGCAATTAGCGCGTCTTCGCTGATGAGGCCCAGCAAGGCCATCGAAAGCGCAGGATTCGAAAGCATTTGCTCGCGCTTTTCTTCGGAAAACACTGAGCCCGTCAATGCATGGAGGTGTGAGACCTTGGCGATTGCCACTTCCTCATATGCCTCCTTTACCAATTGTTCTACTTCCTTTGACACCGCAGCCGGATACTGTTTCTGCCAGTGCTCGATCTGGCTCCGGATCACGAAATGGCCCTTATCGAGCTCAATACATCCATTTGGATATTGATGAGTGGGCTTCTGCCACGCTCCAATCATGCCGCTGTCATTGATGTCGGCCGCCGAGACCCATTGGCAATCGGGAATTCCAACCGTAACAGCCGTTATTTTCGCCGGAGTTTCTCCTACACCTGGCTGTCCAATGACGACGTCACCTGCGCGCCCACGCATGACAACGACCCTTTTCTTGCGGGTCTGTCGGGGTCGCCTAGGTTGCGTAGGTTGGTCAATTGGCAGGCGCGGCGCTGACCCAGCGCTGGTAGGTTCAGTCGTGGTGTCGATGTCTTCCTGCTGAGCCCGTGCGCGAGGAGCTTTCCAACGCTTTGCAAAGCGGTCCATCACCCGCTTGAGGCGTTCCTCGCGATCATCACTACGTTCACGTGTTTCGTATTCCGCATTGATGGCGTCCAGAATTTCCTGGGGGAGTTTTTCACCAAATTCAGCCGACCAGTCGGCTGGTTTGACGCTACGAGACGACAGCCCTGATCCCATCCAGTACAGGTCGGCTCGACCGGTGCTGGGCGCCACACCGGGACTTCCCGTCACATCGTCGTACTCCGGGGGCTCGATGGTCAAGAAGACACGACGGCGCACGCTGTCGCTGCCGATGCCGAACTGGCGGTAGACATGCGCACCCGTCTTTGAGTCACCGTCGTCGATTTCGGTGTAGGCGACGCCGTAGAGCTCGCCGCGGTAGAGGACGCCAATGTAAGCCGAGGTAGCGCCTAGTCCGCCGGTTTCAACCTTTGGCTGTGTGCGCAACCACCAATGCACTTTGGTTCCATCGCTCAAGTCGACGGTGCCTTTGGACGCGATGAAGGTCTCGCCAGAGGTTTTCGCGTACTCGATGAGTGACCTTGCTCCGCGAACCGTTCGGAACTGCCCGATCCTTTCAGCACCCGGTGCAGGTCTCGGCAAGGTAGGCCAGGATTCCGGCAGCTCGTATGCGCGGAGCGTCACACCTTCGGGGAGGGTCCAGAATCGGGTGTTGAAATATTTCCGGCCCAGGTACCTGTGACGTTCGGCGCGATCCGGATCACCATCGATGGTGTGGTCAGACAAATGGCGACCGAGCAGCGTAAAGGTCGTGCCGTGACCTGCCTTCTTGATGAATTCCGGCAGTGTGTCAGCCCAATTAAGTTTCAGGTCCTCGTCATAGTAGGGCGGATATACGGTGGACAAACCTTGTTCGCCGTCTTCCGCCGTCCAAGTGACCTCTTCGAGGACATACTCACCTTCGCCATCTGAAGCGTCCGGGTCAAACATCATTTTGACCATGTATGAGACGCCGTCTACCATCGAGATGACAACAACGCCTGCGGGATTCCAGGGAAGCAGCGTCATGCGAGACCCAAGTGCGTAGTTGTCGTGCGGCCCACCGACGACTTTGCCGCCTTTCCCAAGCGTCAACATGTACTCGCGCAACTCTTCCTTCGTCATGCCCTTTCCGTCGTCAGCGTACTGCAGCCGGTACACCCCGGTTGCTTCAACGCCCTGCCACTCGGGTCCAAACTGGATGGTGGTGGCTTCGGCCTCAATGCCATTCCGTGCGAGCTCGCGGCCCCATTGGTAGGCGGGGCTGTTTCGATACTCCCGGTCAAGCAAGTTGCCGACGCCCAAGAACTTCAGAGGTGTGTTGCCGCTCATCGCAGTGCTCCAGTAGAACTAGTCGACGCTCTAGACCCCTATGGCCTAGTTCGAGCTAGTACGAACGCCAAGAATACACCCCTAGGGGTGGTATTCGCAACCCTAGGGTTCCATCATCACACCCTAGGGGTTGTGTGCGCGACCCTAGGGGTCATCGTCATACCCTAGGTTCTGGCGGGGTCTGGTCCAAGCAACACCCCCTCCAGCTTGTGACACCCTTTGGCGTCAGATGCGCCAGCGATTCGTTCCGCCGACAGGAGTTTGCCGGGGAGCATGTGGGGTTCTCGAATTCGAAAGTGAGTTCAGGTGCTCACGATGACGAGCTCGGCCGCCAGCGCTGCCATCTGTTGGGCAATGGGGGTGTAGAGGTCCACGTCCGTCTCCGGGGTGCGGATCGAGACGATGAGGCTGTAGCGGGCCGGCAGGTCGTAGCGCTCTTGAGCTGGGCGCGCGCGCCACCAACCTCCTAGGCCGCCCCTTGCCTCAGCTTGACCAGTTCATCATTCGCAGCCGCCACAGCCTCCTTGTTTGACCAATGCACCTCAGCCGCGGCCAACGCACTTTTGATGGACTTCTGGCTGTAGGGCCCGTCCTGTCCAAACAGGTCATGCATCGCAGCGCGCGCAGAGTTCAACTTGCGAACCTGTTTGTCCGCCAGCATCCGAGGGCGCGCACCGAGGTTGTGCTCTCGCAGCTCCTGTATTTCGCTTTGGAAGTGGCGATAGCACGCCTCTGGGGTGATCTGGAGCCGCTGTGCTACTGACGCAACGGTGACCACCAGATTCGGCGACTGCGGCAGCGCGGCGACGATAGCTTTCAGTTGGGCGCGAGTAGCCTCAAGTTGAGTCGACGAAACCCTACGCCATCGACTATGCGGCAAGTCCGGCGACTTCAACTTCGCAGGCATTTCAGCCGTGCCTTCGAGAAAGCCGAGGGGCTTGACACCAAGGCGGAACATCACCTCGAGAAACAGCTCGAGTGAGGTGGCGCCGCCCATAAAAAATAGGCTCGGGCTCAACTTCAGCCGACGCGCCAACGCAACTAGAGAGATGCCATATTGATTGGCGGTTGCGAGTAGCCTGGCCCTGTACCGAAACGCGCCTCCAATGATTCGCGCACGGTCCCCTGCTGCAATCATTTCCGCTACAGCCTCTGCGCGGAACTGGTCTCGGTGCGACGCCGGCTTGGCCGCCGCGCATTGGTTCTCATCGTCAAGCGCTGCATTACAACATTGGCATCGGCCGAAGGCCACCGCGTCCGAAAGAATGTGCTGCGTCCCACCACACACAGCGCAGCGGTCAAGAAGGCGCACTTGGTGGATCGGGCATGCCTCAACTGCCTTCGGCGACCACAAGAGGCTGTATGACGCATGCTCCTGCTGCCGCTGACTATCAAGACAATGCGGGCACCACCTGCGCGAAGTTGCAAGGGAAAACCGCTGTCCCAGCAGCTCGTGCCAGTGCAGGAAGGTTCCGTTGGCAAGATTCCTCTGACCCGTCAAATTGGACATCGATTCAGCGAACATTTGAGCACTGTCCGACGCAGCATCGATGCTAATCACGTTCTTCATTGGCACGCCCTTGTTCTTGTTCAACCGGGCGGCAAGTCCTGCCTCGGGAAGCAGCACGGTCCCGAACATTCGCTGCACGGGGACGCCGTGCGTCACGCTCAATCGTTGTGAGTAGGCCAGGAGGGATTCCTGCGTGGCGCCGCAGGAACCCCGCATTGGCAGGCTGAACAGCCGGGTGCGAGGGGGCATGTGGATCGTCGATTCAACTTCAATCATTCTTGTTTCCTGTCAATGCTCTGGATCTGTGGATGAGCCCAGTGGGGCGTTCTCAAGTGCATGGTCAAGGGCATCTATTGCCAGTCGTCGCACGCGCGGGTTTCGGCGATGGACCCCGATCGCACGTAGCGAGCGGGCTATGGCAGCGGCCGTGTACGGACCGCCTTTGGCGACCAACTCGCACATGGCCTGACGGATGAGGTCCGATCTGTGCTTCCAGATGGCCCGATGGATGTCCGGTCTAATGCGATCGTTGTGCGCATGCAGTGAAGCCTTGACATCGCCGAAGTGGGCCTGCAGGCACGAGTTGTTGATGCCGACGTCACGTACGAGTTCAAGCCGCGTGGTCAGACGGGTCTGATCGTGCAATGCCTGGTCCAAACGACTATCGACGCGCTTGCGTAACTCAAGGAGTTCGGCAGGCGTCAGATGACGCTGACGTCTGTAGCGCTCGACCGATAGGGAAGGGTCGGGCTGCACGACGCCAGCCGCGGTCAGGAAGGTCACCGGTTCTACACCCAGCCGATACATGATCTCGAGGAAGAAACCCAGCGTGGGTCGGCTGGCGCCGCTCAACGAGCCATAACTCAGATTGAGCCGTTTCTCAAGCCGGAAGATCGATCCATTGGCCGCATGCTCCGCGGCCTCTCGCAGACGCTGCTTGTAGACGCTGCTGGTGGCAAAGCCTGCTGCGGTTTCGCAGGCGTCGATCATTCCGACAACCGCACGTGCGTTGAAGAAATCGCTCACGGCCGTGGACGGCCGAACGGTGCGCGCGGGACCCTGTGCCAAGTTCGCTTGACAGTGCTCGCACAGTCCGTGCGCCAAGGCATCGCCGATGACCGGTTGTGCCTTGCCGCACCTGTGGCAGCTTTCTCTCAACAGGAGCTGGTGAATGGTGCAGACGCGTACCGCATCGAATGCCCACGAAAGCCTGAAGGTGTGAATCCCACGCATGCTTTGCTCGCGCAGGCATTCCGGGCACCAGCGTCGGCTCCGAGCGACGTAGCCCCTGGAGTCGAGCAAACCGGCCCAACTAGCCAGGCTGCCCCTGGCCAAGTCTTCACGTCCCGTCAGGCGCTGCATGGCAGCCAGAAGAGCGAGGGCATACCTTGACCAGCCGCTGCATCCGCGAACGGCATGAGCCGAAAAGTGGCCCGGGACGAAGAACGCACCCTGAAGATCTGCCTCCGGCAGGACGATCAGCGCAAACAGTTGCCGAACCTTCACGCCATGCGCCACACTCAATCGCTGCGCGTAGTCCAGCAGCGCTTCCTGGGTGCTGCCACAGGAGCCGGAAAGGGGCAGGCTGTAAAGCCGGCTACGCGTGGGCATCGCGCTGGTTGAGACATCGTCAAGCATGCTGCATGCCCACAGGGTCACGGCTCGGTCTGCGTCGACCGACTTGCCCGCGCTTCTTCTTGTTTTGACTCGGCCGCTCTGGCGTGGGCAGAGGGCTCCTGAGCGTGGCCCTGCCATACAGTTCGGCGATTCGGATCTCAGGCGAGTCGATCATCTGTGTCTCACCCAGCTGCGCCTCCTGCACCAGCTTCTCGATCACATGAATTGGGAGGGCATTCAGCGCAAACGTCTCTTCTGTCAATACACCGTCATGGTGCAGCAGGGCATCGACGCATGCCCGATCCAGCCAATCTCTGAACACGCCAAAGCAGCCCACACACATCATGAACACCCAGACCATGTCGCTCAACACTGAAGGGTCGATTCGTACGGGCGCCACCGACGCCAGTCCGCGAGCCGCAGCCCTGAACTGGTTAAAGTCCGGACTGTCCGGCGTTTCTTTAGGGGGGTCGGCGGGATCAGTGGGCTCGGGAACGTCCAATTGATACCGAGGCATGTGAATGATCTCGGAGCGCCGGATCAGTTGCCCATTGCCGTCCTTCAAGCCGATGAGATCGTAGGCTCCGATCATCACGATGATGATGCCAAGCTCCACGGCAAGTGACTTGAGAATGTTGAATTGCCGTAGGGGGTGCCGGTTGACTGTTTCGTCGATGACGGAGCTGGCTTCTTCCAGGAAGATGATTCGGATCCTGCGGTGCTTGACCATTGACTCGAAGGCACGCCGGAATTCGTCCTTGATCAGCCCCTTTGTCGTCGTGATGGCCTGTCCGTCCAGTTGAAGTTCAGGGAAGAAGGTCTTGTGGGGGATCAACGGTTCATTGCCGGATGCAAGCAGTCGAGCGAAACCGTCTTTCCAGTTGAAGTCCCCGCCAAGGCCCGTGACGGCCGTGACAGTGAGGAAGGGGACAAATCCCGGGTCATCGATCATTTGCTGCTGGTAGTGCTGGATGAGCATCTCCTGAACAGCACGACGAGTAGCGGTCTTGCCGACCCCTGACGGACCAATCAATGCAAGTACCAGTTCCTTTTCGGTCGTGAGGAGTCGATCGAAGAGGTGACGACGGACTTCCTTGACGATTCGGTGCGCGATTCGCTTGCTTCGGAACTCCGCCATGCGCTGCTCAACTTCGGCATGGGTCAGATTCATAGGTCCTCCAGGATCATTTCGGGCTGTCCTGCCCGTGGCTTCGGTGCGGTATGGGCGCGCGGGGGCGCCTTTGTGGCCGAAGGTGGGGCTTTCCGGGCTGCGCCAACGGGCTTAGTGGGACTCGACGCTGTCGGCTGGTTGATCTTGTCTCGGTAATTCTTGGATTCAGCGTCGTTGCGTGCCTGCCGCGCAGTGGCCTCCTGAGCTTCTGTCGTCATCAGGAATTTGGCGATGTTCTGCGCATTGATCACTGCCTTCTCGCCGCGCTTGCGGGCAATCTGCAGCATTGCGGAAGTAGCGAAGCGGATTTCGCGCTCCGACTTTCCCTTGAAGATCGCCTGGTACTCGGACATCACCGTGACCCACCTCCTGTCGAGCAAGACAAACGCCCGACCACTGTCCATGGGATCAAACCGGACCGGGACTGAGGTACCCATCCGTCCCGGCTTGTGGAGTTCTGGCCCCTTGTACCAAAGGTAGTTCACCTTGACGCCCTCGGGTTGGATCTTGACCCGCCCCTTCTTGGTGGACGGGCAGGTCTCGGCGAGGAATTGGTCGTCGTATCTGATCAAGTGGAATGCCCGCGCACCGTGCGAGCGCAGGCTCAATGCCGCGGCGTCGTTCGGACTCATATCGATGCCGCTGTGATAGTTCGAGTGGTAGACGTCGCTGAGGTACTGTTCGAAACGTTCGTCGAACTTGTCGAGAATCCAGACGGCGCGCCGGACTGGGTCAAGGGCCGGGCTGATTGCTCGATAGTGCCGCTCGACAATGGATGTGTCGCCGAGAAGCTTGGTGATGAACTGCTCTTGCGTGGTATCGAAGATCCGCTCGCAGACGCTACCGTCACGTGGCTTGCCGCGTCGACGCTCACGCTTTTTGCACTTCAGGCGACTCAGCAGGGTCTCGTAGTACACGCTCTGGAAGTCCGACCCCCCATCCGTGACGATGTATTGGGGCACGCGCCCATGCCGTCGCACGCAGTCGCGGATCACCATCATGCAGGACCGATACGAGGGCTCATCGAAACACAGGTAGCGCGCAAGCACTTGGCGATCGAATGCACCAATCAACGTCGTCAGCCAGATGGTGTCGGCGGGACCGCCCTGTTCGTCGCCGTACAGAAACTTCAGCGGCAGTGGGGTGTGATCGATGTGGCCAATGTGCCAGGAATGCGTGCCGTTCCTTGGTGTGGTCCGATCGAGCTCGAGATATTGCGGCTCCCAGTCGTAGGCGGCTTTCTCGCCAACAAGAGCAACTTTCTGCGCGTGCCCTGCGCGCGCCTTGATGTACGCACAGAAGGTGACATAGCTGACCGGGTCAACGATGCCGCGTTTGACCTCATCAGTTTCGAGGTACCTACCGTAAGACGTGCGACGCCCCTTGTTTCGATAGGTTTCCCAGTCCTCGAGAATGATCTTGAGGGCGAGCGCCTTGCTCTCGGCTTTGACCTTGGGCTCACGATTGCCGTGCCGCTCCGGAAGCAAGCCCAGAAACCCGTTGCCATACCGCTCCTCGTGATCGCGGTAGCGCTTGAGCCATCCAAAACGGATACGCTCCTTGCGTCCTTTCAGCGGGTTGTCCCGGTCGGGCACGCCGAACAGGATCTGATAGCGCCAGTGGGCTTCCTGCAGGTCCTCTGGCGACGCTTGTTTGTATCGTTCCTCGGCTTCAGTGTTGTCTGCCGGTTCGAATTCGCATTCGAAGACGATGTCCTTGCCCGCCAAGGTATCGAAGTGAGCGTTGCTCAGTTGGATGATGGCGGGCTCTGCATCGAGTGTTCGCGCACAAACGTTGTCGGCCCCACAGTTCACGACTTCGTATTTCACGCCATCCCAGGTGAACACGTCTTTGGGGCGGAGCTCAGTCCTGTACAACGGACGACGTCGATCCGGTTGGTCGGCCCTGACGTAGGCCTCGTGGGCATGCCATGCGGATTGGCTTCGAAAGAACAGCGCTTTTTCTTGTTCCACCAAGCGCAGTGCGTGGAGCGGAAAGTAGACATCACCTGAACACAGCATCGTGTACAAGCTGTCCGCATCAATGCACGGCTCAATATGGATCAAGTCAAAGGCGGATACGTAGGCCTTTCCCTTAAGCCGGTCCGCGAGAAGATGCCGCATCTGCTCGGGCACGCCAGGGGCCTTCGAGCAGTAGAAGTCACTGAGAAGTTCCAGGTTCTCAAGGGCCACGTAGTTGTTCTGCTCAGTTGACCGTACTTCGTACACGCAACCCAGCGCCTTAGCCACTTCCTCGGCACAGGGAGAACGCCACTTGCCATCGAGGCCACGAACGTACCGCGTCGACTTCTTCGCCCGCTCTGCAAGTAGGAACTCCTTGGTCTTGCACTCCGTAAAGATGAAACCATCGCGAGTGATGCGAAATGCATCCGGCGTCGTGTAGACGGTAATCCTCTTGCCGGTCTCGGCTGAGACATACGTGATCTTCAGCTTCTCGGCAGGCTGGGTGTAGATCTCATAGGTTTCGTTGTCGTGCTCCCACTCCGTGATGGCGACGCCTTCGGTACTGAAGGCTTCGGCCTCGAGCGTGAAGCCCATCTTCAGGGACGGGAAGCGCAGCTTGCCGGAGTACCTATTGGACTGAGTGACACGCCCGGGTAGACTTTCGCGAATGTGCTGAATTCGCAGGCGGCCCTTTTCGGGCGTGTCGAGCCTTTCGAACATCGCGGTCAGCTCGTCGTCCGACAGAAGCGTCGGCTTTGCCGCAGACATGACTGGCTCCACGACTTGCGCAACGTCGCTGCAACGTGCTGGAGCTTGCATCTTAGCGGTGCTCATTTGCATCTGATTGAGGGTGACGATGACCAGCGCCAACGCACGAGTTCATCAAGCGTTCTGAACATTGATGGCTGAGTTCCACTAGCTCAATTGCGGTCTTCCAGTCGGGCCTGTAAGTTGACGCAACGTTGATCGCTCGAACTGCTTTCGTCTTCGCTTTCATCTGTGCTGACCTGCTCGGTGGTGGGGGCGTCTGATCAAACCAGCCTACTCATACATATGCCTTCGGCAATTCAATCTGTCGCATAGATTCTTGGAGAAGTAGACCCTGCGCTTCCTTGTGCTTTCTTGTTGTTTCGGCCGATGCATGAACGTTAAGCCCTCCACCCTTTGCGTGCTAGGCACTACCGAATGGGTTTCTATCGGTGCTTTCACTACAGAGGAACGTTTTGATCGACGCCCTCACTGAAGAAGGCACTATGGCCCGTTCAGCCGTGCGCGTTTACACCAGGTCGTCGTTGGTGCGTTTGGCCGCGCGAGGTCAGGGCATAGAGATGTGATTGCATAGCACCGTGTCCGAATGCCTCGCGAAGCCGAGTCGTCGACGCCTCCCTATCGCGCTGCTCACGAGGGTATCGCTCAGCTCATTGCGCCGCTTGAAGACTCTTGTCCGGGCGTCCAATCCATCATGAATCATTTACCAAGTTGAACCCGCAGAATCTCGTGCAACGGGTCTTGCCGCCATGCGCCGAAGCTAGGTTCTCTTCTTCAACCTTTCTCCACTGCGTTGCAAGTGCGATCTGCGCATGTGCACTGGTGGTGCGCTCGCCGAGCACGCTTCGGTTACCCATGTTCGTGAGAGTGCGCTCGATTGAGCAGCCGGGGAATACCACGAGCTCGGGATAGCTCAAACTTGCTGTTGCGGTACGATGAACTCGGGACATCTGATGCTGTGGTGCAAGATGTCTCCAATATTCGAGCGATAAATTTGAGAACTGCGATGGATAGCATTCGCAGGATGTCTCGTACTGAACTCCCGATTGGCGATGCTCATCGTGGTCGGCACGCTCAACTTTGAGGACATGGATGCCTGGCAAGGCGTCAAACATCGCCATGTCGCGGCGTCGATACGCAAGACAAGTGTTGCTGAGATTGTGCAAACGAACCTTGGCACCATGTCAGAAGCAGCAGCTGCGCAAGCGCCTGATGAGACGTTTGTGTTCGCATCGCCTCCAGAGCCCATGGGTACCCGTTGTCCACGAAGCATCCAAGTGCACGTCGCTGGCTGTGCGCCCCATACACACCATGCGGAGTCGCGGGAGGGCATCCCTAAGACGATGACCTCGAGATCGGCGGTGGCTCATCGGATGAGACTGTGTGTCTCTACGATGATGGCTTCAAGGAGTCTTCTTCATGCCGACACGACCCGACGATCTCGGTAAACCACCGAACTTGCAGCAGATCCGCAGTTGCCTGCCACCCCATGCGAAGCATTCAGTGCTGCGCATGATGCCTTTTCACGACCGCGCGCCCAAGGGGTATCGACGACTACAGGACTGTGTTTACGCGACGCTCGCGTCGGGCCTGAGCTCGCTGGACCGCGCCGATGCGCTTGCGGCGTTCTGGTCCTTGTACGACCAGTGCATGCCAGACGTGCCCGATGCGCAAGAACTGCTTGTCGAAGTCGCGCAACACGTCTGCGATACGGCATTCACGTTTCAAGCGGCCGAGATCCTTGCCGTCGCCGAACTTAACCAGCAGCAGGTCTATGTCGACGAGGTCACGAGCACTGACGAACCCGTGAGCCTACCGGTGCTGATCCCCGGTCAGACTGGATCATTGGCCCTGCAGGATCTCTCGCTGTCAGGCCTGGAGACACTGAGCCGTGCCGTGCGTGAGCTGCGCAGGCGCAGCGCGTGCGAACTGGCGGCCCTGCCCCATGCAGAACGATTGGCTGCGATTCGGCTGCTACGACTCTTCCTGCGGTATGGCCCCATCCGTGACATCTTGGAGCTGGCAACATCCCGCGCGCTCTATTTCGATCGGCTCGGCCAGGAGCTTTGGCAGACCCTGACGGCAGCTGGCTTCGAGCCAGACATCGACGTCCACCTGTACGGTCGACCGGCAATGGACCGAATGCGACAGGCGTTGCAAGCGGCGTCATCCGTGGAGTTGGAGATGGAGGCACCGGTCTTTGTCGGGAGTGAAGCGGCCAGCCGCGGCACCGTGGCCCAACTGCCGGGATTGATGCACTTGGTGGTCCGAGACGAGTTTCCGCCGCCGCGGGACAGTGACGATCAGGAGGCAATGAAGCCTTACGAGCGGCTGCGCCAACCGATGCCGCTGGCCCGACTGCCATCCGTCGCACATCTGGACCAATGCCGCACCGAACTGTTGAAGGAGTTCGCTTGGGCAGACAACTTCATCGATGGCGTGTTCGACGAGCTCAGGGCTCGCAGACTGCTGGGCGGACTGGTGCTGGGGTTCAGCCCGATTCTGTTGAAAGGGCCGGCAGGGTCCGGCAAATCCCGCCTCGCGCGTCGGTTGGGTGAAGTTCTAGACCTGCCGGTGCACACGATGCACCTCGGAGGCTCCACCGACGCCATGGCTATTCTCGGGACCAACCGGGGATGGGCCGGCGCACAGGCGTCGCCGCTCATGCACAAATTGCTGACCGGTCGGGCAACGGCGCTGATAGTGCTGGATGAAGTTGACAAGGCAGGTGAGCTGAACCGCAACAACCTGGCCGTTGAAAGTGCGCTGCTACCGCTGCTCGACCCCGAAGAGGCGCGGCGCTGGCGAGATGGTTTCTTGCAAGTGGAATGCGATCTGCGATGCCTGCAGTGGGTGATGACCTGCAACGACACCACCTGGTTGTCGTCCGCTTTGCGCAGCAGGGTACGGATATTTGAGATTCGTCGACCCAGCAGCGCTGAGCTGCACGGTGTTGTCGGCTTCGCTGTGCGCGACATCGAGGCTGAGTGGGGCTTGCCAGCAGGGGCGTTCCTAGGCGTGCCGCTCGCGCAAATGTTGCCAGCTCGTCTTTCGTCCCTGCGCGAGCTGAGGCAGGCGGTAAGTCGAGCAGTCGCCGCATGGGTCAACACTACGGCGTACGGCCTGCAGCATTGACTGATCGACCGGAGTCAAGCCAACCGACATGCTCATGGCGGCCGGCACATGGTCCCCGGCGAGGGCCAGCTTGTCATTTGCATCGATTGCGGGCGGAACGGTCGACAGTTGCTCCGGCACACAGCCCGTGCTCAAATCGCGCGAAGTTGGTAACACACGAAATGAAGCATCCGCATGAAGTAGACGACGCTGCCCGGGTGGCGCCCCTGGTGAGCAACACCTACGAAGGCTTCCGGGACAGCCTGCGCGAGGTTGGCACCGCGGGTGATTTGATTTCCGCGGAGCGTTTCTGCCGGGCGTTGCACATTGACCTCGAGACGCTGGCTGAGCAAGCGCAGGCCCATCGCAACACAGTCAGTCACTCTCCAGCCGCACACGACATTCAGGACTTGCTGCGAGAAGCGCTACAGGTCATCCAAGCTGCAACGGATGTGGCGGGAGACGTAAATCGGGCCATCGCTTGGTACCGCAACGAGCCCATCAACGTCTTCGATTTCAAGACCCCGGAGCAACTAGTTTTAGAACGGCGCAGCGACAAGCTGCTCAGGTACGTTCTATCGCTTGAGGCCGGAGCGTCGGGATGAGATGCCGCGACCGTCCCACAACTGCGAGTTCGACGCAGGAACAATGAGTATTTGTAAAGCGTTTGTACGGTTCAAATTGTCACGGAACCTGGCCGGACACCAAACAGATCATCTGCGGTTGCCTGGAGTGTCACGGGTGGACCGAGGAACGCCACGTGACCGCCGCCGTCGTGATCGACAAAATCCACCATTTCAGGAAAGTGCTGCAGGAATTGTTTGAATGACGTAAACCCGAGAGCCTGCTCATCGAAAGCGGGAAGCCTGCGCTTGATCGCCTGCTTCACTTTGCCGCAAAAGATGTAGTTCTCTTCCCGTTCCGCTAGCTGGCGTATCACTTCTAGCATCACCGGCTCAAGCTCGACCAAAGACGGCGTCGAGGACCCCGGCTCAGGTGCGACCGCGGCGGTGACCTTGCCAACGGAGGCTGCTGGCGCTGTGCTGATGGAAGCCGTCACGACTGGCTCTCCTGGCTTCGACTCCTCAGAACTGGCTGCCTGCGGAGACACCTCCGCCTTCGACTTAGTGGAACTCAGGTTCTCGTAGAACTTGTACTCATTGCACGCCGCGACCAAGAAGCGACTGCTGCGCCCAGTGACACCAACGCCTGCCACGAAGTGGCCGGCTTGCTTGACACGCTGCACGAGCGGAATGAAGTCGGAGTCACAGGAGACGATGACGACGTGCGAGAGGTGGTTGTGGCCGTGGACGTCCGACAGGCAGTCCAAGGCAAGCCGAATGTCGGCGGAATTCTTCATGTTCGCGCCACGAGGAAACAGCTGGATCAAATCCACTGAGCCCTCATTCAGCACATGGCGGTAGTTGGAGAAGAATTGCCAGTTCGCGTAGGCCTTACAGATAACGACGTCGCCGAGCGAGGCCGCGTAGTGGAGGATCGGCACGATGTCGAAAAACATCGGCTGCACTGACATGCGGTTATCGCGGTACGACCCATCCCCGAACTGCGCGTCAGCAAAGGTCGCGTGCAGGTTCTCGAAGTCGATATAGACCCCGACCTTTGGTGTTTCATCTCTGAGTGCCATCAGCGGAGCTTGGTTGTTGTCTCTGCCGGATCTTGGCATTAACTGCAGAGGTTGCGTTGGGGCATATTTCAGGCATCTGCCAGTTGTCGACAGGCACCGTGGACGGAGCGCCTTCAGAAAAGTGCCTGTCGCGTCCGCTCGCTCCTGACCGGGACGTTCGGCGGAGAGAGTCAGCTCACTGGGCATCATCAATCCGGATGACAGGTTCCGGGTCGCGAATTCACCAGGTTGGCTGTCAAGGCTCGACCCAATCCCGACACTCACGACCCAAGATGTGGTGCCGCAAAGCGGCCACTGGAATCAACGTTGTTGTCGAACCCGTGAGGCATTGGTTGCCAGTGTCCCGCACGGACTAACGATGGATCTAGGCCGACAGAGGCAGTTGCGGTGCAACATGATCCCGCAGTCGTGAAGATCGCAGGCCGCGATCACTCCGGAGCGCCGCGCCGATTGAGCGCGTTCAGCGCGACGATGTGTGAGGCACCGGACAGGCCCACTCCGAACAGCGGGATCAGCGCCATCGGCAGCGTCGTCAGCAAGGCCATGCGCGGATCGCCGACAAGCGTGAATGTGAGACCCGTCCCGACCGCCACCACGAAGTCGATGAGCCCGAAGACATGGATGCGGCGCAGGCGTTCGGGCGTGGCGGCTCGCCACCACAGGGTGGCAGCGAAGCAACCGGCGAGGAAGTCGCCGACACCGGCCAGCACCCAGAACAGAGATGGAAGTTTTCCGAACGCGCCGTACCAAAAGAACACGAGTGCCGCCGGGATGCGCCAGACGTGCATCAAGGTCAGCCAGCGCAGGCCGACCGAGTCGACAGCACGGCGCACAGGCTGGAATGTGAAGTACGCGACCAGGGGTGTGGCAATTCCCAAAGCCACCAGCGCAGCATAGGCCGGCATGAACGCCTGGGCCAAGGCTCCTAGTGCACCGCCAAGGCTGGCCCAGACCACTGCGATGAGCCAAGTGAGCAAGGCGGTCGGCAGCAGCCAGCGATATGCGGAATTGCCGGGGTGGGTGGCGGGGATCGCATGCATGGGAATGTCCTTTGGAGGTCGGAAGTGGTGTTCTCAAAGCCAGCGCCGTACTCGGGTTTCGTACTCGCTGTACGTCGAACCGAACTTGGCGCGCAATGCGCGCTCTTCCGGCACGATCTGCCAGCGCGTCAGGCACAGCACGAAGACAAGCGGCCCAGCGAACACCCACGGCGATTGCAACCAGGCCGCCCATGCCAGCAACATCAAGGTGAATCCGACGTACATCGGGTTGCGCGAGAACCGGAACGGCCCGCTGATGACCAACGTCGACGCTGCCGCTGGCCGTGTGGGATCGATGGTCGATCCTGCATACCGGATGGCGCGGAAGCCTGCGACGTTGAAGGCGATCCCAGCCGCTGCGAAGGCAGCCGCCGCAGTGAAGCGGGTCGTCCCTGACCAGGCGAGACCTTGCGTGTACTTTGCTGCCAGCCACATGAGCAGTGCTACGCCGATCATCAGTACAGGGGGTGGCACGCGATGGTCCAGAAACGATGTGCGCATGATTCAGCTCAAGGCGGCTGTGACCACAGGTGCCGGCCAATGCGCTGGTGCCCCACCGTGCTCTTCGAGCCAGCGAGCGTCATCGCTCGCCAAGCTGGGCCGCGCAGGCTGCGGAAACCGCATCTGCCGTGCGTACCGGTCGAGGTCGTGCCCGGGCACCATAGGCAGCACGCCAAAGCGCGCCATCGCCTTGAGCCGGTTGGTAGCAGTCTGCTGAGCAAACGGCATTGCGGCGTAGCGCCTGGCAGTTGTCTCGAAGTCTTCGGCAGGCTGCCCGGTGATCTGTGCGACCACGTCGTTGACGCCGCCACCCAAAGCGAAGGCTCCATTGCGGTGGTCGCGCAGGTACTCGCGATAGTTGTAGACCTCGTGCACCGACGCGCCGCCCAGGCGCGCCGCCTTGCGAAACATCCAGAACGGCAACTTCAACGGGAGCACCGCATGGCCGACAGCACGCTGCACCGCGGCCGCCATGTCGCGCCCCGACAGCAACGCTGGCCCGGTCGGCCGAAAGCGCTGGCCGGCATGGCGTTGCGGATCGACCAGCAGCGCTGCGGCGACTCGGGCAATGTCTTCGGTCGCCACCGGAGCGCTGCGGCTGTCGCCGGTGAAGACTGGATAGAAGCCGAGCAAGGACGCAAAGTCGATGACCCGCAGGAAATTGTCGGCGAACATGCCCGGGCTGACGATGATGTGCGCCACGCCGGGGATCATCGCGAACAGCTGATCGACCAGCCAGGTCTCTCGCGTCAGGATCGAGGGGTGCGAGCGGTGCGACAGCCACTGGCTCAGCTGCACGATCGCCTCGAGCTTCGAGGTGCGTGCGGCCGCGGCGAATGCGGTCGCCGCTTGCAGCATGTGCGGCTGGAACAATGGCAGATAGTAGGCCCGCTGTACGCCGCGAAGAGCGTCCGAAAGCTGGTCGGGATCGTGCATGTCGGCCACCACCACCTCGGCGCCAATCCGCTGCAGCTGCAGGCTGCGCGCATCCTGGCGATGAACCAGAGCCCGCACCGGCCAGTCCTGGACGCGCAGCTGCTCTACCACGGCTGCACCGGTCTTTCCGGTGGCCCCTGTAACCAGAATCGTTGGTCGCATTCGCTTGATCCTTGTGCTCGATGGTTTAGATGATGACTGTCATCGTAATGATGACGACTATAATCTTTGTTGTCAATAGATCACCGGGAGCGATACATGCGGGTGACGCAGCAGGACATGGAAGTTGGTCATCGCCGCATCGTCGACGGCGCATCGCGCCTTCTGCGAGAACGAGGTGTGCGCGACACCAGCGTGGCCGACGCCATGAGCGAGGCCGGCATGACGCATGGCGGCTTCTACCGGCACTTCCAGACCAAGGACGACCTGGTCATCGAGGCCCTGCGGCAGGCATTCAACGAATTCATCCAGCCACTCGAACAGCGCCAGCAGACCAAGCCGCCGCAAACGGTGGCGGCTGAGTACCGGTCGCTGTATTTGTCTGAGCAGCACCTGGAGAACCCGGGACAGGGGTGCCCCATGCCGGCCCTGGGCAGCGACATCGCCCGCGCGAAGGACGCCGTCAAGTCGGAGTTCGCGGCGGGTGTTCAGCGGCTGATCGCCGCGATGGCACTGACCAAGGACGGCACTGCCGATGAACGCACCGCTGCGGCGACGCGCGAGATTGCCATGCTCGCGGGGGCGGTACTCATCGCGAGGGCCTGCGACGGAAAGGTCGCACGTAAGGTGCTCGATGCCTGCAGGACCTGAGCGAAAGAAACCCCTTCGGTGAGGTTTCAGCAGCTACCAGTCGGGACTGGCAGGAACTGGCCGAACTGGGTCGTTGGCGGTATGGCAGGACAGTTCGACAGGCAGGTCTGCGGCAATGGTTCCAGTTCGCCAAGTCCCGCCCACGCCCCAAGGTGCCTGTGGTGAGTTCGAAATGTTGAAGGTAATGCCGACATAGGCGTCGTAGCTGGCGCAAAGCAAGCATGTCGTAGGACGCTAGAAGCTGATCGATCCGCTCAATGCGACGAAGGGCGCTGGACTGTAGTCAGACGACTGCACCGTCGAGCCAGCTTCGTTCAGTACCTTGAGCCGGCCGCCGACTACTGCACCCACGTACAGGTCAACCTGTGCCACCGGCCCGAACTTGCGCGTCAACCTTGCAAACATGGGCACGCCGGAGTTCTGCCCTAGGCCGTTGGGCGTGGTGGCGTCGCTGCGCAGGCGGAAGCGGTAGTCCCGGTAGGCTGCGCCGCCGGCGAGCTCCCAGTCGTCGTTCCAGGTGTAGGCCAGTTCAAGCCCCGCACCGCCAGCCGGACCAGCCTGCAGCGGATTGGACAGGCGCCATGCATCACTGATCTGCCAGTTGACGATGACGAAGGGAAAGTACTGCATGCGGTCGATCTGGCGGAACGCGCCGAGGCCGAAACCAACGAACAGGGTCGGCGAAAACACCTTGGTGACACCGACGACGGCGCCGTAGTTCATGCCATCCGAGGCACTTGCCCCGGATTCATAGGCCCATTCGACCTGGGGCGCGACGAACATCGACAGGTCTGGTGCCAGGCTGTAGCCCAGGTTCAGGCCCAGGCTCGGACGCAGGATGTCGGTCCAGGGCGCCATGGCGCCGAATGCCGTGGGCGTGTCAAAGGACCAGTGCTCTGCGATGTAGCGCGCGCTGACGCCCAGTGAAAGCTCTGGGGTGAACTGGCGCGTCACGCTCCCGCCTAGGTCCACGGCGTTCCAGCGAAAACGCCCCCCGTCGTCGATCTTGGTGCTGAGCTGACTCAGCCCCGTCAGTGTGAACGACGTCGAAATGTCTCCGGGCTCGGCCGGCGCCTGCGCCGCCACCCTGAGGCTGCACCCCAACAACGCGACCGCAGTAGCCCAGTAGAGCAGCGCTGGGTTCCTCGGGGTGGCCCGACACAGTGAATTTGGCATGGACGAACCTAGTTGCGACCAATGAGTTATTGGAGCATACTTTTTGGTTCAAATACAGACTAATCGGTATCTTGATCGCCGTTCCCCGTATCCTGGCCAGCGGCCCACGCCGGATGCACCTTCGCTGCGAGGTCAACGCGCCATCGCACAGAAGCCGATGAACGGCCACTGCCGCAGCCAGCCCTGTCCGATCACGGCAGGAACTCATGGTGCAGCTTCTTCACGTGTCCTAGGAAGTACGCGTGCGGCCTTCAGCCCGCAACCAGCGGCGCTCCCGCTATCTGCCGAGCTTCCGACCACGTTGAAGACCACTGCGTGCAGCCCTACGTGGGCCGGTGCTGGCACAACGTCGTCCCGAATAGCATCTTTCTCGCCTTGTTCGCACTGCCGCAGGGCTAGTCGCCGTGGGCGGCCAACGACAGCGCAGGCTCAGGCCCACCAGGCCGCTGGGACTTCGGCCGGGCGTAGGTGAAGATCCACCGCGCCAGCAAAGTGGCTGAGCAGTGCATCCACAACCACGCGCACGCGCGGGCTGAGGAACTGGCGGTGCGGGTAGTGCAGCACGATCTCTCGCTCGTCCGGGTCGTGCACATGGCCGAGCAACAGCTTCAGCTGGCCCGCTCGCAGCGCCGACACAGCGTGATGCAGTGCCACTTGAAACACGCCCGCGCCAACCACGGCAAGGTCGACCAGCGCTTCGGGGTCGCTTACGTGAAGCCGAGCCGGGGGCGTCCAGTCGAGAACATCGGACTGTGGCTTGCGCGTTCGAAAGCGCCAGGTTGACACTGAGCCGCTGGCGAAGCGCGTGCCCAGCAGTTCATGCCCGGCCAGATCGGCCTGGGTCTTCGGTATGCCGCGTCGCGCCAAATAGTCCGGCGAGGCGACCAACACCAGCGGCAGTTTCGCCACACGGCGGGCCACCAGGCTCGAATCGCGCAGCACGCCGCCGCGGATGCCGATATCAAAGCCTTCGCCGACCAGATCGGCGGTGCGGTTATCCAGACTCACCTCGACCTGCAGCAGGGGGTGCCGCTGTAGCAGTCCCGGCAAGACGGGCAAGACATAGCGTCGGCCGAAGGAACTGCCGACCGAGATGCGCACACGACCGCTGGGTTCGGCCTGGCCTTGGGCCACGTTGGCTACCGCCTCGTCGAGCGCACGCAGCGCATCACGCGCCTGCAATGCAAACGCCTCACCTTCGCTTGTAAGCCGAATCCGCCGCGTGGAGCGGTTGAACAGCCGCACGCCGAGATCGGCCTCGAGCTTCTGCACGTTCTTGCTGACGGCGGCCGGGGTCAGATCGAGCCGCGCTGCTGCCACAGTGAAGCTGCCAGCCGAGCTCGCCTCGAGAAAGGACAACAGACCTTGGAGGTTCTTCATTCAACTGCAGGTTGAAAATCAAGTGAAATTCTATGGCTTTCATTGCCGATCGAAGCTGCCTACAGTGACAACACCCGCAACCTGAAACGGAGTTCCCATGAGCACCCCCATCCTCGTCACCGGCGCCTCGGGCACCATAGGCCAGGCCCTGGTCAAGCAACTGCAAGCGCGCGGAATGAACTTTGCCGTGATGAGCTCCAAGCCGGGACGCGAAGTCGGTGGCTTGGCGACCGTGCTGGGCGACATGGCCGACGCCGCCTCACTTCGCACAGCCTTCGCGGGCGTCGACACGCTCTTCCTGTTGTTCCCCTACCAAGCGAACGCGGTCGATCTGGCGCGCAACGCAGTCCAGGCGGCCCAGGCGGCTGGCGTGAAGCACATCGTGCGCTCCTCCGGCGCCGGGGCCGACGCGAGCAGTCCAGTGGCGATCGCCCAGATGCAAGGCACCATCGACCAGCTGATCGAACAAAGTGGTATCCCCTACACCCTGCTACGCCCGAACGGCTTCATGCAGAACTGGGTCAACTTCTCTGCGGCCCAGATCAAGGCGGGCAGCTATGCCGCGCCAAACGGCGACGGTGCCATCAGCGTGATCGACGTACGTGACATCGCTGAAGTGGCGGCCATCGTGTTGACCGACCCGGCCGCACACGCCGGCAAGGTCTACACGTTGACGGGTGGTGAGGCACTCAGCACGGCGCAGCAACTGGCGATGATCGCCGCCGCCGTTGGCCGCCCGCTGCGTTACGACGACATCTCGGAGGCGCAGGCAAAGGATGCGATGCTGGGCTGGGGCATGGATGCCCAGGTGGTGGCCTGGACCCTGAGCCTGAGCTACGTCTACAAACAAGGCTGGGGCGCGGGCGTCAGCCCCGATGTGCAGGCGCTCACCGGCCAAGCGCCACGGCGCTTTGCGGACTTCGTGGCCGAGAACGCCGCGGCCTGGCGCTAAATCTCGGTCAATTCTCGGTCAGCTCACCGATAGCGCGCGGTAGCTCCGAGGTATGTGCTCGGCAGTAGGGCCGCGCCAGGAAGGGCCGGACGGGGCTGCGCTGCTGGAAAGACTGGGCTGCCAAAGGACGCAGACCAAGTGGGGGGCATACTTCAGAGGTGCAGGTTGGGCCACTTGAGGTAGTCAATGACTGCATCCGAAGAACCCAGGCGATTCCAAGATGAGTGCGTCACTACCCGAAGACGAATTCGAGTCGCCTGCCGTCACGCCCGCCAAGTTATATGAATGAACTGGCGGCGTTGCGTTCACTCGGTCTGGACCTTCCCAGCCCGGCCTACATCTTCGGTGCCATTGTCTTTGGGATGATCGGCTTCGGTGCATATCGCCTGGGCAAGACCGCGCATCGCCCTCGAACGAAGTGGCTGGGTGTCGCATTGATGCTGTACCCCTATGCCGTCCCAATGACCTGGTTGCTCTATGTAGTCGGGATTGCGTTGTGCGCGGCAATCTATGTTGATCGTGGCTGAAGCGGGTCAGCCGCGCGAACACTGGCGGCGACGATCATCCAGGCCAGATCTGGATGCAGCGAGCCCCGATGCACGAAAGCAATCACGAGGCTCTGCAAAGAGGGGGCCTCGCCGGCAGGGTGAAGCGGCACCTGCGCATCGAGTCAGGCGAACTTCGCGAGAAGCGCCGGCTTGGGCTCCGAGCGAGTTGGCGACTACGGCCAATGCGCAGGCCGGGCGGCTGGATGAGACTGCGGACGCTGCGCGACATCAGTGCGCCGACGCCAGTTTGTATCGCGGCTTTCCGACAACGAGTCCGATGAGTAGACCTTCACGTCGCGACCCGGTGCGGTGCTTCGCCTCATCGAACCTCGGGCCGGAAAGATGCCGCTTGAACGACGACCTGCCCGCCACCCCGGGGTCGCACAACCTGCGCGCCGCATTGGCACACCGCATGGCGGCGAACGTATGTTTGTCCCTTCTGCCACGAAGGCATCAAGGCGGCCGCCGCGAAGGTCCTGAAGGCCACCTGGCAGCGTTGCCGGGTGCACTTCATGCGCAATGCCCTGGCGCATGCCGGCAAGACCCAGCGGCGCATGGTCAGCGCGGCCATCGGGACGGTGTTCGTCCAGGACTCGGCCGACAACGCGCGGGCACAGTGGCGCAGCGTCGCTGATCAGCTGCGCGGCAAGTTCCCCAAGCTCGGCGCGCTGATGGACGAGGCCGAGAACGACGTGCTCGCGTTCATGCCCTTCCCCCGGGCGCACTGGACGCAGATCTACTCCACGAACCCGCTGGAGCGGCTCAATGCCGAGATCAGGCGGCGGACCAATGTCGTGGGCATCTTCCCCAACGACGCCTCCATCGTGCGCCTGGTCGGCGCCATGATGCTGGAGCAGAACGACGAGTGGAGTCTGAACCGCCGCTACATGCAGCTGGAGGGCCTGCAGACCGTCAGCGATACTGTGCCCACTCGGCTATCCGCTGTGGCACGCTGAGTACCGCGCATCTCAGCTCTCTCCGGGCTGTGGACTTACACCATGCGATGGGACACGACCCGGGCCGTTCATTCGAGCCCCTAAGGAATCGACAGAACCCGCACGCGAACTGGTCATCGGGCAGTGGGGCCTGATTCCATGGTTCGCCAAGACTGCGAAGCTGGCCTATTCGATGAACAACGCCCGGTTCGAAGGCATCGAGGCGAAGGCATCGTTCAAGTCGTCTTGGCAGTACGGCATCAGCACCAGCAAGTGCCAGCGTTCGGGCAAGGTGCGCATCAACCGGTGGCAGCCCACGCCCGCCGAGCTAGCGGTCCGGTTGCTCGACCGACGAGCGCAGCGACCTCTTCAGTTTTCTCTTGGCCACCGCCACGGCTTCACTGAACCGGCTGATCGGACTGATCACCCACATGATGGGAGGCAGGAAGCCTGGAAACCTCGCTCTCAGCCGTTTCGGGTCGGGCTGCCGCACGTGCGACTGCCAGATCAGGTACAGCCGGACGTGGTCACCCAGGCGCGTGGGCAGGAAGAACCAGTTGGGCCGACGACAGCAGGTCTCGAAATCAATCAAGAACGGTTCCGTGCCGCCTCTGAGCAGGACGTTGTTAGGCCGAAGATTGCCATGTGCGAAGCCAAGGCCATGCAACTGATCGATCACGTCCATCAAGCGCAGGAAGACTTCCTCGTCGATGGTGGCGCTGGTCAAGGACGGGCCCTCGATCCGCTCCATGGTGAAGCTGTCGAGGGTTGAAGAGATCAGTTTGGGGGCGTTCGCAAAGCCCAGTTCGGCCAGCGCATGAAGACAGCCTGCTTCGTGGGCACACCAAGCCTGCGTAAGTGACTTGAACGGCGTGCTCACTGTCTTGACGACCACACCGGCGCTGTCGTCGACGCAAACCGTGTTCCGCTTGAGCAGCTTCTTGACTTGCACGCGTCAGGCTTTTTCGTAGATGAACACGCTCCTGTCGTCGATCTTCAGCCACTTCATCGGTCCGTTGTAGGAGGCCTTGCTCTCGAGCTTGCGGTAGTTCTTGTCCAGCAACGGAAACACGCCCAGGTTTCTCTTGGTGTTGTTGGTTTCGACGATCAGGTGGCCGCCCTTCTTGAGCAACCGGTCGATCTTTTCGAAGATCTTCTTCGAGTCCATCCTGATGTGCGAGATCACCGCCATCATCACGATCGTGTCGTAGTTCTTCGCCTCGGCAAAGGTTTCGAATCCACCGATTTCGTATTGGACGTTCGGGTACTTCGCTTTCAGCCGCACATAGTCCTTCTCGAAAGCCTCGTTCGGCTCAAGAAGCATGTACGACTTGGTCTCTGGATAGAACTTCTCGAAAAGTGCGCCCTTGTTGGGCCCGACTTCGAGCACATCACGACCGGCCAGGTACTTGCGAATGCCGAGAACGTAGTTCCGATACATGCAGAACAAGCGGCTCTGCCTGATGTAGTGGGTATGCTTCATTGCTTGCCTTCAGCCAAGTGCCTACCGCCCGCTCGGCACTACCAAACAGCGGCGTAGAACGTGCAGTCGGGCGAGATGCTAAGGCTCCAGGCAGCGCAGTGATTGACAATTCCGGACGATCATCGATTGGTCCCGTTGACCTGCTGCCGCAGATTCAACATACCTCGCCCGAGATCGAAGCGCCAGGCCATAGCCGCCAGCGCAGTTTTCCTGAAGGCCACTGCCGCGCCAGCCGAACTCATCTTCGCGCCACTGCTGCCGGTGCTCGACTTGCTGCTCAATTGAGGCATCGCCCCTGCACGTGTTCTGGCGGCTGACTGCTGAACGGCACATTCCGCTCGTCTAGCCTCGAACTTCCGGTGCGCGTCGTACTCCTGCCCGTCGACCCACTGCAGCCATATACGTTCTGCGATGAGATGTCACAAAGCAGTCATGCGTTTTCAATGCACAGCGCTTTCGTTGATTGACTCAGAATGAATGCCTGTATCCAATGGCGAAACTGTGCGGAAGCAGTTCAATGACGATGGGTACGTCGCGGCTGTGGGCGTACCAGCCCACGAGGCCACCGACGGCCCATCCTGCTAGAACATCGCTCTGCCAGTGGGCCTGGTCCTTGATTCGACCCGCACCGATGTACAGCGGCAGCGCGCTCAGGAAATAGACCGCGGGGTACTCATTCCCGTACTCCAGCATGTAGGGGGTGACCAGCGCAGCCATGGCCGCTGCTTCCCCGCTGGGAAAGCTGTAGTTCGAGCCGCGCTGGAACCACAGGCACGGATTGTTCTCGTCGATCGGGCGGACCCGTGTGAAGATGTGCTTGCCTACGGTCGCGGCCAAGCCCGCCATGATCTGGGCATCCACGCCTTGCCACATCGTCCGGCCTATCCGGGACTCGGCACCTTCCCAGACGGCGCCACCCAGTTGAAGGACCGACGCGCCGACCGCAACGCTGCGATAAAACGTGGAATCCCAGATGCCGGTGTCGTCATAGTTGACGCGGTGGTCAATCCGCGACCAGCTACAGTCCTGCGCTGTCGCCAGGCAGCAGACTAAGCTGAGCAATGCGCCGACTGCTATGGCTCGGCCGAATCGAACGTCATCGACGGGCTCAATCGGTGCACCGCTGTCGACCGTTGGTCTTGCGGATGACCCGCGCGGTTCATGCATGCTGACCCTTCCGGAAGGCGGTGCAGCACACGTTTGTGCCAGCCATCAAGACCGATCTTGGCAGCCAAGTATTTACCGTTACTTAATGCCCATCCGAAGATGTGGCGGAGTAGTGTCGGACGCGGCGACAACGGTTTCGGTGTTTGTTCCACCGCCAACGCATGCAGCGACGCGTGGTTTCAAACCATGCGGCAGGCCGCCGAAACTGCAGCGATGGCAGCATCGGCATATGCGTCTTCTCGCGTGGCGCCAGCCATACTGCATTCCGAGAGGGTGGCCACTTTGCCAAAGGTAGTTGAGACGAGCCGCTCAACCATAGTCGGCATCATCAGCGGCGAATGCGCGTCACCGCTCGTGATCACCTGCGTGTCTGGTCAGATGATGGGACGCCGGCCCGCTGGTCGCGCGTATTGCTGGAAGGACAATTGATTCAGCGTAGAACAAGCTAGCTGGATTGATCAAGTCGCGCAATCTCTTGTGATTGCGCATGTTTAGAAAGATCGGCGTGGCGTTGAGCACCAGCAGTCCGCCAGCCATGCACAGAGAAAGTACCAATGCGGCCGTGTTGTGCAGCCCCTGATCGGTTGCGGACATCGGCCTCAGTGGCGTGCGCCATACCCACCAGGACGGCAAGCCGGCCAGAAGCGCCAGACTGAGAAGCAAGCGCCAGCCGACCAGATCGCTTCCGTCGTGAGTCTCGGAGTGCAGCACGTTGATGATCATCGCTGGGTCGATGTCGATGGGATAGGAGCCCATGTAGTTCGCATCCACTGCGGCCGCCACGAGCAAGAGCGTCGCCAGTGGCTTGATACTGCGCTGCCATGCGCCCAGCGCCAGCAGGGCCAGGCTGATGCAGGCAATCATCGCGCATAGGCTGGCGACGAACAGCATGCCGCGAAGCGAAGACATCGAAGACAGCTTGACCACGGCTCGCCACAGCGGCCAATTGTCAACGCTCGCGACCCACAGGCTGACTGCGATCGCCAGCGTCAGGGGGTTGCGAGCAGCGCGAATCACACATCAAGCTCTCACACGAACCTTAAGGCAGGATTAGTGAATAGCAGCCGACCTGGGTTTAGCATCATGTCGGCGACGATCCAGGGCGTCCACTGAAGGTTCCTCTCGTGGGTTACTACTAGAGCCGCCAGCGATGGTGGAGTCCGCCACCTCAGATCAAACAGGAAAACCATGCATCGAAGAATAGTCCTCGCAGCCGCTGCCGTCGGCTTGTTGCTCTGCAGTGTTGCCGTGCGTGCACAGGACGAGGCCGCGCTCATCCAGAGCCGCAACGAGATCCGCGAGGCGGCGATGGATGCACTGTCCACGTTGTACGAATTCCAGCCCGAGGCCCGATATGCAATTGAACACGCGGCCGGTTACGCAGTGTTCAGTACCTTCGGCATCAAGCTGCTTTTTGCAGGCGGGCAGCAAGGCAAGGGTGTCGTCATCAATAACCGGACCCACCGGCAGACCTTCATGAAGATGGTGGGTCTTCAGGCTGGGCTCGGCTTTGGTGTTGCCAAGACGCGACTGATCTTCGTCTTCGAGACGGCCAGCGCGATGCAGAGCTTCATCAACCAGGGCTGGGAGTTCGGTGCGTCGGGGTCGCTGGCGGCCGCTGCTGATCGCCAAGGTGGCATGTTCAGCGGGGCGGTTTCCGTCATGCCCGGGGTGTTCGTTTACCAGATCACTGATACCGGACTGGCGGCTCAAATCACGGCGTCAGGCACCAAGTTCTTCCGCGACGATGCGCTGAACTGAGATTGCGCCTAAGCCCCGTCCGGGTCGGCGCGATGCGGGACTGCTTGTATGCCAACGAGCGCTTCAGCCGGTACGCAGTCTGCCGAAGCGAGGGACTATCTCTCGCGAGTGCCACAGCAATGCGCTCAGAGTCCAACATATCCAGGCTGTCCACAGGCTGTGGCTGGTGAAGTGCGCGCCGCGCACCACCTGCGTCAAGCCGAGCAGAAGTCCCAGCATACACACGGCAACCAGCCACAGCCGCGAAGTGCGCAGCGACACCGTGCGCAGGACGAAGGTACCGCCAATCAGCGCAAAGGCATTGGAGACATGCCCGGCCGGGAAGCAGTGACCTGGCCCACCATCACCACTGCCGCGCCAGGCAGCGAGCGACAGGTGCGCCAGCCTGTGCGCAGTGCCCCCGAACTCGGCGAAGTTCCAAGGGCAACTTATCTGGCTCTTGTGCTTCAGCAGCGATATCACCAGCGCGCATAACAAAGACATCAACCACCAGCCCAGCCGCCGAGCTCGTGGCATGTCGCCAATCACAGGCAACGCAAACAGCACGTTCACGCCCAGCAGCACGAAAATCCCGTGCAGCACCGTGGCAACCCCATCATGCAGCACGCGCTTGACCAGCCAGTGATGACGTAACCCGAAGCCATCTGCATCGCCAAAGAGTCGCGACAGCGGCAGGTCAGCCCCGCTCGCATCCCATCCCAGCAGCAAGATCAGGCCGAATAGGGCCACCGCGGAGTCGCGACGCCGCCAATTCGCAGCAGCATCAACCACTGCGGCACTCCGCGCTCAGGTCCAGCGCCGGTTTCACGAGACTGCTGTTCACCCCCATCAGGCCCAGCACGGTGTGGAACAGGTTGTCATGGCTCAGCGGCAGATTCTTCCGCTCCTGCAGGCACGCCCGGGTGATGCCGGTCGCGGCTTCGGTCTGCGGCGGCAGCCACATCAGCATCGGCACATGCGTCTGTTCGCGCGGGGCTAGTGCGTAAGGCAGGCCGTGCAGGTACATGTTGTTCTCGCCCAGCGACTCGCCATGGTCGGATATGTAGAGAAGCATCGGGTCATAGCTGGCCTTCTGCTTCGCCAACCACGCGACGGCATTTGCCAGCACGCGGTCGGTGTAGGCGATGGAGTTGTCGTATGCATTCACCAGCGCAGGCCTGTCACAGTCCTGGAGGGCATGGGTCTGGCACTCGGGCAAGAAGCTTTTGCCGTCGGGCGGAGAGCGCCTGTAGTAGGCCGGTCCGTGGCTGCCCATCTGGTGCAGCACCAGCACCACGCCACGCCGGCGACGTTCTTCCGGCAGGGCAGCCAGGCGCTGGTCCAGGCCGGTGAGTAGCGCCTCGTCCAGGCACTCGCCGCCGCCGCACAGCCCTGGCGCATGGGTGCTGCCGGGCGGGGGGTCGACAGCGGCCGCATTCGGCACACGGTCGCACAGACCCTTGCAGCCGGACTGGTTGTCCAGCCAAAGCACGGCAAGGCCGGCGCGCTGCAGCACATCGAGAAGGTTCTCGTACTCGTGCTTGCGCGCGCCGAAATCCTCCCGGCCCAGATGCGAGAACATGCACGGCAGCGAGGCAGCGGTGTTGGTCCCACAGGAGCTGACGTCGGCAAAGCTGATCAGACCCAGGGCGGTGGTATCGGGATTGGTGTTGCGCGCATAGCCATTGAGCGCGAAGTGATCGGCCCGAGCCGTTTCGCCCACCACTAGTATCAGTAGCGGAGGGCGTGCGCCGGCGCGACGTGTCTGCAGCTGTGCATCGGCGCCTATGGCCTGCGGCGGTCCGGCAGGCCGCGCGCTTTTTTGAAGCGCCAGCCGGCCCAGTGCATAGAAGGAGTTCGCCGGGTTGACCATGTAGCGCAACGCCTTGTGATTGCGCATAGTGGAGGACATCGGCGCGGCGTTGAGCACCACTAGCCCGCCAGCCAGGCACAGTGCCAACACCAGTACCGCAGTGTTATGCAGTCCCTGCGAGGCAGCCGGCATGGCCTGCAGCGGCGTACGCCACAGCCACCATGCCGGCAAGCCGGCGATCAGCGCCACGCTGAGCAGCAGTTGCCAGCCGATCAGGTCGCTGGCCTCGTGCACGTTGGTGTGCAGCACGTTGACCATCATCGTCGGGTCGATGACGATGCGGTAGGCACCCATGAAGTGTGCACCGACGGCAGCCACCACCAGCAGCACCGTGGCCACCGGCTTGATGCTGTGTCGCCACGAGCCCAGCGCCAGCAGCGCCATGCTGATGCAGGCAATCATCACGCCGAAGCTGGCCATGAAGAGCAGGCCGCGCGTGGAGGCCAAGTCTGGCAACTCGGCCATGGCGCGCCACAGCGGCCAATTGCCCACACTGGCGAGCCACAAGCTGACGATGGCTGCCAGAGTCAGCGGGTTGCGCGCAGCAGACATAACCAAAGATGGTTGCCGGCGAACCTTAATGGCAGATTAGCGCAGTTGCGGGTCAGTAGGTGTCGAAGGTGTTGCATCAGGGCCCGCGACCTCCTTGAGCGGATTGGCGCAGTCGCCCAGCAAGCACCATCGTGCATCGGGACAGTCCTGTCTGTGCGGCGCCGAACATTTGCCGCAAAACGTTTGTTGCGGGTCACCGTTGGCCTGCCTCAGGAATCGTGGACGCGGCCGCCTTGGACGGCCTGAATGAAGGCTGTCAAGACCGAACCGGCAACGTATTCCTGGAACAGCCAGTCCTCGTGTCAATGTCGCGGCAAACACACCTCGACGCCTTCAAAGCCCTTTCTCGAGAGTCAGCGAAGGCTCGCGACCTGAGGTTCAGCGACCAGGAACTGCCTCACCGGTCAAACCTAGCGCCGCGCGGAGCTCTGCTGCACTGCCGACCATGATGATCTGCATGACCCGCGGGTATTCCATGCGCAGCAACGTCGCGCTACCTGCTTGGCGCGGAACATCGGTGACCTGTGCCACCTGCGCCGCGTCGCGCACCAAGGCGATTGGAAAAGACAGTTCGCGCAGCTTGGGCAGCGCGAACATGCGGGTCACCATCGCAGGCATGGCACTGATGTCGGCTACGTACACCAACTGCAGGCGATCAAGCAGACCTGGAGGTTCGGCAGCCAGAACCGAGCTGACCAGATCGCTTCCCGTCTTGTCGGTGGCAAATACCACCCAACGCGTGGCCTGCCCAATAGATACGGGCATGTCGTGCTGATCGCCTAGTGTTAGCGGAGGAAATGAATCCCCCACAGCAATCGGCGCCGCGTTCAACGACAAAGGCAAAAAAAGTGCCATGGAACGGGCCAGTGCCGCCAAGGAGGCTGGCAGCGCGCTTTGGCGGGACTTGGCAACTGGTCGTGGCATGGCGCTGGACATCTGTCAGGATTGGATCGACACAATGATGGTCATAGGGTTAGGGTCGTGTCGATGCTTCTGTGGGTTTGCTTCTCTGATTGGGGCGATTGGCTTGGGAGATGCGGCCATTTCAGCAGCTTGTGGCATCCACCCACACGATTTCGGCGTTTCGCTTGCCGACTCCGATTTCATAGACAGGGAGTAGCGCCGTCGTCAATTGCAGGAACTGAGGCGGCAAAGGCTGAGGGCACCGCCTTGCGGTCTTCGCACGCAAGTCATAGCGAAGGATGGTCCGCAGTCGCGCTTTGCTTTCTGACGCTGCGTCGGTCTACGGTTAGAAATGGGCGCTTACGACAAAGCAGCACGAGCGCCGCCGTGCTCAGTGCGGTCATTCCCATTCCGTCTTGAGTCAGCTGTTCTACAAGCGCCTGCAGTACGTTCGGATCAACCTCGTGAACGAAAGCGGTCAATTCCCGAACCTGCTCGCTCGAGTAGCGCACCACGTCCTCAGCCGAAAGTGTGACCTGCATTGGCCCATCGCGTCGCACAAGTCGTGCGAATGCCCCTGATGCGACTGCAACCAGGCCTAGCACCCCCAGTGGGCGCAGCAAGTGAGTCAGCACGCTGACCCGTTGCGCCTCATTCGCCGCGCGATAGATGCGAGAAACCAATCTCGCAATGGCAGTGCGTCTGCGCGCGTGCGCAGTTCCATCGGCCGTTGGCGTCATGGGCAAGCTGTGACGGAGAACAACATCTTCGAACTCGTCCATTGAGCGTTGCCTTCACGTCGCAAATCGAACCCATTTCAAACCAGCAAGCAGGATCAAAACGTCAGTCTCACTATGCTGGCGATTCATTAAGCCAACCTGAATTTGAACGCCAAGCTAGTGAATGTGCATATCGCAGCCAGCGCATGCAAATCCTAGGACTGAGAAGGGTCGTGCAAATACGTCTAGTTGATTGCCCATTGCAAACCGCAAAGGCTTTGGGACGGCGGATAGCTGACATTCGCATTTGACCGCTTCTGGCCGACAGCCGGTAGCGGCGAACGGCAGGTTTAGAGCAACCCATTCCCCGAACCTGCTCCGCGAAGAGCTGAGCACGGCTTCACCGGCACGACGTCGATTCGCGACGAATTACGAATGAGGTATCGGCATCTGGCGATGGTGAGTGCTCATAGCAGTGTCCGGCCAATCGCCAGCGAAACGCGGCGGCAGCGGAGTCGGTGGTGTCACTGCGAATCATCGAGCCATTCCTGCCGGGCCGGCAGACCACAAACCGACAAACTGCAGTCGCTATGGCGAACTTTCGACAAACTGCATTCCAATGGTTTTGGACCGGCAGGAATAGCTGTCGGCGCCCTGGGGCGAAACACACCTCTTGGCGCAACAACTGCAATCGGATGATTAAACACCACTGCAATCGAATCCCTTAAGTCGCAACCGTTTGGGTGCTGCCGTGCCACCTCAGCCGACATCGAAGGCTGCCTTGACCCACTCGATCTGCCCGCCCTCGAGCGCCACCACGTCAAAGCGGCAGGGCGGCAGCACCGGCAGCCGCAGCAGGTAGTGCTGCGCGGCGCGGACGATGCGTCGCTGCTTGGTACCGCCCACGCTGGCCAGCGCCCCGCCGTGGCTGGCGGTCGCACGCGAGCGCACCTCGACGAAGACCAGCGTGCCGTCGCGCTCGCGCAGGATCAGGTCGACTTCCGCGCCACGCGCATGCGGGCCGCCGGCCACCCGATAATTGCGCTGCACGAGCACGAGGCCCTGGCGCTGCAGATAGGCCAGCGCAAGCGACTCGGCATCGTCCCCGATCGCCTTCGTGCTGCCCCGGCCCACCGCCTTGAACATCGCCCCCGACCTCCTGCTCCATGCCGCTGCCGAGGCCGCAGGCACACAGCAGTATCCCGCAGGCGCGCTGTATGTGGTGGCCACGCCCATCGGCAACCTGGCCGACCTGACCCTGCGCGCCATCCACGTGCTGGCCACGGTCGATGCCGTGGCCTGCGAGGACACGCGCGTCAGCGCCGGGCTGCTGCGCCACCTGGGGCTGGACAAGCCGCTGATCGCGCTGCACCAGCACAACGAGACGCAGGCCGCGGCGCTGGTGCTGCAACGCCTGGCGCAGGGCCAGCGCGTGGCCTATGTCAGCGATGCCGGTACGCCGGCCGTGTCCGACCCCGGCGCCGCGCTGGTGGCGCAGGTGGCCGCCGCCGGCCACCGCGTGTTGCCCATACCTGGCGCGAGCAGCGCACTGGCCGCGCTCAGCGTGGCTGGCGATGCGCGCAGCAGTGGCTTTGAGTTCGTCGGATTCCTGCCGGCGCGCGGCGCCGAGCGCGGCGCCGCGCTGCGCCGCCTGGCCGAGGGCGCGCGGGCGCAACTGATTTTCGAGGCGCCGCACCGCATCGAGGCCCTGGCCCGCGAGTTGGCGGCGCTGGCGCCGTTGCGCACATTGACGCTGTGCCGCGAGCTGACCAAGCAATTCGAGACCGTGGCCACGCTGCCGGCCTCGGCGTTGCCCGACTGGCTGGACGCCGACGCCAACCGGCTGCGCGGTGAGTTCGTGCTGGTGCTGCACGCGCCCGAGCCGGCCGACGCGCCGGGCAACGGTCTGCCCGCAACCGCCTTGGACATGCTGAGTGTGCTGCTGCGCGAGCTGCCCTTGAAGCAGGCGGTCAGCCTGGCTGCCGAGCTGAGCGGCGCGCCGCGCAATGCGCTGTACCAGGCGGCACTGCAGCGCAAGGCCGCTGGCCCCGAATAGGCCTCGGCCGGCCAAGGCCCTACCTGGGGTCGGCCGCAGTGGCCGACTCCTACAATGAATCGACCACTTTCCAAAGGCCCGCCCATGATCAGCCGCGAACCGACGCTCGAACGCCTGGCCATCGCACAGCGTGTGCTGCTCGACCCCTTCAACCTGGACGAATCCACGCTGGCGCGCGCCCTGACCACCATCGGCGAGCACCGCATCGACGATGCCGACCTGTACTTCCAGAGCACGCGGCACGAGGGCTGGAGCCTGGAGGAAGGCATCGTCAAGAGCGGCAGCTTCAGCATCGACCAGGGCGTGGGCGTGCGCGCGGTGGCTGGCGAAAAGACCGCCTTTGCCTACAGCGACGAGCTGTCCGAAGCCGCGCTGCTGGATGCCGCCCGCACCGTGCGCACCATTGCTGCCGCGGGACAGAACAAGCGCATCAAGGTGGCCGGCAAGCCGCGTGTTGCCGGCAGCCGCGTGCTCTATGCGCCCACTGACCCGATCGCCACGCTCGACAGCGCGCAGAAGGTGGCGCTGCTGGAGCGCATGGAAAAGATGGCCCGCGCCAAGGACCCGCGCGTGGTGCAGGTCATGGCCGGCCTGGCCGCCGAATACGACGTGGTGCTGGTGGCCCGTGCCGACGGCACACGTGCCGCCGACGTGCGTCCGCTGGTGCGCGTGTCGGTGACGGTGATTGCCGAACAGAACGGCCGGCGCGAAGTGGGCACCGGCGGCGGTGGCGGCCGCTACGGCCTGGGCTATTTCCAGGACGATCTGTTGCAGGGCTATGTCGAACAGGCAGTCAACGCCGCGCTGACCAACCTCGAGGCACGCCCTGCGCCGGCCGGCGAGATGAGCGTCGTGCTCGGCCCGGGCTGGCCCGGCGTGCTGCTGCACGAGGCCGTCGGCCACGGCCTGGAAGGCGACTTCAACCGCAAGGGTTCCAGCACCTTCGCGGGGCGCATCGGCCAGCGCGTCGCCGCCAAGGGCGTGACCGTGCTCGACGACGGCACCATCGCCGACCGCCGCGGCTCGCTCAACGTCGACGACGAAGGCCATGCCACGCAGCGCAACTTGCTGATCGAGGACGGCATCCTCAAGGGCTACATCCAGGATTCGATGAACGCCCGGCTGATGGGCGTCAAGCCCACCGGCAACGGCCGGCGCGAAAGCTACGCGCACGTGCCGATGCCGCGCATGACCAACACCTACATGCTGGCCGGCAAGTTGCCGAAGGAAGAGATCATTGCCAGCATCAAGCGCGGCCTGTATGCCACCAACTTCGGCGGCGGGCAGGTGGACATCACCAGCGGCAAGTTCGTGTTCTCCGCGAGCGAAGCCTTCTGGGTGGAGAACGGCAAGATCGCCTACCCGGTGAAGGGCGCCACGCTGATCGGCAACGGCCCCGAGGCGATGACCCGCGTCAGCATGATCGGCAACGACCTGCAGCTCGACACTGGCGTGGGCGTGTGCGGCAAGGACGGCCAGAGCGTGCCGGTGGGTGTGGGCCAGCCGACACTGCGCATCGACCGGTTGACGGTGGGCGGCACCGCCTAGATTCCTGCGTCGAGAGGCCCGGGGCGGCCGGCATTCAAGGCGGTACTTCGCCCAGGTAATGGGCCAGCGTGAAGCTGGCCTCATGCTCGCCGCTGGGCTTGGCAATGCCGCTCAGGCGCAGCACCAGCGCGCCGTCGGCTTCCAGGCTGCCCTGGCAGAAAACCAGGCTGCGGGTGCTGCGCAGCACCTGCAGCCGGCCCTCGATCCACGACCCCTCCATCGCCGGCGCGATGAAGTCGCAGCTCAGGCTGACTGTGAGCATGTAGCGCAACAGACCGGTCTGCGCGCTGGCGCCAAGCACCAGAAGCATGTCGGCCAAGGTCGTCAGCATGCCGCCGTGGCAGCTGCCGGCGGGGTTGCAGTGGCGGCGCTCGACGCGCAGGCCGAGCCGCAACGCGTCGCCGTCGCGCCGGCCGTACAGCGGCCCGCAGGCGTCGATGTAGGGGTTGGGACGCAGTTGCAATGGCACGAAGCCATCCGCGATGTGCACGGGCATGGGCTTGCTCTCCCGGGTCGGTGAACCGATGGTAGCTGGTCCATCCGCTACCGCAGAATCGAGCCCCCTCTTGCGGAGCCGACCATGCACACCGTCCACACCTCCGCCCATGCCCAGGCCACGATCGACGACGCCGGCATCGGCACACTGCAGCTGCTCGACGCGGGCCGGCTGAACATCGTCGGCAGCGCCGCCATTGCCGACCTGCGCGCTGCGTTGCAGGGGCTGGCGGTAAAACCGGCGCTGCGTGTGCTGGTGTTGCGCGGCAGCGGCGAGCGGGCCTTCATCGGCGGTGCCGACATTGGCGAGATGGTCGGCCTGACGCCGGCCAGCGCCGAAGTCTTCATCACCCGGCTGGCCGGGTTGTGCGACGCGGTGGCGCAGATGCCGGTGCCGGTGATCGCGCGCATCCCTGGCTGGTGCCTGGGCGGCGGCCTGGAAGTAGCCCTGGCCTGCGACCTGCGCCTGTGCGACGACAGCGCGATGTTCGGCATGCCCGAGGTCAAGGTCGGCATCCCGTCGGTGATCCATGCCGCGCTGCTGCCGCGCCTGCTCGGCCAGGCACGCGCCGATTGGCTGCTGCTGTGCTGCGAGAACATCGACGCGGCGCGGGCCGAGGCCTGGGGCCTAGTGCACGAGCGCTGTGCCGTCGGGCAGCTCGACGCCTTGGTGCACCGGCGCGCCGCTACGCTGGCCGGGCTGCCGCCTCAGGCGCTGCGACAACAGAAGCGCTTGCTGCGCCACTGGCAGACCGTGCCGCTGGCGCAGGCGGTGCGCGACAGCATCGGCGAGTTCGCTCTGGCCTATGCCAGCGGCGAGCCGCAGGCGCTGATGGGCGAGTTCATGGCGCGCAAGGCGGCGAAGCGGGTGGGGTGAGTGTGTTGGGCGGCTGCCGGATTCCTGGCTGACAGGTACAGACTGGCGCCTGCCGCTCAACACGGGTGGCTTAACGACAGCTATCGCCGGCAACAGACATTGATCAATTCACGGGCCGAGGAGCCGCTCAGAAGGAGTATCGCAGTCCGATGGTGTAGATCTGCACGTTTTCCGACTCATATACACCTTCGGCACCCCATCGGGCGCGCGAAAAGTCAGCTTCCACTGTGATCGCAATTCGAGGGGTCAAGTTGTAGCCCACACCTAAGCCGCCATAAGCGAAGATTTCGCTTTTGGAGCCACTCACCGTCACCGTGCCATCGCTAATGTTGAGCTTGCCGCGGTTCTGGATGGCGCCAAAGCGAAACACACCCACCCATTCGCTCGAGAAGGGCATGAAGTAAGCCAAGCCGATACCGAAGCCGTTGGCCGACGCGCTGCCGCTGAGCACGGTCGAATCATCATCAGTGAACGAGGCCGTGGCCTTGCCCCAATCGAAATAGCCTGCCTCGACCGCCCAGCCATTCTCGAACCGGTAGCCGCCATAGGCTTTGAATCCGGTCGCGGTCTTGTCGCAATCATTGGTGTCGCTGCAGTCGATACTGATATTGCCCAAGCCGACGTTGCCGCCGACATAGAACTGGGCCTGTACGGCCGCCGACGCGGTCAGTGCAGCCGCAGCAACGATGGCAAGCGTCGATTTGCGCATGATGCTCCTTCAATCGAGTAATCTTCCACCCGCTTCCCGCTCGAGGTACGAGTCATGCTAAGTACAGCGCCCGGTCCTAGCATTGCGCTGCCTCAATCAGTGGACGCCAGGCGTTGCCGAACTCGCGTGCGCCCACAGGCCCCTCACGACCGGGCATCCGCACCGGTGTGCCCACGGCAGTCGAAAGATCGGAATCCGCCCGAGACCGTGAGTTAGGGTTCCGGCCGCGAACGGCCGGAACCGCTGCATTGCTGCCGCATCTCACCTCGAACTGAACGATGGCAAAGATGTCGACAACGGTCGCCGACGGCCTGCTACCAGGCCATCGGCCACAGCTGCATGATCGAGGCGCTCAACACAGATGCCCGTTCGCGTTAGCCCGTCTTTCTCAGATTTCTGTGGATAGCCGGTGAGTTGAGCATCAAGTGCGGCGTAAGTCGTTGATGCGCAATGGACGTATGGCGACGAGGTCTGTAGTGGAGACCTTGGTCGTTGCGCTCGATGGTTGATGTGCCGAGAATTTCGGTTCATGTTCCTGCGCTGCAACCGACGCAAGAAGGACGGCAAGACCCACGAATACTGGAGCGTGGTGGAGAGCCGCCGCTGCGGCGACGGCCGTGTGATGCAGCGCCAAGTGCTGTACCTGGGCGAGATCAACGCCAGCCAACGCGAGGCCTGGCGCAAGACCATCGAGCTGCAGGACGCGGGCACACGGCGGCAGGTGGCACTGTTTCCCGCTGGCTCGATGCCGGTGGACGACGTCGATGCCATCGGCGTACGCCTGAGCGAGCTGAGCCTGCGCCGGCCTCGGCAGTGGGGTGCGTGCTGGCTGGCGCTGCAACTATGGCAGCAACTCGAGCTCGACAGCTTCTGGCGGCCGCGGCTTGCACGAGCGCAGGGCAACACGCCGTGGCTGAAGGTGCTCAAGACGCTGGTGGCCTACAGGCTCATCGACCCAGGCTCGGAGTGGCGGCTGCACCGCCAGTGGTTCGACTCCAGCGCGATGGCCGACCTGTTGGAGTCGGACTTCAGCCTGGCCGAGAAGAACACGCTGTACCGCTGCATGGACCGGCTGGTCGAGCACAAGAACGATCTCTTCAAGTTCCTCGTGAGGCGCTGGGGTGAACTCTTCGGCGCGAAGTTCGACGTGCTGCTGTACGACCTGACCAGCACCTACTTCGAGACCGACGAAGACCGAGGGTCCGACGACCTGCGCCAGTTCGGCTACAGCCGCGACAAGCGAGGTGACTGCAGGCAGGTCGTCATCGCGCTGATCGTCACGCCCGAGGGCTTCCCGCTGAGCTACGAGGTGATGGGCGGAGGCACCGCGGACTCCACCACCCTGAGCGGCTTCCTGGACCGCATCGAGAAGCGCTACGGCCGCGCCAACCGCATCTGGGTGATGGACCGCGGCATTCCCACCGAGGACAGTCTGGCCAAGATGCGAACGATGGGGGCGAGCTACCTGGTGGGCACACCCAAGGGGCGGTTGACGAAGCTGGAGCAGGCCTTCCTGGACAAGCCCTGGGCGAAGGTGCGCGACGGCGTGCAGGTCAAGCGGCTGGCCACCGACGAAGACGTTTACGTGCTGGCGCAAAGCGATGCGCGCATCGACAAGGAGCGCAGCATGCGGCGCAAGCGGTTGCGCCGCTACATCGGGCGCCTGAAGGATTTGCAGACCCAGAAGCTGACGCGCGACCAACTGCTGATGAAGCTCGGCGCAGCCAAGCATGATGCTGGCCGCGCGGCGGGCTTGGTGAAGCTGACGTGGCCGAAGGACGCGTCAAGCACGGCGAGCCTGCAGTTCAGCCTGGACCGACACAAGCTGCGACAGGCGCGCACACGCGAGGGCCGCTACCTGCTGCGCACCAACCTCACCGCGTACGAGCCCGATGCGTTGTGGACGTTCTACATCCAGCTCACCGAGGTCGAGCAGGCGTTCAAGGAGATCAAGCACGATCTGGCGATCCGGCCGATCTTCCACAAGACCGAGGAGCGCATCGAGGCCCACATCTTCGTGGCCTTCCTGGCGTACTGCCTGCAGGTGACCTTGAAGACCAAAATGCGGGTGCTGGCCGGGGGCACCACACCGCGCGAGGTGCTGGCCAAGTTCAAGACCATGCAGATGGTGGACGTGCATCTGCCCACCACCGACGGCCGCGAGCTGACCCTGTCGCGCTACACGCAGCCCGAGGCCGAACACCGCATGCTGCTGGACCAACTGCGCCTGAGCTTGCCGGGCCAGCCGCCACCGAAGATCACCGCCGCGCAAGCCAAACAAGCCACTGCAGAACTCGCCCTGTAGTGGAGACCTCAGCGTCTCGTACAAGTCAAATCAACAACTTAGCAGCGGTGTCAGGGGCAAACTGAGAAAGACGGGTTAGTTTTCCTAGGCATTGAAGGAACGTCCACGAAAGCGGTCCCAGGCGCCACCGCGACGGGCGCCTGCTCTGCCCTGGAGTCGATCACTTCGCTCTGAGCTTCCACTCGTAGCCACGCGGCGTACTTCCGCGAAACGGTATGTCCTGGTCCTTGGGATCAAACTGCAGCTTGAGGCCGGGGTCTCTGCAACCGTCAAACGTGACCGTGGTGGATCCAACTTCGACGGGGTTCTCACAGGTCATCTCGAACGGGACTACGAGACGAATCTTTGCAATCACTTTTCCGCCATGACGCACGAAGATCACCTCTGTGATGCCAGAGCCGCCTGGTCCGGTCCATTCTGCTCGCCAGCCTGTAGGGCTGAGCAGCGCCTCCAGCATCGCGTTATTCGCCTGGCCCATCACAGGAGCGATCCCGGCCGCTTGAAGCACGCTCAGGGCGACGAGGGTTACAAGACTGCGTCGAGAGTCGTGCATCGTGAACCCCTTCCGTCTGCAGCCGTTCAACTTTCCAGCTGAGCGATAGGAGCAAGACGCAAGCGAGCAAGTTGACAGAGTTCGCATGAGCGCACCCAAACGTTGACGGTAGGCATGAGCACAGAGTATCGATGTCCGCGCGGTGGAAACTGAGGATGCTCAAAAAGGTGCTCTGATCCGCCTTCTAGCAAGGCCAAACCTGAACGTCGGGCGAAATGCGCCCGCACTTGGATAGTTATGCAGGCTCGCGCCCGTAAACGGGTAGTTGTGCAACAGTTGCGCCCGGTCCCCATCGCTTCACTCAGGCATGGCAGCAAGCAGGTGAGTTGGCCGGTCGGGGTGACCGGATGCTTTCGCTGCGTAGCCGCCCACGGATGCGTAGGGCCCGAACTTGGCGCGGTCCGCAAGTGCGGAGGCCTTTCCGACAGCGCTTTACCAAATTCGCCAGGCCGCAACGAGACGAAAGTCAGCTCAAGTAGCTGACGTGCCTCAGCCGACGCTATGAATTCCGCGCCACCGGTCCGCGGGCGGCGCCTCCGGGGCGGCGCCGCAGGCACTTCGGCAAGCCGCTCAATGCGGCTTGCGCGGGCCCTTGAATGAATCGGGGCGGATGACGTTGCCGTCGCGCTGCACCTTGCGCTGCGCGCGGCGGATGGCTTCTTCGGCCTCGCGCGCGGCCGTCTGGCGGTGCGAGCGCCAGAACCACACGCGCCGCGCCAGCAGCCGGCTGCGCAGGACGGCATTGCGCCAGATGGCATCCAGGCGCCAGCGCTGCCGTTCCGGCAGCGCCATGCGCAGCAGCAGCACCGCGCACACGGCCAGCGCGATGCCGGCGAAGACTTTCTCGATCACGATGGGCACGGTTCCTCAGGCCAGGTTGCGCAGCTTGCGCAGCGCCACCGACAGCATCGCCAGGTCGGCCGACTTGGCGTCGGCCAGCTCGGCCAGCAGCCGCCGCGCACTATGCAGCTCTTGCTGATTTTCGCCTTCCCAGGCCTGCAGCATCTGCAACGCGCTGCCTTCGTGGCGGCTCAGCACCTCCAGTGCGATGCTGCGCTGCACTTCGGCCAGCTCGTCGCCCAGCGCGATCTTGGCCAAGGTCTCCCAGTAGCTATCGGCCTGCAGCGCCTCGATCTGCTGGTGCAGCCGTTGCAGGCCCAGGCGCTCGCCCAGCTGGTGATGCAGGTCGCCTATGTCGTCCAGTGCCAGCTTGTGCGATTCGGCGATCTCGGCAATGTCCAGCGCGTCGAACAGCCCGTCGGTGGCGGCCACGGCCTGGGCCAGTGCCGCGGGCACGCCAGCGGCCACCCAGTCGGCCACCAAGGGCAGCGTGGCCGCCGCCGGCTCCAGCCGCGCACGCAGCATGGCCACTGCCGGGGTCAGCCGTGCGATCAGCGGCTGCATGCGCTCGGCCATGCGCCGTGGGTGCAGGAACCAGGTCGTGGAGCGGATGGCCAGCCCGCGCATGTGATTGATCAGCGCCGCCTGCACCGCGTCGGCAACCCGGTTGTCCAGCGCCTCGATCTGCTTCCACAGCGTGCCGAAGCAGAACACCTCGCGCGTGGCCAGGTAGGCGCGCACGATCTGCGAGGGCTTGGCGCCGGTCATCTCGGTCAGGCGATGCACGAAAGTCGGCCCGACGCGGTTGATCATGCGGTTGAGCACGTGCGTGGCGATGATCTCGCGCTTCAGCGGGTGGCGCGGAATCAGGTCTGCGAACTTGTCGCGCAACAGCGGCGGGAAGTAGCGCTGCAGCGCATTGGCCACCCACGGATCCTCGGGCAGGTCGGAATCGACCAGCTCGTCGGACAGCCACATCTTGCTGTAGGCCAGCAACACCGCCAGCTCCGGGTTGGTCAGCCCCTGGCCCTGCGCCCTGCGTTCGGCAATCTGCTCCTCGCTGGGCAGGAACTCGATGGTGCGATCCAGCAGACCGATCTTCTCCAGGTGCCGCATGAAGCGCGCCTGCCGGTCGAGCAGCTTCACCCCCAGCGCGCGCGTCAGCGACAGCACCTGCGTCTGAAAGTAGTTGTCGGCCAGCACCATCGCCGCCACGTCGTCGGTCATCTGCGGCAGCAGCGCATTGCGCTGCTTCTCCGTCATCTCGCCGTCGGCCACCGCCAGGCCGAGCAGGATCTTGATGTTCACCTCGTGGTCGGAGGTGTCGACGCCGGCCGAGTTGTCGATGGCGTCGGTATTGATGCGCACCCCGGCCAGGGCCGCCTCGATGCGGCCGAGCTGCGTGCAGCCCAGGTTGCCGCCTTCGGCCACCACCTTGCAGCGCAGCTCGCCCCCATTGATGCGCAACGCGTCGTTGGCGCGGTCGCCGACCTCGGCATGGCTTTCGCTGCGCGCCTTGATGTAGGTGCCGATGCCGCCGTTGTAGAGCAGGTCCACCGGTGCCTTCAGGATGGCGCTGAGCAGCTCCACCGGCGGCAGGCGCTCGGCCTCGATGCCCAGCGCCGCACGGGCTTGCGGAGACACCGGGATGGACTTCTCGGCGCGAGACCAGACACCGCCGCCGGCAGAAATCAGGCGCGCGTCGTAGTCGGCCCACGATGAGCGCGGCAGCTTGAACAGCCGCTCGCGCTCGGCAAAGGACGCCGCCGCGTCGGGCGTCGGGTCGATGAACACATGGCGGTGATCGAAGGCGGCGATCAGACGGATGTGCCGCGACAGCAGCATGCCGTTGCCGAACACGTCGCCGGACATGTCGCCGACGCCGACCACGCTGAACTCCTGGCTCTGCGTGTCCAGGCCCAGTTCGCGGAAGTGGCGCTTGACGCTTTCCCACGCGCCGCGTGCGGTGATGCCCATGGCCTTGTGGTCGTAGCCGACGCTGCCGCCGGAGGCGAAGGCGTCACCCAGCCAGTGGCCGTACTCTGCCGAAATGGCATTGGCATGGTCGGAGAAGGTGGCCGTACCCTTGTCCGCCGCCACCACCAGATAGGGGTCGTCGCCATCGAGCCGGCGCACCAGGGGCGGCGGCGTCACCTGCCCGGCCACCAGGTTGTCCGTCAAATCGAGCAAGGCACGCAGGTAGTCCTGGTAGCAGGCCACACCTTCCTTCAGATAGACCTCGCGGTCAGTGGCCGGCGGTGCCTTCTTCAGCACGAAGCCGCCCTTGCTGCCCACCGGCACGATGACGGTGTTCTTCACCATCTGCGCCTTCACCAGGCCCAGCACCTCGGTGCGGAAGTCTTCCGCCCGGTCGCTCCAGCGCAGCCCGCCGCGCGCCACCTTGCCGCCGCGCAGGTGGATGCCTTCAAAACGCGGCGAGTAGACGAAGATCTCGTACAGCGGTCGCGGACTGGGCAGTCCCGGCACCCGAGCCGAGTCGAGCTTGAAGCTCAGGAAGCTGCGCCGAGCGCCTGGAGCACCGGAATGGCCGATGCCCGTGCGCCAGTGATTGGTGCGCAGCGTCGCCTGGATCAGCGCCAGCAGCTGGCGCAGCACCCGGTCCTCGTTGAGGTTGCTGACACGGTCCAGCGCCAGATCGATGGCATGCACCTGCTCGGCGGCCGCGGCATCGTCGTGCTCGACCGGGTGCAGCCGCAGGTGGAACAGCTTGACCAGCATGCGCGCGATCGGCGGATGTGCCGCCAGCGTGGCCTCGATAGTGGCCTGCGACAGCGCGAAACCGATCTGCTTGCAGTACCGGGCATAGGCGCGCAGCACGACGATGTCCTCGGCGCCCAGGCCGGCGCGCAGCACCAGGCGATTGAAGTCGTCGTTCTCCACCTCGCCGCGGAACACCTGCGCGAAGGCGCTTTCGAACAGGCGTGACAGCACTTCAGGCTCCAATTCGTCGGAGACCTGCGCGTCGAGCTTGAAGTCGTGCATCGACACGCGCAGGCCGTCGCCGTTGCCCTGGTGGATGCGAAAGTTGTCCTCGCCCATGACGCGCACGCCCATGTGCTCGAGCATCGGCAGGCTGTCCGACAGCACCACCGGCGCGCCCAGTCGGTAGACCTTGAAGCCCAGGCTGCGCGCGCTGCCGCCCAGTGGGTGGTACAGCGCCAGGCCGAGCGGCTGCTCGGGCGTCAGCGCGCCGACCTTGAGCACGTCGGGCACGGCGGCGCGGGCTCGGTGGATCTCGCGGTACACCTGCGGGAAGGCCGCACCCCAGCGCTTGAAGAGCGCCATGCCCTGGCCTTCGCCGACCTCGTCGACCAGCGCGTCGCGCAGTTCGTCGTCCCAGCGCCGAGCGGCCGTGGCCAGCCGTGACTCGATCTCGCGTGCGTCGTAGGCCGGCACCTGGCCGGGCGGCGTGCGGATGGTGAAGTGCACCCGCGCCAGCAGCGTGTCGCCGAGCAGCACCGAAAAATCGGCGCGCTGGCCGGCAAAGGCGGCCATCAGGATGGCCTGGAACTTCTTGCGCAGCTCGGTGGAATAGGCCTCGCGCGGCACGTACACCAGGCAGGAGACGAAGCGCTCGTACGGGTCACGCCACAGGAACAGGCGCAGCCGCTGCCGCTCGCCTGCCGCCAGGATGCCCAGCGCGGTGTCGTGCAGATCGTCCTCGCTGATCTGGAACAGGTCGTCGCGCGGGTAGGTGGCCAGGATGTGTTCCAACGCCTTGGCCAGGTGGCCGCCGTCGGGCAGCGCGGCACGGTGCATCACGGCCGCCACCTTCTGGCGCAGCAGCGGAATCTCGTCGACGCGCGCCGCATAGGCGGTGGAGCTGAACAGGCCGACGAAGCGGTGCTCGCCGATGACCTCGCCCGCAGCGTTGTAGCGCTTGATGCCGACATAGTCGCTGTAGCCCGGCCGGTGCACGGTGGAGCGGGTGTTGGAGCGCGTCACCAGCAGCAGCGGCACCGGCGCGCGCGCCATCGCCCGGGCCTGTGCCGGCACGGCAGCAAAGCTGGCCGAGACCTCGTGCGCCGACTCGCGCAGCACGCCCAGGCCGCTGCCGGCCACCAGGCGCAGGAGGTCCTCGCCCTGTTCGTTGGCCAGGTCATGGCGGCGGTAGCCGAGCAGCGTGAAGTGCTCGTCGGCCAGCCACTGCAGGAAGGCGCGGGTCTCCTCGGCCAGCGCTGCCGGCACCGTGGGCGGCGCCGGCTGCAGCTCGGCAATGGCCTCGTGCAGCCGGTCGAGCATCGGTCGCCAGTCGCGCACCGCGCTGCGCACGTCGGCCAGCACGCGCTCCAGCCCGGCTGCCAGCTCCGCGCGCAGCGTCGGGTCGACCAACCGGTCGACCTCGACATGCATCCACGATTCGCGCGTCGCCTGCACGTCGTGCTCGTCCGGTCTCAACTCGTGCAGCGCCTGCAGCCGGCCCTGCGTGTCACGCTGCACCACCAGCACCGGGTGCACGATCAGGTGCAGCGACAGGCCCTGGCGATTGATCTCCATGGTGGTGCTGTCCACCAGAAAGGGCATGTCGTCGTTGATCGCCTCGATCACCGTGTGGCGCGAAGCCCAGCCCTGCTCGGCCAGCGACGGGCTGATGACGCGCAGCCGGGTGGTGCCCGGCTGGCGCTCCGCGCCGAACTGCCAGGCCGAGAGCAGCGCGCCCAGCAGGTCCTCGGGCGTGCGCGCAGCCAGGTCGTCGGCGTCCAGGTGGTGGAAGTAGGCGCGGGCGAAGGCCTCGATGGCAGCGCCCTGCGCCGACTGCAGCCGCGGCGCGGCCAGCGCCAGCACGGCGTCGATGCGCTCGCGGCGCGCGGTCTCGATCGTTGTGTTCATCGGCTTGTCTCCAGCGCCTGCCAGGCCCCGCAGCTTACGCCTGCAGCATGCCTTGCCGGCACGCTACGATCGCCCTTCGCTGAACTGAGGACGCGCCACCCATGAGCAACCTGAACTTCGAAGTCAACGGCCAGGCCGTGCAACTGCAGGTGGACAGCCACCGCCTGCTGGTCGAAGTGCTGCGCGAGCAGCTCGGCCTGACCGGCACCCATGTCGGCTGCGACACCAGCCAATGCGGCGCCTGCACCGTGCTGGTCGACGGCGAGCCGGTGAAGAGCTGCACGATGCTGGCGCTGCAGGCCGAAGGCCGGCGCATCACCAGCGTCGAAGGCCTGGCGCAGGGTGGCGAGCGCCATCCGATCCAGCAGGCCTTCATCGACTGCCACGGCCTGCAATGCGGCTTCTGCACGCCGGGCATGATCATGGCCACCGCGGCGCTGCTGCAGCACACGCCCAACCCCAGCCATGAACAGATCGAGCACGCGCTGGAAGGCAACCTGTGCCGCTGCACCGGTTACGTCAACATCGTCGCCGCGGTCAAGCAGGCTGCCGCGACCCTGTCCACGGGAGCCGCGAAATGAGCGCCGTCGCACAACGTTTCGGCAGCGGCCAGTCGGTGCGCCGCATCGAGGACCCGGCCCTCGTGGCCGGCAAGGGCCAGTTCACCGACGACGTCGCCCCCGCGGGCCAGACCTTCCTGAGCCTGCAGCGCTCACCCTATCCGCATGCGCGCATCGTCGCCATCAACACCGCGGCCGCACTGGCGCTGCCCGGCGTGCTGGCGGTCTACACCGGCGCCGACCTGGTGGCCGCCGGCGTCAAGCCGATGAGCTCGCAGCCGGTGTTCCCCGGCCCCGGCGGCGCCAAGGCGCCGCAGACGCCGCGCCATGCGCTGGCCGTCGGCGAGGTGCGCTTCGTCGGCGAGGCCGTGGTCGCCGTGGTCGGCGCGACGGCCGATGCTGCGCGCGCCGGGCGCGACGCGGTGGTCGTCGACTACGACGAGCTGCCCAACGTCGTGCACCTGGACGACGCCATCGCGGCCGACGCGCCCAAGGTCTGGGCCGACGCCAGTGATAACTACGCCGCCGAGATGCGCCACGGCAATGCCGAGGCCTGCGCCGCGGCCTTCGCCCAGGCCGCGCACGTGGTGGCGCTGGACCTGGTGAACCAGCGGCTGGCGCCCACCTCGCTGGAGCCACGCAGCGTGCTCGGCAGCTTCGACGACGGCCGCGTTACCTTGCGCATGAGCACGCAGATGCCCAGCGGCGTGCGCGACACGCTGTGCAACGAGGCCCTCGGCTGGCCGACGAGCAAGCTGCGCGTGGTCGTCGGCGACGTCGGCGGCGGCTTCGGCATGAAGACCGGCGCCTACCCCGAGGACATCGTCGTCGCCTTCTGCACGGATGCGCTGCAGCGGCCGGTGAAGTGGGTGTCCGAGCGCAGCGAGGAGTTCCTCGCCGCCAGCCACGGCCGCGACATCCGCAGCCATGCCGAGCTGGCGCTCGATGCCAACGGCCGCGTGCTCGGCCTGCGTGTGCACACCGAAGCCAACGTCGGCGCCTATGCCACCACCACCGGCGTGATCATCCAGCTGTTGATCGGGCCGTGGGTGTCGACCAGCGTCTACGACATCCAGACCATCGACTTCAAGCTGCAGGCGGTGCTGACCAACACCACGCCGCTGGGCGCCTACCGCGGCGCCGGCCGGCCCGAGGCGATCTACATCATCGAGCGGCTGATGGACACGGCCGCGCGCAAGCTCGGCCTGGACCCGGCGGAGCTGCGCCGCCGCAACATGATCCGCCCGGAACAGATGCCCTACACCAACCCGATGGGCCAGACCTACGACAGCGGCAAGTTCGAATCGGTGCAGACCCAGGCGCTGGCGCTGGCCGACTGGGCCGGCTTCGACGCGCGCGCGGCGCAGTCGAAAAAGAACGGCAAGCTGCGCGGCCGCGGCCTGGCCTCCTTCCTGGAATGGACCGGCGGCAACGTCTTCGAGGAGCGCGTCACCGTCAACGTCTCCGGCGACGGCTTCATCGAGGTCTTCAGCGCCACCCAGGCCATGGGCCAGGGCATTGCCACCAGCTATGCGCAGCTGGTGGTGGACGTGTTCGGCGTGCCGATCGAGAAGGTGCGCATCGTGCAGGGCGACACCGACCGCGGCACCGGCTTCGGCAGCGCGGGCTCACGCTCGATCTTCGTCGGCGGCTCGGCCGTCAAGGTGGCTTCCGAGCGCACGGTGGAAAAGGCGCAGGCGCTGGCCGCCGAGGCGCTGGAAACGGCGCCCAAGGACATCGAATACCGCGAAGGTGTGTTTCGCGTGGTCGGGACCGATCGGCAGATCGGCCTGTTCGACCTGGCTGAAAAGCAGAGCGACCACCAGGTCTTCGTCGATTCCACCAGCGCGGTGCAGGCGCCCAGCTGGCCCAACGCCTGCCACATCTGCGAGGTCGAGGTCGACCCCGACACCGGCGTGGTGGCGGTGGCGTCCTACGCGTCGGTCAACGACGTCGGCCGCGCCATCAACCCGACCATCGTCATCGGCCAGCTCGATGGCGGCGCGGTGCAGGGCTTGGGCCAGGCGCTGTGCGAGCAGATGGTCTACGAGCGCGAATCCGGCCAGTTGCAGACCGGCACGCTGATGGACTATGCGCTGCCACGCGTGGACATGGTGAAGAGCTTCAAGACTGCGCTCGACCAGAGCACGCCCTGCCTGACCAACCCGCTGGGCGTCAAGGGCGTCGGCGAGCTGGGCACCATCGGCGCCACGCCGGCGGTGGTGAACGCGGTGGTCGACGCGCTGACGCGCGCCGGCGCCGGGGAGCGCGCCCTGAAGCTGCAGATGCCGCTGCTGAGCGAACGTGTCTGGTCGGCGCTGCACGGCCAAACTGCCTGAGGAACCATCGATGACTCCCTTTGCATTCCACCGCCCCGCGTCCGTAGCCTCGGCCGTGCAGTTGCGCTCGGCCCAGCCCGATGCCGCCTACCTGGCTGGCGGACAGTCGCTGCTGCCGGCCATGAAGCTGGGCCTGGCCGGGCCCAGCGACCTGGTCGACCTGGCACTGCTGCCCGGCGCGCAGGGCATCACGCTCGACGGCGGCAGCCTGCGCATAGGCGCGATGACGTCGCATGCCGTGGTCGCCGCCTCGGCCGAGGTGGGCAAGCACATCCCATCGCTGGCCTGCCTGGCCGCAGGCATCGGCGACCCGGCCGTGCGCAGCCGCGGCACCGTCGGTGGCAGCCTGGCGCAGAACGACCCGGCGGCCTGCTACCCGGCGGCCGCGCTGGGCCTGGGAGCCACCGTGCACACCGACAGGCGCCAGATCGCGGCCGACGACTTCTTCCTCGGCCTGTACGAGACTGCACTGCAACCCGGTGAGCTGATCACGGCGGTGAGCTTCCCGGTGCCCAGGCGCGCGGCCTATGTCAAGTTCAAGCAACCGGCGTCGCGCTTTGCGCTGGTGGGGGTGTTCGTCAGCGAGGGACCACAGGGCGTGCGCGTGGCCGTCACCGGCGCCGGGCCCTGCGTGTTCCGTGCCACGGCACTAGAGACGGCACTGGCCGAGTCCTTCACCGCGCAGGCGCTCGACGGCGTCAAGCTGTCCGCCAACGAGATGAACAACGATCTGCATGGCAGCGCGGCCTACCGCGCCCACTTGGTGGGCGTGCTGGCGAAGCGCGCGGTGGCGCAGGCCGTGTAAGGGGGCGGTCACCGCGTCGTGCTACATTGCCGTTTATGCGTTCGACCACGTTCCGCTTTGCGAGCTATTGGTTTACGGCCCCACCCGGCGGCTGGACTCCGTTGCGCGCGTAGAACGTCACGACGCACCGAACCCCAGAAGAACCGCCGGCACCCCCGGCGGTTTTTTTGTGCCCGACATCGAAGCGAGAAGGAGAACGGACCATGAACTCGAGAAGCAGCAGCACCGCGGAAGGCCGGTTTGCGCTCAGCGAGAAGACCAGCGAAACCGACGACCAGCGCATCAAGGACGTGACGCCGCTGCCGCCGCCGGAGCACCTGATCCGCTTCTTCCCGATCGCCGGTACGCCGGTGGAAAAGCTGATCGGCCGGACGCGCCACGCGGTGCGCCAGATCATGCAGCGCAAGGACGACCGGCTGCTGGTGATCATCGGCCCGTGCTCGATCCACGACCCGGCCGCGGCGCTGGACTACGCACGGCGCCTGAAGCCGCTGCGCGAGCAGTTCGCCGACACGCTGGAGATCGTCATGCGCGTGTACTTCGAGAAGCCGCGCACCACGGTGGGCTGGAAGGGGTTGATCAACGACCCCTACCTGGACGAGAGCTACCGCATCGACGAGGGCCTGCGCATCGCGCGCCAGCTGCTGGTGGAGATCAACCGCCTGGGCGTGCCGGCGGGCAGCGAGTTCCTCGACGTCATCAGCCCGCAGTACATCGGCGACCTGATCAGCTGGGGCGCGATCGGTGCGCGCACCACCGAGAGCCAGGTGCACCGCGAGCTGGCCTCAGGCCTGTCCGCGCCGGTGGGCTTCAAGAATGGCACCGACGGCAACGTCAGGATCGCCATCGACGCCATCCAGGCCGCGGCACGGCCGCACCACTTCCTGTCGGTGCACAAGAACGGCCAAGTGGCCATCGTGGAGACGCGCGGCAACAAGGACTGCCACGTCATCCTGCGCGGCGGCAAGACGCCCAACTACGACGCCGCTCACGTGGCGGCGGCCTGCCAGGAGATCGAGGCCGCCAAGCTGGACTGCACGTTAATGGTCGACTGCAGCCATGCCAACAGCAGCAAGCAGCACGACAAGCAGCTCGACGTGGCGCGCGACGTGGCCGCACAGCTGAAGGACGGCAGCCGCTGCATCTTCGGCGTGATGGTGGAAAGCCACCTGGTGGCCGGCGCGCAGAAGTTCAGCGCCGGCAAGGACGACCCGACCAAGCTGTCCTACGGCCAGAGCATCACCGACGCCTGCCTGGGGTGGGACGAGTCGAAGACCGTGCTGCAGGTGCTCAGCGACGCGGTACAGGCGCGGCGCAAGCTCTGAGCAACGCTAGCGCCGGCCCTGCGTGAACACGGTGATGCCGTCCACCGGCGACACGCCCCAGGCCTGCCCGGTGGAGGCCTGCGCGCGGTCCGACAGGTCGAAATGCCCTGCGCCGGACTCGATGTACAGCACCGTGCCGTGCGCGCCTTCGGCCTTGTCGACGCAGGCCGACGTGATGTCGTAGGCCGTACCCTTGTAACTGAGCTGTCCGTCACTGCCGACCACCAGCTCGGCGCTTCCCGAGCGGTTGAACGCACCCCAGGCGTCGTAACTGCCTTCGCTGCCCTGGTAGCGGCCGGCATAGCCCGCCAGCTGCGCCGCCGTCGGCGCCTGCACCGCGTCGGCCACATAGCCGGCGGCATTGCAACCCAGCGCCGCGGCGCCGGCCGGCGCCTTGTCCACGCCCGCGCCGAAGCCGCCCAGCAAGGCCAGGGCCACCAGCCCCAACCCACCCCAGATCAAACGCATCGTCGATTCCTGCTTCATCACCCACCTGGCACATTGCGATGCTGCCTGAGGGCTTGGCCAGGGCAATCCCCGGTTCGCGCGGGTCGAACGGTCGGCGCCGGTTACGTGGACGAGGACGGGATCAGCCGCCGGCGCGCTGCCGCGCCTGGTGCATCGCATGCAGGCTGATCTTGCGCACCTCGACCTTGCTCTGCTCGATGTGTGCCTTCAGCAGCATTTGCGCGGCGTCGAGCTTGCGCTGGATCACCGCGCGCAGGATCTTGGCGTGTTCCTGGTAGGTGGCTTCGATGCGGTCGGAGCGGGTGAAATCCAGCCGGCGCACGATGCGGATGCGCTCGGTCACGTCCTGGTGCACCTTGGCGATCTCGGCATTGCCGGCCGCGCTGACCAAGGTGGCATGGAAGGCCTCGTCCAGCTCGCCCACCGCCCGGGCATCGGTGGAGCGCAGCGCGGCAGGCACCAGCCACACCGCCTTCAGCGCATCCAGCGCCGGCGGATCCTCGTGCCGCGCCACCAGCTTGCCGATGGCATCCAGCTCCAGCACGACGCGCAGGTCGTAGAGCTCGTCGAGCTTGCCGAAGTCGATCGGCTTGACGAACCAGCCGGACTTGGATTCGACATCGAGAAAGCCTTCGTTGCGCAGTCGGAACAGCGCCTCGCGCACCGGTGTGCGCGACACGCCCACGCGCTGGCCGATCTCGGCTTCGGAGAAGCGATCGCCGGGCACCCAGGTGAAGTCGTGCAGCTCGGCCTTGAGCTGCGCATAGACCTGTTCGGCCAGGTTGGCGCGCTGCGGCGGCGCGGTGCTCGCGGTCGAAAGGCTCATGTCTCCATCATGCGGCAAAGTGACAGGCCACCTCCCGGGCACCCAGGCGGCGCAGCGCCGGCGCCTCGCGGGCACAACGGTCCTCGCCCTGCGGGCAGCGGCCATGGAATCGGCACACATGGGCCGGCGGGTCGATCGGGCTGGACACCTCGCCCGTGAGCTTGATGCGCGGGCCCTGGCCCGGGATGGCCGAGACCAGCGCCTGGGTGTAAGGGTGCCGCGGCGCGCGGAACACCGCCTCGGACGGGCCGGTTTCGACGATCTTGCCCAGGTACATCACCGCCACGCGGTCGGTCAGCAGGCGCACCACGTTCAGGTCGTGCGACACGAACAGGTAGCTCAGGCCAAGCTCGCGGCGCAACTCGGCCAGCAGTTGCAGCACCACCGCCTGCACCGACACGTCCAGCGCCGCGGTGGGCTCGTCCAGGATCAGCAGCCGCGGCTTGACGGCCAGCGCGCGGGCGATGCCGACGCGTGCCTTCTGCCCGCCGGACAACTGATGCGCATAGCGCGGCAACAGGGCCAGCGGCAGGCCCACCTGCTGCGCCACCTCGTCGACGCGCGCATCGACCTGTGCACCCGTCAGGCCGGTGAGCAGGCGCAGCGGTTCGGCAATGGCCTCGCGTGCGCTGAAGCGCGGGTTCAGCGAGTCGGTCGGGTCCTGGAAGACCATCTGGATCGCCGCGCGTTGCGGCGTGCGCGCAAAGCGCTCGGCGCGGATCTCGGCCAGCTCCTGCCCGGCGAAGACGATGCGGCCGCCGCTGGGGTCGAGCAGCCGTGCCAGCAGCCGCACCAGCGTGGACTTGCCGCAGCCCGACTCACCCACCAGGCCGACGCTTTCGCCGGCGCCGATGTACAGCGACACGTCGTCCACCGCGTGCAACATCGCCCCGCGCCGGCCGTTCACCGCGAAGCGCTTGTGCAGCGACTGCACTTGCAGCAAAGCTTCAGGCATGGGCCGGCTCCGACGCGCGTGCACCTTGGCGCAGCGGATGCCAGCAAGCCGCCGCATGCGCCGCGGCCACCAGCCGCGGACGCTCGCTGCGGCAGCGCTCGGTGGCGCGCTCGCAGCGCTCGGCAAAGCGGCAGGCCGGCAGGTCGCTGCGGCGCAGGTCGGGCAGGTTGCCGGGCACCGGCTGCAGGCTGGCGATGCTGCTGCGCTCGCCCGGCGTCGAACTCATCAGCCGCGCGGTGTAGGGGTGCTGCGGCGCGGTGAACAGGCTCTTCGTCGTTGCACTTTCCACCGCATGGCCGGCATGCATGACGACGATGCGGTCGCAGTGGTCGGCCGCCAGCGCCAAGTCGTGCGTGATGAACAGCGTGGCCATGTGGCGCTCGCGCGCCAGGCTGGTGATCAGGTCCATCACCGCGGCCTGGGTGGTGACATCCAGCCCGGTGGTCGGCTCGTCGGCGATCAGCAGGCTCGGCCGGCAGGCCAGCGCCAGCGCGATCATCACGCGCTGGCACATGCCGCCCGACATCTCGAAGGGATAGGCCGCAAGCCGGCGCTCGGGGTCGGAGATGGCCACGTCGCGCAGCGCCTGCACGGCGCGCTCCTTCAGGCTCTTGCTCAGATCGGCGCCGGGCGCGGCCGCATGACGGCGCAGCACGTCCTGCAACTGCTGGCCGACGCGGCGGATCGGGTTCAGCGCCGTGCGCGGGCACTGGAAGATCATCGAGATCTCGCGCCCGCGCAGGTCGGCCAGCACCGCCTCGTCGGCCGACAGGAGGTCCATGCCACCGAACACCGCGCTCCCCGCCGTGACGCGCGCCGCACGGTCGCTGATGCCCAGCAGCGCATAGGACAGCACCGACTTGCCGGAGCCGCTTTCGCCGACCAGGCCGACGATCTCGCCCTTGTGCAGCTGCAGGTCGACGCCTTCGAGCGCGCGCACCGTGCCGCCGCGGGTGCGGAACTCCAGGCTGAAGTCCTTGACCTCCAACAGAGGGGGTTGGCTCATGTCCTCCTCCGCGGATCGAAGATGTCGCGCAAGGCATCGCCGAGCAGGTTGAAGCTGAACACCGCCAGCATCAGCACCGCGCCGGGAAAGAAGCTCACCCACCATTCGCCGCTGACGATGAACTGCGCGCCTTCGGCCACCAGGATGCCCCACTCCGGCGTCGGCGGGCGCACGCCCAGGCCGATGAAGCTCAGGCCCGCGGCATTGAGGATGGCCCAGCCCATGTTCAGGCTGACCTGCACCATCGCCGGCGGCAGCGCGTTGGGGAACAGGTGCACCGCCAGAATACGCGCATCGCCATTGCCCGACAGGCGCGCCGCCTCGATCCAGCCGGCGCCACGGCGCACGTTGGCCTCGGCCCTTGCCACACGCACGTAGAAGGGCAGGTTGATGACGGCCGTGGCCAGCACGATGTTGCCCACCGTGTTGCCCAGTGCGGCCACGATGCCCATCGCCAGCACGAACAGCGGGAAGGCCATGATGGTGTCGGACAAGCGCGTGACGATGCGGTCCCACCAGCCGCCGAAGAAGCCCGCCGCCAGACCCAGCGGCATGCCGATGACGAAGGACGCGGCCACGGCCGACACGGCGATGCCCAAGTCCAGACGGGTCGCGACCACCGTGCGCGAGAAGATGTCACGGCCCAGCGCGTCGGTGCCGAACCAGTGCGCGGCCGAGGGCGGCTGCAGCGCCACCGCGCTGTTGCTGGCCAGCGGGTCGAAAGGCACCAGCGCCGGACCGAAGACCGCCATCAGCACGAACAGGCCGAACAGCGTCACGGCGAGCAGCGTGACCGGGTTCTCGCCCAAGACGTGGCGGATGTGCTTCCAGGTCTCGGCGTTCACCTCGCCCCCCGAACCCTTCGGTCTGGCCCCCCAAGGGGGCGCGAGACCGGCTTGAGGCGGCTCGGCACCGGTCTCATGATTCAACGCTCACGCGCGGATCGATCAGCCCGTACAGCAGATCGACCAGCAGGTTCAGCAGCACGAAGAGCACGCCCATCGCCAGCACGAAGCCCTGCACCGGCGCGTAGTCGCTGGCGGTGAGGGCATCGATGGCGTAGCTGCCCACGCCCGGCCAGCCGAAGACCTTCTCGACGATGACGCTGCTGCCGAGCATGAAGCCGAACACCATGCCCAGCGTGGTGACCACCGGCAGCAGTGCGTTGCGCAATGCGTAGGTGACGAGCACCGTGCCTCGCGACAGGCCACTGGCGCGCGCGGTGCGGATGAAGTCGGCCGACAGCACCGAAAGCATCGAGGCGCGCGTCATGCGCGCGATCGGCGCCAGCACGAAGATCGCCATCGTCAGCACCGGCAGGATCAGCTGCTTCAGGCTGGCCCACCACATCGTGGCGTCGCCGGCCAGCGCGGCGTCGATCAGGTACAGCCCGGTGACCGTCGGCGGCGGCGAGAACATCGGGTCCAGCCGGCCCATTGGCGATGGCGCCCAGCCGAGCAGGAAGTAGAAGACATAGGCCAGCAGCAAGCCGGTGAAAAAGGTGGGCAGCGACACGCCGGCCGTAGTGACCAGCCGGCACAGCTGGTCGATCCAGCTGCCGGGCCTTGTCGCCGCCAGCACGCCCAGCGGCAATGCAATGGCGCAGGCCAGCAGCAGCGCCAGGAACACCATTTCCAGCGAAGCCGGCAGCCGTGCCAGGAGTTCCTGCGCCACTGGCTGCCCCGTGGTCAGCGACAGCCCCATGTCGCCACGCGCCAGCGCCGCCACGTACTGGAAGAACTGCTCCAGCAGCGGCTTGTCCAGGCCGAGCTGGGTGCGCACCTGGGCGATGGCCTCCTGCGTCGCCGCCGCGCCGGCGAAGTAGGCGGCCGGGTCGCCGGGCAGCGCGCGAGTCAGGATGAAGGTGATGACCACCACGCCCAGCAGGTTGGGCAACGCGGAGAGCAGCCGGGTGAGGACGACGCGCAGCATGGCGTCAGCCGTCGAGGGCCGCCTCGACCGCCGATGAATCGGCGAACGCGGCCTGCACGGCCGCGAGGGGCGCCGCCCAGCCGACGATGCCGCCCTGCGCGACCACCATCTCGACCACCGCGTCGTGGAACTGCGGGAAGTAGCTGGCCGCGCAGTCCTCCACCAGCAGGCATTCGTAGCCGCGGTCGTTGGCCTCGCGCATCGTCGTCTGCACGCAGACCTCGGTGGTGACGCCGCCGATCAGCAGGTGGGTGATGCCCTTGGCATGCAGCAGCGCGTCCAGCCCGGTGGCATGGAAGGCACCCTTGCCCGGCTTGCGCAGCACCGCGTCGCTGGGTTCGGGCTGCAGTTCGGCCACGAAGTCAGCGCCGGCTTCGCCGATGACCAGCACGCGGCCTAGCGGGCCGGTGTCACCGATGCCGCAGCTCAAACCGCCGCGCGCCTTCTTCGACGGCGGGCAGTCGGCCAGCTGCGGGTCGTGCGCCTCCTGCGTGTGGATGATATGCAGGCCGTGCGTGCGGGCCAGCGCCAGCAGCTTCTGGCAGGCCGGCACGATGCGCTGCAGCGTCGTCACGTCGTTGCCCAGCATGGCGCCGAAGCCGCCGGGTTCGAGGAAGTCGCGCTGCATGTCGATCAGCACGACGGCCGTGTGCGCCGGGTCGAAACGGTATGGGTAGGGCCTGGCAGCGACCGTGTTCATGCCGCCTCCCGACCCTGGGTTTCGGAGGGCCGCGCAGTGGCCCGGGCGTCACCCTGGCCAGCACCCCCCGCTTGGCGGGGGGCAGGGGGGTGCGGGGTGTCAGCCGCAGGCGATGGCGGGGAGGCCTTGGCCTCCCCCGCCATCGCCTTGCCGATGCGGCCGATGTCCGCATTGGCGGTGGGGCACTCCAGCCCGACATGTCCGTGAGACAGCACCACCATGCGCGAGGCCAGCGCCAGGATTTCGTCCAGGTCTTCGCTGACCAGCAGCACGCCAGCGCCGGCATCGCGCGCGGCGCGCAGCCGAGCGTGGATCTCGGCGCTGGCCTGGAAGTCCAGCCCGAAGCAGGGGTTGGCCACGATCAGCAGCCGCGGGTTGCCGTCGAGCTCGCGCGCCAGCACGGCACGCTGCACGTTGCCGCCGGACAGGGTTTCGATCAGTGCGTCCGGGCCGGGCGTCTTGACCTTGAAGGCGGCAATCTTGGCCAGCGCCTGCGTGCGCATCGCGCCGCGCGACAGCCACGGCCCGCGGGCCAGCGGCGCGCGGTCGAAGCCGCGCAGCGCGAGGTTCTCGGCCACCGCCAGCTTGCCGACGCAGGCGTTGTGCAGCGGCTCCTCGGGCAGGCTGCGCACGCCCAGCGTGCGCATCATCTTGCGCGTCGGAATGTAGGGCTGGCCATCGACCCAGACCTGGCCGCCGGCGATGGGCAAGGCGCCGGTCAGTGCGGCCACCAATTCGCGTTGGCCGTTGCCGGACACCCCGGCCACACCGACGATCTCGCCAGGCATGACGTTCAGCGTCAGGCCTTCGACGGCCGAGCGGCCTTCGACGCCGGCCACCTTGAGCTGGCCGATTGCCAGCCGCGGCGTCCCACTGGGCACCGCCGCCGGCGCCGCCGCCGCGGCCGCGCCCAGCACCTCGGTCAGCGCCGCGGCGCTGCTGGCGGCCGCCGTGCCCACGGCCGCGGCGGTGGCTGCGGCGCTGGTGGAGGACACCTCGTCGGTGCTGACGCCCATCATCCAGCCGGCCAGTTCATCGCGGCTGGTCTCGGCCGTGCGGGCCGCACCGGTGCGCCGGCCGCGGCGCAGCACGGTGACCTCGTCGCAGAAGCCGAAGACCTCGCGGAACTTGTGGGTGATGATCAGCACCGTCAGTTGCCTGGCCTGGCACAGCGCCTTCATCTGGCCGAGCACCTCGTCGGCCTCCTGCGGCGTGAGCACCGAGGTCGGCTCGTCCAGCACCAGGAAGCGGCGTCGCGCGTACAGCGCCTTCAGGATCTCCAGCTTCTGCTTCTCACCCGCGGCCAGCTCGGCCACGCGCGCGTCCAGTTTCAACGGAAAGGGCGCAGTGGCCATGAACTCGGCCAGGCGCGCGCGCCCGGCCTTCCAGTCGATGACGGCACCCAGATCGCGCTGTGCCAGCGCCAGGTTCTCGGCCACCGTCATGCCCGGCACCACGGTGAAGTGCTGGAAGATCATGCCCAGGCCCAGCGCCGCGGCGTCGCGCGGGCTGTGGATCGCCTGCTCGCGGCTGTCGACCAACACCTGCCCGGTGTCGGCGCTGTAGAAGCCGATCAGCGCCTTGACCAGCGTGGACTTGCCCGCGCCGTTCTCGCCCAGCAGTGCATGGAAGCTGCCGGCCTCGACGGTCATCGACACATCGTCCAGCGCCTGCAGCGCGCCGAAACGCTTGCTAAAAGCCAGCATCTCGACGCGCGCGGCGCCGGTGACTTCGTGTTGCGGCGGGATCAGCGTCATGTCAAGCGCTCCAGGCTTCGAGCAGTTGCGCCGACGAGGCCACGGCGCCGAACACGCCGCCCTGCATCGTCACCATCTTCAGCGCGGCATCGTGGTTGCCGCGGTCGGTGGCGCCGGTGGCGTCGCTGACGATGACGCATTCGAAGCCGCGGTCATTGGCTTCGCGCATGGTCGTGTGCACGCACACGTCGGTGGTCACGCCGGTGAGCACCAGGTTGCGGATGCCGCGCAGGTTGAGCAGCAGCTCCAGGTCGGTGGCGCAGAACGAGCCCTTGCCGGGCTTGTCGATGATCGGCTCGCCGGCCAGCGGCGACAGCTCGGGGATGATGTCCCAGCCCGGCTCGCCGCGCACCAGGATGCGGCCGTTCGGTCCCGGATCGCCGATGCCCACACCGTCGGCGCCGATCTGCCGCGAACGCCAGCGCTTGTTGGCCGGCAGGTCGGCGAGATCGGGGCGATGGCCTTCTCGCGTATGGATCACGTGCATGCCCAGAACACGGGCGCGTGCCAGCAGCGTCGAGATCGGCCCGATCGGCGCACGCACCGCCGACAGGTCGTAGCCCATGCGGTCGACATAGCCTCCGAGTCCGACGAAGTCGAACTGCATGTCGATGATCACCAGCGCCGTGTTGGCCGGCGTGGCGGCGGCATCGAAGGGCCAGGGGTAGGGGTTGGCGTTGACCAGGGCGAAGGGCTTCATGGCGATCACCGGTTCAAGGACAGTTCACCGGGCGCGCCGTCGCTGGGGCCGGGCTTGCCCAGGCCGATCAGCAGCGCCAGCGTCAGCACGTAGGGCAGCGCGCCGAACAGGTAGTAGCCGGCTGAATAGCCCATGGCCTGCAGGGCCGGGCTGATGGCGCTGGCACCGCCGAACAGCAGCCCGGCCAGGATGCAGCGCCGCGGGTCCCAGCGCGCGAAGATCACCAGCGCCACCGCCATCACGCCCTGGCCGCTGGACAGTGCCTCGCTCCATGCGCCGGGATACACCAGCGACAGCGATGCGCCGCCGACGCCGGCACAGGCGCCGCCGAAGGCGGTGGTGGCGATGCGGTAGCCGCTGGGCGACAGGCCGAAAGCCCGCGCCGCGTTCTCGCTGTCGCCGACCACGCGCAGGCGCAGGCCGACTCGGGTGTGGCCGAAGGCCCAGTACACGGCAAAGGCCAGCAGCACGCCGATGACGAACAGCGGGTTGATCGACAGCGCCGCCTTCACCGCCGGCTGCGTGCTCCAGGCGCCCAGTTCGATGGCCGGCAGGTCGGGCGCGCTCGGCTGGATCAGCGGCTTGCCGAGCCAGAAGGCCAGGCCCGAGCCGGCGAGCATCAGCGCGATGCCCATGGCCGTGTCGTTGACGCGGGTCAGGCTGCACAGCGCGCCGTGCAGCACGCCGAAGACCGTGCCGACCGCGGCCGCGGCCAGGATGCCGAGCCAGGGGTTGCCGCTGGCCAGGCTGACCGCATAAGCGGTCATCGCGCCCATCAGCAGCGTGCCTTCCAGGCCGAGGTTGATGCGGCCGGCCTTTTCGGTGACCGTCTCGCCCAGGCTGACCCACAGCAGCGGCGTGCCGACGCGGATCGCCCCGCCCAGGATCGCCAGGGGCACGCCCCACCAACCAAGTGTCTCGCCCATGGCCTACCCCTTGCGGAAGAAACTGCGGCCGCGCAAGGTCTCGCAGCCGATCAGTGCGACGAAGGCAAAACCCAGCAGCACCATCACCGACGCGTCGGGCAGGCCCAGGCGGCGCTGCAGCAGGCTGCCGCTGGCGGCGATGCCGCCGACGAGGATGGCCACCGGCACCACGCCGGCCGGTGAGAAGCGTGCCGCGAAGGCGATGAGGATGCCGCTGTAGCCGTAGCCGGCCATCAACGAGGCATTGGCCGCGCCGTGCACGGCCGCGACTTCCACCGCGCCGGCCAGTCCGGCGCAGGCGCCGCCGGCGGCACAGGCGCCGATGGTCAGCCAGGCCACCGGCAGGCCGACACCGAGCGCGGTGCGCGGGTTGCCGCCGGCCACGCGCAGCGACAGGCCCAGCGGCGTGAGCTTGACCACCGCCCAGGCGATCAGCGCCACGACGATGCCCACGGCCAGGCCCCAGTGCACGTCCAGCCCCGGCAACGGCGGCAGCATGAAGGCATCGGGCAGCGGCTTGGTCGAGGGCTTGTTCAGGCTGGCCGGGTCGCGCAGCACCGTCTCCACCGCCTGGTTGAACAAGGCGATGGCGATGAAAGACATCAGCAGGCTGGCGATGGTCTCGTTGACCTCGCGCTTCTCGCGCAGCCAGCCGACGCTGCCGATCCACACCGCGCCGACCAGCGCACCGGCCACCGCCATCAGCGGCCACACCACCAGCGGCGGCGCGGCCGGCGCCAGCAGGTTGCCCAGCGCTGCGGCGGCCAGGCCGCCGAGCACCAGCGCGCCCTCGGCGCCGATGATCACGCGACCGGCCTGTGCCGGCAGCGCCACCGCCAGGCCGGTGAGCATCAGCGGCGCGGCGCGCTGCAGCGTGTTCTGCCAGGCGAAGGCATCGCCGAAGCCGCCCTGCACGATCAGGCTCCACACCTCCAGCGGGTCGAAGCCGGCCAGCGCCACCGCGGCCGAGAACAGCAGCACGGTGATGAGCAGCGCCGCCGCCGCCGGCAGCAGCGTGTCGGCCAGCGCCAGCAGTCGATCGGTGAACGGCGGCGCCTGCGGTGGCGCCGCGTTCGCGGCCGGGGCGACGAGCGTGTTCATGCGGCGCGCCGTCGGGTGCTCAGCCCGGAATGGAGCCAAGCACGCCCTCGACCAGGTAGTTCATCTTCTCCAGCTCGGGGTTGAACTGGTCGAGGCTGGTCCCGGCCGCAATGACGGTGTTGCCCTTGTTGTCCTTGAGCGCGCCCTTGAAGATGACGAAGGTGCCCTTCATCATCTCGGCCTTGATGCCGTCGGCCTTCTTCTTGGCCGCATCTGACACCGCGGTGCCGTACGGCGACATCTTCACGTAGCCGTCCTTCAGGCCGCCGCGCAGCAGGTTGATCATCGGCTTGCCGTCCTGCAGCGCCTTGACCTGCAGCGTGTAGGGCGTGACCCAGTCCCATTCGGCGCCGGTCAGGTAGCCCTTGGGTGCCAGCGCGGCCTGGCTGGCGTGGTAGCCGCTGGAGTAGATGCCGCGCTTCTCGGCGGTCTCGATCACCACCTTCGGGCTGTCGACGTGACAGGTGATGACGTCCACGCCCTGGTCGATCAGGCTGCTCGTGGCTTCGGCTTCCTTGACCGGCATCGACCATTCGCCGGTGAAGATGACGCGGGTGGTGATGCTCGGGTCGACCGAGCGGGCGCCCATGGTGAAGGCGTTGATGTTGCGCAGCACCTGAGGGATCGGCTTGGCGGCGACGAAGCCGAGCTTCTTGCTCTTGCTGGTCATGCCGGCGACGACGCCCGCCAGGTACTGGCATTCGTCGATGTAGCCGTAGTAGCTGCCGACGTTCTTCGGGTGCTTGCCCTCGGTGTACATGCCGCCGCAATGGTCGAAGCGCACCTTCGGGTACTTCTCGGCCATCTTCAGCATGTGCGGGTCGAAATAGCCGAAGCTGGTGGGGAAGATCAGCCCGGCCTTGTCCTGGTTGATCATCGCCTCCATCGTCTTCTGCACCGCGGCGGTCTCGGGCACGTTCTCTTCCTCGACCACCTTCACGCCCGGCAGCTTCTTGATCGCCGCCGCGGCCTGGGCCTGCGCCTGGTTGTAGCCAAAGTCGTTGCGCGGGCCGACGTAGATGACGCCGACGACCACGGGCGTTTGCGCCAGCACGCTGCGCAGCGCGCCCGGCAGCGCCAGCGAGGCGCCGGCCAGTGCGCCCCCGGCGATGAGTCGGCGGCGCGGCAGGATCAGTTTGTCTTGGCTCATGGTCAATGCTCCTTGTGTGGAATGAAGGGAACTCGAAAGGGGCCGCTCATCGGTCGATTCAGGGCGGCAGGGGAATCAGGCTGACGTGCGCGGCCACCACCTGCCAGCGCCCGTCGATGCGGCACCAGGTCTGGCTCTGCCGGCCGAGCTTTTCGCCGCCTTCGCGGCGGAACTCAGTCATCGCGGTGCCGAAGTCGTCGCCGTAGGTGGTGATGACGGTGTGCTGCAGCGTGCGCGCCAGGCCCTGGGGCGAGCGCGCGTTGCGGAACTCGCGGATGGCATCGATGCCGTAGAGGTTCTCGTTGACGCCGTAGCGCACGGTCTGGGCGCTTTCCCAGCATCGATGCCGTAGAGGTTCTCGTTGACGCCGTAGCGCACGGTCTGGGCGCTTTCCCAGAACAGCTCGTCCAGCACCTCGACGCGGTTGTTCACCAGCGCGTCCTCGTAGCGGGCGAACGCGGCCTGCAGTTCGGCCAGCACGTCGGGTCGGTTGAAGTCCACGGCTACAAACCCTTGGCGACCGGGGCGTTGCACAGGCCGCCGGCCTGCAGCTGCGCGGCGACGCGCAGCGCATGGTCCTCGCGCCAGGGCGCGGCGATCAGCTGCACGCCCACCGGCAGGTGCGGGTGCGCGGCGCTCGTGCCCCACAGCGGCACGGTCACCACCGGCAGGCCGATGCAGGAGATGGGCTGGGTCAGCAGGCCCATGCTGGCGCGCGACGGCAGCCGCCGCTCGCCGATCTGCAGCCATTCGGTGCCGATGGCTGGCGCGACGCAGGGCGTGGCCGGTGCGATCAGCACGTCGACGTTGTCGAACACCCGCGCGACGCGGCGCGCGAACCAGTGGCGCACGCGCTGCGCCTGCATTACCCAGGCGGCCGGCACCAGGGCATTGGCCAGGAAGCGGTCGCGCGTCATCGGGTCGAAGTCGCTGGCGCGCGTCTTCAGGTCTTCGAGATGCAGCGCGCCGCCTTCGCCGCAGGTGATCAGGAAGGCCGCGGCACGGGCGCGCTCGACCTCGGGCAGCTCCACCAGCCGGGTGGTGCCCAGGGCCTGCGCCACCGCGTCCACCGCATCGGTCGCCTCGGCCAGCGCCATCTCGCGGAACCAGCCGCCGAGCACGGCGATGCGCAGCCCCTGCGCACCCTGGTCCAGCAACTGCAGCGTGGGTTGCACCGGGCGCTGTGCGCAGGCCGGGTCCTCACTGTGCGGGCCGTGAAGCGGGCCCTGCATGGCGTCGTAGGACAGCGCCAGGTCCTGCACCGTGCGCGTGAACGGGCCCAGGTGGTCGAGGCTGGCGACGAAGGGATAGCTGCCGACACGCGGCAGCCGGCCGAAGGTGGGTTTCAGGCCGAACACGCCGCACAGAGACGAGGGCACGCGGATCGATCCGTTGGTGTCGGAGCCCAGGCTCAGCGGCACCTGGCCGGCCGCCACCGCCGCGGCCGAACCGCCGCTGGAGCCGCCGGAGATGCGTGTCAGGTCGTGCGGGTTGCGGGTGGGGCCGTAGTGGCTGTTCTCGGTGGAGAAGCCGTAGGCGTACTCGTCCATGTGCAGCGCGCCGACCAGCACGGCGCCGTGCGCCTCCAGCCGGCGCACCAGCAGGGCGTCGCGGCGTGCGGGCGCGGCGTCGCGCTCGATCTTCGAGCCGGCCAGCGTGGGCAGCCCGGCCACGTCGAACAGGTTTTTCACCGCGAAGGGCACGCCGGCCAGCGGCATCTTGTGGCGCTGCGGGTGCACGTCGATCAGCTCGGCGCGCTTCAATGCGCGCTCGTTCAGCCTGGCGCTGAAGGCGTTGACACGGGCGTCGGTGGCCTCGATGCGCGCCAGCGAGTGCTCGACCGCCGCACGCGCCGAGAGCGTGCCGTCGCGCACCTGCGCGGCGATGGCGGTGGCGTCTTCCAGATTCATGCGTCGTGGTCGCCGTGCGGCGACACCGGATGGAAGACGTTGCCCGATTCGTCGTGCGGCCGCAGCGGCAGGCCCTGCACCAGCTCGGCCATGCTCGCGGCCAGCGCGAAGAACTGCAGCACGCCGGGCCTGTGCTCGGCGGCGATCTTCAGCCCCAGCGTGGCGGCGGCGGCGTCGACGTAGGCGCTGTGGTCCATGGCGTCGGGCCTCATGCCTTGTACAGCTGCCGGTAGTCGGGCTGAAGATGGAACCAGTACATGTAGCCCATCACGTCCTTCTGCATGGCCACGTCCATCGACGGCTGGAACAGTGGGATGCGCGGCACCTCGTCGTAGGCCAGCTGGATCATTTCGCGCACCGAGGCGTCGTAGATCGACTTGTTCTCGGCGAAGCGCGCGTTGGTGATCAGCTTGTCCAGCTTCGGGTTCTGGTAGCTCATGGTGTTGAACACCGCGTTCTGCCCGTGGTAGCACCAGAAGAAGAAGTACTCCGGATAGTCGAGCCAGCCGCCGAAGCGGTTGAGGATCATCGGCATGTCCTTCTTCAGCAGTGCGGCGCGCCAGGTGGCGCCGGGGATCTTGTTGATCTGCGCCTTGATACCGATCGCGGCCAGCGCCTCCTGCGTCAGCACCGCCGCCGGCTCGCCGATGGTGGCGCCGCCCAGGTCGAAGCTGAGCGTGGTCTCGAAGCCATTGGGCACGCCGGCCTCGGCCATCAGCGCCTTGGCCTTGGCCAGGTCGGTGCGGTAGGCGGTGGGTTGCGGCCAGGCGATGCTTTTCACCGGGCCGCTGCCGCCATAGAGCTTGGCGGCGCGGCCATAGAAGGCGTTCTCGTAGATCTTGTCGTAGGGCAGCGCATAGGCCACCGCCTGACGCACCTTCGGGTTGTCGAAGGGCATCTTGGTGGTGTTCATGCCCAGATACAGCATGGCGTTCTCGATCGGCATTGACGCCACCTTGATGCCGGCCTTGTCCTCGCTGAGTTCGGCAAAGTCCTTCGGCGGCAGGTCGAAGGTCATGTCGATGTCCCCCTTCACCAGCAGCGCGCGGCGGTTGCCGGCGTTGGGCACGTCGCGCTGCACGATGCGGCGCAGTTTGGGCATCGGCCCGTTCTTCCAATCGTCGTTGCGCACGTAGACGATTTCCTGGCCCGGGCGGAAGGCCTCGACCTTGAAGGCACCCCCGCCGGCCGTGTTGTTGCGCGTCCAGGCCAGGCCCCAGGGGTCGGCCGGCGTGGCGTTCTTCTTGACCAGCTCGCTGTTGAAGATGCAGGGCACCGGCACGGCCAAGTCGTTCATCGTCAGCTTGTCCTTGCGGATGAACTTGACGCGGAAGGTGTGCTCGTCCACCACCTCAAACTGCTCGGGCTTCTCCAGCGAGCCGGCGGCCATCTGGAAGGTGGGGAAGCCGCCGACGGTGACGGCGCGGTCGAAGCTCCACTTGACGTCCTTGGCCGTCACCGGCGTGCCGTCGTGGAACTTGGCGTTCTTGCGCAGCTTGAAGGTCACCGAGTTGCCGTCTGGGGCGATGGCCCAGCTTTCGGCCAGCTCGGGTTCGAGCTTGTTGCGGTCGTAGCTGACGCGCCCGTCGGGCAGCGTCTTCTTGCCGTAGGTCATCAGCCGGTCGTAGACCAGCCAGCTGACGCCGTAGCTCGGCCGGTTGGCGCCGACGGTGTGGATGTCCAGCGAGTTGGGTCCGAACTCGTTGGCGACGATGAGCACGTCCCTGGGCCGCGCCTGGGCCTGCGCGGCCATGGGCAGCGCGCCGAGTGCTGCGGTGCTGGTGATGAAGTCGCGACGGTCCATGGGGACTCCTGGTGGTTCAGAGGGACGCGAGGTAGGCACGCCAGCCGCCGAAGTGGCTGATGTCCTTGGCTGCGGACAGCGCATGCGCCTCGCACAGGAAACCGTGCACGACGCGCCCGTCGGCCAGCTCCAGCGAGCCCAGGCCCAGCGGTGCAGGGATCTGCGCAAGAAACGAGCCCACCTGGGCCAGCGGCATGTCCCAGACTTCCACCTCGATGGCCGCGCCGCCTTCCGAGCAGCGCTGCAGTCCGGGCTTGGGCGGGCGTGTGTCGCGCAGCGCGTAGAGCCGGTACTTGGGCGCAGTACGCGTGCTTTCGAGCAACGTGGCGCCACGTTCGAGCAGCTGGGCGTTCAGCGGCAGGCCGCAGAGGTGCGCCCCGACCACGGCCAGGGGCAGCGTCGCCTGGGTGGCCGGCGCGGCCTGCGGCAAGGTGGCGGCAGTGGCGGCCATCCAGCGGCGCCCGAAGCCAGCCAGCGCCGCGTCGTGCGCTGCGGGCGCGATGAACGTCACTCCAAAAGGCAGTTGCGATGCGGTGCTTCCGGCCGGTAGCGCGCAGCGCGCACCAGCCCAGCAGGTTGACGAAGTTGGTGTAGGTGCCCAGCCGGGCGTTGACGCCCAGCGGGTCGGCGTCGAGCTCGTCGAAGCGCGGATGGCCGGGCGCCGTGGGCACCATCAGCAGGTCGACCTGCTGCCAGAGCGACTGCAGCTCGCGCTGCATCTGCCGCAACCGGTACTGGGCTTCGAAGGTGTCCGTGGCGCTGAAGTCCAGGGCGCGCTGGATGACCTGGCGCACCACCGGGTCGAAGGCCTCGGGCTGCCGGGCCAGCAACTCGCGCACCACGCTGTGCCGCTCGGCCACCCACGGGCCGTCGTACAGCAAGGCCGCCACGGCGAACAGCGGCGCGAAGTCCAGCTCCACCACCTGTTGGGCGAGATCGCGGGCGCGCTCGATGGCGGCAGAGAACGCCGGGGCGTAGCCGGCATCGCCGAAGAAGGCCGGCGACTTCGGCACGCCGATGCGCGGCGCGGCCGGCAGCTGCGCCGGGCCGGCAACGAAGTGGCTGTAGATGTCCTGCGCGTCGTCACCTTCGATCAACGCCAGCACCAGCGCGGCGTCGTCCACTGTGTGGGCGAACACGGATACGCAATCCAGGCTGCGGCAGGCCGGCACCACGCCGGCGGTGCTGACGCGCCCCGGCGTGGGCTTCAGGCCAACGAGGCCGTTGAAACCCGCGGGCACGCGACCCGAACCGGCCGTGTCGGTGCCCAGCGAGAAGGCCACCTGGCCGCGCGCGACGGTCACCGCCGAGCCCGAGCTGGAGCCACCGCTGATGCGCGTGGCGTCGAAGGCGCTGCTCGGCCGACCGTAGGGCGAGCGTGTGCCCACCAGGCCGGTAGCGAACTGGTCCAGATTGGTCTTGCCCAGCCACAGTGCGCCGGCATCGAGCAGGCGCTGCACCACGGTGGCGTGGTCCCGCGGCTCGCGGGCGAAGGCGGGGCAGGCGGCCGTGGTGGGCACCCCCACGATATCGATGTTGTCCTTGGCCGCGAAGGGCACGCCCAGCAAGGGGTAGCGTTGCACCAGTTCGGCACGCGACAGCGGTTCGGCCAGGCGCTCGGCCAGCAGAGCCAGCTGCGCCTTCCACTGTGCGTTGGTAGGCAGGCTGATCCACAGATGCAGTTCGGCGCTGGCCATCGCTGCTGCACGGCACTGCGCCAGCCAGGGCTGCGGGTCACCGCCCTCGGCGACAAGCTCGCGCCACTGCGCCACGGTGCGTGGCGGAAGGCAGGGGCCGAGGGATGGAGACATATTGGTGCACGAACTGGTATACCAGTTGGCGCAAAGCAGGACGCGTGCCAGCGCAGGGGCTGGAAGGGGCAGAAGACCCGCCGGCGGGTCGGCTCAGTCGGCGTCGCGCGCCAGCCGCTCGCTGTGCCAGTAGACGTCGTCCCCGCCCAGCCCATCGAGGTTGGCGCGGTTGAGCACGCGCGCCAGCACGAACAGCAGGTCGCTGAGGCGGTTGAGGTACTGGCGTGGCGCCTCGTGCACCGCTTCGTGCCCGCTCAATGCCACCAGGGAACGCTCGGCGCGACGCGCCACGGTGCGACTGACATGGGCCAGCGCGGCACTGCGCGTGCCGGCCGGCAGGATGAACTCCTTCAGTCGCGGCAGATGCGCGTTGTAGTGCGCCAGGGCCTCGTCCAGCCGCAGCACAGCGCCCGGCTTGAGCAGTTGGTAGCCCGGGATCGACAGCTCGCCGCCCAGGTTGAACAGCTCGTGCTGGATGGTCACCAGCAACTCGCGCACGTCGTCGGGCAGCGGTTCGGCCAGCAGCACGCCGAGGCCGGAGTTCAGCTCGTCGACATCTCCCATGGCCATGACGCGCAGATGGTCCTTCGGCACGCGCGTGCCGTCGCCCAGGCCGGTGCTGCCGTCGTCGCCGGTGCGGGTGGCAATCTGTGTCAGGCGTTGTCCCATGGCCGCCGGATTGTGCCTGCTGGCCGCTGGGCTTGACGCGCATCAGGTCCGACGCCCTGCCGGCTGGTTAGGCTTCGCCTATCACGGATTGCAGGTAAGTCATGCGCAACGAAGTCTTCGTCAAGTTTGCTGGTCTGGAAGACATCGCCCTGCGCCCGGCCGAGCCGATGGAACTGGATGTGGCGCGGCAGTGGCTGGACGCCGAGTTCCAACGCCTGGAGGCGACGATCAGCCGGCCCACGGGCAAGGTGCTGCTGGCCGACAAGGTCTTGGCCATTGCCGAGGCTGCCGGCAGCCAGGGCTTTGCGGATATCGCCTGGGCCGAGGCCTATGCGCGTGCAGCGTCCGGGGCGCTGCGCCGGCCGCTGATCCGCGTGGACGTGCCCAACACCAGCGTCGGCTTCTAGGCTCAGCCCGCCAGGCGCACCGCCAGGCGCTGCAGCAGCGGACGCTGGCGCCAGTTCTCGCAGGCGCGGTCGGCGAAATCGCGGCCGCGTTCGCTGAGCCGGTAGTAGCGCACGCTGGGAAAACCCTGAGGGTTGTCGAACTCACGGATCAGTCCATAGTCGATCAACGTTCGGTGGGCGCTGTACAGCGGTGCGCCGTCCAGCATGCAGCCGCCGCTGATGTCGCTGACGCGTACCAGTACGCGGCCCTTGCGCAGCACGCGCAGCGCATCGATGAACTCGGCGCGGTCGGCAATGATGGTAGAGGCAGCCATGGCGGGTGGAGTCGTAGTCGGGCTTGACCGCATCTTCGCATCGCAAGCCTCACGCCAAGGGTCGAAATGCAGGATGCCATGCCTGCAGTTTGAGCCTGCTCAGCGCATGCCCCGCACCGGTGCGCACAAGGCCCTGGCTGCCTAGAATCGGTGCTCCCCGCAGCTCGAAGGACGCCCGCCATGAATGCCCCCGTTCCCGCCCACGTGTGGCCCGCCTTCGAACCGCGTCTGGTGCCTGCCGCGATGCTGGCCGCATTGCAGCAGCGCTTCGGCACGCGCTGCTCCACCGCCGCCGCGGTGCGCGACCAGCACGGCCGCGACGAATCGCCCTACCCGGTGACGCCACCCGAGATGGTGGTGTTCTGCGAAAGCACCGAGGAGGTGGAAGCCGTGCTGCGCCTGGCCGACGAACACGCGGTGCCGGTCATCCCCTACGGCACCGGTTCTTCGCTGGAAGGCCACCTGCTGGCGGTGCAGGGCGGCGTCAGCGTCGACGTGGCCGGCATGACGAAGATCGTGCGCCTGAACCCCGAGGACCTGACGGTCACCGTACAGGCCGGCGTGACGCGCGAGCAGCTGAACCGCGAGATCAAGGACACGGGGCTGTTCTTCCCCATCGACCCGGGCGCCAACGCCAGCCTGGGCGGCATGGCCGCCACGCGCGCCAGCGGCACCAACGCCGTGCGCTACGGCACGATGCGCGAGAACGTGCTCGGGCTGACGGTCGTCACCGCCAGCGGCGAGATCATCCGCACCGGCACGCGCGCCAAGAAGTCCTCGGCCGGCTACGACCTGACGAGGCTGTTCGTCGGCAGCGAGGGCACGCTCGGCGTAATCACCGAGGTGACGCTGAAGCTGTACCCGCTGCCCGAAGCGGTGAGCGCGGCCATCTGCCACTTCAAGGACATCGCCGGTGCGGTCAATGCGACCATCCAACTGACGCAGGTGGGCGTGCCGATCGCGCGCTGCGAGTTGCTGGACGTGAACGCGGTGCGCGCCGTCAACGCGCAGAGCAAGCTCGGGCTGCGCGAATCGCCGATGCTGCTGATGGAGTTCCACGGCAGCGCGGCCAGCGTCAAGGAGCAGGCCGAGACGGTGCAGACCATCGCCTCGGAGATGGGCGGCGAGAACTTTGAGTGGGCCAGCACGCCGGAAGAGCGCACGCGGCTTTGGACGGCACGGCACAAGGCCTATTTCGCCGGCATGCAGACCAACCCCGGCTGCCGCACCGTGACCACCGACACCTGCGTGCCGATCTCGCGGCTGGCCGAAATCATCGACGCGTCGGTGGCCGAGGCCGATGCCTCAGGGCTGCCGTACTACATCGTCGGCCATGTCGGCGACGGCAACTTCCACCTGGCCTACCTCGTCAAGGACGGCGACCCGGTGCAGCGCGAACTGGCCGAAGGCATGAGCCTGCGCATGGTGCAAAGGGCGATTGCGCTGGAAGGCACCTGCACCGGAGAGCATGGCATCGGCCTGCACAAGATGGGCTTCCTGGTGGACGAGGCCGGCTCCGGCGCGGTGGAGATGATGCGTCAGATCAAGCGCGCGCTCGATCCGAAGAACATCATGAACCCAGGGAAGATCTTCGCGCTGTGAGGCTTTGCAAGGCACTGGCGGCCGCGCTCCGCAACGCCGACCCGCAGCGAAGAAGACGCTTCGTCGCCTGCAGCGTGGCCCTGCTGGCCGCCGGTCCGGTAGATGCCGGGCTCGAGGACCTGATCGTCGCGGTCAAGCCCTCGGTGGTGGCGGTTGGCGTCTACAACCCGACCAGCAGCCCCCGGTTCGGCTTTCGCGGCAGTGGCTTCGTGGCTGGCGCAGGCAACTTCGTCGTGACCAATGCGCATGTGCTGCCCGAGGTGATCCCATCCGGCGGCTCCGAGGGCAGTCTGACCGTGCTGGTGCCGGCGGCGTCGGGCCGAGAAGGCTCAGCCGTGCGCGTCGCATCGGTTCTTGGCCTGGATCGGGAACACGACCTGGCGCTGTTGCGCATAGAAGGCCCTGCGCTGCCGGCCTTGCCACTGGCCGAGTCGGCAGGCGCCCGCGAGGGTGCAGCAGTGGCGATCATCGGCTATCCGATCGGCGGGGCGCTCGGCTTCACGCCCGTGACGCACCGCGGCATCGTATCGTCGATCACCGCCATCGCCCTGCCGGCTCCGAGCGCGCAGTCGCTCAATGCCCAGGCGGTCAATCGGCTGCGCCAGGGCAGTTTCGATATCTACCAGCTCGATGCGACGGCCTACCCAGGCAACAGTGGCGGTCCAGTGCTGGACGTCGAATCCGGCAAGGTGATCGCGGTGATCAACATGGTGCTGGTCAAGGGCAGCAAGGAGAGCGCCATTTCGCACCCCTCGGGCATCAGCTATGCCATACCGGTGCGCTTCGTCAGTGAACTTTTGAAGGGCCGCTGAAGCACCGATCAGGCCGCAGGCCCCGGCAGGCTCCAGCGCTTGCTGACATCACCCGAGGTGTTCACGCTTTCCAACTGCACGCCGAAACCCCACAGCCGCGCCACGTGCTTCAGCACCTCCTGGGCAGTGTCGTGCAGCGGGCGGTTGTTGTGCTGGAAGTGGCGCAGCGTCAGTGAACGGTCGCCGCGCAGGTTGACGTTCCACACCTGGATGTTGGGCTCGCGCGAGCCCAAGTCGTATTGCCGGGCCAAGGATTCGCGCACACGCTTGTAGCCACTTTCGTCGTGGATCGCCGACACCTCCAGCTCTTCCTGCTTCTCGTCGTCGACGATGGCAAACAGGCGCAACTCGCGCATCAGCTTGGGGCTCAGGAACTGGCCGACGAAGCTTTCGTCCTTGTAGTTGCGCATCGCCTGGTCCAGCGTGGGCAGCCACGGCGTGCCGGCGATTTCGGGGAACCACTGACGGTCTTCGTCGGTCGGTTCCTCGCAGATGCGCTTCAGGTCGGTGTACATCGCGAAGCCCAGCGCATAGGGGTTGATGCCGCTGTAGGCGCGGTGCCCCACCGGCGGCTGGTAGACCACGTTGGTGTGCGACTTCAGCCATTCGATCATCACGCCATCGGTGAGGTAACCGTCGTCGTACATCTGGTTCAGGAGGCGGTGGTGCCAGAAGGTGGCCCAGCCTTCGTTCATGACCTGGGTCTGGCGCTGCGGGTAGAAGTACTGCGCCACCTTGCGCACGATGCGCACGATCTCGCGCTGCCAGGGCTCGAGCAGCGGCGCATTCTTCTCGATGAAGTACAGCAGGTTCTCCTGTGGTTCTTCGGGAAAGCGGCGTGTGCCGGATGCTTCTTCGGCCTTCTCGGCGCGCTTGGGCAGCGTGCGCCACATGTCGTTGACCTGCGCCTGCGCATAGGCCTCGCGGTCGCGCGCTTCAGCCAGCTCCTGCGCCAGGGACTTGCGGCTGGGTCGGCGATAGCGGTCGACGCCGTGGTTCTGCAGTGCGTGGCAGCTGTCGAGGAAGCTTTCCACCGCGTCCAGGCCATGCCGCTCCTCGCATTCGGCGACGTAGTTCTTGGCATAGACCAGGTAGTCGATGATCGATGCCGCATCGGTCCACATGCGGAACAGGTAGTTGCCCTTGAAGAAGCTGTTGTGGCCGTAGGCGGCATGGGCGATGACCAGCGCCTGCATGGCCATCGTGTTCTCCTCCATCAGGTAGCTGATGCAGGGGTTGGAGTTAATCACGATCTCATACGCCAGGCCCATGTGGCCGCGCTTGTAGTTCTTCTCGGTGGCGATGAATTCTTTGCCGTAGCTCCAGTGGCGGTAGTTGACCGGCATGCCCACGCTGGCGTAGGCATCCATCATCTGCTCGGCGGTGATGATCTCCAGCTGGTTCGGGTAGGTGTCCAGCCCGAAACGCTCGGCCGTGTCGCGGATGACCTTGTGGTACTGCTCGATCAGCTCGAAGGACCAGTCGCTCGGTCCGGGCAGCGGTGCGGACGGCCGCTCCTTCAGCGGCAGCGGCTCGCTCAGCGGGTTCTTCAATACTGCGCTCATGCCGCCTTGGCCCCTTCCTTCTTGAACAGGTCGCGGAACACCGGGTAGATCTGGTCGGCGCTCGTCGCCTTGCGCATCGCAAACTGCGCGTGCAGCGGCGGCAACTGGGCGTACTCGTCCCACAGGTTCTGCTCTTCCTCGGCCACTTGCACATAGGCGTAGTAGCGGCACAGCGGCAGCAGCTTGTCGCTGAGCAACTCTCGGCACCGGCCGCTGTCGTGGTGCCAGTTATCGCCGTCGCTGGCCTGCGCGCCGTAGATGTTCCATTCGCTGGGCGAATAGCGTTCGCGGATGATTTCCTCCATCAGCACCAGCGCGCTGGACACCACCGTGCCGCCGGTTTCGCGGGCATGGAAGAAGTCTTCCTCGTTCACTTCCTGAGCTTGGGTGTGGTGGCGGATGAAGACCAGATCGATCTTTTCATAGTGTCGCGTCAGGAACAGGTACAGCAGGATGAAGAAGCGCTTGCTCAAGTCCTTGCGCGCCTCGTCCATCGAGCCGGAGATGTCCATCAGGCAGAACATCACGGCCTTGCTGGTGGGCACCGGCACGCGGATGCGGCTGCGGTAGCGCAGGTCGATCGGGTCGAGGTACGGAATGCGCGCGATGCGCACGCGCAGCGCGGCGATGGCGGCTTCCAGCTCCTTGATGCGCGCAAGCCGCAGTTCGGTCATCGGCTCGCGCTGCAACTCGACGAGCTCCTCTTCCATCTCGCGCACCTCGGCGCGCGAGCCGGCTCCGATCGCGATGCGCCGGCCGATGGCACCGCGCATCGAGCGCACCACGTGCAGGTTGTTGGGTGTGCCGTCGCTGCTGTAGCCGGCACGCTGGCTCTTCCACTCGGGTGTTTCGGCCAACTGGGTGCGCACCAGGTTGGGCAGAGCCAGGTCCTCGAAGAAGACCTGCATGAACTCTTCCTTGCTCAGCGAGAAGACGAAGTCGTCCTCGCCCTCGCCGGAATCGCTGGCCTCGCCCTTGCCGCTGCCCTGTCCGCCACCGCCCTTGGGGCGCTCGATGCGGTCGCCGCGGATGAAGTCCTTGTTGCCCGGGTGCACCACCTCGCGGATGCCGCCCGAGCCGTGGCCGAAGACAGGCTCGTTCAGGTCCTTCTTCGGAATGTGCACTTCTTCGCCTCGCTCGACATCGCGAATGCTGCGCCCGTCGATGGCGCGCTTGACCGCCTCGCGCACCTGTTCCTTGTGGCGGCGCAGGAAGCGCTCGCGGTTGCCCACCGATTTGTTCTTGCCGGCGAGCCTTCGATCGATGATGCTTTGCAGGGCCATCAGCTGCTCTTGCGAACACGCAGGTACCACTCGCACAGCAATCGCACCTGCTTGGGCGTGTAGCCCTTGGCGACCATGCGGGTGACGAAGTCCTCGTGCTTCTTGGCCTCGTCGGCGCTGGCCTTGGCATTGAAGCTGATCACCGGCAGCAGCTCCTCGGTGTTGGAGAACATCTTCTTCTCGATCACCGTGCGCAGCTTCTCGTAGCTGGTCCACAGCGGGTTGTTGCCGGCGTTGTTGGCGCGCGCGCGCAGCACGAAGTTGACGATCTCGTTGCGGAAGTCCTTCGGGTTGGCGATGCCGGCGGGCTTCTCGATCTTTTCCAGCTCGGCGTTCAGGCTGCTGCGGTCGAAGACCTCGCCGGTGTCGGTATCGCGGTACTCGTGGTCCTGGATCCAGTAGTCGGCATAGGTGACGTAGCGGTCGAAGATGTTCTGACCGTACTCGCTATAGCTTTCGAGATACGCAGTCTGGATCTCCTTGCCGATGAACTCGGCATAGCGCGTGGCCAGATGCTCCTTGATGAAGGCGGTGTATTTCTGTTCCAGCTCGGGCGGAAACTGCTCGCGCTGGATCTGCTGCTCCAGCACGTACATCAGGTGCACCGGGTTGGCGGCGACTTCGGTGCTGTCGAAGTTGAAGACCTTGGAGATGATCTTGAAGGCGAAGCGCGTGGACACACCGCTCATGCCCTCGTCCACACCGGCATAGTCGCGGTACTCCTGGTAGCTCTTGGCGCGCGGGTCGGTGTCCTTGAGGTTCTCGCCATCGTAGACCAGCATCTTGCTGAACAGGCTGCTGTTCTCCGGCTCCTTCAGCCGCGTCAGGATGGCGAACTGGCTCATCATCTTCAACGTGCCGGGTGCGCAGGTCGCTTCGGCCAGCGAGCTGCCACGCAGCAGCTTCTCGTAGATCTTGATTTCTTCCGACACGCGCAGGCAGTACGGCACCTTGACGATGTAGATGCGGTCGAGGAAAGCCTCGTTGTTCTTGTTGTTGCGGAAGGTCTTCCACTCGCTTTCGTTGCTGTGGGCCAGTACCACGCCGTCGAAGGGGATCGCGCCGAAGCCTTCGGTGCCCTTGAAGTTGGCCTCCTGCGTGGCGGTCAGTAGCGGGTGCAGCACCTTGATCGGCGCCTTGAACATCTCGACGAATTCCAGCAGGCCCTGGTTGGCCAAGCACAGGCCGCCGCTGTAGCTGTAGGCGTCGGGGTCGTCCTGCGCATAGGTCTCGAGCTTGCGGATGTCGACCTTGCCGACCAGCGAGCTGATGTCCTGGTTGTTCTCGTCACCCGGCTCGGTCTTGGCGATGCCCACCTGCTTAAGGATGCTGGGGTGGCGCTTGACCACCTTGAACTTGCGGATGTCGCCGCCGTATTCCTCGAGCCGCTTCACCGCCCAGGGGCTGAGGATGCGATTCAGGTAGCGGCGCGGGATGCCGTATTCCGATTCGAGGATCGGCCCGTCCTCGGTCAGGTCGAACAGGCCCAGCGGCGATTCGTTCACCGGCGAGCCCTTGATGGCATAGAAGGGGACGTCCTGCATCAGCTGCTTCAGACGCTCGGCGATCGAGCTCTTGCCGCCGCCCACCGGGCCCAGCAGGTACAGGATCTGCTTTTTCTCCTCCAGCCCCTGCGCCGCATGGCGGAAGTAGCTGACCACCTGTTCGATGGCGTCTTCCATGCCGTAGAACTCGGCGAAGGCCGGATAGACCTTGATGACCTTGTTGGCGAACAGGCGCGACATGCGCGGGTCGTTGCGGGTGTCGATGGCCTTCGGTTCGCCGATGGCCTTGAGCATGCGCTCCGCCGCGGTGGCGTAGGCCAGCGGGTTGCGCTTGCATTCGGCGAGGTAGTCCTCGAGGGACAGTTCCTCCTCGCGGCTGCGCTCGAAGCGCGCGGTGAAGTTGCTGATGACGTCCAAAGTAACCTCCTGGTTCAGGAAGATGTCGAGCGGCAACATAGCCCTCGCCATCTGGGAAGATCTGATGGAGTCCCGGCTGTACGGGCCCGGGCGCCATCAGAGCTTTCCGGTTATTGGCAGTGTGTCTTGGTCCGTCCGTCCAGCGTCGTCGAAAGTTCAGAGCGGCAAGTACCGGAGAAAGTGCCGTAAAGCGGTGCAGTTCCCAAAGGGCGTGCAAGACGCGTTCCAGCATTCCTCAGGTGCGTTTCTCACCATCATGGTGATTTGAACGCACAGCGCGCCCGGTGCGCTGACACGGCGCCTCCAACATGGGCATTTCCGTGTGCTTCGCACAACGCGGCGCCAACCCCAGCCCGGCCGCACCGGCTGCCAAGTGGCTGTAAGCCAGGCACGCGCTTGTCGGGGCTATGCTCTGACACGCTTCTTGCTTCCGCTTGTTTTCATCATGACCCAACGAATCCCTGCCACCCTCATCCCCGGCGACGGCATCGGCCCCGAAATCGTCGACGCCACCCTGGCCGTGCTCGACGCCCTGGGCGCCCCCTTCGAATGGGACCAGCAGATCGCCGGCCTGGCCGGCGTCCAGGCCGCAGGCGACCCGCTGCCCGACACCGCGCTGCAAAGCATACGCCGCACTCGTCTGGCGCTGAAGGGTCCGCTGGAAACACCTTCCGGTGGCGGCTACCGCTCGTCGAACGTGCGCCTGCGCGAGGAATTCAAGCTCTACGCCAACCTGCGGCCGGCACGCACGCTGGTGCCCGGCGGGCGATTCGACAACATCGACCTGGTGGTGGTGCGCGAGAACCTGGAAGGCCTGTACATCGGCCACGAGCACTACGTGCAGATCGACGACGACCCGCACGCCGTGGCCATGGCCACCGGCATCAACACCCGCGCCGGCTGCCGGCACATCCTGGAATTCGCCTTCGAATATGCTATCGCCACCGGCCGCAAGAAGGTGACCTTGGTGCACAAGGCCAACATCATGAAGGCGCTGACCGGCATCTTCAAGGAAACCGGCGAGCGCATGTACGAGGAGAAGTACAAGGGCCGCATCGAGATGGACACGGTGATCGTCGACGCCTGCGCGATGAAGCTGGTGCTCAACCCCTGGCAGTTCGACGTGCTGGTGACGACCAACCTGTTCGGTGACATTCTGTCCGACCTGGTCTCCGGGCTGATCGGCGGACTGGGCATGGCGCCGGGCGCCAACATCGGCAAGGACGCCGCCATCTTCGAGGCCGTGCACGGCTCGGCGCCGGACATCGCCGGCAAGGACATGGCCAACCCGACCGCGCTGCTTCTGGCCGCGGCGATGATGCTCGAACACTGCAAGCTGGGCGACATGGCGCTGCGGCTGCGCAGGGCCATCGACGACACGCTCAACGTGGACAAGGTGCGCACCGGCGACCTCGGCGGCACGGCCGGCACCACCGCCTACACCCGCGCGCTGGTCAGCCGAATTCGCAACGCCTAGGTCCGGGCGCCGCAGCGGTCGGCGTCAACCCTGTGTGGCGCCGAGCTTTTCGAGCAGGCCGTTGAGCTCGTCGAGCGAGCCGAAGGCGATGGCGATCTCGCCCTGTTCGCCGCGCTGGGTCTTGCGCATCACGCGAATCTCGACTGCGGCGGCCAGCGCGTCGGCCAGCTGTTCTTCCAGACGCACCAGGTCGCGTGGCTTGTCCTTCTTGACACGCAGCAGCGGCGACTGCCGGCCGTTGCTTTGGGTGCGTGTGACCAGCCTTTCGGCATCGCGCACCGACAGCTTGCGCGAGACGATCTCGTTGGCCGACAGGATCTGCTGCGCGTTGTCCAGCGACAGCAGCGCCCGCGCGTGGCCCATGTCCAGATCGCCGGCCATCAACATCTGCTGCACCGGCGCGGCCAGGTTCAGCAGACGCAGCAGGTTGCTGGCCGCACTGCGCGAGCGGCCGACCGATGCAGCGGCCTGTTCGTGGGTGAGCTTGAATTCATTGACCAGGCGCTGCAGGCCCTGAGCCTCTTCCAGCGGATTGAGGTCCTCGCGCTGGATGTTCTCGATCAGCGCCATCACCGCCGCCGCTTCGTCGGGCACGTTCTTCACCAGCACCGGCACTTCGTCCAGGCCGGCCAGCCGGGCGGCGCGCACGCGTCGTTCGCCGGCGATGATCTCGTAATCGCTGGCTGCCGCGCCGCTGCCACCGGCCACCGGGCGCACCAGCACCGGCTGCATCACACCCTGGCTCTTGATGCTTTCGGCCAGCTCGTAGAGCGAGCCTTCGTCCATGCGCGTGCGCGGCTGGTAGCGGCCGGTGTGCAGCTGCGACAGGCGCAAGGTGGTCGGCGCGGTGCCGACCGGCGCGTCGCCACCTTCGGGCCGAGCAACGCCTCGAGGCCGAGGCCGAGGCCCTTGGGTTTCTTCGTGACCATGCAGCCATTGTCGGGCATCGCCACAGCGCATGTCGTATGCTGCGCGGCAGCAACGCGAGAGGCAGCAATGAAGCACGTGGTTTTCGTCGATGGCCAGGAAGGCACCACCGGGCTGCGCATCCACGAGTACCTGGCGCAGCGCGCTGATATCGAGGTGCTGAGCATCGACCCCGAGCGGCGCAAGGACGCGGCCGAGCGTGCACGCCTGCTCAACGCCGCCGACGTGGCCTTCCTGTGCCTGCCCGACGATGCCGCGCGCGAGGCGGCGGCGCTGGTGAATAACCCGCGCACCTGCCTCATCGACGCCAGCACCGCACACCGCACGGCGCCGGATTGGGTCTTCGGATTGCCCGAGCTGGCGCCGGAGCAGCGCGAGCGTATCCGCGCGGCCAAGCGCATCTCCAATCCGGGCTGCCATGCCAGCGCCTTCATCCTGCTGCTGCGCCCGCTGGTCGATGCCGGCATCGTGCCGGCAGCGTTGCCGGTGTCGGCGACGTCGATTACCGGGTATTCCGGCGGCGGCAAGAAGATGATCGAGCAGTACCAGCGCGGCGACGATCCGCGCCTGGCCGCACCACGACCCTATGGTCTGACGCTGAAGCACAAGCACATGCCGGAAATGCAGCTGCACACCGGGCTGCAGGCCAAACCGCTGTTCATGCCAGTGGTCGGCAGTTTCTACAAGGGCCTGGCGGTGACGGTGCCGCTGCACCTCAGCCAGCTGGCGCCGGGCCAGCACCGCCAAGGACATCCACCGCGCCTTTGCGCAGCGCTACGAAGGCGAGCGTTTCATCCGCGTGATGCCGCTGTCCGACCCGGCACGCTGGAGCGCGACGGTGGCTTCTTCGACGTGATGGGCAACAACGACACCAATCGCGTCGACATCTTCGTCTTCGCCAACGACAGCCAGGCGATGCTGATCGCCCGGCTGGACAACCTGGGCAAGGGCGCCAGCGGCGCGGCGGTGCAGGCCATGAACATGCACCTCGGGGTGGACGAAGGCCTGGGGCTGTAGCGCGATCAGCCGCTCGGCGCTGGGCAGCGCGCGGTAGTGGTAGGCGTAGCCGTCGGCAAAGCCCAGGCGGCGATAGACCGCTCGCGCCGCGTGGTTGTCGGAATCGACTTGCAGGTAGGCCGTGCGCGCGCCCTGCTCCCGCGCCTGTGCCAGCAGACGCGCGCACAGCCAGCGCGACAGACCATGGCCGCGCGCCGCCGGCGCAGTGAACACGTCGTACAGGCCGACCAGATCGCCTCGATGGCGTACTGGCCGCAGGCCAGCACCTCGCCATCGGCTGCGCGCAGCACGCAGGCCGTGGTACGGCACGGGGCTGTGCTGCCAGCCGCTCGGCATGGGCCTGCCGGCCGGCCAGTGCCGTGCCTCGGAACTCGCCCACGATGTGAGCATACGCTTCCGAATCCACGGCTTCGACGCTCACTCCTTCCGGCACGGCGCCGTCGCGCTGACGCGGCAGCGCCGTACAGACCATGACACGGGTGTCGCCGAAGCGCTGGTAGCCCCGCTGAGCCAGCCAGTCGTCCAGGCCCGGCGGCTGCGAAAAAGGCGTGATGCGGAACAGCAGGCGCAGCCCAGCCGATGCGGTACAGAACCTGGCACGCGGCCAGCTTCTCCGACAGCGGCAGGCGGCCCGCCGCCACTGCGTTGATGCAGCGTGCGCGCTGCGCCTTGCCCGGCGAGAAGCGCACCATCCAGCCGTCGACCCAGCGCTGCTGCGGCGGCGCGCTGGCGTTCAGCCCGGCATCCTCGATGCGCGACAGCAGTTCGGCCGTCGGTTCGCTCACAGCCTGGCGACGCGTTGCACCAGTTCCTGCGCGAAGGCGACGAAGGCCATCGCGCCCTTGGACGCCGGGTCGAAGACCACGCCGGGCTGGCCGTAGCTGGGCGCTTCGGCCAGGCGCACATTGCGCGGGATCACGGTGTCGAAGACCTTGTCGCCGAAGTGCGCCTTGAGCTGCTCGCTGACCTGGCTCTGCAGCGTGATGCGCGGGTCGAACATCACGCGCAGGATGCCGATGACCTGCAGCTCGCGGTTCAGGTTGGCATGCACCTGCTTGATGGTGTTGACCAGGTCGGACAGGCCTTCGAGCGCGAAGTACTCGCACTGCATCGGCACGATCACGCCGTGCGCGCTGCACAGGCCATTGAGCGTGAGCAGGCTCAAGCGACGGCGGGCAGTCGATGAGCACGAAGTCGTAGTCGCCGGCCACGGCCTGCAGCGCGGCGCGCAGGCGCTGGTCACGCCGCTCCAGCTGCACCAGCTCGACCTCGGCGCCGGCCAGTTCGCGGTTGGCGCCGAGCAGGTCGTAGCCGCCCTTCTCGGAACGCACGCGGGCTTCGGCCACGCTGGCCGATTCGAGCAGCACGTCGTACACCGACAGCGCCAGCGCACGCTTGTCGATGCCCGAGCCCATCGTCGCATTGCCCTGCGGGTCGAGGTCGACCATCAGCACGCGCTGGCCGGCCAGCGCCAGGCCGGCGGCCAGGTTCACCGTGGTGGTGGTCTTGCCGACCCCGCCCTTCTGGTTGGCCACACAGAACACGCGGGCCATGGCTCAGTCGCGCACCAGGCGCAGACCGAAGCCGACGAGGAACAGCCCGGCCACACGCTGCAGCGCCACGCGCCAGCGGCGTGGGCGCGCACCTTGCTGGGCGACCGCCTGCGCGAAGGCGCACAGCACCAGGCAGTACAGCGCGGTGATGACGGCAATGGTCAGCGCCATGGCCGCGAAGGTGGCAGCACCGCGGTGCGTGGCCGGGTCGATGAACAGCGGGAAGAAGGCCATGTAGAAGACGATCGCCTTCGGGTTGAGCAAGGTGATCAGGAACGCCTGGCGCAGGTAGTGGCGCGGCTGGATGCGCACCGGCGAGGCGGCGCCGCCGCCGCGTGCCAGCAGCAGCCGCAGCCCGATCCAGCCCAGATAGGCCGCACCCAGGTATTGCACCGCCTTGAACCAGGCCGGGTGCGCCGCCAGCAAGGCCGCGACGCCGGCCACCGCCAGCCACAGCAGCACCTGGTCGCCGAGGATCAGCCGGCGGTGGCGGCTGCGCCGGCGCGGAAGCCCGCCCTTGCCGGTGGAGGTGAGCAAGGCAAAGGTGCCGGGGCCGGGCAGGGCCAGGAACAACAGGATGGCGGCGCAGAAGGCGCCGTAGTCGGCAATGCCGAACATGGTGGGTCCCGGTCGGTCGAGGTTCGCAGCGCTGCCGCCGGCATAGCGCAGACTCTGCGGCGGGCTTGCAACAGGCGCGAGGTTAACCCAGTTTCCGGGCCTCTCCGGGCGCGCAGCCTAGCTCGGTCGCATCCAGACCAGGCAGCGCTGCGCGTCCAGCCCCGGCACCTGCAGATGGTTCCACGTGAAACACCGTCACGTCGGCAGGCAGCGCGGCCATCTCGTCCTCGGGCACCTTGCCCTTCATCGCCAGCCAGCAGCCGCCAGGCGCCAGCTGCTGACGCGTCAGTGCGAGCGAAGTCGGCCAGCGAGGCAAAGGCGCGCGACACCACCACGTCGAACGGCGGCAGCTGCAGTTGCTCGACCCGGGCATGTTCGGCGCGCAGATTGCGCAGCGCCAGCTCGGCCGCCACCTGGCGCACGAAAGCTCGCCTTCTTGGCGACCGCGTCGACGCAGCACGACCGTCCAGCTCGGGCGCATCAGCGCCCACACCACGCCCGGCAGGCCGGCGCCGCTGCCGACGTCGAGGATGCGCGCGTCGCTGCCCTGCAGGTGGCGGTCCAGCGGCGGCAGCGCCGCCAGGCAGTCGAGCAGATGCTGATGCACCATCTGCTGCGGGTCGCGCACGGCGCTCAGGTTGTAGGCCTGGTTCCACTTGTGCAGCAGGTCCAGGTAGGCGAGCAGCTGCGTCGCGCAGGTCATCGCTCGCCGCCAGCGCCAAGCGCCTGCCAGGCCGGCGCGCAGTGCGGACGCCCGCGGGTCGGCCGGGCTCATCGCGGCAGCGCTCAGGCGGCGTCCGGCGACTCAGCCGGGCTGCGCGCATGCGCGAGCCCGAGGCGCTTCTTCTTCAGATGCACCAGCAGCAGCGAAATCGCCGCCGGCGTGACGCCCGAGATGCGCGACGCCTGACCCAGCGTCTGCGGCCGGTGTCGCGCCAGCTTCTGCCGCACCTCGAAGGACAGCGCCGTCACCTGGCCGTAGTCCAGATCCTCCGGCAACGCCAGGTCCTCGAAATGCAGCGGCGCGGGCCACGTCCTCGCTCTGCTTGTCGATGTAGCCGGCGTACTTGGTGGCGGTCTCCACCTGTTCGATGACCGCGTCGGCCTGGCGGGCACCCCACTCCGCCGCCAGTGTTTCACGTGAAACCTGCGGCCCGGCGACGGCGATGCGCGCCACCTCGGACACCGTGTCGAAGCCGACGCCCGGCCGGCGCAGCAGGTCCAGCAGGTTGTATTCGTGCTCCAGCGCCTTGCCGAGCAGCCGCTCGGCATCGGCCGCCGGCAGCCGCGCCCGGGTGCACCCAGGTCGCTCTTCAGACGCTGCGGTCTCGCGCGCGATGCCGCTCGCGCTTGCGCTCGAAGGCGGCCCAGCGCACATCGTCGACCAGGCCCAGGTCGCGGCCCAGTCTCGGTCAGGCGCAGGTCGGCGTTGTCCTCGCGCAGCTGCAGCCGGTACTCGGCGCGGCTGGTGAACATGCGGTAGGGCTCGGTCACGCCCTTGCTGACCAGGTCGTCGACCAGCACGCCGAGGTAGGCCTGGTCGCGGCGCAGCCGCCAGCGGCTCGCGGCCCTGCACCTGCAGCGCGGCATTGACGCCGGCATACAGGCCCTGCGCCGCCGCCTCCTCGTAGCCGGTGGTGCCGTTGATCTGGCCGGCGAAGAACAGGCCGCGGATCGAGCGCGTCTCGAAGCTGGGCTGCAGCTCGCGCGGGTCGAAGTAGTCGTACTCGATGGCGTAGCCGGGCCGCAGGATGTGCGGCGTTCTCCAGCCCGACCATCGAGCGCACCGCGGCGATCTGGATGTCGAAGGGCAGCGAGGTCGAGATGCCGTTCGGATAGATCTCGTGCGTGTCCAGCCCTTCGGGCTCGAGGAAGATCTGGTGCGCGTTCTTGTCGGCGAAGCGGTTGACCTTGTCCTCGATGCTCGGGCAGTAGCGCGGCCCGATGCCTTCGATGACGCCGGTGAACATCGGGCTGCGGTCGAAGCCGCTGCGGATGATGTCGTGCGTGCGCTCATTGGTGTGCGTGATCCAGCACGGCAGCTGGCGCGGGTGCTGCGCCGCGTCGCCCAGGAAGCTGAACACCGGCACCGGGTCGCTGTCGCCGTGCTGCTCGGCCAGCCGCGCGAAGTCGATGCGAGCGCCCGTCGAGCCGCGGCGGCGTGCCGGTCTTCAGCCGGCCCTGCGGCAGCTTCAGTTCCTTCAGCCGCGCCGACAGCGTCGCGGCCGACGGGTCGCCGGCGCGGCCGGCGCTGTAGTTCTGCAGGCCCACATGGACGCGCCCGTCGAGAAAGGTGCCGGCCGTCAGCACCACGGCGCGGCCGCGGAAGCGAACGCCAACTTGCGTGATCACGCCCGCCACGCGGTCGCCCTCGACGATGAGATCGTCCACCGCCTGCTGGAACAGCCACAGGTTGGGCTGGTTCTCCAGCCGGCGGCGGATGGCCGCGCGGTACAGCACCCGGTCGGCCTGCGCGCGCGTGGCGCGCACCGCCTGGCCCTTGCTGCCGTTGAGGATGCGGAACTGGATGCCGGCCTCGTCGGTGGCCAGCGCCATCGCGCCGCCCAGCGCATCGATCTCCTTGACCAGATGGCCCTTGCCGATGCCGCCGATCGACGGGTTGCAGCTCATCTGGCCCAGCGTTTCGAGGTTGTGCGTCAGCAGCAGCGTGCGGCAGCCCATGCGCGCGGCGGCCAGCGCCGCTTCGGTGCCGGCATGGCCACCACCGACGACGATCAGGTCGAACTCGCTGGGGTAGAACACAGCCGGGCCTTCGCGGAAGCGGGCTGCCGCTACAGCCGCAAGGGCCGCGAATTTTAGGCTTCGCGCTCGGCGTTCGTGCTGTGGCCGACGCTGCGCAGGTCCTGCGCCACGCGCCCGCCGTTCAGCGCCACCACGCGGCCGGCGCTGGCGATGGTCTCGGGCCGGTGCGCGACGATCACGCGCGTCAGCGCCAGCTGGCGCACGGCCTGGTTGACCAGGCGCTCGCCGTCGACATCGAGCGCGCTGGTGGCCTCGTCCAGCAGCAGGATCTTCGGCCGCTTGTACAGCGCGCGCGCCAGCAGGATGCGCTGCTTCTGCCCGCCCGACAGGCTGGAGCCCATGTCGCCGATCAGCGTGTGGTAGCCCATCGGCATGGCCTCGATCTCGTCGTGCACCGAGGCCACGCGGGCGCAGTGCATCACCCAGTCCATGTCGGGCTGCAGGTCGAAGAAGCTGATGTTGTCGGCGATCGAGCCGGAGAACAGCGGTTCGTCCTGCATCACCACGCCGACCATGTCGCGCCAGGCGCGCAGCCCCAGCTGCGACAGCGGCACGCCGCCGATCAGCATCTCGCCGGACTGCGGCGCGTGGATGCCCAGGATCAGCTTCAGCAGCGTGGTCTTGCCGCAGCCCGACGGGCCGACGATGGCCACCGATTCGCCCGGCTCGATGCGCAGGTTCACGCCGCTCAGCACATCGGGTTCGGCGTCGGAATAGCTGAAGCTGACGTCGCGCAGCTCGATCGGCCGGGATCTCGGCGCTCTTGCGCACGTGGCCGGCGGCTTCTTCCTGCTCGGGCGCGGTGAGCACGATGTCGGCCAGCCGCTCGCCCTGCAGGCGCAGCATCTTCAGCTCGACCACCTTGTCGATCAGCGCGCTGACGCGGGTGGCGAACTGCTCCTTGTAGGCCATGAAGGCGAACAGCATGCCGACCGAGAACTTCTGGTCCAGCACCAGCAGCGCGCCGATCCAGACCACCGCCACGCGCTCCAGCCCGAACAGCAGCCGGTGCAGCACCGTGAACAGCAGCTCCAGCTTGCGCGTGGCCAGGTCGGCGTTCATCGTGTCCACCACCAGGCTGGTGAAGCGCGACTGCCGGTCGGCCTGGGCGTTGAACAGCTTGATCGCCTGCACGCCGCGCAGCGATTCGAGGAAGTGGCTGGACTGCTTCGACTCGTGCACCAGCGCCTCTTCGGTGGCGTCGCGCAGCGGCCTGAAGAAGGCCCAGCGCAGCAGCGCATAGAGCGCCACCGCGGCCAGCACCACCGCCGTCAGCGTGCCGCTGTAGACGAACATCATCGCCAGCGTCAGCACCACCAGCAGGCCGTCGAGCACGGCCTCGATGAAGCTGGTGGTCAGCGTCTTCTGGATCTGCTGCACGGCCGAGAAGCGCGACCAGATGTCGCCGATGTGGCGCTTCTCGAACCACTCCACCGGCAGGCGCATCAGGTGCGCGAACACGTTGGCCAGCCACTGCAGGTTGAGCGTGGCCGACAGCACCAGCACCGCCCAGGAGCGGATCGCCGCGGTGCCGGCCTGGATCAGCACCAGCAGCCCGAAGCCGATGCCCAGCGTGGCCAGCAGGTCGCGGTCGGCGCTGACCAGCACGTCGTCCACCACCCACTGCATCAGGAAGGGGCTGAGCAGCATGAAGGCTTCGAGCGCCAGCGCCAGCGCGAAGATCTGCGCCAGCGAGCGCTTCAGCCCGCTGACGCGGCCCGAGCATCTGGCGCGGCGAGACATGCTGCTTCTCGACGCGCGGCACGAAGTCGGCCGCCGGCGTCAGCTCCAGCACCACGCCGGTGAAGTGGCGCGACACCTGCTCCAGCTTCAGCCGCCGCAGGCCGTGCGCCGGGTCGTGGATCGTCGCCACGCCGCGGCTCACGCCGACCAGCACCACGAAGTGGTTCATGTCCCAGTGCAGGATGCAGGGGAGCTCCAGCTGCGCCAGGTCCTCGATCTCGGCGCGCAGCGCGCGCGCATGCAGCTGCATGCTCTCGGCCATGCGCACCAGGTCGAGCAGGTTCACGCCCTTCAGCGACAGCGAAAAGCGCTGGCGCAGCGTCGGCAGGTCGGAGCGGTGGCCGTGCGCCGCGGCCACCATCGCCAGGCAGGCCAGGCCGCATTCGGCGCCTTCGGTCTGCAGGATCACCGGCACGCGGCTGGCGCCGAAGCCCAGCCGCAGCCCGCCCCAGTGGCCGAAGCGGCCGTTCATGCGCAGCACGGCGGCTCCGCCAACGGTCACCGAGCACCGGCGCGAACAGCCATTCGATCAGGCGCCGCCGCTCGAGCAGCACGTCGGCCTCCATGCGCATGCCGGCCACCAGCGGCTGCGTGGTGCCGAAGGCGCTCAGCTCGGCGAGTCCATCGCCACGGTGATGCGGAACATCGGCTCGGCCGGGCCGTCGGCCGCCAGCCGGGCCGGACAGCGGCAGACCGGCCAGTTCGGGCGCCGCCAGCGGCGTGCGCGACACCTGCAGCACATGGCCGTTCTGGTGGCCGAACTTCTGGTACGGGAAGGCTTCGAAGCGCAGCCGCACCTCCTGCTGCGGCCGCACGAAGCCGACCGCGCCCGACGGCGCGAACAGATGCGCCTGCAGCTGCGCCCCGGCCGGCATCAGGCTGGCCAGGGCCGAGGCCGGCGACACGCTCTGGCCAGGCTCGGCCAGCACCGAACTGACCGTGCCGTCCTGCGGCGCGCGCACGACAATCTGGCGCACGGCATCCTGCTCGGCCGCCTCGCGCGACAGGGCCGCCAGGTCGCGCTCGATCGCCGCCCTGGCGCGACTTCAGCTGCAGCGGCAGGCCGCGCCGTTCGCCTTCGAGCGCGGCGCGGTCGCGCGCCAGCGCCGCGCTCTGGCGCTGCAGCGCCTGCGCCTGCGCCTGCAGGCCGAGCACTTCTTCCTTCTTGGTCTGCACCTGCGCCGACGAGATGAACTGGTCGCGGCTCAGCGCTTCCAGGCGCTCCAGCGACTGCTGCGCCAGCGCCAGGCGCTGGCGGTGCAGCGCGGCCTCGGCCTCGATCTGGCCCTGCTCGCGCTTCATCTCGTCCAGCCGGCGCTGCAGCGACAGCATCTCGCCTTCGGCCAGCAGCGCCTGCTGGCGCGCCGCTTCTTCCAGGCTGTGGCGGCGCTCCTCCAGGCTGCGCTGCACGCGCGCCTGCACGTCGGTGGACAGCGTGCTGCCCTCCAGCGTCAGCACGAACATCACCTCGCCGGCGCGCACCGACTGGCCCTCGTGCACATGCCGCTCGAGCACCCGCCCCGGCACCGGCGGCACCAGGCGGATCACGCCCAGGTCGGGCACCAGCACGCCGCCGATGCGCGCCTTGCGCGTGTACTCGCCGAAGAACAGGAAGGCCAGCACCAGCACCAGCATGCACAGCACGCCGACGGTCAGCACCGACAGCGACAGCGGCCGCACCAGCTGCACCTGCCCCAGCCAGTTCTGGCGCTGGGCCTCGGCCACCTCGGGACGGAACAGCGAGCTCATCGTGTCAGTGTCGCCGCAAGAAGGCAGGCGTCGGCCCAGCCTGCCGAGTCAGCGAGACCGGCACAGTGGCACGCTCGGCGTGCGCGGCAGGCGGCAACACCGCAGATGGCATCGTCGATCGGAAAGAAAAAAGCGGACCGGAAGACCGGCCCGCGGACATCACGGCAGACCTCAGTGGCCTAACCATAATGCCAATCGGCCTAGGGGCACATCACCAAGTACCCCAAGGCGTCATGATCTTCGGCCTCGAACGGCCGCTCGACTTACTTGACTCTTTCCCAACCGCCACGCGGCAGACCACCGGACACCTTCTTCAGCTCGGCCAGGTCCAGTTCGACCGGGCCGGTCTTGGTCTGCTTCTTTTGCGGAACGACGTCGGTTGCAGTCTTGTTCTTCTTGGGACTAACTGCTTTTTTCATGAGGACTCCTTCTGGTTCAGACCGTGCGATCGTCTGCGCACGCCTGCATTGCAGCAGCGGCCGTGATGAAAGGACACTGTCAGCTCTTACAGGGTAGGCATGCAAACGACAGTGGCGCCGGCGCGGCGGCGACCGTCGCTCAATGAATCAGACCGAGGCGCAGCGCCTTCAGCACCGCCGCGTGCTTGCTGACGCAGCCCAGCTTGTGCATCGCGTTGTTGACGTGCAGCACCGCGGTGCGCTCGCTGATGCCCAGGATCGCGCCCACTTCCCAGGCGGTCTTGCCTTCCATCGTCCAGTGCAGCGCTTCGAGCTCCCGGGGCGTCAAGGCCGGCTTCTCGGGCTGCATGCGGCTCGGCACCAGCAGGCGCAGCGCCGCTTCCTGGGCGTGCACGGCGAAGAGCTGCAGATCGGCCACCACGCGCTGCAGTTCGCCGGCGTCGGCCGGCAGCGGCTTGTCGCGGTCGACGCCGAGCACGAAATGCCGGCCCTCGGGCAGGTGCAGGGCCATCGCGATGCCGGTGCTGTAGCCGAACTGCGCCTGCTCTTCCCACAGCTCGCCCATGCCCTGGCCGGTGTAGGTCTGCTGGTCCCAGATGATCGGCACGCTCTGCTTGCGGCAGTGCTGCATCACCGGGTCGCGGCGCATGACCACGGTGTCGCGGAAGGCATTGCGAATAGGCCTGCGGCGTGTTGTCGACGCTGATGAACTCGGTGCCTGCCACGCCGTGGTCGATGACGGTGATGGCCGCCACGGTATCGAAGCCCAGCCGCTGCGCGAAGCGCACGACCTCATCGCGGAACTCGTCACGGTTCTCGCGCCTTGAGCACCGACGAATAACCACCGGGCAGCATCAGAATTCCCCGCCCGCTCCGCAATGGCACGGCTCCCGTCGCAGCAACACGCCCTGACAGGGTTTACAGCTTTCAACGCGCGTGCCGATCCGGAAACATACCGGCATGTTCAGCACGATGAGTCCTTCAGACATTTCGCACATGACCCCTACCACACCCTGGTCCATTCGAGCGTGGCCCCCTATATTGTGGCAGGCCGGGCGTGAATCGCAATTGCGCTTCCACCACCTGAGCACGCGCGTCACGCTGCCGGGCGACCGCATGTCACGAACGGCCGGCCAGACGATCTGGGGCGGGCGCTCGGCCGACGGCGAAGCCGGCGTGGCCTGGGACTGGGTGCAGATCTCCAGCGACGTGGTCGCCATGGCCGACCCGATGTCGGTCGTCACCAACCTGCGCCTGGTCGGCGAGGAGGGCGAAGTGCTGACCGCGCTGGAGTCGGCCCGCTTCCTCAACGAGATCGTGCATGCCCTGCCCTGGCAGAGCGAGGTGCAGCGCGCGCTGCACGTCGGCCACGCCTGAGCGGCGCGCTACTTCAGCGCCGCGGCGCGCAGCCCGCGCGCCACGAAGCCCAGGCACAGCAGCACCAGCAGCAGCGCACACCGCCAGCGGCAGCGCCCATTCCCACGCGGCCATCGGCTCGCCCTTGAGCACGCGGCCCATCAGCGTGATCTGCGCCAGCGCCGGCACCCCCAGGTGCCAGGGCGCCTCGCCCTCCTGGTTGAACAGGGTCAGCAGCGGCAGCAGCGACACCGCCAGCACCAGCGCCGGTGGCATTGGCCTGAGCCTCCTTGACGCTGCGGCAGCGGATGGCGATGGCCATCAGCAGCGCCGACAGCGCGCCGGCCAGCGGCAGCAGCAGCGCCAGGAACAGCGCGCCCTCGCGCCAGCCGAAGCGGAACATCGCCGCCAGCGTCTCGCTGCGCAGCAGCCACTGCCCCGGCAGGAAGCTGACGCAGCTGAGCAGCGCGATCAGCATGGCCACCGCCGCCACCGCGCCCCACTTGCCCAGCACCAGCGCCAGCGGCGGCACCGGGTTCATCAGCAGCGGCTCGAGCGAGCCGCGCTCGCGTTCGCCGGCGGTCGTGTCCAGCGCCGCATGCAGCGCGCCGTAGAGCACCGCCATCAGCACGAAGAAGGGCACCAGCGTCGCCCACTGCGCGGCGCGCGCCGCCGGGCTGGCCAGGTCGCGCTCGTCCACCTCGATGGCCTGCAGCGCCGCCGGCGACACGCCGCGCCAGGCCAGGCGCAGCATCGCCTGCTCCTGCGCAAAACCCTGCAGCAGCCGCGACGCTCGCGAGGCGCCGGCCTGGCGCGCGCGGGTTGGCCGAGCTGAGCACCAGCTCCACGCGCGGCGCCTCGCCGCGCGCCAGCTCGGCCTCGAAGTCCGGCGCCGATCACCAGCACCGGCTCGCCCAGCTGCTTGTCTCTGCAGCTGCTGCTCGAACTGCGGCGGCGCCGGCCGGATGCGGTAGGTCTGGCGCTGCAGGTAGTTCTGCAGCGTGGGCGCATGCTCGATGCCGGCGACGCACGATCTCGCGCGACTCGGCACGCTCCTCGATGCCGGCCACCAGCGTGGACAGCAGCACCAGCACCAGCGGGCCCATCGCCACCGAGCTGAGCACGATGGCCAGCAGCGTGCGCCGGTCGCGCAGCGCGTCGCGCAGCTCCTTGCGCAGCACCGTCCAGGCGGCGGCGATCACGACACGGCCTCGCGGCCGAAGGCCAGCTGCACGAAGCAGCGCTCGAAGTCGTCGTGCGCCGGTCGCGCGCACAGCTCGGCCACCGTGCCCTGCGCCACCGCGCGCCCGTGCGCCATCACCACCACCTGGTCGCACAGCCGCTCCACCTCCTGCATGATGTGGGTGGAAAAGACGATGCACTTGCCCTGCTCGTCGCGCAGCCGGCGCAGGGCCTCGCGCAGCGCGCGCGTGGCCAGCACGTCCAGGCCGTTGGTCGGCTCGTCGAGGATGATGTTGTGCGGGTCGTGCACCAGCGCGCGCGCCAGCGCCGTCTTCATGCGCTCGCCCTGGCTGAAGCCTTCGGTGCGGCGGTCCAGCAGCGGCTCCATCTCGCAGCGTCTGCGCCAGGCTGCTCGGCGCGCGCCTCGGCGGCGGCCCGGCTCATGCCGTGCAGCCGGCCGTAGTAGACGATGTTCTCGCGCGCCGTCAGCCGCGGGTACAGGCCGCGCGCATCGCTGAGCACGCCCATGCGCGCCAGCGCCGCGCGCGGCTGCGTGGCGCACGTCGATGCCGTCGACCCGCACCTGGCCGGCATCGGGCGCGCAGCAAGCCGGCGACGATGCGCAGCAGCGTGGTCTTGCCCGCGCCGTTGGGGCCGAGCAGGCCGGTGATGCAGCCATCGGCGGCCACCCAGTCCACGCCGTCCACGGCCTGCACCGTCGCGCGCCGAACGCGCCGCGGCCCTGCACGAAGCGCCGCGCGATGCCGCGCACTTCGATCACGGCGCCGCTCCGCGTGCCCGGCGGCACGAACACCGGCGGGCGCGGGATGTCGCGCGCGCAGTCGGCGTCGACGCGCAAGCGCCTGCGTCGTCGTCGGCCGCATCGACGAAGCGGAACACCACATCGCGCACGCAGCGGCAGCGCCAGCAGGCCATGGCCGGCGTTCGGCACCACCACGTGCCGCGCCTTCGCGCCCAGCGCCTGCGCCACGCGCTCGCCATGGCGCGGCGGCGTGGCCGGGTCGATGCCGCCGCGACAGCAGCAGCGTCGCCACCGGCGCCGGCGGCATCTGCCTAGAAGCCGCGCGGCCAGCTCGCCGCGCGGCCAGAAGGCGCAGACCTCGCGGTACAGCGGCGCCAGCCCCTCGCCGAAGTCCGCGGCCGGCGGCCGGGCGGGCCGCGCCGCGGCAGGTCCTCGGCGCAGACCACCGAGAAGTGCATGCCCTGCGCCAGCGCGGCCTCGCCGCGCGCCGGCGCCAAGCGCGCTGGCCAGCCCGACCAGCGGCCCGAAGCGGCCCGTGCGCCGCCGCGTCCAGCGCCGCCGGCAGCGCCGACGCCAGTGGCCGGCGCATACAGCGCCGCGCGCACCATGCCGAGCAGCATGTCGCGCGTCAGCAGCAGCGTCTCGTCGCGGCCGGTCAGCGGGTGCGCCACGCTCACCGTGCGCGGCAGCGACGCCAGCAGCGCGTGCCAGGTCTGCTGCAGCGTCGGATGCGCGGGCGCGGCAGGCCGGCGTCCTGCGCGCAGGCCTGCAGCAGCGCGTCGAAGGCCGCCTGCGCGTCCGGCGCCGAGGCCTCGGGCAGCACCATGTCCGGCGGCGCCACGCCGTCGAGCACCACGCGCCGCACGTGCTGCGGGTACAGCCGCAGGTACTCCAGCGCCGCGCGCGTGCCGTAGGACGCGCCCACCAGGTTGATGCGCTCGGCGCCCAGCGCCTGGCGCACGGCGTCCAGGTCGGCCATCGCCAGCGTGGTGGTGTAGTGGCGCAGGTCGCCGTGCGGCAGCGCCTGCAGCTGGCGCAGGCAGTCGCGCGCGCGCTGCAGCTGCCGCTGCGGGTCGAGCTGCTCGCTCAGCGGCCGGCCGGGCGGCTCGTCGCCGCAGTCCAGCGGCGCGCTGCGGCCGGTGCCGCGCTGGTCGACGAGCACGATGTCGCGCCGCTGGCCGAAGCGCGACAGCATGCGGCTCACCGTGCCGGCCAGGTCGATGGCGCTCTGCCCCGGCCCGCCGGCCAGGAAGAACACCGGGTCGGGCTTCTTGTTGCGCGCCAGCGCCGGCAGCACGGCGAAGTGCACGTCGATGCGCACGCCGCTCGTCGCGCGCCGGATCGAGCGGCCGCGACACGCTGCCGCACAGCGCCTCGTGCGCCACGCCCGTCGAGGCGGCACGGGCTGCGCAGGCGCGTGCGGCCCGCGTGCCAGCGCCAGCGCACAGCCAGGCCGAGCCAGCACGCGCCGCGCCGCGACGCGCGGCGTCAGCTCGCCAGCAGGCGCTGCAGTTCACCGCTGTCGATCAGCTTGGCCAGGTCGTCGGCACCGCCGACCAGCACGCCCTTGACGAAGACCATCGGGAAGGTCGGCCAGCCGGTCCACATCTTCAGCGCATTGCGGCGGCGCCAGTCGCTGAAGTAGCTGCCGTAGTCCAGGTAGTGGTAGGGCACGCCGGCGGCATCGAGCGCCTTGCGCGCCTTGCGCGGAAAGGGGTTCTGCGCCATGCCCACCACCACCACCGCGTGCTGCCCGACGGCGGCCTGCACCTCCTGCACCAGTCGCGCATGGTGGCTGGCGACGCGCTCGCGGATGGCCGGGTGGATCTGGGATTCGTCGAGAATGTTGCGCGGCATGGGCCCTCCTGGCCGGAGGTTACCGCAGCCCAGCCGGCGCGCGCCGCCGCAGCGCGGCAAGGCCTTTCGCGTACGATTCCCGGCCTCACTCCACAAGCACCCTCCGGAGACCCCCATGAAGCTCTACTACAGCCCCGGCGCCTGCTCGCTCAGCCCGCACATCGTGCTGCGCGAAGCCGGCCTGGCCTTCACGCCCGTGCTGGCCAGCACCAAGACGCACAAGCTGGCCGACGGCACCGACTACTACACCATCAACCCGAAGGGCTACGTGCCGCTGCTGGAGCTGGACGACGGCCAGCGCCTGAGCGAAGGCCCGGCCATCGTGCAGTACATCGCCGACCAGGTGCCCGAGAAGAAGCTGGTCGCGCCCTGGGGCACGATGGAACGCTACCGCCAGATCGAATGGCTGAACTTCATCGGCACCGAGATGCACAAGGGCATCAGCGCCGCTGTTCAACCCCGCACTGCCCGAGGAAGCCAAGACCGATGGCGCGCACCACGGGTGCCAGCCGCCTGGAATGGGTGAACCAGCAGCTCGAAGGCCAGCAAGTACCTGATGGGCGAACACTTCTCGCGTGCGCCGATGCCTACCTGTTCACCGTGACCAACTGGACGCAAGTTCGTCAACCTCGACATCTCGGCGCTGTCGCACCTGGGCGCCTTCATGGCCCGCATGGCGGCGCGCCCGGCCGTGCAGGAAGCGCTGAAGGCCGAAGGGCTGATCGAAGTAGGCCGCAGCCATGCGCGCCGGCGCTGCAGCGCTGGCCATCGGCCATCGCTGGCGCTCGGCGCGGCTGTCGGCGCTGGCCGCGTCCGAGCTCGGCTCGCCGGGCACGGCCGGCGACCTGCTCAAGGGCGCTGCCGCCGCCGCCGGGCCACTACGACGCGGTGATGTGCGTGACCGTCGGCGCCGCAGCCGCCAGTTGCGGGCCGGTGACGGCCGACATCGGCGCGCCGGCCAGGCGCTGGTGCGCGTCAGCGACATCGCCTACCGGCTGCAGGTGCATGCCGACCAGCTGGGCGTGACGCTGTTCCACGGCACGATGCAGATCGACGGCTTCTTCGCGCCCTACCAGTGGAACGGCAACCAGCCTGCAGTTCAACGACCCCGAAAAGGGCACGCGCTACGAGGTGAAGCTCGGCACGCGGCGCTTCGACACACCGTAGCGCGTCGCGCCGCTCAGGCCAGGTGCGCGGCGGCCAGCAGCTCGCGCGTGTAGGCCTGCTGCGGCGCGTCGAACAGCGCCTGCGCCTCGCCCTGCTCGACCACGTCGCCGTTCTTCATGACCAGCACGCGGTGCGACATCGCCCGCACCACCGCCAGGTCGTGGCTGATGAACAGGTAGCTCAGGCCGTAGCGGCGCTGCAGGTCGGCCAGCAGCGCCAGCACCTGCTGCTGCACCGACACGTCCAGCGCCGAGGTCGGCTCGTCCAGCACCAGCACCTCGGGGCGCAGCACCACCGCGCGCGCGATGGCGATGCGCTGGCGCTGGCCGCCGGAAAACTCGTGCGGATAGCGCTGCAGCACCTGGGCCACGCCGCTGCGTTCGTTCAGACCCACCTCGTCGAGCATCTGCAGCACCAGCGCCTCGCGCTCGGCCTCGGACAGCTCGGGCCGGTGCAGCGCCAGGCCCTCGCCGACGATCTGCCCGACGGTCATGCGCGGCGACAGCGCGGCAAAGGGGTCCTGGAACACCACCTGCATGCGCCGGCGCATGGCGCGCAGCACGGTGCGATCGGCGTTGTCGATGCGCTGCCCGTCGAGCCGCACCTCGCCGCCGGCGATGTCCTGCAGCGCCAGCAGCGCCATGCCCAGCGTGGTCTTGCCCGAGCCCGATTCGCCGACGATGCCCAGCGTCTCGCCGCGCTTGAGCTGCAGCGTGGCCTGGCGCACCGCCTCGAAGTGGCGCTTGCGGAACCAGCCCATGCGGCGATCGGGAACGTGACCTCGACGTCGCGCGCGTCGAGCAGCAGCGCCGCGTCGTCGGCCACCGGCTGCACCACGCGCTGCGGCCGGCTGGCCAGCAGGCGCTGCGTGTACGGGTGCTGCGGCTGCGCGAAGACCTGCGCGGTGTCGCCGCTTTCCACCAGCCGGCCGCGCTCCATCACGCCGACGCGGTGGCGTGAAGCGGCGCACCAGGTTCAGGTCGTGGGTGATGAACAGCAGCGCCATGCCCATCTCGCGCTGCAGCTCGTCCAGCAGCGCCAGGATCTGCGCCTGGATGGTGACGTCCAGCGCGGTGGTCGGCTCGTCGCAGATCAGCAGCTGCGGCTTGCAGGCCAGCGCCATGGCGATCATCGCGCGCTGGCGCTGCCCGCCCGACAGCTGGTGCGGGTAGGCATCGACCTTGGCCTCGGGGTCGGGGATGCCGGTGCGGTGCAGCAGCTCGACGGCCCGTGCGCGCGCCGCGTTCGGGCGCAGCGCCTCGTGCAGCGCCAGCACCTCGACGATCTGGTTGCCCACGGTGTACAGCGGGTTCAGCGCCGTCATCGGCTCCTGGAAGATCATGCCGATGCGCGCGCCGCGGATGCCGCGCATCTCGCGCTCGCTCTTTTGCATCAGGTCTTCGCCGTCGAAGCGGATCGCGCCGCTGCTGCTGGCCGCGTCCACCAGGCGCAGCACCGACAGCGCGGTGATCGACTTGCCCGAGCCCGATTCGCCGACCAGCGCGAACTTCTCGCCCGCGGCGATGGAGAACGACACCTGGTCGACCACGGTGCTGGCGCCGAAGCGCACCGTCAGCTTGTCGATCTCGAGCAGCGCGCTTCATGACTTTCTCGTGTCGAAGGCGTCGCGCAGCGCGTCGCCGATGAAGGTCAGCGCCAGCATCGTCAGCACCAGCACCACGAAGGTGGGGAAGATGATCCACCAGGCGTCGAGGTTGTTCTTGCCCTGGCGCAGCAGGTCGCCCAGCGAGGGCACGGTGGCCGGCACGCCCAGGCCCAGGAAGTCCAGCGAGGTCAGCGCGACGATGGCGCCGCTCATGCGGAAGGGCAGGAAGGTGATGACCGGCGTCATCGAATTCGGCAGCACGTGGCGCCAGATGATCTGGCCGTTGCACAGGCCCAGCGCGCGCGCCGCCTTGACGAACTCCAGGCTGCGGTTGCGCAGGAACTCGGCGCGCACGTAGTCGCTCAGGCCCATCCAGCCCCACAGCGACAGCAGCACCAGCAGCAGCAGCAGCGAGGGCTCGAAGATCGACGCGAAGATGATCAGCAGGTACAGCTCCGGCACCGCGCCCCAGATCTCGATGATCCGCTGCAGCACCAGGTCGACACGCCCGCCGAAGTAGCCTTGCAAGCGCGCCGGCCGCGATGCCCATCGCCGTGCCCACCAGCGTCAGCGCAAAGGCGAACCAGATGCTGACGCGAAAGCCGTAGAGCAGCCGCGCCACCATGTCCTGGCCCAGGCTGTCGGTGCCCAGCCAGTGCAGCCGGCTCGGCGGCGCCGGGCTGGGCACCACCTCGAAGGGGTTGCTGGTGCGCGCGCCGTAGCGGTTGAGCGTGAAGAAGGCCCAGTTGCCCGGCTTGGCAAACTGCTCGGCAATCAGCGGGTCGGACCAGTCGGTCGGCGTGCCGAAGTCACCGCCGAAGGTGGTTTCAGGATGGTTCTTGAACAGCGGGAAAAACAGCTGTCCGTCGTAGCGCGCCACCAGCGGCCGGTCGTTGCTGACCAGTTCGGCAAAGGTGGCCAGCACCAGCACGATCGACGAAGCACCACAGCGACACAGTAGCCGATGCGGTTGCGCCTGAAGCGCGCCCAGGCGCGCTGGTTCGGCGACATCGGCTTGGCCGCGGGCGGCGCCGGGGTCGCGGCAGAGGGCAGCACGGCGCTCATCAGGCCTCCCGCCCGGCCGCCCGAAGGGAGGCCTGCGCCCCCTTGGGGGGCCGCGAACGAAGTGAGCTGGGGGCTTCATTTGCCCACCGCCCCGAACTGCACGCGCGGGTCGACCGCCACGTACAGCAGGTCCGACACCAGCTTGACCACCAGGCCGATCAGCGTGAACAGGTACAGCGAGCCCAGCACGACGGGGTAGTCGCGCCGCACCACCGATTCGAAGGACAGCAGTCCCAGCCCATCCAGCGAGAAGAGTGTTTCGATCAGCACCGACCCGGCGAAGAAGGCGCCGACGAAGGCCGCCGGGAAGCCGGTGACCAGCGGGATCATCGCGTTGCGGAAGATGTGCTTGTAGAGCACGCTCTTCTGCGACAGGCCCTTGGCGCGCGCCACCAGCACGTACTGCTTGCGCATCTCCTCGACGAAGGTGTTCTTGGTGAGCATCGTCGTCACCGCAAAGCTGCTGATCACCAGGCAGATCAGCGGCAGCGTCAGGTGCCAGAAGTAGTCGAGGATGCGCGCCGGCCAGCTCAGTTCCTCCCAGTTGTCGGACGGTCAGCCCGCGCAGCGGAAACCATTCGAAGAAGCTGCCGCCGGCAAACAGCACGATCAGGAAGATGCCGAGCACGAAGCCCGGGATCGCATAGCCGATCAGCACCACCAGCGAGGTCATCACGTCGAAGCGCGAGCCCTCGCGCACCGCCTTGGCCACGCCCAGCGGCACCGAGATCAGGTAGCTGATGACGAAGGTCCACAGCCCCAGGCTGATGGACACCGGCAGCTTCTCCTTGATCAGCTGCCACACGTCCTTGTTGTGCAGGAAGCTGCGGCCCAGGTCGAAGCGCAGGAAGCTGCCCAGCATCTCGAAGTAGCGCACGTGCGCCGGCTTGTCGAAGCCGTAGAGCTTCTTCAGCTCGGCGATCTGCTTGGCGTCGCTGTCGCGCCCGGCCTTGTACAGGCCCGTGTCGCCGCCGCCCTTCTGGCTGGCGCGCGCCTCGGCCATGATCTGCTCCACCGGCCCGCCGGGCACGAACTGGATGACGACGAAGGTGATGGTCAGCGCGCCCAGCAGCGTGGGCACCATCAGGGCAATGCGCTTGAGGATGTAGAACAGCATCAGCGTTCAGCGCCTGGCCGGGTCCTTGATCCACCAGGTTTCCAGCGGCCAGGCCGGGAAACCCGAGGCGGTGTCGATGGTGAAGAAGCGCGGGCGCCGCGCCGGCATGCCGAACTTGTCCCAATAGGACGACTTCTCGTCCGACGCGTACAGGTCCGGCACCTGCCAGTGGCTCCACATGATCACACGGTCGAGCGCGCGCGACGCGTCGCGCAGCTCGTCCAGCGTCTTGGCCTCGGACATCAGCTTGATCAGGTGGTCGGCGGCGCGGCTCTTCACGCCGCGGAAGTTGTTGTTGCCCTTCTCGTCGGCCGACTTGCTGCCGAAGGCGGTGAGCAGCCCAGTGGCATCGGGCAGCGTGAAGTCGCCGCCGGCAATGGCGATCATGTCGAAGTCGTACTCCTCCAGCCGGCGCCGGTACAGCGCGAAGTCGACGTTGCGCTCCTTCATCGTGATGCCGAGCTTTTCCAGGTTGGCCTGCCAGTCGGCCATGCGGCCGCCCTCGCCGGGGCTCAGGTACTCGAACTCGAAGGCCTCGCCCTTGGCATTGCGCAGCTTGCCGTCGGGCGCCAGCTTCCAGCCCGCCTGTTCGAGCAGGTCGCGCGCCTTCAGCAGGTTCTGGCGCAGGCGCTTCGGGTCGCGGCCGGTGGTCGGCGCACGGTAGGCCGGGCCGAAGACCTCGCGGCGGCAGCTCGGCGCGAAAGGGCTCCAGCAGCTTCAGCTCGCCCGGCGTCGGCAGACCCTGGGCGGCGAACTCGGAGTTGTTGAACTGGCTCTCGGCGCGCTTGTACAGGCCCAGCCGGTTGATGGTGTCGAAGTCGTAGGTGTAGCCCAGCGCCTCGCGCACGCGGATGTCCTGGAACAGCGGCCGGCGCATGTTCATCATGTAGGCCTGCAGGCCCTGGCCCACCGAGGTCTCGAACAGGTCCTTCTTGATGCGCCCGTCGTCCCACTTCACGCCCTTGTGCTGGCGCACCCAGGCGCGTCCGCTGTATTCCTTGAAGATGTCGAACTCGCCGGCCTTGAAGGCCTCGCGCGCCACGGCCTGGTCACTGTAGTAGCGGTAGACCACGCGGTCCCAGTTGAACATGCCGCGGCGCACGCCCAGGTCGCGCGCCCAGTAGTCCGGGTTGCGCTTGAATTCGAGCCGGCGTCCGGAATCGGCCTTGGCGATGGTGTAGGGCCCACTGGTAAGCGGGTACTCGCTGACGATCTCGTCGAATCGTTTCGGCTTGCCGTCCGGCCCCAGCGCCCATTTGCGCGAGAACACGGCCAGACCGCCGACGGTGAAGAGCAGGTCGTTGGTGCGCTCGCGCAGCTCGAAGCGCACGGTGCGCTCGTCGAGCACCACCACGCGCTCCACCCCGGCCAGCGAGGCCTGCAGCCCGGGCGAGGCGTACTTGCCCGACATCGATTCGAAGCTGTACTTGACGTCCTCGGCGGTCACCGGGTCGCCGTTGCTGAAGCGCGCCTTCGGGTTCAGCCTGAAGCTGATCGAGGACTTGTCCGGCGCCACCGCGATGGCCTCGGCCAGCAGGCCGTACATGGTCTGCAACTCGTCGCTGCCCAGCACCGTCAGCGACTCGAACATGAAGATGCCCAGCCCCGCCGGCGAATTGCCCTTGGTGGTGAAGGGATTGAACTTGTCGAAGCTGGAGCGCCGGTCGGGGTTGCGCAGGTTGATCGTGCCGCCCTTGGGCGCGTCGGGGTTGACGTAGTCGAAGTGGGTGAAGCCGGGCGGGTACTTGGGCTGGCCGAAGGCGGCGTGGGCGTGGGTCCATTGCGGCACCTCCGACCCGGCGGCCGGCGGCGTGTCGGCCATGGCCATGGCTTGCTTTGCCAGTGCGGCGATGACAGCGCAGCAAAGCAGCCGCGCGCGCGATGTCGGCCAAGCAGAGCTGTACAGCGGGATTCGCCACATGAATGCGCATGCTACGCAAATAGTTCAGCGATCGGCGGCGACCGGCGGGTCTGTCGACACACGGTGCATTGCCCGACCCCCTCAATGCCGGGGTGCCACTGGCGACGCGGACTCCCCATAATGCAAGGGCCGAACTGGGTTGAAGGTTGTAGATTCGTTGCCGGTCGCTGTCGACGGGCCGCCGCGGATCCCAGGGAGGCGCATAGCGCAACGGCTGGAGAAACCATGGTCACGACCAGAGTCATCAGATCGCTTCTCTGGGGTGCGCTGGCCATTGCCGGCTCGTTCGCGTTACTGCAACCCGCAGAAGCCGGGCCAGTTCGGGTGCGCTTCACCCCGCCATATGGCGCGCCCTTCCCGAACCTCTATTGGTATGGTGAAGCCGTCATCGACGACGGTGACTGCACCAACTCGGGCAATGTCTCCAACATCGCTGGAGCGTGCGCGGGCGATTTCAGCATCACCAGCGCAAGGGTGTATTTCGCGCAGAACCCTCCGCCCAACACGGCTCCCGTCCCGTTGGCGCACATTGACTTCTCCGGTGCACAGGTCATCTCCGTCGACCGCAACAGCCCCGCGCCGCCCGATTGGGAAGAAATCGTCTCCAGCCCGTTCAATCCGCAACAAGTGCCTGGCAATCTGACGCAGACGCTGTACGCCCCCCTGGGGTCGGCACCAGCCGCCCAAGCGTGGTTCAGCTTGATGTTCATCGGCGGCTATGCGCAGTTGTACTGGTTCCAAAACGATCCGGGAGACCCGTTGCTCAACCCGCTGAGCTTCCCCTATGTGCAATGGCCGAACGCGGCGTACTTCGTCGGCTGTTACCTTGCTGGGCCTGGCGACCACACGGTTGGATTGCCTTACCTAGGCGTACCCAACATGCAGTGCGGCTTGTCCTCCAATGTGGAAGGCAATGCCAATGGAGCAAGGCTCTTTGGCTTCGCCGATGCATCTGCAGTCCCGGAGCCTGGAACGCTGGCGTTGCTGTTCGCCGCCGGGCTCGGCGCCACAGTTTTGAGGGCTCGTCGCCGTTATCTTTAGGTCGGTTTGCCATTTGGAAGCGGCGCTCGAGGAGCGCCGCTTGTCATTGAGCCGTCGCTTCTTCGAGCGTAAGCGGCAGCTGGCACGCACTTCGTATCGCGTCTTCAGTTTCCCACTGGTCCCAGGCCTCATTCCATGCGGCAACAAAGCGCTCGTCGCCAAGCGGTTTGCGCAGCGCTTCCACTCGTGCTTGCCAACGCGTCTGCGTCGCAGGCCGCCTGATCAAACCCAACCGCTGCCGTGTCACCGTGGCCACCGCCGCGATACGAACCCCGACCTCGGGCATCGAGGCCCATTCCGCCAGGCCTGCAAACTCTTCCAGACAGCCGATCAGTTCCTTCCACATCTCGGCGCGGTGAAACGACTGTAGTGCCTCGCCAAGACGCTGGCGTGCCGCTGCGTAGTTGCCGTTGTGAAGATCGACGGCGCCGAGCCGCCAAAGCGCATTGGCCTCCCCGCGCTTGTCAGCGCCTTCGCGGCAAACCTCCAGCGAACGCGCGAAGTGCTCGATCGCCTCCCCGGTTGCGCCCATTTCGAGCTTGACCTCGCCAAGCAGAAGCTCGCACTCTCCTTCCTCTTCAGGGCTGCTGACCTGACGTGCCAATGCCAGACCAGCGTCCAGATGATCCCGTGCCTGCGTGGCATCGCCTTCGTAGAGTGCGATCTGTCCGAGGTTGCGCAGGGCAATCCCCTCGTTCAACTGCTGTCCAAGTTGACGGAAGATGTTGATCGCTTCCAACTCGTCTGCCCGCGCGCGGATGGTGTCGCCCATCTCAAGTCGAGTCGTCGACAGCGTCGACAAGGTCGCCGCAATGTTCTCCGGATCGCCCAGTTCGCGGTGAATGGCCAGACTGCCCTCCAGCAACCCCAACGCCTCCCCATGGTCACTTTGGCATTCAGCCAGTGCCGCACCCACATACAGGGCGTGGGCCTTCGCAAGCTTGAATTCCTGCACCGCCGGCAACTGAAGGGCCGCCTTCACCAGCCTGCGGCCTTCGGTGATGTAGCCACGCAAGATCCAGAAGCCTTGAAGCTGCACGGCCAGCTTTACCGCGATGACCGGATCCACGCCACCGGACAATGCCAGGCTCATGGCTGCGCGCAGATTGTCTAGTTCGCTCTCCAGTCGCTTGAGCCAAAGCGCCTGCTCAGCGCCATCGATGCCGTCGCGCGCCTCGATCGCCAGATGGAAGTAGTACTGGTTGTGCCGCTCCGCAGCAGCGGCCGCCTCATCGGCATCTGCCTTGAGCTTGTCTGCGGCGTAGTCGCGAATGGTTTCCAGCATGCGGTAGCGGGACCCGTCGTGCGACTCCTCCAGCATCGCCAACGACTTGTCCACCAACGAGCCCAGCAGGTCCAGCACCTCGAAGTCCTCGATCGGTTCGGCGCCACACACCTTCTCTGCAGCCTCAAGATCGAAGCCGCCGACGAACACCGCCAGTCGTCGCAACATCATCTGCTCGCTCTCGTTGAGCAGTTCATAGCTCCAATCCACAAGCGCGCGCAGCGTCTGCTGGCGCTGCTGCAGCACCCGGCTGCCACCGGTGAGGAGCTTGTAGCGGTCGGTCAACCGCTTGTTGATGTCGGCCACGCTCATCGCACGCACGCGCGCGGCAGCCAGTTCCAAGGCCAGCGGAATGCCTTCCAGCCGCGCCACCAGTTCGGCCACAGCCTGCGCTTCGCGCTCGTTCAGTTCGAAGGCCGGCTTGTGCGCCTGCGCACGTTCGACAAACAGTTGCACTGCCGCTGTGGCCTGCAGCACCTGCAGGCTGGCATGGCGGTCCGGCACCGGCAGCGGCAGGATCGGGTAGGTCCTTTCGCCCGGCACATGCAACGGCTCGCGGCTGGACGCGATCATGCGCACCTGTGGAGCGTTCTTCACGATCGCATGCGCCAGTTCGGCCGACGGCTTGATCAGATGCTCGCAGTTGTCCAGGATCAGCAGCGCGCGCTTGTTCTTCAAATGCGCGCCCAGCGTCACGAGCAAGGGGCGCCCCGGCTCTTCGGCCACGTCCAGCACCCGAGCCGCCTCGGCGGCCACCAGCGCGCCATCGCTCAACGGCGAGAGGTCCAGGAACCAGACGCCGTCCGGATACTGCGCCATCTGCTCGGCAGCCACCTGCAGCGACAGCCGCGTCTTGCCCAAGCCGCCCATGCCGAGCAAGGTGACCAACCGCGCCTGGCCGAGCATGTCCTTGACCTCGTCGATCTCGCGCTCGCGGCCGATGAAGGACGTCCCCTGGTGCGGCAGGTTGTTCGGTATCTCCTTGACAGGCAGCCAGCGTTCACCGCTGCGCACCACCCGGTAGACCTTGTCACTGTCGGGCGGCACCGCAAACAAGGACGGGTCGGCGCCGACCTCGAACAAGTTCGATCGGCGTCGAGACACCCTTGATGATCCAGTGACCGTGCGACTGTGTCGCCAGGTCGGTCTCGCCCAGCGCCTCGCGTGCCTCAAGCGTGAGCAGCGTCTGCCCGCCACGCGCCAGCGACATCACCCGCGCCGCAGTGGGCTTGGCCAAACCATCCACTTCCAGCGGCTTGGCGCCGCGTGCAACGTCCTCGGCGTTGTTCTCGCGCAGGATCACCGGACCCACGTGCAAGCCAGCGCGCGCCTTCAGCGGCATCGGCATGCTCGCGAGGGCGCCGTGATAGTGCAGCGCATAGTTCACCGCGTCGGCCGCGTTGTCGAAAAGCAGCAGCATGCCGTCGGTCTTGTCGATCTCGCGCCCTCGCCACTGCGGCAGGAGGTCGCGCGCGACGCGGTCGTGCGCCGCCCAGACCTCAGCCATGGCTCGGTCGCCGATCGCCTCGGACAGCTTGGTGCTGTCCACGACGTCGGTCAGCAACAGGGCGCGGAGTTCAGTCATTCGGTCCTTGGTGAATCGGTTCGCATTTCGTCATGTGCAAATCCGAAGGTCCGGTTCGAGCGCACCGCCTTGCAGCCCGCGCCCGTCAAGCGGCGCCACATTGCCGCCTGCTGCGCATGCCGCGGTGCGGCAGCGATGCTAAGCGGCAAATGTTGCCAGGTGTTCATTCGGTTCGCCGATAAGCCGGCTCGGCGAAGCAGGCAGGCGACCTCAATCCACCGGCGCCACCCCCTCGCGCACCGGATCGCTGCGCGAGCCCGCGAACTGCGCCAGCGCCACCCCCGCCAGGGCCAGCGCCGCACCGGCCAACTTGACGCCGGTGTAGCTCTCGCCCGTCACCGCCCAGGCCACCAGGCCGGCCACCGGCGGCATCAGGTACATCAGCGGGGCGCTGCGCGCCACGCCGCGCACCGCATTGACCCAGCCCCACACCAGCCAGCCGAGGAAGGCCGAGATCAGCACGGCGTAGAACATGCCGGCCCAGACCGCCAGGCTGAGCTGCGTCCACTCCACCTGCAGGCCGGCCGGCAGGCTGAGCAGCACCACCGGCGCGCTGCCCAGCAGCACGGCATAGGTCATCACCACCACGCCGCCATGTCTTTCGATCAGCGGCTTGGCGGCCACGGTGTAGTACGAGAAGAACGATGCCGCCACCAGCAGCACCCCGTCGCCCGCCGAAGCCGACCATTGCCCGCCCATCAGCTTGTCCGACAGGAACAGCAGCACGCCGCACAATGCCACCGCCACGCCCGCCACCTGGCCGCGCGTCAGCGTCTCGACGCCGGTGGCGCGCAGGATCAACAGCGTGAACAGCGGCCCGCAGCCCAGGATCAGCGAACTGGAAAAGGCCGTCGACCAGTGGATGCCGTAGGTCACCAGGCCCACGTGCAGCAGGTGCCCGGCAATACCCAGCTTCAGCAGCGCCAGCTGGTCGGCCCTGGGCACATGCGGCCAGTGCAGTCCGAAGCGCCAGCACAGCAGCAGCGTCGCGGCCACGGGCATCGCCAGGTAGCGCGCCATCAGGAAGCCGCCCGGCGACACCGCCGAGAACACCATCTTCTGCACGCTGAAGTTGCTGCCCCACACCAGGATCAGCACAAGTGCCACCCAAAGCGCCTTGCGCTCTCGCGCCGCACGGTGGCTCAAGTCGGAGGCGGCGTCGGGCCGATAGCCCTGCGGCGGTGTGGACATGTCAAGAGGTGATGGGGCCGACGGCATCCGGGTCGGTGCCGCCGAGCCAGGCTTGCGCGTCCTGGTCCTGCTCATTGTCCATGGGCGTGGCCCGGGCCAGCGCCACCCACAAGCCAAAACTCATCTGCATCGGCCGCTTCGGGGCCGGGCGCGCCACGTCCAGCCCGGAATCGGCCGCCAGCATCACCCCACAATCCGGCGGAACCTCCTGCGGCTGCGCGATGCCCTGGCGGATGACGTACCAGCACTCGCTGCTAAGCGCCAGGTAAGCCGCACGCTTGGCCTCGTGGCGCAGGTCCGACAGCAGGTCGGCGCGCGTCACCTTGATCTCGTGCACCACCGGCTCGAGGTAGGCCTCCACCGTGGTGTGGCGGATCGAGTAGACATCCGGCATGGCCATGGCCCAGACCGCGGCCGCACCCTCGCCGACACGCGCGCGCAGACTCAGGCCGCGCCAGACGATGCGCCCGGCACGCTGCATCTGCAGCGCCACGCGGCCGACCAGCGCCTCGTGCGCGTCGCGTGCGGCACGGTTGCCGCGCAGCGTCTGTGCCAGCAGCGCGATGCCGGCGTCGGTGACGCGCAGCGTCTCGCGGCCATCGCCGTCGCGCAGCCGCTGCAGCAGCCCGTGGTCCAGCAGGTCCACCTCCAGCATGTCCTGGCAGGGCCAGCCGGCCGAGCGCCAGATCTGGCGCAGGCGGCGGCGGTGGGCGCTGGAAAGTTCGATGGCCATGCAGGCAAGCGTAGCCGCAGTTCAGTCGGGTGCAACGGGGCGTTCAGCGTGGCTGGATGCAGCAGGCACGCGGCCATGTCAGGATGCAAGCATGAACATCTCCACTGCCACCTCTACCCTCGCGCGGCCGCGCGCCGTCGAGCGGCTGATCGTCGGCCAGGCCACCAGCGACGGCGCCGGCGTCAAGCTCACCCGCGTGCTGACGCAGGACCTGCAACGCCGCCTCGACCCGTTCCTGATGCTCGACGCCTTCGGCACCGACAACCCGGGCGACTACATCGGCGGCTTTCCCGACCATCCGCACCGCGGCTTCGAGACCGTGACCTACATGCTCGACGGCCGCATGCGCCACCGCGATTCGGCCGGCAATCAAGGCCTGCTGTCCGGCGGCGGCGTGCAATGGATGACCGCCGGCCGCGGCGTCATCCACAGCGAAATGCCCGAACAGGAAGCCGGCCGCATGGAAGGCTTCCAGCTGTGGCTCAACCTGCCGGCCAAGGACAAGATGTGCCCGCCCTGGTACCGCGACATTCCGGCCGTCGAGATCCCGCAGGTCGACACGTCCGAAGGCGTGCGCGTGCGCGTCATCGCCGGGCGCAGTCAGGGCGTGGACGGCGCCATGCAGCGCCAGGCCACCGAGCCGCTGTACCTGGACTTGGCGCTGCCCGCCGGCGCGGTGTTCGAGCAGCCGCTGCCGGCCCACCACAACGCCTTTGTCTACGTCTACCGCGGCGCGCTGGCCATCGCCGGCCAGTCGGTGCCGCGCCAGCGCATGGCCGTCCTGGCCAACACGCCGGGCAGCGACGGCGTGCGCCTGCAGGGCGGGCCCGAGGGCGCGCGCGCCATCCTCGTCGCCGGGCAGCCGCTGAACGAACCGATCGCGCAGTACGGGCCCTTCGTGATGAACAGCAACGAAGAGATCTTCCAGGCGGTGGAGGACTTTCGCGCCGGGCGACTGGCCTGACGGCAGGCCTCACTCGATCTTCACGCCCTTCCAGAAGGCCACCCGGCCCTTGATCTGCGCCGCAGCCTCGCTCGGCGCGGGGTAGTACCAGACGGCATCCGGGTTCATCTCGCCGTTGACGAACAGGCTGTAGTAGTGCGCCTCACCCTTCCAGTGGCAATGGCTGCGGTGGTTGCTGAAGCTGGTGTACTCGCGCTTCAGGCTGCTTTCGGGAAAATAGTGGTTGCCTTCCACCACCACCGTGTCGTCGCTCTCGGCCACGACCACGCCGTTCCAGATCGCCTTCATGCTGCTGCTCCCGTTGCGGCGTACCCCGCCGCCTGGGCGCGAGCTTAGCCGCTGTTTCGACCCTGGGCTCCAGCCTGTGACGGGCCATGCGCCTGCCAGTCGAGCCACCAGCCCAGCGGCACCTCGTTGACCACCCGCTCCGGCGTCAGGTGCTCGGTCACCTGCAAGCCGGTGTTCAGTTCGTGGCTCGAATCGAACCAGCCGCAGCCCAAGAGCACGTCGTCGAGCTGCTCGGGGTTCGGCTCGCTGCCGGCGTTGACCCAGTCGGGCGTGGCCGGCCGGGGCGCTCTGCGCGCCGGCGCGGCGCGCCACCACAGAAGAACTTGGCTGAGGTTCATGTCGCGCTCCTCACGTCGGGTTGGCATGGCGCCATCGTCTCGCCAGGCAGCTTGGGCTGCCATCGCCCGGACGGCGGATCGACGGGTGCGCGCTTTCGGGGTCCCTCCTTCGGGGGATCCCGCAGCCGTGTCAACATGCACCCATGTGCGGACGCTACGTGGTGGCCTACGACCCGAACACGCTGATCTCCGGCTTCAGCGTGGTGCGGGTCACGCCCTTCCCGAAGCGCTGGAACGTCGCGCCGATGTCAATGGTGCCGGTGGTGCACGACACCAAGGAGGGCGACCGGATCGCCGCCCTGATGCGCTGGGGCCTCCTGCCTCATTGGGCAAAGGACGAGAAGCTGGCCGCCAAGCTGAACAATGCGCGGCTCGAAGGCCTGGCCGACAAGCCCTCGTTCCGCCAGGCCCTCCGGCGCCGCCGCTGCCTGCTGCCGGCCAGCGGCTTCTATGAATGGCAGGCCACGCCCAGCGGCAAGCAACCCTGGTACATCTGCCCGAGCAATGCCGACGGCCGCGAGCCGCTGTTCGCCTTTGCCGGCCTTTTCGAGGCCTGGCGCCCAGCCGGTGCCGCGGTCGATGCCGACTGGCTGTTGACCTGCTGCATCATCACCACTGCAGCCAACGCACTGATGGCGCCGATCCACGACCGCATGCCGCTGATCCTGCCGCGCGAGCACTGGGACGCCTGGCTCAACCGCGAGCAGCAGGATGTGGCCGTGCTGGCGCCGCTGCTGGTGCCCACCGACCCGGCGCGTCTGCAGGCCTGGCCGGTGTCGCGCAGCGTCAACCGCAGCAGCAGCGAAGGCGAGGCCCTGATCGAGCCGCTGCCCCGGGTGGACTGAGCTATCGAGGATCCAGCCGCGGCCGCGCGTGCTGTTCGATCAGCCGGCCCAGGATGCGCTTGAGCGTGCGCGCGTCGGCAGCGCCGAGCGCCTGCACCACCGCGGCCTCGTGGGCTCGGGCCTGCTCCACCAGCGGCCCGGCCAGCTTCAGGCCCTTGGCACTGAGGCGCACGCGGGTGATGCGGCGGTCGGCCTCGTCGGCGGCACGCAGCAGCAGCCCCGTGCGCACCATGCGCTCGGCCACGCGCGTCAGCGTCGATTGCGGGATCAGCACGATCTCGGCCACCTCGCCGATGCTCAAGCGCTGGCCGTCGGCCAACGTGGCCAGCACGCGCCACTGCTGTACCGGCAGCCGCGCGCGCCGGACGACCACATGGAACTCGGCGGAGATCAGGTGGCTGGCGCGCGCCAGCAGATAGGCCAGGTAATCGTCGATGAAAGTGCCCGGCGCGTCCTTGCCCATGTGCCACCTTTCTGGCTGCCCGCCCGGGAATCGCGGGCTTTACAAATGCATTTGCATATGTTCAGATGTCAACTATAGGCTCGTGCGCAGCGCGGCACAAGCACATCCGGGGAATCGATGGCCGAACGATCATTTGCCGAGGAAGTGAAGAAGCTGCGCCTCGGCGCAGGGCAGGAATTCGCCGGCGAAGGCATCCTGGCCGTGACCAAGGCACTGCTGCAGTCGGGGGTGGCCTACGTGGCCGGCTACCAGGGCTCGCCGATCTCGCACCTGATGGACGTGCTGGCCGATGCGCAGGACATCCTGGCCGAGATGGGCGTGCGCTTCGAGACCAGCGCCAGCGAGGCCACGGCCGCGGCCACACTGGCTGCGTCGGTGAACTACCCGCTGCGCGGCGCAGTCACGTTCAAATCGACAGTGGGCACCAACGTCGCGTCCGACGCGCTGGCCAACCTGGCCTCGGGCGGCGTCACCGGCGGCGCGCTGGTCATCGTCGGCGAGGACTACGGCGACGGCTCCAGCATCATGCAGGAGCGCAGCCATGCCTTCGCGATGAAGTCGCAGATGTGGCTGCTGGACCCGCGGCCGAATCTGCCGAGCATCGTGCAGCGCCGTCGAAGACGGCTTCGAGCTGTCCGAGGCCACGCACACGCCGGTGATGCTGCAGCTGCGCATCCGCGCGTGCCACGTGCACGGCCGCTTCGTCGCCAAGGACAACCGGCGCCCGGCCTTTTCCATCGACGAGGCGATGGCGGCGCCGCGGCGCGATGTCGACCGCATCGTGCTGCCGCCGGCCAGCTTCCTGCACGAGCGCGAGAAGATCGAACAGCGCTGGCCCGCGGCGCAGAAGTTCATCGCCGAACGCGGGCTCAACGAGTTCTTCGCCGAGGACACAGCCGATGTCGGCCTCATCGTGCAGGGTGGCCTCTACAACTCGCTGCTGCGCGCGATGGAGCGGCTGGGGCTGGCGGACGTCTATGGCCGCAGCAAGCTGCCGCTGTATGTGATGAACGTCGCCTACCCGCTGGTCGACACCGAGCTCACGCGTTTCTGCGCCGGCAAGCGCGCCGTGCTGCTGGTGGAGGAAGGCCAGCCCAATTTCATCGAACAGGGCATTGCGAGCGTGCTGCGCCAGCATGACCTGCAGACCAAGCTGGTCGGCAAGGACCCCTTCCCGATGGCCGGCGAATACAGCCCCGAGGTGCTGCACAAGGGCCTTCGTGCCTTCATCGGCCAGCACCTGCCGGCATTGCTGCCGCCGGCACCGCCCAGGGTCATCCCGCTCAAGCCGATGACCGTGCACGCGCGCCCGCCGGGCCTGTGCACCGGCTGCCCCGAACGCCCGGTGTTCGCCGCGCTGAAGCTGGTGCAGCGCGAACTGGGCGAACACCATGTCAGCGCCGACATCGGCTGCCACCTGTTCTCGATCCTGCCGCCCTTCCACATCGGCAACACCACCATGGGCTACGGCCTGGGCGCAGCCGGCGCCGCGGCCTTCAACACGCCGTCCAGCAAACGCGCGATCAGCATCATGGGCGACGGCGGCTTCTGGCACAACGGCCTGACCAGCGGCATCGCCAATGCGGTGTTCAACAAGAGCAACAACCTGACGCTGGTCATCGACAACAACTACACGGCCGCCACCGGCGGGCAGGACATCCTGTCCTCGCGCGCCGGCAACCGCACGCGCAGCACCTGGCACCCGATCGAGAAGGCGGTGCGCGGCGTCGGCGTCGAATGGGTGAAGACCATCCGCCGCACCTACGACGTGGCCGGCATGCGCGCCGCCATCCGCGATGCGCTAACCACCAAGCAGCCGGGCCCGAAGGTCATCGTCGCGCAGAGCGAATGCATGCTCAACCGGCAGCGCCGCGAGAAGCCGCTGGTGAAGAAGGCCATCGCCGCCGGCCAGCGCCAGGTGCGCGAGCGCTTCGGCGTCGACAGCGACACCTGCACCGGCGACCATTCGTGCATCCGCATCAGCGGCTGCCCCAGCTTGAGCATCAAGCCCAACCCCGACCCGCTGCGCAGCGCCCCGGTGACCACCGTGCTCGACAGCTGCGTCGGCTGCGGCATGTGCGGCGAGGTCTCGCATGCCGCGGTGCTGTGCCCGTCGTTCTATCGCGCCGAGGTGATCAGCAACCCCAACGCCTGGGACCGCTTTCGTGCGTCGCTGCGGCGAGCGGTCATCGCCGCGCTGCAGCGCCGCATCGATCGGCGGCTGGCCGCCACTGCCTTCTGATGGCCGTGAGCAAGTCATCAGCGCAACCCATCAAGATCGCCATCCTGGCCATGGGCGGCGAGGGCGGCGGCGTGCTTGCCGACTGGATCGTCGCGCTGGGCGAGGCCCACGGCCACATCGCGCAGACCACCTCGGTGGCCGGCGTGGCGCAGCGCACCGGCGCCACCATCTACTACCTGGAGCTGTTCCCGCGCGCCGCGGCCGACGCCGCAGGCGCCGCGCCGGTGCTGGCGTTGATCCCCACGCCGGGTGATGTGGACGTGCTCATCGCCTCCGAGTTGATGGAAGCCGGCCGCGCGCTGCAGCGCGGCCTGGTGACGAAGGACCGCACGACGCTGATCGCCTCCACCCACCGCGTCTATGCCATCGCCGAAAAGTCGGCGCTGGGCGACGGCGTGGCCGACAGCGTGGCGCTGGAAGCCGCCTGCGTCGATGCGGCGCAGCGCTTCATCCGCTTCGACATGGCCGCGGCGGCAGAGCGCAGCGGCAGCGTCATCAGCGCGGTGCTGTTCGGCGCGCTGTGCGCCTCGGCCACGCTGCCCTTCGGCCGCGAGGCCTTCGAAGCCACCATCCGCGCCGGCGGTGTCGGCGTCGAGGCCAGCCTGCGCGCCTTCGGCGAAGGCCTGCGGTTGGCACAGGAAGCGCCGCCGCCGGCCGGCCCGCCCGAGCGCCCCGTGCCGGCGATGCCGCCGCAGAACCACGCTCACCCGGCCGTCGACGCGCTGCTCAAGCGCGTGCACAGCCAGTTCAGCGAAGCGGCGCGGCCCTGGCTCGGCGAGGGCCTGCGCCGGACCATCGACTACCAGGACCCGGCCTATGGTGCGCTGTACCTGGAGCGCATGGCACGCATCGCCGATGCCGGCGACGATGCATTGACGGTGGAAGCCGCGCGCCACCTGGCGCTGTGGATGAGCTACGAAGACACCGTGCGCGTGGCCGACCTGAAGCTGCGCGCCGGCCGCTTCCAGCGCGTGCGCAGCGAGGTCAAGGTGGCCGACGCTCAGCTGCTGGACATCCACGAGTTCCTGCACCCGCGGCTGCAGGAGATCTGCGACACGCTGCCCGCCGGGATGGGCCGCTGGCTGCTGAACTCGGGCGCGCCGCGCCGCCTTGTCGAGCGCTTCACGCAGCACGGCCGCATCGTCAAGACGAGTTCACTGCGCGGCTACCTGCTGCTGTATGCGCTGGCCGGCCTGCGCCGCTGGCGCCGCGGCAGCCTGCGCTACGGCGTCGAGAACGCGCGCATCGAAGCCTGGCTGGCGCAGATCCATGCCGCGCTGCCGGCACAGCCCGCGCTGGCGCTGGAGATCGCCCGCTGCCAGCGCCTGGTCACCGGCTACAGCGACACGCACGAACGCGGCGTGCGCCACTTCGAGCAGCTGATGGCCGCCGCGCACAAGCTGGCCGGCCGCAACGACGCCGCCGCCGCACTGCGCCGGCTGCGCGATGCCGCGCTGGCCGACGACCAAGGCAAGGCACTGGGCGCTGCACTGGCAGCCGCCGGAGTTTGAGAAGGAGCCCGAACATGGACCGCTACACAGGCCCGACCGAGAACCTGAAGTCACAGATCCTGGCGCTGGTGCAGCCCGACCGCGTGCACCGCGACCTGTACCTCAGCGACGAGACTCTTCCGCCTGGAACAGGAACACTTCTTCGCCAACACCTGGAACTACGTCGGCCACGACAGCCAGATCCCCAAGGCCGGCGACTACCTGACGGTGGACATCGGCGGCCGGCCGCTGATCGTCGTGCGCCACGGCGACGACAGCGTGCGCGTGCTGATGAACCGCTGCGCGCACAAGGGCTCGCGCGTGGTCTCCGCGCCCTGCGGCAACACCGGCAAGATGTTCCGCTGCCCGTACCACGCCTGGACCTTCCGCACCGACGGCTCGCTGCTCAACTTTCCGGTGAAGGAAGGCTACGAAGGCACCGCGGTGCGCGAATGCGAGAGCGGCCAGGGCCTGGTGGCCGTGCAGAACGTGCGCGTCTACCGCGGCTTCATCTTCGCCAGGATCAACGATGCCGGCCCCGAGCTTCGAGGACTACTTCGGCGACTCGCTCAGCTCCATCGACAACATGGCCGACCGCTCGCCCGAAGGCGAACTGGAGATCGCCGGCGGCTGCCTGCGCTACCTGCACAACTGCAACTGGAAGATGTTCATCGAGAACCTGAACGACACCATGCACCCGATGGTGGTGCACGAGTCTTCCGCCGGCACCGCGGTGAAGATGTGGATGGGCAAACCGGCCGACGCGCCCAAGCCGATGGCCATCGAGCAGTTCGCGCCCTTCATGTCGGACTACAACTTCTTCGACGACATGGGCGTGCGCGTGTTCGACAACGGCCACAGCTTCTCCGGCGTCAACTTCAGCATCCATTCCAAGTACTCTGGCGTGCCGGCCTACGAAGAAGCCATGGTCAAGGCCTATGGCGAGCAGCGCGCGCACGACATCCTGGGGCTGACGCGGCACAACACCGTGTACTTCCCCAACCTGACGATCAAGGGCGCGATCCAGGCGATCCGCGTGGTCAAGCCGATCGCCGTGGACAAGACGGTCATCGAAAGCTGGACCTTCCGCCTGAAGGGCGCGCCGCCCGAACTGCTGCAGCGCACCGCGATGTACACGCGGCTCATCAACTCGCCGTTTTCGGTGGTCGGCCACGACGACCTGCATGCCTACCGCGGCATCCAGGAAGGCCTGCGCGCCAGCGGCAACGACTGGGTCAGCCTGCACCGCAACTACGACCCGGCCGAGATCGGGCAAAAGGAAGTCACCGCCAACGGCACCAGCGAGATCTCGATGCGCAACCAGTACCGCGCCTGGGCCAGGTACATGACGCTGTCGATGTGAGGGAGGCCGCGATGATCACTCCCCATGACGTGACGCGCCGAGCCAGTTGGTCGAGCTGGTGCTCCACGAGGCGCGCCTGCTCGATGCGCGCGACTACGACACCTGGAACCGCGCTGTTCACCGACGACGCCTACTACTGGGTGCCGCTGCAGCACGACCAGAGCGACGGCATCAACCACACCTCGCACATGTACGAGGACAAGCTGCTGCGCGAGCTGCGCATCGAGCGGTTGAAGAGCCCGCGCGCGTTTTCGCAGCAGCCGCTCAGCCGAAGTCACCACCTGCTGCAGACGCCCAGCGTGGAATCGATGGACGCTGCCGCCAACCACTTCGTCACGCGCACCGAGTTCCACTACAGCGAAGCGCGCGGCGACGAGATGCTGATGCTGGTGGGCACGGCCTTCCATCACTTCCGCGTCGACGAGGGCACACTGCGCTTCACGCTCAAGCGCGTGAACCTGCTCAACTGCGACGCGGCGCTGCCGTCGGTGCAGCTGTTCATCTAGAAAATGTAGTAACGTTGCTACTTTGCGGGAGCCGCCCATGCCTGTCACCACCATGACCAGCCGCGAGTTCAATCAGGACGCCGGCCGCGCAAAGCGCGCCGCCGAGGCCGGGCCGGTGTTCATCACCGACCGCGGCCGGCCGGCACACGTGTTGATGACAGCCGAGCAGTACCAGGCGCTGGTCGGCCAGCGCGCCAGCCTGGCCGACGTGTTGTCGATGCCGCAGACGGCGACGATCGAGTTCGCGCCACCGCGCAGCCGCACTCGGCATCGCCCGGCGGACCTGGGTTGAACGTCAATGCAGCTGCTGGACACCAATGTAGTTTCGGAACTGCGCAAGATCGGCTCGCGGCGCATCGATGCCGGGGTGGCGAGCTGGGCAAAGTCGGCGGGTGCCGGCGGCTTCTTCATTTCGGTGGTCACGCTGATGGAGCTGGAAACCGGCGTTCGCCTGGTCGAGCGGCGCGACGCGAAGCAGGGCGCGATGTTGCGCTCCTGGCTCGACGACAAGGTGGTGCCCGGCTTTATGGGACGCATCCTGCCGGTCGATGAAGCGGTAGCCCTGCGCTGTGCCGCGCTGCACGTGCCCGACCCGCGCCCCGAGCGCGATGCACTGATCGCCGCCACCGCGCTGGTGCACGGCATGACCCTGGTGACGCGCAACGTGGCCGATTTCGAGCCGATGGGCGTGCCGCTGTTCAACCCCTGGGTCGTCGAGCCCGCCAAACGGCGCTGACCCCGAGGCTTGGGCTAGGGTGAATACCGTCTTCGAAGCCTTTGCCGAACGCGCGCGCCGCCAGCCCGCCGCCGACTTCCTGTGCGTCGAGCCGGTCACCGCGGCGGCCTACGGCATCGCGGCCGGCACGCTGCGCTACGGCGACGCACTGTCGCGCGTCGAAGACCTGCGCCTACGTTATGCCGCCGCCGGCTACGGCCACGGCCACCGCGCCGGGCTGCTGCTGGAGAACCGGCCCGACTTCTTCCTGCACTGGTTCGCGCTCAACGCGCTGGGCGTGGGCGTGGTGCCGATCAACAACGACATGCGCGCGGCCGAGCTGCGCCACCTGCTGGAGCACAGCGAGCTGTGCCTGGCCATCAGCCTGCCCGGGCGCATCGACGATCTTCGCGCCGCGGCCGCGCCGGGGCGCATGCCCGTGCTGCTGACGGCGGACCACGCTGGTGCCGTGCCGGCCGCTCCGGGCCCGGCGCCGAAGGCGGTCGCACCGATCACGCGCGCCAGCGAATGTGCGCTGCTCTACACCTCGGGCACCACCGGCCGGCCCAAGGGCTGTGTGCTCAGCAACGATTACTTCCTGCTCGCGGGCGAGTGGTACGCACACATCGGCGGCCTGTGCACGCTGCACGACAGCACCGAACGGATGATCACGCCGCTGCCGCTGACGCACATGAACGCGATGGCCTATTCGGCGATGGCGATGATCATGACCGGCGGCTGCCTGGTGCAGCTGGACCGCTTCCATCCCGGCAGCTGGTGGGACTCGGTGCGCGCATCGCGCGCCACCGTCGCGCACTACCTGGGCGTGATGCCGGCGATGCTGCTGGGCGCGCCGCCCTCGCCGCGAGACCGCGAGCATGCCGTGCGCTTCGGCTTCGGCGCGGGTGTCGACCGGCGCCAGCAGGCGGTGTTCGAACAACGCTTCGGCTTCCCGCTGCTCGAAGCCTGGGCCATGACCGAGACGGGCGCCGGCGCGGTGGTCATCGCCAACCACGAGCCGCGGCACGTGGGCCACAGCTGCTTCGGCCGTGCCGAAGCAGCTGTGCAATGGCGGCTGGTCGGCGAAGACGGCGCCGACGTGGCCACCGGCGAGCCCGGCGAGCTGTGGGTGCGCGCGGCCGGCGCCGACCCGAAGCGCGGCTTCTTCAGCGAATACCTGAAGGACGAGGCCGCCACCGCCGAGGCCTGGGAGGCGGGGTGGTTCCACACCGGCGACCTGGTGCGTGCCGATGCCGACGGCCACCTGTACTTCGTCGACCGCAAGAAGAACGTCATCCGCCGCAGCGGCGAGAACATCTCCGCGGTGGAGGTGGAAAGCGTGCTCGCCCAGCACCCGCGCGTGGCCGCGGTGGCGGTGGCCGCCGCGCCCGACGAAGTGCGCGGCGACGAGGTGCTGGCCCTGATCGTGCGCCGCGACCCGCAGCCCGACGAAGACCTGGGCGCGCTGGCGGCGCAGATCACGCAGCACGCGCTGCAGCAGCTGGCCTACTACAAGGCGCCGGGCTACGTGGCCTTCGTCGATGCGCTGCCATTGACGCTGTCGCAGAAGGTGCAGCGCGCGCAGACCAAGACGCTGGCGCAGACGCTGCCCGGCCAGCCGAACTGCATCGACACCCGTGCGATGAAGAAGCGCAGCACATGACGCGGCGCGGCTACGACGGTGTGGCGGTGGCGGTGCCGGTGACGGTGCCCTACGAGCGCTTCTCGACGCACGGCGCGCCGTGGTTCCTGGGCCGCGTCTGGCCGAGTTGGTCAGGCAGTCGGGCGTGCCCAAGGACGCGATCGACGGCCTGTGCGTGTCCAGCTTCTCGCTGACGCCCGACACCGCGGTGGGCCTGACGCAGCACCTGGGCGTGAGCCCGCGCTGGCTGGACCACGTGCCGATGGGCGGCGCCAGCGGCGTGGTGGCGGTGCGCCGCGCCGCACGTGCGGTGCAGGCCGGCGATGCGGACATCGTGGCCTGCATCAGCGGCGACACCAACCATGTCGACTCCTTCAGGTCGATGCTGGGCAGCTTCAGCGCCTTTGCGCGCGATGCCACCTGGCCCTATGGCTCGGGCGGGCCGAACTCGATGTTCGCCTTCATCACCGCGCACACCATGCGCACGCGCGGCGCCACGCGCGAGGACTTCGGCAGGATCTGCGTGGCGCAGCGCCAGAATGCGCTGGGCATCGCGCACGCGATGTTCAAAAAGCCGCTGACGCTGGACGAGTACATGGATGCGCGCGTCATCGCCGACCCGATCCACCTGTTCGACTGCGTGATGCCCTGCGCCGGCGGCGACGGCGTGCTGGTGATGAGCGAGGCGCGCGCGCGCGATCTGGGGCTGCCCTTCGTGCGCGTGCTGGCCGCCACCGAGCGCCACAACGCCTGGCGCGAGGACCCGATCATGGTCCGCGGCGGCTGGTCGGTGGACCGCGAGGAGCTGTACGCGATGGCCGGCATCCAGCCCAAGGACCTGAACCTGGTGCAGTTCTACGACGACTACCCGGTCATCGTGATGATGCAGTACGAAGGCCACGGCCTGTGCGCCGAAGGCGAGGGCGCGGAGTTCGTGCGTGCCCACACGCTGGACTGCGAAGGCACGATGCCCACCAACACCAGCGGCGGGCAGTTGTCGATGGGCCAGGCCGGGGCAGCCGGTGGCTACCTGGGCCTGGTGGAAGCGGTGCGGCAGCTGACCGATACGCCGCTGGGCGCCGCGGTGCCCGACGCAAACATCGGGCTGGTCAGTGGCTTCGGCATGATCACCTACGACCGTTGTCTGTGTACAGGCGCGTTGATCCTGGGGCGGGCGTGATGCAGCGCTTGCGTGATGTTCAGCGTGGCGCGCGGCGCGGGTCCGCGTTCTCCGGCCCACATCGCGGGCCGACGACTTCTGTGCGCTCAGCTTGCCTCGTCACCACCGACCAGGCAGTGACGGAATCAGCGTACCGCGAACGGGGCCTGCGCCCGCGAACCCGCACCACACGCCCTGGCACCGCACGCAGTGTTCGACCTCGCGCACAGCGAGCAGTCATTGCAGTGCGGTGGTGGTACCCGCGGGCGCAGGCCCCGTTCGCGGCACGCTGGCTGGTGATCCGCTTGGCGGGTGTTGATGAGGTCATGTTGCGCGGCAAGAAATCGGTCGCCCGCGATGTGGGCCGGAGAACGCGGGTGCCGCCGGCGCTCTGCCGCAGCGATATCGGCATGGAGGACTGCGAGTGACCATGCCCCTGATGCGCCCCAAGCGCAAGAACCCGGTGCTGCGCACGCGGCTGCCGACGCTGCCGCCGGGACAACGCGGACGCGTCGCGCTTGGCATGACCGCAGCCGCCGCCGAAGGCCGCTTCGAGCTTCAGGTGTGCGACGACTGCAGCGCCGTGCAGTACCCGCCGCGCGAAGCCTGCCACCGCTGCCTGTCGCCCCAACCTGAAGTGGCGCGAGCAAAGCGGCGAAGGCGAATTGCTGAGCCAGACCACGCTGGCCCACAGCAACGACCTGTTCTTCCGCGAGCGGCTGCCCTGGCGGCTGGGCCTGGTGCGGCTGGATGCCGGCGCCACGCTGATGCTGCATCTGCATGGCGACGTGCCCGACGCGCCGGCACGCGTCAAGGTCGGCGCGCGGCTGGACCGCGCCGGCCAGGCGGTGCTGATCGCCTTTCCCGACAAGGAGACCGAAAACATGGCCGACGACCCGATGCTGCGCGAGATGGGCTGCGACCCGAGGTTCCGCAAGGTGCTGGTCACCGACGGCAAGTCCGCCGTCGGCCAGGCGTTGGTACAGGCGCTGGCCAAGGCCGGTGCCGACCTGATCTGGGTCGGCCATGCCGAGCCGTGGAAGAAGCTGCCCGGCGTCGACGCCATCGCCGCGCTGCCGCAGGTGACGCTGGTGCCGCTGGACCTGACGAACGGCCGCTCGGTGTCAGCGAGCTGGCGGGCGCCATCGCCGGCAAGGTGGACATCGTCATCAACAACGCCGAGGTGCACCGCACGCAGGGCGTGGCCAGCCGGCGCGGCACCGACGTGGCCCGCGCCGAGATGGACATCAACTACTTCGGAGCGCTGCGCCTGGCTCAGGAGTTCGGCCCCGCACTCAAGGGCCGCGGCGCCGACGGCCAGAGCAACGCCATCGCCTGGGTGAACCTGCTGTCGATCTTCGCCTTGAGCAACTTCCCGTCGCACGGCACCTTCTCGGCGTCGAAGGCCGCGGCCTATTCGCTGGCGCAGTGCCTGCGCGCCGAGATGCGGCCGGCCGGCATCCGCGTGCTCAACGTCTTCCCCGGTCCGATCGACGACGAATGGAACCAGCTGATGCCGCCCGCCGAAGGTGGCACCGGCCGCGCTGGCCTCGGCCATCGTCAAGGCGCCTGCGCGACGGCATCGAAGACCTGTACCCCGGCGACGTGGCGCAGGAGTGGGTGGCGCGCTGGCGCGACAACCCGAAGGTGCTGGAACGCGAACTCGCAGCAGGGAGCGGCCTGTGAACGGCGCGCAGATCCTCAGCGCCCTGGCCGGCGCGCTGCGCGGCGGGCAGATCCAGGTCATCGACCTGACGCAGACGCTGACGCCTGACTTCCCGCAGATCGCGTTGCCGCCGGAGTTCGGCCAGTGCTGGCCCTTCCGCATCGAGGAGGTGTCGAAGTACGACGAGCGCGGCCCCGGCTGGTACTGGAACAACTTCTCCTGCGGCGAACACACCGGCACGCACTTCGACGCACCGATCCACTGGATCTCGGGCCGCGACCTGCCGAACAACTCGGTGGACACCATTCCGGTGGGCCACTTCGTCGCGCCGGCGGTGGTCATCGACTGCTCGGCGCAGGCCGCGGCCGACCCCGACCACCTGCTCACCGTCGACGCGGTGCTCGAATGGGAGAAGACGCATGGCCGCATCGCCGCCGGCAGCTGGGTGCTGATGCGCACCGACTGGTCGAAGCGCAGCGACCCCGAGGCCTACCAGAACTTCGACGAGACCGGCCAGCACACGCCCGGCCCCGATGCCGAGGTCGCGCGCTTCCTGGTCGAGCAGCGCGACGTGCTCGGCTTCGGCAGCGAGGCCATCGGCACCGATGCCGGCCAGGGCTACCACCTGCGCCCGCCCTACCCCTGCCACTACTACATGCACGGCGCGGGGCGCTACGGCCTGCAGTGCCTGAGCCACCTGGACAAGCTTCCGCCCACGGGCAGCATGCTGATCTGTCCGCCGCTGAAGATCGAGAAGGGCAGCGGCAGCCCCTTGCGCGTCCTGGCTCTGGTGGCCCAGCCATGAGCGGCATGCGCATGGCCGTGGTCACCGGCGGCAGCGCCGGCATCGGCGAAGCCATCTGCCGCCAGCTGCTGGATGACGGCTGGGCCGTGGTGTCGATGGCCCGCCGGCCGCCGCCCTTCACGCACGAGCACCTGCATTCGGTGGAAGTGAACCTGTCCGACCGCGCGGCCACGGCCGCGGCGGCCGAGGATGTGGCGCACCGCTTCGCGCCCGACACGATCATCCACAACGCCGGCGTGATCCTGCCGGCGCTGCTTCAGGACGTGAAGCTGGACGACCTGGACAAGCTGGTCGACATCCATCTGTCGACGGCCATCCTGCTGGCCCAGGCCTGCCTGCCGGCGATGCAGGCCGCCGGCTTCGGCCGCATCGTGCTGCTGTCCTCGCGCGGCGCACTGGGGCTGGCCACGCGCACGGCCTACGCCGCCACCAAGGCCGGCATGCTGGGCATGGCGCGCACCTGGGCGCTGGAGCTGGCACCTCATGGCATCACCGTCAACGTGGTCGCGCCCGGGCCGGTGCAGACCGACATGTTCCACGGCGTCGTTCCGGTGGGTGACCCCAAGGTCGCGCAGATCGCCGCCGGCATCCCCGTCAAGCGCCTGGGCCAGCCGGCCGACGTGGCGCATGCGGTGCGCTTTTTCGTTTCCGAACACGCGGGCTTCGTCACCGGCCAGGTGCTGTACGTGTGCGGTGGCACCAGCGTCGGCAGCCTGACGCTGTAGCCGCGGATAATTCGCGCCCCTTCAGTCGGAGACTCCGGATGGCCACCAAGACCACAGGCGCCAAGACCCCTGCCGCCAAGAAAACCGCACCGCAGAAGCCGCGCACTGCCGCGCTCAAGACGGCTGCGGCTTCCAGGCCGCAGGCTGCAGCCGAAGCCGCACCCGTGCAGAAGAAGGCCGCCGCGCCGCGGACGCGCCGCCTGCCGCTGCCGCTGCCTGAGGTGCCGTCGCCGGTGGAAGTGGTCAAGACCGTGGCCAAGGTCATCGAGGACAGCCCGGTGGGCAAGGCCGGCGCCGTGACCAGCGCGGTGCTGCGCAGCCGCCGTGCCGCGATGCTGAGCCGGCGGGTGCGCAACAAGATTGTGGTCGTCACCGGCGCCACCTCCGGCATCGGGCAGGACTGCGCGCTCAAGCTGGCCGCCGCCGGCGCCACCGTGATCCTGGCCGCGCGCACGCCGTCCAAGCTGGACGAAACGGTGGAACGCATCCGCGCCGAAGGCGGCAAGGCCTTCGCCTATGCCTGCGACATCGCCGACATGGCGGACTGCGACCGCTTCGTCGAGCACGGTGCTCGAAGGATCATCGCCATGTGGACATCCTGATCAACAACGCCGGCCGCTCGATCCGCCGCTCGGTCAAGCATTCCTTCGACCGCTTCCACGATTTCGAGCGCACGATGCAGCTCAACTACTTCGGCGCGCTGAAGCTGATCTTCGGCTTTGCGCCGGTGATGCTGGAGCGCAAGAGCGGCCACATCATCAACATCAGCTCGATCGGCGTGCTGGCCAGCCCGCCGCGCTTTTCGGCCTACGTGGCGTCGAAGGCCGCGCTGGACGCGTTCTCGTGGTGCGCGGCGCCCGAGTTCGCCGACAGCCAACGTGCGCTTCACCACCATCAACATGCCGCTGGTGCGCACGCCGATGATCGCGCCGACCAAGCTGTACGACGCCTTCCCGACGCTGTCACCGGACGCAAGCCGCCGAGCTGGTGATGTCTGCGGTGATCGACAAGCCCAAGCGCGTGGCCACCGGCCTGGGCCTGGCCGGCGCGGTGGCGCAGGCGGTGGCGCCGGGCGTCAGCGAGTTCATCCTGAACCAGGCCTTCCGCCTGTTCCCCGATTCGCCGCGGCGCGCGGCCTCAGCGACGAGCAGGCCGCCGCCGAGATGGCCAAGGTGCCGAAGACGCCGGTGGACATGGCGCGCAAGCTGTTCGCGCAGGTGTTCAGCGGCGTGCACTGGTAGCGCGCCGCGCGGCCAGCGCTCAGTCGCGGCCGGCGTCGACGATGGCTCCCGCCAGCCGCTGCGGCGCGGTGAACATCACCTCGTGGCTGCCGGCAATCTGCACCAGGCGGAACAGCCCCAGCCGGCTGGACATGCGCGGATGCCAGCCCGTAGTCCGGCCCCTGCGGCAAGGCCGTGTCCTCGGTGCAGTTGATGTAGCTGCGCGGCGTCTGCAGCGTCGCGAACTTCTTCAGGTCCAGCTTGTCGACGAAAGGCTGGTAGGGCTCGGGCGAAAGCAGGGCATAGGTGCGCTCGGCGGTGGCCAGGTCGCCGTCGTTGATGAAGGCCTCGCGCCAGATCGGAAACGGCATCATCACGCTGTTGTCGGGGCTGGCGGCGGCCATCTGCTGGAACAGCGCGCGGTAGTGCGGCGGCACGTTGTCGTCCAGCGACTCGCCGTCGTTCAGCACGAAGGCGTTCCAGTACACCAGCCGGCGCACGCGCTCCGGCACCGCTTCCACCACCTTGGAGATGATGGTGCCGCCGTAGCTGTGGCCCAGCAGCACGAAGTCCTTCAGGTCGCGCTGCACGATGTAGTCGGCGATCGACTGCGAGCACTGCGCATGGTTGACGCGCTTGTCGACGCCGACGCCGTGGCCGGCGACGGTGGGCGTGTGCACCGTGTGGCCGGCGGCGCGCAGCGCGTCGGCCACCGGGCCCCACAGTTCGCCGGTGTGCCAGCTGCCGTGCACGAGGACGATGTTCATGGGGTCTCCTTCATGGACGAGTGGACGAAGACCTGCATCGTCCGCAGCCGCAGCGCGTGCCGGCAATCGGCTTTGCGCAGGCGGCCCGCGGAATTGCGCAGGCGTCGCCTTGACACCCGGCGGCGGCTGGCCCCACAGTGCGCGGCCATGACGCGCGCATCACCGAAGGCCGACGAACCGCCCGCCCCCGGCTGCTTTGCCGGCGTCGAGTTCACGCGCGGCCGCCTGTTCGACACGGACGATCTGGACGAGGCGCGCGAGATCTGTGGCCGCGTCTTCAACCCGCACCACCTCAGCCTGATCGGGCCCGGACAGTCGCTGAGCGCGCACATGGACCACCTGCCGGTCGGACCGCTGTCGTTGAACCGCCTGACCTGGGGTGCCCGCGTCCGCGTCGACCCCGACCGACTCGGCACCTACTGCCTCATCAGCCTGCCGGTGCGCGGCACGGCACGGTTCCATGTCGGTGGCGAACCGATCGAGGTCTCGCCGCGCCAGGCCTGCGTCATCGGCTCGACGCAGCGCTTCCATTTCGAGGCCGACGCGCAGTTCGACCAGATCGTCCTGCGCTTCGAGCACGACGCGCTGGCCCAGGCCTGGACGGCGCTGTCCGGCAAACCGCCGCCGGACGAGCTGGCGTTGCAGCCGGCGCTGCCGCTGGCCGGCAGCGCCTGGCAGGCGCTCGAGCCGGTGCTGCACATGGTGGCCGCCTGTGCCCGCGAGGCCTATGCGCCGCCGCTGCTGCCACATGTGCAGCTGCGCCTGCAGGATCTGCTGCTGACCACCTTGCTGCTGCAGGCCGCGCCGGCGCTGGCACCGCTGCCGCCGGCGGCCCCGCCGCCGGCCGCCGCCGCGCTGGTGCGCCGCGCCCAGGCATGGCTGCTCTCGCAGCTGGCCGAGCCGGTGTCGCTGGGCATGGCGGCGCGGGCCAGCGGCGTGGCGGCGCGCACGCTGCAGGCAGCCTTCCAGTCACAGTGCGGCATGGGCCCGATGCAATGGCTGCGCGAGCAGCGCCTGGCGGCCGTGCATCGCCGCCTGCGCGAGGCGCAGCGGGCCGTCCACCCGCGTCACGGACACGGCGCTGGCCTACGGCTTCTCGCACCTGGGCGAGTTCTCGCGTGCCTACCGCCACCGCTTCGGCGAGACACCCGCACGCACGCTGGCGCGGCGCTGAAGGCGCTGCAGCCCTGCGAAGGGTCTGTGCCCGCGCCAAGCGCGCTCACGCTGCCGATACCCATAAGCCGCGGCGGTGCACGAATGCGCGCTGCCGTGCTCTTCATCGCGGCACGAGCACAAACGCGCCGCTACAGTCGCGCCAGCCACCATGCCCACGCCCGCCCAAGCCGACGCGCTGACCGAACTGCTGGCCACGCGCACGCCCATCGTCGTCATCGAAACCCATGACGAGCGGCGCGTGCTGGCCTTGTTTGCGCTGCTGGCGCAGCGCGGCCAGCGCGAGGTCTGGCAGTGGTCGGCCAGCCGCGGCCTGCGCGTCGCGCACAACCTGCGCCTGGCGCTGGCCGATCTGGACGCCGCCGCGCCCGGCACCGATGCCAACAGCACACGCGAGCTGCCCGCGGCGCTGGCCGCGGTGGAGCAGCTGAAGGGCGATGCGCTGGTGCTGCTGCTGGACATCCACCCCTTCTGTCGAACCCGGTGGTGACGCGCGCGCTGAAGGAGCTGGCGCTGCGCACCGAAGCGCGCGGCCTGCAGCTGGTGTTCACCGGCCACGACATCGCCCTGCCCGACGAGCTGGCGCCCTATGCCAGCCGCTTCGCGCTGGAGCCGATGACGCTGCAGCGCGTCAAGACGCTGTTCAGCGAGGAGCTGAAGGCCCACCGCCACCGCGCGGCGCCGACCTGGCCGGCGAGCGCGCCACGCTCGAATCGCTGATGCGCCACATGGTCGGCCTGCCCGAGCCCGCCGTGCGCCAGATGGTGCGCGCCACGCTGGGCGACGGGCGCATCTGCACGGCCGACCTGGCACGCGTGCTGGCCGGCAAGCGCGAGGTGATGGGCGCGGCCGAGCTGCTGGTGTTCGAGCAGAACCTGCCGGCCATGGACCAGGTGGCCGGCATGAAGGCGCTGAAGCGCTGGCTGCTGCTGCGCCGCGAGGCCTTCCTCGACGGCGCGGCCACGGGCCTGCCGCCGCCGCGCGGCGTGCTGCTGCTGGGCGTGCAGGGCGCGGGCAAAAGCCTGGCGGCCAAGGCCATCGCCGCCAGCTGGCAGGTGCCGCTGTTCCGCATGGACTTCGGCGCGCTGTTCGACAAGTTCCAGGGCGAGAGCGAGCGCAAGCTGCGCGAGGCGCTGCGCGTGGCCGACGCGATGCAGCCCTGCGTGCTGTGGATGGACGAGGTGGAAAAGGGCCTGTCCAGCGGCAGCGGCGACGGCGACAGCGGCGCCGGCCAGCGCATGCTGGGCACGCTGCTCACCTGGATGGCCGAGCGGCGCAGCAGCGTGTTCCTGGTGGCCACCGCCAACGACATCGAGCGGCTGCCGCCCGAGCTGATGCGCAAGGGCCGCTTCGACGAGATCTTCTTCGTCGACCTGCCGGATGCGGCCACGCGCGAGGCGATCTTCGCGCATCCACCTGGGCCGGCATCGCATTGCGCCACGGGCGTCGGACCTTGCAGCGCTGGCGAGCAGCCAGCGACGGCTTTGCCGGCGCCGAGATCGAGGCCGCCGTGCTGGCGGCGCGCTACGAGGCGCATGCGCTGGGCCAGGCCGCGGGGCGGCGCATGTGCGCGCCGAGCTGGCGCGCACCAGGCCGCTGTCGGTGACACGCGCCGAGGCCATCGAGGCCCTGCGCGCCTGGGCCCGCGGGCGCACGGTCGGCACCGACTGAACGACGCCCGAGCGACCGGCGCGGACGGCCTGGCGACGGCTTGGCGCTCGACATGTGTTTCCACGGAAACTACAATGATGCCCCGAACGTTTCCATAGAAACCTACGCATGCGGCAACGGCCTCGATCCACCGTCAGCGCGCTGGACGCGCACTTGGGCTTCTGGCTGCGCGTCGTGTCCAACCACGTCTCGGCGCGCTTCGCCGAGCTCGTCGAGAGCGAAGGGGCGAGCGTCACCGAATGGGTGGCGCTACGCACGCTGTACGACAAGCCGCAGACCACGCATGCCGAGCTGATCCAGGCCCTGGGCATGACCAAGGGGGCCGCCTCGAAGGTGGTCACCCGCCTGGAGGAAAAAGGCCTGGCCCGGCGCGAACTCGCCGCGGGCAGCGCGCGCGAGCAGGTGCTGCAGATCAGCGCGAAGGGCCGGGCGCTCGTCCCCCGCCTGGCGGCGCTGGCCGACCAGAACGAAGCGCACTTCTTCGGCCACCTCGACCCGCGCGAACGCCAGGCGCTGATGCAGGCGTTTGCGGCACTGGCGGCGCACCACCGGTTGACGGAAATCCCCGTGGCCTGAGCGCGCCTTTGCCTTTCATCCCGACCGGAGCTGAACATGAACGACGCCACGCAACGCGTCATCCGCGAGGCCGCCCACGGGCGCCTGCACTTCGGCCAGGTGGTCGACCTGCTGATGCAAGCAGGCGTCGAGTCCTACGTCGCCGACTACCGCACGCAGCGCACGACCTACTACCTGACCGACGGCGATACCTTCAGCCTGGACCTGCCGATGCCCGACGTCGACATCGCCCAGGACTTCGACGACGCCGCCGTGCAGGCGGCGATCCGCGGCGCACAGCAGGGCGGCGTCATGTACCCGGAGTTCAAGAAGCTGTCCCGCCAGGCGGGCTGCATCGGCTACACGGTCTGGATCGCCGGGCGCCACGTCAGCTACTACGGCCGCAAAGGCGAAATCCACGTCGAGCGCTTTCCCGACTGAAGACGCGACGGCGGCGCTGAGGCCGAGCTTCTCAGCCGCCGCTGAGCGCCAGCACGATGGCCACGAAGTCGTCCGGCTGCAGCGCGTGGCCGAGGTCGCGCACGCCCAGGCCGTTGACGAAGACGCGCATGTTCGGCCGCAGCTGGTTCCTGCTCGTCGACGACGCGAAAGCGCAGGCCCGGGTAGCGGCGGTCGAGGTCGGCAAACAGCGCGTGCAGCGTGTCGCCGGCGGCCTCGCACGTGCGACGCGCCCGTGTAGGAGCGCAGCGCGCTCGGGCACCAGCACCTTCACTGCGAGCTCCGCGACTTCGACCGCGTAGATCTCCGGCAGGTGGCGGGCGATGTTGGCCCAGCGCGCGCCGTCGTCGTGCCCGATCCACAGCTCGCCGCTGGTGGTGCCCAGGTACAGCGCCGGCGCCGGCCAGCGCGTCGGCCGTCATCGCCTGGCGCTTGACGGTCCACCAGGCCTGCTGCTGCGGGCAGGCCCTGGTCCAGCCGCTGCCAGGTCTGCCCGCCATCGCGCGTCACGTAGGCCGCCGGGCGGCCGGCCGGGCTGGTGCGCGGCCAGACGTCGGTGCCGTCCATCGGGAACACCCAGGCGGTGTCGGCATCGCGCGGATGCACGACCATCGGGAAGCCGATGTCGCCCACGTCGGCGGGCATGTTGCGGCCGATGCGCTGCCAGGCCGTGCCCGGCCGGTCGAGCCGGTAGATGCCGCAGTGGTTCTGCTGGTACAGGCGGTCGGGGTTGCTCGGGCACAGGCGCACGCAGTGCGGGTCGTGGAAGGTGACGGTGGCGGCGTCGAAGCCTTCGACCACCTCCATGCCCTCGATCAGCGGCGTCCAGCTGCGCCCGGCGTCGCGCGACTCGTGCACGCCGCCGCCCGACATGCCGAACAGCAGGTGCGCCGGGTCGCGCGGGTCGACGATGATGGAATGCAGCTTCGGGCCGTCGGGCGTGCCGTCCTGCACCGTGCCCATCCACTCGCGGAACTGCGCGATCGTCGTTGACCGCCGGCAGCGGCGCCCAGCTGACGCCGCCGTCCTCGGAGCGGAACAGGCCCTGCGGCGAGGTGCCGGCGTACCAGCTGTCGCGCTCGCTGGCGTGGCCCGGCGTCAGCCAGAAGGTGTGGTCGACCGCGCGCGCCGGCAGGCCGTTCGACGGCTTGGCGAAGGCCGGCGGCTGGCGCGCCTCCTTCCAGGTCTTGCCGAGGTCGGTGGAGCGGAAGACCGTCGGGCCCAGGTGGCCGGTCTTCGCCGCGGCCAGCAGCGTGCGGCCGTCGCGCGGGTCGAGCTGCAGGTGGCTGATGGTGTGGCCCAGGAAGTGCGGGCCGTCGACGCGTCCAGGCGTTGCGCTGCGCGTCGCCGTGGAACAGCCAGGCGCCCTTGCGCGTGGCCACCAGCAGCACCAGACGGGTTGGCGATGGGTTCATGACGATCACTCCACGACTGCTGCCACCGTGCAGCTCGGCAGGCGACTGGTCGATGTCGCCTGCCGATACGACGAGCGAGCCGGCGGCAGATCGACACGAGCAGGCACATCCTATCGATCCGGCGCGTCACCGACATCACGACCGAGCCGACGACCCACAAGGACGGCGCACTGCAGCAGAGGGTGGTGGTGCGCGCGAGCACCTGTGTCAATCAGGTGCCGGCTTGGTGCCGGGTCGACCGCTTCAGACTGGCTGCGGCCATTCGGATCTCCAGATTGCTGCCGCTCATCGTTTGAGCTGAGGCGTTAGGCCGCACTTCAGCGGGAAGATCTTTTGATCGATCGAATTATCCCGTTCACGTCTACTAAGGCGCGCGCCCGGGTCCCCATGAAATCCTTGACTTCGAACGCTACCTCACGGTCGTTGGGGTGGAAGTGGACTTTGACCAGTTCGATTGGCTCGACCATGCCGAGATGTGATGCGACGGTTGCGACCGCCTTGCGCAAGCCCCGTTCTGCCGCGGTTTCCGCTTCAGCGGACGCTCCGCTGAAAGCGCTTGATAGGTGTGTTGTTTGATCAGCGGATGTGCCGAGCGCGGCGGCAAGAGTGCGAACCAGTTCGTCTTTGGCAGTACTCGGACTTTTTGGGTCGTAGACCAACGCACGATGATCTCGAAGGTCGAACTTGAGGGCCGCGAGGCTGGAAGTCAAAATTGCTACAGGCTTCCTCTGGCAGTGCGCAACGCCGACCTCGTAGTACACGTTGCCATTCTCTTCCGATAGAACAGCAACCAATGCGTCTGCTTCGTCAATTGAGTTGCAGATTCTGGTGGTGACTGACCCTGCGTAGGCCGCCTCCGCTAGCTGGACGACCCGAAGATCGAGGAGGAAGGCAGCGCTCTTGATGAGTTCGAGAACAGGTTCGTACTCCGCCTTGAATGGCATCGCCACGAAGATCGACTTGAGGGAGGTTGGCATGGGAAGTTTGGTCGTTCGGCCAAAGTACAGCTAAGCGCGCACCGACGGCAGGACTGCACCCATTAGCTTGAAGCTCAACTTGAATGTCGGGCGACATGCGCCCGTATCCGGATAGTGGCGCAGGCTGTGGCGCCCATATCCGGTTAGTGGCGCAGCTATTGCGCTCAGTGCCCATCGTTTCACTCAGGCATAGTAGCAAGCAGGTGATCTGGCCGGTCGGAGTGAACGGCGGCTTCCGCTGCATTCCCGACCAGCATCTGGCGAGAACTGCCTTTGGCTGTCGGCACAATGAGCAACCTGCGGTGTCTCGCTGCGCCTCCAACAGCCGGCGCGCCCTCTCGACAACGGCGGGCACCGACGCTCGTCGGCAGCGCAGCACCCTAAGCGCCTCGCAGACTCAGCCGAGCAGCCGCGAGATCAGGCGTGCGACGACTGTTGGCTCAGTCAGCGCGACAAAAGCTACGCCGGCAAGCGCGCCCGCCAAATGTGCATCGTGGTTGATGCGGCCGCGCGCTTGCCGCGACGCCCACCAGGTGAATGCCAGATACAGCACCGCGAACAGCGGCGCTGGGATCGGCACGGGGATAGGCAGGATGAAGATCGACGAGCCCGGGTGGTAGACGATGGACGCAAACAGCACTGCCAGGATCGCACCGGAGGCGCCAAGTGTCCGGTAGCCAGGCTCCCGGCGGTGGTTGACCCAGGTGCCCAGCGCGCTGGCGAACAGGCCGGCCGCATACAGCGCGGCGAACTGCGTGCTGCCCACCGTGCGTTCAAGCGAAAAGCCGAACGCCCAGAACGTGAAGCCGTTGAAGAACAGATGTCCCAGGTCGGCATGCAAGAAGGCACTGGTGACCGGCGTCGCCCAGGCGCGCCGCGGCAGCAGCCAGTAGGGCCGGAAGACGCCACGCTCGATCATCCAAGGGGCGGCGTACAGCGCCAGAAGGCTGGCGCCGACGAAGGTGGCCATGACAAGAGAAGCGACGGGTGCAGAGGCAATGAAGTCGGACATCAGAGCTGCTTACCCAGGCCTGCGGCGAGGCCCGGGGGATTGAGACCCCGAAGAATGTGGATCGGCTAGCCCCAATACTGTTCACATAGAGTAGCTTTCGGTATCATGCACTTCCCATCAGGAGGTGCTGGATGGCACGAACCAAAGCAGTGTTGGGCGCGGGCGCCCGATTGGCGGATCACCTCGCTGTGGCTTACCTGGCGATGAACTGTCCGCTGGCGAAGGTTCGTCAGGTGCTGGACGAACTCGGGGCGCAGAGCAAGCGTCGGCGGGACCTGCCGGCCGAGGTGCTTGTGTTCTACGTCATGGCGCTGTGCCTATATCGCCGTGCCGCCTACGAGGAGGTGCTGCGCGTGGTTGTCGAAGGACTGCGCAGCGTCTACGGCGATGAGATCGGCCAGACTGTTGCCAGCAAGGCGGCCATCTCGCAGGGGCGAACCCGCCTGGGTGCCGAACCGCTGGCTCGGTTGTACGCCCAGCAGGTGCAGCCGATTGGCCCGCCTGGCATGTCCGGCGTTTGGTACCGCGGCCTGCGCGTGATGGGGTTGGACGGCAGCACGCTGGAAGTCGCTGACGAGGCGGCCAATGCCCAGCACTACGGGTATCCGGGAGCATCGCGCGGCAGTTCAGCCTTCCCGCAGTTGCGCTTCGCGGCGTTGGCCGAGTGCGGCACACATGTGCTGGTAGGCGCAAAGATGGGACCCTACCGCACCTCCGAGCACGAACTGGCTGCACAGGTGCTTGAACACGCCGACGACACCATGCTGATCTTGGCCGACCGAGGGTTCGTCGGCTATCCGATGTGGAAGGCGGCGAACCAACGCGCCTCCAAGCTTGTGTTCCGACTGCGCGAGAACCAGGTGCTGCCGGTCGAGCGCATCCTGCCCGACGGCTCTTACCTCAGCACCCTGTATGGCAGCACCAAGGCGCGCCGCGATGCCAGGCGCGGAGTCGGCGGCGGCGAAGGATTCGTCGTGCGCGTGATCGAGTACGAACTCAAGGGGACTGCGCGCGGCCAGGAACCGGCCACGACCTACCGACTGCTCACGAACCTGCTGGATCCCGTGCAAGCGCCCGCCACAGAACTGGCGACGCTCTACCACCGGCGTTGGAAGATCGAGCAGGCGCTCGACGAGATCAAGACCCACCTGAACGACTCAATGACGTTGCGCAGCAAGACGCCAGAGCTTGTGCGGCAAGAGTTCTACGCGCTGCTGATCGCCCATGCGGCGATTCGGCGCTTGATGACGATGGCGGCACAGCAGACGGCTCAAGCGGCCGAGGACCTGTCGTTCACTGCGGCCGTCAACGTGCTCAGGCGGCGATTACCCGCCACCAGCGCTATTCCCCCCTCTGCGGCGTAAAACCTGGCTTGCCAGTGTCCTGGATGAAATCGCCAGCCGGCGCTGCATTCAGACTCGAGGCAAGGCCAACCCGAGGGGAGTCAAGCGAAAGATGTCGAACTTCCCACTGCGTAGCAGGGGAGACGCTCTGAACATCGCCGCGCCGACCAAGCCCAAGATCAAGCGCGCGGGTTCAAAGTGAACAGTATTGGGGCTAGATCCAGATCGGACCGTCGCGCGGTGCACCGCCGGTGATGCAGTTTCCGCCGCAGGAAGCAAGCATCGCCTATGCCGCGTGGGCGCGCAGCCAGGCAATGATGTCGGCAGTCACCGCGCCGCGGTTGGTCTCGTTCAGGATCTCGTGGCGCGCGGCCGGGTACAGCGTGACGGTCACATCGGCCATGCCGGCATCGCGGTAGCGCTGCCCCAACAGCTGGACCAGTGCGCCGCCACCGGCGAGCGGGTCGGCGTCGCCGGAGGCGATCAGGATCGGCAGGTCGCTGCGGATGCCCGCCAGCAGCGCCGGATCGGCCAGCCGGGCCGCGGGCGCAAACAGCGACGGGATCACGTCGTCCGGGATGTCCCACCCGCACCAAGGATCGGCGACGTAGGCATCGACCTCGGCGTCGTCGCGCGACAGCCACTCGTATCCGGTGCGGTGTTCAAAGCCAGCGTTGAACGCCTCCAGCCCGCTGGGCGCGTCTGCCGGTGCATTGGCCATGCCGGCGGCAAGCATGTCCAGCGCGGTCGATCCGGACAGAACCACACCCGACCATGTCGATGCGTGATCGAGGATCGCCGCCTGCGCCGCAAACGAACCCATCGAGTGCCCGAGCAGGAACAGCGGCAGGCTGCCATGCTGCGCACGCAGCGCTGCCCCGAACTGGACGACGTCGGCGATCAGCCCTGCGAACCCGGCCGGGCCAAAGTCACCCAGCCGGCCATTGGCGGTGCGCCCGTGCCCACGATGATCGACGGCGTGAACCAGGAACCCAGCTGCATTGAGTGCCTTCGCAAAGCGGTCATAGCGCTCACCATGCTCGGCGAGTCCGTGGGCGATCTGCACCACTCCAGCAGGTGTGCCGGCAACGTCGGACCAGGCGTATGTGACGACCTTGGTGCCGTCCGCCGAGGAGAGAAAGGAAGAGGTTGAAGTGCTCATTGCTCAGTACACCACCACCGACGGATCGACTCGCCGCGCTTCATCAGGTCGAAGCCCTCGTTGATGTCGCTCCAGCGGCATGGTGTGGGTGATCAGGTCGTCGATGTTGATCTTGCCGTCCATGTACCAGTCGACGATCTTCGGCACGTCGGTGCGGCCGCGCGCGCCGCCGAAGGCCGTGCCCATCCACACCGCGGCCGGTCACCAGCTGGAACGGCCGCGTGCTGATCTCCGCGCCGGCCTCGGCCACGCCGATGATGATGCTGTGGCCCCAGCCCTTGTGGCGTGCATTCCAGCGCCTGGCGCATCACCTTGGTGTTGCCGATGCACTCGAAGCTGTAGTCGGCGCCGCCGTCGGTCAGCTGCACGATGGCGTCGACCACGTTCTCGTGCTTCCTTCGGGTTGATGAAGTGCGTCATGCCGAACTTGCGCGCCATCGCCTCGCGCGCCGGGTTCATGTCGACGCCGATGATCTTGTCGGCGCCCACCATCTTCGCGCCCTGGATCACGTTCAGGCCGATGCCGCCCAGGCCGAACACCACCACGTTGGCGCCGGCCTCCACCTTGGCGGTGAAGAGCACCGCGCCGATGCCGGTGGTGACGCCGCAGCCGATGTAGCAGACCTTGTCGAAGGGCGCGTCCTCGCGGATCTTGGCCAGCGCGATCTCGGGCACGACGGTGTAGTTGCTGAAGGTGCAGGTGCCCATGTAGTGGAAGATGCGGCTTGCCGTCCAGGCTGAAGCGGCTGGTGGCGTCGGGCATCAGGCCCTTGCCCTGCGTGCCGCGGATCGGCTGGCACAGGTTGGTCTTGCGCGACAGGCAGAACTTGCACTGGCGGCATTCGGGCGTGTAGAGCGGAATGACGTGGTCGCCCTCTTCGAGCGTGGTCACGCCCGGGCCCACATCGACCACGATGCCCGCGCCTTCGTGGCCCAGGATGGCCGGGAAGATGCCTTCCGGGTCGGCGCCCGAGAGCGTGTAGTAGTCGGTGTGGCAGATGCCGGTGGCCTTGATCTCGACCAGCACCTCGCCGAAAGCGCGGGCCTTCCAGGTCCACGGTTTCGATGGTCAGCGGGTGCGCCGACTTTCCAGGCGACGGCGGCGTTGGTTTTCATGCTTCGGTTCCTCGGTGTTGACATCGGCGCACAGCATAGCCGCGATGCCATACTTTGCGGCTTCGCATTCAAGGAGACGGCATGTACCAGGCCCTGGTGATCGACAAGGACGAGACCGGCTACCGCGCCAGCATCAAGCAGCTCGACGACGACAACCTGCCCGAGGGCGACGTCACGGTGCGCGTCGACTACTCCACCATCAACTACAAGGACGGCCTGGCCATCACCGGCAAGTCGCCGGTGGTGCGCAAGTTCCCGCTGGTCGCCGGCATCGACTTCGCCGGCACGGTGGAGTCCAGCAGCCACGCCGCCTGGAAGCCCGGCGACAAGGTGGTGCTCAACGGCTGGGGCGTCGGCGAGACGCACTCGGGCGGGCTGGCGCAGCGCGCGCGCGTGCAGGGGCGACTGGCTGGTGGCGCTGCCCGCCGGCCTGACGCACGCGCCAGGCCATGGCCATCGGCACCGCCGGCTACACCGCGATGCTGTGCGTGATGGCGCTGCGAGCGCCACGGCCTGACGCCCGACGGCGGCGACATCCTGGTCACCGGCGCCAACGGCGGCGTGGGCAGCGTGGCCGTCGCGCTGCTGTCCAAGCTGGGCTATCGCGTGGTCGCCTCCACCGGCCGCGCCGCATGAGGCCGATGCATCTGAAGGCGCTGGGCGCGGCCGAGGTCATCGACCGCGCCGAGCTGTCGGCGCCCGGCAAGCCGCTGGCCAAGGAGCGCTGGGCCGGCGTGGTCGACTCGGTCGGCAGCCACACGCTGGCCAATGCCTGCGCCGGCACCAAGTACCGCGGCGCGGTGGCGGCCTGCGGGCTGGCGCAGGGCATGGATTTCCCGGGCAGCGTCGCGCCCTTCATCCTGCGCGGCGTCACGCTCTACGGCATCGACAGCGTGATGGCGCCGAAGGCGCTGCGCGAGCAGGCCTGGGCGCGGCTGGCGCAGGACCTGGACCTGGCCAAGCTCGACAGCCTGGTGCACGAGATCCCGCTGGCCGGCGCCATCGCCGCCGGCGCCGACATCCTGGCCGGCAAGGTGCGCGGCCGGCTGGTGGTGAACGTCAACGCCTGACCGCGTGGTGCCGCAGCCATCACCGCGACCGGCGCGGCGCCGGCCAAGGGCCCGTACAGCCCGGGCATCCGCGCCGGCAACCTGCTGTTCGTGTCGGGCCAGATCGCCATCGCGCCGGATGGCAGCTCGCTGGCCCATGCCGACCTGGAAACGCAGACGCGCCAGTGCCTGGCCAACCTGCGCGCCGTGCTCGAAGCCGGCGGCGCCACGCTGCAGCAGGTGGCCAAGGTCACGGTCTACCTGGCCGAGCCCGACGGCTGGCCGGTGTTCAACCCGATCTATGCCGAGTTCTTCGGCGCGCACAAGCCGGCGCGCGCCATCGTGCCGGTGGCCGCCTTTCCCGGCGGATTCAAGGTCGAGGTCGACGCGGTGGCGGTACTGGCGGACTGACTTCGGGGGGTCAACGGCCGAAGGGCGTCACGCCGAACAGCCAGCCGTGTGCCCAGAAGGCGAACACGGCCCAGGCCACGAGGCCGCCGACCACCGCGCCGAGCGTGCCGCCCAATGTGCCCGCCGGGTAGCTCACCTGGCCCGCGCGGTCGCGCTGCCGCGCGGCGC
>CAVWXO010000020.1:0-41196 GCA_963758955.1 uncultured Pseudomonadota bacterium
TGAGTGTTTTCCTGCGGTGCACTCAAGTCGTGCGCCGTCAGGGCGTCGCAAGGGCGGTTCGTAGAATCGTCGCCAGCCAGCAACGAAAGAGCCCAGATGAGCCTGCACAACGTCAGCCCAGGCGCGAAGGCGCCGGACGAGTTCAACGTGATCATCGAGATCCCGATGAATGCCGACCCGATCAAGTACGAGGTCGATCACGACACGGGCGCGCTCTTCGTCGACCGCTTCATGAGCACGTCGATGCATTACCCGTGCAACTACGGCTACATCCCCAACACGCTGGCCGATGACGGCGACCCGGTGGACGTGCTGGTCGTGACGCCGGTGCCGCTGATCCCGGGCGTGGTGGTGACCTGCCGGCCGCTGGGCATGCTGACGATGGACGACGAGGCCGGCGGCGACAACAAGCTGCTGGCGGTGCCGATCGACCGCATCCTGTCGATCTATTCGCAGTGGAGGAAGCCCGAAGACCTGAATCCGTTGCGGCTGAAGACCATCCAGCACTTCTTTGAACACTACAAGGACCTGGAGCCCGGCAAGTGGGTCAAGGTCAAGGGCTGGGAAGGCCCGGAAAGTGCGCGTGCCGAGGTCACCGCCGGCATGGCCAACTGGTTGAAGAACCGGCAGTAGCAACCGCTCCGTGCCTCAGGGCACGGCATCGGCGCGAAACGGGTTGCGCTCGCGCAGTTCGTCGACATAGGCCTCGACGCCGGCGCCTTCGCGCTCCAGGTGGCGCGCCACCGCGTCGGCAAAGCCGGGATGGCTGAGCCAGTGGGCCGAATGGGTCAGCACCGGAAGCAGCCCGCGCGCCATTTTGTGTTCGCCCTGCGCGCCGCCTTCGAAGCGCGCATAGCCTTGGGCAATGCACCAGCTCAGAGGCTGGTAGTAGCAGGCCTCGAAGTGCAGGCAAGGCACGTACTCGGTGCTGCCCCAGTAGCGACCGTAGGCGTGGCCCCGCTCGGGATCGATGGCCAGCAGAGAGCAGGCCACTCGCTGGCCGCCACGGTGCGCGACGAACATCACCCAGTGCTGCGGCATCGTGTGTTGCATGCGCGCGAAGAAGTCGCGTGTCAGATAGGGCGTGGAGTGGTGCGCCGCATAGGTCAGCGTGTAACAGCGATGAAAGAAATCCCACAGCGCGCTGTCGATCTGATCACCGGCATGCACCGTGAACGAGACGCCGGCCTCGACCACGCGGCGGCGCTCCTGCGCGATCTTCTTGCGCTTGTCGCGCTGCAGACCGGCCAGGAATGCATCGAAGTCCGCATAGCGGTCGTTTGGACGATTGAGCCAGTGAAACTGCACGGTCTGGCGCAGCATCCAGCCTTCGTCGGCGGCGGCCTGGCGGTCGGCGTCGTCCATGAACAGCAGGTGTGCCGACGACAGCTCGCCGCTGCTTCCGATCTGCTGCATCGCCTGCAGCAGCAGGCGTCGTGCGCCGGCATCGCGCGCCAGCAGCCGACTGCCCGGCACGGGAGTGAATGGCACGGCACTCAGCAGCTTGGGGTAGTAGCTCAGGCCGTGGCGCTGGTAAGCGTCGGCCCATGCCCAGTCGAACACGTACTCGCCATAGGAATGGCTCTTCAGATACAGCGCGCAGGCGCCGATCAGGTCGTCGCCGCGGTGCAGACACAGCAGCTGGTTCACCCATCCGGTGTTGTGCGTTGCGCTGCCCGACGCATGCAGCGCCAGCAGGTATTCGTGGCGCATGAAGGGCGTGGGTGCGGCCTGGGCAGCAAGCAGCGCGTTCCAGGCCGCGGCGTCGACCTGCGACGGGTCGTCGTGCAAACGGGCAATGACGTCGGGGTGTGGCGGCTTCGGGCTCATTCAGATTCGGACATCGGTGCAAGGCATCTTAGGGGCAAGTGCGTTGCCGCGTGTTTCGCTACCCATGCGCCACAAGCGCGCAACGGGCACGCCCTTGGTGCCGCCGATCGTGTGGTCGCGACCCCTTTCGGTTCGTCGGCTCAAACCGGATCGGGCAAGCGATGTGCGCGCTACAGCGCGGCGTTGATCCATGCTTAAATCGCGGCAGTGCAATGCTCTCCCGAGGTCAAACCATGAAACAGATCACTGCCATCATCAAGCCCTTCAAGCTGGAGGAGGTCCGCGAGGCCCTCGCCGATGTCGGCGTATCGGGCCTGACGGTGACCGAGGTCAAGGGCTTCGGCCGCCAGAAGGGCCACACCGAGCTGTACCGTGGTGCCGAGTACGTGGTCGACTTCTTGCCGAAGATGAAGGTCGAGGTCGTGGTCAAGGACGCCGACGTGGACCGCTGCATCGAAGCTATCGTGCGTGCGGCCAAGACCGGAAAGATCGGCGACGGCAAGATCTTCGTCACGCCGGTGGAGCAGGTGGTGCGCATCCGCACCGGAGAGACCGACGAGGCTGCGGTCTAGGGCTCAGGTGCGCGAGTAGTCGTCCGGCGCCGTGGCCGCGACGGCCAGTTGCCCCAGACGCCGCAGCAGCGGCTGCGGATGGCGGTCCACCTGCAGCAGGGCGCACTGCGTTGCTTGCACGAAGCCATGCTCGGCCATGTCGGCGACGAAGGCCAGCAGCTTGTCGTAGTAGCCCTCGGTGTTGAGCAGGCCCACCGGCTTGTCGTGGTAGCCGAGCTGGCGCCAGGTCCACACCTCGAACAGTTCCTCCAGTGTGCCGATGCCGCCGGGCAGGGCCAGGAACGCGTCGCTGTGCTCGGCCATCAGGCGTTTGCGTTCGTGCATGGTTTGCACGACATGCAGTTCGGTCAAGCCTGTGTGGCCGAGTTCGCGGTCCATCAGCGACTGCGGGATGACGCCGACCACCTGGCCGCCGGCCGCCAGCGCGGCGTCGGCCACCTCGCCCATCAACCCGGCACGGCCACCGCCATACACCAGCTGCCAGCCCTGGCGGCCGATCAGCGTGCCGGCTTCGCGCGCTGCGGCCGCGTGGGCCGGCACGCGCCCCGGCCGCGACCCGCAGTACACGCAGATCGACAACGGCGAGGCGGTGGCATGCGATGGCGCAGTCATGGATGCAGATCGGTCAGGCCGATTGTGCACGGGCCTTAGCGGGACTTGCGTTTCACGGTCGGCCAGTAGACCAGTTCGGTGTGGCTGATCAGGTCGTGCAGAAACTGCCGCCGCGGGTTGAAGCGCGACACCAGCGCATACACCAGCACACCGGCCAGCAGCGCCAACGTGATCGACGCGCCGCTGTGCAGGCCGGCCAGCTGCGTGCAGGCCAGCGCCGGCAGGAACCACAGCCAGCTCAGCAGGTAGCGCAGCCAGGCGCGGGCGGTGCCCACCGGTTGCCCGTCGCGTGCCAGCAGCCGGACATGCCAAGTCTTCATGGCCACCGTCTGACCGCCATGCGACCAGAACCAGGTGAAGTACAGGCCCAGCACCAGGAACAGGAACAGTTGCAGCCCGTGCTGGCCGACGAGCGCATGTCGCTGCTGCGTGGCCAGGCCATAGGCCAGGCCGGCAATCATCAGCACGCCGAAGAGCAATACGCCCTCATAGACGAATGCCGCCAGGCGACGCCGCAGTCCCGGCGCCGGTGCCGGCGCGCCCGGGGCAGCGACCGTCATTGCGTCGACGACGCAGCCGCGGCGGCGCGCTGTGGTCCGGCCTGCGGCAGCAGCGTGCTGCGGTCGACCTTGTCCCGCCCGGCTGCGATCTTCGGCTGGCCGACCTGGGCATGCGCTGGAGGCGTGGAGGTCTTGGAGACGAGCGTGGTGCTGGCCCCGGGCTTGGCTTGGACCACGGTGGGCGCGACGGGCGTGGCCGCAGCATTCGCCGACGGCGCCGTGACGATGTTGTTCTTCTGCACCGACGCGGTGACCGGCTCGCCCGCAGGGGTGCGCACGGTGGTGCGGCTGGCCTTGGGCACGGTCTTGGCGCTGTTGGCCAAGGCGCGGCGCTCCTCGGCGGGCAGTGCCAGGTAGGCATCCCATCGCGCCTGGCGTTCCTGTGGACTGATCTGACGGGCCTCCTGAAACTGCAGGCGTGCGCGGCCGCGCTCCTCGGGCGACATGCGCGCCCATTCGGTCATGCGGTCCTGGATGCGCTGGCGTTCCTCGGGCGGCAGCGCCGGCAGCCGGGCGGCAATTTCCAGCCACTTCTGTTTGCGTGGCTCGTCGATGGTCTGCCAGTCTTTCTTCAGTGGCGCCAGCGCCGACTGTTGCGCCGGCGTCAGCGCTGACCAAGGTGGGCCGCTGACATTGCCCACTGGCGCCGGATTGGCGCCCGTCTGGGCCTGTGCGGACGCGACCAGTCCCAGAATCACCACCAGCAGGGCCGCGGCGACACCCTGCAACAGGCCCGATCGGTCGAGGTGCGGGCGGCCGGTCACTGTTCTGGCTGCTTCAGGAAGATGACGAAGCCGGGGTCACCGTAGGCCTCTGGCGGCAGGTCATCGGCCAGCAGTGCGGCATCGACTTCTGCTGCGGCATGGATCTCGGCCTGGTCGTGCAGGTGCTGGATCAGCATCAGGCCCAGCACCAGAAGCATCAGCGGCAACACCGAGGCCAGGCGCAGCCAGGCCGACGGAGGCTGGCCGAGCGACATGCTGCCGCCGGACGATACCTGGATGGCTGCGCCGGAGGCCGGCTGGGCCAGCCGCAGCTGGCGGGCGCGCGCCACCGCCTGCTCGCGGGCGACACGCAGCCGCTCCGACAGGTCGTGCGGCAGCTTCTCGGATTGTTCGCTCAGGCGCGATGCGACGCGCAGCGCGAAACGCGCTTGCAAGGCGTCTAAATCTACCCGGTGGCTTCGGGTCGGTGCGTTCATGGCTTCAATCCCTTGGCGGCAAGTGCTTTCGCCAATGCATGCACTGCCCTGGAGCAGTGCGTTTTGACACTGCCTTCAGTGCAGCCCATGACCAGCGCAGTTTCCGCAGTATCCAGTTCTTCCCAGTAACGCAGAAGGAAGGCCTCGCGTTGACGTGCCGGCAGTGCGGATACTTCGGCATCGATCAGCGCCAGCGTCTGCTCCCGCGACAGTCGGTCTGCCGGCCCCTGTGAGGTCCAGTTGCCATCGACGGATTCCAGCGCTTCGAGCAGGTCGAAATCGCCATCTTCGCCGCCGGATTCCAGCTCGGAGAAGTTCTGCACTGCCGCCTGGCGCACCTTCTGCCGGCGAAACCAGTCCATCGTTGCATTCGACAGAATGCGGCCGAAGATCAGCGGCAGCTCCGCCACCGGGCGGTCGGCGTACTTCTCGGCCAGCCGGATCATTGAATCCTGCACGATGTCGAGGGCCGCGTCCTCGTCGCGGACGGCATAGGCCGTGCGTTTGAAGGCCCGCTTCTCGGCGCTCTTGAGGAAATCGGACAGTTCTTTGTCGTTGGCCAAGGGATTGCGTATCCCGCGGTGCCCCAATCCGGAGCGGCGCGATTATCACACTGGGCGCGCACCCGGCCGGGCCGCAGTGCGCCGATGGCATAATGATGCTTCGCACAATGAGCTCCACTGCCGGGAGCCCGATGGCCCGACCCGGGCATCGGAGATCCGGCCACGCAGCTGTCCGATTCCGCCTCACAAGGGCGCGAGGAGGGGCACCAATCGTTTTTCGTCAGAGAAAATCGCAAAGGTTCTAACATGGATATTTCCCCCGCGGAAGTCAAGCGCGCCGCGTCGGCGCAAGCCCCCTCCCACGTACCCCAAGAGTTGAACGGCTCGGACATCCTCGTCCGCTGCCTTCAGTCCGAGCAGGTCAAGTACCTTTGGGGCTACCCCGGCGGTGCGGTGCTCTACATCTACGATGCCCTGTACAAGCAGGAATTGATCCAGCACATCCTTGTGCGCCACGAGCAGGCCGCGGTGCACGCCGCCGATGGCTATGCGCGTGCCACGGGCGAGGTCGGCGTCGCGCTGGTGACCTCCGGCCCGGGCGTGACCAATGCCGTCACCGGCATTGCCACGGCCTACATGGACTCGATCCCGATGGTCATCATCACCGGGCAGGTGCCGACGCCGGCGATCGGCCTGGACGCTTTCCAGGAATGCGACACGGTGGGCATCACCCGGCCGATCGTCAAACACAACTTCCTGGTCAAGGACGTGCGCGATCTGGCGATGACGCTGAAGAAGGCTTTCCACCTGGCCCGCACCGGGCGGCCCGGTCCGGTGGTGGTGGACATCCCCAAGGACGTGTCACTGAAGACCTGTACGTTCCACTACCCCGAGCGCATCGAGATGCGCTCGTACAACCCGGTGAAGAAGGGCCACGGCGGCCAGATCCGCAAGGCCGTGCAGCTGCTGCTGGGCGCCAAGCGCCCCTACATCTACACCGGCGGCGGCGTCATCCTGGGCAATGCCTCGAACGAGTTGCGCCAGCTGGTCGACTTGCTCGGCTTCCCGTGCACCAACACGCTGATGGGCCTGGGTGCGATGCCGGCCAGCGACCCGCGCTTCCTGGGCATGCTGGGCATGCACGGCACCTACGAAGCCAACATGACCATGCAGAACTGCGACGTGCTGCTGGCCGTGGGCGCGCGCTTCGACGACCGGGTGATTGGCAACCCGAAGCACTTCGCCTCGGTGGAGCGCAAGATCATCCATGTCGACATCGACCCGTCGTCGATTTCCAAGCGCGTGCGTGTGGACATCCCGATCGTCGGTGACGTCAAGGATGTGCTGCAGGAGCTGATCAGCCAGATCAGCGAGGCGCAGAGCCGGCCTGATGCCGGGGCGCTGTCCGACTGGTGGAAGCAGATCGGCGACTGGCGCAAGCGCGAGTGCCTGAGCTTCAAGAACAGCAGCGAGGTCATCAAGCCGCAGTTCGTGGTGAAGAAGCTGTGGGAGCTGACCCGCGACCGCGACACCTACATCACCTCTGACGTCGGCCAGCACCAGATGTGGGCGGCGCAGTACTACGGCTTCGACGAGCCGCGCCGCTGGATCAACTCCGGCGGCCTGGGCACGATGGGCGTGGGCCTGCCGTACGCGATGGGCATCAAGCTGGCCAAGCCCGAGTCCGACGTGTTTTGCATCACCGGCGAGGGCTCGATCCAGATGTGCCTGCAGGAGCTGTCGACTTGCAAGCAGTACGACACGCCGGTGAAGATCGTCTCGCTGAATAACCGCTACCTGGGCATGGTGCGGCAGTGGCAGCAACTCGACTACGGAGGCCGCTACTCGCACAGCTATATGGATGCGCTGCCCGACTTCGTCAAGCTGGCGGAGGCCTACGGCCATGTCGGCTTGCTGGTCGAGAAGCCGGGCGACGTGGAGGGTGCGTTGCGCGAGGCCATCAAGCTGAAGGACCGCACCGTCTTCCTCGACATCCGCACCGACCCGACCGAGAACGTCTGGCCGATGGTGCAGGCGGGCAAGGGCATCTCCGAGATGCTGCTGGGGTCCGAAGACCTGTAGCGAGCCAGGCCCCCATGCGTTTACACCGGCGTTACCGCGCCGGCACGGCGCGTCAGGCGGCCCGACTCGACGCAGCTTCGGACATTGACTTTCAACTCGAAACGCGTGGCCAAGAGCCGGCGGTTATCGCCGCCGGCATCGAAGAGCGCGCAGGACGAATCACATGAAACACATCATCGCAGTGCTGCTGGAAAACGAGCCCGGCGCACTTTCACGCGTGGTCGCGCTGTTCTCGGCGCGCGGCTACAACATCGAGAGCCTGACCGTCGCGCCCACCGAAGACCCTTCGCTGTCGCGCATGACCATCGTCACCACCGGCTCCGACGAGGTCATCGAACAGATCACCAAGCACCTGAACCGGCTGATCGAGGTGGTCAAGGTCGTCGATCTGACCGAAGGCAGCTTTACCGAGCGCGAGCTGATGCTGATCAAGGTGCGCGCGGTCGGCAAGGAGCGTGACGAGATGAAGCGTATGGCCGACATCTTTCGCGGCCGCATCGTCGACGTCACTGAGAAGAGCTACACGCTCGAACTGACCGGCGATTCGTCCAAGCTCGATGCCTTCATCGAGGCCATCGACCGCGCGGCGATTCTCGAGACGGTGCGCACCGGCACCAGCGGCATCGGCCGCGGAGAGCGGATCCTCAGGGTCTGACACACAACCTTTTCACACGGAGAACAGCATGAAGGTCTATTACGACAAGGACGCCGATCTGAGCCTGATCAAGGGCAAGAAGGTCACGATCGTGGGCTACGGCTCGCAAGGCCATGCGCACGCGCAGAACCTCAGCGACAGTGGAGTCAAGGTGACGGTCGGCCTGCGCAAGGGCGGGGCCTCCTGGTCCAAGGTCGAGAAAGCCGGTCTGAAGGTGGCCGAGGTCGGCGAGGCCGTGAAGGGCGCCGACGTCGTCATGCTGCTGCTGCCCGACGAGCAGATCGGCGCGGTGTACCGCGACGACGTCGAGCCGAACATCCGCGAAGGCGCCTCGCTGGCCTTCGCCCACGGCTTCAACGTGCACTTCGGCCAGGTCGTGCCGCGTGCCGACCTGGACGTGTGGATGGTCGCGCCCAAGGCGCCGGGCCACACCGTGCGCAACACCTACAGCCAGGGCGGCGGCGTGCCGCACCTGATCGCCGTGCATGCCGACAAGAGTGGCAAGGCGCGCGACCTGGCGCTCAGCTACGCCGCGGCCAATGGCGGCGGCAAGGCCGGCATCATCGAAACCAACTTCCGCGAGGAGACCGAAACCGACCTGTTCGGCGAACAGGCGGTGCTGTGCGGCGGTACCGTCGAGCTGATCAAGGCCGGCTACGAGACGCTGGTCGAGGCTGGGTACGCGCCCGAGATGGCCTACTTCGAGTGCCTGCACGAGCTGAAGCTGATCGTCGACCTCATCTATGAAGGTGGCATCGCCAACATGAACTACTCGATCAGCAACAACGCCGAATACGGCGAGTACGTGTCCGGCCCGAAGGTCATCACGCCCGAAACCAAGGTGGCGATGAAGCAGATGCTGGCCGACATCCAGAGCGGCGAATACGCCAAGAGCTTCATCCTCGAGAACCGCGCTGGCGCGCCCACGCTGCTGAGCCGCCGCCGCCTGATGGCCGAGCACTCGATCGAGGTCGTCGGCGAGAAGCTGCGCGCGATGATGCCGTGGATCAAGGCCAACAAGCTGGTCGACAAGAGCCGCAACTGAGGGATCAAGCGCCTACCCGATGAAGAACGAGCCCGCCTCGACGCTGGAATCCACGGTCGATGGCGACATGCCCTTGCGGCCCCGCCGCAAGGGCATCTACGTGCTGCCCAACATGATCACGTTGGCGGCCCTGTTCGGCGGCTTCTACGCCATCGTCATGGCGATGAACGGCCGCTTCGAGAATGCGGTGATCGGCGTGTTCTGCGCCATGGTGCTGGACAGCCTGGACGGCCGCGTGGCCCGCATGACCAACACGCAAAGTGCGTTCGGCGAGCAGATGGACAGCCTGTCGGACATGGTCAGCTTCGGCGCTGCGCCGGCGCTGATCGTCTATGAATGGGCGCTCAAGGGCATGGGCAAGCTCGGCTGGGTGGCGGCCTTCGTCTACTGCGCGTCGGCCGCGCTGCGGCTGGCGCGCTTCAACACCAACATCGGTGTGGTCGACAAGCGCTACTTTCAGGGGCTGCCCAGCCCGGCGGCCGCGGCGCTGGTGACCGGCTTCATCTGGGTCATGGACGACGCCGGCTTCAAGAGCGTGTCGCGCATCGACTGGCTGGCCTGGGGGGCGATGGGGGTGACGCTGTATGCCGGGCTGACGATGGTCACCAACGTGCCGTTCTACAGCTTCAAAGACCTGGGCCAGCGGCGCTCGGTGCCGTTCATCGTGCTGGTCCTGATCGCGCTGGGCATCGCGGCGGTGAACCTGCATCCGCCGATCGTGCTGTTCGGTGCCTTCTGCCTGTACGGGCTGTCGGGTTATGCGGTCTACGCCTGGCGCAAGACCAAGGGCCGGCCGGTGAGCGTGATCGCCATTTCGACCGACGAGCCCGACGAGCGCGGCCTGCACTAGGGAAGAGCCTGCCTCCGCGACCGAGTCGCCGTGCTATATTTAACGTCATGTCGATCCGCCGTCCCGCCATTTCGCTACTGCTTCTAGGAGTGCTTCGGGCGCGCTGATCAGCCACATCCATCCGATTTCGATCAACGGCCCGTCAGCTCACGCAACGGGCCGTTTGCTTTTGTCGATGTTGCGTGTCCTACCCACCCAAGAGGTTCGACCATGACCATGCTCACCCAACCTGCCACCAAGTACCGTGCCTTCCCGCCGGTGCGCCTGGCCGACCGACGCTGGCCCGACGCGGTGCTGGACCGTCCGCCGCTGTGGTGCAGCGTGGACCTGCGCGACGGCAACCAGGCGCTGATCGAGCCGATGGACCCGGCACGCAAGCTGCGCATGTTCGAGATGCTGGTGCGCGTCGGCTTCAAGGAGATCGAGGTCGGCTTCCCGTCGGCTTCGCAGGCGGACTTCGACTTCGTGCGCCTGCTCATCGAACAGAAGCTGATTCCCGATGACGTCACGATCCAGGTGCTGACCCAGGCACGCGAGGAACTGATTCGCCGCACCTTCGAGTCACTGGCCGGTGCGCCGCGCGCCATCGTGCACCTGTACAACGCCGCCGCCCCGGTGATGCGTCGCGTCGTGCTGGGGCTGGACGAAGACGGCATCGTCGACCTGGCGGTGTGCCACGCGCGGCTGGTCCAGCAGTTCGCGGCCGCGCAGCCCGGTACGCACTGGACTTTCCAGTATTCGCCGGAGATGTTCTCCGGCACCGAACTGGCCTTCAGCAAGCGCGTGGTCGATGCGGTGACGCACCAGTGGCAGCCGACGCCGGCGCACAAGTGCATCATCAACCTGCCGTCGACCGTCGAGCACAGCACGCCCAACATCTTTGCCGACATGGTCGAATGGATGCACCGCCACCTGGATCGGCGCGATTCGATCGTGCTGTCGGTGCATCCGCACAACGACCGCGGCACCGGCACGGCAGCCGGTGAACTGGCGCTGATGGCCGGGGCCGATCGCCTGGAAGGCTGCCTGTTCGGCAACGGCGAGCGCACCGGCAACATCGACGTCGTCAACGTCGCGCTGAACCTGTACACGCAAGGTGTCGCGCCCGGATTGGATTTCTCCAACATCGACGAGATCCGCGCCTGTGTCGAGCACTGCAACCAGCTGCCGGTGCACCCGCGCCACCCGTACGTGGGCGAACTGGTCTACACCTCGTTCTCGGGCTCGCACCAGGATGCGATCAAGAAGGCCTTCGCCGCGCGGTGCGAGGGCGAAATCTGGGACATGCCCTACCTGCCGATCGACCCCAAGGACCTGGGTCGCAGCTACGAGGCGGTGATCCGCGTCAACAGCCAGTCGGGCAAGGGTGGCATCTCCTACCTGCTCGAAGCCGAATACGGCATCGAGCTGCCGCGCCGGCTGTCGATCGAGTTCAGCCAGGTGGTGCAGGCGGTGATGGACGTGCAGGGCCGCGAGATGAGCGCGGCCGATCTCTGGAGCGTGTTCGAGTCCGAGTACCGGCTCGACGGCCGGCTGCTCGACGGCTACCGCCTCGACGAGGAGGGCGCGGGCCGCGTGCGCCTGAACGCAACGTTGCACGTCGACGGCCAGCAGGTGGGCTTGAGCGGGCAGGGCAACGGCCCGGTGGACGCCTTCGCGGCGGCGCTGCAATCGGCTTTCGATGCCGACCTGCAGGTGCTGGACTATCACGAACATGCCATCGGCAGCGGCGCCAAGGCGCGAGCCGCGGCCTACATCGAGATGCGTGTCGGCGAGCGCCGCCTGCATGGCGTGGGTATCGATGCCGACATCGTCGCGGCATCGTTCAAGGCGCTGCTGTCCGGCATGGCGCGCGCGCAGGCACTGCAGGCTGCGGTGGCCGACAGCCCGTTGGCGATTTGAGGAGGCAAACACCATGAGCGACAAGCTGATCATCTTCGACACCACCTTGCGTGACGGCGAACAATCGCCCGGCGCGTCTATGACCAAGGACGAGAAGCTGCGCATTGCGCGCCAGCTGGAGCGGCTGCGCGTCGACGTCATCGAGGCCGGCTTTGCCGCGTCCAGCAACGGCGACTTCGAATGCGTGCGCACCATCGCCTCGCACATCAAGGACTCGACCGTGTGTTCGCTGGCCCGAGCCAACGATCGAGACATTTCGCGTGCGGCCGAGGCGCTCAAGCCGGCGGCCAACGCACGCATCCACACCTTCATCGCCACCAGTGAACTGCACATGCAGAAGAAGCTGCGCATGACGGCCGACGAGGTGTTCGAGCAGGCCAGGCTGTCGGTGCGCTTTGCGCGCAACCTATGCGCCGACGTTGAGTTTTCGCCCGAGGACGGCTACCGTTCCGAACCGGACTTCCTGTGCCGCGTGCTCGAGGCGGTGATCAACGAGGGTGCAACCACGCTGAACATTCCCGACACCGTCGGCTATGCGGTGCCCGAGCTGTACGGGCTGTTCATCCGCAACCTGCGTGAGCGCATTCCCAACTCGGACAAGGCGGTGTGGTCGGTGCACTGCCACAACGACCTGGGCATGGCGGTGGCCAACTCGCTGGCCGGCGTGATGATCGGCGGTGCGCGCCAGGTGGAATGCACCATCAACGGCCTGGGCGAGCGTGCCGGCAACTGCTCGCTCGAAGAGGTCGTGATGGCGGTGAAGACCCGTCGCGACTACTTCGGGCTGGACCTGCGCGTCGATGCATCGCAGATCGTGCCGGCCTCGCGTCTGGTGGCGCAGACCACCGGCTTCGTGGTGCAGCCGAACAAGGCCGTAGTCGGTGCCAATGCCTTCGCGCATGCTTCCGGCATCCACCAGGATGGCGTGCTCAAGGCGCGCGACACCTACGAGATCATGCGCGCCGAGGACGTGGGTTGGTCGGCCAACAAGATCGTGCTGGGCAAGCTGTCCGGCCGCAATGCCTTCAAGCAGCGGTTGCAGGAACTGGGGATCGAAACCGAATCCGAAGCCGACATCAATGCGGCCTTTGCTCGCTTCAAGGACTTGGCCGACCGCAAGAGCGACATCTTCGACGAGGACATCATCGCGCTGATGGGCGACGAGAGTGTGACCAGCGAGTCCGAGCACTACCGGCTGTTGGCGCTGTCGCAGCACTCCGAGACCGGCGAGCGGCCGCATGCCCGCGTGGCCTTCGCCGCCGGCAACGTGGAGCATCGGGCCGAAAGCGACGGCAACGGCCCGGTGGACGCCAGCCTCAAGGCCATCGAGTCCAAGGTGCAAAGTGGCGCCGAACTGCTGCTCTATTCGGTCAATGCCATCACATCCGGCAGCACAGAATCTCAAGGCGAGGTGACCGTGCGATTGCAACTGGGCGGACGGGTGGTGAACGGGGTCGGTGCCGACCCGGACATCATCGTGGCGTCGGCCAAGGCTTACCTGGCGGCGCTTAATAAACTGCAGAGCAAGGCCGAAAGAGTGGCAGCGCAAGGCTAGACAGGCACCGGCACCGGCCGCCAGGCAGGGTACGGCAGCCCACAAAGCCCAGGCGCTGCAGGCATGCCTGGGCTGGCAAGGCACCATTTGCGCAAACGCAACAGGTGCCGGATCAACGCAGGCGTAACTTGAGGAAATTCCAGCAAGTTTTTGATCTTGCAGGTTTTTTTCCGATCCCATACACTCGTATCGGATCGTAAAGGAGTTGTCGTGGTGCGTTGGTTGCGTCTGTCCCTGATTCGACACTCCCTGCTGGCCATCGGCCTGACCGTGGCGCTCGTCCATGCCCCCATGGCCACCGCAGCCCAGAAGGCGGCGCCCAAGGCCAAGCCGAGTGCCAAGGCACCGGTGGCCAAGCTGGGTGGCAGCAGGCCGGTCCGCAGCGTCAAGGTCAGTCGCAGCAGCGTGGTGAAGGCTGCGCCGGCGCGGCCGTCGCTGGGCCAGATCTACGGCCTGCACGCCACCGACGATCCCCTGGACCTTAAGTCAAGCGTGGCCCTGGTTATCGACCAGGACACCCAGCAGGTGCTTTTCAGCAAGAACCCACAGGCCGTGCTGCCAATTGCCTCCATCACGAAGCTGATGACGGCGTTGGTGGTCACGGAAGCCGGCCTGCCGCTCGACGAAACCTTGACCATCTCGCAGGATGACGTGGACACCGAGAAAGGCAGCCGCTCGCGGCTGACGGTGGGTACGCAGCTGACGCGCGGCGACATGCTGTTGCTGGCGCTGATGTCGTCGGAGAACCGCGCCGCCCATGCGCTCGGGCGCCACTACCCGGGCGGCATGGAGGCGTTCGTCGGCGCCATGAATGCCAAGGCCCAGTTGCTGGGCATGACCGGCACGCGCTATGTCGAGCCGACGGGGCTGTCCAGCCAGAACCGTTCCAGCGCCAACGATCTGGTCCGCCTGGTCGACGCGGCTTATGCTCACCCGATCATTCGCGAACTGTCCACCTCGCGCGAGGCGCAAGTGGATATCGGCAACCGCCAGCTCCAGTTCCGCAGCACCAACGGGCTGGTGCGCAACCCCGAGTGGGACATCGGCCTGCAGAAGACCGGCTACATCTCCGAAGCCGGGCGCTGCCTGGTGATGCAGGCGCAACTGGCTGGGCGCAAGCTGATCATGGTGCTGCTCGATTCGGCCGGCAAGTATTCGCGCATCGGCGACGCAGAGCGCATCCGCAAGTGGCTCGACCACGCGGTGCCGTCGGCCTCGGCGCAAGCCGCCACCACCCGGTTCTGAGGGCCCCGCCGGGCCTGAGCATCAGCCGGCACGGTGGCCGAGCGCGGCCGAGATCTGCGCGGCCGTGGCCTTGACCCGCTCCATCCAGCCTTCTTCGAGGCGGTCGGCAGGTGCCGAGATCGACAATCCGGCGATGAGCCTGTTCTGGTCGTCGTAGATTCCCGCCGCCATGCAGCGCACGCCCATCTCCAGTTCTTCGTCGTCGCGCGCCGTACCCAGCCTGCGCACATTGGCCAGTTCGCGTTCGAGCGCTGGCAAAGCGGTGATGCTGTTGCGCGTGTGCCCGGCCAGGCCGGTGCGCGTGGCATAGGCGCGCACCTTCTGCGGGTCGTCCATGGCGAGGAAGAGCTTGCCCACCGAAGTCAGATGAAGCGGCGCGCGCCCGCCGATGGCCCGCACCACCTGCATGCCGGAATGCTCACTGTAAGTGCGTTCGATGTACACGATCTCGTCGCCCTGGCGCATCGACAGGTTCACCGGCTGGTGCGTCAGCTTGTGCAGGTCGCGCATCGGTGCGAGCGCGGCCTCTCGCACGTCCAGACGCGCCTTCACCAGATTTCCCAGTTCCAGCAGGCGCATGCCCAGTCGGTAGCTGCCGGCATGAGGCCGATCGACGAAGCCGCCCAGCGCCAGATCGTTGAGGATGCGGTGCGCGGTGGACGGGTGCAGACCCGTTTCGGCGCTGATCTGCTTCAGCGACACCGGATCCTGATGCGCGGCCAGCACGTCGAACAATGCAAAACTGCGTTCGAGCACCTGGATCGCGGGTTTCTGGCTCTCCTTGTCCTTCATGTAGGAGATTGTGGCGTTGTTTAGGCGCTTCTGCATTGCGGAATATCAGACTGCATGCCGGCACAGGCTGCGGACCGCGGCGTTGCTGTTGGCCGCACTGTGTGTCGGACTGCTGCAGACGCAGGAAGCGCCCGCCGCCTCCGCTGTCGCGCCGGCGGGCGCGCAACCGGCCAGCGCTGAGGCGTCGGCGCCACGATGGCTGAGCGTGCCGCGTGCCCGCGGCCGATTGCGCACCGCGGACATCGGCCTGGTCATCAACGCGGCCGACCCCTATTCGGTGGCCGTCGGCGCCTACTACGTGCAGCAGCGCCAGTTGCAGCCCGAGCAGGTGCTGCGCGTCGAGCTGCCGCTGCGCAGCACGCTCAAGGTCGAAGAGTTTGAGGCACTGCGCGACAGCATCCAGGCGCACTTCGGCGCCGGCACCCAGGCGCTGGCGCTGGCCTGGGTGCAGCCCTACGCGGTGGAGTGCAATTCGATCACCGGGGCGCTGGCGCTCGGCTTCGATGCCGGGCTGTGCCGCCAGAGCTGCGCTGCGTCGCGCCTGTCGGCCTATGCCAATTCGGCATCGGCCAGACCGCTGGCCGACCACGGCATGCGCCTGTCGATGCTGCTGGCCGCACGCGACGTGGACTCGGCGCGCCGCCTGATCGATCGCGGAGTCGCGGCCGACCGGTCGCTCGGCCTGCGCGGCGCGCCTCCGGCCCAGGTCTACTTCCTGACCACCGAAGACGCGGCACGCAACATACGCGCCGGGCTGTACCCGCCTGTCGGCCTGCTGCGCCGTGCGGGGGTCGACGTGCATGTCGAGGCGGCCGCAGCGTGGTCCGGGCTGCGACGTGCGCTGCTGGTGCATACCGGCAGCGTGCGCCTGCCTGCGGTCGAAGGGTTGGAATGGCTCGATGGTGGGCTGGGCGATCACCTCACCTCCTATGGTGGTCAACTGGGTCGCCCCACGGGGCAGGCGACGGCGCTGGACTGGATTGCCTCCGGCGCCACGGCCAGCCATGGCAGCGTCAGCGAGCCCTGCAACCACCCGCAGAAATTTCCACATCCGCAATGGCTGCTGCTGCACTACCTGCAAGGCAGCACCGCGATCGAGGCCTACTGGAAGAGTGTGCTCTGGCCGCAGCAGTCGCTGTTTGTCGGCGAGCCCCTGGCCGCGCCCTTCGCGCGGCGTTGATCAGGTCAGTGCAAGGGCCGCGTCGCGGCCCGAGCGCACCGCACCTTCCAGTGTGGCGGGGTAAGGGCCAGCGATGTAGTCGCCGGCGGCCCATAGCCCCGGCGCAACGGCCTGGGCTGGGCGATGCAAGCCGGGCGTGCACCGGAAGGTGGCCCTCTTTTCCGCGGCCACGTGCAGTACGGTAGGCACCGCTGGCCAGGTGCCTGAGGGGAAAGCCGCCAGCGCCTGCGCCAACGTGGCCTCGCCGGTGGCGCCCAGGCCGCGATCGACCCAGTCGCGGGCGCCGCTGACGACGAACGCCAAGACGCCGACCGCCCCCCCCAGCGCACCCAGGTCGAAGGCGAACTGCGCCGGGGACTGGTCGTTGGCGTGCAGTGCCACCATCGGCAGGGCCAGCCGCGCACCGCGACACTGCAGGTAGACAGTTACGATGGGCTCGTAGCGCAGCGCGGCCGCCTGGCGCGACCAATCTGGGGCAGCCGCTGCGCTCAGCCGCGCCGCCTCGCCGGCACTGCAAGCCAGCACCACCGCGTCGAAGTCCCGGCCATCGAGCCGCCAGGCTGCACCGTCCTGCCGCAGTTCGGTCACGCGCGCGGTGGTGTGCAGGCTCACGCCGTGGCGTTCGAACCAGTCGTCCGCCGGCTGCGGCAGCAGCGCGCCCAGCGGCGCGCCGGGCAGCAGCAGGTCAGACGAGCCGGCGCCGCTGAACAGTGCATCGCGCAGTACGCGCAGGAAGACCAGGCCACTGGCCTGCGCCGCCGGCGTGTTGAGGGCCGCCACGCACAGCGGTTCGATCAGTTGCTGCTGCACCTTAGCGGGCAGATTCCGGCACAGCGCGGCCACGCTCAGGTGTTCGGCGCAGCGAAAGCGCAGTGCGGCCCAGCGCGCGGCCACGCCCAGCAGCGCCAGCCGCTCCCGCCAGCTCCAGCCGTGCCGGCCCAGCACGGCGCGTACGAAAGCCGGAACCGGGGCGCCCGGGCGCAGCTGCAGGCCCTGGCCGTCGGGGTATTGCAGCGCCAGCGGCAGCCGGTGCAGCAGCCGCGTGGGGTCGGCGCCGACCAGGCGCATCAGCTCCAGTGTGGCCGTGTAGGCGCCGATCAGGATGTGCTGGCCGTTGTCCAGCGCGTGGCCGGCCACCTGCACGGTGCGCGCGCGGCCGCCAGGCTGCGGCGCCATCTCGAAGATCTCGACCCGATGGCCCGCCAGCCTCGCGTGCACAGCCGCGGCGATGCCGGACCAGCCGGCACCGACCACGGCCACGCGCAGCGCGGTCAACGGCCGCGCCAGTGGGTGCGCCACGCGATCCACAGCTTGCGCAGCGGCGTCAGCGAGGTGCGCTGGTGCAGCACGCGAAAGCCGTCGGCTTCGATCTCGCGCAGCAGCGTGCGGTAGATGTTGGCCATCATCAGCCCCGGCTTCTGCGCGCGCCGGTCGGCCTCGGGCAGCAGCGCGAAGGCCTCGTCGTAGAGCTTGTGCGCGCGCTCGGCCTGGAAGCGCATCAGTGCATCGAAGCGTTCGCTGTAGCCCCAGGGCGAGTCGCGCTTGAGGATTTCCTGCGCGCGCACGTCGAACTGCTGCAACTCCGACATCGGCAGGTAGATGCGCCCGCGCCGCGCATCGTCGCCGACGTCACGGATGATGTTGGTGAGTTGCATCGCCAAGCCGAGGCGGTGGGCGTACTGCACTGTGTCGGCTTGGGTGCGCCCGAAGATGTTGGCCGCGACCTCGCCGACCACTCCGGCCACCAGGTGGCAGTAACGCTGCAGGCCGGCATAGTCAAGAAAGCGGGTCTGCTGCAGATCGATCTGGCAGCCATCGATCACCGCCTGCAGGTGCGTTGCCTGGATGTCGAAACCGGCGGCCAGTGGCATCAGCGCCTTCATCACCGGGTGGCTCGGCCGGCCGGCAAAGGCGGCCTGCACCTCCTGGCGCCACCACGCGAGCTTGGCTGCGGCCACGCCGGCGTCACTGGTCTCGTCCACCACGTCGTCAACTTCGCGGCAGAAGGCATAAAAGGCGGTGATCGCCGCGCGGCGCGGTGGCGGCAGGAACAGGAAGGCGTAATAGAACGACGAGCCGCTCGCGGCGGCCTTGTCCTGCACGTACTGCTGCGGGCTGATGGCGGCCTGGCTGGCGGGCGCGTTCATCGATCCATGCGCAGGGCGCGCCACAGCAGCCGCGGCCCATCCCTGCGCCCGAGCACCGGCCGCGTGCGAATACTGGCGAAGTCCATGTCGGCGATTTTCTCAAGAATCCGCAGCCCCCCCTGGACCACCAGGCGCAATTCCCAGCCGATGCGTCCGGGCAGGCGCAAGGCCAGCGGCGCGCCCTCGGCCATCAGCGCGCCTGCCCATTGCGTCAGGTCGCGCACCAGCGCGCGCATCGCGGCGTCGTCGGCCCGGCGCAGCAAGCGCTCCAGGTCCATGCCGTGGCGCTGCAGGTCGGCCAGCGGCACGTAGACCCGGCCGCGTGGCAGGTCCACGCTCAGGTCCTGCCAGAAGTTGATCAACTGAAGTGCCGAGCAGATGGCATCCGACTGGCGCAGCGACAGACCGTCCCCGACTCGGTACAGGTGCAGCAGCAGCCGCCCGACCGGGTTGGCGGAGCGCGCGCAATAGTCCAGCAGGTCGCTCCGCTCACCATAGCGTGGGTTGCGCACGTCCTGCTCGAAGGCGTCGAGAAGCGCATGCAGCCACTGCGCCGGCAGGGCGTGCTCTCGGATGGCAGTGGCCAAGCAGGGGAACACGGCCGGCCAGCGGCCACTGTCCGACCGGCCGTCCAGGACTGAGCAAAGATCGGCGCGGTAGGCCGTCAGTTCGGCGACCCGTCGTGCAGGATCGACGTCGCCCTCATCGGCGATGTCGTCGGCGCTGCGCGCAAAGCGGTACAGCGCCATCACCGCCGGGCGCAACTCGGCCGGGCTGAGCAGCGATGCGACGGGGAAGTTTTCGTAGTGCTGCTCGGCCACCTGCGCATTGTCCATGGCCGAGCTGGGCAGGGATCTTGCGTCGTTCGCGTGCGGCCACCCGCGGCTGACAAGGGTTTCGGAACCACGATATATTACTGACCAGTCAGTCACTACAACGTCGTCAAAGGCCGGTGCCGTGGTGTTGCCAACCCGCCCAGAAGCCGCTGCGCTGAACTCACGGAGCTGAAAATGTTGAGAACCCGGCTTATGGCGCTCGGCCTGAGCTCGCTCATGTTGGCAGGCTGCGCACGCCAGGAGGCTCCGCCCGAACCGCTGCGTGCGGTGCGCACGGTGACAGTCAGTGCCAATGAAGCCGGCGGGAGCCCCGAATTTGCCGCCGAGGTACGTGCCCGAACCGAGACGAAGCTGAGCTTTCGTGTCGGCGGCAAGCTGGTGCAGCGCCTGGTCGAGCCTGGTCAGAAGGTGCAGGCGGGTCAGTTGCTGGCCACGCTGGACCCGCAGGATCTGCGCCTGGGTCAGGAAGCAGCGCGCGCCGCGATGGCGGCGGCACAGTCCAGTCATGCGCTGGCGGTGGCCGACTTCAAGCGCTACAAGGACCTGCACGATCAGGGCTTCATCGGTGCCGCCGAGTTCGAACGCCGCGAGGCGGCGATGAAGTCGGCCCAGGCCCAGCTTGACCAGGCCCGTGCCCAGGCGGCGGTGCAGAGCAACCAGGCGGCCTATTCCAACTTGCGGGCCGACGTGGCCGGCGTGGTCACCGCGGTGGATGCGGAACCCGGCATGGTCGTTGCGGCCGGCAGCCCGGTGCTGCGCCTGGCCCATGACGGACCGCGCGACGTGGTCTTCGCCGTGCCCGAGGACCAGGTGGCGGGGATCCAGGCGATGGCGGCGACCCCCGGGCGCTTCAAGGTGCGGCCCTGGGGTGACGCCCAGGCCTTGCTGCCGGCGACGATCCGCGAGGTCTCGGCCGCGGCCGACCCACTGACGCGCACCTTCCAAGTCAAGGCCGACATCGGCACCGGCGAGGAATTGCGACTCGGTCAGACCGCAACGGTGGTGGTGAATCTGCCGCGTACCGTGGGTGTGACGAAGCTGCCGCTGTCGGCGCTGAAGGAAGACAAGGGCGCCAGCAATGTCTGGCTGGTCGACCCGGCGACGATGACCGTTCGGCTACAGGCGGTGGACGTGCTCGGTGCCGACGGTAACGACGCCGTCATCGGCGCTGGCCTGAGCCCCGGTCAGGTGGTGGTGACTGCCGGCGTGCACGTGCTGACGCCGGGGCAGAAGGTCAAGTTCTACGTCGACCCGGCGGTGGCGTCGGCCACGGCGTCTCCGGCCGTGACTCCGGTGCGCGTCAAGTGAGTACCGCCACGGCGCCGGCACTGCCGGCCGCGCCGGAGCGCTCCGCAGCACCGCGTCAGCGCTTCAACATCTCGCGCTGGGCGATCGAGCATGCGGCGCTGACCCGCTACCTGCTGTTGGTGCTGCTGGCGTTGGGCACGGCCGCCTACTTTCAGCTCGGGCAGGACGAGGACCCGCCCTTCACCTTCAGGGCCATGGCGCTGCGCGTGTTCTGGCCTGGCGCCACGGCACAGCAGGTGGCCGAGCAGGTGACCGACAAGTTCGAACGCACGCTGCAGGAGGTGCCGTACGCCGACAAGATCCGAAGTTACTCCAAGCCGGGCGAGGCGCTGATCCTGTTCCAGGTGAAGGACTCGTCGCCGCCCCAGGAGATGGCGCAGGTCTGGTACACCGTGCGAAAGAAGGTCGGCGACATGCGCGCCACGTTGCCCGCCGGCGTGATCGGTCCGTACTTCAACGACGAGTTCGGCGACGTCTACGGCTCGATCTACACGCTGTCCTCCGACGGCTTCAGTTACCAGGAATTGAAGGACCAGGCCGATCGCGTGCGCCAGCAACTGCTCAAGGTGCCCGACGTCAGCAAGGTTGCATTGTTCGGCGCGCAGGAAGAGAAGCTGTTCATCGAGGTGTCGCAGAAGCGGCTGGCGCAGCTCGGCCTGGACTTCAATCAGGTGCTGGCGCAGATCGGCCAGCAGAACGCGGTGGAGTCGGCTGGTGTCGTCAATGCCGGCACCGACTTCGTGCAGGTGCGCGTGGCCGGGCAGTTCAAGAAGGTCGAGGACCTGGAGCAGTTTGCCATCCGCGCCGGCAGCAGCAGCTTCAGGCTCGGCGACATCGCCAGCATCCGCCGCGCCTACGTCGACCCGCCACAGGTCAAGGTGCGGCATCAGGGCAAGGAGGTCATCGCCTTGGGCATCTCGATGGCCAAGGGCGGCGACATCATCGCCTTGGGCCAGGCCCTGCAGAAGGCCAGCGACGCGATCCGCGTCGAGCTGCCGGCCGGCATCGAGATGAGCCAGTTCCAGAATCAGTCGAAGGTGGTGGCCCGCTCGGTGAACGAGTTCGTCGGTGTGCTGATCGAGGCAGTCCTGATCGTGCTGGCCGTCAGCTTTGTCAGCCTCGGCCTGCACTTCAAGCCGAACTCATGGCGATTCACTCTCGACTGGCGCCCTGGGCTGGTGGTCGGCATCACCATCCCGCTGGTGCTGGCCATCACCTTCGTGGTCATGTACTACTGGGGCGTGGGCCTGCACAAGATCTCGCTGGGCTCGCTGATCATCGCCTTGGGCCTGCTGGTCGACGACGCCATCATCGCGGTGGAGATGATGGTGCGCAAGCTGGAAGAGGGTTACGACAAGGTGCGCGCCGCGACCTTCGCCTACGAGGCCACGGCAATGCCGATGCTCACCGGCACACTGATCACGGCCGCCGGCTTCCTGCCTATCGGGCTGGCCCGGTCGACGGTGGGCGAATACACCTTCGCCATTTTTGCGGTCACGGCCGCGGCGCTGGTGATCTCCTGGCTGGTGTCCGTCTACTTCGTGCCCTACCTCGGCACGGTGTTGCTGAAGAAGCCGCCGCATGCCCTGGCCGAAGGCGAACCGCATGAGCTGTTCGACACACCCTTCTACACCCGCTTTCGAGCGCTTGTGGACTGGTGCGTGCGCCACCGCTGGATCACCATCGGCCTGACCCTGGCCACGCTGGCACTGGGCGTGCTGGGCATGGGCCGGGTGCAGAACCAGTTCTTTCCCGACTCCAGCCGGCCGGAGATCCTGGTCGACCTGTGGTACCCGGAAGGCACCTCCTACGCGACCAACGAATCGATCACGAAGCGCGTCGAAGCCCGGCTGATGACGCTCGATGGCATCGAGCACGTGACCACCTGGGTGGGCAGCGGGGCCGAGCGCTTCGTGCTGGTGCTCGATCAGATCTTCCCACAGAGCAACGTCAGCCAGCTGGTGCTGATGCCGCGCGACAAGGCCACGCGCGACCGCACGCTGGCGGCGTTGCCCGAACTGCTGGCGACCGAGTTTCCTGATGCGCGCGCGCGAGCCAAGCTGCTGCCCAACGGGCCGCCGGTGCCTTACCCGGTGCAATTCCGCGTGGTCGGACCCGATCCGGCGCAGGTGCGCAAGGTGGCCGATGAAGTCAAGGCGCTGATGCGCGCCAACCCCAACCTGCGCGGCATCAACGACAACTGGAATGAGTCCGTGAAGGTGTTGCGCCTGGAGATCGACCAGGACAAGGCTCGAGCGCTGGGCGTGTCGAGCCAGGCCATCGCGCAGGCCTCGCGCACCATCAACAGCGGCAGCACCATCGGCCAGTTTCGCGACGGCGACAACCTGGTGGACATCGTGCTGCGCCAGCCACTGGACGAGCGCCAGGTGATCACCGACCTGGCCAAGGGCTATGTGCCCACGTCCAGCGGACGCAGCATTCCACTGGGCCAGGTGGCACGCCTGCGCGTGACCTGGGAGCCGGGCGTGCTGTGGCGCGAGGGGCGTGACTACGCGGCCACGGTACAGGGCGACATCGTGGCCGGGCTGCAGGGCGCCACCGTCACGGCACAGCTGAATCCGTTGTTCGAGCCGATCCGTGCCAAGCTGCCGCCGGGCTACCGCATCGAGGTGGCCGGCGCGGTGGAGGAAAGCGCCAAGGGCCAGGGTTCGATTGCCGTCGGCGCGCCGTTGATGCTGTTCATCATGTTCACGCTGCTGATGCTGCAGCTGCAAAGCTTCAGCCGCGCGATGCTGGTCTTCCTGACGGCACCTATGGGCATTGCCGGCGTGGCTGCGGCGCTGCTGCTGCTGGACCGGCCCTTCGGCTTCGTCGCGCTGCTTGGCGTGATTGCGCTGATGGGCATGATCATGCGCAATTCGGTGATCCTGATCGACCAGATCGAGCAGGACCGGGCGCGCGGTGTGCCGGCCTGGGAGGCGGTGGTCGAATCGGCGGTGCGGCGTTGCCGGCCGATCATCCTGACGGCCGCCGCCGCAGTGCTGGCGATGATCCCGCTGTCGCGCAGCGTGTTCTGGGGGCCGATGGCGGTGGCCATCATGGGCGGGCTGATCGTCGCCACTGCGTTGACGTTGCTGGCCCTGCCAGCGATGTACGCAGCTTGGTTCCGGGTCAAGCCGATCGCGGCGGCCCCGGCCGGCTAGAATCCGCGTTTTGCCGGGTTGCTGTAGGGGGCCGTCGGAGGCCCCTCGCCGTTGTGCAACTCCAGCGCCGCGCGGGTGGCGAAATTGGTAGACGCACCAGGTTTAGGTCCTGACGCCTTCACGGGCGTGCCGGTTCGAGTCCGGCCCCGCGCACCAGACATCATCAGTGGAAAGAGCCCATCATGGCCGTGAACGTGGAAACCCTTGACAAGCTGGAACGTCGCATCACGCTGACGCTGGCTGCCAACCAGATCAGCGACGAGGTCGAGTCGCGCCTGAAGAAGCTGTCGCGCACCGTGAAGGCTGCGGGCTTCCGCCCGGGTAAGGTGCCGATGTCGGTGGTGGCGCAGCGCTACGGCTATTCGGTGCAGTACGAGGTCATGAACGATCATGTCGGCCGCGCCTTCAGCGCTGCCGCCAGCGAAGCCAAGCTGCGTGTGGCCGGCACGCCGCGCATCACCCAGAAGGACGCCGCGCCGGAAGGGCAGATCGTCTTCGACGCCACCTTCGAGGTCTACCCCGACGTGCAGATCGGCGACCTGTCTGGCGCCGAGATCGAGTCTGCCAGCGCCGAGGTGACCGAAGAGGCCATCGACCGCACGGTGGAGATCCTGCGCAAGCAGCGCCGCACCTTTGCGCAGCGTCCGGCCGGCGAAGGCGCGGTGGAGACGGACCGCGTCACGATCGACTTCGAAGGCAAGATCGACGGCGAAGGCTTTGCCGGCGGCAAGGCCGAGGGCTTCCAGTTCATCATCGGCGAAGGCCAGATGCTGGAGCAGTTCGACAAGGCCGTGCGCGGCATGAAGGTGGGCGAGTCGAAGACCTTTCCGCTGCAGTTTCCGGCCGACTACCACGGCCAGGACGTGGCCGGCAAGGAAGCCGACTTCCGCGTCAGCGTCACCAAGATCGAGGCGCAGAAGCTGCCCGAGGTGGACGAGGCCTTTGCTAAGGCGCTGGGCATCGAGGAGGCCACCGTGCAGGGTCTGCGCGACAGCGTCAAGAAGAATCTGGAGCGCGAAGTGCGCATGCGTGTGCTGGCCCGCAACAAGGCGGCCGTGATGGATGCGTTGGTTGCCGCATCGCAGCTGGAGTTGCCGAAGGCGCTGGTGGGTAGCGAGCTCGAGCGACTGGTCGCGTCGGCGCGCGAAGACCTGAAGAAGCGCGGCATCAAGGACGCCGACACCGCGCCGCTGCCGCAGGACCTGTTTCAGGGTCAGGCCGAGCGCCGCGTGCGCCTGGGCCTGGTGGTGGCCGAGCTGGTTCGCGCCAACAACCTGCAGGCCAAGCCAGAACAACTGCAGGCGCACATCGAGGAAATGAGCCAGAGCTACGAGAAGCCGGCCGAGGTGATGCGCTGGTACCTCAGCGATCGCAGCCGCATGGCCGAGGTCGAGGCCCTGGTCATCGAGAAGAACGTCACCGAATTCGTGCTTTCGCGCGCCAAGGTCACGCCCAAGGCGATGGCCTTCGACGAACTGATGAACGCGTGAGCGGCAGCGGCCGTCGGGCCCGGTGCAGCGGTGCCGCCCGAGCTTCATAATGGCCCGCAGACACTGAACTTTCTCCCGAGGACATGCATGAGCGCTCTTGACACCGTCGGCCTGGGCATGGTGCCCATCGTCATTGAACAATCCGGCCGCGGCGAACGGGCCTACGACATCTACAGCCGCCTGCTGCGCGAGCGGGTGATCTTCCTGGTCGGCCCGGTGAACGACCAGACCGCCAACCTGGTGGTGGCCCAGTTGCTGTTCCTGGAAAGCGAGAACCCCGACAAGGACATCTCGCTGTACATCAATTCCCCGGGCGGCAGCGTCAGTGCAGGCCTGTCGATCTTCGATACCATGCAGTTCATCAAGCCCGACGTGTCCACGCTGTGCATGGGCATGGCGGCGAGCATGGGCTCGTTCCTGTTGATGGCCGGCGCCAAGGGCAAGCGCAATGCGCTGCCCAATTCGCGCATCATGATGCACCAGCCTTCCGGTGGCGCCCAGGGCCAGGCCAGCGACATCGAGATCCAGGCCCGCGAAATCCTCAAGACGCGCGAGCAGCTCAACCGCATCTATGCCGATCGCACCGGGCAGCCGATCGAACGCATCGCCGCCGACATGGAGCGCGACCTCTGGATGTCGCCCACCGAAGCCCAGGCCTACGGGCTGGTCGACAAGGTCATCGAGCGCCGCGGCTGAAGCCAGCCGCCAAGCGCGCAGCAACCCGCGGAATGGACATCATTTCGGGGGACGTGCGCCGCCCGCGATTGCACTATGATGGCCCCATTGACTCAGCGGCACTTCCAGCGTAAGCACACCCATGGCTGAAAAGAAGGGCGCCTCCGGCGAGAAAGTCCTGTACTGCTCCTTCTGCGGCAAGAGCCAGCACGAGGTGAAGAAGCTCATTGCCGGGCCGTCGGTCTTCATCTGCGACGAGTGCATCGAGCTGTGCAACGACATCATCCGTGACGAGGTGCCGGCCGAAGGTGCGCTGGCGAAGTCTGCCAAGTCGGACCTGCCGATCCCCAGCGAGATCAAGAACAGCCTGGACGGTTACGTCATTGGCCAGGAAGTGGCCAAGCGAACCTTGTCGGTGGCGGTCTACAACCACTACAAGCGCCTCAAGCACGCGGGCGGCTCGAAGGACGAGGTCGAGCTCACCAAGAGCAACATCCTGCTGATCGGGCCCACGGGCTCGGGCAAGACCTTGCTTGCCCAGACCCTGGCCAAGCTGCTGAACGTGCCCTTCGTCATTGCCGACGCCACCACGCTGACCGAAGCCGGCTACGTGGGCGAGGATGTCGAGAACATCATCCAGAAACTGCTGCAGAACTGCAACTACGACGTCGACCGGGCGCAGCGCGGCATCGTCTACATCGACGAGATCGACAAGATCAGCCGCAAGAGCGACAACCCGTCGATTACCCGCGACGTGTCGGGCGAGGGCGTTCAGCAGGCGTTGCTGAAGCTGATCGAAGGCACGATGGCCAGCGTGCCGCCGCAGGGTGGGCGCAAGCACCCGAACCAGGACTTCCTGCAGATCGACACGACCAACATCCTGTTCATCTGCGGCGGCGCCTTCGACGGGCTGGAAAAGGTCATCCAGAACCGCACCGAGAAGTCGGGCATCGGCTTTGCCGCCACCGTGCACAGCAAGAGCGAGAAGAAGGTCTCCGACCTGTTCCGCGAGGTGGAGCCCGAGGACCTGATCAAGTTCGGCCTGATCCCCGAACTGGTGGGCCGACTGCCGGTGGTCGCCACGCTCGGTGAGCTGACTGAAGAGGCGATGGTGCAGATCCTCACCGAGCCGCGCAACGCGCTGATCAAACAGTACCAGAAACTGTTCATGATGGACGGCGTCGAACTGGAGATCCGCCCGTCGGCACTGTCGGCCATTGCCCGCAAGGCGCTGGCGCGCAAGACAGGCGCCCGCGGCCTGCGCTCGATCCTGGAGTTCGCGCTGATCGACACCATGTTCGACCTGCCCAATCTGGAAGGGGTGGCAAAGGTCGTGGTCGACGAGCACATCGTCGAAGAGGGTAGCAAACCCCTGCTGGTCTATCGCGAGCCGGCCAAGACCAAGGCCAGCGCCTGAACGAACCTTTCACCCGTGTCCCGGTCCCCCGCCGTGGGGCGCATCTTGCATTTTTCTCCTTGGGCCCCAAGTCAGCCTGAGAAAGAGAGGTTCCAATGTCCGGACATCCGATACTCCCGAGCGACCCGATCACGCTGCCGCTGCTGCCGTTGCGCGATGTGGTGGTGTTCCCGCACATGGTCATCCCACTGTTCGTGGGCCGACCGAAGTCGATCAAGGCGCTCGAGGCGGCCATGGAAGCCGGCCGCCAGATCATGCTGGTGGCGCAGAAGGCTGCCGGCAAGGACGAGCCCAAGTCCGACGACATGTTCGATGTGGGCTGCGTATCCAGCATCCTGCAGATGCTCAAGCTGCCCGACGGCACGGTGAAGGTGCTGGTCGAAGGCATCCAGCGCGCCAACACCAAGCTGATCTCGGACAACGGTGAGCACTTCTTCGCCGAAGTCGAGCCGATCCCGCTGTCTACCGAAGCCTCGCCCGAGATCGAGGCGCTGCGTCGCGCGGTGACGCAGCAGTTCGACCAGTACGTCAAGCTGAACAAGAAGATCCCGCCGGAGATCCTCACCTCCATCGCCGGCATCGACGACCCCGGCCGCCTGGGCGACACCATCGCCGCGCACCTGCCGCTGAAGCTGGAGGCCAAGCAATCGGTGCTCGACCTGTTCCTGGTGTCCAAGCGCCTGGAGCGGCTGCTCGAGTTGCTGGAGCATGAAGTCGACATCCTGCAGGTGGAAAAGCGCATCCGTGGGCGCGTCAAGCGCCAGATGGAGAAGAGCCAGCGCGAGTACTACCTGAACGAGCAGGTCAAGGCCATCCAGAAGGAACTGGGCGATGGCGAGGAGGGTGCCGACCTCGAAGAGCTCGAGAAGAAGATTGCCGCTGCGCGCATGAGCAAGGAGGCGCGCAAGAAGGCCGAGGGCGAGTTGAAGAAGCTCAAGCTGATGTCGCCGATGTCGGCCGAGGCCACGGTGGTGCGCAACTTCATCGACACGCTGGTCAACCTGCCGTGGGCGAAGAAGACCAAGATCAAGCACGACCTCGGCCATGCCGAGGAGGTGCTGAACGAGGATCACTACGGGTTGGAGAAGGTCAAGGACCGCATCCTCGAGTACCTCGCGGTACAGCAGCGCGTCGACAAGGTCAAGGCGCCGATCCTGTGCTTGGTGGGCCCGCCGGGCGTAGGTAAAACCTCGCTCGGCCAGAGCGTGGCCCGTGCCACGGGACGCAAGTTCGTGCGCATGGCCCTCGGCGGCGTGCGCGACGAAGCTGAGATCCGCGGCCATCGCCGCACCTACATCGGCTCGATGCCGGGCAAGGTGCTGCAGAGCCTGACCAAGGTGGGCACGCGCAACCCGCTGTTCCTGCTGGACGAGATCGACAAGCTGGGCATGGACTTCCGTGGCGACCCGTCGAGCGCGCTGCTCGAGGTGCTCGACCCCGAGCAGAACCATCGCTTCAGCGACCACTACGTCGAGGTCGATTTCGACCTGTCCGACGTGATGTTCGTCGCCACCAGCAACAGCATGAACATCCCGCCGGCGCTGCTGGACCGGATGGAAGTCATTCGCCTGGCCGGCTACACCGAGGACGAGAAGCTCAACATCGCCCGCCGCTACCTGCTGCCCAAGCAGCAGAAGAATAACGGCGTCAAGGATGCCGAGCTCGAGGTCACCGACGGCGGCCTGCGCGGCATCGTGCGCTATTTCACCCGCGAGGCGGGGGTTCGCTCGCTGGAGCGCGAGATCTCCAAGATCTGCCGCAAGGTGGTCAAGGGCATCCAGCTCAAGCAGTACCAGGGCAAGGTGGTCGTCACCGAGGACAACCTGAACGAGTTCCTGGGCGTGCGCAAGTTCGACTTCGGCCGTGCCGAGATGAAGAACCAGGTCGGTCAGGTGGTCGGACTGGCCTGGACTGAGGTGGGCGGCGACCTGCTCACCATCGAGGCGGCAGTGATGCCCGGCAAGGGCAACATCATCCGCACGGGCTCGCTGGGCGATGTGATGAAGGAGTCGGTCGAGGCGGCCCGTTCAGTGGTGCGCGCCCGCGCCGCACGTCTGGGCATCAAGGACGACATGTTCGAGAAGCGCGACATTCACATCCACGTACCGGATGGCGCCACACCGAAGGACGGCCCGAGCGCAGGCGCAGCCATGACCACGGCCTTCGTTTCTGCATTGACCGGCATTCCGGTACGGGCCGACGTGGCGATGACTGGCGAGATCACGCTGCGTGGCGAGGTCACAGGCATCGGCGGCCTGAAGGAAAAGCTGTTGGCCGCGCACCGCGGTGGCGTGCGGACCGTGCTGATCCCCGAGGAGAACGTCAAGGACTTGCAGGACATCCCGGAGAACGCCAAGAACAACCTCGAGATCGTGCCTGTCCGTTGGATCGACAAGGTGCTCGAGGTGGCGCTGGAACGCATGCCTCAGGCCCTGCCTGAGGAAGAGCCCGCCAAGGAAGTGCAGAAGCCTGCTGAAGGCACGCCCGGTGTGGCCGCTGACGTGTTGCCACATTGAAGAGCGATCTTGCGCATGCCGGTCTCGTGGGGTTTGCATACTGGTTCGCAGCCGATCTATAATGCGGGCTTCGCTAAAAACGTGTAAAGCTTCGACGCGATACGTTTGAGGACACTGCGGGAGTAGCTCAGTTGGTAGAGCGCAACCTTGCCAAGGTTGAGGTCGAGAGTTCGAGACTCTTCTCCCGCTCCAGGTCTTGAAAGGGAAGCTCAGGCTTCCCTTTTTTCTCGGCAACTTTTTTTTCGAGAAGACGGCGCGGTAGCAAAGCGGTTATGCACCGGATTGCAAATCCGTTCAGCCCGGTTCGACTCCGGGCCGCGCCTCCACCCTTCTGCGTTCCATCCCGTGCTTCGCGATGGCGCGCAGCCTGCACACTGCTGGCCTCGGTGATTCTTGCCGGCTGCTCCAGCTACGGCGTGGTGCGCAACCAGCCCATCACCAAGATCGAAGTCGATCGCGGCTACTCGCTGGCGGCCTTCGCAAGGAAGCAGGACCGGCAGGCTGGTGAACTGGCGCTGGCGCTGGCCTTCTCGGGTGGGGGTACCCGCGCCGCGGCTCTGTCCTACGGCGTACTGCAGGAACTGCGCGACACCCGCGTGCGCCTCGACAGTCGCGACATGCGACTGCTGGATGCCGTCAGCCTGATCAGTTCGGTTTCGGGCGGCAGTTTCACCTCGGCGTACTACGGGCTCTACGGCGACCGCGTGTTCGTCGACTTCGAGGAGCGCTTCCTGCGTCGCGACATTGAAGGTGCACTGGTGCGCGGGTTGCTCGATCCGGCGCGCTGGTTCAGCAGCCGCGGCCGTACCGAAATGGCCGTGGACTACTACCGCGAAGTGCTGTTTGGCGAGGCGACCTTCGAGGATCTGCTGCAGCGTGACGGGCCACTGGTGCTGATCAACAGTTCCGATCTGGGCCGCGGCGTGCGCTTCAGCTTCGTGCAGGAATACTTCAACCTTCTTTGCTCTGACCTGTCCAACTTCTCGGTGGCCCGGGCGGTGACGGCCTCGAGCGCGGTGCCAGTGCTGTTCGACCCGGTGGTCGTGGAGAACTTTGCCGGCTGCTCCAAGCAGCCACCGGAATGGCTGGCTGCGGCGCAGCGCCGCCTGCCCGGCAATGCCGATCTGCAAATGGTCGTCGACGATGACCTGTCTTACGGCAACAAGACGGCACACCGTTACGCCCATTTCGTCGACGGTGGCATCACCGACAACCTGGGCCTGCGCGCCATGCTGGAGACGGTGGAGGTGGTCGGCGGTGCCAAGGACTACTTGCAGAAGCTGCAAATGCCTGCGCCGCGTCGCATCGCAGTGATCGCCGTGAACGCAGCGGCCGATACGCGCCAGGGCATCGATGCCAGCCAGCTACAACCGACGATCGAGCAGACGCTGAATGCCGTCACCAGCATACAGCTTTACCGCTACAACGCCGACACGTTGCAGGACATGCAACTCAGCATGGCGCGCTGGGCGAAGGAGCTGTCCACGCCGCAGCGGCCGGTGCAGTCGTACTTCATCCGCCTGAGCTTCGAGGACGTGCCTGACCTGCCGTTGCGCCGCTTCCTGAACGAAATCCCCACCAGCCTGGCACTCAGCGGCGAGCAGGTCGACCAGCTGATTGCCGCCGGCCGATCTCTGCTTCGCAACAACGCCGAGTTTCGTCGCCTGGTGGCCAGCCTGGATGGTCAGCTGGCGACGACGCCGCTGCCGACCATGTCGCCATTGCGCTGACACCTTAGAAATTCAGCCTGAGCCCGGCCATCAGACCCCGACCCGGCAAGGGCGCCAATGGCCGCACGGTGCCGATGGTCGTGGCGTTGTAGGCCAGCTCGTTGGTCACGTTGTTGAGGCGCAGGAACACGAGGCCATCCGCCCCCGTGAACTTGAGCCTGTAGCTCGCTGCCAGGTTGACGATGGTATAGGCCGGGGTCGGCACGTCGTAGGTGGGCACGCGGTCCTGCTCTGCGGCGTAGGTCACTTCCGCGAGCGCCGACCAGGGCCCCAGACTCCAGTTCGCGCCCGCTGTCAGGCGCAGCGGCGGGATACGAGGCAGCGGTTGGTCGATGGCCTCGTTGTTGGCGCGCATCACGTCGAGCTTGGCGACAAGGTCGAGAGTGTTGCTGCTGTCGAGCACGCGCCAGGTCCCTTCTAGCTCGACGCCGTACAGCTTGGCCGGCACGCCGGTGAAGTCGAATTCCGGTACCGGGCCCTCGTCAGTGTCCACCAGCTGCCCGGTCGCCAGCAGAGCGATGTAGTTCGAGAAGTCGCTGTAGAAGGCGCCGGCCTTGAACAGGTTGTGGCCGTCCTTCCATTGCGCCGCCACGTCGAGATTGACCCCCTTCTCGATGGACTGGTTCGGGTCGCCGACCTCATAGGAGCCGGTTGCGATGTGCAGGCCGTTTGCATAGAGCTCGTAGAAGCTGGGCGCGCGCTCGGTATAGGCCAGGTTGCCACTCAATTGCCATGACGGCGACAGGTTGTGGATCGCGCCTACGGCCGCACTGAAGGGCGTGTACGAACGCGATTGGGCCGGGCCGAACTGGGTCTGGCCGGGGCCGTCGCCTTCGGAGTCCACTTTCGCATGTCCTACTCGAGCACCGAAGCTGAGCTTGGTCTCGCCCAAAGACCATTCCTCGAGCGCGAACACCGCAAACTGCCGTGTGCTTGTGCTGGGTACGAACGCTTCATCGCCCAGGGCCGAGAAGTCGGCGTTCTCGGTCTGCAGGCCAAAGACGCCTGCAAGGCTTCCACCACCGATCTTGACGGGAGCGTGTTCTCCCTGCAGGCGCAGGTCGGAGCCCTTGTTCTTGAAGGTCGTGGCTACCGTGCCGCCCTCGATCTCCTGGTGCTGGTAGTTCGATACCAGCCATTGGCCGCTGACGGCACTGACGAAGCCGCCCAGGTTTCGCACCTCACCAGCGAAGGTCAGCTTGTTCAAATACATGTCGATGGTCACGTCCTCCTCGGCCACCGTCCCATAGTCGCTGCGGAAAGTGTCGAGCGACGCGCCGAAGTAGCCCTGGTCCCAGACCATGGACCCGCCCACAGCACCGCCGTAGCTGTCGCTGGCCGAGTTGATGATGGTGTTGGACAGCACCAGCCCCACGCCCTCGGTGGGGCGCTGGTACCACGGCACCTTCATGTCATCCGTCTTGCGCCAGAAGCCGTCGGCATGAAAGGCCAGCCCGTTGCCGCCGGTCTCGACGATGGCGCCGGCGCCGCGCTCGGTGGCCGGCCCGCCGTAGCGCAACTCGGCTGCACCCAGGGTGTCGTCGATGGCGGCCTTGGGGATGCGGTTGTCGATCGCATTCACCACACCGCCGATCGCCCCGCCGCCATAGAGCAGCGCCGCCGGCCCACGCAGCACCTCGATGCGCTCGATGACCAGCGGGTCGATAGGCACCGCATGGTCGTAACTGAGCGCTGCCGCATCCAGCGGCACGCCGGAGTTGCTGAGAATTCGGATGCGGTCGCCATCCTGGCCGCGAATCATTGGTCGGTTGGCATTGGGGCCGAAATAGCTAGAGGAAAGGCCAGGCAGGCCGTCCAGTGTTTCGCCCAAGGTGCTGCCGCGGCGTAACACCAGGGCGTTGCCGCTGAGCACGCTGGTGGGTGCCGAGATGGCGGTCGAGCGCAGCGGGTTGCCGGTGACGATGACGCTGGATGTGTTCGGTGACGTGGTCGTAACTTGCGCCAGCAGCAGCCCGGGGCTGAGCGCGATGGCAGTCGCGGTGGCGCGCATGCGATGCGGCCGAGAGCAATTGAAGGACATGGCAGGATCCGGTGACGGCGAACGCGCGCCCGCTGCCGTGTTGGCCGCGGGTGTCGTTGCGATGGAAAAGGGGGCCGTCGCATGGACGGCCGACGGACCGAGTCAGGCCTTACCGGGTGGACCGCGTGCCAGATACCCCGCGGCCTGGGCAGCCAGCATTGGTAGGGGCAGCGCCATCGCGGGCAGCGGCACCGGTGGCAAAGCGCCGGGCTCGACGAAGCCGAAGCCCACGCCATCGGCATGGGCCAACTGGTCGTAGATCTGGCAGTCGCCCTCGTCGTTATGCTGGGCGAACAGCGCCTCTAGCACGCCATGGGAATGTTCTGCAAGCGAGCTCGACGGACCGCCCGCATGATGCAACCGGTGCAGCAGGCCGAGGGCCTGCGTCAACAACAACGCACAGACCAGCAGGCCGGCCAGCGATCGGCGCAATGGTTGGGGAACGAGGCTGCGGTGCATGCAGTGGCAGTGAGGCCACTCAGTGTACCGACTGCCGCCCCGCATAATCCGCCGGCCCGCCCGGGTGGCGAAATTGGTAGACGCAGCGGACTTAAAATCCGCCGGACCCGCGAGGGGCCGTACGGGTTCGATTCCCGTCCTGGGCACCACCCACCGAGGATGCCCAATGTCCCTGTTCGACACGTCTTCACTGAACGACGGCGTCCGCAAGCGCGAGGTGTTCGGCTGGGCGATGTACGACTTCGCCAACTCGGGCTATACGACCGTGGTGATGACGGCGGTGTTCAACGCCTACTTCATCGGCGTCGTCGCGGCCAATGCTTCCTGGGCCACGCTGGCCTGGACCAGTGCGCTGGCCCTGTCCAGCGCCGTGGTCATGCTGACCATGCCCTCGCTCGGTGCACTGGCGGACCTGCGCGCCAGCAAGAAGCGCATGCTGGCGTTCAGCACCGCCGGCTGCGTGCTGGCCACCGCGCTGCTGGCCTTGGCCGGGCCGGGCGACCTGTGGCTGGCCATGTTCGCCATCGTGCTGTCGAACATCTTCTACAGCTACGGTGAATCGCTGAACTCGGCGTTTCTGCCGGAACTGGCGCGCCGCGAGGCACTCGGCAAGGTGTCCGGCTGGGGCTGGAGCTTCGGCTACTTCGGCGGCATGCTCACGCTGGGACTGTCGCTGGGTTATGTGCTGTGGGCCCAGGCGAAGGGCATTCCAGCTACGCAGTTCGTGCCGGTGACGATGCTCATCACCGCCGGCATCTATGCGCTGGCCTCGCTCTTCACCTTCGCCTTGCTGAAGGAACGGGCCGTGCCGCAGCCCACCGCCCTGCGCGAAAGCGGGCTGCGTGCCTCATTGCGGCGCCTTGCGCAGACCTGGCGCCAGGCGCAGGACTATCGCGACTTTGTCTGGCTTCTGGTCTGCGCGGTGGCCTATCAGTCGGGCATTGCCGTGGTCATTGCCCTGGCCGCTGTGTATGCCGAGCAGGTGCTGGGCTTCAAACAGACGCAGACCATGATGCTGATTTTCCTGGTCAACATCGCCTCTGCCGTGGGTGCCTTCGCGTTCGGCTATTGGCAGGACCGCATCGGTCACCGCATCGCCCTGGCCGTCACGCTGGTCGGATGGATCGTCATGACCGTGCTGGCCGTGGCGGCGACCGGGCCGGGTCTGTTCTGGGTCGCTGCGGTGGTGGCAGGGCTGTGCATGGGCTCCAGCCAGTCGGCCGGCCGGGCGATGGCCGGAGCCTTCGCGCCCGAGCATCGCCTGGCCGAGTTCTTCGGCCTGTGGACCTTTGCCGTGCGGCTGGCGGCGATTCTCGGGCCGATGACCTACGGGCTGGTGACACTGCTCACGGCGGGCAATCACCGCATCGCCATCCTGTCGACCGGGCTTTTCTTCGTCGTCGGTCTGATCCTGCTGGCCAAGGTGAACGTGGCCCGCGGAGTGGCGGCGGCCCAAGCGACGGCCTGAGTGTGCACAGGGGCAACCCGCCTAGAATTCGCAGTTCGAGATCTTTGGCACAGGAGCAAGCAACATGAAGGTTCTGGTACCCGTGAAGCGGGTCGTCGACTACAACGTCAAGGTGCGCGTCAAGAGCGACGGTACGGGCGTGGACATTGCCAACGTCAAGATGAGCATGAACCCCTTCGACGAGATTGCCGTGGAGGAGGCCGTCCGCCTGAGGGAAAAGGGCGTGGCTACCGAGGTCATCGCCGTGTCCTGCGGCGTCACCCAGTGCCAGGAAACGCTGCGCACCGCCATGGCCATCGGCGCCGACCGCGCCATCCTGGTCGAGAGCTCTGAAGAACTGCAACCCTTGGCGGTGGCCAAGCTGCTGAAGGCGCTGGTCGACAAGGAGCAGCCGGGCCTGATCATCCTGGGCAAGCAGGCCATCGACGACGACTGCAACCAGACCGGCCAGATGCTCGCCGCGCTGGGCAACCTGGCGCAGGGCACCTTTGCCAGCAAGGTCGAGGTCGCCGACGGCTTTGCCAGCATCACCCGTGAAGTGGATGGCGGTGCCGAGACGCTGAAGCTGAAGATGCCGGCCGTGGTCACCACCGACCTGCGGCTGAACGAGCCGCGCTACGTGACGCTGCCCAACATCATGAAGGCCAAGAAGAAGCAACTCGAGGTCTTCAAGCCCGCCGACCTGGGCGTGGACGTGAGCTCGAAGATCAAGACGCTGAAGGTCAGCGAGCCGCCCAAGCGCGGCGCCGGCATCAAGGTGCCCGATGTGGCGACCCTGGTGGACAAGCTCAAGAACGTTTCGAAGGTGATCTGATATGTCCTCACTCGTCATTGCCGAACACGACAACCAGTCGATCCGCGGTGCCACGCTGAACACCGTCACCGCCGCACTGGCCTGCGGCGGCGAGGTGCACGTGCTGGTGGCCGGCCACAACGCCGGCGCTGCCGCCCAGGCCGCCAGCCAGATCGCCGGCGTGGCCAAGGTGCTGCATGCCGAAGGCGAGCACTTCGCCCACGGCCTGGCCGAAAACGTGGCCGCCCAGGTGCTCGCGCTGGCGCCGGCCTACAGCCACATCGTGTTCCCGGCCACGGCCTCGGGCAAGAACGTCGCGCCGCGCGTCGCCGCCAAGCTCGACGTGGGCCAGATCTCCGACGTCATCAAGGTCGACAGCGCCGACACCTTCGAGCGCCCGATCTACGCCGGCAATGCCATCGCCACGGTGCAGAGCAGCGATGCCGTCAAGGTGCTGACGGTGCGCACCACCGGCTTCGATGCCGCGGCGGCCACTGGCGGCAGCGCTGCCGTGGAGACGCTGTCCGGCGTGGCCGACAGCGGCCTGTCCACCTTCATGGGCAGCGAGATCGCCAAGAACGACCGTCCCGAGCTCACCGCCGCCAAGATCATCGTCAGCGGCGGCCGGGCCATGGGCAGCAGCGATAAGTTCAACGAGGTGCTCACGCCACTGGCCGACAAGCTCGGTGCCGCCCTCGGCGCCAGCCGCGCCGCGGTGGACGCCGGCTACGCGCCCAACGACTGGCAGGTGGGGCAGACCGGCAAGATCGTCGCGCCGCAGCTATACATCGCCTGCGGCATCAGCGGCGCGATCCAGCACCTGGCCGGCATGAAGGACAGCAAGGTCATCGTGGCTATCAACAAGGATGCCGAGGCGCCGATCTTCTCGGTGGCCGACTACGGCCTGGAAGCCGACCTGTTCACCGCCGTGCCCGAGCTGGTCAAGAGCCTGTAGTCCCGCGTCACCGCAACCCAAAAGGGCTCCCTTCGCGGAGCCCGCTTTGTCCCTGGAGACCCCCCATGAGCTACCGCGCCCCCGTCAAGGACATGCTCTTCACCCTCAAGGAACTGGCCGATATCGATGCCGTGGCATCACTGCCCGGCTTCGAGGAAGCCGGCTACGACACGGCCGCGGCGGTGCTGGAGGAGGCCGCCAAGTTCACCGAGGGTGTTCTGTCGCCGTTGAACTGGGAGGGTGACAAGAACCCGTCGAGCTGGAAGGACGGCGTGGTCACGACCACCCCCGGCTTCAAGCAGGCCTTCGCCGAATTCGGCGCTGGCGGCTGGCAGGGTCTGCAGCACCCTGTGGACTTCGGCGGCCAGGGCCTGCCCAAGACCATCGGCGCGGCCTGTATCGAGATGCTGAACAGTGCCAACATGAGCTTCGCGCTGTGCCCGCTGCTGACCGACGGCGCGATCGAGGCGCTGCTGACCGCCGGCTCGCCGGAGCAGCAGCAGACCTTCATTCCGAACATGGTGTCGGGCAAGTGGACCGGCACGATGAATCTGACCGAACCGCAGGCCGGAAGCGACCTGGCGGCGGTGCGCACCCGCGCCGAACCGCAGCCCGATGGTACGTACAAGATTTACGGCACCAAGATCTTCATCACCTACGGCGAGCACGACATGGCCGAGAACATCGTGCACCTGGTGCTGGCGCGCGGAGCGGCGCGCCCGAAGGTGTGAAAGGCATCAGCCTGTTCGTCGTGCCGAAGTTCCTGGTCAATGCCGACGGCTCGCTCGGCGCGCGCAACGACGTGTACTGCGTCAGCATCGAGCACAAGCTGGGCATCAAGGCCAGCCCGACGGCCGTGCTGCAGTTCGGCGACCAGGTCGGCGCCATCGGCACGCTGGTGGGCCAGGAGAACCAGGGCCTGGCCTACATGTTCGTGATGATGAACGCCGCGCGCTATGCGGTGGGCATGCAGGGCGTGGCCGTGGCCGAGCGCGCGTACCAGAAGGCGGTGGCCTTTGCCCGCGACCGGGTACAGAGCCGCCCGGTCGACGGCTCCGCGCCGGGGGCCGCGCCGATCATCCACCACCCGGACGTCAAGCGCATGCTGATGACCATGCGCGCCTACACCGAAGGCTGCCGCGCCATGGCCACCGTGGCGGCCGCGGCCTATGACGCCGCACATGCGCACCCCGATGTCGAGACGCGCAAGCAGAACCAGTCCTTCTATGAATTCATGGTGCCGCTGGTCAAGGGCTACAGCACCGAGATGAGCCTCGAGGTCACCAGCCTGGGCGTGCAGGTGCACGGCGGCATGGGCTTCATCGAGGAGACGGGTGCGGCGCAGGATTACCGCGACGCGCGCATCCTGCCCATCTACGAAGGCACCACCGCGATCCAGGCCAACGACCTGGTCGGCCGCAAGACGGCGCGCGACGGCGGCGCGGTGGCGCGCGCCATCGCCGGGCAGATCGAAGCCACCGAGGGCGAGCTGCAGCGCAGCGGCAGTGCCGACGCCCTGGCGGTGCTGCGCAGCCTGCGGGCCGCGCGCCAGGGTTTCCTGGACGTGGTCGACTTCGTCGCCGGCAAGACCAAGGCCCAGCCGAACGAGGTCTTCGCCGGCAGCGTGCCCTACCTGATGCTGGCGGGCAACCTGGTCTCGGGCTGGCAGATGGCGCGTGCGCTGCTCGCCGCAGAGAAGCACCTGGCCGCGGGCACCGACCCGGAATTCATGCGCGCCAAGATCGCCACCGCGCGCTTCTACGGCGACCACATCCTCAGCAAGGTGCCGGGCATCCGCCTGAGCATCGTCGAAGGCGCGGCGGGCCTGACCTCCATGCCGGTGGAGTCGCTGTAGGCGCGCTGCTGTCGCTCCTGTGACAGGCGCCGCCGGGGTGTGCCACGCACACTGCGGCGGCCCGCTCTTGTTCCACACACCACGGAGTCCGTCTTGCCACTGCCCCCCGCCCTTGCCAACCTGCCGCTGCCGATCATCGGCGCGCCGCTGTTCATCATCAGCCATCCCAAGCTCGTCATCGAGCAGTGCAAGGCCGGCGTGGTCGGCTCGATGCCTGCGCTGAACGCGCGCCCGGCTTCGCAGCTGGACGAGTGGCTGGCCGAGATCACCGAGACGCTGGCCGCCTACAACCGCGCCAACCCCGACAAGCCGGCCGCGCCCTTCGCCATCAACCAGATTGTGCACAAGAGCAATGACCGGCTCGACCACGACATGCAGATGTGCGCCAAGTACAAGGTGCCGATCATCATCAGCTCGCTGGGCGCGCGGCCCGAGATTAACCAGGCGGCGCATGCCTGGGGCGGCGTGGTGCTGCACGACATCATCAACAACACCCATGCGCACAAAGCCATCGAGAAGGGCGCCGACGGGTTGATCCCGGTGGCGGCTGGGGCGGGTGGACATGCCGGCGTGAAGAGCCCCTTTGCCCTGGTGGCCGAAATCCGCGAATGGTTCGACGGCCCCATCGCTCTGTCCGGCGCCATCGGCACCGGCGCCGGCGTGCTGGCCGCGCAGGCCTGCGGCGCCGACTTCGCCTACATCGGCTCGGCCTTCGTCGCCACGGAAGAAGCGCGCGCGGTCGAGGGCTACAAGCAGATGATCGTCGACAGCACCAGCGACGATATCGTTTACTCCAACCTGTTCACCGGCGTGCACGGCAACTACCTGAAGCCGTCGATCCGCAACGCCGGACTCGACCCCGAGCACCTGCCCGAAGGCGACATCAGCACCATGCAGTTCGGCAGCGCCGGCGGGCCGAAGAAGGCCTGGAAAGACATCTGGGGCTGCGGCCAGGGCATCGGCGCGGTCAAGGCCGTGGTGCCGGTGGCCGAGATGGTGGCGCGGCTGAAGCGCGAGTACGACATGGCGCGTCAGCGCATTTGCCAGGGCTGAGCATGGCCGCAAGGCAACTGGTCCGCAACGCCACGGTCTTCGACAGCGCCGCCGGCCGGCTGCGCCCGGGCTGCCAGATCGTCATCGAAGGCGAGCGCATCGCTGCCGTCAGCGAGTCGGCGCTTCCGGTCGACGAGGTCGCGCAAGTCATCGACGCCGGCGGCCGTGTGGTGCTGCCCGGGCTGATCGACGCGCACGTGCACGTGGTGGCGTCGTCGCACGACCTGTCGGGCCTGGCGCTGCAGCCGCCGTCGCTGGTCAGCGCCGAGAGCAGCCGCATTCTGCGAGACATGCTGCACCGCGGCTTCACCACCGTACGCGATGCGGCCGGTGCCGACTTTGGCTTGCAGGAGGCGGTGGCGCGCGGGCTGTTCGAGGGGCCGCGGCTGTTCATCGCCGGCTTTCCGGTGTCGCAGACCGGCGGCCATGCCGACATGAGGCCGAAGGGCGTGCGCCAGCGCGAATTCTTCTGCACCTGCGCCGGGCTCGGCCTGATCGGCGCCATCGCCGACGGCGTCGGCGAGGTGCGGCGCGCGGTGCGCGAGCAGGTGCGCAACGGGGCCAACCAGATCAAGATCATGGCCGGCGGCGGCATCGCCAGCCCGAGCGACCCGCTGGAGGGCACGCAGTTCTCGGTGGAGGAGCTTCGTGCCGCCTGCGAGGAAGCCGAAGCCGCGAACCTGTACGCGATGGCGCATGCCTACT
>CAVWXO010000021.1:0-1572646 GCA_963758955.1 uncultured Pseudomonadota bacterium
GCACCGCGCTGCGCGCGGCGATGATGCAGTTTCCCGCCGCGCTGATGGGCGTAGCCAGCCGCGCGGCCCAGGTGCTGGAATGGGACCGTGCGCACCGCTTCTGCGGCGTGTGCGGCACGCCCACCGCATTGCAGGCTCACGAACGCTCGCGCAAGTGCCCGGCCTGCGGCCACAGCGCCTACCCGCGGCTGAGCCCGGCGATGATGGTGCTGATCCACCGCGGCCGCGAGCTGCTGCTGGCGCGGTCGCCGCACTACGCGCCGGGCATGTTCAGTGCGCTGGCCGGCTTCGTCGAGCCGGGCGAGTCGCTGGAAGAGTGCGTGCACCGCGAGGTGGCCGAGGAGGTGGGCGTGACGGTGTGCGGCCTGCGCTACTACGGCAGCCAGAGCTGGCCGTTCCCGCACAGCCTGATGGTGGCCTACACCGCGCAATGGGCCGGTGGCGAGATCGTGCCGCAGGAAGACGAGATCGAAGCCGCCGGCTGGTTCGACATCGACGCACTGCCCGGCATCCCACCGCGCTTTTCGATCGCCGGGCACCTGATCCGCGACAGCGTCGAACGACTGCGCCACGGTTTGGCACCTTGACCTGCCTGCGCTCGGCTTGGGCGTCAGGCGCACCGAGGGTCTTCTCAGAGCTGCGCCAACGGCATGCCGGCGGCGCCCGATTCAGGGCGCAGCAGAGCGATCAGTAGTGCAAGGTCGGCTTCGAGCCGGGCCAGAGCCTCGGCGTCGAGTTGCGCGATGGCCGCCGGCAGCACGCCGCTGAACGGCCCCGGTGCACGCCGCAGCACCTCGTCGCCGGCAGGCAGCAGGCGCAGCTGCACGGCGCGGCGGTCCTCGCCCTTGCGTTCGGCCGTGAGCAAGCCCGTCGCCACCAGGGCCCGCACCAGGTTGCTGGCGGTCGTCTGCTGGATGTCCATGGCACGCGCCAGCGCGTTGACGCCGATGCCGGGCTGCAGCGCGACGACACTTAGCGCCCACAACTGCGCACCGCCGATGCCGGCGACCTTCTCGACCTGGCGGAAGTGGGACTTCACGGCATTGAAGACCTGGCGAAACTGGCGCAGCACGCGTGCGGCCGAATCCGGCATCGCAGCGGCAGCCGGCGGCGCCGGCACGGAATCAGCCACGGTGGGTGTCGTCGAGATCATCGATCATGGTCTGCAAGGCCACGGCCATTTCGGCCGGGCTGTCGAGAAAGAAGCGCGCCCGTGAGTGCGGGTCGTCGCGACCGATACGCACCGTCAGCCAGTGCGGCGGCGCGGCGACGAACACCGGCTCGTCGTTGACATCGTCGCCGGCGAAGAACGCACTGTCGCAACTGGCGCGCGCCACCAGCGAACGCACCGCCTCGGCCTTGTCGGGCGAGCCGGCAGCCACGACATTTTCGACCATCTTGCCGGAGAACAGGCTCAGTGCCGGATCGTCCGTCAGCTGCAGCGCATCGATCGCCGCGCGCGCGCGTTCGCGGTCCGGGGCCAGCCGGTAGTGCAACGCGATCGACGCACCCTTGTCCTCGACGAAGACACCGGCGGCATCGATGGCAGCGCCGTGGGCCTCGATGCGCCGACGCAGCGGATCGAGCCTGCGCGTCAGCGCCTCGGCCACCGCCGCGTCGGCGGCGTCCTCGGCGCCATGGCTGCCGACCACGAAGCGCGGCTCGAAGCCGAGCCGGCCGCGCAGGTCTGCGACCGCGCGCCCGGTGACGATGGCCACCGGCAGCCGCCGCGCCAGCCGCGCAAGCTGCAAGGCCACGGCCCGCGGAATGCGCGCATCGCGCGGCCGCGGCACGATCGGCGCCAGCGTGCCGTCGAAGTCGAAGGCCAGCAGCGGGCGCCGGCGCAGCAGCGCGGCCAGCGCGTCGCGCCCCGCAGCCGAGAACAGATGCTTCATCATGCCCTCCTCCCTCACTCGGCCTGGTAGCGGCGCACGCGCGCCTCGATGCGCGAGCGCAGCCGCCAGCGCCCGGCGTCGGCCAGCATGCGACCGGCCCAGCGGTAGACGTTGAACTCGCGCACCGTGCTGCGCAGGCTGGCCATGCGCTCGCGCTGCTCGGCTGCGGGCATCGTCGCCGCGCGCTGCAACGCGTCCGCAGTCTCCTCCACGTGGTACGGGTTGACGATCAGCGCCTCGTTCAGCTCACGCGCCGCGCCGGCAAATCGGCTGAGCACGAGCACGCCGCGCAGGTCGTCGCGCACGGCGATGAATTCCTTGCACACCAGGTTCATGCCGTCGTGCAGGCTGGTGACGACGCAGATGTCGGCGGCGCGGAACAGCTCGGTCAGCGCTTCGTGCTCATGGTGCTGCGCCAGCAGCCGCACCGGCTCGTAGCCGGGGCGGCCGAAGCGCTGGTTGATGCGGTCGCCCAGGCGCTGCACGCGTTCCTGGAAGCTGCGGTACTCCTCGAGCGCACTGCGCGTCGGCGCGGCAACCTGCACGAAGACGAATCGGCCAATCCATTCGGGGCACTTCTCGAGCAGCCGCTCGACCGCATGCATGCGCTCGATGATGCCTTTGGTGTAGTCGAAGCGGTCGACGCCCACGGCCAGGCAGACGTCGGCGGGCAGGCCGAGCCGTTCGCTCACGCGCCGCCGGCAGTCCTCGACCGGTGCCCAATTCGCGGCCTCGGCGTCGCCGGGCCACTCGATCGAGATCGGATAGCTCTCGACCAGCGTTTCCTTTTGCTTGGTACGAGATCGTCGAATGTTCGTGCTCGATGCGCGCCTCCAGGTAACGGTCCACCGTCTCGATGAAGTTCTTGCAGTGGTAGCGCGTGTGAAAGCCGAGGATCGTGCTGCCGAGCATGCCGCGCAGGATCTCGCGCCGCCACGGGCAGATGCCGAAGGATTCGGGGTTCGGCCAGGGGATGTGCCAGAAGGTGAGGATCGTGGCCTGCGGCAGCTTCTCGCGCACCATCGCCGGCAACAGCGCGAAGTGGTAGTCCTGCACCAGCACCACCGGGTCCTCGCCGCGCGCCTCGGCCACCACCGCGTCGGCGAAGCGCTGGTTGACCTTGCGGTAGGCCTCCCAGTCGGACTCGCGGAACACCGGCCGCACGTGCGCGACATGGCACAGCGGCCACATGCCCTCGTTGGCGAAGCCGTAGTAGTAGCCCTGCTCCTCCTCTTCGGTGAGCCAGATGCGGCGCAGCCAGTACTCCTGCTGCGCCGGCGGCACGCCGACGCGGTCGAAGGCGTCGACGACCTCGCGGTCGCCGCTGCCGCTGCCGTGCGCGATCCAGGTGCCGCTGCAGGCACGCATCACCGGCTCGACCGCGGTGACCAGGCCGCTGGCCGGACGCTTGACGACGATGCCGCTGGCGCTGCGCTCGTGGATGTACGGCTCGCGGTTGGAGACCACGATCACCTGGTCGCCGCTGAGCTGCGTGCGCAGCAGCGAGCGCAGCCGCGCAGCGTTCCAGGTCGCGTCCGGCCCCTGGGCGCGGCGGTACTCGTCCTCGAGGTCGCGCAGCCGGGCGCGCAGTTCGGTCGCCAGCGGAGCCAGTTCGGGGGCCGGCAGCCAGGGCGTGAGGATGCCCTCGCCGCGCATCAGCGCGCGCGTGCCCTTGACCCAGCCGCGCCAGCTGAGCTGCGCCACCACCATCGTGATGAATGCGATCACCACACCGAGCGCGGTGATCAGCCCGATCAGGTAGCGGCGCGTGTCCTGACTGCGGCGGTCGATGAAACTGAGGTCGTGAAGCAGGATCAAGCGGCCCAGCAGCTGCGGCGATCCGGGCAGCATCCCCAGGACCGGATGTGATCCGACGTTCACCGTGCCGCCCGTGAGCTGCAGCCGTGGGTCGGCCTGCGCGGACAGCGTCACCGCCTCGGCGCAGCTCAATGCCGGCGGATAGCCCGCAGTGCTCTGAAGCAAGCGGTTGTCGGGGCTGCACAGGCCGATCGCGAACAGCCGTTCGTCCTGGGTCGTGCGCTCGAACAGCGCCTTCAGGCGCGTGCTTCGGTCGGCCTGCAGCGCCTCGGCCACCGAATCGGACAACGCGTTGGCCACCAGCATGCCGCGGCTGTTCAAGTCGCGGCTGAACCAGCGCAATGTCAATTGGTCGAGAAACGGCACCGACAGATAGGCGGCCGCGACCAGTGCCACCAGCAGCGGCAGCAGGAAACGCAACTGCAGCCGCAGCGTCTTCAGCACGGCCACAGCCAAGCGTGGCGCCGCGGCGCTAGGACATCGGGTAGGGACAAGGCTTGCATGGCTGTTTATATTTGTTCAAATATATAATACCAACATCCAAGCACTTTCGCTTCGACCCGGCCTGCCGCCAGGCGTTCAGCAACGGGCCCGGCGTCCGGCATGCCTGCGCGGCCGGGCCATCACCTCAGGGAGGACCCGACCCATGTTCGACACCACCTGGATCGACGGCGCTGCTCGAAGCCCGCGACAGCTGGGGCAGCGTCGCCATGACGACGCTGCGCATCGCTGCCATCGTCATCGCCGCCTGGATCTCGATCGTCGTCGGGCAGCACGCCGTGCGCCGGCTGCGCGTGCGCATCGCCAACCGGCTCGACGACCGCGAGGCGGTGCAGCGCGCCGAGACGCTCGGCCGCGTGGTGCGCTACCTGATCGCGGTGGTGATCTCGGCGATCGCACTGATGCTGGTGCTCGGCGAAGTCGGCGTCAGCGTCGCGCCGATCCTCGGTGCCGCCGGGGTGGCCGGCCTGGCCATCGGCTTCGGTGCGCAAAGCCTCGTCAAGGACTACTTCACCGGTTTCTTCCTGCTGCTCGAGAACCAGATCCGCCAGGGCGACGTCGTCAAGCTGGGCGAGCACTCCGGCCTGGTCGAAGAGGTGACGCTGCGCTACGTGCGGCTGCGCGACTACGACGGCAACGTGCACTTCGTGCCCAACGGCCAGATCAGCAGCGTCGTCAACATGGCGCGCGGCTTCGCGCAGGCGGTGATCGACGTCAGCGTCGCCTACGCCACCGACATCGACAACGCGATGAAGGTGATGCGCGAGGTCGCCGCCGAGCTGCGCAGCGACCCGGCCTACAGCGCGCGCATCCTCGACGACATCGACATCGCCGGCGTCGACAAGTGGGCCGATTCGGCAGTGATCATCCGCTCGCGCTTCCGCGTCAAGCCGCTCGAGCAGTGGGCGGTGCGGCGCGAGTACCTGCGCAGGCTCAAGGCCGCCTTCGACCGCTGCGAGATCGAGATTCCCTTCCCGCAGATGAAGCTGCACCTGCAGGCGTGAGTGCTGGCGGCGGCGCTCACCACGGGCTGCCGCCGCCGTCGAGCGCGCGCCGCGCGAGCAGGAAGGTCGCCGCGTTCCAGCTCTGCCCGGCCATGCCGCGCGGCTCGAGCGTGCGGCCGTGGAACCATTCGGTGAAGCGCCAGCCGCGCTGCGCGTTGGCCTCGCGCCAGCGCCTGCAGCGCCTGCGCCGCCTGATCGCGCAGCCCGAGCCGCGCCAGCATCAGCACCCAGAAGCCGCCGACGAAGGGCCACAGGCCGCCGTTGTGGTACTGGTGCACCAGGTTCTGGCGGTGGCGCGCCATGTACGGCCGCCACAGCGGGTGCGCCGGCGTCAGCGGATGCAGCGTGACACGAATCGGCCAGGGCTGGTCGGCGCCTGCCGTGGCGATGGTGTGCACGATGCGGTGGCCCGTCGACTCCGGCGCCAGGCCGCACAGCACGGCCAGCAGGTTGCCGAAGACGTCGCCCTCGTTGCCGGCGAAGGCGAAGTTGACGAAGCTCAGGTACAGGCCCGGGTCGCTGCGGCCACGGCGCGCGTAGTGGCGCAGCAGCCGCGCGCGGTGGTACTCGGGCAGGTCGCGCTGGAACGGGTTGAACAGGTGGTTGAAGTGGTGGTGCGTCGCGTCGATCGCCTCCAGGCCGTAGCGCCGCTTGACGTCGTGCCACAGCGCATTGCTGTAGAGCACGTAGCCCGAGCGCGGCATGATGTCGGCCCAGTCGCTGGCCTCGTTCTGCTGCAGCAGGCGGAAGTGCGGATGCTCCTGCGCCTGCAGCCAGGCAATGGCGCGGCGCACCGCCGGAGCCCAGCGGCGCTGCGCGACGCAGCCGGCGCGCCGCAGGTGGTCGACGGCGATCAGCCACCACAGCGTCGCGTCGATGCAGCCCAGGTACCAGAAGTCGGCGTCCTGCCCTTCGGGATCGACGTACTTCGGAATCTGGCCGTTCGACGCCTGGCACGCCGCCAGCGCGTCCAGGCTGGCGACCGCGCCGCGCTCCAGCACTGCGTCGCCGCTGTCGCACATCGCCAGCACGCAGATCGCCGCGTCGCGGCCGAAGATGCGCGTGTAGCGGCGCGCGTCGGCAGCGGCACTGCGCGTCGCCGCCAGGATGCCGCTGGGCGTGAGGTTGGCGCGCAGCAGCGCCAGCGACGCCGCACTGCAGGCGTCGATCAGCGGCGCATCATCGGTCGGCGTGGCGGCAGGGGGGCGGTCGACGGCATCGGCGGCAGGCGGCACACCGTACAGCGCCGCGACCGGCCATTCTCGCAGCAGCTCGCCGAGCAGCAGCACGCCGTCACGCAGCGGCATGCCGGCGCATCGCGATGCGGTCTTCCAGCCAGGCCGTGTCCGGAGGCGCTGGACGATGCCTCGCCTTCGGGCCAGACGATGGCGGTGTCGCCCCAGCACTCGCCGACCGGCGCCGCACCGACGCCAGCGCCGCAGCGTCGCCGGCCAGCCGCGCGGCCACCACCACCAGCCAGCTGCGCGCCGTCGCGGCGCGCGAAGGCCACCACGTGCTGCGCGGCGCTGCCGCGCACCGCGAGCGGCAGGTATTCGGCGCGACGCAGCATCGCCTCGGCATCGCGGCGCAACTGCAGCGCGCGCCACGTCACCCAGAACTTCGCGCGCCCGTCGACCGCGCCGGCGAGCCACTGCCGCAGCGCGGCCGCACGCGCCGGTGCGTCGGCCAGCGCGGCGATGCGCCTGCGCCTCGTCGAGCAGCGCACGCGCGGCGCTGGAAATCCACCGCACGGCGGTTGTCGGGGTCGACCAGCGACAGCTCGATCGCCTCGTGCCCCTGGTAGATGTCGGGCACGCCGGGCGACAGGCATTTCAGCAGCGCCATCGTCAGGCCGTTGAGCGCGCCGAACCAGGCCAGCGTCGCCACGTTCGCCTGCAGGTCGGGCAGGAACAGGTTGCTGTCGCGCCGCTGCAGCAACGGCCTGCACGAAGGACGACAGCGCCGCCTCGTAGCCGGCGTGGGGGTTGATCCAGCTGGTCAGCACCTTGGCCTCGCGCGCCGACTTCAGCATCACCTGCTCGATGCGCGGCGCGTAGTCGGCCAGCGCCGCATCGTCGAGAGCCGCCGCACGGCAGGCTGCCGACCAGCAGCTGGTACAGCAGGTACTCGTCGTTGCGCGACGGCGCGTCGCGGCCGTCGACGGTGCGCTTGTGGCGGCGGTTCAGCCGCGTCCAGCGCCGCACCGCCAGGCGCCACGCCGCCGGCATCTCGCTGATCACGTCGATGCGGCAGCGCACGTCCTCCGAGCGCTTGGCGTCGTGCGTCGGTCGTGCACAGCATCGTGCGCCGGCCAGTGCAGCGCGCGGTCGCGGCTGGCCGCGTGGAAGGCCGTGACCGACAGGCCGAACATCTCCGGGTCGCCGCCGACATCGTTCAGCGAGACCAGCCGGTGGTGCCGGTACAGCGCCGTGTCCTCGATGCCCTTGGCCGCCACCGGCGCGGTGTACTGCTGCAGCCGGCGCGTGAAGGCCAGGAAGCGCTCGCGCGCGCCGGGCTCGGCACCGGGCAGCGGCCGGCCGAGCAGCACGCGCTTGCAGGAAGTCGAACAGGCTGGCGTCGGCGCCCGAGCGTGCGGCGCCGCGCCAGGCCCACGGCCCAGTCGACGAAGCGGCGGTCCTGCGCGCTGGGCTCGTCGACGATGTAGGTGCGGTACACCGGAAAGGCAGCGACCAGTTCGACCAGCGCGCGCCGCAGCACGTTGAAGCGTGAAGTCGCGCGTGCGCCGGTCCTCGCGCGCCAGGCGCAGCAGCGAGTTCGACAGCACGCGCCAGCTCGCCGGCCAGCGCGCCGGCCATCACGATGCGCCGGCACAGCCAGCTCAGCGCCTCGAAGTCCTGGGCCTCGTCGCGCACGGCCGCGCGCCAGGCGCGATCCAGCCGCGCGCGGGCGCGGTCGTCGACGAGCAGCGCCGTTGACGACGTTGGCGAAGCGGTAGCCGGTGGTGCCGTGCAGCGCCCAGTCGCGCGGCAGCTGCTCGTGCGGCGCGACGATCTTCTCGGCGACGACGTACAGCGGCCAGACCGCGCGGCCGCCGGCATCGGTGCCGGCCGGCTCGGCGCCGCCGCGCAGCTGCGCATAGCGGCACTGCAGGCGGCGGAAGTAGGCCGCCGGGTCGGCCAGCCCGTCGGGATGGTCGATGCGCAGGCCGTCGATCGCGCCCGTCGGCGGCCAGCTCCAGGATCAGCCCGTGCGTCGCCTCGAACACCTCGCTCGCGCTCCTGGCGCAGCGCGGCGAGCTCGTTGACGTCGAAGAAGCGCCGGTAGTTGATCTCGTCGCCGGCCACGCGCCAGTGCGCCAGACGGTAGGGCTGGGCGTCGATCAGCGCGTCCAGCGCGTCGAAGCTCGCGCGCTGGCCGACGCTGGCCGTTCAGCTCGACGCGACAGCGACTCGATGCACTGCGCGCAGCGCGGCCGACCGCGACGCCAGCTCGGCCAGGCGCCAGCGCAGCGCCTGGCAGCTCGTCGCGGCGCCTGCGCGCGGGCGGCCGCGCTGGCGCGCATCGTGCGGCGGCAAGCTGCGACAGCGCGCTCGCCAGCGACTGCAGCGCCTGCGCGGTGCGCGTCGTCGCCAGGCAATCGCCGCATCGCGCGCATCAGCAGCGGGCCGAACGGCTGTCGGGTCGAGCGGCAGGCGGTGCTCGAAGTAGTCGATGGCGAGACGCGCCGCGCGTCGGCATCGAAGCCCAGGCGCAGCTCGCCGCGCTCGAGCACGATGCCGTACTGGTCGCCCAGGATCGGCAGCAGCACCTTGCCGCGCAGCGCCGGGTCGGGCACGGCCCAGTCGATGTCGAAGTGCTCGGCGTAGGCCGACGCCTGGCCGTTCTCGAGCACGTCCAGCCACCAGGCGTTGTCGTTGCCGAGCACGCCCATGTGGTTGGGCACGATGTCGACCAGCAGGCCCATGCCGCGCGCATGCAGCAGCTCGACCAGCCGGTCGAAGTCGGCGCGCGTGCCCAGCTCCGGGTTCAGCGCGCCATGGTCGACGACGTCGTAGCCGTGCAGGCTGCCGGGGCGCGCGCGCAGCAGCGGCGACACGTACAGGTGGCTGATGCCGAGCGCGTGCGAGGTACGGCAGCAGCGCGGCCGCCTGCGCGAAGCCGAAGCCGGCGTGCAGCTGCAGGCGGTAGGTGGCACGCGGCACACGCGCGGCCTGCACCGCGCGCGGCGGCTGCGCTCACGCCGGCTCCCGCGCGACGATCACCGACCAAGGCGGCAGGCCGCTCGCGTCGTCGTGGGATGCGGTAGATCACACGCCCCGGCAGCTGCCGCGCCAGCGCCGCGGGGCCGGCCACGTCGGCCAGCTGCGCCAGCAGGTGCCAGCGATGACCGCCGCCCAGCGGCCAGTCGAGCATGCAGCGTGCCCGGCGACGGCTCGGCCCAGGTGCCGCTGCCTGCCGCGGCCAGATGCGGCATCAGCTCGGCATGGCGCAGCCGCAGCAGCCGGGTGTACAGCGCCAGCCATCCGGCGTGCGGCTGCGCGCCGGCGTTCGCGCCAGTCGAGCCTGCTGCGCTGGAAGGTGTCCAGCGCATTCGGGTCGGGGATCGCCGCGCGCGCCTGCGCATCGGCAAAGCGCGCGAAGCGGCCGAACTCGTTGCGCCGGCCTTCGGTGACGGCTCGCGCCAGATCGCCTGCGAAGTCGCAGAAGTACAGGAACGGCGTACCGGCGCCCCACTCCTCGCCCATGAACAGCATCGGCGGCGACGGCGACAGCAGCAGGCAGGCCACCAGCGCGCGCAGCGCGGCCTCGCGTCCGCAGGCCGCCGCGAGCATGCCGATGCGCTCGCCCAGCGCGCGGTTGCCGATCTGGTCGTGCGTCTGCAGCGCGTTGACGAAGGCCAGCGGCGGCAGCTGCGCCGACGGCGTGCCGCGCGGGCCGCCGCCATAGGCAGAGCACTCGCCCTGGTACGAGAAGCCCTCGGCCAGCGCGCGCCCGAGGTGGCGCAGCGGCGCATCGGCATAGTCGGCGTAGTAGCCGTCGCTCTCGCCGGTGGCCAGCACGTGCATCGCGTGGTGCACGTCGTCGTTCCATTGCGCGTCGGCCAGCAGCGCACGGCCGTCGCCGCCGCGCGCCAGGCGCGCTGCGTCGTTGGCATCGTTCTCCAGGATCAGATGCACCTGCCGCGCTGCGCCGACCGCCCGCGCACGCGCTGCGCCAGCTCGTCGACGAAGTGCAGCGCGCGACCGGTCGTGCATCGCGTGCACGGCATCGATGCGCAGGCCGTCGAGGTGGAATTCCTCGATCCAGTACAGCGCGTTGTGGATGAAGAAGTCGCGCACCGTGCCGCGCTGCGGCGCCGTCGAAGTCGATCGCCGCGCCCCACGGCGTGTGCGCGCGCCGGGTCGAAGAAGGCGGCGCCGGCATAGGCGTGCAGGTAGTTGCCGTCGGGGCCGAAGTGGTTGTAGACGACGTCGAGCAGCACCATCAGTCCGCGCGCATGCGCGGCGTCGACCAGGCGCTTCAGGTCGTCGGGGCGTGCCATAGCGCGGCCTCGGGCGCGAACAGCAGCACGCCGTCGTAGCCCCAGCCGCGCCGGCCCGGGAAGTCGGCCACCGGCATCAGCTCGATCGCGGTGACGCCGAGCGCGACCAGGTCGTCCAGGCGTTCGATGGCCGCGCGGAAGTTGCCCTCGGCGCGTGAAGCAGCCGATGTGCAGCTCGTAGATCACGGCCTCGTGCCAGGGCCGGCCGCGCCAGCCGCCGTCGGGCCAGTCGAATGCGGCCGGATCGACGAGCTGGCTGGCGCCGTGCACGTCGTCGCGGGTTGCAGCGCGACGCCGGGTCGGGCACCACCAGGCCGCCGTCGATGCGGTAGGCATAGCGCAGCCCCGGCTGCGGCGTCTTCGACGCCGCAGCTCGAACCAGCCGCCGCCGAGCGCCGCCATCGCGTCGGCGCGGTCGGCCCGGCGACCTGCAGTCGGCCGCACCAGGTCGACCCGGCCGGCGCCCGGCGCCCACAGGCGGAAGCGCGCGCCGCCCCCAGGCAGCATCTGCGCACCGAAGGGCATGTCGTGCACGCGCTTCATGGCCGTGTCTGCCGGGCGTAGCGCAACAGCGCGAGCGCGTGCGCGCTCAGCGTGTAGCGCTCGGTGCCGGCGGCGAGCGTGGCTGTCGGCGCATCGCCGGCCCACGCGGTGTCGACCAGCACCTCGCCGCAGCGCGCAGCCAGCGTCGCCGGCAGCACGAAATCGATCGCCTGTGCGTCGGCATTGAACAGCAGCAGGAAGTCGTCGTCGATCTGGCGGCGGCCCCGGCCGTCGACCTCGTTCAGGCCCTCGCCCGGCCAGGAACACGGCCAGCGCCCGCGCATGGCTGTGCGACCAGGACTCCTCGGTCATCTCGCTGCCGTCGGGCTGCAGCCAGACGATGTCGTGCACCTGGCTGCCGTACAGCGGCCGGCCCTGGAAGAAGTCGCGCCGATGGAAGACCGGGTGCGCGGCGCGCAGCGCGACCAGCCGGCAGCTGAACTCGAGCAGCGCGCGCTTCGCATCGTCGAGCGCCCAGTCGACCCAGCTCGTCTCGTTGTCCTGGCAGTAGGCGTTGTTGTTGCCCTGCTGCGTGCGGCCGATCTCGTCGCCGGCCAGCAGCATCGGCACGCCCTGCGACAGCAGCAGCGTGGCGAGAAGTTGCGCTGCTGGCGCGCGCGCAGCGCGCGCACGGCCGCGTCGTCGGTCGGGCCCTCGACGCCGCAGTTCCACGACAGGTTGTGGTCGTGGCCGTCGCGGTTGTCCTCGCCATTGGCCTCGTTGTGCTTGTCGTTGTAGCTGACGAGGTCGGCCAGCGTGAAGCCGTCGTGCGCGGTGACGAAGTTGATGCTGGCGTAGGGCCTGCGGCCGCTGCGGTCGTACAGGTCGCGACGAGCCGGTCAGGCGCTGCGCGAACTCGCCGATCAGGCCGCCGTCGCCCTTCCAGTAGGCGCGCATGGTGTCGCGGTAGCGGTCGTTCCACTCGGCCCAGCCGACCGGGAAGTTGCCGACCTGGTAGCCGCCGTGACCCGAGGTCCCAGGGCTCGGCGATCAGCTTGACGCGCGACAGCACCGGGTCCTGGCGCAGCACGTCGAAGAAGCGCCGACAGCTGGTCGACCTCGTGCAGCTCGCGCGCCAGCGCCGAGGCCAGGTCGAAGCGGAAGCCGTCGACGTGCATCTCGGTCACCCAGTAGCGCAGCGAGTCCATCAGCAGCTGCAGCACGCGCGGGTGCTGCAGGTTCGAGCGTGTTGCCGCAGCCGGTGAAGTCCTGGTAGTAGCGCGGCTCGCCGGGCGCCAGGCGGTAGTACGCGGCGTTGTCGATGCCGCGGAAGGACAGCGTCGGGCCGAGCTCGTTGCCCTCGGCGGTGTGGTTGTAGACCACGTCGAGGATGCACCTCGATGCCGGCGGCGTGCAAGCGTGCGCACCATGGTCTTGAACTCGCCCACCTTGCCCGACGCGCTGTAGCGCGCGCTCGGGCGCGAAGAAGCCGATCGAGTTGTAGCCCCAGTAGTTGCGCAGGCCGCGCTCGACCAGGTGGCGGTCGTCGACGAAGGCATGCACCGGCATCAGCTCGACGGTGGTCACGCCCAGGCGCTTCAGGTGGTCGATGACCGGCGCGCAGCGCCAGGCCGGCGTAGGTGCCGCGCAGCGCCGGCGGCACGTCGGGGTGGCGCATGGTGAAGCCGCGCACGTGCAGCTCGTAGATCACGGTCTCGTGCCACGGCACGTCGCGGCGGCCGGTCGTCGCCCCAGGTGAAGGCCGTGTCGATGACCTTGCACTTGCGGCATGTAGGGCGCGCTGTCGCGCCGGTCGAAGGACAGGTCGCGTTCGTCGTGGCCGATGCGGTAGCCGAACAGCGCGTCGTGCCAGCGCAGCGCGCCGACGATGTTGCGCGCGTACGGGTCGAGCAGCAGCTTGTGCGGGTTGAAGCGGTGGCCGTCGCGCGGCCGGTACGGCCCGTGCACGCGGTAGCCGTAGAGCAGGCCCGGGCGCGCCTGCGGCAGGTAGCAGTGCCAGATCTGGTCGGTCTGCTCGCGCAGGCGCACGCGCTGCAGCTCGCGCCGGCCGCTGGCGTCGAACAGGCACAGCTCGACGCGCTCCGCGCGATTCGGCGAACAGCGCGAAGTTGACGCCCTTGCCGTCCCAGGTGGCACCCCGCGGATAGGGCTGGCCGGGCCAGACGGCGTCGAACATGGCACTCATTGCGTCGCCGCAGGATGTCGGCATCGGCGTCAGCGCGGCCCCGGCGCCGGGGCCGTTGCGGTCGCGCGGGAACCAGCGTTCGATCAGTGCGGCGGCGCGCTCCCTGCCGCCAATGCCGAAGGCCAGCGCCAGCGCCACCACCACGCCGCCGAGCAGGATCAGGAAGGTCTGCTGGATCAGGCCGCCGCCGACGTCGAGGTGGTCGATGGCCAGCAGCACGACGAAGACCATCACGCCGTACTGCATCAGCCGGCCCAGCAGCTCGGCGTCGGCGATGTCGGCGCCGCGGCAGTAGGTCTGCACGCTGCGGCCGGCAAAGCGCGCGAAGTAGCTGCCGAAGACCACCACCAGCAGCGCGACCAGCAGCTTGGGCACGAACAGCAGCACGCGCCCCAGCAGATCGGTCACCTGGTCGAGGCCGAGGCTGTTGAACGCGATGATCAGCGACGCCAGGATCACCAGCAGGTAGGCGATCGCGCCGAACAGGTCGGTGGTGTCCTTCTCGGTGCCGCCTTGCTGCAGGAAGCTGTCGATGCCGGCGCGCTCGGTGAGCACATGGAAGTTCAAGCGCGCGCAGCGCCTTGACGACCGCGAGGCGCGCGCCCTTGGCGAACAGCCAGCCCAGCAGCAGCACGATCAGCGCCGTGCCCAGCCGCGGCAGGAACACCCCGACCTGGTGCAGCAGTGCGCGCAGCGAATCCACGACCATGTTCAGCTCTTGCATCACGTTCTCCCGCGTTCGCCTGGCTTGGCCTACGTCGCCGCCAGGGCCGCGAGCCCGGCCAGCGGCACGCCGATCCAGTCGGGCCGGTTGTCGATTTCGTAGCGCAGTTCGTACAGGGCCTTGCCGATCTCGAACAGGTCGAGCACGGCGAGCACGTCGTCGTGCTGCCCGGCCTGGTACAGGCCACCGGCGACCACGGCCGTCCAGTAGGCGTGCAGGAAGGCCTCGCGCGCGCGCCGCTCCCAGTACCGCGCCGCCGCCGCCAGCGGCTCGCGATGCAGCGCGCCATGGGGCACCGCCTGCAGCGCCGACTCGCGCGCATAGTCGAAGGAGCGCAGCATGCCGGCGACGTCGCGCATCGGGCTGGAGCGCGGCGCGCCGCTCGTCGATCGGCCGCGACGGCTCGCCCTCGAAGTCGATGATCAGGAAGTCGTCGCGGCAGACCAGGATCTGCTGCAGGTGCAGGTCGCCATGGATGCGCGTCTTCGACCCGGCCGGCGCCGCCCGCGCCGCACGCTCGATGCGCGCACGCAGCGCGTCGCGCGCAGGCCAGCACCGGCGCGGCCAGCGGGTGCGCGCCGGCCGCGGCCGCATGGCGCTCGAGCAGCAGCCATCGACGCCTCCAGTTCGGCGGCCACCGCGCCGACCCAGTCGCGCAGGTCCGCCGCGGTGACCGGCTCGGGATCGAAGTGCCGGATCGCCGCTGCGCTGGCCGAGCGCGACGTGCAGCTCGGCGATGCGCTGCGCCAGCCGTTCGAGGCGCTGCACCGTCGCTTCCGAGGCCTGCGTGGCCACGGCCTCGCTCGCCTCGCCCTCGTGGCCCTCGAGCAGCCGCACCAGCTGTTCGACGAAGTGAACCCAGGCGTCGCCCTGGTTCTCCACCTGCGCCTGCAGCAGCGCCAGCGTGGTCGCCTGGCCGTCCTTGCCGACCGCATTCGAGGCTGCCCAGCACCGGCACGCAGCCGCCGAAGTGCAGCGACGTCGGTCAGGAAGCGGCCGATCTCGACCTCGAGGTTGACGCCCGGCTGCAGCCGCCGGTAGGCCTTGAGGAACAGCTTGTCGCCGAGCAGGCTGACCGAGTTGCTGCTGGTCGTCAGTCGCTGCAGCGGCAAGCTCGCCGCGCAGCGCATCGCCCACGACCTCGGCGATAGGCAGCGCCCGGCAGGCCACGCAGCGTGCCGCTCTCGGTCTTCAGCGTGCGGCCGCGGCCGATCGCACTCGATCAGCGCGCGGCAGAACGCCTCGTCGCCCATCGCGTCGGCGAGCACGCCCATGTTCGCCTGCTGGCGGATCTTGCTCAGCGCCACCGGGCCGAGCGGCATGCATGCGCTCTTCTTCGCTGTCCTCGAAGGCAATCGCCAGCGGCAGGAAGTAGCGCGTCCGCCGCGCGCTGTCGTCGACATCGACCAGCGCGATCAGCCACTCGCTGTCGACCGGCCTCGAGCATCGCGTGCTCGACGATCTGCACGCGCTCGGGCGACACCGTCTTCGCCGCGTACCAGCGCTGGCGCTGCATGAAACGCGGCAGCGTCTCGCGCTCGAGCGTCTGCCGCGTCTTTTCGGCCAGCGCGATGCGCCAGGGCACCACGCGCTCGCGGAAGAAGCTGTTCCAGCCGTCGAACAGCACCAGCACCGGCAGGTCGTCGAGCGGCCAGGCGCTCGCTGTGCCACTGCGGCGGCTCGACATCGGCGGCCAGGCGGAACCAGAAGAAGCCGTGGCCGGCAGCGTCAGCAGGTAGGGCAGCTCGCCGATCGGCGGAAAGGCGTTGCGCCCCATCATCTCCACCGGCACGCGGCCCTTGCAGGCGCGCAGGTCGAGCTCGACGGCTGCGCCGACGCGGCTGACGTTGGCCACGCACAGGATGACGTCGTCTTCGTGCTCGCGCAGGTAGGCCAGCACCTTGCGGTTGCCCGGATGCAGCATCGTGAAGCGGCCGCGGCCGAAGGCCTGGCGTGCTGCTGCGCACCGCCAGCAGCCGCCGCGTCCAGTTCAGCAGCGACGACGGCTCGCGCGCCTGCGCCTCGACGTTGACGGCCTCGAAGCCGTAGATCGGGTCCAGGATCGGCGGCAGGTACAGGCGCTGCGGGTCGGCGCGCGAGAAGCCGCCGTTGCGGTCGCTGGTCCACTGCATCGGCGTGCGCACGCCGTCGCGGTCGCCGAGGAAGATGTTGTCGCCCATGCCGATCTCGTCGCCGTAGTAGAGCACCGGCGTGCCCGGCATCGACAGCAGCAGGCTGTTCATCAGCTTGATGCGGTCGCGGTCGTTCTCCAGCAGCGGCGCCAGCCGCCGGCGGATGCCCAGGTTGATGCGCGCGCGCGGGTCGGCGGCATACATGCTGTACATGTAGTCGCGCTCCTTGCTGGTCACCATCTCCAGCGTCAGCTCGTCGTGGTTGCGCAGGAAGATCGCCCACTGGCAGCTGCCGGGGATGTCCGGCGTCTGCGCCAGGATCTCGACCACCGGGTGGCGGTCCTCCTGCGCGATCGCCATGTACATGCGCGGCATCAGCGGGAAGTGGTAGGCCATGTGGCATTCGTCGCCGTCGCCGAAGTACTCGCGCACGTCCTCCGGCCACATGTTGGCCTCGGCCAGCAGCAGGCGGCCCGGGTACTTGGCGTCGACGCGCGCGCGAATCTTCTTGATGACCTCGTGCGTCTCGCGCAGGTTCTCGTTGCTCGTGCCGTCGCGCTCGATCAGGTAGGGGATGGCATCGAGGCGGAAGCCGTCGACGCCCATGTCCAGCCAGAAGTCCATGACCTGCAGCACCGCCTCGAGCACCGCCGGGTTGTCGAAGTTCAGGTCCGGCTGGTGGCTGAAGAAGCGGTGCCAGAAGTACTGCTGGGCCACCTCGTCCCAGGTCCAGTTCGACTTCTCGGTGTCGGTGAAGATGATGCGCGTGCCGGCGTACAGCTTCGGGTCGTCGCTCCAGACGTAGAAGTCGCGCTCGGGCGAGCCCTTGGGCGCGCGGCGCGCGGCCTGGAACCAGGGGTGCTGGTCCGAGGTGTGGTTGACCACCAGCTCGGTGATGACGCGCAGGCCGCGGCGGTGCGCCTCGGCGACGAAGGCGCGGAAGTCGTCGAGCGTGCCGTAGTTGGGGTGCACGCCGCGGTAGTCGGCGACGTCGTAGCCGTCGTCGCGCAGCGGCGACGGATAGAAGGGCAGCAGCCAGATGGTGTTGACGCCGAGCGACTGGACGTAGTCGAGCTTGTCGGTCAGGCCGCGGAAGTCGCCGATGCCGTCGCCGTTGCCGTCGGCAAAGGCCTTGATGTGCAGCTCGTAGATCGACCGCGTCCTGGTACCACTGCGGGTCGCCGGTGTTGGCCGCGGCCGTCAATGGCGCCTGGGCGAGCAGCTTGCTGGCATCGGCTTTCACGCTGGGGGCCCCGCTGGCGTCAGAGGAAGTAGTCGAAATCGTTCTCGCGGCGCAGCCGCGAGCGCAACTGCATCACGTGCGCCGGGCAGCGCTGCGGGTCGAGGCTGACATAGTTGCGCGGCGCCCTGCCACAGGAAGTGCGCGCCGGTCAGCACGTCGTGCATCTGGTAGGCCTGCTTCGGCTCCAGCCCCAGCGCCTGCAGGTCGAGATTCGAGCCAGCCGCTTTGCACATGGTGCGGGTCGAGGTTGACCACGCAGACGACGACGTTCGCGCCGTCCGGCGTCGACTTGGCGTAGGCGATCATCTGCTCGTTGTCGATGGCGAGGAAGCGCAGGCCCGCAGTCCTGCTGCAGCGCCGGGTTGTCGCGGCGGGTCTGGTTGAGCAGCGCGATGAAGGCCGCCAGCGACGCCGGGTCGTCGCGGTTCCAGACGCGCAGCTCGGTACTTCTCGGAGTCGAGGTACTCCTCGCCGCCCGGCGCGCGCGCGCGGTGCCTCGAGCAGCTCGAAGGCCGGGCCGTAGATGCCGTAGTTGGCGGCCAGCGTGGCCGCCAGCGCACGCCGCGCCATGAACACCGCGCGGCCGCCGCACTGCAGCGCGGCGGGCAGGATGTCGGGCGTGTTCGGCCAGGCGTTGGGCCGGAAGTACTCGCGGCCCGGGCCGTGCGCCAGCTCGGTGAAGTAGTCGGTCAGCTCCTGCTTGGTGTTGCGCCAGGTGAAGTAGGTGTAGGACTGGCTGAAGCCGAGCTTGGCCAGCCGGTGCATCACCTTCGGCCGGGTGAAGGCCTCGGCCAGGAAGATCACCTCCGGATGCCGCGTCGCGCACCGTGCGCGATCGCCCATTCCCAGAAGCGCGAAGGACTTGGTGTGCGGGTTGTCGACGCGGAAGATCGTCACGCCCTGCGCGATCCAGAACTCGAACACGCCGGCCAGCGCCTGCCACAGCGCCGCGCCAGTCGTCGCTCTCGAAGTCGAAGGGGTAGATGTCCTGGTACTTCTTCGGCGGGTTCTCGGCGTACTGGATGCTGCCGTCGGCGCGCCGGCGGAACCACTGCGGGTGCTCGCGCACCCAGGGATGGTCGGGCGCGCACTGGAAGGCGATGTCCAGCGCGATCTCGATGCCGTGCTCGCCGGCGCGCTGCACCAGCCGGCGAAAGTCGTCGAGCGTGCCCAGCGCCGGCAGGATCGTCAGGTGCCCGCCCTCGGCGGCGCCGATCGCCCACGGGCTGCCCAGGTCGCCGCGGCGTCGGGTCGCAGCGTGTTGTTGCGGCCCTTGCGGTTGATGCGGCCGATCGGATGGATCGGCGGCAAGTAGAGCACGTCGAAGCCCATGCCGGCGACGTAGGGCAGCCAGGCTTCGCAGTCGGCAAAGGTGCCGTGCCGCGCCGGCTCGGGCGAGGCCGAGCGCGGGAAGAACTCGTACCAGCTGGAGAAGCGCGCGCGCTCGCGGTCGACCGATCAGCGGCAGCTCGGTGGGCGTAGGTCCGCGCATGGCGCAGGTCCGGGATGGCGCGCGGCGACCGCGGCGCGCGCCTCGTCCAGCCCAGCGGCTGCAGCTCGGCGGCAGCCGCACCGCCTTGCGCCGCGCGCTGCAGGTCCTGCGCCCAGGCCTGCAGCAGCGCCGCGTCGCTGCCGGGCCCGGCGCGCTGCGCGGCCTGCCCGATCAGCGCGGCGCCGGTCAGCGCGGCGAGCGCGCAGGTCGTCGACGTCGACGCGCCGCCCGAAATCGTGCCGCCACGACAGGAAGGGGTCGACCCAGGCGCGCACCGTGTAGCGCCAGCCGCCCGAGCGCGTCGGCGACGAAGCTCGCGCGCCAGCGGTCGTTGCCGAGCAGCGTCATGGCTCACGCTGCGCCAGCCCGGTTCGCCGGCCGGCCGCCACAGCAGGCTGCAGGCCACCACGTCGTGGCCGTCGGCGAAGCAGTCGGCCTCGACGATCGACCTCGTCGCCGAGCGACGCGCTTGACGGCAAAGCGTCCGCCGTCGACCGCCGGGCTGAGCGCCCTCGATGACGACGCGCACGCGGCCATCGGCGGCATCCACCGGCTCGGCCCGGGGCAATGCGTTCATCGACTCGGGCCCTTCGCGGAATCCGGCTCGAAGATCAGCAGGCCCAGCGGCGGCAGCGTCAGGTTCAGCGCGTGGTAGCGGCCGTGCGCGGACACCGGCACCGTGTCGACGCCGCCCAGGTTGCCGACGCCGCTGCCGCCGTAGAGCGTGGCGTCGCTGTTCAGCAGCTCGCGCCAGTGCCCCGCGCGCGGCACGCCGACCAGGTAGTTCGGCGCGCGGCACCGGCGTGAAGTTGGCCACCACCAGCAGCAGCCGACCGTCGCGCGACTTGCGCAGCAAGCTCAGCACGCTGTTCTCGGCGTCGTTGCAGTCGACCCATTCGAAGCCGCCCGCGTCGCAGTCGAGGTCGTGCAGCGCCGGGCTCGTCGCGTAGCAGCCGGTTCAGGTCCTCGACCCAGCGCTGCAATGCCGGCATGGCCGGGTCGCTCGAGCAGTTCCCAGTCGAGCTGGCCGTCGTGCGTCCACTCGCGCCACTGGCCGAACTCGCCGCCCATGAACAGCAGCTTCTTGCCCGGGTGCGCCCACATGTAGCCGAGCAGCAGGCGCAGGTTGGCGAACTTGCTGCCAGTCGTCGCCCGGCATCTTGCCGATCAGCGAGCCCTTGCCGTGCACCACCTCGTCGTGCGACAGCGGCAGCATGAAGTTCTCGCTGAACGCATAGACCAGCGAGAAGGTCAGTCTGCTCATGGTGGTAGCGGCGGTGCACCGGGTCCTCGCTGCATGTAGGCCAGCGTGTCGTGCATCCAGCCCATGTTCCACTTCATGCCGAAGCCCAGGCCGCCCAGGTAGACCGGGCGCGACACCATCGGCCAGGCGGTGGACTCCTCGGCGATCGTCTGCGCGTCCGGGATGGTCGCGGTAGACGGCCTCGTTGAGCATGCGCAGGAACGAGATCGCCTCGAGGTTCTCGCGGCCGCCGAAGCGGTTGGGGATCCACTCGCCGTCGCTTGCGCGCGTAGTCGAGGTAGAGCATCGACGCGACGGCATCGACGCGCAGCGCCGTCGACGTGGTACTCGTCGAGCCAGAACAGCGCGCTCGACAGCAGGAAGGAGCGCACCTCGTTGCGGCCGTAGTTGAAGATCGACGAGTTCCACTCCGGATGGAAGCCCTGGCGCGGGTCGGCGTGCTCGTACAGGTGGGTGCCGTCGAACTGCGCCAGGCCATGCGCGTCCGCCGGGAAATGCGACGGCACCCAGTCGAGGATCACGCCGATGCCGTGCCTGGTGCAGCATATCGACGAGCGCACTTGAAGTCCTGCGGCGTGCCGTAGCGCGCGGTCGGCGCGAAGTAGCCCGTGGTCTGGTAGCCCCACGAGCCGTAGAACGGGTGCTCGGTCACGGGCATCAACTCGACGTGCGTGAAGCCCAGACGCTGCACGTATTCGACGAGCCTGGCCGCCGCGTCGCGGTAGCCGAGCATGGCGCCGTCGGCAGCGCGCCGCCACGACCCCAGATGCACCTCGTAGACGGCGATCGGCGCATCCAGCGCGGTCTTCGCGGCGCGCTGACCCATCCACACCGCGTCGTGCCAGTCGAAAGGCAGTTGCTCGTGCACCACCGAGCCGGTCGCCGGCGGGCATTCGGCGCGGCGCGCGAACGGGTCGGCCTTGTCCAGCCACTGCCCATCCTGTGTGCGGATGGCGAACTTGTAGCCCTGACCGGGCAACACGCCCGACAGCTCGAGTTCCCAGATGCCGCTGCCGTCGCTGCGGGCCCTCGCCGGCGCGGCATCACGCTGCCAATTGTTGAAGTCGCCCATCACCGACACGGCCTGGGCATTCGGCGCCCAGACGACGAAGCGTGCGTCGCTAGCCGCCGCCGTGCATCCGAAACGGCGGTACAGGCGGCCGTGGGTGCCTTCGCGAAACAGGTGGATGTCCTGCTCGCCGAAGCGCGCGCTCTCGATGCCCGAGTTCAGTTTCATGTTCGGCCGGCCTGTCGGGCGACGCAGGCCTGCAGTTCGTGCAACAGGCCGGCAAAGGTTCGCTCCACCTCCGCCGCACGGCGCATCGGCTCGTCCAGACTGCGCGTCAGGCCCACCAGGCGATGCGTGTCTGCGCTCATGTAGAGCTGGCCGATCTGCTCCGCTGCGGCGCGGTAGTGCTCCTCTGCACCCCGTGCATGGCGCACCAACTCAGCCAGCACCGGAGCGCTCGCATCCTGCAATTCGTGCCGGTCGAGTGTCAGCGCCCGGCGCGTCATCGGCAACTCTGCCGCGCTGAGCACGGAGTCGTCGGGGCAATCCACCTCATGTCGTCTCCTTCCAATCAGCGGCAACCTTAGTTTTTCATCGCTGCAAAGTAAACTGCAAATTTGCAAGACGTAGTTTGCATTCCTGAAAATGAGCTCCAACCGCACCGCGCGGCCATCGCTGGCATGGTCGGACTTCCTCGTGGTCCATGCGATCGCGCGCCACGGCAGTGTCGCCAAGGCCACCACGCCGCTGGGCATGTCGCACGCAACCCTGCTGCGCCGCCTGGTGCAGATCGAGACGCGCATGCAGACGCCTCTGTTCGAACGCGTGCGCGGCCAGTACACGCTCACCGCCGCCGGCCACGAAATCGACCAGGCGGCGCGTGCGATCGAGCCCATCGCCATGGCCGCCGAGACGCGCGCGCGCGGCACGGATCCGCGGCCCAGTGGCGAGGTGCGCCTGAACACCTCGTCGATCATTGCCACCCACCTGTTGCCGGTGGTGCTGGCGCAGTTCGGTACCGCGTTTCCTGAAGTGCGCATCGAACTGTCGACCTCGCGCGACCACGTCAACCTGCGGCGCCGCGATGCCGACGTGGCGCTGCGCATCGCCGACACCGTGCCCGACTGGCTGATCGGGCGCGAGCTCGGCCTGTTGCGCTTCAAGGTCTATGCGCGCCGCAGCGCACGCACGGCAGTACCACTGCGCGACGTGGCCGAACTGAGCCGGCAACGCCGCTGGATCGCCTTCGAGCGCGATGCCATCGACCAGAAGTTCGATCGCTGGCTGGCGTCGGAGGTCGCGGATGCACAGGTGGTGCTGCGCGTCGACAACTTCACGCATGCTGCGGCGATGGCTCGTGCGGGCCTGGGCATCGCGCTGCTGCCCACATTCATCGAGGGCAGCCTGGTGGACCTGCAGCCCCTGACCGCGCCGATCGAGGCACTGGACACACCGCTATGGCTGGTGACGCATGCAGAGCTCCGCAACGTCCCGCGCATCCAGGTGATGTTGCGCGCCTTCGGCCCGGCGCTGGCGAATCGGCTTGCCCGCATGCGCGCCTGAACGCCTGCGCATGCGCCCTCCACCTTGGGCTTGCCAACAACACCGCACGCCACAGTGGGCGAACCCAAGGCACGCAGACGCGCGCACACCATGGCGCAGCCAACCCCGAAGGTCACCCCTGCTCGACGGCGCTTGGCGCCATCATTTCCGGCGTCGACCTGTCCCAGCCCCTCAGCGATACCGAGTTTGCGACCATGCACCAGGCCTTCCACGACCATGGCGTGATCTTCTTCCGCGACCAGCAGATCACGCCCGAGCAGCAACCGCTGCGCGGCGTTCGGCATCGATCGACACGAACGGCTTAATCACGCCGGTGGACGGCTTTCCGCAGATCGCCGAGCTGCGCAAGGAGGCCGACCAGACCACCCACATCGGCGGCGGCGACACCCACTTCGCCGACGTGGCACTGTCAGACTCGGCGCTGTCACCCGGCCTGCGCAAGACGCTCGACGCCCTGCAGGCGGTGCATTCCATTGCGCATGTGTTCGGCGCGCGGGGCGGCTATGCCAAGGCTGCCGACCTGTGTGGGCGCATCGGCAACACCCAGGCCGTCACGCAGGACGTGACGCACCCGGTGGTGATCCGCCACCCCGACACCGGCCGGCGCACGCTGTACGTGAACGCGGCCTTCACCACCCAGTTCGAAGGCTGGACCGCCGCCGAGAGCGCACCGATGCTGAATCTGCTGTACGAGCACGCGTCGAAGCCCGAGTTCAGCTGCCGCTTCGTCTGGCAACAGGGCTCGCTGGCCTTCTGGGACAACCGCGCCACCTGCCACAACGCGCTCAACGACCACCACGGCCATTGCCGGCTGATGCACCGCATCACCGCGCAGGGCTCAGCGACCCCGGCGGCGTAGCGCGGGCGGGTTCGACGCCGCCTGCCGGGCGTCGTCGGGGAACTGCGCGGCGAAGTCGGCTTCGACACGCAGTCCATCGATGACGTGCTGGGGCGCGCTGCGGGTCAGCGGATGGCGCTCCTGCCACAGACGCTGCAGTTCCTTGAAGTACGGGTCGACTCGATCGACCGCAATCACGCTCCGGCCGGCAGCCTCGCCTTCGTGGATGACCGGCACGTACAAGGCCATGGTCGTGCCGATCCAGCGGTTCCAGACGCCACAGAAGCGCTGTCGGACCCAGCGGCCGGCTGAAGTCCAGGAAGAAGGCTCCGTCCGGCAGGCAGTGATCGAGCTTGGTGGCGGCGATCTCTTCGGGATGTGCCGCGAGCTGGAGCAGCAGCAACGGCATGCGCAGCGGCCTCGGGCGCCGGGGTCAGACGCTGTCGGCGGTCTCAGACAATGCGCGACTTGTGCCCCGCCCAGTACTTCTCGCGCAGCGGCTTCTTGTACAGCTTGCCGGTCGGCAGCCGCGGCAGTTGCGTCCATGAAGTCCACGCTGCGCGGGCACTTCAGCTTGGCCAGGTGCGCCTGGCAGAAGGCGATCAGCTCGGCCTCCAGCTCGCGGCCCGGCCGTCACACCGGGCATGGGCTGCACCACGGCCTTGACCTCCTCGCCCATCTCCTCGTTGGGCACGCCGAACACCGCCGCGTCCGCCACCTTGGGGTGGGTGATCAGCAGGTTCTCGCATTCCTGCGGGTAGATGTTGACGCCGCCGCTGATGATCATGAAGCTGGAGCGGTCGGTCAGGTACAGGAAGCCGTCGTCGTCGACATAGCCCACGTCGCCCACCGTGCTCATCGTGCCGTCGGCCGAGCGCGTCGCTTGAGTGCGCTCGGGGTCGTTGAAGTAGACGAAGGGCGTGGCCGTCTTGAACCAGATCTCGCCCGGCACGCCCTTGGGCGCGGGCTGCATGTTCTCGTCCAGGATGTGCAGGTCGCCGATCATCACCTTGCCGACGCGTGCCCTTGTGCGCCAGCCACTGCTCGCTGTCGCAGGCGGTGAAGCCCAGGCCCTCGGTGGCGCCGTAGTACTCGTGGATGATCGGGCCCCACCATTCGATCATCTGCTCCTTCACCTGCACCGGGCAGGGCGCGGCGGCATGGATCGCGATCTCCAGCGTCGAGCGGTCGTACTTGTTGCGCACTTCCGGCGGCAGCTTGAGCAGGCGGCTGAACATCGTCGGCACCAGCTGGCTGTGCGTGACCTGGTACTTCTCGATCAGGCTCAGGTACTGCTCGGGGTCGAAGTGCTCCATGACGATCACCGTGCCGCCCACGCCCAGCGTCAGGCTCACTGCCGCGTTCGGCGCCGAGTGGTACAGCGGCGCCGGCGACAGGTAGATCATGTCCTCGCGGTAGCGCCACAGCTTCTGCAGGAACCCGAAGATCGGCAGCGCCTCGGTCGGCGGACCTTCCGGCAGCGGCCGCAGGATGCCCTTGGGCCGGCCTGTCGTGCCCGATGAGTACAGCATCGCCGTGCCCAGCCATTCGTCGGCGATCGGCGTGTCGGGAAAGGCCGCGGTGGCGGTGGCGAAGTCCTGGAAGGGCGCGGCCAGGTCAGGGCCGCCGTCCACCACCAGGCACAGCTTGACCTGCGGGCAGGACTTCAGCGCCTCGGCCGCCACCGCCAGCTTGGCGCGCGAGGTGATCAGCAGCTTCGATTCGCTGTTGTTGACGATGTAGGCCAGCTCCTCGGCCGTGAGGTAGCTGTTGATGCAGGTGAAGTACAGCCCCGCGCGGTAGCCGGCCGAGCAGCTTTCCAGGAAGCGGTTGTTGTTCTCCAGGAACATCGCGTAGTGGTCCAGCCGCTGCAGGCCCTGTGCGCGCAGCAGGTGCGCCAGGCGGTTGCTGCGCGCCTCGAAGTCGCGGTAGCTGACCGCCTCGCCGGTGTTGGCCATGATGAAGGCTGCCCGGTCGGGGTGCTGGGTGGCGTACTTGCCTGGGTACATCGTGTCGTCTCCTTGTCGAATCAGTGGGGCGTGAACAGATTGCGGCCTTCGGCCTGCGTCACCCGCCCGGGCCGGCCGAGGCTGTCGCGATTCTGCAGATCCCACAGCGCCGCCGGGTCGTCGCTCAGGTTGGCGATGAAGCGCTGGCCGGTGGCGTTCAGGCGTCCGAAGACCACCGCGAACTCCGGTCCCGCCTTGCCGTGCATCACGGTATAGGTCTCGATGGTGGCCTCGCCCTGCGGCGTCTCGGTGAACGGCGCCTTCGGCAGCGCGTCCATGCGCGATTGCAGCACCGCCGGGCTCTCACGCCGCCAGGGCCCGGCCGGCGCTGCGGTCGAATACACGCCGAAGGAGTGTTTGGTGACGTAGTTGCCGTTGGCCGTCACCAGGCCAAAAGCGCCCGGCCGCGCGCGCATCCGCCGCATCATCTCGCTGATCGAATGCGTCACGTAGTTGTTGCCCGGCCCGCCGAAGAAGGGCAGCCCGCCGGTGACCGTCAGGCCGCGCGCATCGTCTTCGGCCAGGCCGATCTCGCGGCAGCCGATCTGCACCGCCGAAGCGAAGCAGCTGTACAGGTCGATCACGTCGATGTCGGCCAGCGTCTTGCCGGCCATGTCCAGCGCCTGCCGCGACGCGGCGCGGATGGCCGGCGACGAATGCAGGTCGATCCGTTCGCTGACGTACCAGTGGTCGTGCGCATCGGCACAGCCGTGCAGGAACACCCACTTGTCGCGCGGGATGCCGAGTTCGCGCGCCGTGGCCACGCTGGTCATGACCACGGCAGCCGCCTGGTCGATGAAGGCGTTGGCGTTCATCAGCCGCGGGTACGGCAAGCCGATCCAGCGGTTGTCGCTCGTTCACCGTCATCAGCTGCTCGGCGCTGTGGCCCTCGCGCCGCGTCGCCAGCGGGTTGGCGGCGGCCACCGCGGCAAAGCGGGCCATCAGCGTCACCGATGTGCTGCTGGTGGGCCTCGATCGAGCGCCCGCGCGCGCCGCGGATCGCGTTCTCGAACAGCGGGTACATGACGATCGCCGCGCGCAGGCGGTGCAGCTCTTCGTGGTCGTTCCAGCCTCGGCGCGCGTCGCCGATCAGCTCGGGCGTCCCGCCGGGGTCCTCGTTCCACTCGCCGGCGGCACCCGTGCGTTCCAGCCCATGCTGGGTGCGCAGCGCCTCGCCGCCGCACAGCAGCACGGTATCCATCTCGCCGCGGGCGATGGTCTTCGGCAAACTGGTTCAGCAGGTACTGCGGCATGTTGCCGCCGCTGTAGCTGTAGACGTGGCGAGAAGCCTTCAGCCCCAGCCGCTGCGCCACGCTGCGCGGCGGATTGGTCGAGGTGCCGAGCTTCGTCGCGAAGCGCGGCGAAGTGTCGGCAAAGCTGCGGATCATCGCCACCGTGTCGATGGCCTCGCCGATGCCGGCGGCACTCGCATCCTGCAGCGCCAGACGCGAAGCCTGCGCAATCAGCTCATAAGGCGAGCGCCCGGCCTCGGCCGACGTGTCCAGGTCGGTGACATCGCCGCAACCGACGAGCACCGGCATGCGCCCATCGATCGCCTCCATCGGTGCCCCTACTTGCCCAAGCCCATCGATCGCGCGATGACTTCCTTCATGATCTCGTTGGTGCCGCCGTAGATGCGCGACACGCGTGTGTCCGCATAGGCGCGGGCGATCGGGTACTCCCACATGTAGCCGTAGCCGCCGTGCAGCTGCAGACACTCGTCGATCACCTTGCCGGCCATGTCGGTGCAGTTGAGCTTGGCCATCGACGCGGTGGGCGCGTCCAGTTCGCCGGCCAGCAGCAGGCTCATGCAGTGGTCGACGAAGACCCGCGCCATCTGCACCTGCGACTGCAGTTCGGCCAGCTTGAAGCGCGTGTTCTGGAAGCTGGCCACCGCATTGCCGAAGACCTTGCGCTCGCGCACGTAGGCCATCGTCTCCTCGATCGCCTGCTGCGCGGACGCGGTGGCGCCGATGGCGATCTGCATGCGCTCCCAGGGCAGTTCCTGCATCAGGTAGACGAAGCCCTGCCCTTCGGCGCCGAGCAGGTTGGCTTCGGGCACCTTGACGTTGTCGAAGAACAGTTCCGAGGTGTCCTGCGCCTTCAGCCCCAGCTTCTTCAGCCGCTTGCCGCGCTCGAAGCCGGGCATGCCGCGCTCCAGCAGGATCAGGCTCGTGCCCTTGGCACCCAGTGCCGGATTCGTCTTGGCCACGGTGATCACCAGGTCGGCATTCCAGCCGTTGGTGATGAAGGTCTTGGCGCCGTTGACGGTGTAGTAGCCCTCGCCGTCCTTGACCGCGCTGGTCTTGACCGACTGCAGGTCGGAGCCGACGCCGGGCTCGCTCATCGCGATGGCGCCGATGATCTCGCCGCGCGCCATGCGCGGCAGGTAGTCGCGCCTTCTGTTCTTCGGTGCCGTACTTCAGCAGGTAGGGCGCGACGATCTCGGAGTGCAGCGAAAAGCCCAGCCCCGAAGTGCGGGCCTTGGCCGTCTCCTCCATCATCACCATGCTGTACAGGCGATCCGCGCCCGAACCGCCGTACTGCTCGGGCATGCTCGGGCAGAGGAAGCCGTTTTCGCCCGCCTTCTGCCAGACCTCGCGGTCGACGTAGCCACGCTCTTCCCAGGCCTCGTGGTGCGGGATGACTTCCTTTTCCAGGAACTTGCGGAACGACGCGCGGAACTCCTCGTGCTCGGCGACTGAACAGCTTGCGGGCAATCATCGCGTCGCTCCTTCTTGGTTCACAGACGTTCGACGATGGTCACGTTGGCCTGGCCGCCGCCTTCGCACATGGTCTGCAGGCCGTAGCGCTTGCCGCGGGCATGCAGCGCGTGCACCAACGTCGTCATCAGCTTGGTGCCCGACGCGCCCAGCGGGTGGCCCAGCGCGATGGCACCGCCGTTGACGTTGAGCCGCGCCGGGTCGGCGCCGGTGTTCTGCAGCCAGGCCAGCGGCACCGAGGCGAAGGCTTCGTTGACCTCGAACAGGTCGATGTCGTCGATCTTCATGCCCGCCTTCTTCAGCGCGTGGTGCGTGGCCGGCAGCGGCGCTTCGAGCATGATCACCGGGTCGCCGCCGATCACCGTCATGTGGTGGATGCGCGCCAGCGGCTTCACGCCCAGCGCCTTCAGTCCCTTCTCGTTGACCACCATCACGCCCGAAGCACCGTCGCAGATCTGGCTGGCGCTGGCGGCGGTGATGAAGCCGCCTTCGCGCAGCAGCTTCACGCCGGAGATGCCTTCGAGCGTGGCCTCCATGCGGATGCCTTCGTCGGCGGTGTGCAGCTCATCGAGTTCCGGACCTTCGGCCATGCTTGGCTGCGATCGGCACGATCTCGGCCTTGAAGGCGCCTTCCAGCGTGGCCGCCTTGGCGCGCTGGTGGCTCTGCAGCGAGAAGCGGTCGAGCTGATCCTTCGACAGCTTGTACTTCTCGCACATCATCTCGGCGCCCATGAACTGGCTGAAGTCCGGGCCGGGGAAGCGCTGGCGGATGACCGGGCTCATGTAGTGGCCCAGGCCCGCTTCCTTGTAGACCTTGGGCAGCACGGCCATCGGTACGCGCGCTCATGCTCTCCACGCCCGCGGCGATGACGCAGTCCATCGTGCCCGACATCACCGCCTGCGCCGCAAAGTGCAGCGCCTGCTGCGACGAGCCGCATTGCCGGTCGATGGTCACGCCCGGCACGTTCATCGGCAGCTTGGAGGCCAGCGCGGCCATGCGGCCGATGCAGCCGCTTTGCTGGCCGGCCTGCAGCACGCAGCCCATGATCACGTCTTCCACCAGCGCCGGGTCGGCGCCGCTGCGCTCGACCAGCGCGTCGATCACCTGCGCGGCCAGGTCCACCGGATGCCAGCCCGAGACGCGGCCCCCACGCTTGCCGCCGGCAGTGCGGGCGGCGGCGACGATATAAGCTTCAGCCATGATGCGTTTCCTTTGCGATGAGACCCGGTCTTTTCGGGCACAGAATGTGAAGGCGCAGCATACCGCGTGAGCGCCACGGATGATCCGTCGCGCAAGTGACACCCCACATAGAGGCAACCCCATGAAACTCTCTTCCGACATCTCGGCCATCGTCACCGGCGGCGCATCCGGCCTGGGCGCCGCCACCGCGCGGCGCCTGGCCCAAGCACGGCGTCAAGGTGGCACTGTTCGACCTGAACGCCGAAGCCGGCGAAGCCCTCGCCAAGGAGATCGGCGGCGTGTTCTGCAAGGTCGACGTGACCAACGAGGAACAGGTCGACGCCGGCTTCGCCAAGGCCCGTGCCGCGATCGGCCAGGAGCGCGTGTTGATCAACTGCGCCGGCACCGGCAATGCCATCAAGACCGCCAGCCGCGACAAGAAGACCGGCGAGATCAAGGCCTTCCCGACCTTGAACTTCGACCGCATCATCCAGATCAACCTGGTCGGCACCTTCCGCTGCATCGCCAAGAGCGCCGCCGGGCATGATGACGCTGCCACCGCTCGAGCATGGCGAGCGCGGCGCCATCGTCAACACCGCGTCGGTGGCGGCGCAGGACGGCCAGATCGGCCAGGCCTCGTACTCGGCCTCCAAGGCCGGTATCGTCGGCATGACGCTGCCGATCGCGCGTGACCTGATGACCGAGGGCATCCGCGTCAACACCATCCTGCCGGGCATCTTCGAGACCCCGCTGCTGGCCGGCCTGCCCGACAACGTCAAGGACGCGCTGGCCGCGTCGGTGCCCTTCCCCAAGCGCCTGGGCCAACCCGACGAATACGCGGCGCTGGCCGAGTTCATGGTCAGCACCGGCTACATGAACGGCGAATCCGTCCGCATCGACGGCGCCATCCGCATGGCCCCACGATGAACACGAAGGCCGCCGCGCCCGCCAACCCCGACGCCGCGCTGGCCGGCGAGCGCGACCGGCTGCCCAAGCCCACGCTGGTCTACCCCTTCGAGCACCCGCCCGAGCCGGGGGCGGCGCTCGAGGTGGCGCCCGGAGTGGTGTGGATGCGCATGCCGCTGCCGATGATGCTGAACCACATCAACATCTGGGGCATCGAGGAAGACGATGGCTGGGCGGTGGTGGACACGGGCATGCGCACCGACGAGACGCTGGCCGCCTGGCGCCAGCTGTTCACGCAGGCCACGCACGGCAAGAGCCTGAGCCGCATCTTCGTCACCCACATGCACCCCGACCATGTCGGCATGGCCGGCTGGCTGACGAAGAAGTTCAAGTGCCGGCTGTGGATGACGCGGCTGGAATACCTGCACTGCCGCGTGCTCACCGCCGACACCGGCCGCGAGGCGCCGGACGATGGCGTGGTTTTCTATCACCGCGCGGGCTGGAGCGACGCCGCCATCGAGAACTACCGCGCGCGTTTCGGCAACTTCGGCAAGCGCATCCATGCGCTGCCCGACAGCTACCGGCGCATCGTCGACGGCGACGTGCTGCGCATCGGCAGGCACGACTGGCGTGTCATCGTCGGCACCGGCCATTCGCCCGAGCACGCCTGCCTGTACTGCCCGGAGCTGAAGCTGCTGATCAGCGGCGACCAGGTGCTGCCGCGCATTTCGTCCAACGTGTCGGTGCATCCGACCGAGCCGGACGAGAACCCGATGGCCGACTGGCTGGCTTCGCTGGCCAAGATCAAGGCTCAGGTGCCGGACGACGTGCTGGTGCTGCCGTCGCACAACGAGGTCTTCCGCGGCCTGCATGCACGGCTGGACTACCTGGCCGCCACACAGTTGCGCACGCTGGCGCGGCTGCGCAAGTCGCTGGCCGAACCGCGCCGAACGATCGACGTCTTCGCCGCGCTGTTTGCGCGCGCCATCGGCGAAGGCGACGCCGGACTGCTGAACCTGGCCACCGGCGAAAGCCAGGCCTGCCTCAATTACCTGCTGCAGCGTGGCGAGATCACGCGCGACATCGACGCCGACGGCATCGCCTGGTACCAGCGCACCGCCCACTGAAGGAGCAACCCTTGGACATCCGCTTCTCGGACGAGGAAAACGCCTTCCGCGCCGACGTGCGCGACTTCCTGCAACAGGCCTGGACGCCGGAACTGGCGGCGCGCCTCGACGACGACGCCACCTACCCGCAGGCCATCGTGGAATGGCAACGGCGGCTGTTCGAACGCGGCTGGGTCGCGCCGGGCTGGCCCAGGTCCTACGGCGGCTGCGAATGGACTCCGACCCAACGCTTCATCTACGAAACCGAGCGCTCGGCCATCGGTGCGCCCGACGTGCTGCCCTTCGGGCTGAAGATGGTCGGCCCGGTAATCCTCAAGTACGGCAACGAGGCGCAGAAGGCACGCTTCCTGCCGCGCATCCTGCGCGGCCAGGACTGGTGGTGCCAGGGCTACTCCGAGCCAGGCGCAGGCTCCGACCTGGCGGCACTGAAGACGCGTGCGGAGCGCGCTGGCGACCACTACATCGTCAACGGCTCGAAGATCTGGACCACCTACGCGCAGCATGCCGACTGGATGTTCTGCCTGGTGCGCACCGAGGTCTCGGCACGCCGGCAGGACGGCATCAGCTTCCTGCTCATCGACATGAAGACACCAGGCATCCGCATCAGCCCGATCATCTCGATCGACGGTGAGCACAGCCTCAACGAAGTCTTCTTCGACCACGTGCGCGTGCCGGTGGCCCACCTGATCGGCGAGCAGGACAAGGGCTGGACCTATGCCAAGTCGCTGCTCGCACACGAGCGCACCGCCATCGCCGGCGTCGGCGACTCCAAGCGCCGCATCCAGCGGCTGCGCGAGCTGGCGCGCCGCGAAACCAGCGGCGGCAAGCCGATGCTCGACGACCCGCTGTTCCAGGCCCGCCTGGCCGACATCGAAATCGATCTGATGGCGCTGGAAACGATGGAGCTGCGCGCGCTGTTCGAAGCCTCCAAGGGCCGCGGCCCGGGCGCCGAAAGCTCGCTGCTGAAGATCAAGGGCAGCGAGGTGCAGCAGGCCATCCAGCAGCTGATGATGGACCTGGCCGGGCTGTACGGCGCGGTGCTGCCCGGTGCGCTGGATGCGCAGGCCATCGGCCATGACTTCGGCGACGAGGCGCGGCGCGCCTTCATGTACGGACGGGCCAGCACCATTTACGGCGGCTCGAACGAAGTGCAGAAGAACATCACGGCCAAGGCCGTATTGGGGCTGTAACGATGAACTTCGACCTGTCCGAGGACGATGCCGCGCTGCAGGACAGCGTGGCGCGCTGGGTGCAGCAGCGCTACCCCTTCGACGTACGCCGCAAGCTGGCGGCGCAAGCGCCCGGCTTCAGCCGCGAGCATTGGCGCGAGATGGCGCAGCTGGGCTGGCTGGCCCTGCCCTTCGACGACGCCCTCGGCGGCCTGGGCGGCGGTGCGCTGGGCACGATGCTGATGATGGAGCAACTCGGCAAGGGCCTGGTGCTGGAGCCCTACCTTCCCGCCGTGCTGCTGTTCGGCGGCCTGATGCAGCGCAGCGGGGCCTTGCGCGATGAATGGGTGCCAAAGATCATCGACGGCAGCGTGCTCGGCGCGCTGGCCTGCCTGGAACGCGACAGCCGCCACGAGTTGTCCGACGTGCAGACCTTGCTGCGGCCCGCAGGCGACGGCTACGTGCTGAACGGCGCCAAGGCGCTGGTCTTCAATGGCGCCGCGGCCGACCAGTTGATCGTCAGCGCGCGCAGCAGCGGCGGCCGCTTCGACGAAGCCGGCATCAGCCTGCTGCGCCTGGACGCCGATGCCGCCGGCGTCGAGCGCACGGTGCTGCAGCTGATGGACGGCCAATGGGTGGCGAACCTGCGCTTGCGCGAGGTGCGGGTGGCAGCGTCGCAGTTGCTTTTCGCGCCGGGCGAAGGCTTCGCGCCGCTGCGCGACACGGTGCACGCAGCGACGCTGGCGCTGTGTGCCGAAGCCTTCGGCATCATGCAGGTGCTGCAGGCCACCACGCTGGACTACGTGAAGACGCGCAAGCAGTTCGGCGTGACCATCGGCAGCTTCCAGGCGCTGCAGCACCGGCTGGTGGACATGTACAGCGCGCTGGAGCAGACGCGCTCGCTGCTGTACCGCGCGGTGTGTTCCGCAGGCGAGGGCAGTGCCGAGGCCGAGCGCGACCTGCGGGCATTGAAGGTGATGGTCGGCCGGTGCGGCCGCCTGATCGGCGGCGAAGCCATCCAGATGCACGGCGGCATGGGCATGACCGACGAACTCGCGGTCGGCCACTGCATGAAGCGGTTGATGGTCATCGACAGCAGCTTCGGCGACGCCGACTGGCAGCGCCGCAAGTTCGCCGCGCTGGCCCATGCCTGAGATGGCCGACGCCACCCGTTCGACCTGGCAACGCGGCCCGGTCACCGTCTACTTCGGCGAGAAGTCAGGCAAGTACCCCGACGGCAACCAGGTGGTCGTGCGCGGCAGCGACACGCTGGTGGCCTTCGACACACCCCAGGTGGCCAACCACATCGGCCCGACACTCGACGCGGCGGACCTGGTGATCCTGGGCCATGTGCACGAGGACCACATGGCCGGCCTGCACCGGCTGCCGAAAGCCCAGGTGCAGGTCCACGCAGCCGATCTCGACGCGGCGCGCAGCTGGCCGGGCCTGAGCCGCCACTACGGCTACCCGCCACGGGTGCTCGACGACCTGCGGCGCAAGATCGAGGTCGACTTCGATTACCGCCCGCGGCCCGATGCCACCGGCTATGCCGACGGCCAGGTGTGGGAGCTGGGCGGCGTGCGCGTGCGCGCCGTGCACCTGCCGGGGCACACGGCCGGCCATTGCGTGCTGCGGGTCGAGCCGCAGGGCATCACCTTCATCGGCGACTTCGACCTGTCCAGCTTTGGCCCCTACTACGGCGATGCCACCTCCAGCCTGACCGACTTCCGACGCAGCCTGCAACGCCTGGCCGACTTGCCGGCGTCGGTGTGGATCACCTCGCACCACAAGGGCGTGATCGACGACCGGGCGCAGTTCGACGCCCTGCTGCAAGCCTTTGCCGGCCGCATCGACGAACGCGAGGCCCGGCTGCTGCAGATGCTGGCCGCCGGCCCGCAGAGCCTGGAGCAGTTGGTCGGGCAACGTCTGCTCTACCCTCCCGAAGCCAGTGACCTGTGGGTCGGCTGCGCCGAGGCACGCTCGATCTCGCAGCATCTCGACGAGCTGATCGCAGACGGGCGCGTGCTGCGCACCGACGATTCGCGATTCGCGCTCGCCGCCCGCTGACGGTCGGCCGGGACGTCCAGCGGCTGGACAGACCCCGCTGCGCGTTCGGCTTCGCTACCGCTGCCGCACGTACTGGCCCGGTGCGTCGTCAATGATGCGATAGCCCCGTTGCGGCGCTCCCACTGCGGCAGGCTTGCTCTTGCCGCTGGAGTGCGCCACGAGCCAGCGCTGCCATGCCGGCCACCAGGAGCCCTCATGTTGCGCCGCCGCCTCCATCCAGTCCTCCGGCGCCAGGTGCGGGTCAGCCAGGCGGCGCTTGCGAATGCGGTAGTGCCGCTTGGGATGGACCGGGCCGGCCACGATCCCCGCGTTGTGGCCGCCGGAGGTCAGCAGGAAGGTGAGGTCGTCCGAGCGCACCAGGTTGTCGACCTTGTAGACCGACTTCCACGGCGCGACGTGATCGGCTTCGGTGCCGACCACGAACATCGGCACGCTGATGTCCGACAGCCTGATCAGCTTGCCGCCGACCGGGAAGCGGTTCGTGGCGAGTTCGTTGTCGAGGTAAAGGCGGTACAGGTACTCGGTGTGCATGCGCCAGGGCATGCGTGTGCCGTCGGCATTCCAGGCCATCAGGTCGATCATCTTGCCGCGCTGGCCCTTCAGGTACTGGTTGACGATCGGCTGCCACAGCAGGTCTTGCGCGCGCAGCATGGCGAACGCACCGCCCATCTGGCGGCTCTCGAGCACGCCCTTGCGGTGCATCGTGGCTTCGAGCATGGCCAGCTGGCTGGGATTGATGAAGAAGGCCAGCTCGCCCGGCTCGGCAAAATCGGTCTGCGCGGCGAACATCGTGATCGACGCCAGCCGCTCGTCATGGTCGCGCGCCAGCGCCGCCGCGCCGATGGCCAGCAAGGTGCCGCCGATGCAGTAACCCACCGCGTGCACCTTGCGCTTGGGCACGATGCTGCTGACGGCGTCGAGCGCGGCGCGGAAGCCCTTGTCGACATAGTCATCCATGCCGATGTCGCGGTCCTTCTCGTCGGGGTTCTTCCACGACATCATGAACACGGTGTGACCCTGGTCGACCAGGTACTTGACCATCGAATTGCGCGGGCTCAGGTCGAGGATGTAGTACTTCATGATCCAGGCCGGCACGATCAGCACCGGTTCGGCGTGGACCGTCGGGGTGGTCGGCGTGTACTGGATCAGTTCGATCAGCTCGTTGCGCAACACCACCTTGCCCGGCGTCACGGCCACGTCCTTGCCGACCTCGAATTCCTCGGTGCCGGCCGGCGCGCTGCCGTTCAGCGTGTTCTGAAGGTCCTCGACCAGATTCTCGAATCCACGCACCAGGTTCTGCCCTTGCTCCGACTGCGTCAACGCCAGCACCTCGGGATTCGACGCCAGGTAGTTCGACGGCGAGCTCGCATCGAGCAGCATGCGCACCGCAAACTCCATCAGCTGGGCGTGATAGTCGGTGACCCCGCCGACGTCACTCACGGCTTCGTTCATCAGGGCCATGTTGTTCTGGTAGGCGCGGGCGTAGACGTTGAACGGAAACTGCGTCCAGTCCTGCGCGCCGAAGCGCCGATCGGGGTTGCCGGCAAAGCTCTCGCTCGGCGACACCGGCGCCCCGCCCATGGCACGCAGCGCGAAGGCCCAGGTGTCCTGCGCACGCTCCATCGCGTGCTGGTACAGCTCGTGTTGCTTCGCCGGCGACAACGCCAGATGCATCGCCCAGTCGGCCCAGGCCGTGGTGAAGGCCGTCGGTGCGAGCCCGGCGGTCATCTGTGCCACCTGCGCGCGGAACTCGCGATCGAAGTCCTGCGTGGTGGGCGTGGGCTTGCGGGTCTTGGTCATGTGAGCAGATCCGGTGCGAGAGGTGAACACGATTGCGTGGGTCGAACCCATTACAGCACTATATCGGTGCGCGCCAGCCAGCCCGAATTGCGTGAGGGTCAGGTGGTTCCGGGCGACCGGGTGCTCACCCCTCGAACGCAGATCGCTCCCGTGGGCAACGCTGCTGCCCGCTGGCGCGAAGGGTGCTGGCAGGCGGCGACTGCGCGCCGCGGGGCCGCTTCGCAAGCCCTCGGCACTGAGCCGCGGCAGCGGCATCGGGCACATTCCGGGCGTCTTGCAAGTTGGACAGCGGCAAGGGCTGGCGAGGCTTGATGCTCGACGCCGGCAAACCCCGGCTTGACGCGCCAGGGTGTCGAGCCCAACATCCGCCGCGACCGGGCCTTCACTGCACCCATGGGGCGTCGCATGACCCATCTCATCTCGCACGCCGCACCGCTGCGGCGTCTCGCCCTGGCGGTGGCGCTCGGCCTTGCCGCCTGCGCCCCGGTCGCCAGTCCGACGCAGGCCGGCGCGCAGGCCCTGGCGGACGCCAAGCCCGACCAGGTCGGGCTGTCGCGCGACGGCCTGGCGATGATCGGCGACTGGATGCGTGCCGAGGTGGCGGCCAAGAAGATCCCCGGCGCGGTGGTCATGGTCGTTCACGGCGGCAAGCCGGTCTATGTCGATGCCGTGGGCCAGCGCGACCCGTCGCAGGCCGCGCCGATGCAGGTCGACGACATCTTCCGCATCTATTCGATGACCAAGCCGCTGACCAGCGTCGCCGCGATGATGCTGGTGGAAGAAGGCAAGCTGAATCTGGACGCGCCGGTGTCCTCCTACATTCCGGCCTTCGCCGCCGTCAAGGTCGGCGTCGAGAAGGTCGACGCGGCAGGCGCCAAGACGCTGGAGATCGTCGAGGCACAGCGGCCGATGACGGTGCGCGACCTGCTGCGCCACACCTCCGGGCTGACCTACGGCTTCTTCGGCCAGGGCCTGGTGAAGCAGGCCTATCGCGACGCGCGCATCGGCGCGGAGGGCGACATCAGCAACGCGCAGTTCGCCGAAGCCATCGCGCGCATGCCGCTGGCCTTCCCACCCGGCAGCACCTGGGACTACAGCAATTCCACCGACGTGCTCGGCCGCGTCGTCGAGGTGGTCGCGGGCCAGCCCCTGGGCCAGTTCCTGAAGGTGCGGCTGTTCGACCCGCTCGGCATGAACGACACCGCCTTCTACGTCACCGATGCCGAGCGCCAGGCGCGGCTGGCCGAGCCTTTCCCCGGCGACGGCATCACGGCCCACAGCTCGCTGTTCGACCCGCGCGTGCCCAAGGCGATGGAGTCCGGCGGCGGCGGCCTGCTGAGCACGGCCACCGACTACACCCGCTTCCTGCTGATGCTGCGCAATGGCGGCCAGCTCGACGGCAAACGCTACCTCGGCGACGCCACGCTGAAGGAGATGACACGCGACCAGCTCGGCCCGCAGGTCGCGCGCACCGCGCTGTACCTGCCCGGAGCGGGCTACGGCTTCGGCCTGGGCTTCGCGGTGCGCATCGCGCCCGCCGAAGGCAAGCGCGACAGCGCGGTGGGCGAGTACCACTGGGGCGGTGCCGCCGGCACCTACATGTGGGTGGACCCGGCCAACGACCTGCTCGTCGTCTACATGATGCAAAGCCCGAAACAACGTGTGCCGCACCGCGCCGCGCTGCGCGAGCTGGTCTACGGCGCCGTCAGCGACGCCAGGGTGGCCGCCAGCAGATAGGCGGCCGGGCTCAGGCGCCGCTGTACCGTGCGCGCGGCCTGAAGATCGCGTAGTTGCCGTTGGCCTGCGCGACGAGCGTGTCGCCGACGAAGAGGCGGGACTCCAGGTTGGCCACCGTGCGCCCGCGGTTCACCACCTGGGTGATGCAGCTCAGCGTGCCCGAGCTCACCGGTTTGAAGTAGTTGATCTTGATCTCGATGGTGGCGCAGATCTCGCCTTCTGCCAGCGACGGATAAAGCGCGCTGCCCATGCCGGTGTCGGCCAGTGCATAGAGCACCGCGCCGTGCACCACCCGGTGCGGGTTCAGGTGGCTCGGCGCCACCACCAGCGACAGCCGGCTGTGGCCGTCGCGCTGTTCCTCGGTGCGCAGGTCGATCAGTTCGGCAAAGGGGTGGTCCATCAGGCGTCCTTGCGGCAGACGTTGGCGGATTCATCTTAGCGGGCGGTCCGTGTCAGTCGCGCATGGTCAAATACGCGCCCGTCGGCATGGCAGAGCCCATGCCGATCCGTCAATCACCCATGAGGCTTCCATGAATCACCGCATCGTCCTGACCTTGGCGCTTGCTTGCGCCTTCGGCCCACTGGCCTTTGCCCAGCAGGCCAAGCCGCCGGTGGCGGCGGTCATCGCCGCCAGCGCGCCGGGCAAGGGTGGCGTCGCCGGCACCGTCAAGGTCACTGCCACCGTGGTGGCGCTGGACCCGGCCACGCGCACCGCCACGCTCAAGGGCGCCAAGGGCAAGATCGTCGACGTGGTCGTACCGCCCGAGGCCAAGAACTTCGACCAGATCCGCGTCGGCGACCTGGTCACCGTGGAATACCTGCGCGCGCTGACGCTGGAGCTCAAGGGCCCGGGCAGCATCCGCTCGGGCAGTTCGCAGGCCGCCTCGGCCCCGGCACCTCCGGCGCGGTGGCCGGCGGTTCGGCCGCCCGCCAGGTGGTGGTGATGGCCAACGTCACGGCGGTGAACGCCAAGGAGAATGTCGTCACGCTGCGCGGCCCCAAGGGCAACAGCGTCGACGTGACGGTGGACCCGTCGCAGCTGAAGCTGGTCAAGGTGGGCGACCAGGTCGAGGCGGTCTACACCGAAGCCATGGCCGTGACCGTGCAGCACGTCAAGAAGGCTGCTGGCAAGTAATCGAGGCGGCACAAGGCCGCGACTTGCGGCCACCACGACACCCTCGTCTGTCGTGGCGTCCGTGCCGATGGGCTGGGACCGCCTGGAGCGGCTGTAGTGAGCGACTGAAATGTGCGTGGCGCTTTGGCGCGCGCCGGGGCAAAGCCGGCGTCGGGGCATTCGACTCCGCTCAGCCAAGTTCTCATTCGCTCCGTCGGCCACCCCCACACCGGCTTTGCTGCGCGTGGCGGCTTGGTTCATCGGAAGTCCGACTGCCTGAAGGGATTGGCACTCATGCCTGCGGCGGGAACAGCGACGCGGCCGAGCGCGCACGCGGCTGCGCCTGGGCATTGGCCGGTGTGGCCTGTGCACCGTGGCGCTTGATCAAGACCTTGCCCAGCGCCGACAGGTGCACCTGGTCGGGCCCGTCGCCCATGCGCATGAAGCGCGCATAGGCATAGGCCTCGGCCAGGAAGGTGTCCTGCGACACGCCGGCGCCGCCGAAGACCTGCATCGCGCGGTCGATCACGCGCGCGGCCATCGCCGGCACGACGATCTTGGCCGCGGCGATCAGGTCGCGTGCCGCCTTGTTGCCTTCGCGGTCCATCTTGTCGGCGGCGCGCAGCGTCAGCAGCCGCGCCTGCTCGATGTCGTTGTACGAATGCGCGATGTCCTCGCGCACCGAGCCGTGCTCGCTTAAGCGCCGGCCGAAGGCCACGCGCAGCGTGGCGCGGCGGCACATCAGCTCCAGCGCGCGCTGCGCGCAGCCGATCAGCCGCATGCAGTGGTGGATGCGCCCGGGCCCCAGCCGGCCCTGCGCGATCTCGAAGCCGCGGCCTTCGCCGAGCAGCATGTTGACGGCCGGCACGCGCACGTGGTCGTAGACGATCTCCGGGTGGCCGACCGGCGCGTCGTCGTAGCCGAAGACGTTCATGTCGCGCACGATGCGCACGCCCGGCGTGGCCTTTGGCACCAGGATCATCGACTGGCGCTGGTGCAGGTCGGCATGGTCGGGCGCGCTCTGGCCCATCACGATCAGGACTTCGCAGTCCTCGTTGAGCGCGCCGGAGGTGTACCACTTGCGCCCGTCGATGACATAGAAGTCGCCGTCGCGGCGGATGCTGCAGCGGATGTTGGTGGCGTCGCTGGATGCCACCTCGGGCTCGGTCATCGAGAAGGCCGAGCGGATGCGTCCTTCCAGCAGCGGCTGCAGCCACTGCGCCTGCTGCGCGGGCGTGCCGTACTGCGCCAGCACCTCCATGTTGCCGGTGTCCGGCGCCGAGCAGTTGAACACCTCCGACGCCCAAAGCACCCGGCCCATCGATTCGGCCAGCGGCGCGTACTCCAGGTTGCTCAACCCGGCTCCGTGCGAGCCGGGCAGGAACAGGTTCCACAGCCCCTGCTCGCGCGCCAGGGCCTTCAGCTGCTGCACCACCAGGGGCGTGCGGTAGCGCGCCGCCGCATCGCCGCCATGCACCTGCTCCCGGTACAGGTGTTCGGCCGGGAACACATGCCGGTCCATGAAATCGTCGACCTGGCGGCGCAGGGTGGCGGCGCGCTCGCTGTGCTGGAAGTCCATGCCTGGCTCTTCTACACAAGCACGTATAGTCAAAACTAACGCTTGCGCGCCTTCTGCTGTGCCGCGCGCGCGTAGCAGAGCTGCGCGCGCGTTCGTGCCTGACTACGCGCGCAGACGCCACGCCGCCTTGGCTATACGCTAGAGAAGCGCTGCTGAAACCTCAACAGCGAACGCTTGTGACACGCGAGCGGCGGTGCATGCACGCTGCTGACGAGCGTTATCTCGGCTCGGTACGCACGATGTACGGCTTCTGGGAATGGCGGCTGCGCGAACGCGCAAAGCTATCACCGGTACACGAAGGAACTGCTCGCCTCGCGCAATAGGTTTGGTCCTGGGATATCACCAAGTCAAGGTCGGTGAAGTGGACCTGCTTCCACCTGTACGTGATTCTGGACATCTTCAGCCGCCACGTCGTGGGCTGTTGATCGCGAGCGCGAGAGCGCAGAACTGGGAACAGCTGATCGCGACACGTAGGTCGCACGAGTGAGCCGGATGCTGACCTGCATGCGAGTGGCACAGCATGCGCTAAGCGTGGCTGCGCTGCTGGTGACTGACGTGAAGAGACAGCCGGCTACGTGTGATGACAAGTTCAGCGAGGGCAATTAAGACGATGAAGTACGCGGACTTCGGCGCGCTTCGGCTGCCTGGATGCACGGCGTTCTGTCAGAGTTCTTCGCTTGGTACAACACGAGCATCGCACTGGCATCGGCTACATGACGTACAGGTTACTATGGCACGAGGCGATGCACGCACGCGTAAGATTGATGGGTTTTGGCAGATGTTCGAGATGCTTGGAAGTCACGCGAACTGAGAGCGTTCCGCGCAGGTTGATCGTGGCCGTCGCCGCTACAGTGCTGCCGCTGCGATGCAGCGACGCGCTCTCGCTTATGGCTCCGGTGGGCTGCGGGGTGTCCCAAGAGTGCCACAGGCCAGGCGACACCCTCGCGGACAATCCTGCCATGAGTTCATTCGACGACGATACCCGCATCACGCCGCTCGACCCGGTAAGCGACGCAGCGGGCAGTGCCGCGGCCTTCGCCGGCATGGTGGATCCGGCCTGGAACATCGGCGCCAACCCCAACGGCGGCTACCTGCTGGCGCTGGCGGCGCAGGCCATGCGCCAGCGCACGCCCGCACAGCCCGACCCGCTGAGCATCAACGTGCATTACCTGCGGCCGGGGTTGTCGGGGCAGGCCTGCCAGATCGACACGCAACTGCTGCGCAGCGGCCGCACGCTCAGCACCGTGCGCGGCACGCTGGCGCAGGACGGCCAGCCGCGGCTGGAGCTGCTGGCGGCCATGGGCCGACTGGACGAGCCCGCCGCAGCCGCCGCGCCGCTGCTGACGCTGCCGCCACCGGACGTGCCGCCGCCCGAGGCCTGCCCCGGCCGCTCCGCTCCGGCGCAGGGCGTGGGGCTGCCGATCCTGCAGCGGCTGGACGTGCGCCTGCATCCCGACGATGCCGTGCCCGGCGCCGCCGGCCGCGCCGAGCTGCGCGGCTGGATCCGCTTCACCGACGAGCGTCCGCCCGACGCGCTGGCCTGCCTGCTGATGGCCGATGCCTTCCCGCCAGCGGTGTTCGGCCTGCTCGGCCTGGTCGGCTGGGTGCCGACGATCGAACTCACCGTGCACCTGCGCCGCCGGCCGGTGCCCGGCTGGCTGCTCGGCCGCTTCTGGTCGCAGGACCTGAGCGACGGCCGGATCGTCGAAGACGGCGCACTGTGGGACGCCAGCGGCCAGCTGGTGGTGCAGTCGCGCCAGCTGGCGCTGGTGCGCCAGGCATAGACCAAAGCATGCGAATGGAGACCATGAGCACATCCGCCAAGCTGTCCGATCCCCTGCAACTGGCGCGCGGCCCGGCCTGGGCCCACCGCATCACGCTGGCCCCGCTGACCAACTGGCAAAGCCATGCCGACGGCACGCTGGGCGACGACGAATACCGCTGGCTGACGATGCGCGCGCGCGGCGGCTTCGCGCATGACCATGACCTGCGCCGCGCACGTGCAGCGCGGCGGCCAGGGCTTTCCAGGACAGCTGGGCGTGTGGTCGGACGCGCACCTGCCCGGCCTGACGCGGCTGGCCGCCGGCATCGATGCCGGCGGCAGCGTGTCCTGCCTGCAGTTGCAGCATTCGGGCCGGCGCGCCGAGCCCGAGCTGACGGGCGAGCCGCGCATCGCGCCCTGGGACGATGCCGAGACCGGTGCACGCGCGCTGAGCACCGCCGAGGTCGAGCAGCTGGTGCGCGACTTCATCGCCGCCGCACGCCGCGCCGAGCAGGCCGGCTTCCAGGGCGTGGAGCTGCACGGCGCGCACGGCTACCTGCTGGCGCAGTTTCTGGATGCCGAGCACAACCAGCGCAGCCGACCGCTACGGCGGCAGCTTCGACAACCGCACGCGCGTGCTGTTCGAGCTGATCGCCGGCATCCGCGCCACCACCGCGCCGGGCTTCCAGCTCGGGCTGCGGCTGTCGCCCGAACGCTTCGACATCCGCATGAGCGAGGCGCTGGCACTGGCGCAGCAGGTGATGGCCGGCGGCCAGATCGATTACCTCGACATGTCGCTGTGGGACTGCTTCAAGCCGCCGCAGGACCCGGCCTATGCCGAGCGGCCGCTGATCGAGCATTTCGCGGCGCTGCGACGCGCAAGGCCACCAGGCTCGGCGTGGCCGGCAAGATCATGGACGCCGCCACCGCGCAGCGCTGCCTGGACGCCGGCGCCGACTTCGTGCTGATCGGCCGCGGCGCGATGCTGCACCATGACTTCGCGCGCCGCGCGCTGGCCGACCCGGCCTTTCGCTGCATCGAGCGGCCGGTCAGCCGCGCGCACCTCGAAGCCGAGGGACTGGGCCCGCAGTTCATCCAGTACGTGAGCAGCACCTGGCCGCGCTTCGTGGCCGAAGCTTGAACACAACCGCCGCCAGCGCCAGGCGCGCGCTGTGGTCCGGCACGCTGGCCTACCTGGCGTCGTGCCTGCTCTTCGGCCTGAACCTGCCGCTGTCGGCCGAACTGCTGAAGCACTTCGACCCGTTCTGGGTCTCGCCGCTGCGCTACCTGGTGTCGGCCGTCATGCTGGCCGGCATGCTGCTGCTGTCGGTGGGCCCGCGCCAGCTGCGCTCGCCGATCCCGCTGTGGCGCGTGGCGGTGCTGAGCCTGTGCGTGGCCGCCTTCCTGGTGCTCTACAACGTGGGCTGTACCGCAGCGGGCCGCTGACCGTGGCCGCCATATCGGCCGGCTCGCCGGTGTACGTGGCGGTGGTCTCGCGGCTGATGACGGGTGCGCGGCTCGAACGCGGCTTCTGGGGCGCCACCGTGCTGACGCTGCTGGGTGCGGGCATCGCCATCTCCGGCCGGGCGCGCGCCGTCACGCCCGACGGCGTGCAGGTGGCCTTCAGCCTGCAGGGCGGCGAGATCCTGGTGGTGCTGGGCATCTGCAGCTGGACGGCCTATTCGATCCTGGCGCAGCGCTGGTTCGAGCCCGGCACGCCGCAGCTGCGCCGCACCTTCCTGACCACCGTCGGCGCCCTGCCCTGGCTGCTGCTGTTCTGGGCCGGCGCGCGCGCCATCGGCCTGGTCGGCCCGCCCAACCTGAACCCGGCGCCCGTGCAGGTGGCGCAACTGCTGGTGGCCGCGGTGTTCTGCACCGGGCTGGCCACCGTGGCCTGGAACATCGGCGTCAACCGCCTGGGCATCCAGACCGGCGGGCTGTGGCAGAACACGGTGCCGGTGTTCGCGGTGCTGATCGCGCTGCTGTTCTTCGGCGTGCAGCCGCTGGCCGAGCAGCTGATCGGCGGCGCGGTGGTGCTGGCCGGCGTGATGTACATGCAGTGGCAGCGCGTGCGCAACGCGCATGCGGCACTTAGCATGCGGTCGTCTGAGGACCGCGGGGGACACGACATGAACGAACTGGGACGCCTGGAAGACCTGCCCGAGGACTACCGCGAGGCGCTGACGCGCCAGAACCTGGTGCCGCTGTGGCCCAGCCTGCGTGCGGTGCTGCCGCCGGGCAAGCCGCAGCCGAAGACCCGCGCGACGCATTGGCCCTACGCGGCGCTGCGCCCGCTGCTGCTGCAGGCTGGCGAGCTGACGCCGATCGAGAAGGCCGAGCGCCGCGTGCTGGTGCTGGCCAACCCCGGCCACGGGCTGGAGAAGATGCAGGCCAGTGCGGCCATGTACCTGGGCATGCAACTGCTGCTGCCCGGCGAATGGGCGCCTTCACACCGGCACACGCCGAACGCGGTGCGCATGGTGGTGGAAGGTGAAGGCGCCTGGAGCACGGTCGACGGCGAGAAGTGCCCGATGCAGCGCGGCGACCTGATCCTCACGCCCACCGGCCTGTGGCACGAGCACGGCCACGACGGCAGCGAGCCGGTGGTCTGGCTGGATGTGCTGGACCTGCCGCTGGTGTACTACATGGAAGCCAGCTACCACGTCAACGGAGCGCGCCAGAGCGTCGAGCCGACGCATGGCGAGCGCGCCTACGCGCGTGGCGGCCTGGTGCCGACGCCCGTGTTCGAGCGTTCGCGCCGCGCCTACCCGATGCTGCGCTACCCCTGGGCCGAGGCACGCGCCGCACTCGAATCGCTGGCCGCCGACCAGCCCGCGCTGCGGGCGGTGCAGCTCAGCTACGTCAACCCCGAGACCGGTGCCGATGCCGAAAACATCCTCGGCTTCTATGCGCTGATGCTGCGGCCCGGGCAGACGCTTGCGCTGCCGGTGCGCAGCCCGGCGATGGTGTTCCACCTGATCGAAGGTGCGGCCACGGTGCAGGTGGAAGAACAGCGCTTCACGCTGGCCGAGGCCGACACCTGCTGTGCGCCCGGCTACTGCGCGGTGACGCTGGCCAATGCCTCGGCCGTGGCACCGGCCTTCCTGTTCATCGCCGACGAAACGCCGCTGCACCGCAAGCTGGGCGTCTACGAGACACGTAGCTGAGCCTACGACAACCAGGCGCGTTCAATCGCGACACAGCAGCGAAAGGTCCCGGCGCATGCCAGTGACTCGCGCGAGCCGAGTTCTTCGCCGCCGCACACGGCGAACGCCGGTTGTCGTGCGCTGGTGGCCACCCGCGGGCGCAGGCCCCCTTCGCGGCACGCTGACGGGTGACCTGCTTGGTCGGTGGCGATGAGGTTATGCCGGCGAACAGAAGTCGGCCGCCCGCGAGCGTGGGCCGGAGAACGCGGATGACGCCAGCGCGCTACCGCAGCCGATGCCGCACGACGCCTTTCGCAACCAGCATAGGCACTCGAAGTCACGGCTGGGCGCCGCCTACCGCCATCGACCTGCTTTGCGATGGAGTGTGATTCGGCATCAGTTCACCTGGCGCTCGCGCCCCTGCCAGTAGGGCGCTCGCAGTGCGCGGCGCAGGATCTTGCCGGTGGGGTTGCGCGGCAGCTCGGCGACCACGTCCACGCTCTTCGGCACCTTGAAGCCGGCGATGCGATCGCGCGCCCAGGCAATGACGCTGGCCGCATCCAGCGTGTGGCCGGGGCGCGGCACGCAAACCGCCTTGACCGCCTCGCCCCAGGTGGCGTCGGGCACGCCGATCACCGCCACGTCGGCCACGTCGGGGTGGCCGTAGATCGCGTTCTCCACCTCGGCCGGATAGATGTTCTCGCCGCCGCTGATGATCATGTCCTTGAGCCGGTCGTGGATGTAGACATAACCATCGGCGTCCATGTAGCCGGCATCGCCGGTGTGCACCCAGTTGTCGGCGCTCTTGGTGCGTTGCGTGGCCTCGGGCTGCTTCCAGTAGCCCAGCATGTTGTTCGACGAACGGGTGACGATCTCTCCCACCTCGCCGGCCGGCAGCGTCTGCCCGGCACCGTCGACGATCTTCACTTCGACCCCCGGCACCGGCTTGCCGGCGGCGCGCATGCGCGGGCTGCCCTTCGGGTCATGGTCCTCGGGCGGCAGCATCACCACCGTGCCGGTGGTCTCGGTCATGCCGTAGGCCTGTGCGAAGGCGCAGCCGAAAGCCTTGACGCACTGGCGCAGCAGTTCCAGCGGGATTGGCGCGGCGCCGTAGAAGATGTACTTCAGGCGGCTGAAATCGGTGCGCGCGCAGCGCGGGTGGTTGACCAGCATCTGCAGCGCGGCCGGCACGGCGAAGAAACGCGTCACGCCCTCCTTCTCGATGGCGTCGAACACGCCGTCGGGCGTGAACTCGGCCATCACGCAACCGCACACCCCGCCGGCCAGCGCCATGAAGCCCAGGCCGGTGCCGCCGATGTGGGCGCAGGGCATCGCCACCATGACCACCTCGTCGTCGTCCCAGAAGGCCCAGGGCAGCTTGGTCTCCTGGGCCGCGCGGCGCAGGCCGAAGAGGTTGCGGTTGCTCAGTTCCACGCCCTTGGGGTGGCCGGTGGTGCCCGAGGTGTAGAGCTGCAGGATGGCGTCGTCCGCTGCGCTGGGGTTGAAGTCAGCCGGCGCGGTGGCGTCGATCCAGGCCCAGGCTTCGTCGGCGGACAGCACACGCTGCACCTGCGGCAGTTGCGGCGCCAGGGCACGGGCGTCGTCGGCAAAGCCCTCGCCGGCAAACAGCAGCCGGGCCTCGGTGTCGTCGACAATGAATTGCCGCTCGGGCGCCGCCAGGCGCCAGCCCACCGGCGCCATCACCACGCCGATGCGTGCCGCCCCGAACAGCAGCGTGAAGTACAGCACCGCGTTCTTGCCCAGCCAGGCAATGCGGTCGCCCTTGCGCAGGCCGGCGGCCTGCAGCGCCGTGGCCACGCGCCGCGTGCTGGCGTCGAGCTCGGCAAAGTCGATGCGCCGCTCGCCCACCATCGCGCTGCGGCCGGGCCAGTCGGCGGCCCAATGGCGGATGAAGGCATCGACGCTGAGCAGTTCGGTCGTGTCCATGCGGCGGGTTCGGGGGCGGCTGCGGTGGGCCACTCACTAGCCGGCCGTGCCGGCGCGCCGACCGGGGACCATCCCCAGGGCACCCCGGGGGCGCAGGCCGGGGCCGCGCGTGCCGGGCTGTAGACTGCCGGATTTTTCGTCTGGGCAAAGCCGTCGGCATGGGTGAGTTGTTGCGTACCGGTCTGAATGGCTCGGCGCTGGCCGGGTTGCTGTCGGGCCTGGCGCTGCTCGACGGCCCGGCATCGCGGCCGTCCTTCGTGCACGGCATGGGCCGCTGGCTGGGCTGGGCCGATGCCATCCCGCTGGCCGCGGCGCTGAACACGCCATGGCATGGCGCCACCACGCCGTCGCGCCGGGCCTCGGCTGCAGGCGCTGCCGAACGCGAGTTCGAGCGCGTGCGCGCAGCGCTGTTGCGCTCGATCGACGACGCCATAGGCACCGCAGGCAGCCGGGGCCGCGGGCCGACGGCCGACGACAGCGATTTCGACGGCCACCGGCAGCGCTACGTCGCGCTGCAGCAGGCGATGCACGCCGCCATCGAGCCACTGCGTGCGCAGCTGCGCGAGGCCGTGGCGCAGCAGTCGCACGAGACGGGCCGGCTGGCCGCCCTGGACGCGGTGATGGCCCGGGTGCTGGCCCCGCGCGAGCAGCAGCTGCTGGGACTGATGCCCACGCTGCTGGAGCCGCACTTCGAGCGCCTGCGCCGGGCCGCGCAGGATGCGCCGCCGACGCAGTGGCTGGCGCTGTTTCGCCGGGACATGCAGCGCCTGCTGCATGCCGAACTGGAGCTGCGGCTGCAACCGGTGCAAGGTCTGATCGACGCGCTGCGCAGCCAGCCACAAGGGTCCCCATGAATCGACTTCTCTATGCGGCCTGCTTTGCCGTGGGCCTGCTGGCCATCGGCTGGGTGGGTGCCGGCTATCTGCAGACCAACCCGCTGGCGCTGGCCATCACCGGGCTGATCGCGGCCTTCTACCTGATGGGCGCGCTGGAGCTGCGCCGCTTCCACCAGGCCACCGCAGCGCTGGAGCGAGCCTTGCACGGCCTGGTCGAGCCGCCGGCCAGCCTGGGCCACTGGCTCGGCCCGCTGCCGGCAGCGCTGCAGACCGCCGTGCGCCTGCGCATCGAAGGCGAGCGCATCGCCCTGCCCGGCCCGGCCCTGACGCCCTACCTGGTCGGGCTGCTGGTGCTGCTGGGCATGCTGGGCACCTTCCTGGGCATGGTGGTCACGCTCAGCGGCACCAGCGTCGCGCTGCAAAGTGCCACCGATCTGCAGACTATGCGCGACTCGCTGGCCGCTCCAGTCAAGGGCCTGGGGCTGGCCTTCGGCACCTCGGTGGCCGGCGTCGCCGCCTCCGCGCTGCTGGGCCTGATGTCGGCGCTGTGCCGGCGCGAGCGGGCGCGGGCGGCACAGCGTCTGGACGCCTGCATTGCCGACACCTTGCGCCCCTTCAGCCGCGCCCACCAGCGCGAGCAGTCGCTGCGGCTGCAGCAGCAGCAGGCCGAGCTGTGGCCGGCGCTGGTCGAGCAGTGGCGCGCGGCCATGGCCCAGCTGCAGTCGCAGACCGAGCAGGCCAACGCGCAGCTTCTCGCCAGCCAGCAGAACTTCCAGCAGCAGGCCGAAGCGGCCTACCAGGCGCTGGCCGCGTCGGTCGGCCGGTCACTCGAGCACAGCCTGGGCGAAGGCGCCCGCATCGCCGCCGCGACGATCCAGCCGCTGGTGGACACGACGATGGGCGGCATCACCCGTGAGACGGCCGCGCTGCACGGCCACATCGCCACCACCGTGGCGCAGCAGCTGGACGGCCTGTCCGCCCGCTTCGAGGCCACCACGCAGACCGTGTCCAACACCTGGACCAGCGCGCTGGCGCGGCACGAGCACAGCAGCGAAAACCTGGCCCAGCGCCTGGGCAGCACGCTCGACGGCTTCGGCCGGAGCTTCGAGCAGCGCTCGGCCGCGTTGGTGGATGCGGTGGCCAGCAGCCATGCAGCATGGAACGAGCAAGTCGCCAGTGCGGTGACGGCCCAGCTCGAGCGCGTGTCGACCCGCCTGGACCAGGCCCATGCCGGCCTGCAGTCCCAGCTGGCCGCGCGCGACGAGCTGCGGCTGGCGGCGTGGAGCCAGTCGCTCGACGCGATGGCGGCCAGGCTGACGCTCGAATGGCAGCGCGCCGGCGAGCAGACCCTGGCGCAGCAAGCGCAAATCTGCGCCACGCTGGAGCACACCGCCAGCCGCATGTCTGCGCAGGCCGAGGCCCATGCCCGCAGCACCCTCGGCGAGATCTCCCGCCTGGTGCAGACCGCGTCCGAGGCGCCGCGCGCCGCGGCCGAGCTGGTGGCGCAGCTGCGTGACAAGCTGTCCGACAGCATGGCCCGCGACAACACGCTGCTGCAAGAGCGCAGCCGCATCATGGCCGCGCTGAACACGCTGCTCGATGCCGTGCAGCACACCTCGGTCGAGCAGCGCGCCGCCATCGACCAGTTGGTGGGTTCCACCGCCGCCTGGCTGGAGCAGGCCGGCCAGCGTTTCAACCACCAGATTGATACCGGGTCGGCCCGCATGGACGCGGCGGCCGCACAGCTGGGCAGCAGCGCAGTGGAAGTGGCCAGCCTGGGCGAGGCCTTCGGCGCCGCGGTCGAGGGCTTCAGCCAGTCCAGCGACCAGCTGATGGCCCATCTGCAGCGCGTGGACGACACCCTTGGCAAGGCCATCGCGCGCAGCGACGAGCAGTTGGCCTACTACGTGGCCCAGGCGCGCGAGGTCATCGACCTGAGCCTGACGTCGCAGAAGCAGATCGTCGAGGACCTGCAGCGCATGGCCGGCCGGCGTGAGATGCAGGCCTGAGCATGTCCGACACCGACACCGACACCGGCAGCGAGGCCACCACCCCCGTCTGGGCCGTCTTCGGCGACCTGATGGCCGGGTTGCTGGGCGCCTTCGTGCTGATCCTGGCCGCCGCGCTGGGCATGCAGCTGGACCTATCGACGCAGCTGCAGGCCGAGATCCAGAGGCGCCAGGCCGAGCAGCAGCGCCGCGAGGCGCTGGAACGGGCGCTGGCCATTCCGCTGGCCCAGGGCCGGGTGACGTTGAACGATGGCCGCATCGGCATCAGCAACAGCGTGCTCTTCGCCTTCAACTCCGACCAGCTGCAGCCCGAAGGCCGGCGCCTGCTGAAGAGCCTGGCCGCGCCGCTCGGCGCCTACCTGGCCGCGCGCGACGAGATCCTGATGGTCAGCGGCTTCACCGACGACCGGCCGATGCGCGAAAGCAGCCAGCAGTTCGCCGACAACTGGGAGCTGTCCGCGCAGCGGGCGCTGACGGTGACCCGGGCCCTGATCGAGGACGGCGTGCCCGCCTCGGCGCTCTTTGCCGCCGCCTTCGGCGCCGAGCAGCCAGTGGCGTCGAACACCGACGCGGCCGGCCGCGCGATGAACCGCCGCGTGGAGATCACGCCCACGCCGCGGCCGTCGAACAAGAAGGTCGCCGGCAGCTCATGAGCGTGCCGGGCCGCCCCAAACGCTCATGCCCCCGCTTGGCCGGGTGGGCCGCTGGCCTTGGGGTGCCCCAGTGAACCGCAGCCCCGACGCGGCGCCGGACCTGGCGTCGAGCCTCGACGCGCTGCGCACACTTGGCGCCCCGCGCGCGGATCCGGTGCGCTGGTGCTTCATCGAGGCCCTGGCCCGCCGCGCCGCGGCACACGAGGGCGCGACCCGCCAGCGGCTGGACGCGAGGCTGCAGCACCTGCTGGACGCATACCAGGCCAGGCTCGCCACGACGCCGCCACAGAGCGAGCACGTGCCGCCGCCGAGCGCAGCACCCGAAACGCTTGCCGAGCTGCTGGCCTACATCCAGCAGCAGACCGGGACCACGGCGCTGCCCGGCACGGCCCATGCCGAATTGAAGACCCTGCGCCTGCACCGCAGCACCTGGACGCGGCTCAGCGTCGACCAGCGCCTGAACCAGGCGCTGGCACAGGTGCCCGACAACGCTGGCCCGCTCAACACCCAGCGACTGCTGAACCAGGCGCTGGGATTGATGCGCAACACCTCGCCGCAGTACCTGCAGCGCTTCATGGCCTATGCCGAGGCCTTGCTGTGGATCGACCAGGCCCACCTGCCCGGCAAGGCGTCGAGCGCAAGCGGCGTGCGCGCGCTGCGCAAGCCGGCCGGCAAGGCTCCTCGCTAGGCGGACTGGGGCTTCAGGAGCGCGGCAGGCGGTGCAGCGCGCAGATCTTGTTGCCGTCGGGATCGCGCAGGTAGGCCAGGTAGAGCTTGCCGGCGGCACCTTCGCGCACGCCCGGCGGGTCTTCGATGCTGACCCCGCCATGGGCCAGGCCGGCGGCATGCCACGCATCGGCCTGCTCGGCCGACTGGCAGGCGAAGCCGACGGTGCCGCCATTGCCGACGGTGGCCGACTTGCCGTCGATCGGCAGCGTCACCGAGAACACCCCGCTCGGCGTGCGCCAGAAGACGCGGTGGCGGTCGACCGCACCCGCGGGCACGCCCAGGGTGCCCAGCACCGCGTCGTAGAAGGCCTTGGACTTGTCCAGGTCGTTGGTGCCGATCATGATGTGCGAGAACATGTTGAAGTTGTCTCCAGACGGAACGCGCCAGGCGTCGGGTTGAGGGAAATGCCGGGGCCGATTGTGCACAGCCGCCGCGCAAGGGCCGGCTCCTACAATGCGCGCCCCTTCACCCGCCCCCCGTCATGTTCAAGAACGCGCTGATCTACCGCATCGAAGCCTGGGATGCCCCCGCACCGGCCGCCATCGAGGAACGCCTGGCCGGCCAGCGCTTCATCGAATGCGCCGCCTCGCAACTCGAATCCGCCGGCTGGGTCGAGCCGCGCGGCAAGAAGCACGGCGCGCTGCTCGAGCAGGTGGCCGGCCAGACGATCCTGCGGCTGTGCGTGGAGCGCAAGCCGGTGCCTTCGTCAGTGGTGAAGACGCTGCTCGAAGAGCGGCTGCAGAAGATCGAGGACGACACCGGCCGGCGCCCGCGCGGCAAGCAGGCCAAGGAGCTGAAGGAAGGCATCGTGCACGAGCTGCTGCCGCGCGCCTTTGCCAAGCGCTCGCACACGCTGGTGTGGCTGGACGCCAAGGCCGGCCTGGTGTGGGTGGATGCCGCCAGCGTGAAGAAGGCCGACGCGCTGGTCACGCGGCTGGTGGACTTGCTCGGCGGCGGCATGCGCCTGGCGCTGCTGCAGACACAGACCTCGCCCGCCGCAGCCATGGCCGAGTGGCTGGCCACGCGCGAGGCGCCGGCCGGCTTCAGCATCGACCGCGACTGCGAGCTCAAGCAGCCCGACAGTGAGAAGGCCACGGTGCGATATGCACGCCACACGCTGGACATCGACGAGCTGGCCGCGCACATCCAGCAGGGCAAGCTGCCCACGCAGCTGGCGATGACCTGGAACGGTCGCGTCTCCTTCGTGCTGACCGAAGCGCTGACGCTGAAGAGGATCAAGCTGCTCGACGTGGTGCTGGAGGACACGCCCGAGCCGCAGGGCGACGACGGCTTCGATGCCGACGTGGCGCTGAGCACCGGCGAGCTGCGCTTGCTGATCCCCGATCTGGTGGCGGCGCTGGGCGGCGAGCTGGTGCGCGATGCGGCCGGCACGGCGGCGCAGGCTGTGGACCATCGCTCGGAGCCGGCGTTGGCCTGAGGCCGGGTGGAGCTGAGCGTCAGCCAGGCCGGCCGAACAGCGACTGCAGCAAGGCCTGCGCCTTGACCAGGCCTTCATGCGTGAGGGCCACGGATTTGGCCTTGCCCATCGGGCTGGAAATGAACCCCGGGCATGCAGCCGGCCCATGGCATCCCAGTCGAAGGACTTCCATGCCCGATCACCCTCGTGCAGGCCCAGCAGCAGAAGGGCCTGGACGGCGTCATCGATGCGGTCTTCGTCGAGCTTCATTCAGGCCTCCGTTCGCAGCAAGGTGAGTCATCGAGCGGGCTGCGCGCGACGGCCGACAGCCTCTGCAACGCGCAGACCCAGAACCAGGCCCAGCTGCAGCCGGCACGCGGATACTTCCTTTCCGGCGCGTCTGGCAGCTGCACACCGGCGCATCCCGCGGCCCGGTCGACCGACCACAGCGCCCGAACCTGTTGCGCCAGGTGCAGCCGCAGCGTCGGCGCCAGACTGCGCCGCAGCATGACCACGCGGTCCATGCCGCCCTTGCCCGAAAGCACCAAGATGGCCCGGTTGGCGAAGTCAGGACCCTTCACTCGCAACTGAAGCGCCTCGTCGATGCGCAGCCCGTTGCCGTAGAGCAGACGGGCCAGCAGGCCGTGCACACCGCCCAGACCCTGCAGCACCGCGGCCACTTCACCCACCGACAACACCTCCGGCCCCCTTGTGGCGGCGGTGCGCAGCCGGGAAAGCGAGCTGCGCACACGCCGCTCTCCGAGCCGAATTTAGTGCTGGATGAACATCCAAGCAATGCATAGAAAGTCAAAGTGCCGTCTGACTTTGGGTGCAGCGGACGCATGCCGGCGCCGCTGACGGAGACGTCAGGCGTCGAATTGAGCGCAGTTTGCGGTTCGACGCCGCAATGTGTAGACTGCCACACAAGGAGTACTACACATGGCCACGAACCTTGCTCTGGATCCCGAGCTACTTGATCGGGTTGTCGCTGTCAGCGGTGAACGTACCAAGAAGGCGGCAGTAACGCTTGCGCTCAACGAGTTCATCGCCAGGCGCGAGCAGAAGCGCGTTGCGGAGCTGTTCGGGAAGCTGGAGTGGGACGCCACCTATGACTACAAGGCGGAGCGCTCCAGGTCGTGACGCTCCTTGTTGACACCAGCGTTTGGTCGCTGGCACTCAGGCGCGACGGCTCGACCGGATCCAAGGAAGTCATCGCGCTGCGCGAAGCGCTGAACGGTGCAGACGCCGTGGTGACTACCGGCCTGGTCCTGCAGGAGCTTCTGCAGGGTTTCGGCGGGCCGAGGGACAAGGTGGCCGTCATTGAAAGATTCGGGGCCTTGCCGCTGATCCAACCTGACAGGCAGGATCACATCGCCGCCGCTGAGGTCCGCAACCTGTGCCGCAGAAATGGCGTCCAAGTTGGCACCATCGACGCCTTGCTGATCCAGCTCTGTGGGCGCTTTGAGCTCACCCTCTTGTCTACCGACAAGGACTTCGCCCATGCAGCACCGTATGTTCCGTTCAAGCTCTGGGGCAATGGGTGAAGTCCGCGCCTCTCAAGAAGCTCCCTCCAGGTGATTGATTCGGAAGTTGGTTGTCAAGAAGGCTGCGTGATCGGGACCATCTTCAGGCCAAGCTTGGCGGCGCGCTGAGACAGCGAACGCAGCACGCGCTCACGGTAGTGCTCCTCGTAGTTGTCCTGACCCTGGTCGGTGTACTCCTGGCCCTTGTTCAACATCGTGTAGATCAGCCGCGCCGGCTTGTACACCGCGGCGGTCCCGGCCTTGGGTTTGTCCATCCTCGAGCACATGCGCCTGTACTACGCACCCAGTGCCGACTTGCTGCTGCGCAGCGCCGCGGCGGCCAGGCGCAGCGCCTGCGACGCGCGGTTCACGCAGCGCCCGGTCTTGCCGATCATCACCTTGCCGCCCGTGATCTTGGTGCCCGGACACAAACAGAGCCAGGAAGTGAAGTGCTTGACGCTGGCAAAGCGCGACCTGTCCGCGCCGGCTTTGGAGACTACCGCCGCGAAGCCCTTCGGCGGCTCGCGGTACAGCGGCGAACGGTTGCCTTACAATGGAGTTCTTCGTAAGGAGACCACATGGCAGAGTCCACCATCACGTCGAAGGGGCAGACGACTGTCCCCGCCGATATCCGGGCCTTCGTGCACGCCAAGCCAGGTACGCGTCTGGTCTGGTCGGTGATGCCCGACGGCACCATCATCGTCAGGGCCAAGACCAGATCCATCCTGGACATGGCCGGCATGCTCAAGGCTCCGAAGGGCAAGCGTGTGAGTCTTGAAGAGATGAACCCCTGGCGCTGAGGGCCGCATGCCTGCACTCGACACAAACGTGCTGGTCCGCTACGTCGTGCAAGACGACATTGGGCATCCCGCCGCTGCCAAGCGCCTGATCGCCCGCTGCGTCGCTGAGGGCCTGTCGCTCTTCGTGCCGGTGACGGTGACCCTCGAACTCGAGTGGGTGCTGCGCGCCAGCTTCGGATACGCCAAGGACGATGTGCTGCGGGTCCTCTCGCACCTGTTCTCGGCGGCGGAACTGAGCTTCGAGTCCGAACGCGCCCTGGAAGTGGCGCTGCAGCTGTACCGCGAGGGTTCGGCCGACTTCGCCGATTGCCTGCACATCGCATTGGCGGCCGAGGCTGACGAACAGCCGCTGTGGACATTCGACAAGGGTGCTGCCAAGGTCACCGGCGCCCAGCTGGTTCGCACTCGTTAGACAGGTGGCCTGCAAGTAGGGCGTGCCTCGGCCCGCTCCTGATTTGTGGATTTTGGATTTTGGATCACCAATCGATACTGCGCCAGCGCACCGTCAACGCGCGACGAGTTGGATCGGCAACCCATCCCGCGGCTTGGCGATCGGCACCAGCTGGTAGGGCATGCGGTAGCCGTCGCGCACCTGCCAGCGAAAGCGCCGCAGCACCTGGTGCATCACGCTCTTGACCTCCATGTCGGCGAAGTGCTGGCCGATGCACAGGTGCGCACCGCCGCCAAAGGGCAGGTAGGCATAGGCATGGCGGCGGTGCTCGGCACGTTCGGGCGAAAAGCGCTCGGGGTCGAAGTCGTGCGGATTCGTCCAGATCGACGGCATGTGGTGGGTGTGGATCGGCGAGATGCCCACCGGCGTGCCCTTGGGGATCTGGAAGCCGCCGAAGCTGCAGTCGCGCGCGGCCTTGCGCGGGATCGACGTCAGCGGCGGATACAGGCGCAGCGATTCCTTCATCACCCACTCGGTGCGCTCGCAGCCGGCCACTTCGGCGTACTGCAGCTGCGCCGAAGGCAGCGCCAGCGCCTCCTGGCGCAGCCGCTCCTGCCACTCGGGGTGCCGGGCCAGGCAATAGAACATCGTGGTCAGGGTCGAGGTGGTGGTGTCGTGCGCCGCCATCATCAGGAAGATCATGTGATTGATCACCTCGTCGTCGCTGAAGCGCTCGCCGTCCTCGCCGCGCGCATGGCATAGCTGGCTGAACAGGTCGGGGCCCTCGGTGGCGCGCTTTTCGGCCAGCTTGGAGCGCATCAGTTCCACCAGGAAGCGGCGCGCGCGCACGCCGCGCCACATGCCGAAGGGCGGCACGGGCTTGCGGATCAGCGCCAATGACGCCTCCACCGTGTCGACGAAGGCCTGGTTCATGCGGTCGGCCTCGCGGCCGAGTGCCATGCCCATGAAGACCCGCGCGGCGATGTTCAGCGTCAGCGCCTTGATCTGCGGGAAGACCTTCATCGTGCCGGGCTGCCAGCAGGCCAGCACGTCGGCGATCACCGGCCCCATATCGGCCACGTAGCGCTCCATCGCCGAGCGCTTGAAGGCGCCTTGCATGATGCGGCGGTGGTGCTTGTGGGCCGGGTCGTCCATGGCCATGATCGCGCCGGGGAAGACCGCGTCGATCCAGTAGGTCCAGCCGCCGCGGCTGCTGAAGTTGCCCTCGCGGTCGTGCAGCACGAACTGGTTGGCCTCGGGACCCAGCAGCGTCACGGTCTCGAAGAAGGTGCGCGAGCGCACCACGTTGCCGTGCACCTCCAGCGATCGGGCATTGGCCAACGGGTCGCGCAGGAACTTCGGCAGGTTGCCCACCAGGGGCAGGCCCTTGACCAGGGGAATGTCGTCGTAGGGGATGGCGTCCATCAGGCTTCTAGGTTTCGGGGATCAAGAGCACGCGGCCGAGCGTGTGGCGGTCCTGGGCCAATGCATAGGCCTCGGCATGCCGGTCGAAGGGCAGCCGCGCGGCAATGCGCGGGGCGATGCGGCCGTCGCGGTGCAGCGCGGCCACGTCCTGCAAGAGGCGGCGCGCGTCTTCGGGCTGCTTCTCGCGAAACTGGCGCAGGTCCACGCCGACCAGCGACGCGCCCTTGACGATGCTGAGGTTGCCGCGCAGGCTGCCGATCTGGCCGCTGGCAAAGCCCACCACCAGGTGGCGGCCGCCCCAGCCCAGGGTGCGGAAGGCGGTGTCCATGGCCGCGCCGCCCACCGGGTCGAAGACCACATCCACGCCGCGTGCGCCGGCCAGGGCCTTGACGCGGTCCTTCCAGCCCTCGGCGGCCAGGTCCACCACCTCGTGTGCGCCGGCCTCGCGTGCGGCCGCGCCCTTGGCCGCGCCGGTGGCCGCGGCGATGACGCGCGCGCCCAGCGCCGCGGCCAGCTGCACCGCGGCATGGCCAACGCTGCCGGTGGCGCCGAGCACCAGCACGGTCTCGCCGGCACGCAGCTGACCGCGCTCGCGCAGCGCATACAGCGCGGTGCCGTAGGGCATGGCCAGCACCGCGGCCTCGTCGATGGCGGCCTGCGGCGCCATGGCCTGCAGCGTGTCGGCCGGCACGCAAAGCTGCTGCGTCCAGGCGCCGATAGAGGTGGAACCCCACACCCGGTCGCCGACGGCAAAGCGGCCATCGGCGCCCTCGCCCACCAAGTCGACCACGCCGGCGAACTCGCTGCCGACGGTAAAGGGCAGCGGCGGGCGCCACTGGTAGCCGCCGCGCGAGATCAGCATGTCGAAGAAGGACACGCCGCAGGCCTGCACCCGCACCCTCAGCTCGCCCGGGCCCGGCGCGGCATCGGGCAGTTCGTCCAGGCGCAGCCCCTCGGCGAAGTCGTGAACGCGCAGTGCTTGCATGGCAGGTCCGTCGGCGCAAAGGGCGCCATCGTAGCGGCCTAGACTTGGGCGCATGGACAGCATGGACAGGTCGAGGCGCTGCGCCGCGCTGCCGAGCGCTGCGAGACGCCTTGCGGCGACGGCAGCGTGGTCTGGCACCGCTGGGGGCCGCGCAGTGGCCAAGCCGGTGCTGCTGCTGCACGGCGGCTCGGGCAGCTGGACCCACTGGGTGCGCAACATCGAGCCGCTGGCGCGCGCCGGCCATGCGGTGTGGGTGCCGGACCTGCCGGGCTTCGGCGACTCCACCGCACCGCCCGACGGCCACGATGCCGACGCTCTGCCCGCTTGGCTGGAGCGTGGCCTGTCGGCGCTGATCGGCCCGCAGCCGCTGGACCTGGTCGGCTTTTCCCTCGGCGGCCTGGTGGCCGGCCTGTGGGCCCAGGCCGTGCCGGCGCGCGTGGCGCGGCTGGTGCTGGTCGGCAGCCCGGGCCTCAGCGCCGAGCTGCTGCCGCCGCTGGACCTGCAGCGCTGGGACCTGCTGCCCGAGGGCGCAGCCCGCCTGGCCGCGCACCGCCACAATCTGCTGCAGCTGATGCTGGCCGACGAGGCCTCGGCCAGCGATCTGGCGGTGACGCTGCATGCCCACAACGTCGAGCGCGACCGGCTGCGCAAGCGCCGCCTGATGCTCACCGATGCGCTGGTGCCGATACTGCAGCGCCTGCACTGCCCCGTGCACGGCCTCTGGGGCGCGCAGGACGTGCTCTACCGCCACCGCCTGCCGCTGATCCGACAGGTGCTGTCCAGCGGCGCCGGACTTCCGTCGCTGGAGCTGCTGCCCGACGCCGGCCACTGGGTGCAGTTCGAGGCCGCCGAGGCCTTCGACGCGGCGCTGCAGCGCGCACTGTCGGCGCCGGCCGGTTGATCAGGCCGCCAGCAGCTCCACCAGCACCGCGGCGGCGCGTGCGCATGCGCGCGCGGTCACGTCCAGATGGGTCACTGCGCGCACCGTGCGCGCGCCGAAGGCATTGACCAGCACGCCGCGCTCGCGCGCCCGCTCGCTGAGCGTCGGCGCATCCAGCGGCAATGCAGCCGGCAGCTGGAAGACGACGATGTTGGTCTGCACCGTGGCCAGGTCCAGCTGCACCGGCGCCGCGGCGGCCAGCGCCTCGGCCAGCACGCGGGCATGGGCATGGTCCTCGGCCAGGCGGTCCAGGTGATGGTCCAGCGCGTGCAGCGCGGCCGCCGCGAAGATGCCGTTCTGGCGCATCGCCCCGCCCATGCGGCGGCGAGTGCCGGCTGGCCGCGGCGATCAGCGCCTTCGGCCCGGCCAGCAGCGAGCCGCCGGGCGCACCCAGGCCCTTGCTGAAGGCCACCGCCACCAGCTCGAAGGGCGCGGCCAGTTCGTGCAGCGGCAGTCCGGTGGCAACGCTCGCATTCCACAGCCGAGCGCCATCCAGGAAGGTGGCCAGGCCCAGCTCGCGCGCCACCGCGCAGATGCGCAGCACCTCGGGCTGCGGCACCACCACGCCGCCGGCGCGGTTGTGGGTGTTCTCCACCTCGACCAGCGTGGTGGTGGGGAAGATCGCGAAGTTGCGCGGCTTGACCGCAGCGCGCAGCTCGTCGGCGCTGAAGCGGCCGCCCTGCCCGATCTCGTGGATCTGCACGCCGGCATTGGCCGCGGCGCCGCCCAGCTCATGCCAGGCGGCGTGCGATTCGCGGCAGGCCACCACCTCGTCGCCAGGCCGTGTCAGCGTGCGCAGCGCCACCTGGTTGGCCAGCGTGCCGGTGGGCAGCCACAGCGCCGCCTCCTTGCCCAGCAGCTCGGCACAGCGCGCCTGCAGCCGGTTGGTGCTGGGGTCCTCGCCGTACTGGTCGTCGCCCACCGGGGCGGCGGCCATGGCCGCGCGCATGGCGGCCGTGGGCTGGGTGACGGTGTCGGAGCGCAGGTCGATGCGGTCGGTCATGGCGGGGCTGCGGATCTCGGGGCCGCAGGTGTAGCACAGGCGCGCTTCAGGCCGCCTGCTTGAAGGCCATCAGCGCCTGGTTGCGCAGCGTGCGCAGCAGGGCCAGTTCCTTCTCGCCCAGCTCGATGCTGCCCGGTGCGGCCATGTCGGCATAGATCAGCGCCAGCGGCTTGCCCTGCATCCGCATCGGCAGCAGCAGGAAGGCCGGCGCATTGACGCCTTCGCGGTACCAGGCCGGCAGGCTGGCGGCGATGCGCGGCTGGGTGGCATCGGCCACCAGCATGTCGGCACCCTGGGTGCACACCGCGACGAACAGGTCGCTTTGGCGATCCAGCGCGATCTTGAAGCGTGCCGCCACCGCCGCGGCATCGTCGCCCAGGCCGAAGCGGCCGGTGAGGTGTTGGCTGCGCGCATCGCGCAGGCAGAACACGATGCGGCGGAAGCCGAGCGCGCGGAACATGGTCTCCAGCACCATGCGCAGCACGTCGTTGAGCTCGAAGTCCTCGACCATCGTGTTGGTGATGTCCTGGATGCCGGCCACCAGCACGGCCGCGGCGTTCTCGGCGCGGGCCGCATCGGCGGGCCGGGCCATCTGCAGCGTGGCCTGCAGGGTGTGCGTGTCCAGCAGGTCCGGCGGCTCGAGCGTGGCCGGCAACGTGGCATCGACGACCGGCGCCAACAGGCGGCGGGCCGGCGAGTTCGCGCCCACGTGCAGGTTCATCGACTGCGCCATGTCGCGTCAGCCGCTGGCGCGCGATCTCGATGGCGGCCTCGAAGCGCGCCGGTTCCACGCCCAGCGCACGCGCATGGCGCTTGGCCAGCGCGGCGATGCGCACGGCAGCCTGCTGCGGTTGCGAATGCAGCAGCAGGTCGGCCACCTGGTTGGCGGCATGGGCCAGCCAGCGCACGCGCTCGCCGGCGTCGTGCAGTTCGCGCGCCGGCGCCTCGCCGACGGGCTTGAGCATGCAGGCCTGCAGCGCCGGCGGCAGGCCCCAGACCTTGGCCACGCCCAGGCCCAGCGCCTCGTAGCTCAGGCCGAGCACGCTGAACGCGGCGGCGTCTTCCGTCACCGGCCGCGCCGGCGGGCGGGCGCCGGCGGCGACGATGCCGCGCACCTGGCGCGCCTCCTGCGGGAAGTAGAACTCGGTCAGCTGCCGGCCCAGGTTCTGGAACATCGCGCCGATGAAGGCCTGCTCGCTGTCGCGCACCATGCGTGCCCAGCTCGCTGGCCAGCATGCCGGCCAGCAGCGAGCGCAGGAACTCCTCCTGCAGCTGGTTGGCATGGGCCTTGTCGTGCATGTGCTCCAGCAGCACCAGGCTCATCGCCAGGTTGCGGATGCCGTTGAAGCCCACCAGGGCCACGGCGCGCGACACCGTGCCGATGCTGCCGCCGGCACCCTTGAAGCGCACGGTGTTCACCAGGCGCAGCAGCTTGCCGGTCAGGGCCACGTCCTTGAGGATCTCGGCGGACAGGCTGTCGAGGTTGCCGCTCTCGGAATTGGCGACGCGCTGGATGCGCGCCACCGATTCGGACAGCGCCGGGAAGTCACTGTTGTGGCGCATGCGCCGCAGCAGGAAGTCGAGCGCGCCGCTGGCCGGCTTGCCGCTCGCCTCGGCGGTATCGGCCGGGTCGGCCTGGGCGACCGGCGCCAGCCAGGCGGCCAGCGCGTCGCGGAACTCGCCGGCGCTGGGCCAGCGCCGCTGCGGTGAGCGTTGCAGTGCGCGGCGCAGCGTGGTGCGCAACGCATCGTCGACCTCGGCCGCCAGGCTGTCGGGCAGCTGCAGGTCCTCCTGCGCCACCTGCTGCATCGCGCGCTGGGGGTCGCGGTGCCTGACCAGCTTGTGGCCGCACAGCGATCTCGACCAGCATCACGCCGACCGAGAACACATCCATCGCCGCCGTGGGCAGCCCGCCCTGCGTGGCCTCGGGCGACATGTAGCCGGGCGTGCCGACCACCAGCTTGCCGTCGAGCGCATCGTCCAGGCGCGCGGCGATGCCGAAGTCCATCACCCGGGCGCGGCCGTCGGCGCCGATGAGCACGTTCGACGGCTTCAGGTCGCGGTGCACCACGCCGGCGGCATGGGCCGCCTGCAGCGCGTCGAGCACGTCGATCATCAGCGCCACGGCCTCGTTCGGCGCGCAGCGCGCCGCGCGCCTGCGAGCTGCGCCGCCAGCGTCGGCCCGCTGACGTATTCGAAGACCAGATAGGGCTGGCCGCGGTGCACGTCGGCGTCGTACACCTGCACGATGTGCGGGTGGTTCAGGCGGCTGACGCTGCGCGCCTCGCGCAGCCATTCGCCCACCGCCACCGGGTCGGCCCCGGCCGGCGCGCGCATCAGCTTGACGGCCACCTCGCGCTCCAGGCGCTGGTCGAAGGCCAGCCAGACGACGGCCTGCGCGCCCTCGCCCAGCACGCGCTGCAGCGCAAAGCGGCCGAAGGCGGCGTCGGCCGCAGACGCCTGGCGCGCTCGGGGTCTTCAGCGTGGACAACATGGGTGCGGCGATTGAACGGCCTTGCCGTCCATGGCGGTGGCCCGATAAGCCGGCCCTTGGCAGGGCACTTGCGGGCTTCGCCCGACCCGGCGGACGCACCCCTTCCCAGGGAGTAATCTCCAGGGCGTCGGCCTCTGGAGGCGGCAACGAGCCAGCCAACTGTCCGCCCGCCCTTTACGAAGCGGTCACGGCCCGGAAATCCTGGCTTGACCTTCGGCCCCCATAGTGGCCTGCAACAGCGATGTCCACCTGCCCCCCATGCGCAACATCAAACGATTCCTGTGGGCCTGGCTGATCGGCCTGGCCCTGCTGTGGTGGTCCGTCGCCCGGACCGACTGGGCGGCCTTGCCGAACTTCTTCGCCTGGCGCACCGAACTGATGCAGTTCAGCGGGGTGCTCGGCATCGGCGTGATGAGCCTGGCCATGCTGCTGGCCGTGCGTCCGGTGGTGTTCGAGCCCTACCTGGGTGGGCTCGACAAGATGTACCGGCTGCACAAATGGCTGGGCATATCGGCCCTGGTCATCGCGCTGGGCCACTGGTTGCTGGCACAGGCCCCCAAGTGGCTGGTGGGCATGGGCTGGCTGACCCGCCCCGCGCGCGGGCCCCGGCCCGCGCCTGACGGGGCGCTGCAGCAGTTCCTGCTCGGCCAGCGCGGCCTGGCCGAAGGCATCGGCGAATGGGCCTTCTACCTGGCCCTGGTGTTGATGGTGCTGGCGCTGGTCAAGCGCTTTCCCTACCGGCAGTTCTTCCAGACCCACCGCCTGCTGGCCGTGACCTACCTGGCGCTGGTCTGGCACGCGGTCGTGCTGCTGAAGTTCGAGCATTGGGGCAGCCCGCTGGGGGTGTTGCTGGCGCTGCTCATGGCCGCGGGCAGCGTCGCGGCCGTCGTGGTGCTGTTGCGCCGGGTGGCCAGCAAGCGCCAGGTCATGGGCGAGGTCGAGTCGGTCAGGCGGCATCCGGCCCTGGACGTGCTGGAAATCGGTGTACGCCTGCAGGGCCGGTGGCCCGGGCACGCATCGGGGCAGTTCGCCTTCGTCACGCTGCACGACGACGAGGGACCCCATCCCTTCACGCTGACCTCGGCATGGACCGGCGACGGGCATGTCGGCTTCATCGTCAAGGCCCTGGGCGACTACACCCGAACACTGGCCGCAAGGCTCGCGGTCGGCGACGCGGTCAAGGTCGAAGGCCCCTACGGGCGCTTCAACTTCCAGGGCGAGCCGCAGCAGCAGATCTGGGTGGCCGGCGGCATCGGCATCACGCCCTTCGTTGCGCGCATGAAGGCGCTGGCCCGGGAACCGGACGGCAAGACCATCGACCTGTTCCACACCACGGCGGTCTATGACCCTGCGGCCATCGGCCTGCTGGAGCAGGATGCACAGGCATCGAAGGTCCGGCTGCACGTGCTGTGGGACGAGCGCGACGGGCGCTGGACGCCGAACGCATCACCCGTGAGGTGCCCGGCTGGCGGGATGCCGGCGTCTGGTTCTGCGGGCCCGCCCGGTTCGGGCAGGCCCTGAAGACGAGGCTGACGGCCCTGGGGCTGCCGGAAGCCCACTTCCACCAGGAGCTGTTCGAGATGCGCTGAAGCGCGACTCGTAACGAGCGGCGATCACGACGATAGTAGCTGGCGGCTGATTGCGGCGCATTGCTGTCGTTGATTTCAGGCTCCTGTTCTCGTTGCGTTCTGGCGCCGCTGCGGGCAAAGCCGACGAGGGGGTAGCCGGCTGCGTTCAGCCCGACTTCACTCTGCCGGCCACCCCCTCGCCGGCTTTGCCGGCACCCGCTGCGCGCTTCGGCAGCAGGAAGACGGCATTCGAACGCCGCGGCGCTCAGCGGCCTCAGCGCACCACGGACTCTGGCCGACAGCGGGGTGGCCAACGGAGTGAATAAGAATCTGGCTGAACGGAGTTGGCCATCCCGCTGGCGGACAGCGTGCGCCCAAAGAGCGAGCATTGAAGGGCGGCCAATGCGCCGCGATCCGCCTGTCGCCTCTTGTCGACACAACGCAATTCGCTATCAGATCCAGCGCGGATGCATCTGCGCCGGCACCGGCGCGTTCCATTTCACCTCGCCACCGAACAGCACGAGGCCGGCCACCAGGCCCAGCAGCGTGATGAAGATGCTGGCGAAAAAGGCCGTCCAGAAACCGGACAGGCTGAAGCCCTTGATCAGCCTGGACACCAGCATCAGCAGCAGGGCATTGAGCACCAGCAGGAACAGGCCGAAGCTGAGCAGCGTCAGCGGCAGGGTCAGCACGATCAGGATCGGCCGCAGCACGGCATTGACGAAGCCGAGCAGCAGCGCCGACAGGACCAGCGACCCGGTGCCGTCGAAGCGCACCCCCTTGAAGAGAAGGCTGGCGAGCCACAGCGACACGGCAGTGACCGCCCACTGGATGAAGAACGACGACAGGTTGGCGAACATGCTGGCTCGGCCGGTGCGTTCAGCCCAGCGCCTCCACATAGAGCCAGCAATTGTCCACGCGCTCGAAGCGGCTGGTCTCGTGCAGGCGGTGGGCGCGCCCGCCCAGCTTGCTGCGCGCGATGAACTCCACCGTCGCCTGCCCGTCGCCTTGCTGCGTGCAGCGGCGCAGTTCCAGCCCGAGCCAGCGCAGGCCGGCCGGCTGGGGCTCGATGCCGGGCGGGCGTGTGGTCGGATGCCAGGTGTCCAGCAGGTAGGCGTCCAGGCCGAGCACGTAGGCGCTGTAGCGCGAGCGCATCAGCGCCTCGGCCGTCGGCGCCTGCAGACGACATCGGGCCGCGATGCCAGCGCCCGCAGCAGGCGGCGTAGGACGCGCCCAGCCCGCAGGGGCAGGCGTCGGCGACAGGAGCCGCTATGCTGGACATGCGCAAAGGCTACCGCAACCAGGATCCCCGCATGCCCACCGACCCCCGCCTGCAGGCCGTCGAGCACTTCTACGACTTCCACCCGATCAGCGCCCGGCAGATCTTCGATGCGGTGGCGGCACGCGGCATCGCCCGTGAGCAGATCACCGAAGAGGTGCTGCAGCTGCACGACCAGGACCACTACGGCGGCACCGCCGCGGTCGACCGGCTGATGGCCCAGGCCCAGGTGGTGGCGGCGGACCAGGTGCTCGACCTCTGCAGCGGCCTGGGCGGCCCGGCACGCTACCTCGCCTGGAAGATCGGCTGCCGGGTCACCGGGCTGGACCTGACGGCCAGCCGGGTCGAAGGGGCCACCGAGCTGACCCATGCGGCGGGTCTGTCGGACCGGGTGCACTTCGCGCAAGGCAATGCGCTGGCGCTGCCCTTCGCCGACGCTTCGTTCACGCTGGCCATCAGCCAGGAGGCCTTTGCGCACATACCCGACAAGCCCAGGCTGGTGGCCGGCATCGCGCGCGTGCTGCGGCCCGACGGCCGGCTGGTGTTCTCCGACATCCTGCACCGCGGCGCATTGGCCGCGGACGATGCGCGCCGGCTGTTCGACGGCATGCGCTTCAGCGAGATCGCGACCGAAGCCGACTATCGGCGCTGGCTGCGCGACGCCGGTCTGAGCATGGTGCAGGTCATCGACCTGAGCGACGAGTGGACCCGCATCCTGGTCGAGCGGCATGCGATGTACCGCTCGCTGCAGGCGCAGACGGTGGCCCGGCTGGGGCAGGCCCACTTCGACCGCTACGACCAGGCCTACGAGCACTTCGTCGGCCTGTACCGCAGCGGCGTGCTGACCGGCGCGCTGTTCCACGCGCAGCACCCTGCCTGAACCGCCCTCGGCTGCCGCCGATGACCCACCTGGTTGCCACCATCTCGTCGCACGGCCTGGGCCATCTCGCGCAGTCGGCACCGGTCCTCAATGCCTTGCGCCGCCGGCTGCCCGGACTGCGGCTGACGGTGGCCAGCATGCTGCCGGCACAGCGGCTGCACGCGCGCATCGAAGGCGAATTCCGCATCGAGGCGCGGGCGCTGGACATCGGCTTCGAGATGGAGGACGCCTTCCGCATCGCACGCCAGGCCAGCGCCGCCGCCTACCGTGCCTTTCATGCCGGCTGGGACGAGCGGCTGGCCGAGACCAGCGCCTGGCTGGCGCGCGAGCAGCCCGACCTGGTGCTGGCCAACGCGGCCTACCTGCCGCTGGCGGCGGCCGCGCGGCAGGGCATTCCCGCCTTCGGCATGAGCTCGCTCAACTGGGCCGACCTGTTCGCCCATGTGTTTGCCGGCGAGCCGTGGATGCCGCCGATCCACGCGCAGATGCTGCAGGCCTACCGCGGTGCCAGGGCCTTCATCAAGCTGAGCCCCGGCATGGCCATGCCCGATCTGCCCAACGGCCACTGGGCCGCCCCGGTGGCTCGGCTGGGCACGCGCCGACGCGACGAACTGCGCGCGCGCTGCGCCGCGGCGCGTGACGACAGGATGATCCTGGTCGCCTTTGGCGGCATCGACTCGCGGCTGCCGATGGAAGACTGGCCCTTCCCGCCGTCACTGCACTGGCTGGTGCCGGCCGCGTGGCAGGTGCTGCATCCGCGAGTCAGCGCCATCGAGACCCTCGGCTGGGACTTCACCGACCTGATCGCCTCGGTCGACGCATTGATCGGCAAGCCCGGCTACGGCAGCTTCGTCGAAGCGGCGTGCAACGCCACGCCGATGCTGTATGCGGCGCGGCCGGATTGGCCCGAACAGGACGCGCTGATCCCCTGGCTGCACCGCCATGCCCGGGCCAGGGAAGTGAGCCCGCTGGCGCTGCGCAGCGGCCACCTGGCGCAGGACCTGGCGGCGTTGTGGCAGCAGCCCGATCCAGACCCGGTCATGGCCAGCGGCGCCGAGGAGGTGGCCGCGCTGCTTGCGCGCTCGTGTGCTTCAACAGGACACGCCGGCGCGGATCCATTGACATAGCGTTCCAGCCGATTCCATTTCGCAACCCGTTCAGGTGCATCATGCCGCTCACGCTCTACGCCCACCCTTTCTCGTCGTACTGCCAGAAGGTGCTCGTGGCGCTATACGAGAACGACCTGCCCTTCGAGTATCGAACGCTCGAGGACGCGTCGGCCATGGCGGAACTGAAGGCCCGCTGGCCGTTCGGCCGCTTTCCGATCCTGGTCGACGACGGGCGCACGGTGGTGGAGTCCACCATCATCATCGAACACCTGATGCTTGCGCATGGCGGTCGAACGCGGTGGCTGCCCGGCGACCCGCTCCAGGCACTGGAGGTTCGATTTCTCGACCGCTTCTTCGACAACGATGTCATGACGGCGATGCAGAAGCCCGTCTTCGCAGCCCTCAAGCAGGACAAGCCGCGGACCGACGAAGCCATGACGGAGGCCAGGCGGGCCCTCGAGCTGGCCTACGGCTGGTTGGAGCAAAGGCTCCAGGGACGCACCTGGGCCGCCGGCGAGACCCTGAGCCTGGCCGATTGCGCCGCAGCGCCGTCGCTCTTCTATGCCGATTGGGTGCATCCCATCGCCGACGCGTATCCGACGCTGCGCGGGTACCGGTCGCGTCTGCTGGCCTGGCCTGCGTTCGCCAGAGCCGTCGACGAGGCCAGACCGTTTCGGAATTACTTTCCGCTCGGAGCACCGGACCGCGACTGACCCGAACCGTCCCCGGTTCTCGACAGCACCCTCCGCCACGGGAGCTACGGCACAAGCCGAACGACGGGGGGCCGATCTCGCCGATCGGTTCTGCACTTGGCGATGCAGCAGCCTCAGCCGTCCGGCTGGCCGTCGGCATAGGGCACGTACGGGCCGGTGCCGCTGTGCTCGGCGCTCGAGGCGGCGACGAAGGCCGCCGCTGCGCACGTCGAAGACATGCACTTCGCCGTCCTCGATCACGTAGTGCCAGCCGTGCAGCGTCAGTTGGCCGGCCTCGACACGCTCGCGCACCATCGGGTAGCCCATCAGCCGCTCCAGCTGCAGCACCACCGCGCGCTGCTCGGTGCGGCGCAGCGCCTCCGGGCTCAGGCGCACCGGCAGCACCGCCTCGCGGCCGAGCTCCAGCCAGGCGATCAGGTTCGTGGCCTGCGCCGGCGCGCCTTCGTACAGCGCACGGATGCCACCGCAATGGCTGTGGCCGCAGACGATGATGCGTGCGACATTCAGGTTCAGCACCGCAAACTCGATCGCGGCCGCGGTGCCGTGGAAACCGGCCGACATGTCGTGCGGCGGCACGAAGGCGCCGACATTGCGCACCAGGAACAACTCGCCCGGCCCGGTGCCGGTCAGCAGGTAGGGCACCAGCCGCGAGTCGGAACAGCCGATGAACAGGATCGTCGGGTGCTGCCCCTCCTTGACCAGCGTCTCGAAGGTGTCCTGCACCCCCGGAAAGGTGTGATCGTGGAAGCGGCGCAGCCGCTGCAGCAGTTCGTCAGGCACGGTGCAGCCTCTCAGGCCAGCTGCACCGGCTCGCCCTGTCGATTGAAGGGCAGCATGCCGTCGAGCCGGCCGGACTTGATGGCATCCACCATGTGCTGCAGCGCCGCCTCGATGTCGGCGCCGGAGGGCGGCTGGCCGTTGCGGCCCGACAGCGCCGCCGTGAAGACGATGGCCCAGGGCGGCCCGGCCTGCGCCGCTTCGGCGCACAGTGCGTCGAAGCCGGCCAGCTCGGCCGCCGCCTTGTCCGCGCACATCAGCGGCGCGAGTTCGCCGCCTTCGCCGGCCTCGTACTGCGCACGCTGTTCGGCGCTGGCGCCGGCCGGCAGCTCGGCGCCGGCAAACACGAACAGCAGCTGTTGCAACTCGCGCTGCTGGCGCGCGGCCTGCAGCAGGTCGTCGAAGCTGGCGATGTCCATGACGCTACTGCACCAGCGGCGTGTCGGCACTGTCCAGCGCCACGCCCTCGACCTGGGCCGCACCGGCCAGCAGCTGCAGGTACTGGCGCAGCGCGCTGACGAAGCTCTGCTGGCGCAAGGCCAGCGCCACCGCACCGCGCACCGCGCCGAAGTCCGGCGCGTGCCCGGCCTCGCGGGCAACGACCTCGACGACATGCAGACCGAAGCGGCTGTGCACCAGGCGCGGCAGCACGCCGATCTCTGCACCGGCGAACAGCTCGCGTGCGAACTCCGGCGCGCAGTCCTCGCGCCGCAGCCAGCCCAGCTCGCCGCCCTGTGCGCCCGAAGGGCAGTTGGACAGCTCGGCCGCACGGGCCGCGAAGCGGTCGGCTTCGCCGTCGCGATGGCAGCGCACTTCCAGCAGCAGGGCTTCGGCGCGGTCACGCAGCTTGCGCACGTCCACGCCGGGCGTCACCGCAAACAACACGTGGCGCACCTGGGCGCGGTCGCCGCTGCGGTAGCGCGCAGGCTGCGCGTCGAAGTGGCGGCGGCAGGCCTCGTCCGAAGGCTCGGGAATCTCCAGCTGGGCGGACAGCAGCGCCTCGATGGCGGCACTGGCGGCTTCGCTGGTGCTGCCGTCCAGACCTGGGGCATCGTCGGTGGCCAGCAGCCCGGCTTGCATCGCCGCCTGGCGCAGCAGTTCGGTGCAGGCGCGCTGGCGCAGGCTGTCGTCGTCGAGTGCCTCGCCGGCGGCGTGCAGCGGCACGCCGTTGATGCGCGCGACCGTGGGCGTGAGGGTGGTGTCCATGGCCGGCCCTTCAGTTGCGCACCGGCGGCGTGTTGTGGCCGGCCGGCAGGTTCAGGCGCCGCGAACGCACCACCTGATACGGGCGGAACAGGTAGGCCACCGAGGCAAAGCCGCTCCACACGTGCACCAGCCGGCTGAACGGGAAGAGCAGGAAGATCGTCATGCCCAGCAGCATGTGCGCCTGGAAGTGCCAGTGCCGTGCCCGTGACCAGGCCGGCATCCGGGCGGAAGGTGGCAATGCCTTGCAGATAGCTCGCCAGCTGGATCATCGTGGTGGGGTTGTCCACGTGGTGCAGCGAGGCCGGCAAGGTGGACAGCCCGATGACCAGCTGCACCCACAGGATGACCAGGATCGCAATGTCGGTGCGGTGGCTGGTCAGGCGGATGCGCGGATCGAAGATGCGCCGGTGCAGCAGCAGCGTCAGGCCGATGAAGCACAGCACGCCGGCCACGCCACCGGCCACCACCGCCACCAGCTGCTTCTGCGACGCCGTGACGAAGATCTCGTACACCGCATGCGGCGTCAGTTGCCCGAACAGGTGCCCGAAGAACAGGAACAGGATGCCGCCGTGGAACAGGTTGCTGCCCCAGCGCAACTGCCCCGCCCGCAGCAGCTGCGACGAATCGCTCTTCCAGGTGTACTGGTCGCGGTCGAAGCGCGCCAGGCTGCCCATGAAGAACACCGCCAGGCAGATGTACGGGTAGACGTTGAAGGCGAAGTTGTGCAGGTAGGTCGATGAGGCTGTTCATGGGCGCGCTCCTGGGGCGGCGGTGGGGCCTTGGGTCTTGCGTTGGATGTGGATCGGCTGCGGCTGGTCGGGCCGCGACTGTCCGGCCGAACTGCAGCCGTCGAAGGCTGCGGGCTCGGCCCAGCTCTCGTCGATCGGCTCTTCGTCGGGCACGTTGCACCGGCGCGCACTTCTCGCCGGCCAGCTCGATCAGCGCGCCGAGCGCGCTGGCGTAGCGGCTGCGGCGTTGCTCCAGCGCGCTGAAGATGACGTTGAAGATGTGCGCCATCTCGGCCAGGAAGGCCCGCGCCTCGCGCGGCGGCTGGGTCGAGGCGTATTCCAGCACCACCGGCAGGTGGTCGGGCATCTCGCCTTCGGCCAGGTACAGGCCGGCGGACTCGAAGGTCTGCGCCAGGTCGATCATCGCCGGGCCGCGGTCGCGCGAATCGCCGTGCACGTGTTCGAACAGGTGCAGGCTGGTGCGCCGGCCGCTGTCGAAGAGCTGCACGTAGTCGGCCTCGGCGTCGATGGCGCTCTGCGCGCCGATGTCGTCGATCAGCGCCTCGACCTCGGCCGCTCGGGCCGGCTGCAACGCGGCTTCGGATCGCAGCGCCTGCCTCAACTCGTCCAGGTGCTCGCGCAGCGCATCGTCGGGGTAGCTCAGCAGCCGCGCCAGTACGCGCAGCGTGAGCGACATGGGCTTCGGTGTCTTCATTTCAGACCTCGGCCTTGATGGGAATGGTGCGCTTCTTCTCGCTGCCGAAGAGGCTGGTTTCACCCACGCCTTCGCTGCAGCCGTTGCCGAAGCTGAAGCCGCAGCCGCCGCGCACGTTGAAGGCGTTCTCGGCGTACTCGCGGTGCGTGCTGGGGATGACGAAGCGGTCCTCGTAGTTGGCGATGGCCATCACGTGGTACATGTCCTCGACCTGGGCTTCGCTCAGGCCGACCTGCTTCAGCACTTCGAGGTTGGTCTTGCCTTCGACATGCTTGTCGCGCTGGTAGGCGCGCATCGCCAGCATTCTTTCGAGCGCGCGTTCCACCGGCAAGGTGTCGCCGGCCGTGAGCATGTTGGCCAGGTAGGCGACGGGAATGCGCAGCTGCTTGACGTCGGGGATCTGGCCGTTGTGGCCCAGCTGCCCGGCGTTGGCCGCGGCACTGATCGGCGACAGCGGCGGCACGTACCAGACCATCGGCAGCGTGCGGTATTCGGGGTGCAGCGGCAGGGCCACCTTCCACTCCATCGCCATCTTCCACACCGGGCTCTTGCGCGCGCCTTCCAGCCAGGCCTCGGGGATGCCGTCGGCACGTGCCTGGGCGATGACCTTCGGGTCGTTGGGGTCGAGGAAGATGTCGCACTGCGCCTGGTACAGGTCGCGGTCGCGCTCGACGCTGGCCGCTTCCTGGATGCGGTCGGCGTCGTACAGCAGCACGCCCAGGTAGCGGATGCGGCCGACGCAGGTCTCGCTGCACACCGTGGGCTGGCCGGCTTCGATGCGCGGGTAGCAGAAGATGCACTTCTCGGCCTTGCCGCTCTTCCAGTTGTAGTAGATCTTCTTGTACGGACAGCCCGACACGCACATGCGCCAGCCGCGGCACTTGTCCTGGTCGATCAGCACGATGCCGTCTTCCTCGCGCTTGTAGATGCTGCCCGACGGGCACGACGCGACGCAGGCCGGGTTCAGGCAGTGCTCGCACAGCCGCGGCAGGTACATCATGAAGGTGTTCTCGAACTCGCCGACCATGGCCTTCTGCGCCGCGTCGAAGCTGTCGAGGTTGCTGTCCTTGCTGCGCTTGCTGAACTCGCCGCCGAGGATCTCTTCCCAGTTGGGGCCCCAGACGATCTTGTCCATCTGCATGCCGGTGATCAGGCTGCGCGGCCGGGCGGTCGGGCTGGCCTTCATCTCCGGCGCGCTCTGCAGGTGGTCGTAGTCGAAGGTGAAGGGCTCGTAGTAGTCGTCGATCTCCGGCAAATTGGGGTTGGCGAAGATCTTCATCAGCAGCTTCCACTTGCCGCCCTGGCGCGGCTCGATGCTGCCGTTGGCCTTGCGGATCCAGCCGCCGTTCCACTTGTCCTGGTTCTCCCATTCCTTCGGGTAGCCGATGCCGGGTTTGGTCTCGACGTTGTTGAACCAGGCGTACTCCATGCCGGGGCGGCTGGTCCAGACGTTCTTGCAGGTGACGCTGCAGGTGTGGCAGCCGATGCACTTGTCCAGGTTCAGCACCATGCCGATCTGTGCTCTGACCTTCATGCGTTTTCTCCCTGAGCTTGCACGAGCGCGACGCGCTCCTCGCCGACCGGCGTGTCCAGCCAGTCGATCTTGTTCATCTTGCGCACCACGACGAACTCGTCACGGTTGGTGCCGATGGTGCCGTAGTAGTTGAAGCCGTAGCTCAGCTGGGCATAGCCGCCGATCATGTGCGTCGGCTTGAGCACGATGCGCGTCACCGAGTTGTGGATGCCGCCGCGCACGCCGGTGATCTCGGCCCCGGGCGTGTTCACGATCTTCTCCTGCGCGTGGTACATCATCACCATGCCCGGGTTGACGCGCTGGCTGACCACCGCGCGCGCCGCGATCGCGCCGTTGACGTTGAACAGCTCGACCCAGTCGTTGTCGACGATGCCGGCACTCTTGGCGTCCTGCTCGCTCAGCCAGATGATCGGCCCGCCGCGGCTCAGCGTCAGCATCAGCAGGTTGTCGGTGTAGGTGCTGTGGATGCCCCACTTCTGGTGCGGCGTGATGAAGTTGAGCAGGATCTCCTTGTTGCCGTTCGCGCGCTGGTTGTGCATCGCCGCGGTGGTCTTCAGGTCCACCGGCGGCCGGTAGGTCGACAGGCCTTCGCCGAAGGCGATCATCCACGGGTGGTCCTGGTAGAACTGCTGCCGCCCGGTGAGCGTGCGCCAGGGGATCAGCTCGTGCACGTTGGTGTAGCCGGCGTTGTAGCTGACGGTCTCGCTCTCGATGCCGCTCCAGGTGGGCGAGCTGATGATCTTGCGCGGCTGCGCCTGGATGTCGCGGAAGCGGATCTTCTCGTCCTCGCGGTACAGCGCCAGGTGGGTGTGGTCGCGGCCGGTGATCTTGCCCAGCGCTTCCCAGGACTTCACCGCCACATGGCCGTTGGTCTCGGGCGCCAGCTGCAGGATCACTTCGCAGGCGTCGATGTCGCTGTCGATCTTCGGCATGCCCTTGGTCACGCCTTCGTCGCGCACGATGCCGCTCAACTCGCCGAGCTGCTTGACTTCGGTCTGCGTGTTCCAGGCGATGCCCTTGCCGCCGTTGCCCACCTTGTTCATCAAGGGGCCGAGCGCGGTGAAGCGCTTGTACACGTTGGGGAAGTCGCGCTCGACCAGCGCGATCTGCGGCGCGGTCTTGCCGGGGATCAGCTCGCATTCGCCGCGCTTCCAGTCGCGCACCTCGAAGGGCTGGCCCAGCTCGCCCGGGGTGTCGTGCATCAGCGGCGTCAGCACCACTTCCTTTTCGACGCCCAGGTGGCCGACGCAGACCTCGCTGTACTTCTTGGCGAAGCCCTTGTAGATCTCCCAGTCGCTCTTGCTCTGCCAGGCCGGGTCCACCGCGGTGGACAGCGGATGGATGAAGGGGTGCATGTCGCTGGTGTTGAGGTCGTTCTTCTCGTACCAGGTGGCCGTGGGCAGCACGATGTCGCTGTACAGGCAGGTGGTGCTCATGCGGAAGTCCAGCGTCACCAGCAGGTCGAGCTTGCCTTCCGGCGCCTGGTCGTGCCACTCGACTTCGGTCGGCTTGGCTTCTTCCTTGCCGAGGTCCTTGCCCTGCACGCCGTTGCTGGTGCCCAGCAGGTGCTTGAGGAAATACTCGTGGCCCTTGCCGCTGGAGCCCAGCAGGTTGCGAGCGCCAGACGAACAGGTTGCGCGGCCAGTTGGCCGGGTGGTCCGGGTCGGTGCAGCTCAGCGTCAGCGAGCCGTCCTTCAGCGCCTTGACCACGTAGTCCTTGGCGTCGACGCCGGCCGCCGGCCGCGTCGCGCGCCACCTGCAGCGGGTTGGTCTGCAGCTGCGGGGCGGAGGGCAGCCAGCCCATGCGCTCGGCGCGCACGTTGTAGTCGATCATGCTGCCGCCATACAGCTTCTTGTCGGCCAGCGGCGACAGCACCTCGTCCATGCCGAGCTTCTCGTAGCGCCACTGGTCGGTGTGGGCGTAGAAGAAGCTGGTGCTGTTCATCTGCCGCGGCGGGCGGATCCAGTCCAGCGCGAAGGCCAGCGCCGTCCAGCCGGTCTGCGGGCGCAGCTTCTCCTGGCCCACGTAGTGCGCCCAGCCACCGCCGCTCTTGGCCGACGCAGCCGCACATCATCAGCAGGTTGATGACGCCGCGGTAGTTCATGTCGCTGTGGTACCAGTGGTTCATCGCCGCGCCGATGATGACCATCGACTTGCCATGCGTCTTGTGCGCGTTCTCGGCGAACTGGCGTGCCACGGTGATCAGCTGCTGGCGCGGCACGCCGGTGATCGCCTCCTGCCAGGCCGGCGTGTAGGCCGCGTTGTCGTCGTAGTTCTTCGCGCCGCTGCCGAGGCCGCGGTCGATGCCGTACTGCGCGGCCTGCAGGTCGAACACGGTGGCCACCAGCGCGTGGCGCTCGTCGCCTTCCTTGCCCAGGCGGATGCGCACGGCCGGCACCTTGGCGCGGTTCAGTTCGCCTTGCTGCACGTTGGTCTTGAAGTGCGGCGTGTCGGCGCCGGCGAAGTAGGGGAAGGCGACGTCGACCACGTCGTGCGCCTGCGCACCGCCTTCCAGCACCGACAGCTTCAGCTTGACCGCGCCGTCGTGCCGGGCTTCCTTGTCCTCGAGGTTCCACTTGCCGTCGTCGGCGCGGCCCTCGGGGCCCCAGCGGAAGCCGATCGAGCCGTTGGGCAGCACGACCTTGCCGGCCTCGTCGAAGGCCAGCGTCTTCCATTCCGGGTTGTTGGCCTGGCCGAGCTTGCCGTTGAAGTCGCTGGCGCGCACGTAGCGGTCGGGCACCAGCGTCTTGCTGCCGTCGGGCAGGGTGTGCTCCTTCAGCATCACCAGCATCGGCAGGTCGGTGTAGCGGCGCGCGTAGTCGTCGAAGTAGGCGCTGCGCCCGCCCGGCACGGCCCCGTCGGCGGCACCGAAGAAGAACTCCTTCAGCACCACATGGCCCATGGCCATGGCCACGGCCGCATCGGTGCCCTGCTTCGGGTGCATCCAGATGTCGGCCAGCTTGGCGACCTCGGAATAGTCGGGCGTCACCGCCACCGTCTTCGCGCCCTTGTAGCGCACCTCGGTGAAGAAGTGCGCGTCGGGCGTGCGCGTCTGCGGCACGTTGCTGCCCCAGGCGATGATGTAGGTGCTGTTGTACCAGTCGGCCGATTCGGGCACGTCGGTCTGCTCGCCCCAGACCTGCGGGCTGGACGGCGGCAGGTCGCAGTACCAGTCGTAGAAGCTCATGCACACGCCGCCGATCAGCGACAGGTAGCGCGAGCCTGCGGCGTAGCTGACCATGCTCATCGCCGGGATCGGCGAGAAGCCGATCACGCGGTCCGGACCGTACTGCTTGGCGGTGTAGACGTTGGCCGCGGCGATGATCTCGTTGACCTCGTCCCAGCTCGAGCGCACGAAGCCGCCCAGGCCGCGCACCTTCTGGTAGTCGCGGCGCTTGGCTCTCGTCGGCCTGGATCGAGGCCCAGGCTTCCACCGGGCCGTGCTGCAGCCGCGCCGCGCGCCAGTGCTTGAGCAGCCGGCCGCGCACCATCGGGTGCTTGACGCGGTTGGCGCTGTACAGGTACCAGCTGTAGCTGGCGCCGCGCGCGCAGCCGCGCGGCTCGTGGTTCGGCATGTCCCAGCGCGTGCGCGGGTAGTCGGTCTGCTGCGTTTCCCAGGTGACGATGCCGCCCTTGACGTAGATCTTCCAGCTGCAGCTGCCGGTGCAGTTGACGCCGTGCGTGCTGCGCACGATCTTGTCGTGCGCCCAGCGGTTGCGGTAGGCGTCTTCCCAGGTGCGGTCTTCGCCGGTGGTGACGCCGTGGTCGCCGGAGAAGTTTTCCTTCGGCAGCGAGAAGTGGTTCAGTCGATCGAGAAAATGGCTCATGGTTTGCTCTCGTTGAATGGGGCGTGGCGGCGATTGGGCGCGCAGGCTCAGGGGTTCTTCACGTAGGCGTTGCTGCGCAGGTAGAACCACCAGTTCAGCACCAGGCACAGCGCGTAGAAGATGGCGAAGCCGTACATCGCGTACTGCGGCGTGCCGGCCTTGATCTGCTGCGCCGATGACCACCGGCGCGATGAAGGCGCCGTAGGCGGCGACGGCCGAGGTCCAGCCCAGCACCGGGCCGGCCTGGGTGCGGTCGAAGATCACGCCGATGGTGCGGAAGGTCGAGCCGTTGCCGATGCCGGTGGCGAAGAACAGCACCATGAACAGGCCCAGGAACATCGGGAAGTACTGTTCCGGCGTGGCCGAGCCGTAGGCCTGCATCATCACGTAGCCGACCCAGGCCGAGGCCACCACCATCACCGCCGAGATGACCTGGGTGACGATCGAGCCGCCGAGCTTGTCGGAGATCCAGCCGCCGATCGGCCGCACCGCCGCGCCGATGAACGGGCCCATCCAGGCGTAGGTCAGCGCCGACGGCGCGTTCGGGTTCTTCAGCGTGTGCTGCATCACGCCGCTGGCGTCGGGCACGTGCTGGTAGCCGAAGATCACGGTGATGGCCAGCGGCAGCGCCATCGAGAAGCCGATGAACGAACCGAAGGTGACGATGTACAGCGCGGTCAGCGACCAGGTGTGCTTGTTCCTGAAGATCAGGAACTGCTTGGCCACGCCTTCCTTCATCTCGCCGAAGGCAGCCAGCTTCATCATCCCCAGCGCCAGGACGATGTCCAGCGGAATCGCCACCCACATGCTCAGCAGCCCCAGCCCGGTGGGCTTGGGCAGGTACAGGTAGAGCATGAAGATCGCGGGCACGAAGGCCAGCGTGTACAGGTAGGTGATCTTGGCGAAGGCGACGATCGGGTTGCCGGTGTTCGGCGACACCGTCTTCAGGTTGTTCATGCCCCACCAGCACAGGATCGACAGCGGCACCAGCGACAGCACCCAGGCGAAGCCGGCGTTCTGGATCCAGGTCGGCGTGCCGGCGGCGATCTTGCCGAAGATCCAGCCGCTGTCCTTGACCAGCGTCATCGGCTCGCCGCCGAAGGCGCCGAACAGGCCCATCGTCATCACCAGCGGGATGACGATCTGCATCGTCGTCACGCCGAAGTTGCCCAGGCCCGCGTTCAGGCCCAGCGCCGTGCCCTGCAGCTTCTTCGGGAAGAAGGTGCTGATGTTGGACATCGACGACGCGAAGTTGCCGCCGCCCACGCCCGACCACAGCGCCATCAGCTGGAAGGCCCACAGCGGCCAGTCCTTGTGCTGCAGCACGATGCCGGTGCCGATGGCCGGCGCCAGCAGCATCGCGGTGGTCAGGAAGATGGTGTTGCGCCCGCCGGCCAGGCGGATCAGGAACGAGGCCGGGATGCGCATCGTCGCGCCGGAGATGCCGGCGATGGCCGTCAGCGTGAACAACTCGGCCTGGGTGAACGGGAAGCCCAGGTTGAGCATCTGCACGGTGATGATGCCCCACATGCCCCAGACCGCGAAGCCGCACAGCAGCGCCGGCACCGAGATCCACAGGTTGCGGTAGGCGATCTTCTTGCCGGTGCTTTCCCAGAAGGCTTCGTCCTCGGGACGCCAGTCGGCGATGTCGGCGCCGCTGCGCTGGCCCGGTGCCGCGACGCCGGGCTTGACGGTGGTGTTCATGCATGTGTCCTGTGAAGTGGCGTGCGCGCTCAGTGGCGGCTTCAGCGCCTGCAGGCTGAAGGCCTTGGACTTGGCGCCCATCAGTTCGGTGCGGCGCACCTCGGTCCAGTACATCCAGATCAGCGAGACCCAGACCACGCCGTACATCAGCATGAAGGCGCTGGAGCGGATGCCGGTCAGGTCCATCAGCGCGCCGAACATGATCGGCAGCACGAAGCCGCCCATGCCGCCGGCCAGGCCGACGATGCCGCTGACGGTGCCGATGTTGGTCGGGTAGTCGTCGCTGATGTACTTGAAGACGCTGGCCTTGCCGAAGGCCCAGGCGATGCCCAGGATGAACATCAGCGCGGTGAAGGTGTAGACGTTCAGGCCGATGCTGGAAGGTCTTCGGCCCGTCGACGGTCAGGATCGTCATGTCGGTCTGCGGGTAGCTCAGCAGGAACAGGCAGATCCAGCTGACCCACATCACCCACCAGGTGACCTGGTGCGCGCCGTACTTGTCGGACAGCCAGCCGCCGACCGCGCGCAGCACGCCGCCGGGCAGCGAGAAGCAGGCCGCCAGCAGCGCCGCGGCGCGGATGTCCAGGCCGAACTCGCCGACGTAGTACTGCACCATCCACAGCGACAGCGCCACGTAGCCGCCGAAGACGATGCTGTAGTACTGGCAGTACTTGATGCACCTTCGGGTCCTTCAGCATCTTCAGCTGGTCGCTGAACTTGGTGTGGCTGGGCACCAGGTGCGCCGGGTCGCTGGCGCTGAACATCCAGAACAGCACCAGCGTGCCGAGCATGATGGCGGCGTAGACCTGCGGCACCATGGTCCAGCCGAAGGCCACCACCAGCGCCGGCGCGACGAACTTGTTGACCGCCGCGCCGGAGTTGCCGGCGCCGTAGACGCCCATCGCGAAGCCCTGGCGGTTGCGCGGGAACCAGCGCGCCACGTAGGGCGTGCCCACCGAGAACGAGCCGCCGGCCAGGCCGACGAACAGGCCGATGACCAGGAAGTGCCAGTAGGCGGTGGCGTAGCTCATCAGCCAGATGGCCGGCACGGTGATGGCCATCAGCATGGCCATGACGATGCGGCCGCCGTACTTGTCGGTCCAGATGCCCAGCGGCACGCGGATCAGCGAGCCGGTGAGCACCGGCGTGGCGGTGAGCAGGCCGAACTCGGTGGCGTTGAGGCCCAGCGTCTTCTTGATCGGGATGCCGATCACGCCGAACATCATCCACACCATGAAGCACACGGTGAAGGCCAGCGTGCTGACGATCAGCACCGACAGTGCCTTGCGGTTGTTGCCCATCGTGTTAGGTCCCATGCGTTGCATGCCAGCACTCTAGGAGCCGGGCACCCGCCGCGGCATCCTTCCGCAGGCGCCGTGCCGAGGCAGAAGGAGGATGTCGATGACGGCGGCATCCTCCTGAAGAACTACCCGGTCGGGTATCGGCGCGCGGCTTGCGCTGCGTCAAGACCCGACGGGCGACAGGGCTCCGGATTCCGGCACGGATGGCCAAGCTGCGGGAATGGAGCGGACGTTGCGGAGGCGCGCGGGCCCGCACCCATTGCCACGCCGAACTGGGCGCAGCGCGCTTCTTCGCCCGTGCCCTCGAGACGCGCAGATGGCAGCCGCGAGCTGCTCCCCTCGGCTGTGCCGTCGGCCGGCTGCGCTTACAGCCCGTACGACGTGGCCGCCACCGCAGCCTGCACGCGCGAGCTCAGGCCCAGCTTGCGCAGCACATGCTGCACATGGATCTTCACCGTGGTCTCGGCGATGCCCAGCTCGCGGGCGATTTCCTTGTTGCTGGCGCCGCGCGCGATGCCGCGCAGGATGTCGCGCTCGCGCGGTGACAGCTGCTCGATGGGCGACGTCGGGGGTGGCGCCGCTTCGCTCTCGGCCGGCGCAGCCGCCGCGTCGCGGTAGGCGGCCACCAGCTTGTCGGTCATCTCCTCGGCCACCACGCTGGCGCCGCGCATCGCGCGGTGGATGGCGGTGACCAGGGCATCGCCCTCGATGGTCTTCAGCAGGTAGCCGCAGGCACCGCCGCGCAGCGCCGCGGCCAGGTCGGCCTCGTCCTCGCTGACGGTGAGCATCATGATGCGCGCTGCCGGCGCGGCCTGGCGCAGCGCCGGCAGCGCATCGACGCCGTTGACGCCCGGCAGGTGGTTGTCCAGCAGGATCATGTCGGGCTGCAGCTCGGCGGCGCGGCGCTGCGCCTCGCCGGCATCGGCCGCGTCACCCACGACCTGGAGCGAGGCATCGCGCGACAGCAGCGCCGTCAGGCCGCGGCGGAACAGCGTGTGGTCGTCCACCACCAGGATGCGCACCAGCGCGTTCATGTCGTCACGGCCTCTTCGCGGGGGGCCTGGGCGGCATGAGCGGTCATCGGCGCCAGCTCCAGGACCACCGAGCTGCCGTGACCGGGCGTCGAGATCACCTCCAGCGTGGCGCCGATGCGCTCGGCGCGCTCGGCCATGATGCGCAGGCCCACGTGGGTTTCATTGCGGTCGAGGTCGTCGGTCTTGAAGCCGATGCCGTCGTCGCGCACCTCGAAGCGCCAGTGCGGCTGCTGCTGCACGTCGAGCCACACGCGGCCGGCATGTGCATGCTTGCGCACGTTGGACAGCGCTTCCTGCAGGATGTGCAGCACCTGGATCTGCAGGTCCGGCGACAGCGGCAGGCCCTGGCCCTGCATCTGCAGGCTGGCCTTGACGCCGCTCTGGTGCTCGAACTTGCGCAGCGTGGTCTGCAGCGCGGGCTCGATGTGCTCGGCATTGGCACGGGTGCGGAAGTGCACCAGCAGCTCGCGCACGTCGCCGTAGCTTTCGCGCACGCCAGTGTCGATCTCGCCCAGCACGGCCTGGATGCGTGCGGCGTTGCCGCTGGCCAATGCGTCGCGCATCAGCTGCACCTGGATCTTCAGGAAGGCCAGCGACTGCGCGATCGAATCGTGCAGTTCGCGCGCCAGCAGGTTGCGCTCCTGCGAGACGGCGGCTTCCTTGGCCAGGCTGTCCAGGCGCAGGTTCTCCATCGCCGCGCTCAGGTGCGCGACCAGCGCCTCCAGCAGCGAGCGTTCGGCTTCCGACGGCGACACCTGGGCGTTGTAGAACAAGTCCAGCTCGCCCATGGTGCGCTCGTGCAGGCGGATCGGCAGCGACAGCACGGTCTCGAAATCGGCGCGCGCGCAGTGCTCCAGACTGTCTTGCGGCAGCGACCGGATCGGGATCACGCGCACGCCGGGCGCGGCCTGCGGCATGCCGCAATGGCAGTCACCTGCAGCCAGGCACTGCTCCTGCTCGGCCATGGCCTGCGGCAGGCCATGGCTGGCCAGCAGCAGGTAGCGCTGGTTGCTTTCGTCCGACCAGCGCAGCGCCACCCCATCGGCGCGCGCCACCTGGGCGATGCGCCGCGTGAAGCCGGCAGCCAGATCCTCCAGCGTGGTGGCGCTGGCGATCAGCGTGCTCATGTCGTACAGCGCCTGCAGCCGCTGGCCCTTCTCCTGCAGCTCCGAGGTCTTCTCGCTGACCTTGGCCTCCAGGTTGCGATACATCGACTGCAGCTGTTCGGCCAGCTCGTTGAAGCCGTCGGCCAAGGTACCGAACTCGTCGCTGCTGTTGCCGCTGACGCGGGCACTGAAGTCACCGCTTTGCAGCCGCTCGATCGCCCGCTTCAACTGCGACACCGGCTCCAGAACGAAGCGGTAGCCGGTGAGCAGCAGCACGGCACCCCCCGTCACGGCCAGCGTCAGCACGGCCAGCTGCAGCAGGTGCTGCAGGGCCGTCCAATGCGACATGTGCACCTCGATCGCGCCGACCAGCGCGTCGATGTCGTCGACGAAGGCCGCGGCCTGTACGCGCAGTGCGCCGACGTCGACCGGCGTCGCGCCGGCCCATTGCCCGCGAAAGGCCGCCCAGTCGCGCTCCACCTTGGCAAAGCGCGCGCGCACCGTGTCGTCCCAGGGCACGAACAGCGGGCGCTCGGCATCGCCGCTGCGCAGCAGCGCCAGGCTGTTCTCGAAGGCCGTCACCAGGCGCTGGTGGTTCGCCTCGTCGCCGGTGGCGAGCGACAGCGACAGCCGGTAGGTCTGCATGCGCATGCGGCCGGCTTCGTTGACCGCGGCCGCACCGCCGTCGAGCTGCCACGACACCCACAGCGTGGCCGAGATGGCCAGCAGCGACAGGACCAGGAAGGGCAGGGCCACCAGCGCCAGCTTCATGCCCAGGGTCCAGTGGCGGGGTGTCGTCATCGGCGAATCCTAGGCTGCTGCGGTCGCGCCGTCTACACGGCGAGGAAACGCAGCACGCCCCAGGGGCTCTTGCTCAGCGCCACCGAGACGATCCAGCCGAAGCACAGCAGCGCCGCCACCCAGGCGGCCACGCGCAGGGCGAGGGGCCGCGATGGACGCAGCGCGACCATGCCCAAGCCGATGTACAGCAGCAGCCCGGCGATCTTGGCGCCCAGCCAGGGCGCGGCGCCGGGCGTCAGCCGCAGCCGCCAGGCCAGCGTCAATGCCGACAGCAGCAGCACCGTGTCGATGACATGCGGCAAGGTCCGGGCCGCGCGTGAACGCACCCAGGCCGCACCCATGAACGACGCCAGGCCGCGGGCCGCGAAGCCGGTGATCGACAGCACCACCGTAACCTGGTGCAGCAGCTTGAGCACCGCGTAGTCCATGCATCAGCCCGGCTTTCCGTCCAGACGCGGGCGGACCAGGACCGGCGCATAGCGCAGCGCATAGAGGGCGAAGCCCGCTGACCACAGCGCGGCCGACAGCAGCACCGCGCCGACGTTCCATGCCGGCATGAGCAGCGGCACCACCACGCGCACCAGCGCGGCGCCCAGCACCAGCGCGTAGCAGGCCACGTCGGCAGCGTCGGCGCGCAGCGGCCGCGCGGTATGGCCGCGCGCGGTACGCGTCATCATGCCGATGATCAGGCCGCCGGCCGCGCCGACCATCAGCGCATGCGCCGCCGCGGCCTGGGGCAGCCAGCCCAGCAACGCCGCCGCGCGCAGGGCCAGGTGCACGGGGATCCAGGCATAGGCTGCATGCAGCACCCAGACGATCGGCGTGCGCAGCGTGGTCCAGGGCTGCCACAGCAGCCAACGCGCCAGATGGGCGACGGCGGCCACGGCGGCCACCGCGGCGAGCAGCGGCGCCGGCAGCTGCACCAGGTCGGCCACCAGCAGCGCCAGCACCGAGCCCAGCGCCAGCCGCTCGAGTTGCGCGTGCCGCGTGGCCCGGGCGCCGCGCACGCCGTTGTTGGTGAACATCGGCACCACGCGGCCGGCCATCACTGCCATGATGAACAGCACCACATCCAGTGCCAGCTGGATGCCCACCCAGGCAGGCAGCGCCACGGCACCGAGCAATTGCAGATGCACTGCCAGAGCCGCGGCAGCCATCAGCAGCAGCAGGCCGACGAAGAAGTAGTTGCGCCGGTTGCGCGCAGCCAGGAAGGGTTTGGCCAGGGCGATGGCTGCCGCCAATGGAAAGGCCACGTTGGCCGCGGCAGCCGCCCAGCCATAGGGTGTGAGCACCAGCACGCGCGCCGCCAGCCACAGCAGCGCCAGCGCGGCCAGCGACGCCCCGGTGGGCGTGGGCTGGTTGCTCCAGTTGCGCCCTGCGGTGAAAAGGAAGCCGACGATCACCGCCAGCGCAAAGCCGAACAGCATCTCGTGCGCATGCCACAGCGTCCCTTGCAGGTAGGGCATGGCCAGCAGCCCGGCGTACTGCAGCGCCCACAGCGCGATCGACAGCGCGGCAAAGCTGCTGGCCAGCAGGTAGAAGGGCCTGAAGCCCAGCTGCCACAGCGCAAAGCCGGCAGGTGGCAACGGCGGCGGCCGGCGCAGCGGCTCCTGGATCTGGATGAATCCGCTCATCGGACGGCCCTTTCGACGAAAAGCAGGTGCGACAAGGCGCGCGGGTTGCGCACCAGGTCGGCCAGCGTGTAGTGGTCGAGCACGCGGTAGAAGGCCTGCAGCGCCTCGTCGAGCACATCGTGCAGCCTGCACACCGCGCCGATGGCGCAGGGCGGGCTGTCCGGGCTGAAGCAGGCGGCGGGCAGGTCGCCGTTCTCGGTGCGGCGCACCACCTCGCCGATGACGATCTGCCCGGGCGCCACGGCCAGGGACAGCCCGCCGCCCTGGCCGCGCACGTTGGCCAGCCAGCCGTGGCGGCCCAGGCCGTGCGCCACCTTGCCCAAGTGATGTTCTGAAATGCCGAAAGCTGCGGCAATCTCGGCCACCGTGGTGCGCCGCTGCGGCTCGGCGGCCAGCATCATCAGCAAGCGCAGGCTGTAGTCGGTGTAGGTGCTGAGCTTCATGGACGCGACGCGCTCTGCAGCTTCAAAGCTGTATTTTGAATACAGCAATGTTAGGGGTCCCCTGGCGGTGGCCGGTTGATCGCAGTCAAGGCACACGGGGCGCCGAGCGGGCTGGCACAAGGCCGCCAGCCGACGACCTGCACCCGCGCCTTGCGACTTGCGAGGGCACGCGCCGCAGCCGCCGCGCCGACGCTTCAGGGTGCGCGAAAAATGTACCGGTCTACAGGCCGAGGATCCTGGCTGCAAACGGCGTGTCGATGCCGGGCACCGAGCCCGACACCGTGACGGCATTCACATGCCGTGCCGCGCCGAACAAAGCAGGGTCATCCCTTGTGCCAGATCACCTTCTTGCGCGTGCGCTCCCACTGCTCGTACAGGGCCGCGAAGCGGTCGTCGACCCGATTGCGCTTGACCTTGAAGGTCGGAGTGATCAGATCGTTGTCCACCGTCCAGGCCTCGTCGGTGATGACGATGCATTCGAGCTGCTCGTGCGGGTCGAGCGTGGCGTTGATGCTGCTGCAGGTGCTCGGTCAGCGACTGCTCCAGCGCATGGCGTCCGTCGGCACTGGCGGCCTCCTGCATCGCCTCCGCATTGAGCATCAACAGCGCGAGCGGCTGGCCGAGGTTGGCGCCCGCCACGCAGCAGGCCTCCACGGCCGGGTGCATCACCAGCTTGTCCTCGATCGGGGCCGGCGCCACGTACTTGCCCTTGCTGGTCTTGAACAGGTCCTTGACGCGGCCGGTGATCTTCAGCACGCCGCGGGCGTCGATCGCGCCCTTGTCGCCCGTGCGCAGGAAGCCGTCGGCAGTGAACACCTGCGGCGTCAGCTCGGGTTGCCGGTAGTAGCCGGTCATCGTGGCGGCGCTCTTGACCAGGATCTCGCCGGTGGCCGGGTCGATGCGGCATTCGACGCCGTCGTAGGTGCGACCCACGGTGCCGATGTCCTCGCCCGGCGCGGTGATGTGGCTGAGCGCGCAGTTCTCGGTCAGGCCGTAACCTTCGGCGATCTTCAGACCGATGCGCGCATACCAGCGCAGCAACTCGGCCGGGATCGGTGCGGCCCCGCTGATGGCCATGATGCAATGGTCCAGGCCGAGCGTCGTCAGGATCTTCTTCCTGACGATGCCGCCGACGATGGGCAGCTTGAGCAGCAGGTCCAGCTTCTTCTGCGGCATCTTGTGCAGCACGGCATGCTGGAACTTGACCCACAGGCGCGGCACGCTGAAGAAGACCGTGGGCCGCGCGCGCTGCATGTCCTCGGTGAAGGTCTGCAGGCTGTCGGCGAAGTACACGCGGAAGCCGGTGCCGAGCTGGCCATGCTCGACCAGACAGCGCTCGACCACGTGCGACAGCGGCAGGTACGACAGCAGCCGCGACTCGGCGTTCAGCGGCAGGCGCGTCAACCCCGTCTGCACGGCGAAGGCCAGCGTGCCGAAGGTATGCATCACCCCCTTGGGCATGCCCGTGGTGCCCGAGGTGTAGATGATCGTGCACAGCTCGTCGGCCGGGCGCACCGGTTCGCCAGCCAGCGGACCATTGCGGGCAACCACATCGTCCCACAGCGGATAGCTCTTCTTCGCGTCGTCGCTGGCCAATGGATGGGCAATGCAGGGCAAACCCGCCGGGATGCCGGGCTTCATGTGCTCCCAGCCGTCGAGCTTGCCGACGAACAGCAGCTTGCTGCCACTGTGCTCCAGGATCTGCTGGATGGTGGTCGGCGCCAGCGTCGGGTACAGCGGCACCGACACGGCGCCGGCCATGAAGATGGCGTAGTCGCTGAGCATCCAATGGACGGTGTTCTTGGACAGGATCGCCACCCTGTCGCCAGGGCCGATGCCCTGCAACTGCAGACTGCGTCGCCATGCGGCGGGCCTGGTCGACCACCTCGGCCCAGCGGTAGTCGCGAACCGCACCGCCACCGATGGGCTGCGTGAAGGCGATACGGTCGGGAGCCGACTTCTCCCAGTGGTAAAGGCGCTGCAGCGCAAGCGTGTCGGGTGCGGCCAGAACAGACATCATCGAACTCCTATTGACCTGACAATTCTGCCCCTTGATGCGCGCCGGAATGCACCCTGCTCCGACGCGTCCCTTGAGCTGGCTCAAGCCATTGCCGGTCCTCCATGTCCCAGACGGAAGCGGGGCAGCCTGGGCCCGACGCCGCCTGGGCAAGGCGCGACGCGCCAAGCCAGGCGCGGACCGCGGCCTCGCCTAACATCGGCGATGCCATGAGCCCAGCGACCCCGACACCTGCCGATCTCTCGGCCCACACGCCGATGATGGCGCAGTACCTGCGCATCAAGGCGGAGTTCCCGGACACGCTGGTGTTCTACCGGATGGGCGACTTCTACGAGCTGTTCTACGACGATGCGCGCAGGGCGCACCGGCTGCTGGACATCACGCTGACCACGCGCGGGCAGTCGGCCGGCGAGCCGGTGGTCATGGCCGGCGTGCCGGTGCATTCGGTCGAGGCCTACCTGGCGCGGCTGATCAAGCTGGGCGAGGCGGTGGCGGTGGCCGAACAGGTGGGCGACGTCGCCACCGCCAAAGGTCCTGTCGATCGCAAGGTGATGCGCGTGGTCACGCCCGGCACCGTCACCGACAGCGCGCTGATGGCCGAGCGCGCCGACACGCTTGCTGCTGGCGCTGCACCGCAGCGCAAGGACCGTGTCGGCCTGGCCTGGCTGGGGCTGTCCAGCGGCCGCCTTGGCCTGGGCGAATGCACCGAGCGCGAGCTGGCGTCCTGGCTGGCGCGGCTGGACCCGGCCGAGATCCTGTTCGACGGCCAGGCGCTGCCCGCGGCCGCGCTGGCGCAGGGCGCGGCCACCACGCCGCGGCCGGCCTGGCAGTTCGACGCCGCGCTCGGCCAGCGCAAGCTGTGCGAGCAGCTGAAGGTGGCGTCGCTGGCCGGCTATGACGCGCAGTCCTTGAGCCTCGCGCATGCCGCCGCGGCGGCACTGCTGAGCTTTGCCGAGCACACCCAGGGCCAGGCGCTTGAGCCACGTGACCCGGCTCGAGGTCGAACGCAGCGGCGACCTGCTCGAGCTGCCGCCGGCCACGCACCGCAACCTGGAGCTGACGCGCACGCTGCGCGGCGAGGACGCGCCGACGCTGCTGTCGCTGCTGGACAGCTGCCGCAGCGGCATGGGCAGCCGCTGCCTGCGCCACTGGCTGACGCACCCGCAGCGCGAGCGCACGCAGGCCACACGGCGCCACGAGGCCATCTCACGCCTGCTCGACAGCGGCTTCGAGCCGCTGCGCGAGGCGCTGCGGCAGGTCAGCGACGTGCAGCGCATCACCGCACGCATCGCGCTGCGCCAGGTGCGCCCGCGCGAGCTGGCCGGGCTGCGCTTCACGCTGCAGTCGCTGCCGGCGCTGGCCGCTGCCGCGCCCACCGGCACGCGCGCTGCTGGACCAACTGCATCGCGCGCTGGCGCCCTCGCCCGACATCGCCGATGCCTTGCGCGCCATCGCCGACGAGCCCGCGGTGCTGCTGCGTGAAGGCGGCGTCATCGCCACCGGCGTGGATGCCGAGCTGGACGAGCTGCGCGGCATCAGCCAGAACTGCGATGCCTACCTGCTGGACCTGGAGCAGCGCGAACGCTCGCGCAGCGGCATCGCCAACCTGCGCGTGCAGTTCAACAAGGTGCACGGCTTCTACATCGAGGTCACGGCCTCGAACCTGGACCGGGTGCCCGCCGACTACCAGCGCCGGCAGACGCTGAAGAATGCCGAGCGCTACATCACGCCGGAGCTGAAGGCCTTCGAGGACAAGGCGCTGTCGGCGCAGGAGCGCGCGCTGGCGCGCGAGAAGTGGCTCTACGAGCAGCTGCTCGATGCGCTGCAGCCGCACCTGGGCGCGCTGTCGGCGCTGGCCGAGGCGCTGGCCGCGCTCGATGCGCTGGCGGCGCTGGCCGAACGCGCCGCCACGCTCAACTGGTGCCGGCCGCAGTTCGTGCCGCAACCCTGCATCGACATCGAGGCCGGCCGCCACCCGGTGGTGGAGATGCGCCTGCGCGAGACCGGCGGCGGCGACTTCATCGCCAACCACTGCCGGCTGGACGCACGCACGCGCATGCTGGTCATCACCGGGCCCAACATGGGCGGCAAGAGCACCTTCATGCGCCAGGTGGCGCTGACCGTGCTGCTGGCGGCGATGGGTTCCTTCGTACCGGCCACGACCTGCCGGCTGGGGCCGATCGATGCCATCCACACGCGCATCGGCGCGGCCGACGACCTGGCCAACGCGCAGAGCACCTTCATGCTGGAGATGACCGAGGCCGCGGCCATCGTGCACGGCGCCACCGATCAAAGCCTGGTGCTGATGGACGAGATCGGCCGCGGCACCAGCACCTTCGACGGCCTGGCGCTGGCCTCGGCCATCGCCAGCCACCTGCACGACCGCAACCGCAGCTTCACGCTGTTTGCCACCCACTACTTCGAGCTGACCGAGTTCCCGGCCAAGCACGCGCAGGCGATCAACGTGCATGTGTCGGCGGTGGAAAGCGGCGAGCAGATCGTCTTCCTGCACCAGATCGAGGCCGGCCCGGCCAGCCGCAGCTACGGCGTGCAGGTGGCGCGGCTGGCCGGCATGCCGGCGTCGCTGGTGCGCCAGGCGCGGCACACGCTGGAGGCGCTGGAAGCGCTGCAGCAGGCCGGCGACGCGCAGGTGGACCTGTTCGCCGCGCCGCCCGCCGCGGCCGCGACGACCGTCAGCACGGTCGATGCGGCGCTGGCCGGCATCGAGCCTGATAGCCTCACGCCCCGCGAGGCGCTGGACGCGCTGTACCGGCTGAAGACCCTGCAGAAAGAACAACGCTCATGACCTACTGTGTCGGCATCCGGCTCGACGCCGGGCTGGTGTTCATGTCCGATTCGCGCACCAACGCGGGCCTGGACCAGATCAGCACCTACCGCAAGATGATGATCTACGAGCGCCCCGACGACCGCTTCATGGTGCTGCTGTCGGCCGGCAACCTGAGCGTGTCGCAGTCGGTGCGCGAGATCCTGCAGGTGGAAAAGGTGGACCGCGGCGTGCACGAGCAGCCGCTGACCATCTGGAACGCCACCAGCATGTTCGACGCCACGCGCGTGCTCGGCGCCGCGGTGCGCCGCGTCTACGAGCAGGACGGCCCGTCGCTGAAGGCCGCCGGCATCGACTTCAACGCCAGCATGATCTTCGGCGGCCAGATCAAGGGCGAGGCGATGCGCCTGTTCATGGTCTATTCGGCCGGCAACTTCATCGAGGCCACGCGCGAGACCTGCTTCTACCAGGTGGGCGAAAGCAAGTACGGCAAGCCGATCCTCGACCGCGTGCTGACCCCGGCCACGCCGCTGGACGAAGCGGCCAAGTGCGCGCTGGTGTCGATGGATTCGACGCTGAAGTCCAACCTGTCGGTGGGCCTGCCGCTGGACCTGCTGGTCTACCGCGAAGGCGAGTTCCGCAGCGACCACGTGGTCTGCATCGACGACCACAACCCGTACTTCCGCATGATCCGCAGCACCTGGGGCCAGCGCCTGCACGAGGTCTTCGAGGGCATCGACGACCCGCGCTGGGACGGCGGCGATGCCGTGCACCCGCTGATGGTGCGATCGGATCGCTACGAGCCGATGCGCAAGATCACCCAGCCCAACGAGCGGATTGTCTGACGAGGGGCTGGTGCCGGCGCATGGCGGCCCTTCGTCTCAGGCTGGTTGTCCTCGTTGCATTCTTGCGCCGCTGAGGCCAAGCCGCAGCGCGCGTCGGCAGCAGGAAGACGGACTGCACAGCCAGCGGGCGTTGGCGGTCCACCGCGCCTGGCCGACGGCCGGGATGGCCAACGCAGTGAACAGGAACGTGGCTGAACGGAGTTGGCCACCCGGTTGGCGGACAGCAGGTGCCGCGTTGACGCTGTGGAACGACAGCAAGACGCCGCGTGACGACGTGCAAGGACCGGTCAGTTCGCGACCGCCAGCGCCAACGCGATGCGCCGGGTGAAGCCCGCCGTGAGATCCGGGTTCAGCCAGCGCACCACCACCACCGCGTCGTGCGCCGGCTCGATCCAGGTGAGGTGCCCGCCAGCGCCGACCATGAAGGCGCTGCCGGCCGATGCACCGGGAAAGTTGCGCCCGTCGCGGTTGAGCCAGAGCAGCCGGCCATAGAACGGCGCGATGGCGCAGGGCTCGAACATCGAGCGCACCCAGGCCGTCGGCAGGATCTGCCGGCCACCATGGCTGCCGCCGTCGAGCAGCAACTGGCCGATGCGTGCCTGGTCGCGCGCGCTGATCGACACGCCGCCGCCCCAGTGGGTGCCGCCGGGCACCGACTGCACCCGCCGCGCCGGCCGCCCGGGCTGGGCGGGCAGATCGACCCAGGCGTCGTCGTAGCCGCGCCATTGCCAATCTTCGCCGGCGCCGATCGGGCGCATCACCTGCTCGCGGAAGACCTCCGGCAGCGGCGCGCCGAACAGATGCAGCAGCGCCAGCGACAACTGGTTGATGCGCACGTCGTTGTATTCCCAGTAGCTGCCCGGCGCTTGCAGCGGCCGCGCATCGCCCTTGCGCCCGCTGGGCGGGTGCGGGTCGAAGCCGACCTTGCGGTTGCGGTCCACCGTGTCCGGCAGGCCGAAACACCAGCCTTCCCATTCGCTGGTCTGCTGCAGCAGCATGGTCCAGGTGATGGGCCGGTTGTGCGCCGATTCGAAACCGATGCCGCGCACGCGCTCGACCACCGGCTCGTCGGCATCGGGCAGCAGGCCCTGCGCCTGGGCCACGCCCGCGAGGATGGCCAGGTAGGTCTTGGCGACGCTGAAGGTCAGCTCGGCGCGGTCCGGCTCGCCCCAGGCGGCGATCTCCTGCCCGCGCTGCCAGACCACGCCGGACACCGGGCCGCGCGCATGCACCGGACCGCGCAGCACGTTGTAGGGCGGCGGGTCGTCGTGGTGCACACCCCAGTGCGCGGGATCGGCCGCCGGGTCGCGCGGCCAGGGCATCTCGTGGGCGCTGCGCGAAATCGATCGCGTCCTGCAAGGCGGCGGCGTACGTCATGCTTCGAGCCTGTAGTCCTTGAACTGCTCGCGCAGCTTCAGCTTCCACAGCTTGCCGGTGCCGGTCAGCGGCATCTGGTCGATGAACTCCACCGCATCGGGCAGCCACCAGCTGGCCACCTTGCCGCGCATGTAGTCCAGCAGCTCGGCCGCGCTCAGCGACGAGCCTTCGCGCTTGGTCACCACCAGCAGCGGCCGCTCCTGCCACTTGGGGTGGGCGATGCCGATGGCCGCGGCCTGCAGCACCGCCGGGTGGCCGGAGGCGATGTTCTCCAGCTCGATGCTGCTGATCCACTCGCCGCCGGACTTGATGACGTCCTTCGAGCGGTCGGTCAGCGAGATGTAGCCGTCCGCGTCGATGGTGGCCAGGTCGCCGGTCTTCAGCCAGCCCTGCTCGTCCACCGCACTGCCGCCCTCGCCCTTGAAGTAGCCGTTGGACACCCACGGCGACTTCACCCGCAGGTGGCCGAAGGCCACGCCGTCGTGCGGCAGCGCCTTGCCCTCGTCGTCGACGATGCGGTAGCGGTTGCCGAAGAGTGCACGTCCCGACTTCAAGCGCTGGTCGATGCGCTGCTCGAAGGGCAGATCGGCGGCGCCCGGCTTCATCGTCGCGGCGCTGCCGCCCAGCGCCTCGGTCATGCCCCAGGCCTGCATCAGCTGCACGCCGTGGTCGCGCTCCATGGTCTCGATCAGCGAGCGCGGCGGTGCCGAGCCGCTGCTGACAGCGACGTGCGCAGCGTGCTGAAGGTCTTGCCGTGGCGCTGCAGCCATTCGGTCAGGATCAGCCAGAAGGTGGGCACGCCGCAGGTCAGCGTGACGCGCTCGCCTTCGAGCAGCTCGTACAGCTTGTCGGGCTCGTAGTTGCGCCCCGGCAGCACCAGCCGCGCGCCCACCATCGGCGCCAGGTACGGGAACTGCCAGGCATTGCCGTGGAACATCGGCGCCATCGGCATCATCGTTTCCAGCGCGCCGTTCTGCGCCCCCAGGGTGACGAAGGGTGCGAACTGCATCGCCACCAGCAGCGCCGAGCGGTGTGAATAGAGCACACCCTTGGGGTTGCCGGTGGTGCCGGAGGTGTAGCACAGCGTGGACGCGCTGCGCTCGTCGAAGTCGGGCCAGTCGTAGTGCGCGCTCTCCGTGGCCAGCAGCTCGTCGTAGCAAAGCAGCTTCGGCAGGCGGGTCTTGGCCGGCATGCGCGCCGGTTCGCACATCATCACGTAGTGCTCGATGGTCGTCAGCCGCGGCGCGATGGCCTCCACCACCGGCAGCGTGGCGGCGTCGACGAACAGCAGCCGGTCCTCGGCATGGTTGATGATGTAGACCAACTGCTCGGCGAAGAGCCGCGGGTTGATGGTGTGCAGCACCGCGCCGGTACCCGACACGCCATAGAACATCTCGAAGTGCCGGTGCGTGTTCCACGCCAGGCTGCCGACCCGGTCGCCCGGCTTTCATGCCCAGCCGCAGCAGCGCATTCGCCAGCTGCTGCATGCGCGCATGCGCGGTCGCGTAGTCATAGCGGTGGATGTCGCCTTCGATGGATCGCGCCACCACCTCGGTCTTGCCGTGGAACTCGGCCGCATGCCGGATGGCCGCCGAGATCATCAGCGGCATGTCCATGATCAATCCCTGCATCACCTGTCTCCTTCAATGTCCGTATGCCACACCCATGGGGAAGATTACCGCCCCGGCCTTCGAACGGACGCCGCGGAACCGGCTTTGCCGGGCCGCTGGCGGCGCCCCCTGGGGGGAGCGCCGCAGGCGCTTCGGGGGGGTCAAAACTTCGGAATGCGCAATGTCTTGCTGATCATCGCCGTGCCCGAGGCCGCGAACAGCAGGCTCATCGGGTGCAGCTGCCACGGCCCGAGCATCCAGACGCCGCCCCACAGCTGCGCGCCCAGCGCACCCTGCCAGCCGGCCCAGGCCAGTAGCGCCGTGATCACCACGCTGGTCGGGATCGGCGTGCCTTCGAAGTAGGCGACCTTGCCGCTTTCGGTGCTCAGCGCCTCGGCGGTGACGTTGAAGCGCGCCAGCCGACTGACGCCGCAGCAGACGAAGTAGCACAGGATGGCAATGTCCCAGCCGCCCTGCAGCCCGGCGGCGAAGCCCAGCGCCGCCGGGCCCGACGCCGAAGGAGATGACATCGGCCAGCGAATCGAGCTCGCGGCCCAGCGGCGAATGCTGGTGCCGCCAGCGCGCCACCTTGCCGTCGAAGACGTCGAAGACGAAGGCCAGCGGCGTCATCAGCGCCGACAGCAGGAAATGCGTGAGCGAGCCGCTGGCCATGTACAGCATGGCCAGGAACACCGACAGCACGCCGCAGGCAGCATTGCCCAGCGTGATGAAGTCGGCCAGGTGGAAGCCGCGGATCATCGAGAAGTGGCGCGGCGGCGCGGCGGACGGCTTCATCAAGGCTCCAGGATATTGAACATCGGGTTGAAGCTGTCCAGCGTGCCCAGCAGCTGGCGCAGCGCCTGCACGTCGCCTTCGATCGGAATCTTGCCCTGCTGCAGTGCCGCGGCAAAGCCGCCGACGACGACACCTGCCAGCGTGGCGCGGTCCAAACGCACGGTGGCCATGGCCGCGGCGCCATGCGACCCCTCGGAGTGGCTCAGCGCCGAATGGCTGAGCGTCAGCTTCCAGCGCTGCGGCTCGCCGTCCATCACCCAGTCGATGCGCAGACTGCAGGCCTTCGGCCTTTTCGGCGTTCACGCGCATCGCCAGGAAGTCGAAGAACATGCCCATCGGCAACATCGCCACCACCTTGGGCGTGACGATGCCGGTGGCACCGGGCGGCGGCTTCGGCGCGCCGAAACGCAGTTCCTTGGCGCCCAGCGCATAGGCATTGCGCCAGGTGGAGCTTTCGCTCTGGTAGGCCAGCTGCTCCATCGCGTCGGCCGCCAGCTGGCGGGCGCTCTGGTTCGTCGGGTCGGCAAACACCAGGTGGTGCGTCACCTGCACCACCCAGCGGTAGTGGCCGGCGTCGAAGTCGGCCAGCGCACGCGCCAGCACCGCATCGGCACCGCCCATGTACTCGACGTACTTCTGGCGGCCGCAGGCTGCGGCGCCAGCGGGTCCAGGTTCACCGGGTTGCCGTCGTAGGGGCCCATGTAGTGCGCGTACACCGCGCGCACGTTGTGCGCGATGGCGCCGTAGTACGGGCCGCACGTGCCAGCTCTTCTCCAGCGAGGCCGGCAGGCGGAAGTCCTGCGCGATCTCGTGCGGCGTCAGGCCGTGGCTCATCAGCCGCAGCGTCTGGTCGTGCAGCAGCCGGTACAGGTCGCGCTGCTCGGTGATGAACTTGCGCGCGCGCTCGCGGCCCCAGGTGGGCCAGTGGTGCTGGGCGATGACGACATCGGTGTCTTCGATGAAGTCGTTCAGCGCCGCGTCCAGGTACTTCGACCAGGCCAGCGCATCGCGCGTCTTGGCGCCGCGGATCGGGCACAGGTTGTGCATCGTGTGGCAGCCGTTCTCCGCCAGGTTCAGCACCTTGAACTGCGGGAAGTGGAAGTTCATCTCCGCCGGCGCCTCGGTCTCCGGCGTCAGCTGGAAGACGATGTCGACGCCGTCGATGCGTGTGCCGCTCCACCGCCTGCGTGATCAGCTGGTTCGGTGCGATCAGGCTGGTGGTGCCACGGCCGATGGCCTTGCCCAGGCCGCTGTCGATGTGCGAGCGAGGCCCAGGCGCCAGCGTCGACCCGAACTGGAAGGCGGCGCGACGACGCATCGGCACGCCGGCCAGGATGTTCTCGGCGATCGCCGCTTCCATGAAGCCGTCCGGGCGCGATCACCTGCACCTCGCCGCGGGCCGCCTGTGCCGGCGTGATCACGCCTTCGACGCCGCCGTAGTGGTCGACATGGCTGTGGCTGTAGATGACGCAGCGCACCGGTCGCTCGCCGCGATGCAGGCGGTACAGCGCCAGCGCGGCGGCGGCGGTCTCGCTGACCATGAGCGGGTCGATCAGGATCAGGCCCGGTGTCGCCTTCGATGATGGTGAGGTTGGCAATGTCGAAGCCGCGCACCTGGTACAAACGATCGCACACCTTGAACAGGCCGTGGATGCGGTTCAGCCGCGCCTGGCGCCACAGGCTGGGGTGCACCGAATCCGGCGACTCGACCTGCTCCAGAAAGGCGAAGGCCGACAGGTCCCAGACCACACGCCCGTCGGGCGTGGTGATGCGCGCATCGGGGATGCTGCCGACGAAGCCGCGCTGCGCCTCGTCGAAGCAGCGGTCGTCGCCGAAGTCCAGCCGCGCGGCCTGCGCCGCATTCACCTGGCAGGTGTGCAGCGACGCGGGCTTGAGCACCGCGCCGGCGTCCTGGGGAGCATTCATGCAGGGCATCCTTCGGCCAACGGGCCTGTGCTGCTTTGTACCCCAGCGCATGGCGGCGCGAAGGCCGTGCTTCCCCTTGGGGCGGCCTCGGCCACAATGCATCCAAACAGGTGGAAAGACATGACTCCTGCCCTTTTGTCCGGTCTGCGCATCATCGAGTTCTCGGCCTTCGTGGCCGCGCCGAGTGCCGGCCTGGCCCTGGCGCAGCTCGGTGCCGACGTGATCCGCATCGACCCGCGCGGCGGCAACATCGACGTCAAGCGTCTGCCGCTCAATTCGGAAGGCCGCAGCCTGTACTGGGCCAGCCTGAACCGCGGCAAGCGCTCGGTGGAGCTGGACGTGCGCAGCGCCGAAGGCCGCACGCTGATGCAGCGGCTGATCTGCGCGAGCGGCGATGGCCCGCCGGTGTTCCTGACCAACCTGGCGGTCGATGGCGAGCTGTCCTATGCGGCGCTGTCGAAGCTGCGGCCCGACCTGATCATGGTGCAGCTCAGCGGCTCGCCCGACGGGTCGAGCGCGGTGGACTACACCGTCAACTGCGCAGCGGGCTTTCCCGGCATCACCGGCAGCGGGCGAGACGGCCCGGTCAACCATGTGCTGCCGGCCTGGGACGTCACCGCCGGCCAGATGCTGGCGCTGGCGGTGCTGGCGGCCGAGCGGCATTGGCGCCTCAGCGGCCAGGGCCAGCATGTCAGCCTGGCGCTGTCCGACGTGGCCATGGCCACCGTCGCCAACCTGGGCTACCTGGCCGACGTGGAACTCAACGGCACGCAGCGCAGCGCCGATGGCAACTTCCTCTACGGTGCCTATGGCGACAGCTTTGTCTGCGCCGACGGCCGGCATGTGATGGTGGTGGCCATCACCGAGCGGCAGTGGAACGCGCTGCTGCGCGCCACCGGGTTGCAGGACGCCTTGCCCGCGGCCGCCGCAGCGCTGGGCTTGACGCTCGATGACGAGGCGGGCCGCTATGCGGCACGCGGCCTGATCTCCACCGCGCTGCGCCCGTGGTTTGCGGCACGCACACTGGCCGAGGTGGGCGCGGCCTTCACCGACCGCTCGCTGCTGTGGGGGCCCTACCGCAGCTTCGAGCAGATGCTGGCCGAGGACCCGCGCTGCTCCGAGGCCAACCCGATGTTCCGTCGTACCGAACACCCGGGTGTCGGCCGTTTCCTCACCGCCACCTCGCCGCTGCATTTCGGCGCCGTGGCACGGCCCTCGCCCGGGCTGGCGCCGAGCCTGGGCCAGCACACCCGGCCCGTGCTGCAACAACTGCTGGGGCTGGATGACGCAGCGCTGGACCGGCTGCAGGCGGCGGGCACCATTGCTGCGAAGGATTGACATGCACGAACCCACCTTCGCCGACTGCCGACATACCCTGCAGGCCGCCGACACGCTGCTGCGGCAGTTGATGACTGCGTTGCGTGCGACGCTGCGGCAGGCCGATGGCGACGAGACCCGCGCGCTGCAGCTCGAGCAGTCTCGCGCCCACGGCGTGGCCTGGGCCGCGACCTATGTGCGCGCGCTGCAACAGATGCTGGCCTGGGCGCAGCGGCTGCATGGCGCCGGCCGGCTGGGTGAGCTGGAAGCGCTGCTGTTGCGCGCCGCCTTTGCCGAGTACCTGGCGCAGCTGTCCGGTGGCCTGCCGATGAGCCAGGGCGAGTTCTTCCGCGCCGAATCGCTGGACGCCGACGGTCGCGCACGCGCTGCCTTCGATGCGGATGCCGCGGTGGGGCGCCTGCGTGCCGAAGGCTTCGCGCCGGCGGCGCGCCGGCGCATTGCAGAACTGCTGAGCGAGGGCGCGGCCACGCGCCGCTTCGGCGACCCCGGCTACGACGATGCCGCGCTGTACGAGGTGCGCGAGCAGTTCGCGCGCTTCGCCGACGACCATGCGGCCGCCGCGCACGACTGGCACCTGCGCAATGCGCTGATCCCCGACGCAGGTCATTGCCGAGATGGCGCACCTGGGCGTGTTCGGCCTGACCATCGGCGAGGCGCATGGCGGCTCGGGCATGGGCAAGTCGGCGATGTGCGTGGTCACCGAAGAGCTGGCGCGCGGCTTCATCGGCCTGGGCTCGCTGGGCACGCGCACCGAGATCGCCGCCGAGCTGATCGAGCGCAACGGCACGCCGGCGCAGAAGGCGCGGCTGCTGCCGCTGATCGCCAACGGCACACTGATCCCCACCGCCAGCTTCACCGAGCCCGATGTCGGCTCCGACCTGGGTTCGATCCGCACCCGCGCCGAGAAGGTCGCCGGCGGCTGGCGCATCCACGGCAACAAGACCTGGACCACCCATGGCGCGCGCAGCGACCTGATGACGCTGATGGTGCGCACCGATGCGCAGGCCGCCGGCTACCGCGGGCTGTCGATGTTCCTCGCCGAAAAGCCGCGCGGCAGCGATGAAGCGCCCTTCCCTGCCGCAGGCATGCGCGGCAGCGAGATCGAGGTGCTGGGCTACCGCGGCATGAAGGAATACGAGATCGCCTTCGACGGCTTCTTCGTGCCCGACGACGCGCTGCTCGGCGGCGCCACCGGCCAGGGCTTCAAGCAGCTGATGCAGACCTTCGAGTCGGCGCGCATCCAGACGGCCGCGCGCGCCGTCGGCGTGGCGCAGAACGCCTTCGAACTGGGCCTGGCCTATGCGCAGCAGCGGCTGCAGTTCGGCCGGCCGATCATCGACTTCCCGCGCGTGGCCGACAAGCTGGCCTGGATGGCGGTGGAGACGATGGTGGCGCGCCAGCTCACGCTCTTCTCGGCGCGCGAGAAGGACGCCGGCCGGCGCTGCGACATCGAAGCCGGCATGGCCAAGCTGCTGGCCGCGCGCGTGGCCTGGGCCAATGCCGACAACGCCGTGCAGGTGCACGGCGGCAACGGCTATGCGCTGGAGTACCGCATCAGCCGCGTGCTGTGCGATGCGCGCATCCTCAACGTCTTCGAGGGTGCAGCCGAGATCCAGGCCAACATCGTCATCAAGGGCCTGCTGGCGGCTTGACGGCCTCGGCGTTCGAAGAGCCTCGCGCGACCCGCCATTCATGCGGTGTCATGCCGGCCCAGCGCCGGAAGGCCCTCGTGAACGCCGCGGCATCGCCATAGTGCAGCGCGGTGGCGATGTGCGCCGCCGGCAATCGTGTGTCGCGCAACAGCCTCACCGCCAGATCGAATCGGGTCTGGTGCGCGAGCTGCTGCAGGCTGGTGCCTTCGGCGGCCAGATGCCGGCGCAATGCGCGCTCGTGCAGGCCGCAGAAATCGGCCAGCGCCCGTGAATTGTCGGTGCCGGCAAAGATCATCATGTGCAAGGCGCGCTGCACCTTGTCGCGCAGCGGCATGTGCTGCACCTGCAGGGCCGCGCGCAGCGCGGCTTCGGTCGCGGCGCGGCGCGCCGGGTCGGCCCCCGGGATCGGTCGCTCCAGCCAGTGCGCGGCAAAGCAGATGGCACTCAAGTCCGCATCGAAGCGCACCGGGGCGCCGAAGAAGCTGCGATACCGGGCATCGTCAGGCGGCGCGGCGCTGGCGAAACTGACCTCGATGGGCGCCCAGGCGCTACCGCACAGGCGCTGCAGGATCCGGTGGGCCACGGCCATGGCCAGGCCGTAGACCTGGGCACTGCCTTGGGTATGTGACTGGTTGATCGAATAGCCCAGACAGGCCCGCGCCGCGCCCAGGCGCAGCAGCACGGGCACCGCGCCGCGGTCGTGCCAATTCAGGTAGAGCACGATGCGGTCCAGGGCTGCGCCGACGGTCGGACAGTGCTGCATCAGCTCATCCAGCGCACCGAGCGGCGCGTCGCCCACGCGCGCGCCCGCGCGCAGCCCGAAGTCGGCGCAGCCGCTGGCGGCGGCGCCCAGTTCGAGCAGGCGGGCGAGCTTGGCGTAGGGCGCGCGACGTTCGCCATCGGCGAACAGGCTCTCATCCAGTTGGGTTGCCGCCAGCAGCGGAGCCGGATCGACGCCGAGGTCGCGCAACAGCTGCGGCACCGGCAGCAGCGGGCCCATGCGCATTTCGGCGATCTCACCGATCGCCACGCCGCCAACGAGTTCCTCGACCGCGATCGCTTCGTTCATGGGGGCTGCGGCGTCGAACGCCGGCGCTGCGGGAAGCGGCGGCCGGCGGTGACCGGAATTGACAATGCCATCGTCGACCTGCCCCCATACACTGCCCAGTTGACTGCGCAGTCTACCGCCTGGTTCTCGCGGACACTTTGGCCGCAGCCACACCCCGACGGAGGACGACCATGACACGAATTGCAATGCTCGCGCGCGCGACCGCCGTGATGCTGTGCGCCGGGCTCGGGCTGGGCGCTGCGGCAGCCCAGCAGGTCACCGGCACGCTGGGCTCGCCCAGTGCCACGACGACCGCTGCCCAACACCCAGCTGCCGCCGCCGGACCCGGCCTTCGGCGGCGTGATCAAGAACGACGCGCTGCAGTCCAAGCCCTGGTGGGCGCCGCGCGTGGTGCCGCCCAAGGGCGCGCCGAACGTGCTGCTGATCATCACCGACGACGCCGGATTCGGTGTGCCCAGCACTTTCGGCGGCGTGATCCCGACGCCGACGATGGACCGCATTGCAGCCGAGGGCCTGCGCTACAACCGCGTCTTCTCCACCGCGCTGTGCTCACCCACGCGCGCCGCGCTGATCACCGGGCGCAACCACCATTCGGCCGGCTTCGGCGTGATCTCCGAGCAGAGCACCGGGTTCCCCGGCTACAACAGCATCATCGGCCGCGACAAGGCGACCATCGGCCGAATGCTGGTCGACAACGGCTACGCCACCTCGTGGTTCGGCAAGGACCACAACGTTCCGGCCTTCGCTGCGAGCCAGGCCGGGCCCTTCGACCAGTGGCCCACCGGCATGGGCTTCGAATACTTCTACGGCTTCGTCGGCGGCGACGCCAACCAGTGGCAGCCGAACCTGTTCCGCAACACCACGCAGATCTATCCGTTCCAGGGCAAGCCGGGCTGGAACCTGATCACCGGCATGGCCGACGACGCGATCGACTACATGACGCGCATCCACCAGACCGACCCGTCCAAGCCGATCTTCATCAAGTACGCGCCCGGTGCGACGCACGCGCCGCACCACCCGACCCAGGAATGGGTCGACAAGGTGCGCGCGATGAAGCTCTTCGACGACGGCTACGAGAAGGTGCGCGAACGCATCTTCGAGAACCAGAAGCGCATGGGCGTGATCCCGCAGAACACCAAGCTCGCGCCATGGCCGGCGCAGTTGCTCACGCCGTGGGACAAGCTGACGGCGGACGAGAAGAAGCTCTTCATCCGCCAGGTCGAGGTCTTCGCCGCCTATGCGATGTACAGCGATTACGAGATCGGGCGCGTGATCCAGCACTTCCAGGACCTGGGCAAGCTGGACAACACGCTGGTCATCTACATCAACGGCGACAACGGCACCAGCGCCGAGGGCGGGCCGCTGGGCACGCCCAACGAGGTGGCCTTCTTCAACGGCCTGAACAAGCTGCCCGCCGAAGTGCAGCTGAAGTGGTACGACGTGTGGGGCACCGAGCAGACCTACAACCACATGTCGGCCGGCTGGTCGTGGGCCTTCGACACGCCGTTCTCCTGGTTCAAGCAGAACGCCTCCGCACTCGGCGGCATCAACCAGAACATGGTCGTGTCGTGGCCGGCGCGCATCAAGGACAAGGGCGGCCTGCGCGAGCAGTTCACGCACGTCATCGACGTCGTGCCGACGATCCTGGAGGCCGCCGGCATCAAGGCGCCGCTGGCGGTGGACGGCATCAAGCAGGCGCCGATCGAAGGCACCAGCTTCGCCTACACCTTCGATGCGAAGAATGCCAAGGCGCCGCAACGCCACAAGACGCAGTACTTCGAGATGATGGGCCAATGGGCGCTGTACGACGACGGCTGGTTCCTCAGCACCAAGGTGAATCGCGCGCCGTGGGAAGCCTTCGGCCCGGCCAACCCCGACCCGCTGAACAACCAGGTGCTCGAGCTGTACAACCTGAACGAGGACTTCAGCCAGACCACCGACCTGGCGGCCAGGCATCCGGACAGGGTCAAGGCGATGAAGGCCAAGTTCATCGCCGAGGCGAAGAAGTACCAGGTGTTCCCGATGGACGCCTCGGTGGCCGCGCGCATCGTCGCGCCCAGGCCGAACATCACCGCCGGGCGCAGCGAGTTCGTCTACACGCGGCCGATGGTCGGCCTGCCGCAGGGCGATTCGCCGCTGCTGCTGAACACCTCGTACACGGTCACGGCCGACATCGAGGTGCCGGCCGGCGGCGCCGAAGGCATGATGCTGACCTCCGGCGGGCGCTTCGGCGGCTACGGCTTCTACCTGCTGAAGGGCAAGCCGGTGTGGCTGTGGAACCTGGTCGACCTGGAGCGGCTGAAGTGGGAGGGCGCCGAGGCGCTGGCCCGGGCCGCCACACGGTCGAGTTCGACTTCAAGTACGACGGCCTCGGCGCCGGCACGCTGGCCTTCAACGACTTCAGCGGTGTCGGCCGCCCCGGCACCGGCACGCTGAAGGTCGACGGCAAGGTGGTCGACACCAAGGCGATGCCGAAAACGCTGCCGATGATCCTGCAGTGGGACGAGAGCTTCGACATCGGCTCCGACACGCTGACCGGCGTGAACGATGCCGACTACAAGCCGCCCTTCGCGCTGACGGCCAAGCTGAACAAGCTGACGGTCAGGCTCGACCGGCCGCAGCTCTCGCCGGCCGACATCGAAGAAGCTCGAGGCGGCGATGAAGAACAAGGACTGAGGTCGCGGCTCTGGCTTGCCATCTGGTACCGGCCGCCGGCGATCGATGTCCGCCAGCGCGGCCACGCTTCACCAGGCGTTGGCCTCAGGGCCTTGAACGCCGAACTCGGGAGAGAAGACCATGAAGATGCACCCCATCGTGGCCCTGGTGGCCACCGCCCTCTGTCTTGCGGGCCCGACGTTCGCGCAGGAGGCCGGCAAGCCGCCTTCCGCGAAAGCGGCCGCCGTCGCCAGGGCGATGGACAAGGCCATGACCCCCGGCGAATACCAGAAGCGGCTCGAGCCGATGATCGGCAGCTTCAACGTCAGGGTGCTGATCTGGGTCGACCCGGGCAAGCCGCCGATCGAATCCACCGCCAGCGCCGTCAGCACCTGGGTGCTGGGCAATCGCTTCGTGCAGACGATGCTGGTCGGCGGCCCGTCTGACGATGCCTTCAACGCCATCGGCTACATCGGCTACGACAACGCCGCCAAAAAATACCAGGCCTCCTGGATGGACGATGGCAGCACCGCGCTGACGCTCTACACCGGCGGCTTCAACGCCGACGGCAAGTCGGCAACGATGAAGGCCAGCGTCGTCAACAGCAGCACCGGCAAGGCCACGCCGCTGGAACTGCGCATGGCCCTCGGCGCAGACGGCGGCCACGTGGCGCAACTGTGGGGCCAGGGCTTCGGCACCAAGATGTTCAAGATGATGGAACTGCAATACACGCGCACCAAGCCCTGACACCCGTTACCCCAGGAGATCCGAGATGAATCCGAGCGAAATCAGAAGGGCGCTGCCGCGCCGCAGCCTGCTGGCCGGTGCGGCATTGCTGGTGGCGACGCAGCCGGCATGGGCGATCTTCGGCGTGTGGCGGCGTGCGGCACGCCGCACGATGTTCGTGGCCGGCGCTGCCACTGCCGCCGCCGTGACCACCGAGGCCGCTGTCGAGTCCAGCGCCGCAGCCGCCAACCAGGCCGCGGCGGCGACAGGTCAGGCCGCCAGGCAGTCGGCCGCGGCCGCCCAGCAGTCCGAGGCGGCCGCAGCCCAGGCCAAGGCCGGCCAGACCAAGACGCCGCAGCAGAAGCTGGCCGAGCTGCAGTCGCTCTACGACCAGAAGCTGATCAGCGCCAGCGACTACGAAGCGGCGAAGAAGAAGATCCTGGCCCAGCTGACGCAATAGCACCAAGGGAAGCACCAAGCGAAATCAATGAAGACACGCGCGTTGCTGCAAGGCGCCCTGTGCGGGGCGATCGCCGCCGTCCTGCTGGCCGGTTGCGGCAAGAAGGACGACCCCATCGCGCAGGCCGGGAAGCAGGACGCCGCTGTCGGCGTGCCGGCGCCGGGCATCGCCGAGACCAAGGCCATCGCCGAGGAGGCCTTCATCTACGGCCTGCCGATGGTGATGAACTACGCGGTCATGAACGAGTTCGTCGTCGACAAGAACTCCGGCCAGTACAAGGGCCCGTTCAACACCGATCGTCAACGAGGCGCGTGTCTTCACCTACAAGGACACCGCCGTGGTCACGCCGAACAGCGACACGCCGTACTCGATGCTGTGGCTGGACCTGCGCGCCGAGCCGATGGTGATCTCGGTGCCGGCGGTCGACAAGAAGCGCTACTACTCGGTGCAGCTGATCGACGGCAACACCTACAACTACGGCTACATCGGCAGCCGCGCCACCGGCAACGAGGCCGGCGACTACCTGGTCGTCGGCCCGGACTGGACAGGGCGAGACGCCGGCCGGCATCAAGCAGGTGTTCCGCTCGACCACGCCGTTCGGCCTGACCATCTTCCGCACCCAGCTGTTCAACGCCGGCCGACATGCCGAACGTCGAGCAAGGTGCAGGCCGGCTACAAGGCGCAGCCGCTGTCGGCCTTCCTGAAGCAGCCGGCGCCGCCGGCCGCGCCGGCGATCGACTTCCCGCCGGCCACCACCGCCGGCATCAAGGACGAACTTCTTCGACTACCTCGACGCCGCGCTGCAGTTCGTGCCCGAAACCCCGGACGACAAGGCGATCCGCGCGCAGCTGGCCAGCATCGGCATCGGCCCGGGCAAGACGCTTCGACTTCAAGGACCTGTCGGCCGAGCACAAGGCCGCGGTCCTGCTGGCCATGAAGGACGGCGACGACAAGGTCGAGGCAGTACCTGGCGAGCGGCATGCAAGAACATCAACGGCTGGAAGGTCGGCGTCGCTGTTCGGCGACCGCGCGTTCTACAACGGCGACTGGCTGAAGCGCGCCGCCGCCGCCAAGGGCGGCATCTACGGCAACGATGCCGTCGAGGCCATGTACCCGATGACCCGCGTCGACGCCGACGGGCGAGCCGCTCGACGGCAGCAAGCACAACTACACGCTGACCTTCGCCGCCAGGCCAGCTGCCGCCGGTGAACGCCTTCTGGTCGGTGACCATGTACGACGGCAAGACCCAGCTGCTGATCAAGAACCCGATCAACCGCTACCTGATCAACTCGCCGATGCTGCCGGACATGAAGAAGAACGCCGACGGCTCGCTGACGCTCTACATCCAGAAGGACTCGCCCGGCAAGGACAAGGAAGCCAACTGGCTGCCGGCGCCGGACGGCCCGATCTACCTGGTGATGCGCCTGTACTGGCCGAAGACACGAACCGCCGTCGATCCTGCCGCCGGGCAAGGGCACCTGGCAGCCGCCGGGATTGCAGCAGGTGAATTGATTGAAACGCCGCCCGGACACCCATCGAAGCGCAGCAGGCACACGCATGCATCCCGCGGATCCACCGGCTCGCGCGGGCAGCACTCGCGTGCGCCGCGCTGGCTGTGCTCCGCCATCCCGCGCGCGCCGCGATGTCGGCCGAAGAGTTGGCCAAGCTGGCGCCAGAACCCGGTGGGCAACCTGGTCAGCGTGCCCTTCCAGAACAACACCAACTTCAACACCGGGCCGGCGTCGGGCACGCAGAACATCCTGAACATCCAGCCGGTGATCCCGATCGAGGCTGGACGACGCGACTGGAACCTCATCACCCGCACCATCCTGCCGCTGATCTGGCAGCCGGCGTTCCTGCGCCGGCCAGGGCGAGACCTTCGGCCTGGGCGACATCCAGCTCTCGGCCTTCCTGTCGCCGGCACAACGCGGGCCGGGCGGGCTGATCTGGGGCGCGGGCGCCAGTCCTGCAGATGCCGACCAACAGCGACGACGCTGCTCGGTAACAGGAACTGGGGCCTGGGCCGACCGCGGTGGGCTGAGGCATCGAAAAGGGCGACCCCTGGGTGTACGGCGCGCTGGTCAACAACGTCTGGTCGCTGAGCAGCAGCAAGCAGGGCGGGCGCTACAACAACTTCCTGCTGCAGCCCTTCCTGAACTACAACTTCCCCGGCGGGCTGTACCTGACCACGGCACCGGTCGATCACCGCCAACTGGGAGGCCGAGAGCAGCCAGCGCTGGACCGTGCCGCTGGGCGGCGGTGTCGGCAAGATCTTCCATATCGGCAAGTTGCCGGTGAACACGCAGGTCGGCGCGTACTACAACGTGTACAGCCCGACGACGGGCCGGGCTGGCAACTGCGGTTGCAGGTGCAGTTCATGTTCCCGAAATGAAGAAGGAGTGCCGCACCATGATTTCGCCGAGTTCGTCGCAGCGCGCGTCATCAGCCCTGATCGGCGCCGTGGCGCTGCTGGCCCTGGCCGCCTGCCAGACGACGCCCACGCCCGCGGGCTACAAGATGACGACGCCGATCGCTGCCCGGCGTCGCCACCCCGAACACGCTGGAAACCTCGATCGGCACACTGGCGCTGAACGACGGTTTCCCGACCACCGAAACCGTCGAGAAGGTTTATGACAACCTCGACCGGTCGCGCGCGGTGCAGGCCTACCTGCTGGGCATCCCCGCGGTGAACCAGGCCTTCAACCGCGAGGCGATCCGCAGGTTCGGCCCGGACAACCAGACCGTCCCGATCTGGGAGGACCTGGTCGACTCGCGCACGATCGAGCTCACCGCCAACGACAACACGCCCTACACCTGGTTCTGGCTGGACCTGCGCAACGGGCCGCTGGTGCTCGAGGTGCCGCCCAAGGTGCTCGGCCTGATCGACGACATGTGGTACCGCTGGATGGCGGATCTCGGCATCACCGGCCCCGACAAGGGCGCCGGCGGCAAGTACCTGCTGCTGCCGCCCGGCTACAAGGACCCGGTGCCGGACGGCTACCACGTCGTTCGCAGCCCGCACGTTCCAGACCTGGGCGGCTGGCGCAGCTTCCTGGTGAACGGCGATCCCAAGCCGGGCGTGGACGCGGTGAAGCAGCACACCGAAGATCTACCCGCTGGCGCAGGCCGGCAACCCGCCGCCGGCGCTGACCTTCGTCAACATGTCCGGCAAGCCGTTCAACATGGTCGCGCCCGGCCGACTGCGTCGTTCTGGCCGATGCTGCACCAGGTCGTGCAGGAGGAGCCGACCGACACGATCGACGCCACCACGCTCGGCATCTGGGCCTCGATCGGCATCGAGAAGGGCAAGCCCTTCGCGCCGGACGCGCGCATGAAGAAGATCCTGGCCGAGGCCGCGGCGGTCGGCGACGCCACGGCGCCGCGCGCTGGCCTTACCGCAGCGCGACAAGGAGGCCTACTTCTTCGAGGACCGGCAGTGGAAGCGGCCCTTCGTCGGCGGCTACAAGTTCGAGACGCAGCCGGGCGTGCCGAACCTCGATGCCGCGGCGATGTTCTTCTTCCTCGCCACCGGCGTCACGCCGGCGATGGACACGAAGGTGGTCGGCGAGGGCTCCACCTATCCGTGGACGGCGCGTCGACGCCGACGGCAAGCCGCTCGATGGCGGCAAGACCTACAGGCTGCACCTGCCGCCGAACATCCCGGTCAAGGACTTCTGGTCGGTCATCGTCTACGACACGCAGACCCGCTCGATGCTGCAGACCGACCAGCGCTTCCCCACCGTCAGCAGCCAGAACAAGGCGCTGCAGGTGAACGCCGACGGCTCGGTCGACGTGTACTTCGGCCCGAAGGCGCCGGCCGGCAAGGAGAGCAACTGGGTGCAGACGATCCCCGGCAAGGCCTGGTTCATGATCCTGCGCCTGTACGGCCCGCTGGAGCCCTGGTTCGACAAGACCTGGCGGCCGGGCGACATCGAACTGCAGCCCTGACCCCACCCCCTTTCAACCACCCGGACAGCCATGATCAATCGACGCAAGCTCCTGCAACACCGCGGCCCTCGCTGGCCTGGCCACCGCCACCACCACCACCACCGCGCTCGCCCAGGCCAAGCAGGCCGACTTCCTGTTCGTGCAGAACGCCGCGTCGATCAGCCATGCCAACGGCAAGCTGGTGCTCAAGGGCGTGAGTCCGGTGACGGTGTTCTTCAGCGACCGGCCCGAGCGCATCGCCGGCAACATGGCGACGGCAGTGTGGGTGCCGTTCTGGAACGACGGCAAGGACAGCTTCGCCAAGGACAACCCGAACGCCAACCTGTCGGTGCTGGAGAAGGACAAGTACAACGTCGACATCGTCGTCACCTTGTCGAACCCGATGCTCAAGGGCGACGAGCTGAGCTACGACGTGAAGGTCCTCGAAGGCAGCATGCCGGCCCGCGGCGGGCCGGCCTCGCTGTTCATCGACGTCATCGGCATGCCGCTGACGCCGGTCTCCTACGCCGGCGTCGCGCGCCGCACCGCCTACCGGCGCGCGGTGATGTGGCGTTAGCTCCCTGCGTCACCCCCTTTGCTTTCGGACCCCGCAGCATGCAACGAATCCTCGTCAAGTTCGTCTTCGTCGCATCGGCGCTCGGCGCCGCCCTATGGAGCGCGCCGGCAGCGCAGGCCGTCGAGGCGCCGGCCGCCATCCCGGCGATGGCGCAGTTGCTGTTCGTGCAGAACGCGCAGGGCGTGGCCGTCAGCGCCGACGGCAAGTCGCTGACCCTCAAGGGCGTCAGCCCGACGACGCTGTTCTTCTCCGACCGACCCGTGCGCATCGCCGGCCACTACCGCACCGGCGAGTACCTGGAGTTCTGGAAGGCGGGCCCCGACAGCTTCCTCAAGGACCCACCGAATGCCACGCTGTCGACCTTCACACGAAGGCAAAGACGAGCTCTCGGACATGGTCGTGACGCTGCGCAATCCGCGCGTCGCGGGCAAGGACCTGAGCTACGACATCACCGTGATCTCGGGCCAGCTGCCGGCGGCGAATGCCGGGCCGGTGTCGTTGTTCATCGACATCATCGGCCTGCCGTTTACGCCGCTGTCCTTTGCAGGCGTGGCGCGGCGCACCGCCTACCGCACCGTCGTCTGGGGTGGCGCCGCAGCTGCCGCCGCCGATGCCGCGGCAGTCAACGCCAGTGCCAACGCGGCAGCAGCGAACGAAGCGACCGCAGCCGCACAGCAGGCCAGGATCGCCGCAGCCCAGGCACAAAGTGCCGCGGCCGCGGCACAGCAGAAGACGCCGCAGCAGAAGTTGCAGGAACTGCAGTCGCTGTACGACCAGAAGCTGATCAGCGCCAGCGACTACGAGGCCGCAAAGAAGAAGATCCTGAACGAGCTGACGCAATAGACGCGGCGGCCGGTATCGCGCCGGCGCCGCAATCCATCGACCCATCGAAACCTTCAACCACCGTGCGCAGCCGCGCACACCCTCAGGAGCAGCAGACATGAAACTTCAACACCTCGCCGCCATCGGCGCATTGACCCTGGCCTTTGCCTCCGGCGGCGCCTTCGCGCAGGACAAGGCGACCCGACAGGCCGAGATCGTCAAGGTCGCGCAAGGCTCGCTGGAGCGCTTCTACAAGGCCAAGCCCGAGCTGAAGGCCGCCGTGGCCAAGGCGCCGGGCTATGCGGTGTTCACCACCTATGGCTTCAGCTTCATCTTCGGCGGCGAAGGAGGCAAGGGCCTGGTGCACGACAACAAGACGAAGAAGAACACCTTCATGGCGATGGCCGGCGCCAGCGTCGGCGCGCAACTCGGGGCGTCGGAAAACGACGTCCTGATGATCTTCAAGACCGCCGCGGTTATGAACGACTTCGTCAACAAGGGCTGGACGGCCGACGGTGGCGCGACCGTGGGTGCCGGCGCGGCCGGCAAGACGGCCGGCGGCGGTGTGGGCGGCAACACGATGTCCAGCGTGGACAGCTTCACGCTGACGAAGAACGGGCTCGAAGCCGGCGTGGCGATCCAGGGCTCGAAGTTCTGGAAGCCCGACGAGTTGAACTGAATCAGGCCGCGCCCGACGTTGGGCATGGAAATCAGCTCGGTCTTCCAGTTCGGCAGGCGTGCGCAGACCATGCCGCTGGTCGCCCGCGACAATGCGGTGCGCTCCGGCGATGCCGATACTTGGCAAGTGCGCATTCGAAGTCACCTGATGCTCGCGAAGCAACCATTCATCCATTCATCAGTTGCAGAAGCATGAAGACTTTGTTTTCCTGCCTCGCGCTCGGTGCCGCTCTGCTGCTGTCGGCCTGCGTGTCGCAGAGCACCTACAACCCGCAGGTGCAGAAGACCAGCACCTACCAGAAGGTCGACGAGCAGTTGAAGGCTGAACTGGCAGGCGACTCAGCGCAGATTGAACAATTGCAGAACCTGGTCAGGCTGACGCTGGCCAGCGGCATCCTCTTCGCCGAAGGCGGCTGGGAGCTGAACGAGTCCGGCAAGGCGCTGCTGGCCAAGGTGGCGCCGGCGCTGAAGGACCTGAGCGGCCAGCGCATCGTCGTCAAGGGCTTCACCGACAACGTGCCGATCGGCCCGGCGCTGCGCGAGCGCTTTGCCAGCAACGTCGAACTGTCGAAGGCACGCGCCGACACGGTGGCCGACTTCCTGAAGGCCCAGGGCGTGCCCGCCAACCTGATCACCACTTCCGGCCTGGGGCAGGCGCACCCTGTGGCGACAAACAATATCGACGAAGGCCGCGCGAAGAATCGCCGCGTCGAGATCGACATCGTCGAGGCACCGGCCTGAGCGCAGCGGCAAGGCATCCGGCTGCGGCCGGATGTTGCGCGAAGCACACGCGCCGCCCAGGCTGGACTGCGCCCGTAGCCATGGCAGAGCAAGAATGGGCGGCAGTCTCTTGCGGACTGCAGTCACACCACTCCGAGGAGACCCGCATGAAAAAGAAATCCAACCTCGCCGCGCCGCTGCTGGCGCTGGCACTGGCAGGCACGGCACCCGTCGCCACCCAGGCCCAGGGAATGAGCAGCGGCTGGCAGTTCGAAGCCGCGATCTACGGCTGGTTCCCGGCCATCAGCGGCAACACGTCGTTCCCTGACGGCGGCGGGTCGAGCATCGACCTCAGCACCGGCGACGTGCTCGATGCGCTGAAGTTTGCCTTCTTCACTGCCTTCCAAGCACGCAATGGCGAGTGGGGCCTGTTTACCGACATCGCCTACGCCGACCTGGGTGACTCGAAAAGCGGATCGAGGGACTTCACCATTGGCGGCCGACCCGTGGCCGGCGTCACCGCCAATGTGGATCTCGACGTCAAGTCCTGGATCTGGACCCTTGCCGGCACCTACCAGCTGAAGAACGACGACGCCGCTTCGATGGACCTGCTGTTCGGCGCGCGCATGCTCGACATGACCAACAGGCTGAGGTGGAGCCTCAACGGCAGCGGCGGCAACCTCGCGCGCTCCGGTGAGGCGGAAGTCGGCGCCACCAACTGGGATGGCGTGATCGGCCTGAAGGGCCGCGCCTATCTGGGCCCCGATCGCCGGTGGTTCGTGCCCTTCTATGCCGATATCGGCACTGGTGAATCGAAGATGACCTGGCAGGTCAATGCCGGCGTGGGCTACCAGTTCGACTGGGGCGCGTTGATCGGCTCGTGGCGCTATCTGGACTACGAGTTCAAGAGCAGCTCGCACATCGAAAGCCAGAGCTTCAGCGGGCCGCTGGTCGGCGTGGTCTTCAAGTTCTAGGACGGCACCCCGGCGCGCGCCAGCAGCCGCTGCGCGCGCTGCAACACCGGCTTGTCGACCATGCGGCCGTCGACGCGCACCGCGCCCGACGAGCCCGTGGCCGCGGCGACGACACGGCACGCCCAGTCGAGTTCGGCCGCGCTGGGCACCAGCGCCTCATGCACCCAGGCCACCTGTTTCGGGTGGATGCACAGCTTGGCGCCGAACCCGTGCGCACGGGCACGCGCGAAGTCGGCGCGCAGCCGGGCCGGGTCGTCGATGTCCGGCGTGACACCGGCCACCGGTGGCGGCAGTTCGGCTGCGCGCGAGGCCCATGCCAGGCGGCTGGCAGCCGCGTCCAGGCCGAGCGGGCCGGCCACCGGATCGTCGACCAGATCGAGGTCGAGCGCGAAATCCAGGGTGCCGAATGCCAGTCGGCCAACGCCTTCGACTGCGGCCAGCGCTTCGGCATTGAGGATGCCGCGCGCGCTTTCGATCAGCGCCAGCACCTCGATGTCCGCGCAGGTGCGGCGCACCCGGGCCACCGTGGCCACCGCCTCGGCCTTGGGCAGCATCACGCCACGGGCCCGCACCGCCGCGAGCATGGCCAGGTCGTCCTCGAACCAGGGCGTGCTCTCGTCGTTGATGCGCACCACCAGCCGCGCACGCAGCGCCTCATCGGCCGCCATCAGGTAGCGCGCCACGGCCTCGCGTGCGACGGGCTTGTCGTCCGGCGCAACGGCATCCTCCAGGTCGAGCACCACTGCATCGGCGCCCGAGGCCAGCGCCTTGTCGAAGCGCTCGGTGCGATTGCCGGGTACGAACAGGTAGCTGCGCGCAATCATGGTGCCTCGCCTCAGATGGCTTGCGCTGCGCGCAGCGCGGCAATGTCGTCGGCGCCATAACCCAGCTCGGCCAGCAGCGCGTCGGTGTGTTCGCCGAGCGCCGGCACCGGGTCCATGCGCGGGCCGTGGCCGTCGTCCCAGTGGCCTGGCGGCAGCAGCGCCGGAATCGTACCTACCGGCGAGCCGACGTCACGCCAGCGTTCGCGTGCCGCCAGCTGCGGGTGCTGCCAGAACTCGCGCATCGTGTTGACCTTGGCGTTGGCGATCTGCGCTTCGTCGAGGCGCTGCAGCACCTGGTCGGCGGTCAGCGGCGCGAAGGCTTCGACGATCACCGACCGCAAGGCCTCGCGCTGGGCATTGCGCGCGGCATTGCTGTGAAAGCGCGGGTCGCGGGCCAGGGCCGGCTGCCGCAGCACCTTGTCGCAGAAGGCGCCCCACTCACGCTCGTTCTGCAGGCCCAGCATCACCGTCTTGCCGTCGCCGGCGGGAAAGGGCCCGTAGGGGTAGATCGTGGCATGGCTGGCCCCACTGCGCGGCGGCGGCTCGGCGCCGTCGAAGGCGTAGTACATCGGATAGCCCATCCATTCGCCCAGCGACTCGAGCATCGACACCTCGACACGACGGCCGCGCCCATCGCGCTGGCGCTGCAGCAGCGCCGCGAGAATGCCGCTGTAGGCATACATGCCGGCAGCAATGTCGGCCATCGACGCGCCCACCTTGGCCGGGGCCTCGGCTGTGCCGGTCACCGACACCAGGCCGGCCTCGCTCTGGATCAGCAGGTCGTAGGCCTTCTTGTCGCGGTACGGGCCGGGGTTGCGTGGATCGTCGCCATAGCCTGAAATGTCGCAGACGATCAACCGCGGGTCGGTCGCCGACAGGGCCTCGTAGGACAGGCCGAGCCGCGCTGCCGCGCCGGGCGCCAGGTTCTGCACCAGCACGTCGGCCTTGGCGCGGATCAGCCGCAGCAGCACCTCCGCAGCGGCGGGTTGCTTCAGGTCCAGCGTGAGGCTCTCCTTGGAACGGTTGGTCCAGACGAAGTGCGAGGACAGGCCGCGCACGCGCTGGTCGTAGCCGCGCGCGAAGTCTCCGCCGCCCGGACGTTCGACCTTGATGACGCGCGCGCCCAGGTCGGCCAGCTGGCGCGTGGCGAAGGGCGCGGCCACCGCCTGTTCCAGCGCGACGACGGTGATGCCCTGCAGCGGCTGCATCAGCGCAGCACCGCGGTGGCGTTCATGGTCAGCCAGCCTTCATGGTCCTGGGCCCACAGGTGCACCGTCTTGCCATCCGCCTGCGGCGCGCCGCTGACGCGCATCGGCCGGCCGTCGAAGGTGGGACGCAGCGCCTTGAAGCGGAACGTTGCCAGCTCGGCCTGTGGCGCGTGCCGGCGCAGCAGGTCGAGCAGCAGCGTGGCGATCAGCGGGCCGTGCACCACCAGGCCCGGATAGCCCTCGACCTGGGTGGCATAGGGCCGGTCGTAGTGGATGCGGTGGCCGTTGAAGGTGAGCGCGGAATAGCGGAACAGCAGCACCTCGTCGGGCTGCAGCTCGCGCTGCCAGGTCGCGCCCTCGGGTGCGGCTTGAGGTGCTGGCGGCAGGTCGCCGGGCCGCTGCGCGTCGCGGTAGACGATGTCGTGGAACTCCAGCAGCGCGGGCTCGGCCGCACCGTTGCAGCGCAGCTCGTGGCGCACCTTGACGAACACCAGCTCGCCGCTGCGGCCTGACTTGCCGGACACGTCGACGATGCTGGACTGGCGCTGCAGCGCATCACCCAGGCGCAGCGGCGCGCGGAACTCCAGCTGGCTGCCGGCCCACATGCGCCGCGGCAGCGGCACCGGCGGCAGGAAGCCGCCACGCCGCGGGTGGCCATCGGGCCCGATCTCCGACTGCCGCGCGATCGGCAGGAAGTAAAGCCAGTGCCACAGCGGCGGCAGCGGCATGCCGGCGGCCAGCGGCGCCGGCGGGTGGTCGAGCGCAGCCGCCAGTGCGGCCACCGGCACCGGCTGGGCCATGTCGTGCAGCGTCTCGCTGCGGCCGATCCAGGCCTTCAGTTCATCGAGCGTCGGGTTCAAGGCCAGTTCCTTCCAGTTCGAGGCGCTGCCAAAGCGCCACACTCGATGCACGCACCCCAGGCTCCAAGCAGACGCCTCGAGGGGGAGCGCCGAAGGCGCTGCGGCGGTGGGTCACATCAATCGTCCAGGCCGCTCATGCCGACCCGGTGGGCAAGTGGCTTCGGGCCGGCAATGCGGAAGGCCGTCTTGCCGGGCCAGGCCAGCGTGCCGTCGAGCCGGCGCGCGAACAGCAGGCCGTCGCTGCCGGCGGCCATCGGTGTACGCGCCGCGGCACCGCGCTCGTCGGACGGGTCGATGATCTCGCAGATGACCTGGCCCCTGCGCACGCGCGTGCCCTTGGCCACGCGGTAGACCAGGATGCCGGTACATGGACAGTAGCCCACGTCCATGCCGGCCATCGGCGTGGCCTCGGCCTTCAGCGCTGGCAGCTTGCCGGGCCGGCCGGCGACCGCGCCACAGCGTTGCAGGAAGCGCAGCAGCCGCGCCGCATCGTCGGCCCCCAAGGCATGGTTCACGTCGTGCTGGCCGCGGTACTCCACCGTGGCGCTGAGGCAGGCCTGCGGAATGTCGGCATCGGCGAAGGCTTCGGCCAGCCGCGCCCACAGCGCGCCGTTGGCACCCGAGAAGGTCAGTGCCTGCGGATAGGGTTCGTTGACCAGCGTCGCCTCGGCGCCGAGGTCGGCCGCCAGGGCCTGCGCGCGGCCGGGCCAGTCGCGGCGCGAGATGAACAGGTGCAGCACCGCTTCCAGGTCGCAGTGCAGGTCGAGCACCACGTCGGCGTCGATGGACAGCTTCATCACCTCGACGCGCAGTGTCTGCAGCTCGTTCAGCGGCTGCATCTGGTCCAGCGCGGCCAGCGCGGCCTGCCGGACCAGCGCGACGTTGGCTTGCGCGTCGCGGCCGAGTCTCGCGCCCACGCGCTCGGCCACGGCCGGCGCCAGATCGGGCCAGTTGCGGTTGAAGTTGTCGCGGCCCAGCTGGTCATAGCGGCCCAGATGGTTGTTGCCCACCAGCTGCGACAGGCCGATCGGGTTGACGGTGGGCACCACCACCACCTCGCCGACGATGCGCCCGGCCGCATCGGCCTTGAGCAGCCGCGGCAGCAGGTGGTGCAGCGCCATCGCGCCGGGGAATTCATTGGCATGCACCGCCGCCTGCAGGTAGACCTTGGGCCGCGCACCCAGGGTGCCGAAGCGGTGCACCACCACATGGCGGGCACCGCCAGGCGTCATCGACGGCAGCTGGATGCGGAACTTGCTGTGTGCCACGCGGCGCCTCGCTTCTTGTCGGGATCAGTCGTCGGGGTACAGCCCGTGCACACGCGCGAACAGCCGGGTCAGGCCGAGCAGCGCGTCGATGTTCGGCGTGGCGATGCCCAGGCGCTGCGCGATCTCGCGCACCACCGTCACCAGCGCATCGAGCTCGATGGCGCGGCCGGCGTCCACGTCGTTCTGCATCGAAGTCTTGAAGCGCCCCAGCTTGCGCGTCACCGCATGCCGATCCTCGGGGGTCTGCGCCACCGCGCAGCCGATGCGTGCGCCGACCGCGGCGGCCTCCTGCATGGCGGCGCTGCAGAAGGCCAGCACCAGCGGGTCGGCCATGATGCGGTCGACGGTGGCGCCGGTGATCGCCGAGACCGGGTTCATCGTCATGTTGCCCCACAACTTGTACCAGATGTCCTGGCGCACGTCGGCCGACAGCGTGGTGTCGAAGCCGGCATGCGTCAGCAGATCGGCCAGCGTCTGCACGCGCGGCGTCACGCCGGCGGTGGGCTCGCCGATGATCAGCCCTTGGCCCATGCGCTGCTCCACCAGGCCGGGCTCGGGCGTGAAGGTGCTGGCATGCACCACGCAGCCCACCACCTGCGCCAGCGGAATGTGCGCCGCGATGGCACCGTCCGGGTCCACGCTGCGCAGCGGCTGGCCGCCCAGCGCCGGGATGGCCTGGGCAAACCACCAGGGCACGCCGTTCATTGCCGGCAGCACCAGAGTGTGCGGGCCAAGAAGCGGTGCCATGCGGCGCGACACCTCGGCCAGCGCCGGGCCCTTGACGGCCACCACCACCAGGTCCACCACCCCCAAGTCGCGTGGGTCGTCGGTGGCCTGGGCCGGGGCCTGCAACAACTGGCCGCCCTGGCGCAGTCGCCAGCCGTGTTCGCGCAGCGCGTGCAGCGTGGCGCCGCGGGCCACGGCCGCCACGCTGCATCGCCCCGTGGCGGCCAGCCGCGTGCCGATGAAACCGCCGATGGCGCCGGCACCGTAGATGCACACCTTCATGATGGGATTTGTCTGCTTGTTTGAAACCGCAGCGAATCTAGCAGGCCCGCCCGGCACCCGAGTTGCGGGGTTGACCCGTGACACCGTGGCGCCGAACATGCAGCCACATCAGCACACCGCGCTTTGCCACCCCATGAACCCGCCCCAGCCCCAGAACCCGCTGCCGATGCCGCTGTCCGAAGAACTCGAAGTGCGCCTGCAGGCCCTGCTGAAGCTGCGCCGCCAGATGCTGGCGCTGCACGCGCGGCTGGAGTACCTGCGGCTGATGCTGCGCGTCAGCGGCCCCGAGCTGCGCCCGACGCCGCCGCGCACCGGCGCACGCTGAAACAGCGCTCACACGTCGCCGAACTTCGGCTCGCGCTTTGCGATGAAGGCCTCCACCGCCTCGGCATGCGCCGGGGTCTTGTGCGCGATCACCTGCAGCGCCGCCGACAGCTCGAGCAGCGAATCCAGCTTCTGATGCTGGCCCTCGCGCAGCAGCCGCTTGGTCAGGCGCAGCGTCTGCCCCGCGTTGCGCGCGATGCGCGCGGCCAGCGCGCGGGCCTCGTCCATCAGCGCCTCGGGCGCCACCACGCGTGACACCAGGCCGATGGCCAACGCCTCGTCGGCCTTGACCGGGTCGCCGGTGAAGGACATCTCCATCGCCTTGGACAGGCCCACCACACGCGGCAGCAACCAGGCGCCGCCGTCGCCCGGGATCAGGCCGACGCGGATGAAGCTCTCGGCAAAGCTGGCGGTGCTGGAGGCGATGCGCATGTCGCACATGCAGGCCAGGTCGTTGCCGGCGCCGACGGCCGGGCCGTTGACGGCGGCGATGCTCGGCACCTCCAGTGTCTGCAGCGCCAGCGGCAGGCGCTGGATGCCGGTGCGGTACCACTGGCCGATCTCGGCCGGCGTGACCGCATCGGTGGTGAAGCGCTTCATGTCCTTGACGTTGCCGCCCGAGGAGAACACCGTGCCCGCGCCGGTGAGGATCATCACCCGCACCGAGGGGTCGGCGTTGATGCGCTCGACCGCGTTCACGAACTCGTCCACCGCGGCGTTGCCGGTGAGCGCGTTGCGCATCTCGGGGGCGTTCATCGTCAGCGTGACGACGGCACCGCTTTGTTCGTAGACCAGGAAGTTGCTCATGCTCGGGTGTCCTCGAAAGGCCTGGATCAGTTGCCGCGTCAGCTCGGCCGCGCCCAGCGGCTTGCAGCCGCTGGCGTTCTGGCCCGACCACAGCGGCGTGAAGTCGCTGCTGCCGCGGGCTTCGGCGGCGGCGCGCAGCGGCGCCATCGCCGCGGCCGCCAGCGGGAAGGCCGGCACGGCATCGCGCAGCGGGCCCAGCTCGCGCATCACGCGGTTGACGATGCCGCGCGCCGGCCGGCCGGTGAACAGGTTGGTCAGCGCGGTGTGACGTGCACCCTCGCCCTGCAGCGCCGCACGGTGCAGCGCGCTGGTGCTGGCCTCCGGGACACAGCAGGTAGGCGGTGCCCACCTGCACGCCGGCCGCACCCAGCGCCAGCGCCGCGGCCACGCCAGCGGCGTCGGCGATGCCGCCCGCGGCGATGACCGGCAGCCGCACGGCACGCACCACCTGCGGCAGCAACGCGAACAGGCCCTGCTGCAGGCTCAGGTCGGACGACAGGAACGAGCCGCGGTGGCCGCCGGCCTCCAGGCCCTGCGCGATGACGGCGTCGACACCCTGGGCCTGCAGCCACAGCGCCTCGTCGACGGTGGTGGCCGAGGACAGGATGCGCGCGCCGGTGGCGCGCACGCGCGCCAGCAGCGGCGCCGCCGGCAAGCCGAAATGGAAGCTGACCACCGCGGGCTTGAATTCCTCCACCAGCGCGGCGGTCGCCTCGCCGAAGGGCGCGCGCGATGCGCCGGCCACGGCGGCCAACGGGTCCAGGCCCAGTTCGACGGCGTAGGGCGCCAGCGCCGCGCGCCACGCGGCTTCGGCCTGCGCATCGGGCAACGGCGTCGCGTGGCAGAAGAAGTTCAGGTTGAAGGGCCGCCCGGTGCCGGCCCGCAGCGCCTGCACCTCGCTGCGCAGCGCCTCGGGCCCGAGCATCGCGCAGGGCAGCGAGCCCAGCGCACCGGCATTCGAGACGACCGCCGCCAGCGCATGGCCCTGTACGCCGGCCATCGGCGCCTGGATCAGCGGCCAGTCGATGCCGAGCAGTTGCTGCAGCGTCATGGCTCAGGGCAGCAGTTCGTCCAGCATGTAGGGCAGCGTCGGCTCGGTTGCCGCCACCAGCGCCTGGCCGAGCTGCGCATGCCAGTAGCCCTGCGAGCCGAAATCGGCGCGCCATTCCTGCAGCCGGCGCGTGCAGCAGCTGCAGGTCGTATTCGGCGGTGACACCGATCGCACCGTGCACCGCATGGGCGATGGCCACCACCTTCTCGGCCGCCTCGCTGGCGCGTGCCTTGGCCACCGCAGCGCGCAGCGGGTGCGGCGCGATGCCGTCGCCGGCAGCAGCCGATCTCGGCCGCCATGCGCGCGGCAAACACCTGCTCGGCCATGACGCTGAGCTGCTGCTGCACCGCCTGGAACTTGCCGATCGCCTTGCCGAACTGCGCACGGTCGTTGGCGATAGGCCAGCGTGGCTTCGAGCACGCGCTGCATCGCGCCGGCCATCAGCGTGGCCGTCATCAGCGCGCCGGCATGCAGCAGGTCGATGGGCCCGGGCAGCGGCAAGGCGCCGGCCGCGTTGCGCCGGCCAGTGGATGTGGGCCTGCAGGCTGCCGTACACGCCATTGGGCTGGCGCTCGCCAGCGGCCACCGGCAGCAGTGCGGCGCCTTGCGCATCGCTGACCAGCACCCAGTCGGACACCAGCGCCGAAGGGCACGTTCTGGCAGCGCCACGCGCCCTGCGCATCGCGGCTGCATTGCGCCGCCAGCGTCAGCGGCCCGCGGGGTGCGTCCAAGCCGGCCAGTGGCAGCACGGCACGCACCCAGGCCGTCTGGGCCAGCGGCACCGGCAACGCGTGGCGGCCGCAGGCCAGCCACAGCGCGAAGGCTTCGCGCAAGCCCAGGCCGGCGCCACCGGCGGCCTCGTCCGACCAGCAGCTCGGCATAACCCGAGGCCTCGACCTCGGACCACAACGCCGCCGCGCCCTGGCCACGCTCCACCTCGCGCACCACGGCGGGCGTGCTGCAGCCGGCCAGGAAGCGGTCGATCGATTCGAACAGCAAGGCATCCATCAGCGCAACCCCAGTCCGCGCGCGATCACGCCGCGCAGGATTTCGCGCGTGCCGCCGCGCAGCGAGAAGGTCGGGCAGACCTGCAGCACGTAGCTCAGCGTGCGCAGCAGGTCTTCGGGCCGCTCGGCCAGCGGGTCGGCGGCCAGCGCATCGGCCAGCAGGTTGGGAATGGCCTGCTCCAGCTCGGTGCCCAGGTCCTTGACCAGCGCCGCCTCGATCACCGGGCTGTCGCCCTGCGCCAGCTTGGCGGTGAGCGCGACAGACATCTCGCGCAGCGGCACCAGTTGCGTCAGGATGCGGCCGGCCAGCGCCAGCTCGGCCGGCGTGGGGTCGCTGCGGCTGCGCAGGTGCTGCAGCCAGGCATCGAACAGCACCATGCTGCCGTAGATGCGCTCGGGGCCGCTGCGCTCGAAGGCCAGCTCGGCCGTCACCTGGGCCCAGCCGGCGCCCTCCTCGCCGATCAGCGCGTCGTGCGGCAGCAGCACGTCGTCGAAGAAGACCTCGTTGAAATGCTGGTCGCCGGTGAGGTCGCCGATGGTGCGCACGGTGACGCCGGGCAGCGACAGGTCGACGATCATCTGCGACAGACCCGGCTGCCGGTCTTCCGGCGCGCCGCTGCGTGCGCACCAGCGCGATCATGTAGTGCGCGCGGTGCGCATTGGTGGTCCACAGCTTCTGGCCCTTGAGGCGCCAGCCCTCGGCCGTGCGCGTGGCGCGCGTGCGCAGCCCCGCCAGGTCGGAACCGCTCTGCGGCTCGCTCATGCCGATGCAGAAGAAGATCTCGGCCTTGACGATGCGCGGCAGGAAGAAGTCGCGCTGCGCGGCCGTGCCGTACTTCAGGATCAGCGGGCCGCTCTGCCGGTCGGCGATCCAGTGCGCCGACACCGGCGCGCCGCGGCACAGCAGTTCCTCGGCCAGCACGAAGCGGTGGAAGGCGTCCTTGCCGCCACCGCCATAGGCCTCGGGCAGCGTCAGGCCGACCCAGCCGCGTGCCGCCAGCGCGCGGCTGAACTCGGCATCGAAACCCATCCACGAACGCGCCAGCCGGTCCATCGGCCGGCCGCGCAGCGCGTCGTCGAGGAAGGCGCGCACCACGGGCCGAAGCGACTCGGCAGACGACGGAATTGCACTGAGGGTGAGGGGTTCGATCATGGGCCTTCAACGCAGCCGTGGTCCGGCCGACTGCGGGATCGATTCTGCATCCACCTCGAACAGCCGCCATTCGCCCGGGATGCCTCGAAGCTCCCGCACACCGTGATCACGGAATTCGATGCCGGACCCCACCATCAGATCCTTGACAGTCGAAGATGCCAGCAACGTGCCGGGCGCGGCCAAGGCTGAAATCCTTGCGCCGACATGCACGGCAATGCCACTGACACGGCCGGCGAGAACCTCGCACTCGCCCGTGTGAACACCCGCACGAACGGCAACGCCGAGTTCGGCAACGCTCACGATGACCGCGCAGCCACATGCCACCGCGCGAGCCGGACTGTCGAAGGTGACAAAGAAGCCATCGCCGGCGGTGTCGATCTCGCGGCCGCCAAAGCGCTCAATGGCTTCGCGGACGACGGCATGATGCCGCGCCAGCAGTTCGTGCCAGGCCCTGTCGCCGATCTTGGCCGCGCGTTCCGTGGAGCTGACGATGTCCGTGAACAGGACGGTGCGAATCTCTCGCACCAGATCGCCCTGCAACATCCCTTCACCCTGAAGAAGCCGCTTGTGCAGCGCCTGTGTGGTGGGCCCGGGGCTCGCCCCCAGTTCCTCGCGCAGGAGTCTGCGCAACTGTTCGTAGGTCAACAGTGCCTCGGCGACATTGCCCTGCCCAGCGAGCACCTCCATCAGAAAGCGGTAGCCGCTTTCCCGGTACGGCGCCAGCTTGATCAAGGCCCGCGCCGAGCGCTCGGCCGAGGGGAGTTCGGAGCCCGCGAGACCGAGACCGATGGACGCGACGCACTCGTGCGCGCGAACCAGGATGTCGTCGATCTGGCGACGAATCTCGTCGATCCATGGCGCCTCGTAGCCTGGCAGGAAGCCTCGCTGAGCGATATGCAATGCCACCCGTGACGGTCCCCAGGCCCGGGCCCAATCACGCTGGGCCACACCCGAGGTCGCGCGATGAAGACCTTCATGGGCAGCCTCGAGATCGATCCACGCATCGGCTGGCAACACGAGGCGCACCTCCTGCTTTCCGGCCAGCGCGCCCGGTCCGAGTACCCCTCGGAGCTTGGTGAGCAGCGCGCTCAGGGCGGTGTCGGCGGCCGCAGGAAGCCGGTTGGGCCACAGCGCCTGCATGAGCTCGGACCGCGTCGAAGGACGCCGCCGATGGGCAGCCAGATACACGAACAGGAGCCTGCCTTGCCGACCCGGCAACTCGTCCTCGACGCGGCGACCCTCGATACGTGCAATGAGTCGTCCACACAGCTGGATCCTGGTCCCTGGCTGCGGCGCCAAGATTTCACCAAGGTCTTGAGAGTCCCCGTCCGCCACAATGAATTCCATCAACAGGAAAGGAGCACGATATGCGAAAAGTCATCAACTGCGAGTGCGGCGAAGTGGTGCGCTCCAACAGCGACGAGGAACTTCTGGCCGCGGTCAAGGCGCACCTGACCCGCGACCACCCCGAGTTGCTGGACAAGCTCTCCCCGGAAGACATTCTGGGCATGGCCGAAGAAGAGGAATGAGCATCCCCGGCCGCGCGACTTGCCTCAATACGAGCGCGGCAGGCCGAGCACATGCTCGGCCACATAGGACAGCACCATGTTGGTGGAGATCGGCGCCACCTGGTACAGGCGGGTCTCGCGGAACTTGCGCTCGACGTCGTATTCGCAGGCGAAGCCGAAGCCGCCGTGGAACTGCAGGCAGGCGTTGGCCGCCTCCCAGCTGGCCTTGGCCGCCAGGTACTTGGCCATGTTGGCCTCGGCGCCGCAGGGCTGGTGCGCGTCGAACAGCTCGCAGGCCTTCCAGCGCATCAGGTTGGCGGCCTCGACCTCGATGTAGCTTTCGGCGATCGGGAACTGCACGCCCTGGTTCTTGCCGATCGGCCGGCCGAAGACCTCGCGCTCCTTGACGTACTTCGTCACCCGGTCGATGAACCAGTAGCCGTCGCCGATGCATTCGGCGGCGATCAGCGTGCGCTCGGCATTCAGCCCGTCGAGGATGTACTTGAAGCCCTGCCCTTCCTGGCCGATCAGGTTCTCGGCCGGGATCTCCAGGTTCTCGAAGAACAGCTCGTTGGTCTCGTGGTTGACCATGTTGGCGATCGGCCGCACCGTCAGGCCGTGGCCGATGGCCTGGCGCAGGTCGACGATGAAGATCGACATGCCTTCGCTCTTCTTCACCACGTCGGCCAGCGGCGTGGTGCGCGCCAGCAGGATCATCAGCTCGCTGTGCTGGATGCGCGAGATCCACACCTTCTGGCCGTTGACCACGTAGCGGTCGCCCTTCTTCACCGCGCTGGTCTTGATCTTGGTGGTGTCGGTGCCGGTGGTGGGCTCGGTCACGCCCATGCTCTGCAGGCGCAACTCGCCGCTGGCGATCTTCGGCAGGTAGTGCGCCTTCTGCTGCGGCCGAGCCATGGCGCAGCAGCGTGCCCATGTTGTACATCTGGCCGTGGCAGGCGCCGGAGTTGCCGCCGCTGCGGTTGATCTCCTCCATGATCACCGAGGCCTCGGCCAGTCCGAGGCCGGAGCCGCCGTGCTCCTGCGGGATCAGCGCCGCCAGCCAGCCGGCCTTGGTCAACGCGTCGACGAATTCGGCCGGGTATTCGCGCGCCATGTCGACGCGGCGGAAGTACTCGTCGGGGTAGGTGGCGCACAGCGCGCGCACCGCATCGCGGATGTCCTGGTACTTGTCTGCCTGCTGCGCCATCGGCTCATGCACCGTACTGGCCGAGCACGGCGATCGCCGCCACGTTCTGGCTGGGGAAACCGCCCAGGTTGTGCGTCACGCCCCAGGTCGGCGCCGGGCGCTGGCGTGCGCCGGCGCGGCCCGACAGCTGCAGGTACATCTCGTAGACCATGCGCAGGCCCGACGCGCCGATCGGGTGGCCGAAGCATTTGAGCCCGCCGTCGATCTGGCACGGCACCTGGCCGTCGGCATCGAAGAAGCCGTCGAGCACGTCGCGGATGGCCGTGCCTTCGGCCGACAGCTGCAGGTCTTCCATCGTCACCAGCTCGGTCACCGAGAAGCAGTCGTGCACGTCGACCAGCGACACCTGCTCGCGCGGCTTGGTGATGCCGGCCTCCTTGTAGGCGCGCGCCGCGGCGACGCGGGTGGTGGCGAAGTAGGAGCCGTCCCACTGGTCGAACTGCACCTCCTCGCCGTTGGACACGGCCACCTGCAGCGCCTTCACCGCCACCAGGTCCTTCTTGCCCAGGCCGCGCGCGATGTCCGGCGTGGTGACGATGGCGCAGGCGCTGCCGTCCGACACGCCGCAGCAGTCGTACAGGCCCAGCGGCTCGGCGATCATGCTGGCGTTCATCACGTCGTCCATCGTGATCGGGTTGCGCAGGTGGGCCTTGGGGTTCTTGCCGGCGTTGGCATGGCTCTTCACCGAGATGTGGGCCATCGCGCGCTTCAGGTCGCCCTTGTCGGCGCCGTGCTTGGCGCGGTAGGCGGCGGCCAGCTGGGCGAAGGAGCCCGGCGCCGACAGGTTGGGCCAGAACAGGTCGTTCAGCGCACCGCGGCCGCGCTGCGGCAGGCCGCCGTAGCCGGTGTCCTTGAGCTTCTCGACGCCCAGCGCCAGCGCGATGTCGGCCGCGCCCGAGGCCACGGCATAGACCGCACCGCGCAGCGCCTCGGTGCCGGTGGCGCAGTAGTTCTCCACCCGCGTGACCGGGATGTAGGGCAGCCGCAAGGTCATCGCCAGCGGCACCGCCGACTTGCCCAGGTGCTGCTCCTCGATGGCCGTGCCCAGCCAGGCAGCCTCGATCTGCTTGCGCTCGATGCCGGCGTCGGCCAGCGCCTCCTCGAAGGCCTCGACCATCAGGTCCTGCGCATTGCAGTCCCAGCGCTCGCCGAACTTCGAGCAGCCCATGCCGAGGATGACGACCTTGTCCTTGATACCGTTGCCATGTCACACCTCCTTTGATGCAGTCCGCCTGCGCCTGCCGTTGACTTCGAATTGCACGGGTCGCGCAGGAGCTCGGGCCGGCAGGACCAGATCGATCCCATTCTCCGGTCCGAACAGCGACCGCGCGAGATCGACCAGATGCGGCGCGCGTGCCTCCACTTCCAGCCGCCTAGTCGTCAGCGAACGACCCGCAAACCGCTTGGTTTCACGGTTGTCGGTCATGGCCGCTTCTCTGCGAGATCCAGGATGAGTCGCGCCATCGCCTTCACCTTTGCGCCATCTAGACGAAGCGTGTTCCTTGCCAGCTTCGCATCGCTCATACCGCCAACGCGATCCAGCCATGCGCGGTGACACTTCGTCGCGTTGGCGATAGGGCTTCTGCGTGCGGCCTTCGTCTCAGACGAGTCCCAGTAGCGGTGCATTGGATCGACGTGCAGGTAGCAAAGGTAGGAAACGAAAAAGGTGGCACCGACGGTAGTCAGCTGTTCTCCGCCTTCAAAGCCAAACGTGTGCCGCCCCATGGTTGTACTCACAATCTGCTCCGCCTACGCGGGCGTGGCCTTCCAGAAGTAGCGCACGAAGCCGCGCATCGGGTCGGCGTCCTTGATGCGGAACACCAGTTTCACCGGCAGGCCGACGTCGATCTTGCCGGCCTCGACCTCGCTGAAGTCCATCAGCATGCGCCCGCCACCGTCGAACTGCACCATGCCGAAGTAGGTGGGCGGGTCGGGGCTGTAGGTCAGCGAGTCGGCGGTGTAGGACATCAGCGTGCCGGAGCGTTCGGAGAAGGCATAGTCGTCCTGGCTGTCCAGCGCGTTGCATTCCGGGTTGACGCAGTAGCGCTGGCGCGGGTACTGCACCGTGCCGCAGACTGCGGCACTTGCCGCCCACCAGGCCCTGGATCATGTCGCGGTTGCGGTACAGCACCGTCATCTGCGTGGGCTTGTCGGGCTCGGCGCGCATGCCGCGCTCCAGGTCGATCAGGTTGTTGAAGGACAGGTAGCGCATGTAGTTGCCGTCCTCGCGCCGCGCCGCCAGCGCGCCTTTGACGCCCCGGCGCGCGCTCGGCTTGGTGATGGCGGCGGTCACCTCGAACAGCAGCGCATCGCAGCCTTCGCCGAAGGCCGCGAGCAGGATGCGGTCGCCCGGCTGCGCGTCTTCCAGCGCCGCGGCCAGCAGCAGCAGCGGATGTGCCACGCCGGTGTCGCCGCACACGGCGGCCAGGTTGTCGCGCACCGCGCCGTCGTTCAGGCCGCAGCGCTTGGCCACCGCCGGCGCCGATGCGCGACAGCGTGCCCGGCATGCAGAAGTGGGTGATCGCCGCCGGCCTCGACGCCGCACTTGGCCAGCAGCGCCGACACGGCGCGCGGCACGATCTTCAGGTAGCCCTCGTCGCGCACCCAGCGCTCTTCCCAGGCGTAGTCGTGGGCGCGGTCGTGCATGCGGTACTGGTGCACGAAGTCCACCGTCTCGCTGTGCGAGGCGATCAGCCGGGCGATCGGCTCGCCGTGGCCCACCAGCATGGCGGCGGCGCCGTCGCCGTAGTGCATCTCCTGCGTGCTGCCGGCCTTGGACTTGCGCGCGTCCGAGGCCACCACCAGCGTCAGGCCCGCGGCGGCGCCGCCGTCCAGCGCGGCGGCCAGCGCGGTGCTGCCGGCGCGCTGGCTGCCGGCCTGGTCCATCGAGCGCAGCGCCGATTTCAGCTGCAGCGCGTTGGCCACCACGCCGGCGTTCTGCCGGTCGTCGAAGGGCAGCGTGCTCGAGGCCAGCACCAGCTGCGTCAGCGTGCCGCGGTCGATGCCGGTCAGGCAGTCGCGTGCCGCTTCCACGCCCATGGTGATGCTGTCCTCGTCCCAGTTGCAGATGGCACGCTCGCCCTTGGCCAGGCCGCGCAGCCCCGGCGCGAACCAGCTGTTGGCTGCGGCGATGGCCTTGCGCTGCAAACGCGCGCGCGGCAGGTAGGCGCCGAAGGACAGGATGCCGAAATCGGGCGTGCTCATGAGGCGAGTTCCTGAGAAAATGTGTTCATGCGCCCGTCCATATGCACTTGCCTCGCAGCGCGACCGTGTTCTTGCGCTGGCCGCGGCGCGGGGCGCCGACCGGGTACGTGTCTTCGGGTCGGTGGCACGCGATACCGACCACGAGGGTAGCGACATCGACCTGCTGGTCGACGTGCCGCCGGGCACGTCGATGCTGCACCTGGTGGGGCTGCAGATGGAGATCGAGGAAGCCCTGGGAGTCAAGGTGGACCTGTGCACCGAGTCTGAACTGCACCCCGACCTGAAGGCCCGAGTCCTGGCCGAGGCGCGGGCAATATGAGCGAGCGCGACAGGCTCTTTCTCGGTCACATCCTCGGCGCGATCGACGACATCGGCAGTTTCACCGCCGAGGGCCGGCCGGCGTTCATGAGCGATCGCAAGACGCAGAGTGCCGTGGTGCGGCAGCTCGAGATCATCGGCGAGGCCGTCAAGCAGCTCAGCAGCGAGACGACTGCGCGCGCGCCGGGCTGTGCCGTGGCGACTGATCGCCGGTACGCGCGACCGGCTGATCCATGCTTACTTCAGCGTGAACCTGGACGCCGTCTGGGCCATGGTCGAGCAGGACCTGCCGCCCGTGCGGAACCAGGTCGAACAACTGCTCGCCACGACCTGACCGTTCCGCCTGACATCAGATCGGATCCCAGCGAGAACACGTCGGCCGAGCGGTGCAGCGGATAGAAGTCCGCCTTCATCGCCGGGATGGCATGCGAGGCCACGGTCTCGGGCGTCCAGCCCTCGGCGCGGTGCACCGAGCGGATCGGCCGGCTCTGGCTCATCAGGAAGATCTCGTTGGCGCGCACCGCGAAGATCTGGCCCGACACGTCCTTGGCCTGGTCGCTGGCCAGGAACACCGCCAGCGGCGCGATCTTGTTGGTCTCCATCGCCTTCATGCGCGCCAGCCGGGCCTGCTGCTCCGGCGTGTCGCTGGGGATGGTGCCGATCAGCCGGCTCCAGGCAAAGGGGCTGATGCAGTTGCTGCGCACGTTGAAGCGCGCCATGTCCAGCGCGATCGACTTGCTCAGGCCGACGATGCCCAGCTTGGCGGCCGCGTAGTTGGCCTGGCCGAAGTTGCCCACCAGGCCGGAGGTGGAGGTCATGTGCACGAAGGCGCCGCGTTCTTCGCTGCGGAAGATCGACGCCGCGGCGCGCGACATGTAGAAGCTGCCGTTCAGGTGCACGTCGATGACCATCTTCCACTCTTCGACCGACATGTTGTGGAAGATGCGGTCGCGCAGGATGCCGGCGTTGTTGACCACCACGTCGAGCCGGCCGAAGCTGTCGGTGGCGCACTGGATGATGCGGTTGGCCGACGCCCATTCGGCCACGCTGTCCATGTTGGCCACGGCCTTGCCGCCGGCGGCGCGGATCTCGTCCACCACCTGCTGCGCCGGCCCGGCGTCGCTGCCGGTGCCCGACTCCGAGACCCCCGGGTCGTTGACCACCACCGACGCACCCTGCGCGGCCATGGCGATGGCGAAGTCGCGGCCGATGCCGCGGCCCGCGCCGGTGACGATGATCGATTTGCCTTCCAGCATGCCCATGAAGATGTCTCCAGCGTACTTCCCCACCGCGGGGTCCTTCAAGTCCATTCTCACGCAAACTGTAGCCCTGGCCACAGCCCGGGAACCCTCATGACAGACCCTGACACCGATGTGACACGCCGCGCCTACTGGACCGAGCAGTTCGAGGCCGCCTACCGCTTCATGTTCGAGGCGGTCCTGCCCTATCCGGTGGACGAATGCGGCGAGCCGCTGGTGTCGCTGCGCGAGGCCGCGGAGGTCGCCCAGGTGACGGTGCAGTTCTCCGAGCGGCCGCATGTCAACGGCCTGCCGCGGCTGTACTACCTGCGCGACGGCCAGATCCCGGGTTTCATCGGCGCCGCGGCCGAGATGAACGAGCGCGGCTGGATGCTGCGCGTCGAAGACGGCTACCGCACACCCGAGATGCAGAAGTACCTCGGCCGCACGCCGCAGGTCTTCGATGCGGTGCTGGGCAGCGTGATGTGGGAGCTGGGCGGCCAGCAGCCGACGCCCGAGTTCATGTTCCGCCGCTGCTCGGCGCTGGTGGCCAGCGTGCCGAAGTTCGGCACCCACATGTCGGGCAGCGCCATCGACATCTCGGTCATGCACCTGGACGACCCGACCCGCGAGGTGGACCGCGGTGCACCGTACCTGGAGATGTCGGCACTGACACCGATGGGCTCGCCCTTCGTGTCCGATGCGGCGCGGCGCAACCGCCGCGACATCACGGCACTGATGCGCCGCCACGGCTTCGTCGACTACCCGTGGGAGTTCTGGCACTACTCCAGCGGTGATGCCTACGAGCAGGTGCTGGCCAAGACCGGTCGGCCGGCGATGTACGGTGCGGTGCACCGGGACTCGGCGACCAACCAAGTCACACCGCTGCCGCAACCGGAGCAGCCACTGAACAGCTTCGACGAGATCCGCGCAGAGATCGATGCCACGCTGGCGCGGCGGTCAAGCAAGGGAGACCGCCCATGATCCATGGCATGAACCACTTCACCATCACCGCCGAAGACCGTGCGCAGACGCTGGACTACTACTGCGGTCTGCTCGGCTTGACCGAAGGGCACCGTCCGGACCTGGGCTTTCCCGGTGCATGGCTGTATGCCGACGGCGCGCAGGCGGTGCTGCACATCTACTGGGACCGGCCGATGCCGGCCAGCGCACCGGCGTCATCGACCACATGGCCTTCAGCGCCAAAGGCCTGAGGGAGATGAAGGCACGCTTCGACGCACGCGGCTGGAAGTACGAGCTGCGCCAGCAGGCCGGCTCCGGCACCTGGCAGTTGTTCAGCCACGACCCGAACGGAGCACGCGTGGAGCTGGATTTCGAAGCGAGCGAAAGCTTGTAGCGCGGCAAGGCCAGAAGACCTTGGTGCGATCACGCGACGAGATGCCCATGCTCGAGATCCTCGGCCGCTCCACCTCGATCAACGTGCGCAAGGTGTTGTGGACCTGCGCCGAACTCGGCCTGCCCTACCAGCATGCCGAATGGGGTGCGGGCGCGCTGTCGCTGCGCGACCCGGCCTTCCTGGCGCTGAATCCGAACGCGCTGGTGCCGGTGATCCGCGACGGCGATTTCGTGCTGTGGGAGTCCAATGCCATCTGCCGCTACCTGGCCGCCAGGGCCGGGCGCAGCGATCTGCTGCCGGCCGAGCCGGCAGCGCGCGCACAGGGTCGAACAATGGATGGACTGGCAGGCCACCGAGCTCAACACCGCCTGGCGCCATGCCTTCATGGGCCTGGTGCGCAAGAGCCCGGCCTTTGCCGACCCGGCGCTGATCGAGGCCAGCGTGCAGGCCTGGAACCACCACATGACGCTGCTCGATGAGGTGCTGCGCGGCAGCGGCGCCTTCGTCACCGGCAGCCGCTTCACGCTGGCCGACGTGGTGCTGGGCCTGGCCACGCACCGCTGGTTCATGACGCCGATGTCACGGCCCGAGCTGCCGGCCGTGCGGGCCTACTACGACCGGCTGAACGACCGCCCCGGCTACCGCGCGCACGGACGCAACGGCGTGCCCTGAGGGCCGCTGTGTAGGACAGCGACTACAGCGCACGGCGATTCGATCCGCTGGCCGCACGGTCGTCCGTTTTGCATACTCGCGCGCATGCAAAGCCCAGCCTCGATCGACGCGCAGGACGACCCCCAGGCCACGCCCGACGGCGTGCGTCCGCAGCCGCAACCATCGATCGACGTGCGCAGCGCCTCGCTGGCGGTGCTCGCGGTGTTGGCCACCATCTATGCGCTGCACTGGGCCGCGGCCGTGGTCATTCCGGTGCTGCTCGGGCTGATGTGCAGCTACGCGCTGACGCCGCTGGTCAACCGCATGCACGCCTGGCGCATCCCGCGTGCCGCGGGTGCGGCCATGCTGTTGCTGGCGATCGCCGGCGGCGCCGGCTCCACGGTCTATGCGCTCGGCGACGATGCCACGGCGATGGTCGAGTCGCTGCCCGATGCCGCGCGCAAGCTGCAGCGCGCCATGCGCAGCGCGCGTGGCCAGCCCGAAGGCCCGATCGCCAAGGTGCAGCGGGCCGCCGCCAAGCTGGAGCAGGCCGCCGAGGTCACCGCGGCCGCGGCACCGCCGGTGACCAGCCAGGGCGTACCGCGGGTGCAGGTCGAGCCGCCCCGCTTCAGCATCAAGGCCTACCTGTGGAGCGGCACGCTCGGCCTGGTCGGGTTGGTCGGCCAGGCGCTGGTGGTGCTGTTCATCACCTTCTTCCTGCTGGTGTCGGGCGACAACTTCCGCCGCAAGATGGTCCGGATCACCGGCCCCCGGCTGAGCCAGAAGAAGATCACCGTCCAGGTGCTGGACGAGATCAACACGCAGATCCAGCGCTACCTGCAGGTGCAGATCTTCACCAGCCTGCTGGTCGGCCTGCTCACCTGGCTGGCGCTGCTGGCGTTCGGCATGGAGAACGCGGCCGTGTGGGGCATCGTGGCGGCGCTGCTGAACTTCATCCCCTATGTCGGCTCGATGGTCACGGCCGGTGCGCTGGCGCTGGCCGGCTTCCTGCAGTTCGGCACGCTGGGCATGGCGCTGGCGATCGGCGGGGTGTCGCTGGCCATCAACACGCTCGAGGGCAACCTGCTGACGCCCTGGCTGACCGGCCGCGCGGCGCGCATGAGCCCGCTGGTGATCTTCGTCGGCGTGCTGGCCTTTGGCTGGATGTGGGGCCTGTGGGGGCTGCTGCTGGGCGCACCGCTGCTGATGGCCACCAAGGTCGTCTGCGACCATGTCGACGGCCTCAAGCCGATCGGTGAACTGCTTGGCGCCTAACATCGGCAACCGTCCTCGAAAGGCCCGCGATGTGCCGCAACATCAAGACGCTGTTCAACTTCGACCCGCCCGCCACCGAGCTGGAGATCCGTGATGCCTCGCTGCAGTTCGTGCGCAAGCTCAGCGGCTTCAACGTGCCCTCGCAGGCCAACCTCGAGGCCTTCGACCGTGCGGTCGAGGACGTGGCGGCCTCGGCACGCACGCTGATCGCGGCGCTGGTGACGAACGCACCGCCGCGTACCCGCGAAGCCGAGGCCGAACGCGCCCGGCAGCGTTCACTGGCGCGCTTCGGGCCGCGCAGCGGCTGAATGCAGCGCCGCAGCGGCCGGCCGACAAAGCCGCCCGCTAGCGTGACAGCGCCGCGCTGGACGCTCCGGCCGCCTCGTCATCGACGGCCTTCTGCACGGTGCGGTAGAACGCCTCGCGCGCCTCGCTGGCGACCGGGTCGGTGGCGCCGCCGGCCCAGTTGGCGCTGGAGGCGATGACGATCCTGCGCTTCGGATCGATGAAGATGCCCTGGCCGAAGATGCCCCGCGCGGCAAAGGACCCGTCCGCGTAGGTCCACCACTGGTAGCCATATCCGCGCCCCGGCTTGCCGATGCCGACCCGCTCGGTCGTGGCCTCGGCCAGCCAGCCGTCGGGCACGATGCTCTTGCCGTCGACGCTGGCGCCGTCGAGCATGAACAGGCCGAATCGGGCGAAGTCCCGCGTCGCGGCCTGGATGCAGCAGCCGCTGATCTCGCGGCCACTGCGGCTGAGGATCCAGGTGGCCTGCTGCTCCATGCCGGCCGGCCCCCAGACCTTCTCCGACAGGTAGGTGGACAAGGGCTTCTTCGTGGCCTCGCTGACCAGGATGCCGACCAGGTTGGTCTCCCCGGTGCTGTAGAGCCAGCGCGTGCCGGGCGCCACTTCGCGCGGCAGCTGGCGCAGGTAGCTCACGAGCGCGTCGACACCGTCCTCGGGCTGGTGGTTGTTGAAGCGCGCCACGTCCGACTGCGGGTCGGCGTAGTCCTCGTTCCAGCGGATGCCCGAGGTCATCGTCAGCAGCTGGCGGATGCTGACCTCGTCGTAGGCCGAACCCTTCATCGCCTGGATGTAGTCGCTGACCTTGTCGTCCATGCTGCGGATGTGGCCGTCGCGCAGCGCCGCTCCCACCAGCGTCGACGTGATCGACTTGGCCACCGAGAAGCTGGTCCAGCGGCCCGCGGCGTCGAAGTCCAGGCCGTAGCGCTCCAGGCGCAGCTTGCCGTCGTGCACGACCAGCAGCGCCGCGCTGCGCTGGCCGGCCATGTAGGCGTCGACGTCCAGCGGCAGCTTCAGCGGCGGCCCGGGCGGCAGCGGCCGCGCCGCGCCGCCCGCCGGCACCTCGCGCGACTTCGCCAGGAAGGGCAGCCGGTCCAGCGCACGGAATGCGGCGTCACGCTGCGCCTGGCTCCAGAACAGCAGGTCGCTGTTGGTCGGCAGCGTGGCCAGCACGCCGCGCGTTTCCTTGTCCAGGCTGAACCAGAAGCCGCCGCCGATCACGACCAGGACCGCCAGCACGCCGAGCGCGATCTTCTTGAACATCGATGCAGCCTTCAGCAGAGTCGGTGACGATGGACCGCATTGGACACGATGCGACGGCTGCAGTTGTTGCTGCGGCTTCGCTTCAGTATTCGACGACCCGGTCCACCACCAGCCGCCAGCCCGCCTCGCCGCGCTGCAGCTTGTACTGCAGCTGCCGCACCCCGCCGCTGGGCGCGGCCTGGGTGTCGCCGTCGCGGTAGACCGGGAAGCGCCGTGCGAGACGGTTCTCGACCACGGCAAACTGGTCATGGCCCATGTAGCCCTTGTCGGCCCCTGGCGTGTAGTCCAGCGGCGGCAGCGTGATCTCGCTGAGCGAACGACGCTGGTTCGCGGCATAGGCCACCAGCGAGCCGTAGGACCCCGATCCGGCCGCAGTGACGTAGACATAGAGCTCCGGCGAGCCGTCGGCGTCCAGGTCGGCGACCTCGGCGCCGGCGACCTGGCCGTCGATGCGGCGCACGATGGGCGTGTTGTCGCGCGACAGCCCGGCGGGCACGATCTTCAGCTCGTTGAGCGACGCGTCGTTGGCGCTGCTCAGCTGGAAGCGCACGCCCTGCAGGTTCAGGCTGCGGCGCAGCGGCACCAGCGGCGCGGGCGGCGGCGGCAAGGCACCGACAGCGGGGGCCGACGCCGCCGGCGCGCCGCGCCCGGCAGGTCCGCCGTGTCCCAGTAGACATACACCGACTGGTCGGCCAGCCGGTAGATCTGCCCGGTCTTGCCCAGACCAAGCTGGCGCTGCACCGGCCGGCCCTGCGCATCCACATAGCGCGCCGGGTCGTCACCCACCGGACCGAGCTCATGCACCACGCCGTCGCTGCGCTGGATGCGCACGTGGCCCTGGCGCTGCGAGAAGCTGCAGGCCAGCACTGCCGAGGCCTTGTCCGAGCCCTTGGGGTCGATGTCGCAGCGTGCATCGACAGTATCGGCGCGGGCCGCGGCCAGCCAGGCACAGGCAGGCGAGGCCCAGCACACGAGGCAGGTTCGATCCGTTCACGGCTGAATGCTCGCGCTCAGCGCGCCCCACCCCACCGATCCAGCTTCAAGGCGCCGGCGCAGGTCAGGCCGTAGACCACCATCGCCGCGGCGCTCAGCGCGAACAGCTGCCCGGCCGTGGCACCGTGGGCCACCAGCCAGCTGCCGCCCAAGGCGACCAGCAGCAGCCGCATGGTCGCCGCGAACACCGGCCCGGCCATGCGCCCGGCCCCCTGCGACGCGAAGTACAAGGTCAGGCCGATGCCGAAGAACGCAAAACACGGCCCGGCCCAGTGCAGGAACAGCCGGCCATAGCCCAGCACCTGCGCGTCGCGGGTGAAGATCGTCACCCACAGGTCGGGAAACAGCGCCACCAGCAACCCCACCGCGCCCAGGATTGCGGCGGTGACACCGGCCGCCGTCCAGGCCACTCGGCGCGCCCGCGGCACGTTGCCGGCGCCGATGGCCATGCCGACCATCGGCACCGACGCCAATCCGATGCCGAAGGCCACCGTGCTCATCAGGAACTCCAGGCGCTGGCCGATGGCAAAGCCGGCCAGCGGCAGCACACCCAGTTGGGCCACGAAGCCGGCCATCAGCAGCATCGTCGTCACCGACTGCAGCGGCGACAGGCAGGCCACCGCGCCCACCTTCAGGATGTCGCGGAACAGTTCGCGCCGGATCGGCACGCCGCCGAAGCGCAGGCGCAGCCGGCCGCCGCCGTGGCGCAGGTACCAGAACAGCCACGCGGCGCCGAGGGCCTGCGCGAGGATCTGGCCCAGCGCCACGCCGGGCATGCCCAGCCGCGGCACCGGTCCGAAGCCCAGTCCGAGCAGCCCGCCCAGCGTGATCTGCAGCACCGCCGAGCCGACCAGCGCCGCCGAAGGCACGCGCATGTTGCCGGTGCCGCGCAGGATCGACGCCAGCGTGTTGAACAGCCACACTGCCAGCGCGCCAGAGAACAGCACGCTCGCATAGCCCAGCGCCTCGCGCAGCACCTCGCCGCGCCCGCCCAGCAGCGTGAACAACGGCGCCGACACCGACAGGAACAGCACCGAGTAGGCCACGCCGCCGATCGTGCCGATGAGCAGCGCATGCAGCGCCACCGATTGCGCGCGCACCAGGTCGCCGGCACCGAAGGCGCGGCTCAGCGCCGAAGCCACGCCGCCGCCCATCGCGCCGGCCGAGAGCATGCCGGTGAGCATGGCAAAGGGAAACACCAGCCCCAGCGCGGCCAGCGGCACCACGCCGAGCACGCCGATGTAGAAGGTCTCGGCCAGGCCCACCAGCACCGCCATCGACGTGGCCATGACGTTGGGCGCGGCCAGGCGCAGCAGCGTGCGCAGGATCGGGCCGTCGAGCAGCGGGTTGGCGGCCCGGGCCGGGGCGGCGGCGCCGGCCGCCATCGCGGGGAGATCGCTCAGGGCTGCAGCACCACGCGGCCGACCACGCGGCCGTGCGCCAGGTCGTCCAGCGCCTGGTTCACGCTGGCCAGCGGGCGCAGGTCCAGCGGGATCTGCGGCAGCGTCGCGCGCTGCGCCAGCGCCACCAGATCGCGCAGGTCGTGCAGCCCGGCCACGTAGGAGCCGCTGATGCGCAGCGACTTCAGCGCGAACATCGGCAAGGGCATGCGGAACTCGCCGCCGAACAGGCCGACGATGACCACCTGCCCGGTGCGCCGCACCAGGTTCACCGCCAGCGACGAGCTGGCTTCGGAGCCGACGAAGTCCACCGCGCCCGCGATGTTCATGTTGCAGGCCTTGCCGATGGTCTTCAGCGCATCGGGCGCACCGGGGTCGAAGGCCATCGTCGCGCCATGGCTGCAAGGCCGCCTCGCGCTTGGCCGGGTCGGGGTCGATGGCGACGATGCGCGCCGGCGAGGTGGCCGAATACAGCGCCACGGCGGTCATGCCCACGCCGCCGCAGCCGATGATGGCCACATGGTCCTCGGCATCGAGTGGGTCGAGCTTGCGGATGGCGCCATAGGCGGTGATGCCGGCACAGGCAAAGGTGGCGGCGCGCGCCGGCTCCAGCGTGCCGATCGGCACGAGGTAGCGCTCATGCGGCACGCGCACCAGGTCGGCATAGCCGCCGGGCAGCTGGATGCCCATGTTGCGCGACGCGCGCGGGCACAGGTGGTCGTCGCCGCGTTCGCACACCGGGCAGCTGCCGCAGCCCAGCCAGGGGTAGACGATGACCTTGTCGCCGAGCTTGACGCCGGTGACCTCGGGGCCGATCTCGACCACCTCGCCGCCGATCTCATGGCCCATGGTCACCGGCAGCTGGGTGCCGGCGCGCTCCAGCGACGACATCTTGCCGCCGCCCATGTCGAAGCCGCCGGCCTGCACGTGCAGGTCCGAATGGCAGATGCCGCAATGGGTGACGCGCACGGTCACTTCCTGGCCGACGGGAGCGGCCAGTTCGTCGGCCATCTTCTTCGAGGGCCGCGCCCCATTTGGGGAAGGCCCAGCGGTGCGCGCAGCGGTAGTTCATTCGGTTCTCCGTTAGGGGGGTGGACGGTGTCAAACGAGACGGTAGCATCAGTTCGGTCCGCCAACGCCGCCCCCACCATGAGCGAAAACGCCTACCTGCGCCAACCCACGCTGCAGGGCGACAGCATCGTCTTCGTCAGCGACGACGATCTGTGGCTGGCCAGCACCCGCGGCGGCATCGCACGGCGGCTCACCGCCGGGCTGTCGGAGCCGTCCACTCCCTGCCTGTCGCCCGACGGGCGCTGGCTGGCCTTCATCGGCCGCGACGAGCAACACCCCGAGGTTCACCTGATGCCGGCCGAGGGCGGGCCGAGCCGTCGCCTGACCTGGCTGGGCCCGGACACGCTGGTGCGCGGCTGGACACCGCAGGGCCACATCCTGTTCGTCAGCACCTGGGGCCAGCCCTTCTTCCGCAACCACCAGGCCTTCACGCTCGATCCGGCCGGCGGCATGCCACAGCCGATGAACCTGGGCCAGGTCAACCACCTGGCCTTCGGCCCCGGCGGCGCGCGGGTCATCGGTCGCAACACCGCCGACCCGGCACGCTGGAAGCGCTACCGCGGCGGCACCGCCGGGCACCTGTGGATCGACGCCGATGGCAGCGGCCGCTTCCGCCGCATGAGCGAGCTCGAGGGCAACCTGAGCTGCCCGATGTGGATCGGCGAGCGGGTGTACTTCCTGTCCGATGCCGAAGGCGTGGGCAACCTCTACTCCTGCCTGAACGACGGCAGCCAGCTGCGCCGCCATACCGACCATGCCGAGCACTACGCCCGCCATGCGCAGAGCGACGGCAGGCGCATCGTCTACCAATGCGCCGCGCAGCTGTGGCTGCTGGACCCCGAGCGCGGCGAGAACCACATGCTCGACATCGACGTGCCCAGCCCGCGCACGCAGGCCGCGCGCCGCTTCGTGCCGGCCGAGTCGCACGTGGGCGCGGCGCAGCTGCACCCTGCCGGCCACAGCGCGCTGTTCGACGTGCGCGGCAAGCCGTTCACGATGCCGCTGTGGGAAGGTGCCGTGCGCCAGCACGGACTGGCCGACGGCGTGCGCTACCGCCACGGCCAGTGGCTGGCCGACGGCAAGACGCTGGTCAGCGTCAGCGACGCCAGCGGCGAGGAGCGGATCGAGCTGCACGCCGACGGCGCGGCACGAACGCTCGACTGGGACATCGGCCATGTCGACAGCCTGCGTGCCGCGCCGGTGGGCACGCGCGTGGCGCTGGCCAACCACCGCAACCAGCTGCTGATCGGCGACACCGCCGGCGGTGGCTGCACGGTGGTGGACCACAGCGATGCCGGCCGCTGCGAGGACCTGGCCTGGTCGGCCGACGGCAGCTGGCTGGCCTACAGCTTCCAGACCACGGCGCGGCAACGCGCCATCAAGCTGTGCGAGCTGGCCACGCAGACCTGCACGCTGGTGACGCAGCCCGAGTTCCGCGACTACAGCCCCAGCTTCGACCCGCAGGGCCGCTGGCTGTACTTCCTGTCGCTGCGCACCTACGACCCGGTGTACGACAGCGTGCAGTTCGAGATGAGTTTCCCGCGCGCCGCCAGGCCCTACCTGGTGGCGCTGCAGGCTGGCGGCACGGCACCCTTCGAGCCGCAGCCGCGCAGCCTGAAGTCCGACGACAAGGCCACACCCGCCGCCAAGGCCGAGGCCACGCCGCTGCAGGTCGACCTGGCGGGCATCGCGCAGCGCATCGCGGCCTTCCCGGTGGCCGAGAACCGCTTCGGCAAGCTGGCCGGTGCGGCCGACGGCAAGGTGCTGTGGACCGTGCTGCCGATCGAAGGCCAGCAGGGCCGCGGCGGCCACAAGGAAGGCAGCGGCCGGCTGGAGGTTTTCGACTTCGAGACGCAGCGCGCCGACACGCTGGTGGCCAAGGCCGACGACTTCGTGCTCGGCGCCGACCACCACACGCTGCTGCTGCGCGACGGCAGGCGCTGGCGCGCCATCGCGGTGGACCACCGCGAGGACCGGCGCGAGGAGCGTCGGCGACGCCCCCTCGCGCAAGAGCGGCTGGCTCGACCTGGGCCGCATCCGCGTGTCGGTGGATCCCCGGCTCGAATGGCGGCAGATGCTGCACGAGGTGTGGCGGCTGCAACGCGACCACTTCTGGGTGGCCGACATGTCCGGCGTCGACTGGCCGGCGATGCTGCGCCGCTACGAGCCGCTGCTGCCGCGCGTGGCCACGCGGGCCGAGCTGTCCGACCTGATCTGGGAGCTGCAGGGCGAGCTGGGCACCTCGCACGCCTACGAGTCCGAGGGCGACCACCGCAGGCCGCCGCCGTGGCGCTGGGCCAGCTGGCCGCCGAGCTGCAGTGGGTGCAGGCCGACGACAGCTACCGCATCGCGCGCATCGTGCGCGGCGACCCATGGGACGCGACGGCCGATTCACCGCTGAACGCGGTGGGCGTGGAGGCACAGGTCGGCGAGCGCATCGTCGCCGTCAACGGCCAGCGTGTGTCGCGCGAACGACCGCCGCAGGCGCTGCTGGTCAACCAGGCGGCGGCCAAGGTGGAGCTGACGCTGGCGCACGGCGAAGGCGATGCGCAGACGCAGCGCAACGTGCTGGTGACGACGCTGGCCGACGAGGTGCCGGCGCGCTACCGCGAATGGGTCGAGCACCACCGCAGCCTGGGTGCACGAGCAGTCGGCCGGGCGCGTCGGCTACCTGCATCTGCCGGACATGATGGCCGACGGTTTTGCCGAGTTCCACCGCTACTTCGGCGCCGAATGCGACCGCGACGCGCTCATCGTCGACCTGCGCTACAACCGCGGCGGCCATGTGCCGAGCTGCTGCTGGAGAAGGTGGCGCGCAAGCGCATCGCCTACAGCGTGTCGCGCTGGGGCCGCACCGTGCCCTACCCCGAGGAATCGGCCGCCGGCCCGGTGGTGGCGCTGTGCAACGAGCACGCCGGCAGCGACGGCGACATCTTCGCGCACGGCTTCAAGCTGATGGGCATCGGCCCGCTGGTGGGCACGCGCACCTGGGGCGGCGTCATCGGCATCTGGCCGCGCACGCTGCTGGTGGACGGCACCGAGACCACGCAACCCGAATACTCGTTCTGGTTCCGCGATGTCGGCTGGGGCGTGGAGAACCATGGCACCGAGCCGAACATCGAGGTCGACAACGCGCCCCAGGACGCGGCCGCAGAGCGCGACCGCCAGCTCGAGACGGCATTGGCCACCGCCCTGAAGCTGGCCGAAGGCATGGCGCCGTCGCTGCCGCGCATGGAGCAGCGGCCGCACCTGGCCGCGCCGCCGCTGCCACCGCGCCAGGTCTGAGCCGCATGGAGTGCTTGCCCGCCGAGCGCCTCGGGGTCACCGCCTGCGCGTTCGCCATCCTGATCGTGTAGGTGGACTGCTTCGCGCTGAACCTGCTGCTGCCGGCCATCGCCCTGCACCATGGCACGCCAACGACCGAGCTGAATGTGGGCAGATTCAACCCGTGGACGCAACTCACCGACCACTGCGTGGGCGGAAGCAGCGTATGTGCGGCGAGGGCAGGAAGGCTGGACGCTCCATCGGAATGCTCGACGGTTCGATCGAGCAGACACGACGATGCGGGGGCCGGCTCCGCACGGGCGGCATTCGGCTGGCGGCGTCGCGCCTCTGGTGCGGTTCGTGCGGGTCGAGTCGCGCGTGCGCATGCCGCTTGTCGGTCCGGCGCCAGGGTCCGAGCGGAACAGGGCACGGAAAGGCTGCGCGCTACGCTCAGCGCGCCAATCCCAGAGCCATCGTCCAATAGGTGCGGTACGTGCTGCCGGCGCCGCCGTTCACACAGGCAACGCCGATGTCGCGGAAGTTCGCGTGCATGATGTTCGCGCAATGGCCGGCACTCGCCATCCAACTGGACATCACCGCCGCCACGTCGGGCTGTCCGGCCGCGACGTTTTCGCCAATGGCCTGCCAGACGTAGCCCGCTTCGGTGGCACGCTGACTCGCAGTGCTGCCATCCGACCCTGTGTGGCTGAAGAAGTTGGCGGACGCCATGTCGTCGCTGTGCACGAGTGCGGCCTGGGTCAGCGCGGCGTTCCACGCGACGGGCGTCGCGGCGGCAAAGCCGCCCTGGCTGCCACACGACGCTCCTGCTGCGCGGTAGCTGTTGACCAGTTCCAGCACCTCTGCCTGGAAGTTGGCAAGGTTGCACGTGGCGCGCGTGCCCGCCGTCACCTGTGTTGGCGCTGGGTCCGACGCGATCTCGGGAGTCGGCTCGGCGCTCTCGGCAAGTGGTGCTGGTACGGACGAGCCACCGCTGCCGCCACCGCAACCGGCCAAGACCGTCAATGCGCACAGCGCAACCAGGCAGGAAAGAATCGCCTTCACCGTGGCCGAGCATATCGGACTGATTCATCGCAGCAGTGTCGCGAAGCGTTTGACGCCGGCAGGATTTGGCGAAGCACACGGCAACTGCGCGCGGGATCTCTGGACGCTCGAATCCAGGCCGGCAACCGACCCCGCGCCTGCTTCTGCGCAGGATCTGCCGCCATTCAATGCCGAATATCGAGTGGCGCGCAGCGCGGATTCAACGATCTATCCAACCACGGTGGACTGCGTCAGCGCCCGCCGGCCGAACGCCGCAGTTCAACCTTCGCGGCCGATGCTGCCGAAGGATGCCGCTCTGAAGCAGGCGCCGTGCGGGCGTTGTCGCCGGCCTGACGCCAGGGCATCAACTACTGCACCGGCCCCTTCAGGGCCGCCGGCATGGGCAGCGACATGATCTCGATGCCCTCCTCGAGCAGCGCGCGGCGCTCCTCCGGTGTGGCCTGGCCGCGAATGCCGCGCGCCTCGATCTCGCCGTAGTGGATGCGGCGCGCTTCCTCGGGGAAGCGCTCGCCGACGTCGTCGGTGTGGTCGAGCATGCGGCGCACCGCTTCGACCCACTGCACCTGCAGGGGCATGGCCGCTGCGGGAGCCGGCGCCGGGGCGGGTGCGACCGGCTCGCGCTGACCCGACAGGTTGAGTCGCGGCGCGGTGGGCGTGCGGCTGATGATGCGGTCGGCGCACAGCGGGCATTCGATCAGCCCACGGCCGTTCTGCGACATGTACTCGTCGTCGGACGCAAACCAGCCTTCGAAGCCGTGGCCATTGGCGCAACGCAGGTTCAGCACCTTCATCTTGTGATTATCTCCGGCGCCGCCGATCCCGCATCCACCCAGTCCAGTGGCCACAGGCCGGCGCGCCACTTCTGCAGCCACAGCAGGCCGATCAAGGTCTTCACGTCGGTCAACTCGCCGCCGGCGGCCTGCTGTTCCAGCTCGGCCTCGTCCATCAGGCACAGTTCGAGGAACTCACCCGCGTCGAGACGCTGGGTACCGAGGCTCAGGCCGCGCGCGAACCAGATTTCGATGCCTTCGGTGGAATAGGCCGCGGCGTTGTGCACGACGCCGGCACGTGCCCACTGGCTTGCGTGGTAGCCGGTTTCCTCGAGCAACTCGCGCCGGGCGCAGGCCAGCGTGTCCTCGCCCGGGTCGATCTTGCCGGCCGGGAACTCGAGCAGCACGCGCCCCACCGGATACCGGAACTGCCGTTCCAGGACCAGCCGGCCGTCATCGAGCAAGGGCACGATGGCCACCGCTCCGGGGTGCACCACGTATTCGCGCGTGGCCCGGCCGCCGTCGGGCAAGCGCACGTCGTCGCGCCGCACCTCGAGGAAGTTGCCCTTGGACAGCACGATGCCGCCCAGGCCATGTTCACGCAGGTGCGGGTCACTCGCAGGCGAGGCCCCGCCTGGCGCGCTCACGGGTTCGCCCGTGGGACGGCCCCGTCCTGTCATGCCCGCGGGGCAGGCTTCAATTGGCCAGAGCCTTGATGATGGCGTCGCGGCACAGGTTCATCAGGCCACCGGGCAGCAGGCCGAACACCAGCACGGCCGCGCCGTTGAGTGCCAGCAGTGCGCTGACACCCGGACCGCGCTCCAGGCTTTCGCTGCGCGAAGCCTTGTCGAAGTACATCACCTTGACGACCCGCAGGTAGTAGTACGCGCCGACCAGCGACATCAGCACCGCGAACACCGCCAGCCAGATATGCACACCCATGCCGGTGGACACCAGCGCCTGCAGGATCGACAGCTTGGCATAGAAGCCCACCAGCGGCGGCACACCGGCCAGAGAGAACATGAACACCGTCATCACGCCGGCCAGCCACGGGCTGCGCTGCGCCAGGCCAGACAGATCGGTGATCTCCTCGCTTTCGAATCCCTGCGACGACAGGTACAGGATCAACCCGAAGGTGCCCAGCGTGGTGAGCACGTAGGTGACCACGTAGAACATGGCCGAGCTGTAGGCATTGCCGGCCGACAGCGTGCTGCCATTGACCACGCCCACGCTCAGGCCCAGCAGCACGAAGCCCATCTGAGCGATGGTGGAATAGGCCAGCATTCGCTTCAGGTTGGTCTGCGCGATGGCCGCCAGGTTGCCGACCAGCAGCGAGCCGACCGCCAGCACGACCAGCATCTGCTGCCAGTCGACCGCCAGCCCGGACATGCCTTCGACCAGCAGCCGGATGGTGATGGCAAAGGCCGCCAGCTTGGGCGCACCGCCGATCAGCAGCGTGACCGCGGTGGGCGCGCCCTGGTAGACGTCGGGTACCCACATGTGGAAGGGCACGACACCGAGCTTGAAGGCCAACCCGGCGACGACGAAGACGACGCCGAAGGTCAGCACCTCCTTGTTGATGCGGCCGCCGGCAATGGCCTTGAAGACCTCGCCCAGCTCCAGCGACCCGGTGGCGCCATAAATCATCGACAGGCCGTACAGCAGGAAGCCGCTGGCCAGCGCGCCCAGCATGAAGTACTTCATCGCCGCCTCGGTGGCCACCGCATGGTCGCGGCGCAGCGCCGTCAACGCATACAGCGACAGGCTCATCAGCTCCAGCCCGAGATAGATGACCAGAAAGTTGTTCGCCGAGACCATCACCGAGATGCCCAGGTAGACGAACAGCGACAACGTGAAGAACTCGCCCTTGAGCATGTCGCGCGCGGCCAGGTAGGCCTGCGCATAGGCCACGCTGACCATCATCGCCAGTGCCGCGAAGAAGGCCAGCAGGTGGCCCATCGGATCGGCCACGACCATGGCCTGCATACCGTACAGCGTGAGCCCGGCGTTGAAGTCGTTCAGGTGCATGAAGGCCACCGCCGCCAGCGTGGCCTGCGTCAGCCAGAAGGTCAGGCGGCGCTGATCGTCCTGGACCCACAGGTCCACCAGCGTGATCAGGCAGGCCATTGCCAGCAGCACGATCTCGGGATAGACCGTCGGCCAGTTCATCGCGTTCATGGGGCTCAGGTTCATCGCGACCCTAGTTCAGCTTCGAGACGGCCACGTGCTTGAGCAGTTCGCTCACCGAGACCTGCATCACATCGGTGAAGGGCTTCGGGTACACACCCATCCACAACACGGCCAGCGCGAGAATCGACAGCATCAGGAACTCGCGGCTGTTGATGTCGGTCAGCTCCTTGACATGCTCGTTGGCCACAGCGCCGAAGTACACGCGCTTGACCATCCACAGCGTGTAGGCGGCGCCGAAGATCAGAGCGGTCGCCGCCAGCGCGGCCAGCCAGAAGTTGGCCTGGACCGTGCCGAGGATCACCATCCATTCGCCGACGAAACCGGCGGTGCCGGGCAGGCCGCAGTTGGCCATCGCGAACAACACCGCGAAGGCGGTGAACCTGGGCATGGTGTTGACCACGCCGCCGTAGTCGGCGATCTGGCGCGAATGCATGCGGTCGTAGAGAACGCCGATGCACAGGAACATGGCGCCCGAGACGAAACCGTGGCTGATCATCTGGACGATGCCGCCGGACACACCCAGCTCGTTGAAGATGAAGAAGCCCAGCGTGACGAAGCCCATGTGCGCGATCGACGAATAGGCGACCAGCTTCTTCATGTCCTGCTGCACCAGCGCGACCAGGCCGATGTAGATGACCGCGATCAGGCTCAAAGCGATGATGAAGGCGGCCCATTCGCGGCTGGCGTCGGGCGCGATCGGCATCGAGAAACGCAGGAAGCCGTAGGCGCCGAGCTTCAGCATGATGGCCGCCAGCACCACCGAGCCGCCGGTGGGCGCCTCGACGTGGGCGTCGGGCAGCCAGGTGTGCACCGGCCACATCGGCACCTTGACCGAGAAGGCAGCGAAGAAGGCGAAGAACAGCAACACCTGCGCATGCGCCGGCAATGGCAGCTTGTGCCAGGCCAGGATGTCGAAGCTGCCGCCGGACTGGATGTACAGGTAGACCAGCGCCACCAGCATCAGCAGCGAACCCAGAAGTGTGTAGAGGAAGAACTTGAAGGCCGCGTAGACGCGATTGGGCCCGCCCCACACGCCGATGATGATGTACATCGGGATCAGAGTGGCCTCGAAGAAGACATAGAACAGCAGCCCGTCGACGGCGCTGAACACGCCCACCATCAGCCCGGACAGCAGCAGGAAGGCTCCCATGTACTGGTTGACGCGGTGGGTGATGACCTCCCAGCCGGCGATGACCACGATCACGGTGATGAACGCGGTGAGCAGCACGAACCACACCGAGATGCCATCGACGCCGAGGTGGTAGCGCACGTTGAAGCGCGAGATCCAGGGCAGGTTCTCCTGGAACTGCATGGCCGCCGTGGTGGTGTCGAAGCCGGTGATCAGCGGGATGGTGACCAGGAAGGCCGCCAGGGCCGCCAGCAGCGCCGTCCAGCGCACGATGCCGGCCTGATCGTCCCGGCCCAACGCCAGCAACAAGGCCCCGGCAATGATCGGCAGCCAGATGGCGACACTCAGAAGACCCATTTTGTTGTTCTCCGTGGCGGCTTTGGGCGTCAGCGGCCGACCAGGCCCGACAGGTAAGGCCAAAGCTGCCAGCTCAGCAAGGCGAAGACGCCGAGCACCATGACCAGCGCATACCAGTAGATGAAGCCCGTCTGCAGCAGGCGCACGGCTGCGCCCAGACCACCGACCGCGCGCGCCGAGCCGTTGATCAGCCCGTCGATCAGCGCCTGGTCGCCGCCCTTCCAAAGGCCCTGGCCCATGCCGCGTGCCAGCGGCGCCAGCACCTTCTCGTTGAACCAGTCGAAGTAGTACTTGTTGTCGAGCACGCGGTAGACGAAGTCGAAGCGCGAGCGGATCGCCGCCGGCACCCCGGGCTTCAGGATGTACAGCACATACGCCACCAGCACGCCGGCCACCATCAGCCAGAACGGCAGCGTGCTCACCGCATGCATCGCCATGCCCCAGGCGCCGCGGAATTCGCGCGCCATCTCGCCCATGGCCGGATGGGCCGACAGCACGACGATGGAGTCCTTGAAGAAACCACCGTAGAGCATCGGCTGGATCATCAGGTAGCCGATGCCCACCGAGGCGATGGCCAGCAGCACCAGCGGCACCGTCACCACCGCCGGTGACTCATGCGGCTCGTGCACATGCACATGGCCATGCGCGTCGGGGTGGTCGTGCTCGCCCGGGAAGGGCTTGTGGCGGAAGCGCTCGGGACCGTGGAAGACCAGGAAGTACATGCGGAAGCTGTACAGCGCGGTGACGAAGACGCTGGCCACCACCGCGAAGTAGGCGAAGCCCGAGCCCGGCAGGTTGCTGAAGTGCACCGCCTCGATGATGCTGTCCTTGCTGTAGAAGCCGGCGAAGAACGGCACTGCGATCAGCGCCATCGAACCGAGCAGCGAGGTGATCCAGGTGATCGGCATGTACTTGCGCAACCCGCCCATGTTGCGGATGTCCTGATCGTGGTGCATGCCCAGGATCACCGAGCCTGCGCCGAGGAACAGCAGCGCCTTGAAGAAGGCGTGCGTCATCAGGTGGAACACCGCCACCGAATAGGCCGAGGCGCCAAGCGCCACCGTCATGTAGCCCAGCTGCGAGAGCGTCGAGTAGGCGACCACGCGCTTGATGTCGTTCTGGATCACGCCCAGGAAGCCCATGAACAGCGCGGTGATCGCACCGATGATCAGCACCAGGTTCAGCGCGGTGTCCGACAGCTCGAACAGCGGCGACATGCGCGCCACCATGAAGATGCCGGCCGTGACCATCGTCGCCGCGTGGATCAGCGCCGAGATCGGCGTCGGGCCTTCCATCGAATCGGGCAGCCACACGTGCAGCGGCACCTGCGCGCTCTTGCCCATCGCGCCGATGAACAGGCAGATGCAGATCACGGTGATCAGCATCCAGTCTCCGCCCCAGGTCGGGTACGGGAACACCACCTTGGCCAGCTCGGGCGCCCGGGCGAAGGTCTCGCCATAGTTCAGCGTGCCGGCGTAGGCCACGATCAGGCCGATGCCGAGGATGAAGCCGAAGTCGCCGACGCGGTTGACGAGGAAGGCCTTCATGTTGGCGAAGATCGCCGTCGGCTTCTGGTAGTAGTAGCCGATCAGCAGGTACGACACCAGGCCCACCGCCTCCCAGCCGAAGAACAGCTGCAGGAAGTTGTTGCTCATCACCAGCATGAGCATGCTGAAGGTGAACAGCGAGATGTAGCTGAAGAAGCGCTGGTAGCCGCCGGGCGAGGTGTCGTCGTCGGCCATGTAGCCGATGGTGTAGATGTGCACCATCAGGGAGACGAAGGTGACGACGCACATCATCATCGCGGACAAGCCGTCGATGAGGAAGCCGATCTCCATCTTCAGGCCGCCGACGACCATCCATTCGTAGACGGTGGCGTTGAAGCGCGCGTCGTGGTTGGCAACGTCGTTGAGTACCGCGGCGGAGCCCAGGAAGGACACCAGCACGCCCAGTATCGTGACCGAGTGCGCGCCGCGGCGGCCGATGGCCTTGCCGGCCAGCCCGGCCACCAGCGCGCCGGCCAACGGGGCCAGCGCGATGATCAGCAGGAGCGGCGCATTCAGGACTGTGCTCATGTCGACAGGCCCTAGCCTTTCAGTGCGTCGAGCTCGTCGACGTTGATCGTGGCGCGGTTGCGGAACAGCACCACCAGGATCGCCAGGCCGATGGCCGACTCGGCCGCGGCGACGGTGAGGATGAAGAACACGAACACCTGCCCGGCCATGTCGCCGAGGAAGTGCGAGAAGGCGATGAAGTTCAGGTTCACCGCCAGCAGCATCAGTTCGATGGCCATCAGCAGCACGATCAGGTTGCGCCGGTTGAGGAAGATGCCCACCACCGACAGCGCAAACAGGATGCCGCCCAGCGACAGGAAGTGGCCCAGCGTCACGGTACCGAAGCTCATGCCTCTTTCCCCTCGCTCTTCGGCGCCGAAGGCAGTTCGAGCGTCGGGCGCATCGGCACCAGGCGCACCCGATCGGCCTTCTTCGCCCGGACCTGCAGGCTCGGGTCCATGCGGCGGCTGTCCTTGCGCTGGCGCAGCGTCAGCGCGATGGCCGCGATGATGGCCACCAGCAGCAGCACCGCCGCCACCTGCAGCGGGTACAGGTAGTGGGTGTAGATCTCGATGCCCAGCATCTTGCTGTTGCCCAGCTCGAGCGCGCGCGGGTCGGGCGGTGGCGCTTCGGTAAGCCGGAAGCCGCCCATCAGCACCAGCGCCATCTCCAGCGCGATCAACGCGCCGATGAATCCGGCCAGCGGGAAGTGTTTCCAGAAGCCCTGGCGCACCGCGTCGGCATCGACGTCGAGCATCATCACCACGAACAGGAACAGCACCATCACCGCGCCCACATAGACCAGCACCAGCGCGATCGCCAGGAACTCGGCGCGCAGCAGCATCCAGATGCATGACGCGGTGGCGAAGGACAGCACCAGGAACAGCGCCGCATGCACGGTGCTGCGCGCGGTGATGACGCGAAAGGCCGCGAACAGCAGCACGAAGGAGAAGAGGTAGAACAGCGCGCTCGACATGGTGTTGGGTGGCGCCCGAAGGCCCGCTGCGGACTAGCGGTACTTGGCGTCGGCCTCCTTTGCGGCAGCGATTTCTCTTTCGTAGCGGTCGCCCACGGCCAGCAGCATGTCCTTGGTGAAGTACAGGTCGCCGCGCTTCTCGCCGTGGTATTCGAGGATGTGGGTCTCGACGATCGAATCGACCGGGCAGCTTTCTTCGCAGAAACCGCAGAAGATGCACTTGGTCAGGTCGATGTCGTAGCGCGTGGTGCGCCGCGAACCGTCATCGCGCACCTCGGATTCGATGGTGATGGCCATCGCTGGGCACACCGCCTCGCACAGCTTGCAGGCGATGCAGCGCTCCTCGCCGTTCTCGTAGCGGCGCAGCGCATGCAGGCCGCGGAAGCGCGGGCTCAGCGGTGTCTTCTCTTCCGGGTACTGCACGGTGATCTTGCGCGCCAGGAAGTACTTGCCGGTGATGCGCAGGCCCTTGAACAGTTCGGCCAGCATGAAGCTGGACATAAGTTCCTTGATCGACGTGACGGCTGACATGGACATGCTTCCTTCAGAGCCAGATGTTCAGCGGCGACTGGATCCACAGCCCCACCACCACCAGCCATATCAAGGTGATGGGGATGAAGATCTTCCAGCCCAGACGCATGATCTGGTCGTAGCGGTAACGCGGGAAGGTGGCGCGCACCCAGAGGAACATCGTCACCACGACGAAGGTCTTCAGGATCAGCCAGCCCCAGCCCGGCAGCCAGTTGAAGGGTGCGATGTCGACGGGCGGCAGCCAGCCGCCCAGGAACAGCAGCACCGCGAGCATCGACACCAGGATCATGTTGGCGTACTCCGCCAGGAAGAACATGGCGAAGGACATGCCCGAGTACTCGATCATGTGGCCAGCGACGATCTCGGATTCGCCTTCGACCACGTCGAAGGGGTGCCGATTGGTCTCGGCCAGACCGGAGATGAAGTACACGACGAAGATCGGCAGCAGCGGCAGCCAGTTCCAGGACAGGAAGTTCAGCCCCATGTCGGCGAAGCGGCCCTTGTCCTGGCCCATGACGATGTCGGTCATGTTCAGGCTGGCCGAGACCATCAGCACCACCACCAGCGCGAAGCCCATCGCAATCTCGTAGGACACCATCTGCGCCGACGCGCGCAGCGCGCCGAGGAAGGCGTACTTCGAGTTGCTGGCCCAGCCGGCGATGATGACGCCGTAGACCTCGAGCGAGGTGATGGCCATCAGGAACAGCAGCCCGGCGTTGATGTTGGCCAGCGCCACCTCGGGGCCGAAGGGGATCACCACCCAGGCGGCCAGCGCCGGCATGATGGTCATCACCGGCCCCAGGAAGAACAGCGGCTTGTTGGCGGCGGTGGGGCGGATGATCTCCTTGAAGATCAGCTTCACCGCGTCGGCGATCGGCGTCAGCAGGCCGAAGGGGCCGACGCGGTTCGGGCCCGGGCGCAGCTGGGTGAAGCCGATGCCCTTGCGCTCCCACAGCGTCAGGTAGGCCACCGCGCCCATCAGCGGCGCCAGCAGCGCGACGATCTTGATCAGGCTCCAGACGACGGCCCACAGCGTCGGCCCCATCAGCGACACCCCGAACTGGTTGACGGCTTCGAGCATTGCGCTTCCTCAGGCTCGGGTCACGACGAGCGTGCCGAACATCGCGCCGAGCGCGGCCGTGTCGGCATGGCCGGCAGGTACGCGCACCACGCCACTCGCCAATCTCGGGTCTTCGACCGCGGCAATGATCAGCACGTGTTCACCCTGCGCAATGCGCACCGCATCGCCGGACTTCAGGCCGAGCTCGGCCCACAGCGCGCTCGGCAGGCTGGCCAGCGGCGCACGCGCATCGGCAGTCAGTTGCAGCGATTCGGCGCGGCGAACCAGCGCGTCGGCTGCATAGATGGGCACATCGGCAATGCGCTCCAGTGCCGGCTGTTCCGTGCGGGCAGACGGCGGCAACGCCGCGCTGCGGTTGTCCAGCCGTGCGGCCAGGCCGAAAGGATCACCGATCGCCTCGGTGCGCACCTGTTCGGCGTTGTCCTGCTGGAAGCCCGACAGTCCGAGCAGGTTGCCCAGCACGCGCAGCACCTTCCAGGCCGGACGGCTGTCGCCCAGCGGCGGCACCACCCCGGTAAAGGTCTGCAGCCGGCCCTCGGCGTTGACGAAGCTGCCGGCGGTTTCAGTGAAGGGCGCGATCGGCAGCAGCACGTCGGCGTTTTCAACCATCGCGTCCTTGAAAGACGTCAGCGCGACGACCAGCCCGCTGCGCTGCAGCGCCGCACGCGCGGCCGGCGCGTCGGCGGCATCGAGCTCGGGCTCGACGTTCAGCAGCAGCAGCGCCTTCATGCCTTGCGAAAGCATCTGGCCGGCATTCAGGCCGCCGGCGCCGGGCAGCACGCCCACCAGCTGCGCGCCCACGCTGTTGGCCGCCTCGCTCAGGTATCCGACGCTGGCGCCTGTGTGCTCGGCGATCCACTGTGCCAGCGCCAGCAGCTGCGACGCGCGCGGATGCTGCGCGGCGGCATTGCCCAGCAGCAGCGCCTTGCGTTCGGCGCCGAGCAACGACGCGGCAATGGCTGCGGCCGCTTGATGGGCCGTGCCCGGCAGCGGCGCGGCCATGCCCTTCTGCGCGGCGACCGCAGCGGCCACGTCAGCCAGCGCCTGCAGCCAGCCGGACGGCGCGGCGTTGAGGGTCGTGCCCAGCGGCATCGCCCAATCCTCGTCCAGCGCATGCAGGCGGTGAATCAACGCGCCCTTGCGCGCCGCCTGGCGCAGCCGCTGTGCGAACAGCGGATGGTCCTTGCGCAGGAAGGAGCCGATCACGAAGGCCGACTGCAGCGCAGACAGCGAGGCGATCGAGGTTCCCAGCCAGCGCGCCGAGCCCGACGGCGCGGTGTTGCCGAAGTCGGCGTGCCGGGTGCGGAAGTCGATGTTCTCGCTGCCGAAGGCCCGCACCAGCTTGGCCAGCAGATGCAGTTCCTCGACCGTGCTGTGCGGTGTGGCCAGTGCGCCGACGGCTTCGGTGCCGAACTCGGCCTGGATGCGCTTCAGCCCGTCGGCCACATAGCCCAGCGCGGTGTTCCAGTCCACTGTCTGCCATTGACCGGCCTGCTTGATCATCGGCGCGGTCAAGCGCGAGGAGCTGTTCAGCGCCTCGTACGAAAAGCGGTCGCGGTCAGCGATCCAGCATTCGTTGACCTCTTCGTTCTCCAGCGGCACCACGCGCATGACACGGCTGCCCTTGGCTTGGACGATCAGGTTCGCGCCGGTGGAGTCGTGCGGGCTGATGCTGCGGCGACGCGCCAGCTCCCAGGTGCGTGCGCTGTAGCGGAAGGGCTTGCTGGTCAGCGCACCGACCGGGCAGATGTCGATCATGTTGCCGGACAGCTCGGAATCGACGGTGCGGCCGGCCACGGTGGTGATCTCGGAATGCTCGCCGCGGTGGATCATGCCCAGCTCCATCACGCCGGCGATCTCCTGGCCGAAACGCACGCAGCGCGTGCAGTGGATGCAGCGGCTCATCTCCTCCATGGAGATGAGAGGGCCCACGTCCTTGTGGAAGACGACGCGCTTCTCTTCCGTGTAGCGCGAGGCCGACTTGCCGTAGCCCACCGCCAGATCCTGCAGCTGGCATTCGCCGCCCTGGTCGCAGATCGGGCAATCCAGCGGGTGGTTGATCAGCAGGAACTCCATCACCGACTTCTGCGCGGCGAGGGCCTTCTCGCTCTTGGTGTGCACCACCATGCCCTGCGCCACCGGCGTGGCGCAGGCCGGCATCGGCTTCGGCGCCTTCTCGATGTCGACCAGGCACATGCGGCAATTGGCCGCGATGCTGAGCTTCTTGTGGTAGCAGAAATGCGGCACATAGACGCCGGCGGCGTCGGCCGCATGCATCACCATGCTGCCGGGCGCGACGCTGACCGGCCTGCCGTCGAGCTGGATTTCGATCATGAGGAGGTCACCGCCGTGCCGACCACGCAGCGTTTGTGCTCGACGTGGTACACGAACTCGTCGCGGAAGTGTTTGATCATGCCGCGCACCGGCATCGCCGCGGCATCGCCCAGCGCACAGATGGTGCGGCCCATGATGTTGTCGGCCACCGAGCCGAGCAGCTCGATGTCCTCCATGCGGCCCTTGCCGTGTTCGATGCGGTCGACCATGCGCCACAGCCAGCCCGTGCCTTCGCGGCAGGGCGTGCACTGGCCGCAGCTTTCGTGCTGGTAGAAGTAGCTCAGACGCAGCAGGCTCTTGACCATGCAGCGCGTGTCGTCCATGACGATGACGGCCCCCGAGCCGAGCATCGAGCCGGCCTTGGCGATGGCGTCGTAGTCCATCGTGCAGTCGAGCATGATGTCCGCCGGCAGCACCGGCGCCGACGAGCCACCGGGAATCACCGCCTTGAGTGTGCGCCCCGGCCGCACGCCGCCGGCGAGTTCGAGCAGCTTCGGGAAGGGCGTGCACAGCGGCACTTCATAGTTGCCGGGGCGCTGCACGTCGCCGACCACCGAGAAGATCTTGGTGCCGCCGTTGTTGGGCCTGCCCACGGCGAGGTAGGCGGGGCCGCCATTGCGGATGATCCATGGCACCGCGGCGAAGGTCTCGGTGTTGTTGATCGTCGTCGGCCTGCCGTACACACCGAAGCTTGCAGGGAACGGCGGCTTGAAGCGCGGCTGGCCCTTCTTGCCTTCCAGCGATTCGAGCAGCGCAGTCTCCTCACCGCAGATGTAGGCGCCGAAGCCATGGAAGGCATGCAACTGGAAGCTGAAACCGCTACCCAGAATGTGGTCGCCCAGGTAGCCGGCAGCCCGCGCTTCGTCCAGCGCCTCCTCGAAGCGCTGGTAAACCTCGAAGATCTCGCCGTGGATGTAGTTGTAGGCCGTGCCCACACCCATCGCGTAGGCGGCAATGGCCATGCCTTCGATGACGATGTGCGGGTTGTAGGCGAGGATGTCGCGGTCCTTGCAGGTGCCGGGCTCGCCTTCGTCGGAGTTGCACACCAGGTACTTCGGGCCGGCGTAGTTCTTCGGCATGAAGCTCCACTTGAGGCCCGTGGGGAAGCCCGCGCCGCCGCGGCCACGCAGACCCGAGGCCTTGACCTCGGCCACCACCTGGTCGGGCGTCATGCCGGGGCCGCCGTCCTGGCCGAGGATCTTGCGCAGCGCCTGGTAGCCGCCGCGCGCCTCGTAGTCGCGCAGGCGCCAGTTTCCGCCGTCCAGCCCGTCGTAGATCTGCGCGTCGATGTGGCGGCCGTGGAAGCAGGTCTCGCGGCCGGTGGCCTGGAACTTGGAAAGGTCCAGCATGGTCAGTGGCCTTCCTTGGTGGCGTGCGACTTGAGCGTGGCCAGAAGTTCGTCAAGACGCTCCTTGTCCATGAAACTGAGCATCTGCCGGTCGTTGACCAGCAGCACGGGTGCATCGGCGCAGGCGCCCAGGCACTCGCTCGGCTGCACCGTGAACACGCCGTCGGAGGTGCTGCCGTAGGGCTCGACGCCGAGCCGCTGGCAGACGTGGTCCAGCGCCGTCTGCCCGTCACGCAACTGGCAAGGCAGGTTGGTGCAGACGTTGAGCTTGAACTTGCCCACCGGCTGCTGGTTGTACATGTTGTAGAAGGTGGTGACCTCGTGCACGGCGATCGGCGCCATGCCCAGGTACGCGGCCACCGCGTTCTCGGCCTCGGCCGATACGTGCCCCTGTTCGTGCTGCACGATTGCGAGGCAGGCCATCACGGCCGACTGCTTCTGGTCGGCCGGGTACTTGGCCACTTCGCGCGCAAACCGCGCCAGCGTGCTCTCGGAGAAGTTCATCGGTCAATCTCGCCGAAAACGATGTCCATCGTGCCGATGATGGCGACGGCGTCGGAAATCATGTGGCCGCGGGCCATCTCGTCCATGGCCGCCAAGTGCGCGAAGCCGGGCGCGCGGATCTTCAGCCGGTAGGGCTTGTTCGCACCATCGCTGACGAGATAGATGCCGAACTCGCCCTTCGGGTGCTCCACGGCCGCGTACGCCTCGCCCTCGGGGACGTGGAAGCCTTCGGTGAAGAGCTTGAAGTGGTGGATCAACTCCTCCATGTGCGCCTTCATGTCCACGCGCGGCGGCGGCGCCACCTTGTGGTTGTCGACGATCACCGGGCCCGGGTTGGCGCGCAACCAGTCCACGCACTGCTTGATGATGCGGTTGCTCTGCCGCATCTCCTCGATGCGCACCAGATAGCGGTCGTAGGTGTCGCCGTGGGTGCCGACGGCGATGTCGAAATCCATGCGGTCGTAGACGTCGTAGGGCTGCTTCTTGCGCAGGTCCCACTCGATGCCCGAGCCGCGCAGCATCGGACCGGTGAAGCCGAGGTTCAGAGCCCGCTCCGGCGTCACCACGCCGATGCCCACGGTGCGCTGCTTCCAGATGCGGTTGTCGGTGAGCAGCGTCTCGTACTCGTCGACGTTGGCAGGGAATCGGCGCGAAAAATCATCGATGAAGTCGAGCAACGTTGCGCTGCGGTTCTCGTTGAGCTGGTCGATGACCTTGCGGCTGCGCACACGGCTGGTCTCGTACTGGCGCATCGTGTCGGGCAGATCGCGGTATACGCCGCCGGGCCGGAAATAGGCCGCGTGCATGCGTGCGCCGGACACCGCCTCATACATGTCGAAGATGTCTTCGCGCTCGCGGAAGCAGTAGATGAACATGTTCATCGCGCCGCAGTCCAGCGCATGGGTACCCAGCCACATCAGGTGGTTGAGCAAGCGCGTCAGCTCCGAGAACATCACCCGGATGTACTGTGCGCGTTCGGGCACCTCGATGCCGAGCAGCTTCTCGATGGCCAGGCAGTAGGCATGTTCGTTGCACATCATCGACACGTAGTCGAGACGGTCCATGTACGGCAGCGACTGGATAAAGGTCTTGCTCTCGGCCAGCTTCTCGGTGGCCCGGTGCAGCAAGCCGATGTGCGGGTCGGCGCGCTGGATGACCTCGCCGTCGAGCTCGAGCACCAGGCGCAGCACGCCGTGCGCAGCCGGGTGCTGCGGCCCGAAGTTCAGCGTGTAGTTCTTGATCTCCGCCATCTCAGAACCCGCTCTCGCCGATCGAGCAAACGCCGCAGAACCGGCTTTGCCGGGCTGCTGGCGTTGCCCCCTGGGGGGAGCGGCGAAGCCGCTTCGGGGGGGTCGTCATTGCAATCCGCCGTAGTTGTCTTCACGGACGACACGCGGCGTGATCTCGCGCGGCTCGATCGTCACCGGCTGGTAGATCACACGCTGCGCCTGCGCGTCATAGCGCATCTCGACATGTCCACTGACGGGGAAGTCCTTGCGCATCGGGTGGCCGATGAAACCGTAGTCGGTAAGGATGCGGCGCAGGTCGAGGTGGCCATCGAAGATGATGCCGAACATGTCGAAGGCCTCGCGCTCGAACCAGTTGGCCGAGGCCCAGACCTCGCATAACGAGGGCACCACGGGCATGTCGTCGTCGGGCGCGAAGACCTTCAGCCGTACGCGCCAGTTGTGGCTCAGTGAAAGCAGGTGGCTGACCACGCCGTAGCGCGCACCGTCCCAAGGCATGTTCTTGTAGTCGGAGTAGTCCACACCGCACAGATCCACCAACTGCTCGAACTTGAGGGTCGGGCTTTCGTGCAAGCGGCTCGCCACCTGCAGGTAGCTCTCGGCCGTCACCGTCAAGGTCAGTTCGCCGCGTTCGCGCCGCAGCGAGCGGACTGCATCGCCGATTTCGGACTCGAGGGCGCCTTGCAGGATATCGAGCTTCTGGGTCATCGCAGGGGAAGGATCGGCGAATGGGGCGCTGCAGCGGATGCGTCAGCGCGCGATGGTGTTCTCACGCCGGATCTTGTTCTGCAGCTGCAGGATGCCGTAGAGCAGCGCCTCCGCGGTCGGCGGACAGCCCGGCACGTACACGTCGACCGGCACGATGCGGTCGCAGCCGCGCACCACCGAATAGCTGTAGTGGTAGTAGCCGCCGCCGTTGGCGCAGGAGCCCATGCTCAGCACCCAGCGCGGCTCGGCCATCTGGTCGTAGACCTTGCGCAATGCAGGCGCCATCTTGTTGCACAGCGTGCCGGCGACGATCATCAGGTCGCTCTGCCTGGGGCTCGGGCGGAACAGCATGCCGAAGCGGTCGATGTCGTAGCGCGCGGCGCCGGCGTGCATCATCTCCACGGCACAGCAGGCCAGGCCGAAGGTCATCGGCCACAACGAGCCGGTCTTCGACCAGTTGATCAGCTTGTCCACCGAGGTGGTGACGAAGCCTTCCTTGAGTACGCCTTCGATGCCCATGGTGTGTTGTTCACTCCCAGTCGAGAGCGCCCTTCTTCCATTCGTAGACGAAGCCGACGACGAGGATGGCGAGGAACAGCATCATCGCCCAGAAACCTGACGGCCCGATTTCACGCAGGGCCACGGCCCAGGGGAAGAGAAAGGCAATTTCCAGGTCGAACAGGATGAAGAGAATGGCCACCAGGTAGTAGCGCACATCGAACTTCATGCGCGCGTCCTCGAAGGCCTCGAAGCCGCACTCGTAGGGGGAGTTCTTGGCCGCGTCGGGCCGGTTCGGTCCGAACGCGTAGCCCAGGACCTGCGGCGCGACGCCGACTGCCACGCCCACCAGTATGAACAGGATGACGGGCAGGTACGGTTGCAGATCCATGTTGTTCGTCCGCTGAGGGACTTAGATGGTGCCGACGGCGAGACTCGAACTCGCACAGCTTTCGCCACTACCCCCTCAAGATAGCGTGTCTACCAATTTCACCACGTCGGCGCAAGTCTCGAAAATCACTGGGGTGACGTGAGGAAATGACACCCTTTCAGCCGAAGAATTCTAGCTGCAATTGCGGGCCATTCCTGACGCGAAACCTTCGATCGGCCTGCGCGTGGGCCAGCACCCACGCGAGCCGACGCAAGGCCTACTTCGGTGCGCTGGCCGTGGCAGCGGCCGGGACCGGAATGGCTGCCGGCACACCCACCGGCGCCGAGGCTGCCGGCGCCACACCCGGGATGACCGCCGCAGGTGCAGGAGCACTGGCCGCAGGCGCGGCGCGGTCGAGCACGCTGCCGCCGCTGCCGAGCGGGGCGCTGGCGCGGCCTTCATTGGTACTGAAGGCCAGCGCCAGGGTGCAGGCGAAGAACACCGCCGCACAGGCCGCGGTGGAGCGCGACAGGAAGTTGGCACTGCCGCTGGCACCGAACAGGCTGCCCGACGCACCACTGCCGAAGGACGCGCCCATGTCGGCGCCCTTGCCATGCTGGATCAGCACGAGGCCGATCATCGTCAGCGCGGTGATCAGTTGCAGGGCTTGAATGACGGTGGTCCAGATCTGCATGTTGTCCTTGGCTTTCTCAAATGGGGTCGGCTGCGTCGTGGTCAATGTGCCGCGCGGCAGATGGCGACGAAATCGGCCGCCTTGAGCGCGGCGCCGCCAACCAGTGCGCCGTCGATGTCGGGTTGAGCGAACAGCGGCGCGGCGTTGTCCGGCTTGACGCTGCCACCGTAGAGGATCTTCATCTGCACGGCCCGCGGCGTCGCCGCCTGCAACTGCGCGCGCAGCAGCTGATGCACCTCCTGCGCCTGTTGCGGCGTGGCGCTCAGGCCGGTGCCGATGGCCCACACCGGCTCGTAGGCCACCACCATCTCGGAGGCGCAGTGCGCCAGTGTGTGGATCACCACCGACAACTGGCGCTTGACCACGGCGGCGGTCTCGCCCGCTTCGCGTTGTGCCAGCGTCTCGCCGACACAGACGATCGGTGTCACGCCGCTGCCCAGTGCAGCCAGCGCCTTGTCGGCCACCAACTGGTCGGACTCGGCATGCATCGCACGGCGCTCGGAGTGGCCGACGATGACGTAACGGCAGCCGAACTCGGCCAGCATCGCGGCCGAGACCTCGCCAGTGTAGGCGCCGTGCTTGTGCGCCGAGCAGTCCTGTGCGCCCCAACGGAGGTCGCTGCCGGCCAGCGTCACCGCGGTCTCGGACAGATAGGGAAAAGGCACGCACACCGCCACGTCAGCCCCGAAGGGCCGGGCCGCGACGATGCCTGCCAACAGCTCCGCATTGGCCGGGTGGCTGCCATGCATCTTCCAGTTGCCGACGACCAGCTTCCGACGCGCGCTCATGACCGACTCCAGTCGAGAACGATCTTGCCCACGTGCACGCTCGACTCCATCAGCGCATGGGCCTGTGCCGCCTGGGCGGCCGGGAACACGGTGTGGATCACCGGCTTGACCTTGCCGGCTTCGATCAGCGGCCAGACCTGCTCGTGAAGTTCGCTCGCGATCACCGTCTTGTAGGCGATGGAACGTGGCCGCAGCGTGCTGCCAATGATCGCCAGGCGCTTGCGCAGCAGCGCGCCCACGTCCAGTGCGGCCTTGGTGCCGCCCTGCACCGCGATGAGGGCGATACGGCCGTCCTCGGCCATGCACTCGACCTCACGCGCCACGTAGTCGCCGCCAACCATGTCGAGCACCACGTCGACACCGCGCCCGCCCGTGATGCGCTTGACCTCGGCGACGAAGTCCTGCGTCTTGTAGTTGATGGCGTGGTCGGCCCCCTGGGCCACGCAAGCGGTGCATTTCTCGTCACTGCCTGCGGTGACGATCACCGTCACGCCGAAGGCCTTGGCCAGGTGGATGGCGGTCACGCCGATGCCACTCGACCCGCCCTGCACCAGCAGGGTCTCGCCACGTGCCAGCCGCGCGTTCTGGAACAGGTTCTGCCAGACGGTGAAGAAGGTCTCGGGCAGCGCCGCGGCCTCGATGTCGCTCAAGCCCTCGGGCACCGGCAGGCATTGCCCGGCCGGCGCGACACAAAGCTGCGCATAACCGCCGCCGGCAACCAGCGCACAGACACGGTCGCCGATCTTCAGCCCGGCTGTGGCCAGGTCCGCGGCCGAGCCGGCGGCGACCGTGCCGGCCACTTCCAGGCCCGGCAGGTCGGACACCCCCGGCGGCATCGGGTACAGGCCCTTGCGCTGCAGCACATCGGGGCGGTTGATGCCGGAGGCGGCGACCGCGATGAGCAGCTCGCCAGCCTTCGGCACCGGGTCGGGCCGCTGCGTGGGCACCAGCACCTCGGGGCCGCCGGGCTGCTTGATCTCAATGGCTTGCATGCTCGCTCCTAGAAAGGAGCCCAGGGCCGAAGCCCCGGGCAGGGCCTTCAGTCACGCGGCGGTTCGTCGGCTTCGACGGTGGCCGGCGCGGGCGCTTCGGCAGCGGGCTCGCGACGCGGACGATCACCACGATCACCACGGTCGTCACGGTCGCGGCGCGGCCGGTCGCCATACTCGCGGCGCGGCGGACGCTCGCGCTCTTCTTCCATGCCTTCGGGACGCTCGAGCAGCGCCTTCATCGACAGCTTGACGCGGCCCTTCTCGTCGGTCTCCAGCACCTTGACCTTGACCACCTGGCCTTCTTCGAGGAAGTCGGTGACCTTCTCCACGCGCTGGTGCGCGATCTGGCTGATGTGCAGCAGGCCGTCCTTGCCGGGCAGCAGGTTGATCAGCGCGCCGAAGTCCAGGATCTTGGTGACCGGGCCTTCGTAGACCTTGCCCACTTCGACCTCGGCAGTGATCTCGGTGATGCGCTTCTTGGCGAACTCCGCCTTGTCGCTGTCGGTCGAGGCGATGGTGATGGTGCCGTCCTCGCCGATGTCGATGACGCAGCCGGTCTCTTCGGTCAGCGCGCGGATGACGGCGCCGCCCTTGCCGATGACGTCGCGGATCTTCTCCGGGTTGATCTTCATCGTGTACAGGCGCGGCGCGAACTGCGACACCTCGGCCTTGGCCTCGCCCATGGCTTCCTGCATCTTGCCCAGGATGTGCAGACGCGCTTCCTTGGCCTGCGCCAGCGCGACCTGCATGATCTCCTTGGTGATGCCCTGGATCTTGATGTCCATCTGCAGCGCGGTGATGCCGCTGGTGGTGCCGGCCACCTTGAAGTCCATGTCGCCGAGGTGGTCCTCGTCACCGAGGATGTCGGTCAGCACGGCGAAGCGGTTGCCGTCCTTGATCAGGCCCATGGCGATGCCGGCCACGTGCGCCTTCATCGGCACGCCGGCGTCCATCAGCGCCAGGCAGCCGCCGCACACCGAGGCCATCGACGACGAGCCGTTGGATTCGGTGATCTCGCTGACCACGCGCATCGTGTAGGGGAAGTCTTCCTTCTTCGGCAGCGCGGCCAGCAGCGCGCGCTTGGCCAGGCGGCCGTGGCCGATCTCGCGGCGCTTCGGGCTGCCGAAGCGGCCGGCCTCGCCGGTGGCGAAGGGCGGCATGTTGTAGTGCAGCATGAAGCTGTCGGTGAACTCACCCGCCAGCGCGTCGATGCGCTGCGCGTCGCGTTCGGTGCCCAGCGTGGCCACCACCAGCGCCTGCGTCTCGCCGCGCGTGAACAGCGCCGAGCCGTGGGTGCGCGGCAGCACGCCGTTGCGGATCTCGATCGCGCGCACGGTGCGCGTGTCGCGGCCGTCGATGCGCGGCTCGCCGGCCAGGATCTGGCTGCGCACGATGCGCGCTTCGATGTCGAACAGCTGCGATTCGACCTTGACGGCGTCGAACTCGGCGCCTTCGGCCTTCAGCGCGGCCAGCACGTTGGCATAGGCCTCGCGGCAGGCCTGCGTGCGCGCCTGCTTGCTGCGGATCTGGTAGGCGGCGCGCAGCGGCTCTTCGGCCAGCGCGTTGAGCTTGGCGATGAAGGCCTCGTCCTTGGCCGGGGCCTTCCAGTCCCATTCGGGCTTGCCGGCGTCGCGCACCAGTTCGTTGATGGCGGCGATGGCGACATTGCCCTGCTCGTGGCCGAAGACCACCGCGCCGAGCATGATCTCCTCGGACAGCATGTCGGCTTCGGACTCGACCATCAGCACGGCGGCTTCGGTGCCGGCGACCACCAGGTCGAGCTTGGAGTCGAGCAGCTGGGTCTTGCCCGGGTTGAGCACGTACTCGCCGTTGACATAGCCCACGCGCGCGGCGCCGATCGGGCCATCGAAGGGGATGCCGCTGATCGCCAGCGCGGCGCTGGTGCCGATCATCGCGGCGATGTCGGCCTGCACCTCGGGGTTCAGGCTGAGCACGTGCACGATCACCTGCACTTCGTTGTAGAAGCCTTCGGGGAACAGCGGGCGGATCGGCCGGTCGATCAGGCGGCAGGTCAGGATCTCGAGTTCGCTGGGGCGGCCTTCGCGCTTGAAGAAGCTGCCGGGGATCTTGCCGGCGGCGTAGGTCTTCTCGGTGTAGTCCACCGTCAGCGGGAAGAAGTCCTGGCCCGGCTTGGCGGTCTTGGACGCCACCACGGTGGCCAGCACCACGGTGTCGTCGATGTTGACGATGACGGCGCCGCTGGACTGGCGTGCGACTTCGCCGGTTTCCAGCGTGACGGTATGCGGGCCCCACTGGAAGGTCTTGGTGACCTTGTTGAAGATGCTCATAGCGGTACTCCTATAAGGGTTCGGCACACTTGCGGTGGTGCCCTTGACCAGGAGCGGCCTTCTCTTGGCGGCATGCCATTCCAGCGAGACCCACGCCGTGGCGTCGATGGAATGACAAGCGGATGCCCTTCAAGTGCCCTGCTCCGACACGGCCCGCAGCGCAACGTGCGCGCGGGCCGTCGTCCTTCATCGCGGCCTTACTTGCGCAGGCCGAGCTTGGCGATCAGCGCGGTGTAGCGGTCGGCGCCTTGTCCTTCAGGTAGGACAGCAGGCGCTTGCGCTGGTTGACCATCTTCAGCAGGCCGCGGCGGCCGTGGTGGTCGTGCACGTGCAGCTTGAAGTGCGGCGTGAGTTCGTTGATGCGTGCGGTGAGCAACGCCACCTGCACTTCAGGCGAACCGGTGTCCGCAGCGCTGCGCGCGTTGGACTTGATGATTTCTGCGACTTGCGCGCTGGCCATGGTCATGAGATTTCCTTGGGTTGGGAAACCGCCTGTCCAGGCCACGACTGAGAGTTCGTGCGGCGCTGCGACGGTTTCCGGTGCGACTTGCGAATACAGGTGAAACCGACCCGTACCGTGCTGTGGTCTCTCCCTTGCGGGAAAGTCCGCGGATTATAGGCCAAGGGCGCGGGCCAGGCGCTGCACGCCGGCGTCCAGCCGCAGCGGGTCGCGTGACGCAAAGCACCAGCGCAGCCAGCCCTCGCCTTCCGCCCCGAAGGCCACGCCCGGGGCCAGGCCCAGGCCGTGGCGCTCGACCAGACGCTTGGCAAAGGCCAGCGAGTCGTCCTGCCCCTGCACGCGGAAGAAGGCGTACATGCCGCCGGGCGGGCTGGCCACCTCCACGCCGGGCAGCGCCGCCAGCTGGGGGATGAGTCGGTCTCGGCAACCGCGCAGGCGCGCGACCAGCGCCGGCACGAAATCCGCCGCCATCTGCAGTGCCGCCAGGCCGCCGCGCTGCACGAATACCGGTGCGCAGGAGGTGTTGAACTCGATCAGCTTGCCGATGGCGTCGAGGTGGCCGCGCGGCAGCACCAGCCAACCCAGGCGCCAGCCGGTCATCAGGAAGCTCTTGGAAAAGCTGTGCGCCACCACCAGCCGGTCGTCGTCGCCGGCGATGTCCAGGAAGCTGGGCGCCGCCGGGCCCGCGCCGAAGTGCAGGCGCTCGTAGACCTCGTCGGCGACGATCCAGGTGCCGGTGCGGCGGCAATGCGCCAGGATGGCCTGCTGCTCGTCGCGCGTCAGCGTCCAGCCGGTGGGGTTGTTCGGCGCGTTGACCAGCAGCACGCGCGTGGCCGGCGTCACCGCCGTGCGCAGGCTGTCCAGGTCCAGCGTCCAGCGACCCTGCAGCGGGCGCAGCGCGATGCGGCGCACCCGGGCTCCCATGATCTCGGCCTGTGCCGTCAGGTTGGGCCACAGCGGCACCACCGCGGCCACCTCGTCGCCGGCCCCGGCCAGCAGCTGCATGGCCAGCATCAGCGCGTTGACGCCCGACGACGTGACGGCAATGCGCTCCACATCCACCGGGCCGTGCAGCGACGTGCAGTAGGCGGCCAGGGCCTGGCGCAGCTCGGGCAGGCCCAGGTTGTGGGAATAGAAGGTCTCGCCGCTGCGCAGCGAGCGCGCGGCGGCATCGCGCACGGCCTCGGGCGTGACCTCGTCGCTTTCGCCGAACCAGAAGGCCAGCACGTCGTCGCGGCCCATGGCGGCATTGGCCACTTCGCGGATCTTCGATCCAGGCAGGCGGGCAATGGTCTCGCGCATGGTGTGTTCTTGGTGTGAGGGCCGGCCGCGAATGTTGGCTTGACGCAGCACAAGACGACCCGGACTTGAAATGCGAGGCTGCGCGTCCATCTGCACGGCATGGGTGGCGGCGCTGTTGCGCCGACACCGGCAACCATTGTAGGAGTGACCATGTTTCTAGTACCCCTGAGCCGCAACGCGTCCGGACTGGCGCGCAGCTTCGACCGTCTCTTCGACGACAGCTTCGATCAGTTCTTCGCCCCGGCCGCGCAAGCCGACAAGCTGCGCAGCCCGGCGCTGGACGTGTCGGAATCCGAGCGTGCCTACACCGTCAAGCTGGACCTGCCCGGCGCGGCCAAGGAAGACGTGAAGGTCGCGATCGATGGCCGGCGCGTCAGCGTCGAGGCGCAGACCCGCAAGGAAGAAGAGAAGAAGGAAGGCGATCGCGTCGTCTACCGCGAGCGCTCGCTGGCCAGCTTTGCGCGCAGCTTCAGCGTGGCGGCCGACATCGACCAGGCCGAATCCAGCGCCAAGCTGGAGAACGGCGTGCTCACGTTGACGCTCACCAAGCGCGGCACCCCGGCCGCGGCGCGCATCACCGTCAACTGATCTGCGCCAGGTCCCAGCGCGGCCGCACGTCGAAGGCGCCCGAACGTTCGCCTTCGCCCAGGCCGCGCTGCCAGCGCATCGCGGCGGCCAGCGCGATCATCGCGCCGTTGTCGGTGCACAGCGCCGGCTCCGGATAGTGCACGCGTGCGCCGATGCGGCGGCAGTCCTCGTCCAGCCGCTGGCGCAGGCTGGCATTGGCGCCGACGCCGCCGGCCACCACCAGCCGCGACAGGCCGCTGGCCTGCAGGGCGCGCAGCGACTTCGCACACAGCACGTCGACGATGGCGGCCTGCACGCTGGCCGCCATGTCGGCACGTTGCTGCATCGCTGGGCGCGGCGCCCAGCTGGGCCAGGCGCACTGCCACCGCGGTCTTCAGCCCGGCAAAGGAGAAGTCCAGGTTCGGCTTGTGCAGCAGCGGCCGCGGCAGCGCAAAGGCGTCGGCGTCGCCCTTGTCTGGCCAGCGCCGACAGCGCCGGGCCGCCCGGATAGCCCAGCCCCAGCAGCTTGGCGCTCTTGTCGAAGGCCTCGCCGGCGGCATCGTCGATGGTCTCGCCGAGCAGCGCGTAACGCCCCACGGCATCGACGCGCATCAGCTGCGTGTGGCCGCCGGACACCAGCAGCGCAATGAAGGGGAACTGCGGCGGGTCGGCCGACAGGAACGGCGACAGCAGGTGCCCTTCCAGGTGGTGCACGCCCAGCGTCGGCCGGCCCAGCGCCTCGGCCAGCGCCACGGCCACGCCGGCACCGACCAGCAGCGCGCCGGCCAGGCCGGGCCCGCGGGTGTAGGCCACCAGGTCGATGTCCCGCAGGCTGCAGCCGGCGTCGGCCAGCACCTGCCGCGTCAGCGGCAGCACGCGGCGAATGTGGTCACGCGAGGCCAGTTCGGGCACCACGCCGCCGTAGGCCTGGTGCATGTCGACCTGGCTGTGCAGCGCCTGCGCCAGCAGCTGCGGCACGCCGGCACCGGCCGCATCGACCAGCGCCACGCCGGTTTCGTCGCAGGAGCTTTCGATGCCCAGCACCTTCATCGGCGGCTCAGTGGTTCTCGCGCGCGTGGTTGATGGTGTACTTGGGCAGCTCGATGGTCACGTCCTGCTGCGACAGGATCGCCTGGCAGGACAGCCGCGAGGTCGGCGTCAGGCCCCAGGCGCGGTCGAGCAGGTCTTCTTCGGATTCATCCATCTCGCCGAGCGAGTCGAAGCCCTCGCGCACGATGACGTGGCAGGTGGTGCAGGCGCAGCTCATCTCGCAGGCATGCTCGATGGCGATGCCGTTTTCGAGCAGCGCCTCGCAGACCGAGGTGCCCGGCTGCGGCCTCGATATCGTCGCCCAGCGGACAGAGCTCGGCGTGCGGCAGGATGCGGATGTGCGGCATGGTTCAGACGTCTTCGATGCTGCGCCCGGCCAGCGCCTGGCGGATGCCGCGGTTCATGCGCGCGGCGGCGAATTCCTCGGTGCCCTTGGCCAGGGCCTCGACCGCGGCGTTGATGGCGTCGTGGTCCTGGCCAGCCGACAGTTCGCGCAGCTGCTGCATCAGCGCGCCGATGCTGCGGCGGTCGGCGTCGGACAACAGCTCGCCGTCGGCATCCAGCGCCGACTGCGTGGCCAGCAGCAGGCGGTCGGCATCGACCTTGGCCTCGCGCAGCGCGCGCAGCCGCATGTCGTCCTGGGCATGGGCGAAGCTGTCGCGCAGCATCTGCGCCACCTGGTCGTCGCCCAGGCCGTAGCTGGGCTTGACCACCACGCTGGCCTGCACCCCGCTGCCGGTCTCCAGGGCAGAGACGCTGAGCAAGCCATCGGCATCGACCTGGAAGCTGACGCGGATGCGGGCCACGCCGGCCGCCATCGGCGGAATGCCGCGCAACTCGAAGCGCGCCAGCGAGCGGCAATCGGCCACCAGCTCGCGCTCGCCCTGCACCACGTGGATGGCCATGGCGGTCTGGCCGTCCTGGTAGGTGGTGAACTCCTGCGCCTTGGCCACGGGGATGGTGGTGTTGCGCTCGACGATGCGCTCGACCAGGCCGCCCATGGTCTCGATGCCCAGCGACAGCGGGATCACGTCGAGCAGCAGCAGCTGGCCGTCCTTGGCATTGCCGGCCAGCGCATGGGCCTGGATGGCCGCGCCCAGGGCCACCACCTCGTCGGGATTGACATCGGTGAGCACGCGCGCGTGGCCCTGTTCACCGAAGAACTCGCCCACCGCGCGGCGCACCGCCGGCATGCGCGTGGCGCCGCCGACCATGACCACGCCGAGCACGTCGCTGCGCTGCACGCGCGCATCGCGCAGCACCTTGCGCAGCGCAGCCAGCGTGCGTTCGAGCAGCGGCCGCGTCAGGGTCTCGAGCTGCTCGCGCGACACGTCGATGCGCAGGTCGCCGCCATCGAGCGGGCAATGCAGCGTGGCATGGGCATGGTCGGTGAGCGCTTCACGCGTGCGCCGCGCGGCCATCTGCAACGCGCCCTTGTCCTGCGGGCTGACGGCTTGACGGCCCGACTGCTGCAGCGCCCAGGCGGCCAGCAGGTGATCGAAGTCGTCGCCGCCCAAGGCAGCGTCGCCGCCAGTGGCCACCACCTCGAACACGCCCTTGGTCAGACGCAGCAGCGACACGTCGAAGGTGCCGCCGCCCAGGTCGTACACGGCATACAGGCCTTCGCTGCCGTGGTCCAGGCCGTAGGCCACGGCCGCGGCGGTGGGCTCGTTGATCAGGCGCAGCACCTCCAGCCCGGCCAGCTGCGCGGCGTCCTTGGTCGCCTGGCGCTGCGCATCGTCGAAGTAGGCCGGCACGGTGATCACCGCGCCGAAGAGTTCGTCGTCGAAACTGTCCTCGGCACGCTGGCGCAGCGTGGCCAGGATCTCGGCCGACACCTCGACCGCGGTCTTCGGGCCCTGGCGCGTGCGCACCGCCACCATGCCAGGCTGATCGACGAAGTCGTAGGGCAGATGCGCGGCGCCCTTCAGGTCGGCCAGGCGGCGACCCATGAAGCGCTTGGCCGAGGCAATGGTGTGGGCCGCATCCTCGGCCTGGTGGGCGCGCGCGTCGAAGCCGACCTGACGGCGCTGGCTTTCCATATAGCGCACCACCGACGGCAGCAGCACGCGGCCCTGCGCGTCGGGCAGGCATTCGGCCACGCCGTGGCGCACCGCGGCCACCAGCGAATGGGTGGTGCCGAGGTCGATGCCCACCGCGATGCGACGCTGGTGCGGGTCGCTCGCCTGGCCGGGTTCGGAGATCTGCAGCAGCGCCATGTCAGCGGGAAACGGGAGTCATTGTTCCAGGGTGTCCAGACGTTGCTCGATGTCCTGGCGAAACCGCGCCACGAACATCAGCGCACGCACCTGCGCCGCCGCGGCGGCCACATCGTTGCGTGCGTCGATCAGTTCCTGCAGCCGGCCGAGCAGCGCGCGCTCGTGCTGTTCCACCTGGTCGGCAAGCGAGCGCACCGCCTCGCTGTCGCCGGCCTCGTCGAGCGCCTCGCGCCAGGCCATCTGCTGCATCAGGAATTCGCGCGGCATGGCCGTGTTGCGTTCGGCATCGATCGGCGCGCCGCGCCGCTCGCACAGATAGGCGGCACGCTTCAGCGGGTCCTTCAGGCGCTGGTAGGCCTGGTTCACGCGCACCGACCACTGCATGGCGATGCGCTGCGCCGCTGCGCCCTGCGCGGCAAAGCGGTCCGGGTGCACTGAAGTCTGCAGTTCGCGCCAGCGCTGGTCCAGCTGCGCGCCGTCGAGCGCAAAGCGCTCGGCCAGACCGAACAGCGTGAAATCGTCGTCGTCGATGTTCATCGGCCCAGGCGCTTCTCGTAGAACAGCGACAGCCCGTTGTCCGGATAGCCGCCGAAGGCCGCGCGGCGCCGGTAGCCGGCCCGCTCGTAAAGGCCCACCGCCTGGGTCTGCGCAGCACCGGTTTCCAGCAGCGACAGGCCCACTCCTTCGTCGGCCAGCTGCTGCTCCAGCCGCGCCAGCAAGGCGGCACCGATGCCACTGCCGCGCGCCGCCGGTTCGACCATCATGCGCTTGATCTCGCCGTAGGCCTCACCGCCCGTCGCGGCCTCGCCGGGCAAACGGCGCACGGCGCCGCAGCCGACCAGGCGGCCTTGCTGCCGCGCCACCAGAAAGACGACCTGCGGCGCCAGCAACTCGTCGACGCTGAGGATGTGGTTGTGCTGCGGCTGGTACAGGCCACCGAGGTAGTCGTCCAGTTCGCGCAGCAGCGTGCGCACTTGTGGCTGGTCCGGGCTTTCGCGGCGGATGTCGAGCATTTCGCGGGTGTGCAGGGACTGGGCCATGGCCGGGGCACGGAGGCGCGGCATCGCGCTCGGGTTCATGGCGCGGCGCTGCGGCCGAGCCGGGGTACGGGGGGTGCGGGGCTCAGACGCGGAACGACTCGCCGCAACCGCAGCGGTCCTTCTCGCGCGGGTTGTGGAACTTGAAGCCCTCGTTGAGGCCCTCGCGCACGAAATCCAGCTCGGTTCCGTCCAGGTAGGGAAAGCTCTTCGGATCGACCAGCACCTTGACGCCATGGCCTTCGAACACCATGTCCTCGGGCGCCACCTCGTCGGCGTATTCCAGCTTGTAGGCCAGGCCCGAGCAGCCGGTGGTCTTGACGCCCAGGCGCACGCCCACGCCCTTGCCGCGCTTGCTGATGTAGCGCGACACGTGGCGGGCCGCGGCTTCGGTCAGGGTCACCGGCATGTCAGTGCGCCTGTTCGGTCTCGCCCTGGCCGTGTTTGGCCTTGTAGTCCTGCACCGCCGCCTTGATCGCGTCCTCGGCCAGGATCGAGCAGTGGATCTTCACCGGCGGCAGCGCCAGCTCCTGCGCGATCTGCGTGTTCTTGATGTCCATCGCCTGGTCGAGCGTCTTGCCCTTGACCCATTCGGTGACCAGCGAGGACGACGCGATGGCCGAGCCGCAGCCGTAGGTCTTGAAGCGCGCGTCCTCGATCAGCCCGGTGGCCGGGTTGACGCGGATCTGCAGCTTCATCACGTCGCCGCAGGCCGGCGCGCCGACCATGCCGGTGCCGACACTTTCGTCGCCCTTGTCGAAGGAGCCGACGTTGCGCGGATTTTCGTAGTGCTCGACGACCTTTTCGCTGTATGCCATGTCTTTTCTCCTCGAAGGCGAATCAGTGGGCAGCCCACTGGATGGTGCTGATGTCGATGCCGTCCTTGTACATCTCCCACAGCGGGGACAGGTCGCGCAGCTTGGCCACCTGCTCCTGCAGTGTCTTCACGGCGTAGTCGATCTCGGCCTCGGTGGTGAAGCGGCCGATGGTCATGCGCAGCGACGAGTGGGCCAGTTCGTCCGAACGGCCCAGCGCTCGCAGCACGTAGCTGGGTTCCAGGCTGGCCGAGGTGCAGGCCGAGCCCGAGGACACGGCAATGCCCTTCACGCCCATGATCAACGACTCGCCCTCGACGAAGTTGAAGGAGATGTTCAGGTTGTGCGGCACCCGGCGTTCCAGGTCGCCGTTGACGAAGGTCTGCTCGATGTCCGACAGGCCGCGCAGCAGCCGCTGCTGCAGCATGCGGATGCGCTCGCGCTCGGCGCCCATCTCGGCTTGTGCGATGGCAAAGGCCTCGCCCATGCCGACGATCTGGTGCGTGGGCAGCGTGCCCGAGCGCATGCCGCGCTCGTGGCCGCCGCCGTGCATCTGGGCCTCGATGCGCACGCGCGGCTTGCGCCGCACGTACAGCGCGCCGATGCCCTTGGGGCCGTAGGTCTTGTGCGAGGCCAGGCTCATCAGGTCGACCGGCAGTGTGGCCAGGTCGATGTCCACCTTGCCGGTGGCCTGGGCCGCGTCGACGTGGAAAATGATGCCGCGCTCGCGGCACATCCTGCCGATGGCGGCGATGTCCTGGATGACGCCGATCTCGTTGTTGACCAGCAGCACCGACACCAGGATCGTGTCCTTGCGCAGCGACTGCTGCAGCTGGTCCAGGTCGAGCAGGCCGTTCTCCTGCACGTCGAGGTAGGTGGCCTCGAAGCCCTGGCGCTCGAGTTCGCGCACCGTGTCCAGCACCGCCTTGTGCTCGGTCTTCACCGTGACGATGTGCTTGCCGCGGGACTGGTAGAAGTGCGCCGCGCCCTTCAGCGCCAGGTTGATCGATTCGGTGGCCCCGCTGGTCCAGACGATCTCGCGCGGGTCGGCACCGACCAGCGCAGCCACCTGGCCGCGCGCACGCTCGACCGCCTCTTCCGCCTCCCAGCCCCAGGCGTGACTGCGCGAGGCCGGGTTGCCGAAATGTTCGCGCAGCCAGGGCACCATCGCGTCGACCACACGGGGGTCGCAGGGCGTGGTGGCACCATAGTCCATGTAGATCGGGAAATGCGGGGTCATGGATCGACGCTTCCGAAGACGGTATTGTTTCTACTTGGTCAGCGCGCTACCGAGCGCGAACACCGAGTTCGGCGCGGTGATCTTGATCGGCCGCACCACCGGCTGCGACGAAATGGCACGCTTGACCGGGGCGTCCTGGATCGACACCCCCTTGGCGATCTGCTCGTCGACCAGCTTCTTCAACGAAATGGAATCGAGGTACTCGATCATCTTGGCGTTGAGGCTGGCCCACAGGTCGTGGGTCATGCAACGGCCTGCGTCTTCGCCCATGCAATTTTCCTTGCCGCCGCAGCCCGTGGCGTCGATCGGCTCGTCCACGGCGACGATGATGTCGGCGACGGTGATCTCGGCCGCACCGCGCCCCAGGGAATAGCCGCCACCCGGCCCACGGGTGCTCTCGACCAGCTCATGCCGGCGCAGCTTGCCGAACAGCTGCTCGAGGTAGGACAGTGAAATCTGCTGGCGCTGGCTGATCGCGGCCAGGGCGACCGGCCCGGCATGCGAGCGCAGGCCCAGGTCGATCATGGCAGTGACGGCAAAACGGCCTTTGGTGGTCAGACGCATCGAAATCTCCAATCAGCCTTGCGGCAGAACAGCAAAACGACAATCGGGTTGCTTGCTCAGGGCCGTGACCTGGCTGGTTACCGGACCAAACACGAGGGCTAACCCTCGGCTGATTCCTACTAACGCAGTCAAGTATAGTCGAACCCGACTGATTTGGTCGAGATTGGCGCGAAGAGTTCCGTGGGCCGCGCCTGCCCACCGCGCCCTATGCAGCGCCAGGCAGGTCGTGCCCCGCGGCGCCGAAGGCCTGCTCGCGCAGCAGCGCCAGCTGGTCGCGCACCCGGGCGGCCTTTTCGAACTCCAGGTTGCGCGCGTGCTCGAGCATCTGCTTTTCCAGCAGCTTGATGCGCTTGCCCAGGTCCTTCTCGCTCATCGCCTCGACCTGCGCCGCGGCCTGGGCCGCCTTCAGGTCGTCGCGGGCGGTCTTGTCCGAGACCACGCCGTCGATCATCTCGCTGATCTGCTTGCTGATGCTGCGCGGCGTGATGCCCTCGGCCAGGTTGTGCGCCGTCTGCTTCTCGCGCCGGCGCCGCGTCTCGTCCAGCGCGCGCTGCATCGAGTCGGTGACCTTGTCGGCATAGAGGATGGCGCGGCCGTTCAGGTGGCGCGCCGCCCGGCCGATGGTCTGGATCAGCGAGCGCTCCGAGCGCAGGAAGCCTTCCTTGTCGGCATCGAGGATGGCCACCAGGCTCACCTCGGGCAGGTCCAGCCCCTCGCGCAGCAGGTTGATGCCCACCAGCACGTCGAACACGCCCAGGCGCAGGTCGCGGATGATCTCCACGCGCTCGACCGTGTCCACGTCGGAGTGCAGGTAGCGCACCTTGACGCCGTTGTCCGACAGGTAGTCGGTCAGCTGCTCGGCCATGCGCTTGGTCAGCGTGGTGATCAGCACGCGCTCGTTCAGCTTGATCGCGTTCGCGGATCTCCTGCAGCACGTCGTCCACCTGGTGCATCGCCGGGCCGCACCTCGACCTCGGGGTCGACCAGCCCGGTGGGCCGCACCAGCTGCTCGACCACCTGGCCGGCATGCTGCTGTTCGTAGGGCCCGGGCGTGGCCGAGACGAACACCGCCTGGCGCATCTTGCCCTCGAACTCGTCGAACTTCAGCGGCCGGTTGTCCAGCGCGCTGGGCAGGCGAAAGCCGTACTCCACCAGCGTGGTCTTGCGCGCACGGTCGCCGTTGAACATGCCGCCGAACTGGCCGATCAGCACATGGCTCTCGTCCAGGAACATCACCGTGTCCGACGGCAGGTAGTCCACCAGCGTCGGCGGCGGCTCGCCCGGCGCCGCGCCCGACAGGTGCCGGGTGTAGTTCTCGATGCCCTTGCAGTGGCCCACCTCCTGCAGCATCTCCAGGTCGAAGCGGGTGCGCTGCTCCAGGCGCTGCGCCTCGACCAGCTTGCCGGACTTGACCAGTTCGTCCAGCCGCTCGCGCAGCTCGGCCTTGATGGTCTCGATGGCCGCCACCACGCGCTCGCGCGGCGTCACGTAGTGGCTCGACGGGTAGACGGTGAAGCGCGGGATCTTCTGCCGGATGCGGCCGGTCAGCGGGTCGAAGAGCTGCAGCGAATCGACCTCGTCGTCGAACAGCTCGATGCGGATCGCCAGCTCGGAATGTTCGGCCGGGAAGACATCGATGGTGCCGCCGCGCACGCGGAAGGTGCCGCGCGAGAAATCGCTCTCGTTGCGCTGGTACTGCATGCGGATCAGCTGCGCGATGACGTCGCGCTGGCCCATCTTGTCGTGCACGCGCAGCGTCATCACCATCTTGTGATAGTCCTGCGGCGAGCCGATGCCGTAGATGGCGCTGACGCTGGCGACGATGACCACGTCGCGCCGCTCGAGCAGGCTCTTGGTGGCCGACAGGCGCATCTGCTCGATGTGCTCGTTGATCGAGCTGTCCTTCTCGATGAACAGGTCGCGCTGCGGCACGTAGGCCTCGGGCTGGAAGTAGTCGTAGTAGCTGACGAAGTACTCGACCGCGTTCTTCGGAAAGAACTCGCGGAACTCGCTGTACAGCTGCGCCGCCAGCGTCTTGTTCGGCGCGAACACGATCGCCGGCCGGCCCAGCCGCGCGATCACGTTGGCCATGGTGAAGGTCTTGCCCGAGCCGGTGACACCGAGCAGGGTCTGATAGCTCAGCCCATCGGCGATGCCCGTCACCAGCTGCGAGATCGCCGCGGGCTGGTCGCCGGCCGGCGCATAGGGCTGGAACAGCTGGAACGGCGAACCCGGGAAGGACACGAACTCGCCCGGCACCGTGCCTGGCGGATCCTGCACCTCGGTCAGCTCGATCATCGCGCCCTCCCCTCTAGAATTGCGGTCTGCGCCGAAGCGCAAAACCGTACAGGGTAGCGCAGCGCAGGCCGGGCCTGCAGCCGGCTTGGCGCGCGCAATCCACACCCGACCCCTTCGAGGAACCCCCATGTCGCTGTTTTCCACCGTCGAACTGGCCCCGCGCGACCCGATCCTGGGCATGACCGAGGCCTTCAATGCCGACCCCAACCCGGCCAAGGTGAACCTCGGCGTGGGCGTGTACTTCGACGAGCAGGGCAAGCTGCCGATCCTGCAGTGCGTGCTGGCCGCCGAAAAGCAGATGGCCGAGGCGCCCAAGCCGCGCGGCTACCTGCCGATCGACGGCATCGCCGCCTACGACCGTGCGGTGCAGGAGCTGGTGTTCGGCGCCGACAGCGCGGCGTTGCGCGACGGGCGCATCGCCACGGTGCAGACGCTGGGCGGCACCGGCGGGCTGAAGGTCGGCGCCGATTTCCTGAAGCGCCTGAACCCGCAATCCAAGGTGCTGATCAGCGACCCGAGCTGGGAGAACCACCGCGCGCTGTTCCTGCAGGCCGGCTTCGAGGTCGAGTCCTATCCCTACTACGACGCCGCCACGCGCGGCATCCGCTTCGACGCCATGCTGGCGGCGCTGCAGGCCGCCGCGCCGGGCAGCGTGGTGGTGCTGCATGCCTGCTGCCACAACCCCAGCGGCTACGACCTGGACGCCGCCCAGTGGGCACAGGTGGTGCAGGTGCTCAAGGCGCGCGGCCTGGTGCCCTTCCTGGACATGGCCTACCAGGGTTTCGGCGACGGCATCGTCGAGGACGGTGCCGCCGTGCAGATGTTCCTGGGCGCAGGCATGGATTTCCTCGTCGCCACCTCGTTCTCGAAGAGCTTCTCGCTGTACGGCGAACGCGTCGGCGCGTTGAGCGTGGTGTGCGAATCCAAGGACGAGGCCGCGCGCGTGCTGTCGCGGCTGAAGGTGCTGATCCGCGGCAACTACTCCAACCCGCCGACGCACGGCGCGCAGGTGGTGTCGATGGTGCTGACCACGCCGGCACTGCGCCGGCTGTGGGAAGAGGAGCTGGCCGGCATGCGCGTGCGCATCAAGCGCATGCGCGAGGCGCTGGTGCAACGCCTGGCCGAGGCTGGCGTCAAGCAGGACATGAGCTTCATCCTGCGCCAGAAGGGCATGTTCAGCTATTCCGGGCTGGACACCGCGCAGATGCAGCGCCTGCGCAGCGAATTCGGCGTCTACGGCATCGATTCCGGCCGCATCTGTGTGGCCGCGCTCAACGAGCGCAACATCGGTCCGGTCGCCGCAGCCATTGCCAAGGTGATTTGAACGACGCCACAGCGTTGGGCCGCAGCCACAGTCGGCATGATCAACGTCAGCCCGGCGCGTTATTGCGCCTTACGCGGGCGGCGAGGACTGCCGTCGATGGCGCTGACGACGCTTTGGGAACATAATTGCTGCAGTGCACCATAGATCGTGGCGCGCGACACCTTCGCAACCCCACCCACGAGGCCAGACCCGATGCTGTACCAGTTGTATGAAACCCAGCGCGCCTTCATGGCGCCCTTCTCGGAATTTGCCAGCGCCTCGGCCAAGCTCTACAACCACCCGCTGTCGCCCTTCGTGCACACGCCGATGGCGCAGCGCATCTCGGCCGGCCTGGACCTGATGCACCGCCTGGCCAAGGACTACGAGAAGCCCCCGTTTGGCATCAGCTCGGCCACGGTCGGCGGCATCGAGGTGGCGGTGCAGCAGCAGACGGCGCTGCACAAGCCCTTCTGCCGCCTGCTGCGCTTCAAGCGCTTCACGGACAACCCGGCCGCGCTGGAGACGATGAAGTCGCAGCCCACGGTGCTGGTCGTGGCCCCCTTGTCCGGTCACCACTCGACACTGCTGCGCGACACGGTGCGCAGCCTGCTGCACGACCACAAGGTGTTCATCACCGACTGGACCGACGCGCGCATGGTGCCGGTCGAGGCCGGACCCTTCCATCTGGACGACTACGTGGCCTATGTGCAGGAGTTCATCCGCCATGTGGGACCGAATGCGCACGTGATCTCGGTGTGCCAGCCCACCGTCCCGGTGCTGGCTGCGGTGTCGCTGATGGCCAGCCGCGGCGAGACCACGCCGCTGACGATGACCATGATGGGCGGCCCGATCGACGCCCGCAAGAGCCCGACGGCCGTCAACAACCTGGCCATGGACAAGAGCTTCCAGTGGTTCGAGAACAACGTGATCTACCGCGTGCCGCAGAACTACCCCGGCGCCGGGAGACGCGTGTATCCGGGCTTCATGCAGTACTCCGGCTTCGTGGCGATGAACCCCGACCGGCACGTCACCTCGCACTACGACTACTTCCTCGACCTGGTGCGCGGCGACGAGGAAAGCGCCGAATCGCACCGCGAGTTCTACGACGAGTACAACGCCGTGCTCGACATGCCGGCCGAGTACTACCTGGATACCATCAAGAAGGTGTTCCAGGAGTTCGCGCTGGTCAATGGCAGTTGGGTCGTCGATGGCCAGCCCGTGCGGCCTCAGGACATCCGCCACACCGCGCTGCTGACGATCGAGGGCGAGCTGGACGACATCTCCGGCGCCGGCCAGACCAAGGCTGCGCACGACCTCTGCGGCGGCATCCCCGCCGAGCACCGCTTCCACTACGACGCCGTCGGCGCGGGCCACTACGGCATCTTCTCCGGCCGCCGCTGGCGCGAAATGGTCTACCCGCGGGTGCGCGACTTCATCGGCGAGTACGACAAGGGCGCCGCGCCCGCCACGCGTGCCAAGACGGCGGCAGCCAACGGTGCCAAGTCCCGCGCAAGCAGCAGCGCAAAGATCGCGGTCGCAAAGCCCTCTGCCGCAGCGGCCCGCCGGCGCTAGGCATGATGGCGCGGTGAATCCCACCGCCCCGGCTCCCGACGCAGCACTGCTCCAGCGCGTCGACGCGCTCGATGCGCTGCTGCCGCAGACGCAGTGCACGCGCTGCGGCTACCCGGACTGCCGCGCCTATGCACAGGCCATGGCCCAGGACGAGGCCGACATCAACCGCTGCCCGCCGGGGGGTGCGCAAGGCATCGTGCGCCTGGCGGCGCTGACCGGCCGGCCGGTTCAGCCGCTGGATGCCGAGCACGGCGTTGAATCGCCACGCCGCGTGGCGGTGATCGACGAGGACTGGTGCATCGGCTGCACGCTGTGCATCAAGGCCTGCCCGGTGGACTGCATCGTCGGCGCGTCGAAGCAGATGCACACCGTCATCGACGAGCAGTGCACCGGCTGCGACCTGTGCCTGCCGGTGTGCCCGGTGGATTGCATCAGCATGGTCGAGGTCACGCGGCACCCGCACCGGCTGGGACGCCTGGAGCCCGCAGCAGGCCGACGAGGCGCGGCAGCGCTATGCCTTTCACCGGCTGCGCACCGAGCGCGAGCAGCGCGAGAACGACGAACGCCTCGCCGCCAAGGCGCAGGCACAAGCTGGCCGACCTGCAGAGCCAGTCGCTGATCACCGACCCGCAGTTGCTGGAGCGCAAGCGCGCGGTCATCGAAGCGGCGATCGCCCGGGCCAAGGCCGCGCGAGAATCCTGAGCCGCCGCGCCCGCGGCCCGGGGCATCAACGTCCGCAACATCCATGACCGACGACCAAGTCGAACGCTTCTTCGCCACCTTGTCGGCTGCCAACCCGCACCCGGTGACCGAACTCGAATTCAGCAGCGTGTTCGAGCTGCTGGCCGCCGTGCTGCTGTCGGCGCAGGCGACCGACGTCGGCGTCAACAAGGCCACGCGCCGCCTGTTCGCGATGGCCGGCACGCCGCAACGCATGCTGGCGCTGGGCGTCGAAGGCCTGGAGTCGCACATTCGCACCATCGGGCTGTACCGTACCAAGGCCCGCAACCTGATCGCCACCTGCCAGCTGCTGATCGAGCGCCATGGCGGCGAGGTGCCGCGCAGCCTGGAAGCCCTGCAGGCACTGCCGGGCGTGGGCCGCAAGACCGCGAACGTGGTGCTCAACGTGGCCTTCGGCGAAGCCACCTTCGCGGTGGACACGCATGTCTTTCGCGTCGCCAACCGCACCGGACTGGCGCCAGGGCGCACGCCGCTGGAGGTGGAGCTGGGGCTGCAGCGGCGCGTGCCCGAGCGCTACCGTGGCGATGCGCACCATTGGCTGATCCTGCACGGCCGCTACGTGTGCCTGGCGCGGCGTCCGCTGTGCGAGCGCTGCAGCGTGGCCAACTGCTGCGACCATGCCCGCGCCGGCGCCGTGCCGAATTGACGCGCCTGTGCGGCACGGCGCTGCAACCGCCACCCTACAATGATCGCGCAGCCCGCCCACCGCCATGTCCAAGCTCGAAGATCTTGCCGAACGTGTCGAACGACTCGTGCTGCGGCATGAGGAGCTGAAGCGCACCAACACACTGCTCGAGCAGCAGGTGGCGGCGCTGGAGATCGATCGCGACAGCCTGCGGTCTCGGCTGAATGCGGCGCGCGCACGCATCGACGTGCTGCTCGAGCGGCTGCCGGCGGGCAAGAGCGCCAGCGGAGTCGCCGAATGAAGCAGCGCGAAGTCACCATCCTCGGCCAGAGCTACATCCTCGGCTGCCCCGACGGCGGCGAGGCGCTGCTCAGCGCGGCGGTGGCCAGTGTCGACCGCGAGATGAGCGCGATCCGCGATGCCGGCAAGGTCAGGGCGCGCGAGCGCATTGCCGTGCTGGCGGCGCTGAACCTGGCCTATCAGCTGGCCGATCGGCCGCAGCGGGCCAGCCCCCCCGCGGCGGCGCCGCGCCAAGGCGAGAGCCAAGGCGAAGGCGCCGACCTCGACGCGCTGATCCGCCGTGTCGATGCGGCGCTCGGCAACGACGGGCAGCTGCTGTGAAATAGGCTGCACATCGCAGCGCCTTGCGGCCCTAGAATGGGTTTGTCCGTCGCGTTCGCGTGAGTCTTATATTTCCTTGAACCGATGCTCTTTGAGCAAGGGCTTGGAACATCGCATGGCGGGTGTGATCGTCTCGCGTCAGATGAACCCGAAGCCATGCTGACCTCGCCCACCTGAACTTCACCTGGGTTCAGGAATGCGGCTCACGGTTCGCGGCGGACACCTTATTCCCACCTGCCACCGATGCCGCGCTACTGGTTGATGAAGAGCGAGCCCTCCGAGGTCTCGATCGACGATCTCGCATCCGCTGCGGGCCAGGTGCTGCCGTGGACCGGCGTGCGCAACTACCAGGCGCGCAACTTCATGCGCGACGAGATGCGCGTCGGCGACGGCGTGCTGTTCTATCACTCGTCCTGCCCCGAGCCGGGCGTGGCCGGCCTGGCCCGCATCGCCGGCAAGCCGTGCGCGGACGAGACGCAGTTCGACCCTTCCAGCGACTACTATGACCCCAAGGCCACGGCCGACAAGCCGCGCTGGGTACAGATCGACGTGGCATTGACGCGCAAGACGCGGCTGCTGCCGCTGCGAGAGATGCGCGCCGCACCCGAACTGGCGACGATGCGCGTGCTGGCCCCCGGCAACCGCCTGTCGATCACTCCGGTCACGCCCGAGGAATGGCGTGCGGTGAACCGGCTGCTCTGCCGCTGATGCCGATCGACCCGTGGCTGGCGGCCGAACTGGTCGCCCTGGGCCTGTGCACGGGCTTTCTCGCCGGCATGCTGGGCGTGGGCGGCGGCATGATGCAGGTGCCCTTCCTGACCATCATCCTGTCGAAGAAGGGTGTGCCCGACGGGCTGGCCATCAAGATGGCCATCGCCACGTCCATGGCGACGATCATGTTCACCTCGTTGTCCAGCCTGCGCGCTCACCACCGGCGCGGCGCCGTGCGCTGGGACCTGGTGCGCGGCATCGCACCGGGCATCGTGGCCGGCGGCTTGCTGGCCGGCGCAGGCGTGTTCGCGCTGGTCAAGGGCCCGCAGCTGGCCTTCGTCTTTGCGCTCTTCCTCGGTTTCTCGGCGCTGCAGATGCTGCGCAACCGCCAACCCAGGCCGAGCCGGCAGATGCCCGGCCTGCCCGGCCAGTCGGCGCTGGGCGGCGGCATCGGCTTGCTGTCGGGCCTGCTCGGCGCCGGCGGCGCCTTCATCGCCGCGCCCTTCATGACCTGGTGCAACGTGCCCATGCACCAGGTGGTGGCCACCAGCGCGGCGCTGGGCTTTCCGGTGGCGCTGGCCAGCACCGCGGGCTACCTGATCAGCGGCTGGGGCCTGCCGAGCGCCTTGCCTGGCGCCTTCGGCTACCTGTATCTGCCGGCCTTGCTGATCGTCTCGGCGGCCAGCGTGACCATGGCGCCGCTGGGTGCGCGGGCGGCACATGCCACCGACGTGGTCCGGCTCAAGCGCCACTTCGCGATCGTGCTGTTCTGTCTGGCCGGCTACATGCTGTACCGCGGCCTGAGCGCGTAGCTCAGCCGCCTTCGAAGCGGATGCTGGCCAGCGTCAGATGGTTGCCGCCGCGGCGCCGTGCCTCGGCCAATGCGCCCTCGCAGGCCGACAGCAACTCCTGCTGCGAGGCGGCGGTGTGCGGGAAACTGGCCACGCCCATCGACACGCTGAAACCCAGCTCCTGGCCGTCGAGCACGACGATCTGCGTGGCGCACTGGCGCCGCAGCCCTTCCATGCGCGAATGCGCGGTGGCCAAGCCCACGCCGGACAGCAGCACGCCGAACAGGCGCTCGTCCAGCCGGCAGGACGCATCCATGGCCCGAGTGTTGCCTCGCAGCAGCCGGCCCATGGCCTCGAAGATGCGGCCTTCGGCCGGCGCACCCAGTTCCAGCGCACGCGCCGGTGAAGGGATCGATCTCGATCAGCACCATGGCGAACTCGCGGTGCTCGCGTGTCGACAGGTCGACCTCGCGGCGCAACTGGTCTTCGAAGTGCGGCCGCGTGTACAGGCCGGTGGCGCTGTCGCACAGGCCCTGATCGGCGAGTTCCAGGCGCAGCTTCTCGTTGGCACGCTGCTGCTGCTCGAGCTGCTCGAGCGCGGCCCGCAACTGGGCTTCCTTCTGGCGCTGTGGGCTTTGGTCGGTCCAGACACTGCACAGCCAGCGCATGCCTTGCACTCGCGACGGCGCTGCCAGACGCAGCACGGCAAAGTCGTGCCGGGCGCCAGCCCATTCGAAGCGGTGTTCGCTGGACAGCGGCTGGGCCTGGGCCAGTGCCGTCTGCTCGGCAGCGCGCCAGGCGGTGGCCAAGGCCGGGTCGACCAACTCGGCATCGGTGTGCCCGCGGATTTCCGCCGCCGACCGGCCCAGGAAGCGGGCCATGGCCTCGTTCACGTGTTCGTAGCGGCCCGAGGCGGCATCCTTGATCGACAGCATCGCGCCATGCCGCGCCAGCCAGGCCTCGAGCACGCCGGACAGCACCGGCCCGAAGGCCGGTGCCACGGCATCGACGTGCTCAGGCTCGTTCAGCGCGGACGGGTTGGACATGGGTCGGGACGAGCTTCGAAGTGGCAGCCCTGCAAAGGGGCCCTCCTGGTGGACGGATTGTGATGTTGGTTCGTGCCGCACCACAGATCAAGCAGCGATTGAGGGCGCCGGGCATTTCCCCCTAGTTTGAACAGCGCCGCTATGGTAGGCCGGCACCCGGCCGGGCCGGAATGCTGGCCACGGCCCGGGCGCGGAGAATGTCGACTCATGCATGAGTTTGACGTCGTCGTGATTGGTGCGGGGGCCGCCGGGCTGTTCTGCGCCGGTATCGCCGGCCAGCGCGGCCTGCGCGTGCTGTTGGTCGACCATGCAGCCAAGGTCGGCGAGAAGATCCGCATCTCCGGCGGCGGACGCTGCAACTTCACCAACCGCGATTGCGGACCGGGCCAGTTCCTGTCCGAGAACCCGGCCTTCTGCCGCTCGGCACTGGCGCGCTACTCGCCCGACGACTTCATCGCGCTGGTGCGCCGCCACGGCATTGCCTTCCATGAAAAGCACCGCGGCCAGCTGTTCTGCGACGGCTCGGCCGAACAGATCATCACCATGCTGCGTGCCGAATGCGCCGCCGGCGCGGTACAGCATTGGCAGCCCTGCACGGTTCTCCATGTGCGCCGGACGCAGACCGGTTTCGAGCTCGACACGGCACAAGGCGGCGTCCGCGCCGCGCACCTGGTGGTGGCCACTGGCGGGCTGTCGGTGCCGAAGATCGGCGCCACCGACTTCGGCCATCGGCTGGCACGCCAGTTCGGCCACCGCGTGGTCGAGCCGCGCCCCGGTCTGGTGCCGCTGACCTTCGACGGCAGCCAGCTGGGCTCCGTTCACCCCGCTGGCCGGCGTGGCGCTGGAAGTGGCCATCGAGGCCGGCACGGGCAAGGCGCAGCAGCGCTTCGTCGAGGACCTGCTGTTCACGCACCGCGGACTCAGCGGCCCGGCCGTGCTGCAGGCCTCCAGCTACTGGCGCGAAGGCACCGCGCTGCGCATCGACCTGGCACCGGGGCAGGATCTGGCCGATGCGTTGCGCAGGGACAAGATCAAATCGCGGCGCCAGCTGGGGAACCAACTGGCCCAGTACCTGCCGCAGCGCCTGGCCGAACAGTGGCTGCGATCGCAAGGCCTGGACGCCGCGCTGCCAATGCCACAGGCGCGCGACCGCGATTTGGTCGCGCTGGCCGAAAGCCTGCGTCACTGGCAGATCGTGCCGGACGGCAGCGAAGGCTGGCGCAAGGCCGAGGTCACGCTGGGCGGCGTGGACACCCGCGAACTCGGCAGCCAGGACATGCAAAGCCGGCGCGTGCCCGGTCTGCACTTCATCGGCGAGGTGGTGGATGTCACCGGCTGGTTGGGCGGCTACAACTTCCAGTGGGCCTGGGCCAGCGCCGCGGCCTGCGCACGCGCCCTGGTGGCGTGCCCGCAACCCCATTCCGACGCCACGATTTCAGGCTAGAATGCGCGTTTTGTCGCTCGGCGTAACCACGCTGGGCCCTTCCCGCCCCCTGTGGGGCCAGCCCTGCCGCCGCACCGTGCCTTGGTCGGCAATTGCAGGAAAAGATCGTCCCCGAGGATTCATGACCACGATTCGCGTCAAAGAAAACGAGCCGTTCGACGTTGCCCTGCGCCGTTTCAAGCGCACCATCGAGAAGATCGGCCTGCTGACCGAACTGCGCGCGCGCGAGTTCTACGAAAAGCCGACCTCCGAACGCAAGCGCAAGAAGGCCGCCGCCGTGAAGCGCCACTACAAGCGCGTGCGCAGCATGCAGCTGCCGAAGAAACTGTTCTGACTCCGCGCGCAGCGCACCCCACGAGCCCGCAGGCTTCCGCCGCTGCGGGCTCGTTTGTTTGGCAAGGGACTTCGCCATGAGCCTGAAGGAACGCATCACCGAGGACATGAAGACGGCCATGCGCGCCAAGGACGCCGAGCGTCTTGGCACCATCCGCATGCTGCTGGCCGCGTGCAAGCAGCGCGAGGTGGACGAACGCATCGTGCTCGACGACACCGCGGTCATCGGCCTGGTGGACAAGCTCATCAAGCAGCGCAAGGATTCGATCACCGCCTTCGAACAAGGTGGTCGCGCCGACCTGGTGGCCAAGGAGAGCGCCGAAATCCAGGTGCTGGAGGGCTATCTGCCGCAGCGGCTGAACGCCGAGGAAACCGCGGCCGCAGTGGCTGCCATCGTGGCCTCGCTGGGCGCCACGGGCCCCAGCGACATGGGCAAGGTGATGGCGGCCGCCAAGGCCCAGCTTGCCGGCAAGGCCGACATGGCGTCGGTGTCGGCCGCGGTCAAGACAGCGTTGACGAACTGAGCTTGCGCGCATGAACACCCTGCTTCCCATTCAAGCCATAGCCGAAGACGTCTGCGTCGCCCCGCAACTCACGCCCGAGGCCATGGCCGAGGCGGCGCGTGTCGGCTTCCGCAGCGTGGTCAACAACCGGCCCGATTTCGAAGAAGGGCCGACGCAGCCCACCAGCGCGCAGATCGAAGCCGCCGCCAAGGCCGCGGGCCTGCAATACCGCCACCTGCCAGTCAGCCCCGCGCACCAGACGCCGCAGGACGCCGCCGCGATGGCGCGCCTGCTGCAGGAGCTTCCCCGCCCGATGCTGATGTTCTGCCGTTCCGGTGGCCGGTCCGGCCGCCTGTACCGCCTGGCGCTGGAAGCCTGAGCGCGTGCTCAGCGCGGCGCTACGTGCTTTCCCTATGCGGAAGGCACTTCGGGCCGGAAGCGACCGACAAGTCCTTACAGTTCGACCTGTCAGCGACGGGAGCCCCACTTTGCCGTTGCGGCGCGGCCTGAACGTCGCCTCCCCCGAGAACGGAGCACTGCCTTGGATGCCCTACTCAAACTGTCCGCTGGTGTCGATGCATTCAGCAACCTGATCGGCAAGTTGATCCGCTGGCTGGTGCTGGGGTCGGTGCTCATCAGCGCCGGCAACGCCATCATCCGCAAGGCCTTCAACATCAGTTCGAACAGCTTTCTCGAGATCCAGTGGTACCTGTTCGCGGGCGTGTTCCTGCTCGGCTCGGGCTTCGCGTTCATGCGCAACGTGCATGTGCGCATCGACTTCATCTCGAGCAAGCTGTCCAAGCGCACCAACACCATCATCGACATCCTCGGCATCGTGGTCTTCATCATTCCGCTGTGCTTGATCATGGTCTGGCTCAGCTGGCCGCTGTTCACCAATGCGCTGGCCACCGGCGAGATGTCGCAGAACGCCGGCGGCCTGATCCGCTGGCCGGCCTACCTGCTGATGCCGCTGGGCTTCGGCCTGCTGTTCGTCCAGGCGCTTTCGGAACTGATCAAGCGCATCGCCTTCCTGAAGGGCCTGCGCGACGAGCCGATGAGCTACGAGTCCGGCAAGAGCGATGAGGAAGTCCTCGCCGAAGAACTGGCCGCCGCGGCCGAGAAGAAGCTGGCCGGAGCCTGACGCATGGACACCTCCTTCATCGCCCAGAATTTCGTGCCGCTGATGTTCGCGGCGCTGTTCATCTTCCTGCTGTCGGGCATCCCGGTGGCTTTCGGGCTGGCGGCCACCGGCCTGTTCATGGGCTTCATCGGCATGGAAGCCGGCCTGTTCGGCAGCAACCTGTTCCAGGCGTTGCCGCTGCGCGTGTTCGGCATCATGCAGAACGACACGCTGCTGGCGATCCCGTTCTTCACGCTGATGGGCATCATCCTCGAGCGATCCGGCATGGCCGAGGACCTGCTCGAAACCGTAGGCCAGGTGTTCGGCCCGTTGCGCGGCGGCCTGGCCATCGCGGTGATCCTGGTCGGCGCCCTGCTGGCGGCCACCACCGGCGTGGTGGCAGCCGCCGTGATCTCGATGGGCCTGATCTCGCTGCCCATCATGCTGCGCTACGGCTACAACCGCACCATCGCCACCGGCACCATCACCGCCTCGGGCACGCTGGCGCAGGCCATCCCGCCGTCGCTGGTGCTGATCGTGCTGGCCGACCAGCTGGGCCGCTCGGTCGGCGACATGTACGCCGGCGCGTTGATCCCCGGCCTGATCCTGGTGGGCGTCTACCTCGCTTTCGTCGTGCTGGTGGCGTTCATCAAGCCCAAGTGGGTGCCGGCGCTGCCGGCCGAGGCGCGCATCTACCGTGAGCCCAACGGTGCCAGCGGCCACCGCTCGCTGCTGATCCTGTTTGCCGTCTGCGCCGTGGCCGGCGTGGTCTGGTCCAAAGTGCACCAGAGCGTCATCAACCCGCTGATCGACCGCCAGCTGCCGGCGCCGGGCGACGAGATCTTCATCATGTCGATGACGGTGGCGTCGGTGCTGGCGCTGGTACTGGCGCTGGTCAACAAGCTCTTCAAGATCGGGCTGCTGTCGCGCCTGACCGAGCAGGTCACCTTCGTGCTGATCCCGCCGCTGGTGCTGATCTTCCTGGTGCTGGGCACGATCTTCCTGGGCATCGCCACGCCCACCGAAGGCGGCGCGATGGGTGCGCTGGGCGCACTCATCATGGCCATGGGCCGCGGCAAGCTGAACTTGTCGCTGCTCGTCCAGGCGCTGGACAGCACCGCCAAGCTGTCGTGCTTCGTGCTCTTCATCCTGGTGGGCTCCACGATCTTCAGCTTCACCTTCAATGCCGCCGACGGACACATCTGGGTCGAGCACCTGTTCGACAACATGCCCGGCGGCGCGATGGGCTTCCTGATCGTGGTGAACATCCTGGTGTTCATCCTGGGCTGCTTCATCGACTTCTTCGAGATCGCCTTCATCGTCATCCCGATCCTGGCGCCGGTGGCCGAGAAGATCCTGCCCGAGTTGCTGCCTGCCGGCACGCCGCCCGAGATGACGTTGATCTGGTTCGGCGTGATCATCGCGATGAACCTGCAGACCTCGTTCCTGACACCGCCCTTCGGCTTTGCGCTGTTCTACCTGCGCAGCGTGGCCGCCAAGAAGGACTACAAGGATGTGGTCACTGGCGAGATGATCCCGGCGGTGGAGACGAGCCAGATCTACAAGGGCTCGATCGCCTTCATCTGCCTGCAAGTGGTGATGGTGGCGGCGGTGATCGCCTTCCCGACACTCGTCACCGGCGGCATCGAGCAGACGGTGCAGATCGACGCCGACAAGGCGCTGGAGTCGATGACGGAAAGCTCGAACGCCGCGCGCGACAGCGGCTGCTGCCTCGGGCGTGCCCACGATGCCGGGCGCGCCGGCTGCATCCGGCGCCGAGGGCGGCAGCGAGCCGCAAGATCCGATGAAGGGCCTGCTCGAATCGATGAAGGCCGACGAAGGCAAGAAGCCCTGATGCGGGTCGGGGCTCCGACCCCGACCCTGAAACGACAAACCCCGCCGCAGCGGGGTTTGTTCTTTGCGGATGCGGCGCCAGGCGCGCCGCGCCGATCAGAGCTTCTGCGTCTGCATGAAGTCGTCGAAGCGGTTCTCGGTGAAGCGGAACCACAGGTTCTGGTCGCGGCGGAAGCCGGCGAAATCGTCGTAGATCTTCTTCCAAGCCGGGTTGCTGGCGTTCAGCTCGGCATACAGCTCCATCGCCGCCTTGAAGGACGCGTCCATCACGTCCTTCGGGAAGGCGTGCAGTTTGGTACCCCCAGCCACCAGTTGCTTCAGCGCCCCCGGGTTGCGGCCGTCGTACTTGGCCTGCATGTCCACATGGGCGTTGGCCGAGGCGTTGGCGATGATGGCCTTGTACTCGGGCGACAGGCTGTCGTAGGACTTCTGATTGACATACAGCGACAGCTGCGGGCCGCCTTCCCACCAGCCCGGGTAGTGGTAGAACGGCGCCACCTTGTACAGGCCGAGCTTGAAGTCGTCGTACGGGCCCACCCATTCCGCCGCGTCGATGGTGCCTTTCTCCAGCGCCTGGTAGATCTCGCCGCCGGGGATGTTCTGCGGGATCGAGCCGATCTTCTCGAGCACCTTGCCGCCGAAGCCGCCGATGCGCATCTTCAGGCCCTTCATGTCGGCCAGCGACTTGATCTCCTTGCGGAAGAAGCCGCCCATCTGCGCGCCGGTGTTGCCCATCGGGAAGTTGACGATGTTCACCTTGGCGTAGAACTCGCGCATCAGCTTCAGGCCGTTGCCTTCGAACATCCAGGCCGTCATCTGGCGGCTGTTCAGGCCGAAGGGGATGGCGCAGTCGAGCGCGTAGGTCGGGTCCTTGCCGAAGAAGTAGTAAGGCGCGGTATGGGCACATTCCACCGTGCCGTTGGACACGCCGTCGAGCACGCCGAAGGCCGGCATCAGTTCGCCGCCGGCGTGGGTGGTGATGGTGAACTTGCCACCGGACAATGCGCTGACCTGCTTGGCGAATTCATCGGCGGCACCGAAGATGGTGTCCAGCGCCTTCGGGAAGCTCGACGCCAGGCGCCAGCGGATGGTGGCCTGCGCCTGCACGATGGCCGGTGCAGTGCCCGCGGCGAGCACGCCGGCAATGCCGGCGCCGCGCACGAATAGACGACGTTCCATGAGGGTGATCTCCTGTTGACAAGTGTGAGAGGCGGGACGAACCGGGCGAAATTCTAGGTTTGCCCCGGTACCGGCCACGTGGTGTTTACCCGCGCGATGCGCAGGGTGGCACCCCAGGCCGGGGGGGTGCGCTGCGCCGATCAGCGGCCCGCGAGCTTCATGCCCTCGACCAGCACCGAGCCCATCGACTTGCTGCCCTGGGTGTAGACGTCGGCACCCACCGCGACGATGTTCTTGAACATCGCCGGCAGGCTGCCGGCGATGGTGATCTCGTGCACCGGAAAGGCGATGCGTCCACCCTCGACCCAGAAGCCGGCGGCACCGCGCGAGTAGTCGCCGGTGACGTAGTTCACGCCCTGACCCATCAGCTCGGTGACGAACAGGCCACGACCCAGCTTGCGCAGCATCGCGTCCAGGTCGTCGCCCGGCTGGGTCAGTCGGCTCTTCAGCGCCAGGTTCTGCGAGCCGCCAGCATGGCCGGTGGTGCGCAGCCCCAGTTTGCGCGCCGAATAGCTCGACAGGAAATAGCTGCGTACCACCCCGGCTTCGACCACCTTGCGCGCGCTCGTTCGCACGCCCTCGTCGTCGAAGGGGGCACTGCCCTTGCCGCGCAGCTGGTGCGGGTCCTCGTCGATGTCCACAGTCTCGGGCAGGATGCGCTGCCCCAGGCTGTCGAGCAGGAAGCTGGCCTTGCGGTACAGCGAGCCGCCGCTGGTGGCCTGCACGTAGGCGCCCAGCAGCCCGGCCGCGACCGGCGCCTCGAACAGCACCGGCACCTCGCAGGTGGCCACCTTGCGCGACTTCAGCCGCGACAGCGCACGCTCGGCCGCGTAACGGCCCACGGCTTCGGGGGCGGCCAGTTCGCGCGCATCGCGCATCGAGCTGTACCAGGCGTCGCGCTGCATGCCCGCGCCCTTGCCGGCGATCGGCGACACCGACAGATAGTGCCGCGAGGTGGCATAGCCGCCGCGAAAGCCGCGCGTGTTGCCGGCCCAGAAATGCGACTGCTGGGCCGACACGCCCGCACCCTCCGAATTGGTGATGCGCTTGTCCGTGGACATCGCGGCATCCTCGCAGCGCTTGGCCAGTTCCGCGGCACCCTGCGCGTCGATGTCCCAGGGAAAGAACAGCTGCAGGTCGCGGGCCGCTTCGGCGGGCGTCGCCAGGTCCTCGGCATCGGGCAGGCCGGCCGCCGGGTCTTCGGCGGTGAAGCGCGCGATGTCGAAGGCGGCGCGAACCGCCTGCTTCAGCGCCTCGGGCGAGAAGTCCGAGCTGCTGGCGTTGCCGCGGCGCTGGCCGACATAGACGCTGACACCGACCGACTTGTCGCGGTTGCGCTCGACGTTCTCGAGCTCGCCTTTGCGCACCGATACCGACAGGCCCGCACCTTCGGACACCTCGACGCTGGCATCGGTGGCGCCGATGCCGCGGGCCATGGCCAGGCAATCCTCGACGATCTGCTGGAACTGCTCACGCGGGTACGAAAAGCCATGTTCGACACGGGGACGCGACATTCTTCTCCTGGGCAAGGTGGTGGCAAGGTGGGCACTATGATACCGAGCGACCCCATTGCCGCCCTGCTCCGATGCCCCGCGCTGCCCCCCTCCAATTTGCTGCGTCGACCCCCGATGGCGACGACGCGCCGAGCAAGACGCGGCTCAAGCAGCAGTCGCATGATTTGCAGAAGCTGGGCATGGCGCTGGCTGATCTGCCCGACGCGCGACTGCAGCGCCTGGACTTGCCCGAGCGGCTGTTCGACGCCTTGCTGCAGTATCGCAACACCCGCACGCACGAAGGCCGTCGCCGCCAGCTGCAGTACGTGGGCAAGTTGATGCGCGAGGTCGATGACGCGCCACTGCGCGAAGCGGTGGCCGAATCCAAGCTGGGCTCGGCGCGCGACACGCTGCTGCTGCACCAGGCCGAGGCCTGGCGCGATGCCCTGCTGGCCGACGACGAGGCGCTGACGCGCTGGATGCACGAGCATGCCGACTGCGATGTTCAGCGCCTGCGCAGCCTGGTGCGCGCCGCGCGGCGCGAGGCTGCGCTGCCTGCCGAGCAGCGCAACCCGCGCCCGCATCGCGAGCTGTTCCAGTTCATCCGCCCTGTGCTGTCGCAGGCTGCGGCATGAGTGCCTTCGAACCGGTGCGCATCGGGCTGGTCTCCGCCAGTGACCGCGCCGCCAGCGGCGTGTATGCCGACCAGGGCATTCCCGCACTGCAGGACTGGCTGGGCCGCGCGCTGCGCAACCCCATCCACTGGGAGACGCGCCTCATTCCCGACGAGCAGGCGCAGATCAGCGCCACGCTGTGCGAGCTGGTCGACGACGCGCATTGCGACCTGGTGCTGACCACCGGCGGCACCGGCCCGGCGCCGCGCGACGTCACCCCCGAGGCGACGCTGGCCGTGGCCCACAAGCTGATGCCGGGTTTCGGCGAGCAGATGCGCCAGATCAGCCTGGCCTTCGTGCCCACGGCCATCCTGTCGCGGCAGGTGGCGGTGATTCGCGGCAAGGCGCTGATCATCAACCTGCCGGGACAGCCAAAATCCATTGCCGAAACGTTGCAGGGGCTGCCGCAGGCCACCCCGCCGGTGCACGGCATCTTCGCCGCCGTGCCCTACTGCATCGACCTGATCGGCGGGCCCTACCTGGAAACCGACCCGGCGCTGTGCAAGGCCTTCAGGCCCAAGTCAGCGCAGCGGCCGCCTACTTGACCAGGCGATTCAGGCTCTCGGCGTCGAACTGTTCGGTGGTGTGCGCGTCCTGTGGCACGCAGGGTGCCCCGGGCAGCTCGCGCGCACCGGCCGACAGCTTCTCGATCGCCTGCCACAGCAGCGCGATCTGGTGCTCCTGCGACGCGGTGCTGTCGATCAGCCCCTTCATCGCCTGCGACACCGGGTCGTCGCCCTGCGTCACGCCGTAGGCCGAAAAGCCCATGCGCGCCGAGACCTCCTCGCGCGCCGCGTCGGCCTTGGCCTCGATGATGCGGGCCGGGATGCCCACCGCGGTGGCCCCGGGTGGCACCGGCTTCAGCAGCACCGCGTTCGAACCGACACGCGCACCGTCGCCGACGGTGAAGCCGCCCAGCACCTTGGCGCCGGCGCTGACCACCACGCCGCGGCCCAGCGTCGGGTGGCGCTTGGCGCCCTTGTAGAGCGTGGTGCCGCCCAGCGTGACGCCCTGGTAGATGGTGCATTCGTCGCCGATCTCGGCGGTCTCGCCGATGACGATGCCCATGCCATGGTCGATGAACACCCGCCGGCCGACGGTGGCACCCGGGTGGATCTCGATGCCGGTGAGGAAGCGCCCCAGGTGCGAGATGAAGCGCCCGAGCCAGCGGAAACCTCGGGTCCAGCAGGCATGGGCCCAGCGGTGCATGACCAGCGCATGCAGGCCGGGGTAGCAGCTCAGCACCTCCCAGGCCGAGCGCGCCGCGGGGTCGCGCTCCAGGATGCAGGCGATGTCTTCACGCAGGCGGCTGAACATGATCTCTTTCCGGTGGCCGGACACAAAGTGTATGCCGGCTTGGCCTTGAGCATCGGCGCGTGCATCGGCGCACCGAATTGGCGCCCTGCCACCCGCAGGGCCGACACGGCGACGGGCATGCGCTAACCTAGCGGGCGATGGCCGACGCAATGGCGTGGCCTTGATGGAAAGCGGGCCATGTTCAAGCGACTCTTCCTCTTCATGCTGGCGGCGACGGCTGGCTTGGTGCTGCTGGGCTGCGCCAGCACGGCGACCACGCTCGACGCGCAATGGGTCAACCCGCAGTACGCCGGCAAGCGCAGCGTGCGCAACGTGATGGTCATGTCCGCCGTGCGCGACTCGACCAACCGCCGCATCTTCGAAGACCGCATGGTGGCCGCATTGCAGGCCGCCGGCGTCACGGCGGTGCAGTCCTACAAGTTCCTGCCGGAGGAAGGCCCGGTCAGCGAGGACAGGCTGCGCAGCGTGGTCGCCCAGGCCGGCGTGACGCATGCGATGGTCTCCCGCATCATCAACGTCAGCACGCAGGTGAACGTGTCGCCGGGCATGGTGATGGGCCCGGCCTGGGGACCGGGCTGGGGCTGGGGCGGCGGCTGGGGCCCCGGCTGGGGCGGCTTCGCCGGATACCAGAACGCGATGTGGGCCACGTCCATCCCGCCGCAGGTGACGACCACGCAGAACGTGCACTCCGACACCCGCGTCTTCGACGCGGCCGACGCCGCAGTGCTGTGGTCCGCCGCCACCACCACCTCCACCGGCTACAACTCGGTCGTCCAGCTGATCGACCAGTTCGTGCAGCTGATCGTCAGCACCATGGCCAAGGACGGCGTGATCTGAGACCGAGAAGTCTCGGGTCCGGAACAGTCCATGTCGGAGCCCGCAGGTGTGCTTCGACGCTTGGCCGATCCGACGATCGCGCGAATTCAGCGACGTTGTTCGATCGCCCGCGCAATGCCGCGCAGGATGTGAACTTCTTCCTGGGTGAGCTGCGCGCGGTTCAGCAACTGCTGCAGCCGCGGCATCAGCTTCTTCGGCGCGGCCGGGTCCAGGTAGCCCAGTTGCACCAGCGCGTGCGCCCAATGCTCGACCACGCCCTGCACCGCCGATGCATCGGCCGCGCTGCACGTCGGGCGTGCGTGCCTCGACCGCGAAGCCGCCGAGGGCCATGCGCCATTCGTAGGCGATCAGCTGCACCGCCTGCGCCAGGTTCAGCGAGCCGTAGCGCGCATCGGTGGGGATGCTCAGGCAGGCGTGGCAGCGATAGACATCGTCGTTGCTCATGCCGAAGCGCTCCGAGCCGAAGACGAAGGCCACGCGCTGGCCGCTGGCCTGCAGTGCGCCGAAGTGCTCGCGCGGCGCCCAGGTCGGCGGGCCGAAGTCGCGCGGCGTCATCGCCGTGGCGCAGGCATGGTGGATGCCGTCCAGCGCGTCGCTCAAGCGTGTCGACGATGCGCGCGCGCACCAGGATGTCGGCCGCGCCGCTGGCCATGGCCACCGTCTCCTCGCGCGACAGCACGTCGGCAAAGCGCGGGCGCACCAGCACCAGGTCGGAGAAGCCCATGACCTTCATCGCGCGCGCCGCCGCGCCGACGTTGCCGGCATGGCTGGTGTGCAGCAGCACGAAGCGGGTCGGGTCGGGGCGCTCGGTCATGGGCAGCTAAAATCAAGGCTTCGCCGCGGCATTCTCGCCGCGCACGCTCTTTGCCACCGCCACCGCAGCCCCCGCCACGCGCCCACCCCATGTCACAAGCCCTGCATCCCATGCTCAACATCGCCGTCAAGGCGGCGCGCGCGGCGGGCGCGATCATCAACCGCGCGGCGCTGGACATCGACATCCTCAAGGTCAACACCAAGAACCCGAACGACTTCGTCACCGAGGTCGACCACGCCTCGGAGCGCGTCATCATCGACACGCTGCTCGAGGCCTACCCGGGCCACGGCATCCTGGCCGAGGAATCGGGCCGCGCCCATGGCGCCAAGCACAGCGACTACGTCTGGATCATCGATCCGCTGGACGGCACCACCAACTTCATCCACGGCCTGCCCACCTACGCGGTGTCGATCGCGCTGGCGCATCGCGGCCAGGTGCAGCAGGCCGTCGTCTACGACCCGGCGCGCAACGACCTGTTCTACGCCTCCAAGGGCCGCGGCGCCTTCCTCAACGACCGGCGGCTGCGCGTCAGCAAGCGCATCAAGCTGTCCGATTCGCTGGTCGGCACCGGCTTCCCCTTCCGCAAGGGCGACAACTTCAAGCGCTACATGAAGATGTTCGAGGAGGTCATGCAGAACTGCGCCGGCCTGCGCCGCCCCGGCGCGGCCGCGCTGGACCTGTGCTACGTGGCCGCGGGCTGGTACGACGGCTTCTTCGAGACCGGCCTGCAGCCCTGGGACGTGGCCGCGGGTTCGCTGATGGTCAGCGAGGCCGGCGGCCTGATCGGCAACTTCACCGGCGAAGCCGACTTCCTGTACCAGCGCGAGGTGATCGCCGGCAACCCGAAGGTCTATGGCCAGCTGGTGCAGTTGCTGGCGCCGTACACCCGCGTCATTCCCGGCGCGGCGCCGGGTGCCGAGGACGAGCCCTTGACGCCGGAAGCCGCGCTGGCCGCGCAGCTCGAGCCCGCTGCACCCGCACGCGCCGGTGCGCAGCGCGACGCGCATCCGCAAGCCCGCGGGCGACGCCGGGGCCTGAACTCAGCGCGCCGCAAGGCGCACCCAGGCCCAGCGGCCGGCCGCGGCCGCGGCGGCGCTGGCCAGCGTGCCCCAGGCGATGTCGATGAAGGCCAGTGCCACCGGCCAGTCGCGCAGCGTCGCCAGGTTCGTCAGGTCATAGGTGGCATAGGCGACGACGCCGAACAGCGCGCCCGCACGCGCCGCCTGCGCCGACGGTGCCCGCCGCCGCCCGCGCCGCGGGCATGGCGATGGCAAAGCGCAGCAGGCCCAGCCCGTACACCGCATAGAACAAGGCAGCGGCCCACAGCGTGGGCGCCTCGGCCATCAGGTGGCCGAGGCCCTGCAGGTACAACGGCCGGGCGACCCAGCCCAGCCACAGCAGGTCGAGCAGCAGCATCGTTGCCACGGCGGCCAGGTAGGCGGCCAGCTGGTGGTTCATGCGCGGCCGGCGCTCACGGCAGCAGCACCGCCGCGCCGTCGAAGCGGCCGGCGCGCAGGTCGGCCAGCGCCTCGTTCGCCTGCTGCAGCGCATAGGGCGTGGTGTGGGTGCGGATGCCCACCTGCGGTGCCAGGCGCAGGAAGTCGATGCCGTCCTGCCGCGTCAGGTTGGCCACCGACAGCAGCTGCCGCTCCTGCCACAGCAGCCGGTAGGGGAAGGACGGGATGTCGCTCATGTGGATGCCGGCACACACCACCCGGCCGCCCTTGCGCACCGCCTGCAACGCGGCAGGCACCAGCGCGCCCACCGCGGCAAAGATGATCGCGGCATCCAGCGGCCGCGGCGGCGGCTCGTCGGAAGCCGCCGGCCCAGGCCGCGCCCAGGCTGCGCGCAAAGGCCTGGCTGGCGGTATCGCCCGGCCGCGTGAACGCATACACCGTGCGGCCCTGCCAGGCCGCCACCTGCGCCAGGATGTGCGCCGCCGCGCCGAAGCCGTACAGGCCCAGGTGCCGCCCCTCGCCGGCCAGCACCAGCGAGCGCCAGCCGATCAGCCCGGCACACAGCAGCGGCGCCAGTTCCTCGTCGCTGCCCTGCTCGCCCAGCGGGAAGGCGAAGCGCGCATCGGCGATGGCCGACGGTGGCGAAACCACCGTCACGGGTGTAGCCGGTGAACAGCGGCCGGTCGCACAGGTTCTCCTGCTGCCCGACGCAGTACGGGCACACGCCGCAGGTGTGGCCCAGCCACGGCAGGCCCACGCGCTCGCCCAGGCGCAGGCCCTCGACGCCCGCGCCGAGCGCATCGATGCGGCCGACCACCTCGTGGCCGGGGATGATCGGCAGCGGGATGTCCGGCAGCTCGCCGTCGAGCACGTGCAGGTCGGTGCGGCACACGCCGCAGGCGGCCACGCGCACGCGGATCTCGCCCGGGCCGGGCTGGCGTTCGGGCAGCTCGGTCCATTCCAGCGGCCCGCCGATGCGCCTGCAGTTGCATCGCCTGCATGCTGCCGTCCTGACGCGTCAGTAGATGTCCGGCTCGGCCACCGCCGCGCCGAAGCCGGTTTCGAGGAAGTCGAAATCGCAGCCCTGGTCGGCCTGCAGCACATGCTGGCCGAAGAGCCAGCCGTAGCCGCGCTCGTAGCGCCGCGGCGGCGGCTGCCAGGCGGCGCGGCGCGCGGCCAGCTCCGCGTCGCTGACTTCCAGGTGGATGCGCCGCGCCGGCACGTCCACCGTGATGCGGTCGCCCGTGCGCAGCAGCGCCAGCGGCCCGCCGACCGCCGCCTCGGGCGCGCAATGCAGCAGGCAGCCGCCGTAGCTGGTGCCGCTCATGCGCGCATCGCTCAGGCGCAGCATGTCGGTGACACCGGCCTTCAGCAGCTTGGTCGGGATCGGCAGCATGCCCCACTCCGGCATGCCGGCGCCCAGCGGGCCGGCATTGCGCAGCACCAGGATGTCGTCGGCCGTGACCTCCAGCGTCCGGGTCGTCCACCGCCTTCTTCAGCGCCGGGTAGTCGTCGAAGACCAGCGCGCGGCCGCTGTGCTGCAGCAGGTGCGGCGCGCAGGCGCTGGGCTTGATGACCACGCCGTCGGGCGCCAGGTTGCCGCGCAGCACCGCCAGCGCGCCTTCGGCATAGATCGGGTTGTCCAGCGGCCGGATCACGTCGTCGTCGAAGACTTCGGCGCCTTCGATGTTCTCGCCCAGCGTGCGGCCGTTCACCGTCATCGCACCGGTGTGCAGGTGCGGCCGGATGCGCTGCAGCATCGCCGGCAGGCCGCCGGCGTAGAAGAAGTCCTCCATCAGGTAGCGCGTCGCCGCTGGGCCGGATGTTGGCGATGACCGGCACCTTGCGGCTGGCGGCATCGAAGTCGTCCAGCGTGACGGCATGTCCGGCGCGGCGCGACATCGCGATCACATGGATGATGGCGTTGGTGCTGCAGCCCATGGCCATGGCGCAGGCGATGGCGTTGTCGAAAGCTGGCGCGGCTCAGCACGCGCGAAGGCAACAGGTCCTCCCACACCATCTCGACGATGCGCCGGCCGCAGTCGGCGCTCATGCGCACATGGCCGGCATCGGCCGCGGGGATGCTGGACGCGCCCGGCAGCGTCAGGCCCAGCGCCTCGGCGATGCCGGTCATCGTGGCCGCGGTGCCCATGGTCATGCAGGTGCCGTGGCTGCGCGCAATGCCCGATTCCATCTCGGCCCAGGCCTGGTCGGACAGGCGGCCGGCACGGCGCTCGTCCCAGTACTTGAAGGCGTCCGAGCCCGAGCCCAGCACCTGGCCGCGCCAGTGGCCGCGCAGCATCGGCCCGGCCGGCAGGAACACGAACGGCAGCCCGGCGCTGAGCGCGCCCATCACCAGGCCCGGCGTGGTCTTGTCGCAGCCGCCCATCAGCACCGCGCCGTCGATCGGATGGCTGCGCAACAGCTCTTCGGTCTCCATCGCCAGCAGGTTGCGGTAGAGCATGGTCGTCGGCTTGACGATCGGCTCGGACAGGCTCATGGCCGGCAGTTCCAGCGGCAGCCCGCCGGCCTGCAGCACGCCGCGCTTGACGTCGTCGACGCGCTGCTTGAAGTGCGCATGGCACTGGTTGATGTCGCTCCAGGTGTTGATGACGGCGATCACCGGCTTGCCCGCCCAGTCGGCCGGCGCGTAGCCCATCTGCCGCATGCGCGAGCGGTGGCCGAAGGAGCGGAAGTCGTCGGGCGCAAACCAGCGCGCGCTGCGCAAGGTCGAGGCGGTCCTGCGGGTCATCGGCGTGGCTCCTGATGCGACGTCACCCGCGCACTGTACGCGCCGTGGCCGTGGGCTAGAGTCCGGGCTGCTCCCGCCCACCGATGCAAGCTCCCCAATCGATTGCCAAGGCCGCCGCCTGGATGGCCGGCTGGCTGACGCTGATGCTGGTCATCGCCGTGGCCGGGCGGGAGGCCATGCGCGAACTGGCCGTGTTCCAGGTCATGGAGATGCGCTCGATCATCGGGCTGTTCCTGCTCTGGCCGCTGGTGCGCATGTCGGGCGGCTGGGCGGCGCTGAAGTCGCAGCGGCTGCGCGAGCACGGCGCACGCAACGTGGTGCACTACGCGGCGCAGTACGCCTGGTTCGCGGCGCTGACGATGATCCCGCTGGCGCAGGTGGTGGCCATCGAGTTCACCATGCCGATCTGGATCATCCTGCTGGCCGCTGCCTTCCTGGGCGAGCGCATCACGCCGTGGAAGGTGCTGGCGGTGGCACTCGGCCTGCTGGGCGTGGGCCTGATCGTGCGGCCCAGCAGCGCGGGGCTGAGCCCCGGGCAGCTGGTGGCGTTGGCGGCGGCCGTGGGCTTCGCGGTGTCGGTGACGATGGTCAAGTCGCTGACGCGCACCGACAGCGCGCTGGCCATCATCTTCTGGATGCTGGTGGTGCAGTCGCTGCTGGGCCTGCTGCCGGCGCTGTGGGTGTGGCGTTGGCCCTCGCCGTCCGCCTGGGGCTGGGTGGGGCTGGTGGCCTTCTGCGGCACCTTCTCGCACTACTGCATGGCCCGCGCCATGCGCCATGCCGAGGCCACGGTGGTGATGCCGATGGACTACCTGCGCGTGCCGCTCACCGCGCTGGCCGGCTGGTGGATCTATGCCGAACGTCTGGACCTGTTCACCGTGGCCGGCACGGCGCTGATCCTCGGCGGCAACCTGCTCAACCTGCGCCGTGCCCGGGTGGCCGCCGCGGCAGCGTAGCGACGCCAGCGTGCTAAATTGAGTGCAACATGACACGTGCCGCCACGCCCCTGTTCGGCCGCAGTTGCAAGCTGCTCGGCGCCGCAGCGGCCTCGGCCTGCCTGGTGGCCTGCGGCGGCGGCGAGATCGGCGGCACCGTCACCGGCCTGGGCACAGGTCTGAGCCTGACGCTGCTCAACAACGGCAGCGATGCGCTCACCGTCAGCCGCAACGGCAACTTCGCCTTCGGAACCCTGCTGGACGACAACGCCAGCTATGCGGTGACCGTGCAGACGCAACCGGTGGGCCAGTCCTGCAGCGTGGCCAACGGCTCGGGCACGCTCGACGCCGAGGGCACGTCCATCGACACGGTGCGCGTGACCTGCGCCTTTTCGTCCAGCCTGCGCGGCACGGTGTCCGGCCTGCGCAGCGGCGTGGCCTTGACCCTGGCCAACGGCAGCGCCCAGGTGGCCGTGACCGCCGACGGGCCTTTCGCCTTCGCCGAGGTCCTGACCGAAGGCGCGAGGTACAGCGTGCGCGCGCTGACACAGCCGATGGGCCAGTTCTGCAGCGTGCAAAACGGCGACGGCAGTTTCTTCGCGACCGCCTTTCAGGACATCGTCGTCACCTGCAACTGATGCGCCGGCGGCACGCCTTGGTTCACAGCTCGGGCACGAGGTCGGCCTCGTCGATCACCGGGTAGCGCGAAGGCGGGCACAGCCGGCGCAGCCTGTCGTGCGCGGCACGGTCCACCGGCACACAGAACACACGGCGCTGGCCGCACGCTCCGCCTCCTGCAGGGCGCGCGCCGTGGCAAGCAGGCCGTGTGCGATGTCCCGTGGGCAGGGGCCTTGAGCTGCCTGCACACCGGCGCGGCGGCGGTCCCTGCCCGGCCTGCTCGCTCGCACGGCAACGCGCGCTATGGGCCGGCGGTGATGCCAACCCTCGACCAGCGCCGCGCGGGGCGCCATCAGGCGTGCTTGCGCAGCTCCATCTTGCCGAGCTGATCGCGGTGCACCTCGTCCAGGCCGTCGGCCAGACGCAGCACGCGCAACATCGCATCGACAGGGGCCAGGCCGAAGTCGTTGCGGGTGCCGCCGCCGTGCGCCTGGATGGCCCAGTCGATCACCTTGGCCGCCATGTTGGGCACCGCCACCTCGATCATCGCGATCGCGTTGCGCGCCGCCTTGTTGCCCACCTTGTCCATGCGGTCGGCCGCGTTCAGCGTCGGCAGCCGCGCCTGCTCGATCAGGATGCGCGATTCGGCCATGCGCTCCTGCGTCACGTTTTGCTGCGCCACCGGCTTGCCGAAGGCCACCCGCTGCTCGCGTCGACACCGGCACGAAAGCGGCCTGCCGCCAACAGAGCGGTCGTGCGCCGCCACCCGCCTCCGGCTCCTGGAGTTGCGACCGCGGGTCGCCAAGCGCGGCGGCTGCCGCGCCTTCAGGCTCGTCGCTTGCTGCCGGCCTGCCGCTTCGGCGTGGCCACCTTGGGGGCCGCGCCGGCCTTGACCAGGTTCAGCGCCACACCGCGGCGCGCCACACGGCGCTTCGGCGCCGACTTCACGGGCACGGCCGGCAGCGGCTCGGCTTTCACCGGTTCGGCCACCGCTTCGGGCCCGCGTACCAGCGCCAGCAGCTTGCGGTGCTCGGCCAGCAGCGCATCGGCCAGGTCCATGATGTCGGGCACGGCGCGCCGGCAGCCGATCAGCCCGTAGTCGAGCCGGCCGTTGTAGCTCTGCACGGTGACGTTCAGCGCCATGCCGTGCGCCGGGATCGACACCGGGTAGTAGCTGATGATGCGCGCGCCGGCAAAGTACAGCTGCTGCTGGATGCCGGGCACGTTGGAGATCACCAGGTTGGCCATCGGCGGCAGCACGTTGGCCAGCCGCGAGCGGCCGAACAACGAGGCCAGGCCCGACATCAGCCAGGGCGCGGCCAGCATCGGGAAGTCGGTCGGGATCGCGGTCTTGACGCGGCCGAGCTTGGCCTTGGTCTCGGCCGAGCCGGCGGCGATGGTCTTCAGCCGCTGCAGCGGGTCGGCCACGTCGGTGGCCAGCGTCATCGTGACGCCGCTCACCTGGTTGTTGGCACTTTCGTCGCCGGCGGCGCGCAGGCTCACCGGCACCGCCGCCGACAGCGGCCGATCGGGCAGCTCGCGGTGGCCGATGAGGTACTCGCGCAGCCCGCCGGCCACGGTGGCCATGACCACGTCGTTGAGCGACACGCCGCTGCGCTTGGCGATCTCCTTCACCTCGGCCAGCGGCACGGTGCGCGCGGCAAAGCGGCGCTGGTTGGTGATGGCCACGTTGAAGGCGGTGCGCGGCGCCAGGAAGTTCAGGTTCTTGGGCAGGCTCCAGCTGGCGGCGGCCGCTGTCGTCCTTCTCGGGCAGCAGCAGCGTGCCGGCGGCGCGGCCGATGGCCGGCAGCGTCTTGACCAGCTTGAGCACCTGCTGGGCGGTGTTGCTGATGGCCGCGCTCAGCAGTTCGGCCACGCCCAGCTGGTACTGGTTGCGCCGGGCCCGCGGCCGCGGCGGCTTGATGTGCCGGCCCTCGGGCGTGGTGTCGAAGATGGCGCGGCCCAGCGCCACGCCGGCCTGGCCGTCGAGCCGCGCATGGTGCACCTTGATGTACAGCGCCACCTCGCCGCTGCGCAGCCCGTCGATGACGAAGAACTCCCACAGCGGGCGGCTGCGGTCGAGCAGCGTCGAATGCAGCCGCGCCACGTACTGCTGCAGCTGGGTGTTGCTGCCGGGCTTGGGCAGCGTGATGTGGCGGATGTGGTGCTCCAGGTCGATGTCCTCGTCTTCCACCCAGACCGGGTTGGACAGGTCGAAGGGCATCAGCGCCAGCTTGCGCGTGAACACGTCGGCCAGGTGCAGGCGCTGTGCCAGGCAGGTCCTTGACGTCCTCGAAGAAGTCGCCGCTGTAGCCGGCGGGAAGCTCCAGCACGTGCAGCGAGCCCACGTGCATGGGCATCTCGGGTGATTCCAGGTGCAGGAAGGCGGCGTCGATGCCGCTGAGGTGGTTCATGGCGGTCCCCTGTGGTGCATGCGGTGGTGCGATCGCATTGTGGAAGCTGTCGCGTTGCCGCGCCCCGCGGGTTTATGCGGTGGGCGCTTCGCCGCGGCTGCGAGAATGCGCGCCGCCATGGCCGCCCCGCACCCCCCGCTCGTCACCCTGGCCGCGCGCGTGCTGTCGGTGCTCGGCCACCCGGGGCTGCTGGTGCCGGCGGCCGTGGCGGTGGCCGCCTCGGCAGCGGACGTGCCGCCGCAACTGCTGCCGGTGGCCCTGGCCACGGCCGTGGCGGTGACCGTCATCGTCGGCCTGTACAGCCTGTGGCAGGTGCACGCTGGGCGCTGGGCGCATGTCGATGCCTCGCACCCCCACGAGCGCCGCCAGCTGAACCTGTTCCTGGCGGCGCTGCTGGGCGGCGCGGCCCTGCTGCTGTGGGCGCTGGGCCAGCCCATGCCGGTGGCCCTGGGGCCGCTGCTGGCCGGCCTGGTGGTGGGGCTGACGCACCTGTTGCGGCGCTGGCACAAGGTGTCGCTGCACGCCGCCTTCGCGGTGTTTTCGGTGGCGCTGGTCTGGCCGCAGCCGGCGCTGACGCCGGCGCTCGCGCTGCTGACCGTGGGCGTGGCCTGGTCACGCCTGGTGCTGCGCCGCCACACGCTGCCCGAGGTGCTGCTCGGCCTGCTGTTCGGCGCAGCCGGCGCCGCCGCGTTCCGCAGCTTCGTGGCTTGACTGCGGGAGCACCCGTATTGCGGCGGCGCGAGGGCGCTGCCGATAATCCCCCGCCCACACAAGAGCGACACGGCCCGACCGTGCAGACGATGACGTCGTTGGATCCGCCCCGCGCGCGCTGCGCCGCATTGCCTTGAGCGCAACACAGGCCCTGCCCCTGTCCGCCCACCAGGCCCGCTGGGGCATCCTGGCGCTGCTGTTCGTCTGCCGCAGCGGCCTGGGCTTGCAGTTCCAGACGCTGGGCTCGGTGTCCGATGCGCTGGTGTCCTCGCTGGGTTTCAGCTATGCGCAGATCGGCACGCTGATCGGCCTGTTCATGCTGCCCGGCCTGGTGCTGGCGCTGCCCGCCGGCTACCTGGGCCGGCTGCTGTCGGACCGCGTGCTGGTGGCGCTGGCCTTCATGTGCATGGCCGTCGGCGCCACCGTCGCGGCGCTGGCCCAGGGCTTCGGCCTGCTGGCGCTGGGCCGGCTGGCCTGCGGCGCGGGTTTCGTCATCAGCACCATCTACCTGACGAAGATGACCGCAGACTGGTTCTCCGGCAAGGAGCTGGCCACCGCCATGGGCCTGCTGGTGATGAGCTGGCCGCTGGGCATCGCGCTGGGCCAGGTCAGCCAGGTGTGGATCGCGATCCACTTCGACTGGCGCAGCGTCTTCCTGGTGGCCGCGCTGTACAGCGCACTGGGCGCGCTGGCCATGGTGCTGCTGTACCGGCCGCCCGGGGTGTCGGCGGCACCGCAGGCCGGGGCGCTGGGCCTGCCGCGCAACGAGCTGCTGCTGACGCTGCTCGCGGCCACGGCGTGGGGGCTGTTCAATGCCGGCTACATCGTCTTCCTGAGCTTCGCGCCGCGTGTGCTGATCGCGGGCGGCGAAGGCCCGGCGCAGGCGGCAGCCATCGTCAGCCTGGCCAGCTGGGTGATGATCCTGTCGGCTGCCCTGGGCGGGCGCTTCGCCGACCGCAGCGGCCGCGGCGCGCAGCTGCTGTACGCCTGCACCGTCGTCGGCATCGTGGCGCTGCTGCTGATGCAGCACACCGCGCTGGCCGTGCTGCTGTGCGTGCTGTTCGGCCTGGCGGGCGGCGCGCCGGCGGGCGTGATCATGGCGCTCACCGGCCGGGCCATGGCGCCGCAGCGCCGCGCCTTCGGCATGGGCGTGTTCTTCAGCTTCTACTTCGTGCTCATGACGCTGGGCCCGCCTCTGGCCGGCTGGCTCTTCGACCGCAGCGGCGACGCCTTTCACGCGCTGCGCTTCGCTGCGCTGCTGTTCGTCGGCGCGGCGCTGAGCTACTGGCTGTTCGGTGTGCTGGAACGGCGGCTGGGCGGGTTCACGCCCAGTGCTGCGCCACCAGCTCCTTGACCAGCTCGATCGAGCGCTCCATCAGCGGCCCGGCCGGGCGCTGCGCCGAGGTGGCCAGGCGCAGCGTGGCCGCCAGCCGCGGCTTGCCGATGGGTCGCACCTGGAAGCGGTCTTCGTTGCCGCTGCGCCGGATGGCGTTGAGCGTCAGCACCGCATGGAAGCCGTCGTGCTGCACCAGATCCAGGAGGGTGGGCACGCTTTCGATCTCCAGCGCCACGCGCGCCTTCAGCCCGGCATCGGCCAGCGCCGAATCGAGCAGCATGCGGATCGAATGCGGCCGCGGCGGAATCACCAGCTCGGTGGCCGCCACCTGCGCCAACGTGACCGGCGCGCCGACCAGCTTGGTTCCGGCCCCGTGCGGCCGCGCGCCCACCAGGTACATCGGCTCGACGCGCAGCGGCACCAGCTCGATGGCTGCCGGCGCCATGCCGCTGTAGACCAGGCAGAAGTCCACCCGGCCCACCGCCAGCCATTCCATCAGGTGGTCGGACAAGCCTTCGACCACGCCGAAGCTGGCCTGCGGAAAGCGCTCGCGAAAGGCGCGCACCAGCGGGCCGGTGAGCGTGCGGCTGACGCTGGGCGGCAGCCCGATGACCAACCGGCCAGTGACCGCGTCGCGCTGCTGCTCCAGATCGAGCCGGGCGCGCTGCACCTGCTGCAGGATGCCGCGCGCATGCTCCAGCAGGCGCTTGCCGGGTTCGGTGAGCGTGACGCCACGGCCGTTGCGCTGGAACAGCGTCTGGCGCAGCTCGACCTCGAGCGCGCGCACCTGGCGGCTCAGCGCCGGCTGGGCCACGCGCAGGAAGCGCGACGACAGCGTGAAGCTGCCGAACTCGGCCACGTGCACGAAGTACTCGAGCTGCTTCAGGTCCATGCGGCGGCAGCGCAGGTCATTCGGGCTCGATCTTCGCGGCGCGGATCACCTCGCGCCAGTGGGCGGTCTCGCGGGCCAGCAGCGTGGCCAGCTGCTGCGGCGTGCCTCCCTGCGGCCGCACGCCCAGCGCCAGCAGCTTGTCGCGCACTGCGGCGGTCTTCAGCGCCTCGTTGGCGGCGGCGTTGAGCCGCTCGATCACCGCCGGCGGCGTCTTCGCCGGCGCGGCCAGCGCGTTCCACGAGGCCACCTGGTAGTCGGCCACGCCGGCCTGCACCATCGTCGGCACCTCGGGCAGCGCGTCGAAGCGCCGGTCGGAGGTGACGGCCAGCGCGCGCACCGCCTTGGCCTGCAGCTGCGGCAGCATCGGCCCCAGGATCTCGAAGGCCGCGTCGATCTCGCCGGCACGCAAGGCCGTCAGCACCGCCGGCGTGCCCTTGTACGGCACGATCAGCAGCTCGGCGCCGCTGCGCGCCTTGAACAGCTCGGCCGACAGGTTCTGCGTGCTGCCCACGGCGATGGTGCCGAGCGTCAGCTTGCCCGGCTTCGCCTTGGCTTCGTCGAGCAGCTCGCGCACGCTCCTGAAGCGCGAGCCGTCGGCGACGAACAGCGCCAGGTCGAACACGCCGAGCAGGCCCACCGGCGCGAAGTCCTTCTGCAGGTCGAAGGGCAGCTTCCTGAACAGGCTGGCGCTCACGGCATTGGCATTGCTCATCAGCAGCAGCGTGTAGCCGTCGGGCGCGGCCTGCGCCACCGCCGCGCTGCCGACGATGCTGCCGGCGCTGGGCTTGTTGTCGATGACCATCGGCACCTTCAGCGTGGCGCTCATCGCCTGCGCCACGGTGCGCGCGGTGATGTCGGCAATGCCGCCGGCGCCGAAGGGCACCACCAGCGTGATCGGCCGCTCGGGCCAGGCGGCCTGCGCCGCCGCCAGGCCCGGCAGGCCGGCCAGCAGCAGCGCAGCCAGGACGGTGCGGCGGTTCGAGGGTGGTGTCATGCGCGGGATGGCAGCGGGTTTCACTGCGGGTCGATTCTGCCCGCTGCGCCTGTAGACTCGTTGCGAACCCTGCCGCCCGGGCCGGACCGGAATCCTTCCCACCATGCCGAAGCCGCCGCCAGCAGACGCATCGAAGCCTCCGCGGCGTGGCTCCAGCCCGCGCACCGGCATCGGCGAGGCGCTGTCGGCCATCGCCGACAGCGCCTGGGCCGGCCAGCATGCGCAGGCCGTGGCGCTGGCCGATGCGGCGCTGGCCACGCCGGGGCTGAGCGTGGCACAGCAGCTCGACCTGCTCGACCGCCGCGCCGAAAGCCATCTGGCACTGGGCCACACCGCCCAGGCGCTGGCCGATGCGCAGGCCATGCAGCAACGCGGCCGACAGCCCGGCGCTGCAGGCGCAGGCGCTGTGCCGGCTGGCGGCGCGTGTACCTGCGCCAAGGCCAATGGGCCGCCGCCGAGGCGGCCGGCCAGGATGCGCTGGCCGCGGCCCGCCGCGCACGCCAGCGCCGGCTGCAGGCGATGGCGCTGTTCCGGCTGAGCGAGGCGCAGTTCCGGCAGTACGACAACGCCGCCGCACTGCGCAGCGCGCAGCAGTCGGTGGCGCTGTTCGAGGCGCTGGGCGACCCGGTCTGGCAGGGCCGTGCGCTGTGGGCCCAGGCCTATGCACACGACCAGCTCGGCCAGGCGCGCGAGCGCGAGCGCGCCGGCCTGGCCAGCCTGGCGCTGGCCCGCCAGACGGGTGACCACGAAGGCATCGGCGCGGCGGCCAACATCGTCTACCGCGAGCATGCCGACATGGCGCAGCGGCTCAAGGGCCTGAGGGAATCGCTGGCCGCCTTCATCGCCGCCGGCCAGCCCGAGCGCGCCGCGGCCACCCTGGGCAACCTGGCCATGGCCTATGGCTCGATCGGCCTGTACGCACGGGCGCGCAACCCGGGCGGCCGGCACGCCAGCATCGAAAGCCTCAACGCGCTGCGCGAGCAGTCGGCCTATTTCGCCAGCATGCTGTCGGTGATCGAAGGCCAGCTGGGCCACCACGAACTGGCGCGCCGCCATGCCGAAACCGCCGCCGCGGCCGCCGCGCAGAGCGACGACCCCTGGTTCAAGGTCATCGTGCAGCTGGTGCTGGGCCGCGCGGCGAGTGCGTATGGCGAGACCGCCGCGGCGCGCAGCATTTCGAGCGCGCGGTCGCGCTGTCCAGCGCCCGCGGCGACCGCACGCTGCACGTGATCGCGCTCACCGAGCTGGGCAGCCTGCTGGTGGAATGCGGCGACGCCGCCGCGGCGCTGGCCGCGACGCGCCAGGCCATCGCGCAGCTGCAGGCACGCGGCGATGCCGGCCTGGGCAGCATGTTCACGCCGGCCTCGGCCTGGTGGTGGCACACGCGCGCGCTGCAGGCCAACGGCCTGCAGGCGCAGGCGCGCCAGGCGCTGGCCACCAGCTACCGCGTCATGCTCGACGGCGTGGCCAGCCTCAGCGACGAGGGCCTGCGCCGCAGCTGGTTCAACAAGGTGCCGGCGCACCGCCAGCTGATCCGCGCCTGGCTGGCCGAAGGCCGGCGCCGCGAGCTGCCCCGCGCGCGCACGCTGGCCCACCTGAGCGCGCACACCCAGCTGCGCGAGCCCTTCGAGCGCCTGGTCGACACCGGCGTGCGCCTGAACCAGCTGCACAGCGCGAGGCCGAGCTGCACGAGTTCCTGGTCGAGGAGGCCACCGAGCTGAGCGGGGCCGAGCGTGTGCTGCTGGTGCTGGCCGATGGCGACGCAGCTGGCCATCGCCGGGTCGCAGTTGCCGGCGGGCGAAGACGCCGCGACGCTGCTGCAGGCCATCCGCCCCTGGCTGGACGAGGCGCGGCACACCCGCCTGGCGCGCCTGCGCCACGGCCCCGAGGGCGCCGAGGCCGTGGACCAGCGCTCCTGCCTGGTGGCGCCGCTGGTGGCGCAGCACCAGCTGCTGGGCTTCCTGTATGCCGACATCGAAGGCGCCTTCGGCCGCTTCCACGAGGCCGATGGCGACCTGCTGGGCATGCTGGCCGCGCAGGCGGCGGTGGCGCTGGCCAACATCCGCGCCAGCGCGGGGCTGGAGGCCAAGGTCGTCGAGCGCACCCAGCAGCTGGAACAGCGTGCCGGCGAGCTCGCAGTCATCAACAGCATCCAGCAGGGCATGGCCGAGGAGGCCAGCTTCCAGGGCATCGTCGACCTGGTCGGCGACCGGCTGCGCGAGGTGTTCGACACCGGCAACGTGCTCATCATCTGGTGGGACGCCGCGGCCGGCGTCGCCCGCTACCTGTACGCCTACCAGCGCGGCGTGCGCGTGGCGATCGCGCCGACGCGTCCCAACCTGGACGGGCCGATGATCAAGGCCTTCATGGCCAACCGGCCGGTGGTCGCCAACAACCGCGCCGAGATGACGGCGCTGGGCCTGCACACCGTGCCGGGCACCGAGCCCAGCCTGTCGACGGCGCAGATGCCCTTCTTTGCCGGCGACCGCTTCCTCGGCACCATCGCGCTGGACAACCACGAGCGCGAGAACGCCTATGGCGAAGCCGAGGTGCGGCTGCTCAGCACCGTGGCGGCGAGCATGGGCATGGCGCTGCAGAACGCGCGCAACTTCGACGAGACGCAGCGGCTGCTGAAAGAGACCGAACAGCGCAACGCCGAGCTGGCGGTGATCAACCGCATCCAGCAGGGCATGGCGGCGCAGGTCAGCTTCCAGGGCATCGTCGAATTGGTGGGCGACACGTTGCGCGAGGTGCTGACCAGCGATGAAATCGGGATCGCCTGGCACGACGCCCAGTGCAACCAGCTGCACTACGCCTACTACCTGCAGCACGGGCAGCGCCTGCAGCTCGAACCGAAGCCGGTGGAGCCGGGCGGTCCCTTCGAAAAGATGGCGCAGTCGCGCCGGCCCGTGGTCTTCCACAACCCGGCCGAAATGGATGCCGCCGGCATCCTGACGATACCGGGCACGGAGGACAGCCTGTCGATGGTCCTGGTGCCGATCCTCGGCAGCGACCGCGTGCTGGGTGTCGTCTCCATCGAAGACTACGAGCGCGAAAGCGCCTTCGGCGAGACCGAGCTGCGACTTCTGACCACGGTGGCCGCGAGCATGGGCGTGGCGCTGGAGAACGTGCGCCTGTTCAACGAGACCAAGGAGGCGCTGGAACAGCAGAAGGCCTCCGCCGACGTGCTGCGCGTCATCAGTGCGTCCGTCACCGACACGCAGCCGGTGTTCGACGCCATCGTCGCGGCCTGCCAGCGGCTGTTCGGCGGCCGCACCGTCAACCTGCTGCTGCCGAAGGACGGCATGCTGCAGCGCGTGGCCGTGGCCACCGACGGCAGCATGGCCGGGCGCGAGGTGGCTGGCCAGTGGCCGCTGGACCACGCCAGCGTGGCCGGCGACTGCGTGCTCTCGGCCCGGGTGGTGGTCGTCGAGGACCGCGACGCCGTCGTCGAACGCTACCCGCGCACCCGCGATCTGGCCGCGGCCATCGGCTGGCGCTCCGGGCTGTTCGTGCCGCTGCTGCGCAACGGCGCGGCGCTCGGCGCCATCGGCATCGTGCGCGCCGACGCCGGGCCTTTCGACGACCGGCAGATCGCGCTGGCGCAGACCTTCGCCGACCAGGCGGTGATCGCGATCGAGAACGCGCGGCTGTTCGCACGAGACGAAAGAGGCGCTGCAGCGGCAGACCGCCAGTGCGCGCGTGCTGCAGGCGATCAGCCGCTCGATCGCCGACACACGGCCGGTGTTCGACACCATCCTCGGCTGTTGCTCCAACCTGTTTGCCGGCACGCAGCAGACGGTGCTGCTGTTCGACGACACACAGCGCCAGCTGGTGCTGGCGGCGCACAACGGCCCGGCGCGCGAGGTGATCGAGGCCTACTTTCCGATGCCGGTCGGCGACAACCCGTTCCAGCACGCATTGCGCGAGGCGCGCACACTGCGCTACGACAGCGTGCTGCACGGCGCGGACACGCCCGAACTGCTGCGCGACATCGTGCGCGCGATGGACTTCGGCGACTGCTCGCAGGTCTTCGTGCCGCTGCGCTGGGAGGGCCGCGGCATCGGCACGCTGATCGTGGTGCGCGCGCCGCCCAGGCCCTTTGCCGAGGACGAGATCGCGATGCTCGCCAGCTTCGCCGACCAGGCGGTGATCGCGATCCAGAACGCGCGGCTGTTCAACGAGACCAAGGAGGCGCTGGAGCAGCAGACCGCCACCGCCGAAGTGTTGCAGGTCATCAGCCAATCGCCCGACGATGTGCAGCCGGTGTTCGAGGCCATCGCCGAGCGTGCCAAGGCGCTGTGCAACGCCAAGGTCAGCGGAGTGGCGCGCTACGACGGCGAGCTGGTGCACCTGGTAGCGTTCCATGGCGTGTCGCCCGCGGCGGACGCGGCGATGCACGCCATTTTTCCGGTGCCTGTCACCGCAGGCACGATCACCGCGCGCGCGATCCGCGAGCGCGCGCCGGTGCAGACCGCCGACATCCTCGGCGACCCGAGCTATGCCGCCAAGGAAGCTGCGCGCCTCGCCGGCTACCGCAGCAACCTGGCCGTGCCGATGCTGCACGACGATCGGGTCATCGGCTCGATCGCGGTGTGCCGCGCCGAGGCCGGCTTGTTCCCGGACAGCCAGGTCAAGCTGCTGCAGACCTTCGCCGACCAGGCAGTGATCGCGATCGAGAACGTGCGCCTGTTCACCGAAACGCAGGATGCCTTGCAGCGGCAAACCGCGACGGCGGAGATCCTCAAGGTCATCGCCAGTTCGCCCAACGATGTGCAGCCGGTATTCGAGGTCATGGTCGAGCGGGCCGTGAAGCTGTGCGGCGCGCACGTGGGGCGTATCTATCGCTACGACGGATCGCTCATCCGGATGGTGGCCACGCACGGCATCGGCGCTGACTGGTTGAAGCGCGTCCCCGCGGTGTTCCCGCGGCCGGCCGGCGACGACACGATTGCCGGGCTGGTCGTCCACACGCGCGCGCCGTACTTCGTGGCCGACATCGAGCAGCCGCAGTCGCCGCCGGTGCCGGAGATCTCGCGCCAGATGATCCGGGCGCTGGGCACACGCAGCCAGGTGACGGTACCCATGCTGCGCAATGGCGAGCCGATCGGTGCCATCACGCTGGGCTGGCTCGCGCCCGGCGCCTTCGACGACAGCGCAGGTTGCGCTGCTGCAGACCTTTGCCGACCAGGCGGTGATCGCGGTCGAGAACGTGCGCCTGTTCAACGAGACCAAGGAGGCGCTGGAACGCGAGACCGCCAGCGCCGAGGTGCTGCGCGTCATCGGCGGCTCCATGGCCGATGTGCAGCCGGTGTTCGAGAGCATCTGCGCCAGCATGTCGCGGCTGCTGCCGGGGGCCGACCTGGCGATCGGCTCGCTCGGCGACGACGGCCTGATCCACTGGCGCGCCGGCTACGGTGAATCGCGCGAAGTGATGCGCGGGGTGTTTCCGCGGCCGACACCGGCCAGCGCCAGGCTGCTGACCGGCAAGGCCACGTTCCTGCCCGACGTGCTGCATGGCGAGGGCGTGCCCGAGAGCCTGCGCGAAGCGGCGCGCAAGCTGGGCCGCAACTGCTCGATGCTCAGCGCCGCGATGACGCTGGGCGACCGGGTGTACGGCACGATCGCGGCCTTTCACTTCGACCTGCAGCCGTTCAGCGACGACGACGCGCGGCTGATCAAGTCCTTCGCCGACCAGGCGGTGATCGCGATCCAGAACGCGCGGCTGTTCAAGGAGACGAACGAAGCGCTGAGCCGCCAGACCGCCACCGCCGAGATGCTGCGCGTCATCAGCAGCTCGCCCACCGACGTGCAGCCGGTGTTCGACGCCATCGTCACCACCGCGGTGCGGCTGCTGGCTTGCGACTCCAGCTTCGTCATGCGCCGCGACGGCCACAGCTTCACGGTGCAGGCCGCGGCCACGCCGGCCGGGCTGATGGGCGAACTGGGGCTGGGCGCGATGCCGGTGGATGCCGCCGCCAATTTCCCGTCGCGCGTGCTGCTGGAGTGCAAGCCGCTGCACCTGCCCGACTGGTCGAAGGTGGAGCTGCCCGAGCACGAGCGCCACATCCGCGAGCAGCTGGGCGTGAACTCGGCGCTGTACCTGCCGATGCTGCGCGATGGCGCAGAGCATCGGCCTGCTCAGCTTTGCCCGGACGCGGGCCGAAGCCTTCAGCGACGCGCAGATCGCGCTGGCCGAATCGTTCCGCGACCAGGCGCTGATCGCCATCGAGAACGCGCGGCTGTTCAACGAGACGCAGGAGGCGCTGGAGCGGCAGACCGCCACGGCGGAGGTGCTGAAAGTGATCAGCAGTTCGGTTGCCGACGCCCAGCCGGTGTTCGAGAAGATCATGCGCAGCTGCCAGCAGCTGATCGAGAGCAGCCATGCCAGCATCGGCATCGTGGGCGACGACGGTCTGATGCACCTGGTGCAGCTGCCGATCGAGTCCGACGACCCGAAGGTCAGGCTGGGCATGGAGCGCTACCAGAGCGACTTCCCCAGGCCGGTGCGCGAATCGATCCAGGGCTATGCCATCCACAAGCGGCAGGTGCTGCACTTTCCGGACGTCCAGCATGGGCCTGGCGTTCCGGAAGGACTGCGCAAGTCGGTGGAGTACTACGGCAACTACTCGACGCTGGACGCACCGATGTTCTGGGAAGGACGCGGCATCGGTGCCTTGAGCATCGCACGCATCCCGCCGAAGCCGTTCTCCGACAAGGAGATCGAGCTGCTGAAGACCTTTGCCGACCAGGCCGCCATTGCCATCCAGAACGCGCGGCTGTTCAGGGAGACGCAAGAGGCACTGGAGCGGCAGACGGCGACCGCCGAGGTGCTTCAGGCCATCAGCGGTCTGAAGGACGATCTCGCGCCCGTCATCAGCACCATCATCGACTGTTGCCATCGGCTGATACCCGATCTCGATGTCATACAGGTTGAACGCATCACCGACGAGAACGGTGCATCTCATCGAGCTGCGCACAGGCCCTGCCGTCCTGCCGCAGTTGAAGGAGGTTCTGGCGGACCAGATTCGAGGGCACTTCCCATTCCCCGTGGCGGGCGCGCCGCACGAGGCTGCGCTGCGTGCCGGCAAGTCGTTTCAGTTCCGCAACGTGCGCGAGGACCCCAGCGTTCCGTCGCGCACGCGGCGCCTGGCAGAGCGCTTCGACTTGAACTTTTCGATCATGTTCGTTCCGATGCTCGGCGACGGGCAGACCATCGGTGCCCTGGTCGTGTCGCGCGGGCGAACCGATGGCTTCGACGCGAAGGAGGCCTCGCTGCTGGAGGCATTCGCCGGGCAGGCGGCCATCGCCATTCAGAACGCCACGCTGTTCCGGCGGATTCAGGAAGCCCGCGCCCAGGCCGAGGCCGCCAACGAAGCCAAGAGCGCCTTCCTGGCGACCATGAGCCACGAGATCCGCACGCCGATGAACGCCGTCATCGGCATGAGCGGGCTGCTGCTGGACACGCCTTTGTCCGACGAGCAGCGCGACTATGCGGCCACCATCCGCGACAGCGGCGATTCGCTGCTGACGATCATCAACGACATCCTCGACTTCTCCAAGATCGAGGCCGGGCGCATGGACATCGAGCGCCACCCCTTCGACCTGCGCGACTGCGTCGAATCGGCACTCGACCTGATCGCCGGCCGCGCCGCCGAGAAGCACCTGGACATTGCCTATGTCTTCGAAGGCGAGGTGCCGCCGGTGATCGACGGCGACGTGACCCGTCTGCGCCAGATCCTGCTCAACCTGTTCAGCAACGCGGTCAAGTTCACCGAAGCCGGCGAGGTGGTGCTGAGCGTGGCCCCCGAAGGCGACAAGCTGCACTTTGCGGTGCGCGACACCGGCATCGGCCTGAGCGAACAAGGCAAGGGCCGGCTGTTCCAGAAGTTCAGCCAGGCCGACAGCAGCACCACGCGCAAGTACGGCGGCACCGGCCTCGGCCTGGCCATCAGCAAGCTGCTGGCCGAGTTGATGGGCGGCACGATGTGGGTGGACAGCGCCGGGCCGGGCACCGGCTCGACCTTCCACTTCACCATCCGGGCCACGCCGGCCCAGCTGCCCGAAGGCGGTGAGGCGCGCCGCCGCCAGGTGATCGGCGAGCAACCGGCACTCAAGGGCAAGCGGCTGCTGGTGGTCGACGACAACGCCACCAACCGGCGCATCCTGGCGCTGCAGGCTCAGCGGTGGGGCATGGTGGTGGTCGACACCGATGCGCCCGACAAGGCCCTGCCGCTGCTGCAGAACGAAAGCTTCGACCTGGCCATCCTGGACATGCACATGCCGGGCTTGGACGGCGTGCAGTTGGCCGCGCGCATCCGCGAGGCCGGCCACACGCTGCCGCTGGTGCTGTTCACCTCGCTGGGCCGGCAGGACAACACCAGTGGCCTGTTCGCCGCCACGCTGGGCAAGCCGCTGCACCAGAGCCAGCTGTTCGACACGCTGGTCACGCTGCTGTCCGGCGAGCGGATCACGGCCGCAGCGCCCAGCGTGGCCAAGCCCAAGATCGACGCCGGCATGGCGGCAGCGCACCCGCTGCGCATCCTGCTGGCCGAGGACAACGTCGTGAACCAGAAGCTGGCCCTGCGCCTGCTGCAACAGATGGGCTACCGCGCCGACGTGGCCGGCAACGGCATCGAGGCCATCGAGTGCATCGAGCGCCAGCGCTACGACGTGGTGCTGATGGACGTGCAGATGCCCGAGATGGATGGGCTGGAAGCGTCGCGACGCATCACCTCGCGCTGGCCGGCCGACGAGCGGCCGCGCATCGTGGCGATGACGGCCAACGCCATGCAGGGCGACCGCGAGGAGTGTCTGGCTGCAGGCATGGACGACTACGTGACCAAGCCGATCCGGGTGGATGCGCTGGTGCAGGCGCTGACGCTGGTGCGGCCGCGTGATGCCTGAGTCAGCGCAGCAGCTCGATGTGCGCCGCGCGCTCGGCGCCGCTGGCCAGCAGCATGTTCACACCGCTGTCGAAGGTGAGCAGCTTCATGCCGGCGCGCATGGCCGCGGTGAGCAGGTAGGCGTCGCTCACCTGGCGGTGCCCGACCACGCCGCCACTGCAACGCGCCAGCACTTCGGCGAAGTCGAAGTCCAGCGCCAGCAGCCGGTGTTGGGGATGAGCCAGGTTTCGCTCGAGCGAGCGCGTCAGTTCGACCACCGTGGACGCGGCCCCGCTCACCGCCGGCTGGCTGAGCACACGCACGAAGCCCGACTGGGTGAAGGCGCCTGTGACCCAGCCTGCCTGCGCATGCCGGTTGAACCAGGCCACCATCGTGTCGTGGTGACTGTGGGCATCCCGGCCCAGCGCGATCAGCGCGTTCGCGTCCAGCAGGTGCTGCGCCACGCCGCGCCTTCAGGGAAAGTCTTCGAGCATGTCCTTGACCTGCTCGGAAGTCAGCTTGGGCGTACCCGGCGGCGCCGGGATGACCCACACCTCGCCCTTCTTCTTCAGCACCATCGGCGGTGCACTGGCGCGGCGGATCAACTCCGACACCGCCTGGCCCAGGCGCAGCGAGCGCGCCTTGGCGTACGTGCGGGCCAACTCGGCCGCGTCGTCATCGAGCGTGAAGGTGGTGCGCATGGGCTCACCTGATGCAGTGGTGGAGAAATGATGCAGTCTAGCGATCGGCGAATCGAGCCGCTGCCGGGCGGCTTCGTTCACGCTGCTGGTCAACGAGCGCCCGGCACGCTCGATGGCCTGCACGAAGGCCGCGCGTTCGGGTTCGGCTTACACGCTCGCCAGGATCGCAGAGGTATCTGCGACGAACACCTGGGCAGGCCCGGTTCGTCCCACTGCAACGCGTCCGACGCGTCAGCGCGGTCGGGGATGCGGTCGAGCTGGGCCAGCAACGCGGCCAGCCGCGCGGGGGCGGATTCGGCGGACGGACCGGCGGTTTCGCCGAGCAGCCGGTCCACCGCGCGTTCGACCACGGCTGTCTGGCTGAGCCCCATGCGTTTGGCCAGGCGCTCGACCTTGCTGACCACGGCCGGGTTTTCCATCTGCAGTGCCACGACGATGTCACCCACGGATGTCGATCTCGACATCATCCATGTAAAGCGCTCGGGAAACCGCAGCAAAGCGAGCAGGCGATGAAGGCTGAATCCAAGAAGAACCCGGGCCGATCGACGGCGCGTCTGGACCGCCTGGCGCAGCTGCCGCTGCGCCTGGGCAAGCTGAAGGACGAAGCCGCGCTGCATGCAGCCATCGCCAACGAAGCCGCCCGGCTGCTGCGCGCGCAGCGCGTGCTGCTGGTGCTGCAGCCGGACGCGGCCACGCCGCGCATCGCCGCGTCCAGGCTGCCGGCCGGTGAATCGGCGCAAGCACTGCTGCAAGCTGTAGCGCCTTGGCTGGCCGAAGCCGTGCACAGCGGTGCCAGCCGCCTGCGCCATGGCCCCGACGGTGCTGCTGCGACGCAGCAGCGCAGCTGCCTGGTGGCGCCGCTGCCGGCCGCGCAGGGGCCGCTGGGTTGCCTGTATGCCGATATCGACGGCGCCGCGGGCCGCTTCGAAGAAGCCGAGCGTGCGCTGCTGGCGCTGCTGGCGGCGCAGGCGGCGATGGCGCTGGACAACGCGCGGCTGTACAACGAGACGAACGAGGCGCTGGAGCGGCAGACCGCCACCGCCAAGGTGCTGCGCGTTTTGGGCAGCTCGATGACCGACTCCCAGCCGGTATTCGACGCCATCGTCCAGAGTTGCAGTAGCTTGCTGCACGACAGCCGCGTGGTGCTGTGGCTGGAAGAAGGCCAGGGCCTGCGAGCACACGCCAACAGCGCGGGACGCCAAGCGGCGCTTGCACTGGGGACCATCCCGCTGGATCGGGACAGTCCGATCGGCTCATGCGTACTCGACGCCAGGCAGCTGCACCTGCGTGACCTGGACGCAGTGGCGCAGCGTTTCCCGCTGGTGCGTCAGATGATCCTGAACGTGGACTATCACTGCGGCATCTTCACGCCCTTGGTCCACGAAGGGCGGGCCATCGGCGGGCTGGCGGTGCTGCAGCCCCTGCCAAACGCATTCAACGAGAAGGACGAGTCTCTGCTGTGCACCTTTGCCGACCAGGCGGTGATGGCGATCCAGAACGCGCGCCTGTTCCACGAGACGCAGGAGGCGTTGCAGCGGCAGACGGCGACCACCGAGGTGCTGCAGGTCATCAACGCCTCACCGGGCCGGCTGGAACCGGTGTTCGAGGCCATCGTGCAGCGCGCGTCGCGGCTGTGTGCCGCCGATGGTGGCGGCCTTTGGCTGGCCGAGGGCGACCGGGCCCGCTTCAGCGGCGGCCAGAGCCAGATGCCTGAGGCCTACCTGCAGGCCGAATCGGCCCACGGGTACGTACCCTTGGCGTTCCTGCTGGGCCGCGAGTGGCAGCACAGCCAGTACCTGCTGGTGCCTGATGTCCGCGACACCGATGCCTACCGCAACCGGCTGCCCTTCTTCGTGGACAGCGTGGATCTGGGCTTGATCCGCACCTACCTGGGCGTGCCGCTGGTCGACGACCGTGGCCAGGTGGTGGGCGTCTTCACGCTGGTACGGCGCGAGGTCAACCCCTTCAATGCGGAGCAGATCGCACTGGTGCAGTCCTTTGCCGCCCAGGCCCAGCTGGCGATGAAGAACGCGCGCCTGATGAACGAGACGCGCGAGGCGCTGGAGCTGCAGCAGGCCTCGGCCGACGTGCTGAGCGTGATCAGCAGCTCGGTGGCCGACACCGGGCCGGTGTTCGACAAGATCCTGCAGTCCTGCGAGCGGCTGTTCCCGGCGATGGTCTTCAACCTGCATCTCGTCGACGAGGCGGGGCTGCTCGCGGTCGAGCGCATCCATGCCACGGCGGCCGACGCTCGCGCAGTTCGGCCGCGAGCCGCTCGAAGCGTTGCACGCCGCCGTTCGATCGCTCTACCCGATGCCGCTGGCCGGCACCCACGCGGAGCTGGCCTTCAGCCGCGGCGGTCTCGTCGAGATCAGCGACCTGATGAAGGACCCCGACGCGCCGGCGAACCTGCGGACGAGGTTGCGAGCGCACTGGGCCAGTCCGGCTCGGCGCTGATCGCACCGCTGATGTGGGAAGGCCGCGGCATCGGCGTGATCCTGGCGGGCGCGCTCCCGGGGCCGTTCCTGCCCAGGGAGCGCACGCTGCTCAAGACCTTCGCCGACCAGGCGGTGATCGCGATCCAGAACGCGCGGCTGTTCCGCGAGACGCAGGAGGCACTGGCCCACCAGACCGCCAGCGCCGACATCCTGCGCGTCATCAGCAGTTCGCCCACCGACGTGCAGCCGGTGTTCGAGGCCATCGTCGACAGCGGCCGACGCCTGTTGAACTGCACGCTCGCCACGGTGCTGCGCACCGATGGACAGACCTTCCAGCAGGTGGCTGTGCTGAAGGCCGACGGCTCGCGCATGCGCACTGTGGGACGCCTGCGCCCGGTCGACCCGGACCACGATTTCCCCTCCCGGGTGATCGTGAGCAAGACCGCGCTGCACCTGCCGGACTGGACGGCGATCGAGCTGCCTGCTCACGAGGCCGAGGTGTTCGCCGAGCTCGGCTGCCACGCCTCCCTGATGCTGCCGCTGATGCGCGCCGGCGCGTGCATCGGCGTGCTCGGGCTGTTGCGTACCGATGCCGGCCCGTTCAGCGAACAGGAGATGGCGCTGGCCCGGTCCTTCTGCGACCACGCCGTGATCGCGATCGAGAACGTGCGCCTGTCCAACGAGACACAGGAGGCGCTGGCCCACCAGACCGCCAGCGCCGACATCCTGCGCGTCATCAGCAGCTCGCCCACCGACGTGCAGCCGGTGTTCGAGGCCATCGTGGGCACCGCAGTCAAGCACCTGGGCTGCGACCTGGCGCTGGTGCAGACCGTCAGCGGCGACAGCTACTCACCCAAGGCCATGGCCACCCCGGCCGGGCTGACACCGGTGCCGGGCGAGCAGGTGATGCCGGTGGACCCGGCGGCCAACTTCCCCTCGCGCGCCATCCGCAGCAAGACCATGCTGCACGTGACGCGACTGGTCGGCGGTGGAGCTGCCACCGCACGAGCAGCTTCGGCACGAGCAGTTGGGCCTGAACTCGGCGCTGTACCTGCCGCTGCTGCGCGGCGACGACTGCGTAGGCGTGCTGGTGCTGGGCAGCACAAAGGCCAATGCCTTCAACGACAAGGCCGTGGCGCTGGCCGAGTCGTTCCGCGACCAGGCGCTGATCGCGGTCGAGAACGTGCGCCTGTTCAACGAGACCCGGGAAGCGCTCGAACAGCAGAAGGCCTCGTCCGACGTGCTGGAAGTCATCAGCCAGTCGATGGGCGACTCCGCGCCGGTTTTCGAGGCGATCCTCGAGCGCTGCGAGCGGCTGATCGATGACACCTTGGGCACCACGATCTCGCTGGTCGAAGACGACGGCCTCTTGCATCGCCGGCACTTCCGCTTCAGCGAAATCGGCACGCAGAAGTTGTTCAGCGGCCCTGCCGAGGCCGAAGCTGCCGCACAGAGGATGCGCACGCTGCCTCCGGCCCCTGCGGCGGCCATCCGGCAGAGGTTTGCGGAAGCAGGCGATCGCATCGTCGTCTACCCCGACGTCTTGAACGGGCCCGGTGTCCCGCAGGGCACGCGCGAGTTCGCCCGCGCGGCCACGGGCGGACGCGCGAGCTACGCCAGGGCTGCGGCGCCGATGTTCAAGGACGGTCGCTTTCTCGGCGAGATCGGCGTCGCGCGAGGGCGCCTGGGCGACTTCGACGCGCGTGAACGCAAGCTGCTGGAGATGTTCGCCCGGCAGGCCGTGGTGGCGCTGGAGAACGCGCGGCTGTTCCGCGAGACGAACGAGGCGCTGGAGCGCCAGACCGCCACGGCCGAGATCCTGGCCGTGATCAGCGAATCACCCACCGACGTGCAGCCGGTGTTCCAGGCCATCGCCGAGCGCGCGCGCACGCTGTGCAATGCCGACGTGGGCGCGACCACGCGTCTGGACGGCGATGTGGTGCACCTGGCCGGCGTGCGCGCGCTGTCCACGCAGGCCGAAGACGCGATGCGTGCCGCCTTCCCGATGGCCGTCGATGCTGCGGCGCCGAACATCCATCGCGCGATCGTCGAGCTGCAGCCGATCCAGATCGCTGACGTGCGCGTGGAGCCGGGTTATCCCGACGCCGAACGCGCCGAACGGATGGGCTTCCGCAGCATCCTGTCCGTGCCGCTGCTGCACCAGGGCCGCGCCATCGGCACCATCGGCGTGGCACGGCGCGAGCCGGGGCGCTTTGCCGACGGCGCGGTGGCGCTGCTGCAGACCTTCGCGCGCCAGGCGGTGATCGCCATCGAGAACGTGCGCCTGTTCAACGAGACGCAGCAGGCGCTGGAGCGGCAGACCGCCAGCGCCGAGGTGCTGCAGGTCGTCAGCAGCTCGGTGGCCGACACCCGGCCGGTGTTCGACAAGATCCTCGACAGCTGCCAGCGCGTCATCGCCTGCAGCGACCTGAGCCTGCTGATGCTGGACGACGACGGTTTGGTGCACATCGGCGCCGTGCGTGGTGACGGTGGGCTGAAGACGGCCGAGAACTACGTGCCGCTGCCGCTGCAGCGCACGATCGTCGGCCAGGCCGTGCAGCAGCGCCGGGTGATGCACTACCCGGACGCCTTGCATGGCACGGACGTGCCGCGGCCCGTGCAGCGCATGGCCGACGTGATCGGCAACTACGCGGTGGTGGTCGCGCCGATGCTCGTGCAGAGCCGTGCGGTCGGCGCGTTCTTCATCGTGCGCACCTTCGCGCAACGCCAGTGGGCCCGGTTCACCGAGCGCGAGATCGCGCTGGTCGAATCCTTCGCCGGCCAGGCGGCGATCGCGATCCAGAACGCGCGGCTGTTCCGCGAGACGCAAGAGGCGCTGCAGCGCCAGACCGCCACGGCCGAGGTGCTGCAGGTCATCAGCAGTTCGGTGGCCGACACCGCGCCGGTGTTCGAGAAGATCATCCAGCGTTGCGAGACGCTGTTCCAGTGTGAATACGCCAACGTCGTGCTGCTGGGCGACGATGGCCTGATGCATCTGATCCAGGACACGGCCGACCCCGCGAAAGACCTGATGAGGAGCTTCAAGGACGCGCTGCGCACGCAGTTCCCCCGGCCGGCACGCGACTCGATTCACGGCTATGCCCTGCACAAGCGCCAGGTGCTGCACTACCCGGACGTGTCGAATGGCCCCGGCGTTCCGCAAGGCCTGCGTGAGTACGCCAGCCGATTCGAAGGCACCAGCAGTTCCGCCTTGTTCGTACCCATGTTCTGGGAGGGCAAGGGCATCGGCACGCTCGCCGCCCACCGCACTCCGTCCAGGCCCTTCAGCTACGCCGAGATCGACCTGCTCAAGACCTTCGCCGACCAGGCGGTGATCGCGATCCAGAACGCCCGGCTGTTCAACGAGACGCAAGAGGCGCTGGAGCACCAGACGGCGACCAGCGAGGTGCTCAAGGTCATTGCCGCGTCGGTGGAGGATGCACAGCCGGTGTTCGACAAGATCATCGACAGCGCCGCGCAGTTGTTCCCCGACGCCCTGGCGCTGATGATCCTGCAGGTGGACGCGCAGGACATGCTGCACGTGGCCGGCATCCGCTTCGTCGGCGATGCGTCGGGGCCGTTCACGCCGGAGGCAGCCCGGCAGCGCGAGATGGCCATCGCACAAGCCTTTCCGTCGCCGCTGGCGGGCACCGCCACCGAGTTGGCCATCCGCAGCGGGCTGGCCGACATCCCCGACATGCAAAACGCGACCCACGTGCCTGGGCTGCAACGCTTTGCCAACATCATCGGCTTCAACTTCGCCGCGCTGTTTGCACCGCTGATGTGGGAAGGCCAGGGCATCGGATCGATCGCGGTGCTGAGCTCGAGACTCGGGCCCTTCGGCGACAAGCAGCGCGCGCTGATCAAGACCTTTGCCGACCAGGCGGTGATCGCGATCCAAAACGCGCGCTTGTTCAACGAGACGAAGGAGGCGCTGGAGCAGCAGACGGCCACGGCCGAGGTGCTGCAGATCATCGGCAGCTCGATGGCCGACCCGCAACCCGTCTTCGACCGCATCCTGGTCTGCGCCGAAGACCTGTTCGAGGCCGACCTCCTGGGCATCTACCGGGTGCGCGACGATGACCTCGTCGACCAAGCCGCCGTGCGCGGCGCGATGCCGGAACACATCAGCGCGATGTTCCCCGTACCGCTCGAAGGTTCGGCCGTGGCCGATGCGTTGGCGCAAGGCCACGTGCTCAGCTACGCCGATTGCCTGAACGGCGACGACGTTCCGGCCAGCTTGCGCCGCATCGCGCAAGGCATCGGCAAGAACTATGCGCTGGCCCATGCGCCGATGATGTGGCAGGGCCGCGGCATCGGCACCATCACCGTGGCGCGCTTCGACATGCGCCCGTTCAACGAGAAGGAACGAAGCCTGCTGCAGACCTTCGCCAACCAGGCGGTCGTCGCGGTGCAGAACGCGCGGCTGTTCAACGAGACGAAAGAAGCGTTGGAGCAGCAGACGGCCACGGCCGAGGTGCTGCAGGTCGTCAGCAACTCGATGGCAAATTCGCAGCCCGTGCTGGACAAGGTGCTGGACAGTTGTGCCCGGCTGTTCCGTTCGTACATTCAGTCCGTCAACCTGCTTGGCGACGATGGCGCGATCCACCTCGCCGCCATCAAGTTGCGCGAGGTGGACGACGATCCGCAGTACCAGGCGGCACTCGAGTCGATGAATGACGTCATCGGCGAGGCCTATCCGATCAAGCTGAGCCCGCGCGCATTGGCCTCGCTGCAGCAGCTGCGCAGCGTGCAGAGCTGGCCCGACGTGCTCAACGGTGCCGATGTTCCGCCCATGGTGCGCGGCCCTGCGGCAGCCGCCGGATCCAGCTACGCGCAGATGATGGCGCCGCTGATCTCGGGTGACCGCCACATCGGCAACATCACCGTGATCCGCAAGGTGTACGACGCCTTCAGCGACAAGGAGCAGGCGCTGCTGAAATCCTTTACCGACCAGGCGGTGGTCGCGATCCAGAATGCGCGGCTGTTCCGCGAAACCAACGAGTCGCTGGAGCGGCAGACGGCGACGGCCGAGATCCTGAAGGTCATCGCCGGTTCGCCGTCGGACGTGCAGCCGGTGTTCGACGCCATCGCGCGCAGCTCCAACCAGTTGCTGGGCGGCTGGTCGACGATGGTGGCGCGCATCGAAGACGATGCCTTGCACATGGTGGCCTTCACCTCGACCACGCCCGAGGGCGACGCGGCGCTGAAGGCCTCGTTCCCGATCGCGCTGGAGGCCTTCCCGGTGGGTGCGGCCATCCGCCGCGGCGAGATCGTCCCCATCGTCGACACCGAGCTGGTGGAAGACGGCCTGCAACTGCTGCGCGAGCTGGCGCGCGCACGCGGCTATCGCAGCATGCTGTTCTGCCCGCTGGTGCGCGAAGGCCAGAGCATCGGCATGATCAGCGTGACGCGGCGTGAACCCGGGCCCTTCGCGCCGCACCAGGTGGCGCTGCTGCAGACCTTTGCCGACCAGGCGGTGATCGCTATCGAGAACGTGCGCCTGTTCAACGAGACGCAGGAATCGCTGCAGCAGCAGAAGGCCTCGGCCGAGGTGCTGGCCGTCATCAGCAATTCGATGGCCGACGCGCAGCCGGTGTTCGAGAAGATCCTGCGACAGCTGCAAGCACCTGTTCGGCGGCGACGAGCTCGACGTGCTGCTGGTCGACGAGCAGGGCATGCTCGAACATCGCCGCCTACCGCGGCGTGGCGCACGACATCGTCGCCGCCACCTTCCCGGCGCCGGTGGAGCGCACGCCCGCCGGCCGCGCGCTGCGCGAGCGGCGCGTGATGCACTGGCCCGACCTGATCGACGGCGACGACGTGCCCGGCGTGCTGCGCAAGATGGCCAAGCTGATCGGCTACCGCTCGATGGTGTTCGCGCCGATGCTGTGGAACGAGCGCGGCATCGGCGCCATCGGCGTGGCGCGCTCGACCGGCCCCTTCAAGCCGAAGGAGCTGGCGATGCTGCAGACCTTCGCCGACCAGGCGGTGATCGCGATCCAGAACGCGCGGCTGTTCAACGAGACCAAGGAGGCGCTGGAGCAGCAGACCGCCATCGGCCGAGGTGCTGCAGGTGATCAGCAACTCGGTGGCCGACACCGCACCGGTGTTCGAGAAGATCCTCGACAGCTGCCAGCAGCTGTTTGCCACCGACCAGTTGGCTATCTATCTGGCGCAAGCAGACCGGCAGCTGCACATCGGCGCCTTGCGCGGCCAGGCCATCCAGGCCATGAGCGCGTCGCTGCCCAAACCGATCGAGCAGACCGTGACCGGGCGGGCCATCCGCGAGCGCCGCACGATCCACGTGCCGGACGCCGCAGCCATGCCGGACATGCCGCCGACGGTGCGCGACCTGCTCGAACTGACCGGCAACTATGCGGCCGTGTTCGCACCCCTACTGTGGGAGGACGAGGGCATCGGGTCGATCATGCTGATGCGCCAGCCGCCGAAGCCGTTCTCCGAGAAGGAGATCGCGCTGCTGCGCACCTTCGCCGACCAGGCGGTGATCGCGATCCAGAACGCGCGGCTGTTCAACGAGACGAAGGAGGCGCTGGAGCAGCAGACGGCCAGTGCCGAGGTGCTGACGGTGATCGGCCAGTCGGTGTCCGATGCCGCGCCGGTGTTCGAGCGCATCATCGACAGCGCACGGCGCATCCTGGACACCAACTACGTCAACATCGGCCTGATCGGCGACGACGGCCTGGTCCACATGGACGTGAACCGGGCTGCGCAGTTTGCCGGCGACCCGTTGTACGAGAGGGTCACCGCGTGGCTGCATACCAGATTCCCGGCGCCTGCACGCGAAACGATGCATGGTTACTGCGCCCACAAGCGCGCCGTGCTGAACTTTCCCGACGTGCAGCAGGGGCCGGATGTGCCAGCCTCGATGCGCGAGGCCACCCATTGGATGGGCAACATCTCACTGCTGTATGTGCCGCTGGTCTGGAAGGGCCAGGGCATCGGCGCCTTCGAGGTGGCGCGCATCCCGGCGAAACCCTTCACCGACAAGGAAATCGCGCTGATCAAGACCTTCGCCGACCAGGCGGTGATCGCGATCCAGAACGCCAAGATGTTCAAGGAGACGCAGGAGGCGCGTGCCCAGGCCGAAGCCGCCAACGACGCCAAGAGCGCCTTCCTGGCGACGATGAGCCACGAGATCCGCACGCCGATGAACGCGGTCATCGGCATGAGCGGGCTGCTGCTGGACACGCCGCTGACGGAGGACCAGCGCGACTTCGCCACCACCATCCGCGATTCCGGCGATTCACTGCTGACAATCATCAACGACATCCTCGACTTCTCCAAGATCGAGGCCGGGCGCATGGACATCGAGCGCCATCCCTTCGATTTGAGGGAATGCGTGGAGTCGGCGATGGACCTGATCGGCCCGCGTGCGGCCGAGAAGCACCTGGACATCGCCTATGTCTTCGAAGGGGACGTGCCGCCTGCCATCGACGGCGACGTGACGCGGCTGCGGCAGGTGCTGCTGAACCTGCTGTCCAACTCGGTGAAGTTCACCGAGAGCGGTGAAGTCGTGCTGAGCGTACGCACCGAAGGCGACGAGCAGACGGGCGAAGGCAGCCTGCTGCACTTCACCGTGCGCGACACCGGCATCGGCTTGAGCGAGCAAGGCCTGTCCCGCCTGTTCCAGAAATTCAGCCAGGCCGACAGCGGCACCACGCGCAAGTACGGCGGCACGGGGCTGGGGCTGGCGATCAGCAAGCTGCTGGCCGAGCTGATGGGCGGCACGATGTGGGCCGAGAGCGCCGGGCCGGGCCTGGGCTCGACCTTCCACTTCACGATGCGCAGCGTGCCCGCCGCATTGCCGCAGGGCCAGCGGCGCGACTTCCTGGGCCAGCAGCCGCAGCTGGCCGGCAAGCGCATCCTGGTGGTCGACGACAACGCCACCAACCGGCGCATCCTGGCGCTGCAGACGGCCAAGTGGGGCATGGTGGTGCACGACACCGAATTCCCGGCGCAGGCGCTGCAGATGCTGAAGGAGCAGCCCTATGACCTGGCCATCCTGGACATGCACATGCCGGACATGGATGGGGCGACGCTGGCGCAGAAGATCCGCGCGGCCGGCCACCAACTGCCGCTGGTGCTGTTCAGCAGCCTGGGGCGCAAGGAGGCCGGCGACAGCGTGTTTGCCGCCACGCTGGCCAAGCCGTTGCGGCAGAGCCAGCTGTTCGACACGTTGGTGCAACTGCTGGCGCACGAGGACACTCCAAAGGCCGCGCCCACCGCGGCCAAGCCGCGCATGGATGCGCAGATGGCCGAACGCCACCCGCTGCGCATCCTGCTGGCCGAGGACAACGTGGTCAACCAGAAGCTGGCCTTGCGGCTGCTGCAGCAGATGGGCTACCGGGCCGACGTGGCATCCAACGGCATCGAGGCCATCGAGTGCTGCGCCCGCCAGCCCTACGACGTGGTGTTGATGGACGTGCAGATGCCGGAGATGGATGGGCTGGAGGCCACGCCGCCGCATCGTCGCGCGCTGGCCCGGCGCGGCGCAGCGGCCGCGCATCGTCGCCATGACCGCCAACGCCATGCAGGGCGACCGCGAGGAGTGCCTGGCCGCCGGCATGGACGACTATGTCACCAAGCCGATTCGGGTGGAGGCGCTGGTGCAGGCACTTCTGGGGGCGTCACCGCGCGAGGCGAACTGAGCTTCGTGCTTGCAGACAGAAGCAGGAGCAGGCCAATGTGCGCTCAGGCCTTCGGAAAGTACTGAACGCCGGCCAGTCCCTCGAAGTGGGCATCCTGCGTCCACAGCGCCGCCGCATGCCGGCGTGCGGTGGCGTAGATCAGGCTGTCGGCCAGCGGCAAGCCGAGCGTGGCCGCTTCAAGGGCCAGGCTGAGATCGATCTCGACCACCCTGCCGCGCTGCATCAGGGACAGTGCCGCTGAGGCGACTTCGTCACCGGCTTCGCGGGACAGCTTCTTCACCACCTCGTACACCGTGATCACAGGCACGACCAGGTGTTCGACGGCTTCGATGGCCGGCGCGAACAGGTCGGCGCGATCGCTGTCGGCAAAGAACTCCATCCAGCACGACGAGTCGAGCACGACCGGGCCGACACGCCCGGTCTGCGCGACCGCCCGTCGCCGTCGCGGCGCGCTCACAACGGGCGGTCCGGCTCGCGCTCGATGTCGGTGGCCACGCCGCGGGCAATGCCGCGCAAGGCCGACGGCGGCTTCAACGGCATCAGGCGCAGGCCACCGTTGAACTCCACCACCATCAGCTTGGCGCCCGGCTCGAGCTTCAGGCGTTGCCGTACCGCGAGCGGAATCACAACCTGGAACTTGGGGGAAACAGTGACAGTGTTCATATCGATCAGTCTAGCGTATGACTAGACAGCCGTCGATCTGACTCTCGGACGACGACGCGCAAATGGCAGTGCACTGGCGAGTTGGCGCTCAGCCGGCCGCCACAGGCTCATCGGCAGCAGCACCCCGGCGGTGACCAGCGCCACCGGCGACGGCCCCAGGACGCCGTAGGCCAGCGAGGTCAGACCGGAGGCCACCGTCAGCCAGCGCAGCGGCACCATGGTGCGTGCATAGGCTGCCGCCAGCGTCAACAAGAAGGCCAGCAGCACCGCCACGTGGGCCAGCAGCTGCTGGGGGCTGTTTCGCACGCGCTCCAGCAGCAGTTCCCAGGCCGCCCCTTGCTGGGCCAGCAACTGGCCGAAATCCAGATCCATCTCGTCTCCTGAGAAGCTTGTTCCTCTGCACCGCGGCGTGCGGCGAACGCCTGCACCTGACCGGCGAAAGCGAAGTATCGTCACGCATGCCTGCGACATGACCGCAGGCGTCAGGACCGATGCCATGACCGCCGCGACCATCGACCCCGCCATCTTCGCCGAGCTGAAGGACACCGCCGGCGCGGACTTCGTGTCCGAGCTGGTGGCCACCTTCGCCGACGAAGAGGCGCCGCAGATGCTGGCCGAACTGCGCGACGCGCTGGCGGCCGGCTCGGCCGAGCGCTTCCGCCGCGCGGCGCACTCGCTGAAATCCAACGCGATGACCTTCGGCGCGTTGCCGCTGGGCGAGCTGGCGCGGTCGCTGGAGCTCGGCGGCCTGCCGGCCGACGACGCGCCGCTGATGGCGCTGGAGGCCGCATACGCCGACGCGGCGGCGGCACTGCGGGAGCTGGTCCGTGGCTGACCGCGGCGCGCGGCTGCTGGTGGCCGACGACAACAAGGTCAACCGGCTGCTGCTCGGGCGCAGCCTGGAGGCTGCTGGGCCACCGCGTGGCCATGGCCGAAAACGGCCGCGTGGCGCTGGAGATGCTGCGCCGCGAGAGCTTCGACCTGCTGCTGCTGGACATGGAGATGCCCGAGATGAGCGGCTTCCAGGTGCTCGAGCAGATGGTGGCCGATCGGCAACTGCGCGACCTGCCGGTGATCGTCACCAGCTCGCTGGAGGGCGTGGCCCACGTGGCGCGCTGCATCGAGCTGGGCGCCGACGACTACCTGCCCAAGCCGGTGAACCCGGTGCTCCTGCGCGCGCGCATCAACTCCAGCCTGGAAAAGAAGCGCCTGCGCGACCAGCAGAAGGAGCTGGTGCGCCGCTTCGCCACCAGCGAGGTGGCCGACGACCTGCAGCGCTCGGGCTTCGCGCTGGGCGGCAAGCGCATCCACGGCACGGTGATGTTCTGCGACATCCGCGGCTTCACCTCGATCACCGAGCAACAGACGCCGGAAGAGACGATCGAGCTGCTGAACACCTTCTACACGCTGATGTTCGACGCCATCACCGGCGCGGGCGGCGTGGTCAACCAGATGGTCGGCGACGGATTGATGTCGATCTTCGGCGCACCGCTGCCGCTGGCCGACGCCTGCGGCAGCGCCGTGCGCGCGGCGCGCGAGATGATCGAGCTGATCGAGATGCTGAACGTCGAGCGCCAGGTCGGCGGCAGGATGCCGCTGCAGATCGGCATCGGCATCGCCACCGGCGACATGATCGCCGGCTACACCGGCACGCATTCGCGCGCCACCTACACCTGCATCGGCGACGCCGTCAACCTGGCGGCGCGGCTGGAGGCCCACACCAAGCAGGCCGGCCGTGCGATCCTGATCGACGGCGACACCGCGTCGGGCCTGAACGGTGCACTGGCGCTGGAGCCGCTGGGTGGCGTGCAGCTCAAGGGCAAGGCGGCGGCGGTGGAGGTCTTTGCGGTGTCCGCTTAGCTCGAGTCCGCAGCGGCGCGGCGTGATAGCGTTTCGCTTGGCAACGAAAAAGAAAGAGGAGCCCCATGTCGAAGGATCGCGCCACGATCGGCACCGACGGCCTGCCGCTGCCCATCCTGCCACCCGAGCGCGACGCGCGCGTCTGGGCGCGGGCCTGCCGCATCATGTTCTACACGCCGGGCTTCCTGGCGCTGCTGCTGCTGAAGGTGGGCGAGCCCGCCGGTTTCGGCATCAGCATCGAGCTGCTGATGCTGGCCAGCATGTCGGCGGTGGTGGCGGTGATCTTCATGGGTTCCAGCGCCACCGGTACCGGCGCGGACGCCTCGTCCCGCACCGGCGTGTGGAGCGGCGCGCTGGTGCTGGAGCTGCTGGCCGTGGTGCCGCTGCTCACCGCGGTGCCCAGCCTGTTCCACGAACTGGCCAACAGCAAGCTGCTGCACGATGCGGTCGCCGGCTCCGCCGGGGTTGCCGCTGCCGCTGCGGCGTCGGCCGCTGCGGCGTCCACCGATGTCGCGCTCGGCGCCTCGGAGCTGATCCCGGCGGCCGCGATCCTGCCTTTCATGCTGTACCAGCTGGCTGGCTACGGCACGCTGCACTTCGTGTTGCCGAAGGCCGGCAACGTGGTCGCCAACCTCGGCATCCTGGCGCTGATCGTCGCCGCCTTTGCCGCCAACCGCGCCGGCAACTTCGGCGCCGAGAAGGTGCTGGTCGGCGTGCTGATCACGGCCATGATCGTGCTGGTGTTCCACGGCGTGCTGAAGCTGCGCCGCATGCAGCAGCGCTACGACGACTTCCACCCCGACAAGGCCAAGGACAAGAAGGCCGCCGCCTGATCAGGCGGCGAACTCTTCGGTGTCGATCTCGGCCTGGGTGGCCGGGTTGTAGCGCGCACCCACCACGGTGTGGCGGTTGATCAGCGCGTCCAGCCGCTGCAGCGTGGCGGCCGACAAGGCCACGCCATCGGCGGCCAGGTTCTCTTCCAGATGCGCCAGGCTGGTGGTGCCGGGCAGCGCGATCACCTGCTCGCCACGCGACAGCACCCAGGCAATGGCCAGCTGCGCCATGCTGCAGCCGGCGTCCTGCGCAAGCGCGGCATAGCCGTCCAGCAGCCTCAGGTTCTGCGCGTAGTGGTCCGGGTAGAAGCGCGGCATGCCGCGGCGGATGTCCTTGGCGTCGAGCGTGGACACGTCGCGCAGCGCGCCGGTGAGGAAGGCGCGTGCCGTGGGGCTGAAGGCCACCAGCGATGCGCCGATGTCGCGGCAGGCCTGCAGCACGCCGATCTCGACATTGCGGCTCCACAGCGAGTACTCGGACTGCACGGCGACGATCGGGTGCACCGCATGCGCGCGCTTCAGCGTCTGCGCCGACACCTCGGACAAGCCCAGCGCCCGCACCTTGCCCTGCTGCACCAGCCGGGCCATGGCGCCGACGCTGTCCTCGATGGGCACGCGCTTGTCCCAGCGGTGCAGGTAGTACAGGTCGATGACCTCGGTGCCCAGGCGCTCGAGGCTGTCCTCGCAGTTGCGGATGATGGCCTCGGGGCTGCCGTCGATGACACGCTTGACGCCATCGTCGAACTGCACGCCGGCCATGCCGCCCTTGCTGGCCAGCGTGATCTTGTCGCGGTGCGGCTTGAGCACGCGGCCGACCAGCGTCTCGTTGGCGCCGAAGCCGTACAGCGCGGCGGTGTCGAACATCGTCACGCCCAGGTCCAGCGCGCGATGCAGCAGGGCTTCGGCCGCTCGCGGCGGCGGCGGCGCGCCGTAGGCATGGCTCAGGTTCATGCAGCCCAGGCTGACGGCCGAGACCTCGAAGGGGCCGATGCGGCGGGTGCTCATCGACTTCACAGCCGCAGCACGAACAGCGTGATGCCCGGCACCAGCACCAGCAGCACCACGCGGAGCAGGTCGCTGAGCACGAAGGGCCAGACGCCGCGGTAGGTGTCGCGGATGCTGATGTCCGGCGCCATCGACTGGATGACGAACAGGTTCATGCCCACCGGCGGCGTGATCAGCCCGACCTCGACCACGATCAGCACCAGGATGCCGAACCAGATCGCGGTTTCTTCCGGCGTCAGGCCGAAGTCCAGACCCGAGACCATCGGGAAGAAGATCGGGATGGTCAGCAGGATCATCGACAGCGAGTCCATCACGCAGCCGAAGATCAGGTAGAAGACCAGGATCGCCCACAGCACCACATAGGGGCTGAAGCCCTGGCCGCCGACCCAGCCGGCCAGTTCCTGCGGCAGCTGCGACAGCGCCAGGAAGCTGTTGTAGGCGGCGGCGCCGAGCACGATCATGAAGACCATCGCCGTGCCGCCGGCGGTGGACTCGAAGGCCTCCTGCAGCTTCTTGCGCGTCAGCCCGCCGCGCAGCCAGGCCAGCACGCCGGTGGACACCGCACCGACGGCCGCGCCCTCGGTGGGCGTGAACAAGCCCGGTGTAGATGCCGCCGACGACGACGACGAAGATGATGATCACCGGCCACACCGCGCGCCAGCGCCTGCCAGCGCTCGGGCCAGGGCATCGGCGGCACGCTGCCGGCCAGCTTGGGGTTGAGGCGCACGACGAGGTTGATGACCAGCATGTAGCCCAGCGCCGCCAGGATGCCGGGGATGAAGGCCGCGGCAAAGAGCTTGGCGATGTTCTGCTCGGCCAGGATGGCGTAGATGACGAGCACGATCGACGGCGGGATCAGGATGCCCAGCGTGCCGCCGGCGGCCAGCAGCGCCGGCCGACAGGCTGCCGGCATAACCGGCGCGCTTGAGCTCCGGCAGCGCCACCTGGCCCATGGTGGCCGCGGTGGCCAGCGACGAGCCGCAGATGGCGCCGAAGCCGGCGCAGGCGCCGATGGCCGCCATGCCCACGCCGCCCTTGCGGTGGCCGATGAAGGCTTCCGCCGCCTTGAACAGCGCCTGCGACATGCCGCCCAAGCGTGGCGAACTGCCCCATCAGCAGGAACAGCGGCACGATCGACAGCGAATGCGACGAGAACTGGCTGTAGGCCAGGTTCTTCATCTGGTTGAGCAGCGGCGCCGCGCTGCCGTACACCTGCCATGACCCGAACAGGCCGACGACGAGCATCGACAGCCCGATCGGCACGCGCAGGAAGATCAGGACCAGCAGGACGGGGAAGGAGGCCGTGGCCAGCCAGATCGGGTCCATCAGTGGCCTCCCCCGGCCATCACGAATCCCGGCGGCGGCGAAGCCAGGCCCAGGCTTTCGAGCAGCCGCCAGGCATAGGCCACCAGGCCCACCAGCGCCGGCAGCATCGAGGCCGCGTAGCCCCACCACACCGGCATCTGCAGGATGAAGCTGACCTCGCCGTTGTGGCGGTACTCGCCCATCGCGATCGACATGCGCCACACCAGCAGCAGCCACACCGCCAGCATCAGGCCATCGGCCACGATGTCGAGCACACGGCGCATGGGCGCGGGATAACTGCCCCAGAGCATGTCCACCACCGCATGGCCGCGCTTCAGGTGGGCCCAGGGCAGGAAGCAGAACACCGCCAGCGCGGTGCCGGCTTCGACCAGCTCGAAGTCGCCCGGCACCGGGCCCAGGCCCAGGCCCGACAGCGCACGGCCGATGATGCTGGCCACGCTCATCAGGGCGATCAGCACCAGCACCAGCGAGCCGAACCAGGCCATCGCCCGGCTCAGGCCATAGATGATTTTGTTCATGGGTGTCTTCGTGAGCACGGCGGCAACGAGCCGCCGTGGCCGAGGTGATGCGCTGAGACCCGCCTACTTGTTGTACTTGGCGATCAGGTTCTCGGCTTCCTGCGCCAGCTTCGGGCCGTCGATGCCCTTGGCGGCGACTTCCTTGTACCAGACGGCGCGCACGCCGTTGGCTGCGCGCATCCAGCGCTGCGTCTCGGCCGCGTCGAGCGCGACGATCTTGTTGCCCGCCTTCTGCGCAATCGCCAGCCCTGCCTTGTCGCCCTCGTCCATCGCCCGGCCGAACATCGAGGCTGCCACCATGCCCGAGTTGGCGTCGATGACCTTCTTCAGGTCGGCCGGCAGCGCGTCGTACTTGGCCTTGTTCATCGCCACCGCGAAGGTCTGCGTGTACAGGCCCTTGGCGCCGGCAAAACCGGTGGTGTTGCGCGCGATCTGCTCGACCTTCAGCGCCGGCACCACTTCCCAGGGGATGGTGGTGGCCTGATCACGCCCTTGGACAGCGCCTCGCCGACCTGCGGCACCGGCATGCCCACCGGCGTGGCGCCCAGCTGCTCGAGCATGATGTTGATGATGCGCGAGCCGCCGCGCATCTTCAGGCCCTTCATGTCCTCGAGCTTGGTCACCGGCTGCAGGCTGTGGATCAGGCCGGGGCCGTGCACGTGCACGCCGATCAGCTTGACGTCCTTGAACTCGTCCATCGCGTTGCGCTCGACGAACTCCTGGAAGGCGCGCGAGGCCGGCTCGGCCAGGCCGCTGCTGAAGGGCAGCTCGAAGGCCTCGGTCTTGGGGAAGCGCCCCGGCGTGTAGCCCAGCACCGTCCAGACGATGTCGACGACGCCGTCCTTGGCCTGGTCGAACAGTTCGGGCGGCCGGCCGCCGAGCTGCATGCTCGGGAACAGCTGCACCTTGATCTTGCCGCCGCTTTCCTTCTCGACCTTCTCGGCCCAGGGCTTGATGGCCGCGGCCGGGATGGTGGCCTGCGGCGGCAGCATCTGGTGGAAGCGCAGCGTGGTGGTCTGCGCCGCGGCGCCTTGCAGCGCGCTGATCGACAGCAGGCCGATGCCGAACAAACTGGATTTGATGAACTTCATGCGATGTCTCCGGGGGTGAAGGGTGCGGGATTATTGGCGGTCCAGCTGCTGCTCCAGCTGATGAAGAACCCTGTAGCAGGGCAGCACCTGGCCCACGCTGGCGTTGGGCTCGCGGCCTTCGCGGATGGCGGCGAAGAACTCTCGGTCCTGCAGCTCGATGCCGTTCATCGACACCGCCACCTGGGACACGTCGATCTTCTGCTCCTTGCCGTCGTACAGGTCGTCGTAGCGCGCCAGGTAGGTGGCGGTGTCGCCGATGTAGCGGAAGAAGGTGCCCAGCGGCCCGTCGTTGTTGAAGCTCAAGCTCAGCGTGCAGATCGCGCCGTTGGCGGCCTTGAGCTGGATGCTCATGTCCATGGCGATGCCCAGCGTCGGGTGGATCGGCCCCTGGATGGCGTTGGCCTGGACGATGGGCGAGCCCGCCTGGTAGGCAAACAGATCCACCGTGTGCGCGGCGTGGTGCCACAGCAGGTGGTCGGTCCAGCTGCGCGCCTGGCCCAGCGCGTTCATGTTGGTGCGGCGGAAGAAGTAGGTCTGCACGTCCATCTGCTGGATGTGGAACTGGCCCGCAGTGATCTTGTGGTGCACGTACTGGTGGCTGGGGTTGAAGCGCCGGGTGTGGCCGCACATCGCCACCAGGCCGGTCTTCTGCTGCAGTGCGACCACGGCTTCGGCACCGGCCAGCGAATCGGCCAGCGGGATCTCCACCTGCACATGCTTGCCGGCGTTGAGGCAGGCGATCGACTGCTCGGCATGCATCTGCGTCGGCGTGCACAGGATCACCGCGTCCACCTCCTTCAGGGCCAGGCTGTCGGCCAGGTCGGTGGTGACATGCTTGATGCCGTACTTGGCCGCGACCTCCTGGGTCTTGGCCGAGTTCGCGGCTGACCAGCGAGACCACCTCGACGCCGTCGATCAGCTTGATGGCGTCGAGGTGCTTGATGCCGAAGGCGCCGGCACCGGCGAGCGCAACCTTGATGGTCATTGGGAGTTCTCCAGGATCAGATGGCCCACCGCAGTGTTGCTGGCGGGCACGTGGAAGAAGCGGTGCTTGACGACCGGCGGCTTGCCGCCGGCGACATCGGCCATCGCGCCGCGCGCGATCAGCCACATCACCAGCTCGATGCCTTCGCTGCCGGCCTCGCGCACGTACTCGATGTGCGGCACCTTCGAAAGGTCCTCGGGGTCGGCGATCAGCCGGTCGAGGAAGCGGTTGTCCCACTCGGCGTTGATCAGCCCGGCGCGCGGCCCCTGCAGCTGGTGGCTCATGCCGCCGGTGCCCCAGATCTGCACCTTGAGCGGCTCGTCGTAGGACTCGATCGCACGGCGGATCGCCTGGCCCAGCATGAAGCAGCGCCGGCCCGAAGGCACCGGGTACTGCACCACGTTGACGGCGAAGGGGATCACCGGGCAGGGCCAGGCCTGCGGCTGGCCGCACATCAGGCTCAGCGGCACGGTCAGGCCATGGTCCACGTCCATCTTGTTGACGATGGTCAGGTCGAAGTCGTCCTGGATCACGCTCTGCGCGATGTGCGAGGCCAGCTGAGGGTGGCCGATGACCTTGGGCACCGGGCGCGGGCCATAGCCCTCATCGGCAGGCGTGAACTCGGCCGCGGTGCCGATGGCGAAGGTGGGGATCATCTCCAGGCTGAAGGCCGTGGCATGGTCGTTGTAGACCAGGAAGATCACGTCGGGCTTGTTCTCCTTCATCCACTGCTTGGAGAATTCGTAGCCCTTGAACAGCGGCACCCAGTAGGGCTCGGCGGTCTTGCCCTGGTCGATGGCCGCGCCGATGGCCGGCACGTGGCTGGTGTAGACGGAAGCCGTGATGCGTGCCATGGTCAGGCCCTCCCCGCCTTGCCGGCCTGGCCTTGAGGCTGCCGGTGCGCCTGCGCGTCGCCGTCCTCGCCGACCACGCGGTTGCCCTCGGGCGAGCGCCCGCCGCTTGATCATCATGCTGCGGTACTCCTCTTCGCTCATGCCGGTCATGCTGCCGGCCATCTGCTGAAAGCTCTTGCCATCGGTGGCCCCGATCTTGGCCAGGAAGTAGATGTTGCCGCCGAGCGCGATGCAACGGTTCAGGTCGCGCGCCAGCACGGCCTGCTTCTGCTCCTCGCTCATCGGCCATTCGTCCAGGTAGGCGCGCTCGTCGGCCTTGAAGCGCGCGCGGTTCTCGGCCTTCATCAGCGACATGCAGAACTGGTTCAGGTGGTAGCCCTTGCGCGACTGCTCCGCGTCGAAGATGGTCGTGCCGGGCACGTCGAGATAGGGTTTGTTCAGGGCCATCACTGCTCCTTCGGCCAGTACAGGCGCATCGGGTTGTCCACCAGCAGCTTGCGCTGCAGCTCGGCCGTCGTCGCGATGTGCGGGATGAAATCGACCAGCAGCCCATCGTCGGGCATGTGGTCCTTGAGGTTCGGGTGCGGCCAGTCGGTGCCCCACAGCACGCGGTCGGGGAAGGTCTCGACGATGCGCTTCGCGAAGGGCACGACATCGCGGTACGCGGCCTGCTCGCCGTTCAGCGCCTTCGGCCCGGTGACGCGACAGCCGCTCCGGGCAGCTGACCTTGCTCCACACGTTGGGGTGGTCGCGCATGAACTTCGACGAACAGCTCGAACTCCGGCCCGTCCACCGGCTTGCTCACGTCGGGCCGGCCCATGTGGTCGACCACCACGGTGGTCGGCAGCGCGGTGAAGAAGTCCCACAGCTCGGGCAGGTCCACCGCCTCGAAGTAGATCACCACGTGCCAGCCCAGCGGCGCGATGCGCGCGGCGATTTCCATCAGCTCGTCCCTGGGCGTGAAGTCGACCAGCCGCTTGACGAAGTTGAAGCGCACGCCGCGCACGCCGGCGGCGTGCATGTCCTGCAGCTCCTGGTCGCTGACGCTGCGCCGCACCGTGGCCACGCCGCGCGCCTTGCCGCCGCTGGCGATGCAGGCATCGACCATGGCGCGGTTGTCGGCGCCGTGGCAGGTGGCCTGCACGATGACGTTGCGCGCAAAGCCAAGGTGGTCGCGCAGCGCGAACAGCTGCGCCTTGCTGGCGTCGCAGGGCGTGTACTTGCGCTCGGGCGCGAAGGGAAACTCGGCGCCAGGGCCGAAGACGTGGCAATGCGCATCGACGCTGCCCGGCGGCAGCTTGAAGCGCGGCTTGCTGGGGCCGGCGTACCAGTCCAGCCAGCCGGGGGTCTTGGTGAATTCCATGGTCGGGTCTCGTCAGGGGTTGGGCAGCACGCTGCTCAGGATGCGGTCGGCCTCGGTGCGCCAGTCGGCACTGCGCGCGAAGCCGGCGCTGCCGCGCTGGCCGAACAGGCCGGCGTCGGCCAGATCGGCCACCCAGGCCTGGCGCTCGGCCGTGCCTTGCGCCGACCACGGCACCAGGCCGATCTCGCGCACCGTCTCGGCCACCTCGCGCAGCTCTTCGCTGCGGCGGCGGCCATGTTCGATGACGCGCTGGAAGAAGTAGCTCGCCTGCTTCTCCCAGTCGATGCCGGGGAAGGTTTCCTGCAGCGAGGCCAGCACCGCGTCCTCGACGCCGTAGGCCCGCGCCGTGGTGAAGCTCTCGATGACCATCGCCTCCAGGCCCTTGATCATCACGCTGCGGCACATCTTGGTGGCGCTGGCCACGCCCAGCTTGTCGCTCGCCACCTTCGGCGCGAAGCCCAGCTCGGCCAGCCGCGGCAGCAAGGCCGCGGCATGCGGCCCGCCCAGCAGCAGCGGCACCTGGATGCGGTACGGCGGGATGCTGGTCATGACCGCGCCTTCGACGTAACACCCGCCGGCGCCGTCGACGACCGCGGCAGCGCGGCACTTGGCTCCCGGCGAGGCGGAGTTGAAGTCGAGGAAGAAGGCGCCAGGCTTCAGCCCTGGCGCGCAGGCCTCGGCCACCGCCACCGCCTGGCTGGCGGTGACGGCCGAGACCACCAGGTCGGCGCCATGCACCGCCTGCGCATGCGCCGCGCCGAGCACCACGCCCTGCGCGGCCGCATGCTCGCGCAGCGGCTGGCCGTGCTCGCTGTCCAGCTTGAGGTCGTAGGCCGACACGGCCACGCCGCGCGCGCGCAGATCCTCGGCCAGGATGCGGCCGACTTCGCCGTAGCCGATGAGGCGCGACGTTCATGGCCGTGCTCAATCGATGTACTTCAGGCCGGCCTTCTCGAGCGGGCCGCGCATGCTGTACATGTCCAGGCCGAGCACGCCGGCAGCGAGCTTGGCGCGCTTCTCGCCCTCGTTGGCCTCGCGCGCGGCGGCGGCCTCGGCCACCTGTGCAGCCATCGCGGCCGGCACGACCACCACGCCGTCGTCGTCGGCCACCACCACGTCGCCGGGGTTGACCTCGGCGCCGGCGCAGACCACGCGCACGTTCACCGAACCCAGCGTGGCCTTGATCGTGCCCTTGGCGCTGATGGCCTTGCTCCACACCGGGAAGCCCATCGCGGTCAGGTCCTTGACGTCGCGGCAGCCGCCGTCGATGACCAGGCCCTTGGCGCCGCGGGCGCGGAAGCTGGTGGCCAGCAGGTCGCCGAAGAAGCCGTCGGTGTTTTCGGCCGTGCAGGCCGCGACCACCACGTCGCCCGGCTGCAGTTGCTCGGCCGCCACGTGCATCATCCAGTTGTCGCCCGGGTGCAGCAGCACGGTGACCGCCGGGCCGCACAGGTGCGCGCCGGCATAGATGGGCCGCATGTACGGCCGCATCAGGCCGACGCGGCCCATGGCCTCGTGCACGGTGGCCACGCCGAAGCCGGACAGCTTGTCCACCGCCGCAGGGTCGGCGCGCTGGATGTTGCGTTTGACGATGCCGAGCTGGTACATGGGTTGTCTCCTTGGCTGGCGGTTCAGCGGCCGCGGGACAGTGTGTTCAGCGGCCCTGGCCTTCAGCGCGGCATCGAGCCGCGGATAGACGCGCCGCGCGTTGCCTTCGTAGACCTTGTGGCGGTCGTCGCCGACGACGATGGTGCTGGCCTCGATGTAGCGCTTGGTGTCGTCGTAGTAGTGGCCGGTCTCGGGGTCGATGCCGCGCACCGCGCCGATCATCTCGCTGGCGAACAGGATGTTGTCCACCGGGATCACCTTGGTCAGCAGGTCGATGCCCGGCTGGTGGTACACGCAGGTGTCGAAGAAGATGTTGTTCAGCAGGTGGTCCTTGAGCAGCGGCTTCTTCAGCTCCTGCGCCAGGCCGCGGAAGCGCCCCCAGTGGTAGGGCACCGCGCCGCCGCCGTGCGGGATGACGAAGCGCAGCGTCGGGAAGTCCTTGAACAGGTCGCCGGTCAGGCACTGCATGAAGGCCGTGGTGTCGGCATTCAGGTAGTGCGCGCCGGTGGTGTGGAAGCAGGCGTTGCAGCTGGTGCTGACATGCACCATCGCCGGGATGTCGTACTCGACCATCTTCTCGTAGATCGGGTACCAGTGGCGGTCGGTCAGCGGCGGGCTGGTCCAGTGGCCGCCCGACGGATCGGGGTTCAGGTTGATGCCGACGTTGCCGTACTGCTCGACGCACTTCACCAGCTCGGGGATGCAGGTGGCCGGGTCCACGCCGGGGCTCTGCGGCAGCATCGCCGCCGGGAATGAAGTGGTCCGGGAACAGCTGGCTGACGCGATAGCACAGCTCGTTGCAGATCGCCGCCCAGGTGCTGCTGACACTGGAAGTCGCCGATGTGGTGCGCCATGAAGCTGGCGCGCGGGCTGAAGATGGTCAGGTCGCTGCCGCGCTCCTTCATCAGCCGCAGCTGGTTCTTCTCGATCGACTCGCGCAGCTCGTCGTCGCTGATCTTCAGCTCGACGACCTTCGGCATCGCCGCCGGGTCCTTGATGCCGGCGATCTGCCGGTTGCGCCAGTCCTCCAGCGCCTTGGGCGCGGTGGTGTAGTGGCCGTGGCAGTCGATGATCATGTCGGGTCTCCTGGAATGCGGCTTCAGGCCGGCTCGAAGCCGTGCCGCCGCTTGATTTGCGCCGTGGCCGGCGAGCGCAGGAAGGCCAGCAGCTCGCGCACCGCGCCGGGCTGCGCCGAGGCCGTGCACAGCGCCGCCGAGAAGGTGGTGAGGATCTGCGTGCCGGCCGGCATCTCGCCGAGCAGTTCGATGCCCTGCAGGTGCATCAGCTCGCTGCGCTGCTGGAAGCCCAGCTCGACCTCGCCGCGCGCCACCAGCGCACCCACCGGCACGCCGGGCGGCGCCTGCACGGTGCGCTCGCGCAGGGCCTCGGCGAGGCCCCAGCGATCGAACAGCTTCGAGCAGCGCCACGCCGCTGGGACCGGTGGAGTAGCCGATGCTGCGCGCGGCCAGCAGCGACTGGCGCAAGGCGGCCTCGCTGACGATGTCGGGCCGCGGCGCGCCGGCGCGCACGGCGACGGCCACCGCGGAATGCACCAGGTCGGTCCGGCTGCCGGCCACCGCATGGCCCGAGGCCAGCAGCTTGTCGATGGCGTCGGCGGCCAGCACCACCAGGTCGAAGGCCTCGCCCGCGGCGACGCGCTTGGCGGCATCGACGCCGCCCACCGATTCGAAGCTCACTTCGGCACCGCACTGCCCCTGCCAGGCCGCGGCCAGATCGGCCAGCAGCAAGCGGGTGGCCATCGAGGAAATGCCGGTCAGGCGCGGGGTGGGCATGGCGGGTTCAGGGCTGAAGCGAGGCGGATTATGGGCAGCCCCAGCTTTGCCTACAACCGCAGTTCGGCACTAGCAGATATCGCAGTTCGGCATATCCGGGCCGTCTGCGACGGCGACGGTCGATTCAGTGGCCGATCAGCTCGGCCACCGTCACCCGGCCCAGCCCGGTGCGCTGCCTGAAAGGCTGGGTGCGCGCGTCCGGCGCCAGCAGCAGCTGGTCGATCAGCGGCTCGGCGCTGGTGCTGGCGGCGTCACACAGCAGCACGTGGCGCTTGGCGGGCTCTTCATCGACGCGCGCCACCCAGCCCAGGCGCATCAGCTGCTCGACCAGCGGCTCGACCTGCAGCGTGTCGGTGCGCTGGCTGGCGGCGAGCTGGGCCAGGCTCAGGCCGTGCGGCGGCACCGCGCGTGCGCGCTGCAGCTCGCGCAGCAGCGCCACCGCCAGCGCGAAGCGCTGACCGGGTGCATCGCCCTGCGGCACCAGCTTCATCTGCAGGCTGGGCGCATAGGCGGCGATGACGGCGCCGAACAGCACGACCAGCCACGACAGGTAGATCCACAGCAGCAGGATCGGCAGCGTGGCGAAGGCGCCGTAGATCATCGAGATGCCGGGCATGGCGCCCACGTACCAGGCCAGCGCACGCTTGGCCACCTCGAAGCCGATGGCCACGAACAGGCCGCCGGCCAGCGCATGGCGCCAGCGCACGTCGGTGTTGGGCACATAGCGGTACAGCGCCGACATGCCCAGCCACAGCAGCGCGAACTCCAGCGTCTGCAGCGCCAGCGCCAGCCCGCCGGGCAGCGCGTCGACGATGCCGCGCGAGGCCGTCAGCGCATAGGAGCTGAGCGTCAGGCTCATGCCCAGCAGCAGCGGGCCGAGCGTGATGGCGGCCCAGTACATCAGCACGCGCTGCGCGATCGGCCGCGGCTTGCGCACGCGCCAGATGGCGTTGAGCGTGCGGTCGATGGTGAGCATCAGCGCCAGCGCGCTGACCAGCAGGAACACCAGGCCGGCGCTGCCCAGGCGGTTGGCCTTGGACGGCAAACTGCGTCAGCGTGCCCAGCACCGGCTTGGCGATGCCGTCGGGCACCAGGCTTTGCAGGAAGTACTGCTGCAGCGCGCCCTGGAACTTGGCGAACATCGGGAAGGCCGCGAACAGCGCCAGCATCACCGTGAGCAGCGGCACCAGCGCGATCAGCGTGGTGAAGGTCAGGCTGCTGGCGGTGACGCCCAGCCGGTCTTCGCGGAAGCGCTGGCGCAGGGTGCGCGCGGTCTCGAACCAGGGCCAGGTGCGCAGCGTCTGCAGCAGCGTCGCCAGCTGGTCGGTGCCCATCTGCCACAGGCCGTCGCGCGTCGTCATGCTGGCTATGATGCCAGCATGGTCGAAGCTCAAAACGCCCCCACCGCGCTGGGCATGGATGCCGTCGTGCGCTGGTCGCGCTGGCTGGCGCTGGGCAGCCTGATCGGGCTGATCGTGCTGGGCCTGGCCTGGGAGCTGTGGCTGGCTCCCACCGGCAGCGGCACGCTGGCCATCAAGGTGCTGCCGCTGCTGCTGCCGCTGCCGGGGCTGTGGCGCGCGCGCATGTACACCTACCGCTGGGTCAGCCTGCTGGTGTGGATCTACTTTGCCGAAGGCGTGGTGCGCGCCACCACCGACAAGGGCTTGTCCGCGGTGCTGGCCGGCATCGAGGTGCTGCTTGTGCCTGGTGCTGTTCGTGGCCTGCGCGCTGCATGTGCGCTGGCGGCTGCACCGCGCGGCGCGCGAGGCCGTGGCATGACACCGCTGCTGACGGCGCTGCGCGCCACAGTCGGCGCCGAGCAGGTGCTGAGCGAAGGCGACCTGTCGGCCTACGAACTGGACTGGCGCAAGCGCTTCCACGGCCGCGCATTGGCCGTGGTGCGGCCGGCCGACACCGCCCAGGTGGCAGCCGTGCTGCAAGCCTGTGCCGCCCATGGCGCGAGCGTGGTGCCGCAGGGCGGCAACACCGGGCTGGTCGGCGGCGGCGTGCCCGATGCCAGCGGCACCCAGGTGCTGCTCAGCCTGACGCGCTTGAACCGCGTGCGCGCCATCGACCGCGCCAACCTCACGCTGACGGCCGAGGCCGGCTGCGTGCTGCAGGCGGTGCAGCAGGCCGCGGCCGACGCCGGACTGGTGTTCCCGTTGAGCCTGGCGGCCGAGGGCAGCTGCACCATCGGCGGCAACCTGGCCACCAATGCCGGCGGCACGCAGGTGCTGCGCTTCGGCAATGCGCGCGAGCAGTGCCTGGGGCTGGAGGTGGTGACGGCCGACGGCCAGGTGTGGGACGGTCTGTCCGGCCTGCGCAAGGACAACACCGGCTACGACCTGCGCGACCTGTTCATCGGCAGCGAAGGCACCTTGGGCATCATCACCGCGGCCACGCTGAAGCTGCAGCCGCGGCCGGCGGCGTCGGGCACCGCGCTGGCCGCCACCGGCTCGCTGGAACAGTGCGTGGCGCTGCTCGGCCTGGCCCAGGCGCGGCTCGGTGCCGGGCTCACCGGCTTCGAGGTCATGAACCGCTTCTCGCTGGACCTGGTGGCAAAGCACTTCCCCGCCCTGCCCCAGCCGCTGCCCCAGGCGGCGTGGACGGTGCTGCTGGAGCAGTCGGACAACGAAGGCGAAGCCCAGGCACGCGCGCGCTTCGAGTCGCTGCTCGAAGCCGCGCTCGAGGCCGGCCACCTCGACGACGCAGTGGTGGCCGAGAGCCTGACGCAGTCGCATGCGTTGTGGCACCTGCGCGAATCGATCCCGCTGGCGCAGAGCCAGGAAGGTCCGAACATCAAGCACGACATCGCGCTGCCGGTGTCGGCGATACCGGAGTTCGTCGCCCACACCGATGCCGCGCTGGCGCAGGCCTTCCCCGGCATGCGGCTGGTGAACTTCGGCCACCTGGGCGACGGCAACCTGCACTACAACGTGCAGGCGCCCGAGGGCATGCCGGCGCAGCAGTTCATGGACCGGCACGAACATGCGGTCAACATGCTGGTCTACGACGCCGTGTGCGCGCGGGGCGGCTCGATCTCCGCAGAACATGGCGTGGGTGCGCTGAAGCGCGACGAGCTGGCGCAACGCAAGTCGCCGGTGGCGCTGCAGATGATGCGCGCGATCAAGCAGGCGCTCGACCCGCAAGGCCGCCTCAACCCGGGGCGCGTGCTGTAGCAGTCGACTTCGACCCTGCAGCCCACGGGTCGAAATCAGCTGTCGAGCAGCTTCAACCGCTGCACCTTGCCCGAAGGGCCGCGCGGCAGTTCGCCAACGAAGCGGATGATCTTCGGCGTCTTGTAGCGGCCCAGGCGCTGCAGACAGAACTCGCGCAGTTCGTCATCGGTGCAGGCCATGCCCTCGCGCAACACCACCGCGGCCAGGATCTCCTGGCCGTAGTGGCGATCGGGCACGCCCACCGCGGCGGCATCCAGCACCGCAGGATGGGCCAGCAGCACCTCGTCGATCTCGCGCGGTGCGATGTTCTCGCCGCCCTTGATGATCAGCTCCTTCAGGCGGCCGGTGACGTAGAAGAAGCCGTCGCTGTCGCGGTGCCCCAGGTCGCCGGTGCGCAGCCAACCGTCGGGCGTGAAGGCCGCGGTGGTGGCGCTTTCGTTCTTGTAGTAGCCGCGCATCACGTTCGGCCCGCGGATGGCAATCTCGCCACGCTGGCCGTCGGGCAGCGTCATGCAGGCGGTGTCGATGATGCGCGCCTCGCAGCCCGAAGCCCTGCCCACCGAGCCGAGCTTGCGCAGCGCCCGCTCCAGCGGGTTCGAGAAACACGGCGCCACGCATTCGGTCAGGCCCATGGTCTCGACGATGCCGATGCCGAACTTGCGCTCGAAGGCCAGCAGGTGCTCCGGCGGCAACGCGGCCGATGCCGAACGGCAGAAGCGGATGCGCGCCAGCGCTTCGGCCTGCGGCACCTCGCCTTCGAGCAGGAAGGAGATGATCGTCGGCACCACGTTGATCCAGGTGCAGTGCGCGTCGAAGGCCTGGGACCAGAAGCGCGCCGCCGAGAAGCGCGGCGCCACGGCCACGCTGCCGCCATGCGCCAGCGGCGCCAGCATGGTCACGGCAAAGGCGTTGATGTGATACAGCGGCAGCACGCCGAGCACGCGGTCCTGCGGGCCCAGCGCATGCTCGGCGCTGATCGAGCGCGCGTTGGCCACCAGGTTGGCCTGCGACAGCATCACGCCCTTGGGCACGCCCGTGGTGCCCGAGGTGTACATCAGCAGCGCCACGGCACTGGCCGGCACCGCGGCGGCGCTGAACTCCTCATCGCTTTCGCCCGGCAGACGCAGACTGTCGGGCTCGGCGACGATCAAGGCCACCTCGCGGTCCAGTCCGGCGAGCAGCGCACGCACCGGCGCTTCCCATTCGGGCGCGACGAAGACCAGCTTGCAGTCCGAGTGATCGAGCACGTAGCGCATCTGCTCGGTCTGCGACACCAGGTTCACCGGGTTGACGATCAGCCCCTGGGACATGGCGCCAAGCAGGATGCGCAGGGTCTGCAGCCCGTTGGGCATGACCAGCGACACGGTGTCGCCCGGGCCCAGGCCGTGCCGGCGCAGCAACGCGCCGATGCGCCGGCTGCCGGCGTCCAGCTCGGCGAAGCTGATGCTCGCGGTGCCTTCGGTGGACAGCGCATACACCGCCTCCGGCCGCGCCGCGGCCTGCTGGGCGATCAGCTCGCGGATGGTCACTGCCGGCCGTGCCGTGCGAAGAAGGCGCCGAAGATCTGCGCCTCGCTCGGCACCACCTCGGCGATCGGCCGCGACACGCGCGTGATGTTCAGGTAGTGCCGGTAGTTCATGTTGTCGGAGAAGTTGTTGCGCCCCCAGGTGCCACATCCCATCGACAGCGAGAACGGCAGGCCGTTGTCGAAGCTGCCACCCGTGGCAAAGCAGTGCGCCTGGTCGACGATGACTCGCGACACCGGCAGCTTCAGTCCCAGCTGCAGGGCATGCTCGGGCTGCGCGCTGTGCAGCCCCACCGAATGGCCGGCGCCCTGAAAGGCATAGAGGCGTTCGACCAAGCTCATCGCCGCGTCGAAATCGTGCGCTGCATAGAGTGCCAGCACCGGACTCAGCTTCTCGCCGGAGCAAGGGTGATCGAGGCCGACGCCGTCTTCCTCGACCAGCAGCACGCGCGGCCGCAGCTCGGCCACGGCATCGAAGCCGGCCAACCGCGCGATCTTTTCGGCCGACTGGCCGATCACTGCCGACGACAGCTTGCCGTCGGGCCACATCAGCGCTTGCAGCTTGTTCTTCTGCGCCGCATCCAGCAGCACCGCGCCGCGCTCGCGCAGCGCCGCCAGCATCGGCTCGCGCGCCGCACCGACCAGCACCAGCGAGTTCTCCGACGAGCAGCTGGTGGCGTGGTCGAAGGTCTTCGACGCGACGATCCGGTCGGCCGCGCGCGCGATGTCGGCACTCTCGTCCACGATCACCGCCACGTTGCCGGCGCCCACGCCGAAGGCCGGCGTGCCGCTGGCATAGGCCGCGCGCACGTTGGCCTGCGAGCCGGTGGCCACCACCAGGTCGCACTGGCGCATCAGCTCGGCGGTACTGGCCTTGTCCACCGGCGCCGGCAGCAACTGCACCAGGTCGCGCGGCGCGCCGATGCGCTCGAACTGCGCGTGCATGAACTCGATCAGCCGCGCGCAGGTGCTCCAGCCCTTGGGCGACGGCGCGACGATGACCGCGTTGCGGCCCTTCAGCGCATTGATGATCTTGTTGGCCGGCGTGGCCGCCGGGTTGGTGCTGGGCGTGATGGCGCAGACCACGCCCACCGGCCGCGCGATCTCGGTGATGCCGGTGGCCGGGTCGTCGGCGATCACGCCCACCGACTTCGCACCCTGCAGGTCACGCAGCAGGCCGAAGGTCTTGCGCTGGTTCTTGCGGATCTTGTCGGCCACGTCGCCGATGCCGGTGTCGGCCACGGCCAGCTCGGCCAGCTCGCGGTTGCGCGCCGGTTCGATGATGGCCCAGCCCGCGGCCGTGACCAGCTCGTCGACGCGCGCCTGGTCGTAGCCGTCGGCGATGCGCTGTGCGGCGCGTGCGCGCTGCACCAGCGCGGCCACGGTCTCGCTCACGTTGCTCAGTTGCTGCTCGCAGGTGCGCGTCGAGCGACCGCCGCGGATCCGGCTCTGCCGGTCCGCCAGCGGTGCCCCCTTGAGGGGGCGCGCGAAGCGCGTAGGGGGTGGGTCATTCACTCCGCCTTGATGTTGGCGTCCTTGGCCAGCTTGGCCCACTTGACCAACTCGGTGTTGACCGCCTGGCCCAGCGCCTCGGGTGTACCGCCCACGGCCTCGCTGCCCTGCTGCAGCAGCTTGTCGCGGATCTCCGCGTCCTGCAGCGTGGTGTTGAGCGCGCGATTGAGCTTGTCGATCACGGCCCGGGGCGTCTTCGCCGGCACGAACATCGCATACCAGGAATCGACCTCGAAATCGGCCACGCCGGCCTCCTGCAGCGTGGGCACATCGGGGAAGGCGGCGCTGCGCTTGAGCGTCGACACGCCCAGCGCCTTGAGTTTGCCGCTCTTGACGTGCTGCGCCGCCGCGGGGATCGACACCCACAGCAACGGCACCTGCCCGCCGATGACGTCGGTCACGGCCGGGCCACCGCCGCGATAGGGCACGTGCGTCATCTGCGTGCCGGTGCGCAGCTTGAACAGTTCGCCCGCCAGATGCCCCGGCGAGCCCACGCCCACCGACGCATAGGCCAGCGCGCCGGGCTGGGCCTTGGCCATGGCGATCAGCTCGGCCACGTTGTTGGCCGGAAACTGCGGGTGGGCCACCAGGATCTGCGGCAGCGAGGCCACCGTGCCCACCGGCTCGAAATCCTTCAGCGTGTCGAAGGGCAGCCTGGCGTAGATGGCCGGGTTGACGGTGTGCGAGTTCAGCGTGAACAGCACGGTGTAGCCGTCGGGCGGCGCCTTCGCAACGACATCGGTGCCCACCGAGCCTCCGGCCCCGCCCTTGTTGTCGATGACGATGTTCTGGCCCAGCGTGGCCTGCAGCTTGCCCTGCACGATGCGCGCGATGACATCGGTGCCGCCGCCCGGCGGATAGGGCACCACGAAGCGGATGGGATGGTCGGGATAGCTCTGCGCCTGGGTCGGCGGCGAGCTGGCCAGTGCGGCAGTGCTCAGCACCACCAGCAGTTGCCGACGTCGATTCGCTTGCATCCTCGTCTCCTTGGTTGGGGGCCACACACTGCTGCCGCGCCCTCTCGGCCTGGCCGACGGCCTCGCCGTCCAGGCCCTGCACAGCGCCCAGTGTCACCGAAACGCGCTTGAGCTTACCGGTGAATTCGAAAGGCGCCTCGTACAGCGTCGACACGGCGCTGGCGCGGCCGATCTGCAGCCCGCTGCACGAGACGGCGTTGTTGAAGCCGGCCTGCGACGTGGTGCTGCCCGCGGCCTGGCCATCGATCAGCGGCGTGCCCTGGCGCCAGGCCGACACCATCGCAGGCATCGGCGCAGGCGGCGGCACCGGCCCCAGCGGCCCCCTTGCCTGCGCAAGCACAGCCCGACCAGCGCCTTCACGTGCTCGGGCTGCTGCGCGGCCAGGTCCACGGACGAGAAGTCGCGGTCCGATGACTGTCGCCGGCCGGCGGCGGCCGCACCTTCAGCCCGTGCCGTGGCAACGGCGGCACGAGGCGGCCACGGCGCATGGCGGAAGCTGCGGCCGAAGCTCTCGCCTGCGCGCGGCACTGCCCTGCGGCCGACCGATGGCACCCGCGGCGACGCGGCATGCCGCGCGCGGCATGCCCCGCGGCAGTGTGTCTAGCGGTTGCGGATGCCGCCGCCATGCGGCGCGAGCGGCGCAGCGGCGCGTTCGAGGCCACCGCACGGCCCTGTGGAACCTTGGAATGCATGTCGGGGCGGCCGATGTCGTCGATGCGCTTGCGCTTCTCGGCCATCGGCTCGGTCTTGAAGTTGCAGGGGCTCACCGCATGGACCCTGCCCAGCGGCCCGCCCTCCTGGCTGGCGCCGTTGTGCCACAGCAGCCGCACAGTGTGTTGTCGAGTGGGCCCACTTGCCCCAGCCAGCCGATCGGCCGGCCGATGTGCGGGTCGGCATGGTCGCGCAGGGCCGCTCAGGCCGCTGGCAGCCGCGTGACCACGCGCCGCTCGTCGGCCCCTGGCTGTCCCAGGGCGCGACGCCGTCGTTGCGCGGCGGCTCGGCGAAGCCGACATCGTCGACCAGGATCACCGGCACGTTGGGCGAGCCGGCGGGCGCAGCGGCTGCGGGCAGTGCGGTGCCGCCGTGTCGGACGCGTGGAGCCCACGGCCAGGCCGACGACGACCGTGCGGACCGCCAGCATCGCCTTCGGCGTGCCGGTGGCGTCGCCAAGCGTGATGTCGATCTGGCTGCAGTTCAAGCCCGGCAACTCCACCATCGACCGGTCGCGGTCGAACGCACAGCGCGCGCCGGCCTGAGCCGCCAGTCTCCAGCGGACACCACAGACTCCGTGCGAAAAACATTGCAGGCAGCCGGGCCGGTTCGGCCGCTGCCTTATTCTTGGCCCACCGCCGCCTGCCGCGCCCGCCATGTACCGCCCCGCCCCCAACCCCGCAATGCCAACCGACCAGGCACCGCGGTGAGCGTCGGCCTGCTCTGGACCGACTCCGCGCAGCTGCTCAACGCGGTGCTGCTGATCGTGGGTGCCCTGCTGCCGGTGGTCAACCCGCTGGGCAACGTGCCGATCTTCCTGACCCTGACCCACGGCTGCGACGATGCCACCCGCCGCGACCTGGCGCGGCAGATCGCGCTGTATTCGTTTGCGCTGGTGCTGGGCTCGATGCTGCTCGGCTCCTTCGTGCTGCGGCTGTTCGACCTGTCGATCCCGGTGGTGCAGGTGGCCGGCGGCGCGGTGGTCATCGCACTCGGCTGGCACCTGCTGCACTACGAACGGCCCGCCGCCGAAGACGCCCCCGACCCGCATGTGGCGCGGCAGGTGGCGGTGGCACGCGCCTTCTACCCGCTGACGCTGCCGGTGTCGATCGACGCCGGCGTCATCTCGGTGTCCGTCACGCTGGGCGCCAACCACGGACAGACGCTGGAGCGCGACCTGATCCAGATCGCTGCCGCAATCTTCGGCTCGGCCGTGGTGGCGGCATCGCTGCTGCTGGCCTACCGCTATGCCACCCGCGTCAGCGGCTGGCTCGGCACCAAGGGCATGGAGATGTTCCTGCGGCTGTCGGCGCTGATCGTGCTGAGCATCGGCGTGCAGATCGTGTGGAATGGCGTCAAGTCGCTGCTGGCCGAGGTCGGCATCGGCGGCACCTGAAGTCAGCAAGAGGAGCTTCGGCATGGCACTTCAAGGCAAGGTGGCATGGATCACCGGCGGCGGCAGCGGCATCGGCCTGGCCGGTGCCATCGAGCTGGCCCAGGCCGGCTGCCAGGTGGTGATCTCGGGCCGCGATGCGGCCAAGCTCGCCGCCGCGGTGCGGCAGGCCGAAACGCAAGGCGCGCCGCCCGGCATGCTGAGCACCGCGCCGCTCGACGTGGCCGACAGCGACGCGGTGGCGCGCGTGGCGCAGCAGCTGCAGGCACAGCTGGGGCGGGTGGACATCCTGGTCAACAGCGCCGGCATCAACTTCCGCAAGCGCTACTGGTCCGAGACCGACAGCGCCACCTTCAACCAGGTGGTGGGCGTCAATCTGAACGGCGCCATGGCCTGCACGCTGGCGGTGCTGCCGGGCATGCGCGCGCGCCGCGAAGGCACGGTGATCAACGTCGCCAGCTTTGCCGGCTGGCACTACGGCTACCTCACCGGCCCGGCCTACACCGCCAGCAAGGCCGCGCTGATGGCGCTGACACATGCCTTCAACATCGAAGAAGGCGTCAATGGCCTGCGGGCCACGTCGCTGTGCCCCGGTGAGGTGGCCACGCCCATCCTGCAGCAGCGGCCGGTGGTGCCCAGCGCCGAGGAGATGGCGCGCATGCTGCAGGAGCAGGACATGGGCCGCACCATCCGCTTCATCGCCGAGATGCCGGCGCATGTGTGCATCAACGAACTGGTGATCTCGCCGGTGTGGAACCGCATCTACCTCGGCGGCGAAGACCTGAAGCGCAAGTCTTGAGCACCGACTCATTGCAGCCGCATGTGGCCGCCATCGCGCAGCGCCACGGCCTGGGCGGCATGCCGGCCCAGCGTTACGACAGTGGCTCGCTGCCGGTGTTTGCGCTGGGCACGATGCACGTGCTCAAGCTGTACCCGCCGCAGGACCAGGCCCATGCGCAGGTGGAGGCGCGGGTGCTGGCCTTCGTGGACGGACGGCTGCCGGTGCCCACGCCGCAGGTCGTGGCCACCGGCGAGTGGGACGGCGGCAGCTACCTGCTGATGACGCAGCTGCGTGGCCGCCGGCTGGTGGATGTGTGGCCGCAACTGGCCGCGGCCGAACGCGACGGCCTGTGCCAATGCATCGGCGAAGCCGTGGCCACGATGCACGCGCTGGACAGCCTGCCCTTGGCCGACCTGCCGCCGCCGCACTGGGCGGAGTTCATCCCGGCGCAACGCCACCAGGCCGTCGCGCGTCAGCGCCGACATGGCCTGGCCGACGCGTGGCTGGAGCAGATCGAACCGTTCCTGCAGCGCTGGGCGGGCCCGGCCGATGCCGAGCAGGTGCTGCTGCACACCGAGATCATGCGCGAGCACCTGTTGGTGGAGCCGGCAGGCACGGGCTGGCGCCTGAGCGGGCTGTTCGACTTCGAACCGGCGATGCGCGGTGCGCGGGACTACGAGTTCGCGTCGATCGGGCTGTTCGTCAGTGGTGGCGATGCCCGAGCGCTGCGCTGCATCCTGCGCGCCTATGGCTACGCCGAGGCGGCGCTGGACAACGCGCTGCAGAACCGGCTGATGGCCATGGCGCTGCTGCACCGCTACAGCAAGCTGCCGTGGTACCTGCAGCGCCTGCCGCTGCCCGGCGCGCAGCGCCTGGAACAGCTGGCGGCGCATTGGTGGAAACTCGGCAGCGACGACAACCCATCCAAGAGGAGACAGACATGAGCTACGCATTGACCGGCTTCGACGGCAAGGTGGCGGTGGTCACCGGCGCCGGGCGCATGCGCAGCATCGGCCGGCCCATCGCGCTGGCGCTGGCCCGCGCGGGCTGTGACGTGGTGCTCACCGGCTCGGGCAAGCCGGTCAGCGCCTACCCCGAAGACGAACGCGCGGCCGGCTGGCGCGACATCGAGTCGGTGGCTGACGAGGTGCGGGCGCTGGGGCGCCGCGCCCTGCCGCTGGTGTCGGACGTGCGCGATGCGCAGGCGGTGGAGGCATTGGCCGAGCGCGTGATGGCCGAGTGGAGCCGCGTGGACTTCGTCATCAACAACGCCGGTTCCACCCGCGGCAGCGACCGCGTGCCTGCCACCCAACTGCCGCTGAGCGAATGGCAGCGCGTGCTGGGCACCAACCTGGACGGCACCTTCTACATGTCACGCTGCTTTGCGCGGCACATGGTGGCCCTGGGCCAGGGCGGTGTGATCCTGAACATCAGCTCCATCGCCGGGCGCAACCGCATGCCCAACACCGCCGCCTATGCCACGTCGAAGGCCGCGATCGATGCGCTGAGCACGGTGCTGGCCGGCGAGCTGGGGCCGATGGGCATCCGCGTCAATGCGGTGGCGCCGGGCATGATCGACACCAGCCGCATGGACGACCTGCCGCGCGGCGAGGTGTGGGACCGCATCGTGCGCGCCAACATTCCGCTGCAGCGCGCCGGCACCGGCGAGGACATTGCGAACATGGTGGTGTTCCTGTGCAGCGAGCAGGCGGCGTGGATCACCGGGCAGACCTTCTATGTCGATGGGGGCCATGGGCACGCGCCTCGGGGGTGACGGCACAGGCGCTGGGCCTTCGGTCACCTACATCCGCCTGGGAACAGAAGCCAGCGTTCGCCACCGTTCGCACCCCAACGGTGCCTGCCTACCGGATCCCGAACACCCCACATGCATTGCCAGGATCTCAAGATGCCCTATCAGATCATCTATTCCTCGAAGTCCGCGACACCCATGCAAATGGACGAACTCGAGGAACTCCTTGAGCACGCACGCAGCAGCAACGCCGAGAAGGGCATTACGGGTGCGCTCGTCTACGTCGACGGCGTTTTTCTGCAGATCCTTGAAGGTGAACTCGAAGCCGTTCAAGAACTGATGGGAAAGATTTCCAAAGACTTTCGCCACGAAACAGTCATCGTGTTGAAGGAAGGAGCCATCCCGTCCGCGTCTTTCAGCGACTGGGAGATGGCCTACGTCAGTGCCACCCGAGAACAGGTTGCCGAATGGGCTGGCTTGAGCGGGACGATCGCCATCCCCGAAATCGTCACCGATCTGCGTCAAGATCCACGCAGAGCCACGCAGGTTGCCAAGAGCATTCTTTCGGTCTTGTTGTCCAGACCCTAGACCAAATCACGACTGACGCAGCCTTCACGATGGCACGCAAGGGGCAGGCACCACCCATTCACCCGCGCGCCAGAAACTCCACCGCCCGCTGCACCCCACCCTGCCCGATCGGAATGCCCTGCGCCCGCAGCGCGGCCTCCACGCCGCCCAGTGCGCCCAGCACCATCGCGGCATTGATGTCGCCCATGTGGCCGATGCGGAACACGCGGCCGGCCAGCGGGCCCAGGCCGCCCGACAGCGCCACCTGGAAGCGCTCGCGCGCCACGCTGCGCAGCGCTTCGGGGTCGACGCCGGCGCGCACCGCCACGGCGGTGACCGAAGGCGAACGCCGCATTCCGGCTGCTGGCAGAAGAAGCTCAAGGCGCCGCCTTCGCTCCAGCCCTGCACGGCGGCATGTACCGCTCCGGCCAGTTGCCGGTGGCGCGCAAACACCGAGTCCAGCCCTTCGGCAAAGATCAATTGCAGCGCAGCCTGCATGCCGAACAGCAGGTTCATCGGCGGCGTGCCGCAGAACTTGCGGTACGACAGCGCATCGCGGCGGCGGCCCCAGTCCCAGTAGAAGCGCGGCATCGGGTTGGCTTCGGCCGAGGCGCGGGCGCGTTCGTTGATGGCCACGAAGCCCAGCCCCGGCGGCAGCATCAGGCCCTTCTGCGACGCGCCGATCACCACGTCGGCGCGCAGCGCATCCATGTCGAAGGGCACCACGCCCAGCGAGGCCACCACGTCCACGACGAACAGCGCCGGGTGGCCGCTGGCATCGAGGGCCGCGCGCAAGCGCCTGCAGGTCGCTGGTGACGCCGCTGGCGGTGTCGGTGTGCACGCTGAACACGGCCACGATCTCGCGTCGGGTGTCGTCGCGCAGTGCCTGCTCCACGGCCTGTACATCGATGGGCCGGCCCTCGACCCACGGCGTGCGCAGCACCTTGCAGCCCAGCGCCTCGGTCTGGAGGGCCCAGGATTCGGAGAAGTGCCCGGTGCCCGGGACCAGCGCCGCGCGGCCGGGCCCGAGCAGGTTGACGATGGCCGCCTCCCACGCGCCGTGGCCGTTGGCGGCGTACATCAGCACGTCGGCTTGCTCGGTGTGCAGCAGGCGCTTCAGGCCGGCTTCGCAGGCCGTGATGATCGGGTCCAGCCGCGGGTCGGCCAGGTCCATCGGCTGCCGGCCCATGGCGTGCAGCACCTCGTCGGGCAGGCGGGTCGGGCCGGGCGAATGCAAGGAGCGTTGGCCGGGGATGCGGGGGAAAGGGTTCATGGAATGGGGTGGCAGCGGGCTGGGATGCGAAAGGGTAGCGCAAGGCCACGGCCCTCATGGTCGAAGGCCTCGCCTATGATGAGCGCATGCCTTCCCATGCGCCTGCCCGCGTGCTGAAACAGGCCCTTCAGCCTGCTGACCGCGCCGGCTGTCGCTGAATCCGCGCCATGCCGGTGCCCCCTCACGACGCTGCGCCGTGGCGCGCGCTGGGACAACGGGCCCTGCATCTTCTGCGCACCTGGCTGCATGGCGGCTGGCGCGCGGTGCGCGACGTGGAGCCGGAGTTCTGGAGCAACCTGCTCGACGAACTGCGCGCGGGGCGCCAGTGGATCGACCGCGCCGTGGTGCTGGTCTATGCCGTCATCACCGGGCTCGTCGTGGTGGGCTTCACCTTTGCGGCCGAGGCGGCCGTGCATGCCTTCAAGCTGCTCGACCAGGCCGGCCCCTACGGCCGCTACCTGGCACTGCTGTGGACGCCGGCACTGACGGTGGCGCTGCTTTGGTGGACCCGCCGCTACGTGCCCGGCGCGATGGGCTCGGGCATCCCGCAGGTGATCCGTGCGCTCGACGACGACCTGGACGATGCGCAGCGCCGGGGGCTGGTGTCGCTGCGCGTGGCGCTGCACAAGATCGGCCTGGTGTCCGGCGGCTTGCTCGCCGGGCTGTCGATCGGGCGTGAGGGCCCGACCGTGCAGGTGGGCGCCGGCGTCATGGTGCATGCGCGGCGCTGGCTGTCGCCGCGATCGGGGATCGACGCGCATGACCTGATGGTGGCCGGTGCCGCGGCCGGCATCGCCGCCGCCTTCAACACGCCGCTGGGCGGCATCGTCTTCGCGCTGGAACAGCTGTCACGCCGGCGCAGCATGTCGCACAGCGCGCTGGTCATCTCCAGCATCGTGCTCGCCGGCCTGGTGGCCGTGGCCGTGTTCGGCAACGAAACCTACTTCGGCCGGCTGCCCGTGCAGCAGCTGCACTGGTCGCTGCTCGGGCCCGGCCTGCTGGTGGCCGTGAGCACCGGCCTGGCGGGTGGGCTGTTCGCGCGCCTGATCGTGGTGTCGGTGCGTGGGCTGCCCGACCGCTTGAGTGCCTGGCGGCGCGACCATCCCTACCGCTTCGCCGCCGGCTGCGCCACGGGCGTGGCCGTCATCGGCATTGCCACCGGCGGGGCGACGGCCGGTGCAGGATATGCCACCACCCGCGCGCTGCTCGAAGGCCAGGCCGACCTGCCCGGGGTGTACACGCTGCTCAAGTTCGTCGCCACATGGCTGTCGGCCTGGACCGGCGTGCCTGCCGGCGTGTTCGCGCCCTCGCTGGCCATCGGCGCGGGCATCGGCCACGACGTCGCGCTGTGGGCCGGCCTGAATGCCGTCGACGCCATTCCGTTGATCGCGCTGGGCATGGTCGGCTTCCTGGCGGCCACCACCGGCGGGCCGATCACCGCCTTCATCATCGTCATGGAGATGGTCTCCGGCCAATCGATGGTGCTCAGCCTGATGGCCTGCTCGCTGCTGGCCAGCGGCGTGGCTCGGCTGGTGACCAAGCCGATGTACCTGGAGCTGGCGGCGATGCTGCCGCTCGCTGCGCCGGCCGCGCCGGCGGCCCCTCCCAAAGCGTGAGCCGGGCGCGGGCATCCACCGCATCTCAGTTCAGCGCCGGCAGCCAGGTGGCCAGCTTCGGGAAGATCAGCAGCAGCCCACCGCCACCAGCTGCAGGATCATGAACTGCACCATGCCGGCGTAGATGTCCTTCAGCTCCCACTGCGGCACCACGCCCTTCAGGAAGTAGGCCGACAGCGCCACCGGCGGCGACAGCCAGGCGGTCTGCAGCGTCACCGCCACCAGCGTGCAGAACCAGATCAGGTCGATGCCCGCGGCCTGCACGATGGGCAGCACGATGGGGATGACGATCAGCACGATCGGCACCCATTCCAGCGGCCAGCCCAGCACGAACACCAGCGCCAGGATGACGATCAGCATCAGCATCGGCGGCAGCGCCAGGCTGGTGAGCATCTGCGCCAGGAAGTCGGCACTGCCCAGGCGCGAGAACACCGAGCCGAACAGGTTGGACGCCGTCACCAGCAGCAGGATCATGCTCGACACTTCCAGCGTCGACACCATGGCGGTGCGGATCTTGGCCAGGCTCATGCGCCCCGAGCCGACGGTGAGCACGAAGGTGGCGGCCGCGCCCACCGCGCCGGCATCGGTGGGCGTGGCGATGCCGGCCAGGATCACGCCCAGCGTCGACAGGATGACGACGATGACCGGCAGCACGCCGATCATCAGGTCGCGGATCACCGGCCCCAGCGACTTGGGCCGCATCTCCACGGGCAGCGCCGGGCCCAGCGCCGGGTTGTGCCAGCAGCGCAGCAGCGTCCAGGCGATGAAGATGCCCGACAGCAGCAGCCCCGGCAGCACCGCGGCGGCAAACAGGTCGGTGGCCGGCACGCCGACCACCGGGCCCATGACGATCAGCATCACCGACGGCGGGATCAGGATGCCCAGCGTGCCGCCGGCGGTGATGGCGCCGGCCGACATCTTGGGGTCGTAGCCGCTCTTGATCATCGACGGCCCGGCCATCACGCCCAGCAGCGTGACCGAGCTGCCGACGATGCCGGTGGCCGCGGCGAAGATGGTGGCGGTGATCAGCACCGCCAGGTACAGCGAGCCGTTCAGCCTGGCCAGCAGCTGCTGGATGCCGTTGAACAGCCGCTCCATGATGCCCGACTGTTCGAGCAGGAAGCCCATGAACAGGAAGAAGGGAATCGCCGCGAGCACGGTGTCCTTCATCACCGAATAGGTCTGCAGCACGGCCAGGTCGAAGACCACCGGCCCCAGCGCGATGAAGCCGGTGGCCAGCGCCACCGCACCCAGCGTGAAGGCGATCGGGAAGCCGATGAAGATGACGGCGAACAGCACGCCCAGGGCCACCAGGCCCAGCACCTCGTTGCTCATACAAGCGCCTCGGGCTTGGCGACCCGGTCCGGCCACTGGCCGAAGCGGATGGCGTGCACGCACTTCAGGCATTCGCTGAAGCCCTGGATCAGCAGCAGCAGCCCGGTCAGCGGCATCATCAGCTTGAAGGGCCAGGTGATCGGCTGCCACGAGCTGCTGACGAAGGTTTCGTTGGTGACCCAGGCCTTGACGAAGTAGCCCCAGCCGACGAACAGGAACACGCCGGCAAAGGGCAGCAGCATCAGCACGTAGCACACCAGGTCGACCCACGCCTGGCGCCGCGGCGACCAGTCGGCATAGAAGGAGTCGGTGCGCACATGGCCGCGGCGCTGCAGCGTGAAGGCCGCACCCAGCATGAAGAAGCTGCCGTAGAGCATGAAGGTCATGTCGTAGGCCCATTGGGTGGGCGCGTTGAAGACGTAGCGCGACACCACCTCGTAGCACAGCGACAGCACCATCGGCACGATCAACCAGGCGGCGAGCCGCCCCGACCCGATGGCAATGCGGTCGAGGCGGCGCGCCAGCAGCGCCAGCGTGGAATCAGCAGGCTTCACTTGGCGTTGGGCGATTCCATGCCGAGGTTGTAGTACAGGCCGTTGATCTTGTTCCAGTACGGCACCACCAGCTTGGCAAAGGTGCGCTGCGACTCCAGCACCTCCTTGAAGAAGGGGTTCTTGCCGGCCTCGCGCTCGTAGATCACGTTGGTGGCCTTGATGAACGCCGGGAAGATGTCCTTCGGCGTGTCGTGGATCGTCACCTTGTGGTCGGTCTTCAGCTTCTCCACCGCCAGCGCGTTGCGGTAGACGTTGAAGGTGTAGGTCTCGGTCATCGACGCCATGGCCGCGTCTTCGACGATGGCCTTCAGGTCGGCCGGCAGCTTGTTCCACGCCGTCTTGTTGATCAGCAGCTCGGCCACGTCGGTGGACTGGTGCAGGCCCTGCAGGTAGTAGTGCTTGAAGACGTTGTGGAAGCCCAGCGCCATGTCGTCGGCCGGGCCGATCCATTCGGCCGCGTCGAGCACGCCGCGCTGCGCCGCCGGCACGATCTCGCCGCCGGGCATGGCCACGGCGTTGACGCCCATCTCCTTGAAGATCTCGCCCACCAGCCCCGGCGGCGAGCGGTACTTGAGCTTGCGCATGTCGTCGAGCGAATTGATCGGCGTCTTGAACCAGCCCAGCGGGTCCGGCCCCATCGGCTGCACCATCAAGCGGCTCGATGTTGAGCTTGAGCACGTCGGAGTAGAACTTCTTGAACAGCGCGTAGCCGCCGCCCTGGTACAGCCAGGCCACGTGCGACAGCTGGTCCATGCCGGTGCCGCCGCCGGCCGCGGGGTTGGAGAACAGGCCCGCGGCCGTGTTCTTGCCCGACCAGTAGTGCGTCCAGGCATAACCGCCGTCGACCACGCCCTTGTCCACCGCGTCGACGATCTCGAAGGCCGCCACCACCGCGCCGTCGGGCAGCATCTCCATCTTCAGCCGGCCGTTGGACATCTTGTCGACGCGGTCGGCCATGCGCTTCATCAGGTCGAAATAGATGCTCGAGCTGGGCACCGCGGTCTGGATCTTCAGCCGCGTCACCGCCTGGGCCAGCGCCGGTGCCGCCACCAGTGCGCCGGCCGCGGCCACGCCTGCGCCCAGCGCCTGGCGCCGGCTTGGGTTGTCTGCTTGTCTCATGCTGTGTCTCCTTGCTGCTTGCCTGTTGAAACCCGGGACCCGCGGGCCCCGACCTGGGAACACCGTCAGCGCCTGCGCGCGTCCTGCCGGATCATGTCTGCGGCCTTCTCGGCCATCATCACCGCCGCCGCATTGGTGTTGCCCGACACCAGCGTCGGCATGGCCGAACAATCGACCACGCGCAGCCCGGGCACGCCGTGCACGCGCAGGCGTTCATCGAGCACCGCCATGGCGTCATGGCCCATGCGGCAGGTGCCGCTGGGGTGGAAGATGGTCGCGCCCTGGTTGCGGCAGAACTCCAGCAGCGCGGCGTCGTCGCCGGCCTCCGGGCCGGGCCGCACCTCGCGCTTCACGTAGGGCTGCATCGCCGGCGCCGCGGCAATGGCGCGCGCCGCCTTCACCGCCGCCACCGCGGTGCGGCGGTCCAGTTCGGTGGACAGGTAGTTGGGCTGCATCGCCGGCGGCTCGAAGGGGTCGGTGCTGCGGATGCGGATGTGGCCGCGCGATTCGGGCCGCAGCTGGCACACCGACAGCGTGAAGCCCGAGAACGGGTGCACCTTGCCGCCGGCCATGTCGGCCGACAGCGTGGCCACGTGGAACTGGATGTCGGGCGTGGCCGCCACCGGCTGGCCGGCCTCGTCGTGCAGCGCGCGCATGAAGCAGCCGCCCTGGTTGATGCCCACCGCCAGCGGCCCGCTGCGGAACAGCAGCCACTGCAGCCCCAGCTTCAGCTGCCCCAGCCACGAATTGAGCTGGTCGTTGGTGGTGATGGGCTTGGCGCATTCGAAGATCAGCCGCATCTGCAGGTGGTCCTGCAGGTTCTCGCCGACGCCGCGGCAGCACGTGCTGCGGCGTGATGCCGTGCTCGCGCAGCAGCGCCTCGGGGCCGATGCCCGACAGCTGCAGCAGCTGCGGCGACTGGATCGCGCCGGCCGCCAGCAGCACCTCGGCCTTGGCGCGTGGCGGACTTCATCAGCCCGCCCTGGCGGTAGCGCACGCCGCTGGCGCGCGCACCGTCGAAGTCGATGCCCGCGGCCATGGCCTCGGTCTCGATGCGCAGGTTGCCGCGCCGGCGCGCCGGCGCCAGGTAGGCCTTGGCGGTGCTGCAGCGCCAGCCCTTCCAGGTGTTGAGCTGGAAGTAGCCCGCGCCTTCCTGGCGCGCGCCGTTGAAGTCGTCGGTGCGCGGCACGCCGATCTGCTGCGCGCCGCCGATGAAGGCTTCGATCAGCTCGTGCCGCGCGCCGATGTCCGACACCTTCAGCGGCCCGTCGCCGCCGTGCAGCGGGTTGGCGCCGCGCTGGTTGCCTTCGGACTTGATGAAGTACGGCAGCACGTCGTCGTAGCCCCAGCCGGCATTGCCCAGCGCGGCCCAGTGGTCGAAGTCCTCGCGCTGGCCGCGGATGTAGATCAGGCCGTTGATCGAGCTCGAGCCGCCCAGCGTCTTGCCGCGCGGCCAGTAGATCTTGCGCCCGTTCATGTTCGGGTCGGGGTCGGTGTGGAAGCACCAGTTGTAGGTGGGGCTCCACATCGTCTTGCCGTAGCCGATGGGCAGGTGGATCCACAGCGAGCGGTCGGCCGGCCCGGCCTCGAGCAGCAGCACGCGCGTCGACGGGTCCTCGCTCAGGCGCGCGGCGAGCACGCAGCCTGCGGAACCTGCCCCGACGACGATGTAGTCGAACTCCTGCGTCATGCACGCTGCCGGCCGATACCGGAACGTTTTGATCCGGTTTAACGCCGATGCTAGGCCAGCGCTTTTCGGAACACAATGTTCCGTTTTTCAACGTTTACCCTAGTCGATGCCACGCACCACGAGCGACAGTGACGCCATGGCCGCCCCCAGTTCGTCGGCCGAGCGCAGCCTGCGCCTGCTGTCGCTGCTGGCGCAGGAAGGGCGCGCGCTGTCGCTGGCCGAGCTGTCGGTGCGCCTGGGCCTGCCCAAGGTGACGACGCACCGGCTGTGCGCGCAGCTGCTGGACGGCGGCTACCTGGCGCGCGACGTCGACGAGCGCTGCTTCGCCGTCGGCCCGGCGCTGCGCAAGCTGGCCTTCGACACGCTGAACCACGGCGTGGTGCGCGGCCTGCGCCACGAGGTGCTGGCCGCGCTGGTGACGAAGGTCGGCGAGACCTGCAACTTCACCACGCTGGACGGCACGCAGGTGCTCTACATCGACCGCGTCGAGGCGCAGTGGCCGCTGCGGCTGACGCTGGACGTGGGCTCGCACGTGCCGCTGCACTGCACGGCCAGCGGCAAGCTGTTCCTGGCCGAGATGCCGGCGGCCGAGCGCGAGGCGCTGATCGCGCAGCTGCCGCTGACCCGCATGACGCGCCACACCATCACCAGCGCCAAGGCGCTGAAGGCCGAGTGCGAGGCCATCGCCGCGCAGGGCCATTCCAACGACCGCGAGGAGTTCATCGCCGGCCTGATCGCCGTGGCCGTGCCGGTGCGCGATACCGGCGGGCGCACGCGCGCGGCGATCGCGCTGCATGCACCGAGCGCACGCATGTCGCTGGCCGAGGCGCAGCGCCAGTTGCCGGCACTTCGCACTGCGGCGCAGCGCATGGGCAGGCTGCTGTAGCAGACCGCCGACCGCGTCACGCCCCGCATCGCCCAGACCGCCCGCAGCACGCTCAAGGCCGGCGATCAGCACCAGCAGGTTCAGCACCTGGCGGCGGAAGGCTTCGGGCGACACGCCGACGAAGGCGCGCTGGCCGAACCAGATGCCGGCCAGCATGGCCGGGGCCAGCCACAGCGCCAGCTGCAGCGTGTGCGCACCGCAGCAGATCCTGCCCGGCGTCGCTGGGCAGTGCGGCGGCCCAGGCCAGTGCGTACAGGTCGGTGAACAGGAACATCAGGATCATGGTGGCGCGCATGGCCGCGGGCGCCAGCGCCGAGGCTGCTGAGCATCACCGCCACCGCGATGCCGCCGATGGCGGCCACCCCGTTGACGAAGCCCGACACCAGCCCGGTGGTCAGGCGCAAGGCCGGCGTGGGTTGCAGCGCCAGGCGCCAGCCGCTGCGCAGCAGCGTGGCCGCCAGCAGCAGCAACGCACCGATCAGCAGCCGCAGCGGCGTCTCGCTCACGTAGGCCAGCAGCGCCACGCCGAGCGGGATGCACAGCGCATTGCCCAGCACCAGCCAGCTGAGCCAGCGCCAGTCGGCATGCTGAAGTGCACCGCGCAGCAGCGACAGGCTGGCCAGCACTTCCAGCACGAAGATCGGCGGCACCACCTGCGCCGGCGACATGAACAGCGACATGCCGGCCACGCACAGTGCCGAAAAGCCGAAGCCGGCAAAGCCGCGCACGATGCCGGCCGCGAAGACCACGCACAGGCTGGCCAGCAGCAGGCCCGCGGGCATCGGCAGCGCCGACATGCTGCGGCCTTCAGCGCCGCGCCGGCCGCGCCAGCAACTGCAGGATGTCGCGCAGCACTGCAGGGCCCGGCACGGCGCCCAGGTCCAGCGCCTGACTGCGCGAGTAGAACGGGCTCAGGTCCAGGCCGACGCCGAGCGCGCAGATCTCCACCTGGGCCTGGCGTTCGTGCCGCTGCAGCACCTGCTTCAGATGGTTGTCCAGGTAGAAGGCATCGTTGGCGAGGTGGGTGGCGCCGTCCATCGGGCAGCCGTCGGACACCACCAGCAGTAGCTTGCGTGCCTCGGGCCGGGCCTGAAGCCGGGCCACGGCCCAGTCCACCGCCTCGCCGTCGACGCCCTCGCGGAACAGGTCGGACTTCAGCAGCGCGGCAATGCCTGCACGAGACCGGCGCCAGCGCGTGTCGGCCTCCTTGAAGACCATGTGGCAGACCTCGTTGAGCCGGCCCGGGTGGGACGGCTGACCGGCATTCAGCCAGTCGCGCCGCGCGAGCCCGCCGTTCCACGCGCCGGTGGTGAAGCCGAGCACCTCGCTGGCCGCACCCGCCTGCTCCAGCGCGCGGGCGAACAGGTCCACCAGCACGGCCACGGCCTGGGCGTGCTGCTTCATCGAGCCCGAGCAATCGATCAGGAAGGCCAGCACGCAATCGGCCTCGGCCGCGACATGCTCGCTGCGGAACAGCCGCCTTTCGGTCGGTGAGGCAATCAGCTGGGCCAGGCGCCGGCCGTCGATGCGCCCTTCCTCCGTCGCGCTGTCCCAGCCATCGTGCACAGGCTGCGCCAGCAATGCTCTGAGTCCGCGTGCCAGCCGCGGCAGGTTCAGGCCGGCCTCGGCAATGAGCCGGTCGAGCTGGACGCGATGTTCGTTCAGCACGTCGGCACGCACCAGCGCGGTGGCCGCCACCTCGCGGTCGTGCGCGCAGGTGAAGATGCGGTATTGCGCCTGCGCGGCTTCGAAGGCACGGCTGTGTCCGCTGACGGCTGCAGCCACGCCGTCCTCGACGCGCGCATCCCACTGCATCACCAGACTGAAGGCGGCGCGTTCGCTGTCCTCGGCATCGGCGCCACCGGCGCGGCCTTCATCCTCGTCGTCGGCCGAGCGCAGCAGGTCGGCCGCCAGCTTGGCGATGGCCAGCGCATGTTGGGCATAGGCCGCCTGGTCACTGCGCTGGCGGCGCAGTCCGGCCAGGTCGCTGCCCAGCGCCGGCGCCAGCGCAAAGCGCGTGGCTTCCATCAGGTCCTCGGTCTCTTCCAGTACCGGCTCGCCGGTCACGCGCGCGCGGCACACCTGGGCCACGGTATAGAGCAGGATGCCGCGTGCGCTGTCGGTCAGGCGCGAACGGTGGAAGGCCAGCGACCATTGTTCGAAACGATGGCGCAGGTTGTGGGCCACGCCATGCAGACCGTCGGGCACCAGCGATTCCACGCGCATCTGTTCCAGCAGCTCGAACACCAGTCGCTGCACCGCGTCCTGCGGGCACAGCCGTGCATGCAGCGCGGCGTCGGACAAGGACAAGCGCAGCGCCAGTCCGTCGGCCGCACCGCGGAAAGAGCCGAAGTCGTCGCTCTCGATGGCCGGGTGCAGGTGCGGCGCGTACAGCGGCAGCCGCTGCCGGCCACGGTGCAGGCGGCGGCCGCGGAAGTGCAGATCGGCCTGGCCGCTGAGCGCTCGAATCGCGCCGGCACACAGCTCTTCCACCCGCTGCTGGCGGCGCGCCAGCTGCTGCACCTCACCCATGGTCCAGGCGGAAGGCCTCGTCGATGTCCCGATCGAAGGCGCGCTGGAAGTATTCGGCCACGAGAGGTCGTTCCGCCTCGTCGCACTTGTTCAGGAAGGTCAGGCGAAAGGCGGCTGCCGGGTCGCGGAAGATCTCGATGTTCTCGGCCCAGCTGATCACCGTGCGCGGCGACATCAACGTGGACAAGTCGCCGGCGGCAAAGCCCTTGCGCGTCAGTTCGGCCAGCGCCACCATCGAACGCAGCAAGGCGCGTGTGCCCTCGCCCGCCAGCGCCGGCACGCGCGCGGCGACGATGGCCATCTCTTCCTGTGCTGGCAGGTAGTTGAGCGTGGCGACGATGTTCCACCGGTCGATCTGCGCATGGTTGAGCTTCTGCGCGCCGTGATACAGGCCATTCAGGTTGCCCAGGCCCACGGTGTTGGCCGTGGCGAACAGCCGGAAGAACGGGTGTGGTGCCAGCACGCGGTTCTGGTCCAGGAGCGTGAGCTTTCCGTCGCGCTCGAGCAGGCGCTGGATGACGAACATCACATCGGGGCGGCCGGCGTCGTATTCGTCGAAGACCAGCGCAACCGGCCGCTGCAGTGCCCAGGGCACGATGCCTTCCTGGAACTCGGTCACCTGTTGTCCGTCGCGCAGCACCACCGCGTCCTTGCCCACCAGGTCGAGCCGGCTGATGTGGCCGTCGAGGTTGATGCGCACACAAGGCCAGTTCAGGCGTGCCGCCACCTGCTCCACGTGCGTGGACTTGCCGGTGCCGTGCAGCCCCTGCACCATGACCCGCCGGTTGCGCATGAAGCCGGCCAGCAGGGCCAGCGTGACGTCGGGGTTGAAGCGGTAGACCGCATCGATCTCGGGCACATGCTCGTCGCGTTCCCCGAAGGCCGGCACCTGCAGGTCGGAGTCGATGCCGAAGGTGTCGCGCACGCTGAGCAGCCGGTCCGGGCGCAGGGCATTGAGTTCGCTCATCGACTGGCCTTGGTGGGTTTCGCCTTTGCTGGCGGCGCGTCGATGCGGCCCAGCGCCTCGGCGGCGCGCTGCAGCGCGGGCAGGAACTGCAGCGCCTTGTCGATGCCCAGGCGCATCACCGGCGCCTGCAAGGCCACGCAAAGGTTGGATCGCGCCTTGGGCGTGGCCGATGGCACGCGCACGGCCACGCACACCAGCCCGGGCAGGAACTCTTCGCGGTCCAGCGCATGGCCTTCGCGCTTGACCTGCTGCAACTGCCTTTCCAGCGTGGCCAGGTCGGTGACGGTGGACGGCGTGTACTTTTCCAGTGGCGCATGGGCCAGCAGGCGCTGGCGCTGAGCCGGCGACAACTGCGCCAGGAACACCTTGCCGCTGGCCGAGCAGTGCACCGGCACACGCGAGCCCGGGTGCAGGTAGAAGCGCAGCGGCGCCGGCGTTTCCACGCGGTCGAGGTAGATGACCTCGCTGCCCGACAGCGCAGTGATGTTGCAGCTTTCGCCGACCTCGTCCACCAGGTGGCGCAGCACGGCGTGGCGGGCGCCGTGCAGCGTGTCGTTGAGCAGCAGGTTCTCGGCCAGGCGGCGCAGGCGCACGCCCGTGCCGAAGTGGCGGCCATCGCCTTCGCGCCGCAGCAAACCCGCGCCTTCCAGCTGCTGCAGCATGCGGTGCAGCGTGGGCTTGGGCAAGCCGGTGTCTTCGACCAGCGCCTGCAGCGAGAACAGGCGGTCCTTCGAGGCCACGCGCTCCAGCAGCGCCACCAGGCGCAGCATCGGGGTGTCGCCGTCGAGTCGAGCCGTCATGGGGCAAGATCATAGGCTCGTTCCACATTTCAGTACATGAAGATCCATTAATCGGAACTTCGGTTGACGCTGCACCCACCCCCCCCTATAGTGCGCCGACCCAAGAGCCGCACAGGAGAGCATCGCCATGGACATGAAGGCCCAACGCAGCGTCGTCAGCGGCGTGCAGAAGATGACCCCTTCCGAGGCCTTCGTCGAGACCCTGGTCGCGCAGGGCGTGGACACGATGTTCGGCATCATGGGCTCGGCCTTCATGGATGCGATGGACATCTTCGCGCCGGCCGGCATCCGCCTGATCCCCGTGGTGCACGAGCAAGGCGCCGGGCACATGGCCGACGGCTATTCGCGAGCCAGCGGACGGCATGGGGTGGTCATCGGCCAGAACGGCCCGGGCATCAGCAACTGCGTCACCGCCATCGCCGCAGCCTACTGGGCGCACTCGCCGGTGGTGCTGATCACGCCCGAGACCGGCACCATGGGCATCGGCCTGGGCGGCTTCCAGGAGGCCAACCAACTGCCGATGTTCCAGGAATTCACCAAGTACCAGGGCCACGTCAACAACAACAAGCGCATGGCCGAGTACACCGCGCGCTGCTTTGACCGCGCGCACTCCGAACTGGGGCCGACGCAGCTGAACATCCCGCGAGACTTGTTTTACGGCGAGATCAGCTGCGAGATTCCCAAGCCGATGCGCCTGGACCGCGGCCCCGGCGGCGAGGCCAGTCTCAAGGCTGCTGCTGAAGCCATTGCCAAGGCCAAGTTTCCAGTGCTGATCTCCGGTGGCGGCGTGGTCATGGGCGAGGCCTGGGACGAATGCATCGCACTGGCCGAGCGCCTTGGCTGCCCGGTCGTCAACAGCTACCAGCACAACGACAGCTTCCCCGCCAGCCACCCGCAGTGGTGCGGCCCGCTGGGCTACCAGGGCAGCAAGGCCGGCATGAAGCTCATCAGCCAGGCCGACGTGGTGATCGCGCTCGGCTCGAGGCTCGGGCCCTTTGGCACGCTGCCGCAGTACGGCATGGACTACTGGCCGAAGAACGCGAAGATCGTGCAGATCGACGCCGACCACAAGATGCTGGGCCTGGTGAAGAAGATCGACGTGGGCATCTGCGGCGACGCCAAGGCCGCCGCCGCGGCGCTGCTGGGCCTGCTGGCGCAGCGCACGCTGGACTGCGACGCGACACGCGCCGAACGTGCCGCGAAGATCGCCGAAGAGAAGGCCGCGTGGGAGAAGGAACTGGGCGAGTGGACGCACGAGCGCGACGCCTACAGCCTGGACATGATCGAAGAAGCCAAGACCGAAGGTGGCGTCGGTGACAAGGGGTGGTTGCACCCGCGCCAGGTGCTGCGCGAGCTGGAAAAGGCCATGCCCGCCGACATGATGGTGTCCACCGACATCGGCAACATCAACAGCGTGGCGCACAGCTATCTGCGCTTCGAGCGGCCGCGCAGCTTCTTCGCGCCGATGAGCTTCGGCAACTGCGGCTATGCGCTGCCGACCATCATCGGCGCCAAGGTGGCGGCGCCGCAGCGCCCGGCGATAAGCTATGCCGGGGACGGCGCCTGGGGCATGAGTATGAGCGAGATCATGACCTGCGTGCGCCACGACATCCCGGTGACGGCGGTGGTCTTCCACAACCGCCAGTGGGGCGCGGAGAAGAAGAACCAGGTCGACTTCTACAACCGCCGCTTCGTTGCGGGCGAACTGGAAAACCAGAGCTTTGCCGGCATCGCCCGCGCGATGGGCGCCGAGGGCATCGTCGTCGACAGGCTCGAGGAGGTGGGCCCGGCATTGAAGAAGGCGATCGACCTGCAGATGAACCAGGGAAAGACCTGCGTCATCGAGATCATGTGCACCCGCGAGCTGGGCGACCCCTTCCGCCGTGACGCGCTGGCCAAGCCCGTGCGGTTTCTGGAGAAGTACAAGGACTACGTTTGACGACGCTGCGGACTCGGTGCGCAGCCGCGTTCATGCATTGAGGGCAGCTTTGCGCGGGCCGAGGAGGACGGGTGTGCGAATCCGCTCATGTCCCCCGCCCAGGCCGACGCCTGTGCTCCTCCTTTACTTCCTGGATTCGCACACCCGCCCTCCTCGGCTGGCAACGACCTCGGCATTCTTGACGCCGCGAAAAGCCGGCTCGATTCCACAGCGCCGCGGTTTGATCGACGCGATGCACAGGCGGACCCAAGGCCGCGGGCGGGCCGCTGGCCGGGCGCCTATGCGACGCCGAAAAGCTCTGGACTCATGGTCGCGCGCACAGCGCGCCTCGTCAACTGACCCGTCGCAGCTGTCTGAGCGCAGCGAACGAAGTTCGCGTAGCGAGTTTTGCGACGGACCGCGATTCCGAGCATCGCAGGGGACCCCACCCGAAGGGTGGGGCGTTGCATCCGAAGCCCTGCCGGCGGCCCGCCCGCGGCCTCGCGCCAGCGCTTGATCGAGGACGGCCGTGTTCAAACTTCTTTCCAAAGAGCCATTGCACGACCCGCTGGCCGACCCCGCCCCAGGGTCGAAAAACGAAATCAAGTGCACCACCTGCTACATGTGCGCCTGCCGATGCGGCATCCGTGTGCACCTGCGCGACGGTGCGGTGCGCTACATCGACGGCAATCCGAAGCACCCGCTGAACCAGGGTGTCATCTGCGCCAAGGGCGCGTCCGGCATCATGAAGCAGCTGTCGCCAGCGCGGCTCACCCAGCCGCTGCTGCGCAGGCCCGGCAGCGAGCGCGGCGCCGGCGAGTTCGAGGCCATCTCTTGGGAGCGGGCCTACGATCTGCTGACCGAGCGGCTGCGCCACATCCGCGCCACCGACCCGAAGAAGTTCGCGCTGTTCACCGGGCGCGACCAGATGCAGGCGCTGACAGGGCTCTTCGCGCGGCAGTTCGGCACGCCCAACTATGCGGCGCATGGCGGCTTCTGCTCGGTGAACATGGCCGCCGGCATGATCTACACCATCGGCGGCAGCTTCTGGGAATTCGGCGGGCCGGACCTGGACCGCGCCAAGCTGTTCGTGATGATCGGCACCGCCGAGGACCATCACAGCAACCCGATGAAAATCGCGCTGAGCAAGTTCAAGCGCGCCGGTGGCCGCTTCATCAGCATCAACCCGATCCGCACCGGCTATTCGGCTATCGCCGACGAGTGGATTCCCATCAAGCCCGGTACCGATGGCGCGCTGTTCATGGCGCTGCTGCACGAGCTGATCCGCACCGACACGCTGGATCATGGCTTCCTCAAGCGCTTCACCAATGCGCCGCAGCTCGTGGTACTGGACGAGGGTGAGCGCGAGGGCCTGTTCGCCTTCGACCCCAACCCCGAGAAAGGCCCGCCCGGCGACGGCCGCAACCCGCACAATAAGCTGGTCTGGGACAAGGCTTCGGGCCGCGTGCTCAACGCCTACCCCGAAGGCATCGCCGACGGCTGCGACCCGGCGCTCGAAGGCCGCTACACCTTGGCCGACGGCACGCGCGTCGCGCCTTCGTTCCAGCTGCTGCGCGAACGTGTCGCGAGCTGCACGCCCGAATGGGCCGCGGCGATCACCGGCATCCCGGCCGAGCGAATCCGCACGCTGGCCTTCGAGATGGGCCATGCGGCACTGACGCAGGCCTTCGAGCTGCCCATCCCGTGGACCGACGCCTGGGGCAATAAGCATCCGACCACGCAGGCGCGGCCGCTGGCCTTCCACGCCATGCGTGGCCTGGCAGCGCATTCAAACGGCTTCCAGACAGTGCGCGCATTGGCCGTGTTGATGTCCTTGCTGGGCACCATCGATGCGCCCGGGGGCTTCCGCCACAAGGCGCCGTACCCGCGCCACATCGTGCCCAACTACCGCGCCTTCAATGCGCCGGAGATGATCCAGCCGAACACGCCGCTGAATGCCGCGCCGCTGGGCTTTCCGGCCAGCCCGGAGGAGCTGGCCATCAATCCGGATGGCTCGCCGATCCGCATCGACCATGCGTTCTCGTGGGAGCACCCCTTGAGCGCGCACGGGCTGATGCACAACGTCATCACCAATGCCGTCAAGGGCGACCCCTACCGCATCGACACGCTGCTGATCTTCATGGCCAACATGGCCTGGAACAGCAGCATGAACACCATGGCCGTGCGCGAGATGCTCAACCGCAAGGACAAGCACGGCGAATACATGATTCCCTTCCTGGTGGTGTGCGACGCCTTCAGCAGCGAGACCGTGGCCTTCGCCGACATGGTGCTGCCCGACACCACCTACCTCGAGCGCCACGACGTGATGAGCATGCTTGACCGGCCGATCAGCGAGTTCGACGGCCCCGTCGACTCGGTGCGCGTGCCGGTGCTGCCGCGCACCGGGGAATGCCGGCCCTTCCAGGAGGTGCTGATCGAGCTGGCCTCCCGCCTGCAGTTCCCGGCCTTCACCACGGCCGACGGTGAACGCAAGTACAAGGACTACCCGGATTTCGTCGTCAATTTCCAGCCGCAGCCCGGCATCGGCTTCCTGATGGGCTGGCGCGGCAAGGACGGCAGCGAGCATCTGCGCGGCGACCCGAACCCGAAGCAGTGGGAGATGTACGCGCAGAACAACTGCGTGTTCCAGTACCCCATGCCCGAAGGCATGCACTACATGCGCAACTGGAACCGCGCCTACCTGGACTTCGCCAAGGACAAGGGCTGGCGACAGAAGAACGACCCAGTGCAGCTGGCGCTGTATTCCGACACGCTGCAGGGCTTCCGCCTGGCGGCCCAGGGCAAGACCACGGGCCGGCAGCCGCCTGAAGGCTTGCGCGAGCGCATCGCCACCTACTTCGACCCGCTCCCCTTCTGGTACGCGCCGCTGGAAGAAGCCGCCACCGACCTGCAGGCCTATCCGCTGAACGCGGTGACGCAGCGGCCGATGGCGATGTATCACTCCTGGGACTCGCAGAACGCCTGGCTGCGGCAGATCCACAGCCACAACTACCTGCACGTCAATCCGCTGACTGCACAAGCGGCCGGCATCGACGACGGAGGCTGGTGCTGGGTGGAAAGCCGCTGGGGCCAGGTGCGCTGCATGCTGCGCTACAGCGAAGCCGTCGAGCCCGGCACGGTGTGGACCTGGAACGCCATCGGCAAGGCCGACGGCGCGTGGCAACTGGCCCCGGGCGCCGACGAGTCGCGCAAGGGCTTTCTGCTCAACCACCTGATCAGCGAGGAGCTGCCTTTCGACGGCGGCAGCATCAGCAATTCCGATCCCATCACCGGCCAGGCCGGCTGGTACGACGTGCGCGTGCGCATCCGTCCGGCCGAACCCGGCGAAGCCGAAGAGAGCTTTCCCCAGATCAAGGCCACGCCCGCGCCGCCCGGCGTGCGCGGCGTCGGCGAACGGGTCCTGCGCTACTTTGCCAAGGGGGCCAAGTCATGATCAGCTGGCTGCGCGATCTGCTGCGCGCCGACGTGGTGGCCGAAGCGCCGGCCCGTGCGGCGCAACCCGAGACGCTGGCCAAGCAATTGGCGCTGGTGATCGACCTCAACGTCTGCGTCGGCTGCCATGCCTGCGTCACCAGTTGCAAGCAGTGGAACACCTCGGGCGCGGCCGGTCCGCTGGCCGATGTGGACGCCTACGGAACCCGCCCCACCGGCACCTTCTTCAACCGCGTGCAGACCTACGAGGCCGGCCACTACCCCGACACGCAGACGGTGCACTTCCCCAAGAGCTGCCTGCACTGCGAAGACCCGCCCTGCGTTCCGGTGTGCCCGACAGGCGCCAGCTACAAGCGTCAGAGCGACGGCATCGTGCTGGTGGACTACGACAAGTGCATCGGCTGCAAGTACTGCGCCTGGGCCTGCCCCTACGGCGCGCGCGAGCTGGACGAATCGCGCCAGGTGATGACCAAGTGCACGCTGTGTGTCGACCGCATCTACAGCGACACGCTGCCGCCCGAAGAACGCAAGCCCGCCTGCGTGATGGCCTGCCCCACCGGCGCGCGGCTGTTCGGCGATGTCAAGGACCCGGACTCTGCCGTGTCGCAGGCCATCCGCGAACGCGGCGGCTATGCGCTGATGCCCGAATGGAAGACCCGGCCGGCCAACCAGTACCTGCCTCGGCAAGTCACGCCGGCGGCGGAAGAAGGCTCATGAACCCGGCCCGGTCGGTGGTGCTGTTCACCACCCTGGCCGGTGCCGCACAGGGCCTGGTGGTCACGCTGGCGCTGGCCGAACTGGCGGGCCTGCCGATGAGCACCGGCTTTCTGTCGGGAGCACTGGCGCTGGCCGTGGCCGTGCTGCTGGTGGCGCTGGTGGCCTCCAGCTTCCACCTCGGCCGGCCGGCGCGCGGCTGGCGGGCGGTGCGCATGTGGCGTACGTCCTGGCTGTCACGCGAGGTCATCGTGCTGCCGGCCTTCATCGGCGTGTGCGCACTGTGGTGGCTGGCGCTGCGCCAGGGCTGGGACCTGCCCTGGCTGCCGATTGCGGCGCTGGTGCTGGCGGCAGCGCTGTGGCTGTGCACGGCAATGATCTACGCCTGCATCCGCTTCATCCAGGAGTGGGCGCAGCCGCTGACGCTGGTCAACTTCACCCTCATCGGCCTGTCCTCGGGCCTGGTGCTGGCCTGCGCGCTGGCGGCGCTGGCCGACCAGCGGGCGCTGCTGCTGGCGGCCGCGCCGATCGCCTTGCTGCTCACGCTGGCGGCCGCCGCCACGCGGCTGGCGGCGCTGCATCGCAATGCCCAGTTGCGGCCGAAGTCCAACCTGCAGTCGGCCACCGGTATCCGCTCGAGCTACGTGAAGCAGATGTCGATGGGCATGTCGGGCGGCGCCTTCAACACCCGCGAGTTCTTCCACGGCCGCACGTCGGCGCTGCTGCGCCAGGTGAAGCTTGGCTTCCTGGTCCTGGGCTTTGCGCTGCCGGCCCTGCTGCTGGCCTGGGGCCTGTATTCCGGCGCGACGCTGCCTTGGCTGCTGGCAGCGGCGGTGCAGGCACCCGGGCTGCTGGCCGAGCGCTGGTTCTTCCTGGTGCAGGCCAATCACCCGCAGAATCTGTATTACCAGGTCGTGTCCTGAGAACCCCGTACCAAGGAGACAAACATGCATCTCGATTTCGCCCTCGCGTGCCGCAGCCTGCTGGGCGCCACGCTGCTGGCCGCCGCGGCCGGCGCACTTGCCCAGGCCTACCCGAGCAAGCCGGTGACGCTGATCGTGCCCTGGCCGGCGGGCGGCTCCACCGACCGGCACCTGCGCGGCCTGGCCGAGATCGCGTCGAAGTACCTTGGCCAGAACATCGTGGTCGAGAACAAGCCCGGCGGCGGCGGCACCATCGGGCCGAGCCAGATGGCACTGCAGGCCAAGCCCGATGGGTACACCATCTCGCAGTTTCCGATGGGCATGCTGCGCATCCCGCACATGCAGAAGTCGCCCTGGAACCCGCTGACGGACTTCAGCCACATCATCGGCGTCACCGGCTACACCTTCGGCCTGACGGTGCGCGCCGATTCGCCCTACAAGACATTCAACGAGTACATCGAAGCCGCGCGCAAGGAGCCAGGCAAGATCGACTACGCCTCCACCGGCATCGGCACCACGCCGCACCTCAACATCGAGGAAGTGGCGATGAATGCCAAGGTCACGCTGAACCACGTACCCTTCAAGGGCAATGCCGATTCGACGCAGGCGCTGCTCGGCGGCCATGTGATGGCGCAAAGCGATGCCACCGGCTGGGACAAGTACGTCGACGGCGGCCAGATGCGGCTGCTGGTGACCTTTGGCGAGACGCGCACCAAGCGCTGGCCCAACGTGCCCACCGCCAAGGAACTGGGCTACGGCGTGGTCTCGACCTCGCCCTATGGCATCGCCGGTCCGAAGGGCATGGACCCGGCGGTGGTCAAGACGCTGCACGACGCCTTCAAGAAGGCGATCGACGACCCCAAGCACCTGGAGCTGCTGGCGCAGCTGAGCCAGGATGTGTGGTACCTGAACAGCGACGACTACAGCAAGTGGGTGCGCGACACCTTCGGCAAGGAGAAGGCGCTGATCGACCGCCTCGGCCTGGGCGCCAAGTAGCTCAGGCAGCCAGGACCAGCGGCCCCGGCGCCACTTTCAGCGTGACGCGGCCCTCGTGCCAGGCGCGGTCGAAGTCGCCTTCGATGTGGCGCAGCTCCGGCGGGCTCTGCGCATGGGCCGCCACGATGCCCACCGCGCGATTTCGGCCCTGGTTCTTGGCCGTGTACAGCGCCATGTCGGCCAGGTTGATGGCCTGCTCCCAGGCCACCGGCAAGGTATTCGGCGGCAGCGGAAAGCGCGCATAGCCGATCGACACGGTCACCCGTACCGGCTGGCCCTGAACCACCACGGGCCGTTCACCGATGAAGCGCAGCACCCGCTCGGCCAGCATCTCCACCTGCTCGGCCCGCACCTGCAGCGCCAGCACCAGGAACTCCTCGCCGCCCCAGCGCACGACCAGGTCGTCGCCGCGCACCGCCTCGTTCAGCCGCTTGGCCACCTCGCACAGCACCAGGTCGCCGGCGGCATGGCCGTGGCCGTCGTTGACATGCTTGAAGTGGTCGATGTCGACCAGCAGCAGCGCGCCGTCGAAACCGCGGCCGTCCGGTCCCAGCGCGCGCTGCGTCTGCATCACCGACAAGAAGTGCCGCCGGTTGGCCAGGTTGGTGAGCGGATCGCGTTCGCTCTGCACGCGCAGCTTGGCCTGGCTGGACACCAGCAGCCGCTGCGTGCTGCGCACGCGCCGGTAGAGCCAGGCCACCACCACCGCCGACAGCGCCAGCGCCAGCGCGGCCACGCCCCACACGCGCTGCATCAGCTCGCGGTTGGCCAGCGCCGCGGCCTTGAGCTGGTTGTCGCGCGCCAGCAGCTCGATGTCGCGCTGCTGGCGCTCGCGGTCGTTGCGCTGGCGCAGCTGCTTCAGCGTCGCATCGCGGTTCTGCGCCAGCACCTCGGCGCTGAGCGCTCGCTCGCGGTGGTACAGCGCCAGCGCACCGCGTGCGTCGCCGGCCGCGGCCAGCGCCTCGTCGTACTCGCGCAGCACCTCGGCGCGCAGCGCACCCAGCCCGGCCGACAGCGCCAGCTCCTCGACACGCGCAAGGTCCTGCAGACCCTCGGCGCTTCGCTTCAGGCCGATCTTGGCCAGCCCGGCGTTGTTGGTCAGCGCCAGCTCGACGCGCCGGTCCTGATGGCGACGTACGATCGGCAGCCCCCGTTCGGCCGCCTGCAGCGCCTCGGCCGGCTGGCCCAGCTTGGCATGGGCATCGCTCAGGAAGGTCAGCACGCTGGCTTCGAGCCGCGGCGAGCCGCCTTGCCGCGTCAGCGGCAGCGCCTGCTCGGCCAGGCGGCGCACACCGTCGATGTCGCCGCGCTGCGCCGCCATCTTGGCCTCGGCCAGCTTGACGCGGGCCAGCAGCAGCGGATCGGCCGCACGCGACGCGAGCCGCTGCGCCTGTTGCAGCAGCGGCATCGCGACGTCGATGCTGTCGCTGCGCGCACTCAGCCAGGCCAGGTCGGCGGTGCTGCGCGCTTGGCGCTGCAGATCGCCGGCGCCTGCAGCCAGGTCGCGCGCCAGCCGCGCCTGCTGGGTGGCGCCGACCCAATCCCCGGTGTCGACCGCATGGTGCTGCAGCACCAGCAGGGCGTTCCACGCCGCGCGGTGTTCGCAGCGCGCCGGCCCGGGCAAGCCGGCCGGCTCGGTGACTGCCGTACTTCGCATGCCGTTGACCGCCTGCTCGCTCAGCGGCGGGCAGTAGGGCTGCAGGGCGTCGCGCGCGGTACGGGCCAGCCGGGCGGCCACGTCCAGCCGGCCGGCGTTGTGCGCGGCGAGCGCCGTGACCAGCCCGGCCGCAGCTTCGGCCTGGGCGTCGCGTTCACTGCGCGCATGGGTGCGCAAGGCGCCGGCCCAGCCCTGCGCCTCGCTGTCGCGCCCGCTTTGCGCCAGCACCATGCCGCGGGCCAGCAGCAGCAGACGTTGCGCATCCTTGTCGCCGGACGGCGGCTGCAGCGTGCGCAGTTCGGCCAGTGCCGCATCGGGCTGGTCGTGGCCGAGGCGAAGCAGCGCGTCGACGCGTTCCTCGAAACCCTGCTGCGCCGATGCACCCAATGCCAGCGCCGCCAGAACGCCGAGCACGGCGGCGCGCAGCCCGTGCGGCATCGCGGCCTTCATGCAGCCTCGGCCAGCACCGGTGGCGCCGGCACCTTGGCGCTGCCCGGCCCGTTCAAGGACGTCAGCGTCACCTCGCCGGCCAGCCAGGCCGTTTCCAGCGCACGGCCGACAGCTTCGAGCTGCTGCTCGTCCTTCGCGCGCAGCATGCGCACGCCATAGGCGCGATTGCGACCATGCGCCTTGGCCAGGTACATGGCAGTGTCGACCAGGCCGATGGCCCTCTCCCAGCTCACCGACAGCAGGCCCGGTTCGATCGGGAAGGTGGCATAGCCGATCGACACCGTGGTGAGGATCGCCCGGCCCTCGTGCAGGTAGGGCATGCCGCCGATCACGTCCAGCATGCGCTGCGCCAGGGCCTGCACTGCATCGGCATCGAGCGCGTGCACGATCACCAGGAACTCCTCCCCGCCCCAGCGCACGATCAGGTCGGCATCGCGCAGCACCGCGCGCAACCGCTGCGCCACCTCGACCAGCACGGCGTCGCCGGCGGCATGGCCGTGGCAGTCGTTGATGCGCTTGAAGTGGTCCAGGTCGGCCAGGAACACGGTGCCCTCGAAGCGGCCTTCCGCACCCAGCTTGCGCATGGCCTCCTGCAGGTGGCGGCGGTTGGCCAGGCCGGTGAGCGGGTCGATCTCGGCCTGCCGCTGCAGCTGCGCGTTGCTGCGCGCCAGCTGTCGGTTGGCCTCGCGCACGCGCTGCACGCCGATCATCACCACGAGCAAGGCCAGCGCGGCGCTGGCCATGATCAGCCAGCTCAGGCGCTGCGCCAGCTCGCGGGCGCGCAAGGCTTCGGTCTTGATCGCGCCGTCGCGCTGCAGCAGCGCCAGCTCGCGCTCGCGCCGTTCGGCGTCGAACTGTTCCTGGATCTCCAGGATCGCCTGCTGCTGGTCACGCGCCAGAATCTGCGCCGCCAGCGCGCGATGCTGGTGCAAGGCCTCGATCGCACCCTTGGCATCGCCGGCGCGCTCCAGGTACTGCCCCATCTCGGCATAGGAATCGGACACCCCGGTGATCGAGCCGCGGCGCTCGTCGATGTCGATCGACGCGCGCAGGTTGCGCTTGCCGGCTTCGATGTCGCGCAGCGCGATCTGCGCCAGCCCGATATTGGCCAGCGCGACGGTTTCTCCGCCCAGGTTCTTCAGCTCGCGCGTCAGCGGCAGCGCGGCCTGCGCGTAGCGCAGCGCGGTGGCGTAGTCGGCCTTCTTCAGGAAGTGATCGGCCAGGTTGGCCAGGTACAGCGATTCCTCGTACTTGGCGCCGGCACGGCGCGCATGGTCCAGAGCCGACTGCAACGAGTGCTTTTCGGCCACCTTGTCGCCCTGCGCGTCGAGGATGATGCCCTGCACCGTGTAGGCATGGGCCAGCGTGATGGCATCGGCCGACTGCGCCGCCAGCTCCATCGCCTCGCGGCTGAGCTTGCGCGCCTGCTCCATCTGCCCGGCCTGGTGGTAGCTGTAGGCCAGGTCGTTGCGCACCTCGGCCTGCCGCCAGGCGGCGCCCACGGCGTCGGCCAGCTTCAGCGCCTGGTGGTCGAGGCGGATCGCCTCCTCCAGCCGGCTGGCCGAATTGCGAATATGGGATTGCGCCGAGGCGAAGCGCAGCTTGTCCAGCGCGCCGGCATCGGCCGGCAGCCGAGCCAGGGCCTGGTCGACCAGCACGCCGGCCTGGGCCGTCTCGCCGGATTGTTCGGCCAGCCGCGCGCGCACCAGCAGTGCGGCGGCACCTGCCAGCGCCGGGGCGCCGGCGGCCGCCACCTGGTCGAGCTGGCGGGCCACGGCTTCGGCGCCGGCATGATCGGACTGGCCGGCCAGCAGCCAGCCCTGCAGCATCAAGGCCTCGACGCGGCCGGTCGCATCGAGCCGGCCGCTGGCAGCCAGCGTGGCGAGCTTCGCGGCGCAGGGCCGCGGCTGGGCACGGCCATCGCGTTCCAACTCCAGCAACTGCTCGGCCGGCGGCAGGTGGGGCGCGGGCGCACAGGCCGACGCCGAGGCGGCCGTGGCCCCCAGCAGCAGGCTCAGGGCGGCCAGCAGGGCACCCGCCGTGCGCCGCAGCGCAGGCGCGGCGTCTGTCGCCACGGGCCCGAGGATTGCCATCGGACGGTTATCGGCCCGCCGAGGCGCCGACTTGAGGGGCCTATCGCCTTAAGGAACGGTCGTTCAGGCAGCCTCGTCCTGGTGCGCGTACCAGCGGTACAGCACCCGCTGGCCAAGTCGCCGAAAGGGCGCGAAGGCCGGCGAGCGCACCGTCCCGAACAGGTTGGGAGGCTCCAGCGGCGTGGCATAGATCGGCAGCTGGAAGACCTCGCGGCCGGCATCGCGCCCGGCGATGCGCTCGGCCAGCCGCTTGCCCGCCCAGGTGGAGAAGGACACGCCGTTGCCGCCGTAGCCCAGCGCGTACCAGAGCTTGCGCGCCGGGTCGGGGCGGGTGATGCGCGGCATCATGTCGTGGCTGACGTCGACCCAGCCCCACCACGAATGCGTGATGTCGATGCCGGCCAGCGGCGGGAACTTGCGCGCGATGGCATCGGTGAGCAGCTTCAGGTGCTTCGGTGCCTGGGCATCGGCACCACCGATGGCGCTGCGGCTGCCGATCTGCAGGCGGTTGCCGTCGAGCAGCCGGTAGTAGAAGCGAAGGGTGCGCGTGTCGGTCAGGAACACCTGCGAGCGGAAGTTGGTGGCCTTCAGTTCGGCCTCGGTCAGGGGCCGCGTCACCACCGAATTGGACAGGATCGGCATCAGCCGGTTCTTCAGCAGCGGGTTCAACTGCTGCCCGGTGTAGCCGCCGGTGCACACCGCCACGCGCTGCGCACGCACCGTGCCGCCCGGCGTGCGCAGGTGCTGCACGCCGCCGGATTCATGCCAGTCCAGCACCGGACTGGCCGGGTGCACGCGTGCGCCCAGCTCACGGGCGCGGCGCATCAGCCCGTAGCTGAACTTCAGCGGGTGGATGCCGATGCCGTCGGGCTCGAGCAGCGCGCCGGCGGCCTCGCGCTCGTCGCAGTACTCGCGGCGCAGTTCCTCGGCGCCGAGGATGCGCGTGGCATAGCCGAAGGTCTCGCGCATCAGCGTGCCTTCGCTGCGCAGCATGTCCATCTTGCGCGGCCGATGCGCCACATAGAGGTGGCCGCCGTCGTGAGCGTCGCAGGCGATGCCTTGCGTCAGCGTGCGGAAGTTGTCGAAGCCGGCGCGGATTTCGGCATCCAGCCGCCGCGCCACCTCCAGGCCCCAGCGCTCGATCCATTGCGAGCGCTTGAGCCGACCGCTGGCGTTCTGCCCCTGGCCGCCGCTGCGGCTGGAGCAGCCCCAGGCAGCCTGGTTGGCTTCCAGCACCACCGCGCGGATGCCCTGCTCCTGGGCCAGGTACAGCGCGGTGGACAAGCCGGTGGCGCCAGACCCGATGATGGCCACATCGACATTCATGTCCTGCCGCACGGGGCCGTCGTCCTCGGGCGGCGCCCCGGCGCTGGCCACCCACCAGGTGGGCGCATAGGCTTGGCCCTGGCCCGCACAGCGCGCGACCAGCGGGTCGTAGGTGGGGTCGTAGCGCCGGGTCGGTTCGGCCGACGGCGCCATCAGCGCGCGGCCGGCAGGTTGGGCCGGTTCTTGCGGAAGGTGTTCTTGCGATGGATCTTGCCGTCCTTGAAGGTGAACAGGTCGACGCCGTTCACTTCGATGCGGCTGCCGTCGGCGGCGGTGCCGGTGAAGGTCCATTCCGACAAGCCGAAGTCGCCCTCCACATGGTGCACAGCGTCGCGCCACTGCGCGTCGGGCACCAGGGCCCAAGCGGAGGCGAAGGCCTTGCGCACCGCCTCGAGGCCCTGATGGCGCGTGCCGCAGGCCTCGGCGCCGGCGGCGGTCTCGAACACGCAGTCCTCGGTCATGAAGGACATCAACGCGTCGATGTCGTGGCGATTCCAGGCTTGGCCGAACGCGGCCAGCAGGGCGACGGTGGTCATGGGCGTCTCCTTTCAGCCATTTCGCCGCGCCACCCAGTAGGTCGCGCCCTGCGGACCGTAGCGCTCATCGTGCGGCACCTCGCGGTCGAGCGTGAAGCAGTCGCCGGGCCGCAGATGCTGGGTGCGGCCCTCGCAGGACAGCCACATCTCGCCCTGCGTCACCAGCGCGTCGACGGCGAAGGCATGGGTGTGGGTGGCGATCACGGCGTCGGGCGCCCAGCGGCGCTCGAGAACCTCGCCGAAGCCGGCCGCGCGGGCCTGGGTTTCGAACTCGGCAAAGCTGGGCAGGTGCATCATCGGTCTCCGAACGAGGCCTCCATTGTCCACGTCCGACGCGCCGACAATGGCCCCCGCCGGCGAACCCCCGCAGACCATGCGACTGCTTTCGATCACTGTGTTGTGCTCCGCGCTGGCGCTGCCCGTGGCAGCGCAGGACGCGCCGCCGCCTTCGGCCGCCGAACTGGCCTTAGATGCCGAGGTCTTTGCCGGCCTGCAGGCGCAGGCCGAGGCGCTGGCCGACATCCGCGGCCTGGTGGTGCTGCGCCGCGGTCGTGTCGCCTTCGAGTACCAGCGCGGCGGGCTGCAGACCCCGCCGCTGCAGCCGGTGGAGTCGGTGACCAAGAGCTTGCTGGCGCTGCTGGTCGGCATGGCCGTCGAACAGGGCCGCATCGCCAGCCTGGACCAGCCGGTGCTGGCGCTGCTGCCGCAGCTGGCCGATGCCAACGACGACCCCCGCGCGCAACGGCTCACCGTGCGCCACCTGCTGACCATGACCGCCGGCTTCCAGGCCAGCGACCGCCGCTTCTTCGACGCCAAGGAGCGTGCACGCTTCGCCATGGGCCGGCGTTTCGAGGCCGAGCCGGGAACGACCTTCCGCTACGACAACCCGGCCGCCGACCTGCTGGCCGCGCTGCTGGAGCAGGCGGTCGGCGCGACGCCGGCCGCCTATGCGCAGCGCCAGCTGTTCGCGCCACTGGGCATCGAAACCAGCGACTGGACCCGCGACGAACAGGGCCGCCACCTCGGCTTCAGCGGCCTGCAGTTGCGCACCCGCGACATGGCACGCATCGGCCAGCTGATGCTGCAGCAGGGACGATGGGCCGGCCGCAACGTGGTTGGCGAAGACTTCGTGCGCGCCGCCACGACACAGCGCAACGGCGGCGGGCCGCCGGTCGGCCTGCCCTATGGCTACCTGTGGTGGGTGGCGCCGTCCGACGCGCCGCGCCCGCCGTTCGTGGCCAGTGGCTTTGGCGGCCAGTTCATCTGGGTGGACCCGGCGCTGGACCTGGTCATCGCGGCCAGTGCGGACCCGACGCCGGCCAGCGCCGGGCGCGGCCAGTCGCTGGCGCTGATCCGGCAGCGCGTCGTGCCGGCCGTAGCCCGTCTTTCTCAGATTTCTGTGGATAGCCGGTGAGTTGAGCATCAAGTGCGGCGTAAGTCGTTGATGCGCAATGGACGTATGGCGACGAGGTCTGTAGTGGAGACCTTGGTCGTTGCGCTCGATGGTTGATGTGCCGAGAATTTCGGTTCATGTTCCTGCGCTGCAACCGACGCAAGAAGGACGGCAAGACCCACGAATACTGGAGCGTGGTGGAGAGCCGCCGCTGCGGCGACGGCCGTGTGATGCAGCGCCAAGTGCTGTACCTGGGCGAGATCAACGCCAGCCAACGCGAGGCCTGGCGCAAGACCATCGAGCTGCAGGACGCGGGCACACGGCGGCAGGTGGCACTGTTTCCCGCTGGCTCGATGCCGGTGGACGACGTCGATGCCATCGGCGTACGCCTGAGCGAGCTGAGCCTGCGCCGGCCTCGGCAGTGGGGTGCGTGCTGGCTGGCGCTGCAACTATGGCAGCAACTCGAGCTCGACAGCTTCTGGCGGCCGCGGCTTGCACGAGCGCAGGGCAACACGCCGTGGCTGAAGGTGCTCAAGACGCTGGTGGCCTACAGGCTCATCGACCCAGGCTCGGAGTGGCGGCTGCACCGCCAGTGGTTCGACTCCAGCGCGATGGCCGACCTGTTGGAGTCGGACTTCAGCCTGGCCGAGAAGAACACGCTGTACCGCTGCATGGACCGGCTGGTCGAGCACAAGAACGATCTCTTCAAGTTCCTCGTGAGGCGCTGGGGTGAACTCTTCGGCGCGAAGTTCGACGTGCTGCTGTACGACCTGACCAGCACCTACTTCGAGACCGACGAAGACCGAGGGTCCGACGACCTGCGCCAGTTCGGCTACAGCCGCGACAAGCGAGGTGACTGCAGGCAGGTCGTCATCGCGCTGATCGTCACGCCCGAGGGCTTCCCGCTGAGCTACGAGGTGATGGGCGGAGGCACCGCGGACTCCACCACCCTGAGCGGCTTCCTGGACCGCATCGAGAAGCGCTACGGCCGCGCCAACCGCATCTGGGTGATGGACCGCGGCATTCCCACCGAGGACAGTCTGGCCAAGATGCGAACGATGGGGGCGAGCTACCTGGTGGGCACACCCAAGGGGCGGTTGACGAAGCTGGAGCAGGCCTTCCTGGACAAGCCCTGGGCGAAGGTGCGCGACGGCGTGCAGGTCAAGCGGCTGGCCACCGACGAAGACGTTTACGTGCTGGCGCAAAGCGATGCGCGCATCGACAAGGAGCGCAGCATGCGGCGCAAGCGGTTGCGCCGCTACATCGGGCGCCTGAAGGATTTGCAGACCCAGAAGCTGACGCGCGACCAACTGCTGATGAAGCTCGGCGCAGCCAAGCATGATGCTGGCCGCGCGGCGGGCTTGGTGAAGCTGACGTGGCCGAAGGACGCGTCAAGCACGGCGAGCCTGCAGTTCAGCCTGGACCGACACAAGCTGCGACAGGCGCGCACACGCGAGGGCCGCTACCTGCTGCGCACCAACCTCACCGCGTACGAGCCCGATGCGTTGTGGACGTTCTACATCCAGCTCACCGAGGTCGAGCAGGCGTTCAAGGAGATCAAGCACGATCTGGCGATCCGGCCGATCTTCCACAAGACCGAGGAGCGCATCGAGGCCCACATCTTCGTGGCCTTCCTGGCGTACTGCCTGCAGGTGACCTTGAAGACCAAAATGCGGGTGCTGGCCGGGGGCACCACACCGCGCGAGGTGCTGGCCAAGTTCAAGACCATGCAGATGGTGGACGTGCATCTGCCCACCACCGACGGCCGCGAGCTGACCCTGTCGCGCTACACGCAGCCCGAGGCCGAACACCGCATGCTGCTGGACCAACTGCGCCTGAGCTTGCCGGGCCAGCCGCCACCGAAGATCACCGCCGCGCAAGCCAAACAAGCCACTGCAGAACTCGCCCTGTAGTGGAGACCTCAGCGTCTCGTACAAGTCAAATCAACAACTTAGCAGCGGTGTCAGGGGCAAACTGAGAAAGACGGGGTAGCGCGCAGCCAGGCCGACATGCCGGCGCGCTGAACGGACCAGCTCACGGACCGGCGTAGGGCGTGATCAGCACGTGGCCGTCGGCGTTGGCGCGCACCCGGAAGACCTGCCCTGAGGTGCATTCGACGCGGTAGTCGAGCCGCCCGCGCCGGCTGTACAGCCGCACCAAGCCGCAATTCGGCTGGTCGGTGGCCAGCATTTCCGCCAGCTCGCCCCGCACGATGTCGGCATGCGACGGCGGCGGCGTTGCGCAGGCGGCCAGCAGCCACAGCAGCGCCGTCAGCGTCAGCCGCAGCCGCGTCACGAGAACTTCTCCAGGAAACGACCGCGGTCCTGCAGCGTGGCCCAGATCGAACCCCAGGCATTGCACAGCCGGCCATGCAGCGGGACGTCCTTGTCCTGCAGGAGACGGGCAATGTGCATCATCAGCAGGTCGTACTGTTCCTCCAGTTCGGCAAGGGTGTGCTGCTTGTTGCCGCCGTGGAAGGCCTTGAGGCGGCCGATCAGCTCGTCGATGGACGACTTCAGGCGCTGCTTCTCGAACATCCCCACCGCGGGGGAGTTCTTCAGCCCTTCGGCCAGCATGTCCAGGTCGACGATCTCCTGCTGCACCTTGGGGCAGGACTGCAGCACCGCGGCGTGGCCATCTTCGCCCGCGGCGCGGGCCGACCCGCCGCACAGCGCCAGCAGCAGCGCCGCCGTCGCAAGCGCGGGCGTGGCGGAAGGGCCGGGCAAATCTAACGCCGGACGTGCGCGGGCTGTCGTGGCGGGGACGTAGTCAACGACCGGCAGCGACGACAATCGCGGCATGCCCGCACCCACCGACGGCCGGCGCGCCCCGACCGGACGCTGCCGATGACGGCCGTCCTGACCCCGCCGAAGGACCCGCGCACGCCGCTGCAGCGGCGCATCGCGCTCACCGGCCACCGCATGAATCGGCTCGACCCGGTCGTCAAGGGACTGCTGTGGTCGGCCGCGGCTGGCCTGGTCTTCAGCGTACTGAACGCGCTGATGCGCGGCCTGGCGCAGCAGCTCGACCCGTTCCAGGCGCAATTCCTGCGCTACCTGTTCGGCCTGGTGGTGCTGCTGCCGCTGCTGTGGCGGCATGGCCTGGCGGCGTACCGGCCCAAGCGGGTCAGCGGGCAGTTCGTGCGCGGCGCCTTCCACACGCTGGGCCTGATGCTGTGGTTCACCGCCTTGCCGAAGATCCCGCTGGCCGACATGACGGCCATCGGCTTCACCGGGCCGATCTTCATCATGATCGGTGCATACATCTTCTTCAACGAACCGATGCGCTGGGAGCGCTGGCTGGCCTCGGGCATCGGCTTCGTCGGCGTGCTGATCGTCGTCGGCCCCAAGCTCAGCGGCAGCGGCGGCTTCTACAACCTGGTGATGCTGGCCTCGGCACCGATGTTCGCCGCATCCTTCCTGCTCACCAAGGGACTGACGCGCTACGAGACCACCGGCGTGATCCTGGTCTGGCAGTCGCTGACGGTGACGATCTTCAGCCTGCCGCTGGCGCTGCTTCACTGGCAGACGCCCACCGCGTGGCAATGGGCCGGCTTCCTGCTGTGTGGCATCCTGGGCAGCGGGGGCCACTACTGCCTGACGCGATCGTTCAGCATTGCCGACATCTCGTCGACCCAGTCGGTGAAGTTCCTCGACCTGGTCTGGGCCTCGCTGATCGGCTGGCTGGTCTTTTCCGATATGCCCAGCACCAGCACGCTGATCGGCGGCGTGGTCATCTGCGCCGCGACGATCTGGATCGCCAGCCGCGAATCACGCGGCCATTCGCGCACGGATTGATACGGACTGGCACTCGCCGGCCGAAAACCGAAGGCACGGCTGACGTCGCAGAGCCGCCGCTCGCTGACCTCGGCAAAGCGTGCGGGGGTTCAGCGTGGCGCGCGGTCCGGGCCCGCGTTCTCCGGCCCACGCTCGCGGGCCATCGACTTGGGGCTGCGGCAGTGGCCTCGTCATCACCGACCAAGCTGGCACGGGATCAGCGTGCCGCGAATGGGGCCTGCGCCCGCGAACCCGAACCCCACGCCCTGCCACCATCGCGGTGTTCGTGCAGGCGGACCACCAGCGCCTGTTGTAGTGCGATGGTGGCCACCCGCGGGCGCAGGCCCCATTCGCGGTACGCTGGTCGGTGACCCGGCTGGTCGGTGGCGACGAGGCAACGCAGGCGAACAAGAGCCGCTGGCCCGCGAGCGTGGGCCGGAGAATGCGGGTGACGCCAGCGCGCTACCGCAGCCGACTCGGCACGCCGGCCTATCGACATGCAAACAACGATGGCAGTGGCCGCAATGCGCGGCCGGTTGTCGCCGCCGAGTTCCGTATGTTGGATCGCCAATCGGTATGCGACCCTAGAATGCTCGGCCCCGGCTCGACGCCGGACCGACAACCGCAATAACCCCTTCCGGAGAGTCCCGATGTCCCGCATGCAAACTTTGTTGGCCGCGCTGTGCCTGGCGCCCACGCTGGCCCTGGCCCAGATGGCCAGCGCGCCCTTCGACGGGCGGCTGAAGAAGATCCACGAGACCAAGACCATCCACATCGCCTACCGCACCGACGCGGTGCCCTTCTCCTTCGAGGACAACGACAAGAAGCCCACCGGCTACACGGTGGATCTGTGCCGCAGCATCATCGGCGTCATCGAGAAGCAAATCGGCGTGGTGCCGCTGAAGGTGAACTGGGTGCCGGTGACGGTGCAGAACCGCTTCAGCGCCATCGCCAGCGGCCAGGCCGACATGGAGTGCGGCGCCTCCACCGTGACGCTGGGGCGCATGAAAGAAGTGGGCTTCTCCACGCTGACCTTCGTCGACGGCACCGGGCTGCTGGTGCGCGCGTCGACACCGGGCAACTCGCTGATGGACCTGGCCAACAAGAAGATCGGCGTCATTGCCGGCACCAGCAACGAACGCGCCATCAACGACGCACTGCGCATCAAGGTGGTCACCGCCACCGTGGTGCCAGTGAAGAACCGCGAAGAAGGCCTGGCCCAGCTGGAGGCCGGAACCATCGACGCGCTGGCCAGCGACCGCGTGCTGCTGGTCGGCCTGGTGGCCAAGGCCAAGGACCCGAAGGCGCTGGCACTGCTCGGCGACCCGCTGTCCTACGAGCCCTATGCCATCGGCCTGCCGCGCGGCGACTGGGCCATGCGCCAGGCCGTCGACGCCGCGCTGGCGCAGATCTACAAGAGCCCGGCGCTGCCCGAGATCTACAACCGCTGGTTCGCGGCGCTGGGCCGTCCGGCGCCGCTGCTGGAAGTCATGTTCGCGCTGGGCCGCCTGCCCGAGTGACCCAGCGGCGCGCCATCGGTTCGCCCATGCGGATGGCGCCGCCGGGCATCCAGCCCGGGTTGAACTGCAGCCCGCCTTCCGGGTACAGCAGCACCACGGTCGAGCCGAGCAGGAAGCGGCCCATCTCGGCGCCCTGCGCCAGCTCGATCGTCTGGTCGTCATAGCGCCATTCGCGCAGCTGACCGGGGCGTGGCGGGTTGACCACGCCGTGCCACACCGTGGCCATGCTGCCGACGATGGTGGCACCCACCAGCACCAGCACGAAAGGCCCGGCGACGCCGTCGAACACGCAGACCACGCGTTCGTTGCGCGCGAACAGGCCCGGCACGCCGCGCACGGTGGTCGGGTTCACCGAGAACAGCTCGCCGGGCACGTGCAGCATGCGCGTCAGCCGCCCCGCGCAGGGCATGTGGATGCGGTGGTAGTCCTTCGGGCTCAGATACAGCGTGGCGAAGTGGCCATTGTCGAAGCGCGCGGCCAGTTCGGCATCGCCGCCGACCAGCGCGCGCGTGCTGTAGTCGTGACCCTTGGCCTGGAAGATCTGATCGCCGCGGATGCGGCCGAACTGGCTGATCGCGCCGTCCACCGGACACACCAGGTCGGCCTGGGCCAATGGCCGTGCGCCGGGCTGCAGCGCGCGGGTGAAAAAGTCGTTGAAGCTCTTGTAGGCGGCAATGTCGGGGTCCGCCGCCTCGGACATGTCCACGCCGTAGCGGCCGACGAACCAGCGGATCAGCCGCGTCGTCGACGCGCCGCGCTGTGCCGACGCCACGCGGCCGGCCAGGCGCGTGATCGCGTCCTTCGGCAGCAGGTACTGAGGCAGGACGGCCAGTCGGTCGTTGGACATGGGTGGATGTTGGTCGGCGGGGCGCGGGATTGTATCGACCGGGTTTTGGGGTCAGGCCTTAGCATGGAGCCCCACCTCGAGCCACGAGCCCCATGAGCGAGCCCACGTCCCCACCCCGCAGACCGCTGTCGCACCTGCGCGTGCTGGACCTGTCGCGCGTGCTGGCCGGCCCGTGGTCGACGCAGAACCTGGCCGACATGGGCGCCGAGGTCATCAAGGTGGAGCGCCCCGGCGAAGGCGACGACACCCGCGCCTGGGGCCCGCCCTTCTTCGGCACCGACAAGGCCACTGGCGTGCGCGGCGATTCGGCCTACTTCCTGTCGGCCAACCGCGGCAAGAAGTCGATCACCTGCGACCTGGCCTCGGCCGAGGGCCAGGCACTGATCCGCGCACTGGCCGAGAAGAGCGACATCGTGGTCGAGAACTACAAGGTCGGCACGCTGGCCAAGTACGGTCTGGACTATGCGTCACTGCGTGCTCTGAATCCGCGGCTGATCTACTGCTCGGTCACCGGCTTCGGCCAGACCGGGCCCTATGCGCCGCGCCCCGGCTACGACTTCGTCTTCCAAGGCATGGGCGGGCTGATGAGCATCACCGGCGTGCCCGACGGCCAGCCCGGCGCCGGTCCGATGAAGGTGGGCGTGGCCGTGGCCGACCTGATGACCGGCATGTATGCCACCACCGCCATCCTCGGCGCGCTGGAGCACCGCCACGTCAGCGGCCAGGGCCAGTACATCGACATTGCATTGCTCGACTGCCTGATTGCGCTGACCTCGTTCCAGACGCTGAACTACTTCGTCTCCGGCCAGGTGCCGCAGCGCCTGGGCAATGGCCACCCGAACATCGTCCCGTACCAGGTGTTTCCCTGCAAGGGCGGCTACCTGATCCTGGCGGTGGCCAACGACAGCCAGTTCAAGAGCTTCTGCCAGGCCGTAGGCAAGCCCGAATGGGCCGAGGACGAGCGCTTCAGGGTCGGCGCGCAACGCGGCGCGAACCGCGAGCTGATCTGCGGCATGGTGGCCGAGCTGATGCTGCAGCGCACGATGCACGAATGGATCGACCTGCTCGAAGCGCACAATGTGCCCTGCGGGCCGATCAACAACATCGATCAGGTCTTCGAGGACCCGCAGGTGCAGCATCGCGGCATGCGCGTGGAGATGCAGCACCCGCGCGGCGAGGTCGCGCTGCTGGCCAGCCCGATGCGCTTTGCCGACACGCCCGTCACTTACGAGGTGGCGCCGCCGCTGCTCGGCCAGCACACGCGCGAGGTGCTGCAGCAGGTGCTGGACTACGACGATGCGCGCATCGACGCGCTGCACGCACGCGGCGTCGTCTGATCGCGCGTTGGATGGGTTCGCCATGATCTACCACGCGTTGACCTCGACCCGCCGCGCCAGAGCCTTGCCGCGTGATGTTGAAGGGACCGTAGCGTGCCCAGGCCCGTGAACGCGAGACGCCGCTCTGCGATCACATCGGTGGGCCTGCTGTTGTGTGCTCCGACCTGGGCACTGGCGCAGAAGGCGGACAGAAAGCTGCACATTGCCATCCTGGTCGGCGACCTGCCCACCCCGCAAGAAGAGCAGGCGCTGCTGCAGGGCCTGCGGGAGCACGGCTTGGTCGAAGGCCGCAACCTGATCGTCGAACGCGGCTACGCCGACGGGCGTGTGCAGCAGGTGCCGGGCATCGCGCGCGACTTCGCGGCACTGAAGCTGGATGCAGTGATCGCCACCTGCACACCGACCACGCGCGCCGCCATGCAGGCCTTTGGCTCGTCGGCCACGTCGACGCCGATCATCATGGCGGCCGTCGCCGACCCGGTGGGCCAGCATCTGGTCGCCAGCCTGTCGCGGCCCGGCGCCAACGTCACCGGCCGGTCCAGCCAGGCCGATGAGCTGATTCCCAAGAAGCTGGAGCTCTTCGCCCGCGTGCTGGGCAAACCCATGACAGTGGCCGTGCTGGTCGACAGCAACAGCGCAGTGCATCCGCGCATGTTCGAAGCGCTGCAGCCGGCGGCCCAGCAGATGAAGCTCGAACTCGTGAAGGTCGAAGCGGGCCGGCGGCCCAGCGACGTGCAGTTGCCCGCAGCCTTCGCGACCGCCGTGCAACGCAACGCCGGCGCGGTGTTCGTGCTGCCGGACGAACCCTTCTTCTTCGCCCGGCGCGCTGAAATTGCCGCACTGGCGGCCAAGCATCGTCTGCCGTCCCTCTACAGCGCACGCGAATTCGTCGATGCCGGTGGCCTGATGAGCTACGGCGAGAACCTGGCGGAGGCCTGGCGCAGCCTTGCGGACTACCTCAGCAAGATCGCCGCAGGCGCCAAACCCGGCGATCTGCCGGTCGCCCAGCCGACGCAATTCGAGCTGGTGATCAACATGAAGACCGCCAGGGCCCTGGGCATTTCCATCCCCCAGTCGGTCTTGATCAGCGCGAACGATCTGATCCAGTAGCGTGCGCCCTCGGCGCGGTGCGCGCTACCTGCCGCATCAGGCGTTGTGGTTCAGCCGCAGCCCGGCTGTCGGCCAGCCGTCGATGGCGATCAGCTGTCCGCTGCCGGACAGGGTCACATAGACCGTGCGCAGGTCGCGCCCGCCGAAGCACAGGTTGGTGACGAAACGGTCCGGCAGCGCCACGTGGTGGTACTTGCCGCCGTCGGGCGAGACGACGCTGATGCCGCCGTGCATCAGCGTGGCCACGTGCAGGTTGCCGTGGGCATCGACGGCCATCGAATCGAAGCGCTGGTAGTGCCCGCCCGGCGAGGCCACCACCATGCGCCCGCCGTGCGGCGACGGCCAGGGCTGCTTGCGCAGTTGGCCCGGCGACTCGATGTCGAAGGCCCAGACGCGCGCGCCTGCGGTTTCGGCGTAGTACACGGTGCGACCGTCCGGCGACAGCGCCACGCCGTTGGGCGTGAGCGCGGGCCGCGCCAGCGTGCGCGGTGCGGCAAAGCCGGCACCGGCGTAGTACAGGCCGCCATGGTCCAGCTCGTGTGCGCGCACCTTGCCCAGGTCGGTGAAGTAGAAGCCGCCGTGGGCGTCGAAGACGATGTCGTTGGGCCCGCGCAGGCCCAGGCCGTCGACGCTGTCGAACAGGCGCTCGAACTTGCCGGTGCCCAGGTCGACGCGCTCGACGCGCCCACCGGCATAGTCGCGCGCCTGGGTGGTCGGCCGCAGGCAGCCGTCGGCTTCGGTGACCCACTCGAAGCCGCCGTTGTTGCAAACATAGACCGCACCGTCGGGCCCGATGGCCGCCCCGTTCGGTCCGCCGCCCATCTGCGACACCACGTGGACCCGGCCGTCCGGCGTGACCCGGCTGAGCGTGCCGCGTGCGATCTCCACCAGCAGCACCGAGCCGTCGTCCATGGCAATCGGTCCTTCGGGAAACTGCAGGCCGCTGGCGATGTGGCGCATCTTCATCGAGTGTCTCCGGGGTCTTGATTTGCACCATTCTGACCCGTCGCGCGGGACGGCATGGCGGATGCTTGGCGACCTTGGCCATGAACACCTTGCGCGCCGTGCTGCTGGACATCGACGGCGTGCTCTGTGTGGCGGATGCACCAATCCCCGGCGCAGTCGAAGCGCTGGCCCAGTTGCGCCGCTTCGGCCTGGGCCTGCGCTTGCTGACCAACACCACGCGTCAGACACGTGCGACGATCGTGCGCAAGCTTCAGGGCATGGGATTCGACTTGGCCGAGCACGAGCTCATCACCGGTGCGCTGGCCGCACGCCGCCTGCTGTTGCAGCGCGGCCTGCGCGCGCACCTGCTGGTCCATCCGGATCTGTTCCCGGACCTGGCCGGCATCGACACCGACCGGCTGAACGCGGTGCTGCTCGGCGACGCTGGCGATGGACTCAGCGACGCCGCCATGAACGCAGCGATGCGCGTGATCCTGGACCAGCAGGGCGCGCCCTTGATCGCCATCGCCCGCAACCGCTACTTCCGTGCGGCCGACGGGCTAAGCCTGGACGCCGGACCCTTCGTCACGGCACTGGAATACGCCACCGGCGTGCAGGCCGAGCTCACCGGCAAGCCGGCGCCAGCCATTTTCCGTACCGCGCTCCATGAATTGCAAATCCCCACCCGGGCAGGCGCTGATGATCGGAGACGACCTGGAAACCGATGTGTACGGCGCCCAGGCGGCCGGGCTGCGTGGCCTGCTGGTGCGCACCGGCAAGTACCGACCGGCTGACGAGGCCAGTGCTCTGGCAGGCGCCGACTTCGTGGTCGACGACTTCCAGGCCGCTGTGGCCGCCTTGCCCGAGGTGATCAGGCGGCTTCAGGCACCAGGAAGTCGCGGCTGATGCCGCCGCCCAGGTCGCCCACGCGGGCCAGGAACTGCGTCAAGTAGGCGTGCAGCCCGGTGGCCAGGATCTCGTCGATGCGGCCGTACTGCAGGTCGGCCTGCAGCCTGCCGGCGCGGCGCAGCGTCTCGCCGCTTTGCTGGTTGGCCACCAGCTTGAGGTTGGCCACCAGTTCGTTGACGCAGGCGGCCAATGAGCGCGGCATGTCCGGGCGCAGGATCAACAGCTCGGCCACCAGCTCGGGCCGGATGACATTGCGGTACACCTTGCGGTAGATCTCGAAGCCGGACACCGAGCGCAGGATCGCGCTCCAGTGATAGAAGTCGACCTCGTGCACTTCCTTCGGGTTGCCGTTGCCGAAGTACTCACCGGCCAGCGCGTGGAACTTCACGTCGAGCAGCCGCGCGGTGTTGTCGCCGCGTTCCAGGAAGGTGCCGATGCGCAGGAAGTGCAGTGAGTCGTCCTGCAGCATCGTGCCCACGGTGACGCCGCGCGACAGGTGCGAGCGGAACTTCACCCATTCGAAGAAGGCGCCCGGGTCGCGCGTGAACGCGCCTTCGCGCAGCAGGCGGTTGAATTCGAGCCAGGTCTGGTTCTGCGTCTCCCAGACCTCGGTGGTCAGCGTGCCGCGCACCGCGCGGGCGTTCTCGCGCGCGGCGCGCAGGCAGGCCAGGATGCTCGACGGGTTGTTCTCGTCGCGCACCATGAAGTCCATGACGTCGCGGCCGTTGAAGCCGCTGTAGCGCTCCAGGTAGGCCGGCGTCAGTTCGCTGATGCTGAGCAGCCCGCGCCAGCCCTGCTCGGTGGCCTCGGCCGACTGCGGCAGCAGCGAGGTCTCGTAGTTGACATTGAGCATGCGCGCGGTGTTCTCCGCGCGCTCCATGTAGCGCGACATCCAGAAGAGATGGTCGGCGGTTCTAGAAAGCATGGTGCATCTCCAACGAGCCTACGCAATCGAGCGGTCGCCGTGGAACCGGCTTCGCCGGGCCACGGGCGTCGCCCCCTGGGGGGAGCGCCGAAGGCGCTTCGGGGGGGTTCAATCTTCCAGCACCCAGGTGTCCTTGGTGCCGCCGCCCTGCGACGAATTCACCACCAGCGAGCCTTCCTTCAGCGCCACGCGGGTCAGCCCGCCGGGCACCATCTGCACCTCGGTGCCCGACAGCACGAAGGGCCGCAGGTCGATGTGCCGCGGCGCAATGCCGGCCTCGACGAAGGTCGGGCAGGTGGACAGGCTCAGTGTCGGCTGGGCGATGTAGTTGCTGGGGTTGGCCAGCAGGTGCGCGCGGAACTCCTCGATCTCGGCCTGGCTCGCAGCCGGGCCGACCAGCATGCCGTAGCCCCCGGCGCCGTGCACCTCCTTGACGACCAGCTCGTTCAGGTGTGCCAGCACGTAGCTCAGCTCCTTGGCGTCGCGGCACATGTAGGTGGGCACGTTGTGCAGGATCGGCTTTTCGCCCAGGTAGAACTCGATCATCTTCGGCACGTAGGGGTAGATCGACTTGTCGTCGGCCACGCCAGTGCCGATGGCATTGGCCAGCGTCAGGTTACCGCTGCGGTATACGCCGAGCAGGCCGGCGCAGCCCAGCGTGCTGTCGGGGCGGAAGACCTGCGGGTCGAGGAAATCGTCGTCGACGCGGCGGTAGATCACGTCCACCCGCTTCGGGCCTTGCGTGGTGCGCATGAACACATGGTCGTCGCGCACGAACAGGTCCTGGCCCTCGACCAGCTCCACGCCCATCTGCTGGGCCAGGAAGGCATGCTCAAAGTACGCGCTGTTGTACATGCCGGGCGTCAGCACCACCACCGTGGGTTCGTTCACGCCGGCCGGGGCCACCGCGCGCAGCGTCTCCAGCAGCAGGTCGGGGTAGTGGGCCACCGGCGCCACGCGGTGCAGGCTGAACAGCTCGGGGAACAGCCGCATCATCATCTTGCGGTCCTCGAGCATGTAGCTCACGCCGCTGGGCACGCGCAGGTTGTCCTCGAGCACGTAGTAGCTGCCACTGCCATCGGGGTTGGCGGCGCGCACGATGTCCACGCCCGAGATGTGCGAGTACACGCCACCGGGCACGTTGACGCCGCGCATCTCCGGTCGGTACTGCGCGTTGTTCAGCACCTGCTCGGCCGGCACCAGCCCGGCCTTGAGGATCTCCTGGTCGTGATAGACGTCATGCAGGAAGCGGTTCAGCGCGGTGACGCGCTGGCGCAGACCCTTTTCCATGTCCTCCCACTCGTGGCTGGGGATGACGCGCGGGATGAGGTCGAAGGGGATCAGCCGCTCGGTGCCGGCGCCGTCCTCGTCCTTGGCGCCATAGACGGCGAAGGTGATGCCGACGCGGCGGAAGATCATTTCCGCCTCGTCGCGGCGGTCGCGCATCAGTTCCTGAGGCTGCGCCTTGAGCCAGCGTTCGTAGGTGCGGTAATGGTCCCGCACCTCGCTGCCGCTGATGCGCATTTCATCGAAGCTGGGTGGCATGCAAGGGCTCCTCGGTGAGCATCAAGTTAGCAACATTCGGGCCCGCGATTCCTGCATTCGGCGGGTGTGGACTCGGACTTCCAGCGTGTGCCGGCCGCCGCCGCGGATGACGCCGCGCAGCGGCGTCACATCGCCATAGTCGCGGCCCAGCGCCAGGCGCACGTGGCTGGTGTCGGGGATCAGGTCGTTGGTGGGGTCCAGCTCCAGCCAGCCCTCGGCCAGCCCGGGTGTCTGGGGGCAGTACACCTGCACCCAGGCATGCGAGGCATCGGCACCGAGCAGCGCCTCCTGCCCCGGTGGCGGGATCGTCAGCAGGTAGCCGCTGACGTAGCGCGCCGCCAGGCCGACCATGCGCAGCGCGGCGATCATCAGGTGGGCAAAGTCCTGGCACACGCCGGAACGCTGTTCGAAGGCGTCGATCAGCGGCGTATCGACCTCGGTGCTGGCGGTCTTGAACTCGAAGTCGGCGTGGATACGACGCATCAGGTCCAGCGCGCCCAGCGCCACCGGCTGGCCCGGCCCGAAGCTGGCCAGCCCGTAGGCGCGCAGGGCATGCAGGCGCGGCACGTAGGGTGAGGGCTGGGCGAATTCCACCGCCGGATCGTAGCGGGCACCGGCCTCGTAGCGCAGCCGTTCGCGCACGTCCTCCCACCGCGGCGAGGCGTCCGCGTCCATCGCTACCTGGCGCGGCACCAGCGCCACCTGGCTGCGCGCGCGCACGCGCAGTTCACGGTGCGGCTGGTTCAGGCTGAACAGCGTGCGCGCGTTGCCATAGGTGTCGGTGTCGAACAGCAGCTGCAGCGGCGTCGGCTCGATCAGCAGCTCGTGCTGCAGCAGCTGCTGGCGTACGTCGTGCAGCGGCTTCAGATAGGCCAGGTGCTGCGCCTGGGTGACCGGTGCAGCATAACCATAGCGCGTCTCGTGCTCGACCTCGAGCACGGCAGAGGCTTCAGACATGCTGCAGCTCGTCGCCGGTGGATGCATGGGCAAAGAATCGGTGCCCCAGGTCGTCGGCCAGGGCGGCGCCGCTGGCCTGCAGCTGGGTGCAGACCTCACCCAGCACGCGCAGCACCTGCACCTCGTCGGCGCCGCGCAGGTCCTCGAGCTGCAAGCCGGCACCTTCAGCCGGCAACCGCCTCAGCAGCGTGTCGATGAAGTCGTCGCCGCCCGGCAGCTTGCGCAGCTCGGTGCGCAGCCGGCGCAGCACGCCGGCCAGCGAACGCGGGTTGGCGCTGTCGAGCACCAGCAGGTCGGTCAGCGCCAGCAGGTCCTCGTGGCGCTGGTAACGGGCGCGGAAGGTGATGGCGCTGTCGAACAGCTCCAGCATGCGTTCCATGCCGGCACCGTGTGCCAGGGCGCCGGTCTCGACGAAGCTGCCCAACTGGGCGGCCAGGCCGATCAACCGCTCGAGCAGCCGGCCGACCGTCATGAAGCGCCAGCCATGGTCGCGCGTCATGCGGTCGCTCTGTGCGCCGGTGACGGCCGCCAGCTGAACGGCCAGCCGGTCCAGTGCCGGCAAGACCTGGCCCAGCGCCGGCACGCTGGCCGGTCCGCCGCCGCGCAGCGCGCGAAAGCGCGTGCCCATCGAGCGCACCACGGCCCACTGCTCGGTCGAAAGCCGCTCGCGCAGCGCCTGTGCGGCACGCTCCAGGGCGCCCAGATTGAAGGCAATGCTGCTGGCGGCCGGGTCGGCCAGTGCGCCGAGCAAAGCCCGTTCGAACAGGTGCGGCGCCTGGTTCAGCGTCGGCGCACCCCAGGGCGCCAGGCCACTGTGCACCGCCAACTCGGACAGCGCCTCGCGCAGCGTCTCGGGCGCGTCCTCGTCGGTGTCGATGAGCAGCAGCACCGCCCGCGCCAGGCGCACCATCTGTTCGGTGCGCTCGGTGTAGCGGCCCAGCCAGAACAGGTTCTCGGCCGTGCGGCTGGACACCGGGGGGCGCCTTGCCGCGATGTCGTCCACGCTCAGCCGGTTGGGCAACATCGAGAAGCTGTCCACCGGGCCGTCGGTGCGCACCCAGGTATCGAGGCTGGAGCCGCCGCGCTGCATCGACACGCTCAGCTCGTCGGACTTGGCCACGCGCGTCATGCCGCCGGGCAGCACGTGCCACTGCCCGCCCTGTTCCGCGATGGCATAGACCCGCACCATCGCAGGGCGCGCCAGCGTGGTGCCGCCACTCCATACCGGTGCGCGGGAAAAGCGCACCTTTTCGGTCACGGTCCATGCGTCGGCGTCGTCATCGATGGCCACGTCGTCAGCCCGGACGATCATCGACGCGCGCCCGCTGCGCGGGAAGGTGCTGCGCACGATCTTGTCGTCGAGCTGCGGCCGCACGTCGTGCCAGGCCGCCGCCTCGCCGCACCACCAGGTGGGCAACGCCGGCAGCAGCAGTTCCTGGCCGAGCAGCCGGCGCGCGATGCCGGGCAGGAAGCCCTGGATCGCCGGCGACTCGAGAAAGCCATTGCCCAGTGCATTGGCCATCACCACGTGGCCGGCGCGCACCGCCTGAAGCAGCCCGGGCACGCCCAGCGCCGAATCGGCGCGCAGCTCCAGTGGATCGCACCAGTCGTCGTCCAGCCGGCGCAGCATGCCGTGCACTGGCTCCAGGCCCTCCACCGTCTTCAGGTACAGGCGCTGTTCGCGCACCACCAGGTCGCCACCCTCGACCAGCGGCAGGCCCAGGTAGCGCGCCAGGTAGGCATGCTCGAAGTAGGTCTCGGCATAGGGCCCCGGCGTCAGCAGCACGACGCGGGGCGTGGCACCGCCGGCCACGGCACGCGCCGGCCGTTCGATCGAGTCGAGCAGCCGGCGGTAGCTGCTGGCGATGTGCTGAACGCGCAGCTCGCGGAAGGCATCGGGAAACTGGCGCGAGATGACCAGCCGGTTGTGCAGCACATAGCCCAGGCCCGACGGGCCCTGGCTGCGGCAGGTCAGCACCTGCCAGCTGCCGTCGGGTGCGCGCACCAAGTCGAAGGCGACGATGTGCAGGCGCAATCCGCTGGCCGGCAGCACGCCGCGCATCGAGCGCAGGTAGCCGGGATGGCGCAGCAGCAGCGCCGGCGGAAACAGGCCTTCTTGCAGCAGGTGCTGCGGCCCGTAGGCATCGGCCAGCATGGCCTGCATCAGCGCGGCGCGCTGCACGACGCCGGGCTCGATGACCGCCCAGTCGGCGGTGTCGATGATCAGCGGCAGCAGTTCCAGCGACCACGGCCGCTGCGCCGCGCCCTGCTCGCCGAAGACGTTGTGGGTAATGCCGTCGTGACGGATCTGCCGCGCCACCTGGGCGACGCGGCGGTCCATCTCGTCGGCAACACCCTGCCCCGGCGCGCTGGGCGGCAGCCAGCGCACGAAGTCGCGCCACGAGCCGCGCAGTTGACCGTCGGCATGGCGCATCTCGTCCCACAGGCCCGGCTCCAGGCCCGGGCTGTGGTGCAGCAGGCCGGTCTGCGCTGCCAGCGCGGGGTCGAGCGGATCCTCGACTGCAAACGGCAGCAGCGACTGGGACTGGGTTTGCAGCACGGCGGGCGAACGCGGCGGGTCAGCGCTGGCGCAGGTCGAGCGTGAACGGGAACTCGAGGCTCGGCTGCGCCGGCTCCACCGACATCTTGCCCGGCGTGTGGCCCATGCGGATGAAACGCGCCAGGCGGCGGCTTTCCGCGGTGTAGGCATTGACCGGGAAGTCCTCGTAGCTCAGACCGCCCGGGTGCGCCACGTGGTACTGGCAGCCGCCCATCGAGCGCTGCAGCCAGCGATCGACGATGTCGAAAGTCAGCGGCGCGTGCACGCCGATCGTCGGGTGCAGCGCCGACGGCGGCTGCCAGGCGCGATAGCGCACGCCGCATACGTACTCGCCGACCCGCCCGGTAGGCTGCAGCGGCAGCGCCTGGCCGTTGGCGGTAACGATGTGGCGGTTGTCGTTCAGCCCCATGACCTTGACTTCCAGCCGCTCCAGGGACGAATCGACATAGCGCGCGGTGCCGCCGGCACTGCTTTCCTCGCCCATCACATGCCAGGGTTCGAGCGCGGTGCGCAGGCTCAGCGCCACGCCCATGGTGGCGACCTCGCCGATGAGCGGGAAGCGGAACTCCAGGTGCGGCGCGAACCAATGGTCGTCGAAGGCATAGCCGGCCGCGCGCAGCTCGGCCATGACGTCGTTGAAATCCATCTGCACGAAGGTGGGCAGCAGGAAGCGGTCGTGCAGCCCCGTGCCCCAGCGTGTCATGCGCGTCGTGCCATGCCCGCGATAGGGCTCACGCCAGAACCAGGCCAGCAGCGCGCGCAGCAGCAGTTGCTGGGCCAGGCTCATGTGGGCATGTGGCGGCATCTCGAAGGCACGCAGCTCCAGCAGGCCCAGGCGCCCGGTGGGCCCGTCGGGCGAGTACATCTTGTCGATGCAGAACTCGCTGCGGTGGGTGTTGCCGGTGACATCGATCAGCAGATTGCGCAGGCTGCGATCGATCATCCACGGCGGCACCTGGTGGTGCAGCGCGAGCTGGCGCTCCAGCTCGGCGAAGGCGATCTCGATCTCGTAGACCTGGTCGTTGCGCGCCTCGTCGATGCGCGGCGCCTGGCTGGTCGGGCCGATGAACATGCCGCTGAACAAGTAGCTCAGGCTGGGGTGGTTGTGCCAGTAGGTGAGCAGACTGGCCAGCACGTCGGGCCGACGCAGGAAAGGGCTGTCCGCCGGCGTGGCGCCGCCAAGCACGAAGTGGTTGCCGCCACCGGTGCCGGTGTGGCGTCCGTCGAGCATGAACTTCTCGGTGGACAGCCGCGTGCGGTGCGCCGCGTCGTACAGGAACTCGGTGTGGTCGACCAACTGGTCCCAGCTCGACGCCGGGTGGATGTTGACTTCGATGACGCCCGGGTCGGGCGTCACCTGCAGGATCTTCAGCCGCGGGTCGCGCGGCGGCGGGTAGCCCTCCAACACCACCTTGACGCCCAGCTCCGCCGCCGTGGCTTCCACCGCGGCCAGCAGCTCCAGGTAGTCCTCCAGGTGCTTCAGCGGCGGCAGAAAAACGTAGAGCACGCCGCTCTTGCCACCGTGTTCCTTTTCGGCCTTGGGGCCGTTGGCGCGCTGCGGGTCGCGCACTTCCACGCACAACGCCGTGCGCGTCAGCCAGCCGGCGGACTCGAAGCGGCCGGGCGCGCTGTCGGGGTCGCGCGACGGCGCTGTTTCGGGCAGATGCGGGTGGCCTGGGCCATCCGCGCCGTGGCCATAGTCGCCGGCGCCAGCACCGATGCCGGAGCCGCCGCCGAGGCCTGCTTCAGCGTCCAGGTCCGTCGGCCAGGGCTGCGACTGCAGCGCCACCATGCCGCCTTCGGCAAAGCCGCCGCCGACATGGTGCGTGTCGTAGCCGGGACGGCCGCCGAACTGCGCACGCAGCGTCGCCGCGCTGGGCAGCGGGCGCAGGTGGTCGAAGGGGTCCTGCGTGATCAGTTGCTGCACCTCGCCGGGCGCGGCCCAGGGCAACGAATCCAGCGGCAGCCGGTAGCCCATCGGCGAATCGCCGGGCATCAAGTACAACCGCTCGTCGCGCAGGAACCACGGGCCGGTCATCCACTTCGGCCCGGCGGTGGGGGTATGCCATTCGCGCTTCAGCGGCAGCAGGTACCCGACCACGCTGTCCAGGCCCTGCGTGAAGATGCGGCGCAGCCGCGCGCGCTCCATCTCGTCGTCCAACTTCGATTCGAAGGGGTCGACATTGACCGGCAGCCGGCGCTCGCGCCACAGGTAGTACCAGGTGTCCTCGTAGCCGGGCTGCACGTACTTCGCGTCCAGGCCCAGGCGGCGGGTCAGCGCCGCCATGAAAGCCTGCGCGTCGTCGGTGGTGTAGCGGTGCAGTTCACGCTCGTCGGCAAAGAGCGACGGGTCGTGCCAGCAAGGCTGCCCGTCCGCGCGCCAGCCGATGGTCAGCGCCCAGCGCGGCAGCTGCTCGCCCGGGTACCACTTGCCCTGGCCGAAGTGCAGGAAACCGCCGCTGGCGTACTTGGCACGCAGCCGGTGCACCAGCTCGGTGGCGAAGCCGCGCTTGGTGGGGCCGAGCGCGTCGACGTTCCATTCGGCGCCGTCGCGGTCGTCCACCGACACGAAGGTCGGCTCGCCGCCCATCGTCAGACGCACGTCCTGGCGCTGCAACTCGTCGTCGACCTCGTGGCCGAGCTGCAGGATCGACTGCCACTGCGCCTCGGTGTAAGGCTTGGTGACGCGCGGCGATTCGTAGATGCGCGTGACCTGCATGTGGTGCTCGAAGCTCACCTCGCATTCGTCGACCGCACCACTTACGGGCGCTGCAGTCGACGGCTCGGGCGTGCAGGCCACCGGGATGTGGCCCTCGCCCGCCATGAGCCCGGACGTCGGGTCCAGGCCCACCCAGCCGGCGCCGGGCAGGAAGACCTCACACCAGGCATGCAGGTCGGTGAAGTCGACCTCGGTGCCGCTGGGCCCGTCGAGCGACTTGACGTCGGGCTTGAGCTGGATCAGGTAGCCGGAGACAAAGCGCGCCGCCAACCCCAGGTGGCGCAGCAGCTGCACCAGCAACCAGCCGGTGTCGCGGCAGGAGCCCGACAGGTTGGTCAGCGTCACTTCCGGCGTCTGCACGCCCGGCTCCATGCGGATCAGGTAGCCGATCTCGCGCTGCAGCCGCTGGTTCAGCCCGACCAGGAAGTCGATGGTGCGCAGTTCCTCGCGCGACACGCTGTCGACCAGCGCCTTGAACTTTGGCGTGAGGGGCCCCTTGACCAGGTAGGGCGCCAGGTCGTGCTTCAGTTCGGGTGCGTACTCGAAGGGGTAGGTCTCCGCCTCCGGCTCGAGAAAGAAGTCGAAGGGGTTGTAGACCGACATCTCGGCCACCAGGTCGACCGTGACTTTGAACTCGGTGGTCTTGTCGGGGAAGACCAGCCGGGCCAGGTGATTGGCAAAGGGGTCCTGCTGCCAGTTGATGAAATGCTCGGCCGGCTCGATGCGCAGCGAGTAGCTGAGGATCGGCGTACGGCAATGCGGGGCGGGACGCAGGCGGACGACCTGCGGCGACAGGCCGACCAGCCGGTCGTAGCGGTAGTGCGTGATGTGGTTCAGCGCGACATGGATTGACACAAGGGGCTCCTGCGATGGCTTCGCCGGCTTGAATGCAAGGGGCGGGCCATCTGCGTCGGTTACGGCCCGGCCGCCGGGCCGCCGTTCACCCGATGATGCCAGTAACGGGACGCCACTTCGCGCTGGCAACGTGCCACGCCCTGCGCGTCCCAGCTCCAGGCCCCGCAGGCATCACTGCGTTGCAACTCCACGCCCAGAGTGCGGTAGCGCGCGAGCACCTCGGGGGCCGGGTGGCCGAAACGGCTGCGGTAGCCGGCCTGCACCACGGCCGTGCCCGGAGCCACTGCGCCGATGAAGGCCTCGCTCGACGAGGTCCTGCTGCCGTGGTGCGGCACCAACAGCACCTGGCTGCGCAGGCCGTGGCCCAGGCGGCCGACCAGCGCCGCCTCCTGCGCCGCCTCGATGTCGCCGGTGAGCAGCAGGCTGCGTCCAGCGGCGGCCTGCACGCGCAGCACGCAGCTCAGCGTGTTGGGCCGCGCCGAAGGCAGGTAGTCACCGGGCTGCGGGTGCAGCAGCTCGAAGCGCACGCCATCCCACTCCCAGGCCTGGCCGGAGGAGCAGCGGCGGTGCGGCAGGCCAGCGGCCAGCAGCGGGTGCGTGTCGGGCAGCGAGCTGGCCAGCGCCGCCACCGGCAGCTGCGCCAGCAGCGAGGCGGCACCACCCACGTGGTCGATGTCGCGGTGGCTGAGCATCAGCAGGTCGATGCGCTTCTCGCCACGCACACGCAGCAGCGGCAGCAGCACCCGTTGTGCGGCATCGGCTTCGACCGAATAGCGCGGCCCGGCATCGTAGAGCAGCAGGTGCTTTCGCGTGCGCAGCAGCACCGCCGTGCCCTGGCCGATGTCGGCCGCGACCACCTCGAACTGACCCACGGCCGGCCGCGGCAACGGCGGCGCCAGCAGCGGCAGCAGCATGGGCACACCCAGCAGGCGCAGCCGCCAGGGCAGCGGCAGCAACAACAGCGCGCCCCCGAACAAGCCCACCGTCATGCCCCAGGCTGGTGCTGCCGCGGCCTCCCACAGGCCCAGGGGCCAACCGGCCAGGAACTGCAGTGCCCCCACCAGCGCCTGCACCAACGCACTGGCCGGCGCCCACAGCCATGGCAGCAGGATGCCGAGCAGCGCCAGCGGCACGATGGCCAGCGTGACCAGCGGGATGGCCAGCAGGTTGGCGACGAAACCGACCAGCGACACCTGCTGGAAGAACACCAGACTCAGCGGCGCCAGGCCGACGCTGGCCACCGCCTGGCTGCGCAGGCCGCGCTTCAAGACGTCGGCGAGCCGTCGCGCATGACCTGCAGCCGCCCGTGGACGTGGCGCTGCCGGCTCGGCCACCATCAGCAGCGCCACGGCCACGAAGGACAGCCAGAAGCCGGGCTGCATCACCGCCCAGGGGTCCAGCAGCGTCACCACGACGGCAGTGGCCAGCAGCACCAGCGGCGCCGGCCACCGCAACCCGGCGCTGCGCAGCAGCGCCACCGTGGCCAGCATCCAAAGCGTGCGCTGCGCCGGCACGCCCCAGCCGGCAAGCAGCGCATAGCCGGCCGCCGCCAGCACGCCACCCCAGCGCGCCGCGCTGGGTGCGGGCAGGGCCAGCATCAAGCGGGGACTCCGGCGCCACAGCGGGCCGATCAACGCCGCCGCCAGCCAGGCGAACATCGTCACGTGCAGGCCGCTGATGCTCATCAGGTGGGCCACGCCGGTATGGCGGAACACATCCCAGTCCTCGCGCTCGATGGCGGCCTGGTCGCCCACCGCCAGCGCGGCCAGCACGCCGGCGGCCTGTGCATCGGCCACACGCAAGAGGATCGCATCGCGCACCGCCTGGCGCGCGCGATCCACCCGATGGCCCGGGGCGTCGTCGAGCCAACCGTTCAGCGCACCGGCCGTGGCCCGCACCGTGCCGCTGGCGCGCAGGCCCTGCTCGAACATCCACAGCTCCAGGTCGAAGCCGCCCGGGTTGAGCGTGCCGTGCGGCTGGCGCAGCCGCACCGTCAGCAGCCAGCGCTGGCCGGCGCGCAGCTCCTGCGCCGGCGCGGCGATCAAGCCGTCGCCGTCGAAGCCGCGGTACCAGCCCAGCGACACCATCTCGGGCACGGCCACCGGCTGGCCATCGCGCCGCGCCTGCTGCACCTGCAGGACAAAGCGTGTGCCCTGCGGCCCGGGCTGCGGCAACCCGACGATCACGCCGATGAGCTGCAGGTCCACGCCTTCCAGTTCGGCCGGCAACGCCTGCGCCAGGCGCTGGCCGGCACGCCAGCCGGTGCTGCAGAACGCAGCCAGGGTCATCGCCAGACACAGACCGAGCAGCGCCACCGCGCCGGCTTGCCGGCGCGGCGCCAGCATCCACCCAAGCCCTGCCAGCAGCGGCGCGGCAAGCCCCAGCGCGAGGTAGTGCGCGGCGGGCCACAGCACCAGCTGCTGCATCTGCAAGCCGATGCCGACCAGCCAGGCCAGCGCCGCGGCGGCCATGCGCCAGCCCGCGTCCAGCACGCTGCGCGAGGCCGGCATGGCGGGGCCTGGGCTCATCGTTGCCAGTGTAGGATGCCCGTCCCCTGCACTGCGCGCTGCACATCATGTCCGTCCAAGCCCGACTCGATGCCCTGGGCATCACCCTTCCGCCGCTGGCCGTGCCCGCGGCCGCCTACGTGCCCTTCGTGCGCAGCGGCAAGCTGGTCTTCGTCTCCGGCCACATTGCGCGCAAGGACGGCAAGCCCTGGGTCGGCCAGCTCGGCCTGACGATGAGCACCGAAGAAGGCAAGGCCGCGGCCCGCGCCATCGCCATCGACATGCTGGGCACACTGCAGGCCGGTGCCGGTGGCCTGGACAACGTCGCGCGCATCGTCAAGGTGCTGAGCCTGGTGAACAGCACCGCCACCTTCACCGAGCACCACCTGGTGACCAACGGCTGCTCGGAACTGCTGGGCGAGGTCTTCGGGCCCGAGGTCGGCGCTCATGCGCGCAGTGCCTTCGGCGTGGCCCAGCTGCCGCTCGGGGCCTGCGTGGAAATCGAACTGATCGCCGAGCTGAAGTGACCGCGGCCTCGCGGCGAACGCCGCTGCTGCTGGGCATGGCCCTATTCAGCCTGGGCTCGGTGGCCGTGGCGCTTTGGACGCAGCATGCGCTGGGCATGGAACCCTGCCCCTGGTGCATCCTGCAGCGGATCATCTTCGTGCTTGTCGGCGCGCTGGCGCTGCTCGGCCTGGCCTGGCGTGGTGCCGCCGGCACGCTGATCACGGCGCTGCTGCTCATCGCGCTGAGCCTGGCCGGCGTGGCCGCCGCGCTGTGGCAGCACTTCGTCGCCGCCGCCAGCGATTCCTGCAAGCTGACCTTGGCCGAGAAGATCATCAGTGGCCTCGGCCTGGACGGCAGCCTGCCCGAGATCTTCCAGCCGCGCGCCAGCTGCGCCGACGCCGCCGTCAAGTTGCTCGGCGTGCCCTACGAGTTCTGGAGCCTGGCGCTGTTCGTGCTGCTGGGCGCGATGGCCCTGCGCCTGCTGGCCGCCGGCCGGCGCTGAACACCATGCCGGCCGTGCTGATCAGCGAGGTCGGTCCGCGCGACGGGCTGCAGAGCATCGCGCGACGCATGGCCACGGCCGACAAGTGCGCCTGGATCGACGCGCTGCATGCCGCAGGGCTGCGCGAGATCGAGGTCGGCTCTTTCGTGCCGGCGACGCTGCTGCCGCAGATGGCCGACGCGGACGCGGTGGTGCGCCACGCGCGCACCCTGCCTGCGCTGACGGTGCTGGCGCTGGTGCCCAACCGACGCGGCGCGATGGCCGCGCTGGCCGCCGGCGTGCACAAGCTGACCGTGCCGGTGTCGGCCAGCGAGGCGCATTCGCTGGCCAACGTGCGGCGCACGCGCGCGCAGATGGTCGACGAGGTGAGCGCCATCGCCGCACTGCGCGCCGAACAGGCGCCGCAGGTCGGGCTGGAGATCGGCATTTCCACCGCGTTCGGCTGCACGCTGCAAGGGCGCGTCGAGGAGGACGAGGTGATCCGCCTGGCCGAGCAGCTGGTGGCCGCCGGCGCCGACGAATGCGGCCTGTCCGACACCACCGGCATGGCCAATCCGGCGCAGGTACGACGGCTGTTCACTCGGCTGCGCGGCGCGCTCGGCGAGCGCGCCGGCGCCGCGCACCTGCACAACACCCGCGGCCTCGGCCTGGCCAATTGCCTGGCGGCCTATGACGTGGGCGTGCGTGCCTTCGATGCCTCGCTCGGTGGGCTGGGCGGCTGCCCCTTTGCCCCCGGCGCGTCCGGCAACGTGGTCACCGAGGACCTGGTCTTCATGTTCGAGGCCATGGGCGTGCCCACCGGCGTGGACCTGCCTCGGCTGCTGGCCGCGCGTGCGGTGTTGCAGGCGGGCCTGCCCGGCGAGCCGATCTACGGCATGACGCCCGAGGCCGGCCTGCCGCCGGGCTTTGCCGCATGAGCAACCACGCGTTGCCGCTCGAAGGCCTGCGGGTGATCGAGTTCACTCACATGGTGATGGGGCCGAGCTGCGGCATGATTCTCGCCGACCTGGGTGCCGAGGTGATCAAGGTCGAGCCGATCGCCGGCGACAACACGCGCCGGCTGCTTGGCTCCGGCGCGGGCTTCTTCTCGATGTTCAACCGCAACAAGAAAAGCCTGGCGGTGGACACTCGCGACCCGCGCGGCCTGGAGATCGTGCTCAAGCTCGCGGCCGATGCCGATGTCTTCAGCGAGAACTTCAAGGCCGGCACCATGCACAAGCTGGGCCTGGGCTGCGACACGCTGTCGCGATTGAACCCGCGGCTGATCTACGTGTCGCACAAGGGCTTCCTGCCCGGGCCTTACGAGCAACGCACCGCGCTCGACGAGGTGGTGCAGATGATGGGCGGCCTGGCCTACATGACCGGCCCCGAGGGTCGGCCACTGCGTGCCGGCAGCAGCGTCAACGACATCATGGGCGGCATGTTCGGCGCCATCGGCGTGCTCGCTGCGCTGCAGGCGCGGCACAGGACCGGCCTCGGCCAGGAGGTGCAAAGCGCGCTGTTCGAGAACAACGTGCTGCTGGTGGCGCAGCACATGATGCAGTTCGCCGTCACCGGCCAGGCTGCCGCGCCGATGCCCAGCCGCATCTCGGCCTGGGGCATTTACGACGTATTCACCGTCAGGGACGGCGAGCAGATCTTCCTGGCCGTCGTCTCCGATACCCAGTGGGCGCTGTTCTGCGAGGCCTTCGGCTTGGCCGAGCTGAAGGACGATCCGCGGCTGGCCGGGAACAACGACCGGGTGCGTGCGCGCGACTGGCTTGTGCCACGACTGCGCGAGCACCTGGCCGAAATGGACGCGGCCGAGATCGGCACGCGCTTCGAAGCCCACGGCCTGCCCTACGCGCCGATCACCCGGCCACAGCAACTGTTCGACGACCCGCACCTGTGCGCCACCGGGGGCCTGGCAGCGGTGACGCTGCCGGCCGATGCCAGCAGCGCCGGGCAGCGCATCGACACGCATACGCCGCTGCTGCCGCTGGCGCTGTCGGGCCGGCGCCTGCCGCTGCGCACAGCGCCGCCATCGCTGGGCGAGCACAGTCGGGAACTGCTGCAATCGCTGGGCTACGATGCAGCCAGCATCGCCGCGCTGTGCGCCGACGGCGTGGTCGGCACGCCCGCGGCGCCGGACCTCACTTCTTGATGACCTGCTCGCGGGCCTTGTCGCGCTCCTTGCGCACCTCCAGCGCCAGCTTGTACGAGACGTAGTACTTGTAGATGTTGCGCACGTAGGTGGTGGTCTCGATGCCGATCCTCTCGGCCGTGACCAGCTCGACGTTGTTGAACCAGCGGTTCGGGTCGAGGCCGCGCTTCTCGGCCTCCTTGCGCATCTTGGCGATGTTGCCCGGGCCGGCGTTGTAGGACGCAAAGGCGAACAGCGCGCGGTTGGCCGGGCTGAAGTCGACGTCCTTGAAGTAGCGTGTCATCAGCTGGTCCATGTACTTGGCGCCAGCGTGGATGTTGGCCTCGGTGACGCGGATGTCGCCGACCTTCAGCTCGGCGCCAGTGGCCGGCATGATCTGCATCACACCGATGGCGCCGACGTGGCTTTTCGCCTGCTGGTTGAGCTGCGACTCCTGGTAGCCCTGCGCGGCCAGCATCAGCGGGTCGAACTGGTACTTTTCGCCATACTTCTGGAACAGCACCAGCAGCTCGTTGAAGCGCTGGGCATCGGCATCGGCGCCGGCATCCTTCAGCGCCTTGATGCGCTTCGAGTGCTGCTGGCGCAGGTAGTTGGCCACACCCAGCTTCTTCAGATGGTTGGCATGGAAGTCGTTCAGCTCGGCCGCCAGCTGCGGGCTGCCCTTGCGGATGGCCCAGCCGACCAGTCCGCCCTCGCGCACCTCCGCACCCTCGTTGAGGCTCATCTTGGGCAGTACCGGCGCCCACATCTTGGCCTTCCAGTCGTCGACGATGATGTAGTCGAGCAGCCCGACGTTGAGCATTTCCATCATGTCCTCGTCTTCCAGCTCGTCGGGCACCGCCACCAGCTTGATCGCCGGCTTGCCGTCCTGGGCCAGGCGCTGGTTCAGCGCCACCAGGCTGTCGTGGTAGCTGGAGGTCCAGCGCACGTGCACGGTCTTGCCCGACAGCGCCTCGGCCGTGGCCACCGGCGCCGCCTTCGCGCCGCTGAGCACGATCTCGCGGTTCGGCTTGGCGTCGGGCGGCGCCACGAAGTCGACGATCTGCTGGCGTGCGTCGGTCACCGTCAGGTTGCCGGCAGCGATGTCGCCCAGGCCGTCGGCCACGTCCGCCAGCAGTTCATCGCGCGTGGTCGGCAACAGGTACAGCGTGATCGGCCGCTTGCCCAGGCGGGCGGCGTACTTCTTGTTCAGGTATTGCTCGAAGGCGCTGGCGGTTTCCGCGGTGAGGCCGCGCTCGCGGCCCTTGTCGTTGTAGAAGAGGGTGCGGCTGGTCGGCACCAGCACACGGATGTAGCGGCGTTCGAGCATGCCGTCGAAATCGCCCTTCCAGACTCGGACCTCGGTAGGCAGCGCACGCTGCTTGACCGGTGTCGCAGGCGCGGCCGATGGCGCCGGCTGCGGCGCCTGCGCGGCGGCGCCCACGGCCCACCACAGCGTGGCGATGGCGGCCAAGGTACTCAGGTGTCGGGCGTTCATCGCTTCTCCCTCGGACGCGGCAGCTCGGGGCCGGCGTAGCATCACAGCGCCGCTGCCGAGCGCATTGCACCATGTTCGCGCGGCGCAAGCTTGCGTGGCTTCCCGGATGCCCGGTTCATGAGCGACCCCCTTCAGTTCGACCACATCATCGTCGGTGCAGGCACCGCCGGCTGCCTGCTCGCCAACCGGTTGAGCGCCGACCCGTCGCGGCGCGTGCTGCTGGTCGAGGCCGGCGGCAGCGACTCGTATCCGTGGATCCACATCCCGGTGGGCTACCTGTACTGCATCGGCAACCCGCGTACCGACTGGTGCTACCAGACCGAGCCCGATGCCGGTCTGAATGGCCGCACGCTGCGCTATCCGCGCGGCAAGGCGCTGGGCGGTTGCAGCAGCATCAACGGCATGATCTACATGCGCGGCCAGAAGCGCGACTATGCGCGCTGGGCCGAGCTGACCGGCGACGCCGGCTGGTCCTGGGACGCGGTGCTGCCCTACTTCAAGCGCCACGAGGACCACTACAAGGGGGCAAACGAGTGGCACGGCGCCGGCGGTGAATGGCGCATCGAGAAGCAGCGCCTGCGCTGGGACATCCTCGATGCCTGGGCCCAGGCCGCGATGCAGGCCGGGCTGCCGGCCAGCGCGGACTTCAACCGCGGCGACAACGAAGGCGTCGGCTATTTCGAGGTCAACCAGAAGCGCGGCTGGCGCTGGAACACGGCCAAGGCCTTCTTGCGGCCCACGTGCATGCGGCGAGCCAACTTCACGCTGTGGACCGGTGCACAGGTGCAGCGACTGCAGCTCGCGCGCGGCAGCGATGGCATGCAGCGCTGCCACGGCATCGAGGTGCTGAAGGACGGCCAGCGACTGCAGGCGACAGCGCGGTGCGAGACCATCCTCAGCGCCGGTGCCATCGGTTCGGTGCAGATCCTCGAGCTGTCGGGCATCGGCGATGGCCCGCTGCTGTCCCAGGCCGGGGTGGCGCCACGGCACGAGCTGCCCGGCGTCGGCGCCAACCTGCAGGACCATCTGCAGATCCGCGCGGTCTACAAGGTGCGCGGCACGAAGACGCTCAATCGCATCGCCGCCACCTGGTGGGGCAAGGCCGGCATCGGTCTGCAGTACCTGACGACACGCAGCGGGCCGATGAGCATGGCGCCGTCGCAGCTGGGCGCCTTCACCCGCAGCACGCCCGAGCAGCCACACGCGAACATCGAATACCACGTGCAGCCGCTCAGCCTGGATGCCTTCGGCGAGCCGCTGCACGGATTCGACGCCTTCACCGCCAGCGTGTGCAACCTCAACCCCAGCAGCCGCGGCTGGGTGCACATCCGCAGCCCGAGCGCGGCCGATGCGCCGCGCATTGCCCCCAACTACCTGAGCACGCCCGAAGACCGCCAGGTGGCTGCCGACTCGCTGCGCGTCACGCGCCGCATCTGCGCCCAACCGGCACTGGCGCAGTATCAGCCCGAGGAATGGAAGCCGGGTGTGCAGTACCAGAGCGACGTGCAGCTGGCGCGACTGGCCGGCGACATCGCCAGCACCATCTTCCACCCGGTGGGCACCGCGCGCATGGGTCGTGACGGCGACCCGAAGGCGGTGCTGGATGCGCGCTGTCGCGTGCGCGGCTTGCGCGGGTTGCGCGTGGTCGATGCCGCGGCAATGCCGCAGATCATCAGCGGCAACACCAACTCGCCGACGCTGATGCTGGCCGAGCGCGCGGCCGAATGGATCGTCGCCGACGCGGCCGGAGTGACCTGATCAGGCCACCTCGTCCTCTTCGTCGCGCGCCACCTTGCCCATCGCGGCCAGCGCGCTCTCCAGCAGCGCCATGCCGGGGGCAATGGCCAGCTGGGCTTCCTCGCACAGCAGCGCGATGTCCTGCGACGAGACTTTCAGCTTCGGGTTCAGCGCCGAGGCCTTGACGACGATTTCCTTGCCCAGTCGGGGCAGCACCGCCAGCGTGCGGCCGTCGCGCGTGGCCTGCAGAGCGATGCGCGGCCGCCCATGCTGGTTGAATGCCTCGATGGCGGCGACGAGGTTCATGGTCGCTCCTTGCTCATGCCGCGCATTGTCCCGCATCCCGGGTGGCATACTGAACCGCATGAGCACGCCGCCGCTGCCACCGGCCGTCCAGGGCGAGCGCTTCGAGTTCGACAGCGCGGCTGGACGCATCAGCGCCTATGTCGCCGGCCAGGGGCCGCCACTGATGCTGGTGCACAGCGTCAATGCCGCCGCCTCGGTGGCCGAGGTACGGCCGCTGTTCGAGCATTTCACGGCCACACACACGGTGTTCGCGCTCGACCTGCCCGGCTACGGCTTTTCCGAACGCAGCGACCGGGTCTACACGCCGCGGCTGATGACCGATGCGCTGTTGGCGATGCGCGAGCCGATGCGCCGGCGCTGCGGCGAGCGGCCGACCGATGCCCTGGCCGTGTCGCTGGCCAGCGAGTTCTTGGCGCGCGCCGCAATCGAAGCCCCCGCGGCCTGGCGCAGGCTGGCGATCGTCAGCCCCACCGGCTTCAGCGGCCTGCGTGCACGCCGCGACCCGCCAGGCAGCACGCAGGCCATGCCCTGGCTGCACCGGGCACTGTGTGGCCCGGGCTGGGGCGGCGCGTTGTTCCGCGGACTGACCCGGCCGGGCGTGATCCGCTACTTCCTCGAGAGGACCTGGGGCAGCAAGCAGATCGACGAGGAACTGTGGCGCTATGCGGTGATCACCACGCGCCAGCCTGGTGCCGAACACGCGCCGCTGCATTTTCTGGCCGGCAGCATGTTCAGCACGGACATCCACACGGTCTACGAGCAGCTGGCGCTGCCGGTATGGATGTCGCACGGCGTGCGCGGCGATTTCGTCGACTACCGCGGCAAGCAAATCGTCGAGGGCCGGCCGAACTGGCGCTTCGACGTCTTCGACGGCGGTGCGCTGCCCTACTTCGAGCAAGTGGCGCCGTTCAATGCGGCCTATGCGGCCTTCCTGGCCGCCGCGTGACCCGTCTCCCAGCGCCTGACGTTCCCACTCGAGGTCCGGCCGGTCGCGCAGCATCAGCTGCCGCACTGCTTCGGACTGACAAGCCCGCCCCATCGAACGTGGCACGAAGCCGCGTTCGCCTGGACGCTAGATTCGCGCACCACCCGCGCCTGAACCCATGCCGGCCTTTCCGCAACGCATCGTCTGCCTGACCGAAGAGCCCACCGAGGTGCTGTACGCGCTGGGCGAGGAGCAACGCATCGTCGGCATCTCCGGCTTTACCGTGCGGCCGCCGCGTGCGCGGCAGGACAAGCCACGCGTCTCGGCCTTCACCAGCGCCAAGCTGGAGCGCATCCTGGCGCTGCAGCCCGACCTGGCCATCGGCTTTTCCGACATGCAGGCCGACATCGCCCAGGCGCTGATCAAGGCCGGCGTCGAGGTGTGGATCAGCAACCACCGCTCGGTGGACGGCATCCTGGCCTATGTGCAGCGGCTGGGTGCGATGGTCGGCGCCGCTGCGAGGGCGCAGGCTTATGCCTATGAGTTGCAGGCGCGCGTCGACGCGGTGCGCGAGCGCGCCGCGCGGCTGCCGCGCCGGCCGCGGGTGTATTTCGAGGAATGGGACGAGCCGCAGATCAGCGCCATCCGCTGGGTCAGCGAGCTGCTGGGCATCGCCGGCGGTGACGACATCTTCCCCGGGCGCGCCGCAGCCAGCCTGGGCCGCGACCGCATCGTCGTCGACCCATTGGAGGTGGTGCGCGCCGCGCCGGACCTGATCATCGGCTCGTGGTGCGGCAAGAAGTTCCGGCCCGAGAGAGTAGCTTCTCGGCCCGGCTGGGCCGAGGTGCCCGCGGTGCGCGACGGCGAACTGCACGAGATCAAGTCGCCGCTGATCCTGCAGCCCGGCCCGGCCGCGCTGACAGACGGGCTGGATGCGCTGCACGCCATCGTCGCGGGCTGGGCGCTCAGAGGATGAGCGCCGCGATGAACACGCCGATCATCATGAAGGCGATGACCACCTTCGACACCAGCCCGGCCATGATGCCCAGCCAGGTGGCCAGGCCGACCTTGACGGCGCGTTCATGGTCGCGACGCGCGATGAACTCGCCGATCGCCGCGCCGACCAGGGGCATGAAGAGCACGCCGACCAAGCCCATGAACAGCCCGGCCACCGTGCCCAACGCGGCGCCGATGATCGCCTGGCGACTGGCACCGGCCTGGCGCGCGCCGAGCAGGCCGGCCACGTAGTCCAGCACCCAGGCCAGCAGCGCAAGCACGCCGATCGCCGCCAGCACGCCCCAGCCGACGCGGGTGAATCCGTCGATCCACGCACCGAGCACGATGCCCGCCAGCACGAACAGCGTGCCGGGCAAGGCCGGAAGCACCGTGCCGGCCACGCCGACGACAATCAGGACGGCGCTGAGTATCCACAACAGGGTATCGGTCATTTACGGGCGGCAGGTTGAAGGCTCGGCAAAGGTGGCGCCAGCGGCAGGCAGTTCAAGGGCGCATGCCGCGACAATGATCGTGCCATGCGATTCATCGACCCGCGCGCCGCCCATGTGCTGAAGGATCCCTGGTCCTTCGCGCTGCGCACGCTGCAGGCCTTTCGTGCCAACCAGGGCCTGCTGCTGGCCGGCGCGGTGGCCTACTACGCACTGCTGTCGATCGTGCCGCTGCTGATCCTGAGCGTGATCGCGCTGTCGCATTACATCGCGCAGGACGCGCTGCTGCAGACCCTGGGGCGCTACCTCGAGTGGCTGATGCCGGGCCAGTCCGGCGCGATCGTCGCCGAGCTGCGCAACTTCATGGCCCACCGCGACGTCGTCGGCTGGGTGCTGCTGGCCACCATGCTGTTCTTCAGTTCGCTGGCCTTCACCGTGCTGGAGAACGCCATGTCGGTGGTCTTCCACCACCGCGTGGCCATCCGCCGCCGCCACTTCATGGTTTCGGCGCTGATCCCTTATGCCTACATCCTGAGCCTGGTCCTGGGGCTGATGCTGGTGACACTGGTCGCCGGCGGCCTGCAGGCCCTGGGCGAGCAGCAGATCGAGTTCCTGGGGCGCGACTGGTCGCTCGACGGCGCCTCGGGCGTGATGCTGTACCTCTTGGGCTTCGCCGGCGAGGTCTTCGTGCTGGCCTCGGTCTACATGATCATGCCGGTGGGCCGGCTGTCGTGGCGGCACGCGCTGATCGGCGCCGTCACCGCCGCACTGCTGTGGGAGCTGTCGCGCCACCTGCTGCTGTGGTACTTCGCCACGCTGTCGCAGATCAGCACCGTCTACGGATCGCTGACCACGGCCATCGCCGTGCTGCTCAGCCTGGAGGTGGCCGCCACGCTGCTGCTGCTGGGCGCACAGGTCATTGCCGAATACGAACGCATCGGCCACCCCGACGCGCAGCGTCCGCCGCGGCGCTTCAGCACACGGGTACCCTGATCCGACGGATCGCGGCCAGGACTCAGGCGGCGAACAACCCAGCCTGACGCGCCGCGTCGAGCAGTTGGTTGGACAGCGTGCCGAGCTGCTGCGCGATGTCGGCCGAGGGCGCGGCACTGGCACGTGCGCTCCACATCAGCTTGCCGCTGGCCACGTCGGTCAGCGATGCGGAGGCACCATAGCCGGTCTCCGCCGGGCCACCGCCGCCCAGCGGCGCCGACACGCCGAAGCCCACGGCCCCGCCACTGCGGTAGCCACCGCCGAAACCGCCGATGCCGATGCCGATGGACGGCCCTGGCGCCACCGCCACCACCTCGGGCGCCAGCTGCGTGCGCAGCAAGGCCACGGCTCCCGCGCCGCGAGCGTCTTGCAGCAGGGGCGCTTCGCTGAACGCGGGGTTGTCGCCGACCTCGCCGTTGTCCTGCGCCAGCAGCGGCACCACGCCCAGCGCCGAAAGCTTGGCGGCCATGCGGTCGGCGCAGATGCGTCGCAACGTCGGGTCGGCGCCCTGGCAGGCCACCAGTACCTTCGCGCCGCGCGGCGGCTGGCCGGCGAACTGCGGGTCGTTCCATTGCGCGCCGACGCGGCTGCTGGCGCAGCCGGCCAGCAGCAGCGCCGCGACGAACATCACAGCGACCGCACGGTGCATCATCCCGCCGCCACCTGGACCAGGCGCTTGCCGACGGCTTCGCCCTTCATCATGCCGATCAGTGCGGCCGGCGCGTTCTCGAAGCCCGGCACGATGTCCTCGTGGAAGACCAACTCGCCGCTGCGCAACCATGGCGCCACCCGCGCCTGGTAGTCCGGCAGCTTGTGCACATGGTCATAGATGATGAAGCCGGTCATCTCGATGCGTTGTGTCAGCACCGCCTGCAGGCCGCGGATGCCGGCATCGTCGGTGGCGTTGTAGGCCGAGATCATGCCGCATACCGCGATGCGTGCGGCGACGTTTGCATGGCGCAGCGCAGCTTCCAGCGTGCTGCCGCCCACGTTGTCGAAGTACACATCGATACCGCGCGGGCAATGGGCGCGCAGCGCCGCGTCCATGTCGACACTGCGGTAGTCGAAGGCGGCGTCGAAGCCGCAGCGCCGCAGCAGGAAGTCCACCTTGGCGGCACTGCCCGCCGAGCCGACCACGCGCGCACCGGCGCGGCGGGCAAACTGACCAGCCAGTTGGCCTACCGCGCCGGCGGCCGACGAGACGTACACGGTATCGCCCGGTACTGGCCGGCCGATCTCGATGGCGCCGACCCAGGCGGTCAGCCCCGGCATGCCGAGCACCGACAAGAACTGGCTGGCAGGGCCGAGCGTGGGGTCGATGCGTTGCAGGCCTTCCCCGCGCGGCACCACGCAGCGTTCGGACCACTCCAGGAAACCCCAGACCAGCTCACCCGGCTGGAAACCCGCATGGCGGCTGGCGAGGACGCGCGCGACGACGCGCGAGACGATCGGCCGGCCGAGCTCGAAGCCCGGCGCGTAAGACGGCCCGGCATTCATGCGCCCGCGCAGGTACGGGTCGGTCGACAGGTACAGCGCCTGCAGCAGCACGTCCTCGGGCCCACACTGCGGTTCGGCACAGTCCTCGATGGCGAAGCAGCTTTCATCGACCCAGCCCACGGGCCGGCGGCTCAACACGATGCGGCGGTTCATGCGCCACTGTAGCCGGCTCAGCGCACCAACATCACACGCATGCCCAGCGGCTTGCCCGCTTCGCGTTCCAGTACCTGCACGGTGGTCTGCCGCGGCTTGAAGCCTTCGGGCAGCGGCAGGCTGCCGCGCATCACCTCGTGGCCCAGCAGCGACAGCGCGATCGGCTTCGGGGCCAGCGTGGCCGGCGCGCCGCGCGCCGATTCGCCGACGACGGTGAGCTGCAGCACGCCGGCCAGTGGTTTGCGCGGGTTGCCCTCGCGCAGCAGCACCACCAGGTAGTCCAGCGCGCCGGCACGCGCGCTGAACTGGCCGGCACGCACCTCGACGCTGCCGCCGCGCGGGTCGGGCGGCAGCGCGAGCACCACCGCAGCCAGGTCGTCGCGCCAGCGCTCGGCCTGCGCACGGCTGGCTGCCAGCTCTTCGATCGTGCGGCCCTTCTCGGCCAGCGCCGACTGCAGCCGCTCCTGGGTCTGCGCCAGTTCGGACTGCAGGCGCTGGCGCTGCCCTTCCGCCTGTTCAAAGGACTGGCGCAGCGTCGCCGACTCGCCGGCCGACAGGCGCGCAGGCAGGTAGCGCTCCTGCACGGTCAGGACCGCGGCGGCGCCGGCCAGCACGCCGCCCACCAGCAACAGCAGCCAGCCGGGCACGCCGCGGCGCGGGCGGCGGCTGCCGAGCGAATCAAACATGGCAGAACGCGAGCGTGCAAACAACTTGAGGAACTCCGGCTTGAGAAACAGCTCCGAAAGCTACTCCCGCCAAGCGTAGGAACTGCAACACGATGTACCGAACCGCGGCCGTGCCCGGCAGAAACTTACGGCTGGTTGCATTGCCGAAACATGGCACGGCTAGATTGGCCAGGTGACGAGAGCCCCAAAGGGCAAGGAGGAATCCATGTCGGACGAATTCGACGACATTCGGCAAACCACGGCTGCGCCAGGGCGCAGCCTGCCGAACGGCGGCACACCGGGGCCGCGCCTGGTGGCGCGGCTCTTCACGGCGGCGGGCACGCCGCTGCGCATGCGACTGCTGCGCTGCCTTATGCAGCCGCTGGGCACGCTGGGGGCGGCCGGCGTGGCAGCTGGCGCCTTTGCGTCCTTCCTGAGCCGCCAGGGGGGCGTGGACCCGAATCTGGACCCCGACGCGGTGGCCCGTGTCTCCAGCCATCAGGTGCTCGAGTTGGCCAACTTCGTCGAGCAGGTGGACCCGCAGGCCCTGCAGCAGTTTGCCAGCCTGGTGGCCAGCAGCCCGCTCGCGATGGCCACCTTCAGCGCCTCGGCGCTGGTACTGCTGTATCGACGGCTTCAGCCCGCCAGCCTGAACAGCATCAACACGAAAAGCACCAGCTGAGCGCCCCAGAAGCCGGCGCGCACGAAGACCTGCAGCCCCCTGGTGCCCCACAGGTGGGCGGCACTCTGGCCGATGCGCGCATACAGCACGAAGGGCGCCAGCGCATCCACTTCGCCCAGGCGGCCCAGTGCGGCCGCAGCGAGCACGATCACCGCGAAGATCGGCAGGTTCTCCAGGCAGTTGGCATGGGCATCCTCGATGCGCTTGACCAGCGCTGCATCGTCGGTCGGCTTGGCTCCGCGAGGCCAGCTGTTGATCGGCGTGCCGGCGAGGAAGCGTGCGCCGCGGTAGGCAAACACCCACAGCACCAGCAGCAAGGTCCAGGCGGCGAAGCCGATCAGGGCTTGCAGGGCGGTCATGGGCAGGTCTCCTCGTGGTGGGCGGCGGCCGCTCAGGGCGCGGTCCAGCCGATGCGCAACTGCACGGCCGCCACGGTGCTGGCCGTGGGCGGGCCAAGTTGCTCCGAGGATACGCCGCGGCCGAGCAGGTGCTTGCGCATCGCCTCGGCCCGCTGCTGCGCCAGCGCAGGCGTGGCCGCCGCATCGCCCGGCGCGGCCAGCAGCTCGACGCGTGCCGCGGACTTGCGCTGCAGGCTCTGCGCCAGCTTGTCGAGCACGGCCGCCAAAGGTGGCTTGATGCCATTGCGGCCGGCATCGAAGCAGTAGTCGCGCGGCACCTCGATGGTAAACACCGACTCGCTGCGCTGCGTAATACGCACCGGCGTGCCTTCGAACCACGACTGCAGCCATTGCCTCTCCACCGCCAGGCCGGAGGGCCGTGGCGCCGACGCTGCCGGGGGCGCTGCGGGTGGGGCGGGCGGCGGCGGGCTCGTCGGCGCGGTGCCGCAGCCTTGCAGCGCCAGCATCAGCGCTGCGGCCGTGATGCCATGGCGGACTTCGATCTTCACCGCGACATGCTAGGCCGGCGCCCGAATCCAGTTGCCACCAAAGGTAAGCGCGGCTCAGCCGTTGGGGCGGCAATCCCAGCGCGGCAGGCCGACGAATCGCATATTGCGGTACGGCCCGGTGATGAACACCACGCGGTTCGATTGCCGTGCCGGCAGCGTGGCCTGTGCGCTCTCGCCCCGCGAGCCGCCCGGCTCGCCGTCGGCCGTCCAGGCAAAGCTGATGACGCAACGAAAGGTCAGGTCGCTGTCGTTGCGGCCATCGATGCTCAGGCTGCTGCCGCTGACCTGGGCCGTGAAACTCGGCTCCATCACCCTTCCGGGCGGCGTGGCAGCGCGGGGTGGGCCCGGCGGCCCGATGCCGATCGGCGACCCCGGCGGCGTGCGCCCGGGCGGCGCTGTGGCCAGCGGATGGCCGGCCCCGGCGCAGACCTTGCGGATGGCGGCGTTGGCAAAGGCCGGCGCGATGGCGACGCGGCCGTCCTGCTCGTAGGTGACGTACAGCACGCCGCGGGCCACACCGCAGTGCAGCACCTGCGCACCGTCCGGCACGCGCTCCAGCGCCGCGGCGGCCTCGGGCGCGATTTGCGCCAGTGCGGTGCCGGCCCAGACCATGGGCATGGTGCAGGCGGAACGGCGAAGTCGATGGAAGGGGCGCAGGCTCATCGCGAGAACAGCCATGGTGGCACAGGAGCGCGCCGTCCGTTGCAGCCTTGGCAGTTTGCGCCCCGGGCCGGGATGCCACGCCGCCGATAATGCCCACATGACCGTCTTCTACTGGGTGATGGGCGTGCTCATCGTCGGCACCTTCGTGCCCTCGGTGCTGTACCTGGGGCTGTATGCCGTGACCGGCGAGGACGCGTGCATGCGCCGTGCCCGCGGGCTTTGGAACACCAGCCGGGTGTTGACGCTGGCCGCCGGCAACCTGCTGATCTGGGGCCACGTGATCGTCGGCCTGTGGCGCATCTGGTTTCACTGAAGCGCCGCCGCGCCATCGGTTAAGGTCGCTGGCATTGCCACTCGACCCAAGGCCCGGCGATGCACGACCCCTGCGACCATGACGCCGCGCCACCGCCCGCGCACGGCCTGGGCATCCCGCGCGTCGGCGGCTTCGATGCCGAGGCCTTCGAACGCGCCGTAGGCGACCTGCTGGCGGCCTGCGGCATCGCCACCGATGGGGTGCACACCGGCAGGACGCCGCGGCGCGTGCGCGAGCTGTGGGAGCGGCGCCTGCTCGGCGGCTATGCGCTCGACCCGGCCGAGGTGCTCGGCGCCGGTTTCGCCGACCCGCGCGAGGACATGGTGGTGGTGCGCGGCATCGCCATCCACGGGGTGTGCCCGCACCACCTGGTGCCCTTCCGCGGCATCGCCCACGTGGCCTACGTGCCCGGCGGGCGGCTGCACGGCTTCGGCCGCATCGCCCGCCTGGTCGATGCCATCGGACACCGCCTGACCTACCAGGAGTGGATGACGCGTGACATCGCCGAAGCGCTGGTGCGCCACGGCGAGGCCAAGGGCGCGGCCTGCGTGATCGAGGCCGAGCAGCTGTGCCTGCTGCTGGGCGAGGACCGGCGCGGCGACGAGCGGGTCTACACCCAGGCCTTCGCAGGCTGCCTGGACAGCGACGAGCAGCTGCGAAGCGAATTCATGCGCGCCATCGCCAGCCACGGGCCCTGAACGCAGCGGCCGGGCTTCAATCCGATTGAAGGCCGCATTCGCGGCCATGCAACCCCCGCGGCCGCGCCGGGCCCAAGAATCATTCTCGTTCACACCCCCACCGACGAGGCGATTCATGACAAAGGTTCTGGTCCTGTACTACAGCAGCTACGGTCACATCGAGACGATGGCCCAGGCCGTGGCCGAGGGCGCGCGCAGTGCCGGCGCCAGCGTCGACATCAAGCGCGTGCCCGAGCTGGTCAGCGCCGAAGTGGCGCATAAGTCGCACTTCAAGACCGACCAGTCCGCACCCGTGGCCGAGGTGGGCGAGCTGGCCCACTACGACGCCATCGTCTTCGGCACGCCCACGCGTTTCGGCAACATGGCCGCGCAGATGAAGAACTTCCTCGACCAGACCGGCGGCCTGTGGGCCGGCGGCAAGCTGGTCGGCAAGGTCGGTTCGGTGTTCACCTCCACCGCCACGCAGCACGGCGGCCAGGAAAGCACGATCCTGTCGACGCAGACCGTGCTGCTGCACCACGGCATGGTCATCGTCGGACTGCCCTATGCCTGGCAGGGCCAGTCCACGATCAGCGAGATCACCGGCGGCAGCCCCTATGGCGCGTCGACCATCGCCGGCGGCGACGGCAGCCGCCAGCCTTCGGCCAACGAGCTCGATGGCGCGCGCTGGCAAGGCGCCCACGTGGCGCGCATCGCCGCCAAGCTGGCCGCCTGACGCCTTGCAGTCCCCACCGGGCCCGGGCTCGCCCAACGGCAGAATTTTCTGCCGCCTTTGTCGAGGCCGGGCCCGTCCGCGCGTCGTAGGTTCGCGCCCATGTAAGGAGCAATCACGATGCGTGTCATGGTGATGGCCAAGGCGACCCGCGCATCCGAAGCCGGTCAGATGCCCGACACCGAACTGATGGCGGCGATGGGTCGCTTCAACGAGGAATTGCACCAGGCCGGCGTGCTGCCGGCCGGCGAGGGCCTGCACCCCAGCGCAGCCGGCAAGCGCTTGCGTTTTGCGGGCGCGGCGCGGCAACCGTGCTGAAGCCGCGTCAGTCGACCGGCGCCACCTGCGCCGCATAGAAGTCGATGAAGGCACGTACGTTGGGCTGCACCTGCCGCCCCGGCGCGTAGACCGCGAAGATGCCGCCTTCGGGCAGCGCCCATTCGGGCAGCAGCCGCACCAGCCGGCCGCTGCGTACCAGCGCATCGCTGCTCGGCCGGTCGATCACCGACACGCCGGCGCCTTCGAGCAGCAGCGCGCGCAGCGTGGCCGCCGAATCGCAGCGCAGCCGGCCGGTCATGCGCACCGTGCGCTGCACGTCCTTCGGGCCGCTGAAGCGCCAGGTCAGCGGCGTGGGCAGCAGGCTCAGCGCCACCCATTCGAGCTGCGCCAGCTCTTCGGGCCGCCGCGGCAGGCCGGCCTTGCGCAGGTAGGCGGGCGAAGCCACCACCACCTGGCCGAAGCTGCCGATGCGCGTGGCGCGCAGCGTCGAATCACGCAGCCAGCCCATGCGGATGGCTACGTCGATGCCCTCGCGCACCAGGTCCGACACCCGGTCGCTGGAGCGCAGCTCCAGCTGCAGCAGCGGGTGCAGCCTGCCGAAGGCCGCCACCAGGCCGGCCAGGGTCTGCACTGCGTGCTCCACCGTGCAGGCGATGCGCAGCGTGCCGCGCAGCATGCCGCGCCGCCCCAGGCCGGTCAGCGCGTCCTGCGCGCTGCGCAGCAGCGGCACGCAGTCGCCCAGCAGCGTCTGCCCGGCTTCAGTGATGGCCACGCGTCGCGTGGTACGCGTCAGCAGCGACGTGGCCAGGCGCTGTTCCAAACGCGACACCTCCAAGCTGACGCGCGCCTTGGACAACCCCAGCCGCTCGGCCGCCGCGGTGAAGCTGCCTGCCTCGGCCACCGCGGCGAAGACCAGCACGGCGTTCAGATCGGGGGGAGTGTCAGCGGCCAACGTCAATTGTCAATCAATGAGTAACGATCATTTATTGATTTGACAGTTTATCGAATCAATAAGGGCTGCGACAGTGCGGGCACCCCAACCCACCCAAGGACACGCACCATGAACATTGCATTGATCGGCGCCAGCGGCTTCATCGGCTCGGCCGTACTGGCCGAAGCCTTGTCGCGTGGCCACCAGGTCAGCGCCCTGGTCAGCCGGCCGGAACGTCTGACGGCGCACGCACAGTTGCGCGCGCTGAAGGCCGACGTGCAGGACAGTGCCGCGCTGGCGGCACAGCTGAAGGGCCACCAGGCGGTGATCAGCGCCTTCAGCGGCCATGCCCACGCCGATGTGCTGGGCTACTACCTGAAGGGATTCCGCTCCATCGTGCAGGCCACGAAGCAGGCCGACGTGTCGCGGCTGCTGGTGGTCGGTGGCGCCGGCTCGCTGGAAGTGGCGCCGAGCGTGCTGCTGATCGACACGCCGCAATTCCCCGAGGCCTACAAGGCCACGGCCGAGGGTGCGCGCCAGGCGCTGCAGTTGCTGCGCGAGGAGCCGCACCTGGACTGGACCCTGCTCAGCCCCAGCCTGATGATCGTGCCGGGCGAGCGCACCGGCCGGTTCCGACTTGGTGGCGACCAGCTGTTGTTCAGTGCCGCCGGCGACAGCCGCATCTCGGTGCAGGACTACGCAATGGCAATGATCGACGAGCTGGAGCATCCGGCGCACCGCCGCGCGCGCTTCACGGTCGGCTATTGACCGCCACTACATGATCTGATTGACCGTGCCGCCGTCGGCGCGCATGGCCGAGCCGGTGGTGGCGCTGGCGCGTTCGCTGCACAGGTACAACGCCGCATCGGCCACCTCCTGCCCACTGGCAAAGCGCGCCAGCAGCGAGGTCGGGCGGAAGTGCCTGAAGAAGTCCTGCTCCAGCTGCTCGACGCTGATGCCGGCGGCCCGCGCCCGCTCGGCGCGCAGGCGTTCGGTGTTCTCGGTGCGCGTCGGACCGGGCAGCAAGGCATTGACGGTGACGCCGGTGCCCGCCAACTCCATCGCGAAGCCGCGCGAGACGGCCAGCTGCGCGGCCTTGCTCATGCCGTAGTGGATCATCTCGCGCGGAATGTTCAGGCCCGACTCGCTGGACACGAAGAGCACGCGACCCCAGCCGCGCTGTGCCATCGGCGGCGCGTAGTGGCGGGTGAAGCGCACGCCGCTGAGCACGTTGGTGTCGAACATCGCGTTCCATTGCGCATCGTCGATCTCGAAAGCCGGGCTGCGCGCATACACGCCCAGGTTGTTGACCAGGATGTCCGCCGCCGGAAGCGCCGCGAACACCGCGGCGGCGCCCTCGGCGGTGGCGCAGTCGGCTGCGGTGCCGCCGGCGTTGCAGCGCGGCACCGCCTGCTGCAGCCGTTGCAGCGCCGCGTCCACCGAAGCCTGCGTGCGACCGGTGATCCACACCGCCGCGCCCTCGCGCGCCAGGCCTTCGGCAATGGCATAGCCGATGCCGCCGGTGCTGCCGGTGACCAGCGCCCGCTTGCCGTGCAATCCCAGATCCATGGCCGCCTCCTCGTTGCCTTGGCAGCGATGGTAGCGACAGCCCCTTCCTTGTTCTGCGTCACCCCGCCGGACGTGCATCGGCCGATACTTCAAGCACTGCAATTCACCCGTGGTGCAGCATGCCGCACGCCGCTGATTCGTCCCACCCCGACACCGATTCCGACTCGCGCCGGCGCGAGCTGGCCGCAGCACTGGACGGCAGGCTGCACGCCGCAGCGGCACCTCTGAGCGGCGGGCTGTCGCCGATCTCTCTGCTGCTGGCCTATGCCGACTGGGCACTGCACCTGGCCACGCAGCCGGCACAGGCGATGCGCCTGGCCGCGGACGCGCAGCGCGCGCTGCTCGAACTGTCGGCCAGTGTCGAGGACCAGACGGCAGCGGCCAGAGAGGACCTGCGCTTCAGCCACCCCGGCTGGCAGCAATGGCCCTATGCGTCGTGGGTGCAGGCCTACCGCGCCGCCGAGGCCTGGTGGCAGGACGCCACCGCGCTGCGCGGCATGACGCCCCACCACCAGGAGTTGGCGCGCGTGTTCGCGCGCCAATGGCTGGACACGCTGTCGCCGGCCAACTTCGCCTTCGCCAACCCCGAGGTGCGCGAGCGCACGGCCGAGCGCTGGGGCGGCAACTTCGTCGACGGCGCGGCCATCGCCCTGGACGAGTGGCGGCTACACCAGGGGCTGCCACCGCTGCAGCCGCCGGAACATCGCTACCAGCCCGGTATCGACGTCGCCGTCACGCCCGGCAAGGTGGTCCACCGCAACGCGCTGGTCGAGTTGATCCAGTACACGGCGCGGACGACCAAGGTGCAGGCCGAGCCGGTGTTCATCGTCCCGTCCTGGATCATGAAGTACTACGTGCTCGACCTGTCGCCGCACAACTCGATGGTGCGCTGGCTGGTCGAACAGGGCCACACGGTGTTCATCGTTTCCTGGCGCAACCCCGACGAAGGCGATGCGCTGCTGGCCATGGACGACTACCTGCAGCTCGGCGTGTTCGACCCGCTCGCCGCGATCGCCCGGCTGCTGCCGCACACGCGCGTGCATGCCTGCGGCTACTGCCTGGGCGGCACCTTGCTGGCCATCGGCGCGGCGGCGCTGGCGCGGCCGCAGCGCATCGAGCGCGCCGAGTTGCTGGCGCCGTTGGCCAGCCTGTCGCTGCTGGCCGCGGAGACCGACTTCTCAGAGCCCGGCGAGATGGGAGTGCTGATCGACGAGTCCCAGGTTGCCATGCTGGAGGACCAGATGGCCGAACGCGGGTTTCTCACCGGGCGGCAGATGGCCGGCAGCTTCCAGTTCCTGCACTCGCGCGAGCTGGTGTGGTCGGCGTTGACGCGCGAGCGGCTGCTCGGCGAACGGTTGCGCCCCAACGACCTGATGGCCTGGAACGCCGACGTCACGCGCATGCCGGCCGCGATGCACAGTGAATACCTGCGCCGCTGCTACCTGCGCAACGAGCTGGCCGAAGGCCTGTATCCGGTGGAAGGCCGGCCGGTGTCGCTGGCCGACATCCGCCAGCCGATCTTCGCCGTGGGCACCGAGAAGGACCACGTCTCGCCCTGGCGTTCGGTCTACAAGCTGCACCGGCTCACGCAGGGCGCCTTGACCTTCGTGCTGACCAACGGCGGCCACAACGCCGGCATCGTCAGCGAGCCGGGACACTCGCAACGCCACTTTGCGCAACTGACCCGGCGCCCGGGCGACCCGGTGCGCGACGCCGATGCCTGGCAAGCCCAGGCACGGCGGCACGAAGGTTCCTGGTGGCCGGCCTGGCATGCCTGGCTGCTGCGCCATGGCAGCCCTGCACTCGTGCCGGCACGCCGCATCGAGGCCGGCGTTGCGCTCGGCGATGCGCCAGGCCAGTATGTGCTGCAGCGCTACAACGACTGAGGCGGCGCGTCAGTGCACCGCGCGCTGCTGCCCCTGCCAGAACTTCGCGCGAATGGCCTTCTTGTCCAGCTTGCCCAGGCCGGTGACCGGCAGCGCGGCGACGAATTCGATCGACTTGGGCGCCTGCACCGCGCCCTTGCGCTCGCGCACCAGCGCCATCAGCTCCTCGGCCGCCACCGACGCGCCCGAGCGCAGCACCACCTGCGCATGCACGGCCTCGCCCCACTTGGCGTCGGGGATGCCCACCACCGCCGCCGCGGCCACGGCCAGGTGCTGGGACAGCACGTCCTCGACCTCGCGCGGGTAGACGTTGAAGCCGCCGCTGATGATCATGTCCTTGCTGCGGTCGACGATGTACAGGTAGCCGTCGGCATCGCGCCGCGCCATGTCGCCGGTGTAGAGCCAGCCGTGGCGCAGCGCCACCGCGGTCTCGTCGGGCTTGTTCCAATAGCCCTTCATCACCAGCGGGCCGCGCACGCAGATCTCGCCGACCTGGCCATCGGCCACCTCCTGCCCATCATCGTCGAGCAGGCGCACCAGCACGCCGGCACAGGGCGTGCCGCAGGAGGCCAGGCGCTCCGGGTGGTGCTCGGGGTCATGCTCGTGCTGGTGCAGCACGGTCACCGTGTTCGGCGCCTCGGACTGCGCGTACAGCTGCATGAACACCGGGCCGAAGACCTTCATGCCTTCGATCAGCCGCGCCGGCGACATCGGGCTGGCGCCGTAGATCACCAATTGCAGGCTGGACAGGTCGGCACCCTGGCGCGCCGGGCTGTCGAGCAGCACGTAGATCATCGTCGGCACCAGGAAGGTGGCGGTAATGCGGTGCTCCTGCACCAGGTGCACGAACTTCTCCGGCGTGAAGCCCTGCGTCATGGCATAGGTGCCGCTCTTCAGCAGCACCGGCATGATCATCGCGCCCGAGGCGTGGGTGATCGGCGTCAGCGCCAGGAAGCGCACCTCGCGCGGCCAGTCCCAGTCGGCCATCTCGGTCAGGATCATCGTGACATGTACGCGGTGGGTGTGCGCCACGCCCTTGGGCCGGCCCGTGGTGCCGCCGGTGTAGACCAGCACGCACACGTCGTCGGCCGCGGCCTCGGCCACCAGCCGTGCCGGCGTGAAGGCATCGCTGGCGGCAAGCAGGTCCTCGCCCACGCCCTCGTTCGGGCCGAAGCACATCAGCCGCCGCAGGCCCGGCACGCGCTGCGCCAGCGTGCGTGCGCGCTCGCCGAACATCTTCGGGTCGACGAAAAGCGTGGCCACGCCGGAGTCCTCCAGGATGTAGGCGTGGTCGTCCTCCGACGAGGTGGGGTTCATCCAGGTCAGGCGCAGGCCCATCAGGTAGGCCGCGGCCGTGATCAGGAAGGCCTCGGGCCGGTTGCCCGACAGCGTGGCCACCGCGTCGCCGCGCTGCAGGCCGCGCACCTTGAGTGCCTGCACCACCTGGCTGATGCGCGCGCCGAGTTCGCGGTAGCTGTACTGGACGTGGTCGCCGATGAAGGCCGTGCGCTCGCCGCCGCGGGCGATGGCCGTGACCACCAGGTCGCCGACGGAGCAACCGTCGTACAGGGCGTTGTTCACGTGTGTCTCCGTGTGTTGTTGTGCGGGCCGTGTCAGGCGGCCGCGATCTTGTCCTGCGTCTGGGTGTCGAAGTCGCTGGCGTCGTGGCGCTCGTGCAGCTGGCTGGCCGGCGCGCCCGAGGTGCGGTTGACCATGCGGCCGCGCTTGACGGCCGGGCGCTCGGCAATCTGGTCGGTCCAGCGCTGCACGTGCTTGTAGTCCTGCACGCTGAGGAACTTGCCGGCCTCGTACACCAGCCCCTTGGCCAGCGCGCCGTACCACGGCCACACCGCCATGTCGGCAATGGTGTACTCAGTACCGGCCAGATACTCGCTGTCGGCCAGGTGCCGGTCGAGCACATCGAGCTGGCGCTTGACCTCCATCGCAAAGCGGTCGATCGCGTATTCGATCTTCACCGGCGCATAGGCATAGAAGTGCCCGAAACCACCGCCCAGGTAAGGCGCACTGCCCATCTGCCAGAACAGCCACGACAGGCAGGCGGCGCGCGCCTCGGGCTCGGTGGGAACGAAGGCGCCGAACTTCTCCGCCAGGTACATCAGGATCGCACCGGATTCGAACACGCGGATCGGCATGGGCCCGCTGCGGTCCACCAGCGCCGGGATCTTGGAGTTGGGGTTGGCCGCGACGAAGCCGCTGCCGAACTGCTCGCCCTTGTTGATGCGGATCAGCCAGGCGTCGTATTCAGCGCCGCTGTGGCCCAGCGCCAGCAGTTCCTCCAGCATCACCGTGACCTTGACGCCGTTGGGCGTGGCCAGCGAATACAGCTGCAGCGGGTGCCTGCCCACCGGCAGCTCCTGCTCGTGGGTGGGTCCGGCGATCGGCCGGTTGATGCTGGCGAATTGGCCGCCATTGGGCTTGTTCCATGTCCAGACTTCGGGTGGGACATAGGCTGTCGAATCGGTCATTCAGGCCACTCCGGCGATGGGGGAAGCGGCGACTCTAGCGGACCCTGCCGAGGGCCGCTCAGGCCGCGGCGGCCACCCTCAGGCGAGCCAGGCTGGCCATTGCCGCCACCGCCGCCAGCACGGCGCCCAGCCCCAGCGCCCAGACCGGCCCGCGCGCGCCAGCCAGGCCGAAACACAGCGCCACCAGCGCCGCGCCGATGGCCTGGCCGTTCAGCCGCGCCATCGCCACCATAGCGCTGGCGCCGCTGCTGCGCTCGGGCGGCGCCGAGGACATCAGCGCGTTGAGGTTGGGCGACTGGAACAGCCCGAAACCCAGGCCGCACAGCGCCATGCGCAGCACGATGGCCGTGGTGGAGGCCTCGGGCGTCAGCAGCGCCAGCGAGGCCAGCCCGCCGCCGAGCAGCAGCAGGCCGATGCCGCCCATCAGGCCCGGCGGGTAGCGCTCGGACAGCCGCCCGGCCAGCGGCGCCGCCGCGGCCACCACGATGGCCCAGGGCGCGATCAGGAAGCCGGTCTGCACCGTCGGGCGCAGCAGAACCGTCTCGATGAAGAAGGGCAGCGACACGAAGGCCAGGCCCTGCGCCGCGAAGGAGGACATTGAGGTGGCCACCGACAGCGCAAACAGCGGCCGGCGCAGCAGGTCCACCGGCAGCATTGGCGCCGCCTGGCCGGCCTGCCGGCGCAGCAGCAAGCTGCCGCAGGCCAGCGCCGTGAGTGCCAGCGCCAGCACCAGCAGCGGCGCGCTGCGTTGCGCGGCGGTGGCCAGGCAGGCGAGCATGGCGCCGAACGTCAGCGCGGTCAGCAGCGCGGCCTGGGCATCGAAAGGCTGGCCGCGCGGCGCCGTGCGCGGCAGCGACACATAGCCCACGGCAAAGGCCAGCAGCCCCAGCGGCAGGTTCAGCGCATACAGCCAGGGCCACGGCAGCCAGGCCAGCAGCGTGGACGCCACCGTGGGCCCGATGGCGAAGGACACGCCCACGACCAGCGCGTTCAGGCCCACGCCGCGGCCCAGCTGCTGCGGCGGGTAGATCTGGCGCACCAGCGCGATGTTCACGCTCATCATCGCCGCCGCGCCCAGGCCCTGCAGCGCCCGCGCGGCCACCAGCGAGGGCAGGCTCCAGGCCAGCGCGCTGGCCAGCGACGCCACCACGAAGAAGGCCATGCCGCCCAGGTGGACGCGGCGCGTGCCCAGCCGGTCGGCCAGCGCCGCAAAGGGCAGCAGCGCCGCCACCACCGCCAGCTGGTAGGCGATGACGACCCAGATCGACGCCGCCGGCCGCGCCTGAAGCGCGGCGGCGATGTTGGGCAGCGCGGTGTTGGTGATCGACGAATCGAGCGTGGCCAGCGACACCGCCATCAGCACCGCCACCAGGGCGCGGCGGTTGCCCACCATCGGGGCCAGCGGCGTGGACGGCACCGGCGCCTGCGCAGCGCTCAGGCAACCTGGGCGAGCGGAAGCAGGATCTCTACCGATTCGTAGGGCACGAAGATGGCATCTTGGTCCGTTCGGTGGACAAGCCCGAGCTCCTCGAGACGAGCAACGTCGGTGTGGACGTTCGAGTAGTTTCGTTCCGCCGCCTTGGCCAGCGCGTAGACGCTGCACGGGCCCACCTTTCGAAGCGTATCCAGCAAGTCGACGCGGGCCGGCGTCAGCTCCGTGAACAAAGAGCGTGCCGACTCGAAGCTGAGGTGATAGTCAGGTGTCCTGCCCTTTCGAGCCGCAGCAATTTGACTGCGCGCCGTGCGGACGGCAGAACCTGGCTTCGCGACTTCAATCACTGCCTTCATGCTGCGCTCCAAGCTTGGATGTCACGCTCGAAGTCGTCGAGCAACCGATCAAGCGACACGAATTCGTACGGCGTCTCGACCCCTGCGACATGACGATGGTCTCCCTTGCCGCGTTCGTTGTCGTAGCGCACACGCTCGTCATGAGGCCGGCCGTAGAACAAGCGGTACTTGAAGCGATGTTCACACGGCGGCAGCGGCTCAGGAAGTTCCCAGATCACGACTTCGATGATGGTCCCGTCATCGCGGACTTCCTTCGAGCGCGCGAGTGGCAAGGCCTTCATGTATTGCATGATAGCAATACATCGCGACGACGTCGAGTGCGGCGCTGTCCGCCCAGCTCAAGCCGCGGCAAGCAGCAGCAGCCGCACCAGTGCCTCGGGCTCGGTCACCATCGGGCAGTGCCCGGTGGCCAGCTCCACCACCTTGAAGCCGGGCAGCTGGCGCACGCGCTGGCGCATCGCGGCAATGGTCGGGTAGGCCGGCTGGGTGCAGTCGATGAAGGTGCGCGGCAGCGCGGCCCAGCGCACGCCGTCGAACTGCAGCGGGTCGCGATAGGGGCCGAAGGGGTGCGGCACCTGGCGGCGCAGCAGCCAGTCGCGATCGGCCCCATGGATGCCGAAGTCGGCCGGGTCGGGCGGCGGCAGCGCATGGCCGTGGGCCAGGGCGGCCGCAGTGCGCGCGGCCACCACCTCGGCGCTGTGCTGCTCGCCCCAGCCTTCGCCGGGCAGCGGCACCATGGCATCGACATACACCAGGCCGCCGACCGCATGCCGGTCGTCCTGCAGCAGCCGGTCGGCCGCGCCGGTGACCACCATGCCGCCATAGCTGTGGCCCACCAGCAGCACGTCGTGCAGTTCCTCGGCCTGCACTGCGGCCACCACGTCCTGCACATGCTGCGCCAGCTTGATGCCCGAATGGCGCAGGTGCGCGCGGTCACCGTCGCCGGTGAGCGTGAGCGCGTGCACCTCATGTCCTGCCGCACGCAGCGGCGCCAGCACGCGGCGCCAGATCCATGCACCACCCCAGGCGCCATGCACCAGCACGATCGGTCTTGCGCTCATCGGCGGGACTCCCCTCGTTGAAAGCTGCAGCATTGTGAGTCTAGGATCAAGCCAATGAAGCGCACAGCCGGAGCATGAGCCGCCTGAGCATCCACCCCATGTCCCGCGCCGAGCTGGAGATCGGCATCGGCTGGGCCGCCGACGAAGGCTGGAACCCTGGCCTGCACGATGCGGACAGCTTCCATGCCACCGACCCCGGCGGCTTCCTGATCGGACGGGTCGACGGCGAGCCGATCGGCATGGTGTCGGCCGTGAAGTACGGCGCCGGCTTCGGCTTCATCGGCTTCTACATCGTGCGCCCGGCCTGGCGCGGCCAGGGCCACGGGCTGGCGCTGTGGCAAGCGGCCATGGCCCGGCTGCAGGGTCGGCTCATCGGCCTGGACGGCGTGGTGGCGCAGCAGGACAACTACCGCCGCAGCGGCTTCCAGCTGACTTACCACAACGTGCGCCACGAAGGCGTGCCACGGCGCGCCGCCCGCCGCGACACGGACGTGCGACCGCTGGCGCAAGTGCCCTTCGATGAACTGCTGCGCTACGACACCGCCTTCTTCCCCGACCCGCGCGACGTCTTTCTGCGCCACTGGATTGCGCAGCGCGGCAGCGTCGCGTGGGCATCCAGCGCGGCGGCGTGCTGGCCGGCTACGGCGTGGCACGGCCGTGCCACGCGGCCTTCAAGATCGGCCCGCTGTGTGCCGACGATGCAGAGTTGGCCGACCGCCTGCTGCGCGCGCTGGTGGCCACGCTGCCCGCCGGGGCGCGCGTGCAACTCGACATCCCTGCGGTGAACCCGACGGCGGTGGCGCTGGTGGCGGCGCATGGCTTGGCGCCTGTGTTCCAGACGGCGCGGATGTACACCGCCGCGGCGCCGCGACTGGCGCTGGAGCGGCTGTACGGTGTGACGACCTTCGAGTTGGGGTGACACAGACAGCCGATCTCGCGGCTGGCTGCGGCCATTGCGAAACCGACATCACTCGAACAGTCACTTCAGACTGTCAGCGGCCACTCAGCTTTCCAGATTGCGGCCGCTCAACGTTCAAGGTGAGGGGCGTGCCGTTGCGGGCCTCCTCGACCGAGGGGCTTGATTACCCTCGCGACCAGAGCGCACGCGGATAGTCTATCTGCTCGAGGGAGCTGCGTTGGCGAATGCTGCCACTACGCTTTGCAGGGCAGTGCTTAGGGTGGAACTTGAATTTCGGGTTGGATCGGCGAGTACGTCCAGTGCAACCAGTCGAGGAGCCAGATCCTTCGACAAGGCCAGATCTCCCGGCGCAGCGCGCAGGAGCCGGAAGACCAGGACCTCCAAACCCCTCTCGACGGCAACCCCAACCTCAAAGTTGACTTGAGGAATGGCGTCCTCGCCGTCAAAGACCAGGGCGAGTAGACCATCGCAGCCCTCCAAAGCAGCACGAAGGTCTTCAAGCGCGGGGGCACCCTCGCCGTGGCCGCGAAGCTGAATGCTCCAGCCTAGATCAACAAGCGGTTGCGCAACCCGTGCGGCGACTTCGTGCTCAAGCGCTGCATAGGTGAAGCAGACCTTCATGCCGACTCTCCTTGTGCGGCACGCTGACCCAGTTCAGAGAAATACCGCTCAACGTCATTCAGCAAGACAATGTTGCGTTCTCGGATGGCCACCGGTAGGTCGGGCTCAGCGAGGAGCTTTGCAGCAGATAGACCATGCAGTACGACGACGATTGGTATGTCGCGCGCCCATGCAGCACCAACCTCCATCCATACGTACCTTCGCTTCATCGCCCAAGGCGTCATCAGCACAACGAGCTCGTTTGCTTGGCGAAGGGCGGCAAGAATCTCGACTTCAAACTTCGCGCCGACCGCAATCTTCTCCTCGTCCAGGAAGGTTTGGGCGCCACGAAGCCGGCACTCCTTCGCTACCTGCTTCGCTACCCAGGTGTCAGCACTGCTATGGCTGATGAAGGTGACGTAGGACATCGAGGTTGAACAGTCTTAAATGTCGGGCGACACGCGCCCCTATCCGGATAGTGCCGCAGGTCGTGCACCCACAACCGGTTGGTGGCGCAGCGCTCGGCTCTGGCAGGAATCCTTACACGCAGCCATGGTAGCAAGCATGGAAGATCAGGACGACGCCGAACGGCGGCTGTCGCTGGCATTGCTGCAGGTCGATCTCACCCCTTCGAAGGGCAGCAGCAGACTGAACCCGGTCATACGATTTTTCGATCTGCGTGCTCGATAGCAGTCGTTGAAGGTACGGCCTGGCGGTCGGCAATGTGGCAATGAAATCGATGCGGGGCGCCCCCACGCGGCCATGAGCGCTCAGTGCAATAGTCCGTGAGAGACGTGACCGATGCGGGGCGTGTCAAGGTGTTTGGCTCCACGAAGGGCGCAGCGAGTTCCAACTAACCAAGCGGGGATGAGAACTCATGCTAGCCGCTGCGCGGTGTTGTTCTGAACCCGGTACTTGGCAGTCGTTCTATGAGCGCACAAGGGTGGATCCAACGGAAATGGCTACTAGCAGGTGCGCGGATAGCGCCTTCCGGTATTGAGACCTACCCCGGTATTTCCATCTCACCCGATCTCATGAAGTCCAAGAATCCCTGCCCCCGATAGCGCAGGGTCTGCTGGATGCTCAGCAGCGTCGCGTAATCTCGCGTCCCTTTTGGCGAACTCGTGTTGATGACATTCCGTAGGCGTGCGAAGGCTCGAACGGCATGCTCGGCATTGTTATTGTTCCATGGCACTCCGTCGTACGACAGGAACGTGAATAGTTTGTCCCTGTTCTTCTCGATGCGTTTCTGGAGAGCCCGTCCGACCTCGGTCGAGCAGTTCATTCCGGCGACTTGCTCGATGAATCCTTCCGCCGATCTACGGTGCCTACCCAAGTGTCGAGCCTTTAATCCGTACCGGTCGACCGTCTCGACGATTTCGCGCAGCAGCGCGCCGAAACGCCCAGCGATGGCCTTGAGCTCCTCATCGAACGGATTCTTGTTAAGGTCCTCGTTGATGTCGCGCATCAGGTGGATGAGGCATTTCTGCTGAGGGCATGGCACCGAGTCGTATGCCGCGTAGAAGTCGGAGACAAGCACCCCTTTGAACCCCTTCAACAGGTCGTCTAGGATGGCCGACTCCCTCGACTCCGCATAGACGTATGCGACAGCCGTCATGTTCGCGAACACCCACACGTAATGGCCTCCGCCCAAGACCACTCCCTTGGTCTCATCAGCATGGATCAGGTTTCCTCCAGCGATTTGTTTCAGGATCGACTGATAGGTCGGCGCGTACTTCTCGGCCATCTCTGATTTGATCGTGCCCACTGCGCTCTTGGTCAGATGCAAATCGAACAACAGGGATGCATGCTCGGCCGCCCTTCGATTTGAAAGTAGCAGCTCGATCACGAGGTGGACCAAGAAGGCGCGCAGGCTCGGGCCGTATAGCGATGCCCTCTGATAGAGAGTCAATTCGGCGTGGCATTCGCTGCACTTGTATTGGCCATAGCGGTATCTGACCGCCCAGCGTTTGACCCCCTTGTGCGAGAACTTAAGGTCGCAGACGACGTTCGATCTCCTCGGGGGATACCGCCAAAGTTTGGTTGCGGAGCATCTCGGGCACTTTGCCGGTGCATCGTCGATCGTGATGTCCTTTTCGATTCCTGGAAGATTCCGGCGGCGTTCAGATTTCCGGACTGTCCGCCGCACGCACTTGTCCGTCCGCACGAAAACCTTCGACCGCTGTTAGTCCCAGTAGGCTGCGCGGTTGATCTTGGCGAAATCTGGCAGTGCCGAGTCGAACTTACCAAACGTGCGCTGGAATCCAACTTCGAGCGATCCGACGTTGACCGAATCGGGCGCAGATGGGCCTCCCGCGCAGATGTGCGTCAGCGCGTCCGCCACCACTGCGGCGGCCCGGCAGTCGTCCATGTTGTAGGCCAGAAGCAAAGTCTTGACGTCGCCAGCTGCAGAGAGCTCCCACGTCCTGCGCATCAGTACAGACGAGGCTCCGGATGCGTGCGCCCAAGCCCAGGTGTACCCAAGGTACCGGGCGACCTCCTTGAGGCTGTTCGAATATGTCGGGAAATAGACTCTCCCGTAGATACACGCGACGAGATTGACGGACGAGCCGATTAGCCGATCCACGAACTCCCCTTCGTCGGGCTCGGTGACGTACCGCTTTTTCATGGTCCGGAGAAAGCGTGTCTCGTAGGCGCCGTAATGGACGAGCTGCGCGGTTCCGATCGATTTGAGCGTCTGCAGGCAGAGCCCCCACATCACGCGCTCGTCCTCCGGCCCATCGGCCCAGAACGCGCGCTCGGCCAACACTCCGTCGGATTCGAAGCGCAGTCCGACAAGGTAATAGGAGTCCCTGTCCGGCATCCCCTCGACGTCGATGAAGGTCGGCACCCCCTCCAATTTGATGACGGGCGCTCCGACAACGTGGATACGCCCCTTCTTGATCGCCAGCGCCTTGAGATTGTTGTCATGCCTTACGGGAGGACGGACGTGCGCGGCGACAGTTGATCGGGCGGCTCGTTCGGCGTCTGGCTTAGTGCGCGTTCGCCGCCTTGGACGATAGCCATAGGAAAGCTGAGAGATCGTCAGGATGCCTTTACCGAGAGCCTTGCTCCGATCCTTGGAAGTCATCCCAGAGAGGAGGCTCAAGTTATCTCGTTCGATGGCAACGCCTTGGCACTTCGACCAGAAGTCGCACACGGAGCAATGCGCGTTCAGGACCAGCGGCGGATCCCGGCCGCCAGGGAGCAGCGAGCCTATCTCGCGCAAGACGCCGGTGAGCCGCGCGGCGTGATCCGAAATCCGGACGGTTCTGCGCCGAAGATTGTCGCCATAGACCACCATGCCGGTTTCCACCCGCGTCCGAGTCGCCTGCGACAGGGAGAGCGCCCCGAAGCAAACAAGCATGCTGTCTGCAAGCTGCGGCTTCTCCCAAGGCGAAAAGAGGACCGGAATGACACGGTGGCCTGAAGCAGAGTTCCGCGCATGGCGCTCTGACGATTTACCCTCAGCTCGGGTGAGACCGTAGACGGCCTTATCGCAGTCGAACCAACGCGCCGAAGTTCCATCGTCGCCGCCATGTGCTATCTGTCCGAATGTCGCCGGTTCCGCCCGCTCTCCTCTGCCATGCAGCAGCCTCCAAGCCCGCGATTTGTACATTGACGAGATTCCCGCCTCGACACCCGAAAAGTAGGGCTCTTGCGGGATATCGCCAAGCGCCAAAAGACGAGCTTTCGTCGGGCATTTGAGAAATGCCGTGAGTAGTGCGGCGGGGATGGCATCTTTTGCTTCCATGACTGCCACTCATGCATTTGTGCCGGCCAGCAGAATACTGCTGTCATTGCGCCTTGAACCGTGACGGCAAGTCGCCTGTAGCACTTTCCACCACTTGGCGGTCAGATCATATTGGCAACTTCTGCTTCCGCAATGGGTTGGTCGGTTGCCGGCCTTCACGAACAGCGGCTGAACGGTTACGCAGTTCGTGCAACTGGGCTGCCAGAAACCGGGCACTCGCCACCGGCTCCTTTCGCTGCACAGCGGCCGCCCGTAGCCGCGCCGGACGCTCGTACTTAGCTCTCATCCATCGTCTTCAGCAGCTTCCGCATCCCCTGCAGCCAGCGCTCCAGGTCGGCGGTCTTGTGGTTCATCCACTTCTGCGCCAGCGGGTCGGTCAGGATCAGGAAGCGCTCCTGGTCGATGGCCTCCAGCACCATCTGCGCCACCTCTTCGGGCTCCTTGATCGGCCCGGCGAAGTTGCGCGCAAAGGCCGAATCGGTGGGCCCGAGCATCGGCGTGCGCACGCCCAGCGGTGCCAGCAGCCCCACGCGGATGCCCTGGTCGTGGTACGTCACCGACAGCCATTCGGCCAGGCCCACCACCGCGTGCTTGGTCACCGCATAAGGCAGGTTGCCGGCGCTGGTCAATATGCCGGCCATCGACGCGGTGTGCAGCAGGTAGCCTTCCCCGCGCTGCAGCATGCCGGGCAGCACCGCGCGCACCGCATACACATGGCTCATCAGGTTGACCTGCCATTGCTCGGCCCACACGTCCAGCGGCGTGCTCAGCGGGTCGCTGCCGGTGGCGATGCCGGCGTTGCTGAAGAAGATGTCCACCGGGCCCAGCTCGCGCTGCGTGCGCTCCACCAGGGCGTTGACCTGCTCTTCGCTGCCGATGTCGCAGGCGATGGCCAGGCCGCCGATGTCCTGCGCCACCTGCTGCGCACCGGCCGCGTTGCGGTCCACCACCACCACCCTGGCGCCGCGCTGCGCAAAGGCCCGCGCGCAGGCCGCGCCGATGCCGCTGCCGGCGCCGGTGATGATGGCCACTCGATCGTTGAGCTTCATGTTCGGGTCTCCAGTTGTTTTTGCCTCAATTCGGCCGCGGGCCGGCCATCGCCAGCAGGTCTTCGTAGGTGGTGCTCAGGCCGCCGCACAGGATCACCAACACGTCGGTCGCGGTGCGCAGTGGCGCCGCCTGGCGCTGCAGCGTGGCGGCAATGGCGGCGCCGCAGGCCGGCTCGACGATCAGCCGGTGCTCGTCGGCCACGGCCAGGCAGGCGCGCACCGCGTCGTCGTCGCTGACGGTCAGCGAATGCACCTCGTGGCGGCGCGTCCACTCGAAGGCCGCGTCGCATACCTGGCGCGCGCCCAGCGTGGTGGCCAGGCTGGTGATGGCCGGCAGCGTCACCGGCCGGCCGGCGGCCACCGCGGCGTGCAGCGATTCGGCGCCGCGCGTTTCCACCGCCACCAGGGGCACGTCGTGCCAGCCCGCCGCATGCATGCCCTGCAGCACGCCGCACATCAGCCCGCCGCCGCCCACCGACAGCACCACCGCGCCGGGCCGCGGCCCCTGCGTGGCGGCCTCGACGATCATCGTGGCGTGGCCCTGCCAGACCAGCGGGTCGTCGAAGGGGTGGATGAAGGCATCACCGGGCCCGCGCAGCGTGGCCAGGTGGTCGTTGGCCTCCTGCCAGCTGCGGCCGTGCACGCTGACCTCGGCGCCCAGCCGCCGCATCAGCGCCCTGGCGCGCTCGCTGGTGGTCTCGGGCACCACCACCCGCACCGGCAGGCCCAGCTGCCGTCCGCTGTAGGCCACGGCGATGCCGGCATTGCCGCCCGACGACGACAACAGCCGCCGCGCGCCGCGCGCGGCATGGGTCTCGGCCGCATGGCCGATGCCGCGCGCCTTGAACGAGCCGCTGGGCTGCAGGCATTCCAGCTTCAGCCACACCCGCTGCGCCGGCGTGCCGAAGCCATCGGATTCGACCAGCGGGGTCGGGCGGTGCAGGGGCATGGGCTGGATCTCCTTGGTGTCCGTGGCCAGACGGCGCTGCATTCTCGCAAGCCCGAGGCCTCCGCTACAGTGCGGACGAAGTCCTTGCCGTGCCACGGCCTGGTTCGGAGGCTGCCATGACCCCACACCTGTCCCATCGAAGCGCGCGCCTGGCCTTCGCGCTGCCCGTCGCGCTGCTGCTGGCCGGATGCGGCCAGTGGCAGATGATGAAGTGCGTGAACGACATCGTGAACAAGAACGCGCCCTACTACAGCGATGCCGACCGCGACGACAGTGAGCAACTGGCCCGCCAGACCTGCCGCGAGCGCGCCGAGAGCAAAGGCAACTGAGGAAAGCCCATGACCGCCGAAGCCTCCCCCACTGTGCTCGTGACCGCCGCCGTGCTGATCATCGGCAACGAGATCCTGTCCGGGCGCACGCAGGACACCAACCTGGCCTACCTGGCGAAGAAGCTCAACGGCTACGGCATCCAGATCCGCGAGGCGCGTGTCGTGCCCGACGTGCAGCGCGACATCGTCGAGGCGGTGAACGCGCTGCGCGTGCGCCACGACTATGTGTTCACCACTGGCGGCATCGGCCCGACGCACGACGACATCACGGCGGAATGCATCGCCGCCGCCTTCGGCGTGGAGCTGGTGGTCTCGCCCGAGATCGCCGAGCTGATCCACAAGCGCCCTGCCCCGCCCGAGATCATGGAAGCGCGCATGCGCATGGCGCGCATCCCGCGCGGCGGCGGCCTGATCCACAACCCGCTCGGCCCGCCCGGCTTCTTCATCGGCAACGTCTACGTGATGGCCGGCATCCCGCGCGTGATGCAGCAGATGGTCGATTCGCTGGACGGCAAGCTCAGGCGCGGTGCCACGGTGCGCTCGCGCAGCGTCACCGCTTTTCTCACCGAAGGCCAGGTGGCGAAGCGCCTGCGCGAGATCCAGGACGCGCACCCACACATCGACCTGGGCAGCTATCCCTTCCACCGCGACGAGCGCTACGGCACCACGCTGGTCATGCGCGGCACCGACGAGGCGGCGCTGGACGCCATGCTGGCCGAGGTGGTGGAGATGATCGTCGACCTCGGCGGCGAGGCGCTCGACCTGCAGCAGGGCTGAAGGCCGCGGCATGGGGCCACCCGCTGTGTTGCTGCAGGCCGCCTGGCCCGCAGGGCTATCGCCCGGCGGGGCCGCGCTGGCGGCAACGGCGGCCCTGTTTACGCCGCTACCGCTGACCAAGGGCCAGGCGCTGCTGCACCAAGGCGGGTGCTTGCAACACGCGCTGCTGCTCGAACGCGGACTGCTGCGCCTGCACTTCGTGTAGGCCGACGGCCGCGAGTTCCACAAGAACATCCATGCCGACGGTGCCCTGGTCTGACCGCTGACCGAAGCGATGTGGGACGCGCCCAGCCTTTTCGCCATCAGCAGCTGTGAGGACGGCCTGCTGTGGCGCGCCGAGACCAGCGCCTTGCGTTCCGCGCTGGGTACGGCCGGCGCATGGGCACCGCTGCGCACCGAACTGCCGGCCCGCCTGGTGACGCACAAGCTGCAGCGCGAGCATGACCTGCTGACGATGAACGGCCGCGCGCGCTATCTCGACTTTTTGCGCACGCCAGCCGGCCGTGGCCGCGCGCGTACCGCTGCGCCACCTGGCCAGCTACTTGGGCCTGACCGACGTGCAGCTCTCGCGCATCCGCCGCAGACTGCGCGCGCGAGTGAACATCGGTTAAGGCCACGCGGCCGCGCCCGGCCTACGCTGGGGCATGCCTGCTGCGCTGCCGATCGCCTTCACCCTCAACGGCCAGCCGGTCACGCTGCTCGTCGACCCGGACATGCCGTTGGTGCCGGCGCTGCGCGATCACACCGGCCTTGCCGGCACCAAGTACAGCTGCCTGCAAGGCGCCTGCACGATGTGGCTGGACGGTGACGCGGTGCGCTCCTGCGTGCTGCCGGTGGCTCAGATGGCCGGCCGCAGCGTGACCACCATCGAAGGTCTGGCCGGTGCCGATGTCGAGGCCTTGCGCGCGGCCTGGTTGCCGCGCAACGTGGCGCCGTGCGGCTGGTGCCACAGCGCGCAGCTGATGCATGCCGCGGCGCTGTTGCCGGCCTGGTGCGGCCAGCGTGTGGCCGATGCGGTGGCCGCAGTGCTGGCGCTGCCACCATGACGGCAGGCGACGCCACTGCAGCGTTCGCGCTGCGCCTGCGCTTCACGCGCCGGCAGCTGCTGCTGGCCGGCAGTGCGGCCGGCGTGGCACTGGTCACCGGCGTGGCCTGGCACACGCTGGTCCCGCCGGCCCCAAAGAAGGTGCTTTGGGCACGCTTCACGCCGGCTGGCCGGCTGGAGAGCTGGTCAAACCGGCCGTGGCGATGGGCCAGGGCTTACGCACCGCGCTGGCCCGGGTCCTGGCACAAGCGGCCGATGCCGACTGGGCGACGGTCGAAGTGCGCGACGCTTGCTACGGCACAGCCTACGGCAACGCGCGCTTTGGAGGTTTCTTGGTCACCGCCGACTCCAGCGCGATGCAGAACGACGTGCCGCTGCTGCAGGCCGCCGGCACGCGGCTGCGCGCAGCCCTGGTGGTGGCCGCGGCGCGGCACTGGGGCGTGGCGGCCGAGGGTCTGTCCACCGACGTGGGCCGGGTGCGCGCCGGCGACGGCCGCACGCTGGCCTATGCCGAGCTGGCGCGCGACATGGACCTGCGCGATGCCGAAGCTGCGCCGCTGCTGCCACCGCCGCAGGTGCGCTGGGTCGGCGTGGACACGCCGCGGTCGACGCGGCGGACAAGACCACCGGCCGCGCGCGCTACGGCATCGACCTGAGGCCGCCCGTTGTGCCCGTGGCGCTGCTGCTGCGCGGCCAGGCGCACGCGGCGTACCCGGCGTGCTTGCGGTGTTGGCGCCGGAAGACGCGGTGGCCGTGCTCGGCAAGGACACCTGGAGCGCGCTGCAGGGCCGGCGCGCCCTGGCCGCCATGCTGGGCGTCCTGGAATGGCAGCAAGACGCCGCCGCCGCGGCCTACGACAGCGAAGCCACGCTGGCGCAGTGGCACGCGCTGGCCGGGGATGCCACCGCGGTCGGTCACGTGGTACGCCAGCGCGGCAATGCCGCGGCAGCGCTGGCGGCCGCGCCGCAGCGTGTGGCGCTGAGCTTTGCCGCGCGCCACGTGACTGCGTTGCCGATGGAGCCGCTGAACGCGCTGCTGCGGCCCACGCTCGGCGGCCTGGGCGCCGAGCTGCTGGCCAGCACGCAGGCGCCCAGCCTGGACATGCGCGCGGTGGCGCGGGCCGACAAGACGGCGCCGCCGCTGGTCGCGTTGCAGCACACGCTGGTCGGCGGCGCCTTCGGCCGGCGCGTGGACAACAGCGCCGCCCACGACGCGGCGCGCATCGCGCGGGCTACCGGTGCGCCGGTGCAGGCGCTGTGGCTGCCCGAGGACGACCTGGCGCATGGCCCGCTGCGTTCCATTGCCGTGGTGGGCGTCGAGGCCGCACTCGACGCACGCGGGCGCATCGCCGCCTGGCGCACCTGGAAACAGTGCGCGAACGGCGCATGCTCGACGCCGTGACCCAGGCCTGCGGCTGGGGCCGCGCGGCGCAAGGCGACGGCCAGGCGCTGGGGCTGGCCTTCATGCCCTTTCGCGGCTCGGCCGTCGCCATGGCCGCAAGGGTGCACCTGCGAGGCCATGGCTTCGAGGTGCCCCAGTTGTGGGCCGCGGTGGACTGCGGCCTGGCCGTCCAACCCGACCCTGGTGAAGGCGCAGATGGAAGGCGCTGCCGTGATGGGCGCCGGCTTCGCGACGCAGAAACCCATCCATGTGCGCGGCGGGCGGTGCTTCCCAGCCGGCCTGGCCGCGGGCTGGACCGGCTACCGCGCGATCCTGGCGCACGAGGCGCCGCGCGTGCAGGTGCAGCTGGTGGATGGTGGCCGCCTCGATGCGCAGGGCGCGGGCAAGATCGGCCTGCCGCTGGTGGCCCCGGCCGCTGCCAACGCGCTGGTTCGGCTGGGCCGACCCCGACCGTTGGCATTGCCTCTGGCTTGGACGAGGTGGAAGGCGGCAGAATCGGTGCTCACCCGGGAGACCCGACCATGCCGTTATCGCTCTACGATGCCACCGTGGCCAGCTTCCAGCAGGGCCTGACGGCGCTGGAGGCCATCCTGGCGCGGGCACAGACCCACTTCCCGCAGCAGGGCACGCCGCTGGACGAAATCGTTGCCCTGCGGCTGGTGCCGGACATGCTGCCCTTCAGTTTCCAGATCGTGTCCGTCGCGCACCACTCGCTGGGCGCGTTGAACGGCGCGCGCAGCGGCCTGTTCAAGCCGCCCGCGCACCCGGCCGACCTGGACTTTGGCGGCCTGCAGACGATGCTGGCGCTGGCCCGCGAGGGTCTGGGCCAGTGCAGCCGCGAAGAGGTCAACGCGCTGGAAGGCCGCAGCATGGTCTTCGAACTTGGGGAGCGGCGCCTGCCCTTCGTGGCCGAAGATTTCCTGATGTCGTTCTCGGTGCCGAATTTCTACTTCCACTGCACCACCGCCTACGACCTGCTGCGCCAGCGCGGCCTGCCGCTGGCCAAGCGCGACTACCTGGGCCGGCTGCGCCTCAAGACCTGAGCCGCAGCGCACATGTGGGCGCGGCGCGCACGCGCAAACCGGCAGATCACGCGGGGCCGGCTCGGTGCTCCGCGCGGCGACCGCCGTGGCTGAAGATCGTGGCCGCGTTGTCCGGCGCCAGATCGGCCAAGGACAGGAAGGCCGAATCTGAAAGCTCATCGGCGGTATCAGGGTTCAGGTCCGGACGCAGGCGGATCAACGCGTCGGCGAACGCGCGTCGCCACGAACTGCTCGGGAAATCAGTACCCGTTACGACGACATCCATCGGCCACCTCGCCCACCGCGCAACCCTTGGTGCGCGCATCGTAGGGATGACCTAAAACTCGATATTGAGCGTGCTCAACAAATGGTGTCGCCCGCAGGCTGCACACGCAGGCAGTCGCAGCCGCGCCAGAAACAGAAATCCCCGCGAGTCGACGAGCCTTGCCGGCCATTCATACGATCTCGGCGCCGGTAAGCCGTCATCAAAGATGATGATCCTGGTCCGCTGACCCTTGGACAGCGGAGGTCCCGGCAATGAGCATGCGCTCGTCATGGACTCAACTGCGCCAACTTCGGGATGCAGCAGGGCGGCCTTCAACTGACGGAGCAGCGAATAGCCACGGCGACTTGACCGGGACTTTTCGTGCGCGGAACGCCCCGCAGCGCAGCAGGCGCATTTGGCGCGCCCACGCCACGCGGTGGCGGGGCCCGAACGACCCCACAAACCGCCACGGGCTGCACTGCCGCAATGCAGTCCGGGCGGCGCTGCGCGTCGAGTCGGCACGAAGCTGTCAAGGCCAAGGGCAACCCTGAGTTTGTGGCCGACGCACCCCCTGTGGAAAGGCAAGGACCTGCCGCATCAGCACACCCCGATGGCGAGCAAACTACTCGCCACGCCACAGTGTGCGGCGGGTCATCCCATGAGACTTGGCTTCGAGGGTGACCTCAGGGGTGGCGGCGCGCCACAATTCGAGCACGATCCCGCTTTCTTCGGAGGCTCACCGCCATGGCCCGCAAGCAAGTCTTCATCAGCCACATCTCCAAAGAGTCGGCGCTGGCGCAAGCGCTGAAGGAGCGGCTGCTGGCCGATTTCAAGGGCTTGCTTGATGTCTTCGTCTCATCTGACCGCGCGAGCATCGGCGCAGGAACCAAGTGGCTCGACGAGGTAGACCAGGCGCTGAAGGACGCCGACCTGGTGATCTTGATGGCCAGCCCCGAGTCGGTCGGCCGACCATGGGTGAACTTCGAGGCCGGCGCGGTCTGGCTGCGCGGCACGCGGCTGATCCCGTTGTGCCACTCGGGCATGACGCCAGCCACGCTGCCCAATCCGTTGAGCCTGTTGCAGGCGGCGGGATTCACCGACCCGCAGGGAATGCAGAAGGTCTACGACGCGGTAGCGGTTCTACTGGGCGTGGCAACGCCGAGGGTGAACTTTGAGTCCATCGCCCAGCGCTTTGCGCAGGCGGTCGCCGCGCACCAAGAGGCCTGGCCCGCAATGACCGTGGTGCACGAGCCGCAGCTTCTGTGCATCGCCAATGAGCAATATTCCCAACCCGAGTACGGCTTCGGGCTCGACGTGGCGGCGCTGAAGGCCGCCTTCGGTAAACGCGTGACGGTGCTCGAGCGCTGCAGCCGCAAGCAGCTGCTGGCAAATCTGGTGGACAAGCGCTGGGACATCGTCTACGTGGTGACCCCAATGCACCCGCACAGCGGCGCGATGGTCTTCTCGCCGGTCAATGCGCAGACCAACGAGCCGCTGGACCCCGATCCCGAGTTAGTGCCGGCTGACAAGCTGTCGCAGCTGCTGGTCTTGGCGCAGACCCGGCTGCTGGTCTTTGCCACCTGCCGCGCGCTGCTGCCGGCGGTCGAGCTAGCAACCGTGGCCAACATCGTCGCCACCGAGCAGGATGTGACAGGCCAGCAGACCTCGGCCTGGGCCGATTGCTTTTTCGGCCTACTGGCCAAGGGGCGCAGCGTATACAAGGCCTTTGAGCTGACGCGCATGCAGGTCGACACCCCGATGCGCCTAGTGCGCCAATCGGACATCGCATTTGCGTTTGACAAGCAGCGTCCTCCGGGGCGATCTTAATATTCTTACATTCTGATGCGGCCGACAGCTGAATCGATGGGTTGAGTCAGAGTCCTGGTTTCGCTGGTGCGCGCTTTCACGGTCCGTCGCATAGACGAGCACGCCCAGCACAAAGCCCAAGCCATCGACGGCCGCCAGGAAAACGGGCGCCAGGCACTGCGCCGAACCGGTGACTACGCCTGTTGCGATCGGTGTACGTCGGCGTAGCATCGTTCAAGCGGATTTTCCGCGCTTTGCCGGAGTACACACCCTGTCCCGTTACCTGGTTCAAGCGTCCTACGGTGCAGCCGCTTACGGCGCGATGGTCAGCCATCCGCAGGACCGTGCGGCCGCGGTGCGACCGTTGATCGAAAAGATGGGTGGCAAGCTGAATGTTGGCGCCGGTGAAGATCCGCTTCTATTCGCTGGCGAGGTGGCGGTTTCTTGATGGCCAACGCGGTGAGATGAAGTGCAGATGGCCCCGTGAGGGGCCATCTGCTTGTTGAAGGGGGTCGCGAGTGAAGGCAGCTCAGAACGGCTCGTCGGGATCGAACTGCGGCGGTTGACCGTCAGGCACGAGTTGCTCGCGCCAGGCCTGCTGCACCTGCGCTCCGTAGGCGGCCCACAGCGCCTGGCGTAGTAGCTGCAGGCACTCGAAGACCGCCAGGGCTTGCTCAGGTGTCCAGTGCCGCGGTATGAGTGACGCCGCCGGTGGCGGCGACGGCGGGTGCGCGCTCATCGAGCGGCCTTGCGCGAGCGCGAGCCCGACGCCTTGGTGGCCCGCTCAGCCTTGCGCTGCGCATTGCGCTCGTCGGCCTCCTTGGCGCGGTATGAAGCGCCGTCGATGCGCACCACCTCGGCGCGATGCATCAACCGGTCGACCAGCGAGACCACGCAGGCGGCATTGGGGAAGACCTGACCCCATTCGGCGAAGGCGCGGTTGGTGGTCACGACAGTGCTCTGCCGGCTTGAGGCGGCGCATCTGCGGCGGCAGCCTCTGCCTCGACGCCGCGCCAGGTATCGATGAATGCGCGCGCCGCTGGCGCCAGGCTGCGTCCACGCAGATGGAACACGCCCGGGTCGGTGCGCATGGCTGGCGCATCGACGTCGAGCCTGACCAGCCTTCCGGCCGCCACGTCCTCGGCCAGGATCGCGGCCGAGCCCGGCACCAGCGCATTGCTTTCGCGGGCGATCAGCCGTGCCGCGGTCATCGAGTTCACCTGGATCTGCGGCACGAAATGGCCCGCATCCATGCCTTGAGGTGCAGTCGTGCCGTCGCGCGTGGCGGCCAGCATGGCGTGATCCGCGCGCAGCGTCATCGTCACCAGCGGAAACTCCAGCGCGCGGGCCACGGACGGCGAAGCCTCCTGCGTCAGCGGGTGTCCGGGCCGGCAGGCGAAGTAGATGCGCTGGCGCGGCAGCATCTCCACCACCAGTCGCTCGTCCCTGTCCAAGCCCGTGGCTGCGGTGACTCCCAGGTCGAAGCGTTCGGCCAGCACCTCGCGCAGCACGTCGGCCGGATCGGCCGACACGCAGCGGATGCGCAGTCGCGGGTGCGCCGTGCTCAAGCGCGCAATGGCACGGGCGGCGCTGGATTCGGCCATGAAGGGACCCGCACCCACTGTCAGCGAGCCCTGCTCCAGCCCTGCAAGCAGGTCGATTTCACGCCGCAGATGCGCCTCGCGTTGCATCACGATATCGCCGCAATCGATCAGCACGCGGCCGAATGCGGTGGGTACGGCGCCCTTGGGGCCGCGGTCGAACAGCGGCACGCCAAGTTCAGCTTCCAGCGAGGCAATGCTTCGCGACAGGCTGGGCTGGGTGATTTTCAGTGCCTCAGCCGCGCGCGCGTAGTTGCCATGTGCACCCAGGGCCACCGCATAGCGGATCAAGCGCAGTTCGATCGTCATGCGTCTAGGCTATCACCGCAGTGTCGGCCGGACATTGGACGCAGCGGCGGCGGCATGGAAGACTGTCCGACCATTGGATGAGCGACAGAACGACCATGAAGAAACCGGCATACAGGTTCTGGGCGGCGGCCCTCGCAGGCACGGGTATCGGGCTGGCCGGCCTCGCCGCCAGCACGACGGCACGGGCCCACGAGGCACCCGGTCCATCGGACAAGAAGATCACCTATTCGCCGTACCCGGCCAAGAACTTTCCGAACCGGGTGTACTTTGGCGACACGCACCTGCATACCTCGTACTCTACCGACGCAGGCATGGTCGGCAACAGCCTGGGCCCGGAAGAGGCGTATCGCTTCGCGCGCGGCGAACAGGTGACCACGAGCACCGGCCTGCCGGCCCGGCTGCAGCGCCCGCTGGACTTTCTGGTGGTGGCCGACCACGCCGAGAACCTGGGCCTGGCACCACAGATCGCCGCTTCCGACCCGGAGCTGCTGAAGTCCGCATGGGGCAAGAAGGTGCACGACCTGGTCAAGGCCGGCAAGGGCACCGATGCCTACAACGAATGGATCACGCGCATGAACGCGCTGGACGACCCGTTCAAGGGTAACGATGCGCTGAGCCGATCCGCCTGGGCGCGAGTCACCGCGGCGGCAGAGAAGTACAACGAGCCGGGCCGCTTCACGGCCTTCATCGGCTTCGAGTGGACCTCGATGCCTGACGGCAACAACCTGCACCGTAATGTCATCTTCCGCGGTGGCAAGGCTCAGGCCGACAAGATCGTCCCGATCTCGCAGTACGACACCACCGACCCCGAGGTGCTGTGGCAGTGGATGGCGGATGCCGAGCAGAAGACCGGCACACGGCTGCTGGCCATTCCGCACAACGGCAACATGTCGCTCGGCCTGATGTTCGACGACATCACCCTGACGACCAAGAAACCGATCGATGGCGACTATGCGCAGCGGCGCATGCGCTGGGAACCGCTGTACGAGGTCACGCAGATGAAGGGCGACGGCGAAACGCTGCCGGCGCTGTCGCCCAACGACGAGTTCGCCAACTTCGAACGCTGGGACCGCGGCAGCTTCGGCACCGGCACGCACACCGCGGCGATGCTGCCGCGCGAGTATGCGCGCGAGGCCTACAAGCGCGGCCTGCAGTACGAACAGAAGCTGGGCGCGAACCCCTTCAAGTTCGGCATGGTCGGCTCGACCGATGCCCACACCTCGCTGTCGACCACGACCGAGGACAACTTCTTCGGCAAGGTGGTGCCGCTGGAACCCTCGGCGCACCCGGATCGGTTCGACGAGGTCATCGCCGGGCGCTTCACCGACGACAAGTCGCGCAAGTCCTACGCCTGGATGACCAGCGCGTCGGGCCTGGCCGCCGTCTGGGCCCACGACAACACGCGCGAGGCACTGTGGGACGCGATGGCGCGCAAGGAGGTCTATGCCACCACCGGCACCCGGTTGCAGGTGCGGGTGTTCGGCGGCTTCGACTTCGCTGCGAAGGATCTGGAGCGCAGCGACTTCGCCGAAGCCGGCTACGCGCGCGGCGTGCCGATGGGCGGCGACCTGAAGGCGGCGCCGAAGGGCAAGGTGCCGGGCTTCCTGGTGCGCGCAGTGCGCGACGCCGATGGCGCCAATCTCGACCGTGTGCAGGTCATCAAGGGCTGGCTCGACGCGGCTGGCAAGACGCACGAGAAGGTCTACGACGTGGCCTGGTCGGGCAGCCGCAAGCCCGGCGCCAACGGCAAGCTGCCGCCGGTGGGCAACACCGTCAATGTCAAGGAGGCGAGCTACAGCAATGCCATCGGCGCGCCGTACCTGCACGCGTACTGGAAGGACCCGGCCTTCGATGCGAAGCAGCGCGCCTTCTACTACGTGCGCGCGATCGAGATTCCGACGCCACGCTGGACCACCTACGACGCCAAGTTCTTCGGCACCAAGCCACCGGCCGCGGCGCCGGCGGCGATCCAGGAGCGCGCCTACACCTCGCCGATCTGGTACACGCCGGGCTGAGGACATGGCAGCACGCTGGTGGCACGACCCGATCCTGCATTTCCTGCTGATCGGCGGCTTGCTTTTCTGGCTGTATGGGAGGGTGACACCCATGGACAACGGGGGTGAGCGCATCGTCGTCACTCAGGCCATGGTGGACGAGCTGGCGCAGCAGCACCAGGCGCGCTGGATGCGAGCGGCCACCGAGCAGGAACTGGCGAACCTGGTCGACGCCCACGTGCGCGACGAAGTCATGTACCGCGAAGGCCTGACGCTCGGGCTGGACCGCGACGACCCGGTGATCAAGCGGCGCGTGCGCCAAAAGCTCGACGTGATGTTCGAGGAACAACTGGCCGCTGCCGCACCCAGCGACGCTGAGTTGTCGGCGCACCTGGCCCGGCACGCGGCGCGCTTCACAAGGCCGGCCAGCCTGAGCTTCGAGCAGATCTTCTTCGACGGCGTGGCCAAGGAGTCCGCGGTCGAACGGGCTGTTGCCGCTGCCCAGGCCGCGCTGGCGCGCGGTGTGGACGCACAGGCTTTGGGCCAGCACACGCTGCTGCCGCGCAGCGTGGAGTTGCTGCCAGTGGACCGGGTCAAGCGCGACTTCGGCGCTGCATTCACCGAGCGCCTGAACCAGTTACCCGAGGGCGTGTGGAGCGGCCCGGTGGCCTCGAGCCTGGGTACGCATCTGGTGCGCATCTCGGCACGCACGCCTGCCGTGCTGCCACCGCTGGACGAGGTGCGCCAGCAGGTGCTGCGCGACTGGGAGAACGAGCGCCGCGATCGCTCGCGCGAACAGAGCTATCGCGCGCTGCGCGAACGGTATGAGGTCGTGATCGAGCCGGCGCTGGCCGCCTCGGTGTCGCAGCCGTGAGTCTTGCCGCCCGTGCGCTGCTCATTTTGCTGCTGCTGTGCGGCGCGGCCCGCTGGGCGCAGGCCGATGAGTTTCGCCCCGCGTACCTGCAGCTGACGCAGGTCGATGCGAGCACCTATGACGTGCTGTGGAAGCTGCCGGCGCTGGACGAGTCCTTCACGCTGAAGCTGCATCCTCAGTTCCCGGCAGGAACGCGTGCGCTGACCCCGGTGGTCAGCAGCTACGCCAAGGGCAGCGCCACGCAGCGCTGGCGTATCGAAGTCCCGGGCGGTCTGGCCGGCCAGGCGGTGCGTTTCTCCGGCCTGGCAGCTACACGCATCGACGTGCTGGTACGGCTGGCACGCAGCGACGGCACGACGCAGCTGGGCCGTGTGCTGGTGCTCGACCCGCAGTTCGTCTTCAGCGCCAGCCCCGGGGCCACGGAAGTGGCACGCACCTACACCGTGCTCGGCATCGAGCACATCCTGATCGGTGTCGACCACCTGCTGTTCGTGCTGGCCCTGGTGATGCTGGTGCGTGGCACGCGTCGGCTTGTCGTCACCATCTCCGCGTTCACGCTGGCGCACAGCCTGACGCTGGCTGCCGCGTCGTTGGGCGTGGTGTCCGTGCCGGGCCCGCCGGTGGAGGCGACGATCGCACTGTCCATCATGTTCGTCGCCGCAGAGATCGTCCGCGCTCGCCAGGGCCGGCCGGGGCTGACCCAGCGCTACCCGTGGCTCGTGGCCTTCAGCTTCGGGTTGTTGCATGGCCTGGGCTTTGCCGGTGCGCTGGCCGAGGTCGGGCTGCCGCCGCTATCCATCCCGCTGGCACTGCTGTTCTTCAATGTCGGGGTCGAGATCGGCCAGCTGTTCTTTGTCGCAGCGGTCCTGGGCGTGATGGCCGCCGGACGCTGGGCGACTCGCCGCTTCGCCCTTTCGCCGCCGGCATGGTTGTGGCGAATTCCGCCCTACGCGATCGGTAGCATGGCGACATTCTGGGTCCTGGAGCGCATAGCTGCGTTCTGAGAATCATCCGGAAATACCATCGCAGATGGCATGGACGCCTCCCACCCACAGATGGATGCAGTGACTGACCGCGAAGGCCGAGGACACGGCTAAGGAATGGGGTGGGACCTCGCAGTCGACGGCATCGAGTGCCAAAGTGGTGTTGTGTCGAACAACCCATGCAGACGGAGGCCCCGAAATGAATCGTACGACGTATGGCTTGGACATTGCAAAGAACGTGATGCCGCTTCACTGGGTGGACACCGAGACGGGCGAGATCGGGCGCAAGAAGCTCGCCCGAGCCAAGCTCAGCGAGTTCTTCGCGCGGATGCAGTCGGTGCGCGTGGTGATGGAGGCGTGCGGCAGCGCGCACCACTGGGCGCGGGTGTTGAGTGCTCTGGGCCACCAGGTTGAGCTGCTGCCGGCACGCCAGGTGCGTCCATTCGTACGCAGCAACAAGGACGCACTGATCGCAGCGGTTCAACGCGGCACCGGGTGAAGCTCCGGTGCCGGCCGCAGGGCCATGCCGAGCAGCGTCAGCGCCGCAAATCCCGCTCCGGCGTAGAACGTGAAGGCCGAGCCCATCGCGTCCCATAGCAAGCCAGCGATGATGCTCGACGCCAGCAGCGACAGGCCGCTGAGAAGGTTGAAGACACCGTAGGCCGTGCCGCGCAAGTCCTCCGGTGCGGTGTCAGCAACCATGGCCGCCAGCAGACCCTGGGTCATGCCCATGTGCACGCCCCATAGCGCCACGCCGAAACCCAGGCCGACCGATGAACCGGCCGAAGCCAGCGCCAGGTCCGAGGCGATGAGCACGACCAAGCCTGCAGCGAGCAGCTTGCCGTGGCTCACCGTGTCGGACAGCTTGCCGAAGGGGTACGCAGAGGCCGCGTACACCAGGTTCATCGCCACCATCACCAGCGGCACCCAGGCCACCTGGACGCCAAGTTGCGAGGCGCGCAGCACCAAGAAGGCCTCGCTGAAACGCGCCAGCGTGAACACGGCGCCCACGCCGACCACCCACCAGTACCGACGGCCGAGCCGGGCCAGCGCCTCGCGGCGGATCGGATTCACGGCGCCGCGCGGCCGGTCGTGTTCAGGCTCGCGGATGCCGACCAGCAGCAACAGCACGGCCAGCACGCCGGGGATCACGGCGACCCAGAACACGGCGCGGAAGTCGTTGGCCCAGGCCAGCATCAAGCCCGTGGCCAGCAGCGGTCCGGCGAAGGCGCCCACGGTGTCCAGTGACTGCCGCAGGCCGAAGGCGGCCCCGCGGATACTGGGGTGGGTGATGTCGGCCAGCAGGGCGTCGCGCGGGGCGCCGCGGATGCCCTTGCCGACACGGTCGACGAAGCGGGCGGCGACCACCGCGCCGACGCCGTTGGCCAGCGCGAACACCGGCTTCGTCAAGGCGCCCATCGCATAACCCAGCACCGCCAGGCCCTTGCGCTTGCCCAGGTAGTCGCTGAGCGCGCCGGAGAACACCTTCGAGATCAGCGCGGTCGATTCGGCCAGCCCTTCGATGATGCCGACCGCCAACACGCTGACGCCGAGCGCGCCGACCAGGAACAGCGGCAGAAGGCTGTGAACCATCTCGGACGAGATGTCCATCAACATGCTCACGAAGCCCAGCACCCATACGCCCGCGGGCATGGAGGCCGGGCCGATCGGCTTGGGCGGATTCGTGGCGCGAGGGTCACTCATCCTAAATCCGGCAGTTACCGCGTCGCCGGCAACGCTGGTGGCGGTCGTGGAGGCCCGATCACCGGTGCGATGCGGTCGCTGATGTAGCGCAGCAGGCAGCCCCAGCGGTCGAGATCCTTGAACTGCTCCGCAGCGGCCTTGACGTGCTGCAAGGCCGCACCAATGTTGGCGATCAGTTTGCGCAGCGTGTCTGCTCGGCCATGCAGCGGCGTCAGGTACAGCGTGGTTTGGTTGGCGTGGCTTGCGGCCTTGCCCACCGCAGCCAGTAGCAGCGGGCGGCTCGTGATGGCTTCCAGCCGGCCCGTCGGGTGCGCCGCCCGGCAGTACCAACTCCACCAGTTGTAGACCAGCGCACAGGCCCGAGCCACGGTCTGGCAGCGGTTGATGTCGTGCGTGGTGAAGCCGCCCAGGCCCCACTGGTTCTTCAGCTCGTCGAAGGCGTTCTCGGCGTCCGCCCGGTCGCGATAGAGCTGCCCGATTGACTCCAGCGGGTAGGCCACGTCGGTGACCAGCACTGCGTACTCCCAGAGCTTGTCGCTGTCGTGCACGCTTGGGCCAGCCAGATCCAGCCGCAGCTGCTTGCCGTCGATGCGCCGCTCTCGTGCGATTCCGCCGCGGATGCGCTGGCGCACGATGACCACGCGGCGCTTCTTGCTCCAGCCGTGCAGTTGCAGCTGGGCCTGCACCATCTGGCAGCCCTGGTTGTCCGGCCGGCTCCAATCCTGGCGGGCGAACTGCTGCGCCACCAGCCGCTGCACGTTCTTGGTCTGCCGCAGCCGCAGCAGGTAGGGCTGCTGGCGCTCTTCAAGCGTCAGCAGGATGCCTTCGTTGCCGTAGCCGGAGTCGCCGCGCACCACCGCTGGTCGGCGTTCACCGAGTTCGTCCAGCAGCCGGCCCAGCGCCGTCTTGGCGTGCGTGCTGGTGTGCTGCTTGCCCGAGCTCAACTGCACATCCAGCACCAAGCGCAGGTTGCTCACCAAGAACGTGTGCAGCACGTGGCTGGGCCGCATGGGTTTGCTCGGGTTGTAGCCAATCTCCGCGCCCTCTTGGCGTCCGTACAGCGGCTTGATGCTGGCGTCGATGTCCAGCACCCAGGGCCTGTCCAGCGCCTCGCGTACCGAGTGCATCAGGCTCGGGCGCATCCACGCCGCGCTGGCTGGCTCGTCGATGCGCTCCAGCGCCCGGCGTAGCGCGTCCTCGCTGACGACACGGGCCATGCCTAGCGCTTGCGCCGCCACGGCGTCGCCGCGCAGCGCCGTGATGTGCGCGTATCGACGGTGCCCGGCCAACAGCCCGAGCATCAGCGTGCCCAGCACATCGCGCTTGTCCGGGGCGTTGCCGCTGCGGTAGCTCAGCGGGCACTCAGCCACCCAGCGCTCGAACACGCCTGTGGCAGCCAGGAACTCCGCGAAGAACACCAACTGGCCGTGCGGCGTGGCCGCCGCACCCTCATCCCAGCGCACATGCATGCGCCCGCCCAGCGTGTCCACAACCTGCGGCTCGGACTGGTCATGGCCAGCCCCTGGGCGCGCCGCCAGCGCCTTGCGTCTTGCTTCACCCATCGGGTGAGTGTGCCAAGACCCCCAATACCGCGCCACTGCTCGCTCAGCGGCCGACCACCGATGGGCAACTGCCGGATTTAGGCTCATCCGCAGGTCGGCCCAGCACGCCAAACTCCACCGGCGTCTTGGTGTAGAAGATGTTGGCCTTCTCGGCTTCGAGCCGCGCGAACAGGGTGTCGCACTGCTGCGGGCTCAGCGCCATCGTCACTTCGACGGGCTGGTCGGAGAGTTCGATGAAGTGAGCCGAATGCAGCCGCCCGTCGCGTCCGATGCCCTGCACGCCGACGGCGGTCGTGATGCCGGTGATGCCCAGTGACTTAGCCACCTCCATCAGCCAGACATGGACCTGCTTGCGGCCGTGATGCCGGCCCTCTTCGGTGAAGAACGTGACCTGGAATCCTTGCATGGCTCATCCTCCTGCGAGTTGGAAGTGGCGAAGCAGCGCCACCGTGCTGATGCCGAGCAGCGTCATCCCGATACTGCCCGCCACATGGACGGCGATGCCGGAGAGCGCCCACATCATCCGCCCGGCCATCAACTGGGCGACGACTTCGGCGGAAAAGGTGGAGAAGGTGGTGAGCCCGCCCAGGAAGCCGGTGACGATCAGGAGGCGCCATTCAGGCGGCAGCGACGGATGGCTGCTGAAATAGGCCACCGCTACACCGACGAGGTAGCCGCCGACGAGGTTGGCCGCCAGCGTGCCGGGCGGGATCGAGGGGAACAGCGCATTGAGCTTCGTGCCGAGAAACCAGCGCAACAGGGCACCGAATGAGGCACCGACGCTGATGGCGACGATGGAGAGGGTCATCGGTCTGTCCTTTCAGGTGGGGCCTGAAGCAGACGCGATGCAACCTACGCGTCCGCTCCAGGGACTGTCCGTAGGCATCATCCGCTCCGCGCCGGGTGACGCTCGGCGGTTCAAGGAGGAATGCCATCTCCTTGGCGCCACTTTAGCAGCCTGCCTACGCTTCCAGCCAGACCCCGGCGGCCAGCGACAACAGCATGAACACGCCGAAGGCGAAGGCACCGGCCGTCAACGCATCCTTGCAGAGATGCCAGCCGGCCATCTGGTGCTTGCGGTATTCGTCGACGGTGATCAGGAAGGCCATTGCTCCCGCGAGCAGCCCGAAGGCGGTGCTGAGAATCAGCGACAACTCGAACGTCATGGCCTCGCATAGACAATTCGCCCCGCCGCGATGATGATCAAGCGCACACGGCTCGCATTTGCCGAAATGGCACCGGCGTTTGTGCCGGGACAGGGCCCGGGCCAGGCAAAGGGAACATGATCCGCACATGCCCCAGCTCATCCTCATCCGGCACGGCGAATCCGAGTAGAACCGAGACCACCGCTTCACCGGCTGGGCCGATGTCGGTCTGAATGAACGGGGATAGTCGGCGCCGGGTTGTTGGTACTGGCGTTCAAGCGATAGCGCGCCGGGAAGAACCGCTCTTGAGCGGCCAGCGGCGAGCGGCAGGTCATGGCCGGCCATGACGCACCCGGTCGTCGGCTGTATGGCATGCCAGTTCGACCGCAGGTCTGTGGCATTGATATTGAACTGGTGTAGGCCCGCCGTCGACCCACTGATGACATAGAACGAGTGGGTCTGGCCGCCGCAAAGCGGCCATCTATTGAGAATTACCAAAACCATGACAACCGATAGCGCTCTCGTGCGTTCTCCGATCATCAGCTTGATCGGAGAATCGGTACATGGCCAAGATGGACGAAGCCACACGCAAGCGGGTGCGCGCGGGGCGGTTGATGCTGGCGGGAAAGACGCCCGCGCAGGCGGCCAGCGCCGTGGGCGTGGCACGGCAGACGGCGTACACATGGAAGGCCCGACTCGATGAGGGTGGCATCGAGGCGCTGCGCTCGATGGCCACGGGCAGTCCGGCGCAGCTCGACGCCAAGCAACTCGAGGCCCTGCGAACGGCGTTGCTGCAAGGTGCCATCGCCCACGGATTCGGCACCGAGCTGTGGACCCTCAAACGGGTGCGCGCCCTCATCGAACGGCTGTACGGGGTGCGCTTCAGCGAGGTCCATGTCTGGCGGCTGCTCGGCGCGATGTGCTTCAGCTCGCAAAAACCCGAACGACGGGCCATCGAGCGCAACGACGAGGCCGTGCTGGCGTGGAAACGCAAGACCTGGCCCGCGCTCAAAAAAAGTGTGCTGCCGAGCGACGGCTGATCGTCTTCATCGACGAATCCGGGCTGTCGGAGCGACCCACGCGCGTCAGAACCTGGGCGCCCAGGGGCTGCACGCCGGTCGTGCAGTTCCACTTCAACTGGAAGCACGTCTCGGCCATCGCCGGGCTGACCCGCACGAACTTCCTCTTCCGGCTGTACGACGGCGCGGTCAGGAGCGCGCAGATCGTGGAGTTCCTCAAGGCGCTGCGCTCGCAGCTCAAGCGCCGGCTGCTCATCGTCTGGGACGGCGCGGCGCAGCACAAGAGCCGGATCGTGCGCGACTATCTCGACAGCACCAAGGGCGCCATCCAGATGGCACTGCTGCCGGGGTACGCACCCGATCTGAACCCGGTGGAGTACCTGTGGGCCTGGCTCAAACGTCATGCACTGGCGAACTTCTGTCCCAACTCGCTGGCCGAACTCAAGACCGCAGCGCGCAACAAGCTGCGCAGCGGCCAACACCGCCGATCGATTATCACCGCATGCTGGAAGCAAGCTGAGCTGTGGTGATGTCATGGATTACGTAATTCTCAATAATGCGCAACCGCATGAACTCCAACAGTGGGGGGTCATCAGGCCAGCGCTGTCATCGCGGGTGGGGGCTGACGGCGTCTGAGCTGACGGGGTGCAACAATTCCCGCAATGTCGCGTCGGCTCGTTTTCATCACCTCGCTTCTTGCCGTCGCGCTTGTTACCGCTCTTGTTGCTTGGTGGGCGACTCGTGCCCCATCGGCGCCGGCGGTCAGCGCCATCATGGCACCGCTGGTGCGTACCCTGCAGTTCTCTGCGCGCGTCGCCACGCAATCGCGTGTTGAGGTGGGCGGCACGCTGACCGGGCGCGTGCTGGAAGTCGCAGTGGCCGAAGGCGCGATGGTCAAGCAAGGCGACGTGCTGGTGCGGCTGGAGAGCGCCGAGTTGAAGGCCGCAGTGGCGCAAGCCCAGGCTGCTGAAGCCCAGGCCGTGGCGCGCCTGGCCGGCCTGCGCACCACGGGGCGCAGCGCTGCGCTGGCTGGGGTGGCGCAGGCAGCATCGGTGCTGGTGGCAGCGCAGGCCGAGTTGCAGCGCACGCTGGATCTCGTGGACAAGGGCTTCCTCAGCGCGGCGCGTCTCGACGAGGTACGCCGCGCGGTCGCGGTGGCGCAGGCGCAATTAGACGGCGCTCGTGCGCAGAGCGCGGCCACCGCCGAGACGGGTACCGAAGTCGTGCAGGCACAGGCGCAGCTTGCACTGGCCAGAGCGTCCCGCGCCGCCGCCGAGGCCCGCCTGGGCGAGACTGTGCTCACCGCGCCGGCAGATGCGCGCGTGTTATCGCGCATGGTCGAGCCCGGACAGATCGTGCAGCCCGGCCGCGCGCTGCTCGGCTTGGCGCTGGCCGGTCCGCTGCAGCTCGTGGCGCAGGTGGACGAGCGCTACCTGGAGCAGCTCCAACCCGGGCAGGTGGCCAGCGTGCTGGCCGATGCCTACCCGACGCGGCGCTTCTCGGCGCGCGTTCTTTCCATCGCGCCATTGGTCGATGCGCAGCGCGGCGCGATCGAAGTCAAGCTCTCGCTGCCGCAGCCGGCACCGGATTTCCTGCGCGAGGACATGACGCTTTCGGTCGAAGTGGAGACCGCGCGCCGCGAGCAGGCCTTGGTGGTGCCAGCCGAGGCGCTGAGAGGCGACGAATCCACTGGCCCCAGCGTCTGGCTCGCGCGCGACGGTCGCGTCGAGGCGCGCAAGGTGCGCCTCGGGCTGCGCACGCTCGACGCTGCCGAGGTTCTCGACGGCCTGAGTGCGGGCGAACTCGTGCTCATCGGCCCGGCGCCGCAACCTGGCCAGCGCGTGCGCATCGACAGCCGGGTGCAGGCGATGGCGCGGGTCGGATCGCGCACGAAGGAAGACGCCGGTGCCGCGTTGAGCAACGCGATGGGCCGCTGAGGCACGCTCGCGATGCTGGGATTCGAAAGCCGCGTGGCAACGCGCTTCCTGCGCGAAGGGCGCATGCAGACCGTGCTGATCATCGTCGGCGTGGCCGCGGGCGTGGCCGTGATCGCCTATATCTCGGCGCTGATCAGCGGGCTGCAGCGCAACACCATCGAGAAGACCCTGGGGGCGCAGGCGCACTTGACGCTGAGCCCGCGGGACGACGTGGTGCTTGCCGCCCGTTCGGCCAGCCCCGGCAGCAGCGAGATGGTGCAGACGCAGCCGCGCGCCCAGCGACCGCGCTCCATCGGCAACTGGGAGCTTCTGGTGCCCTTGCTCGAAGCCATGCCCGAGGTGGCGGCGGTGTCGCCGATGGTGTCGGCCGCAGGACTCGCGGTGCGCGGCGAGGCGTCCAACGCGATCGCCCTGGTGGGTGTGGATCTTGACCGCTACGACCGCATCGTCGGCCTGCGCTCCAAGGTGGTCGACGGCACGGCGCGACTCGGGCCCGGCGAAGGCATCATTGGCCGCGACCTGGCCGACGACCTGGGCGTGCGTGTCGGCGACCGCGTGGGCATCGTCACCGGCGGCGTCAGCGACTCGCTGCGCGTCACGGCGCTGGTGGACCTGGGTGTGCGCGAACTGAACCGGCGCACCGTGATCGTCCCGCTGCGAACCGCGCAAAGCCTGGTCGGCCTGCCCGGCGGCGCGACCAGCCTGGACCTGACGCTGGTCGACATCTGGTCGGCGCAGACCCTGGCGGACGACCTCGCCGCGCGCTGGCCCTACAAGGCCGAGAGCTGGCAGCAGGCGAATGCCCAACTCGTGGCCGCGCTGAATGCCCAATCGGTGAGCACGGCACTGATCCGCGGCGTGGTGCTGGTCGTCGTGGTGCTGGGCATCGCCAGCGTGCTGGTGGTGTCGGTCGTGCAGAAGCGGCGCGAGATCGGCATCCTGCGCGCGATGGGAGCCACCCAGGGCCAGGTGCTGAGGATCTTCCTGCTGCAAGGCGCGATCGTCGGCGCGCTGGGCTCGGCGCTCGGTGTGCTGCTCGCCGTGGTGCTGATTTGGGCCTTCACCCATTTCGTGCGCGGCGCCGACGGCCTGCCGCTGTTCAACATCACGCTCGCCCCGGTGCTGGCACTGCGTGTGGCCGCGATCGCCACGGTGTGCGGCGTCCTCGCCGCGGTGGCGCCGGCACGGCGCGCGGCCAGGCTCGACCCGGCACAGGCGATCCGCATGTGAACGTACTCGCCGTGGCCACACCCCCTGCCCCGCTGATCGAGCTCGACGGCCTTCGCAAGAGCTACAACATTGGCCTGCCGAACGAGACCGAGGTGCTGCATGGCCTTTCGTTCCGCATAGGCCGCGGCGAATTCGCGGCCCTGATCGGCCCGTCGGGCTCGGGCAAGAGCACGCTGCTCAACATCATCGGCCTGCTCGAGCGAATGACCGGCGGCAGCTACCGCATCGAAGGCGAGGAGGTTAACGGCCTCGACGATGCCGCGCTCACACTGCGCCGGCGATCGACACTGGGGTTTGTCTTCCAGTTCCACCATCTGTTGCCCGCCTTCAGCGCGCTGGAGAACGTGACGCTGCCGGCCCTGATGCGCGAAGGTCGCATCACGTCCGCACAGCGCGAGCGCGCTCGCGCCGTGCTCGCCGCCGTCGGCCTGGGCGATGCGATGGGAAAGCGCCCGGGCGAGTTGTCCGGCGGCATGCAGCAGCGCGTGGCCATCGCGCGTGCCCTGGTGCTCGAGCCGCCGCTGGTGCTGGCCGACGAGCCCACCGGCAACCTGGACACGGCCTCGTCCGACGAGGTCTTCGCCCTGATGCGGCGCATGCACGCCGAACTCAACACCTCGTTCCTGGTGGTGACGCACGACCCGCGCCTGGCCGCGCGCTGCGACCGCGTGCTCGAACTCGTCGACGGGCGACTCGTGCATGACGGCGCAGTATCCGGCCCGGCCAAGTAAGCCATGTCGATACGCAGATGCTGCCTCGCGTGGCGGTCCAAACTCAACAGGGCCGGCCAACCCGTGGGCTGACTGTTGCCGGCGGCTGTTGATCGCGCGCACCAATGCGGGCATGCCGTCATCGGCCAAGGGCGTTTGGGGTTTCGAGGGTTTCAGCCCGGCAAAGGGCAGAAGTGTCAGACCGCGTGAGCATGTCCGCAGCACCCGGCGCCGAGAGTGCTTTTCCGTATGGATTCCGTACGGCCGAAAAAAAGCCCACTATGTCAGTGGGCGCTATCGATAAAAGCGTCGTATTTACTAGGCGTTTTGGTGGGCGGTGCAGGGTTCGAACCTGCGACCCCTGCCGTGTGAAGGCAGTGCTCTACCGCTGAGCTAACCGCCCGGATGCGGTGTCCGGAAAGCGCAAGATTATGCCAGATCGGCCTGCCACAGCAGCTTGCCGCGGCTGGCCTTGTCGATATCGGCCAGCACCATGCGGTGCGCGGCCAATTCATCGTCGCTGGGCTCGCATACCGGCAGGGCGAAGGCCGACAGGTCGATGTGATCGACCGCGCCACTCGCGTCGCGCGTCTCGCCCTCGTCGATGACCAACGAGCCCTGCCCGCGCGTCATGCAGACATACACCTCGGCCAGCAGCCCGGCGTCGAGCAGCGCGCCATGCAGCGTGCGGTTGGAGTTGTCCACCTCCAGCCGCTTGCACAGCGCGTCGAGCGAATTGCTCTTGCCGGGGAACATCTCGCGCGCCATCAGCAGGCTGTCGGTCACCTGCTGCACCTTGCCGGCAAGGCCCGGGCGGCCGCAGCGCTCGAGTTCCTTGTCGAGGAAGCCGAGGTCGAAGGCCGCGTTGTGGATGATGATCTCCGCTCCGTCCAGGTAGGCGAGCAACTCGTCGGCCACCGCATCGAACAGCGGCTTGTCCGCCAGGAACTCGTCGGTCAGGCCGTGCACACGCAAGGCGTCCGGGTGGCTCGGGCGTTGCGGATTGAGGTAGTAGTGGCGGTTCTCGCCGGTCAGGCGCCGTCCGACCATCTCGACGCAGCCGATCTCGACGATGCGGTCGCCGCCCTCGGCATTGAGGCCGGTGGTCTCGGTGTCCAGGAAGATCTGTCTCATCGCGATGATTGTGCCCGGCTGGCCCACAGCCACATCCACACGCCGATGGCGATCATCGGCAGGCTCAGCCACTGACCCTGGCTCAGGTCGAAGGCGCGCAGGCCGAGAAAGCTGTCGGGCTCGCGGAAGAACTCGGCGATGAAGCGGAAGATGCCGTAGCCGATGAGGAAGGCGCCCGACACCTGTCCCGTCTGCCGCGGCTTGCTGGCGTACCACCACAGCAGCACGAACAGCACGATGCCTTCCAGCGCAAACTGGTACAGCTGCGAAGGATGGCGCGCAATGTCGGTGCCCGACTGCGGGAACACCATCGCCCAGGGCAGCGAGGGGTCGGCCGCACGGCCCCACAGCTCGCCATTGATGAAGTTGCCGATGCGCCCCGAGGCCAGCCCGGTGGGCACGCAGGGCGCGATCACGTCGGTCACCTGCAGGAAGGTGCGGCCGCGCTTGCGCGCAAACATCGCCATCGCCGCCAGCACGCCCAGCAGCCCGCCGTGGAAGGACATGCCGCCCTGCCACACGGCCAGCACCTCCAGCGGGTGCGCGGCGTAGTAGGCCGGCTTGTAAAACAGCGCATAGCCGATGCGTCCGCCCACCACCACGCCGACCACGCCGTAGAACAGCAGGTCCTCGATGTCGCGGCGCGTCCAGCCGGCCTCGGCCAACCATGGGTAGCGCACGCGCCGCGCGCCCAGCCACAGGAACAGGCCAAAGGCGACCAGGTAGGTCAATCCGTACCAGTGGATCTGGACAGGCCCGATCGCGAGGGCGACCGGGTCGAACTGGGGATGCACCAGCATCAACGGGCTCCGGCTTTGCGCAAAGGCGGCGATTGTCGCCGCTGCGCACGCACATGGTCGATGAAGCGCTGCACCACCGGCGGCGGATTCTCGCGCCACACCAGGCTGGTCTCGCACTGCAGCGAGGCGCCGGCCAGCGGTCGGTAGACCACACCGGGCCGCTGCAGCTGCATCACCGAGGCCGGCACCCAGGCCAGCCCCATGCCGCTGGACACCAGGTTGACCAGCGTCTGCATCTGGATCGCCTCCTGCGCGATATGCGGCGTGGCGCCGTGCGCGCGATAGAAGCCCAGCACCGCGTCGTAGAGCGAAGGTGCGATGGCGCGAGGGAAGATCAGCAATGGCTCGGCGGCGATGCGCGCGAAGGCCGGCTTGCGGCCGGCCGCCGCTGGGTGGGCCTGCGGCAGCGCCAGCACCATCGGCTCGAGCAGCGCGGCCCAGGCGGCGAAGCCCGGCGGCGCGGCGCCGGGCGCGTGCAGCACGAAGCCGGCGTCGATCTCCTCCGCGTCGAAGGCTGCCAGCTGCACGTCCAGCGTGGCCTCGCGCAGCTGTAATGCGACGTCGGCATGCTTGTCGCGGAAGCTGCTCAGCCAACCGGGCAGCGGGCCGTAGGCGATGCTCGACACAAAGGCCAGGCGCAGCTGCCCTGCCCGGCCGGCCGCCGCCGCCTGAGCCACGCGCGGCAGCTCCTCGGCCTCGGCCAGCATGCGCCGCACGCGCGGCAGCAGCGCCGCGCCGGCCGGGCTGAGCGCCACGCTGCGCTGCGTGCGCTGGAACAGCTCGGCCCCCAGCTCGCGCTCCAGGCCCTGGATGGCCAGGCTCAGCGGCGGCTGCGTCATGTGCAGCCGCTGCGCGGCGCGGCTGAAGTGCAACTCCTCGGCCACGGCAACGAACTGGCGCAACGTGCGCAGTTCGATCATTGATACCTCCTGCGGATCATTCCACTCTCAATAATATATTGGACAGTGGACATCGGGCGCCGCGATACTGCCCGCCTCGTCCGCTGAGAAAGGCCCGACCATGAGCTCCAACCGCCGTTCGAAGAACATCACCGAAGGCGTGGCGCGCGCGCCCAACCGCTCGATGTACTACGCGATGGGCTACACCGAAGGCGACTTCGGCAAGCCGATGATCGGCGTGGCCAATGGACATAGCACCATCACGCCCTGCAACTCCGGGCTGCAGCGGCTGGCCGATGCGGCGGTCATCGGCCTGAAGGAAGCCGGCGCCAACCCGCAGATCTTCGGCACGCCGACCATCAGCGACGGCATGGCCATGGGCACCGAGGGCATGAAGTACAGCCTGGTGTCGCGCGAGGTCATCGCCGACTGTGTCGAGACCTGCGTCGGCGGCCAGTGGATGGACGGCGTGATGGTCATCGGCGGCTGCGACAAGAACATGCCCGGCGGCATGATGGGCATGCTGCGCGCCAACGTACCGGCCATCTACATCTATGGCGGCACCATCCTGCCGGGCCGCTACAAGGGCCAGGACCTGAACATCGTCAGCGTGTTCGAGGCGGTGGGCCAGTTCAGCGCCGGCAACATGAGCGAGGAAGACTTCTGCCAGATCGAGCGTCACGCGATCCCCGGCAGCGGCTCCTGCGGCGGCATGTACACCGCCAACACCATGAGTTCGGCCTTCGAGGCGCTGGGCCTGAGCCTGCCCTATGCGTCGACGATGGCCAACGTCGAGGGCGAGATCGTCGGCATGGTCGAGCGCGCCGCCAAGGTGCTGGTCAATGCCATCAAGGCGGACATCAAGCCGCGCGACATCGTCACCAAGAAGGCGATCGAAAACGCGGTGGCGGTGATCATGGCCACCGGCGGGTCGACCAACGCGGTGCTGCACTTCCTGGCCATCGCCCATGCCGCCGAGGTCGAGTGGACCATCGACGACTTCGAACGCATCCGCCGCCGCACGCCCGTGTTGTGCGACCTGAAGCCCAGCGGCCAGTACCTGGCGGTGGACCTGCACCGCGCCGGCGGCATCCCGGCGGTGATGAAGGAACTGCTGAAGGCCGGCCTGCTGCACGGTGACTGCCTGACCATCACCGGCCAGACGGTGGCGCAGGTGCTGGCCGAGGTGCCGGACCTGTCACCAGAACAGCAGGTGATACGCCCGGCGAACAAGCCGATCTATGCGCAGGGCCATCTGGCCATCCTGCGCGGCAACCTGTCGCCCGAGGGCTGCGTGGCCAAGATCACCGGGCTGAAGAACCCGGTGATCACCGGTCCGGCGCGCGTCTTCGACGACGAGCAGTCGGCGCTGGCCGCCATCATGGCCAAGAAGATCGTCGCCGGCGACGTGATGGTGCTGCGCTACCTCGGACCGAAGGGCGGACCGGGCATGCCGGAGATGCTGGCGCCCACCGGGGCCCTCATCGGCCAGGGCCTGGGCGAGAGCGTCGGCCTGATCACCGACGGGCGCTTTTCGGGCGGCACCTGGGGCATGGTGGTCGGGCACGTGGCACCCGAAGCCTACGAGGGCGGCAATATCGCGTTCATCCAGGAAGGCGACTCGATCACCATCGATGCCCACCAGTTGCTGCTGCAGCTGAACATCGACGATGCCGAGCTGGCGCGCCGCCGCGCTGCGTGGAAGAAGCCGGCGCCGCGCTACACCCGCGGCGTGCTGGCCAAGTTCGCCAAGAACGCCAGCAGCGCCAGCAGCGGTGCGGTGCTAGACAAGTTCGACTGAGGTTTCAGCGACGACCGACGTCGTCGGCAATCGTCGGGTCCTTGGCGGCGCGCTTGCCAGCGTCGGATGCCGAGAATGCGCCCGCTCGGCGCGCCTTGCGGTCACGGCGCGGGCCCAGGCCCAGCGCCTCCAGGTTGCGGCTGCGCCGCTCGGCCTTGGTCTGCTCCATCTTCTCCATGGCGCGGCGCTGCGTCAGGCCGATCGAATCCGAGAAGCCCCACCAGGCGGCCGCCAGGCCGAAGGGCAGCAGTACCATCCACCATGACCAGGCACCGACCGGGCCGAAGTCGACCAGCTTCAGCGCCAGCAGCAGGATGCCCAGGATCAGGAAGGCCATTGCGTCTCCATGGCGCCACGGGGTGCCTGAGGGGCGGTGGCGCAAGCCGCGCTTTTACAATGCGGTGAGCCACTGTAGCGGAACCACCCGGCTCCAAACGCAAAGGAAATCATGAAAGCACCGCAGGCGCTGCCCCTGGTGGCCGCGCTGGTCGCAACCCAGGGCGCCTGGGCCAGCCCCGAACTGGCCCAACAGAAGACCTGCATGGCCTGCCACGCCGTGGACCGCAAGATCGTCGGTCCGTCCTACAAGGACGTGGCCGCCAAGTATGCCGGGCAGAAGGACGCCGCCGCGATGCTGGCCGAGAAGATCATCAAGGGCGGGGTCGGCGCCTGGGGCCCGGTGCCGATGCCGGCCAACCCGAAGGTCAGCCCGGCCGAGGCGATGAAGCTGGCACAGTGGGTGCTAAGCGCCAAGTAGAGTCCGGCACCTTACTCAACAAGCCTGGCCCAACTGCTCCAGGATGGCTGGGTTTTGGTGCCCGCTCACATCGCTGCGCGACATGAGGGGCCCCCAGACTCGGCGACTCGCGCCGCTGCGCGGCGCACCGCACTTGCGCGCAGCCTCGAACAACCCGGTCAGTAGGCCTGACCGAGCTGTTCAAGGATCGCCGGGTTTTCCAGCGTGCTGGTGTCCTGGGTGATCTGCTCCCCCTTCGCCAGCGAGCGCAGCAGGCGGCGCATGATCTTGCCCGAGCGCGTCTTCGGCAGGTTGTCGCCGAAGCGGATGTCCTTGGGCTTGGCGATCGGGCCGATCTCCTTGGCCACCCAGTTGCGCAGCTCGTTGGCGATCTTCTTGGCCTCGTCGCCAGTAGGGCGCGTGCGCTTCAGCACGACGAAGGCGCAGACGGCCTCGCCGGTGGTCTCGTCCGGTCGGCCCACCACCGCGGCTTCGGCCACCAGTTCGGTGCAGGACACCAGCGCCGACTCGATCTCCATCGTGCCCATGCGGTGGCCGCTGACGTTGAGCACGTCGTCGATGCGGCCGGTGATCGTGAAGTAGCCGGTCTTGGCGTCGCGGATGGCACCGTCGCCCGCCAGGTAGTACTTGCCCTGGAAGTCCTCGGGGTAGTAGCTCTTCTTGAAGCGCTCCGGGTCGCCCCAGATGGTGCGGATCATGCTCGGCCACGGCTTCTTCACCACCAAGATGCCGCCCTGCCCCCACGGCACGTCCTTGCCGGTCTCGTCCACCACCGCGGCCATGATGCCCGGGAAGGGCAGCGTGCATGAGCCCGGCACCAGCGGCGTGGCACCCGGCAGCGGCGTGATCATGTGGCCGCCGGTCTCGGTCTGCCAGAAGGTGTCGACGATCGGGCAGCGGCTGCCGCCCACGTGCTTGTAGTACCACTCCCAGGCAGCCGGGTTGATCGGCTCGCCCACCGTGCCCAGGATGCGCAGGCTGGACAGGTCGTACTTGTTCGGGTGCACCGCCTCGTTGCCTTCGGCGATCTTGATCAGCGAGCGGATGGCCGTCGGCGCGGTGTAGAACACGCTGACCTTGTGCGCCTGGATCACCTTCCAGAAGCGGCCGCCGTCCGGATAGGTGGGCACGCCCTCGAACACCACTTCGGTGGCGCCCAGCGCCAGCGGGCCATAGGTGATGTAGCTGTGGCCGGTGACCCAGCCGATGTCGGCCGTGCACCAGAAGACGTCGTCGTCCTTCAGGTCGAAGGTCCACTTGGTGGTCAGCGCCGCGTGCAGCAGGTAGCCGCCGCTGCTGTGCTGCACGCCCTTGGGCTTGCCGGTGGAGCCGCTGGTGTACAGCAGGAACAGCGGATGCTCGGCACCCACCCATTCGGGTTCGCAGCTGGTGGGCTGGCTGGCGCACAGCTCATGCAGCCAATGGTCGCGCGCCGGCTCCCAGGCGATCTTGCCACCGGTGCGCTGGTAGACGACCACGTTCTTCAGGGTCTCGCAGCCGCCCAGCGCGATGGCTTCGTCGACGATGGCCTTCAGCGGCAACTGCTTGCCCCCGCGCAGTTGTTCGTCGGCGGTGATGATGGCCACGGCGCCGGCATCCTGCACGCGGTCGCGCACCGATTGCGCCGAGAAGCCGCCGAACACCACCGAGTGGATGGCGCCGATGCGCGCGCAGGCCTGCATCGCGGCCACGCCCTCGATGCTCATCGACATGTAGATGATGACGCGGTCGCCCTTCTTGATGCCCAGCGACTTCAGGCCGTTGGCCAGCTGGCAGGTGCGTTCGAGCAGCTGCTTGTAGGTGACGCGCGTGACCTTGCCGTCGTCGGCCTCGAAGATGATCGCGACCTTGTCGCCCTTGCCGCCTTCGACGTTGCGATCCAGGCAGTTGTAGGACACGTTCAGCGTGCCGTCCTCGAACCACTTGAAGAACGGCGCCTGGCTCTCGTCCAGCACCTTGGTGAAGGGCGTCTTCCAGGTGATGAACTCGCGCGCCAGGCCGGCCCAGTAGCCTTCGTAGTCGGACTCGGCCTTGTCGCAAAGCGCCTGGTAGGCGGCCATGCCGGAGACGTGCGCGCCCTTCATCGACGCCTCGCTCGGCGGATAGACCTTCAACGCGGTGGGGGCCTGGGAATCGGACATGCAAGTCTCCTGGGTGTTATGGCATTGACAGGCGCAAAGGTAAGGCGCCGCTCTGACTGATGCCTTACTGTGCCCCCGCAGGCCAGGCGCCGATGGTCCCGCAACTACAATTTGCAGCAATCGGGCTATCCCCAAGAAACCACCCATCAGGCGTCCATGGCCACCCCACCCAAAAGCCCCACCACCCGACTTCCTGCCCTGCCCAACCTGATCTTCGCCAGCCGCTGGCTCCAGCTCCCGCTGTACCTGGGGCTGATCCTGGCGCAGGCGGTGTACGTCTTCCACTTCTGGGTGGAGCTGTCGCACCTGATCGAGGCCGCCTTCGGCAACGCCGGCGCGCTGGACAAGCTGGTCACCAGCATCGGCTACAAGAGCACGGTCGCCGTCACCAGCCTGAACGAGACCATCATCATGCTGGTGGTGCTGGCGCTGATCGACGTGGTCATGATCAGCAACCTGCTGATCATGGTCATCGTCGGCGGCTACGAGACCTTCGTCTCGCGCATGAACCTGGAAAGTCATCCCGACCAGCCCGAATGGCTGAGCCATGTCAACGCCTCGGTGCTCAAGGTCAAGCTGGCCACGGCCATCATCGGCATCAGCTCGATCCACCTGCTCAAGACCTTCATCAACGCCGAGAACTACAGCGAGAAGGTGCTGCTGTGGCAGACGCTGATCCACGTCACCTTCCTGCTGTCGGCATTGGCCATCGCTGCCACCGACCGGCTGATGCCGCACGGCAAGCGCAGCGACCATTGATGTGACGCTGCTGCTGTTCATCGCCGGGCTCGTGGCGCTGGTCGCCGGCGCCGAACTGCTGGTGCGCGGCGCGTCGAAGCTGGCGCTGTCCTTCGGCATATCGCCACTCGTGGTGGGGCTGACGGTGGTGTCCTTCGGCACCAGTGCGCCCGAGGTGGCGGTGTCGGTGGGCGCGGTGCTGGACGGCAATACCGACATCGCCCTGGGCAACGTGGTCGGCAGCAACATCTTCAACGTGCTCTTCATCCTGGGCGTGTCGGCACTGATCACGCCGCTGGTGGTGAACATCCAGCTCATCCGCCAGGAGGTGCCGATCATGATCGGCGCGTCGCTGCTGCTGCTGGTGCTGTCGCTGGACGGGCGGCTGGGCCGCTTCGATGCCGCGCTGTTGTTCGGCCTGCTGCTGGCCTACACCGTGTTCCTGGTGCGCCAGTCCCGGCGCGAGACGCAGGCGGCGCAGGACGAGTTCGCCGCCGAGGCCCACCCGGCCGCCAGCGGCGCCTGGGACGCGCGCCTTCCGGTGCAACTGGCGCTGATCGCCGTCGGCCTGGGGCTGCTGGTGCTGGGCTCGGAATGGCTGGTGTCTTCGGCGGTGAGTTTTGCCAAGACGCTGGGCGTCAGCGACGTGGTCATCGGGCTGACGATCGTCGCCGCCGGCACCTCGATGCCCGAGGTCGCCACCTCGGTCATGGCAGCGATCAAGGGCGAGCGCGACATCGCCGTGGGCAACGTGGTCGGCAGCAACACCTTCAACATCCTCGGCTGCCTGGGGGTGTCGGGCCTGGCGGCCGGTGCAGCCGGGCTGGCGGTGCCGGCCGCCGTGCTGAACTTCGACGTGTGGGTGATGCTGGCCGTGGCGCTGGCCTGCCTGCCGGTGTTCGTCACCGGCCGCGAGATCGCACGCTGGGAAGGCGGCCTGTTCCTGCTGTACTACGTCGCCTACGTGGCCTACCTGATCCTGGCGGCGCAGCAGCATGACGCGCTGGGCAGCTTCTCCGGCGTGATGCTCGGCTTCGTGATCCCCCTCACCGTGGTCACCTTGGTGATCACGCTGTTCCGGCGCACGCCGGGTTGAGCAGCTGACTCAATCGACGTCGCGGTCCCGCACCGATGCCCTGCCGGCGGCGTCGCGCGCACGGCCCAGCGTGGTGTCCAGCAGCCGCTGCAGCTTGTCGGCGGCACCGAACATCGCGTCGGCCACCTTGCCGGCGTCGTGGCTGACGACCACCGGCTGGCGCCCGGCCAGCCGCGCTTCGAGCTTGCAGCGCTTGTCCTGATCACCGGCGCGAGCGCCGTTGATGTCGCTCAAGTGCACTTCGATGCGCGTGAGGTGGTCGCCGAAGCGGCCCAGGCGTTCACGCAGTTCAGTGTCGACCCAGGCGCTGAGCGCCTCGTCGCCCTGGACATGCTTGTCGGTGTTGAGTTGGATCTGCATTCCACTCCCTGTGATTTGGGTTGATGAAGCCTGATTGTCGGCAGGCGGGATCGCACTCGCTGTAGGACCGCACGCCGCAGGGTCGCCCTGCTGAAGGTTTATCAGGGCTGCGGCTGGTCGGGCGGCACAGGTGCCTTCGACGGCACGCGCAGGTGCAACGCCGCCTGAGCAAGCAGGTTGGCCGACACCGGCGCAGTGACGAACAGGAACAGCGCGATCAGCAGCTCCTGCAGCACCCATGACCCTCGCGACCCGTTGATCACCATGCTGGCCAGCAGGACGCCGCCGACGCCCAGCGTCGTCGCCTTGGTCGGCGCATGCAATCGCATGTAGAAGTCCTTGAAGCGCAGCATGCCAATCGCGCCAATCAGCGTGAACAGGCCACCCACGACGAGCAGCGCCGCGATCAGCATCTGCCATGCCCAGTGCAGGTTTGCGAAATCCATGTCCGACCTCACTCGATGACGTCGCCGCGCGCCAGGTAGCGCGCCAACGCTACCGTGGCCACGAAGCCGAGCAGCGCGATCAGCAGCGCCGCCTCGAAGAACAGCTTGGTGCCCTGGCGCAGGCCCAGCAGCACCACCAGCGCGACGATGTTCACGTACATGGTGTCCAGCGCCAACACGCGGTCAGGCAGTTCGGGGCCGCGCAGCAGCCGCCAGGCACACAACAGCAGCGCTGCGCCCACCGCGAGCAGTGCGAAGTTCAAGGCCCATTCGACGATCATGCGCCGGCTCCTTCGAAGATGCGACGCAGCGGCCTTTCATAGCGATCCTTGATCTGCGCCACCAGCGCGCGACCATCGTCGCAGTCGAGCACGTGGATCAAAATCACTTGGCGTACTTCGTCGATCACGCACGACACGGTACCGGGGGTGATGGTGATGATCGTGGCCAGGAGCGTCACCGCCGTCGGGTGCGTGGCCTCGAGCGCAAACTCCACCCAGGCTGGCCGCGGCTCGGCCCGCGGGTCCAGTGTCAGGCGCGCCACCGTCACGTTCGACATCACGATGTCCCACAGCACGACGACCGTCAGGCGCACCAGTGTGACAGGCGAACGCACGTGCACGCTGTCGCCGATGAAGGCATGCGCCAGACGCGGAACTGCCAGCGCCAGCACCACCGCCCACAGCAGCTGCGCCGGCGCCACACTCTGCTGCAGCAGCAGCCAGGCCAGGCCCAACACCAGGGACATCACCGGGTATGGCAGCCAGCCGCGGCCGACCGGGGCGTCGCGCTTGGGCATGCTCATCGTGTGGCTCCGCTGCCGGTGGCGCCGCGATAGGGTCGCGTGCTTTCGCTGGCCTCACCCTGTGGCCCCAGCACCGCCCGGGCATAGGCGGCACGGTCGAGCAACTGGGCGGCAGCAGCGGCGGTGTAGCGCTGGATCGGCGCGGCCAGCAGGCTCATCAGCAAGCCCGCGCCCAGCAGCCACAGTGCGGCCGCCACCAGCGTCGGGCTGGCTCCGGAAGCTCCGCGCTGCGGCTGCGCCAAGTTGACGTTCCAGAACAGCACCGAGCCGGCACGCGCCAGGCCCACCAGCGTCAGGAACCCAGCGCCCAGCACCACCGCCCACACCGTGGCATGCAGCGCATGGGTGCTGGAGGCCTGCAGGATCATCAGCTTGCCGATGAATCCGGACAGCGGCGGCAGCCCTGCCACCGACGCCGCTCCCAGCAGCAGCATCAGCCCCAGCAGTGCCGGCTGGGCCACAGGCGAAGCCGACACCAGCCTGTCGGCGGCATCGCCGCGCTGCGCTGCCACCAACTCTGTCAACAGGAACAGTCCGGCCACCACCAGCGTGCTGTGCGCCATGTAGTACAGCGCCGCACCCCAGGCCGAAGTGTTGAACAAGCCCAGAGCGGCCAGCACCGTGCCCACCGAGGCCACAGTCAGCCACGCGACCAGGCGTTGCAGCGTCTGCGCCGCCAGCGCGCCCAGCGCTCCAACCAGGCAGGTGGCCAGAGCCAGCGGCAACAGCACAGGTGCTGCCGCGTAGGCCGAATCGCCGGCCCCAGCGCCGAAGACCACGCCGTGCACGCGCAGGATGGCGTACACACCCACCTTGGTCATGATCGCAAACAGCGCGGCCACCGGCGCAGTGGCCGCGGCATAGGTGGCCGGCAGCCACATCGACAGCGGCAGCAGCGCAGCCTTGAAGCCGAACACCACCAGCAGCAGCATCGCCGCGGCCTGCACCAGCGTTGCGTCCGGCCCAGCCACGCGCGGAACACGCAGCGCCAGGTCGGCCAGGTTGAGCGTGCCGGTGCCTGCATAGAGCATAGCCATGCCGATCAGGAAGAGCGCCGAAGCCGTCAGGTTCATCACCACGTAGTGCACGCCCACGCGCAGCCGCTCGGCCCCCAAACCATGCACCGCCAGCACATAGCTGGCGATCAGCAGCACCTCGAAGAACACGAACAGGTTGAAAAGGTCACCGGTGACGAAGGCGCCGGCCAGGCCCATCAGCTGGAACTGGAAGATCGCATGGAAGTAGCGGCCGTGGGCGTCCCAGCCGCCACAGGCGTACCACAGCACCGGCAGCGCCACCATCGCACTGAGCAGCAGCATCAGCGCGCCGAGCCGGTCCAGCACGAGCACGATGCCGTAGGGCGCAGGCCAGTCGCCCACGTGGTACACGCGCAGGGCGCCGCGACCGGCGTCGAGCACCAGAACCGCAGCCAACAACAGGCCCAGCGCCGCGGAGCCCAGCGAAATGCGCCGCGCCCACAGCAGCCGGCGGTGGCCATGGCCGCCCTGCGCGTCGCCACCATGGTCGCCGATGAGCAGCAGCACGATCGCCGTCAGCGATGGCAGCAACACCGGCAGGATGGACAGGTGCTCGGTCCACGCGGTCATGGGCGCGGCTCCACAGGGTCGGGCCGGGCATCCACCTGGTCGCTGTCGTTCTCGTGCCGGCTGCGAATGGCCAGCTCGATGACGAAGCCGGTGGTGGCAAAGCCGATGACGATAGCCGTCAGCACCAGTGCCTGAGGCAGCGGGTCGGCCAGCACGCCGGCGCCGCCAAGGATCGGCGGGGTTCCGCTCCACAGCCGGCCCATCGCGAAGATGAACACGTTGACCGCATAGCCGATCAGCGACAGGCCGAGCACCACGGTAAAGGTGCGCCCCCGCAGCAGCAGGTAGATGCCCACCGCCGCAACCCAGCCGATGCCGGTAGCCAGCAGGAACTCCATGCTCGGCATCACGGCGCGCCTCGCGATGGCCGCGGCGGCGGTCGGCTCGCGGCACCCAGCATCGACAGCATCAGCAGCGTCGCGCCGACCACGGTGATGAACACACCCAGGTCGAACAGCGCGGCCGTGGCCAGCGGCAGCTCGCCGAGCAGCGGCACCGTCGGATGGCCGTGCGCGCTGGTCAGGAAGGGCTTGCCAAAGGCGAAGGCACCCACGCCGGTAAGCCAGGCAATGCCGAGGCCGACGCCTACCCAGCGCGTGAAACGCCGGCCGGCCTGGCCATGCAACAGGTGCTCGGCCCGCTGCTGGCCCAGCGCCATGTACTGCAGTACCAGGGCCACGGACACCACCAGCCCCGCAATGAAGCCGCCGCCGGGCTGGTTGTGGCCGCGCCAGAAGATGTATACCGCCACCACCAGCGACATCGGCAGCACGAGACGCGCGGCGCGGCGCAGCATCAGCGGCTCCTGGCTGTAGCTCCAGGGCCGTCCCAGCGGGTCGAGTTCGGGTCGTCGCAGGCGCAGCCCGTCCAGCAGCGCCAGCACGCCGACGCCGGCGATGCCCAGCACGGTGATCTCGCCGAAGGTGTCGTAGCCACGGAAGTCGACCAGGATCACGTTGACCACGTTGGTGCCGCCGCCCAGTGGCAAGGCCTGCTCCAGGAAATACCAGGAGATCGAATCGAAGTCGCGGGTCAGCATCAGCCAGCTGATCCACGCCATGCCCAGGCCGCCCAGCGCGGCCAGGCCGGCATCGCGCCAGCGCCGAGGCGGCGTCGACTCGCGCGGCGAGGTTTGCGGCAGAAGCGCCAGGCCCATCAGGAGCATCACCGTCGAGACCACGTCCACCGACAGCTGGGTCAAGGCCAGGTCGGGCGCCGACAGCGCGATGAACGCGGTCGATGCCACCAGGCCCACCGCACCCGTCAGCACCACGGCCACGTAGCGCTCGCGTTGCATCTTCAGCAGCACCACGCCCACCGCGATCAGCAGCAGCCACACGGTCAGCGCGAGCGGCGGCGCGCTCATCAAGGCGCGTGTGCCGGCGGTCGGCGCAGAGCCGCCGCCCATCATGAACGGCAGCGTCGCCAGCACCACCGCCGCTGCCAGCATCCAGGCCAGGTAACTCTGCAGCGAACCGTTTTCCAAGCGCCGCGTCAGCCGCACCGCCAAGCCCTGCAGGGCGTCGATGACATGGGTGTAGACAAGGCGCCCGGTCCAGCCGCGCGGGTGGTGCAGGTGCAACTTGTAGCCGCGCTGCAACGCGAAGTAGAGCGCCGCGCCGCACAGCATCGCCACCAAACTCATCATCAGTGGTGCATTGACGCCGTGCCAGATTGCCAGTTGGTACGGCGGCGGCTCGGTACCCAGCACTGCTGCCGCAGCCACATGCACCAATGGGCCGAGCGTCAGCGCCGGCATCACGCCCACCAACACGCAGGCCGCAGCCAACAGCCCCACCGGCAGCTTCATGAACAGGGGCGGTTCGTGGGGATTCGGATTGGGCAGCCCGGTGGGCTCACCGTTGAAGAACACGTCGTGGATGAAGCGCAGCGAGTACGCCACCGAGCAGGTAGCCGCCAGCACCACCAGCATCACCACCGTGCTGCTGCCCAGCGGCCCGATGCGTGAGCGCAGTGACTCGTCGAACATCATTTCCTTGGAGAGGAATCCGTTGAAAAGCGGCACGCCGGCCATCGCGGCAGCGGCGATCATGGCCAGCGTGGCCGTCCAGGGCATCAACCGCCACAACCCGGCCAGACGGCGCATGTCGCGCGTGCCGGTCTCGTGGTCGATGATGCCGGCCGTCATGAACAGCGCGGCCTTGAAGGTGGCATGGTTGAGGATGTGAAACACTGCGGCCACCGCGGATAGCGGCGAATCCAGACCGATCAGGAAGGTGATCAGCCCCAGGTGGCTGATGGTGGAATAGGCCAGCAGCCCCTTCAGGTCGTGCTTGAAGACCGCGACATAGGCCGCGAACAGCATGGTCGCCAGTCCGACTCCGGCCACCAGCATCTCGAAAAGCGCCGAGCCGCCGAGCACCGGGTACAGCCGCGCCAGCAGAAACACGCCGGCCTTGACCATCGTGGCCGAGTGCAGATAAGCCGACACCGGCGTCGGCGCGGCCATGGCTTCGGGAAGCCAGAAGTGGAACGGCAGCTGCGCACTCTTTGTGAAGCAGCCCAGCAGGATCAGCATCAGCGCCGCCGGGTAGCGCGGGTCCTCGCGGATCGTCGGCCCGTGGCCCATCATTGCCGACAGGTCGTAGGTGCCTGCAATCTGACCCAGCAGCACGATGCCGGCCAATAGGGCCAGCCCACCGCCACCCGTGACGGCCAGCGCCATGCGCGCGCCGGCGCGGGCTTCGGCGCGATGGCCCCAGTATCCGACCAGCAGAAAGGAGGACACGCTGGTCAGCTCCCAGAACACCACCAGCAGCAACAGGTTGTCGCTGAGCACCACGCCGAGCATCGCTGCCATGAACAGCATGACCAGCGCATAGAAGCGCCCCGGCGGGTCCTTGGGGCCCAGGTAGTAGGCCGCGTAAAGGATGACGAGCAGGCCGACGACCGTGATCATCAAGCCGAACATCAGCGCCAGGCCGTCCAGACGGAAGTTCGCATCCAGGCCGATCGCCGGCACCCAGGGCTGCTGCGTCAGCAGCGTCTGCCCGTCGAGCACGGCCGGCACATGGCTGCTCAGCAGGACCAGCGCCGCCGCGGTGACCGCGGCCGCGGCCCAGGCCGGCGCCTGGCGAGCGTACCGGGCAAGCCACAGGCACGCGACAGTGCCGAGCAACAAGGGCAGCAGAACGATCAGCGGGAGGGTTGGCATGACATGCGGCCTGGCCGCCTTTGTCGAACGGGCAAGCGCGCGATTCTAGGGACGCCGCGCTGGGGTTGACACCGGGTGTCGGAGCAACGCAGCCGCCCTAGAATTCCCTCCCTACAGCATGGGCAAGCGCGGCGCGGCTGCAACCGTCGATCAGGAAGCCAATGACAACTCTTAGAACCTTCCTCGCCGCAGCGCTGCTGCTGTCGTCACCAGCGCTGGCGCTTGCGGCTGAAGGCACGCCCTTCGTGGGCCCGCGCATCGGTGCGGTGCCAATGGAGTTCATCCTTTTCGCCCTGGTGCTGGCAGGTGTGGCCATGCTGCACCTGCATGCGCTGAAGATCGCCATGGGCGGGGCTGTCGGCATCGCCGTCTACAAACTGCTGTTCTCGCCCTTTAAGACCGGGTCCGGCCTGGGCGGACTGAGTCTGCACCTCGGACACGAGGCGGTACTGCTGATCAACCTCTTGATGCTGCTGCTGGGCTTTTCCCTGCTCGCCAAACACTTCGAGGACAGCGGCGTGCCGGCCGTGCTGCCGCGATTCCTGCCCGACGACTGGAAGGGCTGTTTCGTGCTGCTGGCACTCGTCTTCGTGCTGTCCAGCTTTCTGGACAACATTGCCGCGGCGATGATCGGCGGAGCCATCGCCCACACCGTTTTCGGCGGGCGCGTGCACATCGGCTACCTGGCCGCCATCGTCGCCGCTTCCAACGCCGGCGGAGCCGGCAGCGTGGTCGGTGACACCACCACCACCATGCTGTGGATTGCCGGCGTGTCGCCGACCGAGGTGCTGGAGGCGTACATCGCAGCCAGCGTGGCACTGGTGGTGTGCGGCATCCCGGCGTCGATCCAGCAGCAGGCCTATTCGCCGATCCAGGTGGATGTGTCGCCCGATGCGCGCATCGACTGGGTTCGCGTCGGCGTGGTGCTTTTCATCCTGGCGGCAGCGGTGTTTGTCAACGTGTTCGTCAACCTTCGCTACACCGACATCGCCGGAGACTTCCCCTTCCTCGGTGCGGCGGTGTGGGGCTCGCTGCTGCTGACCTCCCTGCTGCGCAAACCAGAGTGGTCCTTGCTGCCCGACGCCTTCAAGGGATCGCTGTTCCTGCTGTCGCTGGTGCTGTGCGCGTCGATGATGCCTGTGGACCAGTTGCCGACGGCATCGTGGCAGACCGCACTGGGGTTGGGCTTCCTGTCCTCGGTGTTCGACAACATCCCACTCACCGAATTGGCCATCAAGCAAGGCGGCTACGACTGGGGCTTCCTGGCCTTTGCGGTCGGCTTTGGCGGCTCGATGATCTGGTTCGGCTCGTCGGCAGGCGTCGCGCTGGCCAATATGTACCCGCAGGCCCGCTCGGTGGGCCTTTGGCTGCGCCACGGCTGGTACGTGCCGGTGGCCTACGTGGCCGGCTACTTCGTGATGCTGGCCGTGCTCGGCTTCCACCCCGAAAGCACTGTGCGCGGCGGCTGACCGGGCACCGCAACGGCTGTAGGCGTCGCGACAGCCGGGCTCGCTACACTCGTCAGACTGCTCCGGCGCCGTGCCGGCCATGATGTTTGTGCCACCTGCCATCTGCCCCCTTGCGGAGCCACCCATGCCCACCACCATCCGCCAAGACGACCTGGTCGAATCCGTCGCCGCCGCCCTGCAGTACATCAGCTACTACCACCCGGCCGACTACATCGCCCACCTGGCACGCGCATACGCCACCGAGCGCAGCCCGGCCGCGAAGGACGCAATCGCGCAGATCCTGACCAACTCGCGCCTGTGCGCCGAAGGCCGCCGGCCGATCTGCCAGGACACCGGCATCGTCAACGTGTTCCTGAAGATCGGCATGGACGTGCGCTTCGAGGGCTTTGCCGGCTCGATCGAGGATGCCGTCAACGAAGGCGTGCGCCGCGGCTACAACAACCCCGACAACGTGCTGCGCGCGTCGATCGTGTCCGACCCTCAGTTCGCACGCAAGAACACCAAGGACAACACCCCCGCCGTGGTGCACATGAGCGTGGTGCCCGGCAACACCGTCGACGTGCAGGTGGCGGCCAAGGGCGGCGGCAGCGAGAACAAGAGCAAGTTCGTCATGCTCAACCCCAGCGACAGCGTGCTCGACTGGGTGATGAAGACGGTGCCCACCATGGGGGCCGGCTGGTGCCCGCCCGGCATGCTGGGCATCGGCATCGGCGGCACCGCCGAGAAGGCCATGCTGATGGCCAAGGAAGTGCTGATGGACCCGATCGACATGTACGAGCTCAAGGCGCGCGGGCCGCAGAACAAGACCGAAGAGCTGCGCATCGAGCTGTGCGACAAGATCAACGCGCTGGGCATCGGCGCACAGGGCCTGGGCGGCCTGACCACCGTGCTGGACGTGAAGATCGCCATGTACCCAACGCACGCCGCCAGCAAGCCGGTGGCGATGATCCCCAACTGCGCGGCGACGCGCCACGCGCACTTCGTGCTCGACGGCAGCGGGCCGGCCTACATCGACCCGCCGAGTCTGGACCTGTGGCCCGACGTGCACTGGCAGCCGGACTACAACAAGAGCAAGCACGTCAACCTGGACACGCTGACCAAGGAACAGGTCGCCAGCTGGAAGCCGGGCGACACGCTGCTGCTCAACGGCAAGATGCTCACCGGCCGCGACGCCGCGCACCAGCGCATCCAGGACATGCTGGCCAAGGGCGAGACGCTGCCGGTGGACTTCAGCAACCGCGTCATCTACTACGTCGGCCCGGTGGACCCGGTGCGCGACGAGGTGGTCGGGCCGGCCGGCCCGACCACCGCCACGCGCATGGACAAGTTCACCGAGATGATGCTGGCCCGGACCGGGCTGATCGGCATGATCGGCAAGGCCGAGCGCGGCCCTGCCGGCATCGAGGCCATCCGCAAGCACAAGAGCGCCTACCTGATGGCCGTGGGCGGCGCGGCCTACCTCGTGGCCAAGGCAATCAAGGGCGCCAAGGTGGTGGGCTTTGCCGACCTGGGCATGGAAGCCATCTACGAGTTCGACGTCAAGGACATGCCGGTGACCGTGGCTGTTTCTTCTGACGGCACCAGCGTGCACGACACCGGGCCGAAGGAATGGCAGGCCAGGATCGGCAAGATCCCGGTCGTGGCGGCCTGAGCCCGGGCCCGACGGCGACGCCGGCGCAACGGCGATGAGTTTTGCGCGCACCAAGATCCAGGCGCCCCGGCCGCGCCCCGGCTGGGTGGAACGGCCTGCACTGGAGGCCCGGCTCGATGCGGCACTGCAGCGGCACCGACTGGTGTTGTTCAGCGCGCCGGCCGGCTTCGGCAAGACCGCGGCACTGAGCCGCCAGCTTGCGCGGCTGCCGGTGGGCAGCGCGCTGGCATGGGTCAGCTGCGACGAGGACGACGACCTGCAACGCCTGCTGGAATGCATCTGCGCGGCGCTGGAGCCCTTCGATCCACCGTGGCGCTCCGACCCCGACATGCTGGCCGCGCGCGCCGGCGGCACCCGCGCACAGCGCCGAGAGGCGGCTGACGAACTTCTCAACGCGCTGGGCGCCTGCGACGCACCACGCGGCGTGATCGTGCTCGACGACCTGCACCGCATCGCGGACCCGGGCGTGTTCGATTTCATCGACCTGCTGCTGCCCGGCTTGCCGGCACAGTGGGTGCTGGTGCTGTCGGGCCGCGAGACGCCGCCGCTGGCGCTGCCGCGGCTGCGCGTGCAGGGCGAGCTGGCCGAATTCCGCGAGACCGATCTGCAGTTCGACGCCGCCGAGGTGGAAGCGCTGCTGCAGGCCACCCCCGGCGCCGCGCAGCGCGTGGCCGCGTCGCAGTTGCTGGCGCGCACGCAGGGCTGGGCGGTGGGCCTGCGCCTGGCGCTGAACACGCTGTCCGACGGCCGCACTGCCGCCGGCACACTTCGCTCGGCCGCGCTCGATCGTCATGTCTTCGACTATCTGGCTACCGAGGTGCTGCAGGGCATGCCGGCCGAACTGCGCGGCTTCATGCTGCGCTGCGCGGTGCTGCCGGAGCTGAGCGCCGAGCGCTGCCGCCAGGTGTCGCAGGACCCGCGTGCCGCGTTGTGGCTGGAGCAGATCGAGCAGCGCGGACTGTTCGTCACCAGTCTTGAAGGCCCGGAACTGACGCTGCGCCTGCACGACCTGTTCCGCGACTTCCTCGAAGACCGGCTGCAACGCGAGCTGCCCGATGAAGTGCCGGGGCTGCTGCGGCGCGCCGCGGCCGGCGAGGAGGACACGGTGCGCCGCATCGGCTACCTGCAGCGCGCCGGCGCCACCGACGAGGCACGCATGCTGCTCTGCGCCGAAGGCCCGGCGCTGATCACGCGGGGCGTGATTGCGCCGGTGCTGCGCATGATCGAACAGTTCCCCGCGGCGCAGCGCGACGCGCCGCAGCTGCAACTGCTGCGCGGCCTGGGTTCCTGGGCGATCTGGGACTTCGATGCCATGTGCGAGGCCATGCGCCGCGCCGCTGTCGGCTTTGCCCAGGCCGGCGACGTGGAGCAGCGCCGGCTGGCGCTGGCCTACGAAGCCATCGCACTGAGCGGTGCATCGCGTCACGAGGCGGTCGACGCACTGCTGCCCACCCTGCTGGCCGAACCGCTGGCCGACGACGCGCTGGCCTGTGCGCTGCGCGCACAGGTCTGGCAGGCACTGGACAGCGGGCCGCTGGAGCAGGTGGCGCCTCGCTTCCAGCGCGAGCTGGACGTGGTCGAACGCGTCGACAGCACCATCGGCTGGTACCAGGCCACACCCGTGGCGCGCTACCTGGGACTGCCCGGCATCGTGCCGGCGCTGCAGCGCTATGCCCAGGGCGCGCTGCGCCATGCGCGCGACGGCCATTCGCCGCTGCGCGTGCTGGCCGTCACCGTCCAGGCCTTTCTGGAGGTGTGGGCCGGTCGTCCCGATGAAGCCGACGCGCTGCTGCGCGGCGTAGAGGAAGACATCCGCTGGTTCGGCCAGACGCGCAACCTCTACACCCAGACGCAGCTGTGCCGTGCCTTGCTGCACACACTGCGCGGCGAGGCCGCCGCCGCGCTGGCCGCGGTCCGCAAGCCGTCGCAGCTGATGGATGACGAGCCCGACGGCCCGCGTCGGCGCCACGGCCAGAGCATGCTGCTGCTGCACGAAGCCCGGCTGGCCGCGCTGCTCGGCGACACGGCACGCTTGCAGCAATGTGCCGACGCGCTGCAGCGCGTGCCGCAGCACGACCTTGAAGCGCCGGCGCGCGCCCAGCGCGCCTTGCTGCCGGCCTACCTGGCCGATGCCGCAGGCGACACCGCACGGGCCCTGGCCGTGCGCCGCGAAGCGCTGCGACACGACGCGCTGCTCAGCCGGCTGGGTCTGGGGGTGGAAACCCGGCTGCGCGTGGCCGCGGCACTGCACCCTGCCGAAGGCGCGACGACGGCCGCCGCGGTGCTGCGCCCGGCGCTGGACGCCACCGACGACGCCACCGAGATGGCGCCGGTGCTGCTGGCTGGCCCGGCAGTCCTGCAGGCGCTGGCGCGTGCCGATTGGGCGGGCCACCTGGACACCGTGCAGGTGCAGCGGCTGCACGCCTGGGCCGGGGTGGCGCTCCGCCTGCGCCAGGCGCCGGCCATGGTGCCGGCCAGTGCGCCGGTCGATGCGCTGGCCGGGTTGAGCCCGCGCGAGGCCGAGGTGCTGGCACACATTGCCTCCGGCGACAGCAACAAGCTGATCGCCCGCGCGCTGGACCTGAGCCCGCACACCGTCAAGCGCCACGTCGCCAACATCCTGGACAAGCTGGCGCTGCAGACGCGCGGCCAGGCAGCGGCCTGGTACCGGGCACGTCGCTAGCCACATGGTCCGGCGGCGATGGCCCGCCGGGGCAGGCCAGATGGCTCCATCGAGCGATGCGTCGGCGGCAGCCGATGCCCAGACTGCGGGGCATGACAACGGCGCACCGATGCCGTGTCCAGGAGACCGACATGACCGTGCGCATCACCCCCCGCCTCCCCCGGCTCGCCGCCTGGCTGACCGCGCTGCTCCTGGCCGCCTGCGCCAGCCTGCCCGACCTGCCGGCGGCTGCGCCCGCCGCCGTCGCGCCGCAGGTGGAGCAGACGACCCTGGCGCGCATCGCCCGGGATTCAACGCCGCCGGCCAAGCGCCACCTGTCGGGGCTGCGCCTGCTGCCGGCCGGCGACCATGCCTTCGACGCGCGGCTGGCGCTGGCCCGGCAGGCCGAAGTCACTCTCGACGCGCAGTACTACGTGATCGCCGACGACGCCGCCGGCCGGCAGTTCCTGATGGCGCTGCGCGATGCGGCGCAACGCGGCGTGCGCGTGCGCCTGCTGCTGGACGACCTGCACAGCGGCGATGTGGCCGAACTGCTGGCCGGCCTGGCCGCGCATTCGCAGGTCGAGGTGCGGCTGTTCAACCCGTTGCCGCTGCGCAGCGGCTCGCCGATGACGCGGCTGCTGCTCGCCCCGAGCCAGTTCGAGCAACTGCACCGGCGCATGCACAACAAGCTGTTCATCGCCGACGGGCATGTGGCCGTGACCGGGGGGCGCAATATCGGCGACGAGTACTTCATGCGCGCCAGCGCCGCCAACTTCGTCGACATGGACGTCCTGGCCACGGGGCCGGTGCTGACGGCGCTGGCGCAGGCCTTCGAGAGCTACTGGAGCAGCGCCCATGCCTACCCGCTGCACACGCTGCAGGGTGGCGGCGACGCGCCGGCGCGAGGCCGGGCCTTCGAGCGACTGGCTCAGCAGAACCAGCCGCCGTCCCCGCCGGTTGCGCGCGACGTGCTCGGCCACAGCGCCGTCAGCCGGCAGCTGGCCGACGGCCACCTGGAGTTGCTGTTCGCGCCGGTGCAGGTGCTGGCCGATGCGCCCGACAAGGTGGTGCAGCAAGCCACACTGGACGACAGCGCGCTGGGCCAGGGACTGGGCCGGCTGCGCCAGGCGCGCTCCGAGGTGGTGATCGTCTCGCCGTACTTCATCCCCGGCGAGCGCGGCATGGCCATGATGCGCGCGGCCACCGCGGCGCGGGTACGCGTCACGGTGCTGACCAACTCGATGGCGGCCACCGACGAGCCGATGGTGCACCGTGCCTACGCGCGCTACCGCCAACCCATGCTCGACATGGGCGTGACGATCCATGAGCTGAGCCCGAGGCTGACGCGCAAGAGCGGCGTGTTCGGCGACTTCCGCTCTTCCGACGGGCGGCTGCATGCCAAGGTGGCGGTGGCCGACCGGCGCTGGGTGCTGCTGGGATCGATGAACATGGACGGCCGCTCGGCGCTGGCCAACACCGAGTTGGGGTTGCTGATCGATTCGCCCGAGCTGGCCTGGGAACTGCGCAGCCTGTTGCAGCGCGCCCATGCCGGCAGCACCTACAAGCTGCGGCGCGGCGGCCAGGGCATCGAGTGGGTGACGCGCGACGGCGATGCCGAACGGGTGCAGCAACAGGAGCCCGGCGCCGACCTGGGCCTGCAGCTGAAGACCGCGCTGCTGTCGCTGTTCATCGCCGAGGACCTGCTGTGAAACGAGCCGCGACTTTGGCTTCACCGTGCCGGACGGCTCGGACCCAAAGCCGCGGGCAGCGGCATTGCGGCCAACTACTGAATGAAGCCCGCCTTTGTCGACAAGGCCTTGCTCATCGTGAACATGCAGGTGGCCGTGAGCTGACCCGAACACGCGCCGCTCCAGCCGGTGAATGATTGAACCGGCAGGGGCACAGCCTGCAGCTTGACCACCGTGCCGACCGTGAACGATCCGGCACAGAACTCGCCGCAGTCGATGCCGGCGGGCGAGCTGGTGACCGTACCGGGCTTGCCGAGGCTGGCGCTGAGCGCGACCTCTGCAGCATCGCCACCGACGACCGCACCTCCACCACCGCCGCCATCACCCCGCCGCCGCAGCCGAAAACCTTGTCGCTGGACGACACCTGGGCAATTGACCCCATGCGGGTGAAGGGACCCGGTCGAGCTGGCAAGCGTGTCGGCCATCGCCGCCGTGGCTGTCATCTGCAGGCGGCCGCCCATCGGGCACGAGCCGTGCTGCCTGCGACTTGGGTTCACTGCCTCGCAGCGGCCCGTCCCCGCCTTGCGCTTCAAGGCATCCGCGACACGGCCATCGTGTTCGCCGTCGGCGCCGACCTGGGCGTGCGGCTGAAGACCGCGCTGCCACCGCGGTTCGTCGCCGACGGCTTGCCGTGATGCGCCAGTCCTTGGCGCTGACAGGTCGAGTCAGCCGTGCTGGCGCCAGCGCGCCGCTGCCTGGCCGCGCGTCTGCACGCCCAGCTTGTCCAGGATATTGGCCACGTGCCGCTTGACCGTGTGCGGGCTGAGCTGGAAGGCGCGTGCGATCAGCTTGTTGCTGTCGCCGGCGGCCATGCGCTCGAGCACCTCGCGCTCGCGCTCGGACAAGTCCTGCAGCCCCGGCGCCTTGGCGGCGGACGGCGCCGGCCGGGCGGTCGGCATAGGCGCCGGGTCGCCGGCCGGCCGCAGCAAGCTCGGCAGCAGGCGCAGCAAGTCCAGCTGGCCAGGCTCCAGCCGGTGCCCCCACGGCTGCTGCGCCAGGCGCCGCAATACCGGCACGCCGGCAAACAGCGCGCCACCCCGGTCGCCACCTTGCAGCACCTGCTGCAGCCACGGGCGCAGCAAATCGGCGGCGGCATCGAGTTCGCCCTGCCGGGCGTCGATGTCGGCCAGCATGAACCGCGCCTGTGCACCGGCGTAGTAGCGGTAGCGCTCGATGTCGCGGGCCATCGGTTCGAGCAACGTTCGTGCCTCGTCCAGCCGACCGTCGAGCAGCGCCACGAAGGCCCGGCTCCAGGCGCGGCAGCGTGCCGCAGAGGCCCATTCCCAGGGGTGTTCGGCCTGATGCAGCAGTTCGTCGACGCGGCGCTGGTTGTCGGCGTCGCCCAGCAGCCAGGCGGCGCGCGCGCGCGCCGCCAGCACATCGGACAGGTGCACACGCCGGTGGCTGGGCGCGCTGTTCTGGATCACGTCCTGGTAGGCCTGCTGGCCATGCTCGAAGCAGGCCGCAGCCTCGCCGCGCAGTGCATGCAGCAGCACATGGGTCAAGGCGTTGTCGGTCATCAGCAGGCGCGGGCGGCCGAGCCAGCGGCAGTCTTCATCGGCGCGCTGCAGCCAGTCCCAGGCCTCGTCCAGGCGGCCGGCACCCAGGGCCTGGCCGGCGCGTACATGCAGCATGGCCGCGCGCAGCTGCGACGGCGCATGACCGGCCACGCGCGTCACGCCAATGGCAAAACGCTCGAGCAGTTCTCCCATGCCGGGCAAGCCGACCAGCAGGCTCAGGTTGGCACACTGCAGCCACAGACGCACGTCGGGCATGCGCTCCAGGCAGTCGAGCATGGCGGCGACAAAGGCCACCACCTCGTCGCTGCGTTCGCCGGCAAAGGCGTCCCAGGCGCTGATGTAGAGAATCACCGCGCGAGCGGCGTCGTCGAGCTGCAGTTCGCGCAGCGCCTGCAGCTGCGCGCTGGCCTCGCCCTTTCGGCCAATGTGGTGCAGACCGGCGCAGGCATAGGCGCGGGCCACGGCTTCGTCGCGCCGCCGGCCGGCACGGCCGTAGCCTTCGGCGGCCTGGTGCATGGCCTCGAACAGCGTGTCCCAGTCGTAGCGGCTGAAAGCCAGCAGGCCGCGCAGCAGGTGCAGGTCGGCATGGCGCTCGTACTGCGCCGGCGGAAACTGCGCCAGCATCTGCTCCAGGCCCGGGCCGCCGCCCAACGCCAGCAGCTCGGGGCCGCGCTGCGCCAGCGCACGCACTGCATCGTCCCAGGCGCCGGCACGCGCCAGGAAGCCGACCGCGCGCGACAGGTCGGCCTCGTGCTCGGCAGCACGCTTCAGCAGGCCCGGCAGCTCGTCGGGATGCAGGCGCAGCAACCGGTCTTCGAGGAAGTCGCGGAACAGGTCATGCAGGCGCAGGGTCAGCGGCTCGGTGTCGAGCACGCTGACGAACAGACCACGGCGCTCCACCTCTTCCAGCAGCCGAGCAGCATGGGGATCGCCGCTGACCCGCGCACAGCGCTCGGCCGTCAGCTCGGGCAGCACCGCGCAGCGCAACAGGAAGTCCTGCAGCGGCGCCGGCATGTCCTGCAGCACTTCCGAGGCCAGGTAGTCGAACAGGTGGCGCTGCGTCGTGCTGGCACCCCGCTGCGGCGCCGGCGCCGTCCCTGCGGCCAGGCTCAGGCGCAGCCCGGCGGCCCAGCCGTGCGTGCGCTTGAGCAATGCGCGGGTGCGCTCCGGTTCGGCCGCCTGGCCGCTGAGCGCAAGCAGCGCATCCACCTCGGCCGGGCTGAATCGAAGCTGGCGCTGGCCGAACTCGGCCAGCTCGCCGGCGGCGCGCAGCCGGGCCAGTGGCAGTGGCGGTTCGACGCGGCTGGCCAGCACCAGGCCCCAGCGCTCGGGCCAGCGCTGCAGCATGCGTTGCAGCAGCTCGAAGACCTGAGGGTCGTTGATGCGGTGCAGGTCATCGACGACGATCAGGCCGCGCGGCACCTCGGCCGCGGCCAGCGCATTGACGATCTCGCCGGCCACGTCGCCCAGCCCGCGCTCGCCCTGCGCCAAGGTGGCCAGCGCATCGGGGGCCACGCGCCACGGCAGGTCGAAGGGTTCCAGCGCCGCCGTCAGGCAGGCCAGGAAGCGCTGCAGCGGGTCGTCCTCGTCGGCGCTCACCCAGGCCAGCGCGCAGCCTTCGGGCAGCTGACGGATCTGCCGCGTCAGCGCGGCCGTCTTGCCGTAGCCGGCCGGGGCCAGCAGCAGCGTCAGCTTGGCCTGCTGCAGCGCCTGGCCGAGCGCACGTTCCAGCGCTTGGCGTTCGACCAGCGCGCTGCGCGGCCGGGGTGGCTGGATCTTGGCCAGCGCGAAGGCCGGCAGCATGTCCTGCATGGGCATCCCCGGATTCTGGCGCAGCCGCGCGCGTACTGCAGGATGGCTCTTTCGGGCGATGCGCGGGGCCGCGCCGCGCCGCAGACTGGGCCGAACTGCCGACCACAGCCATGCGCATCGTCCACCATGCCCACCTGAAGCCGCAACGTGGCGATGGTGAATCTGCCTTCGCCGCCGCCGACGCCAGCCTGGGCGTGCTGGGCTTCGAGGTCTGGATGCGGCGCCTGGAGCCGGGCGCGCACAGCGTCGAGACCTGCCACCACGGCGAGCTGGTGGTGCTGGTGCTGTCGGGCTGCGGCAAGCTGCTGGTCGACGGCGGCCCGCAGCGCTTTGCCGCACCTTGCACGGTGCTGGTCCCACCGCACCGACCCTACCAGTTCGTCAACCTCGGTTGCGAGCCGATGCAGATGGTGGCGATCGGCAGCACCACGCCGCGGCCGGCGCAGCCCTGAACCCACGCATGGCCCGTCGCCGCCGACGCGGCTGGCTCCTTCGGGCGATGTGGCGCCAGCCGCCCACGGGAACACTGCGAAGCATGCCGAAGCCGCTTCGACATGCCTACGCAACACCCCCATCGACAGACAAGGACGAACCATGAACCGCACCCTGAACGCCCTGCAAGCCCCAGCCCGCCGCCCGGCTGCCACCGCGAGCGGCGCGCCGCGCCTGGACTTGTACGCGCCGATCCACAAGGCGCTGCGCAGCTTCATGTGCGACACGCTGCTGCGCGTCGGCCGCATCGACGTGGCCGATGCCGGCGAACTGCAGCACACGCTGGCGCAATGCGACGAGCTGCTGGCACTGTGCGAAAGCCACGTGCACCACGAGAACGACTTCATGCACCCGGCCATCGAGGCACGGCAGCCGAGCGGATCGGCGCGCATCGCGCACGAGCACGAGGAGCACCTGCAAAGCATCGGCGAGCTGCGCGACGAAGTGGCTGCGCTGCGCACCGCCGCGGCCGACGCGCGGCCCGCGCTGGCGCTGCGCCTGTACCGGCACCTGGCGCTGTTCGTCGCCACGAACTTCCAGCACATGCACATCGAGGAGACGGTACACAACGCCGCACTGTGGGCGCACTACAGCGATGCGGAACTGCTGCAGCTGCATGGCCGGCTGATGGCGTCGATCGACCCGCGAGAGCACCTGCAGGTGGCGCGCTGGATGCTGCCGGCATTGACGCCCGGCGAGCGAGCGGCCGTCGTCGCCGGCATGCAGACCGAGGCACCGCCCGAAGCCTTCATGGGGCTGCTGGCCCACGTTCGCCCGCACCTGGACGGCAAGGCCTGGACACAGCTGACTCAGGCCCGCATGACACACCCGAGCTGATGCCGCCTGCGCGGCGGCCGGCTCCGAACAAGGATAGACATCATGGATACCCAGCGATTTCATTGGATCACCCTGGCCACCGCCGTGATCGCCGCACTGGCGGCCGCCTCGAGCCTGGCGCTCGAAGCGACCCACCCGTCGAGCGCGCCGATGGCCGGCCCCGCCGCGGCCGCCGCCAGCGCTTCCAACACCTGAGGAGAAGGACGATGTTCAAGACAACGAACAAGACGATGTTCCGCAAGAGCACCCTGCTGGCCGGTGGCATGGCTTTGCTGCTGCACGCAGCGGCAGGAGCTCAAGGCGCACCGGTCCAGGACAAGACGCTGGTGGCGCGCGGCCGCTACCTGGTACAGATCGCCGGCTGCAACGACTGCCACACCCCGGGCTACATGCAAGCCGCCGGCAAGGTGGACGAACGGCTGTGGCTGACCGGCGAGGCGCTGGGCTGGCGTGGCCCCTGGGGCACCACTTACGCCACCAACCTGCGGCTGTTCGCGAGCAACCTGTCGCAGGCCCAGTGGCTGCAGCACATGGCCACGATGCGGCCGCGCCCGCCGATGCCCTGGTTCAACATTCAGGCCATGAGTGAGACCGACCGCAAGGCGATCCATGCCTACCTGAAGGCGCTGGGCCCGGCCGGTCAGCCGGCACCGGCCTGGGTGCCGCCGGGCAAGGAGCCGCCGCAGCCCTACGCGCTGTTCCCGGGCTGAGCCAGGGCCGGCGGCGGCACCGCGGATGCCGCCGCGGGCAGGCCGTGCAGCACACGCTGCGGATAGGGGATCTCGACGCCCAGATCGTTCAGCGTCTTCAGCACCGCCAGGTTCACGGCCGAGCGGACGTTGCCCTGCCCGTTCTCCGGATCGGAGATCCAGAACAACAGCGTCAGCTCCAGCCCATCGGCGGCAAACGCCGACAGCTGCACGCCCGGCCTGGGTTCGGCCTGCACGCGCGGCACCGTGGCGGCCACGGCCACCAGTTTCGGCATCAGCGCTTCTACGTCGGTGCCGTAGGCCACCTGCACCACCGTGCTGATGAGCACGTTGCGATCGGCCAGCGACAGGTTCTCCACGCGCTGGGTGATCAGCATCTCGTTGGGCACGATGGATTCGCGGCCACTGAGCGCGCGGATCACGGAGTAGCGGGTCTTGATGTCGGTGATGTGGCCCTCGAAGCCGTCGACGCGCACCAGGTCGCCGATGCGCAGCGACTGCTCGGCCAGGATGACGAAGCCGCTGACGTAGTTGGCCGCCAGCTTCTGCAGGCCGAAACCGATGCCCACGCCGATGGCACCGCCCAGCACCGACAGCGCGCTGATCGGTATGCCGACCGCCGTCAGCGCGACCAGCACGCCGAGCACCAGCAGCATCGCCCGCGTGGCATTGGCCGCCATCTTGCGCGCCGAGATGCTGCTGCCGACAGCGCCGCGCAGCAGCTGCGACTCGATCGTCGCCGACAGCCACAGCACCAGCAGGAGCACCGCGCCGGCGCTGATCGCGCCTTGCAGCATCATCAGCAGCGAGACGCTGGCCCCGCCGATGCGCCACTGCACGCCCTCCATCTCCTCCATCAGCAGCGGCAGCACGCCAGTGAGCCACAGCGCCAGGCCGCCCCAGACCATCCACGAGACAGTGCGTTCCAGCCGGCGTACCAGCAGTGATGCGGGAAAGGCGGTGCGCAGCACCTGCACGCTGATGCGGATGAGCACCAGGCTGGTCAGGATGGGCACCGCCAGGCGCAGCAGGCCCACCGGCAGCAGGTCCTTCAGCGCCCAGCGGGCGACCACGCCGACCAGCAGGGCCAGCAGCGGGAAGAGCACGCCGTCAAAAAGCCGGCGGCCGAGCCAGATGCTCGGCCCGGTGCTGGACTTGTGGCCCCGCATCAGCCAGACCAGGCCATAGGCCACGGCCAGCGCGCCGAAAAGCACGGCCAGTTCGGCCGCAGCGCTCTGCGGCGTCAGGTCGTTCAACGCCTGCTGCAGCGACTTCAGGTTCTGCATGCGCTGCCCTCGGCGCCCGGCCGCACGGCCCGGCTCGTCACCATCAGACGTCCGCCAGCACCCGCAGGTGGGCGGCGACGCTGCGCGCCAGGGCGCTGAGGTTGTAGCCGCCTTCCAGGCAGGAGACGATGCGACCCTGCGCATGGCGCGCGGCCACCGCCATGATGCGCTGCGTGATCCATTCGTAGTCGGCCTCGACCAGGCCGAGCTGGCCCAGGTCGTCCTCGCGGTGCGCGTCGAAGCCGGCGGAGATGAAGACCATCTCGGGTCTGAACTCCTCCAGCCGCGGCATCCACATCATCTCGATCAGCTCGCGCACCGCGCCGCCGCGGCTGTAGGCCGGGATCGGCAGGTTGATCATGTTCGTACCCAGCGGCGTGCCGCCGCTGAACGGGTACAGCGGGTGCTGGAAGAAGCTGACCATCAGCACCCGGTCGTCGTTGGCGATGATGTCCTCGGTGCCGTTGCCGTGGTGCACGTCGAAGTCGACGATGGCCACGCGCTGCAGGCCATGCACGTCCAGCGCATGGCGAGCCGCCACGGCCACGTTGTTGAAGAAGCAGAAGCCCATCGCCTGGTCGCGCGTGGCATGGTGGCCCGGCGGACGCACTGCGCAGAAGGCGTTGCTGGCGCGGCCGGACAGCACCTCGTCGGTGGCGGCCACGGCCGCGCCGGCCGAGCGCAGCGCGGCCTGCAACGTGCCGGTGCCGACCGTGGTATCGGGGTCGACCGCATAGTGCTCCCCCTCGTCGCGCACGCGCTGCATGTGGTCCAGCACCTCGGCCACGTAGCCGCTGGCATGGGCCCGGCCCAGCTGTTCCAGCGTGGCCACCGGCGCGTCGTGAAACTCCAGTGCGATGTCCACGCCGGTGGCGCGCAGGTGGTCGGAGATCGCGTCCAGACGCTGCGGACACTCGGGATGGCCCGCGCCCATATCGTGCAAACGGCACTCCGGATGACTGTAGTACGCGGTGCTCATGGGTGGGCCGGTGGGCGTTTTGGGTTAACGTGTCGGTAATGAATTCGAGTGTAGCGCGCCAGATTTCGCGGCTCGTGGATCAGATCGGCAGCGTCATCGTCGGCAAGCGCGCGCAGATCGAGGATTGTGTGGCCTGCCTGCTGGCGGGCGGACACCTTCTGATCGAGGACGTACCCGGTGTCGGCAAGACCACACTGGCGCATGCGCTGGCGGTGTGCCTGGGGCTGAAGTTCTCGCGCGTGCAGTTCACCGCCGACCTGATGCCGTCCGACCTGGTCGGCGTCAGCGTTTTCGAGCGCAGCAAGGAGGCTTTCGTCTTCCACCCCGGCCCGGTCTTCGCCCAGGTGCTGCTGGCCGACGAGATCAACCGCGCCGGCCCGAAGACACAGAGCGCGCTGCTCGAGGCCATGGAAGAACAGCAGGTGTCGGTGGAGAACGAAACCCGGGCCCTGCCCAAGCCCTTCTTCGTCATCGCCACCCAAAACCCGACCGACCAGCTGGGCACCTATCCGCTGCCCGAGTCGCAGCTCGACCGCTTCTTGCTGCGCATCACGCTGGGCTACCCGGACCGCGCCGCCGAGCGCGCGTTGCTCACCGGCGAGGACCGGCGTGAGCTCATCACCCGCATGCCGTCGGTGATGCAGCCCGGCGAGCTGGAGCAGGCGCAGGCGGCCGTGCGCGAGGTGCTGGCCTCGGAGGCGCTGCTCGACTACCTGCAGTCGCTGATCGCGGCCACGCGCTCGGGCCAGTGGTTCGTCGAGGGCCTGAGCCCGCGCGCCGGCATCGCCGTGCTGCGCGTGGCCAAGGCGCGCGCGCTGATGGCGCAGCGCGACTACGTGGCGCCGGACGACGTGCAGGCCATCCTGCCGCAGGCCATCGCCCACCGGCTGCAACCCATCCCCGGGGCGGGACGCGGCGCCATCGAGCAGGTGCGGGCCATGGTCGAGGCCACACCGATCCCCTAGGCGTGAGCACGCCGGCGCTGTGGACCGAAGACGCGGCGCCGGCGCAGCGCCAGCCGTCTGCGCGCCCGGCCGGAGTGCGCCAGCGCCTGCGCCAGTGGTGGCTGTCGCGCCACCCTGTCACCGACACCTGGACGCTGAACCAGCGCAACATTTACATCCTGCCCACCCGCGGCGGCTGGGCCTTCGGGCTGACGCTGCTGGTGATGCTGGTGTCCTCGATCAACTACCAGCTCAACCTGGGCTATGTGCTGACCTTCCTGCTGGCCGGCAGTGGCCTGGTGTCGATCCATCTGACGCACGGCACGCTACGCGGACTGACCCTGCGCCTTCGACCCGCAGCACCGGTGTTCGCCGGCGAGCCGGCCCTGCTCGAGGTGATCATGTCCAACTCCGGCGCGGCGCGCCACGGCATCGGGCTGCGGTTCCAGCAAGGACCTCAAGACCGCAGCGATGCCTGGTGCGACGTGCCGGCGCAGGGCCAGGCCAGCGCCAGCCTGAGCATGGTACCGCCGTCGCGCGGCTGGCATGAGGTGCCCACACTGGTGGTTGAAACGCGCTTTCCGTTCGGCCTGTTCCGCGCCTGGACGCACTGGCGTCCGGCCAGCCCGGTGCTGGCCTATCCGAAACCGGAGCAGCCCGCGTCGGCGCTGCCGTTGGCACAGAGCGCGCCCGGCGGCGCGCCGCAGCCGCGTCAGGGCCAGGGCAGCGAGCTCGACGGTGTGCGCGCCTGGCGCCGCGGCGACGGTCTGCGCCTGGTGGTGTGGAAGAAGGCGGCGCGCAACGGCCAGCTGGTGAGCCGAGAGACCTCCGCCGAAAGCAGCCGCGAGCTGTGGCTCGACTGGCACACCGCGCAGGGCGCCGAGCCCTCCGGCGCCGAAGGCAGGCTGTCGCGCCTGGCTGCGTGGGCGCTGGTCGCCGAACGGCAAGGCCTGGCCTACGGCCTGCGCCTGCCCGGCGTGCAATTGCCCCCCGACCGCGGCGACGCCCACCAGCGTCGTCTGCTGCGCGAGCTGGCGTTGTGGCACTGACCTCGTCGCTGCGCCAGCTGCCGCGCGCCTGGACCAGCTGGCGCCACCTGCCGCGCGACAGCCGCGACACGCTGTTCCAGCTGGCGGTGATCGGCTGGACCATCCTGCCGCACTTTGCCCACCTGGCGCCGTGGTGCATGGCGCTGACGGCGCTGATGCTTTTCTGGCGCGCCCAGCTGGCGCTGACCAATGCACCGCTGCCCAGCCGTTGGGCCGTGGCGGCCGTGCTGATGGTGGCGGCCGCGCTGACGCTGTGGTCGGAGCGCACGCTGTTCGGCAAGGAAGCCGGCGTGACCATGCTGGTCGTGCTGATGGCGCTGAAAACACTGGAGCTGCGCGCGAGGCGCGACGCCATGGTCGTGTTCTTCCTCGGCTTCTTCCTGGTACTGACCAATTTTCTGTACTCACAGTCGCTGGTCACCGCCGTGGCCATGCTGCTGTCGGTGTGGGGCCTGCTGACGGCGCTGGTACTGGCCCACATGCCGGTGGGCAAGCCACCGCTGGGCCAGGCCGGGCTGCTGGCGGCGCGCGCCGCTGTGCTGGGCGCGCCGCTGATGGTGGCGCTGTTCCTGCTGTTCCCGCGCATCGGTCCGCTGTGGGGCATGCCGCACGATGCCGCCGGCAAGACCGGATTGTCGGGCTCGATGCAGATGGGCGCGATGGCCGAGATCGCCAACGACGACGAGATCGCCTTTCGCATCCGCTTCGACGGCCGCGTGCCGCCACCCGAGGCGATGTACTTCCGCGGGCCGGTGCTGTCACGCTTCGACGGCCGCGAATGGACGCGCCAGGCCGGCGCCAATGCGATGACGCCGCGTCTGCGCAGCGAACTGGTACTGCTGGGCCAGCCGCTGCGCTACGAGATGACGCTGGAGCCGAGCCGGCTGCCACTGCTGCCGCTGCTGGAGCTGACGCCAGACCGCAGCGACGCGGCGCCGCAACTCGAGGGCACCACCGCCTGGATGCGCGGCGACCTGCAGTGGCAGACCGACCGGCCGCTGGCCGAACGACTGCGCTTTCAGGCCTCGGCCTGGCCAATGCACCGTCACGGCCCGAGGCAGATGACGCTGGCGCTGCGCGAAAACGTGGCGCTGCCGCCCAACCACAACCCGCGTACGATGGAATGGGCCGCTGCGATGCGACGCCGTCCCGATCTGGCGCAGGCCGATCCGCGCACATTGGTGGCCGTGGTGCTGCAGCACCTGCGCGACGGCGAGTACTTCTACACGCTGGAACCCGGCAGCTACGGCAAGCACGCGGTCGACGAGTTCTGGTTCGACCGCAAGCTGGGATTCTGTGAACACTTTGCCGCCAGCTTGGTGGTGGTGCTGCGCGCGATGGATGTTCCCGCGCGCGTGGTCACCGGTTACCAGGGCACGGATCCGACTCCGGTGGACGGCTACTACATCGTGCGCCAGAGCAATGCGCACGCCTGGGCCGAATACTGGCAGCCGGACGAAGGCTGGGTGCGGGTCGACCCCACCGCCGCGGTCTCGCCCAACCGCATCATCCGTGGCACCAGCCTGCTGCCGCGGCAGGGTCTGGTAGCCGACGCGCTGGGCAGCGTCAGTCCGCAGTTGCTGGCGCGCGTGCGCAGCGCGCTGGAAGCCGTCAACAACCGCTGGAACCAGTGGGTCATGAACTACTCGCGCGGTCAGCAGTTCAAGCTGTTGGAAAGTCTGGGCGTGCACGCGCCGACCTGGCAGGACCTGGCCCTGGCGTTGATTTCGCTGCTGTGCGCCGGCAGCCTGGCCGGCGCCGGCTGGGCGCTGTGGGATCGCCACCGCCAGGACCCTTGGCAACGCCTGCAGCGGCGCATCCAGCATCGGCTGGCCCTCCTGCAGGTGCCGGTACAGGCGCATGAGCCACCGCGCACCCGCGCCTTGCGCGTGCGCCAGCACCTGGGCCCGGCCGGAGAGCCATTGGCGCTGGCGCTGGAGTCGCTGGACCGCGCGCGCTATGGGCAGCCGGGCCGACCGGGGCTGTCGCGCGGCTGGTGGCCGCGTTTCGCCGCGCTGGCCGCGGCGACCGGCAGCCGATAATCTCCCGATGTCGTCACTTCGGCGCCAGCTGTTCTGGCTGGCCCTGCCCGCACTGCTCGCCCTGCCCCACGATGCGCCGGCACGCAAGGGCAACGCGCGCGAAGTCGTCGCGGAGGATGTCGCCGCGTCCTATGCCACGCGCCAGGATGTTCGCGACTTCGCCGCCCAGGTGTCCGAAAAGCGCCAGTTGCCGGCGGATTGGGTGCAGGCCCAGCTGTCCCAGGCGAAGCGCCAGCCCTCCGCGCAGCGGCTGATGATGCCGCCGCCGGCCGGCACGGCCAAGAACTGGGCCGCCTACCGCGACCGCTTCGTCGAGCCGAAGCGCATCATGGCCGGGGCGCGCTTCTGGCAGGACAACGCCGCCTGGCTGCAGCGCGCCGAAGACCGATTCGGTGTGCCACCCGAGATCATCGTCGGCATCGTCGGCGTGGAGACCTTCTACGGCCGCATCACCGGAAACTTCCGTGTACTCGATGTGCTGGCCACGCTGGCCTTCGATTTCCCCCGCGGCCGCAGCGATCGCAGCGCTTTCTTCCGCGACGAACTGGAGGAGTTCCTGGTGCTGTGTCGACGCGAAGGCCTGGACCCGACGCTACCGAAGGGCTCCTTCGCCGGTGCGATGGGGCTGCCGCAGTTCATGCCCGGCAGCATCAATCGCTTCGCGGTGGACTTCGACGGCGACGACCACATCGACCTGAACGGCAGTCCGGCCGATGTGGTGGGCAGCGTGGCCAACTACCTGGCGGCGCACGGCTGGCAGCGCGGCATGGCCGCCACCTATGGCATTGCCCCCCCGGTGGACACCAGCGCCCGGGCGACGCTGCTGCAGCCGGACATCCTGCCCAGCTTCAGCGCCGAGCAGATGCTGGCGCTGGGCGCCGAGCTCGATGCAGAAGGCCGCGGCCATGTCGGGCCGCTGGCGCTGGTGGAACTGCAGAACGGCAGCGCCGCGCCGAGCTTCGTCGCAGGCACGCAGAACTTCTATGCGGTGACGCGCTACAACTGGTCGAGCTATTACGCGATGGCGGTGATCACGTTGGGCGAGGCCGTCAAGCGCCAGCGCTGAGGCCGCACGGGCGCGCGGACAAGGCGAACTCCGCCGTTCTTCGCCGAGGCAACCGGCGAATGTCCGTTGTAGCGCGGTGATGACCACCCGGAGGTGCAGGCGCCCTTCGGGTTCGCCGGCTGTGTCCCGGCCTGATTGCCGAAGCCCGCCCTACATCCCGGCGTAGTTCGGTCCGCCGCCGCCTTCGGGCGTTACCCAGACGATGTTCTGCGTCGGATCCTTGATGTCGCAGGTCTTGCAGTGCACGCAGTTCTGCGCGTTGATGACCAGGCGGTCGGAGTTGTCGTCGTTCTTCACGAACTCGTAGACCCCCGCCGGACAGTAGCGCGACTCCGGCCCCGCATAGCGTGCCAGGTTGATCGCCACCGGCACGCCGGCGTCCTTCAGCGTCAGGTGCGACGGCTGCTGCTCTTCATGGTTGGTGTTGCTGATGAACACGCTGCTCAGCCGGTCGAAGGTCAGCTTGCCGTCGGGCTTGGGATAGTTGATCGGCGTACACTCGGCCGCGGGCTGCAGGTACAGGTGGTCGGGCTTGTCGCGATGGATCGTCCAGGGCGGGCTCTTCAAGCCCAGCTTGGGCAGCAGCCACTGTTCGATGCCGGTCATCAGCGTGCCTACCAGCCGGCCCTTCTTGAACCACTGCTTGAAGTTGCGCGAGCGCTGCAGCTCCTCGTGCAGCCAGCTGGCCTCGAAGGCTTCGGGGAAGGCGCTCAGTTCGTCCTGCGCCCGCCCGCTCTGCAGCGCAGCAAAGGTGGCTTGCGCGCACAGCATGCCGGTCTTCATCGCCGCATGGCTGCCCTTGATGCGGCTGGCGTTCAGGAAGCCGGCATCGCATCCGATCAGCGCGCCGCCGGGGAACACCAGCTTGGGCAGGCTGAGGATGCCGCCGGCGGTGATGGCGCGCGCACCGTAGCCGATGCGCTTGCCGCCTTCGATGTGCGCGCGGATGCTGGGGTGCGTCTTCCAGCGCTGCATTTCCTCGAAGGGACTGAGCCACGGGTTCTTGTAGTCCAGCCCGACCACGAAGCCGAGGGTGACCTTGTTGTCCTCCTGGTGGTACAGGAACCCACCACCGTAGGTGTGGTCGTCCATCGGCCAGCCGGCGGTGTGGACCACCAGACCGTGCTTGGCCTGCGCTGCGCTCACCTCCCACAACTCCTTGACGCCGATGGCATAGGTCTGCGGGTCACGCCCGGCATCGAGCCCGAACTTCGCGATGAGCTGCTTGCCCAGGTGACCGCGCGCGCCTTCGGCGAACAGCGTGTACTTGCCGAGCAGTTCCATGCCGAGCTGGAAGCTGTCCATCGGCTCGCCGTCCTTGCCGATGCCCTGATTGCCGGTGGCCACGCCGCGCACCGCACCCTTGTCGTCGTACAGCACCTCGGCAGCGGTGAAGCCGGGGAAGATCTCCACGCCCAGCGCTTCGGCCTGCGTGCCCAGCCACTTGGTCACCGCGCCCAGGCTGATGACGTAGTTGCCTTCATTGTGCATGCACTCGGGCACGAAGAAGTCGGGCACGCGCGCAGCGCTGTCCGCTCGCAGCATCAGCACGTCGTCGCCCGTGACCGGCTGATTGAGCGGCGCGCCCTGCTCCTTCCAGTCCGGGAACAGTTCGGCCATCGCGCGCGGGTCCATGACCGCGCCACTGAGAATGTGTGCTCCGGGCTCGGAGCCCTTTTCCAGCACCACCACCGACACCTCGGTACCCGCCGCGGCGGCCAGTTGCTTGAGCTTGATGGCCGCCGACAGCCCCGCCGGGCCGGCCCCGACCACGACCACGTCGTACTCCATCGATTCGCGCGGACCGTAGGTCTGCAGGATCTGCTGCGGGGTCATGACGGGTCTCCAGGGATTCAAAGATTGCCGCAATTCTAGCTGCGCCGAGGCAAAAATAGAACGATCGTGCTTTTTTGAATCGACCTTGCCTGGGCCTCGCGCTCATGCAGCCAGTGCGCGATGGGCTGCGTGCTATCGTGACCATGCGTTTTGCGAGGAGATTTCATGAGCTACAACATCGACCTGTCGGGTCGCGTGGCGCTGGTCACGGGCGCTTCCGGTGGGTTGGGTGCGCAGTTTGCGCGCACCTTGTCCAGGGCCGGCGCTGGTGTGGTGCTGGCGGCGCGGCGCATCGAACGGCTGAAGACCTTGCGCGCCGAGCTCGAGGCCGAAGGCGGTGACGCGCATGTGGTCGCGCTCGACGTCACCGACACCGACAGCATCAAGGCCGCCGTCGCCCATGCCGAGACCGAAATGGGCACGATCGACATCCTGGTCAACAACTCCGGCATCGGCACCACGCAGAAGCTGGTCGACGTCAGCCCCGAGGACTACGACCAGGTGATGGACACCAACACGCGCGGTGCCTTCTTCGTCGCGCAGGAGGTCGCCCGACGCATGATCGCGCGCAGCGAGGGCAAGGCTCCGGGTACCTTCATCGGCGGGCGCATTGTCAACATCGCGTCGATGGCCGGACTGAAAGTGCTCAGCCGCATCGGCACCTATGCCATGAGCAAGGCCGCGGTGATCCACATGACGCGCGCCATGGCGCTGGAGTGGGGCCGGTACGGCATCAATGTCAACGCCATCTGCCCGGGCTACATCGACACCGAGATCAACCATCACCAGTGGCAGGGCGAGTCGGGCCAGAAGCTGATCGCGATGATGCCGCGCAAGCGCATCGGCCAGCCGCAGGACCTGGACGCAGTGCTGGTGATGCTGTGCGCCAACGAGAGCCACTTCGTCAACGGCGCAGTGATCGCCGCCGACGACGGCTTCGGCCTGGCTTGAGGGCCGGCGGACCATGCGCGCGCTGACCCCGCTGGAGGCTCGCGTGCTCGGCGTGCTGGTGGAAAAGCAGCACACCGTGCCCGACGCCTACCCGCTGTCGCTGAACGCTCTGGTCGCCGGCGTCAACCAGAAGACCGCGCGCGACCCGGTCATCCAGGCCACCGAGGCCGAGGTGCTGACTGCGGTGGACGGCCTGAAGAGCCTGAGCCTGGTGTTCGAAGGCAGCGGCAGCCGGGTGGTCCGCTTCGAGCACAACATGGCGCGAGTGCTCAGCCTGCCCGCCGCGTCGGTGGCACTGCTGACGACACTGATGCTGCGCGGCCCGCAGACCTCGGCCGAGCTGCGGCTGCATTGCGAGCGGCTGCATCGTTTTGCAGATATCTCCTCGGTCGAAGGCTTTCTCGACGAGCTGGCCAGCAAGGAGCCGGCTCGCGTGCTCAAGCTGTCGCGCGCCCCGGGCGCGCGCGAGGCGCGCTGGGCCCACCTGCTGTGCGGCGAGGTGGCCTTCGACGCCGCGGCGGCAGCGCCAGCGTCGGACGGCGGCGTGTCGGCCGGCGAGATTGCCGCGCTCAAGGCCGAGCAGACCCGTCTGGCCGCCGAACTGGCGCAATTGCGCGCGTTGGTGCAGCGCATGGCCGCCGAACTCGGCATCGACGCCGCCTGATCCTGGCCGAAGTCGATGCGCTTCGACATTCCCGAGCAGAAGAAGCTGGTGCACGAGATGACCCTGCCCATTCGCTGGGGCGACATGGACGCGATGGGGCACGTGAACAACACGCTGTACTTCCGCTACATGGAGATCATCCGCATCGATTGGCTCCACGGTGTGGGCGGAGCGCCGGACCTGGGCGGCGAAGGCTTCGTCATCGTCAACGCCTTCTGCAACTTCATCCGCCAGCTCAACTATCCAGGTGAGGTGCTGGCGCGGATGTACGTCGCCAACCCCGGACGCAGCAGCTTCGACAGCTTCGTCACGCTGGAGCGCAGCGACGAGCCCGGCGTGTTCTATGCCACCGGCGGCGCGACGACGGTGTGGCTGAACATTCCGCAAGGCAAGGCGGTGCCGATGCCCGACTGGCTGCGCAAGATCGTCGAATGAGCGCGGCTGCCGGCTTCGAGCCGCGCCGTGCCTGGGTGCGCGAGGCGATCCGCCGCATCGAGGCCGACTACCAGCGCAGCAGCGACACGCACCTGATCCCGCTGCCGCTTCCCGGCTTTGCCGGCGTCGAGCTGTACCTGAAGGACGAGTCCAGCCATCCCACCGGCAGCCTGAAGCACCGGCTGGCCCGCAGCCTGTTCCTGCATGCACTGTGCAACGGCTGGCTGCAGCACGGCACCACCGTAATCGAATCCTCCAGCGGCTCGACGGCCGTCAGCGAGGCCTACTTCGCGCGGTTGCTAGGCCTGCCCTTCGTGGCCGTGATGCCTCGCAGCACCAGCCCGCAGAAGATCGCCGCCATCGAGTTCCAGGGAGGCCGCTGCCACCTGGTCAGCGACCCGACGACCCTGTACGCGGAGAGCCAGCGCCTGGCCGACGAGCTGAAGGGCCACTACATGGACCAGTTCACTTACGCCGAACGGGCCACCGACTGGCGTGCCAACAACAACATCGCCGAAAGCATCTTCCAGCAGTTGCAGCAGGAGAGACATCCGTGTCCAGCCTGGATCGTGGCCAGCGCCGGCACCGGCGGCACCCTGGCCACCATCGGCCGCTACGTGCACTACCGCCGCCACGACACGCGGGTGTGCGGTGTCGATGCCGAGCATTCGGTGTTCTTCGATCACTATGTCAGCGGCAATGCGCGTCTGACGCTGGATCGCGGCTCGCGCATCGAAGGCATCGGCCGGCCGCGGGTCGAGGCCTCGTTCGTGCCTGGCGTGCTGGATGCGATGGTCAAGGTGCCCGACGTGTGGAGCCTGGGTGCGATGCATGCCCTGAGCGTGCGCCTGGGCCGCCGCGTCGGCGGCTCCACCGGCACCAACCTGGTGGCGGCGCTGGCCTGCGCGCAAAGCCTGAAGACGCTGGGCCGCGGCGGCTCGGTGGTCACGCTGCTGTGCGACGACGGCCAGCGCTACCGCCACAGCTACTTCGACCCCGACTGGTTGCGACAGAACGAACTGGAATGCGAGGCGCACAGCGATGCGATCGACGCGTTGATCGACCGCGGCGAATGGCCGGCCGACCTGTGCCGAGACTGGCGGCTGGGCGGTGACCTGAGCCCTTGAACGGAGACCCACGATGAGCATCGACCTGGCCTTGCGCAGCGCAAGCGAACTGTCCCAGCGGCTGCGCCGGCGAGAACTCTGCGCGCTGGAGCTGCTGGAGCATCACCTGCGCCGTGTCGAGCGGCTGAATCCGGCATTGAATGCGGTGGTGGTGTTCGACACCGACGTGGCCGTGCAACGTGCCCGCGACGCCGATGCCGCGCTGTCGCGCGGCGAATGCTGGGGCCCGCTGCACGGCCTGCCGATGACGGTGAAGGAGTCCTTCGATGTGGCGGGGCTGCCGACCACCTGGGGCTTCGAGTCCCAGCGCGGCAACATCGCCAAGCGCCCGGCACTGGCCGTGCAGCGCCTGCTGGACGCCGGGGCGGTGATTTACGGCAAGACCAACGTGCCGGTGGCGCTGGCCGACTGGCAGAGCTTCAACCCGGTCTACGGCACGACGAACAACCCCTGGAACCTGCAACGCACGCCAGGCGGCTCATCCGGCGGTTCGGCCGCGGCGCTGGCGGCCGGGCTTTCGGCACTGGAGCTGGGCAGCGACATCGGCGCGTCAATCCGCAACCCGGCGCACTACTGCGGCGTGTGGGGCCACAAGCCCACCTGGGGCGTGGTGCCGATGCAGGGCCACGAGCTGCCGGGTGACGAATGCCCCGACATGACCGACATCGGTGCGGCCGGCCCGCTGGCGCGCAGCGCGCACGACCTGACATTGGCGATGGACGTGCTGGCCTCGCCACTGCGTGCCTTCGGCCCGCTGGGCTGGATGCCGGCGACGTGGCGCGATGCCGGTGTGCCGGCGCCGCGCCTGCGCATTGCCGTCATCGCCGACGATGCGCTGGCCGAAGTGGATGCCAGCGTGCGCGAGCAGCTTGCACGGTTGGTCGACTTTCTGCGCCGCAACGGCGTCGTCGTCGGCGAAACGGAGCGCCCGGTGGACAGCGCGGAGACCTGGCAGACCTATGTGCCGCTGGTGCGTTCGGCCGTCAGCGCGCACCTGAGTGACGACGAATACAAGCAAGCCCTGGCACAGGCCGCGGCACAGCCGGCCGGCAGCGTCGAATTTCCGGCCATGCACTGGCGTGGCCTGACGCTGGCGCACCGCGACTGGGTGCTGCTGGACGAAGTGCGCAGCAAGCTGCGCCGACAGTGGGCGGCCTTCTTCGAGCGCTGGGACCTGTTGATCTGCCCGGTGGCCACCGCACCGGCCTTCCCGCAGAACCAGCAGGGCTTTCGCTGGCAGCGCATGGTGCAGGTCAACGGCCATGACCAGCCGACCACCACGGCGCTGTTCTGGGCCGGCTACACCAACCTGTGCGGCCTGCCGACCACCGTCGTTCCGCTGGGCTTGTCGGACGAAGGCCTGCCGATCGGCGCGCAAGTCTGCGGCCCGGTCTTCGCCGACCCGGTGTGCCTGCGCTTCGCGCGCTGGCTCGAGGCCGAGTACCGCGCCTTCGTGCCGCCGCCGATGGCGACCTGAACTCGGTGCCATCACACGTTGTCCGTCCGGCGCGGGCAACGCAAGGGATGACGCCGGTCAATGTGGCCGTCCGTGCCGACACTAGGATCGGTCCCAGCAAGACAGGCGCTGCCGTTTCCCGATGATTCGGGTGCACTGGGCAGTGCCCGCTGGAGGCGACGGTGAAGACCTATCCCATGTCGGCTGCCGATGCAGCCTGGTTCCACAACGACGGCCCTGCCAATCTGGCCATCGTGATGGGCGTCGTGCTGACGAAGAAGCCGCTCGACTTCGAGCGCGTGCGCAAGATCTACGAAGAGCGCATCGTGAGCTTCGAGCGCTTCCGCCAGCGCGTGGTCGAGACCGGCTTTCCTTTGGCCACGCCGCATTGGCAGGACATGCCCAGCTTCAGCATCGACCAGCACCTGCACCACATCGCGCTGGCGGCGCCGCACGACGAGGCGGCGCTGGTCGAGCTGGTCAACGACCTGGCCAGCATGCCCTTGGACCATGCATTGCCGCTGTGGCAGGCCTATGTGGTGGACGACGTGAAAGGCGGCAGCGCGCTGATCACGCGCGTGCACCACTGCATGGCCGACGGCACGGCGATGATGACGGTGACCCAGCGGCTGTACGACCCCGCCCCAGGGGCCCAGCCGCTGCCGCCGCCGCGCGCCCGCGGGGCGAGCATCGGCAATGGGGCCGGCAAGGGCCTGTTCGCGCCGGCGATCGACTTCATCGCCGAAGCGGCGCGTGACGGCCTCGCACTGGCCGGCGGCGCGGGCATGCTGATGCGTGAACTCCTTCGGGCCGACGACCCACCGTCGCCGCTGAAAGGCGATTTCGCGCTCGGCAAGCGCGTGGCCTGGTCGCAGCCGGTGCCCATCCGCGACATCAAGGCCATCGGCAAGCGCTACGACGCCAAGGTCAACGACGTGCTGGTGGCGGCGATGAGCGGTGCGCTGCGCACCTACCTGAAGCGCCGCGGCGTCGACGTGGCCCACACCACCGTGCGCGCCATGGTACCGGTCGACCTGCGCCCGCCCGAGCGCATCGGAAAGCTGGGCAACGAATTCGGCTTGGTGCTGCTCGAGCTGGCGGTCGCCGAAGCGCGCGCCGATCGTCGCCTGGCGCTGACCAAGGCCCGCATGGACGCGCTGAAGCGCTCGCCCGAGCCGCTGGCGACCAAGGCATTGCTCAACCTGCTGGGGCGCGGACCGAAGTTGCTCGAGGACATCTCCAACGATCTGTTCGGCCGCAAGGCCAGCGTGGTCATGACCAATGTCGTTGGCCCGTCCGAGGTGCTGTACCTGGCTGGGGTGCCGATCGAGCGCATCCTGCCCTGGGCGCCGCACCCCGGCAGGCAGCTGGGCATGGCAGTCAGCATCCTGAGCTACCGCGGCTCGGCCTCGCTGACTGTGATCGGCGATGCTCACCTGGTGCCCGACCCCGAGCGCATCACCGGCGAATTCGGCCGCGAGTTCAAGAAGCTGCAGAAGAGCACGAAGGGCTTGGCCGAGAGGACAGCGCCGCAGAAGGCGCCGGCCCGCAAGGCCCCGGGCAGGAAGGCGCCCTCCGGCAAAGAGACGGCACGCAGGAAGCTGGCAGCCTGATCGCCGAACACGGGGTGCCAAACGTCGGCTGCTGGCCAGATTGTTGGCCAGTTCGGCTGTGCTGGACGTTCCCACCTTGCGCATCGGCCGCGCGCGCTGAAGTCCATCTTCAGCCGCGCCGCGACGACAGTTCCTCGCAGGCCACGATGCCGGCGGCGTGGGGTTGGCACGGGTCCAGCGCACAGCGGCTGAGAGCCAGGAAGCAGCCCGTTGTCAGCGCCGGCTTATGGCCGGCCATGAAGAGCCTGGTCGGCGGCTGTATGGCATGCCAAGTCGACCGACAGGTCTGCGGCAACGAGATCGAGTTCTCGTAGACCCGCCGACCCAGAGTAGACCGTGACGGATTTCTGAGCGAACGACCGGTCCACACGTCGATTTCATTGCACGGGTCGGATACGAACATCCTGAATGTTGGCTCGCTCGTCGTGTCGGGCGTGTCACCCGCACCGCGAGCCGGAGTCGAAGACCGCAGGGCTGGCTTGGGTTTGCAGAGTTGAGTAGTAGATATTTCTAAGTACGTATCATATGCTTCATAGCATGTGGTCCATTCTCATCGTCACGCTCCCGACCCAGCCGAACGCAGTTCGCTTACGTGTGTGGCGCGCACTGAAGGCACTCGGGTGTGCGGCCTTGCGGGACGGTGCCTACCTGTTGCCGTCCGCGAAGGGTGCACTGTTTGATCCGCTCGCGGCCGAAGTGCGAGAGCACGGTGGCACGGCCATGGTGCTGAGACTTTCACCCAGCGGCGATGCGCAACGCGAGGAGCTGATGGCACTGTTCGACCGAACCGAGGCCTACGCCCAGTGGCGCGACACGGCCACCGCGCTGCAATCCGAACTCACCGCGCTCGGCGAAACCGAGGCCCGGCGTCGCCTTCGTGCCGTGTCCGAAGCCCTGCTGTCCCTGAGACGCATCGACTACTACCCCGGCCCTGCCGCAGAGCAGGCGCAATCCGAACTGGAGTCTTTGCGTCAAGCGCTCGATGCCCGTTTCTCGAAGGGTGAACCCCGCGCACAGGATGAACACGGCATCCCCCGGCTCGATGCACGCAAGTTCCAGGGCAAACGCTGGGCCACGCGCGCGCGCCCCTGGGTGGATCGGCTGGCCTGCGCCTGGTTGATCCGCCGCTTCATCGACCCGCAAGCGCGTTTCGTCTGGCTTGCCGACCCGGCCGCCTCGACACCCGCACCGCGCGGGGCCTTCGGCTTCGACTACGACGGCGCCCGATTCACGCATGTCGGTGCCCGGGTCAGCTTCGAGGTCCTGCTCGCCAGCTTCGGCCTGGACAGCGACCCTAAGCTACAGCGCATCGCCGGCGCCGTGCACTACCTCGACGCGGGCGGCATCCCCGTGCCCGAGGCGGCCGGCCTGGAAAGCGTGCTGGGCGGGCTGCGCGAACTGCATGCCGATGACGATGCGCTGGTGGCGCACGCCGCCACGGTGTTCGACGCGCTTTATGCGTCGCCACAGACTGCACCGGGAGCCTCACCATGACCGCTGCCGTTCAGCCCAGCGCCTCAGCCGGCAGCGCGCCCGCACCGTCGAGCGTGAGCTTCGCCGAAGCCTTCCGCTTCTGGCTCAAGCTCGGCTTCATCAGCTTCGGCGGCCCGGCCGGGCAGATCGCGATCATGCACACCGAACTGGTCGAGCGTCGCCGCTGGATCAGCGAGCAGCGTTTCCTGCATGCGCTGAACTACTGCATGCTGCTGCCCGGGCCCGAGGCGCAGCAGTTGGCCACCTACATCGGCTGGCTGATGCACCGCACCTGGGGTGGCATCGTCGCCGGCGCGCTGTTCGTGCTGCCCTCGCTGTTCATCCTGATCGGCTTGAGCTGGATCTACCTGCGCTTCGGCGATCTGCCGCTGGTGGCCGGCATCTTCTACGGCATCAAACCGGCCGTGACGGCGCTGGTGCTGCATGCCGCACACCGCATCGGCACGCGGGCGCTGAAGAACCGCTGGATGTGGGGCATCGCCGCCGCCGCCTTCGTCGCCATCTTCGCGTTCGACACGCCGTTTCCTGCCATCGTCGCCGCCGCCGCACTGGTCGGCCACTTCGGCGCACGGCGCTGGCCGCAGGTGTTTGCGCTGGGTGGCGGACATAACAGCGCCAAGGCGAGCTATGGGCCGGCGCTGATCGACGACCACACGCCGACGCCGACCCACGCGCGCTTCTCGCAAAGCCACCTGGTCGAGGTGCTGGCCTTCGGCCTCGGCCTGTGGGTGCTTGCGATGGCCGCCTTGGTCCTGTCCAACGGACTGCAAGGCACGCTGACGCAGATGGGCTGGTTCTTCACCAAGGCCGCGCTGCTGACCTTCGGCGGCGCTTACGCGGTGCTGCCTTATGTGTACCAGGGCGCGGTCGAAACCCACCAGTGGTTAAGCGGCCCGCAGATGATCGATGGCCTGGCCTTGGGCGAGACGACGCCCGGACCGCTGATCATGGTGGTGGCCTTCGTCGGCTTCGTCGGCGGCTGGCTGAAGCAGGCGCTGGGGCCCGACGCGCTGTTTCTCGGTGGCGCGCTGGCCGCGGCCGTGGTCACCTTCTTCACCTTCCTGCCGTCCTTCGTCTTCATCCTCGCCGGCAGCCCGATGGTCGAAGCCACGCACGGCAAGCTGGGATTCACGGCGCCGCTGTCGGCGATCACCGCCGCCGTGGTCGGCGTGATCCTGAACCTGGCGATGTTCTTCGCCTATCACGTGCTGTGGCCACAGGGCTTCGGTGGGCGCTTCGATGTGGTCTCGGCCGTCGTCACCGTGGCTGCTGCCTTCGCCCTGTTCCGCTTCAAGGTCGGCGTGATGCCGCTGCTCGGTGCCTGCGCGGCGTTCGGGCTGGCGGTCAGCTTGGTCTTCCCCACGTTGCGCTGAAGGATTCGCGATGGACGCACTCATCCAGCCGTTGCCGTTCGATCCGGCCGTCCTGCATCGGCTGTCGTCGGGGCTGATCGAAAGTCACTACCAGAACAACTACGGCGGCGCGGTCAAGCGGCTCAACGCCCTCCGCGCACAGCTGGGCACGATGGCCTTCGCCGAGGTGCCGGGCTTACAGCTCAACGGCCTGAAGCGCGAGGAGCTGATCGGCACCAACTCGATGCTGCTGGACGAGCTGTACTTCGGCAGTCTTGGCGGCGACGGCACGGCGACGGAGCCGGCATGCAAGCTGGCGCTCGAAGCCAACTTCGGAAGTGTCGAGCGCTGGCGCGAGGAATCCGTCGCCATGGGCAAGGCCCTGGCCGGTGGCTCGGGCTGGGTGCTCCTGGTGTTCCAGCCGCGCGAGGGCAGGCTGGTCAACCAATGGGCCGCAACCACACCCAAGCGCTGGCGGGCGACGTGGCGATCCTGGCGCTGGATATGTACGAACACGCTTACCACATGGACTACGGCGCGGCAGCGGGTGCGTATGTCGATGCCTTCATGGCCAACATCGACTGGCCTGCCGTCTAGGGGCGCTAGCAGGGGGCTGTGCATGCCGCCGGCCTCAAGGCGCTTTGTTCGCGCGGTGGCATCGACGGCTGGCAGGTCGCAGGTCGGCCGACACAGACCAAAGGAACATCGACATGAAGTGGATCACCCGTGAACGCCCCAAGATCGACCGCATCGCCTGCCCTTGGCTGGTGACAAGGTTCGTCGATGCGCAGCCCGAGTTCCTGTACGTGCCCGGGGCCGACGTGATGCGCATCGCTCAGGAGACCGGCGCGACGCCTTATGACGTGCCCAACGTCGAACTCGGCCATCACGGCGAGTTGTGCAGCTTCGACGCCTTCATCGCCAAGTATGAGTTGCGAGACGCCGCTCTGGCCCGACTGGCGCAGATCGTGCGCGCCGCCGATTGCGGCCACCCCGAGACGGCGCCGGAGGCTGCAGGCCTGCTGGCCGTGTCGCGGGGCTTGTCGCTGAACTACGCCGACGATCACGCCATGCTGGCGCGGGGCCTGGTGCTCTACGACGCGCTGTACGCGCACTGTGCCGGCCGGCCGGTGGGACAGGCATTGAAGCCGCTCAAGCGCTGAAATGGACCTCGCCCGGCGCGAGTTGCGGCGCTTGCTGCTGGCACGTGCGCTGCGTGCGCTGGCCGATGGTTATGTCGCGGTGCTGTTGCCGGCCTATCTGCTGGCGCTGGGCCACCAGGCCTGGGCCGTGGGCTTGATCAGCAGCGGCACCTTGCTCGGGTCGGCGTTGGCGACGCTGGCGCTGGGTGCCTTCGGGCACCGCTGGCCCGTGCGGCACCTGCTGAGCGCAGCCGCGCTGCTGATGGCAATCACGGGGGCAGCCTTCGGTGCGGCGTCCGGTTTCTGGCCGCTGCTCTTGATTGCTTTCGTCGGCACGCTGAACCCGAGCGCGGGTGATGTCAGCGTCTTCCTGCCGCTGGAGCACGCGCGGCTGGCCACGCTGTTCGAGGGCGACGCGCGCACGCGGGCCTTTGCACGCTACACCATCGTCGGCTCGCTGTCGGCTGCCTTCGGTGCCCTGCTGGCCGGGCTGCCGGCCTGGCTGGCAGCCGCACAGCAGGTGGACCGGCTGGCCACCATGCGGGCCATGTTCGTGCTCTACGGCGCAGTCGGTCTCGGCGTGTGGGCCTTGTATCGCGGGCTGCCCACCGATCCGGGTCACGCCGGCCAGGTGCAAAGTGCGCCGCTGGGGGCGTCGCGTCCAGTCGTGGTGCGCCTGGCGCTGCTGTTCGGCGTCGATGCCTTCGCGGGCGGGCTGGTCGTCAATGCGCTGCTGGCGCTGTGGCTGTCCACGCGCTTCGGCCTCTCGGCGGCGCAGGCCGGTGCCTTCTTCTTCTGGGCCGGCTTGCTGACCACCGCCTCGCAGTGGCTCGCCCCCAAGGTGGCCGAGCGTTTCGGGCTGCTCAACACCATGGTCTTCACGCATATCCCGGCCAACCTGTGCCTGATCGGCGCCGCGTTCGCAACCAGGCTGCCGCTGGCACTGGCGCTGCTGTTCCTGCGCAGTGCGCTGTCGCAGATGGACGTGCCCACACGCTCGGCCTTCGTGATGGCCGTGGTGACGCCCGCAGAGCGCCCGGCGGCGGCCAGCTTCACGGCCGTGCCCCGCAGCTTGGCCGCGGCACTGAGCCCCACACTGGGCGGGGCCTTGTTCGCCGCAGGCTTCACGGCCATGCCGCTGGCCCTGTGCGGCGTCTTGAAGATCGGCTACGACCTGGCGCTGTGGGCCGCGTTCCGCCGCCATGCCGGGCAAGAGCGACGACTTCGCGGATTCTGATCATCGAGGACGAGACCCGCGTCGCGCAAGCGATCGAGCGCGGGCTGGCTGCTTCGGGATTCGACGTCGTCGTGGCCAACACGGGCGAGGAAGGCTGCCGCCAAGGCTTGACGAGGATCACGCGGGTCGGGACGCTCTCCGGTAGATTGGGAACGAGAAGCGAAACGGGCGGAGATGCTGCCTTTCACGTGCGAGCAGTTCTTGGGCGTCTTCGCCGCGTACAACAACGCGGTGTGGCCGGCACAGTTCGTCGCCTATCTGGTGGGCTTGGCCATGCTGGTGGCGCTGCGGCGGCCGTCGCTTCAGAGCGATCGGGTCATCGGTGCGGGTCTGGGCCTGATGTGGCTGTGGACCGGCGTGGCCTACCACGCAGGCTTCTTTGCACGGATCAACCCGGCCGCCATCGCCTTCGCAGCCCTTTTCATCGTGCAGGGTCTGCTGTTCCTGCACGCGGCGCTACTCCGGCGCGACCTGTGCTTCGTGGCCGGGCGCGGCCCGCGCACCTGGGTGGGATGGGCCTTGATCGCCTACGCGGCACTGCTCTACCCGCTGCTCGGTGCCGCCGCCCATGGCTACCCGGCGATGCCGACGTTCGGCATCACACCCTGCCCGGTCACGCTCTTCACTTTCGGCACGCTGCTGGTGGCACAGGGGCCCGTGCCGCGACGCCTGCTGGTCATCCCGTGGTTCTGGGCGCTGATCGGGGGCAGCGCCGCGTTCTTGTTGTCAGTGCCGCAGGACTGGCCGCTGCTGCTCAGCGCGGTGCTGCTCGTGCCCTGGCTGTGGCGGCATCCGCCTGGGGCGGTCGCCACGTCGTCGGCCTGATCGAGCCTCGCGTCGATGCTGTTTCCTACCGACTCAGACGCCTGCGTCTCGGCCCGCTCGGCAAGGCTGTTGTTCGCCGGCTTTCTGACGGTCCTGCTGGTCGGATGCGCCGCGCTTGCTGAGCGCAGGCCAGGCGAACCGACTACGGCCTATGCCGACACCCAGGGCACGATGCTGGCCCGCATCGCTGCAGCCAGCCTGCCCGTGGGCATCGCGGCGGGTGATGCGCCGTCCGGGTTTCGTTTGCTGCCCCAGAGCGAGTTCGCATTCGACGCACGCATGGCGTTGATGCAGCATGCCGAGCGCTCGATCGATGCCCAGTACTACCACCTGCAGCCAGATCACACTGGCCGCGCGTTGCTGCGCGCGCTTCGCGATGCGGCAGCGCGCCGCGTGCGCGTGCGGCTGCTGCTGGACGACTACCACGCGGCAGCTCTCGACGATCTGCTGCTCGATCTGGGCGCGCACGACCAGGTGCAGGTCCGCCTGTTCAATCCGCTGGGGTTGCGCAAGGGCGCGCCAACGGCTCGTCTGCTGCTGTCGCCGGGCGACTTCGAGAGGCACAACCATCGCATGCACAACAAGCTCCTGGTCGTGGACAACGCGCTGGCGGTCTTCGGCGGGCGCAACATCGCCGACGAGTACTACATGAGCCATCCGGACACCAACTTCGTCGACCTGGACGTGTTGGCCGCGGGTGCCGTGGTGCGACAGTTGTCCACGGCCTTCGACGACTACTGGAACAGCGAACTGGCGTGGCCGCTGCAGGACGTGCTTGGCGCACCGACCGCTGCCAACGCGGCACGCGAGCGTTTCAGCACCGCGGTGGGCGATGCCGCACCGGCACAGTCGCTGGATCCGAAGGATCCTCTGGGGCAGACCACGGTGACAGAGCAACTTGCCACGAACCGGCTTGCCCTGGTGGCAGGCAGCGCCACCGTGCATGTGGATGCACCGGGAAAGGCCCGCGACCCGAATCCGAGCATGGGCCGGCCCGGCACCGCGATGCAGGGCGTGCTGGACGCGATGGCCGGGGCACGGCGCGAAGTCGGCATCATGTCTCCCTGCTTCGTGCCTGGGCCAGTGGGCATGCGGGCCATGGAAGCCGGCGTTCGGCAGGGGGTACGCATCACGCTGTTCACCAACTCCCTGGCCTCGTCCGACGAGCCGCTGGTGCATCACCGGTACGCGGCCTATCGCGTCGAGATGCTGCGCCTCGGAGTGCAGATCTATGAGTTCAGCCCCGAACTGATCCGGCGCTCGGGCGGCTTCGGCTTCAGGGGGCCCTCCAGCGCGCAGTTGCATGCCAAGGTGGCCGTGGTGGACGACAGGCTGCTGGTGGTGGGCTCGGTCAATCTCGATCCGCGCTCGGCCGTCGGCAACACCGAAATGAGCGTCGTCATCGACAGCCCACAGTTGGTGGCCGATCTGGTGCGCCTGAGCCGGGAAAAGTCGCAGCACGCGATGATGTATCGGTTGCAACTGCAGCCGGACGGCCAGACCATTGAATGGCTGAGCCGCGACGAACAAGGTCAAGCGGTGACCATGACCGAAGAACCCGGCAGCACCCCTTGGTTGAAGCTGAAGTTGTGGCTGCAGTCGCTGCTGGTCGACGAGCGACTGCTGTAGCCGTCCGTGCCGCTTCGTCAGGGAATCAGTCGAGAGTGACGAACCGAATCACTGCGTTGAAGATCAGCCAGGCCAAGGCCGCGAGGGCGACTGCGACTGCGACGAGGATGGCATGCCGCCAGCGCGGACGTCTGGTCTGGGTGTCGGGGCGACCGAAGGGTTCCACTCTTCAAACCTCGAGCTGGATCATGCTCGCCTTTGTCGATCCCCGCCTTGGGTTCCTGACCCCGCCGGCGCGGTCGAGCTTCAATGCCGGTGCCCGTGGTGCACATCGGGCATGTGCGGGTGGGCATGCTGCAGCGGCTCGTGGCGATGGCGATGGCTGTGCGCGCCCTCTGGCATCGGCTCGTGCCGATGTTCGTGGTGCCCATCGTCGTGCCGATGCGCGTGCTCGTGTTCCAGCGTTTCGTGCTGATGCTCGTGGCCATGAGACTCGGCCAGGTGCAGCACCACGCCGGCCAGCATCAGCGCGCTGCCCAGCGCCATCCAGCCGCTGGCCGTGCGGTCGCCCAGCATCAACGCCAGCGCCGCGCCGATGAAGGGTGCGAAGGCGAAGACCGAGCCGGTGCGCGCCGCGCCGAAGGCGCGCTGCGCGAGCAGGTAGAAACGCAGGCTCAACCCGTAGCCGGTGGCGCCAATGGCGAACAGGCCGAGCGCTGCCGACGACGAAGGCAGCGGTTCGTCGAAGCCCACCGCCAGCAGCGCCGTGGCCGTGGCGCCGAGCGCACCCTTGGCCATCACCACCTGGCTCGGGTCGCGTTCGGCCAGGCCGCGCGAAAGCGTGTTGTCCAGGCCCCAGGCCGCGGTCGCCACCGCCACCGCGAGCAGCCCCCACAGCTGCATGCCGCCGCCGCGCTGCTGGTCGAGCACGAGCACGATGGCACCGGCGAGCAGCAGCGCCATCGCCGCCCAGACGCGCCGGTCCATCGTCTCGTGGTACAGCCGCCATGCGAGCACCGCGGTGAACAGCGCCTCCAGCGTCAGCATCAGCGACGCGCTGGTGCCGCTGGTGCGCTGCAGGCCCCAGGCCAGCGCCACCGGGCCGATGGCCGCACCGAAGGTGGCCATCGCCAGCAACCGCGGAAGATCGGTACGCATCAGCCTCGCTTCGCGATACCCTGGCCGGCGCGACAGTGCGCCGACCGCGGCCGCTCCGGCGTACAGCAGCGCGGCGGTCGTCAACGCACCCACGCCGTCACCGGCGCGCTGCAGCAGCGGCGTGCTGAGGCCGAAAAGCAGGGCGGCCAGCAGCGCGAACGAGCCGCCGCGCAGCGCGGGCAGCGCAGCCATCTACGTCATCGTGAAGCGCACCGTGGCCATCTTTGCGGCGAGTGTCACCAGCGTTGCGACGGTCTCGACGCGGCTCGCCAGCCTGAGGCCATTGGCCTGCAGCGTTGATGCATGCCGCCGCAGCATGGCAACCAGGATCGCAAGAGAGTTGCACCGCGCCTCATGGGTTGCAGTGTATCCAGCCGATGCCGGCTCCCATTTGCCCTCAGCCGCTGAGCAGCTTGTTGACCAGCTCGGCCGTGCTGGCCGCACCCATCTTGCGCATCAGCCGAGCGCGGTAGACGTCCACCGTGCGCGGGCTGATGTCCAGGCGCTTGCCGATCAGCTTGCTCGTGAGGCCCTCGATCAGCAAGGCCGCGATCTCGCGCTCGCGCGCGGTGAAGTCCACCTTCAGCGCGCGCCGTGACGACAGATCCTCGAAAGCCCAGATGCCGGCGGCATGCGGCTGCCGCGGGTCGAGCGCGCGACCGCTCACATGGCACCAGAACAATTCGCCGACATGCTTGCCGGCCACGCGCTTCATCACCCGGTCGTCGGCATAGAAGCCGCTGCCGTCCAGGCTGGCGACGATGCGCTGCCCGGTGCGCTCGAACTCGTCGTGCGTGGGGTACAGCAGTTCGAAGGAATGGCCGACCATCTGCTCGCGCGTGGCGCCGAAGATCGCCAGCGCCTGGCGGTTGCAGTCGATCATCAGCCTCTGGCGCGACAGCACCAGGCCGATCGGCGCCAGCTCGAAGGCGGTACGGTAGTCGAGCGCGGCGCTGCTCACGCCAGCGCGTAGGTGGTGGTGGCGTGGGCCGCCAGTTCGCCGCGCGCATTGCTGATCTCGATCTCGCCGAAGACCAGCTTGCGGCCCATGCGCAGCACCCGGGCCACCACCCGTGCGCTGCCGCTGTCGCCTGGCACCGGCCGCAGGAAGCTGGTCTGCAGCTGCACCGTGGTCATCGGCTTGAAGCCGCCGAGATGGGTGCAGATGGCCAAGATCATCGCGGTATCTGCAGCGGCCATCATCGACTGCCCGCACAACACACCGCCGCCGTGCACATGCTTCGGCGCCACCGGCAGCGCCAGCACCACCTCTCCCGCACGTGCCTCCTGCAGTTGCAGCTCCAGCTCGGCCACCCAAGGCGCCACCACCGAGGCGAGAATGCCGCGCAGGGCGTCGAGGTCGATCGGGGGATGCACGGTCATTGCGGCTCCTGAACGGGATTAATCAATTCTACGTAATGACTACTTAAGGCATTACGTAGTACGCTGCGCGGCTGCGAACAAGCAGCCTGTGCTGCAGAAGGACTCCGGCATGAGAAAGATCTTCCCGAGCGCGGCTCAGGCGCTGAAGGACATCGTCCGCGACGGCCAGCTGATGGCCGTCGGCGGCTTCGGCCTGTGCGGCATCCCCGAGGCCCTGATTGCCGCGCTGCGCGACAGCGGCGTCAAGGGGCTGACGGTCATCTCCAACAACGCCGGCGTCGACGGCTTCGGCCTCGGCCAGCTGCTGCAGACGCGGCAAATCAAGCGCATGATCTCCAGCTACGTCGGCGAGAACAAGGAGTTCGAGCGCCAGTACCTGGCCGGCGAACTGGAGCTGGAGTTCACGCCGCAGGGCACGCTGGCCGAGAAGCTGCGGGCCGGCGGGGCCGGCATTCCGGCGTTTTTCACCCGCACCGGCGTCGGCACATTGGTGGCCGAAGGCAAGGAAACGCGCGAGTTCGACGGCAAGACCTACGTGATGGAGCGCGGCCTGGTGCCCGACGTCTCGCTGGGCAAGGCCTGGAAGGCCGACGAAAGCGGCAACCTGATCTTCCGCCGCACCGCGCGCAACTTCAATCCGGCCGTGATCATGGCCGGCAAGATCAGTGTGGTCGAGGTGGAAGAGATCGTGCCTACCGGCAGCCTGGACCCGGACGCGATCCACCTGCCCGGTATTTATGTGCACCGCCTGGTGCTGAATGCCAAGCCCGAGAAGCGCATCGAGAAGCGCACCACCAAGCAGAACCCGAAGGGAGCCTGACATGCCTTGGACCCACGACGAGATGGCCGCGCGCGCGGCCAAGGAACTGCAGGACGGCTACTACGTCAATCTGGGCATCGGGTTGCCGACGCTGGTGGCCAACTTCGTGTCGCCCGACATCGAGGTCTGGCTGCAGAGCGAAAACGGCATGCTCGGCATCGGCCCCTTTCCGGACGATGCCGAGGTCGACCCCGACCTCATCAACGCCGGCAAGCAGACCGTGACCACGCTGCCCGGCACCAGCATCTTCGGCAGCCACGACAGCTTCGGCATGATCCGCGGCGGCAAGATCAACATGGCCATCCTGGGCGCGATGCAGGTCACCGACAAGGGTGACCTGGCCAACTGGATGATCCCCGGCAAGATGGTCAAGGGCATGGGCGGCGCGATGGACCTGGTAGCCGGCGTGAAGAGCGTGGTCGTGCTGATGGAACACGTGGCGCGACGCAAGGATGGCGGCTTCGACCTGAAGATCCTGCCGAAGTGCACGTTGCCGCTGACCGCCGTGGGCGCGGTCGACCGCATCATCACGGACCTGGCAGTGCTGGACGTCACGCCGCACGGCCTGAAGGTGGTGGAGATGGCCCCCGGCGTGACGCGCGACGAACTCCAGACCAAGACCGGCGTGCCACTGCAATAGCGACATTGCGCGCTGCGCCTTGAAGCTGTTGCGGCAGCCAGCGCTGGGCCTGGCGGTCATTCTGGCCGCGTGCGCCGCGCCGCCACCGGTAGACACGGCCTTGCCCGAGCTGACTTCGGGCACCACGGACAAGCGGCTGCAGTCCGCGGCGCACTTCATGGTCTCCGCCGCACACCCGTTGGCGGTACAGGCCGGCGTCAAGGTGCTGCAACTTGGCGGCTCGGCGGTCGATGCCGGCATCGCGGTGCAGATGGTCCTGACGCTGGTCGAGCCACAGGCCAGCGGTATTGGCGGCGGCGCCTTTGCACTGCATTGGGATGGCACCCAGCTGATGGCCTGGGACGGCCGCGAGACCGCACCGTCCGCGGCCGACGAAGAGTTGTTCCTCGGGGTCGACGGACAGCCGTTGCCCTATGCGCAGGCCGGCGTCGGTGGCCGCGCCGTGGGCGTGCCGGGCGTGCTGCGGCTGCTGGAGATGGCGCACCGTCAGCATGGTCGCAGGCCCTGGGCGGAACTCTTCGAGCCGGCCATCGCTCTGGCCGAGCAGGGATTTCCCATCAGCCCCAGGCTGCACGCGCTGCTGGCCGCCGACACCGCGCTGAGGCAGGACGAGCGCGCCGCCGCCTACTTCTACCGTGGCGACGGCACACCGCACCCAGTGGGCCATGTGCTGCGCAACCCGGCGCTGGCGAAAGTGCTGCGGCAACTGGCACTGCAGGGCGCGCAGGCGTTCTACCAGGGCGCCGTGGCGCAAGACATGGTGCAGCGCGTGCAGGGCCATGCGGGTGCGCCGGGGCCGCTGAGCCTGGCCGACCTGTCCGGCTACCGCAGCCTCGAACGCACGCCGCTGTGCACTGACTGGACCGTGCGCTACCGGGTCTGCGGCATGCCGCCGCCGTCGTCAGGGCACCTGGCGATGATGCAGATCCTCGGTCTGCTGCAGTTCGCGCCGCCGCTGCCGCAGCCGCTGGTCGACGGCCTACCCGGCGCTGCCTGGCTGCACACCTACACCGAGGCAGCGCGGCTGGCCTTGGCAGACCGCGCGCTGTACGTCGCCGACCCAGCCTTCGTCGACCCCCCGGCGGGCGACTGGGCCAGCTTGCTCGCACCGGCCTACCTGCAGCAGCGTGCAGCGCTGATCGGCCCGCACGCCTTGCCCACGGCGCCGGCCGGTCGGCCTGGTGCGCTGCGCGCGGCGCTGGCGCCGCAGCCGGTGCAGGCCGAAGCGGGCACCAGCCAGATCAGCATCGTCGATGCACGCGGCCACGCGCTGAGCCTGACCACCAGCATCCAGACCGCCTGGGGCTCGCGCATCCTCGCTGACGGCGGCACCGGCCTGGCGGGCGGCTACCTGCTGAACAACCAGCTCACCGACTTTGCCTTCCAACCCCGCGATGCAGCGGGCACCCCGGTGGCCAATCGCGTGCAGCCGGGCAAGCGCCCGCGTTCGAGCATGAGCCCGACGCTGGTCTTCGACCGCGGCGACGGCCGGCTGCTGCTGGTGGCCGGCTCGACGCTCGGGCCCATGATCATCCATTCGATGGCCAAGGCCAGCCTGGGCACCTTGCAGTGGGGCATGAATGTGCAGCAGGCGATCGACCTGCCCAACTTCGGGCCGATCGACGGCCCCTTGCTGCTGGAGAAGGGGCGATTTCCGGCCGCCACACTGCAGGCGCTGCGCGAACGCGGCCACCGTGTCGTCGAAACCGATCTGCCCACCGGGCTGCAGTTGATCCGCCGCGAAGGCCCGATGCTCCGAGGCGGTGCCGATCCGCGAAAGGAAGGCATCGCCCGGGGCGATTGATGCGCCGTCGCACGCCCGTCACAGACAACGTGAAGAATGCTCGACCGGGCCGTGCTTTCGATCACGACCCAGCCGGCGGCACGCGAACATGGGATTGCCGCTGTGGGGCCGGTGTGCGAGCCTGAGGAGGACGCATTGGCCGCGTCGTCTCTTGTTACTGATAGGGCAGGCACACCATGACCGAACTGGGCGACAGCCTCGAGCGCATGAGCTTCATGCAGTTGCTGCTGCTGTTCGGCTTCGTCACCTGCTACGTGCTGGCCCTGGGTGGCCTGTTCGGCACCACGGTGCGCTTGCGCGCCGCGGGACTGGCGTTGCTGCAAGCGCTGGGCTTCGTCGTGCTGACCGACCCGTGGGTGCATGGCGCCTTGCTCGTGGTCTTCGTCGTGGCTGGCCTCGCGCTGTTCGTGATGCTCAGCTGGCTGCTGGCACGTCTGCTGGCACCGCGCGCCATGCCGTTGCCGCCGCAGACGCTGTCCGACGCGCCCAGCGACACCACCACGCCGCCATCGCAGCCGCTGCAGCCGCGCCACGGCGACGCCCTCGGCGCGGTCGCGAAGCTGGCCACCCGCCGCGCCCGCGCCACGCGCTAGCCGGGCCGTCAGACGCCGGCGTCCTCGAAGCCGATCTTGAAGTCGTTGCGGCCGGTTCGGTCGCGGCCGCGCAGCAGCCACAGCGGCCGCGTCGCAAAGGCTACCGGCACGCCGGAACGGCCGGCCACCGGGTCCAGATTGCGCTCGAACACTGAGCTGCCGGGCATGTAGCGCAGCGCCACGCCGGTGCGGCGCTGGCCGGAGCGGTTGGCTTCGGCGCCGTGGATCATGTAGACGTCGTGCATCGACATCTGCCCGGGCTGCAGTTCCAGGTCGATCGCGGTGGCGGCATCGAAGGCGCTTTCGGGCAGGCGCTGCTGCAGCGCCAGATCCTGCCGGTCCTCGTGCAGGTGCGGGTGGCTGGTGCGCGCCAGGTGCGAACGCGGAATCACGCGCAGGCAGCCGTTGTCGCGCGTGGACGGCTCCAGCGCCACCCACACCGTGCAGGTGGCGAGCGGGCGTATCGGCCAATAGTGGCCATCCTGGTGCCACGGTGTCTCGTGACCGTCGCCGGCGGGCTTGCAGAACACATGGCAGCCCCACAGGATGATGTCCGGGCCGATCAACTGTTCCACCGCATCGAGGATCCGTTCGTGCCGTGCCAGCGCCAGGAATTCGTCTTGGCCGCGCACGCCTTCAGCATTGGCCTGGCCATCGCGGCCCGACAGGTGCGCGCTGACCAGTTTTTCCGGACGCACGCCGGGGTTGTCGCGCAGCAGTTGGTCCAGTGCCCCGTGCAGGCGGTCCACCCAAGGCGAATCGAGCCGGAACGACGGCAGCAGGTAGCCCTGCTCGTGGTACTGCCGCACTTCGGCGGCGCTCAGCACCTCCATCGGCTCAGCCCCTGAGAAACAGCGTGACCAGCGGCTCGTCGCCGACCTGGCGGCTCCAATGGCCGTGCAGCCGGTCATCGAAGCTCGCGTCGGCCGGCAGGGTATCGGCCGAGTAGAAATGCTGGCCCGGTGCGAAGACGCGCGAGCTGCCGTCCTGCAGGCCGATTTCCATGCACCCCGAGAGGATGAACACCCATTGCGGCGTGCCGGTGCAGTGGAAGCTGCTGCGAAAGCCCACCGGGCTGTGGCGCAGCTGGTAGCCGCCCGAAGACCACAGCGCCGACAGCCGCGCCTGTGGGGTGCCTTCGTCGAGCGCGATGCGTTCCTCGCGAAAGCGCGCACGGCCGTCGCTGTCGGTGTAGAGCACGGTCTTGTGGAATTCGGGCATGGCGCTACGCTCCTGTTGCACGATGCCGTCGACGATCTGCTGGGGCGTGTGTACCACGTCGAAGGCGAGAGCGGCCTCGTCGGCCTGCGGTGGTTCCAGCGTGGCCAGCTGACTGTCCAGCAGCGACGCCGGCATGTAGTGATCGGTGCGCGCGGCGATGCGTGCGGCCAGCAGCTCGCGGCTGCCGTGGAGGAAGACCAGTCGCAGATGCGGTGCGCCCTGGCGCAGCACGTCACGGTAGCAGCGCTTCAGCGCCGAGCAGGACAGCACCACGCGCTCGCCGGCCGCGTCGGCCAGTGCCAGGCGGGTGCTCAGCGCGGCCAGCCAGCCCTGGCGCTCGGCATCGGTGAGCGCGTGACCGGCCGCCATGCGCGCCACGTTCTCGGCCGGGTGGAAGTCGTCGCCGTCCAGGTAGGTGGCGGCGCGGGCCTGTGCCAGCAGGCGGCCGACCGTGCTCTTGCCGCAGGCGCTGACGCCCATCACGACATGGATCTCAGTCGATGCGCTGGTCACTGGCTTGGTCGAAGAGGTGCGCCTTGGCGCCGTCGATCACCAGGCCGATGTGCTCGTCGGGCTGCACCGCAGTACGGCCGTGCAGCACGACGATCAACTGCTCACCGCCGACTTCGAGCAGCAGCTCGGTCTCGGCGCCGGTGGGCTCGACCACCACCACCTTGGCGGCAATGCCCTGTTCGGGCGTGGTCAGACCGATGTCGCCGGGGCGGATGCCGTAGTGCACCGCCTGACCGTCGCGGCCCTGCGCCAGCTCGCCGACCGGCCAGGAACCGCCCTGGGCCTCGACGAAGCTGCGACCGTCGCGGCGGCGCAGCGTGCCCTTGAAGACGTTCATGGCCGGCGAGCCGATGAACTGCGCGACGAACAGGTTGCCAGGGTGGTCGAACAGCTCCAGCGGCGTGCCGATCTGCTCGACGATGCCGTCGTGCATGACGACGATGCGGTCGGCCATCGTCATCGCCTCGATCTGGTCGTGCGTGACGTAGACCGTGGTGGTCTTCAGCCGCTGGTGCAGCGCCTTGATCTCGGCGCGCATGGCCACGCGCAGCTTGGCATCGAGGTTGGACAGCGGCTCGTCGAACAGGAATACCTTCGGGTCGCGCACGATCGCGCGGCCCATCGCCACGCGCTGGCGCTGGCCGCCGGACAGCTCGCGCGGAAAGCGGTCGAGCAGCGGGTCGAGATTCAGGATGCGCGCGGCATTGGCGACGCGGTCGCCGGTGGTCTTGGCGTCGGCCTTGCGCAGCTTCAGGCTGAAGGCCATGTTGTCGCGCACCGTCATGTGCGGGTACAGCGCATAGCTCTGGAAGACCATCGCGATGTCGCGGTCCTTGGACTCCAGGTCGTTGACCACCTTGTCGTCGATCATGATCTCGCCGCCGGAGATTTCCTCCAGCCCGGCCAGCATGCGCAGCAGCGTGCTCTTGCCGCAGCCCGACGGACCGACCAGGACGACGAACTCGCCATCGGCGATGTCGAAGCCGATGCCGTGGATGACCTTGACCTTGCCGTAGGCCTTTTCGATGTTGCGAAAGCTGACCGATGCCATGGGTGTGTCGGGTTCAGCTCTTCACGGCACCAGCGGTCAGGCCCGACACCATGTAGCGCTTGAAGGCGTAGTAGATCGCGGCCGGAGGCAGCGCGTAGATGAAGCCGGTGGCCATCAGCAGCTCCCAGGGCGAGTCGTCGGCCGAGAGGAAGTTGCCCAGTGCCACGGCCAGTGTCAGGTGCTGCTCGTTGGACAGCAGCAGGAAGCCGTACAAGTATTCGTTCCAGGCAAGCAGCAGCGCATAGGTGCCCACCGCCACCAGCGACGGCACCATCAGCGGCAGGTACACCAGCCGGAACAGCTGTAGCGGCGTGGCGCCGTCGATGCGCGCCGCCTCGTCCAGTTCCCAGGGCAGCTTGTCCGAGGCCTGCTTGAGCACCCAGATGCAGTAGGGCGACGCGATGGTCACCATCGCCAGCACCATCGACCAGCGGTTGTTGAGCAAGCCGTAGGTGGCCATGGTCTTGTACATCGGCACGGCCAGAAAGGCGGCCGGGATGAAGTAGGTGAACAGCGCCAGGTTCATCACCGTACGCCCGCCCGGCACCTTCAGGCGGCTGATGGCGAAGGCCGCGGTGGTGGCGATGAACAGCGTGATCAGGCCCGTCGCCACCGCGATCCACAGCGAGTTGCCGAGCTGCAGCCAGAAGTGGTTCAGGTAGAAGTGCTGCTGCTGGAAAACGATCTCGAAGTTCTGCAGCGTCGGGTTCTTGGGCCAGAGCCGCCCCGAAGTGCCCTGGTCGCGCTCGGAGAGCGCGAACACGAGCATGTGATAGACGGGAATGATCGTCCACAGCAGCACCGGGATGCCGATCAGCAGCAGCTTGGCTTCGGTGCTGACCTTCTTCCATGTGAAGGTCTTGGTCATTTCGACAGCCTCTTCATCATGAAGTAGACGATCGGCAGCACCAGCGGCAGGCTGACGACGATCGAGGCCATGGCCAGCTCGATCTGGTCCAGGCGCAGGTAGCGGATGCCCAGCGTGGCCAGCACATGCGTCAGGTCGGCGGGGCCGCCGCCGGTGAGCAGGTAGACGCTGTTGAAGTCGCCCAGCGTCCAGATGGTCGACAGCAGCGTCGATGTGAGGTACAGCCCCTTCATCGACGGCCAGGTGATGAAACGGAACTTCTGCCAGTTGGAGGCGCCATCGACGCTGGCGGCTTCGTACTGCTCGGTCGGGATGGCCATGCGCCCGGCCAGCAGGATCAATGTCCAGAAGGGCAGAGACTTCCAGATGTGCATCAGCATCGACAGGCTCAGCGCCAGGGTCGGGTCGTTCAGCCAGTTCGGGCCGTCCAGGCCGGTGAGTCGGAAGTAGGTGCTGTTGATCACGCCCCATTCGGGGTTGAGCATGAAGCGCACCGACAGGATCGTCGGGATCGACGGCACCGCCCAGGGCAGGATGAACAGCACGGCCAGGATCTTGATCCACCACCGCGTGTGCAGGAAGAAGCCCGACAGGTACAGCGCAACGATCATCTTCAGGTTGATCGCCACCACCAGGAACACAATGGTGTTGATTGCGGTGCGGAAGAAGATCGGGTCTTCGAAGAGCTTGGCGTAACTCGCCGGGCTGCGCGCCAGCCACAAGCCGTAACCCACCGGGAACAGCACGAACACCAGGAACACGATCAAATAGGGCACCACGAACGCACGGCCCCAGAAGCCCCAGATTCCAAGGGGCTTGCGGGGCCGCGGTGTGGCCAGCGTGGCGGTGTTCAAGGGAGACCCTCGGCCCGCCGCGAACGGCAGACCCTGGTATCAGGTCAGTTGGCTACGACCTTGATGCGCGCGATCATCTCGTCCACCGCCTTGTCCACCGGCACCTTCTCGCTGAGGATGCGGTTCATGGCCTTGGCCCAGACGTTCTCGTTGTTCAACGTCGTGAACTTGTAGTTCTTCGTGAATTCGAAGGGCGTCGTGCCGGCCATGAACTGGTTATAGACGGCGATGCGGTGCGGGTCGGCCTTCCAGAAAGCACTCTGCTGTGCCGCCTTGGTCACCGGGAACCAGCGCCCCAGCGAGCCTTCAACGTACGGCGTCAGGTTGGCGTCGTCGAGGATGAAGGCGACGAAGGCCTTGGCGCCGGCCTTGTTCTTGGCGTCCTTGAAGATCACGCCGGTCTTCACTGCGGCGCGGTAGGTCATCTTCGTGCCGTCCGGCTTGTTCGGGAAGCCTGCCGTGGCGATCAGCTCGGTGTAGTTCTTCTTGGCCTGCGCGCGCTGTGCTTCCGTCAGGGCAGGGTTGTTCGAAGCGTCAAGTTGCGTGGCGGCAATCGAAATCGTCGCGTTGTGCGTCAAGGCAATCGTCTTGTTGGCGAACGCGACGTTGTTGTCCGGGTCCTTCCAGGCCGTCGCGGATGGCGGCGTGCAGCCTTTGCTGTAGACGTAGGTGTAGTCGGTCATGGCCTTGATCAGGCCGTCGCGCACCGCCGGGTCGTCGACCAGCACCTTGCCCGAATCGCTGACCAGCTTGACGTTGTAGGCGTCCATGAAGGTCAGGAACGAAAAGAACGAGTCGCTCGAATCCACGCCCATCGGGAAGCCGGTGGAGAACGCACGCTGGCCGGTCTTCTGGCGGTAGGCGGGCTGCACCTTCTCGCACCAGAACTCCCAGTAGCCCTTCCAGTCCTTCGGGATGTCGCTTTCCTTGAAGCCCGCATCAGCCAGCATGTCCTTCCAGTACTGGATGTGCATGGTCTGCTGCTTGATCGGGTAGGCGTAGTAGGCCCGCGTCTTGGCCACGTCGTTGTAAAGGAACGTGGTGGACAGCGCACGAGGTTCGAACTTGGCCTGCATCGGCTCGATGATGGCCGTCACGTCCTCAAGCTTGCCTTCGTAAGCCCACTTGGCCGTGACCTGGAAGTCGTAGACGTCGCCATAGGCCACGTCGGGCGGGTTGCCGGCGTCCATGGCAGCCACCGACTTGGGGATCATTTCCTGCGGCGCATACAGCGACAGCTCGACCTTGTACTTCGGGTACTTGGCCTCGAACTTCTTGATGGCGGCATAGAGTGCGTCGTCCTCGGCCTTGTAGAAGCCCTTGCCCCACCAGACGGTGAGTTTTTCCTGGGCCTGGGCGAAGGCCGGGCTGGTGGCAACCAGCGCGACGCCGAACAGCGCAACGGCGGCGATCTGCTTCAGTTTCATCATGATGTCTCCATGCGTTGAGTCGGTGCCTGCTGCGGCCGTGCTCGGTCGCTGCAACGCGCGGATCATAGGGTCCGCCGCAAATCGACAACACCGGAAGTACCCTTGCGCGGCGCCGTAACCGCGCCGTAACCCGAAGCGCCGGCTCAGCGCCCGCGCCAGTGCGGAGCGCGCTTTTCCAGGAAGGCTGCAATGCCTTCGCGGCTGTCTTCCGAGGCGCGCACGTTGGCCGCGGCCTCGGCGCTGAGCTGCCAGGCCAGCGTATCGCCGGCGTCCAGCGATTGATTGACGACGCGCAGGCTTTCGCGCACCGCCACCGGGCTGTTGGCGCAGATGGCCTCGGCCAGCGCCAGCGCGCCGTCCAGCGCGGCACCGTCGTCGCACAGCTGATTGACCAGACCGAGCGCAAACGCGCGTTCGGCGCCGATCGGCTCGCCGGTCAGCACCATCTCGCGTGCCAGGTTCAGTGGCAAGGCCCGCGCGCCACGGAACACGCCGCCGTACAGCGCCAGCAGCCCGCGCTTGACCTCGGGCAGCGCAAAGCGTGCGCGGCGCGAGGCCACGACCAGATCACAGGCCAGCACCATCTCGAAGCCGCCGCCGAAGGCCAGGCCGTCGACCGCGGCAATCAGCGGTTTGCGCCGCTGCCGCCGGATCAGACCATAGGGGCCGCCGCGCTCGGTGCTGTTGCGGTCGGGGTCGGCCAGGTCGCTGCCGGCCGAAAACGCGCGGCCGTTGCCGGTGAGCACGCCGGCCCACAGCTCGCCGTCGTCCTCCAGCAGGTTCATCGCCGCATCCAGGCCGAGCGTCATGTCGCGGTCCATGGCGTTGAGCTTGGCATCGCGGTCCAGGCGGACCAGCAGCACCCGGCCGCGGCGTTCGGAGGTGACCGGCATGGCTTCAGTACCCGGGCGGCGGCTGGAAGCCGCCGATCAGGCCGGCCAGCTGTTCGGCCAGCCAGATGGTGCTCAGGTCGGCGAACTCCGCCCCGACGATCTGCACGCCCACTGGCAGCCCCTCGGCGGTCAGTCCGGCCGGGGCGATGGTGGCCGGCAGGAACGACGCGGTGGCCAGCCCGGCCCAGAACAGCTGGCTGAAGTAGGGCCGCTCGACGCCGTTGATGCGCATCGTGCGCGCCGGCATCGGTTCGCTCTGGTCGTGCGCAAAGGCAGCGGTGGCAGTGATCGGCATCAGCAGCACATCGAATCGGCCGAAGAAGTCGTGCCAAGCCCAGCGCAGGTGCTCGCGTTGCTGGTTGGCATCGAACACCTCCTTGTAGCTCGCGGTGGAGGCACGCAGCGCCATCGCATGGTCGCTGACATCGTCGTCTCGCAACCGCGCGCGCGCAGCCACCAGGTCGGCAAAGTCGGCACGCCGGGCCGCCAGGTTCGAATGCAGCAGCATCAGGTAGACCCTGTGTGCCTGCACCGGGTCGAAGTCCGGTCGGGCCTTGAAGTCCACCTTGGCGCCGGCCTTGGCCAGCGCCCGCGCAGCGGACTCGATGCGCGCCTTGACGCTGTCGTCCACCGGGGCAAGAGCCTCGTCCAGCCAGACGGCCACGCGCAGGCCCTTCAGTGCCTTGGGCGGTGCCGGCAGCTTGTAGTGGAGGCCGCGTGCGTTGAGCAGGTCCGCACCGACGGTGAGCTTCAGCGCCAGTGCCAGGTCGCCGGCGCTGCGCGCCAATGGGCCGACGACCGACAGGTCGGCCTCGGCGCCGGGCTTGGGCGCCAGGCTGTGGCCGCGCTTGGGCACGATGCACCAGGTGGACTTGTGGCCATAGACGCCGCAATAGGCGGCCGGATTGCGAATGCTGCCGCCGATATCGCTGCCGTATTCCAGCGCGCTCAGGCCCGCCGCCATCATCGCCGCACTGCCGCCCGACGAGCCTCCCGGCCCGCGTTTCAGGTCCCACGGGTTGTTGGTCGTGCCGTAGACCGCGTTGTAGCTCTGGAAGTCGGCCAGATTCAACGGCACGTTGCTCTTGCCGAAGACCACGGCGCCGGCCGCCTTGAGCCGGTCGACCACCAGCGCATCGGTGGCTGCGGCGTGGTCCTTGCGCGGCAGGTGACCCCAGGTGGTGGGCTGGCCCACCAGATCAAAGGACTCCTTCACCGTCATCGGCAGGCCGTGCAGCGGACCCCAGAGCTCGCCCTTGGCCAGCGCACGATCAGCGGCGCGGGCGCGGGTCATCGCGGCTTTGCGATCGTCGACCACCAGCGCATTCAGGCCAGGGTTGAAGCGGTCCACTCGATCGAGATAGGCTTTCAGCAACTCGACGCTGCTCACCTGCCCCTTGCGCAATGCGGCGGCCAGGGCTTGGGCCGAACCGAAGGGAAAGGACTTGAGGTTCATCGTGCCACCTGCGGGTCGAGTGGGTAGATCGGCCGGCGCAGCCGCTCGAACTGGTGCTGGCCATAGTCGGAGGTGCACACGCCGACGCCGGCGCATTCGACCACCGCCTTGGCCAGATGCGACATGCCGGCGCGCCAGTGGATGCGGCTCTTCAGCATCACGTAGCGCTTCTGCATCGGGTCGATGCCCAGCGACAGCAGCGTGTTCACGTCGAAGGGCTCGACATGGCGCGAGAACAGCACGATCTGGACTCGTCCCGTATCGAGCACCGCGGCATGGCCCATGTCCTGCTGGGTGCCAGCGGCCATCGGTCCCTTGGCGCGGTACTTGCCGTCGAACAGGGTCTTGATCCGGCCGGTCACCTGCAACGGCTCGCTCGGTTCGGGGCACATCGGCATCTTCTGCTTGCCGCCGATGGACAGCGTGACGGTCGCGCCGATGCCGGCTTCGATGCACTGCTGCACCGCCTGCGGGTCGAAGATGCCGAAGGCGGCCACGTTGTCAAGCTCCTGCCGGATGATCTCGGCCAGCACGCGTGTAGTGTCCATCGGACCACCGGAGGCCGCGTTGTCGTAGTGGTCGAGCAGGAACACCGGCCCTTCGGTCATGGCCTTGGCCCGTGCCACCGACTGCTGCAGCGGCTCGAGCCTGTAGACGAAGGCCTCGCGCTGCGCCCAGGCGGCGGCCAGCAGCTCGTCGCGCAGCCGCTCTGCCAGGGCCATGTCGTTGTCGGTGGTGATGACCACGCTCAGCCCGGCATTGCGGATGTCGGCGTGCGGAAAGCCGACGAACAGGCTGGCACACAGCGCGCCTTCGGCCTCCATCGCCTTGCAGCGCGCCTGCAGCGAGCGGTTCGGCTCGTCGGCCGTGCCCTGGCGCATCACGTGCGGCAGCATCGGCACGTTGCCCCAGGCCGTCGTGGGCTTGACCTGGCCCTTGAGCATGCGGATCAGCGCATCGCCGGCGCGGCGGCCGATGCCGTGCATGTCGATGTGGGGATAGGTCTGGTAGCCGGCGACCACGTTCGCGTGCTCGACCATCTCCGGATAGACGTTGGCATGCATGTCGTAGCTGACGGCCAGGGGCGTCTTCGCGTCGATGGCGCGGATGCGGGCGAGCAGCGTGCCTTCGCCGTCTTCGTGGCTGCGCGTGACCATGGCGCCGTGCAGGTCGAGCAGGATGCCGTCGTAGCCGCCGCGCTCGACCGCGGCGAGGATCGGCGCGCAGAGGGCCTCATAAGCCGCATCCTCCACCGGCCCGCTGGGCCAGGCGTCGCCGGCGATGGCCAGGTCGAAGTCGGCGCCCTCGCGTTCGGCAATCTCGATGTAGGCGCCCGTCACCGTGCCGGTGCCGCGGTAGGCGGCAATGGCGGCAGCGCCGCTGTCGGGTGCCTTGCCGCCGGCGCGCGAGAAGCGCGGCAGATCGGTCAACACCGGCGAGAAGGTGTTGGTCTCGTGCTTCATCATCGCGAGCAGCAGTCGCATGGTGTCTCCCTTGTCGCTGCCGCAGTGCGCCTAGGCGGCACTCACGGCGATCTTGGCGAAGTCGAAATGCCTGCCGGGTGCAGCCTCGAACAGCGCACGCGTGTACTCATGCTTCGGCGCACCGAAGACCTGCTTGACCGGGCCGTACTCGACGATCCGCCCCTTGGACATGACCGCCACGTCGTCGCACACCTGCGCCGCCACGCGCAGGTCGTGCGTGATGAACAGCATCGCCAGATTGAGCTTGTCGCGAATGTCGGCCAGCAGCATCAGCACCTGTGCCTGCACCGACACGTCCAGCGCGGACACGGCCTCGTCGGCGATCAGCAGCTCGGGCTCCATTGCCAGTGCGCGGGCGATGCAGATACGTTGGCGCTGCCCTCCGGAGAACTGGTGCGGGTAGCGGTCCAGCGAGTCCGGATCCAGGCGCACCAGCTCCATCAGCTTGCGCGCGCGGGCCAGCGCATCGGAGGCCGACTGGCCGTAGTTCATCGGCCCTTCGACGATCGACTGGCCCACGGTACGCCGTGGGTTGAGCGAGCGGTACGGGTCCTGGAAGATGATCTGGATCTTGCGGCGCAGTCCGCGCAGCTGGCCGGCCGGCATGGTGGCGATGTCGGTGCCGCCGAGCAGGATGCGGCCGTCGCTGGGGTCGATCAGCCGAGCCACGCAACGCGCCACCGTGGACTTGCCCGAGCCTGACTCACCGACGATGCCCAGCGTCTCGCCGCGGCGGATCTCGAAGGCCACGTTCTGCACCGCAGCGACCTTGTGCCCGCCGAACAGCCCGCGGTGACCGTAGGTCTTGACCAGGCCCTCGGCATGCAGCACCAGCGGCGCTTCGGTCGGCAGCGGGCGCAGGCGCTCGGGCGGGTCATGGCTGGGCACCGAGGCGATCAGCATGCGGGTGTAGGGATGCTGCGGGTTCTTCAGCAGCTGCTCGGTCGGGCCCATCTCGACCAGCTCGCCATGCTTGAGCACGGCCACGCGGTCGGCGATTTCAGCCACGACGCCGAAGTCGTGGGTGATGAACAGCACGCCGGTGCCGCGTTGCGTCTGCAGCTCCTTGATGAGCTTGAGCGTCTGCGCCTGCGTGGTCACATCCAGCGCCGTGGTCGGCTCGTCGGCGATCAGCAGCGCCGGCTCCAGGATCAGCGCCATCGCGATCATGATGCGCTGGCGCTGCCCACCCGACAGCTGGTGCGGGTAGGAGTTGTACATGCGCTCGGGGTCGGGCAGGTGCACCTGCTCGATCATCGAGATGATGCGTGACCTGCGCTCGGCCGGCGCCAGTTGAGTGTGTTCGGCCAGCACCTCGTCGATTTGTGCGCCACAGCGCATCACCGGGTTCAGCGCGGTCATCGGCTCCTGGAAGATCATGCCCATGCGCGTGCAGCGCAACTCGCGCAGTCGCGCCTCGCTGACCTGCACCAGGTCCTCGCCCTGCAGTGCGATTCGGCTGCCGGCGCGCACCGGCAGGTTCTTCGGCAGCAGGCCCATGGTCGAGAAGGCGATGACCGATTTGCCCGACCCCGACTCCCCGACCAGGCAGACGATTTCGCCCGGTGCCACCGACAGGTTGACGTCGTTCACCGCGTTCGGACGGTCGCTGCCCTTTGGCAGGCCGATGCTCAGGTTCTTCAGTTCCAGGACCGGGGCGACCACGTCAGACCCTCTTGGCCATGCGCGGGTCGAGCGTGTCGCGCAAGCCGTCGCCGAGCATGTTGATGGCCAGCACCGTCACGGTGAGGAAGGCCGCCGGGTACAGGATGTTGTGCGGCAGGATCTGGAACACACTGCGGCCCTCGGCCATGATGTTGCCCCAGGTGGGCGTTTCCGGCGGGATGCCCACGCCCAGGAAGGACAATGCGGCTTCCAGCAGGATGGCCGAGCCGGCAATGAAGGTGGCCTGCACGATCAGCGGCGCGATGGTGTTGGGCAGCACATGCCGCCACAGCACCTTGATGGTTGGCGTGCCGACCGAGATGGCGGCCTCGACATAAGGCTCCTCACGGATCGACAGCACGATCGCACGCACCAGGCGTACCACGCGCGGTATCTCGGGGATGGTGACGGCGACGATCACTGTCAGCAGGCTGGCGCCGGACAGCGACACCAACGCGATGGCGACCAGGATGGCCGGTACCGCCATCAAGCCGTCCATGACGCGCATGACCACGCCGTCGAGCGCGCGGAAGTAGCCCGCAACCAGGCCGATGGCCAAGCCGATGGCCACCGACAGCGTCGCCACCGTGATGCCCACCGTCAGCGACACGCGCGCGCCCCACACCACACGCGTGTAGATGTCGCGGCCCAGGCTGTCCGTGCCCATGCGCGCGATCTGCGTGGTCTTGTTGCCGTCGTCGTCGCGCACCGTGGTCTCGAAGCCGGGCAGCTTGTTGCGGTTGCTCGGGTTGATGTCGGCCGGGTTCATGCTCGACAGCCAGGGCGAGGCCAGACCCATCAGCGCAATCAGCAGCAGGATCGCGCCGCCGATCAGCACGCTGGGGTTGCGCAGCAGCCGCTTGAAGGTGCCGGGCTTCGCCACCTTGATGTCGGGCGATTCGATGGCGGGTGCAGTCGCAGTGGACATGGTCAGTAGCGGATGCGCGGATCGAGCAGTGTGTAGAGCACGTCGATCACCAGGTTGATGATCACGTAGGCCAGGGAGAACAGCAGGATCACCGCCTGCACGGTGGGGTAGTCGCGCGCCAGCACCGCGTCCACCGTCAGGCGGCCCAGGCCGGGGATGTTGAACACACTTTCGGTGACGACCACGCCACCCAGCAGCGTGGCGATGCTGATGCCGATGACGGTGACGATCGGCACCGCGGCATTGCGCAGCGCGTGGAATACCAACACCTTCAGGTTCGGCAGCCCCTTGGCACGCGCGGTACGCACATAGTCCTCGTTCAGCACTTCCAGCACGCTGGTTCGGGTCATGCGCGCCAGTAGCGCGATGAAGACGATGGCCAGCGTCATTGCCGGCAGCAGTAAGCGGTGCAGGAAGCCCCAGAAGCCGTCGGCCAAACGCTGGTAGCCCTGCACCGGGAACCAGCCCAGCTTGAGAGAGAAGATGTAGATCAGCACGTAGCCGATGACGAACACCGGCACCGAGAAACCGGCCACCGACAGGCCCATCACGGCGCGGTCGATCCACGATCCCTGCTTGTAGGCGGCGATGGTGCCCAGCGGCACGGCCACCAGCGTCGCCAGGATGATGGTCAGCACCGACAGCGCCAGCGTCGGTTCCAGCCGGTCGGCGATCAGCGAGGCCACCGTCTTCTTGTAGAAGAAGGACTCGCCGAAGTCACCCTGCAGCGCATGGCCGGCCCAGATGAAGAACTGTGTGACGATGGAGCCGGACAGGCCCAGCTTTTCGCGGATCTCGGCGATCTGCGCTCCAGTGGCGGCTTCGCCGGCAATGACGGCCGCCGGGTCGCCCGGCGTCAGCCGAAGCATCAGGAAGATCAACACGGCGACGATCAGCACCACCGGAATGGTGGCGAGGATGCGTCGGCCCAGGTAGCCCCACATGGCTTCCCCTAGTTCGAACGGTCGTCAGGGACGGCGCGGCGGCACGAGGCCACCGCGCACCGGCGCATCACTTCTTCTCGATGTTCCAGAACACAACCACCGGCGCGGTGATCATGCCGTCGATGTTCTTGCGCATGGCGATCGGCTTGTACCACTGGCCCAGGTGCACGTGGGTCGGAATCTCGATGTAGCGCATTTGCACCTGCTCGGCGATGGCCTTCTGCTTGGCCGAGTCGGTCTCGCGCGCGAAGGCATCGCGCAACTGTTCCATCTTCTCGTCGCAGGGCCAGCCGAACAGCGCCTTCTCGCAGCTGGAATTGAGGAAGGCCGTGCCCACCGGGTTGAGCACGTCGGCCGCCACCCACGAGGTGATGAACATGTTCCAGCCGCCGGCGTTCGGCGCTTCCTTCTTGACACGGCGCGCGACCACGCTTTGCCAGTCCATCGACTGCATATCGACCTTGAAGCCGCCGCGCTCCAGCAGCGACTTGGCCACCGGCGCCAGGTTGGTCAGCACTTCCAGGTCGGTGGAATGCAGCAGCACCACCGGCGTGCCGTCGTACTTGGCTTCGGCCAGCAGGTCACGCGACTTCTTGAAGTTGGACTCGAGCAGGCCGTCCATGCCCTTTTCGGTGGCCAGCGGCGTGCCGCAGATGAACAGCGCCTTGCAGATCTTGTAGTACTTCGGGTCGCCGTGCACCGCCTTCAGGAAGTCTTCCTGATTGAGCGCATAGAACACCGCCTGGCGGATCTTCGGGTTGTCGAAGGGCTTGTGGATGGTGTTGAAGCGCAGAACGTACTGGTTGCCCAGCGGGTTCTGGTCGAGCATCTTGATGTTCGGGTCCTTGGCCAGCACCGGCAGCAGGTCGCTCTTGGCGTCCTCGACCATGTCCACCTCGCCCGCCATCAGCGCGTTGGCGGCAGTCTGCGGGTCGGGAATGGTGCGCCACTCGACACGATCGACCTTGGCCACCTTGCCGCCGGACATGCCCGACGGTGGCTCGGCGCGCGGCTTGTACTTGGCGAACTTGGTGTACACCACCTTCTCGCCCGGCTTCCATTCGTCGGTCTTCAGCACGAAGGGGCCGGAGCCGATGTATTCCTTGATCTGCTCGGTCGGCGAGGTTTCGGCGATGCGCTTGGGCATGATGAAGGGCACGTTCGACGACGGCTTGCCCAGCGCCAGCAGCATCAACCCGGTGGGCGAGCTCAAGGTGGCGGTGAAGGTCTTGGCATCGACGACCTTCCACTCCTTGACGAAGGAGTTCATCTTCTGGCCCAGCGAATCGCGCGCAGCCCAGCGCTTGATCGACGCGACTGCGTCTTCGGCCGTGACCGGCTTGTCGTCGTGGAACATCAGGCCGTCGCGCAGCGTGAAGGTCCAGGTCAGGTTGTCGGCACTGACGCTGTACTTGTCGATCATCTGCGGCTTGATGTCGCCCTTTGCGTCCATCGCGAACAGCGTGTCGTAGATCATGTAGCCGTGGTTGCGCGTGATGTACGCGGTGGTCCAGATCGGGTCGACGATCTTCAGGTCGGAGTGGGGCACGACCGTGAGCGTTTTCTGCTGCGCCTGTACTGGCATGACTGCCAACGTGGCTGCCAGCGCGGCAGCGGCCAGCACTGCACGATTCGCGAAGGACTTGAGCCTCATGTAGCTTTCCTCGAAAGTCAGATTGATCTTCGGACTAGCACGATCGGTGCCAGTCCCCGGGGCGCCGGCGCGCAATGCGCGAGGCCTGAAGGCAGCGAGCATGCACCAGTTTGTGCAGCGTCGAGCCTTGGCGCTCATGGGGGCTTTCCCCAATCCTGGGCGTGCATCGGTGCCTCGGATCGCAATGGTTATAGTGAAGCGAAGCGCTCTGCGATTCGACAACAGGAGAGATCCCACATGACAGTTGCGGCTCCCGTGGTGCTGGTGGGTGGTGGTCATGCCGCAGCAGCCTTCGTCAACAGCGTGCGCCGCGCGGGTTATGAAGGCCCGCTCACCCTCATCAGCGACGAACCGGTGGTGCCCTACCACCGTCCGCCGTTGTCGAAGAAGTACCTGTCCGATGCGCTGCCGGTGGAGCAGATATTGATCCGCGCCGCCGCTTGGTACGACGAGCAGAAGGTCACGCTGCGTCTGGGCACGCGTGCGGTCTCCATCGACCGCGCGGCACGCAGCGTCGTGCTGGCCGACGGCAGCACGGTCGCGTACAGCCAGCTCGTGCTGCTCACCGGCGCGCGGCCTCGCCGCCTGCCGGCCGATGCCGGCGGCGAGCTGCAGGGCGTGCTGGTGATGCGCAGCCTGGCCGATGCCGACGCGATGGCGCCGTACCTGGTGGCCGGCAAGCGGCTGCTGGTCGTCGGTGGCGGCTACATCGGGCTGGAAGCCGCGGCCGTGGCCGCTGGCAAGGGCCTGCAGGTGACGCTGCTCGAAGCCGCGCCGCGCATCCTGCAGCGTGTGGCGGCGCCGGCCACTTCCGACTACTTCCGGGCATTGCATCGTGCCCGGAGCGTCGACCTGCGCGAAGGCGTGGCCCTGCGGCGGCTGCTGGCCGAGGGCGGCCGCGTCTGCGGTGCCGAGTTGGGCGAAGGCAGCCGCATCGAGGCCGACGTGGTGCTGGTCGGCATCGGGGTGCATGCCAACGTCGAACTGGCCGAACAAGCGGGCCTGGAAATCGACAACGGCATCGCTGTCGATGAGTTCTGTCGCAGCTCCGATCCGGACATCCTGGCTGCGGGCGACTGCTGCAGCTTCCCCTTCCGTGGCCGGCGCATCCGGCTCGAATCGGTGCAGAATGCCAACGACCAAGCGGCCGTGGCGGCGCATACCGTGGCCGGCAAGGACATGGCCTATGCCGCGCTGCCGTGGTTCTGGTCGGACCAGTACGACACCAAGCTGCAGATCGCCGGCCTCAACCAGGGCTATGACGACGCCATCGCGCGACCGGGCAAGACCGAGCGCAGCCTGTCGGTCTGGTACTACCAGGGTGAGGATCTGCTGGCTGTGGATGCGATCAACGACGCGGCCGCCTTCGTCACGGCAAAGAAGTTGCTCGAGCGCGGGGGCAGCGTGCCCAAGGCCGCGGTGCGCGACCCGGCCGCGCAGTTCAAGGACTGGCTGGCCTGAGCACGGCGGGCCGCGCATGGTCGATGCCACCGCTTTGCAGCAAGGCCTGGATGCGCTGGCACCGCGCCTGCGCGCCGGTGGCAGCGGCGTGTCGGCGCTGCAACGGCTGAGCGGTGGCGCCAGCCAGGAGACCTGGGCCTTCGTCGTGCAGGCTACCGGCCAGCCCGACCTGGCGATGGTGCTGCGCCGGGCACCGGAGGACGCGGCCGAACGCGCGGCCGACAACGCGTCGCTGCAGGCCGAAGCGCAGATCATCGAGCAGGCCTCACGCGCGGGCGTTCCGGTCCCCTCGGTGCCGCTGGTGCTGCAGCCCGACATGGGGTTGGGCGAGGGCTATTTCATGCAGCGAGTGGCCGGCGAGACGCTGGGCCGGCGCATCGTCGGCGATACGCGACTGGCGGGCGCGCGCGAGCAGCTGGCGTGGCAATGCGGTCAGGCGCTGGCGCGCATCCACTCGATCGACCCAGTCGCTCTGCCGGCGCTGCGCCGCGCCTCGGCAGCCGACGAGCTGGCCTACTACGAAGCCAAGCACCGCAGCCATGGCACGGCCAGGCCGGTGTTCGAGCTGGCCCTGCAATGGCTCAAGCAGCACCGTCCGCCCGACGGGCCGCGGCTCGGCCTGGTGCATGGCGACTTCCGCAACGGCAATCTGATGGTCGGCGCGGACGGCCTGCGCGCGGTGCTCGACTGGGAGCTGGCCCACCTCGGCGACCCGATGGAGGACCTGGGCTGGCTGTGCGTCAACAGCTGGCGCTTCGGCCGGCACGAGCTGCCGGTGGGCGGCTTCGGCACGCGAGAGCAACTCTTTGCCGGCTATGTCGAGGCCGGAGGCGTGCTGCATGCCGACAGCGTGCACTACTGGGAGGTCTTCGGTACGCTCAAGTGGGGCGTGATCTGCGAATCGATGGCCATGGCCTACCTGCGCGGCGCGGAGCGCAACGTCGAGCGCGCCACCATCGGCCGGCGCGCGTCGGAGGCCGAGATCGACCTGCTGTGCCTGCTGGCACCGCAGGCAACGCAGGCGGCCTGATGCAAGACTCTCCGCACCCCGAGGACCTGCTGGCTGCGGTGGCCGGCTACCTGCGCGACAAGGCCTTTCCACAACTGCAGGGCCAGGCCGCCTTCCATGCGCGGGTGGCCGCCAACGCATTGGACATTGTGCGCCGCCAGCTGGCGCTGGCCCCCGAGGCCGAAGCTGCCGAAGCCGCGCGCTTGCGCGCCCTGCTCGGCGCCGCAGGCAGCCTGGAGCAACTGAACCGCTTGCTGTGCCAGCGCATCGCCAGCGGCGAGATGGGCCTGCACACCCCCGGCCTGGCCGAGCACCTTTGGCGTGTGACACTGGACAAGCTGGCGGTCGACCAGCCGGGCTACGAGAGCTACCGCCGCATGCGCCCCGCTCCCGTGGCGCCCAAGGAGGAATGAGCATGGACTTCGATCTGCCCGCCGACCTGCAGGCTTACCTGCGCAAACTGGACGAGTTCATCGCCGAGCAGGTTGCACCGCTGCAGGCGCGCGACGACAACCAGCGCTTCTTCGATCATCGTCGCGAATGGGCGCGCACCGACTTCGACCACGACGGCCTGCCGCGGCCGGAGTGGGAGGCGCTGCTCAAGCAGGTGCGGCGCCTGGCCGATGCCGCCGGCCACCTGCGCTTTGCCCTGCCGAAGGCCTATGGCGGCCAGGATGGCAGCAACCTGTGGATGGCCGTCATCCGCGAGCACCTGGCGGCCAAGGGCCTGGGCCTGCACAACGACCTGCAGACCGAACACTCGATCGTCGCCAACAACCCTTTCGTGCTGATGCTGCGCGACTTCGGCTCGCCCGAGCAGCAGCGCGAGTTCATCGACGGCATGCTGAGCGAGCGCTACCGCGTCACTTTCGGCCTGACCGAAGCCGCACACGGCTCCGACGCCACCCACATGGAAACCCAAGCGGTGGCCGAAGCGCGCGACGGCGTGGCCGGCTGGCGCATCGACGGCGAGAAGATGTGGACCACCGGCATGCACACCGCCAGCCATTGCCTGCTCTTCGCGCGCCACAGCGGCAACGCCGGCGATGCGCGCGGCATCAGCGCCTTCATCGTGCCGGCGACTGCGCCGGGCGTGAAGATCGAGGAGTACCTGTGGACCTTCAACATGCCCACCGACCATCCGCGCGTGAGCTTCACGAATGTCTGGGTGCCAGACAGCGCAGTGCTCGGCACGCTGGGCGGCGGGCTGGCGGTGGCGCAGCACTTCGTGCACGAGAACCGCATCCGACAGGCGGCCTCCAGCCTGGGCGCGGCCGACTTCTGCGTGCGCGAGAGCGTCAAGTACGCGCGCGAGCGCAAGCCCTTCGGCGAGGACCTGGCGCGCAACCAGGGCATCCAGTTCCCGCTGGTGGAACTGGCCACGCAGGTGGAGATGCTGCGCCTGCTGATCCGCAAGACCGCCTGGCAGATGGACCAGATGCCCAAGCCCGAGGTGGAAAAGCGGCTGTCGGACAAGGTCTCGATGTGCAACTACTGGGCCAACCGGCTGTGCTGCGAGGCGGCCGACCGGGCGATGCAGGTGCACGGTGGGCTGGGCTATTCGCGGCACAAGCCCTTCGAGCACATCTACCGCCATCACCGCCGCTACCGCATCACCGAAGGCGCCGAGGAGATCCAGATGCGCAAGGTGGCCGGGCACCTGTTCGGCTACATGGGCGCCCACAAGTTCTGAAGGAGCAGCGATGCGAACCGGAGTCTTCAACTTCCTGGCCCAGGACCGCGTGCATTTCGGCGTCAGCGCCGCCGATGGCATTGCGGCCGAGGTGGCGCAGCGCGGCGCACAGCGCGTCTTTGTCGTCACCAGCCGCTCGCTCAATCGCAACACCTCGGCCGTCAGCGACGCGGTGCGACCTGTCAAGGACCAGGTGGTCGGCCTGTTCGATGAATGCGTCGAGCACACGCCGCGCGACACCGTCATCGCGCTGACGCGACGGCTGCGCGAGACCCAGGCCGACCTGATCGTCAGCATCGGCGGCGGCACGGTCATCGACACGGTGAAGGTGGCGCTGGTCTGCCTGGCCGAAGGCGTGGACGATGTCGACGCGATGGGCGCTTGGCACATGCGCGTCAACCCCGACGGCGGCCGCGTCACGCCGCAACCGCGTTTGCCGCCGTGCCGGCAGATCGCGGTGCCGACCACGCTGTCCGGCGCCGAGTTCAGCGACCTGGGTGGCTGCACCGACACGCGCAACGGCACCAAGCAGGGCTACACCGGCACCTGGATCGGCGCCGCGGCCGTGATCCTGGACCCGCGCATCACCGTGCACACGCCGCAACGGCTGTGGTTGTCCACTGGCATCCGCGCGGTGGACCATGCGGTGGAGTCGCTGTGCTCGATCAATGCCCAGCCGCTGGTCGATGCCACCAGCGTGCGTGCCTTGGCGCTGCTCGGTCGCGCGCTGACGCGCTATGCCACCGACCCGGGCGACCTGGACGCACGACTCGATGCGCAGATGGGCGCGTGGCTGGCCTCGATGGGTATCCGCCGCACCGACTACGGCGCCAGCCATGGCCTGGGCCACGCACTGGGCGCCGACTCCGGCGTGCCGCACGGCATCACCTCCTGCGTGCTGCTGCCGACGGTGATGCGCTACAACGCCGAGCTCTGTGCGCCGCAGCTGGCCGAGGTGGCGCGCGCACTGGGCGACGGGTCGCGGCCGGCGGCGGACCAGCTCGAAGCCCTGATCGCGCGCCTCGGCCTGCCCACGCGCATCGGCCAGCTGGGCATCGAGCGCAGCCGGCTGCCGATCCTGGCCGACAAGGGCATGGCCATCCCCTGGGTGCGCACCAACCCGCGCAAGATCGAGCGCAGGGAGCAGCTGGTCGAGATCCTGGAAGCCGCCTGGTGAACCGCCTGGACCTCGACGCCATTCGCGCCGCGGCCGAAAGGCTGCGCGGCCAAGTGGTGGACACGCCCTGCCTGCATTCGCGCACGCTGTCGGCATTGTGCGGCTGCGAGGTGTTCCTGAAGTTCGAGAACCACCAGTTCACCGCCTCCTTCAAGGAACGCGGCGCGCTCAACAAGATGGCGCAGCTGTCGGCAGAAGAACGCGCCCGGGGCGTGCTGGCGGTATCGGCCGGCAATCACGCTCAGGGCGTGGCCTATCACGCGCAGCGCATGGGCGTGCCTGCGACGATCGTCATGCCGCGCTTCGCGCCCGCGGTGAAGGTGGAGAACACGCGCCGCTTCGGTGCCGAGGTGGTGACCGTCGGCGACACCTTCGACGACGCGCGGCTGCATGGCCTGCAGCTGGCGGAAGAGCGCGGACTGACGCTGGTGCACCCCTACGACGACCTGCAGGTCATGGCCGGTCAGGGCACCATCGCGCTGGAGATGCTGGCCACGCAGCCGCAGATCGACACGCTGGTGGTGGCGGTCGGCGGCGGCGGCTTGATCAGCGGCATGGCCACCGCGGCGCGCGCGCTGCGGCCCGACATCCAGGTCTACGGCGTGCAGACCGAGCGCTTCCCGCCGGTGTGGAACGACCGCCATGGGCCGGCGCGCGAATGCGGCCAGGCCACCATCGCCGACGGCATCGCCGTCAAGTCACCCGGCATGCTGACGCTGCCGCTGATCCGCGAGCGCGTCGACGACCTGCTGCTGGTCAGCGAGGACGACATCGAGCAGGGCATCCTGCTGCTGCTGGAGATCGAGAAGACCGTGGTCGAAGGCGCGGGTGCCGTCGGCCTGGCGGCTCTGCTCAAGCAGCGCGAACGCTTCGCCGGCCGGAAGGTCGGGCTGGTGCTGTGCGGCGGCAACATCGAGCCGCTGGTGCTGGCCGAGATCATCCAGCGCGGCATGGTCAAGTCGGGCCGGCTGGTGCGACTGCGCTTCGACGTGCGCGACGTGCCCGGCTCGCTGGCCGACGTGGCGGCGCAGCTGGGCCGGCTCGGCGCCAACATCGACGAGGTGCAGCACCAGCGCGCCTTCACCACGCTGTCGGTCGAGCGCGCGCAGATCGACGTGGTGGTGCAGACCCGCGGTGCTGCGCACGTCGCGGAAATCATCGGGTCGCTGCGCGCGCTCGACTACCGGGTCGACCGGACCAACTGACCGGTGCGGGCTTGTTTTCGATGCACCGGTCGTCGGTGCATTGCCGTCGCTCGCGATCGCATTTGCATTTGCATTGGCCGGCGTGCCGAGTCGGCTGCGGCAGCGCGCGGTGTGCCGCAATGAACACCTAGCCGATTTCCGGCCCAGGAAGAGTAGGCATCCATGCAGGCCGGCCTCAGCCGGAGTCCGCGTCGTCAGCCAAGTGAGCCCGCGCCTGCTCGGCGCTTTCAAAGATGTGCGGCGCCACACCGCGCTGGCGCAGCGCCTCGCCGAGCTTGACGCGCAGGAAGGCACTGGTGGTGTAGCGCGTGACCCGGGTGTAATAGCGCTGCGCCAACGCGCTGACCATCTGCGAATACTCGTCCAGGATCTGCGGCGCGACATGGAAATTGTCGTAGTCGATGATCGCCGGCACCTTGTGCGCCAGCGGCGCTAGGCAGCGCTGGACCGCGTCGCGGATGGCCTCCACGTCGGCGCTGTCGCGCACCACATGGCCTTCGAAGTTGGCGAAGAAGATGCCCTGCAGCGCGTCGTAGCTGAATCGCCGCTGCAGCGGCAGGTGCAGCAGGTCATGGCGCAAGCCCATCGGCTCGGGCGCGAAGATGCGCGGGTCCATCAGCTGCGGCGGCACCGGCATCAGCGGCATGAAGTCCATCTGCGCCAGCACGTCGCGCTCCAGGTCGATGCCCGGGGCGATCTCGATCAGCTCCAGCCCCTCGTCACACAATCGCAGCACGCAGCGCTCGGTGATGTACAGCACCGGCTGGCGGCGTTGCCGGGCCAGCGCGCCACTGAAGGTACGGTGCTCGACGGCGGCCACGAACTTGCGCGTGTGGCCCTCGCGCTCGATGTGCAGCCGCCCTTGTTCCACCGCCATCTTCACCCCGCCGGCGTTGAAGGTGCCGACGAAGACCACGCGCTTGGCGTGCTGGCTGATGTTGATGAAGCCGCCCGCGCCGGCCAGCCGCGGACCGAACTTGCTGACGTTGAGGTTGCCTTCGGCATCCGCCTGCGCCAGGCCCAGGAAGGCCAGGTCCAGGCCACCGCCGTCGTAGAAGTCGAACTGGTAGGGCTGGTCGATCACCGCCTGGGTGTTGATGGCGGCGCCGAAGTCCAGCCCGCCGGCCGGCACACCGCCGATGACGCCGGGCTCGGCGGTCAGCGTCATCAGGTCGACGATGCGCTCCTCGCTGGCCACGCCGGCAATGCCTTCGGGCATGCCGATGCCCAGGTTGACCACGCTGTTGGCATGCAGCTCCATCGCCGCTCGCCGCGCGATCACCTTGCGCACGTCCAGCGGCAACGGCTTGATCTGATCGACCGGCACCCGCATCTCACCCGAATAGCCGGGGTGATAGCGGGTGTGAAAGGTCTGCCAGTGGTGCTCGGGGTCGGCCAGCACCACGCAGTCGACCAGCACGCCAGGCACCTTCACCTGGCGCGGCTGCAGCGAGCCGCGCTCGGCAATGCGTTCGACCTGCGCAATGACGATGCCGCCGCTGTTGTGCACCGCGGTGGCGATGGACAGGCTTTCCAGCGTCAGCGCCTCGCGCTCCATCGTCAGGTTGCCGTCGGCATCGGCGGTGGTGGCGCGGATGATGCCGACCGTGATCGGGAAGGTCTTGTAGAGCAGGCAGTCCTCGCCGCCGACCTGCAGCAGATCGACCAGTGGCGTGGTGGTGCGCGCGTTCATGCGCCCGCCGCCGTGCCGCGGGTCGACGAAGGTGCCCAGGCCCACGCGGCTCAGGTGGCCCGGGCGGCCGCCGGCGATGTCGCGGTACAGGCACGAGATCACGCCCTGCGGCAGGTTGTAGGCCTCGATCTTGTTGTCCACCGCCAGCTTGCCCAGCCCCGGCACCAGCCCCCAATGGCCGCCGATCACGCGGCCGACCAGGCCTTCGTGAGCCAGGTGGTTCAGGCCCTTGTGGTGGCCATCGCCCTGCCCTGCGGCATAGACCAGGGTCAGGCCGCGCGGCGCGCCTTCGGCCAGGAAGCGCTGTTCCAGCGCGACGGCGATGCCCTCAGCGAAACCGATGCCGACAAAGCCTGAGGTGGCCACCGTGTCGCCATCGCGGATCAGATGCACCGCCTCGGCGGCGCTGACCCGCTTGCCGCTGTCCGGCGACTGCGGCGAGCGTGGGCGCAGGGTCGGCGGCGGCATGACCAGTCGCGTCAGGCAGCGGACGAACCGCCGGACACTCCTTGCTCCCTGGCTGCGCGCTCCTGCACCTGCAGCGCGCTCAGGAAGGCCGGGCGCTGCGACAGCCGCTGCCAGTAGGCGGCAATCGCCGGTGTGAAGCGCGCCGACAGCTTCAGCATCTCGGCCAGCATCAGCGCATAACCGACCGAGACGTCAGCGGCGGTGAAGCGCCCTGCCGCCAGGTAAGGCGAGGCCTGCAGCCGCGTTTCCAGCGTGCCCAGTCGCGCCAGGAACCACTTGCCGTAGTCGGCCACCACCTGCGGCTGACGGCGCTCGGGCGGCTCGAACTGGCCGTAGCGCAACAGCAGCGTCTGCGGGAAGGTCAGTGTGGCCTCGCCGAAGTGCAGAAAGTTCAGATAGTCGGCAAAGCCCGCCTCGTCGGACTCGACGTTCAGCGCGCGCGGCGAATGCTTCACTGCCAGGTACTGACAAATGGCCGCCGATTCGGTCAGGCGCGAATCGCCGTCGAGGAGCAGCGGGATCGTTCCGAGCGCGTTGACATCGAGGTAGTCGCGCTTGAGCACGCGCGGCGGGAACGGCAGCATGCGCAGGTCGCAGCTCAGGCCCAGTTCTTCCAGCATCCACAGCGGGCGGAAGGAACGCGCACTCATGCAGTGGTACAGAACGATCATGCAGGAACTCCCGGCCGCTTGGCCAACAAGGCGCGCGCCACGCGCGATGCAGGTTCGCGGCCCAGTTGCAAACTGATCCAGGCCGCGACGTCGACCAGCGCGTCCAGATCGATCCCGGTGTCGGCGCCCAGGCCGTGCAGCAGGTAGACCACGTCCTCGGTGGCGACGTTGCCGGTGGCACCCTTGGCATAGGGGCAGCCGCCCAGCCCGCCGACCGAGGCGTCGAAGACGCGCAGTCCGAAGGCATAGGACGCATGCACGTTGGCCACCGCCATGCCGTAGGTGTCGTGGTAGTGGCCGGCCAGACGTTGCAACGGCACGCGCACGGCCACCGCCTGCAGCATGCGTTGCACCGACGCCGGCGTGCCCACGCCGATGGTGTCGCCCAAGGACACCTCGTAGCAGCCGATGTCGGCCAGCCGCTCGGACACTTCGGCCACCTTCGCCGGCGCGACGGCGCCTTCGTAGGGACAGGCGATGACGCAGGAAACGTAGCCGCGTACCTTGACGCCGGCATCGCGCGCCGCCGCCATCACCGGCAGGAAGCGGTCGATGGATTCGGCGATCGAGCAGTTGATGTTCTTCCTGGAGAAGGCTTCAGACGCTGCGGCGAACACCGCCACGTGGTCGGCGCCGGCGGCCAGCGCCGCTTCGAAGCCCTGCAGGTTGGGCGTCAGCACGGGGTAGCTGACACCGGCGCGGCGCTGGAGCGTGCGCATCAGCTCGACATGGTCACTCATCTGCGGCACCCACTTCGGCGACACGAAGGACGTGGTCTCGATCTCGCGCAGCCCGGCCGCGGCCAGGCGCTCGATCAGCTCCAGCTTGGTGGCCAACGGAACCACCTGCTTCTCGTTCTGCAGGCCGTCGCGCGGGCCCATCTCGACGATTCGCACGTTCGTCATTCCACCCCCTCGAAGTCCACCAGGTCGACGCCGTCGACCACCTGGTCACCGGGCGCACAACGGAAGGCCTTGACCGTGCCGCGCTTCGGGGCGCTGATGGTGTGCTCCATCTTCATCGCCTCCAGCACCAGCAGCGGCGTGCCCTTTTCGACGCTGGCACCGACGGCGGCGATCAGCGCGATCACCTTGCCCGGCATCGGTGCCTTCAGCCCGCCTTCGACATCCTCGCCGCCGCCGCCGGTGTTCAGCGTGTCGAGCAGCGCCAGGGGCCAGGATCGCCCCTCGAAGAACACATGCCTGCGCTCGGCACTGACCACCACCGTGGCGTGGACGCGGCGCTCGCCGAGTTGGGCATGCAACTGGCCGTTGGCGCCCGCCGTGCCACGCGCAAACACCGTGCGTCCGTCCAGGACCAGCTGGTAGCCGCCGGCCGCAACTTGCACTGCGACGGCCTGCACGGCATCGGCATGACGCAGCGTGATATTGCGCGAGGCCTGGCCGTTCAGGCGCCAGCCGTCGAGCATGCGCCACGGGGATTCGCCATCGGCCGCATGCCGCGCCACTGCCGCCTCGCGCTGCAGTTCGGCCAGCGCGGCCAACACCCACACCTCGTCGGGCACCGCAGCCTTCTCGGGGAACAGGTTGGCCTGCTCGCGCTCGATCAGCGCCGTATCCAGGTCGGCATTGGCGAAGGACGGCACGCTGACCAGACGCGACAGGAACTCCACGTTGTTGGCCACGCCGACCACGCGGTACTGCGCCAACGCCTGGCGCATGCGGGCCAGCGCCTTGGGCCGGTCGCTGTCCCAGACGATCAGCTTGGCGATCATCGGGTCGTAGTGGGGCGTGATCGCATCACCCTGCTCGACGCCGGTGTCGACGCGCACGTGCTCGCTTTCAGGCGGCGGCGACAGGTGCAGCAACTTGCCGGTGGAGGGCAGGAAGCCCTTGTCCGGGTCTTCGGCGTAGATGCGCGCCTCGATCGCATGGCCGTCGATGGCCAGCTGGTCCTGGCGCAGCGGCAGCGGCTCACCCGCCGCCACGCGCAGCTGCCATTCCACCAGGTCCAGCCCGGTGATCATCTCGGTGACCGGGTGCTCGACCTGCAGCCGGGTGTTCATCTCCATGAAGTAGAACGAGCCGTCCTGATGGGCGATGAACTCCACTGTGCCGGCGCCGACGTAGCCCACCGCCTTGGCCGCTTCCACTGCCGCCTGGCCCATGGCTGCACGGCGATCGAGCGTCATGCCCGGCGCGGGAGCCTCCTCCAACACCTTCTGGTGGCGGCGTTGTACCGAACAATCGCGCTCGAACAGGTAGACGCAATGGCCCTGCGTGTCGCCGAAGACCTGGATCTCGATGTGCCGCGGACGCAACACGTACTTTTCCACCAGCACATGCGGGTCGCCGAAGGCGTTCTTCGCCTCGCGCTGGCACGAGGCCAGCGCGGCCGCGAAATCTTCGCTCCTGTCGACGCGGCGCATGCCCTTGCCGCCGCCGCCGGCACTGGCCTTGATCAACACCGGGAAGCCGATGTCGCGCGCCTGCGCTTCGAGGAACACGGGGTCCTGGTTGTCGCCGTGGTAGCCCGGCGTCAAGGGCACGCCGGCCTGGGCCATCAGCGCCTTGGCGGCGGACTTGCTGCCCATGGCGCGGATAGCCGACGCCGGCGGGCCGATGAAGACGATGCCCGCCGTAGCGCAGGCCTCGGCGAAGGCGTCGTTCTCGGACAGGAAGCCGTAGCCAGGATGCACGGCCTGCGCGCCGGTGGCCCGCGCGGCGTCGAGGATCCTCTGCGCCATCAGGTAGGACTGGCGCGCCGCCGGCGGGCCGATCAGCACCGCCTCGTCGGCCAGGCGCACGTGGCGCGCGTTGGCATCGGCCTCGGAATACACCGCCACCGTGGCGATGCCCATGCGCCTTGCGGTCTTGATGACGCGGCAGGCGATCTCACCCCGATTGGCAATGAGTATCTTGCTAAACATGCAGCTTCTCCATCGGCGTGAGATCGCCTGCATGCGCTGCGCGCATCAACCAATCTGGCTTCGTCGCAACGGCCTTGCGGCCGTTGTCGCCTCGATTGGCGATCAGGCTCTTGGTGAACATCCGTGGTCTCCTCAATGCCGCCACACGCGCAAGCCACGATGCAGCTCGAAGGCATCGAAGTCCCGATCGTCGTGCAGCAGCGCGTAGTCACGCTCGATGCAGAATGCCGCGACCAGCACGTCGATGGCGCTGCGCACCGTGTGGCCGCGGCCGCGCAGTTGACGATAGTGCTCGGCCGCGGCCAAGGCCAGATCAGGGTCCATCGAGCTTTCGATCGCCAGCCCCTGCATCAACTGGCGCGCGGTGCGCAGGTCGCGCTCGTGCCTGAAGCCGCGCAACACCTCGAACAGCACCAGGTCGGGCACGACGATGCGCACCTCGCCATGGTCGAGCAGGTGAGCCAGCAACTCGGCCGAAGGCGCCTCGAAGCCGTTGAAGAAGTCGATCCAGACCGACGAATCAACGACCAGCACGGCGCCTGCCTTTGGAAGCCGTCGGCAGCGCGGGTGGCTCGTTGACGACCCGCCGCGCGCCAGGCTCGGGCTGGGTCCAGTCGATGCCTTCGTCGCCCTGCCACTGCAGCTTGCCGCGCCACTTGAGGATCTCTCGATACGCGGCCTGCCGCGCCAACAGCCTCAAGCCCGCCTCGACCGCATCCTTCTTGGTCTTGAAGGGACCGGCCTTCATGGCCTCGGCCAACAAGGCGTCGTCTATGTCGATGTTGGTGCGCATGATGTGTATAAATGTCAGATATCAGACACATCATACACTACATGCGGAACAAACCGAACTTCGTCGGCAGGATCGGCGCATTCAACGCCGCCGCCAGCGACAGGCCGAGCACGCGGCGCGTCTGCGCCGGATCGACCACGCCATCGTCCCACAAGCGCGCACTGGCGTAGTACGGGTGGCCCTGCAGTTCGTATTGCTCGAGCAGCGGCTTCTTGAAGGCGGCCTCGTCCTCGGCCGACCAGGTGGCACCCTTGGCCTCGATGCCATCGCGGCGCACGGTGGCCAGCACACTGGCGGCCTGCTCGCCGCCCATCACGCTGATGCGCGCGTTGGGCCACATCCACAGGAAGCGTGGCGAGTAGGCGCGGCCGCACATGCCGTAGTTGCCGGCACCGAAGCTGCCGCCGATCAGCACGGTGAGCTTGGGCACCTGGGCCGTCGCCACTGCAGTGACGATCTTGGCGCCGTCCTTGGCGATGCCGGCGTTCTCGTACTTGCGCCCGACCATGAAGCCCGTGATGTTCTGCAGGAACAGCAGCGGCACGCCCCGCTGCGCGCACAGCTCGATGAAGTGCGCACCCTTCTGTGCGCTTTCACTGAAAAGGATGCCGTTGTTGGCGACGATGCCCACCGGCATGCCGTGCAGTCGCGCGAAGCCGGTGACCAGAGTGGCGCCATAGCGCGCCTTGAACTCGTCGAAGCGCGAACCGTCGACGATGCGTGCGATGACTTCGCGCACGTCGTAGGGCTTGCGCGTGTCGGCGGGAATGATGCCGTAGATCTCCTGCGGGTCGTACAGCGGCTCTTCGCTGGGCTCCAGCGTCACCGTCTGCGGCTTGGCGCGGTTGAAGCTGGCGACGATGCGCCGCGCGATGAACAGGGCATGGCTGTCGTTTTCGGCCAGATGGTCGGCCACGCCGGACAGCCGCGTGTGTACGTCGCCGCCGCCCAGGTCCTCGGCGCTGACCACCTCGCCTGTTGCGGCCTTCACCAGCGGCGGCCCACCCAGGAAGATGGTGCCCTGGTTGCGCACGATCACCGTCTCGTCGCTCATCGCCGGCACATAGGCGCCGCCGGCGGTGCACGAACCCATCACCACCGCCACCTGCGGGATGCCGGCGGCCGACATGTGGGCCTGGTTGTAGAAAATGCGGCCGAAGTGATCACGGTCGGGGAAGACCTCGTCCTGTCGAGGCAGGAAGGCACCGCCGGAATCGACCAGGTAGATGCACGGCAGCTGGTTCTGCAGCGCGATCTCCTGCGCGCGCAGGTGCTTCTTCACCGTCATCGGGTAGTAGGTACCGCCCTTCACCGTGGCGTCGTTGGCGACGATCATGCACTCGCGCCCCATCACGCTGCCGATGCCGGTGATGACACCCGCCGATGGCGCCTCGTCGTCGTACATGCCCAGCGCGGCCAGCTGGCCCACTTCGAGGAAGGGCGTGCCCGAGTCCAGCAGGTGCGCGACGCGGTCGCGCGGCAGCAGCTTGCCGCGCGCTTCGTGGCGCGCGCGCGCCACCTCGCCGCCGCCCTGCGCCACCCCCTCGGCCTTGGCGCGCAGGTCGGCGACAATCTCGCGCATGCGCGCGGCGTTGGCGCGGAAATCATCCGAGCGGGTGTCGATCTGGCTTTTCAGCGCTTGCATGGTCATCCGTTCTCGTTCATCGACGCGAGCGTCTGGATCGACGCCTCGTGCCGCTCTTCCCATTGGCCGCGGCCGTCGACACTGATGCCCAGCGGGCGCAGCAGACCATCGTCGAGGCCATAGACCAGGCCGTGCACCTCGACCTTGTCGCCGCGCTTCCACGCGTCGCGCAGGATCGTCGTGCGGCAGACATTGGACACCTGCTCGACCACGTTCAGCTCCACCAGCCGGCGACCGAGTTCGACCGGATCGCCGTGGCGGTCGAGCCGGCTCATGTGCTTGAAGGCGACATCGGCCACGTGGCGCAGCCAGTTGTCGACCAGTCCGACCAGACGCCGTTCGACCACCGCCTGCACCCCGCCGCAACCATAGTGGCCGACGACCATCACATGCTCCACCTTCAGCACGTCGATCGCGTACTGCAGTACCGAAAGGCAGTTCAGGTCGGAGTGCACCACCAGGTTGGCCACGTTGCGGTGCACGAACACCTCGCCCGGCGCCAGGCCGAGGATCTCGTTGGCCGGCACGCGGCTGTCGGAGCAGCCGATCCACAGGTACTTGGGTGCCTGCAGCATCGCCAGGCGCGTGAAGTACTCTGGATCTTCGGACACGCGCTGGTTGGCCCATGCGCGGTTGTTGGCAAACAGGCCGTCGAGGCTGCACATGGCTACATCGACTCCGAGTAAAGCTCGCGGCCAATGAGCATCCGCCTTATCTCTGACGTCCCTGCCCCAATCTCGTAGAGCTTGGCGTCACGCCAGAGCCGGCCGGCCGGATAGTCGTTGATGTAGCCGTTGCCGCCCAGCGCCTGGATCGCCTCGCCGGCCATCCAGGTGGCTTTCTCGGCCGAGTACAGGATCGCGCCGGCCGCGTCCTTGCGCAGCGTGCGCGCGTGGTCGCCACGGTCGCAGGCTTGGCCCACCGCGTACACATAGGCGCGGGTGGCCGACCAGGTGCTGTACATGTCGGCCAGCTTGCCCTGCATCAGCTGGAACTCGCCGATGCTCTGGCCGAACTGCTTGCGTTCGTGCACATAGGGCAGCACCACGTCCATGCAGGCGGCCATGATGCCCAGCGGCCCGCCGGACAGCACGGCGCGCTCGTAGTCCAGGCCGCTCATCAGCACCTTGACGCCCTTGCCTTCGCCGCCCAGCACGTTCTCCACCGGCACTTCGCAGTCGTCGAAGAACAGCGGCCAGGTGTTGCTGCCGCGCATGCCCAGCTTGTCGAGTTTGCTGCCATAGCTCAGGCCCTTGAAGCCCTTCTCTACGATGAAGGCGGTCATGCCGCCGGCACCGGCGTTGAGGTCGGTCTTGGCATAGATCACCAGCGTGTCGGCGTCGCCGCCGTTGGTGATCCACATCTTGCTGCCGTTGAGCACGTAGCGGTCGCCCTTGAGGTCCGCGCGCAGCTTCATGCTGACCACGTCGGAGCCGGCATTGGGCTCGCTCATCGCCAGCGCGCCCACGTGCTCGCCACTGACCAGCTTGGGCAGGTACTTCGCCTTCTGCGCCGCCGTGCCGTTGCGGTGGATCTGGTTGACGCACAGGTTGGAATGCGCGCCGTAGCTAAGCCCCACCGACGCCGAGGCGCGCGAGACCTCCTCCATCGCGAGGATGTGCGCCAGGTAGCCCATCTGGTTGCCGCCGTATTCCTCGGCCACCGTCATGCCGTGCAGGCCGAGTGCGCCGAGTTTCTTCCACAGGTCGGCGGGGAACTGGTTGTCGCGGTCGATGCCTTCAGCGCGCGGCGCGATCTGCTCGGCGGCGAAGGCCTGCACGCTGTCGCGCAGCATGTCGAGGGTTTCGCCCAGCGCGAAGTTCAGGCCGGTGGTCAGGGATGTCATGTGGTGGGCTCCTGGGTCAGGCGGTCTTGGCCACGGCGAGGCCAAGCTCTTCGATCATCTTGTCGCGCATCACGAACTTCTGCACCTTGCCGGTGATGGTCATCGGCATCTCGTCCACGAAGCGGATGTAGCGCGGCACCTTGTAGTGGGCGATCTGGTCGCGGCAGAAGTCGCGGATCTCGGCCTCCGTGCAGGTCTCGCCGGGCTTCAACGTGATCCAGGCGCAGACCTCCTCGACGTACTTCGGGTCGGGCACGCCGAAGACCTGCACCGACTGCACCTTCGGGTGGCGGAACAGGAACTCCTCGACCTCGCGCGGGTAGACGTTCTCGCCGCCGCGGATCAGCATGTCCTTGGCGCGGCCGACGATGTTGCAGTAGCCCTCGGCATCGATGGTCGCCAGGTCGCCGGTGTGCATCCAGCCGTCGCGCACCGCCTCGGCGGTGCGCGCAGGGTCGCCCCAGTAACCCTGCATCACCGAGTAGCCGCGCACCAGCAGCTCGCCCTTCTCGCCCACCGGCACCACCTGGCCGGTGCTGGTATCCACCACCTTGGCCTCCAGCCGAGGCTGGATGCGGCCGACGGTGGACACGCGCCGATCCAGCGGGTCGGAGGTGCTGCTCTGGAAGGACACCGGCGAGGTCTCGGTCATGCCGTAGGCGATGGTGATCTCGCCCATGTGCATCTGCGACACCACGCGCTTCATCGTCTCGATCGGGCACGGCGAGCCGGCCATGATGCCGGTGCGCAAGGAAGAGAGGTCGAACTCGGCGAAGCGCGGATGGTCGAGCTCGGCGATGAACATCGTTGGCACGCCGTGCAGCGCGGTGCAGCGCTCCTCGGCCACCGCCTGCAGCGTGGCCAGCGGCTCGAAGGCTTCACCCGGGAAGACCATGCGCGCGCCGCTGCTCACGCAGGCCAGCACGGCCAGCACCATGCCGAAGCAGTGGTACAGCGGCACGGGAATGCACAGCGAATCGGCCTCGCTGAAGCGCATGCACTGCGCGATGAAGCGTGCATTGTTCAGCACGTTGTTGTGCGTCAGCGTCGCGCCTTTGGGGTTGCCGGTGGTGCCGCTGGTGAACTGGATGTTGATCGGGTCGTGGCAGCCCAATTGCGCGGTGATGGCGTCGAGCTGCCGTGCCTGCAGGCTGGCGCGACCACGCTGAAGCAGCGCGTCGTAGTTCAGCATGCCGGGCGAGGTCTGCGCACCCATGCGGATGACCCATTGCAGCGCCGGCAGCTTGGCTGACTTCAGTTCGCCTGGTACACCGTGCGCCAGCTCCGGCGCCAGTGTCTGCAGCATCTGCAGGTACATCGAGGTCTTCAAGCGTTCGGCCGTGACGATGGCGCGGCAGCCCGACACGTTGAGCGCGTATTCCAGCTCCGACAGCCGATAAGCCGGGTTGATGTTCACCAGGATCACGCCAATGCGCGCGGTGGCGAACTGCGTCACCAGCCATTCGGCGCGGTTCGGCGACCAGATGCCCAGCCGGTCACCGCGCTGCAGGCCCAGGCCCAGCAGGCCGGCGGCCAGTTCGTCAACCACGGCGGCGAACTCGCGCCAGGTCCAGCGGATGCCCTGCTCGCGGAACAGCACCGCCGGCCGCTCGCCGCAGCGCGCCACCGTGTCGGCCAGCAGCGCCGGGAGAGTCTGCTCGGACAGCACCGCCCTCATGTCGCCACACACCTGCGACACCCCCCCTCTCGGCGCGATGCCGCCGCCAACGTCGTCTGCTGCTGCCATACCATCTCCTGCTGCTGCCCGGCTGTCCTGCACGGGTTTCGATGCCGAAGCTTAAGCGCAGAGGCAACGCCTTTGGCGCCAGATTGGTTGCATATCGTGCCAACCCCGGCCACACTGCATCGATGCCCAAGTCCCGCGCCGACACCCCTCGTCCGCCCGGCCGCCAGGCGGCCACGCCCATTACGTTCGTGCAGGCCGTGGTGCGGGGCTTCGAGCGCTATGGAGCCGACCCTGCCCAGGCTCTGCAACGGGCGCAAATCGCGCCTTCGCTGTTGCGCCGAGCCGACGCCCGCGTGACCGCAGCGCAGTTCGAGGTGCTGTGCGGTGCCGCGATGCAGCAGCTCGACGACGAAGCGCTGGGCTGGTTCTCGCGCCGGCTGCCCTGGGGCAGCTACGGGCTGCTGTGTCGCGCCTCGCTGGGTGCGCCGAACCTGGGCGTCGCGCTCAAGCGCTGGTGCCGGCACCACCGGCTGCTGACCGAGGACATCGTGCTGCGCCTGGACCACGACGGCGAGGTCGCCACACTGAGCATCGACGAACAAAGCGACCTCGGCAGGCTGCGTGAGTTCTGCCTGCTCACCAGCCTGCGCTACGTGCATGGTTATGCCTGCTGGGCAGTGGACTCGCGCATCGCCTTGCGCACGGCGTCCTTCCCGTTTGAAGCCCCGGCGCATGCCGGCGTGTATCCGCTGCTCTTTCCCGGGGCGGTGCATTTCGATGCGCCGCGCGCCGGCTTCAGCTTCGACGCCCACTACCTGGAGTTGCCGTTGCGCCGCGACGAACGGGCGCTGCGCGCCATGCTGCAACACGCCCTGCCGCTGACGGTGCTGCAGTACCGGCGCGACCGCCTGCTGGTGCAGCGCGTGCGCGACCTGCTGCAGCACCCGACCGCCGACGCGCTGCATGCCAACGGCCTGGCCCGCGCACTGAACGTTTCGCTGCGCACGCTGCACCGCCATCTGCGCCAGGAAGGAGCTTCTGTGCAGTCGTTGAAGGACGAAGTACGCTGCGGCCGCGCCCAGGAACTGCTGCGCCGAACCCGCCAGCCAGTGAAGCAGATTGCTCACCAATTGGGCTTCCGCAGCGAAAAGAGCTTCGCACGCGCCTTCAGGCATTGGACCGGCGCCACGCCCAGCGACTGGCGCGCGGGCGGCGGCTTGGCACGTTCGGACAACACTTCGACAGCCATCTCCGGCAGAATCTCGGTTCGGCCCGCGGGCCGGGGGATGCCGGACCATGCGTGACTTTCTGGATTCCACGCTCTGGCGCATCAGCGCTTACGAGCGCATGCGCCTGGAGCGCGGCTCGAGCGTGTTTGCGCAACTCGGCGAGAACACCCTGCTGCCAACGACAATGCTGGCGGACCTGCGCCAGCTGGAGGTCCGGCGCGAGGGCGGTGACGTGCTGGAGATCCTGGCCGCCTGCATGCGCCACCGCCAATCGGCACTGATCTGCCTGCAGTACGAAGACTTGGTCTGGCCGGTGACGGTGTTTCCCACCGAGTTGGTCTATCACTCGCCGCGCGACATGGCGCTGGCCGCAGCCGACGGGCTGGCGGCGCTGAAGGTGCTGTCCTGCGACGCACCAGGCATGCGCCCACCCGGGCATTGGATGCAGGAGCGTGTGGGCCGCATGGAACACTACCACCCGCTGAAGCCGCTGCTGTGGAACCTGGCGCTGAACGGGCCGCGCTTCGATCTGCTGTCCGAGATTGCGGGCAACGCCGCCTACCGCGTGACCTTGTCGCGTGAGGACCGGCTGCTGGCCCCCGGTGCGCTGGGCCCGGCGGCCGACCGGCTGCGCAGCGAATCGGTGTCGCTTCGCGATATCGCCAAGTGGCCCGGCATGAGCACCGACCGGGCCAGCCGGTTGCTGAATGCGCTGTACCTGACCTCGGCGCTGATGGTCATGCGCAGCCACCCCGCCGCGCGCCCCGAAGGCAGCATGTTCAGCCGCCTGATGGGCCGAGGCAAGCCGCGCCGCTAGCGACTCCGGCCGAAGACACCGGCAGCGGCGAAGCGCGCCCGGTCGCCCAGTTGTTCCTCGATGCGCAGCGCCTCGTTCCACTTGGCCATGCGTTCGCTGCGCGCAAAGGAGCCCACCTTCAACTGCCCCACGCCCCAGCCGATGGCCAGGTGCACGATGCTGGAGTCCTCGCTCTCGCCCGAACGGGCCGAGACGATGGCCGCATAGCCCAGCTCCCGGGCCGCCTGCCAGCATGCGAGCACCTCGCTCAGGGTGCCGCGCTGGTTGGGCTTGAGCAGCACGCAATTGGCCGCGCCGCAGGCCGCAGCCTCGCGCAACAGCGACGCATGCGACACCAGCAGGTCGTCGCCGACGATCTGCAGCTTGCCGCCCGCGGCGCGGGTGAAGCGCGCAAAGCCGTCGCGGTCGTCCTCGGCCAGCGGGTCCTCGATCGAGACGATCGGGTAGCGCTCGGTCCAGCGCAGCAGCATCTCGATCAGGCCGTCGGCATCGAGCTCGCGCGCTTCCAGTGCCAGCCGGTAGCGGCCGTCGCGGCCGAACTCGGAGGCCGCCACGTCCAGCGCGATCGCCACCTGCGCGCCGGGCTCGTAGCCTGCCGTCTCGATGGCCTGCACCAAGGTTTGCAGCGCCTGTTCGTTGCTGTCGAAGTCGGGCCACCAGCCGCCCTCGTCGGCCACGCCGTGCAAGGGGCCGCGGCGCTGCATCAGCTGCCCCGCCGCGCGGTAGACCTCGGCCGTCCATTCCAGCGCCTGCGCAAAGTCGGTCGCGCCCGGGCACACGACCATGAAGTCCTGGACATCGACACGCCGCCCGGCGTGCGCGCCGCCGCCGAAGATCTGGATCTGCGGCAGCGGAAGCGTCGTCGCGGCGTCGCCGCCCAGGTAACGGTACAGCGGCTGCCGCGCAGACGCTGCGGCCGCATGCGCCGCGGCCAGCGACACCGCCAGCGTGGCGTTGGCACCCAGACGGGTCTTGGACGGCGTGCCGTCGAGCTCGATCAGGCAGCGGTCCAGCGCGGCCTGGTTGGCGGCGTCGTGGCCGATCAGCGCTGCCGAGATCTCGCCGCGCACATGGCCCAGCGCGCGCTGCACGTCCAGGCCGCCGAAGGCCGTGCCGCCGTCGCGCAACTCCAGCGCCTCGCGCGTACCGGTGGAGGCGCCGGCCGGCACGATCGCGCGGCCGACGCTGCCGTCGTGCAGCGTGAGTTCGGCTTCCAGCGTGGGCCGGCCGCGGCTGTCCCAGACGCGCCGGGCGTGGATGTAGCGGATGCGGGTGTCGGTCATGCAGCCATCTCCCGGCGCCAGGCACGCGCCACGCCCTCCAACCGATCGACGGGCCGTACCAGCAGGGCACGACCCGCACGCCGCACCGTCTGGCGCGGTGCCTCGTCGACCAGGTATTCGACTGGCGACTTGCCGTCCACCCGGGCCAGCAGCAGCCCCGGCAGCAAGCGTGCGGCGCGTTCTTCCAGCGCCTCGGCGTGCTCCCAGTCCACTTGCGCCAGGTACGCCGAGCACAGCGCGTCGAAGCAGGCCAGGAAGGCCGGCGCTGCGGACGGCGTCCACAGGCACTTGAGCAGCAGGTGGTTCAGGCAGAAGGCCAGGTCGAAGGCCGGGTCACCCCAGACCGCGCATTCCGCGTCCAGCAACACCGGCCGCTGCCCGTCGACCAGGATGTTCTTTGGGCTGACGTCGCCATGCACCAGCGCCTTGGCTTGCGCCTGCGTGGTGTGCACCAGTGCGCGCAATTGCGGCGCCAGGTCGGGATGGGCTGCGGCGGTGGCGAGCAAATAAGGCTCCAGTCGGATGTCGAAGAAGATCGCCTGGCTGGCGAACTCCGCCGCCAAGGCGGGCCGCGCCGCGCTGTAGGCGTGGATGCGGCCCAGCGTGCGGCCCACCGCCTGCGCGGTGCCCGGCTCGGCTTGGCCGTCGCGCAGTTGCTGCTTCCACAGCGCATGCTGCGGCAGGTAGTCCATGGCCAGCACACCCAGGCGCGGGTGCTGGCCCAGCACCCGCGGCGCGCACCCGGGCACCGCTTCGGCTGCCACCTGCATCCAGCGCGCCTCGAAACGGTTGCGCTCGATCGGCGCCTGCCACAGCGCCGCGACACGCAGCGTGGGCAAGGCGCGCTTGGCGCAGATCGGGCCGTGCTCGGTGTCGATGCGCCAGATGTCGGAGGACACGCCGCCGGTCAGCGGCTGGCCGGTCAGTGGCGCACTGCCCGCCAGACCCAGCTCGCGCAACGCCTGCGCAAAGGGCTCGGGCAGCTCTGTCATGGAGCCTCGTAGCCCGATTCCACCAGCTTCACCAGCGCGTGCAGCGTACGGTTGACTGGCGCGGGCACGCCGAGCTCAGCACCGCGCCGGGCGATGAAACCGTTGAGATGGTCGATCTCGCTGGGCTTGCGCCGCGCCATGTCCTGCGCGGTGGACGACAGCTGCTGCGGCATGGCCACGGCGATCTTCGCCACCGCGTCCAGCGAAGCCTGCAGCGGCAGCGCGACGCCGCTGGCCGCGGCCACGGCGATGACCTCGTGCACGATGTCCTGCTGCAGCGCGCGGATGTCCTCCAACGCGGCCAGCCGCGCATAGGGCATCTGCGCCAGCGCCGAGATGGCGTTGTAGGCGCAGTTGACCAGCAGCTTGGCCCACAGCTCCACGGCCACGTCGGGCACGATGCGCACCGGCACCTGCGCACCGGCGAAGAAGTCGACCACGGCTTGCAGCGTGGGCCATTCGGGCACCGACGATTGCATGCCGCCGGGCATCGCGCCGATGGCCAGATCACCGCGGCCGAAGTGGCGCACCACGCCCGGCCCGCCCAGCGCCACCGCCACGTAGACCACCGTGGGCACCACCCGGCAGGGCAGATGGCGGGCCAGCGTGGCGGCGTTGTCGACACCGTTCTGCAGGCTCATCAGCAGCGTGCCGGGCTGCAGGTGCGGCGCCATCTGCAACGCCGCCGCTTCGGTGTCGCCGGACTTGACACAGCACAGCACCAGGTCGGCTCCGGCCAGCGCGGCCGGGTCGCTGCTGGCATCGAGCCGCACCCGGTGGCGCTGCCCGCCCATCTCCAGTTGCAGGCCGTCGCGCTGGATGGCCTGCACATGCGCCGGCCGGCCGACCAGCGTCACCGCATGGCCAGCCCGCGCCAGCATCGCGCCGTAGAAGCCGCCGACGGCGCCGGCGCCCATCACCGCCACCTTGCGGAACACCGGCGAAGCGTTCGGGTCCTTCATGGCGCTTCAGACGATCTTCGAGGTGTGGCCGGCCCAGTACCTGTCGCGCAGCAGCCGCTTGTACAGCTTGCCGGTGGGGTGGCGCGGCAGCTCGGCCTGGAAGTCGATCGAACGTGGGCACTTGATGGCCGAAAGCTGCTCGCGGCAGAAGGCGATCAGCTCCTGCTCCAGGGCCATGCCGGCGTGCGCCATGTCGCGCGGCTGGACCACCGCCTTGACCTCCTCGCCGAACTCCTCGTTGGGCACGCCGAACACCGCCACGTCCAGCACCTTGGGGTGCGTGACCAGCAGGTTCTCGGCCTCCTGCGGGTAGATGTTGACGCCGCCGGAGATGATCATGTGGGCCTTGCGGTCGGTCAGGTACAGGAAGCCCTCGGCATCCATGGTGCCGATGTCACCCAGCGTGGTCCAGCCCTTGGCATTGCGGCCGGCGGCGGTCTTATCCGGGTCGTTGTGGTACTCGAACACCTTGCCATCGGAGAAGTACACGCCGCCGTTCTCGCCCGGCGGCAGCTCGTTGCCATCGTCGTCGCAGATGTGCAGCACGCCCACCACCGCGCGGCCTACCGTGCCCGGGTGCGTCAACCAGTCGGCCGAGCCGACCAGCGTCATGCCCATGCCCTCGGTGCCGGCGTAGTACTCCCAGACGATCGGACCCCACCAGTCGATCATCTGCTGCTTGACCGGTACGGGGCAAGGCGCCGCCGCATGGATGGCGATGCGCAGGCTCGACAGGTCGTGCGCCAAGCGCTGCGCGTCGGGCAGCTTGAGCATGCGCACGAACATGGTCGGCACCACCTGCGTGTGGGTGATGCGGTACTGCGCCACCAGGCGCAGAAACTCGGCCGCGTCGAAGTGTTCCATCACCACCACCGTGCCGCCCAGGCGCATCACTGCCATCGCAAAGCGCAGCGGTGCGGCGTGGTACAGCGGCCCGGGCGACAGGTACACCGTGTCTGGCCCCATCTGGAATGGCCCGATGCACACCTTCAGCAGCGAGTTGACGAAGGCGATGTCCGTGGACTCCGGTGGCACGAACACGCCCTTGGGCCGGCCGGTGGTGCCCGATGAATAGAGCATGTCGCCGCCGGCCGATTCGTCGGCAATGCGCTCGGCCGGGCAGCCGGCCACAGTGACTTCGTAGGCCTGGTAGCCGTCGATCGTGCCGTCGAGCATGAGCCGCGTCTGCACCTTGGGTGTTCGGCCTCGCAGCTCGGCGGCCTGGCCGGCCAGCGCCATCGAGGTGATGAAGACCTTGGCACCGCAATCGTCGACGATGTAGGCCGCCTCGCCGGCGGTCAGGCGGCTGCTGATGGCGGTGTAGACGATGCCGGCGCGCTGCGCGGCCCAGCAGATCTCGAAATAGCGCGGGTGGTTCTCCAGCATCAGCGCGATGCGGTCCCCGATGCCCACGCCGACGCTGCGGAAGAAATGCGCCAGCCGGTTCGAGCCTTCGTCGAGCTCGCGGTAGCTGACCGTCAGGCCGCTGCCGGCCATGCGGTACGCGCACTTGTCCGGCGTCTGCCGGGCGTGGATCGAGGGGTGCATCCGCAGTCTCCTTGTCTTGTCAGCCGCAGTGTAGGACCGGCGCATCGCACCAAGCGGCACAGTGCTTCTTGCGGCAGTGCAGCATGGCCCGACGCGCGCAAAACTTGAACTGTGATTCGAATTTTTCTATGATGCGCCGCAGCGCCACGGGGCCGCTTCGGCCCTGTCCCACCCACCACCCGGAAGCACCATGCCCAGAGTCATCTTCTTCGAACACGACGGTACGCGCCATGAAGTCGACGCCACCAATGGCGTGTCGCTGATGCGCGCCGCCGTCGATCACAGCGTGCCCGGCATCGATGCCGACTGCGGCGGCGCCTGCGCCTGCGCCACCTGTCACGTCTATGTGGACCCCGACTGGCTGGGCAAGACCGGCACGCGCACCGAGATGGAGGAAAGCATGCTCAGCTTCGCCGCCGGCACGCAGGACAACTCACGGCTGGCCTGCCAGATCGAGATGAGCGATGCCCTCGATGGCATCGTGCTGCGCATGCCCGAAGGTCAGCATTGACCACCCCCGCAGCGCCTTCGGCCCTCCCCATCGAGGGGGCACCGCCGGCGGCCCGGCAGAGCCGGATCCGCGGCGGTTGCTTGATGGATAACCAGTCTGTACTTCGCACCTATCGCTGAGCTGAAACCGGAGAAGCGAATGAACGCACCCGTCACCCCTACCCACCACGACGCCGAACTGCAGGCCCTGGCCCGCCAGGAAGCCTTTTCGATGCCGATCGACGACATCGACGTCAGCAAGCCGCGCCTGTTCCAGGAAGACACCGTCGGCCACTACTTCGCGCGGCTGCGCCGCGACGACCCGGTGCACTTCACCGAGAACGACTTCTACGGACGATTCTGGTCGGTGACCAAGTACAAGGACATCATGGCCGTGGACACCAACCACGGCATCTATTCGTCCGACTACACCCAGGGCGGCATCGCGCTGTGGAACGCACCGGACGTCAAGCAGCGGCTGCACATGTTCATCGCGATGGACCCGCCGAAGCACGACGAACAGCGCAAGGCGGTCAGCCCGATCGTCGCGCCGATGAACCTGGCGTCGATGGAAGGCACGATCCGCGCGCGCACCGTCAAGGTGCTGGACGAGTTGCCGCGCAACGAGGAGTTCAATTGGGTGCAGCGCGTGTCGATCGAATTGACCACGCAGATGCTGGCCACGCTGTTCGACTTTCCCTTCGAGGACCGCAAGCTGCTGACCTGGTGGTCGGACGTGGCCACCTCGGTGCCCGAGGTCGACCACCTGGTCGAATCGCAGGAGGCGCGCCTGGCCGAGCTGGGCAAGATGCTGGCCTACTTCACCCGACTTTGGAACGAGCGCGTCAACGCGCCGCCGAAGTCCGACCTGGTGTCGATGCTGGCGCACAACCCGGCCACTCGCAACATGCCCCCGCTGGAATACATGGGCAACCTGGTGCTGCTGATCGTCGGCGGCAACGACACCACCCGCAACTCCATGACCGGCGGGCTGCTGGCGTTGAGTCAGAACCCCGCCGAGTGGGCCAAGCTGCGCGCCAATCCCGCGCTGGTCGAGAGCATGGTGCCGGAGATCATCCGCTGGCAGACGCCGCTGCCGATGATGCGCCGCACCGCGCTGCAGGACGTCGAGCTGGGCGGCAAGAAGATCCTCAAGGGCGACAAGGTGGTGATGTGGTATCTGTCGGGCAACCGCGACGATGAGGCCATCGACAACCCCGAGGCCTTCATCATCGACCGTGCCCGGCCGCGCCAGCACCTGAGCTTCGGCTTCGGCATCCACCGCTGCGTGGGCAACCGCCTGGCCGAGCTGCAGCTGAAGATCCTGTGGGAAGAGATCCTGAAGCGCTTCCCGGTCATCGAGGTCACCGGGCCGCCGACGCGGCTGCTGTCGAACTTCGTGCGCGGCATCAGCCACCTGCCGGTGCGCATCCCCGGCTGAGCTTCAATCCAGGCGGACGGCGCCCAGGAAGACCCGCGTCAGTTCCGCCTCGAGCTGCTTGTCGGCCAGCTTCAGCGGGCCAGGGTCGTGCAGCACCGCGTTGACCAGGGTGCCATAGACCAGCTGCAGCGCCACGCCGACGCGAAAGCGCCGCTGCCGCGCCGGCACGCGCCGCATGTGCGCATACAGCGCCTGGTGCACCGCATCGGCCAGCCGCCAGCCGAAGGCATGCAGTTGCGGCCAGTAGAGTTGCGAACGTGCCGAATCGAAATGTGCGGCGCGGAAGATGCCGCGGTGCGTGCGGTGGATGTTGACCACGTGCCGCACGATCAGCGCCACCTTGCGCTCGTTCGACGCACTCAGCCAGCGTGCGCTCGCAAGCAGCGCGGCAGTATCGGCAAGCACCTGCTCGCCGGTGACACGCAGCAACTCCGCAAACCAGGCGTCCTTGTCGGAAAAGCGCGAGTAGAACGAGCCGACGGCCATGCCGGCGTCGCGTGTCAGCTGCGCCACCGACAGCGTGCCCAGGTCCTGCGTGTCGAGCAGGCGACGGCCGGCCTCGAGCAGTGCCTGGTGCTTGAGCAGGCTTCGCGACTGCTTGGCGACTCGCACTCCGTTGGCCGGATCAGTACTGGGTGGCATCGAGAGAAACTTGAACTGTGATTCGGATTTGACTACGATGCTATGCAGCCGGGCACGGCCCGTCAACGTGCCTGCTCCCACCCTGCCTCGGAAAGGCCCTTGCCATGCAAAGCTACGACGTCGCCGAATGGGGCCAGCCCCTGCAGAAGCGCCTGCGGGACACGCCGCAGCCCGGCCCCGACGAGGTATTGGTGCGGCTCACGCATTGCGGCGTGTGCCACTCCGACGTGCACATCCGCGAAGGCTGGTTCGACCTGGGCGGCGGCAACAAGCTCAAGCTGTCCGATCGCGGCACGCAGCTTCCGCTGACGCTGGGGCATGAACCGATCGGCATCGTGCACGCGGTGGGCGACAACGTGCGCGGCGTCGCGTTGGGCCGGCGCGTGCTGGTCAACCCGTGGATCGGCTGCGGCCAGTGCTGGGCCTGCAAGAGCGACCGCGACAACCTGTGCAACACCATGCGCGCGCTGGGCATGGGCGCGCAGGGCGGCTTTGCCACCCACCTGCTGGTACCGCACTCGCGCTACCTGGTCGACGCGGAGGGACTGGACCCGGCCACCGCGGCCGTGCTGGCCTGCTCCGGCGTCACCGCCTACTCGGCGGTGCAGAAGTTCGGCACGCTGGCCGCCGACGACTGGGTGGCCGTGCTCGGCTGCGGCGGCGTCGGCCTGATGGCGCTGTCGGTGCTGGCCGCCCTGGGCCACCAGCGCGTCATCGCCTGCGACATCGACGATGCCAAGCTGCAGGCCGCCACCGCGGTCGGTGCCGCGGCCACGGTGAACCTGAAGACCACGCCCGGCCCGGCCGAACTGCTGAAGATCTCCGGCATCGGCCTGGCCCACATTGTCGATTTCGTCGGCGCGCCCGCCACCTCGCAACTGGCCCTGCCGGCCCTGCGCAAGGGCGGCCAGATGGTCGTGGTCGGCCTCTTCGGCGGCGCCCTGCCGGTGCCGCTGCCGGCGCTGGCGATGCGCGAGGTGTCGCTGCGCGGCTCGGCTGTCGGCAACACCGAGCAGATCCGCGAGCTGGTGCAGATGGTGCGCGATGGCAAGCTCAAGCTGCCCGCGGTGCAGGTACGGCCGCTGGCCGAGGCCGAAGCCGCGCTGCGCGACCTGGAAGCCGGCCGGATCATCGGCCGGGTGGTGCTGGACACGGCCGAGGAGGTTGCGTAACCGAAGTCAGCTGCTCGGCAGTCCCGTCAGTTCCGAGCACGCGCCGCTGCAAGTCAGCGCTCGTTCAACCCGCACCAGCGCGCCATGAACAGCGCCAGGACTTGCGTCACTTCCGTCATGCTGTCGATCGACACCCATTCGTCGATGCCATGCGTGTTGCCCGACTGCGGGCCGTAGCAGGTGGCTGGGATGCCCCCATAGAGCTGGAAGAAGCGTGCATCGGTGGTGGCGGTGCTGGCGATCAGCGGCATCTGCCCGCCGGCCACCGCGTGGTGGCAGTCCTTGAGCGTGTCGATCATCGGCTGGTTCATGTCGACCAGCATGCCCTCGGCCTGGAAGCCCTCGTAGATCAGCTCGTAGCGCACGCTGGCCTTCTTCGGGTGTGCCTCGTAGGCCGCCTTGACCACCGCTTCGATCAGCGCACGCACCTGCGCCGGCTTCATGCCCGGATAGAAGCCGATGCGCACATCGGCACGACACTGCGTGGCCACCGACGAGGCCCATTCGCCACCGGACAGCTTGCCGATGTTGAAGTTGATCGGGTGATCGTGGTGCGCGTAGTGCGGGTGGCGGTTGGCCGGCTCGTTCCACTGCGCTTCCAACTCCTTGAGCTTGGCGCACAGGTACTGCGCGAATTCGATCGCCGCCACGCCGGTCTGCGCCACCGCCGCATGCACCGGCAGGCCCAGCACCTCGATGCCGACCCACATCACGCCCATCTGCCCGGTCATGATGCCGGGGATCGGCTCGGGGATCAGCGCCGCATCGGCGCGGTAGCCCTGCACCAGGCAGGACAGCGCGCCGTTGCCGGTGCATTCCTCCTCGATCACCGACTGCAGGTACACCGGCGCGGCCGGCTCGACGCCCAACTTGCGCAGCGCCTCGAAGGCCATGCAGTAGGCGACGATGCCAGCCTTCATGTCGCCAGAGCCGCGGCCGTAGAGCTTATCGCCATCCACCCTTGGCTCGAAGGGCGACTGGCTCCACAGCCGCGCCGCGCCCACCGGCACCACGTCGATGTGGCCGTTGAGGATCAGCGACTTGCCTTGCACCGGGCCCTTGGGCTGGTGCACGCCGACGACGTTGCGCCGCCCGGTGTAGGAGACGATCGATGGCGAATAACCCGGGTGATCGCGGATCTTGTCCTCGTCGATCTCGAACTCGTCGACGCGAAGGCCGAGCTGATGGAACTGCTGCGCCATCAGCCGCTGCGCACTGGCCTCGTCCCCCAGCAGCGATGGCTCGGCCACCAGGCGCGCCAGCAGGTCCACGGCTGGGGCGCGCAACGCGGAGACCGCCTCACGGATGGCCTGGGCGTCGAGGGTCTCGGAAAGGATCGCGGACATGGGCTTCTCCGGTGGGCTGGGACTGCTGCACTGTAGCGCGCGACCGCTATAGTTTTGCCCAACCCACAGGAGCCCGAGCATGAACCCCATCCGCTTCGATCAACGCGTCGCCTTGGTCACCGGCGCCGGCGGCGGCCTCGGCCGCGCCCATGCGCTGGAACTGGCTCGGCGCGGTGCCAAGGTGGTGGTCAACGACCTGGGTGGCACGGTCAACGGCGTTGGTGGCGACCATGCCGCCGCCGACAAGGTGGTGGCCGAGATTCGCGCCGCCGGCTTCGAGGCGGCGCCCAACCACGACAACATCGCCACGGCGGAAGGCGCGCGCCGCCTGGTGCAGTGCGCACTGGACCACTACGGCCATGTCGACGTGCTCATCAACAACGCCGGCATCCTGCGCGACAAGTCGCTGGCCAAGATGGAGCCGGCGGACTTCGAGTCGGTGGTCGCCGTGCACCTGCTCGGCTCGGCTTACTGCTCGCAGGCGGTGCTGAGTGCGATGCAGGGCCGCGCCTACGGCCGCATCGTCATGACCACCTCGGCCGCGGGCCTGTACGGCAACTTCGGCCAGACCAACTACGGCGCCGCCAAACTGGGCATCGTCGGGCTGATGAACTCGCTCAAGCTCGAGGCCGGCAAGTACGGCATCCTCGTCAACACCGTGGCGCCGGTGGCGCTGACGCGCATGACCGAAGGCCTGCCCTTCAGTGCGATGCTGAAGGAGGCCACGCCCGAACGCGTCACCGCGGCGGTGGCTTTCATGGCCAGCGAGGCCTGCAGCTTCACCGGCGAGATCGTCGCCGCCGGCGCCGGCTACTTCGCCCGCGTGCAGATGATGGAAAGCCAGGGCGTGCACCTGGCCGGAGAGGACCTCACGCCCGAAGGCGTGGCCGACCACTGGGACCGGATCGCCGACATGTCGGGGGCAAGGCCCTTCGACTCGGCGAGTGCCGCGCTGATGGGCGCCTTTGCGTCGAAGTAGTCAGACGTCGACTTCGATGGTGTCGCCGTGCAGTTCCATCAGCTCGCGCCGCGCCGCGGCCTCGCCCTTGCCCATCAGCCTGGTCAGTGACAGCACCGTGGCATCGAAGCCGGCGCTGCCGTAGGCCACAGGCAACAAGCGGCGCGTGTCGGGGTTGAGCGTGGTCTCCCACAGCTGCTCGGCATTCATCTCGCCCAGACCCTTGAAGCGGCTGATCGACCAGCTGCCGTCACGCGCGCCTTCCTTGCGCAGCTTGTCGAGCGTGGCTTCCAGCTCGCCTTCGTCCAGCGCATAGATCTTGGCCGCCGGCTTCTTGCCGCGCGCCGGCGCATCCACGCGGAACAGCGGCGGCTTGGCCACGTACACATGGCCGCGCTCGATCAGCTTGGGAAAGTGGCGCAGAAAGAGCGTCAGCAACAGCACCTGGATGTGCGAGCCGTCGACATCGGCATCGCTCAAGATGCACACCTTTCCGTAGCGCAGGCCGCTGAAATCGGGCGTGTCGTTGGGACCATGCGGGTCCACGCCGACCGCCACCGCGATGTCGTGGATCTCGTTGTTGGCGAAAAGCCGGTCGCGCTCCACCTCCCAGGAGTTGAGCACCTTGCCGCGCAGCGGCAGGATGGCCTGCGTCTCCTTGTCGCGGCCCATCTTGGCGCTGCCGCCGGCCGAGTCGCCTTCGACGAGGAAGACCTCGTTCAGGTTCAGGTCGCGGCTTTCGCAATCGGTCAGCTTGCCGGGCAGCACGGCCACCCCCGAGCCCTTGCGCTTTTCGACCTTCTGCGAGGCGCGCTGGCGCGTCTGCGCCTGGCGGATCACCAGGTCTGCCAGCTTCTTGCCGTACTCCACATGCTGGTTCAGCCACAGCTCCAGCGCAGGCTTGACGTAGGACGACACCAGCCGCAGCGCGTCGCGGCTGTTCAGCCGCTCCTTGATCTGGCCCTGGAACTGCGGGTCCAGCACCTTGGCGCTGAGCACGAAGCTGGCGCGCGAGAACACGTCTTCGGGCATCAGCTTCACACCCTTGGGGATCAGCGAATGCAGATCGATGAAGCCCTTGATGGCGCCGAAAAGCCCGTCCTTCAGCCCGGCCTCGTGCGTGCCGCCCACCAGCGTGGGGATCAGGTTGACATAGCTTTCGCGCAGCGTGGCGCCGTCCTCGGTGAAGGCCACGCACCAGGCGGCGCCCTCGCCTTCGGCGAAGTTCTCGGTTTCGTTGCCGGTGGCGTACTGCTCGCCTTCGAACAGCGGGATCAGCGGCTCGGATGCCAGGTGCTGGTTCAGGTAGTCGCGCAGGCCGCCCTTGTAGAGCCAGGTCTGCGTCTCGTTACTTTTCTCATGCGTCAACGTCACCGTCACGCCGGGCATCAGCACCGCCTTGCTGCGCAACAGGTGCATCAGTTCGTGCTTCGGCAGCTCGGCGCTGTCGAAGTACTTGGCATCGGGCCAGACGCGCACGCAGGTACCGTGCTTGCGTTCGCCTGAGGTGGCAGCGCGGACCTGCAGCTTTTCGATCACGTCACCGCCGCCGAAGGCCAGCGTGGCCACCTGGCCGTCGCGCCACACCGTCACCTGTAGACGCTTGGCCAACGCGTTGGTGACGCTGACACCGACACCATGCAGACCGCCGGAAAAGCTGTAGGCGCCGCCCGCACCCTTGTCGAACTTGCCGCCGGCATGCAGCCGCGTGAACACGATCTCGACCACCGGCACCTGTTCTTCGGGGTGCAGACCGAAGGGGATGCCGCGACCGTCGTCGTCGACGCCGACGGAACCATCCGTGTGCAGCGTCAGCGCAATGCGCTTGCCGAAACCGGCCAAGGCCTCGTCGGCGGCGTTGTCGATCACTTCCTGGATCACGTGCAACGGGTTGTCGGTGCGCGTGTACATGCCCGGCCGCTGCTTCACGGGCTCCAAGCCCTTCAGCACACGGATCGAGGCTTCTGCGTAAGTGCCTTGCTTGGTTGCCATGGCGGCGGATTGTAGGGACCGGCCTCGCGCCAGCCCTGCCGCGACAAAGGGGCTCAGGCCATGGAGCGGCTGCGGCCGCGCAGCCCCGGCGTGTACACGCCAGCGACATGGATCGACAGCGTCTCGACGCGGGCGGTCTGGCCGACGGCCGGGATCGCCAGGTGCACCCAGCGGCCGAACTCGTGGATGATCTGGTCATAGGCCACGCCGCTGGCCGAGGCCGCCTTGGCCGTCTGCAGCACGGTGCCGAAACGCGGCGCGGTGAAGTCCACCGCCAGGCCGAGCACATGCGCGCTGTTGCGCGCGCCCTTGATCGCCTTGTTCAGAGCCGGTGACCGGTAGCCGCTGCTGATGAGGATCGGCACGCCGCCGAGCGCACTGCGCACCTGTTCCAGCGCCTGGGCCAGCCGCTTCAGGTTGGCCAGCACCTCCGGCGTCGGCGTGTTGTCGATGCCCAGGCGGGCCGCGGTCTGGCTGAAGACGAATTCGTCGAGTGTGAAGTTCTCGCTCAGCATGCGGGCCATGGTCGTCGTCCTCCTCGGTGATGCGATGGGCGCCGGTTGTAGCGTCGGCAGCGCGCGCTGTCAGCCCCTAGGAGCCGGCCCAGGCACGGCTGTAGCGCGCCATCGTCAGACCCTCGATGTCGATGTCGGGCTTGCGGCCCGACACCAGGTCGGCGATGACGCGGCCCGTGCCGGCCGCCATGGTCCAGCCGAGCGTGCCGTGGCCGGTGGCCAGCAGCAGGTTGTCCAGTGGCGTGGGACCGACGATCGGCGTGCCGTCCGGCGTCATCGGCCGCAGGCCGCACCAGAAAGTGGCCTTCGACACATCGCCGCCCTTGGGGAACAGGTCGGTGACCACATGCTCCAGCGTGGCGCGCCGCGCCTCGCGCAGCTTGAGGCTGTAGCCCGCCAGTTCCGCCGTGCCGCCGACGCGGATGCGGTCACCGAGCCGCGTGACGGCCACCTTGTGGGTCTCGTCCATGATGGTCGATTCGGGTGCGAACTTCGCATCGCTGATCGGCACGGTGATCGAATAACCCTTCACCGGATACACCGGCACGCGCAGGCCCAGTGGCTGCAGCAACTGCGGCGAATAGCTGCCCAGCGCGAGCACGTAGCGCTCGGCGCGCTGCATGCCATCGTCGGTGCGCACGCCGCTGATGCGGCCGCCCTGCTGCTCCAAGGCCAGGATGTTCGTGCCCCAGCGGAAGCTCACGCCCAGGCCCTGCGCCATCTCGGCCAGGCGGTTGCTGAACTTGAAGCAGTCGCCGGTCTCGTCTCCGGGCAGGCGCAAGGCACCGACGAACTTCTCCCTCGTCAGCGCCAGCGCCGGCTCGACCTTGACGAAGCCTTCGCGGTCGAGCAGTTCATAGGGCACCTTGTAGTCGCTGAGGATCTGGATGTCCTTGGCGGTGCCGTCCATTTGCGACTGCGTGCGGAACAACTGCAGCGTGCCCATCGCGCGGTCGTCGTAGGCGATGCCGGTCTCGGCGCGCAGCGCCTTCAGGCAGTCGCGACTGTATTCGGCGATCGGCACCATGCGGCTCTTGTTGATGGCATAGGCGCGTTCGGTGCAGTTGGCCAGCATGGCTGTGCCCCAGCGCCACATGGCCGGGTCGAGCAGAGGCCAGATGACCAGCGGGCTGTGCGTCATCAGCATCCACTTGATGGCCTTGAGCGGCACGCCCGGCCCGGCCCATGGCGACGAATAGCCTGGGGACACCTCGCCGGCGTTGGCGAAGCTGGTTTCCAGCGCCGGGCCGTCCTGGCGGTCGAGCACCTGCACCTCGTGGCCGTCGCGGGCCAGATAGTAGGCCACCGAGGTGCCGATCACCCCACTGCCGAGCACGAGCACCTTCACGCCATCTCCCCGTCCATGGCCGCAATGTAGCCGCAGGCGCCCGGTACCCCGCTTTGAGCTAGATTCGCAGCATGAGCTCCCATGCAACAAGCGGGCCCGCGCCTCTGTCGATGACCCAGGTGCTGCTGTTCGGCGCCGCGGTGGTGACGATGTCGATGGGCATACGCCACGGCTTCGGCCTGTTCCTGCAGCCGTTGACGCTGGACCGTGGCTGGTCGCGGGAGACCTTCGCCTTTGCCATCGCGGTGCAGAACCTGACCTGGGGCCTGTTCGGCCCGCTGGCCGGCATGGTGGCCGATCGCTACGGTGCGTTCCGCGTGCTGTTTGTCGGCGGCCTGCTGTATGCCGGTGGGCTGGTGCTGATGGCGCTGTCCACCTCCGGCCTGGCCTTCACCGGCAGCGCCGGGCTGATGCTCGGCATGGCGCAGGCCGGCACCACCTATGCCATCGTCTTCGGCGTCATCGCGCGCAACGTCGCGCCGGAGAAGCGCTCCTGGGCCATGGGGGTGGCGGCGGCGGCCGGCTCCTTCGGTCAGTTCCTGATGCTGCCGGTGGAGAACTGGCTGATCGGCGGCTGGGGCTGGCAGAACGCGCTGTTCGTGCTGGGCCTGATGGCGCTGATCGGCTTGTTCAACGTCTTCGGCACCTACATCGCTGGCAGCGTGGGCCAGCGCATCTCCAAGCCGCGCATCCTGTCGGCGATCTACCTGCTGCGCTCGGTGGCCATCATCGTCTTCATCGGCGCGCCGCTCACGCCCTGGAGCGTGTACCTGTTTGCTGCGGCCATGGGCTTGTTATGGCTGTCGACCGTGCCGCCGACCAATGCGGTGGTGGCGCAGATCTTCGGCGTGCAGTCCATGTCGATGCTGGGCGGCATCGTCTTCCTGAACCACCAGATCGGCTCCTTCCTGGGCGCCTGGCTGTGTGGCAAGCTCTATGAGTCCACCGGCAGCTACGACATCGTCTGGTGGATCTCGGCGGCCTTGGGCTTGTTCGCCGCCGCGGTCAACTGGCCCGTGCGCGAAACCCCGATCATGCGGCCCATGCCGCAGCCGGCTTGATGCAACGCGGCGCACGCATCGGCCTGACGCTGCTCTTCGCGGCGGTGCTGGCCATCGTCTTCCTCAGCTACCTGAATCCGCACCTGGCAGTGGATCTGGCAAACCGTGTCTGGGCCTGTTTCTGACGCCTCGCCCTGGGTTCGCCGCTGGGCGCCGCTGATCCGCCCCGGCGGGCGCGTGCTCGACCTGGCCTGCGGCAGCGGCCGCCACGTGCGCTGGCTGGCGGCGCACGGCTTCGCGGTGACGGCGGTCGACCGTGATGCGGCCGCGCTGGATCCGCTGCGCACCATCGCCCAGGTGGTGGTGGCCGACCTGGAAGGCGCGCCCTGGCCGCTGCCGGGCGAACGCTTCGATGCGCTGGTCGTCACCAACTACCTGTGGCGGGCCTTGTGGCCCGAGCTGCTGGGCGCACTGGCCGAGGGCGGCGTGCTGATCTACGAAACCTTTGCCGACGGCAACCAGAGCGTCGGCAAGCCGTCCCGCGCCGATTTCCTGCTGCGCCACGGCGAGTTGCTGGACGTGGCGCGCAGCCTGCGCATCGTCGCCTACGAGGACGGCTTCCTGCAGCCGCCGCCGCGCTACGTGCAGCGCATTGCCGCTGTCGCCGACGGGACGCCGGACCGGCGCTACCCGCTTTACGTGGGCGTGGCGCCGGGCGCGTAAAATCGGCAGATTGCAAGGAAAGCGCATGAACGCAATTGTGGGCAGCATCGTCGCCCTGGTCACCCCGATGCATGAAGACGGCAGCGTCGACTACCCCGCGCTGCGCCGGCTGATCGACTGGCACATCGCCGAAGGCACCGACTGCATCGGCGTGGTCGGCACCACCGGCGAGTCGCCCACGGTGTCGATGGAGGAGAACTGCGAGATCATCCGCGTCGCCGTCGAGCAGGCCGCGGGCCGTGTGCCGATCATGGCCGGCACTGGCGCCAATGCCACCAGCGAAGCCATCGAGTTGACACGCTACGCCAAGAAGGTCGGCGCCGATTGCCACCTGTCGGTGGTGCCCTACTACAACCGGCCGTCTCAGGAAGGCATCTACCAGCACTTCCGCGCCGTGGCCGAGGCGGTCGACCTGCCGATGGTGCTGTACAACGTGCCCGGACGCACCGTGGCCGACATGCAGAACGACACCGTCGTGCGCCTGGCGCAGGTGGACGGCATCATCGGCCTGAAGGACGCCACCGGCGACATCGCCCGCGCAGCCTGGCTGGTCAAGCGCTTGCCCAAGAGCTTCAGCCTTTACTCCGGGGACGACGGCACCGCCGTGGCACTGATGTTGCTGGGCGGCAGGGGCAACGTCAGCGTCACCGCCAACGTGGCACCCCGGCTGATGCACGAGTTGTGCATGGCGGCGATCGAAGGCCAGGTGCGCCGCGCCACCGAGATCCACTTGCGGCTGCTGCCGCTGCACCGCGACCTCTTCTGCGAGCCCAGCCCGGCACCGACCAAGTGGGCCATGTCGCAGCTGGGCCTGTGCGGCGCCGCGGTGCGCCTGCCGATCACGCCGCTCACAGCGGCGGGGCAGGCCACGGTGGCGCAGGCGCTGCTCGACAGCGGCCTGCGCTGAGCGCCTGGTGCGGGAACTTGCGGCACCAGCCCCGCCCTAACGGACGCATGTATCGCGTGCCCACCGAGGCATGCCGGAGACCCGAATTGAATCCTTTTTCTGGTGGCAAGCCCTCCATCCTGAGCACGCTGCTGCTGGCTGCCGCACTGAGTGGCTGCTCGTCGGGCCTGTTCTCGAGCGAGCGCGTCGACTACCGCAGCGCAGCCACCAAGATGAACCCGCTGGAGGTGCCGCCCGATCTGGCGCAACTCACCCGTGATGGGCGCTACCAGCAACAGCAGCAGCGCGGCGTGGTCAGCGCCAGCGCCATGCCGGCCGGCGCTACCACCGTGCGCACCAGCGCGCCGTTGATCGCGCCCAGTGAGTTTGCGGGTTACCGGGTCGAAAAGGACGAGCACCAGCGCTGGCTGAGCGTGCCCAAGCCGCCCGAGCAGGTGTGGGCGCAGATCGTCGGCTTCTGGCAGGACCTGGGTTTCATGCTGGTCAAGAACGAACCTTCGGCCGGCGTGATGGAAACCAACTGGGCCGAGAACCGCGCCAAGCTGCCGCAGGACATCATCCGCAAGACCCTCGGCTCGTTGCTCGACTCGGCGTACTCCACCGGCGAGATGGACCAGTACCGCACGCGCGTGGAACGCACCGCCACCGGTAGCGAGATCTTCATCACCCACAAGGGCATGGAAGAGGTCCACACCTCGGCGCTCAAGGATTCCACCCGCTGGCAGCCGCGCCCACCCGACCCGCAGATGGAATCGGAGATGTTGGCTCGACTGCTGGTCAAGCTGGGTGCGTCGGAGACTGCGGCGCGTGCCGCAGTCGACAACCCGGTCATCACCGCGCCGGCCCAGCCCCGGGCTCGGGTGCTGGCCGACAAGCCGGCAGCCACCCTCGAAATGGACGACGGCCTCGACCGCGCCTGGCGCCGCGTGGGCATCGCGCTGGATCGCTCCGGCTTCACCGTCGAAGACCGCGACCGCGCTGCCGGCCTGTACTTCGTGCGCTATGTCGATCCCAAGACCGCCGGCCAGGAGAACACCCCCGGCTTCTTCGGCAAGCTCTTCGGCGCAAGCACCGACACCAGCGCAGCCGCAGTGAAATACCAGGTCTCGCTGAAGAGCGATGGCACCAAGACCCTCGTCTCGGTGCTCAACTCGCAGGGTGCGCCGGATGCGGGCGAGAACGGCAAGCGCATCGTCACGGTGCTGGCCGACGAATTGAAGTAGTCCTTCGATCTGCGCAGCAACCGGCATTATCTAGCTGATGCAAGTGAATTGATTTTTTTATCAATATAATCAAGCACTTTGGTTATATTGGCTGCTTAGAGAAAAACCGACTAGAATAGTCCTATATTTATCGCCGAAACTCAGTTTCGGATGGGGAATAGTTCGGTTCTCGGTTCAGCTTAAGAGCCCGCACCGATAATCTTCGCATCGAAGAGCAGTGGTCCGTGCGCCGTTGCGGCCAGAATCCAGCCGAGCCAAGCTCACAATGCCGAGCTTGTCATTGTTCGAATCTCCGGCGTGTCGCCCAAGCTTGAAGTGAATTAAATCTACTAATTCACAATCGATTTAATCTAGTTGGATGTGATATACTTGGTGTTTCTGGAATTATTCGCAACACTGTCTTGTTCGACTTCTCAACGAGAAAAGCGCAAGCCAAACACTGAAGGTCGTTCGATGCATTATCTGCGAAGGTTATTTACTCATGCAATGCCAGTTCTATTGGCTGGCGTTGCGTTGTTAGCTGCAAGTTCACCTGCTCAGGCGCAGGCCAAGAAACCCAACATCCTTGTGATCTGGGGCGACGACATCGGCACCTGGAACATCAGCCACAACAACCGCGGCATGATGGGCTACCAGACACCCAACATCGATCGCGTCGCCAAGGAAGGCGTGGCCTTCACCGACTACTACGCGCAGCAGAGCTGCACGGCGGGCCGGGCAGCATTCATCGGCGGCGTGGTGCCGGTGCGCACCGGCATGACCAAGGTCGGCCTGCCAGGCGCAAAGGAAGGCTGGCAGAAGACCGACGTCACGATGGCCACGGTGCTCAAGGCCCAGGGCTACGCGACCGGCCAGTTCGGCAAGAACCACCAGGGCGACCGTGACGAGCACCTGCCCACGATGCACGGCTTCGATGAGTTCGTCGGCAGCCTGTACCACCTCAACGCCGAAGAGGAGCCGGAGAACTTCGACTACCCGAAGGACCCCGAATTCCGCAAGAAATTCGGTCCGCGCGGTGTGCTCAAGACCGTGTCCGACGGCAAAGGCGGCCAGACTATCGAGAACACCGGCCCGTTGACGAAGAAGCGCATGGAGACGATCGACGACGAGACCGTCGCCGCCGCGAAGGACTTCATCCAGCGCCAGGCCAAGGCCGGCAAACCGTTCTACGTCTGGTGGAACGGCACACGCATGCACTTTCGCACGCACGTGAAGGCCGAGAACCGCGGCAAGTCCGGGCAAGACGAATACAGCGACGGCATGGTCGAGCACGACATGCACGTGGGCATCCTGCTCAAGTTGATCGATGAGCTCGGGCTCACCAACGACACCATCGTCCAGTATTCGACCGACAACGGCCCGCACTACAACACCTGGCCCGACGCCGGCACGACGCCGTTCCGCAGCGAGAAGAACTCGAACTGGGAAGGCGCCTACCGCGTGCCCACGTTCGTGCGCTGGCCCGGCAAGTTCCCCGCCGGCACGACGCTCAACGGCATCGTCTCGCACGAGGACTGGCTGCCCACCTTCGCCGCTGCCGCTGGCGACACCGACGTCAAGGAGCGGCTGCTCAAGGGCACCACAATCAACGGCCGCAGCTACAAGAACCACCTCGACGGCTACAACCTGCTCGACTACCTCAGCGGCAAGACCAAGGAGTCGCCGCGCCACCAGTTCGTCTATGTGAATGACGATGGGCAGATCGTGGCAATCCGGTATGACGATTGGAAGGTGGTATTCCTGGAGAATCGCGGCGAGGCCTTCGGCGTCTGGCGCGAGCCGTTCACAGAACTGCGCATTCCGCTGCTATTCAACCTGCGCCGTGATCCCTTCGAGAAGGCCCAGCACAACTCGAACACCTACAACGACTGGTTCCTCGACCGGCCCTTCGTGCTCGTGCCGATGCAGAAATTCGCGGGCGAGTTCCTGCAAACTATGAAAGAGTTCCCGCCCAGCCAGACCGCGGGCTCGTTCAATCTCGACAAGATCCAGAAGCAGATCGAGGCCGGCGTGGGTAGCAAGTAACACCGCGCTTGATGGCTGCGCCCGCCTTCGCAAGTCGGCGGGCGCTTTCATTTTCTTCAGCCAAATCTATAAGAATCTAGAAGTTGCATTCATGAAAATCACACCCGAAGTGTTGTTTCCATTGCCAGCCGAAAGCAATAAGAGCACGCAATCATCGTCTGACGCGGCGCCATCGCGCCGTGAATTCCTAGCGGGAACGGCGTCCATCGGGCTCACGCTGCTCCAGCCTGGGTTTGTCAATGCGGCTCCGGCAGGGGCCAGGACCTTCACGATCCTGCACACCAACGACATGCACGCTAGCTTCATCGGCATGGGGCCGTCTGCGGACTACACCCCGTTTACGCTGAACGACGACAGCACCCGCGGCGGCTACGCTCGGCTGGCTAGCCTTATCGCGCAACGCAGCGAGGCGCGCAAGGGCCAAGGGCCGGTGCTGGTGCTGGATGCGGGCGACTACAGCATGGGTACTGCCTTTAGCGCAGCAACGCGCGAAACGGGCGGTGAACTGCGGCTGATGGGCAAGATGGGCTATGACGCCACAACCTTTGGCAACCACGAGTTCGACCTTGGACCGGCCGGTCTGGGCAAATCCATCGGTGCCGCCGTCAAGGCAGGACGCATCCCGGCGGTGCTCGCCGCGAACACCGACTTTGCCGGCAACGACGCCACCCTGTCCGATCTTCAGGCACTGACCCGAAAGGGTTTGATCCGCCGCTACTTGGTCGGCCCTGCAAAACCCCGGGAACCCGCATGAATGCTAGCTTTCCGGGGTGAGCCCCAATGGTGATTTCTCTTGAATTCAATTCCAATCGGGTTTGATTTCTGGGGGATTCGGGCTTGGAGACGACGGACTTTTTCCGCTGCCGCATCGACGCGATGATCAACCTGCGGCACCCGCTGGCGGTGCTCGCGACTCGACTCCCCTGGGGCGTGATCGAGGCGTCGCTGGCACCGAAGTTCGAGAGCCGTGACCGACCCGGTCAGCTCATCGAGGGGCAGGACATGCTGGGCCCAACGACGGCGCTGGTGGGTGCCGGCCGCAGCAACGCGGGGCGGCCCAGGATGCCGATCCGGCTGATGGCCAGCCTGCTGTACCTCAAGCACAGCTTCAACCTCAGCGACGAAGACGTGTGCGAGCGCTGGAGCGAGAGCCCGCTGTGGCAGTTCTTCAGCGGCCAGGACTACTACGAGCATCGCCTGCCCTGCGACGCCACGCAGGTCGGGCGCTTCCGGCACGACATCGGTGAAGACGGCATGGAGCAACTGCTCAAGGCCACCATCGACACGGCCGTGGCGGCCGGCACCGTCAAGCCCGAGGCGCTGGAGCGCGTGACGGTGGACACCACGGTGCAGGAGAAGGCCATCGCGCACCCGGTGGACAGCCGACTGCTCGAGATCGCGCGCCATAAGGTGGTCAGTGCCGCCAAGCGCTGCGGCATCAGCTTGAAGCAGACCTTCGCCAAGGAGGGCAAGGAACTGCGCCGCAAGGCCGGCGGCTACGCCCATGCCAAGCAGTTCCGCCGGCTCAAGAGAACCGTCAAGCGCCAGCGCACGGTGCTGGGCATCGTGATGCGCGAGGTGCAGCGCAAGCTCGACGCACCGGGCTTCGCGGCCACCAACGCCAAGGCACTGACCGAGCTGACGATGTGGCTCGAACGCGCCAAGCGGGTGCGCACGCAGAAGACCCATGACAAGAACAAGCTGTACGCGCTGCATGCGCCCGAGGTCGAGTGCATTGGTAAAGGCAAGGCGCGCAAGCCCTACGAATTCGGCGTCAAGGCCGCAGTGGTGATCTCGCACCAGACCGGGCTGATGGTGGGCGCGCGCAGTTTCCCCGGCAACCCGTACGACGGCCACATCCTCAGCGCCGTGCTCGAGCAGGCCACCAACCTGCTGCAAGACATGCCAGGCAAGATCAAGGTCGTGGTGGCGGACCTGGGCTTCAGGGGCGTGGACGCCGACAACCCCGGCAAGGAGATCATCCACCGAGGCAAGTTCAAGAGCCTGAGCCCGCAGCAAAAGGCGTGGCTGCGTCGGCGCCAGGCTGTCGAGCCGGCCATCGGGCACCTGAAGTCGGATCACCGCATGGACCGGTGCTGGTTGAAGGGGACTCTGGGCGATGCGCTGCACACCATCAGCTGCGCGGCGGGCTACAACCTGCGCTGGCTGCTGCGTGCCATCGCCAAGCTGGGCATCGGGCCGGCTTTTTTGTGCCTGCTTCAAATGGTGCTGCTGCCAGCGATGGTGCTGCGATCGGGGCAAACAGGCGACAGCCGGGCGCGGTTGGCAGTCTGATCAACGCCTGAGCGCGGACGCGGGCCATCGAACCGGCCGCCAAGCCGCTATGCGGATGCCGCTGCTTGGTGAAAACGGATTTTGCAGGGCCGACTACTTGGTCGTCGAACGAGGCGGTTTGCGCTTCGGCATCTTCGGCCTTCTTGGCAAGGAGGCCATGATCTACACCAGCGGCGGCGCCACGAGCTTTGCCGACCCCGCCACAGCGGCCAACGAGGTGGTGAGGATTCTGCGCGAGTCCGAAAAGGTCGACGTCGTGATTGCACTGAGCCACGGCGGTGTAGAAAAGGGGCCGGATGGACGCTATGACGCCGGCGAAGACGTGCAACTGGCCAAGAACGTGCCAGGCATCGACGTGGTGATCAGCGGCCATAGCCACACCGAACTGAATGAGGCGATCGTCGTCAACGGCCACACGCCGGTTGTTCAAACTGGCAAGGAAAGCAACAACCTCGGCGAATTGGTGATTGCGCTGAACGGGGACAAGCTGACCGTGACTTCCTATCGGCTCCTGCCCATCGATGACCGCATCGCCGGAGATAGGTCTATTGCGAAAGAGATCGAGCAACTCAAGAAGTCGGTCAGCGCCGCAGCGTTCGCGTCACGCGGCTACAGCGTCGATCAACCGCTGGCCATCACGCCGCGTGATCTACCCAATACCTACACCGACATCCCTGCGGGCACCCTGCTGGCCAATCTCGTCACAGACTCCTTCCGCGCGGCCACCCACGCCGACATCGGATTCACCGCCAACGGCATGATGCGCGCCCCGCTCTCACGCGGAAAGACCGGCGTGGTGACGGTCTACGACGTCTTCACAGTGGCGCCGCTTGGATCCGGTGTGGTCGACCCGACCCCGGGCAGCTCGCTGGTGACAGGCTATTTCACCGGCCAAGACCTCAAGAACCTGCTGGAGTTCTTTCTGATCGACAACGCGGCCCATCCTGGCGAGTATTTCCCGCGCGCCTCTGGCATGCGTTTCCGATACGACCTCACGCGGCCCCGGTTCGACGTGGTGACCGCCATCGAGTTGGGTGACCTCGACCGCGGCTACAAGGCGATAGACATCAGCGGCAAGGGCGAGCGCTTGTACAGCGTGACCTGCCCGTTGATGCTCGGCCCGATCATCGTGGCGATCCCTAAGTACACGAAAGGCAAGCTGGTCTTGGTGCCCAAGAAGAAGGACGGCACTCCCCTGACGTCGAAAGTCGATGCACTCGAAATGCCACGCGAGAACACTGGTTACATGCTTCCGCCGCCGGGCACAACGGATTTGACGAGTGTTGCGAAGGGGGTCGGCAAGCAGGCCGGTCTAGAAATCAAGGAATGGCAGGCGATCATGGATCACTTGCGCCGTCTACCCATCAATACCAAAGGCGAACTGCCGATGATCCCGGTGGATGAGCGAGCCGAAGAGGTGCGAGCAATCAAAGTTGGGTAACTCGATCGGCCACTGGACGTTCAATTGAGCACGTGTATTCGCAGTAGGCGCTGCACCATAGACGCATGGCGATGTTGCCTGGAGCGCGAAATGATCGCGCCCAGTGACCCCCCGCGCCGACCCAACGCTTACTGGCTGCCACCCGACAAGGGCCGGAACTTCCTGCTCTGCGCCGAGTACCTGAACAAGCCCGCTGAAACTGCGCAATGACGCTGTCCAGCTTGGGTACGACAAGCACTGGCTCACCAGATGAGCCCGAGCGTTTCACTCAGGTGATGCTTGCCAGGATGCGACTACTGGATGAACATCCAGTCCTCGCTCTCACTCCTCTTCCGAGGGATCCAACGTCGCAACGGCCTTTGGCCTAGTTGGCTTGGTGCTCGGCAACTGAGGCACGGGCAGCGACTTCACGTTCATCGCAGCTAACGCCTGAAGGGCGAAGGCGAAGGAGTACGTGCCGCGATTAATCTTGTTGGTTAACGACTGAGTCTCGATCAGCACGCCGTACGCCTCTAGGCGCCGAGCGAGTTCGGTATAGGTCAGTCCCTTTTCTTCACGCGTGGCGCGAAGCATGTCGCGCGCTTGACGCTGAAAGTACAGCCGAACGCCTTTCGGATCTTTCATCGTCGCTGGCACATCAAAAACGATTTGTATGCATCAAGTATCAGCTATTAATGTGCGAATACTGCAACTCAAAAATGAGTTGTTCTTCGACGACCATTCCTCGGTTTTGATGCCTAGCAACTCAAAAATGATTTGCTTTGACATCGATCGATTCAATGGCCTCGCAGAACGCAACTCTGAAATGAGTTGCTCCTTAGCGTCGCCAGGCGAGCAAATCATTGGCCCGCGGTCGTGACACTGAGCAGCTTCATAACTAGACGCACAGCATTTTTCTCGCATGTCCGGCCACTTCCTCTTGTCCAAAGAAGCGCGCGACTTCTCGCTCGAAGATGTTGCGCGCTTCACCGAAGCGAAGGCCTATGCCTGGTTCGCTGAAGCCAGATGGGGATCGACTGGCATGCAGACCTGCCCATCGTGCGGCACGATCGCCAAGCACTACCCGATCCAGGGCCGTCGGCAATGGCGCTGCAGAGAAATTGGCTGCGGTCTGCACTTCTCCGTCACGAGCGGCACGGTGTTCCACGATCACAAACTGCCGCTCAAGAAGATCATGCAGGCAATGATCATCTTTGCGTCGAACGTGAAGGGGATCAGCGCTGCGGCGCTCGGGAGGCAACTCAAGGTGGCCTACATGACGGCGTTCGTGCTCCTGCACAAGATCCGAGAGTCCATCATGCTGGGCGGCAACGAGGAGCCAATGGGCGAGGACGCTGTCGTGCAAATGGACGGCGCCCATCTATCGGGGAAGTTCAGGAAGCCCCGGGTGAAGAAGCCGACAACCAAGACTCAGGCGCGCGACAAGCTTCCGCACTCAGCGTTTCCGCAGCACCCAAATCGGCGCATCGTCATGGTCATTCGTGAAGTGGCCAATGAAAAGCGAAAGGGCAGCGTGCGTTCTATCGTCGACATCGTGCAGGCTGAAGACGAAGCTGCGGTTGTCCGCCTGGCCAGGAAGTACATCAAGGACGGAGCAACGGTGATGACGGATGAACTTGGTAGCTACAACATCCTCGGAGCCAAGTTCAATCACTTGACGGTCAATCACACGCGAGAGTTTTCAACCGACGAAGGCGTCAATAACAACCAGGCTGAATCTTTCTTCGCCCGCGTGCGTCGATTCATCATCGGCCAAGTCCATCGGGTCACACCGATCTACATGCGTGAGTACATGCACGAGATGCGCTGGCGAGAGGACACCAGAAGGGTTCGACAGGAGATGCTGGTCAGGGATTTACTCAAGCTGACCACTCGGGCCCAGTTCTCCGCCAAGTGGAGAGGCTACTGGGGGCGCAAGAGCAGCAAAGATCCAAACGTCATCGACGTCAAGGCTCGGGAGGTGCCACCCGAACCGCCGCCGCCTTTGCAGATTGCGTGATTTCTTCAAAGCCCATGTCTGCCAGGAGCCATCGCCCTTCAGTCACGTTTCCACGGTCACTTTCGATGTGTCGAGGTATGACTTTTCCATCGCGTGCCATGTCCTTCATACGCCACGCCATACGACAACGAGCGTCCCTTAATAATTGCATAGTTACTTCACGACCGAGGTGGCTGAGATAGCCAATGGCGAGGTCTGTAGTGGAGATTGGTTCGCCATTCGCTTCCTTCAGGCGTTTGAAGACGTATCGGCTCATATCGCCATAGTTTCCAAGCGTTTGGCGCTTGGGCGGACGAGGATCGATCAGTTCAGGGCTCAGCTGAACTTCGTGTTGGCTGATGACGCTGTCGATATGCTTCAGCAACGCCTTCAACTCCTCGCGCTCTACCCGCAATGAGTTTATCCGCCTGTTCTTGCGTTCAATACTGCCAGCGGTGGCAGCGCGCTTCTTGATGAGCCAGGCTGCGGATGATGGTGTGCGCAGCAGGCCTGTATATTTTCTGTTGTTGATAGCGGGCATTCATTTTCACTTTCTCTCCTCCCGCGAGTTGTCTTCTATCGAATTCAATGTCCATGCCACTGGGTCAGTGGCGCTGATTGACGGGTGCCGTCGTACGATTCCTCTCTCTACGAGGACCCTGAGTCGTCTACCGATGCGGTCCATAACCTGTGCGTGGCTGAACGCCGCGGGATCGACTGCGTACTCACGAATAAACTGGAATGCAATCTCCGCTGTGTAAACCCGCTCGCCGCTGGCTTGTCTGAGAATTCTGTAGACGAACCGAGTCATCTCGCCGCTATCGGCCATGCGGGGCGCATAGGAGCGTTTACCTTGGATGGCCTGCGGCTCAACCTTGACTTCATGCAAGGGTATGACGGCGTCGAGTGATCTAAGCTCGGCTTCGGTCGCCTGGATAAGGTCGGGAAGCGTAGATTCAAGGCGCCGCATTCTGTCCAAGCGACCCTTTACCCGGGCGCGCTGACCGATGAGCCACGCCATCGACGACGGCGTCCTCAATAATCCTGTGTAATCGCGGTTATTCGGCATGTCCCGACGATCTCACGATCGCCGGGGGAAGGTCTATTGCATCAGCTAGATAATGCCGGCAGCAACAAGAAAGCCGCCCTAGGGCGGCTTTTCTCATGCCCGCCGAAGCGGCAGCTCGATCAGGGCTTGGCGGCCGAGGCAGCGTCCTTGACGGCGGCGGCAGCAGCCGATGCGGCATCGGACACGGCCGAGGCGGCGGAATCAGCGGCCGAGGCCGCAGCGGTAGCCACCGACGCGGCGGCAGCCGAGGCAGCAGCAGCAGCCGGAGCGGTGACGGCGGCAGCAGCAGGCGCTTCTTCCTTCTTGCCGCAGGCGGCCAGGGCAACGACGGCAACCAGGGAGGCCAACACGAGTGACTTGTTCATGGGAAATCTTCCTCTGAGGGTTTGATGGGAAACGGAACGGTTCTTGCGCCGGTCCATTGCGCGGGAGGCAGGGCCCGACTTGTTCTGCCAGGGCCGACGAACGCGGTCAACCCAGCCCATGATTATAAGTCGGGTAGTGGATTTCCCTATAACCCCAGCGTTGTCACCGCGAAGGCGGGACTCGAACGTTGCAGAAGTGCGTCAGTCCGCTCCTTCGAGGCCTGCAACACGGCCGGTTCTTCGCTGATCCAGCCTCGCCAGTGGATCTTGTCCTGCAGCTGGACCAGCCGCGTGCGTTCGACCCGCAGCAGGCAAGGCAGCAGCGCTACGTCCTCCTCGGCCGGACCCTGTGCACTGACGGCATGGGACCAAAGCCGGTACCAGGCGACGAAGCGGGCCCGGCGGTGTCGCAACTCCTCGTAGTTGCTGGCCAGCAGCAGCAGTTGGCGCTGCGGCAGTCGCAACCAGTCGATCAGCGCTTGCAGCAAGGCCGGGTCGTCGAGCGGCCAGTCGGCAAAGTCGCTGTCGACCCAGAGCATGCGCCGGGCGCGCTGCGCCAGTGCCCGAGCCACTGCCTGCTGCACCGCGTTGCGGAAGGCACTGCGCGAATCGATGACGCTGCGCGCCGGCGTGGGGTCGGGCTGGTCCACTCACACCCCCTGCAGCCAGCCGGCATCGGCCCAGTCGTCGAGCGTGGCGCGCGCATCGACGCTGAACTTGGCCCACTGCGCCGCGTCCAGCGCGCGCCGGTCCGCCAGCTGGCGCAGCAGCCGTGCATCTCGCCCGCCAGCGCGGAAGGACTCCCCGTTGATGAACACATGCCGCGCGTCGTACATCATCCGCGTGCGCCGGTCCAGCACCAGGCCACCGGACAGCGCGCCTCGCCGTGCCGGCGGGTCGAACCAGACCCGTGCCTTCGGCTCGGTGAGCCATTCGCCCAGCGCGCGCTGCAGCGCCTTCGGGTCGCGCAGCGCCGACTGCAGCGCCTTGCCAGCATAGGCCAGCAATGCCGGCGGGATGGCGCCCGGCGCCGTGGTGGCGCCCTGCCCGGCATCGGCGTACAGCCGCTCGCGGGCGGCAGGCTCGACGTCCTGCGCAAGCCGCGCGAGCAACTCGCGCGCCAGTTCGGCCGGGCCCGGCGCCCGAAAGCCCACGGAGGCGGTCATGCACTCGCCCACCGCCACGCCGTCATGGGCCCACCGCGGCGGCAGGTAGAGCATGTCGCCGGGCTCGAGCAGCCATTCGTGCTCCGGCTCGAAGCGGCGCAGGACCTTCAGCGGCAGCCCGTCGACGAAGCTGGGGTCCTTTGTACGGCCAATGCGCCAGTGGCGCTTGCCAAGCACCTGGATCAGGAACACGTCATAGGAATCGAGATGCGGCCCGACCCCACCGCCGTCGCTGGCATAGGACAGCATCAGGTCGTCGAGCCGCGCGTCGGGCACGAATCGAAAGCGCGACAGCAGTTCGTGCGCCGCCTGCAGGTGCAGGTCCAGTCCCTGCACCAGCAAGGTCCAGCGGGGCTGTGCCAGCGGCGGCAACGCCCGCCTTGGCAGCGGGCCGTGGCGCAGCGTCCAGCCATCGGCACCATGAACCACCAGGCGCGATTCGACCGCCTCGTTGCCGGCCAGGGCGAACAGTTCCGATCGCGGCAGCGGCGGCACCACGCCGGGCAGCGCCTGGCGCACCAGCAGCGGCTTCTTCTGCCAGTGCAGGCGCATGAATTGCTGCGGCGACAGCCCGCCCAGCAGCGGCGATGAAAGCTTCAGGTCCATGGTCGGATTGTGGCCAAGAAGCGCTGCGCGGCGGCCGCCGGGCGATGTGGGTATGCGATCATCCCACGATGAAGATTGCCGCTCCCTGTGTGCTGAGCCTGAGCTGGACGCTCTCCGATACGACGGGCAACGTCATCGATGAACTGGCCGAGCCGGTGGAGTTCTTCTATGGTGGGCAGGATCTGCTACCCAAGGTGGAGGAAGCGCTGATCGGGCATGAGGCCGGCCACGAGGCGCACCTGCACCTGGAGCCGGAGCATGCCTTCGGCGACTACCGCAGCGAGCTGGTGTGCTTCGAGTCGCGCGAGCTGTTCCCCGAGAAGCTGGAAACCGGCATGCACTTCGAGGGTCTGCCGCCCGGCAGCGTCACGCCCGATATGCCCAGCGATGTGCTGTATGCGGTGACCGAGATCTACCCTTCGCATGTGGTGCTGGACGGCAACCACCCGCTGGCCGGCATGGCGCTGCGCCTGAAGCTGAAGGTGCGCGACGTGCGCATGGCCAGCGAGGACGAAATCGCTGCGGGTACCCTTGGCACGGCCGGCATCACGGTGCTGAATACCGCGCCGCCGGGGCCTTCAACCCACTAGTGCTTGCCGGTCGAGCCGAAGCCGCCCTCGCCGCGCGAGGATTCGGCAAAGGCCTCGACGCGCTGGAAGCGCGCCTGCACCACCGGCACGATGACCATCTGTGCGATGCGCTCCATCGGCTGCACGGTGAAGGCCTCTCGGCCGCGGTTCCAGCAGCTGACCATCAGCGGGCCCTGGTAGTCGCTGTCTATCAGCCCGACCAGGTTGCCCAGCACGATGCCGTGCTTGTGCCCCAGGCCGGAGCGCGGCAGCAGCATCGCCGCCAGTCCCGGATCGCCGATGTGCATTGCCAGCCCGGTCGGGATCAGCCTGGCCTGGCCCGGCTCGACGACCAGCGGCCCGTCCAGGCAGGCGCGCAGGTCCAGTCCGGCGCTGCCCGGCGTGGCATAGGCCGGCAGGTGCTCGGCCATGCGCGCATCGAGCAGCTTGATCTCGATGGTGGTCATGGCTGTGTGGGGCCCAGACGCGTAGCGATGTCGGCCACCAGCGCGCGCGCCAGCTGCAGCTTGCTGGCGCTGGGCAGCTCGCGCTCGCCGTGCTCGTCCACCAGCAGCAGCGTGTTGTCGTCGCGGCCGAAGGTGGACGGGCCAATGTTGCCGACGATCAGCGGCACCCCCTTGCGCACGCGCTTCTCGCGCGCGTGCTTCGCCAGCTCGTGGCTCTCGGCAGCGAAGCCCACGCAGTAGGGCCGCGCCGGCAGCCGCGCCACCTCGGCCAGGATGTCGGGGTTCTCGGTCATGGCGATGCTCGGCGCTCGGCCGCTGCCGTCCTTCTTGATCTTCTGCGCACCGCAATCGGTGGGCCGCCAGTCGGCCACCGCGGCGGTGGCGACGAAAACATCGTGCCGTGTCGCCAACGGCAGCACCGCATCGTGCATCTGCCGCGCGCTTTGCACATCGATGCGCGTCACGTGCCGCGGCGTGGGCAGGTGCACCGGGCCGGCCACCAGCGTCACCTCGGCGCCCGCCTCCAGCGCCGCACGGGCGATGGCGAAGCCCATCTTGCCGCTGGACAGGTTGGTGATGCCGCGCACCGGATCGATGGCCTCGAAGGTGGGGCCGGCGGTGATCAGCACGCGCTTGCCGCGCAAGAGCTTCGGCTGGAAGAAGGCCACCAGTTCCTCGCACAGCTCGGTGGCTTCGAGCATGCGGCCGTCGCCGACCTCGCCACAGGCCTGGTCTCCCGCGGCCGGGCCCAGGATGATGCTGCCGTCGGCTCGCAGCTGCGCCAGGTTGCGCTGCGTGGCCGGGTGGGCCCACATCTCTCGGTTCATGGCCGGGGCCAGCAGCAGCGGGCAGCGTTCGATCGGCCGCGCCAGGCACAGCAGACTCAGCAACTCGTCGGCGCGGCCCTGCGCCAGCTTGGCCATGAAGTCGGCGCTGGCCGGCGCCACCAGCACGGCATCGGCCTGCCGCGTCAGGTTGATGTGGGCCATGGCATTGGGTTCGCGCGGGTCCCACTGGCTGGTGTAGACGCTGCGGTTGGACAGTGCCTGCATCGTCACCGGCGTGATGAACATCGCCGCAGCCTCGGTCATGACCACCTGCACCGTGGCGCCCTGGCGCACCAGCTCGCGCACCAGTTCGGCCGACTTGAAGCAGGCGATGCCGCCGCTCAGGCCCAGCACGATATGGCGGCCTTGCAGGTCCAGGGGTTCGGTCATGATGGCGCGCACTCTAGCTCAAGGCGCGCCTTCGGCGGCGCCATGGCACTTCTTGTACTTCTTGCCGCTGCCGCAGGGGCAGGGGTCGTTGCGGCCCGGGGTGGGCTCGACGCGTCGCGGCGCGTGGCGCGGCGCATGGTCGACCCAGTAGCAGCGCAGGTCCTGCAGCGCCAGGCAGGCCTCGTCGACGAGCTCGTCGCGGCTGAGCTGCTGGCCGGGGTAGCGCAGGGCCAGGTCGGCCGCCAACTTGCCTGCGTCGCGCTGCGCAAGCGCCTCGACGGCGCGCAGGCTGCCGTCGTACCAGGCAGCGTCCTCGTCATCCTGGGGTGGCGCCACCCAGTCGTCGGCGAAGGCCTGGAGGGTGTCCAGCACGCCCAGCGCCCAGAGTTCGCCGACCCGCGGCCAGTCCTCGGCCTCTTCGGCGCTGATCTTGCCCTCGGAGACCAGCGCATCGCGCGCCTCATCGGCATAGTCGCCGAGCAGCGGCGACAGGCGCAGCACATCGGGCTCGTCGAACAGCGCCTGCGCCTCCAGCTGCGAGGCCAGCACGCTCCAGCGCTTCAGCAGCGTGTCCAGCGCCTGCTGTTGGTCCTGGGGGTCGGCGAAGGTGCGCTCCCAGGCATCGCCCAGCAGCCGCGGCAGCCACTCCACCGTTGTCACGGCCCGCGGGCCGGCCAGCAACGCCGCCATGCAGCCGTCGAGCCACTCCGGCGACACGCGTTCGTCGAAGCCGGCCAGGCGCTCGCACAGCAGCTCGAACGCTTGGATGTCTTCGTCGCTGCTGTCGCGAGGTCTCATGGCCGCGCATCATGTCATGCCCGGCGCCAATGGCGCACACTGGGCGACATGCGACATCCTTCTCTCCTCGGGCTTGCATTCGTCTGCGTGGCTGCGGTTGCGGCGGGTGCCGCGCCGCCCCGGCTGCTGATCTTCGGCGAGCAACATGACCAGGTCGACCAGCAGCGACAGGTGGCCGCGGAGGTGACGGCGCTTGCCGAGCGCGGCCAGCTCGCCGCGGTGGTGCTGGAGATGGCCGAACAGCCGCATCGCACCAGCGCCCTGCCCCGCGACGCCAGCGACGCCGCGGTGCGCGACGCGCTGCAGTGGAAGGGCTGGCCGTGGGAGCCCTACGCCGCGGTGGTGATGAACGCGGTGCGCGCCGGCGTGCCGGTGTTGGGGGGCAACCTGCCGCGCGCCGAGATGCGTGCGGCCATGGCCGACAGTGCGCTGGACGCGAAGATCGACGATGCCGTGCGCGGCCTGCTGTCGGACGCGGTGCGCAGCGGCCACTGCGACCTGCTGCCCGCCTCGCAGCTGCCCGGCATGGTGCGCATCCAGATTGCCCGCGACCTGGCGATGGCGCGTGTTGCGGCCGAGGCCCTGCGCTCCGCGCCAGCAGAGTCCACGGTGCTGCTGCTCACCGGTGCGCAACATGCCTCGCGCGACCGCGGCGTGCCCAGGCACCTGGCCACGATCGATGCCACCTGGCCGGTGCGGGTGGTGATGTTCGGCGAGGCCGGCCCGGACCTGCTGGCCGACGAGCGGCGGGCGGCTGCATTCACCCCGCAGGAAGACCACTGCGAGGCGCTGCGCAAACGCCTGTCCTCCACACCCACCGCTTCGGCACCGGCGCGCTGATTGGCGCGGCTGCTCAGGCCCGCTCGGCCACCCAGCCGCGCACCGAGTCCAGCGCCGCCGACAGCTTCGAAGAATCGGTGCCGCCGGCCATGGCCATGTCGGGCTTGCCGCCGCCCTTGCCGCCCACCTGCTGGGCGACGAAGTTGACCAGCTCGCCGGCCTTGATGGTGTCCATGCGGTCGGCGGTGACGCCGGCCGCCAGCTGCACCTTGCCGCCGTCCACCGTGGCCAGCACGATGGCCGCGCTCTTCAGCTTGTCCTTCAGCTTGTCCAGCGTCTCGCGCAGCGCCTTGGCATCGGCACCGGGCAGCAACGCCGCCAGCACCTTGATGCCGGCCACGTCGACCGCGCGCTCCACCAACTCGTCGCCCTGCGCCGAAGCCAACTTGCCCTTCAGCGCGTCGAGCTCTTTTTCCATTCCGCGCACCTGATCGAGCAGCGCGTTCACGCGCGCCGGCACGTCGGACTTCAGCACCTTCAGCGTACCGGCCACGCCACCGAGCGCACTTTCCAGGCCCTGCACATAGGCCAGCGAGTTGTCGCCGGTCAGCGCCTCGACGCGGCGCACGCCGGCCGCGACGCCGCCTTCGGCGACGATGGTGAACAGGCCAATGTCGCCCGTGCGCTGTACGTGCGTGCCGCCGCACAGCTCGCGGCTGGAGCCGATGTCGAGCACGCGCACCTCGTCGCCGTACTTCTCGCCAAAAAGCATCATCGCCCCGGCCTTCTGAGCCGCCTCGATCGGCATGACCTGCGCCTTGACCGGCGCATTGGCCAGCACCTCGGCGTTGACCAACTGCTCGACCCTGCGGATCTGTTCGTTGCTGAGCGGCGCGTTGTGGGCGAAGTCGAAGCGTGTGCGCTCGGCATTCACCAGGCTGCCCTTCTGCTGCACGTGCGCGCCCAGCACCTCGCGCAATGCCTTGTGCATCAGGTGCGTGGCGCTGTGGTTGCGCACGGTTCGGGCACGGCGCTCGGCATCGACCCGTGCGACGAACTCGTCGCCGACCTCGACCTCGCCTTCGACGACGCGGCCGTGGTGGCCGAAGACCGAGGCCTGGATCTTCAGCGTGTCCTCGACGACCACGCGCGAACGGGCATTGCGCAGTTCGCCGCTGTCGCCGACTTGGCCGCCGCTTTCGGCATAGAAGGGTGTGTGGTCGAGCACGATCACCACGTCGTCGCCGGCACGCGCGCGCTGCACCGGCGAGCCGTCGATGTAGATCGCCGTGACTTTTGAGTGTTCGCACACCAGGTGCTCATAGCCGTGGAAAGCGGTGGCCGCGCCTTCGTACTCGAGCCCCTGCGCCATCTTGAACTTGGCCTTGGCGCGGGCCATCTCGCGCTGGCGCTGCATGGCCGCGTCGAAGCCGGCGCTGTCCACCGTGACGCCGCGCTCGCGACACACGTCGGCCGTCAGGTCCAGCGGGAAGCCGAAGGTGTCATGCAGCTTGAAGGCGGTTTCACCGTCGAGCGTGCTCACGCCGCCGGCCAGCGCGCCTTCCAGGATCTCCATGCCATTGGCAATCGTCTGGAAGAAGCGCTCCTCCTCCTGCTTCAGCACTTCGGTGATGCGCAGCTTGTCGCGCCGCAGCTCCGGATAGGCCTCGCCCATCTCATCGGCCAGCGCCGCCACCAGCGTGTGGAAGAAGGGCTTGCGTGCACCGAGCTTGTAGCCGTGGCGGATCGCGCGGCGGGCGATGCGGCGCAGCACGTAGCCGCGGCCTTCGTTGCCGGGAATCACGCCGTCGGCGACGGTGAAGGCGCAGGCGCGGATGTGGTCGGCAATGACCTTCAGGCTGGGCGCGTCCTTGTCGCAGTCTTTGGCGCCGGCCGCATCCACCGCGGCCTTGGCCGCGGCCAGCAGATGCACGAACAGGTCGATCTCGTAGTTGCTGTGCACATGCTGCAGCACCGCCGCCAGCCGCTCCAGGCCCATGCCGGTGTCCACGCTGGGCTTGGGCAGCCTGTGCATGACCCCCGCCTCGTCGCGGTTGAACTGCATGAACACATTGTTCCAGATCTCGATGTAGCGGTCGCCGTCCTGCTCGGCGCTGCCCGGCGGGCCGCCGGCGACTTCGGGGCCGTGGTCGTAGAAGATCTCGCTGCACGGGCCGCACGGCCCGGTGTCGCCCATCATCCAGAAGTTGTCGCTCATGTAGCGGCCGCCCTTGTTGTCGCCGATGCGCACGATGCGCTCGGCGGGCAGGCCGATCTCCTTGAGCCAGATGTCGTAGGCCTCGTCGTCCTCGGCATAGACCGTGGCCCAGAGCTTGTCCTTGGGCAACTTGTAGACCTCGGTCAGCAGCTCCCAGGCGAAGCGGATCGCGTCGTGCTTGAAGTAGTCGCCGAAGCTGAAGTTGCCCAGCATCTCGAAGAAGGTGTGGTGCCGCGCGGTGTAGCCGACGTTCTCCAGGTCGTTGTGCTTGCCGCCGGCGCGGATGCACTTCTGGCTGGTGGCCGCACGCGTGTAGGGTCGCTTGTCGAAGCCCAGGAACACGTCCTTGAACTGGTTCATGCCGGCGTTGGTGAACAGCAGCGTCGGGTCGTCGCCCGGCACCACCGGGCTCGAAGACACGACGGCATGGCCCTTCGATTCGAAGAACTTCAGGAAAGTGGAGCGGATGTCGGAGGCGTTCATGGGGCGCAGACGGGAGGGGCCGGAAGGTCGGCCATCACACGCCAGGCACATCGCCGGGCGCGGGCCGACATTATCCGTTGCGGCCGTGGGGCCCGCTCCAGGGCGGCCATGGGTCTGTGGCACGATGCCTGTCTGACAGCCCAAGGAGCGATGCCGTGCAACGTGATGCCCAACCCGACCTGAGCCACAAGACCAACGCCAAGCTGATGGCCCGGCGCAACGCCGCGGTGGCCCGCGGCGTCGGTCACACCCACCAGATCTTTGCCGCCCGCGCCGACAACGCCGAGGTCTGGGACGTGGAAGGCAAGCGCTACATCGACTTTGCCGGCGGCATCGCCGTGCTCAACACCGGGCACCGCCATCCGGAGGTGATCGCGGCGGTGCAGGCGCAGCTGGCGCTATACACCCACACCTGCTTCCAGGTGCTGGCCTACGAGCCCTATGTGGAACTGGCCGAGAAGCTCAACGCGCTGGCACCGGGCGACTTTGCCAAGAAGACGCTGCTGCTGAGCAGCGGCGCCGAGGCGCTGGAGAACGCGGTGAAAATCGCCCGCGCCCATACCGGCCGGCCGGGGGTCATCTGCTTCACCGGCGGCTACCACGGCCGCACGATGATGACGCTGGGCATGACCGGCAAGGTCGCGCCCTACAAGCTGGGCTTCGGGCCCTTCCCGGGCAGCGTGTTCCATGCGCAGTTCCCGAACGCGCTGTACGGCGTGTCCATCGACGCGGCCATCGCCTCGGTGGAAAGCATCTTCAAGAACGACATCGAAGCCACGCAGGTGGCGGCCATCGTCATCGAGCCGGTGCAGGGCGAAGGCGGTTTCTATGTGGCGCCGGCCGCCTTCATGCAGCGGCTGCGCAAGCTGTGCGACCAGCACGGCATCCTGCTCGTCGCCGACGAGGTGCAGACCGGCGCCGGCCGCACCGGCACCTTCTTCGCCATGGAACAGATGGGCGTGGCCGCCGACCTCGTGACCATGGCCAAGAGCCTGGCCGGCGGCTTCCCGATCTCGGCCGTGGTCGGCCGCGCCGAGGTGATGGACGCGCCGGCTCCGGGCGGCCTGGGCGGCACCTATGCCGGCTCGCCGCTGGGCTGCGCCGCGGCACTGGCGGTACTGCAGGTGTTCGAGAAGGACAAGCTGCTGGAGCGCAGCCGCGCCGTCGGCGGACGACTGACCGCCGGCCTCAAGGCCCTGGCCGCCAAGCACCCGGCCATTGGCGATGTGCGTGGCCTGGGCGCCATGGTGGCGATCGAACTGTTCAAAAACGGCGATGTTCACCAGCCCGATGCCGACCTGGCCAAGTCCATCGTCGCCGAAGGTGCCAGGCGCGGGCTGATCCTGCTGTCCTGCGGCGTCTACGGCAACGTCATCCGCATCCTGGTGCCGCTGACCGCCAGCGATGCCGTGCTCGACGAAGGCATGGCGATCCTGGGTGATACGCTTAAGTCGCTGTGCTGAACGCCCCATTGAACGAAAGAGACATGCGCCATGGCCAAGACCCAAGCCCGCTTTGAATGGGACGACCCGCTGCTGCTGGACCAGCAGCTGACGGATGACGAGCGCGCGGTGCGCGACGCCGCGCACAGCTACTGCCAGGAGCGCCTGGCCCCGCGCGTGACCGAGGCCTTCCGCCACGAGAAGACCGACCCGGCGATCTTCCGCGAGATGGGCGAGCTCGGCCTGCTGGGCACCACCATCCCCGAGGCCTACGGCGGCGCCGGCCTCAACTACGTCTGCTACGGCCTGGTGGCGCGCGAGGTGGAGCGCGTCGACTCCGGCTACCGCTCGATGATGAGCGTGCAGAGCTCGCTGGTGATGGTGCCGATCCACTCGTTCGGCACCGAGGCGCAGAAGCAGAAGTACCTGCCCAAGCTGGCCACCGGCCAGTGGATCGGCTGCTTCGGCCTGACCGAGCCGAACCACGGCTCCGACCCTGGCAGCATGGTCACCCGGGCCAAGGCCGTCAGCGGCGGCTATTCGCTGTCGGGCTCGAAGATGTGGATCAGCAACTCCCCCATCGCCGACGTCTTCGTGGTCTGGGCCAAGGACGACGGCGGGCAGATCCGCGGCTTCATCCTCGAGAAGGGCTGGAAGGGCCTGAGTGCCCCGGCCATCCACAGCAAGGTGGGGCTGCGCGCCAGCATCACTGGCGAGATCGTCATGGACGAGGTGTTCTGCCCCGAGGAGAACGCCTTCCCCGAGGTGCGCGGCCTCAAAGGGCCCTTCACCTGCCTGAACAGCGCGCGCTACGGCATCGCCTGGGGCGCGCTGGGGGCGGCCGAGGACTGCTTCCACCGGGCAAGGCAATACGTGCTGGACCGCAAGCAGTTTGGCCGGCCGCTGGCGGCCAACCAGCTGATCCAGAAGAAGCTGGCCGACATGCAGACCGAGATCACGCTCGGGCTGCAGGGCTGCCTGCGCCTGGGGCGCATGAAGGACGAAGGCACGGCGTCGGTGGAGATCACCAGCATCATGAAGCGCAACAGCTGCGGCAAGGCGCTGGACATCGCGCGGCTGGCGCGCGACATGATGGGCGGCAACGGCATCAGCGACGAGTTCGGCGTAGCGCGCCACCTGGTCAACCTGGAAGTGGTGAACACCTACGAGGGCACGCACGACATCCACGCACTGATCCTCGGCCGGGCCATCACCGGCATCCAGGCCTTCAACTGAGAACGACATGACCCGACCCCAGGCCGTACCCACCGTTCAGATCGACAACCCGCGCGTGATCGTCACCGAATGGCGCTTTGCACCCGGCGCCGAGACCGGCTGGCACCGCCATGCGCACGACTACGTGGTGGTGCCCACCACCGACGGCGAACTGCTGCTCGAAACCCCGGACGGCGAGCGCAAGGCGCCGCTGGTGGCCGGCAAGTCCTACACGCGCCAGATCGGCGTGGAGCACAACGTCATCAACAACACCGACCACGAGGTGGTGTTCGTCGAGATCGAGCTGCGCTGAAAAGGAAGACCGAGATGGACATGAAGAGCTCTCCGCTGGCCACGCTGAACGACCCGAGCCTGCTGAAGACCGACGCGCTGATCGGCGGCGACTGGGTCAAGGGCACTGCGCGCTTCGACGTCTTCGACCCGGCCACCGGCGCGCGCCTGGTGGACGTGGCCAACCTGGGCCCGGCCGAGGCGCAGGCCGCCATTGCCGCGGCCGACAAGGCCTGGCCGGCCTGGCGCGCCAAAACCGCCAAGGAACGCGCCGCGGTGCTGATGAAGTGGTTCCACCTGCTGCACCAGCATGCCGATGACCTGGCGCGCATCATGACGGCCGAGCAGGGCAAGCCGCTGGCCGAGGCCAAGGGCGAGGTGGCCTACGGCGCCAGCTTCCTCGAATGGTTTGCCGAAGAGGCGCGCCGCATCTACGGCGAGACCATTCCCAGCACCGACAACAACAAGCGCTTCCTGGTCATCAAGCAGCCGATCGGCGTCTGCGCGGCGATCACGCCGTGGAACTTCCCGATTGCGATGATCACGCGCAAGGTGGCGCCTGCGCTGGCGGCCGGCTGCACGGTGGTGATCAAGCCGGCCGAACAGACGCCGCTGTCGGCACTGGCCGTCGCCGAGCTGGCGCAACGCGCCGGCATGCCCGCCGGCGTGCTGAACATCCTGACCGCCGACGCGCAGGCCTCCATCGAGATCGGCAAGCTGCTGTGTGCCAGCGACGTGGTGCGTCACCTGTCCTTCACCGGCAGCACCGAGGTCGGCCGCATCCTGGCTGCGCAATGTGCGCCGACGATCAAGAAGCTGAGCCTGGAACTGGGCGGCAATGCGCCCTTCATCGTCTTCGACGATGCCGACCTTGACAGCGCGGTCGAAGGCGCGATGATCAGCAAGTATCGCAACGCTGGCCAGACCTGCGTCTGCGCCAACCGCCTGTATGCGCAGGACGGCATCTATGACGCCTTCGTCGCCAAGCTGGCCAGCAAGGCTGCCGGCATCATGGTGGGCAACGGCTTCGAGGCCGGCGTCAACCAGGGCCCGCTGATCGACGCGCAGGCCATCGCCAAGGTGGAAGCCCATGTGGCCGACGCCGTGGCCAAGGGCGCCAAGGTGGTCGTCGGCGGCACGCGCATCGGCGAGCGCTTCTTCACGCCCACGGTGCTGGCCGACGTGACGCCGCAGATGCTGTGCGCACGCGAGGAGACCTTCGGCCCGGTGGCGCCGGTGTTCCGCTTCAAGACCGAGGCCGAAGCCATCGAGATGGCCAACGCCACCGAGTTCGGCCTGGCCAGCTACTTCTACAGCCGCGACGTCGGCCGCATCTTCCGCGTCGGCGAGGCACTGGAGTACGGCATGGTGGGCATCAACACCGGGCTGATCTCCACCGCCGAAGTGCCCTTCGGCGGCGTCAAACAATCGGGCCTGGGCCGCGAAGGGGCGCACCACGGCATCGACGACTACGTCGAGATCAAGTACCTCTGCCTGGGCGACCTGAACAAGTAGCGTTCAGTCTTCGTCGTTGGCGGCGCCGGTGCCGGCGCGCCCCACCGGGGCGCTGCCGGTGGCCTGGCCCAAGGCGCGGCGCAGCAGTTCGTCAGCCCGCTTGCCGTGCTCGGGATACTGGCTCACACCCACGGCGACCGAGACCGCCTGGTCCTGGCTGGCCACACGCACCGGCCGCTGCAGTGACAACGCCAGCTTGCCGGCCACGCGCAGGGCATCGTCGGGCGCGTCGATCCAGGCCAGCAGCACGGCGAAGGCATCGTTGCCGATCGAGGCCACCACGTCGCTGGCGCGCAGCCCGGCACGCACACGCACCGCCAGCTTGCGGCGCAGCACATTGGCCGCCTCGCTGCCCAGCGCGCGCTCGGTGGTGGACAGGCCCTCGATGCGCAGCACCAGCAGCGCCATAGGGGCCGGCTCGCGCTCGCGCAGCGCCAGCAGGTGCGTCATGTGCTCCAGCAGCTGCGCATGATTGGGCAAGCCGGTGGACAGATCGGTGGCATAGGCCTTGCGCGCGCTGCGCTCCAGCCGCTTGCGCTCGACCGCCAGGCGCAGCACACGGGCCAGGGTAGTGGCGTCGGCCGTTGACGCGGGCAGCAGGTCCTGCACGCCACGCTGCGCCAGTTGCAGCGCCAGGCCGGGGCTCAGGTCAGGCGCCACCACCAGCACCGCGGCATCCAGCACGGCGTGCGACAGCGCCGGCCAGTCGGACAGATCCCGCACCCGGCCCGGTGCCAGCCACAGCAGCAGCGCATCGTGCGCAGTCTCGCGCAGCGCCTGCGCGGCCTCGTCGAGCGAGGCGCAGGCGTGTACATCGAAGGGGCCGTAGTCCGATGAGGACAGGTCTGGCGGCGGGGCGCCGACCCAGAGTACATGCAGCGGCGGGGTCATTGGTGGGCGTTGCATGTCTGGAGCGGGTGAGGGGAATCGAACCCCTGTCTAAAGCTTGGGAAGCTGCCGTTCTGCCATTGAACTACACCCGCGCGACGCCAAGTTTAGCGGATGTGCGGCGGGCTACACTCGCGCCCTTCCCGCTTCTGGCCCGTTCAAATCATGCGCAAGTTGCTGCTGCTCTGGCTATCGTGTCTGCTGTTGCTGGCGGGTTGTGCCTCGCTCGGCGGGGCGGAGGCATTGCGTGTCACGCTGGCCGGCGTGGAGTCGCTCCCCGGCCAGGGCATGGAGGTGCGCATGGCGGTCAAGCTTCGGGTGCAGAACCCGAACGACGCACCGGTCAGCTTCAACGGCGTGTCGGTCACGCTGGAACTGCGCGGCATGGACTTCGCCAGCGGCGTCAGCGACGTCAGCGGCGCCGTACCGCGCTTCGGCGAGACGGTCCTGACGGTGCCGGTGACGGTGTCGGCCTATGCGGTGGCGCGCCAGGTCATCAGCCTGGCCAGCGGCGACAACCCGAAGATCGAGTTCGTCGCCCGCGGCAAGCTGTCGGACGGCAGCTTCGGCGGCGCGCGCTTCGAATCCAAGGGTTCCTTCGACCTGCCAGCCGGTTTCCCGGGCACGGCCGCACCGCGGAACTGAGATGCTTCATCGGCCGATCCGCAGCTTCGTGTTGCGCGCCGGCCGCATGGGGCCGGGCCAGCAGCGCGCGCTGGACAACCTGGGCCCGCGCTTCCTGCTGCCGTTCCAGGCGCAGCCGCTGGACTTTGCAGCCCTCTTCGGCCGCGACGCGCCCACGGTGCTGGAAATCGGCTTCGGAATGGGCGATGCCACGGCGCAGATTGCCGCAGCGCTGCCCGGCACCCACTTCATCGGCATCGAGGTGCACGCACCGGGCGTCGGCGCGCTGCTCAAGCGCATCGGCGAGACGGGGCTGACGAACCTGCGGTTGATACAGCACGACGCGGTGGAGGTGCTGGAGCACATGATCCCGCCGGACTCGCTGGCCGGCGTGCACATCTACTTTCCCGACCCCTGGCACAAGAAACGCCACCACAAGCGTCGGCTGATCCAGCCACAGTGGGTGCGCCAGCTGGCGACGCGGCTGATTGCCGGCGGCTACCTGCACTGCGCCACCGACTGGCAGCCCTATGCCGAGCAGATGCTCGAGGTGCTGAGTGCGGAACCTGCGTTGGTCAACAGCGTGGAAGGCTACGCGACGCGGCCGGACTGGCGGCCGCAGACCAAGTTCGAAGCCCGCGGCCTGAAGCTCGGGCATGGCGTGTGGGACTTGCTGTTCAGGCGCCGCTGATCGCGCTCGTTCAAGCCGCCGACTTGCGGTAAGGCTCCTCGAAGTCCAGGAAGTCGCGCTCGGCCAGCGCGTCGGCCACCCAGGCGGCCACGCCGGGCGAAGCCCAGACGCGCTCGGCATAGGCCTGCAGCGTGCCCGGCAGCGGCAGCGCATAGCAGCGCAAACGCGCCACCACCGGCGCAAAGTAGGCATCGGCCGCGCCGAAGTCGCCAAACAGGAAGGGCCCGCCGCTGTCACGCAGGGCCTCGCCCCACATGCCGGCGATGCGTTGCAGGTCGTTCCGCACCGCCGCGTGCTCGGCCAGCACACGCGCGCCGACCTCGGGCAGGCTGGCCTCGATGTTCATCGGGCAGTGCTGGCGCAGCGCACCGAAGCCGGCGTGCATCTCGGCGCACAGGCTGCGCGCGCGGGCACGAGCGCGGGCCTCGCGCGGCCACACCGCCTGGCCGGGCAGCAACTCGGCCACGCGCTCGGTGATGGCCAGCGTGTCCCAGACCGCGAAGCCGTCCTCCAGCAGCACGGGCACGCGGCCGGCCGGCGTGTGGCGCGCCAGCTCGCGATAGAAGGCCGAACCCTCGGCGAAATCGAAGCGCAACTTGATCTCGTCGAACTCCAGGCCGAAATGGCGCATCAGCACCCACGGCCGCATCGACCAGGACGAGTAGTTCTTGTTGCCGATCACCAGTTGCAGCATGGCACTGTGCTCCTGCTCAGGCGCTCCAGTCGACCCAGCCAGTCCATGCGGTGATCAGCACCAGCGCGCCGAAGACGATGCGGTACCAGGCAAAGGGCACGAAGTCGTGGGTGGCAATGTAGCGCAGCAACCAGCGCACGCAGATCCAGGCGCTGACGAAGGAGAACAGCAGCCCGACCCCGAACAGCGGCACGTCGGTGGCACTGAGCAGCGCGCGCTCCTTCAGCAGGCTGTAGGCGCCGGCACCGATCAGCGTGGGGATGGCCAGGAAGAAGCTGAAGTCGGTGGCGGCCTTGCGGCTCAGGCCCAGCAGCATGCCGCCGATGATGGTGGCGCCCGAGCGGCTGGTGCCCGGCACCATGGCCAGGCACTGCACCAGGCCGACCTTGAGCGCGTCCCAGGGCGTCATGTCGTCCACCTGCTGGATGCGCACCGCGCTGGCCGGGCGGCGCTCGGCCCACAGGATGATGAACCCGCCGACGATGAAGGCACTGGCCACCACCGTAGGGTTGAACAGGTGCTGCTTGATGGCCTTGCCGAACAGCAGCCCGAGCAGCACCGCAGGCACGAAGGCGATCAGCACATTGAGTGTGAAGCGGCGCGCACGCGGGTCGGAGCCCAGGCCCGCCGCGGTGTCGCGCAGCCGCTGCCAGTACACCAGGATGACGGCGAAGATCGCGCCGGTCTGGATGGCGATGTCGAAGACCTTGGCCTTTTCGCCGCTGAAGTCGAGCAGCGACGCTGCCAGGATCAGGTGGCCGGTGGACGATATGGGAAGAAACTCGGTGAGTCCCTCGACCACACCCATGATCGCGGCCTTGCCCAGCAGCAGGATGTCCAAGACGCTTTACTCTCCCGCGGCCCGGGCCGCCCGCTCAAAGCGCCGGATGATAAGTCGCTAAGGCGACGCCGGGCTGACCCCTGGCGCGGCCAACGGCTCGATCGTGATTTCCACACCGGCCGGCGTGACCTGCAGCCTGCCGGGCCGGAAGCCGGCCGCCCTGAGCCTGTCCAGCCGCTCGGCCGGCACGCGGTAAAGCACCAGGTCGTCAAGCAGCCTCTCGGCCAGGGCCATGCCCATGCGTTGTGCCATATCGCTGCGGCGCACCGACTGCCCCGGCTCGGGCTCGAACTGCAGGCTTTCGATGCGCGGCTGCACCAGCCGGATGCTGGCGTCGGCGGGCTCGAAACGCAGCGCATAGTCCAGCGCCAGGCGGCCCTGCAGGCTGCGGCCGCTGCGCCGGTCGCTGCCGCGCAGCGTCAGCTCCGTGGCCAGGCGCCGCGCCGGGGCATCGACACGCAGCTTCGGGTCGGACAACTGCAGTTCGAAGGTGTCGAGCAGGCTGCGCTGCATGGGAAAGCGCTTGTCCAGCTGGGCCTGCAATTCGGCCTCGCCCAGCGTGATGCTGCGCGGCACGCCGGCGCAGGCGGCCAGCCACAGGCAGCCAGCCAGCGCCAGCCAGCGCAGCGCGCTATTCATGGCGCAGCGCCTGGATTGGCAGCAACGCGGCGGCACGGCGCGCCGGGTAGAAGCCGAAGAACACGCCCACGGCGCCCGAGAAGCCCACCGCCAGCAGGATCGATTCGGCCGACAGCAGCACCTGCCAGCCTGCAAAGCTGCCGATGGCCCAGGTGGCCGCCATGCCGAGCACGATGCCGATGGCGCCGCCGACCAGGCTCATCGTCACCGCCTCGATCAGGAACTGGCCGAGGATGTCGCGCGAGCGCGCGCCCACCGCCATGCGCAGGCCGATCTCGCGGGTGCGCTCGGTGACGCTGACCAGCATGATGTTCATGATGCCGATGCCACCCACCACCAGGCTGACGCCGGCCACCGCTGCCAGCAGCAGCGCCATCACGCGGCTCGACTCCTCCTGCGCCTGAAGCATCTCGGTCAGGTTGCGGATGCTGAAGTCGTCGTCGGCGCCGCTTTGAAGCCGGTGGCGCTGGCGCAGCAGCTCGCGCATCTTCTCGCCGGCCTCCGTCATGTTCTGCCCTTCGCGGATCTTCACGCTGATGGCGCCGACGCGCTTGATGCGCCCGGCGCTCATGCCCTGCACGCGGTTGCGGAAGGTGGACAGCGGCACGACGATGACGTCGTCCTGGTCCTGGCCCATCGAGTTCTGGCCTTTGCGTTCGAGCACGCCAATCACCTGCAGCGGCGCCTTGCGCACGCGGATCACCTGGTCGATAGGGTCGGCATCGCCGAACAGCTGCTGCGCCACCGTCTGGCCGATGACGACCACCTTGCCCGAGCCGGCCATCTCGGCCGCGTCGAAGCTGCGCCCGGCCGCCAGCGGCCAGTCGCGAACCTCCAGGTAATCGGGCGTGGTGCCCATCACCGAGGTGCTCCAGTTGGCATTGGCGGCTACCACCTGCGCGCCAGTGCGCAGGCTGGGCGCAGCGGCCTGCACCTCGGGTACCTCGGCGGCAATGGCGCGCGCATCCTCCTCGGTCAGCGTCTGGCCCGTCTGCGCGCCCAGGCGCACGCCGCCGGTGGTCTGCGCGCCGGGCAGCACCAGCATGATGTTGGTGCCCAGGCTCTTCATCTGCTCTTCCACGCGCGCCTGTGCGCCGCCGCCGATGGCGATCATCGTGATCACCGCGGCCACGCCGATGATGATGCCCAGCATCGTCAGCACACTGCGCAGCCAGTTGGTGCCCAGCGCGCGCAGCGCCGATACACATGCGGTCAGCAGGTTCATGCCGACTCGGCCACGGCAACCACGTGCGGCGGCTGCGGGCGGTCCTCGACGATGCGGCCATCGCGGAAGACGATGCGCCGCCGCGCCCACGCCGCGATGTCGGCCTCGTGCGTGACCATGACGATGGTCATGCCCTGCGCGTTCAGCTCGGCCAGCAGCCGCATGATGTCCTCGGAGGTCTGCGTGTCCAGCGCGCCGGTGGGCTCGTCGGCGAGGATCAGCGAGGGCTGGTTGACCAGCGCTCGCGCAATGGCCACGCGCTGCTGCTGGCCGCCGGACAGCTCGGCGGGTGTGTGCATCGCGCGCTCACCCAGGCCGACGCGCTGCAGCGCGGCCAACGCGCGCGTGCGCCGCTCGGCCGGCTTGATGCCGGCATAGACCATCGGCAGCTCGACGTTGTCCAGCGCGCTGGTGCGCGGCAGCAGGTTGAACTGCTGGAACACGAAGCCGATGCGCCGGTTGCGGATCGACGCCAGCGCGTCGCCGTCCAGGCCCTCCACCTCCTCGCCGGCCAGATGCAGGGTGCCGGCACTCGGCCGGTCCAGGCAGCCCAGGATGTTCATCAGTGTGCTCTTGCCCGACCCGGACGCCCCCATGATGGCGACGAACTCGCCCTCCTCGATGTCCAGCGACACGTCGTTCAGCGCCTGCACCACCTGGTCGCCCATGCGGTAGGTCTTGAGCAGCGAGCGGGCTTCGATCAGCGCCATGGCGGCGGCGTGTTCAGAACAGGCGCGGGCCGGGCGGTGCCGGGGTCGCCGGCCGTGGCGCGGCCCCCGGGCTGCCCGCAGGCTGCACCACCGCGATGATCACGCTGGCGCCCTCGACCAGCACGCCGGCATCGGCCGAGTTGGGCGCCACGAGCAGCTCGGTCATCACCCCATCGCTGATGCCCAGGCGCACGTTGTAGGCGCGCGGCTTGCCATTTTCGGCCAGCAGGTAGATGCGCCCGCGCGTGGTCTGGCGACCGGCCAGCTCGACCAGCAGCTTCTGGTACTTGGGCTGCTGCTCGGGCGTGAGCTGCTGGCCGATCAGCGCGCGCATGTCGGCCAGGATGCGGTCGCGCGCCTTGCCGCGCTGGTTCTCGGCCAGGTTGCGCAGTTCGGCAAAGCGCGGCCGCTGCGCGGCAATGACCGCATCCACCTGGGCGGTCTGCTCCGCCGTCAGGCCCAGCTCGTCGATCAGCCGCTTGCGAAAGTCGCTGAGCGGCCCGCTGGCCGGCACCTCGGGCGGCGCGGCCGCGGTGGCCGGCGTGGCGGCCTTGGCCGGCTCGCGCGCCGGGGCGGCGGCGCGCGCGGCCGTTGGTGCGGGCAGCGCGGCAGCGGGTTCGGACGCCCGCGCCGCGGCGGCCTGCGCCTGCAGCTGGACATAGGCCTCGCGCTGCGCCGGCGTCAGGAAGGCATTGATCAGGCCGCGCAGCTGGGCCATCAGCTGCTCGCGCGCGGCGCCGCGCTGCTCCTCCGGAAAGCCGCTCAGGGCCATGAAGTCGGGCCGCATCTCGTCCAGCACGGCGTCGAGCCGGGCCTGCTGTGCGGCATCGAGTTGCAGTCCGTCAACCAGGCGTTCGCGCAAGGCGCTGGGCCGGCCCGGCGTACCCTGCGCCAGGGCCTGCGGCCACAGGTTGAAGTTGCCGGTGCGCACCGCCGAGGCACCGTTGCTCGGCGCCGCCGGCGCCGAGGCGGAGGCTTCGGGCTCGACACCGGCGATGCGCACGCGCAGCGCGGCGTTCGGCACCTTGAGCACGTTCTCGCGCGTGTCGGTGATGATGCGCACGTTGGCCGTCATGCCCGGCAGCATCAGCGAGCCGGGGTTGGCGAAGCCCACCACCACGGTGTAGGACACCACGTTCTGCGCCGACACCGCGGCCTTGCGCACCTGGCGCACGCTGCCGTCGAACAGGCGTCCGGGGAAGGCGTCGATGCTGAAGCTGACCTTCTGGCCGTCGCGCACGCGCGAGATGTCGGCCTCGTCGATGGCCGCCTCGACCTGCATGTCCGACAGGTTGCGCGCAATGACGAACAGCTCCGGCGCCTGCAGGCTGGCGGCCACGGTCTGACCGATCTCGACGCTGCGCTTGATGATGATGCCGTCCACCGGCGAGCGGATCTGCGTACGCTCCAGGTCGACGCGGGCCTGCTGCAGCTGGGCGTCTCGCTGCCGGACGATGGCCTGGGCGTTCTGTGCCTGGGCTCGTGCCACGTCGACCTGCGCCTGAGCGACCTTCAGCGACTCGGCCAGCGAGGCGGTGCGCGCCTTGGCCGTGTCCAGTTCGGCCGAGGAGATGAAGTTCTGCGCCACCAGGTCGAGCTTGCGCTTCTCGTCGCGCTGCGCCTCGCCCAGATCGCCCTGCGCCCGCGTCACCTGGGCCAGCGCGCTCTGCACGTTGGCCTGCGCCGTCAGCACCGAAGCCCGGGCGGCCTCGACATCGGCGGTGGACTGACGCACCCGGTACTGGAAGGTCTCGGGGTCGAGCTGGGCAATCAGCTGGCCCTGCTTGACCTCGCTGTTGAAGTCGACCAGCAGGTCCTTGATCTGGCCCGACACCTGCGAGCTGATCTGCACCTGACGCACCGGCGTCACCGTGCCGGTGGCGGAAACCGCAGCCTGCAGCGAACCGCGCTCGATCTTGCCGGTGCGAAAGCTCATCGGCGCTTCACCCGCACGGAGGAAAAACCACCAGACGCCTGCGCCGATGAGGGCCAGCAGCAACACGGCTCCGACCCAACGCGATGTTTTCATGGCGCGGATTCTAGGGATGCGGCCCCGTGCAGCCCGGCGCACGGCCTTGCGCTTTGCGATTCTTTACCGCCCGGGCGAAATTGACCCTGCCTGCGGCCAACGGGTACACTACTGACCCACGAGTCATTTAGTGATGCCGACCCTTTCCCCCTCCCCTGTGCGGCAGCGTCGCAAGCAGGCCCGCCCGCAGGAGTTGCTGAACGCGGCGCTGGAACTGTTCGTCGAAAAGGGCTTTGCCGCCACGCGCAGCGAAGAGGTCGCCACCCGGGCCGGCGTGTCCAAGGGCACGCTGTACCTGTACTTTCCCAGCAAGGAAGAACTTTTCAAGGCGGTGGTGCGCACCAACATCTCGGCGCTGATCGCCGAAGGGCAGCAGATCGCCGACCAGTTCGACGGCCCCAGCGCGCAGCTGCTGCGACTGTTGTTGCACACCTGGTGGCAGCGTGTGGGCGATTCGCATGCCGGCGGCATCTTCAAGATCATCGTCGCCGAGGTGCGCAACTTTCCCGAGCTGGCGCAGTTCTATACGGACGAGGTGGTGCTGCCTGCGCACCGCCTGATTTCCGGCACGCTGAAGCGCGGCATCGAGCGCGGCGAATTCCGCGCGGTGCCGGTGGACGAAGCCACGCACACGCTGATCGCGCCGATGATGTTCCAGGCGCTGCACAAGCATTCCATCGGCGCCTGCCCGGTGCTGGGCCCCGACATGAACCCGACCCTGTTGATCGACACCCAGGTGGACCTGATGCTGCATGGCCTGCAGCGCGCGCCGCAGCCCCGGCCGGCCGGCGTTGCCAAGGCCAGGTGCGTGCCGACGTGAAGCGCTGGCACAAGGTGACGCTGGCGGTGCTGCTGCTGGCCGCAGTGGCGGCGGGCGTCGGCCGGGTGCTGAGCGAGCGCAAGGCTCAGCAGGTGCAGGCGTTGGCGGCGCCGAAGGTGGCCGCCGTGCTGGAGCTGGCCGACAGCGACCTGCTTCCGGTGCGCCGCGCCGAGCTGGCGCGCACCCTGGACGTGTCAGGAAGCCTGGTGGCGGTGAACAGCGCTTTCGTCAAGGCCCGCGTCGCGGCCGAAATCAAGTCGGTGGCGGTGCGCGAAGGCGACAGTGTGCGCGTCGGCCAGGTGCTGGTGCAGCTGGACACCACCGAGTTCGACTGGCGACTGCGCCAGGCCGAACAGCAGGCGCAGGCAGCCCGATCGCAGCTGGAGATTGCGCAGCGCGCACTGCTGAACAGCCGCTCGCTCGTGACGCAGGGCTTCATCTCGGCCACCGCGCTGGAAAATGCCGTGTCCACCGAAGCCGGCGCGCACGCCACGTTGCAGGCCGCCATCGCCGGTGTGGAGCTGGCGCGCAAGGCCCGTGCCGATGCCACGGTCGCCGCACCGATTTCAGGGCAGATCGCACAGCGCCTGGTGCAGCCGGGCGAGCGCGTGCCGGTGGACGCCAGGCTGCTGGAGATCGTCGACCTGTCGCGGCTGGAGCTGCAGGCCAGCGTGCCGCCGGAAAGCGCCGGGCTGCTGCGCGTCGGCGCGACGGCGCAGCTGAAAGTCGACGGCATCGACGGGCCTGTGGCCGCACGCGTGGTGCGCATCAACCCCAGCGCACAGGCCGGCTCGCGCAGCGTGCTGGCCTACCTGGAACTGGCCGCCAACCCTGCCCTGCGCCAGGGCCTGTTCGCCCGCGGCAGCATCGAACTGGAACGCCGCCAGGCCCTGCTGCTGCCGTTGAGCGCGCTGCGCACCGACCAGGCCCAGCCGTATGCGCTGCGGCTGGAGGGCATGCAGGTAGTACAGCGCACTCTGAGCCTGGGGCAGCGCGGCCAATCCAGCGGCGACGAAGCGGTCGAGGTGCTGCAAGGCCTGGCCGACGGCGACCGCGTGCTGGCGGGCAGCCTCGGCGCGGTGCGCGACGGTGCCACGGTGCGCATCAGCGACACCAGGCCGGTGGCAGCACCGGCCGATGCGCCGCACGCAGCCTCTGCGGCCAGCGCAGCGCGCTGACGCCGCGCCACGACCATGTGGTTCACCCGCGTCGCGATCGGCAACCCGGTGATGGCCGTGATGGTCATGCTGGCCTTCGTCGTGCTCGGGCTCTTCTCCTACCAGCGGCTGAAAGTCGACCAGTTCCCGGACATCGACTTCCCGACCGTGGTGGTGCAGATCGACTACCCCGGCGCGTCGCCGGAGATCGTCGAGCAGGAGGTGACGCGCAAGGTCGAGGAAGCCGTCAACACCATCGCTGGCGTGAACCAGCTGTTCTCGCGCTCCTACGAGGGTAGCTCGGTGGTGATCGTGCAGTTCAACCTGGACATGGACGGGCGCAAGGCCGCCGACGACGTGCGCGAGAAGGTGGCCGCCATCCGCCCGCTGCTTCGCGAGGAGGTCAAGGAGGCGCGCGTCTCGCGCTTCGACCCGGCCAGCCGGCCCATCTTCACGCTGTCCCTGACTTCGCCCGATGGTTCGCGAAGCCAGCAGAAGCTGACCACCTTTGCCGACCAGGTGGTGCGCAAGCGCCTGGAAAACGTGCGCGGCGTCGGCTCGGTGACGCTGGTGGGCGGGCGCAAGCGCGAGATCAACATCTACCTGCGCCCGACGGCGATGGACGCAATGGGCATCAGCGTCGAGCAGGTGCTGGCCGCCGTGCGTGCCGAGAACCAGGAGCTGCCCGCCGGCACGCTGCGCACCACCGACACCGAGAAGGTGCTGAAGATCGACGCGCGCATCAAGCGGCCGGAGGACTTTGCGCAGATCATCGTCGCGCGCAAGAACGGCGCGCCGGTGCGCCTGGGCCAGCTGGCCGACGTGGTCGACGGGCCCGAGGAGCTGGAGAACCTGGCCCTGTTCAACGGCGAGCGCACGCTGGTGCTGGACGTGCGCAAGTCGCAGGGCGAGAACACCATCGACGTGGTCGACGGCCTGAGCGCGGTACTGGCACAGTTGCGCCCACAGCTGCCCAAGGGCATGGCACTGGACGTGGTGCGCGACAACTCCCGACCGATCCGCGTGTCGGTGAACAACGTGCGGCGCACGCTGCTCGAAGGCGCACTGCTGACCATCGGCATCGTCTTCCTGTTCTTGAACTCCTGGCGCTCCACCGTTATCACCGGGCTGGCATTGCCGATCGCGCTGATCGGCACCTTCCTGTTCATGTACATGTTCGGCTTCTCGATCAACATGGTCACGCTGATGGCGCTGAGCCTGTGCGTGGGATTGCTGATCGACGACGCCATCGTCGTGCGCGAGAACATCGTGCGCCATGTGCAGATGGGCAAGAGCGCGCATGACGCGGCACTGGACGGCACGCAGGAGATCGGCCTGGCGGTGCTGGCCACCACGCTGTCGATCGTCGCGGTGTTCCTGCCGATCGGCTTCATGGGCGGCATCGTCGGCAAGTTCTTCCACGAGTTTGGCATCACCATCGTCGCCGCGGTGCTGATCAGCATGTTCGTCAGCTTCACGCTCGACCCGATGCTGTCCAGCGTGTGGCACGACCCGGCCATTCATGCCGAGGGCACACCCAACCCGCGCCGCAGCGGGTACGACCGCACGATCGGCCGCGTCACTGGCGCGGTGGATGATTTCGCTCACTGGCTCGGCCGTGGCTACACCGCCATCCTGGACTGGTCGCTGCGCCACAAGCTGGCCACGCTGGGCCTGGCTGGCGCCACCTTCGTCGCCAGCTTCGCGCTGCTGCCACTGATCGGCACCGAGTTCGTGCCCAAGGCCGACTACTCCGAGACCTTCATCAACTTCAATACGCCGGTGGGTTCGTCGCTCGAGGTCACCGAGGCCAAGACACGGCAGGTCGAGCGCATCATTCGCGAAGCCCCCGAGGTGCGTTACACCGTGGCCACCCTCAACACTGGCCAGGTGCTGGGCAGGAACCAGGTGCAGATCTTCGTGCGGCTTGTAGACCGCAATCAACGCAGGCTCAACGTCGACCAGATGTCGGTGCCATTGCGCGAGCGGCTGGCGACGATTCCCGGCATCACCGTCACGCAGGTCGGCCTGCTCGACTCGGTGGGTTCGGGCAAGCCAATCCAGCTGTCGCTGCAGGGCCCGGACCTGCGCGAACTGGAGCGACTGACGGCGCAGCTGATGCCACGGCTGGCCGCCGTTCCGGGGCTGGTGGACCTGGACAGCAGCTCCAAGCCGAACAAGCCCGAACTGGCCATCCGTGTCAAGCGCGACGCCGCCTCGGACTTGGGGCTGAGCGTCGGCGCCATCACCAGCGCGCTGCGCGCGCTGGTGGCCGGCCAGACGCTGGGCAACTGGCGCGCCGACGACGACCAGAACTACGACGTGAAGGTGCGGCTGACGCCGGAATCGCGCGTGCTCGCCGCCGACATCGAGCGCCTGGGACTGAACATCGGCAGCAATGCCGACGGTTCGCCGCGCATCGTGCGGCTGTCCCAGGTGGCCGAGGTGGTGCCCACCAGCGGCGCCAACCAGATCAACCGCCGCGACATGAACCGCGAGGTGGAGATCACCGCCAACGTGTCCGGCCGCGCCGCTGGCCAGGTGGCGGCCGACATCCGCACGCTCCTCGACAGCACTGCCTTTCCGCCGGGCTACAGCTACCGCTTCGGCGGCTCCACCAAGGACATGCAGGAGAGCTTTGCCTACGCGGTGTCGGCCCTCGGCCTGGGCGTGATCTTCATCTACATGATCCTGGCCAGCCAGTTCCGCAGCTTCCTGCAACCGCTGGCGCTGATGAGCTCGTTGCCGCTGACGCTGATCGGCGTGGTGCTGGCGCTGCTGACCTTCCGCTCGACGCTGAACATGTTCTCGATCATCGGCATCGTCATGCTGATGGGCCTGGTGACCAAGAACGCCATCCTGCTGATCGACTTTGCCATCCGCGCGCAGCAGCAGGGCATGGAGCGCACGCAGGCGCTGCTGCAGGCGGCGCATGTGCGGCTGCGGCCGATCCTGATGACCACGTTGGCCATGATCTTCGGCATGCTGCCGCTGGCTCTGGCGCTAAGCGAGGGTTCCGAACAACGCGCGCCGATGGGCCAGGCGGTGATCGGCGGCGTCATCACCTCGTCCTTGCTGACCTTGGTGGTGGTGCCGGTGATCTACTGCTACCTGGATGACCTCGCGCTGTGGGCACGGCGCCGCTGGTCTGCCAAGGCTGCAGTGTTGCAGCGCAGCACCTCGACCTAGAATTTGCCTCGTTCCCGATCACGACCACTGGATGTACGCATGAACATCGAACAAGCCCGCTTCAACATGATCGAACAGCAGATCCGGCCGTGGGAGGTGCTCGACCCTGGCGTGCTGTCGCTGCTGGCCGTGGTCAAGCGCGAGGACTTCGTGCCGGCCACGTTCCGCTCGCTGGCCTTCGTGGACACGGAGATCCCGCTGCCCGACGGCCAGTGCATGCTGGCCCCGAAGATCGAGGCGCGGCTGCTGCAGGAACTGCAGCTGCAGCGCCATGAAAGTGTGCTCGAGGTCGGTGCCGGTTCCGGCTTCATGGCCGCGCTGATGGCGCACCGGGCGCGCCAGGTGATCTCGCTCGAGATCTCCGAGACGCTGGCGCGCATGGCGCAGGACAACCTGCGCGGCGCGGCGGTGATGAACGTATCGGTGCGCTGCACGGACGGTTGCAAGGGCCTGAGCGGCGAGGCGCCCTTCGATGCCATCGTGCTCTCCGGCTCGGTCGCCGCGGTGCCGCAACAGCTGCTCGAGCAACTGAAGATCGGCGGCCGGCTGCTGGCCATCGTCGGCGAAGAGCCGGTGATGCGCGCGCGCCTGTACACACGCTCCGACAGCGCATCGTGGGCGCAGACCGACTTGTTCGACACGGTGGCGCCTCGGCTGCGCGGCTTCCCGGAAGCCGACCGCTTCAGCTTTTAGATGCCGCACACTTCGTCGCGCCACGTGGCGCACGCGCTCCAGCCGTTCCTGGGACTGCGGGGCACATTGCGCGAGCTGGGCGTGGACGCAGCGTCACAACGATCCATGGCCCGTTCCATCGCAAAAGGTTGAAACACATGACACGCAAGCGCACTCTGGTGCCTACGGCCCGCCTGCTGCTGAGTCCGCTGCTGCTGGCGCTGAGCCTGAGCGGCGTGGTGCGTGCGCAAGGCCTGACCACGCTGTACGAGGCGGCACGTGCCTACGACGCCACCTACCTGGCGGCGCGGGCCCAGGCCGACGCGGCCGAGTACCGCGCAGCGCAGGCCAAGTCGCTGGGGCTGCCCACGCTGACGGGGAACATAAGGGGCGTGGCCCGGCAGATCGATCTGCCCAGGACCGAGCTGGACAGCAACAACGCACTGCAAACGGAGCTGAACGGTCGCTACCCGCTGTTCAACAAGGCCAACCAGGCGACGATGGAGCAGGCCGAGCGGACATTGATCGCCTCGAAGGCAGAGCTGGAGGCGGCCGAGCAGGACCTGATCATCCGCCTGACCCAAGCCTACTTCGACGTGCTGGCAGCCAAGGACACGGTCGCTCTGACCAAGACCAGCAAGACCGCCATCCTGGAACAGCTGGCCTCGGCAAAGCGCAATTTCGAGGTCGGCACGGCCACCATCACCGACACGCGCGAGGCGCAATCCCGCGCCGACCTGGCCACGGCGCAGGAGATCGCCGCCGAGAACGACCTGATCAACCGGCGCATCGCCCTGGCCTACCTGGTCGGGCGCCGCGACGTCGAGCCGCTGCCCCTGATCACGCCGGTGGTGCTGCCGACCATCGTGCCCAAGAACGTCGAAGAGTGGGTGACGGTGGCCGACACCTTGCACCCGCAGGTCACGCGTGCGCGCATTGCCTACGAAGTGGCGCGGCTCGAAATCGACAAGGCCAAGGCCGGTGAACTGCCGACGGTCGACGCGGTGGCGACGATCGGCGCGAACCGTGCCAGCGGCTCGTCGAACCAGATCATCCCCGGCACGACGCGCACCGGCTCCCTCGGGGTGGAGCTGAATTGGCCGCTGTACACCGGCGGCTCGGTGCAGAACCGCATCAAGGAAACCGTGTCGCTGGAGCAGCGCTCGCGCGAGGAGTTCGAGAACGCACGCCGCACCGTGGCGCAGAACACGCGCGTCGCCTACTGGGGCGTGCAGTCCGGCGAAGCACTGGTCAAGGCGCTGGAAGCGGCGGAGTCGTCGAGCCGGCTGTCGCTGGAAGCCACGCAGCTGGGCTACAAGGTCGGCGTGCGCGTCAACATCGACGTGCTCAATGCGCAGACCCAGCTGTTCCAGACGCAGCGCGACCTGTTCAAGTCGCGCTACGACGTGCTGGTCAACAGCTTGCGCTTGCGCCAGGCCTCGGGTCAGCTGACGCCGAACGACCTGCTGGCAGTGAACAGCCTGCTGTCGAAGTAGAACCGCGGCCTCAGGACAGGCGCGAGCCGGCCGCCGCCAGCACCTCGCGCGCCATGCGCTCGGCGGCACCGCGGTGGGCAGCGGCAAAGCCGAACGCACGCTGCACCCAGTCGTTGCGCGCCGGGTTGCGGACCAGTGCCACGGCGCGGGCCACGCCTTCCTCGATACTGGCCACGCGCATGGCGGCACCGGCAGCCTGCGACAACTCGGCCGCCTCACTGAAGTTGTAGGTGTGCGGCCCCATCACCAGCGGGCAGCCGCAGGCCGCCGCCTCGATCAGGTTCTGCCCGCCAAAGCGGCCAAAGCTGCCCCCGAGCAAGGCCACGTCGGCGGCGGCGTAGTACAGCGGCATCTCGCCCATCGAGTCGCCCAGCCAGACGTCGGCATGCACGGCTTCGTCAGGCGGCATTGCCGACCACTGACTGCGGCGCGCCAGCTTGAAGCCGAACTCTGCCGCCATGTCGGCCACCGCGTCGAAGCGCTGAGGGTGGCGCGGCACCAGCAGCAGCAGCGGCCGAGGCGCTTCGAGCGCGGCCCAGCATTGCAGCAGCGGCAACTCCTCGCCCTCGCGGGTGACCGCCGCCAGCACCACCGGCCGGGCCAGCTGCTGGCGCCACGCCGATCCGCGCGCCAGCAACTTCGGGTCCGGGCTGACATCGAACTTCAGGTTGCCGCAGACCTGCACCCGTTGGGCGCCAAAGCTGTGCAGGCGCCGCGCATCGGCCTCGGTCTGCGCCAGCACCGCCGTCAGCGTGACCGCAACAGGCCGCACCAGCGCAGCGATGCGCTTGCCCTTGGCTTGGCTCTTCTCGCTGAGTCGGGCATTGGCCAGCACCATGGGCACCCGTTCGGCCGCAGCGGCGTGCAGCAGGTTCGGCCAGACTTCGGTTTCCATCAGCACCCCGGCGGCCGGCCGGTGGTGGCGCAGGAAGCGGCGCACGGCGCCGGGCGTGTCCCAGGGCAGCCAGCACTGGGAATCACCGTCGCGCAGCAGCGCCGAACCGGCCTCGCGGCCGGTGGCGGTGCCATGGGTCAGCAGCAGGCGCAGCCCCGGGTGCTGCAAACGCAGCGCGTCGACCAGTGCGGCGACGGCGCGGGTTTCGCCCAGCGACACCGCATGCAGCCACAGCGCGCCCGGCGCCGCGGCGCGGTAGCCCCAGCCCAGGCGCTCGCTCAGTGCATGCCGGTACAGCGGCTCGCGCCGGCCCCGCCACCACAGGCGCAACAGGTAGGCCGGCGTCAGCAGGCGCAGCAGCGCCGAATAGCCTGCGCGCGCCAGCCAGCTCTTCATCGGCGCGGCACGCGCTCGTGCTGCCGCGTCAATGCGCCGCCGTGGCGATCTGCGCGTCGGGCTTCACCGCGCGCAGCGCCGCCATGAACTGGGTCTGGATGCGCTGCAGCGCCTGCGGGCTGTCGCCTTCGAAGCGCAGCACCAGTACCGGCGTGGTGTTCGACGCGCGCACCAGGCCGAAGCCGTCGACGTACTCGGCGCGCAGCCCGTCGATGGTGACCAGGTCGGTGGCGCCGTCGAAGCTGGCCTGTTCGCGCAGCCGCTGCACCACGCGATGGTGCTCGCCTTCGTCGCAGGGCACGTTGAGTTCCGGCGTGCTGAAGCTGGTGGGCAGTGCATTCAGCACGGCACTCGGATCCTTGGTGCGCGACAGGATCTCCAGCAGCCGAGCGGCGGTGTAGGTGGCATCGTCGAAGCCGTACCAGCGCTCGCTGAAGAAGATGTGGCCGCTCATCTCGCCGGCCAGAGGCGCACCGGTCTCCTTGAGCTTGGCCTTCATCAACGAGTGGCCGGTCATCCACATCAGCGGCACGCCGCCGGCACGGCGGATGGTCGGGCCCATGTGCATCGAGCACTTGACGTCGAACAGGATCGATGCGCCCGGGTGGCGCTCGAGCACGTCGGTGGCAAAGAGCATCAACTGCCGGTCAGGGTAGATGATCTGCCCGTCGCGCGTGACCACGCCCAGGCGGTCGCCATCGCCGTCGAAGGCCAGGCCAAGCTCGGCGCCCGTGCGCTGCACGCTGCGGATCAGGTCGGCCAGGTTCTCGGGCTTGCTCGGGTCGGGGTGGTGGTTCGGGAAGTTGCCGTCGACCTCGCTATAGAGCTCGGTGACGTCGTTGCCCAGTGCCCGCAGGATGCCCGGCGCGGTGGCGCCGGGAATGCCGTTGCCGCAATCGACGACGATCTTCATGCGACGCTTCTGGTGGATGTCGCCGACGATGCGCGAACGGTACTCGGCGGCGACGTCCATCGTTGCACTGCGTCCGACGCCTTGCGTATAGGCCTTGGCCTCGATGCGCCGGCGCAGCCCCTGGATGTCGGCACCGTAGATCGCGCGCCCGGCCAGCACCATCTTGAAGCCGTTGTAGTCCTTCGGGTTGTGACTGCCGGTGACCTGGATGCCGCTGCGGCAGCCATGCGCCTCGCGCGTGGCAGCCACGTAGTACAGCATCGGCGTGGTCACCGCGCCGAGGTCGACCACATCCAGTCCGGTGGAGGCCAGGCCACGAATCAGCGCCCCGGCCAGCGACGGGCCTGACAGCCGGCCGTCGCGGCCCACCGCCACCGCGCGCTCGCCGGCGGCCACCGCCTCGGAGCCAAAGGCACGGCCCAGGTGCTCGGCAAAGGCCTCGTCGATGCCGCGGCCAACGATGCCGCGAATGTCGTAGGCCTTGAACACGGACGGGTCGACCTGCATGGCGCGTTGCTTTCTGGGGTGATGGCGGATTGTAGGCAGCGCCCTGTGACACAAGAGGCCGAGGCACAAGTCCGAAAACGGCGAGTCTGCGCGCCGGTGCACCCTATGATCCGCTCATGACCCTGCACGACGATGCCGCCTACCTGGCGCTGAAGACGCACGATGCCCGTTTCGACGGCCGGCTGTTCGTCGGTGTCACCTCGACAGGCATCTACTGCCGGCCGATTTGCCGGGTGCGAACGCCGCTGCGCCGCAACTGCCTGTTCTTCGCCAACGCCGCCAGTGCCGAGCGAGACGGCTTCCGCCCCTGCCTGCGCTGCCGCCCGGAGCTGTCGCCGGGTCTGTCGCTGGCCGATTCCTCTCATGTGCTGGCGCAGCAAGCGGCGCGGCTGATCGAGCAGGCAGCGCGCAGCGGCGACGATCCCTACATGCCCGACATCGCCGCGCGGCTGGGGGTCACCGACCGCCACCTGCGTCGCATCTTTCGGCAGGCGCATGGCGTGACGCCGATCGACTACCTGAGCACACAACGCCTGTTGCTGGCCAAGCAGCTGCTTTCCGACACCGACATGCCGGTGACCCAGGTGGCGCTGGCCAGTGGGCATGCCAGCCTGCGACGCTTCAATGCGGCATTCATCCAGCACTATCGACTGAATCCCAGCGCGCTGCGCAAGCAGGCCACGCCCGATGCCAGGCTCAGGGCCGACAACCCGACCCCACTGCGTCTTGCCTACCGGCCGCCCTACGACATCGACGGCGTGCTGCGTTTCCTGGCGCAGCGCGCGCTGCCCGGTGTCGAGGCGGTCGACGGCCTGGAGTTGCGGCGCACCCTGCGCTGGCTGCACCAGGGGCAATGGCTGAAGGGCTGGCTGCAATGCCGCTTCGTGCCGCAGCGCAACGAGCTTCAGCTGGGATTGGCGCCGACGCTGTTGCCTGCGGTGGGCAGCCTCATGCTGCGGCTGCGCCATGCGCTGGACCTGAATGCCGATCCGGGGCGGATCGATCCTTGCCTGGCCACGCTGCCTGGCCCGCCGCCGGCCGGTCTGCGGGTGCCGGGCGCGATGGACGGCTTCGAGTCGGCCACGCGCATCATCCTCGGCCAGCAGGTGACAGTGGCCGCGGCGCGCACCTTGACGCGCCGGTTGGTGGCCGAACTGGGCCAACCCACCGACACACCCTTTCCCGACCTGGACCGCCTGTTCCCCACCGCAACGGAGATCGCCGAGGCCCCGGCGGAACGAATCGGCCGGCTGGGCATCGTGCGCCAGCGCGTCGCAGCGCTGCAAGGGCTGGCCCGTGCGGTGGCCGAGGGGCGCATCGAACTGCATCCCGTCGCGCCACTGGAAGCCACTCTGCAAGCGCTGCGGGCGCTGCCCGGCATCGGTGAATGGACCGTGCAGCTGATCGCCATGCGCGTGCTGGCCTGGCCCGACGCCTTTGCGGCCAGTGACATTGGCGTGCTCAATGCGCTGGGCACGCGCGACCTGGCCCGGGCCACGGCGCGGGCCGAGGCCTGGCGGCCCTGGCGGGCCTATGCCGTCATGGGCCTGTGGCAAACCTTGGAGGACAAGACATGAAGCCGAAAAACCTGGTGGCGCAGGCGCGCCTTGACACCCCGATCGGTCCCATCAACGTGGCCGCCACCGCCAAGGGCCTGGCCGGCCTGTGGTTCGACGCGCAGGCACACCATCCCGGGCCGCTCGACGCCCCTGTGGATGCGCAGCAGCCGTTCATTGCGCAGGTCGCCGACGAGCTCGACCGATACTGGCGCGGCGCCCTGCGCGGCCGTTTCAAGGTGCGGCTCGATGCGCACGGCACGCCCTTCCAGTTGGCGGTGTGGCGCACGCTGCTCGACATCCCGGCCGGGCGCACCAGTACCTACGCGGCCGTTGCCGCCGCAGCGGGCGCGGCACAGGCCGTGCGGGCCGCCGGCGCGGCGATCGGCCGCAATCCACTGTCGATCATCGTGCCCTGCCACCGCGTGCTCGGCGGCGACGGTTCGCTCACTGGCTATGCCGGCGGCCTGCCGCGCAAGCAGGCGCTGCTTCGCCTCGAAGGTGCGCTGCCGGTCGGAGCACAGCGGGGGTGAAACCGCGCGACAGTGCCGACCTGGTGCTGCTGGCCGCGCTGTGGGGTGCGTCGTTCCTGTTCATGCGCGTGGCCGTGCCGCATTTCGGGCCGCTGCCCCTGGCGGCCCTGCGCGTCACCGGTGCCGCATTGCTGCTGTTGCCGCTGCTGGCCGCGCGCTCCGGGCTGGGCGGCTTGCGCCAGCATTGGCGGCCGATCGCGCTGGTCGGCGTCAGCAATTCGGCCTTGCCCTTCCTGGCTTTCAGCCTGGCGGCGCTGTACATCCCGGCCGGGCTGTCATCGATCCTCAACGCCACCAGCCCCATGTTCGGTGCCGTGATCGCAATGGCCTGGTTGCGCGAGCCCAGCAGCGCGTCACGCATCGCTGGCCTGGTCATCGGCTTCGTCGGCGTGGTGCTGCTGGTGCAAGGTTCGAACAGCCTGGTTGCCGGGCCGGGCGTCGGCTTGGCCATCGGCCTGTGCCTGGCGGCTTCCGTGCTGTATGGCTTCTCGGCCTGCTTCGCCCGTCGCTACCTGGCACAGGCGGAATCGCTGGCCGTGGCCACCGGCAGCCAGGTGTCGGCAGCACTGGCTCTGGCGCTGCCGGCCTGGTGGGCCTGGCCAGCCAGGCACCCGGCGCCGATCCATTGGCTGCCCGTGCTGGCGCTGGCCCTGTTCTGCACCGGCATCGCCTACGTGCTGTACTTCAGGCTGATCGCCCGCATCGGTCCGGCCCGGGCCATTGCCGTGACCTTTCTGGTGCCGGCCTTCGCCATGCTGTGGGCCGGTGTCTTCCTCGGAGAGACGGTGAGCGTCGACATGCTGGCGTTGTGCGCAATGATCCTGCTCGGCACCGGCCTGGCCACGGGCGGGCTGCGCTGGCCCGGCCGGGCGCGCCCTGCCAGCTGAGGCTACTTCTTTGGCGTCTGCATCTGCGCTTCGGTCTGCGGGATGGTCCCGGCCTTGTTGGCTTCGGCCGTGACCTTCTTTCGCTCTGTTCGCGAGGTGGTGGAGGTGGCCGCCTTCTCCTTCGGAGATTGCTGGCCCGCCGCTTGTTGCGGTACGTTACCGACGCCGGTGCCCGGAATCTCTCCGGCCTTGTTGGCGGCAGCGGTCTCCTTCTTCACTTCGGCACGCGACACGTCCGACTTGGCACTGATCGGCGGCGTGGTGTTGGCATTGGGGCCGGTACCGGTGCCGGGAATCTGCCCGGCCTTGTTGGCTTCGGCAGTGTCCTTCTTGACTTCGTTGCGTGACGCGGTCTGCGCCCAACCCGTCGGGGCTGCAAGCATGGCGGCCAATGCGCAGGCCAGGGTGGCAAGTCGTGTCTTCATGATCGGGCTCTCCGGGAATGGAGTGGCAGCATAGCCGCTGCCTCAGCGCCCCTCAAGCGCCGCCCCAAAAGCAAAACGGCGCCAGGCCGCAAGGCCCGTCGCCGTTCAGGCAAGCCGCTGAATTACTTCTTCGGGGCTTGCATCTGCGCTTCGGTCTGCGGAATGGTGCCCGCCTTGTTGGCCGCGGCAGTGGCGTCCTTGCGGTCCGCACGGGTCGTGGTCGACGTGGCGGCCTTTTCCTTTGGCGATTGCTGACCAGCGGCCCCTTCAGGCACGTTGCCGACGCCGGTGCCCGGAATATCGCCAGCCTTGTTGGCGGCGGCGGTGGACTTCTTGCGGTCGTCGCGGCTGGTGGTCGAGGTGGCAGCCTTTTCCTTGGGCGACTGCTGGCCAGCGGCATCCGCCGGCACGTTGCTCGAAACGGCTGCCTTGTTGGCGGCAGCAGCCTCCTTCTTGACTTCGGCGCGGGTGGGCGACGAAGCGGCTTGGGCCATCGCGCCTTGGGCAGCGAAGGCAGCAATCACGGCCACGGTGAGCGAGCTAAGGGTCTTCTTCATGGTCAGGTTCTCCTGGGGTTTGATCGGCATGCGATTACACAGATGCCTGGAGTGGGATTGGACAGCACGATCGCTGCAATTTCACACCTCAAGCGCGCTGAGGTTGTCACGGCGCAACATGATAACGCGGCAGGGGTCCGGCCGTTGACAAGCGCCCGGGCAGCCGCTGAAGTGCACTCGATTCGTTTCGAATTTGCGACAAACACGTCGAGGAAGCCTGTTTCGGGCGCGATACAACTTCGCCACATCACAGGCCGGCCCCCTGGCCGCCGGTTGCGGCAATCACAATGCAGACCCTCGCCTGGTCCAAAGGACGGTCAGATGCCCGCACACCGAAGCCGCCATCCCGGCCCCGACCGTGCCGCTGCGCTGGAGCAATACCGGCGCCGCGCCGCCTTCTACGACCTGGAACTGGCGCTGTTCGAACCAGTGCGCCGCCGTGCGATCGCCTGGCTCGGGGCCCGTGTTGGCGATACTGTGCTCGATGTCGGTTGCGGCACCGGCTTGAGCTTCGAACAACTGCATGCCGCGGTCGGCCCGGAAGGTCACATCGTCGGTATCGAACAGAGCCCGCAGATGATTGGCAAGGCCCGGCAGCGTGTGCAGCGGCAGGGTTGGCAAAACGTGACTTTGCTGGCCGCGCCAGCCGAAGAGGCTCGCATCCAAGGGCGCGCCGATGCGGCATTGCTGCACTTCACCCACGACGTGATGCAAAGCGATGCGGCGCTCGATCAGGTATTACGTCACCTCAAGCCCGGCGCCACATTGGTCGCCTCGGGCCTGAAGTGGGCACCCCCCTGGGCGGCGCCACTGAACCTGCTGGTCTGGCCGGCTGCGCGGCATTCGGTCAGCTCGCTGGACGGCCTGCATCGGCCTTGGCAGCAACTGGCCCGCAAGGTGGGAGAACCCGAGCGCCAGTCGATGCTGGGCGGTGCCGTCTACCTGGCCCGCGCCCGTGTGCCGGCCAAACCCTGAAGCTCGGGCGTCAGAGCAACAACTCGATGAGGTAGGGACCCTGGCTGGCCAGGCCGCGCTGCAGTTGGCGTGCAAACGCCTGCAGGTCGTCCGCCTGGCCTGCTTCGACGCCATGCCCACGCGCCAGCGCGCACCAATCGAGCACGGGCCGGTCGAGCGCCAGCATATCGGTGGCACGCTGCCCGGGCGCGCCGGCACCGACGTTGGCAAACTCGCCACGCAGGATCTGGTAGGCGCGGTTGGCGAAGACCACGATGGTCACGTCCAGCGATTCTCGGGCCATGGTCCACAGCGCCTGCAGCGTGTACATCGCACTGCCGTCGCCTTCGAGCGCAACGACCTTGCGCCCGGGACAGGCCAGCGCCGCCCCCACGGCCACGGGCAGGCCATAACCGATCGAGCCGCCCATGCTGGTGAGCCAGTCGTGCGGCGCGGCGCTTTGCGTCGGGCCGCCCAGCCCGCGGCCCGACGACACCGCTTCGTCGACGACGATGGCCTGCTCGGGCAGCAAGGCGCCCAGCACCGCGGCCACGCCGTCCAGCGTGACCGGACCGGTGGGCAGCGCCGGTCGCTGCAGGGCCGCCAGGTGGATCGGCACCAGCGCCGTGGCGTCCAGTTCGTCGGCCAGGGCCTGAAGCCCGGCCAGTATGTCGTCCTCGACGGTGGCCAAGGTACTGAAGTGGCAGTCCGGCGGCGCCAGGAGGCTCGGTTTGCCCGGGTAGGCAAAGAAGCCCACTGGCGGCTTGGCGCCGACCAGCACGATGTGCGTGAAGTCCTGCAGCAGGGCCAGCGCGCTGTCAACGACATAGGGAATGCGTTGCGTCACCACCCGGCCCGCACCACGCTCCAGGCGCGCGCTGTTGAATTCGCTGAGCAGCGCGCACCCGGTGCGCGCGGCAATGCGACCCGCCAGGTGCAGCGCCGGCTCACGCACGGCAGCGCCGCCGAGCATCAGGGCAGCACGCTTGCCTTCGCGCAGCGCCAGGGCCGCAGCCCGCACCGCGGCAGGCTCCACCGACGGGCGCACTGCCGCTGCCGGCGCCACGGCGCAGGCGTCCGCCTCGTTCCAGGCCGTGTCGGCCGGCAGGATCAGCGTGGCGATGCGTCCGGGCGGGGTGCGCGCCACCTGCACGGCCCATGCGCCGTCGCGGGCCACGTCGCGCGAGCTGACCGTGGTGTGCACCCAGTCGGACATCGGCCGCGCCACGGCGGCCACGTCGGAAGTCAACGGCGCGTCATGCGCCAGGTGGTGCGTCGCATGTTCGCCGACGATGTTGACGATGCCCGAGCGCGCCTTTTTGGCGTTGTGCAGGTTGGCCAGGCCGTTGGCCAGGCCCGGACCCAGATGCAGCAGGGTTGCCGCCGGGCGCTCGGCCATGCGGTAGTAGCCGTCGGCCGCGCCGGTGACCACGCCTTCGAACAGGCCGAGCACGCAGCGCATGCCCTGCAGCTTGTCGAGGGCGGCCACGAAGTGCATTTCCGAGGTTCCGGGGTTGGTGATGCACAGGTCGACCCCGCTGTCGACCAGGGTGCGAACCAGGCTTTCGGCACCGTTCATCGCTAGTGCGCTCCATGCAGATGGGGTCAGCCGACTGTAGCCGCAGCGGCCCGGAGGGCCGGCATGTGGGCAGAATGCGTCGCATGGCTTCGGTCGCGATCCAGCTACGACTTGCCCAGGCGCAGGATGCACCGGCCATGGCGCAGATGTCGCGCGACCTGATCGAGACCGGCCTGGGCTGGACCTACGACCCACCGAAGATCACACGCCTGATCGACCACCCCGAGACGCTGCCGCTGGTGGCCGTCGACCGCCAGGGGCTGTGCGGCTTTGCAGTGATGCAGTTCGGCGAGGAGCGCGCTCACCTGGTGTTGCTGGCCGTGCAATCGCGCAGCCAGCGCCTGGGGGTGGGGCGGAGCCTGTTGCACTGGCTTCTTGCTTCGGCACGCGCCGCCGGCATCGCCGAACTGAGCCTGGAACTTCGCTCCGGCAATGCGGCTGCGCGCGCCTTTTACCGCGCGATGGGCTTCGACGACGCCGGGCTGCTGCCCGGCTACTACCGCAACCGGGAGACGGCGCTGCGCATGCGGCTTGTCCTGCGCCGTCCCGGCCAAAGCGTCGACCTTTGGCAGGCGCCGACCCTGCGCCGGCGCTGAAGGGCTCCTATCGGCTCCAGCGATAGCGGTCGTCTTGCCGATCGCGGCGGTTCGGCACGCCGTCGCCATCGATATCCCAGCGCGGGTTGTACAGGCGGTCATGCCAGTTCGGGATGCGGTCGCCGTCGGGGTCCCAGCGCGTCGGCGCCTGGTAACCGACGCGGCGGTAGGCCGGCCAGACGATCCCCGCTACCTGGCGCACGGCCACCGGCCGGTGCAGGACGACCGCAGGCGTACCGACGGTCACCGACCATCAACGCGTCGCGCGCTGGCCTGGCCGAGGTGCCGGTCTGATACTTGCTAAGTCCTTCGCAGCAGTCCGGGCCGGCGTGTCGCGACCCGTCTTGACGATCACAGGAGCACCACATGGCGAAGATTCCTCCTGGCGTGGGGCCGCGCTTTCCTCAGGTGGTGGTGCTCTTCGGCGCCACCGGCGACCTGGCCAGGCGCAAGCTGCTGCCGGGGCTGTACCACCTGTCGACTGCCGGCTTCATTCCGGGCTGCCGCATCATCGGCGTGTCGCTCGACGAGATCGATGTCGAGGGCTTCCGTGCTTCGGCGCGCAGCGCACTCGACGAGTTCTTCAACCGCAAGATGACCGACCGCGACTGGCAGGCCTTTGCCAGCAGCCTGGACTATGTGCCCCTGGCCGCGGGTGCGCCTGCGCTGAAGGCGGCGGTCGAGAAGGCCGAGCTGTCGCTGGGCACCGAGTGCCGCCGCCTGCATTACCTGAGCGTGCCACCGAGCGCGGCACTGTCCGCGGTGCGCCTGCTCGGCGAGGCCGGGTTGGTGAAGCACGCGCGCATCGTCATGGAAAAGCCCTTCGGCACCGACTTGGCGAGCTCGCACGAGCTCAATACCCGGCTGCACGAGGTCTTTGCCGAAGAGCAGATCTTCCGCATCGACCACTTCCTGGGCAAGGAACCGGCGCAGAACATCCTGGCCTTCCGCTTCGCCAACGGCTTGTTCGAACCGATCTGGAACCGCAACTTCATCGACCACGTCCAGATCGACGTGCCCGAGACGCTGGGCCTGGGCAAGCGCTCGGGCTTCTACGAGCAGACCGGCGCCTACCGCGACATGGTGGTCACGCACCTGTTCCAGATCCTCGCGTTCATGGCGATGGAGCCGCCCACCGCGCTGGATCCGGCGCCGATCGGTGAGGAGAAGAACAAGGTCTTTCGCAGCATGCTGCCCATCGACCCGGCGCATGTGGTGCGCGGCCAGTACGTCGGCTACCGCAGCGAGGACGGCGTGGATCCGGAATCCGAGACCGAGACCTTCATCGCGCTCAAGTGTTTCATCGACAACTGGCGCTGGGCCGGCGTGCCCTTCTTCCTGCGCACCGGCAAGCGCCTGGCCGAAGGCCAGCGCATCATCTCCATCGCCTTCCGCGAGCCGCCGAAGAGCATGTTCCCGGCCGGCTCCGGCGTCGGCGCGCAGGGCCCGGACCACCTGACCTTCGACCTGGCCGATGCGTCGAAGATGTCGCTGTCGTTCTACGGCAAGCGCCCGGGCCCCGGCATGCGGCTGGACAAGCTGAGCCTGCAGTTCGCGATGCACGACACCGGCCTGCTCGGCGAGGTGCTGGAAGCCTACGAGCGGCTGATCCTTGACGCGATGCGCGGCGACCGCACCTTGTTCACCACCGCCGAAGGCATCGAGCGACTGTGGCAGGTGTCCACTCACCTGTTGGAATCGCCACCACCGGTGCGGCTGTACGAGCCGGGCTCGTGGGGTCCGAAGTCGATCCACCAGTTGATCGCCCCGCATGCCTGGCGGCTGCCTTTCGAGCGCGCCTGGCGGGCACCCAATCCGCTGGGCAGCTAACCCGCGGCAGCCGATTGCATGGCTTGAGCGCGGCACGAACGGCAGGAACGGGCCGCGTGCCTGCGCGCAGGACTCAGAACTTGCGCACCTCGATCTGGTTCTTGATCAGCGCGTAGCCCAACTGGCGCGGCGCCACGCGCAGCAGCCGTGCGGCCTTGGCCTGCACTCAGCCGCATTGCTCCATGGCCCAGATCAGGCGTTCCTTCTCGCCCTGTGGCGGCGGCTCGTCGGCGCTGCCTGCGGGTGGCAGGGTCAGCCGCCGCGTCGGGCCGATGCGGGTGATGCTGTCGTCGTCCGCCGCTTCGCCCGAGCCGTTGCGAACCACCGGGTGGATCGGCATCGACGGCGCCGCCGCCACCGCATCGGCCTAGTCCAGGAAATGCAGCGTTTGCGTCAGGCAGCGGTTGTGCTTGCAGGGGAAGGCCACGTCGCGAATGGTGTCGCCTTGCACCATCGTCGCGGTACGCTCGATCTAGTTCTCCAACTCGCGCACGTTGCCGGGCCAGTAGCAGCTGCTCAGCACCTTCATCGCCTCGGGCGTGACCTTCAGCTGGCGGCGGTTTTCCTTGTTGTAGCGGTCGATGAAGCGCGCCACCAGCGGTGGGATGTCGGCACGCCGCTCGCGCAGCGGCGGCAGGAAGATGCTGACCACGTTGATGCGGTAGTACAGGTCGGCGCGGTACTCGCCGCGCTGCACCATCTTCTCCAGGTCGCGGTTGGTCGCGCAGATCAGCCGCACGTCCACCTTCACCGGCTTGCTGCCGCCGACGCGTTCGAACTCGCGCTCCTGCAGCACGCGCAGCAGTTTGGCCTGGAAGGCCGGCGAGATGTCGCCGATCTCGTCGACGAACAGCGTGCCACCGTGCGCCAGCTCGAAGCGGCCCTTGCGCTCGCCGATGGCGCCGGTGAAGGCGCCTTTCTCGTGCCCGAAGAGCTCGCTTTCCAGCAGCGATTCGGTCAGCGCCGCGCAGTTCACCTTGATGAAGGCCGCATCCTTGCGCGGCGACAGGTAGTGGAGGGCCCGCGCGATGGCTTCCTTGCCGGTGCCGCTTTCGCCGCCCAGCAGCACGGTGGCGCGCGCCGGCGCCGCCTGGTAGACCTCGACGAAGACCTGCTGCATCGCCGCGCTCTCGCCGATGACGTTGTCCAGCGCATAGCGACCACGCGGCTGGCGCCGCAGCGCCTTCTGCAGCCGCGTGGTCTCGCGCTGCAGGCGCTGATGCTCGTCGCGCACCGCCTCGTTGAGCTGCACCGCCTGCGCCAGCAGCGAGGCCACCATGGTCACGATGCGCTGGTCGTCGGCCAGGCGCACGCCGTCGCGGACCTCGCGCTGCGCAGCCAGCACGCCGACCACGTGCTTCTCGGTCTTCAGCGGCACCGCCACGAAGGCCATCATGCGTTCATCACGGGCACTGAAGGCGCCGGTGCGGTCGCTGGCCCAGGAGGAGCCGTCGCTGCAGCGCCAGCTGCAGCGCGTGATGAGCCTGGAGATCGTGCGCATGCAGCGGCTGATGCTGCTGCTGGGCGGTACGGCCGCGGACCTGCGCGTGGCGGCCTTCCTGCTCGACCTGGCGCAGCGCGCGCGGGCGCGCGGCTTCTCGCCCTCGTCGCTGCGGCTGCGCATGACCCGGCGCGAGATCGGCAGCCTGCTCGGCCTGACGCTGGAGACGGTGAGCCGCGCGCTGTCGCGGCTGCAGCGCGCCGGCTTGCTGCTCGTGCGCTGGCGCCAGGTGCGCATCGCCGACCCTGCGGGCCTGCAGCGGCTGCTGCAGGCCGAGCCGGCCTGAGACCCAGATTCAGGGCTGCGCGGCGACCATCACCGAATAGGCCTTGAACACCGCGGTGGCCGGCGTGCCCACGGCCAGGCCGAGCGCGTCGACACCTTCGTTGGTGACGCTGGCGGTGATGGCGCCGCCGCCGGGCAGCGTCAGCACCACCAGCGACGACACGGCGCCGCGCTCGACGCGCGACACGGTGCCAGCCAGCTGGTTGCGCGCCGACAGCTGCCAGCCAGCGAAATCGGTCACCAGCACCACCGCCGAGGCCTTGACCAGCGCCAGCGCCTCCTTGCCCTTGGCCAGCTTCAGCCGCTTGGCAGCGGCACTGGTCAGGGTGGCGGTGATCTCGCCGCCGGCCTTCAGGGCGATCGTCACCTGCGTCGAGACCGGGCCCACGTCCAGCGCGCTGACGTTGCCGGCGAACTGGTTTCTTGCGGTGGTCTTCATGCTCATCCTCCTCATCAATCCATGCAAAGCGGGCAGCGTGGCCAGGCGGGTTTCCTGGGCGCGAACGAATTCGTCGTGTTCGGCCTGCAGCGCCTGCCAGGCACCCAGCAGCCCCAGCGCGGCCTCGGTCAGCCGGGTGCCGCCGCCGCCGGCGCCGCCAGTGACGGTTTCCAGCAGCGGCTCGTTGGCCAGGTTGCAGGCACTCTCCAGGAGCAGCCAGGCCCCCTTGTAGGACAGGCCGGCGGTGCGCGCGGCGCGGTTGATCGAGCCGGTGGCATGCAACGCCTGCAGCAGCGCGAAGAAGCGCGCGTCCAGCCGCCCGGCAATGCGCAGCTCGCCGCTGAGCAGCGCGCCGTCCTTGGGGGTGGACGCCTTCATTCCATCAACGCCACGGTCTTGACCTGGGCCCACACCGGCATGCCGGCTTCGAGGCCCAGCGCATGCGCCGATCGCCGCGTCAACCTGGCCACCACCGGGCTGATGCCGACGCGCACGCGCACCAGCGCCAGCGCCGGATGGTCGTCCTCGGCGATCGATTCCACCGTGCCGCGCAGCTGATTGCCGATGCTGGTGCCGGTCTGAGGGGCGCGCGTCAGGCTGACGTCGCGGGCCAGCAGGCGCAGGCGCACGGTGCGGCCGAGCTCCAGGCCCGGGTCGCGCGCCCACACCGACATCTCTTCGCCGACCTGCAGCCGCACCAGCTGCCATTGCGTATCGCGCTCGGCCAGCACCGCGTCGAGCACCACGCCGGCGGACTCGCCGCGCGCGGTGGGCAGGTCCAGCCGGGCCATCACCTCGCCGAGCGCGCCGGCAGCGACGACGCGCCCGCGTTCGATCAGCACCAGCTGGTGCGCCAGCCGCGTCACCTCGTCGATGGCATGGCTGACATAGACGATGGGCAGCGCCAGCTCGCGGTGCAGCCGCTCCAGGTAAGGCAGCAGCTCGGCCTTGCGCGCCGCGTCCAGCGCGGCCAGCGGCTCGTCCATCAGCAGCAGCCTGGGGCCCGCAGCCAAGGCGCGAGCGATGGCCACGCGCTGGCGCTCGCCGCCGGACAGCGTGTCGGGCTTGCGCGCCATCAATGCCCCGATGCCGAGCAGCTCGACCAGCGGGTCGAGCGCGACACGCGCGGCGCCGGCGCGGCGGCGGGCGTAGTCGAGGTTGCCGCGCACGTCCAGGTGCGGGAACAGCGCCGCCTCCTGGATGACGTAGCCGATGGCGCGGCGGTGGGTGGGCACGAACAGGCCCATCGCGTCGTCCTGCCAGACCTCCTCATCCAACGCCACCCGGCCGGCCGCGCGCTCCAGTCCGGCCAGCGCGCGAAGCACCGTGGTCTTGCCGCAGCCCGACGGGCCAAACAGTGCACTGACGCCCCGGCCCGGCAGCGCCAGCTCGACGTCGAGCAGGAAGTCGCTGCGTTGCAGCCGCAACCGGGCCGCGATCATCTGGCACCCGCCGCCGCCCGGCCGGTGGGCCGGCCCAGCATGTACAGCGCCACCAGCACGACCATCGCGAACACCACCATGCCGGCCGCCAGGCGGTGCGCGGCGTCGAACTCCAGTGCCTCCACATGCCCGTAGATGGCCACCGACAGCACGCGCGTCTTGTCGGGGATGTTGCCGCCGATCATCAGCACCACGCCGAACTCGCCCACCGTGTGCGCGAATCCCAACACGCTGGCCGTCAGGAAGCCCGGTCGCGCCAGCGGCAGCACCACGCTAAAGAAGCGGTCCCACGGCCCGGCGCGCAGCGTGGCCGCGGCCTCCAGCGTGCGCTCGGGAATGGCTTCGAAGGCCTGCTGCAGTGGCTGCACGACGAAGGGCATCGAATAGACCACCGAGGCCACCACCAGGCCGGCGAAGGTGAAGGGCAGCCGTCCCAGACCCAGGGCCTGCGTCAGTTGGCCGATCGGCCCCTGCGGACCCATCAGCAGCAGCAAATAAAAGCCCATCACCGAAGGCGGCAGCACCAGCGGCATCGTCACCACCGACGCCACCAGCGGCTTGGCACGCGAGCGGGTGCGTGCCAGCCACCACGCGATGGGCGTGCCGACGATCAGAAGCAGCACCGTCGTCAGCGCCGCGAGCTGCGCGGTCAGGCGAACGGCGGCCCAGTCCTCGGGCGTCACATGTCAATGCCGTAGCCGAAGGAGCGGATTACCTCCTGCGCTGCCGGCGACTTGAGGTAGTCGAGCAAGTCCTTGGCGGCCGGGTTCCTGGCGCCCGTCTTCAGCAACGCGGCGTCCTGCCGGATCTCGCCGTAGAGGTTCTGCGGCACCAGCCAGTACGAGCCCACCGCCGGCTTGCCCGGCAAGGACGATGGCCCCCCAGGCGCCTTCGGCGCCGGCCCCCCGAGGGGGCGCTGATCGCCTTGGGGCGGCCCGGCGGCGATCACCTGGCTCAGCGCGACGAAGCCCAGTTCGGCATTGCCGGTGCTCACGAACTGGAAGGCCTGCGCGATGCTCTCGGCCGTCACCAGCTTCGGAGTCAGCGCGCCGGTCAGCCCGCGCGCCTTGATCACCTGCAGCCCCGCGGCACCGTAGGGCGCCACCTTGGGGTTGGCGATGGCAATGTGCGCGAACTTGCCCGAGCCCAGCACGGCGCCCTGGTCGTCGACGAAACCAGGCTGCGAACTCCACAGCACCAGCTTGCCGATGGCGTAGGTGAAGTTGCTTCCGGCGATGGCATGCCCGTCAGCGATCAGCTTCTTCGGGGTCTCGTCATCGGCGGCGATCAGCACCTCGAAGGGCGCACCGCCGACGATCTGCGAATAGAACTTGCCGGTGGCCCCGGCGGAGATCTTCAGCGTGTGGCCGGTGGCAGCGGAAAAGCCGGTGGCGATGCGCTCCAGCGGCACGGCGAAGTTGGCGGCAACCGCCACCTGCACTTCCGCAGCGTGGACCGAGAAGAGCGCGAATGTCAGACAGGCGGCCAGCCCGGTACCTCGGAAAGTATGCATTTGCCCACCTTTCGTTGTGAATCTTAATACACAACGAAGCTATGCAAGAGGCGCGCCCGGTCCTTCAGTGCTCCGGCCCAAAGCACAGCGGCAGATCGGTGCACACCGCGCAGCTGGCCGGCGTCGCCGAGATGGACGAGACGTACTTCCTGGAGTCGTACAAGGGCCGCAAGGTCGTCGGCCATGCACCTCGCAAGCGCGGTGGGCGCGCAGCCAAGCGTGGCCTGTCTCGAGAGCAGATTCCGGTGCTGGTTGCGCGCGACGGCCCGGGCGTGACCACCGACTACGTGCTCACCGACTGCCGAAAGGCGGCTGTCATGGTCCTGCTCAAGCCGCTGCTGCCCACGGATGATTGCAGCGTGCTGCTGCGCGGCCAGGCCGCTGAGCTTGGGTTGCGGCCGGACTCGCATGATGCGGTTGCCTGGGCAGAAGAGCCGGTCGCCACACTGCAACAGGACACCGTCAATGTTCGGTGTTCGAGACGTTCATGCGTGTTCGTCAGTTCGCCGTGCTCGGTGCAGGCTTCGCCGTGCGCAGTCGGCCGGCCATGCGCAATCCGTCGCGCACATTCAGACCCATCAGCGCGAAGTTGGTGGCACCGGCCACGAGCTCGACGACCTGAACGACATAGAAGGCAGTGTCGAACGAACCCGCCGCAGCCCAGCGGTTAAGCGCGATGGCACAGGGCACCAGCACCAGCAGGCCGTTCGCGGCGATGAAGGGCATGCGTTTCTTCTTGCCGTCGACGAGCCGTCCCTTGCGCGACTTGCCGAGAAACATGCCGCTGCCGCCGGTAGCGGCCATCGCCGGGATCATGATCCAAAGGCCGGGCGAGACGATGAGCGACTTCAGCTGGGCGACGGCAGCGTGCGAGCCGAACAGTTCGGTCAGGACGGTGGACATGAAGAACGCGGCGAGGCACAGCGGGGCGAGGATCCCCGCGATGAGGTGGGCGCGCTTGGGCATGGCAATTCCTTTGACGAGTTCAGGCGGCGCAGAGGTTGGGCACCGCCACCTTGGCGAACAGATGCGGCTGGGCGACCGTGCTCGACGGGTAGGCGGCGAGCGCACCCACGAAGTCCGGATGTGTGAAGGCCGCTCGGAAGTCGTCCACCGAATCCCACAGCGCATAGTTCATGAACATGCAGCTGCGGCCAACGGCGCGATGCAGCTGGGTCGACAGGAAGCCGGGCTGCTGCTTCATCCAGGTTGCGTCCTTCTCCCAGGCAGCCATCAGGGCGGGGATGTCGGCCTCGGCGACGGTGAACAGGTTGACGAGAACCACCGGATTGGCAGCCGCTCGCAACTGCTGTTCGATGGGAAACGCGGGGTCGAGAGGGCGAAGGTTCAGCATGGGATGTCTCCGGTGCGTTTTGAGTGCCTGCACTGTAGAAGTCGCGTCGCACCGCGCATAGCCCGCAGCACCCGACACACTGTTGGGCGTTCGCCGACAATCCCGACATCCCACCGGAGCTGCCTGATGGACCGATTCGAAGCGATGCGTGCCTTCGTGCAGGTGCTGGAGAGTGGCAGCTACACCAAGGCGGCGCTGCAGCTCAATCTGCACAAGGCCACCGTCAGCCAGCAGATCCAGCAACTCGAAGACAAGCTCGGCACTCGGTTGCTCACGCGCACCACCCGTTCCGTGACACCGACCGAAGAGGGCCTGGCGTACTACCAGCATGCGTGCACCATCCTGCAACAGGTGGACGACGTGGAGACCCTGCTGCGCAAGGGCACCAGCGCACCGGCCGGGCACCTGCGCGTCGACGTGCCCGTGGCCATGGGCCGCCTGGTGTTCGCGCCGGAGATTCGCGGCTTTCTCGACCGCTATCCGAAGATCACCCTCGAACTGGGATGCACCGATCGCGCCGTCGACCTGGTTCAGGAAGGCGTGGACTGTGCGCTGCGTGGCGGCACGCTGCCGGACTCACGGTTGACCGCGCGGCGTGTCGGCGACCTGCGGTTCGTGCTCTGCGCCGCACCGCACTACATCGAACAACACGGTCTGCCGGAGACGCCAGAGGACCTGGCTCGCCATCACCAGATCGGCTACGTGCTGGCCTCGACTGGCAAGGTGCGGCCGGTGAATTTGACGCGAGGTGGTCGCAAGGCCGAGGTCGACGTGCCGGCGCGATTCGTCGCCACCGACAGCGCGGCTGCCCTGAGCGCGGGGCTGGACGGACTGGGGATCATCGTGCTCGCAGAGTTCGTTGCCAGCCACTACCTGACCAGCTGCGCACTGGTGCGCGTACTACCCGGTTGGCAGTGCCCGTCGTTGCCACTGCATCTGGTGACTCCCACCACGCGAAAGCGCGCTGCTCGGGTGCAGGCATTCATGGACTGGGCGCATGCACTGCTGCTGCGTCGAATGGGGTCTCACTTGGAGGTCCGATGAAGGAGCAGGCGTGTAGCGCCACCAAAAGCGCGTGTGCGGCTTTCCAACATCGGATGTGCCGGACAACTGCTCGTGGCCGTCGGCTGCAACCGCGACCTTCGACAGTCAGCGTCAGCGGACCGGCACAATCAGTTGGGATGACAGGTTCTGGGCCGCGAGTAGGCCAGATCGGCTGTCAAGGCACGACCCACATCTGCCTGACGTCACCGCGCAATGCCCGCCCCAAAGCAGTCCCTCCACAACGTCTCGGATGCCGCCCATACGATGAAGGCCGGCGCCGACAACTTCTCCGTCTTTCCTGTCGGACTACACTCCGTCAGGGTTTGAAGACATAACCGGGGCCGATCGACACCTCACTGGGGATCGGCGGCAGGTCGGAGAACAACTCGGGCTTGTCCTTCATCACCTTCAGGATGAATTTCGGCTCGATGTGCTTGTTGACGTCGAAGGTCGATTTCAGGATGCCCAGTCGGTTGAGACGATCCTGCGCCGCCCACAGCGCCCGGTAGTTGTTTGCCGACAGGCGTCGATCGTTCTGCTGGATGTTGAACTGCATCGCGGCCTCGGCGACATCCTGCTTCAGTCCGGGGATCCAACGTGTCGCCACCTGCGCCGCGAGCTTCGGATTGGCGCGCATCCACTTGTCGGCTTCCGACACGGCCGCGAGGAACTTCTCGATCGTCTCGCCATTTTTATCGACCCAGGCTCGCGTGGCGACGTTGAAGCCGAGGTAGGAGATCACGTCGCCTCCACGGATGACGAGATAGGCGCCCGGCACATCCTTCTGCGCGACGATCGGCCACGGATCCCAGCCAGAGAAGGCGTCGATGCCCTTGGACAGCAGCGCCACCGTCATGTCCGGCGGCGGCGTGTTGACCAGCGTCACGTCGGCCGGCGTCAGTCCGGCCTTTTCGATCAGCGCCAGCGCGTACAGATGATTGATCGTGCCAAAGGACGCAGCGATCTTCTTGCCCTTCAGCGTCGCCAGGTTGTTCCTGTCGATGCCCGAGCCTTCGCGCGCGACCAATGCCATGGTCGCGTCGGAACCGAGCTTGGTAGCGCTGCCGCTGTAGTTGCCCAGCGCGACCAGGTCCATTCCGCGCAGCACCGCACCTATCATCGGCACGCCCACCTGCACGATGTCACTCTCGCCGGCCTGCAGCGCATTGAGCGCATCGACGCCGGTCGCATACGGCCGTGCCACGGTCACGTCCAGGCCGTGCTTCTCGAAAAATCCGCGTTCCAGCGCGATCGGCAGGCCGACCTGGTCGATGCCGGTCACCATACCGGCCTTCATCTTCACCAGGTTCTGCGCCGCGGCGGTCAACGGCACGGTGGCGCTCAGGGCCACTGCCGCCAGTGCCAGCAGCGGCGTGGCCACGATGCGCCAGGGTCCAGACAACGTCAATGTCTTCATCACGGTCTCCTTGGGTGGTTCATCACTCTGCGGGCAAGGGCGCTACGCGTTTGACCCAGTAGGGCTGGGCCACCGCGTTCAGCTTGTCGAAGCTGACGCCACGGACTTCGATCGAATCATCCTGCGTGCCGGACACACGCCCGTGCTGCTGAAAGGCCAGCACATGAAAGCGCTCCGGCGGGAACCTGAGGGTCACGAGCACGTTGACCTGGCCGCGCGCATTCGGCGTGAAACCGGGCATCACCTTGCTCGGGGCCATCATCATCAGGCCGACCTTCCAGATGACGAGCGCAATGATCGCACCGATCACGATGCGTCCGCGCGTCGAGCGCACGGCGTCGCGCATCATGCCCATGCTGGCATCCCTGCGCGCTTCATGCCGTGTTTCATGCCGCCCTCACCTGCTGCAGCACACGGGCCGACAGGGCCTTGAAGGCGGCGTCTTCGATGAGCGCATCCCACGACCGCGGCCGCGGCAGATCGATGGCGATGTCGTCGAGCACCGAGCCGTGAGACAGCACGATGACACGATTGGCCAGGAACACTGCTTCGTTGACGTCGTGGGTGATGAACAGTACCGTCGATCGGCGCTGGGCCCAGATCCGCGTCAGTTCTTCCTGCAGGGTCATTCGCGTCTGCGCGTCGACGCTGGCAAAGGGTTCGTCCATCAGCAGCACGTCGGGTTCGTTGGCCAGCGCGCGCACCACGCCCACACGTTGTTGCATGCCACCAGACAGCTCGTTCGGGTAGCGCTCGGCCGCGTGAGACAGGCCGGCCAGCGCCAGGTACTCGCGCGCGATCTCGTGGCGCTTCGCCTTGGGCACGCCGCGCATCTTCGGCCCAAAGGCGACGTTGTCGAGCACCGTGCGCCACGGGAACAGCGCGAAGGACTGGAACACGACGCCGCGGTCCGGCCCCGGCCCGCTGACGGCCCGGCCGTCGACGCGGATCTGCCCCGCGGTCGGCGCCAGGAAGCCGGCGATCAGGTTCAGCATGGTCGTCTTTCCACAGCCCGACGGGCCGACCACCGAGACAAAATCCCCGGCCTCGACCGTCAACGAGATATCGCGGATCGCCGTCACCTGCTTGTCGGCGAAGGGGTCGAAGTAGGTCTTCTGAAGGTGCTCGATCGTCAGGCTCTTCATCGCGTCATTCTCATCGTGTGACCAGCCCCCAGCGTTCGCCGGTCGCGCGCTCGATCGGCGCCAGCACCCAGCTGTCCACGATGTACCAGAGCACGCCCAGCACGATCATGCCGAGCAGGATCTCCACCACCGACCCGGCGCGACGCGCATCGAACATCATGAAGCCGATGCCGCTGGTGCCGACAATGATCTCTGCGGCGATCAGCGCGCGCCACCCAAAACCCAGGCCATTGCGCAGCCCGGTCATGATGTTGGGCAACGCGCCCGGCAGCACGACCTCCCAGATCACCTTGGCCTTCGACGCACCCAGCGACAACGCCGCTTGATGCAGCTGCAAGGGCACGGAGCGAACGCCCAACACCGTGTTCAGCACCACCGGAAAGAGCACGGTGTAGACGATGACGAAAGTCATCGTCGTCAGGCCGAAGCCGAACCAGATCAACAGGATCGGCAGCCAGGCAATGTCGCCAATGGCCTGGAAGAACAGCAGCACCGGCCACAGCGAGCGGTGCGCGCGATCGCTGAGGCCCACCAGAAGGCCGAGCGGAATGCCGATGGCCAGACCCACCGCCGTGCCAGCCGCCAGGCGGACCACGCTGTCTTCAAGGTAGGCCGGCAACATGCCGTTGGCCATCAGGGTGCCGAACTTCTGCACCACCTCCGCCGGACCGGGAAAGAACACGGGCGGAAAGAGTCCCGACTGCGCCACCGCCGCCCACAGCGCCACCAACGGCACGAAAGGGACCAGCGACGCGAGCGCCGGGTACCGCGCCGTCCACCGCACATAGGCGCCCCAGAGGCGCTGCCAGGGCGATACGGGTGCGGCGCCAGTGTCGGCGTTCATGCCGCCCTCACCATGCCCCAGCGCTCGATCGTCGCGCGCTCCAGCGGCGCCAGCAGCAAGCGGTCGATCAGCAGCCAAATCAAGCCGATGATGATCATGCCGAGCACGATGACCTCGGTGCGATAGAAGTCGCGCGCGACGAAGAGCATGTAACCCAGACCGACGTTGGTGGCGATCATCTCGGCGGCGATAAGTCCACGCCAGGCAAAACCCAGTCCGGTGCGGATGCCGGTCACGATGTTGGGCAGTGCCCCGGGCAGTAACACCTCGGTGAGCAGTTGCCATCGCGTCGCGCCCAGCGACGCCGCAGCATGTCGCAGCGGCATCGCGATGCCGGTGACACCCAGCAGCGTGTTGTAGGCGACCACGAAGAAGACCGCGTTGAAGATCACGAAGGTGATGGCGCCGAAGCCATAGCCGAACCACAGCGTGGCGATCGGTATCCACGCAATGCCGGCCAGCACCGAGAAGAAGCGCAGCAGCGGCGTGAAGAAGGTCGAGACTGCGCGGTTGGTGCCCATTGCGATGCCCAGCGGCAACGCGACGACGATGCCGATCAGCGTGCCGAGCGCAATGCGGCCGAGACTGGCGCCGATGTGCCGGATCAACGTGCCGTCGCGGATCGCCTCGACGCCGGCAATGAACACCGGTGCGATTGAGGGAAAAACTCTTGGGCTCACATCGAAGGCGAGAACCACGGCTTCCCAGATGACCAGCAATGCAAGCAGCGGCAGCATGAATGCTGCGGCACTTGCGATGCGACTTGGCCTCACCATGGGTACGATGCTACAGGCGTCCTACGCGGGCTTCGGCGCAGTCCGACACACGCCAACGCGCACCCACCGGTCATCGACTGGGCACTTCTTCGGCGGCACTTGGCCTGAGCGAGCTCGGTTCGGCAACTTCGGCCGCGCCTGCAGCAACTGCTGCAGCGGCGTCGTGCCGACCATGGCCACACCGGTGTGCCATGGCCGCGCGTGTCGATGCTTGCCGGGATCACGTGCAGCTTCGCGCGGGGCACGCTCTTGAGTTCGCGCTCCATCAGCCCGGTCTCGGACGGTTGGGATCTTCGCCGGCCGCGTCGATCATCAGCAACGCGGCCTTGTCGTGCTTGAGCTGCGGCGACAGGTCGCATTCGCACTGTCCGCTTCAGACCATCCATTCAGCGCACATCGCCGGCCACAGACGACCGAGCCTGTGTGAGAACTGTTCAATAGCTCTGACCGTGGTCGCCGATGCCATTTGGCTTCGGATTTGCGCGCTATTCGCCGTCCAGTGCGTTCAAAAGGCCGATATGCCCTCTTGCTCCCGTCCATGTCGAACACGACCACTCCGAAGACGACCGCGTTCATGAAGGCCCTAGAACCCAGCGCTGCCTTGGCGGTGATCGTTGGTTCCGACCCGCTGCCTCGCACCGAGGTCACCAAGCGGATCTGGGACTACATCAAGGCCAGCAATCTGCAGAACCCCGCGAACAAGCGCAACATCCTCTGCGATGGTCCGCTGCGAGCGGTGATGGGCAAGGACGAGGTCACCATGTGCGAGATGACCGGCTTGGTCGGCAAACACTTGGGGCCGAACTGAGGCCTATCGTGTCCAGCTTCCCAGCCTGATTCCACCGGCAATCGCCACAGCCTTGAGCATGACCAGCATTGTCGGTCTGGATGGCTGGTTCTAGGCGGCGCTTTCGCCGGATTGGCTGTCGAGGCCCGACCCACAGCCGACTGTCGACCTGAGGGATTGCTCGCCTGATAGCAGCCGCCCCGCAACAGCGAAGGAGGGCTGGCGATGGCGCTTGCGTGCGACAACCGCTGGCCGTCATTCGCATCAAGGTCGCCAGCGGTGGTACCTGACGCTGGGGTCGGCTGTGGGCGTGTCCACGAGCGTCCGCCGTCCGGCCCATGCCGACCCATTGCCATCGCGCGCCGACGGGAGCACCATTGCCGGCAACGCGCAGCACCCGTCTCCGCTGCGCATCGAGGATCGACGAGGAGTTGGCGATGGGAATGTCGAGCCGCCAGACCGGCGCCGGCGCCGCGAGCGTGTTGGCGTCGACGCAGGTGACCTGCATGCTGCCGGTCAAGGACATGGCGCGGGCGCGCCGCTTCTACGAAGAAGCACTCGGCCTCCTGCCACTGGGCGTCAAGCCCGATGGCAAGTTCGTCTACCACTGCGGCGGCACGGAGCTGGCGCTGTTCCCGAAGCCCGAAGGTACAAAGGCCGAGCACACCGCGATCAGCTTCAAGGTCGCCGACATCGCGGCGGCGATCGCCGAGCTGAAGACACGCGGTGTGGCTTTCGAAGAGTACGACCTGCCGGGCTTCAAGACCGTGGAACACGTCTGCGTGCTCGGCTCGGAGCGCGCCGCCTGGTTCCGCGACCCCGAAGGCAACATCCTGTGCCTGCATGAAGAACTCGGCTGACGGCGTCGCTGGCGAAGGCGGCGACCCTGCGCCGCGCCCCTTCTTCCACGAGGGCATGCGTGCCTGGCAGGACCGTTTCGACAGTCGGCGTCTGGCCGACCGGCTCGAGGAGCGGCTCGGGCGCAAGCATTTCACTGCCGAAGATCGCGCCTTCATCGAGAGCCGCACGATGTTCTTCCTGGCCACCGCCGATGAGGCGGGGCAGCCCGACTGCTCCTACAAGGGGGGTGATGCTGGGTTCGTGCGCGTCACCGGCGACGACGAACTGGCCTTCCCGAGCTTCGACGGCAACGGCATGTTCCGCAGCATCGGCAACCTGAGCAGGCAGGCGGCCGTGGGGCTGCTGTTCATCGACTTCGAGCAGCCGCGGCGGTTGCGCGTGAACGGTCTGGCCTCGGTGCTGCCGGACGATCCGCTGCGCAATGAATTCACGGGCGCGCAGCTCGTCGTGCGCGTGCGTGCGACGCACATCTTCCCGAACTGCCCGCGCTACATCCACCGTATGCAACTCGCCGAAGCGTCGCCCTACGTGCCGCGCCAGGGGGTCGAGCTACCGGTGCCGGCGTGGAAGCGCTTCGAGATGTTCAGCGACGTGCTGCCACGAGATGGGCGTGGCGGGAGAGGCAGCGAAACCGGATGAACCTCAATGGTAAGGGTCATCGGAGGGCGAACTCGTGGGGGCGGCCGGCCCGCTCTGCAATGGGGGATCAAAGGCGCCGTTGAGGGCTCTTGAGGAGGTCTTATGGCTGCGAGCGACAAGGTCTTTGCGGGCTCGATACCGAAGTTCTACGACACGCTGATGGTCCCGCTGATCTTCGAGGCCTATGCGGCCAACATGGCGGAGCTTGTTGCCGCTTCTTCGCCCGGCACGGTGCTTGAAACAGCGGCCGGCAGCGGCGTGGTCGCCCGGGCGCTTGCGCCAAGACTGAGCGTCGATGCCCGCTACGTCGCAACCGACCTCAACCAAGCCATGCTCGACTATGCCGCCACCCGGCTGGGGTCCGATGGTCGAATTGCATGGCGGCAGGCCGATGCGCTCGACCTGCCCTTCGAAGATGCCTCGTTCGACGTCGTTTGCTGCCAGTTCGGCGCGATGTTTTTCCCCAACCGGGTCGCCGGCTACGCCGAAACGCGCCGCGTGCTCAAGCCTAGGGGGTACTTTGTCTTCAGTGTCTGGGACCGCATCGAAGAGAACACCTTTGCCGACGACGTCACCAACGCCGTCGCCACGGTGTTTCCGAACGATCCACCACGATTCCTCGCCCGCACGCCGCACGGCTACCACGATATTGCACTGATTCGCCAGGAGTTGAAGCTCGGAGGGTTTGCCGACATAGAGATTGAGACGCGCGAGAAGGTGAGTCGAGCGCCCTCGGCACGCGACGTCGCAATTGCCTATTGCCAGGGAACGCCACTGCGCAACGAAATCGAGGCGCGCGATGCCAGCTTGCTTCAGCGCGCTACGGACCGCGCGACGGAATTGATCGCCTGCCGCCATGGTGAAGGACCAGTGGCCGGAAAACTTCAGGCGCATGTGATCGTGGCGACGGGATAGCGCAATCACGGCGAAAGGTTGCTGGAACCCTGCCCGCACTTGCGACAAGCGCTGGCACCTGAGGGGTGGTGCGCCTTTTCCCGTGCCCTCCATATGGCAGACCGCCAGGACGACGGTTATGAAGTTGAGCCGCCCGCAAGGCGCCGACCGTGCGCGACTTCAATTGACCGCAGGGCTGCCGACGGTGAACGTCAGCAGACCGGCAACCTCAACCTGGATGGCGGGTTTCAGGCGGTGACTCCCGCGTATCGGCCGTCATGGCTCGACCCAAAGGCGCCCTTCAGGTGTCAAGATGATCTGCCGCGAAGCTGGCGTTCAACTCTGTCGGTGAGATGCGGTGTAAAGAGGCAGTCATGCGCGATGAGACGTTCGCAGAAGTGCGAAGGCTCACCGGTTCTGATCTTCCTGCCGACCCGCGTTCAGACGCTGCGCCGCCGCGGCGCCCGCGTCTGCGCCGGTAGCAAACGGATGATCCTCAGGTCGGGCAAGGACCCGACATCGGCTAGCGACAGCAGCTGGGGCAGTGCCAGCCTTCGCCAGCTTTGCCACAAGCGGCCGGAAGCGGTCGGCAAACCCTTCATCAACTCGGAGGGCCCGGTCTGCGCCATGAACACTTGGTAGACGCCCTCCTTGGCGGCCGCCAGCATCCGGCTTGCCAGCACACGCCGGCCAGCGACCAGGTAGGTCTGCAGATCACCGAATGCGACCAACATCGGTTTGGGCACTGGCTTGAACGGCTTCAGCTCACGCCCGGCCAGCCAGCGCGACACATTGCCCGCAGCCAGCGAACCCATGTCGATCGCGTAGAAGGCTTGCTTGCCTACGGGCCTCGGCAGCTGCGCCGCATCCCCCACCACGAAGGTGTTGTCGAAGCGGCGACTCTGCAGAGTTTGGTGCACGTCGGCCCATGCCTGAGGCGGCGGCGCCAGACCCGAGGCACGCAGCAAGGGCGGTGCGGCCAGCCCGGCGGTCCACAAGGTGAGCGACGAGCGCAGCCGTGTGCCGTCGGCGAGCAGCACACCCTTGGCCGACACGCGGGAGATCGTGGCACGGGTGTGGAAGTTCACCGCATAGGGTTCGCACAGGTGCCGCAGGTCTGCATCCAGCGCTGGTGGCAGCCCGGGCAGCAGCCGGTCGGCCGCCTCGACCACATCGACCGAAAGGCTGGCATCGTTGCGGTAGCGGCGCAGCAGTTCGCCCAGCGCCTCAATGCCGGAGATGCCACCGCCGGCGATCACGATGCGCAACGGTTGGCCCTGCTGCACCAGCGCTTGCAGTTGCTTCTCGACGGCCTGGCCGTCGGCCACGCTGCGAAACGGCATGGCGTGGCGCACCACACCCGGCAGATGGTGGGTGTTCCACAAGGCCCCCACCGCGACGATGCAGGCGTCGAAGGCCAGTTCATGACCACCCGCAGTGGCCAGCCGGCCCGAGGCCGGTTGCAGCTCGGTGACAGTGTCGCGCAGGAATCGGTGGCCCGCCTGCGCGACGATGGCCCTACGGTCCAACCGCAGCCCCTGGGGTGTCTTCACGCTGGACAGGATCTCGTGAATATTGGGCACCCACTCGAAGTGCCGCGACGGATCGATCACGGTGACGTCAAAGCGGCGCGACAGTTTGATCGCGGCGGTGAGACCGGCGAAATTGGCGCCGACGATGACGATGCGCTGGCGCTGGGTGGTCATGAAGTTCCTGTTGGTGGCCCGAAGAGGTCAGGCACAGTATCGTTCCACTTACGCAGCGACGCGGCAGTTCACGGCGGCAAGCCCATCGTGTCGCAGAAGGTCAGCGAGGTCGGAACGACGCACGCCTACAAGAACATGATGGGACGCTACGAGAATGTGCCGATGATGAGCGGGCACCATTGCTGGAGAACGAAAAGGGGACGTTCAGGAGTTCGGCATACCCGATTGCCTGCTGCCTCCCTGCCCCGACCGAATGAGCGTTGTCCTTCGCCTCGATGACGGCCAGCGCCATCCCCGTCTTGTAGAACAAGGCGTAATCGGCCCTGAGGATTGACCTCTTGTCGCGTCGTGAGTGGCTACCCTGCACGACAACCCGGCCAGGGCGCAGCGTGTAATCGCGGAAGACCTGCTCGACCTCGCTCCAGCCTGCCCTTCTCAAGGCGGGGGTGATGAACTTGGCGCAGATGTCGGCTTCGGACAGCGTCTTCTTGTTCAACCTGGGCTCCAACGACCGGGCCCCTTTGTTGGGCCACACGACCTGATCCCATTATTGGCTGAGCGATACCGGCCACAACCACAACAAGAAGTCCGTTCGGGCAAGCCCCGTGCATTGCCCCATACAAGTGTGGCCGAGAGGGGCTGCGGCCCGTCCTCCTGCCTGCGCCACAGGTCGGCCAGTTTCTCGAACAGCGTGTAGTCGCGCTCGGCCAGGTCGTCGATGTCCCTGAACCCTCGCTCCTTGGCCTCTTTGCTCAGCCACTTCTCCTGCGCGGCGGAATCGTCGACCAGTCTGCCCACGGCCAACGTGGTCGCGCCACACGGCACTTCAGCAGCGCGGCGGCGAGCGAAGTGCCGACGCGCAGCGCCGCGCGACGCGCGACGCGCGACGCGGGCCAGAGCCCCAGCTACTCGATCGTTGTATCGGCGCGCAGCAACAGATCCTGCGGCAAGCGCAAGCCCAGCGCCGCGGCGGTCTTCAGGTTGACCGTCAGCTGGAAGTGGGTTGGCTGCTCGACCGGCAGGGTCGCCGGGCTGACGCCGTTGGCGACCTTGACCACATGCGCGGCGCTGAGCTTGAAGTTGTCGCGGTCGTCCATGCCGTAGCTGAGCAGGCCGCCGGCGTCGGCATACAGGCGCGGGCCGCTGATCGAAGGCAGGCCGAGCCGGATCGCCGCGGCCGCAATGCGCTCGCGGTACTCGAGCATCGTTGGGTCGTCCCCGAACACCAGCAGCGCGCGCGCGTCGGCGCTGGCCAAACCATCGAGCGCTGCCTGCAGCGCGGCCGGGCCGCCCGACGCGATGCGAACGAGCTTCAAGTTCAGTGCCTCGGCGCCGCTTTGCGCGCTCGCCCATTGCATCTCGTGCGCCGGATCCTGGCCGTTCATCAGCACCGCAATTCGTGCGCCGGCACGCTGCGGCGGCGGCAGCAACGCGCGCAGCATCTCGAGCCGCTTGGGCAGCAGATCAAGCGACATCGACGAGCGACCGGTAATGTTGCCGCCCGGCCGCGCAAAGCTCTGCACCAGGCCGGTGATCACCGGGTCGCTGATCGACCCCATCACCACCGGGGTGGCGCCCGCCGCGCTCGCGGCGGCCCGGGTCGTTATGGTGCAACTGGTGACGATCGCATCGACCTGCGCCGCCGCCAGTTCGGCCGCCGAGCTCCGGATTCGCGCGCCGTCGAGCCCGCCGTAGCGACGCAGCAGCGTCAGGTTTCGGCCTTCGACATAACCTCGCTCGCGCAGGCCGTCGACAAGCGCGTCCTCAATCGTGGACCATTGCTCGCGCGACCCCGATAACAGCACACCGACGCGAATCGGCTTGGCACTCGACTGAGCGACGGAGATCGTGGCCAGGGCAGGCCACGTGAACAGACAAGCCAGCAACTGGCGACGCCGACGAAGCTCGTTGTCCATGGCAAGCTTTCCAGCCTTCGATCGCAATTCGAAGCCGAGTTTGCGCCTGAGCACGGGGGTTCGCAAGCACAATGCCGGCACTGGGCGAACCACACCCCACGTGGGGTTTAGGGATTGGCTGAAGAAGTGGCCGAATTGACGAGCAGCCGCGTGGCGCATCTCGTGATGTGCGATGGGGACATCAATCTCGACCATTTCGGGTTTTCGAGGCGCGCGGGGCGCGTTTCGCGGGCTTTTCGGCCCGCGTCGCTCGTTCATGGATGCACCTGTGCCAACAATCGTCCTCGACCAACGCAAATGTTGGCCAGCTCAAGGGCGGTGAACGCGCGCGTGGCGTTCTTGGTCGGGCGGCGGTAGCGCACCTCACTTGAGCCCCACAGGCGCTTGACCACCCAGAACACATGCTCGGCGCGTGCGCGGATGCGCGACTTGCTGCGGTTCCTCGCACGCGCGGCCTCGTCAACTTCGCCTTGCTGGTTGCGCGCACGGCGTCGCAATCGCCTTGTCGGGCGCTCACCTACGGGTGCCTGCTCGCGGGTGCCCATCTTGGGGTGGCTACCTCCACGCCGGCGCAAGCGTCAGCGCGGCCGGGTGAGATGCCAGGAAGCCGTCCTTCACCTACGACAGTTCATGGTCGGGACTGCCAGTTCGCGGCCAACGCCGACAGCAGCCACTCGATCCAGCGTGGACTGAACGTCTGGCCTTCAAGGCGGCGACGTCCACACACCGAGCCCTCTCAGACCAGGTACTTCTTCACCGCCTTCTCGTCCCAGGCCATGCCCAGGCCAGGCCGCAGCGAGGGGATGGCAAAGCCCTTCTCGATGCACAGGGGCTCCAACAGCACGGCATCTGCCCAATCGACGTATTCCAGCCAGTGCCCGGTGGGTGTGACCGGCAGCAGCTGCGCGCTGGCCTCGGCAAACAGATGGCTCGACATCTCGATGCCTGCGCCCTGCGCGAGTGCCGCGGCGCGCATCCAGCCCGTCACGCCACCGATGCGTTCCAGGTCGGGCATGACGTAGTCGCAGGCGCCGGCAGCCAGCGCCTGCGCCATCTGCTCGGGGCCCATGAAGTTCTCGCCGATCTGGATCGGCGTGCGAATCGCCTGCGCAACCTTGGCGCAACCCGCAAAGTCGTCGGCGCGTATCGGCTCCTCGATCCAGTGCACCCCACCTTCGGCATCGATCAGATGGCCGCGGCGGATGGCCGCGGCCACCGTCAGCCCTTGGTTGAAGTCGACCATCAACGTAATCCTCTCGCCGATGGCCTTCTTCACCGTGCACAAGGCATCCATGTCGTCGCATGCTTCGCTGCGCCCCAGGCGCAGCTTGACCGCATCGAAACCTTCGTCCACCAGTTGCTTGGCCTGGCGCGCCAGCGCGGGCAGCGGCATCAACCCCAGGCCCTTGGAGTTGTAGGCCCGCACCGGGCGCGGCGTGCCGCCGAGCAGCGTGGTCAGCGGCTGGTTCAGCGACTGCCCCAGCACGTCCCAGGCGGCCATGTCGATGCCGGACATGGCAAACAGCACGATGTTGTGCACACCCAGCAGCTTGTGCCGGGCACGCAGCTTCTTTTCGATCTCGAAGGGAATCACCGCGTCGCCAGCCAGCATCTCGCTCATCGATTCGACCAATGCGACGATCGGTGCCAGATGGGCCAGGGACGGCGCAAACAGATAAGCGCGGCCGGTGATACCGGCCGTCGTGTCCAGGTCCAGCAAGACCAGCGCGGCCTGGTCGATGGCGCCACTGGCCGTGTGCAGCGGCAGCTTCATCGGCGCCAACACGGGTCGCGCACGGATGCGGCGGATGACGAGGCTGGAATCTGCCATGGTGAGCCCTCCCGATGAATGCTGGCGGTGCCCTCAACTCCCGATCGACAGCCGCTCAGGTCTTCAGACGCTCGTTCTGCGGGAACATAGCGCGCCGCGCTTCATCGTCCATCTCGGTCTTGAAGGCATGCCGGTCCTTGAGTGCAGCGGCCCGCTGCGCCGAGGGGCGCTCGTTCACGGCATCGAACAGGCGCTTCAAGTGCGGCAGTTGCTGCCAGGCCTCGGCGCCGAGCGCGAAGGGCACGGCGCGCGCCCAGCCCCACACTGCCATGTCCAGCAGCGTGTAGCGCTCGCTCAGCATCCATGCCCGTTGCGCCAGGTGCGTGTCGAGGATCTTCCAATGCCGCCACGCTTCGAAGTCGTAGCGGTTGAGGGCATAGGGGTTGGGCTCGGGCGCGTAGTGCTTGAAGTGCACACATTGACCGGTGAACGGACCGATCCCCGACGCCACGAACATCAGCCAAGACAGCATCGGGCCACGATCTTGCGCATCGGGAAGGAACTGCCCGGTCTTTTCCGCCAGATAGAGCAGGATCGCATTGCTGTCGAACACCGTGCTCGTACCGTCCACGATCACCGGCACTTTGGCGTTGGGGTTGAGCGCGGTGAATGCGGGTGCGTGCTGCTCGCTGCGGCGCGTGTCCACCGGGATGGCCTCGTACGGCAGCTCGGCCTCCTCGAGGAACAAGGCCACCTTCATCGGATTGGGGGCGAGCGAGTAGTAGAACTTCAGCATGGCTGGAACCTGGTGGGTGTGGGGTGCCGACCATTGTGGCCTGTGCCCGTCTTGGCATGTCGCTCACAGGCCGGCAGCACAGAAGCGTCCGCGGCGGCGTCGCCCCCGCCGCTCAAGCCTTCACTTCGACCACCTGTTCGAAGCCGCCGAAGATCATGCGCTTGCCGTCGAAGGGCATAGGCGGGTTGCCGGGTGTGGACGGATCCATGCGCGGGTCTTCCATCATCTTCTTCATGCCGGCGTCGCGCGTGGCCTTGTCCGGCCACTCGACCCAGGAAAAGGCCACCGTCTCCTCGGCCGTGGCCTGGACTGCGCGGCGGAAATCGGTGACTTTGCCGTCTGGGACGTCGTCGCCCCAAGCCTCGATCACGCGGGTGGCGCCCAGCTCGATGAACATCGAGTCGAAGTGGCGCGCGTGCTCGATGAACTTCTGCTTGTTGGCGGTGGGGACCGCGATGACGAAACCATCGATATAGGACATGTCTTCGCTCCTGTGGGGGTGACCGGTCGGCGCCCGCCTGAGGGCGCCTCGTAGCCCATCGACGAACGACAGGAGGCCAAATCGACACGGCCTGCCCGGCAGGAGGACATGCGCCCTGTGGCGCACTGGAGCAGCGCCGCTGAAGAATGCCTGCCGGGTCAGCCGCCGCGGCCCCCTCAGCGTAGACCCTTGGCCCTGCAGGTCACGCTGAAGCAACACGAGCACTGCCTTTGAATAGTGCCCGCTCCAGACCGGCATCGTCGCCGGCGAACGTCAACTGATTGACACCGCCATTTCGAATGGCAGGTTCAAGGCGATGAGTTGGACGGTCTGGCCGTCAAGCCGCGACCGAGATTGTGTGAAAACCCCCTCACGGTGGCGTCAGGGGATCGGTAGAGTTCGAAGACATATCGAACAGGGGAGTCGGTATGTCGCGCTTTGTCGAAGGCCGGGATCGAAGTCAGGTGACGTTGATTCCAGAGTGTCTGGACGACTTCATCGCCGAGGACAACCCGGTTCGGGTGGTCGATGCGTTTGTCGCCGAACTCGATCTGTCTGCGCTGGGTTTCAAAGGCACGATGCCCGCATCCGCGGGCCGCCCGTCCTACGACCCGGCGGTGCTGCTGAAGATCTACATCTACGGCTACCTCAACCGCGTTCAGTCCAGCCGGCGCCTGGAGCGCGAGTGCCAGCGCAACATCGAGTTGATGTGGCTGACCGGACGCCTGGCGCCGGACTTCAAGACGATTGCCGACTTCCGGCACGACAACCCTGTTGGCATTCGCAACGTCTTCCGCCGCTTCGTGTCCATCTGCCGCCAGCTCAAGCTGCTGTCGCAGGGTGTGGTGGCCGTGGACGGCAGCAAGTTCAAGGCCGTCAACAACCGCGACCGCAACTTCACGCCGCACAAGCTCGCCAAGCGCATGCAACAGGTCGAAGAGAGCATCGCGCGCTACATGGACGCACTGGACACCGCAGACCGCACGCAGCCGCTGGATCTGCAGGCCAGGACCACCCGGCTGCAAGACAAGCTGGTCAAGCTGCGCAAGCAGATGCAGCACCTGCGGGAGGTCGAGGTCGAGTTGGCCAAGCAGCCTGACCAGCAACTCTCGCAAACCGACCCCGATGCTCGTTCGATGGCCACCAGCGGGCGCGGCACGGGCATGGTGGGCTACAACGTGCAGGTGGCCGCCGACACCAAGCACCACCTGATCGTGGCCACCGAAGTGATCAACGAAGGTCATGATCGAGGCAGCCTGTGGCCGATGGCGCAGCACTCGCGTGAAGCGCTGGGCAAAGACAAGATCGAACTCATCGCCGACCGGGGCTACTTCAAGGGACCGGAGATCCTGGCCTGCGAGCAAGCGGGCATCAAGACCTATGTGCCCAAGCCGATGACGTCCAACTCCAAGGCCGAAGGCCGGTTCAGCAAGGCGGACTTCATCTACATCGCCCGCGACGATGAGTACCAATGCCCAGCCGGTCAGCGGCTACCCAGGCACCACTGCAGCACCGAGAACGGCCTGCGCATCGACACGTACTACACCTCGGTATGCCCACAGTGCCCGATCAAGGCGCAATGCACGACCGGCCAGGAGCGCCGCGTGCGACGCTGGGAGCACGAGGCGGTGCTGGACACCATGCAGGCCCGTCTGGATCGCAAGCCTGACGCGATGAAGATTCGAAGACGGACCATCGAACACGTCTTCGGAACATTGAAGCACTGGATGGGTTCGGCGCACTTCCTGATGAAGACGCTCGTGCACGTGCCCACCGAAATCAGCCTTCATGCGCTTGCATACAACCTCAAGCGCGTGATCAGCGTGCTCGGTATTGCCAAAACGATGAAGGCGATGAAGTTGGCGGGCGCGTGAGCGCTTTGTTATGCCAATTCGCCTGAGATCAGCTCCGGGCACTGCGGAAACGCGCATATCGGGCCACTGAACGCACTGGTTGGCCCGGAAGCGCAACTCCGAAGCTTAATCGCTTCCGCAACCAGGATCAGGAGTCATTGAACAGTTCTCACACGGGCTCGACCCATAGGCGTCGGTCAGGTACTCGAAATGGTGACCGCAAAGCCGTCGTAGATTGAGCTGCGTGCCATCGCGCGGCTCGGTGGGCCGTGCCGCAAGCAGGACGCCCTTGAAACGAGTGTCTTTGGAGGTCGATGACGACTGCTCACGGGCTCAGGCTGCCGAGCCGACGCAGGAACGCGCATAGCGGCTGCCGAGTCCGGTGAGGATCTCGTAGCCGATCGTATCGGCAGCCTCGGCGATCGCATCGACACCCTGGTGTTCGCCGATCAACTCCACCAGGCTGCCGGGCGCGAGCGCCCCGTCGGCAGCGCGCCCGCGTCGAGCGTGACGGTGTCCATCGACACGCGCCCGACGATCGGCAGCGCGACGCCACCGAACCATGCCAGGCCCCGGTTGCCCAGGCTGCGCGGCCAGCCGTCGGCGTAGCCGACCGATACGGTCGCGATGCGTGTCGGCCGTTCGCTGCGCCAGCCTTCGCTGTAGCCGACTGCAGTTCCGGCACCGATTTTGCGCGTCTGAATGACGCGGCCTTCGAGCCGGATCACCGGACGCATCGGGTTGGGTGAGCCTTGGACGGGCGATATGCCGTACAGCGCGGCGCCGGGCCGCACCAGGTCGAAGTGGTAGTCGGAGCCCAGAAAGACACCGGACGAATTGGCCAGGCTGGCCGGCGCCGCCGGCAGCATCCGCCGCGCCGCGACGAAGCGCTCGCGCTGCGCGGCGTTGGCCGGATGCGCCGGCTGTTCGGCGCATGCCAGGTGGCTCATCACGCAGGCGACGCGGATGCCCAGCAGCGACTGCGCATCGGCCGCCAGACCCTGCAGTTCGGCGGCATCCAGGCCAAGCCGGGCCATCCCGGTGTCGACCTGCACGATCGCGTCGAGCTCGCGGTCCAGACGCTGCGCGAGGCGGCGCCAGGCGTCGATCTGTGGCCGGCTGTTGAGCACCGGTCGCACGCCGCGGGCCACGAACTCGGCTTCGCTGCCGGGCGTCGGACCTTGCAGCACCGAGACCGCCGCTGCGGCCGGCAGCAAGCGTTTCAGCACGATGGCCTCGTCGAGGTGGGCGACGAAGAACTGCCTGCAGCCTGCGGCGGCCAGCGCCGGCGCGACCTGCGCCGCACCCAGCCCGTAGGCGTCGGCCTTGACGACCGCCGCGCACTCGGCACTGCCGACCCGTGCCTTCAGCTTCCGCCAGTTGTCGACGATGGCTTCGAGGTCGATCGTCAGCACCGCGCCGGCGGTCTGCGACGTGGGCCCGCTCATCGCGCCTGGCCCGCGGCGGCAACGGCCACGCCTTGCCTCGGCAGCTCATGGCTGAAGTAGTCCTGGGTGACCTTGGCGACGACCGGGGACAGCAGCACCAGCGACACCAGGTTGGGGAAGGCCATGAACGCGTTCAGCGTGTCGGAGACGAGCCAGACGAAATCGAGATGTGTCACCGCGCCGACCAGCACGAACGCCGTCCACAGCAGCCGGTACGGCTTCTCCGACTTGGTGCCGATCAGGTATTCCCAGCACTTCTCGCCGTAGTACGCCCAGCCGAGGATCGTGGTGAAGGCGAAGACGACGATCGCCAGCGCGAGGAAGTTCGAACCGAAGCCGGGCAGCGCCGTCTCGAACGCGCTCGAGCTCAGCACCGCGCCCTTCAGGCCACTCTGCCACACACCGGTGACGATCAGCACCAGACCGGTCATCGTGCAGACGATCAGGGTGTCGATGAAGGTGCCCATCATGCCGATCAGGCCCGACTCGGCGGCGTGCCGCGTGCGTCCGGCGGCCTGCGCGATGCCCGCGGTGCCGAGGCCGGCTTCGTTGGAGAAGATGCCGCGCGCCACGCCGTAGCGCATCGCCATCATCACGCCCGCGCCGACGAAGCCGCCGGTGGCCGCGGTCGGGTTGAAGGCGTGGTGGAAGATCAGGCCGAACGCGGCCGGGATCTGGTCGACATACAAGCCAAGCACGACCAGCGCCACGACGACGTAGCCGATGCACATGAACGGCACCAGCTTCTCGGCGACCGCGCCGATGCGCTTGACGCCGCCGAGCAGCACGAAGCCGGTCAGCACCATCATCACAACGCCCGAGACCCAGGGCGAGACGCCGAAGTTGGCGTTCAGCACGTCGGCGATGCTGTTCGACTGCACCATGTTGCCGATGCCGAAGCCGGCGATGCCGCCGAAGATCGCGAACGCTGCGCCGAGCCAGCGCCAGCGGCGGGACAAGCCGTTCTTGATGGCATACATCGGCCCGCCGACCTGTTCGCCGTGGTCGTCGGTCTCGCGGTAGTGCACCGCGAGCAGGACCTCGGCGTACTTGGTGGCCATGCCGACGAGCGCGGTCATCCACATCCAGAACAGCGCGCCCGGCCCGCCGATGGCGATCGCGGTGGCGACGCCGGCAATGTTGCCGATGCCGACGGTGGCGGCCAAGGCGGTCATCAGCGCCGCGTAGGGGCTGATGTCGCCCGCAGCACCGGCGGCCGGATGCCGGCCCTTCCAGACCATCTTGAAGCCCGTGCCGATGCGCAGGATCGGCATCAGCTTCAGGCGCAGTTGCAGCAGCAACCCGGTGCCGAGGATCAGCACCAGCATCGGTGGCCCCCAGACGAAGTCGTTGATCGCCGTGACGATTGTGGTGATGGTTTCCAAGTTTGTCTCCTCGTGGGTGAAGCAAAGGACGCCCGCGCTTGTGGCGCGGACGTGGGTGGGTGAAACGTGGGCGCGCCGGGTGCCGGCGCGCGAAATTCAGGTGCGCGCTGGGCGCAGGCCGTCGCCTGCGGGGGCCCGCCGCGAGGCCGCGCGGCCGTAGCGCGCGAGGCCCAGGCCTTCGAGGCTGATCTCGGGCTCGCGGCCGCTGATCAGGTCGGCCATCACGCGCCCGGTGCCGGCCGCCATCGTCCAGCCGAGCGTGCCGTGGCCGGTCGACAGGAACAGGTTGTCGATCGAGGTGCCGCCGACGATCGGCGTGCCGTCCGGCGTCATCGGCCTCAAGCCCGTCCAGAACTCGGCGCGCGAGATATCGCCTCCGCGCGGGAACAGGTCGGTGACGACGTGTTCCAGCGTGCGCCGGCGTGCGTCGGCCAGGCTCAGGTCGAAGCCCGACAGCTGCGCCGTGCCGCCGACACGGATGCGGTCACCCAGCCGGGTGACGGCGACCTTGTGCGTCTCGTCCATGATCGTCGACTCGGGCGCGCACGAGGCATCGGTGATCGGCACCGTGATCGAGAAGCCCTTGACCGGATAGACCGGCAGGCGCAGACCGAGCGGCGCGAGCATGCGCGTCGAATAGCTGCCGAGCGCCAGCACGTACTGATCGGCCGTCAGCAGCCCGGCGTCGGTGTGCACGCCGGTGATGCGCTCGCCGCTCTTCTCGAGCCGCTGGATGTCGACGCCGAAGCGGAACGTCGCGCCCAGATCCTGCGCCATCTGTGCGAGGCGCTGCGTGAACTTGAAGCAGTCGCCGGTCTCGTCACCCGGCAGCCGCAGCGCACCGACGAACTTGTGCTGCGTGCTTGCGAGGCCGGGTTCGACCTTGACGAAGCCGTCGCGGTCGAGCAGCTCGAAGGGCACGCCCGACTGCTGCAGGATCTCGACATCCTTGCCGACGCCGTCCAGTTGCTGTTGCGTGCGGAACAGTTGCAGCGTGCCTTGCGTGCGCTCGTCGTAGCGGATGCCGGTCTCGTCGCGCAACGCGCGCAGGCAGTCGCGGCTGTACTCGGCCAGACGGACCATGCGGCTCTTGTTGACGCAGTAGGCAGCCTCGTTGCAGTTGGCGAGCATCTGCAGACCCCAGCGCCACATCGCCGGGTCGAGCATCGGCTGGATGACCAGCGGCCGGTGCTGCATCAGCAGCCACTTGATCGCCTTCAGCGGCACGCCCGGCCCGGCCCACGGCGCCGAATAGCCGGGCGAGACCTCGCCGGCGTTGGCATAGCTCGTTTCCAGCGCCGCACCGGGCTGCCGGTCGACCACCGTCACCTCGTGGCCGGAACGGGCGAGGTAGTACGCCACCGAGGTTCCGATCACACCGCTGCCAAGCACCAGTACACGCATGTCCGTTCGTCCTTGATCGATGCGCGCCGTGGCGCGCGATGCCACCCCTTTTGCACACACCGTGCCAGAGGAAGGAATCGCAATGAAATCAAAGACTTACGTGAAGTACGCGAGTGCTGCCCGGTAGCAGACGTACGCAAATCAATACAGATCGTCTGCCGCGTCCTCCGAACATCGAAAGAAACTCATTCAATGACATAGACTTGCGTCATTTGTACTGATATCGGTACACTGTACGTATATCGATACATAGGCCCATGCGCATCAACGTCAACATCGCCGACCGGGTCGGCATTGCCCAGGAAATCCTCGCCAAGCTGGCGCAACGCGCGCTGAACGTGTCGGCGGTCGAGGTCGAGCCGCCGCATGTCTACATCGAGGCGCCGGCGCTCGATGCCGCCGGGCTCGACCTGTTGCGCAGCGAGCTGCTTCAGGTGGCCGGAGTGCTCTCGGTCGACGAACTGGCGATGCTGCCCGGCGTGCGCCGCCGGCTCTACCTCGACGCCCTGCTCGCATCGCAGGAAGACCCGGTGCTTGCGGTCGACGGCGACGGCGTCGTGGTGGTCGCCAATGCGGCCGCGGTCGCGGCCAGCCGGCGTGCCCGAAGCGCAGCTGGTCGGGACGTCGCTGAAACAGCTGCTCGGCAACACCGAGTGGGTCGACGCCCTGATCGGCCGTGGCGAGCGCTTGCCCGTCAGCGAGGTCCAGGTCGGCGGCGAGCCCTTCCTGTGCGAGAGCGTGGCCCTGCACGATCCGGCGGGCGGCATCGCGGGCGCGGTGCTGACGCTGCACGCGCCGCACCGCATCGGCGAACGCCTGAGCGCACTGCAGAACTACGACGCCGGCGGCTTCGAGGCGATCCTCGGCGACTCGGCGCCGTTGCGCCAGCTGAAGGCACGCGCGGCACGGATGGCGCAGGTCGATGCGCCGCTGCTGATCCGCGGCGAGACCGGCACCGGCAAGGAGCTCGTCGCGCATGCCTGCCACGCGGGTAGCCGGCGCCGCGGGCAGCCGTTCTTCACGCTGAACTGCGCGGCACTGCCCGAGAGCTTGGCCGAGAGCGAGCTGTTCGGCTACGCGCACGGCGCCTTCACCGGCGCGCTGCGCGGCGGCAAGCCGGGGTTGCTGGAGCTGGCCGACGGCGGCACCGTGTTCCTCGACGAGGTCGGCGAGTTGTCGCCCTACCTGCAGGCCAAGCTGTTGCGCTTTCTGAACGACGGCAGCTTCCGCCGCGTCGGCGGCGACCGCGAGCTGAAGGCCAACGTGCGCGTCGTCAGCGCCACGCACCGCTCGCTCGAGCAGATGGTGGCCAGTGGCGAGTTTCGCCAGGACCTGCTGTTCCGTCTCGACGTGCTGCAGCTGCAGCTGCCGCCGCTGCGCGATCGGGCTGCGGACATCGTGCCGCTGGCCGAGTTCTTCCTCGCACGTGCGTGCGCGCAGACCGGGCGACCGAAGGCGCGGCTGTCGCAGGCGGCGCGCAGCGCCTTGCTCGGCAATCCCTGGCCCGGCAACGTGCGCCAGTTGCAGAACGTGATCTTCCGCGCTGCAACCATGAGCGAGGCGGCCGTGATTGACGTCGACGACCTCGAACTCGCCGGCGCCGCTGCCCGGGCGCAGGCGCCAACATCTGCGACGGTGGGCTCGCTCGACGAGGCCGTGGCCGCCTACGAGAAGTCCCTGCTGCAGCAGCTCTACCCGCAGTTCCCGTCGACACGCAGGCTCGCCGAACGGCTCGGTGCGTCGCACTCGGCCATCGCGCAGCGCTTGCGCAAGTACGGCATCGGCGCGGCCTGATCGCCGCGGCAGGCTCTCAGAGCTGCCCTTGGCACAGGTACTTGAGATGCAGGTACTCGTCCAGGCCGTGCACCGAGCCTTCACGGCCGTAGCCGGATTCCTTGATGCCCCCAAAAGGCGCGGCCTCGGCCGCGAGCACACCTTCGTTGATGCCGACGAGGCCGGCCTCCAACGCCTCGGCCACGCGCCAGATGCGGCGCACGTCGCTGGAATAGAAGTACGCCGCCAGGCCGAACGGCGTGCCGTTTGCCGCGGCGATCACGTCCGCCTCGGTCTCGAAGCGCGTCACCGGTACGACCGGGCCGAAGGTCTCCTCGCAGGAGCAGGCCATCGTGGCGTCGGCATCTACCAGCAGCGTCGGCGCGAAGAAGTTGCGCCCCAACGCCGCCAGTCGCTTGCCGCCAACGACGACGCGGGCGCCGCGCTCGACCGCATCGCGCACGTGGCGCTCGATCTTGTCCACCGCCTTGGCATTGATCATCGGCCCGATCTGCGAGCCCTCGTCGCTGGCCGGCCCCACCTTCAGCGCGGCGATGCGCGCGCCGAGCGTCTCGACGAAGCGGTCGTGCACGCCGGCCTGCACGAATACCCGGTTCGGGCTCACGCAGGTCTGGCCGCCGTTGCGGAACTTGCCCGCCATCAGCCCGTCGACCGCCGCGTCGATATCGGCATCGTCGAAGACGATGAACGGCGCGTTGCCGCCGAGTTCGAGCGAGAGCTTCTTCAGCGTGTCGGCGCTGCGCCGCGCCAGGTGCTTGCCCACCGGCGTCGAGCCGGTGAAGCTGATCTTGCGCACGCGCGGGTCGTCGAGCCAGACGTCGACCACCTCGGCCGCACGCTCGCGCGACGCGGTGACGATGTTCAGCACCCCCGCGGGCACACCGGCCTCCTCGGCCAGCTTGACCAGCGCCAGCGACGTCAGCGGCGTGTCTTCGGCCGGCTTGCACACCACCGTGCAGCCGGCGGCCAGCGCCGGCGCGATCTTGCGCGCGATCATCGCGGCCGGGAAGTTCCACGGCGTGATCGCCGCGACCACGCCCACCGGCTCCTTCAGCGCGAACATGCGCCGTCCGACCACCGGCGCGGGAATGACGTCGCCGTTGGCGCGTGTCGCTTCTTCGGCGAACCACTCGACGTAGCTCGAGGCGTAGGCCACCTCGCCGCGCCCTTCGGCCAGCGGCTTGCCCTGCTCGCGCGAGATCAGCCGCCCCAGGTCTTCCTGCTGGGCGACGATCAGGTCGTTCCAGCGCTTCAAGATCTGCGCGCGCTGCTTGGCGGGCACCGCGCGCCAGGCGGGGAATGCCGCATGCGCGGTCTCCAGCGCGGCGCGCGCGTCGGCGGCGCCGCTGTCGGGCACGCTGGCAAACACGGCGTCGGTGGCCGGGTCGCTCACGTCGAAGCGGCGGCCGTCTTCGGCATCGCACCAGCGGCCGATGTAGTTGCGGCCGGGGAGGAGGTCGTCACGGCGGATCGACAGCGTCATTTCAATGACCTTCTTTTACATGGTCGGCGATGGCCCGGCCGACGTCTTCGGTATGGGCCTGCCCGCCCAGATCGGGCGTGCGCGGGCCGCGGGCGATCACGTGCTCGATCGCCTTGACGATCGCGTCGTGCGCGGCGCGGCCTGCGCCCTGCCCTTGCATCAGGAAGTCGAGCATCAGCGCGCCCGACCAAATCATCGCGATCGGGTTGGCGATACGCTGGCCGTAGATGTCCGGCGCCGAGCCGTGCACCGGCTCGAACAGCGATGGGAACTTGCGCTCGGGATTCAGGTTCGCGCTCGGCGCCAGGCCGATGGTGCCGGTGGTCGCCGGCCCCAGGTCCGACAGGATGTCGCCGAACAGGTTGCTCGCCACCACCACGTCGAAGCGCTGCGGGTGCAGCACGAAGCGCGCGCTCAGGATGTCGATGTGCTGCTTGTCGACCTTCACCTCGGGGTAGTCCTTGCCGACGGCGTCGGCGCGGCCGTCCCACCACGGCATGCTGATCGCGATGCCGTTGCTCTTAGTTGCGACGGTCAGGCTCTTGCGCGGGCGCGTATTCGCCAGCTCGTAGGCATAGCGCAGCACGCGGTCGGCGCCGAAGCGCGAGAACACCGACTCCTGAATCACGACCTCGCGCTCGGTGCCCGCGTACATCACGCCACCGAGGTTGGTGTATTCGCCCTCGGTGTTCTCGCGCACCACGAGGTAGTCGATGTCGCCGGGCTTGCGGCCGGCCAGCGGGCACGGCACGCCTTCGAACAGCCGCACCGGCCGCAGGTTGATGTACTGATCGAACTCGCGGCGGAACTTCAGCAGCGAGCCCCACAGCGAGACGTTGTCGGCCACAGTGGCCGGCCAGCCGACGGCGCCGAAGTAGATCGCGTCGAAGCCTTCGAGCTGCTGCTTCCAGTCGTCGGGCATCATCTGGCCGTGCTTTGCGTACCAGTCGCAGCTGGCCCAGGCGATCTCACGGATCTCGAGCTCGAAGCCGAAGCGCTCGGCGGCCGCCTTGGCGACGCGCAGACCTTCGGGCAGCACTTCCTTGCCGATGCCGTCACCAGCGATGGCGGCGATGCGGAATGTGGGGGTCATCAGTTCACTCCTTCAGGCGACCAGCGCGGGCCGCGCACGGTCAAGTTCGTCGAGCCAGCCGCGACGCAGTTCGGGTACGGCACGCGCCAGTTCCTCGTAGTAAGGGTGGTGCGGCCCGCGCTCGTAGTCGGCACGTGCAACCTGTGCCAGCTTGCGGCCGTGGCGCATCACAACGATCTCGTCGCACACCGCGCGCACGGTGTGCAGGTCGTGGCTGATGAACAGGTACGACACGCCCAGCTCGCGCCGCAGTTCGGCAATCAGATCCAGCACCGCCGCACCGACGACGGTGTCCAGCGCCGAGGTGACCTCGTCGCAGAGGATCAGGTCGGGATCGGCGGCCAGCGCACGCGCCAGGTTGACGCGCTGCTTCTGCCCACCCGACAGCCCACCGGGCAGCCGCCCGGCCAGCGTGCGCGGCAGTTTCACCAGGTCGAGCAGCTCGTCGATGCGCCGGCGCAGCGGCTCGCCCTTGAGCCCTCGGTAGAACTGAAGCGGCCGTGCCAGGATGGCCTCGATGGTCCGTGACGGGTTGAGCGCCGTGTCGGCCGACTGGAAGACGATCTGGATGCGGCGCAGGTCGTCGTGGCTGCGTGCCTTGAGGGCAGGCGGCAGCGCACGGCCGTCGAACTCCATCGTGCCCGCACTCGGCGGCAGTAGCCCGGCGACGACACGCGCCAGCGTGGTCTTGCCCGAACCCGATTCGCCGATGACGCCGATCGCCTGGCCGCGCTTGAGCTCCAGGTCGATGTCCTCGAGGATCGTCACCGCCGGCTTGCCGTCGCGCCCGCGCGGGCCGTAGCCTGCGCTCAAGCCCTTCACGCGCAGCAGCACCTCGGCGCCCGCGCCCGCCGGGCCGGCGCTGCGCGGCGCCGGCCGCGCCGCGGCCAGCAGACTCTGCGTGTATTCATTCTGCGGCGCGGCGAGCAGGCGCTCGGTGGTGCCGACTTCGCGCATGCGGCCGTCGCGCAGCACCAGGATGTGGTCGGCCATCTGCGCCACCACCGCCAGGTCGTGGCTGACGTACACCGCCGTCACCTGGCGCTCGCGCACCACGCGGCGGAAGGCGCGCAGCACCTCCACTTGCGTCGTCACGTCGAGCGCGGTGGTGGGCTCGTCGAGGATCACGACCTCGGGGTCGGTGATCAGCGCCATCGCCGCCATCAGCCGCTGCAGTTGCCCGCCGGAGACCTGGTGCGGGTAGCGCTGGCCGATGGTCTCCGGCTCCGGCAAGGCCAGCTCGCGGAACAGCGCGATCGCCTTCAGTTCGGCTTCGCCGCGCGGCAGCGTGCCGTGCACGACGGCGGGCTCGACCACCTGGTCGAGGATCGAGCGCGAGGGATCGAACGAGGCGGCCGCACTCTGCGCGATGTAGGACACCGTGCGTCCGCGCAGGGCACGCAACTGGCGCGGGTCCAGCGAGAGCACGTCCACGTCGCCGATGCGTATGCTGCCGCCGCTGACGCGGCAGCCGCGGCGCGCGTGGCCCATCAGCGCCAGCGCCGTAGTGGTCTTGCCCGAGCCGGATTCGCCGATCAAGGCGAGAACCTCGCCCGGACGGATGGTGAAGCTCAGAGCGTCGACCAGCGTGGCGCTGCCGGCACTGACAGTGAGCTTGTCGACGACGACCAAAGTTCCCATGTCAGCGCGCTCCGCGTTCGCGGGCGGTACGGCCCGGCAGGTTGTCGATGACCAGGTTGACGGCGATCGTCAGGCTGGCAATGGCGATCGAAGGCGCGATCACCGCAGCACCGCCGCTGGCCAGCGTTTCTATGTTCTCGCGCACCAGCGAGCCCCAGTCCGCCTCGGGCGGCTGAATGCCCAGGCCGAGGAAGCTCAAGGATGCCAGCAGCAGCACCACGTAGACGAAGCGCAGCCCGAAGTCGGCCAGCATCGGCCCGGTGATGTTCGGCAGGATCTCCTGCAGCATCACGTAGCCGGTGCCTTCGCCGCGGGCGCGCGCCACCGTCACGTAGTCGAGTGCGTTGATGTTCACCGCCAGCGCGCGCGCCATGCGGTACGAGCCGGGCAGGTAGATCACCGCAGCGGTCAGGACGAGCACGGGGATCGACGAGCCGAAGCCGGCCACGATCAGCAGCGCGAACATCTTGCTCGGGATCGCCGTCAGCGTGTCGAGCACGCGGCTCAGCGTGGCGTCGATCCAGCGCCCGCTGGCCGCCGCCAGCAGCGCCAGCAGCGTGCCGCTGCCGCTGGCCAGCAGCGTGGCGAAGAAGGCGACGCCCACGGTGTAGCGCGCGCCTTCGATCACCCGCGCCAGCATGTCGCGGCCCAGGTAGTCGGTACCGAGCCAATGGGCGGCGCTGATGGGGGCGAACACGTCGCCGCCGCCGGCGTCGCCGCGCTGCGACATCAGCGCAGGACCGAAGACCGAGGCCGCGGCCCAGAAGGCGATCACCGCCAGGCCGAGCCAGCCGGTGAAGCCGAAGTGCGCGAGCCGCATGCGCCAGCGGCGCCGCGCCGCTGGCTCGACGCTGCCGCCGTGAATCAGGGTCGTCATCGAAAGCTCCTTCAGCGGTGCCGCAGCCGCGGGTTGGCGACGATGCCGCACAGATCGGCGGTGGTCACCAGGATCAGGTAGCCGGCGCAGAACAGCATCGCGCAGGCCTGCACCAGCGGGATGTCGCGCTGCGTCACGCCGTCGACCATCAGCTTGGCGATGCCGGGATAGTTGAAGATGGTCTCGACGATGATCACGCCGCCCAGCAGGTACGACAGGCTCAAGGCGACGGCGTTGGCGATCGGCCCGACCGCGTTCGGCAGCGCGTGCGCGAGCACGGTGCGCAGCGGCGAGGCGCCCTTCAACTGCACCATCTCGATGTACGGCGCCTCGAGCTGGTCGATCACGGCGGCGCGCGTCATGCGCATCATCTGCGCGACGATGACGCAGGTCAGCGTCAGCACCGGCATGGCGAAGGCGCGCAGCAGCTGCCCCAGCGAATCGACGCTGCTCAGGTAGGACAGCGCCGGCAGCCACTTCAGCTGCACCGCAAAGATCAGCACCGCCAGCGTCGCCACCAGGAACTCGGGCACCGAGACCACGGTCACCGCACCGGTGGAGACGGCGCGGTCGAACCACGAGCCGCGCCACACCGCCGCCGAGATGCCCAGCGTGAGCGCAATCGGCACCGCGAACAGCGCCGTCACGGCCGCCAGAAGCAGCGAGTTGGGCAGCCGGCTGGCGATCAGCTCGGCCACCGGCAACTGGGTCGTGGAAGACGTGCCCAGGTCGCCGCGCGCCAGGCCACCAAGCCAGTTGAGATAGCGCTGATGGGCCGGCACGTCCAGGCCCATCTGCGCGCGCAGCGCGGCCAGCGACTCGGGGGTCGCTTCCTGGCCCAGCTGCTCCTGCGCGGCGTCGCCGGGCAGCACGCCGGTAACGGCAAAGACCACCACCGACACCGCCAACAGCGACAGCATCGCCAGGCCGATGCGCTGCACCAGCAGCTTGAGGAGAAGTGCGTTCATCGCCGCTGCACCCGGGTCAGGCGTCGAGCCACACGTGCTCGGCGAAGGAGGCGCCCATCATGCCGCCGATCGGAACCGGCGTCAGGCCCTTGAGCTTGCTGTTGTGCCCGTCCAGGCTGGAGATGAACATCGGAATGCCGATGCCGCCTTCGTTGTGCACCATCACCTGCAGGTCGGCGTACATCTGCGCCCGCTTGGCCTGGTCGGTCTCGCCGCGTGCGGCCACCAGCAGCTGGTCGAACTTCTCGTTCTTCCAGCCCGCCTCGTTCCACTGCGCATCGGATTTGAAGAACAGCGTCAGCGCCAGGTCGGCGCTCGGGCGCGCGTTGATGTTGCCGAAGCTCACCGGGTGCTTGGCCCAATGCGTGGACCAGTAACCGTCGGCCGGCATGCGCTTGACGTCCAGGTTCAGCCCGATCTGCTTGGCCGCGTACTGCATCACCAGGGCCATCTCCACCGAGTTGGTGGCCGCCGGCGAGGCCACCACCGAGATCGGGGCGCTGCCCAGGTTCGCCTTTTGCAGGTGCCACTTGGCCTTCTCGGGGTCGTAGGGGCGCTGCGGCAGGCCCTTGTAGAAGAAGCGGTTGCCCGCGGCGATGGGCTGGTCGTTGGCCACCACCCCGCGACCGAGCTGGATCGACTTGAGCAGCTGCTCGCGGTTGAACAGGTACTTCATGGCCAACACGAAGTCCGGGTTGTTGCCCGGGCTGCTGTCGCGCCGCATGATGAGGTTGGTGTACGAGACCGACTTGGTCTCGAAGACTGCGTACTTGCCGCCGGCGGTGACCCGGTCGACCGAGCGCGGGGAGACCGCCTGGATCAGGTCCAGCTGGCCGGCCAGCAGCGCGTTGACGCGCGCCGACTCGTCGGTGATGCCGACGAGCTCGATCTCGTCCAGGTACGGGCGGCCAGGCTTCCAGTAGTTCTCGTTGCGCACGGCGACGGAGCGCACGCCGGGCTTGAACTCCTTGACCTTGTAGGGGCCGGTGCCGATGCCCGCGTTGAAATCGGTGGTGCCGGCCTTGACGATGTGGAAGTGGTAGACGCCCAGGATTACCGGCAGGTCGGCATTGGCTGAGCTCAGGCGGATCGTCACCTCGTCGGGCCCGCTGGCGGTGACCGACTCGATCTGGTCGGCCAGCACCTTGGCCCGCGATGTGGTCGCCGGATCCTTGTGCCGCATGATCGAGAACACCACGTCGGCGGGCGTCAGCGGCTTGCCGTCGTGGAAGGTCACGCCCTTGCGCAGCTTGAACACCCAGGTCTTGGCGTCCTGGGTGGTGAACTCCTCGGCCAGTTGGGGGCGCGGCGTCAGGCTGCCGTCGAGCACGGTCAGGCCGTTGTAGAACATGAAGCCGCGGCAGTAGTCGATGTGGCTGGCCTGCTTGGCCGGGTCGAGCGTGTCGTTCACGCCCGAGGCGCTCGCTGCCACCGTGATGCGGCCGCCCTTGCGCGGCGTCTGCGCCTGCGCCGCGCCGGCCAGCGTCGCGAGGCTGCCTGCCAGACCGGCCTGCATGCCGCCGGCCATCAGCATCGCCAGCACGTCGCGGCGGCTTGCGCCGCGCTGCAGCGCGCCGAACAGGCGGCGGCTCTCTTCGGGGCCGACGATGGAGTCGAACGTCTTGCGATCGGTCATGATGCGCGCTCCTTGCGTTGTCTCGTGGTTGGAATGAATCGGGTCAGGCGATCTTGTCCTTGAGCCGGTAGTACAGGCCTACCGCCGGAAGGAACCAGGGCGGGCCGACGTGGCCCGGGATGGCAGGCCAGTCACGGCCCAACCAGGGGTTGGCGGACGCATCGCCGGCCATCACGGCCGCCATGCGCTCGCCCATCAACACCGACATCTGCGTGCCGTGGCCGCTGTAGCCGGTTGAGTAGAACAGGCCGTCGCGCTCGCCGGCATGCGGCAGGCGGTCCTGCGTCACGTCGACCAGGCCGCCCCAGCAGTAGTCGATGCGCACGCCCTGCAGCTGCGGAAACATCTCGACCATGCCGTCGCGCAGGATGTCGCCGCTCTTCGCGTCCGACACCGGGCTGCTGATGGCGAAGCGCGCGCGCCCGCCGAACACCAGCCGGTGGTCGGGGGTCAAGCGGAAGTAGTGGTGGATGTTGGCCACCGTCACATAGGTGCGGCGCTCGCGCAGCAGCGCCTGCGCACGTTCCTCGCCCAGCGGCTCGGTGACGATGATGAAGCTGCCGATCGGCACGATGCGCCGGCGCAGCCAGCCGAAGCTGGCGTAGCCGCCATGCCGCGCCGCACCGGTGGCCAGCAGCACCTGCTGCGCGCGCACGGTGCCGCGATCGGTGTGCACGCGATGCGCCTGCCCGCTGCCCAGGCGTTCCAGCCGCTGCACGCAGGTGGCGGTGTGGATCATCGCGCCGCGGCGCTCGGCCGAGCGCGCCAGGCCGCCGGCAAAGCGACCCATGTGCATCTGGCCGCTGCGCTTGTAGAGCAGGCCGCCAACGAAGCGCTCGCTCGCCACCTCGGCGCGCACGCGCGGCGCGTGCAGGATCTGCACGTCGGTGTCGACGCCGTCGGCCACCAGCCGCTCGGCGCTGCGCTTCAGCGCTTCCAGGTGGGCCGGCTTCGTGGCCAGCTTGAGCTTGCCGCGGCGCGCGAAGTCGCAGTCGATGGCCTCGTCGCGCACCACGCGCTCCACCGCGTCGACCGCGGCGTCGTAGGCGTGGTACCAGGCACGCGCACGCTCCACGCCGACCTTGGCCGCAACTTCGGCGTAGTCAACCGCGAGGCCGTTGTTGACGTGCCCGCCGTTGCGCCCGGATGCTTCGGCCGCCACGCGTTCGCCGGCCTCCAGCACCGCCACGCTGGCGCCGCGCTTGGCCAGCGCCAGCGCTGCCGACAGCCCGGTGAAGCCGCCGCCCACCACCGCCACGTCCACCTGCGGCGGCAGGTCGCGCGCCTGCGGCTTGAAGGCCGGTGCGCTGTCGGTCCAGTAGGCGTCGAGCTTCATGGTGTGGCCGGGTTCTTCAGGCGTCAGAGACCGACGACGCCGGGCAGGCCGCCGATGTCGGTGATCTCGTTGTAGCGGTAAGCCGGATTGCCGGGGCCGTGGCCGCGGTTGACGAAGACCTTGTTGACGATGCCCATGTCATCGGCCGACATGAGGTCGTAACGCAGGCTCGACGACACGTGCAGCAGATCTTCGGGGTTGCAGCCGAGCGAGTCGATCATGAACTCGAAGGCCTGCAGCCGCGGCTTGTAGGCCTGCGCCTGCTGTGCGGTGTAGACGCGGTAGAACGGCGCGCCGAGCATGGCCACGTTCTTCTGGATATCGCTGTCCATGGCGTTGGACAGGATCACCAGCGGGATCTCCTTGGCGACCTTGGCCAGGCCGGCCGGCACGTCATCGTGCGGGCCCCAGGTGGACACACCGTCGTAGTACTGCTGCGCTTCGGCATCGAGGTACTGCAGTTTCCACTTGCGGCACAGACGCCGGATCGAGTTCTTCAGCAACACGTCGTACGGCTGCCAGGCGCCCAGGCATTCATCGAAGCGGTAAGCGGAGAAGTCGGCGAGGAACTGCTCCATGCGCTCGGCCGGGATGCGGTCGGCGAACATCTTGCGGGCCATGTCGCCCATGCGCATGCGTGTCAGCGTGCCGTAGCAGTCGAAGGTGATGTACTTGGGTCGGATGCTCATGTGGATGTCTCGCTGTGGCTGTGGAAACGGGTGCTTTTCAATGCCGTCATTGCAACATGGGGCCGCCGTGCATTGATCGTGAAACGAGGCGTGCGGCGACAGGAAGCTGCTGTTTCGCGGCCATCGAATGGCACGCCGTGCCGTGCCGCCTCGGCGTGCACACGACGCACTTCTCGATGCGCCGATCGCCGCTGTGGCAGCGGCATCGCATCGGCAAGGCAACGGCGGCGGACGGCTTCATGGCGGCAAATGCTAGGCGTGGGGGCTCGGCATTTGTGTTCGTTGGACGGGCCTCATTCAGTGCGACGTTGCGATCGGCGGGCCTGTGCCAGCGCAAGCTGCCGAATTGCGGTCGAGGCCGGATTTGGGCTGACACGACGTGGTGTTTTGGTCCACCATAGTCGCGATGACAGACAAGGAGAACGATGTAATGGCTGCAACGACGGCTGTGATTTCAGATGGCGTGGCGCTGCGTGCGATGACCGCGGCCGACCTGCCCGCCGCCCATGGCTTGAGCGCCGAGATGCGCTGGCCGCACCGCCCTGTGGACTGGGCGCTGGCCTTGCGCCACGCCGAAGGTCTGGTCGCCGAGCGCGACGGCCAGATCGTCGGCACGGGTCTGCGCTGGCGCTGGGGGCCGCAGCAGGCGACGATCGGTCTGATCATCGTCTCGCCCGCCTGCCAGGGCCGGCGCATCGGCCATCGATTGATGACGGCCCTGCTGGACGGGCTGGAAGGCTGCAGCGTGCTGCTGCAGGCCACCAGCGATGGCCGCGGCCTTTACGAACGCCTGGGCTTCGTGCGCACCGGCGAGATCCGCCAGCACCAGGGCATCGCGCTGCCGGCGCCGCTGATCGCGCTGAGCCCCGGCCGCCGCCTGCGCCCAACCACCGAGGCCGACCTGCCCACGCTGCGTGCGCTGGATGCCGCCGCACGCGGTATGCCCCGCGCGGCGCTGATCGACGAACTCTTTCGCGACGCCGACGCCACGGTGATGCTGGACGACGACGGGCACGCGCGCGGCTTTGCGATGCTGCGTCGGTTCGGCCGTGGCCACGCGATCGGGCCGGTGGTCGCGCCCGATGCCGAAGGCGCGCAGGCGCTGATCGCGCACCTGGCTGGGATGAATGCAGGCCGCTTCACGCGCATCGACCTCGACTTCGACAGCGGCCTGACCGAATGGGTGGAAAGCCTGGGCCTGCTGCGCGTCGACGCGGCGACAACCATGGTGCGCGGCGCCCCGCTGGCGGCCGACGCCGACGCCCGGCTCTACGCCATCGTCACGCAGGCGCTGTGCTAATGCGGCCGGTCTTCGTCTTCAAGGCCGACGGCCAGCGCGGCCGGCAGTGGGCCAAAGTTTTTCGCCACGAAGCGCCACACATCGACTTCCGGCTCTGGCCCAAGATCGGCGATCCGAATCAGGTGCGCTACCTCGCCACGTGGGTGGCGCCGGCCGACCTGGGCACGCAGTTTCCGAAGCTCGAGCTGCTGTTCTCCACCGGCGCCGGTGTCGACCAGTTCGACCTCGCCGCGTTGCCGCCGCGCGTGTCGCTGGTGCGCATGGTGGAGCCGGGCATCGTGCAGGGCATGGTCGAGTACGTGACGCACGCCGTGCTCGACCTGCACCGTGACATGCCGGCCTACCGGCGCGCGCAGCAGCAGCGGCAATGGCAGCCGCTGCCGGTGCGCACCGCCGCCGAGTGCCGCGTGGGCGTGCTCGGCCTGGGCTCGCTGGGGCAGGCGGTGCTGGCGCAGCTGGTCGCTCTGGGCTTCGACGCCGCCGGCTGGAGCCGGTCGCGCCGCGACCTGCCCGGCGTGCACTGCCATGCCGGCGCCGATCAACTCGACGCCTTCCTCTCACGCACGCAGATCCTCGTGTGCCTGCTGCCGCTGACCGACGCCACGCGCGGCGTGCTGAACAAGGCGCTGTTCGCCAAGCTGCCGCGCGGCGCGAGTCTGGTGCACGTGGGCCGCGGGCCGCAGCTGGTAGCCGCCGACCTGCTGCGCGCGCTGGATGCCGGCCAGCTCACCGAAGCGGTGCTCGACGTCACCGACCCCGAGCCGCTGCCTTCAAACCACCCGCTGTGGCAGCACCCGCGTGTGCAGATCACGCCGCACATCGCCAGCATGACGCAGCCGCAGACTGCAGCGCGCGTCGTCATCGACAACCTGCGCCGCCATGCACGGGGTGAAGCGTTGGTGGGACTGGTGGACCGCGCTCGCGGGTACTGATCGCTTCGGTCAACGCCGGCCCTTCGCAACGCCGCTCGGCGGCGGGCGAGGCGGACCACGATGCACTCGGCACGGCGTGCCGTTCGATGGCCGCGAAACGGCAGCATTGGTGCGGCACGGGCCACAAGTCAGAACGTCTGTACGGCGGGGGCATGCTGCAATGACGACATCGCTTCAGCATCTCATCCACAGCGCCAGACGGCTGCAAAGCATGCCCCACATGAACACCGCCCTCATCGAGCGCCTTGTCAGCACCGGCCGCCTGGATCGCATCTTCATCGACGGTGAATGGGTCCTGCCCACAGGGCAGGCGCGAAGCGCCGTCATCGACCCGTCGACCGAAGAAGCGGTCGCGGAAATCGCGTTGGGCAACGCGCAGGATGTCGACGCAGCCGTGGCCGCGGCACGGCGCGCCTTTGCGACCTGGTCGGTGACTTCCCCGCAGAGCCGCTCCGCATTGCTTGACAGCATCCACACCCTGATCCTGGAGCGCACCGAAGTGTTCGCCCAGGCGATCTCGCAGGAGATGGGCTGCGCCATCAGCGTGGCGCGCGGCGCCCAGGTGCCGATCGCGGCGGAGCACATCCGCGTGGCGCGCGACCTGGCGGCGAACTACCCCTTCCTCGCGCACCGGGGCGACACGGCCATCCTGCGCGAGGCCATTGGCGTGTGCGGCCTGATCACGCCCTGGAACTGGCCGCTTTACCAGATCACCGCGAAGGTGGGCCCGGCGTTGGCGGCGGGCTGCACGGTCGTGCTCAAGCCCAGCGAGCTGTCGCCGCTGAGCGCGTTGCTGTTCGCGGAAGTGATGCACGACGCCGGCGTTCCGGCGGGTGTGTTCAACCTGATCAGCGGCACCGGGCCCGAGGTCGGCGCCGCGCTGGCCGCGCACCCAGACGTGGACATGATCTCGATCACCGGCTCCACCCGGGCCGGCGTGCTGGTGGCGCAGGCGGCCGCGCCCACCGTCAAGCGTATGGCGCAGGAACTGGGCGGCAAGTCGCCCAACGTCATCCTGCCCGATGCCGACCTCGCCCGGGCCATACCGGCTGCGGTGGCGGCGGGCATGCGCAACGTCGGCCAGTCGTGCAGCGCGCCAACCCGCATCATCGTGCCGCGCGAACGCCTTGCCGAGGTCGAGCGCCTGGCCTGCGAGACGGCATCCGCGTTCGTCGTCGGCGATCCGCGTTCGCCGCAGAGCACGCACGGGCCGGTGGCCAACCGCGCGCAGTTCAACCGCGTGCAGGAAATGATCGGTGTCGGCATCGCCGAGGGCGCACGGCTGATCTGTGGCGGCCTCGGCCGGCCCGAGGGGCTCGAGCGCGGCTGCTACTGCCGCCCTACCCTCTTCTCCGACGTGCAGCCGCAAATGCAGATCGCGCAGGAGGAGATCTTCGGACCGGTGCTGGTCATCATCGCCTACGACAGCGTCAACGAGGCCGTGGAGATTGCCAACAGCACGGAGTACGGCCTGGGCGCGCACGTGCAGGGCCGGGACCTCACCGCCGCGCGTGCGGTGGCCGCGCGCATCCGTGCCGGGCAGGTGCATATCAACAACCCGCCGTGGAGCGCCGATGCGCCCTTCGGCGGCTACAAGCGCTCGGGCAACGGACGCGAATACGGCGTCGAAGGCCTGGAGGAATACCTCGAGACCAAGGCCATCCTCGGCTACGGGGAAGGCGCGGCGCCCACGCCATGAACATCCGCAACTCAAAGGAACAACGACCATGACCGTAGCCCTCATGCTGCATCGCGCCGATGGCGCACCCGTTTCAACCTCGTTCCGCAGGGCAGCGCTCGGCAAGGATGATCCCTTTGCTCGAAATCGCGAAATTGCCTGGGAAGGCCCGGGCGCGATGAGCGTCGGCCGCGTCAGCTTCATCGGTGAAGTGGATGTCGCGCACTTTCCCCACACCGAGACGATCGTCGTCGTGGAAGGCAAGCTCAGCCTGATCGCTGCCAACGCCGCACCGCTCGTGCTGCGCCGTGGCGAAGGCGCCGTCATCGCGCGCGGCACGGCCGTGCGCATCCAGACGGCGTCGCGCGCGCAGTTCGTGTTCTGTGCCGCCGCAGCCGAGCTGGCAAACCAGCCCGGCATCACGCCGCTGCGCGCCGACGCGGACTTCAAGCCGTCCAACTCGCTGCCGGCCGAGATTCTGCTGGGCCCGGCGCCGCAGTGCCGCAGCGACAACGTCTTCAAGGACGATCTGACGGGGGTGCTCGTCGGCACCTGGGATTCGACGCCCTACCACCGCATCGTTCGCGCTCACCGCATCAACGAGTTCATTTACCTGCTGGACGGCAGCGTGCGCTTCGCAGCCCCAGATGGCAGCGTGTTGTCTGCCGTCACCGGCGATGCGCTGTTCGTGCCGCAGGGCGCAGCGATCGGCTGGGAAAGCAGCGAACGCGTGGCGAAGTTCTATGTGTGCCAAACCGTGCCCGCCTGAAGCGACGACAGAGCCCAGCCATGTCCCTGCCACTGCGTCTCGTTGAGACCTCGCCCAACCTGCCTGCCCGTGCCGACGTCGTCGTGATCGGCGGCGGGATCATCGGTGTCTTCACCGCCTACTACCTGGCACGGCGCGGACTGTCGGTCGCCGTGGTCGAAAAGGGCCGCATCGGCGCCGAACAATCGAGCCGCAACTGGGGTTGGTGCCGCCAGCAGAACCGCGACGCGCGCGAACTGCCCATGTCCACCCGCAGCCTCGAGCTGTGGGATCAGTTTGCCGCAGACAGCGGCGAAGACACGGGCTTCAAGCGCTGCGGCTTGCTGTACCTCAGCAACGACGAAGCCCAGATTGCCGGCTGGGCCAAGTGGCGCGAGTTCGCGACGACGGTTGGCGTGACCACGCACATGCTCAGTGGCCGCGAGGCTTCGGAGCGCGGCCAGGCGACCGGCCGCGCGTGGAAAGGCGGTGTGTTCTCCCCCAGCGATGGCACGGCCGATCCGGCCCAGGCAGCACCCGCCGTGGCGGCCGCGCTGATGAAACTCGGCGGCACCGTGCACCAGAACTGCGCCGCGCGTGGCATCGAGATGGAGGGTGGCCGGCTCAGCGGTGTGGTGACCGAAGCCGGGACCATCAAGACCCGCACCGCGGTTCTTGCAGGCGGTGCGTGGGCGTCCTCGTTCTGCAACCAGCTCGGCGTGCAGTTTCCGGTGGCCACGATCCGCCAATCGATGGTGCGCCTGGCGCCGGTGGAGCAGCCACTGCCTGCCGCGCTGACGAGCCCGCGCGTCGCGATCACGCGCCGCCCCGACGGCCACTACATCCTGGCCATCAGCGGCCGCGGGCGTGCCGACCCCACGGCCCAGCTGGTGCGCTTCGCGCCGCAGTTCCTGCCGATGTTCGCCAAGCGCTGGCGCAACGTGTTTCCCGGCGGCATGGAAGGCATGCGCTGGGGTCACGAGACCCGCGCGAAATGGAAGCTGGACGCGCCCACACCGATGGAACGGGCGCGCATCCTCGACCCGAAGCCCGACCGCGCGGGTGTGCGCGAAACTCACCGCCGTGCCGTCGACTTGTTGCCGGCGCTGCGCGAAGCCCGCATCGTCAACACCTGGGCGGGCTACATCGACAGCACGCCCGACGGTGTGCCGGGCATCGGTGAACTGCCGCAGGTACCCGGGCTCATCCTGGCCGCGGGCTTCTCGGGCCACGGCTTCGGCATCGGCCCCGGCGCAGGCCACCTGATCGCCGACCTGGTGTCTGGGGCCAAGCCGATCTTCGATCCCGCGCCTTTCGACCCCGCCCGGTTCAAGAAGTCGATGTGGGGCAAGGTGGCTGATTTTTAGCCAGCGTGCTGCCGGCGCGACGCCGAAAGTCAGGGCCAAGCAAAGTTTCGGCAAGCGTCCCGATTGAAACGGATTCAGCTTCGACCACATACGAATGCGGCATTTCCCCAGCCGCCGGATTCATAGACTTCTATCCACCCCAACCAGTGGATTTGTCGATGATCTTCAAACCCAAATTCATCAGTTTCGACTGCTACGGCACGCTCATCAACTTCGAGATGGGCCCGACCGCGAAGAGCTTGTTCGAGGATCGGGTTCCGGCCAGCCGGATGCCTGCGTTCCTGGACAGCTTTCGGGCCTATCGCCTCGACGAAGTCATGGGCGAGTGGAAGCCCTTCTTCGACGTGGTGGAGAACTCGATCCAGCGGGCCTGCAAGGCGCACGGCGTGGACTGCAGGCCTTCGGACGCCGCCGCGCTGTACGACGCCATCCCCACCTGGCAGCCGCATCCCAACGTCGTTGAGGTGCTGGAGGCGATCGCACCGCACGTCCCGTTGGTGATCCTGTCGAATTCGATGGTCGATCTGATCCCGGCCAGCGTCGCGCATCTCAAGGCCAAGTTCCACGCGTTCTACACGGCCGAGGAAGCACGTGCGTACAAGCCGCGCTTCCAGACCTTCGAATACATGTTTGACCAGCTCGGTTGCCCGCCGGACCAGATGATGCATGTCTCGTCGAGCTTCCGCTACGACCTGATGACGGCGTCCGACCTGGGCTTCATGGCGAAGGCATACATCGATCGCGCGCATGAGCCGGCGCGCGACGGCTATGGTGTCAACCGCTTGACCGACGTGCGCCAGCTCCCCGGGCTGCTCGGTCTATGACCGCGTTGAGCACCACGGCGCCAGACCTCGCCCCGGCGGCGGTAGAGGCCTTGGTCCGCCGCCTCTACGGCATCGAGGGTTCCACCAAGCCGCTGGCGGGCGAGCGTGACCAGAACTGCCTGGTGCAAGCGTCGGACGGTTGTCGCTATGTCTTCAAGATCAGCAATCCCTCCGAGCCGGCCGAGGTCGTCGACTTCCAGATTGCGGCGCTCGACCACATCGCCCGCGTGTCGCCGGAGCAGCCGGTGCCGCGCGTCGTGCGGACACTGGACGGAAACACGCACGGCACGATTGCGCTCGCCGAAGGCGTCCATACACGCGTGCGCATGCTGACCTACCTGGACGGCATCCAGATCCGCGAGACCGTGCGCACCGCCTCACAGCGGCGTGCCATGGGCAGCGGCCTGGCCGGCTTGAACCGCGCGCTGCACGGCTTCGCGCACCCGGGCGCGGCGCATGACCTGCTGTGGAACGTCGCCACCGCGCATCGGCTGACCGAACAGCTCGACAGCCTCGTGGACGACCAGCGCCGTGCGCTGGCCCAGGCGTTCATGACACGCTTCACGACGCACGTGCTGCCGTGCCTGCCGTCGCTGCGGTCTCAGGTGATCCACAACGACTACCACCTCTACAACGTGCTGGTCGCCCCCGACGATCAGGCGCGCATCGTGGGCATCATCGATTTCGGCGACATGGTGCAGGCACCGCTCGTCGGCGAGGTGGCGACGGCGGCCGCCTTCCACTCGGCCGGCAGCGCTGAACTCTTTGAGGGGCCGGCCCAGTTCGTGGCCGCCTACCACGCGGTGTTGCCGCTGACGGGCGCCGAACAGGAGATCGTTGCCGACCTGATGGCCACGCGCCACCTCATCACGGCGCTGATCTCTGAATGGCGCGCCGCGCGCTACCCCGAGAACCGCGCGTACATCATGCGTCACAACCCCGCAGCGTGGGAGGCCCTGTCCCAGATGGCGGACCTTTCTCGCGCTACGGCACGCGACCGGCTGCTGGCCGGCGTACACACTGGAGTCCATCAATGAAAAGCACGACCGACCTCAACATGGTCAACGCCTACATCCCGGGCCGCGCCGACGTGAGCCCGGCCACTGCCGCGATGATCGCGCGCCGCGACGCCTTGCTCGGCCCGGCCTACCGCCTGATGTACGAGCGGCCGCTGCACATCGTCCGCGGCGAGGGCGCCTGGCTGATCGACCCGCAGGGGCGCCGCTATCTCGACGCCTACAACAACGTCACGTCGCTCGGGCATTGCCACCCGGCGGTGACCGAGGCGATCTGCAAGCAGGTGCAGACGCTGGCCACCAACACGCGCTATCTGCACGACTCGATTCTCGAGCTGGCAGAGCGCCTGCTCGCGAGTGTGTCCGAGACCCAGCTTGCCCACCTGATGTTGACCTGCACAGGCAGCGAGGCCAACGACCTCGCCTATCGCATCGCGAAGGTGCGCACCGGCGGCACCGGCATCATCGTGACCGACACCGCGTATCACGGCATCACCGACACCGTCTCGAAATTCTCGCCGTCACTCGGCGTGACTGTCGATCTGGGCGAGCATGTGCGCCTGGTGCCGGCTCCGCGCCTGTACCACGCCGAGGGGGCCGACCTTGCCGGGCGCTTCACGCGCGACGTCGAGGTGGCGATCGCCGACCTGAAGCGCCATGGCATCAAGCCGGCCGCGCTGATCGTCGATTCACTGTTCACCAGCGACGGCATCCTGCCCGGGCCGGCAGGCTTGCTGAAGGGCGCGGTCGACGCCATCAAGCGGGCGGGCGGCCTGTTCATTGCCGACGAAGTGCAACCCGGTTTCGGCCGCACCGGCGAACACCTGTGGGGCTTTCAGCGCCATGGTGTCCTGCCCGACATCGTCACGATGGGCAAACCGATGGGCAACGGCCAACCGATCGCGGGATTGCTGGCGACCGCCGACGTCCTGGCGGAGTTCGGCAAGACCTCGCGCTACTTCAACACCTTTGCGGGCAACACCGTCTCGTGTGTGGCGGCGCTGGCGGTGCTGGACACGATCGAGCGCGACCGGCTGGTGCAGCATGCCGCCAAGGTGGGCAAGGTTCTGCACGACGGCATCGCCGCGCTGGCCGGCCGGCACGAGGCCATCGGCGATGTGCGCGGCGCCGGGCTCTTTGTCGGGGTCGAGCTGGTCAGCGACCGGGCATCGCGAGCCCCGGATCGCGAGCTCACGAGCCAGGTGGTCAATCGGATGCGCGACAAGGGCGTGCTGATCAGCGCCTGTGCGATGGGGCACAACGTGCTCAAGATCCGGCCGCCGCTGGTGCTGACGGCGGAGCAGGCCGGCCTCGTGATCCAGGCGCTGGACGAGTCGCTCAGCGAAGCGCTCGGCGAAGCGCGGACGGCCAGCAGGACGTAGGCGCGAGCGGCGTCCGGCGCTTCGATCCATTGATGGACCCTGCCGTTTCCCTCGACCGGTTCGACCTCAAGATCCTCGCGCACCTCGAGCGCGAGGGGCGCTGTTCGAACGTCGAGCTGGCCGACGCCGTGGGTCTGAGCCAGAGCCCGTGCCTCGTGCGGACGAAACGGCTGCAGGAAACCGGCGTGATCCGCGGCTATGGCGCGGACATCGCACTGGAGAAGCTGGGCAATTGCGTGAGCGTCTTTTCCGAGGTGACGATCGACAGTCATCGCCCTGCAGACTTCCGCAAGTTCGAACAGGCCGTTGATCGGCACCCCGAAATCGTCGAATGGTTCAACGTCAGTGGCGGCTACGACTATCTGTTGAAGATCGTGACGCCGAGCGTTGGCTATTTTCAGGAGCTGATGGAGCGCCTGCTGCAGGAAGACATCGGGATCGACAAGTTCACCAGCCGGATCGTCCTGCGCCAGTCATCCGGCAGGCGCACACAACCCCTGGGTCTCATCGCGGCGCAGCTCCATCGCGCCTGAGGGTCGCGATCATCCACGTGGGTGCGTCAGGCCCAGCGCCAGCCTGACGCCCGCGCCCAGCATCAAACCCGAGGCGTGACGGTCACCCTTGACCTTTCCGACCATTCCGCGCCCTGGCGGCGAAGCGCCGCGCGGTGAGGCCGGGACTTCAGACCGAGATCGACGCCTGCCTGCCGACGCAACTGAACGCAGCTCGCCGAAAGCATCATCTGCCGAGGCCCGCTTCACAACCAAATGAAGCGCGGTCCCGGGCCCCCAAAGCAGCATCACGCTGCGCTGCCCCGCACTTAAGCTAATCGGCACAACGACACACCCGACAAGCCGATGAACACGAACCGCTTCGATGAACTTGCCGCGCTCGACCGCGCACACCTCGTCCACCCCGTCGCCGCATGGCGTCAGCATGAAGCGCGAGGCCCGATGGTGCTGACCGGCGCGCGCGGCGCCTGGCTCATCGACGCACACGGCCACGAACTGCTGGACGCCTTCGCTGGACTATGGTGCGTGAACGTCGGCTACGGCCAGGACAGCGTGGTGCAGGCCGCCACCACGCAGCTGCGCCAGCTGCCCTACGCCACCGGCTACTTCGGCTTCGCCAGCGAGCCGGCGATCCGCCTGGCCGCCAAGCTGGCCGAGATCACGCCCGCCTCGTTGACGCGTGCCTATCTGACGCTCGGTGGCTCGGAGGCGGTGGACGCCGCGGTGCGCTTCATCGTGCAGTACTGGAATGCACGCGGCCGCCCGAGCAAGAAGCACTTCATCGCGCTGGAGCGCGGTTACCACGGCTCGTCGTCCACTGGCGCCGGGCTGACCGCCCTGCCCGTCTTCCACCGCGGCTTCGATCTGCCGCTGGCCACGCAGCACCACATCCCCTCGCCCCATCCGTACCGCCACCCGCTGGGCGGCGACGCCCAGGCGTTGATCGCGGCCTCGGTGCAGTCGCTGCGCGACAAGGTGGCCGAGCTGGGCGCCGACAACGTGGCAGCGTTCTTCTGCGAGCCGATCCAGGGTTCCGGCGGCGTGATCGTGCCGCCCTCCGGCTGGCTGACGGCAATGCGGGAGGCGGCGCGCGAGCTCGGCATCCTGTTCGTCGTCGACGAGGTCATCACCGGCTTCGGCCGCACCGGGCCGATGTTCGCCTGCGACGCCGAAGGCGTGCAGCCCGACCTGATGACGCTGGCCAAAGGCCTGACCTCGGGCTACGTGCCGATGGGGGCGACCATGCTCTCGGAGGAGGTCTACGCGACCATCGCCGATGGCGCACCCGCCGGCGCGCCGATCGGCCACGGTGCCACCTATTCGGCGCACCCGGTCGGCGCCGCGGTGGCGCTGGAAGTGCTGCGCCTGTACCAGGAAGGCGGCGTGCTGGCGAACGGCCAGCGCGTCGCGCCACGTTTCGCCGCCGGGCTGGAGGCGCTACGCGCGCACCCGCTGGTCGGCGACGCGCGCCACCGCGGCCTGCTCGGCGCGCTGGAGCTGGTGAGCGACAAGGCCACCAAGCGGGCCTTCGAGCCCACGCTCGGTCTGCCCGACCGCGTCTTCGCCGCCGCCTGGCGCAACGGCGTCGTCTTCCGCTGCTTCGGCGACGCGACGCTCGGCTTCGCGCCGGCCCTCACCTACACCGAAGCCGAGTTCGACCAGCTCTTCGCACGCTTGACGCGCACACTGGACGACGTGCTCGCCCAGCCCGAGGTGAGATCCGCGCTGGCATGAGAATGCCGGCACCCATCTGACTTTGCGAGCATCGCCATGAGTGAAGCCTTCAAGCTCGACCGCCTGGATCTGCGCATCCTGGCGCAACTGCAAAAGAACGGCCGCATGACCAATGTCGATCTGGCCGACGCCGTGAGCCTGTCGCCCAGCCCTTGCCTGATCCGCGTGAAGCGGCTCGAACAGGCCGGTTACATCGCGGGCTACGGCGCCCATCTGCGGCTGGAGAAGCTGGGCGACACGCTGACCGTGTTCACCGAGGTCACGCTCAACGACCACCACCGCGAGGATTTCTTCCGCTTCGAGACCGCGATCCGCGACGTCGACGAGATCATGGAGTGCCACCTGGTCAGCGGCGGCTACGACTACCTGCTGCGCTTTTTGACGCGCGGCGTCAACCACTACCAGCAGGTCATCGAAGGCCTGCTCGAGCGCAACATCGGCATCGAGAAGTACTTCAGCTACATCGTCATCAAGTCGCCGTTCGTCAAGACGCATTGCGCGATCGAGAAGCTGTTCCCAGAGCGAGCGGCTTGATGCCGTCGCGCGGCCCTGGGCCGAAGTGGGCAGGCCCGCGCCTCAAAAGCATCCCCTGCCAGGGCCCGCGCGGTCCTGCTGGCCGACCGCGCGCAGCGCCACCGAGAGCTGTCCGCCCGAGCCCTTGATTCATGGAGAGATCACACCGATGAAGACACTGTTGCTGAACAAACAGGATGTAGGAGGCCTGATTTCGATGAAGGAAGTCATCGGCACGGTGGAGGAGGCGTACAAAGCCTTCAACAGCGGCCAGGTGAATCAACCGCCGTATACATGCATCCACCTGCCGCCACCCCGGGGCGAAATCGACTTCAAGCTGGGCTATTGCGAGGCCAACGAGATCATCTCGATGAAGGCCTCATCCGGGGGGTTCCCGAATAACCCCACCGAGCACGGCGTTCCCAGCGGCATGGGAACCATCCTGCTGTTCGACGCCAGAACCTGCGCGCTCATCTGCGTGATGGATGGCAGCCTCATCACCGGCCTGAGAACTGGCGCCGCCGGAGCCGTTTCGGTGAAGGCGCTGGCCCGCAAGAACGCGAAGACCATCACCTCCATCGGCACGGGCAATCAGGCCCGGATGCAGATCCGCGCGATCCGGGAGGTGATGACGATCGAAACCATCCATGCCTGGAGCCACCACCCCCAGACACTCGCCCAGTACAAGGCCGACATCGAACGCGAGTTCGGCATCCCGGTGGTGATGGCCCGCTCCAAACAAGACGCGGTGGAGCAGGCGGACATCCTCGTCACCACCACCCGCGGCAAGGGCTCGCTGGTGGAAGCTGCCTGGGTTCGACCCGGCACGCATATCGTCGCCATCGGCACGGACACGCAAGGCAAGCAGGAACTGGAGCCTGAAGTCTTCCGCAATGCCAAGATCGTCAACGATTCGATCGCGCAGTGCGTCGAGAAGGGCGAAACCTGGCACCCGCTGCACAAGAACATCATCGGCAAAGACGACATCCACGCCGAGATCGGCGAGATCCTGCTAGGCAAGAAACCGGGGCGCGAGACCGACGACGAGATCACGATCTTCGACTCGACCGGCATGGCCATCCAGGACAACACGACGTCGCACCTGATCTATCGCAACGCCATCGCCCGCAACACCGGCACGGCCTTTGAGTTCATTCGATCATGACGCCCCTGCTTGAATACCCCACCCTGCGCGACATCCACCAAGCACGGGAGCGGCTGAAACCGCACATCCGTCACACGCCGTTGCTGCGCGCCGAGAAGATGGAGGCCACCCTCGGGTGCGAGGTGTACCTCAAACCCGAGACGCTGCAGATCACCGGGGCCTTCAAGATCCGGGGCGCGCTGTACAAGGCTCTGTCGCTGCCCCGCGAGGCCATAACCAACGGCATCATCGCCACGTCTTCAGGCAACCATGCCCAGGGGCTGGCCTACGCAGCGCGGATGCTGGGTGTCAAGGCGCTTCTGGTGGTGCCCGTCACCACCCCGAAGATCAAGGTGGAGAACACCCGGGCGCTCGGCGCGGAGGTGATTCTGTTTGACGGCGACACCGCGGCTCGATGGAAACGGGTTTACGAGATCGCGGCAGAAAACCACTACGCCGTCGTGCACGCCTTCGAGGACCCGATGGTCATGGCGGGCCAGGGAACCATTGGCTGCGAAATCCTGGAAGACCTTGCCGACGTGGACACCGTCATCATCCCCATGGGCGGCGGGGGTCTCATCTCCGGCATTGCCACCGCCATCAAGGAAACCAAACCCTCCGTACGTGTGGTGGGCGCGGAACCAGCGCTGACCCCGAAGTACTTCCGCAGCCGCATCAACAAGGAGCGCACCTCGCTGCCGCTGAAGAACACGATCGCCGACGGTTTGCGCATCAGTGTGCCGGGCCAGAACCCTTACCCCATCATCGAAAGGTACGTCGACGAGATCGTGCTGGTGGAGGACGAACACATCATCGAAGGCATGCGCATGCTGGCCAAGGACGCCAAGTTGATCGCAGAGCCAGCTGCCTCGATCGGCATTGGCGCCTTGCTGGCGGGTGGACTGAAGGTGACGCCGCAGGAAAAGGTCTGTGTGGTGTTAACCGGTGGCAACTGGGATCTGTGCGACCTTGCCAAGGTCTTTGATGGTGTGAATTGATCGCTCTTGAGTTTGGCGGTGCTGGGCTCGGGCCTGCACTGCAGCACCACGCTGCAGCAGTGCGCACGCAACCGGCAAGAAGCACTTCATCGCGCTCGAGCGCGGCTGCTGCGGCTTGTCCCACGCCTGGCGCCGGCAGCAGGCAGGGCATGGCCAGCAGCAGCAGCGTCCCCTGGCCCTCGGGACAGTGGGCCTGCCTGCGCCAGCGCCCGCATCGATAGCCGCTCCTGCGGGATGGCGCGGCTGCGTCGCGCAAGCGCTGCACGATCGGCGGCATCAGGCGGACCCGGCAACAGCGGGCAGCCCACGGGTCTTCCACAGCGACACCAGCACACCACCGGCGATCAGGCCGAAGGTCACGCTCAGCGAGATCACCGCCGGCATCTTGCCGATGATGCCGACCAGGAAGATCTTGCTGCCGATGAACACCAGCACCAGGGCCAGCGCGTACTTCAGGTACTTGAAGCGGTGGATCATCGCGGCCAACGCGAAGTAAAGCGCGCGCAGGCCCAGGATGGCGAAGATGTTGCTCGTGTAGACGATGAACGGGTCGGTGGTGATCGCGAAGATCGCCGGCACCGAGTCGACCGCGAAGATCAGGTCGACGAACTCCACCAGCACCAAGGCCAGGAACAATGGCGTCGCGAAGCGTTCGAGCTTGCCCGTCTTGGCGTCGATCTCGCGCACCCAGAAGGCATTGCCACGCAGTCCGTCGGTCACGCGCATATGCCGCTTCAGGAACTTCAGCAGCGGATTGCTGGCGATCTCGGGCATGTGGTCGGCAATGATCCACATCTTGATGCCGGTGAAGATCAGGAAGGCGCCGAACAGGTACAGCACCCAGCTGAACTGGCTCACCAGCGTGGCGCCCAGGCCGATCATGATCGCGCGCAGCACGATCACACCCAGGATGCCCCAGAACAGCACCCGGTGCTGGTACTGCCGCGGGATGGCGAAGAAGCTGAAGATCAGCGCGATGACAAAGACGTTGTCCATCGACAGCGACTTCTCGATCATGAAGCCGGTGTAGTAATCCATGCCGCTCTGCGCGCCCAGGTACCACCACACCCAGCCACCGAAGAGCAGCGCCACGCTGATGTAGCCGGCCGACAGTAGCAGGCTCTCGCGCACGCCGATTTCCTTGTCGTCCTTGTGCAGCACGCCCAGGTCGAAGGCCAGCAGGGCGAATACGATGCCGATGAAGCCGAGCCATATCCAGGCCGGCTTGCCCATGAAGTCGGAGATGAGGAAGGGAAGCACGGAATCCATGTTCTGTTCGATTCAGGTAGGCAGGATCGCCGAGACGGCTGTTGCCGCGCCCGGCGTCCATGGGCGCTGTAGAAGAAGTGGTTGAGGCAGGGTTCTTGGCGGGTGGGCTTGCGGCCGGCGCTCAGCCGGCCGCAAGCGAAGAACCAGCACCAGGGCCGGCGGCGTTGCCGCTGCGCCGACGCCACAGCGCGATGAGCAGGTGCAGCCCGGCACCCAGCAGCACAAGCAGCGCGCTGCCGACACCCCAGATGACCCAGGTCGCGATCGTCACGCCGCCGGCCAGTGCGGGTGCGGCCTGCAGCAGGCTGTCGACAAGCGGTCCCAGGCCCGCCAGCAGCTGGCTCGCCCACTGCGCGATTTGCGGCGGCACCCAGGGCGCCGGCCAGTCCGGCACAGTGACGGCGCCGGCGCCGGATGCCGCGCCTGTGAGTGCGCCGGCGTTCGAGACCGTCCACACGGCCATGGCATTCAGGGCCCAGGCGGCCAGCGACCACAGCGCAAGCAAAGCGATAACGATGAACCAGCTGACAGCGTAGAACATGATCGGACTTTCTCTGATGTTCGAATGACATGGAGTGTGGGGACTGGAGCGATCCGAACAAACCATCGTCTTTCGCAGCTAAGCTTCGGTTTTTCCGCACCGGAGCAAAGATGCTGAACTACCGCCACCTGCACTACTTCTGGGTCGTCACCAAGGCAGGCGGCTTTGCCCGCGCCGCCGAGCGGCTGGACATGGCGGTGCAGACCATCAGCGCGCAGGTGCGCGAGCTGGAGAAGTCGCTCGGCCACCAGTTGCTCAAGCCTGCAGGCCGTGGCGTGGCGCTCACCGAGGCGGGCCAGGCCGCCTTCGCGCGTGCCGAGGAGATCTTTCAGCTCGGCCAGGGCATCGCCGACGAGGTGCGCGAAGCCGCCAGCGCCAAGGTGGCCCGCCTCGCGGTCGGGCTGTCCGACGGCATTTCCAAGCTGGCGGCGCATGCGCTGCTGGAGCCGGTGCTGGGCACGCCGCACCTGCGGCTGGTCTGCCACGAAGGCGAGTTCGAGCAGCTACTCAGCGAGCTGGCGCTGCACCACCTGGATCTATTGAGAATTACGTAATCCATGACATCACCACAACTCAGCTTGCTTCCAGCATGCGGTGATGATCGATCGGCGGTGTTGGCCGCTGCGCAGCTTGTTGCGCGCTGCGGTCTTGAGTTCGGCCAGCGAGTTGGGACAGAAGTTCGCCAGTGCATGACGTTTGAGCCAGGCCCACAGGTACTCCACCGGGTTCAGATCGGGTGCGTACCCCGGCAGCAGTGCCATCTGGATGGCGCCCTTGGTGCTGTCGAGATAGTCGCGCACGATCCGGCTCTTGTGCTGCGCCGCGCCGTCCCAGACGATGAGCAGCCGGCGCTTGAGCTGCGAGCGCAGCGCCTTGAGGAACTCCACGATCTGCGCGCTCCTGACCGCGCCGTCGTACAGCCGGAAGAGGAAGTTCGTGCGGGTCAGCCCGGCGATGGCCGAGACGTGCTTCCAGTTGAAGTGGAACTGCACGACCGGCGTGCAGCCCCTGGGCGCCCAGGTTCTGACGCGCGTGGGTCGCTCCGACAGCCCGGATTCGTCGATGAAGACGATCAGCCGTCGCTCGGCAGCACACTTTTTTTGAGCGCGGGCCAGGTCTTGCGTTTCCACGCCAGCACGGCCTCGTCGTTGCGCTCGATGGCCCGTCGTTCGGGTTTTTGCGAGCTGAAGCCCATCGCGCCGAGCAGCCGCCAGACATGGACCTCGCTGAAGCGCACCCCGTACAGCCGTTCGATGAGAGCGCGTACCCGTTTGAGGGTCCACAGCTCGGTGCCGAAGCCGTGGGCGATGGCGCCTTGCAGCAACGCCGTACGCAGCGCGTCGAGTTGCGTGGCGTCGAGCTGCGCCGGACGGCCCGTGGCCATCGAGCGCAGCGCCTCGATGCCACCCTCATCGAGTCGGGCCTTCCATGTGTACGCCGTCTGCCGTGCCACGCCCACGGCGCTGGCCGCCTGCGCGGGCGTCTTTCCCGCCAGCATCAACCGCCCCGCGCGCACCCGCTTGCGTGTGGCTTCGTCCATCTTGGCCATGTACCGATTCTCCGATCAAGCTGATGATCGGAGAACGCACGAGAGCGCTATCGGTTGTCATGGTTTTGGTAATTCTCAATAGTGCTCGCCGGGCAGGCCGCGCCGCGCAACCCCAACCTGCGCCTGAGCAGCGAGCGACTGGTCGAGTCACCGGTGGAGTGGTACGGCCCGGCCCGGCTGGTCGGCAAGACCGAGCGCGAGCGTTTCCCGCAAAGCCTCGACACCCTGCCGGTGCTGCTGCCCACCGGGCACTCCGCGCTGCGGCCGACACTGGACCATTGGTTCGACACGCAGGGCCTGCGCCCGCGCATCGTCGGCGAGTTCGAGGACAGCGCGCTGCTGGCGGTGTTTGCGGCGCGCGGGCTGGGCGTGTTCCCGGTCAGCCGGCTCGGCGCGGACGATGTCGGCCTGATGCGCGGGCTGCGCCTGCTCGGCAGCAGCGCGGGGGTGAAGGAGGAAATCCACGCCATCCGCTCGCGTCGCGGCCAGCACCACCCGTTGGTGACGCGGGTGATGGCAGCGGCGCGGCCCTGAGGGCGGCGCGCCTGGGTCAGCCGACGAAACGGCGCGCCGCCTTGCTGGCGCTCGGCTCTTCGCCGTCGATGAGCTGCCAGTGTTGCCGTGCGGCCTGCACGACCCAGGCCTCGCCGTCGGCCAGGTGGCCGTCGGCCCGTGCCCCAGCCAGGCACAGACGCAGCACCTTCCTCTGCAGCGCCGGATCCGAGATCTCGGCCATCAAGCGCGCCAAGCTGCTGTCATCGACGTTGCCGATGAGCGACCCTGCCTGGTAGCCACCGGCAAGCAGTTCTTCGTGCAGCGTGTAGACGATGTGCGGCAGCATTTGAGGATCCAGCCCGAGTTCACGCTCGGCGCCCAGCTTCCTGAGCATGTCGAACTCGGACCTGCAGGCCTGGCCGTCGGCGATGAGGACCAGCGCGACGATGCGGGCGGCGGCTTCAGGGCTGTTGCGGGGATAGCTGCGCAAGAGGGGGCTCCTGTTCTACGGCCTGGCCGGCCGAACGTCGCTGACTTTGGCGCGCACAAAGGCGCCCTGGTCAGCCGAGAAATCCCACTGCTCGATCCGGCAGTGGCCTGGCGTGGCATGCCGGCCCCAGCGCAGCAAGTTGACCGAATTGGGTACGCCTTCACGCACCCTGGACGAGACGGCGGTGCCCGCCTGGACGGCCCACAACGGGCGCGCCAGGCCCGGCAGCGCCAGCACGTACGGCAGGTGGATGTGCCCGCCCATGACCAGGTCGGCGCCGGCGCTGGCCCAGCGCGGCAGCGCGGCGGCATGGCCGCGCAGCCGGTTGGGCAGGTCTTCCACACGCGTCACGGCCACGGGCTGATGCACCACCACCGCGCGCAGCTGCAGGGCGTCGGCGTCCTGCAGCAGTCGGGCCACACGATCCACCTGCGCTGCCGAGACCTCGCCATGCTTGTGCCGCCAAGGCCGCGTGGTGTTGACGCACACCACCATGAGCTCGGGCGAACGGTGCACGGGCTCGAGATCCGTGCCGAACGCGCCGGCGTAGCGGCGATAGGGGTGGCGCAGGCGTTCCCACAGGTCGAGCAGCGGGATGTCGTGGTTGCCCGGCACGGCCAGCAGCGGCGCTTCGAGGCGGTCCGCAAAAGCGCGTGCCTCCCTGAACTGCGCCGGCCGTGCGCGCTGCGTGATGTCGCCCGACAGGACGAGCATGTCGGGCTGCTGCTGGCGGGCCAGCGCGGCCAGCGCTTCCACCACCGGTGGCTGCTCGGTGCCGAAATGCGTGTCCGAGACCTGCATCAGAAGGCTCACACGGCGGCCCTCTCGGTGCGCGGCCGATTGCCGCTGCCGACGCCCGCGCGAGGCGGCATCAGCAGATACAGCGGCCGGCCGAGCACGCGAAAGTCGAGCGGCGCTCGCATCGACATCACCTCGCCGTCGAAGGCCACCTTCAGGCCGTGACGGCCTTGCGGCAGCGTCGGCCGTACCACCATGTGCTGGAACTCGAAGCGCTCCACACCTGCGGCCTCGCCCAGCCGGCCCATGGCGCCGTGCAGCATCAACCCGATCATCGACAGCGTACCGATGGGCCGCAGCACCAGGGCGGCCATGCTGCCGTCGCCAGGGGTGCCGGCAAGGGTGTCATCCGGCTCGGCACCGAACTGCTGTAGCTGCAGCCGGTTGTTGCCGACGAACAGCGTCAGGGTCTGCACATCCCGTACCGAGCCGGCCATCTCTATGCGCAGTCGAAGCCGGCGCTGGGCGCGCAACAGCGTGGCGCAGGCCGCCACTAACGCCACCCAGCGGCTGCGGCAGAAGCGGGCCTTGTAGGCTTCGCGGTCTTCCAGCAGCTCGGGATAGAGGCCGAGGCTGGCATTGACCAGGAACACACGGTCGTTGACGCCGGCCACCTGCACCGGCTGCGGCGCGGCGTGCAGCAGCAGCCGCACCGCCTCGGTCGGGTCGACCGGAATGCCATGCGTGCGGGCAAAGTAGTTGAAGGTGCCCTGCGGCACCACGCCCATGGCGCAGCCCGCGGCGTGCGCGGCCTGCGCCACCGTGTTGAGCGTGCCGTCGCCGCCGACGGCGACCACCGCCGTGCGCTCGGCGAGGGCCTTGGCCGCAGCCTGGTGCGCAACGCCGGCCAGTTCGGCCGGTGTGCAGAATAGCAGTTCACCCCGCCGCCCACCCGCGCGCAGCGCGGCGGCGATGACGTCGCGCTTGGCCTGCGCCTCGCTGCTGCCCGCGGTTGCGTTGATGACGAACTGCAGCGTCGACGCGAGATCGATGGCGGGAACGGCGGTCACGGCCCAAGGCGCCTTCACGCCTTTTCCCGCGTCAAGCGCTCCGCAAAGGAGATGCCGATGGCGGACAGCACGAAGGTGAAGTGAATGACAGCCACCATCGTCACGACCTGGATGTTTTCCATGCTCAGGTCGCCGCTCAGGTAAGTCTTCAACGCATGAACGCCGGAAATGGAGATGATGGCGAACGCGAGCTTCAGCTTGAGGTTGTAGGTATTGACGTGGTCGAGCCAGTCAGGCTTCTTCATGTCCCGTTTGTCGAAGTGTCCGGTGGTCACGAACAGCGATACCCCGGCCAGCGCGACCACCCAGACCAGCTGCGCCACCATCGTCATGTCCACCAGCTCGAGCACCTTGATGATCAGGTCGATCTTCTCGAGCTGGCCGAACAGCAAGGTGCTCATCAGCTTGTAGGTTTCCAGCAGGAACTTGCCCAGAATGCCAAAGATGATCGCGACCAGACCGACATAGAAGAACAGCATGGTGAATCGCATGCCGTAGAGCATCGACCCGACCCCTGAAAGCAGCTTTTCCATTCTTGTTTGCCTAGAAGCAGCGCTGACGGTCACATCCAACTGCGGTCTCATTCGTGGCGCAGCAGGTCACCGAAGACGGTGTGCTCGCCCTCCTTGCGATCGGCACCGGGTGCGTCGTACAGCACGAGCCAGCGCGCCTTGCCGCCCGACAGCGTCGGCGGCAGGTCGCAGATGGCTTCGGCACGGTTGGTGCCGCGTCCGTGCGGCAGCGGCACCGACTCGGTCAACGCCGACTCGAAGCGCACTGGCTCGCGGTTCGCGGCCAGCAAGGGCCGGGCCGCAGGCCACTTGAAGACGCGGATGTCGCCGTTCAGCACCATCGTCGGGCCGGCCAGGATGTAGAGGTCGTCGCCTGAAAAATGCAGGTCCCGCACGCCCAGGCCGTCGAGCTGCAGGAAGTGCTTGCGGATCAGCGTGCCGGCGCTGTCCAGCGGCACCAGGCGCAGTTCGTCGGCGCGGGCTTCGACCGCGATCTCGAGCAGCGCCGACCAGCCGCGCAGCACCGGGCCGCGCAGACCGAGCATCAGCCGGCGGCCGTCTACGGCCAGGCCCTCGATGTCGAAGCCGTTGTCCTTGCCCGGTATGGCCATGTAGGGTCCGAAGTGGGGGTCATCGGCGAGCGCTCGGGTGAGCAGGTTCGTCTGCGCATCGCCCTTCAGGCGCAGCGCCCGTCGACCATCCTGCGCCTGCCTGACCAGGCAGGGCTCGCCCTTTGCGTCGGGCTCGATGGGCAGGCAGGCCAGCACAAGCCGATTGCCGTCGAGCGCCACCTTCGCCAGCCGCCTGGCATTGTCTGCGTGGCCTCGATCCGGCTTGGCGTTCTTGCGCTTCAAGCCATGGGAACCCACCACCCAGAGCAAGCCGTCGGCGACGGCCATGCCTTCCAGATCGGCCTCTTCGTCGGCCGCACCCGGCAAGTCCAGCAGCTCGGCGAGCGGGAAGTCGCGCACCTCGCCGAAGCGCAAGACCTCGCGGCCGACGGGGTCGAGCCGGCGAAGACGGTCCAGGCCGCAGGCTTCGTCGCCCGCCACCCAGAGCCAGTCGCCGGTGAAGGCCGCGCCGGACAGGTTGGAATGAACCAGCGAATCAGGAGCGAACTCCAGACGGACGGCATTGGCGGTTCGTGCGTTGGGCATCGGGGGCTTCTCCAAAGAGTGACGTGCCAGCAGGCTCGCGTGCTGCAACGCGTGCCGGCTGCAGCCGCCAAACCCCGAAGTCTGCGGGAGAAGCTTCGTCCGATGTTCAGGTTTATCCGATGTTTACGTTCTTAAAATGCTGCTTTTCCAGAATCGCCGGGCGCCCCACATTGCATCTGTTCCTCAACCGCTGGAGACCCGTGATGCAAGTGCTCTTCAAGTCCCGCCATCCGCAAGCCGCTGACCTGCGCGACCTGACCGAACACCGCGTGCGCTTCGTGCTGCGACGCCTGGGCTGGCTGGTGCCGCGCGCCGAGGTGCAGATGTCGGACGTGAACGGACCGCGGGGCGGCATCGACAAGCGCTGCCAGGTGGAACTGCGCACCGATGGCGCGGGGTCGGTGGTCGTCGCTGCCGTGGCCAGCGACTGGCGCACGGCGCTGGACAACGCGCTGGCCCGCGCTGCGCGCTTCCTCATGCGCCTGTGGCGCCGCGGCAGTGACTCGCGCCGCATGCGCCAACGCTTCTTCAGCCACGAACGCTGACAGCGCATGAAGTCAGGAATCACCGTCGGCCCATACGTCTCGATCGACAAGCTGATCGAGCGCTCGCAACAATGACAGCGGCCCCGGCCGACAGCGCGGCAACCCGGTCACAGTCCGGGTTCGTGGATTCCGACTACGAGCACGGACGTAGCGCGCAGGGCCACCGCAAGAAGTCCTGGCTGGGGGCATCTTCGACTGAACCGAGAACCAACCTCTCACGGAGTACCCATCATGCGCAGCTACACCGCCAACAGCCCGCAAGCCGCCGCCCGCATCGTCGCGCTGACCGTGCTCGCCGACGGTGATATCGGCGACGCCGAGATCGAATGGCTCGACCGGCTGGCCGTGCACGAGCAATTGGGCCTGGCGCGGCACGAGTTGCATGCGCTGCTGGACACCTTCTGCGAAGACCTTCTGGCGAGCGACCAGTTGCAGTGGGCCGACGCCTGCCCGGTCGATGAGCGCACGCTGGCGAACCTGATGGGCGAGATCCAGGACGGCGCCCTGCGGCTGAAGCTGCTGCGCCTGTGTGTCGATCTTGCCGAAGTCGATGCCCGGGTTGACGAAGGCGAATCGATCGTGCTCGCCGCTGCCGTTGAGCACTGGGGACTGCACCATGAGATGTTTCAGTCGCCCTCCCCAGGCTGACCAGCTCACCTTGGGGGAGTACTCCGCGGTACGCGTTCTTGGGCCCGCGCCGAGCCTCACATCAGGCAGCTCGGCGTGCATTGCCGATGATCGTGGCTAGGCTGCGCTGAGAATCCGCCGTGGGGAGGTCCCGACCCTCCGCGGTTGCCCGTACGCGTTCGCCAGGGAGCGGGCTGCACTACCCGGCAAGCGCCATCTCGGCCACCGCGCAGAACCAGCGCACGCCGTGCGGCAGCGCATCGTCGTTGAAGTCGTAGCAGGGGTGGTGCAGCGGGCGTTCGACGCCGCCCTGGCCGAGCCAGAGGTAGGCGCCGGGCCGCTGGCGCAGCATGAAGGCGAAGTCCTCGGAGGTGAACGCCGGCCGCGTCGCCTGGGTCGCCTGCAGGCCGGCAGCCTCGGCGGCCTGCAACGCGAGCTGCGCTTGCGCCTCGGTGTTCACGGTCGCCGGGTAGTAGCGGTGGTACGTCACGTCGGCCTCGACGCCATGCGCCAGCGCGATGCCGGCGGCCGCATCGCGCAGCGCGGCCTCGATGCGGTCCTGCGCCTGCGCATCGAAGCTGCGTACCGTGCCGGTCACGCTGGCCTCGGCGGGCAGCACGTTGTGGCTGCTGCCGCCGTGAACTTGCGTGACGGACAGCACCGCTGATTCGGCCGGGTCGATGCGGCGCGAGACGATGGTGTTCAGCTGTCCCACGAGCTGGCTCGCCGCGAGCAGCACGTCGGGCGTGCGGTGCGGCTGCGCGGCATGGCCGCCGCGGCCGCGCAGCACGATGTCGAAGCGGTCGGCCGCCGCCATGATCGGACCCGCTCGCGTCTGCGCATGGCCCAGCGGCAGGTCGGGCCAGTTGTGCAGCGCATACACCGCGTCGCAGGGGAAGCGCTCGAACAGGCCCTCTTCGACCATCACGCGCGCACCGCCGCGGCCTTCTTCGGCCGGCTGGAAGATGAAGTGCACCGTGCCGTCGAAATCGCGTGTGCGCGCCAGCTGGCGTGCTGCACCGAGCAGCATCGCGGTGTGGCCGTCGTGGCCGCAGCCGTGGTGCACACCGGCGATGCGGCTCGAATAGCCGAGGCGCGACTGCTCGGCCATCGGCAACGCATCCATGTCGGCGCGCAGGCCCACCGTGCGGGCGCTGCTGCCGTGGCGCAGCGTGCCGACGACGCCGGTGCCGGCCAGCCCCTCGTGCACTTCCAGCCCCAGCAGATGCAACGAAGCGGCGACGACGCCGGCCGTGCGCCGCTCCTGGAATGCGAGTTCGGGGTGCGCGTGCAGGTCGCGCCGCAACGCAACCAGTTCGGGAAGCAGGTCGTCGATGTTGTCCGGCCCCATGTTCTGCTGCGCCATCGCGCTCCGTAAGCTGATGCCGCAGCTTAGGCGCGAGTGCCCGGTGCAAGTTGCCGTCGTGTGGCGCCAGTTCGGCAGCCTCGTGCGCGATCGGGGGGCAATCCGGCAGTTCGCGCGGCCGATCGCGGCCGAGAATTTGTGTCCCGCCACGACACGACCGGCCCTGCGATGAACGATTCGACCACCCGCCAGGAAAGCGACTTCCTCGGCAAGCGCAGCATCCCGGCCGCCGCCTACTGGGGCGTGCACACGGCGCGCGCGGTCGAGAACTTTCCGATCTCGAGCCAGCCGCTGTCGTGCATGCCCGAGCTGGTGCGTTCGCTCGCCTTCGTCAAGAAGGCGGCGGCGCAGGCGAACGTCACCCTCGGCGTGCTCGACGCCGAGCGCGCGGGCTTCATCGCCGAGGCCTGCGACGACCTGGTCGCCGGGCGGCTGCACGAGCAGTTCGTCGTCGACGTGATCCAGGGCGGTGCCGGCACGTCGACCAACATGAACGCCAACGAGGTGATCGCGAACCGCGCGCTCGAGCTGATGGGGCACGCACGCGGCAGCTACCACGTGCTGCATCCGAACGACCATGTCAACGCGTCGCAGAGCACCAACGACGTGTACCCGACCGCGCTTCGCATGGCGGCGTGGCTCGGCATCGGCGACTTGCTGCGCGAGATGGCGGCGCTGCGCGAAGCCTTCGAGGCCAAGGCGGCCGAATTCGCCGACGTGCTGAAGATCGGGCGCACGCAGCTTCAGGACGCCGTGCCGATGACGCTGGGCCAGGAGTTCATGGCCTATGCAGTGATGATCGGCGAGGACGAGCAACGCCTGGACGAGGCGCGCGCGCTGTTGACCGAGGTGAACCTGGGCGCCACGGCCATCGGCACCGGCATCAACGCGCCGGCCGGCTATGCGGAGACGGTCGTGCCGCTGCTGGCGCAAATCAGCGGCGTGCCGGTGGTCAGCGCGGCCCACCTGGTGGAGGCGACGCAGGATGCCGGTGCCTTCGTGCAGGTGTCGGGCGTGCTCAAGCGCGTGGCCTGCAAGCTGTCCAAGACCTGCCACGACCTGCGGCTGCTGTCGTCCGGGCCGCAGGCCGGCTTCGGCGACATCCTGCTGCCGCCGCGGCAAGCCGGCTCGTCGATCATGCCGGGCAAGGTCAACCCGGTGATCCCCGAGGTGATGAACCAGGTCGCGTTCGAGGTCATCGGCAACGACGTGACGATCACGATGGCAGCCGAGTCGGGCCAGCTGCAGCTGAATGCCTTCGAGCCGATCATGGCCTGGTCGCTGCACAAGAGCGTGCGCCACCTGCGCCAGGCCTGCCTGACGCTGCGCGTGAACTGCGTCGACGGCATCCTCGCCAACCGCGAACTGCTCGCACGGCGGGTCGCCGAATCGGTGACGCTGGTCACCGCGCTGAACCCGCTGATCGGCTACGAGAAGGCGGCGCTGGTGGCGAAGACGGCGCTCGCCAGTCGCGCCACGATCGCCGACACCGCGCAGGCGCTCGGCGTGATGACCGCCGCTGAGGTGCAGGCGCTGCTGGTGCCGGAGAAGCTGACAGTCCCGAGCCGGCTGGCGGGATGAACACCGAGGCCCGCGACGGCATGCCGCGCACACGGCACCGCGTCGTCATCGTCGGCGGCGGCGCAGGCGGACTCGAGCTCGCGACGCGGCTCGGCGACAAGCTGGGGCGCCGCATCGACGTCACACTGATCGACCGCGAGCGCGTGCATGTCTGGAAGCCCAAGCTGCACGAAATCGCCGCCGGCAGCATGGACATGTCGGCGCACGAAGTCGACTACCTGGCGCAGGCGCATTGGCACGGTTTCCGCTACCGCATCGGCGCGATGACCGGGCTGGACCGCGAGCGCCGCGAAGTGCAGGTGGCCGCCTCGCACGACGAGGCCGGCCGCGAGGTGACGCCGCAGCGCGTGTTCGGCTACGACACCCTGGTCATCGCGGTGGGCAGCCACAGCAACGACTTCGGCACGCCGGGCGTGAGCGAGCACGCGATGAAGCTGGAGTCGCAGGCCGATGCGCGGCGCTTTCACGCCCGCATGGTCAATGCCTGCATCCGGGCCCATGCGCAGACGGCGCCGTTGCGTCCGGAGCAATTGAAGGTGGCGATCATCGGCGCTGGCGCCACCGGTGTCGAACTGGCCGCGGAGCTGCACCGCACGACGCGCGAAGTGGTGGCCCACGGCCTCGATCGGGTCGATCCCGACAAGGACCTCCAGGTCAGCGTGATCGAGGCCGGGGAGCGCGTACTGCCGGCGCTGCCTCCCCGCCTGTCGCGCGCGGCCGAGGACTTGCTCGTCAAGCTGGGCGTGCGGGTGCACACCGGCGCCCGCGTGGCCGAGGTGCTGCACGACGGCGTGAGGCTGGCCGACGGCCGCGTGCTGCCGGCAGAGTTGGTCGTGTGGGCGGCGGGCGTCAAGGCGGCGGACTTCCTGAAGAACCTGGGCGGGCTCGAGACCAACCGCATCAACCAGCTCGTCGTGCGGCCGACGCTGCAGACCACGCGCGACGACGACGTGTTCGCGATCGGCGACTGCGCGGCCTGCCCTTGGCCCGGCCACGGTGCGGTGCCGCCGCGCGCTCAGGCCGCGCACCAGCAGGCGACACATCTGTACAAGCAGATCCGACGGCGACTTGCGGGCAAGCCGCTGCAGGACTACCTCTATCGCGACTTCGGCTCGCTGGTGTCGCTGGGCGAGTTCAGCACGGTCGGCAACATGATGGGTGGCCTCATCGGCGGCAGCCTGTTGGTCGAGGGCGCGTTCGCGCGCCTGATGTACCTGTCGCTGTACAAGATGCACGAACTTGCGCTGCACGGGCCGGCGAAGGTGACGCTGGATACGCTGGCGCGGTTGATCACGCGGCGCACCGAGCCGCACGTGAAGCTGCACTGAAACTGTCGGGGCTGGCGACCGATGGCTTGCACGCGAGGCTCCTGAGGTGGTGACCTCGGAAGGTCCCAAGTCGCGCACAGCGTCGAAATCGCACTCTCGGGCGCCCACCGATGGAAGCGCACTTCAGTTGCCCCGCTTCTGGTGACTACTTCCTCTATCTCGTCGGCGGCGCGATCATGGTCGCTGGGGCACCAGGAAGCTGCCGGTCTTAGGCGACGGCAATTGGCCGTCAAGCACCGCCCACCGGACCGATGCGGCCGACCGCTGAAGAGCACAGTCCAGTCGTCCGTCCTCGAAACGCCCGGTGTGCGTCGTACTGCTGCCTGTTGCCCCCCGGCAGCGTACACCGGCACGCGATCCTACAGAGACACTCGCTTTCTCGATTTCAACGCTCCAGAGCTGCCGGGCGGAGCCTCGCACAGGCACCCGACGTAGGACCCAAAGCGTCGGACGATGGTCGGTGCATCGCTGCCACCGGCACCATTGCAGTAGGTCTGGCACGCATCGATCGCGGCTTCTTGCGCCTCGGCAAGACGCAGTAGCCATCACGCGGCTACGCGCAGGACAATCTTGCCAAGCACCCTACTCGACTCCAGCGCGCGCATGGCGTCAGCCGCTTCCTCCAGAGGGAAGCTGCGGTCGACCGCGGGAGTGACTGCTGGCTGCCCGAGGATATCGGCAAGCGCCTGCAGCGGCTCCGGCCTCACGAAGCCCAATAGCATCGACATTCGCTGCTTCAGAAACATGGACCACAGCGCCGCGCGCAAGGTGCGCCCCATGCCGCCGAGCAGGCGGTCACCGCCTTCACCGCCACCGAGCACCAGCGTACCCCGCGGCGCGAGCGCCTTACGCAGCACGCTCAAGGGCCGGTTGCCAGCGAGATCCAGAATCACGTCGAAGCGGCCATCACCCGGCATTGGTGTGTTCGTATAGTCGATGACCGAGCTGGCGCCTAGCGAGCGCACGAACTCAGCCTTTGAGGGGCTGCACACCGCGGTGACCTGGGTGCCGAAGTGCCGTGCGAGTTGCACCGCCCACGAACCGACGCCGCCGCCTGCGCCGATCACGCACACCGATTGCCCGGGCTTCACCTTCGCCACATCGCGCAGACCGATGAGCGCGGTCACACCGGAAGTCGCTGCGGCCGCCGCCTGCTCGAAGCTCAACCGTTCGGGCTTGGCGCAGAGTTGATCTTCACGGGCGCAGGTGAACTCTGCGAACGTGCGCGACGATGCGCCGAACACCGCGTCTCCGACCTTGAAGCGCGTCACCTCGGCGCCGACGGCCTCGGCCACGCCACTCAGGTCCATGCCGAGCACCTGTTGCTTCGGCTTGGTCAGACCCGTGGCGAGGCGCATCGCCAAGGGACTGCCCGTCATGAGATGCCACTGGCCGCGGTCGAGGCCGGCGGCCTTCACGCGGATCAGCACTTCGTTCGCCTGCGGCACCGGGCGCTCGAGCCTCGTGGTCCGGAGCACGTCGGTGTCGCCGTACTCGGAGCGGATGACGGCCCTCATAGGCATGACAGGCGCGCTCATTGGAGTTCGAGGCTCCGCGGGGCACGCTCACCGCGAGCGCGGATCAGCATGAGCCCGGCCACGACGGCCGCCGCGGTCACGTCAAAGCTCATGCAGAAGCCCGGCCAGGCGCGCGGCACACCTTCGTTGTGCACAAGCAGATGGTGGAAGACATCCATCACGCCATGCCCGCCGAGCGCGAGCACGGCAATCCAAGGGTTGCGCTTGAACCCCAGCACCGCCGCGGCAATGAAGACGGCCGTGATCGCCCCCTCGGCCAGCCAGACCTCGCTGCGCCCATCGGCGACGGCAAATGCCAGGTAGTACGAGGTGACCCCGATGGCCACGGCGGGGTAGAACACGCGCTCTCGGTCCATGCCCAGCCCCGTGGCGGCGCCGCAGAATAGCAGCGCGAGGATGATTCCGACGATGTATTCCATGGCTTGATCTTCCTGTCTCAAGACACGAGGTGCCGCAGGTCTCCGGGCACCGGCATTGGCTTGAAGGCGCTGACGCGCGCCCGCCCGCTGTTGCCTCGCGGCACCCACAGCCGGGAGAACAGGGCCGAGGCCAGCATGCGTGGCACCTGGCCGACGACCTCGCGCCAGTCGCGCCGACGCCACCCGGCCACCAGCATCAGCCCGTGCACATGGGTGTGCCTGATGGTCATGCGCTGCGACAGCACATGGGCCCGTTCGAGGTGGGCAAAGCGCACCTCGAACTTGCCGGTCGCCAGTGCTACGCGTGCCCGCGACAGTTCTTCCTCGTAGACCTCGTCCATGTCGGCGCCTTTCAAACGTGTGCGACGGCACGTTGCCTTCGCTGCCAGCCACGATCGCCGACCACGCCGGCGACCGCCAGCCAGTTGCGACCGGCGGTCCCATCCGATCCGGCAACGGGCCTCAGCCACGCCCGAACGGTCGTATTCGACGACGAACTGCGGACACGAGAAGGTTCGACCTGGCAGACCCAGCTCATTGCATGGTCTGAACCGCTCGGTCGATACGCGCGACCTGTCCGGCACACCCGCAGACAGCTCGTCGCAATCGCCTGTCGGAAACGAGGCGCGGCACCGAAAGTGAAGCCATCGATGACATCCCGTCGTCGAGCCACCCAGGAGATCCACCGTGAACGATACCCAGCAATCCACCCCCTGCACCTGCATGACCTGCCCGGGCGCGTCCTGCGGCTGCGGCTGCCAGAACGTCGCCAGCCAGGTCGCAGCCGAGCCCGCCACCCAAGCCGCGTGTGCCTGCGGCGCTCAGTGCCAGTGCGGCCCGAGCTGCTCCTGCGCCAAGTCCTGATCCGGGCCCTGCCGAAGACCGTGCCGGCGGTGAGACGCAAGCCACCGCCGGCACCCCACGGCCTTGGGCCGCCATTCAACGTTGGGGAGTCCTCCATGAACACCTTCGCTCTTACCTTCCTTGGCGGCATCTTCGGTACCGTGCTGATGGACCTCACTGAAACCGCGATGGCCCGGGTCGGCATCCGCAGCGGCGTCAATGTCGCGCTGGTCGGCCGATGGTTCATGGGCCTGATGCAGGGGCGCTGGGCCCACGCCGACATCCAGGCGTCGCCGTCACTGCCACGCGAAATCGGCCTGGGCTGGGCCTTCCATTTCCTGATCGGCGGTGGCGCCATTGCGCTTGTCTACCCTGCGGTGCTGTTCGCCACGGGCGCACCTTCACCGGTCCATCTACTGCTGGACGGGCTGCTCTTCGGCCTGGCCACATCAGTCTTGCCCTGGTTCGTGCTGCTGCCGGCATTCGGCTGGGGTGGTTCGGTCGGCACGGCCCGCGCGGCGCCAATGCCTTGCTCGCGAGCCCGCTCTCGCATATCCCCTACGGACTCGACGTCGGCGCCGTCATGGCGCTGGGCAGCGGGTTCCCGTAGTCCGGGTCCGCGGCCGAACGCACCCGTGGATACCGTTCGGTCGACGAAATCGACAGCTCATGGACAAGCCCACCCATGCGCCCCCGCTGCCGCTTGGCGGTGGACGACCGCGGGCCTAGAGTCGGATCGGTCACCATCCAGTTCCAGCACCGTTGCCCGTCATGTCTTTGTCAAGCCTCCCCACCGCCGGCGCATGGCCAGACAGGCTCAAGGGCGCGCTGGCGGCCATCGGTGCCGCGGTCGCCTTCTGGGCCCTGGCATCGACGCTGCTGTATTTCCTCGTCCCCGGCCTCGAAACCTGGCCGCGCCTGCTCGTGTTCCATGAATGTGTCGGCCTGACGATGATGGCGTGCGTATTCCTCCTGCTGCGGTCCGGCCGGTTCGACCGCTTCAGACCCGCGCTGCGTTGGCTGCTGATCGGCCTGATCGCGATTCCCGTGGGCTACTTCGTGGGACATCAGATCGCGTTCGTGGCGCTGGGCGAGCCGATGCGCATGGTCGGACACCAGCAGATCAGCCTGATCCCGATCCTCTTCACCGTGCTGGCGGGCGGCATCGCGCTGAACTACTTCGCCACGCGGGAAACCCTGGCCAGGGAAGCGACAGCCCGTTCCGAGGCACAGCGCCTGGCCGTCGAGGCCCAGCTGCGGCTGCTGCGGGCCCAACTGGACCCGCACATGCTCTTCAACTCGCTGGCCAATGTGCGTTCGCTGGTACGTGAGGATGGCGACCGCGCCGAGACGATGATCGACCAGCTCATCGTCTACCTGCGCAGCGCACTGGCCGCGTCGCAGACCGAGTCGGTGCCGCTCAGCCGCGAGTTCGCGCAACTGCGCGCCTATCTCGACATCATGGCGCTGCGCATGGGTCCGCGCCTGAGCTACCGGCTCGACCTGCCGACTGCGCTGGAACGCACCGAGGTGCCGCCGATGCTGCTGCAACCGCTGGTCGAGAACGCCATCAAGCACGGCCTGGAGCCGAAGGTCGGCCACGGCAGCATCGAGGTGGTGGCGCGAGCCCTGCCTGGGGGCATGGAGATCCGCGTGAGTGACAGCGGCCTGGGGCTGCCGCCCGACGACGATGGCGGCCACCCGGAGTTCTCCACGCGGCCGGCCCACACCAGCTACGGCTTGCAGCACGTACGCGACCGCCTGCGCGTGCTCTATGGCGCCGGTGCCCGCCTCAGCCTCGAACGCCGGGATCCGACCGGCGTCAGCGCCGTGGTGTTCATTCCGACCTGATCCGTCGCACGCCGAGGAGACCCGCATGACCACGAGCCACCCACCGACTGCCGTCATTGCCGAGGACGAACCCGTCCTCGCGCGCACGCTGACCCGCCTGCTGGAGCAGGTGTGGCCCGAGCTGCACATCGTCGGCATGGCCGACGACGGCCTGCGGGCCACTGAACTGGCGCTGGCGTCGCTGCCCGATGTGATGTTCCTCGACATCAAGATGCCCGGCCGTACTGGCATCGAGGTGGCCGAAGTGGTGGCCGACGACTGGCCCGACGACCGCCCTGAGCCGCTGTTCGTGTTCATCACCGCCTACGACAACTTCGCCGTCCCGGCGTTCGAGCGCGCCGCGGTCGACTACCTGCTCAAGCCCGCCACGGTTGAACGCTTGCAGCAGAGTGTGGACCGGCTGAAGTCGAGGTTGGCGCAACGCGCGGCCTCACCGCAGGCGGGTGACATGGCATCGCTGATGCAGCGCATGCAGGCCATCGCCAAGCCCGAGGGCCCCACCGACCCCGATGCGGGCGAGCGCATCAAGGTCATCCGTGCCGGCGTGGGCAACACCGTGCGGATGATCCCGGTGGCCGACGTGGTCTGCTTCGAAGCCACCGAGAAGTACGTCAACGTCGTGACACCGACCGGCGAGGCGCTGGTGCGCATGAGCCTGCGCGAGCTGATGGCGCGCATCGATTCGACCGACTTCATCCAGGTGCATCGCAGCGTGATGGTCAATTCGAGTGCCATCGTCAGCGCAACGCGCGACGAGAACGGTCACTACAGCCTCGCCGTGCGCGGGCTGCAGCGGCCCTTGAAGGTCAGCCGCGCCTTCGGTCACCTGTTCCGACCGATGTAGCCGGTCAGGGGCGAGCCCGCTCGAGGGCGAGCACGCGGACCTGAAGGTCCTGGGCATCCACCGCTTGCGCGAGGTATTGCTCCTCGATGCTGGGCGTGTGGCGACCCGCCAGCAGATTCAGAAGGGTTCTCAGAAGCGTCTTCATTGCTTGACTCCGTCGTGATGTGGAGGCCGACACCGTCCGCCGATGGCTGAGTTGCGTGCCGGCTCGACGGCGGGATGTCGTCGATGACCGCCACTGTGGTCGGCCACGCGCATGGCCGACAGCCACATGCGACGAAGCGTCGCGCGCCATCCGCAATCGGGTGATGGCGTCGACCCAACGGCGCGCCCCTTGCCGACTGACGGCATTCTTCAGGCGACCCGGCCCGGCGCGACCGTGCCTCTCGGCGGCTCCTGGTGACGCGCTCACGGCAACCACTCGGTCGACGCGGAAGACCGCTGCCGCACACCAGCGCACCTCCGGTCGCACTTCGCTGTCGCACCTGGCGGCGGACAACGACAGTGCCTGCACTGCTTCACTGCCCCAGGCGGTGGACCAGACCTTCAGCCACGCCCTCGACGCTCAAAGGATCCCACCATGAACCGCTTCGCTTCCACCGCTTTCGCCGCCTCCGTACTGGCCGCCACGGCGGGCTGCATGTCGGCGCCGTCTAACCTCGATCTGTCGCTCACGCGGCCGACGGTCGAAAACAAGTACGTCGTCACGCTGCAGCCGCCGGCCAAGCCCGCGGCCGTCAATCAGCTGCACAGCTGGCAGGTGAAGCTCGCCTCGCCGGCGGGCGTGCCCATCGCGCACGCGCGCATCAAGGTCGACGGCGGCATGCCGCAGCACGGTCACGGGCTGCCGACGCGGCCGCAGGTGACGCAGGAACTGGCCGATGGCACCTACGTGATCGAGGGCATGAAGTTCAGCATGACCGGCTGGTGGGAAATCAAGCTGGCCATCGACAGCCCCGAAGGGGTCGACAGGGTGACCTTCAACACGTTGGTGGCCGAGGCCGCAGTCGGCCGCTGAAGCCTAGAACGCACCCTCTCAAGGAGACGACGATGCGCAGGATCATGAACTCGGCCTGGCTGCTCGGCAGCCTCATGGCCGTGAGCTCGGCGCTAGTGGTGACCCTAGCGCACGCGACCCCTCCATCACGAGCATCGGACGCCCATGGCTGGAGCAAAGAAGAGCGGGCCGTGCTGGCCTCGTTCAGCCTGAAGCGGCCGCCACCGGTGCCGGTCGATCTGTCCAATGCGGTCGAACGCTTGCCGGCAGCGATCGAGCTCGGCCGGCGCCTCTTTGCCGACACGCGCTTCAGCGCCAACGGCGCCGTGTCGTGCGCCAGCTGCCACGATCCGCGCAAGCAGTTCCAGGATGGGCTGCCCGTGGCGCGCGGGGTGGGCGCCGGCTCCCGGCGTGCCATGCCCATCATCGGCTCCGGCTACAGCCCCTGGCTGTTCTGGGACGGGCGCAAGGACAGCCTGTGGGCGCAGGCGCTCGGGCCGCTCGAGGATGCGGTGGAGCACGGCGGCAATCGCACAAGGCATGCCCACCTCCTGGCATCGAACTACCGCAAGGAGTACGAGTCGATCTTCGGCGCGATGCCCAGGCTCGATGACCTGCCTCGGGACGCCGGCCCCCTGGGCTCCGCACCGGAGAAGATGGCCTGGGCCGCGATCGACCCTCGCCAGCACGAAGCAGTATCGCGGGTGTTCGCGAACATGGGCAAGGCCATCGCGGCCTACGAGAAGTCCTTGCAGCACGAACCGTCGCGGCTGGACCGCTATGTCGACGCCGTCGAGGCCGGTCGCGCGGCTGACCTTGCGGTGCTGCAACCCGGGGAAGTGCGGGGGCTTCGACTGTTCATCGGCAAGGGCCAGTGCGTCAGCTGTCACAACGGGCCGTTGTTGACCGACCAGCAGTTCCACAACACCGGCGTACCGCCCCGCGACCCGGCGCAGCCCGATCGGGGCCGTGCCGATGCGACCGCCAAGGTGCGTAACGACGAGTTCAATTGCCTGGGACCGTTCAGCGATGCGAAGCCCGGCCAGTGCCAGGAGCTTCGATTCATGGTGGATGACGACCCAGCCCTTCTCGGTGCATTCAAGACGCCAGGGCTGCGCGGCGTGGCGCAGCGGGCGCCCTACATGCACGCGGGGCAGTTGGCGACGCTGGAGCAGGTGGTGCGCCACTACATGGCCGCGCCGCATGCCGCCGTGGGGCACTCGGAACTGACCCACCGGCATGCAGGCGGCGCTGCCGTCGCCAAGCAGGACGAGCGCGCACCGATCGAGCTGACCGATGCCGAAGTGGCTGACCTGGTGCGCTTCCTCGATTCGCTCGGTGCCGAGCCAGCCTCGTCTGCCAACACATCATCGTATCCACGACCGCAGCAGGACCGTGCGTCGCCGCCGATGGAATACATCAAGTGCACTGGAGCGGGCTGCCGCGGCGGCCGGCATCTCGGCCACATCGACCTGCCCCAGGCCGATGGTGGGGCGACGACGGTCTTCTATCCCACCGATGCCGCCGAAGCAGCCGTCCGGAAGGGCCCCTTCAGGTTCTCATGGGCCGACGATGCAGAACCCCGGCGCGGCAACGGCAGACTTGTCGTCATCTCGCATGGGTCTGGAGGGTCGCCCTGGGTCCACGTCGATCTGGCACGCGTACTGGTGGAGCGTGGCTTCACGGTGGCCGTTCCGCAGCACGCGGGAGACAACGTCCAGGACTCCGCGGAGCCGGGCCCGACGAGCTGGACCCGGCGCCCGGTCGAGGTCAGCCAGGCCATCGACAGGGTGGCGTCCCATGGCAGGCTGGCACCGCTGCTGCGTCTCGACATGGTCGGCGTCTTCGGCGGATCCGCAGGCGGCCACACCGCGCTCACGCTGGCTGGCGGCCGTTGGTCGCCCAGCCGCTTCCGCGACCACTGCCTCCAGAACATAGAGCAGGACTTTTCCTCCTGCGTCGGCTTCACCACCTTGCAGCGAGGAGACGGGCTCGACGGGATCAAGGTCTGGGCGGCAAGGCTCGTCATTCGTTTCAGGTTTTCAGACGCCACGCCTCAGGGGTACACCGATTCACGCATCGGGGCCGCCGTCGCGATGGTCCCGTTCGCGGCCGACTTCGATCCGGAGTCATTGCAGCAGCCGCGTGTCCCGCTGGGTCTGGTGATCGCGGACAAGGACGTCAACCAGGTTCCCCGCTTTCACGTAGAAGCCGTTCGATCGGCCTGCGAGCCGCGGTGCGAGGTCCTCCAGCGCCTGGCCGAAGGAGGGCATGGTGCCATGCTGTCGCCGATGCCGCCGCTTGAGGCGGGCAGCGTCGCCAAGACTCTTCTTGGCGATCCGCCGTCGTTCGATCGGGCGGCCATGATTCCGCAGTTGCATGCGGATGTCGCCGCGTTCTTCGTGCAGCACCTCAGGCCTGCGAGGTAGTGCATGCCGCCTAGGCCGCCTGGTGGTGTTACCGAGGAGCAGCCAACGGGCGATCACAGCTGTTGGCCGGCTGCGGGTGCCCAACTTCTCGATTTCGTTGCCGCATTACCGCCCACCAGCCCGCACCAGCTACGCCTGCTATCGAGCAGGCAGATCGAAGAGCCGCATGACCGGGTTCAGTCTGCAGCCCACATTCGGCAGTCGCGACCGATCGGCGATTGACGACTACGCGCAGCGCAGCATCACGTCCTGAATCCACAGCGCCGACTGACTCGTGGCATCAACGTGCGGACGAGGTTCGTAGCGCAGACCGATGGCCACGCGCCCGGTCCACCACACCGTGCGGCCGGTGTCCGAGAGCAGCACCGGCCCGATATGCCCGTCAGGGATACCGATGCCTTGGTCTCCGCATCTCAGCGATTCGCTTGCGCGTCGCGCGAACATGTCATTGGCTGCAACTCGGTTCGTCATGGCTGTGCTCCAAGCTCCGTGGCAATGCAGCCATGCTCTGCCAAAGATCGAGCCGCGCCACTTCCTGATTCGCGGGGGGCCATGTCGCCCAGCCGTGAAGGAGTTCCGCTCTGTGCCGGCTGTTGCAGTTACTACCGCCCGCGCACGAGCGCGGCGTGGTGGTGAGAGACTGACACCATGAATGCGCTACGGTCGCGCGGGTGTGGCCAAGATCATGCGCGCCGCCGGGGCGCGAGTCGCCGCTGTCGGTTCTCCAGCGCCCCGGCGGCAGCGGCCTTCAGCAGCCGCTGGAACGACGGGCAGGCCGCATGGCTGGTCGCGGGGCAGGCTGCCGCGTGCCGCAACCCTTCGATCATCGCCTTCATCCGCTTGACCATGCGCTCGAGCTCATCGGCCTTGGCCGAAAGCATGACGCGATCGATGTTGGGTTCCCCACCCGGGGTGAACATCACCCGGATCTCGTCCAGCGAGAAGCCGGCCGCCTGCCCCAGCGCGATGAGTGCCAGCTGATCCAGCACCGCCGGCGAGAACTTGCGCCGCGCACCCTCCGATTCCAGAGAGCGGATCAGCCCCTTGCCCTCGTAGTAGCGCAGCGCCGAGGCGGCCACGCCCGATTTGCTGGCGACTTCCGAGATGTCCATAAAAAGTACTTGACTTAAAGTTGACTTCAACTTCTATAGTGCCTTCAACACATCGATCAGTCAACGAATAGGAGATCTCCATGCCTTCCTTCCCGCTCATCGCCCACATCGCTGCAGTCGGCATTGGCGCCACGGCGCTGATGGACCTGTGGCTGTGGCTGCTGGCGCGCCTGGGGGTACCCACCACCGGGTTCGCGATGGTGGGCCGCTGGGTCGGGCACTTCAGCCGCGGCGAGTTTGCCCACGCGGCAATCTCCAAGGCCGCACCGATCCCATTCGAACTCGGCCTGGGCTGGGTGACGCACTACCTCATTGGCATCGCCTACGCGGCGCTGCTGGTCGGCCTGCATGGAGCCGGATGGCTCAAGCATCCCACGGCGCTGCCGGCCCTGGTGTTCGGGGTCCTGACCGTGGCTGCGCCCTGGTTCGTGATGCAGCCGGCCATGGGGGCGGCGTTCTGGCCCTGAAGACGCCGACGCCGCTGAAGAACGGCCTGCGCAACCTGGCCAACCACGCCGTCTTCGGAGCCGGCTTGTACGTCGCGGCGGTGGTTCTGGCGGGTGCCGCCGCGTGAACGATCTGCATTCCTCGAAGCCCCTCAACCCTGTTGGAGACCCACTCATGAGCAAGCTTGCCATCGTCTATCACAGTGCCCACGGGCACACCGAGTTCATCGCACGCCAAGTCCACGCCGGCACTTCGGCGGTCGACGGCATTGAGGCCTACTTGGTCAAGGCCGAAGACATCGCCCGCACGCCGGACCAACTGGTCGCCTACGACGGCTTCATCTTCGGCTCGCCGACCTACCTGGGCGGCGTCAGCGCACCGTTCAAGAGCTTCATGGATGCCACCGGCCCCCTCTGGCGCACCCAGCAGCTCAAGGGCAAGCTCGCCGCTGGCTTCACCGTGTCGTCGCTGCCCTCGGGGGACAAGCAGTCGACCCTGCAGTCGATGTTCGTCTTCAGCATGCAGCACGGCATGCTGTGGGTCGGCAACCCCATCCTGCCCGAGCAGCACAGCGGCGTGCCCTACGACGAGGCGGCCAATCGACTGGGCTCGTGGTCGGGGCTGATGGCCCAGGCCGGGCACTCCGCGCCCGCGGATTCGTTCGTTCCGGGCGACGTCAAGACAGCGCGCCTGTTTGGCCGGCACTTCGCCCAGAGCCTGGACCGCCTGATGGTTCCGGCTTGAACAAGCCAACTTCGAGGAGATCCTGCATGTTTCCCAAGCAAACGGCCCCAGCGCTCTTTGGCCTGATCCTGTCGGGGCTGATGTCCCTGCTGGTCTCCGGCATCTCGACCTACCGCGTTGTCGGCTTCGGCGACAGCTATGCCGGCTTGTGGCTCAGCGCCTGGCTGACCGCCTGGTTCGTGGCCTTCCCGGTGGTGCTGGTCCTAGCGCCGTTGGCGCGTCGGACGGTCGCCCTGCTCATCGAGCGCCGGCCATGAAGCGCCGCGTCGCCAGCGGCGGGCATGAAGCCCACACCGAAACATCGTCGCCTTGCGCCGCACGCCGTCGCTTCGTCGCAGCGCGGTGGACGAATCCGAGACGCGACTCCATAGTCCCCGCATGCCGTCGCCCCACTGGCTTCTGAAAGCAAACCATGAACCTGGTTCGTACCGTTCTGCAACCTGCCTTGCTTGTTGCCGCCGTGCTGCTGACACTGACGGTGCCTGCACACGCGCAGCATGCGGGCTACCGCACTCTGACGATCGCCGGCGACACGCCCACGACCGTGGCCCTGTTCTATCCCACTGCCGTGGCTGATCGCGCCATACCCATGGGCCCCTGGCTGCCCGTCGTGGCGCCAGGTGCCCCTGCCTCGGATGCCGAGCTCAAGGGGCTGATCCTGATCTCTCATGGCACGGGTGGAACGGAACTGAACCACCACACCGTTGCCACGAGGTTGGCCCGGGAGGGCTACCTGGTGGCCGCCGTGCGCCATGCAGGTGACAACTGGCAGGACCGCTCGCTGATCAGCTCGGGCCGTTACTTCAGCGAGCGCCCGATCCAAGTCAGTCGGGTGCTGGATGCGCTGCTGGCGAGTCCTGAATGGGGGGCGCGCATCCCGACCGATCGCATCGGTGCCGTGGGCCATTCCGCCGGAGGCTACAGCGTGCTGGCACTGGCGGGTGCGCAGGCCGAAGCCCAGCGCTCGGTGCAGCATTGCCGAACGGTGCAGGATGACCCGGGCTACTGCACCCTGGCCAAGGGCGCGGCCGGTACCGAGGCCTCCGGTATGCAGGCGGCGCCCGCTGACAGTGCAGCAGCGCCGGGAGCCCGACCGGTATCGGTGCCTGACCGCCGCATTCGCGCCGTGGTCGCGCTGTCCCCGATGGCCGTCGTCTTCACGCCCGAGAGCCTGGCGTCGATCACGGTGCCGGTGCTCGTCATCATGGCCGAGCAGGACGTGGTGCTCAATGGCAAGTACCACGGCGGCTACGTCGTCGCCAATCTGCCCAGGGCCCAGGCCAGTACTGCAAGCGGTGCAGGGCACTTTGCCTTCATGGCGCAACCGACCTTCCCGCTGCCATCTGCTGCTGGTGACGCCGCGGCCAATCCACCCGGCTTCGACCGCGCGGTCTACTTGCAATCACTGGAAAAGCAGGTCGCTGAGTTCTTTGCGGATCAATGGCGCTGAATGCTGGCCTGCGCGACAAGATTCCACCGGCACCGACGTCGCGCTCAGCTCCAGAGCAGCTCGCGGCTAGCCCTGGCAGGTCAAAAAGGGTTGTCGCAAAGCTGTCTGTCACCAACGTCGGATGCTGGCCGGGGCTGTCGGGTCGCCGTCGATGCGATCAGCGGTCGTTCGATCGAACGGGTATTGAACGGCCGGCCGTCGAGGCGACGACCGAAACATCTCGACCCGGGTTGACCTTGACGCGCTCGAGATCGACGCGGCCGACTTGATGTTCGTTGAGAAGACTCGTCGGCAGCGCCTGCAATCGACTATCGACTCCTCGTCCTCTGTGCCGGCATGGATGGGCGTAGCGCGACTCAAGAGAGCGGCTTGGAGGTTTTATCCGGGTGTTATTGACGGATGGATTGATTCCGGGTAAATTTGCGTTTTACCCGGATGAATATCTGCGATGTACGCCTTGCCCGACACCACCTGGATTGCATTTGCCCATCAGAAGCGCATTGCGTTCGGCGAGCCCAAAGACGTAGCCACTCGCGTAAGAGCCTTCGTCGACAGCCAGCCAGAAGTACCCGTCCTCATTCTTGACGCCTGTTCAAGTCAGCCTGTGGACGTCGATTTGCGTGGCAGTCTGGCAATGATGCTGAAGCGCCTGCCCAAGGTACAGGCCCCAGCGTTGGGCGCCGCAGCAGCCGAAGTCCTGCCGCGCGGGCCTGGCCGACCCAGACTTGGGGTCGTGGCGCGCGAGGTGACCTTGCTGCCGCGTCACTGGGACTGGCTGGGCGCACAGCCCGGGGGGGCGTCGGTGGCACTGCGAAAACTGGTCGAGATGGCCCAACGTGTCAGCGCAGACTCCGACCGCCGGCGCATGGCCACTGAATCGGCCTACCGCTTCATGCACGCACTGGCCGGCAACGAAAAGGGGTTCGAGGAGGCTTCGCGTGCGTTGTTCGCGGGCGATCTTCATCGGCTGAAGCACGAAGTCGCCAGCTGGCCGCGCGACGTGCGGACGCACTTGCTGGAGCTGGCCGCCCGCGCGATGGTTGCATACCCAGCCGAGGGCGGCACGCAAGCCACCGACTGACTGACGGGTCACGGTCGCAAAGCGGCGACCGGATGACTTGATCCCCCCTGGAGATGTTGTGAACCATTCGTCATCCTCACAGACCACAGACGATTCGGCCACCGCCGGCGCGTCGAAGCAGCGGCGCGAGCCGGCCATGGTCTTCATCCTGCTCACCGTTCTGATCGACATGCTCTCGATCGGACTCATCGTGCCGGTGTTGCCGGCACTGGTGGGGACTTTCACCTCGTCGTCTACCGAGCAGACCTTCTGGTTCGGCGCCGTGGCCTTGAGCTTCGGGGTGGCCAACTTCTTCGCTTCGCCCGTGATTGGCGCGCTGTCGGACGAGTGGGGTCGGCGGCCCTTGCTGCTGCTGGGCTTCTCGGGCCTGGCATTGAGCTTCATCGTCACGGGCCTGGCCACGGCGCTGTGGATGCTGATCGTGGTTCGTGTCTTCAGCGGCGCAATGCAAGCCAACGCGGCGGTGGCCAATGCCTACGTGGCGGACATCACCGCGCCAGAGGATCGCGCGCGCCGCTTCGGCCTGGTGGGCGCGATGTTCGGCCTGGGATTCACCCTGGGTCCCGCGCTTGGCGGCTTCCTAGGGGGCATCGATCTGCACCTGCCGTTCTTCGTGGCCGGCGGCTTGGCCGTGCTGAACTGGATCTACGGTTATGTCGTGTTGCCCGAGTCGCTGCCACCCGAACGGCGCAAGCGCTTCGCGTGGCGCCGCGCCAACCCGCTGGCCGCTCTGGCGGGTCTGAGGCAGTTGCACGGCATGGGTTCGCTGCTGGTGGTCATAGGGCTGGCCGGCTTGGCGCAGTCCATGCTCTACAACAGCTTTGTGCTCTACACCACTTTCAAGTTCGGCTGGGGTCCCAGGGACAACGGGCTGGCGCTGTTCACCGTGGGGCTGTCGTCGGTGCTGGTGCAGGGCTTGCTGCTCAAGCATCTGCTGCGATGGCTGTCAGCGCGGATCCTGGCGGTCGGGGGCTTGCTCGCGTCGACGTTGACCTACCTGACCTTCGGTGCCATTACCGAAGGCTGGATGATGTTCGTCGTCATCGTTGCCGGCACCCTGTTGGGTGGCGGTGCGGCCGCAGTCATTCAAGGCCTGGTGTCGAACGCTGCCGACGCGCGCAACCAAGGCCAGACCATGGGTGCGGTTGCAGCGATAAACACTTTCATGGCAGTCATTGCACCAGTCCTCAGCGCCGGTTTGCTGGGTGTCGTCTCGCACCTGCCCCGGGGTGATTGGCGCATGGGCTTGCCCTTCTACTTCTGCGCCGCGATCCAACTGGTAGGCACGTTCTTCGTTGCGGCGCACTTTCGCCGCGCTGTGCCCAGCAAGGGGGCGGCTGCTCTGGCATGACACGCGCAATCTTGCCGGAGGCGCACGATGATTTTGCTGCCCGAGGCCCGACGGTCAGCAGTACCCGCTCCTGGCGGGGGCTACCATTTCGCGGATGCGCCAGGTAGCTGACCGCCAAGTCGACGAGATCGTCTGGCAAGGTCAGCGTGCTGCCGCCTCAACATACACGCGGACGCTCGCGCTCAGATGGTCGACTCAACTCGGCGTTGCGCGCGAGTTCAGCGATCGAACGACGCACTGCAAACCCCGGTACGCGCTGGCGCCGCCAGCCGCTGCCGGAGCCTGCGGCCCGCGCTGGCGCCCATTAGCGCACCCGTGTCCTTTGGGCGCCCGATGCCGCTGTAGAAGGACGAGCAGTTCGGGGCATTGCAGGCGCTGCGTGACCTTGGAGCAACTGCGGTGCCTCGATCAATGCCTCCTCGAGCATATTGCGCAGCGAACTCAGCCGATCCTTGCCAAGGACAGAAGCCAGCGCCGTCTCCGCCTCACGGCTCGCGCTGACCAGCGCCTCCAGCAACCTGTGCCCGCGCGCCGTGTAGCGCAGGCGGCGTGCGCGGCCGTCTTCCGGATCGGGCTCGGTGCGCAGGTAGCCAAGCGCGACGAGATCCTCGACGACGTAGGCGACGCTCTGTTTCGCGAGGCCCGTCTTGCGAGCCAGGTCGGACACGCGTCCGCCCTCGGGCGGGAGGTGCCGCAGGACCGGCGAGTGCATCTGGCGGATGCCGGAATGGCCCGCGGCGGCGACGGCGTCGTACACGCGCTGCTGCAGCCATCCGTACACCTCGCGCAACAGGAAGCCGAGCGTGCGTCCATGCACCGGCAGCTGCGCAAGAGTCGGGGCGAGCGAGGTGGACGGCATGGCGAGATGTTGACACAAAGACAGAATATCTGTCCAATATCGACAGATACACTGTCTTTCATCTGCGGAGGAGATCGTGACGCTATTCGCCCGCACCTCAGCCATCGAGCCAATCCAGGTTCTTTCCGACCAACTGCGCCTGCTGATGCGTTCAGCCGACTCGCCGTTCCAGATGAGCGCGATGGTGGTCGATGTGCCGCCCGGCGGTTTCGTGCCAACGCACACCCACGCCAAGGAGGAAGAAGGCTACTTCGTGCTCTCAGGAGAGTTGACACTGACGATCGGCGACCAGTCGCGGATCCTTGCATCGGGCGACTTCGGCCATGTGCCGCCCAGGACGCTGCATGGCTACGCCAATGCTGGAACACAGCCGGTTCGATTCCTGGCATGGACCGTGGGTGGCCCGATCGACTGCTTTTTCGAGGCCATGAGCGAACGCGTGAAGGAGATGCCGCGCGATGCCGGCGCAATGGCCGAGATCACCGCCCGCTTCGGAGTCGATATGGGCGGCTCGCCGGCGTGACGGCCTGCGCGCTCCAGCTCGTCGCGGCGCTGGCCAAGCGCCGTGGCGCGGTCGGCGCGCTGTATCTGGTCGTGCGCGGGGACCGGACCGAGGTGGAGGTGTGCCACGGCGTGGCCGACGCCGCACGCCGGCGTCCTGTCACCCCGGAAACGACATTCAATGCCTACTCGATCACCAAGACGTTCACGTCAGCGGCCGTAATCGCGCTAGCGGAGACCGGCCGGCTCGACCTGGATGCCCCGATCGGCGCCGCGGCCGGTGCGCTCGGGCTGAATGCGTACGGCTCCGTGCGCGACACGCTGCTGCATCGCGCCGGATTCCGCAACCCGAACCCGTTGCGTTGGATTCATACGGCGGAGGAGCACGAAAGCTTCGATGAGGCGGAATTCGTGCGAGCGCAGGTTGATGCACTGCGTGGCTCGCAACGTCGCCTGGCGCGCAGCGGCTACTCGAACGTCGGCTACCTGCTGCTGGGGCGAGCCATCGAGCGCGCGTGGAACGGCTCGTTCGTGGAGGCTGTGCAAGCACTTGTGATCGACCCGTTGCAGGGGCGCGGTGACGAGCGGCTCTCATTCGCGATCGACTCGCCCGATCGCCATGCACGAGGTCAATGGCGCCGCTTCGGTCTGCTCGATCTGGCGCTCGGGCTTCTGGTCGATCGATCCGCGATCACCCAGGGAAGAGACAACCACTGGGTGCACCTGCGTTTGCACCACGTGAATGGCAGCGCCTACGGCGGCCTGATAGCCAATGCACGCGGGCTGGCAAGATTCGGCCAGGCCGTGCTTGGGAGCGTTCCCGGCGTGGCGCCGGCAGTGCGCCAGCAGTTACTTGCCGTCGAGCCCGGGCCAGGGCCGCTGCGCAGTCTCGGCTGGTTTGGCGGGCGTGTCCGACGGCACCCATGGTTCGCACATGCTGGAGGCGGCCTGGGCGCGTACAGCGAACTCCGGGTCTATCCGGAAGCCGGGGCAGTCAGCGTGCTGATGACAAACGGGCCTGGGTTTGCCGATGCCCGCTGCCTGGATGGACTCGACGCACTGTGGCTGGACTGACAGTCACGGCTTGGCTACTCGCAGCAGTTGCCTATCGTGAAGTGGCCAAGTTCAGGAATCTGACTGGCGCAACTCGACCCCTTGCTGCCGGACGGCAGCCCAGATTCCTCGCCCGGTAGCCGCCACTCGCAGATCAGCGCGATAGGGATTCCATACGAGCTTCCGTTCGACGCTAGTCAGCCGTTGCTCGCCCTTGGTTCGTCGACTGCAATGCAGCAAATCCGAAAGCCAGCGAAAGTCGCGGCCCCAGGCCGCCTCGTCCACTGACGTGACCGGATCTAGGGCAACGCTGAACAAGTACACCGATCGCCGCGTCGATGCGTTGTAGCCCGATGAAGCAACAGACCCTGGCCATGGCGGCCGACCAAGGCGGCGGATTCGAGCGCTACCGCCGAACCACCAAGCGCGATGTGTTCCTGGCCACGATGGACGAGATCGTGCCGTGGAGCGAGCTGTGCGAGCTGATCGAGCCGCACTACCCCAAGCCGGGCAACGGGCGCCCGCCCGTGGGACTGCAGCGCATGCTGCGCATGTACTTCGTGCAGCACTGGTTCAACCTGGCCGACGAGGCCTGCGAAGAAGCGCTGCTGGACAGCACCGCGCTGCGCCGCTTCGTGGGCATCGACCTGGGACGCGAGCGCGTGCCCGACGGCACCACGCTGCTGAAGTTTCGCCGCTTGTTGGAGGACAACGACCTGGGCGAGCAACTGTTCGCCACCGTCGGCCAGGTGCTGCAGGCCCGGGGCCTGAAGGTGGGCACCGGCACCATCGTGGACGCCACCATCATCGGCGCGCCCAGCTCGACGAAGAACGCGGACAAGCAGCGCGACCCCGAGATGCATCAGACTCGCAAGGGCCAGCAGTGGTACTTCGGCATGAAGCTGCACATCGGCGTGGACAGCCGCAGCGGGCTGGCGCACAGCGCGGTGATCACTGCAGCCAACGTGCACGACAAGCACCCCATCCCGCAGTTGCTGCACGGTGCCGAGCAGCGCGTCTATGGCGACAGCGCCTATGCCAGCCAAAAGGCGCTGATCCAAACCAAGTCGCCCTGCGCCAAGGACTTCACCAACCAGCGATCACGCAAGGGCGGCCACATCGACGAGGCCGTGCGCGCGAAGAACCGCTACAAGTCCCAGGTGCGTGCCCGCGTGGAGCATGTCTTCGGTGTGGTCAAGCGGCTGTGGGGATTCAACAAGGTGCGCTATCGCGGTCTGGCCAAGAACGCTACGCGCTCGTTCGTTGCGCTGGCCCTGGCCAACATCTTCCTCGCGCGAAGAACACTGTATGGACAAGTGCGCCCATAGCGCACACGCCGCGGGCCAATGGCTCGCGACGCGGCCGAAAGGGCCTCGGACAGCAGCGCAATGCGCCCCGCATCAGCGCTGCAACACTCAAAATGCCCCGAATTCGAGACATCCGCGCAAGGTCGCTACTGGATGGCGCGCCGCGGCCACTTGTTCAGCGTTGCCCTAAGGTCGGCTTTGCCGCCAGCATGTCGAGCGGCCCACCGGCAGCTGAGGGTCGCGGGCAGTGGCTCGATGAGCCGATCGAGTTGCTCTGAACCCGTCGGTCACAGCGGATCGGCATACAGCCGACGGCGACCAGCACGGCGTCCCGAGGTCCTTCGTGTTGGGCGAATCCATGAGCTTTCATGCCTGCGTCACAGCAGGAACCCTAGAATCGAGAGCCGCCGCGACGTTGCGTCGGCACCCTCGAATTCGCCCAGGGATCATCCATGCTCGATGTCACATTGGACACAACCGACCAGCACGACGCCTTTCGTCGAGCACTGACTGATCGTGACATACGCTGTGCGCTGGCGCCGCTCAACGAAAGAGTTTCCTACCGCTTCACGGCCATTTACAAGCTCGTCGGCTCGGTGTTACGCGCGCAGTATGCGTACGACCGCAGCTCCGAATACCGGACCTGGTTGATGTTCGTTCCGCTCGAGCGAAGCTTCTGCCAACACGCCATTGAGCGCGGCGAGTTCATGACCTCCAGCGTGTCCAGAGATCCCCGTCTCGCCAACCGGCCTTATGCCGGCATGGTCGAGGCCTACTACGGTCAGTTGCTGCGACGACCGGACGGCGCACCCTACGGCACCTTCATTCATTTCGATCTGGAATCGCGCAGCATTGCTGCAGATGAGATCGACTTCCTGCGCGAGACGGTGCCGCTGTTCATGAAGCAGCTGGCGTGAGGGCGGTGAGACTGCTGCCGGCGGCGGCAGGCTCGGCAATCCTCACAAGGGTGACAAAGCATGTGACGAATCGGGGTGCAGCGCTCCTTGCCACGATGAACTGTCGTGATTGACACCGGGGCGGTGCACCGCCTGGGCCGCACCAAGCTTTGCAGATGCCCGCTGGCGCTACGGGGGTGCCAATAAAGGGCAGCACAGCAGCGCTGTCGCCGACGTCCGCCGGCCGGCGGTCACAGTGCGGACGCCGGTCCAGCCAGCCACTGCTCGGCGAGCGCGACCGCCGCACCGGCGTCGGCCGCGGTGCCGTCAGCGCCGACCGTTCGCCACAGCCCCGGGTCGATGGTGAACGGGTGGCCGCCGACCATGACGCGCAGCCGGGCGCAGCGCGGATCGGCGCGCACCAACTCGATCAGTTCCTGCACTGCATGCAGGTGATAACCCATCGTCGCCGAAATGGCCAGCACGTCGGCCGCGCGCTCGACTAACGATTGCACGAGGGCCGCGTGCGGCGTGTTCGCGCCGCAGAAGTACGTATCCCAGCCAGCCATCTCGAAGAAGTCTGAGACCATGCGGGCACCGAGATCGTGCAAATCGCCGCTGACGCAGGCGATGATGATGCCGCGCCCGCAGCGCTCGGCGGCAGGCACCCGCAGGAGCAGTTGCGACATCACGATCTGGGTGGCGGCGCTGCAGAAATGCTCCTGCGCGACGCTGATCTTCTTTAGCTGCCACAGGCGGCCGATCTCTCGCAGCGCAGGCTGGAAGACCTGCAGGTAAATCTGCTGGACAGGCTCACCGCGGTCGGCGGCGTCGAATACCAATTGGCCCGCCGCCTGGCGGTAACCGCCCAGCATCTTGTGCACATACTCATGCACCAGTGGCGACAAGCGCTCCCCGGGTTCGAGAAAGCTGGTGGTCGTGCTCGGCATCGCCGGCAGCGCGGCACGCACCCCATCGATCATCGCGGCCGCGGAGGCGGCCACCGGTGCAGGCATCTGCTCGCGCACCACGTCGGCCATGCAGTCGAGGTGGTGGTCGAGGTCCTCGCTGGTGACGCCGAGATTTTGCAGCAGCACCTTGACCCAGCCGATGTAGTCGCTAAAGAGTGCCGGGCTGTTGGCGTCGAGCGCGGCGGCCAGGTGCAAGAAATGGTAGAAGGCGTCTTGGCGCGACTTGGTGCGGCCGGCTGTACCGTAGCGCGTGCGCAGCTTTGGGTGGCGCGCGAACTCGCACGCAACCACGGCGTCGGCCAGTGCACCGGCCTGATCACGCATCTGGTGGCCGGCAGACAGAACGAGCGTATCGGTCATCGTCGCCTCATTCGCAGATGACTTCGAACTCGCGGATAAAGGTCTCTCGGCCGATCAGTTTCATGCCTTTCGGGATGCCGCGGTGCGACTCCCGGTAGCCGTGACCACGGTGCCAGGCGCGGTAGTCGTCGGCGCAGCACCAGTGGGTCACCAGCCAGATCTCCTGCGGCCGGTCGAGCGGGCACAGCACCTCCATGCGAACGAATCCGGCCGCGCGGTCGACGAGGTGCGGGCGCTCGCGGAAGGCGGCCTTGACTTCGGCCTCCATACCGTTGGCGACGACGAAGCGGCTGAGGGCGACAAAACCGGCCGGTGTCGGCGCTTGCCTGCCAGGCAGTGACGCGGTTGCCGTCGGCGACGACGCCGCAGCGCCATTCCCTGCGCTCACCAAGCTGTACATGGACCTCAGTCCTCAGCAGGCTCAGCCCGCCCCGACAAACACCCGATCATCTCGCGAAAACGACGCATGGTGTAGCTGTTCGATCCACCGCCAGGATTGACCTGCCTCAATTGCCGCGGTTCTCCGCTCCCGGGGATCATTGAGGCGTCGGTGCCGACGCCGCCGCGATCAGTCATGTGCCGGCAGGCCCTCCATGACAGCCAGCTTCCATCTCCGTGTCGGCAGTCGAGCGCATCGTCGAGAACGCCGATCAATTGGATGTCAAGCCGCACAACGGGCAAGTCGCTGATGTTCTGGCCCTCATTCAAGCCGTCGACCGATGTCTGCACGAGGAATCGGGCATCCTCCGCTTGAGCTCGATGTTCTTCTTTACCTCGACCGAGCGACGGAACAAACTGCGCAGGTGGGCGAGACCACCTGCTTCGCTCCACACCGCGATCCTTCGAGGAGTGAATCATGAACACCGTCGCGCAGATTCTCGGCTCCAAGCCCGATCACATCGTCTACACCATGGGGCCGGATACCTCAGCCCACGAGGCTGTTCGCTTGATGGCCGAGAAGAACATCGGTGCGCTGGTGGTGGTGGAACACGGCAAGATCGTCGGCCTCGTCTCGGAGCGCGACTATGCGCGCAAGCTCGTGCTCATGGCTCGCTCGCCCAGGGACACGCTGTTGGGCGACATCATGTCGAGCCCGGTGATGTACGTGCGCCCGGACCAGACGAGCGACGAGTGCATGGCGCTGATGACACAGAACCGGATGCGCCACCTGCCGGTGATGGACGGCGGTCAATTGATTGGTCTCATCTCGATCGGAGACCTGGTCAAGGCCACCATCTCCGAGCAGCAGTTCATCATCGAGCAACTCGAGCACTACATCACCGGACAGCGGGGCTGACGCCGGGCGGTACGGCCGTCGCCGACATGCACGACACCGACGACATCGAAGCGGTGATGCGCTATCACGAGCGGACCAAGCATCACTTCGACCGCTATGCGCCAGGGCCCGGCGAGCTCGATTGGGCTAACCAGCCGAATCCGTTCCGCCGCTACGAAGGCGCACCGCTGGTTCGCCTGCTATTGCTCGGACCTGATGACTGGCCGGCGTCACCCCACTACAACGACCTGTACTGCCGCGGTTCTGTGCCGAGCATGCCGACCACGGTCCGCTCGCTGTCGCGGCTGCTGCAGTGCGGGCTGGCCATCTCCGCCTGGAAGCAGGTCGGAGCCACCTGCTGGGCGCTACGTTGCAATCCGTCGAGCGGCAACCTGCATCCGACTGAGGGCTGCGTGCTGATCGGCGCGCTGCCCGGGCTTGGCGAGGCTCCAGGCCTGTACCACGACGCACCATGCGAGCACGCGCTTGAGCGGCGCGCCGACTGCAGCACCTTGGTGTACGAGGCGTTGATGCATGCGTTCCCGGCGCAGGCATTTCTGGTCGGGCTGTCGTCGATCCACTGGCGCGAGGCATGGAAGTACGGTGAGCGTGCGTTCCGCTATTGCCAGCACGACGCAGGACACGCGATCGGGGCGCTGCGCATCGCCGCTGCCACCCTGGGCTGGTCAGCGATGCTGCTGCATGGCCTGGCCGACGAGGCGATCGAAGACTTGCTCGGGTTGAATCTGGCCGAGGACTTCGTCGGTGCCGAGCGCGAGCACCCGGTGGCCGTGCTGGCGGTCTGGCCAACCGATGTCGCTGGGGGCGGACAGGCCCGCACGCACCATGGGGAACCGTCGCGCTTCGATCCGGCCCTCGCGCACCCACTGACTCACGAGTGTTGGCATGGTGCCGCGAACCGACTCAGCCGCGACGATCCGGTGCGCTGGGAGGTCATCGACGAAGTCGCCGCCGCCACGCGCAAACCGGCCAGCGAGAAGCAAGGGTTCGAAACGATCCCAACGCCGGGTGTCGAGTGCCCCGGCGTCGCAAGCGAAGGTGGATCTCTGGCAGCACAGATCATCCTGCAACGGCGCAGTCTGCAGGCCTGTGACGGCCGCACGTCGATCGCGGTCGCAAGCTTTTGCCGGATGCTCGCGCGGCTGATGCCGTGCGTCGAACTGCCAGTGAGCCAGCGTCCGATGCCCTGGGATGCGATGGCCTGCGATTCGACCATCCACCTCGGCCTGTTCGTCCATCGGGTCGATGACATCGCGCCCGGGCTGTACCTGCTTATTCGCGACCCGGCCAAGTTGGGCAGCCTTAGGCGCGCAATGCACCCGCGCTTCGACTGGTCGACGCCATCGGGCTGTCCGCCCGACTTGCCGCTGCGCATGCTCGAGGCCGGCGACACCAGGCGACTCGCAATACAGCTCAGCTGCCACCAGGACATCGCCGGCGACGGCGCCTTCTCGGTCGCCATGATTGCTGAGTACCACGAGACGCTGTTCACGCACGGGGCCTAGCCCGTCTTTCTCAGATTTCTGTGGATAGCCGGTGAGTTGAGCATCAAGTGCGGCGTAAGTCGTTGATGCGCAATGGACGTATGGCGACGAGGTCTGTAGTGGAGACCTTGGTCGTTGCGCTCGATGGTTGATGTGCCGAGAATTTCGGTTCATGTTCCTGCGCTGCAACCGACGCAAGAAGGACGGCAAGACCCACGAATACTGGAGCGTGGTGGAGAGCCGCCGCTGCGGCGACGGCCGTGTGATGCAGCGCCAAGTGCTGTACCTGGGCGAGATCAACGCCAGCCAACGCGAGGCCTGGCGCAAGACCATCGAGCTGCAGGACGCGGGCACACGGCGGCAGGTGGCACTGTTTCCCGCTGGCTCGATGCCGGTGGACGACGTCGATGCCATCGGCGTACGCCTGAGCGAGCTGAGCCTGCGCCGGCCTCGGCAGTGGGGTGCGTGCTGGCTGGCGCTGCAACTATGGCAGCAACTCGAGCTCGACAGCTTCTGGCGGCCGCGGCTTGCACGAGCGCAGGGCAACACGCCGTGGCTGAAGGTGCTCAAGACGCTGGTGGCCTACAGGCTCATCGACCCAGGCTCGGAGTGGCGGCTGCACCGCCAGTGGTTCGACTCCAGCGCGATGGCCGACCTGTTGGAGTCGGACTTCAGCCTGGCCGAGAAGAACACGCTGTACCGCTGCATGGACCGGCTGGTCGAGCACAAGAACGATCTCTTCAAGTTCCTCGTGAGGCGCTGGGGTGAACTCTTCGGCGCGAAGTTCGACGTGCTGCTGTACGACCTGACCAGCACCTACTTCGAGACCGACGAAGACCGAGGGTCCGACGACCTGCGCCAGTTCGGCTACAGCCGCGACAAGCGAGGTGACTGCAGGCAGGTCGTCATCGCGCTGATCGTCACGCCCGAGGGCTTCCCGCTGAGCTACGAGGTGATGGGCGGAGGCACCGCGGACTCCACCACCCTGAGCGGCTTCCTGGACCGCATCGAGAAGCGCTACGGCCGCGCCAACCGCATCTGGGTGATGGACCGCGGCATTCCCACCGAGGACAGTCTGGCCAAGATGCGAACGATGGGGGCGAGCTACCTGGTGGGCACACCCAAGGGGCGGTTGACGAAGCTGGAGCAGGCCTTCCTGGACAAGCCCTGGGCGAAGGTGCGCGACGGCGTGCAGGTCAAGCGGCTGGCCACCGACGAAGACGTTTACGTGCTGGCGCAAAGCGATGCGCGCATCGACAAGGAGCGCAGCATGCGGCGCAAGCGGTTGCGCCGCTACATCGGGCGCCTGAAGGATTTGCAGACCCAGAAGCTGACGCGCGACCAACTGCTGATGAAGCTCGGCGCAGCCAAGCATGATGCTGGCCGCGCGGCGGGCTTGGTGAAGCTGACGTGGCCGAAGGACGCGTCAAGCACGGCGAGCCTGCAGTTCAGCCTGGACCGACACAAGCTGCGACAGGCGCGCACACGCGAGGGCCGCTACCTGCTGCGCACCAACCTCACCGCGTACGAGCCCGATGCGTTGTGGACGTTCTACATCCAGCTCACCGAGGTCGAGCAGGCGTTCAAGGAGATCAAGCACGATCTGGCGATCCGGCCGATCTTCCACAAGACCGAGGAGCGCATCGAGGCCCACATCTTCGTGGCCTTCCTGGCGTACTGCCTGCAGGTGACCTTGAAGACCAAAATGCGGGTGCTGGCCGGGGGCACCACACCGCGCGAGGTGCTGGCCAAGTTCAAGACCATGCAGATGGTGGACGTGCATCTGCCCACCACCGACGGCCGCGAGCTGACCCTGTCGCGCTACACGCAGCCCGAGGCCGAACACCGCATGCTGCTGGACCAACTGCGCCTGAGCTTGCCGGGCCAGCCGCCACCGAAGATCACCGCCGCGCAAGCCAAACAAGCCACTGCAGAACTCGCCCTGTAGTGGAGACCTCAGCGTCTCGTACAAGTCAAATCAACAACTTAGCAGCGGTGTCAGGGGCAAACTGAGAAAGACGGGCTAGTTCTATCGACGCCTGTTCTGGGAAGCTGGCATGGTCGGGCAGGTCTTGTATCTGGAAGCCGAAGCCGCTGGTGTGCGGGCCACGGGCATCGGCTGCTTCTTCGACGATCCGGTGCATCGCGTGTTCGGGATCGAGGACTTTGCGTTTCAGTCGCTCTATCACTTCACAGTCGGCGGCGCGGTCGACGATCCTCGCCTGACCACGTTGGTGCCCTACGGCAACAGTACAGACGAGCAGGACCGCGGCGGCGAACTGCCTTGAACGACAGGGTCAGACCACGCATAGCTGCTTTGCCGATGGCCAAGCCAGGCGTGGACAGGCTTGGCCACGGATCGACGCGCGGCGCAAGGTCACCCGTAGTTCGGTCGGGTGACAGTCTGCTTTCTGGTGGTGTATCCAAAGGTACGGCCGACAGCTCCGGGTCGGCCTGCGTCAGTCGGGCGCGCAATATCGCTGCCAGAAGGCTGACCTCCAAGTTGGCTGGTCCGATACCCGCCTTTCATGGCTGCCGGTGGTCGCCATAAGCTGAAGGTGGCAGCGGCCCAATGGCGACGTCGCCAGCTCTCCACCGCGGGTTGTCCGCCACGCCCTTCTGGACCGAGTCGCATGCGCCTGGAGGGGTTGAGGTAGCGGCAACTTCGACCGCACGATTGCGATCGGCATCGTTTCGGAGGGCGCACCCCGATGTCCCACCTGTCTCGACGCAGTGCGCTGGCCGGTGTACTGGCCGCCGGCTCTTTCGCCTGGCCGTCCCGCCCCCTTCGCGCAGGGTGGCAAGCCTCCGGGTCGCATGCAGTCGTGGCCGCTGAAGACGCCGCGGACCACCGGCATCCACGACCTTGCACCGTTGCCCGATGGTGGCGTGTGGTCTACCGCGCAGCGCAGCGATTTCGCACAGCGTCACCTCGCGGCCATCGCGCAAGGTGATGAGGTGCCGGCGATACTTCGCTGCCATCTCCACCGCAGGAACGCTAGGCGGAGGCGACCGGCGGCGACGCAGCATTTGCCGGTGCGGCAGCATGACGCAACTCTCGCCGCAGGATCTTCCCGATGTTGGACTTGGGTAGTGGCTCGCTACGGAACTCGACGATCTTCGGCATCTTGTAGCCGGTGAGGTGTTGCCGGCAATGCTCGAGCAGGGCCTGCTCGGTCAGCGCCGGATCCTTCTTCACCACGACAATCTTGACGACCTCGCCCGAGCGTTCGTCGGGCTCTCCGACGGCCGCCACCTCGGCCACGCCCGGGTGCAGCGCCACCACGTCCTCGATCTGGTTCGGGAAGACCTTGAATCCGGAAACGACGATCATGTCCTTCTTGCGGTCCGTGATCCGGAAGTAGCCGCGCTCGTCCACGAACCCCATGTCGCCGGTGCGCAGCCAGCCGTCGTGGGTGAAGACCTTGTCCGTCTCGTCCGAACGGTTCCAGTAGCGCGGCATGACCTGAGGCCCGCGTACGCAGATCTCTCCGACCTCGCCGACCGCGAGTTCATGGCCGTCGTCATCGAGGATGGCAGCCTGCGTGGAGGGAATCGGCAGGCCGATCGTCCCGGTCCACTCCGCGATGTCGAGCGGACTGGCCATCACGACCGGCGAGGTTTCCGTCAGCCCATAGCCTTCGATGATGGCCACGCCGGTGCGCTGCTTCCAGCGTTCGGCCACCACGCGCTGCACCGCCATGCCGCCGGCGCTGGTGAGCTTGAGGGCGCGCGTGTCGACCTCGGCGAACTCCGGCGCATCGAGCAGCGCCCGGTACAGCGTGTTGACACCGATGATGATCGTGAAGGGGTACTTCTTCAGGTCGTGGATGTAGGCTTTCATGTCTCTCGGGTTGGTCACCAGCACGGTCTGTGCGCCCATCTTCAAGAACACGAGACAGGAGGTCAGCGCATAGACGTGATACAGCGGCAACGGGCAGACGAACACCTCCTTGCCGTCCACCAGGTCACGCGCCATCCAGGCCGTCATCTGCTGCACGTTCGCGACCAGGTTGCCGTGCGTCAGCACGGCGCCCTTGGCCACGCCGGTCGTGCCACCGGTGTACTGGAGGAAGGCTATGTCATCGTGGCCCAGCGGCACTTCCTCCAGCTCCTGCACCCGCCCGGCGCGCAACCCGGCGTTGAATTCGGTTGCACCGGCCATCTTCCATGCAGGCACCATGTGCTTCACGTACTTCACCACCACGTTGGTGACCAGCTCCTTGACCACCTGAAACATGTCGCCGACCTCGGTCGTGATCACGGCCAAGTTCAGCGTCGGGTTCTTTTCCAGCACTTCCTGCAGCGTGTGGGCGAAGTTCTCCAGCACCACGATGGCCGCCGCGCCCGAGTCCTTGAGCTGATGCTCCAGTTCGGGCACGGTGTACTGAGGATTGACGTTGACCACCACCAGACCGGCGCGCAGCACGGCGAACAGCACCACCGGATACTGCAGCAGGTTGGGCATCATGATGGCCACCCGGTCGCCTTTGCGCAGGCCCAGCGTCTTCTGCAGGTAGGCGGCGAAGTCGTGGCTCGATCGGTCGAGCTCGGCATAGGTCATCGACGTGCCCATGTTGCTGTAGGCGGGCAATTCGCCAAAGCGCTGACAGCTGCGCAGCAGCATGTCCCTGAGCGAGGCGAACTCATGTACATCCACCTCGGCAGGAATGCCGGGCGGGTAGTGCTTCAACCAGAATGCTTCCATCTTGATCGCTCCCTCCAACCTCGATTCAGGCGCCTAGCCAACCATAGGCGGTCATTGGCCAGGAGGCAACTCGCACAACCGCGTGAGCGTCAATGGTTACCTTCTGGGGCGTGGCGGCGTTGAGCCTCCTCAATACGCATTGAAGGCGATCTGTGTGAAGCCCGGGAGCGTGCCGATTGGACGTGCCGAGTTGCTACAGGGCATGCCCATATCCGGCCGCTGGCCATATGCCGTCCAGCAAAGCGCTACTCGGATCGCGTCTACGAGGGCAATGAACCCGCCAGCTCGCGCTCGACCCGGGCTTCATCCTGGTCGTGCTGCCAGTGAGCACCCGAATCACACCCTGGGGTTACGACCGTGCCATGTATGAGCGCCGCAACGAAGTCGAACACCTATTCCAGCGACTCAAGGGCGACCGCCGCATCTTCTCGCGCTTCGAGAAGCTCGACCTCATGTTCCTCGACTTCATCAGCATCGTCCTCGTCTTTGATGGGCTGCGGATGTGTCAACAGGCCCTATTGGTTTCGTTACGGCGCTGCTGCGGTGATGCTGCGAATGGCGGCTGTCGTGCGAGCAATTTCAGCCGCCATAGGGTCTATGAACTGGTGGTCGACCTGAAGACGGCCAAGCGAATTGGTGTGACCAACCCGCAGGGGATGCTGGACCGGGCGGACAAGGTGATCGAATGACTCCGGCACTGGCTCGGGCACGATGGACCGGCGGGCCTGACGTGGTGCGCTGCCGAGGCTCACCATCCACGCTGCCGCAGGTTCACTGACGGGAGACGATGCCCATCGTCTTTACCAGTTTCCGCAGGGCCAGGGTGGAGCTGACTGAGGCCGGCCAAAAGCGCAGCAGCGCTACCCGACATCAACTTCGTGGCCGGCGACGCATACCGTAGGGCAATCGCCTTTTGGCCGCATTGAACCTGATCATCGGTCCGGCTGCTCCGGCGCCTCCATCACCAGGCGGATGCCCACCAGCGTGTAGCGCGTGTCCGGCGCGTTCCAGTTGCGGTAGGCACAGCGTGCATACATCGGCCAGGTGTGCCAGGAGCCGCCGCGCCGCACCTTCACGCCGCCGTCGGCGGGGCCCGGGGGGTCGTCCACCGGGGCTCGGGCGTAGTAAGTGTCGTCGTGCCAGTCGGCCGTCCACTCCCAGACGTTGCCGTGCATGTCGTGCAGCCCGAAGGCGTTCGGCGCGAAGCGGCCCACCGGGGCAGTGAAGGCGTAGCCGTCGTGCGTGGACAGCGCAAAAGCCTGCCACTGCGGCCAGGTCCGGGCCGAATCGGCATCGAACACGTTGGCCACGGTGCCCAGCGACGCCGGGTCGTCGCCGCTGTGGTACTGGCCGCGGGTGCCGGCCCGGCAGGCGTATTCCCATTCGGCCTCGGTGGGCAGGCGGTAGCGGCGCTGTTCGGTCAGGCTCAGCCAGTGGGTCAGGGCGACGGCGTCGTTCCAGGTGATGTTGACGACCGGGTGCTCGTCAGTCTGCGTGAAGCCGGGGTTGCGCCATGAATAGCGCGGGTGTCTGCCTTCGAAGGCATCGCCGCGGCGGGAGGCGCTGGGGTCGTATTGGGGGTTGTAGCCGTAGCCGCCAGTGCCGTCGGCTACCGACTCGGGCACGTAGCCCGAGGCCTGCACGAAGCGGCCGAACTGGCCCACCGTCACCTCGTGGCGGCCCATGTAGAAGGCGCGCGTGATGCGCACGCGGTGCACCGGGGCTTCGTCGCCCAGGGCCTGCAGTCGCTCGGGCTCGTAGGCCGGGTAGAGCCGGGCCAGCTGCTGCGGCGTGGCATCGTTGCCCATCAAGAACTCGCCGGCCGGAATGCGCACCATCTGCATGCCCAGGCTGTTGCGAAAGCTGGCAGGCGCCGTGCGGGCAGGCGGGTCTGCGCACCCGCCCAGTACCAGGCACGCGACTGTCGCCAGAAGGAGAGTGACGCTGTGCACGGCCCGCGCCCTGAACATCGCTTTGATTTTCCGAACAGATGCGATGGACTTGAAACCTCGGACATCCGTCGGAGCAGCATAACCAACGCGATCAAGCTGTGCATTCGTTGTTGCCACGATTCGAGATCCTGAAGAAGGATGAAGACGCGATTCAGAACACCCGTGGTCGCGTGGCGTTGCCGCGAACGCGCGCCATCTTTGGGCAGATCACCAATGCATTGGCCGCGATTGACATCGATCGGCTCGGTCGCACAGGTTGGCTGGGCGCATCCGCCGCCTCCGACGTGGGCCAAGTGTGATGACGGTGCGTATCCCATCCACCGAGGAGATGGTGCCATGAACTCGACGGCGTGGGCGCCTGCCTACGTCCCGCTTGGCCGCCGGCACCTGGTTCGCCAACGCGACACTGGCGACTTGATGCGCCGTTGAGCTCTGGCGCGCGAGGCTGGAGTTACAAAGGACAGCAATCTGGCGAGCAATCCTGCTGTTCCACCGTCAGCTGTGGGTCGACGGCGGGTCTACATCAGCTCAATTTCGATGCGGTAGACCAGACGGCCATAGCAAATTGCCGGCCGCCTGACGTCCGGAGCGAAGGGATCCCGGCCATCGGCTGCCACTCGCGAGGGGCGGCTCGGCAGCATTTGCCATCACCATCAGGCAACATGCGCGCTCTGGTGCGCGGACGGCACCCATTGCACTGCTTACGCCGCCAGCCCGCAGCAATTGCTGCGATGTTTGGACAGCAAGAGGCCCCAGGGTGGGCTCCTGGCCGCTCTGTATGCCGACCGACCGAGGCCAACCGAGCGCCATCGGCTAAGCGATCGCCGCCCACGCGTCCGCGATGGCACGGTGGTGCGGCACGTTGCCGACGAAGCTTTCGCGAAGCGCGGCATCGCTGATCGTCGCCGCCCGCGCCTGCAACTCGGCGTGAGCACTGGCCAGCATTTCGGCGGCGCGCGGGTCGCCTGCGCGGGCCAGAACCCGATGGCAGGTCCAAAGCACGAGGCGGGCATCAGCGCCGTGCCAGGTCTCGCCGCTGGCGCGCCGTTCGAGCAGCACCTCGACGTGCCCCATCGCCGTCGCCGACTCGTCCTGAGCCAGCGCCACCCGGGCCCGCCCGGCGAGCGCCTGGTGGCGGCGTCCATGGCCGATCGTGGCGGCAAGTGACTCTGCACGCTCGAAGGCCGCCGCGGCGGACTCGAGGTGCCCGAGCACGAGTTCGGCATCGCCACATGTGCACCAGGCGTCTGCCTCGAACTCACGTGCCTGCATCGCACCGGCCACTGCAATGGCTTCGGTCGCGACCGCCAGCGCGCGCGGCGCATCGTCCTGCCACAGCGCCAGAAGCGCCAGATCGACGAGCGGGCCGTTTTCGAGTTGGCGCGCGCCAATGGCGCGGCACAGCCGCAGCGCCTCCTCCAGATGCCGGCGTGCGTCGTCGAGCCGGCCGAACCACAGCCAGTCGGCGCCGACGTTGGCGAGCGCGACGATCTCGCCCTGCTTGTCGCCGAGTTCGCGCCAGATCGGCAGGTCCTGCAGGTCGAACGCCAGCCCTGCGACCTGGTCGTCCTGAAGACCGGCCATGTTCGATAGGGCATTCAGGAAGACACCCTCGACGCGCCGCAAGCCCAGCGCGCGCGCTTCCTCCAGGCCGGCCCGGGCGAGCGCCTGTCCCTCGGCGAAGCGGCCCTGCGAGCCCAGCGCGTCGGCCAGCAGGCGCTGCGCCTCCAGTCGCGACTCGTCGGCCCCGGCGCGCGCGGCGAACGCCATCGCTTCTCTTGCTGCCACTTCCTGCATCGCGAAATCACCGGTGCGCAGACCGAACTGACTGCGCCGCCTTGCCGCCAGCGCACGTGCGCGGTCGTCGTCGAGCGAGTTGGCCACCTGCCGCATAACGTCCAGCACCGGGCGCTGCTCGTCGCGTCGGCCGAGCAGGGCAAAAGTGAGCTCGCGAACGACCAGCAGCCGCCAGCGCAGCGCGAGCCGTTCGGCTGCTGCCATCGAGCTGTCGGCGCCATCGAGCAGTGCCAGCGCGCGCGCCGCGTCGGCCAGTGCCGCTGCGTGGGCATGGCGCGATCGCGCGTGCTCGGCAGCCCGGGCGAAGAACTCGGCCGCCTGCGGCACCTGGCCGGCCAGCGCGAAGTGTTCAGCGGCCGCAGCCAGCCACTCACCAGCCCGGGTGCCACTGTAGCTTGCCAGCCAGTCGGCCGCGCGCGCGTGCAGGTCGCGACGCCGGCGCTTGAGCACCGTGTCGTAGGTGACGTCGTGCAGGATCTTGTGGCTGAACGCGAACTCGCGCACGTCGTCCGCTGCGGCCGCCTCTGTGCGCGGCAAGGCGAGTTCGCGACGCTGCAGCGCCGGCAGCGCCTCGGGTGCCCGGGCATCCAGTGCGGCCAGCGTCTGGTCCCAGAAGACGTAGCCGATCACGCTTGCCCCCTGCAATGCCTGCCGTTCACGCTGCGGTAGGCTGTCGAGTCGCGCCTGCAGCACGCCAACCAGCGTCGCCGGGATCTCGGTCTGCAGCCAGCGCTGAGGATCCAGCGTCCAGGTCGAACCGGCGGCGGCGATCGCGCCGCGGTCGATCAGCATCTTGACCAGCTCCTCCATGTAGAACGGGTTGCCTTCGGCGCGCCTGGCGACGAGTTCGGCCAGCTCCGGTGGAACTTCGGCCAGTCGTTTGAGCAGCTCGTCGGCGAGCTCGCGGCTGCGGCCCTCGTCGAGCTCGCGAAGGATGATGCGGCGATGCGGCAGCTCGATAGGCCCGATGTCGCTGCGCCGCTCGAACAGCGTCGGGCGCGCCAGTCCAACGATGAGCAACGCCATGTCGGTGTTGACGTCGAGCAGAAACTTCAGGAAGTCGAGCGAACCGTCGTCGGCCCAGTGCAAGTCCTCGAGCAGCAGCACCACCACTGCGCATTCCGCACCGCGACTGCGGCGCAACAGCTGCGCTGCCGAGTGGAAGGCGCGGTTGCGGATCTGGCGCGGATCGTCGCGGATGGCGGCGACATGCGGGCTGTCGCCGAAGTCGAGCCCGATCAGGTGGCCGAGCAGGTGAGCGTGGGCCTGTGCGAGTTCGGCGCCGTCGTCGGCCACAAAGAACGGCACGATGCCGGCCTCGGCCTTGCGCTTCGCATCGTCCATGCGGTCGCCGTCGGCGATGCCCAGCTGCCAGGCGAGCGCGTCGCGCAGCAGGCCGAAGGGCTGGCCGGGGGTCTGCGGGGTCGCACGGCCCCGCAGGATGCGCACGCCGCCGCCCGCGGTCGGCAGCCGCCGCTCGAACTCGCGTAGCAATCGGCTCTTGCCGAGGCCAGCCTCGGCGACCACCGTGACCATCGCCAAGCGCCGTTCGCTAGTCACGTGCGCAAGCGCATCCTGCAGCGTGGCAAGCTCAGCGTCGCGGCCGACCATGCGCGTGTCCACGCCCTCGATACCGCGCGCGGTTGCGTGGAAGGTGCGGGGCCGGGCGCGCTGCACGAGATAGGTGACGACCGACGCATCGACGCCCTTGACCGCGATCGGCGCCTGCGCTTCGACATCGAAGGCGCTGCGCACCTGGAGCCAGGTGTCGTGGCTGATGCGCAGACCGCCGGGTGGGGCAGTCTGCTCCATGCGCGCGGCGATATTGACGGCAATTCCGCGGATGCTGGCGTCGCCGTCGACGCCGCCACCGAGCAGCACACGGCCGGTGTGGATACCTACGCGTACGCCGAAGCCCGGATGGCGATGATGCTGCAGCACCTCTTCGCCGAGCGCGCGTCCCTGGGCCAACAGGACCAGGCCACAGCGCACGGCGCGCACGGCATCGTCCTCGCGCACCTCGTCGGCGCCGAAGACGGCGAGCAGGTTGTCGCCCGCGTACTGCAACACCTCGCCGCGGTGCGCGTCGACGACAGCGGTGCAGCGCGCAAGTGCACCATCCATCACCGCATGAATGTCCTCCGGATCCAGATGCTGGCTGAGCTGCGTCGAGCCAACGACGTCGAGGAACAAGATCGTCACCAGCTTGAGGGTCTGTTCCGGAGGGACGTCGGCAGCCCCTTCGTCCATGAGGGCGGACAGGCGGGCGCGAAGCGGCGCAAGACCTGCATCCACCAATGCGTCGCCGAGCAGACCGCGCTGCGCCTCAAGCCCGCGGATTACCGATTCAAGCTGTTCCCGTTCCGAGGCCATCGCTGTCAAGCTTAGCCCGAGCGCCATCGCTGCGGCAAGTGGCGGCGGCATGCCTCAGTCGCCTATCCAAAGGTGGGCTATATCAGCATGCCGGCATAGCGCGCCCGCGCCGGTCGATCCAACGTCAGCTCTAGGGTATCCATTCTGGAAGAACGACCGGCAGCACTGGGTCGCGGCTTGACGGCCAGACCGCCCAAACCATCGCCTTGAACCTGCCATTCGAAATGACGGTGGCAATCAGTTGACGTTCGCCGGTGACGATGCCGGCCAGGAGCGTGCATTGTTGAAAGGCAGTGCTCGGGTTGCTCCAGCGTGACCTGCGGGGCGAAGTGGTCTACGCTGAGGGCTCCGCGGCGGCTGACCCAGCGCCGCCACAGAACGCGTGTCGTCCTGCCGGGCAGGCCCTGTCGATTTGGCTTCGTGTCGTTCGTCGATGGGCTACGAAGCGCCCTCAGGCTGGCGCGCCAACCGGTCAACCCAAAAGGAGTGAAGACATGTCATACATCGACGGTTTCGTGATCGCGGTCCCGACCACCAACAAGCAGAAGTTCATCGAGCACGCGCGCCAGCTCGACCCGATATTCATCGAGCTGGGCGCAATCCGTGTGATCGAGGGTTGGGGCAACGACGTCCCCGACGGCAAAGTCACCGATTTCCGCCGCGCAGTCCAGGCTACGACCGAGGAGACGGTGGCCTTTTCGTGGGTCGAATGGCCGGACAAGGCCACGCGCGACGCCGGCATGAAAAGAATGATGGAAGACCCCCGCATGGATCCGTCTTCCCCCGGCAACCCGCCCATGCCCTTCGATGGCAAACGCATGATCTTCGGCGGCTTCGAACAGGTGGTTGAAGTGAAGGCTTGAGCGGCGGGGGCGCCGCCGCCGCCTGGAGGTGCTACGCCTCACGGCGGGTGTCTGGCGCAAATTGTCGGCCCGCACACAGGTGGCCGCGGGACGTCACGCAAGGCGCCCGCTCCGGGGACCAGCAAACGCCGTGCACCCGCCCGGTGCAGTCGCCGTATGTCGGCTCTAGGGAGCCTGCATGGCTTCACACTCGCGGCAAGTTCTGGACTTTGCCATGCGATGTCAAACTCGCCTGATTGTGGACGCGACGGAACCATCACTTGGAGACTCCTGTGCATATCGTTGGTCCGGAGCGAGGCGCTAGAGACCAGAAAATCACGGCGCCGATCATTACCTTGCGCGCGTCTCAAAGCGTGGATGCAGAACTCTTCTACTCCATCACTGAACAGACCATGCGCCCCTACGTAATCGTCGCCGGAGGAACTTGGGAGGAGGAGTCCCGGCGGAAGGAAGCAGCTGAGGACGCCATCAACCCCGGGGCAAGTGTCATCCTGGTCAATGCGGCCGAGGCGGGAATCCTGGCTGTCGAGAAGTTGACCAGCGAACTCCGGCTCCACATGCTGTATCTGCTGCCTAGTTTCCAAGGCCTTGGCGTTGGCTCCGCTCTCGTATCTTCACTTCAAAAGGAAGCGAGCAGCCGCGGTGTTCCGTTGCGTCTACAAGTATTGAAGGTAAATCCCGCGAAGGCCTTCTACGAGCGCTTGGGTTTCCGCATAGAGGAAGAGTCGGAGTATTTCTTCCACATGCAGTGTTCAAGCTCATACCTTGTGTGGCCCGCCGCGTCTGAACCTAAATCCGGCAGTTGCCCATCGGTGGTCGGCCGCTGAGCGAGCAGTGGCGCGGTATTGGGGGTCTTGGCACACTCACCCGATGGGTGAAGCAAGACGCAAGGCGCTGGCGGCGCGCCCAGGGGCTGGCCATGACCAGTCCGAGCCGCAGGTTGTGGACACGCTGGGCGGGCGCATGCATGTGCGCTGGGATGAGGGTGCGGCGGCCACGCCGCACGGCCAGTTGGTGTTCTTCGCGGAGTTCCTGGCTGCCACAGGCGTGTTCGAGCGCTGGGTGGCTGAGTGCCCGCTGAGCTACCGCAGCGGCAACGCCCCGGACAAGCGCGATGTGCTGGGCACGCTGATGCTCGGGCTGTTGGCCGGGCACCGTCGATACGCGCACATCACGGCGCTGCGCGGCGACGCCGTGGCGGCGCAAGCGCTAGGCATGGCCCGTGTCGTCAGCGAGGACGCGCTACGCCGGGCGCTGGAGCGCATCGACGAGCCAGCCAGCGCGGCGTGGATGCGCCCGAGCCTGATGCACTCGGTACGCGAGGCGCTGGACAGGCCCTGGGTGCTGGACATCGACGCCAGCATCAAGCCGCTGTACGGACGCCAAGAGGGCGCGGAGATTGGCTACAACCCGAGCAAACCCATGCGGCCCAGCCACGTGCTGCACACGTTCTTGGTGAGCAACCTGCGCTTGGTGCTGGATGTGCAGTTGAGCTCGGGCAAGCAGCACACCAGCACGCACGCCAAGACGGCGCTGGGCCGGCTGCTGGACGAACTCGGTGAACGCCGACCAGCGGTGGTGCGCGGCGACTCCGGCTACGGCAACGAAGGCATCCTGCTGACGCTTGAAGAGCGCCAGCAGCCCTACCTGCTGCGGCTGCGGCAGACCAAGAACGTGCAGCGGCTGGTGGCGCAGCAGTTCGCCCGCCAGGATTGGAGCCGGCCGGACAACCAGGGCTGCCAGATGGTGCAGGCCCAGCTGCAACTGCACGGCTGGAGCAAGAAGCGCCGCGTGGTCATCGTGCGCCAGCGCATCCGCGGCGGAATCGCACGAGAGCGGCGCATCGACGGCAAGCAGCTGCGGCTGGATCTGGCTGGCCCAAGCGTGCACGACAGCGACAAGCTCTGGGAGTACGCAGTGCTGGTCACCGACGTGGCCTACCCGCTGGAGTCAATCGGGCAGCTCTATCGCGACCGGGCGGACGCCGAGAACGCCTTCGACGAGCTGAAGAACCAGTGGGGCCTGGGCGGCTTCACCACGCACGACATCAACCGCTGCCAGACCGTGGCTCGGGCCTGTGCGCTGGTCTACAACTGGTGGAGTTGGTACTGCCGGGCGGCGCACCCGACGGGCCGGCTGGAAGCCATCACGAGCCGCCCGCTGCTACTGGCTGCGGTGGGCAAGGCCGCAAGCCACGCCAACCAAACCACGCTGTACCTGACGCCGCTGCATGGCCGAGCAGACACGCTGCGCAAACTGATCGCCAACATTGGTGCGGCCTTGCAGCACGTCAAGGCCGCTGCGGAGCAGTTCAAGGATCTCGACCGCTGGGGCTGCCTGCTGCGCTACATCAGCGACCGCATCGCACCGGTGATCGGGCCTCCACGACCGCCACCAGCGTTGCCGGCGACGCGGTAACTGCCGGATTTAGGCTGAAACTGTTGCCCGAAGACGGGGTGTACCCCGAACTCGTCGAGCGCATGGGGCACCTGCTCGCGATCCATTTACGACGCGAATTCCAATTTGGAATAACAAACGCCCACTAAGTTAGTGGGCGTTCTCGCGGCAAGCCGCATAAATATTGGCGGAGTGGACGGGACTCGAACCCGCGACCCCCGGCGTGACAGGCCGGTATTCTAACCAACTGAACTACCACTCCACGTGGTGGCAACATCCCGGAGCAGGTACTTGACCTGTCCGCAAGCCTTGCCAGACTTGGCGTCCCCTAGGGGATTCGAACCCCTGTAATCACCGTGAAAGGGTGGTGTCCTAGGCCTCTAGACGAAGGGGACTTGAAAACACATCCATCTGCTTGAACCACGCTTTGCGACAAGGCTTTGGTGGAGGTAAGCGGGATCGAACCGCTGACCTCTTGCATGCCATGCAAGCGCTCTCCCAGCTGAGCTATACCCCCAAGGTTGTTCACCCTGCGCTGTTCAAGCAGCCTCAGATTATATCTGCACTTCTACAGGCTCCTCAAACGCCACAACACCTGTTCACGCGTGAACAACTCCAGCACGGCATCCAGCGACGGTGTCTGGCTGCGGCCGCACACCAGCACGCGTACGGCATGAGCCAGTTGCGGCATCTTCAGGCCGTGCTCGGCCAGCGTGGCCTTGATGGCTGCGGCGATCGAGGCCTTGTCCCAGGCCACATCGCTCAGCCGACCGCGCAGGCTCACGACGGCAGGCCTGACCGCATCGGTGACATGCGCGGCCAATTCGTCGGCCGAAGGTTGTACCTCGACGAAGTACATGCCGATCCAGTCGGCCAGCTCCACCGCGGTGGCGCAGCGGTCCTTGTACAGCGCGCACAGTCGCGCGAGATGATCGTCGGCCGCGGCCTCGATGCCGCGTCGCGCCAGCTGCTTGGCCACCAACTCGGCCAGCGAGGCATCGCTGCGCAGCTTCAGATGGTGGGCGTTGACCCAGTTGAGCTTGGCCGGGTCCCACTGCGCCGGGCTTCTGGCCAGGTGGTGGCCGTCGAACCAGGCGATAAGCTGCTCGCGGTTGAACAGCTCGGTGTCGCCGTGGCTCCAGCCCAGCCGCGCCAGGTAGTTGAGCATGGCCTCGGGCAGGTAGCCATCGTCCTCGTACTGCGTGACGCTGACCGCTCCGTGGCGCTTGGACAACTTGTCGCCATCGGGGCCCAGGATCATCGGCACGTGGCCGTACACCGGCAATGCGCCGTCCGGGCCGATCAGCGCGCGCAGGATGTTGATCTGCCGCGGTGTGTTGTTGACATGATCGTCGCCGCGGATCACGTGGCTGATGCGCATGTCCCAGTCGTCGACGACGACGCAGAAGTTGTAGGTCGGCGTGCCGTCGGCGCGGGCAATGACCAGGTCGTCGAGCTCGCGGTTGCTGATGCTGATCGGGCCCTTGACCAGGTCGTTCCAGCTGACCACGCCGCCCTCCGGGTTGCGAAAGCGCACCACCGGCGGCACGCCTTGCGGCACCGCGGGCAGCAGCTTGCCCGGCTCGGGCCGCCAGCGGCCGTCGTAGCGCGGCTTTTCGCCACGCGCGCGCTGCGCCTCGCGCATCGAGTCGAGTTCTTCGGTCGAACAGTAGCAGTGGTACGCCGTGCCGGCGGCCAGCATCTGCGCGATGACCTCGCGATAACGCTCGATACGCTGCATCTGGAAGAACGGGCCTTCGTCGTGCCCCAGTTCCAGCCAGCGCATCGCGGCCACGATCTGGTCCACCGCCTCCTGCGACGAACGGGCCACATCGGTGTCCTCGATGCGCAGGACGAACTCGCCGCTAAAGTGGCGCGCATAGGCCCAGGAGAACAGCGCCGTGCGCGCCGTGCCCAGATGCAGGAAGCCGGTGGGCGATGGCGCGATACGGGTGCGTACTGTGGAGCTCATGGTGTAGTCACAGGCTGCCCAAGCCGCGCTGCAGATCGTCGGTGATGTCGGCCACATGTTCCAGGCCCACGGCCAGACGGATCATGCCCTGGCCGATGCCGACGGCCTGGCGTTGCGCCTCGCTCAGCCGGCCGTGCGAGGTGGTGGCGGGATGGGTGATGATCGACTTGGTGTCGCCCAGGTTGGTGGCGATGCTGAGCACGCGGGTGCTGTCGATGAGCTGGAAGGCCCGGGCCCGCGCGGCCTCGGCGCCATCGGCGCGCACTTCGAAGGACAGCACCGCGCCGCCCAGCCCCGACTGCTGGCGCATCGCCAAGGCATGCTGCGGGTGCGACTCCAGGCCTGGGTAGTACACGCGCGACACCGCCGGGTGTCGCTCCAGCCACTGCGCCACGGCCAGTGTGGCCTCGCTCTGCGCCTTCATGCGCAGCGCCAGCGTCTCCAGACCCTTCAGCACGACCCAGGCATTGAACGGCGCCAGCGTCATGCCCGCCGTGCGCAGCGTCGGGCCGAACACATCGTGGATCAGGCTGCGCGCACCGCACAGAGCGCCGGCCATCACCCGGCCCTGACCGTCGAGGTACTTGGTGCCGGCATGCATCACCAGGTCGGCGCCCAGCGCCAGCGGGCGTTGCAGCGCCGGCGAGCAGAAGGTGTTGTCCACCGTCAGCAGCGCGCCGGCCTGGTGCGCGATGTCGGCCAGCGCCGCGATGTCGCACACGTCGGTCAGCGGGTTGGTCGGCGTCTCTGCGAACAGCAGTTTCGTGCTCGGCTTGACCGCGGCGCGCCAGTTGGACAGGTCGGTCTGTGAGACGAAGCTGGTCTCGACGCCGAACTTGGCAAACTCCTTGGCGAACAGGCTGACGGTGGAGCCGAACACCGAGCGCGAGCACACCACATGGTCGCCGGACTTGAGCAGGCCCATCACCAGCAGCAGGATCGCGCTCATGCCGGTGGCCGTGGCCACCGCGGCCTCGGCGCCCTCCATGGCGGCCAGCCGTGCCTCCAGGCTGCGCACCGTCGGGTTGCTGGTGCGCGCGTAGGTGAAGTCCTCCATCTCGGCGAAGCGCCGCGCCGAAGTCTCGGCATCGGGTTGCACGAAGGCGCTGGTCAGGAACAGGCCCTCGCTGTTTTCGCCATGCTGGCTGGGAGCCAGCGCCGTGCGCACAGCCAGCGTCTCGGCGCGCAAGCCCTCGGGCAGGCGGGCGCGTGCCAGTCGCGCGGCTTCGTTGTCGTGGTCGCTCATCAGTGGGTGTCGGCGTTCTGCAACGCCAGCCGCGTGCGTTCGTCGCCGCTGTCGTCGTCGTCATTGCGGGCCGAACTGCGTTGCGCTTCGATGGCGGCGAAGTCCTCCACCGAGACATCGCCAGTGATGTAGCGGCCGTCGAAGCACGAGGCCTCGAAGCCGTCGAGATTCGGGTTCAGCGCCAGCACCACGCGTTTCATCGCGTCCACGTCCTGGTAGATCAGCGCATCGGCGCCGATGTACTGCCGGATCTCTTCGATGCTGCGGCCGGCGGCGATCAGTTCCTCGCGCGTGGGCATGTCGATGCCGTAGACGTTGGGAAAGCGCACCGGCGGCGCGGCCGAGGCCATGTACACCTTGCGCGCGCCGGCCTCGCGCGCCATCTGCACGATCTCCTTGCTGGTGGTGCCGCGCACGATGGAATCGTCCACCAGCAGCACGTTGCGGCCCTTGAACTCCACGCCAATGGCATTGAGCTTCTGGCGCACGCTCTTCTTGCGCACCGCCTGACCCGGCATGATGAAGGTGCGGCCCACATAGCGGTTCTTGACGAAGCCTTCGCGGTAGGGCTTGCCCAGCTTCTGCGCCAATTGCATCGCCGAGGGCCGGCTCGATTCGGGGATCGGGATGACGACGTCGATCTCGCTCGGCGGCATGGTCGAGATGACTCGCTGCGCCAGCGTCTCGCCCAGGTTGAGGCGCGCCTGGTACACCGAGATGCCGTCGAGCACCGAATCCGGCCGGGCCAGGTAGACGAACTCGAACATGCAGGGGTGCAGCGTCGGGTGCGCGGCGCATTGCTGCGTGTGCAACCGGCCGTCGACATCGATGAAGACCGCCTCGCCCGGCGCCACGTCGCGCAGCACATGGCGGCCGGTGCCTTCGATGGCCACCGACTCGCTGGCCACCATGTACTCCAGGCCGTCGTCGGTCTGCAGCTGGCCGATGGCCAGCGGGCGGATGCCGAAGGGGTCGCGAAAGGCCAGCAGGCCGTGGCCGGCGATCAGCGCAATCACCGCATACGAACCCTTGACGCGCTTGTGCACGGCGGCCACCGCGGCAAACAGCGCCTGCGGCGACAGCGGCAGGTCGCGCGCCACGACCTCGATCTCGTGCGCCAGGATGTTGATCAGCACCTCGGTATCGCTCTCGGTGTTGATGTGCCGACGGTCGATGCGGAACAGTTCGCTCTTCAGCGAGGTGGTGTTGGTGAGGTTGCCGTTGTGCACCAGCACGATGCCGAAGGGCGCATTGACGTAGAAGGGCTGCGCCTCCTCCTCGCTCCAGGCGTTGCCCGCCGTCGGGTAGCGCACCTGGCCCAGACCCACGTTGCCGGGCAGCGCGCGCATGTTGCGCGTGCGGAAGACATCGCGCACCATGCCGCGCGCCTTGTGCATGAAGCACTTCGTGCCCTGCATCGTGACGATGCCGGCCGCGTCCTGACCCCGGTGCTGCAACAGCAGCAGCGCGTCATACAGCAACTGATTCACGGGCGACTTGGATATGGCTCCGACGATCCCACACATGGTCCGGTGTCCTTCGATGTCGAGTCTCAAGTCGGCAGAAACTGCGCGATGTCGGGCGGCAGCAGCGGCTTGATGCCCTGCATCGCCACCGCCAGCCATTGCACACCCTGTGAACGGGCCCAAGGCTCCGAGTCTGCGGCAGGCGTCAGCGCCACCACGATGGCCAGCACCATCAGCAGGAGCACGCCGCGCAACAGCCCGAAGGCCGCGCCGAGCACGCGGTCGGCACCGCGCAGCGGCGTGGCGTTGACCAGCAGGCGCAGCACCCGCGACGCCAGGCCCCAGCCGATGAGCACGGCCATGAAAGCCACCGCAAAGCTGGCCGCGTAGTTGACGCTGGAGCCGGGTTCGCCCAACGGCAAATGCGGCGCCCAGATCGGCGCCAGCCCATGGGCAGCGAACCACGCCACCACCCAGCCGACCAACGCCAGTGCCTCGAGCACGAAGCCGCGCCAAATGCCCAGGCCCAGCGACAGCAGCAGCACGCCGAGCATCGTCAGGTCGACCCAGCCGAGGTGGTCCATCACAGGCTCAGGATGTTGGCGGCAAGCCCGGCGGACTTGATGCGTGCGGCGGTCTTCTCAGCCTCTTCGCGGCTGTCGAAGGGGCCGACGCGCACACGGGTGCGTGCTCCGGAGTCGGTCTCGACCACCTGGGTGTAGGTCTTCAGGCCCAGCTTTTCCACCTTCTGCCGTGCCTCGCGTAGCGTGGCGGGGTCGGTGTAGGCGCCGGCCTGTACGACAAAGCGCCCGGTCTTCGGTTCCGACGCGGCGGCAACCGGCGGCGGCGCCGCCGCCACAGGCTTGCCCTCGAGCAAGGCCTGCGCGCGTTGCGCGTCGGACTTGGGGTCCGGCGCTTCGGTCGCGGCCCGTGCAACCGGGGCCGATGCGGCGGCCGGCGCACTGGCCACGCGCTCGGCTCGCGGCGGCGGCGCGACCGGCAATGCGGCCGAGGCCGGCGCCTGGGCCGAGGAGGCCTGCGCAGGAGCTTCCGCCGGCGGTTCGGCCACGGTCTCGGCCACCACCGGACCGGCCGCACGAGGCGAGGTCGCCGGCGGGCTCTTGGCAGGGGGCAGCTTCAGCGGTGGCACGTTGTCACGAGCCGGGATTTCGATCGGGATGTCCACCGCGATCGGCCGTGGCTGGGTTTCGAAGAGCAGGGGAAAGCCGATGATGCCCACGCCCACCAGCACTGCCGCGCCGATCAGTCGGCGGCGCGCGCGCGTGCGGGCCGACTGCACCGTCGCCGCTTCGTCGACGGCTCCCGCCTGGGCCGGGCTGTCTTTGCGCTTGAGGAATGAGAGCACTGGCTAGCGTCCGCTACGGTGAAGGGCCAAGATCCGTTCGCCGGCGACGGCGCCATGCCCGGAAGGGCTTGAGTCGTCGTGGCGGGGCACGCATTCAGCCGCTGTGCGCAGTGCGTGTGCGCGGCACGCCGTCCTTCAGCACTCCACCGACGCAGAGGAACGACCCGAAGACAACGATTCTATCAGCCGGGTCTGCTGCGGCCAGGGCCGCGCGCAGTGCCGCGGCAGGCGATTCATGGCGGCTCGGCGCCTCGGCCAGCGTGGGCACCGTGGCGCGCAGCGTGTGCTCGAGGTCCGCGGCCGAAGCCGCTCGCGGCAGCGGCAGGTCGCTCAGGTACCAGCGGTCCACCACGGCGGCCAGGCGCGCCACCATGCCAGCGATGTCCTTGTCGTGCATCGCGCCGAACACCGCGTGGGTGCGTGGGTAGTAGCCCATCTGGTCGAGGTTGAAGGCCAGCGTCGCCGCGGCCTGCGGGTTGTGGGCCACGTCCAGCACCAGCACTGGCTGTCCCGGCACGATCTGGAATCGGCCCTGAAGCTCCACCGTGGCCAGGCCGCTGCGCACCGCCTGCGCGGTGATCGGCAGCCGCTCGCGCAGCGCCTCGAACACTGCCAGCACGCCGCTGGCATTGAGCAGCTGGTTGGCACCGCGCAGCGCCGGATAGGCCAGTGCGTTGTGACGGCGCCCGCGCCCGCTCCACGACCACTGCTGGCGGTCGCCGGAATGATTGAAGTCGCGCCCCACCAGCCAAAGGTCGGCGCCGATGTCGGCCGCATGGCGCAGCACGCTCGCGGGCGGCACCGGGTCGCTGATCACCGCCGGCTTGCCCGCTCGCAGGATGCCCGCCTTCTCGAAGCCGATCGACTCGCGGTCCGGCCCCAGGTAGTCCATGTGATCCAGGTCGATGCTGGTGATCAGCGCGCAGTCGGCATCGACGGCGTTGACGGCGTCCAGCCGCCCGCCCAGTCCGACCTCGAGGATCACCAGGTCGAGATCGGCCTCGGCCAGCGCCCGCATGATGGCCAGCGTGGTGAACTCGAAGTACGACAACGTGATCTCGCCGCGCGCTGCCTCCACGGCCGCGAAGTGAGGCAGCAGCGCAGCCGCCTCGACGCTACGACCGTTGATGCGGCAGCGCTCCTCGAAGCGCACCAGGTGCGGCTTGATGTACAGGCCGACACGGTAGCCGGCACGCAGCGCGATGGCTTCGAGCATGGCGCAGCTCGAACCCTTGCCATTGGTGCCCGCCACCGCCACCACCGGCACGCCAAACTGCAGCCCCATGCGCTCGCGCACGCTGCGCACCCGCTCCAGCGTCATGTCGACGCTCTTCGGGTGCAGGCGCTCGCAATGGGCGAGCCACTCGTCCAGGCTGACGGGCGTGGGCATGGGCGGTACGCGGCGCGCAGCGTGACGCGCGCCGTCGGCTTCAGGCGACCGCGTCAGCGCTCTGCCGCTGCAGCATGGCCAACGCGCGCGCGATGGTGGGCCGCAGCTGACGTCGGTCGACGATCATGTCGAGCGCACCTTTGCCGATCAGGAACTCCGAGCGCTGGAAACCTTCGGGCAGCGTCTCGCGCACGGTGTTCTCGATGACCCGCGGGCCGGCAAAGCCGATCAACGCCTTGGGCTCGGCAATGACCAGGTCACCCATGAAGGCAAAGCTGGCCGACACGCCGCCCATGGTGGGATCGGTGAGCACGCTGATGTAGGGCAGCCTTGCCTTGGCCAAGTGGGTCAAGGCGGCATTGGTCTTGGCCATCTGCAACAGGCTCAGCAGACCCTCCTGCATGCGCGCACCGCCGGTAGCGGTGAAGGACACGAAGGGCACCTTCTGCTCGATGGCTGTCTCGACGCCTCGAACGAAGCGCTCGCCGACCACCGAGCCCATCGAGCCGCCCATGAACTCGAATTCGAAGCAGGCCGCCACCAGCGGCACACTCATCACCGCGCCGCCGAAGACCACCAGGGCGTCGGTTTCGCCAGTGGCCTCGAGCGCGGCCTTCAACCGCTCGGGGTACTTCTTGGCGTCCTTGAACTTCAGCGCATCGACCGGCAGCACCTCCTGCCCGATCTCGTAGCGGCCCTCGGGGTCGAGGAAGGCGTCGAGCCGCGCACGCGCGCCGATGCGGTGGTGGTGGTCGCACTTGGGGCAGACGTTGACGTTCTGTTCCAGGTCGGTCTTGTAGAGCACCGTCTCGCAGGACGGGCACTTGATCCACAGGCCTTCGGGCACCGAGCGGCGCTCGCTCGGGTCGGTATGCTGGATCTTCGGCGGCAGCAGCTTTTCCAACCAGCTCATGCTTGGGCTCCTTGGGTCATCTCGTCCAGCGCGCCGCGGATGTCGGCGATGAAATCGCGGCCGGCGCGGGCCACATTGTCGCGCGGCTCGGATTCCAGCACTTGCACCAGGCGGGTGCCGATGACCACCGCATCGGCCACCTCGGCCACCGCGCAGGCGCTGGCAGCGTCACGGATGCCAAAACCCACGCCCACCGGCACCGTCACCTGGGCGCGGATGCGCGGCATCATGGCCGCCACGCCGGCGGTGTCCAGGTGGCCGGCGCCAGTGACGCCCTTCAAAGACACGTAGTACACATAGCCGCTGGCCAGCCGGCCGACCTGGCGGATGCGCGCGTCGGTGGAGGTCGGCGCCAGCAGGAAGATTGGGTCCACGCCGTGCTTGCGCAGGTCGGCGGCAAAGGCCTCGCATTCCTCGGGCGGATAGTCGACCACCAGCACGCCGTCGACGCCGGCTTCGGCCGCGGCGGCGATGAAGGCCCCCTCGCCATGGCGCTGGTCGTAGCGCTCGATCGGGTTGGCATAGCCCATCAGCACCACCGGCGTGGTCGCGTCGGCGCTGCGAAAGCGCCGCACCGCATCCAGCACCTGCGCCAGCCCGATGCCGCGGGCCAGCGCACGCTCGGACGCCTTCTGGATCACCGGGCCGTCGGCCATCGGGTCGGAGAAGGGCACGCCGAGTTCGATGATGTCGGCGCCACCGGCCACCAGGCCGTGCATGATCTCCGGCGTGGCATCGGCATAGGGGTCGCCGACGGTGACATAGGGAATCAGCGCCTTGCGGCCGTGCGATAGCAGTGCATTCAGCGTGCTCGCGATGCGGCTCATCGCTGCACCTCGATGGTCTGCGCGCCTTTGACCGACTGGCCCTGGCACGACGGCCGGCAGTAGAACTGGGCGCCCGACAGGTCGGCGACGGTACCGATGTCCTTGTCGCCCCGGCCGGACAGGTTGACCAGCAGGTGCTGGTCGCTGCGCATCGTCGGCGCCAGCTTCATCGCGTAGGCCACGGCGTGGCTCGATTCCAGTGCCGGGATGATGCCCTCGGTGCGACACAGATGGTGGAACGCGGCCAGCGCCTCGTCGTCGGTGATGCCGACGTATTCGGCCCGACCGATGTCGTGCAGGTAGGCATGTTCCGGGCCCACGCCGGGGTAGTCCAGGCCGGCCGAGACGGAATGGGTCTCGATGATCTGGCCGTTGTCGTCCTGCAGCAGATAGGTGCGGTTGCCGTGCAGCACGCCGGGCGAGCCGGCCGAGATCGACGCCGCATGCTTGCCGCTGGCCAAGCCCAGCCCCGCGGCCTCGACGCCAATCAGGCGCACGCCCTCGTGCTTGATGTACGGGTAGAAGATGCCCATGGCGTTGCTGCCGCCGCCGACGCAGGCGATCACCGCATCCGGCTGGCGGCCGGCCAGCGCAGGCATCTGCGTCAGGCATTCCTCGCCGATGACGCTCTGGAAGTCGCGCACCATCTCCGGGTACGGCGCCGGTCCGGCCACCGTGCCGATGATGTAGAAGGTGTTCTCGACATTGGTCACCCAGTCGCGCAGCGCCTCGTTGAGCGCGTCCTTCAGCGTCCGGCTGCCCGATTCCACCGGCACCACCTTGGCGCCCAGCAGGTGCATGCGGTAGACGTTGGGCGACTGGCGCTTCATGTCCTCGCTGCCCATGTACACCACGCATTCCATGCCGTAGCGCGCGCAGATCGTCGCCGTGGCCACGCCGTGCTGGCCGGCGCCGGTTTCGGCGATGACGCGCGGTTTGCCCATGCGCCGGGCCAGCAGCGCCTGGCCGATGGTGTTGTTGATCTTGTGCGCGCCGGTGTGGTTGAGGTCCTCGCGCTTGAGGTAGATCTGCGCGCCGCCAAGCTCGCGGCTGGTGCGCGCGGCGTGGTACACCGGGCTCGGCCGGCCGACGAAGTGCGCCAACTCGCTGCGAAACTCGGCCAGGAACTCGGCCTCGTTGCGGTAGCGCGTGTAGGCAGCCTTCAGCTCGTCCAGCGCGTGCACCAGTGTCTCGGCGACGAAGCTGCCGCCATAGGGCCCGAAGTGCCCGCTCGCGTCGGGCTGTTGATAGTTCAGCATGATGAAGATGTTCCTCAGGGTGTGGCTGTGGCGCGGGCATCGGCCTCGCGCACCGCATCGCAGAACCGGCGCATCAGCTCGGCATCCTTGATGCCCTTGGAGCTTTCCACGCCGGAGCTCACGTCAACGGCCCAGGGCCGGACGCGACACACTCCTTCGATCACGTTGGCAGCGTTCAACCCACCAGACAAAACGACCGGAAGGGGCACGCTTGGAGGAATAAGTGACCAATCGAATGCCTTTCCACCCCCGCCGTAACCTTCGACATGGCTGTCGAGCAGCAGGGCCTGTGCGCTGGCATAGCGCGAGGCAAAGTCTAACAAATCGAAGCCCGGCGCCATGCGCGCGGCGCGCAGGTAGGCGCGCTGCGCAGCTTGGCACTGCGCCGGCGTTTCGTCGCCGTGGAACTGCAGCAGCGCATGCGGCACGGCCTGCAGCACGGCCTGGAGCAGTTCGTCGCATGCGTTGACCAGCAGCAGCACCGGCGTCACGAACGGCGGCAGCCGCCGGGCCAGCGCGCCGGCTCGCGCCGCGGACACATGTCGCGCGCTGCGTTCGTAGAGCACGAAACCGATCGCGTCGGCACCGGCTTGCACCGCGGCGTCAACGTCGGCCTCGCGGGTCAGGCCGCAGATCTTGATGCGGGTTCGCATCAGTCAGGGCAGCCAGTCCATGGCCGGGGTGTGGTCCGGGATCGCATGTCGAGCATCGTAGTACGGCCCGACGAAATACAGGCCGTCGGGGGCGAAGGTCGGCGCGGCCGCGTCGCGGCTACGTGCAGCCAGCACCTCCGCCATCCAGCCGGGGCTAAAGCGGCCCTCCCCCACCGCCAGCAGGCAACCCATCAGGTTGCGCACCATGTGGTGCAGGAAGGCGCTGGCGTCGAAGTCGAAGCGCCAGTAGGCGCCGCGCGGCTCGATGCGGATGGCGCGCATCGTCTTCACCGGCGACAGCGCCTGGCATTCGGCGGCGCGGAAGGAGCTGAAGTCGTGTTCGCCGATCAGCAGCGCCGCCGCGGCGCGCATCGCGTCGCCGTCCAGCGGCTTGAAGCTCCAGCCGCACAGGCCGTGCTCCAGCGCTGGCCGCACCGGCGATTGCAGCAGCAGGTAGCGGTACCGCCGGCCCAGCGCCGAGCGTCGCGCGTGGAAGTCCGATGCCACCGGCTGGCACCATTGCAGAGCGATCTCGTGGTCGAGGTAGCGGTTGGTGCCACGCACCCAGGAGAAGGTGTCGCGCTGCACCGGCGCGTCGAAATGCAGCACCTGGTTCAGTGCATGCACGCCGCTGTCGGTGCGGCCGGCGCAGACGGTTGTGACGGGCGTGGCGGCGAACTCGGCCAGGGCGGCTTCGACGCGGTCCTGCAGCGTGCGGCCATCGGGCTGCGACTGCCAGCCGTGGTAGCCGGTGCCGCGATAGCTCAGGCCAAGCGCCAGGCGCTGTGGTTGCGGGTCGGGCATGGGCGCATTGTGTGGCATGGCCGACCGAAAGCACGAAGGGCCCCGCAGGGCCCTTCGTCGGGGAATCGGGGCCTCAGCTCAGGCTGTTGAGCATGCCCTGGGCCTTGGACTTGAGCGCGCCCTCCGCGCTGGCCAGCACTTCCTCGAGCAGGTCGCGGGCACCTTCCATGTCGCCGATCTGGCGGAACTCCTCGGCCAGTTCGAGTTTGCGCGCCAGCGGGTCGGCATCATCGTCGCTCAGCTCGAAGGACGGCAGCGACGCGGCAAAGTCGTCGTCGGCACCCAGCGGCGACGGGCGCGACGAGGCGCCGGCCTTGTCGTCGTCCAGCGTCAACTCGCCCAGGTCGAAATCGAGCGCGCCTGCATCGGCCGACACGGCACCGCCCGCCGGCGCACCTTGGCCAAGGCCAGGCAGCTCGATCGAGAAAGGCTTGTCGTCGACGAGTGCGGCACCCGTGGTGAACGGACGTGTCACCTCCAGCGCGCCAGGCGAGGTGTCGCTGCTGGTGCTGCCGGCCAGGTCCAGGTCGAGTTCCAGGTCCAGGTTCGGCGCCGGGTCCAGCGAACCGGGCTCGCTGATCGGTCCGGCCGGCACCTTCGGCTGCACCGACTGCGGCATCGTCGTCGCGTCCAGGGGCTCGACCAGCCGGCCGCCTTCGCGCACCAGCATGTCGGGCTGACCGCCCGGGGCGTACAGCGGGTTGTCGGCATCGATCTGGCGGCCCAGCGCCTGGGCCTTGTGCCAGTCTTCGCTGTCCGCTCCGGTCAGCGCGAACAGCTGGCCGGCCAGCAACTCGAAACCCTTGGTATCGCGCCGCTTGGCATAGACCTCGAGCAGCTTGCTGCGCACCGCCATGCGGTCCGGGTTGGCGCGCATCGCCTCCTTGAGGATCTCCTCGGCCTGCAGGTCGCGGCCATAGGCCAGGTAGACATCGGCCTCGGCCACCGGATCGACATCGCCAATCGCGTCGAGCTGGCTCAGCGAATAGCTCATCGACGAGGCCGACGAGGTGGCGCTGGGCGCGTCGTGGGTGTCGATGCGCTGTCCTCCGCTGGCGCCGAAGAAGGAGTCCGGCTGCAGGCGGCTTTCCAGGAACGAGGTCTCGCGCTCGCTCTTGCGCAGTCGGCCACGCAGCCGGTAGGCGCCAAAGCCGGCGATCAGCGCCACCAGCACCCCGGCGCCGGGCAGCACCATCGGGTTCTCGAACAGCGAATCGAGCAGGCTCGGTTCTTCAGCCGCGCTCGGCGCGGGCGGCGCGACCTTGGGCGGCGCAGGTGGTGGCGCTGCAGGTGCAGCGGCAACCTTGGCTGGGGTGGGCGCCGAGGCCGGCACAACCGGCACCACCGGCAAGGTGGCCACCACCGGCGCCGAAGCCACCGGTGCCGGCGACGCAACTGGAGGGGCCACGGGCGCAGCAGCAGCCGCCGGTGCCGAACCCGCAGTCTCGCCTTGCAGGCGCTTCAGCTCGGCGACATTGCGCGACAGCTCGGCCACGCGAGTGGCGGCGTCCTTCTTCTCGGTTTCCTTGGACACGGCGGCTTCGGGTGCCGAAGCCTTGACCGCGCCCTGGCTCAGCGTCAGCTTGTCCGGCGTCGGCGCAGCGGCCTGCTTGTTGTCCTGAACCGAAGCCTGAACAGTGCCCTTGGCCTGGCGCGCCGGCTCGTCGGTCTTCTGTGTCGTCACGCCCGAAGCCAGTTGCTGACGGTAGGCAGCAAAGTCGGCGCTTTGTGCGCGGATCACTTCGCGCGCCTCGGGCGCGGACACCTGCTGCACGGCATCGACCGACGGGACTTTCAGCACTTGACCCGCCTTCAGGCGGTTCATGTTGTTGCCGACGAACGCATCCGGGTTGCCGCGAAACAGGGCCACCAGCATCTGGTCCAGCGACACGCTTGGCGGCTGGACGGCCTTGGCAATGCGGCTGAGCGAATCACCCGGCCGCACTTGGTATTGGTCGGCGCCAGCTGCAGCGGGCGCAGGGGCCGCAGCCGCCACCTTGGGCGCCGGTGGCGGGGTTTCCGGCTTGGGCGCGGCGCGGCGGTCGCTCGGCGGTGACGCCGGCGAGGTGGTGGCGCTGGGCGGCGGCGCGGCCTGGGCCACGCGTGGAGACGGCTGCGCAGGCGCCGGGGCGGCTGAAATGGCCGGAGCGACGCTCGGCGCCGGGGCGGCAGCCATGTTGCGCGGCGTGCCTGGCGGGTCGAGCAGCAACGTGTATTCACGTACCAGCCGGCCGCTGGCCCAGTTCATTTCCAGAATCACGTCGACGAAAGGCTCAACCACGGCCCGGTCGCTGGTCACGCGCAGATAGGCGCGCCCGTCCGGCCGCTTCATCAGCTGCACCTGCGTGCCGGGCAGCACCGAGTTGTAGTCGACGCCGGCGGCGCGATAGGCATCCGGCGAGGCCACACGAAGCACCAGCGTGCCGGCTTCCTCGGGCGTCATGCTGGTGACGTCGATCTCTGCACGCAGGGGCTCACCCAAGGCCGACTGCACACGCAGCTGCCCCAGGCCCAGCGCCTGTGCGTTCAGACCCCACAGGCACGCCGTGGCGATGGCCAGTCCGCTCAGCGCGAAGCGCCCTGCATTCAACTTGCGATGTTTCAAAGCGTCTCCCCAAGGTGCGCGCTGGAGCCTAGTCCCCATCACCCACCAACATCGGCCGATTTGGCCAGCCCACGAGCCCGAGCCGGCCTCGCCGGTGCGAGCTAAATCACATTGCCGACAAGCATATAGGCTCATCTGCTCATGCAAATGCTGATGTTCGGCCCCAAACAGGGTCGATTCGGGCCTTTGTCGCAAGTTGTGGCCCGTCGACAACGCCGGCTCAGGCCTCCAGCAGGATGCGCAGCATGCGCCGCAGCGGTTCGGCCGCACCCCACAGCAGCTGGTCGCCGATGGTGAAGGCGCCCAGGTACTGCGGGCCCATCGCCAGCTTGCGCAACCGTCCCACCGGGATGTCCATGGTGCCGGTGACGGCCACCGGGGTGAGCTGGCGCACGCTGGCTTCGCGGGTGTTCGGCACCAGCTTGACCCAGGCGTTGTCGTGGGCGATCAGGGCCTCGATGTCGGCCAGCGGAACGTCCTGCTTCAGCTTGATGGTCAGGGCCTGGCTGTGGCAGCGCATCGCACCGACACGCACGCAGATCGAGTCGATGGGCGTGGCCTCGCTACCGAAACCCGGGCCGCGGCCGAGGATCTTGTTGGTCTCGGCGCCGCCCTTCCACTCTTCCAGGCTGGTGCCGTCGCCGCGGTCGGCGTCGATCCACGGGATCAGGCTGCCACCCAGCGGCACGCCGAAGTTGGCGATCTGCTCGCCGGACAAGCCGCGCTGCGTTTCGGCGACGCGGCGGTCGATCTCGAGGATGGCCGAGGCCGGGTCATCGAGCAGCGGGCGCACCGCGGCGTTGAGCGTACCGTACTGCGTGAGCAGCTCGCGCATGTGCTGCGCGCCGCCGCCCGAGGCCGCCTGGTAGGTGGTGCAGGTCATCCATTCGACCAGATCAGCCTTGAACAGCGCGCCCACGCCCATCAGCATGCAGCTGACCGTGCAGTTGCCGCCAATGTAGTCGCGCACGCCGCGCTTCAAGGCGTCCTGGATGACGTTTAGGTTGACCGGGTCGAGGATGATGACCGCGTCGTCCTGCATGCGCAGCGTCTTGGCCGCATCGATCCAGTAGCCCTTCCAGCCGGCCGCGCGCAGTTCGGGGTAGACCTTCTTGGTGTACTCGCCGCCCTGCGCGGTGATGACGATCTCGCAGCGCTTCAGCGCGGCGATGTCGTAGGCATCGAACAGCTTGGTCTCGTTCTTCGCCTCGGCCGGGGCGGCGCCGCCGGCATTGCTGGTGGAAAAGAACACCGGCTCGATCAGCGCGAAGTCGCCTTCGGCGCGTATGCGCTCGAGCAACACCGAACCGACCATGCCGCGCCAGCCGACGAGACCCGTGAGTACCTGCTTTGCCATTTGAATCGCCCCTTGGAATGGTGAAGGTTTTCTGTCCCCGGCTCGGTTCGCCGGACACAGAAAGGGCGAAACGAGACCGAGCTGACTAGCTCTTGCTAATGGTGGTCTTGGTGGTCAGCGCGGCCACGACGGCGTCGCCCATTTCGCGGGTGCCCACCTTGTGCGTGCCTTCGGACCATATGTCCGGCGTGCGCAACCCGCTGGCCAGCACCTGCTGGACGGCCGACTCGATGCGGTCGGCAGCCTGGGCTTGTTGGAGCGAGTAGCGCAGCATCATGGCAGCAGACAACATTGTAGCCAGCGGGTTGGCGATTCCCTTGCCGGCGATGTCCGGCGCGCTGCCATGGCTGGGTTCGTACAGGCCCTTGTTGTTTGCGTCCAACGATGCCGAGGGCAGCATGCCAATCGAGCCGGTGAGCATGGCCGCGGCATCGGACAGGATGTCGCCGAACATGTTGCCGGTAACCACCACGTCGAACTTCTTCGGCGCCTTGACCAACTGCATCGCGGCGTTGTCCACGTACATGTGGTCCAGTTCCACGTCCGGATACTGAGCATGCACCTCGGTGACCACGTCCTTCCAGAACTGGAAGGTCTCCAGCACGTTGGCCTTGTCCACACTGGTCACGCTCTTGGACCGCTTGCGCGCCGCCTGGAAGGCCACGTGCGCGATGCGCTCGATCTCCGGCTTGCTGTAGCGCATGGTGTCGAAGGCTTCTTCGGCGCCGGGGAAGTGCCCGTCCACCGCGATGCGGCGGCCGCGCGGCTGGCCGAAGTAGATGTCGCCGGTGAGCTCGCGGATGATCAGGATGTCCAGCCCCGCCACCAGCTCCGGCTTCAGGCTCGACGCCGCGGTCAGCTGCGGATAGCAGATGGCGGGGCGGAAGTTGGCGAACAGACCCAGGTGCTTGCGCAGCCCCAGGATGGCCTGCTCGGGGCGCAGCGCGCGTTCGAGCTTGTCGTACTTCCAGTCGCCGACGGCGCCGAACAGGATGGCGTCTGCTGCCTTGGCCAGTTTCAGCGTGCTGTCCGGCAGCGGGTGTCCCGCGGCCTCATAGGCGGCACCCCCCACAGGCGCGGTTTCGGTTTCGAACTTCAGCTCCAGCGCGTTCAGCACCTTCACGGCCTCGGCCATGATCTCGGGGCCAATGCCATCACCGGGCAGCAGGGCAATCTTCATTCGTCTACTTTCTCTATCAGGCCAGGTTGCGGTGCGTCAGCCAGGGCATCTTGGCCAGGCGTTCGGCTTCGAAGGCTCGGATCTTGTCGGCATGGCGCAGTGTCAGGCCGATGTCGTCGAAGCCGTTGAGCAGGCAGAACTTGCGGAAGGGCTCCACCTCGAAGGGCAGCTCGCTGCCGTCGGGCTTGACGATCACCTGCCGCGGCAGGTCGATGGTCAGCGCATAACCGACGAAACCCTTCACCTCGTCGAACAGCTGCGCCACCTGCGCTTCCGGCAGCTGGATCGGCAGCAGGCCGTTCTTGAAGCAGTTGTTGAAGAAGATGTCGGCATAACTGGGGGCGATCAGCGCGCGAAAGCCGAACTGCTCCAGCGCCCAGGGCGCGTGCTCGCGGCTGGAGCCGCAGCCGAAGTTCTTGCGCGCCAGCAGCACCGAGGCGCCGGCATAACGCGGCTGGTTCAGCACGAAGTCGAGGTTCGGCTTGCGCGAGGCCGGGTCCTGGCCGGGCTCGCCCTTGTCCAGGTAGCGCCATTCGTCGAACAGGTTCGGGCCGAAACCCGAGCGCTGGATCGATTTCAGGAACTGCTTCGGGATGATCGCGTCGGTGTCGACGTTCTCGCGGTCCATCGGGGCGACGAGGCCCTTGTGTACGGTGAAGGCTTGCATTTACTTCTTCTTCGCGGCGTTTTCGATGCTGGACCCGGCATTCGAGATGTCCTTGCCCATGCCGGCGATGGTGTTGCAGCCGGCCAGCAGGGCCAGCACGGCGAGGCAGGCAAACAGTGTCTTCATGTCCTGTGCTCCTGGGATCAGACGAGGCGGCGCACGTCGACGAAGTGGCCCTGCAGCGCTGCTGCCGCCGCCATGGCCGGGCTGACCAGGTGCGTGCGTCCGCCGTTGCCCTGGCGCCCTTCGAAGTTGCGGTTGCTGGTCGAGGCGCAGCGTTCGCCGGGCTCCAGCCGGTCGGCGTTCATCGCCAGGCACATGCTGCAGCCGGGCTCGCGCCATTCGAAGCCGGCCGCCTTGAACACCTTGTCCAGGCCCTCGGCCTCGGCCTGCGCCTTCACCAGGCCGGAGCCCGGCACCACCATGGCGAGCTTGACGTTGGGCGCGATCCTGCCGCCGACCTTGCGCACCACGGCAGCGGCGTCGCGCAGGTCCTCGATGCGGCTGTTGGTGCACGAGCCGATGAAGACCTTGTCGACGTGCACGTCGGCCAGCGGCTTGTTCGGCTCCAGTCCCATGTAGGCCAATGCGCGCTCGATCGCGCCGCGCTTGACCGCGTCCTTCTCCTTGTCGGGGTCGGGCACCCGGTCCTCGATCGACAGCACCATCTCCGGGCTGGTGCCCCAGGTGACCTGCGGGCGGATCAGGGCGGCGTCGAGTTCGACCACGGCATCGAAATTCGCTGCGGGGTCGGACTGCAGCGTGCGCCAGTAGGCCACCGCCTGGTCCCATTCGACGCCGGTGGGCGCAAAGGGCCGGCCCTTCACGTACGCCAGGGTCTTTTCATCGACCGCCACCAGCCCGGCGCGCGCGCCGGCCTCGATGGCCATGTTGCACACCGTCATGCGCGCTTCCATGCTCAGCGCACGGATGGCCGAGCCGCCGAACTCGATGGTGTAACCGGTGCCGCCGGCCGTGCCGATGCGGCCGATGATGGCCAGCACGATGTCCTTGGCGGTCACGCCGCGCTGCACCTGACCGTCGACCTTGATCAGCAGGTTCTTCGCCTTCTTGGCCAGCAGCGTCTGCGTGGCCATCACGTGCTCGACCTCGCTGGTGCCGATGCCGTGCGCCAGCGCGCCGAAGGCGCCGTGGGTGCTGGTATGGCTGTCGCCGCAGACGACGGTCATGCCCGGCAGCGTGGCGCCCTGCTCCGGCCCGATGACATGCACGATGCCCTGGCGCTTGTCCAGGAAGGGGAAGTACGCCGCCGCGCCAAAGGCCTTGATGTTGGCATCCAGCGTGACGACCTGTTGTTTGCTGGTCGGGTCGGTGATGCCGTCGTAGCCGCGCTCCCAGCCGGTGGTGGGCGTGTTGTGGTCGGCGGTGGCGACGATCGAGCTGGTACGCCAGACCTTTCGGCCGGCCAGGCGCAGGCCCTCGAAGGCCTGCGGGCTGGTGACCTCGTGCACCAGGTGCCGGTCGATGTACAGCACTGAGGTGCCGTCTTCTTCGGTGTGGACGACATGGTCGTCCCACAGCTTGTCGTACAGGGTGCGTGCACTCATTCGTCCGGACCGGGCGGGAAAACTCGCATTTTCTCGCGTTTTCGCTCGGCCCGGCCGGCGCAGGGTTCAACCCAACGCGCTGACCACCTCCGGCGGCGCCTGCACCAGTTCGATCAGCACGCCCTCACCGCCCAGCGGGAACTCTTCGTTGCCCTTGGGGTGGATGAAGCAGATGTCATGGCCGGCCGCCCCCTTGCGGATACCGCCGGGCGCAAAACGCACTCCGTTCGCCGTCATCCATTCCACCGCCTTCGGCAGGTCGTCCACCCACAGGCCCACGTGGTTCAGCGGCGTAGTGTGCACCGCCGGCTTCTTGTCTGGGTCCAGCGGCTGCATCAGATCGACCTCCACCGCATGCGGACCTTCGCCCAGCGCGCAGATGTCCTCGTCGACGTTCTCGCGCTCGCTGACGAAGCTGCTCTTCACGCTCAGGCCGAAGATGTCGACCCACAGCGATCGCAGTTTCTGCTTGTCGGGCCCGCCGATGGCGATCTGCTGCACTCCGAGGATGCGAAAGGGCTTGGCGCTCATCGTCTTCGCCCCTTCAGGCAAAACGCAGGATCGGCTGGTCCACCGCCAGGCTCTCGCCCTTGGCGGCCATCACCTCGGCCACGGTGACGTCCTGCGCGGCCGTCAGGATGTTCTCCATCTTCATCGCCTCGATCACCGCCAGCCGCTCGCCGGCCTGCACCACCTGCCCCGGCTTGACCACGATGTCGGCCAGCAGCCCCGGCATCGGCGAAAGCAGGAAGCGGCTCATGTCCGGCGGTGCCTTGAAGGGCATGCGGCGCAGCAGCTCGGCGGCGCGCGCGGTCATCACCTGCGCATCGATGCGCAGGCCGTTGTGGTCGACGCGCAGCCACAGGCCGTGGCGCTCGACCTGCGCGGTGAAAGGCCGGCCGTTGCAGCTGCCGCTGGCACGGATGCCGCCGAACTGCCACTGGCTGTCGATGGAATAGGCGCGCCCGTCCACGGTGACCGCAGTGACCAGCTTCGAGCCTTCGACGTTGATGCTCACAGGCACATGCACATGCTCACCCTGCTGGCCCTTGACGACCACCACGAACTGGTTGCCGATGGTCACGCGGTGCCCGGCCAGCTGGCCGCTGATGCCGGCGGCACGCTCCAGGTAGCGGCGGTAGGCGGCGGCCGCCAGCGCCACCAGGAAGTTCGGGTCGTCGTGCGGCACGTCCTCGGCACGGAAGCCGTGCGCATAGTGTTCGGCGATGAAGCCGGTGTTGAAGTCGCCGGCGACGAACTTCGGGTGCGCCAGCAAAGCCGCCTGGAAGGGGATGTTGCTGGCCACGCCGCGGATGACGAAGCCGTTGAGCGCCTCGCGCATCTTGGCGATGGCGTCCTCGCGGTCCAGGCCGTGCACGATCAGCTTGGCGATCATCGAGTCGTAGTACATCGGAATTTCGCCGCCCTCGTACACGCCGGTGTCCACGCGCACGCCGCCGCCTTCCGGCACGGGTGCAGCCGCCTCCATGGTCTGCACTGGCGGCAGGTAGCGCACCAGCCGGCCGGTGGACGGCAGGAAGCCGCGGAACGGATCCTCGGCATTGATGCGGCATTCGATGGCCCAGCCGCGGCGCGGGATGTCGGCCTGCGCGAAAGGCAGCTTCTCGCCGGCGGCCACGCGGATCATCTGCTCCACCAGGTCGATGCCGGTGATGCTCTCGGTGACCGGGTGCTCCACCTGCAGACGCGTGTTCATCTCCAGGAAGTAGAAGCTCTGGTCCTTGCCGACCACGAACTCCACCGTGCCCGCGCTCTGGTACCTGACGGCCTTGGCCAGGGCCACCGCCTGCTCGCCCATGGCCTTGCGCGTGGCCTCGCTGATGAAGGGCGACGGCGCCTCCTCGATCACCTTCTGGTGCCGGCGCTGGATGCTGCATTCGCGCTCGTGAAGATAGACGGTGTTGCCGTGCGCGTCGCCCAGCACCTGGATCTCGATGTGGCGCGGGCTCTCGACGAACTTCTCGATGAACACCCGGTCGTCGCCGAAGCTGTTCTTGGCCTCGTTGCGACAGGAGCTGAAGCCCTCGAAGGCCTCCTTGTCGTTGAAGGCCACGCGCAGGCCCTTGCCGCCGCCACCGGCGCTGGCCTTGATCATCACCGGGTAGCCGATGTCCTTGGCGATCTGCACCGCCTGCTCGGGCGATTCGATCGCCGCGTTCCAGCCGGGGATGGTGTTGACCTTGGCTTCGAGCGCCAGCTTCTTGGAGGCGATCTTGTCGCCCATCGCGGCGATCGAATAGTGCTTCGGCCCGATGAAGACGATGCCCGCTTCCTCGACACGGCGCGCGAAGTCCTCGTTCTCGGACAGGAAGCCGTAGCCAGGGTGCACGGCCTGAGCCCCGGTGGCCTGGATAGCTTCGATGATCTTGTCGGCCACCAGATAACTCTCTCGGCTGGGCGCCGGGCCGATGAACACCGCCTCGTCGGCCAGCTCGACATGGCGCGCATCGCGGTCGGCCTCGGAGTACACCGCCACGGTGGCGATGCCCATCTTCTTCGCGGTCTTGATGACGCGGCAGGCAATTTCCCCGCGGTTCGCAATCAATATCTTCTTGAACATCAGTGAACTCCAGGAAATTGAGTGTCGATCTGCAAACTCGATTCGACGGCAAGCCGTTCGCGCAACCGCTTCAGGGCACCAAGGTCATCCCGCCCGCCTTCGCGGCAGCGATATCGAAGGTCATCGTCGTTGCGCACCCGGCCGCCGCGGCAGTGCGCTCGATCAACGCATCGGCGAAGTCGACCCCTGCAGCGGCAAAGCGGCTCAGCGCCTGCACGACGAGTTCGGCACGGTCGATCACCAGTTCCCGGCTGCGCAGCAAGGTCTCGAGCACGGTGGCCACCTGATCGCGCTTCAGGCCATAACTGCCGGACAAGACCCAGACCAGTTCCACGAGCGTCACCACCGGCACGAAACCGGGTGCTTCGGCGCTGAGCGACTCCATCAGCCGGGTGGCCCGGGGCGATTGACGCGGGTCGTCCTGCATCACGTAGCGGGCCAGCACGTTCGTATCGAGGCCGATCACTTCGCCCGCCTTTCCCGCGGCGTCGCCCTCAATCCGGCCGAGGCCGCACGTTCGGCGATGCTCTTGTTCATCTCTTCGATGCTCACGGTTCGCTTGGCCTTTCCGAACAGGCCCTTCAGCTCGCGCACCGAGCGCGTGGCCGCGACGACCTCATAGCGCCCCGGTTCGATCTGCACGAACTCCACGCGATCGCCCGTCCCGACATTGAGCTCGCGCCGCACGTCCGCCGGAATGGTGATCTGGCCCTTGCTGGTCACAGTGGCTGTGGTCATTGCGATCTCCAGTCAATGCCTTACCTGATTGTAAGGAATCACAGAGGAATGTTCCCGTGCTTGCGCCACGGGTTGTCGAGCTTCTTGTCTTTCAGCATCGCCAGGCTGCGGCAGATGCGCTTGCGCGTCTCGTGTGGCTGGATCACGTCGTCGATGTAGCCGCGCGCGCCGGCGACGAAGGGGTTGGCGAAGCGCGCCTTGTACTCGGCCTCGCGCGCGGCCAGCTTGGCAGGGTCACCCTTGTCCTCGCGGAAGATGATCTCCACCGCGCCCTTGGCACCCATCACTGCGATCTCGGCATTCGGCCAGGCGAAGTTGACGTCGCCGCGCAGGTGCTTGGAACTCATCACGTCGTAGGCGCCGCCGTAGGCCTTGCGCGTGATCACCGTCACCTTCGGCACCGTGCACTCGGCATAGGCATACAGCAGCTTGGCGCCGTGCTTGATGATCCCGCCGTACTCCTGGGAAGTGCCGGGCATGAAGCCGGGCACGTCGACGAAGGTGATCACGGGGATGTTGAAGGCGTCGCAGAAGCGCACGAAGCGCGCCGCCTTGATGCTGCTCTTGATGTCCAGGCAGCCGGCCAGCACCATCGGGTTGTTGGCGACGATGCCCACGCTGTGCTCGTCCATGCGCGCGAAGCCTATGACGATGTTCTTGGCATGCTCACGCTGCAGCTCGAAGAAGTCGCCGTCGTCCACCACCTTGTAGATCAGTTCCTTGATCTCGTAGGGCTTGTTCGGGTTGTCGGGCACCAGCGTGTCCAGGCTCAGGTCCAGCCGCTCGGCCGGGTCGCCACTGGGACGCACCGGCGGCGTCTGTCGGTTGTTCAGCGGCAGGTAGTTGAAGAAGCGGCGCAGCAGCGCGATGGCCTCGACATCGTTCTCGAAGGCCAGGTCGGCGACGCCGCTCTTGGTGGTGTGCGTGGTCGCGCCGCCCAGCTCCTCGGCCGTCACCTCCTCGTGCGTCACGGTCTTCACCACCTCGGGGCCGGTGACGAACATGTAGGAGCTGTCCTTGACCATGAAGATGAAGTCGGTCATGGCGGGTGAGTAGACCGCGCCGCCGGCGCAAGGCCCCATGATCAGGCTGATCTGGGGGATCACGCCGCTGGCCATGACGTTGCGCTGGAACACTTCCGCATAACCGCCGAGCGAGGCCACGCCTTCCTGGATGCGCGCGCCGCCGCTGTCGTTCAGGCCGATGACCGGCGCGCCGACCTTCATCGCCTGGTCCATCACCTTGCAGATCTTCTCGGCATGCGCCTCGCTCAAGGCGCCGCCGAAGACGGTGAAGTCCTGGCTGAAGACGAAGACCAGCCGGCCGCTGATCATGCCGTAGCCGGTGACCACGCCGTCGCCGGGCACCTTGCTGTCGGCCATGCCGAAGTCAGCGCAGCGGTGCTCGACGAACATGTCCCATTCCTCGAAACTGCCCGGGTCGAGCAGCAGCTCCAGCCGCTCACGTGCGGTGAGCTTGCCCTTCGAATGCTGGGCGTCGATTCGCTTCTGGCCGCCGCCCAGGCGCGCCGCCTCGCGCTTCTTTTCGAGCTGTTCAATGATGTCGTGCATGGCTCACCTTGTCGTGTTCATGGAAGTTGTTGTCGTGCTGCAGCCTGTCGTTTCGGCCGGCTGCGCCAGGCCCATCTCGCGCAGCAGCCGGCGCGCGGCCACCGAGGGCAGCAGCTGACCGGCATCGACCTGCTGCAGCACCTGCGGCAGCGCCTGCCGAACCTTGGCATGGCCGCGGAAGGCGGCGCGCAGCCCGGCATCGATGCGCTCCCACATCCAGGCGGTGTTTTGCTGCTGGCGCCGCGCCGCCAGGCGGCCGCTGCCGGCCTGCTTGGCGCGGAAGGCCTCGACCAGCGACCAGAATTCCTCCAGCCCCCGCGCCTTCAAGGCGCTGAGCTGCATCACCTGCGGCTGCCAGGTTGTCGCCCCACCCGGCTCGCCGTGGCCGTGCTGGCCCAGCAGGCGCAGGGCCGAAGTGATCTGCGCGCGCGCGCGCAAGGCGGCGTCCTCGTCCAGGTCGGCCTTGTTGATGAGCACCAGGTCGGCCAGCTCCATCACGCCCTTCTTGATGGCCTGCAGGTCGTCGCCGGCGTTGGGCAACTGCATCAGCACGAACATGTCGGTCATGCCGGCCACCGCCGTCTCGCTCTGACCCACGCCGACGGTCTCGACGATGACGATGTCATGGCCGGCGGCCTCGAGCACCAGCATCGACTCGCGCGTCTTCTCGGCCACGCCGCCCAGCGTGCCCGACGAGGGGCTGGGCCGGATGTAGGCGCCCTCATGCACCGACAGCTGCTCCATGCGCGTCTTGTCGCCGAGGATCGACCCACCGGAGACGCTGCTGGACGGGTCCACCGCCAGCACCGCCACGCGGTGGCCGCGAGCGATCAGCCACAGGCCCAGGGCCTCGATGAAGGTGCTCTTGCCCACGCCGGGCACGCCGCTCAAGCCCAGGCGGAAGGCACCGCCGCTGTGCGGCAGCAGGCCGTGCAGCAGCGCGTCGGCACGCAGGCGGTGATCCTCGCGGGTCGATTCCAGCAGCGTGATGGCCTTGGCCATCGCACGCCGCTGGCGCGCCCCGGGCGGGCCGAGTACGTCGTCCAGCAGTTGCTGATCGGCCAGCACGATCGCAGCTCGTGCACCCGTCAGGCCGCGGCCTGGGCTTTGCGGATCTGCTCGAGCACGTCCTTCGCGCTCGCCGGGATCGGCGTGCCGGGGCCGTAGATGCCCTTGACCCCCGCGGCGTAGAGGAAGTCGTAGTCCTGGCGCGGCACCACACCGCCTACGAAGACGACGATGTCATCGGCGCCCTGCTTCTTCAGTTCGGCAATGATCGCCGGCACCAGCGTCTTGTGGCCGGCGGCCAGCGTGCTGACGCCGACCGCGTGCACGTCGTTCTCGATGGCCTGACGCGCGCATTCCTCCGGCGTCTGGAACAGCGGGCCCATGTCCACGTCGAAGCCCAGGTCGGCATACGCAGTGGCCACGACCTTGGCGCCGCGGTCGTGACCGTCCTGGCCAAGCTTGGCGATCATCACGCGAGGGCGGCGGCCCTGCGCTTCGGCAAAGGCCGCGATCTCGGCCTTCAGCTTGTCCCACCCTTCGGCGGAATCGTAGGCGGCTGCATACACACCGGTCACCTTCTGGATGTCGGCGCGGTGGCGCCCGAAGACCTTCTCCAAGGCATCGCTGATCTCGCCGACCGTGGCACGCGCGCGTACCGCGGCGATGCTCAGGGCCAGCAGGTTGCCACTGCCGTCCCGCGCGGCCGCGGTCAGCGCCTGCAGCGCGGCTGCGACCTTGGCGCCGTCGCGCGCCGCCTTCACGGCTTTCAGGCGCTCGATCTGCTGCAAGCGCACCTGCACGTTGTCGACCTCGCGCACCTCGATCGGGTCTTCCTGCTTGAGCTTGTACTTGTTGACGCCGACGATCACGTCCTTGCCGGAATCGATGCGCGCCTGCTTCTCGGCGGCGCTGGCCTCGATCTTCAGCTTGGCCCAGCCGGAATCGACGGCGCGGGTCATGCCGCCTAGGGCCTCGACCTCCTCGAGGATGGCCCAGGCCGCGTCGGCCATGTCCTGCGTCAGCTTTTCCATCATGTAACTGCCAGCCCAAGGATCGACCACGCTGGTGATGTGCGTCTCTTCCTGGATGATCAGCTGCGTGTTGCGCGCAATGCGCGAGCTGGTCTCGGTGGGCAGCGCGATGGCTTCGTCGAAGCTGTTGGTGTGCAGGCTCTGCGTGCCACCGAAGACCGCGGCCATGGCCTCGATGGTGGTGCGCACCACGTTGTTGTAGGGGTCCTGCTCGGTCAGGCTCCAGCCGCTGGTCTGGCAATGGGTGCGCAGCATCAGGCTCTTGGGCTTCCTGGCACCGAAGCCCTGCATGATGCGGCACCACAGGCCCCGCGCCGCGCGCATCTTGGCGATCTCGAGATAGAAGTTCATCCCGATCGCCCAGAAGAAGCTCAGCCGCCCGGCGAATTCGTCCACGTCCAGGCCCTTGGCCAGCGCGGTCTTCACGTATTCCTTGCCGTCGGCCAGCGTGAAGGCCAGCTCCAGCGCCTGGTTGGCGCCGGCTTCCTGCATGTGGTACCCGCTGATCGAGATCGAGTTGAACTTCGGCATCTTCTGCGCCGTGTACTCGATGATGTCGCCGATGATGCGCATCGACGGCTCGGGCGGGTAGATGTAGGTGTTGCGGACCATGAACTCCTTGAGGATGTCGTTCTGGATGGTCCCGCTCAACTGGTCCTGCGGCACGCCCTGCTCTTCGGCCGCCACCACGTAGCCGGCCAGAATCGGCAGCACGGCGCCGTTCATCGTCATCGACACGCTCACCTTGTCCAGCGGGATGCCGTCGAACAGGATCTTCATGTCCTCGACCGAGTCGATGGCCACGCCGGCCTTGCCCACGTCACCGGTGACGCGCGGATGGTCCGAGTCGTAGCCGCGGTGCGTGGCCAAATCGAAGGCCACGCTCACGCCCTGCCCGCCGGCAGCCAGCGCCTGGCGATAAAAGGCATTTGATTCCTCGGCGGTGGAGAAGCCCGCGTACTGGCGGATGGTCCAAGGCCGCACCGCGTACATCGTGGCCTGCGGGCCACGCACGAAGGGCGCAAAGCCGGGCAGCGTATCGGTGTACGGCAGGCCCTGTAGATCGGCTGCGGTGTACAGCGGTTTGACGCTGATGCCCTCGGGCGTGACCCAGTTCAGCGCGTCCAGCCGGCCACCCGGCGCCGACTTGGCGGCGGCCTGCATCCAGGCGGAGAGCGAGGCGGCATCGGCTGGGTACTTGACGGGTTCGGACATGGCTCTTCTCCAGATGCAGTGCCGCGGCGCTGTGGCTCCATGCGATCAAGTGTGGCGCAAAGCACGGCGCCCGACGCCGGCACGACGCGGCTTGTCCCACGGACTCGCGAACGCTACATTATGCATAATTATGAATTCAGAATTGACTTCCCGCTGACATGAACGCTCCCGCGACCTCGCGCCTGCTGGCGCCGCGCGCGCTGTACCAGGACGTGGCCGACCGGTTGCGTCAGCAGATCTACAGCCGCACGCTGGAGCCTGGCAGCTGGATCGACGAGATGAGGCTGAGCCAGGAGTTCGGCATCAGCCGCACGCCGCTGCGCGAGGCACTGAAGGTGCTGGCTGTCGAAGGCCTGGTGACCATGAAGCTGCGCCGCGGCGCCTACGTCACCGAGGTGTCGCGCGACGACGTCGAGCAGGTCTACCACCTGCTCGCCCTGCTGGAAAGCGACGCCGCCGCGCAGGCCGCCGCACACGCCGATGCCGCACAGCGCGAGCGGTTGCGCCAGTTGCATGCGCGGCTGGAAAAGCAGGTGCGGCAGCGCGACGCGTTCTTCGCCGCCAACGAGCAGTTCCACATGGCACTGCTCGATATCGCCGGCAACCGTTGGGCCATGCAGATCGTCACCGACCTGCGCAAGGTGATGAAGCTCAATCGCCACCACTCGCTGTTCAAGCAAGGCCGCCTGAGCGATTCGCTGGCCGAGCATCGAGCTCTGATGGACGCCATCGAAGCCCGCGACGCCGAGCGCGCACGCGAGCTGATGCGCGCGCACTTCGAGCACGGTCTGGAAGCCGCTGCCCCCTGACGCGTCGTCATCGGCGACGAGCCGCCCGGCGCCGGCGCAGACATCCTGCTCAAGGATCTCTGTACGCATTTGATACGTGTATGATGCGCTTTGAAGGCACGTTTCATTAACATACCTACCATTGAACTGAAGACCGCCCGGCTCACGCTGCTCATCGACCCCACCAAGAAGGCCGCGTTCGAGGCGCTGTGCGCGCAGCAGGACCTGACACCGTCGCAGGTGGTGGGCCAACTGATCCGCGACTACCTGACCCGACAAGGGGTCAGCTACCTGCCCAGCGGCAGCGAGCCAAAGGCAGGAGCGCCGCGCAAGTCGCGGCGTTGAGGTCCTGCAGCTGCACCGCTTCCGGCCGCGCCTGCTCGACGCGCTGAAGTGCTACAACGCCGCGATGTTCCGGCGCGATGTCGGCGCCGGGCTCACCGTGGGTATCGTCGCGCTGCCGCTGGCCATGGCCTTTGCCATCGCCTCGGGCGTCAAGCCCGAGGCCGGCATCTTCACCGCCATCATTGCCGGCGTCCTGATCAGCGCACTGGGGGGCTCTACGGTGCAGATCGGCAGTCCGGCGGGCGCGTTCATCGTCATCGTCTATGGCATCGTCGAACGCTATGGCCTGGCCAACCTGCTGATCGCGCTGTCGCAGGTCAAGGATCTGGCGGGCCTGAAGATCGACAAGATGCCCTCGGACTTCTTCGCGCAGATCCAGGCGCTGTCGCAGCATCTGGCGAGCATCAACCTGGCGGCGGTGGCCATCGGAGCGGCCTGCCTGGCGCTGGTGGTGGTGTGGCCCAAGTCCTACACCATGCCGACCGCGCGTCTGGGACTGTGGGGCAAGCTCAAGCGCCTGAGCGCCCACCTGCCGGGCACCATCATCGCGCTGGTGGCGGCCACGCTGGTCACTGCGCGCGGACATGGGCCTGCAGGTGGAAACCATCGGCTCGCGCTTCGGCGGGATCCCGCAGTCGCTGCCGGCCTTTGCGCTGCCGGACCTGAGCTGGTCCAGCGTCAAGCAGCTGCTGATTCCCACACTGACCATCGCGCTGCTCGGCACCATCGAATCACTGCTGTGCGCCCGACTGGCCGACAACGCCACCGAGTTCCCCCGCCACGACCCCAACCAGGAGCTGATGGCCCAGGGCGTGGCCAACTTCGTCACACCCTTCTTCGGTGGCATCCCGGCCACAGGCACCATCGCCCGCACTGTCACCAACGTGCGCGCTGGAGCCGCCTCGCCGGTGGCCGGCATCGTGCACGCGCTGATGCTGGTGGTGGTGGTGCTGCTGGCCGCACCGCTGGCAGTCCATGTGCCGCTGGCGGCGCTGGCAGGCATCCTGATGTTCGCGGCCTGGAACATGGGCGAGTGGCATGAATTCGACCGGCTGCGCCACTTCAGCTCGCAGTACCGCACCATCCTGGTCGGCACCTTCTTACTCACCGTCGTCGTCGACCTGACCGTGGCCGTCGAGGTCGGCCTGGTGCTGGCCTGCCTGTTCTTCATCTACCGCATGAGCACGCTGTTCAGCGTGCGCCCGCACACCACGGGAGACATGCCACCCGGCGCGATGGTGTTCGAGCTCTTCGGCTTGCTGTTCTTCGGTACGGTAAGCAAGATCGAGGCGCTGCCGGCGCAGCTGCCTGAAGGCACGAGCGCGGTGGTGCTGGAGGTGCACCGCATGATCTCGATGGACACCTCGGGCCTGGAGTCGCTGCAGCAGATGCACCGCGTGCTCAAGCGCCGGGACATCGCGCTGGTGCTGGCGCATGTCAACGAGCAGCCGCTGTCGTTGATCCGCCGCTCGGGCTTCGAAGGTGTGATCGGCGCCAATGCCATCGTGCCCAATGTCGCCCAGGCCACAGCCCAGTTCGACGCCCGGTCGGGCGACGCAACCGGCTGACTACCAGAACGGCCGCGCCTTGCGCAGCGGCCCCAGCACGCGCTGGCAGCGCTCGATGGCGTCGTCGCGTTCATGGGCCAGCCAGCCCAGTGCGAACATGGCCATCGGGTCGTCCGGCGCGGCATGCTCGAACAGTGCACGGGCCACGCACACGTCGTTGAAGTTGCCCAACGCTTCCTGCGCCGGCGACAGGCGCTTGAGGAAGGCCTGCACCCGCTTGCCGCGGAAGGCACCTGCGGCGAACTCGCTCAGGTAGCGAAGACGCTTGACGCGCTTGCGCAGCCGGTGCCGGGCCGTGTCGTCCAGCGCACCGAATTGCGCAGCATCGCGCCGCACCTGCCTGAACAGGTGCGCCAGCTGCTTCCGCACGGCGGGGGCAAAGGCCTCGCCCGTGGCCTCACCCTCGGCGGCGAAAGCCAGCAGTTGCAGCCACAGCTGGGTCGTCGCAGGCTCGCGCAGCGCTGCCTGCGCCGCAGGCTCGGCTTCGATCAGCGGCAGCTCCAGCCCGGTGGCGCCGGCCTTGCGCAGCGCCGGCAGCAGCGTCTGCGCCAACGCATCGCGGTCTCGCGCGGAACCCAGCCGGCCGAACAAGCGGCCCAGCGACTCGCCCCACTCCGGGCGCATGGCGGCCGACAACGGGCCCAATTCGCGCAGCGCGGTGCGCAGCCGGCGCAGGCCGACGCGCAGCTGGTGCAACTGTTCGGGTTCGGTGTCGGCCTCGTGGGCAATGTCGCTGGCATTGGACAGCACCTGGCTCAGGCAGTTGCCCAGCACCTGGCGCAACGCGGCAGGGCTGTCCACCCCTTCTGCCAGTGCGAGCGGCTGGGCCTTGACCGGCGCGCCCAGGCGCACGCCGCGCGCCAGGCGCTCACCGCGCTCGGCCTTGGTACGAACGTCCAGCGTCAGGCCGAAGCGCTCCACCCAGCGCGAGGCCAGCGCCACCAGCGCGGCCGGCTCGCCGGCCTTGAGCTCGAACTCCAGTTCGAACAGCGGCCAGCGGCGATCGCCGGCGACCAACGCACCCACATCGAAGGCCAGCTCGGCCACGCAGCCCGGTGCGCGCACCCGGCGCAGGGTGCGCGTCACCTCGGTGCCGTAGATGGGCTGCAACTCGCCATCGCCCAAGGCCTTGCGCAACGCGTCGCCGGCGGCCGTACCGTCATGCAGCGCCGGGTCGGCCAGCGGCTGCACTCCTGCGGCCACGCGCAGCGGCACCTCGTGTTCCAGCCGCTGCCACAGGCCGTCGCCGGCGCCCTTGAGCGTTTGCACCCAGCGCCGCCCCTCCTTGCGAACGCGCAGGGCCAAGCCTGCCTGGCCCAGACGGCGGTCGACCGTGTCGAAATAGCGAGCGCGCAGCGCCACGCGGGTGGCCGTCGCCGTGGCCACGGCCCTGGCCAGGGCCGCGCGGCGGGTCTCGGGCACCTGGAACTTGAGTTCGATCTCGGTCATGGGTGGGAGATTTGCGCGCTGCCCGCGGCGGCCAGACAAGGGCTCGACCGCTAAAATGGAGGCATCCCATTCTGCAGCACCCGTCACCATGTCCTTCTTCGCCCGTGCACCGTACAAGTCGGAGGTGTCGACATTCATCGACGAACTCAAGGCCAAGAAGCCCACACTGGAAGCCGAACAGCGCGCCGGGCGCGAGTTGCTGTGGGACCGTGCGATCGACCGCCAGGCGCTGGACTCGTGGAACAGGTCGCGCGTGCCGCAGCAACCCTACGTCTACCAGACCAAGACCTCCTGAGGTGAATCCGCAGGACGAGGCCATCGCCCTGGCCGAGGCGGCCGAAGCCCCGCTGCCCGAGGTGGTGGACCAGGTGGCGCTGGCGCGCCTGTACGGCGAACCGCTGTTCAAGCTGCCGCACGACCTGTACATCCCGCCGGATGCGCTGGAGGTCTTCCTCGAGGCCTTCGAAGGCCCGCTGGACCTGCTGCTGTACCTGATTCGGCGGCAGAACTTCAACATCCTCGACATCCCGCTGGCCGACGTGACGCGCCAGTACCTGGACTATGTCGAGCAGATCCGTCGCCGCAACCTGGAGCTGGCCAGCGAATACCTGCTGATGGCGGCGATGCTCATCGAGATCAAGTCGCGCATGCTGCTGCCGCCGAAGAAGACGGCCGACGGCGCGGAGGTAGCCGACCCGCGGGCCGAGCTGGTGCGCCGGCTGCTCGAATACGAGCAGATGAAGCTGGCCGCCGCCAAGCTGGACGCGCTGCCGCTGCTGGGCCGTGACTTCCTGCGCGCGCAGGTGACCATCGAGCAATCGATCGAGCCGCGCTTCCCCGAGGTGCATGCCGAAGACCTGCGCGAGGCGTGGCTGGCCATCCTGAAGCGTGCCCGGCTCAACCAGCACCACAAGATCACGCGCGAGCAGCTGTCGGTGCGCGAGCACATGAGCATCGTGCTAAAGAGGCTGCAGGGCCGGCGCTTCGTCGAGTTCCAGGATCTCTTCGAACCCGCGCGCGGCATCGGAGTGCTGGTGGTGACCTTCATCGCGCTGCTCGAACTGTCGCGCGAGAGCCTGCTCGAAGTGACGCAGGCCGAGGCCTTCGCTCCGATCTACGTGCGGCTGGCCTACACGCCCAGCTGAAGCGACCGTGATACCGTGGTGTCCACAGGAGGGCACGCCATGAAACCTGTCGTCGGACTGGTCGGTCTGGGCGCCATGGGCAGCGGCATGGCCAAGTCGCTGCGCCGCGCCGGCTTCGAGCTGAAGGTCTTCGACGTGCGCCCCGGCGCGGCCGAAGCGTTCGCGCGCGAGGGCGGCACCGCCTGTACCGGTGCCGCCGAACTGGCCGCCGGCTGCGACGTGCTGGTGTCGGTGGTGGTCAATGCCGCGCAGACCGAAGACCTGCTTTTCGGCAATGGCGGCGCGGCCACAGCAATGCGCCCTGGCAGCGTGTTCGTCATGTGCTCCACCGTCGACCCGAACTGGTCGGTGGCGATGGAGCAGCGGCTGGCGGCCCTGGGCCTGCTGTACCTGGACGCGCCGATCTCCGGCGGCGCGGCCAAGGCGGCCAGCGGGCAGATGACGATGATGACCTCGGGCACGCCGGCCGCCTATGCGCAGGCCGGGCCGGTGCTGGACGCGATGGCCGCCAAGGTCTACCGCCTGGGCGACCGGGCCGGTGCCGGCAGCAAGGTGAAGATCATCAACCAGTTGCTGGCCGGCGTGCACATCGCCGCCGCGGCCGAGGCCATGGCACTGGGCCTGCGCGAGGGCGTGGACCCGGCGGCGTTGTATGAGGTCATCACCCACAGCGCCGGCAACAGCTGGATGTTCGAGAACCGCATGGCCCATGTGCTGGCGGCCGACTACACGCCGCTGTCGGCGGTGGACATCTTCGTCAAGGACCTGGGCCTGGTGCTCGACCTGGCGCGCGCCAGCAAGTTCCCGCTGCCGCTGTCGAGCACCGCGCACCAAATGTTCATGCAGGCCTCGAGCGCCGGCTTCGCCAAGGAAGACGACAGCGCGGTGATCAAGATCTTCCCCGGCATCGAACTGCCGAAGCCCAAACCATGATCCTCGGCTGCATCGCCGACGACTTCACCGGCGGCACCGACCTGGCCAACAACCTGGTGCGCGCCGGCATGCGCACGGTGCAGGTGATCGGCGTGCCAAACCACGAAGACCCGGGCGACGCGCCCGACTGCGACGCGGTGGTGGTGGCGCTGAAGTCGCGCACTGCGCCTGTCGCCGAGGCGGTGGCGCAGTCGCTGGCCGCCGCGCGCTGGCTGCGCGCCCACGGCGCCACGCAGATCTACTTCAAGGTCTGCTCCACCTTCGACTCCACGCCGCAGGGCAACATCGGCCCGGTCACCGAGGCGCTGATGGACGCGCTCGGCGCCGAGTTCGTGGTCATCACGCCGGCCTTTCCGGAGAACGGCCGCACGATCTTCAAGGGCCACCTGTTCGTCGGCGACCTGCTGCTGTCGGACAGCCCGATGAAGCATCACCCGCTGACGCCAATGACCGAGTCCAACCTGGTGCGGGTGATGCAGTCGCAGTTGGACCCGGCGCGCGGCCGCCGTGTCGGACTGATCGACCACCGCGTCGTCGCCCGGGGCGCCGAGGCCATCGGCCAGCGCATCGCCGCACTGCGCGCCGAGGGCGTGGCCATGGCCATCGTCGATGGCGTGGCCGACGAGGACCTGCGCACGCTGGCCCGCGCCGCCGCCGTGCTGCCGCTGGTGGTGGCCGGCTCCGGCCTGGCCATCGGCATCCCCGCGCTACACGGTCTGCAGCCCGATGCGCGCGCCGCGCAGCTGCCGCCGGCCGGTGGCGCGCGCGCGGTGGTCTCGGGCAGCTGCTCGGCCGCCACCAACGCGCAGGTGGCCGCCTTCCTGGCCACAGGCGGCGCCGGCTTCGCCATCGATCCGTTGCGCCTGGCTGCAGGTCAGGACCTGGCGGCCGAGGCGCTGGCCTGGGCGCGGCCGCGGCTGGGCGCCGCACCGCTTCTGCTCTATGCCACGGCCGAACCTGCGGCGGTGCGCGCGGTGCAACAACAGCTGGGCGCTGAAGCTGCCGGCGCGATGGTGGAACAGGCGCTGTCGCGCATCGCGCTGGGCCTGGTCGAAGCCGGTGTCGGCCAGCTCATCGTCGCCGGCGGCGAGACCTCCGGCGCCTGCGTGCAGGCCCTGGGCATCACGCAACTGCGCATCGGCCCGCAGATCGACCCCGGTGTGCCCTGGTGCCATGCGGCCACACCCGCCCGCGCGGCCGGACTGCACCTGGCGCTGAAGTCGGGCAACTTCGGCGGGGCGGACTTCTTCCACCGCGCCTTCGAGCTGCTGTGAGCGACGAAGCCTTCGCCCGCGACGAGATCTGCCGCGTCGGCCGCTCGCTCTTCGAGCGCGGTTACGTGCATGCCAGCGCCGGCAACATCAGCGTCAGGCTGGACGACGGTTTCCTCATCACGCCCACCGATGCCTGCCTGGGCACGCTGCAGCCGCAGCGTCTGGCACGCATCGATGCACAAGGCCAACATATCGGCGGTGACCGTGCCAGCAAGACGCTGGCGCTGCACCGGCGCATCTACGGCAGCGCGCCGGACGCACGCTGCGTGATCCACACGCACAGCACGCACCTGGTGGCGCTGACGCTGCAGGGTGTGTGGAGCGACGACGACATCCTGCCGCCGATCACGCCCTACTTCGTGATGAAGGTCGGGCATGTGCCGCTGGTCCCCTACCACCGCCCCGGGGACCTGCAGGTGGCCGAGTTGGTGGCGCAACGCATCGCGGCAATGGCCGCGCGCGGCACGCCGATCCGCGCGGTGATGCTCGAATGGCTCGGCCCGAACGTCTGGCACCGCAGCCCGGCCGAGGCCAGCGCCGTGCTCGAGGAACTGGAAGAGACCGCGAAGCTGTGGCTGCTGTGCCAGCCTCGCCCGCAGCCGCTGAGCGAGGCGCGCATCGACGCGCTGCGCCACCAGTTCGACGCCGTGTGGTGAAGGGCCGAAGCCTGGCACAGCACCCGGCGCGGCGTGCCGCCTTCATCGCCGGTGCGCGCGCGGTGATGCCCAGCCTGCCGGCGATGGCCGTGTGGGGCGTGGTTACCGGTGTGGCGATGATGAAGCTGGGCCTGGCACTGGCGCCTGCGCTGGGCATGACCTTCATCGTCTATTCCGGCACCTCGCAATTGACGGTACTGCCGCTGATGGCCGGCTCCACCGCGGTGCTGACCATGGTGCTGGCCGCGGCGCTGGCCGGGCTGCGCTTCGTGGTCTACAGCGCGGTGCTGTCGCGCCACCTGTCGCGCGTGCCGCTGCCACTGCGGCTGGGCACCTGCTTCCTCACCATCGACGGGCCGCTGGCCGTGCTGACGCAGGCGCAGGCCCGCGGCCGGCTGGTGCAGCGCGTGGCGCTGCTCAACGGCGCCAACGTGATCACGGCGTCGGTGTGGTTCGCCAGTTCGGTGCTCGGCGTGGCACTGGCCGCGCTGCTGCCGCTGGGCGCCGAATTGAGCTATCTGGCCGTACTGGCGTTACTGGCCTTCACCGTGCCGATGCTGGTGGGCCGACCGGCCTGGGCCGCGGCTGCAGCCAGCATCGCCGTGACACTGCTGGGCGCCCACTGGCCGCACAAGCTGGGCACCTTTGCGGCGGTGCTGGCCGGCGTGGTGGCGGCGCTGTGGGCTTCGCCCCCGCCGCACAAGGACTGAAGCGTGCAGTACAGCCAACTGGAACTGTGGGTGCTGATCGCGCTGCTGGCGCTGCTGACGCTCATCTCGCGCAGCTTCTTCGTGCTGCTGCCGCGACGTTGGCAGCCGCGCGGCAGGGTCGAGCAGGCGCTGCGCTACGCTCCTCTGGCGGCGCTGCTGGCCATCACCGTGCCCGAAGTCGTGAAGCAGCTGCCCGCCGCGCTGCAACAGGCGGCACCCATGGGGACCCTCGTCACCGATCCGCGGCTGGCCTCTGCGCTGGTGCTGGCCGCGGTGATCCGGCTGACACGGCACACGCTGTGGGGTCTGGCGGCGGGCACGGTCACTTTTCTCCTGTTGGGCCAGCTGGCGGCCTGACCTCGATTTGCGACCGTGCGGTGGCCGGTCCTTGGCAGCCATGCGCGCGATCCGCGGTCGCCGCCGACGCAGATCGCGAACACCGGTCGTTCAGGTCAAGCCCAGCGCCTTGTGCGCCAGCGCCAGGAAGGTGGCGCGCTCCGCGGCGGACAGTGGTGCCAGGATTTCGGCCTGCAGGGCCTCCACCACCGGGCGGCTGTTCTTCAGCAGCTTCCTGCCCGCTGGCGTCAGCTGCAGCTGGCGCGCCCTGCGGTCGTGCGCGCCGACCGTGCGTTGCACCAGTCCCTTCTGCTCCAGGCGGTCGACCACCCCGCCTATCGTGGCGCGGTCGAAGCTGATGGTCGCAGCCAGGCTGGCCTGGTCGATGCCAGGCTGCTGGGCAATGGCGTCCAGCGCGGCGAACTGCACCGAGGTCATCTCGAAGCCCGCAGCCTGCGTGCGCGTCTGGAAGACCTGTGTGGACTGCTGGTGCAGCCGCCGGATCAGGTGACCGGCCATCTCGATCCTGTCCATCCTTGCCCTTCACTCTCTGCGCATGCCCTTGACGATTGTAATATGTATACATATCATATGCAAACTTACCGAAATCCACCGACTGCCCGGAGACACCATGCAATACCACCGCGACGGCTTCAAGCCCGGCGACCCCGATGTCCACCTGGCAGCGCCTGGCCACCGTCGCGCGGGCGAACCCCTGCCGGACACGGTGGACGTGCTGATCGCCGGCTCGGGACCGGCGGGCCTGTGCCTGGCCGCCCAGCTGGCCCGTGTGCCGCAGATCCGCACGATGCTGGTCGAGCCCAAGCTCACGCCGATGGAAAAGGGCCAGGCCGACGGCATCAGCGTGCGCTCGATGGAGATGTTCCAGGCTTTCGGCTTTGCCGAGAAGGTACAGCGCGAAGCCGTCTGGATCAACGAGACCACCTTCTGGGCACCCGGCGCACACACCAGCCTGGCCCGGGTCGCCCGCGTGCAGGACGTGCCCGACGGCACCTCCGAGATGCCGCATGTGCTGATCAACCAGGCGCGCGTGCACGACATGTTTCTCGACCTCATGCGCAATTCGCCCAGCCGGCTGGAGCCCGACTATGGTCTGAAGGTGGCCGACCTCGTCATCGACCCCGCTGCCGCCGAGTACCCCGTGACCGTCACGCTGGAGCACACCGCACCGGGCCGCGAGGGCCAGAGCACGCAGGTGCGCGCCAACTACGTGATCGGCTGCGACGGCGCCCGCTCGGCCGTGCGCGGGGCCATCGGTGGCGCGCTGCACGGCGATGCGGCGCACCAGGCCTGGGGCGTGATGGACGTGCTGGCAGTCACCGACTTCCCCGACTGGCGCATGAAGTCCTTCGTGCGCTCGCGCGACGACGGCATCCTGATGGTGCTGCCACGCGAAGGCGGGCACCTGGTGCGGCTGTATGTCGAACTCGACAACCTGAGCGAGCACGAACGCGCCGCCGACCGCGGCATGGGGCCCGAGGATATCGTCGCCAAGGCCCGGCGCATCTTCAGCCCCTTCCAGCTGGACGTGAAGGAGGTGGTCTGGTGGTCGATCTACGAGATCGGCCACCGCCTGACCGACAAGTTCGACGACGTGCCCGAGGCTCAGATGACCACGCGCGCGCCGCGCGTGATGCTGGCTGGCGACGCCTGCCACACCCACAGCCCCAAGGCCGGCCAGGGTATGAACGTCTCGATGGGCGACACCTTCAACCTGGGCTGGAAGCTGATCTCGGTGTTGACCGGCCGGGCCGACGGGGCGCTGCTGCACAGCTACTCCGGCGAGCGCCGCGCAGCCGCCAAGGGGCTGGTGGAGTTCGACCACCAATGGGCCCGCGTCGTCGGCGGCCTGGCCCAGGACGATGGAGTCGATGGCCTGCCCCGGGTGGCGCGCGAGTTCGTCAACAACCTGCCCTTCACCTGCGGTCTGACCATTCAATACCAAACCAGTGCGCTGACCGGCTCGCCCGAGCACCAGCACCTGGCCAGGGGCTTGCCCATCGGCAAGCGCTTCCACTCCGCGCCCGTCATCCGCTTGGCGGACGCCAAGCCCATGCAACTGGGGCACTGCATCGAGGCCGACGCGCGCTTCCGCCTGTTCGTCTTCGCCCCGGCGGGGGATTCGGGCGGCGACGGCAGTGCCGTCGCCCGCCTCTGCCATTGGCTCGAGCACGACGCGGCCTCGCCGCTGCGCCGCCACACCGCTCCGGGGGAGGACGTGGATGCCGTGATCGACACGCGCGCCATCTTCCAGCAGGGCTTTCGCGCGCTGGACTTTGCCGCCCTGCCCACGTTGCTGCGTCCCCCCGTAGGCCGCTATGGCCTGTGCGACTACGAGAAGGTCTTCTGTGCCGACCTGAAGGGTGGCGAGGACATCTTCGAGGCGCGTGGCATCGATCGGGCCACGGGCTGCATCGTCATCGTGCGCCCGGACCAGTACGTGGGTCACGTCCTGCCGCTGGGCGCCCGCGACGCGCTGTCGGCCTACTTCGCCGGCATCCTGCGGGTCCGCAGCTGAGCTGCCCTTGCATGCGGCGCCGGCCGCCCGCGCCGCTCAGGCCACCACCGCACGCCCCCAGGTGTTGAAGCCGGCAAAGCGCGGCGTTTTCGGCAAGTAGCGTGACTGCAGCTCTTCGAAGCGGAAGCCCGCCGAGGCGATCAGCGTTTGCATGTCGCGGTTCAGGTGGCAGCCGCCGGCAAGCTTGCCCCAAAGTCCATCCAGCCGGTCCTGCCAGCGCCGAACGTCGGCATCCGGTGCAGCGCCGTGCTCGCAGAACAGCAGCTGCCCGGCCGGGCGCAGCACGCGACGCAGTTGCGCCAGCGCAGCCGTTGCGTCGGGGATGGTGCATAGCGTGTAGGTCATCACCACGCAGTCGACGCTGCGGTCCGGCAACGGCAGCGCCTCGCCGGGAAGGTCCAGCCAGTGCAGGTTCAGGCCAGCCGCGGCCACGCGCGGCGCGGCCAGCGCGCGCATTTCGGCCGAGGGCTCCAGCGCCCACAACCTGCTGATCTGCTCGCGCCGGTAGTGGGGCAGGTTCAAGCCCGAACCGAAGCCGATCTCCAACACTTCGCCCCGCGCCTGCGGCACCACCTTCTGGCGCTGGCGGTCGATCACCGGGCTGCCGCAGGCGCACTGCACCAGGCGCGGCAACAGATACCGCTGGTACAGGCCCATGCTATTCGGAGGTCACGAAGTGCATGGCCAGGGCCAGCGCCACGGCGGCAAGCAGGAAGTTCACCCACACGCCCAGCTGCGTCCAGTAGCCGCGCGGGATCTCCTTCTCGCCCAGGCCGCGCAGCACGCTGCGGAACTGCAACGCCGACAACACCGACACGACCGCGCCCATCAGCAGCAGCGCCACGCCCAGCCACAATGAAAAGCCACGCTGCGGCTCCGTCAGCGCCTGGCCGCTGACCATGCGCAGGAACAGGCCGAAGCGCTCGACCACGAAGCCGAAGCCCATCAGCGCGATCGCCGTGCGCTGCCAGGCCAGCAGTGTGCGCTCAGCGGCAAAAAGGACGCGGGGGTCGTCCAGGTACGACATGGGCAGGCCGGGGCGAAGTGGGGTGCGCTATTCTCGTCCGCCTTCCAACCGCAGGAGACGATGCATGGGCAAGATGGTGGAGTTCAAGCGCCCGGACGGGCAAAGCGTGCAGGGCTACCTGGCCGAGCCGGCCAACCCGACGGGCGCGCCGGGCGTGGTGGTGATCCAGGAGTGGTGGGGCCTGAACGCGCAGATCAAAGGCGTGGCCGACCGCTACGCCGCCGCCGGCTACGTCGCGCTGGTGCCCGACCTGTACCGCGGCAAGAGCACGGTCGAGGCGGCCGAAGCCGAGCACCTGATGACCAACCTGAACTTCGGCGATGCCGCCGGCCAGGACGTGCGTGGCGCGGTGATGTACCTGAAGGCGCGCGGCACCAAGGTCGGCGTCAGCGGCTACTGCATGGGCGGCGCACTGACGCTGCTGGCCTCGGTGTTCGTGCCCGAGGCCGATGCCGGCGTCGTCTTCTACGGCTACCCGCCACTGGAGTACATCGACGCCAGCAAGATCAAGATTCCGCTGATGGCTCACTGGGCGGTGGACGACGCGCCCTTCCCCATTGCCAAGGTGGACGAGCTGGAAAAGATGCTCACCGCTGCAGGGGTGAACTACGAGTTCCACCGCTACCAGGCGATGCACGCCTTCGCCAACGAGACCCAGGTGGGCGCCAACCGGCTGCCGATCACCGAGTACAAGCCCGAGGCTGCGGCCAGCGCTTGGGAGCGCACGCTGGACTTCTGGCGCCGGACGCTGCGCTGAACGCGAGCTACTTGCTCAGGAAAGCCAGCATGCGGTCAGCGAACTTGCCGTAGGGCGGCATCAGGAACTTCAAGCTGGACATGCGCGCCTGGTAGAACACCGGGCGCAGCTTGCTGAAGGTCTCGAAGCCTTCGCGGCCGTGGTAGTGCCCCATGCCGGACGCACCCACCCCGCCGAAGGGCAGGTCGTGCTGGCCGACATGCAGCACCGCGTCGTTGACCGACACACCGCCGGACATCACGTGGTCCAGCACCTTCTGCACCCGCGCGCCGTCCAGGCTGAAGGGATACACCGCCAGCGGCCTCGGCCCGGCGTTGATGCGGGCGATGACGGCGTCGACATCGGCATAGCCGCGCAGCGGCAGGATCGGGCCGAAGATCTCGCGCTGCATCAGCAGACAGTCGTCGGGCGCGTTCAGCACGATGTGCGGCGCGATCTTGCGCGTGGCGCGGTCGTGTGCCAGGCCGGGTACCAGTTGCACCAGCGTGGCGCCACGCTCGCGCGCCTCGTCCAGCGCATGTGCCAGCCGGTCGAACGAGCGCTCGTCGATCACCGAGGTGTAGTCGGGTGAATCCAGCCGCGGGTAACGCTGCGGCACGATCTCGCAGGCCAGCTTGACGAAGTCCTCGATACTGCCCTGCGGCAGCCAGGCGTGGTCGACGGTGGTGCAGATCTGCCCCGCGTTGAGCAGCTTGGCGAACAGGATGCGCTCGGCCGCGGTGCGCAGCGGGTAGTCGTCGAAGACGATGGCCGGCGCCTTGCCGCCGAGCTCCAGCGTCACCGGGCAAAGATTGCGCGCCGCGGCGGCCATCACCGATCGGCCGGTGTTGGTGGAACCGGTGAACAGCAGGTGGTCGAAGGGCAGCTTGGAGAACTCGATGCCCACCCCGCCGGTCTCGTCGAAGAACTGCAGCTTCTCGGGCGGGAAGTAGGCCGGCATGCGCTCGATCAGCAGCTTGGCCAGATGGCGCGAGTTCTCGCTCATCTTGACCATCGCGCGGTTGCCGGCGGCGAAGATGTAGTTCAGCGGGATCAGGCTCAGGTTGATGGGGAAGTTCCACGGCACGATCACGCCCACGACGCCCAGCGGCTGCGGAATGACGCGGTTGCGCGCCCCGAAGAAGGTGATCCAGTCGACCGAGCGGCGCTGCGGCTTCATCCAGCTCTTCAGGTGCTTGAGCGTGTGCCCGATGCCGTCGACCACCGGCACGATCTCTGCCAGCAGCGTCTCGTGGCGCGAACGGTGGCCGTAGTCGGCGCTGATGGCGTCGATCAGCGCCTCCTTGTTCTCGCGCACGAAGCGCTGCAGCGTGCGCAGGTCGGCCTTGCGCTCGTCCAGCGTGGGGACAGGGTGCTCCAGGTAGGCCTTGCGCTGCAGCGCCAGCGCATCGGCCAGGCGTTGCACGGTGGCCTCGTCGGCCAGATTGAGCGTCATGTCATTCATGGTGGGTGTCCTGTGGCAGCGGCGCCGCGCCGGATGAAGGCCACATTGTCGGGCCTGGGCCGCCCCCGTCAAGGCAGGGACTTTCAGCACCCGCGGACGCAGGCGTCACAGCAGCAGCAGGCTCTTGACCGAATCGAGAATAGCCCTGAAGGGCACGCGCGTCAGCGCCACGCCGGCCAGAGGCACCGTCGCCGCCAGCAGCAGCGGGAAGATGCTGGCCTTGGTGACCGGCACCGCCTGCATGGACTTGACCAGTTCGTAGGCCGCCGACAGGTCGGCCAGCGAGGACATGTCGGGCGAGCCCAGCACCTCGTCGCCCGGCGCGGCGGCGCCACCGGCCAGCCACCGGGCCTCGAAGGCCAGGTGGTGCTGGCTGACCAGCGCGCCGTAGCGGCTCAGGCCCTGCTTCTTCAGCGCCACCAGCACCGGGGCAAAGGCCAGCAGCGGCAGCACGAAGGCGATGACCAGGAACACCACCAGGCCGAACAGCGCAAACTTGAAGCTCAGCAGGCTGGCACCGGCATGGACCACGGCCTTCAGCACGCCCGCGGCAACCACGCAGCTGAGCGCGAAGACGAACATCAGGTAGGTCTTCGGGTACTGGCCGATGAAGGCGATGCCGCCGCAGCGGTCGGGGTGGGTGGCCACCAGGCGCAGGTCGCAGCGGGCGATGTCGCGCAGCATCAGGCCCCAGGTGAAGAAGCGCCACAGCCAGCGGCCGAGCAGGAACCAGAACAGTGGCAAGGCCACAGCCAGGGCCCACCAACCGGGCAGCGTCGGCTGCAGTTGGCCATCCACCGACTGGCCGTACCAGCTGCCACCGGGAATGCGCGCTGCGCCAATCGACATCCATTCATAGGCGATCGCATATGCGGCCAGCAGGATCAGCGCCTCGGCCCAGAGGTTGCCCGTGCGCCGCTCCATGCGCAGCCGCGCGCTGACGAAGGCGGGGCGGGCCGAGTCGCGCACGATGCCCTGGGCGACGAACTGGCTGACCAGCCAGGCCATGCGCTTGTCCGAGGTCTGCTCCATCAGCACGAAGGCCACGATCGCCAGGCCGAAGGCATAGGCACTGAAGTCGAGCAGCAGCGCACGTTCGTGCTGCACATTCAGCGCCACGCCCTGCAGCGCGGCCAGCAGCAGGATCGGCAACCAGGCCAGCGCCAGAAACAGTGCCGCACGTCGCCCGACCGCCAGGTGGCTTTCGCTGAGCAGGCCCAGGCGCAACTGCAGCCGGTAGAACGGCCCCTGCCGGTTGAAGGAGAAGTGCGTCGCCGGCGATTGCGGCAAATCGTTTGCGACCATGTCCGGCATCCGGCCCCGTCTACCCGCGAAGCCCGTGGCCAGCATTGTCGGCGCAAGGCCGACCGGTCGTGCGGCAGCTCAGCTCGGCGTGGGCGTGCCCGACATGCGGTCGTACTTCAGGAAGAACTGCCGTGCCAGCGCCAACAGCTGGTTCTCGCTGGGCCGGTCGCTGTGCTCCCAGCCAACGATCTGCTTGCCCAGCGCCGGACGGTGCTTCTCCACGTAGTGGCGAAAGTCGGCCAACCCGGTCTTCGGGCCCACGGCCAGCACCTCAGCGATGCCGGCCAGCGCGTCGCAGACCTCGGCGTAGTACTCGTGCTCGGTGCGCACGTTGCTGCCGTGCTGGCGCGTGTGGTGCGAATGCGCCTTGACCTTCTGCGCCTGGATGTGCTCGTCGTCGAACTGCAGGATCTGCGCGTTCTGGTGGTCGACCCAGGCTACTGCATGGAACATGGTCATCGTCGTCCTCAGGAGAAACTCGGGTTGTCGGGAAATCAGCCGCGCGCCACGCGCTCGCGTCGGCTTTCGCAGGCCACGCATCGCAGCGCCCAAGGCTCGACCTTCAGTCGGTCGAAGGCGATGGCCTCGCCGCAGTCGCTGCAACTGCCGTAGCGGTCTTCCTTCAGGCGGCGCAGTGCCGCGCTGACGGCGCCAAGCTCGGCAATCTCGCGGTCGCCGAGTGTCATGTCCATTTCGCGTTCGGCCTCGCGGTGCGAGATGTCGTCGCTGTCCTGCGAGAGCAGCTCGCGCGCATGTTCGGCGCGTGACAGGCCGCCTTGGTGGTCGGCCAGCTGGCGATCCAGCTCGCCTTGGCGGCGGGTGAGTTCGGCTTCCAGCAGCGCGCGCTGGCCAGCGGTCAGATGGGTGCTCACGGTGGGGTCTCCGTCTTGTTTGGTTGATCGTCCCCCAAGTCTGCCCGTTCTGCCTTGCGCGCGATCAACGGCGCGGCCGCTGCACGATGCTGATGCCGCTCAAGGCCCGCAGGGCTGGTGCGGGATAGGCTGGGACATGAGGAGTACCCACAGCCACCAAGAAAAGACACTTGAGCGACGCGGCTTCGGGCTGCGGCTGGCACCGGGCCGGGCCGGTCACGCGGTGCGCATCGAGCGCCGCTGGCGGCTGCCCACGCTGGTCGCCCAGGTGGCCACAGTGCCGGCCTTCTACCTGGACCTGCTGCGCGCAGACCTCGATTGGCTGGCCATCGGTGCCTACCTTGTCGCCGCGCTGACGCTTGCCGTCGCGCTGTGGCAGACATCGCGCGCCACCGGCCACACGGCCCGCCATCTGTTCGCCAATTGGCTCGACCTGCTGTTGGTGGTGGGGCTGGTGGCCGCGGCGCTGGCTCCGCCCAGCCACGGCTCGGACTGGATGCTGCTGCTGCGTCTGAGTGTGGCCTTTCTCAGCCTGGTGCGCATGGTCTGGTGCCTGCAGCTGTTGCTGACGCGCGGCGGCACGCTGTACCTGGTGGTGCTGGCCTTCGTGGTGCTGCTGATGTGCGGCGTGGGCTTCTGGTTGCTGGAACCGCGCACCCCGACCCTGACCGACGGCCTGTGGCTGGCCTTCACCACCGCGGCCACGGTGGGCTATGGCGACGTGGTGCCGACAACCACGGCCTCGAAGATCTTCGCGGTGTTCGTGGTGCTGCTTGGCTTCGGCGTGCTGACGATGGTCACCGCCGCCATTGCCACCAGCTGGATCGAGACCGAGGAACGGCACATCGAGCGCGAGATCCTGCACGGCATGCGCCAGCACATCGGCAAGGTCGATGCCGACATCGCCGCATTGCGCGCCGAGCTGCGCGCCGCCACGCTGCTGCTGGCCGAATCGGAAGAAAAGCGCAGCACCCACCGGGCTGGCCATTGAGCCCGCGTGCCGCGGCCGGCGCGCTAGACTGCGCCGCACCCCACTGCGCGAGACCTGCACCATGGCCCTGCTGACCGGCATCCGCGTCCTCGACTTTGGCCGCTTCATTGCCGGGCCCTACTGCGCGGCGCTGCTCGGTGACCTGGGCGCCGACGTGATCCGGATCGAGCGCGTGGATGGCGGAGAGGACCGCTACGTGCCGCCGGTGGCCGACACCGGCGAGGGCGGCCTGTACCTGCAGATGAACCGCAACAAGCGCTGCCTGACGCTGGACCTGGCGCACGAGGAGGGCCGGCGCATCGTGCGGCAGCTGGTGGCCACCGCCGACGTCGTGGTGGCCAACCTGCCCCCGGCCACGCTGCAGCAGCTGGGCCTGGACCACGCCACGCTGCAAGCGCTGAACCCGCGCATCGTGCTGGCCTGCGTCAGCGCTTACGGGCCGGGCGGGCCGTACAGCGGGCGACCGGGCTTCGACTCGATCGGTCAGTCGATGAGCGGTGCGGCCTACCTGTCGGGCCTGCCCGACGCGCCGGCGCGCGCCGCCACACCCTACGTGGACGTCAGCACGGCCCAGGCCGTGGCCATGGGCACGCTGGCCGCGCTGTGGTCGCGCGAGCGCAGCGGCCGCGGTCAACTGGTCGAAGGCTCGCTGCTGCGCACGGCGCTGGTGATGGGCAATGCGCTGCTGATCGAGCAGGCGCTGAAGGCGCCGGACCGTGTCCCGCAGGGCAACCGCGGCTTCACAGCGGCGCCGAGCGACCTGTTCCGCGCTGCCGACGGCTGGCTGGTGGTGCAGACCATCGGCCAGGCGATGTTCGAGCGCTGGTGCAAGCTGATCGGCCGCGAGGAACTGATCGCCGACCCGCGCTACGCCGACGACGAACAGCGTGGCCAGCGCAGCCTGGAAATCAGCGCGCTGATGGCCGACTGGTGCGCCACACGCTCGCGAGACGCCGCGTTGCATGCGCTGGCCGCGGCCAAGATCCCGGCTGCGCCGGTGCTGAGCCCGCAGCAGGCGCTGGACGACCCGCACATCCGCGCCGCCGGGCTGCTGCAGCAACGGCCGGTGACCGGCAGTGCGCAGCATGCGCCGATCGCGCCGCACCCGGTGGACATGTCGGCCGACCCGGCGGTGTTCGCACGCAGCGCGCCGGCACTGGGCGAGCACACCGAGGAGATCCTGGCCGAGCTGGGCTACGACGCGGCCGCCGTGGCCGCGCTGCGTGCGCGGCGAGTGGTCTGATGCCCGAGCTGGACGACGCAGCGGCCTGGCCCGTGGGGCTGGTCGAGGCCTATCCGTCGCTGGCCGGGATGCCGGACGGGTTGCGCGCGCTGGCTTGGCCGCAGCACCTGAAGGCGCTGTCGGTGCCGGCCGGCACGCAGCTGTTCGAGGAGCATGCGCCTTGCCAGGGGTTCCCGCTGGTGCTGGACGGCGAGGTGCGCGTGGCCCGAGGCACGGCGCAGGGCCGCTCGCTGGAGCTGTACCGCGTCGGCCCCGGCGAGCTGTGCGTGGTCTCGGCCTGCGGCCTGTTCGGCAACGCGCCACTGGCCGCGCACGGCGTGGCCGTCTCGCCGACGCGGCTGCTGCTGCTGTCGCCGGCAGGCTTCGAACACTGGGTGGCCCACGCGCCCTTCCGCCGCTTCGTCTTCGGTGTCTTTGCCGACCGACTGGCCGACCTGATGAGCCTGGCCGAGGCAGTGGCCTTCCAGCGCCTGGACCAGCGCCTGGCCGCGGCGCTGCTCGGCCACGGCTCCACGGTGATGACCACGCACCAGGCGTTGGCCGACGAGCTGGGCACGGTGCGCGAAATCGTGACCCGGCTTCTCAAACGCTTCGAGCGGGCGGGCTGGGTGAGCCTGGGGCGCGAGCGCATCGAACTGCGCGACGCCGCAGCGCTGCGCGCCTTGTCGGCCGGGGAGGCCCGAGCTGGGTGACCCAGGTCACAGACCTGCAGTCGCCGCCGCCCCAGACTGCCTGCATGCCGCGCGCATTGACGCGGCCACAGGAGCAGGACATGAAGACCAACGAAGGAACCATCGACCGCGCGCTGCGCGTGCTGGCAGGTTTGGTGCTGATTGCGTTGACGCTGACCGGCACCATCGGCATGTGGGGCTGGATCGGCGTGGTGCCGATCATCACCGGGCTGATCGGCTGGTGCCCGGCCTACACGCTGCTGGGCCTCAACACCTGCCCGATGAAAACTCGCCAGTAGCCGCCGTTCAAGCCGGCGCCGCCGTGGCGCCGGTCAACAGGCACTGCATCAGCTCGCGCACGCCGCGGATCTGCTCGCCGAAGGGCAGCGACCCGGCGCCGCGAAAGAACAGGCCCTTCTTGACGTCGCCGCGCAACGCGGCGGCGAGTTGGGTGTCGATGCAGAATTGGCCCCAGCCGGCCAGGCCGTCGCGCAGCCCGCATTGCGCCAGGCAATCGAAGGCCACGGTGCAGCGCGGCTTGATGTGCACCACGCTCTGCAGCCGCGGCTCGGCCTTCAGGTAGTTCTTCAGCCAGGGGGTGGCCACGGCGCGGGCCGGCAAGCCGGCGACGCTGGTGAACTCGACCATGTCCTCGTCGCGCGCCTGTGCCAGCACGCGCTTGAACTCGGCATGGGCATCACTTTCCAGCGTGACGGCGAAGGGCGTGCCCAGTTGTACCGCGGCCGCGCCCAGGGCCTGCAGCCGCTGGATATCGGCATGACTGCGGATGCCGCCGGCAGCGATCAATGGAATGTGCTTTTCGATGCCGGCGCTGCGCAGGAAGGCCAGCGACTGCGGAATGACGTTCTCGAAATCGAAGCGCGGGTCGCCCAGGTCAGCGATACGCGCCGCACCCAGATGGCCGCCGGCCAACCGCGGGTGTTCGATGACGATGGCATCGGGCAGGCGCTTCTTGCGCTCCCATTTGCGCACCAGCAGCTGCACGCCACGCGCATCCGACAGGATCGGCACCAGCAACGCGCGCGGATGGTCCTGCGTCAGGTCCGGCAGGTCCAGCGGCAGCCCGGCGCCGACGACCACGGCGTCGATGCCGCACTCCAGCGCGCGAGTGACCGAAGGCGCGTACTCGGCCACGGCACGCATCACGTTGACGGCCAGCAGCCCGCGCCCGCCGGACAGCGTGCGCGCCGCACGGATCTCGCGCTCCAGCGCCTCCAGGTTGGCGGCGTTGATAGCCCGCTTGGCGGCCTGGGTGGCCGCTTCGCCCGGCAGCAGCTCGTGCGTGAGCTCCATCAGGTCGGGATGGTGACGGCGCAGATCCACCGACGAGATCGTGCCCACCGCGCCGAGCGCGGCCACGCTGCCCGCCAACCGGTGCGCCGACACCCCCACGCCCATGCCGCCCTGCACCACGGGCAACAAGGTGTGCATACCCAGTTGCAACGGGCGCAGGCCACCGTCCATCGCCCGTTGCATCAGGTCGAGGGCAATAAGGTCGGGGCCGGCTGGGGAGTTCATGGCGCGAGCGGCAAAGCCGAAGCGAAGCCACTGCAATGGCAATGGCAATGGGCCCACCTTAGCCGAGCGACCCGCCCGGCGTGTTGATGCCGGTCAAATCAGCCGGGCTGCTTGTGCTCGCGCGTCAGGTGCGCCGAGGAAGTGGCCGTGGCTACCAGCTCGCCCTTGTCTGTGTACAGCTCGGCCTTCAGGAAGGCCACGGTGCGGCCCGACTTGACGATGCTGCCGACGGCCGCAAAGGCGCCGGCGCGTGCCGGGCGCAGGAAGCTGACATTGATGTCGATCGACGAGACACGCACCTTGGCGCCTTCGGCGGCGATCACCACGTGCGCCATCGATGCGTCGAGCATGGCGGTGATGAAGCCGCCCTGAACGATGTCTACCGTGTGGCAGAACTCGTGGCCGATATGGAACTCCATGCGCAGCTCGCGCCTCTCGGCGGCGTAGGCCGCCACCCGACCCTTGAGCGAACGGATGACCGCGGGCGGGTTGGCGTTCATCTGTTCGACCGTCTCGTCGCTGCTCATGCATGGGCTCCTGCGCGTGGCTGGGCCGATGCTACGATGAAGCGTACCTCTCCAACGGAGTCGCCCATCGTGATGCCCCGCCCCGTCGAACAATGGCACCAGGTCGTGAAGAGCCGCGATGCCGCGGCGCTGAAGGAGCTGCTGGACGAGGACGTGGTCTTCGTCTCGCCGGTGGTGCACACACCGCAGGCCGGCCGCCCGATCACCATGGCCTACCTGCATGCGGCCATGCAGGTGCTGAACAACGATAGCTTCCACTACCTGAACCAGTGGTTCGCTCCGGAGTCGGCGGTGCTGGAGTTCGAGTGCGTGGTCGACGGCATCACCGTCAATGGCATCGACATGATCCACTGGAATGCCGACGGGCGCATCGATCACTTCAAGGTGATGGTGAGGCCGCTGAAGGCCATGAACAAGCTGCACGAGATGATGGGCCGCGCGCTGCAGCGCGCTAGCGCGCCCCAGTAGCGCGCTGCAGGTCGACCCCCCGCGAATCGGGGGATGAGACACCGGGAGCAACCCGGTAGCACCCTCGCCGCGACCGGTGTTAAGTTTTGATTTCGATCAAAACCACCACCCCAAAGCCAGGAGCCTTCATGTCTTTGTCATCGCTCAAGCGATTTCTTGCCGCGACTGCGGTCGCGGCGGCCTCGATCGCCCCGCTGCAGGTTCATGCCGCGTACAGCGACATCGTCTTCTTCGGCGACAGTCTCTCGGACACTGGCAACATATGGTATGCGACGGGCGGATTCCCGCCGGCACCCTACTACCAGGGCACCAGCGGCGCGCCTCCGGATCGCACGGGTGGCCAATGGTCCGATTATCTAGGCCCGTCCTGGCCCTCTGTGTTCGCCGCGAAGTTCGGCCTGTTGGCAACCCCTTCGGTTGTGGGTGGCAACAACTATGCCTGGGGCGGCGCCCGCACGGGCGTCAACCCGGCTGTCGGTGCCACGCCCTGGCTCGACCAACAGGTCGGCCTGTACCTTGGCGGTAACGAAGCAAGCGACACTGCGCTTTACTCGGTAATGATCGGTGGCAACGATGTTGCCAACAACCTCCTGACACCGAATGTGGTGCCGGGCATTGACAGCATCATCAACTCGCTGACGAACCTCTACAAGGCAGGTGGGCGGCAGTTCCTGGTGGCAAACGTGCCTGACATCGGCGCCACGCCGGAGTTCCAGGGCCGTGGTGCGCAAGTCGCGGCGCTGGCCTCGGCGCGAACAGTGGAATGGAACCTCGCGCTCGCGGATGCCCTCGACAATCTTGCATTTCAGGACGCGTCGATCGGTTTCCTCGATTTGTACGGTCTGGGCAAGGACCCGGCACTGCTAGCAGGCTACGCCAACACCACGGACGCCTGCTTGAACACGACGACTGGAAACATGTGCGCGGATCCCAGAACGTACTTCTACTGGGACAGCTTCCATCCCACATCGCGCACGTACGCCTCGATCGCGGACTTTGCAGTGCGGGCAGTCAACGTGCCGGAGCCCGGGACCTACCTGCTGCTGGCCGTGGGCCTGGCCGCGCTGGCTTGGAGCAGTCGTACACGCGCAGCCTGAACTGCAGGGCGAATGCCCCGAGGCCCGGGCGGCGACGCCCGGGCCTTTTTCGTGGGCGCAGAATGCGCGGCGGGCAAATTCCAGAAGAGACAGCGCATGAACACTCGCCCTAGCGTGCGCACCGAGCAGCAAGGCCCGGTGCTGACCATCACCCTCGACCGACCCGAACGCCGCAACGCCGTCGATGGGCCCGCCGCGCGAGCCCTGCGCGCCGCCTTTGAGGCCTTCGAAGCCAACGACGCCGCACGCGTGGCGGTGTTCACTGGCGCTGGCGGCCACTTCTGCGCCGGGGCCGACCTGCAGGCGCTGGGCGATCCCGAGCGACGCAACCCGATCGAGCCCACCGGCAGCGCGCCCGGGCCGATGGGGCCGACGCGCATGGCCTTCGCCAAGCCGGTGATCGCCGCAGTGGAAGGTTTTGCGGTGGCCGGCGGGCTGGAACTGGCACTGATGTGCGACCTGCGCGTCGTCTCGCGCAGCGCCACCTTCGGCGTGTTCTGCCGGCGCTGGGGCGTGCCACTGATCGACGGCGGCACGGTGCGCCTGCCGCGCGTCGTCGGCATGGGCCGCGCACTGGACATGATTCTCAGCGGCCGGCCGGTCGGTGCCGACGAGGCGCTGCTCATCGGCTTGGCCACGCAGGTGGTCGACGACGGCCAGGCCCTGGCCGCAGCGCAGACACTGGCACAGCAGATTGCCGCATTCCCGCAGCGCTGCATGCGGGCCGACCGCGCTTCGGCCTACGGCCAATGGGATCTGCCGATGGCCGAGGCGCTGCGCCGCGAAGGCGCGGGCGGCTTCCCGGTGGTGCAGGCCGAAGCCGTGGCCGGTGCCGCGCGCTTTGCGGCCGGTGCGGGGCGGCATGGCCGTTTCGGCGATGAATGAGCCGCGCCGCCACGTCGAGCCGGTGTTTGCCGGCGTGCAGTACCACAGCCTGCGCGAAGCGCGGGTGCTCGTCACCGGCGGTGCCGGTGGCATCGGCGCCGACATCGTGCGCGCCTTTGCCGCGCAAGGCAGCCAGGTCGGCTTCGTCGACCTGGACGTGGCGGCCGGCAAGGCACTGGCCGCGGCCACGCCGAACACGCACTTCGAGCCCTGCGACGTGCGCGATGTGGCCGCGCTGCGCGCAGCGCTTGCCGCGCTGCAGCAGCGCCTGGGCGGTGTGGACGTGCTCGTCAACAACGTGGCCAACGACCAGCGCCATGCCATCGACGAGGTCACACCCGAGTACTTCGACGAACGCATCGCGCTGAACCTGCGGCCGCATTACTTCGCCATCCAGGCGGTGCTGCCGGCGCTGCGCGCGCACGGCGGCGGCGCCATCGTCAACATCGGCTCGGGCAGTTGGCGCACGAAGACACCACAGCTGTCGGTATACGTCACCGCCAAGTCGGCCATGACCGGGCTGACACGCTCCTTGGCCCGGGATCTGGGGTCGCAGGGCATCCGCGTCAACTGCGTCGTGCCGGGCTGGGTGATGACCCAGCGGCAGCTGGCGCTGTGGGTCGATGAAGCCGGCGAGCAGGCGATGGACGCCAACCACTGCATCCCAGGGCGCATCGTCGGCGCCGACATCGCACACATGGTGCTGTTCCTGGCCGCCGACACCTCGCGCATGATCACCGCACAGGAATTCGTCGTCGATGGCGGCTGGACCTGACCTGGCACGGGGTTTCACGCTGGCAGGCGCCGGCGCGGCCTTCGTCGACGATCCCTACCCCACCTATGCCGCGCTGCGCGAGCAGGCGCCGGTGCACGCCATCGGCCCTGGCAGCTGGCTGGTCACCCGCTACGACGATGTGCTGGCGCTGTACCGCGATGCCCGCCTCAGCTCGGACAAGCGACGCGAATTCGCACCGAAGTTCGGTGACACGCCGCTGTTCGAGCACCACACGAGCAGCCTGGTGTTCAACGACCCGCCGCTGCACACCCGCGTGCGCCGGCTGCTGGTCGGTGCGCTCAACCAGCAGGCCATTGCGCGCATGGAACCTGGCGTGCTGGCGCTGGTCGACAGCCTGATCGACCGGTTGCAGGGCCTGGCCGAGCCGGACCTGATCGAGGATTTCGCCGCACGCATCCCGGTGGAGGTGATCGGCAACCTGCTGGACGTGCCGGCCGCCGAACGCGGCCCGCTGCGCGACTGGTCGCTCGCCATCCTGTCGGCGCTGGAGCCGCGGCCCGATGCCGCGGTGCTGGCGCGCGGCAATGCCGCGGTCGAGGACTTCAAGGCCTATCTGCGCACGCTGGTGGCCGACCGCCGGCGGCGCCCCGGCGACGCCCAGTTTGACGTGTTGACCCGGCTGATCCAGGGCGAGGTGGGAGGCGAGCGGCTGAACGAGCTCGAGCTGCTGCACAACTGCATCTTCCTGCTCAACGCTGGCCATGAGACCACCACCAACCTGATCGGCAACGGTGCCCACGCATTGCTGACCCAGCGCAGCCAGTGGCAGCGGCTGCTGGACGATCCGTCGCTGCTGGGCACCGCGGTGGAGGAACTGCTGCGCTTCGAAAGCCCGCTGCAGCTGAACAACCGGCTGGCGACCGCGCCGCTGCGCATTGGCAAGGTGGAACTGCCGGCCGGCAGCTTCATCACGCTGGCCATCGGCAGTGCCAACCGCGACCCGACGCAGTTCAGCGACCCCGACCGCCTGGATGTAGGCCGCAAGCCCAATCCGCACCTGGCCTTCGGCCATGGAGCCCATGCCTGCGCTGGCTTGAACGTGGCGCGGCTGGAGGCGCGCATCGCCTTCGGACAGTTGCTGGCGCGCTGCCCGGACTTGTGCCTGCGCGGCACGCCGCAACGCGACCCGCGCATCCGCTTTCGTGGCTGGCGCACGCTGCCGGTGACGCTGTAGGCATGGCCGAGGCCTTCAAGAACCTGATCAACGCCGGCACGGTGAGCGAAGCCTCGCGCCACCTGCGGCGGGCCTGGCCGGGATTCGATGCCGTGCGCTTCGAGGCGCTGGCGCTGCCTGGCCTGGACGAGCTGGAATTCAAGGCGCGTGCCTTGCACCTGTGCAACGCGCTCGAGGCGACGCTGCCGGCGGACTTCGAGCAGGCCGCCGGCATCATCGAGGTCGCATTGGCCCCGCCTGGGGACGGCGATGACCTGTCGGCGCTGCGCAGCGGGCCACAGGGCTTGGCCGGCTGGGTGGTCTGGCCGCTGGGCGAGTTCGTCGTACGACGCGGCATCGATTCGCCGCAACGCGCGCTGCGTACGCTGCATGCGCTGACCCAGCGCCACACCGCCGAATGGGCGCTGCGGCCCTTCATCGAGCGCCACCCCGAGATCGCCTGGGCCACGTTGGCCGACTGGTGCGCCGACGACAGCGCGCACGTGCGCCGCCTGGTCAGCGAGGGCAGCCGGCCGCGCCTGCCCTGGGGCCTGCAGCTGAAGGGGCTGATCCGCGACCCGTCGCCGACCTTGCCGCTGCTGCGCCGGCTGCAGGACGACCCCAGCGCCTACGTGAGGCGCAGCGTCGCCAACCACCTGAACGACATTGCCAAGGACCACCCGCAGGTGATCGTGCAATGGCTGGCCGAGCACCTGCCGGACGCGCCACCGCCGCGCCGTGCGCTGCTCAAGCACGCCTGCCGCACGCTGATCAAGCAGGGCCATCCTCAGGTGCTGAAGGCCTGGGGCCTGGGCGCGCCGCTGCGCGGTGCGGCCACGCTGGCGCTGACACCGAAGAAGCTGTGCGTGGGCGAGTCCTTGACGATGACGGTGCAGCTGCACTCCGCTGCCGCCCGTGCGCAGACCCTACTCATCGACTATGCGGTGCACCATGTCAAGGCCAACGGCGGACGCACGCCCAAGGTCTTCAAGGGCTGGGCGCTGCAACTGGCTGGGCACCAGCAGCTGACGCTGAGCAAACGCCATTCGATGCGAGCGGTGACCACGCGCCGCTACCACCCGGGCCGTCACGAGATCGATCTGCGCATCAACGGGGCGATCGTCGCCCGTGCCTTCTTCCAGCTCAGTCTTTGACGCGCCGTGCCCAGTCGGCCGCATCGAAGCCGACCGTGATGCGCCCGTCGGCCCACTGCACCACCGGGCGCTTGATGACGCTGGGCTGCGCCAGCATCAGGGCGCGGGCGCCGGCGGCGTCGTGCGCGGCCGCGCGTTGGGCGTCGTCCAGCTTGCGCCAGGTGGTGCCCTTGCGGTTGAGCAGCACCTCCCAGCCGACGGCCCCCAGCCACCCATCCAGGCCGGGCAGCGGCACGCCGGCCTTCTTGAAGTCGTGAAACACGTAGGCCAGGCCCTGCCCGTCCAGCCAGGTGCGGGCGCGCTTGACCGTGTCGCAGTTGGGGATGCCGAAGACGGTGATCGGCGCCATCACCTGCCCCAGCCCGCGCCGCCGAAGCTGCCCGGATCACAGCGCGGGTCAATGCCGAGGGCACCTCCATCGCGCAGCTTGCCGTCGTCCAGCACGGACACCTGGAACCACAGGCATTCGGTGGTTGGATAGCGCCACGACCAGACCTGCCCGCCCTGCCAGCCGCCGCCGCGCACCTCGCCCGGGCGGCCCAGGGTGTAGCGCAGCCAGTCCTTGTCCTGGCCCTGGAAGTTCTGCTGCACATAGCGGAAGGCGGTTTCGTTCAGCACCTGGCCCCAGAAGAGCACCTTGCCCTGGGCATCGACATCCACCATCCAGGTGACGCGTCCGTAGGGACCGGTGGCGAACTCGAGGCGCGATTGCCCGTTCGGCCCCGGGTAGCGGCCCGTGGGCTGACCCATCAGCTGCTGCAGTTCCGCCTCGGACTGGCCGGCACGGATGTCCTGCGGCTTGTAGGTGGTGCAGCCGGCGGCGGCCAGCGCCAGCAGCAGGCTTGGGACGAGGCTCTCGATCTTCATGTTCAGGCTCCTGGACGGTCCGACTTGCATACGGTGCGGCGCGCGGGACCGGATGCAGGCTTCATTTTGTGTCCGGCGGCCGGTCGTAGGGTTGCCCCTGCCGCCGCTGTGGCCGTTGACGCGGGTCAAGCCCGGGCCTCGGACCCCGGTTCGCTTGCGTCGACAATTGCGCAGCCTGAAATCCGCCCTCGCATGACGCCCCCCCCTGACTTCACCGTCGGTCTCGAACTGCGCAACCTGGCCTGCGTGCGCGGCCGGCGCAGCCTGTTCCGCGATCTGAACCTGCGGCTCGGGCCGGGACAGCTGCTGCGCGTGACCGGTGACAACGGTGCCGGCAAGACCAGCCTGCTGCGCATGCTGTGCGGCCTGCTGGCGCCGGCGCAGGGCCAGGTGCTGTGGCGGGGCCAGAACATCCAACGCACCCGTGAAGCCTTCCACCAGCAGTTGATCTACCTGGGCCACGCGGCAGCGCTGAAGGACGATCTGACCCCGCTGGAGAACCTGCAGGTGGCCCTGCGTCTGGGCGGCACGGCAGCCGACGCGGCGGCGGCCCGACAGGCCCTGGCCGATGCCGGACTGCGCGGCCGCGAGCAGGTGCCTTCGCGCATCCTGTCGCAAGGGCAGCGTCGGCGCGCGGCGCTGGCGCGGCTGCCGCTGGGCCAGGCGCTGCTGTGGGTGCTGGACGAGCCCTTCAACGCGCTGGACACCGTGGCCACGGCCTGGCTGCTCGGACTGATCGAAGCCCACCTGCAGCGCGGTGGCCTGGTGGTACTGACCAGCCACCAGCCTGTCGGCCTGAGCGGCAGCGTGACCCAGGTCAACTTGGCGCTGTGACATGAACGAGCTGACGCAACGCACGACCTGGCCGGCGCATTCCAGCGGCAGCTGGGGTGCGCTGCGCGCGGTGTTCCAGCGCGACCTGCGCATCGCGCTGCGGCGCCGCGCCGACACCGGCAGTGCGCTGGTCTTCTTCGTGATCGTCGCCGCGCTGTTTCCGCTCGGCGTGGGTCCAGAGTTCGGCTTGCTGCGCCGCATGGGCCCGGGCGTGGTCTGGGTGGCGGCGCTGCTGGCCTCGATGCTGGCTTTGGGGCGCCTGTTTGCCGACGACCATGCCGACGGCACGCTGGAGCAGATGTTGCTGTCGCCCACGCCGCTGGCGCTGCTGGTGCTGGCCAAGACGGCGGCGCACTGGCTGGCCTCGGGGCTGCTGCTGGTGCTGATCAGCCCGCTGCTGGCGTTGCAGTTCGACTTGGGGCAGGAAGCCGCGGGCGTGCTGTTCCTGTCGCTGCTGCTGGGCACCCCGCTGCTCAGCCTGATCGGCGCCATCGGCGCGGCGCTGACCGTCGGCCTGCGCGGCGCCGGCGTGCTGCTGTCGCTGCTGGTGCTGCCGCTGTGCGCGCCGGTGCTGATTTTCGGCGCCGGCGCGGTGGAAGCCAGCATGGCCGGGCTGGGTGTCGCGGCGCATTTTTCGCTGCTCGGCGCGATGCTTCTGCTGGCGCTGTTCCTGGCGCCGCTGGCCGCAGCAGCAGCCCTGCGCATCGCTCTGGAGTGACGGCAGGGCAGAATGGAGAGCTGATGTCCTGGACCCGTTACGCCGCCCCACAACGCTTCTACCCGCTCGCCGGCAGGGCGATCCCCTGGTTTGCCGCTGCGGCGCTGCTGTTGACGGTGATCGGCCTGTACATCGGCCTGCTGCTGGCGCCTACCGACCACCAGCAGGGCGAGGCCTACCGCATCATCTTCGTGCACGTGCCGGCGGCCTGGATGTCGATGGTGATCTACCTGGCCATGGCCTTCTGGGCCGCGGTGGGGCTGATGTTCAACACCCGGCTGGCGTCGATGCTGGCGGTGGCGCTGGCACCCACCGGCGCGTGGATGACCTTCCTCGCGCTGTGGACCGGCGCGCTGTGGGGCAAGCCGACCTGGGGGACCTGGTGGGTGTGGGATGCGCGGCTGACTTCGGAACTGATTCTGCTTTTTCTGTACATAGGGTTCATGTCCCTGCATGCCGCCATCGACGACGAGCGTCGCGCTGACCGTGCCGCGGCGCTGCTGGCGCTGGTGGGCGTGGTCAACGTGCCGATCATCTACTTCTCGGTCAAGTGGTGGAACACGCTGCACCAGGGCGCGTCGGTCAGCCTGGCCAAGGCGCCGAGCATGGCCACGACGATGCTGTGGGGCATGCTGGTCATGGCGCTGGCCTTCTGGATGTACAGCATCGCCGTGGCACTGGCGCGCACCCGCGTCATCATCCTCGAACGCGAGCACGGCACGCGCTGGGTGCGCCAGCTGCTGGGGGCGGCATGAACTGGGGCAGCGTCGGCGAATTCCTCGCCATGGGCGGCTACGGCCTGTACGTCTGGGGTTCGTTCGGCATGTGCGCGCTGGTGCTGGGCGCCGAATGCTGGGGCGTCATGCAGCGACGCAAGTCGCTTCGCGAGCTGCCACTGGACGACCTGGACGAGCGCAACGATCTGAACGAAAGGCCTTTGCATGAAGCCTAGAACGCGCCGCGGCCTGGCCATCGTGGCCGGGCTGGCCACACTGGGCGTGGCCGCCATGCTGGTGCTCAATGCCTTCCAGAGCAACCTGGTGTTCTTCTTCAGTCCGTCGCAGATCGCCGCCAACGAGGCCCCGCGCGACCGATCGTTTCGCATCGGCGGCCTGGTCGAGGAAGGCAGCATCAAGCGCGACGGCCAGAGCCTGACGGTGAACTTCGTCGTCACCGACATGGCGCAGCGCATCCCGGTGTCCTACACCGGCATGCTCCCCGACCTGTTCAAGGAGGGCAAGGGCGTGGTCGCCCAGGGCAAGCTGGGACCGGACGGTGTGTTCCGCGCCGAGCAGGTGCTGGCCAAGCACGACGAGAACTACATGCCGCCGGAAGCCGCCGAGGCGCTGGAGAAGGCGCGCCACGGCCAGTTGCCGCAAAAGACCGGAGCCGCCAAATGATTCCCGAGATCGGCCATTTCGCGCTGATCCTGGCGCTGGCCATGGCGCTCAGCCAGAGCGTGCTGCCGCTGCTGGGTGCAAGCAACGGCAATGCCACCTGGATCGCGCTGGCCAAGCCCTCGGCACGCGCGCAGTTCCTGTTCCTGTTGGTGTCCTACGTCTGCCTGACCTGGGCCTTCGTCAACGACGACTTCTCGGTGGCCCTGGCGGCCAACCATTCCAACAGCCTGCTTCCGCTGGTCTACAAGTTCACCGCCGTGTGGGGCAATCACGAAGGTTCGATCCTGCTGTGGGCGCTGATCCTCGGCGGCTGGACCTTCGCGGTGACGCTGTTCTCGCAGCAGCTCGACGATCGCACCCAGGCGCGCGTGCTCGGCGTGATGGGGCTGATCAGCTGCGGCTTCCTGCTCTTCACGCTGCTCACCTCCAACCCCTTCGAGCGGCTGATTCCCGCGGCGCCCGACGGCCGCGACCTGAATCCGCTGCTGCAGGACCCGGGCATGGTGATTCACCCGCCAATGCTCTACATGGGCTATGTCGGCTTTGTCGTGGCCTTCGCCTTTGCCATTGCCGCGCTGCTGTCCGGCCGGCTCGACGCCGCCTGGGCGCGCTGGTCGCGTCCCTGGACCACGGTGGCCTGGTGCTTCCTGACGCTGGGCATCGCGCTCGGCAGCTTCTGGGCCTACTACGAGCTGGGCTGGGGCGGCTGGTGGTTCTGGGACCCGGTGGAAAACGCCTCCTTCATGCCCTGGCTGGTGGGCACGGCGCTGATCCATTCGCTGGCCGTCACCGAAAAGCGTGGCGGCTTCAAGATGTGGACCGCGCTGCTCGCCATCCTGGCCTTTTCGTTGTCGCTGCTGGGTACCTTCATCGTACGCTCGGGCGTGCTCAGCTCAGTGCACGCCTTTGCCACCGACCCGGCGCGCGGCCTGTTCATCCTGGGCTTCCTGGCGCTGGTGGTCGGCGGTTCGCTGCTGCTGTTTGCCTGGCGCGCGCCGAAGGTCGGCACTGGCGGCGCCTTCGAGCTGGTGTCGCGCGAGTCCATGCTGCTGGCCAACAACGTGCTGCTGCTGGTGGCCGCTGCTGCAGTGCTGCTGGGCACGCTGTATCCGCTGGTGCTGGACGCACTGGGCATGGGCAAGATCTCCGTCGGCCCGCCCTACTTCGACGCGGTGTTCGTGCCGTTGATGGCGCCGGCGCTGTTCCTCATGGGCATCGGCCCGATCGCCCGCTGGCGCTCGGCGCAGGTCGGCGACCTGGCGCGCAAGCTGCGCTGGGCGGCCGCCGTCAGCCTGGTCAGCGCGGTGATCGCGCCCTTCGTGCTCGGCCGCTGGACGCCGATGATCGGCTTCGGCCTGCTGCTGGGCGTGTGGATCGCCAGCACCGCGCTGCTCAGCCTGGTGCTGAAGCTGCGCGAGCAGCCGCTGGCGCGCTGGCGCGAGTGGATGGCGCAACAGCCCGGCAGCTGGTACGGCATGCTGCTGGCGCACTTCGGCGTCGCCGTCTTCGTCATCGGCGTCACCGTGGTCAGCGGCTTCCAGGTCGAAAAGGACCTGCGCATGTCGCCCGGCGAGAGCACCGAGATCGCCGGCCTGCGCGTGCGCTTCGAGGGCGTGCGCGAGCATCGCGGGCCGAACTACATTGCCGCGCGCGGCACGCTGCAGCTGTCGCGTGGCGACCGGCAACTGGCCACGCTGCACCCGGAGCGTCGCAACTACCTGGTCAGCCGCATGCCGATGACGGAAACCGCCATCGACCGCGGCTTCACGCGCGACCTGTACGTGTCGCTCGGCGAGCCGCTGGGTGGCAATGCCTGGAGCGTGCGCGTGTACTACAAGCCCTTCGTCGGCTGGATCTGGGGCGGCTGCATGCTGATGGCGCTGGGCGGCCTGCTCGCCGTGCTCGACCGCCGCTACCGCGCCCCGTCCCGCGTGCCCACGGCGAACGTGGCCGCGCGCGACGGCGACGCTGCGCCCGCCCTCGCCGGTCAGACGGGCAGCCCATGAAGCGCTACCTGCTGCCGCTGATCGTCTTTGTGGTGCTGGTCGGTTTCCTGGCCGTGGGCCTGAACCTGAACCCGCGCGAAGTGCCGTCCCCACTGATCGACAAGCCTGCACCGGCCTTCAAGCTGGCTCGGCTGGATGCGCCGGACAAGCAGCTGGCGCTGCAGGACCTGCAAGGCAAGGTCTGGCTGCTCAACGTCTGGGCCTCGTGGTGCGTGGCCTGCCGCGTCGAGCACCCGCTGCTGGTGGAACTGGCCGGCAGCGGCGCGGTGCCGATCTACGGCCTGAACTACAAGGACAAGCGCGACGATGCGCTGGGCTGGCTGGCCAAGCACGGCAACCCCTACGTGGCCTCGCTGTCCGACACCGAAGGGCTGGTCGGCATCGACTATGGCGTCTATGGCGTGCCCGAAACCTTCGTCATCGACAAGACCGGCACCATCCGGCTCAAGCACATCGGCCCGGTCACGCCCGAGGTGCTGCGCGACACCATCCTGCCGCTGGTGAAGAAGCTCAATGCATAGGCTGGTGGTCATCCTGCTGCTGGCCTGGCTGGGCCTGGCCGCGGCCCAGGAAGCGCGGCCGCTGGCCGAGGACCCGGTGCTCGAGGCCCAGGTGATGCGCATCGCCGAAGAGCTGCGCTGCCTGGTGTGCCAGAACGAGACCATCGCCGCATCGCATGCCGACCTGGCAGTGGACCTGCGCAAGCAGATCCGCCAGAAGCTGCAGCAGGGCCAGAGCCAGGAGCAGATCCTCGACTTCATGGTGCAGCGCTACGGCGACTTCGTGCTCTACCGCCCGCCGGTGAAGAGCAGCACCTGGCTGCTCTGGGGCGGGCCCTTCGTGCTGCTGGGCGTGGCCCTGCTCGGCCTGGCGCTGAACATCCGTCGCCGGCGCAACGCCACCGGCGCACCGCTGCGAGCCGACGAGGCCGAGCACGTGCGTCGTCTGCTCGGCGAAGAGAAGGTCTAGGCATGGTCTTGTTCTGGGCGATTGCAGCGGCCTTGCTGCTGCTGGCGATGTGGATGGTGGCCGGCAGGCTGTGGCGCAAGCCAGCGCCTGCACACACGGCACCCAGCGCCAGCCAGTCGAACCTGGCGTTGCTGAAGGTCCAACTGGCTCAAACCGATGCCGACCTGGCCGACGGGCGCATCGATGCCGCACAGCACCGCGCGGCGCGCGCGGAGATCGAACGTCGCGTGCTCGACGAGGAAAGCGTGGCCGCCGCGCCGGTGCGCGAAGGCTCGCCGCGCGCCACGCTGGTGTTGCTGCTGGTGGCCGTGCCGGTGCTGGCGCTGGGCCTGTACGGCCTGCTCGGCAACCCCGCGGCACTGTCGCCGCAGCCGCTGGCCGCGCAGGGCGAGCCTTCGCCGCAGGACGTGGAGGCGATGGTCGCCAAGCTGGCCGAGCGCATGGAGAAACAGCCGCCGGGCAACGTGGCCGATACCGAGGGCTGGGTCATGCTCGGGCGCAGCTATGCGGTGATGCAGCGCTACCCCGAAGCCAGCCGCGCCTTTTCGCGCGCGCTGCAACTCATGCCGAACGATGCACAGATCCTGGTCGACCAGGCCGACGTGCTGGCCATGCAGCAAGGGGGCAACCTGCAGGGCGAACCGCTGCGCCTGATCGAGCAGGCGCTGCAGAACAACCCCGCCAACCTGAAGGGCCTGGCGCTGGCCGGCACCGCGGCCTTCGAGCGCAAGGACTACGCCGCCGCCGTCGGCTTCTGGACACGGGCCCGTGCCGGCGCGCCGCCTGAAGGCGAGTTCACGCGCAACCTGGACCAGAGCATTGCCGAGGCCCGGGCTGCCGCCGGCAGCAGTGCCCTGCCTGTGGCGCCCGCCGCCGCATCGGCCGCGACGGCGGCTGCAGCCAAGGTGCAGGGCGTGGCGTCGATCAGCGGCCGCGTCAGCGTGACGCCTGCGCTGGCCGCACGCGTTGCGCCGGGCGACACGCTGTTCATCTTTGCGCGCGCCGCGGACGGCCCGCGCATGCCACTGGCCATCCTGAAGCGCAGCGGCGCCGACCTGCCCTTGGACTTCACGCTCGACGACAGCATGGCCATGGCCCCGGAACTCAGGCTGTCGGGCTTCGCCAACGTGGTGGTCGGTGCGCGGCTGTCGAAGAGCGGCAACGCCATGCCGCAAAGCGGCGACCTAGAAGGCATTTCGGCGCCGCTGGCCGGGCGCAGCAGTGGCATTGACATCGTCATCGACAACGTGCGCCCCTAAGCGCGGCGGCTCAGGCCTGCGCGAGCAGGATGTCGAGCAGTTCGGCGGGCCGCTGCACCTGCCAACGCGGCGGCACCGGCAGGCTGTGCGCCACGCCATAGCCCCAGCCGGCCCAGACGGCGGGCGAGCCCGCGGCGGCAGCCGAACCCATGTCGGCTGCACTGTCGCCGACCATCAGCAACTGCGGCGTCGACACGCCGAGTTCCAGCGCGGCGCGGTTCAGCATGGCCGGTGCCGGCTTGCGCAACGCCGCCGAATCGGCGCCATAGACGGCGGCAAAGCGCGGCAGCAGCGCACCGGCATCAAGTACCGCGCGCGCCAGCGCCGTGGGCTTGTTGGTCACCACCACCAGCGGCCAGCTGCCGTGCAACTGCTGCAGCAGTGCGTCAATGCCTTCAAACACCGCACCATGGGACAGCGGTGCGTGCAGCGTGCTGCGGTCGAAGGCCTGGCGCAGCGTCCTGCGCAATTCGACGCCTTCGCCTTGCCCCAGGGCCTTGAGCGCACGCTCGATCAGCACGTCCGGCCCATCGCCGATCCACGCCCTCACCTGCTCCAAGTCGAAGCTGCCGAAGCCCGATTCGCGCAGCGCCTGGTTCAGCGCATGGCCGATGTCCGGCGCGCTGTCGACCAGCGTGCCGTCCAGGTCGAAGGCCAGCGCGCGGATCGATGGGCCGTTGGCACTCATGTTGGGAGCTCCGTGTCGTGGTGGCCAGCAAGGCCTGGGCGGGTCTGAGCCGGGTTCGGACACGTTGCGCCTGGCCTGGGTGCCCATCGGTTCGGCGGCATGTTAAGCAAATTGCGAACCGATCGCTGCTGCTGCGGGTTCCGTTGTCAACCGACTTGGCGCAAAGGCGTTGCAAGGACCATAGGCTAGACTGTTCCACACAGTGGCCGGCCAGCCTGTGCCGAGACCGACTGCATTTCAACCCCACCGATGGAGCTCGAACGTGAACCTGACGAACCGCCGCGTTTTCATGATGACCCTGGCTGCCGGCACCTCGGCGCTGGCCACTTCCGCCATGGCGCAGGCCAAGCTGGACGAGAAGGATCCCACGGCCGTCGCGCTGGGCTACGTGGCCGACACGACCAAGGCCGACCAGAAGAAGTACCCGAAGCATGATGCGGCGCAGAAGTGCAGCACCTGCCAGCTCTTCCAGGGCAAGGCCGGCGCCGCCGAAGGCCCGTGCCCGCTCTTCCCGGGCAAGTCGGTCGCCGCCAACGGCTGGTGCGCGTCCTGGGTGAAGAAGGCCTGAGGCCGCTTCGACCCACGGCCTGCGCCACGCTTCCGCACCGACGCAGGCCCCTGATGACGCCACCCGCATGAACGCCGCCTCACGGCGCAAGACTGCGCGCCTGGGCGTGCAGGCCTCGGAGCTGATGGTGGCGACGCCGCAGGTGGTGGCGCACCGCCTGGGGCGCATGGCGCTGGCCGGTGCCAAGCCGAGTGCCCGCGACCAGCGCGAGTTCCACCGCATGGGTGCGGAGAAACTGGCCGCCTTCGGCGAAGCCTGGCAGGCGATGACCCTGCAGATGCTCAAGTCCAACCAGCAGCTGGCCGCATCGATGATGCGAAGTTGGTGGCCGGGCGCCGCGCTGCGCGGCAGTGGCAAAGGCACCCCGCTCGCCCAGGCCGCGGCCGACTGGCAGCACGCGGCGCTCGACGTCCTCGGCCAGGGCATCCGCCCGGTACACCGGCGCGCGGTCGCCAACGCCAAGCGCCTGGGCCGAAGCAAGGGCCGCTGAGTCCCACGCCGGCCGGCATTGAACGCCGGCTTCCATCAGACGTTAGCATTGCGCGCTGCCGGCACAGCCTGCATCCATGCGCTTCAATACCTTCATCGCAGACTGCCTTCTTGCATTGCGGCCGGCCGAGCGCCGCGCTGCGGGCTTGCTGCTGGCGCTGGCATTGGCTGGCTGTGCGAGTCTGCCGGACCAGGTGGCACGCCAGGCAGCCAAGGCGCAGGCTCCGGCCGTGGACACGCCGCTGGGCCGCATTGCCAAGGCCTCGACAGCCGACCCCGAGCAAAGCGGCTTCCGCCTGATGCCCACCGGGCAGTTTGCGCTGCAGGCACGCATCGAACTGGCGCGGCGTGCGCAGCGTACGCTGGACGTGCAGTACTACCAGATCCACGACGACCGCACCGGACGCTACCTGTTGCGCACGCTGCGTGACGCCTCGGAGCGCGGCGTGCGCGTGCGCCTGATCATCGACGACCTGTACACCTCGGGGCAGGACCCGCTGCTCCTCGGCCTGGATGCCTACCCCAACGTGGAGGTGCGGTTGTTCAACCCCTTCCCGGCCGGGCGCAAGAATTTCCTGACCCGCTTCGTCGTCAATGCCAAGGAGTTCGACCGCGTGCACCGGCGCATGCACAACAAGCTGTTCATCGCCGACGGGGTGATGGCCGTGGCCGGCGGCCGCAACATCGCCGACGAATACTTCATGGCCAGCGCTGGGGCCAACTTCGTCGACCTGGACACCTTCGTCATCGGCGCGATCCTGCCGCGCCTGGGCCAGTTGTTCGACCAGTACTGGAACAGCGACCGGGTGCTGCCGATCCGCGCCATCGTCAAGCCGGAGATGTCGGACGAGCAGCTGCGCACTGATTTCGAGCGCATGACCTCGGCCGAGGCCGTGCCGATCACCCGCGTGACCAAGTTGTCCGACGAGGCCGGGGGTGGCGAGATCGTCGAGGTGATCGGCAGCAGCGGCGGCACCCCGGAGCCCGAGGCGCCGCCGCCGAACGACGTACTGGGCTACGGCCCGATCGTCGCCGAGCTGAATGCCGGCAAGGTCGGACTGATCTGGGCCGATGCGCAGGCCTATGCCGATGCGCCGGACAAGGTGATCGGCCGAGTGTCCACCTACGGCGTCGCACCGATCGACGACGTGGACAGCGTGCGCTACAACGTCGTCGAGATGATGCGCCGGGCGCGCAAGGAAGTGGTCATCACCAGTCCGTACCTGATCCCGGGCGAGGCCGGCCTGGAGACCTTCCGCAACTCGGTGCAGCGCTACGGCGTCAAGTACACCCTGGTCACCAACTCGCTGGCCGCCACGGACGAGCCGGTGGTGCACACCGGCTACCGGCGCTACCGGCCGGAGATGCTCAAGCTGGGCGTGAACCTGTACGAACTGAGCCCGCAGAAGGTCAGTCGCAGCCTGCGGCTCGGCCGCTTTTCCACCTCGATCGGCCGGCTGCATGCCAAGAGCGCGGTGGTCGACAAGGAGCGCGTCTTCATCGGCTCGATGAACTTCGACCCGCGCTCCGACCAGCACAACACCGAGATGGGCCTGTTCATCCAGAGCCCGCAGATCGCGCAGCAGGTGCTGAAGCTGGTGGAGGTGATCCGCCAGCAGGGCGCCTACAAGGTGTCACTGGCGGAGAACGGCAAGGATCTGGTCTGGACGACGAGCGCGCCGGGCGGACAGGAGCTGGTGGTCGACGAGCCCGAAACGGACGCCTGGTCGCGCTTCATGCTGGAGGTGCTGTCGGTGATCGCCCCCGAGGGCCTGCTGTAGCCGCCGCCTACTGCAGCTTGATCGCCTCGATCTGGATGATCAGCTTGACGTTGTCCTCGAAGCCGACTTGCAGCCCCCACATCACACCCCACTGGCTGCGCTGGATGGTGGTCTCGAAGTCGCCGCCGCAGACCTCCCGCTTCAGCAGCGGGGCGACGTAGCAGTTGAACTTGGCGGCCTTCAGCACCACCGGGTGCGTCTGGCCCTTCAGCGTCAGCTGGCCGTGCACCTCGGTGACCTTGTCGCCGTCGAAGACGAACTTGTCCGACACGAAAGTGCCGGTCGGAAAGTCGGCGACATTGAAGAAGTCCTTGCCCTGAATCTGCCGGTTCAGGAAATCCACGCCGGTGTTGACCGACGAGATGTCGATGACGATCTCGACCTTGCCCTGCTGGTTGGCACGGTCGAAGAACAGCGTGCCGTCCTTCATGCTGAAGCGGCCACGGTTGGTGGTGGTGCCGTAGTGGCCGTTCTCGTAGTTGACGAAGGTGTGCAGCGGATCGATGGCGTAGTTGGGGGCCTGGGCCTGTGCGGCCGCAGTCCACAAACACCCTGCGGCCAGACATGCCGCCCACTTGCCGGCGGCCTTCACAGCGGCCCCAGCCCGGTCAGGGCCAGCTTGAACTTCACCGTCACGTCATTGGCCACCACCGTGGTGTCGGCCCATTCGGCCTCGCCGATCTTGAAATCCAGCCGCTTGATGAGGAAGCTGCCGGTGGCGGTGGAATTGCCGCCCGACTGGGTGATCTGCACCGGCACCACCACGTCGCGGGCATTGCCCTTGATGTCCAGTTTGCCGGCGACTTCGAACTTGCCGTTGCCCAGGCCCTTGATCGCCGTGGACTTGAAGCTGGCCTGCGGGAACTTGGCGACGTTGAACCAGATGGCCTTGGGCATCTCGGCATCGCTTTCGGGCACGCCCAAGGTGGCGCTGCCGGTGTCGATGCTGAAGGCCACGCTGCCGGACTCGGGCTTCTTCGGGTCGAGGCTGATCTGCGCGTCGAACTTCTTGAACTTGCCGTCCACCGGCACGCCCATCTGTTTGGTGACGAAAGTGACCTCGCTTTGCACCGGCACCAGCTTGGCGGGTGACTGCGCCATGACCGGTGCGGCATGGAAGGCGGCGGCTGCGAGCGCCAGGGCCAGTTTGAATTTGATGTTCATCACTCTATGCTAGCGAAAATCCGGCCGCCTGCCAGCGGCCGAGGGAACGCTCGCGGCCCCGGGCCTGGCCCGGGAAATGCAACACAATCGTGCACCGCCGCACGCTGCTGCGCCGCGCGATGCCCACCCCAAACCGGCAGCAAGGACACCGATCGATGCATTTCGACCTCATCACCGTCATCGGCCTGATCGGCGGCGTCTTCTACCTGGCCAGCCACTACATGCGACGCATGGTGCCGCTTCGTGCGTTGTCGCTGTGCAGCAATATCCTGTTCATCATCTACGCAGTCTTTCACCTCGACTTCGACTGGGCCAAGTTGGCCGTGCTGCCGGAGTTCCTGCTCAACACGATCCTGCTGCCGGTGAACGCCAGGCGGTTGATCGAGATCCTGCGGCTGACCAAGGAGATCGAGCAGGTGACCGAGAAATCGCCAGTGTCCGAGTGGCTGCTGCCGCACATGCACATGCACAAGCACCATGCCGGGCATGTGCTGTTCCGCGAGGGCGACGAAGCCGACGAGATCTACTACGTCGGCAGCGGCCGGCTGCGACTGGAAGGCGTGGGCGCAACCATCGGCCCGGACAGCCTGATCGGTGAGATCGCACTGTTCTCGCCGGACAAGAAGCGCACGCTGACGGTCGTGTGCGAGACCGACTGCGAGCTGTACACCATGACTGACGAGCAGATCTACCAGCTGTACTACCAGAACCCGAAGCTGGGCTTCTATTTCATGCGACTGGTGGTGGCGCGGCTTCTCAGCGACGTGCAGCGGCACAAGGCGGCGGCGCAGGCGGCGTGAATGTGCACGCACCACGTGCGACCACGCGCCGCTACTCGATCAGCCGTTCTGCAGTCAGCAGCAGCCGCTGCGGCACCTGCAGGCCGAGTTCGCGCACGGTCTTCATGTTCAGCACCAGTTCGTAGCGCAGCGGCTGCTCCACGGGCAGGTCGGCCGGTTTGGCACCGCGCAGGACACGGTCGACCACCGTGGCCGCCTGGCGCCAGGTGACCCGCAGGTTCGGACCGTAGGTCATCAGGTTGCCGGCTTCGGCAAACTCGGCCCAGCCCGACACGGCACCGATGCGCTGGCGGCGGGCAAATTCGGCGATCTGCGCCGCGCGGCTCATCGCCAGCCCGTCGGGAAAGACGACCAGCGCCTCGACGCGCTCGCGGGCCAGGGCCTCGAAGGCTTTGTCGAAATCGGCCGCGCCCATCACCTGTCGGTAGTGGACCGTCATGCCCAGGCGCTGCGCCGCCTGCTGCGACGCCTGCAACTCCAACTGCTCGCCGGGATGGGCCGGGTTGGCCAGGATGCCGATGCGCTGAAGGCGTGGCACCAGTTCCTTCAGGTATTCCAGCCGCTTGCCCACCAGTTCCAGGCTCTGCATCGCGATGCCGGTCGCCGTGCCGCCGGGGCGCGCGAAGCTGGACACCAGCCCCGCCTCGATCGGGTCGCCGCTGAAGCCGAAGACCACCGGCACGGTGCCGCTGACGCGCACCGCACCCAGCACCATCACACCCTGAGCGACGATCACGTCCGGGCTGCCGCGCAGCAGTTCCTGCGTCAGCGCAGCGGCCTGGTCGCGCTCGCCCCAGCGCACGTCGATCACGAGGTTGCGGCCTTCGACCCAGCCGCGCTCGCGCAGCCCGTCGCGCAAGGCCTCCAGGTAGGCCGGCGTCGGCAGCGCGCCGGCGGCGCCACCAATCCAGGCCACTCGCGCCGTGCGCTGCGTGGCGCCTTGCGCCGCGGCGCAGCGCACGCCGAAGGCCAGGCTCGCAGCCGCTACGCCGAGCAGGCGACGGCGCAATTCTTGGTTCTGCTTCATGCCGACCCCTGCACTACTCGATGACCTTGTCCGCCCGCAACCGCATCGTGGCGGGCATCGCCAGCGACAGCGCGGCCGCCGTCCTGCCGTTGATCAACAGCTCGAATTGCGTGGGCTGCTCGACCGGCATGTCGACCGGCTTCGCCCCGCGCAGCAACTTGTCGGCCAACACGGCCGCACGGCGGAAGATCGCCTCCCGGTTGGCGCCGTTGCCGAGAAGCCCGCCGGCCTGGGCGAACTCGATGTTGCCTACGCTAGGCAGCTTGGTCTGGCGTGCCAGTACCGCCAGCGCCGGTGCGTTGGCGATCAACGTGGCCTCCTCGGTGACCGCGACTGCCTCCATGCGGCGCGCGGCCATCTGGGCGAACACTGCTTCGTACGCGCCCGGCTCGGGGGCATCGAAGCGCTGCAATTGACGCTGCAGGGCGGCAGCCGCGGCGGACATCGCCTCGAACATCGCGTTGCTGAACGCGGCGTTGCGCGGATTGCTGAGCACCGCGGCGCGGTCCAGGCTCGGCAGGGCCTCCTTCAGCAGTTGCACGCGCTTGGCCGCCATCTCCTGCGCCAGGAAGGCGATGCCGGTCACGTTGCCGCCTGGCCGCGCGTAGCTCGCCACCAGCCCGACTGCAACCGGATCGGCAACGCTGGCCATCAGGATCGGGATCGTGCTGGTGGCCCCCTTGGCCGCACGCGTGCCCGGGATGCCATGTGTAGCGAGAAGGTCGATGCGGCTGGCCACCAGCTCGGCCGCCAGGTGCGGCAGCCGCTCATGCTGGTTGTCGGCAAAGCGCCACTCGAACGCCAGATCGCGCCCTTCGACCCAGCCCAGGTCGCGCAAGCCGTGCCTGAAAGCCTCCCATTGGCTGGCAAATCCGGTGGCGGTGGTAGTGCCCAGAATGCCGACGCGCATGACGCGGCTCTGGGAAGTCTGCGCCTCGGCATGCAAACCGGCCGCCGGCAGCAGGCAGGCCACGCTGCGGATCACGGCACGTCGGTGCATGCAAAACCCTCCCACGGCTTACCCGGTTCTTGTCCTAATCGGCCACCACGCGCGATACCGCGATCGGCCGCGCCAGCCCCTTCAGCGCGAACTCGCCGGCCGGCTCGACGGTGATGGCCTCGTCCAGCGCCGCCACCACGCGCGGCGCCAGCAGGATTTCGCCACCGGCCGCTTCGCCGCACAGCCGCGCCGCCAGGTTGGTGACGTTGCCGATGGCGCCGTAGTCGATGCGGCCTTCGAAGCCGATGGCGCCGATGGTGGCGAAGCCCATCGCGATGCCGATGCCGAGCTTCAGGTCGTAGCCGCGCTTCTTCCAGCCCGCGGCCAGCGCACCCATGCGCTGCTGCATCTGCAGCGCCATGCGCACCGCGCGAGCGGCCGGGTCGTCGACAACCACCGGGTCGTTGAAGAAGACCATGATGCCGTCGCCGGTGAAGCGCTCCAGCGTGCCCTCGTGCGCGACGATCAATTCGCCCATGGCCGCGTGGTATTCGCGCAGCACGCCCATCACCTCTTCCGGATCAGCGGTCTCGGTGAATGCGGTGAATCCACGCAGGTCGAGGAAGACGACGGTGATCTCGCGGCGATGGCTCTTCAGCGGGTCTTCGGCGCCGCCGGCGACGATGGCCTCGGCCAGCTGCGGCGAGAAGAAGTTCTTCAGCTTCGACAGACGCTCCATCTGCGCCACTTGCTCGCGCACCCGGTCCTCGAGCTTGACGTTCCATTCGGCCAGCTGCGCGGCCTGCGCCTTCACCTCGTCCTGCAGCGCCTTGATGCGCAGCAGCGACTTCACGCGCGCGAACAGCTCCTGCTGGTTGATCGGCTTGGGAATGAAGTCATCGGCGCCGGCCTCGATGCCGTTGATGCGTTCCTGCTTCGGGTCGAGCGAGGTGCACAGCACCACCGGCAGCAGCGCCGTGGCCCGGTTGGCACGGATGCGGCGGCAGACGTCGTAGCCCGACAGCCCCGGCATCATGATGTCCAGCAGCACCAGGTCGGGCGCCTGCACGCCGATGCGCACCAGCGCCTCCTCGCCGTTCACCGCGGACGTGACGGCATAGCCCTTGGCCGTGAGCACGTCCACCAGCAGCTTGACGTTGGCCGGCGTGTCGTCGACCACCAGGATACGTTCGCTCACTGAACCACCCTCCGCGCTACGCGCTCCGGGATGAGCGCTTCGGAACGGCCGGGCGCGCTCATGGCGCAGCCTCGCCCAGCACGCGGCGCACCGTTTCTAGAAACTCCTTCAGGTTGATCGGCTTGCCCAGGAAGCCGTCGAAGCCGGCGTCGCCGATGCGGCTGCGGTCGTTGACCGTGACCGACGCGGTGAAGGCCACCACCGGCACCTTGGCCGTATCGGCATTGCCGCGGATGCGATCGAAGGCTTCGATGCCGTTGATGTCGGGCAGTTGGATGTCCATCAGCACCAGGTCGGGCTTGTGCTGCAGCGCCAGCGTCACGCCGTCCAGGCCGTTCACCGCCTCCAGCGTGGCATAGCCCTTGGCGCGCAGGATGTCGCGCGCCAGCTTCATGTTCTTCTCGTTGTCCTCGACGATCAGGATGGTCTTCATGGTTGGCTCGGCAGCGTGAAGGTGAATGTCGATCCGCGTCCCGGCTCGCTGTCCAGCGTGAGCGTACCGCCGTGCAGTTCGACGAAGCGCTTGGTCAGCGCCAGGCCCAGGCCGGTGCCTTCTTGCTTGTTGGTGTAGTGCCGGCCGACTTGCTTGAACTCCTCGAACACGGCGGCGTGATCGGCGGCCGCGATGCCGATCCCGGTGTCGCTGACGGCCACTTCGAGCACACCATCGCGCAGCCCCGCGCGCACTTCCACCTTGCCGCCGTCAGGCGTGAACTTGACCGCATTGGTCAGCAGGTTGAGCAGGATTTGCTTGAACTTGCGCTCGTCGGCGCGCATCTCGCCCACCTCGGCCGCGACCTGCAGACCCAGTGCGATGCCGTGCCGCTGCGCACGCTCGCGCACCAAGGTCAGCGCATTGCCCAGCGCCGAGGGCACGTCGAAGTTCTCGACGTCCAGCTCCATGCGCCCGGCCTCGATCTTCGACAGGTCGAGGATATCGTTGATCAGGCTCAGCAGGTGCTTGCCCGAAGAGAAGATGTCCTTCAGGTAGTCGTCCTGCTTCTCGTTGAGTTCGCCGAACATGCGTTCGAGCAGCACTTCCGAGAAGCCGATGATGGCGTTCAGCGGCGTGCGGAGTTCGTGGCTCATGTTGGCGAGGAACTCGCTCTTGTGCTGGTTGGCGATCTCCAACTGCCGGCTCTTGTCCTGGATCTCGCGGAACAGGCGCACGTTCTCGATGGCGATCACCGCCTGGTCGGCAAAGCTCGCCACCAGCTGCCGGTCGCGCTCGGAGAAGGGTCGCACCTGGTCACGCCAGATCGCCACCACGCCGATCGGTTCGCCTTCGCGCAGCATCGGCACGCCGAGCATGGTGCGAAAACCCAGCAGTTCGAGCGAGTCTTCCCAGACGTATTCGGGGTCGTGGCGCGCGTCCTCTATCTGCACCACTTGCCGCGTCAGCGCAACGCGCCCGACCAGCGTGCCGCTGGTCGAGGTCAGATGGCGATGGCCCATGAACTCCAGTTGCTCGGGCGTGGCGCCAAAACTCGCCGTCGGGCGGAATTCGTCGCCGTCGCGGATAAACACAAAGCCGCGGTCCGACTTGCACAGCCGGGTCGCGTTCTCGATCAGCGCCTCGAGCACCGGGTCGAGCTCGAAGGTGGCGCGGCTGATGGCCTTCAGCACCTCGGCGGTGGCGGTCTGCTGTTCCAGCGCCTCTTTCGTCTCGTTGAACAGCCGCGCATTCTGGATTGCGATCACGGCCTGGTCGGCGAAGGTACGCAGCAAGCCAAGTTCCTTGTCGTTGAAGCCCACGTTCGGCCCGCGCGAGACGGTGATCATGCCGACGCCCTGCCCTTCCCAGATCATCGGCGTCATCAGGATCGAAAAGTTGCCAGCCTGCTGCCCTGCCAGGCGCAGGCTGGGCGGCACGCTCGGGCCATTCACCACGTCGGGAAGGTAAACCTGCCGGCGTTCGGCAATGACCATCGGCCCCGCGGTCTGCTCGAAGGGCCTTGGGTAGCGCGTGGTGGCGTTCGTGCCCGGCACTCCATGCATCGCCGCCAGATGCAACTTGCCATCACCCGGCGCAAGAAAGATCGCCGTGCGTCGACAGTCGAACAAGCGCTCGGTACTCGCCAGGATGCGTTCGAACACCGGCTCGGTGTCTGCGACCGAACTGCTGATCACCTGCAGCACTTCCGCGGTCGCCGTCTGTTGCTCCAGCGCTTCCTTCGTCTCGTTGAACAGGCGCACGTTCTCGATGGCGATCACCGCCTGGTCGGCGAAGGTCTTCAGCAGGTCGACCTCGTGCTCGCCGAACTCGCCAACCATCACCCGGGCGACCATGATCGCGCCGACCACCTGGCCGCGGCGCTTCATCGGCACGCCCAGGACCGAGCGGAAGTTGGCGGCCGTCGCGGCCGCGGCCAGCGGGTAGGCCGGTTCGGCGAGCACGTCGGCAACGCTCATGACCTCGCCCGAGGTGATGGTGCGCGCGGTCAATGAATCGCTGCCCGGACGTGCCGGGAAATGCGCGGCGATCGCGTCCTTGCCCGCCTGCGAGACGCCCGCGGCGACGCCCAGGCGGATCCACTCCCCGTCGAAGGTGAAGAGGTAGCCGTAGTCGCCAGTGCACAGCCTCATCGCACGCTCGGCGATCGCTTCGAATACCGGTAGTGTGCTGGTCGGCGAACTCGAAATCACGCGCAGGATTTCGGCAGTGGCGGTCTGCTTCTCCAGAGCCTCCTTCGTCTCGTTGAACAAGCGTACGTTCTCGATCGCGATCACTGCCTGGTCGGCGAAGGTCTGCGCCAGCGCCACTTCCTTGGCATCGAACTCGCCCGGGCTCGCGCGCAGTATGCCCAGGCAGCCGAGGGCCTTGCCTTCGCGCAGCAGCGGCACGAACAGGGCGGAACGGTAGCCGAGCGCGAGTGCCAGGTCGCGCATGCGCGCAAAGCGCTTTGCGCCTTCGATCGTGTCCGGCACGGCGATCACTGTCGACTCGAGGATGCAGGCCCCGGCTGCACTGGCTGCGTCGAGGGGCCAGGGTTTGAGGAAACCACCGCTGCGGTGCGCCTGGTCATCGCTAGCAAAGGCCACGCTTTCGAGCATCGCCCCTTTGGGCAATGTCAGCGCCACGGCCCTGCCACCCAGCAGCCGTTGGCAGCTGCGGACAATGACGTCGAAAACCGGTTGCGTGTCGGTGATCGAAGCGCTGATCACGCGCAGGATCTCGCCAGTGGCCGTTTGCTGTTCCAGCGCCTCGCTCAGTTCGGCCGTGCGCTCGTCCACCTTGCGCTCCAGCCCCGCGTAGGACTCGCGCAGCTGACCGCTCATGCGGTTGAATTGGTCGGCAAGGCCTTCCAGTTCGTCGCCGGTCTTGATCAAGATCTGCTGATCCAGGTCGCCGGCGCCGATGCGCCGCGCGCCCTCATCCAGCGTGCGGATCGGCCGCACCATACTGCGAGCCAGCGCACCCGCCGCCAGCGCCGAGGCCGCCAGCCCGGCCAGCAGCAGCGCGCCGATCCACAGGATCGACGCGTTCAGCCGGGCAAACACCTCCGACACCGGCTGCTCGACGAAGACCTTCCAGTCCAGCGGCTCGATCGGTGCCACCGCCGCCAGCACGCGCGTGCCGGCCAGGTCGCGCGACAGCATGGCCGGCTCGCCGCTGCCGCTGGGCGCCGACGCCGCCTGCACGTGCGCCAACCCCGCCAGGTTGGTCTTGCGCAACACCAGCCCGATATCGGGGTCGGCCACCAGGTAGCCGTTGCGGTCGACCACGTAGGCCTTGCCCTTGTCGCCGATCTTGATGCGCGAGACCACGTCCCAGATGAACTTCAGGTTCAGCTCGGCCACCGTCACGGCCGATTTCTCGCCGCCCGAGCGGATGGCCACGGTCATGTAGGGTTCGGTCTCCTTGCGGAAGTACACCGGCCCATACCAAGGCTGGCCGCGCCGCGGCTCGGTGAAGGCCGGCTCGGCCGAGCGGTCGCGGCCCGAGCCGACCACACTCATGCCCAGACGCGATTCGGCCACCACCTCGCGCCCGTTGGCGTCGATCAGCGCGATGTCGGTGACCTCGGGTGCCTGGCGCAGCAGCTTCAGGAATTCGATGCGGCGCAGCTCTACGTCGCCGGCGTCCAGCTGCGGCAGCGCCGCGTACTGCAGCTGCTGCGTCAGCTGGCGCAGGTACTGCTCGATGCGCGCCGCCGCGCCGACGGCTTTCTCCTGCTGCAGGCTGGCCAGCGCGTTGCTGGTCTCGCGGTAGTTGAAGTACAGGCTGATGCCGCCCGACACCAGCAGCCCGGCACTGACCAACGACAGGATCAGCAGCAGGTACTTGTGGAACAGCTTGCCGCGGTGCGCGTCGTGCGCAGCCGGTGCAACTGCGTGCGGCTGGGCATCCTGCGCTGCCGCGGCCGGTACAGCAGCGGCCGGGTCGACCGCGCTCACGCGATCACCTCGTCGGCGCGCAACAGCACGGTCTGCGGGATCGCCAGGTCCAGGGCTTTGGCCGCCTTCAGGTTGATCACCCAATTGAATTTGATCGGTTGCTCCACCGGCAGGTCGGCGGGCCGTGCGCCCTTGAGGATCTTGTCGACGAAGACCGCCGCACGCCGCCAATTGTCGAGCAGATCGGCGCCATAGGCCATCAGTCCACCGGCTTCGACGTAGATGCGCAAGCCGTACATGGCCGGCAGCCTGCGTCTTGCCGCCGCAGCCGCGATCGGCCCGGCCTGGCGGTCGAACGGCGCACTGTTGAAGACGACCAGCGCACTGGCGCGTGCATCGCTAGCCCGGGCCAGCGCCGCATCGATCTCGCCCGGGTCGCGGATTTCCAGCGACATCAACTTCCAGCCCCGTTGGCGGGCCGCTGCTTGGGCTTCCTGCCAGTTGAGCAGGCTGTAGCGATCCCACAGCACCGCCACCAGAGTCATCGGGCGGACCACTTCGCCCAGCAGTTCGAACCGCTTGCCGGTGGTGTCTACCGACTGCAGGCTCAAGCCAGTGATGTTGCCGCCCGGCCGCGCCAGGCTCTGGACGAAACCCTGCCCCACCGGATCGGCGGACCCGGTCATGACGATCGGGATCGTCGTAGTGGCCTGCTTCAGCGCCGGCAGGGCCGGCCCGGCGGCGACGATCAGATCCACCGGCAGCGCCACCAGCTCGACCGCCAGCGCGGGCAGTCGATCGGACTTGCCCTCGCTGGAGCGCGGTTCGAACACGAAATCCTCGCCATGGACATAGCCGAGTTCACGCAGGCCCTGCATCAGCGCACTGGCAAAGGGCGAACGCGGCTGTGCACCCAGCATGTCGGCGCGGGATGACGTGATGCCAAGAATGCCGATGCGTGCCGGCCGGCGAGCGGGCTGCGCGCCGGCCGGCGGCATCATGGGCCAGAGTCCAGCCGCACCGATGACGGTTCGCCGCTTCATTCGATCACCTCGCCAGCGCGCACGCGCCATGCCAAGACTCCGCTGACCCCGGTTGACTCACCTTTCGCCGGGCGCAGCGCAGAAGTGAGCAGGCCGATGCGTCGCGTCCCGGTCGCTGATTGTCCAAAGACCGGCCAGGGCAGCAATGCCCCAAGGGCCAGTGCGACGCGACGGCGCGATGGGCGCTTCATTCGGCAAGGATATACATGCCGACGGGCTCCGCAGTCTCGAGACTGGGCACCGGCACGTTGACAGTTGCCGCCGGCGCTTCGCCGCCGTGACTCATGGCCGAGCCACCGGTTTCACGGTGTGGTAGAGCACCCACTCGAAGGCGAGGTACACCAACGGTTAGCCTGCCCCGACGGTGGCGGCCGCCCACAGATCGTGGATTGCCTCGGATGGCGTCCAGAATGCGCGCGCCACGGCAAGCAGAACCAGGACCGTGTACGCCGTCAACGCGACGTAGACAACGCCAAATGCGAGCGTGCTCAACAGCGGGCGGCGTGGGTTGATTCTTGCCCGGTGTGCCCGCAGGTCGCGTGGCAGCTGAAGAAGCCGCAACGCCGACAAGCACAGCAGCACCGGCAGCATGAGCAGCAGCACGACGGTGAGCATGGAGCCGCGAGCCCGACTTCAACCGCCGCCCCGCGTGATCAGCCGGCACGATGGGCTGGACCCGAATAGGCACTCACTGGATCACCTCGTCCGCCCGCAGCAGCAGCGACTGCGGCAGCGTCAGCCCCAGCAGCTTGGCGGTCTTCAGATTGATCGCCAATTCGAACTGGGCGGGTTGCTGCACCGGCAAGTCGGCGGGCTTGGCACGCCTGAGGATCATGTCGATGAAACTGGCAGCACTGCGCCAATGCCAGGCGTCGGCCGACAGGTAAGACATCAGCCCGCCGGCCGCCACGAAGAGGCGGCTGCCGTACACCGAAGGCAGCTGCTCGCGCAACGCCAACGCGACGATGCGCTCGCGGTAATGGCCGAAGATCGGATCGCCCAGGACCAGCAGGGCACCGCCCTTGGCACGCGCGATGGCTCCGTCGAGATCGTCTCCCGACCTGACGTCGATGCGCTCGACTTGAAGGCCCAGGCTCTTCGCGCGTGCAGCCAGTGCGTCGAAGAAGAAGCCGTTCGCCGGGTTGGCGCTGTTCATCAGTACACCCACGCGCTTGACCTGCGGCGCAGCGGCCGACAGCAGTTCCAGCTGGTCGGCAAGAATCTCTTCACCGGCCGACGACGTGCCAGTGAGGTCCCCGCCCGGGCGTGCCAGGCTGGCGACGAAGCCGGCGCCAACCGGGTCGCCGGCATTCACCATGACGATCGGCTGGCCCCGGGGCGCCACGCGCGCCGCGCGAACGCTGGTCGTGCCATTGGCAATGATCAGCGCCACCGGCAGCGCACGCAGCTCGCCCGCCAAGTCGCGGTGGCGCTGCGGGTTCATGCCGGCATGGCGAGCTTCGATGACGAGGCTCTTGCCATCCACCCAGCCCAGTTCGCGAAGCGCAGCACGCAGGATGTCCAATCGCGCCACGTCGATCGGCAAGAGTTCGGGGGTCGACATCAACTCGCCGATCCTGACGGGCTTGCCGGCCGGTTATGCCTTCAGCCCGCGGGCGAGCAGAAGCCCCGCCGCCAAGCCGGCGATGAAGGTCTTGCGGTCGATCATCGAATCACCTCGTCGGCACGCAGCAGCAGCGACTGCGGCACCTCCAAGCCCAGCGCCCCGGCCGTCTTCAGGTTCAGCGTGAGCTTGAAGGTCGATGGCCGTTCGACCGGCAGGTCGCCGGGCTTCGCGCCGCCCAGGATGCGGTGCACCTGCCAGGCCGCGCGCCGGCCCAGCGCGCCGATGTCGGTTCCCATCGACAGCAGTCCGCCGTCGCCCGCCACCGCGTACTGGCTCGACACCAGCGGCAGGCGGCGCGCCGCGGCGGCCTTGATGAAGCGCATTCGCACCACCGGCGTACCCGCCAGCACGCTGTCGTTCGTCAGAAACATGGCATCAGCACCCGCCGCGGCCGCCGCAGCAAAGGCTTGCGGCACATCGCCCACGCCACGTTCATCAACACGCACCAGCACCAGCCCCACAGGCTCCAGGCCTTGCGCCAGGTGACGCATGTTTTGGCGTGCGTCCCGGGTTGTCGGGATTGAACACCACCGCCACCTTGCGCGTATGCGGCGCGATGTCCTTCAGCAAATGCAGGCATTTCTGATCCCATTGCGCATTGGTCAGCGTGGTGCCGGCGACGTTGCCGGTGGGCCGCGCCAGGCTGCCCGCCAGCTCGAGCAGGACCTCTTCACCGGCCGGGCCGACGACGATCGGGATCGTCGTGGTGGCCCGCGCCACCGCCCGCGCCGCCGTATTGGTGTGGGTGAAGATGACTCGCGGCTGCAGCCGCACCAGCTCCGCGGCCAGCGCCGGCAGCCGGTCCAGTACCTGGTCGGCGAAGCGGAACTCCAGCATCACGCTGCGGCCATCGACATGGCCCAGGTCGCGCAGGCCGTCCACGAAGTTCGCCACCGACGATTCGGGTCGTTTCAGGATCTCGGCGCCGGCCGGCGACAGCACCCCCACTTTCGGCAAAGTTGCCCCACCCTGCCCCCACGCCCGCCAAGGCAGCCCGGCTGCGGCGCCCCCCAGCGCCAGCAGCGCGCGGCGCGCGATCACTGGATCATCTCGGTGGCCTGCAGTTGCAGGGCCCGCGGCACCACCAGGCCCAGCGCCCTGGCGGTCTTCAGGTTGATGATCAGCTCGAACTTGGTGGGTTGTTCCACCGGCAAGTCGCCGGGGCGTGCACCCTTGTGGATGCGGTCGGCATAGCTGGCCAGACGCCGGTAGACATCAGCAAACTCAGGGCCGTAGGCCATCAGGTTGCCTTGTTGCGCAAATGGCGCCCAGCCGGCCACGACGGGAATTCGCTGGCGCAGCGAGAACGCGGCGATGCGGTCCGCATGCTGCAGCGCAAAGCCGTCCGCAAACACGAGGATGGCGTCGCTGCGCGCCTTGCCGATCTGGTCCAGCGCGGCATCGAGCTCGGCGACGCTCTGCGTCGGGAAGTGACTCAGGCGCAGGCCCAGCCGGGCCGCAGCGTCCTGCGCCGACTGCAGCTCGCGCTGCGCCCCCGGGTGCCGCGGGTTGGCGATGACCGCGATGCTGCGCATGCCGGGCACCATCTCCTTCAGCAGGGCCATGCGTTTGGCGGTGAGCTCGGCCGCGAACAGCGTGATGCCGGTGGCATTGCCGCCGGGGTGCGCATAGCTGGCAACGATCTTCGCCGCCACCGGGTCACCGCTCATGCTGAACAGCACCGGCCGGTCGACGCTAGGGTGCAGCATGGGGCCCAGCGCGACACCGCCCTGGGCGACGATGACGTCGGGCTTGGCGCGCAGGATGTCGGCGCGCTGCTGCTCCAGCCGTGCCGCCGACCCGTCGCCCCACCAGGCATCGATGACCAGGTTCTTGCCTTCCACATAACCCAGCTCGGCCATGCCGGTGCGGAAGGCGGCAAACACCGGCGAGCTGGAATTGGCCTGTTCGAGTGAGACCCAGGCGACGCGGAAGGCCGACGTGGGCTGCGCGCCGACCCGCTGCGCCACGGCGACCAGCCCCAGGCCCAACACATGGCACAGCGTTCTTCTCTTCATTCGATCACCTCATCGGCACGCAGCAGCAGCGATTGCGGGATGGTGGCACCGATCGCCTTCGCGGTCTTCTGGTTGAGCACCAGTTTGAAGCGCGTCGGCCGCTCCACCGGCAGATCGCCGGGCGGTGTGCCCTTGAGGATGCGGTCCAGGTCGTAGGGCAGTCGCCGCGCTTCGTCCTCCATGCGCCCCCCATACGACATCAGCACGCCGGCGTGCGTCAGCGCCTGGAATTGGCTGATCATCGGCAGCCGGAGTTCGAGGGCCAGCGCCGCGATGCGCGCCCTGTGCGTCACCACGAAGGGCTGGCCCAGCAGCATCACGGCATCGGGGCGATCGGCCGCCAGCGCCGTGAAGGCGGCTTCCATGTCCTGCTGCGCCCGCATCGGCACCCAGCGCAGCTGCAGGCCCAGGCGCTGCGCGGCAGCGGCCATGTCGGGCTGCCCCGCCTGGTGCGCAGAAAAGCCAGGGTTGATCAGCATGCCGATGCGCTGCGCGCGCGGCACGGCCTGCTTCGGCAGCTCGAGGAATTTGCCGCCCAGGCCTTCGACCAGGCCGCCCAGACCGGTGACGTTACCGCCCGGCCGCGCCAGGTTGCTGACGAAGCCCGACCCGACCGGGTCGCCCACCGTGAGAAAGACGACCGGGATCGTCGACGAGTCCTTCATCACCGGACCCACCGCCGGCGAGCCGGAAACCACGATCACATCCACGCGGCGCTACACCAGCTCGGCCGCCAGGCCGGGGTTGCGCTCGAAACGGCCGTCGTAGTGCAGGTTGTCGAGCACGAAGTGCGTGCCCTCGACCCAGCCGCGCTCGCGCATCGCCTCGAAGAACACCACCGGCAGGTCGGTCGTCGCAAAGGGCTGGTGGGTGATCCAGCCGATGCGCTTGATGCGCGCAGGTGCTTGCGGCCAGGCGCAGCGTACGGCAGGAAGGCCGATCGCGGCCAGGGCGGACATCGTCAACAGCTTGCGTCGGGTCTTGCTCATTCGATCACCTCGGTGGCGCGCAGCAGCATCGTCTGCGGCACGACGATGTTCAACTGGCGCGCCGTACGCAGGTTGATCAGCAGGTCGAAACGCGTGTTCTGCTGCACCGGCAGTTGGACCGGCGACGCGCCGCGCAGGATGCGGTCCACCGTGTCGACCACCAGCCTGGCGATTTCGGCCAGGTCGTTGGCATAGGCCATCAGGCCGCCCAGCTCTGCAAAGCTGGGCACGAATGAACTCGAAGGCAGGCCGTGCTGCAGGGCGAGCGCGGCCGCGGGCGCGCCGGGCAGGCTGGGCTGCACGAACACCGCCTCGACGCGCAGGCGACGCCAGCGCTCGAACGCGGCAATGTACTGGTCAGGCGCGATCACCCGCTCGACCTGCAGCTCCAGGCCCAGCGCCGCGGCGGCCGGCGTCACGGCGGCCAGCATCGACGGCGTGAAGCTGTCGGTGGCATGGGCCAGCACGCCCAGGCGGCGCAGGCCGGGGCGCAGCTCGCGCAGCAGCTCCACGCTCTTGGCCGCCAGCTCCGGACCCAGCGCGGCCACCCCGGTGACATTGCCGCCGGGCCGGGCCAGGCTTTGCACCAGGCCGGTGGCCACCGGGTCGCCGCTGCCGGCCATGACGATGGGGATGCTGCGCGTGGCGCGGTGCGCCGCCAGCGTGGCCGGCGTCAGGTTGGTGACGATCAGCTCCGGCTGCCAGTCCAGCACCTGCTGCGCCAGGCCGGGCAGCGCGTCGGTGCGGCCATCGGCAAACCAGGCCCGGGTCTGCAGCGCGCTCCAGCCGCGCTCGCGCAGGCCGGCAATGACCGCGTCGAAGCTGGAAAACCGCCCGGGCCGCGGCGCGCTGCCGGCCGTCAGGTAGGCAATGCGCCACGGTTTGTCGAGGGTTTGCGCCCACAGCCCGGCCGGCCAGGCCGCCGCCAGGCCCAACAGCGCCAAGGCAGCGCGGCGCTCGCGCGGGTCATGCGCAGGGCTCGACTTCATCCAAACTCCTTGCTCGACCAGTTGACTGGGCAGCATACAAGCTGCGGCCTGCGAGGGGCGTTGACCGCGGCGGCCACCCGACGCCAGCGCCTCATTCAATCACTTCGTCGGCACGCAGCAGCAGCGAGCGTGGCACCACCAGCCCCAGCGCCTTGGCGGTGGCCTGGTTGATGGCCAGCTCGAAGCGCACCGGCTGTTCCACCGGCAGATCGGCCGGCTTCGCACCCTGCAGGATCCGCGCGACGAAATGCGCGGCTCGGCGGTACTGTGCCAGCACGTCGGTGCCATAGCTGATCAAGCCGCCGGCGCGCACGTAGTCGGCAGAGAAGTGCATCGCTGGCAATCGATGTTGCAGCTGCCAACGAACCACGCGCGCACGCTCGATGTAGATCACCGTGCCGCCGATCACGAACAGGGCTTGCGCACCGGCGCGCCGGATCGATTCGAGCGCCGGCTCGATCTCGGCCGCTTGCCGCACCTCGGGCGCATAGAACAGCCGCAGCTGCAGCAGCCTCGCCGCCGACTCGGTGGCATCGCGGTCGTAGCCGATGCCTTGCTGCGCCAGCACGCCCACCACCGCGGCCTGCGGCACCAGCTCCTTCAGCATGCCCAGCATCTTGCCGTTCACCGCGGTACTGGCCTCATTGGTCAGCCCGGTGATGCGGCCGCCAGGACGCGCATAACTGTCGATGAAGCCATTGCGCACCGGGTCGATGCCCAGCACCATGACGACGGGAATCGTCGCGTGGGCCTGGCGGGCGACCTGCACCACGTTGTTGTTGCTGGCCACGAACACGTCCACCGGCAAGGCAGCCAGTTCGGCGGCCAGCGCAGGCAAGGCCGCCAGCGAGCCGCCGGCCCAGCGGATCTCCACCGTGACGTTGCGGCCGTCGATGAAACCCTGCTCACGCAGCCCATCGACAAAGGCGCGCAGCGCCGGGTTCTGCGGGTTGGGCGCGCTGGCGCCGAGAATGCCGACACGCGGATGACGCTGGGCCGATGCGCCTTGCACCGCCAGCAGCCCCGGCAGCGCTGCCGCACCCATCAGGAGGCCACGGCGCGTGCTCATTCGATCAGCTCGTCGGCACTCACCAGCACGCTTTGCGGCACCTTCAGCCCAAGCGCCCGCGCCGTCTTCATGTTCAGCACCAGCTCGAACTTGGTCGACTGTTCCCATGCAATCTCGCCCGGCGGCGTGCCCTTCAGGATCTTGTCGATCAGGCTGGCCGAGCGCCGGAACAGCTCGGCGAAGTCGCCCTGGAACGACGCCAGCCCGCCGGCATCCAGATAGCCAGCGCCGCCCCAGATCGACGGCAGCCGTTGCTCCGTGCACCACTCGGCCAGGCGCCTACGGTGCAGGTAGAAGGTGGCATCGGCCAGGACCAGCACACCGTCCAGCCGGTCACGCGCCATGGCCGCCAGCGTGACGTCGACGTCCTCGGGCCCGCGCGCCTCGAACACCCGGATCTCCAGACCAATTCGGGGCCGTATTGCGTCCAAATCCCGCTCGAGCGTGACGCGCGGCAGCGTATAGGGGTTCATCAGAATGCCGACGCGGCGCGTGCCGGGCACCAGGTCCTTCAGCAACTGCAGCCGCCGCGACAGGATGCCGTGGTAGGCGCCGGACAGGCCGGTGATGTTGCGCCCCGGGCGCGCGTAGATGTCCGCCAGCCCCATCTGCACCGGGTCATCGACCGGCACCGCCACGATCGGCAGCGTGCGTGTCGCGTCCTTGGCCAACAGCGCCGGCCGCGGGCCGATGGCAACCAACACGTCGGGCTTGGCGGCGATCGATTCGGCCAGCAATGCCGGCAAGCGCTCCGGCTGGCCTTCGGCGAAGCGCCATTCAATGTCGAGGTTGCGGCCCTCGATCCAGCCCAGGTCGCGCAGGCCCTTGCGCAGGGGCTCGACCATGCTGCGCATGATGGCCGGGTCGGCCATGCCGACGCTGCCGCCGAGCACGGCAATACGCGCCCCGCGCGGTGTGGCCTGCGCGCGCAGCCGTTGCGGCACCACGGCCCACACGATGACCGCACCGCACAGGCCGCGACGCTTCATCGCACGATCTCGTGCGCCGCCTCCAGCAAGGCCGGCGGCAGGCCCAGACCCAGCACCGTGGCGCTGCGCTGGTTGACCAGCAGCTGGAAACGCGTCGGCAGGTTCAGCGGCAGGTCGCCGGCGCGCGCACCCCGCAGGATCTTGTCGACGAAGGCAGCCGCACGCAGGTAAAAGTCCTGCACGTTCGGGCCATAGGACATCAGCCCGCCGGCGTGCACAAATTCGGCGAAGGGCGACAGCGCCGGCAAGCGGTGCTTGATGCAGAACTCGGCAATCGGCCTCGAACGCGCACGCACCAGCGGCGACGACAGCAGCAGCAGCGCTTCGGGCCGGCGGCTCAGGCCATCGGCCAGCTCCTGCTCGAATTCGCTTTCGTCGCGCACCACCAGCGTGTCGACGTCGAAGTGCAAGCGCTGCGCGGCGTTCTTCGCGGAAGCCAGCTGCCACGGCCCGGTGCTCGCATCCCACAGCAGGTTGACTCGCTGTGCCTTTGGCAGCACCTGGCGCAGCAGCTCAAACCACTTGCCGGTGATCGCCGGCTGGTCCAGGAACAGCCCGGTGACATTGGTACGCGGGCTGTCCAGCGAGCGCACCAGCCCGCTGCGCAGCGGGTCGGTCTCCAGATCCAGCGCGACGATCGGCACGCTGCTGGTGGCATGCACCGCAGCGTCCAGCGCCGCCGGCCCGGCGCAGAACAGCACCGCCGGCTTCAGGCTGGCCAGATGGCGCGCCAGGCCGGGCAGGTCGCGCGGGTTGCCGTCGGCCGAGCGGAACGCAAAGGCCACGTTCCGCCCTTCGACGAAGCCCAGCTCGCGCAGCCCCTGGCGCATGTAGTCCAGCGGCTGCAGGCCGGTGGACACCAGCACGCCGACCAGCGGCAACGGCTCGGCGCGTACCCCGGCCAGGCAGACTGACAGCAGGCCGCCGAGCAGCTGGCGCCGTACGACCGAGATGGGTGCTGCGTCGGTCCCGCGGCAGGATGCCTCGGGCAGCAGCAAGTGCCGGCTCGAAGACCTGTTCATGACGCGTCCCCTTCGTGCAGCCCTTCACCAAATCCACCTGCTGCACGGCGCGGCAAGCGTACTCCGCGCCGCGCTACCCCGCAAACCCTAGTTCGCGCCCGTCCTCAAGGCGGTGGAGACGGCGCCGGCGACTCCCCGGCCAGGCGCTGCTCGACGCGCCGGATGTCCTGCGACAACCGCCCGGCCACCAGCCCCATCAGGTGGAAGCCCAACGCCGGGTTCTGGTAGACCAGCTGCTTGACCGTGCCTTCGTCGATGGACAGCACCGTGGCGGCCTGCACGCAGCGCGCGGTGAGCGTGCGCCGTCGGTCGGGGGCGAAGAAGGCAATCTCGCCGAAGATCTTGCCCGGTAGCAGCACCACGCCGATCTCCACAAGCTCGATCTGCCCGTCGACCACGCAGTAGAGTTGGTCGCCTGGGTCGCCCTTGCGGAACAGCACGGTGCCCGGCTTCAGCCTGCGCGCCTTCATGTACGGGCGCAGCCACAGGCCGCTCAGGTCGCTTTCGGCCTCGGCCGCCTTGACGCGCCGCGTCAGCCGCATCATCTGCAGCGCGCGGCGCACATTGATCGGCAGCAGCACGGCCGAGACAAACAGCGTCAGATACTGCGGGTGCAGCAGGCCGAAGATCACGAAGCCGACATTGCCGGCCACCGCCAGCCAGCGCAGCGGGATCATCATGCGCACGAAGGCCGCGGCGATGACGAAGGACGCGGCCAGTCCACCGGCCACGTAGGCCACCAGCTCGCGCGGCGAGGCCAGCACCGCCTGCAGCTGTGCCTGCACCAGCGCCAGCATTTCGGCAATCGACACGGCTGTTCCCCTTGATGGCAAAGGTTTCGCCCCGCGGCCAGGCGCGGCGTCGCGACGGCGCCGGCCTTGGCTGCAGCAGCGTACCGCAAGGCGGGCGGTGCAATCCCTGCCCCGCCCTGCTGCCCGTGTTGTTAAGGTAGGGGTCTGCCGCACCTGCCAGGACCCGCCATGACCGAAGCCACCGACCTTGCCGATTGCAGCGCCATCGAGCTGCTGCAGCTGTACCGCAGCCGCCGCGCCTCGCCGGTGGAGGCCACCCGCGCCGTGCTGGCGCGCATCGACCGGCTCAACCCCAAGCTGAATGCCTTCTGCTACCTGGCACCCGACGAGGCACTGACCGCCGCCCAGGCCAGCGAAGCGCGCTGGCGCACCGGCCAGCCCTGCGGCGTGCTCGACGGCGTGCCCACCTCGATCAAGGACCTGATCCTGACGCGCGGCTGGCCCACGCTGCGCGGCAGCCGCACCGTCGATCCGAACCAGCCCTGGGAGGTGGACGCGCCAGCCAGCGCACGGCTGCGCGAGGCCGGCGCAGTGCTGCTGGGCAAGACCACCACGCCCGAGTTCGGCTGCAAGGGCGAGACCAATTCGCCGCTGACCGGCATCTCGCGCAACCCCTGGGACCCGAGCAAGACGCCCGGCGGCTCCTCCGGCGGCACGGCGGCGGCGGTGGCTTCCGGCATGGGGCCGATCTCGGTGGGCACCGACGGCGCCGGGTCGGTGCGCATTCCGGCGGCCTTCTGCGGCAACTTCGGCCTCAAGCCCAGCTTCGGCCGCGTGCCGGCCTATCCGCTGTCGCCGATGGGCACGGTGGCGCACCTGGGCCCGCACACGATGAGCGTGCGCGACGCGGCGCTGATGATGAACGTGCTGAAACAGCCCGACGCACGCGACTGGACCTCGCTGCCGCCGGACGACACCGACTATCTGTCCCACCTCGACAACGGCATCCACGGCCTGAAGATCGCTTACTCGCCGGCGCTGGGCTTCGCCAAGGGCATCGACCCCGAAGTGGCTGCCGCGGTACACGCCGCGGTGCAGCAGCTGCAGGCGGCCGGCGCGCACGTGGAACAGGTGGACCCTTGCATCGACGACCCGCTGGACATCACCATCGGGCTGTGGTTTGCCGGCGCGTGGTCGATCTGGAACAGCTTGACGGCCGAGCAGCAGGCAATGGCCGACCCGGACTTCGCGGCCGAGGCCGAACAGGGCTCGAAGTACGGCGCGCTCGACCTGCAGCGGCTGACGCTGGCGCGTGGCGCCCTGGGCTCGCACATGCGCCAGTTCATGCAGCGCTTCGACCTGCTGGTCACGCCCGCGGTGGCGGTGCCGGCCTTCGACGCCCGGCCACCCGCGAGCGTGCCGATGACGCCGCAGAGCATGCTCGGATGGACGCCGTTCTCGTATCCCTTCAATCTGACGCAGCAGCCGGCCTGCACCATCCCCTGCGGGCTGACGAAGGCCGGGCTGCCGATCGGCCTGCAGTTCGTCGGCCCGATGTTCGGTGACGCGCTAGTGCTGCGCGCGGCGCGGGCCTACGAGATGCTGCGACCGATCCCGCGGCCGAAGCTCGACTTTTGACTATTCGCCGGCGCCGACCACGGCACCGCCTTCGGCGCGCCAGCGCAGCATGCCACCGCGCAGGTTGGCCACCTCGACGAAGCCGGCCCTAGCGAGCATGGCTGCGGCCCGGGCCGATCGTGCGCCCGAGCGGCAGACCGCGACGATCGGGCGCTCGCGCGGCAACTCCGCCAGCCGTGACTCGAGCTGGCCCAGCGGCACGAGCAGCGCGCCGTCGATATGGCCCAGACCGTGGGCAAACTCCTCCGGCTCACGCACGTCGAGCACCTGCACCTTGCCGGCCACTTCGGCCAGCGCATGCGGCGTGATCTCCCACAGCCCGGCGATGCTGAAGTTCAGGTGCGCCCAGCTCGGATCGGCCGGCATCTGGACGTCGCCTTCGGGCCGGCCGCAGTGCAGGTTGGCGGGCACGGCCAGGTCCATCTTCTTCGGGTGCGGCAGGCCCAGGTGCTGCATGAAGCCCGCGAAGTCGGCTTCGCCGACGTCACCCCCCAGGCGCGGGTTGAAGCGCCGCTCCTCGCCGATGCTGCTCACCCCCATGCCGTTGTAGTCGTGGCCGGGGTAGACCAGACAGTCGGCGGGCAGCGTGAACAGTTGCATGTGCACCGAGCGGTACAAGGAGGCGGTGCTGCCCTGCTGGAAATCGGTGCGGCCGCAGCCGCGGATCAGAAGGCAGTCGCCGGTGAAGACGCGCGACTCGTCGTCGAGCACGTAGCTCAGGCAGCCGTTGGTGTGGCCCGGCGTGGCGCGCACCTGCAGATGGCGCGAACCGAAGGCGACGTGCTCGCCGTGGCTCAGCAACCGGTCGGCGCCACTGGCCCCGCCATCGACCGACAGCGCGATGCGACTGCCCAGGCGCTGGCGCAGCAGACAGGCGCCGGTGACATGGTCGGCATGCACATGGGTTTCCAACGTCCACTTGAGCTGCAGGCCCAGCTCGCGGATCAGCGTCTCGTCACGGCGCAGCTGTTCGAACACCGGGTCGATGAGCACGGCCTCGCCGCTGCTGCGGTCGCCCAGCAGGTAGCTCCAGGTGGACGAACTCGGGTCGAAGAGTGGACGGAAGATCAGCATCGGATGCTCCTTGTCGACGGTGGACCAGGGCAGCATCCTAGCGCCGGGCCAATGTGCTCGATAGCACCAATGCCGGGGCCGGGGCCGCGCTGGCACACTGAGCCGCACCCCCTGCAAGAGACGGAGACACGAGCATGAGCACAGCCCGCATCCGAAGGATCGTTCCCGCGGCCGGCCTGGCCTCGCTGTTGTGCCTGGCCGCGCCGGCCGAGGCCCAGCAGGCCCTGCGCCTGATGACCGGCCCGCAAGGCGGCGTGTGGGTGCCGCTGGGCGGCTCGCTGAAGAACATGTGGGAGAAGGCCCTGCCCGGCGTGGCGGTGCAGCCGCTACCGGGCGCAGGCATCGCCAACATCCGCGGCGTCGACGAAGGCAAGGCCGACATCGGCTTCGGCAACAGCATCTCGTCGGTGGACGGCATCAACGGCGCGCCTCCCTACCCGCAGAAGGTGACCAAGGTCTGCCAGATGGCCAACCTGTACCCGCAATACTTTCAGATGGTGGCGTTGTCGAACGCAGGCGTGAACTCGGTCGCCGACATGAAGGGCAAGACCATCGCCGTGCAGCCCAAAGGCAACACCGCCGAGGCGATATCGCAGCACATCCTGAAGTCGGTGGGCCTGAGCTACGAAAGCGCCAAGGTCAGCTTCGTCAACAGCTACACCGATGCCGCGGCGATGCTGAAGGACGGGCATGCCCAGGTGTTCACGCTCGGCACCACCATCCCGGCGTCTTCGGTCATGGACGTGGCCGCGGGCCGCGAGATCAAGCTGGTGCCGGTCAACGACGAGATCGTCGCGGCCATGAAGAAGATCAACGCCGGCTACACCAAGGGCACGATCAAGGCCGGCACCTACCCGAAGCAGGATAAGGACGTCGATGCCATCGTCTATTCGGCGCACCTGGTCGCGGCCTGCTCGCTGCCGGCCGATCAGGTGTACACGATGCTCAAGACCATGGTGGCCAACCTGCCCGACCTGGTGGCCATCAACAAGGCCATGGACGGCCTGACGCCGAAGATGATGGCCGTGGACATCGGCGTGCCCTTCCACCCGGGCGCCATCAAGTTCTACAAGGAAGTGGGCGCGATGTGATCGCGACGCAGCCGACACCCTCCACTGCCCTGCGGGACATCGCCTGAACAAGGCCACACGCTGGCTGGCCGGCACGCTGGCCGTGGCCATGTCGCTGTACCACATGTGGGCCACGGCGATGGCCCCGCCTGAGGCGCTGATCTTCCGCGGCAGCCACCTGCTGTTCGCTCTGGTGCTGGTGTACCTGCTGTACCCGGTAGCGCGCGACAGCTCCGGGCAGCGCCGGCTGTGGTGGCTGGACGCGGCGCTGATCCTGGGCAGCGTGGCGGTGGTCGGCCACATCTTCATCACTTACCCCTCGATCACCAACCGCATCATCTACATCGACGACCTCAGCACCCGCGACAAGGTGATGGCGGTGCTGGCGCTGCTGCTGGTGCTGGACGCGACGCGACGCGTCATCGGCTGGGCGCTGCCGATCACGGCGATGCTGTTCCTGGGCTATGCGCTGCTGGCCACCGACATCAAGCTGCAGGTGCTGCTGGAGCAGATGTACCTGTCCACCGAAGGCATCTTCGGCTCGACGCTGGGCGTGTCGGCCACCTATGTGATCGTCTTCGTGCTCTTCGGCAGCTTCATGGAGAAGTCCGGCACCGGACGGCTGTTCATGGACTTCGCGCTGGCGCTCACCGGCCACACCGCCGGCGGCCCCGGCAAGGTGTCGGTGGTCAGCTCCAGCCTGTTCGGTACCATCAGCGGCAGCGCGGTGGCCAACGTCATGGTCGACGGGCCGATGACCATCCCGCTGATGAAACGCAGCGGCTTCAAGCCGGCCTTCGCCGCCGGCGTGGAGGCCACCGCCTCCACCGGCGGGCAGATCATGCCGCCGATCATGGGCGCCGCTGCCTTCGTCATGGCCGAGTACCTGGCGGTCAGCTACTTCCAGGTGACGCTGTGGGCCTGGATCCCGGCGCTGCTGTTCTACGTGGCGGTGTTCGCGGCCGTGCACTTCCATGCCAAGCGCTCCGGACTGATGGGCCTGCCGCGCAGCGAACTGCCGCGCCTGTCGCGGGTGATGGCCGAGCGCGGCCACCTGTTCATCCCGATCCTGATCGTGCTGGGCGGCATGTCGATGTCCTTCTCGGCACCGCTGTGTGCGCTGGTCGGCGCGCTGGCCTGCCTGCCGGTGGCGCTGATGCGCGAATCGACGCGCGAGGGCATCGGCTGGCGCACGGTGCTCGAATCGCTGCAGGGCGGCGCCAAGGACGCGCTGGGCGTGGCCATGGCCTGCGCCTGTGCCGGCATCGTCATCGGCATCATCTCGCTCACCGGGCTGGGCATCAGCTTCACCCAGGCGGTGCTGGCACTGGCGCAGAACAGCCTGCTGCTGGCGCTGCTGCTCACCGCGGCGGCCGGCATCGTGCTGGGCATGGGCATGCCCACCACGCCGGCCTACATCGTGATGGTGTCGCTGCTGGTGCCGGCGATCATCAAGCTGGGCGTGGCCACGCCGGCGGCACACATGTTCGCGCTGTACTTCGCGGTGCTGTCGGCGATCACGCCGCCGGTGGCGCTGGCCGTCTTTGCCGCCGCCGGGCTGGCCAAGGCCGACATGTGGCAAAGCGGCTGGCAGGCCATGCGCATCGGCGCGGCCGGCTTCATCGTGCCCTTCATGTTCGTCTACGAACCGGCGCTGCTGATGATCGGCCCGTGGACCGCCGTGCTGCCGGCTCTGGCCAGCGCCAGCATCGGCTGCGTGCTGCTGGCCGCCGGACTGTTCGGCTACCTGCTGCGCGAATGCAGCGCCTGGCAGCGCGTGGCCCTGGTGGCCGCGGCGCTGCTGCTGATCAAGCCCGGCTGGCTCACCGACGCGCTCGGCCTGGCACTGTTGCTGGCCGTGCTGCTCACCCAGTGGGCGGGTCGCGCACGCGCCGGCGCACCGGCACGCAGCAACTGACAATCCGCCCATGAACACCAACGTCCAGGCCGTGCTGTGGGACTTCGGCGGCGTCATCCTGACCAGCCCCTTCGAGGCCTTCAACCGCTACGAGGCGCAGCTCGGGCTGCCGCGCGACTTCATCCGCCGCGTCAACGCCGTCAATCCCGACCACAACGCCTGGGCGCAGATGGAGCGCGCCGAGATCGACCTGGAACGCTTTGCCGCCGCCTTCGAAGCCGAGGCCCGGGCGCTGGGCGGCGAGCTGTCGGGGCACACGGTGGTCAGCCTGCTCAGCGGCGAGGTGCGGCCGGAGATGGTCGAGGCGCTCAAGCGCGTGCGCCAGCACTACCGCATCGCCTGCATCACCAACAACATGCCGGCCGGCCACGGGCCGTCGATGACACGCTCGGCCGAGACCGCAGCCCAGGTGACGCAGATCATGGCGCTGTTCGAGCACGTGGTCGAATCCAGCAAGCTCAACATGCGCAAACCCGACCCGCGCATCTACCGCCATGCCTGCGAGCTGCTGGGCGTGGCGCCCGAGGCCTGCGTCTACCTGGACGATCTGGGTATCAACCTGAAGCCGGCACGTGCCATGGGCATGGCCACCATCAAGGTGGACAGTGCCGACCAGGCGCTGGACGAGTTGCAGGCGCTGCTCGGCATGCCGCTGCGCTGAGGCGGGGCAATCGAGGGTAGCGCCCCTAATCGGCCCGCCCGGCGGCCGCTAAGATGCTGCGGCGCCGGTGCAGCGCCTGTATGAACGAGGAGACATCCATGTACGACTACATCATCATCGGTGGCGGTTCTGCCGGCAGTGTGCTGGCCGGAAGGCTCAGCGAGGACCCGTCGGTCAATGTCTGCCTGCTCGAGGCCGGCCCTGCCGACAAGAGCGTGCTGATCCATTGCCCGGCCGGTCTGGCACTGCTGGCCAAGAACGGCCAGGCCAACTGGGCCTTCGACACCGTCGCGCAGGCCGGCATGAACGGCCGCAAGGGCTACCAGCCGCGCGGCAAGGTGCTGGGCGGCTCGAGCTCGATCAACGCGATGATCTACATCCGCGGCCAGCACCAGGACTTCGACGACTGGGCCGCCGCCGGCAACCCGGGCTGGGCCTGGGCCGACGTGCTGCCCTACTTCAAGAAGTCGGAGCACAACGAGCGCGGCGGCGACGCCTGGCATGGCAGCGGCGGGCCGCTGAATGTGATGGACCTGCGCAGCCCGAACCGCTTCGGCCCGGTGTTCGTGCAGGCCGCGCAGGAAGCCGGCTTTCCGCTGAACACCGACTTCAACGGCGCCACGCAGGAAGGCGTCGGCATGTACCAGGTGACGCACAAGAACGGCGAGCGCTTCAGCGCAGCCAAGGGCTACCTGACGCCGAACCTGGGCCGCTCGAACCTGAAGGTGTTGACCGAGGCGCACACCACGCGCGTGCTGTTGGAAGGCAAGCGCGCGGTGGGCGTGGAGGTGCGCATCGGCGGCCAGTTGCAGCAGCTGCAGGCGCGGCGCGAGGTGCTGGTTTGCGCCGGCGCGCTGCAATCGCCGCAAATCCTGATGCTGTCGGGCATCGGCCCGGGTGCGCAGTTGCAGCAGCACGGCGTGGCGGTGGTGCATGACGCCCCCGGCGTCGGCGCGCACCTGCACGACCACTACGACGCGGTGCTCGGCTACGACGCGCCACAGCTGACCGACCTGTTCGGCCTGTCGCTCACCGGCGCGGTCAATGCCCTGAAGGGCATCCTCGAATGGCGCCGCAGCCGCAGCGGCATGCTGACCACCAACTTCGCCGAGGCCGGCGGCTTCGTGCGCAGCAGCGCCGAAGAGACGCGGCCCGACCTGCAACTGCACTTCGTCATCGGCAAGCTGGTCGACCATGGCCGCAAGACGCAGTTCGGCCACGGCTATTCCTGCCACGTCTGCGTGCTACGGCCGAAGAGCCGCGGCAGCATCGGCCTGGCCAGCGCCGACCCGATGGCAGCGCCGCGCATCGACCCCAACTTCATGTCCGACCGCGACGACGTCGAGCGTCTGGTGCGCGGCGTCAAGCTGATGCGCCGCATCCTGACGCAGCCGGCGCTGGCGCGCTTCGGCGCCAAGGAATTGCCGGCCTCGGCCGCGGCGCTGAGCGACACGCAGATCGAGCAGTACCTGCGCGACAACGGCGACACCATCTACCACCCGGTGGGCAGCTGCCGCATGGGGCCGGGGACGATGGACCCGGTGGACCACGAACTGCGCGTCAAGGGCGTGACTGGCCTTCGGGTCGTGGACGCGTCGGTCATGCCGCAGGTGGTCAGCGGCAACACCAATGCACCGACGATCATGATCGCCGAGAAGGCGGCCGACCTGATCAAGGCGGCGGCGCGCTCCGCCGCCACCACCGCCGGCAGCGCCACCTCGACGGCGCCGCGCCATGAGACTGTCGGTACTTGACCAGTCGATCTCGCTCGCCGGCTCCAGCGAGGACGCGGCCATCCGCGACACGCTCGAGCTGGCGGTGCACTGCGAGCAGCTCGGCTACCACCGCTTCTGGCTGAGCGAGCACCACAGCCTGGCCACCATCGTCGGCACCGCGCCGGAGATCCTGATGGCCGCGGTGGCCGCGCGCACCACGCGCATGCGCATCGGCAGCGCCGGCGTAATGCTGCCGCACTACGCGGCGTTGAAAGTGGCCGAGCAGTTCCGCGTGCTGGAGGCGCTGGCCCCCGGCCGCATCGACCTGGGCGTGGGCCGTGCCCCGGGCGCCGACATGCGCACGGCGCAGCTGCTCAACCCCGACGCCTATGCGGCAGCAGAGAAGTTCCCGCAGCAGATCCGTGACCTGCAGTGGTGGACCGCCGGCGAGCCGCACCATGGCGTGATCGCCCACCCGCGCGGGCCGCACCTGCCGCAGATCTGGGTGCTGGGCAGCTCGGACTACGGCGCACAGCTGGCCGCGCATTTCGGCCTGCCCTATGCCTTTGCCTACTTCTTTGCCGACGGCCAGGGTGTGGAGCAGGCGCTGGAGCTGTACCGCACGGTGTACAAGCCCAGCGAGCGTCACCCCACGCCGCAACCGACCATCTGCGTCTGGGCGCTGGCGGCCGACAACGAAGCCGAGGCCCAGCACCATGCGCTGAGCCGCGAGCGCTGGCGCATCGACCGCATGCGCGGCGCGCTCGGCCCGCTGAAGGCGCCCGGCGAGATCGCGGCGCGCGGCTTCAGCGACGAAGAGATGCACACGGTGCAGGCCACGCGCAGCAAGGCGCTGGTCGGCACTGCGGCGCAAGTCGGCGCGAAGATGCGCGCGCTGGCCGATTCGCTGGGCCTGGATGAGCTCGTCGTCAACACCTGGGCCCACGACCCGGCGGTGCGCCACCGCTCCTACGCGTTGCTGGCTCATGAATTCGGGCTGGCGCCGTGAGGGCGCCGGTCGAGTTCCTGCTGCGCGGCGACTTCATCACGCTGGATGCGCTGCTCAAGGCCACCGGACTGGCCGAAAGCGGCGGCCGGGCCAAGGCGATGGTGGCCGCCGGGCTGGTGCAGGTCGACGGCCAGCAGGAGCTGCGCAAGACCTGCAAGCTGCGCGCAGGGCAGGTGGTGGCGTTGGCCGGCACATGCATCCGCATCGCCGCCGCGCCGGCGGCTGAGGGGAAACCCGGCTGAAGACCTGAAATGGTGCGGGTTATTCCGGCTGCGCACTGCGGAACTTCGCGGGCTGCCACAATTCGAAAACAGTCCGCATCGGTTTATGGATGCGGCTTGTGGACTGGCTCATGGCCCCCACATCGGTTCGTGGTTACAACTCTCTCGACAAAGGCATTCGCAATGAAGAACCTGTTTTTCGCAGCTGCCATCGTGGTGGCCTCGGCGCTGGCCGTGGCGCCGTCGGTGTCCGACGCGAAGCGATTCGGCGGCGGGTCGTCCAGCGGCATGCAGCGCACCATGCCCAATTCCACCCCGGCCAAGCCCGCTGCACCGCAGCAAGCCGCTCCAGCCGCCGCGCCCACCGGCGCCGCCGCACCGGCTGCCGCCAAGCGCAGCTGGATGGGCCCGATCGCCGGCCTGGCGGCTGGCCTGGGCATCGCCGCGCTGATGAGCCACCTGGGTCTGGGCGAAGCCTTCGGCAACTTCCTGATGCTGGCGCTGCTGGCGGTGGTGGCGATCGTCGCCATCCGCTTCCTGATGCGCCGCTTCGGCACGCAGGCTCCCCAGCGGGAACATCTGGCCACGGCCGGCGCAGCGCCGTTGTCGACCCACTGGAACAAGCCGGCCGAAGCGCCGGTGATGGCCCGCAGCAGCGCGACCGATGTCGCCGCCGTGTCGGCCGACGGTTCGACCCGCTTGGCGCCGATGCCGGGCTCGACGATGGCCTCGGTGGTGCCGAGCACGCTGCCGTCGGACTTCGATGCCGAGGGTTTCTCGCGCATCGCGAAGATGATCTTCATCCGCATGCAGGCCGCCAACGACACGGGTGACCTGAACGACCTGCGCAGCTTCACCACGCCGGAGATGTTCGCGGTGGCGAAGATGGAGTTGCAGGACCGTGCCGGCAAGGCGCAGACCACCGACGTGGTGCATGTCGATGCCGAGGTGCTGGACCTGGCCAAGGAAGGCGAGCGCCAGGTGGTCAGCGTGCGCTTCCATGGTCAGATCCGCGAGGACATCGGCGCGCCGGCGGAAGACTTCGACGAGATCTGGCACCTTACGCGCTTCGGCGACAACCCGGCCTGGTCGATCGCCGGCATCCAGCAGCGCCACTGAGCCGCGCCCGCGCACCGAAAGCCCCGCCCTGGCGGGGCTTTTTTCCTTGTGGACGTGACGCAGAATGCCCGTATGAACATACCCCGCCCGATCGAACTGCAAGCCCCGGACCTGTCGCGTTGGGCGCCGGGCAACACCGGTACGCCCTATGTCTGGCGCTTCGACTCAGGCCGGCCGGGCCCGCAGGTGATGGTGCAGGCGCTGACGCACGGCAATGAAATCTGCGGTGCGATCGCGCTCGACCGACTGCTCGGCTTGCAGGTCTTGTGGCAGCCCGTGCGCGGCAGCCTGACGCTGGCCTTCGGCAACATCGCCGCGTTCGCCCGCTGGGACCCGGCACAGCCCGACCGCAGCCGCTATGTCGACGAGGACTTCAACCGCGTCTGGGCCGACGCGACGCTGTCGGGCCCGCGCGACTCGGTCGAGCTGCGCCGCGCGCGCGAACTGCGGCCCTTCGTCGATGCCGCGGAGTTGCTGCTCGACATCCATTCGATGGGCGAAGCCTGCAGCCCGTTGATGGTCTGTGGTGCCGACGGACGTGGCGGCGCCAAGGGCGCGGCGCTGTCACGCCGGCTGCAGGTACCCGAGGTGCTGCTGATCGACACCGGCCACCCTTCCGGCCTGCGCATGATCGAGCGCGGCCGCTTTGCCGACCCGGATGACCAGCGCACGGCGGTGCTGATCGAATGCGGCCAGCACTGGGAGCGCGCGGCGGCCGAGGTGGCGCACGACACGCTGCTGCGCTTCCTGGGCCAAAGCGGCGTGCTGGCCGAAGCCTTCATCGCCGAGCAACTGAAGCTGCTGGGCCGCGCTCCGCCGGCGCAGCAACGACTGGTGCGCGTGACCGAGGCGGTGGTGGCGCGCAGCCTGGACTTCCGCTTCGTGCGCGAGTTCCGCGGGCTGGAAGTGATTTCCCGCGCCGGGGAACTGATCGCCACCGACGGTGAGCACGCGTTCCGCGCGCCCTACGACGACACCGTGCTGGTGATGCCGGGCACCACCAACCTGAAGGTGGGCATGACCACGGTGCGGCTGGGCCGCTTCGAGACCTAGACCGGAACGCTCAGCGTCGCTTCCAGCCCAGGCTGGGCATTGCGCAGGCGCAGCGTGCCGCCGTGGGCCTGTGCCACCAGTCGACACAGGTACAAACCGAGGCCGATACCACCGGTGCTGCGCTGCCGTGCCGTGTCGGCGCGGTAGAAGGCTTCGCTCAGGTGGGCCAGCTGTGCATCGTCGACGCCAGGGCCGAAGTCGCGCACGCTCAGCTCCAGCCGGCCGTCGACCAGCTCGCTGCGCACGCACGGCGGGCTCGCGGCGGCGGCGCCGTGGCGCAGCGCGTTGTCGATCAGGTTGCGCAGCGCCAGGCGCAGACGCACCGGGTCGAGATCGACCGCGGGCAGATGCGGTGCCAACTCCAGGCGCAGCGTGGCCGAGGCAAACTGTTCGGCGACCAGCGCACGCACCAGCGCGTTCGGGTCGCAGAGCTCGCGCTGCAGCGAGGCATGGCCGGCGGCCAGGCGCTCGCTTTCCAACAGATCGGTGATCAGATCGCGCATCGTGCCCAAGTCGCGCAGCAGCGCGTCGCGCGACTCGCCCGGCGCCACCAGTTCGGCATTCAGTCGCGCGCGCGTCAGCGGCGAACGCAGTTCGTGACTCACCGCCAGTAGCAGGCCGCGCTTGGCGTCGAGCATGCCGCGGATGTCGCGCGCCATGGTGTTGACCTGTTCGGCCAGATCGCCCAGCTCGTCGTGGCGCCGCACCGGGATCGGGGTGTCGAACTGCCCCTGGCCGAAGCGCTGCGCGCCGCTGCGGATGTCGTCCAGCGGCCTGAACAGATGGCGCACGTAGCCGTAGGCGGCGGCGGTCAACAGCAGCAGCATGGCCAGCGTGAACCAGCCGATGGTGCGCGGGCGCGAGGCCCAGCCGCGGTCGCCCAGGCCGAAGGTGATGCGGTGGCCGTCGGCGGTCTGACGTTGCAGCAGCCAGCGGCCATCGTCGTCATCGTCACGATCCGGCCCGCGATGCCAGGCGCGGCGCTGTGGATGCGAATCGAACTGCACCGCCGGGCCTTCGATGCGCACCGACAGCGGCAGCCGTTGCGCCAGCGCCTGGGCACGCGCCATGTCGGGCGGCGAGCCGATTTCCGCCGCCAGCCTGTCCACGTAGTCGGCGACCAGCGGCCGCACCACGCCAATCCAGCCACCGGACAGCGCACGCTGCATGCCCGCCAGGAAGATGCCGGTGGTGGCCAGTGCCAGCAGCAGGAACAGCAGCACCAGGCGCATGCCCAACGAGCGCTTCAGGCGGTGGCCCCAGCGCCGCGTCCTCACACACGCGCCCCGGCAAAGGCGTAGCCCGCGTTGCGCAAGGTCTTGATGCAGTCCAGCGGCTCGAGCTTGCGGCGCAGCCGGCTGACCAGGATGTCGACCGCGCGCGTGTGCAACTCGGCTTCATGGCCGCGCAGGCGGTTGAGGATCTGGTCGCGGTCGAAGACCTTCTGCGGCTCGCGCGCCAGCAGCACCAGCAGCTCGAATTCGGTGCCGGTCAAGTCCACCGGCTGGCCCAGGCGTTGCACCTGACGCCGCGCCAGGTCGATCTGCAGGCCGTCGAAGGACAGCGTCGGCGCGTCCTGGGCAGGGGCGCTGCGCGCACGGCGCAGCACGGTCTGCAGCCGCACCGCCAGTTCGCGCGGCTCAAAGGGCTTGGGCAGGTAGTCGTCGGCGCCGAGCTCCAGTCCGACGATGCGGTCCATGACCTCGCCGCGTGCGGTGAGCATGATGAGCGGCAGATCGCTTTCCCGGCGGATGGCGCGGCACAGCTCGAATCCGTCCATCTCGGGCAGCATGACGTCGAGGATGGCGGCGTCGAAGCTCTCGGCACGCAGCCGCGCCAACCCCACGCTCGGCCGCGTGGCGCTGTGCAGCTGCATGTCGAAGCGCTGCAGATACGCTGACAGCGGCGGCGCCAGCAACTCGTCGTCGTCGATCAGAAGGATGCGGTGCATGGACGGCATGCTCGCACGCGCCGCACCCGCTCGCAACGCCGATCAGGAACGCCATCCGCCGCGGCCGCGCTTGTCCATGAAGTCACGCAGCTTGGCTTGCTGCTCGGGCTTGAGGCTGTCGTAGAAGTCGGCCAGCGCGTCGATGGTGCCCGGACTGCCGGCGCGCACGGCGTTGGTCTTCTCGTCGACCAGCGCCTGCGCCCGGGCCTTGTCGAAGCGCTCGCCGCTGACCAGGCCGCGCAATTCGGCCCGCGGGTTGGACGTGCTGCCGACCAGCGCATTGCGCTGCTCGCGCATCTTGTCGAATACGACACCGAGCTTGAGCTTCTGCGCGTCGTCGAGCTGCAGCTCCTTGCCGGCGCGTTCGAGCAGCCGCTCGCGCCACTTGGCCGCGTCTTCGGCGCTGACCTGCGCGCCGCGCCACCCGTGGTGGTGCTGGCCGCAAGCGGCCAGGCCGCCGACCAGGACGGTGGCGCCGAACAGGCCGATCAGGGTTCTCTTGATCCAGGTCTTCATGAACATCTCCTTGGGTAGGGTGGAAGGTGTGTTCATGGTGCCGGCGGGATTGGCTTGAGTCCTTTCGGCCAGGTTTCGTCGTGTATCGTTTCATGTCATGGCCCGACTCGACTTCGTCAACGAAGACTCGCCCGACATCGACGGCGAGTTGCTGCGCAGCATCCGCGTGCGGCGTGGCGGCACGTTGCTCAATCTGGACCGCCAACTGCTGCACAGCGCACCGCTGGCACGCGGCTGGAACAGCTTGATGGGTGCGATCCGTGGCCAGACGCAGCTTGACGGCACGCTGCGCGAACTGGTCATCCTGCGCGTGGCCGTACTCAACCGCGCGCCCTACGAATTCGACCAGCATGCGCCAGTCGCACTGACCGAGGGCCTGTCGCCGGCCCAGGTGGATGCCGTGCGCGAATGGCACGACTCGGCGCTGTTCGACGCGCGCCAGCGCCACGTGCTGGCCTATGCCGATGCGATGACGCTGCAGGTGCAGGTGCCGCAGCCACTGTTCGACGCGCTGCGCGCGCATCTGTCGGACCGCGAGGTGGTGGAACTCACCGCCACCGTGGCCGGCTACAACATGGTGTCGCGCTTTCTCGAGGCGCTGCAGATCGAGATCGAAAACTGAGGCCCAAATGCAAACGGCACCGCATCGCTGCGGTGCCGTTTCATCGTTGCGCTTTACAGCGTGCGGATGTTGGCCGCTTGCGGACCCTTGGCGCCTTGCTTGACTTCAAACTCGACGCGCTGGTTTTCCTGCAGGCTCTTGAAGCCGGTGCCGGACTTGATCTCGCTGAAGTGCGCGAACAGGTCCTTGCCGCCGGATTCCGGCGTGATGAAGCCGAAGCCCTTGCCGTCGTCGAACCATTTGACAGTGCCGGTCTGGGTGGGGTTATCCATGGATGAAATTCCTTAAGTGGATGGATTGAACATAACCGCGCCACCGACCTCGATGGCGCAGACAGAGACACTCAAGAAACATCAAACAGGGGGATTTCAAACCGGGCCGGCCGTCGCTTGTGCAGCTTGGGCGGTGATGCGGAGAAGACCTTGAAGAAACGGTCCTGCGTATGTCTGTGCAGTCATTGTACCCGGTATCGGCAGGAGCGCGGCCTTGACCTTGGCGCACCCACGCGAATGGCCCTTGTCCCGCATGAGACAGTGATTGCTCTGATTGCCAGAACACGCACCGCCAGCCTATAACCCGCTCGCTTCCGAAACGGGCCCTGCCCCCTAGCCACGAGAAACGAGACAAGACCCCCATGGCGACAAGCGCAGATCCTTTGCTCAGCGTGCGTGGTGTGACCGTGCGCTTCGGCGGCATCGTGGCACTCGACGGCGTGAGCTTCGATGTCAAACGCGGCGATATCTGCGGGCTGATCGGTCCCAACGGTGCGGGCAAGACCACGCTGTTCAATTGCCTGAGCCGCCTGTACCAGTACCAGGCCGGCGACATCCTGTTCGAAGGCAAGTCGATCACCAACACGCCCACGCACCAGATCGCCGGGCTGGGCATGGGACGTACCTTCCAGAACCTGGCGATGTTCCGCACCATGCCGGTTCGCGAGAACGTCATGGTCGGGGCGCATTGCCGCTCCGGCTCCGGCTTCCTGTCCGGCGCGCTGCGCCTGCCCAGCGTGTCGGCAGAGGAGGCACGGCTGCGCGACAAGGCGCTGAAGATCATGGATGACCTGGATCTGACACAGTTCCAGGACCGGCCGGTCGGCGACCTGCCCTTCGGCATCCAGAAGCGGGTGGAATTCGCGCGCGCGCTGGCCGCAGAGCCTAAGCTGCTGCTGCTGGACGAACCGGCCGCCGGCCTGAATCATGAAGAGTTGTCCGAACTGTCGCGGCTGATCCGCGACGCGCGCGACCGCCTGGGCATCACCGTGTTGCTGGTCGAGCACCACATGAGCCTGGTGATGAGCGTGTCCGACCACATCGTCGCGCTGAACTTCGGCCGCAAGATCGCCGAGGGCAACCCGGAGCACATCCAGAAGCATCCGGACGTGATCGAGGCCTATCTGGGAGCCCCCGCCAATGTCTAAGCTCCTGGAAGTGAACAAGCTGTGCGCCTGGTACGGCGCGACACAGGTGCTGTATGACGTGGACTTCTCGCTGGAGGCCGGCCACATCACCGCCATCCTCGGTGCCAACGGCGCCGGCAAGACGACCACGCTGCGCGCGTTGTGCCAGGTGGTCAAGACCAGCGGCAGCGTCGTTCTCGATGGCACTCAGGTGGTGGGCAAGTCCACCGAGAGCGTGGTGCGTATGGGCGTGGCCCACGTGCCCGACGGCCGCGGCACCTTCACCGGGCTGTCGGTCGAGGAGAACCTGAGGCTGGGCGCCTACGCGCGCGGCAACAAGTCGGAAATGCTCGAGGACATGGACCGCATGTTCGCGCGCTTCCCGATCCTCAAGCAGCGGCGCAACCAGCAGGCCGGCACGCTGTCCGGCGGCGAGCAGCAGATGCTGGCCATCAGCCGTGCGCTGATGCTGCGCCCCAAGCTGCTGCTGCTGGACGAGCCCTCCTTCGGCCTGGCTCCGCTGATCGTGGCCGAGATCTTCCGCATCATGCGCACCATCAACAAGGAAGACCACGTCAGCATGCTGCTGGTCGAGCAGAACGCCAGCCTGGCGCTGGACCTGGCCGACCACGCCTACCTGCTGGAAACCGGCAGCGTCGCGCTCTCCGGTCCCAGCGACACCATCAAGAACGACGAGTCGGTGCGCCGCGCCTACCTCGGCTACTGAGGCCCGCGATCCATGGAAGCCCTGCTCTACCAAATCTTCTCCGGCCTGGCCAACGGCATCATCTACGGCTCGGTGGCGCTGGCGCTGGTGATGATCTACCAGGCCACCCACCACATCAATTTCGCCCAGGGCGAGATGGCCACCTTCAGCACCTTCATCGCCTGGTGGCTGATCCAGGCCGGCTGGCCCTACTGGGGCGCGTTCTTCTTCACCGTGGCGGTGTCCTTCGCCGGCGGCCTGCTGGTGCAACGCATCATCCTGAAACCGATCGAGAAAGCACCGGTGATGACCAACGTAATCGTCTTCATCGGCCTGCTGCTGATCTTCAACGCCTTCTCGGGGTGGTTCTTCGACCACACCATCAAGTCCTTCGACAGCCCCTTCCCCAAGGACTCGGCGCTGACGACCAAGTACTTCTCGGCCCATCAGTTCGGCTCGGCCGGCGTGCTGCTGCTGGTGCTGATCGGCTTGTTCGCCTTCTTCAAGTTCACCCCCGTCGGACTGGCCATGCGCGCCGCCGCCCAGAACCCGGATTCGGCGCGGCTGGTCGGAATCCGCGTGTCGTGGATGCTCGGTCTGGGCTGGGGCCTGGCGGCGGCCATCGGCGCCATAGCCGGCATGATGGTGGCACCGATCGTCTTCCTCGACCCCAACATGATGGCCGGCATCCTGCTGTACGGCTTTGCCGCGGCGCTGCTGGGCGGCATCGACAACCCGTTAGGTGCGGTGATCGGCGGGTTCATCGTCGGCGTGCTGGAAAACCTGCTCGGCGCCTACGTCATCGGCACCGAACTGAAACTGACCGTGGCGCTGGTGCTGATCGTCGCCACGCTGACGCTGAAACCCGCCGGGCTGTTCGGCAAGAAAGTCGTGGTGCGCGTATGAGCCAATCCGTCGACCGCAAGTGGATCTGGATTGGCGGCGCGCTGCTGGTCGTGGCGCTGCTGGTGCTGCCCTTCCTGGTGAAGAACTACCGGGTGTTCCAGTTCAATCTGGTGCTGGTGTATGCAGTGGCCATCCTTGGGCTGAACATCCTGACCGGCTTCAACGGCCAGTTCTCGCTGGGCCATGGCGCGTTCTATGCCTTCGGCGCCTACACCGCGGCCATATTGATGTCGCTGTACCACGTGCCCTATTGGGCCACGCTGCCGATCGCCTTCGTCTTCTGCTTTGCCTTCGGCTTCCTCGTCGGCTTCCCGGCCTTGCGACTGGCGGGGCACTTCCTTGCGCTGGCCACCTTTGCATTGGCATTGGCCGTGCCGCAGCTGCTGAAGTACAAGAAGATCGAAGGCATCACCGGCGGCGTGCAGGGCATCGTGCTGAGCAAGCCGGAACCGCCTTTCAGCTTCAGCCTGTTCGATCAGCCGCTGAGCCCCGACCGCTGGCTCTACTTCTTCACGCTGTTCGTCGCCGCGCTGATGTTCCTGTTTGCCTGGAACCTGCTGCGCGGCCGCGTCGGCCGTGCGCTGGTGGCGATCCGCGACCATCCGATCGCCGCCACCGCGATGGGCATCAACCTGCCGGTGTTCAAGTCGCTGACCTTCGGCACCTCGGCCGGCTTCACTGGCCTGGCTGGCGCACTCGGCGCGATCGTCGTGGCCTTCGTCTCGCCGGACAGCTTCACCGTGCAGCTGTCGATCTTCCTGCTGGTGGGTGTGGTGGTCGGCGGGCTGGCTTCGATTCCTGGTGCGATCTTCGGCGGCATCTTCATCCAGTTCGTGCCGAACATCGCCGACGAGATCTCCAAGTCGGCGCCGGCCGCGATCTACGGCGTGCTGCTGATCGCACTGATGTACTTGCTGCCCACTGGCGTGATGGGCGGCTTTCACCGCCTTTGGATGAAGTTTCGTGCGCGCCCGGCGGGCTGACACGCCCTGCCCTGTACTTTGAACCGGAACTGTAGTTAACCAAGGAGACGTTGAAACATGAACCTGAACACCCTCGGCCTGGCGCTCGCCGGCATCACCTCGCTGACCCTCGCCGGTTCGGCACTGGCCCAGAAGAAGTACGACCCGGGTGCCAGCGACAAGGAAATCGTCATCGGAGCGATCCACCCCTACTCGGGCCCGGCCTCGGCCTACGGTGCCATCGGCAAGGCGATCGGTGCCTACTTCGAAAAGGTGAACGCCGACGGCGGCATCAACGGCCGCAAGATCAAGTTCATTCCGCTTGACGACGGCTACAACCCGGCCAAGACCGTGGAACAGGCGCGCAAGCTGGTCGAGCAGGAAGAAGCGTTGATCGTCTTCAATCCGCTGGGCACGCCGCCGAACACCGCCATCCACAAGTACATGAACGACAAGAAGGTGCCGCAGCTGTTCGTGGCCACCGGTGCCACCAAGTGGGGCGATCCGAAGAACTTTCCCTGGACCATGGGTTGGCAGCCGAACTACCAGAGCGAGGCGAAGGTGTTCGCCGCGCACATCCTGGAGACCAAGCCCAACGCCAAGATCGCCGTGCTGTACCAGAACGACGACTACGGCAAGGACTACCTGAAGGGCTTCGAGGACGGCCTGGGCGACAAGGCCAAGACGATGATCGTCACCAAGCTCACCTATGAAGTCACCGACCCGACGGTGGACAGCCAGATGGTGACGCTGAAGTCCTCCGGCGCTGACACCTTCTTCAACATCACCACCCCGAAGTTCGCGGCCCAGGCCATCAAGAAGGCGGCCGAGATCGGCTGGAAGCCCACCCACTACCTGAACAGCGTGTCGGCCTCGGTCGGCTCGGTGATGACCCCCGCCGGCCCGGAGAACGGCATCGGCATCTTCACCGCCAGCTACATCAAGGACCCGACCGACCCGCAGTTCCAGAAGGGCAAGGAGTGGGACGACTACGTCGCCTGGTTCAAGAAGTACAACGCCAGCGCCAACATCAACGACGTCAACGCCACGTACGGCTACACCGTCGCCCAAGGCCTGGTTCAGGTGCTGAAGCAGGCAGGCGACAATCTGACGCGTGAGAACATCATGAAGCAGGCCGCCAGCCTGGACATGTCGCTGCCGATGCTGTTGCCGGGCGTGAACGTCAAGACCGGGCCGGACGACTTCTACCCGATCGAGCGTGAACAGCTGGCCAAGTTCGACGGCAAGACCTGGGTGCTGTTCGGCAAGGTCTACGGCCGCTGATCCGGCGTTTCCCGCTCAAGACGGCAGCCCGCGGGCTGCCGTTTTCTTTGCTGGCACCGATGCCGAAGTGCGGGTTCACCCCGTCCACGGCACGGTGGTGCGCGCGTTATCTTCTGCGCCTTCCACATTGCAGGAGTCACGGGACCATGAAGCTGAAGACTTTCAAGCTCGCCGCCGCAGGCCTGGCCTCATTGGCGCTGGCCGGCTCCGCGCTGGCTCAGAAGAAGTACGACACCGGGGCCACCGACAAGGAAATCATCCTCGGCAACGTCATGCCGTATTCGGGGCCGGCGTCGGCCTACGGCGCCATCGGCAAGTCGATTGCGGCCTATTTCGACAAGGTCAACGCCGAAGGCGGGATCAACGGCCGCAAGATCAAGTTCATCAGCGTCGACGATGGCTACAACCCGGCCAAGACGGTGGAGCAGGCCCGCAAGCTGGTCGAACAGGAAGAAGTGCTGCTGCTGTTCCAGACCCTGGGCACGCCGCCGAACTCGGCCATCCACAAGTACATGAACGAGAAGAAGGTGCCGCAGCTGTTCGTGGCGACCGGCGCCACCAAGTGGGGCGATCCAAAGAACTTCCCCTGGACCATGGGCTACCAGCCGAACTACCAGTCGGAGGCCAAGAACTACGCGGCGCACATTCTCGACACCAAGCCGAACGCGAAGATCGCCGTGCTGTACCAGAACGACGACTACGGCAAGGACTACCTGAAGGGCTTCGAGGACGGCCTGGGCGACAAGGCCAAGACGATGATCATCTCGAAAGCCACCTATGAGGTCACCGACCCGACCGTGGACAGCCAGATGGTCACGCTGAAGGCTTCCGGCGCCGACACCTTCTTCAACATCACCACGCCGAAGTTCGCAGCCCAGGCGATCAAGAAGGCGGCAGAAATCGGCTGGAAGCCGACGCACTACCTCAACAGCGTATCCAACGCCACCGGTTCGGTGATGTTGCCGGCCGGCGCCGAAGCCTCCACCGACATCATCTCGGCCTTCTACATCAAGGACCCGACCGACCCGCAGTTCCAGAAGGGCAAGGAGTGGGACGACTTTGTGGCCTTCATGAAGAAGTACCACCCGACCGGCGCGATGAACGACAACTTCAACGTCTACGGCTACACCGTGGCGCAGCTGATGACGCACGTGCTGCAGAAGTCCGGCGACAACCTGACGCGCGAGAACATCATGAAGCAGGCCGCCAGCCTGGACTTGACGCTGCCGATGCTGCTGCCCGGCGTGAACATCAAGACGTCGGCGGACGACTTCTTCCCGATCGAACGCGAGCAACTGGCCAAGTTCAACGGCAAGAGCTGGGAACTGTTCGGCAAGGTCTACGGCCGCTGACGCCTGCGACGGAAACTCCGACGGCACCCTCGCGGTGCCGTTTTTTCTGGGCACGCCCATGTCACTGACGGTGATCCACGAGAACGAGGCGCTGCTCGTCCTCGACAAGTCGTATGGGCTGCTGGCCGTTCCTGGACGCGGCGCCGACAAGCAGGATTGCCTGTCGGCCCGGGTGCAGGCACGCTGGCCGGATGCACTGGTGGTGCACCGACTGGACATGGCCACCTCCGGACTGATGCTGTTCGCCCGCGGTACCGACTTGCAGCGACGGCTGAGCCGCGACTTCGCGGCGCGCCGCATCGAGAAGCACTATGTCGCGCTGGTTGCTGGCCGCATGTCCTCGGACAGCGGCTGCATCGAGTTGCCGCTTTCCGCTGACTGGCCGCGCCGGCCGATGCAGAAGGTGGATGTGGCGCAAGGCAAACCATCGCGCACCGACTGGCAAGTGATCGACTTCGACCCGCAGCTGCAGGCCACCCGACTGGCGCTGCAGCCGCTGACCGGCCGCACCCACCAGCTGCGCGTGCACCTGCAGGCCATCGGCCACCCCATCCTGGGCGATGCGCTGTATGCCCCACCGGCCGTGCGCGATGCCGCCGAACGGCTGATGCTGCATGCCAGCGAGCTGGGCCTGGCCCACCCGACCAGCGGTGCTGCGCTGCGCCTGCGTTGCGCAGCACCTTTCTGACAGAATGAATCCACTGCGAGGAACTCCATGAGCGACGCCTTGGTCCTGACCGAGATTCACCCAACCGGCTATGCCGTGCTAACGCTCAACCGCCCCGCGGCCTTGAATGCACTGTCACGTGCGCTGATGGCCGAGCTGTCCGATCGCATCGACGCGCTGGAAGCCGACGCGGCCGTGCGCGTGCTGATCCTGACCGGTGCGGGCAAGGCCTTTTGCGCCGGACTGGACCTGAAGGAACTCGGCAGCGGCCAGGCCAACTTGGGCAGCGGCGATAGCGGAGTCACCGCGCGCGACCCGGTGGTCGCGTTGCAGCGATTCACGGGCCCGGTGATCGGTGCCATCAACGGCGCCGCAGTAACTGGCGGCTTCGAGCTGGCGCTGGCCTGTGACATGCTGCTGGCCACCCCGCAGGCGCGCTTTGCCGACACCCACGCGCGCGTCGGCATCGCACCAGGCTGGGGCTTGTCGCAGCGCCTGAGCCGCGCCGTCGGCATCTACCGTGCACGCGAGGTCTCGCTCACCGGCAACTGGGTCAGCGCCGAGCAGGCCGCCGCCTGGGGTTTCGTCAACCGCGTGGTGCCCGCCGAAGGCCTGCTCGATGCAGCGAGGCAGCTGGCTGGCGACATGCTCAGCTGCGTGCCGGAGATGCTGCCGCGCTACAAGTCCATCATCAACGACGGCTTCGCGCTGCCTCTCGGCGAGGGCCTGGCCCTGGAAATGGCGCGCAGCCGCGAGTTCAATGCCGAAGTCGGCGCCGAGGCCGTCGAGGCCCGGCGCGAGATCGTGCGGGCGCGCAACCGCGCTTGACTATGCCGTGCCGATCAGCGCGGCATAGCGCGCCAGATCGACATTGCCGCCGCTGACGATGACGCCGACCCGCGCGCCGCGCAGGTCGATCGCGCCTTGCAGCAGCGCCGCCGCACCCAGGCAGCCGGTGGGTTCGACTACCAGCTTCATGCGTGCGGCAAAGAAGCGCATCGTCTCCACCAGTTGCGCATCGCTGACTGTCAGCACGCCCTTCACCAGGGCCTGGATCACCGGGAAGGTCAGCTTGCCGCTGGACTGGGTCTGCGCGCCGTCGGCAATGGTTCGCGGGGTGTCGATATGCACGATCTCACCTCGCTGCAGGCTTTGCTGGGTGTCGTTGCCAGCCTCGGGTTCGACGCCATAGACGTCGATGTCCGGCAGCAGGTGCTTCGCCGCCACCGCGCAGCCGGAGATCAGGCCGCCGCCGCCGACGCAGACCAGCAGCGCATCCATCGGACCGGCGTCCTCGATCAGCTCCAGCGCCGCGGTGCCCTGCCCGGCCATCACATGCGGATGATCGTAGGGCGGGATCATCGTCATGCCACGCTCCTCGGCCACGCGTCGGCACAGCGCCTCGCGGTCCTCGGTGTAGCGGTCGAAGAGAATCACCTCGCTGCCTGCCTGGCCCTGCTGGTAGGCGCGTGTCGCGTCGAGCTTGCTCTGCGGCGCATCCTGCGGCATGACGATCACCGAGGGCATGCCCAGCAGCCGCGCCGACAGCGCCACCGCCTGCGCATGGTTGCCCGACGAGAAGGCGATCGCGCCGGCGCGCTTCTGCTGCGGCGTGAAGCGGCTCAGCGCGTTGTAGGCACCGCGAAACTTGAAGGCGCCCATGCGCTGCAGGCTTTCGCACTTGAAGAACACGCTCGCGCCGCTGCGCCCATCCGCGCTGCGCGAACGCAGCACCGGGGTGCGGTGGGCCACGCCCGCCAAGCGCTGCGCGGCCTGCTCGATGTCGCTGAATTCGATGGCCAGGGTCATGGGCTCAGCATAGCTCAGGCCGCGTCCTGGAAGCCGCCGGCGCGGTAGGTCAGCACCAGGGTGTCGCGCTCGGCGCTGCGCGATGCATCCTGCGGCTGGATCGGCGTGGTCTCGTGGATCACGCGGGCATCGTCGAGCAGCAGCACGCTCCACGGCTCGGCCAGCGTGAAGCGCAGGCCCTGCGGCCCGCGCGCATCGAAGACGCGCGTCTCGCCGCCCTTGACGTTGTGGCGCGCCACCAGGATCACCGCCACCATGTCCACGCCATCGCGATGGGCCCCTTCGGGCGTAGGCCGGCCGATGCCTTCGCGGCCGGTCTCGATGCGGAAGGGGTGCGCCTCGACGAACCAGCGCTGGGTGCCGCGCAGCGCACTGGCACAGCGGCCCAGCGCCGCCAGCAGGCGCGGCCAGCCGGCGTCGGCCACCAGCTTGTCGGGCAGGGGCTCGAACCAGCGCTCGATGCCGCCGTGCAGTGCGTTGTAGGCCACGGGCTGCCAATGTGCGCGCTGCGGCACAGCCGACACCGAAGCGCCATCGACAATGAAGCTGCCATGCCGGCGGCGCCGATAGCGCCCGCCATCGCGCAGGTGCGCATCAGGCGGCAGGTCATCCCAAAAACGGTGCCAGCCCTGAAGTTGCTGCAACGCAACATCACTCAAACGGGTCAATGACGCCGCGTCGAGCACGGCATATCCTGCGCTTCCCAACTGGGTGTCCAGATCGGCCAACGAGGTCAACGGGGGTGGCGGGTTCATCGTGATTGCACCATGCAGAATTCTTTTGCCCGGGGCTGGGGCAACAACTCTAATCCCTGTCAGCCAGGGAGCGATCTGCCGCGTTAATCTCTCCAAGGCCGAACGGGACTCGAACCCACATTCATGAACGCCAGCTCCTTGACTGAACAAAGCGCACTTCGCCTGGTCGACATCGTCGAGCTGAAATGGATGCTGGCGGGCGAAGGCGTGCATGTGCACGTGGAGAAGCTGCAGTCCGACCCGAGCTATGCGCGCGAATGCCTGTTGACTGCGGAGCGCTCGGAAAACCCGACAGTGCGGCGCGTTGCCTCCAAGCTGCGCGCCCGCCTCGACGCCGGCCGCTGAGTGCCGACCTCCGCTGGGCGCGTCGCCCTAGCGGCGGGTGAACTGCACCTCATAGGTCTGCTTGGCCACGGCTTGGTAGAAGCTGCCGACCAGACGGCCGCTCGCCGCATCGAGCCGCAGCTCATAGAACGACCCGTCGTAGCCGCCGGCACGCAACTCGAAGCGCGCGTGCACTGCACCGTCCTCGCGCCGCGCCTTTGCCAGGGAAAAAGGCAAAGGCCGCGGGTTGAAGTAGCTGGCCTGCAATGCGCCTTCGGCACCGACCGACTCGATGACGATGTGGTAGTTGCCGTCGGTGCGCGACCAGCCACCGACCAGCGCATCGAAGCCGGTGCGCGGCCCCTGCGCCAGCGAGCGTCCGGCCAGTCCACCTGAGGCCAGCGCCAGCCAGTGGCGGCGCCTCATCTTCGCTGCTCTCATCGGCAGTCTCAGGCGGCCTGGCGCTGCCGCGCCAGGGCCGCACCCTGGGCCAGTGCCTGCAGCTTGCGCAGCGCCACGTCGCGATTCATCGGCGCCAGGCCGCAGTTGGTGCAGGCGATCAGGTGTTCACGCGGCACGAACTGCAGCGCCAGGCCGATGGTGTCGGCCACCTCCTCGGCGGTTTCCACCTGGTCGCTGGCGACGTCGATCACGCCGACCATCACGTCCTTGCCCTCGAGCAGCGCCATCAGCTGCGGCGGCACATGCGAATGCACGCATTCCAGGCTCACCTGCCGGATGGAACTGCGCGCCAGCGCCGGCAGGATCTTCTCGTACTGGCGCCACTCCTCGCCCAGGCTCTTCTTCCAGTCGATGTTGGCCTGGATCCCGTAGCCGTAGCAGATGTGCACGGCCGTCGTGCAGCTCAAGCCCTGGGCGGCGCGCTCCAGTGCGGCGATGCCCCAGGTATTGACCTCGTCCATGTAGACGTTGAAGGCCGGTTCGTCGAACTGGATGATGTCCACGCCGTCGGCCTGCAGTGCCAGCGCCTCCTGGTTGAGCAGTTCGGCAAAGGCCATGGCCAGCTTGACGCGGTCGCCGTAGAAGCGGTCGGCCACGGTATCGACGATGGTCATCGGGCCGGGCAGCGTGAACTTGATCTTGCGGTCCGTGTGCGCGCGCAGGAAGCGCGCTTCCTTGTCGTGCACGCGGCCCTTGAGCCTCAGCGGCGCCACCACCTGCGGCACCATCGCCTTGTAGCGGTCGGCGCGGATGCCCATCTCCACCTTGTGCTCGAAGTCGATGCCCTCGACCTGCTCCAGGAAACCGTGCACGAAGTGCTGCCGGCTCATCTCGCCGTCGCCGATGATCGACAGGCCCGCGTCCTCCTGGGCCTTGATCCACAGCAGCGTGGCATCGAGCTTGGCCTGTTGCAGGGCCGCGCCCTCGGCCCGCCACTGCGGCCACAGTTTCTGGGTCTCGGCCAGCCACTCGGGCTTGGGCAGACTGCCGGCGATGGCGGTGTCGAACATGTGGGTCTCCACGAGGTTTACAGCGAGCATAAGCCTTCAGTCGAAACGCCAGCGCTCGCCCGGCCCCAGGCCCATGCGCCCGTACAACGCCATCTGCGCGAACCGATCGTCGGCCAGCCAGCGCAGCCACCACAGCGCCGTGACGCGCGCCACCGTGCGCTGCTGCGCCGGCTCGCGCTGCAGCACCGCGGCATCGCGCGCACCGCGCACGCCGGCCCAGCGGATCGGCTGCTGCGCGTTGCCGGCAAAGATCATGTGGTCGGCGCCGTCCAGCCACAACAGCGCACGCTTGCCGGAGGGCAAGGCGTCGTAGACCTGCGCGCGACTCGCACCGGTCAGGGACGCGGCCGCGACACGCCCCAGCGGGTCATCGTCGAGTGATCCGGTCACGACCAGAAAGGGCCGCTCGATGGCGCCGAACTGTTGCGCGAGCGAGAGCCCGACACGGCCCGGCGAGGGGCTGAGCGCGACGAAGGCCTGCAGCCGCGCATCGGCCAGCGAGCCCGGCAGCGCACAACGCTGGCCGGCCAGTGCCTGCACGGTGTGTGCGCCGAAGGAATGCCCACCCAGGCCGATGGCATCCTGGCGCACGCGCGACCAGGGCGGCTGCGCCGCGCGGCGCGCCAGTTCGTCGAGCACGAAGCGCACATCGGCCACGCGTGCCAGCAACTGCTGCGGCGTGGCCGCGGCGCGCAGTGCCGACACGCCCGAGCGCAACACCTCGCTGTCGCTGCCCGGGTGCTGCAGGTGCAGCACCGCCAGCCCGGCTTCGGCCCAGGTGCTTCCCCAGACGTCCCCACCCTCGCGGTTGCCGCCCAGGCCATGCGAATACAGCACCAGGGCGCAGGGGCCCTCGCCGGACGGCCAGCGCACGCGCAGCGGCAGTTCGCGGCCGCGCGCCGGGTCGGTCCAGCTCAAGTCGCTGAAGCTGCCGGCCGGCTGTGCCGACGTGGTCCGGGCAGCCAGCAGGCCGAGCAGCAGCGCACGGCGCCGCATGGCTCACCAGGCGTCGACGAAGCCGCGCCGCGGCGCCAGCGGCTTGCCAGCCACCGTGGCCAGGCCGCGCTGCAGCCAGTGGCGCGTTTCGGCCGGATCGATGACGTCGTCGATCTCCAGGTGGCTGGCCATGTTCAGCGCCTGGCCCTTGCGGATCGCTTCGGCCACCAGCTTGTCGAACAGCGCCTCGCGGGCCTCGGGCGCCGCGGCTTCCAGTTCCTTGCGGAAGCCCAGTCGCACCGAGCCCTCGATGCCCATCGGCCCGAACTCGCCGCTGGGCCAGGCGGCAATGGCCACGGGTGCGTGGAAGTGGCCGGCCGTCAGCGCCATCGCGCCCAGGCCGTAACCGCGGCGCAGCATCACGCTGAACACCGGCACGCGCAGCGAGGCGGCGGTGACGAAGAGGCGCCCGGCGCGGCGCACCATCGCGGTCTTCTCGCTTTCCGGCCCGACCATGAAGCCGGGCGTGTCGACGAAGGTGATGATCGGCAGCCCGAAGGCATCGGCCAGCTGCATGAAGCGCGCGAGCTTGTCGCAGGCCGGCGCATCGAGGGCGCCGCCCAGATGGCGTGGCTGGCTCGCCGCCACGGCCACCGCCCGGCCGCCGATGCGCGCCAGCGCGGTGATCACGCCGACGCCGAATTCGCGTCGCAGCTCGAGCACGCTGCCGGCATCCATCACCGTGTCGATGATGGCGCGCGGGTCGTACAGCGCATTGCGGTTGGCCGGTAGCGCCAGGCGCAACGACAGCGCATCGCCGCCTGCCGCCGCATCGGCCGGCAGCGCGCCCTGGAAGTAGCCCAGGTAGCGCTGGGCCGCGGCCACCGCGGCAGCCTCGTCGGCCACCAGCACGTCGATCACGCCGTTCGGCCCTTGCACGCTGACCGGGCCGACCTCGTCGGCCTGCACGCGTCCCAGGCCACCGCCTTCGATCATCGCCGGCCCGCCCATGCCGATGCTGGCGTTGGCGGTGGCGATGATGACGTCGCAGCAGCCCAGCAGCGCGGCATTGCCGGCGAAACAGCGGCCATGCACGACACCGACCACGGGCACCTGCCCGGACAGCCGAGCGAATCGGTGGAAGGTGGTGACATGCAGCCCGGCGATGGTGATCGAGTCGACATCGCCCGGGCGGCCACCTCCGCCTTCGGCGAACAGCACCAGCGGCAGCGCCTGCGCCTCGGCAATCTCCAGCAGCCGGTCGCTCTTGTGGTGGTTGAAGTAGCCCTGCGTGCCGGCCAGCACGGTGTAGTCGTAGGCCATCACCGCCACGCGCGAGCGTTCCGCCCCGAACAGTGCCGCGTTGACGCTGCCGGTGCCGGTGATCAGTCCGTCGGCCGGAGTGTTGCGCTGCAGGTCGTCCAGGCTGCGGCGGCTGCGCTGCGCGGCCACCGCGAAGGCGCCGTATTCCAGCAGGCTGCCGTCGTCCAGCAGATCCGCAACGTTCTCGCGCGCGCTGCGCCCGCCTTGGGCGTGGCGTCGCGCCAGCGCCTCGGGCCGCGACGCGTCGCCGAGCAGTTCGCGGCGGTCGAGCAGCGTGCGCAGGTCGGCCCGCGGTACACGCGGGTCGGGCGGCGGCGCAGCCGGCGCGACCGCGGTGGGCTCGACTCCAGGCTCCAGCTCGACCAGCGTGACGCCTTCGTCGACCACGTCGCCCACTGCGGTGGCGATGGCACGCACGATGCCCGGTTGCGGCGCTTCCAGCGGCACCTCCATCTTCATTGCCTCCAGCAGCAGCAGCGTCTGCCCGGCGGCCACCTCCTGGCCGACCACCACCTCGATGCCGATCACCGAGCCATGCACCGGCGAACGCAAGGCCTTGCGCGACATTCCCATCCCGACCCTTTCCGCACATTGCCCCGCGGGCACTCCAGGTGCGTGCATTCTCCACGCCTCAGCGCAGCGGCTGCCGTGGTGCAAGCCCGATCCCATAGACTGCGCCTTTGCCCTGAAGCCCCAGCATGTCGGATCACGTCGAAACCCAGCCAGCGACGGCCCTGGTGGCCAGCGCGCCGGGGCTCGACGCGGTCGCCGCGCTGGCGCTGCTGCAGCACGGCGCCGTGGCCATTGCGCTGTGTGATGCGCAGGGGTGCATCGAATGGTGCAACCGCGTTCTGCTCGCACTTTGCGGTGGCGCACCGGCCGACGGGCGCGGGCAGGATCTGGCATTGCTGCTGGCGCTGCGCGACGCCGATGCCCAGCGCCTGCGTGCCGCGCTGCGTGACGGCCGCGCCTGCCAGCTGCCCGACATGCAACTCGGCGGCGGCTGGTGGCGGGCCCAGCTCAGCCTGCTGCCGGATGGTCGCCGTGCCACGCACTGGCATCCGGTGGACGAGCTGCACCACCAGACGGCCGAGGCCAGCCGCCTGGCCGAACTGCTCGATCTGGCGCAGGACTTCGGCCGCCTGGCGGTGTGGGAGCGCGACATCCAGTCGCTGAAGGGCCGGTGGGACCGCCACATGTACCGCTTCTGGGGCCTGTCAGAAGGCGACGGCACGCCCGACTTCGACGTGGCCACCCGGTCGATCGTGGCCGAGGACCGCACCGGCGTGAACCAGGCCTTCCGCCATTCGATCCGCCGTGCCGGCACCTACACCCATCGCTACCGCGTGCGCGCCGCCGACGGCGTGGTGCGCCAGGTGCATTCCCAGTGGATCGTGAAGAACGGTGCCGCCGGCGTGCCCGAGCGCGTGCTCGGCATCGTGATGGACGACACCGAGGCCTGGGACCTGGCCCGCGCACATGCCGAAACGACCGAGCAGCTGACCATGGCGCTGGAGCTGGGCAACATCGTGGTCTGGCGGCAGGACCTGCAGACCGGTCGCGTGCACTTCAGCGACGGCACCTTCAAGATGCTCGGCCGGCCGCGCAGCGCCGTGCCGATGGACGCTACCGAGCTGATCGACATGGCGCACCCTGACGATCGAGCGTCGCTGCTGGCCGGCCTTGAGCGCACGCGCCAGGGCACGGCCCCGGTCGACCTGGAAACGCGCTTCCGCCACGCCGACGGCGGCTGGCGGCACGTGCTGACGCGCAGCGTGGTGCAACGCGATGCTCAAGGCCAGCCCGTGTCGATGCTCGGCGTGGGCCTGGACCTGAGCGAGCGCGTGGAAAGCGACAAGCGCCAGACCGAGCTGATGCGCCAGTTCGAGCTGACCACGCGTGCCGCCGGCATCGGCTACTGGTGCGTCGAGGCCGAGAACAACCGGCCGCGCTGGAGCGAACAGACCTTCCTGCTGCACGGCCTGGCGCCCGACGCCGAGGCGCTGCCCATGCAGCAGTGGCTGCAGCGCTTCGTGCACCCGGCCGACCGCGATCTGGTGCAGCAGCGCTACCGGGCGTGGGTGAGGCGCGGCGGGCCCAACCTGGTGCAGGAGATGCGCATCGTGCGCACCGACGGCGCCACGCGTCACGTGCTGAGCTATTCGCGGCTGGAGGGCCCGCCGGGTCGCTACGACTTCTACGGCGTGCTGATGGACGTGACCGAGCGCCGTGCTGCCGAAGCCGCGCTGTACCAGGCCAGCGAACGCGCCGCGTTGGCCACGCGCGGCGCCGGCATGGGCACTTGGGAACAGGACCTGGTCACCGGCCAGTCCTACTGGGACGAGCAGATGTGGCGCCTGCGCGGCCTGCAGCCGCGCGCCCAGCCGCTGAGCGTGGACGAACGCATGGCACTGGTCCACCCCGAAGATCGCGAGGCCACGCTGCGTGAGTTGCACAGCGCAACCGTCGAAGGCAGGCCGTCGAACCTGGAATTCCGTGTGCGCTGGCCCGACGGGCAATGGCGGCTGATCGCCTCGCGCTCGACGGCGGTTCGCGACGAGCAGGGCCAGCCGACACGGCGCATCGGCGTCAACTGGGACATCACCGACACGCGCAACGCACGCATCGCCAGCGAGGAGAAGCTGCTGGCGCAGCGCGAGAGCCAGGCCAAGTCGCAGTTCCTGTCGCGCATGAGCCATGAGTTGCGCACGCCGCTGAACGCGGTGCTCGGCTTCGCTCAGCTGCTGCTGTCCGACGGCGAGCGCGTCAGCGCCGAGACGCGGCGGCGCCGGCTGGAGCAGATCCACGGCGCGGGACAGCACCTGCTGTCGCTGATCAACGATGTGCTCGACCTGTCCAGCCTGGAAGGGGGCGGTATCCGCATCGCCGCACAGCCGGTGCCGCTGGCCGCGCTGGTGGCCGAGACGCTGCCGCTGGTCGAACGCCAGGCGCGGCAGCGCAAGGTCAAGCTGCGCAGCGGCGCGCTGCCGGGCGTGGCGCTGGCCGACCCCACCCGGCTGCGACAGGTGTTGTTGAATCTGCTGACCAATGCAGTCAAGTACAACCGCGACGGTGGCCAGGTGCTGATCGAGACCGAGGCCGCCGACGGCGCGGTCTTGCTGCGCGTCACAGACACCGGGCGCGGCATGACCGAGGCGCAGCTTCAGCAGGCCTTCGAGCCCTTCAACCGGCTGGGCCTGGAGAACGAGGGCATCGAAGGCACCGGCATCGGGCTGGCCATCGTCAAGGTGCTGGTCGAACGCATGGGCGGCGCGGTGCAGGCCCGCAGCCAGCCCGAGCAGGGCAGCGTGTTCGAGGTGCGGCTGCCCGAGGGCTGCGCGCAAGCCAGTGCCGAGCGGGCCCCGGTGGTGGGGCAAGGCGCCACGGCGGCGGCCGCCGCGCGGCCGGTCGGGCAACCTGGCCGTCTGCTCTACATCGAGGACAACCCGGTGAACCTGCTGATCGTGCAGGAACTGCTGGCGCAGCGGCCCGACCTACAGCTGCACACGGCCGCCGACGGCCTGAGCGGCATCCGCGTGGCGCAGAGCCAGCGGCCCGACCTGATCCTGGTGGACATGCAGCTGCCCGACATCGACGGCCACGAGGTGCTGCGCCGACTGCGCGCCGACGAGGCCACCGCGGCGATCCCCTGCATCTCGCTGTCGGCCAATGCCATGCCCGAGGACATCGAGCGGGCACTGAAGGCCGGCTTCGAAGACTACTGGACCAAGCCGCTGGACCTGCGTGCGTTCATGCGTTCGCTGGAGTCGATCTTCGGCGTGCCGGAGTAGCCCTTCAGTCCGCGGTTGCCAGCAGGCCGCGCTTGCGCAGCAGCGGTTCCACCTGGGGCGCGCGGCCGCGGAACGCGGCATAGGCCGCGCCGGGTTCCAGGCTGTTGCCGCTGGCATAGACGTAGCGGCGCAGCAGCGCGGCCACGCGCGGGTCGAAGGGGTCGCCGGCCTCCTTGAAGGCCTCGAAGCCGTCGGCATCCAGCACCTCGGCCCACAGGTAGACGTAGTAGCCGGCCGCATACCCCGAGCCGGAGAACAGGTGCTGGAAGTGCACCAACCGGTGGTTCAGGCCCACGCCCTCGGGCAGCCCCAGGCGCTTCAGTTCCTCGGTCTCCCAGGCACTCAGGTCCTGCGGGATCTGCTCGCGCGGCAGCGAATGCACCTTCATGTCGGCATAGGTGCTGGCGCAGTAGCGCACCGTCTCATAGCCCTGGTTGAAGCGCCGCGCCGCGTGCATGCGCTCGATCAGCGCGTCGGGGATCGGCTCGCCGGTCTGCCAGTGTCGGGCATGCCGTTTCAGCACAGCCGGCTCGGACAGCCAGTGTTCGAACAGCTGCGACGGCAGCTCGACGAAGTCCTTCAGCACGCTGGTGCCCGATAGCCGCTCGTAGGTGACGTCGGACAACATGCCGTGCAACCCATGACCGAACTCGTGGAACAGCGTGCGCGCATCCTCCAGCGACAGCAGCGTCGGCGCGCCCGGTGCGCCCTTGGCGAAGTTGTTGTTGTTGAGCACCACGGCAATGGCAGGCACGCCGCCGGGTTCGTTGCGGCTTTGCTGGCGCAGCACGCTCATCCACGCGCCGCTGCGCTTGGCGGGCCGCGCGAAGTTGTCCTGCAGGAAGATGGCGACCACCGCACCATCGGCATTGCGCACCTCGTAGGCTTTGACGTCGGGGTGGTAGACCGGCAGGTCCGCACGGTGGGTGAAGCTCAAGCCGAACAGACGCTGCGCGCAATCGAAGGCTGCCTGCACCACGCTGGGCAATGGGAAGTAGGGCTTGATCTGCGCGTCGTCCAGCGCATAGCGCTGCTGGCGCACCTTCTCGGCCCAGTAGCGCCAGTCCCAGGCCTCGATGGGCAGCGCCGCGGCCGCGGGCGAGTGCTCGCGAATCACCTGCTGCAGTTGCTCGCGCTCGCGCGCCAGCGCCGCCAGCGCGCGCGGCCAGACATCGTCCAGCAGCTGGTGCACCGCGTTGCGCGTGCCGGCCATGGTGTCGGTGAGCGCATAGTCGGCATAGCAGGCATGGCCATGCAGCGCCGCCTGCTCGGCGCGCAGTTCCAGGATGGCCCGGGCCACCGGACGGTTGTCGTGCTCGCCGGCATGCTCGCCGCGCCCGACCCAGGCGCGCCAGGCCTGCTCGCGCAGGTCGCGCCGTTCGGAGAAGGTCAGAAAGGGCACGATCAGGGATCGCGACAGCGTGATGGCGTGCCCGTCGGCCAGGCCGCGCTCGCTGGCTGCCTGGCGCGCCGCGTCGCGCACGAACGTCGGCAGCCCGGCCAGGTCGGCCTCGCCGTGCAGCACCAGCTGGTACGACGCCTCGTCGTGCAGCACGTTCTGCGCGAACTGCGTCGTCGCCTCGGCCAGACGTTCCATCACCTGCGCGTAGCGCGCCTGCGCCTCGGGCCCGAGCTTGGCACCCGAGCGCACGAAATCCAGGTGCGTGCGCTCGAGCAGCCGACGCTGTTCGGGCGTCAGCGACAGCGCGTCGCGCTGCGCATGCAGCGCATCGACGCGCGCAAACAGCGCGGCATGCATGAACACGGCGCTGTAATGCGCCGAAAGCGGCGCGGCCATCTCGCGCTGCACGGCCTGCAGCTCGGGCGAAGTGTTCGACGCGGTCAGGTTGTAGAACACCGCCTCGATCCGGCCAAGCAGCCGCGCGCAGCGGTCGAAGGCCGCGATGGTGTTGTCGAAGCTGGGCGGCTCGGCCAGCGCGGCCAGGGCGTCGAGCTCGGCGCGGTTGGCCTGCATGGCCTCGCGCAGTGCCGGCGCGAAATGCTCGGCGCGGATGCCGTCGAAGGGCGGCAGGCCGTAGGGTGCGTCCCAGTCATCGAGCAACGGGTTCGGGGAGACGATCGGGCTGACACGCTGGTCCATGGGGGCTGGCTCCGTCCAGGCTCCGGCGCGGCGGAAGGCCCCGCCCGGAGCGCGAACGTGAATGATGCCACCGCCCCAGGCGGTGGACCGCGCAACGGGATAATCGGCACAGACCCCAAGAAGGCCCGCCGCATGACCGCGCTGAACCGCTTTTCCACCCTGGCCGCGCAGCGCCTTGCCGCCGATGGCGCCACGCGCTTCAACGTCACCGACGACTGGCTGCAGGGCCGCACCTGCTATGGCGGACTGATCTCCGCGCTGGCCGTGCTGGCCATGCGCGACCGCGCCGGCGCTGCCTGGGCGGCCGGCGTGGGACTGCGCGCGCTGCAGACCTGCTTTGTCGGCCCGGTGAGCCCCGGTGACGTGGACATCCGCGCCACCGTGCTGCGCCAGGGCCGCAACGTCTGCCAGGTGCAGGCGCAGGTGCTGCAGCAGGGCCGGGTGGCGGCCGCGCTGCTGGGCGTGTTCGGCGCGGACCGGCCATCCACGCTCGCGCCACGCCTGCCGCAGCGCCCGCCACCGCTGCACGAGGCCGACGCATTGCCGGTGCCGCCACCGCGCCCGCACGGTGCGCCGGCCTTCCTGGAGCACTTCGACATGCGCTGGGCCGAAGGCGCGGTGCCTTTCAGCGGCCGCAGCGGCCACACCAGCTGCATCCACATGCGCCTGAGCCCCGGGGAGGCGGCCAGCGTCAGCGCCGAGCTGCAGGTCGTGCTGCTGGCCGACCTGTCGCCCACGCCGGCGATCGCTGAGCTGACCCGGCCCAGCGCCAACAGCTCGGTCACCTGGGAGCTGCAACTGCGGCCGGTGGACCCGGGGCCGCCCGAGGGCTGGTGGCGCGCCGACAACGAGTCGCTGATGGTCCAGGGCGGCTATGTCAACCAGTCGGCGCGGCTTTGGGCACCCGGCGGACAACTCGCGGCCTATGGCTACCAGGTGGTGGCGGTGTTCACTTGAATTCCGGGCCTGCGCCACGCCTACCATCCGCACCGTGCACACGACCCGCCACCAGGCACTGCAACTGTTGAGCGGCTGCGATCCGCATGCCAAGGCCCGCGGCGCGCGACTGCTCGACGTGCATGCGGATGTCGGCGCGTCCGTGACCCTGGCCGAGCCACCCGGCCTGCCTGGCCGCCCCGAGCGACCGGCACTGGTGGCCCATACCCGGCTGAAGCCGCGCTCGGCGCATACCCGCGAAGGCCGTGCCGCGCTGCTGCATGCGCTGGCACACATCGAGCTGAACGCGATCGACCTGGCGCTGGACATCGTCTGGCGCTTTGCCGACCTGCCCGAGGCCTTCTACCGCCAATGGCTGCAGGTGGCGCGCGAGGAGGCGCTGCACTTCGAGCTGCTGCGCGACCACCTGGCCACGCTTGGCTTCGGCTACGGCGACTTCGACGCGCACGACGGCCTGTGGCAGATGGCCGCGCGCACGCGGCACGATCTGCTGGCGCGGCTGGCACTGGTGCCGCGTACGCTGGAAGCGCGCGGACTGGATGCCTCGCCCGCCGTCAAGGCCAAGCTGCTGGCGGCGGGCGACCTGCGCGGTGGCGAGATCTTGGACATCATCCTGCGCGACGAGATCGGCCACGTGGCAGTGGGCAACCACTGGTACCGCTGGCTGTGCGCGCAGCGTGGCCTGGACCCGCTGGCTACCTATGCGACGCTGGCGCTTGAACATGGCGCACCGCGGCCGCGCGGGCCCTTCAACCTGGACGCGCGGCGCGCAGCCGGCTTCGACGAAGCCGAACTCGCCGCGCTGGGTACCATCGCACCCTGACCCCACTGCAAGAACACCGTAGCTCATGCGCATCTTCGTCGCCGGTTTCCAGCACGAGACCAACACCTTCGCTCCCAGCAAGGCCGACTGGGCCGCCTTCGAGAGCGGCTCGGCCTTTCCGGCCTATAGGGTCGGCGACGCGATGCTCGATCGGCTTGGCGGCACCAGTCTGCCCATGGGAGGATTCATCCGCGCGGCGCGGCAGCGCGGCTGGACGCTGGTGCCCTCGGCCTGGGCCGGCGCCAGCCCGTCGGCGCATGTCACGCGCGAGGCCTTCGAGCGCATTGCCGACCAGATCGTTGCCGATGCGGCGCGTGGCGGCTTCGACGCGGTCTACCTGGACCTGCACGGCGCGGCGGTGGCCGAGCATGCGGACGATGCCGAAGGCGAGCTGCTGGAGCGGCTGCGCGCGGTGATCGGGCCGAAGATGCCGCTGGTCAGCAGCCTGGACCTGCATGCCAACGTGACCCGCCGCATGCTGCAACATGCCAGCGCGCTGAGCGCCTACCGCACCTATCCCCATGTCGACGGCGCCGACACCGGCGCGCGCTGCGCCGAGCTGCTGGCCGAACTGTGGCAGCACGGCCGGCCGTGGGCCACGCACCAGGTCAGGCTGCCCTTCCTGCTGCCGCTGAACGCCCAGTGCACGATGATGGAACCTGCACGTGGCGTCTACGAGCGCCTGGCCGAACTGGACGAGCGCAGCGGCGTGCGCCTGAGCTTTGCGATGGGCTTCCCCGCCGCCGACTTCGACGAATGCGGGCCGGTGGTCTTCGGCCACGGCCCCGATGCCGAGGCCGTGCACAGGGCCGTACAGCAAGTCACCCACGAGGTGATCGAGCTGCGCCGCGACTGGGCACTGGACCTGCTGAACCCGGCCGAAGCGGTGCAGCGTGCGCTGTCGCTGGCTGATGCCAGCGACAAGCCGGTGGTCATCGCCGACACGCAGGACAACCCGGGTGCCGGCGCCGACAGCAACACCACCGGCATGCTGCATGCGCTGCGCGCTGCGCGGGCCGGCCAGCGTTACCCCGGCCGGGTGGCGCTGGGGCTGCTGTACGACCCGGCTGCCGCGCGCATCGCACATGAAGCCGGCGTCAACGCGACGCTGGAGATGGCGGTGGGCTCAGCAGTGCGCTGCTTCGACGGCCAGCTCAGCGACCCGCCGGTGCAGGGGCGCTTCAAGGTGCTGTCGCTGAGCGACGGCGTGGTGCCAATGCGCGGCCCAATGACCGCCGGCGGCATTGCCCACCTGGGCTTGAGCGCAGGCTTGGAGATCGACGGCATCCGCATCAACGTCGTCAGCGGCCAGTGCCAGATGCTGGACCTCGACCTGTTCCGCTTTCTCGGGGTGCAGCCCGAAGCCATGAAGCTGCTGGTGAACAAGAGCTCGGTGCACTTCCGTGCCGCCTTTGCGCCCATCGCCTCGCACATCCTGGTGGCCGTGGCGCCCGGGCCGATGGCCGCCAACCCGGCGGCACTGCCGTGGACGAAGCTGCCAGCCGGCATCGCCCGCATGCCCTGAGCAAGAGCCTGACGAGGACAACCCACACCATGTCGAGAATCTGGTTTTCCAAGGGGCTGCGCGGCATGATCGCCAAGCGCATCCAAGCCGACCTGCTGCGCTCCGGCTTCACGGCCGGGCCGCTGGACAAGTTCGTCGACGGCGACTTCGGTGGCAACACCGAAACCGCGCTTCGGGCACTGCAGGCGCGGCGCGGCCTGCCGGTCAACGGCGCAGTCGATGTCGAGACCTGGCAACAGCTGACCACCGACCCGCTGCCCACGTTGTTCGAGCGCTGCCTGGGCATGACCGCACAATTCGAAGGCCACGGCTTCGGTCTGCTTCAGGGCAACTTCGATGGCGCCGGCCTGACCTGGGGGATCATCGGCTTCACGCTCAGCAGCAAGGGCATCCAGTCGATCCTGGCCGAGGCCGAGGCCGCCGTGCCGGGCACGCTGCCACGGGTGCTGGGGCCGCTGCTGCCGACCTGGCAGCGTGCGATGCAGCTGCCGCTGTCGGGACAGATCGCCTGGGCCGATTCGATCAGCTCCGGGCCGAGCAAGACCCAGGTGCCGCCGCAGTGGAAAGACGCCTTCGCGCGGCTGGGCGACGAACCCATCGTCAAGCGGCTGCAGATGCAGCGTGCCTACGACAAGTATTTCGTCCCCTGCGCGCGCAGCGCCTGGACCCTGGGCCTGCGCAGCGAGCTGGGCATCGAACTGGCCTTCGACGTGCACGTGCAGAACGGCAGCTTCAAGCCCGACGCCTTCGCGCTGGCCGCCGCGTTGCCCGCCAGCACGCCGGAAATCGAGCGCCGGCGTCGCCTGGCCAATGCCGTGGCCGACAGCGCCAACCCGCGCTGGGTGGCAGACGTGCGCGAACGCAAGCTGGCACTGGCCAACGGCCATGGCAGCGTGCATGGCCGGGCCTACAACCTGGCCGGCTGGGGCCTGTCCGAGGTGGCCGCGGCCTGAACGGCCCGCCGTAGTGCGACGGGGCCTTCGGCCTGCGGCGCACAGCCGTCGATTCGATGGATGCTCGCGGCGGCGAAGGCCGGCCTGCCGACTCGGCTGCGCTGGCGCACCGGCCTCACCGGCCCACGGCAACCGGCGTGCGCCGCGTGCGCGGGCGACGACCTCGGCTCGTGCGGGTGGCGCCCCTGGGCCTGGGGCAGCGAGTCGATGTCGCGAACTCAGCCTCGCGGATGGTGCCTCGAATGCAGCGCCTTCAACCGCTCGCGCGCCACATGGGTGTAGATCGTGGTGGTGGAGATGTCGGCATGCCCCAGCAGCATCTGCACGGCGCGCAGGTCGGCGCCGTGGTTCAGCAGGTGCGTGGCGAAGGCGTGGCGCAAGGTGTGCGGCGACAGCGGGGCATGAATGCCGGCCGTGCGCGCATGGTGCTTGATCAGCTTCCAGAACATCTGCCGGGTCATGGGACCGCCGCGCGCGGTGACGAAGAGCGCGTCGCTGGACTGCCCGTTGAGGATGGCGCTGCGCGCCTCGGCCAGGTAGCGCCGCACCCAGGCATGGGCCTCGGCACCGAAGGGCACCAGCCGCTCCTTGGAGCCCTTGCCGGTGACGCGCAGCGCGCCCTCGTCCAGGCTCAAGTAGACCGTCTTCAGCGTCACCAGTTCGCTGACACGCAGGCCGCTTGCGTACATCAGCTCGATCATCGTGCGGTCGCGCAGGCCCAGCGCCGTGTCGGCGTCCGGTGCAGCCAGCAGCGCCTCGACCTGGGCTTCGCTCAGCGTCTTGGGCACGCGCAGCGGCTGGCGCGCGGCCTGCAGCCGCAGCGTCGGGTCGGTGTCGATCAGCTTTTCGCGCAACGCCCAGCGGCTGAAGCGCTTGAACACACTCAAGCGGCGGTTGGCGGTGGTCGCGCGCGTGGCCTCGTGGCGTTCGGCCATGTAGGCCAGCAGGTCGGATTCGCGCGTGGCCTGCAGGTTGCGGCCGTGCCGGGCCTGCAGCCACTGCGCGAGCAGCTTGAGGTCACGGCGGTAGGCGGCCAGCGTCTGCGCCGACAGGCCGTCCTCGATCCACAGGGCATCGATGAAGCGGTCGATCTGCGCGGCGCTGTCATCCATGAATGCAAAAGCCACCTCGCGGTGGCTTCCCGTCGGCTTCGGCCGGGGGCCTATTCCAGCACCAGCTTCTGCTTGGCGACCACGTCCTTGTAGACCGCGAACTCGGCCGCAATCTGCGCGGCAAATTCGGCCGGCGTGTTGCCGATGATCAGCGAGCCGGTGTCCTCGATGCGCTTGCGCACGGTCGGGTCCTGCAGCACCTTCAGCGTGGCAGCGTTGATCTTGTCGACCACGTCCTTGGGCATGCCCTTCGGGCCGAGCAGGCCGTAGTAGGCCATGCGGTTGACCTGCTCCAGCCCCACCTCCTTGAAGGTCGGCACGTTGGGCAGCACGGCCAGGCGCTGCGGCGCGGCCACGACGATGGGCACCAGCCGGCCGTCCTTGATGAAGGGCAGTGCCGAGGGCATGTTGTCGAAGATGATCATCACCTGTCCGGCCACCGTGTCGTTCAGTGCCGGGCCGGCGCCGCGGTACGGGATGTGCGTCATGAAGGTGCCGGACAGGTTCTTGTACAGCTCGGTCTGCAGGTGGCCGATGCCGCCAGTGCCCGAGCTGGAATAGCTGTACTTGCCGGGGCTCTTCTTCAACTCGGCGACGAAGTTCTTGTAGTCCTTGGCCGGGAAGCTGGGGTGCACCGCGATCACGTTCGGCGTGGCCGCCACGTTGATGATGGGCGTGAAGTCGGTCAGCGGGTTGTATCCGATCTTCGCATTGATGGCCGGGTTGGCTGCAGTGGTAGACACCGTGGCCATGCCCAGCACATAGCCGTCAGGCGCGGCCTTGATGACCTCGAGCGCGCCGATCGAGCCGCCGCCGCCGGCCTTGTTCTCGACCAGCACCTGCTGACCCAGCTCCTTGCTGAGGCCAGGCGCGATGATGCGCGCCACGATGTCGGTGGTACCGCCCGGTGCAAAGGGCACGATCAGGCGGATCGGTTTGCTCGGGAAGGCCTGTGCCAGGGCCAGCGTGGGGGCCAGGGCCGCCGCGGCCAGGGCAACCTTCAGCAATCGCAACGACATGGTGGTGTTCTCCGGGGGGGTCTGAGGACGGGGTCGGCGACGATTGTGGCAAAGCTTGAGCCGCCTGCCTCTCAGGGTTGACGCAGGGTGGCGGCTGCGGGCTCGAGGTTCGCGCTGCGCTGTGCCAGTTCGCGCCGCGCGCGGACCAGCTTCTGCGCCTCCAGCACCCAGTGCTTCTTGATGTGGAACCAGACGTCGGCCGCCCACAGGCTGTTCTCGGCGGCGCGGCCCTCGCCCGGCGGTGGATCGCTGCTGCCCGGCACGTAGGCGTTGAGCCACAGGCGCATGGCCGGGTCACGCGCCAGGTGCGAGGTCTGCGGCACGAAGACATGCGAATACTCTGCCGGCAGCTCGATGTTGCGCACCCGTGCGCTGCCCTGCGCCTGGTAGCGCGTGCCTGCGCCCGGCATGTCCCAGGCCACCAGGTCCACGGCCAGCGAGTAACCGCTGAAGTCGTCCACCGTGTCCGGGATCGAACGCAGTCGCCGTGCCATGCTCCATTGGTTGGGCAGCATCAGCGCCGCGCCGCCCGAGCCCACCACCGAGGCATAGCCGATCTTCAGGCCGACCACCGGGCGCTGCTCACCGCTGAACGGGTCGACGATGTGGTCACGTGGCTCGGCAGCATCGGTTCGCGGGTTCCACACCTGGATCTGCTTGACGCCGTCGCCGGCCAGGTCGTGCAGCACCTTCACCAGCTGGATACCGCCCTGGCTGTGGCCCACCAGCATCGGCATCAGGCCCTCGTGCTCGTAGTACCAGGCGATGAGCCCAGCAATCTGCAAGCTGTTCTCGTAGGGGCTGTGCGACAGGCGGCCGTCGCCGGGATGCCTGAGCTTGAGCGGCGGATAGCCCATGCCGGTCAGGAAGCGCGAGAACGACTCCATCAGCAGATGCACCGGGTAGATGCCGCCGTGCAGCGCCACGATGCGCGGCGTCGGGCCCTGGGCCAGCACCTGGCGCACATCGCTGTCCGACACACGCAGCGGGTCCAGTGCCAGGATGCGCAGCTCAAGCTGCGGGTCCAGCGCCAATTGGCCGAGGACCGCCTGCGGCCCGGTCTGCGCCACGGCGGGTGCGGTGCTGTCCTGCCGGTCGGGCGGCGCTATGCTGGCGCAGCCGGCCAGCGCGACGGCCAGGGCCAGCAGCGCGCGGCGCAGCCAGGCGCTCACGTCAGCGGTCCGTCCTGCAGCGCATCGGCCTGCTGCAGCAGCGCCGTGGCCAGCGCCTGCACCGCCTCGCGACTGAACGCGCTGCTGCGATAGGCGAAGCCGAGCTGCAGTTCGTCGTGCACGCGGGTCACTGCCAGCACCAGCGGGCACAACGGACCGGTGGGCACGGCGCGCAGGTAGTTCAGACCCGCGGTGCCGGCCGTACCCTGCGCCGCCCACAGCACGTTCAGGTCGAGCGAGGTGATGCCCGCCCACACGGCAAAGTGCTTCGGGTAGAAGCCGTGGCGCTGCGCCGGCGTGAGCACCGGCCACAACAATGCCGACATGCCCAGGGCCAGCAGGCTCTGCAGGTACAGGTGGTGGCGCTTGATGTGCGAGGTCTGCCGCTGCACGTCCAGCGCCAGCCGGCGCAGGGCGATGCCTTCGGGCACGGCGTGCGACACGCGGAACGCCGCCAGGAAGGGGCTGACGGCGTCGCGCTGCTCAGGCCGCTGGTCGCGGCGCATGTTCAGGATCGAGGCCACGGCCAGCCGGTTGCGCCGCGGCGCGCCGCGCCGTTGCTCTGCCAGCGGCGACAGCGCCTGCAGCAGGCAGGCGGTGAGCAGATCGTTAATGGTCACGCCCCAGGCCCTGGCCGCATCGCGCAGCGCCCGGGTGCGCGCCGCATCGACATGCAGGTGATGAAAAGCGTTGTGGCCGTCGTCGATGCGCGCATGGCGCACACGCCAGGCATGGCGCGTGTCGGCCACCATGCGCGGCAGGCCGAGCACCGCCATGAGCACCCAGCCGGGATGGCGCAGCAGCGTACCGCGGTAGCCGCAGGAGCTGCACTGCAGCGCCAGCGGCGCGGGCAAATCCGCCCCGGACAGGCTGCAGGCCAGGTGCGTCAGCAGCCGGGCGATCGAATCGCCGCTGGCCACGTAGTGGTCATACACCAGCAGCAGCTGGAAGGCCGCGCCCTCGTCGATGGCGATGAATCGGAAGGGCTGCTCGCGCGCCGCCGGCTGGAAGGGACGGTTGAACTCGCGCTCGATGGTACAGGCCAGCAAACCCGATGCGTCGTCGCCGGCGGCCAGCACGCTGAGTTCCACCGTGGCCGGACCGCCTTCGAAACGGTAGCGCCAATGGGCGTGGTCCACCGCCAGGCCGGTCAGGCCCAGCGCCTCCAGACAGCCGGCGATGCCCCCGCGCAGACGCTCGGCATCCAGCGCCGCAGGCACGCGCACCACATGCACCGGGTTGTACGGATGCAACTCGCGCCAGCGCAGCATCATGCGCTGGAAGAAGTTGAAGTGCACCCAGGGAGCCGCCAGCGGCACCTCGTTCGGCCGCGGCGCGCTGCCCGCGGGCAGCGGCGGCGCCGACAGCGCCTGGTCACGCGTCATCGCGGCCGCCCGCCAGGGCGCGCAGGCGGGGTATGAAGCGACCGGTGCGCTGCATGTAGCGCCGGTACGCCGCGCCGTGCCGGCCGACGAGGAAGCGCTCCTCGTTGCGCGCCTTGAACAGCATCAGGCTGACGTGGATCAGCGCCATGAGTGCCACCGGAAGGATCGGCGCCACGAGCAGCGTGCACACCATCAGCAGGATGCTCAGCGCATAGATCGGGTGCCGCACCAGGCCGTACAGGCCGGTGGTGACCAGCTCCGTGTGCTGGTCAGGGGCGACGGCCATGCGCCAGTTGCGGCCCATGCGAAGCCAGCAGTGGATGCTGGCGCCCAGGCAGGCCAGGCCCACCACCGCGGCCAGCCAGCGCACCATGCTGAACGGCAACTCGCGCGCAAAGGCTGGCAGCTGCCAAGGCGCGTGGCTGGACCCGGCCGCCACCCAGGGCAGCAGCATCCAAGCGGCCACCAGCGGCACCCACACGACCCACATGAGTTGCTCGACGCGCTGGCTCGGCACGATGCCCGACAGCCTGCGCGTGCGCCGCCGCACGCGGACGATCATGGCGCCAACGCAAGCCCAGTAGGCCCAGACCGTCGCCGCCATCACGATGCAGGGCAGATCCCTCATTGCCATACCGCCCTCGCGGCTTGCCGGACGGGCGTGTTCCTCCACTGCGCCAATGGTAGACGATGCCCCCTTGGGCGGCTGGCACACTCGGCGCATGTCGCATGCCCTGCCGCTGGTGCCCGATTTCCTGCTCATCCTGTGCGGCTTCGTGCTCTGCCGATGGACGGCGCTGAACCGCAGCGTGTGGGACGGCGTGGAGCGGCTGGTGTACTACCTGCTGTTTCCGGTGCTGCTTTTCAACTCGATCCTCAAGTCGCCGCTGCAGCCGGGTGCAACCTTGAACCTGGCCGCCGCCGGCGTCGCGGTCGTGGCCTGCGGCGTGCTGCTGGCCTATGCACTGCGCCTGTGGCCGGGCGTCGATGCGCAGTTGCATGCCTCGGGCGCACAGACGGCGTTCCGCTTCAATTCCTTCATTGCGCTGGCGCTGGCCGAGCGCCTGGCCGGGCCGCAGGGCTTGGCCTGGGTGGCGCTGCTGATCGCGCTGTGCGTGCCGCTGTGCAACGTGGCCGCGGTGTGGCCGCTGGCCCGGCACGGCGGCCATGGCTACCTGCGCGAGATCGGACGCAACCCGCTGATCCTGGCCACCGTGGCCGGGCTGCTGGGCAACCTGGCCGGCCTGCGCTGGCCCGACGCAGTGGCCGCGGCGCTGCAGCGCATCGGCCTGGCCGCGCTGCCGCTGGGCCTGATGGCGGTGGGTGCGGGCCTGAAGCTGGGCGGGCTGAAGGCCTCGCCGGGCTTGGCTGCGGCGCTGCTGTCGATCCGCCACGCGCTGCTGCCGTTGCTGGCCATCGGCCTGAGCCTGTGGCTGGCGCTGCCGCCGGCGCAGGCTCTGATCCTGGTGGTCTTTGCCGCGCTGCCCACGGCGCCCTCGGCCTATGTGCTGGCGGTGCGCATGGGGGGCCAGGGCTCCTTCGTTGCCGGGCTGGTGACGGTGTCGACCCTGCTGTGCGCGCTCAGCCTGCCACTTTGGTTGGCCGTGCTGGCGGCAGTCAGCTGAGCTGACGCAGCGCCCAGCCGATGTGCTCGGCCAGCAGCTCTCCGGCGCCGGCCAGCCGTTCGCGCAATGCCTGCTCGATGGCCGCATCAGGCGCGGCGCGCAGGGCATTGCCCAGCGCCACGGCCAGGTTGCGCTGCCAGCGCAGGTGGCCGATGCGGCGGATGGCACTGCCCTCGGTCCGGCGCAGGAACTCGGCCTCGTCCCAGGACCACAGTTGCAGCAGCGTGGCACGGTCCAGCGGTGCGCGAGCGTCGAAATCGGGCAGCGTCGAGACCTCGGCGTACTTGTTCCACGGGCACACCAGCTGGCAGTCGTCGCAGCCGTAGATGCGGTTGCCGAGCATCGGGCGCAGCGCTTCGGGGATGGCACCGTCGTGCTCGATCGTGAGATAGGAGATGCAGCGCCGCGCATCCAGCCGGTAGGGCGCGACGATCGCCTGTGTCGGGCAGACCTCGAGGCAGGCACTGCAGCTGCCGCAATGCGCGGCAACCGGCGGCGTGGCCGGCAGCGCCAGGTCGACGAAGATCTCGCCCAGGAAGAACATCGAGCCGCCCTGGCGCTGCAGTGCCAGCGTGTGCTTGCCGCGCCAGCCGACGCCGCTGCGCACGGCCAGTTCCACTTCCAACACTGGCGCCGAATCGGTGAAGACGCGAGCACCGAGCGGCCCCACCGCCTCGGCCAGCCGAGTGGCCAGCGTTTGCAGCCGGGTGCGCAGCACCTTGTGGTAGTCGCGGCCACGGGCGTAGATCGACACCGCCGCCTTCTGCGGACTGCGCAGGCGCTGCCACTCCAGCGCCTGCCAGCCCTCGGCAGTGCCTTGGGGAAGATAGTCCATGCGCGCGCTGATGACGCTGACCGTGCCAGGCACCAGCTCGGCCGGACGGGCGCGCCGGGCACCGTGGCGCTGCATGTAGTGCATCGAGCCGTGGAATCCCGCCTCCAGCCAGTCGTTGAGACCTTGCTCTGCGCTGGCCAGGTCCACCCCGCTCACCCCGATCTGGGAGAATCCCAGGCCATGCGCCCACTCCCGCAGCTGCACCAGCAGTTGCTGCCCGTCGACGTGATGACGCTCCCGCATGCGCCGATTCTAGAAACCCGCATCCTCGAGTGGCCCGACGAGGCCGCCTGCGCCGAGTTTGCCGCCGCGCTGGCCCGGCGCGACGCATTGCGCAATGCCTATATCGAACTGCGCGGCGAGCTCGGGGCCGGCAAGACCACCTTCGTGCGCCACCTGCTGCAGGCACTGGGCGTGCCAGGGCGCATCAAGAGCCCGACCTACACCGTGCTGGAACCCTACACGCTGCCCGGTCTGGAGGTGTCGCACTTCGACTTCTATCGCTTCGCCGACCCGCGCGAATGGGAGGACGCGGGCTTTCGCGAGGCCTTTGCCGCGCCGGGGCTGAAGCTGGCCGAATGGCCGCAGAAGGCCGAGCCGATGTTGCCGCTGCCTGACCTGCGCATGCATCTCGAGGCCATCGACGACCAGCGGCGCCGCGTCACGCTGCAGGCACTGACGGCACGCGGCGTGGAGCTGCTGGCATGAAGGCGCGCCGCGCCGCCTTGCGGCGAATGGGCGCGCTGGTGCTGGCCTTCGCTGCGGCCGGCCGCACCTGGGCCGCCAACATTGTCGGCGTGCGCGTCTGGCCGGCCGACGACTACACCCGCGTCACGCTCGAATCCGACCAGGCGCTGAGCGCGCGCCATCAGCTGCTGCAGAACCCGCCGCGGCTGCTGATCGACATCGACGGCCTGGCACTCGACCCCGCACTGCGCGAGCTGGTCGGCAAGGTGCAGAGCGACGACCCGTTCATCGCCGGCGTGCGCGTCGGCCAGTACGCGCCGCGCGTGGTGCGCCTGGTGCTGGACCTGAAGCAGCCGGTGGCGCCGCAGCAGTTTGCGCTGGAGCCGGTGGCCGCCTACAAGTATCGCCTCGTCTTCGACCTGTACCCGACGCAGGAGCACGATCCGCTGTTGGCGCTGGTGCGCGAAAAAGAGGCCGCCGACAGTCGGGCCGCGCGCAGCGTGCGCGATGCGCTGGGCGAGTTCATTGCGCGCGTCGACAAGGGCGCGCTGCCAGCGCCTGCGTTGCCGCCGATGGCTGCCCTGCCCAGTGCGCCGCCAGCCTCGGTGCCGATGCAGACCAAGGCCCCGCCGCCACCGCCCGAGCCGCCGAGCGCGGCATTGCAGCAGCGCATCGACCGGCTGATCATCGTCGCGCTGGACCCCGGCCACGGCGGCGAGGACCCCGGGGCCATCGGCCCCGCCGGCACCAAGGAGAAGGACGTGGTGCTGCAGGTGGCGCTGCAGCTGCGCGACAAGCTCAACGCTCTGCCCAACCTGCGGGTGATGATGACGCGTGATGCCGACTTCTTCGTGCCGCTGCACGAGCGTGTGCGCAAGGCGCGGCGCGTGCAGGCCGACCTGTTCGTGTCGATCCACGCCGATGCCTTCATGCGCTCCTCCGCGCGCGGTGCCAGCGTCTTCGCGCTCAGCCAGGGCGGCGCCAGCAGCGCCGCGGCGCGCTGGATGGCGCAGCGCGAAAACGCCGCCGACCTGGTGGGCGGCATCAACGTGGCCGCGGTCAAGGATGAACAGGTGATGCGCGCCATGCTCGACATGAGCACCGCCGCCCAGATCAAGGACAGTCTGAAGCTCGGCAGTGAGGTGCTGGGTCCACTGGGCCGCGTCGGCCGGCTGCACAAGCGCAGCGTCGAGCAGGCCGGCTTCGCGGTGCTGAAGGCGCCCGACGTGCCGAGCATCCTGGTCGAGACGGCCTTCATATCCAACCCCGAGGAAGAGCAGCGCCTGCGCGACCCGGAGTACCAGGCCCAGCTGGTCGAGGCGCTGGCCACCGGCATCCGCCGCTACTTCGCGCGCAACCCGCCGCTGGCGCGCAACCGGCAGCTGTGAAGACGCTGCTGATCGTCTGGCACTCGATGACCGGCGGCAGCCGGCAGATGGCCGAAGCGGCGGCTGAAGCGGCGCGTGCCGAGGCGGCAGTGGGGGTGCGCCTGCTGGCCGCGACGCTGGCCGGGCCACGAGATCTGCTCGATGCCCACGGCTACGTCTTCGCCACGCCAGAGAACCTGGCCTCGATGGCCGGGCTGATGAAGGACTTCTTCGACCGTTGCTACTACCCGGCGCTCGACCGCATCGAAGGCCGGCCCTATGCCGCGCTGGTCTGCGCCGGCAGCGACGGCAGCGGCGCGGCGCGACAAATTGAGCGCATCTGCACCGGCTGGCGGCTGAAGGCCGTGGCGCCGGCGCTGATCGTCAACACCCACGCGCAGACACCCGAGGCCATCCTGGCGCCGAAGCAGATCGGGCCCGAGGAGCTGGCGCGCTGCCGCGACCTCGGTGCGGCGTTGGCCGCCGGGCTGGCGCTCGGCGTGTATTGAGTCGGCGTCCCTACAATCCTTCGCATGCCCACACCTCTTCGCGCTTCAACATCGGTCGCGCTCCTGGGCGCAGCACTTGCGGGCGTGCCGGCACTGGCATGGGCCCAGTCCGCGCCCGCCGCCCTGGGCGACTGCGCGGCCATCGCCGCGGACAGCGAACGCCTGGCCTGCTTTGACCGCCTCAGTGGCCGTGCCGCGAGCCTTGCGGCCGAGCCGAAGAAGGACCCTGCGGCGGCGCCCGCTGCCGCCACCGACAGCACGCAAGGCACGACCACCACCGTGGCGGCACCGGCACCGGCCGGCAGCGGCTCGATGTACGACAAGGCCTGGAGCTTCGACCCCTCCACCCCGCGCTACGACATCTCGCTGTACGCGCCCAACTACTTCCTGTTCGGCCGCTACACCACCGACCTGAACACCGCACCTTTCTACCCGCTGGTCGGTGGCGGCGTGCTCGCACCCGGCACCGAGCTCGACTCCACCGAGGCCGCGTTCCAGCTGAGCTTCAAGTTCAGGCTGTGGACCACCGACGACCGCCGCTGGGGCGCCTGGGCCGCCTATACCCAGCAAAGCCAATGGCAGCTGTACAACACCTCGGGCAATGCCTCGCGGCCGTTCCGCGAGACCAACTACATGCCCGAGCTGATCCTCAGCTACAAGCCCGCTGTGGAGTGGGGTGGCATGCAGTGGAACCTGCTCAACCTGGCCTTCAACCACCAGTCGAACGGCCGCTCGGACACGGTCTCGCGCAGCTGGAACCGCCTGATCGCCAGCTTCGGTGTCGAACAGGGCAACCTGGGCGTGCTGGCACGGCTGTGGTGGCGCATCCCCGAGGCCAGCGACTCGGACGACAACCCGACCATCTCCGACTACTACGGCTGGGGCGACGTCTCGGCCATCTACAAGTGGCGTGGCCAGAGCTTCAGCGGCACGATCCGAGGCAACCCGAGCACCGGCAAGGGCGCCGGTCAGCTGACCTGGACCAGTGCGCCGCTGTTCGGCCCGCTGCGCGGCTATGTCAAGCTGTTCGGCGGCTATGGTGAGTCGCTGATCGACTACAACTGGAACCAGACGACCCTCGGCATCGGCATCGCGCTGAACGACTGGCTCTGACAGGAGACGAGATGCTGCATCCCCAGGCCAAGTTCCTGCTCGACTTGATGGTCGAGCGCCAGATTCCGCCGACCCACACGCTGTCGCCGGCCGACGCGCGCGCCTTCTACCGCGAGCGCCGCGCAGTGACGCAGCCCGAACCGCCGCCGATCGCCGAGACGCGCGACCTGCAGGCCGACGGGCCGCACGGGCCGATCCCGCTGCGCCTGTACCACCCGCAGGCCGCGGCAGCACGCACCGCAGCGCCGCCGGTGCTGGTGTACTACCACGGCGGCGGCTGGGTCATCGGCGACCTGGACACGCACGACACGCTGTGCCGCGAACTCGCCAACTCGGCCGGCTGTGCCGTGGTGGCGGTGGACTACCGCATGGGGCCCGAGCATCGCTTCCCGGCCGCCGTGGACGACTGCATCGCCGCCACGCGCTGGGTGCACGATCACGCGGCCGAACTCGGTGTCGATGCCACCCGCCTGGCGGTGGGCGGCGACAGCGCCGGCGGCAACCTGGCCACCGTGGTGGCGATTGCGCTGCGCGATGCCGGCGGCCTGCCGGTACGCTTCCAGATGCTGATCTATCCCGCCACCGACCAGCGCCGCGGCTGGCCCTCGCACACCAGCAATGGCCAGGGCTACCTGCTGACCGCGGACACGATGGACTACTTCCACGACCACTATATCCCCGACAAGGCGTTGGACCTGGACTGGCGCGCATCGCCGTTGCTGCACCCCGACCTGTCGAAACTGCCGCCGGCGCTGGTGCTCACCGCCGGCTACGACCCGCTGCGCGACGAGGCGCTGCAGTATTCGCATCGGCTCACGGTGGCGGGCAATCGCTGCACGCACATCAACTTCGAGCGGCAGATCCACGGCTTCATCACCATGGGCCGCGTCATCGACGAGGCCAATACCGCGGTGCAGATCTGCGCTGCCGAACTGCGGCGCGCACTGGCCTGATCAGCAGGAGGTGCGCAGGCTGTTGCGCTTGGCCTTCCAGGCGCCGAACAGCGCGATCATGCCGGGCACGATGATCATGGCCCAGATGATCAGGCTCATGTTGGCCTTGGCCCAAGGCAGGTTGCCGAACAGGTAGCCGGCCGTCACCAGGCTCAGCACCCAGATCAGTGCGCCGGCCACGTTGTACATGGTGAACTTGCGCCGGCTCATCGCCGCCACGCCGGCCACGAAAGGCACGAAGGTGCGGATGAATGGCAGGAAGCGCGCGAGCATGATGGTGATGCCGCCGTACTTCTCATAAAAGTCGTGCGCCTGCTGGAAGGCGCGCTTGTTGAAGAAGCGCGAATGCTCCCACTGCCACACCTTCGGCCCGAAGAAGCGACCGATGCTGTAGTTCATCTGGTCGCCAGCCACGGCAGCGACGACGAGCAGCGGCATGGCAATGCCCAGTTCCATGAGACCGAGCCCGCACAGCGCACCGACCACGAAAAGCAGCGAATCGCCGGGCAGGAAGGGCATGACGACGACGCCAGTCTCGACGAAGATGATGGCGAACAGCAGCGCATAGACCCACGCACCGTAGAGCGTGACGAACTCGGCCAAGTGCTTGTCGATGCGAAGCACGAAGTCCATGAGGAAAGAGATCACTTCCATTCGCTGAGGCACTCTACCAGCCCGCCTTGTCGATCTGGCCCGGCAAACTGCGCTAGCCCCAGGTAGTTTCCCGCAGGCCCCCCGCGAACGGGTGGATTGCCATGCACCGGCTTGTCGGCCAAGCGCCGACGACAACCTGCCACAAAGAGATCGCTGGACGACGGCCCGCAGAAGCTTGGTCCTGAGCCTGGTCCTGCGGCCGGTCGCCTGCAGCAACGTACCAGCGCGCCCGGCCAACTGATCGAGAACCGAGCCTGCAGTGGCGCCATCGTCCCTCACTGGTGGCACGGCCTGGACATCGACCGCCGAGGCAGGCAGCCGGCCGGTACCGCAGTCGGCAACACACCGGCAGAGGTGGGCCGCAACGATGCCCGTTTCTGAATGCGGCCGCGGTGCCGGTGCGGCCCGTGGAGCAACGACAACCCTGCTGGCTGCAGGACGAACCGTTTCCTTTGTGGACCGGGCGGCGTAGAGTGCATTGGTCTATCCACATCGGAGGTCTGCATGCGAGCTTCAGCTTCACTCCTGGCGGCGCTGGTGGCCACTGTATTCGGCACGACGGCCGCACATGCGCAAGCGGCAGACAAGGCCCAGCAGACTACCGCTGCTTCCGGCAAGGCACAAGGCGCGGCGAAGCCGACACCGGCGCAGGCCCAATCCGCGGCGCCGGGCTCCAGTGCCCGCCCGGCCGCCGACGGCCGCAAGGCCAAGATCGAAGGCGTGTCGACGATGCGTTCGACGCCGGCCGACAGCAAGAAGGACGGCGGCTGTCATCACGCCATGGCCAGCGACGCCTGATCCGCATACTGCGGGCTCCAAGAATGGCGCCGCGAAGCGCCATCCTGCGTACTGAATGCCCTGCCGCAGGTCTTCGGTCGTGCTTCGTGGATCGACGTGCGCAAGCTGCGCTTCCGATCCCCGGCAAGGCGGCTTGGCCGACAAGTCCTGCTGCCAACGCAGCGAGCTGGAACATGGGCTTGCTGGACCATGCCCTGCAGTCCTGCGTCACGGCCGCGACGGTTTGCCTTGATCATTCACACTTCAATTTCGACAACTTGACCATGCAATCCGACGACCTGAAGAAATCGCGACTGGCTTTTGGCGTGGCCGTGATCTGCCTGGTGTTCTTGCTGGAAACCAGCTTCGCGCACCGCCGCATGCCGAGCCCCGCCTCGCCCTGGATCTGGACCGGGCTGGGGTTGGTGGCTGCGGCGGCCATCGCCTATGGTCTGTGGTGCCGCCGGCACCGGCGGCAGACTGGCAAAGACGCATGAACGAAGACATCCAAAGCCACTACACCCGTGGCAATCTACTGCAGCGGCTGAATGCCGCGCTGGCCGCGGACGGCGCCGATCATTCGCGCCCCACGGCCGAGGAACTTGCGCCTTACGACCACTTCCACGGCCGCGGCCTGCAAGCCACCGAGGACGCGGCAGGGCTTGTGCAGCCCGCACCCACCGACCACCTGCTCGACGTGGGCAGCGGGCTGGGTGGGCCGGCGCGCTACTTCGCGGCGCACTTCGGCTGCCGCGTCAGCGGCATCGACCTGACCGAGGAGTTCTGCGCGGTGGCCCGGCACCTGACCCAGCTGCTCGGTCAGGAGCAGCGCGTGGACTTCCATGCCGGCGACGCCCTGGCCATGCCCTTTGCCGACGCCTGCTTTCACGGCGCGTACTCGATGAACGTGTCGATGAACATCGCCGACAAGGCGGCGTTCTATCGCGAGCTCTACCGCGTGCTCAAGCCAGGCGGCTGGCTGCTGCTGTCTGAACTGGCCGAAGGCAGCGGTGCCGCATTGGAGTACCCCACCCCCTGGGCGGCCAGCGCGGACGCCAGCTTCCTGGCCACACCGCAGCAAACGGAGCAAGGCCTGCGCGATGCCGGTTTCGATGTGCTGCAGGTGCAGGACACGGCCAACAAGGCGCGAGCGTACGGCGCGGCTTCACGCGCCGCCGTCGCGCGCGGCGAGAAGCCGCCGCACCGCGCGGTCATGCTGGTGCATGGAGAAGAAGCCCCGCGCATCATGGCCAACAGTGCCAAGGCGCTCGCCGATGGCCGCGTGCTGCCGATCGAGATACTGGCGCGCAAGCCGGCACCGCGGCCGTAGTGGGCGCTTCTCGGGGCAGGCTGCGAAGGCTGGTCCGGCGACCCCTGGTGGCCTGCGCTGACCTGCCCGGGTATGGCGCAGCTCCAGGCAGCGAGTGTCGCAGCAACACGGCATCTTGCGCGTCACCGCCGACTCGCTAGGCCTGACGAGCGGCTTCGTCCGCCGCGAGTTGCTGCCACATCGGTGAAGCCTGCACCACATCGCCGACCACCAGCACGGCCGGGCTGACCAGATCGTCGTTGGCCAGGGTCTCGACCAGTGTGTCCAGCGTGCATACCGCCTGACGCTGCTGGGGCAAGTGCGCGCGGCAGACCACCGACACCGGCGTGTGGGCGGGCAGGCGGGCAGGCGGGCAGGCGGGCAGGCGGGCAGGCGGGCAGGCGGGCACACAATAGCGCTCGGGCGATCGCCGCGGCCCGTGACATGCCCATGTAGATCACCAGCGTCAGCCCGCAGCGTGCCAGCGCGGCCCAGTCCGGATCGCGTTCAGCGCTGCCGCACTGCCCGGTGACCAGCACAACGCCGCGCGTGCAGCGCCGGTCGGTGACGGGCACGCCGATGGCCGCTGGCCCGGCAATGCGAGCCTTCAGGCCGCTGACCACCTCGACCTCTATGCCGGCCTGGCGCAGCGCATCGCAGTCTTCATCGCCGCGGCCGAAGACGAACGGGCCGCCGCCCTTGACGCGCAGCACACGTTCGCCATGACTGGCCTCGGTCACCATCAGCCTGTGGATGAAGGCCTGCGAGGTGCTGATGCAACCGCCGCGCTTGCCGACATGGACGATGCGCGCGCGCTTGCGCAGGTAGCGCAGCACGCCCGGGTGCACCCAGTCGTCGACCAGCGCCACAGTGGCGCGGCGCAGCGCCTTGACGGCCTTGAGAGTCAGCAGCTCCGGGTCGCCGGGGCCGGCATCGCTTGCACCGGCGCGGAGCCGGGCGACGATGGCGTCTTCGGCCACGTCGTGGCAGGCGCAGACCTGCCGGCTGCGCGGCATCACCGCCTGCGGCGGCTGGCGGCGTGCGGCCAGCAAGGCCTGGCCATAGGCCGCCGCCGGCTGGCCCTGCTGCACCCGCTCGAGCATCCAACCCTGAGCCGAGGCATCGCCGGCCAGCACGAAAGCCTGCAATCTGCGATCGACCTGCAGTCGCATGGCGCGGCCCTGTTGTGCCATCGGATCGGCATAGCGCAGCACGGCCCCGTCGCGCAGGTCGAAGGCGGCTTCCACTTCGGCCAGCGCGTCGAGTGTGGGCCGCGCTGCGGCGGCGCGGAACAGCAGGCCCAGGCGCGACTGCGGCTTACGGCCGAAGGGCACGCACACGGCATAGTCGGTGGGCCGCGAACTGCAGCAGACGGGTGACGATCAGGCGGATGCGCTCGATCTGCTGGTCAACCATGCGCAGCTCGGCGCCTACCGTGGCGTCCGACGGTCCGAGCAGCTCGCCGGCGTCGACCCGGGCCGTGGTGGCCTCCATCGGCTCCAGCGGCCTGAAGATGCCGCGCGCCCAGCGCAGCGAACCCAGCGCCGCACCGGTCATCACGGCGAAGCACACCAGTCCCATGGCGGCCAGCGCGCCGAGTTTCAGCCGGACGAAGCGCCTTCCCACGAAGTCGACACAGAGCATGTCCACGCGCTGGCCGGCGCCGTCGAGCAGCGGTTCGTAGCCGAACACGTACCAGTCGTTGACGACGAAGACCCCGGTCGAGCCAGGTGCAGGCCTTGCCCAGCACCGTGTCCCGCACGTTGCGCGACACGCGGGTGCCGATGGCGGGCGCTTCGCTGTCGCTGCCGCACAGGTGCATGCTTGCTGGCCACCACCGACGCGCTGCATATACAAGCCGTTGATCGGCATGCGATGATTGCGCAATGTGCAGGCCACGGTGGTGTGCTGCAGTTCATGTCGCGCGCGGCCAGCCTGCGCTGGCGCACGCTGGTCTACTGATGCGGCGCACCGGCCCATGACCGCTGAACGCAAGGATCCCCTGGCCGGGCTGCTGACGCGCCAGTCGCTGGGCGTGCGGCACCTGGTCGAGCCTGGCCCCGGCACCGCCGACCTGCAGCGCATGGCCGCCGCGGCGCTGCGCGCGCCCGACCATGCACAACTGCTGCCCTTCCGTTTCAAGGTGGTACGCGGCGCGGCGCGTGCGCGGCTCGCGGCACTGTTCGAGAAGGCCGCGCGCGACGCCGGCAAGGACACGGCACAGGCGCGCGTCGATGCCGAGCGCGCACTGGCCGCGCCGGTCAGCGTGGCGGTGGTGGCGCGGATCGACCTGGGGCACACGCTGGTGCCGGCCCACGAGCAGTGGGTGGCCGTCGGCGCGGCACTGGCCAACTACCTGAACGCCGCCCATGCGCTGGGCTATGCCGGCAAGATGCTGTCGGGCAACAAGGTGCGTCATGCCGAAGTGCAGGCCGCGTTCTGCGAGCCCGGCGAGACGCTGCTCGGCTGGGTCAGCCTGGGTACGCCGCGGCCGGGCCACAAGCTGCGCGCGGCCAAGGCCGAGCCGGGCGATATCTGGCTGGACTGGCCGGTCGAGCCCGGGTGCTGAGCCGGAATCCGCCTGCGGTGTGGCGGTTGATTGCAATCCGGCTGCGCCGGTTGTGCCCGATGGCACTCAGGGCCGGAAGCGGTAGCCGATGCCGGCCTCGGTGAGCAGGTGCTTCGGCATCGACGGATCGGCCTCGACCTTCTTGCGCAGGTTGGCCATGTGCACGCGAACATAGTGCGTGTCCTCGTTGTGCCCCGGGCCCCACACGGCCTGCAGCAGCTGGCGATGGGTGATGACGCGGTCGGGCTGCGCCGCTAGGTGGGTAAGCAGCCTGTATTCGATCGGCGTCAGGTGCAGCGGTTCGCCGCAGCGCTCGACCACGCGGCGCGCCAGGTCCACCGCCACGTCGCCGAAACGCAGCACCGGGTCGCCCGACGGCGCCGCCTGCGTCCGCCGCCGCAGCTGCGCGCGCACGCGGGCCAGCAGTTCTCCGGCACCGAAGGGCTTGACCAGGTAGTCGTCGGCACCGGCATCGAGCGCACTGATCTTGTCGTCTTCGCCGCCGCGCGCAGACAGCACGATCACCGGGATGGCCGACCAGGTGCGCAGGTCGCGGATGAGGTCCACGCCGTCACCGTCGGGCAGGCCCAGGTCCAGCACCACCAGGTCGGGCCGGCGGCTGGCGGCTTCGATCAGCCCACGCTGCAGCGTCGCCGCCTCGTGCACCTCGTGTGCCTCCGATTCCAGTGCCATGCGCACGAAGCGCCGGATCTCGGGCTCGTCTTCGACGATCAGGATGACGGCGCGCAGTTCCATGTGGGCATCCTAGTCCGCCGCGCTGCTGCTGCCATCGTCGGTGGGCGGATCACCTCGCGGCAGCTCGATGGTGAAGCGCGCGCCGGCCACCTCGCCGTCGCGCAGCCGGTTCTCGGCGCGGATCGTGCCCTGGTGCGCCTGCACGATGGCCCGCGAGATGGCCAGGCCCAGGCCCACACCCGGCGTGGCGCTCTCCTTCGAGCCGCGCTCGAACTTGTCGAACAGCGTGTCCTCGCGCCCCGCGGGCAGGCCCGGGCCGTGGTCGTCGACATGCAGGGTCACCGTGTCGGACGAGGCGATGGCCTCGAGTTCGATGGCGCTGCCGGCCGGCGTGAACTTGGCGGCGTTCTCCAGCAGGTTGGCCAGCACGCGCTCGAAGAGTACCGCGTCCAGGTGCAGCAGCGGCAGGTCCTCGGCCAGGCGCACATGGATCGGCCGGCCCTGCAGCGACGGCGCGCAGGCCGCCAGCGCGCTGCCCACCACCTCCTCCAGCGGCTGCCACTCGCGGCGCATCGGCACCGCACCGGCTTCCAGCCGTGCCATGTCGAGCAGGTTGCCGACCATCGAGTTCATGCGCAGCGCCGAATCGCGGATCGCGTCGGCCACCTGTTGTTGCACCGGCGACAGCGTCGGCTGGGTCATCTCCAGCGCATCGGCCAGGCCGACCAGCGCCGCCAGCGGTGTGCGCAGGTCGTGCGAGATGGCCGACAGCAGCGAGTTGCGCAGCCGTTCCGATTCGATCTGCACCGTGCTCTTGCGCGCCACGTCGATGTAGTGGATGCGCTCCAGCGAGATGGCCAGCAGCGACGCGCAGGTATCGAGCAGCCGGCGGGGATCGGGCCCCAGCGCGCGCCGGTCAGCGGGCTCGACCGCGAGCACGCCGCGCAGCCGCATCGGCGCCTTCAGCGGCAACACCAGGCAACTGCTGGCCGGCAGCGTGTCGGTGCCGAAGCCGGCCGGCTCGCCGCGATCGAAGGCCCATTGCGCCACCGCTTCGTCGACCGCGGCGCTGCCGCCGGGCAGCGCCACCAGCCGGTCGCTGTCGTCGGCGACCAGCAGCGTGGACCTGGCGCCGAACTCGGCGCTGAGGAAGCGCGCGCCGATCTCGGCCACCTGCTCGGGCATCAGCGCCGCCGACAGGTCGCGCGACATCTCGTACAGGCCGCGCATGCGGTGCTCGCGCTGCGTCGCGGCGGCGGCCTGAACCTTCAGCCCGGCAGTGAGCTGGCCGATGACGAGCGCCACGACCAGCATCACGCCGAAGGTCAACAGGTACTGCACATCGCTGACGGCAAACGAGAAGCGCGGCGGCACGAAGAAGAAGTCGAACAGCGCCACGCCAAGGAAGGCCGCGACCACCGCCGGGCCGCGCCCGTAGACCAGCCCGACGCCGACCACGCCAAGCAGGAAGATCATGACGATGTTGGTCAGCTCCAGCAGGCCGTGCAGCGGCGTGGCCCCCAGTGCCGTCAGCACGCAGGCCGCGACGGCGGCGGCATAGCCGCGCCACGGCAGCTCGCCCTTGGCGGCCATGGCCGGCTGCGGAGCGGGCTCGCCCCGCGGCGCCGCTGGCAACGCTACCTGGATCACGTCCAGGTCGTCGGCCAGCGCGGCGATGCGTTCGGCCGGCGAATGCTGCCAGGGCCAGCGTCGCCGGCCGCGACCGATGACCAGCCGCGACAGGTTGTGCTCGCGCGCATAGCGCACCAGCGCCGCACCGGCCTCGGGCGCGGCCGGCGTGTTGACCGTGGCGCCCAGCTCCTGCGCCAGCTTGAGCACGCGCAGCGCCTTGTCGCGCCGCGCTTCGGGCAGCCGGTGCACCGCCGGGGTCTCGACATGCACCGCATGCCACGGTACCTCGAGCTGCGCCGCCAGCCGTGCGCACGCACGCACCACCTTGTCGCCATGCTCGCCGCTGCCGACGCAGGCCAGCAGCGCCTCGCGGTTGGGCCAGATCGACTGCACCGAGCTGCGCCGCCGGTAGGCCTGCATCTCGTCGTCGACGCGGTCGGCGGTGCGACGCAGCGCCAGCTCGCGCAGCGCCAGCAGGTTGCCCTTGCGGAAGAAGTTGCCGGCGGCGCGCTCGGCCTGCTGGGGAAGGTAGACCTTGCCGGCCTTCAGCCGCTGCAGCAGCTCATCGGGCGGCAGGTCGACCACCACCACCTCGTCGGCCTCGTCGAACAGCCGGTCGGGCACCGTCTCCCAGACGCGGATGCCGGTGATACCGCTGACGATGTCGTTCAGGCTTTCCAGGTGCTGCACGTTCATCGTCGACCAGACGTCGATGCCGGCGTCGAGCATCTCCTCGACGTCCTGCCAGCGCTTGGGGTGGCGCGAGCCCGGTGCGTTGCTGTGCGCCAGCTCGTCCAGCAGCAGCAGCGGCTCGGCCTGCTGTTTCGCCCAGGCCAGCGCGGCATCGAGGTCGAATTCCTGCAGCACACGCTCGCGGTAGGGCACCGCCTTCAGCGGCAGGCGCGGCAGGTCGCGCGCCATGGCCTCGGTCTCCGGGCGGCCGTGGGTCTCGACCAGGCCGACCACCAGCGCCGTGCCCTGAGCCCGCGCGGCCCGCGCCGCGGCCAGCATCGCGTAGGTCTTGCCGACGCCGGCCGAGGCGCCGAAGAAGATCTTCAGCTTGCCGCGGCGCTCGCGCGCCTCGTCCTGCTGCACCTGGTGCAGCAGCTTGTCGGGATCGGGGCGGTTGTCGCCGGTCACGATCACAACCAGCCAGAACGCCGGAAGCGCCAGTACAGCAGGCACGCCGCCGCAATGATCGCACCCAGTGCCACCGGATAGCCCCAGACCCATTGCAGTTCCGGCATGTGCTCGAAGTTCATGCCCCAGATGCCGGCCAGCGCGGTGGACACGCCGAAGATCGCGGCCCAAGCGGCCAGCCGCTTGGTGGTCTCGGACTCCTCGATCGTCACCATCGACAGGTTGACCTGGATGGCCGTGCCGATGGTGTCGCGGATGGCGTCGATGGCGCCGTTGATGCGCACCAGGTGGTCGTGCACGTCGCGGAAGTATTCCTGCGTGTGCATGCACACCGCCGGCACGCGGCCGCCGTGCAGCTTGCCTGCCACTTCGAGCAGCGGTGCCACCGAATGGCGCAGCATCGTGACGCGGCGCTTCAGGCCATACAGTCGCTCGATGTTCCAGCGCGCTGCGTTGCGCTCGAAGATCTGTTCCTCGATGGTGTCGAGCTCGGTCTCGATGGCGTCCAGGAAGGGGAAGTAGCGGTCGACCACCGCGTCCATCAGCGCATAGAAGACGAAGCCGGCGCCGTGCTTCAGCAACTGCGGCTCGCGCTCGCAGCGCTCGCGCACGCCCAGGAAGTGGTGCTGGCTGCGGTTGCGGATCGACAGCACGAAGTTGGCGCCGACGAAGATCGCCACTTCGCCCTGCTGCACCTCGGGGCCGTCGGCCTCGAGCAGGTGCATGACCACGAAGACGGTATCCCCGTACTCCTCCATCTTCGGCCGCTGGTGGCCGTGGCGCGCGTCTTCGACCGCCAGATCGTGCAGCGCGAACTGCCGTTGCATGTGCAGCAGTTCGTCGTCGGTGGCATCGCGCAGCGCCACCCAGACAAAGCAGCCGCTCCGGTGCAGCCATGCGCCGATGTCTTCCACGGCGATGTCGGCGAGCTTGCGGCCGTCTTCATAGGCAACACAGTTAATCAGCATGGGGCCTGTCTCCTGGTGGATCAGGCATCTTCCCATGGGGACGGTGGAGCGAGCCGCGCCGCGAGACCTTGCCGCGGGTCAGCAGCCAGGCGGCCAGGGCCAGCGGCAGGACGACCACTACCAGCGCGCCCAGTGCGCCCCAGAACTCGGCCACGGTTCAGCGCGCGGCGGCATCCAGTGCCAGATTCAGCCGCAGCACATGCACCCGCGGCTCGCCGATGAAGCCGAGCAAGGGCGGCTCGGTGTGGCGCTCGACAAGTGCGCGCACCTCGGCTTCAGCCAGGCCGCGCGCACGGGCCACGCGGGCAGCCTGGTAGTCGGCCGCGGCGCGGCTGATGTGCGGGTCCAGCCCGCTGGCCGAGGCGGTGACCAGGTCCACCGGCACGGGCTTGTCATTGCCCGGCTCGGCCGCACGCAGCGCGGCGATGCGCGCGGCCACCGCATCGGCCAGCGCCGGGTTCAGCGGCCCCTGGTTGGAGCCGGCGGAGTTGGCGGCGTTGTAGGGCATCGGCGAGGTGGCCGACGGGCGGCTCCAGAAATGTTTGGGGTCGCTGAAGGCCTGGCCGATCAGCTCGGAGCCGACCACCTTGCCCTCCTGGCGGATCAGGCTGCCGTTGGCGCTGGCCGGGAAAGCCAGCTGGGCGATGCCCGTGACGGCCAGCGGGTAGACCAGCCCGGTGAGGACCGACAGCACCAGGAACAGAACCAGGGCGGGGCGAAGTTGTGTGTTCATGTGGGTTCTCCTCAGGCCAGGCCGACCGCGGCCAGGGCCATGTCGATGAGCTTGATGCCGATGAAGGGCACGATCACGCCGCCCAGGCCGTAGATCGCCAGGTTGCGGCGCAGCAGCGAGGACGCGCCGACGGCACGGTAGGCCACGCCCTTCAGCGCCAGCGGGATCAGCACGACGATGATCAGCGCGTTGAAGATCACCGCCGACAGGATCGCCGAATTCGGGCTGGCCAGCTGCATGACGTTGAGTGCGCCCAGCTGCGGATAGGTGGCGACGAAGGCCGCCGGGATGATGGCGAAGTACTTGGCCAGGTCGTTGGCAATCGAGAAGGTGGTGAGCGAGCCGCGTGTCATCAGCATTTGCTTGCCGGTCTCGACGATCTCGATCAGCTTGGTCGGGTTGCTGTCCAGGTCGACCATGTTGCCGGCCTCCTTGGCGGCCTGGGTGCCGGTGTTCATGGCCACCGCCACGTCGGCCTGGGCCAGTGCCGGTGCGTCGTTGGTGCCGTCTCCCGTCATCGCCACCAGACGCCCCGCAGCCTGGTGCTCGCGGATCAGCTTGAGCTTGGCCTCGGGCGTGGCCTCGGCCAGGAAGTCGTCGACGCCGGCCTCGGCCGCAATGGCGGCCGCGGTGAGGCGGTTGTCGCCGGTGACCATCACCGTCTTGATGCCCATGCGGCGCAGCTCTGCGAAACGCTCCTTGATGCCGCCCTTGACGATGTCCTTGAGCTCGACGACGCCGAGCACACGGATGCCGTCGGCCACCACCAGCGGCGTGCTGCCGCGGCGCGCCACGTCGTCGACCGCGCCCTGCAGCGCCGCCGGGAAGTTGCCGCCCTGGGCCTCGACATGGCGGCGGATGGCGTCGGCCGCGCCCTTGCGCAGCTGCCGTGTCTTGCCGTCGCTGCCCTGCAGGTCGACGCCGCTCATGCGCGTCTGTGCGCGTGAAGTGCACGAAGCTCGCGCCCAGCGCCGCCACGTCGCGCTCGCGCAGCTGGAACTTCTGCTTGGCCAGCACGACGATGCTGCGGCCTTCCGGCGTTTCGTCGGCCAGCGAGGCCAGCTGGGCGGCGTCGGCCAGGTCCGCTTCCTTGACGCCGGCGGCCGGGATGAAGGCGCTGGCCTGGCGGTTGCCCAGCGTGATGGTGCCGGTCTTGTCGAGCAGCAGCACGTCCACGTCGCCGGCGGCCTCGACCGCGCGGCCCGAGGTGGCGATGACGTTGGCCTGCATCATGCGGCTCATGCCGGCCACGCCGATGGCGCTGAGCAGCCCGGCGATGGTGGTCGGGATCAGGCACACCAGCAGCGCCACCAGGATCACCAGGCTGACCGGCTGGCCGCTGCCCGACGCCATCACCCCGAACATCGAGAACGGCAGCAGGTCACCACCACGCCGAGGAAGACGATGGTCAGCGCCACCAGCAGGATGGTCAGCGCAATCTCGTTGGGTGTCTTCTGTCGCTTGGCGTTCTCGACCATCGCGATCATGCGGTCGACGAAGGTCTCGCCCGGGTTGACGGCCACGCGCACGATGATCCAGTCGGACAGCACGCGCGTGCCGCCGGTCACCGCCGAGAAGTCGCCGCCGGATTCGCGGATCACCGGCGCCGATTCGCCGGTGATGGCGCTTTCGTCGACCGAGGCCACGCCGTCGATCACCTCACCGTCGGCGGGGATGGTGTCACCGGCCTCGATCAGCACGACATCGCCCTTGCGCAGGCTGTCGGCTTCCAGCGGGTGCCACTTCATCGTGCTGCGCTCGATGCCGCGCTGGTATTCGCCTTCCAGCTTCTTGGCCCAGGTCTTCTTCTTCAGGCCGCGCAACGACGCCGCCTGTGCCTTGCTGCGGCCTTCGGCCAGTGCCTCGGCAAAGTTGGCGAAGAGCACGGTGAACCACAGCCACACCGCCACGGCGACGGTGAAGGCATCCGGCTGAGCGGCCGCCAGCGCGGTGGTGAAGGCGCTCCCGACATAGACCACGAACATCACCGGGTTGCGCCACTGCACGCGCGGGTCGAGCTTGCGGAAGGCATCGGCGAGCGCCGGCCTCACCAGCGCGGGGTCGAACAGGGTCAGGGCTTGTCGTGACATGAGGAATCCTTCAGTGCGCCTGCAGCATCAGGTGCTCGACCACCGGGCCGAGCGCCAGCGCGGGCACGTAGTTCAGCAGGCCCACCAGCAATACCGTGCCGACCAGCAACACCACGAACAGCGGCCCGTGCGTGGGCAAAGTGCCTTCGGTGACGGCGATGCGCTTCTTGGCCGCCAGCGAGCCGGCAATGGCCAGCACCGGCACGATCACCGCGAAGCGGCCGAACCACATGGCCAGCGCCAGCAGCACGTTGTAGAAGGGCGTGTTGGCCGACAGCCCGGCAAAGGCGCTGCCGTTGTTGTTGGCCGCCGAGGACAGCGCGTACAGTACTTCCGAGAAGCCGTGCGGCCCCGGGTTGAAGAGGCCGGCGCGGCCGGGTTCGGTCAGCACGGCCAGCGCGGTGCCGCACAGCACCAACAGGGGCGTGGCCAGGATGGCGATCGAGACCATCTTCATCTCGTGGGCCTCGATCTTCTTGCCCAGGTATTCGGGCGTGCGGCCGATCATCAGCCCGGCGATGAACACCGCCATGAGGGCGAAGATCAGCATGCCGTACAGGCCCGATCCGACGCCGCCGAAGATCACCTCGCCGAGCTGGATCATCACCAGCGGCACCGCGCCGCCCAGCGGCGTGTAGCTGTCGTGCATCGAGTTCACCGCGCCGCAGCTGGCGGCGGTGGTGATGGTGGCGAACAGCGCCGAGGCGTTGATGCCGAAGCGCACCTCCTTGCCTTCCATGTTGCCGCCGGACTGCGTGGCACTGGCCTGCGCGTCGGCGCCCAGCGCGGCGAGCAGCGGGTTGCCCTGCTGCTCGGCCACGGTGGCCGCGACCACGGCGACGACGAACACGAGCGTCATCGCCGCCAGCAGCGCCCAGCCCTGGCGCAGGTCACCGACCATGCGGCCGAAGACGAAGCACAGCGCCGCCGGGATCAAGAAGATGGCCAGCATCTGCAGGAAGTTGGTGACGGCCGTCGGGTTCTCGAAGGGGTGTGCCGAGTTGGCATTGAAGAAGCCGCCGCCGTTGGTGCCGATCATCTTGATGGCCAGCTGCGACGCCACCGGGCCCATGGCGAGCGTCTGTCCCGGCTGTCCGGCCACGGCCTCCACCGTCTGCACGCTCGGGTAGGCTGACAGGTTCTGCACCACGCCCTGCGCGCTGAGCACCAGCGCGAAGACGAAGGACAGCGGCAGCAGGATCCACAGCGTGATGCGCGTCAGGTCGACCCAGACATTGCCCACGGCCTGCATCGCATGGCGTGAGAAGCCGCGCACCAGCGCCACGACGACGGCGATGCCGGTGGCGGCGGACAGGAAGTTCTGCACCGTCAGCGCCAGCATCTGCGTCAGATAGCTCATCGTCGACTCGCCGCCATAGCCCTGCCAGTTGGTGTTGGTGACGAAGCTGACGGCGGTGTTGAAGGCCGAGTCGGCGCTGACCGCGCCCATGCCCTGCGGGTTGAGCGGCAGCACGCCCTGCAGGCGCTGCAACGCATAGACCGCCAGCACGCCCAGGCCGTTGAAGACCAGCAGACCCAGCACATAGGCCAGCCAGCCCTGCTCACGCTCGGCATCGACGCCGGCCAGGCGGTACAGCGGCGATTCGATGCGCCGCCCCAGCGCGAAGCGGCCCTGCAGTACCGCCTCCATGGCGCGGGCCAGCGGCCAGGCGCCCAGCAGCAGCAGCGCCAGAAAAGCGACCAGCTGCATCCATGCGGGCCCGCTCATGAGAAGTCCTCTGGGTGCAGCAGCACGGCCATCAGGTAGACGAACAGGCCGACGGCCAGCAGGCCACCGACCACGTCCCAGGCGCTCATGGCTTCACCCCATGGGGTTGAAGCCGGCGGCAGGCCACGGCCAGACCGGCGACAGCGGCCCACAGCAACGTGGCAATCGACAGGTAGACCAGGTCCATCGCATCCTCCAGGTTCACCCTCGGGATGCTAGGAAGCCGACCATCAAGACGCTCGAAAGTTGTGGCCCCCAGCCATCAAGACGGCATCAAGACCGCCGGCTCGACGCGGTGGCTGCGCGTGGCGCGTGGCGCATTCGGCGCCGAGCGCCAGCGCCAGCGCCCAAAGACTGTCTGCGCCAGGGCCTGGTGGCCTTCGATGGCGGCACGCACAGGCGGGTTGTGACGCGGCTGCTGCAGCCAGACACAGACGCAGTTATCGACGAATGCGTGGCCATCACTTGCGAATGGGGCGTGAAGGTGGCCATGGCGCTGTCGTAGACCGGCGCATGCCAGGCCTTGCGCACTTGGCCGAGGCCGACTTCGAGCAGCAGCCGCTCGTCGGCCGCGCACACGGCGTGGGTGTCGATCAGCTCGGTCGGGATCTTCGCGGTCGGGTCTTCGAAGCCCAGCCGGACGGCGCGCTGTTCGCGCGCGATCGCCAGGTTGCAGAAATGCCCCTGTGCCGCAATGCGATGGTGGGCCAGCAACTTGGTCTGGGCCAGCGCCATCACCAGGCACATGTCGCCGTAGGCGTCGAACAGGCCCAGGCCCAGGAGGTGCCGGTGAAGGACGACGGCCAGCGCCTGCAGGTCATCGGCGGGGTCGATCTGCGGCGGGGTCGGGCTCGGGTTCATGGCAGATCGTCCGGGATGCGCCGGCGCTTCAGCCGGCGGGCTGCACCGGCGGTGCCGCCTCGATCGCCTCGTCCAGCAACTGCAGCGCGGCCATGGCGAAGGCCAGCATGTTGGCCGCGCGATCGGCGCTGCCGGTACGCAGGACCTGCTCGCGCTGCACCGGGCCGTCGACCGCCAGGCAGCTGTGGCCGGCCGGGTCGCCATAGACGTTGCCGCTGGGCCCGGCGGCGCCACTTTCGGCCAGGCCCCAGCTGGCCTTGAAGCGTGCGCGCTGATGGCGCGCCAGCAGCATGGCAAAAGGCGGGCTGGACGAGCGCATGCCGACGGTGTCCTCCGAGGTCAACGTGGTCAGCAAGCGGCGCGAGCGGCGGGTGTACAGCACCACGCCGCCGAAGTAGTAGGCCGAGGCGCCGGCGCGCGACAACAGCGCGGCGGAGACCAGCCCGCCGGCCGACGATTCGGCCACGGCGAGGGTCTCGCCGCGCGCCGCCAGGCGCTCGCCGACGCGTGCGCCGAGCGCAAACAGGGTGTCGAGGTCGGTTGTCATGGCTGCGCTGCGGCTTCAGGTCAGGGTCGGCCGGCCGAAGCGGCGACGGTGCCATTCGATGAGCTTGTCGCTCACCTGCTGCGGCTGTTCCTGTTGCGTCCAGTGGCCGCTGTCGGCCACCAGGAACTTCTCCAGGTCGGGCACCAGCCGCTCCATGCCGTCGGTGGCCGACGGTGGCAGTACCGCGTCGTTCTCGGCCATGATCATCAGCGCCGGCACGCGCACCACCAAGTCGAGCTCGGCCGAACGCTGCCAGTTGCGCGTCATGTTGCGGTACCAGTTGATGCCGCCCGTGAAACCGCTGCGGCGGAAACTGTCGACGAAGACCAGCCTTTCCGCAGCCGACAGGATCGGGGTGCGCGGGTCGGCGGCCGCGTCGTAGGCGGCAACGATCTGCGCGAAGGCCAGGTTCGGCACGGCCGGCATCGGCCGCGGCAAGGGCTTGCGCATGAAGCAGTCGAAGGTCTGCTCCACATGGCTGTCGAACAGGGCATCGACCTCGCGCCCCGGCGCCTGGAACTGCACGATGTACATCTGCTCGCCGAAGCGCTGGCGCAGGATGTGGATCGGATCGACCGGTGCGCGCGGCAGGTGCGGCGTGTTCAGGCTGGCCACGCCAGCCACTCGCGCGCGGTGGCGCAGCGGCATCTGCCAGACCACGAAGCCGCCCCAGTCGTGGCCGACGAACACGGCGCGGTCGATGCGCAGGTGGTCGAGCAGGCCCACCAGGTCGGCCGTCAGCTGCTCCAGGTCATAGGCTTCGACCGCCTGCGGGCGCTCGGTGGCGCCATAGCCGCGCTGGTCGGGTGCGATGACGCGGATGCCTGCTGCCGCCAGCGCCTGGATCTGGTGCCGCCAGGAGTAGGCGATTTCCGGCCAGCCGTGGCACAGCAGCACCGGCGGCAATGCGCTCTTCGGTCCGGCCTCGTAGTAGCCCATGCGGATGCCGTTGGTCTGCGCAAACTGCAGCGGTGGCATGTCGGCCAGCATCACAGCACCTCGAAGCGCCAGACCTCGCCGGCCGACACCACGCGGCCGGCGGTCGGATGCGCGAAATGCGTGCCGAGCACCAGCGATCGGTCGGCGGCACAGCAGGCGAGGAAGTGGCGGCGCGTGGCCCGCGCCAGGTCGCGGTCGGTGTCGAAGTGCACGATGCGGTCCGGCTCGCTGCACTGCACCGGGTGGTGCATCAGGTCGCCGGTGATCACGGCGCGCTGGCCTTCGGACTCGATGCGCACGCTGACATGCCCCGGCGTGTGACCGGGCGTGGGTTCCAGTCGCACCTCGTCGGTCAGCCGGTGGTCGGTGTCGACCAGATCGGCCAGGCCACCGTCCAGGATCGGGCGCACAGAATCGCCCAGGATGTCGTCGCCACCGGCCTCGACCGGCTGCTGCGACCAATGCTCCCATTCCGTTCGCGCGAACAGGTAGCGCGCGTTCGGGAAGGTTGGTACCCAGCGGCCGTCGACCCAGCGCGTGTTCCAGCCCACGTGGTCGACATGCAGGTGGGTGCACAGCACCGTGTCGATGGTGTCCGGCGCGAAACCGGCGGCCTGCAGGTCCTGCAGGAAGCTGCCGTTCAGACGGTTCCAGTCGGGGTGGCGGCGCGGCTTGTCGTTGCCGACGCAGGTGTCGACGACGATGCGCCGCCCGGCGGATTCGATGACGAAGCAGTGGATCGACAGCAGCAGCCGGTCCTGCGCATCGGCGAAGTGCGGTTTCAGCCAAGGGTGCCTCGCCACCAGGTCGGGCGGCGGGTCCTTGAAGAAGAACTTCGGCGAGGTCGGCACCGGCCCGATCTCGACCACCTGCGTCACGCACACCTGTCCGATCTGCCAACGATTCATGCCGCCTGCCCCTGAGATGTACCCGGGTTGTAGCACCTCGCTCGGGGCATTCACCAACCCAGGCCGAGCCTGAAGGCCAGCATCACCAAGGTGCCGCTGACGATGGTGCCGAGAATGTCCCTGCGCCACAGGTAGTAGGCGGTGGCCGCCACCACGCCGGGCAGCCGTGCGTCGACCCAGGTGTCGATGAGCCGGCCCTGCGTCATGAAGATCTCCGGCGCCACCACCGCCACCAGTGCGGCCAGCGGCGCATAGCGCAGGCCCTGCTGCAGCCAGCCGGGCAACGGCAGGTCGCGCTCGGGATAGAGGAAGAAGGCGCGCGTGACCAGCGTGATCACTGCCAGGCCGAGGATCGCGATCAGCCCTTCGAACAAGCTCATGTCAGGTCCTCCTCGGGCTGCGCCGCGCGCTGCGTCGTGTGGTCGACGAGCAGCCCCACCACCACCGCGGCCGCAATCGCCACCAGGATGTTCAGCCGCAGCGGCAGCGCAAAGGTCGCCACGGCCGCGGCGCCGGCCACGGCCGCGGCGATCCAGGTGGCGCGGTCGTGCAGCATGGCGTAGGTCAGTCCCAGCAGTGCCAGCGATCCGGCAAAGCCCAGCCCCCACTGCGTCGGGATGCGGTCACCGACCAGCAAACCGATCAGCGACGGCAGGTGCCAGGCGGGGAAGTTGAGCGATACGCCGCCCCAGAAATACGGCACCGACTGCGAGATCGCCGGCGGCACCGGGAAGCGCTTGAGCACCAGCGCGTAGTTCAGGTCGGCGGCGAAGTAGGCCATGCGCAGGCGCTGAGCGCGCGGCAGCGTGCCGAAGTAGCGGCGCCAGCCGGCGCTGAAGATCACGAAGCGCAGGTTGACGCACAGCGCGGTGGCCCAGATCACCCACAGCGGCGCGCCGCCGGCCAGCAACGGCAGGGCCGCCAGCTGCGCGCTGCCGGCAAAGACGATCAGCGACATCAGCAACGCCAGCGGCATGGCCAGCTCGCTCTTGGCCATGGCGATGCCGGTGAGCAGGCCCCAGGCGGCAATGCCCAGCGCGGTGCCGGTCATGTCGCGCGCGCCGCGCGCGAACTCGGGGTGGCGCCACAGGGGTCGTGGCGGATCGGCAGCGTCCATGGCCCGATTGTGGCGAGTGGATACTGTCGCGGTTTGCCGCCCATCCCTCAGGAGACGCGCATGACTCCCGCCGACACCCATCCGGTGCCCGACCAGCACGGCGCCAACCTCTTCGACACCGACCCCGACCTGGGGCGGCTGTTGCCGCTGTACCTGCCGGCGCCGGTGCTGCAGCACCTGCTGCCGCACCTGCGCCAGCTGGGCGGGCTGGCCGGCGGCGTGCTCGACACGCTGGCGCAGACGGCCGACAAGCACCCGCCCGAACTGATCCACCGCACCCGCAGCGGCGTCGACGCGCAGCGCATCGTCAAGCACCCGGCCTACCTGGAGCTGGAGCGCGTGGCCTTCAGCCAGTACGGGCTGGCCGCGATGTCGCATCGCGGCGGCGTGCTCGGCTGGGACACGCCGTTGCCCGCGGCCGCCAAGTACGCGCTGACCTACCTGTTCGTGCAGGCCGAGTTCGGCCTGTGCTGCCCGCTGTCGATGACCGATTCGCTGACGCGCACGCTGCGCAAGTTCGGTTCGCCCCAGCTGGTCGAGCGCTACCTGCCGCAGCTGACCACGCAGGTCTTCGACGAGCTGCACCAGGGCGCGATGTTCATGACCGAACAGGGCGCCGGCTCCGACGTGGCCGCGACCGCGACGCGAGCCTTGCCCGACGGCGCTGCCTATCGCCTCCACGGCGACAAGTGGTTCTGCTCCAACCCCGATGCCGACCTGGCGATGGTGCTGGCGCGCATCGACGGGGCGCCCGAGGGCATGAAGGGGGTGTCGCTGTTCCTGCTGCCGCGCACCTTGGACGATGGCACGGCCAACGCCTTGCGCATCGTGCGGCTGAAGGACAAGCTGGGCACACGCTCGATGGCCAGCGGCGAGATCCGCCTCGAAGGCGCGCGCGCCTTCCTGGTCGGCGAGGCCGGCCGCGGCTTCCAGCAGATGGCCGACATGGTCAACAACTCGCGGCTGAGCAACGGCGTGCGCGCCGCCGGTCTGATGCGCCGCGCCTGCAGCGAGGCCCTGTTCATCGCCCGCGAACGCCGCGCCTTCGGCCGCCGCCTGCTCGACATGCCGTTGATGCGACGCCAGCTGTTCAAGCTGCTGCTGCCGACCGAGCAGGCGCGCACGATGCTGTTCCAGACCGCCGACGCACTGAAGCGCGCCGATGCCGGCGAAGCCGGCGCCTACGCGCTGGTGCGCATCCTCACGCCGATGATCAAGTTCCGCGCCTGCCGCGATGCGCGCAAGGTCACCGGCGACGCGATGGAGGTGCGCGGCGGCTGCGGCTACATCGAGGACTGGGCCGACCCGCGGCTGGTACGCGATGCGCACCTGGGCTCGATCTGGGAAGGCACCAGCAACATCGTCGCGCTGGATGTGCTGCGCGCGATCCGCCGCGAAGGCTCGCTGCCGGCCTTGCAGCGGCACCTGCGCGGCCTGCTGGACGACACGCCCCTGCATGCGCAGGCGCGCGCGGTGTTCGACACCGCGCTGGTGCGTGCCACGGGGCGGGCCGCCGCCGCGGCCGAAGCCGGCGCGGGCGGGGAGGTGCTGGCAAGGCAGGTCGGCTCGGCGCTGTACCACCTGACGACGGCCGTGGCCATGGCCTGGGAAGCCGGCGGCATGCATTCGGCGCGGCGCATGCGCCTGGCCCAGCTGGTGCTGCGCCAGCGCCTGCTGCCGCAGGACCCGCTGGGCGGCGACGACAGCGAACCCGCGTGGCTGCCGCGCCTGCTCGACCCGGCCGACGACGACGCCGACGTGGCCAGAGTCAACCTGTGGGTCTAGAGGCCGTGAAAGCGTGCGAACTGCGCCAGCGACGCGCGCTCGACCGGGAACTGGTTGACCGGATGCGCCGTGTTGGCATGGCCGATGGACATGCCGCAGAACAGCATGCGTTCGTCGGGGATGCCGACGAACTCGGTGACGGTCTTCGGATACACCGACCAGCATTCCTGTGCGCAGCTGTCCAGGCCTTCCTCGCGCAGCAGCAGCATCACCGACTGCAGGAACATGCCCAGGTCGGACCATTGCGGCGGGCCCATGCGCCGGTCGACCGAGCAGAACAGCGCCAGCGGTGCGCCGAAGAACTGGTAGTTGCGCGCGAACCATTGCAGCCGCCGCAGCTTGTCCTCGCGCGGAATGCCCAGAGCGGCATACATCGCCTCGCCGAGCTGGAAGCGGTAGTCGCGATAGGGCGCGACCAGCTCCTTGGGATAGATGTCGTATTCGGGCTGCTCGGAGCGGCCGCCGGCGGCCACTTCCTGCAGGCGGCGCTGCATGACGGCCTTGAGTTCGTCGAGCCTGGCGCCGGCCACCACGTCGATGTGCCAGGGCTGCACGTTGCCGCCCGAAGGCGCGCGCGCGGCGGCTTCGAGCACGCGGCGGATCACCTCGCCGGACACCGGCGTGGGCAGGAAATCGCGCACCGAGCGGCGGCTGGCCAGGGCTTCGTAGACCGTCATGCAACTCCCTTCGGCGGAACGGGTCCGCGTCGACAAAGGTTCAGCGCCTGGCCGGCGGCCGGCGTCGCGGCAGTGTAGCCAGACCGGCCTGAGTGCCCAGCTGCTGCTGCGCCATGCCGGCGACCGCGGCCTTGAGTGCGTCCCAGCCAGCGTCGCTGCGCAAGTCGAGGCCGCCGAAGATGCGGATCTTGCGCGCGCGCACCAGCAGGTAGATCACGCCGGCCACCAGCAGCAGCGTGATGCCGCGCAGCTGCGGCAGGCGTTCGAAGTCATCGCCGCCGAACAGGGCCTCGGCCTGAAAGCCCCACTGCTCGCGCTCGGCCTCCAGGATCGCCGTCAGTTCGTTGCGATCGACGATCTCGGCCGCCAGGATCTCCAGCGTCAGCGGCCGACGGCGCAGCGCGTCGATGAAGCGGTCGAAGAACAGCGCGTAGCGTTGCGGCAGCGGCAGGTCCCGCACCGCATCGACATCGTCGCCCAGCAGTTCCTGCACGCTGGGCCAGAAGCGCCCGCTCCCGCCCCAGGTGCGCAGCAGTTCGGGCAGGCCGCCGAAGTAGCGGTAGATCAGCACCTTGTCGACCGCCGCCTCGCGTGCGATGGCGTTGATGCCCAGCGCGTGGAAGCCGTCGCGCGCCAGCACCTCGCCCACCGCGGCCAGGATGCGTTCCTCGGTGGCCGCACGGTCGCGTGGCCGCGGCGCATCGGCCTTGGCCTTCATGTGCGCACGATGTGGGCTTCGACGCCGCGCCGCGGCGCCGGCCCGGCCGAGGGTGCGAAGCCGACACGGGCCCACATCTGCACCGTCTGCGCCGGCTCCGCGGCACCCAGGAGGCGGCGAATCTGCGCATGCGGCCCCGCCTGCTCGGGGTACTCCTGCAGCGCCTGCTGCAGCGGCTGCATCACCACGCCCTGCGCCGTGCCGGCCAGTTGCACGCGCACGTAGGCGCGACCGGCGTTGACCTGGGTGATGCGGTCGTTGGACTCGCTGACCATCCACAGGAAGCCGGGGGTCGACTCGAGCTTCTTGCCGAAGTCCTTGATCTGGCTGGTGGTGGCGTAGTCGTCCGGACCGGGCGCCTGGCTGCGGTCGAACAGGCCCAGCCTCGCCATCCACACCACCGTCGGATCGAGCAGCGTCAGGCCGTCGCGGTGACGCGCCACCTCTTCGGGGCCGACACGCAGCACCTTGTACGACTCCCGGATCGTGCGCGGCGTCACCATCTCGATGCGCCAGGCCTCGGCGGCCACGGCGCGCTGTTGCGCCATCAGGTCAGGCTGCTCGGGACCGGCGAAGCCGAAGCGCAGCGGATACGGCTTCACGGCTTCGGCCATGGTCTGCCACGCACTGGCCGGCACCGCGCGTGCCGGATCGTAGGCGGCTCGGTTGGTGTGGCGCTTCAGGATCTGGGCGAACAGCGGGTCCTTCGGCACCGCGGCATCGGCCACCAGGCGGATCGAGGCCACCGGCCGCGTGTCCGGCTTGTCCGGGCCGAAGGCGCCTTCGGGAAAGAGCGTGACCTCGGTGCGCTGGCCGCGCTCGCGAGCGGCGATGTCCAGCAACTCGATGAAGGTCCCTTGGCTCATCATGATCTGCCGCGAGTACGGGTCGGTCTCGGGAAGCAGGCGTTGCAGGTCACAGCGCAGCACGATGTGGTCCGGCACGCTCAGGTCGACCAGCCACGACTGCAGGTTGTGCGAATGGGGCGCCAGGATCGCGTAGCCGAGGATCCAGCGGCGCAGGTCGCTCTGCTCGGGCGGGCCCTGCCACGGCGCCACCGCCGCCGCCGGCATGGCATTGGAGCAGCCGGTGGCGGCAGCGCCGGCAGCCAGGATCACGCCGCCGCCGGCCACACGGATGAATTGGCGTCGGTCCATGTTCCCTCCATTTGTCACTATACGGTGACTCAAGTCTAGTCACTGCATGGTGATATGGCAAGCGAAACGCAGATTGACCGCGCGAGCGGCCATGACAAAGGGCCCCGCAGGGCCCTCGGTCGTGGAGCGGCGTGCGATCAGCCGGCCATCAACAGTGCCGGCACCCGCATCGCCGGCACGGGCTGCGCGGCCGGCGCGGTCAGGGGCACCACCACCGGGGGTCGCACGGTGGCGGGTTCGGGCCGAATCACCGCGTCGCGCAACGTCGGCGCACTGAAGGTTCGCAGGCGAAGTGCGCTCAAATCGCGATGCACCTGGTCCAGGTCGTTCATCAGGCGCAGCAGTCGGGCTTCGTTGCACACGCCCTCGGTGGCCAACGAATCGATCTCGTTGCTCAACCGGACGTACTTGCCCTTCAGTTCCTTCAGTGTCATCGTCCTTGTCCTTCATCCACCGCGGTGGCCGGCGGAGGTGTGGGGACGAAGTCTCTCAGGCCATGCAACCCTGCACCACCACCTGATTGGGGGGTGGTGCAGCGCAGCAGTCCCCTGGCTTGTCGGGTTGTTCACATCGGGTGGTCACAATGGTGGCCGCACGCCCACAGCGGTATTCCCATTGACGGACGATTTCGAACAGGCCCGAGAGCTCTTCCTGGAAGGCGTCGCGCACTTCGAGGCGCAGCGGCTGCAGGCAGCGGAGACCTCCTTCGCAGCCTCGCTGCAGCGCCTGCCGGGCCGCGCGTCGACACGCATCAACCTGGCGGCGACGCGCCTTCGCCTGGGGCGTGCCGCCGAAGCGCTGGGCGAACTGGAGTCGGTGCTGGCAGCCGAGCCGCAGCACCTGGACGCCTGGTGCCACCGCGCCACCGCCTTGGCCGAACTGGGCCGCGACGCCGAATCTCTGGCCTGCGCCGACCATGTGCTCGCCGCCGATCCCGACAACGGTGCCGGCTGGCTGCGCCGCGGCCATGCGTTGGAGCGGCTGCGCCGCTTCGACGAGGCGCGCTCGGCCTTCAGCCAACTGCTGGTGTTGCAGCCGCAACATGCCGAAGCCTGGTTCCGGCTGGCCCAACTGCAGCAGCGCCAGGGGCGCTTGACCGAGGCCCTGGCCAGCCTGGACAAAGCGCTGTCGCTGGCTCCAGCCCACGCGGCGACCTGGACCCAGCGCGGCTCGCTGCTCAAGGACCTGGGCCGCCCGACCGAGGCCGCCGCGGCCTTCCAGCGCGCCATTGAACTCGGCGCCGACAGCGAACTGAACCGCTTCTTCCTGGCCGCACTGGGGACCGAACCGGGCCCGGCCCGTGCACCGCGGGCCTATGTGCAGGCCTTGTTCGACGACTATGCCGACGGCTTCGACCAGCATCTGCTGGACGTGCTCGGCTACCAAGCGCACCGCCAGCTGGTCACCCCGCTGGCCGGCCTGCAGGCCCAGCCCTTCGAGTCGGCGCTGGACCTGGGCTGCGGCACCGGCCTGTGCGGACCGCTGCTGCGGCCGATCGTGCGTCATTTGGAAGGCATCGACCTGTCGCGGGCCATGCTCGACCAGGCCGCTGCGCGCGGCGTGTACGACCGCCTGGAACAGGCCGACTTGGTACAGCACCTGCACCACACCGCCTCGCGCCATGATCTGGTGGTGGCGGCCGATGTGTTCATCTACGTCGGCGAGCTGGACGCGGTGTTTTCCGGCGTGCGCCGCGTGCTGCGCGCCGGCGGCGTGTTCTGCTTTTCGGTGGAGCACGCCGGCGACGAGCGGCCGGTGGCGCTGAACGCGCAGCTGCGCTACGCCCATTCGCTGCCCTACCTGCAGGGCCTGGCGCAGCGCCACGGCCTGCGCCTGCTGCGCAGCACGGCCGAGCCGATCCGCCAGGACCGCAACTCGGCCACCCCAGGCCTGTACGTCTACCTCGGTGCCTGACAGTCCGGCAACAGGCGTCAGCAGCTGCAACAGGGCGCCCGGATGTGGCGTTGTGCACGGCCAGCACTGCAGGCACGGCGCTACCCTGCCGATATGTGGCCATGGGCGTCCGCCCTCACCTGCCCGAAACGCCGTGTCCGACTCCGAACTGAGCTTCCCGACGCTGTCGATCGACGAGCCGCCGCCCTGGCAGTGGCCGATGCCGCCTGCCGGCGCGCGCCGCTTCGTTCCGCCGCCGGCATTGGGCACGCCGCAGCCCTGCCAGATCGAGACCCCGACCGGGATGAAGCTGCAAGGCTCGATGCTCGATTTCGATCCGGCCAAGCGCCGCCTGCAGTTCCGCCCCACCCATGGCGGCACCGAGGCGTCGCTGCCCTTCACCGGCGTACGCCGCCTGACGTTGAGCGCGCCGCTGCTGCCGACGCCGCGCGCGGCCGATGCGCCTAAGGAGCGCACGCCGCCGGCCGCACAGGAGCGTGACTACACGCTGCAACAGATCGGCAACAACGTGTCCGTACCGCTGACCGGCCGCAGCGCCGGCCATGTGCTGGCGCCCGAGGGCCTGTACCTGTTCAGCCCGGCCAACGACGAGGGTGCACTGTGCCGCGTCTTCGTGCCGCGCAGCGCCTACTCACGTTGCGAGTTCGGCCCGTCGGCCGAGGAACTGGCGCAGCGGCACTGGATCGCCAGCCCGGCCAAGCTGGTCGAGGCCATCGCCCAGCAGGAGCGCGCGCCCGTGCTGCAACTCGGCCAGGCTTTGCTGGCGCTGAGCCTGGTGACCCAGGCCCAACTCGACCGCGTCCTGCAGCAAACCGATGGCAAGACGGCCTTGGGCGAAGCGCTGGTCGAGTCCGGCCTGGTCTCGCGCGGCGACCTGCAGACTGCGCTGGCGCACAAGATGGGCTTCCCGCTGGTGGACCTCGACCGCTTCCCGCTCGACCCGCAGGCGCTGGCGCTGCTGCCGCGCCGGCTGGCCATTTCCTACCGCGTGCTGCCGCTGCTGCTCGACCAGGAACGCCTGATCGTGGCCGTGGACCGGCCCGGCCGCGTACTCAAGCTGCGCCAGGTGGACGCCTACGCGCAGATGCCGATCGTGCCGGTGCTGGCGCTGAAGTCGCAGATCCTGCTGGCGTTGAACCGGCAGTCCGGCGACGGCTGGAACCTGAACGTGTCGGAACGGGTGAACTTCTTCGCCACCACCCTCTGAGGTAGCGCCCCGGCCGTGAGCCGGGGCGCCGCCCTAGAATCGGGGGCCTGCGCAGGCGCCAAGACGAGGCGCCTCGAGCCGCGCCCCATGTCCACTGCCGACCGCTCCCCCGATGCCCCGCCGCCGCGCCTGATGCCGGCGCTGTTCATCGGCGTGTTCATGGCGGCGCTGGACACCGCCGTCATCGCCCCGGCCATCCCGGCGCTGCGCGAGGCCTTCGCCATCGACCATCGCGAGGCCGCGCTGCTGATGGTGGTGTTCATCCTGTGCTCGCTGTGCAGCACCGCGCTGCTGGCCAACCTGGGTGACCGCCATGGCCGCCGCCCGGTGTACCTGGGCAGCGTGGCCTGCTTTGCGGCCGGCTCGCTGCTGATCGCGCTGTCGCCCAGCTTCTGGATGGTGCTGGTCGGCCGCGCTGTGCAGGGCATCGGCGCGGGCGGCATCACGCCCACCGCCAGCGCGGTGATCGGCGACGCCGTGGCCGCCAAGCAGCGCGGCCGTGCGCTGGGCTTGATCGGCGCCACCTATGGCATGGCCTTCGTGCTCGGCCCGCCGTTGGCCACACTGCTGATGCTGGCCTTCAGCTGGCACTGGATCTTCCTGATCAACCTGCCCATCGCCGCGCTGGTGCTGGGCCTGGGTGCCAGCAGCCTGCCGCGGCATTCGCGCGCGGCCTCGCTGCCGACGCTGGACCGTGCCGGCATCGTGCTGGCGATGCTGGTGCTGAGCTGCCTGGTGCTGGGCATCACGCGTGTCGCCGACGACCTGATCGGCCTGCGGCTGTGGCCGGGCTTCCTGGTCGCCGCGGTGCTCGGTCTGCTGCCGCTGCTGCACGTGGAGCATCGCGCCGCAGCGCCGATGATCCCGCTGTCGCTGTTCGGCAACCGCCAGCTGGCCCTGACCTACCTGCTCACCACCGCCGCCGGCTTCGGCATGGGCAGCGTCATCTTCCTCAGCTCTATCGCGCAACTGGCGCATGGCGTCGCGCCGCGGCATGGCGGCTTCGTGCTGCTGCCGCTGGTGCTGTGCTCGATGCTCGGCTCGATGGGCGCCGGCCGGCTGCTCAATCGACTGGGCGCGCGCACGCTGCTGCTCGCCGGCTTCGGCGCGCTGGCGCTGGGCTATTCGGCATCGGCCTTCACCGCCGCCGGGCTGTGGTTCTTCCTGCTGGCCTCGATGCCGGTGGGCCTGGGTGTGGGCATCGTCGTCGGCGGCGCGCTGCGCTCGATCGCCATCGACGAGGCGCCGCCGGCGCAGCGCGGCGCGGCGCAGGGCATGATCAACATCAGCACCAGCGTCGGCACGTTGCTGTCGGCTGCGGTGGTCAGTGCCGTGGCCGATTTCAGTGGTGGCGGTGCCCACGGCTTTGGCATCGCCTACCTGGGCGTGGCCGCCACCATGCTGCTGATGCTGCCCGCCACGCTGGGCTTGCGCCACGGCAGCGGCACACAGCTGAAGGCCGAGCACGCCGCATGAATCTCATGGGCTGGCTGGAGCGCGCCGCGCGGCTGCAGCCGCAGCGCGACGCGCTCTGGCTCGGCGACCAGCCACTGCTGAACTATGGCCAACTGGCCGAATGCGCGGCACGGCTGGCCGGGCATATGCGTCTTGGCCTCGGGCTGCAGGCCGGCGATCGCGTCGCCCTGTTCATGGGCAACCAGCCGGCCTACCTGGAAACACTGTACGGCGCACTGTGGGCCGGGCTGGCGGTGGTGCCGATCAATGCCAAGCTGCACCCGCGCGAGGTGGCGTACATCCTTGGCGATGCCGCAGCCGCCGTGCTATGGGTGTCGGACGACCTGGCAGGGCCGTTGCTGGCGCTGGGCGATGAGTTGCCCAGACTGCGCGCCGTGCTGACCCCCGGCCAGGCCGGCGATGCAGCGGCATTGCACGCCGACGCGCTGCCGCTGCAACCGCGCGCGCCCGACGACCTGGCCTGGCTGTTCTACACATCGGGCACCACCGGCCGTCCGAAGGGCGTGATGCAGACGCAGCGCAATCTGCAGGCGATGACGGCCTGCTACTTTACGGACGTCGACGATGTGCAGCCCGACGACGCCATCGTCTACGCCGCGCCGATGTCGCACGGCGCGGGCCTGTACAACTTTCCGTTCCTGCTGCGTGCAGCGCGGCATGTGGTGCCGGCCTCGGGCGGCTTCGACGCGGCCGAACTGGTGGCGCTGTCGCGCCGCGTCGGCCGGCTTTGCCTGTTTGCGGCACCGACGATGGTCAAGCGGCTGGTCGAACACATCGATGCGAGTGGCGCGTCCAGCGACGGCTTCAAGACGGTGGTCTACGGCGGCGGGCCCATGTACGTGGCCGACATCCGGCGCGCGCTGGCGGTGATGGGACCGCGCTTCGTGCAGATCTACGGCCAGGGCGAATCGCCGATGACCATCACCGCGCTGTCGCGCGAGCATCTGGCCGATGCGGCGCACCCGCGCCATGCGCAGCGCATCGCCTCGGTGGGCATGGCGCATTCGCTGGTCGAGGTGCGCGTGGCCAACAGCGACGGCACCACGCTGCCCGAGGGCGAAACCGGCGAGGTGCTGGTGCGCGGCGACACGGTCATGCCTGGCTACTGGCACCACCCCGAGGCCAGCGCGGCCACGCTGCGCGACGGCTGGCTGTGGACCGGCGACCTGGGCGCGATGGACGCCGACGGCTTCCTGACGCTGAAGGACCGCTCGAAGGACGTGGTCATCAGCGGCGGCTCGAACATCTACCCGCGCGAGGTGGAAGAAGCGCTGCTGCACCACCCTGGCGTGCGCGAGGTGTCGGTGGTCGGCCGGGCCGATGCCGAATGGGGCGAGATCGTCGTCGCCTTCGTCGTCGGCGACGGCCTCGATGCCGCCTCACTGGATGCCACCTGCCTGCAGCACATTGCGCGCTTCAAGCGGCCCAAGCAATACCACTTCGTCGACAGCCTGCCCAAGAACAACTACGGCAAGGTGTTGAAGACCGTTCTTCGCGAGCAACTGAACCAAGGAGAGAAATCATGCTGAAAGGCCGCACCGCACTCGTCACCGGCTCCACCCAGGGCATCGGACTGGCCATCGCCAAGGCGATGGCACTGGCCGGCGCTCATGTCGTCGTGCACGGCATCGAAACGCCCGAGCAGGGCCAGCCGATCGCCGCCGCGCTGGAAGGACATGGCGTGCGCAGTGCCTACGTGCAGGCCAACCTGGCCGACGCCAGCCAGGCCGCCGGCCTGGTGGATGCGGCCACGCGCGCGCTGGGGCCGATCGACATCGTCGTCAACAACGCCGGCATCCAGCACACCTGCGCGATCGAGAGCTTCCCGGTCGAGCGCTGGGACGCGATCATCGCCATCAACCTGTCCTCGGCCTTCCACACCATGAAGGCGGCGGTGCCTGGCATGCGCGAACGCGGCTGGGGCCGCATCGTCAACATCGCCTCGGTGCATGGCCTGGTGGCCTCCGTCAACAAGGCCGCGTACCTGGCAGCCAAGCACGGGCTGGTCGGCCTGAGCAAGGGCGTCGCGCTCGAAACCGCCACGCAAGGCATCACCGTCAACTGCATCTGCCCGGGCTGGACCGACACCGTGCTGATCCAGCCGCAGATCGAAGCCCGCGCTGCCGCCCATGGCGGCGACCGCGCGGCTGGCGTGCGCGATCTGCTGCGCGAGAAGCAACCCAACCTGACGTTGCTGCCGCCCGAGCGCATCGGCGATGTGGCCGTATTCCTGTGCAGTGAGGCTGCGGCCGGCATCACCGGCGTGGCGTTGCCGGTGGACGGCGGCTGGACCGCGCAGTAGAGCGCGACGCCGGGTGATCCTGCTCGACCCATTGGCGCGGCCGGTCATCGGCCACCGCGGCAACCGCGCCCATGCGCCGGAGAACACGCTCGAATCCTTCCAGGAAGCGGTGGCGCTGGGGGCGGACGCGCTGGAGTTCGACCTGCGCGTGTCGCGCGACGGCCAGCTGGTGGTGTTCCACGACCCGACGCTGGAACGCACCACCGACGGCCGCGGCGAGGTGGCGCAGCACAGCGTGGCCGAGCTCAAGCGCCTGGACGCCGGCGCGAAGTTCACGCGCGACGGCGGGCAGAGTTTTCCGTGGCGCGGCCGCGGCGTCACCGTGTCCACCTTCGACGAGATCGTCGAGGCGCTGCCACGCAGCCTGCCGCTGATCATCGAGCTGAAGACGCCGGCCGCCACCGAAGCGCTGCGCCAGGCGGTGCGGCGCCACGGCCTGGCTGCGCGCATCATCGTCGCCGGTTTCGACCCGAAGGCCACGCGGCCGCTGCGCGGCGCGGGCTTCGCGCTCGGCGCCAGCACCCCCGATGTGGTGGCACTGCTGCCCGCGGCGCTGCTGCACCGGCGCGCCAGGCCGAAGCATGTGCAGGCGCTGTGCATCCCGCAGCGCTGGAACGGCCTGCCGGTGCCGATCGCCGCATTGGCCCGCACGCTGCGCGGCAGCGGCACCGTGATCCATGTGTGGACCGTCAATGAACCGGCCGAGGCGCTGCAGCTGTGGCGCAGCGGCGTGCAGGGCATCATCAGCGACGATCCGGCCCTGATGCTGGCCACGCGCAGGCGTGCCGGCTGATCTGCTACGGTCGAGCCCTGGCCGCTGCACAGGAATCGCCCAATGAACACGACTGCAGGTCTCGGCCGCCTGAACGGCCGCACTGCCTTGATCACCGGTGCCAGCCGGGGCATCGGCCGTGCCATCGCGCTGCGCTTTGCCGAAGAAGGCGCCGACCTGTTCCTGACCGCCACCAATGCCGCACTGCTCGAGGACACGCGCGCGCTGGCCGAGGCGCAGGGCGCCCAGGTCACGCTGCACTGCGCCGACATCAGCCAGCGCGATGCCGTGCAGAGCATGGTGGACGCAGCGCTGCAGGCGCTGGGCGGCATCGACATCCTGGTCAACAACGCCGGCGTCTACAAGGCGTCGCGGCTGGTGGACTACACGGCCGAGGACTTCGACCGCATCATGCAGGTCAACGTCTATGGCGTGTTCCACGTGCTGCAACGCGTGCTGCGCCACATGCAGGAGCGCCAGCGCGGCAAGGTGGTAAACATCGCGTCCACCGCGGGCAAGTGGGGCTCGATGAACCAGAGCGCCTACAACGCCTCGAAGCATGCCGTCGTCGGCCTGACGCGCTGCGCCGCGCTGGAGATGGGAGCGCACGGCATCACCGTCAATGCGATCTGCCCGGGCTTCGTGCAGACCGACATGCTCGAGTCCTTCCGCGCGCACGGCGACCTCCTCGGCGTGCCCTTCGAGAAGGTGATGGAAGCCGGCCTGGCGCGCGTGCCGCTGAAGCGCTTTCTGCAACCGCGCGAGATCGCCGACCTGGCCGTCTACCTGGGCTCGGCCGAGTCCGACGGCATGACCGGCCAGACCCTGTTGCTCGACGGCGGCATGCTGATGGTGTAGCGCGCCACGGCCCGCTGCGGCGGTCCCTGCACGAGGCATTGTCCTACAGCGCCACGAGGCGCGAGCCGCCCGACACGGCCCGGGCCATGCCCTAGCGTACCCAGACGCCGCGTTCGTTCCGCTGCGCACAGATCCTGGCATGGAACTCGCTGTCCGCTGCGGCCGTCGAAATGTGCCGCGCCGGCCCAGTGCCGACCCGTTGACGATCAGCCCTGGCTTGCTTCCCTGGTGCTTGAAAAAACTGCCGATGAACCGTCCACGAACGACACCATGAGGACCGACGCCGATCCCGGCAGCGGATTGCTGCGCCGGTGGCGCACCGCCGCATTGGCCTTGCTGCTGGCGCTGCCGTTGCTGGCCGCAGCCTTCGACTTCGAGGACGTGGCCACTCAGGCTGCAGCACTGGCGCGCCAGACCTATCAGGCGCCACCGGCCGCAGGTGCGCCGCTGGCCACGCTCAGCTACGACGACTACCGCGACATACGGTTCCGCCCCGAGCGCTCGCGCTGGCGCGACAGCGGCAGCCTGTTCCAGCTGCAGTTCTTTCCGCTGGGCCGTGGCACCACACGCGCACTGCAGATGTATGAAGTGCAAGACGGCCAGGTGCGCCCGCTCGAGGTGCCGGCCTCCGACTTCCAGGTCGGCCGCGTCGCCCGCGGCGTGCAGCCCCTGCCTGGCGCGGCCGGCTGGCGCCTGAGCTATCCGCTGAACCGTGCCGACCGGCCGGACGAGCTGATCGTCTTCCTCGGCGCCAGCTACTTCCGCGCCATCGGCGCTGGGCAGGTCTACGGCCTGTCGGCGCGCGGCCTGGCGGTGGACACGGCCGGCGGCCAGGGCGAGGAATTCCCGGCCTTCACGCGTTTCTGGTTCGAGCGCCCGGCGCCGGGCGCCCGCGAGATGCGCTTCTATGCACTGCTCGATGGCCCGCGCGTCAGCGGTGCCTACCGCTTCGTGGTGCGGCCCGGCACCGATACGGTGCTGGACGTTCAGGCGCGCCTGTACCTGCGTGCGCCAGTGGCCACGCTCGGCATCGCACCACTGACCAGCATGTTCCTGAGCGGAGAGAACCAGCCGGTGGCCCACGACTACCGGCCCGAGGTTCACGACTCCGACGGCCTGCTCGTCGCCGCCGGCGACGGCGAGCAGATCTGGCGGCCTTTGAGCAACCCGGCGCGGCCCTTCGTCACCTCCTTCGCCACGCGCTCGCCGCGTGGCTTCGGCCTGATGCAGCGCGACCGCGCCTTCAGCAGCTACGAGGATCTGGAGGCCACCTACCAGCGCCGGCCCAGCGCCTGGGTCGAACCGCTGGGCGACTGGGGTGCCGGCCGCGTCGAGCTGCTGCAGTTCGGCACGCCGGACGAAACCCACGACAACATTGCCGCCTACTGGGTGCCTGATCGCCTGCCGCCGCCCGGCCAGCCCATCGACCTGGCCTGGCGCGTGCACTGGACGCGCGACGATTTGCCGGCCACCATGCTGGCGCGGGTGCAGCAAACGCGGCGCGGCCACGGCTTCCTTTCGGCGCCGGCGCGGCCCGGGCAGCAGCAGCTGCATGTGGACTTTGCAGGGCCGAGCCTGCAGAACCTGAGCGACGGTGCGGCGGTCGAAGCGCTGCTCAGCGGCAACCCCAACGCGGGCACGCTGCGTGCCAATGCCTACCCGAATCGCGAACGTGGCGGATGGCGCGTCAGCGTCGACTTCGAGCGCCTCGACGCACGGCAGCCGGTGGAGTTGCGGCTGCAGTTGCGCCTGGCAGACAAAGTGCTTTCAGAAACCTGGGCCTATGCCCTTGCCCCGGAGTGACCCCATGAATCCAGTCGATGCACCCGTTGGCGCCGGCGGCGCTACGGCCCCTCCCGTGCAGCGTGCAGCCATGCCGGCGCAGCCCTGGTTCGGGCTGTGGCGCGGTCTGCTGTTCGCGCTCTGGCCGGGAATGCACTTCCGCGCGCGGGTCGACCTCCAGGCGCCGTGGCTGCGCGCCGCGCAGCGCCGCCGCCGCGTGCTGCTGGGCCTGGTGGCCGCGCTGGCAGGCACGGCGCTGGCGCTGCAGTGGCTGGCTGCACCGGCCGGCCTGACGCCCGCCGGCTGGGCCCAGGCGGGGCTGGTCACGTTGCTCTTCGCCTGGGTCGGTGCGGGCTTCGTCACCGCGCTGATGGGCGCCTGGGTGATGCTGCGCGGCGACCGCCATGGCCTGGCGCTGCGCAATGCGCACCTGCCGATCGAACGCGGCGCGCGCACGGCCATCGTCATGCCCATCTGCAACGAGGACGTGGCCACCGTCTTCGCCGGGCTGCGCGCCACCTGCGAATCGCTGGCGCTGACCGGCGCGCTGTCGCTGTTCGACATCTACGTGCTGTCGGACAGCTCCGATCCGGCGCTGCGCGCGGCCGAGTTGCGCGCCTGGCAGCGCTTGCGCCAGACCCTGGGCGATGCGCCGCTGGGCAGCGGCGCCCGGCTGTTCTACCGCTGGCGCCGGCGCCGCACGCGGCGCAAGGCCGGTAACGTGGCCGACTTCTGCCGGCGCTGGGGCGCCAACTATCGCTACATGGTGGTGCTCGACGCCGACAGCATCATGCACGGCGACACGCTGGTGTCGATGGTGCGGCTGATGGAACAGCACCCACGTGCCGGCCTGGTGCAGACGCTGCCGCAGGGCTTCGGCCACGGCACTGTGCATGCACGGCTGCAGCAGTTCGGCAACCGCGTCACGGGTAGGCTGTTCGCGCTGGGCATGGCCTACTGGCAGCTCGGTGAATCGCACTACTGGGGGCACAACGCCATCCTGCGCGTCGCGCCCTTCATGCGCCACTGCGGCCTGGGCCCGCTGCCGGGTCGCGGCGGCCTGGCCGGCGAGATCCTGTCGCACGACTTTGTCGAGGCCGCGCTGATGCGCCGCGCCGGCTACGAGGTCTGGCTGGCGCCGCAGCTGGGCGGAAGCTGGGAGCAGCATCCTGCCAACCTGCTGGAGGAACTGCAGCGCGACCGCCGCTGGTGCCAGGGCAACCTGCAGAACGCCAGGCTGCTGGCCGAGCCCGGCTGGCGCCCGGCGCACCGCGCCATGCTGGCCACCGGTGCGCTGTCCTACCTGGTGGCGCCGGTGTGGCTCGGCTTTGTCGCCCTCGGCCTGAGCTTCGGTGCCTTCAGCGCCTACAGCGGCGGGCTGTGGCTGCTGACCCTGCTGCTGCTGCTGTTGCCGCGCCTGCTGGGGGTGCTGGCCGTGCAGTTGCGCGGCGAGCAGTCGGTCTACGGCGGCAGCCTTCGACTGTGGGGCAGCGCGCTGCTCGAGCTGCTGCTGTCGGCGCTGCAGGCGCCGCTGCGCATGCTGGCACACAGTGTCTTCGTCCTGGCCGCGCTGACCGGGCTGCGGCTGGAATGGAAATCACCGGCACGCGAAGCCAGCGCCGTGGGCTGGAGCGATGCGATGTCGCGCATCGGGCTGCTGGCCCTGCCCGCTCTCGGCCTGGCGGTGCTGATGCTGGCCCTCGAGGGCAGCGCACTGCAGTCGCCGCACCTTGCGCCCCTGCTGCTGCCGCTGCTGTTGGCCGTGCCATTCACCGTGTGGAGCGGCGGCGTGGCCGCCGGCCGGATGCTGCAGCGCACCGGGCTGCTGTCGGTGCCAGAGGAGCATCGGCCGCCGCGCGCGCTGCAGCGCGGTGCCCAGAAGGTCGGTTTCCACGACCTGATGCCGGCGCCGGTGCTCAGCCTGATGCGGCCGGCCTTGCGTGTCCGCGGCCGGGCGATGCTGGCGCTGGCCAGCGTGACACTGGTGGCGCTGGTGTTACTGCCCCGCACCGCGCTGTCGCCGGAACTGCCGCCCGGGCTGCTGGCCTTCGCGCCGCAGGTCGAAGCGTCCCTCACTGAAACGCTGCAGCCGCTGCAGGTATCCCAGGCCAGCACACCGCGACCGCAACGCCTGCGGCCCTACCGGCCGGCCAGCACCATCGACGACGCGGTGCGGCGCCGCGCCTACGAATCGGTGGCGCACCTGAACGGCACCGAAAGCAGCTGAGAGGCGCAGTGGCAAGCGCCATTGCGCAGGCTCAACGCGAGCCGTGCGTCGCGTTGCCTGGGCTCAACGCGCGCCGCTTCGTCCTTCATAGCATGGGTTCATTCCACAACCCGCGAGGAAGACGATGAAGAATCCGACACGACACAGTCTCAGCATCCTTTGCCTGGCGGCACTGGCTGCCCTGTCGGGCACCCTGGCCGGCTGCGGCGGCGATGGCGGCGACGATGTACCGCCGGCCACCCTGGACCTGACGGCGGCCAACAGCGACAGCGTCGCCCATGCCACCGGCAGCGGGTTGATGGCTTTCGGTTCGACGGTCATGTTGCCGCTGGACGCCGGCGCTGACCGGGCCGGCGCACTGGCCAACGGAGCCTCGGGCAGCTGGTTTCCCCCACGCATGCTGGACAGCCTGATGCAGGCGATGCGCGGTGCGGCACGCAGTGGCGGCGCCAGGCCGCTGGGCGTGGTCACCATGGCACCCATGGCCTGCGCCATTGCGGGTACCGGCACGCTGAGCTTCGACGACGCCGACAACGACGGCCTGCTCGATGTCGGCGAAGTCTTCACCTTCGTGTTCGACGGCTGCCAGGACACCGCCGCGAGTGTGAGCAACGGCAGCACCTCCGGCAGCATCACGAACATCAACGACAACGGCACTTCCTTCAACGCCCGCATGACCCTCACTTCGCTGGCGCAGAACGCCACGGACGGCAGCCACAGCCTCACGCTCAACGGCAATGTGCTGCTGGGCTACAGCGAGCTCAGTGCCAACTCCGAACGGATGAGGCTCAGCGCCGACGGCGCGGTGACGGCGCAGGTGCATACGCACCTGCCCTACGACGACACGGTCACGTTGCAGTCGGGGTTCGTACAGGTCACCACGCACGACTACAGCCTCGGAGCCAGCACCAGCACGCTGACGGGCATGATGGAGTCGGCCACTGCAGGCGGCAGCTTTGAGGTCTCCACGCTCGCACCGATCGTGCTCCACGATGACGACAACTACCCGCGGGAAGGCACGGTGGAGATGCGCGGACGCACCGGCGTCATGAACCTGCGGGCCCTTTCGGCCGCCGAGGTACAGGTCGAGCTCGACGCCAACGACGACGGCATCTTCGAATCGAGTACGTCGAGGACCTGGGATTGGCTGTTCTGAGTGCATCGGGGCGGTACCCCGAGGGAGCCGCCCCTAATCTGCGCCTTGCGCCAGGCGCTGCGTTGCAGCGATAGTGGGCCGATGTCAGCTTGCACAGCCCTGCGATGAACCTGCCGTCCGCTCCACCGCGCACGCTGCCGCTGCGCGCCTCCGATCTGCGCGGCCTGTACCGGCTGGGCGTGGATGGCGGCGTGGGCATCACCGACCTGGTGGAGGCCATGCACCACACCATTGCGTCGCGCATCGGCTTCGACCGGGCCTTGCCCATTGGCCGCAGTTCGGGCCTCACCGGTGTGGTCTATGGCGCAGTGCGCGGTGGCCTGAAGGGTGCAGGCCATGGCGTGGATGCGGCGCTGCGCCTGGTGGAACGGGGCGTCGCCGGGCACATGCCCGCGTCGGCCGAGCGCGATGCCTTCATCGCGGCACTCAACGGCCTGTTCGGCGATCACCTGGAGCGCAGCAGCAACCCGCTGGCCATCCGCATGGCCTTGCGCAGCGGGGGCGTGGCGCTGCCGCTGGACCGCGCTGCGATGACCCAGGCACTGCCCGATGCGCGGCGCAAGCTGATGGTGCTGGTGCATGGCCTGTGCATGAGCGATCGGCAATGGCTGCGCCGCGGCCACGATCACGGCCAGGCAGTGGCCCAGGCACTGGGCTATACCCCGCTGTACCTGCACTACAACAGCGGCCGGCATGTCTCGCACAACGGCCGCGAGTTTTCGGCGCTGCTGCAGCGTCTGCTGGGGGCCTGGCCGGTGGCGGTGGACGAACTGGTGATCGTCGGCCACAGCATGGGCGGGCTGGTGGCGCGCAGTGCCTGCCACCAGGCCGAGGTGCAGGGCCTGGCCTGGCCGCACGCGCTGAAGGCCCTGGTCTGCGTGGGCACACCGCACCACGGCGCGCCGCTGGAGCGTGGTGGCCGCCGCATCGACCAGCTGCTGGGCCTGAGCGCCTATGCCGCACCCTTCGCGCGACTGGGCAAGGCACGCAGCGCCGGCATCACCGATCTGCGCTATGGCAACCTGCAGGACGCCGACTGGCAGGGCCGCGATCGCCATGCGCAGGACCGCGACGACCGCCAAGCGACACCGCTGCCAGCGGGCGCCCTCACCTTCCTGCTGGCTGCCACCACGGCCGAGGCGCCGGGCCCACTGCACCAGGCGCTGATCGGCGATGGCCTGGTGCCCTTGGCCAGCGCTCTGGGTGAACACCACGATGCGGCGCTGGCGCTGCACGTGCCGGCCGATCAGCGCCACGTGGTGGCAGGCTGCAGCCACCTCGACCTGCTGTGCCATGCCGAAGTGCAGGCGCAGATGCAGCGCTGGCTCGGCCACGGCTGAGGCGGCCGGGCCGCCCGCGCCGCGGGCTTAGCATCGACTGATGAGTTCACCGCTGGGCAGCGCACACAAGCGCTGGCATACCGTGGTCACGCTGGGCACGGCACAGACGCTGGCCTGGGCCTCGTCCTACTACCTGCCCGCGATGCTGGCCGCGCCGATGGCCCGCGACCTGGGGGTGGCGACGCCGACGGTGTTTGCCGCCTTCTCGGTGGCATTGGTCATCTCCGCGCTGGTCGGGCCGACCACCGGCCGAATGATCGACCTGCATGGGGGCCGGCCGGTGCTGATGAGCACCAACCTGGTCTTCGCCGCCGGGCTGACGGCGCTGGGCCTGGCGCAAGGCCCGCTGATGATGTTCGCCGCCTGGGCGCTGCTCGGTCTGGCCATGGGCAGCGGCCTGTACGAAGCTGCGTTCGCTGCGCTGGTGCGTCTGTACGGCCACGAGTCGCGCAACCCCATCACCGGCATCACGCTGCTGGCCGGCTTTGCCAGCACCGTGGGTTGGCCGCTGTCGGCACTGCTCGAGCTGAAGTTCGGCTGGCGTGGCGCCTGCTTCACCTGGGCAGCGCTGCATCTGCTGCTGGGCCTGCCCTTGAACGCACTGTTGCCCAGACCGCCGCCCGCGCATGCACTGGCCGCCAGCGCCACGCAGGCCACTGCCGCTCTGCCGGCCGCTGTCCCGCTGCAGCGGCCGATGCTGACTGCGGTGGTGCTGGCCTATGTGTTCGCGGCCACCTGGTTCGTCAGCACCTCGATGGCCACCCACCTGCCCCAGCTGCTGCAGGCGGCCGGCGCCACGTTGGCCGTGGCGGTGGGTGCCGGTGCGCTGGTCGGGCCGGCACAGGTCGCCGGCCGGGTGCTGGAATTCGGCCTGCTGCGCCGCGTGCACCCGCTGTGGTCGGCCCGCCTGGCCGCGCTGACGCACCCGCTGGGTGCGGCGCTGCTGCTCGGCCTGGGCGCACCCGCGGCGCTGGCCTTTGCGCTGCTGCACGGCGCCGGCAACGGCATCATGACCATTGCCAAGGGCACGCTGCCGCTGGCACTGTTCGGTCCGCAGGGCTACGGCGCGCGCCAGGGTTGGCTGACGCTGCCGGCCCGGGTGACGCAGGCGGCAGCGCCCTTCGTCTTCGGCATGGTGTTGCAGCGCTGGGGCACCGGCGCACTGTGGCTGTCCGGCGGGTTGATGCTGTCGGCGCTGGCCGCGCTGCTGCTGTTGCGACTCACGCAGCCACTCAGCTCGGCCGTGCCAACGGCAAGCCCGGGCTGAGCGGATTGCCCTCACGTTCGGCCAGCCACGCCTCCAGGCGCTCGGCCGGCATCGGCCGGCCGGTCAGGAAGCCCTGGATCGCGTCGCACCAGGCTTCGGCCAGCGCGGCATGTACCTCGGTGCATTCCACGCCTTCGGCCACCACGGTCATCTTCAACCGGTGGCCCAGGGCGATGATGGCTTCGGCAATGGCACGGTCCTTCGGTTCGCGCAGCATGTCCTTGACCAGCGAGCGGTCGATCTTCAGCTTGTGCGTCGGCAGCCGGCTCAGGTAGCTGAGGCTGGAGTAGCCGGTGCCGAAGTCGTCGATCGACAGTTGCACGCCCAGGTCCTTCAGTGCCTGCAGGCGCACTAGGCGCTGGTCGGTGCTGTCCATCAGCGTCGATTCGGTCAGCTCCATCTCGAGCATGCCGGCCGGCACGCCGTGCCGCGCCAGCGAATTGCGCAGGGCCGGCAGCAGCCCGGCATCGAGCAGTTGCACGGCCGACAGGTTGACCGACACCAGGCCGATCTCGACGCCGCGTGCGCGCCAGTCGGCCAGCTGGCGGCAGGCCTCGTCGATGACCCATTCGCCGATCGGCACGATCAGGCGCGTCTCCTCGGCCAGCGGGATGAACACCGCCGGGCTGACATCGCCCAGCGCCGGCGTGTGCCAGCGCAGCAGCGCCTCCACCGCCATCAGCGAGCCGTCGATGGCGTTCACCTGCGGCTGGAACACCAGGCGCAGTTCGTCGCGCGCCACCGCATTGCGCAGCAGCAGCTCCACCTGAAGCCGCTGCTGGGCACGGTCGTTCAGGTCGCGGGTGAAGAAGTAGACGTTGTCGCGGCCGCCGGCCTTGGCCTCGTACATGGCGGCGTCGGCATGGCGCATCAGCTCGTCCATGTCCGCCGCCTCGCCGGGGAACATGGCGATGCCAACGCTGCACGACACGTTCAGCTCCAGCGCCTCCACGTGGTAGGGCGCGCGCAGCGCGGCCTGCAGCCGTTGCGCGATGTGCAGCGCCTCGTCGCTGCCGGCCACGCCGTCGAGCAGCACCACGAACTCGTCGCCGCCGAAGCGGCTGACGGTGTCGTGCTCGCGGATCGACGCGCTCAGCCGCTGCGCCACCAGGCGCAGCAGCGCATCGCCGGTCTGGTGCCCGAGCGAATCGTTGATGGTCTTGAAACGGTCCAGGTCGATGAACAGCAGCGCCACCGGCTGGCCGCTGCGCTCGGACTTCTTCATCGCCTCGCGCACGCGCTGCTCGGCCACGCCGCGGTTGGGCAGCCCGGTGAGCAGGTCGTGGTGCGCCAGGTAGCGCACCTTCTCCTCCGAGGCCTTGCGGTCGCTGATGTCCAGGCAGCTGAAGATGTAGTGCGCCAGCGTGCCGGTGGCGTCGCGCACCGCGGTCAGCACCGCCCAGGCCGGGAAGCTGCCGCCCTCGCGGCGGCGCACGGTGACCTCGCCACGCCACCAGCCGCGCGTCTCGGCGGTGTGCCACAGCTCGCGGGCCCTGGGAAGCGCTTGCTCGCCGAAGCTGACGAAGTCCAGCTCCTGGTCGATCAGCTCGATCGGGTCGAAGGCGCCGGCCTTGCAGATGGCCAGGTTGGCCGAGAGCACGCGGCCGTGGCGGTCGAGCAGCACGATGCCTTCGGACGAGGCCTCGAAGACCTTGGCCCACAGTTCCAGCCGCTGCTCCAGCGTCTTCAGGCCGTTGATCGGCGTGAAGGCGGTGACCACCGCGTCCTGGCCCTGGTAGTCGAGCCGGCAGGCCGACAGCACCGCCCAGGCCGATTGCCGCCCCTGCTTCCACTGCACCTCGAACTCGCGCACCTCGCCCTGGTCGGCCAGCTGCTGGAAGAAGCGCCGGCGCAGCGACGGCGTGATGCCGCGCGCCCACGGGTCGGTATCGTCGCTGCCCAGCCACTGCCGCGCCTGCGGGTTGGCATGCAGCACGCGGTGGTCGGGCACCGAGGTCACCATCAGCGGCACCGGCATCTGCTCGAGCAGGCCCTGTTGCGCTGCGGCGGCGCGTGCGCTGGCCGCCATCTCCTGCTGCACATGGCGCTGCTGGTCCAGCTGCGCCAGCATGTCGTTGAAGCCCAGCACCAGGCGGCCGATCTCATCGCCGCTGGTCCATTGCGAGCGCAGCGTCGGATCGCCGGTGCGGCGCACCGTGTCCACCACCTCCGACAGCCCGCGCAGCGGCCGCGAGATGCGTCGCGCCACCGAAAACACGGCCAGCAGGATCACCGTCATCAGCAGCGCCGCGGTGCCCAGGTGCAGCCACATGCGCACGAAGAAGTCGTGCACGCGCGCGTCGATCAGTCGCGTCAGCTCGGCATTGCCCTCGCGCCAGGCGGCATCGAGCGCGCCCAGCAGTCCGGCCTCGGCCTGGTCGAGCTGCAAGCGCGCCACGCTCTCGCCGCCGGCCACCTTGCGCACCGCCGCGGCAAACGCGTCCATTGCCGCGGCCAGCGCCTCGTGCGACGGCGCCAGCCGTTCGCGCAGCAGCGGCTGCGAAGCGGCGGTGGCCTCGGCAAAGTCGGAGCGAATGGCATTGGCCACCGAGCGCAGCTCGCCTTCCAGCACGAACAGCCGCACGCGTTCGGACGGATCGATGGCCACCCCGGCGACCCCGTCCTGCAGCCGAGGGCTGAGCTGGGCCACCGAATCGAGCAGCGCCGGATAGCGCAGCAGGATCAGCGACATGGTGTAGTAGCTGTCCAGGTCGGGGTCGAGGATCAGGTTCGACTGGTTGCCGATGCGCGTCACCAGCGCCTTGCCGGCTTCGAGCGCCGCACCGCGCCGCGCCAACGCTTCGCGCGGCGCGGCCCAGGCATCCAGCGCGCCGAGCGTGCGCGCGAAGCGCGCATTCAGCTCCTGGCTGCCCATGCCGGCACCGAAGCGTTGTTCGGCCTCGGCCACGCCGACGAATTCGCCCGCGCCGGCCGCTGCCGGCGGCCCGCTGTGGCCCAGCGCCATCAGTGCCGGGCGCAGGGCCTCGATGTAGGCCGTGCCGCTGAGCTCCTTGCGCGAGAAGTCGATCGCGATGTACTTCTCGCGGATCAGGATGCCGCTGATGAAGACCACCGTGCACAGGTCGAGCAGGTAGATCAGCAGCAGCTTCTTGCCGACGCTCAGGTCGGCCAGCTTGCGCAGCAGCGGCGCCGTCATCCGGGCGAAGGCACCCGGCGTGTCGGCAGGCATGGCTTGGGCATCGGCCATTGGGGCGGGGCTCCTTCGTGGTGCGCTGAAGACGACGAGTCTGCGCCACCTTGGTGCAGCGCAGCATCGACCCTGGCCGGGTCATCGGCAGGGCAAGCGAGGCACTGAAATCGCGCCCACGACATTAGCCACGGCGCGGCACCGCAACCTGCCCTGGCATCGCCACGCGGCGCGCTGGCCGCGAACTAGGTCTCAGAACAGCGCGCGTTCGATCTCCGAGAAGCTGCTGGCAATCTGCGCGATGTCGATCGGCGCGCCGAGCTGGCGCTCGATCTGCGCACGCGAGATCACGCCACGCACCCGTTGTGGCGTCTGCGCGGTGGCGGCCTGCACCACAAGGAGGTGGTTGCGGCCGAAGCGCTTGAGCGTGGCAATGACATTGCCGACCGTGGCCGCGCCCATGCGCTCCAAAGTGATGGCATCGAGCATCGACAGCGGTGTCATCACGTCGGCCACGCTCAGCTCGTCATGGCGCACCTGGCGCTCGCCGACGATGCGCATGGCGCGGTCGCCGCGCAGGTCGGTGGTGGTGATCAGCCCTTCCAGTTCCGGCATGTCGCTGACCACGAAGAGCATGCGCACGCCCTGGTAGATCATCATCTGCTCGGCCTGGCCCAGGCTGGTCGACGGGTGCGTGGTCGCTGCCCGCACCAGCGTCAGGTCGGTCATCACCTGCAGCGCCGGCGACTCCAGCCTGACCGTGCCGCTGGTCTGCGGCTGGGCCTGGGCGATGGAGATGCCGGGCTCGAGTCGCAAGGTGGGCAAGGCGGTGTCGGTGTTCATGGACGCTCCCCGTGATGAAGGTTCGCGCATTAGCAACAAAACCGAACGGCCCGTCAATCCTTAAGGTAGACAAGCTGCTGGCTCACCGCCAGCAGCCGGCCGCCGTCGCCCCAGACCTCGGCGCTTTGGTCGAAGTAGCCGCCGCCGAAGTGCTGCGCGCGCGCCCGGCCGAGCACGGCGCGCGTGCCCTGGGCCGCCAACGCGGCCGCATCGGCATGGAAGCACGTGGACAGCGTCACCGTACCCGCCGGCGTGAAGCGTTGACGGCGGCGAAAGATGCGCGGATAGAAGGCGTCGCAGATCGCCGCCAGCGCCAGGGCGTCCAGCGGCCTGGGCGGGTGGTCGCGGATCCAAAGCTCGCTGTGCGAATCGGCCGGCTCGTCCTGCGGGTTGTCGAAATCGGGCCAGCCGCCCTTGACGAAATGCATGTCATAGCGCTGCGGCCAGGCCACGCGCGGCGACAGTCCCTTGACCGGCACCGCAGCGCCCAGGGCCTGCGGCGGCGCGGTGATCTCGGTATGGCTCCAGGTGTCGCGGCGCAGGCCGAACACCGCGCTGGCGCTGGCGGCCAGCTCGCCGCGCTGTGCGAGTTCGATGTGCCCATGCTGCGTCGAACGGTTGGTGCGCAGCGCACGCGCCGTGACGCGGAAAGGCCCCTCGACCACCGGCCCGGCGAAGTTGACGGTCAGCGCCAGCGGTTCGCCCAGCCGCTGCGGGTGCAGCCAGGCGGCATGCAGCAGCGTGCTGGCAGTGATGCCTCCGAAGGGTCCGACCATGTTGGCATAGCCGTCATGCGTGGCACCGTCGAACACGCCATCGCCTTGCGGCGTCAAGGCAATGGCGGCATCGAAGGGGTGGCTCATGCCGGCGCCGTGCCGCGACGCATGGCGCGGCGCCGCAGTTGCCAGCGTTGCAGGCCGATGCCGGCCAGCATGGCCGGCAGGAACCACAGCGCCTCCGGGTTGGCGAATCCGAGCGAGGCGATCGCCGGCCCGGGGCAGTACCCTGCCAGGCCCCAGCCAACGCCGAAGAGCAGCGCGCCGACGAGCAGCGGTGCATCGATGGCCGTGGCAGGGCTGACGTGGAAGCGCTCGCCGAGCAGCGGCGCCGGCCGGCGCAGCACCAGACGGTAGCCGAGTGCCGCCACGCCGACGGCGCCGCCCAGCACCCGCATCAGGCTCGGGTCCCAGGTGCCGGCGATGTCCAGGAAGTTCAGCACCTTGTTCGGATCGACCATCTGCGACAGCCCCAGGCCGAGGCCGAAGACGATGCCCGCCAGCAGCCCGACCAGCGCCTGGCCGGGCCGCGAAGCCTTCGAGGCGGCAGCCACGTTCAGGCTCCCGACACCAGATGGCGCACCAAGTAGGTGGTGGCGATGCCGGCGATCAGGAACACCGCGGTGGCCACCAGCGAGCGCACCGACAGCCGCGCCAGGCCGCACACCCCATGGCCGCTGGTGCAGCCGCCGGCCAGTGACGTGCCGTAGCCGACCAGCAGCCCGGCCAGCAGCAGCAACGACACCGGGAAGCCGCTGCGTGGTTGTGGCGCGGAGGGCGCCCAAACGGCCCACAGTGCGCTTCCGGCCACCAGGCCGAGCAGGAACAGCACGCGCCAGGTGCGCTCGCCGCGCCGCGCGAACCACAGGCCGCCGGCGATACCGCTGACGCCGGCAACCCGGCCGTTCAGCCGCAGCAGCAGTACGGCAGCCAGGCCGATCAGCATGCCACCGGCCAACGCCGGCCAGGGGGTGAATTCAGTCATCTGTCAGGGTCCCCCAATCAGGCGAGTCCGCACCTCAGCGCGCAGCCAAAGCCTTCTCGATGGCGGCGACCAAGGCCGCATCGCCGGGCTTGACGCTGCTGCCGTAGGCCGCCAGCGGCTTGCCCTGACGGTCCACCAGGTACTTGTTGAAGTTCCAGGCCGGCGCCTTGCCGGTCGCCTCGGCCAGCGACAGGTACAGCGGATTGGCCTGGGGGCCCTTGACCACCGTCTTGGCGAACATCGGGAACTTGACGCCGTAGGTGTTGAAGCACAGCTCGGCGATTTGCGCGTTGCTGCCGGATTCCTGCGCGAAGTCGTTGGACGGAAAGCCCAGCACCACCAGGCCACGCGCCGCGTACTTGGCGTACAGCGCCTCCAGCCCCTCGTACTGCGGTGTGAAGCCGCAATAGCTGGCGGTGTTGACCACCAGCAGCACCTTGCCCGCGTACTGGCACAGCGGCTGCGGCTTGTCGTCCTGCAGCCGGTTGAAGCTGTGCTGGAGCAGCGGCGGGCAGCTGGCCGGTACGGTCTGTGCCGTGGCAGGCCCGAGGCAGGACAGCCCCAGCAGCGCTGCGGCAAGCAGGCGGTGGCGAAGGCTCGAGGTTGGCAGGCGCATGATCGGCTCCGGTATCAGGACGTCGATCATCGCCCATGCGCCGGCTGCATGCCGCTCTGCCGCCGCCATGCCCCGCGTCAGCGGATGGCCACCGGGTTGATCATCGACTGCACCGAGCCCTGGTACTTTTTCTGCCCGAGCACGAACAGGCACTCGTAGGCCTTGTCCTTGGCCAGCTCGGCGGTGCTGATGTTCTCCAGGATGGAGGTGCCGTTCATCGGCAGCAGGATCTGGTGCACCTCGAAAACTCCGGCCCCTGTTCGAATGGGATGACTTCCACGGCCCAGGTGTCCGCGCCGACCGCGACGACACCCTTCGATACCAGGTCGCGCGCACCTTCGCGGCCCAGTCCCGGCTCGACCGAACCGAAGCGCTTGGGATCTTTCTCGATCAGGCTCAGCCAGCCGGTGTGAAAGAGACCACGTCACCCTGGCGGATGGTGACGCCCAGGTAGGCCGCCAAGTTGAGCAGTCGGGTTGCAGAGCAGGCCGGCCGGCTCGCGCGCCCGCATCAGCGCATGGTTGTGGCTGTCACGGCCGACCAGCGCGTGGAACTGCAGATCCAGCTGCACCATCGCCGCGTCGTCGCTGCACCGCTGGCTGGCCGCCAGGTGGTCGCGCAGCGCCTGCAGATCCTGCGCCGTCGCACGCTGTGCGGCCAGCCGCGCGGCCAAGGGCTCGAGCGAGGCCGCCAGTTCCCAAAGCTCGCGGAAGGTGGTCTGCTGCAGCATCGACAGGCGGGTAGCCCGCGGCGACAGGTCGTCCACACCCGGCAGACAGACAAAGAGCCGCCGGCCTTCGCGGCGTTGCAGCAGCCCTTCCTGCTCGACCTGGCGGATGGCTTCGCGCACCGTCGAGCGGTGCACGCCAAAGCGCTCGGCCAGTTCCTGCTCGGTGGGCAGCGCAGCGCCGAGCGGCAAGGCACCGCCGAGGATTGTTCGTTCGATTTCCGCCGACACGGCCTTGTAGGCCGGCTCGACGACCACCCGGCGAAACACCTCCGCCGTGGTGCTGACGCCAGCCATCCTGAGCGAGCCTCCTGGATCAGGCGATGCCTGACACGAACGACGCTTATCCCACAAACGGATGGCCGAATATCAACTAAACCCTTGCGCAGCTGTCAAGCCGGCGACAGGCTCAGGCGCCGGGTTTTGGCTGCAGCAACTTGCTCGGCAACTTGCGGATGAAGCTGCGGGACTGCTCCTTCAGCTGCTCGCTCAGGTCAGGGCGCAGCGCTTCGAGCAAAGGCGTGTTGATCGACACCTTGCCCGAGCAATGGCGCAACGTGGCCTGGCTGGCCAGCGACTTGAAGAACAGCACCTGCGTCAGCGTCGTCTTCGCTTCCAGGCCGAAGGCCATCAGCGCGACCGACAGTCCGCCGTCGGCCGACTGCTCGGCCAGGCTGATCTGGAAACGCGCGGCCGAGGCCTGCTGGCTTTCGCGGCTGAAGAGCGTGAGAAAGGGGCTGCCGGAATCCATCGACCCGAGCGCATCCAGCGTCGTCTTCACCAGTGCCAGCGAGCCGACCGAAGGCATCAGCAGCCCTTCGGCCACCTTGAGGATTGCCTCGTGGGCCGAGAAGTTCTGGCTGCTCTCCACATACACCGCGAAGCCCTGGTCCTGCACCATCCAGCCCAGCTGCTGCAGCGCACCGAAGTAGGCGTCGTACCAGTCGAAGATGCGCGTGGAGTCGGCCACTTCGGCCTTGGCCCACAGCTGCGCGAACAGCGAGCAGTTGATCAGGTCCTGACGCCATTGCGGCGCCACATTCGTCGCGAAGGACACCAGTTCGGAGCCGACCACCGCAGCCTGCGCCTTGCCGGCCACCAGTGCCTCGTCCACGGTGTCGTCGGCGCCGCGTGCGCGCGGCGGTGCCGGCGGCAGCACCGCCGAACGCACGAACTCGCGGGAACGGGCCAGGTTGACGGTCTTGGGCATGGGGGGTCCTCAAAGGCGGCAGGGGCTGCATCGGACCACAGCACCGGGACGAGCCCCATCCCTAGTTTCCCGCAGCGCACCGGCTTTGACCCAGGACAAGGGGCCGCCGCCGCCGCGCCTGTGCAATCGCGGCCATGGGCCAATCGGTCGAGCGCAGTTCCTTCGAGCACCGCGACTTCGTGCGCTTCCAGCGTGCGCTGCGTGCCGAGACCGACTGGCTTCACGACCTGGTCGAGCGCGACGCGCTGTCGCAGCGCGCGCCGATGGCCGGGCTGGAGCTGGAGGCCTGGCTGATCGATGCCACGGGGCGGCCCGCGCCGCGCAATGCCGAGTTCATCGCGCGCTGCGCGTCGAGCGAGGTGGTCACCGAAATCGGCCGCTTCAACATCGAGATCAACGTGCCGCCTCAGCCGGTGGCCGGTGCCGGACTGGGCCGCTTGGCCGCGGCATTGCAGGAAGCCTGGGCGCATTGCCGCGAGGTGGCCGCCGCCATGGATCTGCAGGTCGTGGCCATCGGCATCCTGCCCAGCCTGGCCGATGCCGATCTGAGTCTGGACAACCTGTCGGCACCGCCGCGCTACCGGGCGCTCAATCAGCAGGTGCAGCGCCAGCGCCACGGTCGGCCGACCCGGCTGGACATCGAGGGTCCCGCAGGCACGCATCTGCGCGCCATCCACCACGACGTGATGCTCGAAGCCGCGGCCACGTCCTTCCAGGTGCACTTGCAGCTGCCGGCGGCGCAGGCGGTGCGCGGGCACAACGCGGCCATGATCGCGGCCGCCCCGCTGCTGGCCATGGCCGGCAACTCGCCGCTGCTCTTCGGCCAGCCGCTGTGGCAGGAAACGCGCATCCCACTGTTCGAGCAGGCGCTGGGCGTGGGCACGCGTGACAACCTGCTGCAGGCGACGCTGCCGCGTGTCGGCTTCGGCAGCGGCTATGCCGGCTATTCGCTGGTGGAATGCTTCCGCGAGAACCTGGAGCGCTTCGAGCCGCTGCTGCCGGTGGCGCTGGACGAGCCGATCGAGCACCTCGCTCACCTGCGGCTGCACAACGGCACCATCTGGCGCTGGCACCGGCCGGTGCTCGGTTTCGATGCCGAGGACGGTCGAGTCCACATTCGCAGCGAGCACCGGCCGTTGCCGGCCGGGCCGTCGCTGCCGGACATGATGGCCAACCTGGCCTTCGGCATCGGTCTGGTTGCCGCCTGGGTGACGCAGGACGCGCCGCCGGAACTGCGCCTGCCCTTCGAGCAGGCACGGGCCAACTTCCACGCTGCGGCGCGCGACGGCCTGCAGGCAATCCTGACGGGCCTGGACGGCCGCGAGCGCCACGCCGCCGCCTGGCTGCAAGAGTTGCTGCCGCTGGCGCGCCGCGGCCTGGCGCAGCTGCAGGTGGACCGCGCGTTGGCCGACGGCTGGCTGCGGCTTGTGCATGAGAGGCTGGACAGCGGCATGACCGGTGCGCGCTGGCAACTGGCGCGGCTGGACGCGCTGGGCGGCCACCTGGGCGCGCTGACACTGGACTACGCACACCATCAGGCCGGCGGCATGCCGCTGCACCGCTGGTGATGTGCAGTTGTCACGCAGAGCCGCGAATGCTGCGCCGCTACACTGCCGCCGACCCCGTTGCGCGTTGCCGCCCTGCCCCCGATGACCGACCTGACCGTACGCCGCCTGCTGATCGACCTGGACGCGCCGATCGACGCGCGCTGGAACGGCGGGGATGCTTTCCGCACGGCCTTCTTCAACGCGCTGTCACTGAGCTTTCCGGTTGGCGAGCAGTACTTCATCGACTCGGTACGCAATGCGCTGAAGGCCTTGCCCGAGACGCAGCGCGCACAGTTCGCCGACGAGGTGCAGGGCTTCATCGGCCAGGAGGCCACGCACCGCCGGCTGCATGCGCTGTTCAATGCCCACCTGGCGACTCAGGGCCTGCCCAACGACATCGAACGGCGCGCGCTGCGCCGGCTGAAGGCCAGCTCGCACCTGGACGTGCGCGTGCACCTGGCCGCCACCGCCGCCACCGAACACTTCACCTCGATCTTTGCCAACTGGCTCCTGCGCAATCCCGAGGCGCTGGACGGCGCCGAAGCTCGCCTGCGCACGCTGTGGATGTGGCATGCCTGCGAGGAAGCCGAGCACCGCAGCACGGCCTTCGACGTCTACCAGGCGCTGAGCGGCCACCACGCCTGGCGCATCCGGCTGTTCCGCTACGTGACGCTGACCTTCCTGTGGGACCTGACGCGGCAGACACTGATCAACCTGTGGCACGACGGCAGCCTGTGGCGCTGGAGCACCTGGCGCAGCGGCTGGCGGCTGCTGTGGGCGCGCGACGGCATGCTGCGCGCCAGCTTCGGGCCCTGGCGCGACTACTTCGCGCAGGACTTCCACCCCAGCCAGCACGACGCCGCCCCGGCCCGCGCCTGGCTGCGCGAGCACAGCGCGCAGTACCGCGCCGTCGGCTCGCCCTGAGCGGCACCGCGCCGCGGCCGGCGCCGCGGCTGCAAGGCACACCATCCCGCGAGGAGACACGAGCATGTCCGTCATCGTTCCGTTCGACCTGAGCTACGAATTCGAAGTCAAGGCGCCTGCGGCCGAAGTCTTTGCCCTGCTGGCCGACGTGCCGGCCTCGGCCAGCCACTTCCCGAAGGTCGACAAGCTGGTGGACCTGGGCGGCAACACCTACCGCTGGGAGCTGCAGAAGGTGGGCACCGCGCAGGTTCACATCCAGACGATCTATGCCGCCACCTACGCGGCCGACCGCAAGAAGCTGAGCGTGCGCTGGACACCGGTCAAGGGCGTGGGCAATGCGCAGATCGGCGGCAGCTGGACGATCACCGAGAAGAAGCACTCGACCCACATCGTGCTGCAGGTCAAGGGCGAGATCACGGTGCCATTGCCCGGGCTGATGAAGGTGCTGGTCGTGCCGGTGGTCACCGGCGAGAACGAGAAGCTGATCCAGAAGTACATCGCCAACCTGATCGAGCGCTTTGGCGGCGAAGTCGGCGCCGGCCGATGAGGGCCTGGCTGAAGCGCGGCCTGTTGGCACTGCCGCTGCTGGGCGACTACGGCACGCCCTAAGACCCGCGCGCGTTGGTGGCGATGGTCGGCCCGGGCGCCAACCTGCCGGCCGACGGCTCGCTCGACCTGTGGGTGCAGGCCGAGCCGCCGGCGGCGGACAAACGCGCCAACTGGCTGCCGGTGAAGCCCGGTGAGCCTTTCCTGCTCAACGCGCGCCTGTACTGGCCCAAGACCGAGGCGCTGGACGGCCGTTGGCACCTGCCGCCGCTGCAGCGCGAGCCTTGAGATCGGCGTTTCGCCGAGAATGCGCGCCAGCGTTTCACATCAACCTACCTGGAGACCCCGTTCATGAAGACCCGCATCACCGAGCTGTTCGGCATCGAGCACCCGATCATCCAGGGCGGCATGCATTTCGTCGGCTTTGCCGAACTGGCCGCGGCGGTGTCGAATGCCGGCGGGCTGGGCATCATCACCGGGCTGACGCAGAAGACGCCGGAATTGCTGGCCAAGGAGATTGCCCGCTGCCGGGAGATGACCGACAAGCCCTTCGGCGTGAACCTGACCTTCCTGCCCACGGTCACGTCGCCCGACTATCCGGGCTACATCAAGGCCATCATCGAAGGCGGCGTCAAGGCGGTGGAGACCGCCGGCAACAACCCGCAGAAATGGCTGCCGGTGCTGAAGGAGCACGGCATCAAGGTGATCCACAAGTGCACCTCGGTGCGCCACAGCCTGAAGGCCGAGGCCATCGGCTGCGACGCGGTCAGCGTCGACGGCTTCGAATGCGGCGGCCACCCCGGCGAGGACGACGTGCCCAACTTCATCCTGCTGCCGCGCGCCGCCGAAGAGCTGAAGATCCCCTTCGTCGCCAGCGGCGGCATGGCCGACGGTCGCAGCCTGGTGGCCGCGCTGGCGCTGGGCGCCGAGGGCATGAACATGGGCACGCGCTTCATCGCGACGAAAGAAGCGCCGGTGCACGACAACGTCAAGCAGGCCATCGTCGCCGCCAGCGAGCTGGACACGCGACTGGTGATGCGCCCGCTGCGCAACACCGAGCGCGTGCTGCGCAATGCCGCGGTGGACGTGCTGCTGCAGAAGGAACGCGAACTCGGCGCCAACCTGAAGTTCGAGGACATCATCGAGCAGGTGGCTGGCGTGTACCCGAAGATCATGCTCGAAGGCACGATGGACGCGGGCGCCTGGTCCTGCGGCATGGTGGCCGGGCTGATCCACGACGTGCCCAGCTGCAAGGAGCTGATCGACCGCATCATGGCCGAGGCCGACGCCATCATCCACCAGCGCCTGGCCGGCTTCGCCAAGCGCTGACGGCAGCACCGCCCACGATGCTTGCCGGCAACGGCGCGGCCGGCCCCACGCTGTCGGAGCTGCTGCACGGCATGGCGCAGCAGGAGGGCCGCACCCGCGTCTCGGTGCGCGACCTGATCGATGCGCTGGGCGACCGCGCCCTGGGCGCGCTGCTGTTCCTTTTTGCCTTCCCCAACGTGCTGCCGATGCCGCCCGGCACCTCGGCCGTGCTCGGCGCGCCGCTGGTCTTCCTGGCCGCGCAGCTGATGGTCGGCCGCCGGCCCTGGCTGCCGCAGCTGCTGTCCAGCCGCTCGATGTCGCAGACCGACTTTGCGGCGCTGGTGCAGCGTATCGCGCCTTGGCTGCAGCGCGGCGAGCGCATGCTGCGGCCGCGCTTGAGCTGGCTGGCGCGCCCGCCGCTGGAGTACGCCATCGGCGCGGTGTGTCTGGTGCTGGCCCTGGTGCTGGTGCTGCCCATTCCGCTGGGCAACGTGCTGCCGGCCGTGGCCATCAGCCTGCTGGCGCTGGCCATCGTCGAACGCGACGGCCTGTGGGTGCTGGCCGGCCTGGGCGTGGCCCTGGTCTCGGCTGGCGTGGTCTCCGGCGTGATCTTCGCTGCCGTCAAGGCCGCGTTGCTGCTGTTCCACCATCTGGTGCCTTAAGCGCGGTTTAAGCTCGCGGCCCTATGCTGCAAGTTGTCCGGGCGCCTGCTGCCGACTGCCCTCATCCCCCAAGGCCCGCATGCGCCTGCTGATCCTGGAAGACGACCCACAGCTCGGTGACGCCCTAGCCACCGGGCTGCGTCAGCGCGACCATGCGGTCGACTGGTTTCGCAACGGCGCGCAGGCCGATGCCGCGCTGGCCGGCGCACCCTACGACGCGATGGTGCTGGACCTGGGCCTGCCGGGCATCGACGGCCTGACCTGGCTGCGCCGCTGGCGCCAGGCCGGGCGCGATCTGCCGGTGCTGGTGCTGACGGCGCGCGACGCGGTCGAGCAGCGCATCGGCGGCCTCGATGCCGGCGCTGACGACTACCTGATCAAGCCGATCACGCTGGACGAGTTGGCGGCGCGGCTGCGCGCCATGCTGCGCCGCACGGCCGGCCAGACGCAGGCGGTATGGACCCATGGCGCGCTGAGCTACGACCCCGCAGCCAAGCAGGTGCAGTGGCAGGGCCAGCCGGTGGAATTGACCGGGCGCGAGCTGGCGCTGCTGGAGATGCTGCTGCTGAACCCGCAGCGCGTGCTGTCGCGCACGCAACTGCAGGAGAAGCTCTACGACTGGAGCGGCGGCGAGCCCGAAAGCAATGCCCTGGAGGTCTACGTGCACCACCTGCGGCGCAAGATCCACCCGGGCATCGTGCGCACGGTGCGCGGCGTCGGCTACGCGCTCGGCACCGCCGACGCCATCGCATGAGCCTGCAGCGCCGGCTGCTGCTGTACCTGCTGGTGTGCGCACCGGTGGTCTGGGGCGTGGCATTGCTGGCGTCGGCACACCGTGCGCGGTACGAGGTCAACGAGCTGTTCGACACCGAGATCATCCGCCTGGCGCTGCAGGTGCAAGCCACGCTGGCGTCTGCAGCCGCGCCAGGCCGGATGCTGCCAACGCCGCCTTCGGCCGGCGAGGCCGACCTGCGCGACCTGGCCATCGCGGTGTGGAACCGGCAGGGCCAGCTGCTGCTGGTCGACCGCGAAGGCGTGCAGCTGCCGCGCCGTGCCGATGCCTCCGGCTTCGTCGACATGCAGCTGGGTGGCGAACCTTGGCGCGTGTACTACCTGCAGGCGCCCAACGGCGAGTGGCTGGTCGCCGCCGGGCAGCACGGCGACGAACGCGACGAGCTGGTGCGCGACCTGGTGGCCGGCCAGCTGGTGCCCTGGCTGCTGGTCTTGCCGGTGCTGCTGGCGGCCATGGCCTGGGCGGTGAGGCGGGCGCTGCAGCCGGTGCATTTGCTCACCAGCGAACTGCAGGGGCGCAACGCCGACGACCTGCGACCGGTGCCGGTGAAACACGCGCCGCTGGAGCTGCAGCCGATGCTGCAGGCCATGAACGGGTTGTTTTCGCGCATCACGTCGACGCTGGAGCGCGAGCGCCGCTTCACCGCCGATGCAGCGCACGAACTGCGCACGCCGCTGGCCGTGCTGCGCGCGCAGTGGGACGTGCTCAAGCGCAGCAGCGGCGAGGCCGAACGCACGCAGGCTGCCGCACGCCTGGACGCCGGCATGGACCGCATGGACCGGCTGGTCACGCAGATGCTGGCGCTGTCCCGGCTGGAGGCCACCGAGCGGCTGCCGCAGGCGACCGAGCTGCAGTGGGAGCCGATCGTCGAACAGGCGGTCAACGACGTGCTGCCACTGGCCGAGCGCCGCCGCATCGAGCTCGATTGCGAGTGGCCGGACGCCGGCACGCCGGCGTTGCCGCTGCGCGGCGACGCCGCGCTGATGTCGGTGCTGCTGCGCAACCTGCTCGACAACGCGGTGCGCTATGCGCCTGAGGGCAGCACCGTGCGGCTGCGCTTCGGGGCGAGCACGCTGCAGGTCGAGAACGAAGGCCCGCCGCTGCCACCGCAGATGCGGACCCAAATGGGCGAACGCTTCCGCCGTGTCGACGGCCAGTCCGAAAGCGGCAGTGGCCTGGGTGTGTCCATCGTGCAGCGCATTGCCGCGCTGCATTGCTTGGCCCTGCACTACGGCGAGCTCAGGGCCGGCGAGGGCGTCATGGCGACGCTCAGTTCGACTTGATCTTCGCCAACAGCGCGCGGATCTCCTCGCGCCGGCCGGCGTCGGCGATCTGCCGGCCCGGCCGCGCCGGTGCGTTCAGCGCCTTCTCCAGGTAGGGCACGGCCTCGTCGGCGTGCTTGGTCTCGACCAGGTACTCGGCGTAGAAGAAGTTCGGGTCGATGCCGTTCGGGTTGAGCGCCAGCGCCTTTTGCAGCAGCTCCTTGGCCTTGGCCTTGTCGCCAAAGCCCAGCGGCCAGCCAGGCACCTTGTAGTACAGCACGCCCAGGCTGTTGTAGGCCGAGCCGTCCAGCGCCTTGGCGTCGACCTGGATCGCCTGTTCGTAGTCGGCCTTGGCCTGCTTCACCAGGCCCAGAGCGCCAATGCCGCCCTTCTCGCCGGCCCAGGAGCTGACGATGATGCCTTCCCAGATCAGCGGTTCGCTGCGGCCCGGGTAGGTCTCGGTCACCTTGTGGGCCTTGGCGCTGAGCGACTCGAAGCGCTTCTCGCGCTCGGCCGCGGGGGCCTGGTACCGGATCACCTCCCAGTCGCGCTGCAGTTCGGCAACGGCATCGTCGACCGGTGCGGCCCAGACGGCCAACGGGCACAGGGCGAGGGTGAGCAGGATCTTCTTCATGTCGTGGTTCCAGGAGTGGGCGTGGGAGCGATGTCAGCAGCGCCGAGACTGCGCCGGTGCTTGGCGAAACTGCCGTCCATGCGCGCACCGAGCAGGCCGTTCAGGCGCACGCCCAACCGTTCGGGAAAGCCGACGAAGGATTCCGCCGCCTCGCTCTCGATCAGCGCCAGCAGCGCGGCGGCCACCGCCTCGGGGGTGTCCATCGCCGTGCCGGTGGCCTGGTTGTAGGCCTCGACCGCGGCGCCATTGAAGCCGGTGCGCGTGCTGCGCGGGCCGAGGATCTGCACGCGCACGGACGTGTCGGCCAGTTCTCGGCGCAAGGCCTCGGCAAAGCCGTGCAGCCCCGCCTTGCTGGCACCGTACACGCTGAAACCGGGCAGGCCGATGCGGCCCAGCGCCGAGCCGACGAACACCATCTGCGCGCGCGGCTGGCGCAGCAATTGCGGCAGCAGCGCCTGCGTCAGACGCATCGGCGCGAGCAGATTGGCCTGCAGCACCTGCTCCATCTGCAGCGGCGAGATCGACTGCAGCACACCGAAGGCGGGTACGCCGGAGGCATGCACCACGACGTTGGCCCGCCATTCGGCTGCGGCCTGGGCCACGCTGGCCGGGCCGATCGCCTCGTTCAGGTCGGCCCGGTGCCAGGCCAGGCCCGCCGGCCCGGCCACGCCGCGGCCCACACCCATCACCTGGGCGCCGGCCTGGCGCAGCGCGTGCGCCATGGCCTGGCCAATGCCGCCGCTGGCTCCGGTGAGAAGCACGCGCGCGTCGGCCGCCTTCATGCCGGCACCGCCTGCATCAGCGGCATCGGCAGGCTGCGGAAGACGTCGCCATAGAGGTGGAAGAAGACTCGTGCCGCATGCACGATGTCGGCCTGGTCCTGCGGCTTGTCGATGCGGTCCATCAGACGCGCGAAGTGCGCGGTGTGTTGCACGTCGAGCGTGCCGTGCGAACGCAGGTAGCTGAAGGCAGCATCGGGCAGCCGCAGCGGCGCCTGGATCGCGTCGGCCGCCATCAGCGCCAGCGACACGCTAGTGCCTTCCAGCACATGCACCATGCCGAAGAAGGCCAGCGGGTTGCGCCGCGCGATGGTGTCGTAGGCATAGGCCACCATCACCTCGGTGGCCAGCCCGGCGTCGCCGTGGCGCACCGCCTCGGCATCGGCGCCGCAGGCCGCGATGTCGTTGAGGATCCACTCGTCATGGCCGGCCTCCTCCTCGATGTACTCGTCCAGCGGGCCGCGCAGCCACTGGTGCTGCGGCGGCAGCGCGGCCTGCGTGGCCTGCAGCAGCGGCACGGTGTGGCGCACATGGTGGTAGGCCTCGCGCAGGAAGGCCACGTAGCTGGCCAGCGAGACCTCGCCGCGCAGGCAGCCCTGGATGATCGGCGTGGCCAGCAGGCCCTGGCGCGCCTCGGCGCTTTGTTTCAGCAGCTGTTCGTAGAAGCTCATGGTGGGGTTCAAGGAGTGGTTTCGAGGGCCAGACCGAGCGCGTCGGCATGGCGTTCCTGGATGGCGCCGCGCTGCGGCCGGCCGTTGGCGGTGGCCAGGCCGGTGCGCACGTCGAAGGCCGCCCGCCCGCGTGTCCAGCGCGCGACGCGGGCGTAGTCGGGCAGCGCGGAATTGGCGGCATCGACGGCCGCCTGCAGCGATGCATCGGTGGCCTCGGCCTGCGTGGGCCACAGCACGGCCGACAGCGCCGGCTCGCCATCGCCGAAGACCACTGCCTGCAGCACGGCCGGGTGGCCGCGCAGCGCGGTCTCCACCCATTCGGGCGAGACGTTGCGGCCGAAGGCGGTGATCAGCAGGTTCTTCTTGCGGCCGGAGACATGCAGGAAGCCGTCGGCATCGACATGCCCCAGGTCACCGCTGGGCCACCACTCGCCCACGGCAGTGGCATCGCCGAGGTAGCCGCTGAACAGGCTGCCGGCAATCAGGATCTCGCCGTCGTCGGCCATGCGCAGCCGCGCATGCGGCAACGGCCGCCCGGCGCTGCCGGGACGCTCGGCGCCTGGCAGGTTGAGCGTCTGTACCGATGCGCCCTCTGAAAGGCCATAGCCCTCGCAGGCCGGGATACCCAGCGCCTGCGCGGCGCGGATCAGCGGCGCACCCACCGCTGCGCCGCCCACCGCCACCAGCTTCAGCGAGGCCGGCGCGTGCTGGCCGGTGTGCATCAGGTGGCCGCACCAGGCGCGCAGCATCTGCGGCAGCAGGATCAGGCTGTGCGGCTGGTGGCGTTGCACCGCGGCCTGGAACAGCGCCGCATCGAAGCAGGACGATCCCGTCAGGCCGAGCTCGCCCAAGGGCAGCGAGACGACGGTCGCACCATGCAGGCGCGGCGCCATCAGGCCAGCGATGTTTTCCAGCAGCACGGCAAAGGGCAAGGCATTCAGGTGACGTTCGATCTGCAGCGGCGCCATCGCCTCGACCAGGCCGCGTGTGACACGCTGCAGCGCCTCGGCACTCAGGCACACGCCCTTGGGCGCGCCAGTGGTGCCGGAGGTGAAGCTGATCTTCGCGGTCTGCGCCGGCATCGTGACCTGGGCCGCGGGCAGGCGCGCGTGCATCAGCGGCTCGCCCGCCACCTCCACCGGCCACCAGCTCAGCCCCGGCCAAGCCGCCGCCAGCGGCGGCGCCATCAGCAGCGTGTCCACGCCGGCGGCCTGCAGCGCATGCTGCATCTGCCCGGCGGTGAAGAACTGCGGCAGCGGCACGTGCACGATGCCGAGCTGCAGCGCCGCCTCGTCGAGCGCGACGAAAGCCGGTGTGTTGTCCAGCACCGTGGCCAGCACGCGCGTGCCGGCCGCAGCCAGCTTCTTGCCGGCCGCGGCGACGGCCTCGTCCAGCTGCGCGGCGCTCCAGTGGCGCCGGCCGTCGTCGAGTGCCGGCCTCATGCGGCGGCACTCCGCCGCGCCAGCATGTGCAGTGCGGCGTCGAGCCGCCCGGCCAGCACCAGCGGCCGGTGATCGTAGTAGCTGCCCCACTGTGCGGCCTGGTCGCCCAGCACCGCTGGGTCGGCCACGCCCAGGGCCAGCGGCGCCACGCCCATGCGCACGAACAGGTTGCGCAGTTCCTGCGTCAGCGTGCTGACCACCCATTCGAAGCCGTGGCCGGCCAGATGCGGGCCGAGCAGCAGGATCAGCCGCCGGCCCTCGCCGGCACGCACCGCCGCCAAATGCCCGACCTCGACGATGCGCTGTCGCGGCGTCCAGCGGCCGGATGTCGCGGGCAACAGCGATTCCACCGCGCCCGACAGGTAGCGTTCCAGGAACAGCGGCCCGGTGTGGGCGGCGCGGTAGCCCGCGGCGGCGACGCAATCGCCGTCTTCGTCGTGCAGGCTGACCAGCACCGGGGCGAAGTGCCTCAGCTCGGCGCCATAGCGCTGGCGATAGACCGCGCTGATGAAGGCTTCGATCTCGTGACGGCCCGGCGAGCCGGCCGGATGCAGCCGCAGCCGCGGCGCGGCGGGGGCCCCGATGACGTTCGGCCGCACGGGCGGCAGGGACAAGGACAGCACTCACGCTCCTGCATGGGCCGCCGGCGACGACCCTTCAGGACCTGATGCTCTACACCCCGGCTTAATCCCAGATTAATGGCCCGGAGAGCCCCCCGGCCCGTGACCACCGTCACGGTGTCGCTCAGGCCGCGTGCTGCAGCACCGGCCGGCGCAGCGCGGGTGCCAGGCCGGCGCCTATCAGGTCGACGAAGTTGTCGGCAAAAAAGCGCTGCCGCGCCGAGGCCGACAGCCGCTGCAGGCTCTCGTCGAAGCGCTTCAGCGGGTGGCGCCCGCCTTCCACATGCGGATAGTCCGACGAGAACAGGCACACTTCCTCGCCGGCGTTGGCGACGATCCAGCCGCTGTCCTCGTGCGGATAGGGCGTGACGCGCAGCTGCCGGCGAGCGATCTCGCTGGGCCTCGCCGACAGCGTCTGCAGCCGTGTCTCGTTGCGCATGAAGGCGTGGGCGGCCGAATCCATCGCCCGCATCCAGCCCGGCACCCAGGCCGCACCCAGTTCGATCGCGCCCCACTTCAGGCGCGGGAAGCGGTCGAACACGCCGTCGAAGATCAGCGTGGCCAGCGTCTGCATCACCGCGTTCGGGATCGGCATGTAGCTGACCGAGGTGAAGTTGTCGTCGCCGCCGTGGAAGTCGGGCACCGGCGGCAGGCCATTGATCTTGTAGGTCGGGTTCATCTTTTCCTCGCCGCCCACGTGGAAGAGCACCGGAACGCCCGCTTCCTGTGCCTGTGCCCACACCGGGTCCAGCGCCACATGGCTGGGCGCATGCGGCTGTGGGCAGCGCGACGGCACCATCAGCGCCTTGGCACCATCGCGCAGGGCGGCAGCGGTGGTGACGCGCGCGTGTTCGAAGCTCTCCAGCGGCACATAGGCGGTGGCCAGCAGCCGCGCATCGACGCGGCAGAAGTCGGCCAGCATGCGGTTGTGCGCGTCGGCCGCGGCATAGCACAGCGCCATGTCCTCGCCCTGGTCGAGGCCGAAGTTGCCGAGGCAGAAGGTAGTGAACACCAGCTGGCTGGCAAAGCCCAGCAGGTCCAGCGCCCGCGGCCGGTCGGCGGCGATGAAAGCGCCGTGCGCCTCATAGTTCTTGCGCAGCATCAGCTGGGCATCGACGCCGGCACGGAAGGCCGCATCGGCATGGGCCTCGCGCGAGCGGCCGGGCCGCAGGTTGCGCTGCAGGGCCGCGCGATAGCCGGCGCAGGCGTGGAAGCGCGGCAGCAGCGACGGCGTGAAGAAGGCATCGAGGCAGTCGTCCATCTCCATCAGGTGGCTGTCGGCATCGTGGATCAGCCGGCCTTGGGCATAGCTCATGTGTTGTCTCCTGATGTGCTGCTGTTGTGCGAGCATCATGCCATCGACACCCTGCGAAGACTCATGATGACGGTGCCCGGCGAAGACCTGCATGCCCATTTCGACGATGGCTGGTGCCTGCCGCCGGCCGCGCCGCGCGAAGCGGTGCACACGCGCAGCATCGTCTGCCGCAGCTTCCGCCGCGACGACGGCCTGCTCGACATCGACGCGCGCTTCATCGACACCCGGCCCTTCGCCTACGACAGCGAGTTCCGCGGCCCTTGCCCGCCAGGCTCGGCGCTGCACCACATGCAGATGCGCCTGACGGTGGACCGCGAGCGCCGCATCCACGCACTGGCCTCGGCCATGCCGGGCACACCCTACACCGGCTGTGCCGAGGTCAACCCCAACTTCCAGCGGCTGGTGGGGCAGTCGGTGGGCCGGGGCTTTCGCAAGGCCTTGCGCGACACGCTTGGCGGTACCGCAGGCTGCACCCACATGCTGGCGCTGCTGGAGGCGCTGGCCGCGGCCGCGGTGCAGGCCTTCGCCTCGATTGCGCATGCGCCGCCGCGCGTGGGCCAGGCCGAGCCAGTGCGCATCTGGCGCCTGGAGGCCTTGGTCGACACCTGCTGGTCGTACCGCAGCGACGGGCCGGTGATGCAGCGGCTGAAGCGCAGCTGAAGGCGCTACGACGCGCGCAGTTCGCTCAACCGCGCGGCGGCATCCTTCTTGCCCATGCCGCGCAGGGCAGCCAGCGCCTGCAGGTGCTTGGCACGCGGCCGTGCCTTGCCGTCTTCCCAGTTGTAGATCGACTGGCCGGAGGCGCCGACGAGCAGCCCGCATTCCTGTGCCGACAGGCCCAGTCGCTTTCGCTGCGACGCCAGCCCCTTGGCGCTGAAGCGCTGCGCGCGCGTCGGCGCCTCGCCTTCGGCAGCGGCCGGTGAGGACTTGCCGGCGGCCTTGCTCAGCCGACGCAGTTCGCCTTCCAGTGCCAGCGCGCGCCGCTTCAGCGCGGCAATCTCGCTGCGGTAGCTGCTGATGGCCTTCTTCAGGCCCGCGGTTTCACCGCGCACTTCCTTGCGCGCGACGCGCGAGATCTCGCTCTTCAGGAGGGATGCAATGTTCGCCATGGCCCGACATTGTGCCGCCGTTGCAGCTGCTCACAAACATCCCGCCGGTGGGACTGGTTTCAGGCTTCGGGCAGCTCGCTACCATCCGCCGAAATCAAACGAGGAACACGCGCATGGACACCCCGACGGGCTTCAGGCTGCCGCGCATCTGCCTGCCGCGGCCGGGCATCGACCTGGCCAAATGGGCCGTCATCGCCTGCGACCAGTACACCGCCGAACCTCAGTACTGGCAGCAGGTGGAGCGCGAGGTCGGCGATGCGCCGTCGACGCTGCACCTGATCTTCCCCGAGGTCTACCTGGGCGCGGCCGATGCGCCGCAGCGTATTGCGCGCATCCAGGCGACGATGCGCCGCTACCTCGCCGACGGGCTGCTCACCGACCATGCCGGAGCGCTGCTGGTCGAGCGCCGCATCGGCGCACGCGTGCGCCGCGGCCTGATGCTGGAGCTGGACCTGGAGCACTATGACTACCGCGCCAGCTCCACCAGCCTGATCCGACCCACCGAAGGCACCATCGTCGAGCGCCTGGTGCCGCGCATCGAGGTGCGCCGCGGCGCCGAGCTGGAGTTGCCGCACATCCTGGTGCTGATCGACGACCCGCAATGCACCGTCGTCGAGCCGGCGGCAGCGGCACGCGACGCGTTGACGCCGCTGTATGCCACCGAGCTGATGGGCGGTGGCGGCCATCTTGCGGGCCACGCGTTGTCCGGCGAACAGGGCACGCAGGTGCTGCGCGCGCTGCAGGCCCTGGCCGACCCGCAGGCCTTTGCGACGCGCTATGCCGTGCCTGCCGGCACGCCACCGATGCTGTTTGCGGTGGGCGACGGCAACCACTCGCTGGCCACCGCCAAGTCGATCTGGGACAGCGCCAAGGCCACGGTCGGCCTGCAGCACCCGAGCCGCCATGCGCTGGTCGAAGTGGTGAACATCCACGACCCGGCCCTCGTCTTCGAGCCGATCCACCGATTGCTCTTCGGTGTCAACGCCGACCCACGCCGCGCGCTGGCCGAGGCCTACGGTGCGCGCATGCGCTGCATCGACATGCCCAGCGGCCAGGCCATGCGCCAGCATCTGAAGCAGCACCGGGCGGCGCAGGCCTTCGGCCTGATCGGCCCGGCTGCGCGCTTTGCGGTGGTCGAGATCGACGAACCGCCTACGTCGCTGGCCGTGGGCACGGTGCAGGCCTTCGTCGATGACTTCATTGCACGCGGTGCCGCGGCGCAGGTGGACTACGTGCATGGCGACGACGTGCTCGAAAGACTGGCGCAGCAACCGGGCCACCTGGGGCTGCACCTGGACACGGTGAGCAAGAGCGAGCTGCTGCGGCGTGTGGTGCTGGACGGCCCGCTGCCGCGCAAGACCTTCTCGATGGGTGAAGCGCACGAGAAACGCTACTACGTCGAGGCGCGACGCATCCGCTAGGGAAGGTCTGCACAAACCCCGGGCAATTCTGCTTGCCGGGTGTTGATCGAGCGGGGAAGATTCAGTCGATGAAGCAAACCGATCTGGGGTTGAACCTGACGACCAAGCGAACGCGCAAGCGCGAGTTCCTGGCGCAAATGGAACGAGTGGTGCCATGGGCGGCGCTGGTGGAGTTGGTCGCGCCGTTTGCGCCCGAAGGCAAGAAGGGCCGGCCGCCGTTTGCCGTGCACAGCATGCTGCGCATTCACTTCATGCAGCAGTGGTTCACGCTGAGCGACCCGGGGATGGAAGAAGCGCTGCACGACGTTCCGCTGTTTCGCGAGTTCGCCGGCCTGGGCTGGGACACCCGGCTGCCCGACGAGAGCACCATCCTGCGCTTTCGTCATTTGCTGGAGAAGCACAAGCTGGCCGAGCAGATCCTGGCACTGGTCAACGAGCTGCTGCGCGACAAGGGATTGCTGCTCAAGGCCGGCACGGTGGTCGATGCCACGCTGATCGCCGCGCCGAGCTCGACCAAGAACGCCAACGGCGAACGTGACCCGGACATGCACCAGACCAAGAAGGGCAACCAGTGGTACTTCGGCATGAAGGCGCACATCGGTGTGGATGCCGAGTCGGGCCTGGTGCATACCGTGCGAGGCACGGCGGCCAACGTCAACGATGTGGTCGAGGCCCACAGCCTGCTGCACGGCCAGGAAAGCGACGTCTTCGCCGACGCGGGCTACCAAGGCGCCTGCAAGCGAGCCGACGCCAAGCAAGACGTGAACTGGCACGTGGCCATGCGCCCGGGCAAGCGCCGGGCACTGGACAAGACGCGGCGTTCGCATCAACTGATCGATCAGCTCGAGCAGCTCAAGGCCAGCGTGCGCGCGAAGGTCGAGCATCCGTTTCGTGTCATCAAGCGGCAGTTCGGGCATGTGAAGGTGCGCTACCGCGGTCTGAAGAAGAACACGGCGCAGCTGACCACGCTGTTTGCGCTGTCGAATCTGTGGATGGTGCGCAAGGTGCTTGGAGTACTGGATGGAAAAGTCCGTCTGAAAACGGCGATTGCTGCGTGAAAGCGCAAGAAAGCGCTCTCCAATGCACTCGGCAATGACATCGAAGCACTTACTGGTTCAAAACTCGATCGTGCCGCGTCGAAAAACATCGGATTCACCCACTTCGCATCGGTGCGCGTACTGGATGTGATTTGCGCAGACGTTCCCTAGGCCCCTGGCGCGTGCCGCAAAGCCGCTGGCGGCACGAAGGACTTGCGCTGCCCCGCAGAATTGCGCGCCATGGATTCACTGTCACAACTGGCCCTGGGGGCTGCCGTCGGCGTGGCCGTCATGGGCCGGCGCACGGCGGTCTGGAAGGCCGCGATGTGGGGCGGCATCGCCGGCACGCTGCCCGACCTGGACGTGCTGCTCGACCACGGCGACCCGATCCGCAACATGGTGCTGCATCGCGCCGAGACGCATGCGCTGTTCTGGCTGACGCTGTTCTCGCTGCCCATGGCGGCCGCCGTCGCGCGGCTGCACGGCGAGTGGCCGCAGTGGCGCCGATGGTGGCTGGCGCTCTGGCTGGCGCTGGTGACGCATCCGCTGCTCGACGCGATGACGGTCTACGGCACGCAACTCGCGCTGCCCTTCACGAACCACCCCTTCGGCGTTGGCAGCGTGGCGATCATCGATCCGCTGTACACGCTGCCGCTGCTGGTCGGCGCCGGCTGGGCGCTGGGCTCGCGCGGCAGCGCCGCGGGGCTGCGCGCCAATGGGCTGGGGCTGCTGCTCAGCACCGTGTACCTGGGCTGGGGCGTGGTCGCGCAGCAGCAGGTGGAGCGCCTCGCCCGCGCATCGCTGCAGGCGCAGGGCATCCAGGCCGAGCGCGTGCTGGTCACGCCGACGGTCTTCAACTCGCTGCTGTGGCGCGTGGTGGCGGTCGACGGCACCCACTACCACGAGGGTTTCCATTCGCTGCTCGATGCCGACCCGCGCATCGCCTTCGACCGCTTCGATCGCGGCATGGACCTCGCCGGCGCGGTGCAGGGCATCGACGGCGTGCAGCGCATCGCCGCCTTCAGCAAAGGCTTCTACAAGCTGCAGGACGAGTCCGGCCGCGTGCTGGTCAGCGACCTGCGCATGGGCCAGGAGCCGGCCTACCTCTTCAGCTTCGCGGTGGCCCAGCGGCACAGCCCGCCGCTGCCGCTGGACAAACCGGTGCAGGTGGGTCGCCGGCCTGACGTGCAACGCGCCTTGCACTGGCTGTGGCGACGCATGTGGGGCCAGCCGCTGCCGCCGCCGCGCTGAGCGGCGCTCAGACCGCCGTCTGCCCGGTCAGCTGACGCGTCACCGGGTGCGAACTCGACAGCCCGCCGTCGACCACGATGGCCTGGCCGTTGACATAGCTCGACTGCGCCGAGGCCAGGAACAGCGCGACCTGCGCCAGCTCCTCGGGCTGCGCGGCGCGGCGCAAGGGGTTCAGACGGCCCAGTTTGTGGGTCACGCCCTTGTCCTTGGCATAGTCGAAGGTCGGCTTGGTCATGCCGGTCTCGGTCAGGCCCGGGCAGATGGCATTGACGCGCACGTTGGTTTCGCACAGCTGCTGGGCCGACACCATCGCCAGGTTGATGACCCCGGCCTTCGATGCAGAATACGCCGGCCCGCCGGCACCGGAGCGGATGCCGGCGACCGACGCCGTGCAGATGATCGAGCCGCCCCGGCCGGCATCGGCCATCGCCTTGCCGGCATGCTTGACCATCAACCACGGCCCGATCAGGTTGACGCGCAACACTTCGGCAAAGTGCTCGGGCGTCAGCTCGAAGATGCCGGCCATGCCGCCGGAAACACCGGCGTTGGCGAAGGCCACGTCCAACTGGCCATAGGTCGACAGCGCCGTGGCCACCAGCTTGGCGACATCGGCCTCGACGCCGGCATCCATCTGCAGCGCGGTGGCCGCGCCGCCGGCCTGCTGCACCTGGCGCGCGGTGTCGTGCACCGCCTCGCTCTTGTCGCCGAGGACCAACTTCGCGCCTTCGCTGGCGAACAGCAGCGCCGCTGCGCGGCCGATGCCCGAGCCCGCGCCGGTGATGATCGCCACCTTACCTTCGAGTGCCTTGCTCACTGGGTTCTCCGTTCCTGGAATGGGGTGTGAAGGCGGCAAGCCTACCTGTTCTGCACGGTGCGGCCGCGTCGCCAGCGGCACAGCTTAGGGGCATGCCCCCAGGTCTGTCCTCAGCCTTTGGCGCTATAGTCGCGGCCCTGTGGTGGCGCACCCTTGCCGCCCGCGGCGCACGACGTCGCATCCACCCATTGACGCAGTGCGTCCCCCCATCGGGCGGGCGCGATCAGAGGCTTGCATTGGACTACGCCCAACAACAACGCAACCCGGGCAAGCACGTCATCGGCTTGTCGGTGGTCGTTGCGCTGCACGTTCTGTTGGGCGCCGCGCTGGTGTACGGCCTGTCGCGAAAGGACATCGAAGTCGTCAAGGCGCCGATCGAGACCAAGATCATCGAGGAGGTGAAGCCGCCGCCGCAGCCACCACCGGACAACCTGCCGCCGCCGCCGAAGACCGCGCCACCGCCGCCATCCTTCGTGCCGCCGCCCGAGGTGCAGGTGGCCCCTCCGCCGACGCCGGCCCCGACCATCACCACCACGACGGTGGCACCGCCGCCCTCGCCGCCGGTGCGCATCGAACCGGCCGCGCCGCAGGTGGCCACCGCGCCGGCGGCACCGCCGGCCGCGCCCACTCGCACCGCGCCCAAGCTGGACTTCAACGCCTGCGCCAAGCCCGAGTACAACGCCGCGGCGCGCCGTGCCGATGCGCAGGGCACCGTGGTCGTGGTCTACACCATGGACACCAGCGGCGCCATCGCCGAAGCGCGCGTCGAGAAGTCCAGCGGCATGTCGCGCGAGCACAAGATGCTCGACCGCATGACGCTCGAAGCCGTGCAGGCCTGCAAGGGCACGCCAGGCACGGTGGACGGCAAGCCCGAGAAACTTTCGGGGCGCATCGAATACGTCTGGAAGCTCACCGATTGATGTCCCGACCCCGTCGCGCGCGTCGGGGTCCCGCTGCCTGCCCCTTCATTGGAGAAACCATGTCCTTCCCGCACACCTTGCCCCAGTGGCACCGGGCCCGCCGGCTGATCGGCGCGCTGCTTGCCGGCCTGACCCTGGGTCTGAGCCTGCCGCAAATGGCATTGGCGCAGGCCGCCTCCGAACCGGCCGCGGCCACCGTGGCTGCCCCAGCGGTGGCCAAGGAGAGCGTCGCCAACCCCTACGGCCTGTCGGCGCTGTGGGCGCAGGGCGACTTCGTCTCGCGCGGCACGCTGATCATCATGGTCATCATGAGCATGGCCAGCTGGTACATCATCTTCACCAAGCTGTTCGAGCAGCGCAAGCTGATGAAAAGCGCCGAGGCCGCGGCCAAGACCTTCTGGACCGCCGGCTCGGTGAAGGCCGGCATCGGCAGCCTGGAAGAAGGCAGCGCCTTCCGCTTCATTGCGGAAAGCGGTGTCAATGCCAGCGAGCACCACGAAGGCACGCTGGTCGAGAAGATCGATCTGCACACCTGGGTGTCGATGAGCGTGCAGCGTGCCATGGACAACATCAACAGCCGGCTGCAGGACGGCCTGGCCGTGCTGGCCACCGTCGGCTCGACCGCGCCCTTCGTCGGCCTGTTCGGCACGGTCTGGGGCATCTACCACGCACTCACCGCCATCGGCATCAGCGGCCAGGCCAGCATCGACAAGGTGGCCGGCCCGGTGGGCGAGGCGCTGATCATGACCGCCTTCGGCCTGGCTGTCGCGGTGCCGGCGGTGATGGGCTACAACTGGCTGATCCGCCGCAACAAGATGGCGATGGAGCGCGTGCGAGCCTTCGGCGGCGACGTGCACAACGTGCTGCTCGCCGGAAAGAGATGACTCACCCCCGAAGCGCCTTTGGCGCTCCCCCTCAAGGGGGCACCGCCGGCGGACCGGCGAAGCCGGATCCGCGGCGTCCGCTCGTTGACGCCGCGACCCGGCAAGGACCGGTCGTGCTGCACGGAGACTGCCCATGGCGATGAACCTGGCCAATGCCGACGGTGACGAGGACGAGATGAACGCCACCATCAACACCACGCCGCTGGTCGACGTGATGCTGGTGCTGCTGATCATCTTCCTGATCACCGTCCCGGTGGTCACGCAGAGCGTGCAACTCGAGCTGCCGAAGGAACGCAACCTGCCCACGCAGACCAAGCCGGACAACATCGTCATCGCCGTCAACCGCGACGGCGAGATCTACTGGGGCATCGAGCGGCTGCCCGACGTGGAGACGCTGGTCGAGCGGCTGAAGAAGGAATCGGTCAAGGTGCCGCAGCCCGAGGTGCACATCCGTGGCGACAGCGAGGTGCGCTACGAAAGTGTCGGCCGGGTGGTCGTGGCCGCGCAGCGCGCCGGCATCTACAAGGTGGGCTTCATCACCGAGCCCCCGGCGGGCGTGGTCACGCGCTGAAGGGATAGCGAACAAATGTCCATGAACCTGGGTTCCGGTGGCGGCGACGACGAGCCGCTGACCGAGATGAACATGACGCCGCTGATCGACGTGATGCTGGTGCTGCTGATCATGTTCATCATCACCATCCCGATCCAGACGCATGCGGTGAAGATGAACATGCCGATCGGACCGAGCGCGCCGCCGCCCAAGCCGCCGGAGATCGTGCGCATCGACGTCGACTTCGACGGCACCATCGGCTGGAACGGCACGATCGTCGCCGACCGCAACGAGCTCGAAGCCAAGCTGGCCACCGTCGCCGCCCTGGCGGATCAGCCCGAGGTGCACCTGCGCCCGAACAAGCTGGTTACCTACAAGGTGGTGGCCATGATCCTGGCGTCGGCGCAGCGCCTGGGCGTGACGAAAATCGGCATCGTCGGCAACGAGCAATTCCTCTGATGAACGTCCTGCGCAACTGGATGGTGGCACTGGCCTGCGCCGGCCTGTGCACGATGGCCGCGGCGCAAGCGCTGCGGCCCGAGGTGGCCAGGCCGCTGCAGCAGGCCGGCGAGCTGCTGAAGGCCGGCAAGTCCAAGGACGCGCTGGCCAAGGTGCGCGAGGCCGACGCAGTACCCAACAAGACGCCGGCCGAGCAGCTGACCATCGACCGCATGCGCGGCGCCGCGGCGCAGCGCGCGGGCGACCATGCCACCGCCATCCAGGCCTTCGAGTCGGTGTACGCCAGCGGCAAGCTGTCCGGCCCGGAGCAGGCCCAGGTGGCCGAATCGCTGGCCTATGCCTATGCGCAGACCAAGGACACGGCCAAGGCCCAGGCCTGGATCGCCAAGGCCCAGGCGGCTGGCGGAAACAGCGCGCAGCTGAAGCAGCTGCAGGCCTGGTTGCAGGGCCAGTCCGGCGACTATGCAGCCATCGCGCGCGACGCCGCCGCGGCCGTGAGCACGGCCGAGCAGGCCGGCCAGCGCCCGTCCGAGGCCGACCTGCTGCGCCTGGCCGATGCCTACCAGCGCAGCAACAACCCGGCCTACAACGCGACACTGGAAAAGCTGCTCGCCTACTACCCGAAGAAGGAATACTGGGCAGCCTACCTGGCACGGCTGCCGCGCAAGCCCGGCTTTGCCGACCGCTACGCACTCGACGTGATGCGCCTGAAGCTGGCCAGCGGCACGATGAGCAAGACCGAAGACTTCATGGAAATGGCGCAGCTCGCGCTGCAGGCCGGTTACCCGGCGGAGGCCAGGAAGATCGTCGAGCGCGGCTATGCGTCTGGCGCGCTGGGCGCCGGTGCCGAGGCCGAGCGCCACAAGCGCCTGCGCGACCTGGCGCTGAAGCAGGATGCCGAAAGCAGCGCCTCGATCGCCACCCGCGCCACCGAGGCGGCGGCAGCCAAGGACGGCAATGCGCTGGTCCAGGCCGGCTATGTGTACGTGACCATGGGCGAGTCCGACAAGGGCATCGCCCTGATCGAGCAGGGCATTGCCAAGGGCGGCCTGAAGCGCCCTGAAGACGCGAAGCTGCGACTGGGCATGGCCCAGTTGCAGTCGGCCAAGGGCAAGGCCAAGTCCACGCAGACGCTGCGCAGCGTACAGGGCAGCGACGGCAGCGCCGACATCGCGCGGCTGTGGGTGCTGCTAGGCGCCGGCTGAGCGCGTCCATGGCTGCGTCGCTGCCGGCCTTCGCCCAGGCGCTGGGCGACGGCATCTGGTGCATCGACACCGGCTACCACCGACCGCGCTACGACGCCGCCTACTTGCTGGTCGACAGCGGCCGCGCCGCCTTCTTCGACACCGGCGCCAACCCGGCCGTGCCCAGACTGCTGGCCACGCTGGACGCGGTGGGTCTGTCGCGCGACGCGGTGGACTGGGTGATCCCCTCTCATGTACACCTGGACCACGCCGGCGGCGCCGGGCTGCTGATGCGCGAGCTGCCTTCGGCCCGCATGCTGCTGCACCCGCGAGGGGTGCGTCACTTGGCGGACCCGTCGGCGCTGCAGCAGGCCGTGCTCGACATTTACGGCGCCGAGGCGGTGGCACGCGACTACGGCACGCTGGTGCCGGTGGATGCATCTCGCATCCTCGCCACCGACGACGCCATGGTGGTGCACCTGGGCGCGCGCCGGCTCGAGTTTGCGCACACGCCCGGTCATGCGCAGCACCATCACTGCCTTTGGGACGAGGCCTGCGGCGGCTGGTTCGCCGGCGACACCTTCGGCGTCAGCTACCGCGAGTTCGACACCGATCGCGGGCCATGGATCGTGGCGATCTCGACGCCGGTGCAGTTCGACCCGCCGGCGCTGCAGGCCTCGGTACGCCGGCTGCTTGCGAAGCAGCCGCGCTGCATGCACTTGACGCACTATGGCCGGGTCACCGACGTGGCGCGCCTGGGCGCCGACCTTCTGGCCGGCATCGCCCGGCTGGTGGCGCTGGCGCAGTCGGCGGGCAGTGGCGCCGACCGCGAAGCGACGATGCGCCAGGCGCTGCTGGCCGGCTACCAGCGCGACGCCCGGGCGCACGGCTGCACGCAGCCTGCCGAGGCCGTGGCCGAACTGCTGGCCATGGACGCCACCCTCAATGCCCAGGGCCTGGGCATCTGGCTCGACCGCCAAGGCCGCTGAACAGGAACCCGCTCATGTCCGAAGTCGATTTCAAGCTGCAGGGCCGCAGCGCCGTGATCACCGGCGCGGCACAGGGCATCGGTGCCGCCTGCGCACGCCGCCTGGCGCGAGATGGCGCGGCGCTGTCGCTGTGGGACGTGGACGACGCCCATGGCCGCGCGCTGGCCAAGTCGCTGGCCGACGGCGGCGCCCGGGTGAGCTACCTGCACTGCGACGTGTCGAAGAAGGCCGAGGTCGATGCCGCGCTGGCCGCCACGCTGGCCGAGTTCGGCCGCCTGCACGCGCTGGTCAGCAATGCCGGCATCTTCAAAGGTGCGGACTTCCTGAACATCACCGAAGCCGACTGGGACGCGGTGCTCGGCGTCAACCTGAAGGGCGCGTTCCTGGTCGGCCAGGCCGTGGCACGGCACATGGCCGCGTCGGGCGGCGGCGCCATCGTGAACATGAGCTCGGTCAACGGCACGCTGGCCATTCCCAACATCGCCAGCTACAACGCCAGCAAGGGTGGCATCAACCAACTGACGCGCGCCATGGCGCTGGCGCTGGTCGACCACGGCATCCGCGTCAACGCGGTGGCGCCCGGCACCATCGCCACCGAGCTGGCCCGAGCCGCCGTGCTGACCAGCGACGAGGCGCGCGAGCGCATCATGAGCCGCACGCCGATGCGCCGACTGGGTGAGCCAGAAGAGGTGGCCGAGGTGGTGGCCTTCCTGCTCAGCGACGCGGCCAGCTATATGACCGGCGAGATCGTCGTCGTCGACGGCGGCCGCATGGCCCTCAATTACACGATGCCCCCGCTACCGCCGGCCTGATGTGGCAAGCCTTCTTCGTCTCCACCGGCGTCGTCGCCCTGGGCGAGATCGGCGACAAGACGCAGCTGCTGGCGCTACTGCTGGCGGCGCGCTTCCGCAAGCCGGTGCCGATCATCCTGGGCATCCTGGTGGCCACGCTGGCCAACCACGCCGGCGCCAGCGCGCTGGGCCACTGGATCACGCGCACCGTCGACCCGCAATGGATGCGCTGGGTGCTGGGCGCGTCATTCCTGGCGGTGGCGGTGTGGATGCTGATCCCGGACCAGGCCGACGAGGTCCAGGCCGAGGGCACCGGCCGCTTCGGCGTGTTCGGCATCACCATGGTGGCCTTCTTCCTGGCCGAAATGGGCGACAAGACGCAGATCGCCACGGTGATGCTGGCCGCCAAGTTCGACTCGCTGTGGGTCGTGACCGCGGGCACCACGCTGGGCATGATGATCGCCAACGTGCCGGCCGTGCTGCTCGGCGACCGGGTGATGGACTGGCTGCCGGTGAAGTGGGTGCACCGCATCGCGGCGGCCGTGTTCGCGGTGCTGGGCGTGCTGGTGCTGGCCGGCGTGGGCGTTTAAGCTCAGCGGCCCAAAAGCCGCGAGGAGTAGCCCCGTGCTCGACCCCCTGCCACCGCTGCACGGCGGCTGCCTGTGCGGCGCCGTGCGTTACGAAGCCACCCCAGAACACCGCGAGGGCTACTACTGCCATTGCAGGATGTGCCAGCTGGCCTTCGGCAACACCCGCGCCGCGTACCTCAACCTGCGCAAGAGCGAGGTGCGCTGGCTGGCGCAGCCGCCCCGCTACTACGCGTCATCAAAGATCGCGCGGCGCGGCTTCTGCGGCCGCTGCGGCACACCATTGAGCTTCGAGTTCCTGGACAGCGAGCGCATGGACCTGTCGGTGGGCAGCCTGGACGAACCCGGGCAGCTGAAGCCCACCGAGCACTTCGCCGCCGAATCGCGCATCGACAGCTGGTTCCACGACGACGGCCTGCCGCAAGTGCACATTGCCGACAACGCCGCCATCCAGCAGCGCTGGCGTGCGGCCTACGGCGACGCGGTGGTGCCGGGGCTGCAGGCGGCGCGCGCGGCCGGCACAATGCCCGACTCCCCTGACGAGAAGGACCCCGGATGAACCTGCTTCACACCATGCTGCGCGTCGGCAACCTGCAACGCTCGATCGACTTCTACACCCAGGTGCTGGGCATGCAGCTGCTGCGCACCACGCAGCGGCCCGAGCAGAAATACGACCTGGCCTTCGTCGGCTATGGCAGCAACCCCGCGCATGCCGAGATCGAGCTGACCTACAACTATGGCGTCGACAAGTACGAGCTCGGCAGCGCCTTCGGCCACCTGGCCATCGGTGTGCCCGACGTGGCCGCCACCTGCGCGGCAGTGCGCGACAAGGCCGCGGCGCTGGGTGGCGCCATCACCCGCGAGCCCGGCCCGGTGAAGGGCGGCACCACCGTCATCGCCTTCATCACCGACCCCGACGGCTACAAGATCGAGCTGATCGAGCGCGACGCCAAGCGGCATTGAGCATGTACCTGCCCAAGCACTTCGAGCAGCAGGACGCGGCCGCGATGGCCCAGTTGCTGCAACTGCACCCGCTGGCCACCGTCGCCTGGCAATCGGCCGATGGCCTGAGCGCCGAGCACCTGCCGGTGATGTGGGAGCGAGGTCCGGACGACGGCGTGCACGGCACGCTGCGCGGCCATGTGGCGCGCGCCAACCCCGTGTGGCGCGCCGCCGCCGGCTCCGAGGTGCTGGCCGTGTTCCAGGGCCCGCAGGCCTACATCACGCCGTCGTGGTACCCGTCGAAGGCCGAAACCTCCAAGGTGGTGCCGACCTGGAACTACGCGGTCGTGCACATGCACGGCCGGCTACGCATCACCGAGGATGCGGCCTGGCTGCGCGCGCTGGTCGGCCGGCTAACCGACACCCACGAAGCCCCGCGCGCGCAGCGCTGGCAGGTCGGCGACGCCCCGGCCGATTACATCGAGATGATGCTGCGCGCGATCGTCGGCATCGAGATCGAAGTGACGCGGCTGCAAGGCAAGTGGAAGGTCAGCCAGAACCGCACGGCCAGCGACCGCGCTGGCGTGGCTGCCGGCCTGGGCATCGCGGACGGCGATGCGGCGCACGGCATGGCCGCGCTGGTGCGCGGCAGCGCCTGACCGGGCATGGGCGTTAAACCCGGCTTGGGCCACGCCTGCGCCTCTACCGCGGCGGCAGCCCCGCCTTGAGAAGCCCTTCGTACAGGCGTTCGCGTTGCGCCACATACACCGGGTGGGTCGAAGGGCGCAATTCGTCGTAGCGCGCCAATGTAGCTGTCGGCCACAGCTTCAGACAGGCCGCCATCGCCACTCGAGCCGGGCCATCCCGACCCGTCAGCGCGTCGATGGCCGCAAGGGTCGCGTGGGCACGTGCATTCGACGGAAGTTCGGCAACGGCACGGCGGGCCAAGTCGCGTGCCCTGTCATCTTCGCCGCGCAGCAAAGCCGCTTCGGCAGCGATCAGATATGCGGGGCCGACCCTGCGTGCATCACCTGCACCCAATTCGACGGCGCGATCGGCCAACGCCTGGACCTCGTCGGCGCGGCCCAGCAGCATGCGTGCCGTGGCCGCTTGCACATAGGCACTGGGTTGGCTGGGCACCATGCGAATGACCTTCTCGAATGCCAGCAGGGCCAGCTCGGGACGTCCTTGCATGACCTGCATCTGGCCCCATACAACCAAGGCGGTGTCGTTGTCGGGAGCCGTCTTGATCGCAAGCTCGGTCACGCGTTCGTGCTCGGCAACCTGCTGCGGTGTCAATTGGCTCAACGGATCGCTGCGCTCGAAGAGATATGAAGTGCTGAGCCCGGTCAACGCGATGGCCGACCTTGGATCGTCGCGCAATGCGGCTTCGAACCGGCCACGTGCCCGCCGCACGTCCGCAAGCGATTGGCGCGCGTCGAGGTCTCCCCAGCCCATCGACGTGAGGTCGACCGCATCCGGTGTGTGGCCCGGTTGCGCGGCCCGCAGGCTGGCCTCCTGCGGGCCGCGTCTGCGCATGGCAATTGCTACGTGCTGGCCGACCTGGGTCGCCAACTGCTCCGCGTCCGCGTCTACCCCCTCGAAACGCCTTGCCCAGAACGTCTCGCCGTTCGCCACGGCCGTAAGCTGCACATCGAGCGAAAAACGCCCCTCTGCGCCGCCGGGCGCAGCACGCACGGTAGCGACATGGGTGGCCTTCAGCTCGCTGGCGATGCGTTGCAGCGTTGGCGATGCGCCGTCAAAGCCCGCGGTGGCGGCATGGTCGATGCCTCTCATACCCATTCGGGTGGCGAGTTGGGTCGTGATCCCGTCGGCCACCGTATCGGCGATGCTGCGCAAGGCCGAGTCGCTGGCGGCGGCAACAGGGGTCATGACAGCCACGGTGGCGCGCGACCTCATCGCTTCATCGATATTGATTGAAGCGCTCGTCGCGGTCAGGTAGGGCGCGACCGCGCCGCCGATCGCGACGATGACCCCCAGGGCGGCCGGGACAAGCCACCACGATCTACGGGGCCGGCGCGACTGCGGCACGACGGTGTCGCGCGACTGCAAAGCTGCGACGGGTGGCGTGATAGGAATCGGTGTCGAGTCTCGCGCAGGCGCCACAGTGGCCTCGAAGCGGTAACCGCGCCGCGAGACCGTGCGGATCACCCGTTGCGCGTGGTCGCCGAGTGCGGTGCGAAGCTCCCCCACGCATTGCACCAGCGAATCGTCGGTGACCACCGCCGCCGGCCACACCGCGGCCATCAACTCATCCTTGCTCCGAAGGCACCCGGGGTGTGCCAGAAACTGGCGCAGCAGCAACTCGGCCTTGGGCCGCAATGGGATCGCTGCGCCGTCCAGCCCATGCAGCTCGCCGCGACGCAGGTCGAACTCGAAGCCATCGAAGCGCCATGCGTGCACATCGGATTGCGGCCGCGCCATCGCATCCGCCCGCCGAACGCCGGATGTCGGCAATGCTTCGGCGGAATCTCGGTGATCCATCGTGGTGTTGGCCCTTGTGAACGCTAGGGTTCGAACAGCAGGCTGCGAGCGGATTATGGCCACTGCGTCCGAGAAATTGGAGTTTCCATGCCATGCCGCGCTCATTCAAACGGAGGATGACATGAAGCTTCGACACCACAGCAGGTTTGCATGCACGCTGGCCCTGGCCGTCGTGCTCGGCTGGACGAGCGGTTGCAATGACGACGACAACGACCCATCGGTCACGGTGACGTCGAACGGCCCGAACATGGTGTCGTACTGGGACGAAGTCGCCGCGGCAACCGTCACCGCGGCCGCATCGGCCAGCGATGCCACCGAGTCCGAGCGCTTCCCCAACTACGCCTTGGACATGACCACCATGCACGTGGCGATGTACGACACGGCCATGGCCATTGCCGGCACGCACCAGCCGTACAAGGTGACACCGGCGGCACCGGCCGCGGGCGCGTCGATGGAGGCGGCGCTCGCCGCTGCCGCCTTTGGCGTGCTGCAGGGCCTGTTCCCGAACCGCGCCGCGCTGTACCAGACGAAGTACGACGACGCGCTGGCCACGGTCACCGACGCCGCGGCCAAGGCGTTGGGCGTCGCACTCGGTACCGAGGTAGCCAACGCGATCCTGGCCGACCGCGCCAACGACGGCCGCGCCACGGTGCTGCCGGCCTTCGTGCCGGGCACGCTGCCGGGCGAGTTTCGCGGCGTCAACCCGATTGGCCGCACCAACCCCTACGTCAAGCCGTTCAGCCTGATGAGCGCGTCGCAGTTCCGCGCGCCCGGCCCCCCGGCGCTGGACAGCGCCACCTACACCGCCAACTTCAATGAGGCGCGCGACCTGGGCGGCGCCGCCAGCACGACGCGCACGCTCGAACAGACGGAAAGCGCACGCTTCCACACCGAGCCGCCGCCACGCTTCTGGACGCGCAACCTGCGCCAGTTCGCGATGAGCCAACCGACGCTGGCCGAGAACACACGGCTGATGGCGCTGCTGTACGTGGTGCAGGCCGACGTGTCGATCGCCTGCTTCGAGACCAAATTCCACTACCTGTTCTGGCGGCCGACGAGCGCGATCATGCTGGCCGATACCGACGGCAACGCCGCCACCACCGCCGACTCGGCCTGGACGCCGGTGGTGCCGACGCCGAACCATCCGGAGTACCCGGCCGCGCACGGCTGTGTCTTCGGTGGCATGGGCGAGGCGCTGCGCAGTTTCTACGGTACGCGGCGCCTGAAGTTCAGCTTCGACACCACGGTGGCCGGCATCAGCGCCGAAGGCATGAAACACAGCTACGAGTCGATCCAGGACCTGACCGACGACAGCCTGGCGCGCATCTGGGGCGGCATGCACTTCCGCACCTCGGTCGAGCATGGCCGCACGCTGGGTGAGCAGACTGCCGCCTGGGTGGCGTCGCACCACTTTGCGGCGCGTTGAGCTGTGCGGGGCCAACGCGTCCCCAGTGGTGAAGCAGCCCGGGCCTCGGCCCGAGCGCATCAGCAGCGCAGCGCCCCCGCCGCCCGCGCCAACGCAGTGATGCGCGCCCAGTCCTGCGCGTCCACGGCCTCCTGCGGCGTCAGCCAAGACCCGCCGCAGACCTTGACGTTGGGCAGCGCCAGGAACTGCGGCGCCGTCTCCGGCGTGATGCCGCCGGTGGGACAGAACACCACGTCGGCAAAGGGCCCGGCCAGTGCCTTGAGCATCGGGATGCCGCCGGCCGCGGTGGCCGGAAAGAACTTCAGGAAGCCGTAGCCGTCGGCGTTGGCGGCCATCACCTCGCTGGCCGTGGCCACACCGGGCAGCAGCGGCAGGCCGATGTGCTTGCAGGTCCGGCCGATGTCCTGCGTGTAGCCGGGGCTGACGCCGAAGCGGCAGCCGGCCGCCAGTGCGGCCCTCGCGTCCTCGACCGAACGGATCGTGCCGGCGCCGACGATGGCGTCGGGCACGGCCGCGGCGATGGCACGCATGCAGTCCAGCGCCACGGGCGTGCGCAGCGTGATCTCCAGCACCCTTACGCCGCCGGCCACCAGCGCACGCGCCAGCGGCACGGCGTCGGCCACACGCTGCAGGACGATGACCGGGATGACCGGGCCATGGGACACGAGCTCGAGCGGGTTCATCATGGTCACATCCAGGAGCAGGCGCCTTCTTCGGCACTGGTGACGTTGCGCCGCATGCCGGCGAAGAGTTCGCGGCCGAGGCCGTGGCCATTGTCCTCGGACGCAGCCTCGTCCAGCTCGGCCGGTTCGCGCGCCGCCCACTCCACCGGGTCGACCAGCGCCTGCAGCGTACCGGCCACCGCATCCAGCCGGATGAGATCGCCGTCGCGCACCTTGGCCAGCGGTCCGCCGGCCAGCGCCTCGGGGCTGGCGTGGATGGCCGCCGGCACCTTGCCGGACGCGCCGCTCATGCGTCCGTCGGTGACCAGCGCGACCTTGAAGCCCTTGCCCTGCAACACCGCCAGCGGCGGCGTCAGCTTGTGCAGCTCAGGCATGCCGTTGGCGCGCGGACCCTGGAAGCGCACCACGGCGATGAAGTCGCGGTCCAGTTCGCCCGCCTTGAAGGCGCGCTGCAGCGACTCCTGGTCGCTGAACACGCGCGCCGGTGCCTCGATGACATGGCGGTCGTCGGGCACGGCCGAGACCTTGATGACCGAGCGGCCCAGGTTGCCGGTCAACAGCTTCAGCCCACCGCTGGCCGAGAACGGCGTCACCGCCTTGCGCACGATCTGCGTGTCGCCGCTGTCCGGCGGCAGCGCGCTCCAGCGCAGCTTGTCGCCCTGCATCACCGGGACTTCGGCATGGGCACGCAGGCCGCGCTCGCCGACGGCGGGCACGTCGTCGTGCATCAGGCCGGCATCGAGCAGCTCGCGCAGCACGAAGCCCGGGCCGCCTGCCGCCTGGAACTGGTTCACGTCGGCCTGGCCGTTGGGGTACACGCGGGCGAGCAACGGCGTCGTCGCCGAAAGCTCGGCGAAGTCGCTCCAGTCGATCAGGATGCCGGCAGCGCGCGCCACTGCCACCCAGTGGATCAGGTGGTTGGTGGAGCCGCCGGTGGCCAGCAGCGCGACCATGGCGTTGACGATCACCCGCTCGTCGACCAGCCGGCCGATGGGCAGGAAGTCGGCGCCGCGCACGCGCTTCAGCACGGTGGCGACGGCCTCGCGCGTCAATGCCTCGCGCAGCGCGGCCTGCGGGTGCACGAAGGCCGAGCCAGGTACATGCAGGCCCATCGCCTCGAGCAGCATCTGGTTGCTGTTGGCGGTGCCGTAGAAGGTGCAGGTGCCGGGGCCGTGGTAGGCCGCGCTTTCGGCTTCGAGCAGTTCGGCGCGGCCGACCTGGCCCTGGGCCGCCTGCTCGCGCACCTTGGACTTGGCCGAGTTCGACAGCCCCGTGCCCATCGGCCCGGCCGGCACGAACACGCAGGGCAGATGGCCGAAATGCAGCGCGCCGATCAGCAGCCCGGGCACGATCTTGTCGCACACGCCCAGCAGCAGCGCCGCGTCGAAGACATCGTGCGTCAGCGCGATGGCGGTGGCCATGGCGATGGTGTCGCGCGAGAACAGGCTCAGCTCCATGCCGGGCAGGCCCTGCGTGACGCCATCGCACATGGCGGGCACGCCGCCGGCCACCTGCACGGTGGCGCCGAGCTGGCGCGCGGCGTCGCGGATGACTGCCGGGTAGCTCTCGTAGGGCTGGTGCGCCGACAGCATGTCGTTGTAGGCCGTGACCACGCCGATGTGCGGTGCGCGCTGTGCCACCACGCGCAGCTTGTCGTGGGCGGGCAGTGCGGCAAAGGCATGCGCCACGTTGGCGCAACCCATGCGGTCGGTACTGCGATCGCGCCGCGCATTCCGCTCGATGCGCTGCAGGTAGGCGCTGCGCGTCGGTGCGCTGCGCTCGCGGATGCGGCGGGTGATGCTGTCGACGGCGGCTGAGACCATGGCCTTTCAGGCCGGTGCGGCGCAAGCGCCTGCCGGCGTTGTAACTCGGTATTCCATTCTCAAGTAACCCGGTTACATCGTCAAGTTTGCCCTCACCTGGTGCAGGGCTGCCTGACTGCGGTTCTGGTTGAGCAAGGATCAGGCCACGGGCGGGCATGCGACGGTCCGCCGGCCATGCACCGTGGCGATGCGCAGGCTGCGAGCGGCTGCGTTCGGGAGGGCGATGGCAATGACCTGGGAGGTAGTTGTGGCCCACCCCTGCGGCCTCGACATTGCAGGCTCCATCTCACCAACTGCCCCGGCCATGCAACGCACCCTGCTCCTCGTCACCCTGGTCCTGTTCGGCGCGCTCACCGGCGCGGCGCTTTGGCAACACGGCTACTGGGGCATCTTCGAACCGCACCTCAAGAGCTTCGGCGGCGCCCAGGTGTTCGTCGACCTGCTGATCGCGCTGACGCTGGTGCTGGTGTGGATGTGGCACGACGCCAAGGCCCGCGGCCGCAACATCTGGCCGTGGATCGCACTGACACTGGCGGCCGGCTCCTTCGGCCCGCTGCTGTACCTGCTGACGCGCAAGCCGAGCTGAGTTCAGGCGCCGGTCGGCGCGTACACCAGCTCAAAATGCTCGCAGCACACCGGCATGTCCTCGCTGAAGCTCTTGCCGAGGCGCGCGCACTCGCGGCCGAAATAGGCGCGGTGGGCCCGGCGCCAGAAGTCGAGCGAGCCGTCGCCCTCGCCCTCGGCCGCGGCAAAGCTTGCCGGCACGCGGTCGAAGGCCAGCACGTCGACGCGCGCAGTGCGGATCACGCACAAGGGCGTGCCGTCCCAGGCGGTGACCACGCTCAGGTCGCCCGGGCGCGGCAGCCGCTTGCCGTCGGCCTCGAAGCGCCAGATCGCGCCGGCGGTGGCACGCTTGCGACCCGCCAGCACCAGACCGGTCAGCTCTTCGGCCAGGCTCTCGCTGTCGCCGAAGCAGAAGGCCTCGTAGAACAACGCGGCGTCGACGCCACCCGCGTGGCGAATGAACTCGGCCCAGAAGGCAGCCACGGCAGGCGTCATGGACAGGCACACACTGGCAAGGTGATCGCGCCAGTGTGCCAGCGCCATCGGCCCGCCGTGCCACAGTGCGGCCTTCACAAGCCGAAACCGGAGCGCCCTTGACCAAGACCGCGACCAGGCTGCCCGTGTCGGGCGACAACCCCTGCCCCTTCCTGCGCGCACTCGTCGCAGCGGGCCGCCTGGCCGACGACACCGAGCCGATCGGCACGGTGGCCGAGGTCATCGCCGACACCGCCCGCCGCGGCGAGGGCCAGCCTGCCCTGCCCCGCGCCGCCATCGCCGGCATCGCACTGATCGCCAACGGCCTGGGCCCCGCCTCGGTGCTGCGCACCAAGCTGCAGGGTCTGCGCCTGAACCGGCTGCGCGGCGGCCCGCTCGACAAGAAGGGCGTGGGCTCGGGCATCCTCGACGCCCGCGGCGAGGTCGACCCCGCGCAGCTGGCGCGGCTGCGCGAGTTCGCCGTCAGCAAGACGAGCGCCGGCGGCCGCGCCGAGCTGGGGCTGGGCCCCCGCGAACTGAAGCGCTTCATGGACGCGAACTTCGAGCGCGCCGCCGGCCACCGCCGGCGCATCGACCGCGCCTTGATGAACGGCGAATGGCCCGTGCTGCTGAAGGTGATGGGCAAGGACGGCCCGAACGGCCGCTACCTGAGCCTGAAGGACGTTGAAGCCCTGTTCAAGCAGCGCCGCCTGCCGGCAAGGATGACGCGTACCAAGCCCTGAGGCTCAGCGCTTGCCCAGGTAGAAGTAGACGTTGCTGTTGCCGTCGTAGGTGTGGCCATAGGCCAGGTAGGCCGGGCCCAGCGGCGTGTCCACCGCCAGGAACAGGCTGCCCGAGGCCACGTTGCCCTGGATGCCGGTCGGGATCAGCGGATCGCCCAGGCGCGCACCCTCGATCGACGCACCGCCGTAGACCCCTTCCAGCAACGGCATCTTGAACAGCTGGTTCATGTAGGTCAGCCGTCCATAGGCCATCGCATCGTTGCGCAGCTGGCCGTCGCGGTAGCCGGTCATGCGCATGAAGCCGCCGTAGCTCAGGTAGTCGTAGAACGGCAAGGGGTTGGCGCCGAAGGCGCCGCCGCCCGCTGCCGCGAACTGGAAGGTGTGGGCACCGAAGGACCTGGCGGCCACGAAATAGGCGTTCCACCGGTTGTAGGTGTCGGTCGCACCCAGGCGCGTGTCCTGCGACAGCACCTGGGCATCGAGACTGTAGCCACTGCGCGGGAAGTTGGTGCTGTCCAGCTGATCGAGGAACAGCCGCGTACGCACGGCGCCGATGTCGCGCTTGATCCGGTACTGCGCCAGCACTGGCGCGCCGATCTGCAAGTCGGCATCGCCTTGCCCGGCCACCAGACCGACGCGCAGTTCGCCATACTTGGTGAACTGGCTGCCCAGGTCCAGGCCGAGGGTGCTGACGGTGACGTTGTAGCGGGCTGCCAGGTCGTCGCCCTGCGGACCGCCATAGATGTCGGCCGGTCCACGTGCCACCTGCGCCCGCGGCGCGATGAAGAAGTACTGGTTGGCCACCAGCGGCTGGTAGAACTCGGTGAACAGCAGGCCGTCGTTGCCCAGTTGCACGTCGGCGCGCCATTCACCGCCCAGATGGTTGACCCAGGTGCGGCGAATGCTGGCCAGCAGGTTGAAGGCGTTGTCGCCACGGAAATCGCTGGCAAGCGACAGACCGAAGCGCACGTAGGTGGGCCCCCAGGCCTTCTCGACCGCCTGCACCGCCAGGATGCGATGGTCGGGCTCGTCGATCAGCTTGTAGCTGACATGCTCGAAGTCGCCGCGGCCGTAGATGCGCCGCATGTCCAGATCCAGCGCTTCAATGTCCAGTGGCGCACCCTCACGGGTTTCCATGCTCTGGATCACCACCTCCTCGTTGACGCGCTCCAGGCCCTCGACACGGATCTCGTCGACCTTGCGGGTATCCTGGGCCACGTAGCGAACCTGCTTCTGGCGGTGCGCCGCATACTGCTCCGGCGGCAGGCTGTAGCGCTTGAGCTGCTCGGCCACCTTGCGTGCTGCGGCCTCACCGATGGGGATGGTGCTGGGCATGTTGTCGAAGTCGCCCGCCGAGAAGCTGCCCAGCTCGGGCAGGATCAGCACGTCCTCGGGCTTGAGCGAGGCCAGGGAGGCCTGCACGTTCTGCTCGGTCAGGATGTTCAGCATCTGAGCCGCCACGCTCAGCGCCGAGACGATCTGGTCGCGCTTGAGCAGCGGCGTGCCCAGGTTGACCGCGATGATGACGTCGGCGCCCATGGCCCGGGCCACGTCCACCGGCAGGTTGCGCGTCAGGCCGCCGTCGACGAGTATCTTGCCGTCGATCTGCACTGGCGCGATGGCCCCGGGCACCGACATGCTGGCGCGCATGGCGGTGGCCAGGTCGCCGGACTTCAGCACCGTCATCTGGCCGCTGACCACATCGGTGGCGATGGCGCGGAAGGGGATCGGCAGCTTGTCGAAGTTCGAGTCGCCCTTGGCCAGCGCCAGCTCGCGCAGCACCGCCTCCAGCGCCACCCCGGTGATCGCGCCCTTGGGCAACTGCAGCGAACCATCGCGGTAGCCGAACTGCGGGCCGATGTAGTCCAGCCAGTCTTCCTGCTTCAGGTGGATCGAGATCTCCGAGCGCGGCGGCTGGTCGCGTGCCAGCATGTCGGTCTTGATGTTGGCCACGTCGCGCGTCATGGCCGACACCGTCTGGCCCGATGCATAGGAGCCGCCGACGATCGAGCCCATGCTGGTGCCGGCGATGAGGTCGATCGGCACGCGCAACTCCTCCAGCACCTTGAGCACGCCGATGTGCGCGGCCCCGCGTGCGCCGCCGCCCGACAGCACCAAGCCGATGCGCGGTCGCGGCGTCGTCAGCGCAGCCGGAGCGGGGGCGGAGGCTGCAGGTGCCACCGGCTCTACGGCCGGACCACCCCCCAGGCCCTTGGGCTCTTCGGCCGCCAGGGCAGGCGCCAGGCCCGCTGCCAGCGTCCACAGCAGGACAGCCGTCCACCGACACGCCCGTCCGCTACGGGGGCTTGCCACAGGTATGGAGGTGGACAGCAGCTGCATGCGGCAACGCAGAAGGACAGGATGGAACGCGGGCGAGCAAGTTCAGGGCCATCGCCGCCGCAAGGATGCACGGCCCACGCAGTCCACGGTCGACGATCCGCGAGAGCGGCGGCGATGATAGCCTGCGATGTCTGGACCCGATGTCGGCGATGCAGGAGCTTCCCCCCCACCTCCCCGGCCGCAATCCGGCGCAGATGCTGGAGCGCACCCGTGCCCAGTGGGGCGGCCGCGGCGACCTGTGGGTCTTCGGCTATGCCTCGCTGATCTGGCGGCAGGAGTTCGAAGCCGCCGAGCACCGCAGCGCGCTGGTGCATGGCTGGCACCGCGCGCTGCGCATGCGCTCACGCGTCAACCGCGGCACGCCGCAGCAGCCCGGGCTGGTGTTCGCGCTGCTGCCCGGCGGCGCCTGCCGCGGCGTGGTCTTCAGGCTCAAGCGCGACAGCGCCGAGGACGAGCTGCAGCGGCTGTGGGCACGCGAAATGCCCACTGGCGTGTACGACCCGCGCTGGCTGCCTGCGCGCACGCCGCAGGGCGAGGTCAAGGCGCTGGCCTTCACGCTCAGCCGGCGCAGCGAAGCCTTCATGGGCCGCATCGGCGACGAGCAGATGTTGCACATCCTGCGCCATGCCAGCGGCCGCTATGGCACTACGCTGCAGTACCTGTCGGCCACCGCGCATGCGCTGCGCGAGCGCGGCGTGCATGACCGCGAGGTCCAGCGCCTGATGGCCCTGGCGGCCGAGCATGGCCTGCTCTGAACGAAGACAATCCCTGGCCATGCACCTGCCCGCCCACCAACTGACGATGACGGTGTTGATGACACCGGACATGGCCAACTTCGCCGGCAACGTGCACGGCGGCACGGTGCTGAAGTTCCTGGACCAGGTGGCCTATGCCTGCGCGAGCCGCTATGCGGGCCGCTACGTGGTCACGCTCAGCGTCGACCAGGTGATGTTCCTGCAGCCGATCCATGTGGGCGAGCTGCTGACCTTTCTCGCTGCGGTCAACCATACCGGCACCTCGTCGATGGAAGTGGGCATCAAGGTCGTGGCCGAGAACATCCGCAGCCAGGGCCGGCGCCATGTCAACAGCTGCTTCTTCACCATGGTGGCAGTCGACGACGAGCGCCGCCCCGTGGCCGTACCGGCGTTGCAGCCGGCGCCCGGTGACGAGACGCGACGCTTCCAGGAGGCCGTGCTGCGCAAGCAGCTGCGCCAGGAGCTCGCGGCGCGCTTCCGTTCGATCAGCGGCAAGGCCAGCACAGCGCCCTGAAAGCGAGCCGGCTGCGGTCTCGCCGCGACTCAACCCGCCGCCTGGCACCCAGGCCGCTCGATCACCACTCGCGTAGCTTGGCCCTCAGCCGTGCGATCGACTGGCTGTGCAGTTGGCACACGCGGCTTTCGGTGACACCGATGACCGCGGCGATTTCCTTCAGGTTCATGTCGTGCTCGTAGTACATGCTCATCACGTACTGCTCGCGCTCCGGCAGGTTCTTGATGGCCTCGACCAGCGCCATGCGCATGCGCTGGTCCTGCAGCAGCGCCAGCGGGTTGTGCTCGTCGCTGGCGACATGGCGGTCGAGGTAGTCGTCGTCGCCATCGTCGCCGCTCATGTCCTCCAGGCACACCAGCTGCGTACCGCGCACCTTGCCCAGCAGCTCCTGGTAGTCGGCCAGGGCCATGCCCATCTCGGCGGCGATCTCGCCCTCGCTGGGCGCGCGGCCGTGGCGCTGCTCCAGCGCACGCACGGCGGCTTCGATGCTGCGCTGGTGGCGCCGGTCGCCGCGGCTCATCCAGTCGTTGCCGCGCAGCTCGTCGAGCATGGCGCCGCGGATGCGCTGCGTGGCGAAGGTCTCGAACTGCACGCCCTGCGCCGAGTCGAAGCGGCTGAGCGCGTCCGACAGGCCGATCATGCCCACCTGGATCAGGTCGTCCAGCTCGACGTTGGCCGGCAGCTTGGCGATCATCTGGTGGGCCAGCCGCCGTACGAGCGGGCTGTACTGCTTGATCATCGCGTTGGCGTCCAGACGCCCCTTGGCGGTGTACATGGTTCAGCTTGCTCCGTCGCAGGTCTTGGTTTCAGTTCAGGTTCATCGCGCGCGGCGCGGCCGCTGCCGGCATGCGCCAGGCAGCCGCGTCGGGCTCGGCCACGTCCAGGCTCTCGGCCTGCGGCTGCAGCTGCGCCGCCACCAGGGCGTGCAAGGCTTCGCCGGGGTCGTCGCGCACGTCGCAGGCCGGGTCGATGGCCACCCAGTCGTGCAACGCCGCGCCGAGAAAGCTGTCGGCGCAGCTGGCCAGGCGCTGGGCGATCGCCGGTACACGGCGATGGGCCGGCGGCGCGGCCAGCAGCAGGTCGTAGCTCATCATCGCGCAGCGCATGACCAGCAGCTTCATCGCTGCATAGGCATGGGTCAGGCTGTCGGGCTGGTCGGCGGCCAGCAGCACCGGGCGCAACGCCCGCCGGCCGAACAGCCGGGCGAGGTCGGGCGCGCCGGCATGGACCAGCACCACGCGGGCCTGCGGAGCAGCCGCCTGCAGCCGGTCGAGGAAATGCGCCGACGAGCCGCGCGTGTCCACATGGCGCAGCGGCAGGCCGCGTGCCGCCAGGTACGACACCTGCGCCGACAGCGGCTCGATGCACGCGCGCAGGTCCAGCGCCGCCAGCTCCTGCGGTGCCGGCGAGCTGTCGGCCGCGTCGACCACCAGCGTGTTCAGGCCCATTGCGCCGAGCACCGTGGTCAGCCGCTCCAGCATCACGCTGGAGAAGGCCACGTGCGGATTGGCCACCAGCGCCAGGTGTTGCGGCTGCGTGCCGGCGAACAGGCGGCGCAGGCCCTGCGCCTGGTCGGTGGGCGAGGCGGTGGTGGGAAGGTAGAAGTCGTGCATGAGCGTCGTGCAGCTCGGGTTCGGGGCGTCAGGCGTGGGCCGCGGCGGCCGTGGCGGCGCGCAGCCCGGCAAAGATCAGGTTGACGTCGGCGGCATCCATGCGCCAGGCCGTGGCCGGCGCATTGCGCAGCGCCTGCTGCACCAGCGCATGAGCCGACAGGCGGTGCCAGTCCTCGGGCACGCGCTGGCCATTGGCCACCGCCAGCACCTTGAGCTTGTGGCGGATCATCGCGTCCAGCGCCGGGCCGAGCTTCACCGCCTCGTCCACCTTGGACAGGATCACGCCGCGGCAGCTGGCCGCGCGGTAGGCATGGAGCACGTCCTCGATGGTCTCGCCCTGCGCCGCGGCATTCACGACCAGCAGGCGGTTGACGCTGCGGTGCGACAGCATGTCCAGCAGTTCACGGGTGCGCGCATCGCGTTGCGCCATGCCGGCGGTGTCGATCAGCACCATCTTCTTGCCGGCCAGCAATTCCAGCAGGTCGTCGAGCGAGGCGCGGTCGTGCGCGGTATGCACCGGCACGCCGAGGATGCGGCCATAGGCACGCAGCTGTTCGTGTGCGGCCACGCGATAGGCATCCAGCGTGATCAGCCCGAGGTTCGAGGCCCCATGGCGCGTGGCAAAGGCCGCCGCCAGCTTGGCGGTGCTGGTGGTCTTGCCCACGCCGGTGGCGCCGACCAGGGCGTACACGCCGCCGCTGTCTTCCAGCGCCGTTTCGCTTTCGCCGCTGAGCAGGTTGCGCTCCAGCACGTTGGCGGCCCAGGTGGCTTCGTCGCAGTCGTTGGGCAGGCTGTCGGCCAGCTTGCGGATCAGCGCCGGAGAGAAGCCCTGGTCCAGCAGCCGTTGGGTCATCTGCGCCTGGCGCGGCTGGCGCTGCATACGCTCCATGAAGGCCAGCGCGCCGAAGCGGTCCTCGATCAGGCCCTTCATCGAACGCAGCTCGTTCAGCACCTCTGCACTGTCGGTCTGCGCCGCGGCCGCGCGCGGTGCAGCGGGCACGGCGGCGTCGGCGACCGCGTCCTGCAGCGCCGGCGTGGGGATCGTGGTGCGCGCAGCCTCGGCGCGACCGGCGCTGGCGCGCACGCGCAGCAGGTTGCTGGCCGGCGGCACCGGGCGGGTTTGCAGTTCGGCGGCGCGGGCTTCGGCTTGGGCGGCGTCGGCCTGCGTCTGCTCCTGCGCCTGCTGTTCGGCGCGACGGCGACGCAGCATGCGTTCGCGCACATAGTCCTGGAAGGACAGCGTGCTCATCGACAGTTGGGCCACGTCCTGCTCCACCGTCGTCTCGGCCGCGGCGACAGGCGGCACGGGCTCCGCACGGGCACGGCCTTGCGGCGACGCTGCGGCCGGCACACTGGCCGTGGACTCGGCGGCCACGCGCTCGATGTGCTGCACGCTGTCCGGTGCCATGGCCATGACCTCGACGCCTTCGGGACAGGGTCGCGTGGACAACACGACGGCGTCCTCGCCGAAAGCCTGGCGCACCAGTTGCAGGGCGTCGCGCGAGGTGCGCGCGCTGAAGCGCTTGACGTTCATGAGCTAGCTCCAATCACCGAGCCGATGCGGATCGAGTGGGTTTCGGGTATTTCACTGTGCGAAAGCACCTTCAGTCGCGGCGCGGCGCGCTTGAGCAGCCGGGCGATCGGTGCGCGGATCAGGTCGGGCACCAGCAGGCAGGCAGGCACGCCCAGGTCTTCCTGCGAGCGTGCGGTCTGCGCGGCGTGGCGGGTCAGCGTCTCGGCCACGCCGGGGTCGAGCGCGGCGCCATGCGGCGAGTTCAGTGCCTGCGTGACCAGCCGCTCCAGTTCGGGGTCGAGCGCAATCACGTCCAGCTCCTTCACCGGGCCGTAGATCTGCTGCACGATCGCCGGCGCCAGGTGCACGCGGATGCGGCGCGCCAGTTCGGCGGCATCGGTGGTGGTGGCAGCGTGTTCGGCCAGGCACTCGACGATGGAGCGCATGTCGCGGATGTGCACGCCCTCTTCCAGCAGCAGCTGCAGGACCTTCTGCACGGTGGCAATGCCGACCATCTTGGGAACCACGTCTTCCATCAGTTTGGGGGCGAGCTTGGTGACATGGTCGATCAGGGCCTGGGCTTCCAGGCGGCCCAGCAGACGTGCGGCATTCACCTGCATCAAGTGTGAAAGGTGGGTGGCCACGACGGTCGCGCAATCAACCACCGTAAACCCGGCCATCTGGGCCATTTCGCGGTGCCGTTCCTCGATCCACACTGCGGGCAACCCGAAGGCCGGGTCGGTGGTCTTGGTGCCGGGCAGCGCCTGGGTGGCGCCGCCCGGATTGATGGCCATCCACAGGCCGGGGAAGGCCTCGCCCTCGCCCACCACCGCGCCGCGCAGCGTGACGCGGTACACGCTGGGCTTGAGTTCCAGGTTGTCGCGGATGTGCACGGCCGGCGGCAGGAAGCCGACGTCCTGCGCGAATTTCTTGCGCACGCCCTTGATGCGGCCCAGCAGGTCGCCGGAACGCGCCTTGTCGACCAGAGAGATGAGGCGGTAGCCGACCTCCAGCCCCAGCGTGTCCACCGGCACCAGGTCGTCCCAGCTGGCCTCGGCATTGGGCGGCACCACGTCCGGCTCCTTGGGCCGGGCGGCAGCCGCCTGCTCGCCCTGCTGGCGCCGGCGCACCCACCAGGCCAGCGAGCCGATGCCGCTGGCGATGAGGATGAACACGAAGTGCGGCATGCCCGGCACCATGCCCAGCGCACCGACGATGCCGGCGGTGATGACCAGCGCCTTGGGCGAGTCGAACAGCTGCTTGCCGATCTGCGCGCCGATGGCGTGTTCCTTGCCGACACGCGACACCACCATCGCCGCGGCCACCGAGATCAGCAGCGCCGGCACCTGCGCCACCAGCGCGTCGCCCACCGCCAGCAGGATGTAGCTGCTGGCCGCCTGCTGAGCCGACAGATCGTGCTGCGCCACACCGATGACGAAGCCGCCGGCGATGTTGATGAACAGGATCAGCATGCCGGCCACGGCGTCGCCGCGCACGAACTTGCTGGCACCGTCCATGCTGCCGAAGAAGTCCGCTTCCTCGGCCACCTCGGCGCGACGGCGGCGGGCTTCCTTCTCGTCGATCATGCCGGCGTTGAGCTCGGCGTCGATGGCCATCTGCTTGCCCGGCATCGCGTCCAGCGTGAAGCGCGCGCCGACCTCGGCAATGCGCTCGGCGCCCTTGGTGACGACGATGAAGTTGATGACCACCAGGATGGCGAAGACGATCAGGCCGACCGCGAAGTTGCCGCCGATCAGGAAGTGGCCGAAGGACTCGATCACCTTGCCGGCCGCAGCCGGGCCGGTGTGGCCGTCGACCAGCACCACGCGGGTGGAAGCCACGTTCAGGCTCAGCCGCATCAGCGTGGTGATCAGCAGCACGCTGGGGAAGGCCGCGAAGTCCAGCGGCTTGACCATGTGCGCCGAGATCATCACCACCATCAGCGCCATCGCGATGTTGAAGGTGAACAGCAGGTCCAGCGCGAAGGCCGGCAGCGGCAGCACCATCATCGCCAGCACCAGGATGACGAAGGCCGGCACGCCCAGCGACTTGAACACCGCGGCGCGCGGGCCGAGCAGGCCCTGCAGTTGCAGGATCAGCGCGTTCATGCGGCGGCCCCGGGCAGGTCATGCAGCGGGTCGAGCTCCGGCGGCACCAACAGAGTAGGCAGCGGCGGCGGCGGCGCGCCGCGGCCCTGCAGGTGCGCGCGCAACTGGTACACATGCGCCAGCACCTGGGCCACCGCGGAGAACAGCGCGGCGGGCACCGACTTGTCGAGATCGGCATGGGCGTACAGCGCGCGCGCCAGTGGCGGCGCCTGCAATACCGGCACCTTGGCGCCCTGCGCCGCATCGCGGATGCGCAGCGCCATCAGGTCCATGCCCTTGGCCACCACCTTGGGCGCGCTCATCAGCCCTTCCTGGTACTTCAGCGCCACCGCGAAGTGACTCGGGTTCATCACCACCAGGTCGGCGCCGGGCACGGCGGCCAGCATGCGCCGGTTGGCCAGCTCGCGCATGCGCGACCGCAGCCGCGACTTGACCTCGGCATTGCCTTCGACCTCGCGCTGCTCCTGCTTCATTTCCTGCACGCTCATCTTCAGCGTCTGCGACAGCTGGTGGCGCTGCAGCGGCACGTCGACCACGGCAAACAGCGCCAGCGCCAGCACCAGCAGCAGCAAGCCGCCGAGCACCACGCTGCCGGCATGCGACATCGCCGCCGGCAGCGGCATGGCGATGGCTTCGGCAAAGCGCGGCAGGTTGTGCTTCAGATACAGCGCGCCGATGGTGCCCAGGATCAGCGCCAGCAGGCAGCTCTTCAGCGTGTTGATCAGCTGCTGGCCGGAGAACATGCGGCCCAGCCCGGCGAAGGGGTCGATCTTCTCGAACTTGGGTTGCAGGGCCTTGAGGCTGAAGTTCCAGCCGCCGCTGAGCACGCCGGCCAGCAGCGCCACCGCCAGCATCGCCAGCCCGATGCCCAGCACCATCCACAGCGCCGGCAGGCTGACCAGCGCCAGCCGCTGCTGCATCACGTCGGCTTCGGCCAGGGCCTTGGCGTCGAAGCGCAGGCCCGACGCCAGTGCGGTCTTCAGCCAGGCCATGGCCTGCGGTGCAGCCGCCACCATCAGCGCCGCCGCCGTGCCAATGGCGGCAAAGTGCGACAGGTCGCGCGAACGCGCCACCTGCCCCTCGGCGCGCGCCTTGCGGATCTTTCTGTCGGTGGCTGGGAGTCTGCGGTCCTGGGCGTCGGCCATGATTTCGGTGCGCGATCCATCGCGTGCCTTGCCATGGTGCCCGGCGGGGCTGGAAACTTGAGCGCGATAAGCGGGGGAAAGCGGCCGATGTTCCGCCTTGCGCCGATGCGCTGTTACACGGGTGCCGGCCTCAGCGCGGCAGGTTCGGCAGCCACCCCGTGCCGCTGGGCTCGTCAACGGCCTGCGGCTCCACCGCCTCGCTGCCGCCGCGGAAGATGCGGTCCTCGGCCTCACGGTTCATCACGATGATGCTGATGCGCCGGTTGGCCGCGCTCTGCGGGTCCTTCGCGTCGAAGGGCAGGCTGGCCGCCAGCCCCTGCACGCGCAGCATGCGGTCCTCGGGCAGGCCGCCGGACATCAGCTCGCGGCGCGACGCGTTGGCCCGATCGGCCGACAGCTCCCAGTTGCCGTAGCCCAGGCCGCCGCCGACGAAGGGCGCGGCATCGGTGTGGCCTTCCAGCGTCAGCCGGTTCGGCACCTCGGCCAGTACCGTACCGATCTCGCGCAGCAGCTCGCGCATGTAGGGCTGCACCACCGCGCTGCCGCTGGCGAACATCGGGCGCTGGTTCTCATCGACGATCTGGATGCGCAGGCCGTCCGCCGTCATGTCCAGGCGGATCTGCGATTTCATGGCCGCGAGCTTGGGGTTCTCGGCGATCTTCTGCTCGACCTTCTGCTTCAGTTGCTCCAGACGGGCGATCTCGGCGCGCACCTGCTCGGCCTTCAGTGCCTGCAGGTTGACGGTCTTGCGCTTGGAATCGATGTCGCCGCGCTTGACCTGGCCGGTGCTGCGCGTCATGTCCTCGCCGCCACCCTTGACCACGTGCGATGCATCGCCGGCGCCGGAGCCGCTGGCCAGCAGCGCGATCTTCAGCGGGCTCTGGAAGTAGTCGGCAATGCCCTTCTTGTCGCCTTCGGTGGTGCTGCCCAGCAGCCACATCAGCAGGAAGAAGGCCATCATCGCCGTCACGAAGTCGGCATAGGCGATCTTCCACGCGCCGCCATGGTGGCCATGGCCGCCCTTCTTGACGCGCTTGATGATGATCGGCTGCAGCTTTTTCGCGTCGCCCGCCATGTCAGCCCCCGATCATTTCTTGCCTTTGACGTGGTTCTCGAGCTCGGCGAAGGTCGGGCGCTCGGTTGAATAGAGCACCTTGCGGCCGAACTCCACCGCCACCTGCGGCGCGTACCCCTGCATCGAGGCCAGCAGCGTGGTCTTGATGCACTGCAGTTCCTTGCCGGCTTCGTCCACCTTCTGTTCCAGCAGACCAGCCAGCGGCTCGGCGAAGGCGTAGGCCAGCAGGATGCCCAGGAAGGTGCCGACCAAGGCCGAGCCGATCATGCCGCCCAGCACCGCCGGCGGCTGGCCGACCGAGCCCATGGTGTTGACCACGCCCAGCACCGCCGCCACGATGCCGAAGGCCGGCAGCGCGCCGGCCAGGCGCTGCAGCGCGGCCACGGCCGAATGGGCCTCGTGGTGATGGGTGTCGATCTCGCTGTCCATCAGGCTCTCGATCTCGTGCGAGTTGAGGTTGCCCGAGACCATCATGCGCAGGTAGTCGGTGATGAACTCCGACACATGGTGGTCGTTGCCCACCGCCGGGTACTTCTGGAACAGCGGCGAGCTGTGCGGGTCCTCGACGTCCTTCTCGATCGACATCAGGCCTTCCTTGCGTGCCTTCTGCAGGATGTCGTACATCAGCGCCATCAGCTCCATGTAGCGCGCCTTGGTGTACTTGCTGCCCTTGAAGCACTGGCCCAGGCCCCTGGCCGTGGCCTTCAGCACCTTGGGCTGGTTGTTGGCGATGAAGGCGCCCAGCGCCGCGCCGCCGATGGCGGCCATTTCGAAGGGCAGCGCATGCAGCACCACGGCGATGTTGCCGCCGTGGGCGATGAACACGCCGAACACGGCGGCCAGCGCAACGATCCAGCCAATGATGACGAACATGTGGGAGGGCGCTTGGTAGGCGTCTGCGGGCTGTGGCCCGCTCCAGGAGGTCTGGCGGGCGGGTCTGAGCCCTGTTTATCGGCCCGCTGCGTCGCCACTTGAGGCAGCGTCGGCCGCGCGGCACAGCGGCAGCCGGTACAGCCACAGCGGCCGGCCGTCGGGGCAGCGCAGCCGGCCCTGCGCCTGCCAGCCGGCGGCCTCGAACTCCAGGCTCACCAGCCAGGCGCCGCGACGCATCTCGCAGCGCGCCTTGTCCAGCGCCCGCGGCATGCTTTCGGGGCGCTGGAACAGGTACACCAGGTCATAGCCGGCCCAGCTGCCGGACCACAGGTCGCCGCGACGCACCGAAGCCTGCGGGCAGACACTGCGGGCGACCAGCGCCAGCGGCCAGCTCCATTCCACGCCCTCCAGCCGGGCGCGCGGGTAGGCGCGGCGCAGCGCACGCAGGCCGTGGCCCAGGCCGCAACCGGCATCGAGCACGCGCGCTCCCGGTGCCAGCGGCAACGCCAGGGCCAGGCCGTCCAGCGCGCCGGCCGGTGTAGGGAACAGCGGCGCATCGCGCCACGCATGGCGCGGGTACAGCAGCAGCAGCAGCGCCAGCGGCAGCAGCCAGGCCCAGGCCGGCAGCATGCCGGCGGCTCCGCTGACCAGCAACGACGCCGGGAAGCCCCCCGCCACCACCAGAGCGCGCAGCCGGCTGCGCGCGCGCAGGCTGAGACCCAGGCCGACGGCCGTGCCGGCCAGCAGTCCCAGCCACGGCGTCGCGCCGAGAGAGACCAGCGCGCGGAACAGCAGCCAGGCCAGCGCCCAGGCGGCCAGCGCCGGCAGCGGCCAGGGCAGGCTGCGGCTCAGCGCGAGATGGAGCCGTGCAGGCGTGAACGGCACTGGCAGACTGGGCATGACGATGGCGGGCGTGCCTAAAGCGGCCAGTGTGGCCGGCCCATGGGTGGGCCAGATTGCGGAAGAACAGCAGTTTCCGGCCTTTGCTCGGCCACACACCGTCCTGGGGATGCGCAGGGATTGCGAGCTGCGTGTCATAGGGCCCCGTGGTCATGCCTTGCCCGGTCGTCCAGGCCCGCACCGAGCCGTACACCTGCGAGGCGCCAAGGTCGAAGGCAGCGATCCGCCTCGGCGCGGGTTTGAGAACCTGGCAACGAGCGAGATCCGACCCCGACTGTCGCGCGAGCGGGGAGCGGAACCCGAGGCTACTGGACGTGCATCGACGCCTCGTTCGAGAAGGCGCTCTCCTCGCCATTGGCGCCGACCGACGTGACCGCAAAGTAGTACATGTAGCCTCTTGGCAGACCCGTCACCACATGCGTCGTGGCATTGGCGGCGCTGAGCCCCTTGCCCAGGGCCTGCAGATACGAACCGGAGACGGTCCCGTAGTACACCCGGTATCCGGTTGCGGTGCCGCCGCTGGGCGCACTCCAGCTGAGCGTAGCTGTGCCGGTCGTGACCGCCGGTGCCGGTGCCGTGGCCGGTGCCGGGGCCGGGGCCGGGGCCGTTGGAGCTGCAGGTGCTGGAACAGGCGACGCTGTCGGCGTCGGTGCCGCTGGGGCCTCGCCCGCTGTGGCCGACAGCGCGACGCTGCTTTCACTGGATGTCGCCTCAACCTCAGATTCGGCGCCACCGCCACCGCCACAGGCGCTTGCCAGCAGGCCGACCAGGCTCAGCGCAATGGTCGATCGATGTCGCAGGGACCACCGCTGCGCCGTCGAGAAAGGAGATGGACGGTCAAACCGAAGCCACGGCCGGCCCAGTACAGCCGGATCGCCGGGGATTTCCGGTCGGCGTGGTGGACGAAGATCGAACGAATCCATCGCTGCGCTCCGGACTGGCCGGGAACCCCGGCGACACTCGCCACGTGAAGGACGAACGAGCGAGCTACCCATTGACAATGATTGGCTCCCACTCTCCCGCTTGAACGGTGGACCTGTCAGTACGGGGTTGCAATGCGTGAGCGTTTGCAACCGTGCGAACGCGCGGTAAGCTGTCGATTGCCCGTCTTGTCACCGGCCGTCACGCTCGATGCGTGGCGCGGGCCCAGGCCGTTGTCATGCACATGGCCGTTGCCCGCACCGAGCCGCAGCGGACGAGTCTGAAGATCAGGCCCGCAGCCGGTCCGCCGCCGGGGCTCGGCACCGTCAGCGCAGCGACAGGATGCGCGTGTGGTCCGGCCGCACCTTCACCTGTGCGCTGGGCACGGCCGAGCGCACCGCGAAGCGCGATTCGATGGTGTCACGCAACGCGGGTTCGCCCAGCGCCAGCCCTGTCGGGGCCACCAGGCTGGCCACCCAAGGCAAGTTGGCGCGCCGACCGCGGGCGACGACGATGCCGCGTTCGCCATTGGCCAGCTCGACGAAGCTGCCTGGTGGGTACAGGCCGGTGGCGCGCAGCAGCGCGCCGCCGATCTCGTCCGGCACGCCGCCAGCGCCCAGGCAGGCTTCGCGCGCAGCCTGCACCGGCGACATCGGCGCACGTGTGCGCCGGCGGCTGATCTTGGCGGTGAAGATGTCGGCACGGCGCAGCAGGCGCGCCAACTGGCGCTCCTGCGGCAACTCGGCCAGGGGCGTCTGGCCGTCGCCATGGTCATGGTGCAGCCGCACGGCTTCGATCCACAGCGCATCGTCAAGACCGGCCTCGCGCAGCAGCTGCGCGCCCTGCTTGGGGTGGGCCTGGATCTGCTGGCGCATGGCCGCGGTGATCGGCGTGTCACTGGCAGCCAGGTGGTCCTGCAGCGTGGCCATAGCCACGTTCATGCTCAGCGCCGCACAGGCCAGGCTGTGCACCGCGTCCGGCGCCCAGCCCAGCACCTTGGCCGCCTGCTCGCACACCAGCATGACCAGCAGTGCGTGGTGGCTGCTGTACTTCTCGGTGGTGTGCCCGGCGGCATGGATCAGGTGGTACAGCGAGGTGTCCACCTGACGCTGGCCGAGCTTGCTGGCGCGGTCATGAACCTGGCGAATGCGGGCGATGAATTCGCGGCTGGGCCGCGCCTCGCGCAGCGCCACGTCGAGCAGCACGCTCAGGCTCTCCCACTGGTCGGGCACCGTCACGTCGGCGCTGGCCAGGCTTTCGCGGCCGCCGTCCTGCGGGCGCGCCTCGGCGATGGTCTTCAGCGGCGCGTTCTGGCGCATCATCGCGCCGACGGTGGCGCCGAGCTTGCGCCGCCATTCGTTGGACTCGTCCTCGTCGGCAAACAGCGGTTGTGCGCGCAGGTTGTTCAGCTGCTCGGCACTGGCGATCGACTGGCCCGCCGACAGCAGCAGCCGCCCGCCCGCGTCGCGCACGCCAAAGGGCAGCTGCGCTTCCATGCGCAGGTGTTCGGCTGAGAAGGGGATGAGTTTCAAGACTTCAGGCCCGTGCACCCTGCTCAATGGCGGTGGCCGGACTGCCGGGATTTCGGCCGCATCGCGGCCGGCTTGAACGGCGCAGGCCCCAGAAAAAAGCGGGTCCCGAGGGACCCGCTGAAAGCACAGAGGTCTGTGCCAGGAGGAGACAGGAAAGAACGATCACGTGCTGTCATGGATTTCGGCAGGGTCAGTCCCCGTCTGAAGGCCCATGGCGTGAATCAATGCGCATGTACGACCTGGTCGGTGGCGGCGCGGGCCGGCGCCGACGGAATCTGCAGCGCCCCGGCCAGCTTGCCCTTGCCCGCGCGGGCGGGCGGGTTGCACATGCCGCACACATAGTGCTTGGCGATTTCGTAGGGATGCGTGACGAAATGGCCGCCGCAGCAGCTGCACTTGGTCAGCGTCAGCATGCCGTTGTCGACGAACTTCACCAGCCGCCAGGCGCGCGTCACGCTGAGCAGCGGCTCCAGCGCCTGCGACTGCGTCTGTTCCAGGTACAGCTGGTAGGCCTTGATGACGACGTCGATCTCGTCCAGCTCGGACACCTTGTTCAGGTATTCGTGGATGTTCAGGAACAGGCTGGCATGGATGTTGGGCTGCCAGGTCATGAACCAGTCGGTCGAAAACGGCAGCTGGCCCTTGCTCGGGCTCTTGCCCGCCACCTCCTTGTACAGGCGCAGCAGCCGCTCGTAGCTCAGGTCGGTCTCGGACTCCAGCACCTGCAGGCGAGCGCCCAGCTGGATCAGGGTGACCGCGCGCTCGATCTGCCGCGCTTCGGTGAGGATGCTCTTGTTGCGAGCCATGTTCAGGCCGCCTCTTGGTGCCGGCCGGCCAGCAGGATCGACGCATGCAGGCGGTTGACGCTTTCGTTGGCCGCGGCCTTGCCGTGGCTGGTGAGCAGGTTCCAGACGATGTCGTCGTCCATGCGGAAGCGGCACAGCAGCGTGTTGCTGGCGGCGATCTTCATCATCTGCGCCGGCGTCAGTGCGCCGATCAGGCGGGCGGTGTCCTCGCTGATGCCCAGCCGGTACAGGGCCTGTTCGGTGTCCACGCGGATCAGGCTTTGCGCCAGCATCAGGTAGGACAGGTTGGCTTCGCGGATTTCGGCAAGGATCTGGTCGGCGGTCATGGGAAGGCTCCTCGGTGATGGTGGGCTGGCGTTTCGCTGAAGGCGTGAACGCACTGTAGTTTCGAGAACTGGCCTGTCCCATCAGGTCAGTTCCGTGGCTTGAGTCCCCGATCTTCCAAGTGCCTTGTCAGGGAACTTCCTACACCCGCCGTGCCGGAGGGGGTTGCGAGTCAGGCGGCGCAGGGCTGCGGCGCCGGCTGCAACTGCCGTACGGGCACGCGCCAATAGACGCCTATGCCGTCGATGTCGTGCAACGGTTCAACGATGCCCCGCGCGCGCCGGTAGTCGGTCACCGCCATGCGGCAGCCTTCGACGGCCCCGAAGTCATCAACGACGACAAAGCCTCCTGGGCTCACCTTGTGGCCGAGCGCCATCAGCGCGTCCATCGTCGATGCATACATGTCGCCGTCGAGCCGCAGCACGGCGATGCGCTCGATCGGCGCGGCCGGCAAGGTGTCCTTGAACCAACCCTTCAGGAACTTGACCTGCGCGTCGAGCAGGTCGTACTTCCTGAAGTTGTCCTGCACCGACTCCAGCGACACGGCGAGCGCGTCGTAGGTGTGGTGCAGGTCGCCCAGGTCCTGCGCGGGATAACGCTCGACGTCAGGCCGCGGCAGGCCGGCAAAGGAGTCCGCCACCCAGACGTTGCGATCGACGATGCCGAAGACCTTCAGCACCGCGCGCATGTAGATGCACGCACCGCCACGCCACACGCCGGTCTCCACGAAGTCGCCTGGGATGCCGTCGCCGATCGCGTGGCTCATCAGCTCGCGCAGGTTGCGCAGCCGTTCGAAGCCGATCATGGTGTGTGCCTTGGCCGGCCAGTCGCGGCCTTTGGCGCGCCGCTCGGCGTCGAATACGCCGCCCGACCACTGGTCGATCGGCGGGTCTTCGTAGATAACGCCCAGCAGCACGCGCTCCATCAGATCGAGATAAAGATGGGCAAGTTGCGCAGTGTGGTTCATGCGGGTTCCTTGATTCGTGGGGTGGGCGCGCAAGCTGGCTCGTCGGCGGCGTCGAACTCCAGGTCGTCAGGCAATCCGCCGAAACCGGCCTGCATCGTGCGCGCGGTCATGCGCTCGGCCACCGTGGTCGCGACCTTGACCAGGGTCACGCGCATGAAGTGCGCCGCCACCTCTGCGCAAGGCTGCAACGCTGCGTCTAGATAGACCAGCTGAGCGATATGGAAGCGCCACTCGAACCAGCCCAGGTACCAGAACCAGTCGCTGTAGTAAATCCACGAGCGGCTGTTCAGCGCGCGCAGGTGGGTCGGATCCTGCCAAGCGGTCGGCGCGCGCTCATGCGGCACCTCGACGATCATCTCGCCCCCCTCGCGCAACAGGTCCAGGCAGTTTGTCATCAGCTGCGGCAGGTCGGGAACATGTTCAAGCACGTTGTTCGCATAGACCGTCTGCAGGCTGCCGCGATGCAGCTCCACCTCGCCAACCGACGCGCTGTGTAGCGCCAGTGGCCACTGTTGCGAGCGTCCCAGGTCGAGCACCGCGTCGGGCTCCGCAGCTTCGAGAATGTCAACGTTGAACCAGCCGGGCTTGTAGTCCTTGCCTGAGCCGATATGCAGCTGCGTCGGCCGCCACGGTCCGGGGTTCAAGCGCTGCTTCTGCACTTTGCGGTAGGCCTCGGCGAAAGCCAGCAGGTCGGCATAGGGTTCGATCACGTCGTGCGTGCGAAAGGCTTCGAGCTTGGCTCGGGCTTCCTCGGCGAAGCCCGGCGCCATAAAGCGCCGGGCGAAGAACTCGGTCAGTTGCTCCGCTGGTGTCCAGAACACACTTTCTTCGAACTGCGCAGGCGGCTGCGTGCTGGGCATGCGCTCGCTGATCACCGGCGTGCCCAGCGACAGGCATTGAAAAGCGCGCGCCTGTTCGAAACGCGCCGCGTCGTAGAAGTGGCAATTGAACACAGCCTTGGCCTGGCGCACCAGGTCGTCGCGCTCTGTGCCGTACACCGCCGCGTCGAGCACGCTGACCGCGCAGCCACCAGCCTCTACTGCGTCGATCAGCCGGCGGCGGCGCTCGTTCATGCTGCCCAGGAACAGCAGGTCGATCGGCCGGTGCTCGATCGGCTCCAGCGTCGGCGTCAGGTAGGGTGCGTGGGCGAATGAGATCAACGGCACGTCGTCTGCATGTGCGGTGTAGGCCGCCACGTTGTCCCGGTCGTAGTCGACCACGGCCGACCCGGACAGCAACTGCAGGTAGGACGGCGCGACGCTCGCACCGCCTGAACCAAGCTGTTCCAGGTTGACGAAGACGCAGCTGTAGCGCGAGCGCAGCATCGGATCAAACTGCAGATGCGCGCCAAAGACGAAGTTGATGGCGTCGTGTCGCAGGCGGTTCTTCGCCAGTGTGACCTCGGCACCCATGCGCCTGAACTGGTGCCTGAAGAAGCGCGCCTGGTCAAGGAAGCCGAGCGAATGCACGTAGCCCAAGGGCTGGACAATGCACAGGTGGACATCAGGTCGTTGCATGGCGCTTTCCTCTCCATTCGAAATCGTCGCGCGTTGAAATGCAGACTTTGCTCATCGGCCTCCGGCCGGCAGTGCGGCCAGCGGCTGCGACGGCAGCCCGCGGGCCGATACCGTGCTGCAAATAGCTTCTCAAGGTTTGGCAAAGCAGTGGCTTGCGGCCGATCGCCACCATCGGCTTCGCCGTGGTCGCCTTGGCCAAGAGCGTGCCCAGGCCTCCGGCAAGGATCACCGCCCTCATGCGCGGGCCTCCACCGTCAGGTGCTGCGGCGGCAATCCCGCATCGTGGCGCACCCACATCCTCGAGTACAGCGCCTCAAGGTCGCGCGCGAAACGCCCGCTGTCGAACAGCGGTGCGTCCATGCGTGCGCGTGCCAGGCGTGCGCGCACCTGTTCGCGCTGCGCGGCGTCGCGCCCCAGCCGCAGCACGCGCTGCACGTAGCCCACGTCGTCGTCAGCCACCCACTCGCCGAGATCCACCGCTTGCAGCAGACTCGCGCCCACCCGCGACGCAAAGCTGTCGCCGCAGCGAGTCACCACCGGGAGCCCTGCCCACAGCGCGTCGCTGACTGTGGTGTGCCCGTTGCAGGGAAAGGCATCGATGAAGATGTCGGCCAGCGCGGCGCGCGCCAGGTGCTCGTGCGACGCGACATGCGGCGCGATCAGCAAGCGCGCCGGGTCCACGTCGCGCGCGGCCAGTTCGTGCCGCAGGTTGGCATGCGCTGCATCGCTGCCGGCCAGCTGCCACAGCACCGCCTGCGGCAGTTCACGCAGCAGCCGCGCCCAAAGGTCGAACCAGGCCGGCACGATCTTGTAGATCTGGTTGAAGCTGGCCAGCACCAGCGCGCCTTCGGGCAGGCCCCAGTCGGCGCGGCTGCCCGCGGCGGCCGCTATGGGGCGACAGCGATCGTTGGGCTGATAGCACACTGGCAACTGCGCAATCTTCTCGCTGTAGTAGGCCTCGTGCGACAGCGGTGTGACGATCGGATCGCCGATAAAGTAGTCGATCCAGTCGGCGCCGGTCGTGCCCGGAAAGCCGAGCCAGGTGGCCTGCACCGGCGCCGGGCGCCAGGCCAGCGCGCCAATGCGCGTCTGGCCGGTGTAGCCCTTCAGGTCCACCAGGATGTCGATGTCTTGGTCGCGGATCGCCTGCGCCGTCTGCGCGAGGCCGCATTCGCGCAGATCGACAAAGCGCTCGCACGCTGCCGCGACGCGCGCGCGCAGCGGCGAGCCGTCATCGCGGCCGTGCGAGAACAGCGTGACGTCAAAGCCCGCCGTATCGCGCTGCTCGAGCACCTCCACGAGCAGCATGCTGGTGGCGTGGTGATGGAAATCTGACGACAGGTAGCCGATGCGCAGCTTGCCGCCGGCCCGGCGCGGCGCCAGCGGCATTGGCGTGGCGCCCGCGGCGCTCGCGCGCGCGCTCGCGCGCGCAGCCATCAGCATGTGCTGCGGCGTGTGCGGCAGGCCCACCAGCACGAACGGCGCGGTGAACTCGGCTAGGCACGCAGCGTCGGCGCGCTCGATCGCCTGCAGCAGCCGCTGCATGTTGGCCTGTAGCGGCCCCCATTGCGCAGAATACTGGTGATCATGGGCGACAAAGGCGTGGCCAATGACGCTTTCAGGCTTGAGGGCCACCACGGTGCGAAAGCATTCGGCCGCCTCGGCATGCATGCCGGCGGCACGCAAGGCATAGCCCAGCGCCAGGTAAATGTCTGCATTGGAGGGCTCCAGAGCCGCAGCGCGCAGCAAGCTATGGGTGGCCTCTCGGTGCAGGCCGAGCGCCAGTTCAGCCTCGCCGCGATAAAGATGGTAGGTGGCGTCAGACGCCCTCGCCTGCGGCGCACACAGCTCAAATGCCTGCAACGCCTCGCGGGTTCGGTTGAGCTTGAGCAGGCCCATACCTGCCTGCAGACCTGAACCCAGGTCGTTCGGATCGAGTTCGACCGCATGGCGGGCGGCATCAACACTGCCGGCCAGGTCGCCCATGCGATAGCGCGCCGTGGCTAGCGCGGCCCAGGCTGGGGCCAGGCGGATATGTGTGCACACCGTGCGCTCAAGGTCGGCCGCCGCGTCCTGCCAGCGACCATGCTGTAGATGCACCCGAGCGCGCTGCAACCACGCGCGCGGGTCGCCGGATTGGCGCTGTATCTGGAGCCTCATGCCGTATTCCCGAGGGGCCAGGCGTGGCCCTCAGAGCAACTGTAGATCGAGCAGCCTGGGCGAAATGCTCCGAACTGCTGCGCCATGTACGCCCATCTCCATGCGCTTCAGGCGGCATCCAGTGTGGACAGCAGACTCAGGTTGTGGCGCGGCGCCTCGCTGCCGCGCCCCGCAACCGCATAGGCCAGCGTCGGACGCTCGCCGATGCGCAGCGCCTGCTCCCAGCAGGCTCGCGCGCGCAGCAGCGCCCCACTCGCCTGCTCCGGATTGCGCACGGCAATGTCGAGCCAGACATTGCCGAGCACAAAGTGCAGATCCGGATAGCCACCGAGCGCAGGCATCTGGTCGTCGCCCAGTGCCAGCGCTTCCTCGAGCCGGCCCTCTTGCTGCAGCACGTAAAGCCAGCGCAGCACCAGGTCGGGCCACCAAGGCGGACGCATGACGCCACGCGTCAGCGCTGCCGCACGAGCGAAGGCCGGATGCGCCTCTGCATGGTCTTCGTATACCGCGCAGTCCTTACCGAGCTGGTAACAGACATACGCGTCATCCGGCTGCTCGGCGGCGGCACGGCGGAGCAGCACGCGGTTGCGGCCTCGCTTTGCGACCATCGCGGCTGGGGTGTAACCGTCGTGCGCCACCCGCAGCGGTACGTCGCGAAGCGCCAGCCGGTGCACCGGCTGCTCATGTACGCGGCCAGCATAGCGCACCGGGCCGGGCAGCAGTCGGCTCACCCGGTCGGTCGAGACGACTTGCGCGTTTTCGTCCAGGTTCTGCAGTTCTATACGACCGACAAACCTCCCGACCGTCTCACCCGCACGCAGGCTCGGCAGCCATTCGCCCCCGGCCACCAGCCACTCGTCGGCATCAAGCACCAGATGCCAGTCGGCCGAAGCGGCCTCCAGGCAGGCGTTGCGTGCCTGGGCAAAGTCGTTGGTCCAGGGCAGCTCGATCACCCGTGCGCCATGGGCGCGCGCAATGACCACCGTGTCATCGCGCGAGCCGGTGTCGGCGACGACCGTCTCGTCCACCATGCCTGCCACGCTATCGAGCAACCGGCCGATGCGCGGCGCTTCGTCGCGGGCAATGACACAAAGGCAAATGCAGGGCATAGCGGGCTGCGATTTGATCGCAACCCGGCACCCTGCAGGCCGCCGAACTGGGGCCGCAAAGCGCTGCATTTCTACGCACCAGACGCCATCGATCGCATATCGGGCTAAAGTTTTTCCGGCCAGCGGACGAAATGCAGCCAAGTCCCGACGACCAATCGACGCTGGGACGAGATCCCGGCGCCATGCGCCGCCTTGTCCCCCTTCAGGAGTCCCACAATGCCCCAGATCATCAACACCAACATCGTTTCGCTGAATGCCCAGCGAAACCTGAACACTTCGCAGATGTCGCTGGCCACCTCGATGCAGCGCCTTTCTACCGGCTTGCGCGTCAACAGTGCCAAGGACGACGCTGCCGGCTTGGCCATCGCAGAGCGAATGGGCGCCCAGGTGCGCGGCATGAACGTCGCCATTCGCAACTCCAACGACGCCATCTCGCTGGCGCAGACCGCCGAGGGTGCAATCGGCAAGGTGGGCGACATGCTGCAACGCATGCGCGAGCTGGCCGTTCAGTCGGCCAACTCCACCAACGGCACCAGTGACCGCGCCAGCCTTGACCAGGAGTTCCAGGCGCTGGCCGACGAGATCGACCGCACGCTGACGACGACAAAGTTCAACGGCCTGTCCATCCTGGCCACCAACGCCGGTACCCAAGGTTTCCAGGTTGGAGCCAACTCCGGTGAGATCATTTCGGTGGCGACCACGCGTCTGGACACAAATGCCTCGGTGACCGCCGTGACAGGCGCCACCAGTGCTATCACCACGGCGGCCGCCGCTTCGACTGCCCTCACCAACATCGATGCCGCGCTCGACCTGGTCAACAGCCAGCGCGCCCTGTACGGCGCCACGCAGAGCCGCTTCGACGCCGTGATCAGCAACCTGCAGATCGCCGTGGAGAACCAGGCCGCGGCACGATCGCGCATCATGGACGCGGACTTCGCCGCCGAAACCGCCAACCTGAGCCGAGCTCAGATCCTGCAGCAGGCCGGCAGCGCGATGGTGGCCCAGGCCAATCAGCTACCCAATCAGGTGCTGGCACTGCTGCGCTGAGCCCTTCGCCACGCCACCAAAGCCGCCCCAAGGGCCTAGCCGGTGGCTTAACGTGTTGATGGCGAGCCGGCCCCGCTAGGCGCCGGCAGACAGCCTGATTGAAGGCCGCATCCCCAGGGTGCGGCCTTTTCTTTTGGGCGCCGCACAGGGTGGCGTCAGGGCTGGAAGTAGAGGATGTCCTCCAGCGCGACCGGCCCCTTGGCCAGCCCCAGCTTCATGGCGGGGGTTTTCCCGTCATCGTCGGCCAGGCAATAGTTGTGCGCCACCTTGAAGATGGTCAGCACCATGGCCAGGTTCTGCGGCTGGTAGGCCGAGTAGCCGTACCACATGCGCCGGTCCGAGCTGGCCGAGGCGTAAGGTCGCTCCGCCAGGGTCAAGCTCCGCCTCACCCGCATGAAGAACCGGTCGACAGCGTGAAGTGACCCGCGCAGGTAGAGCCTCGCAGCGCGCTTGAGCTGGTCCTCCCGCTTGTCGGCGTCCTCCTCGGGCGGGTCGATGTCGGTCAGCCAGCAGACCCGCTTGTCGGGCTCGGCCATGGTCGGCATCGGGTGAGTCAGCCACCGGTCGTCCCACTTGCCCACGCTCTTCATCCGGTCCATCTCCTGCATCGCCAGCAGGATGGCGACGTCGTGCCGGGTCGTCTTCTCGTCCCCGTAAACCGCCAGCGCCTCCGCCAGCCGCTTCCTGGCCTTCGCCACGGCAGCCTTCTTCTCGTCTATGGTCGACTCCTTCATAACCTTGACGAACCAGGCATCGGCCCGGCGCTCCTTCACCTGGACGTGGAAGGCGGCCATGAAGGCCGCCCGGAAGCCCGAGTCCTGGTCCAGGTAGCACCGGACCTTCGGCGCGTGCCCAATGAGACTGGCAAGGGCCAGGAAGTGGGCGTAGACGGTGTATTGGTCCCGAACCTCCACCCCTGTGGTCGGCAGAGTCTGGTTGTTGTCCAGCATGGCCACCTCCTCGATGTCGTCCCGGACGGACGCGTCCTCGTAGGAGTCGGCGATGGCGGCACCCAGCGGGTCGGGCATGTAAGTGCCGGGCTTCTTCGGCTTCTTGGCCGCCTTGCGCGCCTCTGCCTCCTTGACCGCCTGGTCGTAGTCCGACCGGAGCCACAGCCTGGCGAAGCGCCGGTAAGGCTGGGGCTTGGCGTGGTCACCCAGCTTGGCGGCCTCGGCGTCGACCCGGTCGAGGTCCAGGCTCGGGTCGAAGTTCAGGTCCATGCCGAAGACGAAGCCGCTGGCCAAGTCGGCCGTAGCGATGGCCTGCAGGGTGATGTTGCGCCGGTCCCGCCGGTTGCTCCAGTTAACCGCCAGAGTCTGCCGGTCGGTCGACAGGTAGAGCTTTGGCATCGTCATCTCCGGGAGCCGGCGCTCTCTCTCCCCGGCGAAGGCCTGGCACTGCCGGTAGATGAACCCAATCTTGTCGTAGACCGTCTGCCGGTCCAGCTGGGTGACGGCGGCGATGCGCCGCAGCGGCATCTTGTTGATGAGCAGCGAGAAGACGTCCCGGTTCTTGTGGGCCATCCGCTGGCGCTTGGTGCTCTTGCCCCGTCCCGAGAACGTCTTCTTGCAGCCGCCGCACCGGTAGCGCGGCGTGCCGGCAGGCGTCACGCCGAACCGGACGTACTGGCCAGCAGCCCCGGAGAGCGGCACCCCGAACAAGGAACAGGTGTCGTGCCTGCAGCTGGGCTCATCCGGCGACAGGAGGTAGCTCATCACCCGAGCCAGCTCCTCATGGAGCGCCTGGTTGCTCCGCATCGGCAGGATTTCGCCGCACAGCCCGCACTTCAGCTGGGGCTTGCCCCGGCCGGACGCCACCAGGGAGTAGTCGCCAAGCTCTGCCGGGACGCCGGGGGCGCGCTTCAGGCGATGGAGCGTCTCGCCCACCCCGAAGTTGGCGCACTTGGGGTTCTTGCAGAAGTTGACGTTGAGCCCCTCGTGAGGGGCAGGGGCCCTATGGCCTGAAGGAGAAATCTTGGCCAAGAAAAATGCCCTCGAGACCGGGTGGTCTACGAGGGCACTCTATCGAATCAGCTCGCCGGTATCAACACGTTAAGCCACCGGCTAGCCCAAGGGCGGCTTTTTTGCATCCAGTCGAAACCGTATTGACAGTGCATTGCCCGTCTTTTCGGCGGCTTCGACCAAGCAGCGCTGCCGAAAATGCAGACATGCAGGCCGCACATGGACAGGCCTGAAGCGACCGGCGCGGACGCCGGCAAGCATCTGGTTCTCGAAGGAGTGTGCTGACATGCCGCAAACGATCAATACCAACATCGCGTCGCTGAATGCCCAGCGCAACCTGAACACCTCGCAGACGTCGCTGGCCACCTCGATGCAGCGCCTGTCCTCGGGCTTGCGCGTCAACAGCGCCAAGGACGACGCCGCCGGTTTGGCCATCGCGGAGCGCATGAGCTCCCAGGTACGCGGCATGAACGTCGCGATCCGCAATGCGAACGACGCCATCTCGCTGGCGCAGACCGCCGAAGGCGCGATCGGCAAGGTGGCTGACATGCTGCAGCGCATGCGCGAGCTGGCAGTGCAGTCGGCCAATGCCACCAACGGCACCAGCGATCGCGCCAGCCTTGACCAGGAGTTCCAGGCCCTGGCCGACGAGGTCGATCGCACGCTGACGACGACACGGTTCAATGGCTTGGCCATCCTGGCCACCAACGCCGGCACTCCGCAAGTCTTCCAGGTTGGTGCCAATTCGGGCGAAACCATCACGGTCACGACCGCACGCCTGGACAATCACACCACGGTGCAATCCGTGACCAGTGCCACCAGTGCCATCAGCTCGGTGGCCAGCGCGTCGGCAGCACTCAGCAACATCGATGCCGCGCTCGACCTGCTAAACAGCGAGCGCGCGACCTATGGCGCTGCGCAGAACCGATTCGAGGCGGTGATCAGCAACCTGCAGGTCGCCTCCGAGAATCAGTCCGCGGCACGATCGCGCATCATGGACGCCGACTTCGCCGCCGAAACTGCCAATCTGAGCCGAGCGCAAATCCTGCAGCAGGCCGGCACGGCGATGGTGGCGCAGGCCAACCAGCTGCCGCAGCAGGTACTGCAGTTGCTGCGCAGCTGAGGCCAGGTCCAGGCCGTACCCGGCCCCGCCCCGGTCATGCACCCGGGGCGGGTTTCGTCGTTCGCGGCGCCTAAAGTTTTGCCGCGGCCTGCCGAAAGCCCGATAGCGATCTAGGAAAGACCCATGGCCACCATCTCCTCCATCGGCATCGGCAGCGGGCTGGACATCGAAAGCATGATCACGCAGCTGATCGCGGCCGAGCGCACGCCCGTGATCAAGTTGCAGACAGAAGCCAGTTCGCTGCAGACCAAGCTGTCGACCTACGGCAAGCTGCAATCGGGCATGGCGGCGCTGCGCGACGCGGCCTCGGCGCTGACCCGCGCCAGCACCTGGAACGCGACGACCGGGTCGAGCAGCGATGCCACGGCGGTGGCGGTCACCACCAGCAGCACGACGCTGCCCGGCAGCTATTCGATCGAAGTGCAGCGCCTGGCGTCGGTGCAGTCCAATGCCACCGGCGTGTACGCCTCGGCTGATGCGCTTGTCGGAGAAGGCACGCTGCACATCGAGCTGGGCAGCTGGGGGGCCGGGCAGACCAGCTTTGCGCCCAAGGCCGGTTCGGCCGCGGTGGATATCAGCGTAGGGCCGCCGGCCGAATCGCTGGCGCAACTGCGCGACAAGATCAATGCCTCCAATTCCGGTGTCGTGGCTTCGGTGCTGACCGATGCCAGCGGTGCGCGCCTGGTGCTGCGCTCGGCGACCACCGGCGAGACCAACGGCTTCCGCATCGGTGTCACCGATACCGATGGAAACAACTTCGACGGCCTTGGCCTGTCGGCGCTGGCGTTCGACCCGTCGGCCGGCATCCTGACGATGGCCCAGGCGCTGGCTGCGGCCAATGCGGCCGCCAGCCTGAACGGGCTGCCGATCACCTCGGAAGGCAACACGCTGTCGAACGTGCTCGACGGCATGACGCTGACGCTGGGCAAGGTGACGACCACACCGGTGCTGGTCGAGGCCAAGTCCGACAAGGAATCGATCCGCAAGGCGCTGGACGGGTTCGTCACCGCCTACAACGACCTGAACAAGCTGGTGGCCGAGCAGACCAAGTACGACGCGGCCAGCAAGACCGCGGGCGTGCTGCAGGGCGACAGTGCGGCGGTGTCGATCCGTACGCAGATGCGCAACCTGCTGGGCAGCAGCAGTGGCGCGTCGACGATGTTCGGCCGGCTGGCCGACGTAGGCTTCGACGTGCAGAGCGACGGGTCGATCAAGCTCGACGAGACCAAGCTGGCCAACGGCCTGGCCAACCTGGGCGAGATGAAGAAGCTGTTCTCCAACAGCGACCTGATGACCCCGGCCAACAACGGCATCGCCACCCAGCTGCGCGCCATGGCCGACCAGGTGCTGGGCATCGAAGGCAGCATCAGCACGCGTACCGAAGGGCTGCGCAAGCGTATCGACCTGAACCAGGACCGCCAGGACCTGCTCGAGGACCGCGTGGCCATGGTGGAGAAGCGTCTGCGCGCGCAGTACACGGCGCTGGACAAGCAGATGGCATCGCTGACCAGCCTGTCGAACTACGTCAATCAGCAGATCGCCGCGCTGAACAACAGCAACAACAACTGACGCGCCAAGGCGCGCGCCGGCCACGCCGCCCCGGGCGGGCCGCCGCATGGCGCCCACGCCCGCAACGCGGGCACCTCACCCTGGGAAACAAGCCCGAAAGCCTTGCCAATCCGGTGCCATCGGCAGCCGCCGCATGGCTCAAGTCGCCTGGGGCCGGGCCGATATTCAAGGCAGCCCGCAACCCGACAAACACCCCATGTTCGCGACCGCTTCTGTTCATGCGCCCCACGCCGGCGCCGGCGCCTACCGCCAGGTGGGCGTGGTCACCGGCGTGTCCGCCGCCACGCCGCACCAACTGGTGCTGATGCTCTTCGACGGCTTCGACGAAGCGCTGGCTCAGGCCCTGGGTTCGCTGCGCGAGGGCGCCATCGAAGCCAAGTGCCGCGCCATCAGCCGCGCTGCGCGCATCGTCGACGAAGGGCTGCGCGCGAACCTGGACCTGAACGCCGGAGGCGCCCTGGCGGCCGACCTGGGCGAGCTGTATGCCTACATCAGCCTGCGCCTGGTGCGGGCCAACCTGGAAAACGACAGCGCCGGCATCGAGGAGTGCCGCCGCCTGCTGCTGCCACTGCGCGAGGCCTGGGCTTCGATCGCCCCCGACGCCAACCAAGCCGCCTGAGCCCACACCGTGATCCAACCCGAACAAGACTCCACGATGAACTCCTCCGTCCTGAGCTACTACGAGGCGATCGAGAAGGCCAGTGCCGACATGCTGGACGCCGCGCGCGCGGGCGACTGGGACCAGGTGGTCAAGCTCGAAGGGGCCTGCGTGCTGCTGATCAGCCAGCTCAAGGCCGCGGCGCGCGAGGTGCCGCTCGGCCAGGACGAGGCACGCGTCAAATCGCGCATCATGCAGCGCATCCTGGTCAACGACGCCGAGGTGCGGCACCTGGCCGAACCCTGGCTGCCCGACCTGCACCGCCTGATGCAGGGCAAGAGTCCCACGCTGCACTGAGCGGCAGCGGCGCAGCGGCCATGTTCCAGGACACCCGACCGGCTGCACTCGGCCCCGACGGCGGCCCCGATGTCTGGGCCGAGTTCCGTGTTGCCGACAGCACCGAAGTGCTGCGGCTGCTGAAGCAGCTGCGCGACGGCAGTGTGCCGGTGACGCTGAGTGCACCTCAGGGCTCGGCCATGGTCTGCAACCTCTGGTCGATCGACCCGGCACAGCGGCAGATCAGCTTCAGCGCCGATGCCGACAGCGTGCACATGCAACAGCTGGCCTACAACGACGAAGCCGTCGCGGTAGCCTACCTGGACAGCGTGAAGCTGCAGTTCGACCTGAGCGACCTGGTACTGGTGCATGGCAGCGGCAGCTGCGCGCTGCGCGCCCGGCTGCCTGCCGTTCTGTACCGTTTCCAGCGCCGTGCAAGCTTTCGCGTGCGCACCTTCGAACGCCGTGCGCCGCAGGCCACGCTGCGCCACCCGTCGATGCCCGACATGCGGCTGGGCCTGCGTATCGTGGACATCAGCGTCGGCGGCTGCGCGCTGGTGCTGCCCGACGACGTGCCCACGCTGCAGCCCGGCAGCCGCCTGGCCGGCGTGCGCATCGAACTCGACGGCGACACCGGCTTCGATGCCACGCTGCGCCTGCAGCATGTCAGCGCGATGCACGGCGGCGGCAGCGGCGTGCGCCTGGGCTGCGAGTTCGTCGAGCTCGATGGCCAGGCCCAGCGCGCGCTGCAGCGCTACATCGACCACACGCAACAGCGGCGGCGTCTGCTGTCGCTGCGCTGACCGTGGTGCCGCGCAACGCCCACGGCTTCACGCTGGTCGAACTGTGCGTGGTGCTGGCCGTGGCCGGCGTGCTCGCCAGCATCGCCTGGCCGACGTACCAGTCGCACCTGCAGCGCAGCCGCCGCGCCGACGCGGTGGCAGCGCTCACGCGGCTGCAGTTCGAACAAGAGAAGCACCGTGCCCAGCACGGTCTGTATGCCGCGCAGCTGAGCGCGCTGGGCGGCAGCTCCTCGGGACGCAGCAGCGAAGGGCTGTACGACATCGAGCTGCGCGGCGGCGGCGACCGCTACGAGGCGCGCGCCATCGCCCGCGCCGACACGCTGGTGGCTGGCGATGCCGGCTGCACGGTGCTGAGCCTGCAGGTGCGCGATGGCCTTGCCGACATCGCACCCTCGCCGCGCTGCTGGAACCGCTGATGCAGCGTCCCGCACGAGGCCTGACGCTGCTGGAGATGATGGTCGCGCTGGCCATCGTCGCCGTGCTGATGACACTGGCCCTGCCCTCCTTCGGCAGCATGATGTCGCGGCACCGCCTCAAGGCCGCTGCGGAGCAGATGGCGATGGACCTGACCGAGCTGCGCATGCTGGCCGTGCAACGCGGTCAGCCGCTGCACGTGAACATGAGCACCGGGGCGCAATGGTGCTACGCACTGGCCGTGGCGAGTGGGTGCGATTGCCGCGTGCCTCAGGGTTGCCAGCTCAAGACAGTGCGCGCCAAGGATCACCCGGGGGTCATGCTGCTGGAAGGCCAGGACCTGCGCATCGAGCCGCAGCCGGGCGGCAGCGGCGGCGCGCTGCTGCAAAGCAGCGACGGCGCCACGCTGCGTGTCGGCCTGAGCCCTCTGGGCCGAGCCAAGGTTTGCGCGCCGGCTGCGGCAGTCCCCGGATTCGCCCCCTGCTGAAGCCGCGAGATGCCGCAGGTCTGCGCCGGCCGTCGGCGCGGAACTGGAACCCGTCGAGGTTCGCAGCCCCGCTGTTGCGCCTCAGCCCTTGTCCGCGGACGCGGCGAAGACCTCATCCAGTTGCCGCATCCACTGGGCCTTGTGACCTTCATCGACGAAGCTGGCCTCGAAGCTGTTGGCTGCCAGCTGCCAGGCATCGCGTGCCGTCAGCGCCGTCAGCGCGGTGAAGGTCTGCACGAAGTTGTCGTTGAGGTAGCCGCCGAAGTAGGCCGGGTCGTCGCTGTTCACCGTGGCGCACAGCCCGGCGTCGAGCAGTGACTTCAGGTTGTGCTGCGCCAGGGTCGGGAACACGCACAGCTTGACATTGGACAGCGGGCATACCGTCAGCGGCATGCGCAGCGCGGCCAGGCGCTGCACCAGGGCCGGGCTCTCGACGCAGCGCACGCCATGGTCGATGCGCTCGACCTGAAGCAGGTCGAGCGCGCTTTCGATGTACGCCGGCGGCCCCTCCTCGCCGGCATGGGCCACGACATGCAGGCCCAGCTCGCGGCACTTCGCGAACACCCGCGCGAACTTCTCCGGCGGGTTGCCGCGCTCGCCGCTGTCCAGACCGACGCCGATGAAGTGGTGGCGGTAGGGCAGCGCCTGCTCCAGCGTGGCGAAGGCGGCTTCCTCGCTGAGGTGGCGCAGGAAGCACAGGATCAGCTTCGCGCTGAGGCCGAACTCGGCATGCGCGCGCCGGCAGGCGTGTTCCAGGCCGACGATCACCGCTTCGATTGGCACGCCGCGCTCGGTGTGGGTCTGCGGGTCGAAGAAGATTTCGGCATGCACCACGTTGTCGGCGGCCGCGCGCTCGAAGTAGGCCCAGGCCATGTCGAAGAAGTCCTGCTCCTTCAGCAGCACCGCCGCGCCGGCGTAGTACAGATCGAGAAAGCTCTGCAGGTCGCTGAAGGCATAGGCCGCGCGCAGCGCGTCGACGCTGGCATGGGGCAGCGTCACGCCATTGCGCTGTGCCAGCTTGAAGATCAGCTCGGGCTCGAGCGAGCCTTCGATGTGGATGTGCAGCTCGGCCTTGGGCATGGCGCGCAGCAGCGCGCTCAGGCCCTGGCGCGGGATACGGTCGAAGTCGATGGCCATGGTGAAGTCCTTCGCAATGGAAAACGCCGCCGGGCCCGAGGGGCGCGCGGCGGCGTGCTTTTGCCGGAGCGGTCTTACTTGCCGGCCGGGATCTTGCCGTCCACGCCCTTGACGTAGAAGTCGACCTTGTCCTTCCAGGCCTGGTCGGGCATCGCGTCCTTGGGCAGGCGCTCCTTGCCCTCGTTGTCGACGATCGGGCCCTTGAACGGGTCCATCGTGCCGGCCTTGTAGCCTTCCTTGACCTCGGCGACCTTCTTCTTGATCTCCTCGGGCACGGCGTCATTGATCTTGATCACGCCGTTGGCGTCTTCCTTGTAGCCCCAGATGGTGCGCTCGGACTTCCAGGTGCCGTCCATCACCGACTTGACGGCCTGCTTGTAGTACGGGCCCCAGAACACCATGTTTGAGGCCAGGTGCGCCTTCGGCGCCACCGCGCTCATGTCGGCGTCCCAGCCGAAGGCGAACTTGCCGTTCTTCTCGGCCGTCTGCAGCACCGCCGACGAGTCGGTGTTCTGCAGCAGCACGTCGGCGCCGGCGTTGATCAGGCTCTGCGCGGCCTCGGCTTCCTTCGGCGGGTCAAACCAGGTGCTGATCCACACCACCTTGGTCTTGATCTTCGGGTTGACGCTCTGCGCACCCAGCGTGAAGGCATTGATGTTGCGCAGCACCTCGGGGATCGGGAAGCTGCCGACGAAGCCCAGCGTGTTGCTCTTGGTCATCGCGCCGGCGATGATGCCCGACAGGTAAGCGTCCTGGTAGAAGCGGGTGTCGTACACGCCCATGTTCGGTGCCAGCTTGTAGCCGGTGGCGTGTTCGAACTTGACGTCGGGGAACTCGGCCGCCACCTTCAGCGTGGGCTCCATGTAGCCGAAGCTGGTAGTGAAGATGATCTTGTTGCCCTGCGCGGCCAGGTCGCGGATGACGCGTTCGGCGTCAGCGCTTTCGGGCACCTTCTCGACGAAGGTGGTCTTCACCTTGTCGCCGAACTCAGCCTCCACCGCCTTGCGGCCCTGGTCGTGGGCAAAGGTCCAGCCGGCATCACCGACCGGGCCGATGTAGACCCAGGCGGCCTTCAGCGGCTCAGCGGCCGGTGCGGCGGCAGCGGCCGGTGCAGACGCGGGTGCGGCGGCCTGCGGCGCGGGCTCTTCCTTCTTGCCGCAGCCGACGAGCGCGGTCAGCGCGGCCACGGCGGTGAGGCCGAGCAGGCTGCGTTTGGACAAGGTATTCATCGACGGAATCTCCTCTAGGGGGTGGGTGATCGATCTGAGCAACAAGTCGAGCGGCCGCCTTCACGGTCCGCTCCGAATAAACGGTAATTATGTGCCGGGGTGGAAGGGCTTCCCCAGCGAGGCCGGCATGTTGATGCGGATCCACGTCGGGTTGCGGCTGATGATGGCCAGCACGACGATGGTGGCGATGTACGGCAGCATCGCCAGCAGTTGGCTGGAGAAGTTGACGCCGGCGCCCTGCAGCGCGAATTGCGCCATCGTCACGCCGCCGAAGAGATAGGCGCCGAGCAGCACGCGCACCGGCCGCCAGGTGGCGAAGGTGGTCAGTGCCAGCGCGATCCAGCCGCGGCCTGCCACCAGCCCCTCGACCCACAGCGGCGCATAGACCACCGACAGGAAGGCCCCGGCCACGCCGCACAGCGCGCCGCCAGCCACCACCGCCAGCAGCCGGATCCAGCGCACCTTGTAGCCCAGCGCGTGCGCCGACTCGGGCGATTCGCCCACCGCGCGCAGCACCAGCCCGGCGCGGCTGCGGTACAGGAACCACACCGCCGCAGCGATCAGCAAGATAGCGATGTAGACCATCGGATGGTGGCGGAACAGCGCCGGCCCGATGAAGGGAATCTGGCCCAACACCGGCACCTCGAAGGGCGTGCGCTCCGACAGCTTCTGGCCGACGTAGCCGACGCCGACGAAGGCCGAGAAGCCATAGCCGAACAGGCTGATGGCCAGTCCGGTGGCGTACTGGTTGGTGTTGAGCCAGATCACCAGATAGCCGAAGGCCGCGGCCAGCAGGCCGCCGGCCGCCGCCCCGGCGATGAAGGCCGCCGTGTCGCTGCCGGTCGTGAACGCGGCAGCGAAGCCGGCGATGGCGGCGACGAGCATCATGCCCTCGGCGCCCAGGTTCAGCACCCCCGCCTTCTCGTTGATCAGCAAGCCCAGCCCGGCCAACGCGAGCGGCGTGCCCGAAGCCAGCGTGGCGGCGATCAGCAGTGCGATCTGGTCCATGTCGGTGTCCTCCTCAATGGGCGCCGGCCAGGGCCGAGCGCACGCGGATGCGGTAGTGGATCAACGTGTCGCACGCCAGCAGCACCAGCAGCAACAGGCCCTGGAACACGCCGGTCAGCGCATTCGGCAGGCCCAGCCGCGACTGGCCGAGCTCGCCGCCAATGATCATCGTCGACAGCAGCAGCCCGGCGAAGATGATGCCCACCGGGTGCAGCCGGCCGACGAAGCAGACGATGATGGCGGTGAAGCCCAGCCCGGTCGACACATGCGGCGTGATCTGCTTGAAGGTGGCCGCGGCCTCGATGCCGCCGGCCAGCCCGGCCAAGCCGCCGGAGATCAGCAGCGCGGTCCACAGCGAGGTGCTGGCCGAAAATCCCGCGTAGCGCGCCGCGGCCGGCGCCAGCCCGCCTACCTGCAGCTGGTAGCCCCGGAACAGCCGGAACATGAAGACCCAGGTCAGGCCCACCAGCACCAGCGCGATGACGAAGCCGATGTGCAGCCGCGTGCCGGTAACCAGGTTGGGCAGCCAGGTGGAGGCATCGAAGTTCTTGGTCTGCGGGAAGTTGAAGCCGGCCGGGTCCTTCCATGGGCCGAAGACCATGTAGTTGACCAACTGCTGGGCCACGTACACCAGCATCAGGCTGACCAGGATCTCGCTGGCGTTGAACTTGTCGCGCAGCAGCGCGGTGATGCCGGCCCAGACCATGCCGCCGAGCACGCTGACCGCCAGCACCAGCGTCACGGCAATGAGCTTCGGCAGCACGATGCCGCTGGTGGTGAGCCACAGCGCGAAACCGCCGCCGCTGAGCACGCCCAGCAGGAACTGGCCTTCGGCACCGATATTCCACACATTGGAGCGGTAGCACACCGCCAGGCCGAGCGCGATGATGATCAACGGCGTCGCCTTCAGCACCACCTCGCTGATCTGGCGCATGTTGGAGAAGGGTTCGACGAAGAACATGCTCAGGCCGCGCACCGGATCCTTGCCCAGCGCCAGGAACAGCAACGCAGCGAGCGCGGCAGTGATCGCCAGCGCCATCAGCGGCGACAGCAGCGACATCAGCTTCGACGGTTGCGGACGGGCTTCAAGCTTGAGCATGGCGCACTCCTGCGGCAATCGGTAGCGGCGCCGGCGCGGCCGGTTCGCCGGGCTTGGGCCACAGCCCGGACATCCACTCACCGATGCGTTCGATGGTCGCCTCGGCGGTGGGAATCGACGGCGACATGCGGCCCTGCGCGATGACGATCAGCCGGTCGGCGATCTCGAACAGCTCGTCGAGTTCTTCGCTGACGATGAGCAGCGCACAGCCGGCGTCGCGCAGCTTCAGCAGCTCGCCGCGGATCAGCGCCGCCGCGCCCACGTCCACGCCCCAGGTGGGCTGCGAGACGATCAGCAGCTTCGGGTTGGCGTCGATCTCGCGGCCGACGATGAACTTCTGCAGGTTGCCGCCAGACAGGCTCTTCGCCGCCGCGCCGGTGCCGCCGGCCTTGACGTTGAAGCGCGAGATCAGGTTGGCGGCCAGCAGCTCGACCTTGGTGGTGTCGATCCAGCCCGCGGCGGACACGCCTTCGGTACGTGTCAGGAGCGTGTTCTGCGCCAGAGTCATCACCGGCACCGCGCCGCGACCGAGCCGTTCTTCGGGCACGAAGTACAGGCCCTCCTTGCGCCGCCTTCGTGGCGAATGGCTGGCAATGTCCTTGCCGAAGAGCTGGATCGAACCCGCCGGGCCGCGCGGGTCTTCGCCCGACAGCGCCGCCATCAGCTCCTGCTGGCCGTTGCCGGACACACCGGCCACGCCGACGATCTCGCCGGCGCGCACATCGAAGTTGATGTCCGACAGCGTGGTGCCGAACTGGTCGAGCTTCGGCACCGAAAGGCCCTTGACCGCCATCACCACTGCACCGGCCTTGACCTGCTTGTGCTGCAACTGCGGCGGCTCGGCGCCGATCATCAGCCGCGACAAGCCGGCGTTGTCCACCGTGCGCGGGTCGACCATGCCGGTGACCTTGCCGCCGCGCAGCACGGTGCAGTTGTGGCACAGCGTGCGGATCTCGTCGAGCTTGTGACTGATGTACAGGATCGAGCAGCCGTCGGCCGCCAGCTGGCGCAACGTGACGAACAGCTTCTGCACCGCCTGCGGCGTCAGCACCGAGGTCGGTTCGTCCAGGATCAGCAGCTTCGGGCTGGTCAGCAGCGAGCGCACGATCTCGACGCGCTGACGCTCGCCCACCGACAGCGAATGCACCGGGCGCAATGGCTCCACGTCCAGGCCGTAGTCCTTGCTGACCTGGGTGATGCGCTGCGTGATCTCGGGCAGCTTCATGCTCTTGTCCAGCCCCAGCCAGACGTTCTCGGCGGCGGTCAGCGTGTCGAACAGGCTGAAGTGCTGGAACACCATGCTGATGCCCAGCGCGCGCGCCTGCTGCGGGTTCTTGATCTCGACCTTCTCGCCGTTCCAGCGGATCTCGCCTTCGTCGGGCCGCACCGCGCCATAGATCATCTTCATCATGGTGCTCTTGCCGGCACCGTTCTCGCCGAGCACGGCATGGATCTCGCCCGGCAGCACGCGCAGGTTGACGTTGTCGTTGGCGCGCACCGAGGGGTACTGCTTGCTGATGCCGATCAATTCGAGTCGCAGCATGGGGTTGTCTCCTGACGGGTGCTTGGCGTGCGTGTCGCTTCTGGGGTGCGTGGGGGCCGTTCAGCTGGCGCCGTCGCGGCGGTGCCGGCGCACGCCGGCGACCCAGGTCTCGACCAGGTCGCGCTCGTCGCCGAGCGTGATCCAGGCAAAGACCTTCTCATGCAAGTCGCGCGCCACCTGCTGGCGGCGCCGGGCGACCGGGCTGGCGGCCCAGTCCCAGACGCACAGGTCGGCTGTCGTGCCGCCTTCGAGCGAACCGATCTCGCCGGCCAGCCCGAGCGCCTGCGCCGCGCCGCGCGTGGCCGCATGCAGCAGCGCCCAGGCGCTGAGCTTGGTGCCTGCCAGCGCCTGCACCTTGTAGCCGTCGGCCAGGGTGCGCTGCATCGACAGCGAGGTGCCCCCGCCGACATCGGAACCCAGGCTGATGCCGACGCCGGCGTCCTCGGCCGCGGCCCAGCCGAACAGGCCGCTGCCCAGGAACAGGTTGGAGCTGGGGCAGAAGGCGATCTGTGCGCCGTGCGCCTGCAGCCGGGCACGGTCGGCGTCGTCGAGCCAGATGCCGTGGGCCAGCACCGAGCGGGCGTTCAGCAGGCCGTGGCGTTCGTAGACGTCGAGGTAGCTGCGCGCCTTGGGAAACAGCTCGGCCACCCAGCGCACCTCGTCCGGGTTCTCGGCCACATGGGTCTGCATGTACAGGCCCTCGCGGCTGGCCAGCAGCCGCCCGGCCATGGCCAATTGCGCATCGCTGCTGGTCGGCGCGAAGCGGGGGGTCACTGCATAGGCCAGCCGGCCGCGGCCGTGCCAGCGTTCGATCAGCTCATGGCAGTCGGCCTCGGCGCCGTCGACGTCGTCGATGTCGTCGCACAGCGTCTTCGGCGCATGGCGGTCCATCAGCACCTTGCCGGCGATCAGCCGCATGCCGCGCTCCAGCGCGCCCTCGAACAGCGCATCGACCGAGGCCTTGTGCACCGTGGGGAAGACCACCGCGCTGGTGCTGCCATGGGCCAGCAGCGCGTCGAGGAAGAGCTTGGAGCCTTGCTGCGCCAGCACCGGATCGACCATGCGGTGCTCGGCCGGGAAGGTGTAGCTCTCCAGCCAGTCGAGCAGCTGCGCGCCCCAGGAGCCGATGACGTCGAGCTGCGCGCTGTGCACGTGGGTGTCGATGAAGCCCGGCAGCACCAGCTTGCCGGCATGGTCGATGCGTCGCCAGGTGACGTCCGGCGCTGCCAGCTGCGCACCGACGATCCTGCTGCCTTCGATCAGCAGCCAGTGGCCCGGGCGATAGCGCACCGCGGTGCTGTCGCGGTCGGCACGCTGCGGCGCGGCCACGAAGTCCAGCAGGTCGCCGCGCAGCGCGATGCGTGCGGCGGTCATGGGGATTTCTCCGGCGCGGCCAGCTGTCGGGCGACATCGCGCACGCGCTCGCGCAGCCAGCGCAGCGGGGGCGCCGCATGGGTGCGCTCGTGCCACAGCTGGTAGTAGGTCAGCGGCGGGAACTGCACCGGGCAGCGCACGATGCGCAGGTCCAGCGCGTCGACATAGCGGCTGCAGAACAGACGCCCTGTGGTCAGCACCAGCCAGCTGCGTGCCACCATCAGCGGGATCAGGCTGAAGTGCGCGCTGCGCACCGCCAGGTTGCGCTGCAGGCCCTGCGCCGAAAGATGCTCGTCGATGACGCCCGGCGCACCGGAGTGAAAGGCCATCGGCGCGACATGCTCGCTCTGCAGGTAGCGCTCCACCGTCCAGCCGCGGCCACCACGCGCAGCGGGGTGGTCGGGCGCCACCAGGCAGACGACCTCGTCGCTCATCAGCCGGCCCAGGTGCAGCTCTTCGGGCGGCTTGAGCCAGTTGCCGATGACCAGGTCGACCTCGCCGGAGGCCAGCTTGCGGCGGTAGTCGATCTCGGCCGACAGCGGGTGCAACTCCACCTGCGCCAGCGGCGCCTCGCGCTTGAGCAGCTCGACGATGCGCGGCAGGAACAGCGGGTCCAGGTAGTCGCTGGCGGCGATGCGGAAGGTCAGCTCGGCGCTGGCGGGCTCGAAGGGGCCGCTGCGCTGCTGTGGCGCGAACAGCGTTTCAGCCTCGCGCAGCAGCCGGGACGCCGGCTCCAGCATGGCCAGCGCCGCATCGGTGGGCGCCAGGCCCTGCCCCGAGCGCACCAGCAACGGGTCACCCGTCAGTGCACGCAGCCGCTTCAGCTGGGCGCTGACCATCGGCTGCGTGCTGTGCAGGCGCATCGCGGCACGGGAGACACTGCGTTCGCTGATCACGGTGTGCAAGACCTTCACGAGATGGAGGTCAATAGTGGCAATGATCGGGCGCTGCGCCATACGGCCCATCATATATTTGATAGTCCCCCCTGCGTATACACGCACGAGCGGCAGGCGTTAGTGTTAGCACTGTCTCATCAGCAAGGGCAAGCATGGACACCCGACCGATCCGCTTCGTGCACCGCGGCCGCATCGTCAGCGTCGAAGGTGCCGCGCCGACGCGCAGCGTGCTCGAATGGCTGCGCGAGGATGCCCGCTGCACCGGCACCAAGGAAGGCTGCGCCGAAGGCGATTGCGGCGCCTGCACCGTGATCGTTGCCGAGCTGGCCGAGTCCGGCGCCGCCTCGCACACGCCCGCGGCCCAGGCCACGGTGGTGGGCGGGCTGTCGCTGCGCCCGGTGAACGCCTGCATCCGCTTCCTACCCACGCTGGACGGCAAGGCGCTGCTCAGCGTCGAAGACCTGGCCGCGGCGGGCGGCGAGCTGCACCCTGTGCAGCAGGCGATGGTCGAGTGCCACGGCTCGCAATGCGGCTTCTGCACCCCCGGCTTCGTGATGACGATGGCGGCTTCCTACGAGCACCACTGCGAGGCCGGCAGCGTGCCCGGCCGCCAGCAGCTGGCCGACGAGCTGTCGGGCAACCTGTGTCGCTGCACCGGCTACCGGCCCATCCTGGATGCCGGCCAGCGCATGTTCGAGCTGCCGGTGCGGCGCCTCGACACCGCGCCCATCGTCGCGCTCTTGCAGCAGCTGCGCACCGACGCGCCGCTGCACTACGTGGCACCGAACCCCGCCGTGGTGCAGGACGGCCAGCCCCGGCAGGACCACTACTTCGCGCCGCGCACGCTGGACGAGCTGGCGCGCCTGCGCGCCGAGCGGCCGCAGGCACGGCTGCTGGCCGGCTGCACCGACATCGGCCTGTGGGTCAACAAGATGTTCCGCGACCTGGGCGACATCGTCTACGTGGGCGAGGTCGACGAACTCAAGCGCATCCGCGAGGCCGATGGCGCACTGCACATCGGCGCCGGCGCCGCGCTGGAAGACGCCTGGTCGGCGCTGGCCGCGCGCTGGCCCACGGTCAACGAAGCCTGGCTGCGCTTCGCCGGCCCGCCGGTGCGCCATGCCGGCACGATGGGCGGCAACGTCGCCAACGGTTCGCCCATCGGCGACAGCGCGCCGGTGCTGATCGCGCTGGGCGCGAGCATCGTGCTGCGCCACGGCGCGGCCACGCGCGAGATGCTGCTCGAGGACTTCTACCTCGACTACATGAAGAACCAGCTGGCCAGCGGCGAGTTCGTCGCCGCGCTGCGCGTGCCGCTGCCCGGGCCAGCGCAGCGCTTCCGCGCCTACAAGATCAGCAAGCGCTACGACTGCGACATTTCGGCGCTGTTTGCCGGCCTGGCGATCGAACTCGACGGCGAGGTCGTGACGAGCGCGCGCTTCGCCTTCGGCGGCATGGCGGCCATCGTCAAGCGCGCCCAAGGCGCCGAGGCGGCCGTGATCGGCCAGCCCTGGACCGAAGCCACCGTGCAGGCGGCCATGCAGGCGCTGGACAGCGACTTCACGCCGCTGTCCGACCTGCGGGCCAGTGCCGACTACCGGCGCCAAGTGGCACGCGGCTTGCTGAAGCGGCTGTGGCTGGAGACGAGGACGCACTCACCGCTGGCGCAGGCCAGCGTGTGGGCGCAGGCTGACACGGCCACCGCCTGAGAGGGGAGGCTTCAAGCCATGAACCAGATCACCGACGCCCCATTTGCCACGGCTGCCACAGCCACCGCCACCGGCGTGGTCGGCCGCGACCATGCGCATGAGTCGGCGCACCTGCACGTGGCCGGCAGCGCCACCTACATCGATGACCTGCCCGAGCTGGCCGGCACGCTGCATGCGGCGCTGGGCCTGTCGCCGGTGGCGCACGGCAAGCTCAAGCGCATCGACCTCGCGGCGCTGCGCGCGCTGCCCGGCGTGGTCGAGGTGATCGCCGCCGAGCACATTCCCGGCGAGAACCAGTGCGGCCCGATCGTGCACGACGACCCGATCCTGGCCGACGGCCTGGTGCAGTACCTGGGCCAGCCGGTGTTCGCGGTGATCGCCAGCACGCGCGATGCCGCACGCCGCGCGGCGGCGCGCGCCAAGGAGTTCCTGGACATCGAGCCGCTGCCCGCAGTGCTGTCGGTGCGCGACGCGCATGCCGCGCAGTCCTACGTGGTGCCGCCGATGCACCTGACGCGGGAGTCCGCGCCCGGTGCGCTGCAGCGCGCCATGGCCGGTGCGCCGCACCGGCTGCAGGGCAGCTTCGTGCAGGGCGGGCAGGAACAGTTCTACCTGGAAGGCCAGATCAGCTATGCCGTGCCGCTGGAAGACGGCGGCATGCGCGTGCATTGCTCCACCCAGCACCCCACCGAGATGCAGCACGTGGTGTCGCACGCATTGGGCGGCGCGGCGCATGCGGTGCTGGTGGAATGCCGGCGCATGGGCGGCGGCTTCGGCGGCAAGGAATCGCAGTCCGCGCTCTTCGCCTGCGTGGCCGCAGTGGCCGCGCGGCGGCTGAACCGGCCGGTCAAGCTGCGCCCCGACCGCGACGACGACATGATGATCACCGGCCGGCGCCACGGCTTCGAGTTCGACTACGACATCGCCCACGACGATGCCGGACGCATCCTCGGCGCCGAGGTGACGATGATCTGCAATGCCGGCTACTCCGCGGACCTGAGCCCGCCGGTGATGACGCGCGCCATCTGCCACTTCGACAATGCCTACTGGCTGCCCGAGGTGGCGATCCACGGCTATTGCGCCAAGACGAACACGCAGAGCAACACCGCCTTCCGCGGCTTCGGCGGGCCGCAGGGCGCGCTGATCATGGAGCTGATCCTCGAACGCATCGCGCGCAAGCTGCAGCGCGACCCGCTGGAGGTGCGCCGCGCCAACTTCTACGGCCAGACGACGAACAACGTCACGCCTTACCGGCAGACCGTCACCGACAACGTCATCGTGGCGCTGACCGACGAGCTGGTCGCCAGCTCCGGCTACAGCGCACGCCGCGCCGCCGCGGCGGCCTTCAACGCCAGCAGCCCGGTGCTCAAGCGCGGCATCGCGCTGACGCCGGTGAAGTTCGGCATCTCCTTCAACGTCAACCACTACAACCAGGCCGGTGCGCTGGTGCATGTCTACACCGACGGCTCGGTGCTGGTGAACCACGGCGGCACCGAAATGGGCCAGGGCCTGAACACCAAGGTGGCGCAGGTGGTGGCGCACGAGTTGGGCCTGCCGCTGAAGCGCGTGCGCTGCAGCGCCACCGACACCAGCAAGGTTGCCAACACCTCGGCCACCGCCGCCTCGACCGGCAGTGACCTCAACGGCAAGGCCGCGCAGGACGCGGCACGGCAGATCCGCCAGCGGCTGGCCGCGCTGGTGGCCAAGAAGCACGGCGTCGATGCGGCCACGGTGCGCTTCGAAGGCGGGCGGGTGCGCGCGGCCGGCGTGGACCTGGACTTCGTCGAACTCGTGGGCCAGGCCTACGTAGCCCGTGTGCAGTTGTGGAGCGACGGCTTCTATGCCACCCCTGGGCTGCACTGGGATCGCGCCACGCTGACTGGCCGGCCCTTCTACTACTTCGCCTATGGCGCAGCGGTCAGCGAAGTGATCGTCGACACGCTCACCGGCGAATGGAAGCTGCTGCGCGCCGACCTGCTGCACGACGCCGGCAAGTCACTCAATCCGGCCATCGACATCGGCCAGGTCGAAGGCGCGTTCATCCAGGGCATGGGCTGGCTGACCAGCGAAGAACTGGTCTGGCACCCGAAGACCGGCGCGCTGCTGACGCATGCGCCCAGCACCTACAAGATCCCCACCGCCAACGACGCGCCGCGCACCTTCAACACCCGGCTGTTCGACAACGGCAATGTCGAGGACAGCATCCACCGCAGCAAGGCGGTCGGCGAGCCGCCGCTGCTGCTGCCCTTCAGCGTGTTCTTCGCCATCCGCGACGCGGTGGCCGCGGCCGGCAACGGCAACGACGACCCGGTGCTGTCGGCGCCGGCCACGCCCGAAGCCATCCTGCGGGCGCTGAACTCGGTGGCCTGAGCGCGCGCACCTGTGCTGTAGGACAGCAACTACGGCGATCCGCGGCTGCGTCCGCTGTGATCCGTGCAGTGCCATGTGGACACTGGCGACGGCATCGTTGCCAGCACGCACAAGGCACCTCTTGACGAAGACGGGTTCACACCACGCAGCGGCTTCGCCTCGCGCTACCTGGCGCAAGGCGGGGCGCAAGCTGCTGATTGGCGGCTCCTTGCTGGGCGGCTTGCTGGGCTCGGCCGCTGCGCAAGTCAGCGTCAGTATCGGCATCAACCTGCCGGTCTATCCGCAGCTGGTGCGCGTGCCGGGCTATCCGGTGTACTACGCGCCGCAGGTGGCGTCGAACTACTTCTTCTACGACGGCGTGTACTGGGTCTTCCAGGGCGACAACTGGTATGCCAGCAACTGGTACAACGGCCCATGGAACCTGGTCGGGCCGATGAATGTGCCGCCCTATGTGCTGCGCATTCCCGTCAATTACTACCGTGCGCCGCCGCCGTACTTCCGCGGCGCGCGGCCGAATGCGCCGCCGCCGTGGGACCAGCATTGGGGCCCCGGCTGGCAACAGCACCGCAAGGGCTGGAACCAGTGGAACCCGCGCCAGGCACCCCCGCCGGCGCCGCTGCCGACCTACCAGCGGCAATACTCCGGCGACCGCTACCCGAACCAAGCCGAGCGCCAGCAGTCGCTGAGCAACCAGCATTACCGCTACCAGCCGCGCGAGCCCGAATCGCGAGGTCAGCCGCCCCGCGGGCCGGACAAGCACCCAGGCCAAGGCCAGGGTCAGGGCAAGAACCGCGAGTCGCAGGGCAAGCAGCCTTAGGCTCAACCCGCGCTGCCCGCGCAGCAGCCACACTACGGTGTCCGGCCACGCCGGCCTTCGAAGGTGCCACGCCATGATCGAACCCCTGCTGCTGACCACGGCCCGTGTCAGTACCTTCTTCGGCCGCCAGCCGCTCACGGGAGCGAGCGGCTTCTTCTTCGAGCGCGACGAACGCCTGTTCTTCGTCACCAGCCGTCACGTGGTCTTCGACCTGCCGAGCCGGCATTTCCCGAACCGCATCGAGATCGAGTTGCACACCGACGCGCAGAACCTGACGCGCTCGGTGGCGCTGTCGGTGCTGCTGTACCGCGACGGCATGAGCGTGTGGCACCAGGGCAGTGACAAGGCCGGCGAGATCGACGTGGCGGTGATCGAGCTGCAGCGTTCTGCGCTGCCGGATTCGGTGCTGCTGCGCAGCTTCCAGCCGGCGCACCTGCAGGGCTCGCTGCAGGAGGTGGAGGTCGGCAGCTCGCTGCTGATCGTCGGCTTTCCGCTGGGCTTCCACGACACGCTGCACCACCTGCCGGTGGTGCGCCAGGCGGTGATCGCGTCGTCCTTCGGGCTGCGCTTCCAGGGCCAGGGCTACTTCCTCACCGACGCGCGCACGCACCGCGGCACCAGCGGCGCGCCGGTGGTGATGCGCGACCCCGCCGGCGACCCGCAGCTGCCGTGGAAGCTGCTGGGCGTGCATTCGATCCGCATGGACATGGTCAGCCGCGACCGCCAGCAGGACGAATCGCTGGGCCTGAACTGCGCCTGGTATGCCGACATCCTGCTCACGCTGACCGCCGGCGACGCCCGCATCGCGATGCCCGAGCAGGTGCAGGTGCAGGGCCTGGACTGAAAGCTCAGGCGGCGCCGCGCAGCAGCGCGACGAAGGCCGAGTCGGCCTGGCGAGCACGGCCGCGCGGCACTTCGATCGTGTTCGGCCGCCAGCTACTGCCCAGCGTCGCGTCGAGCAGTGCGCGGTCGGTGCTGGCATCGACCACCAGCACCACCTGCGTGCCGCGCAGCCGGGCCGCCAGTTCGCGCAGCTCGAACTCGCAGCCCATGCGCTTCGGGTTGAAGCCACGCAGATCCATCAGCACGGCGTCGGCGCGCTCGATCAGCTGCACCACCGTGGCCTGCCAGCTGCTGTCGCGGCAGCAGAACTCGTTGACGCGGTAGCGGCCGTCCGGGTCGGGCGCACGGTCCAGCGTGGCCAGGCGCTGCTCCAGTTCGGCCTGGGTGTTGACGAAGCTGGCGCCGAGTTCGCCCGAGGCGAACTGCAGGAAGTCGCCCGGGTCCACCGTGCGCGCCACCACGTCGGGCGCAACGATCATCGTCAGCGGGCCGAACCAGCGCCAGCGCGAGGCGATGCGGTCGAACAGCGCCTCGGTGCGCGCGGTGTCGCCGAACACGCGCAACAGCAGCAGCGTGCGCGGTGCCGGCCGCTCCAGGCCTTGCTGCGCGCGGCGCAGCGCCGCGGCCAGCAGCGGCGGAAACATCGACGCCGACAGCGCCGCCACCGCCAGGATCAGCAGCAGCGGCCCGAGGCCGGGACGCACGCTGATGCGCTCCACCGCCTCGCTGGCCACGATCAGCAGCCACCAGGTGCCGGCCAGCAGTTGCGCATCGGAAAAGCGCTTGGCCTCGTAGCGCCGCGCCAGCGCCTTCAAGCGCCACCAGGCCAGCAGGCCCATCGGCAGCGCAACGACGATGAAGCCGGTGTACAGGCCCGCACCCGACAGCACCCAGCTGGCACCCGACTGCGTGCCGGTAAGCCACTGCGTCAGGCGCAGCCCGAGCAGCGGCGCCAGGCCGAAGACCAGCAGCCCGGCAAAGGTGATCGGCGCCACGCCGCGCACGCGCCGCGCGCCGGTGGCCAGGCCCAGCAGCGCCGGCAGCCACAGCGTCACGGCCGCGAACTGGAAGAACAGCACGAAGTTCATCGCCTGGTCCAGGCTCGGCGCCTTGCCGTAGAAGGGCCGCTGCAGCATCGACAGCACCACGCCTGCCGCCGCCAACGCGGCCAGCGTCGCCAGCCACAGCGCCAGCGCACGCCAGAACGGGATGGCCGCGAGCACCGCGAACATCGGCACCGCGGCGCTGGCCATCACGCCGGCCTTCAGGTACAGGTGCACCGGCGTCGTCGGCTCGCCGCCAAGGTAGAAGAACAGCCCGGACAGCGGCAGCGCCGACAAGAAGGTGGCGACGAGCACTGCCATAAACACCCGCCGCCGCAGCCGCGCCTCCCAGCGCAGCGGATCGATCCCTGCCACGGCAGCCGGCGGGCGCGGCGCGCTCGGTTCGGCCACCGGCAGCACCACCTCGGCGCGACCCTGCATGCCGGCCAGCACCGCGCGCCGGTAGCGCCACAGCACCAGCGGCGCGATGCCCAGTGTCAGCAGCAGCACGTTCAGCAGGTGGAACGTCAGTTCACCGCCCAGCATGGTCCCCACCTCCTGAGGCGATACGATAGCCGCGAAGCGAGTCCTTTCGATGCTGCCACGCCGTTCCAAGCTTGCCGAGACCTGGCGCGTGCTGGCCTACACCCTGGCCATCGCGCTGGCCTTCATCGCGCTGGAGCGTGCGCAGCTGGCGCTGTTCACCACGCCGGGCACGACGCGCTTCCTGCAGCGCATCGGCTGGCTCGATGCCGACCCCGCCGCCAGGCTGCAGCAGGAGGCCGAGCAGGTGGCCGCGGCCTCGCGCGATGCGCTGCAGCGCCTGCCCACCGGCCACCGCCTTGCCACCGTGCGCCTGGGCTACGCCCTGGGCTACACCAGCCAACTGCTGGGCGGATACGCGATGTCGCCGCCGGCGGTGCAGGCTGCGGCGCGGCAGCGGGCCGAGCCGATGCTGGCCGCCGCGCGCCAGCAGGCCGCGACGCTGGGGCTGGGGGAGGTGCAGGCGCTGCCGGTGCGCAGCCTGCGCGAGTTCACCGAGCTGGGTGCGCGCTACGAGGCCGACGAGAACGGCCTGGCGGCGCGCGTCGAAGCGCAGCTGTCGCCGCTGCACCGCCACCTGTACCTGCTGGGCGCGCAGGTGGGCGGCGAGATGGCCCGCGTGGAGGACAGCGGCGGGCAGTTCGCGCTGCCGCCGGCCACGCCGATCCGCCGCCATGCGGTGCTGGTCGGCATCGATGCGGCGGTATGGCAGCCGCTGATCGTCGAGCCGCGCGACGAGACGCCGGCGCAGGTGGTGCAGCGCTACCGCCGCGCGGTCGACGCGCTGGCCGCCGATGTCGCGCGCCTGGATGCGGCGCCGCCGCCGGCGCGCTGAGCCGCCGCGGCGCTTGGTCGACAATCGGCCCGATTCGGGACGCGCGCCCTCGCCCGCCCGAGCCCAAGGACACCCTGCGATGAACCGCCTTCGCCACAGCGCTTTCGCATGCCGGGCCACTGCGTGGCTGTTGGCGGCTGCCGCCTTGACCGGCTGCCAGCGCAACGTCCCGCCGCCAGCGGCCGCCGGCGAGGTCACGGCCAGCGTGCAGAAGGCCCATGCCGCCGTGGCCGCTGCGGCCGACCTTTCCGACCCGGCCAGCTTCGCCGATGCCCAGCGCGGCTTCCTCGCCGCGCCCAAGGGCCAGGTCAAGGATGAAGCCGGCAACGTGATCTGGGACTACGACGCCTTCGCCTTCGTGCAGGGCCAGGCGCCGGCCACCGTCAACCCCAGCCTGTGGCGCCAGGCGCTGCTGAACAACCAGATCGGCTTGTTCAAGGTGCGCGACGGCATCTGGCAGCTGCGCGGCTTCGACCTGGCGAACATCACGCTGATCGAAGGCCAGACCGGCTGGATCGTCGTGGATTCGCTGACCTCGCGCGAGACCGCCGCCGCGGCCATGGCCTTCGCGCGCCAGCACCTGGGCGACAAGCCGGTGTCGGCGGTGATCTTCACGCACAGCCATGTCGATCATTTCGGCGGCGCGCTCGGCGTCATCAGCGCCGAAGAGGCCAAGGCTCGGAATGTGCCGGTGGTCGCGCAGGTGGGCTTCATGGAAGAGGCCACCAGCGAGAACCTGATGATGGGCGTGGCCATGGGCCGGCGCTCGATGTACATGTACGGCAGCCGCCTGCCGCGCGATGCCAACGGCCTGGTCGACACCGGCCTGGGCAAGGCGTTGGCCTATAGCCGCGTGGGCATCCTTCCGCCCACCGTGGTGGTGACCCAGCCGGCGCAGGAGCTTTCGCTCGACGGCCTGCGCTTCGTCTTCCACAACGTGCCGGGCAGCGAGGCGCCAGCCGAGTTCACCTTCTACCTGCCCGAGCTGCAGGCCTTCTGCGGCGCCGAGCTGATGAGCCACACGCTGCACAACCTGTACACGCTGCGCGGCGCCAAGGTGCGCGATGCGCTGAAGTGGGCCGGCTACCTGGATGCGTCGCTGGCGCATGCGGCGAGGGCCGAGGTGCTGTTCGACCAGCACCACTGGCCGGTGTGGGGCCGTGCGCGAATCGACGACTTCATCGTCAAGCAGCGCGACGTCTACCGCTACATCCACGACCAGACGGTGCGACAGATGAACGCCGGCCTCACCGGCCCCGAGATCGCCGACACGATGACGCTGCCCCAGCCGCTGCAGGACCACCTGAACGCGCGCGGCTACTACGGCACGGTGCGCCACAACGTGCGCGGCGTGTACCAGTTCTACCTCGGCTGGTTCGACGCGCACCCGGCTAACCTGGACGTGCTGCCGCCGGTGGAGGCCGGCAAGCGCTACGTGGCGCTGGCGGGCGGCGCCGACAAGGTGGTGGCCGCCGCGCAGCAGGCCTTCGACGCGGGCGAGTTCCGCTGGGCGGCCGAGCTGCTGAAGCACGCCGTCTACGCCGACCCGAAGAACCGCGCCGCCAGCGAGCTGATGGCACGATGCTTCGAGCAGATGGGCTACCTGGCCGAATCGGCGCCGTGGCGCAACGTCTACCTGAGCGGCGCGCTGGAGCTGCGCCAGGGCCCGCCCGACAAGGGCATCCCGAGCAGCGCGCTGCTGGACATGCTGCAGCACACGCCGATCGAGCGCTTCCTGAAGGCGATGGCGGCCAACCTGAACGGCCCGAAGGCCGCCGACAGCCGGCTGAAGATCAACCTGGTGTTCACCGATCAGGGCGAAAGCTACGTGCTGCAGCTGGGCAACGGCGTGCTGCAGCACCGCCAGGCGCCGCCGGCAGCCGATGCCAACGCCACGCTGCAGCTGACCAGGCCCTTCTTCCTGAAAATGATGACCGGCGGCGCCGGCGCCAAGGAACTGCTGCTGTCGGACGAGACCAAGATCGAAGGCAGCCGCATCGACCTGGGCCGTTTCTTCGCGCTGCTCGACAAGGCGCCCGGCAATTTCCCGATCGTCAGCCGATGAACAAGCTCGACGCCTACATCGTCGGCGGCGCCGTGCGCGACCAGTTGCTCGGACGCCCGGTGAACGATCGCGACTGGGTGGTGGTCGGGGCCACGCCGGCGCAGATGCTGAAGGCCGGCTTCCGCCAGGTCGGCGCCGACTTTCCGGTCTTCCTGCACCCGCAGACGAACGAGGAATACGCCCTGGCGCGCACCGAGCGCAAGTCGGCGCCCGGTTACCACGGCTTCACGGTGCATGCCGACCCGTCGGTGACGCTGGAGCAGGACCTGTCGCGCCGCGACCTGACGATCAACGCGATGGCGCTGCAGGAAGACAGCACGCTGATCGACCCCTACGGCGGCCAGGCCGACCTGCGCGACCGCGTGCTGCGCCATGTGTCCGAGGCCTTCGCCGAAGACCCGGTGCGCATCCTGCGCGTGGCCCGTTTCGCCGCCCGCTTTGCCGACTTCCATGTCGCGCCCGAAACCCTGGCACTGATGCGCCGCATGGTCGAGGACGGCGAGGTGCAATCGCTGGTGGCCGAGCGGGTGTGGCAGGAGCTGGCGCGCGGCCTGATGGAGGCCACGCCCTCGCGCATGTTCGAGCTGCTGCGCGAGTGCGGCGCGCTGCGCGTGCTGCTGCCCGAGGTCGAGCGCCTGTGGGGCGTGCCGCAGCCGCCCGAACACCATCCGGAAGTCGACACCGGCGTGCACCTGATGATGGTGCTGGACGAAGCCGCGCGTGTGCAGGCCTCGCTGCCGGTTCGTTTCGCCTGCCTGTGCCACGACCTGGGCAAGGGCACGACACCGGCCGAGCTGCTGCCGCGCCACCTGGGGCACGAGGAGCGCAGCGTCGCGCTGCTGCGGCCGCTGTGCGAGCGGCTGAAGGTGCCGGTGGAATGCCGCGAGCTGGCCGAGGTGACGGCGGGCGAACATGGCCATGTGCATGCCAGCCTGGCGCTGAAGCCGGCCGCGCAACTGCGCCTGCTGCAGCGCTGCGACGCGCTGCGCCGGCCGGCGCGCTTTGCCGACCTGCTGCTGGCCTGCGAGTGCGATGCGCGTGGCCGGCTGGGCATGCAGCAGCGTGCCTACCCGCAGCGCCAGCGCTTGCTGCAGGCGCTGGCCTTCGCGAGCAGCGTCGACACGGCCGCGGTGGCGCAGCGCTTTGCCGCGCTGGGACAGAGCGGCCCGCAGATTGGCGAGGCCATCCACGCGGCGCGCGTCGACGCGCTGCGCCAGGGTTTCGCCGACGCCGCATGAACCCGCTTCGCATGCCGCCCAGTCCGGTGGAGACCGCGCCGCGCGAACTGGGCCGCCCGCTCGCCGGCTGGCGGCTGCGCCTGTACACCATCATCTTCGAGGCCGACACCCGCGCCGGCCGGGCCTTCGACCTGATCCTGATCGGCTTCATCCTGGCCAGCGTGGCGGTGGTGGTGGTGGACAGCATCGCCTCGGTGCATGTCCGGCACGGCCGCTGGCTGAAGGCGTTGGAATGGTTCTTCACGCTGGCCTTCACGGTGGAGTACATCGCCCGGCTGGTTTGCGTGCGCCATCCCTGGCGCTATGCACGCAGCTTCTTCGGCATCATCGACCTGCTGGCCATCCTGCCGGCCTACCTGGCGGTGCTGGTGCCGGAGATGCACGCGCTGATCGACGTGCGCATGCTGCGGCTGCTGCGCATGTTCCGGCTGCTCAAGCTGACCGCCTATGTCAGCGAGTTCGGCGCGCTGTACCAGGCACTGCGCGCCTCGCGGCGCAAGATCCTGGTCTTCCTGTCCTTCGTACTGCTGGTGGTGATGATCATGGGCACGCTGATGTACGTGGTGGAAGGCCCGGACAACGGCTTCACCAGCATCCCGGTGGGCGTGTACTGGGCCATCACCACCATGACCACCGTGGGCTTTGGCGATGTCACGCCCAAGACCGACCTCGGCCGCTTCATCGCCAGCCTGATGATGCTGATGGGCTGGGGCACACTGGCCGTGCCCACCGGCATCGTCAGTGCCGAGCTGGTCGGCCATGCCACCCGCCGCGAGCCGACCACGCGCACCTGCCACGCCTGCCTGAGCGAGGGACACGCGCCCAACGCCAAGTTCTGTCGCGACTGCGGCGCGCCGCTGCCTCCGTGGCAGCACGACGCACCCAAGGACGCCTGAGAGGGTGTAGACGAAATGATCTACGTTGCCAGTCTGGTTGCGAGGATACGCGCTTCGGCCAACCAAACCCAGGCGAGCGGGGCCCAGTTGGATCGGTCGTGGTGCACCATGAGGCGGCGCGCCCGCTCGTTCCACGCATGAGTGCGCTCTACTACCCAGCGCTTGGCCTGCACGACGAAGCCTGTGGCAACGACCTCGGGCCACAAGGGCTGCTGGGCATCTTGCCAGGTGCCTGTGCTGCGATTGCCGGGATGGCGCACGATCTCCACGATGATGCCGTGGGCCTGTTCGATGGCGACGGCGCACTTGCCGCCATAGGCGCCATCGGCGTAGACCTTCTTCAACCCGGGCACCTTGGTGCAGGCCTGCGCCACGACCTCGGCGGCCGCGTCGCGATCCTGAAAACTGGCTGCTGTGACCGTGACGGCCAGCAGCAGGCCCAAGGTATCGACGACGAGGTGGCGCTTGCGGCCTTTGACCTTCTTGCCGGCGTCGAACCCGGTGTTTCCGCCCTGCGCGGTGCTGCGGGTGCTCTGTGCGTCGATGATTGCGGCCGTCGGCTCTGGGGCCTTGCCCATGCGGTCACGCCACTGCTGGCGCAACCGATCGTGCATCGCCTCGAACACGCCGGCTGCAGCCCAGCGGCTGAAGGACTTGTAGCTCGCCTGCCAGGGCGGGAAGGTCTTGGGCAGCAAGCGCCACGCGCAACCCGTGCGCAACGCGTAGCAGCAGGCGTTGACCATGTGCCGGCGCTCAAAGCGCGGCGGTGCGCCGCGTTGCCCGTCGCGCTCGAACAGGTCGGCCACCAGCGCCCACTCCGCGTCGGTCAGGTCGGTATTCATGCCGCTGGGGCCATCGGCGCGGCGGTGCGCGGCGGTGTAGCCATAGCGCGTCGGCATCGAGCCTTGAACTGCCGCGCGCTCGCCGGCGCGGCGCAGCGGCTTGAGCCGCTCGATGCCGGCCTCGCGCAGCGCCTTGCGCACGGTGACAGAGCTGACCTTGACGCCAGCGCGTCGGAACAACTCGCGCGTCACTTCGTCCAGCGAAGAGCGCGGTTGCTCCTGCGCGATCGCACGCAGCACCTTGGTGTGATCGGCGTTCAGCGAAGGTCTGCGCCCGGGACGCCCTGGTTGCTCAGCTGGCGCCTTCTTCGTCATCCGCGAGCCCCCGTGTCTTGTTCAGACACGAGGATAGCGCGGAATGTTGTTTTCGTCTACACCTTCTGAGACTTCAAGCCTCAAATCGGGCAGCGAGCCTGCAGCGCGCTGCCTTCCAGACTGGCCTCGATGCCCTGCGCCAGCGCATGGGCGCGCTCGCGGTAAGGCAGCGCCGCCGCGCGCCGGCCCTGTGCCTCGGACAGCCGGGCCAGCGCGGTCTGCAAATCGAACCTCAGGCGCACTCGGCCGGTGGCTTCGGCCAGCACGGCAGCGTGGCTCAGTTCGGCCTGGGCGTCCGCAAAGGCCCGGTCGGCCAGCAGGGCCTCACCGCGCCAGCGGCCGGCCACGGCCAGCAGCTCGCGCAGGCCGTTGGCTTCGGCCAGCAGCCGCAGTTCGTCGGCGCAGGCCAGGCATCGCGCCGTGTCGCCCTGACGCAGCGCGACCTCGGCCAGTGCGTCGAGACAGCGCACCTGCATGTAACGCTCGGCGTGGCCGCGGGTGTGCTGCAGCGTCGCCTGCAGCGCGGCGGCATCGACGATCTGGCCCAGCCGCACGCGGGCCACCGCCGCATGGGCCTCGAGGGCGGCGCTCCAGAACCGGATGCCGGTGTGCAGTGCCAGCGCCTGGCCACGCTGCAGATGCTCCAGCGCCAGCGCCTCCTGGCCCAGGTCGAGCAGCAGGTGGGCAATGGCGTCGAGCGCGATGAACTGGTAGCGCACCTGGCCCAGCTCCTGCAGCTGGCGCAGCGACTGCTGCATGCCTGTCCAGGCTTCACCATAGCGACCGGTGCAGGCGCGCACATGGTCCAGCCCGAGCAGCGTGGGCCCCAGGTGCCATTGCAGATCGGCCGCGCGGGCGATGGCCAGCGCAGCATCGAAGTTCGCCGTGGCGCGCGGGTAGTCGCCCAGGCCCTTGGTGCCGACGCAGGCGTGGCCGATCATCATCAGGTTCTCGGACTCGTAGCTCTTGTCGCCAACGCCGCGCGCCAGCGCCAGCGAGCGGGTGTAGCAGGCGATCGCCGCCGCCGGCTCGGCATGGGCGAAGTGCGCCTCGCCGCGCCCCTGGTAGGCCTGCACCGCCACCAGGTCGGTGAAGCCCTCGCGCTCGCAGATTTCCACCGCCTGCTGGTGGTGGCGGATGGCCAGGTCGTTGCGCCCGGTGCTCCAGGCCACAGTGCCCAGGTGGTACAGCGTGTCGGCGGCCTGGTGTTCGTCGTGCTGCGCGCGCGCCTCCTCCAGCGCCTCGCCCAGGCAGGCGGTGGCCTCGTCGTAGGCGTCGGCGCGACGGTAGGCCATGCCCAGCCGCACCAGCGCGTCGCGGGTGCGCTCGCGTTCGCCGGCGGCGCGCGCCGCATCGACCACGCGCCGCATGTCGGCCACCGCACCCTGCGTCTGACCGGCCTGGGCCCGCGCCGCGCCGCGCTGCGCGTACAGCGCCAGGCGCTGCGCCTCGTCCAGCGCCTGCGGGTGGATTTCGGCCAGCGCCACCGCACGGTCCAGCCAGTGCAGCGCGTCGCGCATCGCGAACAGGGCCTGCGAGCGCTCGCCGGCGCGCAGCAGGTACTGCAGCGCCTTGGGCCAGACCTGCGCACGCTCGTAGTGGTCGGCCACCCGGGCGATGTGCTCCTGCACAGGGCCCTCGCCCTGGCGCTCCAGCGCCTCGGCCACCGCCTGATGCAGCAGTCGGCGGCGCGCGCCGCCGATGTCGCCGTAGACCACCTCGCGCACCTTGTCGTGGCCGAAGTCGTAGACGCCGCCTTCGGGCTGCTCGCGCAGCAGGCGCCGCTTGACCAGCGCCTCCACCGCATCGAGCAGCGGCTGCTCCGGCTCGGCGCTCACTTCGAGCAGGGTGTCGAAGTCGAAATGACGGCCGAGCACGGCCGCGGTCTCCAGCACCGGCCGGATGGCCTTGGGCACGTGTGCGAGGCGCACCCGCACGGCGGCGCGCAAGGCCTCGGGCAGACGGCCGGGCCGATGCGCGGCCGGCGCATCGGGATGGGCCGCGCCTTCGTTCAGCGACTGCAGCATCGACACCAGGAAGAAGGGGTTGCCTTCGGTTTCGCGATGCAGTCTCTCGGCCAGGTCGGTGTCGGAGGGGTCGGCATCGGCCAGCGCCGCCACCAGATGCGCCGTGTCGACGGCATCCAGCCGCTGCAGTGACAGGCGCTGCGCATCGGCCTCGCGGCACAGGCTGTCGACCAGCCGGGCCAGGCGCTCGTCGTTGTCGATATCCTCGTCGCGGTAGGCATAGACCACCGCCATCGTGCGCTCGGCGTCGTGTCGCGCCAGGTGATGCAGCACCAGCGCGCTGGCCTCGTCGGCCCATTGCAGGTCGTCCACGATCAGCAGCGACGGCCCCGAGCCCAGCGCCGTCTCCAGCAGCTGACCCACGGCGCGCGACAGGCGAGCCTGGCGCGCTTCGGGGAAGTCGCCCGACAGCGTCGGCAGGTCCGGAAAACGCTCGCCCACCTCGGGCACCAGCGCCTTCAGCTCGGCCAGCGAGACCGCGCCCAGCCGGCCCATGGCCAAGGGGCTGACCCGGTCGAGCGCGCGCGTCACCAGGTCGATCACCGGCTGGTAGGGCATGGCCCGCTCGATCTCGTAGCACTTAGTCTGCAGCAGCGGCAGCCCGCGAGCCTGGGCGTGGCGCACCAGCTCGCGCAGCAGCCGGGACTTGCCGATGCCGGGCTCGCCTTCGATCAGCACGGTGCGGCCGCCGCCCTCGCCCGACGGCGCGATGAGCTGCTGCAGGCGTGCCAGCTCGCGGCTGCGGCCGATGAAGGGCGCGGCCTCGTTCCATGCGACGTGCGGTGTCATGGGCGGGGCCGCTGGCGCAGCGAGGTCCGCAGGCTGGCTGTCGAGCATCAGGCGCTCGACGCTGCGCAGCGCGCGCGAGGCTTCCAGAAAGGACCGCCGCTCGTCCTCGGGCACGGCCAGCGTGGCGGCCAGCCGCTCGGCCAGCGGGCGCGAGGGCCGGCGCTCATCGGATTCGATCTTGCGGATCGAGAACACCGAGCAGCTGACGCGCTGGGCCAGTGCTTCCTGGGTGAGATCGAGCGCCTTGCGGCGCCGACGCAGCCAGTAGCCAAACGAATGGGTCCGTTCCTGCACTGCGCCGACTCCCACGGGTTCGCGGGACGACTCTAGCAGCTTGTCCCACTTTTTGTCCCGGTCGGCGACACCCCGGTCGTGGCTGTGCGCCGCCCAATGGAGCCCTCGCCACCCCACACCGCAGGAGGTTCCCCATGTCAGCCGTTCTGTCCACCGCCACCCCCACGCCCGACCTGGCTGCCGTCAAGACACGCCAACATGCAGCCTGGTCCACCGGCAACTACGCCGTCGTCGGCACCACCCTGCAGATCGTCGGCGAGCAGCTGTGCGAGAGCCTCGACCTGCGCTCCGGCGCCCGCGTGCTCGACGTGGCCGCTGGCAACGGCAATGCGACGCTGGCCGCCGCGCGCCGCTGGTGCGAGGTGACCTCCACCGACTACGTGCCCGCGCTGCTCGACGCCGGTCGGCTGCGCGCGCAGGCCGAAGGCCACAGCGTCCTCTTCCAGGAAGCCGATGCTGAGAAGCTGCCCTTTGCCGACGCGAGCTTCGACGCGGTGCTGTCCACCTTCGGCGTGATGTTCACGCCCAACCAGGACCAGGCCGCCGCCGAGCTGCTGCGCGTGTGCCGCCCCGGCGGCCAGATCGGCCTGGCCAACTGGACGCCGGACAGCTTCATCGGCCAGCTGTTCAAAACCATCGGCAAGTACATCCCGCCCGCGCCCGGCGTGAAGTCGCCCGCGCTGTGGGGCACGCAGGCCCGGCTCGATGAGCTGTTCGGCGCCGGGGCCCGATCGATCCAGGCGCGAAGCCGCGACTTCATCTTCCGCTACCGTTCGCCGGAACACTGGATCGAGGTCTTCCGCACCTACTATGGGCCGATAAACAAGACCTTCGGCGCGCTGGAGGGCGAGCGCCAGGCGGCGTTCCATCAAGAGGTGATGGCGCTGATGGCCGCACGCAACCGCTCGGGCGATGCCACGCTGGTGCTGCCCAGCGAGTACCTCGAAGTGGTCATCGAACGCCAATGAGCGAAACCCACTTCCGCGAGGCCGGCGCCGGCCCCGGCGTGGTCTGCGTGCACTGCAACGCCAGCAGCAGCGCGCAATGGCGGGCGTTGATGGACCGCCTGGCCGCGCGTTTCCACGTGCTGGCCGGCGACAGCTACGGCGCCGGCCGCGGCCCGGCCTGCCGATCGGGCACACGCTGCAATTGCAGGACGAGGTGGCGCTGCTGCAGCCGCTGATCGCGCGGGCCGGCGCGCCGCTGGCGCTGGTCGGGCATTCCTACGGCGGCGCGGTGGCGCTGCTGGCCGCGCTGCAGCATCGGCCCCGCGCGCTGGTACTGTACGAGCCCACGCTGTTCGCGCTGCTGGACCAGGAGGGACCCGCGCCGAACGAGGCCGACGGCATCCGCCAGGCCGTGGCCGACGCCGCCGCCCACCTGGCGCGCGGCGACCGCAGCGCGGCGGCCGGGCGCTTCATCGACTTCTGGATGGGCGCCGGCAGCTGGATCCGCACGCCAGAGAACCGGCGCGCGCCAATCGAGGAGGCCATCGTGAACGTGCAGGGCTGGGGCACGGCCCTGTTCACGCAGCCCACCCCGCTGTCGGACTTCGGCGCGCTGGACATGCCGGTGCTGCTGATGGTGGGCAGCGAGTCGCCCGCGTCCTCGCGCGGCGTGGCGCGACTGCTGGCGACGGTGTTGCCGCGGCTGCAGAAGGTGGAGTTTGAAGGCCTGGGACACATGGGGCCGATCACCCACCCGGAGGCGGTCAATGCGGCGATCGAGGACTTCCTGGGGCGCGAGTTGCGAACATGACGCACCCGCTGGACAACCCGGTCTGGCACGCGCTGAGCGGCCCGCACCGCGCCTTTGCCACGCGGCATGGACTGGCGCTGCACTACCCGCGCGAGGTGGCGGCCTTCTCCGCCATCGCCGACACCCGCCCGCAAGCCTATGCCGACCTGGCGCGCGGCCTGCCGCCGGACACCGAGGCGCGGCTGGTGCGCGCACGCGCCGAGCCGGTACCGGAAGGCTGGAGCGTGCTCAACGACGTGCCGCTGCTGCAGATGGAAGCACGCGCCTTCGACGGCCGCCAGCGCGAGGGCCCGTCGATCGTCACGCTGGGGCCGCACGATCGCGACGCGGTGATGGCACTGGTCGAGCTGACGCAGCCAGGCCCCTTCGGCGTGCGCACGCTGGAGATGGGCCACTACATCGGCGTGTACGAACACGGCCGCCTGCTGGCCATGGCCGGCGAGCGTTTGCGGCTGGACGCGCATGTCGAACTCAGCGCCATCTGCACCCATCCGGTGGCACGCGGCCGCGGCCTGGCCGAGCGCCTGGTGCGTCGGCTGATGCACGACGCGCTGCAGCGTGGGCAACAGCCCTTCCTGCATGTGCTGCCGGCCAATGCCGGCGCGATCGCGCTGTACCAGCGGCTGGGCTTCGTTACCCGTGCCGAGATGCACTACCGCTGGTGCAAGCCGATGGCTTGCGCCGGCCAACGCACCCGCTGACGCCCCCCCCTGCGGGGCATTCAAGCGACTTCGGCCAAGGATGCGAGGGGCGCCGTGGACTGCACCCCGGCTCAGGGCGTGCTGCGCCGCCGCGACGGCGCGGCCGTCCGGCGCGGCTTCGCCGCCTTGGCGGCCGGCGCTTCGACCGCCGGCTCGCGCGTGCGCGGCGCGGCTGCGGCCTGTGCGGCCAGCAGCCTGTCGAGCTTGTCTTCCAGCCGCTGCAGCGTCGCCTGCACCTCGGCGAAGTCGCGGCTGCTGGGCAGCTTCAGCCGCTTGTAGGCGTTTGCGATGGCCATCTCCACCGCCTGGCGCAGCACCAGCGACAGCCCCGACATCTGCTGCACGGTCTTGATCACCGGATCGACCTCCGAAGCACGGCCGTCCAGCCGGTTGACGACCTGGCGCAGCAGTTCCAGCGGATCAGGGAGAAAGGACTTTGCCATCGCACATCCAGGGGTTGAAGGGACCGACCCGACGCGCGCCGTTCAGGCCGGGTGGCGCAGCGGCACGGCATAGCCGCGCTGCACCGCCGGACGTGCCATCAGCGAGCGGTACCAGCGCTGCACGTTCGGGAAGTCGGCCAGGTCGACCTGGTGGCGCTCGTGCCGCCAGGCCCAGCCGAGGATGGCGAAGTCGGCGATCGACAGCTCGCCGGCAAAGTGTTCGTGCGTGGCCAGGCGCCGGTCCATCACGCCGTACAGGCGCCGCGTCTCGTCCTTGTAGCGCTTCAGCCCGTAGGCCCGCTGGGCTTCGTCCTGCAGCGCGATGAAGTGGTGCACCTGGCCGGGCATGGGCCCGAAGCCGCCCATCTGGAACATCAGCCATTCGAGCACGGCGATGCGTGCCACCGGGTCGGCGGGCCAGAACTTGCCGCTCTTCTCGCCCAGGTAGATCAGGATCGCGCCGGATTCGAAGACGCTGATCGGCTGCCCATGCGGCCCCTCGGGGTCGACGATGGCCGGGATCTTGCGGTTGGGGCTGATGGCCTCGAACGCCGGCGCGTGCTGCTCGCCGCGCGTGATGTCCACCACCTTCACCTCGTAGGGCAGGCCCATCTCCTCCAGCGCCACGCTGATCTTGCGCCCGTTGGGCGTGTCGAAGGCGTACAGCTGGATCGTCATGCCTGGGGCGCGCGCATGGCGCTGAGGATCTGCTGCGAGCCCGCGGCCATCAGCCGCGCGTCGGAGCTGACGGTGACGAAGCGGAAGCCCTTGGCCGCGCGCGCCAGCGCCACCTCGGGCACGCCGTTGTGGATGCCGGCCACCACGCCGTGCGCCTTGGCGCGCTCCAGGATGTGCTCGATGGCCTGCACCGCTTTCGGGTCCGGGTCGTCGAACACCGGGCGGCAACCCAGCGCCAGCGACAGGTCGCTCGGGCCGATGTAGATCGCGTCCAGACCTTCCACCGACAGGATCGCATCCAGGTTGTCCAGCGCCTGCGTGGTCTCGATCATCGCGAAGGCGACGATGGTGTCGTTGGCATGCTGCGGATAGTCGGCGCCGCCGTAGAGAAGCGCGCGCACCGGGCCGAAGCTGCGCGTGCCGCGCGGCGCGTAGTGGGTGTAGGCGACCAGCTTCTGCGCGTCCTCGCGGGTGTTGACCATCGGGCAGATCACGCCGTAGGCGCCGGCGTCCAGGCTTTTCATGATGATGCCCGGCTCCAGCCAGGGCACGCGCACCACCGGCACGGTGGGCGTCGAGGAGATGGCCTGCAGCATGGTCACCATCGCGGCGTAGTCGATGACGCCGTGCTGCATGTCGATGGTCAGCGTGTCCCAGCCCTGGTGCGCCATGACCTCGGCGCTGAAGCTGTTGGGCACGGCCAGCCAGCCGTTGACGGCGGCCTTGTCTTCGCGCCACAGCGTGCGCAGGCGGTTCTCTCTCATGCGTGTGTCTCCGTTGGATTGTCGGTGCGGATGCTCAATCGATCTTCACGCCGCCCTGGGCCACCACGGCCGCCCAGCTCTTGCGCTCGCGCTCGAAGAACTGCGTGAACTCGGCCGGCGTCATGGTGACCACCTCGGCGCCCTGCGACACCAGGCGCTCGCGCACCGCAGGCGAGCGGATGATGGCGATGAGTTCGGCATTGAGCTTGTCGACCACCGCCTTCGGCGTGGAGGCCGGCAGCAGCACGCCCTGCCAGGTGCCGGATTCGAAGCCCTTGACGCCCTGCTCGGCGATGGTCGGCACGTTGGCCAGCAGCGGCACGCGCTTGGCCTTGCTGACGCCGATGACCTTGAGCTTGCCACTCTCGACGAAGGGCAGCGTGGCCAGCATGCCGTTCATCAGCACCTGCGTCTGGCCGGCCACGGTATCGCCGATGGCCTGCGAGCCGCCCTTGTAGGGGATGTACTGCCACTTGGCGCCGGTGGCTTTTTCCACCGCGATGCCGGCCAGGTGCGGCGCGCTGCCGATGGCGGTGACCGCGAAGTTCAGCGGCTGCTTGTGCGACAGCGCCACCAGCTCGGCCAGGTTGTTGGCCGGCACCGACGGGTGCACCACCAGCAGGTGCGGCGAATAGGCCAGCATGGTCACGCCGCGCAGGTCCTTCGACGGGTCGAAGGGCAGCTTGCTGTACACCGACGCGGTGATGGCCAGCGCCCCCACGTCGCACAGCACCATGGTGTAGCCGTCGGGTGCCGACTTGGCGACGAAGTCGGTGCCGGTGTTGCCGTTGGCACCAGGCTTGTTCTCGACGATGACGGGCTGCTTCAGCGTCTCGGACAGCGGCTTGCTGATGGCGCGCGCGATGATGTCCGACGAGCCGCCCGGCGGGTAGGGCACGATGATGTGCAGTGGCTTGCTCGGCCAGGTCTCGGCCATCGCGGCGGGCGCCCACAGGGCAGCGGTACACAGTGCGGCCAGCACGGCCAGGCTCTTGCGGGTCATCGCCATCTCCTTGCGCCGTGGCGCGTGGACAGAAGACGCTGCAAGCGCCCTGTCATCAGTCATCGTACAACATAGCATAGCGTGTGTTATGGGCGGCCGCAAGCCCGGACGGCCGGGTTTCAGGGCGATTCGGCATCCAGCGCCGCGGCTCGGCGGCGGCGTTCGCGGCTGTTGGCCAGGTGCGTGCGCATGGCCGCGCGCGCGGCATCGCTGTCCTGGTTGCGGATGGCATCGAAGATGCTCTCGTGCTCGGCATTCACGCGCCGCAGGTACTGGCGTTGCGGCTCGTCGACGGCACCGGCGCCGTCGAGCCGGGCGCGCGGAATGATCATCGTGCCCAGGCTGCCCATCAGCTCGGCGAAGTGCGCGTTCTGCGTGGCACGGGCAATCTCCAGGTGGAACTGGAAGTCCGGGCCGACGGCATCGCGGCCCTCTTCCACCGCCGCGGCAATGGCGTCCAGCGCGGCGCGCATCTGGCGCAGGTTGTCGGCCTGGCGGCGCTGGGCGGCCAGGCTGGCGGCCTCGGTCTCGACGCCGATGCGCAGCTCGAGCACGGCGATCACGTCGCGCAGCGTCGCAAACTGCTCCGGCGCGATGCGGAAGGACGCCGCGCCACCCAGGCCGACGACGAAGGTACCGATGCCGTGTCGCGTCTGCACCAGGCCCGAGGCCTGCAGCTTGGAGATGGCCTCGCGCACCACCGTGCGGCTGACGCCGAATTCGGCCATGAAGGCCGCCTCCGTCGGCAGCTTGTCGCCCGCCGCCAGCCGGCCGTCACGGATGCGGTCGCCGAGTGCTTCGACCAGCTCCATCGCCAGGCTGCGCGGCCGGCGCCGCAGTGCTTCGATGCTTGAATTCATGGCCCCTCCGCATAAACCCTGAGTCCGATGGCTTGACAGCCCGGCGGGATTCTCAGACGATGGCAATGTTGTACGACAACTGATGACGTATGGCAAGCCGGAAGTCCCGGATGCTGCTGAAGACCACCTCCCATGCCTGCCGCCCACCCCACCGCGATCCGCTTCCGCCGTCTGCTGCTCACCGGCGCGGCCGGCGGCCTGGGCCGCGAACTGCGCGGGCGCCTGAAGTCCTATTGCGACACGCTGCGCCTGTCCGACATCGCGCCGCTCGGCAGCGCCGCGGCGGGTGAGGAAGTGCAGCCGGTGGCGCTGCAGGACGCTGCCGCGGTGCATGCGCTGCTGCAGGACGTGGACGCCGTGGTGCACCTGGGCGGCGCGTCGGTGGAAGGGCCCTTCGAGCCGATCCTGCAGGCCAACATCATCGGCATGCACAACCTGTACGAGGCGGCGCGCAAGCACGGCGTCAAGCGCATCGTCTTCGCCAGCTCGAACCATGTCACCGGCTTCTACCGCCAGGACGAGGTGGTCGACGCACGCATGCCGATGCGCCCCGACGGCCACTACGGCCTGTCCAAGGCCTTCGGCGAGAACCTGGCGCAGTTCTACTTCGACCGCTACGGCCTGGAAACCGTGAGCCTGCGCATAGGCTCCAGCTTCCCCGAGCCGAAGGACCGGCGCATGCTCGCCACCTGGCTCAGCTACGACGACCTGGAGCGACTGGTGATCTCCAGCCTGACGGCGCCGGTGGTCGGCCACAGCGTCATCTACGGCCTGTCGGACAACACCGTGCGCTGGTGGGACAACACGCCGGCGGCACACATCGGCTATCGGCCGCAGGACAGCTCGGAAGCCTTCCGCGCCGCGGTGGAAGCGCGCCAGGCGCCGCTCGACATGAAGGACCCGGTGACGCTGTACCAGGGCGGCGGCTTCGTCACCAAGGGCCCCTACGAATGAGTTTCCCAAGGGGCGCGCAGCGCGCCCATCCCCTGACTCCATGGAGACAAACATGATGAACCGCAGAACCCTGATCGCCGCTGGCGCGGCCCTGGCCACGAGCCTGGCGGCACACGCGCAGACCGTGCTGAAGGCCGCCGACGTGCACCCCGCCGGCTACCCCAACGTGGTGGCCGTCGAGAACATGGGCAAGAAGCTCGAGACCGCCACCAACGGCAAGTTCAAGCTGCAGATGTTCCCCGGCGGCGTGCTCGGCGCCGAGAAGGAGGTGGTCGAGCAGACGCAGGTGGGCGCGATCCAGATCGCGCGCATCTCACTGGGCGTGCTGGGCCCGGTGGTGCCGGCGGTCAACGTCTTCAACATGCCCTTCGTCTTCCGCGACGAGGCCCACATGCGCAAGGTCATCGACGGCCCCATCGGACAGGAGATCCTCGACGCCATCACCGCCAGCCCGGCGCGGCTGGTGGCACTGGGCTTCATGGACAGCGGCTCGCGCAGCATCTACACCAAGAAGCCGGTGCGCAAGATGGAGGACCTGAAGGGCCAGAAGATCCGCATGATGGGCAACCCGCTGTTCGTCGACACCATGAACGCGATGGGCGGCAACGGCATCAGCATGGGCCACACCGAGGTCTTCAGCGCACTGCAGACGGGCGTGATCGACGGCGCCGAGAACAACCCGCCGACGCTGTTCACCTCCAACCAGTACACCGCCGGCATCAAGTACTACACCCAGACGCACCACCTGATCATCCCGGAGATCTTCGTCATGTCGAAGGTCACCTGGGACAAGCTGAGCAAGGATGAACAGGCGCTGGTGAAGAAGTTCGCGCGCGAGGCGCAACTCGAACAGCGTGCGCTGTGGGACAAGAGCGTGGCCGACTACAGCGCCAAGCTCAAGGCCGCCGGCATCGAGTGGATCGAGGTCGACAAGAAGCCCTTCTTCGAAGCCACCGCCCCGGTGCGCGCGAAGTACGGTGCTCAGTATGCGGACCTGATCGCGCGCATCAACGCCGTCCAGTAGCAAAGCCCCGCCCGCGGCCCCGATGCAGATCGCTGTCTCGAACGCGCTCGACGCCGTCTACCGCCTCTGCATCTGGGTCTCGGGCGCCGCCATCGTGCTGATGTCGGCGATCGTGCCCTGGGGCGTGTTCGCGCGCTACGTGCTGGGCAGCGGCTCGAGCTGGCCCGAGCCCATCGCCATCATGCTGATGGTCATCTTCACCTTCCTGGGCGGCGCGGCGGCCTACCGCGCCGGCGCGCACATCGCCGTGCAGATGCTCACCAGCAGCCTGCCGCCAGCGCTGCAGAAGCTGGCGGCGCTGCTGAGCCACCTGGTGATGCTGGCAGTGTGCGGTTTCATCGTCGTCTGGGGTGTGAGCCTGTGCATCGGCACCTGGGGCCAGTCGCTGGACACGCTGCCGTGGATGCCGGTGGGCCTGACCTATGCCGCGCTGCCGCTGGGCAGCCTGTTCACCGCGCTGTTCGTGCTGGAGCACCTGTTCTTCGGCTCGATGGCGCGTCGCCCGCTGGTGGCCTTCGGCGAACCCGGTGCGGACTTCGAGCGCAAGGAGTCCGCCTGATGGACGCGTTGGTGCTGCTGGGCAGTTTCTTCGTGCTGATGATGCTGGGCGTGCCGGTGGCCTACGCACTGGGCATGGCCTCGTTGGCCGGCGCGCTGTGGATCGAGCTGCCGCTGGACGCGGTGATGATCCAGATCGCCAGCGGGGTCAACAAGTTCTCGCTGCTGGCCATTCCCTTCTTCGTGCTGGCCGGCGCCATCATGGCCGAAGGCGGCATGGCACGGCGGCTGGTGGCGTTTGCCGGCGTCTTCGTGGGCTTCCTGCGCGGCGGGCTGTCGCTGGTCAACATCCTGGCCTCCACCTTCTTTGGCGCGATCTCGGGCTCGTCGGTGGCCGACACCGCGTCGATCGGCACGGTGCTGATCCCCGAGATGGAGAAGAAGGGCTACCCGCGCGACTTTTCCACTGCGGTCACCGTCAGCGGCTCGATCCAGGCCACGCTGATCCCGCCCAGCCACAACGCGGTGATCTACTCGCTGGCCGCCGGCGGCGGGGTGTCGATCGCCGCGCTGTTCATCGCCGGCATCCTGCCCGGACTGCTGCTGGGCCTGACCATCGCGGCGCTGTGCCTGTGGATCGCGCGCAAGCGCAACTTCCCGGTGGGCGAGCGCATCGCGCCGAAGGAGGCGCTGCGCATCAGCCTCGATGCGCTGTGGGGCCTGATGACCATGGTCATCATCCTCGGCGGCATCCTGAGCGGCGTGTTCACCGCCACCGAATCGGCGTCGATCGCGGTGCTGTGGGCCTTTTTCGTCACGATGTTCATCTACCGCGACTACCAGTGGAGCGACCTGCCCAAGCTGATGCACCGCACGGTGAAGACGGTGACCATCGTGATGATCCTGATCGGCTTCGCCGCCAGCTTCGGCTACCTGATGACGCTGATGCAGATTCCGGCCAAGGTGACGGCCTTCTTCGTCAGCGTGTCCGACAGCAAGATCGTGATCCTGCTGATGATCAACGTCATGCTGCTGTTGCTGGGCACGTTGATGGACATGGCGCCGCTGATCCTGATCTGCACGCCGATCCTGCTGCCGGTGGTCAAGGCGCTGGGCGTGGACCCGGTGCACTTCGGCATGATCATGATCGTCAACCTGGGCATCGGGCTGATCACGCCACCGGTGGGCACGGTGCTGTTCGTCGGCAGTGCGGTGTCCAAGTTGCCCATCGGCGTGGTCACCAAGGCCATGGCGCCCTTCTTCGTCGCGCTGCTGATCGTGCTGGGCATGATCACCTACATCCCGGCGCTGTCGCTGTGGCTGCCGCGGCTGTTGGGGGTGTGATCACTTGCGACCGCGCATCCACCTGACGTTCGCGCCGAGCGGACTCGCGCTGTATTACGGCGACAAGGCGCTGGCCGGGCTGCGCGCCCTGGGTGAACTGAGCCTGAACCAGCGCGAGCAGATCCCCACCGAAGCCGAGCTGATCGAGGCCGCGCAAGGCTGCCAGGTGCTGATCACCGATCGGCGCATCGCGATCGGCCCCGGCTTCTTCGCCGCCACCCCGCAGCTGCTGGTGCTGCAGCGCTGCGCGATGGACATCCGCAATGTCGACGTGGCCGCCGCCAGCGCCGCCGGCGTGCTGGTCACGCGCGCCAGTGCCGGCTTTGGCAATGCGGTGGCCGAATGGGTGCTGGGCGCGATGATCGACGGCGCGCGCGGCATCAGCCGCAGCGTATTGGCTTACAACAGCGGCGGCGCGCCGGCCATCGTGATGGGCCGTGAACTGCGCGGATCTCGGCTGGGCATCATCGGCTACGGCCACATCGGCCGGCGCCTGGGCGAGCTGGCGCTGGCCCTGGGCATGCACGTGGCCATCAGCGACCCGCAGGCGCTGCCCGACGACACGCGCATCGACACGTTGCCGCTCGATCGGCTGCTGGCGTGCAGCGACTTCCTCGTCTGCCTGGCGCCGGCCCTGCCCGAGACCGAGAACGTGATGAACGCCGTCGCCTTCGCGCGCATGCCGCGTGGCGCCTTCTTCGTGAACGCCTCGCGCGGCGAACTGGTCGACGAGGCCGCGCTGCGCGATGCGCTCGACCGCGGCCATCTGGCGGGCTGCGCGCTGGACGTGGGCCGGGCGCCTGACCAGATGCCCTCGCCCGAACTGGCCAAGTACCCCCAGGTAATCGCCACGCCGCACATCGGCGGCCTGACGCCGCCGGCCGCCGAACACCAGGCGCTGGAGACCGTGGCCCAGTTGGCCGCACTGCTGCGCTGCGAGATGCCGGCAGGCGCCGTCAATGCAGCGCAGGCCACGCGGCTGGCAGGCTGGCTGCAAAGTGTGAAAGGACCCCCATGAACTCTACGATGGGCAGTGAAGTGCGCGTGCCGTTCCAGCCCAGCGCACGCTATCCCGACCCGGCCATCGAAGTGCTGGACCCGGCCTTCCTGAAGCTGCGCCTGTTCAGCGCCAGCGTGGAGCAGCTGGCCAGCGGCTGCCGCTGGGCCGAAGGGCCGCAGTGGTTCGGCGACGGACGCTTCCTGCTGTTCAGCGACATCCCCAACAACCGCATCCTGCGCTGGGACGAATGCACGGGCACGACCGCCGTGTTCCGCGCGCCGTCGAACCATGCCAACGGCCTGGCGCGTGACCGTCAGGGGCGGCTGCTGGCTTGCGAGCACCTGACGCGGCGCATCACGCGCACGGAGTACGACGGCTCGGTCACCGTGCTGGCCGACCGCTGGCAGGGCCAGCGGCTGAACTCGCCGAACGACATCGTCTGCGCGCGCGACGGCAGCATCTGGTTCACCGATCCGCTGTTCGGCATTGCCGGCCATTGGGAAGGCGCACCGGCCGACAGCGAGACGCCCTGGGCCGTCTACCGCATCGACCCGGCCAGCGGCGAGCTGCAGAAGACGATCGACGACCTTGCCGGGCCCAACGGCCTGGCCTTCACGCCCGACGAACGCGGCCTGTACGTGGTGGAAAGCCGCGCCGAGCCGCACCGCAGGATCTGGCTCTACGACCATGCGGCCGATGGCCGGCTGTCGAACAAGCGGCTGTACGTGGACGCGCAAGGCCCGGGTGCCTACGACGGCATCGCGGTGGACGCGCTGGGCAATGTCTGGTGCGGATTCGGCAGCAGCGGCGCACCGGGTGCGGACGCGGCGGCGCTGGACGGCGTGCGCGTCTACGACAGCAGCGGCAAGGCGATCGGCCACGTGCACCTGCCCGAACGCTGCGCCAACCTGTGCTTCGGCGGCGCCAAGAACAATCGCCTCTTCATGGCGGCAAGCCATTCGCTGTATGCACTGTTCGTCAACGTGCAAGGGGCTTGATCCGCCCTGCGGCGCAGGCCCGTCGCGGCGACATCAAGCACTGTCGGGGCGGTGCCACTCGACGGTGAAGCCCTCGGCCTCCACCGGCGCTTCGAAGAACGACGACACATAGGCAAAGTCTTCCGGCGTCAGGTGGTGCGAGCCTTCCGGACGCTCGGCGTTGCGGCGGGCAATGCGCTGCAGGCACAGCGAATCCGACGTGTCGAGAACGTGCAGGATGTGCGTCGCGCCTGCCGACTCGAACAGCGAGCGCAGCCACGCCCTGCCCGCCTTGGTGTTGGCCGGGTAGTCCAGCACGATGTTCTGACCCGCAGCCAGGAGGTCGACCACGAGTGGTCCGACCACCGATCGGGCACGCTGGGCGTACAGCCGGTAGTCGTCGAAGCTCTTCATCCTGTCGCCATACAGCCTGGCCAGCCAGACATCTTCCGAGATCAGGATCGCGCCGTGCTGGGTCGCAATCGACGTGGCGAGCGTGCTCTTGCCTGCGCCGGCCTTGCCGCACAGCAGATGGAGACAGGCGGTTGGCTTCACGGCTCGGGAGCTCCAGGAGGGGTGCTGGGGCAATTCTGCTCGTCCACGGCGTCGACGGGCACGCCAGAGTCCTCCGAGTCGTCGGCTACCCTTCGGCCTGAATCCTCACCTGGAGATGCGCCGTGTCCGATGCCCTGTGGTCCTGGTCCGCACAACGCCTGTCCGCCGCCATCCGCAGCGGCGCCGTCTCTGCCCGCGAGGCCACAGCCTCCAGCCTGCAGCGGGTGCAGGCCGTCAACCCCGCGCTGAACGCCATCGTCGACCTGCTGGCCGACGAGGCGCTGTCCGCGGCCGACGCGGCCGATGCCGCGCGCCGCCGCGGCGATCCGCTCGGCCCGCTGCACGGCGTGCCGGTGACGGTCAAGGTCAACGTCGACCTCAAGGGCCGCGCCACCACCAACGGCGTGGTCGCCTTCAAGGACAACCTCGCCACCGAGGACAGCCCGGTGGTGGCCAACCTGCGGCGCGCCGGCGCGGTGATCATCGGCCGCACCAACACGCCGGCCTTCTCGGTGCGCTGGTTCACCGAGAACGACCTGCACGGCCGCACGCTCAACCCCTGGTCGCGCGAGCACACGCCGGGCGGTTCCAGCGGCGGCGCCTCGGCCGCGGTGGCCGCGGGCATGGGCGCCATCGGCCATGGCAACGACCTGGCCGGCTCGGTGCGCTACCCGGCCTATTGCACCGGCGTCGCCGGGCTGCGGCCTTCGTTCGGCCGCGTGCCGGCCTACCTGCCCAGCGCCAAGGACGAGCGCCCGCTGTCGATGGCCATGATGTCGGTGCAAGGCCCGCTGGCGCGCCACGTGGCCGACCTGCGTCTGGCGCTGCAGGCGATGAGCCCAGGCGATGCGCGCGACCCGTGGTGGGTGCCGGCGCCACTGGTCGGCGGCCCGTCGCTGCCGCGGCGCGTGGCACTGACGGTCCGTTGCCAGGGCGTGCCCGCCGACCCGGCGGTGGTGGCCGCGGTGCGCCAGGCCGGCGCCTGGCTGGCCGATGCGGGCTACGCGGTCGAGGAAGTCGAGCCGCCCAGCCTGGCCGAGGCGCAGGAGCTGTGGATGCTGATCGCCAACGACGAGGCGCGCCTGTTCATGTGGCCGGCGGTCGAGCAGCTGGGCGACGAGGGCGTGCGCCGCTCCTTCGGCTGGATGCTGGACGCCACACCGGTGCTGGACCATGCCGCGCACCTGCGTGCCTTCGCCAAGCGCGCCACGCTGCTGCGCCGCTGGCAGCTGTTCATGCAGGACTTTCCGCTGGTGCTGTGCCCGGTGTCGGGCGAGCCGCCCTTTCCTTGGGGCTGGGACGTGCAGGACCGCGCCACGATGGACCGCGTGCTGCGCGCGCAGGAATCGCAGTTCGCGGTGCCGGTGCTGGGCCTGCCCGCGGTGTCGGTGCCCACCGGCCTGGCCGGCGCGCTGCCGATGGGCGTGCAGCTGATCGGCCCGCGCTTCCGCGAAGACCTGGTGCTCGACGCCGCCGAGGTCATCGAGGCGCGCTGCCCGCCGATCACGCCGATCGACCCGCGCTGAGCCCGGACAACCGCGGCGCGGCAGGCCATGGCGGCGGCGCCTGTCCGTCGCGTTTGACCGAGCCTGCGCCGACGCAGATACTGCGCGCGTGCCACGGTCCCTTCCGTGCTGCGTGCGCCAATGACCGAGCCGGCCGTCAAACAACGCCTGAGGGCCATTCTTGCCGCCGATGCGGCTGGCTTTTCGCGCCTGATGGCGCAGGACGAGCAGGCCACCGTGACCGCGCTGGACGCTGCGCGCGCGGTATTCAAGGCGCAGATCGAAGCGCAGCAGGGCCGCGTCATCGACATGGCCGGCGATTCGGTGCTGGCCGTCTTCGAGACGGCCACTGGCGCGGTCGCCGCGGCTGTGGCCGTGCAGCACGAACTGGCCGCCACATCGACCGCAGCGGCGCCGGAGCGGCGCATGCATTTTCGCATCGGCGTGCATCTGGGCGATGTCATCGAGAAGCCCGACGGCACGGTCTACGGTGATGGCGTGAATGTCGCCGCGCGGCTGGAAGGCCTGGCGCAACCCGGTGGCATCACGGTGTCGGACTCGGTGCGCGGTGTCGTCAGCGGCCGCGTGGTCGCCACCTTCACCGACCAGGGCGAGCAGACCCTGAAGAACATCGCCAGGCCGATCCGGGCCTTCGCCATCGACCTCGGCCTGCCGCCCACCGCAACCAGCGCAGCAACAGCCCAGGACCAGGCTTCCCGAGCATCACGGTCGCGGCGCAGCGGCGATGGGCCGCCACCGCTCGCACCCGCCGCAGTCGCCGAAAGCGAAGCTGCCGCCACGACGGCGCCACGGGCCGCACCGCGCCCGTCGAGCCTGTTCGTCGGCCGCCAGCAGGAATTGGCGCAGCTCGGCAAGGCGCTGGACAGTGCGCGCCAGGGGCGCGGTCGGGTGGTGCTGCTGGCCGGCTCCGGCGGCATGGGCAAGACCCGGCTGGTGCAGCAACTGGCAGCGCAGGCCGAAGCGCAGGGCGTGCCCGTGCTGTGGGGGCGCTGCCTCGAAGAGCCCGGCGCGCCGCCGTATTGGCCCTGGCGGCAACTGATCCGCAGTTATCTGCGTGCCGGCGGCGATGCCGATCCGGCCCACACGCTGGGTGCCGAGATGGCCGACATCGCCGGCATCGTGCCCGAAGTGGCCGAGCAGTTCGGCGTGCCGCCGCGCCAGGCCGAGGCCGGCGACAACGCGCAATCACGCTTCCGCCTGTTCGATGCAGTCACCGGCTTCTGGCGCCGCGCGTCGCAGCGAGCACCGCTGCTGTTGATCTTCGAGGACCTGCACTTTGCCGACGCCACCTCGCTGCGCCTGTTCGGCTTTCTCGCCAATGAGCTCGATGACAGCGGCCTGCTGGTGGTCGGGACGTATCGTGACACCGAGCTGTCGCGCCAGCATCCGCTGTTCGAGACCCTGGCCGAGCTGGCGCGCAGCTCGGCGTTTCAACGCATCCAGCTGGCCGGACTGAGCAGCCGCGAAACCGAGGAGTTCCTGGCTGCGGCCAGTGGTGGAACGACCACCGCCCGATGGGTCAGCGCGTTGCACGCCCGCACCGAGGGGCACCCGCTGTTCCTGGAGGAGACGCTGCGCTTCATGATGGAAGGGCGTAACACGCTGGCGCTCGACCCGACCGGCGACGACCCTCGGCTGCTCACCGCGATTCCGAGCGGTGTGCGCGAAGTCATTGGCAAGCGCCTGAACCGCCTGTCGATTGCGGCCAGCCGGGTGCTGTCGATCGCGGCATGCATCGGCCGCAGCTTCGACCTGGAGTTGCTGGCACAGCTGGCAGCCGACAAGTTGGAAGACGAGGTGCTCGAATCCCTTGAAGAGGCGCTGGCCGTGCATCTGGTCGAAGCGGTACCGCAGAGCCACCAGTTTCGCTTCAGCCATGCGCTGATCCGCGAGACACTGTACGACGAGATGCTGGGCCTGCGGCGCTCGCGGCTGCACTTGCGCATTGGCGAATTGCTCGAGCAGCGTCACGGCGACGACGATGCGATGGCGTCGGCGCAACTGGCCTACCACTTCAGCGAGGCAGGACCGGGCGCCGCCACGAAGGCGCTGGCATATGCACGGCGCTCGGCCGAACATGCGGCGCAGTTGCTCGCCTTCGAGGAGGCGGTGCGTTTGTTCCAGCTGGCACTGCACCTGCAACAGCAGCACTTCGCCAAGGACGCGGCGCAGCGCTGCAGCCTGCTGTTGGGCCTGGGCCATGCCGAGATATCGATCGGCGCCGGCGATCCGGCGCGAGTCGCGTATCAGGAAGCAGCCGAGCTGGCGCGAAATCACGGACGGCCCGCGCAGTTTGCCCAGGCTGCCGTCGGCTTCGAGCGCAGCAACCGCTATACCTCGACCTCAGGCGAGTCGTCGGTTGCGTTGTTGCTCGAAGCCATTGCACTGCACCAGGCCGATGACCCGATGCGGGTCGAGTTGCTGGCTGCCCTGTGTCGGGCCTACGTTTATTGCAACCGTGCGGATGAGGCAAAGGAGGCGCATCGCCGCGCGGTCGCGCTGGCACGCGAAATCGGTGACCAGCGCGGTCTGGCCAGTGCACTGGCGTCGATTGCCACGGCGATCTACTGGCCCGACCTGCTGCTGCAGCGGCTGACGGCCGCACAGGAGGCCTGGGACATTGCCGAAGAGATGGGGCTGCCGCTCCTGATGGAGGATCTGCTGGCATTTCTTCTGCTCGACCTGATCCGCGTGGGAGACGCGTCGGCGCTGCGTCGATTCCTGGACGAAGGCCTGCGCCTTACGGCGCAGTCTCTGTCGTTGTACGACAGAGCCATCTGCGAACACGTGGAGGCACAGGTAGCCATCAGCGAAGGCCGATTTGACGACGCCGAAGCGTGGTCCGCCCAATCGCTGGAAACCGGCCGGCGCGTCGCCGAGGCACAGGCCGCCACCGCCTTTGGCACGCAGATGTTCTGTCTGCGACGCGAACAAGGCCGCCTGCGCGAAGCGCTGCCGATGCTGCAGCACTTCGTGCGCAGCACGCCCAAGGCGCAGACATGGCAACCCGGGCTGACCCTGCTGTATGCCGAACTCGACATGCGGCCGGAGTGCCAGTCCGAGTTCGACAATCTGCCCTGGCACCGCCTGTCGACCGTGACATCGGGCGCCGCCACGATGACGGCCTTGATGTTTGCCGCCGAGGCTTGCTGTTACCTGGGTGACGCGTCGCGTGCCGAGCAGCTCTACCCTCATCTGAAGAGTCATGCCGGCGCCAACCTGGTGGCCGACACGCCCGGACCCTGCCTGGGTGCGGCCGACCGTCTGCTGGGCAATCTGGCGACGGTGATGACGCAATGGGAACTGGCCGAGAGGCACTTTGTGGCTGCGCTTGCACTCGACCGCAAGTCGGGCGCGCGCGTCTGGCTGACGCACAGCCAGTACGACTACGCCGTGATGCTGCAGCGGCGCGCCCAGCCCGGTGATACCGACCGGGCGCGCGCGCTGCTGGCCGAGGCGCTGGCCGAAAGCACCGTGCTGGGCATGGAGGCATTGACGCCGCGCATTCAGGCGCTGGCCGAGACCATCGCCCACCCGCCGCCGGCCTACCCCTGTGGGCTGAGCGAACGCGAGGTCGAGGTGCTGCGCCTGCTGGCGATCGGGCGCAACAACCGCGAGATCGGCCAGGTGCTGAGCATCAGCCCGAACACCGTGGCCAACCACGTGCGCAGCATCCTGGAGAAGACCTACACCGCGAACCGGACCGAGGCGGCAGCCTTCGCCAACCGCGAAGGCCTGCTGAAGGCCTGACCCGGCCCGTCCACTGGATCAGTGAGGGCGGATATTCTGGTTCACGCGGAACAGGTTGTCCGGGTCGTACTTGCGCTTGACCTGGACCAGACGGTCGTAGTTGTCTCGATAGGACGCGCGGATGCGTTCGTCGCCCTCGTCCATCATCATGTTCACATAGGCGCCACCCGCTGAATAGGGGTGCACGGCATCCCAGTAGCTCTTGGCCCAGGCGCTGATCTTCGGCGCGTCCTGCGCGTCTGGGCTGACGCCGACCATGACCTCGGCCCAATGGGCATCGCGATAGGCAAAGGCCGTGTCGGCCGATTTGGCGCGATGCGCCGCACCGTCGATCGGATACAGGTGCATCGTCGACTGCGGTGTGGGCAGCGCCGCACCGAAGCGTGCATGTTCGGCGATGGCCGCGTCGGACAGCTCATTCACGAAGTCGGCACGCCAGTACCACTGGTGGCCGGGTGGATACAGCGCATCGAAGGCCGCTTGCAGCGCCGTGAAGGGCATCGGCTGCACGCCGTGCATCAGCGGCGGGCCGAACTCGCGCACCGGCTTGAACGCCGCGTCGGCATCGTCCACGGCACCGGTGTAGCACCAGACCACGCCGCACACCTTCTGGCCCTGCAGCGCCGCGGGATAGGGCTCGACCGGCGGCACCGTCAGGAAGGCGAAGAAGCCGTTCAGGTCTTGCGGTGCGGCGACGATGAACTCGCGGTACCAGCGCATCACCTCCGCAGACCGCTCCAGCGGCCAGAAGGTCGGGCCGGCCACCACCGTGTCCACCGGGTGCAGGCGGAACAGGAAGGACGTGACCACACCGAAGTTGCCGCCACCGCCGCGCAGCCCCCAGAACAGGTCCGGTTCCTTCTCGGCACTGGCGGTGACCAGGCGGCCATCGGCCAGCACCACGTCGGCCTCGAGCAGGTTGTCGACCGTCAGGCCGCACTTGCGCGTCAGATGGCCGAGGCCGCCGCCGAGGGTCAGGCCGCCCACGCCGGTGGTGCCGATGATGCCGCTGGGCGTGGCCATGCCGAAGGCATGCGTGGCGTGGTCGACATCGCCCCAGGTGCAGCCGCCTTCGACACGCACGGTGCGCGCGGCGGGATCGACGCGGATGCCCTTCATCGCAGACAGGTCGAGTACCAGCCCGTCGTCGCACACACCCAGGCCGCCGGCGTTGTGGCCGCCGCTGCGCACCGCCAGGCGCAGCGATTGTTGGCGCGCGAAATCGACGCCGCGCATCACGTCGGCGACGTCGCGGCAGTAGACGATGAGCCGCGGGTGGCGGTCGATCATCGCGTTGTAGACACGGCGCGAATCGTCGTAGTTGGCATCGCCCGGCTGGACGACGCGGCCGCGCAACGTCCCGGCGAACTCGGAAATGGCTTGAGAGTCGAACATGGCGTTTCTCCGGTTGGTGGCACGTCCGGTTGAACGTGATTCCACGTCGCGGTTGTATGCGCCGGACCTGGTCCGGGGAATAGTCAGCTCTGACTATCGGCCACGCAGGCCGCGGCGATCAGCCCGCCGCCGCCAGCATGCGCTCGGGGTTGACCTCGGACACCTCGACGATCACGTCGGCGGGAATGTTGGCCCGCCGTGCAGCCTCGCGGATTGCTTCCGGATCCTTGGCCTCGTAGAGGCAGTAGGTCTTGCGCTTGTCGGCGCTGAGGAAGGAAAACAGCCAGTTCACCCCAACCTCGGCATTGATCTTGTTCACCGCCACCACGCCGTCCACCTGGAGCTCAAGTTGCTCGGCGAAGTTGCGCTCGATCAGGTACAGCGGCATGGCAATCTCCAGCAAAGGCGTGACGTAGAACACTAGCCGAGCTTCGCGCCCCTGACAACCCCAGGAGTGTGCAGGCTGAAGACAGTCGCTTTGGGAGCCGAACGCGCAGGCAAACGGGCGCCGCCTGCGCAAGAATCAGCCGCATGCCGACCCTGCCGTCGCCGCCCGACTTTGCGCTGGCCAAGATCCAGCCGCCGCAGCCGCGCATCGGACTGGTCGAGCGGCCGGCACTGGAAGCAGCGCTCGGCCGCGCGCTGTTGCAGCACCGTTTGGTTCTGCTCGTGGCCCCGGCCGGCTATGGCAAGACAGCGGCTTTGACGCGGCAGATCCGCCAGCTGCCCGAGGGCACTGCGCTGGCCTGGGTCTGCGCCGACGAAGACGACCACCTGCAGCGCGTCCTGGCCTGCCTGTGCTCCGCGCTGGAACCCTACGATCTGCCCTGGCGCATGGCGCCCGACGCGCTGCCCACGCTGGCGCAGACCGAACGCGGCCTGCGCGACGTGGCGGTGGAGCTGGTCAATGCACTGGCCGCGGCCGAGCTGCCGCGCGGTCTGATCGTGCTCGACGACCTGCACCGGGTGGGCGACCCGCAGGTCTTCGAGTTGCTGCAGTGGCTGATCGAACGGCTGCCCGAGCATTGGGCCGTGGTCATCAGCAGCCGCGTCGACCCTCCCCTGCCGCTGGCACGGCTGCGCGTCGCAGGTGAGCTGGCCGAATTCCGCCAGGAGGAACTGTGCTTCGGCGCGGCCGAGGTGGCGGCCCTGCGCACCACGCTGCCCAGCGACGCACCCGCGCCGGATGTCCAGGAACTGCTGCAGCGCACTGCCGGCTGGCCGGTGGCGCTGCGCCTGAGCCTGAGTGCGCCGCCGGGCGTGCACCCGCGGCGCCTGGCCGGCGTGACGCAGCGCCACCTGTTCGACTACCTGGCCGCCGAGGTGCTGGACGACATGCCGGCCGACTTGCGGCTGTTTCTGCTGCGCTGCTCGGTGCTGCCGGAGATGACCGCCGCGCGCTGCGCGCAGGTCAGTGGCATGGCGCAGGCCGAACGCCTGCTCGACGAACTGGAGCGGCGCAGCCTCTTCGTCAGCGTGCTGCAGGCCGACGAGCTGACGCTGCGCCTGCACGACCTGGTGCGCGACTTCCTGCAGGACCGTCTGCAGCACGAGCATGCCAGCGAGCTGCCGGCGCTGCTGCGCCGCGCCGCGGCGACCGAGGACGACCTGCCGCGGGCCATGGCCTGGCTGGCCCGCGCCGGCGCCTGGGACGAGGCCACGACGCTGCTGGTGCAACGCGGCGAGTCGATGTTCATGCGCGGCAGCGGCGCCGCGGTGGAGCAGCTGGTGGCACTGTTCCCCGCAGCCGAGCGCGAGGCCCGGCCGGAGCTGCAGTGGCTGCACGGCCTGGCCGCCATGCAGCACCTGGATTTCGACGCGCTGCTGGTGGCAATGCAGCGCGCCGCACAGGGCTTCGAGCGCGCCGGCGCCACGCGGCAGGCGGTGCTGGCGCGCGCCTACGCCTGCCTGGGGCTGCAGCACGCCGGACAGTTGGACGACGAGGCGATGCAAGGGCAGCGCTTGCGCGCCTTGCCGCTGGACGCGGCCGCGCGCGCCTTCGTGTTCTGCGCCGGCGTCTGGTCGGCCTATGCGCGGGCCGACGCCGAAGCCGTGGCGCCGCTGTATGCCCGGATGCTCGACGCGCTGGAAGAAGCCGACGATGCGACGCTGTGGCACCGCTGCGCCATCGTCTCGGTGCTGATCGGCCTGCCGGGCATGGCGGCACTGCTGGAGCGTTTTGCCACCGGCGCGTTACGCGCGGCTGGCGACCTGCCGAGCGAGCTGCAATGCTCGGCGCTGCACGTTCGCGCCGGCCTGGCCATCGGCCAGGGGCGGCTCGATGAAGCCGCAGCCTGGCTGGCCCAGGCCGACGAAGCCTACCGCTGGCTGGGCATGACACGCGGCATGAATCACAGCAACGGCATCACCCACGCACTGCTCGACGCGCTGCGCGGCGATGCCGTGGCCAGCCAGGCCGCGCTGCAACGCCTGGCGCTGGATCTGCAGCACCACAGCCCGGCCAGCCACCGCCGCGCCAGCGAATACCTGGTGCTGGCCGCGCAGGCCCAGGCCGGCTGGGTGCTGCAGGATGCCGCCGCGGTGCGCGCCGCCGATGCCGCGCTGCAGCGCGCTGCCAACCCTTGCGAGTGGCGCGTGGCACCACTGTGCCGGCAGCTGGCCCAGGCGCTGGTGGCACTGCTCGACAAGCGGCTGGAGGCAGCACGCGTACTGCTCGAGCCGCTGGCCGCAGCAGCGAACCGCGGCACCTACTTTCCGGCCGACCAGGCCCGCGTGCTGCTGGGCGATCTGCTGCTGCGCCAGGACCGGCTGGACGAGGCCGCACGCTGGCTGCAGCCGGTGGTGGCCGCGGCGCGCAGTGGCGGCGCAGTCTGCGGGGCGCTGCTCGCCGGCCGGCCGGTGCTGCAGCGCTTGGTCGCGGCGGACTGGGGTGGCCGGCTGGATGCCAAGGCGTTGACCCGCCTGCTCGGCCCCGTGCCGGCCGCTAGCGCTGCCGCGGCCGAGCCCGCCCGGCCCGCGCTGGCCCGGCTCAGCGAGCGCGAGCGCGAGGTGCTGGCGCTGCTGGCCCGTGGCGACAGCAACAAGCTGATCGCGCGCGCCTTCGACCTGAGCCCCCACACGGTGAAGCGGCACGTGGCCAACATCCTCGACAAGCTGGGCGTGGACACGCGCGGCCAGGCCGCGGCGCGCTGGCGCGAGGCCCAGCGCTGACCGGCGCCGTCGCCCAAGGCCGGGACTCAGCCCGGGTCGCCGTCGAGGGGAATCTTCGCGTCCTTCTCGAAGCGCGCCTTGCGCTTGCGGCCGAAGGCCCAGAGGACGATGCCGACGAAGGCCACGATGATCAGCAGGTGATAGATCGTCAGTTCCATGGCACGGGCTCCAGTAGCCGCTTTATAGACCACGGCCACGTCGCAGCGCCGCGGCCCGCGCGCGGCGAGCTTCTCCTATACTGAAACCAAGCATTCCCCGGGGCTGAATCCCGACAACCAAGGTCGCGCCGTGCAACTCACCACGCACCAGTTTGCCGACACCCTCGTGGTGGCGCCCGCCGGCCGCATCGACCACCGCAGCGCCGCCGAGCTGGAGGCCACCTTGCTGCCGCTGCTGAGCAGCGCAGCCGAGCGCCAGGGCGCCGTGGTGCTCGACTTCGCCGGCGTCGACTACATCAGCAGCGTGGGCCTGCGCGTGCTGATGATCGCCGCGCGGCAGATGCGCGCGGCGCAGGCCCGGCTGAGCGTGGCTGCGCTGCAAAGCGTGGTGGCCGAAATCTTCAGCATCAGCCGTTTCGACAAGGTGCTGACCGTCAACGCCACGCTCGAGGACGCGCTGGCCCAGGCCTCCAACGCCGCGCTGGCGGCCTACCGCGCCAGGTCATGAAGGCCGTGCGCTTCTGGGGCACGCGCGGGTCGCTGCCGGTGGCACTGACCTCGGCCGCGCTGGGCCACAAGCTGCGCAGTGTGCTGCGCGCGGCGCGTGGCCAGTCCATCGCCACCGATGAGGACATCGAGCGGTTGCTCGCAGGCCTGCCCTTTGCGCTGGCCGGCACCTACGGCGGCCACAGCTCCTGCGTGCAGATCGACACGGGCGGCCCGGACTACGTGGTCTGCGACATGGGCAGCGGCTTGCGTGCATTCGGCCAGGCAGCGATGTCGCAGCGCGCCGGCAAGGCGCAGACCTTCCACATCTTCATGTCCCACCTGCACTGGGACCACATCATGGGCCTGCCCTTCTTCGTGCCGGGCTTCATTCCGGGCAACCGGGTCATCGTCTACGGCAGCCACCGCGAGCTGGAAATGGCACTGCGCCGACAGCAGGAGCCGCCGTCCTTCCCGGTAGGCCTCGACACCATCTTCGAAGGCCGGGTCGAGTTCCGCCATCTGGAGCCGGGCGTGCCCCACCCGGTGGCCGGCATGAGCGTCACCACCATGCTGCAACGGCACACTGGCGACTCCTATGGCTACCGCTTCGAGTCGCAGGGCAAGGTGCTGGTCTACAGCACCGATTCCGAGCACCCGCTGGCCGACCCGGCGCACACCGAGCGCTTCGTGCAGTTCTTTCGCGACGCCGACCTGGTGATCTTCGACGCCATGTACTCGCTGGCCGACGCCATTTCGTTCAAGGCCGACTGGGGCCATTCCAGCAACGTGGTGGGGGTGGAGCTTTGCCAGCTGGCCAAAGTGCGCCACCTGTGCATGACGCACCACGAACCGGTGTTCGACGACGCCGCCATCGAGGCCATGCTCGCTGAGACACGGCGGCTTGAGCAGATCACCCGCACGGCGGCGCCGCTGCAGGTCAGCGCCGCCTACGACGGGCTGGAAATCGCCTTGTGATCAGCGCCGGTTCGGCAGAGCCGGCAACTGACTGGTCCGGCCGCACCCGCCCGATCGGTGCGGCGCTGCTGCTGGTGCTGGTGCTGTTCGTCGGCTTCAAGGGGCCATGGGTGGAGCGGCTGCAGGCCGCCTGGTTCGATGCTCACCAGGCGCTGTGGCCGCGCCAGGTGGCCACGCTGCCGGTGACGGTCGTGGCCATCGACCAGAAGAGCCTGCTCGAGATCGGCCAGTGGCCCTGGCCGCGCAATGTGCTGGCGCGGCTGGTGCGCGTGATTCAACGCGCGGAGCCCGCGGCCATCGGCATCAACATCCTGATGTCCGAACCCGACGCGCTGTCGCCCGAACGGCTGCTGGCCCAGGCCCAGGTGCAAGACCGCACGCTGGCCGAGGCGCTGCGCGCGCTGCCCACGCATGACGCGCAATTGGCCAAGGCCATGGCGGCGGCGCCCACCGTGCTGGCCGTGGCCGGAACCTCCGAGGAAGGAGCGCGGGCCCTGCGTGCCGCACCGGTGGCACAGCAAATGGCGGACGCATCCGCGGAGCCCATGACACTTCGAGTCCCGGAATATGCCGGCGCCTTGACCAGCATCGACGAACTGGACAGCCAGGCCCGCGGCTGGGGACTGATCTCGGCAGAAACCTCGCGCGGCGTGATCCGCCGCATGCCCACGGTGGCCAACCTCCATGGCACGCTGGTGCCGTCGATGGCGGTGGAGATGCTGCGCGTCGCCCAAGGCGCGCCGATGGTCAAGTTGGCGATCGCGAACCACCAGGTGACCGGGTTGACCGTGGGCCGGCTGAGCGTACCCACCGACCCTGACGCCACGGTGCGGGTGTACTTCTCACCGCACCTGACGCAGCGCTTCATCTCGGCCGTGGACGTGCTCGACGGCCATGTACGCGAGTCCGAAATGCGCGGCCAGCTGGTGCTGATCGGCCTGACCGGCGTGGCGTTGCAGGAATTCCAGAACACGCCGATCGGGCAGCGCATGTCCGGCAGCGAAGTCCAGGCGCAGCTGATGGAGAACCTGCTCGATGGCACGCTGCTGTGGCGCCCGCAATGGGCCTCTGTGCTCGAAGCCGGCATGCTGCTCGGGCTGGGCCTGCTGTTGCTGTGGGCCGTGCCGCGCTGGCGCACCTACGCGTCGGCGCTGCTGCTGCTGGGCTGCGTCGCCGTGCCGGCGCTGCTGGCCTTCGGCGCCTTCCGCTGGCACCAGCTGTTGTTCGACGCGCTGACGCCGTCACTGAGCCTGCTGCTGTACTTCGGCGCGCTGCTGTTGCTGATGCTGGCTCAATCGACCCAGCACGAACGCAGGTTGCAGCAGCTGGTTCAAGTGCAACGCGAGGATGGCGCGCGCCTGTCGGGCGAGCTGCAGGCCGCGAAGCAGGTGCAGACCGCCAACCTGCCGCGGCCGGAGACCTTGCACGGCGACCCGCGCGTCGACCTGTACACCACGCTGCAACCGGCACGCGAGGTTGGCGGCGACCTGTACGACTACTTCATGCTCGACCCGCGGCGGCTGTTCCTGCTGATCGGCGACGTGGCCGGCAAAGGCTTGTCGGCCTCGATCTTCATGGCGGTGAGCAAGGCGCTGTACAAGAGTGCGATGCTGCGCGCGCCGCAGGCCGACATCGGCGCCATCATGGCGGTGGCCAACCACGAGGTGTCGCGCGACAACCCGGGCAACCTGTTCGTCACCTGCTTTGCCGCCATCCTCGATCTGGACAGCGGTGAGCTGCACTACTGCAATGCCGGCCATGACAACCCCTACAGGTTGCATGCCGGCTACGACGCCCCACAGCGCATCGACGACGGCGACGGCCCGCCGTTGTGCGCCATGCCCGACTTCGACTATCGCGGCGCCAGCACGCGACTGCAGCGCGGCGAACTGCTGTGCCTGCTGACCGACGGCGTCACCGAGGCGCAGACGGCGGATGGCCAGCTCTACGGCAACCAGCGCCTGCAGCTGCTGCTGCTGGAGCTGCAACGCCATGGCGCGACGGCGCGCCAGGTGGTCGAAGCGCTGCAGGCCGACGTGGCGCGCTTCTCTGCCGGCGCGGAACCGGCCGACGACCTGACCATCCTGGCACTGCGCTGGAACGGCCCGCCGGGGGCAGCCGCATGAACCGCCCGCTAGCGGACCAGGATCTCCACGCGCCGGTTGCGCGCCTCGGCCACGCCATCGGCCGTGAGCACGATCGGCTCGCGCTCACCGCGACCGACCACGACGATGTTGTCCGCAGCCAGGCCGCGCGCCACCAGAGCGCGGCGCACCACCTCGGCCCGCTGCCGCGACAGCGCATCGTTGAAGGCGTCGGTGCCGACGCGGTCGGTGTGGCCGATGACCAGCACGTCGGGCACGGGGCGGTTGGCGATCTCGGCAAACACGTTGTCGAAGGCGCGCTTCGATTCGTCGGTGAACTCGTCCTTGCCCTCGACGAAGTACAGCGTGAACTGCTGCGGCGCCAGCGGCCGCGCGGCCAGCGCCGACCCGAACTGCGCCTGGACCTGCTCGGCGCTGGAGCTGCCCTTGAGCGGACCCTTGCTGGTCAGCTCGGCGGCGGCATAAGGTTTGTCGAGCAGCAACTCGCCGCCGTCCTGCCGCACCAGCACGGCCGTATCCTTGCCCTGCGCGTCGGGCAGCAGCACCACCGTACCCTGCGGCTTGCTGGCACAGCCCGCCAGCACGGCCAGGCCGAGCGCCGCCAAGATGCTGCGCCAGCGGCTATTCACCGGCCGCCACCACGAAGTCGGTGCCGCGCACGCCCAGCTGCGCCGACGGCGTGCGCACCGTCATGGCCTGTGGCGACTGCTTGGCGATGCGCCCCGACACCACGGCCAGCGTGCCGCGCTGCAGTTGCGCGTCGAAGCGGCCCTGACTGGTGGTGGCGTCGAAATCGAAGCGCTCCAGCGACAGGATGCTGTTGGGCCCGGCCGACAGCAGGGAGTTGTCGCGCATGGTGATGCCCACCGCCCCGTCGGGCCCGGTCTTCAGCGTGTCGGCAACTTCGAGCTGCATTCCCACCTCGGCCGGCAGCAGCTGCCCTTTGCGTTCCACCGACACCTGGCCCTTGCGTGTCTTGATCTGGCCGATCTCGGCCGCGGCCGGCAGGCAGATGCTCAGGGCCAGCGCAATCCATGCGCTGCGAAGAATGGGCGTTCGGCTAATTGGGGGCTTCATGTCGCACTCCAGGCTGTGGCAATGTTCGCCCAAGCTTAACCTTGAACTCGGATGACAGGCAGCTCGAAGCGCCGCTTTGAAGCGCGCATGGACCATCTCCCGCTCGCGATGGCCTTCATCGAGGGCTTCTGCAAGTTGCATGGCGTTCCCCCGCCCGACGCGCTGCGCCTGACGCTGATCGTGGAGGAGCTGTTCACCAACACGGTCGTGCACGGCCATGGTGGCGATCACGAATCACCAGTGCACATCGAGCTTGACTTCGAGTCGCCGCACATCGCGTTGCGCTACCAGGACTGCGCACCACCCTTCGACCCGCTGCGCTATCTCCGGGAACTCCCCGCGGATTCAGGCACCCCTGTCGACGAGCGCCGGGTCGGTGGCCTGGGCCTGCCGATCGTGGCGCAGATGGCGGAGCGATTCGACTATGCGCATGTCGACGGCATGAACAGCCTGGTTCTGGTGCTGGCGCTTCGCGGCTGACGTTCACCGCCTCGTCCAGGTGCGTCGGGCGACGTTCTCGGCCCACGCGGCCGGGAATGTCAACCTTCGCATCGTTGCGACAGCCGAGGTCACCTCAGTACAAGCGGACGGCCATGTCGAAATGCCATGTGCGTCGAATTTCGACGACGTCGTACTCACGTGCCAGGTTCGGCGGGAAGGGCTGGTAGGGCATTTGGCTTTGAACGATGCGCCGTATCGCTTCGTCGAGTTCGGGCACGCCGCTGGAGAGCACGAATGTCACCGACTCCACCGAACCATCGCTGCGAATGGCCACGGTCACGAGGGGATCGACGTGCCGCCGCTTGGCCAGGTCGCGGACCATGTCGAACGTCATGTTCAACTGGATCTTGCGGGCCCAGGCTTCCGCATACAGAACGAACTCTGCGTTGGGGTCGGTGCGACCGAACAGCCTTCCTCGCCGCAGGCCGCTCGACGAGGGCGACAGTCCGGCCGCTTTCGCCGCCGCATCGCGCTGCGCCGCCTCCTCGTCCAGCTGTCGTCCTATGGCCCGGCGTGCGGCCTCGCGTCTTTCCTCGTCGGCTCTTGCGGCCTCGACCCGAGCTGACTCCCGTCGGGCCAGTTCCTGCCGCGCCGCTTCCTGTCGTTGCGTCTCCTGTCGGGCGACCTCCTGCCGTTCGGCCTCGCGCCGCGCAGCCTCGACGCGTGCCGCCTCGCGCCGGGCAACGTCCTGCCTGTCTGCCGCCTGCCTTGCGGCTTCCAATCTCTCGTTCTCCTGCCGCACGACCTCGACCCGCTGAGCTTCCTGCCGCGCCATCTCCCGCCGCTCGGCTTCCAGCCTTTCCTTTTCCCGCTGCGCCGCCTCGACGCGCGCGGTTTCGCGACGGGCGACCTCCTGCCTTTCAGCCTCCTGTCGCGCGGCTTCCGATCTTTCCTTCTCCTGCCGCATGGCCTCGGCCCGCTGAGCTTCCTGCCGCGCCATCTCCTGCCGCTCGGCCTCCAACTTTTCCTTTTCCCGCTGCGCCGCCTCGACGCGCGCGGTTTCGCGACGGGCGACCTCCTGCCTTTCAGCCTCCTGTCGCGCGGCTTCCGATCTTTCCTTCTCCTGCCGCATGGCCTCGGCCCGCTGAGCTTCCTGCCGCGCCATCTCCTGCCGCTCGGCTTCCCGACGGGCCGCATCCTGCCGTGCGACTTCCACGCGTTCAGCTTCCTGCCGCTCAGCCTCTACCCTCTGAGCCTCCTGGCGGGCGGCCTTCTGCCGTTCGCTCTCCTGCCGCGCCACGTCCTGCCTTGCAGCCTGTTGCCGTGCCGACTCGGCCTGGGCGGCTGCCAATTGCACCGCCCGCCGCACCGCCTCCCGATCCGCGAGTTCCGCCGGCGAGGGTTCGGTCGCTTGTTCTTCCGCCGCAGACTTGATTGGCTGCGGGGTGCCATCACCGTCACTTCCTGGGACGGGCGTCCTGCCCTGTGGGCTCGAGGGACTCGGCGCCGCGGTCAGGGCGTGCGATTGCTTCAATCTGTTGCCGGGCGGCAGCAAGTCGGGCGGCTTGGGCTCATCCCCGGCGATCACAATCTGCTTGGCCGTCGGCTTGGCAGATGCGTCGCTGCCAGCACGCTGGTCCGCGGGCGCCTTCGGAGAACCCGACGCGAAGGCCGTGCCGGACCCCGCCTTGGCCTTCGCCGCCGACCTGCCTCTGGCAGCACGCTGCGTTTTCGCTTCGAGCACCGGCGAAGTCCGACCCGGAGGTGCCGCCGGCAGCACCGTCAGTGTCGCAGCCGGGCCGCCCACCACGGATGGCTCATGCCTTGCGGTCGGGGGCGACTCGCTGGCCGGAGGACCCGCGGCCTCCGTCACGCTGACCCGCGCCGGCGCCAGAACGACACGCAGGTCCTGCGCCTGCATCCGCCGCTCTTGCCAAGGGAAGGCCAGACCTGGAATCCCAAGCACTTGTCCACCGAAGCCAAGACTCAACAGCAGCGCGTGCAGAAAAAGTGAAAGCAGGACCGCGATACCCAGCCGCCTGCGCTCAACGTTCACTTGTCAACCTCGGCAACGGCTCCACGATGGTTCTGTGGACACGACGGGGGGCGCGTATGCATCGGCCCGGTCGCGGGACACCTGGAGCAGGCCACATGAATGTCCCCGGCCAGAGCCCGGATGGAGAGCCGCCCATCGCTGGTTGCGAACGAACCTGCGAGCGCCGCGCCGTCGCCGGGCGATCACTTCGGCATGTGCGCAACACCATGCCTCGCGCACCGGTGCGACTTTGGTCCCACCAGATCCACTGAACATGCTTGCGCAGGCCAACCACGAAGAATCTCGTGAACCGCATTCCGTCTCTGGCAACTTCCGTGTTGACCGACTGAAGCGCCGATTCTCGCGGTTCCGAACCGCGCATCGACGCGCACTCCGCCGTCGCTTGGCAGGGCGGCAAGTTGCAACGGGTGCCTGCGTGACCCCAAGCTACGCGCCGTGGCCCAAATGGGCCAGCAGACCGTCGCAGGCATCCTCGATCAGGTCGAGCACCTGCTCGAAGTCGGCCGCCTGGCCGTAGTATGGATCGGGCACTTCCATTGCCTCGTGCACGCGGCAGTAGTCGGTCAGCAGGTGAAGTTTGTGAGCATGCGCGGGCGGGCACATCCGTACCGTACGCGCCAGGTGGCCTTCGTCCATTACCAGCACCCAGTCGGCCTGCACGAATTCTTCGCGGCGGAAGGGCCGGGCACGCAGATCCGCCATCTCGTAGCCACGCAGCCGCGCATGGCGGATGCTGCGGCTGTCGGGCCCGTCGCCGGCGTGCCAGGCTTCCAGTCCCGCCGAGCTGACGCTCAGACGGTCAGCCAGACCGCGTTCGGCAATACGCTGTCGAAGCACCGCATGTGCCGTCGGGCTGCGGCAGATGTTGCCGGTGCAGACGAAGACCACATGCTGCGGCTTCACAACACCAGCAGCGCCCGGAAGTCGTTGACGTTGGTGAAGGTCGGCCCCGGCACCACCAGATCGCCCAGCGCGTGGAAGAAGCTGTAGGCGTCGTTGCGGTCCAGGTACTCGGCCGCCTTCATGCCGGCCACCGTGGCACGGGCCAGCGTGTCGGGCGTGACGATGGCGCCGGCGTTGTCCTCGATACCGTCGATGCCGTCGGTGTCGGCGGCCAGGACGTGCACGCCGGGCTCGCCCTGCAACGCGATGGCACAGCCCAGAAGGAACTCGCCGGCGCGGCCGCCGCGCCCCCCTTTGGACTTTACTGTCACCGTGGTCTCGCCGCCGCTGAGGATGACGCAGGGCCTGGCGAAGGGCGCGCCGCGCCGTGCTGCCGCGCGAGCCAGCGCCGCATGCACCTTGCCGACCTCGCGCGATTCGCCTTCGATCTCGTCGCTGAGGAGGTGTGCCTCGATGCCGCCCGCACGCGCCAGCGCTGCGGCGGCTTCCAGGCTTTGCTGCGGCGTGGCGATGGTGTGCACCTGGTGGCCGGCGAAGCGTGCATCGCCGGGCTTCGGCGTCTCGAAGGCGCCGCTCTCCAGTCCGGCGCGTGCGGCAGCAGGAACGTCGATGCCGTAGCGCTGCAGAATGCGCAGCGCATCGGCGCAGCTCGTCGGGTCGGGCACGGTGGGGCCGCTGCCGATGACCTCGGGCGCGTCGCCGGGCACGTCGCTGATCAGCAGCGTCACCACCTTCGCCGGTGCGCAGCGCGCCGCCAGGCGCCCGCCCTTGATGGCCGACAGGTGCTTGCGCACGCAGTTCATTTCGTCGATGGCCGCGCCGCTGGCGAGCAGTGCCTTGTTGACGGCGCGCTTGTCTTCCAGGTTCAGACCTTCGGCCGGCAGCGACAGCAGCGCCGACGCACCGCCGCTGACCAGACAGAGCACCAGGTCGTCGGCCGTCAGCCCCTGTGTCAGGTCGAGGATGCGCTGCGCCGCGCGCTCGCCGGCCGCATCGGGCACCGGGTGCGAGGCCTCGACCACCTCGATGCGGCCCGGCTGGGCCTTGTAGGCCGGCGGCACATGGTGGTAGCGCGTGACCACCAGGCCTGACAACGGCGCGTCTTTCGGCCACAACGCGTCCACCGCGGAGGCCATCGCACCGCCGGCCTTCCCGGCGCCGAGCACCAGCGTGCGGCCTTTGGGGAGTGCGGGTAGGTAGCGCGCGGTGTTCTGCGCCGGCAACGCCCGTGCCACCGCGGCGTCGTACAGGGCGCGAAGGAACTCTCTAGGCTGCGTCTTCGGATCGGGGCTCATCGCCGGGATCTTAGGTCTTGGAAACCTCGTGGTTCGCCATCAGCTCCAGCGCCCGCACGAGGGCCGAGTGATCCAGGTCCTGCATACCGTTGGCCGCGCAGGCCTGCATCAGCTGCGCGGCACCGGCCGTCTGCGGCAGCGCCACGCCGATGGCGCGAGCGCCGGCCAGTGCCAGGCTCAGGTCCTTCTGGTGCAGCCCGATACGAAAGCCCGGGTTGAAGGTGCGCTTGATCATGCGCTCGCCATGCACTTCCAGGATGCGGCTGGAGGCGAAGCCGCCCATCAGCGCCTGGCGCACCTTGGCCGGGTCGGCGCCGGCCTTGCTGGCGAAGACCAGCGCTTCGCCGACGGCCGCGATGTTCAGCGCGACGATGATCTGGTTGGCCACCTTGGTGGTCTGCCCGTCGCCGTTACCGCCGACCAGCGTGATGTTCTTGCCCATCAGCTCGAACAGCGGCTTGATGCGTTCGAAGGCGGCTTCGGGGCCGCCGACCATGATGGTCAGCGATGCGGCCTTGGCACCGACTTCGCCGCCGGACACCGGCGCATCCAGGTAGTCGCAGCCGAGTTCGTTGATGCGCTTGGCGAAGGCCTTGGTCTCGATCGGCGAGATCGAGCTCATGTCGACGACCGTCTTGCCTTTGCTCAGGCCCGCGGCCACCCCGTCCTTGCCGAACAGCACGGCCTCGACATCGGGCGTGTCGGGCAGCATCGTGAAGATCACGTCGGCACGTTCGGCCACGCCCTTGGCGCTGGTGCACTGCGTGGCGGAGCTGTCTGCAATCTCCGGATGCAATTTGCTGCGCGTGTGCACGAAAAGCTGGTGGCCGGCCTTGATCAGGTGCAGCGCCATCGGCGCGCCCATGATGCCCAGGCCGATGAAGCCCAGCTTCTGCGGGGAGGAACTCATGTTGTCGTCTTTCGTGTGCTCAGCGCGCCAGCGCCTGGATCCAGCCCAGGCCGTCTTCGGTGCGCGCGGCGGGTTTGTATTCGCAGCCGATCCAGCCCTTGTAGCCGATGCGATCGATGTGCTTGAACAGGAAGGCGTAGTTGATCTCGCCCGTGCCGGGCTCGTTGCGCCCCGGGTTGTCGGCCAGCTGGATGTGACCGATGCGCGCCAGTTGCGTGCTCATCGTGTTGGCGAGTTCGCCTTCCATGCGCTGCGCGTGGTAGATGTCGTACTGCACGTAGGCGTTGTCGGCGCCCACCTCGTCCAGGATCGAGATCGCCTGCGCGGTGGTGTTCAGGTAGAAGCCGGGGATGTCGAAGCGGTTGATCGGCTCGATCAGCAGGTTCAGCCCGGCTTTCTTCAGCTCGGCCGCGGCGTAGCGCAGGTTGGCCACGAAGGTGCGGCGCAGTGTGGCTTCGTCAACGCCGGCCTGCACCTTGCCGGCCAGGCAGTTCAGGTGCGGGACGCCCAGGGCGGTGCCGTACTCGATGCCGCGCGCCACGCCGGTGCGAAATTCATCGACGCGTTTCGGATCGCAGGCCATGCCACGGTCGCCGGCGTCCCAGTCACCGGCCGGCAGGTTGTGCAGCACCAGCTTCAGACCGTGGGCCTTGAGCCGCTGCTGCAGCTCGGCCACCGGGTAGGCATACGGAAACAGAAACTCCACCGCCTTGAAGCCGGCCTTGGCAGCGGCCTCGAAGCGGTCGAGGAAGGCATGCTCGTTGAAGAGCATCGTCAAGTTGGCGGCGAACTGGGGCATGGAAAATCCTTTAGTCAAGCAAGCCGATAGCGGTCGGCGCATCGGCGATGCTAGCGGCCAGCTCCTCGAACTCGTTGATCGCATCGATCTCGGTGCCCATGGAGATGTTGGTCACGCGCTCGAGCATCACCTCGATGACCACCGGCACGTTGAACTCGGCCATCCAGGCATTGGCCTGCTGGATCGCGGGCTTGATCTCCTCCTGCCTGTGCACACGCACGAACTTGCAGCCCAGGCCTTCGACCACCTTCTGGTGGTCCACGCCGTAGCCGTTGAGATCGGGCGCGTTGATGTTGTCGAATCCCAGCTGCACGCAATAGTCCATGCTGAAGCCGCGCTGGCTCTGCCGGATCAGGCCAAGGTAGGAGTTGTTGACCACCATGTGGATATAGGGCAGCTTGAATTGCGCGCCCACCGCCAGCTCCTCGATCATGAACTGGAAGTCGTAGTCGCCCGACAGCGCGACGATGGTGCGGCCGGGGTCGGCGGCGCGCACGCCCAGGGCGGCCGGAATGGTCCAGCCCAGCGGGCCGGCCTGGCCGCAGTTGATCCACTGCCGCGGGCCGAACACATGCAGGAACTGCGCGCCGGCAATCTGGCTCAACCCGATGGTCGACACGTAGGTGGTGTCGCGCGGGAAGTTGTTGTTCATGCACTGGTAGACCCGCTGCGGCTTCATCGGCACCGCCTCGTAGTTGGTCTTGCGCAGCATCGTGCGCTTGCGCTCGCGGCATTGTTCGACCCAGGCACTGCGGTCCTTCAGCTGGCCGGCAGCCTTCATTTCGCGCGCCACCTCGACGAAGAGCTCCAGCGCCGCCTTCGCATCGGAGACGATGCCGAGGTCGGGCGTGAACACGCGGCCGATCTGCGTGGGCTCGATGTCCACGTGCACGAAAGTGCGGCCCTTGCAATAGACCTCGGTGCTGCCGGTGTGGCGATTGGCCCAGCGATTGCCGATGCCCAGCACGAAGTCGCTGGCCAGCATGGTGGCATTGCCGTAACGGTGGCTGGTCTGCAGCCCGCACATGCCGGCCATCAGCCGGTGGTCGTCGGGAATGCTGCCCCAGCCCATCAGTGTGGGGATCACCGGCACGTCGACCAGTTCGGCGAATTCCACCAGCAGGTCGGACGCGTCGGCGTTGATGATGCCGCCGCCGGCCACGACCAGCGGCCGTTCGGCGGCCTGCAGCATGGCGATGGCCTTCTCCACCTGCTTGCGCGTGGCCGCGGGCTTGTAGGCCGGCAGCGGCTCGTAGGTGTCGATGTCGAATTCGATCTCGGCCATCTGCACGTCGAAGGGCAGGTCGATCAGCACCGGGCCCGGGCGGCCCGAGCGCATCAGGTGGAAGGCCTGCTGGAAGGCACGCGGCACCTGCGCCGGCTCCAGCACCGTCGTCGCCCACTTGGTCACCGGCTTGACGATGGCGGTGATGTCCACCGCCTGGAAGTCTTCCTTGTGCATGCGCGCGCGTGGTGCCTGGCCGGTGATGCACAGGATGGGGATGCTGTCGGCAATGGCCGAGTACAGGCCGGTGACCATGTCGGTGCCGGCCGGGCCGCTGGTGCCGATGCACACGCCGATGTTGCCGGCCACCGCGCGGGTGTAGCCCTCGGCCATGTGCGAGGCGCCTTCCACATGGCGCGCCAGCACGTGGGCGATGGTGCCGCGTTCGCGCAGCGCCGAATACAGCGGGTTGATGGCCGCGCCGGGCACGCCGAAGGCCTGCGACACGCCTTCCTTCTCCATCACCAGCACCGCGGCCATGATGGCCTTCATCTTTGCCATGGAAGTCTCCTGATTGAATGGCCGTGATGCTCGGGCCGTGGGCCGCGCTTGAGAACCCCAGTGGGCAGATATCTGCTATTCCGCCGAGGAATGGCGGTGCCGCCTCCGACCCTTGGCCCGATCTCATCGGGGCGGGACGCACCTGGGGATTGCACTGCGCCCGCACTTGCACTAGAAGCGCTGGCACACGGCGGACGCGCCGCCGTTCAGGAGATGCACGATGTCCATATCCCGGCTCCTTCCGACGCGCCTGGCCATGCTGGCCGCCGCGGCCTCGCTGTCCGCCTGCGGCGGCGGCGCGTTGCTGGTCCTCGGCTTCATCGGGTCGGCCGGCGGCAGCTGGTTCCAGGACGGCGACGCGACGCAACCCGGCTTCCAGCAGCTGAGCACCTGCGGGGCGACCGGCAACCAAGACTGCAGCTTCAACATTCAGCCGGTGAATGCCGACCCGCTGTTCACCTCGGCTTTCGACATCACTTACAACAGCGCCAACCTGCCCGGTTGCCCGCTTACCGGCACCGGCCGGGTCGATGGCCGGCGCCTGGTGCTGAACGGCTGCTTCAGCGGTGAATACGTGAACATCAACGAGGCCGTGTCGGACGACGGCAAGGTGCGCATGTTCTTCAACTTCAAGCCGCCGCTGAACCAGGGCATCTGGGTCGAGTTGCAGGACGGCCGGAGGCGCTTCGTCTTCAACGACGACAACACCGGTTGCGAGCTGGGCACGCCGAACGTGCCGGTGGCGGTGAACCTTTCGCTCGCCAACATCTTCAACGCCACAGGCCCGTTCGAGACGACGATCGCATCGTTCTCCATCGACGGCGGCACGCCGTACAGCGGCAAGTTCGTGGGCGTGTCCGGCATGCGGCTGACGCGCGGCACGGAGGTGCTGGAGCTCGAGCGGCGCCAGGGCAGCGCCAGCTGCTGAGCCCGGGTCAGCGCAGCAGCGGGAAGAAGCGCTCGCGCCGCAGCGCGACGCGCTGCGATGCGCCGTCGCGGAAGACCTGCAGCGTCGTCGCCTCGCGCCCGGCCAGCGCCTGCCAGGCCTGCGGCACGCTCCATGCGCGCGCATCGGCACCGTCGATGGCCTGCACCTGGTCGCCGACCCGCAGGCCCGACGCGGCCGCCGGTCCACCGTCGAGCACCGCGCTGACGGCCAGCGAACTGCCGGCCTCCATCCTGAAACCGAAGCCTCCGGCCAAGGCCGGCGGTTCGGGCAGGCCGGGAAGCTCGACCACGAGTCGGCCGCCGGGTCCGTCCAGCGTGACTGCGCCGGGCTCGAACAGCGCCACGCCGAGGCTGCCGGCCAGCCGGTCGAAGTGCATGCCGCGGCGCGCGGCCTGGCCGGACTCCAGCGCCACCGGCACCTGCCGCGCCTGCCAGCCCGGGGCGCCCAGGCGGTCCAGCCTGGCCAGACGCGCTTGCACGGTGCCGCCGAGCTCGCGCACCGCGGTCTCGGGCAGCGGCTCGAACGAAGCCAGCAGGGACGCGGCACGTCGCGCAAACAGCACCAGCGCACCGGCATTGCCCGTGTCGAAGACGAAGTCGTCGGGGCCGCGAGCGCCCAGCGTCAGCGAGACCACGGGCAGTCCTTCGTCCCAGCGCAGTGGGAGACGTGCCACGTCGGCCACTTCGGGCGCCGGGCTCGAGGACCAGCGCAGTTCCCCGCGCGCGAAATCGAAGCGGGTGCTGCGCTCCTTCAGCCAGGGCGCGCCGAGGGCGCCGTCGAGCCGCGCCGCACCGGCACCCAGCAGGGTCTGCAGGTCCAGCGCGATGGCGGCAGCGCCAGCCTCGGCGCCCGCCCCCGGCAGCGGTGGCAGGGCATAGCGCTGCAGCGTCTGCACGCCGCCGGCCATGGCCACGCGCATCGGCGCCAGCGGACGAAGCGCCAGGCGCTCGGCCAGTACCGGCGAAATCAACGCGGCGCTGGCGCCGCTGTCGACCAGCCAGCGCGTCGGCTGGCCGCCCAGTTCGATCTCGACCCAGGGCAGCCCGCCCAGGTCACCGGTGCGCAACAGGCGCAGCGGCAGGGTGCCGCCGGCCGGGCCGCCCTCGCCGACAACCCGGCCCGCATGAAGTCCACCGCCGGCCAGCAGGGCCCGCAGAAGGTGGCGGCGCGACAGCGGCACGGCTCACTCCAGTTCGCTCTCCAGGTCGCCGATCAGTTCGGCCACCTGCGAGCTCATGCGCTTCAGGGCGTCGCGCGCCGCGGCATTCAGCGTCTCCTTCTGCGCGTCCAGTCGTACGATCTCCTCCGCCGGCGCGCCACCTGCGGCGTCCAGGTGGTGGATCGACTCGATCACCTCGTTCAGCCGGAACATCGCGCCACGATAGACGTCGTTCTCGATCGAGGCCAGCACCTCGCGCACGTCTTCGCACAGGCTGCGGCGCTCGCGCCAGGCCGAGGTGATGCGGTCGCGGTGCAGCGCCAGCCGCGGGATGAAGCGCTCGCACACCGCGTTGTAGGCAGCCAGGCTGTCGCGCACATGGTCGAATGCGGCCTGGTTCACCGACAGCACCGCCAGGCTGTTGCCCATCGAGGCCTGCCACATGAAGGCCACCTGCTTGAATTCGGTGCTCTCGGCAGCCAGTTCGTCCAGCATGCGCCGGCGGTCGGCGCTGCGCAGGCTCTCGATCAACATGCTGCAGTGCTTAAACAGCTCGTCGGCCAGCGTGCGCGCGGCCGCGGCGATGCCCTCGTCGCTGTGGTCGGTGGCTTCCAGGTACAGCATCTCCGCCGGGTCGATGCCCAGCACGTTCATGCGTTCCGCCACGGGCTGCAGCAGCACCGGCAGCACGAAGGCGCGCTGCAGGTCGGCCTGGCGCTGCAGCGCGAGCGCGGTCTCGCGCTTCACCCAGTCCGATTCGAGCGCATGCTCGTCGATGAATACCAGCACGAAGTCGCAATCGTTGCGGATCGCCGATTCGATGCGCGGCGCGAAGCGCTGGCCCGGCGCCATCGCATCGCGGTCCAGCCAGATCGACACATGCGCGGGCAGCGGCTCGGTCAGCTGGCGCACCAGCGGCTTGCTCTCGCTGGCATGACTGAGAAAGATGCGCATGGCCCGCGCCCGTCAGACCACCAGGAGCGCCGACAGCCGCCGCGCATCGTCGAGCCGGTCCAGCTGCTGCAGGGCCTCGACGAAGGCGCTGCGCTGCGTGTCCGGCAGCGGCCTTGGCGCATAGGCCATGCAATCGTCGAAGCGCGCCTGCTGCTGCGCATCGCTGAGGTCGTTGCCGGGGAAGCCCGGCGCGATGTCCAGGCCGCGTTCGAAGACGCGCCCGTCGGTGGTCTGCAGCCACACGTCCACTGCGGTGTGGCCGCGCGGGTTCATGTCGGCCACGCCTTCGATGCGCACGCGGGGGATCAGCTGCTGCACCTGCGCATCGACGATCTGCACGGGCCGGAAGTGCGCCAGCTTCGAGCTGCGCCGCACGATGGCGTTGGCCACGCAATACTGCGCGCTGAACTGCGCATCGACGCGCGGGTTCTCGCCGATGCGCCAGGGCTGGCCCACCAGCTTGAAGGAATACGGCGGCTGGCGGACCCGCACCGACGCGACCTGTTCCGGCTGAAGATCCAGCTCGCGCACGGCCTGCAGCACCAGCTCGGTCATGCCCTGGGTGGCGCCGCAGCTGGGGTACTTCTTGAACATCATCTTCAGCAGCCGCCACTCGCGGCCCAGCCCGGCTGCCAGCGCCTGGGCGTCGAGCCGGCCGCGGCCGTACAGGTGGCCGTAGCCGTACAGGCCGGTCAGGAACTGGTGCGGTCCGGTGAAGCCGCGCTGCGCCATCTGCGCGCAGACCACGCCCGTCTCGGCCACCCAGCCCTGGATCGCGCGCACCGCCAGCGAGCCGTCGATGTTGCTCTGGAAGCTGCCGCCGCAGCGGTTGAAGGCCAGCGCCAGCGCATGCAGCGTCTGCCGCGGCGTCAGCTTCAGGATGCGCGCCGCCGCCGCCGTGGGAGCGAAGACCACCGCGATCCCGGTGGGGTCGAAGCCGTCGTACTGCGACTCGCCCAGGTTGAAGCGCGAACTCAGCTCGGCGCCAGCCGCCAGCGCGGCCAGGAACTCCGCACCGCTGCAGCCGCCGGCGGCTTGCGCCGCGGCCAGCGCAGCCGGGATCAGCGACGAGCCGATGTGGATGCCCGGCGCCATCGCGTCGCAGTAGTCCAGCGCGCGGCACATCGTGCCGTTCAGCTGCGCGGCGCTGGCCGCGGGCAGCTGGTCGCCGAACACGAAGGCCGTGGCCTGCGGCGCACCGCCGCGCTCCCACAGCAGCGCGCGCAGCGGCTCGATGCCGTCTTCACCGGCGCCGGCGATGGCCGCGCCGGTGGCCGCCATGCACACCAGGCGCACGATGCGCTGCGCCTCGGGCGGCACGTCGCGGGCCTGCAGCGTGCAGACGAAATCGGCCAGTTGCTGCTCGAGGTTCATGACGCGGTTCCTTCCGCCCCCGGTGTCACGTCGACGCCGGCCTGCTGCTCGACCCAGCGCGCCAGCGCGCTGACGCTGGCCCCGGGGCCCGCCGACAGGTTCGCGGCCCGCCACAGCTGCTGGCCCAGGCCGGACAGCGGCATCGGCAGCTGCGCGTCCTGCGCCAGGCCCAGCGCGATGCCGATGTCCTTGAGCATCAGCTCCAGCTTGAACGGGTCGTCGAAGCTGCGGCTGATGACGCGCTGTTCGATCTGGTTCCGGGTGATCCACGAACCGCCGGTGGATTCGTTCAGCACCGCCACCATCGCCGCCGGGTCCAGCCCCACCCGCTTGCCCAGCGTCAGCCCTTCCATCGTGGCGCTGAAGGTCATCGAGGTAATCAGGTTGTTGATGCACTTCATCATGTGCCCGGCACCCAGCGGCCCGACATGATGCACCGCGCGGCCCATGCGCTGCAGCAGCGGCTGCACGCGCCGCACGTCGGCCGCGCTGCCGCCGACCATGAACACCAGCTCGGCCGCTTCGGCGCCCCACTGCGCGCCGGACACCGGCGCATCGACCATGGCCACGCCGCGCTCGGCCAGCGCGGCCGCCGTCTGCTTCGTCAGCCAGGGCTCGGCCGACGAAGTGTCCAGCAGCAGTGCACCGGGCTTCATGCCCTGCAGCAGACCCTGCTCGCCCAGCGCCACCTGCTGCACCACCTGGCCGTTGGGCAGCATCGTGATGACGATGCCGCAGCCCTCGGCCAGGGCGGCGGGCGTGTCGCAGGCACTTGCCAAGCCGCCCAGCGACTGCGCCAGCGCCCGGGCGACGCCGGGCCGCGCGTCGAGCAGCCGCAGGCGATGGCCGGCGCGCGCGAGGTGGCCGGCCATCGGCGTGCCCATCACACCCAGGCCGACGAAACCGATGTCCAAGGTCGACTGCATGTCTTTTCTCCTAGCGGTACACGCCGTCCCAGGCGGCGCTGGGCAGCACCGCGCGTTGCCCGTCCTCGCTGGCCAGCGGGCGGTCCATGGTGAACATCGACTCGGGCGTCAGCACCGAGTAGTCCATGTAGCCCAGCCGTGCCAGCGGGCGCATCTCGCCGCTCTGCACCCGGCCATCGCGGATGAAGCGGTCGTCGATGAATACGGCGACGACCAGGCCGATGACCATGGTGTAGGCCGGTTCGGCGCCGGGCCCGGTCGGGGCCAGCGGCAGCAGCTTCCAGAGCCGGCATTCCAGCGCCGCCGGCGCCTCGGCCACGCGCGGGGGCCTGACCAGACGGGACGGCGCCTTGCCCAGACCGGCCAGTTCGAATTCGTCGACGCCGCGGGCCACCGGCGCCGAGCTGAGGTTCATCGGCTCGCGCAGCGGCCAGCCGGCCAGCGAGCAGGTGAACTCGCCGGTGTCTTCGATGTTGCGCAGGCTGTCCTTGTGCCCGCCGGAGGAGAACATCACCATCGGCGGCCGGTCGCTCACCGCATTGAAGAAGCTGTAGGGCGCCAGGTTGGCCACCCCCTGCTCGTCGACGGTGCCGATCCAGCCGACGGGGCGCGGCACCACCAGTGCCTTGAAGGGGTCGTGCGGCAGGCCATGGTCGCGCTTGGCAGTCTCGTAGTGCATGTCGGGTACCGGGTTCGGGGTTGGGCTGGCCGGCATATGTACCATCCCCGGCGATCCCGCGCATGCGACCGCGCCGCCCATGGGCGGCGGCCACGGGACACCCTCACTTGAAGCTGCGCACCACCTGCTCGAGCAGCCGGCTGGCTGCCAGCAGCGCCGGCCCGGCCGCAGGATCGCGCTGGATTCGATCGAAGGGCCCCTCGATGCGCAGCAGTCCGCCCGGCGTCAGCATGGCGATGCGAACCTGCCCAGGGCCGGGCGCGGTGCCGCCGGCGCGCCGCCAGGGCTGCGCCGCGGGCATCGCCCGGCCCGACGCCCCCAGCAATGCATCGACCAGCGGGTCGAGCGCCGGCACACGTGCATCGAAGAGCACGCTGCGGCCGCTGTGGTGCAGGTAGCGCACCCGGCCGTCGCGGTAGGCCGCCAGCGTGTCCAGTCCGCCGGGCAGGGGGACCTCGACCACCACGCCCAGCAGTTCGCCATCGGGCACCGGCTGGCCGTGCTCGCGCAGCCAGCCGTAGGCCAGGGCACGCACGCGGCTCTCCTGGCCAGTGTCCTCGGCCAGCGCGCGCACGCTGACCGCATCGGCGCCGGGCGCGAACAGCAGCACCTGCCATGCCGCCGCGGCACCGCCCGACACAGGCCGGTACAGCGCGGGCACATCGCAGAACAGCAGCTCGTAGAGCCGTTGCGTTGCCGGGTCGGCATAGGCGGCAGCCGCCGGTGCGGCCATTGCGGCACTCAGGCCGAGCGCGGTGGCAAGCTTCCTGAACATGGCGGCCCCTCAGCGACACGGGTTGGAGGACGGCCGGGCGAACGCCGGCCAGCGGTAGAAGCGCGTGTCCACCTCCATGACCGGAAAGCCGGTCGGCAGACCGGAGCGGGCCACGCGTTCGAATCCGTTCTTCTCGTAGAAGCGGTGCGCCGCCAGGAATTTCTCGGTGGTGCCGAGCCAGACCTCGTCCACGCCCCGCTCTAGGCAGCAGCGCAACAGCGTCTCCAGCAGGCCCTGTGCCACGCCGAAGCGGGCGCCGCGAAACGGCGCCGCGACGAACATCTTGCGCAAGGCGCCGCGTGCCTGGCCGATGTCGAGCAGGCCGATGCAACCGACGACCTGCGCGCCCTGCAGCGCGACCCAGAAGCCGCCGCGGCCCCGCTGGTAGTACCCGGGGATATCGAGCAGGTCGGGCTGCGCCGCTGCGGTCACCGGCAGGCCGAATTCCTGCTGCTGGATCGCGAGCACCAGGTCGCGCACGGCATCGGCCTGATCGGGCGTGAAGCTGCGGACGACGATGTCGTGGGCATCCGTTGAGATGAGCTGCCTTGGCGGCGCGTCGGGCAAGCCATCGGCGGGGTTGGTCGCGGTGAGGTCCAGTTGCATGGTCGAAGCTCCATCGGGTCAGGGAACGGGCATGTGGCCAGGCACCGGATGGCATGCCCTTGCCAGGTGCCACAGTCTGCCGGCCCGGTCCGGGCGCCGCATCGCCCGCGAGGAGCCACGCGCCGCGGGGCGGAGAGCCATGCCCGCCGCCGCGGAGAGCCATTTGGCATCCGCCGGTCGTGCAGCGGCATGGCAGCTACAGTTGGTGCATGGACACGCTGGCCGGGCTGCGGCTCTTCATCCGCGTGGTCGAGACCGGCAGCTTCAGCCGCGCCTCGGCCGACCTGTCGCTGACCCAGCCCACCGCCACCAAGCACGTGGCAGCGCTGGAAGCCCGGCTGGGCGCCCGGCTGTTCCACCGCAGCACGCGCGGCGTCACGCCCACCGAGGTGGGCGCGGCCTACTACGACAAGGCCAAGGCCATCGTGCGCGAGCTGGAAGAGGCCGACAACCTGGCCGCGCTGATGCAGTCGCGGGTGCAGGGCACCTTGCGCATCAGCAGCTCGGTGGCCTTCGGCCGGCGCGTGCTGACGCCGCTGGTGCTGCGCTTCATGCAGCAGCACCCGGGCCTGCAGATCGACCTGAGCTTCGACGACCGCTACGTCAACCTGGTCGAGCAGGGCATCGACCTGGCCATCCGCATGGGCCGGCTGGCCGATTCGTCGCTGGGCGCTCGCTACCTGGGCGTCAACCCCTGGGTGCTGGTGGCCTCGGCCGCATACCTGAAGCGCCGCGGCACGCCGGCCGCACCGGACGCGCTGACCCAGCACGACGCGCTGATCTACAGCAGCGTGCAGGGCGACGAGCGCTGGCACTTCGCCGGCGCCGACGGCAAGACGCTGCAGGTGCCGGTCAAGGGCCCGCTGCGCAGCAACAACCTGTCGGCCCTGCTGGCCGCTGCCCGTGCCGGTCTGGGCCTGGCCGCCCTGCCCTGGTACGTGGCCCACGACTCGGTGCGCGACGGCGTGCTGCAGCCGCTGCTCACCGCCTGGACGCTGCCCTCACAGGAAATCCATGCCGTCTACACCTCGCCGCGATTGGTGCCCACCAAGGTGCTGGGCTTCATCGACTTCCTGCAGCACCGCTTCGACGGCGACTGGTGGGCGGGCAGCAAAGGAGAGGCCGAAGCCCTCTGACCGGATCGCTCGGTCAGCCACGCGCGAACGGCTCGCGGTAGCGCACCGGCATCAGCGCGCAGTGGCGCTTGAATTCGCGCGTGAAGTGCGCCTGGTCGGCAAAGCCGCACAGGTAGCCAAGCTCGGCCGGTGCCTTCGGCGTCTCGGCCAGCAGCCGCGCTGCCTGGGCCAGCCGCGGCTGGCGCAGCTGCAGCCGGCCGGGGCACGCGGTGGCGTGAATGGATGAAGCGCTCCAGCCGCTGCCAGCGCGCCACCTGATCGGGCCACACGCAGGCCGGCGCTACCATGCCGCCATGAACACGCCCACCCTTACCCAACGCCTGGCCGCCTGCTACAGCGGCGCCGTGCACGACGTGCTGCGCGGCATGGGCCACGAGCACATCGTGCTGCCGCCGCAGATCAAGTCCATCGCGCCGGGGCAGAAGCTGGCCGGGCCGGTGTGGACGGTGGCCGGCCACATCGACCGCAGCAAGAGCCGGCACGACTGCCTGCTGGGCTGGTGCACGCTGCTGGCCAAGGCGCCGGCCGGGCACGTGGTGGTCTGCCAGCCGCACAACCACGAAGTCGCGCTGATGGGTGAGCTGTCGGCGCAAACGCTGGCCGCGCGCGGCGTGTTGGGCTACGTGGTGGACGGCGGCTCGCGCGACACCGACCTGGTGCTTGAGCAGGGCTTCCCGGTGTTCTGCTCGTTCCTGACGCCGTCGGACATCGTCGCGCGCTGGATCCCGCATGCCTATGGGGAGCCGGTGGACATCGGCGGCGTGACCATTCACACCGGCGACTATCTGCTGGGCGACCGCGACGGCGTGGTCATCATCCCCGCCGCGCTGGCCGAGCATGTGGTGACCCAGACCGAGGAGGTGGTCGCCACCGAAAGCGACATGCGCCGCGCGCTGGTCTCGGGCATGGACCCGGTCGAGGCCTATCTCAAGTTCGGAAAGTTCTGAAACCCTTGAAGCTCGCCATCATCCCTGTCACCGCGTTCCAGCAGAACTGCTCGCTGGTCATCTGCCCGGCCACGAACCGTGCCGCCTTCGTCGACCCCGGCGGCGAGGTCGACCGCCTGTTCGAAGTGCTCGAGAAACGTGGTGCCACGCTGGAGAAGGTGCTGGTCACGCACGGCCACATCGACCACTGCGGCGCGGTGGCCGAGGTGGCCGCGCGCGCCGGCGTGCCGATCGAAGGCCCGCACCCGGACGAGTCGTTCTGGATCGACCAGCTCGATAGCCAGGGCCGCATGTTCGGCGTTCCCGGTGCGCGCAGCTTCACGCCCGACCGCTGGCTTCAAGGCGGCGACGAGGTGACGGTGGGCGACATGCGCTTCGAGGTGCGCCATTGCCCAGGCCACACGCCGGGCCATGTCGTCTTCGCCAGCACGACCTTCGGCGTGGCCTTCGTCGGCGACGTGCTTTTCAAGGGCTCGATCGGCCGCACCGACTTTCCGCGCGGCGACCATGCCACGCTGATCCGCTCGATCACCACGCAGCTGTGGCCACTGGGCGACGAGATGCAGTTCGTGCCCGGCCACGGACCGATGTCCACCTTTGGCGCCGAACGACGCAGCAACCCCTTCGTCGGCGACGCGGTGCTGGCCGACTAGAGACGGCGTATGCACGACCGGCCTTCGCAGTCGAGCTTCAAGAGCCAGGGGGGCCTGGGCCGCATTGCCAACGCGCTGCGCTATTCGCTGTCGGGCCTGCGCGCAGCTTGGCGCCACGAAGCGGCCTTCAGGCAGGAGCTGATGCTGGCGCTGCCGCTGCTCGCGTCCATCCCTTGGTTGGCACAGGGACTCTGGCAGGCTGTCGCGCTGTGCTCGATCGTCGTGCTCGTGCTGGTCGTCGAACTGCTGAACAGCGCCGTGGAGGCCATCGCCGATGCGATGTCGGTGGACCACCACCCACTGCTCGGCCGCGCTAAGGATCTCGGCAGCGCGGCGGTGATGCTCAGCCTGGTGTTCGCGGCCGTGGTCTGGGCGGTCGTGCTGTGGCCTTAGCGCGCGGCCTGCATCAATCCGGCTTGCCCAGCAGCGGAATCGCCCCGTCGGCGCTGCTGCCCAGCAGCCCGACCTTGCTGTAGATGCCAAGCTTGGCGCGCGTGTCCTGGATGTCCAGGTTGCGCATCGTCAGCTGGCCGATGCGGTCGGCCGGTGTGAAGGCGCCTTCCACCTTTTCCATGCTCAGGCGCTCCGGCAGGTAGGTCAGGTTCGGGCTCTCGGTGTTCAGGATCGAGTAGTCGTTGCCGCGGCGCAGTTCCAGCGTCACTTCACCCGACACTGGACGCGCCACCCAGCGCTGCGCGGTCTCGCGCAGCATCAGGCACTGCGGGTCGAACCAGCGGCCCTGGTAAAGCAGCCGGCCCAGCTTCTTGCCGTTGAGACGGTACTGCTCGATCGTGTCTTCGTTGTGGATGCCGGTGACCAGCCGCTCGTAGGCGATGTGCAGCAGCGCCATGCCCGGCGCCTCGTAGATGCCGCGGCTCTTGGCTTCGATGATGCGGTTCTCGATCTGGTCGCACATGCCCAGGCCGTGGCGGCCGCCGATGCGGTTGGCCTCCTCGAACAACTCCACCGCGCTGGCGAAGCTGCGGCCGTTCAGCGCCACCGGCTGGCCTTCCTCGAAGCGCACGCTGACGGTCTCGCGCTTCACCTCCACGTCATCGCGCCAGAAGGCCACGCCCATGATCGGGTTGACGATGTGCATGCCGGCGTTCAGGAACTCCAGGTCCTTGGCCTCGTGCGTGGCGCCGAGCATGTTGCTGTCGGTGCTGTAGGCCTTCTCGACGCTCATCTTGTAGTCGAAGCCATTCTTGATGAGGTATTCGCTCATCTCCTTGCGGCCGCCCAGTTCGTCGATGAAGCTCTGGTCCAGCCAGGGCTTGTAGATCTTCAGGCTGGGATTGGCCAGCAGGCCGTAGCGGTAGAAGCGCTCGATGTCGTTGCCCTTGTAGGTGCTGCCGTCGCCCCAGATGTGGACGCCGTCCTCCTTCATCGCCAGCACCAGCGAGGTGCCGGTGACGGCTCGGCCCAGCGGCGTGGTGTTGAAGTAGGTGGCTCCGCCGGTGCTGATGTGGAAGGCACCGCACTGGATGGCGGCAATGCCTTCGGCCACCAGCGAGGCGCGGCAGTCGATCAACCGGGCGATCTGGGCGCCGTAGGCCTTGGCCTTGCGCGGGATGTCGTCGTAGTCGCTCTCGTCGGGCTGGCCGAGGTGGGCGGTGTAGGCACAAGGGATGGCGCCCTTGGCGCGCATCCAGTGCACCGCGGCGGAAGTGTCAAGACCGCCGGAAAAGGCGATGCCCACGCGCTGGCCGGCGGGCACGGATTGCAAGATGGTGTGGGACATGGTGTGTCGGTGGGACGGTGCGTTCGGTGGGTGATTGTCTCAAGCCGGCCGGCAGAGGTTTCGGAAGCGGCAATCTGCCCGATTGGCGCCGGCTATCGATCGGGGGGAAAGCCCTGAGGCGCAGGACCAGTCGGCTGCGTCATGCTTCGGCACCTCGAGCCGCCCACCCCAGGAGAAACGTGCCATGAGCCACGACAAACGAAACTCCCATCCCGGCCTGACCCGCCGCCGCCTCACCCAGGGCCTGGCCGCCGGCGCCGCCGCGCTGGCTGCGCCCACCGTGCTGCGCGCCCAGACCGGCCCGGTGCGCATCGGCTACGCGATGGCGCGCACGGGCCCCTGGACAGGCGGCGCCCAGGTCAGTCAGGAGCCCAACTACCTGCTGTGGGCCGAGCAGCTCAATGCCGCCGGCGGCCTGAACGTCAAGGGCGCCAAGCGCCCGGTGGAGCTTATCTCGTCCGATGACCGCAGCGAGGTCGAGACCTGCGTGCGCAGCTACGAAAAGCTGATGGGCAGCGACAAGGTCGACCTGATCCTGCCGCCCTGGGGCAGCAACGCCAACTTCGCGGTGGCCCCGCTGGCCAACCGCTTCGGCTACCCCTTCATCGCGCCGACCGCGCTGTCCAAGCGGCTGATCGAGATGAAGCTGCCCTACTTCTTCCTGATGCTGCAGCAGCCGCAGCCGATGATGAACTCGCTGGTCGAACTGCTGAAGGCCAACGGCGCCAAGACCGTCGCCGTCATCTACGTGGACGACCTGTTCGGCCTGGAGAACTACGCCGCGCTGAAGGTGGCGGTGGGCGGCAGCGGCCTGAGCCTGGTGGAAGAGAAAAGCTACCCCGGCGGCGTGAAGGACCTGGGGCCCGTGCTGCGCGGCATCAAGGACAAGAGCCCCGACGCCTTCGTCGCGCTGTCGTACCCGCCGGACACCATCCTGGCCAGCCGGCAGAGCAAGGAGATCGGCTTCAACCCGAAGTTCTTCTACGCGTCGGTGGGCACCGCCTTCCCGCTGTACAAGCAGGTGATGGGTGCCGCGTCGGAGGGCGTCATGGGCATGGGTTCGTGGAACGCCAAGAGCAGCAAGATGGCGCAGGCCTACTTCGACGCCCACGTCAAGAAGTTCAACAAGGAGCCCGACCGCTGGGCCAGCGGCGCCACCTGGGCCAGCCTGGAGATCCTGCAGGCCGCCGTCGGCAAGGTGGGGCTGGATCGCAAGGCCATCCGCGACTACGTGGCGGGCAACACCCACGACACGGTGATCGGCAAAATCAAGTTCCAGGGCAGCGAGAACGTCGCCACACCCGGCTCGGTGAGCCAGTGGCAGAAGGGCGAGTTCGAGGTGGTCTGGCCGAAGAGCATGGCCACCGGTTCGCTGGCGGCCAAGCCGGCGTGGGTCTGATCGAAAAAGCTCACCGTTGACAACCGGCACCGGCGCCTGCGGGCGCCGGTGTTTTTTGGCCCACGCCCCCCACACCCCATGTCCCTCGGCGCCTGGCTCGAACTGCTGGCTTCCGGTGTCATCACCGGCAGCATTTACGCGCTGGTCGCGCTCGGCCTGAACCTGCAGTACGGGCTGATGCGCATCCTGAACATCGCGCACGGCGAGTTCCTGATGCTGGGCGCCTTCGTCACCTGGGTGGCGGCCACGCAGCTGGGCTGGTCACCGCTGGCGATGATCCCCTTGAGTTTCGCGCTCACCTTCCTGCTGGGCCTGGCCATCCATCGCCTCTGGTTCAAGCGGCTGACCGACACCTCGCCCAACGTCGACGTGTTCGAGGCGCGCGCGCTGATGGTCTCCTTCGGCCTGATGTTTCTGGTGCAGAACTTCGCCTCCTGGGTGTGGGGCGGCGAGCTGCGCGGCTACGACTACCTGACCGAGCCGGTACATATCGGTGGCACGCAATTCGCCGCCAACAAGCTGCTGGTGCTGGCGCTGTCGCTGGTGTTCGCGGCCGTGCTGATCGTGCTGCTGCGCACCACGCTCTACGGCAAGGGCGTGCGCGCGCTGATGCAGTCGCCCACCGGCGCGCAGCTGGTGGGGATCGACACCGCGCGGCTGCACCCGCTGATGTTCGGCATCGGCCTGGGCTTGTCCGGCGTGGCCGGCTGCCTGCTGTCGATGACCTACACCATCGCCCCGGCCATGGGCGAGCCGTACACCGTCACCTCGCTGATCGTCATCACGCTCGGCGGCTTCGGCAGCATGGGCGGCGCGCTGGCCGGCGGGTTGCTGCTGGGCATGGTGGAAGCGATCGGCATGCACTTCACCAGCCCGTCGCTGAAATCGCTGCTGTCGTACACAGTGTTCATTGCCGTGCTGCTGCTGCGGCCCAACGGCCTGTTCCACCGCAAGCGATGAACCCGAAGCAGCTCTTCACGCGCGACCTTCTGGTGCTCTTCGGTCTTACCGGCTGGGCGCTGTCGATCCCGTACTACGGCAGCGAATTCGTGGTCTCGATGGCGCTGACCTGTCTGATGTACATCGCGCTGTCCACCAGCTGGAGCCTGTTCTGCGGCAGCACGCGCTACCTGTCGCTGGCCACCTCGGCCTTCTTCGGCATCGGCGCCTACACCGGCGCGCTGACCATCGAGAGCCAGGGCTGGGCCACCGCCATCGTGCTGGGCGCGGCCATCGCCACCGGCGTGGCCATGGTCATGGGTGCACTGGTGCTGCATCTGCGCGGCACCTACTTCGCGGTGCTGACCTTCGGCATGACCGAGTTGATCCGCCATGCCATCACCTACTGGGAAAAGCAGGTTACCGGCACCGTCGGCCGCGTGCTGACTGTGGTGCCCGAGCGCGACACCATCTACTTGACGATGCTGCTGATTGCGGTGCTGGCGGTGGCCACCTCCATCGGGCTGCGGCGCACGCGTTTCGGCCTGGCGCTGCGCGGCATCGGCTCGGACGAGCAGCGCGCGATGACGCTGGGCGTGGACACCCGGCTGATCAAGATCGCCGGCTTCGCGCTCACAGCGGCCTTCGCCGGCGCCGCCGGTGCGGCGATGAGCGTACGCTGGACCTACATCGACCCGACCACCGTGTTCAACCCCTTCATCGGCTTCCAGACCGTGCTGATCGCGCTGATTGGCGGCGCGGCCACGCTGTGGGGGCCGCTGATCGCCGCCATCGTCTTCAGCCTGCTGGCCGAGACGCTGCGCCTGCAGATGCCGCAGCTGTACATGATGACGCTGGGCCTGCTGCTGATCCTGTCGGTGCTGTACCTGCCGGGCGGGCTGGCCTCGCTGCGGGCCGACACCTTCAGGCAGTGGTGGCAGGACATGCGCGACGCCTGGAAGCGCAAGCGCTACGAATGGAGCGGCGACAAGGCCCGCGACAAGCAGCGCGAGAAGGAGCGCCGTGTCGTCCTCTGAGCACCCCACGCCGCTGCTCGACGCGCACGAGGTGACCGTGCGCTTCGGCGGGCTGACGGCCGTGGACGGCGTCAGCGCCACGTTCCGTGCTGGCGAGCTCGTGGGCATCATCGGCCCCAACGGAGCGGGCAAGACTACCTTCTTCAACGCCATCTCCGGCGTGCAGTCGCTCACCTCGGGCCGGCTGGTGGTCGAGGGGCGCACGCTCACCGGCAAGCGCGCGCACCGCTTCGCGGCTTTGGGCGTCGCGCGCACCTTCCAGACGCCGCGCACCTTTGCCGAGATGACGGTGCGCGACAACATCGACTTCGGCCTGAAGTTCGCCGGCCGTCGGCCGCGCAAGTACGTGTTCTGGGGCGAGGAGGAATCGGTGCCTTGGGCGCTGCGCACCGCCGACAGCATCCTCAAGCTGATCGGGCTGGATGCGCTTGCCGAGCTGCCGGCTGCAGCCATCACGCCCAGCCAGCAGCGGCTGCTGGAGATCGGCATGGCGCTGGCCACGCGCCCGCGACTGTTGCTGCTGGACGAGGTAGCCGCCGGCCTGACCGAAGGCGAGATCGAGGACATGGCCCGGCTGATCCGCCGCATGCGCGACGAGCTGGACCTGACCGTCATCTGGATCGAGCATGCGGTGACCATCCTGCTGCGCCACGTGGAGCGTGTGCTGGTGCTGCATCAGGGCCGCAAGATCGCCGACGGGCCGCCGCAGCAGGTGGTGCGCGACCCCGAGGTGATCGAAGCCTACCTGGGCGACGAGATGGTCGAAGAGGAGCCCGCATCATGATGTGGTGGCGCGAGCAGCCCTTCCGCCTGGGCGGCAGTCGCCAAGCGCACCTGAAGGTGCAAGGCTTAAGTGCAGGCTACGGGCCCTTTCTGGTGCTGCGCGATCTGCAGCTGGAGGCGCGGCCTGGGCTGACCGTGATCCTGGGCCCCAACGGCGCCGGCAAGACCACGTTGCTGAAGGCGCTGGCCGGGCTGATCCCGATGCGCGGCATCGTCACGCTGAACGGCGAGGACCTGCCGGAGAAGACCCATGAGATCGTGCGGGCCGGCATCGCGCTGGTGGCCGAGGGCCGGCAGCTGTTCCCGCAGATGACGGTGACCGAGAACCTGGAGCTCGGCGGCTGGCTGGTGCCCAAGGCCGAGCGTGCACAGCGCATCGAAGACGCGTTCAAGCTCTTCCCCAAGCTGCGCGAGCGCGCGCAGCAGCTGGCCGGCACGATGAGCGGCGGCGAGCAGCAGATGGTGGCCGTGGCCCGCGCGATGGTCAGTGCGCCGCGGCTGCTGATGCTGGACGAGCCCTCGCTGGGCCTGGCGCCAAAGATGGTGGACGAACTGCTGGCCGCGGCGCGGCGCATCGCCGATGCCGGCACCACCGTGCTGATGGTCGAGCAGAACGTCAAGAAGGCGCTGGCCGTGGCCGACCGCGGCTACGTGTTGGAACGCGGCGTGCTGGTGGCCAGCGGCCCGGCGAAGCTGCTGGCCCGCTCCACCGTCGTGCGCGAGGCCTACCTCGGCGCCGCCGAATCCGACACCACCACCGCGGCCGATGCGGCGCAGCGCCGCAAGGCCACCGTGGCGGTCTGAAACCCGAAGGAGAACCCCATGTCCGACCTGTCGATGCTGATCAACGGCCTGAAGGTCACGGCCGAGCGCAATGCCACCTTCGAGCGCCGCAACCCGCTGGACGGCACCGTCGCCACACGCGCACCGGCCTGCTCGCCGGCCGATGCGGTGATGGCGGTGGAGGCCGCCGCCGAAGCCTTCAAGACCTGGAGCGAGACCGGCCCGAACGAGCGCCGCATGCTGCTGCTGAAGGCCGCCGACGCGCTGGAGGCCAAGACGCCGCAGTTCGTCGAGGCGGTGCCGGCCGAGACCGGCGCCACCGGCATGTGGGCCGGCTTCAACGTAATGCTGGCCGCCGGCATGATCCGCGAGGCCGCGTCGCTGACCACGCAGGTGGCCGGCGAGGTCATCCCCTCCGACGTGCCAGGCAGCCTGGCAATGGGCCTGCGCGTGCCGGCCGGCGTGGTGCTGGGCATCGCGCCGTGGAACGCGCCGGTGATCCTGGGCGTGCGCGCCATCGCCACGCCGCTGGCCTGCGGCAACACCGTCATCCTGAAGGGCAGCGAGAACTGCCCGCGCACCCATGCGCTGATCATCGAGGCCTTCGCTGATGCGGGCTTCCCGCCGGGCGTCGTCAACTACATCACCAACGCCCCGGCCGATGCCGGCGCGGTGGTGGAGGCGATGATCGCCCACCCGGCCTTGCGGCGGATCAACTTCACCGGCAGCACGCGGGTGGGCAAGATCATCGCCATGACCTGCGCCAAGCACCTGAAGCCGGTGGTGCTGGAACTCGGCGGCAAGGCGCCGATGGTGGTGCTGGACGATGCCGACCTGGACGATGCCGTCAACGGCGCGGCCTTCGGCTGCTTTGCCAACAGCGGGCAGATCTGCATGAGCACCGAGCGGCTGATCGTCGACAACCGAATCGCCGACGCTTTCGTCAAGAAGTTCGCCGACAAGGCCAGGAGCCTGCCCCTGGGCGACCCGCGCAAGCCCGAGCCAGTGGTGCTGGGCTCGGTGATCGGCATGAGCACGGTGGAGCACTGCAACGCGCTGATCGACGACGCCATTGCCAGGGGAGCCAAGCTGGTCTGCGGTGAGAAGGCCACCACCACGCTGATGCCCGCCACCGTGCTGGACCACGTGACGCCGGCGATGCGCATCTACCGCGAGGAGACCTTCGGCCCGGTGAAATGCATCGTGCGCGTCGAGGGCATCGAAGAGGCGGTGGCCTGCGCCAACGACAACGAATACGGCCTGTCGGCCAGCGTCTTCGGCCGCGATCTGGCGCGCGCCTTCCGCGTGGCGCGGCGCATCGACAGCGGCATCTGCCACGTCAACGGCCCCACCGTGCACGACGAGGCGCAGATGCCCTTCGGCGGCGTCAAGGGCAGCGGCTTCGGCCGCTTCGGCGGCAAGGCCGGCATCGCCGAGTTCACCGAACTGCGCTGGATCACGATGCAGACGACGCCGCGGCAGTATCCGTTCTAGCCCGCCAAGGGCAGAATCGCCGCCACCACAACCCGCCCGCAGACGGAGGTTCCATGGCCGCATCACCTGCCCCCGCCGCGTTGCCTCTGGACCCGCCCGGACCCGGCCCCTGGAGCCAGGACGGCGTGCACTTCCCGCGGCCGATGACGCGCTACTTCCAGGACACCCACCCGGCCGCCTTCAAGGCCGGCACCAATCACTTCGCACGCTTCTACGGCATGCTGATCGACGGCCTGCAGATCGCCTACGTGCAGGGCTTCGGCTACAACCAGTTGATGCCGGCGCCCGAGGACCAGATCCCGGCGCGAATCCAGCGCGCGGAGGCCGTCTATGCGGGCAAGCTGTGGCGCGAACAGCTGCACGACTGGGACACGCAGCGCAAGCCCGCGGCGATCGCCGCGCACCGCGCGATCCAGGCGGTCGACCCCGACAAGCTGTCCGACGCCGAGTTGGCCGCGCACCTGCGGCGCTGCCGCGACCACCATGCCGCGATGATCACGCAGCACATGCGCTTCACGGCCGGCGCGGTGCTGCCGGTGGGCGACTTCCTGGCCCATGTGGGCGACTGGACCGGGCTGCCGCCTTCCGAGCTGCTGGACCTGATGCGCGGCACGGCCGAGGTCTCAGCCGGCGGCTCCGACGAGATGACGCGTCTGAAGCAGGCCTTCGCCCAGGACGCTGCGGCGCGCGTTCTGCTGGCCGACGACGGCGACCCGGCGTCGCTGCTGCAGCGCCTGCGAGCCCTGGGCGGCGAGTCCGGTGCCGCCGTGGCCGGCTATCTGGATCTGGTCGGCCACCGGCTGGTCGACGGCTTCGACATCGCCGAGCCCACCGCGCTGGAAATGCCGGACGCGCTGCTGCGCTCGATGCGCGCCTTCCTGTCCGGCGACGAACAGGCTGCCTCGGACATCGCGGCGCGCACGGCCGACATCCGCGCCAAGGTGCCTGCGGAACACCAGGCGCAGTTCGACGAGCTGCTGGCCGAAGCCCGCCACAACTACCGCTTGCGCGACGAGCGCGGCGTGTACAGCGACATCTGGGCCTCGGGCCTGATGCGCCGCGCCGCCTTGGCCGCCGGCCGTCGGGTGGCAGCGCGCGGGCGCATCGCCACGGCGCAGCACATGCTGGACGCCAGCCTGGACGAGATGTGCGCGCTGGTCGACGGCAGCGGCGGCCCTGCCGCCGACGATCTGGCGCATCGGGCCGCCTACCGCGCCACCTACACCGCCAAGGACGTGCCACCGACGCTGGGCCCGCCGCAGCCGCCACCGCCGGACCTGTCGGGGCTGCCGCCCGCGGTGGGCCGACTGATGCGCGCCACCGCCATCGCGCTGGGCCATGTGTTCGGCAGCTCGGAAGCGCAGAACGAGGCGCAGCTGCTCTACGGCCTGGCCGCCAGCAAGGGCGTCTACGAAGGCACGGCGCGACGCGTCTCGAGCCCGGCGGAGTTCGGCCGCATCAACCAGGGCGACGTGCTCGTCACCGAATCGACCACCGAAGCCTTCAACATCCTGCTGCCGTTGCTGGGCGGCATCGTCACCGACAACGGCGGGCTGCTGTCGCATGCGGCCATCGTGGCGCGCGAGTACGGCATCCCCGGCGTGGTCGGCACGCGCGAGGCCACCGAGCGCATCCGCGACGGCATGCGCGTGCGCGTCGACGGCGATGCGGGTGAAGTGACGATCCTCGGGTGAAGCAGGTCGTCCCGTTCGCGCGGGCGCGCGAGACCGCGCTCTACGGCTCCAAGGCCGTGGGCCTGGGCGAGGCGGCGCGCCACGGCCTGGCGGTGCCGCCGGGCGTGGCGCTGTCGGGCGACCTGGTCGAGGCCGTGGCCTCCGGCGACAACAAGGCCATCGCCAAGCTGGCCGCGGCCATCGCCGAGCTGGCGCCACCGTTTGCGGTGCGCTCGTCGGCGGTGGACGAGGACGGCGCCTCCGCCAGCTTTGCCGGCCAGCACCTGACGGTGCTGAACGTGCACACGGCCGCCGATGTGCCGAATGCGGTGCGCGAGGTCTGGTGGTCGGCCAACTCGGATTCGGCCATCACCTACAGGCAGAAGGTGGGCCTGTTCACCCGGCCGAGCGTCGGTGTCGTCGTGCAGACGCTGCTCAACCCGGTGGTGGCCGGCGTGATGTTCACCGAGCATCCGGTCACCGGCGCCGACGAGCGGCTGATCGAGGCCGCCTGGGGCCTGGGCGAGGCGGTGGTGGCCGGCCTGGTGGTGCCCGACCACTTCCGCCTGGACCGCAGCGGCCAGGTGCTGGAACGCAAGCCCGGGCGCAAGCGCATCGCCGTGCGCTCGCTGCCCAATGGCGGCACCTTCGAGGAGCCGGTGGCGCCGATGCAGGTGAGCCAGCTGTGCCTGGACGATGCGCAGCTGGCCGCGCTGGCGGCGCTGGCGTTGCAGTGCGAAAAGGCCTACGGCCCGCGCCGCGACATCGAATGGGCCATGCAGGACGGCCAGCTCTACCTGCTGCAATGCCGCGCCGTCACGACCGGCCAGTCGCGCAGCGACGCCAAGCCACTGGTTCCGCCACCACGCGACCCGGTGGCGGCGCTGCAGCGGGTGAGCTTCTTCGCCGACCTGGACCGCCGGCAGACGGAGCAGATCGCCCGGCTGTTGAAGCAGCGACGCTTCGCCCAGGGCGAGACCGTCATCCGCGAGGGCTCGGGCGCGGCGGCCTTCTTCATCATCGATGCCGGCGAGGCGGCGGTGTCCCAGCACGGCCAGCCGCTGAACACGCTGGGCCCGGGCGACCACTTCGGCGAGATCGCGCTGATCGACGGCGGCCCGCGTTCGGCCACCGTGGTGGCCACCACCGACCTGGTGTGCTATGGCCTGACCTTCTGGGAATTCCGCCCGCTGGTCGAGCACAACGGCGCCATCGCCTGGAAGCTGCTGCAGGCCCTGGCCAAGCGGCTGCGCGTCGCCGAGCAGGCCCAGCACTGACGACTCGGCCGACCTAGCTCACCCAGCCGCCGCACACCGGGAACACCTGGCCGACGAAGCAGGCGGCCGCATCGCTGGCCAGATAGGCAGCGAACAGCGCATCCTCGTCGGCGGCCACCAGCCGGCCCAGCGGCACCTCGCGCTTCAGGCGCTCCTGGAAGGCCGGGTTGGCCTGCACCTCGCTCGGGAAGTAGGTGGGGTTGTCGACGAAGTTCTGCGCAATGGCATTGACCTGGATGTTCTGCCGCGCCAGCTCGACCCCGGCCGCGCGCACCCAGCCCAGCTGCGCACCGCGCGCCGCGCTGTAGCTCGAGGTGCGCTTCTGCCCGCGCAGCGCTGCCGCACTGCCGATGACGACAATGCGCCCGCCGCCGCGTGCCGTGAACTGCGGCAGCACCGCCCGCGCCAGGCGCGGCAGCGGGTCCACCATGTGGGCGAACACATGGCGCCATTCCTCGTCGTCGACCGAGGCCACCGCGGTACTGGGCGCCGGCAGCGCCAGGTGAGCGATCAGCACGTCGATGTCGCCGGCCCCGGCCACCACGCGCGCGGCCAGACCGGCGTCGTCGCCCAGCGGGCGGGCATCGGCATTCACCGTGGCACCCAGCGCTGCGAAGACGCGCTGAAGCGCCGGGCCCATGAACTCCTGCGCCTGCGTGATCAGCACACGCTTGCCTTGCAGATCGATCAGCTTCACGGTGCTCCTTAGCGCATGCCGATGCGCACGTCGCCGAACAGGCCGGCCATGCCGCGCGGCTGCGAACGCCAGTATTGCGGCGGCGCCTCCACCGTGGCGCCCAGCTGGGCCGCCGCGTGCCAGGGCCAGCGCGGGTCGAACAGCATGCCGCGGGCCAGCGCCACCAGGTCGGCCTGGCCGCTGGCGACGATGGCTTCGGCCTGTTCGGCTTCGGTGATCAGCCCGACGGCAAGGATCGGCAGTCCCGTCTCGCGCCGCAGCGTCTCAGCCAGGCCCACCTGGTAGCCGGGGCCGATGGGGATCTTCTGCTGCGGCGACACGCCCCCACTGGACACATGCAGGAAGCTCAGGCCACGAGCCTGCAATGCGCGCGCGAAGACCAGGCTCTGCGCCGGGTCCCAGCCGCCATCGACCCAGTCGGTGGCCGACAGGCGCAAGCCCACCGGCATCGACGCCGGCACAGCGGCACGCACGGCCTCGAAGACCTGCAGGGGAAAGCGCATGCGGTTTTCCAGCGAGCCGCCGTAGGCATCGCTGCGCGCGTTCGAGATCGGCGACAGGAACTGGTGCAGCAGATAGCCGTGCGCGGCATGCAACTCGATCGCGTCCAGCCCGAGCCGGTGCGCACGGTGCGCGGCCTCGACGAAGGCGGCCACAATGCGTTGCAGCCCGGCGGCGTCCAGCGCCACAGGCGGCGCCTCGCCCTCCAGCTGCGGCAGCGCCGACGGCGCCACCGGCCGCCAACCGCCGGGCTGGTCAGGTGGAATCAGCATGCCGCCGTCCCAGGGCGCATGGCTCGAGGCCTTGCGGCCGGCATGGCCGAGCTGGATGGCGATGGGCATGCGCGAATGGGCGCGCACGGTGCGCAGCACGCGCTCGAGCGCCGCCTCGGTGGCGTCGGACCACAGCCCCAGGCAGCCCGGCGTGATGCGGCCGATGGCCTCGACCGCGGTGGCCTCGATGATCAGCAGCCCGGCGCCCGACAGCGCCAGGTGGCCCAGGTGCACCTGGTGCCAGTCGGTGGCGGCGCCGTCAATGGCGCTGTACTGGCACATCGGCGCGATGACGATGCGGTTCTTCAGCCGCAGGGAACCGATCGCGTAGGGCGAGAACAGCGTGCTCATGTCTTGGAGGTGACCGTGTCGGAAGCAGCCCATAGGCTACAACAGCGCCTGCAACTTCAAGGAGACCGGCATGTACACCCCCTTCGACTTGAGCGGCCGCGGCGCGGTGGTCACCGGCGGCAACGGCGGCATCGGCCTGGGCATGGCGCGCGCGCTGCTGGCCGCGGGCGCCAAGGTGGCGATCTGGGGCTCCAACCGCGACAAGACCGAGCGCGCCCGCGCGCAACTGGCCACCGAATGCGGCGATGCCGCGCGCGTCCATGCCTTCGTCTGCGACGTTGGCGACGAGACGCAGGTGGAGGTGGCCTTCACCGCGTCGGCCATGGCCCTGGGGCGCGTCGATGCCTGCTTCGCCAACGCCGGCGTGTCGAGCAAGGGCACGCTGATGACGGACATGACGCTGGAAGAGTTCCGCCGCGTGCAGCGCGTCAACGTCGAAGGGGTGTTCCTGACCTTCCGCGCCGCGGCAAGACACATGGCGGTCCACGGCCAGGGCGGCGCGCTGGTGGCCACCGCCAGCACCGCGGCCATCGAGGGCGCGGCGCGCAACAGCCACTACGGGGCATCGAAGGGCGCGGTCACGGCCTACGTGCGCGCGCTGGCGGTGGAATTGGCGCGGCACAAGATCCGCGTCAACTCGATCCTGCCGGGCTGGATCGTCACCGACATGACCGAGCGCTCGGTGGCCAACCCGAAGTTCGCCGACGCGGTGCTGCCACGCATTCCCGCCCGCCGCTGGGGCGGCATCGACGACTTTGGCGGCATCGCGGTGTATCTGGCCAGCGATGCATCGGCCTACACCACCGGCGAGCAGTTCGTCATCGACGGCGGCTACACCAAGTTCTGAGCCGGGCCACAGCGCTGGCGCGGCACGCCTCAGCCGCGCCGGGCCGCCTCGATGGCCGCGATATCGATCTTCGTCATCTCCATCATCGCTTCGAAGACGCGCTTGGCTGCCGCCCGATCCGGGTCGGCGATCGCCTCGGTCAGCGCACGCGGGGTGATCTGCCACGACAGGCCCCACTTGTCCTTGCACCAACCGCAGGCGCTGGCCTGGCCACCGTTGTCGATGATGGCGTTCCACAGGCGGTCGGTTTCGGCCTGGTCGTCGGTGGCGACCTGGAACGAGAAGGCCTCGCTTTGCTTGAATGCCGACCCCCCATTCAGGCCCAGGCAGGGGATGCCGAGCACGGTGAACTCGACCGTCAGCACGTCGCCTTGCTTGCCGGACGGGTAGTCGCTCGGCGCGCGAAAGATCGTTCCCACCGCGCTGTCAGGGAAGGTCGCCGCATAGAACTGCGCGGCCTCGACGGCGCCGCCCTCGTACCACAGGCAGATCGTGTTCCTGGCGGTCATGTGTCGCTCCTGCAAGGGGTGATGGGGTTCCGGCACACCTTCAGGGGCTGCCGAACAACGCCGCATGCGCCTGCCGCAGCTGGCGCTTGAGCAGCTTGCCGCTGGGGTTCTTGGGCAACGCGTCGACGAAGACCACACCCTTCGGCACCTTGAAGCCGGCCATGCCTGCATTGCAGTGGGCCAGCACCTGGCCTTCAGTCAACGTGTGGCCGGACTTGACGACGATGATCGCCACCACGGCCTCCACCCAGCGCGGGTGGTTGATGCCCACGACTGCCACCTCGCTGACCTGCGGCAGCCGGTAGATGGCCTCTTCCACCTCGCGGCTGGCGACGTTCTCGCCACCGGTCTTGATCATGTCCTTCTTGCGGTCGACCACCGTGATGTAGCCCTCGTCGTCGATGGTGCCCAGGTCGCCGCTGTGGAACCACCCGCCCTCGAAGGCCGCGGCGGTGCGCTCGTCGTCGTGGAAGTAGCCCAGCATCACGTGCGGGCTGCGGTGCACGATCTCGCCGACCTCACCGGGCTGAATGTCGTTCATCGCCTCGTCGACCACGCGCGTCTGCACGTTCAGCACCGCGCGCCCGCAGGAGCCAGGCTTGCGCAGCTGGTCCTCGGGGCCGAGCATCGTGGCCAGCGGCGCGATCTCCGTCTGGCCGTAGAGGTTCCACAGCCGCAGCTGCGGGATGCGTTCGAGGATCTCGCGCATCACCGCCACCGGCATGATCGACGCACCGTAATAGCCCTTGCGCAGGCTGCTCAGGTCGGTCTGGTCGAACAGCGGCGAGCGCAGCAGCGAGATCCACACCGTCGGCGGCGCGAAGAAGCTGGTGATGCGGTGCTTCTGGATCAGCGGCAGCAGGTTGTCCGGCGTCGGTGCGGCGGTGATGATGTTGCTGGCGCCGCAGTAGATCGAAGGGCCCAGGAACACGTCGAGCTGTGCGCAGTGGTACAGCGGCAGCGCATGCAGCGCCAGGTCGTCCGACGCGATGCCGGCATCGACCAGGCAGCTGACGTACTGCCACAGCACCGCGTCGTGCGTGAGAATCGCGCCCTTCGGGCTGGATTCGGTGCCGCTGGTGTAGACGATCTGCAGCAGGTCGCCGCTGTCCAGCGCCGGCTCGGCCAGCGCGTCGTTGCAGGCGGCCAGTTCATCGAAGGCCAGCATGCCCGGCTGCGGCTCGCCCGGCGCCTCCGACGGCAACCAGACGAACTGCTCGACGCGGGTGTCCAGCGCCGCCGCGGCGCGCGCCAGCGCGGCCAGCCCGCTGTCGGTGGCCAGCATCGTCGCGCCGGCATGGCGCAGGATGTAGGCCACCTCGTCGGCCTTGAGCATGAAGTTGATCGGCACCAGCACCGCGCCCAGGCGCGCCAGGGCGAAGCGCAGCGCCGCGAAGGCATGCGAGTTGCGCGACAGCACGGCCACGCGTGTGCCCTTGGCGATGCCCTGGCGCGTCAGGCCGGCAGCCAGGCGCGTGCACAGCGCATCGAAGTCGGCATAGCTCCAGCGCACGTCGCCGCAGGCGATGGCCAGCTTGTCGGGCGCACGCGCGGCGCTGCGTTGCAGCAGGTCGCCCAGGGTCTGGCGGCGGATGGCAGGGTGCATGGCAGGTGTCTCCGTTCGATGGTCGGTGAAAAGCTTAGCAGGCCGCGCCTGCCTACAATCCGCCGCCTTGGACGCCACCGACGACGACACCCACCTGGCAACGCTGGCCAACGGGCTGCGCGTGCTGGTGATGCGCATGCCGCGGCGTCAGACGGTGGACCTGAGCGTATTCGTGCATACCGGAAGCCAGCACGAGACGGCCCGCGACAACGGCATCAGCCACATGGTCGAGCACATGGCCTTCAAGGGCACGGCCAGCCGCGACTGCCAGCGCATCAACCTCGATGCCGAAAGCCTGGGCGCCCAGGTCAACGCCCACACCGACAAGGACCACAGCGCCTTCCACATGGTCGGTCTGGCGCGCGATGCGGTCGCCCTGCTGCAGATGCTGGCCGACATCGTGCAGCACGGCAGCTTCCCGGCCGACGAACTGGAGCGCGAGCGCCAGGTGATCCTGCACGAGTACGTCGAGGACGAGGACGACCCCTTGTCGGTGGCCTTCCGCCTGTTCGACAAGCTTTGCTACGGCAGCCACCCGCTGGCCCAGCCGGTGATCGGCCAGCGCCGTCACATCGAGCGCTTCAGCCGCGACGAACTGCGTGCCTACGTACAGCGCCAGTACTGCGCCGCCAACACCGTGCTGGCGGTGGCCGGCGACGTCGATCCGCAGGCCATCGTGCGCGCCGCCGAGGCCGCCTTCGGCGCCATGCCGCGCGGCCAGGACGACCGCATCGACCCGCCCGTCTGGCTCGGCGGCCTGCGCACGCGCGCGCTGGCCGGCTGCCCGCAGACGCACGTGGTGCTCGGGTTTGCGCTGCCGCCGCTGAGCGGCGCGCACCAGGCCGGGGTGGTGGCTGCGGCACTGCTGGGCGAAGGCATGAGCTCGCCGCTGATGGACCAGCTGCGCGAGCGCCGCGGCCTGGTGTACTACGCCGCCTGCTCGGCCGACGTGCTGGAACTGGCCGGGCAGTTCGTCATCGAGGCCTCGACCTCGCCGCAGCAGCTGCAGCCGTTCTTTGCCGAAGTGGTGCGGCTGCTGCTGGAACATGCGCAGGCGGTGGATGCGGCGGCGTTGCAGCGCGCGCGCCAGCAGATCGCGGTGCGCCACCTGCGCGACCTGGAGAAGCCCTCGCGCCGGCTGGAGGCCGCGGTGCTCGACCTGTTCGCGCTGGGCCGACTGCGCAGCCGCGCCGAGACGCTGCAGGCGCTGCAGGAGGTCAGCGCCGAGCAGGTGCGCGAGGCCTTCGCCGCCATGCTGGGCAGCGGTGCGGCGATCGGCGTCGCCGGCAAGCTGCCGCGCGGTCACGACGCGCTGCTGCGTCAATGGACTGCCGCGCTGCGCCGCGCCTGAGTGCCGGCATCGTGTAGGCTTGGTTCCTGCCCCGCCATCGGACACACCGCACCATGACCCGACGCCGCCACCTGATCGCCAGTGCCCTGGCCGTGCCGCTGCTCGGCTCCTTCGGACGAACCTTGGCTGCGGACCCGCCTGCCAAGGAAACCTCTTGGGAGGAGCTGATGCCCAAGGACTGGGACCCGATGAAGGAGTTCCGAGCCGGCGACGTGGGCCTGGTGCAGGAAGGCAGCGTCAAGGAGCGCAACATGATGCGCCAGATGCGCGAACTGTGGGACAACGCGCCCACCAACCCGAAGATGGACGGAGCGCGCGTGCGCCTGCCCGGCTACGTGGTGCCGCTCGAAGAGGTCAAGGGCGAGCTGAAGGAGTTCCTGCTGGTGCCCTACTTCGGCGCATGCATCCATTCGCCGCCGCCACCGGCCAACCAGATCGTGCATGTCACCTCGAGCACGCCGCTGAAGGGCTGGCGCACGATGGACGCGGTGTGGGTGGCCGGCACGCTGAAGGCAGCGCGCGCCGACACCGCCATGGGCGCCAGCGGCTACCTGATCGCCGACCCGGTGGTCGAGCGCTATGTGCTGAAGCCCCGGCCTTGATGCCGTCGATTTCTGCCCTGGTCTGGCTGCGGCGCCTCGGCGCCACGCTGCTGTGCGCCGCGCTGCTGCTGGCACAGCAGCAGTGGCAAGTGCACCCGCTTTCGCACCTGCACGAAGTGGCTGCCGCGCCGCAGGAGCCGGCGCATGCGCCGGCCAGCGAGCCGCAGAACGAACTCTGCGGGCTCTGCTTGGCCTGTGCGGCGACGGCGAGCCTGGCTCCACCCGCCGCGGCCGCCTTGCCCGCGGTGCCACCGACGCTGCTTCCGGCCGCTGCGCTTGCGGGCACGGCCTGCCTTGGGACCGACACGGCACTGCACTTCATACGCGGTCCGCCACAGCCCGCGGTGCAGCCTGGCTGACCCCGGACGTGCCCCGCGCGGGTACGGCCGGCCTGTACCCGACCGAAGAGCCTGATCATGAAGAACCGCATTCCCCTCGCCCTGGCGCTGCTGCTGGGCACGCCGCTGGACGCACTGGCCCAGGGCCATGCCCATGTGCACGGCGTCGCCAAGATGGACATCGCCGTCGAAACGAGGAAGGTCACCATCAGCTTGGAGACGCCGCTGGACAACCTGGTCGGCTTCGAGCGCGCGCCGCGCACCGACAGCGAACGGCAGCGCGCCGACGAGGCCGTCGCCCGGCTGCGCGCCGGCGACACGCTGTTCAAGTTCGATCCCGCGGCCGCTTGCAAGATGACCCGCGTGGAGCTGAGCTCCGCCGCGCTGAAGCTCGGCCAGGCCGAGGCGGCGCCCAAGGACGGCCATGCCGAACTCGACGCCGAGTGGCAGTTCGATTGCGCCGACGCCGGCCGCGCCGCCTTTGTCGATGTCGGCCTGTTCGCCTTCAACCAGCTCAAGCGCGTGCAGGTTCAGCTGGCGCTGCCCAAGGCACAGCTCAAGCGCGAGCTGAAGCGGCCCAACACGCGCATCGTGCTCGGCCCATGATCGAACTGGACGCGCTGCGCTACCGCTGGCCGGGTGCGGCGCACGACTGCCTGGCCATTGATGCGCTGCGGGTGGACGCGGGACGCACACTGTTCCTGCACGGCCCCAGCGGTGGCGGCAAGAGCACGCTGCTTGGCCTGCTGGCCGGCGTGCTGTTGCCCAGTGCGGGCACGGTCAGCCTGCTCGGCACGCCCTGGGCGGCGCTGTCCGGAGCGCGGCGCGACGCCTTCCGCGCCGACCACGTGGGCTACATCTTCCAGCAGTTCAACCTGCTGCCCTACCTGAGCGTGCTGGACAACGTGCTGCTGCCCTGCCGCTTCTCGGCCCTGCGCCGGCAGCGTGCCGCGGCGGCGGGCGGCACGCCGCAAGCCGCCGCCGGCGCGCTGCTGCAGCGCGTCGGGCTGAGCGACGCGCTGTGGCCGCGCCGCGCCGCGCTGCTGTCGGTGGGCCAGCAGCAGCGCGTGGCCGCGGCGCGGGCGCTGATCGGCCAGCCCGAAGTGGTGATCGCCGACGAGCCGACCTCGGCGCTGGACAGCGCGCTGCGCGACAGCTTCATGGCGCTGCTGCTGCAGCAGTGCCGCGACGCCGGCAGCGCGCTGGTCTTCGTCAGCCACGACGAGCGGCTGGCCGCGCTGTTCGACCAGAGCCTGTCGCTGCCGCAGATCAACCGGGCCACGCCGGAGCTGACGGCGTGAGAGCCATCCTGGCCATCGCGCTGCGCAGCGCCTGGAACCGCCGCGGGACACTGGCGCTGGTGCTGCTGTCGGTCGCGCTGTCCACCTTCCTGCTGCTCGGCGTGGAACGGCTGCGCAGCGACGTGCACGAGAACTTCTCGCAGTCGGTCAGCGGCACCGACCTGATCGTCGGCGCACGCACCGGGCCGATGCAGCTGCTGCTGTATGCCGTGTTCCGCGTCGGCGGGGCGACGAACAACGTGCGCATCGACAGCCTGGAGGCCGTCGCCAGGCATCGCGCGGTGGCCTGGATGGTGCCGCTGTCGCTGGGCGATTCGCACCGCGGCTTTCCGGTGCTGGCCACCACGCCGGCCTACTTCGAGCGCTTTCGCTACGGCGACAAGCAGCCGCTGGCACTGGCGCAGGGCCAGCCCTTCGGTGGCGACCTGGCCGGCGTCTACGAGGTGGTGCTGGGCGCCGAGGTGGCAGCACGGCTGGGCTACCGGCTCGGCGACAAGCTCACGCTCAGCCATGGCGGCGGCGGCATGCCCGGCGCCGAGCATGCCGACAAGCCCTTCTCGGTGGTCGGCATCCTGCAGCGCACCGGCACGCCGGTGGACCGCACGCTGCACATCAGCCTGCAGGGCATGGAGGCCATCCACCTGGACTGGGCAGCCGGTGTGCCGCTACCCGGCCGCAGGACCTCGGCCGAAGAGGCCTTGCGCGCCGACCTGCAGCCCAAGCAGGTGACGGCCGCGCTGATCGGCTTGAAGAACCGCGCCGCGGTCTTTTCGGTGCAGCGCGCGGTGGCCGATTTCGAGGGCGAGCCGCTGATGGCGGTGCTGCCCGGCGTGGCGCTGGACGAGCTGTGGGACGTGGTCGGTGCCGGCGAGCGAGCGCTGCTGGCGATGTCGGCCATGGTGGCCGTGGTCAGCCTGGCCGGGCTGGTGGCCGTGGTGCTGGCCGGCTTGAACGAGCGCCGCCGCGAGCTGGCCGTGCTGCGCGCGGTGGGCGCCGCGCCGCGCCATGTGCTGCTGATGCTGGCCGCCGAAGGTGCCATGGTCACGCTGGCCGGCGTGGCGCTGGGCGTGGCGGCGGTGGCGCTGGCCGTACTGGCTCTGGCGCCTTGGCTGCAGGCCGACTACGGCATCGCGCTGACGCTGTCGGCCCCCACGCCGGCGCAGTGGGGCCTGCTGGCCGCCGTGCTGGCCGCCGGCTTCGGCGCCAGCCTGGTGCCGGGCTGGCGCGCCTACCGCCTTTCGCTGGCCGACGGGCTGTCGCCGCGCAGTTGAGCCGCACGGGCCCACCCTACACTGCTCGTTTGTATCCCACCGCATGCCATCGCACCATGATCCGGCGCCTGTTGCTTCCTGCCACGCTTGCGGCGCTGAGCGCCAGCTGCAGTTCGCCCAACCCGCCGGCGCCGCCCGCACCGCCGGCCGCGCTGGTCGCGCCTCCGGCCGCGCCGGGCGGCAACCCGGGCGCCACGGGCGGTGCAATGCGTAACCTGGACGGCAGCGCCTGGACGCTGGCCTGGGTGCCGGGCTTCGAGCTGCCGGCCCAGCCACTGGCCACGCTGCGCTTCGAGGGCGACCGAGCCTCCGGCAGCGACGGCTGCAACCGCTACACCACCACCTTCACCCGCGACGGCAACCAGCTGCGCTTCGGCGCCAGGGCCGCGGCCACCTTGATGGCCTGTCCGCCCGAGGTGATGCAGGTGGCCAATGCCTTCGGCGCGCTGCTCTACGACACCACCGCGTATCGCATCGAGTACGACACGCTGACCCTGCTCGGCGCCGCCGGCAAGCCGCTGGCCCAGCTGAAGGAGCAGGCCGACCGGCTGGCCGGCACCGCCTGGCAGGTCACCGGCATCAACAACGGTCGCCAGGCGGTGGTCGGCGTGCTGGCCGGCACGAGCCTGACGATGGTCTTCGGCAGCGACGGCAAGCTCAGCGGCTCGGCAGGTTGCAACAACTACCACGCCGCCTTCCAGGCCGACGGCGGCGCGCTGCGCATCGACACCCCGGCAGCCACGCGCATGATGTGCGCCCAGCCCGAAGGCCGCATGGCGCAGGAAGCGCAGTTCCTGGCCGCGTTGGCCTCGGCCACGAGTTCGCGCCGCGAAGCCGACCGGCTCGAGCTGCGCACCGCCAGCGGTGCACTGGCCGTCAGCGCCCGCCTGGCCACACCCTGATCAGGCTCAGGTCTCGTCGTCGGGCGCCGGGCCGAGCAGATGCTCGGCATCGTCGGCGCGGCCATGGCGTTGCAGCTCCTCGCGCAGGCCTTCTTCCGACAGGTCGATGGGCCGCGAGTGGCTCCAGTCGTGCAGCGCCGTCAGCTGCAGCGCCTTGATGAGGGCCGCATCGTCGGTTTCGATGGCCAGCTCGCGGCGCCGGTCCAGGCTGGCCGGGCTGAAATTGACCGAACCGACCATCGCGCGCGCGCCATCGGCCAGCAGCATGTTGCCGTGCAGGCGGTGGTGCTTCAGGCGCCGCACCTGCACGCCCAGGTCGTCCAGCATGCGCAGCCCGCCGACGTCGGTGGTGATCTCCCGGGCTTCCATGCGGTGCACCGCATGCGCCATCAGCTGCAGCGCCACGCCCCGGCGCTGCGCGCGCACCAGGCGTTCGATCATCACCGGGTCCTGGTAGCGCGCGTTCTGCACCACCAGCGTGTGCTTCGCCGCGTCGATGAATTCAGCCACGCGCTCGCGGGCGTTCAACGGCCCCCACACCAGCCGCAGCCGGCCGTGCGGCTTGAAGCGCTGATGCAACCAGTCGGCATCGAAGCAGGCCGCGACCTCGTCGACCTCGTGGCGGTGGGTGGTCTGCACCGCGAAGTCGCGCGCGCCGGACAGCCCCGCCACCGACCAGTCGCAGGTCATGACCAGCGCCGTGGCATCGTCGACGACCAGCGACTTCTCGTGCACCACCGACAGCTTGTGGGGCGCGTCGCTCAACTCGACGCCGGCCGCCTGCAGGGCGGCGCGCGCCGCGGCGTTGTCGGACACGCCACCGCGCCCCGCGGCGTTGAGCATCACCCGCACCTTGACACCGCGCCGGCTGGCGGCCGCCACCGCCTCGATCAGCTCCGGTGCGTCGAACTCCATCATCTTCAGCCGCAGCGAGGCCTTGGCCGCGGCGACCAGGGAGACGATCGGCGCCGAGGTGGCGTCGGGCAGAACGAGCACGGTACGTGATGACATGGATTCAGGCCTGCTGTGGCGGGGGTGCGGCGGGCGGGTCGCTGCACAGCGTGCCGGCCACTGCCCAGTCGTGTTTCTCGATGTCGAAGAACAGCACCTCCACCGCGCTGGCGGGCACGCCCAGCGCACGCACGGTGGCTTCGGTCAGCTCGCGCGCCAACGCGCGCTTTTGCTCCACCGTGCGCCCGGCGAACATCTCCACGCGAAGGGTCGGCATGGTCGGCTCCGGATCAGGCGGTGGGCAGCTTGTGGTCCTTGAACATCTCGCGCAGCTTGTTCTTCTGCATCTTGCCGGTCGCACCCAGCGGGATGGCCTCGGTGAAGACCACGTCGTCCGGCGTCCACCACTTGGCGATCTTGCCCTCGAAGAACTTCAGCATCTCGTCGCGCGTGACTTCGGCGCCGGGCTTCTTCACCACCACCAGCAGCGGCCGCTCGTCCCACTTGGGGTGGAAGGCGGCAATGCACGCCGCCATCGCCACCGCCGGGTGCGCCATCGCGATGTTCTCGATGTCGATCGAGCCGATCCATTCGCCGCCGGACTTGATGACGTCCTTGCTGCGGTCGGTGATCTGCATGTAGCCGTCGGCGTCGATGGTGCTGACGTCGCCAGTCGGGAACCAGCCGTCGACCAGGGGGTTGCCGCCCTCGCCCTTGAAGTACTGCGAGACGATCCACGGGCCCTTGACCAGCAGCTCGCCGCTGGCCTTGCCGTCGTGCGGCAGCGCCTTGCCGTCGGCATCGATGATCTTCATGTCCACGCCGAAGATGGCGCGGCCCTGCTTGGCCTGCACCGCCATCTGCTCGGCAACCGGCAGCGCCAGGTGCTTGGGCTTGAAGGTGCACACTGTGCCCAGCGGGCTCATCTCGGTCATGCCCCAGGCATGCAGCACCTGCACGCCGTACTTCTCCTGGAAGGTCTGCATCATCGCCGGCGGGCAGGCCGAACCGCCGATGACGGTGCGCTTCATGGTGCTGAACTTCAGGTTGTTGGCATCGGTGTAGGCCAGCAGGCCCTGCCACACGGTGGGCACGCCGGCCGACATCGTGACCTTCTCGCCCTCGAACAGTTCGTACAGGCTCTTGCCGTCCAGCGCCGGGCCGGGGAAGACCATCTTCGCGCCGACCATGCAGGCCGCATAAGGCAGGCCCCAGGCGTTGACATGGAACATCGGCACCACCGGCAGGATCACGTCGCGTGCCGAGGCGTTCAGCGCATCGGGCAGCGCACCGGCATAGGCATGCAGGATGGTCGAGCGGTGGCTGTAGAGCACGCCCTTCGGGTTGCCCGTGGTGCCGCTGGTGTAGCACAGCGAGCTGGCGCTGTTCTCGTCGAACTGCGGCCACTCGTAGCGGTCGTCCTGCGCCTCGACCAGCTCGTCGTAGCACAGCAGCTTGGGCACCTTGGTCTTCGCCGGCATGTGCGCACGGTCGGTCATGAGCACGAAGTGCTTCACCGTCTTCAGTCGCGCGGCCACCGCCTCCACCAGGGGCAGGAACGTGGCGTCGAAGCACAGCACCTGGTCCTCGGCGTGGTCGGCGATGTAGACCACCTGGTCGGGGTGCAGCCGCGGGTTCAGCGTGTGCAGTACGGCGCCCGAGCCGGAGACGGCGTAGTACAGCTCCATGTGTCGGTAGCCGTTCCAGGCCAGCGTGCCCACGGTCTGCCCCGGCCCGACGCCGAGTGCCGCCAGCGCCTTGGCCAGCTGGCGTGCGCGTGCCGCCAGGTCCTTGTAGGTATAGCGGTGCAGGTCGCCCTCGACGCGGCGCGAGACGATCTGCTGCTCGCCGTGGTGACGCTCGGCATGCACCAGCAGGTTAGAGATCAGCAGCGGGTGGGATTGCATCAGGCCAAACATGGGGATCCTTTCGTGCGTGTAGGGGGCGGGCGCGGCAGGGGCCGACGCATCCAAGGCGCGCAGTGTGCACCAGCCGCCAACCGGCGGCGATGCGGGCCGGCCCTGAGCCGGTTCGACATCTGCCCTATGCTGCGCTCCGGGACTCCCCCGCAACATGCCGAATCGCCATGCAGACCTTGATGCCCACGCAGCTGGGTGAGGCGACCTATGAATCGCCGCTGTCCTATGCCGTGCCGGACGGCCTGCGCGTGCCCGCGCAGACCCAGTGGCCGGGCGAACAGCCCCCGCAGGACCTGATCCTCTTCGAGAAGGCCGGTCCGCGCCGCAGGCTGTTCTTCGACCCGGCGCGCACGCGCGCCGCCATCGTCACCTGCGGCGGCCTGTGTCCCGGGCTGAACAACGTCATCCGTTCGGTCACCCGCGAGCTGCGGCGCAGCTACGGCGTGCCCAGCGTCCTGGGCATCCGCGGTGGCTATCGCGGCCTGGACCCGGCGCGCGGTCGCGCGCCGATCGAGCTGAGCGAGGAGCTGGTCGAGGACATCCACAACGAGGGCGGCACCATGCTCGGCACCTCGCGCGGCCCCGTCGACACGCAGATTGCGGTGGATTTCCTGATGGCGCAGCGCATCGACCTGCTGTTCACCGTGGGCGGCGACGGCACGCAGCGCGGCGGCCATGCGCTGTTCGAGGAAGCGCGGCGGCGCGGCTATTCGCTGGCCGTGGTCGGCATCCCCAAGACCATCGACAACGACGTGCGCTACGTCTCGCGCACCTTCGGCTACGGCACCGCCGTCGGCGAGGCGGTGCGCGTGATCGAGAGCGCGCATACCGAGGCGCGTTGCGTCGAGCATGGGGTGTCGCTGATCAAGCTGATGGGCCGGCATGCCGGCTTCATCGCTGCCGCCGCGTCGGTGGCCAGTGCCGACGTCAACTTCTGCCTGGTGCCGGAGGTGCCCTTCGCGCTGGACGGCGAGGGCGGCCTGCTGGCCACCCTGGAGCGGCGGCTGCAGCGCTGGGGCCATGCCGTCGTCGTGGTGGCCGAAGGCGCTGGCCAGGACCTGCTCGGCGCCAGCAGCGGGCACGACGACTCCGGCAACCTGAAGCTGCAGGACATCGGCCTGTTCCTGAAGGCGCGGATCGAGGCGCATTTCCGGGCCTTGGGCATCGAGATGGCGATGCGCTACTTCGACCCGAGCTACCAGATCCGCGGCTGCCCGGCCAACACCGAGGACGCGCTGCTGTGCGACCGCATGGCGCGCCACGCCGTGCACGCCGGCATGGCCGGGCGCACCGGGCTGGTCGTCAGCTACCTGAACGACCAGTATGTGCACGTGCCGGTGTCCGAGATTGCCCGCGGCGGCAAACGGCTCGACCTGGACGGCGAGCTGTGGCGCGCCGTGCTGTCCTCGACCGGCCAGCCGGAGCGGCTCGCCTGAACTCCTACAGCAGCCACTCGATCGGCAGCCCGGCGAGGAAGCCGACCTTGAATCGCAACCGCCAATCGGTCTGCGGATCCACGTCGTAGCGCTTCTCGACGCCCGAGGCGCTGCGCTCGACCCACTCCAGGCCTTCGCCCTGCGGGGCGAGGCGGACCTCGTAGGCCAGCGTCGGGACGTCCTCGTCGAACAGCTGCGCCAGCTCGGCCGCACCGATGCGGCTGTCCAGCACCACGCCCAGCTCGGTATTCAGCCGCGCCGAGCGCTGGTCGAAGTTGAAGGAGCCGACGAAGATGCGCTCGCCGTCGACGGCATAGGTCTTGGCATGCAGCCCGGCCACCTTGCCGGCGCCGAAGCGGCCGCGCACCCGCAGCGACTCCTCGTTGGCCGTGGGCTTGAGCTCATAGAGTCGCACGCCAGCGCGCAGCAGCTCCTCGCGGCGCTTCATGTACCCGGCATGCACCACGCTCTCGTCGGACGAGGCCAGCGAGTTGGTCAGCACGCGCACGCGCACGCCGCTGCGCGCCAGGTCGGCCAGCAAGGCGGAGCCTTCGTCGCCCGGCACGAAGTACGGACTGACGATGTCGAACGAGCGCGCCGGTTTGCCCAGCGTTTCCATCAGCGCCGGGAACAGCAGTACATCGGTACGCGCGCTGCGGTCCAGCGTCTTGGCCGGGTCGTCGTAGATCAGCCGCGCGTGGGTCCAGTCCAGGTCCAGGCGGCGGCGCAGCAGGTCGGCCAGGATGGGGCTTTGGGCCACGGCGTTCACGTAGTCCGCCGCCACCGGGTCGGCACGCGCCCTGGCAAAGGCGTCGCGCAACTGCTGCGCCGCGTCGGCCGGCGCAGGGGGCAGCAACTGCGCCGCAGGGTAGGCCGAGGCGCTGCTCCAGAAGCGGTCGAACTGCGCCGACACCTGCGGCACCACGGCCCCGATGGCCAGCACATCCAGGTCGGCAAGTGCGATGGAGCCGGCGGCGCCGAAATACTCGTTGGCGATATTGCGCCCGCCGACCACGCTGGCCTGGTTGTCGACGGTGAAGGACTTGTTGTGCATGCGCTTGTTCAGGCGCGTGAAGTCGGTCATGTAGCCCAGCGTGCGCGAGCCACGGTAGGCAAAGGGGTTGTACAGGCGCAGTTCGATGTTCGGGTGCGCGTCGAGCAGGGCCAGCGTGGCGTCGATGCCGCTGGTGCCGCCGTCGTCGAGCAGCAGGCGCACGCGCACGCCGCGCTCGGCCGCCTGCCACAGCGCCTGGAACAGCAGCATGCCGACCTGGTCGTCATGCCAGATAAAGTACTGCGCATCGATCGAGCGCTGCGCCGCGGCCGCCATGATCATGCGGGCGGCAAAGGCATCGAAGGCATCGGGCATCGCATGGAGACCCGACAGGTCGGGATGAGCGGCCAGCAGCGGCGCGATGGCCTGGCCGATCTCGGTCTCGGCGGTGCCGGTGTAGGCCCTGAACTCGGTGCGCGGCGCAGGCGGCGGCAGGCTGGCGCAACCCGCCGCCAGCAGCACGGCGGCGCCCAGACACAGCGCCCGCAGCGCGTGCCGCAGCCTCATCCCCGGGCGCAGGCGTCGCGCACGTGCGCAGCCAGTGCCGCGAGCATCGCCTCCAGGGCCCGCTGCACGCGCTCGAAGCCGGCGTTCGGCTGGTGGCGCTCGACATCGGCATAACACGAACGCTTGATCTCGATCTGCAGCGAGTGCCGCTGCTCGGCCGGACGGCCGTTGCGCGCGATGATCTCCACGCCCTTGAACGGGTCGTTGCGTGCGACGCTGTAGCCCTGGTCGCGCAGCACACCTTCGATCAACGCCATCAGCGGCTCGCCGGCGGTGCGACCGTCCAGGTCGCCCAGCACGAAGTCGGCCAGCGGCTTGTCGGGCAGGCCGAGCCGGACATAGGCGTCGTCGGGCATCGAATGCACGTTCAGGTGCCAGACCGCGCCAAAGTTCGCGTAGGCCTCGTCGATGGCCTGGTCCAGCGCCGCGTGGTAGGGCCGGTAACAGCGCTCGATGCGGCCCTGCACTTCGTCCACCGACAGCTTGCGCTGGTAGATCGGCACCTGGCCCAGCAGCCGCCAGATCAGGCCGATGCCCAGCTTCGTTTTCGGCCCCGTGGCCACCTCGCCCGGCCACGGGGCGTCGAGCAAGGCCTCGTCGATGTCGGCCAGCAATCGGTTCGGGTCGATGTAGGCGCGCGGGAAGTGGGCTGCCACGAAGGTGGCGCCATGCCGCGGCGCATTGGCATACAGGCGGTCGACGTAGAGGTCCTCGCCGCGGCGCAGCAGTTCGAAGGGCGCGCTGTAGCCGAAGTCGGCCGGGTAGGCGGTGCCGCTGTGCGGCGAATCGATGACGATCGGCAAGGCGCCCTGTGCGGGGCGCAGCACGCTGACCGGCGGGATGGCGGTGTTTTGGCTCATGGAGCTTGATCTTACGCAGCCTGCCCGATCGGGCCTGCGCTACATTGCGCGGCACGCCCGAAGCGGCGCATGCCCAAACCGCCCACCCCTCGATGCGCCTTGCCCTTGCCGCCGCCTTGCTGTGCCTGGGCCTGCACACGCCGCTGCTGCGCGCCGCGCCGGCCAGCGTGTACCTGCAGGAGCTGAGCAGCACCGAGGTGCGCAACTGGCTGCAGCAGGGGCGGCGCACCATCATCATCCCAGTGGGTGGCGTCGAGCAGAACGGCGCGCACATGGCGCTGGGCAAGCACGACTTCCGCGTCCACCTGCTGGCCGGACGCATCGCCGCCGAACTGGGCAACGCGCTGGTGGCGCCGGTGGTGGCCTACGTGCCGGAAGGCCGCATCTCGCCGCCCACCGAGCACATGCGCTATGCCGGCACGATCAGCGTGCCCGAGGCCGCCTTCAAGGCGGTACTCGACGGGGCGGCCCGCTCGTTCGCGCAGCACGGCTTCGCCGACATCGTGATCCTCGGCGACAGCGGCAACTACCAGGCGGCCCTGAAGTCGGTCGCCGACACGCTGAACCGCGACTGGAAGGTCGGCCCGGCACGCGCGCACTTCATCGCCGAGTACTACCAGGCCGCACAGGCGCCCTTCCACCAGCTGCTGCGCGAACGCGGCCTGAGCGACGCGCAGATCGGCACCCATGCCGGCGCGGCCGACACGGCGTTGATGCTGGCCGCGGATGGCTCACGCGTCTGGCCTGCGAAAATGGCGCCACCGGCGGCCGGCGTCAACGGCGACCCTGCCCGCGCCAGTGCCGAACTGGGCCAGCTCGGCACCGACCTGATCGTGCAGCGCAGCGTGGCCGCCATCCGCAAGGCCACCGCCCGCTGAGTCTCAACCAGAACCCCTCGATGACCAAGACCCGAATCCTCGCCATGTCCCTCGGCCTGATCGCTGCCGCCGCGGCGCTGCAGGCACAGACGCCTGCAGCACCCGCTGCCGCCGCCACGGTGCAGACACCGCCCGGGGTGATGCCGGTGCCCGACCCGAAGAACCTGTACAGCGAAACCACCGCGGGCAAGATGAGCCCCAATGTCGCCGGTGCGCTGGAGCGCGTCTACGTGCCCAACCACATGGCGCACACGGTGTCGGTCATCGACCCGGCGACGTTGAAGGTGGTGAGCACCTTCAAGGTCGGCCTGTTCCCGCAGCATGTGGTGCCCAGCTGGGACCTGAAGACGCTGTACGTGGCCAACAATGCCGAGAACAGCGACAAGGGCAGCCTGACCGAGATCGACCCGAAGACGGGCAAGACCGGCAGGACCATCCCGGTGGACGATCCGTACAACATGTACTGGACGCCCGACGGCAAGCACGCCATCGTCGTTGCCGAGGCCTTCAAGCGGCTGGACTTCCGCGACCCGGTGACGATGAAGCTCGACTTCAGCATCGCCACGCCGGACTGCGACGGCATCAACCATGCCGATTTCAGCATCGACAGCAGACATGCCTTCTTCACCTGCGAATTCAATGGCGCGGTCACCAAGATCGACCTGGTCAACCGCAAGGTGCTGGGCACCATCAAGCTCAGCCGCTACTTCGACCGGCCCGACGCGCTGGCGCTGGTGAAGACCGGCCTGAAGGCACCGAAGTACGTGCCCGACCCCAAGCAGCCCGGCGCCGAGATCTGCGTCACGCCGGGTATGCCGCAGGACGTGCGCTTCTCGCCCGACGGCAAGACGCTGTACGTCGCCGACATGATGGCCGATGGCGTGCACGTGGTCGACCCGGAGGGCTTCAAGCAGTACGCCTTCATCCCCACCGGTGTGGGCGCGCATGGCCTGTACCCCAGCCGCGACGGCAAGCTTCTGTACGTGGCCAACCGCGGCAGCAACTACGTGCATGGCAAGCCCAAGGGCAAGGGCAGCGTGTCGGTGATCGACTTCGCCACCGGCAAGGTGCTGAAGACCTGGCCGGTGCCCGGCGGCGGCAGCCCCGACATGGGCAATGTCAGTGCCGACGGCAAGTATCTGTGGTTGTCGGGCCGCTACGACGACGTGGTCTACCGCTTCGACACCACCAGCGGCGCGGTCGATTTCGTGGCGGTGGGCAAGCAGCCGCACGGGCTGACGGTGTGGCCGCAGCCGGGCCGCTACAACCTCGGGCACACCGGCAACCTGCGCTGAGGCGCGGCGCCGCGCTCGTCAAGGCCCGGCGCGGTGGCGGACTGCGCTCGGCGCCATGCCGTGCTGGCGCCGAAAGGCCCGCGTGAAGGCCGACGGCTCCGAGTAGCCCAGGATCTCGGCGATCTGGGCGGCCTGCAGGCTGGACTGCCGCAGGTACTTCAGCGCGATGTCGGCGCGCACGCCGTCGCGCAGCTGCTGAAAGCTGGTACCGGCCTCGGCCAGGCGGCGCTGCAGCGTGCGCGGCGACAGATGCGTCAGCTGCGCCACCTGCTCGCGGCTGCAGTCGGAGAAAGGCATCAGCGCCCGCATCGCGCCTTCGACCTTGGCCGCGACCGCCTGTGCGCCGTCCAGCCGGCTGACGAGCATCTTCTTCAGCATCGCGTGCGTCGCCTGCGAGCGGCCCGCAAGCGCCGTGTCCAGGCTGGCGCGGTCCAGCCACACGGAGTTGCGTTCCTGTTCGAACTGCAGCCTGGGGCCGAAGGCGCGGTGATGGCTGGCGAGGCTGTGCGGCGGGCCGTGCGCGAAGGTCACCGCACGCGGCAGCCAGGCCGCGCCGCAGTGCAGGCGAAGCTCGTTGCACAGCAGGGCCAGGCCGAGCTCGATGGTCTGCCGGTCTCGCGTGCTGACGCCGGCGCTGAGCGCGTAGCTGACGAGGGCGCCGCCCTCGGCCTGCGGCTCGAAGCCCACGATCGCGCCGCTGGTGTGCACGACGAAGAACTGCACCAGCACCTGCAGCGCGTCGCGCACGGTCTGCGCGCTGCGCATCGTCAGCCACAGCGGGCCCAGGATCGACAGGTCCTGCCGCGAGGCGAGGCGGATGCCGAAGTCCTCGCAGCCGCTGCGCTCGGCCGCGGTCTCGAAGAAGGCCACCACCGCCTCGCCTGGCACCGGCAGGTCGGACAGGCCGAAGGCGGCCGGGTCCAGGCCGCAGTCGGCCGCCAGCGCATCGGCGTCGACGCCCAGTTCGGCCAGCAGCGGCGACGCGCCGTCCAACACGCCGCTGCGTACCCAGACCCGGCGGTTCATCGGCCTGCCTCCTTGCCGCGCACGGCGGTGTTCGCCGGGGCCGCGGCGCGGTGCCTGATGCGAAAAGGCTCCATTGGCGCGCAATGTCTAGTGGGTGGCACGCAAAGTCAAGCGCCATCCGGTCCGGATTTTTACGATGCCGCCACTTCCACGAACGACCCCGACCGCCACATGCAGACCACCGGATTCCAACCCAGCGACCTGCGCCGCTTCAGCCAGGTCCAGAAACTCGCCTACGACGTCGTCGAGGCCGTGCAGGCCCGCCTGGCGACCGGCATGACCGAGAAGGACGCGGTGCGCATGCTGCGCGCCGAACTCGAATCGCGCGGCGTGACGAGCATGTTCCACGACCCCTTCGCCTGGTTCGGCGACCGGGCGGCGTTCAAGGGCTTCTGGATCAAGTGGAAGTTCCTGCCGTCGCGCACGACACTGCAGCCGGGCATGCCGGTGATCCTGGACATCGCACCCATCGTCGCCGGCTATTCGGCCGACATCGGCTACTGCTACGTGCATGGCGGCGACCCGGTGGTCGAGGCGATGGACCGCACGCTGCTGCAGCTGCGCGACCACATTCTGAAGGCGGTGCGCGCCGGCAAGACGATGCGCGCCATCTACCGGGAGGTGGATGTGCTGATCGAGGCCGCCGGCTTCGTCAACGTGCACCGCTACTACCCGCACCGCGTGATCGGACACCGCCTGGGCCGCATCCGGGTCGGCGCGCTGCACCACTTGCGCTGGCTGGGCTTCGGGCTGCCGACCTATGTGACGCTGACCGGCCGCGCCTGGCTGTCGAAGCTGTTTCCCAGGCAGATCGAGTCACCGCTGTGGAACGACGGCCGCGAGTGCGACCACCCGGTGCGCGAAGGCGTTTGGGCGCTGGAGCCGCACATCGCCACGCCCGACCAGCGCCTGGGCAGCAAATGGGAGGAGATCCTGGTCGTCACGAAGGACAGCGCCTTCTGGCTGAACGACGACGCCACCCATTGCCGCCGCGCCGCGGCAGCCGGCTGGTGGCACAGCGCCCACCGTCCGGCCGTCGAAGCGCTGGCAGTCGCCTGACCTGTCCACGCACCGCCGGCGACGTAGCAAGCGGGCCCGGCCTTGTTCTAGCATCTTGCCCGCTTCGTCACCGCACGTGGATCTGAATGCACCACACACCAACCATGGGGGTCACATGAAGAAGCCGAATCGCACTGCGCCGCTGCTCGCGGCCATCATCTCTCTCGCACTGCTCAGCGCCTGCGGCAAGCAGGAGGTTGACGACGCCGCCAAGAAGACTGAACAGGTGGCCGCCGAGGCCAAGGTGGAAGCGGAGGCCAAGGCCGCCGAAGCCGCCGCCAAGGAAGCCGAAGCCTTCGCGTTGGCCGCCGAGGCCTATGTCTACGGTTATCCGCTGGTGACGATGGAATTCACGCGGCGCATCATGACCAACGTCGAGAAGCCCGAGGGCAACCGCGGACCGATGGGCCAGTTCGTTCGCGCCCGGACCTACCCGAACGCGCAGTTCCGCGACGTCACCGCGCCGAACGCCGACACGCTGTACACCACCGCCTGGTTCGACGTGTCGAAGGAGCCGTGGATCGTCAGCGTGCCCAACATGAAGGGCCGCTACTTCCTGCTGCCGATGCTCGACGGCTGGACCGACGTGTTCCAGGTGCCGGGCAAGCGCACCACCGGCACCGGCGCGCAGACCTTCGCCATCACCGGCCCGGGCTGGAGCGGCGAGCTGCCCAAGGGCGTGACCGAGTACAAGTCGCCCACCGGCATGGTGTGGCTGCTGGGCCGCATCTACAGCACCGGCACGCCCGAGGACTACAAGGCAGTGCACGCGCTGCAGGACAAGATGACGGCGGTACCGCTGTCCAGCTGGGGCAAGCCCTACACGCCCGAGCCCGGCAAGGTGGACCCGGCCATCGACATGAAGACCGCCGTGCGAGAGCAGGTCAACGCGCTCGACGCCAACGCCTACTTCAAGCTGCTGGCCGAGCTGATGAAGACCAACCCGCCCACCGCCGACGACGCGCCGATGGTGGCCAAGCTGGCCAAGATCGGCATCGTGCCCGGCCAGGACTTCGACCCGTCCAAGCTGGAGCCGGCCGTTGTCAAGGGCATGGCCAAGGCACCGAAGCCGGCGCAGGAGCAGATCATGGCCTGGCTGAAGGAAGGCATCGCCGCCGGCGACTTCAAGCTCGAGAACGGCTGGGCCTTCTCGACCAAGGTGGGCACCTACGGCACGCACTACATCCAGCGCGCTCTGGTCACCGCCATCGGCCTGGGCGCCAACCGGCCGCAGGACGCGATCTACCCGACCTCCACCGGGCCGGACCTGCTGAAGAAGTACGACGGCAGCAAGAAGTACGAGATGCGCTTCGAGAAGGGGCAGATGCCGCCGGTGGACGGCTTCTGGTCGCTGACCATGTACGACAAGGACTACTTCTTCGTCGACAACCCGCTGAACCGCTACACGCTCAGCCAGCGCAACAAGCTCAAGCCCAATGCCGACGGTTCGGTCACGCTGTACCTGCAGGCCGAGTCTCCGGGCAAGGACAAGGAATCGAACTGGCTGCCCGCGCCGAAGGACGAGTTCATCCTGATGATGCGGCTGTACTGGCCGAAGGAAAAGCCGCCGTCGCTGATCGACGGCAGCTGGAAGATTCCCGAGGTGAAAGAGGCGTCGTAGCGCGTCAACCTTGCAATCGTGGAGCCTGACTCCACGATTGCAGGCATGATCGAGTCACTGAAGGTGGGGCAACAATGGACCCGAAAGCGCACTGGGAGGGTGTCTACACCCGCAAGTCAGCGACCGAGGTCAGCTGGTACCAGCCGCATGCCGAGCGTTCGCTGGCGCTGGTCCGGCGCATCACTGGCGGCAAGCCCTTCCGGCTGATCGACGTCGGCGGCGGCGCATCGACGCTGGTCGACGACCTGCTCGGGCTGCCGGGCGCCGACATCACGGTGCTCGACCTCTCCGAAGCCGCGCTCGACGTGGCGCGCGAGCGGCTGGGCACGCGCGCCGGCCACGTGCACTGGCTTGCCGGCGACGTGACGGCCGTGCCGCTACCGGCGCAGGCCTACGACCTCTGGCACGACCGCGCGGTGTTCCACTTCCTCACCGAACCCGCCCAACGGGCCGCCTACGTCGCGCAGGTGCGGCACGCGGTGAAGCCGGGCGGGCAGGTGATCGTCGCGGCCTTCGGACCCGAAGGCCCATTGCAATGCAGCGGGCTGCCGGTGGTCCGCTATGCGCCCGGCGAGTTGCACGCACAGTTCGGCGGCGCCTTCGAGCTGGTCGGGCACGAGACCGAGCTGCACCACACGCCGGGCGGTACCGTGCAGCACTTCGTCTACTGCCTGTGCGTGATGCACTGAAGCCTTGGCGCCTCAGCGCGGCACGCTGACCCAGCTCTGGCCCAGCGACCCGTTGCAGCCATTGATGACCAGCGGGCCGCCGCGCAACGCGTCGCCGCCGTGGCCCAGGCAGCGGCTGCCGACGCCGCTGACGCGCCCGGTGGCGCCGGGAGCCGCATGTCTCCGAACGAACGACCCGCTCAAGCCCGGCGCAGCGCCGCCCGTGCCGCCGTCAACAAGGCGCGGCCCAGCGCGTCGACCAGCGCCGAGGCGGCGCGCGCGTACTGCCAGTGCAGCGGCACGTCCAGCGGCGTGCGCGGCACCAGTTCCACCAGAGTGCCGTCCTTCAGGTGGCCGGCCACCAGCGCCAGCGGCTGCAGGCCCCAACCCATGCCGGCCAGCGCCGCGGTGACGAAGGCCTGCGTCGACGGCACCGTGTGCTGCGGCAGCTCCACGTGGCGGTGGCACAGCCGCTGCGCCCAGCGCGACTGCAGTTCGTCCTTGGCGTTGAAGCGCAGGCTGGGCGCGCGCGCCAGGCTGGCGGCGCCCACGCCCTGCGCGAAGTGGCGCTGCACGAAAGCCGGGCTCGCGGTGGCGACATAGCGCATCGCGCCCAGAGCCCGGCTGCTGCAGCCGGCCGGTGGCCGGGCCTGCGCCGTCACCGCCGCCAGCACCGCGCCGCTGCGCAGCCATTCGGCCGTGTGGTCCTGGTCGTCCACCGCCACCTGCAGCAGCACCGGCGCGTCGGCCGCGAAGGCCGCCGCCGCGGGCGCGAACCAGGTGGCCAGGCTGTCGGCATTGACGGCCACCGGCAGCGGCACGCGCTGCGCGCCGTCGCGCGGCAGGCCGGGCACGGCGCCTTGCAGGTCCTGCTCGAGCATGCGCACGCGGTCCACGTGCTGGCACAGGCGCCGGCCGGCCTCGGTGGGGCGGCAGGGCTTGTCGCGCACCACGAGCGCGCCGCCCACGCGCTCTTCCAGCGCGCGGATGCGCTGCGACACCGCCGATGGCGTGACATGCAGCGCCAGCGCCGCACGTTCGAAGCTGCCGTACTGCACCACCGCGTGCAGCGCGGCCAGCGCCGCGTAGTCGAACATGGTTCAGTTGAACTACATCGAATGAAGAATCTGTAGTTTGCCTTGTGTCCGACCGGCGGGCAAGCTGGCGCCCCATGACACCGCTGCTCGCCGACGCCGACGCCCTGGCCGTGTTCGCCCAGGGCCTGACCTTGAGCTTCGGCCTGATCGTCGCCATCGGCGCGCAGAACGCCTTCGTGCTGCGCCAGGGCCTGCGCCGCGAACACGTGGGCAGCGTGGTGCTGTTCTGCGCGTTGGCCGATGCATTGCTGGTCGCCGCCGGCGTGCTGGGCATGGCACAGGCGCTGGGAGAGCGGCCGGCGCTGGCGCGCGCGCTGGCGCTGGTGGGTGCCATCTTCCTGGCCACCTACGGCTGGCAGGCGCTGCGCCGCTCGCGCCAGCCGCAGGCGCTGACACCCGCCGGCAGTGGCGCCGCCTTCGGCCGCGGCGCGGCGGTGGCGCAGGCCGCGGCCTTCACGCTGCTGAACCCGCATGTCTACCTGGACACGGTGCTGCTGGTGGGCAGCGTGGGTGCGCAGCAACCGGCGGCCCTGCGTGGTTGGTTCATCGCAGGCGCCAGCTTCGCCAGCTTTGCCTGGTTCGTGCTGCTGGGCTACGGCGCGCGCTGGCTGGCGCCGTGGTTCGCGCAAGCACGCGCCTGGCAGCTGCTGGACCGCGCCATCGGCGCGACGATGTTCGTGCTGGCGGCGCTGCTGCTGCGGCATGCGCTGGGCGGAGGCTGAAGTCGACTGGGCGCTGGCGCGCCGGCCGGCCAGCCAGGGGCTTGGTCGCACGGCGCACATCCCGCCCGCGCAGTGTGGACACCCCCTGCGCAGCACAATCGGCCGCCCCTGTAATGAAACCCAGCCTGGGTCCGACACAGGGGCTCGCCCGACCGAAGGAAGCGACACGACATGCACGACACCCTGCCCTTGCTGGCACGTACCGACTTCCCGCCGATCCGCCGCCTGCGTCTGGATACGCTGCAGGTGAACCTGGGCTACAAGTGCAACCAGAGTTGCCTGCACTGCCATGTCAACGCCGGCCCCAACCGGACCGAAATGATGGACGCAGATACCGCCGCGCTGGTGCTGCAGGTGTTGCGCGCCCGGCGCATCGGCACGCTCGACCTGACCGGCGGCGCGCCCGAGCTCAACCCGCACTTCCGCGATCTGGTGCGTGGCGCGCGCGCTTCGGGTGTGCGTGTCATCGACCGCTGCAACCTGACGATCCTGTCCGAGCCGGGCCAGGACGATCTGGCCGGCTTTCTGGCCGAACAGGGCGTGGAGATCACCGCCTCGCTGCCCTGCTATTCGCCGGCCAACGTCGACCGGCAGCGCGGCGACGGCGTGTTCGAGCGCAGCATCGCCGCGCTGCGGCAGCTCAATGCGCTGGGCTACGGCCAGCCGGGCTCGGGGCGGGTGCTGAACCTGGTCTACAACCCGCAAGGCGCGGTGCTGCCGCCACCGCAGGCGGCGCTGGAGCAGGACTACAAGCGCGAATTGGCGCTGCACTTCGGCATCCGCTTCGACCATCTCTTCGTGCTGACCAACATGCCGATCCAGCGCTTCGGCAGCACGCTGGTCAGCAAGGGCAGCTTCGGCAGCTACATGCAGCTGCTGCGCGGCGCGTATCGCAGCGAGAACCTGGACACGCTGATGTGCCGCAGCACCGTCAGCGTCGACTGGCAGGGCAACTTGTACGACTGCGATTTCAACCAGATGCTCGGCCTGCACGCGCGGCTGGGCGGCACGGCGCGGCCGCATCTGCGCGAGCTGCTGCAGCGCGACGTTGGCGGCGCCGCCATCCGCGTTGCCGACCACTGCTACGGCTGCACCGCCGGCCAGGGCAGCAGCTGCGGTGGCGCGCTCGACGCCCAGCCCCAGACCCAGGCGGCCTGATGCCCGAACGGCCGGTGCCGACGCTGAGCATCGTCGTGCCGGTGCTGAACGAGGCCGCCGGCATCCTGGCCACGCTGCAAGCCTTGGTGCCGCTGCGCGAGCGCGGCGCCGAAGTCATCGTCGTCGACGGTGGCAGCACCGACGACACACCCAACCTGGCAGCCCCCTGGGCCGACCAGGTGCTGCGCAGTCCGCGCGGTCGCGCACGCCAGATGAATGCCGGCGCGGCAGCAGCCAGCGCGCCGCTGCTGCTGTTCCTGCATGCCGACACGCAACTGCCCGGGGACGCCGACGCCTTGCTGCACGCCGTGGTCTCGGGTGGCGCGGCCTGGGGCCGCTTCGACGTGCACATCGAGGGCCGTGCGGCCTTGCTGCGGCTGGTGGCGGCGCTGATGAACCTGCGCTCGCGCCTCAGCGGCATCGCCACCGGCGACCAGGCCCTGTTCGTGCGGCGCGAGGTCTTCGAGCGTGTCGGCGGCTTCCCCGACCAGCCGCTGATGGAGGACATCGAACTGTCGCGCCGGCTGCGGGCACTGCAGCGGCCGCACTGCCTGCGCCAGCGCGTGCGCACCTCGGGCCGGCGCTGGGAAACGCACGGCGTGTGGCGCACCATCTGGCTGATGTGGCGGCTGCGCTGGCGCTACTGGCGCGGCGAGTCGCCGCAGTCGCTGGCACAGGCCTACCGCTGAGATCATGGGCACGGCGCTGATCGTCTTCGCGAAGGCGCCGGTGGCCGGCCAGACCAAGACGCGACTGATCCCGGCGCTGGGTGCGGCCGGTGCCGCGGCGCTGGCCGAGCGCCTGCTGGAACATGCGCTCGGTGCCGCGGTCAAGGCCGGGTTCGACACGGTCGAACTGTGTGTCACGCCAGACTCGGGGCACCCGGCCTTGCAACGGCTCGCCCGACAGCATGGGCTGGCGCTTGCCGAACAGGGCGCGGGCGACCTCGGTGAGCGCATGCAGCGCGCACTGGCGCGCGCGCTGCAGACCCATGGACGCGCGTTGCTGATCGGCAGCGATCTTCCGGCACTCGACGCACTGCGGCTGCGCCAGGCCATGGCGGCGCTCGACTCCCATGACGCGGTGTTCGTGCCGGCGCTGGATGGCGGCTATGGGCTCGTCGGCCTGCGCCGGCCCGAGCCGCGGCTGTTCGCCGGCATGGCCTGGAGCACGCCGCAAGTCATGGCGCAAACGCGCGAGCGGGCCGCGGCCGCGGGCCTGCGCGTGGCGGAGCTGTCGCCTGTGCCCGACATCGACGAGCCGGCGGATCTGGCGCACCTGCCCGCGGCATGGGCGTCCACGTTGTAGAGAGGCTTCGGCCGCGGCGCGCCGCTTTCAGCGCGCCGGCGCATCGCCCAGCGGCGCCGCCCAGCCGACCCAGCGCTTGGGCAGCGGCGGCGCATAGTCGCCGGTCTTGTCGGTCTTCAGACCCAGGGCCACCAGCGCCTCGGCCAGCTTGACTGCGGCGGTGACCCCGTCGACCACCGGCACGCCCAGGCGCTGCTGCAACATGCGGCACAGCGCGGCCATGCCGCCACAGCCCAGCACGATGGCGCCGCTGCGGTCGTGTGCCAGCGCATGCCGCGCGGCGGCCTCGATCTGCGCCACCACGTCCTCGCCGCAATGCTCCAGCGCCAGCACCGGGATGTCGGTGCCGTGGATGCCGCGACACGTGCGCTCGAACCCGTAGCGCTGCACCAGCCGCTCGGCGATGCCGCAGGTGCGGGTCATCGTCGTCACCACCGAAAAGCCGGTCGCCACGAAGGACGCCGCGTGGAAGGCCGCCTCGGCGATGCCCAGCACTGGGGCATCGGTCAGCTCGCGCGCCGCGTCCAGCCCCGGGTCGCCGAAGCAGGCGATGACCACCGCGTCGAAGGCCTCGCCCTGCGCCAGCTGCAGCTGCTCGGCCACGCCGGCCGCGCCGAAGACTTCGTCGAAGTGGCTTTCGATGGACACCGGCCCGAAGCTGGGCTGCCGGCCCACCACCTGCGTGCCCACAGCGGCGACGGCGCACGCCGACTGAACCATGGCCTCGGTCATCACCGCGGAGGTGTTGGGGTTGATCAACAAGAGCTTCATGGTCTTTGCGTCCGAATCGGTGCATCGCGCCGCCAAAGCGTGCGCGACATGGTGCGTTGAAGGTCTGCACGGTCCCATTGCAAACGCCGCGCCCGCTTGCACGCAACGCGCACCGTCCTGGCACATCAATTGCGAAGCCACGCCCTTGCGGCCACGCCGCCACCCCACCCATTCACTCAGGAGCCCCGATGAAGCCTTCGTCCCGTCCCTTCGTGCCCGCCGCGCTCCTGGCGGCCGCCCTGCTGGCCTGCGGGCCGGCCGCCGCGCAAGAGAAGGTGCTGCGCATCGCGATGACCGCCGCCGACATCCCGCGCACGCTGGGCCAGCCCGACCAGGGCTTCGAGGGCAACCGGTTCACCGGCATCCCGATGTACGACTCGCTGACGCAATGGGACCTGTCCAAGGCCGATGCGCCCAGCGTGCTGATCCCGGCGCTGTCCACCAGCTGGGCGGTGGACGCCAAGGACAAGACCAAGTGGGTCTTCAAGCTGCGCAACGACGTCAAGTTCCATGACGGCAGCCCGTTCAATGCCGACGCCGTGGTCTGGAACGTGCGCAAGGTGCTGGACAAGGACGCGGTGCAGTTCGACGCCAGCCAGGTGGGCGTGACCGCCTCGCGCATGCCCACGCTGCGCAGCGCGCGCAAGATTGACGACTTCACGGTCGAGCTGACCACCAACGAGCCCGACGCCTTCCTGCCATTGAACCTGACCAACCTGTTCATGGCCAGCCCGGCTCACTGGCAGAAGAAATTCGATGCTGCACCGGGCGCCATGCCGGCCGACAAGTCCAAGGTGGCATGGATCGCCTTCGCCGCCGACGCCTCGGGGTCGGGGCCCTTCAAGATGGCGCGCTTCGTGCCGCGCGAGCGGCTGGAGATGGTGGCCAACAAGACCTACTGGGACCCGAAGCGCACGCCCAAGATCGACCGCGTGGTGCTGCTGCCGATGCCCGAGGCCAACGCGCGCACCGCAGCGCTGCTGTCCGGCCAGGTCGACTGGATCGAAGCCCCGTCACCCGACGCGATGGGCTCGATCCAGGCGCGCGGCAACAAGATCTACTTCAACCAGCAGCCGCACGTCTGGCCCTGGCAGCTGAGCTTTGCCGAAGGCTCGCCCTGGCTCGACAAGCGCGTGCGCCATGCCGCCAACCTGTGCGTCGACCGCCTGGGCCTGATGAAGCTGCTGGGCGGCATGATGGCCGTGCCCAAGGGCACCGTGCCGCCGGGCCACCCTTGGTGGGGCAACCCCAAGTTCGACATCCGCTACGACGTGGCCGCCGCGCAGAAGCTGATGACCGAAGCCGGCCACAGCGCCGCCAAGCCGCTGAAGGTGAAGGTACAGATCTCGGCCTCCGGCTCTGGCCAGATGCAGCCGCTGCCGATGAACGAGTTCGTGCAGCAGAGCCTGAAGCAGTGCTACTTCGACGTGCAGTTCGACGTCATCGAGTGGAACACGCTGTTCACCAACTGGCGCAAGGGCGCCAAGGACCCGTCGGCCAACGGCGCCAACGCCACCAATGTCAGCTTTGCGGCGATGGACCCGTTCTTCGCGATGGTGCGCTTCACCAGCACCAAGACCTTCCCGCCGGTGAGCAATAACTGGGGCTACTACGGCAATGCCGAGATCGACAAGCTGATCGCCGATGCACGCACCAGCTTCGACGGCACGGCCCGCGACGCGGCGCTGGCCAAGCTGCATGCGCGCATCGTCGAGGAAGCGCCCTTCGTGTGGATCGCGCACGACGTGGGCCCGCGGGCGATGAGTCCGAAGGTCAAGGGCGTGGTCCAACCCAGAAGCTGGTTCATCGACATCGCGCCCATGACCATGGATTGACGGCGGGATGATCGCCTTCCTGCTGCGGCGGCTGGTCTACACGCTGCCCATCATGCTGGGCGTGGCGCTGGTGTGCTTTGCACTGGTGCACCTGGCGCCAGGCGACCCGCTGGTGTCGATCCTGCCGCCGGATGCATCGGGCGAGATGCAGGCGCAACTGCGCACGCTCTACGGCTTCGACCGCAGCTACCCCGAGCAGTTCGCCAGCTGGGTGTGGCGCGCGCTGCAGGGTGACCTGGGCACCAGCATCGCCAGCGGCCGCGCCGTCAGCGACGAGGTGCTCAAGGCCGTGGGCAACACGCTGCGGCTGGCGGTCTTCGCCACGCTGATCGGCTTCGTCTTCGGCTGCCTGTTCGGTTTCGTCGCCGGCTACTTCCAGAACAGCTGGGTCGACAAGGCGGCGTCGCTGACCGCAGTGCTGGGCGTGAGCGTGCCGCACTACTGGCTGGGCATGGTGATGGTCATCGTCTTCGCCGTCGTCCTGGGCTGGCTGCCGCCGGGCGGCGCCGGCCCCGGCGGCTCGGGCGACTGGGTGTGGAACTGGGAGCACATGCAGCACCTGGTGCTGCCGGCCATCACCATGAGCGTGATTCCGATGGGCATCATCGCGCGCACCGTGCGCGCGCTGGTGGCCGACATCCTGGCGCAGGAGTTCATCGTCGGCCTGCGCGCCAAGGGCCTGACCGACCTGGGGATCTTCACCCACGTGGTGAAGAACGCCGCGCCCACCGCGCTGGCGGTGATGGGCCTGCAGCTGGGCTACCTGCTGGGCGGCAGCATCCTGATCGAGACCGTGTTCTCCTGGCCCGGTGCCGGCTTCCTGCTCAACAGCGCCATCTTCCAGCGCGACCTGCCGCTGCTGCAGGGCACGATCCTGGTGCTGGCGATGTTCTTCGTGGTGCTGAACCTGCTGGTCGACGTGATTCAGGGCGCGCTCGATCCAAGGATTGCCCGATGAGCGCAGTGGTCGACGCCAAGCTGCCCACCCTGCCGGTGGAGCGCAGCCCCGGCTACTGGCAGACCGTCGGCCGGCGCCTGCTGAGCGACCCGTCGGCGCTGGTGGCCGGCGCGATGATCCTGTTCCTGATGATCCTGGCCGTGTTCGGCCCCTGGCTGGCGCCGGCCGACCCTTATGCGTCGAGCATGCTCAACCGGCTGAAACCGATCGGCACCGAAGGCTATCCGCTGGGCAGCGACGAACTGGGCCGCGACATGCTCAGCCGGCTGATCGTCGGCGCGAGACTGAGCCTGTTCATGGGCATCACGCCGGTGATCTTCGCCTTCGCCATCGGCGCCACCATCGGCATCGTTGCCGGCTATGCGGGCGGGGCCGTGAACTCGGTGATCATGCGCACCATCGACGTCTTCTATGCCTTCCCGTCGGTGCTGCTGGCCATCGCACTGAGCGGCGCGCTGGGCGCCGGCATCACCAATTCGCTGATCTCGCTGACGGTGGTGTTCATCCCGCCGATCGCGCGGGTGGCCGAGAGCGTGACCACGCAGATCCGCAGCCGCGATTTCGTCGAGGCCGCGCGCGCCAGCGGCGCCGACGCCTTCACCATCGTGCGCGTGCACGTGCTGGGCAACGTGCTGGGGCCGATCTTCGTCTACGCCACCAGCCTGATCGCGGTGAGCATGATCCTGGCGTCGGGCCTGAGCTTCCTGGGCCTGGGCGTCAAGCCGCCCGAACCGGAATGGGGGTTGATGCTGAACACGCTGCGCACCGCCATCTATGTGCAGCCGTGGATCGCGGCCTTGCCGGGGGTGATGATCTTCTTCACCTCGATCGCGTTCAATCTCTTGTCCGACGGACTGCGCTCGGCGATGGAGATCAAACAGTGAAAGCGCTGCTCGAAGTCCAGGGCCTGGTCAAGCACTTCCCGCTGAAGAAGGACCTGCTGGGACGCGGCGGCGGCGTGGTGCGTGCGGTCGACGGCATCAGCTTTGCGCTGCAGCGCGGCGAGACGCTGGGCGTGGTCGGCGAATCGGGCTGCGGCAAGAGCACCACCGCGCGACTGCTGATGCACCTGATCGAACCGGACAAGGGCGACATCATTTTCGACGCGTGCGCCGTCGGCGGCCGCGAACTCGGGCTCAAGGACTACCGCCGCCAGGTGCAGATGGTGTTCCAGGACAGCTATGCCTCGCTGAACCCGCGCCTGACCATCGAGGACAGTATCGCTTTCGCGCCGCAGGTGCATGGCACGCCGCGCGCGGAAGCCGTGGCCCGCGCCCGCGACCTGCTAACGCGCGTGGGCCTGGCGCCGCAGCGCTTTGCCGAGCGCTACCCGCACGAGCTGTCGGGCGGCCAGCGCCAGCGCATCAACATCGCGCGCGCGCTGGCGCTGCAGCCGCGCATCATCATCCTGGATGAGGCGGTGTCGGCGCTGGACAAGTCGGTCGAAGCGCAGGTGCTGAACCTGCTGCTCGACCTGAAGGACGAGTTCGGCCTGACCTATGTGTTCATCAGCCACGACCTGAACGTGGTGCGCTACATCTCCGACCGCGTGATGGTCATGTACCTGGGCCAGGTGGTGGAAATCGGCGACAGCGAGACGCTGTTCGAAGACCCGCGCCATCCGTACACGCGCGCGCTGCTGAGCAGCATCCCGTCGATGGACCCGGACCACCGCACCGAAAAGCCCGCCCTGGCCGGTGACCCGCCGAATCCCATCAACCCGCCTTCGGGCTGCCGCTTCCACACCCGCTGCGACCGTGCCGAAGCCGTGTGCAGCCAGCGCGTGCCCACGTTGGCGGGCGGTGCCGGTGGCCATCCGGTGGCCTGCCTGATGGTCGAAGCCGGCAGCGGCCACACGGCAGCGCAGAAGGTGGCGGCATGAGTGAAGCCTTCGTCGACATCAAGAACCTCACCGTCACCTTCACCGGCGGGCGCAAGCCGGTGCGTGCCGTCGGCGGCGTGGACCTGCAGGTGCAGCGCGGCGAGGTGGTCGCGCTGATCGGCGAATCGGGCTCGGGCAAGAGCGTCACGCTGCGCTCGCTGCTGCGCCTGCACCCGCCGCGGCGCACGCAGATGGGCGGGCAATTGCTGGTGGGCGGGCAGGACGTGCTGAAGATGTCCTCGTCGCAGCTGGCCGACTACCGCGGCAAGGTCGCGTCGATGATCTTCCAGGAGCCGCTGCTGGCGCTGGACCCGGTGTACAGCGTGGGCGCGCAGATCGTCGAGAGCATCCGCCGCCATGAATCGGTGAGTGCCGAGCAGGCTCACAAGCGGGCACTGAAGCTGTTCGAGCGGGTGCGCATTCCCAGCCCCGAGCGGCGGTTGGCCGCCTATCCGCACGAGATGAGCGGCGGCATGCGCCAGCGCGCGATGATCGCGCTGGCCCTGGCCTGCCAACCGCAGCTGCTGCTGGCCGACGAGCCGACCACCGCGCTCGATGCCACCGTGCAGATCCAGATCCTGCTGCTGCTGCGCGAGTTGCAGCGCGAGATGGGGCTGTCGGTGATCTTCGTCACCCACGACATCGGCGCCGCGCTCGAGGTGGCCGACCGCATTGCCGTGATGTACGCCGGGCGCATCGTCGAGGTGGGCTCGGCGCGGGCGCTGATCCGCGAGCCCCGCCACCCCTACACGCTGGCGCTGCTGAAGAGCCGCGCCCATGGCGCGCTGGCCAAGGGCGCGCGGCTGGAAACCATCGGCGGCGCCCCGCCCGACCTGTCGGCCCTGCCACCGGGTTGTGCCTTCGCCGAACGCTGCAGCTACGCGGCCGATGCCTGCCGCCAGACCGCGCCCGACGTGGTGATGATCGCGCCCGACCACGGTGCGCGCTGCCTGCGCACCGACGCCACGGCAGAATCGGCCATTGCCCTTCGCTGAGAGCCGCCATGCCCTTGGTCCACGACACCGCCCGCGCCTTCATGCCCTACCCGGAAGTGCCGGTGCCGCAGGCGGCCACCGGGCCGCTGGCCGGCCTGAGCTTCGCGGTGAAGGACCTGTTCGACGTGGCCGGCTACCCCACCAGCGGCGGCCAGCCCTTCGTGCTGGCGCTATCGGGCATCAAGACGCGCACGGCGCCCACGGTGCAGACGCTGCTGGACGCCGGCGCGCGCTTCGTCGGCAAGACCATCACCGACGAGCTGGCGTTTTCGATGAACGGGCAGAACGCGCATTTCGGTTCGCCGATCAACGGCGCCGCGCCCGATCGCATCACCGGCGGCTCGTCCTCGGGCTCGGCCGCCGCGGTGTCCAATCGCCTGTGCGACATGGCGCTGGGCACCGACACCGGCGGCAGCGTGCGCGCGCCGGCCAGCCATTGCGGGCTGGTGGGCCTGCGGCCGACGCACGGCCGCGTCAGCCTGCAGGGCGCGCTGGACCTGTCGCCCAGCTTCGACACCTGCGGCTGGTTCACCCGCGACCTGCACAGCTTCGCCCGCGTGGCCGACGTGCTTCTCGGCGCCGACCCGGCGCCGCTGCCGGCCGCACCCCGGCTGCTGCGGCCCACCGATCTGTGGGCGCTGCTGGCGCCCGAGGTGCAGGCGGCCTTCGCGACGCCCTGCGCCCGGGTCGAAACCGCGCTGGGCGCGGCCGCGCCGGTGAACGTGGTGCTGGACAGCCTGGAGGCGATGTACTGGCACTACCGCCATGTGCAAGGGCCACGAGGCCTGGACGATGGACGGCACGCTGATCACACGCTACCAGCCGCCGCTGGGCCCGGGCGTGGCCGAGCGCTTTGCCTGGGCCCGCCAGATTCCCGATCAGAAGCTGGCCGACGGCCAGGCCTACCGCGCGCGCTTTCGCGCCCACATGGCCGCGATCCTGGGCACCGACGGCGTGCTGCTGATGCCGACGATGCCCGACGTGTCCCCGTTGATCAGCGACGACGAAGCCGGGCTGGAGAGCTACCGCAACCGCGCGCTGCAGATGCTGTGCGTGGCCGGCCTGGCCGGCCTGCCGCAGCTGAGCCTGCCCTGGGCCACGCGGCTGGGCGCGCCGCTGGGCCTGAGCCTGGTGGGCCCGCCGGGCAGCGACCGCAGCCTGGTGGCGCTGGCGCAGCGCATCAGCGCCTGAGCGCGTCAGCCTCGACCGAAAGCGTCACCGCCTCGACCAGCGTCGCCAGATTCGCAGTCGACTTCGGCGCCCCGCCGCTCGATGACGATGAAGTCGCCGCCCTGCGGCGCGATCAGTCCGTGGTGCCAGGTGCCGACGCGCAGGGTCACGGCCTGGTGGCCGGCCACGGCGAAGGCGGCCAGCGTGTCCTCGTCCGGCAGGGCATCGCCCAGCGCCACAAGCACCACGTAGGGCGCGCCGCCCATCGGCACGAAGCTCTGCGTCCCCAGGCGGTGTCGCTCGAGCACCTGCCAGGGCCCGTGCGGATCGCGGGCTTGCGCGCGGAACAGCGCCAGGCAGGGCGTGCCGCCGTCGGCCGCAAGATGCAGTTCACCGACATCGTCGATGCGCTGGCTCGTGCCGTCGTTGATCGGCCGGCCCGTGGCGCCGTCGCCATCGGCCAGCCAGCCGTAGGGTTCGAATTCGGCCGCGTCGATCGGCCGGATCGGCAGGCGCCTCACGCCGCGGCCAGCAGGCCGGCGGCAAGCCGGTTGTGGCGCTCGATCAGCCTGGGCAATTCCAGCGTCGCCAGTTGGCCGTCGCGCACCACCACGCGCCCGTGGACCACGCTGTGCTTCACCCGCGGCACATGGCAGAAGAAAAGCGCGGCCAGCGGGTCGTGCAGCGCGCCGGTCATGCCGATGTCGTCCAGCGGCACGCAGACGATATCGGCCGCCATGCCCGGCGCCAGCGCACCGATATCGTCGCGGTTGAGCACCTGGGCGCCGCCCAGCGTGGCGATCTCCAGCACCTCGCGCGCAGTCAACGCCGACGGGCCCTTCACCGGCCCGTAGGCCACGCGCTGCAGCAGCAGCGCCAGCCGGGCCTCACCCAGCATGTGACCGGCGTCGTTGCTGGCCGAGCCGTCGACCGCGATCGACACCGGCACACCGGCATCGCGCATCGCTCGGATCGGCGCGATGCCCGAGGCCAGGCGCATGTTGCTGCCCGGGCAGTGAGCCACGCCGGTGCCGGTCTTGGCAAAGAGCTGGATGCCGGCTTCGTCAAGCTTGACGCAGTGCGCATGCCAGACGTCGGGGCCCACCCAGCCCAGCTGTTCGGCATATTCCGCCGGCGTGCAATTGAACTTCTCGCGGGTGTAGGCGATGTCGTTGTCGTTCTCGGCCAGGTGGGTGTGCAGCGACACGCCGTGTTCGCGCGCCAGAATCGCCGCATCGCGCATCAGCTCGCGGCTCACCGAAAACGGGCTGCACGGCGCTACCACGATGCGCGTCATCGCATGGCGCGCCGGGTCGTGCCAGCGCTCGATCAGGCGCTGCGTGTCCTTCAGGATCGCGGCTTCGCTTTCCACCACGCTGTCCGGCGGCAGTCCGCCGGCACTGGCACCCACGCTCATCGAGCCGCGTGCTGCATGGAAGCGCATGCCGATCTGCTGAGCCGCCTCGATGCTGTGGTCCAGCGTCACGCCGTTGGGGTAGATGTAGAGATGGTCGCTGCTGGTGGTGCAGCCCGACAGCAGCAGTTCGGCCATCGCCGTCTGGGTGGACACCTGCACCATCTCCGGGCTGAGCTTCGCCCAGATCGGGTACAGCGTCTGCAGCCACTTGAACAGCTCGCAGTCCTGCGCCGCCGGCACCGCGCGCGTCAGCGTCTGGTACATGTGGTGGTGGGTGTTCACCAGGCCGGGGATCACCACCTGGCCGCGCGCGTCGATCACCTCGTCGGCCGTTTGCGGCAGTTGCGCCGACGCGCCCACGGCCTCGATCACGCCGTCGCGCGCAAACACCGCGCCGTCGACGATCTCGCGCCGCTGCGCGTCCATGGTGACCAGCAGCGTGGCGTGTCGGATCAGCAGGGTGGGCATAGTGAGTGTCGGCCGGTTGCCCTTACATCAACGAGACTTCGCTCGGCGTGTCTTCGTCGTGGATGGAACGTCGAAGGGGTTGACGATGCGCACACCGCCGATCACGGCGCCTGCCTGCAGATCCTCAGTCAGCAACTGCACACAACCGCTTTGTCGTGCAGCCTGCAGGATCAGTGCATCCCAGATCGAGATCGTGTGCAAGGCATGCAGGTCGAGGGCCTCCGGTACCGCGGTGGGTGACGCATTGACCGTCTCGAAACGGCTGTACAAGCGAACCCGGGCACGAACCAGATCCAGCGGCAAGGCCAGCTTGCGGATCGCAGCGTTGACAAATTCATGCAGCACCTGGGTGGATATGACTCCGTCACCCGTGCGCAGGCATTGCGCGATCAACGCGCTGGCGCACGACTGCTTGGCACCGGCGTCGGCAGAATCCGCATAGACCAACACGTTCGTGTCGATGAAGCTACGCACGTCGCTGCAGCTCTTCGCGGTTGAACTTCCAGCCACGCAGGCGGCCCGGCGTGTGCGCGGTCGAGTCCAGGAACTCGGCGATTTCGGCTTCGAGCTGGGCCCGGCCCGCCAGTTGCTCGAGGTAGTCGCGCACGGCCTGATTCAGGCTCTTGCCCATGGCCATCGCGGCCTGGCGCGCCTGCTCCGCCACGCGCTCATCGATCGACAGAGTGATGTTCATGTTGGATCCACAGGTCATGTGCGCACAGTATACGTGCGAAGAGATAGGGTCGGGAGTCTCGTTGCGGGTCAGTGCGCCTCCGCGGTCTTGGCGGCTTCGATGGCGGCGGCCGTGTCGCCCTTGCTGCCGTTGAAGAACAGGTTCAGCAGGACCGCGGCAATGGCCGTGAGCAGGATGCCGCTCTCCAGCAGCGGGTGCAGGCCGTGCGGCATCTGCTGCGTCCAGCGCGGCGCCACCAGCGGGATCAGCCCGAAGCCGATGGCCAGGGCCACGATGTACAGGTTGTGGCGGTTGTTGCGGTAGTCGACGGTGGACAGGATGCGGATGCCGGTGGCGGCCACCATGCCGAACATCACGAGGCCGGCGCCGCCCAGCACGAACTGGGGAATGGCCTCGACGAAGGCCGCCATCTTGGGCAGCATGCCCAGGATCAGCATGATGATGCCGCCGGCCACGCAGACATAGCGGCTGCGCACGCCGGTGACGCCGACCAGGCCGACGTTCTGGCTGAAGCTGGTGTACGGGAAGGTGTTGAAGATGCCGCCGATCACCGTGCCCAGGCCGTCGGTGCGCAGTCCCGCCGCCAGCTCCGGCTGGCCGATCTTCTTGCCGGTGATGTCGGACAGTGCCAGGAACATGCCGGTGGATTCGATCATCACCACGATCATCACCAGCGTCATCGTCAGGATCATCACGATGTCGAAGGTCGGCATGCCGAAGGCGAAGGGCGTGACGATGTCGAACCAGTGGGCCTTGCCGACGTTGTCGAAGTTCATCTTGCCCAGCGCCATGGCCAGCGCGCAGCCGGCGACGATGCCCAGCAGCACCGAGATGTTGGCGACGAAGCCCTTGGCGTACTTCACCAGCAGCAGCACCACCACCAGCACGAAGGCGGCGATGGCCATGTTGTCCAGGGCGCCGTAGGCCGGGTTGTCGACCATCGGGATCGGCCCGAGCTTGACCGGCGCCGACGCCGCGGCGGCTGCGGCCTTGGCCTGGTCGACCATCTCCACCAGCTTGGGCACGTCGGTGCGCTGCGCCAGAAAGGCCGGCCCGCCCATGGCCCAGCCCACGCCCACGCGCATCAGGCTGACGCCGATGATGGTGATGATGGTGCCGGTGACCACCGGCGGGAAGAAGCGCAGCATCTTGCTGATGACCGGGGCGATGAGCATCGAGATGACACCCGCGCCGATGATGGCGCCGAAAATGGCGCGCGCGCCTTCGACGCCGGGCATCTGGTTGGCGAAGGCCACCATCGGCCCCACCGCGGCGAAAGTGACGCCCATCATCACCGGCAGCTTGATGCCGAAGTAGCGCGTCATGCCCAGCGACTGGATCAGCGTGACCAGGCCGCAGGCGAACAGGTCCGCACTGATCAGCAGCGCCACCTGTTCCGGCGTGAGCTTGAGCGCGCGGCCGACGATCAGCGGCACGGCGATGGCGCCGGCGTACATCACCAGCACATGCTGCAGGCCCAGCGCGGTGACGCGGCCCAGAGGGAGTTTCTCGTCCACCGGGTGGACGGTCGTGACTGCGGTCATGGGTTTCTCCTTGAAGGGCCAGCCGGGCGGCCGGCAGACATCAGTTCAGCGGCGCCCCGGCCTCGTACCAGCGCTTGATCAGGTCACGCTCGTCGTCGGTGATCTGCGTGGCGTTGTTCATCGGCATCAGCTTCAGCACCACCGCCTGCTGGTAGACGTTCTGCGCGTGCTGCTTGATCAGTTCGGACGTGTGCAGCGCCACGTTCTTCTGCTGCACCTGGGCGTTGTGGCACAGCGCGCAACGCTGGTCGACGACCGCCTGCACCTGGGCCAGCGTCACCTTGGCCGGGGCGGCGGCCGACGCGGCACGCGGCGCCGGCGCCAGCGCCACCACCAGGCCGACGATGATCAGCGTGCCGGCGGTGGCGTACTCCCAGGGCACACGCTTGCCGGCGACCAGCGCCTTGTGCCGCGCCACGAAGGAATGGCGGATCAGCGCGCCGGCCAGCATGATAAGCACCAGCACCAGCCAGTTGTTCTTCGACTGGTACAGCCAGCCGTAGTGGTTGGACAGCATGGCAATCAGCACCGGCAGCGTAAAGTAGGTGTTGTGCACGCTGCGCTGCTTGGCGCGCTGGCCGTAGATCGGGTCCACCGGCTGGCCGGCCTTCATCTGCGCGATCACCTTGCGCTGGCCGGGGATGATCCAGAAGAAGACGTTGGCGCTCATCGCGGTGGCCATCATCGCGCCCACCATCAGGAAGGCGGCGCGGCCGGCGAACAGGTGGCAGGCCACCCACGACGCGGCGACGACGAACAGGCACACCAGCGCGCCGACCAGCACGTCGCCATGGGCACGCTGCAACAGGCTGCGGCAGATGAAGTCGTAGACGAACCAGAACAGCACCAGGAAACCGAGCGAGCCGGCCACCGCGGCGCCGGCCGACCAGTCGTAGACGTTCTTGTCGACCAGGAAGCTGCTGGCGTTGAACAGATACAGCACCACGAAGAGCGCGAAGCCGGACATCCAGGTCCAGTAGCTCTCCCAGTAGAACCAGTGCAGGTGGTCGGGCAGGCTCGTCGGCGCCACCAGGTACTTCTGCGGGTTGTAGAAGCCGCCGCCGTGCACCGCCCACAGCTCGCCGTCCACGCCCTTGGCCTTGAGGGCCGGGTCGGTGGGCGGCTTCAGGCTGAAGTCGAGGAAGACGAAGTAAAAGGAGGCGCCGATCCAGGCGATGCCGACGATGACATGCGTCCAGCGCAACAGCAGATTGACCCAGTCGAGGAGATAGCTGTCCATCGATCACTCCTGACTGCTCACCACTGCGGGCGCTCTGAACAGCCTTCCTTGGGTCGCGCACAAGGCCGTCATCGGAAGCTTCCCGACTGGCCTGCGCCGCTGCGACGTGTACGCGAAATTGTATACACTTTGATCTCCGATTGAATCCAGGGTTAACCCTTTGCGCCGTCAGTCCCGCTGTTGCATCAGCTGGGCGGCCACCGCCACGGCAATGACCTCGGGCTCCTTGCCCAGCACGCCCGGCACGCCGATGGGGCTGGTCACCGCATCCAGCTCGGCCTGGCTGAAGCCGCGCGCTTCGAGCCGGTGCCTGAAGGTGGCCCACTTGCTCTTGCTGCCGATCAGTCCGATGAACGGCAGGTCGGCGCGCTCGCGGCGGCGCTTCAGGCACGCGGCCAGAATGTCCAGGTCCTCGGCATGGCTGAAGCTCATGATCAGCACGTGCGAGCCGGCTTCGAGCGTGGGCACGGCGCCGTGCACCGGCTCGGAGTGATCGCAGCGAACGTTCAGCGGAAGTTCGACGGGAAAGACCTCCTCGCGGCTGTCGATCCAATGGGTGCGCACCGGCAGTGCGCCCAGCACCGACACGATGGCCATGCCGACATGCCCGCCGCCGAACAGCGCCACCGGCATGTGGCCCTGCAGCGAAGCCAGCAGTTCGGCTCGCACGAGTTCCACGTCGCCGGGCTGCAGCAGTTCGTAGCGCAGCCAGACCACGCCACCGCAACACTGCCCCAGCGACGGGCCCAGGGCAAAGCGACGCTCGGTCTCCACCGCACGGCCCGCGAGCAGCGCACGCGCATCGGCGATGGCGTCGAACTCCAGCTTGCCGCCGCCAATGGTGCCGATCAGACCCTCGGCACACACCGCCATCCAGGCACCCGCATCGCGCGGCGCCGAGCCCTCCGCGCGGCCGACGACGATGCGCACCGCCGGGCCGGTGGCCAGGCGGCGCAGCAGTTCGTCGCCTTGGCCGCCCAGCCTCATTTCGGTGCGGCCGCAATCGGCGGATCGACGGGAAAACGATTCATCCGCATGGGTTCTCCGGCATTCAGGTCACAGGTCAACGCAATGCCCATGCCAGCGCGCGGGGCAGTTCGGGAGGTTCAGCTGCCGCGGTAGGTCGAATAGCTCCAGGGCGAAGCCAGCAGCGGCACGTGATAGTGCAGCGAGGCATCGGCGATACCGAAGTCCAGCGGCACCTCGTCCAGGAAGGGCGGCTCGGGCAGGGCCACGCCGCGGCCGCGGAAATACGGCGACACGCTGAACACCAGCCGGTAGCGGCCGGGCAGCAGCGCGGCGTCGGCCAGCAGCGGCTGGTCGGCACGGCCGTCGTCGTTGAGGCGGATCTGCTTGAGTGGCACCGCGCCGCCCCCTTCCAGCCGGTACAGGCTCACCGCCATGCCGGCCGCGGGGCAACCGTTCATGGTGTCGAGCACGTGGGTGGTGAGCTTGCCCATGGAAGAATCCTTGATGGAATGGCGGCGTCCGACCGCCGCGGAATGACCACGAAGACACTTGCGTGGCGCGGCGAAGTGTATACACTTCAGGATACAAAGCAAGCCCCCGCATCCCGCATCCACCTGCCCATGGCCCGCGCCCCTGCCGCCACCGCTCCGCGTCGCAAAGTGCGTGCCGCGGCGTTGTCCGTCGGCAGCGAGGCCGGTGTCGCCGGGCCGACGCAGCGCATCGTCGACTCGATCACCACCGCCATCATCGAGCGGCGGCTGATGCCCGGCACCAAGCTGGCCGAGCAGCAGATCGCCGACATCTTCGGTGTGTCGCGCACCCTCGTGCGCCAGGCGCTCAACCAGCTCAGCCGCGACCGGCTGGTCACTCTGGAGCCGGCGCGCGGCGCCTTCGTCGCCAAGCCCAGCGTGCAAGAGGCGCGCCAGGTCTTCGAGGTGCGTGCCATGCTCGAGGCGGCCATGGTCCGGCAGCTGTGCACCGTGGTCACCGACGCGCAGATCGCCGAACTGCGCGGGCATATCAAGGCCGAGGCGACGGCCGTGGCCCGCACCGATGTGTCCGGGCGTACCCGGCTGCTGGCCGACTTCCACGTGCTGCTGGCGCGCATGCTGGGCAACCAGGTGCTGGCCGAACTGCTGGAAGACCTGCTGACGCGCAGTTCGCTGATCGCCTTGATGTACCAGTCCTCGCACTCCGCCGAGCACAGCCAGGAAGAGCATGTCGCCATTGTCGACGCGCTGGAAAAGCGCGACGCCCGCGCCGCAGTGCGCCTGCTCGAGTCGCACCTGGGCAACGTCGAGCGCAACCTGCGCCTGAGCCCGCGCGTGGCCGACTTGGCCACGGTGCTGCAACCCGCATAGCAACAAGGAAGTTCCGATGGCCACACAGGCTCCCTCCCCCGCCCTGCCCTATGCGCGCGACCTGCGCGGCTATGGCCCGCAGCCGCCCCACGCGCGCTGGCCCGGTGACGCGAAGATCGCAGTGCAATTCGTGCTCAACTACGAAGAGGGCGGCGAGAACAACGTGCTGCACGGCGACCCCACGTCGGAGACCTTCCTGTCCGAGCTGGTCACCGCGCAGGCCTACGAGAACCGCCACATGACCATGGAGTCGATGTACGAGTACGGCTCGCGCGTCGGCGTGTGGCGCATCCTGCGCGAGTTCGAGCAGCGCGGGTTGCCGCTCACCGTCTTCGGCGTGGTCTCGGCGCTGGAACGCTACCCCGAGCTGCTGAAGGCCTTCATGGACGCCGGCCACGAAATCGCCAACCATGGGCTGCGCTGGATCCACTACCAGAACCTGCCCGAGGCCACCGAGCGCCGCCATGTCGGCGTGGCCACCCACCTGCTGAAGGAGCTGACCGGTGGCGCCTGGCCGGCCGGCTGGTACACCGGCCGCGACAGCCCCAACACGCGCCGCCTGGTAGTGGACCAGGGCGGCTACGAATACGACAGCGACTACTACGGCGACGACCTTCCCTTCTGGCTGCAGGTGCAAAAAACCGATGGCAGCCTGGCGCCGCACCTGGTGGTGCCGTATTCGCTGGACACCAACGACATGCGCTTCGTGCAGGCGCAGGGCTTCAACACCGGCGAGCACTTCTTCAACTACCTGCGCGACAGCTTCGACGCGCTGTATGCCGAAGGCGACGAAGCCCCGAAGATGATGTCCATCGGCATGCACTGCCGGCTGCTCGGCCGGCCCGGACGCATCGGCTCGCTGCGCCGCTTCCTGGACCACGTGCAGGCGCACGAGCGGGTATGGGTCTGCCGGCGCATCGACATCGCCCGCCACTGGAAGGCCACGCATCCCTTCGATGCGGCCCACGCCTTCGTCTGGAGATGACATGGCACTGACCCTGGAACAACTGAATGCCGCCTCGCGCGCCGATTTCACCGCCCTGCTCGACGGCACCTACGAACACTCGCCCTGGGTGGCCGAGGCCGCCTGGGCGAAGCGCCCGTTCGACAGCCTGGCTGCACTGAAGCTGGCGCTGGTGCAGGTGCTGCGCGACGCCGGCGCCGAGGCGCAGCTGAAACTGATGCGCGCCCACCCCGAGCTGGCGGGCAAGGCGATGGTCAGCAAGTCGCTCACCGCCGAGTCCAGTAACGAGCAGAGCAAGGCCGGCCTCACCGACTGCACGGCCGAGGAGTTCGCCAAGATCCAGCAGCTCAATGCCGCGTACAACGCCAAGTTCGGCTTTCCTTTCATGCTCGCGGTGCGTGGGCCGCGCGGCACCGGGCTGAACAAGGCCGAGATCATCGCCACCTTCGAGCGCCGGCTGGACAACCACCCCGACTACGAACATGCCGAAAGCCTGCGCAATATCCACCGCGTGGCCGAGATCCGGCTGGACGACAAGTTCGGCCATGTGCCCGAGATGGGCAACCTGGTGTGGGACTGGGCCGAACGCCTGGCCCAGCACAGCGACCCGGGTTATGCCGAGCGCGGCGAGCTCACCGTCACCTACCTGACCGATGCGCACCGCGCCTGCGCGCAGCGGCTGTCGCACTGGATGCGCGCCGATTGCGGCTTCGACGACGTGGAAATCGACGCGGTGGGCAACGTGGTCGGCATCTACCACGGCACGGATCGCAGCGCGAAGCGGCTGCTCACCGGCAGCCACTACGACACCGTGCGCAACGGCGGCAAGTACGACGGGCGGCTCGGCATCCTTGTGCCGATGGCCTGCGTGCGCGAGCTGCACCTCTCCGGCAGGCGCCTGCCTTTCGGCATCGAGGTGGTGGGCTTTGCCGAGGAGGAAGGCCAGCGCTACAAGGCGGTGTTCCTGGGTTCCGGTGCGCTGACCGGCCACTTCGACATGGGCTGGCTGGAGCAGAAGGACGCCGACGGCATCCCCATGCGCAAGGCCATGGAACATGCCGGCCTGTGCATCGAGGACATCCCGAAGCTGCAACGCGACGCTGCCGCCTACCTGGGCTTCGTCGAGGTGCACATCGAGCAGGGCCCGGTGCTCAACGAAGTGGACCTGCCGCTGGGTATCGTCACCTCCATCAACGGCAACGCGCGCTTCCTGGGCGAGATCATCGGCATGGCCAGCCATGCCGGCACCACGCCGATGGACCGGCGCCGCGATGCGGCCACCGCCACGGCCGAGCTGGCGCTGTTCCTGGAAAAGCGTGGCACGTCGGTGCCCAACCTGGTGGCGACCATGGGCATGCTCGAAGTGCCCAACGGCTCGATCAACGTGGTGCCCGGGCGCTGCAAGTTCAGCCTGGACATCCGCGCCACCACCAACGAGGTGCGCGATGCCTGCATCGTCGACGTGCGCGCCGAACTGGCTCGCATCTGCGAGCGGCGAGGCCTGCACTTCACACTGGAAGAGACCATCCGCGCCGCGGCCGCACCCAGCGACCCGGCCTGGATGCAGCGCTGGGAACGCGCGGTGTCGGCCCTGGGCCTGCCGCTGTTCCACATGCCCAGCGGCGCCGGCCACGACGCGATGAAGCTGCACGAGCTCATGCCGCAGGCCATGTTGTTCCAGCGCGGGCTGAACGCCGGCATCAGCCACAACCCGCTGGAAAGCATCACCAACGACGACACCGAGCTGTGCGTGCTGGCCTTCCGGAACCTGCTCGAGAACCTTGCCACGGAACAACCATGACCCAAGCCCCCTATCAAGCCCTAGACGCCTGGGTCGACGCCCACTTCGACGAGCAGGTGAAGTTCCTGCAGGAACTGGTCCGCGTGCCCACCGACACGCCGCCGGGCAACAACGCGCCGCATGCCGAACGCACGGCCGAGCTGCTGCAGGGCTTCGGCTTCCAGGCCGAGAAGCACCCGGTGCCGGCTCAGGAGGTCAAGGACTACGGGCTGCAATCCCTCACCAACCTGATCGTGCGCCGGCCCTATGGTCCCGGCAAGACCATCGCGCTCAATGCCCACGGCGACGTGGTGCCGCCCGGCGAGGGCTGGACACACGACCCCTACGGCGGCGACGTGGTCGACGGCAAGCTCTACGGCCGCGCCTCGGCGGTGAGCAAGTGCGACTTCTCCACCTACACCTTCGCGGTGCGCGCACTGGAATCGCTGAAGGCGCCGCTCAAGGGCGGCGTCGAGTTGCACTTCACCTACGACGAGGAATTCGGCGGCGAGCTCGGCCCGGGCTGGCTGCTGAAGCACAAGCTCACCAAGCCGGATCTGCTGCTGGCCGCGGCCTTCGGCTACCAGGTGGTCACCGCGCACAACGGCTGCCTGCAGATGGAAGTCACGGTGCACGGCAAGATGGGCCATGCCGCGGTGCCCGACACCGCGGTGGACGCGCTGCAGGCGGCGACCCAGATCCTCAACGCGCTGTACCACCAGAACACCCTGTACAAGCAGGTGACGAGCGCGGTGCCGGGCATCACCCACCCCTACCTGAACGTCGGCCGCATCGAAGGCGGTACCAACACCAACGTGGTGCCCGGCAAGGTGCTGATCAAGCTGGACCGGCGCATGATCCCCGAGGAGAACCCGGCCGAGGTGGAAGCCACGATCCGCCGCGTCATTGCCGAGGCGGTGGCCGGCAGCCCCGGCGTGACGGTGGACATCAAACGCATCCTGCTGGCCCACAGCCTGAAGCCGCTGCCCGGCAACAAGCCACTGGTCGACGCGCTGTGCCGCCATGCCAGCGAAATCTTCGGCGAGCCGATCACGGCTTCGGGCACGCCGCTGTACACCGACGCGCGGCTGTACTGCGAGCAGGGCATTCCGGCAGCTCTGTACGGCTGCGGGCCGCGCACCGTGCTCGAAAGCAATGCCAAGCGCTCGGACGAGCACATCCAGCTCGACGACCTGCGCCGCGCCACGAAGGTGGTGGCGCGCACCTTGTTCGATCTGCTGGGCTGAAAAACGCACCACATGGGTGCTTGACCCGATTCCCCTGGTGCAGGGGCCGCGCACAGAATTTGCTGACCAGGAATGACCCAGGCGGCCTCGCCTGCCCAAGTACGCCCAAACCCAACTCTGGAGCCACGATGCAAGCTTTCTCCTTCACCCGCCGCCACGCACTGGCAGCCCTGACCGCTGCCGCGCTGCCCGCGGCGCACGCGCAGGAAACGACCATCAAGTTCCAGCTCGACTGGCGCTTCGAAGGCCCGGCGGCGCTGTTCCTGGTGCCGGTGGCCAAGGGCTACTTCAAGGCCGAGGGGCTGAACGTGGTGGTTGACGCCGGCAACGGCTCCAGCGGCACGGTCACCCGCGTAGCCTCGGGCGCCTACGACATGGGCTTCGCCGATCTGGCGGCGCTGATGGAGTTCCACGCCAACAACCCCACCGTGCCGAACAAGCCGGTGGCGGTGATGATGGTCTACAACAACACACCGGCGGCGGTGATGGCGCTGAAGAAAAGCGGCATCAAGACTCCCGCCGACCTGAACGGCAAGAAGCTCGGTGCGCCGGTATTCGACGCCGGGCGCAAGTCCTTCCCGATCTTCGCCAAGGCCAACAACGTCGGCACCGTGGCGTGGACCTCGATGGACCCGCCGCTGCGCGAGACCATGCTGGTGCGCGGCGACATCGATGCCATCACCGGCTTCGGCTTCACCTCGATCCTCAACCTCGAGGCGCGCGGCGTGAAGGCCGAGGACATCGTGGTGATGCCCTACCCGCAGTACGGCGTCAAGCTCTACGGCAACGCGATCATCGCCAGCGAAGACTTCCTGAAGAAGAACCCGGAAGCCGTCAAGCGCTTCCTCAAGGCCTTCAGCAAGGGCGTGAAGGACGTGGTGGCCGACCCGAAATCGGGCATCGCCACCGTCAAGGCACGCGACGGCATCATCAACGAGGCGCTGGAACTGCGCCGCCTGCAATTGGCCCTGGACGCCACCGTGCTGACGCACGACGCCAAGGCCGAAGGCTTCGGCAACGCGCTGGCGCCGCGCCTGAGCCTGATGGCCAGCCAGGTGTCCGATGCCTTCGGCACCAAGGAGCGCATCAACCCGACGACGGTATGGAACGGCACGCTGCTGCCGACCGAGGCCGAGCGCAACATCTTCGCGGTAGCCAAGAAGTAGGCCCGGCCTGCCGCCGGAGCGGCGATGTTCAGCGCAGGTCGATGGCGAACTGGAACATCATCCCGGCGGCGCCGAGCGTGATGGCCTGTACCGAGAACTCGCGCGTGAACTGCCAGCCGAGGCCCAGCGTGGCGCCGGGCGAGAAGCCCTTGTAGTTGAACGGCACCTTGTTTTCGTACGGGTAGACGTAGCCGTACATCAGGCCCGCCGTCCACTGGAAGAACAACTTGTCGAAGCGGCTGAAGTTGATGACCTTTTCGCCCACGTACACATAGCCGCTGGGCTGGCCGAAGGAGTTGCTGAAATAGACCCCGCCCCACAGCCAGCCGTCGTTGCGCTGGCGCTCGATACCGATCATGTAGACGGGCTCGTGCTCGCCATCGTTGTCCTTGTGGTAATGCACGGTGTAGGGCGAACCCTGCAGGCGCCAGTAGTCGCCGCTGTCCGCAACGCTGTCGGGCTGGGCCTCGGCCTTGTCGGCCGCAGCCTGTGTCTGGGCCGCAGCCGTGCCGGCGGCGAGTGTCAGGGCGATCAGAAGGGCCGGGGCATGTTCGAAGCGCATGGAGTACGGCGGAACCGGGGTCAGCGGGCGGAATGGCCGGCGCATTATCTCCGCCTCGCGCGATGGCTCGGCTGTTGCTTTGTGTTCCGCAGTCCAACGCGCGCAGGCGCCTGAATGCCCATGACCCATTTCGTCGACTTCCAGAACGTCTGGCTGGCCTACAACAAGCAATTGCTGGCCCAAGGCCACTTTGCGGTGGAGGACATCACGCTGCAGATGGACGAAGGCGAGTTCATCGCCATCGTCGGACCCTCGGGCTGCGGCAAGAGCACCTTCATGAAGCTGACCACGGGGCTGAACATGCCCAGCAAGGGCAGCATCCACATCGACGGCAAGCCGGTGACCGGGCCGCTGAAGATCAGCGGCATGGCCTTCCAGGCGCCCAGCCTGCTGCCCTGGCGCACCACGCTGGACAACGTGCTGCTGCCGCTGGAAATCGTCGAGCCCTATCGCTCCAGCTTCCGCGCCAAGCGCGACGAATACGTGGCCAAGGCGCGCAAGCTGCTGCAAAGCGTGGGCCTGGGCGGCTACGAGGACAAGTTCCCTTGGCAGCTGTCGGGAGGCATGCAGCAGCGCGCCAGCATCTGCCGCGCGCTGGTGCACGAGCCGAAGATGCTGCTGCTGGACGAGCCCTTCGGCGCGCTGGACGCCTTCACGCGCGAGGAGCTGTGGTGCGCGATGCGCGACCTGCAGGCGGCGCAGAAGTTCAACGTCATCCTGGTCACGCACGACCTGCGCGAGAGCGTGTTCCTGGCCGACACGGTGTACGTGATGAGCAAGAGCCCGGGGCGCATCGTCGTCAAGCGGCACATCGACCTGCCGCGCCCGCGCGACCTGGAGATCACCTACACGCCCGAGTTCACTGACATCGTGCACGAGCTGCGCGGCCACATCGGCGCCGTTCGTGGTGCAACCAGCAAGCCGGTGGGCGCCATTTCTGCAGCCGGAGTCGCCCAATGAACAAGAGCCTGGAGCGCTACGCGCCGCTGATTCTGCTGGTGGCCACCCTGGTGCTTTGGCAGCTGATCTGCACCGTCTTCAACGTCAGCGAATTCATCTTCCCCAGCCCGTGGCGCATCGTCGAGCAGACGCTGGAGCACCGCTGGACCATCCTGGGCCATGCCTGGCGCACCTTCTGGGTGACGATGGTCGGCTTCGGCCTGGCCATCGTGGTGGGCGTGCTGCTGGGCTTCCTGATGGGCAGCAGCCGGCTGGCCTACAACGCCATGTACCCGCTGATGACCGGCTTCAACGCGCTGCCCAAGGCGGCCTTCGTGCCAATCCTGGTGGTGTGGTTCGGCATCGGTGCAGGCCCGGCCATCCTGACGGCCTTCCTGATCAGCTTCTTCCCGATCATGGTGAACATCGCCACCGGGTTGGCGACGCTGGAACCCGAACTGGAGGACGTATTGCGCGTGCTGGGCGCCAAGCGCTGGGACGTGCTCACCAAGGTGGGCCTGCCGCGCTCGATGCCCTACTTCTACGGCAGCCTCAAGGTGGCCATCACGCTGGCCTTCGTTGGCACCACCGTATCGGAGATGACCGCCAGCAACGAAGGCATTGGCTACCTGCTCATCAGCGCCGGCAGCAGCATGCAAATGGGCCTGGCCTTCAGCGGCCTGGTGGTGGTGGGCATCATGGCCATGGCCATGTACGAGCTGTTCTCGGTGATCGAGAAGCGCACCACCGCCTGGGCGCACCGCGGGAGCCAAGGGCACTGAGGCCAGATGGTGTTTCTCGGCGTGAGCATGTGGAGCATGGGAATGGCGTGCGGGCGATGCCCTCGTCGCCCCCACGACAGCGGCGTTGGACTATTGCGAATAGATCATCCGTGATCTATCATTCATTCCGTGACAGGCAAAGAAGTCATCGCGAAGCTCAGGTCGGAGGGCTGGTCGCTTGAGCGCGTGCACGGCAGCCATCACGTTCTTTGCAAGGATGGCAAGGCCGTTCCGGTGCCGGTTCACGGCTCGCGGGATATCGGTGTCGGTCTGCTTGCGGCGATTCAGCGCCAGACCGGCGTCAAGCTCAAATGAGGTATTGACATGGACATTCGCTACCCCGCGACAGTGGAAGCCCAGAAGGACGGCAGCTTCCTAGTCAAGTTCGTCGATCTGCCGGACACCTTCACCGAGGGTCAAACCGAGGAAGAAGCGCTGTTCAATGCGGCCGAGGTTTTGTCGGCCATGCTCGCATGGCGCTTGGACGAATCCAAAGACGTCCCAACGCCGAGCCACAAGGTGAGGGGCGCGCACTATGTGGCCCCGGACGCAAAGACGCAGGCAGCGATGCTTCTGCGTTTGGCACGCGGCGAACGAACTTTGTCGGAATTGGCTCGCGCGCTCGAAACGTCGTGGCCCGCCGCCAAACGCCTCGAAGACCCGACGCACTGGCCGTCATTGAAAACATTGGATCGGGCTGCTGCGGCGCTTGGAAGGCGATTGGTACTGACTCTTGAGTAAACCCAAACCCGAACAGCAGCTGCGCCACCTGCGCCGCGCCAACGCCGTGGCCCAGGCGGCGATGGATGCCGGGCACCACCCCTTCGGCGCGCTGCTGGTGGCACCCGATGGCGAGACGGTGCTGCTGGAGCAAGCCAACGTCGACAGCGTCAACCATGCCGAGGCCGTCCTGGCGCGCGAGGCGGCCAAGCGCTATGCGCCTGACTACCTGTGGGACTGCACGTTGGTCACCACCGCAGAGCCCTGCGCCATGTGCGCAGGCACGCAGTACTGGGCGCACATCGGCAAACTGGTGTACGGCATGAGCGAGCAGCGCCTGCTGCAGCTGACCGGCAACCACGCCGAGAACCCCACGCTCGACCTGCCCTGCCGGGAGGTCTTCGCGCGTGGGCAGAAGGCGATGCAGGTGTGGGGACCCATTGCAGAGGTCGAAGACGAGATCGCTTCATTGCACCGCAGTTTCTGGGCCTCGCGATAGCCCTTTGCGATGCTTCATTCGATGCGGCGGCAAGCATCCCTGGCTAGCGTGGCAATGTGCACGAAATGGAGCGTCTGACCGCCCATTCGAGGGATGCGCGCGACGACTGTGGCGGATAAAACTGCACGTGTCTGAATGATCGGCTCCTGGACTGTCTGGGTGCTCTTCTTCTCGTACACCCCGTCCAGGCTTCCACATGCCCATCGCCGACAACGTCAATCTGGCACCGAGTGTCAAGGTCTTCCAGCCGTCCCTGGTCAACCTCTACGGCTGCACCGTGGGTGAGGACTCCAAGATCGGAGCATTCGTCGAAATCCAGAAGAACGCCTTCATCGGCGCTCGCTGCAAGATTTCGTCTCACACGTTCGTCTGCGAAGGCGTGGTGATCGAGGACGAGGTCTTCGTCGGTCACGGCGTCATGTTCACCAACGATCGCTTCCCGCGGGCCACCAATGCCGACGGCAGCCTTCAGACCGAAGCCGATTGGAAGGTGGAGGTCACGCGCGTCAAGCGCGCAGCGTCCATCGGCACCAACGCCACCATCATTTCCGGCGTGACCATTGGCGAAGGCGCCCTGGTGGGCGCCGGCGCCGTCGTAACCAAGGACGTTCCTGACCACGCGATCGTGGCTGGAGTCCCGGCGCGAGTGGTCGGCAGTACCAGGAAGCATGCATGAATGCGCAGTGCGCCGTGCATTGCCATTGAGTTCGTGCAAGCCCAGATCCTGCCTGCTGTGAAATCCTCGTCTCGTCAAAACTTAGGGAGTCCTAGAACGTGATCAACATCGGTATCGTCGGGTACGGCTACTGGGGGCCGAACCTGGTGCGTAATTTTGCCGAAACACCAGGGGCCAAGGTCGCTGCCGTGTCCGATCTCGACACAGGCAAGCTGGCGCTGGTGCAACGGCGCTTTCCAGGAGTCAAGACCACCACCGACTTCCGCGAACTGTTGAATGACAGCGGCGTGGATGCCATCGCCATTGCGACACCGGTGCATACGCACTTCGAGTTGGCATTGGCTGCACTGCAAGCAGGCAAGCACGTGTGGCTCGAGAAGCCGATGACCGAAACCTCGGCACAGGCCCGGCAACTCATCGACGAAGCGCAGAAGCGCAATTTGGTGCTGTTGGTGGACCACACCTTCATCTACACCGGCTCGGTGATCAAGATGAAAGAACTCATCGACAGTGGCGACCTGGGCAAGGTGCTTTACTACGACTCGATCCGCGTCAATCTGGGCCTGTTCCAGCGTGACGTGAGCGTGATCTCGGACCTGGCCGTCCACGACTTCTCGATCCTCGACTACCTGCTGGGCGAGCATCCTGTCGCGGTGTCCGCCAACGGTACCAACCACTTCCCCGGCACGCCTGAAAACCTGGCCTACGTGACGCTGTTCTATGACTCGGGAACGATCGCGCACACCAGCGTCAGCTGGCTTGCGCCCGTGAAGGTGCGGCAGATCCACCTGGGTGGCACGAAGAAGATGATCACCTACGACGACCTGGAGCCCAGCGAAAAGATCAAGGTGTACGACAAGGGCGTGAGCTTCACCGACGACCCGGCCAAGATCCAGGAGATGCGTGTCGGCTACCGCACGGGTGACATGTGGGCGCCCAAACTTGCAGGCACGGAGGCGCTGGCCGTCGAGGGGGCGCACTTCGTCGACTGCATCGTCCACAGCAAGGTGCCGAAGACCGATGGACAACTCGGTCTGCGTGTCGTCGAGACCATCGAGGCCTGCCATCATTCGATGCGACGCAAGGTGCGGCGCAACGGCGAAACCGTCAATATCGAGTCAAGGGGAAAGTGATCATGATTCCGTTCGTCGACCTGAAAGCGCAATACCAGAGCATCAAGCCCGAGGTGAATGCTGCGATCCAGGGCATCCTGGACAGCTGCCAGTTCACGCTGGGCAGCGAAGTCGCGGCCTTCGAGCAGGAGTTCGCCGCCTATTGCCACAGCAAGCACGGCATCGGCGTGAACACCGGCACCAGCGCCTTGCACATGGCGCTGCTGGCCGCCGGTGTCGGCCGGGGTGACGAGGTCATCACCGTACCCTTCACCTTCGTCGCCACCGTTTCGGCCATCGACTACACCGGTGCCACCCCGGTATTCGTCGACATCGACCCGCAGACCTTCACGATGGACGTGAAGCAACTGGAAGCGGCGATCACCCCGAAAACCAAGGCGATCATCCCGGTGCACCTGTACGGCCAGTGCGCGGACATGGACCCGATCCTCGAGATCGCGAAGCGGCATGGCCTGGTCGTGATCGAAGACGCTTGCCAAGCGCACGGCGCCGAGTACAAGGGGCGTCGCGCGGGAAGCATGGGTGACATGGGTTGCTTCAGCTTCTATCCCGGCAAGAACCTGGGCGCCTATGGCGAGGCCGGCATGGTCACGACCGACAACGCCGAATTTGCCCGCACCATCCGCATGTTGCGCGACTGGGGTGCCGAGAAGAAGTATCACCACGTGCTCAAGGGCTACAACTTCCGCATGGAAGGCCTGCAGGGTGCCGTGCTGCGGGTCAAGCTGCGTTACCTGGAGCGCTGGACCGAGGGTCGCCGGACTGCGGCTGCGCACTACGACCGACTACTGGCCGGCAGCGGCATCCCCACCCCGAAAGCCATGCCGCACAACCGGCACGTCTATCACATCTATGCAGTCCGCACCGCGCACAGGCAGGCTTGGCAAGATGCGCTGCTGGCGCAGGGCGTGCAGAGCGGCATCCACTATCCGACCCCGGTGCACCTGCTGCCAGCGTTTGCCGATCTCGGCTATCGCGCGGGGCAGTTCCCCCATTCCGAGCAAGCTGCCAACGAAGTGTTGTCGTTGCCGATGTTCCCGGAGCTGACTGAGGCTCAATGTGAAGAGGTGGCACGTGCGCTCAAGAACATCGTGTCTGGAGCCGTGCAGGCTCCAGTCCCCGTCAAGGCGCTTTGATCCGCGTCGTGATTCTGGGGCCGTCAGCTTGAGCCCTTGCTGCGGTTCCACGGAGTGAGTGAGTGGCATCTGCCAAGTCGTTGCCACTGCTGATCTTCCCGTTCAACGGGAACGGCTTGGAGGCGCTTGATTGCCTGGGTGATGCGTACCGTCTCGTCGCGTTCGTCGACGACACGCCCGAAAAGCAGGGGATCAGTCCATTCGGCCATGCGGTCCTTTCGAGGGCGGCACTCGGACAGCAGCCAGAAGCAAGAGTCCTCGCCGTTCCCGGTGGTCCTGCCTCATTTCGTTCGCGTCGAGCCGTGATCGAAGCGCTTGGCATCGAGCCCGGTCGCTTCGCCCGCGTCATTCACCCGACAGCGCGAGTTTCCCCATTGGCGAGGATCGGGCACAACGTCCTCATCATGGCTGGCGTGGTAATCACAAGCAACGCAGTCATTGGCGACCATGTGTGTGTGCTGCCCAACACCGTGATCCACCACGACGCACATATCGGCTCTTGGACTCTCGTCGGCTCCAACGTGACCGTGGCGGGCAGTACGGTCATCGGCGAAAACTGCTACATCGCCAGCGGGAGCAGCCTCATGCACGGGCTGACGATCGGCGCGGGCACTGTCGTGGGCCTGGGCAGCAATGTCATCCGCAGCGTGCCAGTGGGTAGCAAGATTGCCGGCAATCCAGCCCAGCCACTACGCTAAATGTTCTCGTAGCGGCCAAGCTGCCGGAGTCCGCGCAGTAGATGTCAAATCGATCCGGTGCGGAACGTCCAGACTTGACTCGTGGCCAGTGCATTCCCCGCCACGTCCTTCACGCGCGGGTCGGTCGTGCCCCCCTTGATCGTGACCGTGTAGTTCGAATTGGCCGCGAGGGTCAGCGTCGGGTTGAGCGTCATGACGCGAGTCGACGTGTTGAAAGACACCACCCCAGCAATCAGGTTGTTGGCCGCATCACGCAACTCGACTGTGCTCGCATTGATCGTGCTTGCATTCATCGCTTCGCTGAACCTCGCGGTGATGTTTGCAGTCCTGCTGACCCCCGTTGCCCCGCTCGCCGGCGAGATCGCTGAGACTGTCGGAGGCGTGGTCTCGACCGTGAACGTCCAGACGCTGTCGGCCGCCAGTGCATTGCCTGTCGAATCCTTCACACCGGGTGCACCACCGCGGACGATCGCCGTGTAGATCACGCCCCCAACCAGGTTGGGTGTTGGGTTCAAGGTCACCACCCGTGTCGTCGAGTTGTAGGAAACCGCCGACGGAACCACCGTGTTGGACGGGTCGCGCAACTCGACGGTGCTCGAGTTGATCGTCGCTGCATTCATCGCCCTGCTGAAGGTGGCGGTGACGTTAGCTGTCGGGCTGATGCCGGTGGCGCCAGCGCCAGGACTCGTCGAGGTCACGGTCGGCGCCGCAATCGTGGTGAAAGACCATGTCCGGTCGACCGCCAGTGCGTTACCCGCCAGGTCCTTGACACGCGGATCTGTAGCGCCACCTCTGACCGTTGCCGTGTAAACGGTCGAGGGCGCAAGAGCAACAGCAGGCGTGAGTGTCGCCACGCGCGTGGTTGCGTTGTAGGTCACGCTCGCCGCCAACGGCGCGGCCGTGCCGATGCGCAGTTCAAAGGTGCTCGAGCCCACCGTCGCGACGTCCATTGCTTCGGTGAACGTGGCGGTGACGGCCGTCACCGTAGTGACGCCCGTCGCATTACTGGCTGGCGAAATGGAGCTGACGGTGGGCGGCGTCGTGTCGGTCGAGGCTGTGGTGAATGTCCAGACACGGTCGCTGGCCAATGCATTCCCCGCGGCGTCCTTGACACCAAGTCCCCCGCTCAACACAGTGGCGGTGTAGGTGGTCGAACCGGCCAGCGCGGCGCTGGGGGTCAGCGTCGCAACGTTCGTCGTCGTGTTGTAGCTCACCGTGGCCGGGATGGTCGTGCCGGTCGGGTTGCGCAGCGCGAACGTGCTGGTGGTGATGCTGGTGGCGCTCATCGCCTCGCTGAAGGTGGCGGTGACCGTGCTGTTGATGGCCACGTTCGTCGCAGCGCTTACTGGGGTAAATGAGGTCACCGTTGGGGGGGTGGTGTCGGCTGGCGCGCTGGTCGTGAACGACCAGGTTCGATCACCTGCCATCGGATTGCCGACCGTGTCCTTTACACCTGAAGCCCCGCTCAGCACCGTGGCAGTGTAGGTGGTCGATGCCGCGAGCGCGGCGCCCGGCGTCAGTGTCGCGGTGTTCGAGCCCGAGTTGTAGCTCACGGCTGCCGGGACAACCGTGGAGCCGTTGCGCAACACGAAAGTGGCGGCGCTGATGCTGGTGGCATTCATCGCCTCGCTGAAGGTGGCGGTGACCGTGCTGTTGGTGGCCACGCCCGTCGCACCAGCCGCCGGTGTGGTCGCTGTCACGGTCGGCGGCGTGGTATCGCCCGACGCGCCGGCCGTCGTGAACACGACGTCGACCCAGTAGTTGGACGATGCATAGGTCGAACTCGGGAATGCCGTGCTGGACCCATAGGCATACACGCCATTGCCACCGCTCACGCCGTTCTGCAGCGCGCGCAACGGCGGGTTGTCGACCCCGGCCGTGGCGAAGTAGTTGTTGTCACCGGCATAGCGCCCGTTGGGAGCCAGGTACGACGCCACATAGACCGTGTTCGCGGTCACCGGCACCGGATTGGCAAAGTTCACCTGCTGCCAGCCCGAAGCGCTTTCGTTGGTGAAGGTAGCGGTCGCGAGCTGCGCGCCGCCGCTGGTCCAGAGTGTGCCGATGTGGGTGCCGGTGTTGTTGGGCCCCTTGTAGAAGCGGATGCCTGTGATGAAGCCGTCGACGTCGGCGCGGAACTTGACACCCAGGTTCACTGAGGCTGTGTCACTGTCACTGACGACATTCGGCACGACCGAAGGCGGCCAGATCGTGCACGGGCAGGTCTGCGTTCCGCCGACAGTGACGGTGACGCCGGCGCCGGGCGCTTCGAGATTGCCGCTGTCATCTGCCGCACGTGACTTGATCACCACCAAACCGGCGGCCGCAGGAATCCAACTGTAGGACCAGTTCGCTCGGCCGTTGGCCCGACGCCAAGTCACACCGCCGTCCACGGAGACCTCCACGCCGCCGACGACGCCGCCACCCGAATCGCTGGCGGTGCCGCTGATCGTGACAGCCCCCAGCGGGACCGTGGCACCAATGGAGGGCGAGCTGATGGATGAAGTGGGCGCGACCGCGTCGGTGGAGGCCGAGGCCGGCACCAAGCCGGCTTGCAGCGTGGCCGGTTGCACACCCATGTCGGCGAACAGGTTCACCGTCGCCTGCTGCATGCGCGCGTCAGCAGGCGTGCCGGCGCGATCGTGCGTGGCGTCCAGGCCCCACGACCACTGAATCGTTCCCGCGCCAAAGACTCGGGCCCCGCTGCTGTGCTTGTAGAGCGTCAACGAGTGCGTCAACGTGCCCGGCCCATAGGTGGAACCGAAGTCCTGCAACACGCTGGGGAGGCTCAGCGTGGTCGACGAAAGGCGGATCAGGCCAGCTGGCCTGAAGCCGTTGTCGAGGTCTACATTCCACTCGTAGCCTAGCGTGCCTAACGGCAGCGTCGCAGTTTGTCCACTGCCCAGAGTGGCGATGCTCGTATTGCGCCACAAGCGCATCTTGCCGTCGCTTTCCGGTACCAGGATGGAATATGGTGAACCCGTGTCGTTGGCAAAGAATATCGTTCCGGTCAGCGCGTTCTCTGGCCGATCGCCATCGTATGGTGGGCTGAAGCGCGGGTCGCGCCAAGTGCCGGTCCAGACGGGTGTGGGATCGATCTTGGCGTCTGCCTTCGTTTCCTTGTAGGACACCAACGTACGGTGGCTCGTACCCGAGCCGTCGATGCTGTTCTCCCAGCGCGTCTTCCAGAAGACCTCGTTGCCGCTGAAGAAGGCCAGGTTCACACCTGCGTTGCGTGCCGTTTCGACGTTGGCACGCTGCGCAGCAGACCAGTACTCGTCATGGCCGACAGATAGGAACACCTTGCGGTTCAGAAGCTGGCTGCCAAAGCGGTCGGCATCGACACCGCTGATGTAGCTTACGTTGTAGCCATTTGCCTCGATCCAACGCACCATCGGATACTCGGCATTGAACACCCAGTCCTGGCCGTTGTCCACGCCGCGCGTGTGGAAGGGCCGGTTGTAGCTGACCTTGTAAGCGCGGCCCGCAGGTGCACCGGCGTACAGGCTGTTGCCACCGTAGTTGTTGTACGCCTGCCAAGTGGTGTCGGCCGTCTGGAACAGCAGGTCAGAGCGATCCGCGTCGTTGCGGACGATGAAGAAGATGTGACTCGCGCCGCCGGTGTCATTGCGGACCACCCGTGCAAAGTAGATGCCCGACACGGCACTGGCCGGAACGGACCATGATCCGGACACACTCCAGTTGCCGCAGTCGATAAGGCCGGTGTCAGCGTCGTTCAAGCAATTGGGCTGAACCTGAGGCAGCGATGCGCTGGGGTTCACCGTCGCGATCTTTCGAGCGCCGAGGCCGCCGTAGTAGCCCATGCGATAGATGTCGAAGCGGTAGTTTGCTGCGTTCGTGTTGACCTTGAAAGACACGCTGCCGCCGCGATTGACGCTGATGTCGGTGGCAAAGCCCTGGATGCTGGGGTCACCAATGCCAGAAACGTCCCACTCGCTCGCCGGGTTGCCCGCAAGGCAGTTCTCAGCCACGATGGGGTTCGCAGGCGAGCCACAAGTACCCCCGATGCCGCCGGTCGTGAACGACATCACAGTGTCGCTCGCCAGTGCATTGCCGGCCAAGTCCTTGATGCGCGGATCGTTGAGGCCACCCTTGATCGTCAAGGTGTAGCTCGTGGACGGCGCGAGCGGGTTGCTGGGCGTGAATGTCGCAGTGCGCGTTGCCGAGTTGTAGGACAACGAGCCAGCCACCACCGAATTCGCAGGGCCGACCAGCCCCACAGTGTTGGAATTTACCGTGGTGGGTTCGATGGCTTCGCTGAAGACCGCGTTGACGGTCGACCCCAACGCGACGCCTGTGGCACCGCCGGCAGGCGTTGTTGCCGTCACCGCAGGTGGCGTATTGTCCGCAGGCCCCACGGTGCTGAAGACGACATCCACCCAGTAGTTCGAAGCCTGGTAGGTCGAACCGGGGAACGAACTCGCAGGCCCGTAGGCATAGATACCGTTGCCGCCACTTGGGCCATCCTGCAGCAGTCGAATCGGGGCCTTGTACACGCTGGCATTGGCGAAGAACTGCGAGTCGGCCGCGTAGTTGCCATTGGGTGCAAAGTAGGACGCGACGTACACCGTGTTGGCGGTGATCGGCACCGCATTGGCAAAGCTCACCTCCTGCCAGCCAGACCCGGTTTCGGCCGTGAACGTTGCCGTAGCGAGCAGCGCACCGTTACTGCTCCACAGATTGCCGATGTGGGTGCCGGTGTTGGCGCTGCCCTTGTAGAAGCGAACGCCGGTGATGAACCCACTGACATCGGAGGTGAACTTCACACCCAGTTCCACGGGGTTGGGGTCGGCCACTGACGGATTTGCCGGTGTCGCTGTCGGGTCCCAGCCACCACAGGGACACACCGGCCCCGCGGCCGTGGTGAACGACCATGACAGGTTGCCCGCCAAGGCATTGCCGGCCAGGTCCTTGATCTGGGGGGCCGCCCCACCGCGCAAGGTGGCAGTGAAGGTCTCCGACGCCGCCAGGGGACTGGCCGGCACGAGCGTTGCGGTACGCGTGGCTGCGTCGTAGACGACTGCGGCGCTCACGATCGAACCTGCCGCGTTGCTCAATTGAAAGGTGGTCGGGTTGATCGTCGACGCGTCCATCGCTTCGCCAAAGGTGGCGCTGGGCCGCACTGTCGCGCTGATGCCTGTTGAACCCGAAGCCGGCGTGGTGGAAGCCACCAACGGTGCCGTCGCATCTTCGGCGTACGTCGCGGTGTAGTTGCCGCTGTCGGCGGTGAAGAAGGCGTACTCCACGCCCTTGACCGCACCTACCGTGAAGCTCACCGGACTGTTGCCAAGCGACACCGTGCTCAACACCTTGCTACCGTGCCGTGCGGGCAGCATGGCCTGAAGGCCATTGGCGGCAGGGTCCTTGACCACCGTGAACGTGAAGGTGCCGCCCGCGAAACTCATCGTTCCAAAGCTGGACGCGTTGCGTGCGTCCAGCCACGTCAGCATCTGCTGCGCCGAGACGATGGGCACGCCCCTGGCCAGCGCGGAAGCCACCACCGTGTCCGATTCGACAATGGTCGGGAGGTCGGTATGCGCATTGACCGTGTAGGCCCCGTAGTAGCCCTCGGCGCCAAGGGCGCGGTCCAGCAGGGTATTGACCGTATAGGGGTAGGCCTGTCCGGACTCATCGGTCATCTGCGTGGCGGCCATGAACACGTCGATGAACTCGCCGTTCAGCTTGGTGAAGCGCATCGGCATGGCCGAGCCGGTGAACATTCCCGGCACGCCATTCACCCAACTCGGGCGGCCAGTAGTAGAACGACGTGTCCAGGCGCATGCCCTTGCTCAGCTGCACCTCCGCACCCGAGCTCCAGTCGCTCCAGGCGATGCAGTGGTGGCGTTGCGTGCGCAGCGGCCCGGCGCTGGGGAAAGCAGCCTGGAACTCCGGCACCTGGGCGTCGTAGATCTCCTGAAGCGAGCCGCGGGTGAAATCACCGCAGCCGGTATTGATGTGGACCCCGACCTCGAAGCCTTCGGCGACAAAGCCCGCGACCTGCGCATCCGTGATCGGGGTGTTCGGAAAGATGTACGACGTGCCGCGAACGCACTCCCAGTTGGCGACGGAGCAACCCACCGGGCTGAGCGACTTGAACTGTTCGAATCGCCCGAAGGTCCCGTTGTTGCCATGGTCGTCTCCGGTCATGATGACCACGGCCTTCTTGCCGTTCGGGAAGTACCAGAAGCGCGGCAAGGGTTTCTTGCCGGTGTTCATATGCAGGATCAGGTTGGCCAGCAGGCGCTGCTGCTCGTCGGCCTGCGGAATGGCCACCTTGTCCAGGTCCACCCAGTCGGGTTGCGCGTCACCCGCCTTGTTGCCGTAGAACTTGTCGTCCGAGCGGATCGGCGCAAACCCATCGCGCTCCTGGGCCTCCCAGAGCGGGGTTGCCCTGCCGTGTGTAGACGATCGATTGCGCCAGGTCGTAGGCGAAGGCCGCGGCCTTGCCATTGCCAACTGCGCGCAGGGTCACGGCCGGGTAACGGTGGAGGTGTTCGCTGTGCTGTAAAGCGTGGCAACCGACGCAGCGCCAGTCAGGGTGTACAGATCCGCCGCCCCATGGAACTGGATGGTCTGGCCGACGATGCCGTTGCCCGGCGCCGTCGACGTGTCCACCAGCAGATAGGCATTGGACAGCGTCGATCCGACAGGTGTGATGCCCAGCAGGCCGGCCAATTGCGGGTCCGGCGCCATGGCGATCAGGTTGCCGCCGGCGTTGACCCAGTTGGTCAGCGCCGTCACCTTGGCCGCAGTCTAGGGGCGGCATCTTGGCCAACAGCACCACGTCGTAGGCTGCCAGCATGGCCGCATCCAATGCCGCGATGTCAGTGACGAAAAATGCGTTCAACCCTTCGGTGCGCAGTATCTCGGCGTAGTAGGTGCCGAACGACGGCGCGCCCGATGTCACGACCAGGATCGGTCCGCCCGGCCCTTGCGCAGGGTTGGGCTGAGCACGCGCAGCCGGTGCAATGCCAAGAAGAACCCAAAGCAGTACGAAAGCCGCGAACCAAAGCCGCGCCAGCTTCGCGCTCTTCATCCCGGGCTCCAACATCGAGGTTCCTTGCATGTTTCTCGGCAAATCAAAATGTCTGAGGCTTGGCCGCATCGCGATCAGCGGGCCGGCAGCTTCCAGGTGACCACACCGTCCTGTTCGTCGCCAACGAAAACGTTGTTCTCGCCGCGCCGGTCGAACATCACCACGTTCACGGCACTGCTCGAGGCAGAGGTCTCGCGCGACACCCGTCGCGTGGCCATGTCCCACACGATCACGCTTCCGTCCATGGTGCCGCCCGCCAGCAGCGATCCGTCCTGGTTGAACGCCAGGCTGCGGACCGGCACCCTTTGCCCTTCAAAAGCGTGCAACTGGCGCCCGATGGCCAGGTCCCAGAGAAGGACCTTGCCATCCTCCCCCGCGCTGACGACCAACGCACCGTCGCCGCTGAAGGCCACGGCACTGACTTCGTCTGCGTGGCCTCGCAAGGTGTGCAGCAACTTGCCGGTGGAAAGCCGCCACACCAGCACCCGGGCATCAGCATCCCCGCTGGCGACAAGTTCGCCATTGCCACTGACCGATACCGCATTCACGAAGTCGGTATGCCCACCCAGGATGCGCTTCAGCTTGCCGGAGCTTCCGTCCCAGAGCATGACCCGTGTTTCATCACCTGCAGTCGCAATGACCGAACCGTCCGCGCTTGCGGCAATGGCCCTCAACCCGTGTTCATGGCCCTGCAGGGTAAAGCGGCGTTCACCCGTCTCGACATTCCAGCCGGTGGCCACACTGTCCCTGCCCACGGCCACCAGGTAGCGGCCGTCGGCGCTGAACACCAGGCCGGCGATGGCAGCGCCACCACGTCGCTTGAGGACCTGCCGCTCACCCGAACCCGTGGCGTCCAGCAGCCGGACCCGACCGTCCGCGTACGCCACGCCGACGGACGACCCGTCGGGTGACGCAACGATGGATGTGACACCCCTTCGCGCATAAGGACGGGCACGGCGCCTGCGTTTGGCCGCGGCTCCGGTCTGCGGCTCTGCATCGGCTCGCGCCCTGGCCGACGGGTCTTCCCGTGCCCCACCTGCGTCCTCCTCAGACCCGCCACCGCATGCGGCCAACAACAGGCCCAAACTGGCGCCTAGAAAAAGGCGCCGCTGTTGGCGCACTGACGATCCCATTGCGAGCCCTTCTCGGTCGGCAACATCTGCCAAAGGTCAGCTCCAAAAGCGGAGGTAACCAAACGTTGCCGAGTCTAGACAGCACGCCAATACCGTCAATCGTCCAACTAGGGGTTCAGGCCCACGGCGTGAGCACCTCCCCCCTGAATCGGGGGGTCAATAGTTCTCGATCAGCGCTCTCGATCAGCCGTAGTAGTAGCCGTACCCAAGCGGTGTCGCAGACTCCGGCGCCTTGTTCAGCACCGACAGCACCACCGGACATTGCTCCACCGCGGCAAAGGCCTGGGCCACCACGTCCCGGGGTGTCCTGGACGCCTCGACCACCAGCACAACCTGCCCGACCCGCGACGCCAGAACCTTGGCCTCGTTGGTCAGCAAGAGAGGCGGCGCGTCGAACACGATCACGTGGTTTGGGTACCGCTCGGCAAGCTTGCCCAGCAAGGCATCCATCGCCTTGCTGGCCAGCAGTTCAGTCGCCCTGTCGTTGCGCGCTCCCGGCGGCCAAGATCGACAGCTTGGGCACATTGGTCTCCAGGACGACATCCGACACTTCGAGCCCCGGGTCAATCAGCACGTCGAGCAAGCCCTTGTCGGCCTGGACGCCCAGGCGGTGCAACACGCTGGGCCGCACCACGTCGGCATCCACCAGCAGCACGGCCGTGTCCACCTCGGCCGCCATGCTCATGGCCAGGTTGATGGCGAAGAAGGTTTTGCCCTCCCCGGGCAGCGCACTCGTCACCATGATCTCCGCATGCCGGCCGTTGCCTGCGCCCGGGCTGCGCGCGTTGTTGAGCAGCGGCCGCTTGATGTGCCGAAACTCTTCGGCAAGCAATGACCGGCTGGAGGTGGGCACGAGGTAGCCCGATCGCTCTAGCTGCGCCAGGTCGATGGACACGGAGATGTGCGCATGCTGTGCAGCGGGAATGGCGGCTGCAGCGGGCGCAGAGGTCCCACCTCCGCTGCCTGCATCCAGCGGAACGCGACGCAGCGCAGCGACTGGCGTCGGCTGAATCGTCGGCGTCACCACTGAATCGACATCTCGGCTCTGCTTCCCGTTGGTCGGCACCCGGCCAGCCAACTCACGCGGTACGGCCACGCCCGCACGCTCCAGTTCCTCGAGGCGCTTGACGGCTTTATCGACAATGCTCATTGATCGTCTCAAACAACTTTCGAACTGACCGCAATCCAAACCACCCAAATGGCCTGCAGCAGCAGCAGCGAGCCCAGCGCTGCGCCAAAGCGCAAGTGCCTTGCATGTCGCTCGCGCACCCCTTCCGGCGTAACAAGCTTCGACACGGTGCCGATGACCGGCCGCCCAGATACCTGCTCCAGTGACTTGGCCTCGTCGAACGCCGGTCGCAAGCTGTCGACAAAGCAGCGCCACCCCGGCGCCAGCCAGCAACGACACCACAATGGACATCAACGCCAAATGCAGGCGATTAGGGAACACAGCAGTTCCTGAAGCGCGCGCGGGCTCGATGACCCGGAACTCGGCATAGTGGGATCCGCTATCGAGCCGGGCGCCCAGCACGGCCGCCTCGCGCCGCGCCACCATCGCGTCGTAGTTCTTGCGAATTACCTCGTAGTCGCGATTCAGCTGCGCCAGCTCGGCCTCCACCTGCGGCCGCTGGCTACCTGTCCCCCGAATCTGGTCGAGTTGAGCCTGGTGCATCGACAACTGCGAGCGCAACGACGCCACCTGGGCCTCGGCTTCGGCTAGCGACACGCGCAGCTTCTGATAGACGGGGCTGGTCGCCGCCTTGCCTGGCTTGTTCGGTACACGGGCTTCGGCCTGCTTGCGCAGCTTTTCCTCCGCTTCGAGTTGCGCAACCACGCGGCGCGCGCTGATCACGTCGGGGTGGGCCTCGGTGAACCGGCGCAAGAGCTCGTCGAGGTTCTTCTTCTGCGCATCAAGTCGAGCCTCTGCCTCCGTTGCAGCGGAGTTGGCAAACTTGGACCCAGGTTCATCCGGGAGTTGGGGGTCTTCCGCAGCCAGTTCGCGCCGGTACGCATCACGCGCTTGCTCTGCCGCGCCCAACTCGGTCCGCAACTTGCTGACCATGTCGCTCAACGCGGATACGCGCGTGTAGTAGTCTTGGTTGGACACACCCGTCACGCCGAAGTTGCGGACCTTGAAGTCCTTCAACCGGTTCTCAGATTCCACCAGCTTCGACTCATAACTTCGGATCTGCTCCTCGATGAACCGACCGGCGTCTTCGGTATCGCGCCGCTTTTCTCCCATGCTGGCCTCGGCAAACATCTGCACCATGACCTGGACCAGGCGCTGCGCCGTGTCTGGACTTGGCCCGCGAAAGCTGATGTCGTACAGGTTGGTCGTCGAGCCTGGCGTCACCTTGATCTGCTCCATCAAGCCGGTAACGAGCTTCTCTCGCGCGGCCACATCCGTGGTGTCCAGCCCCAAGGCAGGGTTACGCACGAGCTTTTCCACGTTGGGACGCGACACCAGCGTACGCGCCAGCATGCGCACCTGAATATCAATGTCGGGCTGGTAGGTCAGGCCAGCCATCATCGGCTTCAGCACCGATTGCGTGTCGATGTAAATCTGTGCCCTGGCTTCGTAGCGGGTGGGGACCAGAACGACGCCGACCGCGCAGATTGCAGCCACGGCCAGGGCCACGCCCAGGGCCAGCCACCGGCGCTTTGCCACGATGCGGAACAACTGCTTCGCGGTGCCGACGAATTCCGTGACGACGTTATCCAAGAACTGCCTCCTGATCTCGACAACTGGGGCCAGTGTCGCAGACCTGAACTACTCTGAACGCTCCAGAACAGGCGCTCTGCCGACAGTTTGCACCAGCCAGGAGGCGAACAGCGACGATTCCAAGCCTGCCTCTGCCCACTTTGACGGCTCAACACACCACTCCGCCAGATCCATGCAGTTTTCACGCGCCGCCCCCCCCTTGACTCGGGGGGATCCACCCATCGGGGTATTGCGCTGCGCCAGACAACAATCCATCCTTACATATGGCTACATCCTGCGATTCTCGCGCCCGCGTCAAACAACTCTGAAATCTTGGCCAAGAACATGACGTCACTGAAATCACCCCGGCTTGGGAAGATCGATTGGTGGACCAGGTCCACCGCCGGCAGGAGCGCAAATTGAGCAAGAACAACACATTGACTCCGACGATTCCTGCCGAACTGGCGCCATTCGGGTCGCGGGTGGCGGGCGCCGCAAAGCACATGCCCGACACCAGTACGAAGGCCAAGCGTGCCTTTCGTCTGTCTAGCCTGAAGCTGGCCTCGGGCGCACCGCGCGCCACTGCGTCACCGACGGCACGCTCCCGCCTGGAGCAGACGCTGCCGCACGAAGCCTTCTTGAACGACCTGCATCGCGAAAAGCGTCGTGCCGAGCGTTCGAAGGCGCCGCTGTCCCTGGTTCTGTATCGCATCTCCGGCGCTTCGGCGGAGTCGGCCCGACAAGCAGAGCAGATGGTGGACCTGCTCTATCGCGAGAAGCGTGTCACCGATTTCATAGGCCATGTCGGCGACGACATGGTGGCGGTGCTGTGCCCCGACACCAACGGTGTGGGCGTCAAGGGCTTCATGCAGAAGATCGAGTCGAAAGCCGATTCGCTGCCCTTTGCGGCCGTGGCCGCCACCTACCCGGATGACCTGTTCGACAGCATTGCCAACGGTACGCCCACGCCACGGGAGCTTCAGCCTTTCATTGCAGCCGAGCCGATGGACCGGCGTGACCGTGTCGTACCCATTGAAGAGGGCGCTCGACATTCTGGGGGCCTTGGTTGCGCTTTGCCTGCTGGCCCCGTTGATGCTGGTGGTTGCGGCTTCTGTGGCGGTTGACTTCGCGCGGGCCGGTCATCTTCAAGCAGACCCGGGTAGGCAAGGGGGGCTTCCCCTTCACCTTCTACAAGTTCCGCTCCATGCGCACCGATACGGACGACAGCATCCATCGCGATTTCGTCGCCAATCTTATCAAGTCGGGCGATCCGGACTAGCGCCGTCGGGCAGCGCCCGCCTCGGCGTTCAAGATCAAGTCGGATCCGCGCGTCACGCCGATTGGTCACTTCATTCGCAGGACTAGCATCGACGAACTGCCGCAGCTGTTCAACGTGCTGAAAGGCGACATGAGCCTGGTCGGCCCGCGACCGCCGATTCCCTATGAGGCGGCCCAGTACCAACCCTGGCACCTGCGCCGCGTGGTGTCGGTCAAGCCCGGCATGACCGGCATCTGGCAGGTGGAAGGGCGCAGCAGGGTTCCATTCAACGAAATGGTGCGAATGGACCTGCGCTATATCCGGGACTGCTCGCTCGCGCTGGACCTGCGGATCCTTCTCAAGACCGTGGTGGTAGTCCTGCGCGGTGATGGCGCGGACTAGTTGACGCCAAGGCGAGTCCCGGCTGCCTGTCAGCGGGCCAGTTCATTCATTGCAACGGCACAATCGCCGCAAACCACGGAAGGCGGGTTCATGGATATCAATGGCGCAAGGATCCTTGTCACGGGCGGCGCTGGCCTGATCGGATCGACGACGATCGATCTGCTGCTGCGCAAATACGCCCCGGGCAAGATCGTGATCCTCGACGACATGGTGCGGGGCACGCTTGTCAACCTGGAGCGTTCGCTGAAGGATCCCCGCGTGACCTTGGTGCAAGGCGACATCTGCGACGTCGATACGGTCAAGCGCGTCACCGACGGCATGGATGCCGTGATGCACTTCGCCGCGCTGCGCATCACGGCGTGTGCCGCCGACACGCGGCGGGCCATGCAGGTGATGTGCGACGGTAGCTTCAACGTGGTCGACGCGGCCCGCGAGGCCGGCGTGAAGAAGGTCGTGGCTGCGTCGTCGGCGTCCGTCTACGGCTTGGCCGAGACCTTCCCCACCCGGGAGGACCACCATCCGTACGACAACCGCACCTGGTACGGCGCCAGCAAGGTCATGCTCGAAGGACTGCTGCGCTCGTACCAGTCGATGTACGGCCTGCCCTACGTGGCGATGCGCTACTTCAACGTCTACGGCCCGCGCATGGATCTGCACGGCAAGTACACCGAAGTGCTGATCCGCTGGATGGACCGCATCGCCGCCGGGCAACCGCCGCTCATCCTGGGCGACGGCCACCAGACGATGGACTTCGTCTACATCGACGACGTGGCACGGTCCAACGTGCTGGCGCTGGCGTCAGACGTCGAAGACGAGGTGTTCAACGTGGCCAGCGGGACGGAGACCAGCCTGAACGATCTGGCCGCGGCGCTGCTGCAGGTGATGGGCTCCACGCTACGGCCGGAGTACGGACCTGAACGCGCAGTGAACCCGGTGCCCCGTCGGCTGGCCGATACGAGCAAGGCAGAACGGGTTCTGGGCTTCAAGTCCCAGGTAGCGCTGGAGGACGGTCTGGCACGCCTGGTCGACTGGTGGCACCACAGCAAATCGATGATGGTGCAGGCATGATCCCCATCGCCAAGCCCGTGATGGGCGAGCCGGAGGCCGAGGCCGCGCGCCGCGTCATTCTGAGCGGCTGGATCACGCAGGGGCCCGAGGTGGCTGCGTTCGAGAAGGAATTCGCCGAGTTCGTCGGGGCGCCACACGCCTGCGCCGTGTCGAACTGCACCACGGCACTGCATCTGGCGCTGCTTGCGGCTGGCGTGCAGCCCGGCGACGAGGTTATCACGGTCAGCCACTCGTACATCGCGACGGCGAACAGCGTCCGCTACTGCGGCGCCACGCCGGTGTTCGTCGACATCGACCCGGGCACCTACAACATCGACCCGGCGCTGATCGAGCCCGCGATCACGCCACGCACCAAGGCCATCCTGGTCGTGCACCAGATCGGCATGCCCTGCGACCTGCAGCGCATCGTGCCGATCGCGCGGGAGCATGGTCTGCCGCTTGATCGAAGACGCTGCCTGCGCAATCGGCAGCGAGATCCTGTGGGACAGGCGAGTGGCAGAAGATCGGGCGCCCGCATGGCGACGTGGCGTGCTTCTCCTTCCACCCGCGCAAGGTGATCAGCACCGGCGACGGCGGCATGCTCACCACGCGCCACGCGGACTGGGACCGGCAGTTCCGGCTGCTGCGCCAGCACGCGATGAGCGTGCCGGACACCGTGCGCCACGGCTCGACCCAGGTGATCTTCGAGTCCTATCCGACGGTGGGCTACAACTACCGCATGACCGACATTCAGGCGGCGGTGGGGCGCGAGCAGCTGAAGCGCCTGCCCGTCGATCGTGGCCGAGCGGCGTGACGCTCGCCGCGCGCTATGCGCGAGCTGCTGTCGGACATCGACGGGCCTGGGCCTGCCGCAGGAGCCGCACTGGGCCCGCAGCAACTGGCAGAGCTTTGCCGTGCGGCTTCCCGAGGGGGCGGACCAGCGCGCAGTGATGCAGGCCATGCTCGATGCCGGCATCAGCACGCGCCGCGGCATCATGTGCAGCCATCGGGAACCTGCCTATGCGGGGCCCGAGTTCCAGCGATCGCTCGGGCAGTCTGAAATCGCCCAGGACCGGTCGGTGCTGCTGCCTCTGTTCCCAGGCATGACGCCTGCCGAGCAGTTGCACGTCTGCACCGTCCTGCGGAGGGCGTGCGCGCACGTGCGCGAGCCAGTGCTCGCAGCGCAGGTGTAGCGGTTCCACGCCGGACCGCCGGGACTCGATGCCGCAAAACACGACGCCCGCCCCCGGCGAGGGCTCGGCCGCAACACACAGGGACTCAAACATGCCGGGCCAGGCCACGCTCGCCACGGCGCACGCGGAGCAGCCGGACGCAAGTTCGTCCGGGGGATCCACCTACACACAGATCCTGCGTACTTCTGCAGTGATTGGCGGCTCGTCGGTCATCAGCATGGCCATCGGCATGGTGCGCACCAAAGCCATGGCGGTGATGCTTGGGCCCGCAGGCTTTGGCCTGATGGGTGCGTTCACGACCATCGCGGATCTTGCCCGGACCTTGGCTGAGCTCGGCATCAACAACAGCGGCGTGCGGCAGATTGCCCAGTCGACCGGCAGCGGGGACCTTCAGCGCGTCGCGCGTACAGTTACGGTGTTGCGACGAACAGCGGTCGTACTGGGCATCCTGGGTGCGTTGCTGCTCGCCGCGCTCTGCAAGCCGGTTGCCGTATTGACCTTCGGCGACGACGAGCACGCGGGCGCGATCGCATTGCTTTCGATCGCTGTCTTCCTGCGCTTGGTGGCCGATGGCCAGGGTGCGCTGCTGCAGGGCATGCGCCGCATCGGCGACATGGCCAAGCTCGGCATCTTCGGCGCGCTGCTCGGCACGCTGGTCAGCGTCGCGCTGGTGTACTGGCTGGGTGAGCAGGGCGTTGCGCTGTCGCTCGTGGCGGTCGCGGCGATGTCGCTTGTGATTTCTTGGTGGTACAGCCGTAAGGTGCAGATTGCTCGCCCAAGGCTCGACGCCAATGCGGTGGGCGAGGAGGTTGCGGCACTGCTGCGCCTCGGGCTTGCCTTCATGTCCAGCGCGCTGCTGACGATGGGGGCTGCGTACCTGGTGCGCATCATCCTCATTCGGCACGACGGCCTGGTGGCGGCCGGATTGTTTCAAGCCGCCTGGACCGTCGGCGGCTTGTACGTGACATTCATTCTGCAGGCGATGGGTGCGGACTTCTACCCTCGCCTGGTGGCGGCGGCGGAGAACGACGCAGAGTGCAACCGGCTCGTCAACGAACAGGCGCAGGTCAGCCTTCTTCTGGCGGGGGCAGGCGTAGTGGCCACGCTGACCTTTGCGCCGCTGGCCATCTCGCTGCTCTACAGCGGCGACTTCAAGGGTGCCACGGACGTGTTGCGCTGGATCTGCATCGGCATGGCCCTGAGGGTGGTGACCTGGCCGCTTGGCTACATCCTGATCGCGAAGGGACGCCAGCTTCTGTTCGTTGGCGCCGACTTGATCTGGACCGTGGTGAACGTCGGCCTTACGTGGCTGTTCGTCGAGCGATTCGGGCTGGCAGGCGCTGGACTGGCGTTCTTCGCCTCCTACGTCCTGCATCTGATGGTCGTGTATCCGCTGTGCCGCAGGCTGACCGGCTTCCGGTGGTCGACGGCCAACCTGATCACGACGCTGGCGCTGGCCATCATCATCGCGGCAGTACAGGGCGGGTTCCACACACTCGGCGCTGGCGCGGCCATGGCAACAGGTTCGGTCGCCGTGCTGTTGTGCACCGCAGCTTCCATCTATCTTCTCCGCCACCTGGTCAGCCCAGAGCGCATGCCCAGGAGGCTTGCCTGGCTCGGCAGCAGCAGGAAAGACAGTCCATGAGTTCAGTTGATGTCATCGTGCCGTGCTACCGCTACGGACGCTATCTGCGCGAGTGCGTGCACAGCGCGCTGAGTCAAGAAGGCGTCGAGGTCAGAGTAATGATCATCGATGACGCATCGCCGGACGACACCCCTGTCGTGGCTGCCGAGTTGGCCGCAGGCGACTCACGCGTGTCCTATGTGCGACACGACGTCAACAAGCGCCACATCGCCACCTACAACGAAGGTCTCGACTGGGCTTCGGCAGACTACCTGATCCTGCTTTCCGCCGACGACTATCTGACGCCTAGGGCGCTCGCGCGCGCGACTGCCGTGCTTGACTCGAGACCGGACACCGTACTGGCCTTCGGGCGCTCAGTGGAATTGCATCCTGGGGGTGAACTGCGCGATATCCACTACGCATTGGCAGATTTGACAGCCGGTGGGCCTGCAGTCGTCGATGGGAGCGAGTTCATCAGGATGAGCGGACCCTACAACGTGGTGCCGACGCCGACGGTCGTTGTTCGCACGGAGGTACAGAAGCGCGTTGGCGGCTACGATCCCGAGCTCCCGCACACGGCGGACATGGAGATGTGGTGGCGCCTGGCAACGTGTGGCGCTGTCGTTGCGCTGGACGACGTCCAGGCTGTATATCGCCGGCATTCGGACAACATGTCGCTCGACTATGCCGGCGCCCACATGCTCGAGGACCTGCGACAACGGGCTGCCGCGATCGAGCGCTTCTTCTCGCTTGGCGGCCGCAGCATGCCGAACGGAAGCGTAGTCCGCTCCGAGGCTATGCGGCTTCTGGCCCTGGAGGCGCTCACCGCGGCCTCCTCTGCGCATATACGCGGGAGCCTTTCTGACCGTGACGCGTTACTGCAGCTTGCACAAAGCATTGAGCCAGCAATCACGCGGACGCGTCACTGGATGAAGCTCCGAGTCAAGCGGCTGCTCGGCTCCCAACTGACCGCCTTTTTTGCCAAGGCGCGCCGGGGCGACCCGCATCGAGCATGAACTTTAGCCGCCCCGTCTCGGTGGCCGAAGCCGTCGCGCCCGGCATCGCGACGCCGGTGAAGACCCAGACGCGTAGCCACGCCCTCGCCAATGTCATGTTCGTGGTCGACGCCAGCACCTTCGGCGGCGTCGAGGTACACACGATCGGCCTGATCCGCAGGCTGGCGCAGGCGGGCGTTGCCGTTCAGCTGATCTCCTGTCGCAATCGAGAATACGACGAGCGCCTAGCCGACGAAGTTCGCAACGGGGCCGTCCGCATCGTGCACACCGATCTGTCGATCCGCGACGGCGGCATGACCGCCTGGGGGGCCTGGCGCAATTTGTTGCGCGACATGCCCCGCGGCGTCTGCGTGCTGCCTAAGCCGTGGCATCCGCTGGGCAGCCTGGCGCTGCACTGGCAGCTCAGGCGCCATGCCGACAGATTCTTCGTCATCGAACATCTGGAGGCCGAACCGCTGAGCTTCGGCTACCTGCGCAACCCATTGAACCTGCTTCGGCGCAGGACGTGGATCCTGTTGTACCGCTTGCTTGACCGGCGCCTGAGCGCGCAGCTGGCCACGCGGGTGGTCGCCGTCAGCACCGTGGTTGAGCAGCGCCTGCTCACCGACTGGCGCTATCCCCCGGCTCGTATCGTGACCATCCGCAACGGCATCAGCTGGCGGAACTTCACCCGCAGGGCCGACGCCTGTGTGGCACTGCGTGCAGCGCACTCCATTCGCGGCAATGCGCTCGTGTTCGGCATGCTGGCACGGCTGTCGCACGACAAGGGCATCGACATTGCACTCGGCGCGCTGCATCTGCTGGTGCAGGAGGATCCGCACACCCGCGCGATGCTGGTCGTGGCAGGGCAAGGCCCAAAACAAGCCGAACTGCAGGCCCAGGTGTCGCGGCTGGGTCTCGATGCGCACGTCCGCTTCCTGGGTTTCGTCGCGGACACCCGGGCGCTGGTGTCGGCGTTCGACGCGATCTTGTTCTCTAGCCGGCGCGAGGGCCTGCCGCTTGGCCTGCTCGAAGGCATGGCCGCCGGTTGCGTGCCGATCGTCACCCGCGTCAGCGGCATGCCGGAGGTGGTGACAGGCCCCGAGGTGGGTTGGGTGGTGCCGCCCGAAGACCCGCAGCGGCTCGCCACGGCCATGCAGGAAGTCCTGCGCCTGGATGCACGGCATCTGCAGCAGTTCCGCGACCGCGCCGTGGCGCGCGTGCGCGAGTCTTTCGACGCCGATGTCTCTTATCAGCGCCTGATCGATCTGCTGGGCGCATCGTCAAATGCTTAGCACGCTCGAAGGATCGACCGGCCGCACGGCGCAGGCACGGGACGACGCATCCGGCCCGGCGCCGAGCCGGCCGGGCATCCTGATGCTGACCTCGCACGATCCCAACGGCGAGTCCTACGGTGCCCGTCTGCGTGTGCAGAACGTCGCCAGGCACCTGCAGCGCATCGGCCGGCTGAGCATGTTCGTCGTGCATGAGCCGGATCATCAGCCGACCGCGATGCCGGACCCGTCAGGCACCTTTGTCGTCGACCGCAGCTACACGCTGGTCAGGACGCCGCTGGTCGGCCTGCGCGAGCGACTGGCCTTCGAGCTGGACCCGGGCCACGCCAACACGCACATGGTGGGGCTGCGCGAGGCAGACCGTGCGGAGCTCGCGCTTGCCCTGCGGCAGTACGACCTTGTCTGGGTGCACACGGCGCGCATCGCCAACGCCTGCCGGATGCCGGCCTGGCCCGCCGCCGTGCTGGACCTCGACGACCTCTATAGCCAGGTCTATCGGTCTGCAGCAACGGTGGCCGACGGCGCCTGGCGCGCAATGCTGGACCGGCGCATGGCCTGGATCTGGCGCCGGCGCGAGGCCCGTCTGCTGCAGCGCTTTGCCTGCATCGCCGTGTGCAGCGACCACGACAGGGCCTACCTGGGAAGCCCGCCAAACGTGCAGGTCATCCGCAACGGCTTTGCAGCCCCACAATCGCGGGCGGCGCACAGGCCAGCCGCCGACGGCCGCTTCGGGTTCATCGGGCTGCTGGAATACGGACCCAACCGCGCCGGCGTCGAATGGTTCGTGTCGCAGGTCTGGCCGCTGGTGCGGCGGTCGATGCCGCGGGCAACCCTGCGCCTGGTCGGCAAGGGAGGCGACTGGCTGCAGAAGCTCGACGCCGACGGAGTGCACTGCCTGGGCTATGTCGACGAACCGGCGGGCGAGATCGCCACCTGGTCGGCGATGGTGGTGCCGGTGCGCTTCGGCGGCGGCACGCGCATCAAGATCGCCGAGGCCTTCGCGCGCAACTGCCCGGTGGTGTCGACCCGTGCGGGCGCATTCGGGTATGAGGTTCGCTCCGAGCGCGAGTTGCTGCTGGCCGACTCGCCGCAGGACTTTGCCGAGGCCTGCGTGCGGCTGGCCACCGACGGCGCGCTGTCGCAGGCGATACGCGACGAAGCATGGCGGCGCTTCCAGAGCGAATGGTCGTGGGACGCGACTGGCCGGTCCGTCGAAGCCGCGGTCGGCAACGCGCTGGCGCATGCGCCAACGCAGCCCCGCTGAGCCGCAATCCGATCCGAGGAGTTCATCAATGTCGCGAGCCGAATGCATTTGGATCGACCTGGACAACACGCCACACGTGCCGTTCTTCCGGCCGATCGTCCGCGAGCTGGAGGCGCGCGGGCACACGGTGTGCGTCAGTGCGCGCGATGCCTTTCAGGTCTGCGAGCTGGCTGATCTGTACGGCATGCACTACACGAAGATCGGGCGTCATTACGGAAAGAACCCGGTGCGCAAGGTCCTCGGGCTGCTCTGGCGCAGCGTGTCGCTGCTCGGGTTCGTCATCCGGCACCGGCCCACGATGGCGCTGTCGCACGGCGCGCGTTCTCAGATCCTGCTGTCCAACCTGCTGCGGATCCCGACCGTGATGATCATGGACTATGAGCACGCCCAGACGCCGCTGCTGCTGCGCCCGCGCTGGGAGATCGTGCCGCAAGCCATCGTCGAACAGCGGCTGCACTGCAAGAACCCCCAGCGAATCCTTGCCTACGAAGGCATCAAGGAAGACGTCTACGCGCCCGAGTTCGTGCCAGATGCGACACTGCCGTCGCGGCTGGGCCTGCAGGCCGATCACATCATCGTCACCGTCCGGCCGCCGGCCAGTGAGGCGCACTACCACAGCACCGAGAGCGACGTGCTGTTCGAAGCATTCATGAATGCCGCGCTTACAAACCCCGAGGTTCAGATGGTGCTGCTGCCGCGTGGCAAGGGCCAGGAGCAGGCCCTGCGCAAGAACCATCCACAGTGGTTCGCCTTGGACCGCCTGATCGTGCCGCAGTTTGCCGTCGATGGCCTGAACCTGCTGTGGCATTCGGATCTCGTCGTCAGCGGCGGCGGCACCATGAACCGCGAGGCTGCTGCCCTGCGGCTGCCGGTCTACAGCATCTTCAGAGGGCCGATGGGCGCCGTCGATCGCCAGCTCGAGCGCGAGGGCCGGTTGGTGCTGATCCAGGGCATCGCCGACGTCGCCGGGATCTCGTTCACGCGGCGCGAGCGCACCAGCCCGGGCAAGGGTGCCGGCGCGCGGCCGGCCCTTTCCACCATACTGCGGCACGTCGAATCCATCGCCGGCCGCGAGCAGTTCGGGGCCAAGCGCGCCGGGCTGCACGAGGCGAACTGAATGTGCCGAGTGGCCCGACAGACGGAAGCTGTTGCAGTGGCTGAGCTGGTCTCGATCCTGATCCCCGCCTACAACGCGGAGCGATGGCTGGCCCACACGCTCCGCTCGGCGCTGTCGCAGACCTGGCCGCACAAGGAGATCGTGGTCGTCGACGACGGTTCGTCGGACCATACGCTGGAGGTCGCACGCCAGTTCGAGGGCGCCGGCGTGCGAGTGGTCACGCAGCCCAATGCCGGCGCGGCAGCGGCGCGCAACGCGGCCCTCGCGCTGGCCCGTGGGGACTACATCCAGTGGCTCGACGCCGACGACATCCTCCACCCCGAGAAGATCGAGCGTCAGATGGCCGGTGCGGCCGCAGGCAAGGCGTCGCGGACACTGCTGACCTGCTCGTGGGGGCGCTTCTTCGATCGCACCGGAGGTGCCCGCTTCATGCCCGACCCGCTGTGGCAGAACTTGTCTGCCGTGGATTGGATGACGCGCAAGTTCAACCACAACGTGTTCATGTTCCCGGCCACCTGGCTGGTAAGCAGGCGCCTGATCGAACTGGCCGGTACCTGGGACGCACGCCTGTCGCTGGACGATGACGGCGAGTACGTCTGCCGCCTCGTGGCGGCCAGCGACGGGGTGCGGTTCATGCCTTCGGCCCGCTGCTACTACCGGATCGGGAACTCCGGAAGCCTCAGCTGCCAGAAGTCGGAGAAGGCGCAGCAGTCCGCGTTCCTGTCGATGCAACTGAGCATCGACCACCTGCTGAAGCTGCAGGACAGCGCCGCCACGCGAAGCGCCTGCCTGGCGCTGGTGCAGGACAACTATGTGCCCTTCTTCCCGGAACACGCCGAAATCGTGGAACGCTGCCATGCGCTGGCGGCAGCACTGGGCGGCCGGCTCGCGGCCCCATGTGAACGGGCGCACTTCAGGGTGTTCCGGCAGCTGCTCGGCTGGCGTGCGGCGAAAGCCACACGCGCGCGGATGGCGCAATGGCGCTGGCGCATGAACCGGATGGCCGAGCACATGCGCGCAGCCTCGGTGCCGTCGTCGCTGCGGGCCGAGTAGGCGGCGCGATGCGCAGGCAGAACACGAGGCCCATCGAGCCGTGCAATGGTGCCGGCGTCGTCGCGTTGCGCCGCGGGACGGCGTGCTTCGGATCACCTGCCTCGGCTAGGATCCTCCAGCTTGCGACCCCAGAGGTCGCCCATCTGCAACCTTTGCATTCAAGCGCCCATCGCAGCTCGCTCGGCAAATGCCTGATCACATAACGGTTTGCATCTGCACGTTCCGGCGCCCGGGGTTCCTGCTTCGACTCCTCACCGAGCTGGCCTCACAGGTTTCGGACGGCAGCTTCACCCACTCGGCGGTGGTCGTGGACAACGATTCGGCAGAGTCGGCGCGCCAGGTGGTGGCTGAGTTCGCCGCTCGTGGCACGCTGCCGGTCGAATACTTCGTCGAAAGGGAGCAGAGCATCGCGCTGGCGCGCAACTTGGCGGTTTCCAAGGCGCGCGGCGACTTCGTCGCCTTCATCGACGACGACGAGTTCCCCGCTGCCGACTGGCTGATAAAGATGCGCACGGCCTGCATCGATCTGCAGGCCGATGGCGTGCTGGCGCCGGTGGTGCCGCACTACGACTTCAAGCCGCCGCGGTGGATCGTCCGCGGCCGCTTCCATGACCGGCCGTCGCCTGCCACTGGCACGGTGCTGCCGTGGCGGCTGACGCGAACGGGCAATGCACTTCTGCGACGCGCGGTGCTAGACGCGCAGCCCCAGCCGTTCGGCAGCGAGTTCGCTAGCGGCGGCGAGGACCGCGATTTCTTCCGCCGCATGATCGAGCGCGGCTTCGTGTTCAAGTGGTACGCCGACGCGCCGGTGTGTGAGTCGGTGCCTGCCGAGCGTTGCACGCGCTCGTTCCTGCTGCGGCGCGCGCTGCTGCGCGGCAAGACTCCGTACAACCAGAGCCTTGTGCCGGTGCTGAAGTCGATGGTCGCGGTGCCGGCCTATGTCGCGCTGCTGCCGGTGGCGCTGGTGCGGCACGACTGGTTCATGAAGCTGCTGGTCAAGTGCTTCGACCATGCCGGACGGATCCTCCACCTGATGCGCATCCGCGTGGTCAAGGAGCGCTATGTCGTCAAGTGAATCCGCATCCGTGACCCGAGCAACGGAATCCAACAACCACATCGTCGGCGAAGCCGACACGATCCTGGTGACCGGGGCGGCCGGCTTTATCGGCAGCCGTGTCGTGGCCAGTTTGCTGCGCATGGGCTTCACGCGCGTGCGCTGCCTGGTCCGGCCGTCCAGCAACGCCGATTCCCTCAAACCGAACGGTTCCGCCGCACCGGACCCGCGCCTGGAAATCGTCCGCGGCAATCTGCTGTCGAAGGACGACTGCAGGCGAATCACGCAGGGGGCCAAGGTCATCCTCCACCTCGCCGCAGGCAGGGGCGAGAAGTCCTATGCCGACGCGTACATGAATTCCGTCGTCGCCACGCGCAACCTGCTGGACGCCGCGGTGGCCGATGGCGGCATCAGGCGCTTCGTCTGCGTCAGCTCATTCGTCGTGTACTCCACGCGCGGGCTCAAGCGCATGGGCACGCTGGACGAGACCTGCTCACTCGAGGACCAGCCCCACCTGACTGGGGAAGCCTACTGCTACGCGAAGGCCATGCAGGAGGACATCGTGCGCGAGTACGGCGCCCGGCACGGCCTGCCTTTCGTGCTGGTGCGCCCCGGCGTCGTCTATGGCCCGGGCAACAAGGGCCTGACCGGCCGCGTGGGCATCGGCACCTTCGGCCTGTTCCTGCACCTGGGCGGGCGCAACCCGATCCCGCTGACCTTTGTCGAGAACTGTGCCGACGCCATCGTGCTGGCGGGCCTGGTGCAGGGGGTGGATTCCGAAGCCTTCAACGTCGTCGACGACAACCCGCCGACCAGCCGCACGCTGCTGGGCCTGTACAAGCGCAACGTGCGGCGCTTCCGCTCGTTGTACGTGCCCTACCCTGTGGGCTACTTCCTTTCGTACCTGTGGGAGAAGTACAGCGAGCGCTCCGAGGGGCAGATCCCGATGGCCTTCAATCGGCGCAAGTGGATCAATTACTGGAAGGGTTGCCACTACTCGAACGACAAGCTGAAGAAGCTGCTCGGCTGGCAACAGCGGGTGCCGTTCCAGGAAGGCATCCAGAAATATTTCGAGTTCCAAAAGCGGGCAGGGGCATGATTAGAGTTGGTATCGTCGGCTGCGGAAAGATCGCCGATTCGCACGCCGAGCAGATCCGGCGGATCCCGGGTGCGCAGCTGGTCGCGGTGTGCGACAGCGAGCCGTTGATGGCGCGCCAGCTCGGCCACCGCTTCGACATCCCGGGTCAGTTCTCCAGCCTCGACGCGATGCTGGCCGACGCGCGGCCGGACGTGGTGCACATCACCACGCCACCACAGAGCCACCACGCGATTGGCGAAAAGTGCCTCGAGGCCGGCTGCCATGTGTACATGGAAAAGCCGTTCGCCATCAACGAAGCGCAGACCGCCTCGCTGCTGCAGCTGGCCGCTGCGAAGGGCCTGCGTGTCACGGTGGGCCACGACTACCAGTTCACCCATGCCAAGCGGCGCATGCGCGAGCACTTGCGTGCCGGCTATCTGGGTGGCGAGGCTGTGCACCTGGAGAGCTTCCACGGCTACGAACTGGGCACCGAGACCTATGCGCGTGCGCTGCTGGGCGACAAGGGCCACTGGGTGCGCAGCCTGCCGGGACGGCTGCTGCACAACAACATCAGCCACGGCATCTGTTCGATCGCCGAGTTCCTGACCGAGCCCGATCCGAGCGTGACGACGGTCGGCTTCAGCAGCCCGCTGCTTCGCGGCATGGGCGAGACCGACATCGTCGACGAGCTGCGCGTGATCATCAGCGAAAAGAAGTGCCGCACCGCGTACTTCACGTTCTCGTCGCAGATGCGGCCGGTGCTGCACAGCCTGGCCGTCTACGGCCCGCGCAACGGCTTGCTGGTCGACCATGACCAGCAGACCTGTCTGAGGATTCCCGGTACGCGCCGCAAGAGCTATCTCGAGAAGTTCGTCAGCCCGGCCTCCAGCGGAAGGCAGTTGTTCGGCCAGGCCGCCGGCAACATCGGCATGTTCATGAAACGCGATTTCCACATGAAATCGGGCATGAAGCACCTGATCGAGCTGTTCTACGCTTGCATCCGCGACGCTGCGCCGGATCCGATCAGCCACAGGGAAATCCTGCTCACGGCGCGCATCATGGACCGCATCTTCGAGCAGCTGGCCGCCGCGCCGCAGCAGCAGTAGGCCTGGGCGTGGCCGAACCGATCGACACCGTGGCTGCACACGGCCAGCCAGCCGGGCGCGTCGAGGCAATGACCACGGCACTGCTGCGCTATTGCCGCGACAGGCAATGGTCCGGCGCCGACCCCTACGACGCGCTAAACAGCAGGCTTCTGCAGAGCTCCGGGGCGTACCGATCGGCGTTCGTGCGCCTGTTCGCCACGCAGCTGCTGAAGCGGCTGCCACTCGATGCGCGCGGCCTGCTCGACGTGCCGGGCACGCAGAATCCGAAGGGTCTCGCGCTGTTTCTGCGTGCGATGCTCAAGCTCGAAAAAATGGGAATGGTGCCCGATGGCGGCGACGCGGACCGGCTGACGGCTCGTATTCTGGAACTGCGTTCGCCCGGCACCGACCATTGGTGCTGGGGCTACAGCTTCGCCTGGCAGACCCGCACACACCTTGTGCCGAAGGGCGAGCCCAACCTCGTGTGCTCGGTGTTCGTTGCCAATGCCTTGCTAGATGCGCACGAGCGCCGGCCGGACGAGCGGCTGCTGCAGGCGGTGGCGAGTTGCTGCGACTACATCGTCCATCAGCTGTTCCGCGACAACCCGGCCGGTGTCTACTTTGCATACCCGCTGCCGATCTCCGGTGCGGCGGTCCACAACGCCAACCTGCTCGCTGCGGCCCTGCTTTGCCGCAGCGCGCGCCTTTGCAAGCGGCCGGACTTTGTGGGCCCGGCCTTGGCGGCGGCCCGCTACTCGTTATCCAGACAAAGAGCCGACGGCTCATGGCTCTACGGCGATGCGCCCAGCCAGGCCTGGGTTGACAACTTCCATACCGGATTCAACCTGTCCGCGCTGCTCGTCCTGGGCAGGAAACTGGGCATGCAGGACTTCCACGACGCCGCACGCAAGGGTCTGGATTTCTATCTGGAGCACTTCTTCCTGGACAACGGCGTCGCGCGCTACTTTCACGACCGTACCTATCCGATCGACATCCACTCGATCGCACAGAGCATCACGACACTGGCGGAATTCTCGCGGGTCGAGCCGCGATGCTTGCCCAAGCTCGAGGCCGTGGCCGGGTGGGCTGCGGACAATATGTTCGATGCGCGCGGTTTCTTCTACTACCGCAAGCTGCGCCTGTTGCGCAACAAGATCTCCTACATGCGCTGGTCGCAGGCATGGATGCTGCTCGCGTTGTCGACGATGCTGGAGTTGCAGCATGATCGGCGTTTCTGATTCTTGGCTCTCAAAGAGGTTTCTAGCGATGTCGACCACCACCCAGAGCATCAGCGTTCGCGGCAAGCAGGTTGCCGTGGCCGGCGTCACCGTGGCGGGCCACGAGATCGTGGCGACGGGGCGGCTGCTGAAGACTGCCGTGATCAAGGACCAGGAGTGGCGCGACGACCCGGGTTTCGCCGATGCAATGGCCTTCGCGCAGCAGGTGCGTGTCAGCGGACTGAACGCAGACCTGTTCGCCTTCTCCGACCTCGACGCGCGTCACCGGATCGAGCCGCAGCGCGCAAAGCGCGAATCGGACAACGTTGCAGTGGCCGAGATCAGCGACTATGATAAGTGGTGGTCTTCGTTGCCCCAGGAAGCGCGCAAGAACACGCGTCGTGCAGCCAAGCGCGGCGTCAGCGTCCGCATGGTGCCCTTCAGTCCCGAACTGGTGGCGGGCATCAAGTCAATCTACGACGAATCACCGGTCCGCCAGGGCCGCAAGTTCTGGCATTACGGCAAGAGCTTGGAAGTCGTCGGCAGGGAGAACGGTACCTACCTCGACCGCTGCGATTTACTGGGGGCTTATCGCGAAGACCGACTGATCGGGTTTATAAAGCTGGTCTATGCTGACTGCGATGCGCGCATCATGCAGATCGTGTGCCTGCAGTCGGAACGCGACAGCCGCCCGGTGGTGGCGCTGATCAACGCCGCGGCCGAAACCAGCCACAAGCGCGGCTGCCGCTACCTGATCTACGGCAAGTTCTCATACGGCCGCAGGTCCGATTCGAGCCTCGCAGAGTTCAAGCGGCGGCTGGGGTTCCGGCAGCTCGATTTCCCGCGCTATTACGTGCCGCTGACCGTGGCGGGGCGGATTGCGCTGCAGTTGGGGCTGCAGCACGGCATGGTCGGTGTCATCCCGTCATGGCTGCTGGAGCAGCTGATCGCCGCGCGCGCACGCCTGGTGCGATCGTCCGATTCGGCAGTCTCGAACGCCGATTAGCGATGAATTTGCCACGGCATTCGCCGCCTGGCGATCGCCTCCCTGTGGCGACCTTGGTTCGGGGGGTGGACGCTCCCACGACGCCTTGCTACAGTTCCTTTGTGCCGGTGTAGTTTAGTGGTAAAGCAGCCAAATCGTTTTTGGCAGATGGGGTGTTCGATTCCCTCCGCCGGCTCCAAGAACTCTTCTCCCGTCTGTGAAAACTCGGCCGCCGCAACGGCGGTACGCAGCTTGCTGCCACGGTAGGGCCCCGGCCTTGCGCACAGGCGAATCGTGGATGTCCCGAGACCCTGCCACACTTGCCTACATCGCAGCCATTGTCTGGCTGTTTATGATGGACAGGACCCGCCGTCCGATGACGTCGGCTGCGCTGTGGATTCCTGTAATCTGGTGGTCGATCCTCGCGTCGAGGCCGATCACGTTCTGGACCAGCGGCGGGTTCGTCCAGTACAGCAGCCCGAGCGAGTACCAGGAGGGCAGCCCGCTGGATGCCGCCGTCTACCTTTTGCTGCTGTGTGCAGGCCTCGTCGCGCTGTACCGGCGCGGGGTGCAGCTCGGTTCGGTGTTCGCAAGCAACACGGCACTGTGCGTGTTCATGATGTACTACCTGATCAGCGTGGCCTGGTCCGAGTTTCCGGCAGTGGCCGTCAAGCGCTGGGTGAAGGACTGCGGCAATATCGTTGTCGTGCTGGTGGTGCTGACTGAAGCGGATCCCAAGGCGGCTATCCGGGCGGTGCTCGCACGCTGCGCGTATCTCACCATCCCGACCTCGGTGCTGCTGATCAAGTACTGGAGCGAGATCGGGCGCTACTACGACCAGTGGACCTGGACGCCCATGTACGGCGGCGTCACCACCGACAAGAACGCCCTGGGCGCGATTGCGCTGCTGTCCGCTCTGTTCCTGCTGTGGGACCTGATCTTCGGCCGCCAAGCCGCGGCACCCACCAAGCCGCCGCAGGCCAGCGCCTCGCTGCAGCGCAGGCCGCCGGCACCGCGCCGGCCCGGCCCGCCATATGCGAAGCCGAGGCCAAGGAAGGACACCGTCTACTGGGGCGCGCAGGTGGTGGTCTTCGGCATGGCGCTGTGGGTGCTGCACATGGCCAACAGCTCGAACGCGCTGGTGTGCTTCATGCTGGGCGCGGCATTGATCCTGGTGCTTGGCGCGTCGGCCCGCGGCGGCAAGCGTCTGATCCGCTACATGGGTAGCGTCGTACTGCTGTGCGGCCTGGTCGGCTTCGTGCTGCTCAACATGTCCAGCTTCACCGACCTGGTGCTCGGAGAACTTGGCGAGGACGCAACCTTGACCGGGCGCACCGACCTGTGGGCAGACGTTCTGTCGAACAGTGGCTTCACGCTGTTCGGCGCCGGCTACCAGAGCTTCTGGCTCGGAAACTTCGCGCAGAACATGTGGGAGAAGTACTACTTCCACCCGAACCAGGCGCACAACGGCTACATCGAGACCTATCTGAACGGCGGCTGGATCAGCCTTCTGTTGCTGGTTGGCTTCCTGCTCAGGGCAGCGGCCCGGCTGCGGTCCAGGTTGCTGCAGGACGATTCGGTGGCCAACCTGCTGTTCGCGTTCCTGGTGGTCGCGTTGTTCTACAACGTCTCGGAAGCCGTCTTCAACAGGATGTCGCCGATTTGGCTGGCGACGCTGCTGGCCGGGGTCAGCTACGTGCAGACGCTTCCGCGGACGCGCACCGCACTGCAGGCCAACACAAGGGTTCGGACATGATGACAACAGCAGACGAAGGCACGCCGAAACGCAAGGCCACGGTGTTGCAACGCATCGAAGGGAAGTACCAGCGCACCGCAAGCCGCCTTCTGCACCGCCGGCAGGTACAGCTGCAGCTGAAGACGCCGCTGCTCTCCTTCACATTCGACGATTTTCCCGTGTCTGCGCTGCACACCGGTGGCGAGATCCTGCGCTCGCATGGGTACCGTGGCACCTACTATGTCTCGCTCGGCTTGCGCGGCAGCGTTGCGCCCACCGGCCAGATGTTCTCGCAGGCCGATGTGATCACCGCGCACGAGCATGGGCACGAGCTCGGCTGCCACACCTACGGCCACATGCACTCATGGAACACCGGTGCCGGCCCTTATGCCGAGTCGCTGCAGCGCAATGCACGCGCGCTGAGCGAGGTGATACCGGGCGCCCGGTTCAAGACCTTCAGCTACCCCATCGCCGAACCGCACCCGCACAACAAGCGGCTGGCCAGCCGCCTGTTCCGCGGCTGCCGCGGCGGCGGCCAGACGAACAACGTCGGCAGCGTCGATCTGGCTTTGCTGCGGTCGTTCTTCCTCGAAAAGACACGCGGCGACCTTCAGCCCGTCTACCAATTGATCGACAAGAACCGCGAGGACACGGGCTGGCTGATCATCTCCACGCACGACGTGTGCGAGGGGCACACCGAATACGGTTGCACGCCCGGGTTCTTCGAGGCCGTTGTCCGCCATGCGGCGGCCTCGGGTGCAGCCATCCTGCCGGTGGCCGATGCGCTGGACCTGATCGTCGGGCCTTGAAGGCGCAGGCCCGCGCGCACACGCGGGCCGGCATCACGACGCAAACAACACATCCTTACAGAAAGCCAAAGCGAAATGCCAGGAATCACCGGCCTCGTGACATTCGATCCCGCTGCGCAGCACTCGCTGGGCCTGATGCAGCAGTGGATGCTTCACGGTCAGGACTACACGCAGGGTACCTATGCCGCACCCGCACTGGGCCTGCATTTCGGCTGGACGCTGCACGCCGGTGCGCGCGCAGCCCAGCAACCGGTGTGGAACTCGAGCGGTGATATCGGCTTGATCCTGGTCGGCGATGCGCGGGTGATGGATGCTGCCGGGGCCGGCGGCACGGTGGGAAGGCCCTACGATGCCGCGGACACTGCCCGCCGCGTGCTGCTGGCCTATGAGCAACTTGGCGCTTCGTTCCCCGACATGCTGGGCGGTTGCTTCATCGGCGTGCTGGTCGATCTGCGGCGTGGCCAGGCCCGGCTGTTCAACGACCGCTATGGCCTGGGCCGCGTTTACGTGCACACCACCCCAGGCTGCATGTACTTCTCGTCTGATCCAGGAGCCATCCTCCGCGCCGTGCCGCAGGCCCGGCACTTCGATCACGACTCGGTCGCGCAATTCTTCTCGATCGGATGCGTGCTGCAGAACAAGACCCTGTACGACAAGGTCGAGCTGCTCCCACCTTCGTCCGTCTGGACCTTCTCCGGCCGCGGCGATTGCCAGCGCGCGACGTACTTCGACCCGGGCCGCTGGGAGCAGCAGGACCTTCTGTCGCCGAAGGACTTCGACGCCGCGCTGTCGGAGACCTTTGCTGCGCTGCTGCCGGACTATCTGAACGACCCGGACGGCTCGGCCATGTCACTGACCGGTGGCCTGGACGGGCGCATGATCATGGCGTGGTCCAAGGCCGCGCCGGGCGCCTTGCCCTGCTATTCGTTCGGCAGCGCATACCGCGAGTGCGAGGACGTGAAGATCGCGCGACGGGTGGCGCAAGCCTGCGGCCAGCCCTTCCAGACTTTCGAGGTCGGCGACGCCTACCTGAAGGGCTTTCCGGCATTGGCCGACGAAGCGGTGCGGATCTCCGGCGGCGCCATGGACGTGACCGGCGCTGCCGAGCTGTACGTGAACCGCCTTGCCCGGCAGGTGTCCAGAGTCAGGATCACCGGCAACTACGGCTCGGAGATCGTTCGCGGCGGCGTGGCGTTCAGGCCGCGCCTGATGGCCGAACACCTTTGCTCGGCCGATTTCCGCTACGCGCTGGCGCGCGCACGGCAGACCTATGCTGCCGAACGCGACTGCCGCGACCTCAGCTTCATCGCGTTCAAGCAGGTGCCCTGGCACCACTACTCGCGGCTTTCGCTCGAGCAGTCGCAGCTGACGGTCAGGTCGCCCTATCTGGACGACCGGCTGGTGAAGCTGATGTACCGGGCGCCGGCAGAGTCGATCGCCAGCAAGCTGCCGTCGCTCAAGGTCGTCCACGACGGCAACGCCGCTCTCGCCGCAATTCGCACCGATCGCGGACTGTTCCATAGCGAGCCGAACACGATCGACCGCATGCGGCACCGTTGGCTGGAATTCACCTTCAAGGCCGAGTACGCCTACGACTACGGCATGCCGGGCAGCCTGGTGCGCGTCGACAACGCCCTTTCGGCCTTCAGGCTCGAGCGCCTGTTCCTCGGTAGACACAAGTTTCAGCACTACCGCATCTGGTACAGGCGACAGCTCGCCGGCTACCTGCAGCAGGTGTTGTCACAGCCTTCTTCGGCCGTGCGCGGATTCTTTGTTGAGGGTGCACTCGCCCGAATGGCGCAGGATCACATCCGCGGCGTTGCCAACTACACCGTCGAGATCCACCGGGCATTGACGCTGGAGCTGATTGCCCGCAACCTGCTCGATCCATCCTGAAGGAGGACCATGGCAGTCTTGCGAGCCGACATGGATCCGCATTTCGACGACAGGCAGGGCCCTGAGTCGACCGAGCAAGCGCTAAGCCAAGCTTTGAACGCCGAATTCGGCGCAGAGCGAGCATTGGTGCGGGTTTCTGGGTTATACGGTAGTCCGATTGTTGCCATGTAAGATGGGGTTTCTAAGCTTGCGGATGGCGGCCATGATGACACCATGTACGCGTGTACATCGAGACCATCCCCAACCGCAACTCGCCGCCCGCCATCCTGCTGCGCGAGGGCTATCGTGAGAACGGCCGTGTCGTCAAGCGCACGCTGGCCAATCTGTCGCACTGGGACGCACAACTGGTCGAGCACTTTCGCGTGCTGCTCAAGGGCGGTGTGGCGGTGGAGTCGGCGTCGTCGGTGCTGAGCATCGAGCGCTCACTGCCGCACGGGCATGTCGCTGCGGTGCTGGGTGCGGCGCGCGGTTCGGGGTCTGCGCAATGGTTCGGCTCGGCCCCGCAGGAGCTGCAGCCGCTGCTGCAGGCCATGCTGGTGGCGCGCGTACTGGAGCCGGCTTCCAAGCTGGCCACGCATCGCGCGCTGCACGACGACACGGCCAGCTCCTCGCTGGAGCGCACCCTGGGCGTGGGCCAATGCGGCGTGGATGATCTGTACCGTGCGCTGGACTGGCTGCACCAGGCGCAGCCGGCCATCGAGCGGCGCCTGGCACGCCAACATCTGCTGGGCTCCACGCTGGTGCTGTACGACCTGACCTCGACCTGGCTGACGGGGCGTTGCTGCGAACTGGCCGCGCGCGGTCATTCGCGCGACGGCAAGCGCGACGACCCGCAGATCGTCTTTGGGTTGATCTGCACGGCCGAGGGCTGCCCGATCGCGGTGGAGGTGTTCAAAGGCAACACGGCCGACCCCGCCACCGTGGCCGCGCAGCTAGCCAAGCTGAAGGAGCGCTTCGGCATTGAGCAGATCGCCTGGGTGGGCGACCGCGGCATGCTGACCTCGGCGTGTTGACGCCGGCCGAAGATTGACCAGCGAACCCGGATGATGCCGGCTCAACTTTGACCAGGGTGTTCAACCTAGCCTGCTGCTTTTTGTGGCGGGAGCAAGGGAGTGATCACCATGGCCTTGATGGGCAAGATTCGCGCAATGCACATGCGCGAGGGCAAGACAATCAGCGAGATCTCCAGGCTGACCAGTCTGTCGCGCAACACGATCAAGAAGTGGCTGAAGATGCCTCAGGGCACGCAGCCGAAGTACCGGCGGCCCGAGACGCCGACCAAGCTCACGCCATTCGTCGAGGCGCTGACGCAGGCGCTGCAGGCCGATGGCCACAGGCCGCGGCACGAGCGGCGCACAGCGCGAGCACTGCACGCCGAACTGAAGACCCAGGGCTACGCGGGCGGCTACACCCGGCTGACCGACTACATCCGCCAGTGGCGCCACAGCCAGGGCAAGGTGATCGCCGCCAATGCCTTCGTGCCGCTGGTCTTCGAACTCGGCGACGCGTTCCAGTTCGACTGGAGCGAAGAAGGCCTGGTGGTAGGTGGCATCTACTACCGGCTGCAGGTGGCGCAGTTGAAGCTGTGTGCCAGCCGCGCGTTCTGGCTGGTGGCCTACCCTACGCAGGGTCACGAGATGCTGTTCGACGCCCACACGCGCTCGTTCGCAGCACTGGGTGGGATTCCTCGGCGCGGCATCTACGACAACATGAAGACGGCCGTGGACAAGGTCAAGAAGGGCAAGGGCCGCACCGTCAACGCGCGCTTCGCCGTGATGTGCGCGCACTACCTGTTCGACCACGACTTCTGCAATGTCGCCGCCGGCTGGGAGAAGGGCATCGTCGAGAAGAACGTGCAGGACAGCCGCAGGCGCATCTGGCTCGACGCCACGCAGCGGCGCTTCGGCTCCTTCACCGAACTCAAAGCCTGGCTCGGCGATCGTTGTCGCGCGCTGTGGAGCGAGCTGCGTCACCCCGTGCATGGCCAGTTCAGCGTGGCCTAGATGCTCGAGCACGAGTTGCCGCACCTGATGCCCATGCCCGAGCCCTTCGACGGCTATGTCGAGGCCCCGGCGCGGGTATCCAGCACCTGCTTGGTGTCGGTGGCGCGCAACCGCTACTCGGTGCCGTGCGAGCTGGCCGGGCACATGGTCAGCGCGCGTCTGTATCCGACCCGCGTAGTAGTCGTAGCCGGCGACGCGGTCGTGGCCACCCACGAACGCTTGAGCAACCGCGGCGAGACGCGCTACGACTGGCAGCACTACATCCCGCTGGTGCAGCGCAAGCCCGGCGTGCTGCGCAACGGCGCGCCGTTCGCCGACATGCCCGAGCCGCTGTTGAAGCTGCAAGGCGCACTGATGCGCCGACCTGGCGGCGACCGGGTCATGGCGCAAGTGCTGGCCGCCGTGCCCACCGCCGGGCTGGATGCGGTGCTGGTGGCGGTGGAACTCGTCGTGGAGACGGGCGCGGTCAGCGCCGAGCATGTGCTCAACGTGCTGGGCCGGCTGACATCAGCCGCGACTCCCGAGCCGGTGGACACCGCACTGCAACTGGGCGAAGCGCCGCGGGCCGATACCGGTCGCTACGACAGTCTGCGCGCCGAGCAAGCCGCGGCGCAGGAGGTTGATCATGACGCGTGATGTCACCGCCGAACTCAAGGCATTGCGGTTGCACGGCATGGCCAGTGCCTGGACCGATCTGGTCGAGCCCGGCCGCAACGCCGGCGTGGACAGCTCACGCTGGCTGATCGAGCATCGTAAGCGTCCGGCGAACCCATCTTGAAGTTGACCGCGCAAGCGGGAAGGATCGTGTCCACGTAGGCATAGGTGGACACGATGGCAAGCGACAAGGCGGCAACTCGCCGGCGGTACGGCGATGAGCTGAAGGCGCAGGTGGTCGCCGAGTGCGGCGCTGCGGGAGCCTCGGTAGCCAAGGTGGCGATGTCGCACGGCATCAACGCCAACGTCGTGCACCGCTGGCGGCAGCTGGCGCGCGAGGCACGAGCACCGGCGCCCGTGCGCACAAGCGAGTTCGTCGCGGTGTCGCTTGCACCGCCGCCCGTTGCAGCGCCTGCGCGCGACATCCAGGTCCAGTTGCGCCGTGGCGCCACCGCGCTGACGATCACCTGGCCGGTGACGGCCTCGGCCGAGTTCGCCGGCTGGATGCGCGAGCTGCTGCGTTGATCCGGGTGGACAACCTGTGGCTCGCAGTCGAGCCACTGGACATGCGTTCGGGCACCGAGGCTGCGCTGGCCCGGGTGGTCAGCGTCTTCGGTGCCGCCCGGCCGCACCACGCCTACCTGTTCGCCAACCGCCGAGCCAACCGCATGAAGGTGCTCGTGCACGACGGCATCGGCGTGTGGCTGGCCGCACGGCGGCTGAACAGCGGCCGGTTCGTCTGGCCCAAGGATTCGAGCACGACGCTGACCCTCACGCGCGCGCAGTTCGACGCGCTCGTGCTGGGGCTGCCGTGGCAGCGCATCGGCGAGGCCGGCATCATCACCGTCTTGTAGAACGCCCCGGCACCGGTTGCGCAATTGCCGGATGTGCCGATGCGTATCGGCACGAGGTCCGGCACGATCACGATCCGTGATCGCCGAAGAGCACATCGACACGCTGGATCCCGAGCAACTGCGCCAGGCAGTGCGCAAGCTCATGTCCGAGATCGCGTTCAAGCAGGCGACCATCGACAAGCTCACGCACGAGATGGCGGTGCTCAAGCGGCTGAAGTTTGCCGCCAAGTCTGAAGGCTTCAACGCCGAGCAGAAGAGCCTGCTGGAAGAAACGATCGACACCGACCTGGCAGCGCTGGCCGCCGAGATCGAAGCGCAGCAGCCGAAGAGGCCACCCGCCGAGGACAAGCAGACTCCCAAGCGCCAGCCGCTGCCGGCGCACCTGCCGCGGCGCGAGATCTGCCATGAACCTGCGGATACCACCTGCGGCTGCGGCCAGGCCATGAAGCGCATCGGCGAAGACGTGGCCGAGAAGCTGGACTACCAGCCCGGTGTGTTTACGGTCGAACGACACGTCCGGGGCAAGTGGGTGTGCGCGTGCTGCAGTCAACGCGGTGAAGGACGGCTGGTGCAGGCGCCGGTGGCGCCGCACATCATCGACAAGGGCATCCCCACCACCGGCTTGCTGGCCCAGGTGCTGGTGGCCAAGTACCTGGACCACCTGCCGCTGTACAGGCAGGAAGCCATCTTCGAGCGCGCCGGGCTGGCCATCGCCCGCTCGACGCTTGCCGCATGGGTGGGCGAGTGCGGCGTTCAGCTGCAGCCGCTGGTCGACGCGCTCGTGGCCGAGATGCTCAAGCATCGGGTGCTGCACGCCGACGAAACGCCTGTTGCGATGCTCAAGCCGGGCCACGGCAAGACGCACCGCGCGTACTTGTGGAGCTACTGCACGACGAGCTTCAACCCCATGAAGGCCGTCGTCTTCGACTTCGCTGAGACCCGCGGTGGCCAGCATGTGCGTGAGTTCCTGGGTCTGCCCGGCAATGACCAGAACCCCGGCTGGAAGGGCAGCCTGGTGACCGACGACTTCAGTGGCTACAAGGCCTGCTTCGAGCTCGGCGTGACCGAGGCCGGCTGCATGGCGCACGCGCGGCGCAAGTTCCACGAACTGTGGGCCAACCATGGCAGCCAGGTCGGCGAGCAGGCGCTGAAGTTCTTCATACAGCTGTATGAGGTCGAGCGCGAAGTACAGCCGCTGCCACCCGATGAACGCAAGGCAGTGCGACAGCAAAAGAGCAAACCGATCGCCGATGCCCTGCACCAGTGGCTGACCCAGCAACGCCAGAAGGTGCCCGACGGCTCAGCCACGGCCCGGGCGATCGACTACAGCCTCAAGCGCTGGGCCGCGCTGGTGCGCTTCATCGACGAAGGTGATCTACCAATCGATAACAACTGGGTCGAGAACCAGATCCGGCCGATCGCCATCGGGCGCAACAACTGGCTGTTCGCCGGCAGCCTGCGCGCGGGCAAGCGCGCCGCCGCGGTCATGAGCCTGGTGCACTCGGCACGGCTCAACGGCCACGAGCCCTATGCGTACCTGAGGGACGTGCTCGAGCGGCTGCCGACGCATCCCGCCAGTCGCATCCAGGAGCTATTGCCACATCACTGGCAGCCCGGCACCGCCACCGCCTGATCGCACCGCCTGTCGTCAAGATGGGTTCGCCGGACGCATACCGAGCATCTGCTGCAGGCCGAGACCACGGACCGGGCGATGCGCTCGGTGAGCTACCAGATGGGCTCGGCGCGGTTCCCGGCGCACCGCGACCTGGCCAGCTTCGACTTCGAGGCATCCAAGGTCGAGCGCGGGCTGATCGATCAGCTGGCTTCAATGGCGTTCACCGAGGTGGCGCACAACGCGGTGTTCATCGGCGGGCCGGGTATGGGCAAGACCCACCTGGCCACGGCCATCGGGGTGGCCGGCATCACGCGCCACGCCAAGCGCGTGCGCTTCTACTCCACGGTCGATCTGGTCAACGCGCTGGAACGCGAGAAGGCCGAAGGCCGTGCCGGGCGCATGGCGCTGAACCTGATGCGCATGGACGTGGTCATCCTCGACGAGCTAGGCTATCTGCCCTTCAGTCAGGCCGGCGGGGCGCTGCTGTTCCACTTGCTGTCCAAGCTGTACGAGCACACCAGCGTGATGATCACCACCAATCTGACCTTCGGCGAATGGGCCAGCGTGTTCGGCGACGCGAAGATGACCACCGCACTGCTGGACCGGCTCACCCACCACTGCCACATCGTGGAGACGGGCAACGAGTCCTACCGCTTCCGCCACAGCAGCGCCACCGCCAAAACACGCATCAAGGCAAGGGAGCACGCCCGCAGAGCCAAGCCTGAGATGCCAGACATACCGAACTGAAGGCTCGCCCGCGCGGGGAAATCCGCTACGGGCTACGCCCTTCGCGGCTTCCCCCGCGCACCATCATCCACACCGCAAAGGAACCTCACACAACCAGAGCAACACTACACTTATCCACAGCCAGCCTCCAACGAGGAGGCCTTCCATCCCTGGTCAGAGTTCAATCGGCACGGGTGGTCAAGATTCGGTCGGCGCGCACAGTCTTCGCCCAGCAGGCGGCGGAAGCGCCCGATCTGGGTGGGGTCGCACGGCAGGCGCGGCTCGTAGTAGTCCATGCCGCTGAAGAACTGATCGCGGTAGGAATGTCCGTTGCCGGACACCCCCCGCACAGATCCGAACGTGCCCGATTTAGGCATTCGGCTCCCACCTCGGGTGATTGACGGCAAAACGCTGTTCGGGCCATGGATGATGGATGCGGGGATGGGGTAGCCACTCTTCGGCAATCTGCGTCATTCGCTCCCAGTTCACACGAGACTTCTGGCTGCGCCTGCTGAGCAGGCGTCTCCAGGTCGCGGCAACACGGTAGCGGAACGTCGCCAGTGAGCGCAGGTTGGTTGGCACCGCGTGGTACGCGTAGTAGCCACGTAGAACCTGGGCCAGCCATCTGCCTTGCTCAGCCAGCGGGAAATGCATATGCCTTCGCAGCTCTGTCTTGATCTCCTGCAGCCTGCTCCTCATCCGATCGCCCCGTGTGCGCCGCTGGAGCTGGAAGCCCCCGCCCCGCTTTCGGCCACAGATGTAAGTGAAGCCCAGGAACCGGAACGTCTCCGGTCGTCCCTGTCCGCGCCGCTGTCTGCGTTCAGCCGCATATCGGCCGAACTCCAGCAATCGCGTCTTGTCCCCGTGCAGTTCGAGGCCGAAGCGCTCGAGCCGCTCGCGCATCGCATCCCAGAAACGCCGCGCGTCTGCCTCGTGCTCAAAGCCAGCAATCAGGTCGTCGGCATAGCGCACGAAGATCGTCTTGCCCTTGGCTTCACGCCGTCGCCATTGCTCGGCCCAGAGGTCGAAGACGTAGTGCAGGTAGACGTTGGCGAGTAGTGGTGAGACCACAGCGCCTTGGGGTGTCCCCGTCTCTGCCACGCTCCAGTCCCCATCGTCCAGGATGCCCGCCTTCAACCACTTGCGTATCAGGCGCAGGATGCGCTCGTCGCCGATCCTATGCTCCAGGAACCGGACCAGCCATGACTGGTCAATTCGGTCGAAGAAACTTCGGATGTCGGCATCCAGTATCCAGTTCACCCGCGCCGCACCGATGCCAAAGCACAGCGCATCCAGCGCATCATGCTGGCCGCGTCCGGGCCGGAATCCGTACGAGACGCCGAGGAAGTCTTCCTCGAAGATCTCGTTGAGGACCGTGACCACCGCACGCTGGACGACTTTGTCCTCCAGTGCCGTGATCCCCAGCGGGCGCTGCGTGCCATCAGCCTTCGGAATGAACCGCCGCTTGACGGGCATGGCGCGGTATCTGCCGCTGTGGACCCGTTGGTGCACATCCTGGAGGTTGCCCTCCAGGTTCGCCTCGTAGTCTTGCCACGTGATGCCATCGACCCCGGGGGCGGCACGGCGCTTGAGCGCCAGGAACGAATCCCTCAGCAGGTCGATGCTGACGTGGTGCAGCAGTGCAGTGAACTTCTCCTTCTTCCGTTGCCTCGCGGCTTGCCGTACGCGTTCCAGCCCCGGTGACACGCTATCGCGGCTCTGCGTCCGTCGCGTGCGTGGTTGGTCCGCGTTCCCCTTGGTCCCCGTCCTTGGCTCCACCCACTCCGCCGCCGACACGTCGGCATTGTTCGCAGGCTTCATCGCTACTACGACAGGGTCTGACTTCTCCAGCCCGTGCATCATCGGCTTCGGCTCCTCACCTTCCCGACGCGGGCCGCCGGCCCACACTGGCACCGACGGTCAGACTGGAGATCTCCCGGTTCCCGAGCAAGGAGCGTGCGCGCATGCCAGGTTCTACGACCCCGCCGGGTTCGCGCAGCGCTTGCGATGACGCGCCGCGAGATGTTGCCTTCCACGGTATGGAACGTGTCGGCACCCAGGACAAGAACTATTTCGTGGCTCAATGGCTGGCCTGCGCGTACCCCTGCCGACGCTTCGGCCACGTCCTCGCGGGCGTGACCGCACGGCTCGGGGCCAATGCGGATCGCTACTCCTTCACTGCAGTGGACTTGCACCACCTACTCCTTGCCGGTTTCGCCGGCGCACCCACTGCACGTTCTCGGCCCAGCGCTCGACGAGTTCTTCGTCGCTCAGGTTGAAGCTGTTCTTCAAGTACAGCAGGCTGGCCATCAAGCGCATGGGCAGGCGCGGGCGGCCGGCCGGGCTGAGCCCGCCACCGAACTCGACGTCATAGGCGCCCAACAGATCTTCACCGCGAACCCGCTTGGCGGGCAGCGCCTGGCGTGCCAACTTCGGCGCCACCGCCGCCTCGATCGCCGCCCAGGGCAGCCGCGTGGCGAGCACCGCCAGCGGGTGGCGCAGGTCGATCATCTGGTCCAGCCGGGAGCGGAAGAAATCGTTCGTGCTCATCGTCAATTCCCCCAGAAATCGGCCAAGAGAAGTATCGAATTCAGGGGATCACGAATGCAAGAATCACGCCGGAAATCCAGCATTCATGCGGGTTGTAGGCGAATTGCAGGGCCGACTATTGGAGACGAGCCACCGCCTTACGGCGAGCGACCATGATGTCTAAGCTAGCCTCAGATCGAGAGGCTTCTGGGCGCGCGTGCAGTCTGAACGCGGGGCAGTCGTGGCAGCGCAAAGCTGAAATCCGCTATCCATTGCGCTTCGACCGAAGTGTGTTTGCCGGAACGCAACCCGAGCTCTCCGCTGTCATCCGGGGTAACAGCATCGGCGGACTGCGCATCGTCTGCCGGCCCGCTGAGGCGAGAGGCCACAACCCGCCCCAACCGACCTACTGCGCGCGACGGCCGAGGTCCAGGGTCCGCCGCCAGAGGCCCGAGAGCCGGCTCATCTGCTCGCGCCGGCGGAACTCCTGCAGTTGCGGCGACACGATCTTCTCGACGCCGCTCACCATCGCCCAGAAGTAGCCGGCCAGAATGGCCGCGCCGCCCACCAGGTACGGCCGCTTCTTCATCTGGTAGACGCCCCGGAACAGCTCCCAGAGCGGGTGGCTCCCGGTGTAGTAGTCCTGCCGGCCGAAGCGATATTTGGCGCGCAACGACGAACCCATCCCGGTGCCCATCACCCGGTGGTGCACAAAGGAACGTTCGGTGAAGGTTCTCGTGCCCCAGCCAAGCATCCGCGCAGTGGTGACTGCCGTCCAGTCGACGCCGCCGCCCTCGATGGCCTGGTAGCCGCCGATCTCGTCGTAGCAGGCGCGCCTGAACACCTGGCACTGACCGGACACGTGGTTGATGTCGACGATGTCGTAGTCGTAGGCCGTGGCGCCGCTCTCGATGAAGGAGGTTCCCGCAACGCCGAGCTTCGGATCCCGGGCAAACTTTTCCAGCAGGAAGGCGAAGTGGTCCGGGCCGAATGAAACGTCGGCATCCAGGTTGGCCACCACCTGGAAGCCGAGCTCGCGGGCGTGGTCGTAGGCCAGTCGGAAAGCCGCCGCCTTGCCGCCGAAGTGACGCTCGGCCCTGCGCGGCGCCGACAGCAACACGATCCACGGATGGCGTTGAGCGTACTGTTCGACGAGCTGCGCCGTCGCATCGGTGGAGCCGTCGTCGACGACCACCCAGCACAGCGGCGGTACCGTTTGCTGCGCCATCGATCGAAGCGTGTGCTCGATGTACGCGGCCTCGTTACGCGCCGGCGTAATGACCACATAGCCGGCTAGGTCCACTGCCCTAGGTTGATCCATCGTCATATCAGCGCGACGCCGCCGAAGCGCCGGCTTCGGCGGCACTCGCCAGGGCTTGGGTCACTGGACGCGCAACGCGCTCGGAGACACCACGCCTGTCTGGACAGACGTACCGGACTGCAGCGGATGCGGGTAGGTGAAGGGGGTGTAGTTCCACGCCGACTTTGCGCCGCATGCGGACGACGGGTTGCGGTTGCAATAGTCGCGATCGGCCAGGAACCATGGGCTCACATCATAGTTGAGCGACACCGTAGCACCCGAGGCGTTCTTGTTGTTCCACCAGTACACAGGCGACGGAGACTGGGTCTGCCCATCGGCCGACTCCTTGCCCCAGCCACTTTGATGGCGGCACGGATAGCCGCTGGCACCGGAGCCGCCATTGACGCGGTCCAGGCTCAGGATGAACGGATACTGCGCAGGGCAGTCCGAAGGGCCCGACGCGGTGATGACGCAGGACCCCATGCCCGAGCAGGTCGAGTCGCCGGAATACCCGCAGGCGCGCTTGTCACCGCCGCTGCAGTGGTAATACGTTGGCGTGTTGCACACCGAGATGACGGCACCGGTGCAACTGGCCCCCAGGTAGCCTGCGCTGACCGTGGCGCGGTAGATCTGCGGGAAGCCGGGCGTCCAGAAGCCCGACCCGAAGACATTGCTGTGGATGACCCAGCCGCCGCCGCGGATGCCGATTGCCGGAATGTTGCTGCAGCCCGGGATCGTGCAGCTGAAGGTGTTGTTGTAGACCTCGGTGGTCCGCTGGCCCTTGGCAGCCGGGGTCGAACCGGTGTCGTGCACCTGGACGCCGCCGCCTTGGATCAGGTTGTTGCGAACGACCATCCGCGCGCCATGCTCGGTATCGGTCACGCCGCTGTTGCTGTTGGCCGCGCCCGTCCAGATAAACGACGAATCCTCGATGAAGACGAAGAAGTCACTGCCGTAGCCGTCGTCCAAGCTCCAGGTGTTGTTGTTCCCGAGAAGCTTTAGGAAACGCTGGAATCCGCTGGTCAAGGACGAGCGGTAGTTGATGTGGTCGAACAGGATCTTCGGATGCTGCGGAAGTGCATCCCAGAGGCCGACATAGACCGCATGCTGCTGGATGTCGGTGAAGTTGAGGTTGTCTAGGCGCACGGTATCCAGGACACCGCGCATGTTGATGACAGTGGTTTCAAGCTGCGTCGAGCCGCCCGTGCCCGTAAACCCCATTGCGGACAGCCGCACATTACCTGCCTTCGGCATATTGATCGTGAAGACCACGGCACCGGAAGCGTTGATCACGGTGGCACTGGGGCCGGCGCCGATAATGCTCAGCGGCTTGGAAATGGTGATGCCCTGGGAATAGGTCGACGTGCCGCTGGAAACCCTGATGGTATCGCCGTCCTTCGCCTGCGTGACGCAGGAACTCAACGACGAATAGTCCGGTGTCGAGGCCCAGGTGGGGCTGCCGCCAGTGCATGCTGCCAATGCCGGGGACACGAGGCCTATTGACGCTGCGGCACCGGCTGCTGCTATCCATCCGCGAGTAGAAGTCTTCATGTTGAGATCTCCAAATGAAAGTAGGCGCTATCGCCGTTTTAATCGGGCCGGCGAGGCGTTATTCTGATCGATTTGACAGCCTCTGGAGTTCGCATTCAGATAACCACGAGCTATCGACGACCGGGCAGAGGATGGAATTTGCAACACCAGCGGACATTGTAGAGACACTATCTGGCAGACAAATCATTTGTCGCTGGCTGATACTATGTGGTAGAGCCAAACTGCGCATTTCACGGAAACACCTTTGATACCTCGTTCGAGTAACCGCTCTCCTTGCCAATGGCGTCAACCGCAGTGACCGCGAAGTAGTAGGTCTTTCCGCTGGCCAAGCCCGATACAGTATAGGTCGTCACATACCCGGCATTCAAGCCCGAACCGAGGGACTGGATATACGTTCCCGGTGAATTCCCATAGTAGACGCGGTATCCGACGACGGTCGCCGTCGGAGAGGCACCCCACGACAGCGTTGCAGAGGCTGTCGGGACCGGAGCCGGGGCCGGAGCCGGGGCCGGAGCCGGAGCCGGAGCCGGAGCCGGAGCCGGAGCCGGAGCCGGAGCCGGAGCCGGAGCCGGAGCCGGAGCCGGAGCCGGAGCCGGAGCCGGAGCCGGTGCCGGTGCCGGAGCCGGTGCCGGTGCCGGTGCCGGGGCCGGGGCCGGGGCCGCTATTGCTGCGGTTGTGGAAAACACCACGTCAACCCAGTAATTGCTGGCGTTCCACTGCGAGCTGGGGAACGAACTGGATGCGCCGTAGGCGAAGACCCCAGCAGACGCGCGCAGCGGCGCGGCCGTGAGGGCCTGGTTGAAGTAGCTTTGGTTGATTGCGTATCTGCCGACCGGCGCGAGGTAGGACGCCGTGTACGTCGCGCCGGCCGTGATCGGCACCGGAGTCGAGAACTTCACTGTCTGCCAACCTGTTGCCGTTTCACCCGTGAAGGTGGCCCGGGCCAGCAGTTGTCCCGTGCTGGACCACAAAGAGCCGACATGAGTGCCGCCGTTGCCGCTGCCTTTGTAGAACTTGATGCCGGTCACGGAGCCGCTGACAGTGCTGGTGAATTTCACACCCAGGTTCACCGAGGCCGAATCGGCGTCCGCCGCCACTTGCGGCACGGCGGTTGCCGGCCAAAGCGTGGTTACGGTGGCTGCCGGAGCCGGAGCCGGAGCCGGAGCCGGAGCCGGAGCCGGAGCCGGAGCCGGAGCCGGAGCCGGAGCCGGAGCCGGAGCCGGAGCCGGAGCCGGAGCCGGAGCCGGAGCCGGAGCCGGAGCCGGAGCCGGAGCCGGAGCCGGAGCCGGAGCCGGAGCCGTCGCAGCGACGACCGTCAGCGCGACTTGGACAATGCTGCTCTTTCCGGTCGCGTTGGCAGCTTGCACGTAGAGCACATATGCGCCGTCCCTTATCGGACGGCCGCTGACCAAGCCCGTCGTCTTGTTGCCGGACAGCCCGGCGTAGTCCCATGTGATGAAGACGCCATTCCGTTTGAGCCAGAAGTTGAACTTCGTCGGGCTGTTCTTCGCAGTGACCTGGTACTTGAAGTCGACCCCCACCTTGCCGCTCGCTACGAGTGAGCTGGTGATGACAGGGACTCCGGTCGTGGACGCGGTCGTCGTGGTCGTTTGCGCCCATGCTGTGGGCGGAGTCATCACTGCAACCACGAATGCACCCGCTATCAGCGTGGCGATGATCGTCTTTCGGGGGTGGCGGACAGTTCGGTTCATGGGCTACCTATGGGGCCGGGCACGGAATCCAGCTTCCGCATCCGACGTGGTCTGTGGGCAACGCGGCGAGGTCAACAAGCGACTTGGGGACGGGTAGCACCCGGGTTCGGCGCTTCGGTCCCAGACCGATCGCGCCGGGGCACGCCCCTCTTCGCTTGCATCTCACTGCTCATCGGCTGAATTGTTCAGCCCGATGACCCCCCCCCTGTTACAAGCCGTAGGCTCGCTCAGAAGCCGCCCCCCCCTAATTCAGGTGATATCCAGCTAAAGCAAGAAAACCTAAAGTTACAGGTTTGCCGCGAAAAGCACGCCGAACTCCGTCGTGCGGCACCGATCAAGACAGGGCAGCGTCACCCAGTTCGGCTGTCAGTTCTGCCGCGGCGTGGGCCACATCGGCGGCCACGATGGTGTCGCTGGCGGCAAGCCAGCTGGCCAGCAGCACACGGGTGCACAGCACGTTGATGCGCCGCGGAATGCCCCCGGTCGATGCATGGATCTGCGCAAACGCATCCTCGGTGATGAATGGAAACAATTTCCAGCCCACGTGCCGAAGCCGGTGCTCGACGTAGCCACGGGTCTCGGCTGCGTTCATCGGCCCCAGATGGCACGACGCGATGACCCGCTGCCGCAACTGCTCCATCCTCGCCGACTTGAGCATCGACCTCAGTTCCGGCTGACCGACCAGAAAGCTCTGCAGCAGCGCCTGGGAGCCGAGCTGGAAGTTCGACAGCATGCGCAGCTCTTCGACTTCCTTGGTGCCCAGGTTCTGCGCCTCGTCGATGACCAGCAGCGCCCGCCGCCGCTTGGCCGCCAACGCAGTGAAGAAGGCCTCCAGCGTCGCCAGGAGCTGCGCCTTCGAGGTGCCCGACATCGGCACGCCGAAGGCCGTGCAGATGGCCTGCAGCAGGTCATAGGAGTCGAGCTGGGTGTTGACGACCTGGGCCGCCACCACGTCATTCGTGTCCAAGCCCTCCAGCAACGCGCGCACCAGCGTGGTCTTGCCTGAGCCGATCTCGCCCGTGACGACGATGAACCCCTCGCGCTGGTGCACGCCGTACTTCAGGTAGGCCAGGGCCTGCCCGTGCCCCTTGCTCTCGAAGTAGAAGCTCGGATCGGGGCTGAGCTGGAACGGCTGCGCGCTGAACCCGAAATGCGACTCGAACATGGCTTTCTGGACGGAAGCTGCACCTGCCTGAAGGCGAACCTGCGCACCTCGCGCGCAAGACCAAGCCGCCGAGTTTACGTGCCGCGCCTGTCGTGGCCGCCTGTGGGCATGTGCAATGCGTGACGCAAAGTGGGGGGTCGCGGCCTTTCAGCGGCCGCCGCCGAGTCAAGCCAGAGGGCGAGATGCCTGGCGATGCGCTCGCCAGCTTGGCCGTCCCAGTCCTCCGGCAACGCTGCCTCGTTGGCTCCACGAAAAAGGATCTGCCACACCGCGCGCGTGGCGGCCTTGGCGTTACCACCGACTTCGATCGCCGGCAGCCACCCCCCCGCATCCGCATGACTCACGTGTCGAACCCCCAGGCTCAGGCACGGCACGTCAAGCGCCGCAGCCTCTTCCATCACGTCGGCTGCGTCCGTGAGCACGCAGGTCGCACCCCGCATCAGGCGGACATAGTTCACGTAGCCGAGTTCTTCGATGCGTGCGATGCGATCACCCTCGACCGTGCGCGCGAGCCCGCTCCTGTGGGCCATGAGCATCGTGTCATGGCGCATGGGCCACACCAGCGGCAAGTCACGACTCACCTCGCGCAGAAGCGCCAGCACGCCCGGCCGCAGAGGCTCGCCGGCCTGCAGCGGCAGCTGTTTCAACGCCACGACGCCGTAGCCTCGCCGTTCGTCCACCTGCTTGCCCGAGGCCATGGGCTTGCCCGCAAGGCCGGCATTCCGCTTGGCTACGTCCCATGCAAGGTACAGCGCATCGACCAGAAGGTTGCCGACGGCATGCGATGGCTGGCGCTGGACGAAGCGACCCGCCGCATCGGCCTGCTGGCAATCGAACCGAAGGCCGGCCAGTTGGCTGATGGCGGCCCGAGGCGACTTCGGGTCGTTGCGTTCGTCCAGGGTCTGGGCATCGGCGCCCACGTGAACGATGGGTACCCCATGCTGCACCGCCACGACGGCGCAACGGTGGGCCAGCGCATTGCCGTCGAAGACCAGGACCGCCTTCGGTTGGCACCGGACGAGCAGTCGCTCGAAACTGGCCTCCACCTCCTGGCTGGTGATGAACGCATCGTTGGCCAGCGCCACCAGCCTTTGCCCCCAACCGAGGTACAGGCGATGGTCCAGATTCAGGTGCCAGGGGGTGCAGTCGGACAAACCCACGACGTAAGCGGGCGGAAGTCCGGGTTGCTTGTCGGTCGCGTTCAGAAGCGAAATCGCCTTGATGTAGTCGCTGCGTCCGCCGGCCAAGACCAGCAGACTGCCTCGCGCGACCAGTTCAGGTTCGTCGATGCCTGCTTCACTGGGTGTTTCCAGTGCGACAGTTCCGTCGCCGATTTCCGCATCGAGTGCCTGGGCGATCGCACCCACTGCCCGGCGGTCGATGCGCGCCGTATGGTTCAAGAACTGGCCCAGAAGCAGCCGGTTGGCCAGTACGTTGATTCTGCGGGGAATGCCTCCCGTCAATTCGTGGATCTCTTCAAAGGCGAGGTCGTCGAACGAGGGGACGCCGGCCCAGCCCACTTTCATCAATCGATACTCGATGTACTGCCGCGTCTGGCGGGCATCCAGGGGACCGAGGTGGCATGCCTGCTGCACCAGCGCATGCAACTCCGGCGAGGCCTCTTCGGAAACATGGCCACGCAACTCCGGCTGGCCGGCAAGAACGATTCGCAGCCTGGCGTGCTCTTCGCCCGCCACGCGCGCCAGTTGCACGAGGCACTGCAGGGCTTCGCGGCTGAGGTTCTGCGCCTCGTCGATCGAAAGCGCCACTGGGCTCCCATTCAGCTCGCGCAAGAAGCGGCGCAGCGCTTCGGATGCTCCGCCAGCCGGTAGGGGGGAAACGTCCACCTCAAGCGCCCCCGCGATCGCGAATTGCAACTCCTCCGCGTCGAGCTGCGTGTTGCTGATCTGCGCCACCGTGGTGCCCTGTGACCGGCACTCCGCCAGCCAGGTATGCAGCACGGTGGTCTTGCCTGCACCAATCTCGCCACTGAGCACGACAACGGGCAAGTCGCGCGAAAACGTCTGGCGCAACATGGCGAGCGCTGCCCGATGCTGGCTACCGTCGAAGAAGAATGACGGGTCGGGGCTCAGCTGGAACGGTGGCCCGGTGATGCCGAAGTGCCGCTCGTACATTGTGGGATCCCTGATCTGCGATCGCTGCGCGTTTCCCGGGTTGTATCACCGAGATGAATCGCACGAACCTCGGTCGCTGGGTGCGGCCGTGTGAAGCCGGCGGGACCTGGGCGAGAATCTTTGCCGACCCCGAATGGACCGCCATGCCTTGGCACGCCAGACTCCAGTTGCACTACACCCACGACGGTACGGGCACCGGCGCACTGGACCGCCATGAGGGCCCGTTGCGCGTGCTGCAGCGCCTGTACCCCGAAGGCCCGGGCATCTGCCACCACGTGCTGGTGCACCCGCCCGGCGGCGTCGTTGGCGGGGATGTGCTGGAGCTCGATGCGCAGCTGGATCGCAACTGTCATGCGCTGATCACCACGCCGGGTGCGACGCGCTTCTATCGCAGTGCCGGCGACACCGCCTTGCAGCAAGTGCAATGCCGCTTGGCCGAAGGTGCGCGGCTGGAATGGCTGCCGATGGAGACCATCGCCTACAGCGCCTGCCAGGCCCACAACAGGCTGAACTTCAACCTTTCACCTGGGGCCGAGATGATCGGCTGGGACCTGCTGGCCTTGGGTCTGCCGGCCGCGGGGCAGAACTTCGAGCATGGGCAGTTTGTCCAGGAACTGGAACTGCCCGGCGTCTGGTTGGAGCGTGGGCGCATCGATGCCTCGGATTCGGCCCTGCTCGATTCACCCCTGGGCTGGGCCGGCCGGCGCGTGCTGGCCACGATGTGGTTTGCCGCCGGGTCGGCGTTGGCACCGGCGCGACGCGATGCCTTGCTGGACGGAGCCCGGGCCTGTGTGGCCGGGCATGCCGAGTTGTCGGCTCATGCTGGTGCCACGGCGCCCCACGAGCGCGTGGTGGTGCTGCGCGCGCTGGCGCATCGCGTGGAACCGGCCATGCAGCTGTTCAAGCAGGTGTGGGCCGCCTGGCGCAGCACGGCATGGCAGCTGGACGCCACGCCGCCGCGCCTGTGGCGCACCTGACCCCATGCGCTGAAGCGGATCTCCGTATCGGGCCCGCAGGCCAAGGGCGAGCGAGATGCTGTCACATACATTCATTGCGCAGCCGATGGGTTCTCGACTAGCATCACGCATCATGCGCACCACGATTGACATAGACGACCCGATTCTGAAAGAAGTCAAGCGGCTCCAGGCGCAGCAAGGCAAGTCGCTCGGCCGACTGGTGTCCGACCTGCTGGCCCAGTCGCTTGCTCTCGCGGACCAAGCGCCCGCGCGCGCGCCTGTGTTTCGCTGGACGACGCGACCGATGAAGGCGCGGGTGGACCTTGCCGACAAGCATTCGGTACTGGACGCGATGGACGACAGCGTGTCATGAGTTTCGGTATCGACGTCAACATACTGCTCTACGCTTCAGACGAAAGCAGCGCCAAGCATGCCAAGGCCCGGGGATTTCTGGAGCAATGCGCCATGGGGGACGAGGTGTTCTGCCTGGCCTGGCTGACCCTGATGAGCTATCTGCGCATGGCGACGCATCCTGCGATTTTCGCCAAGCCTCTCGCTCATGCCGAGGCGGTGCGCAATGTCGAGGCATTGATGTCGCTAAAGCACTGTCGTGTCGTCGGCGAGGAGTCGGGCTATTGGGATGCCTACCGCCGGGTGACCGCAGATGTGCCCACACGTGGCCACCTGGTCCCCGACGCCCATCTCGCCGCACTGCTCAAGCAGCATGGGGTGAAGACTCTCTACACCCACGACAAGGACTTCAGGAAGTTCAGCTTCCTGCAGGTGCGCGACCCACTGGCTTGACGGGCGCAGGTCGCCAGGCCACGCAACCGGGCACGCCAAGCCTCAATCCGCGAAGTTGTATGGGCCACCCCGCTCCAGCGCACGCTTGTAGGCCGGCCGGGCATGGATGCGCTTCAGGAAGGCCATCAGCTTCGGCCGGCTGCTGTCCAGACCGGCACGGTGGGCCGCGGCTTCGAGCGGAAAGCTCATCTGCACGTCAGCGGCGCTGAACTCGTCGCCGGCGAACCACTTGTGCTTCTTCAGTTCGGCTTCCATGAAGTCGAGCTGGCTCTTCAGGTTGGGGTCGACAAAGCCTTCCATCACCTTGCCGGCAATGCCGCGGGCGATGGGCTTGATGAAAAACGGCATCGGCGCGCTCTTGACCTTGTCGCACACCAGCTTGAACAACAGCGGCGGCATGGCCGAGCCTTCGGCAAAGTGCAGCCAGTAGGTGTAGCGCAGCCGCTCGTCGCTGCCGGGCGGCGGTGCCAGCCTGCCGTGGCCATGGCGCTCGACCAGGTACTCAATGATCGCGCCCGATTCGGCCACCACGCGGTCGCCGTCGGTGATCACCGGCGACTTGCCCAGCGGGTGCACTTGGCGAAGCTCGGGCGGCGCGAGACTGGTCTTGGGGTCGCGTTGGTACTGCTTGATCTCGTAGGGCAGCTCCAGTTCTTCCAGCAGCCACAGCACGCGCTGCGAGCGGGAGTTTTCGAGATGGTGGACGGTGATCATCGGTGACAAGCGACGCGTCTTTGACAATTGATGAAAGCGTCAGGCCTTGCGCAGAAGCCAAATGGCATGGGGCCCGAGCTGACGATTCGCTGGAGGTAGGCGGTATCAGGCATTCAACTCCACCAGCACCTCCGGGTGAGACACAGCAACACGCAACAAGGTCTTGGCCGCGCCAGTTGGCTCACGGCGGCCCTGCTCCCAGTCCTGCAGCGTGCGTGCGGAGACACCTAGCAGCGCGGCGAACTGCTGCTGGGACATGCCGACCCGCGCGCGGGCCTGCGCCGCGTCAGGGATCTTGACCCTGGTAGTGCGGGCTGCCTTGCCGCTGCGCATCTGCCGCACCGACTCCAGCAGATCGCGCTTGAACGCTTCCATGTCAGAGGACATCTTGGACTCCATGTCGCAATTGGGCCAGGAAGGATGTAGGCAGGTTGTCGAACTCGCCCTTCTTGTAAACGATCAGGAGCCAGATGGTCGCTTGATCCGCATTGAAGTAGATCACCCGCGCTCCACCACGCTTGCCTTGACCTGCGGCAGACCACCGCACCTTGTGGCAACCACCGCTGCCTCGAATCAGGTCGCCTGCCTCAGGGTTTGCTGCAATCCAGTTGATGAACTTGTCGCGCTCGGCATCCGACCACACCAAGCCCGCATAGCGCTGGAAGATCGGCGTTTCGGCCACGGTTCGCACGCGAAGATTCTACGGCAAAGCCGTAGTTCATGCGGAGCGAATCGATGCCCCTTGCAGAGCACAAGGGTGCGCGGCTCGCTTGGCCTATTCCTCGCAGCACTCGGATTTCGTCCCACAGCGTCGCCAAGCTGCCGCACAACAGGTGCTGCTGCGAACCAAGCGCATTGATCTCAACGTGGAACTTGTCGGACCAACTGGTGGCGGCGCCGAAGCTGCCTACTGACGTGCCGTCGTAAAAACCCGTCTCATACGGATTCGCGATCAAAGATATAGGAACGTGCGCCGGCTGACGCGCATAGCCGCCGCCCGCTGCCCACGGCACAGCCGGCGTTCGAGCGTTCAGTGCGGCGGGTACTCCGGGCCCGCGTTCTCCGGCCCACGCTCGCGGGCCGACGGTTTGGGCCTGCGGCGATTGCCTCGTCATCACCAACCCGGCGGTGACGGAATCAGCGTACCGCGCATGGGGCCTGCGCCCGCGAACCCGAAGCACCCGCCCTGACACCGCCGCGGTGTTCTTGTCGGCGCACCGCGAGCGCCTGTTGTAGTGCGATGGTGGCCACCCGCGGGCGCAGGCCCCATTCGCGGCACGCTGGCCGGTGCACAGCCTGACTGGTGGCGACGAGGCAACGCGGACGAACAAAAGCCGTTGGCCCGCGAGCGTGGGCCGGAGAACGCGGGTGACGCCAGCGCGCTACCGCAGCCGACTCGGCACGCCGCCGCGTGAAGCAAAACGACCTCACAAGCGACAGCAACGCGCCGGGTGCCGACGCCGCGCGTCTATGCCGTATTTCGCGAATCGGTATCAGATCGACATGCGCTGGCGCACGCCCTCGGTTTCCATGTCCTTGCCGCGGCCGCGTTGCACGACCTCGCCGCGCTCCATCACCAGGTACTGGTCGGCCAGTTCGGCGGCGAAGTCGTAGAACTGCTCCACCAGCACGATGGCCATCGGCTTGCCGCCGCTCATGCCACGGTCGGCCAGCATGCGGATGACGCGGCCGATGTCCTTGATGATGCTGGGCTGGATACCTTCGGTGGGCTCGTCCAGGATCAGCAGCTTCGGCCCCGCGGCCAGCGCGCGGGCAATGGCCAGTTGTTGCTGCTGTCCGCCCGACAGGTCGCCGCCGCGGCGGTGGAGGAACTGCTTGAGGATCGGGAACAGCTCGAACAGCTCGGCCGGCACCGGCGTGCTGCCGGGCTTATAGGCCAGGCCCATGCGCAGGTTCTCGTCCACCGTCAGCCGCCCGAAGATTTCGCGCCCCTGGGGCACGTAGCCCACGCCCTTGCGAACGCGCTCGTAGGGCGTGTCCTTGTTCAGCGGGTCGCCGTCGAGGGCGATGGTGCCGGTGCGGATGGGGATCACACCCATCAGGCTCTTCAGCAGCGTGGTCTTGCCCACGCCGTTGCGGCCCAGGATGACCGTCACCTCGCCAGCCTTGGCCTCGAGGGCGACGTTGCGCAGGATGTGCGACCCGCCGTAGTACTGGTTGACGCCTTCGACCTTCAGCATCTCAGCGTCCCAAATAGACTTCGACGACCTTCTCGTTGGCCTGCACCTCGGCCAGCGTGCCTTCGGCCAGCACGCTGCCCTCGTGCAGCACGGTCACCTTCTTGCTGGCCTTGCCTTCGGTGAGCTCGCCGATGAACTTCATGTCGTGCTCCACCACCACCAGCGAGTGGCTGCCTTCCAGCGTGAGGAAGAGTTCTGCGGTGCGCTCGGTCTCCTCGTCGGTCATGCCGGCCACCGGCTCGTCCAGCAGCAGCAGCTTCGGGTCCTGCATCAGCAGCATGCCGATCTCCAGCCACTGCTTCTGGCCGTGGCTCAAGAGCCCGGCCGTGCGCTGCGCGCTGTCCTTCAGGTGGATCAGCGTCAGGATCTCGCCGATGCGGTCGACCTGCGCGCCGTTCAGCCGGAACAGCGCCGAGGCGCGCACGCTGCGGTCGGCCTTGAGCGCGAGCTCCAGGTTCTCGAACACGGTGAGCTGCTCGAACACCGTGGGCTTTTGGAACTTGCGGCCGATGCCGGCCTGCACGATGTCGTTCTCGCGCAGGCGCAGCAGGTCGATGGTGCTGCCGAAGAAGGCCTTGCCGGCATCGGGCCGCGTCTTGCCGGTGATGACGTCCATCATCGTCGTCTTACCCGCGCCGTTGGGGCCGATGATGCAGCGCAGCTCGCCCACACCGATGGTCATGGTCAGGGCGTTCAGCGCCTTGAAGCCGTCGAAACTGACCGTGATGTCGTCCAGGTACAGCGCCACGCCCTGGGTGAAATCGGGCTCGTTCAGGCGCAGCAGCTGCGCACGCGCGGCCACGCGGCCGCCGGCAGCGTCCTGCTTGGCCAGGCGCTCTTGCATGGCCTCGCGCGCGCGCGATCCGGCCTCCATCAGATCGGGCGTCATGACTCCTTGCCCTTGCCGCTGAGCTTGCGCACCAGGCCGACGATGCCCTGAGGCAGGAACAGCGTCACCGCGATGAACAGCGCGCCCAGGAAGTACAGCCAGATCTCCGGGAAGGCCTGCGTGAACCAGCTCTTCGCACCGTTGACGAAGAAGGCACCGACGATCGGGCCAATGAGCGTGCCGCGCCCGCCCACCGCCGCCCAGATGGCGATCTCGATGCTGGCCGCAGGCGACATTTCGCTGGGGTTGATGATGCCCACCTGAGGCACGTACAGCGCCCCGGCGATGCCGCACATCACGGCCGACAGCGTCCAGATGCTCAGCTTGTAGGCGACAGGGTTGTAGCCGGTGAACATGACGCGGCTCTCGGCGTCGCGGATGGCCTGCAGCACGCGGCCGTACTTGGTGTTGACCAGCCAGCGCGCAAAGACGAAGCAGCCGATCAGCGTGCAGCCGGTGATCACGAACAAGGTCATGCGCATGCTGGGCGTGGCAATCGGCTGGTCGAGGATGCGCTTGAAGTCGGTGAAGCCGTTGTTGCCGCCAAAGCCGGTTTCGTTGCGGAAGAACAGCAGCATCGCCGCATAGGTGAGCGCCTGCGTGATGATCGAGAAGTACACGCCTTTGATGCGCGAGCGGAACGCGAAGTAGCCGAAGACGAAGGCCACCAGCCCGGGCACCAGCGCCACCAGCAGCATCTGCGCGATGAAGGAGTCCGACACCGCCCAGTGCCAGGGGAACTCCTTCCAGTTCAGGAACACCATGAAGTCGGGCATGGGCATGCGGTATTGGCCGTCGCTGCCGATCTGGCGCATCAGGTACATGCCCATCATGTAGCCGCCGAGGGCAAAGAACAGGCCGTGGCCCAGGCTGAGGATGCCGGTGTAGCCCCAGATCAGATCCATGGCCAGCGCGCAGATGGCGTAGCACATGATCTTGCCGACCAACTGCACCGCGTAGTCGGACATGTGAAACACACTGTCCTTGGGCAGGCCCAGGTTCAAGAGCGGCACCAGCACCGCCACCACCAGCAGCGCGACGGCCACCGCGCTCCAGCTGCGTGCGCTGAGGAAGCCCCGCGGCGGCATCGTCACGGCCGCCGGCGCCTGAAGCACCGCACTCATGCCTCAGCGCTCCGGCCCTTCATCGCGAAGATGCCCTGCGGCCGCTTCTGGATGAAGATGACGATGAACACCAGCACCATGATCTTGGCCAGCACGGCGCCCTGCCAACCTTCGAGCAGCTTGTTCAGCACGCCCAGGCCGAGGGCCGCATAGACGGTGCCGGCGAGCTGGCCCACGCCGCCCAGCACCACCACCATGAACGAGTCAACGATGTAGCTCTGTCCCAGGTCGGGCCCCACGTTGCCCACCTGCGACAGCGCGCAGCCGGCCAGCCCGGCGATGCCCGAGCCCAGCGCGAAGGCATAGGTGTCGATGCGCGCGGTGTTCACTCCCATGCAGGCGGCCATCTTGCGGTTCTGCGTCACGCCGCGCACGAACAGGCCGAGCCGGGTGTGCGCGATCAGCGCGGCCACGCCGGCCAGCACCAGCATGGCGAAGACGATGATGGCGATGCGGTTGTAGGGCAGCGTCAGGTTGCTCATCGCGGCCACGCCGCCAGACAGCCACGCCGGGTTTTCCACCGGCACGTTCTGCGCGCCGAAGAGGTTGCGCACCGCCTGCATCAGCATCAGGCTGATGCCCCAGGTGGCCAGCAGCGTCTCCAGCGGACGGCCATAGAGCCAGCGGATGACGCCGCGCTCCAGCACGGCGCCGACAGCGGCCGCGGCCAGGAAGGACACCGGGATCGCCGCAATCACGTACCAGTCGAAGGCGCCGGGCAGATAGCTGCGGAACAGGTTCTGCACCACGTAGGTGGCATAGGCGCCGATCATCATCAGCTCGCCGTGGGCCATGTTGATCACGCCCATCAGCCCGTAGGTGATGGCCAGGCCGAGGGCCACCAGCAGCAGGATGGAGCCCAGGCTGATGCCAGTAAAGATCACACCCAGCCTTTCGCCCCAGGCGAGGCGGCCGTCGATCTGGTCGACCGCCGCGCGCAGCGCGGTGCGCACCTCGGCATCGGTCTCGACCTTGATGCGCTCGGACAGCAGCAACTTGGTGGCCGGAGTGCCCGATTCGGCCAGCGAATTGGCGGCTTCAAGCCGCTTGGCCTTGTCGGCGTTGCCCAGCAGCAGGGCGAAACGCAGGTCTCCCAACGCGTCCTTGATGGCCGGCACCGTTTCGGCCGCGTAGGCCTTTTCGATGAGCGGCAGCTTGTCTTCGCTCGGGTCACCGGCCAGGGTCTTGACCGCCTCAAGCCTTGTCTTGGTGTCGGGCGATTGCAGCCCGACAAGGGCCAGCGCGGCACCGAGTTCGGTGCGCATCTGGTTGTTGTTGATCACGTCCTCGGCCGTGTCGGGCACGGCCACTTCGGCCCCGCTGACGGGGTCGAAGCCCTTGCCGTCCTTCACGACGATGACCGCGGTATCGGTGACCTTCACCGCGTCGTCCGACAGCGCCTGGATCAGCGCCACCGTCTTCTCGTCAGGCGTGGTCACCAGTTCGTTCAGCGCCTTGATGCGCGACTCGGTCTCGCCCTTGGCCAGCGCCATGGCCTGCGCCGGGGTCAAGGCCTGCGCCGGTGCGGCAAGCACCAGCGCAGACAGCAGCAGCAAGAGCCAACGCATCACGAGGCCGAGTCCGCGCAGGGCTTACTTCTTGGCAGCGATGACGGGCTCGTCCTTCTTGCCCTTGTTCTCGGGGATGAACGGGCTCCACGGCTGGGCACGCACCGGGCCGGGGGTCTTCCACACCACGTTGAACTGGCCGTCGGCACGGATCTCGCCGATGAACACCGACTTCCACAGGTGGTGGTTCTTCTCGTCCATCTTGGAGGTGATGCCGCTGGGCGCCGGGAAGGTCTGGCCGCCCATGGCCGCGATGACCTTGTCGACGTCGGTGCTGCCGGCCTTCTTGACCGCCTGCACCCACATGTTGAAGCCGATGTAGGTGGCTTCCATCGGGTCATTGGTCAGCGGCTTGTCCTTGTGGCCCGGCACATTGTTGGCCTTGGCGTAGTCGCTCCACTTCTTGATGAACTCGGTGTTCGCCGGCGACTTGATCGACATGAAGTAGTTCCATGCCGCCAGGTGGCCCACCAGCGGCTTGGTGTCCACGCCACGCAGTTCTTCCTCACCCACCGAGAAGGCGACGACCGGCACGTCCTTGGCCTTCAGCCCGGCGTTGCCCAGTTCCTTGTAGAAGGGCACGTTGGAGTCGCCGTTGATGGTGGACACCACCGCGGTCTTGCCGCCGGCCGAGAACTTCTTGATGTCGGCGACGATGGTCTGGTAGTCGCTGTGGCCGAAGGGGGTGTAGGTCTCGACGATGTCCTCTTCCTTCACGCCCTTGCTCTTCAGGAAGGCGCGCAGGATCTTGTTGGTGGTACGCGGGTACACGTAGTCGGTGCCCAGCAGCACCCAGCGCTTGGCGCCGCCGCCTTCCTTGCTCATCAGGTATTCGACGGCGGGTATGGCCTGCTGGTTGGGCGCCGCACCGGTGTAGAACACGTTCTTGGACAGCTCTTCGCCTTCGTACTGCACCGGGTAGAACAGCAGGCTGTTGAGCTCTTCGAACACCGGCAGCACCGACTTGCGCGACACGCTGGTCCAGCAACCGAAAGTGACGGCCACCTTGTCCTGGGTGATCAGCTGGCGGGCCTTCTCGGCGAACAGCGGCCAGTTCGAGGCCGGGTCGACGACCACCGCTTCGAGCTTCTTGCCCAGCAGGCCACCCTTGGCGTTCTGGTCGGCAATCATCATCAGCACGGTGTCCTTGAGCACGCTCTCCGAGATCGCCATCGTGCCGGACAGCGAGTGCAGCACGCCGACCTTGATGGTCTCCTGGGCCTGTGCCGAGAAGGACAGCAGACCGGAAGCGGCCAGCGCGGCAGTGGTCAGCTTGAGCGCGAAACGACGTTGCATACCTTTTACTCCTGAAGGCGCCCGGAAAGCGGGCAATGGTTGTGGTGTCCAGGTCGAGTTGTGCAAGGGCTGTGCCAAGCGCCGGCTCTTGCGCGACATCAAGGAGTCGTTGCGTCTGCACGGCGAAGTAGCGCACCAGATGCGGGCGCCGAGCGGCGCCTGTTGGTGCGCCTCCCAGTTGTGCGGCGGGTGAGCCCGCTAACGGTGCGCGTCGTGCCGGGGCGCCGTCGGGCGCCCAGCGAAATGAGCTCAGCGTGGCCGAGCGTTCTCGCGAAGCCAGCGGGCGAAGGTCATTTCGTCCACCTGGCCGGCGGCGACGCAAAGCATGGTGACCACGCATGCGCCATCGTCGGCATGGAGGTCGAGGCCATTCAGCGCCAGGAACAACTCCGCCGCGACGAATGCAGTGCGCTTGTTCCCATCGACAAATGGGTGGTTGCGCGCTATTCCGAAAGCGTAAGCAGCGGCGAGGACCGCCGCATCAGGATCCTCGCAGGGCGCAAGCTGGCGAGGGCGCGCGATGGCTGACTCGAACAAGCCGATGTCCCTCGTACCCGGCGCACCACCGTGCTCCAGCAGTTGTTCATCGTGCACTGCCAGCAGCACCGCGCGATCGATCCAAACCCAATCAGGCTTCGTCACTTCGCCAACTCACGAAGCACGTTCCGGCGCTTCTTCATGATCTGCCTCGCCTTCGCCATCTGTTCTTCGAACTCGGGGCTGTAGGGCGTGAGCATCACCCCATTGGCCGCGTCGGTGACGAACACGGTGTCGCCCTTCTCCAGTTTCAGCCGCGCCAGGACCTCCTTAGGCAGGATCACGCCCACCGAATTCCCGATCTGGGTAAGCTTGAGGACAGTCATGCGATGCTCCGCGACGTTATAACAAACGTTATATTAGCTCTACTTCCTCCCCTCTTCCAAGCCAGGAGCATTCGCCGATGCTGACCGTGAACAAAGTAGTTGTCCAAGGCCGTGGCCTGGCGCGCGCCTTGCTCAACCGAGGCACGCAGGTCGAGCTGGACTGGGACGTGCGCAGCCGCAGCCGTTTCGATGTCACCGATTCGGCCGGGCGCTTGCTGGGCGTGTTTCTGCAGCGCGGGCAGGTGCTACGTGGCGGTGACGTGCTGGTGGCCGAGGACGGCTCGCTGGTGCGAGTGGTGGCCAAACCGCAGCCGGTGCTGGTGGTGCGGCACTGCACCGAGCACGGCTCGCCCTTCGACCTGCTGCGCGCGGCCTACCACCTGGGCAACCGGCATGTGCAGCTCGAGCTGCAGAGCGACCGCCTGCAGCTGGAGCCCGACCATGTGCTGGCCGACCTGCTGCGCCAGATGCACCTGATCGTCAGCGAGGCGCAGGCGCCGTTCGAGCCCGAAGCGGGTGCCTATGCCTCGGGCGGACACGGCCATGCGCATGGCCATGCCCACGATCATGGGCATGACCATGGACACGGCCACGATCACGGTCACGCCCGCTGATGTCCTTCCCACACGGCGAGGAACCAGCGGCCACGCCGAAGGCCCTGCTGGAGCTGATGCAACTGGCCTCGCCGGCCCTGCCGGTGGGCGGCTTCAGCTATTCCGAGGGCCTGGAAGCCGCGGTCGAGGCCGGCGTGGTGCGCGACGAAGCCGGTGCCGGCGACTGGCTGCTGGACCAGCTGCACCTGAGCCTGGCGCGCGCCGACTTGCCAGTGGTGGCGCAGGCGGTTCCGGCCTGGCGTGCTCCCAACCTGGAACGCATCCAGGCGCTGAACGATTGGGTGCAGCACACCCGCGAAAGCGCCGAACTGCGCCAGCAGACCCAGCAGATGGGCCGCTCGCTCGCCGAATGGCTGAAGAACCGCGATGCAGCGGACGAGCGCATCGCGCTGCTGGCCGCGCTGCGCCCGGCACCGACCTGGCCCGTGGCCTTCGCACTGGCCGCCACCTTGACCGGCGCGCCGCTGCGCGACGTGCTGCTGTGCTTCGGCTTCGGCTGGGCCGAGAACATGGTGCAGGCCGCGATGCGCAGCGTGCCGCTGGGCCAGAGCGCGGCGCAGCGCATCCTGGCGCGGCTGATCGAGGCGCTGCCGGGCGCCGTGCAGGAGGCCGCCATGCTGGGCGACGAGCAGAGACAGGCCTTCACCCCGATGCTCGCCATCCTGAGTGCAAAGCACGAGACCCAGTACTCGCGGCTGTTCAGGTCTTGAGCGCAACTCATAATGCTTCCATGAATGCACTGCACCACATTCCCGGCCGCACGCGCCGGCTTCCTCCGCTGCGCGTGGGCGTCGGCGGGCCCGTCGGCTCGGGCAAGACCACGCTGGTGGAAATGCTGTGCAAGACCATGCGCGAGCGCTACGACCTGGTGGTCATCACCAACGACATCTACACCAAGGAAGACCAGCGCCTGCTCACGGTAGCCGGCGCGCTGGCGCCGGAACGCATCATGGGCGTGGAAACCGGCGGCTGCCCGCACACGGCGATCCGCGAGGACGCATCGATCAACCTCGAGGCGGTGGACCGCATGCTCGAGAAGTTTCCCGACGCCGACATCGTGTTCATCGAATCCGGCGGTGACAACCTGGCCGCCACCTTCAGCCCGGAGCTGAGTGACCTGACGATCTACGTCATCGACGTGGCCGCGGGCGAGAAGATCCCGCGCAAGGGCGGCCCGGGCATCACCAAGAGCGACCTGTTCGTCATCAACAAGACCGACCTGGCGCCGCACGTGGGCGCCAGCCTGGAAGTGATGGAGGCCGACACGAAACGCATGCGCGGCACCCGGCCCTACGTGATGAGCAATCTGCGCACCCAGGCCGGGCTGGGCGAGGTGGTAGCCTTCATCGAAACGCGCGGGCTGCTGAAGGTTTGAGCAACGGCCCCGATGCGGGGCCACAACCAGGGGAGATCGACATGGGACTGATGAGCTTCATCAAGGACGCCGGCGAGAAGCTGTTCGGCAAGGGCGAGGCCAAGGCCGCGCAGGAGGCGGCTGCCAAGGCGCCCTCGCCGGAAACCATCGCCGCGCTGAACGCCACCGCCGGCAAGGCCATCGCCGACTACGTGGCCACGCAGTCGCTGGCGGTCGAGGGCCTGGACGTCGCCTTCGACGGCGCGACGACCACCGCCACCGTCTCCGGCGTCGTGCCCGACCAGGCGACGAAGGAGAAGGTGCTGCTGTGTTGCGGCAACGTGGCGGGTGTGTCGGCCGTCAACGACCTGCTGGTGGTGAAGGAACCGGCGCCCGAGGCGCAGTGGCACGTGGTGGTGTCGGGCGACAATCTGTCGAAGATCGCCAAACAGTTCTACGGCGACGCCAACAAGTACCCCGTCATCTTCGAGGCCAACAAGCCGATGCTGACGCACCCGGACAAGATCTACCCGGGGCAGATGTTGCGCATCCCGCCGGTCTGAGCGGCAGCGCCGGGCGCGCTCAGCGCAGCCCGGTGCCGGCGTGCAGCGCCTTCATCGCGCCGGCACCGATCGACGCGCCGAAGCGCTTGACCAGGCGCTCGGCAACGTTCTCCTTCGGCGTGTAGTCGATGACTTCGGGCGCCTTGATCACCTCGCGTGCCACGTAGTCCAGGCTGCCGAAGTGGTCGGCCAGGCCAGACTTGACGGCTTCCTCGCCGTTCCAGAACAGGCCCGAGAAGGTCTCGGGGGTTTCCTTCAGGCGCTGGCCGCGACCGTCGCGCACCACCTTGATGAACTGCTGGTGCACTTGGTCGATCATCACCTTGGCATAGGCGCGCTGCTTCTCGTCTTGCGGCGAGAACGGGTCGAGCATGCCCTTGTTCTCTCCGGCAGTGAGCAAGCGCCGCTCGATGCCCAGCTTGTCCATCAGGCCGACAAAGCCGAAACCGTCCATCAGCACGCCGATCGAACCCACCAGGCTGGCCTTGTCGACATAGATGTCGTCGGCCGCCACCGCGATGTAGTACGCGCCGGAGGCGCAGACCTCTTCGACCACGGCATAGATCTTCTTCTTGTGGAGGGCCTTCAGCCGCTGGATCTCGTCGTTGACGATGCCGGCCTGCACCGGGCTGCCGCCGGGCGAGTTGATGCGCAGCACCACGGCCTGCGCACCGGTGTCCTCGAAGGCGGTGGTCAGCGCCGCCACCAGCGCCTCGGCATTGGCTTCGGAATCGCTGTCGATCTCGCCGCGCAGGTCGACCAGCGCGGTGTGCGGGCCGCTGGGCGCGTTCATCGCCATGCGCTGGGAGAACAAGCCCCAGGCGATGGCCAGGGCCAGGGCCAGCCACAGAAAGCGGAAGAAGATGCGCCAGCGACGCTCGCTGCGCCGGTCGCGCAGCAGTTCGCGGGCGGCCATTTCGAGCGTGCTTTCCAGCCGCGTCGAGATCTGCGGCCTGGCCGCGGGCGGCGGCGCCGCGCCCTCGTCCTGTGTGTTCATGTGATCTTCTCTCCCCTCAAAACTGCAGCGGCCGGATGTCGCGGGAAGGATACCAATACACCTGACCGTCGCGTTCCTCCACCTGCACCGCCGTCAGCCGCCCACGCCCGCACGGTCCGCCGACACAGCGTCCACCGATCGGCTCGTAGGCAGCGCCATGCGTCGAGCACAGGATGAAGCGCTTGTCGCTGTCCAGGAACTCGCCGGGCTGCCAGTCCATCTCGGTGGGCACGTGCAGGCAGCGGTTGAGGTAGGCCACCACCTGACCCTCGAAGCGCAGGGCAAAGGCGCGCATCGGCTGGCCGTACTCCAGCACGTCGAAGACCAGCGCCTGGCCGCGCTCGGCCAGCTGCGCCGACGCGCACAGGTGTTCCGCGTCGGCGCGCGGCTCAGGCGTGTTCATGCAGCCACCCGTGCAGTTCGCCAGTGGAGTGGGCGACGAACAGTGGTCCGAAGCGCTCGAACTCGGCATGCGGATGCGCGCCGTAGCTGACGCCCACGCAGGCCACGCCGGCATTGGCGGCCAGCTGCAGGTCGTGCGTGGTGTCGCCGATCATCAGCGTGCGCGCCGGTTCCGCGCCCAGCTCGCGCATCAGCTCCAGCAGCATCAGCGGGTCGGGCTTGGAGGCGGTTTCGTCGGCGGTGCGCGTGCTGTCGAAGAATTCGCGCAGCTGTGCAGCGTCCAGTGCCTCGTTCAGGCCCAGGCGGCTCTTGCCCGTGGCCACCGCCAGCCAGTGGTTGTGCGCCTTCAGTGTCGCCAGCATCTCGCGCGTGCCGTCGAAGAGCACGATCTCGTGCTGGCGCGCCATGTAGTGGTGGCGATAGCGGCGGCCCAGTTCAGGGTAGCGTTCCACCGGCAGGTCGGGCACGGCATGGCGCAGCGCGTCCATCAGTCCCAGGCCGATGACATAGGCCGCCTGCACGTCGCTGGGCTCGGGCATGCCGAGGTCGCGGCAGGCCGCCTGGATGCAGCGCACGATCAACCCGGTGGAGTCGAACAGCGTGCCGTCCCAGTCGAAGGCGATGAGGTCGAAGCGGCGCTGGCGTTTCATGGCAGCGAGTGTCGCTCAAGCTCCTGCAGCAGCGCCTGGCAGGGGGTCGGCAAGGGCGCGAGGACTTCCAGCCGTTCGGCGCTTGCCGGGTGCTCGAAGGCCAGCCGCCGTGCGTGCAGGAACATGCCGTCGAAGCGGGCATCCGGCAGCGCCGTGCCGCGGGCCAGCGACTTGTTGAACTCGAAGTCGCCGTACTTGTCGTCACCGACGATCGCATGGCCCGAGTGCGCCAGGTGCACGCGGATTTGGTGCGTGCGCCCGGTCTTGATGCTCACGTCCAGCAGCGTGAAGCCGGCAAATCGCTGCACCACCTTGACCAGTGTGATCGAGCGCTTGGCCTGCGCGTCGTCGGCCGTGCTGGTGCGCACGCGGCGTTCGCCGTCGGGCTTCAGGTACTTGTGCAGCGGCACGTCGATGACTTTCAGCGACGCCGGCCACTCGCCGCGCACCAGCGTCACATAGGTCTTGCCGGTGTCGCGGGCGCGGAACTGGTCCTGCAGCGCCGTCAGCGCGCTGCGTTTCTTGGCCAACAGCAACACCCCGGAAGTCTCGCGGTCGAGCCGGTGCACCAGTTCCAGGAACTTGGCCTCGGGCCGGGCGCGGCGCAGCTGCTCGATGACGCCGAAGCTGACGCCACTGCCGCCGTGCACCGCCACGCCGGCCGGCTTGTCGATGGCCAGCAGCCACTCGTCCTCGAACAGCACGTTGAATTCGCGCGCCGGCACGGCCGCCGCGGCAGGCCGCTCGGCCACGCGCACCGGCGGCACGCGCACGTCGTCGCCGGCCTGGACCCGCGTGTCGGCGGCGGCGCGGCCCTTGTTGACGCGCACCTCGCCGGAACGGATGACCCGGTAGACATGGGTCTTGGGCACGCCCTTCAGGCAGCGCATCAGGTAGTTGTCCAGTCGCTGGCCGGCCGACGATTCGTCGACCGTCAGGTGCTGCACCTGCGGCGCCGCCGGCGTGACCGTCTTCACGGCCGTTGCGGCCGCAGGCCGAGGCGCGGGCAAGGCATGGCGAGCACCCGATCGGCCTTTGCCCCCTATAATGCGCCGGTCCACGATTGACCCGTAAGTGCTTGATTTGCCGGAGTTTACCCGGCGCATCCCAGGGTCGAGGGTGAGGCCGCATGGGCCGCGAGGCGGGCCATGTGCAGGTGATGCAATGCCGATGTGCCCGCGGTGGGCCGTGGTCCCCAAGTGACCCGGCGGCCGATGGCCAGCGGCACAAGAGACACGCAACAAGAACCCAGCCTTGAGGGGCACCCGAAAGATTCCAGGGGCAAGACGGTCCGAAACCCGGCCTTGCCCTTCGCGTCCAGCGACGCCACGACGCATGTTGTCCACCGTCCCCCGCTCCCATGCCTGACCATTGCTCGCGTCGCCAAGCCGCCGCAGCCTGCGTCGCAGCATGGCCGCCGCTTACGATGCGGCGCCCCGGGTCGACACTGCACGACACGCAAGCACTGCGCTGACACGCACGCGCCAACGCTGCCGAGGTCGAAGGCCCGCCGGGCCGCCAGCCACGCAGTCCAGGGCGATTCGAGCCAAGGGTTCCGCCAGCGTTTCTCCTGCATCGTTTGGGCTGCGCGCCGCAAGGCGTGCAGCCCGTTGACGCTGTGCCGTCGTGGGCCAGGCCCGACGGCGGCACGTTGAGAGGAGACGGAATGAAACGCATGCTGATCAATGCCACGCAGCCGGAAGAACGGCGCTTGGCGATCGTCGACGGCCAGAAGCTGGTGGACTTCGAGAACGAGATCGAAGGCCGCGAGCAGCGCAAGGGCAACATCTACAAGGCGGTCGTCACGCGGGTCGAGCCCTCGCTCGAAGCCTGCTTCGTCGACTACGGCGAAGATCGCCATGGTTTCCTGCCCTTCAAGGAAATTTCCAAGAACTACTTCCGCGAAGGCGTGGACGTGCGCAATGCGCGCATCCAGGACGCCATCAAGGACGGCGATTCGCTGCTGGTGCAGGTGGAAAAGGAAGAGCGCGGCAACAAGGGGGCCGCGCTGACCACCTTCGTCAGCCTGGCCGGCCGCTACCTGGTGCTGATGCCCAACAACCCGCGCGGCGGCGGCGTCAGCCGGCGCATCGAAGGCGAGGACCGCGAAGAGCTGAAGGAGAACCTCGACCAGCTCGACTACCCGAAGGGCATGAGCCTGATCGCGCGCACCGCCGGCATCGGCCGCAGCGCGCCCGAGCTGCAGTGGGACCTGAACTACATGCTCAAGCTGTGGAGCGCCATCGACGGCGCGGCCAAGGCGGGCAAGGGCGCGTTCCTGATCTACCAGGAATCGAGCCTGGTCATTCGCGCCATCCGCGACTACTTCACCGCGGACATCGGCGAGATCCTGATCGACACCGACGACATCTACGACCAGGCGCAGCAGTTCATGAACCACGTGATGCCGGAATCGGCCTCGCGGGTCAAGCGCTACCGCGACGATGCGCCGCTGTTCAGCCGCTTCCAGATCGAGCATCAGATAGAGACCGCGTTCACCCGCACGGTGAACCTGCCCTCGGGCGGCGCGATCGTCATCGACCACACCGAAGCATTGGTGTCGGTGGACGTGAACTCCGCGCGCAGCACGCGCGGCAGCGACATCGAGGAGACCGCCACGCGCACCAACCTGGAAGCCGCCGACGAAATCGCGCGCCAGATGCGGCTGCGCGACCTGGGCGGGCTGATCGTCGTCGACTTCATCGACATGGACGAGTCGAAGAACCGCCGCGAGGTGGAAACCCGGCTGCGCGACGCACTGCGCTCTGACCGTGCACGCGTGCAGTTCAGCAGCATCAGCAAGTTCGGCCTGCTCGAGCTGAGCCGTCAGCGCCTGCGCCCGGCGCTGAGCGAAGGCAGCCACATCACCTGCCCGCGCTGCAACGGCACCGGCCATATCCGCGACACCGAGAGCTCGGCGCTGCAGATCCTGCGCATGGTGCAGGAGGAGGCGATGAAGGACAACACCGCCGCCGTGCACGTACAGGTGCCGGTGGAGGTGACCAGCTTCCTGCTCAACGAGAAACGCACCGAGATCACCAAGATCGAACTCAAGCAGCGCGTCACCGTGCTGCTGGTTCCGAACAAGCACCTGGACACGCCCAACTACAAGCTGGAGCGGCTGCGCCAGGACGACCCGCGCCTGGAAGGCCTGCAGGCCAGCTACACGATGATCGAGGAGCCGAGCGACGAGGTCGGCATCACGCGCCGCGAGAAGTCGCTCAAACCCAAGCAGGAACCGGTGATCAAGGGCGTCCTGCCCGACCAGCCGGCGCCGCCGCCGCCGGCCCCGCCGGTCGCCGCCCCGGTGTCCCCGGTGGCCCCGGCGCCCGTGGCCTACGTGCAAGCGCCGGTGGCCGCACCCGAGCCGGCCGCAGGCAGCGGCTTCTTCGGCTGGGTGAAGAAGATCTTCGGTGGCAGCAGCCCGGCACCCGCACCGGTGGCGCAGCCGGTGAAGGCCGCCGCCCCGGTGCCCACCGACACCCGCGAAGCCCGGCCCGACGGCCGGCGTGGTGAACGTGGCGAGCGCGGTGAACGTGGCGGCCGCGGCGGGCGCGGTGGCCGCGACGGCCGCTCGGCCGAAGGCCGCGGCGGACGGGGTGAAGGACGAGAAGGGCGTGAGGGCCGGGAAGCGCGTGAAGGCCGCCCGCCGCGCGAGGGCCAGCGGACGAACCGCGAGGCCGCAGCCGAGCAGGCGCCGGAAGGCATGGCCAGCCCGGCGACGAATGCCGACAACGCCGGCCGCGCCCCGCGCGGTGAACGCGGCGAGCGCGGTGAAGGCCGACGTGGCGGCCGCGGCGAGCGCGACAGCACCGCGCCGACCGGCGAGGCGACACCACAAGCGCGTGGCTTCGCCGATTCGGTGCCTGCCGAAGGGGCGGCGCCCGAGGGCGAACGCGAAGGCCAGCGCCGCCGCCGTCGTGGCGGACGCGGCGGTCGTGACCGTGACGAGGCCCGTGCCGACGCGCCGGTGAACGGCGACGCGCCGCTGGACGCCGACGCTCTGGCGCCGGAACAGGCTGTCGGCCTGACCGATGCAGCCGACACCGAGCGCGAGCCGATGGCGGTGGACACGCTGCCGGGCGAAGAGTCCGGCGCGGCGCGCGGCGAACGTGAAGGCGGACGCCGCCGCGGACGTGGTCGCAACCGCCGCGACGGTCGCGAGGGGCGCGAAGCCGAAGGCGGCGAGCGTCCTGCCGAAGCCACGGCCGAGGCTGGCGAAGAGTTCGTTTCGCAGCCGCGGGAAGCCGAGGTCGTGGCGGAGGCGGTGCCGGTCGAGACTGTTGCGGTCGAAGCACCGATCGCACCCTCAGCACCCGTCGCGCCCGTAGTGGCTGCCAGCCCCCCGCCTGCGGCACCCGCCGTGGTCGAGCCTTTCGCCCTGCCGATGGACGACCTGCGTGCCTTGGCCGCATCGGCCGGCCTGGAGTGGGTGAACTCGGACGCCGAGCGCATCCTGGTCGTGCAGCAGGCGATGGCCAACGAGCCCAAGCCGGTGCACGTGCCGCGCACGCCGCGGCCGCGCGTGGTCATCGACGACGGCCCGCTGGTGCTGGTGGAAACGCGCAAGGACCTGTCGCAGCTGAAACTGCCCTTCGAGCAGCAGCAGCAACCGCCGGCGGCCTGAGCCCGCCGCTGGGACGCGCCTGCCTCTAGGGCAGGCGCTCCAGCGCGCGCTGGTAGGCCGGCTGATGCATCAGCTCGTCCCAGGTCAGCGGCGCGGTCTGCGGCAGCAGCGCCAGACGGCGTGCCTCGCTGTCCGGATCGCTCTGCCAATGGCCGGCCTCGGCCTGCTGCTGCAGGCCCGCCAGCAGTTCGTCGACGGCCTCGCCAGCGCCGCTGCTCTGGTTGCAAAGCAGCACCAGGTCGCAGCCGGCATCCAGTGCCAGCGCCGCGGCTTCGGCATAACCCAGCTGCCCGCCGTCGAGATGCCGCGCGCCTTCCATGCTCAGGTCGTCGCTGAAGATGGCGCCGGTGAAGCCGAGCTGGCCTCGCAGGATGTCCTTCAGCCAGCGCGGCGAGAAGCCGGCCGGACGGTGGTCGACCTTCGGGTAGACCACGTGCGCCGGCATCACCGCACCGAGGCAGGTGCTCAGGCCGGCATAGGGCAGCGCGTCGTCGGCCAGGATGGCCTTGAGCGAGCGCGTGTCCAGCGGCGCCGCCACGTGGCTGTCGGCCTTGGCATAGCCATGGCCGGGGAAGTGCTTGCCGCAGTTGCCCATGCCGGCCAGCAGCAGGCCGTGCATCAGGCTCTTGGCCAGCAGCGTGACGACGCGCGCGTCGCGGTGGAAGGCGCGGTCGCCGATGACGCCGCTGCGGCCATGGTCCAGGTCGAGGACCGGGGTGAAGCTGAGATCGACGCCGCAGGCGCGCAGCTCGGCGCCCAGCACATAGCCGCAGGCGGTGGCGGCATCGACCGCGGCCAGCGGATCCTTCATCCACAGCTCGCCCAGGCTGCGCATCGGAGGCAGGTGGGTGAAGCCGTCGGTGCGGAAGCGCTGCACGCGGCCGCCTTCATGGTCCACGCAGATCAGCAGATCGGGCCGCTCGCGCTTCAGCGCGGTGGTCAGTTCGACCAGCTGGCGACGGTCGACCCAATGGCGCGCGAACAGGATCAGGCCGCCGGTCAGCGGGTGCTTGAGGCGGCGCCGGGCGTCGCGGCTCAGCGTGGGGCCGGCGATGTCGAGCACGACCGGGGCATGGGAGGTCATCGGGGCGTCTCCTGGGTTTCCACGACCACGAAGGCCGCGGCATAGTCGCTTTCGTCGCTGACGCTGACATGGGCCACCAGGCGCCGTGCCGCGAACCAGTCGGCCAGCGCGCCGTGCAAGCGGATCTCGGGCTTGCCGCTGGGCGCCTTGACCACCTCGCAGGCGCGCCAGGTCATCGGCATGCGCATGCCCAGTCCGATGGCCTTGGAGAAGGCTTCCTTGGCCGAGAAGCGGGTGGCCAGGTAGCTCAGGCCGCGCTGCGGCACGCGCGCACTGCGCGAGCGGTACGCCGCCAGCTCGTGTTCGCCCAGCACCTTCTCGGCGAAGCGTTCGCCGCGCCGCGCCAGCGTGGCCTGGATACGGCGGATGTCGATGATGTCGGTGCCGATGCCGTAGATCATTCGGCCGCGCCGTCCGGAGCCTGGGCCAGGCGGATGCAGCGCTGATAGAGGCGCACCGTTTCGGCCATGCCGAACTCCAGCGCGTCGCCAACCAGCGCGTGGCCGATCGACACCTCCTGCACGCCGGGCACGGCGCGCAGAAAGTCACCCAGGTTGTCGCGATTCAGGTCGTGCCCGGCGTTCAGCTCCAGCCCGGCGGCCAGCGCGGCTTCGGCGGCACGCGCGTACACGGCCAGCCGCTCGGACTGTGCCGGCGTGCAATGGGCACGGGCATAGCTTTCGGTATAGAGCTCCACGCGGTCGGCGCCCAGATCGCGCGCCTTGCGCATGGCTTCGGGCAGCGGGTCCATGAACAGGCTGATCCGCACACCCAGCTGCTTCAGCTCGGTGATCAGCGGGCGCAGCCGCGCGCCATCGGCATCCAGGTCCCAGCCATGGTCGGAGGTGGCCTGCTCGGCCGCGTCCGGCACCAGCGTGCATTGCTGCGGGCGCAGCGCGCGCACCAGCGGCATCAGGTTGTGGAAAGGGTTGCCTTCGATGTTGTATTCGGCCTGCGGCCAGCGCTGCACCAGCGCGTGCAGCTCGTGCACGTCCTGCGGCCGGATGTGGCGCTCGTCGGGCCGCGGGTGCACGGTGATGCCGTCGGCGCCCGCCTGGAGCGCCAGCGTGGCGATGTGCACCACGTTGGGAATGTCCAATGGGCGGGTGTTGCGCAGCAGCGCGACGCGGTTGACGTTGACCGACAGCGCGGTGCGTGCGCCATGGCGACTGGCGCCGGCTTCGGGAGCAACGAGAGGGTTCATCGGCTGGGGCTTCAGGTGTCGAGGAGTTTGCGCATGTCGGCCATCACCTGGCGGGTGCGCAGTATGGGCGAACCCAGATGATATTGAAGCAGCGTGCGCAAGCCGCCGCGCAGCGCCGGCAGCGACAGCGCGCATTCGGCGCGCAGGGCATCGACACTGCCGTGGTCCAGCGCGGCCTGTAGTGCCACCCAGCGCGCGCCCGCAAGCGCCGGTTCGTCGGCCGCGGCCGGCGCGATGCCGGCATCGGGCCGCAGCGCATAGGCCATGTCGGCGCGCAGCACCTGCAGTGTCTGCGTGACCGTGCTCAGCTCGGGCAGCAGGCCGACCTCGCGCAGCAGGATCAGCTCGAAGGCCCGCAGCGCCGCCTGCGACTGCGCGTCGTCCGCGCCCGCCAGCACCGGCAAGACCTGCGCATAGGCGTCGAACAGCGCGGCGTGCGGGTCCTGGCGTGCCAGCAGGCGCAGCAGCAGCTCATTGAGATAGAAGCCCGAGAACAACGCCCCGCCGCTGGGCATGGGCGCGCCGCCGGCCCATTCCGCGGCCCGCAACGTGTGCACCTCGGCGTTGGCATCGTCGCTGCCGCGGCCCAGACTGACGCCCAGGCGCTGGAATGGCAGCAGCACGCCGCGCAGTTGCGAATAGGGGCGTTTCGCGCCCTTGGCCGCCACGGCCAGCCGGCCACGCTCGCGCGTGAACAGGTCGAGGATCAGGCTGGACTCGCTCCAGTCGTACTGGTGCAGCACGTAGGCCTGCAGCGGCCCCGAGGCGCCGCGCCGCAGGGTCATTCGTAGCCGAAGCTGCGCAGGTGCGCTTCGTCGTCGGCCCAGCCCGAGCGCACCTTGACCCACAGTTCCAGGAAGACCTTGGCGCCCAGCAGGTGCTCCAGCTCCTGGCGTGCTTCGCTGCCGATGCGCTTGAGCCGCTCGCCGCCCTGCCCCACGACCATGCCCTTGTGCGCATCGCGCTCGACGATGATGGTGGCGGCGATGCGTCGGAGGTTGCCTTCTTCCTCGAACTTGTCGATCTGCACCGTGCAGCTGTAGGGCAGCTCGTCGCCGGTGAGGCGGAACAGCTTCTCGCGCACGATCTCGCCGGCCAGGAAGCGGTCGCTGCGGTCGGTGAGCGCGTCTTCCTCGTGCAGCCATTCGCCTTCGGGCAGGTACGGCGCCAGGATGTCGAACAGGCGCTGCACGTCCGCATCCTTTTGCGCCGACATCGGCACGAACTCGGCGAAGGCATGGCGTTCCTGCATGCTCTTCAGCCAGGGCAGCACGTCGTTGCGGCGCTTGACGGCATCGAGCTTGTTGGCAATCAGCAGCGCCGGCTTGCCCGGCGGCAGCAGCGCCAGCACCTTGGCATCGTCCAGTCCGAAGCGCCCTGCCTCGACCACGAACAGCACCACGTCCACTTCGGACAGCGAGGACAGCACCGTCCGATTGAGCGTGCGGTGCAGCGCGGTGCCGTGCTTCATCTGGAAGCCGGGCGTGTCGACGAAGACGAACTGCGTCGGGCCCACCGTGCGGATGCCGGTGATGCGGTGGCGCGTGGTCTGCGCCTTGCGCGAAGTGATGCTGATCTTCTGCCCGACCAGCGCGTTCAGCAGCGTCGACTTGCCGACGTTCGGCCGGCCGACGATGGCCACCAGGCCGCAGCGTCGGGCAGCCGTCGAGTCAGCTTCGAGCGGCCGCCGCGGATCGGCTGAAGCCGGCCCGCCGGCGGCGTCCTCCTGGGGGATAGCGCCGGGGGCGCTGCGGGGGGGAGTCACGATCGCAGGGGACTGCCAGGCCGGTCGCTGGCCTTCAGGACCTCGAGCATGCGGCGTGCGGCCTGCTGCTCGGCGGTGCGACGCGAGCGGCCTTCGCCGCGCTCGCTCAGGCCCAGCGGCGCGACCTGACACTCCACCTCGAAGGTCTGCGCATGGGCCTGGCCGCGCGTGGCCACGATGCGGTAGGACGGCACCGTCAGACGCCGCGCCTGCAGCCACTCCTGCAGTTCGGTCTTGGCGTCCTTGCTCCAGCTGTCGATCTCGGTACCGTCGATCAGTTCGCCGAACAGGCGGCGCACCACCTGCTGGCCGGCGTCGAAGCCGCCGTCGAGGAAGGCCGCGCCGATCAGCGCCTCCAGCGCATCGGCCAGGATCGATGCGCGCTGCGCCCCGCCCCCGCGGGTTTCGCCGTCGGACAGGCGCAGCACCTGCGGCAGGCCCAGCGCCAGCGCGGCGCGGTGCAGGCTTTCCTCGCGCACCAGATGCGCGCGCACGCGCGTGAGATCGCCCTCGTCGGAGCCGGAAAAGCGCTGGTACAACAGGGCCGACACGGCCATGTTGAGCACGGCATCGCCCAGGAACTCGAGCCGCTCGTTGTGCGCGATGCCGTAGCTGCGGTGCGTCAGCGCGCGCGTCAGCAGCGCGGGTTGAGCAAACACATGGCCCAGGCGTTGTTGCAGGGCGTCCAGCGACGGTTCGGTCATGTTCCAGCCTATTTGGAACGCCCTTTGTACTTCAACAACAGGTACACCGGTTCGACCAGCGGGATTTCCTTGTCGTAGGCGAAGCGGATGACCAGCTTTTCATTCTCCTTGGTGACCTCGAGGTCCTTGCCGGAGATGCTGGTGATCGCGTACTCGATGTCCTTCTGCTTGTCGAAGGCCTTGCGCACCTCTCCCACGGTGGGCGGCGATTCGGCCGCCACGCGGTCGACCGCTCGCTGCACGGTGAGGAATTCGTTCACGGTGGGCAGCACGCGCACCGCCACGTAGCCGATGAAGCCGATGATGATGGCCCAGGCCAGCAGGCCGATCAGGCTCATGCCGCGCTGGCCGCGGCGACTCGACGGGGTCGTCCTATGGTTCATCTGCACCTCTCGCCGGCAAGCCGCACACGCATCAGTTGAAGGCTCCGATGCGTCCCAGGTTGCCGAAGTTCATCCACACGAAGAAGGCCCTGCCGACGATGTTCTCGTCGGGCACGAAGCCCCAGAACCGTGAATCCTGCGAGTTGTCGCGGTTGTCGCCCATCATGAAATAGTGACCCGGCGGCACCTTGCAGACCACGCCCTCGGGCTGATATCGGCAGTTTTCATGCATGGGAAAGCTCTTTTGGTCACCTCCGAAGTAGGCCGGGCGCTTCGGATCGACCAATATGCGGTGTTCTACCGTGCCCAGCAGCTCGCTGAACATCGGCACGTAGCGCATGCTGTCCTCGTCGTAGAACTCACCCAGGGCCTTGGTGGGCACCAGCTGGCCGTTGATGGTGAGCTTCTGGTTCAGGTAGGCCACCTCGTCGCCCGGAATCCCGACCACGCGCTTGATGTAGTCCACCCGCGGATCCACCGGGTAGCGGAAGACCATCACGTCGCCACGCTTCGGGTCGTTGTTGGCAATGATCTTCTTGTTCAGCACCGGCAGGCGAACGCCATAGTGGTACTTGTTCACGAGAATCAGGTCGCCGACCAGCAGCGTAGGCACCATCGAGCCCGACGGGATCTTGAATGGCTCGAACAGGAACGAGCGCAGCAGGAAGACGATCAGGATCACCGGGAAGAGGCCGGCCGTCCAGTCCAGCCACCAGGGCTGTGCCAGCAGCTTGCGCTTGGCCTGCTCGACATCGCCGTCGACCTTGTCGATGCCCAACTTGGCCAGGCCGGCGCGACGCGCCGCGTCCTGGCTTTCCAGCGCCTGGGCTGCTGCCTCGCGCGCCGGCTTGAAACGCAGCCGCTCGGCCAGCCAGTAGGCGAAGGTGAACACGGTCAGCGTGAACAACAGCAGCGCGAAGTTGCCGGTCCAGTAGCCCAGGAACCAGCCGCCCAGATAGACCCCCAGGGCGCCGTACAGCAAAGCGGTCAGCGTACTCATCAGTCGTCCACGCGAAGAATGGCCAGAAAGGCTTCCTGCGGCACCTCGACGGTACCGATCTGCTTCATCCGCTTCTTGCCGGCCTTCTGCTTTTCGAGCAGCTTGCGCTTGCGCGTGATGTCACCCCCGTAACATTTTGCCAGCACGTTCTTGCGCATCGCCTTGATGTTCTCGCGGGCGATGATGTTGGCACCGATGGCCGCCTGGATGGCCACGTCGTACATCTGGCGCGGGATGATCTCACGCATCTTCGCCACCACCGCGCGGCCGCGGAACTGGCTTTGCGCACGGTGCACGATGATCGACAGCGCATCGACCTTGTCGCCGTTGATCAGGATGTCGACCTTGACGACATCGGCGGCGCGGTACTCCTTGAACTCGTAGTCCATCGAAGCATAGCCGCGCGACACGCTCTTCAGCTTGTCGAAGAAGTCCAGCACGATCTCGGCCAGCGGCATCTCGTAGGTCAGCAGCACCTGGCGGCCGTGGTAGGCCATGTTCAGTTGCACGCCGCGCTTCAGGTTGGCCAGAGTCATCACCGGGCCCACGTAGTCCTGCGGCATGTACAGGTGCACGGTGACGATCGGCTCGCGGATCTCCTTGATGCGGCCCTGGTCGGGCATCTTCGACGGGTTCTCGATCTCGATGACCTCACCGTCGCCCAGCTCCACCTGGTAGATGACGCTGGGTGCGGTGGTGATCAGGTCCTGGTCGAACTCGCGCTCCAGCCGCTCCTGGACGATTTCCATGTGCAGCAGGCCGAGAAAGCCGCAGCGGAAGCCGAAGCCCAGCGCCTGGCTGACCTCGGGCTCGTAGTGCAGCGACGAGTCGTTGAGCTTGAGCTTTTCCAGCGCGTCGCGCAGCTGTTCGTACTCGCTGGCCTCGGTCGGGTACAGCCCGGCGAAGACCTGCGGCTTGATCTCCTTGAAGCCGGGCAGGGGCTCGGTGGCCGGTCCGGCGTTGTTGGGCAGCTTCTTTTCCAGCGTGATGGTGTCGCCCACCTTGGCCGCCTGCAACTCGCGGATGCCGGCGATGATGAAGCCCACCTCGCCGGCGCGCAGCAGTTCGCGCGGCACCGATTTGGGCGTGAACACGCCCATCTGCTCGATGCCATAGACCGCGTTGGTGGCCATCAGGCGGAAGCGTTCGCCCTTGCTGAGCTGGCCGTCGACCACGCGCACCAGCATGACGACGCCCACGTAGTTGTCGAACCAGCTGTCGATGATCATCGCCCGCGGCGGCCCGTCCGGGTTGCCGCGCGGCGCCGGCATGCGCTCGATGATGGCTTCCAGGATGTCATCCAGACCCATGCCGGTCTTGGCCGAGCAGGGGATGGCGTGGGTGGCGTCGATGCCGATGACGTCCTCGATCTCCTCCTTCGCACGCTCGGGATCGGACTGCGGCAAGTCCATCTTGTTCAGCACCGGCACCACCTCGACGCCGAGGTCGAGTGCGGTGTAGCAGTTGGCCACGGTCTGCGCCTCGACGCCCTGGCTGGCATCGACCACCAGCAGCGCGCCTTCGCAGGCCGACAGCGAGCGGCTGACTTCATACGAGAAGTCGACGTGACCCGGCGTGTCGATCAGGTTGAGGTTGTAGACCTTGCCGTCGCGCGCCGTGTACTGGAGTGCGGCAGTCTGCGCCTTGATCGTGATGCCTCGCTCGCGCTCGATGTCCATCGAGTCGAGCACCTGCGCTTCCATCTCACGGTCGCTGAGTCCCCCGCAGCGCTGGATGATTCGATCGGCGAGCGTGCTCTTGCCGTGGTCGATGTGGGCAATGATCGAAAAATTGCGGATGTGATCCATGTGCGCAGAGGCAGGTGCTTGTGCGAGAGACAAAACGGCAGAGCCGTTTCAGCGCAAGCTCACATCGCGGTGCGACGTGAAGGCGCTAAGCGCCGTGCTGAAGGTAAAAAAAAGGCACGTCGAATGGTTGACGCGCCTTCCAACAGAACGTTTGGCAACTGCTTGTTGGGCTTTCATTGTAGTCAAAAGGACCGGCCGGGAAGCCGCGCCAGTGCTTGTTTTTAGGCCGTTGCAGGCTGCCAACATGGAAACTTGTCAACAAGATATCCACAGACTCGCGCTGCGCTTTGGCGGTTGGCGCAAAAGCCACAGAGTCGCACCACGACAACCGGTAAAGCGCGCCCGCCTTGGACGGATTCTAGTCTTTTCGCGACGCAATCCTGAGGTCGGCCGGTTTGAAGTGACAGGTCACTAACCAACCCTGCGGTCGGTGTCGCGAAAGCCGGACAGGCACAAAAGCTGACTTTCCCACATGGCGGAAACACCCCTGAGCTCAGTCGGCCAATCCGGCCAGGTCGGCCGGTTGCTCAACGGCCGGGCTTGATCACCAGGTAGTTGACGGCTTCGCCGCGTCGCACCAGAACACTGACCGCCTTGGCCTTCTCGGCCTTCTGCGCCAGCTGGTTGAATTGCTTGACGTCGGTGATCTCGGTGTTGTCCATCGACATGATGACATCGCCTTCGCGCAACCCGGCGCGTGCCGCGGCGCCGTCGACGGCCTCCACGCGCACGCCGCCGCGCAGACGCATCTCGCGCTTCTGTGCATCGTTCAGGTCAGCCACCGACAGGCCCAGCGCACCCTTCGGCGCAGGCGGCGTGCTCGGGTCGCTGGTACGGCGCATCGGCTTGTCGGCCTCGAATTCGGCCACGGTGACGGTGATGTCCTTGGTGCTGCCGCGGCGGAAGACCTGCAGCGTGGTCTTGGTACCGGGCCTGGCGTTGCCGATCATGCGCGGCAGGTCGCCGGACTTCTCGACCATCTTGCCGTCGACCTTGGTGATGATGTCGCCGGCCTCGATGCCGGCCTTGTCGGCAGGGCCGCCAGCCTCGGCGTTCTGCACCAGCGCGCCGGCGGGCTTGCCCAGGCCGATGGACTCGGCCACTTCCTTGGTGACTGGCGCGATCTGCACGCCGATGCGCCCACGGATGACGCGGCCATTGGTGCGCAATTGATCCGACACCCGCATCGCGTCGGCAATGGGAATGGCGAAGGCAATGCCCATGTAGCCGCCCGAGCGGCTGAAGATCTGCGAGTTGATGCCCACCACCTCGCCTTTCAGGTTGAGCAGCGGGCCGCCGGAGTTGCCGGGGTTGATGGCCACGTCGGTCTGGATGAAGGGCAGGTAGTCGCCGGTGTCGCGCTGCTTGGCGCTGACGATGCCGGCGGTGACGGTGTTCTCCAGGCCGAAGGGCGAGCCGATCGCCACCACCCACTCACCAACCTTCAGCCGGTCGCTGTCACCGATCTTCACGAAGGGCAGCCCCGTCGCTTCGAGCTTGACCACGGCGATGTCGGTGCGCCGGTCGGCACCGACAATGCGTGCCTTGAATTCGCGCTTGTCGGTCAGCGTGACCAGCACCTCGTCGGCACCGTCGACCACATGCGCGTTGGTCATGACGAAGCCGTCGGCGCTGAGGATGAAGCCAGAGCCCACGCCGCGCTGCTGCGGCTCCTCGTCGCCGCCGCGGGGCCCGCGGCGCTGCCCCGGGTTGCCGGGCAGCGGGATGCCGAAGCGGCGGAAGAACTCTTCGACGTTGGGGTCGATCTCGGCGCCGCCGCCGCCGGCCGCAGTCTGGCGGCCGCGCTCGAGCGTGCGGATGTTCACCACCGCCGGGCCGACACGTTCGACCAACTCGGTGAAGTCAGGCAGGCTTTGCGCACGGAGCGGCACGTGCCATGTGCACAGGGCCGTCAACAGTATCAGGCCGACAAACAAGGCCCGCGCCCGGGCATCGGCATGAATGAACAGAACGCTGGGACGCATGAAGACTCCTGGAAAGACCTGGCGAAACGCGGTATCGGTTATGTGGGGCTCAGCGCCGCCGTTCAAGGGCCTGGTGGAACTGCTTGAGGGTCTGCGCCGGCACGTCGCCGATGACCGTGACCCACCAGCCGTCGCCGTGCGGCTGCATCAGCGTGTTCGTGGCACCCACCTGCGTCAACAGCGGCCGGGTGTGGCGCGCACGGTCGATCGGTTCGACGAACAGCGACACATGGGTCAGGCCATCCGAGAACACCGCCTGCAGCACGGTCGCCTGCGACGTGCCGCCCTCCGCCGGGTCGAGCGGCCGGCGGGTGCAGTTGCTGAGCTGGAAGCCGGGCACCAGCGAGCCGAGCGCCCAGCCCTCGCTGTCCAGCTTGATGGGCTGCGGCGCCGGGCGCACCTGACGGTAGCCGTCGAGGTGCTTCATCGGCTGCAGCACCGTCTGCGGCCGCGGCTTGACGTCGATCTCCACCTGCGAGAAAGCGCTGGATTCCAGCACCTGCTGGCGAGCACCGAGCACGTCGGCGCGCAGCATCAGGCCGCTGCGGCTGTCGACCCACAGGCGCTGCGCGAAGCGGTTGGCGTCGCGCGGGCTGAGCAGAAGGATCTGCGCCTCCCGCCCTGCGACATGCTCGGTGCCCTGCTCGCGCACCTCGTAGGACTCCTCGGCACGCGGCTCGATCACCGGGCGCAGCGAGGCCTGGCGCGGGTCGCGCTCCTCGACCACGGCCACGCGCGAATGCGGCCACAGCGTGAAGACCCGGTCGTTGTGGCGGTAGATTTGCTGCATGCGACCGTCGAGCACCTCGATCCGCTCGTAGGACTGCGCGCCTTCGCTGAAATGCGCGACCCGCGCACTGGACAGCGCACCGTCGGCACTGAACACCAGCGTGCCCTGGTAGTTGCGCTCGTGCGCCGCCGTGTGGATTCGTGCCAACCACTTTCGCGCCTCGTGGGCCGCCAGCGGCTTGGACGAAGCTTCAGCCGAGCCGGCGTGGGCCATCTGCAGCGCACCCAGCGCCACCCACAGTGCAAGCAGCCTCAGCCAGGGGAAGTGGGTTGCCGGCGCGCGCATCGGCGGTCAGCGCTCGAGCGACACGGTGGCGATGCTACGTCCCGAACCGCCCGGCAGCGAGCCCGGCAAGGCCGTGGCGTAGTCACGGTGCGCGCGCAGGTAGCGGTCGAGCTGGGCGTCCCGCACGACGCGCCCACCCGCCGGCACGACCTCGGTCGTGGCGGAAACGGCATCGCGCGCGGCCACGGTGGTGGGCGCGGCCGGCGCGGCAGCCAGCGTCGGCGTCGCTGACCCGCTGCCCGACGGGCCGGTGGAAACGACCAGAACAGTGGCCAACGCCATGACCCCCGCGGCCATCGCCGCCGGCAAGACCCAGACCGGGCGACGCTTCGCCGCGCTGGGCAAGGGTTCGGGCGCCAGCACGGCCGGCTCGCCGTCCAGGCGTGCATTCAACCTCTGCAGGAAGGCCAGATCGTGGCCGGGCGGGCTGGCCAGGTCGTCGCTGCGCAGCACGTCGCCGATCAGATGGTAGGCATGCCAGCCCTGCCGAGTGCTCGGGTCGGCACCGGCCCAGGCCGTACAGCCGCGACCGAACTCTGCGGCATCGGCCTCGCCATCGGCCATGGCCGACAGCAGCCAGCGCGGATCGTTGAGGTCGACGGGGGCTTCGTTGTTCATTCTTGACTCCACGGCAGGGCTTACCAGCGTTTTCCGTCCTTGGCCTCGATGTGCGGGCGCAACTTCTCGGCAATCGCCTCGCGCGCGCGAAAGATGCGCGAGCGCACGGTTCCGATCGGGCAGTTCATGGCTTCGGCAATCTCTTCATAGCTCAAACCTTCAATCTCCCGCAAGGTGATCGCCTGGCGCAGATCCTCGGACAAGGCCTCGATGGCTGCATTCACGGTGGCGGCGATCTCCTTGCTCGCCAGCAAGGATTCGGGTGTCTCGCCATCAGTTAGTTCGGTCACCGGCCGGGAAGTTTCGTCTTCTTCGTCACGCAGCGCGAAAGCTGCCTCGGTGATAACCGGGTCGCGCTTCAGGTCGCTGAGTGCCTTCTTGGCCGAATTCACCGCGATGCGATATAGCCAGGTGTAGAAGGCGCTTTCGCCGCGGAACTGCGGCAGTGCCCGATAGGCGCGGATGAAGGTCTCCTGGGCAATGTCCTCGACCAGGTCGGTGTCGCGCACCATGCGGGCGATCAGCCGCTCGATGCGGCGCTGGTACTTGATGACCAGCATCTCGAAGGCACGGCGGTCGCCACGCTTGAAGCGCTCGATCAGCTGCGCGTCGGAATCCGCCGCGTTCATGCGGCGGGCTGCGGCGCGTGCAGTGCCACCCGCAGTGCCGGCCAGGCGCCGGCCGCGTCGCGGCGCGACAGCGGCAGCCACACTGTGCCCCGTCGCCTTAAGCCCAGCGGACTGAAGCGCACCAGCATCCATGAGCCGAGGTCGAGCATCAGCGCCACCTGGCCAGAGCGGACTTCTCTATCGGGCAGGCACAGCTGCCAGGCGCTGCCGTCCCAGGCCAGCTGCATGGCATGCGCTGGCAGCGCGAATCGCGCAACCAGTGCAGCGACAAACCCAGCCAGCAAGCCAGCCGCCAGCGGCCCGGCCCCGGGCTCCCAAAGCATTGCAGCGGCCCAGCCGACGGCCACCGCCGCGCTCGTGGCGTGCAGCGCAAGCTGGACCGCACGCCAGGGCCCGGCGCTGCAGGACAAGGCCTGGACAGGAGGGGCGACGCGCATGCGCGGCGGGTGGGCAGCGTCAGACGCGGCGGAAGACCAGCGTGCCGTTGGTGCCGCCGAAGCCGAAGTTGTTTTTCACTGCCACGTCGATCTTCATCTCCCGCGCGGTGTTGGCGCAGTAGTCCAGGTCGCACTCCGGATCCTGGTTGAAGATGTTGATGGTCGGCGGCGACACCTGGTGGTGCAGCGCCAGCACGGTGAACAGCGACTCGATGCCGCCAGCCCCGCCGAGCAGGTGACCGGTCATCGACTTGGTGGAATTGACGACCATCTTCTTCGCATGCTCGCCGAAGGCGAGCTTGATGGCGTTGGTCTCGTTGACGTCGCCCAGCGGTGTGGAGGTGCCGTGCGCGTTCAGGTAGTGCACCTGGTCGGCATTGACGCCGGCATTGCGCAGTGCGGCCTTCATCGAGCGCTTCGGGCCGTCGACGTTGGGCGCGGTCATGTGGAAGGCGTCGGCACCCATGCCGAATCCTGCCAGTTCGGCATAGATCTTGGCGCCACGGCGCTTGGCGTGCTCGTATTCCTCGAGCACCAGGACTCCCGCGCCCTCGCCCAGTACGAAGCCATCGCGGTCCTTGTCCCAAGGGCGAGACGCGGTCTTCGGATCGTCGTTGCGCGTGGACAGCGCGCGCGCCGCGGCGAACCCCCCCACGCCCAGCGGCGAGACGGTGGACTCCGCGCCGCCAGCGACCATCACGTCGGCATCGCCGTACTCGATCAGCCGGCCGGCCTCGCCGATGCAGTGCAGCCCCGTGGTGCAGGCAGTGACGATGGCCAGGTTCGGCCCGGTGAAGCCGTACTTGATCGCCAGGTGGCCGGAGATCATGTTGATGATCGACGCCGGAACGAAGAACGGCGAGATGCGACGAGGACCGCGCTCGCGATACTCACCGTCGGTGTGCTCGATCATCGGCAATCCGCCGATGCCGGAGCCGACCATGCAGCCGATGCGCTCGGCCGCCTCCTCGTTCAGCGCCTCGCCCGTGGTCAAGCCCGCATCGCTCACGGCCTGCATCGACGCGGCCAGGCCGTAGTGGATGAAGGTGTCCATGTGCCGCGCTTCCTTGCCGGGGAGGTAGTCCTCGACATTGAAGCCCTTCACTTCACCGGCAAACCTGCAGGCAAAGGCGGAAGGCTCGAATCGCGTGATGGTATCGATGCCACTGCGCCCGGCGACCAGGTTGCCCCAGCCTTCGGCCACGCTGTTGCCCACCGGGCAGACCAGCCCGAGCCCGGTGACGACGACACGGCGGCGGCTCATCGGAGGACTTTCTCGTCAGGCCTTCTGGTGGCTGGTGGCGTAGTCGATCGCCAGCTGCACCGTGGTGATCTTCTCGGCCTCTTCGTCCGGAATCTCGATGCCGAATTCATCTTCCAGCGCCATCACCAGTTCCACGGTGTCGAGCGAGTCGGCGCCCAGGTCGGCCACGAAGGCCTTGGCATTGGTGACGTCGGACTCGGGCACGCCGAGCTGCTCGGCAATGATCTTCTTGACACGCGCTTCGATATCGCTCATGACTCCTCCAGGAGTGGATTTCTGATAAACCGGGCGATTCTACCGGTGCGCCCGCCCGGCGCCGACGACCCATGAGGGCCCTCCAATACAGCCCCGCACCGGGCCTGTCAGTTCATGAACATGCCGCCGTTGACGTGCAGTTCGGCCCCGGTGATGTAGCCCGCCAGCGGCGACGCCAGGAAAGCCACCACATGCGCGATCTCCTCCGGCGTGCCCAGCCGACCCAGCGGAATCTGCTGCTGCAGTGCGGCCTTCTGTGCCTCGGGCAATGCATCGGTCATGTCGGTGGCGATGAAGCCGGGCGCGACGCAGTTGACGGTGATGTTGCGGCTGCCCAGCTCGCGCGCCAGCGCACGCGTCATGCCGGCCACGCCGGCCTTGGCGGCCGCATAGTTGGCCTGGCCGGCGTTGCCGCTGGCACCGACCACCGAAGTGATGTTGATGATGCGACCGTAGCGCTGCTTCATCATGCTGCGCATCACTGCGCGGCACAGGCGGAAGACCGCGCCCAGGTTGGTGTCAAGCACCGCGGCCCAGTCGTCGTCCTTCATGCGCAGGGCCAGCTGGTCGCGGGTGATGCCGGCGTTGTTGACCAGCACCTGCAGGCCGCCGTGCTCCTTGACGATGGCCTCGACCAGGGCTTCGGCAGCGGCCTTGTCGTTGACATCCAGGCGCTCGCCGCGGCAGCCTGCAAAGCCGGCCAGCGCCTGGCCGATGGCCAGCGCACCGGCATCGGTGGTGGCCGTGCCAATCACCTTGTAGCCTTGCGCCGCCAGCGTGTGAGCAATGGCGCGGCCGATGCCGCGCGACGCACCCGTCACCAGCGCGACATGCGGATCGCCGCTCACTGCAGTTGCTCCTTGCATTCCGCCAGCGAGGCCGGGTCGGACAGCGTCAGCACTAGCGCGTCGGCATCGATCCGCTTGACCATGCCAGCCAGCACCTTGCCCGGGCCGCATTCGACCACGTGGCTCAGCCCGCGTGCGCGCAGGCACTGCACCACTTCGACCCAGCGCACCGGGCCGAAAGCCTGGCGGTACAGCGCATCACGGATCGCACCGGCGTCGGTCTGCACAGCGACGTCGACATTGTTGACAAGCGGAATGCGCGGCACGGCGAAGGCGACCTCGGCCAGCCGCTGGCGCAACGCCTGGGCCGCCGGCCGCATCAGCGAACAATGGAACGGCGCCGACACCGGTAGATTGACCACGCGCTTGGCGCCCATCGCCTTGAGCACCTCCCGAGCCTTGTCGACGCCGGCCACCGAGCCGGAGATGACCGTCTGGCGCGGGTCGTTGAAGTTGGCGGCCTCGACGACCTCGCCACTTTCCGCCGCCGCCCGAGCGCAGCCTTCTGCCACCTGCGCCGGCTCCAGCGCCAGCACGGCGGCCATCGCGCCGGTGCCCACCGGCACGGCCTGCTGCATGGCCTGGGCACGAAAGCGCACGAGTTTCAGCGCATCGCTCAGGCTCAGCGCCCCTGCCGCCACCAGCGCGCTGTACTCGCCCAGCGAATGCCCGGCCACCGCCGCCGGCTCCGCGCCGCCTTCGGCACGCCAGGCCCGATAGCACGCAATGCCTGCACAGAGCATCACCGGCTGGGTGTTGGTGGTCAGGTCCAGGTCGTCCTGCGGTCCGTCGCGCATCAGCGCACCGAGATCCTGACCCAGCGCGGCCGCCGCCTCGGCCAGCGTATCGCGCACCGCCGGGTGGTCGCCCCAGCCGTTGAGCATGCCCACCGACTGCGAGCCCTGCCCGGGAAAGACGAATGCAAATGAAGCCATGCCCAACCTGTCCCCGCAGTCTGTAGTTCTAGAAATCGAGCAGCACCGAGCCCCAGGTGAAGCCGCCACCGACGCCTTGCAGCAGCACGGTGTGGCCGGCTCGGATGCGGCCGTCGCGCACGGCCACGTCCAGGGCCAGCGGGATCGAGGCGGCCGAGGTGTTGCCATGGGCATCGACCGTGACGATCACCTTGTCCAGCGGCAGCTTCAGCTTGCGCGCCGTGGCCTGCATGATGCGGATGTTGGCCTGGTGCGGAATCAGCCAGTCCAACTGCTCGGTGCTGCGACCGGCCTTCTCGAGCACCGTGCGTGCCGTGCTTTCGAGCACGCCGACGGCCAGCTTGAAGACCGCCTGACCGTCCATCTTGAGCAACGGGTCACCCAGCACCTGGCCGCCGGACACGGTGCCTGGCACGCACAGGATGTCGACATGGCGGCCATCGGCATGCAAGTCGGTGGCCAGAATGCCCGGCGTGTCGCTGGCACGCAGCAGCACGGCACCGGCGCCATCGCCGAAGAGCACGCAGGTGCCGCGGTCGTTGAAGTCGAGGATGCGCGAGAACACTTCGGCGCCGATGACCAGCGCCGTGCTGGCCGCGCCTGTGCGGATCATCGCGTCGGCCACGGTCAGCGCATAGACGAAGCCGGAGCACACCGCCTGCACGTCGAAGGCCGGACAGCCGTGCACGCCGAGCTTGCGCTGCACGATCACAGCCGTCGACGGGAACACCATGTCCGGCGTCGAGGTGGCGACGATGATCAGGTCGACCTCGTCGGCCCCGGCGCCGGCCGCTTCCAACGCATGGCGCGCGGCATGCACCGCCAGGTCGCTGGCGTTGACACCGGGGTCCACGAAGTGCCGCGCACGGATGCCGGTGCGCTCGACGATCCATTCGTCGCTGGTCTCGATGCCTTGCGCGGCCAGTTGGCGCACCAGGTCGGCGTTGCTCAGGCGGCGCGGCGGCAGGTAGCTGCCGGTGCCTGCGATACGGGTATGGCGGGAGTTGGGCGTCATGCGACTTGGGTGGTGCCGTCGGCATCGACCGCCGGCCCACCCGATGCCACGCGGGTGGCCTGGCTCAGCGAAATACGGTCGCGCACGCGGTCGGTCAGGCGGTTGCGGGCCGCATCATAAGCCCGGCCCAAGGCCTGCTCGAAGGCGAAGGCATCGGCCGAACCGTGGCTCTTGAAGACCAGCCCGCGCAGCCCCAGCAGCGCAGCACCGTTGTAGCGACGTGGGTCGACGCGGTGCTTGAAGCGGCGCAGCACCGGCAGCGCCACCAGCGCCGCCAGCTTGCTGAAGGCGCCGCGGGTGAATTCCTGGCGGATGAAGTCGGTGAGCATCGTCGCCAGACCCTCGGCCGACTTCAGCAGCACGTTGCCGACGAAGCCGTCGCAGACCACGATGTCGGTGGTGCCCTTGAAGATGTCGTTGCCTTCGACGTTGCCGTGAAAGTTGATCTGCCCCTCGGCCGCGGCGGCGCGCAGCAACTCGGCGGCGCGCTTGATGGTGTCGCTGCCCTTGATGGCCTCCTCGCCAATGTTGAGCAGGCCGACGGTGGGCTCCTCCTTGCCATCGACCGCCGCCACCAGCGCGCTGCCGAGCACGGCAAACTGCAGCAGGTGCTCGGCGCTGCAATCGACATTGGCGCCCAGGTCGAGCACGGTGGTGTAGCCGTCCGCGCGGTTGGGCATTACGGTGGCGATCGCCGGCCGGTCGATGCCGTCCAGCGTCTTCAGGATGTAGCGTGCCACGGCCATCAGCGCGCCGGTGTTTCCGGCCGAGACGCAGGCCTGGGCCAAAGGTGCTGCGCCATCGGCGGCTACCAACTGGCTGATGGCCACACGCATCGACGAATTCTTCTTGCGGCGCAGGGCGACTTCGACCGGATCGTCCATCGTCACCACCTCGCTGGCCTCGACCAGGCGGCAACGTGGCCAGTCGCGCGCCGAAGCCAGACCTGCGGGCGTACCGACCAGCAGCAACTGAGCTTGTGGATGACTGTCGAGAAAGGCGCGACACGCGGGCAGCGTGACGCTCGGCCCATGATCCCCGCCCATGCAGTCCACGGCAATGCAGACCGCGCTGAGGGGTTCGGGTGCGATGGGGTGTGTCACGGGTGAACCGGCTTGGCGACGCGAGGCCCGATCATGGGGCGAGGCATCGAATCCGTACGCCGCGGGAGAACCTTAGGTGAAGATGCGCGTTCGCGCAAGTTCGCTGACCCGGGTCGGACGGCGGCCGAGTGCAGCCCAGTTGTTAGCGGCACGGGGCAAACGGCGCCACGGGGCGCCGCTCGCTCAGGCGTCGGCCTTGGACTTCAGGACCTTGCGGCCGCGGTAGAAGCCAGTCGGGCTGATGTGGTGGCGCAGGTGCACCTCGCCTGTGGTCGGCTCGATGGCCGTGCCGGGTTGCGTCAGCGCGTTGTGCGAGCGGTGCATGCCGCGCTTGGAGGGCGACTTCTTGTTCTGCTGGACAGCCATGGGTGGAACTCCTGCGGGGCAGACCCGCGTTCGGCACTGGGCAAAAAGGCCGTGCCGGAAAAAGCCGGCGAGTATAGCACTGTGACTGCGGTTGGGCGCCCTGCCCTCAGCTGGGCTTGCCGCCGCCAACGCGCAGCAGCGAGGCCAGCCCGGCAAAGGCATGCTCTCCATCCTGGTCCGCAGCCAATTCGTCCTCGCCGGCCGACATCGGCAGCGGCTGGGGGCAGACTTCGTGGCGCGGTATCAGCGGCAGCGCCAGGATCAGTTCGTCTTCGACCAGCGGCAGCAGGTCGAGCGACGGCGCCAATGCCAGCACGTCCTCGTCGCTGACTTCGTCCAGCGCCTCGGCCTGCGCCTCGCCGTGCACGAACCGCAGGCTGGGCCGCACGTCGAGCGCCACGGTCATCGGCTGCAGGCAACGCTGGCAGGTCAGCTGCAGTGCGGTGCGGGCACGCAGTTGCAGGTGGATCTCGGCCTCACCGCCGGTCACCGCCTTGCGCTTGCCATTTGCCGACCAAGCCACTGTCTGCGCCGGACTGTCGGCAGGCAACGGCAACGCATCCTGCAGCAGCCTGGGCATTCGCTGCAGCGGCCATTGCCCGTCGAGTTGTCCGGCCGCGAGCGCGAACGCGGCCATGTCCAGCCGGTGAGGGTCGAAGGCGCGGGCGGAACTCATGTCTGCGGTCGAGTCCGAAACAGTGTAGCGGCAGGCCGCGGTGGGACAATCATGGCATGCGCGCCCACCCCCCACTGATCCTGGCGTCGACCTCGCGCTATCGGCGTGAATTGCTGGACCGGCTGCGCCTGCCCTTCGAGGTGCAGTCGCCCGAGGTCGAAGAGACTTCCCTGAGCGGCGAAGCGCCCGTGGCGCTGGCCCAGCGGCTGGCTCTGGCCAAGGCGCACGCCGTGGCCGCGCTGCGGCCCGAGGCCATCGTCATCGGGTCCGATCAGGTGGCCGACCTGAATGGGCACGCGCTCGGCAAGCCGCACACGCACGAGCGTGCTGTGCAGCAGCTTCGCTCAATGCGCGGGCGCAAGGTGCTGTTCCACACTGCCGTGGCCGTCGTCTGCCGTGCCAGCGGCTTTGAGCAGGCGGCCATGTGCAGCGTGGCCGTCAGCTTCCGCGAACTGGGCGACGACGAAATCGAGCACTACCTGCGTACGGAGCAGCCCTACGACTGCGCCGGCAGCGCCAAGTGCGAGACGCTGGGCATTGCCCTGCTCAGCGCCATCGAGTCCGACGACCCGACCGCACTGATCGGCCTGCCGCTGATCCGCACCAGTGAACTCCTTCGCCGTGCCGGCATCGACCCGCTGCGCAATCCCAGGACATGAATGCGCCGGCCCGCGGAAGGCTGCTGCTGGTGCCGAACGCGCTCGACCTCGGCGCCGAGCCGGTGGACATCCAGCAGGTGCTGCCACTGGGTGTACTTCAGACCGCGGCACGCCTGAGCCATTGGCTGGCCGAAGACGCACGCAGCACGCGTGCCTTCCTCAAGCGCGTGAATGCCGTCGTGCCGCTGCTGCAGCCGCTGCAGGCCATCGACATCCGCGAGTTGCCGCGCCCGCCCAAGGGCGGCGGTACGGGCCAGTTGGCACCAGCTGACCGTCTGTGGCGCGAGTTGCTGGCCCCAGCCCTGGCCGGAACAGATGTCGGCCTCAATTCCGAGGCCGGCCTGCCGGCCGTGGCCGACCCCGGGGCGGCGGCGGTGGCCGCGGCGCATGCTTTGCAAATCGTCGTTGTGCCACTGCCCGGCGCCAGCTCGTTGCTGCTGGCGCTGGCAGCCAGCGGCCTGAACGGCCAGAGCTTTGCCTTCGTCGGCTACCTGCCGCAGGAGGCCGGCCAGCGCAACGCTCGCCTGAAGGACCTGCAGGCGGTCTCCCGACGCCATGCGCAGACGCAACTGCTGATCGAGACGCCGTACCGCAATGTCACGCTGTTGAAGGCCCTCGTCGAACAGCTCGGCGACGACACGCGCCTGTCCGTCAGTTGTGGCCTGAGTCTGCCCTCGGCCTGGACGCGCACCGACCGGATTGCCGATTGGCGCCGGCGGCCCACCCAGATGCCAGACCGGGTGCCGGCCGTGTTTGCGTTCCTGGCCGACTGAGGGTGCGTTAGCCCGGGCCGCCGCCCAGCAGCGCCGCCGTCTTCTTCTTGCTGCGGATGTTGGGCGACAAGTTGCGCACCACCGGCGCGGCAGCGCTCTTGGCCGTTTCCCATGCCGGTGTGCCGTCGGCCGCCGGCTCGTAGGGCTTGTCGAAGAATGGATCCACACTGCGAGGCGCCGGCGGGCGCCAGGCCGGGCGTTCGGCACTGCGTTCGGCCGCGGGCCGAGGCGCATCGTCATCCTGCACGCGGCGCGGCGGCCGGCGCGGCCGCTCATCGTCCATCTCGAAAGGCTCGACCTCGATCTTCTTCTTGATGAGCTTTTCGATGTCACCGACCAGGCGCAGGTCGTCGCGGGCCACCAGCGTCACCGCCAGACCGGAAGCGCCGGCGCGGCCGGTACGGCCGATGCGGTGCACGTAGTCCTCGGCATTGAAGGGCACATCGAAGTTGAACACGGCCGGCAGGTCGGCAATGTCCAGGCCGCGTGCGGCCACGTCAGTGGCGACCAGCACGTCGACCTCGCCGCGCTTGAAGGCATCCAGCGCCTTGAGCCGCTCGTCCTGCGACTTGTCGCCGTGCAGCGCGCTGGTCCTCAAGCCGTCGCGCTCGAAGGAGCGCGCCAGGCGCGCGGCACCGAGCTTGGAGTTCACGAACACCAGCGCCTGGGTCAGCTCGCGCTGCCGCAGGATCTGTCGCACCACCTGGCGCTTGTCGTCGTCGGCCACGCTGTAAAAGTGCTGCTCGACGTTGGTGGCCGTGGCATTGGGGCGCGCCACCTCCACCGTGACCGGCTCCTGCAGGTAGCTCTGCGACAGGCGGCGAATCTCGGGCGAGAAGGTCGCCGAGAACAGCAGCGTCTGCCGCTGCTTGGGCAGGTACGACAGGATGCGCTGCAGGTCGGGCAGGAAGCCGATATCGAGCATGCGGTCGGCCTCGTCGAGCACCACGTACTCGACCTGGTTGAGTACGCAGTTCTTGGCCTCGATGTGGTCGAGCAGTCGCCCGGGCGTGGCCACCAGGATCTCGACACCGCCCTTGAGCTGCAGCGTCTGCGGTTTCATGTCGATGCCGCCGAAGACGACCGCGGTGCGCAGCTTCGTGTGTCGCGCATAACCCAGGATGTTGGCGGCCACCTGGTCGGCCAGTTCCCGGGTCGGCGCCAGCACCAGCGCGCGCACCGGGTGCCGCGCAGGCGACATGCTGGCGTTCTCATGGCGTAGCATCTTCTGCAGCAGCGGGATGGAAAACGCGGCGGTCTTGCCGGTGCCGGTCTGCGCGGCGCCCATTACGTCGCGACCTTCGAGCACAATGGGGATGGCCTTGGCCTGGATCGGCGTCATCGATGCATAGCCCTGGTCTGCGACGGCGCGCAGCAGCTTGGCATCGAGCGGGAGGGTACTGAACAGCGGTGAGGCGGGGGCCTCGGGACTGGCGGGGGTGTCGGCTGGGGTGTCTTGATTCATGCAACGTGGATTATCCCTCATGCACCCTCGCCTGCCTACTCAGCGACGGAACACCAGCCAGCGCGGCGACTTGAAGCGCACGATGCGCCAATACAGCGCGACGTAGCTGACACCGAACACCACGATCAGCGCCGCGAGCACCGCGGTGTTGTCCCAGAACAGCACCGAAGGGATGGCAGCGAACATGCACAGAAGCCACAGATAGGGTGAGGTCATCGAATTGCGTCGCGTCAGTGCCTTGGCACTGCGGTTGCCCACCGCCCAGCGCATGACGCGGCGATAGATCAGGGAATGCAGGTGGATGCCATCGGGCATGCTCGGCGGCATGGCGCGCAGGAAGCGCCGCCGGTAGATGGAAAAGAGTGTCTCAAACACCGGGTAGATGCACAGCAGCAGCGGGAACATCGGCGACACCGTCGGGTTGCGGTAGAGCAGCAAGATCGCCACTTCGGCGATGTAGAAGCCCAGGAAATAGGCACCGCCGTCGCCGAGGAAGATCAATCCGGCCGGGAAGTTCCAGACAAAAAAGCCCAGCAGCGCGCCCACTCCGGACAGCGCCAGCCAGGCCACCAACAGGTCGTCGACCTGGAAGCCGACATAGGCCAGGCACAGCAGGATCAGCACGCAGCACATCGATGCCAGACCATTGAAGCCGTCGATGATGTTGATCGAGTTGGCCACGCCGGCCACTGCAAACACCGACACGGCCGCAGCGCCGACCGGGAAGGAAACAATCCAGTCCAGCCCCGGGATGGCGGTTCGCCGGATCGCCGCGTCCAGCACCCACACGGCCAACAGCGCCGATATCGCGGTGGCAAGCAGGCGACGCGACGGGCTGACGTTCTTGGTCAGGTCTTCGGCCAGCCCAGCCACCAGTGCCGGCATGCCGCAGGCCAACAAGAGCAAGGCCTGCGCACCTGACGGCGCGTCGCGCCACCAAAGCACCAATGCGCCGGCCAGCGCGCCGGCCAGGATGCCGAGCCCGCCGATGCGCGGCACCGGCTGCGCGTGGAACTTCTGCGGGCCGGACAGGTCGTGGTCGTGCGACAGGTGGGCATGCGCCTTGGCCGAGCGCAACGCGATCAATGTCATGACGAGCGACACCGCGAATGCCACGATCAGGATCAGCATCCCTTGAATTCTATCGGTGCAGAAGTGTGTATACGGGCCGCTAGAATGCGCGCCTGCGGTCGGTGGACAAGGGTCCGGCTTGCACCGTGACCCGGCCACCGCAGTCCTACCGGGCATCGCCCACAGACTGCCTCGAATGCAAATATCTCGCGCCCAGTCGCCACGCTCAGGCATGTTGAACCTCGCATCGCGTTGGCTCCAGGCTGGCGCATTCGCCTTTCTGCTGGCCGCAGCAGGCCTTGCCCAGGGGCAAAGCGACAACACCCGTCTCAGTTCGTCCAGCGACAACTCGTTCAACAGCAACAGCAACAGCGACAGCAATTCCACGGCCACCGGCAGTGACCCGCTCGAGACGCGGCAGCTGCGCCAGCCGGGCGATGGCTCATCGCAGAAGCAGGACTCGCGCAGCAAGCGGTCCACGAGAGGTCAGGACGGGGACACGAAGCGCGACACCGAGCGCAACGAACGTGCGTTGCCGCAGCCTAGCGAGTTCGAGATCTACGTGAACAAGCTGGCCTTCCCGGCCGTGGAGTTCCGCAAAGGCGATCTTCTGCCGATCCGCCGCCTTGGCACTGAAATGATGATCGAGACCGGGCAGGACCGCGACATCGTCGACTTCAGCCCGCTGGTGCCACCCGACTACCTGATCTCGCCTGGCGACGAGATCGTGCTCTCCATCTGGGGCTCGGTAGATGCCGAGTTGCGCCTGTTCGTTGACCGGTCGGGCCGGATCACGTTGCCGCGCGTCGGCACCATCATGGTCTCCGGCGTGCGCTATGCCGACCTGCCGGAGATCATCCGGCTGCGCGTCGCGCAGACCTTCAGGAACTTCCAGCTCAGCGTGTCGCTTGGCCAACTGCGCGGCATGCGCGTATTCGTGACCGGATTCGTGGCGCGCCCCGGTGCATACACGGTGCCATCGCTGTCCGGCATGGCCCATGCGCTGGTGCGCGCCGGCGGGCCCTCGGCGTCGGGCAGCTTCCGCGACATCCAGTTGCGCCGGGGTTCCAAAACTGTCTCGAAGCTGGACTTCTACGACCTGCTGCTCAATGGAAACCGCAATGCCGACTCGCTGGTGCAGGCCGACGACGTGATCCACGTCGGCCCGATCGGGCCGCAGGTAGGAGTCATCGGCAGCGTCAACCGCGCCGCCATCTTCGAACTCAAGCCCGGCGAGACCATGTCCGACGCGCTGCGCATGGCCGGCGGCTTCGCAGCCGTGGCCGACACCAGCCGCATGGTGCTGGAACGCGTCGATGAGCGCTCCACGGTGCGCGCGGTGCAGATCGAGATGGCCAAGGCGGACAACACCGAACTGCGCAGCGGCGACGTACTGTTGGCCTTCAATGCCGTGACGCTGGTCACCTCGCAGCAGCGCCAGAACAAGCGCGTGCGGGTCGAGGGTGAGGTGTTGCGCCCGGGCGACTACCTGATGCCGCCAGAAAGCACCATCGCCGACGCGCTGGCGGCGGCTGGTGGTCTGACTTCGGGTGCGTTCGTCTTCGGGACCGATTTCACACGAGAGAGCGTGCGCGCAGCTCAGCAGGAAAACTACGACCGAGCGCTGCGCAACCTGGAAACCGAGATTTCGCTGGCAACATCCACACAGCGCATCACCAGTGCCGACGAAGCGGCGGCGCAGGCGGGGCGCAGCGCGGCCACGACGCGGCTGATCGAGCGGCTGCGCGCCATCAAGCCCACGGGGCGCGTGGTACTGCAAATGCCTCCAGACAGCCGCGACTTGCCGAAACTGGTTCTCGAGAACGGCGACCGTCTGTTCGTGCCCTCCGTGCCCACCAGCGTGGGGGTGTTTGGGAGCGTCTTCAATGCCGGCAGCTATTTGCGCGAGGACGGCCGTACGCTGGCTGACTACCTGCGCCAGGCCGGTGGGCCGACGCGCGGCGCCGACGCCCGCAGCACATTCGTGCTGCGTGCCAACGGCACAGTGGTCAGCAACCTCCAAGAAAGTGGTTGGGGCGGTGGCATCCGCGGCAGCTTCGAGCGCCTGCCGGCACTGCCGGGCGACACGCTTTTCGTGCCCGAGGAACTCGACAAGACCACCTTCGTGCAGTACGCGAAGGACTGGACGCAAATCCTGGCGCAGTTCGCGCTTGGGGTGGCGGCGTTCGTTACGCTGACGAACTGAAGATGACTGAACTTCAGCCACAGGGCGAACGTTCCACCGCGGATGAGGCAGAAGAATCCATCAGCCTGCTCGACTTGGCCATCCCGCTGGTTGAGCACTGGAAGCTTTGGATCCTGGGCTCGCTGGCCATTGGCTTGGCGGCCTTCGGCATCGCGTACGTGATGACGCCCATTTACACCGCCCGGACAAGCTTTCTCCCGCCCCAGCAGCAGCAAAGCGGCATGGCATCGGCATTGGCATCGCTGGGCAGCTTGGCGGGCCTCGCCGGAGCCGCTGCCGCCATCAAGAGCCCCGCAGATCAGTATGTCGCGCTGATGCAGAGCGTTTCGGCCGAGGACCGGCTGATCGATCAATTCGACTTGATACGAGTCTACGATATGAAGTACCGATTCGAGGCCAGGCGTGAACTGGAGCAGAACACGCGCATCGCCGTCGGCAAGAAGGACGGGCTGATCAGCGTCGAGGTGGATGACGAGAACCCGCAACGCGCCGCCGAGATGGCCAATGCCTACGTCGAGGAGTTGCGCCGCATGACCTCGGTGCTGGCGGTTAGCGAAGCGCAGCAGCGTCGAGCGTTCTTCGAGAAAGAGCTGAAGGACGCGCGCGACCAGTTGGCCAAGGCCCAGCAGGAGCTTCAGGCCAGCGGCTTCAATGTCGGTGCCTTGCGTGCCGAGCCAAAGGCGGCGGCCGAGAGTTACGCGCGCCTGAAGGCCGAGATCACTGCGGCCGAGGTGCGCACCCAAGTGTTGCGCGGCTCGCTGGCCGACAGTTCGCCCGAGGTGCAACGGCAGCTTGCTGAGCTAAGTGCACTTCGCACTCAGCTGGCACGTCTGGAAAATGCCGTTGATGCCAACGTCGGACCTGACTACCTGACGAAGTACCGTGAGTTCAAGTATCGTGAGACTTTGTTCGAGTTGTTCGCGCGGCAGTACGAGATTGCCCGCGTGGACGAAAGCCGCGAAGGTGCTCTGATCCAGGTCGTCGACCCTGCCGTACCTCCAGAATACAAGAGCAAGCCCAAGCGCGCTTTTATCGCGGTGGCAGCCACGCTACTGAGCCTGCTTCTGCTGGGCATGTTCATCCTGGCGCGCCACTTCTGGCGCGAATCGGCCACCGACCCTAACGGCGCCGAGAAGATGGCGCGCCTCCGTGCCGCCTTCGGCCGACACTGAGCATGAAGATCCTGCTGCTGGGCATGAACGGCCAGGTCGGCTGGGAACTGCAGCGTTCCCTGGCGCCACTGGGTGACCTATTGGCCCTCGACTTCGACAGCCCCGGCCCGCTGGCGGCCGATTTCACCCAACCCGAAGCGCTGGCCGCCACCGTGCGCGCCGTGGCGCCGCAGGTCATCGTGAATGCGGCCGCACACACGGCTGTCGACAAGGCCGAGGCCGAGCCGGAACTTGCGCACACCATCAATGCCAAGGCTCCGACCGTGCTGGCACGCGAAGCGCAGGCACTCGGCGCCTGGCTGGTGCACTACAGCACCGACTATGTGTTCGACGGCAGCGGCACCGCGCCGTGGACCGAGGACGCCCCGACCGGCCCGCTGAGCGTCTACGGGCGCACCAAGCTCGAAGCCGAGCAGGCCCTGCGCGCCAGCGGCTGCCATCACCTGATCCTGCGTACCAGCTGGGTCTACGCGGCACGCGGCGGCAACTTCGCGCGCACCATGCTGCGCCTGGCCGCCGAGCGTGACCGCCTGAGCGTCATCGATGACCAGATCGGCGCGCCGACCGGCGCCGAACTGCTGGCCGACATCACCGCGCATGCGCTGCGCGCCGTGCTGGCGCAGCCGGGCCTAGGCGGCACCTATCACGCTGTGGCGAGCGGGCACACCAGCTGGCACGGCTACGCCAGCCATGTGATTGAATTTGCGCGCGCCGCCGGCCAGTCGGTGCGCGTGAAGCCGCAGGACATTGCCGCGGTGCCCACATCGGCCTTCCCCACCCCAGCGCAGCGACCACGCAATTCGAGGCTCGACACGCACAAGCTGCAGCAAGCCTTCGGCCTGAACTTGCCCGATTGGCGCACCGGCTTGGACCGCATGCTGCGTGAGGTGCTGGGCTGACACCCCTTCGATTGAGAACATGAACATGAGCCACAGCCACACCCCCCAACGCCGCGGCATCGTGTTGGCCGGCGGCTCGGGAACCAGGCTGCACCCGGCCACGCTGGCCCTGAGTAAGCAGCTGCTGCCGGTGTACGACAAGCCGATGGTGTACTACCCGGTTGCGACGCTGATGCTCGCCGGCATCCGCGACATCCTGCTGATCAGCACACCGCAGGACACGCCGCGCTTCACCGCATTGCTCGGCGATGGGCATCAATGGGGCGTGAACATCAGCTACTGCGTGCAGCCCAGCCCGGACGGGCTGGCACAAGCGTTCATCCTGGGCAAGTCCTTCGTCAACGGCCACCCCAGTGCGCTGGTGCTGGGCGACAACATCTTCTACGGGCACGACTTCCAGGGCCTGCTGCAAAGTGCGACAACACGCACGCACGGTGCCACCGTCTTCGCCTACCACGTGCACGATCCGGAGCGCTACGGGGTGGTGGCCTTCGATCAGCGCAAGCGCGCCCTCAGCATCGAAGAAAAACCCGCCGCGCCGAAGAGCAACTACGCGGTGACCGGCCTGTACTTCTACGATGAGCAGGTCTGCGACATCGCCGCCGGCATCCGGCCTTCGGCGCGCGGCGAGTTGGAGATCACCGAGGTCAATGCGCGTTACCTCGCGCAGGCCCAGCTCGAGGTGGAGATCATGGGCCGCGGCTATGCCTGGCTCGACACCGGCACGCACGACAGCCTGCTGGAGGCCTCGCAGTTCATCGCCACGCTGGAAAAGCGCCAGGGCCTGAAGGTGGCGTGCCCGGAAGAGATCGCCTTTCGTGCGGGCTGGATCACGCGCGAGCAGATCGAAGCGCTGGCCCGGCCGATGCTGAAGAACGGCTATGGGCAGTACCTGATGAAGGTGGCGGGCAGCCAGGTGTTTTGATGAAGGTCACGACCACGGCCATCGAGGGGCTGCTGATCCTGGAGCCCAGGGTCTTCGGCGACGCGCGCGGCTTCTTCCTCGAAAGCTACAGCCAGAAGGTGTTCGACGCCGCGCTGGGATACGAAGTGCGCTTCGTCCAGGACAACCATTCGCGCTCGGCCAAAGGGGTGCTGCGTGGGTTGCACTATCAATTGCCTCCGTACGCGCAGGGCAAGCTGGTGCGTGTGACGCAAGGTTCGGTGTTCGACGTGGCCGTCGACCTGCGCCGCAACAGCCCGAGTTTCGGCCGCTGGGTCGGGCTTGAGCTGAGCGGCCAGAACCATCGCCAAATGTGGCTGCCGCCGGGCATGGCGCACGGTTTCCTGGTCACCAGCGACAGCGCCGACTTCCTCTACAAGACCACTGCTTACTACACACCTGAAGCGGAACGCAGCGTGCGCTGGGACGACCCGGCGGTCGGCATCGAGTGGCCCGCGCTGGACGGTCTGCCCGTGTTGTCCACGAAGGACGCCGCGGCACCGCCGCTTGCCGACGCAGCCACTTTCGACTGACCTTTCGACTGAGTCGCAGCCGGGCGCGCGATGCCCTACAATCGCGCGTTCAATGATTGAACAAGCTGCTTCTCGACGCGCTGATGCGCCCGCGCATGGCGATGCCGAGGCCGCCCGCCTGGCAGTGCTGCGCCTGCTGGAGCAGCAGCCCGAGATGTCGCAACGCGAGCTGTCCGAAGCACTCGGCCTGAGCCTGGGCAAGACGCACTATGTGCTGCATTCGCTGCTCGACCGGGGCCTGGTCAAGGCCGGCAACTTCCGCCGCAGCGGCAACAAGCTCGCCTATGCCTACGTGCTGACACCCACGGGCCTGCGCGAGAAGCTGCGCCTGACGCGGGCCTTCCTGTCACGCAAGGAGGCCGAGTTCGAGCAGCTTAAGCACACCATCGCCGCCCTGAAGAGCGAACTGGTTGAGACCGGAAAGTGAGGCCTGCCCCAGCATGAACAGGAACACACGCATCATCGCTACCGTGCATGGCGGCACGGTCACCCGCCTGTATGTCCCAAGGACAACTGCGTCCTGACCAACCGCCACGTGCTGCCAGCGTGCAGCTGCTCAAGGTTGGCAGCGTCGCAGCGCTTGGACGCCCTTCATGTACTGGGCTGCAAGAGAGGACCGGTCGATTGCTGGATACCGTGCCAGTTTCGGGCAAGAGCACCCTGGTCGGACGCAAGCGTCCGACTTGGCCTGAATGAAGTTCGTGATCGGCTACCGGCAAGCACGACATTATTGTTTCTTTCACCATGACTAGAGGGTCCATGTCAAAAGTCGCCTTGATAACCGGGATCACTGGGCAGGACGGGTCCTATCTGGCCGAACTTCTGCTGGCAAAGGGATACATCGTCCATGGTTTGAAGCGGCGAGCTTCAATGTTCAACACATCGCGGATTGATCACCTCTACCATGATCCGCATGAATCCAATGTTCGCTTCTTCTTACATCACGGTGACCTGACGGACTCGTCGAATCTGATCCGAATCGTGCAGCAAGTGCAACCGGACGAGATCTACAACCTCGCGGCGCAGAGCCACGTTGCGGTCTCGTTCGAAGTGCCCGAGTACACGGCGGACGTCGATGCACTTGGTACGCTGCGGCTGCTGGAGGCGATCCGCATTCTTGGCTTGGAAAAAAAGACCCGCTTCTATCAGGCGTCGACATCTGAACTCTATGGCCAGGTCCAGGAGGTTCCGCAAACTGAGCTGACACCCTTCCACCCCCGTTCGCCCTATGCTGTCGCCAAGATGTACGCCTATTGGATCACGGTGAACTACCGCGAAGCCTACGGCCTGTATGCCTGCAACGGCATCCTGTTCAATCACGAGTCGCCCGTTCGGGGCGAGAACTTCGTGACTCGAAAGATTACGCGAGGATTGGCGCGAATCAAGCTCGGCTTGCAGGTTTGCCTCTATCTGGGCAACCTCGATGCCATGCGCGATTGGGGTCACGCGAAGGACTATGTGGAGATGCAATGGCTGATGCTGCAGCAACCCGTCGCAGACGACTTCGTGATTGCGACCGGCGTGCAGTACAGCGTGCGCCATTTTGTCGAACTGGTCGCGCAGGAGCTTGGCTTGGCCCTGCGCTGGGAAGGCAGAGGTGTGGACGAGAAGGGCTTCGACAACGATGGGCGCTGCATCGTCGCCGTCGATCCGCGCTACTTCCGGCCTGCCGAGGTGGAGACCTTGCTGGGCGACGCGAGCAAGGCCAAGCTCAAGCTAGGCTGGGAGCCGAAGATCTCGTTCGAGAGTCTGGTCAGGGAGATGGTGCAGGCCGACCTGTCTGCCGCCAAGCGCGACGACTTGGTGTCGACGCACGGCTACAGGACCAACGACTTCCACGAATAGCCTGTTGTGTTGGTCCGCAATGTCTCGGCCGGCCTCCTCAGTTCCGTGTGGTCGGCGGCGCTGGGGTTTGCCGTCGTGCCGATCTATCTGCGGTACCTGGGCGTCGAGGCGTACGGCCTAGTCGGCTTTCTGGTCACGTTGCAAGCCGTGCTTCAACTGCTGGACATGGGCATCGCACCGACCCTGAACCGAGAGGTGGCGCGGCAGGCTGCGAAGGCAAACCTGGCTGGTGCCGCACCGCTGCTGCGGACACTGGCCTGCATCTATTGGCCGACGGCGCTGTTCATGGCCTCAGGCATTGCGTTCGCAGCACCAGCCATCGCCGAGCACTGGCTGCAGTCGCGTGCCATGCCGCGCCAGGTCGTCGAGCACAGTGTGATTCTGTTGGGCCTGGTAATCGCGTGCCGATGGCCCAACGGCATCTACCTTGGGGCACTGATGGGTGCGCAGCGACTGGACCTGTCCAGCGCAGTCACGGCGCTGACAGCCACGTTCTCGTCCATCGGTGGCGTGTTGATGCTGAGCTTTGTTTCGCCCACACTGCCGGCACTGTTCGCCTGGCAGGCGGGTGCAGCCCTGTTGGGCACGCTGGCCATGCAGCAGGCGGCGTGGCATGTCATAGGCCGCGCGACAGGTCTGCGCCTTTGGCCGGATCTCGGCCTGCTGCGTGAAATCTGGCGCTTCTCCGTCGGCATTGGTGCCATCGGGTTGATGGGCCTGATCTTCATGCAACTGGACAAGGTCTTGTTGAGCCGACTGTTGCCGCTCGAGGCGTTTGGGCAGTACATGCTTGCAGCCACCGTGGCTGGCGCTCTATACGTGATTGCAATGCCCTTCTTCAATGCCATGTACCCGCGCTTTTCAACGCTGATCGCTCAAGGCGCATACGCTGAATTGGCGTCGCACTATCGCCGGAGCACACAGCTGCTGACGACCACCTTGTTCCCCATCACCGCCTTCATGGTCTTCTTTTCGGTTGACTTGGTGGCTTACTGGACGGGGAACTCGAACCTGGCAAATGCAATCGGCCCTGTCGTATCACTCTTGGCAGCGGGGTCCGCCATCCACGGTGTCATGCACATTCCGCACGCACTACAACTCGCTGCCGGTCGGACCGACTTGCCGATAAAGATCAACGGCACCTTGTTAATCATTCTGGTGCCCTTGACCATCTACCTTGCCTCGCGTCATGGTGCGATCGGGGGCGGTATTGCATGGCTTACGCTTCATATCCTGTACGTTTCGCTTGGCACCCTGCTGACGCACCGCCACTTGCTGCGCGAACTGCGTTGGACGTGGATCGGCCGCGACGTGGTCGTGCCAGGAGTCCTTTCCGGCTCCGCGCTGGCGGTCGCTCGCGCGATCACTGAGATGAACGATCCTGGTCCGCCCTGGTCGCTCCTTGCCGGTGCGGTAGCCATTGTCGTTGCCGCGGCAGCGTGCGTCGGCGTCTTTCGCCTGATGAATGGACCTCAAGAACCTCGATTGCCCCCGTTCTCCGCATCGATATGACAACTACTAGAAGCAATTCCGCATATTTCTCGCAGTTCGGAGAGGACCGTCTCCTTGACAGGATGTTCTCCGGAAAATCCACGGGCTGCTGTGTGGAGGTGGGCGCCAACGACGGCGTAACGGGCAGTACAACGCTCTACTTCGAAGCGAAGGGATGGAACTGCCTGTTGATCGAGCCGAACCCCGCGCTCTGCCATCGCCTTAGGGCCGAAAGAAGATCAAGAGTTATAGAGTGCGCCGCTTCCAACGAAGAAGGCGAGGTGACCCTCTATGTGGCTGAAGGGGCACCCGGTGCCCATGCCGTTTCGACCATGGAAGGCAGCGCGGAGGAGGCACTGCGGCAAATCAGTAGTCATGGTTTTCGCGGGCGAGAAATCAAGGTCAAGACCCAAACCCTCGACAGCATCTTCGAATCAGCCGACATCACCACCGGGATAGACTTCATCTCCATTGACGTGGAGGGCCATGAATTGGCGGTCCTGAAGGGACTCTCTCTTCGCAAGTGGCGGCCATCAGTCTTGATCGTGGAGGACAACACCTGGGGCAAGGACCTTGCCGTGCGTGACTACCTGCGGGAGCATGGATATGCCCTGATCAGACGGACTGGAGTCAATGATTGGTACGCACCGAAGAGCGATACCGCCCGCGTCAATTTGGCTATTGCTGCAGCGTACAAGCTCGCCGTGCCGATCGAGAACTTGAAGTTTCGATACTTGGCACGTGTCAAGGCTTTCGTCAGAGCGCTTCCAGGGGTCCTTTGGCTTTGGACTCGATGGAAGGCCAGGGCAGACCGCGGCGCCAGCACCGAATGAAGCACCTGCGCCATGGCTCCCGCTATGGTCGGTTGCATTGACCGACGAAGCGCGTTGCCTCCAGCCGCCAGGCGCTGCATTGCGCCAGTCTCTACGCGAATCGATTCACACCATGACAGCACCCAAAAGACGTGTCAAGCCGTTTGCCTTTTACCTTCCCCAGTTTCACCCGATTCCGGAGAACGATGAGTGGTGGGGAAAGGGGTTCACCGAGTGGAGGAATGTCGGCAAGGCTGTGCAGAACTTTGAAGGCCACTATCAACCACATCTGCCGGCGGATCTAGGCTACTACGACCTTCGACTGCCAGAAGTGCAAGAGGCTCAGGCGGCGATGGCCGAACAATACGGCTTGGCCGGTTTCGCGTATCACTACTACTGGTTCAATGGCCGTAGGTTGCTTGAGAAGCCTCTGAATCAGGTCTTGTCCAATGACAATATCAGGCTCCCGTTCTGCATTTGTTGGGCAAACGAGAACTGGACCCGCCGCTGGGATGGCCGCGAGAACCATACGCTCATGCGGCAATCCTACGAGCCAGGGTGGGAGGATCGCTTCTTCATCGATCTGCTCCCGTATCTGAAGGACAGTAGGTACTACAGGATCGACGGAAAGCCACTGCTGATTGTTTATCGAGTGGATCATTTTCCGAACCCTGCCGGCACCGCGGGGAGGTGGCGAGAGCTCGCGCTCGAGCACGGACTCCCTGGGCTGCACTTGTCCGCCGTGCAATACCTAGGAGTGACAGATCCTCGACCCCATGGTTTCGACAGCGCGCTGCAGTTCCCGCCGCATCAATGCTTCGGGGATGACGAGATTTACCGTGGCGAAGTCGGATACCTGAATCAGAGGTTCCAGGGGACCCTGGTTCACTACGAAAAGGTCGCGGGACGTGCGATACGGGTCAAGACGGATGAGTACCCCGTATTCCGTGGAGTGATGCCATCGTGGGACAACACAGCTCGACGGCAGGACACCCCGCACATCTTCGTCGGATCCTCACCCGAGCGTTTTGAGGCCTGGTGCGAGGAGACTGCCCGCCTGACGCTGGGTGACCCTCAACTTCCGGACTCGCTTTTCTTCGTGAACGCTTGGAACGAGTGGGCGGAAGGCTGCCACCTCGAGCCGGATCTCCGCAACGGGCACGAGGCCCTAAGACGGCTTCAGCGCGCCGTTCTGCGTGCTGAAGCGACCGACGTTCAGGAGCCCACGCTAAGGCCGGACGAGCGAATGTCGAATCTGATCGCCAAAATGCAGGCGCTTCCCGGTGACCTGCCGGGCCCTCCGACGAAACAGGCAGTCGTGCCGGACCCGAAGCCGCTGTCGACACGCCTTGTTCGAAGGGTGGCACGCGTTCCAGCCGTTCGAAGCACGGCAAAGGCGCTGTTGGGAACGCGGCTCTACGGTTTCATACGCGACCGAATCGGTTGATCACACAAACCAGTTCTATCCGTCCGTCCCTCATCATGTCCTCAGCGCCAATCCTGTCCATCTGCATCTCCACGTTCAATCGAGCCCGCTACATCGGCGAGACGCTCGAATCGATCGCCAGCCAGTTGAGCGATGCCGTCGAACTACTGGTGCTCGATGGCGCCTCGCCGGATGACACGCAGGCTGTCGTCTCGCGCTTCGTGGCGGCCGATGAGCGTGTACGTTATGTCCGGGAAGCAACCAACTCTGGCGTGGACCAGGACTACGACAAGGCCGTAGGCCACGCACGCGGCAAGTACTGCTGGCTGATGACAGACGACGACCTGCTGGTTCCGGGTGCCGTCGGCAGGGTCTTACGCGAGCTTGAGTCGGAGGTTGACTTGCTCGTAGTGAATGCCAAAGTCATGGATCTGAGCCTCGAGCGGCTACTGCGACCGAAACTCCTGCCGCTTGACTCGGACCAACATTGGGACGAGCAGGGTGGAGAAAAGTTGTTCTCTGCAGTCGTCAACTACCTCTCCTTCATCGGTGGCGTGGTCGTTCGTCGGGCCTTTTGGCTGTCGCGCCCTCGGGAGCCTTACTATGGAACGCTTTTCGTGCACATCGGTGCGCTGTTTCAAGCGCCGGCCGTCGAGCGGGCCGCCGCGATTGCAGATCCGCTCGTCGTCATTCGCTACGGCAACGCCATGTGGTCGACCCGCAGCTTCGAAATCTGGATGTTCAGATGGCCCAGGCTCGTATGGTCCTTCGACCAATTTTCCCCGGCGACGCGTTTGGCAGTCACAGCGCGCAAGCCGTTTCGCCAACTCAAGCGCCTGCTGTTCTTGCGCGCCGTAGGCAGCTACTCCATGGAGTCCTATCGACAGCATTTGGCCTCGGTGCCGTTTCACATTACCAAGCTGGGCCAGCTGGGAATCGCGAGAACACCGGGAAAGCTTGCGAACCTCCTTTATGGAGTGTACTTCCTGATTCGCCCTGACAGGGGGTTCGGAACCGACCTCTATGACCTGGCCCACTCGGGCCACGCCTCCTGGCTGATGCGACAAGTGGCTCGCTTGAGGGGCCTGATAGCATGAGCGTGCTCAGAGCCATCGTCTTCGGCGCCGCCGGACAGGACGGCAGCTACCTCGTGAGCGAGTTGCTTGACAGGGGCTACACCGTGCTGGGGCTTGTACATGGCAACGCCACCCCACGCTCGCAGCAGGACGCGCTGTCGTTCGTGCAGATGTCGCTGGAAGACTTGGAAGCCCTCCCCGCTTTGCTCAGGGATTTTCGGCCCACCGAGTTCTACAACTTGGCTGCCCGAAGCTCAGGGGCAGGAATGTTCGACGATCCGATAGCCATCGGTGAACTCAACGGCATCGCCGTCGCTCGGATGTTGGAAGCGATCTGTCAAAGCGACCGCCTGATCCGTTTCTGCCAGGCCTCCAGTAGCGAACTTTTCGGTGAACCCGAGGAGAGCCCGCAGTCGGAAGCCACGCCACTGCGTCCGCGCAGCCCTTACGGTGCCGCCAAGCTCTACGCCCACTGGATGCTGGACATCTATCGCAAGCGGCACGGCATGTTCGCGTGTTCCGCGCTCCTCTTCAACCACGAGAGTCCGCGCCGTGGCCTTGCGTTCGTCACCCGCAAGGTCACGCACGCCGCAGCTCGGATAAAGCTGGGCCTCGCTGATCGGGTTGAACTCGGCAACCTCGAAGCGCGCCGCGACTGGGGTTTTGCCGGTGACTACATGCGCGCCATGTACCTGATGCTGCAGCAGGATCAGCCGCGAGACTACGTTGTCGCAACCGGCACAACGCACTCCGTGCGGCAGTTGTGCGAAGCAGCGTTCGGCCACTTGGGATTGGACTACAAGCGCCATGTGGTCGAAGCCCAGGCCGACTTCCGCAGCACCGAGCCCGTGCAACTGATGGGCGACGCATCGCTGGCTCGGCGCAAGCTTGGGTGGGCGCCCACCGTCGGCTTCGAGCAAATGATCACATCCATGGTGGACCACGATCTCGCGCTGCTGCAATCGCAGGCCACCCTTGCATGAACTGAAGGAATCGACACGTGTACAAACAAGTGAGCCGTTGCCGCATTTGCGGTAACTCCGACCTCGTGAAGGTCTTGGACCTCGGTGACCAAGTCCTAACCGGAGTGTTTCCAAAGGAGCGCGGTGCAAAGATTACCCGCGGCCCGCTGCATTTGGTGAAGTGTCAAAACGGTGCGGAGACCTGCGGACTGCTGCAGCTTGGGCATTCGTACGACTTGTCCGAGATGTACGGGGACAACTACGGCTACCGCTCCGGGCTCAATGCGAGCATGGTGGCCCACCTTCACGCCAAGGTGGAGCGCATCCGGGGCATGGTCGAACTTCGCGCCGGCGATCTTGTGGTGGACATCGGCAGCAACGACAGCACGACGCTGCAGGGCTTCCCGGCCGACCTGACGCTGGTGGGCATCGATCCCACGGGGAGCAAGTTCCGCTCGTACTACCCGTCCCACGTGCAGCTGATCCCGGACTTCTTCTCGTCGAAGCTGCTCGAGCAGCGCGTGCCGGGACGCAAGGCCAAGGTGGTGACCTCGTTCTCGATGTTCTACGACCTAGAAGACCCGCTGCAGTTCATGCGCGAGGTGCATCAGGTGCTGGCCGACGACGGAATCTGGGTCTTCGAGCAGAGCTACATGCCGACCATGCTCGACATGAATTCGTACGACACGGCCTGCCACGAACACCTAGAATACTATGCCCTCCGACAAATTCAGTGGATGGCCGACAAGGTCGGCTTCCACATCGTTGACGTCGAGTTCAACGACGTGAACGGTGGTAGCTTCTCGGTCACCGTCGCCAAGGCAGAGGGCAAGATGGCGCCGATAGCGGCGGTACATGACATGCTGCGCGCTGAACTCGACCGCGGGCTTGACACGCTCGTCCCCTTTGAACAGTTCGCCCATCGAGTCGCGCAGTTGCGCACCGACTTGCGTGGCTTCGTTCTGTCGGCCCGGGCCGCTGGCAAGACCGTGGCCGTGCTCGGCGCCTCGACCAAGGGCAACGTTTTGTTGCAGTACTGCGGGCTCGGTGCGAGCCTGATAAGCCAGGTCGGCGAGGTCAACGCCGAAAAGTTCGGCGCTTACACACCAGGCACCTTCATCCCTATCGTCCCCGAAGCGGAACTGCTCGCGTGCAACCCGGACTACCTGCTCGTGCTGCCCTGGCACTTCCGGGACTTCTTCCTGGGCAACGAGAAGTACAAGGGTCGCAAGCTCGTCTTTCCGTTGCCGCAGATCGACGTCGTCACCTGCTGACGAGAGAAACGCACACTGAACTGGAGGCCCCGTCTCACCGTCTTGCGGCCGTCGTCACAACACGCCGGGCGGGCACAGAGAGGGCTGATTTGATGCACTTTGTCCTCAACGAATGTAAGCGGAGGGCCAACTCGATTGAATTGCGCTTTCGCCAGGGCGTTAGGTGGTTTGGCCGGAGTTCCGCTCGGAAAGCTTAGGTGTGAATCGCACGCACCGGCCTAACTTCAGGTTGCCGCACAAGATGGCTGCCGCCGGCGGACGTTCAGCACGACGGTCCATCGGAATGACGCTGGCGCTGAGCGTCGCGACGCTACTCCTGACACGGCATATGCAGTTGCCTTGGCTGACAGGACTGGCTGCGCCGTGGGCGATGTTTCTGGTCCTCAGCACACAGCGCGTGACACCGGCGTTGTTCATCAGCCTGCCGATCCTGACCTATAGTGCGGCGTCACTGATTGGCTCCGCGCTGACTGGCAATGAGACGGACGATGCGCTGCGTTTTTTGACAATCGTGATCGGCACAATCCTGGCCTTCCATGTACGGCCGATGCAGATTTCGGCGGCCTGGGCTCTGGCACCAATCGTCGTGCAGGCCCTGCTGATCGCGCTGGTTGCTTTCGTACTGGGCGCTCTGCAGGATCCCGAGCTGGCGTCCGCCGTCCGCTTGGCGTCGCTCGAGAGCGGCTGGGGAGACATCTACTCGTTCGACGGCATGTACTTCCGCGTACAGGTTATCGGTAATGCGCTGCTGCCGTTGCTCTTTATGGTCTGCCTGTGGCGCACCGATCGCGGTCGCTTCTACCGTTGGGGCCTGCTGGCGGCCAGTATCGGCCTCGTTGCCGCCGGCAACTTGACCTATTTCTTCGCCGCCGGGGTGGCGCTGGCAGTGCGCGGTCGCAGGCTGCTGGCGCGAAGCCTGGGGTTGCGCTTACTGACCGTGCTGGCCGTGTGTGCCTTGGTGGCCTACTCATGGAGCGTGGCCGACACGCTAATCGAGCGCAAGTTCGACGGTTCCGACTCGTCGATGGGCGTGCGCTTCGACCAGCTCGCGGTCGCCGCCGATCACATGACCCGCTCGCCGGCGACGATGCTGCTCGGCGCGGGGCTGGGTGCAAAGTTTCCCGACGGGCGTGAGCGGGACTATTCCCAGCAACAATACATCGAGTTGCAGGCGCTCTACCTGACCTATCAGATCGGCCTCGTCGGCATGCTGCTCTACGCACTGACGGTATTCCTGCTTGCAAAGCAGACGCTAAGCCGAGACGGCCAAATGATCTTCTGGCTGTACGTGTTTGCGAGCATTTCCAATCCTTACATCCTGGACACCAACCAGATTGTCACCACGCTGCTGCTGGTGCACCTGTTCCCGCGTGTCGCCCCGGCCCGCAAGCAATGACTGACAACCCGCCAATCGCTGCCGTGCTCACGGCCTACCGCACCGACGGATCGCTGCGGGTTCGCTTCGAACCGCTGCTGACGCTGTGCCGCTGGATCATCGTCGTCGACAACACGCCCGGCGGGCATGACTTTGGCCAGTTGCCACCGGGCTTCGTTGTGCTGCAAGACGGAGTGAACAAAGGTCTCGGGCCGGCGCTCAACCTCGGCGTGCTCGAAGCGCTGCGCAGTGGCGCTGCGCAGACCTTCTTGTTCGACCAGGACAGCACGCCCGACCTGGACCTTCTGCACGGCCTGCTCGACGCGCGCGCTTCAGTCGTGCGCGATGGCGACGACCGCGTCTGTGTCGGACCGCGCTACGTCGACGACAGCCGAATCGGCCAGGCAGTCGCCGACACGGCCGGCGGTGCCGCCATGCGACTGCAAACGTGCCTGCCCACGTCGGGAATGCTGCTTCCTGTGGGCCCCTTCGTTGAGTCCGGCGGATTCGCCGACGACTTCTTCCTCGACTTCGTCGATTTTGAATGGTGCTGGCGAGCCCACCGCCGCGGCTGGCGCTTCTATCGTGCGGAGCAGGTTCCCATGTTCCACCGGCTCGGTTTGGCACAAAAGCAGCTATTCGGCCTGCGCTTCCATATACCCGCGCCGTACCGCCACTACTTTCAGTTTCGCGACACGTTGCGCCTGGCCGCACGGCGCTATGTCCCGATCTATTCGAAGTTGCGGCTGCTGGTGCTGTTGCCGCTAAAGTTTGCGATTTACCCGTGGCTTCTGGATCGGGGGTCGGAGCGGCTCGGATGGATGGCCCAGGGCGTTGCCGACGCGCTGCGCGGGCGCACCGGAGCCGGTGCGGCGGCGACGAAGCTCGGCGTTTGAGATCAACACGATATGACAATCCCATCGAATCGGCCTTTAAGCCTGGTCAGCGGCGGCGCCGGTTTCGTCGGCGTGAACCTGGTACCCAGGCTCCTGGCCGAAGGCCGGCGCGTGGTCGTGGCTGACAACCTGTCGCGCGGACAACGGGCCTACTTGGCACCCTTCGCGGTGGACCGCGACCTTGTTCTGATGACAGCCGACCTGTCGGTGCGCGCCGACTGCGAGCGTGCATTCGACGTGGCGGCAGGCTTCGGTCGACTCGATGAGGTGTGGCACCTGGCCGCCAATTCCGACATTCCCGCCGGTGTCGCGGACCCCGACATCGACCTGCGTGACACCTTCATGACCAGCTTCGAGGTGCTGCATGCCATGCGCCGACATGGCGTGGCCAGGCTGCTGTTCGCATCCAGTTCGGCGATCTACGGCGATCTCGGTGACCGCGAACTGCACGAATCGATCGGCCCGCTGCTTCCGATCTCGAACTACGGTGCGATGAAGCTGGCCTCTGAGGCGCAGATCAGCGCTGCGGCTGAGAGTGGGGAATTCAGCGCCCATCTGTTCCGCTTCCCGAACGTGGTCGGCGTGCCGGCTACCCACGGCGTGATTCTCGACTTCGTGCGCAAGCTGCTGGCGGACCGCGCCACGCTCGAAGTACTGGGCGACGGTACGCAACAGAAGTCCTATCTGCACGTCAGCGATCTGGTCGAGGCCATGCTGTATATCCGCGCGCTGCCGCAGCGGTCGCGTGCGACGCCCATCAACATCGGCCCGGTCGACGAGGGAGTGCGCGTGCGCTGGATCGCCGAACAGGTGGTCGCCCGCTTGGCCCCAGGAGCGAAGATCCGCTACGGCAGCGGCAGCAGGGGCTGGGTCGGCGACGTGCCGCGCTTCCGCTATTCGACCGCAGCACTGCGCGCGCTCGGCTGGGCGCCGCGCCTGGGTTCAGAGGGCGCCGTGTTGCGCGCCATCGATGAGATCGCGAGTGCACATGGCGCCTGAGCTCCCGCGCAACCACGATGCAGGCACCGCGCCGCGCGTCTCGTTCGTCGTGCCGGCCTTCAACGAACCGCCGGCAGTCATTCGCGCCAGCCTCGACAGCGTGCGCGCGCAGAGTTTCAGCGACTTTGAATGCCTGGTGATCGACGAGAGCACCGACCTTGACCGGGCCCTGGCATGCCGCAAGTTGTGCGAGAGGGATGCGCGCTTCCTGTATATCCGCCCGGAAGCGCGCATCGGCCTGGCCGGCAGTCTCAATCTGGGACTGGAACGTGCCCGCGGTGAATACATCGCACGCTTCGACTCTGACGATATCTGTCTGCCCGACCGACTGGCTTTGCAAGTGGCCTACATGGACAGTCACGCAGATGTGGGTGTCGTCGGTGGTGCGCTGGAGATCATCGATGAAGATGGCCGGTCGGTCGCGTTCCGGTCCTATCCTGAAGGGCACGATGCAATCGCTCGCGGCATCCACCTCACCACCACGCTGGCCCACCCGACCGTGATGTTCCGCCGCGACGCGGGCGCTCGATTTGGAAAGTACGACCCCGCATTCCGGTTCGCCGAGGACCTGGATCTTTGGCTGCGATGGATGAACGCCGGCGTGCGTTTCGGAAACCTTCCGCACGTACTGGTGCGATATCGCCAGAACAGCACCCGGCGCAACCACCAGCACTGGCGCTTCAACCTTCGCGCGCGCACGCGCAATTTCCGCATGCGACATCTGCTGCGGCGGGTCGTCGGAATTTCGGTGATCGCGATGTGGATGATCCTGCCGGCGCCATTACAGGAAGCCGGCTTCCGCGCAGCGATGTTGGGCCGGCAACGGCCTGCCGGCAACGCATGACGAACGAGGCGTCAATCGCTGGCGCGTTCGAGGTCGCGATCCTCGCCGGTGGCAAGGGCACGCGCCTGAAGGACCGCTCCGGCGGCCTGCCCAAGCCGCTGGTCCCAGTGCTGGGCAAATCGGTGTTGCAGCATCAGATCGAACGCTGCCGCGACAGCGGCTTTACCAGGATCCTGCTGCTGGTGCACCACCAGCACGAGTTGATCACGCAGGAGCTGGGCGACGGCTCGACCTTCGGCCTGAGCCTGGGATACCATGTCGAGGCCGAGGCGCGCGGCACGGCCGGTGCCCTGCGCGACGCACTGCCGCAGCTGGCCGGGCGTTTCCTGGTGCTGTACGGAGATACCTACTTCGACGTTGACCTGCGCCGGCTCTGGAACGCACACGGGCGCGCAGAAGCCGACGCCACGCTGTTCCTGCATCCGAACGACCATCCGCAGGATTCCGACCTCGTCGAACTCGACGGCAAGGGCCGCGTGCGCGCGATACGGCCCTATCCGCATCCGCCGGGCGCGCATTACCGCAACCTCGTCAATGCCGCGCTGTATGTGCTGGAACGCGAGGGCCTGGCGCAGTTCGCCGACGCCGCTGCGCCCTCCGACATCGCCAAGCACCTGTTCCCGGCCATGCTCGCCGCCGGGCGCCACCTGCACGGCTACGTCAGCCCCGAGTACATCAAGGACATGGGCACGCCGGGGCGGCTGGACCGCGTGGAGAATGACATCCGTAGCGGGCTTGTCGAGCGGCTGTCGGGACGCGAACCCCGCGCGGCGGTCTTCATCGACCGCGATGGCACGCTGGTGCGCGAGATCGGCCATCTAAACCGGCCCGAACAGATCGAGCTGCTGCCCGGCGCCGCTGCCGCCGTCCGCCGGCTCAATCGCGCCGGCCGCCTGGCGATCGTGGCCACGAACCAGCCGGTGGTGGCGCGCGGCGAGGTCAGCCTCGAGGGTCTGGAGGCCATTCATGCGTGCATGGAATCCGGGCTCGGTGCCGAGGGTGCCTATCTGGACGGGCTGTACGTCTGCCCGCACCACCCTGACCGCGGCTTCCCGGGCGAGGTGCCGGCACTGAAGATCGAGTGCGACTGCCGCAAGCCCGGCACCGGCCTTATCGATGCTGCCTGCCGCGACATGGGCATCGATCGCGGCGTTTCCTGGATGGTGGGAGACACCACCGCCGACATCGAGACTGGGCGGCGCTCCGGCCTGAGGACGGTGCTGGTCCGCACCGGCCACGCTGGCAGCGACGACCGGCGAACGTTACACGCCGACTACGAGGCCATCGACCTCCTGTCGGCTGTCGGATGGATCTTGCAGGGCCGCGATGCGGTCGCGCGCCAGTTGGCCCCATTGCTGGCAGCGGCACTGTCGTCGCGCTTGGTGCTGCTGGGCGGGTTGGCCCGCTCGGGCAAGAGCAGCGTGGCGCAGGTCCTGCGCGAGCTATTGCACGCCGCCGGCGCACGCGCCCACGTAGTGGCGCTCGACGCGTGGCTGCAGCCGCCGGATCGGCGGCCCGAAGGCAGCGGCGTGCTGGCACGCTACAACAGCGCTCGCGCTGCAGAAGAACTCGTTGCGGTACTGGACAGCGCAGAACGGCAGACGCTGCAAGCGTCGGTTTACGATCGAGCCAGCCGCAACGTGCTGCGCCATCGGCGGCAACTGTCGATCGGTCGCGACGATATTGTGCTGGTCGAGGGCGTGCCGGCACTTCTCATAGAAGCCTTGCGGCGCCGCGCAGACCTCGCGTTGTGGGTCTACGCGCCCGAGGCCGAACGGCTGGCGCGATTGCGTGCCGACTACCGGGGCCGAGGCTGGCCCGAGCCGGACATCGACGCCATGCTGGCCTCGCGCGGGAACGACGAGTCGCCGCAGGTCAACGCCTCGGCAACTCTGGCACAACACAGTATCGCCTCGGGAAACGCCGCATGATCGTCAGCAAGACACCGTTACGCATGAGCTTCGTCGGCGGTGGCAGTGATCTGCCGGCCTATTACCAGCAGGAGATGGGTGCGGTGCTGTCGACCTCGATCGACAAGTACATGTACATCGCGGTCAACCGCAAGTTCGATGGCCGTATTCGCCTGAGCTACACGCGCACGGAGGAGGTCGAGACCGTAAGCGAGGTGGAACACCCTTTGGTGCGCGAGGCGCTGCGCATGACTGGCATCGAAGGCGGCATCGAGATCGCGTCGATGGCCGATATCCCGTCACGCGGGTCAGGGCTGGGCTCGTCGAGTTCGTACACGGTCGGCTTGCTCAACGCGCTGCACGCGTACCGCAACCGCTATGTGTCCAAGGATGCACTGGCGCGCGGCGCCTGCGAGATCGAGATCGAGCGCTGCGGCGAACCGATCGGCAAACAGGATCAGTACGCGGCAGCATTCGGCGGCCTGAACCTGATTCGCTTCCACGCGGACGAGTCGGTGACCGTCGACCCTGTGATCTGCGAACCGTGTGTGCTGTCCGCGCTGGAAGGCTCGATACTGGTCTTCTACACCGGCAGGACGCGTAGCGCCTCGGCAGTGCTTGTAGAGCAGTCGCGCGGCCTCGTTTCCACCGCCAAGCGGCGTCTGATGCAGCGGATGGTCGAACTGGCGTTTGTATTGAAGAAGGAACTTGAATCGGCCTGCCTAGACAACGTCGGTGCAATCCTGGATGAGAACTGGTGCCTGAAGGCCCAGATGTCCCCCGGCATTACGGATCAGCAGATTGACGAGTGGTACAGTTCCGGCCGCGAAAACGGTGCGTCGGGTGGAAAGCTGCTGGGCGCAGGCAACGGCGGCTTCATGATGTTCTTCGCGCCGCCTGAACGTCACCAGGACATCATCCGCGCGCTTTCGGATCTCCAGCCGGTGAGATTCCGTTTCGAGCGCAGCGGCGCACAGATCGTGTTCTATCAACCGAGCCTTTGACCCATGACAGAAAAGTTCACGATCGACGGATATCTCGGCGCGCACGCGCGCTTGGCCACCCAGTTGGACACGGCAGCGTTCGACGTCGGCGTGCAACTGGTGGTGGATACCTTTCGGGCCGGGCGCAAGATCATCACTTTCGGAAATGGCGGCAGCGCTCACACGGCCTCGCACTACATTACTGACTGGGCGAAGATGACCAACCTCGCCACCGGGCTACCGTTTCGCGGCCTTTCACTTTGTGACAACGTAGGCACCATCACTGCATTCGGCAACGATCTGGCTTACGACCAGATATTTACCGGTCAGCTCAAGGCCTTGCTCGACGAGGGCGACCTGGTGGTGGCCGTGAGCGGCAGCGGCAACTCCCCAAACGTTATCAAAGCAGTGGAGCATGCCAATCGCGCCGGCGCGACCACGCTCGGCGTGGTCGGATACGACGGTGGCCAGTTGCGCAAGATCGCTCAGCATTCGGTGTGGGTGCCGTCGTTTGATATGCAGTTGTGCGAGGACGTGCATCTGATGTTTGGTCACATGGTCATGAAGACTCTTTGCGGGTCCGCCATCAGGGTTTGACCTCCAGCATCAGGCGGGCGCCGCGCATTTGCGCTGAAGTTGAACTTGGGCACGGTCGTCTTCAGCCGGCGTCGATCGTCGGCATCGATAACTCAGCCTTGTCCGGCCTCGCTCATCCATGCGCCTGTGGGCCCAACAGTCGCTCCAAAACCTCGGCAATGCGCTGCCCGGTGCGGCCATCCCATTTCTCGGGGATCGTCCCCTTCTTCCACCGCCCCGCAAACAGCTGGTCCAGTACCGGCTTCAACGCCGCCGGGTCGGTGCCGATCAGCTCGTTGGTGCCGATGCTCACGGTCTCGGGGCGTTCGGTGGTGTCGCGCAGGGTCACGCACGGCACACCCATCACCGTGGTTTCCTCGGTCACGCCGCCGGAGTCGGTGATCACGCCGCGCGCATGCCGCACCAGGTAGTTGAACTCCAGGTAAGGCTGTGGGTCGACCAGGCACAGGCACGCGGGCATGTCCGGCAGCGCGGCCAGCGTCTTGGCCGTGCGCGGGTGCACCGGGAACACCACCGGTAGATCGCGCACCGCCTCACCCACCGCGCGCAGCAGCTTGGCGAAGCCCTGGCTGTCGTCCACGTTCGCCGGCCGGTGCAGCGTCATCACGAAGTACTGGCCCTTCTGCAACCCGGCCTCGGCCCAGAAGGCCGGCGCGCGAAACTGCGCCTGGTTGGCCAGCAGCGTGTCGATCATCGTGTTGCCGACGAAGAAGATGCGCTCTTCGCTCACACCCGCCTTGCGCAGGTTGTCGTTGGCCACTTCGCTGGTGGTGAAGAACCAGTTCGTGATGGCGTCGGTGACCAGGCGGTTGATCTCCTCCGGCATGCCCCAGTCGCCCGAGCGTATGCCGCCTTCCACATGCGCCACCGGCACGCGCAGCTTTTGCGCGGCGATAGCGCAGGCCATCGTCGAAGTCACGTCGCCGACAACCAGGCACAGGTCGCTTCGCGAGCCCAGCAGCAACTGCTCGTAGCGCACCATGATGGCTGCCGTCTGCTCGGCCTGGGTGCCGGAACCGACTTCGAGGTTGACGTCCGGATCGGGGATGCCCAGTTGCCTGAAGAAGTCACCCGACATGCGCTCATCGTAGTGCTGCCCCGTGTGCACTAGGCGCACGCGCAAGCGGCTGCCCGCAGCCTGCCGTGCCCGGATTGCATGCAGGATCGGCGCGATCTTCATGAAGTTGGGCCGTGCACCGGCGATCACGTCGATCAGTGGGCCTGCAGTGCTCATCGGGGCGGGTTCCTCATGGGCGGGTTGACGTCGATGGTAGGCCACCCCGCCGGCGGCTGGGCGTCAAGAATCCTCGGCCGGCCGAAGATACCCGGGCACCGAACGCTGCAATGCCGCGCGCACGGCCCGATCGTCCAGCGCCGCCCCGCCATCGCCTGCCAGCAGCAACAGTTCGTCCAGCCTGTGCGGCTGCCGCTCCAGCCGGGCGATGCGCAGGCGCGGCACGACGGTGGCCATCGTGGCGTCTTCGTCGGCCAGCAGTTCCTCGAAGAGCTTCTCGCCCGGCCGCAAGCCGGAGAACTCGATCGCGATCTCCTCCGGCGCATGCCCGGCCATGCGGATCAGGTCGCGCGCCAGGTCGACGATCCTCACCGGCTCGCCCATGTCCAACACCAGCACCTGGCCGCTGTCGCCGATGGCCGCGGCCTGCAGCACCAGGCGCGCCGCCTCGGGGATGGTCATGAAGTAGCGAATGATGTCCGGGTGCGTCACGGTGACCGGGCCGCCGCGTTCGATCTGCTCCTTGAACTTGGGGATCACGCTGCCGCTGCTGCCCAGGACGTTGCCGAACCTCACCGCGATGAAGCGCGTGCCGGGGTGCTCGGCCGCCATCTGCGACACCACCATCTCGGCCGCGCGTTTGGTCGCACCCATCACGTTGGTCGGGTTCACCGCCTTGTCGGTGCTGATCAGCACGAAGCGCTCGGCGCCGTTCTCGGCCGCCACCAGCGCCGCGTGGTAGGTGCCCAGCGTGTTGTTGCGCAGCGCCGCCCAGGCATTGCCTTCCTCTTCCATCAGCGGCACGTGCTTGAAGGCCGCGGCATGGAACACCACTTGCGGCCGCCAGCGCGCCAAGGTCTGGCGCAGATGGCCCAGGTCCTTGACGTCGCCGATCAGCCGCACCAGCGGCAGCTGCGGGAAACGTTCGCCCAGCTCCTGCTCGATCGAATACAGGTTGAACTCGCTCAGCTCGTACAGCACCAGCCGCGCCGGTTCGAAGCGCGCCACCTGGCGGCACAGCTCGCTGCCGATGCTGCCGCCGGCGCCGGTGATCAGCACCGTCTTGCCGCGCAGCGTGGCGCCGATGCCGGCTTCGTCCAGCTGCACCGGCTCGCGGCCCAGCAGGTCCTCGGGCTCGATGTCGCGCACGCGCTGGTTGCGCTGCCGCGGGTCGGCCAGTTCGGCGGCGCTGGGCACGGTGAGCACCGGCAATCCGGTGGCCGCGGCCAGCTCCAGCGCGCGGCGGCGCTGCGCCGGCTTGGCCGAGGGCATGGCGATGACGATGTGCGTGGCCGCGCCGCGCACCTGCGCATCGCGCACCGCCTCCAGCGGGCCCAGCACCTGCACGCCGGCGATGCGCGAATGCTGCTTGGCCGGGTCGTCATCGAGCAGACCCAGCACGATCCAGCCCTGCTGGTGGATGCCGGCCAGCAGCCACTTGGCGGCGTCGCCCGCCCCCAGCACCAGCGCGCGGCGGATCTCCGCGCTGCCATCGGTGATGCGCGAGCGCGCATGTTCGTAGAGCATGCGGTAGGCGATGCGCACCACGCACACCCCCATCAGCGTGACCACCGGGTGCAGCGCCAGCACCGCGCGCGGCACCTTCGTCAGCCCCAGGCCGATGATCACCGCCGCGCTGGCAATGCCCGCCAACGCGCAGGCCAGCGTCAGGCGCTTGACCTCGCCAAAGCCCGAAAAGCGCCACATGCTCTGCGGCACGCGGAACAGCGCAAAGGCCGCCAGGTAGGCCGCCACCACGCCCAGCAGCACCCAGGGGTCATAGGACGGCCGGGCGGAGATCCAGCGCTCGAAGCCCAGCCGGAACAGGTAGGTGATGTTCCAGCAGGCGGCGATCACCAGCGCGTCCACCACCAGCGAGAGCGGCTCGCGGTGCGGGCGCAGCCGCGCCAGGAACAGGTCTAGCCGGTGCCAGTTGTTGAGCTTCGGCGGCGAGGTGTCAGCCATGGCCTCAGCGCAGGATCAATGTCCGCAGCGTGCGCACCAACACACCCAGGTCCGAGCGCAGGCTGGATTGCTCCGCATAATCGGCAGCGCATTGCAGCTTGCGCGGCAGGATGACCTCGATGTACTCGCGCTCGGGGTCGGCAGCGCGGGCCAGCTGTGCACTCTCGTCCAGGTACAGCAGCGACGACGGGTCGGTGATGCCGGGGCGCACCGACAGCGCACGCTCGCGCAGCGAGGCTGGGTACTGGGCCACGTACTTCGGCAGCTCGGGCCGCGGACCGACCAGGCTCATGTGGCCGGCCAGCACATCGATGAGCTGCGGCAGCTCGTCCAGCCGCGTGCGCCGCAGCCAGCGTCCGGTTCGGGTGATGCGCGCATCGTCGCCCACCGTCAGCGCCGGCCCGCGCTGCGGCGCATCGGCCACCATGGTGCGGAACTTGTGGATGCGAAAGGGCACGCCATGGCGCCCCACCCGCTGCTGGCGAAAGAACACCGGACCGCGCGAATCGAGCTTGATGGCCGCGGCAATGGCCAGCATCAGCGGCGACAGCAGCAGCAGCGCCAGGCTCGCGCCCAGCAGGTCGAACATGCGCTTGGCCATCTCACTTCAGCACGGCTCGCACCGCGTCCACGACGCGCCGCACGTCGGCATCGCTCATGCGCGTGTAGATCGGCAGACTGAACATGCGCTCGTAGGCCTTCTGCGACTGCGGGAACTGCGCCGGTTGCAGCGCATAGCGCTCGCGCCAGTAGGGGTGCAGGTGCAGCGGGATGTAGTGCACGCTGCAGCCGATGCCAGCGTCGAACAGGCGCTCGATGAAGCGGTCGCGCTCGATGCCGGCGCCGTCGGCCAGGCGCAGCACGTACAGGTGCCAGGCATGCTGGTCGCCGGGCCCGGGCCGCGGCGGCAGCAGCAGCGGCAATCCGGCCAAGGCCTCGTTGTACATCGCGGCGATGCGCTCACGGGCGTGCTGGAAGGCGCGTGCCTTCTTCAGCTGCTGCAACCCCAGGGCCGCGGCGATATCGGTCAGGTTGTACTTGAAGCCCGGCGCCACGACTTCGTAGTACCAGCTCGGCACCTTGGCGGTGTAGCGGTCGAAGGCATCGCGGTTCATGCCGTGCAGGCGCATCACCCTCGCGCGCTGCGCCAACGCGGCATCGCGCGTCACCAGCATGCCGCCCTCGCCGGTGGTGATGGTCTTGTTGGCGTAGAAGCTGAACACCGTGGCGTCGCTGCCGAGCGTGCCGACCAGTTGCCCGCCGCAGGTGGTGGGCAGGGCATGCGCCGCGTCTTCCAACACCTTCAGGCCGTGGCGGCGGGCGATGTCCAGCAGGGCCGGCATGTCGGCGGCCAGGCCGGCGTAATGCACCGGAATGATGGCGCGGGTGGCCGGCGTGATCGCCGCCTGCACCGCGGCCGGGTCGATGTTCAGCGTGGCCGGGTCGATGTCCACCAGCCGCACATCCGCGCCCAGGTAGCGCACCACCTCGGCGGTGGCGGTGAAGGTGTGGGTGGTGGTGATGACCTCGTCGCCCGGGCCGATGCCCAGACCTTCCAGCGCCAGGTGCAGCCCGGCGGTGGCCGAGTTGACGGCGATCGCATGCAGGCCCGGCTCGCCCAGGAAGGCACTGAAGTCGGCTTCGAAGCGTGCGGCTTTAGGTCCGGTGGTGACCCAGCCTGACTTCAGCGTGTCCACCACCTCGGCGATTTCCTCGTCGCCGATGTCGGGCAGGGCAAAGGGCAGGAAGGGACGGCTCATGGCAGTGCAGTGGCGGAGTCTACCGGCCGGGCTTGTCGATCCAGGCCAGCACATGGGTGCGCAGCCAGGGCAAGGCATTGAACAAGGAGTACAGCGTGGGGTGCGCCTTCGTCACGGCACGAGCCAACGGCGGCGCCAGCGTCACGCGGCGGCAACGCAGCCGCCCCTGTGGGAACAACGCGCGCAGGCGCGCCACCGGCACACCGCGCACGTCTTGGTTGCGAGGATTGTCGACCGTGAAGTCGTACCAGAGCACCGCGCCCCCGGGCTTCAGCCAGGCCCACATCGCGCCGGCCAGGCGCTGCTGGTAGGCGTCGTCGAGCAGCGACGAGAACACCGTCGAGGCGTAAACGATATCCAGCGAATGCGCCGGCACAGCCAGCCCCAGCGCGTCGCCACCGTGCAGCGACACCGCCTCGGGCAACACCGCCCGGGCCTGTGCCAGCCGCTCGGGCAGCAACTCCACGCCGCTCAAGTGCGCCGGCGCAAAGCCCAGGCGCAGCAACTCCAGCAGGTTGCCGCCGGCGCCACAGCCCACCTCCAGCAACGTCAGCTGCGACAGGTCATGCAGGCCGGCCTGCTCGAACAGGCCAATCATCGCGCGCTGGCGCTCCTGCAGCGTTTGCCAGACGTCGGGCCGCAGCGGGCTGTAGCGCAGCGGGTCGACGCGCCGCGCATAGCGCTCGGCCACAGCAGCTGCCTCGTGGTCCGGGCTCACGCCAGCGCCTCGATGAAGCGCCGCGCCAGCACGGCGTAGCTGTGGTTTGCGCGCACGAATTGCCGACCGCGCTCGCCCATCGCCTGGCGTTCCTCGGTACTCAGCGCTGCCATCTGCCGCAGCCCGGCGGCCACCGCGTCCGGTGATTCGGGCGGCACGGTCAGGCCACAGCGGCTCTCGGCCACCGGATCGTTGCCCGCGTCCACCGAATGCAGCACCGGCACGCCGGCCATCATGTAGTCCATCAGCTTGTTCGGGGCGATGCCGAAGCGGTAGATCGGCACCTGCTGCCAGCCGATGTAGGCCATGTCGATGGCCGCCAGCAGCGTGGGGATCTGCGCCTTCGGCACCGGCGCCAGCAGCGTGACGTTGTCCAGACCCTCGTCGGCCACGCGCCGCGCCAGACGCGCCTTCTCGTGCCCGTCGCCGACCAGCACGAACTGCAGCGCCACGCCGCGCAGCAGCGCCGCCGCGTCGAGCAGCGCGTCCAGCGCGTTGGGCAGGCCCATCGATCCGGCATAGCCGACGACCATGCGGCCGGCTTCGCGCGCCACGGCCAGCGCGCGGGCCACGTCCTCGCGCAGCGGCTGCGGGCCTTGCTGCCAGTCGTCGAGCGCGATGCCGTTGGGCACGATGTGCAGCTTGCGCAGGTCCAGCCCGCGCGAGGCCATGTAGTCGTGCACCTTGGGCAGCATCGACACCACCACGTCGGCATCGCGATAGGCGGCATCCTCGGCAGCCTGCACCAGCCGGATGAAGGGGTGCCAGCGCGGCATGCCCGACAGCTCGATCGGTGACAGCGGCCACAGGTCGTGCACCTCGTAGACCAGCTTCGCACCCATCGGACGGGCCAGGTGCCGGGCGACCCAGATGTCCATCGGGTAGGTGCTGGAGGCAATGACCACGTCGGGGCGGAACTCGCGCTGCAGCCTTGGTGCGTCACCCCACACGCGGCGCAGGAAGGTCCAGATGTTGCGCACGCGGCCCACCCCGTTGCCCTGGTAGGGCGGCGTCGCCACCCAGCGGTAGGCGATGCCGTCGAGGCTTTCGTCGCCGGCCTTCGGCTGCCGCGCCCGCACATGCGAGTAGTCGGCCGCGACGATCTGCACCCGGTGGCCCATGCGCACCCACTCGCGTGCCATGTAGTACGGACGGAACTCCATGCCCAGCACTGGCGAGCCGGCATAGTGGTTGAGCAGCAGGATGTTCATGGCGACTGCAGTTCGCGCAGGCGCGCCAGGAAGGCCTCAACACTGGGGCCGAACATCGCGTGCTGCTGCACCCACCCATGGTTGGCACGGGCAATCTCATCGCCGTGCATTTGCAGCGGCTGCAGCAGGTCGGGCGACAACGTGGCGCCGTCGGCCAGGATCAATCCGTTCTCACCGCTGCGCACCAGTTCCCGGTTGGCTGGCACATCCGACAGGATCGGCACGCAGCCGTGGGCCATGGCTTCGAGCACCGACACCGACACCGAATCGCTGCGGGGCAGGCTCAGGTACCAGCGCGCATTGGCGTAGTGCCCGGCCTGGGCAGCGGCATCGAGCCGGCCGACGAAGCGCACCTGATGCTGCAGGCCGAGACGGCTCGCCTGAGCTTGCAGCGCGCTGCGCAGCGAGCCGTCGTTGGCCACCACCAGCCGGGCCTTCGGCCAAGCCGCGGCAATGGCGGCAAAACCGTCGATCGCGCGCTGCGGTGCATAGATCGGCTCCAGGCCGCGGTTGGCGAAGAACAGGGCGTCGTCCTTGTTTCGTGGCAAGGGCGGCAAGGTCTCCAGCCCGAAGGGAAAACACATCACCTCACCCGCGCCGAGCTCGCGCATGCGCTGTGCCATGTGCATCGAATCGCTGGTGCTCAGCACGCAGGCGCGCAGCACGCGGCCGATCAGGCCGCGCTGCAGCGCGCTGCGCTGCGGCGTGACCAGCACGTCAGAGCCCCAGGCCGAGCCGACCAGCCGGCCTGGCGCGCCGAGCATCGTGGTCGCCAGCCAGGCCAGTGTGCCGTGGGAGGTGAGGTAGTGCGCATGCACCCAGTCCGGCCGCACGCGGCGCAGCCAGTTGGCGAACAGCGGCAGCTTGCGCAGCAGCGCCGCATTGCCTCCGCCGGTGCGCGGCATGGTGCCCAGCGCCAGCCGCCGCTCGGCCGGCACCAATGCGTCGAAGCCGGGCAGGAAGCCACGGCTGGAGGCGGCAAACAGTTCCAGTTGCGGTGCCAGTGCGCGCGCCCACTTCAACAGGTGGGGACTTTCACCGTCGCCCCACAGCACCAGGCGCATCGACCTCATGGTGGTGTGCGCGAGGTCCAGGCATCGTAGTGCTCGCGCAATTCGGGATGGCGCTGCAGCAACGCCTCGTCGCGCAAGCGGGCGTCGCCCACCACCTGCGCCGGGCGCCCATCGAGCACGGCGAAGTCTGGAAACTCGCCGCGCACCACGCTGCCGGCACGCACCAGCGTGCCGCGGCCAAGGCGCGTGCCGGCCTCGATCAGCACATGCGGGCCGATGAAGCTGTACGCGCCGATGTGCACAGGCCCCGCCACCCAGCCCGGGCGTTCACCCGCGCCCAGCGCGTACTGCCGGCCGAGCAGGCGCATCGCGCGGTGCGAGCTGTGGGTGACGATGCTGACGTGGTTGGTGACCTGCACGCCCTCTTCCAGGGTGATGCCGCCGCTGGCCTCGATGAAGTTGAAGGGGCCGATGTAGACATGATCGCCCAGGTTCAACCGGTCCTCGTGCTCGATGCAGCTGGCCGCGGAGATGCGCGTGAACGGCAGCAAGCTGCCATCCGAGGACTCGCCAAAGAGCATGCGGAACAGCAGCACCCGGGCGATGCGCCGCCGCAGCCGGTTGAGCCTCGCACGCAACCACGTCGTGCTCATGGCGTCACCGCCGCCGGCACAGGCCAGGTGGCCAGCTTCCAGAAGAACCAGCCGAAATACACGGTCATCGCCGCCGACACGGACCAGCCCGCCCCGTTCAGCCCACCCAGCGCCAGCCCTGCGGCCAGTGCCGCGACGAACAGCGCCTGGCCCACCAGCGACAGCTTCAGCGCCCAGGCCTGCGCACCCCAGGCCATGGTCACCACCGACAGCGGCGAGGCCACGAAATGCATGCCGGTGTACAGCGCCAGCGCGCGCGCCAGTTCGCCTGCCTCGCGCCAGCGCTCGCCGAAGGCCGCAGCGAAGGCTGAGGGCGCCCACAGCCACAGCACCAGCACCAGCGGCAAAGCCAGCAGCAGCAGCGTGCGCAGCACCCGGCGCACCGCGTCCCGGCCGACTTCGCTGGCCGCACCACTGGCGGCCAGCGCCGGGTACAGCGCCTGCGACACCGCGCCGCCCACCAGCGTGGCCGGCGCCTTCAGATAGCGCAGTGCCAGGCCCCAGAAACCCGCCGCGGCCGGGCCCTGCCAGGCCGCGATCAACGCCACCGCCAGCGTGTCCTGCAAGGCACCAAGGAAGGCATGCGGCGTGTTCAGCAGCGGGAAGTCGCGGTGCCGCCGCGCCACCGCGGCGAGCGTGGCACGAGGCAATGCCACACCGAGGCCCAGTCGGGGCCGCAACCAGGCGGTAGCGGCCAGCGCCGAGGCGATCGGCGCAACGATCAGGCCCCACAGCCCGGCACCGGTCGCGCCCGCCACGGCCTGCAGCGCCGCGCCGCCACCGTGCTGCACTACTCGGCTGATGGACAGCGCGCCGAAGCGCTGGTCACGCATCGCGGCAAGGGTTGCCAGCGACAGCAGCCCGAACGAGCCCACCGCCGCCGGCAGCCACAGCGGCCACAGCTGAGCGCTGACCAGGGCCCAGCCTATGGCGAGCAGCGCACACACGCCGATCACCATCAGCAGGATGCGGCGGCACAGCGCGACCAGTGCACGGGCTTCGGCATCGTCGCGGGCCAGGGGCAAGGCATGTTCGTAGCGCGCGCAAGCCACCACCGCGAGGTTGGCCGCCACCGCGGCAAACAGGTGGTACAGACCGAATTGCTGCGGCGAGTACAGCCTTGTCAGCAACGGCCCCAGCACCAGCGGCAAGGCCTGCGCCAGAGCACCGCCGGCCATCAGCGTCAACGTGGCGCGTAGCAGCGGGGAGCGGGCGGCGCTCATGGCCGCGGACGCCGCCGGGCTGTCACCCCACAGCCTGTGCGAGCGCGGCGACCACGCGGTCCTGGTCGGCCGAGGACAGGTCCGCACTCATCGGCAGGCTCAGGACCTGCTCGGCCACCTGCTCGCTGACCGGGCAATGCGCGGCCGCGGCATGGGCCGCATAGGCCGGCTGCCGATGCAGCGGCTTCGGGTAGTGCACGGCGCTCGGGATGCCCAGCGACTGAAGCACCCCCTGCACCTGCGCGCGGCGCGGCACGAACACCGTGTACTGACCCCAGACGCAGTCACGGTCGGGACGGACCGCCAGCGTGCGCACACCGGGCACGCCGGCGAGCAGCTGCCCATAGCGCGCGCCCAGTTCGCGACGGCGCTGCAGCTCCCAGTCGAAGCGTTCCAGCTTGGCCAGCAGCACCGCCGCCTGCAGCGTGTCGAGCCGTCCCCCTACACCGATGCGAGTGTGCGTGTAGCGCGCACTTTGGCCATGCACGCGGATCTCGCGCGCTGCTTGCGCCAGCGCATCGTCGTCGGTGAACAGCGCACCGCCATCGCCGTAGCAACCCAGCGGCTTGCTCGGGAAGAAGCTGGTCGCGCCCCAGGTCGTCAACCCGCAGCTGCGCCGGCCCTGGCAGGTGGCACCGAAGCTCTGCGCCGCGTCCTCGATCACCGCCAGGCCGTGACGCGCGGCGATGGCGTTGATGGCTTCCATGTCGGCCACCTGCCCGTACAGGCTGACCGGCATGATGGCCCGGGTAGCGGGTGTGACCGCCGCTTCGATCAGGCTCGCATCGATGTTGCAGGTATCGGCCTCGACATCGACGAACACCGGCGTGGCGCCCAGCAGCACGATCATCTCGGCGGTGGCAGCGAAGGTGAACGGCGTGGTGATGACCTCGTCGCCTCGGCCTATGCCCAGCGCCATCATCGCGATCAGCAGGGCCTCGGTACCGCTGGCCACGCCGATGCAGTGGCGCGTACCGACATAGGCCGCGAGCTTGTCCTCCAGCTCCTTGACCTCGGGACCCATGATGTACTGGCCGTGGTCGAGCACGCGTTGCATGCGCTCGTGGATGCGCTGGCGCAGCACCTCATACTGCGCCTTCAGGTCGGTGAACGGCAGTGGCAGCAATGATTCGGGCGCGTTCATGCAGAAACCAGCTGCAGCCGGTCGTCACTGAGCCGGTAGCGGTCGCCGCTGTGCGTGCAGGTGGCTTCGGCCTCGCCGCGCAGGGGCAGCGGCAGCCGTTCGCCAAAGCGGCTCATCCAGCCGGCCTGGCGCGCCGGCACGCCAAGCATCAACGCAAAGTCGGGCACGTCGCGGTTGACCACCGCGCCGGCACCGACGAAGGCATGCTGTCCGATGCTGACGCCGCAGACGACGGTGCAGTTGGCACCGAGCGTGGCGCCGCGCCCCACCCGGGTGGGCCGGTACTCGTCCTTGCGCACCACCACGGCGCGCGGGTTGTAGACGTTGGTGAAGACCATGCTCGGACCGCAGAAGACGTCGTCCTCCAGCGTGACCGCGTCATACACCGAGACGTTGTTCTGGACCTTGACGTTGTTGCCGATGGAGACGTCGTTGCCGACGTAGACGTTCTGGCCAAAGGAGCAGCCGCAGCCGATGCGCGCACCGGCACTGATGTGCACGAAATGCCAGACGCGGCAGCCGTCGCCCAGCACCGCGCCTTCGTCGACGATGGCTGAAGGGTGGATGCTGACGGCCATCAGTAGGCCAGTGGCAGATTGATGCGTTTGCCGTCGCGCGCCGACAGGTACATCGCGATCAGCAGCTCCAGCGACTTCAGGCCCTCGCGGCCGTCGATCTCGGGTTCGCTGCCATCGCGCAGCGAACGGATCACGCCCTCGTAGTACAGCGGGTGGCCGAAGCCGTAGACCGAGGTGGTCTGGTAACTCGCCTCGTCGATCTGCGCGTCCATCGGGTCGGCGTCCTGGAATTGCCAATGCTCGATCTGGTTCACTGCCACACCGCCGACGCGTACGCTGCCCTTCTCGCCCAGGATGGTGATCGAGCCTTCCAGGTTCTTGGGCCAGGTGAGCATGGTGACATTGATCGAGCCCATCGCGCCGTTGCGCCACTTGAGCGCGGCCACGCCGGTGTCTTCGACCTCGATGTTGCGCGCCAGCGTGCCGGTGTAGGCCATCACGCTTTCCACGGGGCCGATCAGCCAGTCGAGCAGGTCCACGTAGTGGCTGGCCTGGTTCATGAACGCGCCGCCGTCGAATTCCCAGGTGCCGCGCCAGTCGGCGCTGTCGTAGTAGGCCTGCGGCCGCGACCAGAAGACGTTGACACTGACCATGTAGATGCGGCCGAAGCGGCCCAGCGCGATGGCCTGCTTCAGCAGCTGCAGCGTGCGGTTGCGGCGGTTCTGCTTGACGACGAACAGGCGCACCCCCGCCTCGTCGCAGGCACGCACCATGGCCAGGCCGTCGCTCCAGCGCGTGGCCATGGGCTTTTCGGTCATGGCATCGATGCCGGCGCCGGCGATCTCGATCACCTGCTGTGGATGCAGGCCGCTCGGCGTGGCCAAGGCCACGCAGTCGGGTCGGCTGCCGGCAAGCAACGCGGCCAGCGATTCGAAGCCTGCGGCACCGGTGGCGTGCACTGCCGCACTCAGCGCGGCCGGGTCGGTGTCGCACACCGCGACCAGCTCCGCCTCGCCCGCATGGCGGCGGATGGCCTCGATATGGTTCTGTGCGATGCGCCCGCAGCCGACCAGGGCAAAGCGAAGTTTGCGATCGACGATGGGCGCGCGGCGGTTTTGCATGGATGAGCATCGCGCATGGCAAGCCTGCGCCCACAAATTATCGCTGACGCCCCGCAGGGCGGCCCTGCCGCGCAGGGAGAGCTGTCAACGAATGCCTAGAATCCCGGGCTTCACTTTGCAGCCCAGGCCATGACCACCAAAGACGGCGCCGACGCCGCCGCGACGAACGCGGACCCGAACCAGCTGATGGCCGAGCGCCGCGAGAAGCTGGCCGCCCTGCGCCGCCAGGGCGTGCCCTTCCCCAACGACTTCAAGCCGCACCACCATGCGGCCGACCTGCACCAGCGCCACGGTCAGGTGCCGAACGAGGAACTCGAACCGCAGGGCATTCACGTGTCGGTGGCCGGCCGCATGATGCTCAAGCGGGTGATGGGCAAGGCCTGCTTCGCCACGCTGCAAGACGGCTCCTTCGGCGCCACGCACGGGCGCATCCAGCTGTACATCACGCAGGATCTGGTCGGCGCGGAGACGCTGGCCGCCTTCAAGCACTGGGACCTGGGTGACATCCTCGGCTGCGAAGGAACGCTCTTCCGCACCAAGACCGGCGAGCTGTCCGTCAAGGCCACCTCGGTGCGCTTGCTGACCAAGAGCCTGCGCCCGCTGCCCGACAAGTTCCACGGCATGAGCGACCAGGAGCAGAAGTACCGCCAGCGCTACGTGGACCTGATCACCGACCAGGACGCGCGCGCACGCTTCGTGGCCCGCAGCAAGGCCATCAGCTCGATCCGCAACCACATGGTCGAGCACGGCTTCCTGGAAGTGGAAACGCCGATGCTGCACCCGATCCCGGGCGGCGCGAACGCCAAACCCTTCGTCACGCACCACAACGCGCTCGACCAGGACATGTACCTGCGCATCGCACCCGAGCTGTACCTGAAGCGGCTGGTGGTCGGCGGCTTCGAGCGCGTGTTCGAGATCAACCGCAGCTTCCGCAACGAAGGCATCTCCGTCCGGCACAACCCGGAATTCACGATGATGGAGTTCTATGCGGCCTACTGGAACCATCACGACATGATGGACTTCACCGAGGGTGTGCTGCGCCATGCCGCGCGCCAGGCCACCGGCTCGGCCGTGCTGGGCTATGCCGGCAAGACCATCGACCTGGACCAGCCTTTCACGCGCTTGAGCGTGTGCGAGTCGCTGGTCGCCCATGCCGGCCTGAGCGACGGCGAGACGCGCGATGCCGAGCTGCTGCGCACGCGCATCCTGGCCGCGGGCGAGGAAGCGCCATCGCACTGGACGCTGGCCGAGCTGCAGTTCGGCCTGTTCGAGGCGGCCGTCGAGCACCAGCTCTGGCAGCCGACCTTCATCATCGACTACCCGGTGGAGGTGTCGCCGTTGGCGCGCGCCTCGGACAGCGATCCGAGCATCACCGAACGCTTCGAGTTGTTCATCGCCGGGCGCGAGGTGGCCAACGGCTTTTCCGAGCTGAACGACGCCGAGGACCAGGCACAGCGCTTCCTGGCGCAGGCCGCCAACAAGGAGGCGGGCGACGAGGAGGCGATGTACTACGACGCCGACTTCATCCGCGCGCTGGAGTACGGCATGCCGCCCACCGCCGGCTGCGGCATCGGGCTGGACCGGCTGGTGATGCTGCTCACCGATTCGCCCAGCATCCGCGACGTGCTGCTGTTCCCGGCGCTGCGCCGCGAAGCCTGAGCCCCACAGGACCGGCCATGATGACGCGCATCGACTCGCTGGCCCTGATCGAGGCCAGCCTGTGGCAGGAGCTTCACCTGGCCGCGCAGCAGCCGGGCCACGAGTGGCGCACCATGGCACTGGGCACGGTGGTGGGCGAGGAGGCCCAGGTGCGATCGGTGGTGCTGCGCGAGGTCGACACCTCGGCTCGCGAGCTGGTCTTCTTCACGGACGCGCGCTCGCCCAAGGTGGCGCAGATGCGCGAGCGCCCGATCGGCACGCTGCTGTGCTGGTCGAGCCGCATCAGCTGGCAGCTGCGGCTGCGCGTGGCACTGGACGTGGCCACCGGCGGACTGAAGGTGTCGTCGCGCTGGGCACGGCTCAAGCTCACGCCCGCGGCGCAGGACTACCTGTCGCCATTGCCTCCTGGCAGCCCGGTGGCCGACCGCTTCGAACCGGAGCGCGCCTCGCGCAGCCACTTTGCCGTGGTCACCGCCCGGGTGCTGTCCACCGACTGGCTGGAACTGCATGCCGACGGTCACCGCCGTGCGCATTTCGGGCCGGAAGGGGCCCGCTGGCTGCAACCCTAGCGGTGCTTGAAGGCCGGCTTGCGCTTGTTGACGAAGGCATCCATGCCTTCCTTCTGGTCCTCGGTGGCGAACAGCGAGTGGAACAGCCGCCGCTCGTAGCTGACGCCATCGGCCAGCGTGCCCTCGTAGGCGCGGTTGACACACTCCTTGGCCATCATCAGGCTCGGGGCGCTCAAGCCGCAGATGGTGGCCGCTGCAGCCATCGCCTCGTCGAGCAGCTTGTCGGCCGGCACCACGCGTGACACCAGGCCGGCGCGTTCGGCCTCGGCCGCGTCCATCATGCGCGAGGTCAGCACCAGGTCCATGGCCTTTGCCTTGCCCACCGCGCGTGGCAAACGCTGTGTGCCCCCAGCGCCGGGGATCACGCCCAACTTGATCTCCGGCTGGCCGAAGCGCGCGGTGTCGGCGGCGATGACGATGTCGCACATCATCGCCAGCTCGCAACCGCCACCCAGCGCGAAGCCAGCCACCGCGGCGATCACCGGCTTGCGCACCTGGCGGATCGTCTCCCAGTTGCGGGTGATGAAGTCGGCCTTGTAGGCGTCCATGTAGGTCTTGGTGGCCATGGCGCCGATGTCGGCACCGGCGGCGAAGGCCTTGTCGTTGCCGGTGATGACGATGCAGCCGATGGCGTCGTCGCGGTCGAAGCCAGCCAGCGCAGTACCCAACTCGTCCATCAAGCCGTCGTTCAGCGCATTCAGCTGCTGCGGCCGGTTCAGGCGGATCAGTGCGGTGCGGCGCGGTCCGTCGCCGTGTGTTTCGGTGAGGATGAATTGATGGCTCATGGCAGTCCTTTGCAAGTCGGCGGCAACTATAAGGGCCCTCAGCGCGGCGCCGAGGCGGCCGCGGCCTGCAATGGCAGGCGGTCGATCATCATGTCGATGTAAGTGGCTTCGTCCTGCCGTATCAGCAGGCGCACCGGCAGGTACTGCAGCGTCGGTGCGAACCAGGCGTCGGCCACCAGATCGCGGTTCGGGCGCAGCTCGCGCCGCGGCCGCAGGTGGAAGGTCGGCACCAATCCGAAGGGCGTGGCCAGCGCCACCTCCTCGACGACCTCGTAGGACCAGCGGTCCACATTGGTCGGCAAGGCCAGCGGAAGCTCGATGCGCTGCCCCACCTTCAACAGCTGAGGCTGGGTGGTGAACAGCCAGGTCAGCTGCACGAACTGGCTGGCCGCGTCCTGCATGCCCGAGGGTCGCTCGGCCTGCTTGCCGTTGGGCAGCAGCACGCGGTCGCCGTCGAAGACGATGGTGCGCCGGCGCAGCTCGCGAAACAGCGCGCGCGTCTCCTCGTCATAGCGCCGCGGCGTCAGGCCGTCCGCGCCGAGCTCGCCATCGCTGCTCATGCGCCGGCCGACCAGCGGCGCGGCCTGCGAGCCGACCCACACGTCCAGGTGCACCTGGTAGCGCGAGCCCTCGCGCACCCATTCCACCTGCGCGCCACCGACCACCTCGCCGCGATAGTTGCCATGCAGCCGGTAGCTCAGCCGGGTGGACGGCGGCCATTCGAAGGCCGCGGCAGCCGACGCGGCCGAGGCCGGAGCAGCGGCGCTGGCCACGGCATCGGGCAACGGCTCCTGCGCCACCGGCTGTGGCGGCGGCGGTGGCGCCTCGGCCAGTTGGGGCAGCTGTTCGGTGGTCTCGGCCACGGCGGCCTCCTCCAGTGCGGCCGAGGCTGCCGGTTCCGGTTTGACAGCAGCCACTTTCGCGCGCCGACTGGCCGGGCGGGGAATGACGACCGGCGCAGCAGCGGGCGGCGCGGCGGGTGCCAGCTCGCGCACATAGGCCACCTCGATGCGCTTGGGCATGCGATCGGCGCGGCCATCACCGATGCGCGACAGCGGCAGCCACTGACCCAGCCCCCAGTGCGCCAGACTGACCAGCAGCACCAGGCCGAACAGCGCCGTGCGGCGGCGCAGGGGCAGCCGCTTCACACCCCGAGCCACTCCCGGCGCAGCGCCAAGGCCGCCGCCGCCGGCTTGTCATCCAGCTTCAGCTGCACGCCGGCAGGCCGTGCCGTGGCCGGCGCCACGCGCAGCGTGCGCAGACGCTGGTCGCGCACCAGCGTCAGCTCGAAGGGCTGACCCGGCCGTGTCCAGCCGCGCGCATCCTCGAGCCGGCGCACGCGCCAGCCGTCGATGGCCAGCAACTCGTCGCCGGCGTTGACGCCGGCATGTTCGGCGGCGCTGTCGCGGTGCACGCTCTTGACATGGATGCCGCTGAGCGCGCCTTCGCTGACACGCAGGCCGAGTTCGGCCGCCAGGTCCACGCTCTCGGCCTGCCAGGCGACGCCGGCCTGGGCCAGCAGGGCCTGCAGCGGCAGGTCGTCGGTGCCATGGACCCAGGCGGCGAGTTCCTTGTCCAGCGAGCGGCCCGCCGCCTGCTGCAGCGCCTGCGCGATGTCGGACTCGTCGATGGCGCCACCGCCGGACGCCGCCCACAGGCGGCGCATCACCTGGTCGAGGCTGGCGCCGCTGGCGCGCAGGTTGAGGTCCAGCGCCAGCGCGACCAGGCTGCCCTTGGCGTAGTAGCTGATGGTCGCGTTGGGCGTGTTCTCGTCGCTGCGGTAGTACTTGATCCAGGCATCGAAGCTGGACTCGGCCACGCTGTGCTGCTTGCGCCCCGGCGTGGCGAGCACCCCGCTGACGGTCTTGCCGAGCAGACGCAGGTAGCGCGGCGCGTCGATCAATCCCGCACGCAGCAGCAGCAGGTCATCGTAGTAGGACGTAAAGCCCTCGAAGAACCACAGCAGCCGGGTGTAGTTTTCGCGACTGAAGTCGATTCGCTCGAAGTCGCGCGGCTTCAGCCGCTTGACGTTCCAGGTGTGGAAGTACTCGTGCGAGATCAACCCGAGCAGCGTGACGTAGCCATCGCCCGCTTCGACCACGCCCTGGCGCGGCAGCTGGCGTCGCGCGCACAGCAGCGCGGTGCTGGCGCGGTGCTCCAGCCCACCATAGCCCTCGTCCACTGCGTTCAGCAGGAACACGTAGCGCGCCACCGGCGGCTTGCCGCGGCCGTGCCAGAAGGCCACCTGCGCCTCGCAGATGCGGCGCGCGTCGGCCAGCAGCCGCTCGCCGTCGAAGCCGGGCCAGGCGCCGGCGACGACGAATTCGTGCGCCACGCCGCGCACCTTGAACTCGCCGCGCCAGAAGGCGCCCAGTTCCACCGGATGGTCGACCAGTTCTTCGTAGCTGCTGCACAGGTACTCGTGACGTCGCACGGTGGGTGGCATGGCCGTGGCCACATGCCAGCCCTTGGGCAGCGTGCCGATGCGCAGCCGGTGCGGCTCGTTCTCGCGGCCGTCGACCTGCAGGCACAGGCTGGTGCCGTTGAAGAAACCGCGTCGGTCGTCGAGAAAGGCGGTGCGCACCGAGGTGTCGAAGGCATAGACCTCGTAGCTGAGGACCAGCGCCTGCGTGCCCTCGCAACGCACCAGCCAGCTGCACTTGTCGAGGGGCTCGACGACGCATTCGCGTGTGCCCTGGCGGGCCCGCAGCCCAGACAAGTGGCGGCTGAACTCGCGCACCATGTAGCTGCCCGGGATCCACACCGGCAGGCTCAGGCGCTGCGAGGCCGCCGGACGAGGCAGCTTCAGCGTGACGCGGTACAGGTGCGCCTGCGGGTCCGCCGCTTCGATCAGGTAGTCGATCATCAAGCGCATTGTCCCTGCCCGCGCCTGCGGGCCGGCACTGCGATCAGCCCTTCTTGCCGGCGGTGGTCAGGTACTTTTCCACCTGCTCCATCGGAATCGCGCCGGGCACGCGGCTGCCGTCCTCGAAGACGATCGCCGGCGTGCCCTGCACGCGGTACTTCTTGCCGAATTCGACATTGCGCTCCAGCGCCGCGACATCGCACTTGCCGATGCTCTTGGGCGGCGCCACGCCATCGACCATCCAGGCGCGCCAGGCCTTGCCGCTGTCCGGCGCGCACCAGATGTCCTTCGACTTGGCGTTGGAGTCGGGTCCGAGGATCGGGTACAAGAAGGTGTAGATGGTGACGTCGGGCAGCTTGACCAGGTCGCGCTCGAAGCGCTTGCAGTAGCCGCAGTTCGGGTCCACGAACACGGCCATGCGGCGCGCACCGTTGCCCTGCTTGATGACCACCGCGTCCTTCAGCGGCAGGCTGGCGAAGTCGATGGCCGTGAGCTTGGCCAGGCGCGCCTCGGTCAGGTCGATGCGCGTCTTGGTGTCGATCAGGTTGCCCTGCACCAGGTAGTTGCCCTGCTCGTCGGCATAGAGAATCTCCTGGCCGATGCGCACTTCGTACAGGCCCGGGATCGGCGTCTTGCTGACCTCGTCGATCTTCGGCAGGTTGGGCAGCCGCTCGGCCAGGTTCTTGCGGATCTGCGCTTCCTGCGCCAAGGCGGCCTGGCCGGCAAACAGCGCCGCGCACAGCAGCGGCAGGAGGTGGCGGAGCTTGGGCATCGGGTTCCTTCAGGATTCGAGAGCAAACGAAGCCAGCAAGCGCTTCAGCGGCGGGACGCCATTGACAAGACTCAGGCCACGGTTGCGAAGTTCCCGCAGCGCCGGCACGTCGCTGGCAAAAAGGTGCAGCAGGCCATCGGTCAGCTGACCCATGGCCAGCGTGGGCACCGCGCGGCGCCGCGCATAGCGCTGCAGCAGCCGTGCATCGGCCAGGCCACGCCAGGGCTCGCGCTCGGCAATCACCTGGGCCAGTGCCTTGACGTCGCCCAGTCCGAGGTTCAGGCCCTGCCCGGCCAACGGATGCACCACGTGCGCCGCATCGCCCAGCAGCACCCAGCCAGGACCGCAGACCTGCTCGGCACGGGCCAGCGTCAGCGGCCAGGCCGCACGCTCGCTGCACAGGCGCAAGGTGCCGGCGGCGCCACCGGTGGCATCGGCCAGCGCCTGCTCGAAGGTTGCGCTGTCCAGGGCCATCAACTCTTCGGCACGGGCCTGCGGCAGCGACCAGACCAGGCCGTAGCCCAACGATGGCACCGGCCGGTCGAAAGGCAGCAGCGCCAGCACGTCGGGCGAGCGGAACCATTGGCGGGCCACGCCGGCATGCGCCAAGTCGGTCTGCAGCCGGGCGGCCACCGCGCTCTGACCATAGCGATGCACCGGCATGGCCACGCCGAGCTTGTCGCGCGTGGCCGAGGCCTTGCCTTCGGCCAGCGCCAGCAACGCCGAATCGACCGGCTCGTCGCCGATGCACTGCACATGTGGCGCAAAGGACACCGCGGTGGACAGCGCCCGCTCGAGTTCGGCCACGTCGACGATCCAGGCCAGCGCCTCGACGCCCTGGGTCCATGCGGAGAAGTCGATGGCACTGCCGGCGGCATCGCCTTCGACATGCATGTCGTAGACCGCGCAGCGCGCGTCGGCAGGCAGCGCCTCCCAGACCTTCAGATCGCGCAGCAGCTGCACCGAGCCGGCATTGAGCGCGTAGACACGCACGTCCTCGCGCGATGGCGCGGCCACGGGCTTGGCACCGCGCTGCAGCGCCACCGACAGGCCCTGCCGAGAAAGCGCCAGAGCCAGGCACGAGCCCACGGCCCCTGCGCCACGCACACACACGTCCACCTGCTTCATGTGCTGATTGTAGGCAGCCGTGTCCATGCACAATGCCCGCAGTTTTTCACGGCCAACGCCCCCGGAGCGACGCTTGAGCGACCTGAACTGCACCCTGCATGCGCTGTATGTCCATCCGGTGAAGTCCTGCGCCGGCATTGGCGTGCACAACGGCCTGCTGCTAGAGACCGGTCTGGAGTTCGACCGCGCCTGGATGCTGGTCGACGAAGGCGGCGAATTCGTCACGCAGCGCGAGCTGCCGAGGCTGGCGCTGATCCAGCCCGCGCTGCGGTTGAACGACATCGTGCTGCGCGCACCGGGCATGCTGGCGCTGCATCTGGCACTGGACCGGGTGGAAAGTCCGTTGGACGTGCGGGTCTGGGACGACTGGGTGCCGGCCTGGGACATGGGCGCGGTGGCGGCGCAGTGGTGCAGCGACTTCGCCGGGCGGCCGTTGCGCCTGGCACGTTTCGACCCCGAGCACCGGCGATTGTCCGAACGCCGCTGGACCGGCGCACACGAGGCGCAGGTGGCCTTTGCCGATGGCTTTGCGCTGCTGGTCACCTCGACGGCATCGCTGGCGGAACTGAACCGGCGGCTGCTGCAGCAAGGAGCGGGTCCGGTCGACATGAGCCGCTTCCGCCCGAACCTGGTGCTCGACGGCATCGACGCCCACGACGAAGACCATGTCGACCAACTGGAGATCGACACGCCGCAAGGCACGGTGCAGCTCCAGCTGGTGAAGCCCTGCACACGTTGCACGATTCCAGGGGTGGACCCGCTCACCGGCGAACAGGGCTTCGCGGTCATCGATGCGCTGGCCGCCTACCGCTCGGACCCGCGGGTCGACGGTGCCGCCACCTTCGGCATGAACGCGATCGTCGTCAGCGGCGTCGAGCATCAGCTGGCCGTGGGCCAGACCTGCCGCGCCCGACTCGCCTTTTGAGCCTACGGCAACGGGATGTAGTCCGTCTCGCCCGGCACCGGGTCGAAGCGCTGCGCACGCCAGTCGTCCTGGGCCTGGACGATGCGCTCCTTGCGGCTGGAGACGAAGTTCCAGACCATGAAGCGCCGGCCCAGCGGCTGGCCGCCGATCAGCATCACTCGGGCATCGGTCGGCGCGCCGAGCAATGGCTGTTCTCCCGGGTGCAGCACTGTCAACTGCCCGGCCGGCTGTGCCTGGCCGTCGAGCGTGAAGGGCGCGTCCACCGAATACAGCGCGCGCTCTTCAGCCAGCGGCAGCTCCATCGCCGCGCCGGCACGCAGGCTGATGTCCAAGTAGAGCGTCGGCGAACGCGTCGCCACCGGAGATCGACAGCCGAAGGCGTCGCCGATGAGCACGCGGGCGGTGGCGCCGCCGCTTTCGTAGGCCGGGATGGCCGAGGCCGGCGTGTGCGTGAAGCCGGCCTCGATCTCCTCGTCGTCCACCGGTAGTGCGGCCCACAGCTGCAGACCGTGGCTACGACGCGTCAGTCCGCGCAAGTCCTCCGGCGTACGCTCGGAATGCACGATGCCACGCCCAGCGGTCATCCAGTTGATGGCGCCGGGCTCGATGCGCTGCACGGCACCGGTGGAGTCGCGGTGTTGCATCGCGCCCTCGAACAGGTAGGTCACTGTCGCCAGCCCGATGTGCGGATGCGGCCGCACATCGTGGTCGTCGCCGGCATGCGCCGTCACCGGACCGAAGTGGTCGAAGAACAGGAAAGGCCCGACCGCCTGGCGCTGGGCTGCCGGCAGCAGCCGGCGCACGACGAAGCCGCCGCCCAGGTCCTTGATATGGCCATGAAGTGCGAGTCGGGTCTCCATGTGATGTTCTCCAGACGGCCGGCCCAGTGTAGGGCCCTAGAATTCTGGGTTGCGTACACGCTCCCAAAGCCCCCAATGAGCCTCAAATGCGGCATCGTCGGCCTACCCAACGTCGGCAAGTCCACCCTGTTCAATGCCCTGACGAAGGCCGGCATCGCCGCCGAGAACTACCCCTTCTGCACGATCGAGCCCAACGTCGGCATCGTCGAACTGCCTGACCCGCGGTTGCAGCAGTTGGCGCAAATCGTCAAGCCCGAGCGCATCGTCCCGGCCATCGTCGAATTCGTCGACATCGCCGGGCTGGTGGCCGGCGCCAGCAAGGGCGAAGGCCTGGGCAACCAGTTCCTCAGCCATATCCGCGAGACGGACGCCATCGTCAACGTGGTGCGCTGCTTCGAGGACGACAACGTCATCCACGTGGCCGGCAAGGTCGACCCGATCTCCGACATCGAGGTGATCCAGACCGAGCTGTGCCTGGCCGACCTGTCCACAGTGGAAAAGAGCCTCATCCGTTACCAGAAGGTGGCCAAGGCCGGCCAGGACAAGGAAGCACAGCGCCTGGTCGATGTGCTGAAGAAATGCCAGGAGACGCTGGACCAGGCCTTGCCGGTGCGTGGCATCAAGTTCAGCAAGGAAGAGCTGGCCGTGCTGAAACCGCTGTGCCTGATCACCGCCAAGCCGGCGATGTTCGTCGGCAACGTGGCCGAGGACGGTTTCGAGAACAATCCCTTCCTGGAACAGCTGAAAGCCTATGGCGAGAAGCAGCACGCGCCGGTCGTGGCCATCTGTGCCAAGACCGAGGCCGAGCTGGCCGACATGACCGACGACGACCGGCTGCTGTTCCTGCACGAGATGGGGCTGGAGGAGCCGGGGCTGAACCGGCTGATCCGCGCCGCCTTTGGGCTGCTGGGACTGCAGACCTACTTCACCGCCGGGGTGAAGGAGGTGCGCGCCTGGACCATCCATGTCGGCGACACCGCGCCGCAGGCGGCCGCGGTGATCCACACCGACTTCGAGCGCGGCTTCATCCGCGCGCAGACCATCGCCTTCGAGGACTTCATCGCCTGTAAGGGCGAACATGGCGCCAAGGAGGCCGGCAAGATGCGCTCCGAAGGCAAGGACTACGTCGTACGTGATGGGGATGTGTTGAACTTCCTGTTCAACGTATAAGGGTGTTCGCCGGGCAAACCTCGGGCTTGCTTGCACGAACGTTCGATGGCACGTATTGCTCTTAGGGCCTGTTGTGGGTTGATTGCCGGGGCTGCTTTCCTGACGTCTGCGCTGGCCGAGCTGCCGACCGAAGTCCGGACCCGGCCCGACCCCTTCCAGAAACTGAGCCTGCTCGACGCCGGCCGCATGGCCAACACCTGGTCGTCGCTGCCGTCGGGCATCGGCTGCCAGCAGGGTCAGCACCGGCTTGCCGGTCACACCATGGTGTTGGCCGAGTCCTCGGATGCCGAGCAGGACAATCCGCAGGGGCCGTTCAGCCTGGTCGAGCCGCTGCACCGCCTGCAGCTCGACGCCACGGGGCAAGTGGGCTGTGTGTTCGGCCAACTGTCCGTGCAACGGCAGTTGGACCCGGCGGGCGATTTCTGGTCCTGGGATGGCAGCGCCATCAGCTGGCGCATCGATGAGTATTGGCGCGTCGGCGCCGGCCGCATCGCCCGGCAATGGGGTCCGGCCTGGGATGGCAGCCTGATCCTCGGCACGGCCGCCCGTCCGTTCCTCAACGTGTCAGTGGAGGCCGCCAGCGGCCCGCTGGCGCGCGACGGTTTCTGGTGGTGGCTGGGCGAGGTGGAATTCAGTGCCTTCTTCGGCGAACTGGAGGACGACCGCGGCGACTATGCCCGGCCCTACCTGATGGGCTCGCGGATCGTCGTGCGGCCCTGGCCCTGGCTGGAGCTGGGCCACTCACGTACGGCGATGTGGGGCGGCGAGGGCCGCGACAATTCGTTCACGACCTTCTTGAAGTCGGTCCTCGGGCGCGACAACTCCTGCAACGGTTCGGACTGCAGCGGTCAGCCCGGCAACCAGCTCGCCGGCTTCGACGCGCGCGTGAGTCTGGACCGCTGGCTGCCCGGAATAGCGCTGTACGGTCAGGTGGTCGGCGAGGACGGCCGACCCGAGACGAGCATCGTGCCGGCGAAGAACATGTACCTAGCCGGCGCCGAGTGGCGGCACGACGATGCGCTGGCCTTCGCCGAGTGGGCCGATACCACCGCCGGTCCGGCCGGCGTCGCCTACAACCACCCCATCTACAGCGACGGCTACCGCCATAGGGGCCGGCCCCTGGGTTACTGGGCCGACGGCGACTCCAGCCTGTGGACCGTGGGCGGACTGCTGGGCGACCTGTTCGGAGGGCAGGCGCTGGCCGTGCTGCGTTACGGCACGCTCAATGAGACGGGCGCCAATCGGACTTGGCCGAATTCGCGCCTGACCACTGCATCGGTGCAGTGGCGGAGGCAGTTCGACCGGGTGTTCGGCCTGACGCTGGCGCTGGACCACGTCAATCTCTCGCGCACGCAGCCCGTGGGTGGAGACGAGGGCTGGCGCGACACCCAGCTGCGCGTGCAATTCGATGCGTGGCTGCATTGAGCTTTTGGCAGCATGGTGATTTCAGACAATGTCGCCACGGCTTGCCGCGGGATTGGCGTGCCCCGCGGCACCGGTGAGTGCTAGCCTAGGATCGGGCGGGCGCCACGTCGGGCGCACCCTTATTCAATGAGCGACGACTCCAAAGTCCCTTGGCCCTGGCTGCTGGGCCTGACTGCACTGGCCTATGCCCTGACCGGGTGGCTGGCCTTGCGCCTTGCCTTTCCTCCAAGCTATGCCGCGCCGCTGTATCCATCAGCGGGCATCGCACTGGCTGCAGTCTGCGCCTATGGCCGCCCCGCGCTGGCTGCAGTGGCTCTGGGAGCCTTTGGCGTCAATCTCGGCCTGAGCGCCATGCGCGGGCAGGTCGACCTGGCTGCGCTGGGCGTACCGCTGGTCGTGGGACTGGGAGCCGCCCTCCAGGCGGCGTTCGGCTGTGCCCTGGTACGTCGCTTCGTCGCGCAGCCGCTGACGCTGGCGCAGCCGGGCGACATTGCCCGATTTCTGCTGTTGGGCGCGCCAGTGGCCTGCGTAGTAAATGCGAGCATCGCCACCGCTGCGCTTGGCTTGGCCGGCACGGTACCGCCCCAGGCATTGGCGTTCACCTGGTGGGCCTGGTGGATCGGCGATTCGCTGGGTGTTCTGATCGCCGCGCCGGCGGTGCTGACGCTCATCGGCCAGCCACGCAAGGCCTGGGCCCCGCGCCGGGCTACGGTGGCTGTGCCATTGCTTTTGGTGACAGCGCTGCTCGTGGCGGCCACCCTCGCCGTGGCGCGCTGGGACGAGCAACGTCTTCGCGCGGCCTTCGAGCGCGAGACCGCTGCCGCGGGCGATGCGGCGGCCGCCTGGTTGAACGGACCGCTTCAGGCGCTGCAGTCCGTGCATGGCACGTTCCAGGCGCAGCCGAACCTGACGCGCGACGGCATGCGCAAGGTGACCGACTGGTGGCTGCAACAGCCGCTGCATCTGCAGGCCATCGGATTCAGTGAGCGCGTGCCACGATCCGAGATCGCCCGCTTCGAAGCCATGGTGCGTGCCGACGGGTCGGCTGACTTCCGCGTGTTCGAGCGCCGCGACACAGGCGCTGCCGCGGCGACGGGTGACGAGGTGGTGGCGATCCGCTACATCGAACCACAGCAGCGCAATGCCGCTGCGCTGGGCGTCAACGCACTGTCCATTGGCGCCGCGGCCGAGGCCATCGTGCGGGCGCAGCGCAGCGCTCAACCCGCCGCCAGCGCGGGATTCCGCCTGACGCAGGAGAGTGACGACCAGATCGGTGTCGTCGTCTACCACGCACTGCCGGGCACGGCCTCCTCGCCAAGCCGCGGCGTGGTCTTCGTGACGCTGCGAATGGACGATGCGATGGGGGCGATCCTGCAGCGCAGTGCCGGCCGCTTGCGCTGGTGCCTGGTCGATCGCGAACCCGGCGCCGCGGTGCGGCGCCTGGCCGGGACGGCCGCCTGCGCGACCGCGCCCAGGCTGCAGTATGCCCACGATCGCATCCTGAGCTTCGGCGGCCGCGCATGGGAACTCCGCTTCGACGCCCGTCCAGAGCAACTGGCCGAGTCGCAGCATGCCAACGCCTGGCTTTTCTCGGTACTCGGGCTGGTCGCTGCCTCGCTGCTGGGCGCGCTGTTGCTCGTGGTAACCGGACGCGCGCGGCGCATCGAGATGGCGGTGGAGGAACGCACCCGCGCGCTGCGGCACGAGGTTGCCGAGAGGCAGCGCACCGAGGAGGCGCTGCGCGCCAGCGAACAGCAACTGCGCGCCATTCTTGACACCGCCCGGGTCGGCATCGTCAAGACCGATCTGGACGGGCGAATTTTGCAGCCCAACCCAGCCTATGGCCGGCTGCTCGGGTACCGCGACGACGAATTGCAGCGGATGACCGTCGGACAGATTACCCATGCGGACGACCGCATCGAGGACGCCAAGCTGCTGCTGGCGATGCGCAATGGCGAATGCGACGTCTTCCGCCGCGAAAAGCGCTACCTGACCAGGGATGGCGGTGTGATCAACGCGTTGCTGACCGTGGCGCTGCTGCGCGATGCCGAAGGCAGACCGGAATTCACCGTCGGGGTGGTCGAGGACATCGGCGAACATCTGCGCCTGGCCGAGGCCGAGCGGGCGCGCGAAACCGCCGAAAGCTCCAACCGCGCGAAGAGCGAGTTCGTCTCGCGCATGAGCCACGAGTTGCGCACACCCCTGAACGCGATGCTCGGATTCGCGCAGTTGCTGAGCCTGGACCGCAAGCCGGCATTGACCGAACACCAGCGGGCCTGGGCCGCGCAGATCCAGCAGGCCGGCTGGCATCTGTTGCACATGATCAATGACACGCTGGACCTGTCGCGCATCGAATCGGGCATGCTGAAGCTGGAGCCGGTGGCTCTGGAACTGGCCCCGCTGGTCAGTGCGGCATTGGCCATGGTCGAGCCGGCCGCCGAAAAGCGGAGCCTGCACATCGAGCAGCGCCTGGACCGCAGGGCCCGCACCATCCTCGGCGACGAGACTCGCGTCAAGCAGATCCTGACCAACCTGCTGAGCAATGCAGTCAAGTACAACATCGACGGCGGCAGCATCGTGGTGCGCTCGCGCGTCACCGAGTCGCAGGTGGTCGAAATCGTGGTCAGCGACACCGGGCTGGGCATGACGCGGGCGCAGATGGACGAGCTGTTCCAGCCCTACAACCGGCTGGGCCGCGAACGCACCACGGTGGAAGGTACCGGCATCGGCCTAGTCATCAGCCGGCGCCTGGCCGAGTTGATGGGCGGCTCGCTGCGGGCGCAAAGCGTGGCCAGCGAGGGATCCAACTTCATCCTCACGCTGCCGCGCGCGCCTCACGCCGACGGCAGCCTGACCACGCAGAGCGAGCTGCCGACCGAGCCGGTGAGCTATCGCCGTCGACAGGTGCACTACATCGAAGACAATGAGACCAATGTCGAGGTGATGCGCGGCATGCTGTTGCGCCGTCCACAGATCAGCCTGAGCGTGTCGATGAACGGCCTCGATGGGCTGGCCGCGGTGCGCCTGCGCCGACCCAGCCTGATCCTGCTGGACATGCACCTGCCCGATATCGACGGGCTTGAATTGCTGCGCCACCTCAAGGATGACGACGACCTGGGCAGCATCCCGGTGGTGGTCGTGTCGGCCGATGCCACTGCGGCACACATCGAGGCAGCACTGACCGCTGGCGCTGCGCACTACGTCACCAAGCCGGTCAACCTGGCCAATTTCCTGGACATTCTGGACGAGTTGCTGGACGACATGGATACCTACTTCGGCTCCGGCTGGATGGCCTTGGACCCGAAGGGCACGTAGTCGTCTCTCCAGGCTCGGTCGCCACCGCCCCCCCGTGTCTTGAACCCGCCTGGACAACAATCTCGCACCACTGGACGGCTGCGCAAGATGAGTGATCTGAGTCGAAGGTTCCTTCTGAAGACGAGTCTTGGAGTATCAGCCAGCCTGGCCGGATTGGGTGGCCGGAGCGAGAGGCCTTGAGTTGAGTTTACGGACGGTGAAGAGCTCAGGCATGACCTGCGTGTTCCCCTCATCGCCGCTTGGGGAGTGGACCGCTGGAGCTCCCCACTGCGCCGGCTGCCGCGCGAACACGACCCCACCATGACTCTGCTTCGCACCCGCGTGATTCCGGCGATCATCATCTCGCTAGTGTAGTGTTCTGTTCTTGATTGAACGTAAATGCTTAGCGCTGCTCCAATGCTCTACTTGGGCTTGGAGTGGAGCGGGCGCGTGCGAATTGCACCGACGATTGTTCTGACCGACGAGCAGAAGGCGGAGTTGACCCGACTGTCGCGCTCCGGGCGCACGAGCGTGCGGCTGGCACAGCGCGCTCGCATCGTTTTGCTGGCTGCGCAAGGTCTGCAGAACAAGGACATCGCCGAGCAGCTGGGCATCGGGCGCGTGCAGGTGGCGCGCTGGCGCGAGCGGTATCTGCAAGCGGGAGTCGAAGGCATCGAGCGCGACCTTCCTCGTGGCGCCCCGCCGGTCAAGGTGAACGTGGCGGAGTTGGTCCAGCTGACCACCCAGAGCAAGCCCGCAGCGGCCACGCACTGGAGCACGCGCAAGCTGGCCGCCGAGTTGGGGGTCGCTGCCAGCACCGTGTGGCGGCATTGGCAGTCTCACGGCCTGAAGCCGCACATCGTGCGCGGCTTCAAGGTCTCGCGCGACCCGCAGTTCGTCGAGAAGCTCGAGGACATCGTGGGCCTGTACATGTCCCCGCCCGAGCACGCCTTGGTGCTGTGCTGCGACGAGAAGAGCCAAGTGCAAGCGCTGGACCGCGCGCAGCCCGGGCTGCCGCTGAAGAAGGGCCGCGCGCAGACGATGACGCACGACTACAAGCGCCACGGCACGACCACGCTGTTCGCGGCGCTGAACGTGCTGGACGGCAAGGTGATCGGCCAGTGCCAGCAGCGCCACACCCACGCGGAGTGGCTGAAGTTCCTGCGCAAGATAGACCGCCACACGCCCAAGGGCAAGACGCTGCACCTGATCGCAGACAACTACGCCACCCACAAGCATCCGGCGGTGCAGGACTGGCTGGCCAAGCACCCGCGCTTCCACATGCACTTCACGCCCACCTCGGCGTCGTGGTTGAACATGGTGGAGCGCTTCTTCCGCGACATCACGACAGAACGGCTGCGCCGCGGCGTGTTCACCAGCGTGGCCGAGTTGGAAGCTGCGATCAACGACTACGTGGCTCACCACAACATCGACCCCAAGCCGTTCATCTGGACCAAGAGCGCTCGCGACATCCTGCAGAAAGTCATTCGGGCCAACGCGCGCTTAAGTTCTAAACAGAACGAAACACTGCACTAGTCGCCGCTGTCGCATGGTTGGTTTTCAGGACAGAGCCCGAGGCATCCTGGCTGCGTGTCGACGCGCCATCGGTGATCGTCGTCGGCGAGCCGTTCATCGCCACTGTGACGCTGCTTGAACCGGCCGACGGGGCCTATCTCGACGTCGACCTTCACGGGAAGGATGCGCGCCAGCGTTCACTCGGCTTCGTGGCGGCCGGGCGGACCCAGGCTGTCTTGGGCGGGCAGCGGACTTTCAGCTTCACGCTCGTGCTGCGCGAGCGGCCGGACGTCGCGCGTGTGTACGCCATCGTCTACCTCTCACCGTTCGGGCAATGGAGCGATGCCTTCCGCGTGGCGCGTTCGGACTCCTTCGACGTCATCCGCGGCACGCCTGGTGCGGCCGCCGTTGTCGTGAGGCCGCTGGCGGTTCACGACCAGAAGGAAGATCCGGCGATCGAGGTCGCAGACCCTGCGTTCCTTCGAACGGCCATCGCCGCGCTCTGGCTGGGCGCGGGCGGCTTCGCCGCCAGGGCCTTGCGACGGTCGGCACCCCCTACCGCGGCCGGCTTGTTCATCGTTCTGTGTGGGGTGCTTGCCGCCTGGGAGGCTCTCGCTGCAGGGACCTGGATCGCGGACCAGGCACGAAGCCTCTCGCGCGCAGCCGGCCTTTACGAGGAGCGCCGTATCGTTCAGCAGGTGACGACTGTCGCACTGGCCAGCGTTTTCGGACTGCTGGCCTGGGTCGGCCTTCGGCGTTCACGGCGCCAGGTTCCAGGGTTCGCGATCGCCGGTATGGCTCTGTATGCGGCCGCGTCGCTGGCCGGCATGCTCTCGCTGCACGAGGTGGACCGCCTTCTGGCCACCAAGATCGGGCCATGGCCCTTCGCAGGCCTGCTGCGCCTTGCCGGCGCGTGTGCTGCCGCGGCCGGTGCGGCCAGACTTGCGTGCATTGCCTATACAACGAACCGGAACGGGCGCGAACTGGAGAATCAGTAGAGCGTCGGCCCGGGACTCGCAGCTCAGCCCGCCCACCGCGCCGTATCTGTGGCGAAAGCAACTGCAGGCTGATCGCGCCAGTTACCCCACAGTTGCCGTCTCAAAAGTGAGTTTATGCTCACTTCGTATCTGGATATTTCAGACCTGAGTGCAAGATGGCGGGAACTCACTGAGCACCGACACAAGAAGCGATGCCAGGCCGGGCAAGGGCAGTGATGCGGCGAAGCTATCAGCACTCTCGATGGGAGAGTGCTAATATTGTGGGAACCAAGGTCAACGAGGTAAATCCAATCCGCCGATGAAGAACACCCCCACCACTGCCCTGTCCATTCGCGACCCCTGGTCGCTGGTGCCTCCCGTTGGGAATCTGGACGCGTACATCGCGGCCGTGAACCGAATTCCGCTGCTCACGCCGCAGGAGGAGGTGTCCTACGCCGAGCGGCTGCAGCAAAACGGTGATGTCGAAGCCGCTGGCCGGCTGGTGTTGTCGCACCTGCGCCTCGTGGTGTCGGTGTCGCGGCAATACCTGGGCTATGGCCTGCCGCAGGGTGACCTGATCCAGGAAGGCAATGTCGGCCTGATGAAGGCGGTGCGCCGTTTCGACCCGACCCAGGGCGTGCGCTTGGTCAGCTATGCGCTGCACTGGATCAAGGCCGAAATCCACGAATACATCCTGCGCAACTGGCGCATGGTGAAGGTCGCTACCACCAAGTCGCAGCGCAAGCTGTTCTTCAACCTGCGCTCGATGAAGCAGCGGCTGAAGAGCGACGCGCTGGATGCCGACACGCATCGCACCAGTTTTTCGCCGGCCGAGATCGACGTCGTCGCCCGCGAGCTGAACGTCAAGCCCGAGGACGTGCTGGAAATGGAAACGCGCCTGTCCGGCGGCGACGTCGCGCTCGAGGCGCAGAACGACGATGGCGAGGAAGCCTACGCGCCGATCGCCTATCTGGCCGACGACACACACGAGCCGACGCGCGAGATCGAAGCGCGGCATCGCGACTGGCTGGCCGGTGACGGCATCAGCCAGGCGCTGGACGTGCTGGACGCACGCAGCCGGCGCATCGTCGAGGAGCGCTGGCTCAAGGTCAACGACGACTCCAGCGGCGGCATGACGCTGCACGAGCTGGCTGCCGAGTACGGCGTCAGCGCCGAGCGCATCCGCCAGATTGAGGTGGCCGCCCTGAAGAAGATGCGCAAGGCGCTGGAACCCGCGGCCTGAATCTAGGCGGGGTTCTCCGCCAGCAGCAACTTCAGATCGTGGGTCAGCGCTTCGGCACCGCTGCCGTAGCGCACGAACAGGCGCACCTTGCCGCTGGCGTCGAAGACATAGGTGCCGGCGGTGTGGTCCACCGTATAGGTGCCTTCGGTCTTGCCGGGCACCTGCGCGTAGAACACCTTGAAACTGCGCGCCGCGGCCTGCGTCTGCTCCGGCGTGCCACGCAGCGCCACGAAGCCGGGATCGAAGCTGGCCATGTAGGCCTTCAGGATCTGTGGCGTGTCGCGTTGCGGGTCGACGCTGACGAACACGCCCTGCACCCGGTCGCCGTCCTTGCCCAGCTCGCGCTTGACGGCCGCCAGTTCCGCCAGTGTCGTCGGACACACGTCGGGGCACTGGGTGTACCCGAAGAAGACCAGCGTGACCTTGCCCTTGAAATCGGCCAGCGTGCGCAGATTGCCGTCGGCGTCCGGCAGCGACAACTCGCGCGCATATTCGGCGCCGGTGATGTCCACCGCCTTGAACGATGCCTTGGGCGCTGCGCCGCCGGGCCGGTCACAGCCGGCCAGCAGGCCTGCCGCCAGGGCCACCATGAGAAAGACGCGCTTCATGGGATCCATGGGCTGATGTAGTGGTCGAGCAGCAAGGCGCTGAACAGCAGGCTCAAGTAGAGAATCGAATAGCGGAAGGTGCGCCGCGCCAGCGCGTCGCTGTAGTCGCGCCACAGTTGCCCCGCATAGGCGATGAACACCAGGCCGAGGACGACGGCTGCGGCCAGGTACAGCCAGCCGCTCATGCCGTAGACGAAGGGCAGCAGCGTCGCCGCGAACAGCACCAGCGTGTACAGGAGCACCTGCAGCCGTGTGAACTCGGCGCCGTGGGTGATGGGCAGCATCGGCAGGCCGGATTTGCGGTAGTCCTCGGCCCGGTACAGCGCCAGCGCCCAGAAGTGCGGCGGCGTCCACAGGAAGATGATCAGGCACAACATCAGCGCTTCGGGGCCGACGTCGTTGCGCAGCGCCGCCCAACCCAGCACCGGCGGCATCGCGCCGGAGGCGCCGCCGATGACGATGTTCTGCGGCGTCATCGGCTTGAGCAGCAGCGTGTAGACCACGGCGTAGCCGACGAAGGTGGCGAAGGTCAGCCACATCGTCAGCGCATTGACCCACAGGTACAGCACGGCGCTGCCGATGGCGCAAAGCATCGCCGAGAAGAGCAGCGTCTGGGCGGAGGTGAGCTCGCCCTTGGCGCTGGGCCGCCAAGCCGTGCGCGCCATCTTCGAATCGATGTGCTGCTCGACCAGGCAGTTGAAGGCCGCCGCCGCACTGGCCACCAGCCAGATGCCCAGGGTGGCCGCACCGGCCAGGCGCAGGTCGGGCCAGCCGGGCTCGGCCAGCAGCATGCCGATCAACGCGCAGAAGACGATCAGCTGGACCACGCGCGGCTTGGTCAGCGCGTAGTACTGGGCCCAGCGGTTGGCGCGGGGGACCGGCGTGGCAAGGGTCTGCGACATGGGAACCGTCGATTCTAGGAGCGCGCCCCGTGCAGCGCCGTACGCGCCAGCAAGGCGCTGAGCACACCGACCAGCGCCGCCGCACCTGCGCTGTGGCCCAGCGCAGCGACCAGCGGCCAGCCGAGCACCACGTTGGACAGCCCGCTGGCCAGCTGCGCCAGCGTCAGTACCAACAAGACCAGTGCGCTGCGACGCAGGTTGAGCCGGTGCCAAAGCACATGCGCCAGCCCCAGCAGTGCCAGTACCGCGACCACGGCAAACAGCCGGTGGGCCATGTGGATGGCCACCAGCGCCTGGAACGGCAGGAAGTCGCCGTCGCCGGCACGGCCCAGGTCGCGATCGAGTGTGAAGCCGTGGCCGAAGTCCATGTCCGGCCACCAGGCGCCGTTGCACTGCGGAAAGCCGCTGCAGGCCAGTACCGCATAGTTGCTGCTGACCCAGGCGCCCAGCGCAATCTGCAGCACCAGCAGCGCCAACACAGCCAGCAGCAGACGGCGGGCTCGCGCCGGCCAGTGCAGCGGCCGTTGGCGCAACGCCTCGTACTGCGCGACGAGCAACGCCAGCAAGCCCATGCCCCCCAGCAGGTGCAGGGTGACGATGGCCGGGTTCAGCTTCCAGGTCACGGTGAGCGCCCCGAACAGGCCCTGCATCAGCACCCAGGCCAGCGTGCCGGTGGCCCACCATGGGGACAGTGGCAGCGTGCGCCGCGTCGACCAGCTGGCCAGCGTGATCACCAGGATCAATGCGCCGACCGTCATGGCCAGGTAGCGGTGGATCATCTCGATCCAGGCCTTGCTGAAGCTCACCGGCCCGCTGGGCTGGGCAGTCTGCGCAGCATGGATGTCACCCGCCGCCCCAATGGGGCTGGCATGGCCATAGCAGCCCGGCCAGTCGGGGCAGCCCAGGCCGGAGTCGCTGAGCCGGGTGAAAGAGCCGAAGACGATCAAGTCGAAGGTCAGGAACAGCGTCAGCGCCGTCAGCGCCGCCAGCCGGGTACGTGCATCGGCGCGGCCCTGCCGCACCCACACCCAGCCCAGCGGCAGCAGGGCAATGGCGCCGGCCAGCATCAGCAGGCGAAGGCTGGGTGCGAAGTCCATGGCGTGGCTCAGCGTCCCGGCAAGTCCCACGACGACGCAGCGCGCAGCAGCCGGTCGAGGTCACGCTTGACACGCGCCGGGTCGGGTTTGGCCGGCAGGCGCATCATCCATTCGCCCATCGGGTCGACCAGGTACAGATGCTGCTCCAGCGCATGGCCGGCCTCCGGCTGCAGCCAGGCAGCCAGCGCAGAGCCAGGCACGCGCAGCGCTAGCAACGAGGGGTCGGCATCGAGCGCGGCACGCAGGGCCGGCCTGAGATCGGCCGCATCGGTCACCAGCCAGATCTTGTCGATGCGCTCGCGCTCCCGACCGAGCATCTCGCGCAGCTGACGCTGCATGTACAGGCGCTGCTGGCAGGCCTCGTCGCACTCGGCCGGGCCGACGGCCAGCAACAGCCACTGCCCGCGCAGCGACGCGGCATCGACCGGCCGCCCGTCCAGCCGCTGCAGCGGCAGCGCCGGCATGCTGCGCGTCGGCACGATCAGGTCCGCGTAGTTGCTGCGCGCCTGCGGACGCAGCACGAAGTAGCTGAAATAGGACGCCACCACCGGCGCCGCGCAGACCAGCAGCACCAGCAGCATCTTCATGCGGCCGGAACGTGTGCGCCGGCTGTCGGCCTGCAGCTCGGGCGCAGGCATCGAATGTACCGTCAGCCCCAGGGCTTCAGCGCGAACGGCGTCGTCGCGGGCGGATGAGTTGGAACCAGACATAGAGACCCGTGATGAGGGCGCAAAGCGCAAACCACTGCAGCGCATAGCCGTGGTGCTTGGAGACATCCAGCACGGCCGGTGTCCACTGGCGTTGCAGCCCGTCGGCGTCGCCGCCCAGTTGCACGATGGCCAGCGGTCGCAGGGCAAGCCCGGTTTCGCGGGCATAGGACGCCACATCGAGATTCTGCCGGATCACGCCCGAGGCGGCGCCGTCGAATTCATACAGCCTTGCCAGGTCCGGGGCGATGCGGCCTTCGATGCGTACCGTGCCGGAGGGCGTTTGAACCGGGGCCAGGCGTTCGCGCGCTTGGCTGTCGCGCGGCAACCAGCCGCGCTGGACCAGCACCACGTCGTCCACCCCGATCTGCAGCGGTGTGACGAGATAGAACCCGGAGCGGCCGTTCATCTGCCGGTTGTCCAGGTAGATGCTGCGCTCGCCCAGCCAACGGCCTTCGAGCATGACCCGGCGATGCTGCTGCTCGGCGGCGACTCGCGCGCTGTGCGCCAGCTGCGCCGCATCCAGCGCCGGCATTGCGGCGCGCGCCTGCAGCGCCTCGTGAAGCTCGGTCTTCTGCGCGGCACGGTCGAGTTGCCACACGCCCAGCCGCGCGGTGCCCAACGCTCCAGCAAGGGCCGCCAGCAAGACGATGAAACCGCGCAACGTCACCGCCCTCCCACGAGGCGCCCAAGCGCCGGAACTGGGGTGAAATAATCTTCGTCCATGAAGATCGTGATCGTGATGTTTCTGTTGGCAGTGGTCGCCGCTCTGGCCAGCGCCGGAGTGCTGATGCTGAGGAAAGGCCGCGCGAGCGACCCGCGTGGCACGCTGATGGCCCGCGCACTGGCCGTGCGCGTCGGTCTGTCGGTCGCGATCTTCCTGCTGGTGCTGTTCAGCTACTGGATGGGCTGGATCCAGCCCACCGGCATTCCCTTGAGCAACTGATCCTCGCGGCGTCGGGCCGCGCGGCGGACATTCAAAGCCAGTAGACCAGGAAGTACAGGCCGAGCCAGACCACGTCCACGAAGTGCCAGTACCACGCGGCGCCTTCGAAGCCGAAGTGACTCTCCGGCGTGAAATGTCCCTTCATCAGGCGCAGCGTGATGAAGGTCAGCATCAGCATGCCCACGAACACGTGGAAACCGTGGAAGCCGGTGAGCATGAAGAAGGTCGAGCCGAACACGCCGGAGCTGAGCTTCAGGTTCAGGTCGCTGTAGGCATGGATGTATTCATAGGCCTGCACGCACAGGAACGTGGCACCGAGCAGTACGGTGATCCACATCCAAAGGATCGACTTGGCGCGGTGGTTGGCGATCAGCGCATGGTGCGCGATGGTCAGCGTCACGCCCGAGGTCAGCAGCAATGCAGTGTTGATCGTCGGCAGCGGCCACGGGCCCATGGTGACGAAGGGCTCGACGGTACCGGCCGGCGAGGCTGTGGATCCGGCCAGCACCGTCGGCCAGGCGGCCTTGAAGTCCGGCCACAGGATCTGGTGGTCCAGGTTGCCGAGCATCGGTACCGAATGCACCCGCGCCCAATACAGGGCGCCGAAGAAGGCGGCGAAGAACATCACTTCCGAGAAGATGAACCAGCTCATGCTCCAGCGGAAGGACACGTCGACGCGCGCCGAGTACTGGCCGCTCATGTCCTCGGCAATGGCGGTGCTGAACCACTGGAACATCACGCTGAGCCAGATCACGAGCCCCAGAAGCAGCGAATACGCGCCCCAGCCGTGACCGTTGATCCACTGGCCGGCGCCGAGGATCACGAAGAACATGCCGATGGCCACCAGCACCGGATAGCGCGATGGGCCCGGGACGAAGTAGTAGGGGGTGGAGCCGGTGTGCGCGTTGGCCGACATGATTTTCTTGCTCCTCGATGCTCGGTACGGATAGAAATGACTATGAGGCGGCTCAGGCGGCGACGCCGCTACCGATGACCCAGCGCACCAGCAGCACCAGCGCCAGCACGAACAGCGCGGCACTGACGACGCCGGCGACGATCACGTGAACCGGATTGAGTTTCTGCATGTCCTGCGCATGGTCGGAAGTGCGGCGAACGCCGAAGAAGGACCAGGCCACGGCCCGGAAGGTCTGCAGTGGCGACGCTGGCCTGCTGGCGGCTTTCTTCAGGTCGTCAGGCGGCGCGCTCACAGGCGGGACTCCTGCACGGCAACACTGGCGCTGGGGCGCAGCAGACCGCCGGCCGGCGCCGGCGGCGTCTTGCCGCCGACTTCGAAGAAGGTATAGGACAAGGTGATCGTGGTCACGTCCTTGGGCAGCTTGGGATCGATGACGAAGACCACCGGCCACTGCTTCGACTCGCCGGCCTTGAGCGTGTATTCGTTGAAGCAGAAGCACTCCAGCTTGTTGAAATGGGCCATCGCCTGCTTCGGCGCATAGCTCGGAATGGCCTGCGCGGCCATGGTGCGATCCTGCTTGTTGCGGAACTCGTACATCACCGTGGCCATTTCGCCTGGGTGCACCGTGACCGAGGTCTTGCCGGGCTTGAAGTCCCAGGGACCGCGCGCGTTGGCATCGAACTCCACCGTCACCGTGCGCGACAGGTCGACCTGCGTATTGCCGCCGCGCCCGGCCGCGGCATCGACGCGGCGCTGCTCGGCCAGAGACAGCACGTTCACGCCGAGCGCCTCGCAGATGGCGCGGTACATCGGCACCAGCGCGTAGCCGAAGCCGAACATCAGCAGCGCCACGACCAGCAGTTTGCCGAGCATCCGACGGTTGTCGGCCAGCAGCGTGCGTGCGGAAAAGGCTGACATTCCGTCCTTCGCTCAACCGCCGAGCACAGCCACGCGCAGCACGAAGCCCAGGCCGAAGACGATGGCGATTGCGGCCAGGATCCAGGCCGTGCGCAGATTTGCCTTGCGCTGCGACTCGGTATTCATGCTGGCGCTCAGCCGATCACCCGAGTCGCCGTAGCGTCGAGCTTCGGAGGGTTCTCGAAGGTGTGCCACGGGGCCGGCGACGGCACCTCCCACTCCAGGCCTTCGGCGCCCTCCCACGGCTTCTGCGGTGCCGGCGCGCCCTGGCCGCGCAGCATCGGCAGCACGACGAAGAAGAAGAAGTAAACCTGCATCAGACCGAAGCCGAAGGCGCCTACCGTGGCCAGCATGTTGAAGTCGGTGAACTGCATCGGGTAGTCGGCATAGCGGCGCGGCATGCCGGCCAGGCCAAGGAAGTGCATCGGGAAAAAGGTGATGTTGAAGAAGATCAGCGAGCCCCAGAAGTGGATCTTGCCGCGCGTCTCGGAGTACATCACGCCGGTCCACTTCGGGCCCCAGTAATACACGCCGGCGAACATCGCGAACAGCGAGCCGGCCACCAGCACATAGTGGAAGTGCGCCACCACGTAGTAGGTGTCCTGCACCTGGATATCGATCGGCGCCATCGCCAGGATCAGCCCAGTGAAGCCGCCCATCGTGAAGACAAAGATGAAGCCCACGGCCCACAGCATCGGCGTTTCGAAAGTCATCGAACCGCGCCACATCGTCGCGACCCAGTTGAAGATCTTCACGCCGGTGGGCACTGCGATCAGCATCGTCGCGTACATGAAGAACAACTGCCCCGTCACCGGCATGCCGGTGGTGTACATGTGGTGCGCCCAGACGATGAAGGACAGGATCGCGATCGAGGCCGTGGCATAGACCATCGAGGCATAGCCGAACAGCTTCTTGCGCGCGAAGGCCGGCACGATGGCACTGATGATGCCGAAGGCCGGCAGGATCATGATGTAGACCTCGGGGTGCCCGAAGAACCAGAAGATGTGCTGGTACATGATCGGGTCGCCGCCGCCGGCCGGATTGAAGAAGCTGGTGCCGAAGTGGCGGTCGGTCAGCGTCATCGTGATGGCACCTGCCAGCACCGGCATCACCGCGATCAGCAGGAAGGCGGTGATCAGCCAGGTCCACGCGAACAGCGGCATCTTCATCAGCGTCATGCCCGGCGCGCGCATGTTCAAGACGGTGACGATGATGTTGATCGAGCCCATGATCGAGCTCGCGCCCAGGATGTGCAGGGCAAAGATGCCGGCGTCCATCGACGGACCCATCTGCATCGTCAGCGGCGCGTAGATCGTCCAGCCCGCGGCCGGTGCGCCGCCGGGCATGAAGAAGGAGCCGGCGAGCATCAGCGCCGCCGGGATCAGCAGCCAGAAGCTCAGGTTGTTCATGCGCGCGAAGGCCATGTCCGACGCGCCGATCTGCAGCGGGATCATCCAGTTGGCGAAGCCGACGAAGGCCGGCATGATCGCGCCGAAGACCATCATCAGCCCGTGCATCGTCGTCAGCTGGTTGAACAGCTCCGGGTTCACGAACTGCAGGCCGGGCTGGAACAGCTCGGCGCGGATGCCCAAGGCGAGCACACCGCCGATCATGAACATCGTGAACGAGAACAACAGGTACATCGTGCCGATGTCCTTGTGGTTCGTCGCGAACAGCCAGCGCCGCCAGCCATGCGGCTGGGCGTGATGGTCGTCGTGGGCGTGGTCGCCGGGATGGGGAAGCACTGCACTCATGGGGTCAACCTTTCGACGAAGTCACTTGCGGGCGGCGGCAACTTCGGCAGGCTGCACGATCTGCCCGGTCTTGTTGCCCCAGTGGTTCTTGGTGAAGGTGATCACGGCCGCCAGCTCGGTGTCCGACAGCTGCTTCCAGGCCGGCATCGCGCCATTGTTCAGGCCCTGCAGCAGCACGTTGATCTGCTTGATCTTGTCGGCATCGAGCACGATCGGCGAACCGTCCAGCGCCTTGATCGGGCCGGCGCCCTTGCCGCTGGCCTGGTGGCAGGCCGCGCAGTTGGCGGCATAGACCTTCTCGCCGCGGGCCTCCAGGTCGGCCAGCGTCCAGACCTTGCTCGGGTCGTCGGCCAGCGCGGCCATTTCCTTCTGCTTGACCGCGACCCAGGCGCTGTAGTCCGCATGACTGAGCACCTTGACGTGGATGGGCATGTAGGCGTGCTCCTTGCCGCACAGTTCGGCGCATTGGCCGTAGTAGTCGCCGACCTTGTCGGCGCGAAACCAGGTGTCGCGCACGAAACCTGGGATCGCATCCTGCTTGACGCCAAAGGCCGGCACCATCCAGGCGTGGATGACGTCGTTGGCGGTGGTGATGATGCGCACCTTGCGGTCCACCGGCACGACCAGCGGGTTGTCCACCTTCAGCAGGTAGTCGTCGCCTTCGGGCTTGCCGGCGTCGGACATGGCGCGTTGCCCCGCGTCCAGCGTAGAGAGGAAGGCAATGCCTTCGCCCTCGCCGCGCAGATAGTCGTAACCCCACTTCCACTGGTAGCCGGTGGCCTTGATCGTCAGGTCGGAGTTGCTGGTGTCCTTCATCGCCACCACGGTGCGCGTGGCCATGGCGCCCATGCCGATGACGATGAGCAGCGGCACCACCGTCCAGGCGATTTCCACGGCCACGCTTTCATGGAAGTTGGCCGACTTGTGGCCCAGCGACTTGCGGTGCTTCAGGATCGAATAGAACATCACCCCGAAGACGGCGACGAAGATCACCAGGCACACCACCAGCATGATGTTGTGCAGCCACTGGATATCGCCAGCAATGCGCGTCACCGGCGGCGCCAGGTTGATCTGGTTGACGGCCGGGCCGCCGGGCAGACTGGTCACTGCCAGCGCGGCCTGCGCCGCCAGCATCGCGCCCGCGCCCCAAAGGCCCTGCGCTGCGCGTCGGCTCCAGGTGCTCAAATTCGTCGTCATCATCGTTGCGGTTCCAGTATCGTTTGCTGCGCCGCCGGGCGCGTGCACTCCAGCCGCACGGCCTGACGCAACTCCCGCGCCAGCGCCATGCGCAGTTCCGGCCTGAGGTAGCGGCCGACGCGCATGCGATGGCCCTGCCCGGTGATCTCGACCAGCGAGCCTTCGCCATGCACCGGCTCGACACGCACCCATTCGGCGCGGAAGGTCGCTCGCTCGACGCCGCGGCCGAAGCGGTGCTCGACATTCAGCTCGCGCTCAGCCAGCGTGATGGTCTCGGCGTCGGCGGCATGACGCGAGCAGATCCAGAAAGCAGCACCGAGCGCCAGCAACTCGGCGCCGGCCAGCGGCAACACGGCCGGTGCTCCCAGCCACCAGAAGGCCGCGCCAATGCCCAGAGACACCACCGACAGCGCGATGAACACCGTCAACAGGCAGCCCGGCACGAAGGAACTGTTGCGCGCCATGAGCCACTGCACCGCGGCCAGGTCGCCGCCTTCGCGCTGCTGGCGCAGCTCGCGTGCGAAGCGCCACGCCACAGGCGACGGTGAGTGCACTGGCGCAGGCCAGGCTCGGGGGGCAAAGGTCGAACTCATTCAGCGGCTACTGGCACGCGCGGGCAAGGAAATCGGGATCGGGAGTCGGTGGTCCGCAGCGCGCATCGTGCTGCCTGCTGGCCCCGAAGACCGTGCGGATTCTAGCGCAGGCCTTCGCCCGGCCCTGGCCCCCTGCGGGGTGATCGCACCATGGCGCGAAGGTCTTCCAGCGCCACGGTGGTCTGTGCGGCGACGCGCGCTTTCGGCACGGCGCGGAAGGCATGGCCATAAACCAGTTCGAAGTCCAGGCGAAGCCGCCCGTCCGGGCCGCGCAGTGCCTGCAATTCGGCATGCAGCCGCGCGCGCCAGCGCGGCGTGCGCAAGCCGGCCATGCGCGTCGGGTCGGCATTGCCACCCAGGCTGCGCAGCTCGCGCAGCAGCGCGTCGGCATCCGGCCAGGTCAGCGTCAGGATCTCCTGGTCCATCACCGGGTCGGCGAAGCCGGCGTGCACCAGCATGTCGCCCAGGTCGTGCATGTCGACAAATGGCGCGTGCGGTGCCGGCCAGCCGGCACGTGCATAGGCCTGGCGCAAGCCCTGAAGCGAACCCGGGCCGAGCGTGGAGAACATCAGGAATCCGTCCACCGCCAGCGCGCGCTGCCATTGCTGCAGCAGGGCCACCGGGTCGTCGGCCAGGTGCAGCATCATGTTGGCCCAAAGCAGCTCCGCCGCACCCGGTGGCACCTGCTCGGGCGCTGCCCAGGCGAGCTCCCGACCGGCCCAGCGTCGTGGCGACCACCAGCGCCCGGCGGTGGCAGCGCGGATGCGTTCCAGCAACACAGGGTCGGCCTCGACGCGCAACACGCGCGCCTGAGGGTAGGCCTGCTGCAGCAGCGCCTCGGCCGCACCGTTGAAGCTCCACCAGTCAATCAGTGCGCGCGGCTGCAGGCGGATCAGTCCCAGCCGTTCGGCCATGCGGCTCGCTACTTCACCGTGCAGCCAAGGGGCCTGCTTCGCACGGCCGAGGCGACGTGCGATGTGCGCCAGCGCTTCGGCCTGCACCGGGCGCTGGGGTCGTGGCGGCGCGGCGTCGGACATGGGCGGGCAGTATATTGAGCCGATGCAGTCCACGGCATGGTTCAGGCTCGGCGCTGTGGCAGCGCGGCTGCGGCCATGGGGCCAGTGCACCGTGTGCCGCAGCTGGGACCGGCAGGCGATGTGCGCCGCCTGCGTCGAGCGCTTTGCGCCACCCGTAGCTCGCTGCCGGCGCTGCGGCCTGCGTGTGGGTACAGCGGTGGCGATGTGCGGCGCCTGCCTGGCCGATCCACCGCCCTTCGATGCCTGCAGCGTCGGCTGCGACTATGCCTTTCCCTGGGACCGCCTGATTGCCGACTTCAAGTTCAACGGCCGCGTGGAGTTGGCCGCGCCGCTCGCCCGGCGCCTGATCGAGGCCATAGTCCGCGATGGCGCCTCACTGCCGCATTGGGTGCTGCCGGTGCCGCTGGCACCGCAGCGCCTGGCCGAGCGCGGCTACAACCAGGCTTGGGAACTGGCGCGGCGTGTGGCGCGCGGCCTGGGCTGCCGTTCTGAATCCCGGCTGCTCGAGCGACCGCTGGACGGCGCGCACCAGGCCGAGCTGGGCCTGGCCCAGCGGCGGAAGAACCTGCGCGGCGCCTTCGTGCCAAATCCGTCGACGCGCATCTCGCTGCAGGGCCGGAATGTGGCGCTGGTCGATGACGTGATGACCAGCGGTGCCACCTTGCGCGAGGCCGCAGCGACGCTGCGCCGAGCGGGTGCGCAGCGTATCCACGTCTGGGTGCTGGCGCGCACGCCGGCACCCACCGACTGAAGGCACTGGGCTCGATGTTCCAGATCGTGCTGGTCCATCCGGAGATCCCGCCGAACACCGGCAACGTCATCCGTCTGGCCGCCAACACCGGCTGCGGCCTGCACCTGGTCGAGCCGCTGGGCTTCAGCATGGAAGACCGGCAGCTCAAGCGCGCCGGCCTGGACTATCACGAGTACGCCGCCGTGCGGCGCCATGCCAGCTGGCAAGCCTGGTTGGACGACTGCCAGCCCGTTCCCACGCGCTGCTTCGCCTTCAGCACTCGGGGCGGCACCGACCTGGCCAGCACAAGGTGGCAGCAAGGCGACTGGCTGGTCTTCGGCAGCGAAAGTGCGGGTCTGCCCGCCGAGTTGCTGGCGCGCTTCGACGCGATGCATCGTGTGCGCCTGCCGATGCGTGCCGGGCAGCGCAGCCTGAACCTGAGCAACGCCGTGGCCGTGGCCGTGTTCGAGGCCTGGCGGCAGAACGGCTACGCCGGCCGCGGCTGAATCAGCTTTCGCGGGTCGCCTCGCGCGACATCAGCTGCCACATCGCCTGAAGCGGGTCGATGCGGCCTTCGAGCACGTCGACCACGGCCTGCGTGATCGGCATCTCGACGCCCAAGGTTCGCGCGCGGGCCAACACGGTCGGCGCGCTGTAGACGCCCTCGGCCACATGGCCGAGCTGCTGCAGGATCACCGGCAGCGCCAGGCCCTGCGCCAGCAGCAGCCCGACGCGGCGGTTGCGCGACAGGTCGCCCGTGGCGGTGAGCACCAGGTCGCCCAGCCCCGACAGGCCCATGAAGGTCTCGGCACGCGCGCCCAGTGCCACGCCCAGGCGGGTCATTTCGGCCAGTCCGCGCGTGATCAGCGCGGCGCGGGCGTTCAGTCCCGGGCGGTGGCCCGCGCCGTCCGGCGTCGCCAGGCCGTCGACCAGGCCCGTGGCAATGGCCAGCACGTTCTTCACCGCGCCGCCCACCTCCACGCCCACCGGGTCGGCGGAGCGGTAGACACGCAGCGTGTCGCTATGGAAAGCCTGTACTGCGGCGTCGCACAGCGCGGGGTCGCTGCTGGCGGCAACCAAGGCGGTGGGTTGCTCGCGCGCCACCTCGAGCGCGAAACTCGGCCCCGACAGCACGCCGGCCGACGCCTGCGGGCGCAGCGCGCGTGCGATCTCGTGGCCCAGTGCGCCGCCGCCGGCTTCGAAGCCCTTGCACAGCCACAGCGCCGGCTGCTCCGCCGGCAACGCGGCCAGGCGTTCGCGCAGCGCGGCCATCGGCGTGGCGATGACCAGCAGCCCGCCACGCGCATGCGACAGCGCAGCAGCATGGTCGGCCACGATGCGCAGTCCCACGGGCAGCACCACTTCGGGCAGGTAGCGACGGTTGCAGCGCTGCGCGTTGAGCTGCGCGGCCTGGTGCGCGTCGCGGGTCCACAGCAGCACGTCGTGGCGCGGTGCCGCGGCCAAGGCCAACGCCGTGCCCCACGCACCTGCGCCGAGCATGCTGATGTTCATGCGGCGCGGGCCGTGTCAGGCGCGAGCGCCTCAGTTGACGCCGGTGATGATGCGCGAGGCGCCGTTGCCGTTCTGCGCCGCGGCCTGCGCCTGCTGCGCCTCGAACATGGCCTGGAAATTGACTTCGGTCAGGATGATCGGCGGAAAGCCGGCACGGGTGCACACGTCGGAGACGATGGCGCGCAGGTACGGATAGATCATCTGCGGGCAGACGATGCTGACGATGCCCTGCATCTGCTCGTCGGGCACATTGCGGATCTCGAAGATGCCGGCCTGCTTGGCCTCGACCAGGAACAGCGTCTTGTCCTTGACCTTGGTCGTCACCGTGGCAGTGACCGTGACCTCGAAGATGCCCTCGGCCACCGGTTCGGCGCCCATGCCCAGGTTGATCTCCACCTGGGGCTGCTGCTGCTCGAGCAGGATCTGCGGTGAGTTGGGCTGCTCCAGCGACAGATCCTTCAGGTACATGCGCTGGATCTGGAACACGGGGGTCTGGTCTTGATCGGCCATGGTGGGATCTTCCGGTAGTGGCAGGCGGGCCTTCGCGTCGTGGCGACGCGGTCGGGCCGAAGGACGCGGATTATCTCTCAGCGCTGCCCACGCTTCGGCAGCGCGGCCGCCTCAGGCGGCCGGACTTGTCGCCGAGGCCAGCAGCGGCATCAGGCCACCACGCCGGTCGAGATCGACCAGGTCGTCGCAGCCGCCCACGTGGGTGTCGCCGATGAAGATCTGAGGGACCGTGCGCCGCCCGGTCAGCTGCATCATGTGCACGCGCTGCGCCGGCTCCAGGTCGACACGGATCTCGTCGATGTGGCTGACTCCGCGCTGCTGCAGCAGGGCCTTGGCCCGGACGCAATAGGGGCAGCTCAGCGTCAGGTACATGCGAACGGGCTTCATGGAGCGTGGGCGAGTAGCGCAGAGAGAAGAGATTCTGGGCCAAGGCCCAAGACCTTGCACTGATCAGGCTCAGGCCGACTTCTCGATCGGCAAGCTGGCCTCGCGCCATGCGGCGGCACCACCCGCCAGGTTGTGCACATTGCTGTAGCCGGCCTTGCGCAGCTGGGCGGCGGCGCGTGATGAGCGCGCGCCGGTGGCACACATCACCACTAGCGGCACCGCCTTGTTGGTGGGCAGGCCCTTGGCTCCGTCCAGCGCACTGAGCGGCACGTTGCGCGCGCCGGCAGCATGGCCGGCGGCAAACTCGGCCGGCTCGCGCACATCGATCAAAACCGCCTTGTCCTGGTTGATCAAGCGCACTGCGTCGGTGGTGGACAGCGAGCCGCCCATGCCGCCCTTTCCGACCATGGGCCAGACCAGCAATCCGCCCGAGACGAAGGCGGCCAGGATCAGTATCCAGTTCTCGACGATGAATTGCACGGGGCGGACGCTGCGCTGTGAAAGGAGGCGAATTATAGAATCGAGGCTCCTTCCGCCGCCCCGCACCACAGGACCTCGATCGCCATGTACAAGCTCGTGCTGATTCGCCATGGCGAATCGACCTGGAACCAGGAGAACCGCTTCACCGGCTGGACCGATGTTCCGCTCACTGCCACGGGCGTCGAGCAGGCGCGCCAGTCGGGCCGACTGCTGCGTGACGCCGAATTCGAGTTCGACATCGCCTACACGTCGGTGCTCAAGCGCGCGATCTGGACGCTGTGGCATTGCCTGGACGAGATGGACCGTACCTGGCTGCCGATCGTGAACGACTGGCGCCTCAATGAACGTCACTATGGCGCCCTGCAGGGGTTGAACAAGGCCGAAACCGCGCGCCAGTATGGCGACGAGCAGGTGCTGGTGTGGAGGCGCAGCTACGACACGCCACCTCCGGCGCTGGTGGCAAGCGACCCGCGCTGCGAGCGCACCGATCCGCGATATGGCGCGCTGAGACCCGACCAGGTGCCACTGGCCGAGTGTCTGAAGGACACGGTGGCTCGGGTCATGCCGTTCTGGAACGAGGTGCTGGCGCCCGCTCTGCGTGCGGGCCATCGGCCGGTCGTCGCGGCGCATGGCAACTCGATGCGCGCGCTGGTCAAGTACCTCGACCAGATCAGTGACGACGACATCGTCGGGCTGAACATTCCCAACGGCATTCCGTTGGTCTACGAACTCGACGCACAGTTGAAACCGCTGCGAAGCCACTACTTGGGCGACGCCAAGGCGGTGGCCGAGGCAGCCGCTGCGGTGGCGCGGCAGGGCCGCGCTTGACGGGCAATGTCTCGGCGGACACGGTCAACGACTGCAGCACCCGAAGCGTCGTCAGGCTTCGGCGTTTCACGCGCACCAACCAGGTCGTCTAATACCAAGTCGCGTTCAATAAATTAGATATCATGTCGTTCCACGGACTTCAGGGAGCCGTGGATGAAGGATCTGATCGTGGGCGACAAGCCGACCGTTGCGCGGTTGGCCGAGAGGCTCAAGCGAGCCAGTAGTCACTCGGAGTACCAGCGAATTCAGTGCGTGCTGATCCGTGCGACGTTGGGCAGTTCGGCCAAGGAGATCGCGCAGTTGCTGGGCTGGTCCACGGCCACCGTGCACGTCATGCACTCGCGCTGGGCCAAGGAGGGCGAGGCGATCTTCGACGTGCGCGGGCGAGGCGGCAGGCGCCACCAGCACCTCACGCCGGAGCAGGAGCAGGAGTTGCTTGCCCCGTTCGTGCAGCGCGCCAGTAGCGGAGGGATGCTGACGGTGACCGAGTTGCAGCAAGCCTACCGGGATCGGGTGGGCAAGGAGGTGGCCCGCTCGACCATCTACCGACTGCTGCAGCGGCACGGCTGGCGTAAGGTGGTGCCGCGCCCGCGGCACCCGAAGGCAGACGTTGCGGCGCAGGCCGCCTTTAAAAAAACTGCGCCGCGCGGTACGCCAAGAGGTCTCGCGCCAGGCTGAAGCCGGCCGCCGCCTGCGGCTGATGTTCCAGGACGAGGGCCGATTCGGGCTTCTGGGCACGCCCAGGCGCTGCTGGGCGCCGCGCGGCACGCGCCCGGTGGTCGGTGCGCGCCTGGAGCGCAAGTACATCTACGCCTTCAGCGCTGTCAGCCCCCACGACGGCGTGATGGACAGCCTGGTGCTGCCGTGGGTCAACGCCGAGACGATGTCGCTGTTCCTGGCCGAGGTTGCGCAGCGGCACGCCGACGAGTTCGTGCTCATGGTCATGGATCAGGCCGGCTGGCACCTGGCCGGCGAGCTGGTCGTGCCGGCGAACATGCGGTTGCTCTTCCTGCCGCCCTACAGCCCGGAGCTGAACCCGGCCGAGCACTTGTGGGAAGCGCTGCGCGAAGACTGCTTCGCCAACCACGTCTTCGCCGACCTCGACGCCGTCGAGCGCAGCCTCAGCGACGGGCTGCGCGCCCTTGAAGCCGACCCCTCACGCACCCAATCCATGACCGGGTTCGATTGGATTACTTCTATATGTTTGAACGCAACCTAGTATAAGTCGGAGCCGTTGCATCCGAAGAGCCCCGGGACGCGTCAGCGCTGAAACGCGCCGGGACTCCACGCTTCCCCTTTCGACAAGGGCCGGGTGCCAACCGGCAGCGTGAATTCAGCTGAAGGTGAAAGGTCCTCGTCAAAGGCGGTGCGCGGATCCACCCCCAGCCCGCGCAACGGCGAGCGAGCATCGAGCGCAAACACCAGGTTGTCGGCGTCTTCGAGCATGGCGCGAGTGGCTGATCGATTGCCCCTGAAATCGCCCAGCGCACCCAGTGCGAAGACACCCAAGCCGACGCTAAGGTTGTTGACGGCCCTGATCGGAGTGTCTTGCGGGAGTCGGTCCTTCCAGACACGAAGAAACCATGCGGGCCCGGGACCGTCGCTCAACAGGGTGTTGTGCGCCATCTGCAGCCGACTCCTTGGCCAGGGTCGGCCTTCGGCGCCGAAGGCCACGACCACGGGGTTCTGCGTGCGAGCACTCTGACCGATGACATTGCCAAGCAGCAGCGCGTCGCCGCCATTGGGCAGATCCACCTCATAAGACGCGCTACCGCCCGAACCGTCGACCAGCATGTTGTAGGTCAACACGGTGCGACGTGCACGGGACTTCAACAGGTGGCCGACATTGCCCTGGTGGAAACGGCTGCCGCTCACCTTCAACGATGCGATGCGCCCTGCATAAAGAAGATGGTGAAGGCCACCGTTGGAATGGGGTGCCTGTGCAAACTCGCTGTCCTCGACAATGAGTTCGGCATCAGGGAAGTTCGATGTCAGCAGGCCCATCTCGTTGTCGAAGAATGCGCATGAGCGGACCCGCAGCCTGCCCTTCTCGAGGCGAATGCCGGCTCCATTGCCATCCGGCACCCGTGCGCCGCGAAATGCAATGTTCTCGATGACGATGTCTCCATGGCGCACGACCAGGATGGCCTTGCTCTCTGCAAGCGTCCCTTCGGCGACCAGCACGGGCCGCGAGCCCACGCCGCGGATCGTCAAGCTCCTTTGGTGCAAGACCGCCACATCGCCGCGGTACTCTCCACTGGGCACCAGTATGGTGTCGCCATCGCGGGCCATCCGCACTGCGTCGGCAAGAGTCGGCGCGCCGCCCGCAGTGCCGATCGTGATCGTGGCGGCGTGTGCACCACCGTCCATGAGCAGAAGCAGGAGCAGGAGAAGAAGGCGGCGGCGCCGCACTTCGAAATCCCGACCGATGCGTTGCGGGGACGGCATGCAGCGTGGAAGACAACTTCCGCCAAGTGCGTTCATGGATATGAAGCCAATGATCGCATCGACCACATTGGTCCGGCAATGTCACGACAGTGATGCAAAAAAAACCCGGACGAGTCCGGGCTTTTCAGTCGCGCATCGGCGGGCAACGCGTGAGCGCGGCCCGCCGATTGCCGTCAGGGCTTGTTGCCTGTCGGGAAGGGCCAGGCGGCTGCCGGGCTCAATGCGGTCTTTGCCGCAGGGGCAGCAGGGGCGGCAGGAGCCGCTTTCTTTGCCGCCTTCTTTGCTGCCGCCTTCTTTGCTGCCGGCTTCTTGGCCGCAGGCTTCTTCGCGGCAGCCTTCTTCGCAGGCGCCTTCTTGGCAGCGGCCTTCTTCGCCGGAGCCTTCTTGGCAGCGGCCTTCTTCGCCGGAGCCTTTTTCGCCGGAGCCTTCTTGGCAGCGGCCTTCTTCGCCGGAGCCTTCTTCGCCGGCGCCGCCTTCTTGGCCGGGGCCTTCTTCGCCGCCGCCTTCTTGGCCGGAGCCTTCTTCGCCGGGGCCTTCTTGGCCGGGGCTTTTTTCGCAGTTGCCATAACGATCTCCTTGATCAAGTTGCAAAGAGCACCGCGCTGCTCGATACAGCGCGGCGATTCATCGCCCGGCGGTCTGCCCCGGCCTTGGAGCCTGGGCTATCGCCCCGGTACGACGAATGCGGTGTCGGGCCGGCGCATCGCTTCTGCTGTCGATGCATCACGTCCCTCGAAAATGAATCTGCTGCACATGCTGTTGTTCGGGTTGGCTTGCAGCAAAGTTCAATCCCACGAAAGCGCACCACCGGTCTGGTACTCGATGACGCGCGTTTCGAAGAAATTCCGTTCCTTCTTCAGGTCGATCATTTCGCTCATCCACGGGAACGGGTTTTCCTCGTTCGGGAAGAGCGCTTCGAGGCCGATCTGCGTGGCCCGCCGGTTGGCGATGTAGCGCAGGTAGCCCTTGAACATGGAGGCATTCAGACCCAGCACGCCGCGCGGCATGGTGTCTTCGGCATAGCGGTACTCGAGCTCGACCGCGGTCTCGAACAAGGCCTTGATCTCGCACCTGAACTGCGGCGTCCACAGGTGCGGGTTCTCGAGCTTGATGGTGTTGATCAGGTCGATGCCGAAATTGCAGTGCATCGACTCGTCGCGCAGGATGTACTGGTACTGCTCGGCCGCGCCGGTCATCTTGTTCTGACGGCCCAGCGACAGGATCTGCGTGAAGCCGACGTAAAAGAACAGGCCTTCCATCAGGCAGGCGAAGACGATCAGGCTCTTGAGCAGCTTCTGGTCGGCCTCGGGCGTGCCGGTCACGAAGTTGGGGTCCATGATCGCGTTGATGAACGGGATCAGGAATTCGTCCTTGTCACGGATCGACTTGACCTCGTGATAGGCGTTGAAGATCTCGCTCTCGTCCAGACCCAGCGATTCGACGATGTACTGGTAGGCGTGGGTGTGGATTGCCTCTTCGAAGGCCTGGCGCAACAGGAACTGTCGGCATTCGGGCGCGGTGATGTGCCGGTAGGCGCCGAGCACGATGTTGTTGGCGGCCAGCGAATCGGCAGTGACGAAGAAGCCGAGGTTGCGCTTGATGATGCGCCGCTCGTCTTCCGTGAGGCCGTTGGGATCCTTCCAGGTCGCGATGTCGCGCGACATGTTGATCTCCTGCGGCATCCAGTGGTTGGAGCAGGTCGCGAGGTACTTCTCCCAAGCCCACTTGTATTTGAACGGCACCAACTGGTTGACGTCGGTCTTGCCGTTGATGATGCGCTTGTCGGCGGCCACGACGCGGTGGTGAGCCGGCAGTTCAACGGCGGTGGCGCGCGGCGCCGTCGGGGACGGAGGAGCCGACATCGCCTCACGAATCAGTGAGGGCTCGGCGCCGAGAGTTGCAGTCTTCGACAGGGTACGAACTTCTTCTTCCCAGACCAGCATGTGCATGTACGTCCTATGGCGAGCGATTATGTGAGTGTTGCGTGCGAACACCAAGCACTAGTTGACATCGGCGCGGTTTTGTCGCGCATGTTGTTGCAGTCGCGCATCGCACGCGAACACGCAACGCGATGCGAGACCACGCGAATGCATCACTGGCAGGCCTCGCAATCGGGTTCGTCGATGGAGCAGAACTTGATGTCGCTGGCCGCGGCCTCCTGCATCGCGCTGGCTGCGAGCACGCTCGACGACTGTGCCGACACGGCATTCATCGCGCCCGAATGCACGGTGGACTTTTCGGCATGCGTGGCACCCACGGTGCGCAGGTAGTAGGTGGTCTTCAGCCCGCGCAGCCAGGCGAGCTTGTAGGTCTCGTCGAGCTTCTTGCCCGAGGCGCCGGCGATGTAGATGTTGAGTGATTGCGCCTGATCGATCCACTTCTGCCGTCGCGCCGCGGCTTCCACCAGCCACTGCGTTTCGACTTCGAAGGCAGTGGCATACAGGCGCTTGAGTTCCTCCGGCACGCGGTCGATGCGGCGCAGCGAGCCGTCAAAATGCTTCAGGTCCATGACCATCACGTCGTCCCACAGGCCCAGGCGCTTCAAGTCGCGCACCAGGTACTCGTTGACCACGGTGAACTCACCCGACAGGTTGCTCTTGACCGACAGGTTGCCGAAGCACGGCTCGATGGAGGCATCGACGCCGATGATGTTGCTGATGGTGGCCGTCGGCGCGATGGCCACGCAGTTGCTGTTGCGCATGCCGTGCTCGCGGATGCGTGCGCGAAGGGCGTCCCAGTCCATGCTGACCGAGCGGTCGACCTCGACATAGCCGCCTCGCGCTTCGGCCAGCAGCTCCAGCGAATCCAGCGGCAGCACGCCGCGGTCCCACAGGCTACCGCGGTAGCTGCTGTAGCGGCCGCGCTCCTCGGCCAGCTCGGTGCTGGCCCAGTAGGCGTGGTAGCACACGGCTTCCATCGAGCGGTCGGCGAACTCCACCGCCGCCTCGCTGGCATAGGGCACGCGCAGCTGGTACAGGCTGTCCTGGAAACCCATGATGCCCAGTCCCACCGGGCGGTGGCGCAGGTTGCTGTCGCGCGCCTTCTTTACCGCGTAGTAGTTGATGTCGATGACGTTGTCGAGCATGCGCATCGCCGTGGCGATGGTCTTCTTCAGCTTGGCCTGGTCGAGCAGCTTGGCGCCTTCCGGCGCGTCCTTCAGGTGCTGCGCCAGGTTCACCGAGCCCAGGTTGCACACGGCGATCTCGGTGTCGCCGGTGTTCAGGGTGATCTCGGTGCACAGATTGGAGCTGTGCACCACGCCGACGTGCTGCTGGGGCGAGCGCACATTGCAAGCGTCCTTGAAGGTGATCCACGGATGCCCTGTCTCGAACAGCATCGACAGCATCTTGCGCCACAGGTCCTTGGCCGGCATGCGCTTGTAGAGCTTGATCTCGCCGCGGTCGACCTTGGCCTCGTAGGCGGTATAGGCGGCCTCGAAGTCACGCCCGAACTTGTCGTGCAGGTCGGGGCAGGTGCTGGGGCTGAACAATGTCCAGTCACCACCTTCGATCACGCGCTTCATGAACAGGTCGGGGATCCAGTTGGCGGTGTTCATGTCGTGCGTGCGGCGCCGGTCGTCGCCGGTGTTCTTGCGCAGCTCGAGGAACTCCTCGATGTCCAGGTGCCAGCTTTCCAAGTAGGCGCAGACCGCGCCCTTGCGTTTGCCGCCCTGGTTGACTGCCACCGCGGTGTCGTTGACCACCTTCAGGAAGGGCACCACGCCCTGGCTCTTGCCGTTGGTGCCCTTGATGTAGGAGCCCAGGGCGCGCACGTTGGTCCAGTCATTGCCCAGGCCGCCGGCGAACTTGCTGAGCAGCGCGTTTTCCTTCAGCGCCTCGTAGATGCCATCCAGATCGTCGGCCACCGTGGTCAGGTAGCAGCTGGACAGCTGGCTGCGTCGCGTGCCGGCATTGAACAGCGTGGGCGTGCTCGACATGAAGTCGAAGCTCGACAGCACGCCGTAGAACTCGATCGCACGAGCTTCACGGTCGATCTCGTTCAGCGCCAGGCCCATGGCCACGCGCATGAAGAAGGCCTGCGGCATCTCGATGCGCTGCTCGTCAATGTGCAGGAAGTAGCGGTCGTACAGGGTCTGCAGGCCCAGGTAGTCGAACTGCAGGTCGCGCTCGGGCAGCAGCGCTGCACCCAGCCGGGCCAGGTCGTACTGCATCAGCTTCTCATCCAGCAGTTCGGCCTGCACGCCGCGCTTGATGAACTGCGGGAAGTACTCGGCATAGCGCTCACCCATCTGCGCTTGAGTGACTTCGCCGCCGAGGATTTCGCGGCGGATGGTGTGCAGAAGCAGCCGGGCCGTGGCGCGCGAGTAGGCCGGGTCCTTCTCGATCAGCGTGCGCGCCGCCAGGATCGAGGCCTTGTAGACCTCGTCGATGGGTACGCCGTCATACAGGTTGCGGCGGGTCTCAGCCAGGATCGGCTCGGCCTTGACATCGGCACCCAGCCCGGCGCAGGCCGATTCCACCAGCGCCTGCAGTGCGGCACCGTCCAGCGGCACGCGCTGGCCGTGGTCGACGACATGGATCTCGACGGCCCGCGCCACCGGCGCCACGCCCTGGCGCGCGCGCTCCTGCGTGCGCCGCTCGCGGTACAGCACGTAGGCACGCGCCACTTCATGGTGGCCGCCGCGCATCAGGCCCAGTTCGACGCTGTCCTGCACGTCCTCGATGTGGAAGGTGCCGCCGCCCGGGCGCGAGCGCAGCAGCGACCGCACCACCGCCTCGGTCAGCGTGTCCACGGTCTCGCGCACGCTGGCCGATGCCGCGCCCTGGGTGCCGTGCACTGCCAGGAAAGCCTTCATCAGCGCGACGGCGATCTTGTTCGGTTCGAACACCACCACCGCGCCGTTGCGCCGAATGATCTGGTAGCCGGCAAAGGCCGACGCCGCCGGGGCGGCTGCGATTGCGGGGCGGTTCAGCGCGGCGATGTCCGCGGCCTGGGTGGCAATGACTTGCATGGGTGGGCCTGTCGATGAGAGAGGGCGTGGGGCGAAAACGGGGTGGGCGTGAGACGCAAGCGGTGCCTGGCGTCGCGGTCAGGCGAGAGCGGCGGGCAGCGCACCGCAGGCGCGGGCTTCGCTTCGGCCGACCGTCGTGCCCGGCCCTTGCGCCAAGACGCATGAGGCAGGGGTGCGGGATGGCGAGCGAGTCACAGAGCACACTATATCTGGGGTCTCGCCCCCCCGCAAGGCACTACCGGTAGTGTTGCGCCTTAGGGCCTTCCCCAATGGCCGATGCCGCGCGGGGCAGCGCCGGGCGTCGGCGGCGCAGCTGCCTGCGCAGCATGGGCCAGTCGAAGCCGGCACCGGGATCGGACTTGCGCCCCGGCGCTACGTCCTCGTGCCCCACCGCCTCTTCGATCGGGTAGTGCGCAGCCAGCGCGCGCAGCAGCCGCGCCAGCTGCGTGTATTGCGCCGGCTCGAAGCGGCTGCCCTCCAGCCCTTCGATCTCGATGCCGATCGAATAGTGGTTGCAGTCCTCGCGGCCGCGCCAGGCCGAGCGGCCGGCATGCCAGGCGCGCTGCTCGCAGGACACGAACTGCATCAACTTGCCGTCGCGCCGTACCAGGAAATGTGCCGACACGCGCAGCCCGCGGATGCCGTCGTAGTAGGGATGCGCGTCCCAGTCAAGCTGGTTGGCGAACAGTTGCTCGATCGCGTCGCCACCGTATTCGCCCGGCGGCAGGCTGATCGAATGCAGTACCACCAGGCTGATCGGCAGCCCTTCGGGCCGGGCATCGAAGTTCGGTGACGGGCGCGCCGCGGCGCCGCTCCACCACCCGCCTTGCCAGGCGGATCTAGAGCGGGTCGCCAAAGTTTTCGCCCGCCGTCACCCCCAGCCGCGCCATGCGGTAACGCATCTGGCGCAGCGACAGGCCCATGCTGGCGCCGGCCGCGGTGCGGTTGTAGCGGTAGCGCTCGAGCGCACGAATCAGCATTTCGCGCTCCACACCGTCGAGATAGGCCTGCAGGTCGGCGGGCAGTGGCGACACCGCCGGCTCGGGGATCGCCATGGGCGCGGCGGGGCGCGGCACGTCGTCGAGCGCCGGCGCCAACGGCTCGCGTGCACCGCTGTCGAGGCTCAGGCCCAGGTCCTCGCGTTCGATGATCTCGCCGCCGGACAGGGCCAGCGCGCGCTGCAGCAGATTCTCCAGCTCACGTACATTGCCTGGAAAGGCATACCCGGACAAGAAGTGCAACGCCTCGTCACTGATCGTCGGCACGGGTGTGACACCGGCGTCCCGAGCGATGCGCTCCAGCACGGCAGAGCAGATCAGCGCCAGGTCGGCCGCACGCTCGCGCAACGGCGGCAGATTGATGCAGATGACGTTGAGCCGGTAGTACAGGTCCTGCCGGAAACGACCGGCATGCACCTCTTCACCCAGGTCGCGATGGGTTGCGCTGACGATGCGCACGTTGACCGGCGCTTCCGCCACGGCGCCGAGCGGCCGCACCGCGCGCTCCTGGATGACGCGCAGCAGCTTGCTCTGCATCGACAGCGGCAGATCGCCGATCTCGTCGAGGAACAGCGTACCGCCCTGCGCCGCCTGGAAGAAGCCGTCGCGGTCCTCGACCGCTCCTGTGAAGGCGCCCTTGCGATAGCCAAAGAACTCGGCTTCGAGCAGCGTCTCGGGTATGGCGCCGCAGTTCACGGCGACGAAGGGCCCCACCGCGCGCGACGACAGCTCATGAACCGCACGTGCCACCAGTTCCTTGCCAGTCCCCGACTCGCCATGCACCAAGACCGGAGCCATGCTGCGCGCCACCTTGCCGACCATCGCATGCACCTGTTGCATGCTCTCGGTGCGTCCCACCAGCCGCTGCAGCGCCGACGGCGCAGCAGGCGGCTGCTCCGCCGCGCGACGCCTCGGCGGCGCGGGCGGTGTGCTCACTGGGCGGGCGGGCGCCGGGGCGCTGCGGCCCAAGGCCGACGCGACCACGGCGCGGAACTGGCGCAGATCCACCGGCTTGGTCAGGTAGTCATAGGCACCGCACTTGAGGGCCTCGACGGCACCCTGGGCCGAACCATAGGCGGTGATGACAATCGCCTTCTCGGCACGCCCGGCCGTCTCGAGGCGATTCAGCAACTCAAGCCCGGTGCCATCGGGCAAACGCATGTCCGTGATGAGCGCACTGAAGCCGCGCTGTCCCAGCAGAGCCCAGGCCTCCTCGACCGTGCCGGCGGTTTCCACCTCATAGCCCTCACGAACCAGCGTCAGCTCATACAGCGTGCGCAGGTCAGGCTCGTCGTCGACGACGAGCAGGCTGTTGGCGGGGGCAGCAGTCATGGTTTGGAAAGGCTCGGTGACTCGCTAGCGTGCATGCTTTCGCGCCTCATGACCACGAGAAAAAGGTTTCGCTGCCCATCCGGGCGCAACCGGTACTCGATGCTGGCGCCATAGCGCTCGCACAGCTCACGACAAATATACAGGCCCAATCCCGTACCTCGGCTGCGCGTCGAGAAGAAGGGCTCGAACAGGTGTCGCTCGACCTCCTGAGAAATGGCGGGTCCGTCGCTGTCGACACGCATCAGCGCACTTCCTTCGTCACGCGCCACCAACCGAACCCCGACGGCGCCAGCCCCGCCACTGCCGTGCCGATTGGCGTTGTCGAGCAGGTTCACGAGCACCCGGCGCAGATGCTCCCTTTCAAAGGCCACATGCAGCGGCTGCGTTGGAAGATCCAGGTGAAGCACGCTTCCCGGCCCTGCTGCCAATCCCGTTGTCTGCGCCCATTCGCGTGCCACCGCGGCCACCTCGGCGGTCGCGTCGACCACGCTGCTGTCGGGAGCGATGCCCGGAGCGATCTCCATCACCTCGTCGACGATCCGCTTGAGTCGCTCGACATTGTCGGCCACCATGCGCGCGAGCCTTCGCTGCGGATCCGCCAAGGCGTCCTCCAGCAGAAGTGCGTTGGCCTGCGCAATGGCCGCCAACGGGTTGCGGATCTCATGCGCGATGCCGGCCGAGACCCGCCCCATCGCGGCGAGCTTCTCCTGGTGCATCCGGGCTTGCGCCGTTCGGACATCCTCGAGCAGGAGCACGCAGAACTCCTCGGTCCCGGTCTTGCCGTGCTGTATGGCAAGGCGTCTCGTGAATCGCACGCGCATGCGCAGCGTGCGGGTATCGCCCTCGCCAAAGTTCAACACCACATCGGCGCCCGCTTCTGGCCAATAGGCCTTGGCGAGTGCGACCTGCACCGCGGAACATAGTGCCGACCACTCGGCGCGCCCCTGCAGCGGGAACGGCGCCGCCGGACCCATGCCGCGCGGCGACAGCAAGCCGCGCGCCGCTGGATTTGCGGCACGCACGCGAAGCTCACGATCGACGACCAGCACACCGTCAGCCATCTCCTCGATGACAAGGCGATTCAATTGAGCCTGTTGCCGGGCCAATTCCATCGAACCGCGAGCCGCAATCTCCTCGCGCGCCAACCGTCCGGCCAGTTCGCTGGACAACAAGGCAATGACGAAGAAACCCATGCCGGCCAGGCCAGACTGCGTCATGAGGACCGCACTGCCCGGTCCCGGGCCAACGGGACCCCACGCCACCACCAGCAGCATCAGAGCCACCGCTGCTGCGGTCGCCAGCGCCATCAAGCGCGAGGTCAGAACGCCCGACATCAGCACCGGCAGCACCAGGAGCGCCGCAAAGTTGAGGTTGCCGTCCGAGACAAGCAAATGCAGCGCGGTGAAGGCCAGCAGATCCACGCCAATGGTGGCCAGCCACTGTCGCCTGCGCTGCGCCAAGCTGTCCTGCGGCTGGGGTTGCGTCAGGCCGACGAAACGCGGCAACAACCACAACGTGACCGCCTGCGCTGCATAGCCCAGGCAGAGAAGTGCGAGGCCGGCCGGCGCGTTGCCGCCGACGAGGCTGGTCGCCCCAATGCCTGCGACCAGGGCCGCACCGATCGCCGCGCGCACGGCGCAATAAGTGCGGAAGATTCTTGTCAATGCCGACTCAGAGTCGACCAGCAGACGCCGCGCCTGGCGTGACAGAACCTGCTTGTCGGTCGGTTTGTCAGCGCCGCCCCAGCCCGTCTGGGATCCTGGTGAACCGGCGTCGACCTTCTCGTCCTGCATCGACTGCGTGTCGGCTGCGACGCCCAGCACGCCAAACCACGACTCGTCCGGGCCTGGCTCGGTATCGGCTTGGCGCGCCTGCCGCAACCGTTCGCCGGTGCGGCGCTCCTGGCGAGGAGCCTGCGCCGTTTGCGGGTTCAACTCGGTTTTGCTCATCGTGGTGCCTCGGCGCAACGGCCGCGGATGGCGCAAAGTATGGTGCCGAACTGTAGGAAAAGGGATGGACGGCCCGCCTGAATCGTCGCGGCGGCGGTCGAATTCCCAACCCCGCAAGCATCCTGCGCAGTCAGCCAGCAGCCAAGACCCTCTCTGATTGCATGGCGGCGCCGTGGGCAAGGGCGCCTGTGTGACGCTCGCGGTGCCTCAGCGAGCTTGGGCATGGAGCGTGCTGCCGAGATCACGCCGTGTCGTTGTTTGGCCATAGGTCAACCCGACAACGATCAGGAACTGAAACTGGAATGCGACTCGAGGCACGTCGAACACGCTGCTGACGAGTCCGACGATCAGAACACCAAGGAGTGAGGCGGCGACGAACACCGCCATGGGTTGGGCTTGCGTCGACGCCGTCATCAGGCTCCACAGCGCGGCAGCAACCATGGCAAGGAACGCCAGCAGCCCCAGGAGCCCGCGTTCGATCAGCAGTTCCAGATACAGGCTGTCGATGTGCCAAGGCAGGAAGTAGGACTGCGCGGCGGGGAACCAACGTGCCTGCCCCTGCGCGAAATCCGAGTTGGCCAGTACCTGCCGACCTGCCGACTCGTACAGCCGCAGATCGGCGATCTCCACTTCGACTCCGGGACTCAGCACCGACACCGCAAGCACTCGCATGCGCGGCGCATACCAAGCGCCATCGGCAAACGCGGGACCCTCAAGGAACAGGCGCCATCGCTGCCAGGTCGACCCGCCGGAACTCACCTGCAGAATTGCAGCCTGACAACGTGATTCGTACAGAAGATGCATTTCGCAGACGCGAACCTGCAGTTGGGCAGGTCCCGTGGCGCGAGCATCCATCTGCAGGCGATAGGCCCCAGTCCGGTTGGCGGGAAGGCGTTGGGTCATGGCATACAACCCGCCCAGATCGGCCTGGGTCGATGGGCCCTTCAGCCTGGCGACCTGGCGACCTTGGAGCGTCGAGGCGACCTCGAACGCGCCAGAGAGTTCCCGCGACGGATTGGTGCTGGCATAGCTGTTCGGCAGTCGACCCAGACCGATGCCCCAGAGCCAGTCGGCGGGCGTGTCCAGAAGAGTCAGTCCATGCTGCCAATGCGCCTGGCGGCTGCCGAAGTCATGCTGGCTGGCCGCCAACCTCTCCGACATGAAACTGCCGGCATGGAGTACGACCATCATTTCAAACAGCAGCGCCAGACCCAGTCCGTAGACGGCCACTGCCCTCCAGGTCCGACCGCGAAACGCCACGATGGCAAGCAGGCAGAGAGTGAACGCCAGCGCGATGGCACTGCCCGCCAGTCCGAACCGGGCGAGCGCCATGCCGAATGTTCCGGCTGCAGCAGCGACAACCAGCAGCAGCACTGCGGCGCGGCGCGCCACAGGCCACGGCTTCGCGCCCCGTCGCGCCATGGCGTGGAAAACGCCCAGAAGCAGCAGCGGCACCGCCACACCGACATAGACGCCTCGCGAGAATGTGGTCAGACAGACGTAGCCAACCAGCACTGCAAGTACGGAAAAGCCAAGCCAGCTGCGCAGCGACGAAGCCCTCCAAAGGCCCCATACGACGAACGGTACCGAAAGCGCCAAGTAGGCGTCGAGTGCCGCACCGCCCACATGCATCTCCCAGAAGAGAGCCGCCGTCCGGTAGGGCGCCGTGAAGTCCAATAGCCCGGGATACGCGGTGCGTTCCCACAGCGCAGCCAAGACCACCACGACCAGGCCAGTCAAAATGCCGTTGCCAAGGCGCCGCGTGGCACAGGTCATCGATGCCAACCCTTCGCGCTGCCAGAGCGGCCAGAGCAGCACTGCGAATCCCAACGACTTGAAGACCCTCAGTCCGTTGATCGGATCCACCTCGCCGCGGAACGGGTCCATTGCCACGCCGACTCCGGCCAAGCCCTTAACAAGCGCGGCGACACTGAACGCACCGAACAGCCATACCGTCCACGCCCATCGCGATGCAGCGACACCGGCCGCCTCGACCGGTTCGTCCTTGCTGATGGCCCACCGCAGATAACCGCCCCCAATTGCGCCCAATAGGACCAGGTCGAATTCGTCGAAGAGGATCCATCCTGTCCATGGCGCAAGACTCATCCAGGGAAGGCATGCCGGGATCGCGAACAGCCAGGCGCCGGGTCGAACTGTGCTCGTCGCAAGCCAACAGGCGAAAGCGGCCAGGATCCAGCCCGGCCACAACGGATGCGCCCAGGCCAACGCAGCGCCGGAAACCGCCGCCGCGCAGCCCAACCCCATGCACAACGACAACTTCGCGCGCGGCAGAACCATCGCGGCGGCGTTCCGCCACGATGCCTGTGTCAGACCAGCACCTCGGCGCAGGGCGGATGGCCCAGAAAGGCTTGTGGGCTGGCACTGGCGCCGTAGGCTCCTGATTGGTAGACGACCACCAGATCGCCTACCTGCGCTGCCGGCAGGTCCATTCGGTCGGCCAGAAGGTCCAGCGGCGTGCAAAGCGGCCCGACCACCGATGCCACTTCACGCCGGAGGTTGGCGGCTCGGTTGCCGATGGTCACTGGATAGTTCTTTCGAATCACCTGGCCAAAGTTTCCCGAAGCGGAGAGGTGATGATTCAGGCCACCATCCGTCACCAGGAAAACCTGGCCACGGGACACCTTTCGGTCGACGATCCGTGTCACGTAGACCCCGGCTTCGCCGACCAGGTAGCGACCCAGCTCGATCACCAGGGCCACCTGGGGCAAGTCACGGCTGGCGCGCACAACCAGACGTTCCAGGTTCTCGGCGATGGGGCCCAGGTCGAGGTGCTGTTCGCCAGGAAAGTAGGGAATGCCAAAGCCCCCGCCCAGATTCAGGAATCGCACCGGTACGGAGCTGAGCTCTGCGAGGCGCAGCGCCAGTTCATAGGACTTCTGCTGCGCTTCGCAGATGGACTCGGCACGCAGGTTCTGCGACCCGGCGAACAAATGGAATCCTTCGAAGGACACGCCACTTGCAGCGATCGAACGCATCACCTCGGGCATCTGCTCCACATCGACGCCGAACTGCTTCGGCCCGCCGCCCATCTTCATGCCGGAGCCCTTGAGTTCGAAGTCTGGGTTGACGCGCACCGCCACCCGCGCGGGCAAGCCCAGCTCAGCCCCGATCGCCCCAAGCAGATGTACTTCGCGCGGCGACTCGATATTCACCAATACGCCACAGGCGACAGCCTGGCGCAATTCGGCCTCGCGCTTTCCCGGACCGGCAAAGCTGATCTCCATCGGATCGGCACCGGCGTCGAGTGCGATCTTCAGTTCGCCCGCAGAGGCCACATCGATGCCGTCCACCAGGCCTGCCATGAAACCGACCACCGCCGGCATGGGATTGGCCTTCATGGCGTAGTGCAGCTTCACACCCGGGGGCAGCCTGCTTCGCAGGTCGGTGGCTCGCGCGCTCAAGAGCTGTCGATCGTAGGCGTAGAACGGTGTCTGGCCGACGCGTGAAGCGAGCCGGGACAAAGGGACGCCCCCCACCAGCAACTCGCCATCGCGCAGCGGGAACTGCGCCATGTCGGCGTGAACAGGCGTTTTCGTGGGCGGCTTGGATTCGATCGCGGTCATTGGCATCGAGGAGCAAGTCAAGGGCAGGGAATGTGGACGGATTGTCTCGCTGCCGCGCGCAGAACCCGAATCCGGCATATCGGGACGGGCCATAGACGGTCACGGGCACAGCACAGGCATAGTAAGCTTTGCTCCACTGTCCCGCGTCCGCGGAGGGCGCCATAGTTCGAGTAGGCCGGATATTTGTCATGCAAGATCCCGACGACGGGCACGCCAGGGTTCTGCCCGGCCCTCTCGGGCTGGCGCAGGCCACGACGTTGTATCCCACCCCCTATCCGCAACGCCGCAGCGCCGCCATGCGCCGCCGGGTGATCGTCTTCTTCGGCGTGTTCGCGCTGTGCGCGGCCGCCAGCCTGATCTACACCTTCATGCGCCCCGCGGTGTACCTGGCAAGTGCCCGCCTACAGGTGGTGCCTCAAGGCAAGTTGCCCAAAGGCGAGAGCCAGGCCATCGACAGCACGCCGGCAGTCCTGGTTGAACTCCAGGTCCTCAACAGCCGGCCGCTCCTCGAAACGCTCGTATCCCGTCTCGAGAAGGACGGTGAATTGCGCAGCCTGCCGGCCGACCGCGTGACAGCCTTGCAAGGCATGCTCGGTGTTTCGCGCGTCGAAGGCACCAATGTGATCCAGATCGAGGCGCGCGGACCTGATCAGACCCTGCTGCCACGCGTCATCAACGGGCTGATCGAAGCCTACGGCGAACAGCAGCTGCAGGCAGGCAGGACCTCGTCGGAGACTGAGCTTGCAGACGCACGTGAGGAGGCAAGGGTCATCGATGAGAAGACTGCAGCGAAGAAGCGAGACGTAGAAGCATTTCGCGTCCGTTCGAACATCGTTTCCGCCGAGCGGGACGAAAACCAGGCGCTGTCACGCGTAAAGGGACTGGGCGCTTCAATCAACTCAGCCGCCGACCGCGAAGCGGCCGCAGAAGCCAAGGTCCAGGCGCTGGAACAGGCCCTTCAGGAAGGCAAGCGCGCGCCTCAGGCGCGCGACAACCCAACAGTGGCCAACCTGGAGAGTCGCTTGTCGCAATTGCAGGAGGAATGGCGGGCGATGGAGCGCCGGTTCACGCCGCAATACCTCGACATGGACCCCAATGCGCGCGCACTGCGCACGCGAATCGGCAACCTTGAACAGCAATTGGTCAACGAGCGCACCAAGAGCCAGCAGAACGCGCTGGCAGAAGCCAGAGAGGAGCTTGCCAGCGCACGGGCGGTGTCGCGGCGGTTGCAGCAGCGAATTGCCGAGGACAGGCAGTCTGTGCAGACCTTCAGTCGACAGTTTGGCGAGTACCAGGCCCTGCAGGAGGAGTTGCGCGGTTTAGACCAGATGCGCATGGCGGCACGCCAGCGGCTGCTGGCGCTCGAAGCCAGCGAACTGGCGCGCAAACCCCGCATCAAGGTGGTCGAGGCTGCCGCCACCCCGGAAACGGCCTGGCGTCCGCTGTACTGGCGAGATGCCGGCATCAGCCTGGCGGGTTCGCTGGTCGTCGCCTTCCTGGCAGTGTGGTTCGTCGAATTCTTCAATCGCTCCGATCCGATTCCGGCCGGACCATCGACGGTCATCATTCCTCAGCCGTGGGTGGCCGTCGGCAGGCCGGATCTGCTGTCTAGCGGAGCGCCGGCTGGCGCATCGAACGCCATCGAAGGTGCAGCGCCGGCGAGGCTGTTGGCCGCACCCAGCCCCAGAGAATTGAGCGATGATGAAACGCGCCAACTGCTGCGCAATGCCACTGCGGACAATCTGCCCCTGCTGGTGTGCATGCTGTGCGGCGTGACGGACGCCGAGCTGATCGCGCTGCGCAAGGACGACCTGGATCGCGACGCGGGGACACTGAGCATCCCGGGCGAGCCGCGTCGCGCTATTCCCCTGGAGGGCCGGCTGCGCAACTTGATGCCACAGGCGCATTCATCGCAAAACGGCCTGCCGCTGTTCGCGCAGACCAACGGCCAGCCCCTGACGCCCGAGGACGTGCATGCGGTGGTTCTGTCCAGTGCGCTGGATGCCGGGTTGGACGCTGCATCGACGATCGACCCGCTGGCGCTTCGCCACACCTACATCACGCACCTGGTGCGCCAGGGGTTGCGCTTCAGCGACCTGGGCAAGATCGTGGGGCGTGTGCCGACCGAGATGCTCAACGCACTAGCGCCGCTGGCGGCCGATTCCACACGAGTCGATCTGGCCGCGATCGACCGGCTCGTGCCTGGCGTCAGGGCACTGAGTCAGGGTTGAGCGTCATTGCGGCGGCGCCAGCCCCGCGCGACTTCTGCGGCTCTTCCGAGTCGACCGCCAGGCACAGCCTAAAGGGCAAGTCGGATCAAGTGGCACCGTGGCGGTCCACCCACGCTGTCGCGAGCAGTTTGCGGTCGATCTTGCCATTCGGATTCCGCGGCAACGGCCCAGGCACGACCTCGATGCCGGCAGGCACCATATACGCCGGCATGCGTTGGCGGCATGCGGCGAGCAACGCATTGCAATCCAACGTTGCAGAGTCCGCCGTTGGCGTGGCGACGACCTGTATCGCCTGTCCCAGTGCCTTGTGGTCCACGCCGAAGGCCGCGCACTCGCCCACCATCTGGGTGGCGTAGAGGATCTCCTCGACCTCCGTAGGGCTGACCCGGTATCCGGAGGTCTTGATCATCTCGTCGCGGCGACCGATGAAGTAGAGGAAGCCCTCGGCGTCCCGCCGGACGGTGTCACCGGAATACACCGCGTACTCGGGCAACATCAGGCCACCCGGGCGCCCCGGCAACAACTTGTAGCGCTCGGCGGTCTTTTCGGCATCGTTCCAATAGCCTTGCCCCACCAGGGCACCCCGGTGGACCAGTTCGCCGGGCTCGTCCGGCGCGCACTCGCTGCCATCCTCGCGCAACACCAGGATCTCTGCATTCGGGATGGCCTTGCCGATCGAGTCGGGTCGCAGGTCCACCTGTTCCGGCGGCAGGTAGGTCGAGCGGAACGCCTCCGTCAAGCCATACATCAGGAACGGCTTGGCCTTCGGTACGCGGGTCCGCAAGGCCTCGAGCGTCTCGCGTGGCATACGCCCCCCCGTGTTGGCGAAGTAGCGCAAGTGCAGGTTGACCTCTGCCGGCCAGCCCATCTGGGTAAGTTGGATGTAGAGCGGCGGTACGGCCGTGAGTCCGGTGATCTTCTCCCGGGCCAGGGCATTCAACACGTCGCGCGGCAGCAGGTAATTCAACAGCACGACGCGGGCGCCGGCGTGGAAACCCGTGGTCAGCTGGCTGAAACCAGCGTCGAAGCTCAGAGGCAATGCTGCCAACAGGCTGTCATCGGCGCAGTTGCCAAGGTAGGAGGCCACACTCTTTGCGCCGGCCACCATGTTGCGGTGGCTCAGTACCACGCCCTTTGGCCGACCAGTCGAGCCGCTGGTATAGAGAATGGCTGCCATGTCGAAGTCGATCACGCGATGCCCTTGCCGCATCGGGCTCGCCATGAATTCAGACCACAAATGCAACGCAAAGCCTTCGGGCAATGCCGGCACTTGCGGTAGCGACTCGGTCAGCACGATGTGGCGCAGGTCCGTACATCCGGCGAGCACCGGCAGCATCAGCTGCAATCGGTCCGGTGAGGTCACCAGCACACGGACGTTGCAGTCACGCGCGATGAAGGCCACCTGCTCCGGCTTGAGCAAGGGGTTCATTGGTACGAACACGGCTCCGGCGCAGGGGGCACCAAAACTGGCAATCACGCTCTCGAGGCGCTTTTCCAGCCAGATGCCGACCCGCTCCGAACGCTCCAGCCTCAGGGCACACAGCCCCGCAGCAAAAGCCCAAACTGCGGAGTGCAGTTGCGCATAGTCCAAGGCCGCCTTGCCAAAGGTCAGTGCCGGTGCATCGGGAGAGCGCTCGGCCGCCACGGAAACGAGTTCGTGCAGCAGGTGGGATTCGGTCATGCCAGCAAACAGGATGGCCCGCCTCGGAGCCGCAACCCACGCACTCTAGCCGAGCGTGGCATCGACCCGCAGCTCAGACGGCGCACGTTGCCAGCATCTGCGCCAAATCCGACACTGAGCACGCTCAGGGCTGCGGCCCTTTTAGAGCTTTCGCGGGCCGATGTAGCGACGAGCCACCACAAGGTGGTTCATGCGGTAGTGCATGGTCCGTTCGGTGGGCTGCTTGCCTCCGTAGTACCAGTTGATCCAGGGCCCCTGCACGCCCATCTCGGGATGCCGTCGCCAACGCAGGCCGCGGATCTCGGACACCGGCACACCGTCCAGCCAGGTGCGCAACAGTCCGTCAGCCACCGCCTGTCCGTTGCCCAGTGTGTCGAAGGGACCGACGACGCTATTGATCTTGATCTGCTGTTCGATGCAGTGCCAGCGCCCACGTCCGAATACACCGGCGCCCAACCGGAACTTCTGACCATACGCACCAGGTTGATCCAAGTGATAGACATAGTCCTCCACGGGGCGCAAGGCTGCGTAGGGGTTTCCGTCGTCGACGCCCTTGCCTGCCTCCATGCGGATGGAGTGTCCTTCATACTCCCAAGCATCGTACCTTTGGCTGCCGCCGTTCTCCTTGGCCAGCGCCAAGTGCTTCAGACCATTACCCCGCGCTCCGCCGTTGCCACGGGTGGCCTGCCAATAGCCACCTCGGGCGTTGTTCCACCATCCCATCCTCAGGTCCCAACCAATGGCCATCTTGTTCGCGTCGCGGGTCGAGAGCCAGTCATCTTCCAAGTAGAAATACAGACGACAAAACAGCTCATTCGTCACCTGAGCGGGTGGGCGCAACGGATCGTCATAGTTTGCCCGCATTGTTTCGATGGTCCCGTCGAACGAACCGCGCCCCAAAGGTGTAAAGGAACCGCGGAACATGACGCTCCCCGGTGCGTCGGGGTCGGGGAGTTGCTCGTTGGCGGAGTTCTCCGACAGAACCAACCTGTCGAACAGCACACCTTTGCTCAAGTCAGAAAAGTCACCCGCTCGAATGACATCAGGGTGCCCCCGTAAGTTCAACTCGCCAACTTCTGCTGCCAATCCCATTGTGGGTTTGGCGCTACCTGCGCCCAGCGCAAACTGCGGCGGATCACACTCGAAGATCTCTAGCGTGGCCAAAGCGCTGAACTTACTTTCGCAAAACAGCTTCACAACCGCAGACTGGACAACACCATCCAAACCGGACACGTCGAACTGCAGGATGCCAGGGTCTGAACCCGTTGTGCGCACCGAGAGTCGCGTGTCGCGGCCGCTCGTTGAAGTGGGTGAGAAGCCAGCAAAGGCCCAGCAAGGACGCTCAATTTCGCGTCCATCACCCAATTTGACAGCCAGGCGCGGTGGGCGGGCGGATAGACGCCCCCCCCAGGTCACCGACGGCGATCGCATGCCCGTGATTCGCAACATGAAGCCCCGGTTCTGGCCACTGCGCACCCAACGACGAACCAGTTCGGTAGCGTCGAACAGGTACTCCATTCCTGCAGTTGGAATGGCGATGGACGAGAAAGGCATCGACCCCTGCGATACGCCAACGGCGTCAATCCAATCCCCATTGCCCGGGTTCTTCCACGGCAAACGAAGATGTTGGCTCCAGTTGTTCCGGCTTGGCCCACTGCCGGCATCCCAGGTCAGGAACTGTACCGATCCATCGCCAATCGGGTGCGGTGGCGCCACCGCGAGTGTCCTCGCTTCTGTAGGGGTGGACAGCGACTCACCCTCGGTTGGTCGTGCCGACTGCTGAGTCATTGTTGCACTCGGCGTCTCCATGTCCTCAGATCCTGCGGCCGACTCGTCGCCTCCGCCGCAGCCCAGTAACCAGAAGGAACCAAGCGTGGTCAACGCCGCTCTTCGATCACTACGGAAATCGTTGCTCATGTATGACCTTTCTGTACGACGCGATTCGCTGCTCAGCGATGAGTGGCAGATTTAGCGCCGTATGCACGCCGGCCGCGAAACGGCACGTAACTCCAGGGACTATGGTCACGTGGTTGCATCAAGCGCGGCCTCGACAGTCGTGAGCTGAATGTCGGCGCGGCCGATTGGTATGCCAGACTTCTCGGTACTGCAACCAAACGGGCAGCCCGAAGGGCATCTAAAATGCGAGTCCCTGTGATCTACAGTTACCCAAGGACACAAATCAGCCATGGATGTCAGCAAGGAGGTCCGCAATCTGCTGGACGAGGTACTCGGTTTGGGTGGGCGAGCAGCGTCATTCACGGCTGGCACACATTTGTTGGGCGCGATTCCTGAACTCGATTCGATGGCCGTCGTGGCGCTGATCACGGCATGTGAAGAGCGCTTCGGTATCGTCGTTGACGATGACGAAATCGACAGCACCACCTTCACGACCGTCGGCACGCTCAGTGATTTCATCAGCAGCAAGTTGAGCAACTGAGCCTTCGACATGGCCGTCGGCATGCATACCGAGGCGCTTTTTGTAGACCTGCACCCTGGCTCACTTGGTAGACGCTTTCTTCTCCATCGTTCGCCAAGCAGCGGGCCGGTTCGCGCTTTGGCGGTCTATGTCCAGCCGTTTGCGGAGGAGATGAACAAGTCACGCCGCATGGCCACGCTGCAGTCAATCGCACTTGCCAATTCGGGCTGGGCTGTGTTGCAGATCGATCTACTGGGTTGCGGGGATAGTGCGGGCGATTTCAGCGAAGCCACCTGGAATCATTGGGTGGACGATGTCGTGCAGGCCGCTCATTGGTTGATGAGTCGCCATGCCGCAGCCAATGCCCGTCTGTGGCTCTGGGGACTTCGCTCAGGTTGCCTCTTGGCGGCGGATGCAGCCGATCGGCTTTCACACGCCGTCAACTTTCTATTTTGGCAGCCGGCAACCAGCGGACAAGCCATCTTGCAGCAGTTTCTGCGGCTGAAGCTCGCGGGCGAGTTGATCGGCAGCCATGCCAAGGGTACGATGGCGGGAATCCGCCAAGCCTTGGATTCCGGCCAAGCAGTGGAGGTCGCTGGCTATCGTCTGTCGCCGGTGTTGGCCCATGGACTGGCCGAAGCCACGCTCAAGCCTCCGGCAGCGACCAGCCGGGTCGAGTGGTTTGAGTTGTCCAGCCGCGCGGAAGCCGCACTCAACCCGGCGTCGAGCATCGCTGTGGACCGATGGCGGGATGCGGGTCACGTTGTTCGACCTACCGTTGTTACCGGGCCGGCGTTTTGGCAGACCACGGAGATCGAGTGGTCCTCCTCCTTGTTGGTGCAAAGCACCGCTACGCTCAATGCAACCGCGGTGGATACCGGACGTCAAGCGGTGCAGACGTGAGAATCATCGAAGTGGCTCTGCAGTTCCCGTGTGTCGACGATGTACTGGTCGGAGTGCTCGCTGCTCCCAGGGATGTTGAGGTCGCGCAGACTGGTGTGATCATCGTCGTCGGTGGCCCACAAGTGCGCGTAGGCAGCCACCGCCAGTTCACCCTTCTAGCTCGCCAGTTGGCTGCGGCGGGCTACGCGGTGCTTCGCTTCGATGTGCGCGGCATGGGCGACAGCAGTGGCATGCAGCGAGGCTTTCAGGGACTGGACGACGATATTGGCGCGGCCGTTGACACCCTGATGCGGCACCTACCCAATATCGAACGTGTGGTTCTTTGGGGCCTTTGCGATGGCGCGTCGGCCGCACTGCTCTACATGTGTGGGGCAACCGATGAGCGTGTGGCGGGCTTGTGTCTAGTCAACCCATGGGTACGCTCCGACGCCAGCTTGGCGCGCACGCACGTCAAGCACTACTACATCCGGCGGCTGATGCAAGGCTCGTTCTGGCGCAAGCTGGTCGGCGGCGGCGTAGCGCAGCAGGCATTGGTGGACCTACGGCAAAACCTGCGTTTGGCGAAGTCCCGACAACCCGCCAAGGAAGGCAACCATGCGCCTTTCCAGCAGCGAATGGCGCTTGCGTGGGCTGCTTTCGCCGGGCCCGTGTTGCTGCTGCTAAGCGGAAACGACTACACCGCGCGGGAGTTTTGCGAGTACACGAACGCCGAGCCACTTTGGCGCGCCGCCCTGGCTAGGCCCAGATTGACGCGCATTGATATGCCCAACGCTGACCACACGTTCTCCAACCCTCAAGACGGCCAGCGAATGGAAAGTACCACCCTGAGTTGGCTAGACAGTGAATTTACGAAGATGAGCCGGGCAGCAGACACCCACAAGCCGGCGCAAGTAATTTCCACGGATCAAGCATGAAAAGTCCCAGATTGGCTCTATGCCTTCGCATCGTGATCGGCGTAGCATTTGCGCTACCCGCTGCAGCGGCAACGCAAGCACAAGAATCGGCTTGCGGCCCGCTGACCAACCATTACGGCCCCTTCGACTACCGCACACAGCGCGACAAGATCAAAGTTGCCGAGGATTATCACTTCACGCCGGAAGTGGAAGCCCTTATCCGCGGGAAGTCCGGTACTTCTATCGCGGCCGATATCAGTTATGTACTGGCCGTATCGCCCAACCACCATCGTGCCCTGAACGCGGCGACGAAACTGGCCGAACAGATGAAGACGCCCCAACCACCGCGTCTTCGTTATTCTGTGGACTGCTACTACGACCGCGCGATCCGTTTTGCCAAGAACGACAATGTGGTGCGTGTGTTGTATGCGCTCTATCTGCACAAGCAGCGCAAGCCTGAAATGGCGCTGCATCAGCTTAGCATTGCAACCGAGTTTGCGGGCGACAACCCACTGTCGCAATACAACATCGGCTTGGCTTACTTTGAGTTGGGCCAACTGGACCTTGCATTGACCCAAGCCCACAAGGCAAGATCATTGGGTTTTGATGTAACACCTCTAGCCGATTTGCTGCGACAGAAGAACGCATGGAAGGACCCAGTCGGTTAGAACCCCGAGCTGGGTTGGGAAAGCACCATCGGCCAGATTGCCGCCATCAATGCACTGCTACGTCGGCTAGGTCCAGGCGTTGCATTACTGTTTGTGCTGCACCGGGTGATGCACCGGCTGACTGGCGGGTGGGCACGCATCGTGCCTTACGCGTTGTATGCACAGCCCTTGGGTAGGGAAAAGCTCGCCAATGTTCGCGACGATCCTGGCACGGTCGTATTCACTGTCCGCATGGACAGCCCCTTGATCGAGCTGTTCCCCAGGCCGCAGGCCGTAGTTCGGCAGCGCTATTCGAGTGGCGCAGAATGCCACGCGGCTTCTGTCAAGGGGGAGTTCGCTGGCTTCATATGGATCCGCCACGACTGCTATGACGAGGACGAGGTACGCTGCAGGTACGAGTTAACTGAGCCCGAGAGCACGGTGTGGGATTTCGATGTCTACGTGGCGCCGCGCTATCGTCTGGGTCGTACTCTGGCACGGCTCTGGAAGGCAGTGGAGAACCAACTAGTGGCGCAGGGTGTGACATGGTCATTCAGCCGAATATCACTGTTTAACAGCGGCTCGATCGGTGCGCATGAGCGGCTAGGTGCGGTCCGTCTTGGTCATGCCCTGTTCCTTGTGTTGGGTCCGGTACAGTGCGCGTGGTTGCCATCATCTCCATTCGTGCATATTTCGTTCGATGAGCGCCGTCGGCCGAAGATACAACTTCGAGCGCCCAAAGCCAGGGCCCTAGACCGCTCCTAGTGACGGAACAAGCGTCCCAGCCTGGTAATCAGCAAGTAGGCCCAGGCCTTCGGGTGCAGTACGGAGTGCTGCAATGCCCTAAAAAAATACCGTTGCGCAATGGCGGACTGGCCGCGCTGGAAGTGCAAGTAGGCGTGATCAAAGCACAACCTGTACAGCCGCTCATTCAGCAGTCGGCGAGGCAAGTCCGCACCATGCTTGTTTGTGGTGCCAAAACGCTCAATCGATCGAAGCACGACTTGGTATTGATTGCACTCCTCGCGCGGCACTCGCGTGGTTCCGCCTTTGTGGAGCCGATACCAAGCGACCGGCTCGTTCAACCGGACGCACCGCCAATCCTGCGCCACCCGCAACCATAGGTCATAGTCTTCGCCAGTTCGCAGCGATTCATCAAACCCGCCGACGGCATCGAACACGGTCCGGCGAATCAACACGGTGATCGTGCAAACAAAGCTGTCGAGCAACAAATCGGGATACAGCCAGCCACTCTCTTGGGCTTTGACGATCGAGGCACCGCGCGGCCAGGGCACAGGCTGCCATGCCCGCGATCCTTCGCGAGCCGGGTACCAGAGTTTGAAGTCGCCGTAAACCAGCCCAATCTGCGGGCTTTCGGCAAAGCACTGAAGTCGCCGTGCCAGGGAGCCAGGCAGCCAAACGTCGTCGGCATCCAAGAAGGCAATGAATTCACCTCTTGCCGCTTGGACACCGCGATTGCGCGCCGCTGCGGGTCCTTGGTTCTTCTGGTGCAGCACACGCACTGCCGACCCTAGACTCTCGGCCACCGCTACTGAGTTGTCTGTAGACCCGTCATCAACGACGATCAGTTCCAGCGGCGGCCCCGCCTGGTCCAGGACACTGCGTATCGACTGCTCAAGAAATGGGGCCGCGTTGTAGCACGGCATGACCACACTCACCAGAATCAATCCATGACTCCCGAACCGACGCAAACTCCTTGGATTGTTGCAGCGAAGCGGACGTGCCGGGGTCTTGCACTCGTGTAGAAGCGTGCTGACGTCGCAGGATGTCCAGCCTTTCGAGGTATCGGTCCGTATGCGAAGCAAGCAAGGAGTCACGGCTCAGGTAGATAGGGCCGCCGCTAGCAGCGCGAAGGTCCTGAAGGGCGCGTACTCGCGCGGCCTCACCGGTACTTGGCGCGGGTGGCGGGGTCCATTGATCGGACCATAGACCTGTCCTTCGTAAACCTCGCTTGATGACGTTCTTGAACCGTGTATTCGGGTCAAGATCGCGCTCAGAGTCGTACAGAGATGTGATGCGGTGTGGCGCGTAAGGCAACTCCAGCGTAGACAACCAGTCGCGCCACTTGAAGGCAGAGATGTACTCGTAACACGAAACGGGAATCCAGGGGATGCGCAAGCTGTCTGCCACGATCGCACCGTGCATGGCCTCGCAGATCACCACGTCGCATTGGACCATCTCGTGCAGTACCCGATTCACATCCCATCGCGCATCAATGTACCGAAAGCCTAACTCGTCACTGACCGATGCCCAGTCGTAAACGCGACTGCTCAGGCAATGCGGCATGAAACCGAAACCGCGCCGTGTCGACACCGCTTGCGAGGAGTAGACGGTGCGGATTAGCACCGCGGCATCGGTGATCACGGTGTCTCGTGACAAACGCAGGGCGCGAGCGGTCTCGTATCCGCGCACCGCATGGAAGACCCAGCGACCATCCAGTTGCGGCCGCTCGCCGTAGCCGAACCCACTGCCGAACACGTGCTTGATGGGGCCGATGGGCAACCGATGATTTATCAGTGTGCCAATACCAACGTATGCGTCCGGCGAACCCATCTTGACGACAGGCGGTGCGATCAGGCGGTGGCGGTGCCGGGCTGCCAGTGATGTGGCAATAGCTCCTGGATGCGACTGGCGGGATGCGTCGGCAGCCGCTCGAGCACGTCCCTCAGGTACGCATAGGGCTCGTGGCCGTTGAGCCGTGCCGAGTGCACCAGGCTCATGACCGCGGCGGCGCGCTTGCCCGCGCGCAGGCTGCCGGCGAACAGCCAGTTGTTGCGCCCGATGGCGATCGGCCGGATCTGGTTCTCGACCCAGTTGTTATCGATTGGTAGATCACCTTCGTCGATGAAGCGCACCAGCGCGGCCCAGCGCTTGAGGCTGTAGTCGATCGCCCGGGCCGTGGCTGAGCCGTCGGGCACCTTCTGGCGTTGCTGGGTCAGCCACTGGTGCAGGGCATCGGCGATCGGTTTGCTCTTTTGCTGTCGCACTGCCTTGCGTTCATCGGGTGGCAGCGGCTGTACTTCGCGCTCGACCTCATACAGCTGTATGAAGAACTTCAGCGCCTGCTCGCCGACCTGGCTGCCATGGTTGGCCCACAGTTCGTGGAACTTGCGCCGCGCGTGCGCCATGCAGCCGGCCTCGGTCACGCCGAGCTCGAAGCAGGCCTTGTAGCCACTGAAGTCGTCGGTCACCAGGCTGCCCTTCCAGCCGGGGTTCTGGTCATTGCCGGGCAGACCCAGGAACTCACGCACATGCTGGCCACCGCGGGTCTCAGCGAAGTCGAAGACGACGGCCTTCATGGGGTTGAAGCTCGTCGTGCAGTAGCTCCACAAGTACGCGCGGTGCGTCTTGCCGTGGCCCGGCTTGAGCATCGCAACAGGCGTTTCGTCGGCGTGCAGCACCCGATGCTTGAGCATCTCGGCCACGAGCGCGTCGACCAGCGGCTGCAGCTGAACGCCGCACTCGCCCACCCATGCGGCAAGCGTCGAGCGGGCGATGGCCAGCCCGGCGCGCTCGAAGATGGCTTCCTGCCTGTACAGCGGCAGGTGGTCCAGGTACTTGGCCACCAGCACCTGGGCCAGCAAGCCGGTGGTGGGGATGCCCTTGTCGATGATGTGCGGCGCCACCGGCGCCTGCACCAGCCGTCCTTCACCGCGTTGACTGCAGCACGCGCACACCCACTTGCCCCGGACGTGTCGTTCGACCGTAAACACACCGGGCTGGTAGTCCAGCTTCTCGGCCACGTCTTCGCCGATGCGCTTCATGGCCTGGCCGCAGCCGCAGGTGGTATCCGCAGGTTCATGGCAGATCTCGCGCCGCGGCAGGTGCGCCGGCAGCGGCTGGCGCTTGGGAGTCTGCTTGTCCTCGGCGGGTGGCCTCTTCGGCTGCTGCGCTTCGATCTCGGCGGCCAGCGCTGCCAGGTCGGTGTCGATCGTTTCTTCCAGCAGGCTCTTCTGCTCGGCGTTGAAGCCTTCAGACTTGGCGGCAAACTTCAGCCGCTTGAGCACCGCCATCTCGTGCGTGAGCTTGTCGATGGTCGCCTGCTTGAACGCGATCTCGGACATGAGCTTGCGCACTGCCTGGCGCAGTTGCTCGGGATCCAGCGTGTCGATGTGCTCTTCGGCGATCACGGATCGTGATCGTGCCGGACCTCGTGCCGATACGCATCGGCACATCCGGCAATTGCGCAACCGGTGCCGGGGCGTTCTACAAGACGGTGATGATGCCGGCCTCGCCGATGCGCTGCCACGGCAGCCCCAGCACGAGCGCGTCGAACTGCGCGCGCGTGAGGGTCAGCGTCGTGCTCGAATCCTTGGGCCAGACGAACCGGCCGCTGTTCAGCCGCCGTGCGGCCAGCCACACGCCGATGCCGTCGTGCACGAGCACCTTCATGCGGTTGGCTCGGCGGTTGGCGAACAGGTAGGCGTGGTGCGGCCGGGCGGCACCGAAGACGCTGACCACCCGGGCCAGCGCAGCCTCGGTGCCCGAACGCATGTCCAGTGGCTCGACTGCGAGCCACAGGTTGTCCACCCGGATCAACGCAGCAGCTCGCGCATCCAGCCGGCGAACTCGGCCGAGGCCGTCACCGGCCAGGTGATCGTCAGCGCGGTGGCGCCACGGCGCAACTGGACCTGGATGTCGCGCGCAGGCGCTGCAACGGGCGGCGGTGCAAGCGACACCGCGACGAACTCGCTTGTGCGCACGGGCGCCGGTGCTCGTGCCTCGCGCGCCAGCTGCCGCCAGCGGTGCACGACGTTGGCGTTGATGCCGTGCGACATCGCCACCTTGGCTACCGAGGCTCCCGCAGCGCCGCACTCGGCGACCACCTGCGCCTTCAGCTCATCGCCGTACCGCCGGCGAGTTGCCGCCTTGTCGCTTGCCATCGTGTCCACCTATGCCTACGTGGACACGATCCTTCCCGCTTGCGCGGTCAACTTCAAGATGGGTTCGCCGGACGCTTACATACCAACGAACAGTTCGTCATCCTCACCTTGCTGCAGTTCAGGCCAGAGCTGTTTCCAAAGCCAGGGGTTTAGATCATCGCCAAAGTTCCCGCGTGGGTCCTTGAAGTAGTAGAGGCGCATGCATCGGGTCCGCGAGTTCCGCAATCCAAAGCATCTCTGACTGGCATGACATCTTCATGACGACCTCGCTGCTTGCGTGAACAGGTTAGCTGGAGAGCCTGCACAGGACATCAAACCTGCGCGCATGAAGCAGGTGGACGACGCGACAACCAGGCGTTGGCGGCTCTGGACGGCTCGTCCAGCCAATCGCGGCGCCGCTCGGCGTTCCACGTGGGTAGGTCGCTGGAAAAGCGACAAAGTTGCAGCAGCCACACCAGCAGCGCGACGTGACGGAGGTCTTCGCGCGTCAGGCTGAGCACCTGACATACGCTGTCCAACAGACGTTCGAGCACGGGTTCACACAGGTCATCCCAGAGCATGCAAAGCACCTGTAGTTCCGGACAACCGCGCCAATGTGCAAAGGCAAACATCACAAGATGCATAGCATCGAAGCCGGCACAGGCTTCTGGTCTTGCGCGCTCCCAGTCAAGTACGGCGCACACTGATGGTGCAGCACCTTCGGCGAACAGTATGTTCGCCAACCAGTAGTCGCCGTGCACCAGAACAGCGGGGTACGCCCATCGGCCCGGCCAAGTGCGCAGCGCCTCGAATGGTGCATGCAACTCAGCCAGCAAGGCTGGGACCTGCACGAACGTCGACTGCAGTTCGCCTATCACAGAATGATCGGCCCCCTCAAGAGCGGGCACTGCAGCGACAGAAAGTACCCAAAGCGGTTGCAGTGCCGCTTCGACATGTTCTTGCAACGCATGTGCTGACAGCGCCTGCGGCCGAACGGTTCGCCCATTGAGCCGCTGCTGGACCAGCATATGCATATTGAGGACTTCGCGCTGCTCGATGACCCTGGGAACAATGTTCGCCAAACCGTGCGCCTCGAGCAATCGGCTGGCAGCCACCGCATGCTGCCCATACCGGACCAGTCGATCGGCGTCATGGCATACGTGAACGACCACGTCGGTGGCCTCACGACTCCCAAACACGACCAACACATCTGCATCGGCCAAATAGAAGGTGGGCTCAGGCGAAGCGTCAAGATCCAAGCGCTCGCACAGCCGCGACAACCGCGCCCCACGCATCACACAGGCACCCCGCCGCCAAGCGCTAAGGCCAAGCGTGGCCAGAATGTGCACGCGTCCGGTCGCGGCAGGCAATCCGCTGCCATTCAGCACTAAACCATACGACTGGCTCATCGCCCATTGGACGCCGTTGAACATCAGTTGTGCGACTCGCCGCACGCGCCCGGGCCAACCGTCGTTGTACAGCACACGAGGTGGCAAGCGCCTGGCATCCGCCAGGCGTCCGAGTACTTCAAGTGATCCAGCACTCATGATCTGCCTGACAGCCTCACCATGCGCGCGGAACTCGCCGCGGCAGACATCACACCCCCCTGTAGGCGAGCTTCTTAAGCGCCCTATAGCCGGATGTCACAGGGCCGGTAAGTGCACGTTGTGCGCGCCACAGAAGCGGGGTGCTCGCCAGGATTGCGGCAATTCGCAATTTGTCGCGCGTGCGATCGCGGCCCCATAGCAGGCCTTCGGCATGCAGCCGTGAAATGAATGACTGATTCCGTCCAACCCAGAGGTCGAGAGGCAAGGTGGGTCGGAAACGATTCGCACACATGTAGCCCGCCAGCAGTTCCGACGCCACGGCATCGTCGGTCAGGTCCTGATCACAATACGCTGCCAACCCGAGCCTGTCGGCGAGCGCTCGAAGGCGAAAGCGGTACTCATCCTTGACAGCCTTCTTGTGAACCTTCGCGTGATACAGCAGCGTAAAGAAGTGATGATCCGCAGAGGGCACCATCACACAACAGTTATATGGCACTGCCGAGCGGATGATCTCGTCTTGCCAGTGCTCATCGTAGTAGCCGTCACCAACGAACCGCACGTCGAACTGCAGCTTCGTTCCATCAACAGCAGTCTCACAGGCGTATTTTCCGCCAAGATCGATCAAGACACAGCCGTTGACGATCGCCGCAAGATCGGCTTTGTCACGGCACAGAACGTCGATGTCCCCGTCACCATCCGAGAGTCTCTGCGGCAACTCCTCGAAGTTGCGCAAGGTGACACAACTGGATGCCCGCACAAGGTGCTGAAAGAGCACTTCCAGCGACGCCCATCCCCGTGCTCCGGCCAGGTCAAGTGAGAGGCTTTCGATTCCACCTGGCTGCAACCTGCGGTCTGCAATGACAGCGTTCAGCCGGTCCACCCCTAACAACAAGGTAGCGTCGCGGAAGAATTCGCCAAGAGAGTTGCTTGAGTGCACGCGAAAACCGCCACCGGAAAGCGCTCGGTATTGAGCCTTTGCTGCAGCAACAGACCGATTCACTATCTCGATCTTCTTCGAGAACGTTCGGTCGAAAACATAGACCGGCAGAAAATCCTCCACCACGACCAGCATGAAGGGCCCCGCACCCACTGCTGCACTACGCCGCGACGGTTCCTTGCTCGCATCGCGCTGCGGCGGCATGCCGTACAGGCGAAGGAAGTTGTTCTCCACCTGATCGGTCGACCACTCGACGCGCGCTACGTAGACCACGGCGAATCGCGCCGACAGGTCGGCAAGGATTTCGTCCCAATAGGCTTGAGATTTTTCCCACAAGACGAAGACATGCAAGTCGCGTTCGAAGTTGTGCGCGAATCCGCCAATCTCTGGGGAATATCCATAGCTCAAGCATTCCTGCCGGAATGCAGACAGCGAGCGCTTTTGAGCGGTCTCCGGCATGTCGATTCTTGGTCGTAGATCGTTGCAGGGTTACGCAGTCGGCGCCGCGCGCGCAGAGCGCCCCAGGCGCTCGCGAAGCAAGTCAAGGACACGCCGTTCCGGGCCATCGGGCGCGCCGGCAGCACGCCAAAGGCCATACAGGGACACGACAAAAGCCAACACGCCGACAGGCAAAGCCAGACCAATCTGCAGGAGCGCCTCGCCGGCATGCGATGCGGTACCGGTAGCGCGCATCACGCCGGCGATGCAGGCCACCATCGCGGCTGCAGCGATTGTGCTACGCCAGACCCCCTTGGCGCGATCGATCAAACCGACCCCTAGCAGCCGTGATATGAGCATCATCCCGGCCGGAATGACAAGTGCCTGGGCCAGCAAGGTACACCATGCTGCCGTCAACAAACCATGTCCCAACCAAAGCGCAGCAAACATTGCCGGCAACAGAATGGCCACCTCGGCAATCTTGAGTGCCGCAGCGTAGCGGGGCACGCCCATGACCTGGAATATGGACACGTTGGTCGCCTGAAACGCCGTAAGTGCGCCGTAGATGCCCAGAATTTGGATCAGCGGTATTACCGGCAACCAGTTGGGGCCCAGAAGCAAACGCACGAAGGGATCGGCCAGAAGGACCACAGCGCATGCTGCCGGCAGCATGAGCATCACGATCAGGCCTTGCACAGCGAGGAACGAACGCGCCAGTTCCCGCCTGTCATGTGCCACTGCAGCATAACCAGGAAATACGGCACGCATGATGGGATATAGCAGTTCGGTCGTTGGCAGGGTCGCCACTTCGCGCCCGACCCGGTACATCCCGAGTGAGCTTGCATCCAGCATCCGGCCGAGCAGGAACGCCGGGCCCTGGGCGCCGAAGTACTGGATCACGCGCGTCAAGACAATCCAGCGCGAGAACCGCAGTAGCCCACGGATCCTGGATACGTCGAGCCTCGGCCGGTAGGGGTGCATTGTGTAGCTCAGCACCACGCCGGACAGTCGAGATACCACGATGCCCCCCATCAATGCCCAATAGCTGCGGAAACTGAATGCTAGCGACAGGGTCACGACAAAAGAAATGAGTTTCTTCGTGACCATCATTTTGAAGTCACGCCCGTAGTTGAACTCTTTGCGAAAATTGACGATTCCGATGTTCTCAAAGCCCTGCAAGAAGGCCACCCCGGCAAGCACAAACATAATCGCGGGCAGGCGCGGCTCTCGGAAGAAGGTGGCACTCGGTAGCGCCAGCGCAGCGACAGCCAATGCGGCGAATGTGGCGTAGCCCACCTGCAGTGTCCAGGCGCTGTCATAGTCCGCTCGGCCTGCTTTGCGGTCGCGGATCAGCGCCACGTCGAAGCCAAAGCTGCCGGCGATCTCGATGAAGGCATATACCGCCATAGCCATTGCCACCAGGCCAAAATCGGCCGGCAATAGCAGGCGCGCGAGCACCAGCGTTGATACGAAGCCAATCCCGCGTTCAACAAACTTGAGCCCGACCATCCAGATCGCGCCCGTAGCAACCCTGCGCCCGATCTGGTCCATCACGGAGTATTCATACTCGTGGCCTGCAGATTGGTCTGGTGCAAACTGGACATGGTTGAAGAAACTAACTTTCTATTCTGGCCGATTGATGTGCTCGCAGACTACGTCCAAGCGCGCAACGTGCCACGTTTTCACACACTTGGCCGAGGACCGACCGCCGTTGGCGACCGGTGCAGGCACTCTTTACAGCGCCAGCCCGCGGCACATGGGCGCAGAATACAAGCCACTGTCACCACGCGCATTTTCCGCGTGGGTGCGAGACTTGCATTCGCGTGCAGATCGGACACGTAACGTCTACTAGGAACCATCATGTGTTATGCAGTGCCAACATCGTCCGCCACGACCTTGTTCAGTGGCAGCGCATGGCAGGCCGCGCGGTTGATGAGCGTGCTCATGGTTTCCGCCCTGTTGGGCTGTGGAGGTGGCGGCGATGTTGCGACGACCGTGCCGGAGGCGCGAGAGACGGGCACGACCGGCGACAACGTCGTGGTGAGCGCAGTTGACGCAGGGACAAGCACCCAGGGCACTTTCGAGCGCGGCACCGGGTACCTATCCAGGAGCGCACAAGTTCTGCGTAGCAGCGGTCAGGGCGTGGCCGTGGCAACGCTGACCACCACTGTCGGTCGGGGAGGATTCTATGAGGTGTTTGCCTGGTGGCCGCAGGCTGAGGCTGGCGCGGGTGAAGCGCAGGTGGCCATTCAGCATGCCGGCGGGCAGACCACGGCAAAGGTCGATCAGCGAGTACTCGCAGGTCAGTGGAATTCACTGGGCTTGTTCGAGTTTGGTCCGTCTGCCAGTGCACGCATCAGTTTCATTGGCATCGGGAACTCGCGCATGGTGGTAGACGCCGTGCGTCTTCAATGGGTTGGAGTCGAACGACCGAGATTCACCCTAGCTACAGATACTTTACCTGTGGGCCTGAAGGACATGGCCTACCGCGCATCGTTGGCCACCTCTGGCGGCACTGCGCCCTATCGTTACAGCGTCAGCGGCGGTGCGCTACCGCCCGGCCTGACGCTGAACTCAGAAAGTGGCACCCTGGAGGGCATTGCTGCGCAGGCGGGCCGCTTCGGTTTCAAAGTCACTGCGATGGATGCCAATGGCGCGCATGTTTCGCATCAGTTGGAGGTGTTTGTAGATGACACTGCAGCGGCCAATTCTGAGCCGCAAGGCATGCCACTCACTGATGCACTACAAGATCAACGTCGTCGCCGGATGGATGCCGGTAGCGGTTCTGCCAGCTTGAACAACCTTTTGGCCATCGTGGCCGCATTGCCGGAGGGTGGTTGGAGCAAGGTCAACATGAACAGCTTTTCCGATGTCTGGGCACCGGCGGACCTGCGACCATTGATGCGCGACAGCAACCCGACACCCTCGAAGATTATTCTGGCCTGGAGTTCGTTTGCCTGGGACTCAAACCGTAGTAGTTTATTCTTGTATGGCGGCGGACATGCCAATTACACGGGGAATGACACTTACCTATGGCGTGGCGAAACACAGATGTGGGAGCGTGCGTCGCTCCCCAGCCAGATGGTAAAGGATGACCTGAGCAACACGATTGCAATCGACGGCTCGGACAAAGCGCCGGCTTCAGCACATACCTACGACAACACGCTGTTCTTTCCAGTTCTCGACCGCATGCTGGTTCTAGGCGGCGCATCTGTCCCCCTGGGCGGGCACTTCCTGACCCAGGACACGGCCACGACCAGTCGCAAGACCGGCCCATATCTATTTGACCCGTCGCGCGCACACCCGAACCGTGTCGGCGGCTCCACCGGTTCGCATGTGCAACGGGTGGCTCCCTACCCCGAAATCGTGGGCGGCAACATGTGGAGCAACCGCGAAAGCTGGCTCCACGCCAATGCCAATTCGGCGCCGCCGAGCCATTCATTCGTCAACGGCTGCTCTGGGTACGCACAGGAGGATGGACTCGACGTTGCATATGTCCGCACTGCCTATAGCCTCTACAGGTACCGAATCTTCGACTTGGGAAACCCAGCTGCCGACCGGTGGGAGCGTGTTGGTCGTTACTACGCCGGCTCAGGCGCTCAAGCTGCGTGCTCCTATGACACACAGCGGAAGGTCTTTGTCAGCACCAACCGCAACACGGCCGCTCCCTTCAACTACTGGAACCTGAACACACCAGGCCCGAAGAACAACGAGGCCTACTTCACGCCGACTGATCCAAGTGGCAATTTCGCCCAGTTGCTCGCCAGCAAGTCGATCGACATTCGGTACTGCGGTATCGAATTTGATCCCCGGCGTGCCGACCACAAGTTGTGGTGTGGTGACGGCCGTGTCTGGACGCTGACGCCACCCGCCGGTCTGGGCACCAACGGTTGGGTCATCAACCAAAACGCTCCGCCCGGGACAGCTGTGCCGAATGGCGGCGTCGGCACCGGTATCCTGGGGAAGTGGAAGTACATCCCGAACCTGGATGTCTTCATGGGCTTGCAGGACCCGGTACTTGGCAACATCTGGGTTTACAAACCCGTCGGCTGGGTCAATCCCAGCGGTGGCAACCTTCCTCCATCGGCGGTACTCAGTTCGCCCAGCAATGGGGCCGCCTATGGGCCGGGGGCGTCGATCCAGCTCAATGCAACCGCACTCGACCGCGATGGTTCAGTGAGCAAGGTTGAATTCCTTGCCAATGGCAAGAAGATCGGCGAAGCCGTGTCACCACCCTACCAGCTGATTTGGGCCAGTCCACCGGCGGGCCTGCAGTCGCTCGCAGCAAAGGCTACCGACGACGAAGGCAGCAGCGCGGTATCTGCGCCAGTCAACATCACGGTACTGTCAGACGCAGACGGCGGTGGAACAGTCACGCTGCAACGCGGCACGGTTCCTGGCGCCCAAGTTGCAGATACCTACCTGTCGAGCTACCACAAGACGCTGAACTTCGGCAGTGTCAGCAACATGCAGGACCAGCAGGCGTACTACTCGAACTTGCTTCGGTTCGCGATCTTCCAGTCCGAAGGTGGACCAATCCCTGACGGAGCGCAGATCCGATCAGCCAAGCTCTCCGTCTACAAGTACTCCTCCTACAACATGCTTTACGGGCTCCACCGCATGCTGCAGGAATGGTCGGAAGCAGCCGCCACTTGGAACCAGCGCCTGCCCGGTTTGCCATGGGCCACCGCCGGCGCCAACGGCCCGGATGCGGACTTTGCAACGACAGTTGATGCGACCGCCATCACGGGCTTTGACCCGGAGTGGATCGACTTCGATCTCACCGCATCCGTATCAGCGATGAGTACTGCATCACCCAAAAACAACTTCGGCTGGCGACTCCGATCGGTCAGCGGAAACTCCAACCTTAAGCGCATCTATGCCAGTGATTACGCCGCCGACCCGACACTGCGACCCAAGCTCGTGATCTCATACGAGTGAGGGCGGTCACTCAATGGCGGTGAAGTGTTGTCATTGGCACACTCAGCGAGTGTTGAAAACATCGCGATTCAGCGCTGTCAAGCTGCTCAGTCAGTGGCTCCTTGTCCTGATGGCTGCGACAGGTATTCTGCCGGCCAGCGGTAGCGTGTTCGAGGACGGGCCCGGCGGGGCGACCTGCGGCTTCTACGCGACCTTTGGTCGGCTCGCTTGGCAGCAACCGGGTGGCGACTGGATCGATGCGCGCGGTGTGGTTAGTGGCAACGTGGCGTTTGCCGAAGTGGCAGTCGCACCCACCAAGGACCCGCAGACTGTCGAGTGGGACTTGCTGCCGCTTGTTGCCGAATGGTCAAGCGGCCGCGTGCCGGCAGGAAGCGTGTTCTTGCGGACGGCCCCTGGCGAACGGACCGGCCCGGTCAACTTCGCCAGCCGCGAACATGCCGACCGATTGTCCGCTCCAAGCCTCGTTGTGAAGTGGAGTGATGGCAAGGTTGACCGGTTGAACCCCGTTGCGGACACGTTCTTCGCATGTCCGACCATAAGGAACCTAGGTGCCGAGCCCAACTTGCAGGTTGGCACCGGGCTTTCGACGCTGCTTGAGTTCCCTTTCCAAGCGCGACCGGGCCATTCGGTGAAGAGCATTTCGCTCGTGTTGACACGTCTGCGGCAATTCGGTCGCGTTGCTCGAATCAGGGTATTCGGGCCAACGCTCCCGCGCGCGGCCGAGAGCCCTTCTATCGGTGCCGGACTTTCACAGACGCTTCAGCGCGATGCCGGGATTGATAGCGTCAAAGACGTGTTGTATGCACAGAACTTTGAGGGTGATTCGTGGAAGTCATTCACTTCCGATCCGAAAACGGAAGATAGCCTGCGAACGTTGCTCGAAGACAAGGACAACCTGTTCAAGCCACTGGATGGAAAGGCATTGGCGGTAACGATTCGGCGGGGCACAAGGCTAGCACTGAACCATCATCTTCGCTTTGCGGGATGGCCCGGCGGGGAACCCGAGGAAGCCTTCTTCCGCTACCACTTGCGTCTCGCGGTAGACTGGGATCCCGTCATGGACGGAGGCAAGCTTCCGGGCTTTGCCGGGACATACGGAAGGGCAGGCTGGGGTATGCGGCCCTCCGATGGCACGAATGGTTGGTCGGCGCGCGGCGCGTTTATGCGTCATGACACCAGGAACTTGCCGGCCAGGCCATTGCGGGCGATCGGCACGTACGCCTATACAGCCGGCACGGGAAGCAAGTCGGGCGAGGTGTGGGGCTGGAACTTAGGACCCACCGGCAGGCTACGCAAGAATCGCTGGTACAGCATCGAGCAATACTTGAAGTTGAATACGCTCGGGCAGGCGGATGGCATATTGCGCGTTTGGGTCGACGGCGAGCTGGCATTCGAGAAGACCGACCTCCATTGGCGTGACGTGCCCGCACTGAGGATTGAGTCGGTTTGGCTGAACGTCTACCACGGCGGCACCGCCAAGACCGACCGTGACCTCACGCTATACATAGACAACCTCGTTGTCGCGCGCCACTACATCGGCCCAGGCAATTTCCCGCGCTGAAAAGCGTGCCGTTGTTGGCCGGCCAAGCTATGCCCTTTTGCGTGATAGTCGGGCCTGCGTGCCGGTTGATCGAGAATGTTCAGTTTTCCGGAATCCGGCGCCAACACACGTCACGACCCATGATCGACCCCCTTCCCTTCCTGCTGCAGGGCAAGCCTGAGTTTGCCGATCCGCGAATGGCGGAACTCGCGCGTGCCCATGACGTAGGTGCGGCGTGGCGCCACGCGATGACTGGCGGACAGGCCGCTGCACAAGCCGCCGCAGCCAACGCTCGCGGCGAGTTCGCTGTGGGGATATGGGACGAGGACGGGCGAGCCTTTGTCGCCGTCGACCGCTTCGCGGTGCGAACGCTTTGTTACACGGTCCGCAACGGCCGTCTGCTGTTTGCCGAGCGCGCGGATGCATTGGCCGGGTCTGGCTCCGGCTTGAATGCCCAGGCCTTGTACGACTATGTGCTGCTGCACGCCATTGCATCGCCAGCCACCGTGTTTGACGATGTCTATCGGCTGCCGCCAGGCCATTGCGCATGGTTTGAGAACGGACAACTCAGTGTGTCGCGCTACTGGACACCCGCCTTCGAAGAACCCGAGACGGCCTCCTTCGATGCCTTGTGCAACGAATTCCGCCAGTTGGTGCAGGGTGCCGTGGCGCGCCAGTTGGACGGCAGCAAGCCCGCCTGCTTTCTGAGTGGGGGCACGGACAGTTCCACGGTGACCGGCATGATCGGTTTGGCCAGCGGCCGAACAGCGGCGACCTATTCGATCGGCTTCGACGCCCAGGGCTATGACGAAATGGCCTATGCGAGACTGGCCGCCCGGCAGTTCGGCGCCGAGCACCACGAGTACTACGTGACGCCCGATGACCTGGTGCACGGCATACCTCTTGTTGCGGCACACCACGATCAGCCGTTCGGCAATTCATCGGCACTGCCGGCGTACTACTGCGCCTTGAAAGCGCGCGAAGACGGCGTGACCCGGCTCTTGGCAGGTGACGGCGGGGATGAACTGTTCGGGGGCAACTCTCGGTATGCAAAGCAGCGTGTTTTCGGCTGGTATGGACAAGTCCCGACGGCGTTGCGCCGCGGTCTGGTTGAGCCGGTATTCGGCTCAGGGATAGCCGGACGCACACCCCTGCTGAAGAAGGGCAGCAGCTATGTCGAACAGGCGCGTGTGCCCATGCCGGACAGGCTCCAGATGTACAACTTGCTGCGCAGGCTGGGGCCGGAGAATGTGTTTTCGCCGGCGTTGTTGGCCAAAATCGACCAGGAGCACATGGCAATGCAGCAGCGCGCCGTTTGGGCCGAACCCGGCGCCGCGAGCGACATCAACCTGATGCTCGCCTTCGACTGGCGCTATACCTTGGCCGAAAGCGACTTGCCCAAGGTGCGCAGCAGCACGCAACTTGCCAACGTGTCAGTGGGATATCCGTTCCTGGATGACGCACTTCTTGCATTCTCACTGCGGCTGCCTTCGGAGTACAAACTCAAGGGCCTGAAATTGCGCTGGTTCTTCAAGGAAGCACTGCGTGGGTTTCTGCCAGACGAGATCATCGGCAAGCGCAAACAAGGCTTCGGACTCCCCTTCGGTGTATGGGTCAACCAGCACGCGGCGCTGAATAAGCTTGCGGTGGACTCGCTACATAGCCTGGCCGGGCGTGGCTTGGTCCGGCCGGACTTTATGACTGAGCTGGTGCGAACCTACTTGCCGGCGTACCCCGGCTACTACGGCGAGATGGTTTGGGTGCTGATGATGCTTGAGCAATGGCTGCGGAGCCATGCTCCAGCCTATCGATTTCCAGATTGACTTGACGATCTGGTGCGTGATCGGCGTAGTCTTGGCCCATGCGCCGCCGTGATCTGATCGCCAGTCCATTGGTCGCTTTGGGCGGTCCAATCTCTACTGCTGCGTCCCAGGACGGCACACTGCGCCGCATCGACGCGCTCACGGGCAATCAAGCAGCTCGGCTCGGGACCGCGCGAGTGGTTGGCGACATGAATCCTGTGGCGCGCAGGTTCGGGCTGGACCGCACTGGGCCGCGCTCGCGGGACTTTTCGGTCAAGATGGCCTGGTCGCCGGAACGCCAACGCGCTCTTTTCGTCGGGGCAAACCATGGTTCGCCTCATCGCCTTAACGATGTCTGGGAGTTCGATCTGGCAGAGATGGCCTGGGTACTGTTGTATGCGCCGGATCTGCCGCGCAGCTACGCCGGTCTAGGGCGAGACGCCAGTGATGTGGTTTTCGAGGACGGCGTGCTGCGCACCCGTCGTGGCGGGCCGGCCGTGGTTGGCCACACTTGGTCTGGCCTGACCTACGATCCACGGCGACACCACCTGTTGTTTATGAACACGTGGCCCGTCGCCGTGGACCCGATGGTGCAACAGGTCGGCGGAGACCCGGCGCTGCGCTACCGCGGGCCGCCACTATGGGCCTTCCACCCGCAGCGCAGGGAATGGACAGCGTTGAAGGGACCTGCACCTTGGCCAAAGGCCGCAGTGGGTGCATTGCTGCAGGACGTTCCCGAATTGGGCGGGCAGATCTGGCACCTCAACAACTGGCAACTCAGCGCCACTTGGCTGCTGGGGCCTGGCGGCGATTGGAAGGTCATTGCAAACCGTCGGTCTTCCGCCGACTTTGAGGCGAATGCGCCAGGCCGCGAACTGGTGGGCTACCACGACGCAGCCCGTCGACTGGTCATCACGCAGTGGAAACTGGGCACGTACCACTTCGACACCCGTACGGCCCAATGGAGCCGTGCCATCGCGCCGGATGCGCCGGGCGGGCGACCCGACGGACATGACGCCTTCACCGGCTTTTACGGCGACCCGGCAAGCGGCCAGGGCTTGCTGGTGGACTTTCGCACCCGCGAATTGTGGGCCTACCACCCGGACAAGAGGCGATGGACGACCCTGCGTCCCGACGGCGACGCGATGCCAACCGGGCGACGCATGTTGGCCTACATGGACACAGCGCGAGGTGTGTTCGTCGTTATCGACGACTTGGAAGTTTGGGTCTACCGTCCCGGAAAGTCTTGAGCGGACTCCTTGCTTGCCCGCTCCAGGCTTCGCTGGATCACGGTGTTCGCAGCCCGATCAATCGAGTTGCCGACCGTGGACGCTTCTGCCGCCGTGAAGTCTGTCAGTACGAGTTCGCGCGCGCTCCGTGCATCGCCGTCTCTGCGTACCCCTATTCGAACTCTCTCGAAGACACCTGAACCCAGAGCCGCGATCACCGACTGGACCCCCTTGTGGCCGGCATCGCCGCCATTGCGTTTGAGGCGCACATCTCCCAAGACCAGATCCATGTCATCGTGAACGACTATGCAGCGCACGGCATCACCACCCAACCTGTCAATGAAACGCCGAACCTGCTCGCCGCTTCGGTTGATGCTGACACCCGGTTTGAGCAACGCAACCGACACCCTTTGCAGGCTGATGAAACTCACCAGGCCCTCCGGACACTCCTGCCATGTACCCTTGGCAGACTCTGCAAGTGACTCGACAACCCGATAGCCGACATTGTGTGGCGTGTTGACGTACTGCTGACCAGGGTTGCCTAGCCCGACGACGATTCGAGGTGCCTCTTTGCCATCAGGGCGAATGATTGCGACCTCGGCTTTGGCGGGCTCCAAATTGTGCATGTGCAGGACCCGATGGCCTTCCACGGCCGACGGAGGCGGGCCCTTGTAGAGTTGGTCGCAGCTTCCACAGAACCCCCATACCCCGCACTTCTCTTGCCAGCAATGGATCGGCTTGACGCGGTCGAGGATCAGTCGCACTAGGTGGTCCGTCTTGTGCGATCCCTTGATCAGGACGAGATCACCCGGTCGAAGTGCCTCCTTCAAATAGGTGGACGCATCGCGAATGGTGGGGAAGGCACGCAGTTGCTGATCGTCCCGGCTGGCGCCCGCCTTCAGTGCTCGCATAGCATGGGGTCCGACAAAGACAACCAAGTCACCCACCTCGAGTGCCTGCCTTGCCACCTTAGGATAGATCTTCGACGCGGACATGGAGTAGTCGGACAGCGTGCCGATGATCAGCACCTTGCGCTGTGCCCTTGCCTGCCTCATGAACTCGAAGGGGGCCGGCAATGACCACAGTGGGGCCTTCCAGTCGTCTCGGACGAACGTGATCCCGCCATCGGCTGCAACGATCTGCATTCGTCCCTCGGCCGCCGTCGCCCGCTTCAGCGCATCGATCGCTCTCGCAAACGGCAGATCCAGGGCCACCGCTACGCCCAACGCGGCAAGCACCGACAACGCCAGGTGCGTGCCATGCAGTTGCGTTGCAACCTGATGAACCATCCCCTGGTATTCGACCGCAAGTGTCAGCGGATCCGGCCAGCTTGACCGCGCCTCAAGCAGTCGCAATGTGGCTCCCTCGGCTTGGCCGATCCAGACCACCCGCCGGTTGCACGCCTCACCGATTCTTCTGACCAGTGGATCGTCGATGTTCAACACCGCCACGCCCTGCGGCGGCAGCGCCGCGACCACCTTTCCCTTTTCTTCTGCAATCGCTTCAATGCTCTTGAATGCACTGAAATGATCCCTGGCAATCAACGTCAGTACGGCAATGTCCGGCTTGACGATGCCGAGCGAGAAATCAAGGTGGCCAGGCCTGGTTGCCGAGACTTCAACCACACAGAAGCGATGCCTTCGGCGCACGCTCTGTACCGTTTGTGCCACCTCGAAATGCCCATTTGACGATTCCCATGTGCTGACGCACGGAGCGAAATTGGACAGGATGGCAGCGCACAGATCCTTCGAGGTCGTCTTGCCAGCGCTCCCGGTGATGCCGACGAACACAGTCCTGTAGTGAAGCCGTCGGTTGATCCACGCGAGTGGATAGAGGATCACGCGTCGGATGACCTTGGCCGCGTACTCAATTGTTCGATCAAATCGCGAACTGGACATTGTCAAAGAATTGCCAGCAGTGCCGAGTGGAGTGTTCATATCAGTTGCGCCACCACGCAACGTGAGGCGCTAAAGTGAGCTCTAGGCCAACCAGAGCTCCCGACAACCTGGCCGATTTCATCGTGACGAACGGCATCAATGGATTGCAAGCTCCAGATCTCTGTGCGATGCCCATCCGGTATTCTCTGGGCTGATGTCAACGGCCCCTCGATATCAGTGCGCCTGGGAGGTCACTTCGACTCGCAACCCATTCTTCGAGGAGTTGTGCATGATGCCGCAGACCTCGTGGTTTGCGCGCTCACGCGACACGCATTCTTGCGATGCTCCCCAGGTCTTGACGCAGATCTCCCGCCGAGGCTTATTGGCGTGAGCCCCACTTCACTCTGTCAGTCGCAATCGAAGTGAAATCTAAGATACCAACATGGCGAGCCTGAAAACTCACCCGCTGTTCAAGCGGATGCTTCACTTGCTGCTAGGCGACTACCAATACTGGAAGGTATACGCGATTGATCTTCCACAACCGCAAGTGATGCTGCCGGCCGGTGTGACGGTCAGGGCGCTGGGTCCAGCCGCCGAGTACGACTGTGCCGACGAGGAGTTGCTGTCGAGAATGGATTCTGGCGGACAGGAAGCGCTCGGATATGGCCTCTTCGTGGGGAAGGAACTGGTGGCGGTGCAATGGTACTGGTGGGGTGCGCGATACGAGGATGAGCGCAAGGGGCGGAGTTGGCGGCTCCCGCCCGGCACGGCGAAATCGACTGGCCTGTATACGGTGCCCAGATGTCGTGGCAAGGGCTATGCCGCAGTCCTGAAGCAACAGTCGGCGTTCTTGATGTCAGAACGGGGGTTTACTCGGCTATACAGCCGGATCTGGCACAGCCACACAAGCTCTATCCGCGTCAGCGAAAAGGCCGGATGGAGAAAGGTCGGAAGTTATATCGAAGTCTGTCCGTTCGCCAAGCTCATCCAGCTTCGCATTCCCAGATAGCTAAACGCATCGGACACAACGCCTGTCCACTTCCAAGAAGTGATCGATCCATGGTGAACGCATGCGACGTCGGCACTTCTCTATCGGTGGTGCTCCAGCGGCTTGGACACCCGTAGCGCCAAGCCTGTAAGCGCATCGATCATCGCACTCACGAATAGCCTTGTCGCATATCGATTGCACCAACCCGCATCAAAGGATCGAACTGTGAGAAACGTACGCGACATTGGCACTTCGGTGCTCTATCGCGCAGGCCACATCTACCGTCATTTCATGACGCGAGAAGCGTGGCGCCAGTTTGGCGTGGCAGGCGCGCGCTACCGCACGTCGCGAGCCCAGATTGCTGCCAGGGCACTCCAACTGTACCGGGTGGGCCGCTTCTTGCCGGAGGAGTCGTTGATCAAGGAATTGGTCGACCCTGCTGTACCGTTGAAGGAGCACGAGCAACATCTGAGCGAGGAACGCTTGAATGGGTTGCAAGATTCCGTCAATTCGCCAGACTCCGCGATGTGCCGGGACAAACTGCTGTTCCACACTTACTGCCAGTACCACGCGCTGCCGGTGACCGATCTGCTGGGAATCGTCTCGTCCCATGGCTCACGCACTCGAGGCGGCAAGCCACTGGTTAACGAGCAGGATTGGGTCGAGTTCGTTCGCAATGGACTGCCCCCGACATTCATCGCGAAGCCAAGGAATGGCAGCAAAGGCCGGAACATCGAGTTGATGGGCGCGGGGACGGAACCAACAGTGGACAAGGTACTTGCCTTGGCCACATCGCTGCAGGCCCTGCAGTTTCACGAAGACTATCTGCTGGAGGCGCGGATCGAAGTGCATCCGGCGATCGTTGAGCTGACCGGATCGACTGCAGCCTCCTGCGTCAGGGTGGTGACCGTGATCGACCAATATGGCATGCCCAACATCTTGGGCGCCTACCACCGCTTAATTGTCGGCAACGCGATCGCAGACAACTTAGTTGGCTTTCGCGCGGGCAATGTCCTCGCCACCCCCGACCTCGGAACGGGCGTAATCAAGTCGGCATGGATGGCAAACGCCGACGGAATTGGACTTCGGCTGCAGCGGAAGCACCCCGAGACCGATCTCGACATTGTCGGCTTCCAGATTCCTTTGTGGCGCGCCGTAAGAGAGGCCGTCTGCACTGCAGCGACCGCTTTTCTTCCGATACGCACGATCGGCTGGGACGTTGCGATTGCCCCTGACGGTCCAGTACTTGTGGAGGCCAACGAGCGATATCAGTACGCTGCTTCAGATCGTACCGCCATACAACTTCGCGCTGCCCTGAAGAACTCGATCCGTCCGAGAGACTGATGGGGCCAACCGCTCGCATTACCTCAGCCTCAATCAGGTCAGAGGCGAAGGGCAATGAAAGGCATCGGATCGCTCAAAGCCTGAAACAAACCTTTGAGATTGTAGGGTTTGATCGTGCGCCAGCGGCTTGGACTCCAAAGTACTCTGGTTAGCAGGCATCCGTGCAGGTAGTAGACGCCACCGACCGGTGACTTTGGGGCGGTGACATCACCGCGTGCAAGTGCGAGCCCAGCTTCGACGAAGTTCAGGCCGCGCCAAAGCGAAGCCTGCAACGTGTACCAGAACCGCGGATTGCATTCAAGCACCGACACTGCGTTGGTGGACGAGTTGATACGGACATCGATGTTGGCAACGCCGGTGAAGCCAGACGCCTTGGCGACTTGGGTTGCCACATTCAGGACGGCATCGTTGGTCACGAACTCGAGTGCACAGCCGTTGGTTCTAGTGTGCAACACATGGCAATGAATCTTGCCCTCAAATGCCAGAAAGCTGATATCTGCGTCCTGCCCATTGACGTATTCCTGCAGCAGAAGCGGAAGGCGCGCGTACTTCGACCCGGACTGAAGATGTCTGCGCAGGGAGTCGACATCTACCAGACATACGACGCCATGGCTTGATTCCCCATGAAGTGGCTTTGCGATGATCGGAAATGTCAACGACGAGACATCGCTTTCCAGAGTCTCGGCCTTCTCAAGCAGTATTGAGTGTGGACAAGGTATGCCGTTCGCAACCATGAATTGCTGAAACAACCACTTGTCGTCGAGTTGCTCCAGCTTGGAAAATCCGCTCGAAGGGAAGACGACGGCCTCGGACAGCCAATGCTTCGTGGCGTCGAGTACCCCAGTCGAATGGATGTCACCTCCGATCACGGCATCGATTTCATTCTTCCTGACGTACTCAAGAAGCGATCGTCCGGTTGCATCGGCGTCGAAGCTACTGCCGCTTGCTCCCGGCTCGAGTTTCTGGTAACGACGCCTGTATCGCGAGTGTTTCGCGATACTGGTTTCGGCAAGGTCGAGCACATCCGTTTCGATTCCAAGAGCGTGCAGGCAATAGAGCACCTTTAGAGAGATCGGAGGACCGCTGGACAGCAGTGCAGCTCGTTTGATTGGCCGTGATAGGGTCACTTGGATGCTTTGGGACTGTATGACGCGAACCCGGTGCATGGGGCCGGCACAAATGCTCTAGCACGACCAACGCCCAGACCAACGGGGCATGATATCGAACACCGCCCCAAAGGAGCCGCCCTATTGCTCAGCACTCATGACCGAAGTCGAGTCGATGTTCACATTTGCCGCAGGATCGTTGGCAGTCGCATAGGCGCAGGCAGTTGATGCTGCTTCATAGACGTCGGCAACTTAAGGACCAGACCTCAATAGCCGCTTGACCGCCGTCTTCCAGCCCAGCCGGTCAAGCGTCTGGCCGAGCTGGGCAGAAACCCTCGAGAACAGTTCATGTGTATAGATCACAAACAAGTTCATCGGACTGCGCCTGACGAATACGACATTCGCAGACGGAACAGCGTGGGTCGCAAATAGTCGCTTGTGCTCGGATTGGCCCTCCGTGAAGTCGAAAAAGCGAAAGCACCCTTCACTGAACAAATGCTCCAGCGCCAACCATTGCAGTACGGTTCCCACCGACATCTTTAGGTAATGCGGGTCGTAGCCAAGATAGGCGTAGATCAGCACACCGTTGCTGACGGGGCAATAGAGGTAAGACACCGGCTTGCCGGCGTCAAAGAGTATGAAGCCACGCGCACGGTCGAGCGCGGCCAGTCGTTGCATCTCGGACAAGTATTCTGGCGTGTCGGGCAAGCCGGCTTCCAGCAGTCGCTCCTGATAGGTAGTCGACGACACCGTGCGTGCCAGTTGAAAGAAGTCCTCCATCTCGTCAGGCGACCTGAACGTCTTCCAATGAATGGCCCCACCGACATGATCCGCCCAACGCTTGACCTTACGGGTGATGGTCGAACGCGTCTTCGACGAGAACTTCGCCTTGTAGTCGTCAAAGGACTGCCGGAGATCAATGTAGTAATGCTTGTATTGCAGCGGGATGTAGCAGAGAAAGGGTCCCGCTTGGCTGAACACTGGCTGGCCCGGCTCCAATGGCATTGCGCGAACAAAGAAACCTTGGCTACCCTCTTCCAACGGCACGTCAGGAGGTACGGGCAAGGGCGCTGTCGGGCTTTCGCTCAGTGGCATCGACATCATCTGCAAGCGCAGGGACAGGCTCGCCAAGGTCCAGTCGCTGAGCTGGTACTTGAACGGGACGCGGCGAATCTCCCAGCGGCTCACCGGTACCCTCTGCGCCATGCCTGCTCGGCGATACGGCCCGCGGTGCACCACCACGGCACGCTCAGCATGGTGGTTTGCTCTGCTACAGGCCTGGCCTGAAGTCCCGCACATCCGGCACTGCGAAAGCGGTCCCGATGTTGGTCCAGAAATGAACAGAGCTTACGAAGGCGACTTGCAACGACAAGGTCGGCGCGGTCCTGGGATTGATTCAAGAGCTCGAAGTTATGCGAGAGCAGGACGTAGCTACGTCGCCCGGCATCTGCAGCGCGCCACAGCGAAGCTTCTATCTCGCTGAACGAACAAGCGCCAAGTTGTGCATGCCGCAAGCGCCTGGTGCCGTCCCGAAAGACCGTCATCGGAAGTTCGGCGACTTCGCCAAGTGGCGTCAGGTCCAGCAACAGTCCGTCCGGTGCAGCTCCACTTTCAGGGCCGAACTGGACAGCGTTGTAGCTTGCGTCGATCCTCAGCCCGTTCTGCGCCACAGCGGTCAACGTGTCTGCATTCAGCCCAAAACTGCCCGCTCGGAACGCACTGAGCGGCCGCGCTCCGGCGCGAGCCAGAAGGTCAATTCCCAAACCAATGAGTCGCGTCTGCTCATGCACGTCGAACTGGTACATGAACTGGCGCTTGCGACGAGGATGGGCCTCATCCAGCAGATGGACAGGAGCCTCGTCGACCCATTCGGTGTGCAGATGCAATTGCACCTCGTGGCCGTGCTCCTGAATCAGACCGACGATCTCTGCCAGCGGTTGTTCGCCAAAGCGGGTGGCAAAGAGCGGCTCGACAAAGAACACGCCCGTCAATCCATGATCACTCAGCAGCTTCAACTGATATGGAAGGCCAAAGTCCCCGCTCGCAGTCCGGCCGTAGACGTAGCGTTGGAAAGCGTTCGGGAACCTGGCGTCAATGTCGATCCAGCCGTCGCACCAGATTTCCACATCTACTGTATAGAAGACATCGAGCATTGGTGACGTTCGATCAAGAATGACGTTGGCAATCTCATCCGATGGCCGTTGTCACTGGCTTGCACCCACTGTGGTCGTGGAACGCAAAAGATTCGACATCAGTCGCGCACCGAATCGGCCGGCGTTCCGGTCCCAAGGCGTGAATCGTGGCAACTGGAAGGGATCGCACCCGGGTCTGGCAGCCCCCCAGGCGGTGGAAAACGCCGCCTCGAAGCCAAGCTCCTGAGCCAGGCTGACACTCTCCTGGGTATAGTCCTGGCCCGGCCGTCCGTTCGGATACGCGAACAAGTTGATGCGCTCACCAAGCATTGCCTCCAAGACCTCTTTGCTCTCGGCCATCTCACGTCTTGCGTTGGCGCGCTCCAGTCGAGCCAAGATCGGGTGGTTGACGGTGTGCGCACCAATCTGCATTCCAGCGTCGCGTAGCGCCTTGACCTGCACGGAACTCATCATCAGGTCTGTGGGCAAAGGGACACCCGCCACTTCTTCCACCATCGCCACCAGCGCAGCACGGCGCTCGGGCGGAAGGTGCTTGACTGCTTTGATCAGCAGAGCAATCGCATCTCTTCGCGTGCCCAAACCGTCGAGACACACCTGGCCAACGTCTGGCAGTGCCAGACGTGTCAAGTCGAGACTTTGATGTGGTGTGCGACGAAGTGATTCGATCACCGTATCGTTCCACATGCGTCCGCCATCCAGGAACCCGGTGGCGACGAAGAAGGTGGCGCCCAGCCCGTGTCGCCGCAGGATGGGCATCGCCACATCGTGGTTGTCGGCATAGCCGTCATCGAAGGTGATCGCCGCGGCCCGCGCCGGCAACGTGCCGGCGCGCAAGCTCTTCACGGCTGTGTCGAGCGGCAGAACCTTGAACCAGCGCGCCAGCCAGCCGCAAATCATGTCGAAACGGGCAGCATCCGGTTCGTCCGGGAAGAGCGGGTCTGGCGCGGGCAACACGCGGTGAAAGATCAGCACTGACAACCGCGCATTGGGCCCTGCCGGCGACAGCGCTGAAAACAGAATGCTGTACATGCTCAATTCAGGCGGGCACGGCGCGCCGCGGCGCCAGTCGCCCCACTGGCTGGGCGGAGTTGAAGGCCCCTGTCTTTTCGGTCTCCCAACGCCGCTCCAGCATCCAGTAGCGGCAGGCCACCAGCATCACCATGATGTTGTAAGGCAGGTCGAAGTACGACAGGCTGAGAAACGTACCGCCGACCGCGTAGCCCACCATGGAGACTTGGATCATTCCCGCCAGATCGTGGGCCCAGAGCGTTTCCGGCTGCTGCAGGGCCTGCTTGCGAATCCGCGAAGCCGTCACGAATCCGAATGCGCCAATCGACACGAATAAGGCCAGGCCGACATAGCCGTGCTCGCCCAACACCTGGAAGAAGATGCTGTGGGCCGCATGCAGGTCCTGCGGGACCGGTGCGAAGCGCGCAAACAGCTCCGGCGTGTCGACGACGAACCCCCCGCCGGTGAACCGGCTGTTGGCCAGGTTGAAGGCCATGGTCCAGGCGTTGATCCGCCCCATGGCGCTGGAGTCCTGCTCGTAGTTCTCGATGGTGCGCATGCGGGACTCCCAGTTCTCGGACATCAGTGTCAGCATGGCCGCGCCCACCAGCACCATGAAAACACCGCCGAGGATCTTGCGCCGCGAGCGTACCCACAGGACCACCGCCATTGCCGCAATAGCCAGAAAGGCGCCGCGAGACTGCGTACCGAGCGTAGCGATGGCCGTCAACAGCATCAGCGCCAGCAGGCCATAGCGAACCCAACGGTTGGTCGAGACCATGCGCAGGTAGTTCAGCAGCGGCACGGTCATCACCATCGCCAGGCCGATCTCGTTGTTGCCCTCGATGAAGCCCCCGGGCGGGCCCCAAACGCGCTGCGACCCGCCGCCCAGGATGGTAAAAATGCCGCCCTTCAGACCGAAGAAGGCGATTGACAGCGCATTGACCCAGACAAACAGCTCGATATGCCTGCGCTCTCGGATCGCCGCCAGCGCGACCACCGTCATCACCTGGATCTTCAACACCTTCACCAGTTGCGTGCTCGCGTCCCCGGGGTAATAGGCGAAGACTGTGGTGATGCACATCCAGCCAATGAACAGCAGCAACGAAATCACTTCGGGCTGTCGCCAGGGCATGCGCAGTTTGTCCTGGTTGAAGGCCAGTGAGATGAAGGCCGCACCCGCCGCCGCAGCGGCAAAGGGCGCATGGAGCGCGAAGCCCCAGGCCAGCTTGTGCGGATTCATGACACTGATCCAGGTCCACAGCAGCACAGCCACCCAGGTGCGACGCATCGCGAACGGAAGGATCGCGGTGAAGACCAGTAGCAGTAAGACGTCACGCATGGACAAGGTCCCTGGCCGCGGCTTCGAAGGGCTTCACGTGGCTCACCACGTAGCGGAACTTGCCTGAGGCCTCGGGCGGGATCGTAGACACCTCCTCAACGCGCACCTGGACCGCGCTGCCGAGCCGTGCCCTGAAATCGCGCCCGATACGGTCGCGGGCGGCCGCGTCGAATCCGGGGCCGGGCACCACCATGACGACGATTTCCTGCAGGCTCAGCTGCTCAATGCGGAAGCGTTCCACACCCGGCAGGTCACGCAAGGTGTAGATCAGGGCCAGGCCATGCATCACCGTGCCGTCGGCCGCGACCACGAAATCGGTACTCCGGCCCTGCACTTCCTGGAGTACCGGCAGGCCGCGCCCGCAGCTGCAGGCCTTGCTGGCCAGGACGCCGACGTCGCCGGTGCGATAGCGCACCATCGGGAAGTCGGCAGTCGCCAAGTGCGTGACCACGATTTCGCCGGCCTCGCCGACCGCCGTTGCGCTGCCGTCGGGATGCACCGTTTCGACCACGATGTCCTCGGCGCTGAGGTGCAGTTGCCCCTGCGGGCACTCGTGCGCGATGAAGCCTGCATCGCGGGCGCCGTAACCGTTGGCCACGGGGCAACCGAAGACTCTCGAAATGATCTCGCGCTGCTCGTCATATAGCTTCTCGGAGGTGACGAAGACTACCTTGATACCCAGATCGTCGAGGGGCATGCCGCGCTTGGCGGCATGCTCGCCGATCATCGACAGGCTGGACGGGTAGCCGAACAACATGGCGGGACGGGTGCGACGAATGGACGCCACGAAGCCCTCCAAGTTGGCTTCGGACATTTCGAAGGCTGGCAGCAGGCTGCTTCGCATCAGCCCATCGCGAAGGCGACGCACACGGTCCTGCGCGCCGAGTTCGATCGGACTGCCCCAGACCACCAGTTCGCGGTCGCCGATGTCCACGCCCCACCACCGCGTTGCACGCCACTTGGCAGCCACATCATGGCTCTTGCGCGCCTTGCCGATGAAGAAGATAAGAGGCTCGCCGGACGAGCCGCCGGTGTTGTATCGGGTGAGTGGGCCATGGCCATCGTGCTTGAACGATTCGACATGCGCGCGTATATCCGGCTTGCCCAGCAGTGGAAGGCGCTGCAGGTCGGCCGCAGAAGAGACTTGCCGTGGGTCGAATCCGAGCCGCGCAAAGAGATCACGGTAGTAGGGCACATGGTGCCCAATGTCGACGAGAAACAATCGCAGCCGCCTGGCCTGGTTGGCCGCGATCTGCTCGGCCGTCCACCACTGCGAGACTTCGAGCCGTCGGCGCATGGCCACGGAGTCATGGCCTTTCAGTCGCTCGTGCAGCGGGAAGAGCACCTGGGCGCACAGCCGCGTGTACAGGCCCATCACGCTGCCCTGCCCTGAATCGTGGCCCGGCGATAGGCGGCCAGCCATAGGTCGCGCACTTGGGGCCAGGAATACGCCTGCACCTGCGTCGCACCAGCTTCGGTCAAGCGACGCTCCAGTTCGCGATCACCAAGTACACGCATCATTGCTGCCACCATGGCCTCGGCATCACCCGGTGGAACCAGCAAGCCGCTGACGCCGTCGGCAACGATGTCAGGTACGCCGCCGACGTTGGTGCTGACCAACGGCACACCGCTGGCAAAAGCCTCCAGCACCGAGTTGGGCATATTGTCCACGGTGCTCGGGTTCAATGCGCAATCGGCCCGTGCATAGAGCGAAGGCATGTCCGCGTGGTCGATGCGCCCCGGAAAGTGCACTGCATCGGACAGCCCCAGCGTGGCTGCCTGTGCCAGCAGTTCGGCCAGCTGAGGGCCGGAACCGGCGACCGTCATCGTGGCGGCTGGATACTTCCTGCGCAGGAGCGCCATCGCCTGCAGCGCCGTCGCAAGGCCGTAGATCGGCTCCAGATTGCGAGCCACGACCACATGCGGTGCAGCGCCAAACTCGCGGCGCTGGCGGCGGCCAAAGCGATCGAGGTCAACGATGTTGGGTATGACGTCCGCCTCGAGTCCATGCTGCGCGAAGACCCGCCGCAGGAAGGCCGAGGGCGTGACCCTCAGGGCGGCCCGGCGCATCAGCGACAGTACATGCGAAGGTGCGGCGGCAAAGAACTCCTCGGCCAGGCCCCCGCGATAGTTGATGATGACAGGAGTACCCCTCAGCAGTCCGATGAGCAACGCCGGCGCCGCAAACAGATGCCATGCCCAGCCGGAATTGGCCAGCACATGCAGCACCTCGGCACGGCCCGCCGCGCCCCAGAGCCTGAACAAGTACGGCAGCAGGCGCAGACCCGCGCGCAGCATTGGCACGTGTCCCAGCAGGGAGGGTCGATAGGGCGCGTTGTTGCGGACCAGTTCCACGTTGGCGCCATCGGCACGAAGCAAGCGGACCAGCTGTTCGCATTGGTTCGCCATGCCGCCCGACGGTGGTGGCAGTGGCCCAACCACGCACACGCGCGGCCACCCCTGCCCATCAACAGCCGCCAGCTCAGCGAGCATGTCGCGACGCAACCCGTTGTGGGGACACTTCTGTGCTGCGGCCCGCCCGGCGAAGCAGTCCCATCCAGACCAGGACCGCCATCGACAGAAGCATCAGCCCTGCCACGACGCGCATCTGCCAGCCCAGCAGCTTCATCTTTGCACGTTGCGCGGCATTCGCATCGCTGGCCAGCGCCACCGCGTGCGGCTGAACACCCTGCGCGATGCCACCCAACTGTGCCAGCGGTCGGGACACGGGATGGAGCCAACGCACCGCCTCGGCATTTTCATAGTCGAAGGGGTTGTTGCCCCACCAGAGATACCACTCCTGCACGCCGCGCTGGTAGTACTCTCGCAGCTTGTCTTCGAAGCGAAACCCGGGACGAGCCTGTGGAACGAGCGGTTGGCTGCTCATGGCCGCAGCATCGAGGATGAATCCGTCGCGCACTTCGAGTGCACTCAACGGATGACCGTCCAAGCCGCGGAAGTAGACGTTGTTGAACACGTCCAGCATCTGCCAGCGCTGCTGCTGACGATTCCAGATCTCCACGACGATGTGGCCGTGGCCGCCATACCCATCGAACGAAAAGGCCCAGGCGCGCATCGGCATGCCGGCCGCTGCTGCAAGCGCCTGGAAGACGCGGATGAAGTCGGCACAGTAGCCTTCGCCCCGCTGCACGATGCGCTGGTGGGTCTCCTGCAGTGGCGCCTGGATCGCGCCGCCCGTCAAGCGGGGTTGACCCGTCAGCAGATGTCGACTGATGGCCAGAGCACGTGACCAATCGTCCGGCAAGGTATTCAACTCGAGCGGCTTGGCCACAGCCAAGAAATAGGCCTCCGGCGCCTTCTTGTCGAGCAGGAAGTTCGGCGGCCAGCGCCCGGGGTCGAAGTCGAACGCGGCACGGGGAGCCTCATCGAACACCATCGCGTTGCGCAATTTGGCGACTTCGGCGCTGCTCGTGAAATGCGGCACCAGCGTCAACGGCGACAGCACCAGCAGCGCGGCCGCGGACCAGGTAAGCCAACGCCGGCCTGCTTCGATCACCAGCAGATTCCGTGAACCGTGGACGGCAGCGCGCCACGGTCCGGAAGGTTGACCAGATCGATCACGATCTGCTCCGGCCGAAGGGACAGGGTCAGCGACTCGGCCACCTCGCGCGTCGACAGCCCCACCACCAGCACGTCGGATTCGGCCATCACCGCCGCCATGTCGCCGCGAACCAGCTGGCCGATATGCGGCAAATGCTGCTCGATGTAGCGCCGATTGGAGCCCAGCAGTTGTGCGAGATGCACTTCAGGGTCATAGATGGCCAATTGCATGCCCTTGCCGATGAGCTGTTCTGCCAGCGCCACCAGGGGGCTCTCTCGCAAGTCGTCGGTTCCCGTCTTGAATGACAGGCCGATGAAGCCGATCTTGCGTTTGCCTGTGGCCAGGATCTTTCGTAGCGCCAGCCCCAGGTGGGCTTGGTTCGACGGCAGGATCGCCGCATGCATCGGCAGCTCGACATCATGGATTCTTGCCAGGTGGGTGGTGGCACGAAGATCCTTGGGCAGGCATGAGCCGCCAAATGCGAAGCCCGGCTTGAGGTAGGCCCGCGAAATGTTCAACTGCGTGTCTTGGCACACCAGGTCCATGACTTCGAACGGATCGACACCAAGTGCCTCGCAAAGCCGCGCGGTCTCGTTGGCAAAGGTGATCTTGAGCGCGTGGAAGTTGTTGCAGCAGTACTTCATCATCTCGGCGCTGCGCACCGATGTCTGAATGAACTTGCAGGGCAGGTGTCCGAACAGCGACTGCAGTCGCTCAACGGGAACCGGATGGTTGGCACCCACTACGGTGAATGGTGGCTTGTCGTAGTCGCGTATCGACGAGCCCTCGCGCAGGAATTCGGGCTGGAAGCAAAGGTGAAAGTCGACGCCTTCCCTGCGCGCCGATTCGGCCTCGATGATGGGCTTGAGCACCCCCTCGACCGTGCCGGGCACCAATGTCGACCGGAACACCACCACATGGGGTTCTGTCTTTTGTGCCAGTGCACGCCCGATCTGCCGTGCCAGACCGATGACGGCACCCTGGTCCTGACTGCCATTCGCTGCGGACGGCGTGCCGACGCAGACCAGGGAGATCTCGGTATCCAGGATGGCCGCCTGCACATCCGTGGTCACCGAGACCCGTCCATTGCCAGCCACCTGTGCCATGAGGTCGACCATGCCCTCTTCCACGACCGGGGTCTTGCCCGCGACGATCAGGTCGAGCTTGGTCCGATCGATGTCGACCCCTACCACGCGATGCCCATCACGCGCCAGGCAAGCCAGCGACACCGCGCCGACATAGCCCAGGCCAAATATGCTGATGTTCATGCGGTCCTTTCGACGAGAGTGGCAAACGAGTCTCGGCAGCGCTGGATGATGCCGTCCAGGCGCTGCATTGAACGTGGCCAAGCATGGTGGCTCAGCACGCGCTGCCGGCCGGCCAGGGCAAGCCGTCGACGTTCTTCGGGATTTTCCGCGATGCGCAGAATGGCCCGCGTGATCTCTGCCGCACTGTCAGCCACCAGCAGGTGCGATTCAGCGACGGCATCCACGCCTCCGGCGGCCACGCTGCTCGTCACCACCGGCACGCCCATCGCCATGGCTTCGAGGATCTTGTTCTGGGTCCCCCGCGCAATCGCAAGGGGCGCCACCATCAGCGCGGACGAACGAACGAACGGCCGGACGTCCGGCACCGAGCCGGTGACCGTGACCCCGGGCAGGTCCCCCAGCCTGCGCATCTCTGCCGAGGGATCCGCACCGACGATCAGCAACTTCATCGCTGGGCGCTGCGCCTTCAGTTGAGGCCACACCTGGGAGCAGAAACGCGCCATGCACTCCTGATTGGGGTAGTAGTCCATGCGGCCGATGAAGCTGATGGTATCGGCGTCGTAGCCGGCGTCCGCCGGGTCGAAAAACGACGCATCCACCCCATTGGGAAACCAGTCGGTGGCAGCACCCGTGCCATAGCCTTCGAGTGTTTCCCACTCGGCACGCGTGGTGGCGGTGCACAGGTCGAAGCGTCGTGCCAGCCGCTGCTCTGCCGCCAGCATCTTGGTCCCCTCGAGCCGGTAACCAAGCGACAAGGGGAAGGGCTTGCGCTGGGCGTACTCCAGCCACTTCTGCGAGTCCATGTCACCAAAGTCGAGAATCTTGGGTATGTGCGCCACGTGTTCCACATACTGCGCCACCGACGAGCAGTGCACGAAGATCAGATCGAAAGCTTGCGTCACCAGGAGTTCGCGGACCTTGGCAGCCAGCTCTGCCGAATGGAAGTAGCCCATCGACGAAGGGGTGATCAGCGGCAGTCGAAGCACCATGCGCAGCATCTGTACCGGCTCTTTCACATGGCCCATGTGGAAGGCGTGGCAATGCGGCGCGATGCCCTCGGCTTCAGCGGCCTCGGTGGCCGACCGCGACAGCGAGCAGACCGTAACCTCGTGCCCCTGGGACGTCAGGTGCCGGATCATGTTGAACGGCCGAATCTTTCCACCGCGTTTCGGCGGATACGGAAAGCGATGACACAGGTAAAGGACCTTCACGCTGCCAGGCCCTTCAGTTCGTCGGCGACATCCGTCGCGGCACGCCCGTCGAGGTAGATGCGGCTCCAGATCTCGAGGTTCATCAACGCCAGCAGGATATCGGTGCCGTCGAAGCGATTCGCACGGTGATCGCGCACCAAGCGAGAAACCACGACGTCCCGAAAGAGGCCGCGCCCCCGGACCACTTCAGGTGAAAGCAGCCGGTCCAGTACCGGGGCCAAGTCGGACTTGAGCCAGGCGCCCATGGGTGTGCCGAAGCCCCGCTTCTGCCGGTTGAGGATCTCGCTTGGCAAGAGGTCCGCCAGAGCCTCCTTCATGAGGTGCTTCAGGCGCCCACCCTTGACCTTGATCGCCGCCGGCATGGATGCTGCCAATTCCACCAGTTCATGGTCGAGCAACGGCACCCGGCACTCCAAGGAAACCGCCATGCTCATCTTGTCGGTCAGCAGCAGGAGGTCGTCGGGCAGTTGCGTCTCGGCATCGACGGCAAACATGCGATTGAGCACGTCGCCATGGCCGGCCGCATCGAACGCGCGAGCCAGCGGATCGTCGGTAAAGCTGGGCTCTAGCATCAGGTCGGCAATAGTTTCCTGGCCGACCAGTTGCAGGTAGCTGGCGTAGCGCTCGTCAGCACCCAGCTCTGCCGATGCCAGGAAGCCCTTGGCCAAACGCAGTTTGTTGAACACCGACGAATGCCGGTCAGCTGGCAGGTGTCGCGCCAGGTACCCTGCACCTTGCCGAAGCCACCCAGGCATGCGCAGATACTGTTCGGCATAGTGTTCTCCGAGGTAGCGCCGATAGCCGCCAAAGAGTTCGTCGCCGCCAACGCCGGACAGGATCACCTTCACGTCCTGCCTTGCAAACTCCGACACCAGGTAGGTGGTGATGAAGGCCGAATCGGACACTGGCTCGTCCATGTGCCACAGAAGTCGCGGCAGCAGGCTCACCACATCCGGCTTGACGACGATCTCTCGATGTCGGGTGCCAAAGCGCTCTGCCACCTGCCTGGCGTAGGGCAGCTCGTTGTACAGCGCCTCGGCTGCACCGCCATCGAAACCGATCGCATAGGTTCGGATCGGCTGCTCGGAGTGCCGCGCCATCAATCCGACTACGGCGCTGGAATCGACGCCCCCCGAAAGAAACGCGCCAATGGGCACGTCGCTGACCATCTGCATGCGCACCGACTGATCAAGCTGGGCGCGCACACGCTCTACCCACTGGGCCTCGCTGGGCGCAGGGTCGATTGCGTGCGGGAGGCGCCAATAGCGCCACTCCCGGACCTGAGCGCCCTCAACTGCCAGCAATGTGCCTGGCGGCAGCTTTCGGATGCCCTTGAACATGCATCCTGGCGCTGCGACGTAGCCCAACTGAAGGTAGCCCGTCAGCACGTCACGGTTCAGCTCGGCTTTCAGCCCAGGAAGCGCGAGCAGCGCCTTGGCTTCGCTGGCGAAGGCCAGACGAACGCCATCGTGCAATACGTAGAGCGGCTTGACGCCCAGACGGTCGCGGCCAATGAGCAGACGCCGGCGCTGAGCGTCCCAAAGGGCGAAGTCGAACATGCCGTTGAGGCGCAGCACGACATCGTCACCCCATGCGGCATAGCCATGAAGCAAGACCTCGCTGTCGGAGTCTGTCTTGAAGACATGCCCCGATGCCCGCAACTCTTCGCGTAATTCGCGGTAGTTGTAGATCTCACCATTGCACACCAGCCAGAGCGTGCCGTCGGCATTGCTGAGGGGCTGATGGCCACCGCTCAGGTCGATGATCGACAGCCGCCGCATGGCGATGCCACAGTTGCCGTCGACGTGCATTCCTTCGTCGTCCGGGCCTCGGTGACGTGTGATTTGCCCCATCGCCGACAGTGTCTCGGGGCTTACGCCCTGCCCATCCAGGCGGAAGATGCCATGAATGCCACACATGGCGAGCCTTCAGGCGGAGGCCGCTTGAACGCGGCCGACTTGGTTCAGGGCCCGGCGGTAAACGTCCGCATAGCGCGCCACGCTACCCGCCCAGGTACGCTCGACCTCAACGAAACGGCGCGCCTGGGCACGGATCTGCGGCCACAGTTCACGATGGGCAAGAAGCTCCTCGAGTGCGCGCTGCAGCGCCTGCACATCACCAGCACGGAAGAGAAAACCTGTCTCACGGTCTCGAATCAACTCGCGATGCCCCCCCACATCAGAGGCGACGAGCATGCGGCCCTGCGCCATGGCTTCCAGCGGCTTGAGCGGCGTGACAAGCTCGGTCAGACGAATCGGCAGGCGCGGATAGGCGAGCACATCGATCAGGTCGTAGTAGCGCTGCACCTGGGAATGCGGTACGCGACCCGCGAAGATCACGCGTTCCTGCAATCCAGCCGAAGCCACCTGCGCCTTCAACGCCTGCTCCTGCGGGCCACCGCCAACCAGCAGAAGCCTCAGCATGGGGTGCTTCGGCACCATGCGCTGCGCTGCCTCGACAAGGAGATGGAGGCCTTCATATCCGTAGAACGAGCCAGCGAAGCCCAGCACAGTGGCGCCTTCGAGGCCCAGTTCGCGACGTAGATGGCGGTCCGGTTCGGCACCGAAACGGAACGCTCCGACATCCACCGCGTTTGGAATCACCGTGATGCGCTGTTCCGGAATGCCACGTCCGGCAATGTCATCGCGCAAGCCGTTGCAAATGGTTGTCACCTGGGCTGCCCGCCTCAAAGCAAAGCTTTCCAGTGCCCGAGAGACCCGGTAGCGCAGGCTGCCCTCCTTGGTCGTCCCGTGATCCACGGCGGCGTCCTCCCAGGACGCACGCATCTCGTAGACCACGGGCAGGCCCTTGCGCCGTGCGACCCAAAGGCTGGGCAATGCGTTGAGGACCGGCGAGTGGGCATGTATCAGGTCGGGCCGGCTGTCGGCAACGACTTCTTCCAGCCGCTGGGCGGTCAGTCGCATCTGGGCCAGCAGACCCGAATCGGCGCGGCTGGGCGTTCTCAGGAATGTCAGACCATCCACCATTTCCTGCTTGGCCTGCCCAGGGCCTTGCTTTGGCGTGGTCAGTTGCAGGGTGTCCCAACCCAATGCGCGTTGCTCTCGCAGAATGGCCAGCGTTCGAAAGGTGTAGCCGCTGTGCAAGGGCGCCGAGTGGTCCAGGACATGGAGGATGCGCAGATTCATCAGGCTTCGGCTTCCTCGGCACGCACGGCGGTGGCAGCAGATGGCGTCGGCTGGTCATCCACCACCTTTCGCAGGAACGCCTCGAACATCAGAAGTGTCCATAGCGGCGCGCTGTAGTCACGCGCGCCCGATTGGTGGGCTTCGATCAGGTGGCTCAGGTAGCCCCGCTCGAACCAGCCCGTTTCTGCCAGTCGCGGGCCCAGAACCGCATCGCGGACGCGCTGTTTCAGTGGTCCACGGAACCAGCGTGCCAGCGGCACAGCGAAGCCCATCTTCGGTCGATAAAGCACCTCCGGCGGCAATTGCGGCTCGAGCGCCTTCTTCAGGAGAAACTTGCCTTCCTGTGCGCGCACCTTCAGGCCCGATGGCAGCGTGGCCAGCCATTCAACAAGTTGATGGTCCATCAGGGGCTCGCGCACTTCGAGTGAATGCGCCATGCTGGCACGATCGACCTTGGTATTGATGTCGCCGACCAGGTAGGTCTTCAGGTCCAGGTACTGGATCAAGGCCAGCGGATCGTCCGTACCGGCGCGGGCAGCGTGGAAGTGGAAAACCTGTTCGGCATCGTATCCGGCGAGTTCGCGCTTGAAGGTCGAGCTGAAAAGTTGCTCGCGCATCGGCCCGCGAAGTATGGATACCGAATGGAAGTAGGCCTCAACCGAATTTCGGGCCATGCCTTCGAAGGTCGTCTTGGCACGAAGTACGCGCGGCGCCCAGTCGGCCTTGGGATACACCCTGCCAAGCATACCGAACAGCGGTTGGCGTATGCCGGCGGGCAGCGCCGAACGCATCCGCTCTTCCATAAGGTGAAGGCGATAGCGGCGATAGCCGCCGAAGGTCTCGTCGCCGCCATCACCCGACAGCGCCACGGTGACATGCTTGCGCGCCAGTTGACAGACGCGATAGGTCGGGATGGCCGAGCTGTCGGCATAGGGCTCGTCATAGAGCCGCGCCAAGGTATCGATCAAGTCGAAATCATCACTGCCGACAGTCTCGACATGGTGGTTCGTGCGGTAGCGTTCAGCCACCATCTGAGCGAATTCGCTCTCGTTGAAGCTGGGGTCAGCGAAGGCGATGGAGCAGGTATTCACTGGCCCATCAGACAGACCTGCCATCGCCGCTACCACTGCGCTCGAGTCAACGCCCCCCGACAGGAATGCGCCCAAAGGTACTTCGGAGATGAGCCGCAGCTTCACCGATTCGCGCAGGCGCTGCACGAGTTCGGCACAAGCATCTTCGACGCTGCACGGGTTGCTGAGCGTAAAGCGCACGTCCCAGTACTCTTTGGGCTCGGGAACGGGTTGACCCCGCCGTATGGTGAGCATGTGACCAGGCGCGAGTTTCCTTGCCTGACGAAAGATGCTTCGTGGCTCAGCCACATAGCCCAGAGCGAAGTACTCCTCGACCGCCAGCGGGTCGATGTCCCGCCGCAGGCCGCCGTGGGCCAACAACGACTTGAGCTCAGAACCGAACAACAGCGTACCGTCATCGAGCAGCCCATAGAACAAGGGCTTCACACCCATCCGGTCGCGCGCCATGAACAGGGTCTGCAGGTTGCGATCCCACAGCACGAAAGCGAACATGCCGCGCAGGCGTCGCACACAGTCCTCGCCCCACTGCTCCCAGGCATGAACAATGACTTCGGTATCACTCTTCGTATGGAAACGATGGCCTGCGGCCTGGAGTTCCGGGATCAGGTCCTGGAAGTTGTAGATCTCGCCGTTGAAGATGATGGCCACCGAGCCATCTTCATTGAACAAGGGCTGCTGCCCCGTGGCGATGTCGATGATGGACAACCTGCGATGACCGAGGCCAAGTCCAGGTTCGATGTGCAGGCTGCCCTCGTCGGGCCCTCGGTGACGCTGCGAATCGTTCATGCGCTGCAGAACAGTCCGATCGATCGGCGCTGCGCCGTGCGTATCAAAGATGCCGGTGATGCCACACATATGCTTCAGTCCAGTCTGGGGGTTGTGTGCCGTTCGGCCAAGAGGCGATCGTAAAGTCGCTGATAGGCACCGACCATGGTCGGCAGGCTGAAACACTGCTCAACCCGCTCTCGCCCCGCCGCGCCCATGGCCGCGGACCGCACGGGGTCACTGGCCAGGGCAACAATGCTTGTGGCCATGGCCTCCACATCGCCAGACGGAACAAGGCTTCCGGTCTGCCCATCAACCAGCAGTTCCGCATTGCCACCCACGTCGGTGGCGACCACGGGCAGCCCGCTGGCCATGGCTTCCAGGATGGTATTCGAGATGCCCTCCGCCAGCGACGGCAAAGCGAAACAATCGAGCCCCCGCATGACATCCGGCACGTCGGCTCGCTCACCGGGCAGCCAGGCAAGTGTCTCGACCCCGGCCTGCGCAAGCACGGCCTGCGCCTGCGCGCGCAGTGGACCATCTCCAACCATGACCAGTCGAAGTCTGCTCCGAAGCTTCGGCTGGCGCTGCAGTGCCTGCACGAAGGCCGCTGCAAGAAGCGGCTGCGCCTTGACCGTCTGCATCCGACCGACCGTGCCCACGACGAACAGGTCATCCTCGATGAACGGACATCCTGACGGCACTTCCCTCGCGCTTGTCAGTCGCGCAAATCGTCCGAGATCGACTCCGTTGTAGATCTGCTCAATCCTTCGTTCCGGGACCCCGACTCTTTGCACCAAATAGCTTGCGAGATCACGCGACAGCGCGACATAGTGATGAACGAAGGGCCGATAGACGCGGCGCAACCACTGATAGCGTCGCCGTGTCCCGTCGGGATCATCTGAATCACGACCATGTTCACCGTGAATTCGGACCGGAACGCCGGCAACTGCCGCCGCCACCTGGCACTCCAGCGCGGCCAAGTTGCGTGTGTGCACGATCGCAGGTCGAAGCTGCCTGAGCAGTGTCACGAGCCTGGGATACAGCTTTAGGGCGTGACCCGGTGCCTTTCCCAGCGCCACGAGTTGAACGTTCTCTCGCTGTATGCGCCTGCTGAACTCAGGAACGACCTCCGTCAGTGCAATCACGGCATGACGGTATGTCGACTGCGGCATGTGGTTGATCAGATTGACAACGCCGTTCTCCAATCCCCCCGTGTCGAACCGGAAAAGCAGATGCACCACCAGGGGTGGCCCCAGTATTGGGCTGGCATTTCTGCCTGCGCGTGGCTCGAACATCGGCTGCCAATCAACGACGCAAACGCGACGCCGCCTGCTCCATCGCAAGGTGCACGCCCAATCGATTCAGGTGCCTGTCGTATGGACCCACCTCCAGCGAAAGTCGTTCCCTCAGGTAGCCGGCCTCGAACGTGGGCTGCAGGTCCACTACATCGGCTCCCCGCGTGCGAAGTTGCTGTATCAGGTATTCGCGCTCGAGATCCAGTTCCGACACCTTTCGTGGTCCCGCTTTGCGATAGCCGTCGACAAGAAAAATCAGTCGTCCCCTGGCGTAGGGTCCGATCTGCTCGAAGAATCGATCCAACACTGTGTCGACGATCTTCACGTTGCGATCGGCCAGCCGAGGCACATCTTCCGATGTACGCGAGGAAGAATCTCGCGCAGGTAGCGTGCCCGGCTCTCCTGGCACGCTGCGACGCAATGTGGCCGTCGCGATCGCCGGCAAATCCACCTTCAGCTGACCGAAGAGGTACTGTGCGAGCACGCTGTGCCTGGCGATTCGCTTGGCCCATGTGGGTTCAGGGCGCCGCTGCACGCGAGGTGCTAGGGTGTCGGGGTCCAGGCACCGGCTGTGAATGTTGCCTGAGCTGCACAAGGACTGTCGGGCATCGCCGCGCTCAAGCCAGACGACGAAGTCGGTGATCTTGAACTGCTCGTTGGCAAGCCTAATGCGCTGTGCGTAATCGAGCAACGCAGTTCCTGGCGCGCCGAAGCCATACACACGCCTCGAGTCACCGAGCAGAGCTTGCAGCTGTGATTCCGGGCGGTCTCGCGCATCCAACATCGAGGCTTCGACATAACTGTCGCCGATCAGCGCCACAGCACGCGGGTCAGGATGGAAGTCCACTGCACTGACAAAGCCGTAGTTATTGCTGCGAAGCCGCTGGGGATTGCGCATACTCCAGCCGGTCGATACCGTCCATTCATGCTTGGCGGGATACGTGAGCACATCCGGGTCGAAATAGTAGCCTGCCATGGTTGCTGTGGAAACCGGCACGGCACGCAGCAGCAACTCAAGTCCAAACAACGTTCCAGCTAGGGCGACGAGTGCGATAACCAGACGGCGCCACATGCTAGAAATTGAAGTAAATGAACGCACTGACAGAGTCGCGTGCGGAATTGATCATCAGCAATAGCAGCACGATCACAAGTGCTGAGGTGCCCAAGGCAACAGCCACATCCTTCGAACGTGCAAACCATCGAAGCACCGCTTCACCCATTTGATTGCTGTTGGGAAACAGGAATGCAACTACGGCCATGGCCAAGCACCACGCAGACCCCACGTTTAGCTTGAGACCGGCATTCCAAAGTAGCCGGTCCGGACCTGCCTCCAGCGGTACTATTGAGAATTACCAAAACCATGACAACCGATAGCGCTCTCGTGCGTTCTCCGATCATCAGCTTGATCGGAGAATCGGTACATGGCCAAGATGGACGAAGCCACACGCAAGCGGGTGCGCGCGGGGCGGTTGATGCTGGCGGGAAAGACGCCCGCGCAGGCGGCCAGCGCCGTGGGCGTGGCACGGCAGACGGCGTACACATGGAAGGCCCGACTCGATGAGGGTGGCATCGAGGCGCTGCGCTCGATGGCCACGGGCCGTCCGGCGCAGCTCGACGCCACGCAACTCGACGCGCTGCGTACGGCGTTGCTGCAAGGCGCCATCGCCCACGGCTTCGGCACCGAGCTGTGGACCCTCAAACGGGTACGCGCTCTCATCGAACGGCTGTACGGGGTGCGCTTCAGCGAGGTCCATGTCTGGCGGCTGCTCGGCGCGATGGGCTTCAGCTCGCAAAAACCCGAACGACGGGCCATCGAGCGCAACGACGAGGCCGTGCTGGCGTGGAAACGCAAGACCTGGCCCGCGCTCAAAAAAAGTGTGCTGCCGAGCGACGGCTGATCGTCTTCATCGACGAATCCGGGCTGTCGGAGCGACCCACGCGCGTCAGAACCTGGGCGCCCAGGGGCTGCACGCCGGTCGTGCAGTTCCACTTCAACTGGAAGCACGTCTCGGCCATCGCCGGGCTGACCCGCACGAACTTCCTCTTCCGGCTGTACGACGGCGCGGTCAGGAGCGCGCAGATCGTGGAGTTCCTCAAGGCGCTGCGCTCGCAGCTCAAGCGCCGGCTGCTCATCGTCTGGGACGGCGCGGCGCAGCACAAGAGCCGGATCGTGCGCGACTATCTCGACAGCACCAAGGGCGCCATCCAGATGGCACTGCTGCCGGGGTACGCACCCGATCTGAACCCGGTGGAGTACCTGTGGGCCTGGCTCAAACGTCATGCACTGGCGAACTTCTGTCCCAACTCGCTGGCCGAACTCAAGACCGCAGCGCGCAACAAGCTGCGCAGCGGCCAACACCGCCGATCGATCATCACCGCATGCTGGAAGCAAGCTGAGTTGTGGTGATGTCATGGATTACGTAATTCTCAATAGTCCGAACAGGCCTTGCACCATGCGAGCCGCGCCCGACAGAGTCTCAGCCCTGAAGAACACCCAGGCGACAACTACGGCCACCATGGTGAGCAGCCACGAAAACAGTGCGAAGGAGCGCAAGGCAAACAAGCGACGTCCCCAAGCGGCGCGCTCAGCAACGGCACGAAATGCATGGTTGACCATGAGATAGATGCCGTGCAGGGCACCCCACAAGACGAATGACCAACTCGCCCCATGCCAAAGGCCGCCCAAGACCATCGTCACCGTGAGATTCAGATAGCGGCGCGCGCGCCCATTTCGGCTTCCCCCCAGCGGCACATAGAGGTAGTCGCGCAGGAAGTTTGACAACGTAATGTGCCAACGACGCCAGAAGTCGATGATGTTGGTCGATTTGTACGGTGAATTGAAGTTGTAGGGCAATCGGACATTGAACATCCAGGACAGTCCGATCGCCATGTCAGAGTATCCGGAGAAATCAAAGTACAGTTGAAACGTATACGCAAGTGCACCGAGCCAGGCCTCGGACATGGTCGGCATGGCGCCAGCGTCGACCGGCACGAAGACTGCGTCAGAATAGGGGGCAGACCCGTCTGCCAGGATCACCTTCTTGAACAGTCCAATGCCAAAAATCACCAGACCCGAGACGAACTGGCTCGGATTGAATCGATAGACCGCCGGATCGGCAAACTGCGGCATCATCTGAGAGTGATGCAGTACGGGGCCCGCTATGAGGTGCGGGAAGTATGTGACGAACAGACCATAGTGGATGGGCCTGTATTCCTTTACCTTTCCAAACCATGTGTCAGCCAGATACGCGATCTGGGTGAAGGTATAGAAGGAGATCCCGATCGGGAGGATCACGCGTCCTATGGACCAGTGCAGCCCCAACACTGCGTTGATGTTGTCGATGAAAAAGTTCGCGTACTTGAAGTAGCCAAGTAGCAGCAAGTTGAACGAGATTCCGATCGTCAGCCAAGTGCCCGCTTTAGGTCCCGATCGAGAGGCTTGATGAGCCTGCAACGATCTTGCGATTCTGCCGCCCACCCAGAAATTGACGGCAATCGAACTCAGCAAGAGCAGTGTGAACTCCGGCATCCAGTACCCGTAGAAGAAGACCGATGCCGCTAGCAGCCAGGAGGCAGCCACTGTCTCTGACCACCGCCCCAATAGGAAGAATCCCGCTAGAACGAGGGGCAGGAACAACAGCGCGAATGTCGTGGTGGTGAACAGCATGACGGGTCCGACTCGGTCAACGCCACGCGCGACGAAGACGGCGTGGCGGCAGACGAGGCAAGGTTGGGAACGCTCTTGGAATGGCGAACTCAATCCTCGCGGGACTCAAAGTGCCGACCGACGGAACAGGTATCAACGGACTTTGATGCGGAGTTGCCAAGCAGACAAGCGGCCCCGCGGTCACATAGCCGCAATCACCATGCAGACCTTTTCCCGGACGCATCAGCGCTGTTCTGCCGCTTGTTGAAGCAGCGCGTCCAATTGGCTTAGGTTGGACCTTGCAAATGCATCAAGCGCAACATCTGCTGAGCCTCGCCCCTCGACGCTGGCGTAGAGCGCGATGACTGCTGAGTCGTCGCGTCGCCCCATCAACAGGTTCAATGCAGAGTGCCATTTGGCAGCTGCATCGGTGTATACCATCCTCCCATTGATCCAATAGGTTGTCCAAACCAGCAACCGGCGGCGGTCCACTGCTCCAGGTTCAGGCGGGCCAAGCAACTCCGCCGTCCTAAAGGTCAACGGCTGTTCTGGAAGTTGAATGGTCCTGCGCCCAGAAGAAACCTGATTCCATTCGCGATCCTTTGAGCTGACCAGCACATTGCGCGAACTGGCCAGTTTGCGGTCCTGGCCTTGCCCTCTGTAATAGGCAATGAAGACCCCAACAGACTTGTCACCATGGAGGTAGATTTGCGCTGCCTCGATCGAAGGATTGACGAATCTCGGCCGCCACTGCACGGGCGAGGGACCACCGCCAGCTTGCCAATCACCCAAGCGCTGAGGCAAGGTAAGGGCTGGCTCTGCCCAGGTTGCCTGCTCGCGCTGAATCGCACCCACCAGGAGTGCTGGCAACGCCACTGCGACGACGCTGGCGAGCAATATGCCACCTATCGCGGCAGTCGACGCGCCCGACCAGTTACGCGGGACCTGCCCGCCCGATGCACTGGAGCTCTGTTCGTCTGGCTCCGACCAACGAGCTCCGATCAGGAACATGATCGAGATCACCACACCGAAGAACAGCCAGCCGTAGATCAAATGATCCACACCGACCGCAATGGTGTTGCCGGAAAAGTGTCCAAGCATCACGATCATGTAGGCGCGCAGCCAGTTGGCGACGATAGGCACGACGATGGACACACCCATGAACAAGAGTCGGCGTCGCGTCGAGCGGTAGTGCAGATACGCGAACAGGGTGCCGATCATGAACGACGCGATCAGATAGCGCACGCCGCTGCAAGCCTCTACCACCGACCAGTTGCCCGATGGAATCACGAACTGCAAGCCTTCGCGGTACACCGGAATGCCGGTCAGTCGAAGGGCCATGACAGTGAAGTTGGCCGTGTACTCCATGAGCACCGGCAGCAGGAACTCGCCGAACGGCACAGCGAAGAACAGGTACAGCAGCGGAAACAGGATGGCTGCGGCCACTTGCAAACCCAGGATCGCGGGCACCGCCATCACGAGCAACCCCACAAAGGCAAACTGCGTTGCCGCGTTGACCGCGACAAGATCGGCGAGGGTCCATACGGCGCCGACAAGAAGCATCGGCAACAACACCCACGGTTGCGGAACCGGCGTCAGAGTGGCAAGAACCTGGCGCTGGCGCCAGATGAGCCACAGCGAGATCGGCAGCACCATGTAGGCGTGAGCGAACGTGTCCGAGCGCGACCAGATCGCCACCATCGCAGCGGCTGTATCCCAGTAGAGCAGGCCGATGGCTGCTAGCAGCACCAGCAATGCAGGCAATGCCGTTCGCCAGGCGCTGGTCGGGCGAAGGCTCGCAGGAACGGCGCTCACGGCAAGCTGCGCTCAGCCGAGATTGCGCACGACCAACGGTCCAAGCCAGTTGGCCATTCCGAGCGGAAGACGACGCCAGGTTTCGATCATCAACTTGAATTTCGTGTTGCTCGGGTTGTTTTGGGGAATCGAATCCCGCTTGTACAGACAGTACTCGTACTGCAGGGGTGTCGGCTCGAAGCCCCAGTTCTTCTTGAACGCGAAAGGTCCGGTTCCCTGTTTGCTGCGGCCGTAGTCGAAGACCTTCAAACCGCGAGCACAGGCACGGCGCATCAACTCCCAGTACTTGAAGTCATTCGCCGCCAGTTCTCGGGCGGCCATGTCGTCGCCAGCGTAGTACGGCAGGACTTCGTCCCGGAAGTAGAAACTCAAGACACTCGACAGCGGCCGGCCATCGGGCGCGCTCACGGTCAAGACCTCGCAGTCGGAGCCGAACTCATCGCGCAGCGCACGAAAGTAGCGCTTGGGCAAGGCAGGCGTACCATGCCGATGCACATTGTCGGCATACAGCGCAAAGAACCTGTCGACACTGTCGTCGATGTCGCTGCGCAATGCATTCTTGATGCCTTTGCGCACCATTGCGCGCTGTTTGCGCGGAATGGCTAGCATGTTGGCTTCCTCACTGGGCAGTATGGCCTTGCGAAAGGTGACATACAGGTCCTGGCGGGGCCAGTCGGTGTGTCGAGCCTGCACGTTACGCATTTCGAGATGATCAACGCCAAGGCGGACAGCCAATCGTTGTGCTTCGCTCTCGAGGGCCAGGGCCGCGCCTTCGTCGCAGGTGGCTACGCCCCCGTAAACCGCAAAGGGCAGACTCACAAGCGCGCGACCGAATAGCAAGCTGCTGACATGCACCAGCGGCAGGACGCCCTGAATCTGCCCGTTCGACTCGGCGTAGAGATAGTGGGTTTGGTGTTTGAACACGCGTCGCAGTAGTCGCTGCCAACCCGCCCGATGAAAGAAGGTGGCCTGTGGGCAAGCCATGACAAAGGCATCCCATTGGACGGCCATAGCAGCATCGTCCGCATGAAGGTATTTGATGTCCATGGCGTTCACTGGTCAGTTGGCAGCCGACAGTGGGTGCGCACGATGCAGGAATAGGTGATCCATACGACCCCATTTGAAGTCGCCAAGAAGGCTGTACAGACGGCGCTCCATGCGGTCGATGTTGACGTAGTGGCGAAAGCGCGTGCGGCGGTCAATGCCCACTATCCTTGGCTGCGCGGCGTCGATTTCCCAAGGGTGAAAGTAGAAGACTGCCGCCTCTTCGTCTTGGGCATTGACCGTGCGCAGCATCCAGCGCGAAAGTGCATAGGGAAGCAGCCGGAAATAGCCGCCACCGCTGGAAGGCAGGTTTCGATTGAACATTCGTAGCGTGGTGATGGGGATCTCCAGCAGCCCGTCTGTAGGCCGATACATGAAGCGCGGCGCGTCCGGCATGCCATAGTGGTCATGGCGAATCGGATAAATGCTCGAGCTGTAACGGTACCCAGCGCGGGCCAGGCTTTCGAAGGCCCACAGATTGGTGGGCCCGATGGAAAAGCTCGGCGCCCTATACCCGTCCACCCTCCGACCAATCAGGTCTTCGAGCACCGACTTGGCACGCCGAATGTCGGCATCGAAGGCACCCCGGTCGAGGTCGCTGGCCCGTTCGTGCCCGAACCCGTGGCTGGCGACCTCGTGACCTTCATTGGAAATGCGGCGAACCAGTTGCGGGTAGCGCTCGGCAATCCAGCCCAGCGTAAAGAAGGTGGCCTTGGTCTGGTGATCGTCCAGCATGCCGAGAATACGATCGACATTTCGCTCGACCCGGCATTCGCGCGAATCCCATTCCGCACGCGGTATGTAAGGCGCAAAAGCCGAAACCTGGAAGTAGTCCTCGACGTCGATGGTCAGAGCATTGGTGATGCGATCGTCAGGCACCGAAGGCTCGGGCACGGATTCAATTGCTGGTCTCATTATTCGGTTTCGTGACGGCGCTGACCAGCTTCTTCAACATGCTCAAGGTCTGCAGATTGACTCTTTCAAGGCGCATGACACTTCGCTCGAGCCGGCGTAGTTGGTCCATCTGTTGGTCCACGCCGATTGCGTCGATTTGATGGGTGAGGCTGTGCGCCAGACCAGCGTCTACCTGCAACGCACCAAGGTCCAGTTCCAAGTCTGCGCCAGAGTCACTTGCCAGGTTGGAGCGCGGGTCAATCAACGCAGCGGTACCAGCCACTTCAGCCTCCTGCGAAAACTCGCGAACGACTTCATCCACATCCGCCACCGTGAGATGCGATCTGTCGCAAAGGAAGCCCATCAGCAGGAGTCGGTCGCAAAGGGCATTGATCCGCCGCGGGATGCCATTGCTGGCTTTGTGGATAGCGTCGAAGACCTCGGCTTCGAACGTGGGTTTCCCGCTCGAACCCGCACAAATCAGTCGGTGCTCGATATAGCCTTTGGTCTCTTCTGCATCCAGAGGCCCGATGTGACAGGTGGCGGACACCCTCTGACGGAACTGCTCCATCTCAGGGCGCTGCAGGATCTTGCGAAACTCGGGCTGTCCGACAAGGAAGGTCTGTAGCAGCGCCTGATTGCCGTACTGGAAGTTCGACAGCATGCGCAGTTCCTCAACGGCGCGCGGAGTCAGGTTCTGCGCCTCGTCGACGATCAGCAAGCAGCGCTTTCCTTGGCTGGTCTGGCTGAGGAGGAACGCTTCAAGTGTGACCAGAAGCTCGGACTTGGCCACATCCTTGACCTTGAACCCGAACGCCGAGCCGACCATGCGCAACGTGTCCTCGGCATCGAGTTGCGTGGTCACCAAGTGACCTGTCACCACATTGCTGCCGTGGAGATCCTCGATCAGAGCGCGCAGCGTCATCGTCTTGCCAGCACCGATCTCACCCGTGATGACAACGAAACCTTCATGGCGCGACACCCCGTATTCGAGGTACGCCTTGGCGCGACTGTGCTGCTTGCTGCCGTAGTAGAAGTTGGGATCCGGATTCAGCTGGAACGGCTTGCTGCTCAGACCGTAGAAGGACTCGTACATAGGTCAGAACTGCATGTTCAGCGTCGCCAGAAGCGCCGCCTCGGTGTAGGGTGACGTTGTGCTGCTCTGGTTCTGGTACCTTGCGGCGAGGGACATCAGACGCTCTCGGGGCGACTTGGCGAGACCATGTCGCGACGCCGGTCCACCAAGTCGACTCGTCGCTGCCCACCGACTCCGTCGTCCGGCGGACGCGCACGTTGAGTACCAGGCTGTCCAGCGGCGTCAGCCGGTGCGCCCAGTTCACCCCGCCACCGAGCCAGGTGATGACGTTGCCACCCGACAGATTGCTGTCCGGGTTCAACAAGGCCGACTGCAGTGCCTGCCCCTTGGTCTGGAAGACGTTGAAGATCACGGTACTGCGCGTTCCCTGCAAGGCAACCGAAGCCTCGTTGTTCGTTTCGAGCGTCACCTGGCTAGGCAAAAACGTGGTGCCCGTGGAGTTGCCGGGGTCCAGACCGTTGGCCTGGATAAACGCATTGACCAGCTGCGCACGCGCCACCGGATCGGGCTCGATCGTCGCGAACTGTGCAAACAGCACATCGAACGTGGACCCCCCGCCAGTGGCGCCCACGCCCGTGCCGAACTGGCCGGTAGACAAGCGTTGCACACTGGAGATGGCCCATACAGAGCGCGGAGCGAAGTAGAAGAAGCTGTACAGGTGCGACGAACCGAAAATTCGTTGGTCATACTCCAACGCGAGATTGGTCCGCGGACTCGGGTTCCATCGGAGACCCAGCCCCCAGCCTGTCGTGGTTTCGGAGTCGATGCTCACCAGGTTGCTGGTCTCGACGTTGCCGCGCACCGTGAACCTCAGGTCGGGCGTGATGGCATAGGTGAGCGATGCGATGCTGAGCTGATCGAACTCGGTCCTGGTGTCTTCGAACGCGGCCTCGCGATAGGAGTACGTGAGGCCCCAACTCAGCCGCGACCACCGCGTCGTGGCGCCGAAGGACAGCAGGCCTCCCCATACGGACGAGTTGGAGGCCTGAGACGTGCCGCTGTTCGTGGCCGAGTAGAACAATCGCCCGACGTAGTCGACCTGTCCGGCAATCTGCCCACTGACGTAGGGCGAAACCCGCAGCGTGGTCACCTGGGTTTGATTGCCGTTGTTCAGGCTGGTGCTGCCCGACTGGGTTCCGAAGGGATTGATGTACTGCTGGGAGATCGACGCGCTCGCGTCGATGAACATCCAGTCGTCTATCGCTTCGACAGTCCCTTGGGCGAGAAGGTTGTTGTAGAAGGTCGCCCGATTCAAATCAGACGCGTAGAAGTTGGCGTTCAGGTTGTAGTTCAGGAATCCGCTGAGGCGTGCGGACTGCCCACCGATTTGGATCCCCGGCGTGACGCCCAGGATGAGGTCCGACTTCTTTTCAGCGCTCAGGTTGACGTTGTTGGTCAACGTCGCGGTCGCACCGAGCGTCGGGATCATGTAGAACGAGCGTCCTGGCTCGTTACCGTTGTTCTTACGGCCGGCGACATCCCTAATGCTGAGTCCGGACGAGATATCCTGAACGCTAAGTCCGGACCCGCCAATGCCAAAGTTGGACTGGGCGAGGGCGCCGGTCACGGCGACGGCGAGCAAGCCGACCAACGGTCGCCCCACAACCGCCGCGCCACTGCGACTGGAACTTGTGTTAGAGGCAGACCAGTCCGTAGAAGACTTTCCGCTCACGCTGCCTTCTTCTCACGGCCGTAACCATAGCCATAGCCGTAGGCGTAGCTGCCATTCGAATCGGTTCTCACCCTGTTCAGCAACATCATCTTCACGGGGCAGGCCTCGATCGTGGACAACGCATGCTGCACGTCGGCCTGCAGCGTCTTCTCGGCCTGTACGACCAGCACCACCTGTCCCATCTGCGTGGCCAGCACACGCGCCTCGGTGGTGAGGATCAGCGGCGGCGAGTCGAAGATGACGATGCGGTCCGGATAGCGCTTGGAGATGTCGTCAAGCAGCAGACGCATTGCGTCGCTGGCCAACAACTCGGTGGCGCGCGGATGCGGCGTACCGCTGGGCAGGATGGTGAGTTTGTCGATACTCGTCTTCAACATGACGTTCGCCATCTCCGCTTTGCCTTCGAGCAAGTCGAGCAGACCCGGTCCATCTGGAAGCCCCAGCATGCGCAGGATCGAAGGGCGGGCGACGTCGGCGTCGACCAGCATGACCGTATGGTCCATCTCGGCGGCGATACTCATCGCCAGGTTCATCGCGGTGAAGCTCTTGCCTTCCCCGGGCATGGCACTGGTCACCATGATGAGGTTGCCATGCGTCAACGCCGTTGCCCCACGGCCCACCGCATTGCTGATCAGCGGGCGCTTGATGACTCGGAATTCATCCGCGATGTGCGATCGCGGCGCATTGGGCGTGACGATGCCCGAGGATTCGAGAATGGCCAGATTCAACTCCACACGCCGGGAGGACGGTGCAGACTCCTCGATATGGGGCTCCGCGGCGGCCGTCGAGTGGACGGGTGGAACAGGAGTCGCACGCTCGGCATCCGCAAGCGTCGAGCCGTGCGCCGGAACCGGTACCGAGACTCCGGCGCCACGCAGTTGTTCAAGGCGCTTCGCGGCCTGTTCGATAAGGCTGCTCATTTCAACCCACCCTCCGCGCCGCCATGATCGATAGAGCGACAAAGACCACAATGAAAAGCCCCAATAGACCTCCCGAACCGGCCACGAACCGAATCAGGTTGGCCTTTTCGAGCTTCGCCTCAGCCGCACTCCCGACATTGGAGACCACGCCCAATAGCGGAATGCCGACTTTGTTGCGAAGCTCGGTGGCACCGTGAAAGACTGGCCGCAGCTGGCTGCCCGCGAATGCAACGAACAAGCCGGCACCAAGGGCCGCGACAAAAGCGAGCGGCAGCAGCAGGAAGCGATTCGGCGAGACCGGCGTGGGCGACACTCGCGGGGGGTCGATCAGCCGAAAGTCGGCCACCCCGGAGGCGCCCTCGAGTTCACCCGACATCGCAGCAGATTCACGCCTCGAAACCAGATCCTCGTAGTTCTTCTTGTGGATCGCGTAGTCGCGATTCAGTTGCGCTGCCTCGGCCTCGATCTGCGGCGCGGTCTTCATCATCTCGCGCGCCGCGTTGTAGCGAGTCGTGTATTCGGCCACGCGGGCACGCAGGGAAGCGACCTGCACCTCGGAGGTGGCGAGCACCCGACTCATCTCCTGGTAGGCCAGGCTGCCTGAACCCACGGTGGCAATGCTGCCTGGAGCCGCCATAGCCCTGCGCCTGAGCTCGTCGGCCTCCTTGCGCTTCTGGTCTTCGAGTTCCTTGATCAAACGTCGCGCACTGATGATGTCCGGATGCTGTTCCGTATAGCGCTGCAGCAGCGAATCGAGGCTGCGCTTCTGGGCGTCTATGCGAGCGTCGATCTCAGGCGTCGATACCGCAATCGCCGATTCCTGCATCAGGCTCTTCGTGGCCACGTTCGTCGTAGACGACTTCTCCGCGCCAAGTTGCTGCCGCGCCGCATCTCGCGCCTGTTCGGCTTCACGAAGCGCCAGGCGAGCCTGATTCAGTTGCTCCCCCAATTCGCCCAGCCGGGACGCGGAATCCTTGCCTTCGGCGCTGTGCAACTCGATATTGCGAAGGCGGAAGGCCTTCAGCTTGGCCTCGGCCTCCTCCAGCTTGGCCTCGTAGCTCTTGATCTGCTCATCGAGGAACTCCTTTGCCGAGACAGCGTCCTTGCGTGACGTGCCGAGACTGGACTCCACAAAAATGGACGCCAGGGACTGGATCACCTTCTGCGCTCTGGCAGGATTGGCGTCGCGGTAGGAAAGCGAATACAGATTGTCCCGCCCAGCGTTCTTGATTTGCACCGTGCTCATTAAGGAAGTGACCAACGCTTCCTGTTCGGACTTCGATTCGCTGTTCAGATCCAGGTCAGCCATCCGAACCAGCTTTTCCATATTGGGTCGACTGATCAGCGTGCGGCTGAGCATGGCCACCTGTTGCTCCACATTGGGTTGCACGGCCAAACCAGCCATCAACGGCTTCAGGATCGATTGAGTATCGACAAAAATCCGCGCTGTGGCCTCGTACTTGTCCGGCACACGAAAGACCAGGACCACACCCACGATGGCAACCACCCATGCCACGACCAAGGCGGGCCAGCGGAACCGCCACATGCCCTTGGCGACCGTTGTAAGTTGTGCAAGCAGTTGTTCCATGAGCTAAGTTCGAGTCCTCGGGCCGGGCAATGATGTCGACCGCCCGTCAAGGAGTGGGCTGCTGGTCAGAACCAGCCTTGCGGAATGATCAGGATATCGCCGGGTTTCATCTCGACGTTTGCCGAGATGTCTCCACGCCGGATGAGGTCGCGCAGTCGCACCGAGAACTGCTTTCCACCCAGGCCATCCTTGCCGCCGTCGGAAGTGCGCAGGATGGTGGCCTCGTTGCCGTCGGCGAAATCAGTCAATCCACCCACGGCAATCATCACATCCAGAAGCGTCATGTACTGCTTGAACGGCAGGGCTTGTGGCTTCGCCGCTTCGCCCACCACCCGGATCTGCTGGTCATACGGCCCAACGAACGTGGTGACGATCACCGTCACCACCGGATCGCGAACGTACTTCTCCAGCTTCTTCTCCACCTCGCGCGCCACCTGAACCGAGGTCTTGCCTTGCCCAACCAACTCGTCGATCAAGGGGGTGGAGAACTTGCCATCCGGCCGCACGGGCACGGCCATGGACAGTTCCGGATTGCGCCAGACGATGATGTTGAGACTGTCGCCCGGACCAATGATGTAGTTGTAGTCATTTGTCTCGGCGGACACGGGAGCCGGTGGTGGCTTGGCTGATCCGGCACAAGCTGTCAGGAGCGCAATACCGGCGACGGAGAGTGCCCAACGGGCGCGCATCATCCACTTACCAGCGTTTCGTTGCATGTCGGGTCCCTTCCTCAATCTGACGTCGGCGCGGCACTGAGCCAGCTGTGAGGCCACAGCACGGCTGCGGCCACATCGCCCTTGAAGAGTGATGATGGCATAGACTCGCAGCGCGTCGCAACGCTCAGGCATGGGGGGCAAGTCAATAGCGAAATTGTGCACGCGCACAGCGTCGCGCCATCTGGTGGGAGCATTCGATCGACTTGGCGCAGGGAACTCACCGCCGGCCCGAGGCACGGTCAAGCCATTGACGTCATGCGCTAGTTGCAAGCTGGGCGCGCAAGCGACCGTTGCTTTTACAAGTAGACGCGAAGCACCAGCTGTATGGTTTGTTGCTGGGGTACGGCATAGTAGAGTGAGCCAGCGGATCCTGTGTACAACTGCCACTGCAGTGCCAGCTCGGCTCGATCCCAGCTATGACGACCTTCAAGCCAGAGAGCCTGGCTGTTGGTCTGCACGTCTTGTCGCAGGAAGCCTGACAGATCGAAGCGCCGCACGAACAGGTCTTTCCATACGGCGTACAGGAAGACCTGGCTTCTGGACGGCAGATCCTGCAGGGATTGCGCTGTGTACAAGACCTGTTGTTGAGCAGCAAGGGGCAGCGCATTCCACTGATCCGCGTCGGGCCCAGCACTGCTGTATTCCGCTTCGACCGACACGCTGAGGTTGAACCCGGTGGTATAGGTCAGGCCGACGGACGCACGCCGTTGGTTGCTCTGGAGTTCAGGCCAAGCCAGCGCCTCGGCGATTAGCGTGTTGCCCTTGCCGACTGTCAGTTCGCCGTAGGCAACGGTCGAATCCCCCAGCAGGGTTGAGAGGTTCAAGCCAACCTGCGGCGGAATGTCGTTGCCTCCGTAGATCAGCAACTGCGGGTTGAACTTGTCACTGACCTTGTAGCTGGCTGCCACCAAGTAGCGGTTGCTGGGGTTGGTGGCCCCGGCATTCAATGCAAACGTGGCAGTATCCGCCGATCGTGCAAGCTTGGGTGAGAAGGCGGCCGATATCGAAGCCTCGCTCCAGAGTTGCTGCCCCTGCAGCACGACGGTGCCCTGACGATTTTCGCGCAGCACGGCCGGGTCGGGGTTGACGATCGCTCGCAACGCGTTGGCCTTGAACCAGTCCGTCGGATTGAAGCCCATCGCCGCGCCGTTGCGAATGTTGACGCGACCCAGATCGAAGATCTGATCGTCGGTTCTCGCCCAACTCAGGTAGGCCTCGCGCAGCGTATTGACGTTCTCGCCCAGCGGCACACCATCACTGTCGACCAGATCCAGACGATCGGAAAAGACGCCGCGCAGTCCCGGGGCCAGGCTGGCGTCGATGCGAAAGTCGAGCGATCCGCGCAGGATGCCGAAACTCGAGTCGCCCTCCCGAAGCTTGCCCGTGCCGCCGGCGCCTTCGATGAACAGTCGCCAGTTCAACGCTTGCTGCGCTTGTGGCACTGGAGCCTTGTCGGCAAGTGTCAGCGCATCCAGATCATCGGCCGGCGGGTCGCCCGTCCCTGCGGCGTGGGCTGAACAGCCAACGCACAGCCCGATCGCAAGCACAGCTACGGTCTGATTCATTCTCACCCCGGTTTGAAGCGCGGAAGGTAGTCCCGCTGCAGCCAGGCGTCTGGCACGTCCCGCCACGCATAGTCGGAATAGCGCATGACGGTGACCCACGCTGGATCCAGGCCATCGATGATGACGATCTCGGTTGGCCGCTCGCGGCCGAGTTGCGACTGGTACTTACGGTAGTAGGCAGTCTTGAGCAGGTGCCCGCTCTCGGCAAAGAAGCGTGCCTTGATCGGGCGCGACGAGGCGACATCGACCCACATCTCGACGCGGTGGTAGGTCACGTCCTGCGAAACGGCCACCAGCCCTAACTTGTAGGTGTGGCGCGTCACGCGTTCGCCGTCGGCCGTGTCCTCTTCACCCAGCAGTTCGGCCTTGTAGTCCTTGGCCAGATTGACGGTCACCACGTCGCCGTTTGAGGCCTGACCCAGCAGGCGCTGCTGGGGCGAAAGGCGGATGCTCGCCTGGCTGGATGGGTCATAGAACCACATGTCGTTGCCATCCTTCAGCATCAGCTTGTCGACATCGCGCTGTGGGGCGACGAAACGGATCAGGCTGCGGTACTGGCCGTTCGTGTTGTCGGCTTTCGAATACACCGTCAGCGTATTGCTGTCGGTCTGCTTCGCATTGCGGTATTCGAGCAGCGTCACCGTGACAGCGAAGGGCTTGGAGGGATTGCGCACCGCGTCGCTGTCCGCCAGAACGGCCTGTGGGTCGGGGGCAGCATGGCCGAGCGCGGTCAGGGCGACGCAAATGGTCAACGTGACCAATTGGCGGGTGAATGCCAGGTTCATGGGTGCTTGCAAGCTAGGCATGGCGCAAGGCGTCGACGATGTTCATCCGGGCAGCGCGCGCCGCAGGAACAATGGCAGAAGCGGCTGCGACCACAACCAGCACGATTGCACTGGAAATCAGCATTGCGTACTCCCCCGCGACCCGCACCGCCAGCGGTATCGGCTCGACTCGTCCCGGAGGAAGCCAGGTCAGGCCCACTCGATTGATGGCCAACGCCACCAACAGGGCGGAAAGTATTCCCAGCAGTGCGCCGATGCCTCCCAGCACGATGCCCTCGGTGAGAAACATCGAGCGGATGTTGCTGCGCCTCAGTCCGATGGCCCGCAATGTACCGATCTCGGCAGTACGCTCAACGACTGCCATGCTCATCGTGTTTGTCACCGTAAACAGAACAATCCCACCGATCAGCACCGAAATGAAGCCGAAGATCGCAGCGAACATCGCCCGCGCCTGGCCGTAGTACGGGTTCAATGTCTCGTAGTCAAGGACCGCCAGGGAGTCACCCTTCAGCGCGGTATTCAGAAGCTCATCGAGCCGCTGGCGAGCCTCCGCGATCTGCGCCGTATGCTGAAGCTGCAGAGCTATGGCTGTCACTTGCGGCGGTGCTGATCCGTAGATCAGCTTCTGGGCTTGCGACAGGTGCAGGCCGACATAAACGTCGTCGAGTTCCTTGATGCCTTGATACTCGGCGCTCAGCACATTGACTGCAGCCACGTTGGGGGCACCGCGCGCATTTGCAGCAAGGATCTCGATACGCGGATGTCCCTTGCCAGACGGTTTTGCAGGCGGCGTCGTCCCAGGCTGTGCCAGCGCGGCGATGTCGTCAGGCAGCGCAGGAGCATCGTCGCTGTTCTTGGGAGTTTCCGCGACGCAATCCGGCACGTCCAACGCCGCGCACAACTGGAGTACGCGTGCGACACCGGTCCCTATCACCGCAGAATCTTGCGCGGTGCCCGACAATGAAAGCCTACGCGACAGGGTAGGAAACGAATAGTCGTTCCACTCGCGCATTCGGTTCTGGTCCTCGACCACGGTCCCGGTGACATAGACCGTGCGCGACACGCCGGCCGCAAAATTACCGGCGATTCCGCCAATCTGCAAGATCGGCGTTGCCACGGCCACCATCGGCGCCAGTACAGGATCGCTCTTGATGGTGTCGACGATGCGCTCGTAACTTGCGATGCCGTAGGCCGCCGGGTTGCCGCTGCCGAACTGGAAGTAGTCCTTGTGCTGCAACTGCATGTGGCCTGTCAGCTGAACGAAGTCAGTCTGCAAGCCATAGTCCAGATCTCTGATGTAGCCACCGAAGAGCAGGACAGCGACCAAGCCGAGCACCATGGCTGTCAGCGTCATCGACGAGCGGCGCCGATTGCGCAGCAGGTTGCGCCAGGCAAGGGACAGTGTATTCACGTTCGATCTTCGACCGCGTCACCGCCACGCTCGATTGATGCAATACGGCCATCTTGGATATGCACAGCATCGTCCGCGGCTTCGAGCACCTTGGGATCGTGTGAAGAAAAGATGAACGACACCTGTTGCCGTTGCTGCATCTCGCGCATCAACTTGATGATCTCCGCACCCGTCTTGCTATCGAGGTTGGCTGTCGGCTCGTCGGCCAGTACGAGCTGCGGCTTTCGCGCCAATGCACGCGCGATAGCCACGCGCTGGCGCTGGCCACCTGACAATTGTCCGGGTCGCTTGCGTCCATGGGCGCCCAAACCCACTGCCTCCAACAGCTGCCTGACCCTTGCCCGCCGCTTGACCGGCCCCATGCCGGCCAGGACCAACGGGTACTCGACATTCTCGAACGCCGTCAGCACCGGCAACAGGTTGAAGTTCTGGAATATGAACCCAAGCTGGCGCGCCCGGAAATCCGATAACGCGTCGTCGCTCATCGTCTGCACCGGCTTGCCACCCACCATGATCGTTCCTTGATCGGGCCGATCGATGCAGCCGATGAGGTTGAGCAGTGTGGTTTTGCCGCTACCCGATGGCCCTGAGATGACCGTGAACCGGTTCGGCAGGATGACCAGGTCGATGTCGATCAGCGCCGGTACGTCGACCGCGTCAAGACGGTAGGCCTTGCTGATGCCCTTCAGGACAACTGGATGCAGCAAGCTTCGCGGGCGCTCGTTTGGGAGCCGATCGATTGTCGACATTTCATCTGGTCCTTGCAGGGCAGGTTCGATGATCCATCCGAATCGGCATCAGGCCAGGGGTCGAATCACCGGCCGTGCTCGCATGCCCAGAATGCTAGCCACATGTTGACCGGATGAATCCGATGAAATGCACTGCATATCACCCGGTTAGCGGTGTAGCACCACTAGACGGTGGCAGGCCCTTGCCGGGTTCACGTGGGGCAATGCGCCTGGGCGTGTCGGCGAGCGCGCGCTCCTGCCGGCCTGCGAGGCCTCTGTGCTGACACGCCCATGGATGCATGCAGCCGCAAGGACCGCAGGCTGGCTAACCGATCAAGTTCGGCGCTGCGCCAGCGCGCTCGCTGCGTGGTCAGCCAAAGGCGGTAAGGGAGAGTTCGCGCTGAGCGACCGCGCCGGGCCAGCTGATGTGGTAGCGGCCTCGTTCATCACCCTGCGTCGCTCTTCTGGACCACTGCTCAGGCTCCTGAAGCCAGGCAAGTAGTTCTGGACGGCGCAGTCCCACTTGCATTTCGAGTTCGCGCAGGTCGGCCAGGTACGGAGCGACCGGTCCGTAGTAGTCGGTTTCCGGACCAATCGACTTGAAGGCAAAGTTCAGACGCGACAGCGATCGTGCGAGGGGGCGCTCCATCGCCGCGTACCAATGGCGAATGCCATTCGCCCGACTGTAGGCGTACATCTGGCGGTAAAGGCTCAGCAGAATCTGCGGTGCTTCGAGCCGTCTCTCACCGGCAAGCGCGGCGCGATTCTGTTCCACCGTCACGCCCAATAGCCTGTCACCGCGCCGACGCCTGTAATCACCACGCACCATGAGGCGGCTGATCTCGCCAGAGTGCTCGGCGTGCGGTAGCGTAAGCCCTTCAGGAAACAGTGCGCAGTGGTTCTGAACCGGAAAGCGCTGCTCGGCATCCGCATGCACCAGACGAACATAGCCCACCAGTTCCTCGTCCGCATCAAATGCATAGAAATGGGCTGCATGTTCGTCATGCTCGTCCATTTCCATACCGTCCGGGTAGTCGTCGGGCGAGAGGAAGTTGCATTCCAGGCAATAAACCTGGTATCGAAGCTCCAGGGCAGTCCGGAAGGCCCGGTCCTGCAACCCATGATGATGCTTGCCGACAGCCCCCTGCAGGGCGGCAACGCGGCTCAACATTCGCCCCGATCTGAGTCATCGGCAAGCCAGCAGTCAACAAGACTGGGCCGCAATCGTGAAGAACGAACGCTTTGCTGTTGCATGGTCCGGACGAACAGAGTTGCAATCGGGCGGATAGTAGCCTGTAACGAGCGGCCGGAACCGGGTCGTTGCATACTGTTTCGCGTTCGCGCACTGGCCGTTCCCGATCCCGAAACGTTTGGCTCGCGCGGCGCAGCCGCATCGATGCGGCGAGACAATCACCAGCTTTTCAAGGGCTTCTTCATCTTCGAGCAGTCTTGCAGCCCAATCAGACCGAAGAGCGCAATCACGGCACTGCGAGCCTTCGGCTCGGTCGAGATCCTGGGCGGCCACCTGCCCCGCGTTTTGATGGATGCCGTCTGTCGGCTGGCCAAGGGCGGTTCGAAGCTCAATGAAGCCCGCATGCACACGCAGACCCTGCCGTGCATTGCAGGGTAGCCAAGATCGAGCCATTCGGCGCGTCATGGCGTTGCGCATGCACAGGGCTCCAGTCGTCGAAATCGGCCGCTCAAGCCAGTTGGCCGACGCGACTGTCCATGAGCGGCGACCCGCTCGCACCGCGACCGGCCTCTGCGCGACGTTGGAGCAGCGTGTTTGAGCCGCGGACGGGCCATTGCACGACTCGTGGAATTGAATGGCTGCTTCCCAAGCTCCCTTGGCGCCCACGGGGCGCCTGCGGTGAATCATTGGGTTGCGTGCGCTCACTACCGTCAAGCCTGTCTGATCCGTGAGCTTCTGAGACAGTTCGCCCAGCCGCCAAGCCGCGCAGTTCAACGTCTTGGCGACAGCGCAATCCTGCTGACGCCTCCACCGCAGAGGATCTCCATCTTCAAGCAGGTCCGCCATGTCATGCGCACGAAAAAAAACCGCGAGGCGAACACCTCGCGGTCTGTTCACGCCCCGAAAGACGCTTCTTCTACACGATCAGGCCTTGCGGCGACGCGACACAGCACCAATACCCAGCATCGCAAGCGCCACCAGCGCCAGACTTCCGGGCTCAGGAATCTGACCAGTCACTTGGGCCACGGACTTCACAGTCCAACCGATTTTCGAAGCCGCGTCATTGACGTCATCGAAGGTATTCGTCAGGAACAGATCGTTGAAGCCGCCATTTGCATTCTGCAGAGAGTTTGTGTTGAACTGATCAGCCCACAGACCATCCACGACGTTCAGGAAACCCTGACCAGCCCCGGCAAAGGTACCGTTGTTGAAATTCGTCAAGTAGGTCGCAGTCGCGTCACCATTCAGCACAGCACCGGGCGCGAACTCGCCACGGAGCAACAGCGTCCCACCAGTAACGCCCGGATACAGACCCGCGTTCAAGTCCTTGCCCACACCAACCAGCGGACCGAGCGCAGGGTTGTAGTCCGTCGCGTTATACCAAAGCTCGAAGAATCCACCCACCGACAAGGCCGTCGTCGTGGCGCCCAAGATGCCGCCGGTGACCTCGACCGTTCGGTCCATCAGGTTGCCGAAGACACCGGTGATAAACCCTTGCGCCGCGCCCTTGACGAACTCCGTGTCGCCGGTCGTGATATTCGAAATGTTGGAAATCGAGAAGATCCCCATCGTGTCGGCGCTCGGATTGACCGAACCAATACTACCCGGCGCCTTCGTGGATGCCGCGGCATCACACTCGGCCACGGTATTGCATTTGATACCGGGCACATTGCCATAGGCAGTCGTCGCGGAGTCGTAGTTGTCGATCGAAAACTTGATCTCGCCGGGCGAGATCGTGGGCGCAGACAAAGCGAGCGCGGAACCCACCGAGCCGATGGTGAGAGCTGCGGCTGCCGCTGCAGCGATGAGACTCTTCTTCAACATTTAGTTCTCCTAGTGAGATGAATGCAGCATCCCAAAGTGCTGCTCGACTCTACTAAAGCAGATCCCGTGCCATGAGTGCCGGACTTCTCTAAGCCATTGATTTCTATAAGATTACCGTCGAACTGTCGGTGCGCCAAACGATCTCGCGCTTCAACGTGTAAGAAAATCCGACGCCGGCCTATATCTCAACGGGAACTGCCGCTTCAACGTACGCAAACTTTCGTTCGTAGTCAAGCGCTGGTCGCCATGGGAATCGCGACATGGGTAGCAATTCGATTTCAAGGCCTGGAAAGCCTGCCGCCGTCGCGAGCTCGGCAAGGCCCTGCTCCGCCAGCCTATGGCCGCCGATATCGTCGGATGTCGATTGCAGCGCCAATCGCGGCCCCGTGTGCTTGGCGGATGACAGACGGAACGCCCCGCTCAATATGTCGGCGAAGGAGTGGTTCGTGTAGATCCACCCCTTTACCATTTCGGCTGAGGGCAGACCCGGCGGGCGATCTGTCAGGCGCCCGTGCAACTCCACCACCGGAAGCCACGGCGCCGCTGCCCCCACCCGGGCCGCGAACGCAGCGACCGCATCGCGCGGGATCAGGCGACCAAGATCGCCCGTCGCAAATCGAGGCAGAGGAATCACCGCTTGGCGATCGAGCATCGTGAAACACAGTTCGCCCAGTCCATGGGCGTCGGGGTTCAGCACTTCGACATGGGATCGCAAGGGGTTGTAACAGAACAGCAAAGGCGTAGCGCCTTGTTTGGCCGCGCCGCCCAGCGACTCAACACTTGCATCCTCGGCTCGCAGCGCGCGGCGCATGCGTATGGTGTCGCGGGTTTCGAACAGAAGGTTGAGTCCCAGTTCGCCGACGCCGAAGGAACTGCCAATCATGCGGTGAGGGTCGCCATCGAGGCCGATTTGCATGCGCTCGGCGATGTAGTCTCGCTGGGTTTCGACCAAGACCTCTTCGCCCATGATGACGCTGGTATTGAGCGCCTTCCAATCAACACCGGTAAGACGAGCCTCGTCGAGCACGCGCCTGACGAACAGCGGATCGGTACACAGCAGCGTTTGCGCGAAGCGGGGGCCGACGTCACGAAGAATCGAACATGCCATGTCCTCGCGCACGCTGACATTGGCGACAGTCACCGCACGGGATCGGAACACCACCCCCATCGGCAGGCAGTTGACCAGCAGCGTCGGCAGCTCGTCGACGTTGAATACGTCCTGCAAGCCGAGATCGATGTCGAACCATGAAGCCTCATGCTGCTTGCGCTCCGTGAGTCTGAATCCGAAGCTCTTGCCGCCGCGGCCGGAACTGGTCAGCACATCGGCCAAGTCGTTCGTTGAAACCGGGCGCGCCAGATCAGCAAGGCCGAAGCGCCCAAAAGTGTTGGCCTTGGTAAGGACAGGCAGGCGCCTCAAGTCGGTTTCGCTGCCGATTGCGTCCGGGTCCAGACCATGTTCCTGCAGCAACGAGCGATAGGCCTTGCTGTGCCGAGCCGCATGAACAGCCGTACGGAGGGCACCTTGCCGCGAGAGTTGAAGCATCCGATCGGGGTCCATGCGCTTGCCATACGCAAGCATCATCTTGCGCATAAACCGCACCGCGGCGCGAGGGGGCATCGGCGAGGGCTTGCGTCAGCGGCTGCCTGGCTCGGCCCGCCGCATCCAAGCCAACAACGGCGGATTGTGTTCACCGACGCGGGCCTCGAGTTCGCGCAGATCGGCGAGGTAAGGCGCCACCGGACCGTAATAGTCGGTCTGCGGCCCGACTTGGCGAAACGAAAAGTTCATTCGCGTCAGGGCCCGGGCCAGCGAGCGCTCCATCGCCGCGTACCAGAACTGGATACTGTTGGCGAGACTGAACAAGTACATCTGCCGGTACAGGCTGAGAAGGATCTGCGGCGAGTTGTCGCGTCGCTCGTGGTCCGGGATGACAAGACTCTCATCAACGGTGACACCCGCAAGGATATCGCCGCGCCGGCGTCTATAGTCCTGCCGCACCATCAACCGGCTGATTTCCGCCGACTGGGCAGGATGCGGAAGCGCTACGCCGGCAAGAAGTTCGGTGCAATGACGTTGAAATGGAAAGCTCAGATTGGCATCCGGGCGAACCAAACGCACATAGCCCACGAGTTCATCGGCCGAGTTGAACGCGCAGAAGTGTGCGGAACCGGCGTCGTGTTCATCCGACTCTTGTCTGTCCGGGTATTCGGCGGACAAGAGAAAACCACATTCCTGGCAATAGACCTGAAAGCGGAGTTCGAAAATTCGTCGCATCAGGTCTTCGTCCCGGTCGGCATGCGCCTCGAGACTTCGGAAGTACGGTGCAAACTCTTCTACGTCGATCGAAGAAGTCATGCAATGTCCCTACGCGACCACAGGACCGATATGCCAGGTGGCCCGCGCCTCGCAATGGCGCCACGACTTAGGTATCGGCGGTCGGCTGGCCACGCGGCGCGGCACGCCAAGTGCCAATGCGATGCCTGCCAAGATCTGATCATGGGGCAAATGTTAACCCTCAACGCCAGGCACAAGATTCCACGGTTCAGAGCGAATAGCAAGTATGGAGGATTGCGAGACGGGACACGGCATTGGTTAGAGAGTCTTGAGAAGTGCCGTCGCAACCGGGTATGCCGGATCCTTGTCACCCAGTTTCTCAACCGCTACAAGCTCGGCTTTGGCGCGGGCCTTGTCCCCGGAAGCGATGTATATCTTCGCCAGATTCAGCCGCAGCGAAGCATTCGCAGGCTGCATTTCAACGGCCTTGACCTGCAAGGCAATGGCCTTGGCGTGTTCACCCTTGTCCGACATCAGTACCGCAAGCGTGTCCATGAACGCCGGCTGATTAGGCGCCAGCTTGTTAGCCTTTTCAGCGTAGGCGATAGCGCCGTCCCGATGCAACTGGTGGCCCACCCAGGCCATGTTGTTGAGTGCGGTGGCATTGTCGGGCTGAAGCTGCAGCACCGTGGAATAGCTCTTCTCTGCTGCAAGATAGTCCTTATGTTGGATCGCCGTGTCGCCAAGGTAAGCGAGAAAGCCGACGTCTTTCGGATTGGCTTTCATCCAAGTGGCGGCGAAAGCGTCAGCTTCTGCGACTCGACCTGAGGCTGCCAACACCTTATGCAGCTTCATCGACAACTCCGATGACTGGGCCTGCTGCAAGCCCAATCGGTATGCCGTCGCTGCAGCACCCCAATCTCCCTGCCACGCTTTGACATCACCTTCCATGGCAAAGCCTGCAGCTGATTTGGGGCGCTGCTTCTGCGCCATGCGAGCCACGCTCATGGCATCTTGGTACTTCTTCTCCTCCAGAAGCAATACGATCAAGGCGCGTTGCGCCAGAAGCTCGTCGGGCTTGATCTCGAGCGCCTTTCGCAGGCTCTGCTGCCCGGCTTGAATGTTCTTGTTGGCAACTTGCGCACCAGCCAAACGGATATAGGGCTGCGGTGACAGGGGCTGCATCGCAGCGAGCTTGCCAAATGTGGCAATGGCCTGGTTGAATTCCCCAGCAGCTTGTTGAGTGCGGCCCAATGCGTCCAGAACCTCAGGGCTGGTTGGTAGCGCGACAGCTGCACTTTGGGCTGCCGACAACGCCTGCTTGACGTCGTTGTTCCGTAGAAGGAGGTCGACCAAGAGCAAACGCGGAACAGGCGACGTGGCGTTGGCGTCAATTGCTTTGTTCAAGAGGCCCGTCACTTGGTCCTTGCTTCCGCCCTGAGTCGCCGCAAGCTGCGCCAGCCCCAACAATGCCTGCTCGCTCTTCGGATTTGTTGCTAGAAGGCGCTCAAAGCGCTTCTTAGCTTCGTCCGGCTTCTTTTCCGCCAAGTCCAGCGTCGCCAAGCTGGCCGCCGCGGCAAAGAAGTTCGGGTCGATCGCCAAAGCCCGCTCAAAGCTCTTGCGCGCGGCGGCGTTGTCCTTTTGCGCCAGCTGGACTCGCCCGCGCAGGTTTGCGGCGGTCGGCTTGTCGGGTTGCTTCGCCTCGAGTCTGTCGATGGCCAACAGCGCCTTGTCGAACTCTTTGCGCCGCAGGTGAGCGCTGATCAGCGCCAGATCGGCCGTGGTACCGGTATCGGATGCGGCAATGTTCTGCAACTCGTCGAAGGCACTGCTCGTCTGCCCGCCTTCGAGATGGGTGATGGCCAGCGCAGTGCGCTTCGCTGGGTTCTCGGGGTCGAGCTTCAGCGCCTTCGCGAAGTACTCCTCGGCTTTCTTCGCATCGCCGTTTTGCAGGTAGACCTCGCCAGCCAGCGAATAAAGTGCTGGGTCGATTGAATCCTTCCCCGAGGCGTTCAACGCCGTCAGCGCCTTCGCAGACTGGCCTGACCGCAAGTACGTGACGACTAGCAGACGACGTGCCAGCGCGAGTTCCGGCGCCAATTGAGCGGCCTTCGACAGGTAGATCTCGGCCTGTGTAACGGCGCCCCTCTGCAATTCCACCGCGCCGGCCAATTGCAGGATCCGCGGGTTGTTGGGTGCTTGCTGTAGCAGTTGTTGCGTCAGTTCCTTGGCCAGCTTCAGGTCTTTCCTCTGGTAGGCCAGTTGCGCTTCGAGGTAGATTGTCTGCGGGTTCGTCGCTGCGAACTTCTTCAGTTGTTCAAGCTGCTTGGCTGCCTCGTCGAGATTGCCTTGCTGCAGCAGCAGGGTCAGGATGGCCAGATGCCCTGGACCGAACCTGGGATCAACCTGCAGTGCTTGCCGGTACGCCACAAGCGCCTCGTCGGGTTTGTTCTTGGTGTGGAACAGGACGTCGCCCTTGAACTTCCAGGCGTCCGTATTGCCGGGTTCCCTGGCAATCACTTCTTCAACCACAGCCAATGCACCGTCGAAATCCCCGGTTGCCGCCTTCTGCCGCGCGCCAAGAAGGAGCGCCGGCGCATAGGTGCGATCGGACGCCAGCGCCGTGTTCAATGCGGACAGAGCCTGATCAGGCTTACCCAGCGCGGCATAGGCGCTGGCAAGCGAGACTTGCAGGCTGGCGTCTGCTGTGGGTGTGCCAAGCCGGGTATTGCCAAACTCATCGACCAACTTCTTGGCCTGACCAAGCTGCAGCATGCTTCGCGCCAAGTCTGGCACGACGGCATTTTCGGGGAACTTTGCCGCCAGCGCTTTGCGAAGTTCCACTTCAGCAGCGCCTGCGTTTCCCTCCTTCAGCAATGTCGATCCGAGCAGGTATCGCGCTTCACCGAGACCCGGATCCTTCTGCAAGGCGTTCTTGATCTCGATGACCGCCGCCTTCGTGTCGTTTTTCTGCAGGTACCCCTTCGCCAAGGCGATGCGCCTTTGCGGACTCTCGTCTGCGCACCCGGCCAACACCAACCCGGCGGCCAGCGCCACTGTTGCGATCAATGCAGTTGGTCTCATGGGGCGAAGTTGGTCTCCGGGCAAGGAAAGTCGAATGGACCAGGTTACTTGAGCGTCAGACGATGCATCAGGTCGTACAGCGTGGGCCGGCTGATGCCCAGCAGGTCAGCGGCCTTGGCGATATTGCCATTGGCCCGCCCCAAAGCGGCAAGAATTGTGCGCTTCTCGGTGGCGTCGCGGGCGGCACGCAGATCGAAGGGGCTGTCGCCCTCCACCTCCTCAGACACCTTCAGCCCCATGTCGGCAGCGGTGATCTGTTGACCATCCGCCATGATCGAAGCACGCCGGATGCAGCTCGACAGTTCACGTACGTTGCCTGGCCAGGGATGCGCCTCAATGGCCCGAACCGCATCTTCCGACAGGCTCAAAGACCCGCGGTTCTGTTCGTGGGCGAAGCGCCGCGCGAAGGCGTGGGCCAACAAGGCTGCATCGCCAACACGCTGGCGCAGCGGCGGGATGCTGATGACGATCTCGGCCAGTCGGTAGTACAGGTCTTCGCGAAAGCGTCCTTCCTTGGCCAATGCGCCCAGGTCCTGATGCGTCGCGCACACGATACGCACATCCACCGCAATCTCCACCCTTCCGCCGACGCGTTCGATCGACCGCTCCTGGATGAAGCGGAGCAGCTTGGCCTGCAACGACATCGGGAGGTCTCCGATCTCGTCGAGCATGAGCGTGCCCTTGTGTGCAGTCTCGATTCGGCCCGGTGTCGTCTTTGCGGCGCCGGTGAACGCACCCTTTTCGTAGCCGAACAACTCACTTTCGAGCAGGTTCTCGGGGATGGCTGCGCAGTTGATGGCGACGAACTTGCCGGCACGCCGCGGTGAGGCCTGGTGCAGGCCCTGTGCCAGCACCTCCTTGCCCGTGCCGCTCTCGCCCAGAAGCATCACCGTCGCCGTGCTGCTGGCCACCCGCTCGACTGTGCGACAGATACGCAACATTTCGGGGTCACGCGTGATCAATCCGGCGAGGGCTTCGGGTTGGCGGAGTTCGAGAAGACGCCGATTCTCTTTCTGCAGCTCGAACATCCGGAATGCACGCTCGACGGTCAAGGCCAATATCTCTGGCTCGAAGGGCTTGGCAATGAAGTCGTAGGCGCCCATCGCCACGGCACGTAGCGCGTGGGCCTGATCGTTCTGGCCCGTCAAGACAATGACCTTCACGTCGGGTTCCATCGCCAGGATCTGTTCGAGCAGCCTGAAACCCTCGGACACCGAATCGGCATCCGGGGGTAGGCCCAGATCCATTGTCACCACCGCTGGCTTGTGGCGACGCATCAACACCAAGGCGGACTCACGGTCATTGGCCGTGACCGAGTCGAAGCGATCCATCGCCCACTTGATTTGCTTTTGCAGTGCCAGGTCGTCTTCGACGATCAACAGTGAACGGGCTGTGTCGGCGGTCATGAGCTTCTGATCGCTTGCAGGTCAGAGTCGATCTGCGCCTCGAAGAGCGGCAGCAGCAATGTCACTTCGGTACCACGGCCCGGTTCACTCTTCACGGAAATGCTTCCGCCCAGCTCGCGCACGTATTGGAAACTTTCGTAGGCGCCGATCCCCATGCCGGCATTCTTCGTGGTCTGGAAGGGCTTGAACAGTCGGTCGCGGATGAACTCTTGAGACATGCCATGACCCGTGTCGCCGACCTCGACACGCGCCTGTCCGGCCTGTCGATCTACCTTCAACCACACCCTGCCCTCAGGGTCAGTCGCGTCGAGTGCGTTCTGGATCACGTGACCGATCACGCGTTCGAGCCGCTCTTCATGTCCGCGAGCGAACACCCGTTCGAGCAATCGAACCTCTACCTTGCGACCTCGCCCTGCCACTGCGCCCTCGATGCGCTGCACCACGCGATTCAGATCGACACCGAATGCGGTCCCCGGTGGAGTGGCGCCTTCGCGCAGCTGAAGCATGAGTTGACGCATCTTGTCGAGTGAGTTCTCGATTGTCATCAACATGTCCTGCTGAAACTCAGGATTCGCGTGCAGACGCTTCGCGTTTTTCATCAACAGCGACAACTGCGTCACGATGTTCTTCAGGTCATGAACGACGAACGCCGACATGCGGTTGAAGGCATCGAACTTTCGCACTTCCAGCAATGCCTCGGTCGCCTGCATCTGGGCGAGGAAAGTGGCCGCCTGACGGCCTGCGGTCTTCAACAGATCATTGACTTCCCAATTCACATCGAAATCGGTCCTGGCTCTGGCCAGGACCGCAAAGCCGATCAGCTCGTCACCGACACATAGCGGAACGATCAGCCATGCCTGATTCATCCCCAGGAGCCACTCCGGCAATGTCAGCTGGGCATAACGCCGCGGAATCGACCGGTACTCCTCGAGGTTGACGACCCATCCGGTGCGACGCATGAACTGGCACAGCGCTGAAGTCTCGTCCTCGACATCGTCGATGGCCCCCATGTTCCACTGGGCGGTCTGGCGAAACCCGCGATCGCTGGGATCCTTCATCCACAGCACGCCAGCCGGGCTCTCCAGCATATCTGCCAGTCCTCTGATCACCTGCTGGCCCATCTGCTGCGGCGAATTCTGGGCCGAAAGCGTCTGTGTGAAACGCAGCCATTCCTCACGGTAGTCATAGCGATAGCGAAAGAAGTGCTTTCCCAGAAAGACGCGAACCTTGGCGCGAACCGAGCCCGAAAGTGCCAGGACCATCAATACCACCAGAGCCAGGAAGAACAGACCCAGCTGAAGTGCCCGCCCCCATTCGCCGCCAAAGTATCGAACGTAGTAGCCAACTCCTGAGATGAATAGCAGGTACAGCCCGGCCAACAGCAGTGCGACCGAGTGGAAGGCGGCCTTTCGCGACACCCGCAAGGTGGAAATCAGGTCGCTGCGTCGCGTCACGGCCACGAAAAGCAACGGCACCATGAGCGCGTGGACCGCACCGCGAATGCTCAGCGCATCGGCATCGTGGCCATTAAATAGCAGCGATTGCGAGAACAGGTACAGATCAAAGAGGAACATGCCGCCAAGCCCGAGACACAGCGGCTTGGCGTTCCACAAGGCGTCCTCGTTCAGGTTACGCAGCAACTGCTCGACCAGCACAAGGGCCATGATGGGAAGAAGCAACCAGCTCAGCAGGACGAACCTCGACGACTCGGTGAAGCCGCCGACCTCAAAGCTGACAAGCAACTGCAGCGCCAGGCAGGAGAGCACCGCCACCGCGGCGGCCCTGGACAGAAGCAAGACGTTTGCGGACGTGTCGCCATCCGCATGGGGCCGCAGCAGTTGGACAAGGAACGCGAGCCAAAATCCATAGACCAGCCCGTCAGCCAACTCTGCCAGGCGCTGGAACACGATCTTGGTCGTGAACTGGTCCGCCAGACCGAACCAGCCCCAAGCCGCAGAGCACAGCACTGCGGCCAGCATGGCCCGGCTTGCGCCATGCTTGCGCCCATAGCCGAGACGAAGCAACTGGACTGCGAAAGCCGAATACACGGCACCGGCAAGCGCCTGGCTCCAAGCCATCAAGCCAATCCCACCACCAGTCATGGGCGTGGGTCCACACGTTCAGTGGGATGCAAACACGCAGGGTCAGGGGTCAATGCGGACATTGGGTCGTAAGCGGTGTGTAGAACCAATCAAGGGACATTGCGCCGGTCGATCAGCTAACCAAGACGCGCGTGTCCCCGCATCAAGCAGTCAGCATAGCGCCGCATGAGAGCAGGTTCCATGGCCGACGGCCCCAATGACGCATTTTGTTGAAGCCCTTCAGACTCGGGACGCCATGGCCTGCGTCATCGCTCCAGATGCACCCTCTGGCGGGAGCGAAGCAAACCCCGCGAGACCCTTCAGGGGCCGACCTCAGCCGATTCCGGCATCTCCTCGGAACGCCCCCTGGCCCGTAGCTTGTGCCAGAGGTGCGGTACCAACATGCGTACAGGCAGGCGGCGTCGATGGTAGCGGGCAAGAAGAACGGCTGCGGCGGCATCCGTCGTCCAGTTCGGCACATCGTCCGGGGCCGTGGGAGTCAGCACAAGTTCGAGCAATGGCAGCAGCCAAGCGCGCCGGCTCCACCCGGGGCCAAGATCCTTGACTGCCACTTGAGTCGCATGGGGGACTGGCGTGTCGAGCCAGGAGACGCAGAAGTGGCACGCCAAGGCAAGCGGCTCGGTGAGACCAAGCTCGCTCGCCCGTCCAACCAGGCCTGGCCAGAACTGCGGGTCGACGGCAAAATGCCGCAACAGCCCATCCAGGTCCACGAGGTCGCGGACCCGATCCCGCAACTCAGAGTCGAAAAACAGATGGGCCGCACAGTGCAGAACTTGATCCACCGGATGGAGCACATGCCAAGGGTGCCACTTCGACGGCTGCAACCGTCCCAGCAGAGCGTCGGCATTGATCTGGTTCCGGCCTACGGCGGGAAGGATATTGTGATGAAGATCAAGTTCCACGCCCAGCCGCGGGTGGCGCATAGGGGGCACTTCATGACTCCAATCCTCATAGTAGCGCCGGTCATGCTCGTCCATGTCTACAGCACGCCATCCGGCCGCAACCAGGGAATCCTGAGCCTTCGGCAACGCGGCCTTGGGTACCAGGATGTCCAGATCGGAGGGCAAGCGCCCAGCGGCGATGGACAAGCCCTGGGCCATGTAGGCCACGCCCTTCAACAGCACGCAAGGGTAGTCGACGGGCTGGATCGCGTCGCCCACATGCCGCAGCGCCCAGACCAGGCTGTCACTGCGCCAGCACGAGAGGCGCAGTTCGGCAAGCAGATGCCGGCGCGGTTGCGGAGGCACCTGTTCGAGCAGGCCCGAAGTTGAAACGCTTGCCGCCAGGCGCGCGAGAAGCCGCAACCTGCGTGCCAGACGAATGACGCGATCCCACTCCTGCAAGGGCCAATTCAACACAATGGCGGGAGTTCTGAGCGCGGCCAGCCAATCCAGTGACCTCGCGACGGGGTGAGACGCACGTGTCACTGCGGACTCGCCGATTGGCGCTCCAGCACCCTGGGCCAGATGGATTCGATGGCACCCAAGGCCTCTTCGAGTTCGCTGTACACCAGTTGCCAGGAAGGGCATTGGCGCACCAGCCGAACAACCGATCGAAAACCCTCGGCGCCAAGAAGACTGTAGTTGAATGCATTGAACGCCAGGGCAGGAAAGACCGCGCTCTCCGGCAGCGGCTCCAGCCGCGTGGCCGCACCCGCCACCCATCTTGGAAGCACGATCGCGCCCGGACTGGCGACCTCGTGTCGGCGCACCACTGCATCTGAATTCGGAGCGAGGTGGGCCACGGTACCCTTGCGCGTTTTCGGAAACTCGGGGCCAATCACGGCACCAGGGGCGAAGCGACGGATCACGGCGATCGATTCATTCTTCAGTGCAATGGGTTTGAGCACGGCCTGAAACGTGCCGATGCTGGGGTCGTAGGCACCGAACTCGTCGGAAAGAAGGCGCCACCCACGTTGCGACAGCGCCCCCGTCAACGTGCTCTTTCCCGCGCCCGGCACGGCAGGCAGGACGAGAGCCCGCCCATCGCGTTCGACCACACCAGCATGCAGGAGCAACCGGTCGTTCAACCGTCGCCCGATCAGCCAATTACAACCCCATTCGAACAGAGGCAATGGACTGGAGGCCGGAAACGGGTCGAAGGCCTGCAGGCCGTCACAATAGAACAACGCCTGTGGCTTCAGCCATCTGCGGATGCCCTTTGACTGGTGGATCCGCACATGCAGGTCTGCCCACACAGCATGTTCGATCGCGGGAAAGCTCCCGTAGACGGTCTGCAACTGCGCGCCGAGGATCGAAGAGTCGCTGTGAATACGAATGGTCGCTGCGCCAACGTCAAGCCACAGGCCTGTCGTCGACAGCATTCGATTCACCCGCTGCGGGCCAATCTCGAGCAATGCGGGCATGTCCCGCGCCGCAATGCCGTCGGTCACCGAGTTGCTGCTACATCGGTCAGGCGACTTACAAGCCCGGCTTCAATCAGCCGAGGCCATCCAGCCGCCACAGCGGCTACAAAATGCTGGGCATCAAGTCCGCTGTCTTCCGCCAATGCGGCACAAACACCCGAGGTGTCGCATCCACCCGATTCGAGCACTTCCAAAATTGCAGCGCTTTCGTCGTTGAGCAATGTCGTTTCGCCAGACAGCGGGCTGAATGCAGCCCACAGATGACCTACGGGTTCGACAAGGACGCCATCGGCCCGGCCGTAGCGCTGCATAGGGCTAGTTGTATCTGGCAACGCCCGTAAAGGAAGCCCAGCAGGAAGTCCAACCCACTGCGGAACCGCGGTCTCCGCCGGTACCAACGATCCCGATGATGTTTCCACTGGCATCGACCCGAACCGCAACCCACCGCTCCGGACTCAGTTCCTTCGGGCGGCCGCCATTGGGCAGCGTCGGATCGGGATCGGTGTACTTCTCGCCCACCGTCCAACTTCCATTCGGGGCACCCTGCCCATTGCTTACACACAACCACTGGTTGCTTGACAGGAAGGTATCGAGCGGTTCCTTCGAATCGCGCGCGAGAAAAACTACGTCAGCCCCCCTGATCCACGTGCTGACATTGCCCCCGTGACCCAATCCGTACAAAGGAACCCGCAGGAAAACATCCTCCCCCGCAGAGACTTCGGGCAGCACCGGATCCGCGACCCGTTTGCTGACGCAGGTCATCGAGGATTGCGCAAAGGCACTGCCACTGAACACCGTCAGCGCCGCCGGGGCCACGAAAGCACCCCGGATCAAGCGACGACGTGCGCTGAGCTTTTGCTCCGGAACCTTCGAGTCATCCACAGTATCGAGACCTGCCCCTCTCACCGCCAAACCCTCAAACCATCGCGATCAACGTTGCAAGATTGTGCCCTGCACACCGCGACGCTTTTGAAGCAATACTATCCAAAACTGCCGCTCGGCCTATTGACCTTCGCGAAACACAATAACACTAACCGTCTCGATCAGCACGATCAAGTCAAGGAACAAGGAGTTGTTCTTCACGTAGTAAAGGTCGAACTGGTGCTTGCGCCGCGCATCGTCCAGCGAAGCGCCATAGTGGTAGCGGACTTGGGCCCATCCCGTGATCCCAGGTTTGACGGTGTGCCGAATCTCGTAGAACGGGATTTCCTTCTTCAGCTGCTCGACGAAGCTCGGCCGCTCCGGACGCGGGCCGACCAAGCTCATCTCTCCGGTCAGCACGCTCCAGAGTTGCGGCAGTTCGTCAATCCGGCTCTTGCGCAGAAAAGAACCCACCGCCGTGATCCGCGGGTCGTTCTTGCTGGCCCAGCGGGCAACACCATCGCGCTCGGCATCAGCCCGCATGCTGCGGAACTTGATGCACATGAAACTCCGGCCACCCAGGCCCACGCGCTCCTGTCGGTATAGCACCGGACCGCGGCTTTCGAGCTTGATAGCAATGGCCGCAAGCACCATCACAGGCAGCAGCAGCAGCAGCAGCACGGCCGAACTGAGGATGTCGAACACCCGCTTGATGAATCGGCGAGCATCACCCTGCACAAAACCGTGGCCGTAGACCAACCAACTGCCTTTGAGGCTATCGATGGGGACTTCGCATCGTGTCTTCTCGGAATAGCCCGCCAGGTCCAACACCGGGATTCCGCGAATCCGACAGGCCAGTAACTCGTCCATCGGCACCCTGCCGCCACGTTGCTCACGCACGGCAACGATGATCTCCTGGACCCTGTATCTTGAAACCAAGTCGATGATCGAGTCGTCACGCGAAAAGAGCTTTGGGGCACCCTTGCCAAGCTCGGAGGATCCCTCCTCATCGTCCATCGTCGGATAGAGGCCGACGACACTCCGCGCGTGCCGCCTGGCGCTGCGAAGATCGGATGCCAGTGCCACAGCCTCGCGGCCTGCACCGATGATCAGCACGCGCGGATGCGCTGCCACCCTGCGCATCAGATACAGCCCGCTGTGGACAAAGACAAGACCCACGGCAAGGTAGGTGATGGCCGCTGGCAGAAGCTGTTCTACGTATCCGCGGTCAGCGACGGTTCTAAGGCTGAGACCGGTCACATAGCCGCCAACGAGGAGTGAAAACACTGTCCGCCCGACTGTCGAAGCCAGCGGTATCGGCACCGGACGGTACAGGCCCACAATGGCATACATCAGAGCCATGACTAGGGCAAACACCGAGGCACCAACAAGAATCAACGGCAGTTCCGGCACCGCTCCGTGGAGCGTTGCATAGCGGGTCGTCAAGGATGACGCGGCCAGCAACACAGCAGCGAAGCAGAGAAAGAGGTCCATCGCCACACTGGTGGCAACGCCCGGGGACAGGGTATGACGGAAAATTCGCATAACGTGTTTGGCGCTCCTTGCGCCTCGACGGTCACCCAGCACAGTTGTGCGGGATTTCGAGCGTCGGAATTCCTTACATTTGGTCGATTATGTGGAGTGGATTCCCTATTTGCACTCCCGCACCTAAGGGGGCAAGGCGGTGATCTCAGGCGGATTGGACGCGGCGCAAGGGGACCTAGCAGCGCACTTGACTTAGATCAGGCCGGCTCAAGCCTCAATCGCCATCAAGCCGCACAGCCGTGCGGTCTTTCAAAGATTCTGGGGTAAGCCATTGTTTGAATTGATGACCAATGTGTTACCAGATGCGCTGAGGCGTGGCAAAGGCAGGCTGAACTGGCGTTCAGTGCCTCTGGCACCGCCATGTGTAACGAGGAGAAGACCACCATGGCCTTGCGATACCTGAATCTTTCCTTTGTGGAACGCCAGACCGCGAACTATTGCGCATGGCGCTTCATGCCCACGACGCGGCGAAATCCTTAACCCGATCAATGCGGATGCCAAGAACCTGCACGGGCACAAATTGCATCGCGACCAGTTCGCCGAAACGCAGGTTGATTGATCGCCGCACGGTCAGGCTTCATCAGGACCACGCCCGAACTTGGCAAGTAAGCGCACCGAATGCGCGGGCGGTATAAGCGGTTGGCACACTTCAACCGGCAACCCCAGCCAAGTATCAGCTCTTGGCCGGTCCTGCCAGCCGATGCGCCTCGGTGCAGAAGGCGCCGCGCGTGTCGACCAGCGCGTCGGCACGCGGCAAGTGCACGCCGCAGTGGCTGCACTGCACCATGGCCTGCGGAGCGCCTTCTCCTGTCGAGCCGCGCGTCGCCGGACGGTCGGGCTTGCGGCCGCGCAACAGCAGCCAGAAGACCACGAACACGACGAGCGCGACGACCAGGAATTTCATGGTGTCGTCACTCCAGCGGCCGACCCAGCACGAACTGCATGACGAAGCGCGAGCCCGCATAGGCCAGCAGCAGCAGCAGCGCGCCGGCGTAAAGCCAACGCGTCGCTCGCCGGCCACGCCACCCCTGCAGCTTGCGCCCGACCAGCAGCGCGGCAATCACCGCCCAGCCCAGCAGCGAGAACACGGTCTTGTGCGTCCAGCGCCACTGTGGACTGGTCAGCGCGCCCAGCACCAACGCCGCGCTGAGGACCACAAAACCGGCCTCGACGAAGCGGAAGGTCAGCCGCTCGAGCTGCAACAAAGGCATGCCAAAGGCGCGCGGCGGCCCGCCGGCGTGCTGGCGCATGCGCGTCTCGGCCGCATCCAACATGGTGGCATGCAATACGGCCGCGCCGAACAGCCCGTAAGAGCCCACGCCCAGCACCCAATGCAACGGTGCCCAGGGCGAGCCGGTCAGCGGCTGCGGTTCGCCGGGCATGGCCCAGGCAAGCATTACCGCGGCTGCGCCCAGCAGCGCCAGCACGCGGCGCACCCCAGGCTGGGGTACGAGGCGGCTTTCGGCGGTGTGCACGGCCAGCACCAGCCACACGGTCAGCGACACCACGGGGCCGAAGCCCAGCCGCGCACCGCCTGTGTGGCTGCCCAGGCCGCTGATGTCCAGCACCAGCAGCACCGCATGCAGCACCACGCCCACGACCAGCGCCGTAGGTTGGCGACGACCATCGGAGCGGCCTGGAAACGCCGCCAGCACATAGGCGGCCACGGCGGCCAGCGCCACCAGCCAAGCCCCCGGGAAGCCGGTGGATGCGGACGATAGAATCATCGTGACAGTGTACTTTCGCGGTCTAAGCGCCCGGCGCCGGCCGCCAGCCGAATGGCCTCCACCCTCACCGATCGCCTGTCGCGCCTCGTCAAGACGATGCGCGGCGAAGCCCGCATTACCGAAGGCAACGTGCAGGACATGCTGCGCGAGGTGCGCATGGCGCTGCTCGAGGCCGATGTGGCGCTGCCGGTAGTGCGCGATTTCATAGCCCGCGTCAAGGACAAGGCACTAGGCCAGGAAGTGGTGGGCTCGCTGTCGCCCGGCCAGGCCCTGGTGGGCATCGTGCATCGTGAGCTCACCGCCACCATGGGCGAGACCGACGAGCACGGCACACTCAAGCCGGTGGCCGAGCTGAACTTCGCCACCCAGCCGCCGGCAGTGATCCTGATGGCCGGCCTGCAGGGCGCCGGCAAGACCACCACCACGGCCAAGCTGGCAAAGCACTTAATAGAGAAGCGCAAGAAGAAGGTGCTCACGGTGTCGGCCGACGTGTACCGCCCGGCGGCCATCGAGCAGTTGAAGACCGTCACCCGCCAGGCCGGCGCGGAGTGGTTCGAATCCACGCCTCAGCAGAAGCCCCACGACATCGCGCTGGCCGCGCTCGACCATGCCAAGCGCCATTACTTCGACGTGCTGCTGGTCGACACCGCTGGCCGGCTGGGCATCGACGAAGCGCTGATGGCCGAGATCCGCGACCTGCATGCGGTGCTCAAGCCGATCGAGACGCTGTTCGTCGTCGATGCCATGCAGGGCCAGGACGCGGTCAACACCGCCAAGGCCTTCAAGGATGCGCTGCCACTGACCGGCGTGGTGTTGACCAAGTTGGACGGTGATTCGCGCGGCGGCGCAGCGCTGTCGGTGCGGCAGGTGACCGGCGCGCCGATCAAGTTCGCCGGCGTGTCCGAGAAGATTGACGGACTCGAAGTCTTTGATGCCGAGCGCCATGCCGGCCGCGTGCTCGGCATGGGTGACATCGTGGCCCTGGTCGAGCAGGTGCAGAGCAACGTCGACATCAAGGTCGCGCAGAAGCTGGCCGACAAGGTCAAGAGCGGTGGCAACTTCGACCTGAACGACTTCCTGGCGCAGATTTCGCAGATGAAGAACATGGGCGGCCTGGCCGGGCTGATGGACAAGCTGCCCAGCCAGCTCAGCGCCAAGGCCGCCGGCGCCGACATGGACCGCGCGGAGCGCGACGTGCGCCGCATGGAAGGCATCATCTGCTCAATGACGCCGCTGGAGCGGCGCAAGCCCGAGCTCATCAAGGCCAGCCGCAAGCGCCGCATCGCCGCCGGTGCCGGCGTGCAGGTGCAGGATGTGAACCGCATGCTCAACCAGTTCGATCAGATGCAGGGCATGATGAAAAAGATGAAGGGCGGCGGCTTGATGAAGATGATGAAGCGCATGGGCGGCGCCGGCGGTCCCTTCGCGCGCTGAATCCGATCCGGCGGCCAGTGTGCAGCAATGCACGTTCGGCGCATCGATCGCGCCGGCCGGGGCACCTTGGAAACGCCCAGATACATCTGTGGCGGCTTGCCGCATAGACGCCACCAGATGCCGGGCCTAGTGTCGGGGCCTTCACTCCCCAATCCATCGACGCCATGGGATTGTCAGATCCGATCTCAGCCCTTGCCTTCTGCTCGAGCCTGCTGCTGCTGGGCCTGCTGCTGTGGCGACGCTCGCAATCCGGCACGCGGCGCCAGGCCATGCAACGCGACGTGCTGGACACGGTGCAGGACTGGCCGCCCGAAGCGGCGCGCGTGCTGACCATCGCGGAGCGCCGCGCCTACGACCTGCTGCGCAACACCCTGCCCGGCTTCCTGGTGCTGGCCCAGGTGCCGCTGTCGCGCTTCCTGCGTGTGCCGACGCGGCATTCACACTCGGAATGGATGCAGCGCGTGGGCAGCCTCAGTGCCGATCTGCTGGTGTGCAATGGCGGCTCGCGCGTACTGGCGGTGATCGACATCCGGCCCGCCGAGCAGACCGAGCGCAGCCGCCGCCGCCACGAACGCATGCAGCGCGTGCTCAAGTCCGCTGGCATCGAGGTGCAGGTATGGAGCGAGGACCGCCTGCCCTCGGCCACGGAGGTACGCTCGCTGCTCGGCAGCGTGCTGGAGCGTTCGGCGGGCGCCACGGCGCAGGCCAAGGCCACGCCGTCGCGGCCGATGCCGCTGATTCCAGTGGCCGAAATGGAAGAACTGCTGATGCACGGCGACGCCGCAGTCCAGGATACCTCCTACGAGCCCGTGCCCTCGGCCTTCTTCGACGAATTCGAGCCTGCGCCGTCGACGGTGCGCGCGGCGGCCTGAACGGTTACGAGACCAGCGCCTGCGCAAACTCGGTCGCGCTGAAGGTCTCCAGGTCCTCCAGCGTCTCGCCGACGCCGATGAAATAGACCGGCACCACCCGGGCCTGCTGCGCGCCCCAGCGCGCGATGGCAGCGAGCACGCCGCCCTTGGCCGTGCCGTCGAGCTTGGTGACGATGAGTCCGGTCAGGCCAAGCGCCTCGTCGAAGGCCTTGACCTGGGCCAGCGCGTTCTGCCCGGTATTGCCGTCGACGACCAGCAGCACCTCGTGTGGAGCACCGGCCTGGGCCTTGGCCAGCGTGCGGCGGATCTTCTTCAGTTCCTCCATCAGGTGGGTCTGCGTCGGCAGCCGCCCGGCCGTGTCGGCAATGACGACGTCGCAGCCACGCGCCTTGCCGGCCACCACTGCGTCGAAGCTCACCGCCGCCGGGTCGCCACCTTGCTGGGCGACGATCTCCACCTGGTTGCGCCCGGCCCACACCAGCAACTGCTCGCGCGCCGCCGCACGGAAGGTGTCGGCCGCGGCCAGCAGCACCTTCTGGTCGGCCTGCGCCAGCCAGCGCGTCAGCTTGCCGATGCTGGTGGTCTTGCCGGCGCCGTTGACGCCCACCACCATGATCACCGTCGGCGACTCTCGGCCAACCTCCAGCGCGCGCTCCAGCGGCTTCAGCAGATCGGCAATGGCCTCCACCAGCAGGCCCTTGACCTGCGCCGGATCAGTGGTCTTGCTCTCCTTGACGCGGCGGCGCAGATCGGCCAGAAGGTGCTCGGTTGCCGGCAAGCCGGTGTCGGCCATCAGCAACGCGGACTCCAGTTCCTCGTAAAGCGTCTCGTCGATGCGCACGCCAGTGAACACCTGCGTGATGCCGGTGCTGGTCTTGCGCAGCCCCTGACGCAGCCGCTGCATCCAGCCCACCCGGGCGGCCTCGGGCGCCGCCGCGGGCGTCCTTTCAGCCTCGGGGACCGGGATTGCGCTTGCCGCGGATGGGGCCGGCTCGGCGCGCTCCACGACGGGAGCCATCGGTGGGGATTCCGCCGTCGCTGCGGGGGCAGGCGGCTTCTTCTTGAAGAAGCTGAACATGGGCTCGGGCTGGGTCGCCGGCGTCGAAGCCGGGCTGGAGGCGGCCGCTATAATCGCGGGCTGTAGGCGCTTTAGCTCAGTCGGTTAGAGCGACGGAATCATAATCCGCAGGTCCGGGGTTCGAATCCCTGAAGCGCCACCAACACCCAGACCCCTTGTGGATCAATGATTTACAAGGGGTTTCGTACGTCCGGGGGGCCATTCAGGGGGTCCACTTGGGCATCCAAGCGCCGCGCTTATACCGCAAAGACACGGGTGTTTTCTTCGTCCGGGCCCCGGTCGACCCGGTTCATTTGGGGGCCGCCCCGGAAATCGCCGAACGGCCAAACAAAAGGGAGTTGAAACGCAGCTTGCGGACCAAAAATCCGAAAGTCGCACGTAGCATTTCGTCCTACCTGAACGCGCTTGTCGAAAGCGTGGCCACAGAACAACGGGAGGCCGTCGTGAATCAATTCATCGCTCACACCATCAGCACCTGGACCTTGCCGGGTGGCGTCTCGTGCGACGACGACGATGACCAGGCTCGTCTGGAGCGTCTGTTCACGAAGTTTCCCAGGATCGAAAAGGCCGTTGCCAAGTGCATTGCGCGAGCGGCACCAGCGGCGTCGGACGGCACTGCGATGGCGCCACATGCACATACGCCTGCAACAGATCCGATCAGCGACGCCAAGGCGCAAGCGGTGGTGGTCCCCGAACCGCAAAGCCCGCCTGTCTCACCGCCAACCAGCGCTGCGCAGCCCGAACACGCGGCCACTGACTCCAGGCAGCACGCCCCACCCGCGGCGACCGCGACTGCCCTCCTCCCGATGCGCCCAATGCACCTTGCGGCGGCTCGTACTCTGTACGACGAACACTACTCCAGGACGCTGGAAACGCAGAAGTACCGGACCGCCGGTGACAAGGTCCGGCTCCTCGACATGTTCGTCGACTATCTGCGCGTGAATCATCCAGAGCTGGGCGACGATCCATGGGTTCACACGATCGACGCGGCTCTACTGCACACCGCCATCGACTGAGGTGCGGATCTGGACACCAGATGCGGTGGCCGCGAGCTTGCCGAGTACCGCCTGCGACACTTACCCATGCTACCGCCACGCGATCGCTGACATAGCTGGTGGCCGAGATCTTGGCAGCATCGAGCCAGCGGCTGGAGTTGCCGTCGGGCACTGCATCGACGCGCGTGCCGCCGGTTGACAAATATGTTCCGGCCGCCTTGGCGGCCAAGAACAACACCGTGGTGCGACAGTCGGCTCCGTCCTAGCCGCTGCCACAAGCTGCCGACAAGCATGCGCAGGCGACTGCGCCGCCAAGCCGGACAGGCGGTGCTCCTGTGCGCTGTGGACCCTGGGACGTCAAGCTCCAGCCGACTTGCGCGCGTCCCCCGCCTCCCTGAACTCACCCGGCGTGCAGCCGAGCTCGCGCTTGAAGACGGTGTTCAAGTACTGGTCCGTCCCGAAACCGGCTTGCCGCGCCACTTCCGACGCGGGGAGCTGGGCGTCCTCGAGCAGCGCCTGCGCGCGCGACAACTTGTAAGCCATGATCTCATCGTGCACCGAGCGGCCGAGTTCCTTGCGAAAGCTGGCCTCCAGCGACGAGCGTGACAGGCGCAGGTAGGCGGCCACCTGTTCGGTCTTGACGCCCTGGCAGGCGTATTGCCGGATGAAGTGCAGCGCACGCATGACGCGGGGTCCGTGGGGGACTTCGCGACGGCTCGACTCACGCCGCTGGATGCCTGCCGGGGGCACCACGACGTGCCCGGCCTGCACCGCTGCGCCGCCCAGCAACTGGTGCATCCGTTGCGCGGCCAAGCGCCCCATCTCGTGGGTGCCCTGGCTGACCGAGGTCAGCGGGATGCGCGTCAGTTGCTGCCCCAGGGTGTCATTGTCGATGCCGACGATGGCTACCTCTTCCGGCACCGGGATGTCCGCCATGATGCAGGCCTGCATCACCTGCCGGGCGCGTGCGTCGGTGACGGCGATGACGCCGATGGGCTTCGGCAGCGACTCCAGCCAGTCCATCAGCTGATGTGCTGCACTGTTCCAGGTGGGTGCGCTGGTCGCCAGCCCACGGTGCACTTGGCCGGGCAAGTGCAGTCCATTCGTCAGGCGCAGGAAGGCGCCTTCGCGCTCCTGGGCCCACCGGTTCAACGGCGACTCGGGCAGGCTGTAGCAGGCAAAGCGCGTCAGACCCGACTCGACCAGGTGCTCGAAGGCCAGTTCCACCAGCCGCCGATTGTCGGTGGCGACATAGGCCACGTCTTTCGGGTAACGGGTCTCGTCCTCATAGGAGCCGCCGACGGCCACGATCGGCAGCTTCATGGTGGACAGCGCCTTGCAGACTTCCGGGTCGTCGAAGTCGGCAATGATGCCGTCGCCGTCCCAGTCCTCGATGCCGTCGAGGCGAAAGCGGAAGTCCTCCTCCAGGAACAAGTCCCAGGCCACGCGGGTCCGGTTCACGTACGAACCGATGCCGGCAATGACCTCACGGTCGTAGCTCTTGCTGGCGTGGAACAGCAGTGCCACCCGGTGCACCGCGCTGCCGGTGGATTGGGGATTCCTCCATGACCTGAGCTCTGCCTTCTTCGGTGCGGACACGGTTGATCCTTGTCAATTCCGCAAAGCAACACTGAATTGTGACGGCTCGCTCGCGAAAAACAGAATCGACTCGCTGTAGGGGACGCCCTAGGATGGTTCGTCCCGCCCCAAACAGGCCCATCACATGACCTACTTCGATTCCATCAAGCCGGTTGAGTATGTCGGACCCCAAGGTTCCGCGGAGTTGGCCTACCGCCAGTACAACCCCGAGGAACTGGTGCTGGGCAAGCGCATGAAGGACCATCTGCGCCTGGCGGTGTGCTACTGGCATACCTTCGTCTGGCCCGGCAGCGACGTCTTCGGCCAAGGCACATTCGGCCGCCCCTGGCACCAGGGCAGCGACGAGATGACCCTGGCACGGCGCAAGGCTGACGCCGCGTTCGGCCTGTTCACGCGCCTGGGCGTGCCGTTCTACACCTTCCATGACGCCGACGTCGCACCCGAAGGCGAGAACCTGGCGCAGTACCGCAGCAACCTGGCGGCCATGGTCGATGTGCTGGCGCAGAAGCAGGAAGCCACCGGCGTCAGGCTGTTATGGGGCACGGCCAACTTGTTCAGCCACCCGCGCTATGCCGCCGGCGCAGCGACCAACCCCGATCCCCAGGTCTTCGCCTACGCCGCCACGCAGGTGTTTAGTGCGATGAACGCAACCCGCCAGTTGGGTGGCGCCAACTATGTGCTTTGGGGCGGACGCGAAGGCTACGACACGCTGCTCAACACCGATCTGCACCAGGAGCGCCAGCAATTCGGCCGTTTCCTGGCGATGGTGGTCGAGCACAAGCACAAGAGCGGCTTCAAGGGCGACATCCTGATCGAGCCCAAGCCGATGGAGCCGACCAAGCACCAGTACGACTTCGACTGCGCCACCGTGCACGGCTTCCTGCAGCAGTTCGGCCTCGAACACGAAGTGCGTCTGAACGTCGAGGCCAACCACGCCACGCTGGCGGGCCACAGCTTCCAGCACGAGATCGCCATGGCAGTCGCGCTGGGCCTGTTCGGCAGCATCGATGCCAACCGCGGCGACCCGCAGAACGGCTGGGACACGGACCAGTTCCCGAACAGCGTGGAAGACCTGACCCTGGGCCTTTACGAAATCCTCAAGGCGGGCGGCTTCGTCAATGGCGGCTTCAACTTCGACGCCAAGGTGCGGCGCCAGAGCATCGACGCGATCGACGTGGTGCATGCGCATGTCGGCGCCATCGACGTGCTGGCGCTGGCGCTGAAGAGCGCGGCGCGCCTGATCGAGCAGGACGTGCTGGCGCAGTTCACCCAGCAGCGCTACGCAGGCTGGCAGACGGAACTGGGCAAGCGACTGCTCAACGGCGAGATGACACTGGCGCAGGTGGCGGAGCACGCCTTTGTCAACGACTTCCAGCCGAAGCCGGTCAGTGGTCGACAGGAATGGCTGGAGAACCGCGTCAATGCGGCCATCTTCGGCGCTGTGGCCTGAGGTCTGTGCCGCAGGCATGACGGCAATGCCCATGCAAGACCTTCGCAGCTCGCGGGAAGTCCAGTGAGCCTGTCGATCCGCTTCGATAAGCTGGTCAAGAGTTTCGGCCCGGTGGAGGTGCTGCACGACATCAGTTTCGAACTGGCGCCCGGCAAGGTCTACGGTCTGGTCGGCGAAAACGGCGCGGGCAAGTCCACGCTGATGAAGATCCTGGCCGGCTACGAGGCGCCGAGCGGCGGTGCGCTGTGGCTGGACGGCAAGCCCACCAGCTTTCGCGGGTCGCGGCAGGCCGAGGCGGCCGGCGTCGTCATGATCCACCAGGAATTCAACCTCGCCGAAGACCTGAGCATCGCGCAGAACATCTTCCTGGGCCGCGAGCTGCGCCGTGGTTGGCTGCTCGACGATGCCGCCATGCACCGTGAGACCGCGCGGGTGCTCGACCAGGTGGGCCTCCAGACCCACCCAGGGCGGCGCATCACCGAGCTCATCGTCGCCGAAAGACAGTTGGTCGAGATCGCCAAGGCGCTGTCACGCAAGGCCCGTGTGCTCATCATGGACGAGCCGACGGCCACGCTGACCCCCAGCGAAACCGAGCGGCTGTTCGGCCTGATCGAGCAGTTGCACGCCGATGGCGTGACCATCGTCTACATCTCGCACAAGCTCGACGAAGTCAAGCGCGTCACGCACGAGGTGGTGGTGATGCGCGACGGCTGCTTCATCACCCGGCGGGACACCGCCAGCCTGAGCACGCGGCAGATGGCCAGCCTGATGGTGGGCCGTGAACTGGCCGACCTCTACCCGCCGAAGACGGCGCAGCCCGAGGCCGTGAACCCGTTGCTGGAGGTCCGGCACCTGAGCGTGCCGGGCTGGGCCAGCGACATCAGCTTCGAAGTCAGGGCCGGCGAGATCCTGGGCTTTGCCGGCCTGGTCGGCGCGGGCCGCACCGAACTCTTCGAGGGCTTGGTCGGGCTGCGCAAGACCACCGGCGGCCAGGTCGTGCTGTCGGGCAGCGCCTGGGAGCACCGCACGCCGAAGTTGGCGGTGCAGCGCGGGCTGAGCTACCTGAGCGAGGACCGCAAGAGCAAGGGCCTGCACGTGAGCTTCGGCCTGTGCGAGAACCTCACGCTGATGGCGCTGGAACGCTATGCCCGGCCGCTGCTGTCGCCGAAGGCCGAGCGCGCGGCGCTGGACCAGGTGGTGAAGGACTTCGATATCCGCACCGGCTCGCTGGACAACCCAGCGTCCTCGCTGTCGGGCGGCAACCAGCAGAAGCTGGCACTGGCCAAGGTGCTGCACCCTGCGCCCAAGGTGGTCGTGCTGGACGAACCCACGCGCGGCGTGGACGTGGGCGCCAAGCGCGACATCTACTTCCTCATCCAACGCCTGGCCACCCAAGGGCGCGCGATCGTGGTCATCTCCTCCGAACTGGTGGAGTTGATCGGGCTGTGCCACCGCGTGGTGGTCATGCGTTCCGGACACATCGTGGCCACGCTGGCCGCCAATGACCTCAACGAGCAGGATCTGATTGCCCATGCAACCGGCACGCACTGAAACCGTCGCGACGCCTGCCTCGGCCGTCCATGGCGGTGGTGTGGAGCGTCAGGTCCGGCGCGCGCTGCCGCACGGCAGCGGCCCCTTCATCGGACTGCTGCTGCTGTGCCTGGCGGGCGTGCTGCTGAACCCGAGCTTCGCCACCTTGGACAACGCCATGAACGTGATGACGCGCACGGCCTTCATCGGCATCATCGCCGTGGGCATGTGCTTCGTCATCGTGTCGGGCGGCATCGATCTGTCGGTCGGCTCGATGGCGGCGCTCATCGCCGGCTGCACCATCCTGCTGATGAACGCCATGGTCGGCCGCATCGCATCGCCGGCCGTGGTGGTTGCGCTGGGCATGGCGTTCGCACTGGCGCTCGGCGCGCTGTTCGGGCTGGCGCATGGCCTGCTCATCACCAAGGGCAAGATCGAGCCGTTCATCGTCACGCTGGGCACGCTGGGCATCTTCCGCGCCTACCTCACCTACTTCGCCAACGGCGGCGCCATCACGCTGGAAGGCACGCTCTCCACGGCCTACAGCCCGGTGTACTACGGCGCGTTCCTGGGTATTCCGATCCCGGTGTGGGTGTTCATCGGCGTGGCCTTGATCGGCGCGCTGGTGCTCAACCGAACCGCCTACGGGCGCTACGTGCAGGCCATCGGCTCGAACGAGCAGGTGGCACGCTATGCGGCCGTCGAAGTCGACCGCGTCAAGATCATCACCTATGTGCTGCTGGGCGTGTGCGTCGGCGTCGCCACGCTGCTGTACGTGCCGCGCCTGGGCTCGGCATCGCCCAGCACCGGCTTGCTGTGGGAACTCGAAGCCATCGCGGCGGTGATCGTCGGCGGCACGGCGCTCAAGGGTGGCGCGGGCGGCATCACCGGCACGGTCATTGGCGCGGTGCTGCTGTCGGTCATCAGCAACATCCTCAACCTCACCAGCATCATCAGCGTCTATCTGAACGCGGCCGTCCAGGGCTTCGTGATCATCGCCGTTGCGTTTTTCCAAAGGGGGCGCCGCTGACGCGGTGGGCCCTCGTGTTCGACCCCGGCCCAAGCCATTGTTTTCACACCAAGGAGATCAGCATGAAATCGTTGAACCGCAGACTGGCACTGAGTGCCATGGTCATTGCCACGCTCGGCGTCACGGCCCCGGCCCTGGCGCAGAACAAGCCGAACATCGGTGTCGCCGTCCCGGCGGCCACGCACGGCTGGACCGGCGGGGTCGTCTACTGGGCCAATCGCACCAAGGGTGAACTCGAGAAGCAGTATCCCGGGCTTACGGTCACGGTCAAGACCGCCGGTTCGGCCGCTGAACAGGCCAACCAGATCCAGGACATGGTGACGGCCAACAAGATCGACACGCTGATCATCCTGCCCTTCGAGTCCGCGCCGCTGACGCAGCCCGTGGCCCAGGTCAAGAGCAAGGGCGTGTTCGTCACGGTGGTCGACCGTGGACTGAACGACCCGAAGGCCCAGGACGCCTACGTGGCCGGCGACAACCCCGGCTTCGGCAAGGTCGCCGCTGACTACATGGCCAAGGCGCTGGGCGGCAAGGGCGACATCGTGGTGTTGCGCGGCATCCCGACCGTGATCGACAACCAGCGCGTCGATGCCTTCAATGCCGTCATGAAGACCCACCCCGGCATCAAGATCCTCGACGCCAAGCATGGCAACTGGAACCGGGACGACGCCTTCAAGGTGATGCAGGACTACCTGACCCGCTTCAAGAACATCGATGCCGTCTGGGCCTCGGACGACGACATGGCGGTGGGCGTGCAGAAGGCCATCGAACAAGCCAAGCGCACCGACATCAAGCTGGTGCTGGGCGGCGCAGGCTCCAAGGACTACATCAAGAAGGTCATGGACGGCGACAAGATCGTCACGGCCGACGTGACCTACTCGCCGAAGATGATCGCCGACGCGATGAACCTGACCGCAGCCGCCCGCGTCAAGGGCGAGAAGATGCCGGCGACCACGATCATCCCGTCGGTGCTGATCACCAAGGACAACGCCAAGGAGTACTACGTTCCCGACTCGCCGTTCTGAGTCGCGACCCGGTTCGCTCCCCGCCATGACGCCGATGTGGGCCGACAGGCGGGGGGCCTTCCCCAACCCGATAGACAGCGAAAGAAAATCATGGCACGACCCGTCACTCTGTTTACCGGCCAATGGGCCGACCTGCCGCTCGAAGAACTGGCGCCGCTGGCCAAGAGCATGGGCTACGACGGCCTGGAACTGGCCTGCTGGGGTGACCACTTCAACGTGCAGGAAGCCCTGTCCAGCCCGGCCTACGTGAAGAAAAAGTGGGCCTTGCTGAAGAAGCACAAGCTGCAGTGTTTCGCCATCTCCAACCACCTGGTCGGCCAGGCGGTGTGCGACCTGATCGACGAGCGCCATCAGGCCATCCTCAGCGCCGAGATCTGGGGTGACGGCAAGCCCGAAGGCGTGCGCCAGCGCGCCGCCCGCGAGATGCAAGACACCGCGCGCGCGGCGGCGGCCTTCGGCGTGAAGACCGTCGTCGGCTTCACCGGCTCGTCCATCTGGCATGCAACCTATCCCTTCCCGCCGACGCCGCAGTCGTATTGGGACAAGGGCTTCGCCGACTTCGCCAAACGCTGGGGGCCGATCCTCGACGTGTTCGAGTCGGTCAACGTGAACTTCGCACTCGAAGCGCATCCGACCGAGATCGCCTTCGACATCGCCTCCGCCGCGGCGCGCGATCGATGCGGTCAAGGGCCACCGCCGCTTCGGCTTCAACTTCGACCCCAGCCACCTCGGCTACCAGGGCGTGGACTACGTCAAGTTCCTGCGCACCTTCGCCGACCGCATCTACAACGCCCATATGAAGGACGTCTGGTGGGGCAAGGGCGAGGGCGTGGCGGGCGTGTTCGGCGGCCACACCAGCTTCGGTGACGCACAGCGCTTCTGGGACTTCCGCAGCGTTGGCCGCGGCATGATCGATTTCGAGTCGATCATCGTGGCACTGAACGACATCGGCTACGCCGGCCCGCTCAGCGTGGAATGGGAAGACAGCCGCATGGACCGCGTGCACGGCGCCACCGAAAGCGCGTCCTTCTGCAAGCGGCTGGACTACAAGCCGGCGGCCGGCGCGTTCGATGCCGCCTTCGACAAGAGCAAGCAGGCGGCAGCATGAAGAAGTTGCGATACGCCATGGTCGGCGGCGGGCGCGATGCCTTCATCGGCGCGGTGCACCGCAAGGCCATGGCGCTGGATGGCGAGTTCGAGTTCGTCGCCGGCGCGCTGTCGTCCAGCCCGGACAAGGCCCTGGCCTCGGGCCGGGACCTCGGCCTGGCCGACGACCGCAACCATGCCGACTGGCAGGCGCTGCTGGCCGACGAGTTGAAGCGGCCCAAGGGCGAGCGCATCGACTGCGTATCGATCGTCACGCCCAATCACATGCACTTTCCTGTGGCGCGCGCCTTTGCCGATGCCGGCATCCACGTGGTGTGCGACAAGCCGCTGGTGCACAGCAGCGAGCAGGCCGCCGAACTGGCCGCGGTGGTGGCGCGCCGCGGCGTCGTCTTCGGCGTGACCTACAACTACACCGGCTACCCGATGGTGCGCGAGGCGCGCGACCTGGTGCGAGCCGGCGCCATCGGCGAGGTGCGCAAGGTCATCGTCGAATACAACCAGGGCTGGCTCGCCACGCGGTTGGAAGAAACGCTGCAGAAGCAAGCCGACTGGCGCACCGACCCGGCGCGCAGCGGCATCGCCGGCGCCATCGGCGACATCGGCTCCCACGCCGAGAACCTGGTGGCCACCGTCACCGGGCTGCAGTTGCAGAGCCTCTGCGCCGACCTCACGACCTTCGTCGGCGGGCGCCGGCTCGACGACGACGGCAACCTGCTGCTGCGCTTCACCAACGGCGCGCGCGGCGTGCTGATCGCTTCGCAGATCGAGGTGGGTTGCGAGAACGACTTGCGCCTGCGCGTCTTCGGCAGCACCGGCACGCTCGACTGGCGCCAGGAGGAGCCGAACACCTTGCTGCACTCGCCCATCGACGGGCCGCGCCGCGCGCTGACACGCGGGTCGGCCTGGCTGGGCGAGGCGGCGCGCCGGGCCACCCGCTTACCCACCGGCCACCCGGAGGCCTTCATCGAGGCCTTTGCCAACGTCTACCTTGGCGTGGCCGCGCACATCCGTGCGCTGCAGTCCGGCGCTGCACCGTTGCCGATCGAAGCCGACTACCCGACACTGGCCGACGGTGCCCGCGGCGTGCGCTTCATCGAGAAGACGGTCGAGTCGGCGCGCAGCGAGCACAAGTGGACGCGGATGGACTGAAGGGGCGGCCGTGTTCATCGGCATCGACCTGGGCACCTCGAGCCTGAAAGTTATCGTTCTGGACCGCGCCCACGCGGTGCGAGCCAGCGCGTCGGTACCGTTGACCGTGGCGCAGCCGCAGCGCCTGTGGCGCGAGCAGGACCCTGCGCAGTGGTGGGCCGCCTGCCAGCAGGCGTTGCAGGCCGCGCTGACCGCGGCCGCCACACAAGGCATCTCCGCAGCGTCGATCGAGGCCATCGGCCTGACCGGGCAGATGCACGGTGCCACGCTGCTCGATGCCCAAGCCGGCGTGCTGCGTCCGGCGATTCTCTGGAACGACGGGCGCGCACACCATGAATGCGCCGAGCTGGAGCGGCGTGTGCCCACTTCGCGGCAGATCACCGGCAACCTGATGATGCCGGGCTTCACTGCGCCCAAGCTGCTGTGGCTGGCGCAGCACGAGCCGGATCTGTTCAAGCGCATCGACAAGGTGCTGCTGCCCAAGGACTACCTGCGCTGGTGCCTCAGCGGCGCTTTCGCCAGCGACATGTCCGACGCCGCCGGCACGATGTGGCTCGACGTGGCAGGCCGCGCCTGGAGCGACGACATGCTGCAGGCCACCGGGCTGACGCGGGCCCACATGCCCAGCCTGCACGAAGGCCCACAGGTCACTGGCAGGCTGCGCAGCGAGGTGGCCGGCCGCTTCGGTCTAAAGCTGATCCCGGTGGTCGCGGGTGGCGGCGACAACGCCGCGGGTGCGCTCGGCGTCGGCGTGGTGCAGCCGGGCCAGGCCATGTTGTCGCTGGGCACCTCGGGCGTCTACTTCGTTGCCACCGACGGCTATCGCTCGAACCCGGGGCAGGCCGTGCACAGCTTCTGCCATGCCCTGCCCCACACCTGGCACCTGATGTCGGTGATGCTGTCGGCCGCGGCGTGCCTGGACTTCACCGCACGCCTCAGTGGCGAGGCCGACATCGGCAAGCTGCTGGCCGAAGCCCAGGCCCGCGGCCTGAACGACGATACGCCCCTTTTCCTGCCTTACCTCAACGGCGAGCGCACGCCGCACAACAACCCGGCTGCGCAGGCGGTGTTCTTCGGCATGGGCGCGGGCACCGAGCGCGCCGACCTGGTGAATGCCACGCTCGAAGGCGTGGGGTACGGCCTGGCGCAGGGCATCGCGGCACTGGAGTCCACCGGCGTGGCGGCAAACAGCATCAGCCTGATCGGCGGCGGCAGCCGCAGCCCCTATTGGGCTCAGATGCTTGCCGACCTGTCGGGCAGGACGCTGCAGCGCCGAGCCGGCGGCGACGTCGGCCCGTCGCTGGGTGCCGCCCGGCTGGCCTGGATGGCGATCGACCAGGCCCCGGCGGTGGCAGTGTGCCTGGCGCCTGCGTTGTTGGCGGTACACGAACCCGACGTGCAGCGCCACGCGTGGTTCGATACGCGCCGCCGGCGATTCGCGAGCCTGTACGCGCAGCTGGAGCCCTGCTTCCCCGCCGCGGCATAGCTGCAGCGTGCGTGTTGTTCAGCGTCACCTGCGGGGCATAGGAGCCCAAACCACACCTGCGCAGGCTCCACTGGGGCCGACGCCAACCTGAGGCGCCTCGATCTCGGCGGGTGGGCTGCCGCGCGACCCTGCGCCACCCGGTCTCTGTCCGTTCGTGGAATCCATCTGCGGCCTTCGACTCAGGGTTCACGTTGATGCCGTGACCATGTTGCGCACGCCGCCGTCACCCAGCCCTGCTCAGAGTCGTCGTCCCAAACCCCAATTTCGGCTGCCGACGGCATGGTCCTGACGGCAAGGCAGATGCAGCTCAGCAAGCTTGATGCCGCACCGGCTCTCGTGCGGGCCTCCTGGGCGGCGGTTGAGGATCCAACCCCAGGCGATTCAGGATCTTGTCGATCACTGGCCGCTCCAAGATGGCGGCAATGAAATTGGCCTGCCGCGAAGCTGCCCGCCATGAATGGCGGCGAATGGCCGTCATGCATGGCGAAGTCGGCGGCATGGAATCGGCTGCCATCAGCAGCCCACTGAATCAAGCAGTTCGTCAAGTGCCAGTTGCAGATCTTCAGGTCGTTCGGCGACGGCTGGCCCTTGCCACCTTCGGCGAAGTCGCGCAAGCTGAGGAGAAAGGTCGCCCACGTCGTACTGCAGTGGGCCGTGAACTCCACTTCCTCGCGCCACTTGCGGTAGGCAAACATCACGATCGTGTAATCGTCCTGGCGTGAGAGGTGAAACTCGATGTCGGTGCCGACCCATTCCGGTGGCCCGTCTTTGAAACGCCAGTGCACGCGCTGCTCCGGCGTCAGTTCAAGGACGTCCATCGTGCGCCTCCGATTTCCTTGCCGTTGGGCGTGTGGAACATGAAGGCGACGCTTCCGCCGACGTTCGAGCTGCCGGTCGTGTGCTTGGTCCACCAGCCTGTGAGGCCCTCGATGGTCGCGAGTGCGTCATAGACCTTCGACGCAAGCGCCTTGACTCCGATCCTGTGAACGATATTCATCTTCGTGATCTCCGAGTGATGCGACGCATGAATCGGCGCCGTGAGGCCACTCTAGGAAATCGGCATCGACAGTGGGAGTAACCAAGATCGTCGTGAATTCGGCGAGCTGCGGCGCGAGCCAGCGCCACGCCCTCTCGCGCCCGGTCGAACGCACCGTACCTACGGCCTCGAGGACCGGCCGTTCAAGCCGCGCCGGACTGAATGGCTGACGGTCGCCCAAACTGACGCAGCGCAAGATCTCTACCGTGCAAAGCCGTAGGCTACGGATACGCAGATTCACTTCGGTAGAAGGTCATCATGAAGAAGTCGCTTGTTCTCGCAGGCTCCGCCGCAACCCTGGCCGTGCTGACACTTCTTGGTTGCGGCTCCATGTCCGACAAGCCGGCGGCGGCAGCATCAAAGGAGACCCTGGTTGCCATCTATACCGGCACCGCGCCCAACATGGGCGCTGGCGCGGTCGACCCGGTATGGGCGAATGCGCGCCCGCTGACGGTCGACCTGACCGGCGGCGCCAACTTCGGCGCCAGTCCCGGCAAAAAGGGCGAGACCAAGGTCACGCTGAAGGCCGCCTATACGGCCGACATGCTCTACATGCTGATCCAGTACAAGGACCCGACAAACTCCGTGCGTCGCTTCCCGTACCAGAAGCAGGCGGATGGCTCCTGGAAGAAGTTGGTCGACCCGGCCGACAAGGGCGGCGACGACAACATGTACTACGAGGACAAGTGGGCCATGCTCTGGCCGACGAACGACGCGACGGCCAAGCAGTTCGACAAGGAAGGCTGTGCCATGGCCTGCCATGAAGGGCAAGGCAAGCCGTACGGAAACAAATACGCCAACCTGCCGGGCCAGATTCTGGACATGTGGCACATGAAGGGTGTCCGCACCGCTCCCTGGGGCTTGGTGCACGACCAGTACACCGACGACACGCGCTATGACTCCAAGACCGCGCCCAATGCCGGGCGCAAGGGTGACCCGGGGCCGAGCGAATACACCAACATCAGCCTGGTCAATGGCAAGCCGGCATTCATGAACGGCGACGGCAAGGCCGCCAATGCGGGCGGCACCTACTACATCAAGAAGGGCGACGAAGTGCCTTTCGAGGACAGCAAATTCAAGGCTGGCGACGAAGTGGCCTCGATCATCATCAACTCGCAGGCCGGAACCGATGCGGGCGACGTGCGTACCGCCAACACCTATGCAAACGGAACGCACACCTCGGTGATCAGTCGCAAGCTCGTTACCGGGAGCAAGTTCGACGTGCAGTTCGCCGACCTCAACGCACGCTACGGGTTTGGTTTTGCCGCCTTCGACAATGCGCAGGTCCGTCACGCAACGCCAGAGGACCCGATGTATCTGATCTTCGGCAAGAAGTAGGCATCGACCGGCCGGCCGGCGACGGTGGCCGCTGCCGGCCTGCCGGCCTGCCGGCTCAGTTGGTTTTGCCACGAAGGCGGGGCTCTCCCAGGTATTCGACGGCGGGCCCTTGCTTCTGCACTTGTCCGCGGCACGATGTGCACCGCACGGCGGTCGCATTGGCGAACGGATCGGCTTGATGCTGCATCAGCGAGTGACCGGACACAGCAAAGTCCTGCGGCAGCAAAGGGTCGGGCTGGTCACCATGCCGCACCGACTTCGCTGCCCAGAAAAGGCGACGTCCAGAGGGCGTACGTTGGTTTCTCCTCAACTGGACCAGGAGTCCATCATGGATGCCAATGCAATCGCAGGTCGGCGTGAACTGCATGATTCAACTACACGCTCAGCCACCACCCCGCCACAGCGGCCAGAGCCACCACCAACACGGGCGACAGGCGCGCGTAGACGAGCAGCCCGAAGGCCGCCAGGGCCAGCCCGAAGTCCGCGCGGGAGTGGATGGCGCTCGTCCACACCGGGTCGTACAGGGCCGCAGCCAGCACGCCTACCACCGCGGCATTAATGCCGCCCATCGCGCGCTGCACCCCGTCGCGTTGCCGCATCGCCTCCCAGAAGGGTAGTGCCCCTGCAACCAGCAGGAACGCCGGAACGAAGATCACCACCAGCAGCAACAGTCCACCCCACCAGCCGCCCAGCGGCGCCGGCATCACCGCGCCGAGGTAGGCTGCGAAGGTGAAAAGCGGTCCCGGCACGGCCTGCGCCGCACCGTAGCCGGCCAGGAAGGCGTCGTTGTCCACCCAGCCCGGTGGCACGACCCCTGCCTGCAGCAGTGGCAGCACGACATGACCACCGCCGAACACCAGCGAGCCGGCTTGGTAGAAGACGGCGACCGCGCTCAGCACCAGTGACGGCTGCGAGGCGGCGAGCGCGGGCAGCAGCAACAGCAGACCACAAAACAGCGCCAGCAGCAAGGCACCGGTGCGGCGCCGAAGGCCATAGTCCTGATGCGTGGCCGGCGACAGATGCTCGAGCTGCAGTGCCCAGCGCCCCACCAGGGCGCCAAGCACGATGGCACCGATCTGCCCGGCGGCGCTCGGCACCGCCAGCACGAGCAGAGCGGCGCCGATTGCGATGCCGGCGCGCAATCGGTCCGGGCACAAGGACTTGGCCATGCCCCACACGGCCTGTGCGACCACGGCCACGGCGACGACCTTCAGACCGTGAACCGCCCCGGACGAGGCGAGTCCCGACCACTCGGCCACGCCGTAGGCGAAAAGGATCAGCGCGAAGGCCGACGGGAGAGTGAATCCCAACCACGCGGCCAGCGCGCCCAGCCATCCCGCACGCCGCAGGCCCAGGGCCATGCCCACCTGGCTGCTCGCGGGCCCGGGAAGGAACTGGCACAGCGCGACCAAGTCGCCGTAGCTCTTGTCGTCCAGCCATTGCCGGCGTTCCACGAACTCGGTCCGGAAGTACCCGAGGTGGGCCACTGGCCCGCCGAACGAGGTCAGGCCGAGCCTGAGGAAGGCCAGCAGCACCTCGATCACCGAACCGCGCTGCGCAGGCTCAGCGCTTAGGGACTCGTCGCCTGGCGGCAGTATTGGCATGGGTCTCGTCCTCGGGTAGCGCCTCCCCGACCAGTTCTATCACCTGGCTCGCGGCAACTCTAGAACCGCACGCAACCCTCCGCTGTCCCTGTTCTCCAGAACGAGGGTCCCGCCGTGGTACGCCACCGCATCGCGCACGATGGCCAGACCCAGCCCGACGCCGCCGCTGTCCAGGCTGCGCGCTGCGTCCAGACGAACAAAGGGTTCGGTGACCCGAGCCAACTCGGCCTCCTGAATGCCAGGTCCATCATCTTCGACCATCACGCGAATTGCGGTTGCGGAATCTTCGATGCGTACGTCAACGTGCTTGCCATGGGCGACCGCGTTGTCGATCAGGTTGGTGACGGCCCGCTTGAGGACCGACAGCTTGCCGGCGTAGGGCAACGGCGCCGCTTGACCCGGAACAGGGTCTTGCAGGCGCACCTGGCGCCCGAGCGCCTGCTCGTCCTCGACGATGCTCGACAGCAGCGCTTCCATGTTGATCGGCTGGACCGGCTCGGAATCTTCCAGGCCGCGCAGGTAGGCCAGCACGCTATTGACCATGCCCTGCATGGCGTCGATGTCGGCGTTCAGCTTGTCCTGCAGAGCGGGGTCGTCGACCATCTCCGCGCGCAGCCGCATGCGGGTCAGCGGCGTGCGCAGGTCGTGCGACACCGCGGCCAGCGCGCGCCCGCGCTCCACCACCAGCTGGCGCAGCCGGTGCTGCATGAAGTTGAAGGCCTCGGCCGCGCGGCGCACTTCAGTCGGGCCACTCACTTCCAGCGGCGCGGCATCGAGGTCATGCGCGAAGGCCGTCGCAGCCGAGGCCATCTGCTGCAGCGGCCGGGTCGCCCAGCGCACCGCAACCAGCGACACCACGATCACCGCCGCCAGCGTCAGCGAGACATGCCAGAGGAAACGCAGCGGCAACGCATCGAGCGCCGGCATGCCCGGGTGCACCTGACCGCCGGCCAGCATCGCCGCACGCTCCTGCAGGTGCAGCAGCAGGCTGGCGAACTGCGCGGCCAGCAGGCCGAGCACCAGGATCAGCGTCATGCGGCCCGACAGCGAGCGCGGCAGCAGCTTGGCGAGCATCAGTCGCATGAGGGCAGTCCTTCCACGGCGGCAGCCAACAGGTAGCCTTCGCCGCGCACCGTCTTGATCAGTCCGGACTCGCGCCCGGTGTCCTGCAAGCGCTGGCGCAGCCGGCTGATCTGCACGTCGATGGCACGGTCATAGGGCTCGGCCTCGCGGCCATGGATCAGTTCCACCAGCTGGTCGCGATGGAGCACGCGGTTGGGGTGGTCCAGCAGGATGCGCAGCAGCCGGTACTCGGCCCCCGACAGCGGCGTGGCCACACCGTCGGTGCCGGTCAGCACCCGGGTGGCCGTGTCGAGCTTCCAGCCGGCGAACACCAGGCAGCGCTGGTTGTCCGGCTTCAGGTTGGGCGGCAGCGATCGGGTGCGCCGCAGGATGCTCTTGATGCGCGCCAACAACTCGCGCGGGCTGAAGGGCTTGACGAGATAGTCGTCGGCGCCCATCTCGATGCCGAGGATGCGGTCGGTCTCTTCCCCTCGGGCCGTGAGCATCAGCACTGGCAGGTTGGACTTCGCGCGCAGGTCACGGCACAGCACCAACCCGTCGGCATCGGGCAGCATCAGGTCCAGCACCACCAGGTCGATGGCGTGCTTGTCCAGCGCCTGCCCCATCTCGCGGCCACTGCCGGCGGGAATGGCATCGAAGCCGTTGCGCGCCAGATAGTCCACCAGCAGCTGGCGGATCTCGGGATCGTCGTCGACGATCAGGATGCTGTCTTTGGAGTCCATGACGTGAGCGTCGCCCAGCACTCTGGGCAGTCGCAAGGCTTTTTGTATCGCAGTGTTGCATGGGACTGCAATGCAAGATGGCGATGCAATTCCCCGGCCAGCCGCCATCCGGCAGACACCTGCAGCGGTTTCAATGCCCGCAGGTCCACATATTCCGGAGCGATCCCAGCATGGCTGCCATCTTCTCCTTTGGCGAACGCCTGGACGGCTATGCCGTGCCAGTCCTCAACGAGCGTGCCGTGCGAGCCGGCGCCGGCATCGTCTTCTGCTTCGCCATGGTCGCGTTCATGAACGCCTGGCTGGTCGGCAACTTCCAGCCGACGCGGGTGTTCGTGGTCGGCTTCCTCATCGACTTCACGATTCGGATCTTCGTCAACCCGAAGTTCGCGCCCAGCCTGATCCTGGGCCAGTGGATGGTGCGCAAGCAGCAGCCGGAGTGGGTGGGCGCACCCCAGAAGCGCTTTGCCTGGGCCATCGGCTTCGTGCTGGCGCTGGCAATGCTGTACCTGGTGGTGATCAAGCATGTCATCGGACCGGTCAATCTGATCGTCTGCGCCGCCTGCCTGGTGTTGCTGTTTTTCGAGACGGCTTTCGGCATCTGCATCGGCTGCAAGGTTTACAACGGGTTCAACAAGGAGCAGGCGCAGTTGTGCCCCGGCGGGGTGTGCGAGTTCGAGCCTGCGCGCGGCGCCGGCGGCAACTGGGCGCATGCAGCCGTGGTGCTGGCCTTCATCGGCGTGGTCGGCGCCTGGACGAACCATGTGCTGGCCAACGATCCCTACGCGCGGGCCACACCGCCGGCGGCCATCACGCCTGCGATGCCGGGCTCTGTCGACGCGGCCGAATCCGAACGCTGCAAGGTGCCCGAATTCGCCAAGGCCATCGGCCACGAAGAGAAGTGGAAGCTCCACAACAACTGCAAGTGAGATCGCGGCCATGTCGTCGCCGCCACTGTCGTCCGTTGCGCTGGCCACCAGACGGCCCTTCGGGCTGTACGCGCCCTTCGCAGATCAACCCTCGGCCCGTTGCAGTCGCAGTGTCCGAGTCGATTCGACCCATATGGCGAATCAAGGTCGGTTGCGGTCGGGCGGTACGTATTTCATCGCCGAAGCATTCGCAAGCACGAATGCCGCAATCGACTTGACATCCGAAAGATCGAACCGCACGAGGCCTGGCGATGACGTCGGAGTGTCGCCGGCAATGGCGACGATGTCCTGCACACCAGGCCAAAGCGGCGGCTTGGCCAGCGCGGCACGCCAGACTTCCAGCTTTGGAAAGCCGCCTGCCTTGAAGCCTTCGATCAACACAAGATCGCAACGCTGCATACGGGGCAGCAATTGATCCAGTTCCGGCTCCGCGGCGCCGCGCAATTCATGCATCAGCGCCCAGCGCTCGTTGCCCAGGAGCAGCACTTCCTTGCAGCCTGATTCGCGGAGGCGGTAGGAATCCTTTCCTGGTCGATCGATGTCGATGTCCTTGTGGCTGTGCTTGATCAGCGAGACCACCATGCCACGCAAAGCGATTTCCGGGATCAGGCGCTCGAGCAGCGTCGTCTTGCCCATGCCCGAGTGACCGGCGATGCCGAAGATTTTCATGAGGTCGAATGATTACCGATACCGCGTGTCTGCAGTGACGCGAGCGGTGCGTCGGCTGTCACGTTCCGACCCCAACCCCTGTTTCATCAAGAGACGGATGTGGTGCACCGGCAAACCCCCAACATGCTTGTGCCAGGTCAAGAAGCTTCGTTCTGGGGGGGGGCACAGTCTTCCTGTCGAGGAAGGGCAAGGCCCTTCATTCAGGAGCAGGTCATGAGGCTGACAAGAAGAACCTTCATCATGGCAACGGGCGCTTCGGCGGCCTGGTTCTCGACAGGCTGCGCAACCACACCCGAGCCGCTGACCAGCGCCTTCGTCCCGCGCAAGGCCGGCCCCAGCAGCCCGGCGCCCGGGGAATGGGTGGCCAGCACCTGCCAGGGCTGCACCCAGTGGTGCGCGGTGCAGATCTTCGTGGAAGGTGGCCGCGCGGTACGCGTGCGCGGCAACCCATTGAGCAAGACGAACCACGGCTATGTCTGCCCGCGCGGCCACCTGATCCCGCAGCAGGTGTACGACCCCGATCGCATCAAGACGCCGATGAAGCGCACAAATGCAGCCAAGGGGCGCGGCATCGATCCGAGGTTCGTGCCCATCAGCTGGGACGAGGCGCTGGACATCGTCGCCGACAAGATGATGGAGTTGCGCGAGGCCGGCGAGCCGCAGAAGCTGCTGTATATGCGCGGTCGCTATTCGCCGACCTCGACCGATCTGCTTTACGGCACCCTGCCCAAGGTGTTCGGCACGCCGAACTACTTCTCGCACAGCGCCATCTGCGCAGAAGCCGAGAAGATGGGCCCCGGCCTGACGCAGGGCTTCTTCGGCTACCGCGACTACGACCTGGAGAAGACCAACTGCCTGGTGCTGTGGGGCACCGACCCGCTGGCCTCCAACCGCATGGTGCCCAATACCATCGTGCGCTTCCACGAGATCGTGGCGCGCGGCAAGGTCATCGCCATCGATCCGCGCCTGTCCAACGTGGCGGCCAAGGCGCATGAATGGATGCCCGTCAGCCCCGGCACCGATGGCGCACTGGCCAGCGCGATCGCTCACGTGCTGCTCACCGAAGGCCTGTGGAACCGCGAGTTCGTCGGCGATTTCAAAGACGGCAGGAACCTGTTCGTCGCCGGGCAGGCGCTGGACGAGGCGGTCTTTGCCGAAAAGGAGAGCTTCGGCCTGGTGCGCTGGTGGAACCTGGAGCTGAAGGACAGCTCGCCGGCCTGGGCTGAGAAAGAAACGCTGATCCCTGCCGCGCAGATCGTGCGCGTGGCCCGCGCCATGGGCAAGGCCGCGCCGAAGACGGTGGTCTGGATGGGCCCGGGCGTGGCCATGAATCCGCGCGGCACTTACGCAGCGATGGCGGTGCATGCGCTGAACGGCCTGCTCGGTTCGATCGATGTCGAGGGCGGCGTCTGGCAGAGCCCCAGCGGGCCGCCGCTGGCGCCGTTCCCGAAGGCGGACGCCTATGTCGATGAACTGGCCAAGGCTACGGGAAAGGGCAAGAAGCTCGACGGCCGAGGCGCCAAGGACATGCCGGCGATGATGAACGCCGTGCCCGGCAGCGGCGTGGTCACCAACAACGTGGCCAACGGCATGCTCAAGGACCCGGGCGCGGTGAAGATGTTCATCTCCTCGTGGTCCAACTTCAATTTCTCCTGCACAGGCGCGGAGCGCTGGGACCGGGCAATGGCCAAGGTGCCCTTCTTCGTGCACCTGGTGACCAACCCTTCGGAGATGACGCAGTTCGCCGACATCGTGCTGCCCTCGACCTTCAACTCGGCCGAGGGATGGTCGATCGTCAACAACATGGGCAACGGCTATGCCTATGCGTCGCTGCAGCAGGGTGCCGTGCGGCGACTGTGGGACGTGAAGCAGGAAGAGACCGAGGTGGTGTGGTTGCTGGCCGAGAAGCTCAAGGCCAAGGGCTTCCCGAATCTCTTCGACTACTACTCGAAGGAGTTCAAGGACCCGGAAACCGGCAAGGCGCCCACCACGGCGCTGGAGTTCGCCGAGATCGCCGCGAAGATGACGAGCGCGCCGATCTGGATGGCCAAGGAGCCGCTGAAGGGCGACGCGCCGGTCGCCGGCTGGGCCGAGTTCCGCAAGCGTGGCATGTTCAGCGGCCCGAAGTACACGCTGAAGAAGGGCTGGGGCGGCAAGTTCGCCACCGCCACCAAGAAGTTCGAGTTCTACAGCGAAACGCTGAAGAAGGGGCTGGTGGCGCACGCGACGAAGTTCGAGACCACGCCCGACGAGATCCTGGCCGTCAGCGGCTATCTGGCGCGCGGCGAGCGCGCCTTCGTGCCGCACTACGAGGCGCCCAAGCGGCACGGCAGCGTGCAGGAGTACCCCTTCGCCTTCATCGACTACAAGTCGCGGCTCAACCGCGAAGGCCGCTCCGCCAACCTGCCCTGGTATCAGGAGTTCAAGAAGGTCGATCCAGGCGACGTGTCCTGGGGCGACGTGATCAAGATGAACCCGAAGGACGGCGCCCGGCTGGGCCTGAAGAGCGGTGACACGGTGCGCATCAGCTCCGTCGCCGGCTCGATGGTCACCCAGCTCAAGCTGTGGGAAGGTGTACGGCCCGGCACGGTGGCCAAGTGCTACGGCCAGGGGCACTGGGCCTACGGCCGGGTGGCCGCAAAGAGCTTCGCCACCGCGGTGCCGCTGGGGGCGAACAACAACGAGATCCTCGTGGATGACTACGACCGCCTGAGCGGCGCCACGGCGCGCAACGGCGGCTTCACGGGTGTGCGCATCCAGAAGGCCTGAGAGCCCACACCCCACAGGAGCAATTCATGACAAGACTGGGAATGGTCATCGACCTCGGCCGGTGCGTCGGTTGCGGCGCCTGCGCCTTCGCCTGCAAGGCCGAGAACAACACGCGCACGCGCGGCAACAAGCAGAGCTTCAACTGGGCCGACTTCGTGATGCACACCGAAGGCACGTTCCCGAATGCGACCTTCACCGTCATCCCGGTGCTGTGCAACCACTGCTCGGACGCGCCGTGCATCAAGGTCTGCCCCGGCAACCCAAAGAAAGCCGGCCCCGGCAAGCCGTACAAGGCCCTGTTCAAGACGCCCGAGGGCATCACGCTGCACGACCCCGAGCTGTGCGTGGGCTGCGGCGACTGCCAGAAGAAGTGCCCCTACAGCCACCCGCAGCTCGACGCGTCGAGCCGGGAAGGCGACAGCTACAGCGTCATCAGCCTGAACGCCATGGACGAGGAGCCGCAGCCCTTCTGGGCCGACAAGGCATCGGCCATCCCGGGCTGCACGGCCTCCGGCGCGGAAACGGCGGCGCGCGCCGGTGCCCGGATTCCGGCGATGTCGCAGTGGAAGGGTAGCGATACGCAGCCGATCCGCAGCGATGACGTGATCGAGAAGTGCACCTTCTGCTACCAACGCGTACTCAATGGGCTGCAGCCGGCCTGTGTCGAGGTATGCCCGTCGAAGGCACGCATCTTCGGCGACCAGGACGACCCGAACAGCCAGATCTCACAGGTTCTCAAGACCCAGAAGTCCTTCCGCCTGAAGGAAGAAGCCGGCACCAAGCCGAACGTGCATTACGTCGGCAAGTACAGTGTCCGCACCTGAGCTGCAGGCCGCGGCGCGCGAGGACTTCTGCCGCTTCCTTGCGGCTTGCTACTACGAGCCGGCCGAGTTGTTCAACGAGGTGCGGCTGTTCGAATCGATGCAGGCGGCCGCCGGGTTGCTGGACGCCGAGCTGGCGGCCCGCACGCGACGGCTCGGCGAATCCTTCGCGAAGGATTCGCTGCAGGAGCTGTTGATCGACTACACGCGCCTGTTCCTCGGTCCGGTGCAGCCGCTGGCCAAGCCCTATGGCTCGTTCTGGCTGAGCGGCGAGACCACGCTGATGCAGGACTCGACCCAGCAGGTGCTGGAGCTCTACGCGCAAGGCGGCTTCGACATCGACGAGAACTTCCACGACTTGCCGGACCACGTGGCGGTGGAGCTGGAGTTCCTGTACCTGTTGGCCTTCAGGCAGAACCACGCGCAGCGCGCTGCGGACCAGGCCGCAATGGCCAAGTGGCTGCAACTGGAGCGCCGCTTCCTCAGCGAGCATCTGGGGGCCTGGTGTGGGCGCTTCACTGCCGCCATGGCGGCCGGGGCACAGACTGACTTCTATCGCGAGCTCGCAGTGCTGACCGATGTCTTCGTGAAGCGCCGACGCGCCCGTTCGCTGTCGGACTGACCGCCTGGTTCAGGCGCCGCTGAATAAGCCGATCGCCACGCCGGCCAGCAGCACCAGGCCGAAGGCGATGAGCGCGAAGCCGAGCAGCTTGGAGCCCAGGCTCATCGGCGCCGACGGCGCATCGACCAGGTACTTCTGAAGCTCGCCGCTGGCCAACATCCGCTGGTATTGCAGCGTGTGCTCGCGCTTGAAATGCTCCAGACTCATCGATCCGGTGAACATCACCGTCTCGATCGGGAACTTGTCGGGCCGGAAGTGGTTGTTGAAGAAGTGCACGGTGAACAGGAACACTACCGCGAGGAAGGCCTCCTCGCCGTGGAAGATGGCCGCCACGTTGAAGACCCAGCCGGGCAGATAGGCACCGGCCACCGTCGGCAGCCACAGGATCAAACCGCTGGCACCGATGATGGCGATGCCCCAGAACGGCGCCCAGTAGTCGAACTTCTCCCAATAGGTCCAGCGCTCGAACACCGGCCGCGGCCCCTTGCCAACGAACCACTTGAACATCGCCACGATGTCCTTCATGTCCTGCAGGTTGGGAATCAATGAGTCCGGCCCCAGCCAGCGGAAGGTCCGGCGCCGCCGCCACACACCGAGGACCATGACGACGAGGTGGCCGAAGAACACGATGCCGAGCACGACCGCGCTGACGCGGTGGATCTGCCCTGCCACCTTGGGCCCGCCCAGCGTCTGCATCACCCAGGGCGCCCAGGCGGCGTCGGGGTAGAACAGCGGCATGCCGGTCAGCGTCAGCAGCATCAGGCTCAGCGCGAACACCAGGTGCGCCAGTCGCCAGCCGGCGCTGAAGCGGCGCACGTGCGTGCGGGTGGCTGCGGCGGGCAGCGCCTCGGGCCGGACATGCGGGCGCAGCGTGCCGAGCTGCCGGTCTTTGTGTTCGCGGTAGAACCACAGCGCCGTGTGCGCCCAGAAGAAGCCGAAGGTGCCCAGCAGCAAGCCGACCATCAGCTTGTGCCCCAGCCAGATTTGCGGGTAGCGCGCGAAGTCGTCGGTGCGTCCGTGGGGCTGGAAGCTGGCGAAGCCCGCGGTGGCCAGCGCCAGGTCCTTCTTGCCGCTGTGGCAGGTCTGGCAGGTCTTCAACCGGTGGTTGGCATGCACCTTCGACTTCGGGTCATCGATCGCACGGATGCCGTGGCTGCCATGGCAGTCGTAGCACTTGGCGGTGTAGCCATAGCCGAGCGTGTTGACCTGGCCGTGGTAGGTGGCCTTGTAGGACTGGTATTCGTCGGTGTGGCAGTCGCCGCAACTGGCCGTGATGGCCAGCTTGAAGGGCGCGGCGGAGGTGTTGCCCACGGCATGCGCGTTGTGGCAATCGAAGCAGACCGCCGACTTTGCGTTGCCCTTGTCGAGGGCTTCCTTGCCGTGCACCGAGGCCGTGTAGTCATCGAGCGCATCGCTGTGGCAGTTCTCGCCGCACAGGGCCGAGCTGTCCAGGCGCCACTGCGCATGGGCCGGGCTGTCCTTCGGCGGCACCCTGAAGCTGTGCGTGTCGTGGCAGTTGTCGCAGGTGGCGTTGACCTTGTCCGGCTCGTCCTTGCTGGCACGGGCATGGAAGGACTTGCGGTAGGCCTCGATGTTGTCGACGACACCGCCCAGACCCGGCTTCGAGGACGCGGTGTTGTCCTTCTTGGCCATGTCCCACAAGGCCTGGTGGCACTCGGCACAGCCTTGGCTCTTTGCAGGCAGGCCGGCGCCACGCTGGTGGCCCTGACCGGCGGGCGGGTTGTCGGTGATGCCGGTGTGGCAGGCCACGCACTGCATCGTGCCGTGCACGCTCTGCCCATACTGGTCGGGCGACACGGCCAGCAGCGCACGCGACTTGCCGTCCGCAGCCTCGACCTTCAGCTTGTGCGTCTTGCCGTCGTGGCAGCGCAGACAGCCTGCATTGTCGAGTTCAGGCTTCGGCGCGGCCGCCGCGGTGTTTGGCGCCAGCGCTGCCAGGCACAGCAGCAGGCCCAGAATCCAACGTGTCGAGGCCCGTCGAAGCGTGGCCATGATGTGCATATCCGTCACGGTGCCCACTGGGCCAGAGCGCCGCTTACTGCGACAGGATCCACCTCGCGACGTTCTTGATCGCAGCTTGATCCTTGGTATCGATGACCTTGTGTTCTTCCTCGGTGCCGTCGTCGAGCTTGACCTTCGGCCCGGTGGTCATGTTCTTGATGGCCTTTTCCTCGCCATCGGGCTTGCCCTTGTACTTGGCCGCGATCTTCTTGTAGGACGGACCCTTCTTCTCCTTGTCCACGGCGTGGCACTTGGAGCATTCGTTCTCCTTGATCAACGCCTTGGCCGCATCGGCATCCACGGCCTGGGCCGTCGCTGCTGCCGAGAACAGGACTGCTATACCAGATATCACGGCAGCACGAAAGTGCCCATCCATCTTCGAGGTCAAACGCATCAGAAACCCTCCAACTCGTTCGCGATTGCGATGCAAACGGCTCGCTGAAAAGTCTGCGCCTTTAAGCGCAGGTCGTTCCTGACCCGTGTCAATGAATCGGTTCCGAGACGCCGTAAATGAGGTGCGCTGTGTGTCTGGGTGAGGCGCCTGCGGCGCGCGGGGACAGTTCGGCGCGAGCTGACGCCTTGCGGGTCGTTGCTGCTGGAGCTACCAGGATGGCGCTTCTAGAAAGATTTGGGGCGTCTTTGCAAGATCGACGCAGCTCTTTCGCGCTCAGCTTGGCCCAGCCCTGCAAGTTCACAGCAGCTCCTCGTCGATCAGCAGCCCCAGCAGCGTCGACGACCACTGGCGCCAGAGGCTGGCTCCGGGCTCATCGGTCTTGGTGACAAGCTGCCCGCCGACCTGCCCCTGCCAGACCAATGCAGACTTGGCATCGTCGGGCTGCGCCAGCAGTACCTGCCAAACCTGGTCGGGCGCGGTCGATTCGTCGAACAGCCGGCCCAGCTGGTCACCGATGGCCGGGCTGTCCGTCTGCAACACCACCTCGGTGTTCAGCAGGCGCGAGCGCGGGTCGATGTTCATCGAACCCATCAGGATCCAGTGCCGATCGATGATGATGGCCTTGGCGTGCAGGCTGCCGCCGGAAGACAGCCGCCGTCGCTGGCCGGCGTCGGCTGCGCTGGCCGGGCGCATCTCGAACAACTCGATGCCGCAGGCCAGCATGCGCGGCCGGTAACGGGCGTAGGCAGCGTGCACCGCAGGCACGTCGGTGGAGGCGAGCGAATTGGTCAGCACGCGCACCGCCACACCTCGCCCGGTCAGCGCGCACAGCACCGCCAGGCTGCGATCGCTGGGCACCAGGTAGGGGGTGAGCATGATCACCTCATGCTGCGCCGCGTTGACCGCTGCGCGCAGCGCCTGGAAGATGGTGCGCGGGTTGCCGAGGCCGTCCGCTGTGTTGGCGGCCGCTGCATCGCGCCGATCGACATCATCGGCGGTGGTCTGTTCGACTGGCGGGTCGGCGAGGATGCGCGCCGGCACCGTGGTCATCGGCAGCGGCCCATAGCGCAACTTGCGGCCGAACTCGGTGTCGCGCAAGGCGCGACCATAGGCACCGGCCAGATAGGCGGTGGCGCGAGCGTCGAGCTCGCGCAGCACCGCATCAGCGTCGGCCGGCGCCCGAACTACTTGCTCCAGCGGTACCGCCCAGCCGCTGTTCCAGTAGCTGTCGAAGCTCGCCGAGGCCTCGCGCACCGCCGGGCCCGCGACCAACAGGTCGAGATCGGCAAAGCCCTCGTCCGGCGAGGTGTCGAAGTACGCCGCACCGAGGTTGCGCCCGCCGATCACCGCGGCCGCGTTGTCGGCGATCCACAGCTTGTTGTGCATGCGCCGGTTCAGCCGCTGGGAGTTGCCCAGCAGCTCCAGCAGGCGCGAGACCTCGCCTCGGGAGCGGAAGGGGTTGAACAAGCGCACCTCGACCCGCGGGTGTGCGGCCAGTGCGGCCAGGTCGGACTCGGGCAGCGCGGCGTCGATGTCGTCGACCAGGATGCGCACGCGCACGCCGCGCTGCGCGGCGCGCAGCAGCCGCTGCAGCAGCAGCGTGGCGGCATCGTCGTGGCTGATCAGGTGGTATTGCAGGTCGAGCGTGTGTGCGGCCATCTCGGCCAGCGCGGCGCGTGCGGCAAAGGCCTCCAGGCCGCTGACCAGCAGCCGCAGGTTCGAGTCCATCGCGCCGGCGTCGGGCCCTGGGGCCAGGCGCTGCGCCAGCAGGGTGCTCGCGGGTTGATCGTTGGCCTGGGTCGCTGCGCGATCGCCTGGCTCGAAAGGCGGCGTCGCGCATGCGCCGAGCACGCCCAGGCACAGGCCCGCCAGCGCGAGCCGCAGGCGGTGCCAACGCCTTGAAGCGTGTGGCTGGCGCCGCGAAGTCGCCGCCGCAGACCCGATGCCCAGGGTCTTATTCAAGCGCCTGCTGGCGACGCTGGTTCACAGCATCTCGATCGCCAGCGCAATGCCCTGGCCGCCGCCGATGCACAGTGTGACGATGCCGCGCTTGCAGCCGTCGCGCTTCATCGAGTGCATCAGCCGCGTGGCCAGCACCGCGCCGCTGGCGCCGATGGGGTGGCCGTGGGCGATCGCGCCGCCCTCGACATTGACGATGTCCTCGGCAAAGCCGATCTCGCGCAAGCAGGCCAGTGCGATCGCGGCGAAGGCCTCGTTGATCTCGACGCGGTCGACATCCTTCACCGCCCAGCCGGCACGCGCCAGCGCCTGGCGCACAGCCGGCACCGGGCCCAGGCCGAAGAAGCCGGGCTCGACGGCACCGACGCCGTAGCTCACCAGCCGCGCCATCGGCACCAGTCCGTTCTTCTCGGCCCAGGCGGAGTGCGACACCACCATCGCCGCGCCGGCGGAGTTCAACCCTGGCGCATTGCCGGCGGTGATCGTGCCCTCCTTGCGGAACGCGGGCTTGAGCTTGGCCAGTGACTCGGCCGTGGTCTCGGGCCGGTTGTGCTCGTCCTTGTTGAACACGGTCGGGCCCTTGCGCCCGGGCACCTCGACCGCCGCAATCTCGGCCTCGAACTTTCCTGCCGCCTGCGCCGCGCTGAAGCGCTGCTGCGAGCGCAGCGCCCAGCGGTCCTGGTCTTCGCGGCTGATGCCGTTCTTGAGCACCAGGTCTTCGGTGTGCCAGCCCGAATGCTTGCCGCTGAAGGCGTCGTTCAGGCCGTCGTACAGCATGCTGTCGAACATCGTCACGTCACCCATGCGTACGCCCCAGCGCCCTTGCGGCAGAAGGTAGGGCGCGCGGTCCATGTTCTCCATGCCGCCGGCGATGGCAACGTCGATCATGCCGGCCCAGATTTCCAGCGCGGCGCTGGCCACGCCCTGTGCGCCCGAGCCGCAGACGCGGTTCACGCTCAGCGCCGGCACCTGCACCGGAAGCCCGGCGGCGATGCCGGCCTGGCGCGCCGGGTTCATCTTCACGCCGGCCTGGATGACGTTGCCCATCACCAGGGTCTCGATCTTGTCGGCCGCGAGGCCGGAGCGCTTCAACGTCTCGCGGATCGCGGCGCCGCCCAGCTCTGGCGCGGGCATGTCCTTGAGGCTGCCGCCATAGGTGCCGATGGCGGTGCGGACGGGGTGGCAAAGAACGATTTGTCGGATGGTCATGATTCATCTCCTTAGGGTGGATCGATGGCCGCGATTTGGCCGTGGTGGGTGCTGATTTCACCGGTGTGCGGTCACGGTGTCTGCGGCAACGGCACCAGCAGAACAGGGCGCCCTGCCATCTCGCAAAGGCGCAATGCGGTGCTGCCGATCACCATGCTCTGCACCCAATGTTGGCCATGTTTGCCGCAAACGATGAGAGAACAATCGCGCTCCTGTGCTGCGCGGGCAATCACCTCGTGCGGGTCGCCGTCCAGCACCAAGGCTTCGCCGTGGCTTCCCGCCGCATCGATGCGTGCGACCAAAGCGCCCAGTGCCGCACGGGCCATCAGCGGTAGTGCCGGCGTGGCGTCAACAGCCTGCGGTGTCAGCACGGTCAGGCAATCGACCTGCCGTGCCTGGGCGGCCAATGCAATGGTGGCATGCTCGGCCGCACCGGCATGCATCGACAAATCGGTGGCCAGGAGGACATGGCGCAGCGTATCCACACAAACCGCGGCGCAGCCTTGCACGGCGCCATGACTGACGGGCTCGAGCCACTCCAGCAGCAGCGGCAGCGTGGTCTTGCGCACCATGTCGCGCGCGACGCTGCCTAGGAAGAGACGACTGGCCAGGTTGTGGCTGCGCGAGCCCAGGACGATCAGGTCCGCCTTGGCTTCATGGCTGACCTCGAAGATCCCCTGCGACGGCGAACCGGCAGCCTGAACCAGGACCTCGACGCGCAGATCGGGGCTGTGCAGACGAGTTGCCCGGCCCTCCAGCCATTGCCTGATGTCTTGAAGCGCCCGGTCGCCAGGTTCCTGGTCATATCCGACGCGGACCACATGCGTGATGACGAGTCGGCCCACGCCCCAGCGCCGCAACTCGGCGGCGCACTCGAGCAAGGGCTCGGCGGCCGGCGAGAGGTCGAGTGCGAGCACGGCGGTCTTGTACATGCTCAACCTTATGGGCAATGCGTTTCGATTTGCCTGCTCCGAATCAGACTGCCAGCCACTGCCGGACCTCGGCCTGCGTCGGAATGCGGCCGCTGCTGACGAGCTTGTCGTCGATGACGAGCCCCGGTGTGGACAGCAGGTCGTAGGCCATGATGGCCTTCATGTCGGTGACCTTGACGAATTCGGCCTCGACGCCCGCACTGGTCGCAGCTTCGCGCGCCACCGCCTCCAGCTTCTTGCAGTTGGCGCAACCGGAGCCGAGGATTTTGATGGTCTTCATCCGTTCTCTCCTTGTCGAAAGTCTTCAAACCCGCGCTGGTATCGCGCGGTGCCTCAGCAGCCAGCTCAGCGCGAGTACCAGCGCGCCGACGAAGGCGCCCAGCCCGCCCACGATCCATGCCTTGTCCACGCCGTCCACCCAGGCGCCATAGGCCAGACCGGCCACGACGCTGAACAGCGCCACCAGGGCGACGTAGGTGAAGGTCTTGGGCCGGCCGATGACGGCGGCCACCATCAGGATGCTTTGAAGGCTCAGCTCGGGGTCGGCCATAAGATAGGCCAGCAGGGGCCCGCGGTGCATGCCCAGGTCGAGGAACATGTGCGCCACCGGCACCTCCACCAAGGTCGGGAAGTACATGAACACACCGAAGACGACGGCCACCGCATTGGCCAGCAAATCATTGCGGCCGGCCAGGTTCTGGATCCATTCGGGCTGGATCAGTTGGCGAATGATGCCCACCACGAACACGCCCACCACCAGCAGCACGAAAATCTGCTTGACGAAACGCCAGGCCTCCCACAGCCACGCGCGCCAAGCGTCGGCATCGAGCCGCCGCGCATAGTGCAGCACCGCAGCCATGGCCAATCCGACGGCCAGTACGCGGCCCGTGAGCGCAAGCTCCAGACCCGCAGGACCCGGCGTCAGCCGCATCGCCGCCACGAGAAGCGTCGCGGCCGCCAGACCCAATGCCACCCAAGTCCAGCGGTTGGCACCTTCGACGATGTTCTCCAGGCCCTTCCAGGCAGACAGCCCGATCAGTACCAGCAACAGGATCAACAGTGAGCCCTGCAGGCTGACACCCTCTTCGCCCTTGGCCGCGTCGAAAGGCACCCACGCGAACAGCGTCGCCTGCCACGCCTCGGCCCAGGGCAACGGCAAGGTCACCGTGCCGAGCGTGGCGGTCAATGGCCACAACTTCAGCGTGCCGGCGATCAGCACGGCAATCAGCGACAGCAGTACGCCGATGGCCGGTGCGCCAATGTCGGCCTGCTCGGCAAACAAGGTGTCGGTCTGCGCGTCGTGGCTGGCGTCATCGCGCCAGAACAGCACGGCCATCATCAGCCCGATGCCGATGCCGAAGAACAGGCTGAGCGCGAAACGGGCGAAGGCGAACTCCGCCCCCAGAATGCTGCCGGTGTAGGCCAGCGCGAGGATGTTGCCGGCGGGTGCAAAGAACAGGAAGGTGATCGCCGGCCCCAGGCCGGCGCCCTTCTTGTAGATGCCGGCGAACAGCGGCACGATGGTGCAGGAGCACACCGCCAGCAGTGAACCCGCGGCCGCTGCCGCCGGGTAGGACACCCTGTACGGCGCGTTGCGGCCGAGCCAGCGCGTGATGCTCGGCTTGGGGATCAGCGCGGCCATCGCACCAGCGATGAAGAAAGCCGGCACCAGGCACAGCAACACATGGGCGGCCAGGTAGGCCGCCAGATTGCCGGCACCGCCGTTCATCAAATGCAGAAATGTGTCCACGGAATCCTGTCGTCAGAGCACGTGCGACGCTGTTTGGCGATGGGAACAGAGCGGCAAGCCTCGAACATTGATAGCGCTCAAGTCCGAAGCAGCATCGCTGCGTCTATCGCCCGACTTCATGCTGCCGTCGCCGGCCGGCGAGCGAGCAACGCGCCTGCGCGCACCGACACCAGTTCGCCATCAGCCAACGGCTGCCAGGCGTCTTGCGTGAGCGGCACGCTGGCAACACAGACCACCGTCTGCCCTGCCTGGGCGATGGATGCACCACCACAGTGTTCTGGCGCGGCATCGGCCGTTGGGCAGAGTCGCTGCAGTTTCCACAGCCCCGGCGGCTCCGCACGACCGGTGATTTGCAGCCGCCGATGGCCGTGCGCAAAAATTGCGTCGCCGTCGGCATAGAGGAAGTTGGCCGGCCCGAGCGCACGCAACTCGTGCGCGAACTTGCTCAGCACCGACAGGCGGAGATCCAGCGTCGGCGGGCTATGCGCCTGCCACAGCGGGCTCAATCGCGACAGCAGCGCGCAGAAGGCATGCTCCGAATCGGTCTGCCCGACCGGACGATAGCGATCGAGCGCCAGCGCCGCGCTTCGGTAAATGCCCGGCAGGTTGCCGTTGTGGGCGAACACATGTCTTCGGCCACCCAGCTCGCGCACAAAGGGTTGGGTGTTCGCCAGCGACAGCTCACCCTGAGTGGCGTGGCGGATGTGCGAGATCGCCAGTTCCGTGGCCGGCCCGTTCGATTCGAGATAACGCACCAAAGCGCTGTCCGCGGCTGCGCCCGGTTCGCGAAACAGCGCCACGTCGTGCCCCTGGTAGAACGCGACGCCCCAGCCGTCATGCGAGCGGCCCGTCGCTCCGCCGCGCGCTGCCAGGGTTCGCAGCGAAAAGTTCAGTCGAACCGGCTGCGAACTGGACAGTGCCAGCAGTTCACACATGAGGTGGCAGCGCCGCACACCCGTTGCAGAACGCCTCGCGCACCACCTGGAGCGTGACATGGCGGATCTCGAAGTGCTCATGCAGTTCGTCGGTGGCATGCTTCAGGAACGCGTCGTCGCCTCCGCCCTCGGGCATCACCAGGTGCGCGGTCATCGCGATCTCCGAGGTGCCCATGGCCCAGACATGCAGGTCGTGCACCTGCGCCACGCCCGGCAACGCCTCGAGCAGGGCCTGCACCGCGTGCAGGTCGACGCTTTCCGGGACACCGTCGAACAGCAGGTGCAGCGATTGCCTGAACAGGCTCCAGGTGCCGGCGACGATGATCGCAGCGATGACCAGGCTGACCACCGGGTCGAGCCAGGTCCAGCCGAACACGAGCGCCAGGCCGCCGGCCACCACCACGCCGGCCGAGACCAGCGCGTCGGCGGCCATGTGCAGGAAGGCGCCACGGATGTTGAGGTCGCTGTCGCGGCCGCGCATGAACAGCAGCGCGGTGGCGGTGTTGACGACAATGCCGATGCCGGCCACGACCATGATGGTCACGCCTTCGACGGCCTGCGGTGACTGCAGCCGGTGCAGCGCTTCCCAGGCCAGCGAGCCCATGGCCACCAGCAGCAGCAGCGCGTTCATGAAGGCCGCCAGGATGCTGGCGCGCTTCCAGCCGTAGGTGTGGCGCGCATCGGGGCGCAGCTTGCCGGCCAGTGCGCCGCCCCAGGCCAGCACCAGGCCGATGACGTCGCTCAGGTTGTGGCCGGCGTCGGCCAGCAGTGCCAGCGAGTCGATCTTCCAGCCATAGAAGGCTTCGATGGCGACGAAGGCGATATTCAGGCCGATGCCGATGCCGAAGGCCGCGTTGAAGTTCGCGGGGGGGACGCTGTGGGCGTGTGCATGGCTGCCGCTCACGGGGACTCGCTCTTTCGGCGCAGCACGCCAGTGAGTTCCGTACCTGGCGAGACCGTGTTGAAGACGGTACCGAACTTGCGCACGTTCTCGTGCAGCAGGTCCAGCCGCCGCTCGGGTTCGTCGGTATCGACGATGATTTCGTAGCGGATGGACTCCAGCCGCGGCGGCACGTCCTGGCGCACACCGTGGACTCTGACCTTCACGCCGCGAAGCTCGAACTTGAGGATTGGCGTGACGCGCTCGATGCCCTTGATCATGCACGCCGACAACGCAGCAAGCAGCAACTCGGCAGGATTGAAGGCCTGCCGGTTGCCGGCCATGTCGGTGTCCAGGGTGATCAAGGCGTCCTTGCAGCGCGCTTCGCTGGCCTGTGCGCTTAGGCGCACCGAGACCACGTCAAACTCCATCTTCGAGGGCGTCGAACTGCTCATGCCTGGCACCTCTTGCGTTGTTGGATTCAACCGCCGAACCCCAGGCCTTGTAACACCCACCACAAGCCTGCCAAAGCCAGCAGGGCGGCAAAGCTGCGTCGCCCCGGCAACCAGGCCTGCACGGCATCGAAGCGCCGCGCCATCGTCGTGGCCGCACCGGGCATGGCGCCCGCCACCAAGAGCAGCGCGCTGTGCCCGATGCCATAGGCCAGCAGCAAAGCTGCACCCCACCACATCGACGCCCCGAAGGTGGCGCCCGAACTCGCCAGGGCCAGGGCCGCGGCCAGCGCCGGCGTGGCGCAGGGGCTCATCACCGTGCCGATCAGCGCCCCCAGCACCAGCGCGCCCCACAGGCCGGAGCGTGCCAAGCGCTGTTCCACCACCGCCGGCAAGCGGAAGCCGCAGGCGGTGGCCTGCGAACGCCACAGCCAGACCGCGGCGGCCATCACGAGCAGCCCCACCGCCACCGACCAGGGGCCCGGCAAGGCACCGAGCAGCAGACCGAGCCGGGCGGCCAGCAGGCCCATCGCCAGCAGTGCGCCATTCATGCCGGCCACGAAGGCCAGCGCCAAGGCCCAGGCGCGGTGCGGCGAGGTCGCCTGCCCACCCACGTAGCCCACGGCCACCGGCACGGCGGCCAGCACGCAGGGCGACGCCGAGCTCAGGACACCGCCGACGAACGCAGCCGCCAGGCCTTCCGCGCCGGTCATCGTGCACCCGCTTGCAGTCGAGCGAGGATCTCGTCGGCCGAGATCTTGCCCAGGTGGCGGCTCGTCTCGCGCCCTCGGGCATCGAAGAACACCTGCGTGGGCATGAGCTGGATGCGGTAGCGCTGCAGGTAACCCATGTGCTTCTGCGCAATCAGGTCCACGTCGACGACGCTGATGCGATCGCCATGGTCGCGACGCAGCGCCTCCAGAACGGGTTTCATCTCGCGGCAGGCGGCGCAGGCGTTGGCGCCGAACTCGACCACCATGGGCTTGCCGGCACCCATCGCTTGCTGGACGGCATCGCCTGCAATCGGGGGCGCCGTCGTGGTGGTTTCGGGCGCGCAACCGGTTGACGCCAACACGCCCAATGCCAGCGCGAGCCCGCCCATCAGCGTGAGGCCCCAGCCGCTCGATACCTTGACCATGGCTCAATGCATCGATCAGCAGCAGGTGCCGCCGGACGCCGTCGACGGGCTGCAACACCCGCCGGCCTGTGCCGTGGCGCCTGGCGTCGGATCGCAGCAGGAGGACGACGCCGCCGAAGTCGGGCAGCAGTCGCCTACCGCGGCAGGGGATGCGGCCTGGGCACCCTTGATCGGGAAGCCCTTGCTCGCCCACTTGAACAGGCCGCCTTCCATGTTCGAGACGTGGGTGTAGCCGTTGTACATGAGAAAGTAGGTCGCCTTCAGGCTGCGCGGGCCGGACTGGCAGACCATGACCAGTTCGCGCTCGCGCGGCAGTTCGGCAAAACGCTGCTCGAACTCGGACAAGGGCATGACGACGATGTCCGGCACGTCGAAGGCCACCTGGGCGACCTCGGAGCGTTCACGCACGTCGACGAGCAGCGCGCCCTCGCCGATCAGCCGGCGCGTGGTGGTGGGGCAAACTTCGCGGGCCTGCGGCAGATCGACTCGATCGTTCATCGGATGATCCTCAGGCGGCCAGCCACTTTTCGATCTTGTCGCGGCTGGGCACGCCGCCGGCATGCACCACCTTGCCGTCGACCACGACGCCGGGCGTGCTCATCACGCCATAGCCCATGATGTCGCGCAGTTCTTCGACCTTGCTCAGCGTGACGTTCACGCCCTTGGCCTTGGCCACCTGCTCGATCAGCGCGATCGTGCTGTTGCAGTTGACACAACCGGTGCCTAGTACCTTGATGTCCATGGGATCTCCTTGGGAAGTTGAAACTCAGGCGGCCGATGCGGCCGCGTCGAACAGCAGTGCGTGCATGCGCTCACGCTCCGCCAGGGTCGGCCAGGGCGCATCGGCCGCCGCGGGCACCGACTTGACCTGGCCCCGCGCATCCACATGCACCACGGCGTAGGTCTCGTTGACCACGCTCTCGGGCTCGCCGCCTTGCAGCCGCACGTACCAGTCCGCCACGCGCAGGCTCCGGCCAGCGAGCATCGGCGCTGTGGCCTCGTGGCGCACGAGTGCCACGTACAGCGCGTGCGGCAGCGCATGCACACCACCCTGCGCGTCGAGCAGGAACACGTATGACGCATGCTCGCCATCGACGTGGCGCAGCGTGCGGCCCGAGGCATCGACGCTGCTGTAAACCGGTGCAAAGCCGCCGCCGGGGGTGCGGAAGTTGGTGGTCTGGCCCTGGTACAGCCGGGCCGCCACCCACTGCACCTCGCCCCCATAGGCGTAGGCGCGCAGGTCGAACTTCATCGGCCGGGCGCTGTCGTCGCCGTCGACTCGTCGCTCTCCCGGCGGCACGATGGTCTGGGCCACGTAGTCCCCGTCCAGGATCTCCTGCCAGACCCGGCGTGTGATCTTGTCGCCGCGGTAGGCAGCACGGCTGCCGTAGCCCGCAACCGGCTTGAAGAACAAGCCGCGGCGCGCCGCCCACAGGCGATCTCCAGCGTCGGCGGTCACGACGTCGGTGTGTGGCACGCTCTCCAGCAAGACTTGCCGGGTGGCTTCGGGCACGCCCAGCTGCTGCAGCCGTGCCGCATCGCTGAACAAAGCGAGCTGGCGCTTGTCGGCGTAGAGCGCATGTGCCTGCGGATGCGGCGTCAGCACCACGGCCTGCTGCTCGTAGGCATTGCGCAGCGCGGCGCTGCCGGGCTGCTCGAGGTAGAAGTCGGTCAGCCGGTTGTAGACCAGGTCGATGGCCAGGTCGCCATGCCGCAGCGCGCCGTCATGCCACTGCAGCGCACCCGGGTCGCCGATGACCGCGCGCAGGCCGTTGCGCTCGAACAGACGCTGGAAGAGCAGGAACTCCGGGTACAGGTACTGCTGCTCGGGCGCGTCGTCGACGATGGCGATGCTGCGCAGCGGACCCGAGTGCCCCGCCAGGCGCCACTCGTGACGGAACATGTCGACCAGCCGTTGCTCGAAGACCGCCACATGCGCCCGCGTGGGCACCATGGCGTCCATGGCCGCGCAGCAACTGCGCTGCGCCCGCGCCAGCACCGCGTTGAGCATCGCGCCGCCGGCGTTGGTGTTGATCTCGATCAGCCCGAGGCGGCCGTGGTCGAGGTGGAAGTCGTAGCCGAAGAAGACACTTTGTGCGCCGCGCGGCTCCACACGCGCGATCGCCGGTGCGTTCGCCAGCACCTGCTCGCGGTAGGCCGGCAGCGCCACCACCGATTCGACCGCCCGCACCACCTGCGCCATGCGTTGCATCTGCGGCGCCGCCACGAACACCGGCTGCGCCGCGAAGACCGATGGGCAGTGCTCGCGAACCATGGCCGACAGACCCGGCTGACCGAGCTCGGCGTCGAGCGCATGCGCGAGCGCATCGCGGTCGAGGCTGAAGCAGAAGCAGTCGCGATTGAGCTGCTCCAGCGGCGAGAGGGCAGCGGCAGTCGTCGTCACGGTCTGCCGGGGATGGGCGGTCACGATCACTGGCGCTCGATTTCGAGCAAGGTCCGGCAGGCGTAGACCAGCATCAGCACCGCGGCATTGCTAAGGCGCATGAAGGGTACGGCGTCGAAACTCTGCACGGCGGTCATAGCACTGCGTTGAAGACGAAGCCGACGGTCAGGATGCCAGCGGCCACGACGGCCACGAAGGTGGCGATCAGACGAATCTTCAGCACCTTGCGCAGGATGACCATCTCGGGCAGGGACAGCGCGATCACGCTCATCATGAACGCCAGCACGGTGCCCAGCGCCGCGCCCTTGGCCAGCAGCGCCTGCACGATGGGGATGATACCGGCCGCGTTGGTGTACATCGGCACGCCGATCACTACCGCCAGCGGCACCGACCACCAGGCGTCCTTGCCCATGAACGAGGCCATGAAGTCCTGAGGCACCCAGCCGTGGATGCCGGCGCCGATGGCAATGCCGGCCAGGATATAGGGCCAGACCTTGCCGACGATCTCGCGCACGCTGGCAAAGCCGCCTTCGATGCGTTCGGCCAGCGTCATGCCGTCCGCGCCGGCCGTGGCCTGCACCTTGGGCATGTCGCGCACCCAGTCTTCCAGGTGGGCTTCCATCTTCAGCCGACCGATGACCCAGCCGGCGACGATGGCCACCGCCAGACCCAGGCCCAGATAGAGCGCGGCAATCTTCCAGCCGAACAGGCCGAAGAGCAGCGCCAGCGCGACCTCGTTGACCATCGGCGCGGAGATCAGGAACGAAAAGGTCACGCCCAGCGGCACGCCCGCCTGCACGAAGCCGATGAACAGCGGTACCGCCGAGCAGGAGCAGAAGGGGGTGACGATGCCCAGGCTGGCCGCCATCACGTTGGCCACGCCTTCGCTGCGCCCGGCCAGCAGTGCGCGGGTGCGCTCGGGCGTGAAGTAGGAGTTGATCATGCCCATCACGAACACCACCGCGGTCAGCAGCAACAGCACCTTCGGGGTGTCGTAGAAGAAAAACTGCAGCGCGCCACCGAGGTGACTGTCACGGTCCACCGGCAGGGCCGCGACCAGCGCCTCAGAGGCAGGGGTCAGCGACTGGTACAGCACCCACCAAGCCACGGCCGCCACGAGCAAAAAGCTTCGCGGGTACTGCCTCGGTATCTGCAGCGTGCGTTGGGACAGGGTCAGACTGTTCATAGATAGGCCTCTTGTCAGTGAAGACGAAGAAACCTGCAAAAGGATGCGCGCCCGTTGCCAAAAGCCATGCGATGCCTTCGAGAACTTGCGCGTCATCCGGCCGACGGCGCCATGGGGCCGGCGCGTCCGTCATGCCCGCAAACCCGGCCGTCGGCCGGATCGAAGTGCACCCGGCAGACGGTCGTGAGGCGATCACGCAGGCGCTGTCGCGCACGCAACAGCCGAGATTTGGCGGCCGGCAAGCTCAGGCCCTGTGCTTCGGCAAAGGCGCGTTGCGTCATGCCGTCGATGTCGCAGGCCTGCAGGATGGTGCGGTCCTCGTCGGCCAGCTCGGCCAGCGTCCGTTCCAGGCAACCGGCCAGGGCATCGACGGCCGGTGCCGTGTCGTCTTGCGGCGCGGGCGGTTCCTGATCGCCCTCGCCTAAGGACTCGACGGGATGAGCGGTGCGCGAGCGATCGATCAGCGTGGTGCGCGCCACCTGGAACAGCCAGGCCCGCGGGTTGTCCAGGTTGCAGAAGCCCTGGCCGTGACGCATCGCCTTCACGAACACGTCCTGCAGTACATCGTCGGCCGCATCGGCATCGGCCAGGCGGCGGCGCAGGAACGCGCGCAGCTCGCTTTCGTGAGCCTGCCAGGCCGTAGCGACGCAGGCAAAGGCAGCGTCGGGACTGAAGGCGCGGGGACCGGGACTCATCTGGAGCTGTCGCGAGCCAGCACCGATTGCGGCGGTGCAGTCGCCGCATTGTGGCCGCGCAGCAGCATCAGCGCCACAAAGGCTGCGAAGCCCAGTCCGGCCGTGAACCACAGCGCGCCGGCCTGGAAGCGATCCAGCAGCACGCCGAAGAGGAACGGCGCCAGCGCCTGCATCACCCGGGCAGGCATCGACAGCCAGCCCTGGCGTGCGCCATAGCCCTGCGGGCCGAACAGCACCAGCGGCAGCGTGCCCTTGGCAATGGTGAGGATGCCATTGCCCGCGCCATGCAGCACCGCAAACAGCGGTGCCAGCGCCGGCCCGCCGAGCAGCAGCGCCGCGGCCCCCAGCGGGTGGGCCAACGCCGCCAGGCGCGCCGACAGCAGCGGATGCACGCGGCGCAGCAGGCCGAACTCGAGCAGCCGACCCGCGACCTGCGCGGGCCCGATCAGCGCGCCCACGGCCACGGCGGCGGCGAGCGTCGCGCCAGCCGCCTGCATCATGCCCGGCAGGTGCGCGGCCATCGCAGTGCTGATGAACCAGGTGGCTGCAAAGACGAAAGCCAGCAGCACGGTGGTCCGGGCCGCGCGGCGCGTAACGGGCGCCGCATCGGCAGCCGGCGGCGCCGCGGCGGCCGCGGCCTCGGGCACATCGGCATGCGGCCCCGGGTGCGCACCGGCACGAGGCAGCCATGCGTTGAGCGGCAGCCCGACCATCAGGTGCAGGCCGGCCCAGGCGAAACACGTGCCGCGCCAGCCGTAGTGCGATTCCAGCCAGGCCGACAAGGGCCAGCCGACCGTACTGGCAAAGCCCGCCATCAGCGTGATGCCGGTGATCGCATTGCGTGAGCCCTGACCGTACAGCCGCACCAGCGCCGCGAATGCGGCCTCGTACAGCCCGCTGCCCATCGCGATGCCCATCAGTGCCCAGGCCGCGAACAGCGTCGTCGTGCTGTCGGCCATGCCCAGCGCGGCCAGCCCGGCAGCGAACAACACACTGGTACCGATCAGCACTGGCCGGCCACCGTGCCGGTCGATGAGCCGGCCCGACCAGGGGCCGACGAAGGCCGACACCACCAGCGCCGCCGAGAAGGCAGCGAAGACCGTCGGTGTGGCGATGCCCAGATCGCGCGCCATCGGCGTGGCAAGCATCGCCGGCAGGTAGTAGGACGAGGCCCAGGCCAGCGTCTGGGCCAGGCCCAGCGGAACTACGGCGCGGGCCCGGGCGCTCGTCTTCATCGTGGTGATGGAGCCGTCCGTCTATCAGGCCGGTGCCAGCACTCGCGCTGCCCCACTGCGGTTGACCAGCCAGCACAGCGACAGCATCACCGGCACCTCGACCAGAACGCCCACCACCGTGGCCAGCGCCGCACCCGAGTTCAACCCGAACAGCGAGATGGCCACTGCCACTGCGAGTTCGAAGAAGTTGGAGGTGCCGATCAGACAGGCCGGGCCGGCGATGTCGTGCGGCAACTTCAGCAGCTTGGCGCCCACCCAGCCGATGGCGAAGATGCCATAACTCTGCAGCACCAACGGTACCGCGATCATGGCGATGACCAGCGGCTGAGACACGATGGTGCCGGCCTGGAAGCCGAACAGCAGCACCACGGTGGCGATCAGCCCGAGCACCGACCAGGGTTTCAGCGTCGCAAAGAAGTCACCCACCGCCCGCGGCGAGCGCGCGGTCAGCACGTGGCGCGTGGCCAGGCCGGCCCCCAGCGGCAGCACCACGTAGAGCACGGTCGACAGCACGAGCGTTTCCCAGGGCACGACGATGTTGGTGACACCCAGCAGGAAGGCGGCGATCGGCGCAAAGGCAAAGACCATGATCAGGTCGTTCACCGACACCTGCACCAGCGTGTAGTTGGCATCACCCTTCACCAGCTGGCTCCACACGAAGACCATCGCGGTGCACGGCGCCACGCCCAGCAGGATCATGCCGGCGATGTATTCGCGCGCCGATTGCGGGTCGACCCAGGGTGCGAACACATGCTCGAAGAACAGCACGCCCAGCAGCGCCATCGTGAAGGGCTTGATCAGCCAGTTGACCACCAGCGTCAGCACCAGACCGCCGGGGCGGCGGCGCACGTCCTTCACCGCCGACCAGTCGATCTGGATCATCATCGGATAGATCATCACCCAGATGAACAGGGCTACCACCAGGTTGACGTGCGCGACTTCGAGCGCCGCGATGGCCTGGAAGGCGTTGGGCATCACCAGCCCCAGGCCCACGCCGGCCAGCATGCCCAGGCCCACCCAGACGGTGAGGAACCGCTCGAAGAGACCCATATGACCGTGCCTTCAGCAGTGGCCGGTGATCAGGCGCGTCGGCTCACGCGCTTATTGGACATGGCAGCTTCAGCAGCAGGAGGTCGATGCCTTGACGGCAATGCCGACCGGCTTGCCGCGAGTCGTCGGCGCGCAGCAGGCCGAGGCCGTCTCGACCTTGAGGCCTTCGCTGAAGACGGGGATGTTGCCGAGCGTGTGGAAGTGCTCCCAGGCGACGCCCTGGGGGTCGGTGATCCAGTGCTTTTCGCTTCGCGCATAGCAGCAGGTGGCCTCGCCTTCGTCGAGCAGCGTCATGTCTGCCGCCTCGGCGCGCGCCTTCAGTGCCGCCAACTCCTCAGCATCGTCGGTCTGGAAACCCAGGTGGTCGATGCCGGGCCTGGCACCACGCGTCGAGATCGCGAAGTTCAGGCGCGGGTCGTCGAGCATCCACTTGGCGTAGTCGCCCTCGACGCGCGCCGGCTCCGCAGCGAACAGGTGGGAATAGAACGCGATGCTCTTGGCGAGGTCATCGACATGCAAGTGGACGTGGAAGCGTTTCATGGTGGGTTTCCTTCAGTCAACAAGAGGCGCGGCGCTTGGCGCCGCGGGGTGCACAGGGCTGGCCCATGCAGCAGTGGTCGGTGAGGTAGGCGAGCAGGTCGTTCATGCGGGCCAGGGCCGGGCGGTAGTGCAGGTTGCGGCCCTCGCGTTCGGCGCTGACCAGGCCGGCATGCACCAACTCCTTCAAATGGAAGGACAGCGTCGAGTTCGGGATGTCGAGCATCGCCGACAGCGCCCCGGGCGTCATGCCCGCCGGACCGGCGCCGACCAGCGCACGGAAGACGCGCAGGCGGGCATCCTGGGCCAGGGCGGCGAGAGAGGTGACGGCGGCCTTTTCATCCATGTTTCCAAGTTTATAGAAAAATGTGCCGCAGTCAAGTCTCTTGCAGGGCTTGACGGCTCAAGCGGGCGCGCTCGCGCGTGGACAACCTCAGCGGGTTCCGATGTCCCTGATCTCGCGCTGGATGGACATCTTGTCCAGTGACGCGAGGGGCAGCGAGAGCATCAGTTCGATGCGGCGCTTGAGAATCACGGCGGTGTCCCAGAACAACTTGGTCTTCTCTTCGTCCGTGCCTTGGAATGCTGCCGGGTCGGCGACGCCCCAGTGGGCCGTCATCGGCTGGCCCGGCCACACCGGGCACACTTCGCCAGCGGCCTTGTCGCAGACGGTGAACACGAAGTCGAGTGCGGGGGCGCCGGGTGCGGCGAATTCGTCCCAGTCCTTGCTGCGGTAGCCGTCGGTGGGAATGCGCAGCCGGGACAGGGTCTTCAGCGCAAACGGGTTGACCGTCCCTCCCGGTTGGCTGCCGGCAGACCAGGCCTTGAAGTGGTCCTTGCCCAGGCTGTTCATCAGCCCCTCGGCCATGATGGAACGGGCCGAGTTGTGGGTGCAGACGAACAGCACGTTGTAGACCTTGGCGGGGGTGTTGTCGCTCATGGCGGCTCCGAAATGATGGGGGTGAGGTCGTTGAGGGATCGGCAAGTCAGCAAGTCGTGCGCCGGGAGGTGGCGCCGACATCACAGGTGGCACCGTCCGCTGCCTGGCAGCAATGCGCAGTGAGGTAGACCAGCAGCGCGTCCATCTGCTCGAGCGATGGTCGGTAGATGAGATTGCGGCCGTCGCGTTCCTGGGAGACCATGCGAGCGTGCATCAGCTCCTTCAGGTGGAAGGACAGCGTCGAACCGGGCACGTCGAGCGTTGCGGCCAGGGCACCGGGCGTGAGGCCTTGCGGACCGGCGCCGACCAGCGCGCGAAAGATGCGCAGGCGCATGCCCTGGGCCAGTGCAGCGAGCGACGTGACGGCGCTTTGCTCATCCATCAGCCGTTTTCGCGTGCGTGGGGTTGCCATTGCCGTTCTCCGTCGCTCGGGTCAGGGGCGGGCTTCGACGCTTGCCGCGTCCGGCAAAGCCTGACCGCCCGCGCGTCGAAGTTGCACCGGCAGTGCCAGGGTGACGAGCCAGCACACCGTCAACATGGCGGCCGATCCGATCAGCGAGTACAACAGTCCGCCCCACTGGTACAGCAGGCCCGACAACAGCGTGCCGATGAAGCGCCCCAGCGCGTTGGCCGCGTAGTAGAAGCCCACGTCCTCGGCCGCCTTCTCCGAGCCGGCATAGGCGAGGACCAGGTACGAGTGCACCGACGAGTTGACCGCGAAAGCGAAGCCGAAGAGGCTGAGCCCGGCGACGACCACCCATTCCACGTGAGGCACCTGCATCGCCACAAGCACCGCCAGTCCAATGGGCACGACGGTCAGCAGCGCCGACCACAGTCGCGCGGCCGGCACTTCGGTGCTCAGGCCGTCGTCGCTGCGCCGCACGATGGCCGGCGCGACCGCCTGCACCACGCCGTAGCCGATGGTCCAAAGTGCCACGAAGCCGCTGACCATCGTGAACGTCCAGCCCGAGGCGTACAGGAACACCGGCACGCCGACCACGAACCACACGTCGCGCGCCCCGAACAGCGCCACGCGAGCCGCGGCCAGCAAATTGATGCCGCGGTTCTTGGCGAACAGTTCCTTGGCCGACTTCGACGCCTTGCTCTTGCCCATCAGCGCTGGCACGAAGGCGACGACACCGATGAACACGATGGCCAGCAGGCCCGCCATAGCCCACAGCGCAGCCTGGAAGCCCAATGTCTGCAGCAGCAGGCCGCCGAGGAAGAAGCCCACGCCCTTCATGGCGTTCTTGCTGCCGGTGAAGAAGGCCACCCACTTGAACAGTTGGCCCGAAGCGTCGCCGGCGGTCGCCTTGATGGCGGACTTGCTGGCGGTCTTGGTCAGGTCCTTGGCAATGCCGCAGATGCCCTGTGCGCCAACGACCCAGGCCACCGACAGCGCGACCGACCAGGATGACGACAGCGCCGACATCAGCAGGAAGCCCGTGATCTCCAGGAACAGGCCGACGCTCAGCATGCGCTTGATGCCGTAGCGGGTGGCCAGCCAGCCACCGATGAGGTTGGCGACCACACCCATTGCTTCGTAAAGCAGGAACAGGAAGGCCAGCGTGAAGGGCGAATAGCCGAGCCGGTAGAAATGCAGCAGCACCAGCATGCGCAGCGCGCCGTCGGTGAGCGTGAAGCCCCAGTAGGCGGCCGTGACGATCGCGTAGTTGCGGGTGCCGCTGTTCATGGCGCCGAACAGCCGCTCAGATGCCTTGCTGCTGCATGTGGCAGGCCAGGTCGACCATGCGGCAGGCATAGCCCATCTCGTTGTCGTACCAGGCATAGACCTTCAGCAGCGTGCCGTCGGTCACCATGGTGGACAGTGCATCGACGATGCTGCTGCGTGTGTCGCGGGCATAGTCTGCGCTGACCAGCGGGCGCTCTTCGTAGCCGAGGATGCCGGCCAGCGAGCCCTTGGCTGCTTCGGCGAACAGGCGGTTCACCTCCTCGGCCGAGGTCTCGCGCTTGAGCTCGAAGACGCAGTCGGTCAGCGAGGCGTTCAGCACCGGTGCGCGCACCGCATGGCCGTTCAGCTTGCCTTTCAACTCCGGGTAGATCAACGCGATGGCGGTGGCGCTGCCCGTGGTCGTCGGCGCCAGGCTCAGCATCGCGCTGCGCGCACGGCGCAGGTCCTTGTGGGGTGCGTCGACCATCAGGTTGGTGTTGGTCGGGTCGTGGATCGTGGTGATCTGGCCGTGGCGGATGCCGATGCCTTCATGGATCACCTTCACGACCGGAGCCAGGCAGTTGGTGGTGCACGACGCGGCCGTGACGATGCGGTGCTTCGCCGGATCGTAGAGGTGGTGGTTGACGCCGACCACGATGTTCAGCACATCGCCCACCTTGACGGGTGCGGCCACGATGACGCGCTTGGAGCCTCGGTCGAGATGGCCCTGCAGCGTTTCGGGGGTGAGGAACTTGCCGGTGCATTCGAGGACCAGGTCCACGCCCAGGTCGCCCCAGGGAATCTCGCTCGCCGAGACGTGTGACGAGAAGCCGAGCTTGCGGTCGTTGATTCGAATGACCGACTCGCCCTCGGCGGCAATGTCGGCGCGCCAGCGGCCCTGCACGCTGTCGAACTGCACCAAATGCGCGGTGGCGGCGGCGCCACCTTTGAGTTCGTTGAGGTGCACCACCTCCAGGCGGTTGTCAGCGCGAGGGTCGTCCATCTGACGTTCGGCAGCGCCCATCGCAGCGCGCAGCGCCAGCCGGCCGATACGGCCCATACCGTTGATGCCAACCTTCATGCTTCTACCTCGCGTCTATCCTCGAACAGGCCAAGAATACTTCCAGCAGGGTGGAAATATACGGCCCGTATGTGACGGCAAAGTGACAGCGATCGTGGAGTGGCCCGCCACAAGCCGGACGGCCGCTTTCGGGCGTCGAAATAGGCGAGCCGAAGTTTCGCAGTGGGTCGGACTGGTCACCATGCCGCACCGCGCACGCAGCCTGCAAGCTGACGTCCAGAGGGCGTATGTTGGTTGCCCCTCAACTGGACCAGGAGTCCATCATGGAAGCCAACGCAATCGCAGGTCGCCGCCAGCCGTGGAACAAGGGAAAGATCGTTGGTCAGAAGGCGCCGTTCAAGCTGAAGGACATTTGGGCGCTACGGGTTCGCCTGCAAATGACCAGTCGGGTTCGCGAGCTCGCACTGTTCGATCTCGGCATCGACAGCAAGCTCAGAGGCTGCGATCTCGTCAAGCTGCGGGTTCGCGACATATGCCATGGCGATCAGGTCGCCTCGCGAGCTATCGTCATGCAGCAGAAGACGCAGCGTCCCGTGCAGTTCGAGATCACGCCGCCGACGCGCGACGCGGTTCAGAAGTGGATCAAGCAGGCCGGACTGCGATCCGATGACTTCTTGTTTCCCAGCCGCATCCACGAATCGCCGCATCTCGGCACCCGGCAGTACGCCAGGATCCTGGAGGGCTGGGTCGAGGAACTTGGACTTGACCCATCGGCCTACGGCACGCACTCGATCCGGCGGACCAAGGCGACGCTGACCTACAGACGCACGAAGAACCTCAGGGCGGTGCAGTTGTTGCTCGGTCACACCTAGCCCGTCTTTCTCAGTTTGCCCCTGACACCGCTGCTAAGTTGTTGATTTGACTTGTACGAGACGCTGAGGTCTCCACTACAGGGCGAGTTCTGCAGTGGCTTGTTTGGCTTGCGCGGCGGTGATCTTCGGTGGCGGCTGGCCCGGCAAGCTCAGGCGCAGTTGGTCCAGCAGCATGCGGTGTTCGGCCTCGGGCTGCGTGTAGCGCGACAGGGTCAGCTCGCGGCCGTCGGTGGTGGGCAGATGCACGTCCACCATCTGCATGGTCTTGAACTTGGCCAGCACCTCGCGCGGTGTGGTGCCCCCGGCCAGCACCCGCATTTTGGTCTTCAAGGTCACCTGCAGGCAGTACGCCAGGAAGGCCACGAAGATGTGGGCCTCGATGCGCTCCTCGGTCTTGTGGAAGATCGGCCGGATCGCCAGATCGTGCTTGATCTCCTTGAACGCCTGCTCGACCTCGGTGAGCTGGATGTAGAACGTCCACAACGCATCGGGCTCGTACGCGGTGAGGTTGGTGCGCAGCAGGTAGCGGCCCTCGCGTGTGCGCGCCTGTCGCAGCTTGTGTCGGTCCAGGCTGAACTGCAGGCTCGCCGTGCTTGACGCGTCCTTCGGCCACGTCAGCTTCACCAAGCCCGCCGCGCGGCCAGCATCATGCTTGGCTGCGCCGAGCTTCATCAGCAGTTGGTCGCGCGTCAGCTTCTGGGTCTGCAAATCCTTCAGGCGCCCGATGTAGCGGCGCAACCGCTTGCGCCGCATGCTGCGCTCCTTGTCGATGCGCGCATCGCTTTGCGCCAGCACGTAAACGTCTTCGTCGGTGGCCAGCCGCTTGACCTGCACGCCGTCGCGCACCTTCGCCCAGGGCTTGTCCAGGAAGGCCTGCTCCAGCTTCGTCAACCGCCCCTTGGGTGTGCCCACCAGGTAGCTCGCCCCCATCGTTCGCATCTTGGCCAGACTGTCCTCGGTGGGAATGCCGCGGTCCATCACCCAGATGCGGTTGGCGCGGCCGTAGCGCTTCTCGATGCGGTCCAGGAAGCCGCTCAGGGTGGTGGAGTCCGCGGTGCCTCCGCCCATCACCTCGTAGCTCAGCGGGAAGCCCTCGGGCGTGACGATCAGCGCGATGACGACCTGCCTGCAGTCACCTCGCTTGTCGCGGCTGTAGCCGAACTGGCGCAGGTCGTCGGACCCTCGGTCTTCGTCGGTCTCGAAGTAGGTGCTGGTCAGGTCGTACAGCAGCACGTCGAACTTCGCGCCGAAGAGTTCACCCCAGCGCCTCACGAGGAACTTGAAGAGATCGTTCTTGTGCTCGACCAGCCGGTCCATGCAGCGGTACAGCGTGTTCTTCTCGGCCAGGCTGAAGTCCGACTCCAACAGGTCGGCCATCGCGCTGGAGTCGAACCACTGGCGGTGCAGCCGCCACTCCGAGCCTGGGTCGATGAGCCTGTAGGCCACCAGCGTCTTGAGCACCTTCAGCCACGGCGTGTTGCCCTGCGCTCGTGCAAGCCGCGGCCGCCAGAAGCTGTCGAGCTCGAGTTGCTGCCATAGTTGCAGCGCCAGCCAGCACGCACCCCACTGCCGAGGCCGGCGCAGGCTCAGCTCGCTCAGGCGTACGCCGATGGCATCGACGTCGTCCACCGGCATCGAGCCAGCGGGAAACAGTGCCACCTGCCGCCGTGTGCCCGCGTCCTGCAGCTCGATGGTCTTGCGCCAGGCCTCGCGTTGGCTGGCGTTGATCTCGCCCAGGTACAGCACTTGGCGCTGCATCACACGGCCGTCGCCGCAGCGGCGGCTCTCCACCACGCTCCAGTATTCGTGGGTCTTGCCGTCCTTCTTGCGTCGGTTGCAGCGCAGGAACATGAACCGAAATTCTCGGCACATCAACCATCGAGCGCAACGACCAAGGTCTCCACTACAGACCTCGTCGCCATACGTCCATTGCGCATCAACGACTTACGCCGCACTTGATGCTCAACTCACCGGCTATCCACAGAAATCTGAGAAAGACGGGCTAGTTGGGAAGCACCGTGCGCTACCTTGGCATCGAAGTCGACGACGCACTGGAAATGGCTGAGCAGACCGAGGTCTGAAGGTCGGGCGGGCTGCGGCCCGCCTTCCTCCGGGTCGATGAGTGGCTGCAGTCGAAGGCTTCCGCGACGCCGAACACATTTGACCTTGCCTCGCGTGTGGCCATCAACATCCGTCCGTAACCGGCAGCTGCCGGGCAACTGGCGTGGCCATACTCGCTCAGCAGTCAACCATGAAGCAGTCGCCAGACGCAGTGCCATGCCGACCTGTCTGCACGGCTTGCTCAGCCTGGGAAAAGCAGCACCTGTGATGGCTCCAGACTCAGCTGCACGGCGCTGCCCACCGCAAACGCCGCGCCACCGGCCTGATGCGGATGGTCCACGGCCAGCGCATGCGTGCCCGCACGCACGCTGTAGCGCGTGAACTCACCGAGGAACTCGCTGGCTTCGACGGTGCCGTGCAGCACGATCCCCTGCTGCGGTGCCGCGCTGTCCAGACTATCGATGCGCAGCGCATGCGGCCGGAAGCCCATGGTCAGACTGTCGCCTGACGGGAGCTGCACGCTCGTGGGCAGCTGCACCCCGCCCAGGCCGGTCACGTCGAGCGTCAGCGCACCGCCCTGGCGTGCGCGCACCCATGCCGGCAGTAGGTTGGTGGTGCCAACGAAGCCGGCCACGAAGACGTTGGCCGGCGAGTCGTACAGCGTCACCGGCGCGCCCACCTGCTGCACCACGCCCTGGTCGAGCACGGCCATGCGGTCGGCGGTGGTCATGGCTTCTTCCTGATCGTGGGTGACGAAGATGGTCGTCAGCCCCAGCCGGCGCTGCATGGCCAGCAGTTCCTGCCGCATCTGCACGCGCAGCGTCTTGTCCAGGTTGGAGAGCGGTTCGTCCAGCAGCAGCACCTGCGGTTCGATGACGATGGTGCGCGCAAGCGCCACGCGCTGCTGCTGGCCGCCGCTCAATTGGTTGGGCCGCCGTTCGGCGTAACCCGACAGACCCACCAGTTCCAGCGCCGCGCCGGCCTTGGCCTTGATCGTGGCCTTGTCAGCCTTGCGTTCCACCAGACCGAAGGCCACGTTGTCCCACACCGTCATGTGCGGCCACAGCGCGTAGTTCTGGAAGACCATGCCGATATTGCGCTGCCACGGCGGCAGCGGGCTCACGTCGCGGCCGTCGACGAGCACAACGCCGTGCTGGTGACGGTTGAAGCCGGCAATCAGCCGCAGCAGCGTGCTCTTGCCCGAGCCCGAAGGCCCCAGAAGCGCGAAAAACTCGCCGGGCTGGATGTCGAGGCTGACATCCTTCAGCACCTCGGTCTTGCCATAGGCCAACCGTACATTGCGGCACTCCACGCTGACGGGTTTCATGAGGGTTCCTTGTTGCCCGCCACGGCCAGCGCCAGCGGCGGCAGCTTGTCGTCGACGGGGCGCTGCGTCAGCCGGCTGCCGGTGCGCTCGACCACCACGTGCGAAATCCATGTACCAATGGCCACCACGATGATCGCCAGCACGCCCAATGCGGCGCCGGGCCCGCGGCCAGCCACGCTCTGCATGTAGAGGTAGATGCCGTAGCTCATCGGCGCCTGCGAATCCGCCGAGACAAGCAGGATGGTGGCGGAAAGCTCCACCGCGGCCGTGATGAAACTGGTGACGAAGCCCGCCAGAATGCCGCCCACCATCAGCGGCACCATCACACGCTGGATGGTGCGCAGCTTGGTCGCGCCCAGGCTCTCGGCGGCTTCTTCCAGGCTCACATGCACCTGCTGCAGCGCGGCCACACAACTGCGCAGCGCATAGGGCAGGCGCCGCACGGCGTAGGCCACCATGATCATCACCCAGGTGCTGGTGAGCAGAATCTCGGTGCCCGGCAGCGTCATGCCCTTGAACAGGCGCAGATAGCCGATGGCCAGCACGATGCCGGGCACGGCCAGCGAGGCGGTGGCGATCCAGTCCAGCCACTGCCGCCCCGGCAGTTTCGTGCGCAGGATCAGGTAGGCGATCGTCACGCCCAACAGAACGTCCAGCCCCGCGGCCAAGCCGCAGTAGAGCAAGGTGTTCTTGATCATGCCGCTGCTGTCCTGAAACACGGTGGCGTAGTGCTCAAGTGTGAACGCATCAGGCAGCGGCGAGTAGCTCCACACGTTCGCAAAGCTGAGCAGCAGCACGCCGATGTGCGGCGACAGTGTCAGCAACAGGATGAAGCCGATCCACGCGTAGGCCGCCATCGAGCCCAGCGTCGACAAACTGCGGCGCTGCAGGCTGCCGCCGCCCTTCTGCAACGTGCTGTAGTCACGGCCCTTGAGCATCCGCGCCGACAGCGCCATCGCGGCGATGCTGAAGACGATCATCAGCACGCTGATGACGTAGCCCAGCGGGTCTTCCAGGCCAACCTGCGTGATGCGCAGGTAGGCCTGCGGCGCCAACAGGTTGGTTTGGCCCATCACCAGCGGTGTACCCAGGTCGTCGAAGACCTTCACGAACACCAGCGAGGCGCCAGCCACGAAGCCCGGCGCAGCCAGCGGAAAGATCACGCGCCTGAATAGCCGCCAACCGGTGCAGCCCAGGTTCATCGCCGCTTCTTCCATCGCGCCGTCGATGTTGCGCAGCGCCACCGTGAGGTTCAACAGGATGAACGGGAAGTAGTGGATGGACTGGACGAAGATCAAGCCGTTCAGCCCTTCCATGATGGGCAGCGTGAAGCCGAAGTGCTTATCCAGCAGCAAGTTCACCGTGCCGCTTCGGCCGAAGATGAGCTGCAGCGCCACCGCGCCGACAAAGGGCGGCATGATCAGCGGCAGCACGCCCAGCGTCTGGATGAGCAGCGCGCCGCGGAATTCGAAGCGCACCGTGAAGTAGGCCAGCGGCACCGCGATGAGCGCAGCAAACACCACCGACATCACGGCCACGTTGAGGCTGTTGAAGAAGGCCTCGCGCATCAGGCTCTGGCCGAAAAACACGCTGAAGTGGCCGAAGGTCAGGCTGCCGTCCCCGTCGACAAAGGCGGTGATGAACACACGTGCCACCGGCAGCACCAAGAACAGCAGCAGGAAGGCCAGCACCAGGCCGCCGGCCAGCCACACACCCGCGCCGTGGCGCTGCCGTGGAGCGGTCACAACCTCGCCGCGCGGTTCAGTCACCGCGGTGCTGTCCGTGCTCACGGGCCCGCGTCAGCGCGCTTGAGTCAGCGCTTGCTGGGCCAACGTGCGAGCGCGCTCGTAGTTCTCCTTGGCGTGGCGGCTCCAGGTGTCTTCCAGGCCGGTGACCTGCTTGTTCACCGCGGCGTCCTTCTTGTTCTTCGTGAACAGTTCCAGGAAGTCCTTGTTGGTGGCCATGCCCTGTCCCACCGCGGGCGAGAAGGCCAGTTCGCGCGCCTGCTTCAGCAGCGCTTGCGCGGCCGCATTGGGCTTCTTTGCCAGCGCGGCTTCGGCCTCGTGGATGGCCTTGGTGGCGGCCTGCAGTTCTTTGATGCGGAAGGTGATGGTCTGGTCGAACATCGCGGAGACGACGTTGTAGCGGCTCTCGGACAGATCGGAATCGAAGGCCACCTTGGCTCGCTTGGCGATCTCGAAGGCGTCTGGGTAACCCGCAGGCGCCTTCAGCTCCTTCAGCGGCAGGATCGGCAGGCGCGAGATTTTCGGGTCAAGAAGCAGTTGCTGGCCCTCGGTGGACAGCGTGTAGCTGATGAACTGGCGCGCCTCGGCCGAGTTCTTGCCGCCGGTGACAAGTGCGATGTTGGCCGGCACCACGGCCGTGACGTCGGGGTAGATGAACTCGACGGGGAAGCCGCTGTACTTGCCGGCCAGGCCAAAGAAGTCGATCACCAAGCCAATGCCGAACTGGCCGTTGTTCACACCGTCGGGCACGCCAAAGCTGCGTTCGGTGATGGCGGCGCAGTTGCCGGCGATCTGCAACAACTGGTTCCAGCCCTTTTCCCAACCTTCACCCTGCAGCATGGTCTCCACCGTCAGGTGGGTGGTGCCCGAACGCGACGGCGAGCTCATTGCCACGTGGCCGAAGTAGACCGGCTTGGTCAGATCGACCCACTGCTTGGGTGCCGGCAGTTTGTTGGCGGCCATGTAGCGCGTGTTCCACATCAGTCCGTAGCCGGCCAGCGCCTGGCCCAGGTAGCGGCCCTTGGGATCGTTGATAGGGTAGGCGCCCACCTTGGCTGGTGCGGCCTTGTTGGCCAGATCCGCGGTGTTGTCCAGCAGGTTCTGGCCCGAGAGCACTTCGAAGGCATCGGGCGCGCTGGCCCAGAAGATGTCGGGCCGCTGCCCCGCCGGCAGCTCACGCACGTAGGCGATGCCCTGCACGGTATTCTTGTTCAGGATCTCGATCTTGATCGATGGGTTGGCCTTCTCGAAGGCCGCCTTGTAGGCCTGCGTGAGCTCTTTCGGGAACGAGGTGACCACGGTGACGGTGCCGGCGTGGGCCCAACTGGCCAGCAGCAAGAAGGCTGCCAGGGGGAACAGGCGGCTGAGGGTGTGGCACATCTCTCTATCTCCTGGTTGTGGGGCTCACCGGACACGATAACCCGTCGCACGGTCACCGGGAATCGGGGACGCTGCGGGGGCGTGCGGGCCCGATGGGCCTGCTGGTCATATCGTCGTCCTGCAGGTAGGTGCGGTTGCCGATTGGCGACTCCACGCCAAGGGACTGGCCGTGGAGCAACGCGGCGGCCTTTTGAGGCGTATCGACGGTCTGCCAGGCACTTTGCAAGGCAAGATCGAGAGGCAATGCATTCGCTGTTGGCCAACATCGGTGGGGTCGACGACAAGCTCGAACGCCAGACGGCCACGTTGATTGCGCGGGCCCCGCGCCACAGCCAGGATGAAACGGCTTTCGTGCCAGTTGCCATTGAAGTAGTTCTCGATCCAACGCGGTGCGAGCGGGCTGTCAGAAACGAGTGCGACATGCCGACCGCGCGGTTGCGTTTGTGGTTTTTGGCCACGTACCGCGCCATCTCAGCCAGGTCAATGGGATGCTTTCAGAATGAGGTGAATGTTCCAGCGAAGGTAACGTTTGGACTGCTCGTTCGAAGAGCACACCGACAGCCGTTGTTGGCCAACTTGGCGACCGCTCCAAAGGGCCGCGGTTCGGTCTCCAATTCTCGGTCGCGGCCATCAACGGGTACTCGCGAGCGGTAGCTATCCGCCGCTCGATGAAGCACCGCGCGGGCGGCTACAGCACCGATCTCTTCAACTCGGGGAAGACCTTGCCGACCTTGGCCAGCACATAGTCGCCGTAGGTGCCTTCGAAGGCATGTACGCTGGCGCCGTCCCAGCGCGTGGCGTGGTCGTCGATCTCGGGCGTGCGCAGCGGCTCGATGTGCACGTCGAAGTCGGGGTCGAAAAATAGCGGGAACGACAGCCGGTCGCGGCCACTGCTGTTGATGCGCACGCGGTGCGGCGTGCTCTTGTAGTAGCCACCGGTCATGCGGTCGAGCATGTCGCCGATGTTGCAGACGAAGGACTGCGGCAGTGGCAGCGCCTCGATCCAGCCTGTGGCGTTGCGCACCTGCAGGCCGCCGACATCGTCCTGCCGCAGCAGCGTGAGCAAGCCATAGTCGGTGTGTTCGCCCACGCCGTGCAGCGCGTCCACGCCTTGCGGCACCGGCCGGCTCGGGTACAGGAAGATGCGGAACAGCACCAACGGGTTGGCAGTGATGTGGCGCGCGAAGTGGTTGGCCGGCAAGCCGAGCGACAGCGCGATGCCGGCCATCACGCCGTGACCCAGCGCCGTGACCTCACGCATGTACTCGAACACCGTGTCGCGAAAGCCTGGCAGCACATCGTCGCCGGGCAACAGGTTGCGGCCGTGCAGCGGTACGCCGGCGCGCACGCGCGGGTGCTGGTCGGGCAGTTCGGAGCCCAGGTACAGGCCTTGCTTCCAGTCAGGCCGGCCGGTCGTGAGCTCGCCGCCCAGCGGGAACCAGCCGCGCCAGGCATGCCCGCCCAACGCCATCGCGTAGCGCGCCCTCTACGCCCTCGGGCAGTGCGAAGAAGCGATGGCTCAAACCTTCGAGCCGCTGGCCCTGCGCCTCGTCGATGCCGTGCCCAACCAGATAGAAGAAGCCATGCTCGCGGCAAGCGCGGCCGAAGCCGGCGGCGACTTCGTCGTCGCGGTGGAACAGGTCCACGACCGGCAGCGTGCTCATCGCAGGCAGTCTACGCCGGCGCGTCGACGAAGCAGTTCAGCAAACGTGGCGGTCCACAGTGCAAAGTTGTGAACAGCGCGAGGATGTGGCGTCCACCGATGGCTTATGAAATGGCTGGGGCGCAGAACATCTCACATCAGGCATCGAAGCGAGGGACTTCATCAGGACCCGGTGATGACCAGTAACGGCCCTCAGCGTCGGTGCGCAGCCGGCCGCGCGCCTTCATCGTCGGCTCGGCCGACAACTGCACGTCGAACTTGCCGTCGCCTTCGCCCGACCAGACATCGAGCAGGGCCCCGGCCAGCGGCTGGCCGTCGACGTCGGTGACGCGGCCCATGTACAGCGTCGGCTCGCCGGGCACGCGTTCGGCGATGTCGGCGCCCAGCGGCATCTCCGGCGCGCCGGCCCAGAAGAACGGGCCTTCGACCGTGGCCTCGGTGGCCGCCATCGCGCCCTGTACCGTGCCGCTGGCGCGCGCCTGGGCCAGCGCCACCACCATCATCGACAGCCCCAGCGTGTCGGACAGCAGGAGGAACTCGGGCCGCCGCTCGGTGGAGATGTGGCCGGTGGCGGTCAGGAAATTCATGCCGGCCAGCCATTCCTCGGCCGTGAGATCGACCTCGCGGGCGGAGGCGTACACATGCTTGACCAGTGACGTCATCAATACGTGCAGCCTCGCATCGGGGGTGCGCGCAAAGGCGGCCACCACGTCCTGCGTGAGCTTGCCTTGGTTGTAGCTCGACATCCCGTCTCCTTGTCCGCTTTGACTTGGCGCGCAGCTTAGAGACAAGCTTCGCCGCACGGAAATGGTGAATTCACATAGATGTGATCGATGTCATCGATGCGACACTGGGGTTTCCATGGAACTGCGACACCTGCGCTACTTCGTGGCGCTGGCCGAGTACCTCAGCTTCACGCGCGCCGCGCAGCGCGTGCACGTGACCCAGTCGACCCTGTCGCACCAGATCCGCCAGCTGGAGGAAGAACTCGGCCAGGCGCTGTTCGACCGCATCGGCCGCACGGTGGTCACCACCGAGGCCGGCGAGCTATTCCTCGGCTTTGCCACACGCGCGCTGCAGGAGGTGGACCACGGCATCGCCACGCTCAAACCCAGCAGCCGCAGCCTGAGCGGACAGGTGCGCATCGGCACCACGCACACCTTCAACATCGGTTTGATCCCCGAGTGCGTGGCGCTGTTCCTGGCGCAGCACCCGTCGGTGAAGCTGCGTGTCGAGGAACTGCCGGCCGAGCAGATCGGCGAGCGGCTGCAGGCGCGCGAGCTGGACATCGGCATCGCCTACCGGCCTGCCGGCCCGACCGAGCTGTGGTTCGAGCCGCTGTACAACGAGGAGATGGCGCTGGTGGTCTCGGCTGCGCACCCGCTGGCCGGCCGCAAGCGCATCCGCATGGTCGAGCTGCACCAGCAGCGTCTGGTGCTGATGCCCGACTACTTCTCCACCCTGGCCCTGCTCGATGACTGCTTCAAGGCCTGCGGCGCGCAGCCGCTGGTGGTGGCCGAGATGTCGACCATCGCGCCGATGCTGGCCCCGGTGCTGCGCACGCCGATCGGCGCCATCGTCGCCATCAACGCCGTGCCCGAGGCGATGACGGGGCTGCAGATGATCCCGCTCGAAAGCCCGACGCCGATCCGCACGCCCGGCATCCTGTGGCGGCAGCAGGCTCAGCGCGTGGCGGCGGTGCAGTCCTTCGCGGTGATCGTGCGCAAGACCGCCCTGGGCAACAGCCTGCGCCGCGCCGGGCCGGGCTGAGCGAGGCACATCCGGGCAGCGCTTAGCATGGCCCGACTCGTCGCAACCCGGAGCCTGGACCATGGTCACACCCTTTGCCCGCCGCCCATTGCTCGCGGTGCTGTGCGCCAGCGCGCTGCTGCTCGCCGCCTGCGACAAGGCACCGCAGTTGCCGGGCGTCGCGGTCGCGGCCAGTGCGGCATCGGCCGCAGTGGCGGCCAAGCCAGCGCCCCCGGCGCAGCCGACGCACCCGCTCGACGGCCTGAGCGCGGCCGAGATCACCGCGGTGCTGAAGATCCTGCGCGAGGCTGGACTCACCGACGACAAGAGCTTCTTTCCGCTGATCGAACTGGCCGAGCCCGAAAAGGCCGCGGTGCTGGCCTGGAAGCCGGGCGAGCCGCTGCAGCGCCGGGCCTACGTCAACTTCAAAGGCCTGAAGGGCACGCAGCAGGCGCTGGTGGACATCGACGCAGCGCGGGTGCAGCAGGTGGCGGCGCTGGACGGCGAGCCGATGATCATGCTGGAAGAGTTCATGGGCTCGATGAATGCGGCGCTGGCCGACCCGGCCTTCGCCGCCGCGCTGGCCAAGCGCGGCTTCAAGCCGGCCGACGTGTTCTGCCTGCCGCTGACCGCCGGCAACTTCCTGCAGCAGGCGGAGAAGGGCAAGCGCCTGATGAAGGTGCCGTGTTACCAGAACCCCAGTGGTTCCAACTTCTATGCCAAGCCAATCGAGGACCTGCTGGCCGAGGTGGACCTGAACACCCGCAAGGTGGTGCAGGTGATCGACGAAGGCGTGGTGCCCACGGCCAAGGACGACTGGGGCTACACCGCGGCCGAGGTGGCCAAGCGCGCGCCGCTGCGGCCTGTGGGCCACCGGGTGGAGATGACGCAGAGCCAGCCCAACTACAAGATCGAAGGCAGCCGCATCGAGTGGGACATGTGGCGCCTGCGCTACCGCGCCGACAAGCGGCCCGGCATCGTGCTGTCGCGCATCGAGGCGCGCGAAGGCGAGACCTGGCGTTCGGTGCTGTACCAGGCGCACCTGTCCGAGGTGTTCGTGCCCTACCAGGACCCGGGCAAGGGCTGGTACTGGCGCACCTACATGGACAGCGGCGAATACGGTTTCGGCGTGTTCCTGTCGCCGCTGGTGCCGGGCATCGACTGCCCGCGCCACGCCACCTTCCTGCCGGTGACCATGCACCAGGACAACGGCCAGCCGGTGGAGATCGCCAACGCGGTGTGCGTGTTCGAGCGCCAGGCCGGCGAGCCGGCCTGGCGGCACTACGAGATCTTTGCCCAATCGGACAAGCAGGCCGTGCCGGCCGAAGGCCGCCCGCGCACCGACCTGGTGGTGCGCTCGGCCTCCGAGGTGGGCAACTACGACTACCTGGTGGACTATGTCTTCAGCCAGAACGGCAGCATGCAGATCGAGCTGATCGCCACCGGGCTGGACGCCGTCAAGGGCGTGGCCACCAAGCATCTGAAGGACGCCAGCGCCGCCCGCGACACGCGCTACGGCAGCCTGATCGCGCCGCACCTGGTGGCGCCCAACCACGACCACTATTTCAACTTCCGGCTCGACTTCGACATCGACGGCACCGACAACAGCTTCGTCAGGACGGCCCTCGAACCGGGCAAAGCGGCGGCGGGCGCACTGCGCAAGTCCTACTGGGTGGCCAACCCGCGGCCGGTGGCCACCGAGCTGGAGGGCAGGATGCGCGTGGACACCGCCAAGCCGGCGCTGTATTCGGTGGTCAACCCCAACAAGGAAGGCGTGTACGGCCACCAGCCCGGCTACGCCATCCTGCCGCGCGATACCGCCACCTACGGGCCCTACGACTACAAGGACCCGCCGTTCAAGCGCAATGCCTACATCGGCTATTCGTTCTGGAACACCCTGTACGACCCGCGCCAGCGTTACGCCGGCGGCAAGTTCGCCTTCGCCAGCGACGGTAGCGACACCCTGGCCAGCTGGGTGCAGAAGAACCGGGCGATCAGGAACAAGGACATCGTCACCTGGTACACCATCGGCTTTCACCACGTGCCGCACACCGAGGACTGGCCGGTGATGTCGGGACACAAGCTCGGCATCGAGCTGCGCCCCTACAACTTCTTCGCCTTCAACCCGGCGATGACGATCCCCGGCAGCGACGCGAAGAAGTGAGGCCGCATGGACTTTTCGATCAGCGACGAGCACCGCGCCATCCGTGACGGCGTGGCCGCCGTGGTGCGCCGCTTCGACGACGGCTACTGGCTGGCGCGCGACGAGGACGGCGAGTTCCCGCGCGAGTTCCACCGCGCGATGGCCGACGCCGGTTGGCTGGGCATCACCCTGCCGCCCGAGTACGGCGGCGCCGGCCTGGGTGTCACCGAAGCGGCGATCATGATGCACGAGGTGGCCAGCCACGGCGGCGGCATGGCCGCGGCCTCGGCCGTGCACATCAACCTGTTCGGGCCGCACCCGATCGTCGTCTTCGGCACGGCCGAGCAGAAGGCGCGCTGGATCCCGCGTCTGGTGCAGGGGCTGGACCAGGTGGCCTTCGGCGTCACCGAGCCGGATGCCGGCCTGAACACCACCGCCATCAAGACCTTCGCGCGCAAGGTCGACGGGGGCTACCTCGTGCACGGCCAGAAGGTGTGGACCAGCACCGCGCAGGTGGCCAGCAAGATCATGCTGCTGGCACGCACCACCCGGTTGGAGGACTGTGCGCGACCCACCGACGGCATCAGCATCTTCTACACCGATCTGGACCGCAGCAAGGTCGACGTTCATCGCATTGCCAAGATGGGGCGCAAGGCGGTGGACAGCAACGCCCTGTTCATCGACGGGCTGTTCATTCCCGAGGCCGACCGCATCGGCGAGGAAGGCAAGGGCTTCGGCTACCTGCTGCACAGCCTGAACCCGGAGCGGCTGCTGATCGGCGCCGAGGCCATCGCCATCGGCCAGGACGCGCTGCGCCGCGCCTCGAAGTACGCCGCCGAGCGGGTGGTCTTCGGCCGGCCGATCGGCCAGAACCAGGGCATCCAGCACCCGCTGGCCGAACGCTGGATGGCGCTGGAAGCCGCTTGGGCCATGGTGATGAAGGGTGCGTGGCTGTACGACCGGCAGCAGCCCTGCGGCGCCGAGGCCAATGCCGCCAAGTTCCTGGGTGCGCGCGCCGGGTACGAGTCCTGCCAGCAGGCGGTGCTGACGCACGGTGGCTTCGGCTATGCCAAGGAATACCACGTCGAGCGGCTGCTGCGCGAGGTGATGATCACCCGCATCGCACCGGTCAGCGAGCAGATGATCCTGTCCTTCATCGCCGAGAAGGTGCTGGAGCTGCCCAAATCCTATTAAGAAGAGAACGCCCGCCATGGCCACCGTCGAACTGCTCTCCCCGCTGCATGCCGAGATGACCGCCTGGCGGCAGGATTTCCATGCCCACCCGGAACTGGGTTTCCGGGAGAACCGCACCGCCGGCCTGGTGGCGGCCAAGCTCGAGGCTTTCGGCTTCGACGAGGTGCACCGCGGCGTCGGCCGCACCGGCGTGGTCGGTGTGCTGCGCGCCGGCACGAGCACCCGCTCGATCGGCCTGCGCGCCGACATGGACGCGCTGCCGATCCTGGAGGTCAACCGCTTCGGTCATTGCTCGGTCAACAAGGGCGTGATGCATGCCTGCGGCCACGACGGCCACACCGCGATGCTGCTCGGCGCCGCGCGTTACCTGGCGATGACGCGGCGTTTCGACGGCGTGGTCCACTTCATCTTCCAGCCGGCCGAGGAAGGCCTGGGCGGTGCCCAGGCGATGATCGACGACGGCCTGTTCGAGCGCTTTCCGTGCCAGGCGATCTTCGGCATGCACAACCGGCCGAGCCTGGAGGTGGGCCGCTTCGCGGTGCGCGCCGGGCCGATGATGGCTGGCGGCGCCTTCTTCGACATCCGCGTCAGCGGCAAGGGCGCACACGGCGCACGGCCCGAGACCGGCGTCGATGCGGCGCTGGCCGCGGCGCAGATCGCCGTCAGCCTTCAGAGCATCGTCGCGCGCAACGTGGCGCCGGTGGACACCGCCGTGCTGTCGGTGACGCGCATCCATGGCGGCGATGCCTACAACGTCATCCCGCAAAGCGCCGAGCTGGGCGGCACGGTGCGCGCCTTTTCGCGCGAGGTGATGCAGCTGGTTGAAGGCTCGATGCGCCGCGTGGCCAAGCACACTGCCGCAGCGTTCGGCGCGACCGCCGAAGTCGACTTCCGCGCGCTGTTCGCACCCACCGTCAACGATGCCGCCGAAGCCGACTTCGCCGCGCGCATCTGCAGCGAGCTCGTGGGCGCCGACAAGGTGGATCGCCATCCGCCGTTAATCATGGCATCGGAGGATTTCTCCGCCATGCTGGAGCGGGTGCCGGGCTGCTACCTGAACATCGGCAACGGCGCCGGTGCCGGCGCCTGCGAGGTGCACAACCCGGCCTACGACTTCAACGACCGGGCGCTGCCGCTGGGCGCTGCCTTCTTCGCACGCGCCGTCGAAACCCGGCTGGCCTTCGCCTGAATCAGTGCGCCGGCGCGGCGTTGTTGGCCAGGTGGGCCAGCACATGCCGCGTCATCGCCTGGGCCAGCTCACGCTCGCCGACGAAGACCTTGCTCGGGAACTCGCCTTCCAGCAGCTTCGCTTCCTCGGCGTTGTGGCTGCGGATCAGCACCTCGATCTTCGGGTTCAGCGAGCGTGCGGTGTCGACCATCTGGCGCACGCCAACGGTCTGCGGCGTGGCGATGACCAGCATGCGTGCCTCGGCCACATGGGCCTGGATCAGCGTGCCGGGCTCGACGGCATTGCCCAGCACCGCCGCCTGGCCGGCTTCGCGCAGCTGCTCGACCAGCTCGCGGTCCTCGTCGGCGACGACGAAGGCGACGCCCTGCTGCTTCAGCGCCGCGGCGATGCCCCTGCCGACGCGGCCGTAGCCGACGATGACCACCTGGTTGCGCAGGAAGCGGGTGTCGGTGCTCATCGGCAGCTCGGCCAGCGGGTCGTCGCTGCGGTCCAGGCTGCGCGCAAACTCCGATCGCGTGCGGATCCAGCGCAGCGCCGGCTGGGTGGTGGCAAAGACCAGTGGGTTGAGCGCGATCGAGATCAGGGCACCGGCCACGATCAGGCTCTGGCCCAGCGGCGAGAGCACCCCCAGCGACATGCCCAGCGCAGCCAGGATGAACGAGAACTCGCCGATCTGCGCCAGGCTGGCGGACACCGACAGCGCCGTGTTCAGCGGATAGCGGAACAGCACCACCAGCAACGCCGCCGCCACCGACTTGCCGACGACGATGATCGCCACCACCGCCAGCACCTTGAGCGGCTCGTCGACCAGCACGCTCGGGTCGAAGAGCATGCCCACCGAGACGAAGAACAGCACCGCGAAGGCATCGCGCAGCGGCAGCGTCTCCTCGGCGGCGCGGTGGCTGAACTGCGACTCGCGCAGCACCATGCCAGCGAAGAAGGCACCGAGCGCGAAGCTCACGCCGAAGAGCTTGGCCGAACCCCAGGCGATGCTGACCGCCGCCGCCACCACGCACAGCGTGAACAGCTCGCGCGAGCCGGTGCGGTTGACATGCCACAGCAGCCAGGGGAAGAGGCGGCGTCCCACCACCAGCATCAGCACGATGAACACCACCACCAGCGCCAGCGTGCGGCCCAGCGTGGTCCAGAACTCCGGCCCCAGGCTGCCGCCGCCGGGGGCCATCAACGCGGCCATCGGCGGCAGCAGCACCAGCACGATCACCATCGCCAGGTCTTCCACCACCAGCCAGCCGATGGCGATGCGGCCATTGACCGACTCGGTCAGGCCCTGGCTTTCCAGCGCTTTCAGCAGCACCACCGTGCTGGCCACCGACAACGCCAGCCCGAAGACGATGGCCTCGGCCGCCGACCAGCCCCACCACAGCGCGACGCCCGCGCCCATCGCCGTGGCCGCAACCATCTGCACCACCGCACCGGGCAGCGCGATGCGGCGCACCGACAGCAGGTCCTGCAGCGAAAAGTGCAGGCCGACTCCGAACATCAGCAGCATCACGCCGATCTCGGACAGCTGCGCGGCAATCTCGATGTCGGCCACGAATCCCGGCGTGCCCGGACCGATGGCCACGCCGGCCACCAGATAGCCCACCAGCGCCGGCAGCTTCAGCCGCACGGCGACGAAGCCAAGCAGCAGCGCCAGGCCGAAGCCGGCGGCCAGCGTGGTGATCAGGGGAACGGAATGGTGCATCTGCGCCTTCGGGTCGGTCGGGCCAGTCTATAGGCTGCGCGTTGACTCGGCTGCGCCTCGTGCAATGGCCCCGCGTCCGGGCAAGGAAGCGCAGCGCGCGGGACGAGGTGCGGAAGGACCTATCGCCCCCGCTGTGCAAGACCTGGACAGAAGACCTGGGCGACCCGACCTGTTAGCGACCGGGCGCTGGGGGCCGCTTCAAGGTGCTGGAAGGCGGCGTGACGGACGGGTCAAACGGATGCAGGCGCTGTCCGCCCATCCTGGAAAGAATGCGCTGCACATATTGGCGCGTCTCGGCATAAGGCGGCACACCCTGATAGCGCTCGACCGCCCGCTCGCCGGCGTTGTACGCCGCCAGCACGAGCGCCAGATCACCTTCGAAGTAGGCGAGCAGCCAGCGCAGATAGGCCATGCCTCCGCGGATGTTCTGCGTCGGGTCCTGGATCAGGCGGACCTTGAAGCGCGTGGCCGTGTCGGGCATCAACTGCATCAGACCTTGGGCGTTCTTGGACGAGACAGCCCAGGGATCGAAATTGGATTCCGTGGCCATGACAGCCAGCACCAGTTGCGGTGCAAGCCGGTATTCGGGAGCAATGAGGTTGACGTAGCGGACGATCGGCTCCGGCGCATTGGGTGGGGCGGGCAGTGCCTGGAGCGCAGCGACCGAGCGACCGGCCGGCGCCTTGCCAGCAGCAGCGCCTCCCGCAACCGGCGCCGGATCGGACTCGGGTGGCCGCAGGCACTCAGGCGGCGCCCCGCGGGGTGTCCCCATCGAGGCCAGCATGTTCTGGGCCTGCACCATGCCTTGCTCGGCCGCGGCGGCAAAAAGGTGGGCGGCTTGGGCATCGTCGCGCTCGATGCCTCGCGCATTGGTCAGCATCCAGGCCAGGCTGTACTGCGCCTCCGGATCGCCATAGCGGGCGGCACGACAGTACAACTGCGCTGCGCGAACCGCGTCGCGCGGCACGCCGTCGCCATGCTCGTAGGCCAGAGCCTCCTGACGCCAGCGTTGCACCTGGGCGGGAACGACGGGACCGACTTCGGCCGGCGGAGTCGATGGCCTCGGCAAGGATTCCAGCGTGAGGGCCGGTACTTGCGCGGCGGCATTGCCACAGATCAGCACCGTCAGGCCGATGCCGACGGCAATGGTTCGGCCGAATCGACCTGACAGGAAACAGCGGGGTGGCAATGTACGCATGATCGACAGGTGCAGTCCCGAGTCTATCGGCGGCTTGATGTCAGCGGCAACAGTACCCGAGACGCTAAGATGACTCGCACACTGACGAGGAGGGCCGATGAACAGTCTGCTGATATGGATGGGCCGTGCTGCCGGCCTGCTTGGATTGGCCGCTGTCGGTTGTGCGGTCGCGCTTCGTGTGTCGGGAGTCTGGCACGTAGGCGGACTGCAGATCGGCACGCTGATGAATGGTGGAGTGGCCGCGATCGTAATCGGCGCTTGGGCGTACGTGGCTTCGATTGCGGAGCGCGGGCGAATTGGCCCCCCCCTGATTCGGGTGGGTGCGTCCCACGCTTCATCTGAATTTGCAACGGATACGCCGATTCGGCATCGATCCTGGGCCGCCATTCGATCAATCTTGAGGTTCGGCACGTCTGCAATCCTCATCGCCGTTGCAACCGCCGTGCCGCGCCGCCGCCTACCCACTGCCACAGCGCCCCGTCGGTGGTGAACGCCAGCGTCGCGGTGTCGCCGGCCGCGGCGGCGAGCACGCCGTCGAGCAGCTTGCGCGGCTCGATGCCGAAACCCTCGCCCCAGGCCCACAGGCTGGCGTCGTGGCGGATCGCCAGCGAATGGCGCGAGCCGGTGGCAATGGCGCGGGCGCCGTCGAAGATCGGCCCCCAGCGGTCGGCCTTGTCGCCCAGGCCGTGCGCGGACAGCGGGCCAAAGCGGTTGCCCCCCGTGCCCAGCACCACGCCGTCGCGGCGCAGGTAGATCGCGTGGCCGGTGTGGGCCTTCACCGCCACGGCATCGCCGGCGGTGGAGATGAAATCGGGGCTCGTCGCGAGGCGGCCGTCGCCGTACTGGCCGCGGTGCGCCAGGCCCTTGACCCACAGCGTGCCGTCGCTGCGGATGAAGTAGTCGGCACCGTCGCCGATGCAGGCCGCCACCACGTCGCCAGCTACTCGCTGTGGCGCGGCCTGATTGCCATGCCACAGCTGACAAAAGGCATCGATGGCGAACCAGCCCGATTCACCGGCGGCGAAGTCGGCCACACCCTGCATCAAGGTGTGGTCACGCTGCGGGTCGCCAGCCCAGCGCAACAGCCGGCCGTCGTCGAGCAGCGCGAAATACGCGTCGCGGCTCACGCCCACCTGGCGCACGCCGTCGCGCTGCCGCACCGGCTGGCCTTGGCCCGTCCAGCCATAGGCCACGCCGCCGAGCAGCGCCATGTGGCGCTCGTAGAAGGAGGCCAGTGCGGCGCCGGACGCATCGGCCAAGGTGGGGCTGCTGGACAAGGACATGGTGGCACCGCTCAAGAAGAGAAGAAGGCCGCGCCGACGCATCGCGAGCCGGCTTCAGGGTTTCGCGCCAGCCTGGCGAAGGATCTGCACGATGGCCGTCTGGCCGCGCTGCTCGGCATGGGCCAGCGGCGTCACGCCCTGAGCGTCGGCCAGCTGCAACCGGGTGCCGTGCACGACCAGCAGGCGCACGATCTCGGTGTGCGCCGCTCCGCCGTCGCCCAGGATGACGGCTTCGAGCAGCGCCGTCCAGCCCAGGCGGTTGACATGATCGACATCGATCTTCGTCTTCAGCAGTTCGCGCACCGTCTCCACATGGCCGTGGTGCGCGGCCGGGATCAGCGCGGTGCCGCCATAACGGTTGGTGCTCTTCAGATCGGCGCCTGCCGCCAGCGTCAGGCGCAGGATCTGCAACCGGCCTTGGGCGCCGGCATAGAGGAAGGGCGAGTCCTGGACATCGTCCTTGGCATTGACGTCGGCGCCGCGCTCGATCAGCAGCCGCGCCGCCTCGACCCGGTCGGCGCGGGTCGCTTCCAACAGCGCGGTGCGGCGCTGCACATCGCGCGCATCCACCGGTGTGCCGGCATCCAGCAGCCGGCGCAGCGTGGGCAGGTCGCCGGCTTCGGCCGCGGCCACCAGCGCCGCCGCATCGGCTCGGGCCAGCGCCGGCCAGGCCGCGGCTGCAGCCAGCAGCAGCCGCCGCCTCATCGCGGCGCCCCGGCGTCGGTGAGCGCCTCGCCGTAGACCATGCGCGAGATGCCGGCCCAGCCGGCAGCGGCTTCGCACATGCGGCAGGGCCGCGAGGTCGACACGAGCACGCAGCCCGCCAGGTCGCGCGTGCGCAGCCGGCGTGCGGCATCGCGCAGGGCCTCCATCTCGGCATGCGCGGTAGGGTCGGTGGCAGTGACCACGCGGCTCGGCGCCGCGCCGACGATGATCTCGCCGCGCAGCACCACCGCACCGTAGGGCTGGTCGCCGGCGCGCACGGCTTCGTCGCGCAGCGCCTCGGCACGGCGCATGGCCTGCTGCAGCGCCGTGTCGGCCAGCGCGCTGCCGGCCGGCCACGGCAACGCGGCGATCAGGCAGCTGCGGCGGCGCAGACCCTGGCGAAGACAGCGCGAAGGCATGCGGCGATTGTGCCGCCCGCATCGGGCAGGGAAAATGCTTGCAGCCGTGCCGCGTCGTTCTCGATCCCGCCACGACTCGAAGGTTGCCCATGAAGCTGAAGGACAAGATCGCCATCGTCACCGGCGCCGCCAGCGGCATCGGCAAGCAGATCGCCGTGACCTATGCGCGAGAAGGCGCCAAGGTCGCCATCGCCGACCTCAACGGACAGGCGGCCGAGGCCGCGGCCGCCGAGATCCGCGCGGCCGGCGGCCAGGCGATGGGCATCGCCATGGACGTGGCCGGCGAGGATGCGGTCAACGCCGGTGTCGCAGCCGTGGTCGAGGCCTGTGGCGGCGTCGACATTCTGGTCAGCAACGCCGGCATCCAGATCGTGCACCCGATCCACGAGTTTCCTTTTGCCGAGTGGAAGCGCATGCTCGCCATCCACCTCGACGGCGCCTTCCTCGCCACCAAGGCCTGCCTGCCGCACATGTATGCCGCGGGCAAGGGCGGCAGCATCATCTACATGGGCTCGGTGCACTCCAAGCTGGCGTCGCCGCTGAAAGCGCCCTACGTCACCGCCAAACACGGGTTGATCGGGCTGTGCAAGGCGGTGGCGAGGGAAGGGGCGGCCCATGGCGTGCATGCCAACGTCATCTGCCCTGGCTTCGTGCGCACGCCGCTGGTCGACAAGCAGATCCCCGAGCAGGCGCAGCTGCTGGGCATCAGCGAAGAAGACGTGGTCAAGAAGGTGATGCTCAAGGACACGGTGGACGGCGAGTTCACGACCGCGCAGGACGTGGCCGATGCGGCGCTGTTCTTCGCCGCCTTTCCGAACAACGCGCTCACCGGCCAGTCGATCGTCGTCAGCCACGGCTGGTTCATGGAGTGATGGCGGACTCCACGCTGCCCCTGGTCTATCTGGCCCGGCAAGGCCAGACGGCGTGGAGCCTGTCCGGCCAGCACACCGGGCTGACCGACCTGCCGCTGACGCCCACCGGCGAGGCCAACGCATGCCGGCTGGCGCTGCGTCTGCAAGGGCTGGAGTTCGCGCGAGTGCTGTGCAGCCCCTTGCAGCGCGCCCGGCACACCTGCGAGCGGGCCGGCTACGACGCACGAGCCGCCATCGATGCCCGCCTGGTGGAATGGAACTACGGCGACTACGAAGGCCGCACCAGCGCCGAGGTGCATGCGCAGCGCCCCGACTGGCAGCTGTTCCGCGACGGTTGCCCCGGCGGCGAGACGCCGGCGCAGGTGGCCGCACGCGCCGACAGCGTGATCGGCACGCTGCGGGACGGCAGCGGCAGCACGCTGCTGTTTTCCAGCGGCCACTTCCTGCGCATGCTGGCCGCGCGCTGGCTGGGCCTGGCACCGACCGACGGCGTGCGCTTGCTGCTCGATACCGCCAGCCTCAGCGCGCTGGGCTACGAGCACACCCTGCAGTAGCCGGCGGTCCGGCTGTGGAACGAGACCCGCCATGTCCAGCACTGACCGCGCCGAGCAGCCTCTGCTGTTCCTGGTGGACGTGGACAACACGCTGCTCGACAACGACCGCATCCAGGCCGACATCCGGCTGCACCTGGAGCAGGTCTACGGGACGCAGTGCCGCGACCGCTATGCCGCCATCCTGCAGCAGCTGTGGGACACGCTGGGCTACCGCGACTACCTGGGCGCCTTGCAGCGCTATCGCATCGAACATCCGCAGCACGTGGAGCTGCTGGCGATGTCGTACTGGCTGCTCGACTACCCCTTCGACCAGCGGGTTTGCCCCGGCGCGCTGCAGGTGCTGGCGCACCTGAAACGCATCGCGCCGGTGGTGGTGCTGTCCGACGGCGACGTGGTCTTCCAGCCGCGCAAGGTGCAGCGTGCGGGCATCGCCGCGGGGGTGGACGGCCAGGTGCTGATCTACATCCACAAAGAGCAGTCGCTGGCCGACGCGATGCGGCGCTTTCCCGCCCGGCACCATGTGCTGATCGACGACAAGCCACGCATCCTGGCGGCCGTCAAGCAGCAGTGGCAGCAGCGCGTGACCACCATCCTGCCGCGCCAGGGCCAGTACGCGATGGCGGCTGAGGCCACGGCCGTGCTGCAGCCACCGGATCACTGCATCGCCGAGATTGCCGAGCTTCTGGCGCATGATGCGCCCGGGCTGACACCACCCAGGGAGCAACACCCATGAGCTTGAACGCCGCCACCGCCCAGCTGCATGCGCTGGGGCAGAGCCTGTGGCTCGACAACATCACCCGGTCGCTGCTCGACAACGGCACGCTGCAGCGCTACATCGACGAATGGTCGGTGACCGGGTTGACCTCCAACCCGACCATCTTCGATCACGCCCTGAAGGGCAGCGCCGACTACGACGCCGACATCCGCGCCGGCCTGAAGCAGGGCCGCGCCGGCGAAGCGCTGTTCTTCGACCTGGCGCTGCAGGACCTGAGCCGTGCGGCGGACCTGTTCCGAGCGGTGCACCAGCGCACGCGAGGCGTCGATGGCTGGGTGTCGCTGGAAGTCTCGCCGCTGCTGGCCTACGACACGCAAAGCACGTTGGCCGCCGCGCGCGAGCTGCACGCGCGCGCCGCGCGGCCCAACCTGTTCATCAAGATACCGGGCACGCCCGAGGGCCTGCCGGCCATCGAGGAGGCCATCTTCGCCGGCGTGCCGATCAACGTGACGCTGCTGTTCTCCACCGCGCACTACCAGGCCGCCGCCGAAGCCTGGCTGCGCGGCATCGAGCGCCGCCTGGCAGCCGGGTTGTCGCCGGACGTGGGCTCGGTGGCCTCGCTGTTCGTCAGCCGCTGGGACGTGGCCGTCACCGGCAAGCTGCCGGCCGAGCTGGACATGAAGCTGGGCATCGCCATCGGCCAGCAGGCCTACAAGGCCTATGGCGACTGGCTCGCCTCGGCGCGGGTGCGCCGCGTCATGAACGAAGGTGCAGTACCGCAGCGGCTGCTGCTGGCCAGCACCGGCACCAAGGATCCGAAGGCCTCGGACACGCTGTATGTCGAGGCGCTGGCCGCGCCCTTCACCGTCAACACCATGCCCGAAGGCACGCTCAAGGCCCTGGCCGACCACGGCCGCATCGGTGCGCCCACGCCGGCCGATGGCGGCGACTGCGAGGCGGTGCTCGCCGGTGTGCGCCAGCAGGGCATCGACCTGGAGGCGCTGGCCGCGCGGCTGCAGAAGGAAGGTGCGGCGTCCTTCGTGGCCTCGTGGCATGAGCTGCTGGGCGTGATCGCGTCGAAGTCGGCGGCACTGTCGGCATGAAGGTCCTGGTCATCGACGTCGGCGGCACCCGCGTGAAGATCCTGGCCACCAGCCAGACCGAGGAGCGGCGGGTGGAGTCGGGACCGACGATGAGCGCGGCGCAGATGGTGCGCGAGGTACGCGCATTGGCCAAAGGCTGGGCTTTCGATGCGGTGTCGATCGGCTACCCCGGCGCAGTGCGCCAAGGCGCGCCGTCGGCCGAGCCGCACAACCTGGGCCAGGGCTGGGTCGGCTTCGACTACGTCGGCGCCTTCGGCTGCCCGGTGAAGATCGTCAACGACGCCGCGATGCAGGCCCTGGGCAGCTTCGACAAGGACAAGCGCACGCTGCTGTTTCTGGGCCTGGGCACCGGTCTGGGCACCACGCTGGTGGTCGACGGCATCCTGGTGCCGATGGAGCTGGCCCACCTGCCCTACCGTGACAGCACCTTCGAGGACCATGTCGGCGAGCGGGCGCTGCGGCGCGACGGCCGGCGCAAGTGGCGCCGGCGCGTGGCCGACGTGGTCGAGCGGCTGCAGGCCGCGCTGCTGCCCGACGACGTGGTGCTGGGTGGCGGCAACGTGCGGCTGCTGAAGACGCTGCCGGCGGGCTGCCGCGCCGGCGACAACGCCAATGCCTTCATCGGCGGCTTCCGCTTGTGGCCGGCCGCCGCCAGCACGGCCCGAGCGCCGCGCAAGAGCCCATCGAAAGGAATCCGCGCATGAGCCCCTTGACCTCGACTGTCGCCTGGAAGGCGCTGCAATCCCATGTGCCCATGCTGAAGGCGCTGCATCTGCGCGAGCTGTTCGCCACCGACCCGCAGCGCGGCGAACGCTTCGCGCTCGAGGCCGTCGGCATCTACCTGGACTATTCCAAGCACCGCATCACCGACGAGACGCTACGCCTGCTGCTGGCGCTGGCCGCGGAATCGGGGCTGCGCGAGCGCATCGACGCGATGTTCAACGGCGAGCGCATCAACACCACCGAGAACCGCGCGGTGCTGCACGTCGCGCTGCGCGCGCCCCGCGGCGCCGACATCCGTGTCGACGGTGTCAACGTGGTGCCTGGCGTGCATGAGGTGCTGGAGCGCATGGCCGCCTTCGCCGAGCGTGTGCGCAACGGCGCCTGGGTGGGCCACAGCGGCAAGCGCATCCGCAACATCGTCAACATCGGCATCGGCGGCTCAGACCTGGGCCCGGTGATGGCCTACGAGGCGCTGCGCCACTACAGCGCGCGCGACATGCGCTTTCGCTTCGTCTCCAACGTCGACGGCACCGATTTCGCCGAGGCCGTGCAGGACCTGGACGCCGCCGAGACGCTGTTCATCGTCTCGTCCAAGACCTTCACCACGCTGGAGACGATGACCAACGCGCACAGCGCACGCGACTGGGCGCTGGCGGCGCTGGGCGGCGACGCCGCCGCGGTGGCCCGGCACTTCGTCGCGGTGTCCACCAACGCCCAGGCGGTGTCGGCCTTCGGCATCAGCACCGAGAACATGTTCGGCTTCTGGGACTGGGTCGGCGGGCGCTACTCGATGGATTCGGCCATCGGCCTGTCGACCATGCTGGCGATCGGGCCGGAACAGTTCGCCGAGATGCTGGCCGGCTTCCACGAAATGGACGAGCATTTCCGGCAGGCACCCTTCGAGCGCAACCTGCCGGTGCTGATGGGACTGCTGACGCTGCTGTATGCCAACTTCTTCGACGCCCAGACGGTGGCCGTGCTGCCCTACGAGCAGTACCTGAAGCGCTTCCCGGCCTACCTGCAGCAGCTGACGATGGAAAGCAACGGCAAGCACGTCACGCTGGCCGGCACCCACGTCGACTACGACACCTCACCTGTCTACTGGGGCGAGCCCGGCACCAACGGTCAGCATTCCTTCTACCAGCTGATCCACCAGGGCACGCGGCTGATCCCCTGCGACTTCATCGCCTTCGCCAAGCCGCTGAACGCGCTCGGCCGGCACCACGACATGCTGCTGGCCAACGTGTTCGCGCAGGGCCAGGCGCTGGCCTTCGGCAAGACCGCCGACGAGGTACGTGCCGAAGGCACGGCCGAAGCGCTGGTGCCGCATCGCGTGTTCGAGGGCAACCGGCCGTCGAACACGCTGCTGCTCGACGAACTGACCCCGGCGGCTCTCGGCAAGCTGGTGGCGCTGTACGAGCACAGCGTGTTCACGCAGGGCGCCGTGTGGCGCATCAATCCCTTCGACCAATGGGGCGTGGAGCTGGGCAAGGTGCTGGCGCAGCGCATCGTGCCCGAGCTGGAAAGCAGCACCGAGCCCGCACTGGCCCACGACAGTTCCACCAACACGCTGATCCGGCGCTACCGCAGATCGAGGAGCGCCTCATGAACCCGCTGAGTCTGAAGGCGCAGCAGACGCGCAAGATCCGCACGCAGAGCGGCTTCATCGCTGCGCTCGACCAGAGCGGCGGCAGCACGCCCAACGCGTTGGCGGCTTACGGCGAGCCGGCCTCCGCCCGGAAGACCGACGACGAGATGTTCGCGCTGGTGCACCGCATGCGCACCCGCATCATGACCAGCCCTGGCTTCAGCGGCGACCGCATCCTGGCGGCGATCCTGTTCGAAGGCACGATGGACCGCGAGGTCGAGGGCCGGCCGACCGCCGACTACCTGTGGGACGCCAAGCGCATCGTGCCCTTCCTGAAGATCGACCAGGGCCTGGCCGACGAGCAGGACGGCGTGCAGCTGATGAAGCCGATACCCGGCCTGGCCGCGCTGCTGGAACGCGCCAACGCGAAGCGCATCTTCGGCACGAAGATGCGCTCGGTGATCCAGCAAGCCGATGCCGCCGGCATCCGCGCAGTGGTGGCGCAGCAGTTCGAGGTGGCGGCGCAAATTCTGGCCACGGGCCTGATGCCGATCGTCGAGCCCGAGATTGACATTCATTGCCCGGACAAGCCGCAGGCCGAGGCGCTGCTGAAGGCCGCGCTGCGGCGGGCGGTGGCCGGATTGGGCGCAGGCCAGCAGGTGATGCTCAAGCTGACGCTGCCGAGCCAGGACGACTTCTATGCCGAGCTGGCGCGCGACCCCCGGGTGCTGAAGCTGGTGGCGCTGTCCGGCGGCTACAGCCGCGCCGAAGGCAACGCGCTGCTGGCGCGCAACCACGCCGTGATCGCGAGCTTCTCGCGCGCGCTGGTCGAAGGGCTGTCCGCACAGCAGTCGGACGAGGCCTTCGACGCCGGCCTCGACGAGGCAATCCAGAGCATCTACGAGGCCTCGCTCACCTGATTCGCAAGGAGATCAACAATGCAACTCGGAATGATCGGCCTCGGCCGCATGGGCGCGAACATGGTGCGCCGGCTGATGAAGGGCGGCCAGCGCTGCGTGGTCTACGACATGTCGGCCGAAGCGGTGGCCGGGCTGGCCCGGGAAGGCGCGACCGGCGCCACCGCGTTGACTGACCTGGTGGCCAAGCTGGAAAAGCCGCGCGCACTGTGGCTGATGGTGCCGGCTGCGGTGGTGGACCGCAGCATCGCCGAGCTGCTGCCACTGCTGGAGCCGGGCGACACGCTGATCGACGGCGGCAACTCTTACTACGTGGACGACATCCGACGCGCCAAGGAGCTGGCGACGCGGCAGATCGACTATGTCGACGTCGGCACCAGCGGCGGCGTGTGGGGCCTCGAGCGCGGCTACTGCATGATGATCGGCGGCCCGGCCGCCACCGTGCAGCGGCTGGACCCGATCTTCCGCACGCTGGCGCCGGGCATGGGCGACATCGAGCGCACACCGGGCCGCACCGATGGCCGCGGCACGGCCGAGCTGGGCTACCTGCACTGCGGCGAGAACGGGGCCGGGCACTTCGTCAAGATGGTCCACAACGGCATCGAGTACGGCATCATGGCCGCGTACGCCGAAGGCATGGGCATCCTGAAGAGTGCCAATGTCGGCAAGCGCGAACATGCGGCCGATGCCGAGACCACGCCGCTGCGCGACCCGGAGCACTACCAGTACGAGCTGGACCTGCCCGACATCGCCGAGGTCTGGCGCCGTGGCAGCGTGATCTCCTCCTGGCTGCTCGACCTGACAGCGGCGGCACTGGTCGACGACCCGGCGCTGGCCAAGTTTGCCGGCCGAGTGTCCGACTCCGGCGAAGGCCGCTGGACCCTCAAGGCTGCCATCGACGAGGCTGTGCCCGCGCCGGTGCTGACCAGTGCGCTGTATGCGCGCTTTTCCAGCCGCGGCGAGGCCGACTTCCAGAACCGGCTGCAGTCGGCCATGCGCTTCCAGTTCGGCGGCCACCACGAAAAGCCGGCCGAGAAATGAGCATCGCCCTGCCCCTCGAGGCCGACGCGCTGGTGTTCTTCGGCGCCACCGGCGACTTGGCCTACAAGAAGATCTTTCCGTCGCTGCAGGCGATGGTCAAGCGCGGCCACCTGAAGGTGCCGGTCATCGGCGTGGCCAAGGCCGGCTGGGGCATCGAACAGCTGCGCGAGCGCGCGCGCGACAGCCTGGAAAAGCATGGCGGCCTCGACCCCGATGCCTTCGCCCAACTGCTGCAGCTGCTGCGCTACGTGGATGGCGACTACGGCGATGCCGCCACCTTCAAGGCGCTGCGCCAGGCATTGGGCACGGCGCAGCGGCCGATGCATTACCTGGCCATCCCGCCCTCGCTGTTTGCGACGGTGGTGGAGCAGCTGGCCGCAGCCGGCTGCACGCAAGGCGCGCGCGTCGTCGTCGAAAAGCCCTTCGGTCATGACCGGCCTTCGGCGATGGCACTGAACGAGGTGCTGCTGCGCAACTTCGACGAAGCGCACATCTACCGCATCGACCATTACCTGGGCAAGTCGCCGGTGCACAACATGCTGCACTTCCGCTTTGCCAACGGCTTCCTCGAACCCTTCTGGAACCGCGGCCACATCGAGAGCGTGCAGATCACCATGGCCGAGGACTTCGGCGTACAGGGCCGAGGCGCCTTCTACGACGCCACCGGCACGGTTCGCGACGTGGTGCAGAACCACCTGTTCCAGCTGCTGTGCCACCTGGCGATGGAGCCGCCGGTGCGCACCGACAGCGAATCGATACGCGACGAGAAGATCAAGGTGCTGCGCGCGATGCGCACGTTGGAACCGGCCGACCTGGTGCGCGGCCAGTTCGACGGCTACCTGGCCGAGCCCGGCGTGGCCGCCGGCTCGCGCACCGAGACCTTCGCCGCGCTGCGCCTGTACGTCGACTCCTGGCGCTGGATGGACGTGCCCTTCACCATCCGCGCCGGCAAGAACCTGCCCGTCACCTGCACCGAGCTGATGGTGCGGCTGAAGCGCACGCCCTCGGTGTATTCGGCCCACAGCCCGGCGGCCAACCATGTGCGCATGCGCATCAGCCCGGACATCACGCTGGCCATCGGCATGAACGTGGTCTCGCCGCGCGACGAAGCCATCAGCCTGCCGGTGGAGATGCTGGCCAGCCGCCATCCCGGCGCCGGCGAGATGGATGCCTACGAGCGCGTGCTGGGCGATGCGATGAAGGGCGATTCGACGCTGTTCGCCCGCGAGGATTCGGTCGAGGAAGCCTGGCGCATCGTCGACCCGGTGCTGGCCGCCGACACCCCCGTGCAGCCCTACGCGGTGCACAGCTGGGGCCCGGCCGACGCGATGCGCCTGGCGCCACCCGGCGGCTGGCACGACCCGGCGCCGGGCAGCCCATGAAGGTCGAGGTGCTGGCCGATGCTGCGGCCGCCGCTGCCCGCGCAGCTGCATTCATCGCCACCGAGGCGCGTGAGGCGGTAGCCGCGCGCGGCGTCTTCAGCCTGGCCGTCAGCGGCGGCAGCACGCCCTGGCTGATGCTGCACGAGCTGGCCCGCCTCGACCTGCCGTGGCAGGCTGTGCAGCTGTTCCAGGTGGACGAGCGCATTGCCCCGGCCGGCGACACCGAGCGCAACCTGACGCATATCGGCCAGACGCTGCTGGCCGCGGCGCCGCTGCCGGCCTCGCAGGTGCATGCCATGCCGGTGAACGAGGCCGACCTGCAAGCGGCGGCCGCGCGCTATGCGCAACTGCTGCAGCAGATTGCCGGCCGCCCGGCGGTGCTCGATCTGGTGCACCTGGGGTTGGGCGGCGACGGCCACACCGCGTCGCTGGTGCCGGGGGATGCGGTGCTGGGCGTGGCCGATGCCGACGTGGCACTGACCGCGCCCTACATGGGCCGGCGCCGCATGACGCTGACCTACCCGGTGCTGAACCGCGCGCGCCGCGTGCTGTGGCTGGCCACCGGCGCCGAGAAGCGCGCGATGCTGCTGCGGCTGCGGGCTGGCGATGCGTCGATCCCGGCTGGCCGGATTGCGCAGCAGCATGCGCTGCTCATCGCCGACCATGCCGCGCTGGCGAGACACTGACCCATCGTGAGCGACTCGCCACCGCCCACCGCCGAAGACCAACGCCTGGCCGAGGCATGCGAAGGCAAGCGGCCGTGGCGCCGCTGGGGCCCCTATGTCAGCGAGCGCCAGTGGGGCACGGTGCGCGAGGACTACAGCGCCAACGGTGACGCCTGGAACTACCTGACTCACGAGCAGGCCTGTTCGCGCGCCTACCGCTGGGGCGAGGACGGCATTGCCGGCATCAGCGACGACGCGCAGCGCCTGTGCTTCGCGCTGACGCTGTGGAACGAAGCCGACACGATGCTGAAGGAGCGGCTGTTCGGTCTGAGCGGCCCCGAGGGCAACCATGGCGAGGACGTGAAGGAGTACTACTTCCACCTCGACAACACGCCCACGCACGCGTACATGAAGTACCTGTACAAGTACCCGCAGCAGGCCTTCCCCTACGCCCGGCTGCGCGACGAGAACCGCCGCCGCGGCCGCGACCAGCCGGAGTACGAACTGCTAGACACCGGCATCTTCGACGACGACCGCTACTTCGACGTGTTCATCGAATATGCCAAGGCCGGGCCGGAGGACATGCTGGTGCGCATCAGCGCCGTCAACCGCGGGCCCGAGGCCGCGCCGCTGCACCTGCTGCCGACGCTATGGTTCAGGAATGACTGGTCATGGACGCCGGGCCACGCCAAGCCGCTGATCGCGGCCGATGCAGCCCGGCCGACACGCCTGAACGTGAGCCACCCGCAGCTGCAGCCGTACCGACTGGACTTCGAGCGGCCCGATGCGCTGCTGTTCACCGAGAACGAAAGCAACGCGGCCAAGCTGTGGGGCCAGCCACGCACCGGCCCGGCCAAGGATGCCTTTCACGACCACCTGGTCGGCGGCCAGGCCGGCGTGCTGAGCAGCGTGCCCTCCGGCACCAAGGCGGCGCCGCATTACCGGCGCATGCTGGCGCCCGGCGAGACCTGGGTGCTCAAGCTGCGCCTGGCATCCGGCGGCACGCCCGATGCGCCGCTGGAGGCGGGCTTCGACGCGCTGTTCGCCCAGCGCATTGCCGAGGCCGATGCCTTCTACCGTCGCGTCACCCCGTTCGACATGCCCGAGGATCTGCGCAACGTGCAGCGCCAGGCTTTCGCCGGGCTGCTGTGGAACAAGCAGTACTACCACTACTTCGTCGACCGCTGGCTGAAGGGCGACCCGGCCACAGCGCCGCCGCCCGAAGCGCGCAAGCGCGGCCGCAACCACGGCTGGTGGCACCTGGACGCGGCCGACGTGCTGTCGATGCCCGACAAGTGGGAGTACCCGTGGTTCGCCTCCTGGGACATGGCCTTCCACTGCGTCGCCTTCGCGCTGATCGACCCCGACTTCGCCAAGCAGCAGCTGACGCTGCTGACGCGCGAGTGGTACATGCACCCCAACGGCCAGATCCCGGCCTACGAATGGAATTTCGGCGACGTCAACCCGCCGGTGCATGCCTGGGCGGCGATCCGCATCTGCCAGATCGAGCAGAAGACGACGGGGCGCATGGACCACCTTTTCCTCGAGCGCATCTTCCAGAAGCTGCTGATCAACTTCACCTGGTGGGTGAACCGCAAGGACGAGGAGGGCAACAACCTGTTCGAGGGCGGCTTCCTCGGGCTGGACAACGTCAGCGCCTTCGACCGCAGCGCCGCGCTGCCCTCGGGCGGGCAACTGGAGCAGGCCGACGGCACCAGCTGGATGGCCATGTACTGCCTGAACATGCTGGCCATCGCGCTGGAGCTGGCCAACGACAACCCGGCCTACGAGGACGTGGCGACGAAGTTCTTCGAGCACTTCGTCTACATCGGCGCGGCGGTCAACCACGCCGGCGAGCACGGCAGCGGCTTGTGGAGCGAGGCGCAGGGCTTCTACTTCGACCTGCTGAAGATGCCCGTCGGGCGCTGCTGCCAGATCGACGCCTTCACCATCGCCGGGCTGATCCCGCTGCTGGCCATCGCAGTGGGCGACGCGGAGTCGTTCCGCGGTTTCCGCGACTTCCGCGAGCGCTTCGCCTGGTTCGTGCAGAACCGGCCCGAGCTGCTGGGCAACCTGGCCGACCTGACGCACCGCGGCGTGCACCAGCGGCTGCGCCTGGCAGTGGTCGATTCTCAAAGGCTGGCGCGCATGCTCGAACACGTGCTCGACCCAGCGCAGCTGCTCGGCCCGCACGGCGTGCGCTCGGTGTCGCGCCAGCATGCGGCCGAGCCCTTCGTGCTCAAGCTCGAGGACCGTGAGTTCAAGCTCGACTACGAGCCGGCCGAGGCCACCAGCGGCATGTTCGGCGGCAACAGCAACTGGCGTGGGCCGGTTTGGTTTCCGCTGAACTACCTGCTGATCGAGGCGCTGCAGAAGCACGACTACTTCCTCGGCGACGCGCTGCAGGTGCGCTGCGGCGAAGACGGCAGCACGGCGTCGCTATGGCAGGTGGCGAGCGAGCTGTCGCAGCGGCTGATCGGCCTGTTCACGCGCGACGCGCAGGGCCGCCGGCCGGCACACGGGCGTTACGAGAAGTTCCAGAGCGACCCGCACTGGAAGGAACTGGTACTGTTCTACGAATACTTCAACGGCGACACCGGCGCCGGCCTCGGCGCCAGCCACCAGACCGGCTGGACTGCGCTGGTAGCCAAGCTGATCCAGCAGCATGCCGAATACACGCTCCAGAACCGCCCGCACGAGGTGGTGCCGGGGCTGGGCAAGCACCTCCGCGATTGACCTCGGCCCACCTTCACTTCAATCGCCGAGGCCGAACGACGCCAGCGGCTCGAATCGCGACGGCCGCAGTGCGCCCACGGTCAACGCGCTGAGGCGCCCCTGGACGGCGCGCGACTCGGCATTCAGTGCGGCGCACAGGGCCTGCGCTCAATAGAGGCACTGCACCCTGCCCAGGGTGACGTGCGGCAGATAGGGCAGGTCCGGTCGCAGGTGGGGCGCAATCGGCCCGCGGTACAGCCGGTCATGCAATTCGACGATCGCGGCGCGGCCTTCGTCCAGCACCAGGAACAGGTGCGCTTCCGTGTCGCCGGGGGCAACCCAGGGCTGCACGCGGCAGCAGCGGAAATCGATCGGCGCGGACTCGCGGGCGACGGCGGCCACATGCGCCAGATAGGCCGCCCGGGGCAGTGCGCGCATGCCGAACAGCAGCATGAAATGCGCGTCGACGAGCGCCACTTGCGGGTCGTGCCGGCTGCGGACGGCCTGCACCCAGGCGCGCGCGTCGGCATCGATGTCGATGAAGGCGATGGTATAGAGCGGGTCCGCCTGCATCGAGGGTCGCCTGCAGGCGCTGGCAGGCTTCAGCCCCGCGCCGGAATCACCACCGGCATCGCAGTAAAGCCATGCACGAAGTTGGACTTGGTGCGCGTCGGCTCGCCGACGACCTCGATGCGCGGAAAGCGCTGCAGGATCTCCTGCCACAGCACCTTGAGCTGCAGTTCGGCCAGCCGATTGCCCACGCAGCGGTGGATGCCGAAGCCGAAAGCCATGTGCTGGCGCGGGCGGGCGCGGTCGATGATGAAACGGTCGGCCTCTTCGATGACCTCGCTGTCGCGGTTGCCCGACAGGTACCACATCACCACCTTGTCGCCCTTGCGGATGAGCTTGCCGCCCAGCGGCGTGTCGCGCGTGGCGGTGCGGCGCATGTGGGCCAGCGGCGTCTGCCAGCGGATGATCTCCGGCACCAGGCTCTCGATCAGATCGGGGTTAGCGCGAAGCTTGTGATATTCAGCCGGAAAGCGGTTTAGCGCCAGCAGCCCGCCACTGATCGAGTTGCGCGTGGTGTCGTTGCCGCCGACGATCAGCAGGATGACGTTGCCCAGGTACTCCTCCGCGCTCATGTGGCGCGTGGCCGGCCCGTGGGCCAGCATTGAGATCAGATCGTTGCGCGGTTCGGCATTGACACGCTGATTCCACAGCCGAGTGAAGTAGTCCTGGCACTTGCCCAGCTCGGCGCGGCGCTGCTCCCAGGAACTGACCGGGCCGTTGCCATCGGGGTCGCCGGTGGCCATGTCGGACCACCAGGTGAGCAGCTGCCGGTCCTCGAACGGGAAATCGAAGAGCGTGGCCAGCATCTGCGTGGTCAGCTCGATCGACACGCGTTGCACCCAGTCGAAGGGCTCGCCGATGGGCAGGCCGTCGAGGATGCGCGCGGCGCGTTCGCGGATGGTGGCTTCGAGCCGCGCCAGGTTGGCCGGCGCGACGATCTTGCTGACCGTCTTGCGCTGCTCATCATGGCGCGGCGGGTCCATGGCGATGAAGCTGGGGAAGACCTCGTCCGGCGGCCGCTCGGCCAGCGAGATGCCGCCCAGGTAGGCGTCGGACGAGAAGCTGGCCGCATCGGTGTCCACCGCCAGGATGTCCTGGTAGCGCGTGATCGACCAGTACGGCCCGTAGCGCTTGCTGTGTGCCAGATGCACCGGGTCGTCGCGACGCAGCCGCTCGAAATACCAGCCGACGTAGTCGTGCTCGAAAAGGTAGCCCTTGCTGACGTCGATCTGCTCGATCGGCAAGCTCATGGCCTTGTCGCGCTCGGGATGGGAGGACAAACCGTGCATCGGTGCACCTTCTGCGGGACGCGTTGAGCGCAAGCGTACCTGAGCGCTGCGCGGCGCGGCTAAACTTCGCGCTCCCTTTTCGCAGCCCCTGGATCAACACCATGCTTCGCTGTGCTTCGAGCCTCATCCTGGCCTGTGCGCTGGCCCTTCCCGCCGCCGCGCAGGTGCAACGCAACTTCAGCGCCAAGGCGCTGCGCGGCGAGATCGTCTTCGGCACGCCGCCGGAGGTGAAGCTCAACGGCAAGCCCGCGCGGCTGGCGCCCGGTGCGCGCATCCGCGATGCCAACAACCTGCTGCTGATGTCCGGCACGCTGGTCGGCGGCAAGGCGGTGGTGAACTACACCACCGAGCTCGAAGGCATGCTGCTGGACGTGTGGATCCTCAGCCCGGCCGAAGCCGCGCGCAAGCCCTGGCCGACCACCGAGAGGGAAGCCCAGACCTGGCAGTTCAACTCCGACACCCAGACCTGGGCCAAGCCATGAGCCAGGGTGCGATAGCGAAGAAGGTGTTCATCCGCAGCTTCGGCTGCCAAATGAACGACTACGACTCGGCCAAGATGGCCGACGTGCTGCATGCAGCCGAAGGCTACGAGCCCACCCAGGACGTCGAGCAGGCCGACCTGATCCTGTTCAACACCTGCTCGATCCGCGAGAAGGCGCAGGAGAAGGTGTTCAGCGACCTGGGCCGCGTCAAGCACCTCAAGGACAAGGGCGTGCTCATCGGCGTGGGCGGCTGTGTCGCCAGCCAGGAAGGCGCGGCGCTGATCGAGCGCGCGCCCTATGTCGACCTGGTGTTCGGCCCGCAGACGCTGCACCGGCTGCCGCAGATGATTGCCGCGCGCCGCGACACGCGGCGGCCGCAGGTGGACATCAGCTTCCCGGAGATCGAGAAGTTCGACCACCTGCCGCCCGCGCGGGTGGACGGCCCCACGGCCTTCGTCTCGATCATGGAAGGCTGCTCCAAGTACTGCTCCTACTGCGTGGTGCCCTACACCCGCGGCGAGGAGGTCAGCCGTCCCTTCGACGCCGTGCTGGCCGAGGTGGCGACACTGGCCGACCAAGGCGTGCGCGAGGTCACGCTGCTGGGCCAGAACGTCAATGCCTACCGCGGGGCCATGGGTGACACGGCCGAAATCGCCGACTTCGCGCTGCTCATCGAGGTGGTGGCGCAGATTCCCGGCATCGAACGCATCCGCTACACCACCAGCCACCCGAACGAGTTCTCGCAGCGGCTGGTCGACGTGTACGGCCGCGTGCCGCAGCTGGTGAACCACCTGCACCTGCCGGTGCAGCACGGCAGCGACCGCATCCTGAGCGCGATGAAGCGGGGCTACACCGCGCTGCAATACAAGAGCATCGTGCGCCGGCTGCGTACGCTGCGGCCGGACATCTCGCTGTCCACCGACTTCATCGTCGGCTTCCCCGGCGAGACCGAAACCGACCATGCGCTGACGATGAAGCTGATCGACGACATCGGCTTCGATTCGAGCTTCAGCTTCATCTTCAGCCCACGGCCGGGCACGCCGGCGGCAGCGCTGCACGACGACACACCGCAGGCCCAGAAGTTGCAGCGGCTTCAGGATCTGCAGGCGCGCATCGAGGGCAACGCGCGGCGCATTGCCACCTCGCGCGTGGGCACGGTGCAGCGCATCCTGGTCGAAGGCGCGTCGCGCAAGTCCAGTGCCGAGGCCCCCGAACTGATGGGCCGCACCGAATGCAACCGCATCGTCAACTTTGCCGGACCACAGGCGCTGGTCGGCCAGCTGATCGACGTGGACATCACCCAGGCCCACCCGCATTCGCTGCGCGGTCGCTGGCCGGCGGCCGGGGCCGTGGCGCAGGCCGCCTGATTCATCGGGGCCGCTGGAATCCGGCCCACCACAGCGCCAGCGCCGCGGCCAGGACCATGGCCGCATAGCTCAGCATGCGGCCGTCGCGGCCGAAGACCACCAATCCGCCCAGCAGGGCCAGCGAGCCGGCGCCGCCGGCCCACAGCGCCAGCAGTAGCCAGGGGGCGCCGCGCAGGTCGTTTCGCCACAGTGCCTTGGCCGCAGCAGCAGCCAGCGCCCCGGTGGCCAGCGCCGGCAGGAACAGGCCGAGCAAGTGCCACAGGGCGTCGATCGGGCTCATGGGACGGGGCCGCGCCGGCCGGCGGGAGTGGATTGATGCAGATCAAGGCGGCACTAAGCCGGGCCCTGGGGCGGAAAAGCGGCGCGATTTTATAATCCGGCAATGAGTGTTATCGCCCTCGGCCTGAACCACTCGACCGCGCCGCTCGACCTGCGCGGCCGGTTCGCGTTTGCGCCGGAGCAGTTGACCACGGCGTTACACGGCTTTCGCGAGCGCATGGGCGCGCCGCAACAGCCAGAAGCCGCGCTGCTGTCCACCTGCAACCGCACCGAGCTGTATTTCACCGCCGATGCCGGCCATGCCGGCGATCTGGTGCGCCCGGCCATCGACTGGCTGGCGGCGCAGGGAAGCGTCAGTGGCGAACGTGTGCGCGACCACACCTACGTGCTGGAAGACCGGGCCGCGGCGCGGCATGCCTTCCGCGTGGCCTCGGGGCTGGATTCGATGGTGCTCGGCGAGCCGCAGATCCTGGGCCAGATGAAGGAAGCGGTGCGCCAGGCCGAGTCGGCGGGCACGCTGGGCAGCACGCTGCACCAGCTGTTCCAGCGCTCCTTCTCGGTGGCCAAAGAGGTGCGCACCTCCACCGAGATCGGCAGCCATTCGATCAGCATGGCTGCGGCTTCAGTCCGGCTGGCATCGCAGCTTTTCGAGGACCTGTCGAAGATCCGCGTGCTGTTCGTCGGCGCCGGCGAGATGGTGGAACTGGTGGCCACGCACTTCGCGGCGCGCCGGCCGAAGGCCATGGCGGTGGCCAACCGCACGCTGGAGCGCGGCGAGAAGCTGGCGAACCGCTTCGGCGCGCAGGCGATGCGCCTGGCCGACCTGCCCAACATCCTGCACGAGTACGACGCGGTGGTGTCCTGCACTGCCAGCAGCCTGCCGATCATCGGCCTGGGCGCAGTGGAGCGGGCGCTGAAGGCCCGCCGCCACCGGCCGATGTTCATGGTCGACCTGGCCGTGCCGCGCGACATCGAACCCGAGGTCGGCCGCCTGTCGGACATCTACCTGTACACCGTGGACGACCTGGCCGCGGTGGTGCAGACGGCCGGCGAAAAGCGCCAGGCCGCGGTCGAGCAGGCCGAGGTCATCATCGACGCCGGCGTACAGAGCTTCGCCCACTGGCTGGACCAGCGCGCCGCGGTGCCGCTGATCCAGGCGTTGAACCGTCAGGCCGACGACTGGCGCAGCACCGAGATGGCGCGTGCCCGCAAGCTTCTGGCCCGCGGCGAGGACGTCGACCACGTGCTCGATGCGCTGGCCCGCGGCCTGACCCACAAGCTGTTGCATGGCGCGCTGGCCGAGCTGCATTCGACCGAAGGTGCCCAGCGTGAGCAGCTGGCCCAGACCGTGTCGAGGTTGTTCCTGCGGCAGACCACGCGCAGCCCAGAAGGCGACGAGCGTTAGCGCCGCTGTGGCGCCGCGGCGCGCGCGGCCCTGCGCCGCACCGCCGATCCCCTACAGCCCCTGGCCTGTGCATTCCCCACGATGAATCCCACCTTGCGCGAGCAGTTCGAACGCCTGGGCCTGCGGCTGGCCGAGCTGGACGCCAACCTGTCCGATCCGCAGGTGCTGGCCGACATCAACCGCTACCGCAGCCTGTCGCGCGAGCAGGCCGAGGTGGCGCAGGTGGTGCAGCAGTTCCGCCAGTACCAGCAGCGCGAGCGCGACCTGGACGCCGGCCGCGAGATGCTGGGCGACCCGGAGATGGCGGAGCTGGCCCACGAGGAGATCGCCGCTGCCCAGGCCGACATGCAACGGCTGCATGCGCAGCTGCAGGCCGGTCTGCTGCCGCGCGACCCGGACGACGCGCGCAATGCCTTTCTGGAAATCCGCGCCGGCACCGGCGGCGACGAATCAGCGCTGTTCGCCGGCGACCTGGCGCGCATGTACCTGCGCTACTGCGAGCGGCGCGGCTGGCGCACCGAGGTCATGAGCGAAAGCCCGTCCGAACTCGGCGGCTACAAGGAACTGGTGCTGCGCGTGGTCGGCGACCAGGTCTACGAGGCGTTGCGCTTCGAATCCGGCGGCCATCGCGTCCAGCGCGTGCCGGCCACCGAGAGCCAGGGCCGCATCCACACGAGCGCCTGCACCGTGGCGGTGATGCCGGAGCCGAACGAGGCCGCCGAGGTGACGCTGAACCCGGCCGAGCTGCGCATCGACACCTTCCGCGCCAGCGGCGCCGGAGGCCAGCACGTCAACAAGACCGACAGTGCCATCCGCATCACCCACCTGCCCACCGGGCTGGTGGCCGAATGCCAGGACGACCGCAGCCAGCACCGCAACAAGGCCAAGGCCATGGCCGTGCTGCAGGCGCGGCTGCGCGACAAGGAGCGCAACGAGCGCGCTGCCAAGGAGGCGGCCACTCGCAAGGGGCTGATCGGCAGCGGCGACCGCTCCGACCGCATCCGCACCTACAACTTCCCGCAGGGGCGCCTGACCGACCACCGCATCAACCTGACGCTGTACAAACTGGACCGTGTGATGGACGGTGAGCTGGACGACGTGGTCGAGGCGCTGCGCGCCGCCCGCGCGGCCGAGCAGCTGGCCGCGCTGGAGTCCGGGGCTTGAGCGTCGGCGCCGCGCTGGCGCAGGCGCGCGCGCTGGGGCTGGACCGGCTGGATGCCCAGTTGCTGCTGGGCCGAGTGCTGCAGCAGCCACGCGCCTGGCTCATTGCCCACGAGGACGCCGCCCTGTCGGCCGAACAGCAGCAGGCCTTCCAGGCCGCGTGCCGGCGCCGCGCCGACGGCGAACCGCTGGCCTACCTGCTGGGCGAGCGTGAGTTCCATGGCCTGATGCTGCAGGTGGGGCCGGACGTGCTGGTGCCGCGCCCCGACACCGAGACCCTGGTCGATTGGGCACTGCAGCTGCTTGCCACGCCGCTGGCCGACGCGCCTGAAGTCGCCGATCTGGGCACCGGCAGCGGCGCCATCGCCCTGGCGCTGAAGCACCGCCACCCGCCGGCCCGCGTCTGCGCGGTGGAGTTCAGCGCGCCGGCGCTGGCGCTGGCCCTTGGCAATGGCGCGCGCCACCGGCTGCAGGTCGAATGGCTTGCCGGCGACTGGTGGCAGCCGCTAGCGGGCCGCCGCTTCCATCTGGTGGCCAGCAACCCGCCCTACATCGCCGGCGACGACCCGCATCTGCCCGCGCTGCGCCACGAGCCGGCGCTGGCGCTGACGCCGGGCGGAGACGGGCTGTCGGCGCTGGCGCAGATCGTGCGCGGCGCTCCGGCCCATCTGCACGAAGACGGCTGGCTGCTGCTGGAACATGGCCATGAGCAGGCAGCCGCGGTGTGCAGCCTGCTGGCTGCTGCCGGCTTCACCGCGGTGCAGACCCGCGCCGACCTGGCCGGCCGGCCGCGCTGCAGCGGCGGGCGCTGGCCCGCGCGCCGCTGATGTTGGTAACAGGCCACCTCGCCGACCAAATGTCACGCCGGTGCACATTCAGCAAGCCCTGACACGCGGACGAAGCACACGCTCGGCCGCAAAGGGCTAGGATGGGAACTTCGGGATGCAACAGCGTCCTTTGCCACCGTGGAAGGAGTCGGTCGTGCGAATCCTGCGTCTTTCGGTCGCCTTGGCTCTGCTGTGCGCGGCCGGCCTGGCTGCCGCGGACGGCGGCCTCAAGGTGGATGCGGCCGGTGGCTTCTGGTCCGACGTGCAGACCAAGCTGCGCTTCAGCGCAGTGGTGCTGGACGGCTCGACGGCCGGCTCGCCTGCAATGCTGAATGCCCAGGACGCGGCGCCGCTGGGGGCCAGTGTCGGCGGCGACTACTATTTTTCCAAGGACCTGGCGGCCGGCGGACGGGCGCCCAGCGGCTTTCGCGCCAGCGGCGCGCTGCTGATCCGCCAGCCCGGCGTGTCGCTGTCCGACCTGACCTGGCAGTCGCGCGCCACTGCCAGCTTGGCGGCACCATTGCGCCTGGCGGAGCCCACGAACCAGAGCCTCAGCGCGATGCCCTACCTGGGCATCGGCTACAGCGACTATTCGCTCAAGACCGGCTGGGGTTTCTGGGCCGACATCGGCCTGGTGGTGCAGAGCCCCGGCAATGCCACGGGCATGGGCCGGGTGCTGTCGGGCTCGCAGAGTGTCGACGACCTGGTGCGCGAGTTGCGGCTGTCACCGATGCTGCAGCTCGGCGTGAACTACTCCTTCTAGCGCTGCCAAGGCGTGTGTGCCGCGGGGCCTTGCCGGGCGTGGACGGCTCGCAGGGGCGCTTTGCCGTATAAACAGGGTTGGATCTGCAACAGCCCAAGACAGGCAAGGAACGGCTCATATGAGTGACACGCAACAGCGCATCGATCAGGTGGTGAAAAGCCATCGTGTGGTGCTCTTCATGAAGGGCAACGCGCAGTTCCCGATGTGCGGATTCTCCGGCCGCGCCGTGCAGTTGCTGAACGCCTGCGGCGTCAGCGACCTGAAGACGGTGAACGTGCTCGAGGACGAGGAGATCCGCCAGGGCATCAAGCAGTACGCCAACTGGCCCACGATTCCGCAGCTATACATCAACGGCGAATTCGTCGGCGGCTCGGACATCATGACCGAGATGTACCAGTCGGGCGAGCTGCAGCAGGCACTGGCCAGCAGCTGACATGCCGACGCGCCTGGTCGTCGGCATCACCGGCGCCACTGGCGCAATCTATGCGCAGCGGCTGCTGCAACGCGCCCGTGCTCTGGGCGTGCAGACGCACCTGGTGGTCACTGCCGCTGGGGTGCTGAACCTGCACCACGAATTGGGCCTGGAGCGACGCGACATCGAGGCGCTGGCCGACCACAGCTATGCGCCCGGCGACATCGGCGCCTGCCTGGCCAGCGGAAGCTTCGATGCCGCGGCAATGGTCATCGCGCCATGCTCGATGAAGACGCTGGCCTCGGTGGCGCACGGCTTCGGCGAAAACCTACTGACCCGCGCCGCCGACGTGATGCTGAAGGAACGTCGCCGCCTGCTGCTGATGGTGCGCGAGACGCCCTTCAACCTGGCGCACCTGCGCAACATGTGCGCGGTGACCGAGATGGGCGGCATCGTATTCCCGCCGTTGCCGGCCTTCTATCACCGCCCGCAATCCATCGACGAAATGGTCGCCGACACGGTGGAACGCGTGCTGCAGATGCTGGGCATGCCCGGCGCGGCACCGCAGCGCTGGGACGGCCTGCGCAGCCGCTGACCGGCGTTGCTCAGCTGCCCGATCGGGCCACAGGCGCCGCAGCAGCGGCCGCAGCCGGAGCAGTGCCATCGCCGAGCCACAGACGGCGGTTGGCGAACACGGCGTTGGGGTATTCGCCGCGGCCTCGGCTGCCGTTGTAGCGGCCCAGCGCAAGGAACAGGTCGCCCTTCTCCAGGTCGAGGTAGTGGCGCAGGATGACGCAGCCGAAGCGCAGGTTGGTCTGCATATGGAACAGCCCGCTGGGATCGCCATTGCCGATGGTGCGTGTCCAGAACGGCATCACCTGCATATAGCCGCGCGCGCCAGCCGAACTGATCGCGTACTTGCGAAAGCCGCTTTCCACCTGGATCAGCCCCAGCACCAGCTCCGGCTCCAGTCCGGCGCGCTTGCTTTCGTACCATACCGCTTCGAGGAATTCGACGCGCACCGCGTGTTCACTCTTACGCCTTTTCAGCCGCTCGCTGGTCGCGCCCAGCCAGCGCAGGTAGGCCAGCCGGTCCTCGATGGAGCCGAAGCTCGGCCGCGGCGGCGCACTGTCGGCCACCGAGGCGGCCAGCGCAGAGCGTACTCTATCGGCGAGCGGTTCTTCGAGCTGCGTGCCAGCCTGCACGGCCGTCGATAGCACCAGCCCCAGCAACAGCCCGCCAGCGGCCCTCATGCAGCGAGCCGCTCCTTCAGGTAGTTCGCCACGTTGGCCAGCGGCACGCTGCCGGCCTGCACGTCGCGACGGCCCTGCACCTCGAGCTGGCCTTCCTTCAGTCCACGCTCGGAGATCACCACGCGTTGCGGCACGCCGATCAGCTCCCAGTCGGCGAACATCGCGCCAGGGCGCTCGCCGCGGTCGTCGAGCATGACGTCCAGGCCCTGTGCCGCCAGCTCGTCGTGCAGCTTGTCGGCGGCGGCACGCACGTCGGAATTGCGGTCGTAGCCGATCGGGCACAGGACGACGGTGAACGGGGCGATCGAATCGGGCCAGATGATGCCGCGCGCATCGTGGTTCTGCTCGATGGCCGCACCCAGGATGCGGGTGACGCCGATGCCGTAGCAACCCATCTCCATGACTTGCGGCTTGCCGGCTTCATCCAGGAAGGTGGCGTTCATCGCCTTGCTGTACTTGGTGCCCAGGTAGAACACGTGGCCGACCTCGATGCCGCGCTGGATGGCAAGCACCCCCTGCCCGTCGGGCGAGGGATCGCCGGCGACGACGTTGCGGATGTCGGCCACCAGGTCGGGCTCGGGCAGGTCGCGGCCCCAGTTGACGCCGGTGTAGTGAAAGCCCTCATCGTTGGCGCCGCAGATGAAATCGTGCATCGCCGCAACGGTGCGGTCGGCCACCACTTTGACCGGCAGCTGAGTGCCGATCGGCCCCAGATAACCGGGCTTGCAGCCGAAATGCTGTTCGATCTCGGCCACGGTGGCGAAGCGGAAGCCGGCCTTCAGGCCCTCGACCTTGCCGGCCTTGATCTCGTTCAAGCTGTGGTCACCGCGCACCAGCAGCAACCACACGGTGGTGCCGAGAAGGTCGCCTTCGGGGGACAGCCGGTCGGTGGCCAGCACCAGCGACTTGACGGTGCTCTGCAGCGGCACGCCCAGCAGTTCGGCCACGTCCTCGCAGGTGGACTTGCCCGGCGTCGGCGTCTTGGCCAGCGCCGTGGCCGGCGCGGCGCGCTGGCCGATCAACGGCAGCGCCTCGGCCAGCTCGATGTTGGCGGCGTAGTCGCTGGCGGTGGAGTAGACGAGCGCGTCCTCGCCGGTGTCGGCAATGACCTGGAACTCGTGCGAAGCATCACCGCCAATGGCGCCGGTGTCGGCAGCCACCGCGCGGTACTGCAACCCGAAACGGTTGAAGATGCGGCAATAGGCCTGAAACATCACCTCGTAGCTGCGCAATGCAGCCGCCTTGTCGCGGTCGAAGGAATAGGCGTCCTTCATCGTGAACTCGCGTCCACGCATGATGCCGAAGCGCGGCCTGCGCTCGTCGCGGAACTTGGTCTGGATGTGATAGAAATTTCGCGGCAACTGCTTGTAGCTGCGCAGTTCCTGACGGGCGATGTCGGTGATGACCTCTTCGCTGGTAGGCTGGATGATGAAGTCGCGCTCGTGCCGGTCCTTCACGCGCAGCAGTTCCGGCCCGTAGGCCTGGAAGCGCCCTGACTCGACCCACAGTTCGGCCGGCTGCACCACCGGCATCAGCAGTTCCACCGCGCCAGCACGGTTCATCTCCTCGCGGATGATGGCCTCGACCTTGCGGATCACGCGCAGGCCCATCGGCATGTAGCTGTAGATGCCCGAGCCCAGGCGCTTGATCATGCCGGCGCGCAGCATCAGGCGGTGGCTGACCACCTCGGCATCGGAAGGAGCTTCCTTCAGGGTGGAAACGAAGAACTGGCTGGCTTTCATCGGGTGTGGGGCGGCATGGGCGCGCGTGGTTGGGCCGGCGGCGCCAGGGTGCGGGAAAGCAAGGGCTCGCACGGGCTATGCAGCCGGTGCAATAATGATTTCAATCAAGAAATCGGGGTTTGATTATGCTCGACCGTGACGGCTTCAGGCCCAACGTCGGCGTCGTCCTGCTCAATGCGCGCAATCAGGTTTTCTGGGGCAAGCGGCTTCGTACCCACTCGTGGCAGTTTCCGCAAGGCGGCATCAAGCATGGCGAGACGCCGGAGCAAGCGATGTTCCGGGAACTGCACGAAGAGGTCGGCCTGCGACCCGAACACGTGCAGGTGATCGCTCGCACCCGCGACTGGCTGCGCTACGAGGTACCCGACCATTTCATCCGCAAGGAAGCGCGTGGCCACTACCGCGGCCAGAAGCAGATCTGGTTCCTGCTTCGGCTGGTCGGCCGCGACAGCGACATGAACCTGCGCGCCACCGACCACCCGGAATTCGACGCATGGCGCTGGAACGACTACTGGGTGCCGCTGGACGTGGTGATCGAGTTCAAGCGCAATGTATACGAAATGGCGCTGACGGAGCTGTCGCGCTTTCTGCCGCGAGTGCACCACCAAAACCGCTACCTGCGCGCAGGCATGCGCACCCAGCGCCATGAGGACAGCGGCTTCGACGCCCTGCCGCCGCTGAGCAACGCTCAGGCGCCCAGCCCGGACAAGGCCTGAGCCGCCGCGCTCAGACCGGATCGGCTTGGCTGAGCACGAGGTTGGTGCGGTGGATCAGTTCCGGCTCGTTGACGTAGCCCAGGGCCGTCTCGATCTGCGTCGACGGCTTGCGCGCGATGAGGCGTGTCTCGGTGCTGGAGTAGTTGGCCAGGCCGCGGGCCAGTTCCTTCCCGGCCGCACCGCGCACGGCGATGACGTCGCCGCGCTGGAAGTCGCCGCTGACCTCGATCACGCCGATCGGCAGCAGACTCTTGCCTTCGTCGCGCAGCTTCTGCACCGCGCCGTCGTCGACGACCACGGCGCCGCGCAACTGCAGGTGGTCGACCATCCACTGCTTTCGCGCCGCCAGCTTGGCGGTGCGCGCCACCAAGGCGCTACCGATGCGTTCGCCGGCGCCAAGCCGCAACAGCACATCCGGCTCCCGGCCCCACGCAATGACCGTGCTCGCCCCGCTGCCGGCGGCCCGCTTGGCAGCCAGCACCTTGGTGATCATGCCGCCTCGTCCGATGGACGAGCCAGCGCCGCCCGCCATTTGCTCCAGCGCCGGGTCGCCGGCTTCGGCCTCGTCGATGAAGCGCGCCTGCGGGTCCTTGCGCGGGTCGGCGGAGTACAGGCCGCGCTGGTCGGTAAGGATCACCAGCGCATCCGCCTCGACCAGGTTGGCCACGAGCGCGCCGAGCGTATCGTTGTCGCCAAACTTGATCTCCTCGTTGACCACCGTGTCGTTCTCGTTGATCACCGGGATGACCTGCAGCGCCAGCAGCGTCAGCAAAGTCGAGCGCGCATTAAGGTAACGCTCGCGGTCAGCCAGGTCGGCATGCGTCAGCAGCACTTGCGCGCTGCGCAGGCCGTGCTCGCGCAGCTTCGTCTCGTACATCTGCACCAGCCCCATCTGGCCGACCGCGGCGGCGGCCTGCTGCTCGTGCAGTTCCTTCGGCCGGGTGCTCCAACCCAGGCGCAGCATGCCCTCGGCAATGGCACCGCTGGACACCATGACCAGTTCGCGGCCCTGCCCGGCCAGCACCGCCAGCTGGCGGCACCAGTTGCCGATAGCCTGCGCGTCGATCCCCCGGCCTTCGTTGGTGACCAGGCTGGAGCCGACCTTGACGACGATGCGGCGCGCGCTGCGCATCACCTCACTCATCGGCCGCCCCCGATTCGAAACGCGGGTCCGGCTCCGGCGCCTTCTTCTGGAACTGCGCCACATGCTCGTAGGCCGCGCGCACCAAAGGTTGCAGACCTTCTCGGGCCAACGCTGAGATCTGGAAAACCGGTCCCTTCCACCGCAGCCGGCGCACGAAGTCGTTCACGCGCTGCTCGCGGTCCTCGACCGGAATCATGTCGATCTTGTTCAGCACCAGCCAGCGCGGCTTGGCATGCAGAGCCGGGTCGTACTTCTTGAGCTCGGCAACGATGGCGCGCGCGTCCTTCACGGGATCGACTGCGTCGTCAAAGGGCGCCAGGTCCACCATGTGCAACAACAACCGTGTGCGCTGCAGGTGGCGCAGGAAGCGATGGCCCAGTCCGGCACCTTCGGACGCGCCCTCGATCAGGCCCGGGATATCGGCAACCACGAAGCTCTGTTCCGGAGCGACGCGCACCACGCCCAGGTTGGGATGCAGCGTGGTGAACGGGTAATCGGCAATCTTCGGCCGCGCATTCGAGATCGAGGCAATCAACGTGGACTTTCCAGCGTTCGGCATGCCGAGCAGGCCGACGTCGGCCAGTACGCGCAGTTCCAGCTTGAGCTTCTTCTGTTCACCGGGCCAGCCCGGAGTCTTCTGGCGCGGCGCGCGGTTCGTGCTGGTCTTGTAGTGCAGGTTACCGAAGCCGCCGTCGCCGCCCTTGCACAGCAGCACCGGCTGCTCAGGATCGATCAATTCGGCAACGACCTGGCCGGTATCGACATCGGTGATGATGGTGCCGACCGGCATGCGCAGCAGGATGTCGTCGCCGGCAGCGCCGTACTGGTCGGCGCCGCGACCGCTCTCGCCATTGCGCGCGATGTGGCGCCGCGCATAACGGTAGTCGATCAGCGTATTGAGATTGCGGTCGGCAACGGCGCGGATACTGCCGCCTCGTCCGCCATCACCGCCGTCAGGGCCGCCGAAGGGAATGAACTTCTCGCGACGGAAGCTCGCGCATCCAGCCCCACCGTTGCCGGCGGCAACGTCGATGGTGGCTTCGTCTACGAACTTCATTTGCGCTGGATCTTAGAACGACGAAGCCCCGGCGAACCGGGGCTTCGGCTCGGGGCTGGTCAGGCTCAGGACGGGCTGACGAACACCGTCTGCCGGTTGAGCGCGCCCTTCAGATCGAAGGACACCGTGCCATCGACCATTGCAAATAGCGTGTGATCGCGGCCCATGCCGACGTTGATACCGGCGTGAAACTTGGTGCCGCGCTGGCGCACGATGATCGAGCCAGCAGTCACGGTCTGACCGCCGTAGACCTTGACGCCCAGCATCTTGGGCTTCGAGTCGCGGCCGTTACGGGTGGAACCGCCGCCCTTTTTCTGTGCCATGGTTCAGGACTCCTGAAAGTTCGGGTTGCCAGGCGCGACTCAGGCGGTAACCGAACTGATCTGCAGTTCGGTATACGCTTGCCGATGTCCGCCGTGCTTCTGGTAGTGTTTGCGGCGACGCATTTTGAAGATACGCACCTTGTCGTGTTTGCCCTGTGCCACCACGGTGGCCTTGACGCTCGCGCCGCTGACCCAGGGGGTTCCGACCTTCAGATCGGTGCCGCTGCCGATGGCAAGCACCTGGTCGAGGACAACTTCCTGGCCTACGTCCGCAGCGATCTGTTCTACCTTGATATTTTCGCCGGCTGCAACCTTGTACTGTTTGCCGCCGGTTTTTATGACCGCGTACATATTTGCCCTTTCGTTGAGACTGTCGCCGCGTGCAAGACTTGCGCGTCGAAGCGATCGGGTGCGCACCTTCAGTCGCTATCCGCGCGGGCTCGAAGCCGACGGATCCCTCCCCCATCACATCGCTGCAGAACGCCCCATCCAGCGGGCCTCTCTTCGGCGAACAGCCTTTTACTATAGCACATTCTGGCAATTCTAGGCACGCTCTGCGAGCCTGCGCCGCTGGCCTGCGATTCGTCGGTTCCCGTGCGCTGTGCCTGCAAAAGCCTGGGGCATGCCGTCTTCCTATAATCTGGCCCAATACCCGCTGCAGGAACACGTGCTCGACGTCCAAGCCTCCCCAGAACTTCGCATCGACCCCTTGACGGCGGCGATGCAGGAGGTGGATGCGACCATTCGCGAACGCCTGTCGTCGCGTGTGGCGCTGATCGACCAGATCTCGCACTACATCATCAGCGCCGGAGGCAAGCGCATCCGGCCGCGTCTGGTGCTTCTGTTCGCACAGGCGCTGGGCTTCGAGGGCCGCGAGCGGTATGAACTGGCGGCGATCGTCGAGTTCATCCATACCGCCACGCTGCTGCATGACGACGTGGTCGACGAGTCGTCGCTGCGCCGCGGCCGTCAGACCGCCAATGCGATGTTTGGCAATGCGGCCAGCGTGCTGGTCGGCGACTTCCTCTATTCCCGCGCTTTCCAGATGATGGTTTCGGTAAACCGTATGCGCGTGCTCGAGGTGCTGGCCGACGCCACCAACGTGATCGCCGAAGGTGAAGTGCTGCAGTTGATGAACATCCACGACGCCGACCTGGCAGTGGCCGACTACCTGCGCGTCATCCGCTTCAAGACAGCCAAGCTGTTCGAGGCCAGCGCGCGGCTTGGCGCGGTGCTGGCCGGCGTCGACCCGGAGGTCGAGGAATGCTGCGCTGACTATGGTCGCTCGCTCGGCACCGCCTTTCAGTTGGTTGACGACCTGCTCGACTACGAAGGCGACCCGAACGCACTGGGCAAGAACGTCGGCGACGACCTGCGCGAGGGCAAGCCGACGCTCCCCCTGCTGATCGCGATGGAGCGGGGCACTCCAGTTGAGCGGGAATTGATCCGCCACGCCATCGAGCACGGCGAGGTGCAGGGCCTGCCGCAGATTGTCGAGGTGGTGCGGCGCACCGGCGCGTTGGACGCGACGCGGGCGGTCGCGCAACTTGAAGCCGACCAGGCGCGCAGCTGCCTGCGTGTACTGCCGATGTCGGCGGCCCGGGAGGCTCTGCTAGAATTATGTGTTCGGTCGGTGTACCGCTCGTTCTGAGCGACCGACCGTCAGGCCGGCCTCCAAGCCGGCCCCATCGGGGTGTAGCTTAGCCTGGTAGAGCGCTACGTTCGGGACGTAGAGGCCGGAGGTTCGAATCCTCTCACCCCGACCAGAGATTCGCGCAGCGCGCGCCAGCTCATGCATCGAAGCCACATCATCATGCAGGCAAATGAGCGTGGCATGAACGAATGCACGCGCGACTTGGGCGTCGGTTTACAGGCCCCGGTGTATCGGCGATGATGCGATTGATCGTCACGAGGAAACTTCCAGCCGATGGCCGTTGACACGCTCGTCGAGTCGCCCCAGTCGGCCCTTTCCGGGGTCGCCCGCGTGCTTGTGCATGCGGGCAAGCTCAGCGCCAAGGCCGCCGAAGACTTGGCGCGCAGCGCCAAGGAACGCCGCGCAAGTTTTGTTTCCGCCGTCGTCTCCGCGGGCGCCGTGCCGCCGGCCGATCTGGCCCATACGCTGTCCGCCGCACTTGCGCTGCCGCTGCTCGACTTGAACGCGGTCGACATGACGCGGCTGCCGCGCGGCATCGTCGAACCCAAGCTCGCACTGCAGTACCAGCTGATGGTGCTGGGCAAGCGCGGCAACCGGCTCTTCATTGGCGCAGCAGACCCCACCGACCAGGAGGCGGTGGAGCGTATCAAGTTCGCGACGCAACTGTCCCCCGAGTGGGTGATCGTCGAGTACGACAAGCTGATGCGCATCCTGGAAGCCCAGGGCGCCAGCGTCAACGAGGCGATGGAGCAACTGGCCGGCGGCGACTTCGAGTTCGATGTCACCGACGAGGACACAGCCGCCCAGGAGGGCACCGAGGTCTCGCAGGAAGTGGAAGACGCACCCGTGGTGCGCTTCCTTCAGAAGATGTTGATCGATGCGATCAATGCCCGCGCATCCGATCTGCACTTCGAGCCCTACGAATACAACTACCGGGTGCGCTTTCGTATCGACGGCGAGCTGCGCGAAATCACCCAGCCGCCGATCGCCATCAAGGACAAGCTGGCCTCGCGCATCAAGGTCATCTCGCGCATGGACATCGCGGAAAAGCGCGTCCCGCAGGACGGACGGCTGAAGCTCAAGTTCGGCAACAAGGCGATCGACTTCCGCATCAGCACCCTGCCTACGCTGTTCGGCGAGAAGATCGTCATCCGTATTCTCGACCCGTCCAGCGCCAAGCTCGGCATCGAGGCCTTGGGCTACGAGAAGGTCGAGCGTGAGCGGCTGATGCAGGTGATCCAGCGGCCGTACGGCATGGTGCTGGTCACCGGGCCCACCGGCAGCGGCAAGACGGTGTCGCTGTACACCTGCCTGAACATCCTGAACCAGCCGGGCGTGAACATCTGCACCGTCGAAGACCCGGCGGAAATCAACCTGCCGGGCGTCAACCAGGTCAATGTCAACGACAAGGCCGGGCTGACTTTTGCCGCAGCACTGAAGTCCTTCCTGCGCCAGGACCCGGACATCATCATGGTCGGCGAGATCCGCGACCTCGAAACCGCCGACATCGCCATCAAGGCGGCGCAGACCGGGCACATGGTGATGTCCACGCTGCACACCAACGACGCGCCCACCACTTTGACGCGATTGCTCAACATGGGCGTGGCGCCCTTCAACATCGCTGCAAGCGTGCTACTCATCACGGCACAGCGTCTGGCGCGGCGGCTGTGCGAGAACTGCAAGGCCCAGGCGGAATATCCTCGCGAAGCGTTGTTGCGCGCCGGTTTCGTAGAGACCGATCTGGACGGCAGTTGGAAGCCGTACCGGGCGGTGGGGTGCTCGGCCTGCAACAACGGTTACAAGGGCCGGGTTGGCCTTTACCAGGTGATGCCCATCACGGAGTCCATCCAGCGCATCATCCTGGCGGAAGGCACCTCGATGGACATTGCCGCACAGGCACAGAAGGAAGGCGTGCGCGATCTGCGTCAGTCCGGGTTGCTGAAGGTTCGCCTCGGCGCCACGACACTGGAAGAGGTCATATCCGTCACCAACGAATGACTGACGCCGCCCACGCCCCCCGATCGAACAGGCTTGCGCCGGAGACACGATGGCAACTGCAGTAGCCGCCAGGACCACCAAGGACTCGATCTTCGAGTGGGAGGGCAAGGACAAGAACGGCAAGCTGGTTCGGGGCGAAATCCGTGCCGGCGGCGAGGCCGTGGTCAATGCCAGTCTGCGCCGCCAAGGCATCCTGATCACCAAGGTGAAGAAACGTCGCACCAGCGGCGGCAAGGCGATCAAGCAGAAAGACATCGCCATCTTCACGCGCCAGCTGGCCACGATGATGAAAGCCGGCGTGCCGCTGCTGCAGGCCTTCGATATCGTCGCCCGCGGCAGCACCAACCCGCGACTGACTCGGCTGCTCAATGAGATCCGCGGCGACGTCGAGACCGGCACCAGCCTGTCCTCGGCCTTTCGCAAGCACCCGATGCAGTTCGATGCGTTGTACTGCAACCTGGTGGAAGCAGGAGAGGCCGGCGGTATCCTGGAAGCGTTGCTGGACCGTCTGGCGATCTATCAAGAGAAGACGCTAGCCATCAAGAGCAAGATCAAGTCGGCGCTGATGTACCCCATCGCAGTGATCGTCGTCGCCTTTGTCGTGCTGACGGTGATCATGATCTTCGTGATCCCCTCCTTCAAGGAAGTCTTCCGCTCGTTTGGAGCCGACCTGCCGGCGCCAACGCTCGTCGTGATCGCCATGTCGGAGTTCTTCGTGTCGTACTGGTGGGCGATCTTCGGGTTCCTGTTCGGCGGCATGTACTTCTTCCTCGAGTCGTGGAAGCGTTCGGAGAAGATGCAGATGACCATGGACCGGCTGCTGCTGCGCATGCCGGTGTTTGGCGACCTGATCAACAAGTCGGTGATCGCGCGTTGGACACGTACGTTGTCCACCATGTTCGCTGCTGGGGTGCCGCTGGTCGAAGCGCTCGATTCGGTGGGTGGCGCCTCGGGCAACGCCGTGTACCGTCTGGCCACCACGCAGATCCAGAAGGACGTGTCGACCGGCTCGGCGCTGACTACCGCCATGACCACCACCGGTGTCTTCCCGACCATGGTGCTGCAGATGGCGGCCATCGGCGAAGAATCCGGCGCGCTGGACCACATGCTGGCCAAGTGCGCCGAGTTCTACGAGGATGAAGTCGATGAGATGGTCAAGGGCCTGTCCAGCCTGATGGAGCCGTTCATTATCGTCATCCTCGGCGTGCTGATCGGCGGCATCGTGGTGTCGATGTACCTGCCGATCTTCAAGCTGGGCGCGGTGGTCTGAGCGCCGGCATGGCGCCAGAAGTCTGGTTTTCGCCGCTGGCGCTGGCCCTGCTCGGGCTGTGCGTGGGCAGCTTCCTCAATGTCGTCGCCCACCGGCTGCCCAAGGTGCTGGAACGCGAATGGTGGTTGGATGTGGCCGAAAACCAGCTCGCCGACGCAGAGGCGTGGCGGCGCGTCAGTGGCAGCAAGGGCGGGCCGCCCGCGGCCTTTGCCCAGGCGGCCAAGGCCATCAGCGAGACGCTCGAGTCGCTGTCACCGATCAGCTTGTCGCGGCCGCGTTCGCGCTGCCCGAGCTGCGGCCATGTGCTTCGCTGGCATGAGAACCTCCCGTTGATCGGCTGGCTTCGCCTCAAGGGGCGATGCGCCTCCTGCGGCACGGCCATTTCCAAACGCTACCCGCTGGTGGAACTGGCGACTGCACTGCTGTTCGCGGCCTGCGGCTGGAAATTCGGCGCACAGGCACAGACGCTCGTCTGGTGCGCTGCAGTGGCGCTGATGGTGGCCATGGCACTGATCGATCTGGACACCACCTACCTGCCCGACGACCTGACATTGCCACTGGTCGGCCTGGGCCTGCTCGGTGCGGGCCTGGGCTGGACCGGTGTCAAGCTGGACGATGCCGCCTGGGGTGCGTTCGCCGGCTACGGCGCGCTGTGGCTGCTGGCATTCAGCTACAAGAAGCTGCGCGGCGTGGAAGGCATGGGCGAAGGAGACTTCAAGCTGCTGTCCGGCCTGGGCGCGCTGCTTGGCTGGCAGTTACTGCCGTCGATCGTGCTGCTGGCATCGGGCGTCGGCGCCGTGGTCGGCATTGCGCTCATCGCCTTCGGCGGCCACAAGCGCGAGGTGCCGATTCCCTTCGGCCCCTACTTGGTCGGTGGTGGCATTGCGGCCATCTTTTACGGCCAGACACTGACGCGACTGTGGTTCCCGACGATCTGAAGCCGCTGCATATCGGCCTGACCGGCGGCATCGGCAGCGGCAAGAGCACCGTGGCCGCGATGTTGGTGGACTGCGGCGCCGCGCTGGTGGACACCGACGCCATCGCGCACGCACTGACTGCGCCCCAGGGCACCGCTCTGCCGGCGCTGGCGCGCGAGTTCGGTCCCGACATCGTCGGCGCCGACGGTGCCATGGACCGCGCACGCATGCGTGCGCTGGCTTTCGGTGACGCGTCGGCACGGCGCCGGCTCGAAGCCATCCTGCATCCGATGATCGGACACGAAGCGCAGCGCCAGGCCGGCCTGGCCGGCAGTCGCCCCGTGGTCTTCGACGTGCCGCTGCTGTCGGCGACGAGCCCGTGGCGACAACGCGTCCAGCGCCTGCTGGTGGTCGACTGCCAGGAAGAAACCCAGGTGCAGCGCGTCATGCAACGCTCCGGCTGGGCGGCCGAACAGGTGCAGCGCGTGATGGACCAGCAGACGCCGCGCGCCGCACGCCGCGCCATCGCCGACGCGGTGATCTTCAACGACGGGTTGCAGCTCGATGCGCTGCAGGCTCAGGTGCGTTCGCTCTGGCACCACTGGGGCGGCCTGTCGCGAGGCAACACCGCGGGGCTGTGAAACAATCGGCCTGCAGGCAGCTCCAATGGGCATAGCCTGATTGCCAGCCCGACACCGGAGAGCCCGTCTTTGGTTCTTTACGAGTACCCGTTCAACGAAAGCATCCGCACGATGCTTCGGCTGGAGCATCTGTTCGACCGGCTCGGGCAACTGGTTCGCCGCGACGCGGCAGTCGACCACCACTTCGCGCTGGTCACGGTGTTCGAGATCATGGACGTGGCCTCGCGCGCTGACTTGAAGTCGGACCTGCTGAAGGAACTCGAACGCCATCGCAGCGTGCTGCAAGGCTACCGCGGCAACCCGCAGATTTCCGAGGCGGCGCTCGACGAGGTCGTGGCGCGCATCGACCATGCCTTCGACGGGCTCAACCAGCTGGCTGGCAAGGCCGGCCAGTCGCTGACGGGAAACGATTGGCTGATGAGTATCCGCAGTCGCATCAGCATCCCTGGCGGCACCTGCGAGTTCGACCTGCCCGGCTACTATGCCTGGCAGCAGCACCCCGCCGAACGCCGGCGCGCCGACCTCGGTCGCTGGACGACCAGCCTGATGCCGCTGGCCGAGGCGCTGCATGTGTTGCTGGGCCTGCTGCGCGACAGTGGCGCGCCGCAGCGGGTGGTGGCGGTGGGCGGCCAGTTCCAACAGAGCCTGCCGCCCGGTCGCACCTACCATCTGATGCGCGTGCGTCTCGAAGACGGCAACCCACTGGTGCCGGAGATCAGCGGCCACCGATTGATGGCAATGGTGCGGCTGATGCAGCCCGAAGCCGATGGCCGCCTGCGGCCCAGTTCCAACGATACCGAGTTCGAACTCACGCTTTGCTCATGAGCCAGGACAGCCCGACCCGCGCACGCTGGGTGCGCTGCCCGGCGTGTGGCAAGCAGGCGCTGTATTCGGCAGAAAACCCTGCTCGGCCCTTCTGCAGCCCACGCTGTCGCAGCGTCGACCTGGGCGCCTGGGCCAGCGAGAGCTACCGCGTGCCTGCCAATCCGCCACCCGAAGCGGACGACATTCCGCCAAAGTCCGACGCGGCACACTGAACGCAGTTGCGCCCTGGTTGTGATGGATGCGTGCAGGTAGCACTTGAAGTCCAGAGTCCTGCCCCTATAATTCTTCTGCTAGCACTCGACTGCGTTGAGTGCTAACGGTTTGGAAGCGGCTTCGCTCGCTGCCCGGCCACACTAGGTTAATTTGCGCCAACTTCGACAGCGCACTTTGACAGTGCTCAATCTGACTCTTTAGGAGATGCAATGAAACTTCGTCCTTTGCACGATCGCGTGATCGTCAAGCGCCTCGAACAGGAAACCAAGACGGCCTCCGGCATCGTCATCCCCGACAACGCCGCCGAAAAGCCCGACCAGGGCGAAGTGCTGGCGGTGGGCCCGGGCAAGCGCAACGACAAGGGTGACTTCGTCGTCCTGAACATCAAGGTCGGTGACCGCGTGCTGTTCGGCAAGTACAGCGGCCAGACCGTCAAGGTCGATGGCGAGGAACTGCTGGTCATGAAGGAAGACGACCTGTTCGCGGTCGTCGAGAAGTAACTAGCCCCCCAATTTCGGAGATACACACATGGCAGCAAAAGACGTCATTTTCGGCAGCGATGCCCGCCACCGCATGGTCGAAGGCGTGAACATCCTGGCCAACGCGGTCAAGGTCACGCTCGGCCCCAAGGGCCGCAACGTGGTGCTCGAGCGCAGCTTCGGCGCCCCCACCGTCACCAAGGACGGTGTCTCAGTGGCCAAGGAGATCGAGCTCAAGGACAAGCTCCAGAACATGGGCGCGCAGATGGTCAAGGAAGTCGCTTCCAAGACCAGCGACCTGGCTGGTGACGGCACCACCACCGCCACCGTGCTGGCCCAGGCCATCGTGCGCGAAGGCATGAAGTACGTGGCCGCCGGCATGAACCCGATGGACCTGAAGCGCGGCATCGACAAGGCCGTCACGGCCCTGGTCGAGCAGCTGAAGAAGCAGTCCAAGCCCACCACCACGTCGAAGGAAATCGCCCAGGTCGGCTCGATCTCTGCCAACAGCGACGAATCGATCGGCAAGATCATCGCTGACGCGATGGACAAGGTCGGCAAGGAAGGCGTCATCACCGTCGAAGACGGCAAGAGCCTGGACAACGAACTCGACATCGTCGAGGGCATGCAGTTCGACCGCGGCTACCTGTCGCCGTACTTCATCAACAACCCCGAGAAGCAAAGCGCGATCCTCGACAACCCGTACGTGCTGCTGTACGACAAGAAAATCAGCAACATCCGCGACCTGCTGCCCACGCTGGAGCAAGTGGCCAAGAGCGGCAAGCCACTGCTGATCATCGCCGAGGAAGTCGAAGGCGAGGCCCTGGCCACGCTGGTGGTCAACACCATCCGCGGCATCCTGAAGGTCGTGGCCGTCAAGGCGCCGGGCTTCGGTGACCGTCGCAAGGCCATGCTGGAAGACATCGCCATCCTGACCGGCGGCAAGGTCATCGCCGAAGAAGTCGGCCTGACGCTCGAGAAGGTGACGCTGGCCGACCTGGGCCAGGCCAAGCGCGTCGAATGCGGCAAGGAAAACACCACCATCATCGACGGTTCGGGCACGGCCGCCGACATCGAAGCGCGCGTCAAGCAAGTGCGCGTGCAGATCGAGGAAGCCACCAGCGACTACGACCGTGAAAAGCTGCAAGAGCGCGTGGCCAAGCTGGCCGGCGGCGTGGCGGTGATCAAGGTCGGTGCCGCCACCGAAGTCGAGATGAAGGAAAAGAAAGCGCGTGTCGAAGACGCCCTGCACGCCACGCGTGCCGCGGTGGAAGAAGGCATCGTGGCCGGTGGTGGCGTGGCGCTGCTGCGTGCCCGTACGGCGGTCGGCACCCTCAAGGGTGACAACCACGACCAGGACGCCGGCATCAAGATCGTCATGCGCGCCTGCGAAGAGCCGATGCGCATCATCGTGGCCAACGCCGGTGACGAGCCGAGCGTGGTCGTGGCTGCGGTGGCTGCCGGCAAGGGCAACCACGGCTTCAACGCAGCCAATGGCGAGTACGGCGACATGATCGAGATGGGCATCCTGGACCCGACCAAGGTGACGCGCACTGCCCTGCAGAACGCGGCCTCGGTGGCCTCGCTGATGCTGACCACCGAAGCCATGGTCGCCGAAGCGCCGAAGGAAGAGTCCGGCGGCATGGGTGGCGGCATGCCCGGTGGCATGGGCGGCATGGGTGGCATGGGCGGCATGGACATGTAAGTCCAGCGCCCGGCGGGTGACCCCGCCCCGCAGCAACGCCAGCCCGCGCGCCCTTGTGGCCGCGGGCTTTTTTTGCGTGGCGTGCCGCGCTCGGCACTGAGTCGAAAGCCGTACAGCCTGGCGAATTCGACCAGGCTGAGGGTAGCCCCGAACAGCCGCGTGCATTCCCGCCAAGCGTCGACAACCTGCGCTGAATAACACATGCCGCATGCAGCTGGGGCCTGGATTCGGGTCGTCACCCGCGGCAGCGCGGCGGCAGGGCGTGACATATACACGAGGGCGCTCGGGCGCTACCAACCCCCGAACCGCGGGGAGGGAACGCGAAGCCTCGTCCTAAACTTTTGGCAGACGAGATGAATCGGTCGCTCGAACGGGCCTCCTCAGCGACCCCAGGATCCGACATGCCCCCCACCCCCAGCCAGCTCATCGCCGCAGCCAACGGACAGGTGCAGTCCTCCGATGGTTGGACACTGCGTCCGCTGAGCGCCGACCTGCTCGAATACGTCGACGGCCGCGCCGCCTGCCTGATCAACGTCGGCAGTCCGACGCGCCAGGCGGTGCGACCGATCTACGCCAGCGAATCCAGCTCCGAGTTGTTTCCGCACCTGCGCGAACATCTGCGCCTGGCGCTGCCCTATCTGAAGGGCCATTACGTCGTCGTCTGACTCGGCAGCATGGCGCCGGCTGCGTCCAGGCACGCAGCACGCATGCGCGGCGTCGTCGATGCCCACACCCTTCAGCGCCGAGAACAGGCTCACGCTGACATCGGCATGCTCGGGACAGGCCTCGGCCAGCAAAGCCTGGGCGCCGGCCAGGGCCTGTGCCGCAGCGCTGCGCGTCAGCTTGTCGGACTTGGTCAGCAGCACCAGCAGTCGCACCGCAGCCGCCGTTCAGCCGCGTCGCGATCAGTTGCAGCAGTTGCTGGTCCAGGTCGGTGAAGCCCAGGCGCGAGTCGATCATCAGCACCACGCCCGACAGGCTGCGGCGCTGCGCCAGGTACTGCGCCATCACCTCCTGCCAGCGCAGCTTGGCGGCGCGCTCGACCGCCGCATAGCCATAGCCCGGCAGGTCGACGAACAGCGCATCGGGCGCGTCCTTCGGGCCCACCGCAAACAGGTTGATGTGCTGCGTGCGCCCGGGCGTGCGCGACGCGAAGGCCAGACGCTTCTGCTGGGCCAAGCGGTTGATGGCGGTGGACTTGCCGGCATTGCTGCGGCCGACGAAGGCAATCTCGGCCAGTTCGGTCGGCGGCAACTGGTCCAGCCGTGCCGCGGTGGTCAGGAAGCGGGCGCGTGGGCTCCAAGCCAGCGCGGCCTTGGCGGCGGGCGATGTCGGGCGGACAATCGGTGGAACGCGGTGCGGGTCATCGGGCATTGTAAAATCAGCAGGCTTTGATCCCCACCACGAAACAAAGCCCCGGACATGAAGTCGCCTCTGCTGCTGATGCTTGCCTTCGCCTTTTCCGCACCGGCGCTGGCAAGCGATGCCAAACCTGCCGCCCCCAAGGCCGACGCAGCCAAGGGACAGGCCATCGCGACCCAGGTCTGCGTCGCCTGCCATGCCGTCGACGGCTCGCGCGGCCTGCCGCGCCAACCCGATCCTGCAGGGCCAGCATCCGGAGTACCTGGTCAAGCAGCTGAACGACTTCAAGTCCGGCGCGCGCAACAACGCCATCATGAAGGGCTTCGCCACGCACGCTGAGCGACCAGGACATGCGCGACGTCGCCGCCTTCTATGCGTCGAAGACGGCCAAGCCGGGCTTTGCCACCAACAAGGACACGCTGCTGCTCGGCGAGCGCATCTACCGCGGCGGCATTGCCGACCGCAAGATTGCCGCCTGCGCCGGCTGCCACAGCCCCAACGGCGCCGGCATTCCGGTGCAGTACCCGCGCGTCAGCGGCCAGCATGGCGAGTACTCCGAGGCGCAACTGATCGCCTTCCGCTCGGGGCTGCGCGCCAACAGCCTGCAGATGGCCGGCGTCGCCGCCAAGCTGAACGACCGCGAGATCAAGGCCCTGGCCGACTACATGGCCGGCTTGCGCTGAGCGCCACCGCGCGGGCCGGCACAGCCCGTAAGGATCCGCCGGCGTCGCAGCGACCCTGGGCTTCGGACCGAACTGGAGACACCATGCATTTCATCAAGGACAACGGATACGGCCCGTCGCGCGGCGAGGCGATCACGCCGCGCGAGGTCTATGCGCAGCGCCGCCGCTTTCTGGGTCGGCATGGCGGCAGGTGCCGCGGGCACGACGCTGGCGGCCTGGGCGGCGCGCGACGCGCATGGCGCAGACGGCGGCGCCAGGCAAGCTGCGGCCGCTGCCCGGCGCCAAGAGCGCCGTCAGCGGCGCGATGACGATGGAAAAGCTGACGCCCTATGCCGACGTCAGCAGCTACAACAACTTCTATGAGTTCGGCACCGACAAGGCCGATCCGGCACGCAACGCCGGCAGCCTGAAGACCCAGCCGTGGACGGTGGTGGTCGAAGGCGACGTCAAGAAGCCCGGCACCTGGGACATCGACGCGCTGCTGAAGCTCAGCCCGATGGAAGAGCGCATCTACCGCATGCGCTGCGTCGAAGGCTGGTCGATGGTGATCCCCTGGGTCGGCTATTCGTTGGCCGATCTGATCCGACGGGTCGAGCCCACCGGCAATGCCAAGTTCGTGCAGTTCGTGACGCTGGCCGACAAGGCACAGATGCCGGGGTTGCGCTCGCCGGTGCTGGAGTGGCCCTACGTCGAAGGGCTGCGCCTGGACGAAGCCATGCACCCGCTGACGATGCTGGCCTTCGGCCTGTATGGCGAGGTGCTGCCCAACCAGAACGGCGCGCCGCTGCGCCTGGTGGTGCCGTGGAAGTACGGCTTCAAGTCGGGCAAGTCGATCGTGCGCATCCGCTTCGTCGACAAGCAGCCCAAGACCAGCTGGGAGACCGCCGCGGCCAGCGAGTACGGCTTCTATTCCAACGTCAACCCGAAGGTCGACCACCCGCGCTGGAGCCAGGCCACCGAGCGCCGCATCGGCGACGACGGGCTGCTCAGCAAGAAGCGCCCGACGCTGATGTTCAACGGCTACGAAGCCCAGGTCGGCCAGCTCTACGCCGGCATGGACCTGGCCAAGTTGTACTGATCGCGCCGCACCGCGCCAGCGATCCCCCGCGCGCGCCATGAATGCGCTGCTCTGCTCACCGTGCGTCAAGCCGCTGGTCTTCGTGCTGGCGCTGGGGCCGTTGGCCTGGCTGCTGCACGGCGCGTTGACCGACGGCCTGGGGCCAACCCGGCCGAGGCGCTGATGCGCGGCAGCGGTGACTGGGTGCTGCGCTTCCTGTGCCTGACGCTGGCCGTGACGCCGCTGCGCCGCTGGACCGGCTGGAGCGCGCTCGCCCGGCTGCGGCGCATGCTCGGGCTGTTCACCTTCTTCTACGGCCGTGCTGCACTTCCTTTGCTACGCGTGGCTGGACATGGGCTTCGACCTGGCCGACATCGTGCGCGACATCCCGAAGCGGCCCTTCGTGCTGGTCGGCACGCTGGCGCTGCTGCTGATGCTGCCGCTGGCGGCCACGTCCTTCAACCGCGCGATCAAGGCCCTGGGCGCGGCGCGCTGGAAGCTGCTGCACCGGCTGGTCTATGCGGTGGTGCTGCTCGGGCTGCTGCATTTCTTCTGGATGCGCAGCGCCAAGAACAACTTCGGCGAGGCGGCGCTCTATGCGGCGATCGTCGCGCTGCTGCTCGGCTGGCGGCTGTGGGACGCCTGGCGTACACGCGGCGCGCTGGCGGCCGCTCGCGCGCAGCGCGGCAGGCTCACCTCATGAAGCTGGGCAGCCACAGCGCCAGTGCTGGCACTTCCAGGCAGATCACCAGCGCCACCACCAGCGCGGCGACCATCAGCCACACGCCGCGGAAGATCTGCGGCAGCGACACGTCCTTCAGCAGCGCGTTCAGCACGAACAGGTTCATGCCCACCGGCGGGCTGATCAGGCCGATCTGCACCACCAGCACGATCAGCACGCCGAACCACACCGGGTCGAAGCCCAGGCCGACGACGATCGGGAAGAACACCGGGATGGTCAGCAGCACCATCGACAGCTCTTCCATGATGGTGCCCAGCAGCACGTAGATCAGCATCATCGCGCCGACCACCATCAGCGGCGACAGGCCCAGGTGCAGGATCCATTCCTTCAGGTCCGAAGGCATCGTCGTGAAGTTGACGAAGCTGGAGAACAGCGTGGCCGCGATCAGGATGGCAAAGAGCATGGCCGTCGTGCGCACGCTGTCGACCAGCACCTCGTACAGCACCTTCAAGCGTGAGCGTGCCGCGCGCCAGCGCGAAGAAGAAGGCGCCCGACGCGCCAATGCCCGCGCCCTCGGTGGCCGTGAACCAGCCACCGTAGATGCCACCCAGCACCACCACCACCAGCAGCGCCACGCCCCAGATGTCGCGCAGCGCGCGCAGCCGCTCGGCCCAGGTCGAGCGCTCGGCCGCCGGGCCGGCCGAAGGGTCGCGCCAGGTGATCCAGCTCACCGCGACCATCATCAGCGCCGCGCACATCAGGCCCGGCAGCACGCCGGCGGCGAAGAGCTTGCCGATGTTGGTCTCGGTGACGATGCCGTAGATGACCATGATCGTCGACGGCGGGATCATGATGCCCAGCGTGCCGCCGGCGGCGATGACGCCGGTGGACAGGTAGGCCGAGTAGCCGTGCCGCTGCATCTGCGGATAGGCCACCTTGGCCATCGTCGCCGCGGTGGCGATCGAAGAGCCGCAGATCGCGCCGAAGCCGGCGCAGGCAATGATGGTGGCGTGGGCCAGCCCGCCGCGCACATGTCCGATGAAGGTGAAGGCGGCGCGGAACAGCTCGTTCGCCAGCCCGGCGCGGGCGACGAAGTTGCCCATCAGGATGAACAGCGGCACCACGCTCAGCGTGTAGGCAAAGCCGCTGTCGTAGACCACCTGCGCGGCACTGGCGGCGGTGGCCGGCCAGCCGCGCAGCAGGCCCAGGCCGACATAGCCGACGAAGCCCATCGCAAAGGCCAGCGGCACGCGCAGCAGCGCCAGCAGGAAGATGGCGCCGAAACCGATCAGCGCCTCGGTCATGACGCGCCGCCTTGGTCCACGCCGATGTGGTGATGCTCCACCGGCGCGACCATCAGCAGCAGGTGCACCAGCGCGGTGATGAAGATCAGCATGCTCATCAGGTAGACGAACCAGCCCAGCGTCAGGCCCAGTTGCTGCGTCTTGTCACCGTACTCGAGCATCTGCCCGGCCTTGGTCCACATCACCCATCCGATGACGGCCAGCCCGGCGGCACAGAGCAGGTCGATAGACCAGGCTCTGCACGCGCCGCAGCGCGCGCGGCAGCAGCGGGTCGAGCGAGTCGAAGACCACATGCTCGCCGTGCAGCGACACCAGCGGCAGCCCGGCGAAGATGACCACCACCAGCAGCAGTTCGGTCACCTCCAGCGAGCCGGGGATCGAGCCGGCCAGCAGCTTGCGCGAGACGACGTCGACCAGCGTCAGCGCCATGATGCCGAACAGCGCCGCCGCCGACAGCACGCTGCAAAGCCGCTCGAGCAGCTTCCTCACACCGCGCTCTCGATCTGCCGCGCGGGGCGCGTGGGCGGCACCGGCCCCTGCCCAACCACGATCAGAGCTTCTTGATCTCGGCGCGGAAGTCCGCCAGCGCCTTCTTCGGATCCTTCATGCCCTTGGCCTCGGCGGCCTTGGCCCAGCTGTCGACCAGCGGATCGGTCTTCTCGGTCACCACCTTGACGAAGGCCGCGTCGGCCTTGTTGGTCTGCACGCCGGCAGCCTGCATGAAGGCCAGCGCGCGGCGGTCGGCCTTGTCCCAGCTGCGGCCCATCATGCGCGCGGCAAACTCGCCAGACATCTCGTCCACCGCCTTCTTCACGTCGGGCGGCAGGCTGTCGTACTTGGCCTGGTTCATCATGAACACGAAGGCAGTGTTGTACAGGCCGCCGGGGAAGGTGGTCGAGTACTTGACGATCTTGTCGAGCTTGAAGCTTTCCACCGACTCGGCCGGGAACAGCGTGCCGTCCATGACGCCGGTGGACAGCAGTTCGTAGCTCTCCGGTGCGGGCTTGAGCGTGACGTTCATGCCCAGCGACTTGGAGATCTCGTTGACCATGCCGCCGCCGATGCGGAACTTCAGGCCCTGCAGGTCGGCCAGGTTGTTGATCGGCTTCTTGGTGTTGAACACCATGCCCGGGCCGTGCGTGAACACGCTCAGCACCTTGACGCCCTTGTGCTCGTCCTGCATGGCCGGTGTCTTGGCGTAGACGCGCTGGAAGGCCACCGAGGTCGCCTCGGCCGAATCGCCGAGGAAGGGGAACTCGGCGATCTGCGTGGTCACGAAGCGGCCCGGCGTATAGCCCTGCACCGTGAAGGACAGGTCGGCCAGGCCGTTGCGCACCGCGTCGAAGGTGCCCGGCGCCGCAGACACTGCGCGCGGCAGCGAGTTGCACTTGACCTTGTTGGCGGTTTTCTGCTCGAGCATCGCGCACCATTCCTGCTGCGTGACCGTCAGCGAATGGGTCGGCGGCACCCAGCTGGACAGGGTAAGCACCGTCTGCGCCGACACTGCGCCGGTGGCGGCCAGGACGACCGAGGGTCAGCGCAGGCAGCGCAAGGGATTTGATCGGGATCATGAAGGGGTCTCCGAGAGGCTGATTGGACGAAACGATCGATTGTCCTCTTGAGGATAGCGCACGGCGCTGGTGGTTTTCCTCAAGGCTGGCGTCGTGCCGCAGATCACGCCGGGCCGGCGGCAACGCGGCGCGTTACGCCGAATCGGCGTGACGCCCCCCCGAGTCGGGGGACGCTGCGTCGGAACGCCCCGCATAGCATGGCTGCAACAGCGACCGCGGCGCAACGCCGCAGTACCAGGACCGCACGATGAGGCACCGCGAGATCACCCCGGCACAAATCCAGCGCCTGATGCCCGAAGGCCAGGCCCTGCTGCACAGCCCGGCGCGCACCGCGCTGCGCGAGGCTGCGGCGGCACTGGACTTGGCCGAGCGCTACCAGCAGCCGCTGGAGATGAGCCTTGCGTTGGCGCAGATGGCGCGCTGCTACCGCGCGCTGCAGGCCCTCGGCCCGGCCGAGCTGGTATCTGGAACGTGCCCTGGGCTGGGCGCGCATCCTCGGTGCCGCCGATCAGGCGGTTGAACTGCTGTGCCTTCTGGCCGAAACCAGTTGCGCGCTGGCCGAACTGCAAGCGAGCGACGATTCGCGGGGCAGCCATGCGGCACTGGAGCGCACCCGCGACTGGGCCTTCGAAGCCACCGGCCTGGCCACGCATGTGACCGACCCGCAATGGGAGATCAAGGTGCTGCTGCGCGTCAGCGACGTGCTCGACCGCTGCGGCGACCATGACGATGCGGTCGAGCTGCAATCACGCGCCATGCGCCTGATGTACGCGCCGCATGCCGGCACCGAGGCCGCGGCCGGCTCCATGCCAGGTTTGCGGCCGCCGGCCGACAACTGATTCAGGCGGCGGCGCGTTCGCGCCGCAGCACCGGCGCAAGTGCCGCCCCCGTGTGCGTGGCGGCACGCACCACCTGCTCGGGCGTGCCGGCCAGCACCACCCGACCACCCTCGCCACCGCCTTCGGGCCCCAGGTCGAGGACCCAGTCGGCCTCTGCAATCACGTCCAGATCGTGTTCGATCACTACCACGCTGTGGCCGCCGTCGACCAGCCGGTGCAGCACGCGGATCAGCTTCTCCACGTCGGCCATGTGCAGGCCGACCGTCGGCTCGTCCAGCACGTACAGCGTGTGCGGCGCCTTCTGGCCGCGCCGGCCGAGCTCATCGCGCACCTTGGACAGTTCGGTCACCAGCTTGATGCGCTGCGCCTCACCGCCGGACAGCGTGGGTGAAGGCTGACCCAGCGTCAGGTAGCCCAATCCCACATCCTTCAGCAACTGCAGCGGGTGCGCGATGGACGGCATCGAGGCGAAGAACTCCACCGCCTCGTCCACCTCCATCTGCAGCACCTCGCCGATGCTCTTGCCGCGCCAGCTGACGGCCAGCGTCTCGGCATTGAAGCGCTGGCCGTGGCAGCTTTCGCAGAGCACCTTGACGTCCGGCAGGAAGCTCATCTCGATGGTGCGCAAGCCCTGCCCTTCACAGCTGCGGCAGCGGCCGTCTCCGGTGTTGAAGGAGAAGCGCGCCGCCGCGTAGCCGCGCGCCTTGGCCTCGAGCGTCTCGGTGAAGAGCTTGCGGATCGTGTCCCAGAAGCCGATGTAGGTGGCCGGGCAGGAACGCGGCGTCTTGCCGATCGGCGTCTGGTCGACTTCGAGGACCCGGTCGATCGCCTGCCAGCCATCAATGCCGTCCAGCCCTTGCCAGTTGGGCTTGGCGCCGCGGCTGTTGATGAACTGCAGGTTGGCCAGCAGCACGTCACGCGCCAGCGTGCTCTTGCCCGAGCCGCTGACACCCGTCACCGCCACCAGCCGGTGCAGTGGCACGGCCACGTCCACCTGTTGCAGGTTGTGCAGCGACGCGCCGCGCAGCTGCAGCGCAGGCGCCGCCGGGCCCACCGGCCGGCGCGGCTGCAGCGGGTGGCGCAGCGGATGAGCCAGCAAGCGCCCGGTCACCGAGTTCGCGGCGGCCGACAGGTTTGCCGCCGAGCCTTCGGCCACCAGCGTGCCGCCGCGTTTGCCGGCGCCGGGGCCGATGTCGATCAGGTGCTCGGCATGGCGGATCGTGTCCTCGTCGTGCTCCACCACCACCAGCGTGTTGCCCTTGTCGCTGAGCGTCTGCAGCGCGTTCAGCAGGATGCGGTTGTCGCGCGGGTGCAACCCGATGGTCGGCTCATCGAGCACGTAGCACACGCCCTGCAGGTTGCTGCCCAGCTGCGCCGCCAGGCGGATGCGCTGCGCCTCGCCGCCGCTGAGCGTGGGCGCGGCGCGGTCCAGCGTCAGGTAGCCCAGGCCCACCTCTTCCAGGAACTGCAGGCGCCCGGCGATCTCGGTGATGACATCGCGTCCGATGCCGGTCTCGCGCACCGACAGGTGGCCTTCGCGCGTCAGCGCTTCGACCCAGGCCCTCGCCTGGCTCACCGACAGGCCCGCCACCTCGCTGATCGCCTTGCCGTCGAAGCTGACCTGGCGTGAGGCGGGATTTAGCCGCGTGCCATGGCAGTCGGGGCACGGCGCGTCGACGATGCCTTCGACTTCGGCCTCCTCGGCCGGGAAGCTCTGCTCGCGGCCCTTCGGGTCGTCGTCGCGCTTCGAATCGTCGTAGGCCTTGCGCTGCTCGCGCGTCAGCGCCAGCCCGGTGCCGACGCAGGTGGTGCACCAGCCGTGCTTGCTGTTGTAGGAGAACATGCGCGGGTCCAGTTCGGGGTAACTGGTGCCGCACACCGGGCAGGCGCGCTTGGTGGAGAACACCTTCACGGCACCGATGCCCGCCGTGCTCTGGCCCGATTCCATCGCCGCCGCCAGGCCGTCCAGCGGGTGCAGCAGGTGCATCACGCCCTTGCCCGCCTCCAGCGCCTTGGACAGCGCGGCGCGCAATTCGGCTTCCCGCTCCGGCGTGATGAGCATGTCGGCCACCGGCAGCTCGAGCGTGTGTTCCTTGAAGCGGTCCAGCCGTGGCCAGGGGTCGAGCTTGAGGAATTCGCCATCGACGCGCAGGTGCGTGTGGCCGCGCGCCTTGGCCCACTTCGCCAGGTCGGTGTAGACGCCCTTGCGCGCCACCACCAGCGGCGCCAGCAGGCCCACGTGCTGGCCGCGGTGGTCGCGCAGCAGTTGCGCGGCAATGCTTTCGGCGCTCTGCGGCCGCACCGGCGCGCCGTCGTGCACGCAATGCTGCAGCCCGAGCTTGACCCACAGCAGGCGCAGGAAATGCCAGACCTCGGTGGTGGTGGCCACGGTGCTCTTGCGCCCGCCACGGCTCAGCCGCTGCTCGATGGCCACCGTCGGCGGAATGCCGTAAACCGCATCCACCTCGGGCCGGCCGGCCGGCTGCACGATGCTGCGCGCATAGGCGTTGAGCGACTCCAGGTAGCGCCGTTGCCCTTCGTTGAACAGGATGTCAAAGGCCAGCGTGCTCTTGCCAGAACCGGACACGCCGGTGATGACGCTGAACTTGCCGCGCGGGATGTCCACGCTCAGGTTCTTCAGGTTGTGCTCGTGGGCGTTGACGATGCGGATCGATTCGTCCACTGCCGGCCGGGGCGCGCGCTGCGCCTTCACCAGCCACTGCAGCGGCAAGCCCTCCTCGACACGATGCTCGCCCAGGCCGAGGCTGCGTTCGTACTCGCGCAGTGCGATGCCCGTGAAGGACGTGGCATGTGCCTTCACGTCCTCGGGCGTGCCGCAGCACACCACCTCGCCGCCGCCCTCGCCGCCCTCCGGCCCCAGGTCGACGATCCAGTCGGCCGCGCGCACCACGTCGAGGTTGTGCTCGATGATCATCAGCGAATGGCCGGCGTCGAGCAGCTTGCGCAGCGCGCGCATGAGTTTCGCGATGTCGTCGAAGTGCAGCCCGGTGGTCGGTTCATCGAAAAGGAACAGCTGACCCTTCTTCGCCGCCGGTTGGCGCGGGCCGCTGGCGGCATCGGCCAGAAAGCCTGCGAGCTTGAGCCGCTGCGCCTCGCCGCCCGACAGCGTGGGCACCGGCTGGCCCAGGCGCACATAGTCCAGGCCGACATCGACGATGGGCTGCAGCCGGGCGATGACCTCACGGTCGTCGCGGAACAGCGTGGCGGCCTCGTTGACGGTGAGCTCCAGCACATCGGCCACCGACAGCTGGCGCGGGCCGCGCACGATCTTCGCGTCCAGGATCTCGGCGCGGAAGCGCTTGCCGTCGCAGTCCGGGCAGCGCAGGTACACGTCGCTGAGGAACTGCATCTCCACATGCTCGAAGCCCGAGCCGCCGCAGGTCGGGCAGCGCCCGTCGCCGGCGTTGAAGCTGAACATGCCCGCGGTGTAGCTGCGCTCACGCGCTACGGCTGAGTCGGCAAAGAGCTTGCGGATCTCGTCCCAGGCACCGACATAGCTGGCCGGGTTGGAGCGCGCGGTCTTGCCGATCGGGCTCTGGTCGACGAAGACGGCATCGCTCAGCCAGTCGGCGCCGAGCAGCCGGTCGTGTTCGCCGGGTGATTCGGTGGCCTTGCCGAAGTGCCGGGCCAGCGCCGGGTACAGCACGTCCTGCACCAGCGTGCTCTTGCCCGAACCGGACACGCCCGTCACCACCACCAGGCGCTGCAGCGGCAAGGTGACGCTCACGTTCTTCAGGTTGTGCTCGCGCACGCCTTCGAGGATCAGCTTCGGCGTGGCATCGTTGATGAGGCGGCGCAAACCGATCCCGACCTGCTTGCGTGCGCCGAGGTAGGCGCCAGTCAGCGTGTCGGCGTGGCGCGCGTCGTCCGGTACGCCGTCGAAGACGATCTGGCCGCCGCGTTCGCCCGGACCTGGGCCCATGTCGATCAACCGGTCGGCGGCGAGCATCACCGCCGGGTCGTGCTCCACAACCACCAGCGTGTTGCCGGCATCGCGCAGCCGGTGCATGGCCTCGACGATGCGGTTCATGTCGCGCGGGTGCAGGCCGATGCTCGGCTCGTCGAGCACGAACATCGTGTTCACCAGCGAGGTGCCGAGCGCGGTGGTCAGGTTGATGCGCTGCACCTCGCCGCCGCTCAACGTGCGGCTTTGCCGGTCCAGCGTCAGGTAACCCAGGCCGACGTCGCACAGGTACTTCAGCCGCGTGCAGATCTCGTCGTGCAGCAGCTTCAGCGCCTCGTCGTGGTTGGCGTCGCGCAGCGGCAGGCCGTCGAAGAAGCGGCGCAGCCGGGCTATCGGCAGCAGCATCAGATCGTGCAGGCTCAGGCCCGGCATCGCCTCCAGCTGCGCACGGCTCCAGGCGGCGCCGACCGGCAGGTTGCGCTGCGCCGGCGGCAGCGCCGTGTCGGCGCTGGCCTTGTCGCCCAGGCGCCAGAGCAGCGCTTCCAGCTTCAGGCGCGCGCCGCCGCAGGCCGTGCAGGGGGTGTAGCTGCGGTACTTGGACAAGAGCACGCGGATGTGCATCTTGTAGGCCTTGCTCTCCAGGTAGCCGAAGAAGCGGTGGATGCCGTACCACTGCTTGTTCCACTTGCCGTTCCAGTGCGGCGAGCCGTTCAGCACCCAGTCGCGCTGCGCGGCGGTGAGCTGGTTCCAGGCGGTGTCGCGCGGAATGCCGGCCTCGCCCGCGTACTTCAGCAGGTCATCGTGGATCTCGGCCCAGGCCGGCGTCATGATGGTCTTGATGGCGCCGTTGCGCAGCGTCTTGCGTGGGTCGGGGATCACCAGCCCCAGGTCGACGCCGATGACACGGCCAAAGCCGCGGCAGGTCTCGCAGGCGCCGAAGGCCGAGTTGAAGCTGAACAGCGCCGGCTGTGGGTCGGCATAGCGTTGGTCACTCTCCGGGCAATGCAAGCCGGTCGAGTAGCGCCACAACTCGGGCTCGCCTGCATCACTCAGCTTGTAGACGTTGAGCCGGCCGCTGCCGCGCTTTAGCGCCAGCTCGATCGCCTCCATCACCCGCACCTTCTCCGCGCTGCCAAGCCGGAAGCGGTCGGCCACCACGTCGAGCAGCTTCTTGCCCTCGGCCTCGCGCTCGGCCTGCACGCGCGAGAAGCCGCTGGCCGACAGCCACTGCTCGATCTGCTCGGGCGAGGTGTTGGCCGGCAGTTCCACCGGGAAGGTGAAGACCAGCCGGGGGTCGTCCTGGGATCGTTGCAACAGGTCGGCGTAGATGGTCTCCGGCGTGTCGTGCCTCACCGGCAACGCGGTCTGCTTGTCGAACAGCATCGCGGCACGCGCGAACAGCAGCTTCAGGTGGTCGTTCAGCTCGGTCATCGTGCCGACCGTGCTGCGGCTGGTGCGAACCGGGTTGGTCTGGTCGATGGCGATGGCCGGCGGCACGCCGTCGACGCGGTCTACCGCCGGGCGGTCCATGCGCTCCAGGAACTGGCGCGCGTAGGCGCTGAAGGTCTCGACGTAGCGCCGCTGCCCTTCGGCATAGAGCGTGTCGAAGACCAGGCTGGACTTGCCCGAACCCGAAGGCCCGGTGACGACCGTCATCTCGCCCGTGCGGATGTCCAGGTCGAGGTTCTTGAGGTTGTTCTGGCGTGCGCCGCGAATGCGGATGAGGCCGGTCGACATGTCGCTGCGGAGCCTGGTCAGGATAAGGGAGCGAGGCATTCTAGGAGCCCGCCCGACGCGGTGTTCGACGAGCCGCTTAGCGCCCTCGGCGGGGTCTGGCCCCGCGACAGGTCTGCGGCAAATAGGGTTCAGCCACCCGCACTGGCCACCGCCCAGGCGACCAGTTCGCCGAGCATCACGCCCACCGCCTGGCTGGCGGCTCCGGCCAGACCGCCCGCATCACCCTTGGGCACCGACGCGGCCTGGACGAACTGGCGCCGCGCCAGCAGCTGGCGGCTGCGCCAGTCGATCAGCTCGGCGCTGACGATCACCTTCACCACCCCCGGCTCGCGGGCCGCATCGAGATACAGCTCGTCCAGCCGCAAGGACAGCAGCAGGTCGCCGCGCACGCCCGAGGTGCTGGCGGCCACGTCGCGGAAGCGCTTGGAGCGCACCAGCCGCGCTTCGGACAGCACCTGCAACGACTGCGCCGGGCGTTCGCTCCAATAACCGAACTGGAAGTACGAACGGCTGCGACCGTCGGCACTGAAGACCATGCGGTCGCTGTCATACAACCCGGGCATCGCGCCCGAGCTGATCAGCAACACCTTGTCCAGCACCGGACCCGCCGGTGCCGGCGCACTGGCGTCGCCGTCGCGAAGCAAGTGGAAGTCCATGCGCGGTGCGTTGCCGAAGCCGCAACCGGCGATGAGCGCCGACGCGCCCAGCCCCAACAGGCCACGGCGTCGTGCCAGATTCGCAGTGCGGTCCATCAGCGTGCCTCTCCCGGGCCCAGCTGCTGCTCGCCGGGGCCGAGCAGCGCGGCCTTCGGGTCCTGCAGCCGGTCGAGCGCACGGGCGATGCGTTCGGCGCTGCTGCGCAGTTCCTGCGTCGTGGCGCGCAGTTCCAGCGTGCCGATGTCCAGTGCCGCATCGCCGCGGCGCAGCACGGCGGCGCCGTCCTTCTCCAGCGTCTGCAGGCTGCGCGACAGGTCGCGCTCCAGCGTGCGCGTGGCCTGCGTCAGTTCGCGCAAGGCGGCCTGCGCTTCCTGCAGCGTGGTGCCGGCCTCTTTGGCCAATGGCTCGGCGCTGTCGGCCAGACGCTTGGCCGAGCGCGCGATCAGGTCGGCCGACTGGCGCACCGTGGCCATGCCCTGGTCCAGGCCCGCGGCCGACTTGTCGAGCAACGCCAGGCGCTTGTTCAGCCCATCGGACAGGTCGCGCAGGTTGACCAGCAGCGCGGCGAAGGTCTGCTGGTTCTCCGGCCCCAGCAGCGTGTTCAAGCGCAGCAGCGCGGCGTCGGCCGAATCGGCCAGGCGCGAGGCCGAATCGGTGATCTGGTCGATCCCCGACACGCCTTCGGGGATGATCGGGTAGCGCTCGCCCGCGGCCACCTTGTCCAGCACCGGGCCGGGAACGCCCGGTGTGTCGAGCTTGATGCGGGCGATGCCGGTGAGCACGTTGCGGCTGACCGAAGCTTTCGTGTTGACGCGCACCGGCGTCTCGCGGGCCACGCGGATCAGCACCTTGACCCGGTTGATGTTGTCCGGCTGGATCGAGTACTGCTCGACACGACCGACAGTGACACCGCGCATGTTGACATTGGCGCCGACCTGCAGCCCCTCCAGCGACTGGCGCTCGAAGTAGATGGTGTAGAAGCGGAAGTCCGAGTCCCGGCCGGTGCTACTGAGCCACAGGAAGCCGAAGATGGCGGCGCCGGCCAGCGCCAGCACGACCGCGCCGATGACGGTGTAGCGGGTATCAGGCTCCATCGGCTTGGGCTTTTCGGCCAGGATCTGTGGCGGTAGTCACGGTGTGGCGCGAAGAGAAATACGATTGTATCCATGGGTCCTGCACGGCCATGACCTTGTCGGCCGTGCCGTCGGCAATGACCGTACCGCGGCCGAGCACCACGATGCGCCGGGCGATCGACAGCAGCGTGTCCAGGTCGTGTGTGACCATCAGCACCGTCAGACCCAGGTCGTGGTTCAGGAAGGCGAGCAGCTGATCGAAGGCCCGCGCGGTGATGGGGTCCAGCCCCGAGGTCGGCTCGTCCAGGAACACTACTTCCGGTTCCAGCGCCAGCGCGCGGGCCAGCGCGGCGCGCTTCTTCATTCCGCCGGACAGTTGTGCCGGCATCTTGGCGCCGACGTCGGCCGTCAGCCCGGCCAGCGCCAGGCGCAGATTCACCAGCCGCGGCAGCAGCTCCGGCGGTGTGTCGGTGTGCTCCAGCAGCGGCGTGGCCACGTTGCCGGCCACGTCGAGCGAACTGAACAGCGCGCCTTCCTGGAACATCATGCCGAAACGACGACGCGTGGCGGCCAGGGCCTCCTCGCTGGAATTCCACATGTCGGTGCCGAGCAGCCGTATCGAGCCCGCATTGGGCCGATGCAGGCCGAGGATCTCGCGCAGCAGCACCGACTTGCCGCTGCCGCTGCCGCCGATCAGCGCCACCAGCTCGCCGCGCTGCACCTGCAGGCTCAGCCCATCGTGCACGGTCTGCGAGCCGAAGCGCGTCACCACGCCTTCGACCTCGATCACGGCGTCAGTCTCGCCGCTCACAGGTCGAGTTCCTGAAAGATGACCGCGAACATCGCATCCAGCAGGATCACCGCGACGATGCCCTGCACCACGGTGGAGGTGGTGTTGATGCCGATGGAGCGCGTGTCGCGGCTGACCGTCATGCCCATGCGGCAGCCGATGACGGCGATGAACAGTGCGAACACCGGCGACTTGGCCAGCCCGATGACATAGTGACGCGGCGCCAGCGCCACGTGCAGCCGCTCCATGAAGGTCTGCGGCGTGATGTCCAGCGTCAGGTTCGACATCGCCATCGCGCCGGCCAGCGCGGCGACGTTGCCGACGAAGACCAGCAAAGGCAGCGTCAGCACCAGCGCCAGCACCCGCGGCACCACCAGCACCTGCGGCGCCGATAGGCCGAGCGTGCGGATGGCATCGATCTCCTCGGTGAGCTTCATCGTGCCCAGCTGCGCAGTGAAGGCGGCGCCGGAGCGGCCGGCCATGATGGTGGCCACGATCAGCGGCGAGAACTCGCGGGTGATGCCCAGCGCCACGCCATCGACGACGAAGATGTTGGCACCGTACTTCTCGGCCTGCAGCCCCAGCATGTAGGCCATGACCACGCCGATCAGGAAGGTGACCAGCGCCACCACCGGGATGGCGTTCACGCCCACCTGGCCCAACTGCGCAAACAGCTCGTGCAGGCGTAGCGTGTGCGGCCGCAGCAGCACGCGCGACAGTTCCACCAGCGTGCGGCCGAAGAACTCGACATGACCGAGCAGCAGCGTGCCCAGGTCGCTGGTCTTCTTGCCGATGTCGGCCAGCGCCGACAGCCGGTGCCGCGCCGGGGCCACCGCGGTCTCGGCAAAGCGGCCGCGCACCACCTCGAAGACGCGGCCGTGGCGCGGGTCGAAGTGGCGCAGTGCCACCGTCGCCGGGTCACCGCCGGCCGCGGCCAGCCGGTCGAGCAGCAGCAGCGCCGCCGCGGTATCGATGTCCTGCAAGGTGCTGCCGTCGATGGCCTGAGGAACGCGCTTCGACTGCAACGCCGGGCCAAGCTGCTGCGATAGTTCACGCAGCGCGCCCAGGCGCCACGCGCCGCCCAGGCGCAGCGTCACCTGGCCATCGTGCTCCTCGGTCCAGCAGCTGCGTTGCTCGTCGGCCATCGGGAAAGGCTAACACGGTGCCCCTGCGCCGACCTATCAACGACAATCGATCAAAGAACATCGCAAGGAGACACGGTGATCACCGATCTGCAGAGCCTGCGCGCCCTGTACCCGGCGCCCGGCGAGCGTGCGCTGCGCAAGCAGTTGACTGCGCTCGACCGTCATTGCATGGCCTTCATCGCGCTGTCGCCCTTCGTGGTGCTGTCCACCGCCGATGCGCAGGGCCGCCAGGACGCGTCGCCGCGCGGCGGTGCGCCAGGCTTCGCCAGGGTCGACGGCGAGAAGCGCCTGCACATCCCCGACGCGCCCGGCAACCACCGGCTCGATTCGCTGGGCAACATCGTGGCCACTGGCCGTATCGGGCTGCTCTTCCTGGTGCCGGGTGTCGACGAGACGCTTCGCGTCAATGGCGCGGCACACCTGTGCGATGAAGCAGACAAGCTCGCGCCCTTTGCCGCGGACAGGCGCGTGCGCCTGGTCATCGAAGTCGATGTCGAGGAAGCCTACCTGCACTGCGCCAAGTCGCTGATGCGCTCGAAGCTATGGACCGACGCGGCGCGGGTCGAGCGTTCGACCCTGCCGACGATCGGCCAGATGATCCGCGACCAGACCGGCCTGGACGCACCGGCCGAGACCCAGGCCCAGATGCTCGCGCGCTATGCGACCGACCTGTAGCGGCCGCGCGAAATGACCCCCACGCCCCAACCCGAATCGGCCTACGCCTGGTGGCGGCTGATGGTCTCACTGCTGCTGATGACCATCGGCGGGGCTGGCATGTACGCAGTGACGGTGGTGCTGCCGCGGGTGCAGGCCGACTTCGCGGTCGACCGTGCCGACGCCTCGCTGCCCTACACGATGACGATGATCGGCTTCGGCTTCGGCGGCATCCTCATGGGCCGGCTGGCCGACCGCTTCGGCGTGATGGTGCCGCTGATGGTCGGCGCCATCGGCCTGGGCTCGGGTTTCATCACGGCGGGCATGGCTGGCAACCTGTGGATGTTCACGCTGTCGCAGGGCCTGCTGCTCGGGCTGCTGGGCACCTCGGCCACCTTCGCGCCGCTGGTGGCCGACACCTCGCTGTGGTTCACCCGGCGCCGCGGCATCGCGCTGGGCATCTGCATGAGCGGCAACTACGTGGCCGGCGCGGTGTGGCCGCCCGTGATCCAGCACTACATCGAGACCGTGGGCTGGCGTCCGGCCTACATCGGCATCGGCGTGTTCTGCCTGCTGACGATGCTGCCGCTGGCGCTGGTATACCGGCGCCGGCCGCCGGCGCTGGCAGCACAGCCGGTGGCGGCGTCGACCGCAGCCGTGCCGCGCGCGTCGACGCTGCAGTCCGAGCGCCCGTTGGGCCTGAGCCCGGCCACGCTGCAGCTGCTGCTGTGCGTGGCCGGCGTGGCCTGCTGCGTGGCCATGTCCATGCCGCAGGTGCACATCGTGGCCTACTGCGGCGATCTGGGTTTCGGCGCGGCGCGCGGTGCGCAGATGCTGTCGGTGATGCTCGGCATGGGCATCGTCAGCCGGCTGGTGTCGGGCTGGATGTCCGACCACATCGGCGGGCTGTACACGCTGCTGGTCGGGTCGGTGCTGCAGGGGGTGGCGCTGCTGATGTTCCTGTGGGCCGACGGCGTCAGCTCGCTGTTCCTGGTGTCGGCGATGTTCGGCCTGTTCCAGGGCGGCATCGTGCCCAGCTACGCGTTGATCGTGCGCGAATACTTCACGCCCAAGGAAGCCGGCGCGCGCGTCGGCGCGGTGCTGATGGCCACGCTCTTCGGCATGGCGCTGGGCGGGTGGATGTCGGGGGCGATCTTCGACGCCAGCGGCTCGTACCGCGCGGCCTTCCTCAACGGCATCGGCTGGAACCTGCTCAATGTCGGCATCGTGCTGTTCCTGCTGGCACGGGCCAAGCGGCTCGGGCTGTTCGTGCGGCCGCTGCGGCCGGCGTGAACCTACGCGAAAGCGACAGCCCATACGCATCATGGACACTTCGACAATGGCATTCGCCGCGGCGCAAGGCCCCCCCGCGTGCATGCATCAGGAGTCCGCCGCATCATGGATCGCAAGCTATCCACTGTTTCCGCCCACGTGGCCACCGCGGCCAGCCTGTTGCTGTGCTCCGTGGCCCCAGCAGTGCGGGCCCAGTCGACGCAGGGCGTGAGCAAGGACGAGATCGTCATCGGCACCATCCAGGACCTGTCCGCTCCGGTGGCGGCCTACTGCAAGGCGGCATCCATGGCCGCAATATCCGGCTGATCGTTGAGGACAACGCCTACGACCCGAAGCGCGCGGTGCTGGCGGCACAGAAGCTGGTCAACCAGGACAGGGTGTTCCTGATCGCCTAGTGTAGTGTTCTGTTCTTGATTGAACTTAAATGCTTAGCGCTGCTCCAATGCTCTACTTGGGCTTGGAGTGGAGCGGGCACGTGCGAATTGCACCGACGATTGTTCTGACCGAAGAGCAGAAGGCGGAGTTGACCCGACTGTCGCGCTCTGGGCGCACGAGCGTGCGGCTGGCACAGCGCGCTCGCATCGTTTTGCTGGCTGCGCAAGGTCTGCAGAACAAGGACATCGCCGAGCAGCTGGGCATCGGGCGCGTGCAGGTGGCGCGCTGGCGCGAGCGGTATCTGCAAGCGGGAGTCGAAGGCATCGAGCGCGACCTTCCTCGTGGCGCCCCGCCGGTCAAGGTGAACGTGGCGGAGTTGGTCCAGCTGACCACCCAGAGCAAGCCCGCAGCGGCCACGCACTGGAGCACGCGCAAGCTGGCCGCCGAGTTGGGGGTCGCTGCCAGCACCGTGTGGCGGCATTGGCAGTCTCACGGCCTGAAGCCGCACATCGTGCGCGGCTTCAAGGTCTCGCGCGACCCGCAGTTCGTCGAGAAGCTCGAGGACATCGTGGGCCTGTACATGTCCCCGCCCGAGCACGCCTTGGTGCTGTGCTGCGACGAGAAGAGCCAAGTGCAAGCGCTGGACCGCACGCAGCCCGGGCTGCCGCTGAAGAAGGGCCGCGCGCAGACGATGACGCACGACTACAAGCGCCACGGCACGACCACGCTGTTCGCGGCGCTGAACGTGCTGGACGGCAAGGTGATCGGCCAGTGCCAGCAGCGCCACACCCACGCCGAGTGGCTGAAGTTCCTGCGCAAGATAGACCGCCACACGCCCAAGGGCAAGACGCTGCACCTGATCGCAGACAACTACGCCACCCACAAGCATCCGGCGGTGCAGGACTGGCTGGCCAAGCACCCGCGCTTCCACATGCACTTCACGCCGACCTCGGCGTCGTGGTTGAACATGGTGGAGCGCTTCTTCCGCGACATCACGACAGAACGGCTGCGCCGCGGCGTGTTCACCAGCGTGGCCGAGTTGGAAGCTGCGATCAACGACTACGTGGCTCACCACAACATCGACCCCAAGCCGTTCATCTGGACCAAGAGCGCTCGCGACATCCTGCAGAAAGTCATTCGGGCCAACGCGCGCTTAAGTTCTAAACAGAACGAAACACTGCACTAGCACATCGGCACGCCGATGAACAACGTGGCGGTGCCCGTGATGTTCGAGAAGGGCGTGATCAACTTCTTCCCGTTGTCGGCCGGGCGCGAGATGTACGACCCGCCGAACAAGCTCAAGTTCGCGAGCGTGGCCTCGTACTACGACACCATGCGCATGAACGTGGCCCGGCTGTACAAGGAGAAGGGCGCGAAAAATGCCTGCACCCTGTACCAGGACGACGACTACGGCCTGGAGGTGGTGCGCGGTGCGGAAGCGGGCCTGAAGGACATCGGCGTGCCGATGGGCGAGAAGACCACCTAGTCGGCCCTGCAAAATCCGTTTTCACCAAGCAGCGGCATCCGCATAGCGGCTTGGCGGCCGGTTCGATGGCCCGCGTCCGCGCTCAGGCGTTGATCAGACTGCCAACCGCGCCCGGCTGTCGCCTGTTTGCCCCGATCGCAGCACCATCGCTGGCAGCAGCACCATTTGAAGCAGGCACAAAAAAGCCGGCCCGATGCCCAGCTTGGCGATGGCACGCAGCAGCCAGCGCAGGTTGTAGCCCGCCGCGCAGCTGATGGTGTGCAGCGCATCGCCCAGAGTCCCCTTCAACCAGCACCGGTCCATGCGGTGATCCGACTTCAGGTGCCCGATGGCCGGCTCGACAGCCTGGCGCCGACGCAGCCACGCCTTTTGCTGCGGGCTCAGGCTCTTGAACTTGCCTCGGTGGATGATCTCCTTGCCGGGGTTGTCGGCGTCCACGCCCCTGAAGCCCAGGTCCGCCACCACGACCTTGATCTTGCCTGGCATGTCTTGCAGCAGGTTGGTGGCCTGCTCGAGCACGGCGCTGAGGATGTGGCCGTCGTACGGGTTGCCGGGGAAACTGCGCGCGCCCACCATCAGCCCGGTCTGGTGCGAGATCACCACTGCGGCCTTGACGCCGAATTCGTAGGGCTTGCGCGCCTTGCCTTTACCAATGCACTCGACCTCGGGCGCATGCAGCGCGTACAGCTTGTTCTTGTCATGGGTCTTCTGCGTGCGCACCCGCTTGGCGCGTTCGAGCCACATCGTCAGCTCGGTCAGTGCCTTGGCGTTGGTGGCCGCGAAGCCCGGTGCGTCGAGCTTGCGCTGCACCTCGCGCATCACGATGCCCAGCACCGTGCGCTGGCGCTTGACGGTTCTCTTGAGCCGGCGGAACTGCTTGGCATGGGCGTAGCCGCCGGCCTTGCGGCGCAGTTCCTTGCCCTCCTTGGCGAAGGTCTGCTTCAAGCTGATGCCGCAGCGCTTGGCGGCACTGACCACCTTATGGCGCGCGATCTCGAGCAGTCGGCTGTCCACCGGGTGCGCGATGGCCTTCTCCTGCACCGTGGTGTCCACCGTCACGCGCTCCAGCGCCTCGGGCTTGACGGTGCCGGCCGCCACGGCCGTGTCGATGGTGGCCTTGAGCAGTTGCTCCATGCCGTCTTCACCGATGTCGTGCCGGAAGCGCCCGACCTGCGTGGCGTCGCAGGGCAGGCGATGCTCGTAGTAGTCCTGGCCGCTGAAGAACTGCCACAGCGGGCTCTCGCTCCAGCGCTCGCACACGTCTTCGTCGCTGAGGTTGAAGCTGTGCTTGAGGTACAGCAGGCTGGCCATCAGCCGGATCGGCATCCTGGGCCGCCCCGCGTTGCTGCGGCCGGCACCCACCAGCGCCGTCGTTGGGCCCAGCATGTCCTGCCCCTCGATGAGCTGACCGGGTCGGTCACGGCTCTCGAACTTCGGTGCCAGCGACGCCTCGATCACGCCCCAGGGGAGTCGAGTCGCGAGCACCGCCAGCGGGTGCCGCAGGTTGATCATCGCGTCGATGCGGCAGCGGAAAAAGTCCGTCGTCTCCAAGCCCGAATCCCCCAGAAATCAAACCCGATTGGAATTGAATTCAAGAGAAATCACCATTGGGGCTCACCCCGGAAAGCTAGCATTCATGCGGGTTCCCGGGGTTTTGCAGGGCCGACTACCTACAAGCGCGGCGCCACCGACTTCTCCTCGCAGATCGCGCGACTCAAGGCCGGCGGCTGTGACTTTCTCGTGCTGGGCACAATCATTCGCGAGACCATCGGCAGCATCGCCGAGGCGCGCAAGATCGGCTGGAACCCGACGATCATCGGCTCGCAGGCCACCTACACCGACCTGATCCACAAGCTGGGCGGCAAAGGCATGGACGGCTTCTATGCGGTGTCCACGGTCTTCTTCCCGTACCTGGACGTGGGGCAGAAGGACCTGCGCTTCTGGGCCAACAAGTACAAGACCAAGTTCGGTGACGACCCGAGCACCTACTCGACCGGCGGCTACGCCACCATCGACTTCTTCCTGCGCGCGGTGCAGAAGGCCGGGTCCAACCTGACGGCCGACAGCTTCAACAAGTCCGTCATTGCCATGGGCGAGGTGCCGGCCGACATGTTCGGCAACCCGCCGATGAGCTTCACCGACAGCAAGCGGCTCGGCTCCAGCCCGTCGCGGCTGAGCCAGATCCAGGACGGCCGCTGGAAGGTGGTATCCGACCTGCGCTGAGCGCTCACGCCCTCACGGCACGAACAGCTGCAGCGCGCCGTACTGCAGCAGCATGAGGGTCTTGGCATCGACGATCTCGCCGCGCGAGACCATCGTCATCGCCTCATCGAAGGGCAGTTCGAAGACCTCGATGTCCTCGCCTTCGTCGTGCAGCCCGCCGCCGTCGCCGACGCGATCGTCGGGCTCGTACTCGGCGATGAAGAAGTGCAGCCGCTCGGTCACGGCACCGGGGCTCATGAAGGCCTCGAACACCTTGCGCGGTTCGCGCACGCGGTAGCCGGCTTCCTGTTCGGCCTCGGCGCGGATGCAGTCCTCAGGCGAGGCTTCATCCAGCACGCCGGCCGGCACTTCGACCATCAGCGCGTCATGGCCATTGACGAAGGCCGGGTAGCGGAACTGCCGCGTCAGGACCACCGTGCGGCGGCGCAGGTTGTACAGCAGGATGGCCGCGCCGTTGCCGCGGTCGTAGGTCTCCCGCGCCTGGGTCTGCCACTGGCCATCGCGGCGCAGGAAATCGAAGCGCGTGGTCTTCAGCACATACCAGTTGTCGGACAGCAGTTTCACATCCTGCACGCGCACACGGTCGGCGACACTCATCGATCGGGCTCCTGGTCAAGGGGGTCGCGGCGCATTGTCCGGCCGGCCCGCCACCGGCGCATGAATACCGTTGATCCAGGTCACCATCGAGGCTGTTGCGCAGCCCGCCAGACTGGATAAACTTACAGTCATCGGCCTCCCCCGAAGCAGCGCGTGGGGCCGTCCCGAACACTGCCGTCACCGGCCCTTTCGCGCCCCGGCGCGCCTATCGAACCGACCACATCCCACCTGCCATGACCCTCATCAAGAAAACCGCAGTCGCAGCCGCCGTGGCTCCGCGCTCCGTATTGCCCGAGCAACCGATCAGCCAGGAAGTGCTGCTGGAGAAGTACGCCAAGGGCGACGAGAGCACCATCGACGCCGTGCGCCTGCGCGTGGCGCGGGCGCTGGCCTCGGTCGAGGCGCCGGCCCAGCGTGCGCAGTGGGAAGCGCGCTTCCTGCAGGCGCAGCAGCGCGGCTTCGTGCCGGCCGGGCGCATCAATTCCGCCGCCGGCACCGAGCTGACGGCCACGCTGATCAACTGCTTCGTGCAACCGGTGGGCGACTCGATCGCCCAGGTGGAGGACGGCTTTCCCGGCATCTACACCGCGCTGACCGAAGCGGCCGAAACCATGCGCCGCGGCGGCGGCGTCGGCTACGACTTCTCGCGCATCCGTCCCAAGGGAGCGTGGGTCGGCAGCACGCGCAGCAGCGCCTCCGGACCGCTGAGCTACATGCGCGTCTTCGACCGCAGTTGCGAGACGGTCGAATCGGCCGGCAGCCGGCGCGGCGCCCAGATGGGCGTGCTGCGCTGCGACCATCCGGACATCGAGCTGTTCATCCATGCCAAGGACGAAGGCGACCTGAGGAACTTCAACATCTCGGTCGGCGTGACCGACGTGTTCATGCGCGCCGTTCAGGACGACGGCGAGGTCGAGCTGGTGCACCGCGCCGAGCCTGGCGTGGCGCAGAAAGAGAAGGGCGCCTTCCAGCGCAACGATGGCCTGTGGGTCTACCGCCGCGTGCGCGCGCGCGACCTGTGGGACCAGATCATGCGCAGCACCTACGACCATGCCGAGCCGGGTGTGCTGTTCCTGGACCGCATCAACCAGGACAACAACCTGGGCTACTGCGAGACCATCAGCGCCACCAACCCCTGCGGCGAACAGCCGCTGCCGTCCTACGGCTGCTGCTGCCTGGGCAGCATCGACCTGACGCACTTCGTGACGCGGCCCTTCGAGGACGACGTGGCCTTCGACGAGGCCGCGCTGGTCGAGGTGGTGACGGTGGCCACGCGCATGCTCGACAACGTGCTCGACGCCACCGTCTGGCCCTTGCCGCAGCAGCAGCAGGAAGCCACGCACAAGCGCCGCGTCGGCCTGGGCTTCACCGGCCTAGGCGATGCGCTGGCGATGCTGAACCTGCACTACGACAGCGACGCCGCGCGCGAACGGGCACGGCGCATCGCCGAGGTGATGCGCGATGCGGCCTACGGCGCGTCGGTGGAGCTGGCGCGCGAGCGCGGCGCCTTCCCGCTGTTCAATGCCGACCTGTACCTCAGCGCCGGCACTTTCGCCTCGCGCCTGCCGCAGCCGCTGAAGGAGCGCATCCGCCAGCATGGGCTGCGCAACTCGCACCTGCTGTCGATCGCGCCCACCGGCACCATCAGCCTGGCCTTCGCCGACAACGCCAGCAACGGCATCGAGCCGGCCTTCAGCTGGAGCTACACGCGCAAGAAGCGCGAAGGCGACGGCAGCTTCAAGGAGTTCGCGGTCGAAGACCACGCCTGGCGGCTGTACCGCCACCTGAAGGGTGCCGACACGCCGCTGCCGGCGTCCTTCGTCTCGGCGCTGGAGCTGTCGGCACGGGCGCACGCCGCCATGGTGGCGGCGGTGGCGCCGTACATCGACACCTCGATCAGCAAGACCGTCAACGTGCCCGAGGACTACCCCTATGCCGAGTTCCAGGACCTGTACCTGACGGCCTGGCGCTCGGGCCTGAAGGGACTGGCCACCTACCGGCCGAATAAGGTGCTGGGCTCGGTGCTCAGCATCGATGCGCCCAAGGCCACGCTGCCCGAGCCGCTGACCACCGACGGCGCCAACCAGCGCCTGAAGCTGGAGCGCCTTCCCGCGCCGGTGCTGACCTCATTGCGCTGGCCCAGCCGGCCCGAGCTGGCGGCCGGCAACCCGGCCTGGAGCTTCATGATCCAGCACCCGCACGGCGAGTTCGCACTCTTCGTCGGCGAGCTGCCGGCCGAGGCCGGACCCGACATGGGGCTGTTCGGCAAGACGCTGCCCTTCGAGGTCTGGGTCAACGGCGCCGAGCAGCCGCGCGGCTTGGCGGCGATGGCCAAGACGCTGTCGATGGACATGCGCGCCAACGATCCGCAATGGCTGAAGCTCAAGCTCGACGCGCTGGCCACCGTCGCCGAGGAGCGCGCCTTCGAGATGCCCTTCCCGCCACATGGCGAGAAGCGCCTGTTCCCCGGCGTGGTGGCGGCCACCGCGGCGGTGATCCGCTGGCGCTGCGAGCAGCTCGGCGCGCTGCAGGAGGGCGGCCACACTCCCGTGCTCGACGCCATGTTCAGCCGCGACGAACCGCGCACCACCGCCTCGGGCACGCTGGCCTGGGCGGTGGACGTGTCCAACCCGGCCACCGGCGAGGCCTTCACCGTCACGCTGAAGGAAGTGCAATTGCCTTCGGGCGAAGGCGGCCTGATCACGCGGCCCTGCGCGCTGGGCTTCTCGGGCAACTACCCGCGCGCGCTCGACGGGCTGGCGCGTCTGCTGTCGCTGGACATGCGTGTCATCGACCCGGCCTGGATCGGCATGAAGCTGCGCAAGCTGCTCAACGTCGGCGAACCCTTGGGCCACTTCATGGCCCCGGTGCCGGGCGAGCGGCGCCAACAGGTCTGGCCGTCCACCGTGGCCTACGTGGCCCGGCTGATGATCCACCGCTACGCCATGCTCGGCGTGCTCGACGAACAGGGTTTCCCGCTGCGCGAGATGGGCATCCTGCAGGCGCCGAAGGCGCGCAAGGCTGCTGCCGGCGAAGCCATCGCGCCGATGGCCGGTGCACCCTGCCCGGAATGCGGCAACAGCACGCTGATCCACAAGGACGGCTGCGACTTCTGCACCGCCTGTGGCTACGTGGGAGTCTGCGGCTGAGGGATTCGATCAAGCCAGGCGCAGCCCTTGTCGCCGAGTGCTGCGATCGGCAGAAGCGCCAGTACCACCGCCAGCAGGCCGCACATGCCTTTCCATCAGCTGCCGCGTCAGGCCCTTGATCCTTGCCAGCGCTTTGGCGTTGGCTGGGGCGGCCCGGCCCGGTGAACGGCACGCGCGCCGTTGCGCGGGCTTCAGCCGCCCTCCTGGGACAAGCTGCTCGGTTCAGGCGCCTTGCCGCTCGCCAGTGAGCGCAGGCAGTCCAGGCACAGGCAGCCGCTGTAGCGCTGGCGCAGTTCTGCCAGCGTGGCCGCATCCAGCGTGATGCCCACGCAGGCGCAGGGCGCGGCATCATTCACGCCGCAGTGGAAGCTGCCACCGCAGCGCGGGCAACGGTCGTCGAGCACGGTGTTCATCCGGCGAACAACCCCTTGTGCTGTTCGCGCAGCAGGTTCTTCTGCACCTTGCCCATGGCGTTGCGCGGCAGGTCGTCGACCACGAACACCGCCTTGGGCACCTTGAAGTTGGCGATTCTGCACTTCAGCTCGGCGCCGATGGCCACGCCGTCCAGCGCGGCGCCGGGCTTGCGCACCACCACCGCGACCACCGCCTCGCCGAAGTCGGCGTGACGCACGCCGATCACCGCCGATTCGGCCACACCCGGCATGTCGTTGATATAGCCCTCGATCTCGGCGGGGTAGACGTTGTAGCCGCCGCTGATGATCAGGTCCTTGCTGCGGCCGACGATGGTGACGTAGCCGTCGGTGCCGATCTTGCCGACGTCGCCGGTCTTGAACCACAAGTCGGTGGTGAAGTCGTCGGCCGTCTTCTCGGGCATGCGCCAGTAGCCCTTGAAGACGTTCGGCCCCTTGACCTCGATGTTCCCGATCTCGCCAGCCGGCAGCGGCTGGCCCTTGTCGTCGCGCACGCGAAGGCCCACGCCCGGCAGCGGGAAGCCGACCGTGCCGCCGCGGCGTTCGCCCTGCGCCAGGTCGTAGGGGTTGGAGCTGAGCATGACGGTTTCGCTCATGCCGTAGCGCTCCAGGATGGTGTGGCCGGTGCGCGCGGTCCATTCATTGAAGGTTTCCAGCAGCAGCGGTGCCGAGCCGGCAATGAACAGACGCATGTGCGCGCAGCCCTGCCGACTCAAGGTGGGCTCGGCCAGCATGCGCACATACAGCGTGGGCACGCCCATGAAGACCGTGGCCTCGGGCAGCCGCTCGATCACCTTGCGTGCGTCGAACTTGCCGAACCAGATCATCTTCGCGCCGGCCAGCAGCGCGCCGTGGGAGGCCACGAACAGGCCATGCACGTGGAAGATCGGCAGCGCATGGATGAGCACGTCGTCGCCGCGCCAGCCCCAGTAGTCCTTAAGCATGCGTGCGTTGCTGAGCAGGTTGCCGTGGGACAGCATTGCGCCCTTGCTGCGCCCGGTGGTGCCGCTGGTGTAGAGGATGGCGGCCAGGTCGTCGGCGGCACGCAGCGCCACCTCGTGCCGGTCGCTCATCAGTGCGGCGCGGTCGAGCAGGCTGCCCGTGCGGTCGTCGTTCAGCGTAAAGACGTTCTTCGTGCCGGCCTTGAAAGCCAGCTTGCTGACCCAGCCGAAGTTGCGACCCGAGCACACCACCACGCTGGGCTCGGCATTGCCGATGAAGTATTCGATCTCGCCGGCCTGATAGGCCGTGTTCAGCGGCAGATACACGTAGCCCGCGCGCAGCACCGCCAGGTACAGCATCAACGCCTCGACGCTCTTCTCGGTCTGCACGGCCACACGGGCGCCGTCGGGCAGGTCCAGTGACAGCAGCAGGTTGGCGAGCATCGCGGTGCCGCGCTCGAGATCGCGCCACGTGTAGCAAAGCGGCGTACCGGGGCCGTCGGCGGTCTCGATGGCGGTGCGCCCCAGGTCGGCGGGAAAGGCCGCGCGCAGCGCGGCGAACAGGTTGTCGTTCTTCATGGTCCGGGTTCGAAACTCAGGCAATCACTCCAGCTTGGCGCCCGAGGACTTGACCACCTCGGCCCAGCGCTTGACTTCGCCGCTGACGAAGCGGCCATAGGCCTCGCCGTACAGGTCGGGCGTGGTCGAGCCGATGCCGCGCCAGGCGGCAACGATCTCTTCGGAGTTGAGCGCCTTGCGCAACTCGGCCTGGATGCGTTCGACCACGTCCTTCGGCGTGCCCTTGGGCGCCCACAGTCCGTACCAGGTGGCCACCTGGTAGCTGGCCAGGCCCAGCTCGGCGGTGGCCGGCAGGTCCGGGAAGCCGGGCGCGCGCTTGTCGGACGCCACCGCCAGGCCCTTGATGCGGTTGGCCTTGATGTGCGCGGCCGAAGAGCCCAGGCCGTCGAACATCATGTCCACCTGGCCGGCAATCAGGTCCTGCAGCGCCGGGCCGGCGCCGCGATAGGGAATGTGGGTGATGAAGGTGTTGGTCTGCAGCTTGAACAGTTCGCCGGCCAGGTGGTGGCTGGTGCCGTTGCCGGCCGACGCGTAGTTCAGCTTGCCCGGGTTCTTGCGCAGGTAGTCGAGCAGGCCCTTCAGGTCGGAGACCGGCACACGCTGTGCATTGACCACGATGACCTGCGGCACGCTGGAGATCAGGCCGATGGGTACGAAGTCGGTCTCGATGTTGTAGTCCAGCTTCGGGTACATCGATGGCGCGATCGCATGGTGCACCGCACCCATGAACAGCGTGTAGCCGTCCGGCGCCGCGCGTGCCGCCAGGCCGGCACCGAGTGTGCCGCCGGCGCCGCCCTTGTTGTCGATGATGAACTGCCGGCCCAGGTTCTTGGTCAGCGTCGCGGCCAGCGGCCGGGCGAAGGCATCGGTGCCGCCGCCTGCCGGGAAGGGCACGACCAGGGTCACTGGTTTGGTCGGCCAGTTGCTCGCCTGCGCCAGCACCAAGGGGGTAGCCAGTGTCAGGGTCGCGGCCAGCAGCAGGCAGCGGCGTGCGGTCTTCATGGGTCTTGTCTCCGATCGTTGTGGTTGGGGAAACTACATCACGGTGTGCACCGCGCGCGAGCGCGCCACCTCACCTTGCTTAAACTTCTCGCGGCTGGCTTCGACCTTGTCCAGGTCGTACAGGTAGTTGACCATGACGCCGAAGGACTGCTTCAGCCCCTTGGACGACATGTTGCCATGCGCGTTCAGCCGCTCCAGGCGGGCACCATTGTCGAGGTGGAAGCGCGCCACCGGGTCGCCCTCGGGCGTGGGCGAGAGATGCAGCAGGTAGGCCGCGCACAGTGTGAGCAGCGCGGCCGTCGCTTCCTTGTCCATGCGTTCATGAGTGGCCGCACGCTGCAGCGCGGCCAGGTCGCCGCCGCACAGTGCCAGCAGGTGCTGGCGTGCGGCTTCGAAATCGGTGGCGGCATGGCGGCGCAGGTTGGGCAGCTTGGCGAAGTCGGGGTCGCTCAGCAGCCAGGCCGCCAGCCCGGGGATCGGCGACAGCGTGCAGAAGGTTTTGATGCGCGGCAGCTCGCGCTGCAGCTGCTCGGCCACGCTCTTGATCAGGAAGTTGCCCAGTGACACGTTGCGCAGCCCAGGCTCGCAGTTGCTGATGCTGTAGAAGGCGGCCACGCGAAAGCGCTCCGGCGTCAGCGGCGTGCTGGCCTTGTCGATCAGTGGCGCGATGGCCGGCGGCATGTCGGGCAGCAGCGCGACCTCGACGAAGATCAGCGGTTCGTCCGGCAGCTGCGGGTGGAAGAAGGCGAAGCAGCGCCGGTCGGGCTGCAGCCGGCGGCGCAGGTCCTCCCAGCCGTCGATGGCGTGCACGGCCTCGTGGTGGATGATCTTTTCCAGCAGCTTGGCCGGAGAGTTCCAGTCGACACGCCGCATCTGCAGGAAGCCGGGGTTGAACCAGGAGCCGAACAGGTGCAGCAGGTCGGATTCCAGTGCCATCCACTCAGGCTTCTTTGGCAGCCGCTGCAGCAGCGCGCGACGCATGCGCACCAGCGTGGCGGTGCCGCCGGGCGTGCGATTCAGCCGACGCAGCAGCTCCTGGCGCGGCGGCTCCGCCACCTGCGTCAGCGCGATCAGGCGCTGTGCGTTGGGCAGCTCGGCGTAGTCCTGTGCGGCCTGCAGCACCTTCCTCGGGTCGGGGCTGAGCTGCAGGCTCATGTAGTCGAAGAAGTCGTCGAGCTGGCCTTCGGGCAGCGCGTCGATGCGTTCGACCAGCTGCCGGGCGATGGCCATGCTGTTGGTCTCGCCACGTTCGGACAGCAGCCGCTTGCAGCCGAAAACCAGGCTGCGCAGGTGGTGGTTGGCGCGTTGCCGCGCAGCGGCCTCGCGCAGTTCATCCAGCATGGCTTCCTCCCTGCCGCTGTTCGACCGCGCGCAGCTGCTTCAGCGCCTGCAACTGCGCCATCAGGTGGTCGTGCATCGCGCGCTCGGCACGTGCCGCATCGCGCTGAACGAACGCGTCGATCAGCACGCGGTGCTCGTTGATCGACGCATCGATCCGTCCGGGCAGGTTGAGCTGGCGGCCGCGCAGCAGCCGCAGAAACCTGCGCAGATCGCCGGTGCTGCGGTCCAGCCAGCGGTTGGCGGCCAGTGCCTGCACGCGCGAATGGAAGACGTGGTTGGCGCGGTAGTAGCCGTCGACGTCCTGTGCCGCCGCGTGGCGCTCCAGTTCTTCATGCAGGCGCTGCAGTTCGGCAAGGTCGGCAGCGCTGGCCTTGGACGCCGCCTCGTGCGCGCAGCGCCCTTCCAGCAGCGCCATCACCGGGAACAGGTGGTCAGCATCGTCGTCCGACAGCTCAATGACGCGGCAGCCGCGCTGCGGCACCAGCTCCACCAGGCCTTCGGCGGCCAGCACCTTCAGCGCCTCGCGCAGCGGCGTGCGGCTGACCAGCCAGGCCTTGGCCAGCGCCTTCTCGTCGATCCACTGCCCCGGCGCCAGCTGGCGGTCGAAGACCATCGAGCGCAGGCGCGCGGCCACGCCGTCGTGCAAGGAGGTGCCGCGCAGCGGGATGGGGTCGACCATGGCATCATGATAATTCTGTAATTATGTAATTGCAACGACAAGGTCAGCAGGTTCGGGCAACTCATGCTGTATGGAAACTAGACACTGAGCCTGCGGCCGCCTACAGTCGGGCGCAACCATGCACCAAGAGCCGACGCAATGAACAAGCTGCCCGACGACCAGATGCTCAAGCTGGCGGCGCAGAGCATGTTCGATGCCTTCGCCAGCACTGCCATGGGTTCGATGCTGGTCGACCGCCAGCACCGCATCGTCTGGATCAGCGACAGCTACAAACAGTTTCTGCCGGCCTTGGGCTTTGACAGCGCAGAACAGTTCGTCGGCAAGCGGGTCGAGGAGGTGGTGCCGAACACGATGATGAACGACGTGGTCGACACCGGCAAACCGATCCTGGTGGACCTGCTCAGCAACCAGGCCGGCACCTTCTTGGTCAGCCGGCTGCCGCTGCGCAACGAGGCTGGTGAAGTCATCGGCGCCTTCGGCATGGTGCTGCTCGACCAGCCCGAGACGACGATGCAGCCGCTGATGACCAAGTTCGCACGGCTGCAGCGCGAGCTTGACAGCGCGCGCCAGCAGCTGGCCGCGCAGCGACGGCCCAAGTACAGCATCGCCAGCTTCATCGGTAGCAGCGCCGCGGCGGTGGAGGTCAAGCGGCAGGCGCGGCGTGTCGCGCAGACCGACAGCACGGTGCTGCTGCTGGGCGAAACCGGCACCGGCAAGGAACTGCTGGCGCACGGCATCCATGCGGCCAGCGCGCGGGCCGGCAAGCCCTTCGTCGGCGTCAACATCGCCGCCGTGCCCGAGTCGCTGCTCGAGGCCGAATTCTTCGGCGTCGCACCCGGCGCCTATACCGGCGCCGAGCGCAAGGGCCGCGACGGCAAGTTCAAGGCCGCCAATGGCGGCACGCTGCTGCTCGACGAAATCGGCGACATGCCGCTGGCACTGCAGAGCAAGCTGCTGCGCGTGCTGCAGGAACAGGAGGTCGAGCCGCTGGGCAGCAACCAGGTGCAGCGCGTCGACGTGCGTGTCATCGCCGCCACCAGCCGCGACCTGCCGGCGATGGTGGCCGCGGGCAGCTTCCGCGCCGACCTGTACTACCGCCTGAACGTGCTGCCGATCCGCCTGCCGCCGCTGCGCGAGCGGCTCGACGACCTGGAAGCGCTGGTCGAGACGCTGGCTGAGGACATCTCGCGGCGCAGCGGCCTGCCACACAAGAGCCTGAATGCCGACGCGCTGGAACTGCTGGCGCGGCACGACTGGCCGGGCAACATCCGCGAGCTGCGCAACGTGCTGGAGCAGGCCACGCTGATGACCGATGACCGCAGCCTCGGTGCGCGCCACTTCGGCACGCTGCTGGCCGCCGTGAAGCCGGCGGTGGAGGTGGTGCGACAAGCGCCGCCCGCCAGGCCTGATCCGCTGCCGCCGCCCGCCGCGGCGCAGGGCTGGACGCCTTTGCCGCAGGCCGTGGCCGAATTGGAGGCGCGCAGCATCCAGCTGGCGCTGCAACGCACCGCGGGCAACAAGCTGGCGGCGGCGCGCCTGCTGGGCATCTCTCGGGCCACGCTGTACCAGAAGCTGGCCTTGGCCGACACGACGGCGCCGCACAATGCGCCGACCACCCCACAAGGAGACTGAACATGCAACGCATCGGCTTTATCGGCACATCGGGAATGATGGGCCACGGCATGGCGAAGAACCTGCTGGCCAAGGGCCACCCGCTGGCTCTGACCGTGCACCGCAATGCCGAGCGCGTGGCCGACCTGCTGGCCGCGGGCGCCACCCGGGCGGCCTCGGCCAAGGCCCTGGCTGCGGGCAGCGACATCGTCTTTCTGTGCGTCACCGGCTCGCCGCAGGTCGAGGCCGCCGTGCTGGGCGCCGATGGGCTGCTTGCGGGCGCATCCAAGGGGCTGATGATCGTCGACACCTCGACCAGCGAGCCCGATTCCACCGCGAGGCTGCGCGAGGCCTGCGCGGCGCAGGGTGTGCGCTACATCGACGCGCCGTTGGCACGCACGCCGGTGGAGGCCGAGGCTGGCAAGCTCAACGTGATGGTCGGCGCGGACGCGGCCGACTTTGCCCTGCTCGAACCCGTGCTGCGCTGCTTTGCCGAGAACGTGTTCCTCGTCGGCGGGCCTGGCGCCGGGCACATCATCAAGCTGCTGAACAACTTCATTGCGCAGGCCATGTGCACCTCGATCGCCGAGGCCTTTGCCGTCGGCCAGCGCGCGGGCATCGACCCGAACAAGCTGGTCGAGCTGGTGTCGGCCGGGCTGGTCAACTCGGGCATCTTCCAGGTGATGGCCAAGACGCTGAAGGGTGACCTGGCCGGAATGAAGTTCGAGTTGAACAACGCCCGCAAGGACGTGCGCTACTACACCCACCTGGCCGAGAACCTGGGCGCGCCCTCGGTCGTCGGCGAGGCGGTACACCAGTCGCTGGTGCTGGCCTGCGCCCTGGGCCATGGCGGCAAGTTCGTGCCCTCGCTGGTCGAGGCGCAGGAGCAATTGACCGGGGCCAAGCTCGTGCCGCGCTGAGCGGAGTTGTCCATTGTCCGGACGATGCCTGCAGCCCGCCAGTATGCCTGTCTGTTTTTCGGACAATTTGGTCAAGCGACGTGCATGAATTTGGCGAGAACAGGGGCAAACGGCGTCGCTGTGGCGCCGAATCAGCCTGATTCGTCCGGGTTTGCACTGAGATGGTGCCGCCTGGCACGGCCGTTGCACAAGGTGACTCATCCCGCGGCGCCTGCTTGCCGCGCATCCGTAGCCTCAAGGAGACCGACCCGTGACCCGACCGACCATTTTCTGGCTTGCCTCCGCGGCGCTGGCCGCCACGCTGACGGTGCTGCCCTTCGGCGCTGCCCTCGCCCAGAACAAGGGCGAAGTGAAGATCGCGCTGATCGCCAGCAAGACAGGCCCTCTGGAAGCCTATGCCAAGCAGACCATCGTGGGCTTCAACCTGGGGCTGGAGTACGCCACGGGCGGCACGATGATGGTCAACGGCAAGAAGCTGGTGGTCATAGAGAAGGACGACCAGGGCAAGCCCGACGTGGGCAAGACGCTGCTGGCGCAGGCCTATGCCGACGACAAGGTGGACATCGCCGTCGGCCCGACCGCCAGCCCCGTGGCGCTGGCCATGCTGCCGGTGGCCGAGGAATACAAGAAGATCCTGCTGGTGGAGCCGGCGGTGGCCGATTCGATCACCGGCGACAAGTGGAACAAGTACATCTTCCGCACCGGCCGCAACAGCAGCCAGGACGCCATCGCCAACGCCGTGGCGCTGGACCAGGCCGGCACCAGCATCGTCACGCTGGCGCAGGACAACGCCTTCGGCAAGGACGGCGTCAAGGCCTTCAAGGGTGCGGTCAAGAAGGCCAAGATCGTCTACGAGGAATACCTGCCTGCGGCGACCACCGACTTCACCGCGGCCGGCCAGCGCATCATCGACAAGCTGAAGGACCAGCCGGGCAAGAAAGTGGTGTGGATCATCTGGGCGGGCGGCAATCCGTTCAAGATCGCCGACATGGACCTGAAGCGCTACGGCATCGAGATCGCCACCGGCGGCAATATCCTGCCGGCGATGGTGGCCTACAAGCAGTTCCCGGGCATGGAAGGCGGCCTGTACTACTACTTCGGCATCCCGAAGAACAAGGTCAACGAGTGGCTGGTGGCCCGCCACTACTCGCAGTTCAAGGCGCCGCCGGACTTCTTCACCGCCGGCGGCATGGCCGCGGGCATCGCGGTGGTCGAGGCGCTGAAGAAGACCGGCGCCGACACCACCACCAACAAGCTGATCGCCGCGATGGAAGGCATGAGCTTCGAGACGCCGAAGGGCAAGATGACCTTCCGCAAGGAAGACCACCAGGCGATGCAGGACATGTACCACTTCAAGATCAAGGTGGACCCGGCCTTCGCCTGGGGCGTGCCGGAGCTGGTGCGCGAGATCAAGGCGTCCGAGATGGACGTGCCGATCCAGAACAAGCGCTAGCGCTTGTTCTGGACGGCTCTGACCGTTCGCTCCCCCGAGCCCCCTCCAAGCGGGGGCTCCAGTCAGTTTGACGATGCCCGGCCTGTAGGCCGGGCCTGGGCTCGCCGTGCTTGAAACTCGAGATCTCACCATCCGCTTCGGTGGCCACGTGGCCGTCGACCATGTGTCCTGCGCCTTTGCGCCGGGCACGCTGACGGCCATCGTCGGGCCGAACGGGGCGGGCAAGACCACCTACTTCAACCTCATCTCCGGCCAGCTTCCGGCGAGCGAGGGGCAGGTGCTGCTGGGCGGCGAGGACATCACCCGTCTGCCAGCGCCGTCGCGCACGCACCGCGGCCTGGGCCGCGCGTTCCAGCTGACGCAGCTGTTTCCCAACCTGTCGGTGCAGGAGAACGTGCGCCTGGCGGTGCAGGCGCGCGACTCGGGGCGGCACGGCATGGGCCTGGACCTGCTGAGCGTGTGGCTCGACCGCAAGGCCTGGATCGACGAAGCGCGAGAGATCCTTCGTTCGGTGCGTCTGGACGACAAGCGCGATGCCCCTGCCGCCAGCCTGCCGCACGGCGACCAGCGCAAGCTGGAGGTCGCGCTGCTGATGGCGCTGGACCCCAAGGTCTTCATGTTCGACGAACCCACCGCCGGCATGAGCGTCGACGAGGTGCCGGTGATCCTGGACCTGATCCGCGCACTGAAGACGCGCGGGGACCGGCTGATCCTGCTGGTAGAACACAAAATGGACGTGGTCAGCGAACTGGCCGACCGCATCATCGTGCTGCACAACGGCCAGCTCGTTGCCGACGGCGAGCCGGCGGCGGTGATCGCCTCCCCGGTGGTGCAGCAGGCCTATCTGGGCATCGTGCCCGAAGAAGCCGTATGAGCACCGCCGTGCTGCAACTCCACGGCGTGCACACGCACATCGGCGCGTACCACATCCTGCATGGTGTGGACCTCGAGGTGCCGGCCGGCCAGGTGACGATGCTGCTGGGCCGCAACGGCGCCGGCAAGTCCACCACGTTGCGCACGATCATGGGCCTGTGGGCCACATCGCAGGGTTCGGTGCACTTCAATGGACGTCAGATCGGCGGTCCCGGCGGGCAGCTCAGCACGCCAGACATCGCCCAGCTCGGCATCGCTTACGTGCCCGAGGCGATGGGCATCTTCACCGACCTGACCGTGCAGGAGAACATGGTGCTGGCCGCGCGTTCGGCACGCCGCGCGGCAGAGCTGGACACGGCGCGGCTGGAATGGATCTTTGGCCTGTTTCCGGCGTTGAAGAAGTTCTGGCTCTATCCGGCCGGCAAGCTGTCCGGTGGGCAGAAGCAGATGCTGGCCGTGGCCCGCGCCATCGTCGAGCCGCGCGAACTGATCCTGATCGACGAGCCCAGCAAGGGCCTGGCGCCGTCGATCATCAACAACCTGATCGACGCCTTCCGCCAACTCAAGGCGCAGAGCACCACCATCCTGCTGGTCGAGCAGAACTTCCAGATGGCCAAGGCACTGGGCGACCGCGTGGCTGTGATGGACAACGGCCGCGTCGTGCATGCCGACGCGATGGCCCATCTGGCCGAGGACGAAACGCTGCAGCAGCGGCTGCTGGGACTGTCGCTGGGAGCGCACCAATGACTGACGACAAGCGTGTTGCCGCCGCCGGCGTCGGGACGCCGCCGGCTCTCGGCCCGTCCAGGCCCGCGCAGGTGGGCCTGGAGCCGCGGGCCTCGATCCCGAAGGCCGAGTTCGACTGGAAGCCGATCGCCCTGCTGGGCGCGGTGCTGCTGGCTGCCTGGCCGCTGATCGGATCGTCCTCGACCTGGGTCACGCTCAGCGTCGCGGGGCTGGCGATGGGCTTGATCATCTTCATCATCGCCTCGGGCCTGACACTGATCTTCGGCCTGATGGACGTGCTCAACTTCGGCCACGGCGTGTTCATCGCACTCGGCGCCTTCGTCGCCACCAGCGTGATGGGCGGCATGGCCGACTGGTCGGCGTCGGACTCGCTGTGGCGCAACCTGGTGGCGGTGTTTGCCGCGATGCTGGTGGCGATGGCCGCGGCCGGCGCCCTGGGCCTGGCCTTCGAGCGCGTGATCGTGCGCCCGGTCTACGGCCTGCACCTGAAGCAGATCCTCATCACCATGGGCGGCATGATCGTCGGCGAGGAGCTGATCAAGGTCATCTGGGGCCCGCAGCAGATCGCATTGCCGCTGCCGACGGCGCTGCGCGGCAGCTTCGTCATCGGCGACGCGTCGATCGAGAAGTACCGCGTGCTGGCCGTGGTCATCGGCCTGGTGGTGTTCGCGCTGCTGCTGTTTGCGCTGAACCGCACCAAGGTCGGCCTGCTGATCCGCGCCGGCGTGCAGGACCGCGAGATGGTGGAGTCGCTCGGCTACCGCATCCGCCGCCTGTTCGTCGGCGTGTTCGTCGCCGGCTCGGGCCTGGCCGGCCTGGGCGGCGTCATGTGGGGGCTGTACCAGCAGTCGGTGACGCCGCAGATCGGCGCGCAGGTCAACGTGCTGATCTTCATCGTCATCATCATCGGCGGCCTGGGCAGCACCTTCGGCTGTTTCGTCGGCGCACTGCTGGTCGGTCTGATGGCCAACTACACCGGCTACCTGGCGCCGAAGGTGGCGCTGTTCTCCAACATCGGGTTGATGGTGGCCATCCTGCTGTGGCGTCCCCAGGGCCTGTACCCGGTGACAAACCGCTGATCGCCATGCTGCTCGATCGACTGCTTTCCCACGATGCGCCGCGCAGCCGCTGGCTGGCGCTGGCGCTGGTGCTGGTACTGCTGGGCCTGGCCTTCGCGCCCTTCCTGTTTCCGGGCAGCAAGGCGCTGGGAGTGGCGGCGAAGATGCTGGTCTTCATCCTGCTGGTGGCCAGCTACGACCTGCTGCTCGGCTACACCGGCATCGTCAGCTTCGCACACACCATGTTCTTCGGCATCGGCGCCTACGGCGTGGCCATTGCCAGCACGCGCATGGGCGAGGGTTTCGCCGCGGTGTGCACCGGCGTGATCATCGCGCTGCTGCTGTCGCTCGGCCTGTCGCTGGTGATCGGTCTGTTCAGCCTGCGCGTCAAGGCCATCTTCTACGCGATGATCACGTTGGCAGTGGCTGCGGCCTTCCAGACGCTGGCCTCGCAACTGAGCGATTTCACGGGCGGCGAGGACGGCCTGAGCTTCAAGAATCCGGCCGTCTTCAGCCCCAGCTTCGAGCCCTTCGAGTCCGAGTTCCTCGGTGTGATGCTCGACGGCAAGGTGTTCAGCTACTACCTGCTGTTCGTGGTGGTGACCGCACTTTTCCTGCTGCTGCTGCGCATCGTCAACAGCCCCTTCGGCCGGGTGCTGCAGGCGATCCGCGAGAACGACTTTCGCGCCGAGTCGATCGGCTACCGCACCGTGGTCTACCGCACGCTGAGCAACGTGCTGTCGGCGCTGTTCGCGACTGTTGCCGGTGCCTTGCTGGCGCTGTGGCTGCGCTATACCGGCCCGGACACCACGCTGAGCTTCGAGATCATGCTCGACATCCTGCTCATCGTCGTCATTGGCGGCATGGGCACGATGTATGGCGCGGTGATCGGCTCGGTGTTGTTCGTGCTGGCGCAGAACTACCTGCAGGACCTGCTGAAGCTCGGTGCCGGCGCACTGGAAGGCGTGCCGGTGCTGTCGCAGCTGGTCTCGCCGGACCGCTGGCTGCTGTGGCTTGGCGTGCTGTTCGTGCTGTCGGTGTACTACTTCCCGACTGGTGTGGTGGGGCGGCTGCGCCTCGGGGCCCTGAAGAAATGACGCACACCTCGAACTACATGCGCTGCCTGGAGCGCGAGCTGCACTACACCGAATGGGGTGCGCAGCACGACGAGACGGTGATCGCCTGGCATGGCCTGGCGCGCACCGGGCGCGACATGGACGACATCGCCGCGCACCTGGCCCAGCGCTACCGCGTCATCTGCCCCGACACCCTCGGACGCGGCCTGAGCCAATGGAGCCCGCAGCCCGACAAGGAATACTGCCTGGCCTTCTATGCGCAGCTGGCGGCGTCGCTGGTGGACCAGCTCGGCCTGGAGCAGGTGCATTGGCTGGGCACCTCGATGGGCGGGGCCATCGGCCTGAAGGCCGCCGCCTCGGCACTACGCGGGCGCATCCGCCGCATGGTTCTGAACGACGTGGGCCCGCAGCTGGCCGACGCGGCCATCCAGCGCATCCGCAGCTACGCAGGCAGCCCACCGGCCTTTGCCACGGTGAGCGAACTTGAGCAGTACTTCCGCACCATCTACAAGCCCTACGGCGCGATGACCGACGCGCAGTGGCGGCGCCTGACCGAAAGCTCCACCCGGCGCCTGCCCGATGGACGGGTGACGCCGCACTACGACCCGGCCATGGTCATGCAGTTCACCCACCACACCGACGACTACGCGCTGTGGGAGGCCTGGGACAGCCTGGACCTGCCGGTACTGTGTCTGCGCGGCGAACACTCCGACCTGCTGCTGCCCGAGGTGGCCGACGCCATGCGCAACCGCGGCCCGCGCGCCGTGGTGGTCGAGATCGCCGGCTGCGGCCACGCACCAGCGTTGAACACGCCAGACCAGTACGCGCTGGTCGAGCGCTTCCTGGCCGCATGAGCGGCTCGAAACCCGGCCCATCGACGAGGAGTCAGCCCATGAAGACCTGGATTCGCCATGCCGCCGCAGCCGCGTTGGCCTGCGCCCTGGCCGCGACGGGGCACGCCGCCGGCACGGTTGGCAACAGCTTGCCGGACGCGTTCCCGGTCATCGTCGACACCTCGCTGGGCAAGCCGGTGATCGGTTTCGGCGCCGCGGGCCCGGTGACGCGCACGCCGGTGATCTTCCTGCACGGCAACAACGACACGCCCTTCGCCACGGCCTGCAACCCATTCGGCCGCATGCAGGCCATGGCGCAGTTCCTGGCTGACAACGGCTATTCGACCAGCGAGCTGTGGGGCCTGGGCTACCAGGGCGATCAATGTGACCTGTTGGCCAACCAGTCGCTGCGCTCCGGTATTGCCCATACCAATGCCGCCAACGTGCCTGACCTTCGTCGTTTCGTCCAGGCGGTGCTCGAGTTCACCGGCACGAAGCAGGTGGACATCGTCGCCCACAGCCTGGGGGTAACGTTGGCAAGGGAATGGATGCGCCAGGACCAGGCGCAGGGCCTGGTGCGACGCTTCGTCGCGATCGACGGGCCCAACCAGGGCATCATCAATTGCTCGCCCAATGCCGCAAACTACTGGCAGGCACCGGCAGCCGGCGGCTTCACCCCTGACAGTGAGGTCTGCGTCGAACTCGGCTCGCCCAATACGCGCTTCCTGCGGCTGCTGAATGGCAGCCACGGCGAGCGCGACGACCACAAAGGGTGGCGCGAGACGCCGCGTACGCTGGTGATCCGCAATGCCGACCGCAGTTTCGTGTTCTTCGCGGTTCAGGACGGCGTGATCACGCCGGTGCCCGCCGAGGACTCGTTCGGAAGACCTTTCGACTTCTCGAAGAGCGCCACGTTGCGTGGCGCCCGTCAGCTTGATTTGCTCGGCCAGGGCGCGTACGACCCGATTCTCGGCACGGCCCACCTGGGCATCCTCAATTCGCCGCAGACGCGCCAGGCCACGCTCGACTTCCTGAGCGCGCGTCCGCCTCGCTGATCGAGGTCTGCGCGGGCACGGTCGGCCCCGGCCGAAGCGGCGGCAAGGGCTGCGAGGCCCGAGAATGCCTGCCATGACTGGCCGCACCCTCGCCCGTTGGTCAAGTGCCGCCGCGCTGGTCCTTGCGGCGTGGGCCGCCGATCCGCGCGCGGCCACCGCGCAGACGCCGCCCGGCCCTTCACTGGTGGCGCAGTACACCGGCTTGCACGCGGCGGCCTGGAGCGGCGACCTGTTGCAGCTGCAGCGACTGATCGACGCCGGTGTCGATCTGAACCCGCGCGACGCCAATGGCCGCACGCCACTGCACGTGGCCGCTTTCGCGCGGCGCCGCGAGGTGCTGCGCCGGCTGGCCGCCGCCGGTGCCGCCCTGGGCGCGCTGGACCACGACCGCTACGACGCGGTGACCATCGCCGCCGTGGCCGACGACGAGGACACGCTGGCCCTGTTGCTGCAGCTGGGTGCCAGCGCGAAGGTCATCACCAGCCGCTACGACGGCACGGCGCTGATCGCCGCCGCACACCTGGGCCATGACGGCGTGGTGCGGCAGCTGATCGCCGCCGGCGCGCCGCTGGATCATGTGAACAACCTGCACTGGACGGCCCTGATCGAGGCCATCGTGCTCGGCCAGGGCGGGCCGCGGCACGTGGCCACGCTGCAGGCGCTGGTCGATGCCGGCGCCAGCACCCAGCTGACCGACCGGCAAGGCCAGACACCGCTGGCGCTGGCCCGCTCGCGCGGCTACGAGCCGATGGTGCGGATCCTGCTCAAGGCTGGCGCACGCTAGCGCTATGCTCGGTACTGCAGGGCCCGAACCGGGCGCCGGCCTGTGGGGCATCGGAGACGTGGCGTGATTGAACTGACTTGGGTGGTCCTGGTGGTGGTCGGCGGCATCTGGGCCGTGGCTGCCTTCCATCTGCGTGGCGCAGACATGTCGGCCTTCGACCAGCCGGCCGGCGAGCACTTCTCTCGCGACGATGCGCCGGGCCCGGAGATCCAGGCGGTGGTCGCCTCGCTGGGCGGCGTCCAGGCGGTGCTCAAGGGCGTGCCTATGCGCCAGCGCAACGCCGTGCTGCGCAAGTACATGGACGGCATCTTTGCCGACCGGCAGCTCGACGTGACCATCACCGCCGTGGATTGCGCCGGCGTACCTGGAGAATGGGTGCTGGCCCCGGGCGCCGACCCGGCGCGGCGCACGCTCTACATCCACGGCGGGGCCTTCATGATGGGCAGCCCGCGCAGCCACCGCACGCTGACCTCGCAGTTTTCCGCGCTCACCGGCGGTGCGGTGCTGGCCATCGACTACCGGCTGATGCCCGAGCACCCGCGCCAGGCCGGCATCGACGACTGCCGCAGCGCCTACCGTTGGCTGCTGGAGCACGGGCCCGGCGGCGCGGCGCCGGCCCAGGCGCTGTTCGTGGCGGGCGATTCCGCCGGCGGCAACCTGACACTGTCGCTGATCCAGTGGGTGCGTGACCAGGGCTTGCGCGCGCCCGATGCGGCGGTGGCGCTGTCCCCGCTGACCGATGCCACGCTGGCCAGTCCGACCCTGCGCAGCCATATCCGCAGCGACCCGATGCTCGGCCCGCTGTTCGGGCCGATGGCGCGCGTCCCGAATACGCTGCTGCTCTGGCTGGGCTGGATGCAGACACGCATCAACCCCAGTGACGCACGGGTCTCGCCGCTGCGCGGCGACCTGTCGCGGCTGCCACCGGTGCTGCTGCAGGCCAGCGAGGTGGAAATGCTCCGCGACGACAGCATCCGCTATGCCAACCGGGCCCAGGCGGCCGGTTCGCCGGTGCGGCTGCAGCGCTGGAATCACATGGTCCATGTCTGGCAGATCTTCAACCCCGAACTGCCCCAGGCGCGCGAGGCGCTGGCCGAGATCGGCAAGTTCCTGAACGGCGTTGCGCCCCGCCGCGCGGCGGTTGACAAGCCTCAGTCCGCTGCCCAGGATGCCATCTTGCCGGTCAGTCCCTGAGGTGCAAGGCATGAAACCGACGCCCTGGCCCTGGATCGCATTCGCCTGCGTGGCAATCCTGCAGGGCTGCGCCACCAGCCCCGCCACCTCGCAGCTGCTCGGCGAGCGCTACTTCGTCACCAACATCGACACCTACCCGGTGCAGATCGCCTCGGTCGACGGCAGCAGCTCCACCGTGACACCGCAGTTCGTCGAGCCTGGCGTGCGCCGCCTGGTGCTGCGCGGGCCACCCGGTGGCGCCGGCTTCAGCGCGGCGGAGAGCTTCACGCTCGATGTCAAGCCGTGCACGCGCTACTACATCGTGGCGGTCAAGGCCAACCCGCTGGACACGAACTTCACGCCCAAGGTCGACTTCGAGCAATCGCTGGGCAGCAGCTGCCGCGCGCCCGGACGCTGAATTGCGCCGCAGGCGACCGGGCCGTCTTCAGCGGCGCTTCATCATGCCCAGCAGCGCCGCGAACGGCAGCACCGAACGCGGCAGGTAGGGCACGCGCCACAGCCCGCCGTGGTTGGCGCCTTCGCTGAGCAGCTGCAACGGGTGGGCCAGCGTCACCGCCGGATGGGCGGCGCCTTGCGGGTTGCGCAGGTCATGGACCCACATCGCAGCCATCAGCGCATTTGTGGTGTCGGGTTCGAAGACCTCGATGTCGAAAGCCTTGGCGCCACGGAAGCCCGCCGCCAGCGCCGGGTTGCTCAGCACCGAGGCGGTGGTGGTGGACGGTGCAACGTTGATCGACACCACCTGCCCGGCAGCGCGCGCGACCAGGGCGCGCCACTGCTGTAGCCGCTTGGCCAGCGCATAGTTCGGCCCCTGCTCGATGACCAGACAGTCGACCACGCCCCAGCGCGAGCCATCGTCTGCGTCCACCAGCGCCTCAATGTGCGGCGCGAAACTGCGCCCGCCGCTGCCGGCGCGCAGACCCGCCTGGGCCAGGCGCTTGAGCGTGCCGCGCTCCTCGTAGGCACGCATCACCGCGTCGGCCAGTGCCTGCGGGACCGCGAAGACGTCGGTCGGCGTGGCCATCCAGGCCAGCGTGCAGCGCGCAGCGGCCGCACTGCAGGCCACGGCCAGCGCATCCATGGCGAGCGACACACGCACATGCCGCTCGCCATCCAGGTAGGCGATGGACAGCAGGTCCAAGGGTTCGCCCAGGCACTGCAGCCAGGTGGCGATCTCGGGCGTCTGCGTCAACATGTCGCAGCCGGCCAGCTGCACGTCTCGCGCGGCGTCGCCGCCCAGCGAGGCCGAGGCCGCGACCGGAGCGATCAACTGGCCGTTGCCGGCGCGTATGCGCTGCGCGATTTTCTTCCAGGTGGGGCCGCGCGGCAGGTCGATGGCCACGATGTTGGCGCGCCACTGGGCCAGCCAGGCGAGCGGCCCGGCCTCGCTGCCGGCGCCGAGCAGCACCAGGTGGCGGTCGGACAGGTCGAACCATTCGGGATGGATACGCGCCAGGTGCAGCGCCTGCGCATGGGAGGGCTCGATCACGCCGGCCGCCGCCCAGGCATCGATGCGCCGCGCCAGCGCATCGCCGCTCAGGCGCCGGCCCTTGTAGGGCAGCTCCCAGCGTGCTGGCGGGCCGTCCTGTGTGCCGCGCAGACGCAGTGTCTGCAGCGGTGCGCCGGCCGGCGAGGCCAGCGCGTCGCGCAGTGTATGCGGCTGGCCGTCACGCAGGAAGACCAGCTCGCGCCAGGCCGCGTCCAGGCCGGCGTGGCACGAGGCGACGGTGGCCCGCGGCCGGGCGGCCTGCAACTCGACCAGGCGGCGCAGGTGCGACGGGTAGGCATGGCGCCAGTCGCGTTCGGCCAAGCATTGCGCGGCGGCGTCCGCATCGAGCTCGCCCAGTGCCGCCGCCAGGATGCGCTTGCCCACGGGCGCGGTGCTGCGCTTGCCGGCCTCGTCGAGCGGGAACTGGATGCCGCGCGCGTCGCTGCGGGCGGCGGCCACTCAGCCCTCGCTGCGCGGCATGCGCTTCATCACCCGCTGGACGCGACGGTACAGTCCATAACCCTGCCAGGCGTAGCTGGCCCAGCGCAGCGCGCGGCCGGGACGCAGCACGATGAGCAACGTGGCCACGCCGATCGGCCATTCAGGGTGCTGCATCAGCCAGTGCGCACCCGCTCGGGCCTGATCGGCCAGGCCCAGTGGCTTGCGCAGCACCTGCACCTGCTGTGCCCAGTCCTGCCGCAACTGGCCGCTGCGCAGCAGCAGCCGCTCGCGGCGCAGCAGCACCTCGGCGCGGTCGGGCGTGGCCACCGGATCAGTCCCGCGCGCGAAGGGCCGCGCGGTCGCGCTCGAACTCGGCGCGCGTCGCGGCCAGCAGCTCGTCGCCCTCGCGAAGGCGGCGCTTGGCTGCCTGCAGCAGCAGCGCACCGCCACCCAGGCACAGCAGCGTCAGCACGCCCAGCGCCGGCAGGCGGTAGCCATCCCACAGCAGCATCAGCAGGAAGCCGATGAGCAGCAGCAGCCCCAGGCCCAGCAGCAGCAGGCCGAGCAACGCACGCAGCGCCACCTCGACCAGCCGCAGCTTCTCCAGCTGCAGGTCGGCGACCAGCAGCTCCAGGCGCACCTGCGCCAAGTCCAGCGCGGTGCTGAGCAGCTGGCGCAGGGATTCGAACAGCCCAGCGCGCGACGCGGGCATGACCGGGCTGCCGGCTAGCGGCGGCTGATGAGCAGGCCGATGATCATGCCGATGCCGGCAGCCGCGCCAATCGCCTTCCAGGGGTGCTCGTGCACGTAGTCATCGGCGGCATGGCCTGCAGCCTTGGCACGGGCCACGGCGGTTTCCTGCAGGTCGTGCAGGCGATGCTTGGCCTGCGTCAGCCGCTCCTGCATGCGCACCCGCAGTTCGGCGGCGCCGGCGCTGGCCTGGTCGGCAGTGACCTTCAGCACTTCTTCGGCATCGGCGATGACGGTGCGCAGGTCAGCCATCAGCTTGTCCTTGTGGGCAGCAGTCAGTTCACTCATGGAATTCCTCCGTCAGTTGGGCATTTTTGAATACTAGCAGCCGGCTCAGCCGCGCCCGACAAAAGGCATCTTGGTGGCCATGACGTTCATGAACAGCACGTTGGCCGACAGCGGCAGGTTGGCCATGTGCAGCACCGAATCGGCGACATGGCGCACGTCCATGCGGTCTTCGACCTTCAGGCTGCCGTCGGGCTGCGGCACGCCCTGGGTCATGCGCTCGGTCATGTCGGTGGCGGCATTGCCGATGTCGATCTGGCCAACGGCGATGTCGTACTTGCGCCCGTCCAGCGAGGCCGCGCGCGTCAGCCCGCTGACCGCATGCTTGGTGGCGGTATAGGGGGCGGAGTTGGGCCGCGGCGCATAGGCCGAGATCGAGCCGTTGTTGATGATGCGCCCGCCCATCGGCGATTGCGCCTTCATGATGCGAAAGGCCTGCTGGATGCACAGGAACACGCCCGTCAGGTTGGTGTCGACCACGCCACGCCACTGCTCGACCGTCAGGTCCTCCAGCAGCACCGGCGGGGCGCCGGTGCCGGCATTGTTGAACACCAGGTCCAGGCGGCCGAAGCGGGCACGCACCACATCGAACAGCGCGGCCACCGAGTCGGCCCGGGTCATGTCGGCCGGCACCGCCAGCGCGCGCCTGTCGATGTCGCCGAAGGGGTCGCCGGCCGCGGCAATGGCCTCGCGCAGCGCCTCCAGGCGGCGGCCGGTGAAGACCACGCGCCAGCCGTCTGCCAGCAGCCGGATGGCCGAAGCCTTGCCGATGCCGCTGCCGGCGCCAGTGACGATTGCGATGCGGTTGTGCGGTTCTGCCATCTGGAGTCTCCTGGGTTTGTGAGGTCGCAGTCTGCCATCAATGGCCCAACAGCCCGGCCCATTGCCACAACGCAAAGCCGGCCAGCAGCAGCGCCGAGGCCCGGTTGACCCAGGTCTGGGCCCGCGCGTCGAAGCGCGAGCGCAGCCGGCCCACCAGCACGCTCAGCAGCAGCCACCACAGTGCCGAGCCCACCAGCACGCCGGCGATCATGGTCCACGGCGAGCTGACCCGCAGCCGCGCACCGAGCGCGCCGAACACGGCGATGAACGAGAAGATCGTCGCCGGATTCGACAGCGTGAGCACGAAGGTGCCGGCAAAGCACGACAGCAGCCCCGCGCCTGCGCCGGCCTGCGCCGCCTTGTCGGGCGGCTTCGATCGCCAGATGCGCCAGGCCAGCCAGAGCAGGAAGGCGCCGCCGCCCAGGGCCAGCGGCACGCGCGCGCCGACCAGCGCATCGATGACTGAAGCGACGCCGAACGCACCGACCGCGCCGTACAGCGCGTCGGCCGCGGCTGCACCGAGCCCGGTGGCCAAGCCGACCAGCGCGCCGCGCTGCAGCGTGCGCTGGATCACCAGCAGGCCGATCGGGCCGACCGGCGCGGCGATCGACAGTCCGATCAGCAGCGACTGCGCGAACAGCGCAGTCTCAGCCACCCTTGGCGGCCGCCGCGCGCGCCAGGCCCTCGATGGCCAGCACGTAGCCGTCGATGCCGAAGCCGACGACGATGCCGGCCGCCGCCGGCGACAGATAGGAATGGTGACGGAAGGGCTCGCGGGCGTGCACGTTGCTGATGTGTACCTCGATCATCGGCAGCCCGGCGCCCTTGACCGCGTCATGCAGCGCCACGCTGGTGTGGGTGTAGGCACCGGCGTTGAAGACCAGGCCGAGCAACGTGCCGGCGCGGTGCGCGACACCGGCGGCGTGGATCCAGTCGATGAGCACGCCTTCGTGGTTGCTCTGTCGGAAATCGATGGCCAGGCCGAGGCGCTGGCCGGTGGCCTCGCACAGCGCACGCACGTCGTCCAGCGTGGTGTGGCCGTACACCGCCGGCTCGCGCGTGCCCAGCAGGTTCAGGTTGGGGCCGTTGAGGACCAGGATCGAAGTCATCAGCTCTCCTTGCACAACGCAGCGCAAGTATCGCCTGCGCCGCTGCCGCTTCTCAGCGGCGCAGCCGCAACCGCCCGGGCAGCGGCACGGCCCGGCGCAGTACCTGCTCGCCCAGCCATTCGGCTGACGCCCGCGCACGCTGCGCCACCCTCGGCAGCGGCAGCTGCTGGTAATCGTCGTTGAAGACCTCGAAGCTGTAGTCGCCGCGGTAGCCCATGGCGTCGAGCCGGGTCACCAGCTCGGCCACCTGGGCGCTGTGCACGCCTTCGCCGGGGAAGACGCGGAAGGTGCGCGCGGTGCTGATGCGCTCTTCCACCGTGCGGATCTCCTGCCACATGAAGTCGGCCAGCTGCACCAGAAAGATCTTGCGCGGGTCGACCTGCTCCAGGCCGTCGAGTGCGGTCTTCGTCGCCAGGGCATGGTACGAGTCGAAGGCCAGGCCGAGATTCGGCGCATCGGCGCGCTGCACCACGTCCCAGGCGGTGGTGAACTCGTTGATCGTGCGGCCCCAGGACAGGCCCTCGTAGGCCACCTTCAGCCGCAGCGGCACGGCCAGCATGGCCAGCTTGCGCAGGTCGCGGGCGATCGCTTCGACGTCAGTCGTCGCATGCTGGCTGGTCGACGAGCACACCAGCAGCAGTGGGGCGCCGACGGCATGCGCCATCTCCAGCATGCCCTTGGCGATGTCCACCTTGTAGTCGTGCAGGTGCGCCGACAACCCTTCGAAGTCGCGCAGCACCTGGAAGCCCGTGACACGCAGCCCGCTGGCACGCACCGCCGCCACCGCCGCGTCCACGCCGCCGGGGTGACCGACGATGTCGTTGGCCTTGAGCATCACCTGGGTGAAGCCGGCGTCGCGCATCGCCGCCAGCTTGGCCGACAGCTCGCCGGCCAGCGAGATCGTGTCCATGCCGAAATCGTCGAAGAAGCCGCTTCGATGGGGCATGGCTTCAGCTCCGAAGATCGTGCACCAGCTCGAACATCACGCCGCCGAGTTGCGGCACGGTGAGCGCGCCGCGCGAGCCGGTGTGCAGGTCGGGCGATTCGACGAAAGCCACGCCGCGCGCGCGCAGCGCCGCCACCGCGGCCGGCACGTCGCTGGTGCCCAGGCCCATGCGCTGCAGCGACTCATCGCCTTCGACGTCGACGATGCCGGGCTCCGGCTCGATCAGTTGCAGGTAGAAGCTGCCGCACGGGCTCTTCAGGATGCGGCCCTTGGGCAGGATGCCGAAGCGCTGGTCGTCGGGCAGCTCGTCGAAACCGAACAGTTCGCGGTAGTACTCGCACCAGTCGTCCATGCGGTCGGTGCCGATGTACTGCACGATGCCGAACCAGTGCAGCCCGGCCAGCACCGGCGGCTGCCTGTCGACGGTGGGGATGGGCACAAAGTCGACGTCCCAGATCGAGAAGGCTTCGGTGCGGTCGACGAAGTAGATGCGGCTCGAACCCACGCCATGGATCGCCGGGATGTGCAGCTCCATCACCTCCACCTGCACCGGCACTGCCCAGGCGCCGCGGTCCAGCGCGCGCTTGTAGGCAGCCGCGGCATCACGCACCCGAAACGCCACCGCCGCGATCACCGGCGTCTCGGCCGGCACGATGCTGCCGGGGCGCGGTGCATCGTGCGCATTGATGACGATGTTCATCGTGCCTTGCCGGTACAGCAGCACCTCGCGCGAGCGGTGCCGCGCCACCGGCTTGAAGCCCAGCGTCTCCAGCACCTGGCCCAGCGCCTGCGGACGCGTGGTGGCGTACTCGACGAACTCGATGCCCGCCAGACCCAGCGGGTTGGGCAGTTCGCCGATGGCTTCGCGCTGTGCTCCCATGGTGTGCTCCTCGTCGGTGTCAACGGGCCTGGCGTTCTCGCAGCAGGCACCGAAAATGCGCCTCGACCCGCGCCGCGTCGGCCGGTCGGCCGGTGAAGAGTTCGAAGGCGCCGATCGCCTGGCCCACGGCCATGGTGCCGCCGTCCACGGTGGCGCAGCCGCGCGCTCGCGCAGCGCGCAGCAGTTCCGTGTCAAGCGGGAAGTAGACGATCTCGGACACCCACAGTTCGGGGCGCAGCAGTTCGGCCGCAAGCGGCAGCCCGGGCAGTTTGTCCATGCCGGTGGGGGTTGCATGGATCAGCCCGCTGGCGCCACGCAGCGCCTGCGCTGCATCGGTGCTTGCCGCCACACGACCCTCACCGTACTGGCTGTTCAGCTGGGCGGCCGAGGCCTGCGCACGGTCGGCCTCGCGATCGACGACCCGCAGTTGCGCTGCGCCCAGGCGCAGCACCGCATGGGCAATGGCCGAGCCGGCGCCGCCGGCGCCCAGCAGCACCACGCGCCTCAGGTCGGCCTGCGGCAGCGTGCGCCTGAAACCCCAGGCCCAGCCACTGCCGTCGGTGTTGTGGCCGACGGCGCGGCCGCCGCGGAAGACCACGGTGTTGACCGCACCCATGGCGCGGGCCTCGTCGGACAGCTCGTCGAGCAGCGGGATCACCGCCTGCTTGCACGGGTAGGTGACGTTCAGGCCGGCGAAGCCCATGATGCGCGCCGCCTCGATCAGCGTCGGCAGCGCTGCCACGCCGACGCCGGCCACGTCCAGGTCGATCAGCTGGTAGTGCAGCGACAGGCCCTGGCAGCGCGCCTCTTGCTCGTGCATCGCCGGCGTCAGCGAGCGCTGGATGCCGGCGCCGATCAGGCCGACGAGCATCTTCGACGGCGCCGGGTTCACTTGCGCAGCTTCGCCAGTTCGGCCTGCAGCTCGGCCACGGTGGCCGGGATGGCGGCGCCGTGCTTGTCGATCACCGGCTTGAGCTTCTCGCGCAGCTTGGCCTGCTCGGCCGGCGAGAACTCGCTGACCTGCATGCCGGCCTTCTTCAGCGCGTCCAACTGGCCGGCCGCGGCCTCGCGGTTGACCTGGCGCTGGTACTTCGAGGCCTCGAGCGCGGCGTCCTGCAGGATCTTCTGCTCGGCCGGCGACAGCGTGTCCCAGACCTTCTTGCTGAAAATCATCGATTGCGGGTTGTACTGGTGGTTGGTCAGTGCCAGGTACTTCTGCACCTCGGCGAACTTGTTGGCCAGGATCACCGACAGCGGGTTCTCCTGCCCGTCGATGGCCTTCTGCTCCAGCGCCGCATAGACCTCGGGGAAGGCCAGCGGCGTGGGGTTGGCACCCAGCGCTTTGACCCAGTCGACGTTGATGGCGTTGGGGATGACGCGCAGCTTCAGCCCGGCGATGTCGTCCACCGCGGCGATCGGCTTCTTGCTGTTGGTGATGTTGCGAAAGCCCAGCTCGGTGTAGGCCAACCCTACGATGCCCTTCTCCTGCAGCTTGGCGTGCAGCTTCTGGCCGAAGGGGCCGTCGACCACGGCGTCGGCTTCCTTGGCGTTGGCGAACATGAACGGGAAGTCGTAGACCTCGAAGTCCTTGACCTGCGAGGCCAGGATGCCCGAGTTCAGCATCACCAACTCGATCGTGCCGCCTTGCAACGCCGAGACGTTGGCCGCATCACCGCCCAAGGTGCCGCCAGGAAAGACGTTGACCTTGATCTTGCCGCCGCTCTTGGCCGCGACGATCTCGGAGAACTTGGTCGCCCCCTGCTCAAGAGGGTGGCCCTTGGGGTTCTGCAGCGCGAACTTGAAGGTCCGCTCCTTGATGTCTTGGGCCAGCGCCGCGCTCAGCGGCAGCAGCGTGGCCAGGCCGATGGCCAGCGCGCGGGTTAGTGTCTTCATGGGACTTGTCTCCAGGTCAGGGTGGCGGGAAGGGAGGGCTCAGCCGATGAACCAGCGCATCGGCACGAGCACCAGGGAAGGGAACAGCACCAGCAGGAACATCACCGCGAACTGCGCAAACATGAAGGGCAGCACGCCGCGCGTGACCTCGTCCATCTTCATTCGGCCGACGCCAGCGACGACGTTGAGCACGGTGCCCACCGGCGGGGTGATCAGGCCGATGGCGTTGTTCATGATGAACAGCACGCCGAAGTACACCGGGTCGATGCCCGCGGCCTTGACCACCGGCATCAGCACCGGCGTCATGATCAGGATGGTCGGCGTCATGTCCATCGCCGTGCCGACGGCGATGACCAGCAGCATGATGGCGATCAGCAGCAGCGTCTGGTTGCCCATGAAGGGTTCGAGCAGCGCGATCATCTGCGCGGGGATCTGCGCCACGGTGATCAGCCAGGCCGAGACCATCGCCGCGGCCACCAGGAACATGATCACCGCGGTGGTCTTGGCGGCGCTGACGAACACCTCGTACAGCTGTCTGATGTGCATCTCGCGGTACACCACCGTGGCCACGAACAACGCATAGACCGCCGCGACCACCGCCGCCTCGGTGGGTGTGAACACGCCGAACTTCAGGCCGACCAGCACGATCACCGGCAGGAACAGCGCCCACAGCGACGAGCGGAAGGCCGCCAGCTTCTCGGCCGTACTGGCCTTGCGCGGAGGCGCCACGTTCTCCCGCTTGGCCACGATGTACCAGGCCACGGCGATCGCCAGGCCCATCATCAGCCCGGGCACGATGCCGGCCATGAACAGCTTGCTGATCGACACGTTGGCCGCCACGCCGAAGATGACGAAGCCGATCGACGGCGGGATGATCGGCGCGATGATGCCGGCCGCGGCGATGAGCCCGCCCGAGCGCGCCTTGTCGTGGCCTGCCTTGACCATCATCGGCAGCAGCAGCGCGGCCAGTGCCGCGGTGTCGGCCACCGCCGAGCCGGACAGCGCAGCCAGCATGCAGGCGGCCAGGATGGCCACGAAACCGAGGCCGCCGCGCACATGGCCGACCAGCGTCAGCGCCAGGTCGACGATGCGGCGGCTCAGGCCGCCGACGTTCATGATCTCGCCGGCCAGCATGAAGAAGGGCACCGCCAGCAGCGGGAAGCTGTCGGCGCCGTTGATGACGTTCTGCGCCAGGATCTGCGCGTCGAACAGGTCGAGGTGCCACATCAGCGCCACCCCGGACAGCAACAGCGAGAAGGCGATCGGGATGCCCAGTGCCATGGCGCCGAGCAGCGAGCCGAGGAAGATGAAGATGGTCATTTCGGCCCCTTGGTCAGCGCTTGCACTTGCCCGGCGTCTCGTCGAGGTGCAGGTCGTGCACCTGGGCCAGGTCTTCCGACTCCTGCACCATCACCAGGTCGGCCTCGCGTACCCGGCCCGTCAGGGTGCGCAGCAGTTCGCGCAACAGCAGCAGCGCGGCAGCGACGGCGAAGAACACACCGGAGGCGTAGAAGAGGGCCATCGACGCGCCGCTGACCGGCGCCTCCACGTCCCAGTTGATTCGCGCCTGTGCGAGGCTGCCGCTGAACAGCAGCCAGCACACATACAACATCAGCAGCTGGCCGACCAGCAGGCAGGCCTTCTTGCCCCACACAGGCAAATGGGCTACCAGCATGTCAGTGCCCAGGTGGGCATGCTCCTTGATGGCCACGGTGGCACCCAGGAAGGTGAGCCAGACGAACAGCCAGCGCGACAGCTCCTCGCTGACGGTGATGCCAGAGTTGAAGGCATAGCGCAGCAGCACGTTGCCGAACACCAGGACGACCATGACCGCCAGCAGCAGCGCGGTCAGGGCGTCGATGACACGGCAGAAGCGGTCGAGCAGCAGGTTCAAGGCTTGTCTCCTGGTGCGCCCTTCGGACGCAAAGCCCGGGCGTCGGGGCCACGGCTTCGAGGCCGCGATGAAATTATGTACGAACTAGTTAGTTTTAAACTAGGTAAAAACCCGGACGGATGGACTTCCAGGGGCACGGTCGCCGCGGCCTACTTGCGCACGAAGCGCACGACCATCTCGATGATGCTGTCGCGCCGCGCCACGATGGCGGCCGGCGAATCCATGTCGCGCTTGAAGATCAGCGCGAAGGTGTGGCGGTTGGCGGTGTTGAAGAAGCTCAACGCGCTGATCGACATGTGCAGGTCCACGGGGTCGACGCCGGCACGGAACACGCCGGCCGCCACGCCGCGCTGGTAGACCTCGCGCACCGCGTCGATGGCCGGGACGTTGAGCCGCTGGATGGCCTTGCTCTGGGCCAGGAACTCGCCGCGATGAATGTTCTCCGTCATCACCAGGCGGATGAAGTCCGGGTTGGCCAACTGGTAGTCGACGGTGAAGCCCACCAGCTTGCGCAGCGCGTCCTCGGGCGCCAGGTCCTCCAGGTGCAGGCTCGCCTCGATCGCGCGGATGCGCCGGTAGGCCTCCTCCAGCACGCGCACGTACAGACCTTCCTTGCTGCCGAAGTAGTAGTAGATCATGCGCTTGCTGGTGCGCATGGCCTCGGCAATGACGTCGATGCGCGCGCCGGCCAGGCCCTTCTCCGAGAACTCGTGCGTGGCCACCTCGATGATGTCGGCCATCGTGCGTTCGGGGTCGTTGGTGCGCGGCGCAGCGGCCTTGGGCCGCGCGCTGCGCAGCGCCTTCTGCGCCTTTTGTACTGTCTGGTTCATGGCGCGCAGAGCTTACCTGATGACCGGCGCGACGCCGGCCGCTGTCAGCCTCTGTTGGTTTCGCGTCATGGTCCGGTCAGGGCCCGGGCCGAACATTCGCTCCAACCGCGCAAGGCCGCGGGCGGGTTCATCACATCCAGGAGACGACATGGAAACTGATCTGGCAAGAAGGATTTCGGCATTGCCGAAATACCAGGAGCTCAAGCGCAAGCGCAGCAGCTTCGGCTGGTGGCTGACGCTGGCGATGATGGTCGTGTACTACGGCTTCATCCTGCTGGTGGCCTTCAACAAGCCCTTCCTGTCGCAGCGCCTGGGCGACGGCGTGATGACGATGGGCATCCCCATCGGCTTCGGCGTCATCGTCTTCACCATCGTGATCACGGCCATCTACGTCAAGCGCGCCAACGGCGAGTTCGACGACCTGTCGGAAGCCGTCGCGAAGGCGGTGCTGAAATGAGCCGCACCAACTCCTCCATGGGCAACAACACGCGCCGCGTGCTGACACTGGCCACGCTGTTCGGCGTGTCCTTCGCCGCCTGGTCCGCCGGTGCCGACCTCGGCCAGGCCGTCAAGCAGGCCACCAACTGGACGGCGATCGGCATGTTCGCGCATCTTCGTGGTGTTCACGCTGTTCATCACCAAGTGGGCGGCGGCCAAGACCAAGAGCGCGGCCGACTTCTACACCGCCGGCGGCGGCATCACCGGCTTCCAGAACGGCCTGGCGATCGCCGGCGACTACATGTCGGCGGCCTCGTTCCTGGGCATTTCGGCCGCGGTGATGGCCAGCGGCTTCGACGGGCTGATCTACTCGATCGGCTTCCTCGTCGGCTGGCCGGTGATCACCTTCCTGATGGCCGAGCGTCTGCGCAACCTGGGCAAGTTCACCTTTGCCGACGTGGCCGCCTTCCGCTTCAAGCAGACGCCGGTGCGCATCTTCGCGGCCGTCGGGCACGCTGGTCGTGGTGGCCTTCTACCTGATCGCGCAGATGGTCGGCGCGGGCCAGCTGATCAAGCTGCTGTTCGGGCTGGAGTACTGGATCGCGGTGGTCATCGTCGGCGCGCTGATGATGGTCTACGTGCTGTTCGGCGGCATGACCGCCACCACCTGGGTGCAGATCATCAAGGCCTGCCTGCTGCTCGGCGGCGCCACCTTCATGGCGCTGTCGGTGCTGTGGCACTTCGGCTTCAGCCCCGAGGCGATGTTCGCCGGCGCGGTGAAGATCAAGACCGACCTGGCGCTGAAGGACGGCAAGACGGCCGAGGTGGCGGCACAGATCGGACAGTCGATCATGGGCCCGGGCAACTTCGTCAAGGATCCGATCTCGGCCATCAGCTTCGGCATGGCGCTGATGTTCGGCACCGCCGGCCTGCCGCACATCCTGATGCGCTTCTTCACCGTGCCCAGCGCCAAGGCGGCGCGCACCTCGGTGATGTGGGCCACCGGCTGGATCGGCTACTTCTACCTGCTGACCTTCATCATCGGCTTCGGCGCCATCACCTTCGTGCTCACCAACCCGCAGTTCCTCGACGCCAAGGGCGCGCTGCTGGGCGGCGGCAACATGGCGGCCATCCACCTGGCCAACGCGGTCGGCGGCAACGTCTTCCTCGGCTTCATCTCGGCGGTGGCCTTCGCCACCATCCTGGCGGTGGTCGCGGGCCTGACGCTGTCGGGCGCCTCGGCGGTGTCGCACGACATCTACGCCACGGTGGTCAAGAAGGGCACGGCCGACAGCGCCTCGGAACTGCGCGTGTCGAAGATCACCACGGTGTGCCTGGGCATCATCGCGGTGGTGCTGGGCATCGCCTTCGAGAAGCAGAACATCGCCTTCATGGTGAGCCTGGCCTTCGCCATCGCCGCATCGGCCAACTTCCCGGTGCTGTTCATGAGCGTGCTGTGGAAGGACTGCACCACGCGCGGCGCGGTGATCGGCGGCTTCCTCGGGCCTGATCTCGTCGGTGGTGCTGACCGTCGTCTCGCCGTCGGTGTGGGAAGCCACGCTCGGCAACCCGAAGGGCTCGGCGCTGTTCCCGTACACCAGCCCGGCGCTGTTCTCGATGACCATCGGCTTCGTCGGCATCTGGCTGTTCTCGATCCTCGACCGCAGCGAGCGCGCCCAGGTCGACCGCGCCGGCTTCCTGGCGCAGCAGGTGCGTTCGGAGACCGGCATCGGCGCCGCCGGCGCCTCGGGACACTGAGAAGAAACGGCAGTGGCGTTCCTGCGCGCCACTGCGGCAACACCCCCGGGACTGCGGGCTTCGGCCTCGCAGTCCCTTTTGCTTCCGACCCGCCCATGACGGCCGCCTTCGATTTCGACGTCCCGCCCTTCGACACGCTGAATGCCGCGCAGCAGGCGCTGCTGCGCGCCACCGCCAGCCTGGTGCACTTCGCGACCGACGACCCGGTGCTGACGCCGGAGATGGAACCGACCCACGCCTACCTGCTGGTCGAAGGCCATGTGCAGCGTGCCGCCGGCATCCTGCCCGAAGCCACCTACGGCGCCGGCACGCTGTTCGGCGCACGCGCGTTGCTGTCGGCGCGCGCCACCAGCACCTCGGTAGCGCTGGACGAGGTCCGCGCCTGGCAGATCCCCAAGGCCACGCTGCAGTCGCTGCTGTCGGCCAACCCGGCCTTCTGCGCCGCGGTCTTCGCCGAAATCGCACGTCGGCTGTCCAAGCAGGAATCGCGCAGCGAGCAGCGCGAGTTCCTGTCGCTGATGATGGCGCGCGTGCGCGACGCCTATCGTGCGCAAGCCCTTCTACGTGGACGGCGCGCTCGACCTGGTGTCGGTGTGCGCGCTGATGGCCGAGGCCGGCCAGAGCAACGCGCTGGTGCGCGACGGCGAGCGCATCGGCATGTTCACCACCACCGACCTGCGCGACGCGCTGCTGCGCCGCCCCGACGGCAGCGGCGGCTACCTGCCGCCGCAGGCGGTGGCGGTGCGCGACGTGGCGCGCTTCGAGCTGATCGCGTCAACGCCGACGGCGAGCTGTTCGAGGCGCTGCTGCTGATGATCCGCCACCGCGTGCACCGCGTGCTGGTGCGCGACGGCGCGGCCATCGTCGGCGTGCTCAGCCAGCTCGACCTGATGAGCTTCGTCTCCAACCACTCGCACCTGATCGCGCTGCAGGTCGAGCAGGCCGAGAGCATCGCCGACCTGAAGGCCGCGGCGCTGCAGCTCGACGGGCTGGTCGAGCTGCTGCACGGCGGCGGCATCAAGATCGAGGTCATCAGCAGCATGGTGCGGCGTGCTCAACGCGCAGGTCTTCGCGCGGCTGTGGAGCTTCGTCGCGCCGGCCGAGCTGGTGGCCAACAGCTGCCTGCTGGTGATGGGCAGCGAGGGCCGCGGCGAGCAGATCCTCAAGACCGACCAGGACAACGCGCTGCTGCTGCGCGACGGCTACGAATGCGCCGCGCTGCCGCAGGTGGCCGAGACCTTCAACCCGGCGCTGATCGAGTTCGGCTGGCCGCGCTGCCCCGGCGACATCATGCTGACCAACCCGCTGTGGCGCGCGCCGCTGGCCACCTTCCGCGAACGCCTGCGCGACTGGATCTACGGCGCGAGGCCGACGCGCCGATGCACCTGGCGATCTTCTTGGACGCGGCCGCGGTCGCCGGCGATGCCGGCCTGCTGCACCAGGCGCGGCAGTTCGCCTTCGAGATCCTGCCGGGCAACGATGCCTTCCTGGCCCGCTTCGCCGCCGCGGCCGACCAGTTCGACGAACCCTCGGTCGGCTGGTGGGCGCGGCTGACCTCGCGCGCTCGCGCGACGAGCAGCCGCTTCGACCTGAAGAAGCTCGGCACCTTCCCGATCGTGCACGGCGTGCGCGCGCTGGCGCTGCAGGCGCAGGTGCACGCAGCTGAGCACCGCCGAGCGCCTGCGCGTGCTGGTCGAGCGGCGGCGCATCGACGCCGACCTGGCGCGCGACCTGATCGAGGCGCTGCACTTCATGATGGGCCTGAAGCTGAAGAACAACCTGGCGCAGCGCCAGGCCGGCCGCGCCGTGGACAACCTGGTGCGCATGTCGGACCTGAGCACGCTGGAGCGCGACCGGCTGCAGGACGCGCTGGGCATCATCAAGCGCTTCCGCCAGCACCTGCAGCAGCACTTCAAGCTCGGCGCGCTGTAGCGACGTTGCCCTGCGTCAGACCCCGGTCAGCCCCGCGGTCAGAATGACTCTTGCAGGGCCCGGCGCACACCCGGCCCGACGACTGGGGGACAACCATGCTCGAACGCCTGCGATCGCAGCGGCTGCTCGCGCTGTTCTGCGCCGCGCTGGCGCTGTTCAACTTTCCGCTGCTGGCGCTGTGGGACCGTGAGCTGACGGTGTTCGGCCTGCCGCTGTTCCCGGCCGCGCTGTTCGCGCTGTGGGCTCTGCTGATCGGCGCACTGGCGCTGGTGCTCGAAGGCCGGGACGACTGATGGTGGCCGCGCCGCTGGTCATCGGCGTGGCCTTCGCCTACCTGCTGCTGCTGTTCGCGGTGGCCACCTACGGCGACCGGCGCGCGGCCGCCGGCCGCTCGGTGATCGGCAATGCCTGGGTCTATGCGCTGTCGATGGCCGTGTACTGCAGCGCCTGGACCTACTTCGGCAGCGTCGGCCGCGCCGCGGGCGGCGGCGTGTGGTTCCTGCCGATCTACCTGGGGCCGATGCTGGCGATGATCCTGGCGTGGATGCTGCTGCGCAAGATGATCCGCATCGCGCGCGCCTACCGCATCACCTCGATCGCCGACTTCATCGCCAGCCGCTACGGCAAGAGCCAGGCGCTGGCCGGGCTGGTGACGCTGATCACGGTGGTCGGCCTGGTGCCCTACATCGCGCTGCAGCTCAAGGGCATCGCCGTGGCCTATGCGCTGATGACGCAGGCGCCCGGCGTGCCGCGAGCGGTGCCGCGCCGTGGTGGGCCGACAGCACGCTGTACATGGCGCTGGCGCTGGCCGGCTTCACCATCGTCTTCGGCACGCGCCACCTCGACAGCGCCGAGCGCCACGAAGGCATGGTCGCGGCCATCGCCTTCGAGTCGGTGGTCAAGCTGCTGGCCTTCCTGGCGGTCGGCGCCTTCGTGGTCTGGGGCCTGTTCGACGGCCTCGGCCGACCTCTTCGCCAAGGCCCAGGCGGTGCCGGATCTGGCGCGGCTGCTGACGCTCGGCCAGGGCAAGACCTTCGCCTACGAGCAGTGGTTCGCGCTGACCATGCTGTCGGCGCTGTCGCTGATCTTCCTGCCGCGGCAGTTCCAGGTGATGGTGGTCGAGAACGTGGACGAGCGCCACCTCAAGCGCGCCGCCTGGGCCTTCCCGCTGTACCTGCTGCTGATCAACCTGTTCGTGCTGCCGATCGCGCTGGCCGGGTTGCTGCGCTTCGGCGTCGGCGCCAATGCCGAGGGCTTCGTGCTGACGCTGCCGCTGGCCGCCGGGCACGAAGGGCTGGCGCTGCTGGCCTTCGTCGGCGGGCTGTCGGCGGCCACCGGCATGGTCATCGTCGAGGCCATCGCGGTGTCGACCATGGTCTGCAACGACCTGGTCATGCCGATGCTGCTGCGCACGCGGCGCTTCCAGGCCGCGGCCGGTAGCGACCTGACCGGCTTCCTGCTCGGCATCCGCCGCGCGGCCATCGTCGCCATCCTGCTGCTCGGCTACCTGTACTACCGGCTGGCCGGCGAGGCCTATGCGCTGGTGGGCATCGGCCTGATCAGCTTTGCGGCGGTGGCGCAGTTCGCGCCGGCCATGCTCGGCGGCATGTACTGGAAGGGCGGCACGCGCGCCGGCGCGCTGGCCGGGCTGGGCGCGGGCTTCGCGTTGTGGATCTACACGCTGCTGCTGCCCTCCTTCGCCAAGTCGGGCTGGCTCGGCCGCGACTTCCTGGCGCACGGCGCCTTCGGGCTGGAACTGCTGCGGCCGGAGGCGCTGCTCGGCCTGAAGGGGCTGGACTACCTGACCCATTCGCTGTTCTGGAGCCTGCTGGCCAACGCCGGCCTGTACGTGACGGTGTCGCTGTGGCGGGCGCCCTCGGCGCGCGAGACCAGCCAGGCGCTGCTTTTCGTCGACGTCTTCCGCCGCACGGCGACCACCGGGCCGGTGTTCTGGCGCGGCCGCGCCCATGTGGCCGACCTGCTGCCGCTGCTCGGCCGCTTTCTCGGCCTGGGCCGGGCGCAGGCGCTGTTCGACGACTATGCGCGGCGCCAGGGCGTGGCCGACCGCCACGCGCTGCAGCCGGATGCGCAGCTGGTGCAGTTCGTCGAGACGCAGCTCGCCGGCGCCATCGGCAGCGCCTCGGCGCGGGTGATGGTGGCCTCGGTGGTGGAGGAGGAATCGCTGGGCCTGGACGACGTGATGCGCATCCTCGACGAAGCCTCGCAGCTGCGCGCCTATTCGCACCAGCTGGAGCAGGTGACCGACGAGCTCAAGCGCGCCAACGAGCAGCTGAAAAGCCTGGACCGGCTAAAGGACGACTTCATGTCCTCGGTGACGCACGAGCTGCGCACGCCACTGACCTCGATCCGCGCGCTGGCCGAGGTGATGCGCGACGATGCCGAGATGCCGGCCGAACAGCGGCAGGAGTTCCTGGGTATCGTCGTGGCCGAGACGGAGCGCCTGAGCCGGCTGGTGAACCAGGTGCTGGACATGGCCAAGATCGAATCCGGCCATGCCGAATGGCACAACAGCGACATCGACCTGCGCGCGCTGCTGACGCAGGCAGTGCACACCACCGAGGCGATGTTCCGCGAGCGCGGTGCCAGCGTCGTGATGCAGCTGCCTGGATCGGTGCCGCTGCTCCGCGCCGACGCCGACCGGCTGATGCAGGTGCTGCTGAACCTGCTGTCCAACGCCGCCAAGTTCGTGCCGCAGGGTGCCGGCCGCGTCGAGCTGCGCCTGGACGCCGATGCCGCGGGCGTGACGGTGTCGGTGCACGACAACGGCGCCGGCGTGCCGGCCGAGCAGCGCGCGCTGATCTTCGAGAAGTTCCGCCAGGGCGGCGACGCGCTGAACCGGCCGCAGGGCACCGGTCTGGGCTTGCCGATCAGCCGCCAGATCGTGGAACATTTCGGCGGGCGCATGGGGTTGCGCGATGACACGGAGCAAGGCGCGTGCTTTTTCTTCACGCTACCTTGGCGGCCAAAACAAACCGGAGACAAGACATGACGCACAAGGTGCTGATCGCCGACGACGAGCCGAACATCGTCATCTCGCTCGAATACCTGATGAAGCGCGCCGGCTACCAGGTGAGCATCGCGCGCGACGGCCAGGAGGCGCTGGACGCCATCCGCCGCGAGCGCCCGCGCCTGGTGCTGCTGGACGTGATGATGCCGAAGAAGAGCGGCCACGAGGTCTGCCAGGAGCTGCGCGCCGACGAGCAGATCAAGGACACGCTGGTGCTGATGCTCACCGCCAAGGGCCGCGACACCGACGTCGACAAGGGCCTGGGCGTCGGCGCCGATGCCTACATGACCAAGCCCTTCGCCACCAAGGAGCTGGTGGCGAAGGTCGCCGAGATGCTGGGCGGGGCCGCTTGAAGCGCGTCGACACCCGGCTCGTCGCGGCGCTGCTGGCGCCGGGCCTACTGCTGGCGCTGTTTGCGCTGGGCGGCGGCGCCGCCTTCTGGGCCACGCTGGACGAGCCGCAGCGCGAGGTGCTGGGCGCGGCGCTCAACCACAGCGGCATGGTGCTGCTGATGGTGGGCCTGGGCTTGTGGGCGCTGGGCGCCTGGGGCGCGAACCTGCTCTACCAGCGCCATGTGGCTGCGGCCGCACGCTTGCTGGAACAGGCGCGGGTGCGGGTCGACGGCGATCTGCCGCATCAGATCGTGCCGGCCGGCAGCGCGCCGCTGCAGGGCCTGGCGCAAGGGCTCAACCAGCTGGTCACCCAGCGCACGCGCTTGCGCGAGGACATGGCGCAGAAGGTGGCCGAGGCCAGCCAGCGCATCGATCAGGAGCGCGGCCGCCTGGCGGCGCTGATGTCGGAGCTGACGCAAAGCGTGGTGGTGTGCAACCTCGACGGGCGCATCCTGCTCTACAACCAACGCGCGCGGGTGCAGTTCCGCGCGCTGTCGTCCGCGCCCGAGCTTGCCGGCGGTGCCGAGCTGATCGGCCTGGGCCGCTCGATCTACGCCGTGTTCGAGCGCAAGCTAGTGGCCCACGCGCTGGAGAAGATCGACTCCCGGCTGCAGGGCGGCGCGGCGCAGCCGACGGCGCAATTCGTCACCACCACGCCGGCCGGGCAGCTGCTGCGCGCGGTGATGACGCCGGTGCGCGGCACCGCGCCGGACGATGCGGCGATGCACGGCTTCGTGCTGATGCTGGACAACATCACGCGCGAGTTCGAGCACGAATCGGCCCGCGACCAGTTGCTGCACGGCTTCACCGAAGGCAGCCGCGCGTCGCTGGGCAACCTGCAGGCGGCGGTGGAGATGCTCGACGACGCCGACATGGACGCGCCGATGCGCGAGCGCTTCCAGGCCGTGATCCGCGACGAGGCGCGCGCGATGAGCCAGCGCATCCAGGATCTGGCCACGCGCAGCACCCAGGCGCTGAGCACGCGCTGGCCGCTGGAGGACATGCTCGGCGCCGACCTGGTGTCGGCGGCGCTGCGCCGCATCGAGGCGCTGCCCGGCGTGCGCGCCCGCGCCGGCGAGGTCGATGCCACGCTGTGGCTGCAGGTGGACAGCTTCTCGCTGCTGCAGGCGCTGGCCAGCCTGGCCTCGCGGCTGGCCGAGGACTACGACATCAAGCTGGTGGAACTGCGGCTGGCCCCGGCCGGGCAACGCGCGCACCTCGACCTGGTGTGGACCGGCCCGTCGATGAGCACAGAGACCGTGCTCAACTGGGAGGCCGAGCCGATGAAGATCGGCGCCGAATCCAGCCCGCTGAGCGTGCGCGACGTGGTCCAGCGCCACGGCGGCGAGTTCTGGTTCGAGCGCGAGCGGGTGCGCCACCAGACCTTCTTCCGCTTCCTGCTGCCGCTGGCCGGCGCGCAGGAGCAGCTCGACCCCGCGAGCCTGCTGCACGGCGACAGCCGACCCGAGTACTACGACTTCGACCTGTTCCAGGCCTCGGAATCGACCCGCGCGCTCGACGAGCGGCCGCTGGCCGAACTGGCCTACACCGTGTTCGACACCGAGACCACAGGCTTGAACCCGTCGGAGGGCGACGAGATCCTGCAGATCGGTGCGACGCGCATCGTCGCCGGCAAGCTGCTGCGGCAGGAATGCTTCGAGCAGCTGGTCGACCCGCAGCGCGACATTCCTGCGGCCGGCATTCCGATCCACGGCATCACGCCGGAGATGGTGCAAGGCCAGCCTGCGATCGACAGCGTGCTGCCGGCCTTCCACCGCTTTGCGCAGGACACGGTGCTGGTGGCCCACAACGCCGCCTTCGACATGCGCTTCCTGCAACTGAAGGAGCAGCGCACCGGCGTGCGCTTCGAGCAGCCGGTGCTGGACACGCTGCTGCTGTCCGCCGCCGTGCACCCCAACCAGGAATCGCACGGCCTGGAGGCCATCGCCGAACGGCTGGGCGTCACCGTGCTCGGGCGGCATACCGCACTGGGCGATGCCATGGTCACGGCCGAGGTCTTCATGAAGCTGCTGCCGCTGCTGCAGGCTGCCGGCATCCACACGCTGGGCCAGGCGCGCGAAGCGGCGCAGAAGACCTTCTACGCCCGCGTCCAGTACTGACCCGCCGCGGCGCCGGCGCCAGTGCGGCCTGGCGCACTGCGGTACGCTTGCTGCCATGAGCACTGCACCGAACCCCGAGCCCGGCCCCATCACCGCGCGCACCTGGACGCCGACCCCTGGCGCGACTGTGCGCCAGGCCGCCACCGTGGTGGTGCTGCGCCGCAGCGCTGCCGGCATGCAGGTGCTGCTGATGCGCCGTGCGCCGCGCGAGGGCGACATCCACAGCGGTGCCAGCGTCTTTCCCGGTGGCCTGCTCGATGCTGCCGATGCCCAAGGCAGCGCGCTATGCAGCGGCCTGGACGACGCCCAGGCCAGCGCCAGGCTCGGCCTGCCCTCGGGCGGGCTGGCCTACTGGTTCGCGGCGATGCGCGAGTGTTTCGAGGAGGCGGGTCTGCTGTACGCAGCGGCGCAGGACCGCAGCCACCTCGACGCCGCGCAGCTGGCGCAGATCGCCGCGCAGCGGGACGCGCTGAACCGGCGCGAAATCAGGATGGACGAGATCTGCCAGCGCTTCGGCATCCACCTGGCCGCCGAACGCATCGCCTACCTGGACCACTGGCTGACGCCGCCGGGCGTGCCCAAGCGCTACGACACCCGCTTCTTCGTCGCCGAGGCGCCCGAGCTGCAGGTGGCCACGCAGGACGACCACGAGACCGATGCCCAGCAGTGGCTGACGCCGGCCGAAGGGCTGGAGCGTCGCAAGGAGCTGAAGCTGGCACCGCCGACCTGGAAGATCCTGGAACTGCTGCAGCGGCTGGGTACGGTGGACGCGGTGCTGGCCCACGCCCGCAGCCTGCAATCGGTACCCTGCACCATGCCTCGCCTGGCCAGTGGCGCCAAGGGCCTGCGCCCGGTGATGCCCGACGAGCCCGCCTATGCCGAAGTCGGCCGCATCGACCCCGAAGGCCGGGGCCAGGCCAGTTACGACCTGGCGCCGGCGGTGGCCGTGCGGCTGTCGCCGCGGCTGATCCGCGTCACCGCCAACAACGGCAGCATCATGACCGGGCCGGGCACCAACTGCTACTTGATCGGCGGTGGCGACCGCAACGAGTGGGCCGCGCTCGACCCCGGGCCCACCGACGACGCGCATGTACAGGCCATCGTCGATGCCGCGCCGGGGCCGATCCGCTGGATCTTCGTCACCCACACGCACAAGGACCATTCGCCCGCCGCGCAGGCCCTGAAGGCGCGCACCGGGGCGCAGTTGCTGGGCATGGCCGCGCTGCATGCCGAATGGCAGGACACCGCTTTCGTGCCCGACGTGCCGCTGCGTGGCGGCGAGCGCTTCGAGCTGCCCGGGGACAGCACGCTGCACGTGATCCACACGCCCGGCCATGCCGGCAACCACCTGTGCTACCGGCTGGAGCAGGAGCGGCTGCTCTTCACCGGCGACCATGTGATGCAGGGCAGCACGGTGGTCATCAACCCGCCCGACGGCGACATGGGTGCGTACCTGAAGTCGCTGCGCGAATTGATGGAACTGGAGCTCGACTGGCTCGCCCCCGGCCACGGCTTCCTGATGCCGCAGCCGCGCCGGGCGATGCAGCAGATCGTCGAGCACCGGCTGAAGCGCGAGGCCAAGGTGCTCACGGCCTTCGTGCCCGGCGGCGCCAAGGCGATGGACGAACTGCTGGCCGCGGTCTACGACGACGTGCCGCCGAAGCTGCACGCGATGGCGCGGCGCTCGCTGCAGGCGCACCTGCTGAAACTGCGCGACGACGGCCGCATCGTCGAAGCGCCGGCCGGGCACTGGGCCCTGGCCTGAGCCTCTTGCACGGGAGCCGCCGATGAAGAAGCCCTCTGTTCGCCATTGGTGGCTGCTGGCCGCACTGGCCGGTTGCGCGGCCTTGCCCATGCCGCCGACGAGAAGCTGCTGGCCGCCGCGCGCGCCGCACAGGCGGCGGTGATCGACTCGTTGCGCGAGATGGTGCTGATCGAATCCGGCTCGCAGGATGCGGCCGGGCTGAAGGGCATGGCCGACTACGTCGAATGCCGGCTGCGCGCGCTGGGTGCGGCGACCGAGCGGCTCAAGGTCGGGATCGGCCCGGGCGAGATGCTCAAGGGCAGCGTCACCGGCACCGGCAGGCGCAACTTCATGCTCATCGCGCACATGGACACGGCCTACGGCAAGGGCATCCTCGCCACCGAGCCGTTCAGGCAGGACGGCAACAAGCTCTACGGCCCGGGCATCGCCGACGACAAGGGCGGCATCGCGGTGATCCTGCATTCGCTGGCCATCCTGCGCGATGCCGGATGGAAGGACTATGCCCGGCTGACGGTGCTGATCAACCCCGACGAGGAGATCGGCTCGGTGGGCTCGGGCGAGACCCTGGCCGCGCTGGGCGACACGCACGACGTGGGGCTGTCCTGCGAACCCACCGCCGCCAAGGCGGTGGCTAAGGACGAAGGCGTGCTGCTGATGGCCGCGGGCACGGCGACGGTGCGCATGGTGGTGAAGGGCCGCGCCTCGCATGCCGGGGCCGCGCCGGAGCAGGGCCGCAATGCGCTGATCGAGCTGTCGCACCAGTTGCTGCAGACGCAGGACGTGGCCAAGGACATCACTGGCGCGCAGCTCAGCTGGACCACGGCCACGGCCGGCTCGGCGCGCAATCAGATCCCCGACCAGGCCGAAGCCGGCGCCGACGTGCGCCTGGTCGCACCCGACGCGGCCGACAAGCTGCTGGCCGCGCTGCGCGCCAAGGTGGCAGCCAGCCAGCGCGTGCCCGAGACCGAAACCACGGTGACGCTGGTGGTCGGCCGCCCGCCTTACGTGGCCGGCGCCAAGGGCATGGCCCTGGCGACCAAGGCGCAGGCCATATATGTCGAGCTCGACGGGCGCAAGCTGATGCTGCACCCGCGCTCGGGCGGCGGCACCGATGCCGGCTATGCGGGCCGCTCGGGCAAGGCCGCGGTGCTGGAAAGCCTGGGTCTGGCCGGCTGGGGCTACCACGCCAAGAACGAGTACATCGAGATCGACTCGATCGTGCCGCGCCTGTACTTGAGCACGCGGCTGCTCAGCGAGCTGGCGAAGGAATAGGCGGCCGCCGGCCGACGAAGCTCAGCGCCGCCGCCGCCAGCTGGCAGGCCAAGCAGGCCAGCAGCGGCCAGGTGGACCCGCCCGAGGCGACGAGCAGCAGCCCGGCGCCGATCGGGCCGAAGGCATACATCACCTGGCCGATGGACCAGATGCGGGTGATCACCGCGCCGTAGTGCTGCGGCGCGAATTCGCGCTGCGCGAACAGCGCCGGCAGCGTGATGACGTTGCCCACTGACGCGCCCACCAGGCAGCAGCCGACGATGACCAGTGCAGGCGCATCGCTGGCCAGCATCAGCGCCATGCCCAGCGCCTGCAGCCCGAAGCTGGCGGCGGTGGCATGGCGGTGGTCAATGCGGTCCATGAAGCTGGCCAACGCCAGCCGGCCAAGCAGCGAGCTGGCCGTCGTGGCGGCCACCGCCAGCGTGGCCGCGGCGGCGCCGACCTTGGGCACCAGCAGCGGCAGCTGCTGCGCCAGGAAGGCCACCTGCGCCAGCCAGCCGATGCCGAACAGCGCGCACAGCAGTGCCAGCCGCCGGTCCAGGCGCAGCGGGGCGGACGCGGGTGCGCCGGGTGCGGCCACCAGCGGCGGTGGCGCGGTCGGCTCCACCAGGTTCAGCGCGATCAGCACCAGCAGCAGCAGCGCCAGCGTGCCCGAGGTCAGCATCACACCGGGCCCGAGGCCGAAGCGCTCGATGCCGGCCACCAGCAGCGGCACGACGACGAAGCCGGCGGCGCTGGCGCCGGTGAGCGCCAGGTTCAGCGCGAGGCCGCGGCGCGCATGGAACCAGCGGCCGACGATCTGGGTGATGGCCGTGCCCGAGATCGCCGCCCAGCCGAAGGCCATGCCGGCATAGGCCACGAACAGCCAGAAGGCGTCGGGCACGTAGGCCAGCGCGCTGGCGCAGCCGGCCATCAGCAGCACACCGGCCACCACCACCGGGCGGCGGCCGAGGCGCGCCGCCACGTACTCCACCGCATACAGCGCCGCGGCACCCGCCAGGAAGTGGAAGGTGGTGGCCGCCGACAGCAGCGGCGCGGCAAAGCGCCCGCTCGCCGCCAGGTACTGCACGTACACCGAAAGGCTGTAGAAGCCCAGGCCCCAGGCCGCCAGCGCCATGCAGAAGGTGGTGAGCAGCACGCGCCAGCCGGCCACCGGCCGCGGCGTGCGGAACTCGTCCAGCTCGACCCGGCTCAATGCGCACCGCCGTCGGCGGCGGCGCCGTGCCGCGCCGGCGAGCTCAGCCACACCAGCGCCACCAGCGCCACGAACAGCATCGACGACAGCCAGAACAGGTCGGTCGCGGCCATCGTGAAGGCCTGCTGGTCGACCAGGCGGTTGAGCGTGGCCAGCGCCTGCTCTCGGCCCTGGCCGGCCCGCTTCAGATCGGCCAGCGCCTGCATCGCCGCCGGGTTGGACAGGCTGAGCTGCTGCGAAAGGTTGGCATGGTGCAGGCTGGCGCGGCTTTCCCAGAGCGTGGTGAAGACCGAGGTTCCCACCGCGCCGGCGGTGATGCGCACGAAGTTGCTCAGGCCCGCTGCCGCGGGCATGCGCTCCGGCGGCAATCCGGAAAAGGCGATCGACTGCAGCGGAATGAAGAACATCGCCATGGCAATGCCCTGCAGCAGCGTGGGCAGCAGGATGGTGCCGAAGTCGGCCTGGGTGCTGAACGACGAGCGCATCCACAGGATCGCCGCGAAGCCCAGGAAGGCGGCGGTGGCGAGCCAGCGCGGGTCGATGCGGTTGACGTTCTTGCCGACCCACGGCGACAGCACGATGGCCAGCAGCCCCACCGGCGCCATCGCCAGGCCGGCCCAGGTGGCGGTGTAGCCCATGTACTGCTGCAGCCACAGCGGCAGCAGCACGATGTTGCCGAAGATCAGGCCGTAGGCCAGCGACAGCGACAGCGTGCCCATCAGGAAGTTGCGGCGTGCAAAGAGGCGCAGGTCGACGATCGGGTGCGCGGCCCCCAGCTCCCAGACCAGGAAGAACACGAAGCCCAGGCCCGACAGCAGCGCCAGCGTGACGATCTCGCTGGAGCCGAACCAGTCCAGCTCACGGCCCTGGTCGACCATGATCTGCAGCGAGCCCACCCACAGCACCAGCAGGCACAGGCCGACGCGGTCCAGCGGCACGCGCTGCGGCGGGTGAGAGCGCTCCCGGTACAGCGACCAGGTCAACGCGGCAGCGCCCAGGCCGACCGGAATGTTGATGAAGAAGATCCACGGCCAGGCGATGTTGTCGGTGATCCAGCCGCCGAGCAGCGGCCCGACCACCGGCGCCACCAGCACCGTCATGCCCCACAGCGCCATCGCCTTGCCGGCCAGTGCCCGCGGGTAGCTGGCCAGCAGCAGGGTCTGGGACAGCGGGATCATCGGCCCGGCCACCAGGCCCTGCAGCACACGAAAGAAGATCAGTGCCTCGATCGTCGGCGACAGTCCGCACAGCCACGAAGCCAGCGTGAACAGCAGGATGCTGGCGGTGAACAACCGCACCGCGCCGAGGCGGCGCGTCAGCCAGCCGGTGAGTGGCATCGAGATGGCGTTGGCCACCGCGAACGAGGTGATGACCCAGGTGCCCTGCGCCGGACCCACGCCCATGTTGCCGGCGATGGCGGGGATCGAGACATTGGCGATCGACGAATCGAGCACGTTCATGAAGGTCGCCAGCGACAGCGACACCGTGCCGAGCACGCGCTCCATGCCCTGCAGCGGCTCGAAGGGCGCCGGTGCCGTGGCCGGCGCCGCGGCGCGCGCGCCGTCGTCCGCCAGGGTGCTCATCGGTCCGAGCCGCTGCGCTGGTTGGCCTCGATGATGCGGCGCACCAGATCGTCGGCCTCGGCCAGCTCGGCGGCGCGCGGGTCGGCGGCCGCGGCTGCGCCGCCAGGCGCGGCCGCCGCCGCATCACCGTCCAGGTGCACCGTGGCCAACATCGACAGTCCGACGCGCAGCGGATGTTCGGCCAGAGGCCCATCGACCAGCTCGATGCGCACCGGCACGCGCTGCACCACCTTGATCCAGTTGCCGGTGGCGTTCTGTGCCGGCAGCAGCGCAAACGCCGCACCGGTGCCTGCGCCGATGCCGGCGATGCGGCCGCGGTACTCGACCTTGGAGCCGTAGGCGTCGGCCTGCAGCGTCACCGGCTGGCCGATGCGCATGCGGCGCAGCTGCACCTCCTTGAAATTGGCCTCGACCCAGACCTTGTCCAGCGGAATCAGCGACATCAGCACCGCGCCAGCCGATACATGCTGGCCCACCTGCACCGTGCGTCGCGCCACCTGCCCGGCCTGCGGCGCACGCAGCTCGCTGCGGCGCAGCGCCAGCCAGGATTCGCGCACGGCGGCCGCGGCGCGCAGCACGCCGGGGTGGCCCTCGATGCGGGTGCCCTCGCTCAGCGCCCGGTTGCCCAGCGCCTGCTGCTCGGCCGCGGCCTGTGCCGACAGCGCGGCGGCCAGTGCGCTGCGCACTGCCGCCAGCGTGGCCTCGGCGTGTTTCATCTCTTCGTCGCTGACCGCACCGCTGCCGACCAGTGCGCGGCGCCGCACCACGTCGTCCTCGGCACGCGCCACCTCGGCACGCTGGCGCTCGACCTCGGCGCGCTTGAGCTTCGTCTGTGCGCCCAGGCTGCCGTCCTGCGCGCGCAGCACGCGCACCTCGCGCACTGCCTGGGCCAGCGCGGCCTGGCTGCGCTGCAGTGCCAGCCGCGCATCGGTGGGGTCCAGGCGCACCAGCGGCTGGTCGGCGGCCACGCGGTCGGTGTCGTCGGCCAGCACTTCGACCACGGTGCCGTCGACCAGCGGGGTGATCTGTACCAGCGGCGCCTGCACGTAAGCGTTGTCGGTGCTCTCGATGAAGCGCAACGTGGTCCACCAGTACACCCCCCAGCCGGCCGCGGCCAGCAGCACCAGCAGCGCGAGCGCCGCCAGCGCAAGGCGTCGCCCGCGGCCGCTCAGGGGTGGGGCTTCGGCCGGGTCGCTCATGGACCGCCTCCGCCGTTGCGCCGCGGCTTGCCGCTGTCCAGCATGCGGCGCAGCAGTTGCTTCAGCAATTGCCATTCTTCGCGGCTGAAGCCCCGCAGGTAGGCATTGTTGACCTCGGCCAGCACCTGCGGGATGTGCGCCGCCACGGCCTCGCCGGCGGGCGTGAGCGTGAGCACCACCACACGCCGGTCGGTGGCCGAACGCAGCCGCTCGACCAGGCCCTTGGCGGCCAGGCGGTCGATCAGACGCGTCATCGCGCCGGCATCGATGTCCATGTCGCGGGCCAGCTCCTGCGCGGTGCCGGGGCCGTCGCGCTGCAGCTTCCACAGCGGGTACCACTGAGCGGCGGTCAGGTCGTGGGCGGTCATCGCCTGCTCGATCTGCCGGCGCATCGAGATCACCACCTGGTTGAGCAGGTAGCCGACGCTGTCGCCGGCCACGTAGTTGCGCCCGGCGTAGAAGGCCGTGGCGCGGCGGGGCTTCGCCGAGGTCACCATCGTGCGATTATCGGTTGCTCAGGCAACCATTGTCTCGGCAAGGGTCAGCGCTTGCGCTCGGCCGCCCGCCAGTAGCCGAACTCGTCGACGTGGCAATCGATGTCCAGTTCGGCCACGCGCGCCTGCAAGCGCTGCTGCACGTCGGCGACGGCCTGGTTGTAGACGCTGGGCGCGATCTCGGCGATGAAGAACTTGAGCAGCGCCGCGGCCTGGATGTTGCCGATCGGCTCGTCGGCGTTTTCCTTGAACCAGCGTTCGATCGAGGCCACTGCCTGCGCGCGTGCGTCCTTGGACAACTCGATGTTCATTGCAGCGGAGCTCCTTGAACTGCCAGCGCCAGCCGGTGCCAGCCGGACCAGCGGCCGCCGGCGCTTTGCAGCAGGCACAGCTCGCGGCACTGCGCACGGATGGGGCCGTGCTCATGCAAGGCCGCGCGCAGCTCGGCATCGGTCGCGCGCAGATTGGACTCTTCGCCTTGCGCCACCATCAGGTGCGGGACGATGCGCTCGTGCGCACCGCCAAAGGGCAGGTACTGCGGGAAGGCCCGCACCAGCGCTTCGGTCAGCGCGATGAAGGGCGCGGCCGGCTCCGGTGCCAGATACAGCACGCCGGGGAAGCGCTCCACCCGCGCGAGCAGGAACTCGTAGTGCGCCGGCCCAGGCAACGCCGATGCGGCGTGGGCCAGGACCTCGGGCGTGACCTGCGCCGGCAGCATGAAGGGATGCAGCACGGTGATGTGCGCCGGCACGCCCAGGGCCGCCGACGGGTCGAAACGCGCACGCAGACCCGCCACCAGCGCCTCGGCTTCGGGCACGGCGACGACGAAGGCCGTCGCGTCCGCCGAAAAGCGGTTCACTGGCTGCCCGCCCTGGGCATCAGGACCATCTGCGTGCAGCGGAACAGCGCCAGCGTACGGCCGCTCTCGGCGTGCGTGAGCGTCGCGTCCCAGACCTGCGTGGTCTTGCCCAGGTGCGTGGCACGTGCCACGCAATCCACGTGGCCGTCGAGCGTGGTGCCAAGGAAGTTGCTCTTCAGCTCCACCGTGGTGAAGCCCTTGGCGCCCTCAGGCAGGCTCATCACGCAGCCATAGCCGCAGCAGGTGTCGGCCAGCGTCACCAGGCTGCCGGCGTGCAGAAAACCGTTGGGTGCCATCAGGTGCTCGGCCACCGGCAGGCGCGCCCTGAGCTCGCCCGGCGCCGTGTGGGTGACCACCATGCCCAGGTGGCCCGGCAGCTTGCCGATGCCGCGCTTGTTCCAGAAATCCGGCGTGTGCATCAGTTCCTCTCCGGCAGCGCTCGCCTGCGTGCGGTGACCTCGATCTCGATGCGCATGCGCGAGTCGGCCAGGCCGGCGCTGATCATCGTCGCCGCCGGGCGCACTTCACCCAGGTGCCTGCGCAGCACCGGCCAGCAGGCCTCGAAGTCGGCCGCCACCGGCAGGATGTAGTTGATGCGCACCACGTCGGCCAGCGTGGCGTCGGCGCGCTGCAAGGCCTGCTCGATGTTGCGCAGGGCCTGCTCGCACTGCTCGACCACGCTGTCGGCGATGCTCATCGTGGCGTAGTCGAAACCGGTGGTGCCGGAGACGAAGATCCACTCGCCGTCGACCACGGCGCGGCTGTAGGCCATTTGCTGCTCGAAGGTCGATCCGGACGAAATCAGTTGGCGGCTCATGTCAGGTCCTCCTCGGTGATGCGTTCGATGAGCAGTGGCGCGGCGACCGGCGGCACGTCGCCGATCCCGATGCATCCGGCCAGGCGCTGCGCAGCCCGCTGCGCCGCGTTGGCATCGGCCGCATGGACGAAGGCCAGCGGCTCACCACGCCGCACCGGCTGGCCGATGGACAGCAGCCGGCTGAAGCCGACGCGGTGGTCGATGCGGTCGCCGGCGCGGCGCCGCCCGCCGCCGAGCTCCACGACCAGCAGACCGATGTCGCGCGTCGCCTTGGCGCTGACCCAGCCCGAGCATGGCGCGGGCACCGGCGCGACCACCGGCGCGGACGGCAGGTGCCGCGCCGCACGCTCGCAGAAGTCGGCAGGTCCGCCGAGTGCCGCCACCATGCGCGCAAAGTGCTGCAGCGCCGAGCCATCGGCCAGCACCGCATCGACGCGCGCCAGCGCCGTGGTCTCGTCCTCGGCCAGACGGCCGATCAACAGTGCTTCGGCACACAGCAACCGGGTGACCTGAAGCAGCCGCGGCGCCTGGTGCTCGCCGCGCAGGAACTCCACCGCCTCCAGAACCTCCAGCGCGTTGCCGGCGGCGTGGCCGAGCACCTGGTTCATGTCGGTGACCAGCGCGCGCGTCGGCAAGCCGGCACCCTGGGCCACGCCGACCAGCGAGCGAGCCAGCGCACGGGCCATCTGCGGCGTGTCGGCAAAGGCGCCATTGCCGCACTTGACATCCATCACCAGGCCCTGCAGCCCGGCGGCGAGCTTCTTCGACAGGATGCTGGCGGTGATCAGCGGGATCGACTCCACCGTCGCGGTGACGTCGCGGATGGCATACAGCCGCCGGTCGGCCGGTGCCAGCTCGGCCGTCTGGCCGATGATGGCGCAGCCGGCCGCGCGCAGTGCGGTGCGCAGCGTGTCCAGGCTGGGCGCGGTCTGGTACCCCGGGATCGAATCGAACTTGTCGAGCGTGCCGCCCGTGTGGCCGAGACCCCGGCCGCTGATCATCGGCACCACCGCACCGCAGGCGGCCAGGATCGGCGCCAGCATCAGGCTGACCTTGTCGCCGACGCCACCGGTGGAGTGCTTGTCCAGCACCGGGCCGTGCAGCTGCTCGCCGGCCCAGTCGAGCACCGTGCCGGAGTGGGTCATCGCGCGGGTCAGGTCCACCGTTTCGTCGCGCGACAAGCCCTTCAGGAAGATCGCCATGGCCAGCGCCGCGGCCTGGCCTTCGCTCCAGGAGCCGTCGACCAGGCCAGCGACGAAGGCTTCGGTGTGCGCGCGTTGCAGCATGCCGCCGTCGCGCTTGATGCGGATGATCTCCTGCGCCAGCATCTTCAGTAGCTGCCCGGCCCGGCGGGCGCGGCCGTGCCGCCCAACACCGCCTCGATGTCGTCGAGCAGACTGCTCGCGCCGATGCGCAGCCGCAGCGGCTGCAACGCCGCCTCGCCCAGATGGCTGCGGCACAGCGCGAGGTAGGGCAGCGCATCGGCCACGCGGCGGATGCCGCCCGAGACCTTGAGCCCTGCACTGGCGCGCGCCGTGGGGTGGGCCGCGATGCAGCGCAGCATCGCTGCGGCGGCGGCCGGCGTGGCTCCGATCGGCGACTTGCCGGTGCTGGTCTTGAGCATGTCGGCGCCGGCATCCAGTGCCAGCACGGAGGCGCGGGCGATCAGCGTCTCGTCCTGCAGTTCGCCGGTTTCGAGAATCACCTTCAGCCGCAGTCCCGCACAGGCCTGGCGCACCGCGCGCAGCAGGGCCTCGGCCGTCGCGGCGTTGCCGTCGCGCAGCGCACGCCAGGGCAGTACCACATCGACTTCCTGAGCATCGGCGGCGACGATCTCGTCCACGTTGCGCAAGGCGGCGTCGATGTCGGTGCCGCCGGCCGGAAAGTTGGCCACCGCGGCCACTGCGACTTGCGGCGGCAGCAGGCTTCGCGCCAGCGCGGCGAAGCACGGCCACACGCACACGGCCGCCACCGCGCCGTACGCGCCCTGCGCGCGCTGGCACAGCCGCGCGATGGCGGCGTCATCGTCGGCCTCGTTCAGGCTGGTCAGGTCCAGGCAGCGCAGCGCGATGCGTGCCGCCTGCTGCGCAGTGAGTGTTTCGTCCATGTCGGCTTCAGAGCGCAATCGCCTGCACGATATCGGCCAGCAGCGCGCCGGCGCGCTCGCCCGCGGCTTCAGCCTGGGCCAGCGTGTGGGCATGGCTCAAGGTCTCGTCGGACAGGCCGGCGGCCAGGTTGGTGACCAGCGACAGCGCCAGCACGCGCAGGCCCAGCCAGCGCGCGAGGATGGTCTCCGGCACGGTGCTCATGCCCACCGCACGCGCGCCCAGCGTCTGCAACATGCGGATCTCGGCCGGGGTCTCGAACTGCGGCCCCAGCATCCAGGCATAGACGCCCTCGTGCAGCGCGACGCCGTGGTCCGCGGCCACGGCGCGTGCCATCGCGCGCAGCGCCGGGTCGTAGGCCTGCGCCATGTCGACGAAGCGCTCGCTGCCGCCTTCGCCCACCAGCGGCGAGCGCTGTACCAGGTTGAGATGGTCGCTCAGCAGCATCAGGCTGCCGGGCAACATGGCTTCGTCCAGGCTGCCGGCGGCATTGGTCTGCACCAGCACCTGCACGCCGAGGCCCCGCAATGTGTGCAGGGCGCCCTTCATGCCATCGGCGCTGCCGTCCTCGTAGGTGTGGCGCCGGCCGCTGAGCACCGCCACCTCGCATGCGCCGAGCCGTCCCAGCCACAGTTCACCGGCATGACCGGCCACGCCGGCTCCGGGAAAGCCCGGCAGTTCGGCATAAGGCAGGCGCTGCGCATCGGCCAACTGCTGCGTCAAGCCACCCCAGCCCGAGCCCAGCAGCACGGCGATGCGTGGCCGTGCCAACGGCGCCAGGTCGTGGATGCGGGCCAGGGCCAGTTCGGACCTCATGCCGGTTTCAGATGCTCGGGACCGAAGCTGTGCGGCAGCAGTTCCTCGAGCGTGAACCAAAGCTGCACGCCCTGCCCGTCGGCCACCATCACGGGCGTGTCGGGCGCCGCAAACTCGCGCAGCTTCTGCCGGCAGCCGCCGCAGGGCGTGACCCAGCTGGGGCCTTCGCCAGCCACCAGCAGTGCGGTGGCGCGGCGCCCGCCGGCCAGCACCATGGCGCTCAGCGCCGCAGCCTCGGCGCACACGCCCTGCGGGTAGGCCGCGTTTTCGACATTGCAGCCGGCATGCACCTGGCCCTGTTCGTCGAGCACGGCTGCACCGACCAGGAACTTCGAATAGGGCGCATAGGCATTGAGCCGCGCGGCGCGCGCAGCCTGCAGCAAGGCGCGCTGCTGTTCGTCCCTCAGGGTGATGCGGACCATCAGCGCTCCTTCACATAGGGCCGGCCGAGTTCGGCCGGCGCCATGCTGCGGCCGATGAAGCCGGCCAGCAGCACCACCGTCAGTACATAGGGCAGTGCCTGGATCGCCGGCACCGGCACCTCGCCGAGGCCGGGCAGGCGCACGCCCTGCAGCCGGATGGCCACCGCATCGAGGAAGCCGAAGAGCAGGCAGGCCCAGAACGCGCCCACCGGATGCCACTTGCCGAAGATCATTGCCGCCAATGCCATGAAGCCCCGCCCTGCCGTCATGTGCGGCACGAACGAGGCATTCTGCGCCAGCACCAGGTAGCTGCCGGCCATTGCGCAGAGCACGCCGTTCAGCGTCAGCGCGGCGTAGCGCAGGCGCGGCACCGACACGCCGGCCGCATCGACCATCTGCGCCTTCTCGCCCACGGCGCGCAGCCGCAGGCCGAAGCGGGTGCGGAACAGCAGCCACCACACCGAAGGCACCAGCAGCAGTGCCAGGTAGACCAGCGCGTTGTGGCCGAGCAGGCCCTCGCCGAGGATCGGCCCCAGCACGGCGCCCGCGCCGGGCCACAGCGGCCCGAGCCGCACCTCGGGCCCGATCGGCGGCGTCTGCCCACCCTGCGCGAACCAGGCGATGCCCAGCACCACCGTCAGCCCTGCGGCGATGAGGTTGATGGCCACGCCCGACACCACCTGGTCGCCGCGGTGGCTGACGCAGGCCAGGCCGTGCAGCCACGACAGCGCGACGGTGACGCCCAGCGCCGCGCCCAGAGCGACGGTGGTGGAGCCGCTGACCGCGCCGGCCGCCGCAGCGGCGAAGGCGGCAAAGAGCATCTTGCCTTCCAGGCCGATGTCGATGACGCCGGCGCGCTCGGACAGCAGCCCGGCCAGTGCGCACAGCAGCAGCGGCGTGGCCGTGCGCAGCGTCGAGGCGAGCACGGCGCCGATCAGCGCCTCATCCATGGCCGGGCCTCGGCAGCAGCCGCGCCAGCGCCGGTGCGGCCACGTAGGCCATGGCGCCGGAGAACAGGACGATGAAGCCCTGCAGCACCACCACCATGTCGCGGCTGAAGCCCGGCACCTCGAAGGCCACTTCGGCCCCGCCCTGGTAGAGCGCGCCGAAGAGCAGGCTGGCCAGCACGATGCCGGCCGGATGGTTGCGCCCCATCAGCGCCACCGCGATGCCGGTGAAGCCGGCGCCGCCGACGTACTCGAGCAGCAGCTTGTGCTGCACGCCGGCGATCTCGTTCATGCCCACCAGCCCGGCCAGCGCGCCGGAAATGGCCATGGTCAGCAGCACCTGGCGCTTCGGGTCGATGCCGGCATAGGCCGCCGCGCCCGGGCTGGAGCCGACCGCCCGGATGCGGTAGCCGGCGCGATGCCGCCACAGCAGCAAGTACACGCCCAGCGCTGCCGCCAGCGCCAGCAGCAGGCTCAGGTTCAGCGGCGAGGCCGGCCACTCGATGCCGACTGCAGCAAGCGCCTGGTGCATGCCGGGCAGCTGCGCCGTCTCGGCGAAGGGCGCGCTCTCCGGCGCCATCGAGCCGGCCGGCTTGAGGTGGTCTACCAGCAGCCACACCAGCAGCGTGCTGGCCAGGAAGTTGAACATGATGGTGGTGATGACCACATGGCTGCCGCGGTAGGCCTGCAGCCAGCCGGGCACCAGCGCCCAGGCCATGCCGAAGAGCGCTCCTCCGCAGGCCATCAGCGGCAGCAGCAGCCAGGCCGGCAGCAGGTGCGCGCCCCACAGGGCCACCAGCCCGGTTCCCAGTCCGCCGAGGATGGCCTGGCCTTCACCGCCGATGTTGAAGAGGCCGCCGTGGAAGGCCACCGCCACCGCCAGCCCGGTGAAGATGAAGGTGGTGGCGTAGTACAGCGTGTAGCTGAAGCCGCGCGCCGAACCGAAGGCGCCGTGCAGCAGCACCGACAGCACCTGCCCCGGGTCCTGCCCGACGGCAGCCACCACCACGCCGGCCGCCGCCAGCGCGATGCCCAGGTTGAACAGCGGCAGCAGCCACAGGTCGGCCCAGCGGGGCAGTGCCTTCGCAGCGCTCATGCAACGGCCTCACCGGCCATCATCAGGCCGAGCTGCGACTCGGTACATTCGTCGACCGCACGCTCGCCGACGATGCGTCCGGCATACATCACCAGCACGCGGTCGGCCAGCGCCAGGATCTCGTCGAGTTCGCTGGACACCAGCAGCAGCGCGCAGCCTGCGTCGCGCAGCGCACGCAGCTGGCCATGGATGAACTCGATGGCGCCAATGTCCACACCGCGCGTCGGCTGGCCGACCAGCAGCACGCGCGGGCCGCGGCTGAGCTCGCGTGCCAGTACCAGCTTCTGCTGGTTGCCGCCGGAGAAGCTGGCGCTTGGCAGCGTGGCGTCGCGCGGACGCACGTCGAAGCGATCCATCAGCTGCACCGTGGCGGCGCGCAGCGCGCGGTTGCGCATCCAGCCGTGACGGCTGGCCTGCGCGTCGTCCTCGTAGCCAAGCACGGCCGATTCCCAGGCGGCAAAGTCCATGACCAGTGCGCGCGAATGCCGGTCCTCGGGCACATGCGCGAGGCCCAGGCGGCGCGCGGCATGTGGGTCGAGCCAACGCGTGGCATCGAAACAGGCATCGCCCACGCGCAGCGTGCCAACCTCGGGCCGGCGCATGCCGCTGAGCAACTCGAGCAGCTCGCTCTGGCCGTTGCCGGACACGCCGGCCAGGCCGACGATCTCGCCCGCGCGCAGCTGAAGGCTCACTTCCTGCAAGCGCGTCACGTCCAGCGCGTCGCGGCAGCGCAGCCCGGCGGCCTCGAGCCGCAGTTCGCCGCGGCCGACGCTGGCGCGCGCTTCGCGACCGATGGCCACCTTGCGGCCGACCATCGCCGCGGCCAGCGCGGCCACCGAGGTGTCGGCCACCGCCGTCTCGTGCACGACGCGGCCCGCGCGCATGACGGTGACGCGCTGGCACAGCTGCATCACCTCCTTGAGCTTGTGGGTGATCAGCAGCACGGTCGTGCCCTGCGCCGCCAGCCGTGCCAGCACCTCGAACAGCGACTGCGTCTCCTGCGGCGTCAGCACCGCGGTGGGCTCGTCCAGGATCAGGATCTTCGCGCCGCGCACCAGCGCCTTCAGGATTTCCAGCCGCTGCTGGTCGCCCACCGGCAGCTCGGCCACCTTGGCGTCCAGCGGCACCTTCAGGCCGGTGGAACGCATCAGCGCGTCGAGCTTCTCGCGCATCGCGGCCTCGGCGCGGTGCAGCAGCGCGTGCGACTCGGCACCGAGCAGCACGTTCTCCAACGCGGTGAGCGTGTCGACGAGCATGAAGTGCTGGTGCACCATGCCGATGCCCAGCGCGATGGCCTCGTGCGGGTTGCGGATCTGCACCGGCTTGCCAAAGAGCTCGATGCGGCCGCTGTCGGCCGCATGCAAGCCGTACAGCACCGACATCAGCGTGCTCTTGCCGGCCCCGTTCTCGCCGACGATGCCGTGCACCGTGCCGGCAGCGACCGTCAGGTCCACCGCATCGTTGGCCTGCACCGCGCCGAAGCGCTTGCAGATGCCAAGCAGGCGAACCGCCGGCACGTCCATCAAGCGGCCGCCGCGGAACCGGCTCCGCCGGGCCGCCAGCGGCGCCCCCTGGGGGGCGGCCGAAGGCCGTACGGGGGGGTCAAAACTTACACGCGTTGTCGGCCATGTAGTCGGCCACCTTGATCTTGCCGGCGATGATGTCGGCCTTGGCCGCATCGACCTTGGCCTTCATGTCGGCCGTCACCAGCCTGGCGTTGTATTCGTCGAGCGCCACGTCGACGCCGCCCTCCTTCAGCCCCAGCACGGTGATGCCTGGCTTGTGGCCCATCGACACGTTGTAGACCGCCACGTCGACGCGCTTGAGCATCGAGGTCAGCATCGTGCCGGGCTGCAGGTGGTTCTGGTTGCTGTCCACGCCGATGGCCAATCTGCCGCCGTCCTTGGCGGCCTGGTACACGCCGATGCCGGTGCCGCCGGCCGCGGCGAAGATCACGTCGGCGCCCTTGGCGAACTGCGCCTTGGCCAGCTCGCCGCCACGCCCCGGGTCGCTCCAGGCGGCGCCGGTGGTGCCGGTCATGTTGGCGAAGACCTCCGCCTTGGGGTTGGCGTACTTGACGCCCTGCTCGTAGCCGCACTGGAACTTGCGGATCAGCGGGATGTCCATGCCGCCGACGAAGCCCACCTTGCCGCTCTTGCTGGCCATCGCCGCCATCAGGCCGACCAGGAAGCTGCCCTCCTGCTCCCTGAACACCACCGACTGCACATTGGGCTGGTTGACCACCATGTCGACGATGGCGAACTGCAGCTTGGGGAAGTCCTTGGACACCTTCTCGATGCTCGAGGCCTGCGAGAAGCCGACGCCGATGATCGGACTGGCGCCACGTTCGGCCATGCGCCGGATGGCCTGCTCGCGCTGCGATTCGTTGGCGATCTCGAACTCCAGGAAGTTCTTGCCGGTCTCCTTCTTCCAGCGCTCCATGCCGCGGAAGGCAGCCTCGTTGAAGGACTTGTCGAACTTGCCGCCCATGTCGTAGACGATGGCGGGCTCGGCCCGCACCGCCACGGCGGCGGCACAGGCGAGGGCGGCAGCTAAGGGGCGGAGCAGCTTGTTCATGGCGGGGTGCGCGCGGCGAGCGCGGGTGAGAGTCGAGGGCAGCGCTTTATAGTCCAAAGCAACTCCCGCGCCCAGACGATGCCCGCACACGCTGCCCCGCCGCCCACCGACTGGCGCGCGCTGCCCAAGGTGCTGCTGCACGAACACCTGGACGGCGGCCTGCGCGCAGCCACGTTGCTGGCGCTGTGTCGCGAGCGCGGCCTGGCCACGCCAGCCGATGACGCCGCGGCGCTGGCGGCCTGGGTGCAGGCCAATGCCAATTCGGGCAGCCTGGGCCGCTATCTGGCGGGCTTCCAACTCACGGTGGAAGCCATGGCTTCGTTGCCGGCCTGCGAGCGCGTGGCCTTCGAGGCAGCGGAAGATGCGTTGGCCGACGGCTGCGTGCTGGCCGAGTTCCGCATCGCGCCGCTGCTGCTGGAGGCCTTCGGCCTGCGCGGCGAGGCCGTGGTCGAGGCCTTGCTCGCCGGCCTGGCGCGCAGCGCGCTGCCCTGCGGGCTGATCGTCTGCGCGATGCGTCATGAGTCGCCGCAGCACACGCAGCGCGCCGCACAGTTGGCGGCACGCTACGCCGGCGCCGGAGTGATCGGCTTCGACCTGGCCGGTGCCGAGGCCGGTCATCCCCCGGCCGACCACGCCGCCGCCTTGGCCGCGGCGCGCAATGCCGGCCTGGGCCTGACCTGCCATGCCGGCGAAGCCGACGTTGGCGCGCGGGTGCTCGAAGCCGCGGCGCTGGGTGCGACCCGCATCGGCCACGGCATCCACATCGTCGACGACGCTGCAAACCTGCGGCAGGCGCGCGAGCTCGGCCTGCATTTCGAGGTCTGTCCGAGCAGCAACGTGCACACCGGTGCCGCAGCGTCGCTGGCCGCACACCCGCTGAGGCGCATGCTCGAGGCCGGGCTGTCGGTGTCACTGTCCACCGACAACCGGCTGATGTCGGGCGTGAGCCTGAGCGACGAATGGCAGCACGTGCAGCGGGAGATGGGCCTCGATGCCGCCACGCTGCAGACGATGAACCGTGCCGCGGCTGCAGCGAGCTTCATGCCGGCCGCAGACCGTGCCGCTGCGCTGGCGGCGATCGACGCGGGCTGACTCAGTCGAGTGCGGCCGGCCCGGCTTCACTCAGAGGCATCGGCTGGCCAGCTCAGGCCAGCGCCCGGCCGATCAGGATCTTCTGCACCTCGGAAGTGCCTTCGTAGATCTGGCACACGCGCACGTCGCGGTAGATGCGCTCGACTGGAAAGTCGCTGACGTAGCCGTAGCCGCCGAAGACCTGGATCGCGGCCGAACACACCCGCTCGGCCATCTCGCTGGCAAAGAGCTTGGCCATCGCCGCCTCCTTCAGGCAGGGCTTGCCGGCGTCCTTCAAGGCCGCGGCATGGTAGATCAGCTGGCGCGCGGCCTCGATCTGGGTGGCGCAATCGGCCAGCTTGAACTGCACCGCCTGATGCTCGAAGATGCGCTGGCCGAAGCTCTGCCGCTCCTTGCTGTAGGCCAGCGCCGCATCGAAGGCGGCCCGTGCCATGCCCAGGCTTTGGCTGGCGATGCCGATGCGACCGCCTTCCAGCCCCGACAGCGCGATCTTCAGGCCCATGCCTTCGTCGACCAGCAGGTTCTCGGCCGGCACGCGGCAGTTGTCGAACAGGATCTGCGCGGTGTCGCTGGCATGCTGGCCCATCTTGTCCTCGATGCGCGCCACGCTGTAGCCGGGCGTGTCGGTAGGCACGATGAAGGCGCTGATGCCCTTCTTCCCGGCGGCCCTGTCGGTGACGGCCATGACGATGGCCACGTCGCCGTTCTTGCCGCTGGTGATGAACTGCTTGACGCCGTTTAGCACGTAGTCGCCGCCGTCCCGCGTGGCCGTGGTCTTCAGCCCGCCGGCCTCGGAGCCGACATGCGGCTCGGTCAGGCAGAAGGCGCCGAGCAGGTCACCGCGCGCCAGCGGCTTCAGAAAGCGCTCCTTCTGCGCGGCATTGCCATAGGCCATCAGGATCGAGCACACCGGGCAGTTGTTGACGCTGACCACGGTGCTGGTGGCACCGTCGCCGGCGGCGATTTCCTCCAGGATGATGGCCAGGGCCAGGTAGTCCAGGCCGGCGCCGTCGTACTCGGTAGGCACCGCCACGCCGTAGCAGCCCAGTTCGGCCAGGCCGCGCAACTCGGCCTGGGGAAAATGGTGGCTCTTGTCCCATTCGGCGGCCTTCGGCGCGATGCGGTCCTGCACATAGGCACGCACCGCGTCCTGCACGGCCCGGTGGTCTTCGCTCAGCAGCATGGTGTTCCTTGGTCGAGGCGCGTCACAAGCACCGTGGCACGGGCATCACACATTCGCTACCGCCACTTGCTGGCCCCTGGCAATGAGGTCGCGACAGGCCGGCGCGCACGCCGCACCGCGTTCCTTGTGCAGTGGATTGTGGTCCTCGCAGTTGCGGGCGAACTCGCCGTTGTGCGGTGGCGCGCTGGCCGGTCGGTGCTTGGACAGATTGGTCATGTCAGCCATGGGCTTCGAGCCGCGTGCCGGCCAGCCTTGCGGCCAGGGCGATGAACAGCAGGCCGCCGGCCGCCTGCAACGCGCGGGCGCCGCGCGCCAGCGCGCTGACCTGCGCCAGCCGCGAGGTGAGCAGCACCACGGCCAGCAGGAAGAGCGTGCTTTGCACGATGAACACCAGGCCCAGCGCCAGGAAGGCCAGCGTCTTGTGCTGCGCTTGCGCCGGGATGAATTGCGGCAGGAAGGCCAGCATGAACATCGCCACCTTCGGGTTGAGCAGGTTGGTGAGCAGGCCGCGGCGGAAGTCGGCGCAGACCGGCACCGGCGCCGCCGCTTGCCACGCCGCGGCGGCGGACCTCGCCGCGGGGCCCTTCCAGGCGCTGCGCAGCATGCCGAAGGCCAGCCACAGCAGGTAGGCGGCGCCGGCCCACTTGAGTGCGCCGAAGGCCGTGGCCGACCAGGACAGCAGCGCAGCCAGGCCGAACGCCGCGGCCAGCGCATGCAGCGCGCAGCCGGCATTGATGCCGAGCGCAGCCATGATGCCGGCGCGGGCGCCCGACTGCGCCGTGCGTGACACCGTCAGCAGCAGATCCACGCCGGGCGTGGCATTCAGCACCAGCACCGCCACCATGAACAGCGGCAGCTGTTGCAGCAGCGCGGCATCAGGCACCGCAGCAGGCTCGCCGGGTCACAGCATCTCCACGGCCAGCGCGGTGGCCTCGCCGCCGCCGATGCACAGCGCGGCGATGCCACGCTTCAAGCCGCGCTTCTTGAGAGCACCGAGCAGGGTGACCACGATGCGCGCGCCGCTGGCACCGATGGGGTGACCCAGCGCGCAGGCGCCGCCATGCACGTTGACGATGTCGTGCGGCAGCTTGTACTCCTCCATCGCCGCCATCGTCACCGCCGCGAAGGCTTCGTTCACCTCCCACAGATCGACCTGCTTGGGGTCCCAGCCGGCCTTCTTCAGTGCCTTGGCAATGGCGCCGGCCGGCGCGGTGGCGAACCATTCGGGCGCCTGCGCATGCACGGCGTGGGAGACGATGCGCGCCACCGGCTTCAGGCCGCGCTGCGCGGCGGTGGACTCGCGCATCAGCAGCAACGCCGCCGCGCCATCGGAAATGCTGCTGGCATTGGCGGCGGTGATGGTGCCGTCCTTCTTGAAAGCGGGCTTCAGCGACGGGATCTTGTCGAGCTTGGCCTTGAAGGGCTGCTCGTCGAACTTGACGTGGGTGTCGCCACCCTTGCCGGCCAGCGTGACCGGCGCGATCTCCCAGGCGAAGCTGCCGTCCTCGTTGGCCTGCTTGGCGCGCGAGGTGGAGGCGATGGCAAAGGCGTCCTGCGCCTCGCGGCTGAAGCGGTACTTGTCGACGCACTGTTCGGCGAACACGCCCATCGCCTTGCCGCGCTCGTAGGCGTCTTCCAGACCGTCCATCGCCATGTGGTCGAACAGCTGAGCGGCACCGTAGCGCACGCCCTTGCGCGCGAACATCAGGTGAGGTGCGTTGGTCATGCTCTCCATGCCGCCGGCCACCACCACGTCGGCGCTGCCCGCGGCCAGCATGTCGTGCGCGAACATCATGGCGCGCATGCCGCTGCCGCACATCTTGCTCAGCGTGACGGCACCGGCAGACTGCGGCAGTCCGGCCTTCAGCGCCGCCTGGCGCGCCGGCGCCTGACCCTGGCCGGCCATCAGGCAGTTGCCCATCAGCACCTCGTCGACGGCGTCGCCGGGCACGCCGGCACGCTCGACCGCAGCGCGGATGGCCACGGCCCCCAGCTCCCAGGCCGGCAGGGCGGCGAAGTCGCCGAGCAGGCCGCCGATCGGCGTGCGCGTGGCGGACACGATGACGATGGAATCGGACATGGTGGGCTCCCAGACTGCAGAGGCTTCGATTGTAGGAACTCAAGCCGCGCAGCGTGCCTACGTGCCGGCGGCCGGTTGCACGGGCGGCGCCGGGGCACGCTGCGCCCGGATCTGGGCAAAGCGCTTGTGCGCCTCGTACGGAAAGACGTCGTGCACGTGGCCGGCAAGGATGCGCTCCTTGTGGCCCTGCCAGAAGCCTGCGTCCAGCAGGTCGGCATGGTGCTTCATGAAGACCTCGCGCACCGCGGGGTTGCCCAGCAGGAAGGGCGCAAAGGTCTCGGGGAACACATCCTTCGGACCGACGCTGTACCAGACCTCGCCGGACATCTCGTCTTCCTCATTGCGTGGCGCGGGTACGCGGCGAAAGTTGCAGTCCGTCAGGTACTCGATCTCGTCGTAGTCGTAGAACACCACCTTGCCGTGGCGCGTCACGCCAAAGTTCTTGAACAGCATGTCGCCCGGGAAGATGTTGGCGGCCACCAGGTCCTTGATCGCATTGCCGTACTCGACGACAGCATGTTCGATCTGCTCGGGCGTGCCTTCGTGCAGGTAGATGTTGAGCGGGATCATGCGGCGCTCGATGTAGACGTGGCGCAGCACCAGCGCCTCGCCGTCGTCCTCGACCAGGCTCGGGCAGAAGTGCTTCAGTTCGGAGATCAGTTCGGGCTCGAAGCGCGCGCGCGGGAAAGCCACGTTGCTGTACTCCAGCGTGTCGGCCATGCGCCCGACGCGGTCGTGCTGCTTGACCAGCAGGTACTTGGCCTTGATCTGCTCGCGCGTGGTGTCCTTCGGTGCTGGATAGAAGTCCTTGATGACCTTGAACACGTAGGGAAAGCTCGGCAGGTCGAAGACCAGCATGACCATGCCCTTGATGCCCGGCGCGATGCGGAAGGCGTCGCTGGAATGGCGCTGGTGGGCCAGGAAGTCGCGGTAGAACAGGTTCTTGCCGTGCTTCTGCAGGCCCAGCGCGTTGTAGATCTCGGTGCGCGGCTTGCGCGGCATCAGCCCGCGCAGGAACTGCACATAGGCGCTGGGCACTTCCATGTCGACCATGAAGTAAGCGCGCGCGAAGCTGAACAGGATCAGCAGCTCGTCTTCGTGGAACATCGCGGTGTCGATGACCAGCTGGCCGGCGTCGCCGTGCAGGATGGGCAGCGCAAACGGCACCTCGGTGTAGCCGTTGACGATCTTGCCCACCAGGTAGGCGCCCTTGTTGCGGTAGAAGAGCGAGGAAAGCACCTGGATCTGGAAGTTGGCGCGCAGCGTCCAGTTCGCCACCGGCAGGCCGATGTGCTCGCCCAGCGCGCCCAGCACGTCGTCGATGTCGCGGCCCAGATCCTCGAATTCGCACTGGAGGCGGTAGTTGTGCACGATGCGGATCAAGGTGTCGCGCAGCGTGGCGGGCGTCGGGTAGTAGGCGCGGTAGGTGGGTAGCGCGCCGGGCTGCTCGTCTTCGATGTACTCGGTGCTGACCGCCGGGCGCACGAAGATGAAGTCGTTGCGGAAATAGCTGCGGTGCAGCAGCTTGACGGTCACCGAGTTGAAGAAGGTCTCGGCCAGCTCGGGCTGGTGGTGGTCGGTGAGCAGGCCGATGTAGTGCAGCTTGACCTGCTGCCAGCTGTCCATCGACAGCGAGTCGACATTGAATTCCTGACGCAGCCGCTGCGCGGATTCGGCCACGCGCTGGTCGTAGAACTGGATGCGCAGGGCCTGCGCGCGCTGCTGTCCGTGCCAGTCCGCCGACTCGAACCGGGCCTTGGCCGAAGCGCTGGCCTCGCGGAACAGGCGGTAATGGCGATTGAAGCCGTCGAGCATCGCACGGGCGATATCGAAGGCCCGGGTGTCAGTCAGGCGGTGCGGGAACATCGCGGGGCTTGGGGCTCGCTGGTTAGACTGGCGAGTTTCTTGACGCGACAGATGGTAGCCCACGCATGGCCAATGCCCTTGAAAGCGAACTGAACTACGCCTTCGGCGATACGCTGCCCGACAGCGGCCGCTCGCTGCCCGTGGCCGAGGGCATCCGCTGGCTGCGCATGCGATTGCCCTTCGCGCTGGACCACATCAACCTGTGGCTGCTGCGTGACCATGAGGACACGCCGGCCGGCCGGCGCGAGGGCTGGGCCATCGTCGACTGCGGCATCGACAACCAAGGTACCCGCGAGGCCTGGGAACAGGTCTTCGCCAGTGAACTGCAGGGCCTACCGGTGCTGCGCGTCATCTGCACCCACATGCACCCCGACCACATCGGCCTGGCGCACTGGCTCACCGAACGCTGGCAGTGCCGGCTTTGGATCAGCGCCACCGACTGGAACGCCGCCCGCGTGGCCAGCAGCGCCATCGGCGATGCGCACAGCGGCCATGGCGCCGCCGACTTCTATGCGCTGCACGGGCTCAATGACCCCGTGGCCCAGGCCGAGGTGCGCGAGCGCTCCAATCTCTATGCCAGCATGGTGCGGCAGGTGCCGGACCAGTTCCGCCGGCTGATGCACGGCATGAGGCTGCGCATCGGCGCGCATGAGTGGCAGTGCATCGCCGGCTATGGGCACGCGCCGGAGCACATTGCGCTGCACTGCCCCGCGCTGGACACGCTGATCGCCGGCGACATGGTCCTGCCGCGCATCTCCACCAACATCAGCGTCTACGACACCGAGCCCGACGCCAATCCGCTGCCGCTGTACCTGGAGTCGATCAGCGCGATGCGCAGCCTGCCGGCCGGCACGCTGGTGCTGCCGTCGCACGGCAAGCCCTTCACCGGGCTGCACCGGCGCATCGACCAGCTGCTGCGGCACCACGACGAGCGCTGCTCGGAAGTGCTGCAGGCCTGTGTCGGCACACCTCGCAGCGCGGCCGAGCTGCTCGCGGTGATGTTCAAGCGCGAGCTCGACATGCACCAGACCACCTTCGCGCTCGGCGAGGCGGTGGCCCATGTGCATGCGCTGCGCGAGGCTGGGCAGCTGAAGCAGGTGCTGCACGGCGACGGCGTGATCCGCTACGTCACGGCCGGCTGAGTCCGTCAGTCGAACATCGGCACCTGCCCGTCCCGCAGTGCCATGCGGGAGTGTTCGTAGTCGGGCAGCACCGAGCGCACCACCTCCCAGAAAGCCGGGCCGTGGTTCATCTCGCGCAGGTGCGCCAGTTCGTGCGCCACCACGTAGTCGACGATCGGCAGGCCGAAGTGCACCAGCCGCCAGTTCAGTCGGATCGACCCGTCGGCATTGGCGCTGCCCCAGCGCGTGGCGGCCGAACTCAGGCCGATGCGCCGCACACGCACGTTCAGCCGCTGGGCGAACAGCGCGCAACGCTCCTCGAAGACGCGCCGCGCCTGACGCTGCAGCCAGCTTTGCACCGCATCGCGGATCTGCTCGGCCGTGGCGGTGTGCGGCAGGCCGATGCGCAGCAGGCGCCGTGCCACGCCCGGCAGCCCGTCGGCGCCGTCGTCGAGCACTGCGCCAGTGGCACGTGCATCGAGCACGATGATCACCGTGTCTCCCAGGAAGGGCAGCTCCGTACCGTCGCGCCAGTCGATGCGCGCCGAATGCAGCCGCGCCGCTCGCTCGCGCTGTTCGCGCAGCTTGCGCAGGATCCAGGTGCGCTTTTCCTGCAGCGCGCTATCGACCTCCTTCAGGCCGACCCAGCGCGGCACGCTGACCGACAGGCCTTCGGGGCCGACGACGAAGCCGATGCTGCGCCGCCGAGCACGGCGCATCTCGTAGGCCACCAGGTGCCCGTCCAGGCGCACATCGCGCTGCGCGCGTGGGTGCATGAAAACCTCGCCGGCCAGCGCCTCGCGCCGCAGGGCGGGCGGTGGCGGGGCCGCGGGCGGCGGCAGCGGGACAGGCAGATCCGGCTCCGGCTCGTCGAACAACGAACGCTGCAGCAGGGTCCAGGGAGCAGGCCAGCGCGACATGGGCCGCGATTCTATTCAGGCGTAGGCCTGAGGATCGATGCGCCGCATCTCGGCCTCGATCCAGGCTTCGAGCTCTCGCATCAGTTCATCGGGTTTGCGCCCTTCGACGGCGATCGGCTTGCCGATCGAGATGTCGATCACGCCCGGACGCAGCAGGAAGCTCTTGCGCGGCCAGCAGCGCGCCGAGGCCACGGCGATCGGCACGATCGGCGTGCCGGTGACGATGGCCAGCCGCGCCGCGCCCGACTTGTATTGCCCCTGCTGGCCACGCGCGCTGCGCGTGCCCTCGGGGAACATGATGACCCAGTTGCCCTGAGCCATGAATTGCCGGCCCTGTTCGGCCACCTTGTTCCAGGCCTCGGTGCGCCTGCTGCGGTCGATGTGGATCATGTCCAGCTTGCCCATGGCCCAGCCGAAGAAGGGGATCAGCAGCAGCTCCTTCTTGAACACGTAGCACAGCGGGTGCGACATCAGCACCGGGTAGGCGAAGGTCTCCCAGGTGGACTGGTGCTTCGACGCCAGCAGTACCGCGCGCAGGCCTTCCTGCGCAGTGGGCAGGTTGTCCATGCCCTGCACACGGTGGCGCACGCCGCAGATGGCGCGTGCACCCCAGATCACCAGGCGCAGCCAGAACACGCACATCCAGTACAGCGGCGTGCCCTTGATGAAGATCGACGCCAGCACCACCGCCGTGGCCACCGGCACCACGGTGACCAGCATCCACAGCAGGAACAGCGCCGAGCGCAGCGCTGCCAGCACCGTCATGCCAGCGCGCCCGATTGCGAATCGCGCAGGTGCTGACGTTCCAGCAGGTGCGTGGCCAGTTCGCCGAGGTCGTGGTGCACGAAGGTACCCGGCACCTGGGCAATCAGCTCGGCCACTTCCGCGGGGCTGAGCGCGGCCGCGCGGCCGCTGCGCACCAGGTGAGGCTCGCAGCCGGCAGCCTGCGCGGCCTGCAGGTCGCGCAGCGTGTCGCCGACCATCGGCACCAGGCGCAGGTCGACGCCGTAACGCCGGCCGATGTCCAGCGCCATGCCGGGCAGCGGCTTGCGGCAGTCACAGTTGTCCTCGGGCGTGTGCGGGCAAAAGAACACCGCATCCACGCGACCGCCCAGGGCCTGAAGGCTGCGCATCATGTGGGCATGCACCGCGTTCACCGCGGCCATGTCGATCATGCCGCGGCCGATGCCCGACTGGTTGGTGGCCACCACCGCATGCCAGCCGGCATGGTTCAGCCGCGACACGGCCTCCAGTGCGCCGGGTACGGCCACCCACTCCTCGGGGGCCTTGATGTGGTCCTCGCGGAACTCGTTGAGGATGCCGTCACGGCCCAGGATGATCAGCTTCGGGATAGGCTGCATGGTGGGGTCCGGCTCAGGCGGCCAGCTTGGACAGGTCGGCGACGCGGTTCATCGCCGCATGCAGCTGGCCCAGCAGGGCCAGGCGATTGGCGCGCAGCGCCGGGTTCTCGACGTTGACCATCACCTTGTCGAAAAAGTCATCGACTGGCGCCTTCAGGGCGGCCAGGGCCTGCAGCGAGCCCGCCAGATCGCCGGCGTCGAAGGCGGCATTGGCCTTCTTCGCCACGCCCTGCAGCGCCGCATGCAGCACACCCTCGGCGGCCTCGCCGAACAGCGCAGTCTGCACCGACGCCGCGATCGCCGCGTCCGACTTCCTCAGGATGTTGCCCACACGCTTGTTGGCCGCGGCCAGCGCCGGCGCCTCGGGCAGCAAGGCAAACTGGCGCAGCGCGGCCAAGCGCGCCGGCAGGTCGGCCCAGCGCTCGGGGCGCAACTCCAGCACGGCTTCGACCTCCTGCGCGCTGTAGCCCTGCTCGCGCAGATAGCCCACCAGCCGCTCGCGCAGGAACAGCGCCAGCTCGGCCTGCGCCTGACCGTGTTGCGCGCCGAAGGCCTTGAAGGCCAGCAGCACAAGCGCTTCGGCGTCCAAGGGCAGCGCACGTTCGATCAACATGCGAATCACACCCAGCGCATGGCGACGCAGCGCGAAGGGGTCCTTGTCGCCGCTGGGCAGCTGGCCGATGCCGAAAAGACCGGCCAGCGTCTCCAGCTTGTCGGCCAGCGCCACCGCCACGCCGGCTGACCCGCGCGGCAGCGCGTCGCCGGCGAAGCGCGGCTTGTAATGGTCTTCAATGGCGAAGGCGACCTCTTCGGTCTCACCATCGTGGCGTGCGTAGTAGCCGCCCATGATGCCCTGCAGCTCGGGAAACTCGCCGACCATCTCGCTCACCAGGTCGGCCTTGGCCAGCAGCGCGGCGCGGTCGGCGCTTCGCGCCAGCACCGGCCCGCCGAGCTGCTCGCCGATGGCACGCGCCAGCGCGCGCACGCGCTCGACGCGCTCGCCCTGTGTGCCGAGCTTGCCGTGGTAGACCACCTTGGCCAACGCCGGCACGCGCGATTCGAGAGTTTTCTTGCGATCCTGGTCGAAAAAGAACTTGGCATCGGCCAGGCGCGGTCGCACCACGCGTTGGTTGCCTTCGACGATGCGGCTGGCGTCCGCTGGGCGGATGTTGCTGACCACCAGGAAGTGCCGTGTCAGCCGCCCGTCGGAATCGAGCAGCGGGAAGTACTTCTGGTTGGCCTTCATCGTCAGGATCAGGCACTCGCTGGGCACGTCCAGGAACCGCACATCGAACTGGCAGGCCAGCACGTTGGGCCGCTCGACCAGGCCGGTGACCTCGTCGAGCAGCGCCTCGTCGTCGATCGGACGCAGGCCCAGCGCAGCGGCAGCGCCCTGCAACTGGCGCGCGATCTCGGCGCGGCGCTCGGCAAATTCCGGTATCACTGCGCCGTCCTCGCGCAACTGCTGGGCATAGCTGTCGGCGTCGCGCAGGACGATCGGCGACACCGCCGCCTCGAAGCGATGGCCGTGGGTGATGCGATGCGCTTCCAGCCCGAGAACGGCCACCGGCACCACGTCATCGCCATGCAATGCCACCAGGCCATGCGCCGGGCGCACGAAGTTCACGCTGGACCAGCCATCGGCCAGCTGATAGCACATGACCTTGGGGATCGGTAGCTTGGCCAATGCCTCGTCAAGGGCCTTTTGCAGGCCTTCGGCCAGCGTTGCACCGGGAATACGGCTGTCGAAGAACAGCGCGTCGGCCTTGCCGTCGAGCTGGCGCTTGAGCTGCGCCAACGGCACGCCGGCAGCACCGATGGCAGCCAGCTTCTTCAACAGCGCCTGCGTCGGCTGGCCGCCGGCATCGAGCGCCACCGACACCGGCATCAGCTTCTGCAGGACTTGCCGGTCGGCCGCCTTGCGTGCCACGCCGCCGATGTGTACCGCAAGACGGCGCGGCGAGGCATAGGCCTTGACCGGTGCGTCGGCCGCGGCCAGGCCCTGCGCCTTGATGGCATCGCACAGCAGCGCAGCAAACGCCTCGCCCAGCTTCTTCAAAGCCTTGGGCGGCAACTCCTCGACGAAGAGTTCGACCAACAGGTTCTTGGTGCTCATGCTCAAGCCGCTTTCTTCGTCAGCTGCGCAGTCACCTCTTCGGCCCACTGGCGCGGGGCCATCGGGAAGCCCAGCCGCGCGCGGCTGTCCAGGTAACTCTGCGCGACGGCCCGGGCCAGGTTGCGGATGCGGCCGATGTAGGCAGCACGCTCGGTGACGCTGATGGCTCCGCGTGCGTCGAGCAAGTTGAAGGTATGGGCCGCCTTGAGCAGCTGCTCGTAGGCCGGCAGCGCAAGCCGGCTTTCCATCAGGTGTTTGCTTTGCCGCTCGTGTGCGCCAAAGGCGTGCAGCAGGAACTCGACGTCGCTGTGCTCGAAGTTGTAGGCGCTCTGCTCGACCTCGTTCTGGTGATAGACGTCGCGGTAGCTGATGCCCTCGGCCCACTGCAGGTCGAACAAGCTCTCCACGCCCTGGATGTACATCGCCAGGCGCTCCAGGCCGTAGGTGATCTCGCCGGTGATCGGCTTGCAGTCGATGCCGCCGACCTGCTGGAAGTAGGTGAACTGCGTGACCTCCATGCCGTTGAGCCAGACCTCCCAGCCCAGGCCCCAGCAACCGAGCGTGGGGTTCTCCCAATCGTCCTCGACGAAGCGGACGTCGTTGCGCTTCAGGTCGAAGCCCAGCGCTTCGAGTGAGCCCAAGTACAGTTCGAGGATGTTGGCCGGCGCGGGCTTCAGCACCACCTGGTACTGGTAGTAGTGCTGCAGGCGGTTCGGGTTCTCGCCGTAGCGGCCGTCCTTGGGTCGGCGGCTGGGCTGCACGTAGGCCGCCTTCCAGGGCTCGGGCCCCAAGGCGCGCAGGAACGTGGCCGTGTGGCTGGTGCCGGCACCGACTTCCATGTCGTAGGGCTGCAACAGCGCGCAGCCCTGGCGGTCCCAGTAGTCCTGGAGCGTGAGGATGATCTGCTGAAAGCTGCGCATCGTTGGAGGCTTGGGGCTCTGGCGTAAACCCCTGATTCTACGAAGCGACGCTGCAGCTAGGCTGTGCGCCTGTCGCAGGAGGAAGAACCATGCATGATCTGCTGATTTCGGGCGCCACCGTGGTTGACGGTACCGGCGGGCCGGCCGTCACGGCCGACGTCGCCGTCAAGGACGGCCGCATCGTCGAGGTGGGTCGCGTCAATGGCGCAGCTCATCAGCGCATCGACGCCGCCGGGGCTTGGCTGACGCCGGGCTTCGTCGATATCCACACTCACTACGACGGCCAGGCCAGCTGGGACGAAACCTTCTCGCCCAGCATCCACCACGGTGTGACCACACTGATGATGGGCAACTGCGGCGTCGGCTTTGCACCGTTGCGAAAGGGACGCCAGGCCGACCTGATCGACCTGATGGAAGGCGTCGAGGACATTCCCGGCGTGGCGCTGGCCGAGGGCGTGCGCTTCGACTGGGAGAGCTTCCCCCAATACATGGACTCGCTCGCACGCATGCCACACAGTCTGGACTATCTGGTGCAGGTACCGCATGACCCGGTGCGCATGGCCGTGATGGGCGAACGCGCATTGGCCGGCGCAGCGGCCACCGCCGAGGACGTGGCGGCCATGCGCGCTCTGGTGCGCGAGGCGCTGCAAGCCGGAGCGGCCGGCTTCTCCACCGGACGCAGCGACAACCACCGCACCGCCTCGGGCAAGGACACACCCGCCTGCGAGGCCGGCGCGGCCGAACTCACCGGCATCGTCGGCGCCTTCGAGGGGCTGCAGCACGGCGTGGTGCAGGTGGTCAGCGACTTCGACCTGATGCGCGGGCCGCAGCGCTTCGACGCCGAGTTCGACCTGGTCGAGCAGCTGGCACGCGCCAGCGGCCGGCCGTTGTCGATGACCTGGCTGCAGCGCGACCCGGGCGGCGAACAATGGAAGCAGGTGCAGACCCGCGTCGAGGCGGGCGTGTCCGCCGGCCTTCCGCTGTACCTGCAGACCGCGGCGCGCGGCATCGGCGTCATCAACGGGCTGGATGCCAGCTTCCATCCCTTCATCGGCTTTGCCGGCTACAAGGAGATTGCCGCCTTGCCGCTGGCGCAGCGCGCGGCGGCCATGCGCGAGCCGGCGCGCAGGGCACTGATCCTGTCGCAGAAGTCCGAGCCGCTGGCCGGCGACGGCACGCCCGTGCCACCGCTGGTGGACATCCTGCTGGCGCGCATCGAACTGATCAGCGGGCGCATGTTCCCACTGTGCACGGCGCAGCAGCCGATCCCCGACTACGAGCCGGACGTGCGCAACAGCTTCCTTGCACAAGCGCGGCAACGTGGTGTCAGTGCGCTGGAGGTGCTGTACGACTACCTGTCCGAGGGCGCGGGCGGCAACCTGATCTATTTCCCGATCTTCAACTACAACGACGGCTCCCTCGACGTCGTCTTCCAGATGCTGCAACACCCGCGCGCGCTGTTCGCGCTGAGCGATTCGGGCGCGCATGTGGGCACAGTGTGCGATGCCAGCTTCACCACCTTCATGCTGACGCACTGGGTGCGCGACCGCGCGAAGCAGCGCCTGGGCCTGGAGCGCGCGGTCGAGATGCTGACCGGCCGCAACGCGCGCTACCTGGGGCTGCGCGACCGCGGTGTCATCGCCCCGGGGCTGCGCGCCGACCTCAATCTGATCGATCCGCAGCAGCTGAGCGTGGGCCACCCGGAACTGGTGCGCGACCTGCCCGCAGGCGGCCGACGCTTCCTGCAGAAGGGCGAAGGCTACCTGGGCAGCTGGGTGGCCGGCCAATGTGTGCAGCGCAACGGCCAACTCACTGAGGCGCGCCCCGGAACGCTGGTGCGCGCCGGACGCTGAAGCTCAGGCCAAGCACTCCACCGGCCAGCAGCAACCAGGGCCACAGGCCGAAACGCGCGCTCCACCAGGCGAAGGGCGTCAGCCCGTCGCGCCCTTGGACCTTGCCATCGAGCACGCCCTGGGTAAAAGGCGGCAGCTGCGCCAGCACCTGGCCGCGGTGGTCGATGAGGGCCGTGGCGCCCGTGTTGGTGGCGCGCAGCATCGGCCGCTGGAACTCCAGCGAGCGCATGCGCGAAATGTTCAGGTGCTGGTCGACCGCGACGGTGTCGCCGAACCAGCCGATGTTGCTGACGTTGGCAAAGATCGTCGGCGCGAGCGCCGGGTCGACGAAGCGCCGCGCCAGCTCGGCGCCGAACAGATCCTCGTAGCAGATGTTCGGGGCGACGCGCTGGCCGGCCACGACGAAGGACGGCGCGTTCAGCGGCCCACGCGCGAAATCGCCGAGCGGGATGTTCATCAGCTGGGTGAACCAACGAAAACCGGTGGGGATGAATTCACCGAAGGGCACCAGGTGCACCTTGTCGTAGCGGTAGGGCGCGCCGCCGCGGGTCGAGGTCGACAGTCCGACCACAGAATTGGTGTAGCCACTCTGGTAGTCGCCCAGCGGCACACCGATGAGCGCCGACTGGCTGCCACTTTCGAAGCGCGCGCGCAGCGCCGGCCAGTAGTCGGGCACCAGTTCAGCCAGCTGCTCCGGCAGCAGCGGCACCGCCGTCTCAGGGGCCACCACCAGCTGGCCCTGCGCCTGGCCCAGCGCCTGCGCCACCCAGGCCAATGTCTGCGGCACATGATCCATCGAGAATTTCTGATCCTGCGGCACGTTGCCCTGCAGCAGGCTGACGCTGAGCTCGCCACTGGGCGTGCTGAGCTCCTTCGCGCCGATCAGCGCCGATGCGGCCGGCAGCAGCAGCGCCAGCCCCAGCGCTGCCCAAGAGCGCCGGTGCCAGGCCACAGCCAGCAGCGCCGCCACCAGCGCCGCCAGCACACCGATGCCGCTGACGCCCAACCACGGCGCCCAGGCGGCCAGCGGGCCGTCGATCTGCGCATACCCGCTGGCCAGCCACGGAAACCCGGTGAAAATGACCGTGCGCGCCAGTTCGGCCAGCAGCCAAAGCGCCGCGAACAACGCCACGTCCAACGCAGGCCGGCCACGTCGCCCCCTGGCGAACAGCGCCATGGCCAGCGCCAGGTACAGCGCCAGCCCCATGCAAAGCAATGCCACCGCCAGGACCGCAAGCCAGGCCGGCAGGCCGCCGTAGCGGTGCAGGCTGATGAACAGCCACCACACGCCGGCACCGAGCCAGGCGCTGCCGAAGGCCCAGCCCAGCAACCCAGCGCGCCACGGCGCCGCCTGCCAGACCAAGCCCGCCAGTGCAGCCATGCATAGCAGCGCCAGCCACCACAGCATGGTATGAACGAACGCCAGGGTCTGCAGCGCACCCAGCGCCGCGGCGGCCAGCGCCTGCGGCAGCGCCCTGGCTCGGGCGTTCAAGCGGGGGCGCTCGGCGACCCGCTTACCCGCGCCACGCGGAACCAGCGCACGGCGCCGCCGCGCGCCAGCATCACCGAAAAGCGCAGGCCGCCGAGTTCGACCGTCTCGCCGCGACGCGGGACGCGGCCCAGTTCGTGCGCCACCAGGCCGCCGATGGTCTCGAAATCGGTCTCGGGAAGGTGCAGGCCGAAGGCCTCGTTGACCGAGGCGATGGAGGTATCGCCGGCCACGCGGTGCGTGCCATCAGCCAGCGTGTAGACGCCGCTTTCTTCGTCGTGGTCGTCGAACTCGTCCTCGATCTCGCCGACGATCTCCTCCAGCACGTCCTCGATCGTAATCAGACCCGCGGTCTGGCCGAACTCGTCGATGACGATGGCCAGGTGGTTGCGGTTGGAGCGGAAGTCGCGCAGCAGCTCGTTCAGACGCTTCGATTCGGGCACGAACACCGCCGGGCGCAGCAGCGTACGCAGGTTCAGCTCCGGCGCGCGCTGCAGTTTCAGCAGGTCCTTGGCCATCAGGATGCCGATGATGTTGTCGCGCCGGCCGTCGTAGACCGGGAAGCGCGAGTGCGCCGTCTCAATGACCACGCCCAGCAGTTCGTCATAGGGCGCGTCGATGTCCAGCAGATCCATCCGCGGTGCCGCCACCATGACGTCGCCGGCGCTCATGTCGGCCATGCGCAACACGCCTTCGAGCATCTGCCGCGACTCAGGCTCGATCAGCTCGCGCTGTTCGGCATCCGCCAGCGTGGCGATCAGCTCGGCCCGCGAATCGGGGCCTGGCGAGATGAACTCGATCAGTCGGTCGAAGAGGGAGCGCTTGTCCTCGGTGGGACGCAGGTGCCGCGAAGGCTGGGGGTCTGACAACTTGGAGGCAGCAAAGTGGCGCTACACGAAGAATACCGCAGTGGCCGCGTGCTGCGACCACCCTTGAAGTTCGACACAATGGCCGCATCTTTATTCGTTATTCTCACGAACGACACCAGCAAGGCACCCTCATGTCTCAAGGCCTGATTCCCGCCACCATCCTCACCGGCTTCCTCGGCTCGGGCAAGACCACCCTGCTCAAGCGGGTGCTGAGCGAAACGCACGGCCAGAAGATCGCCGTCATCGAGAACGAATTCGGCTCGGAGAACATCGACAACGACATCCTGGTGCAGGACAGCCGCGAGCAGATCATCCAGCTGAACAACGGCTGCGTGTGCTGCTCGATCCGCGAGGACTTGCGCACCACGCTGTCCGACCTGGCCGAAAAGAAACGCAAGGGCGAACTCGACTTCGACCGGGTTGTCATCGAAACCACGGGCCTGGCCGACCCCGGCCCGGTAGCACAGACCTTCTTCATGGACGACGAGATCGCCGAGGTGTACCTGCTCGACTCGATCCTGACGCTGGTGGATGCCAAGCACGCCGACAGCCAGCTCGACACACGCCAGGAGGCGCGGCGCCAGGTGGGCTTTGCGGACCAGATCTTCATCAGCAAGACCGACCTGGTGCCTTCGACCGAGGTCGATGCGCTCGTGCACCGACTGAAGCACATGAACCCGCGCGCGCCGCAGCGCCAGGTGCATTTCGGCGAGGTGCCGATCGCTGAAGTCTTCGATCTGCGCGGCTTCAACCTGAATGCCAAACTGGACATCGATCCGGAGTTCCTGAAAGCCGACGGCGGGCACGACCACCACGACCATGACCACGACCATCACGATCACGAACACGGCGAGCACTGCGACCATCCGCATCACCACCACCATGACGACGACGTCAAGTCCTTTGTGTTCCATGCCGACCGCCCGCTGAATCCGGCCAAGCTGGAAGACTTTCTGGGTGCGATCGTGCAGGTCTACGGGCCGAAGATGCTGCGCTACAAGGGCGTGCTGCACATGCAAGGCAGCGAGCGCAAGGTCATCTTCCAGGGCGTGCACCAGCTGATGGGCAGCGACCTGGGACCCAAGTGGGCTCCGGGCGAGAAGAAGGCCAGCAAGATGGTCTTCATCGGCATTGATCTGCCCAGGGACATCCTGCTGCAGGGCCTGGAGCAATGCGTGTCCTGAGCAGCATTTCACGCCCCTGCGGCAGCATACGCAGCGGCTGTGGCAGCACGGGCGGAAGCCTGCGCATCATGATGGCTACAATCCGCGCGCTCGAACCCGGTGCCGGGGCCGTCCACGCGGCGCGGCTGCTGGGCAGGCCGAGCCTTTTTTCCCGTGTGTTCCGGCAAGGAGACCGCAATTGAACAAGACGCTGGCCAAGAGCGCCGCGACCCCCGCAAAGAAGGTCCCCGCCAAGGTCGCGCCTGCCAAACCCGCCGTGGCGCCTGCGCCGGCCAAGGCGAGCGTGAAGCCCGCCGCGCCTGCCGCTGGCAAGACCGGTGGCCGCTCGGCCAAGGTCGCCGTTCCTGAACCGGCGCCCGCCCCGATCACCAACCGCTTCACCGACCGGTTTGCTCCGGCACGCGCGCCCGTGCGCGGCCATGACGAACTGCTCGACGTGTACAAGCCTCTGGCCAAGCCCGATCCGAAACTGGCGAATGCCTGGAAAACCAAACCGGCCCGGGACCTGACCGAAGCCGAACTGCTGGCCATGCCGGACAGCGAGTACATGAACGAAAAGCAGCGCGAGTTCTTCCGCCTGCGCCTGCAGGCACAGAAGGACGACCTGCTGTCCAACGCCGGCGAAACCACCGAACACCTGCGCGAGGACACCTCGATCGTCCCGGACCCGGCGGACCGTGCCACGATCGAGGAAGAGCATGCGCTGGAACTGCGCACCCGCGACCGCGAACGCAAGCTGCTGAAGAAGATCGGCCAGTCGCTGGCGCGCGTCGAATCGGGGGACTACGGCTATTGCGACGAGACCGGTGAGCCCATTGGGCTGGCACGGCTTCTGGCACGGCCCACGGCCACGCTGTCGCTCGAAGCCCAGCAGCGGCGCGAGATGAAGCAGAAGATGTTCGGTGACTGAGCGGCTGCTTATTCCCGCCAAACCCTATCGGGCACATTGATGGCGGAAAACAAGGACGGCGAGAGCTTCTTCCGCAAGGTGGTGCGTTTCGTGGCCAATCCGGCCACGGACTGGGCTGACCTCGGCACCAAGCAGGACGACGGTCGCGAGCTCGATCTCGAGAAGTCCGAACTGAAGGCCATGGTCGAGCGCAAGCGGCGCAACGACTTCGTGCGCAAACGTGAGTTCGACATGCTGCGCAAGGTGCGCCGCGAAGGTCTGTCGCCGGAGCAGTTGGCCACTTTGGGCGGATCTTCGCGGTTGGACGACTCCGAGGCACGCCAGTCCGAAAGCGCCACTGCCCGCCCCGAAGGCGGGGTCAAGGCCAAGATCGACGAGATCGAGCAGCAGATGGTCGGCGGCACCTTTTCGCCATCCGGACGTCGCAACTCCGGCTTCTTCAATGCGCCGACCGAACCGGCGGTGCTGGCCCGCTCGGGCCTGCCACCGCCATCAGCGGGTGCGCCGCTGGATGCGCAGCGCGACGTGCTGCCGGCGCTGCCGCCGCTGCTGGACCTGGACATCCCACCTGTGGATCCTCCGGCCCCGGTGTACAGCGCGCCGGGGCTGCCGCCGCTGGCGCCGCTGTCTCTGGCCACGACCGGTGACACTGGCGAATTCGAGCACCGTTTTGCGGTCGAGGTCAGCGAGGTGGTGCACGACCCCGATCTGGACGAGGCGGTGATCGCTTTTGCCAATGCCGACTTCAGCCAGTGTGAACAGGCGCTGTCGCAGATCACCGGTGCGAACGGCGCGCGGGCGCAGCATGCCGAGACTTGGCTGGTGTTGTTCGACCTGTACCGGGCCACCGGCCAGCAGCAGCGCTTCGAGTCGCTGGCCAGCGACTATGCGCACCAGTTCGGCTGGTCAGCGCCGCAATGGTTCTCGCTGCCCAAGCTGGTATCCGATGCCGTGGCCGACGCCGCCAATGCCGAACGCAGCAGCAGCGGCCCGACGGGCGGCGATGTCGGCTGGGTCTGCCCGGAGCTGCTGGACATCGACGCGGTGGCGCGGCTGCGCTCGCAGACACTGCAGATGCCGCTGCCCTGGGTCTTCGACTGGGGAGCATTGCGCAGCGTGGATGCCGAGGCCGCGACACAACTGTCGTCGCTGTTCCGTCACTGGAGCAAGCAGCAACTGGAAATGCGCTGGATGTCGGGCGAGAACCTGTTCGGCGTTTTGCAGGAAGCGGCGCCGACCGGCGTGCGCGATGCCGACCCGGCGTTCTGGCAGGCGCGGCTGGATGCGTTGCGCCTGGCCAACCGCGCTGACCAGTTCGACGAGGCCGCGATCGACTATTGCGTGACCTACGAGGTTTCGCCGCCGTCCTGGGAACGTACACGCTGCAACGTGCGCATCAGCGGCTCCAGCCTGAACACGCAGACTCCGCCGCTTTCGATGGTCAGCGAGGTGTCCACTGGGTTCTTGGAATCCGGCCTCGTTGACGACACCGTCAGCGGCACACAGGTCTCGAACATCGAGTTGTCGGGTCAACTGGTAGGCGACATCAGCGCGATTCTGGAGCGACTGAACTCCCAGTTGGGCAGGTCGCCGGTGGTCTACGTGTCCTGCGCCAAACTGATTCGGGTCGACTTCATCGCTGCCGGCGACCTGCTCAACTGGGTGCTGGTCAAGCGCGGCGAGAAGCGCATGGTGCACTTTGTCGACGCCCACCGTCTGGTGGCGCTCTTCTTTGGCGCCATGGGCATCAACGAGCACGCCCGAGTACAGGTGCGCAAGGTTTGAGCCGGCGGCGCAGCGGGCGACAATCGGGCTTGTCCTTTGCCGAAGCGACCCCAGCTCATCGCCATGAATGCTTCCGAACCGGCCGTGTTCCACGGCACCACCATCGTCAGCGTGCGCCGCGGCGAAGCCGTGGCCCTGGGGGGCGATGGCCAGGTGACTCTCGGCAACATCGTCGTCAAGTCCAGCGCGCGCAAGGTGCGCAAGCTCTATCGGGACCAGGTGCTGGCCGGCTTTGCAGGGGCCACTGCCGATGCGTTCACGCTGTTCGAGCGTTTCGAGTCCAAACTTGAAAAGCACCAGGGCCATCTGGTGCGCGCAGCCATCGAGCTGACCAAGGACTGGCGCACCGACCGGGTGTTGCGCCGGCTGGAGGCGATGCTGGCCGTGGCCGACCGCAGTGCGTCGCTGATCATCACCGGCAATGGTGACGTGCTCGAGCCGGAGCACGGCATCATCGCCATCGGCTCTGGCGGTGCCTATGCGCAGGCGGCAGCCCGCGCGCTGCTGGCGCACACCGAGATGGTGCCGGCCGAGATGGTGAAGAAGTCGCTCGAGATCGCTGGCGACATCTGCATCTACACGAACCAGAGCCATACCATCGAGATCCTGGAATGAGCCACATGACGCCGCAGGAGATCGTCTCCGAGCTCGACCGGCATATCGTCGGTCAAGCCGCAGCCAAGCGCGCGGTGGCCATTGCGCTGCGCAACCGCTGGCGCCGCCAGCAGGTGGCCGAGCCGATGCGCAGCGAGATCACGCCGAAGAACATCCTGATGATCGGGCCCACCGGCGTGGGCAAGACCGAGATCGCACGACGTCTGGCCCGTCTGGCGGACGCCCCCTTCATCAAGGTGGAAGCCACCAAGTTCACCGAGGTCGGCTATGTTGGCAAGGACGTGGACAGCATCATCCGCGATCTGCTGGAAGTGGCCGTCAAGCAGGAACGCGACCAGCAGATGAAGCGCAAGCGTGCGCAGGCCGAAGACGCCGCCGAGGAGCGGGTGCTCGATATTCTGGTGCCGCCGCCGCGGGCCGAGTTCGGCGTCAGTGCCATACCAAGTCCCGACAACACCGCGCGCCAGGTCATGCGCAAGCGGCTGCGCGAAGGCGCACTGAACGACCGCGAGATCGAGGTCGACCTGGCCGAGGCGCGGCCGGCCCTGGAGATCATGGGCCCGCAGGGCATGGAGGAGATGGCCGAACAGTTGAAGGGCCTGTTCTCCAACCTGGGGCAGGGCAAGCGCAAGACGCGCAAGCTGAAGATCGGCGACGCATTGAAGCTGCTGGTCGACGAAGAGGCCGGCAAGCTGGTGAACGATGAGGACATCAAGACCGCCGCACTGGCCAACGCCGAGAACAACGGCATCGTCTTCATCGACGAGATCGACAAGGTGGCCTCGCGCAGCGAGCACGGTGGCCCGGATGTGTCGCGCCAGGGCGTGCAGCGCGACCTGCTGCCGCTGGTGGAGGGCACCTCGGTGAACACCAAGTACGGCATGGTGAAGACCGACCACATTCTGTTCGTCGCATCGGGAGCCTTCCATCTGGCCAAACCGAGCGACCTGATTCCGGAGCTGCAAGGACGCTTCCCCATCCGCGTGGAACTGGGTTCGCTGAGCGTGGCCGATTTCGAGGCCATCCTGACCAGCACGCATGCCAGTCTCGTCAAGCAATACCAGGCGCTGCTGGGCACCGAGGGCGTGACGCTGGAGATCACACCCGAGGGTGTGCGTCGCCTGGCGCAGATTGCGTTCGACGTGAACGAAAGCACCGAGAACATCGGCGCTCGGCGCCTTTCCACCGTGATGGAGCGGCTGCTCGACGAAATCAGCTTTGACGCTCCCAACCGTCAGGGGCAGACGGTGCGTGTCGACGAGGCGTTGGTCAACGCGCGCCTGTCCGACCTGGCGAAAAACGAGGACCTGTCGCGCTACATCCTGTAGCGCCGTCGCTCAGCCGGCCAACCGCCGCGACTGGATCTGCAGCAGCCCGTCGAAGATCAGCGAGTCGACCGTCTCGAAGGCAAGGTCGGTGATCGGTGCGAGCTTCACCGCGGCGCCGCCGGTCATGAACAGCGCCGGCTGCTGGCCGGTTCGTTCCAGCAACTTGCGGTGCTGGCGTTCGATGGCGCCGGCAATGGCATTGGCTCCACCGCTCATCAAAGCGTCACTCGTATTGGTGGGAAAGTCGACCACCTCGCCAGTCGGGAACTTCAAGCCGGCGGTGCCCATTTCCAATGCCTTGAGCATGAGGCCGAAGCCGGGCAGGATCAGCCCGCCAAGGAAACGGCCTTCGGCATCGATCGCATCGACCGTGGCTGCGGTGCCGATCATCACCACCAGTGCCGGACGTGGCGGTCCAGAGGCGAGCAGCCTCGCGCGCGCACCAATCAGCGCCACCCAGCGGTCGGCGCCAAGCCGGTTGGGGTGGTCGTAGCCGTTGCGCAGTCCGGCCTCGCTAGCTGAGGACACCACCCAATGCGGTTCGGTGTCCCACAACTCCATCTGCTCTTCGACGCGGCGGCGCACGGCATCGCCCGCGACGACGCAGCCGAGCATGCTGGTCGGCGCGGACAGGCGTTTCCAATCGGTCTCGGCCAGCGTATCGATGGTCTCCAGGAAGACGGCCCCATGGGCCAGCATGGCCGCGCCCGGCCGGGCAGCCGCGTACTGCGCCCATTTCAGGCGGGTGTTGCCGATGTCAATGGCAAGAAAGCTCATGCTGGGCGGCCGCCGGCCGGGGTTTCGAGAGGCGCGAGCCTATCAGGCGATCGGCCCCGACGTGCGCCGCAAGGCCGTCTACTGGGTTCAGACTCGGGAAAACCATGATCCGACCGACCTGCACGTTCAGCTTGACGTCGGCATGCAATGACATGATCGTAGATCGACAATCCGCCGAGGTGCCTGGGTGCACCGCCTTCCTGCAACTCCGAACCACGATGCCATGACCGACCTGTCCGCCGAATACAAGGCCCTAGCCGAGTACCGCCCGAAGCACAAGGTGCGCTTTGTGACGGCCGCGTCGCTGTTCGATGGGCACGATGCGGCCATCAACATCATGCGGCGCATCCTGCAGGGCATGGGTGCGGAAGTCATCCACCTGGGGCACAACCGTTCGGTCGACGAAGTCGTCACCGCTGCATTGCAGGAGGACGCGCAGGGCATCGCCATCAGCAGCTACCAAGGCGGCCACGTCGAGTACTTCAAGTACATGGTCGAGTTGCTGCGCCAGCGCGGCGGCGCACACATCAAGGTCTTCGGCGGCGGCGGCGGCGTCATCGTGCCGACCGAGATCCAGGAGTTGCAGTCCAGCGGCGTGGCGCGCATCTACAGCCCCGAGGACGGCCAGCGCATGGGCCTGGCCGGGATGATCGGCGAGATGCTGATGATGAGCGACGCCGACCTGTCGGTGCATGCACCGAAGAGCCTGTCCGCCATCCACGGGCCAGCCTCCAGGCGCGCACTGGCCCAGTTGATCACCGCTCTCGAGAACGGCCGGGTCGCCGCCGGGCTGAAGGCCGAGTTGCAGGACTTGGCCGCGAAGGCGCGCACGCCTGTCGTCGGCATCACCGGCACGGGCGGCGCCGGCAAGAGCAGCCTGACCGACGAACTCATCCGCAGACTGCGCCTGGATCAGGACGACGGGTTGCATATTGCCGTCATCAGCATCGACCCCAGCCGGCGCAAGAGCGGCGGCGCATTGCTCGGCGACCGCATCCGCATGAACGCCATAGGCCCGTGGCGCGCCGCGGCGGCCGACGATGATGGCGCACGCGTCTTCATGCGCAGTCTGGCCACCCGCGACTTCGGTAGCGAGATCAGCCAGGCCCTGCCCGACGTGCTGTGTGCGTGCAAGGTGGCGGGATTCGACCTGATCGTCGTCGAAACCTCCGGCATCGGCCAGGGTGATGCGGCCATCGTGCCGCTGGTGGACGTGCCGGTCTACGTCATGACGCCGGAGTTCGGCGCGGCCAGCCAGCTGGAGAAGATCGACATGCTCGACTTCGCCGAATTCGTGGCCATCAACAAGTTCGATCGCAAGGGCGCCGCCGACGCGCTGCGCGACGTGGCCAAGCAGGTGCAGCGCAACCGCGAGGCCTTCAAGCAGCCACCCGAGACCATGCCGGTCTTCGGCACGATGGCCAGCCGCTTCAATGACGATGGTGTCACGGCGCTGTACCAGGCTCTGAAGCCGCGGCTGGCCGCGCTGGGACTGAAGCTGGGCGAAGGCAAGCTGCCAGTCGTCAATACCCGGCACAGCACTCACCAGGTGCCGATCGTGCCTGGCGCACGCGTGCGCTACTTGGCCGACATCGCCGACACCGTGCGCGGCTACAAGCGCCATGCGCGCGAGCAGGCCCGGATGGCGCGCGAACTGCAGCAGCTCAGGGCCACGGCGACCATGCTGCAGACCGACAAGCCCGAGCGGCACCGTGCAGTGGAGGCGGTGCTCGATCTGGCGCAGACGCGGGAAGCCCGGCTGGACGCGCATTCACGCAAGCTGCTGGCGATGTGGCCGGATATGCAGAAGGCCTACGCCGGCGACGAGTACGTGGTGAAGATCCGCGACAAGGAGATCCGCACTGCGTTGACCCACACCACCCTGTCGGGCAACAAGATCCGCAAGGTGGCTCTCCCCGGCTACGAGTGCCACGGCGAGCTGCTGAAGTGGCTGCTGCTGGACAACGTGCCCGGCAGCTTCCCCTACACCGCCGGCACCTTCGCCTTCAAACGCGAGAACGAAGATCCGACGCGCATGTTCGCCGGCGAGGGCGATGCCTTCCGCACCAACCGCCGGTTCAAGCTACTGAGCGAAGGCATGCCGGCCAAGCGCCTGTCCACCGCCTTCGATTCGGTCACGCTGTACGGCAACGACCCCGATCTGCGCCCGGACATCTACGGCAAGGTCGGCAACTCCGGCGTGTCGATCGCCACGTTGGACGACATGAAGGTGTTGTATTCGGGCTTCGACCTGACGAACCCGGCCACCTCGGTGAGCATGACCATCAACGGTCCGGCTCCGACGATCCTGGCGATGTTCATGAACACCGCCATCGACCAGAAGATCGACAAGTTCCGCGCAGACAACGGTCGCCAGCCGACCGACGACGAGGCGGCAAAGATTGCGGCCTGGGTCAAGGAGAACGTACGCGGCACGGTGCAGGCCGACATCCTGAAGGAAGACCAGGGTCAGAACACCTGCATCTTCTCCACCGAGTTCAGTCTGAAGGTGATGGGCGATATCGCCGAGTACTTCGTGCACCACCGGGTGCGCAACTTCTACTCGGTCAGCATCTCGGGCTATCACATCGCCGAAGCCGGGGCCAACCCGATATCACAGCTGGCTTTCACACTGAGCAACGGCTTCACCTTCGTCGAGGCCTACCTAGCCCGCGGAATGCACATCGACGACTTCGCGCCTAACCTGAGCTTTTTCTTCAGCAACGGCATGGACCCGGAATACACCGTAATGGGCCGCGTGGCACGGCGCATCTGGGCCACGGCGATGCGGGACCGCTACGGAGCCAACGAACGCAGCCAGAAGTTGAAGTACCACGTGCAGACGAGTGGCCGCTCACTGCACGCGCAGGAAATCCAGTTCAACGACATCCGCACCACGCTGCAGGCACTGATCGCGATCTACGACAACTGCAACAGCCTGCACACCAATGCCTTCGACGAGGCGATCACCACGCCCACCGAGGACAGCGTGCGCCGCGCAATGGCCATTCAGATGATCATCAACCGCGAATGGGGCTTGGCCAAGAACGAGAACCCCAACCAGGGCGCTTTTGTAGTCGACGAGTTGACTGAACTGGTGGAAGAAGCGGTGCTGGCCGAGTTTGAAAAGATCGCTGAACGCGGCGGCGTGCTCGGAGCGATGGAGACGGGCTACCAGCGCGGCAAGATTCAGGAAGAGAGCATGCACTACGAGATGCTCAAGCACAGCGGCGAATATCCGATTGTGGGGGTGAACACCTTTCGCAGTCCGCACGGAGAGCCTGTGGCACAGACCCTGGAACTGGCGCGGTCGACGGACGAGGAAAAGCAGTCGCAGCTGAAGCGTCTGGCCGACTTCCACGCGCGGCATGCGGGCGAGGCGCAGGCGATGCTGCAGAAGCTTCAGACCGCCGTGATCGACAACCGCAATGTGTTCGAGGTTCTGGTGGATGCGGTGCGTTGCTGCTCGCTCGGGCAAATCACCAACGCGCTGTTCGAGGTCGGTGGGCAATATCGGCGCAGCATGTAGACGCTTTGAACCAGCAATGGCAAAAGGCCCGGTTCATTACTGAACCGGGCCTTCGCTTATTATTAGCCTGACAATGTCCTACTTTCACACGGGAACCCGCACTATCATCGGCGCTGAGGCGTTTCACTGTCCTGTTCGGGATGGGAAGGAGTGGGACCACCTCGCTATGGTCATCAGGCTTGACTGGCTGTTGCCCCGCCAATCTGGCGTAGCAACTAATTCATAGAATCAAATCAGCAGATTGCGTTCAACTGGCATAACCCGCACTAACTACATGTCAAAGTTATAGGGTCAAGCCTCACGAGCAATTAGTATCGGTTAGCTCAACGCATTACTGCGCTTCCACACCCGACCTATCAACGTCCTGGTCTCGAACGACTCTTCAGGGGGCTCAAGGCCCCGGCAAGACTCATCTTGAGACGAGTTTCCCGCTTAGATGCTTTCAGCGGTTATCTCTTCCGCACTTAGCTACTCGGCAATGCCACTGGCGTGACAACCGATACACCAGAGGTGCGTCCACTCCGGTCCTCTCGTACTAGGAGCAGGCTCTCTCAATCTTGCAGCGCCCACGGAAGATAGGGACCAAACTGTCTCACGACGTTTTAAACCCAGCTCACGTACCTCTTTAAATGGCGAACAGCCATACCCTTGGGACCGGCTACAGCCCCAGGATGAGATGAGCCGACATCGAGGTGCCAAACACCGCCGTCGATATGAACTCTTGGGCGGTATCAGCCTGTTATCCCCAGAGTACCTTTTATCCGTTGAGCGATGGCCCTTCCATACAGAACCACCGGATCACTTTGTCCTACTTTCGTACCTGCTCGACTTGTCAGTCTCGCAGTCAAGCACGCTTATGCCAATGCACTATCAACACGATTTCCGACCGTATTTAGCGTACCTTCGAACTCCTCCGTTACACTTTGGGAGGAGACCGCCCCAGTCAAACTGCCCACCATACACTGTCCCCAACCCGGATCACGGGCCAAGGTTAGAACCTCAAACACACCAGGGTGGTATTTCAACGTTGGCTCCACGACACCTAGCGGCACCGCTTCAAAGCCTCCCACCTATCCTACACAGATCTGTTCAAAGTCCAATGTAAAGCTACAGTAAAGGTTCATGGGGTCTTTCCGTCTTTCCGCGGGGAGATTGCATCATCACAAACATTTCAACTTCGCTGAGTCTCTGGAGGAGACAGCGTGGCCATCGTTACGCCATTCGTGCAGGTCGGAACTTACCCGACAAGGAATTTCGCTACCTTAGGACCGTTATAGTTACGGCCGCCGTTTACTGGGACTTCAATCAAGAGCTTGCACCCCATCATTTAATCTTCCAGCACCGGGCAGGCGTCACACCCTATACGTCGACTTTCGTCTTTGCAGAGTGCTGTGTTTTTAATAAACAGTCGCAGCCACCTATTCTCTGCGACCCCTTTGGGCTCCGTCTGTACGACATCACCTACCGGGGGCACACCTTCTTCCGAAGTTACGGTGTCAATTTGCCGAGTTCCTTCTCCAGAGTTCTCTCAAGCGCCTTAGAATACTCATCTCGCGCACCAGTGTCGGTTTGCGGTACGGTCGTGTGTAGCTGAAGCTTAGTGGCTTTTCCTGGAAGCAGGGTATCACTCACTTCGGAAGCAAGCTTCCTCGTTATCACCCCTCATCTAAGCCCGGCGGATTTGCCTACCAGGCACGACTACAGGCTTGAACCGGGATATCCAACACCCGGCCGAGCTAACCTTCTCCGTCCCCACATCGCACTACACATCGGTACAGGAATATTGACCTGTTTCCCATCAGCTACGCATCTCTGCCTCGCCTTAGGGGCCGACTCACCCTACGCCGATGAACGTTGCGTAGGAAACCTTGCGCTTTCGGCGAGGGGGCTTTTCACCCCCTTTAACGCTACTCATGTCAGCATTCGCACTTCTGATACCTCCAGCAGACCTCACGATCCACCTTCACAGGCGTACAGAACGCTCTCCTACCACTTGCACTTGCGTGCAAATCCGCAGCTTCGGTAACTGGCTTAGCCCCGTTACATCTTCCGCGCAGGACGACTCGATCAGTGAGCTATTACGCTTTCTTTAAATGATGGCTGCTTCTAAGCCAACATCCTGACTGTTTTAGCCTTCCCACTTCGTTTCCCACTTAGCCAATTTTAGGGACCTTAGCTGGCGGTCTGGGTTGTTTCCCTCTTGAGTCCGGACGTTAGCACCCGGTGCTCTGTCTCCCAAGCTGTACTCATCGGTATTCGGAGTTTGCAATGGTTTGGTAAGTCGCCATGACCCCCTAGCCATAACAGTGCTCTACCCCCGATGGTAATACTTGAGGCACTACCTAAATAGTTTTCGGAGAGAACCAGCTATCTCCAAGTTTGTTTAGCCTTTCACCCCTATCCACAGCTCATCCGCTAGTTTTGCAACACTAGTCGGTTCGGACCTCCAGCACCTGTTACGGTACCTTCATCCTGGCCATGGATAGATCACTTGGTTTCGGGTCTACACCCAGCGACTGAACGCCCTATTCGGACTCGGTTTCCCTGCGCCTTCCCTATTCGGTTAAGCTTGCCACTGAATGTAAGTCGCTGACCCATTATACAAAAGGTACGCCGTCACCCTTGCGGGCTCCGACTTTTTGTATGCATGCGGTTTCAGGATCTATTTCACTCCCCTCCCGGGGTTCTTTTCGCCTTTCCCTCACGGTACTAGTTCACTATCGGTCGATTACGAGTATTTAGCCTTGGAGGATGGTCCCCCCATGTTCAGACAGGATTTCACGTGTCCCGCCCTACTTGTCGCACGCCCAGTTCCACAGCCGACTTTTTCCGTACGGGGCTATCACCCTCTGTGGCCAGCCTTTCCAGACTGTTTCGATAAGTCGAATGCTAAAACGTGCAGGCTCTTCCGATTTCGCTCGCCACTACTTTCGGAATCTCGGTTGATGTCTTTTCCTCGAGCTACTGAGATGTTTCAGTTCACCCGGTTCGCCTCGCACACCTATGTATTCAGTATGCGATACCTTTCGGTGGGTTTCCCCATTCGGAAATCTCCGGATCAAAGCTAATTTGCCAGCTCCCCGAAGCTTATCGCAGGCTATCACGTCCTTCGTCGCCTGTAATCGCCAAGGCATCCACCACATGCACTTAGTCACTTGACCCTATAACTTTGACGCCTGTTGCCAAGCGCGTGTCAATGACCGTCTATCTATGAGTAATTCGCGTTATGCCGATCTTCAATCTCTGAATGAGTTGAAGTCTGTTGACGCAATCATTGGTTGCTGGCGGCACGGTGCACCGAAGTGCTTTCCGCCAGCAACGCTGATTCGACTCTATGGATTGTTAAAGAACGACAGCCGATCTTTCGAGCGGACTCGTCAGCAGGCGGTAAACCTGCTGACGAGTGCGCTGAAATTTGGATTGGTGGAGGTGAACGGGATCGAACCGATGACCCCCTGCTTGCAAAGCAGGTGCTCTCCCAGCTGAGCTACACCCCCAATATGTGATGGTGGGTCTGGTTGGATTCGAACCAACGACCCCCGCCTTATCAAGACGGTGCTCTAACCGACTGAGCTACAGACCCTCACGCCCGGGTAGATCTGTCGTCAACAACAGCCGATAAGTGTGGGCGCCCAAACTTGAGTGCATTTTCCAGAAAGGAGGTGATCCAGCCGCACCTTCCGATACGGCTACCTTGTTACGACTTCACCCCAGTCACGAACCCTGCCGTGGTAATCGCCCTCCTTGCGGTTAGGCTAACTACTTCTGGCAGAACCCGCTCCCATGGTGTGACGGGCGGTGTGTACAAGACCCGGGAACGTATTCACCGCGGCAAGCTGATCCGCGATTACTAGCGATTCCGACTTCACGCAGTCGAGTTGCAGACTGCGATCCGGACTACGACCGGTTTTCTGGGATTAGCTCCCCCTCGCGGGTTGGCAGCCCTCTGTACCGGCCATTGTATGACGTGTGTAGCCCTACCCATAAGGGCCATGAGGACCTGACGTCATCCCCACCTTCCTCCGGTTTGTCACCGGCAGTCTCATTAGAGTGCCCTTTCGTAGCAACTAATGACAAGGGTTGCGCTCGTTGCGGGACTTAACCCAACATCTCACGACACGAGCTGACGACGGCCATGCAGCACCTGTGTTCTGGTTCTCTTTCGAGCACTTTCACATCTCTGCGAAATTCCAGACATGTCAAGGGTAGGTAAGGTTTTTCGCGTTGCATCGAATTAAACCACATCATCCACCGCTTGTGCGGGTCCCCGTCAATTCCTTTGAGTTTCAACCTTGCGGCCGTACTCCCCAGGCGGTCAACTTCACGCGTTAGCTTCGTTACTGAAAGGGAACCCTTCCAACAACCAGTTGACATCGTTTAGGGCGTGGACTACCAGGGTATCTAATCCTGTTTGCTCCCCACGCTTTCGTGCATGAGCGTCAGTGCAGGCCCAGGGGATTGCCTTCGCCATCGGTGTTCCTCCGCATATCTACGCATTTCACTGCTACACGCGGAATTCCATCCCCCTCTGCCGCACTCTAGCTATGCAGTCACAAATGCAGTTCCCAGGTTAAGCCCGGGGATTTCACATCTGTCTTGCATAACCGCCTGCGCACGCTTTACGCCCAGTAATTCCGATTAACGCTTGCACCCTACGTATTACCGCGGCTGCTGGCACGTAGTTAGCCGGTGCTTATTCTTCAGGTACCGTCATTACCCCAGGGTATTGGCCCGGAGCGTTTCTTCCCTGACAAAAGCGGTTTACAACCCGAAGGCCTTCTTCCCGCACGCGGCATGGCTGGATCAGGCTTGCGCCCATTGTCCAAAATTCCCCACTGCTGCCTCCCGTAGGAGTCTGGGCCGTGTCTCAGTCCCAGTGTGGCTGGTCGTCCTCTCAGACCAGCTACAGATCGAAGGCTTGGTGAGCCTTTACCTCACCAACTACCTAATCTGACATCGGCCGCTCCAATAGCGCGAGGTCTTGCGATCCCCCGCTTTCACCCTTAGGTCGTATGCGGTATTAATCCGGCTTTCGCCGGGCTATCCCCCACTACTGGGCACGTTCCGATGCATTACTCACCCGTTCGCCACTCGTCGCCAGGTTGCCCCGCGTTACCGTTCGACTTGCATGTGTAAGGCATGCCGCCAGCGTTCAATCTGAGCCAGGATCAAACTCTTCAGTTCGATCTTGAATTTTGCTCAAAGAATTGAAGTGAACTTCACTTCTATGAGCGTTTAAGGTCATGAGACCTCGAGTCTTGCGATTGCTCACAAGTCTCTTGGCACTCGCCTTCAAACGCCCACGCTTATCGGCTGTATGTTGTTAAAGAGCAGTCCTTGCGCCGTTGAAGTTTCGTCAGCAACAAAGAGATGGAATTATGACTTGCTTTTGATGCCCTGTCAACCTCCCCCGAGCTTTTTTTGAATCTGATCCGGCAAATCGCATTGCGTTTGGTCGGTGACAGGCTCTCTCAAGCGCAGCCTATGACTATAGCACGATCTCCCAACCTGGCAAGCCCGCCGAAAATTCAGTGAGTTTGCTTAGGTTGGTGCACCGGCGAAGGCGCGCGCTGACTCGAGCTGGGGGTTGTCTGCAGCCAGGATGCGCCGCAGAGCGCCCGACAGGCGCCGGGTGTCCGCGCGCAGAATTCGCTGCTTGATCGATGGAATCTGTGCAGGGTGCATCGAGAAGCTGCGCAGGCCCATTGCCAGCAGCAATTCGGTAAACGCAGGGTCACCGGCCATCTCGCCGCACACGCTGACGCCCTTGCCTGCGAGATTGGCTTGTTCGATCACGCTGGCAACGAGCCCCACGACGGCAGGATGCCATGGGTCGTAGAGGTGTGACACGGCGTCATCTGCACGGTCGATGGCCAGCGTGTACTGGATCAGGTCGTTCGTACCTATAGACACGAAGTCGAAGTACCGCAAGAACTGCGCGAGACTGAGCGCAGCCGCGGGCACCTCGATCATCGCGCCCACGTCCACCTGCGAGTAAGCATGGCCGGCTTCATCGAGCTGCCGCCGCGCTCGCGCCAGCGCATCGAGCGTCATCTTTACCTCGCTGAGGTGGGCGACCATTGGGATCAGGATGCGCACCCTGCCAAAGGCACTGGCACGCAGGATCGCCCGCAACTGCTGACGGAACATGCCCGGCTCCGACAGGCTCCAGCGGATGGCTCGCAAGCCCAGCGCAGGGTTCAGAACGTGTTCGTGGCGCAGTTCCTGCACCGTCATGCGCTCCAACGGCTTGTCAGCTCCGATGTCAACGGTGCGAATCGTCACAGGCAGGCCCTTCATGGCCACAACCGCATCGCGGTAGGCCTCGAACTGTTCATCTTCGCCGGGCAGGTCATCTCCGCGGTTCATGAACAGGAATTCGCTGCGGAACAGCCCGACGCCGACAGCACCTGCATCGACCGCGCCCGCCGCATCACTAGGCTGCTCAATGTTGGCCAGGAGTTCCACAGGCTGCCCGTCGAGCGTGACTGACGGGGTGTGGCGCAGGCGGTGCAACCGCGCACGCTCCAGTTCGCTCTGTCGTTGGCGGAAGCGGTATTCCTCCAGCACGATCGGCGACGGGTCGACGATCACGATCCCCGCATCGCCGTCAATGACCACCCAATCGTCCGGCCGTATCAGCCGACTGGCCTCGCGTGCGCCGACAACGGCCGGAATGTCCATGCTGCGCGCGACGATCGCCGTGTGCGAGGTACGCCCGCCCACGTCGGTAATGAAACCGGTAAACACGCTTCGCTTGAAGCGCATCATGTCCGCCGGCGCCACGTCGTTGGCCACGAGCACCAGTGGATCTTCGCCGGCGAAGTCGCGCGGGTTCACTTCGGCAGCGTGTTCTGCATGGTCGGTCGCCGACGGGTCGCGCGACATTGCCTGCAGCATGCGCTCGACCACCTGCTCCAGGTCGGCCTTGCGCTCGCGCAGATAGTCGTCCTCCATCTCGTCGAACTGCCGCGCCAGCACCTCCAGTTGGGCGGACAGCGCCCATTCGGCGTTGTAGTGTCGGTCGACGACCCAGCTCTTCGCGGCGCCGGTGAGCGTGTCGTCATGCAACAGCATCAGATGGACGTCGAGCAACGCCGACAACTCCGCAGGCGCGTCCTCAGGCAGGTCACGCTGTAGCGCACTCAATTCTGCGGCAACCGTGTCGCGCGCTTGGCGAAGGCGGTCCACCTCCTCTTCGACATGCTCGCGTGCGATGAAGTAGTGCGCCACGTCGACACGGCTGGACGCCACCAGCACCGCGCGGCCGATGGCCACGCCGCGCGACACCGGCATGCCGAAGAACTGGATGCTCATGCGTTGCACTGTAGCGCAGCGCCCTGCGAATCTCGCGCCCTGCGCACCGCTGTCGCGGCGGCCACAACCGCCGACCGACTACTGACCTTCGCCGAACTTGTCGTCGATCAAGGCGATGATGCCGTTCATCGCTGCCTGTTCGTCCTCACCCTCGGTCTCGATCTCCACCTCGGCGCCCAGGCCGGCGGCCAGCATCATCACGCCCATGATGCTCTTCGCGTTGACTCGGCGGCCGTTGCGAGACAGGTAAACGTCGCAGGCAAAGCCGCCGGCCAGCTTGGTGAGCTTGGCGGAGGCCCGCGCATGCAGCCCCAGCTTGTTACTGATCGTGACGACCCGCTTGATCATTGGATGCAGCCCTGAGTGTCTGGTTCTGCGGCGGCGACGCGGTGACCGGCATCACGCCTTGGGTGGCTCCAGCCACCGCACGCGCCACCAGGGCGTCCAGCGGCTCCTGGGTGCCATAGCACAGGGTTCGCCACAGCATCGGCACGTTCACGCCTGCCACCACACGCACGCGCGGGTTGCCCAACAGGAGCGCCGCGCCTCGGCAAGGCGTGGCGCCGAACACATCGGTAAAGACCAGCGTCTCGGCTTCGGCCCTGTCCGCAATCATTGCCCTGGCATCGGCCTCGACCTGCTCTGCACTTGCGTCGCGTGTCACGTCCAGCGCCTGCACATCGGCCGCGCAGTCCGGATAGGCATGTTGAGCCACCGCTCTCAGGGCCGAGGCCAGCGGCGCATGCGCAATGATGAGAACGGTGGTCATCTGTGTGCCGATTCGGCGGGCATTATGACCATACGCCGCTGCCGCCACAGGAACCATGCCTGCGCCAGCGTGCAGCACAGCGCGAACAGGCCCAGCGCCCCCTGGAATGACGCCACGCGCGTCCACCCCAGACCGCCCAACGCATCGATCATCAGGCCGATGCCCCATTGCAGGCAGAACACGCCGCCGAAGATCAGCAGGTTGTAGGCTGACAGCGCGCGGCCGGCCCAGGCCGGCGGGAAGGCTTGGCCGACAGCTGGCTGGCTCAGCGACACGCAAGTCGACAGCACGCACCACAGCGCCCAGTGCCACGCGCCTGCCGCAGGCCCCAGTGCGACGATCCAGGCCAGTACCCCCATACTCGATGGCAGGCCCCATGTGATCAGTTGCCGGGCATGCACTCCTGCACGCGCCAGGCGTGGCATGACCATGCCCCACGCCAAGAAGGCAACCAGCATGCTCAGGTTGATGGCAAACAACCCCTCTGCTGCCTGTGCAGCGCTGCGACCGGACACCTGCGTCAGCCACGGGCCAGCCCACAGTGACTGCACCGCGATCAGCCCGCCGTAGCTGAAGAAGGCCAGCGGCGCCAGAGCCAAGAACATCGGATGGCGCATGATGTCGCGATACCGGCCGCCGGCCTGTACGCCAGTCGCTGAGACGGACTTGGGCGCGAACGCGCCGATCAGCAGCAACGCCATCAGCATCAGGGCAGCAAGGCCGAGGAACAGTCCTCGCCAGCCCGAGTAGGGCAGCACCATCTGCACCGGCAGCGTCGATGCCAGCATGCCCAGCGAGCCGGTCATCAGCATCCATGAATTCAGGCGCAGCTGCGTGCTGGCATCGAAGATGTGGCGGTAGCAGGTCAAGGGCGCCATCAGGCAGGCGGCGACGCCCATGCCGATCAACAGTCGCGCCGCGCTCAGCGACATCAGCCCTCGCGCCTGCGAGAAGGCCGCGCAGCCGACGACCGCCAGACTCAGCAGCACCATTTGCACACGGCGCGGTCCGAAGCGGTCCAGTGCGCGGCCCAGCGGCAGTTGCAGCGAAGCGAACCCCAGGAAGTAGGCACCGGCCAGCAGGCCGAGGTCGGCCGGTTGCAGGCTCAGTTCCGCGCTGAACACAGGCGCCAGCGTGGCGGTGACAGCGCGCAGCAGCGCCGACAGGAAATAGGCGAACGCAAACGACAGCACGATGGCCACCGCCGGGCGAGACGCTGACGCCGCGAGCGCCGTCATGACCCAAGGCGCAGGCTGGCGAAGAAGCTATCGGCGGCCTCGGCGTCGAGCTTGTCGCCCAGAGCAATCGCCTGATAGATCCGCGTGCCCTTGGCGAAGACCGCCACCTGTTCGGTGACCGCACGGCCATCCGGCATGCGCCCGAGCCACTGCGCACGCTGGCTTGCCGGGTTGGGCGTTGCGCCCTCCACCTTGAGCGGAAGCGGCTGCGGCTCGGCCGCGGTCAGGTTCCTGGCGGCCGCCGAGCGCAGTTCCAGCAGTGCTGGTCCGACGCGGGCCGGATCGCCCAAGTCAGCAAAGGCCACGGCCCACGTGGCACCAGCCGCGCTGCAGGCATGCAGCTCCAGGCGCACGGTATCCGGCCCCAACCTGACCTGCCGCGCATGGCTGTCGGGCTTGCACGGCATCAACAGCGCGATGCCGCTGCCGGCCGGACGTACCTCGCGCCAATCAAGGGCCGGCGCACAGGCCAGCATCAGGGCGCCGGCCAGGGCCGGAATGCACGCGAATCGATTCATGGGCCTGCGATTATCGAGCGGGCCAGTGGGGGCGCAGCAGCGTGAACAATTGCCGGCCTGCCCCTGGCAGGCGGCGGCGACCCCGCAATCGCGGGCTGGCAGCCCGGACTGGGACGTTCACACTGCGGTCTACCAACTGGTGGCGAGCGAAGAATGCTGGCTGCGGCCCGCGTCCAGGCCACACGACGATTCGAGGAGTACTTTTCATGGACCTAGTCGATCTACCCTCGGCCCCAGGCGCGGCATCGGGCAAGCCCAAGTTCGCGACCGAGCCGGGCCATGCCGACGGCTTCAGGGAGTTGGTCGGCCAACTGGGCCGAGAGGTTGCGGCGCCGATGACCTCGGCGCTCGAGCGTGTCAACGCATTTGCCACCACCGGCCGCATCGACCGGGCCGGTCTGCGTGGACTTCGCGACGAAATCGAGACTGCGCGGCGCATCGGCCTGAGCGCGCAGCAGATCAGCCGCTTTGCCTCGGGCCGGGTGCGCCAGACCCCGGAGCGGCTGAACCTGACACAGACGCTGCGCGACGCGCTGGTCCAGCGCAGCCGCGAAACGGCCTCGCGTGGCATCGACCTTCGCCAGGACTTGAAGCCGGCAGAGGTCTACATCGACGCATCGATGTGGTCGGCCCTGTTGCAGGCGGTGCTCGACTGGAGCTTCGAGCATGCCCGTTCGCACATCGAATTCCGCATCGATGTCAAGACTTGGCCGGTGCATGCGCGGCTGGCATGCGCCTTTGCCTACATCCCGGCCGACGAACTGCCCGCCACGCAGCCGCTGCCACCAGCGAAGCGGCTGGAAACCGTGCCCTGGCAGTTGCTGATCCGGCTGTCGCAGACGCTCGGGCTGATGGTGCAGCGTGAGGACAAGGGTGGCGACACCCAGCTGACGCTGGAGTTTCCCCGAACGGTGGACGACGGCGTGGCCACGCTGTCTGCGCTGGAATTCGACGAACCCGGCATCGCCGGCCCGAACTCGCAACCGATGGTCGGCCGCCATGTGCTGATCATCACCAGCCGACGCGAGACACGCAATGGCGTGCGCGACACCCTGCGCTCGATGGGACTGATGGTCGACTACGTGGCTTCGATCGACGAGGCCCGGCAGTTCTGCGAAGGCGGCCTGCCGCACGCCATCATCTTCGAGTCGGCGCTGGCCGTTGAGAACTTCCGCAAGCTGCGCAGCGAATGGAGCCGCGAGGTACCAGCGCTGGCCTTCATCGAGATTGCCGAACAGGGCCGAGAGCTGGAGGTCAGCGACATAGGCGGTCAGCGCACCTCGCGCATCGGCCGCGACGTCATTGCCAGCGCGCTGCCCAGCGCGCTGATGTTCGAGTTGTCCAAGGGCGGCTGACAGAATAGAGGGCATGGCCCTCGACATCGCGCCTTGCCTTCAACGCAGACACTTCGGCCTGAGCGTGGCTGCGCGCTTGGCCCTGGCCCTGGCCCTGGCCCTGCCGGGCTGTGGCGCACAGCGGGCCACGCCGACCGTGGACTACACGCTGCTCGACGGCTCCGTGGGCCGCACCGGGCAGTGGTCGGGCAAGGTCATGCTGGTCAACTTCTGGGCCACCACCTGTGTCGTCTGCGTGCGCGAGATGCCGCAGATCGTCGGTCTGCATCGTCGTTTTGCCGCTCACGGCTACGACACCCTGGCCGTGGCCATGGCCCACGACCCGCCGGCGCGGGTGATGCACTTCGCCCAGGTACGGCAGTCTGCCCTTCGGCGTGGCCATCGACAACACCGGCGCCATCGCACGCGCTTTCGACGACGTGCGCATGACACCGACCACGCTGCTTATCGACCGGCGCACCCGCATCGTCGAGCGCTACACCGGGGCCCAGGATTTCAATGCCCTGGCGGCGCGCATCGACACCCTCTTGGCGCAGGGCTGAACAAGGCTTCAGGCAATGGCGTCGGCCACGCCGGCGGCATGGGCCTGCTGGTCGGCGTGGTAGCTGGAGCGCACCAGCGCGCCGACGGCCGCGTGGGTGAAGCCCATCTTCGCCGCCTCGGCCTCGAACATGCGAAAGGTGTCAGGGTGCACGTAGCGCAGCACAGGCAGGTGGTGGCCGCTGGGCGCGAGGTATTGACCGATGGTCAGCATGTCGATGCCGTGCTCTCGCATCTCCCGCATCACCTGCAGGATCTCCTCGTCCGTTTCACCCAGGCCCACCATCAGCCCGCTCTTCGTCGGAACGCCAGGCACCGCCTGCTTGAAGCGCTTGAGCAGGTTCAGGCTGAAGGCGTAGTCCGAACCCGGCCGCGCCTGTTTGTACAGACGCGGCACGGTTTCCAGGTTGTGGTTCATCACGTCGGGCGGCGCAGCCCTCAGGATGTCCAGCGCACGGTCCATGCGGCCGCGGAAATCGGGCGTCAGGATCTCGATGCGCGTAGCGGGCGACAGTTCGCGTACCCGCTGGATGCATTCGACGAAATGCGCGGCGCCGCCGTCGCGCAGATCGTCGCGGTCGACACTGGTGATGACCACGTACTTCAGCTTCAGCGCGGCAATGGTGCGCGCCATGTTCAGCGGTTCGTCGGCGTCCAGCGGATCGGGGCGGCCATGGCCCACGTCGCAGAAGGGGCAGCGCCGGGTGCACTTGTCGCCCATGATCATGAAGGTCGCCGTGCCCTTGCCGAAGCATTCGCCGATGTTCGGGCATGACGCTTCTTCGCACACCGTATGCAGCCGGTGCTCGCGCAGGATCGACTTGATCTCGTAGAAGCGCGTGCTCGGGCTGCCCGCCTTGACGCGGATCCAGTCCGGCTTCTTCAGGGCCGGCGCGGCCACTACCTTGATGGGAATTCGCGAGGTCTTGGCTTGAGATTTCTGCTTGGCGCTGGCGTCGTAGCCGACGCTGGCGGTCGCATCTGAAGGGGCGTCGGGTGTGGACATGGGCGCTCAGAAGGTCAACTGGGCGCTCAGGCGCTGGCCCAGTTGCCGCGCCACCGTCGCCCAGTCCGTGTGCACGCCCAGTGTAGCCAGATCGACAGCGCGCAACCCCGCATAGCCGCACGGGTCGATGCGCTCGAAGGGGCTCAGGTCCATGGCCACGTTGAGCGCCAGCCCGTGATAGGTGCAGTGATTGCTCACCTTGATGCCAAGTGCGGCAATCTTGCCCAGACCGCGGAAGGGGTCGCCCGGCGGTGCCGGGCCGGCCAGCGCCGCATGGCCGAAGGGGTCATCGAGCCGCACGTAGATTCCCGGTGCGCCGGCCACGCGGTGGCCGGTCACACCGTGCTCTTCCAACACCCTGAGCAACGCCTGTTCCAGACGGAAGACATATTCCTTCACGTAGATGCGAAGACGGCGCAGGTCGACCAGTGGATAGGCCACCACCTGACCTGGACCGTGGTAGGTGACCTGCCCGCCGCGTTGTGTCAGCACCACAGGGATGTCGCCGGAGTGCAGCACATGCTGCGGCCGGCCGGCCACACCCTGGGTGAAGACCGGGTCGTGCTCCACCAACCAGAGTTCGTCCTCGGTGTCCGGACCGCGACCCGCGGTGAAACGGCGCATCTCGTCTTCAATTCCGACGTAGCCGCGTCGACCCAGTACGTTCACCCGCACTACAGCACCACCTTGACCATCGGGTGCGACGACAGCGCGCGGTACAGCGCGTCGAGCTGCTCGCGCGAGGTGGCGGTGATGTCCAGGGTCAGGCCCAGGTACTTGCCGCCCCTGCTCGGCCGCACCTGTAGCGTGGCGCGCTCGTAGGCCGGGTCGAACTGCAGCGCGATGTCGACCATCGCCTGCTCGAAGCCCGGCTCGTTGGCACCCATCACCTTGACGGGAAACCGGCTCGGGTACTCGATCAGCGACGGCGGTTCGGGCGTGGCCACGGGGTGGGCAGACTGTTCAGATCGACTGCAGCGTCTTGGCGCGCTGGTAGGCCTCGTACAGCCGCGCATAGACCGGGCCGACCTTGCCGCGCAGCGCGCCATGGCCGACCGCCTCGCCATCCAGGTGGGTCACCGCCAGCACCTCCTTGGTGGCCGAGCTGAGCAGCAACTCGTCGGCGCTGCGCACATCGGCCTCGGGGATGGGGCGCAGGTTGTAGGCGATGCCGACCTCCTCGCACAGTTCGCGCAACAGGTCGAAGCGGATGCCTTCCAGCACATGTTCGCTCTTCGGCGGACCGAGCAGCGCGCCCTCGTGCACCACCCACACGTTGCTGGCCGCAGCCTCGGTCAGGAAGCCATCACGGAACATCACGGTTTCCAGTGCGCCGTGGTCGGCCGAGATCTGACGCGCCAGCACATTGCCCAGCAGGGAGATGCTCTTGATGTCGCCGCGTTCCCAGCGGAAATCGCGCGCCGTCACACAGGCCACGCCGTGGTGACGCTGTTCGGCCGTGGGCGGCTTCATCGGCGTGACCATCATGAACACGGTGGGCGTGATGTGCTGCGGCATCACGTGGTCGCGCGGTGCCACGCCGCGTGTCACCTGGATGTAGACCAGCTGGTCCTGTGCGCCCGTCTGCCCGGCCAGCGCCTGCACCAGGTGCCGGCAGCGCTGCAGCCAGCCTTCGCGGTCGTGCGGGTTGTCGATGCGGACCTTGCCGAGTCCGCGCTGCAGCCGCGCCATGTGCTCGTCAAAGCGGAACAGGCGCTGGCCGTACACAGGCACCACCTCGTAGATGCCGTCGCCGAAGATGAAGCCACGGTCCAGCACCGACACCTTGGCGTCGCACACACGGGTGTACTCGCCGTTCAGGTAGCAGGGGGTTTCGGGCAGAGGGTGGGACATGGCGGTGTTCCTCGCAGTTCGCACCCAGCTTACTTGATCCAAAGGCGCAACGCGTCCCAGGTTCGGCTGACGATGCCGGCCAGTTCCACCGGCTGCAGCACCACCAGCGGCACGCTGGCCACGGGCGTGCCACCGGCCGTGCTGACCTTGATCTGACCGACCTGCTGGCCCTGTGTCAGCGGCGCGAGCAGCGGATCGGTGCGCTCGATCTGCGTCTTCAGCTTGTCGCCCTCGCCCTTGGGCACGCTGACGAACAGCGCGCCGGGCGCACCGAGCTGCGCCTCGGCGGATTTTCCCTTCCACACCGGCACGGTGGCGATAGCCTTGCCGGCCTCGAACAGCCGGATCGCGTCCCAGGCCTGGAAGCCCCAGTTCAACAGCTTCTGGCTTTCGCCGGCGCGGGCCTCGCGCGAGGCCGTGCCCAGCACCACGCTGACCAGCCTGCGCTTGCCGTTGGGCATCTCGCGCACCGCACTGGCCACCAGGCAATAGCCGGCGGCGTCGGTGTAGCCGGTCTTCATGCCGTCGACCGTCGGGTCGCGGCCGAGCAGCAGATTGCGGTTGTCCTGCTTGATGCGGTTGTAGGTGAACTGGCGCAGCGAATACAGGGCATAGAAGTCGGGGAAGTCGGTGATGATCTTCGCCGCAATGGTGGCCACGTCGCGCGCCGATGCATGATGGCCCGACTCACTCAATCCGGTGACGTTTCGGAACTGCGTGTTCTTCAGGCCCCAGGCCTGGGCCTGCTTGTTCATCATGCCAACGAAGACCTCCAGCGAGCCGCCCACCGCCTCGGCCAGCACGACCGAGGCGTCGTTGCCGCTTTGCACGATCATGCCCTTGAGCAGGTCATCGACCTTGGGCGTCATCGTCGTGTCGATGAACATCAGCGAGCCCCCACCCTTGCGCTCGGCCCAGGCGCGCTGCGACACCGGCAGCGTCTGCTCCAGGCTGAGCTTCTTGTCGCGAACGGCAGCGAACACCAGATAGGCGGTCATTAGCTTGGTCAGCGAGGCCGGGTCGGCCCGCGCGTCGGCCTCGCGCTCGGCCAGTACCTGCTGGCTGTTCAGGTCGAGCAGGATGTAGCTGCGCGCCGCAATCTCGGGGGGCTGCGGCGTCTGGGCAAAGGTGGAAAGGGCGGTGGCCGCAGCCAGGCAGAACGCGAGAAGTCGTTTCATCGAGAGCTTACACAATGCAAACAAGGCAAGCTCACCGGCTGTGCCAGGCGCCCACCACCAGCGATTTGAGCAGCGGCAGCTGCCCATGGAAGAAGTGGCCGGCACCGGGAATCACCGTCACCGGCAGCGACTGCGGCCTCGCCCAGTCGAGCACCGCCGCCAGCGGCACCACGTCGTCGGCCTCGCCATGGATCACCAGCGTGCCATGCGGCACGGCCAGCATGTCGAAACGGCTGGCTGCCGGGCCTACCAGCACCAGGCGCTGCACCGCACCGCCAGCCGCCGCCAGCTGCGCGGCAGCCTGGCAGGCCACGTAGGCCCCGAAGGAAAAGCCAGCCAGCACCAGGGGAAGATCGGGCGCGCGCAGCGCGGCGATCACCGCCAGCGCGTCGTCGACCTCGCCCGGGCCGTGCGCCCAGGCGCCCGCCGAGCCGCCGACGCCGCGGAAATTGAAGCGCACGGCCGTATGGCCCACTTGGTTGAAGGCCCGCGCCAGCGTCTGCACCACCTTGTTGTCCATCGTGCCGCCATGCTGGGGGTGCGGATGACAGACCACTGCCACGCCGCGCGGCGTGCCGGCCGGTGAGTCGATGGCACATTCGATCGCCCCGCAGGGGCCGTCGATGGACCGGCGTTGCGTGTGCGCGTTCATGCGCGGCGTTCAGCGCCCCACCTCCGGCGCCATCAACAGCCGGTCGACCACCTGGCCGTTCTTCAGATGCGAGTCGACGATCTCGTCGATGTCCTGCTGGTCCACATAGGTGTACCAGACGGCTTCGGGATAGACCACGGCCACCGGGCCGCCGGCGCAGCGGTCCAGGCAGCCGGCCTTGTTGACGCGCACCCCCCCCGGCCCGGCCAGGCCGGCCGCCTTGACGCGCGACTTGCAGCGATCCAGTGCCGCCTGAGGGTCGTGCTGCGAGCAGCAGGCCTCGCCGTTGTCGCGTTGATTGATGCAGAAGAAGATGTGGTGCTTGTAGTAGCTCAAGGGCGTCTTTCTGGCACGTGGCCGTGCCAAGGGCCGAAGCCGCGAATTGTAGGCAGCGGCGCCGGCCGGCCCGTCGTCAAGACCCCTCAGTCCGGGCTGCCCCGGCCCAGGCGGCCGAGCAGCCAGACCATGGCGACATAGGGCCACAGCCAGCCGATCCACAGCGCCAGGCCATGGAAGCGGATGAAGCGGCCCTGCTCCCAGTTCTGCAGGCTGTCGGCGAAATACGGGTCGACCGGTGCCTGGCTGACCAGAACGACCAGCGCGCCCAGCACCGCCAGGCCGAGGCCGGCCGCCGCACGCGTTTCGAGCAGCGCACACCCCGCAGCCAGCAACGTACCCGCCGTCAACGCCGGCAGCGTTTGCGGCGTCACCCAGGCCAGCGCGTTGGTCGGGCCGAAGCTCAACGCAGTGGACAAGGTGGTGGCCACTACGCCCAGCGCCAGGACGGCAGCCACGAGCAGTGCGCGCCGCAGACCGCGCCGCGCCACGGTGAAGGCCACCATGCAAGGCGCCAGCAGGCCGAGCAGTTGCACCAGCGTCTCCGACAGCGGCGGCAGCCGCTGGGCGCCAACGCCGGCGTTGTGCAGCATTTCGACCATGCATTGAGCCCAGGGTGCATCCTCGAACAGCGACACCAGGGCCTCGCGCAACTGACCGGCCACATGGCCCACGCCCAGCGGAACGGGCGTGGGGAAGAGCAGACCCACCGGCCACAGCGCCAGCAGGCTCAGTCCGCCGGCGCTGTCGCGCAGGAACCAGCGCTCGCGCAGGGCCTGCCAGCGCTGCAGCAAGCCCAGCGCCTGCAGCAGTGCGGCCAATGCCGCGCCGGCAGCCGCGCCAGCGCTGTTGAGGGCCCAGTCCACGCGGGATGGCACCCTCCCGGGCAGGAACTGCTGCACGACCTCGGTCAGGTAGGACAGCGCGCTGGCCAGCAGCAGCGCCGTCAGGGCTGCGCGCCAGGCAGCGCGACCGCCGCGAACCTGGGCCACATAGAGCAGCGCGCCCAGCGGCATGTAGCCGAGCACGTTGGACCAGACATCGAAGGGGTCGCGCCACGGTGGCCAGGGCAGGGCCAGCAAGGCGGCCAGGCTCGGCCCCGGCGGCCATCGCCAGCCGGTGAAGGGGTACAGGCTCGCATACAGCACCAGCGCCGAATAGACCAGCGCCAGCGGCGCCGCGGAACTGCGTTGGCTCAGGGACAGGGCCACCGATCAAAAGGGCTTGACGACCACCAGCACGACGATGGCTATGAACAGCAGCACCGTGATTTCGTTGAACACCCGGTACCAGCGCTCGCTGCGCTGGTTGGTTCCCAGCTCGAACCGTCGCAAGATGCGGCCGCAGGCGTGGTGGTAGGCGAGCACGCCCAGCACCAGCGCCAGCTTGGCGTGCATCCAGCCATTGCCAGCGCCCAGACCGATGCCGTAGTACAGCCAAAGGATCAACCCCAGCAAGACGGCGGGCACCATCAGGATGCCGGCGAAGCGGTAGAGCTTGCGCGCCATCAGCAGCAGCCGGGCACGCTCAGCGTGGCTGTCGGGCGCAACCATCGCCAGGTTGACAAACAACCTGGGCAGATAGAACAGGCCGGCGAACCAGCTGGCGACGAAGACGATGTGGAAGGCCTTGACCCAGAGATACGCGCTGCCCATGGGCCGGCATTATCGCGGGCAGCGCAGCGGCGCCATGAAAAAGGCCCCGGCACGGGGCCGGGGCCGGGAAGCCTTATCGCTGTCAACACGCTAAGGCACCTGCTCAGGGAGGAAAGCAGGGAATGAACACCTTGCGGCTATCATTCATTTTCGACTCTAGCAGAGGCCAAAGCGCTTGTGGTAGAGCGGTTTTCCCGGGGTTGGCGGTGGCCTGCTTCGGCCCTGCAACGGGGCCCGAAATCCGGCGCCATGGCCGCTCCATCCACAGGATGCCCACCTTGCACACGCCGCCACCCTACCCCGCCAGCCGCCCCCGCCGTCTGCGCCGTGACGCCTTCACCCGCGCCTTGGTGCGCGAGCAGCGTCTGGCACCCGAGGACCTGATCCTGCCGGTGTTCGTGCTCGACGGCAGCCAGCAGACGCAGGACGTGCCCAGCATGCCCGGCGTGCAGCGGCGCAGCGTCGACCGGCTCTTCGCTGCGGCCGAGGAATGCGTGACGCTGGGCATCCCGGTGATGGCGCTTTTCCCGGTGCTCGAGCCGTCGCTGAAGACGCCCGACGGCCGCGAAGCCACCAACCCCGCTGGCCTGGTGCCGCGCGCGGTGCGCGAGCTGAAAAAGCGCTTCCCGGAACTGGGCATCCTGACCGACGTGGCGCTCGACCCCTTCACAAGCCATGGGCAGGACGGGTTGCTCGACGAGACCGGCTATATCGTCAACGACAGCACCGTGGCCGTGCTGACCGAGCAGGCGCTGGTGCAGGCCGAAGCCGGCGTGGACATCGTTGCGCCCAGCGACATGATGGACGGCAGGATCGGTGCGATTCGATCTGCACTCGAGTCGCGCGGCGCGGTCCATACGCGCATCATGGCCTATAGCGCCAAGTACGCCAGCGCCTTCTACGGGCCCTTCCGCGACGCGGTGGGCTCGGCCAAGAACCTGGGCAAGAGCGACAAGAAGGTCTACCAGATGGACCCCGGCAACAGCGACGAGGCTTTGCGGGAAGTCGCCCTCGACCTGGCCGAAGGCGCCGACATGGTGATGGTCAAGCCCGGCATGCCGTACCTGGACATCGTGCGTCGCGTCAAGGAGGAGTTCCGCGTGCCCACCTTCGCCTACCAGGTCAGCGGCGAGTACGCCATGCTCAAGGCGGCAGCCGCCAACGGCTGGCTCGACCACGACGCAGTGATGATGGAAGCACTGCTGGCCTTCCGCCGCGCCGGCGCCGACGGCGTGCTGACCTATTTCGCGCTGGATGCGGCAAGGTTGCTTCGCAGGCCCTGAGCCGGCATGCGGATCTTCCATGTCGCGGCCGAGCACTTCGTCGAACTCGACAAGCTGCCCGATGTCCTGCCGGCCACCGGCTTCATCTGGATCGGCAGCGCGCGGCGCGAGTTCGAGGTGCAGACGCCGCAAGTGCAGGCGCGGCTTCAGGCCTGGAACTGCGGCCAGTTGGTCGACTTGCATGTCTCCGACCTGCTGAACCAGGCGCTTCCGTCCAACTTCGACAGCACGTCCTGGTACGACCTGCTGGTCTTCCGCCGGCTGGCCATCGGCCCCGGCAGCGAGGCGCTGCTGGCCGACGACACGCTGGGCACACCGGCGGCTGCGCGCAAGGCACTGGCCTCGATCGACATGAGCCCGGTCGGCTTCGCGGTCTTCGACCGTGTGCTCCTCACCGTGCACCCGGCAGACTGCGCCGTACGCGACCATTTTGCGCAGCGCCTTTCACAGCAGAGCAGTGGCGGAGAGCTTCGCGGCGCATCGCGCCTGCCGGCCAACCCGGCCGACCTGATGCTGCGCATGGCCAACCACATGGTCGACAGCTACCTGGCGCTGCGCCGGCTGCTGACCCGCCACCTCGGTACTCTGCAAAGCGAACTGCTCGACCCGAAGAGCCGTTTCGGCGATTGGAAGCTGCTGCTCGATGCACGCAATACGCTGCACGTGCTGGAAGACACGTGCGAGGACCAGCGCAGCGCGATGCAGGAATGGATCGACTCGCTCGACGAATGGCCGCAGGAAAACGAACCCGCCGCACAGCGCGAACGCGAACTTCTGCGCCTGCGCTCACGCGACGTGCTGGAACACATCGAACGCGTGCTGACTCATGTGCGCCGGCTCGAGCATTCGGCTGAGGTCGCCGTGCAGATGCATTTTTCGGCGCTGGGCCACCGCACCAACGACATCATGCGCACGCTGACCGTGCTGACCGCCATCTTTCTGCCGCTGAACCTGATCACGGGCTTCTTCGGCATGAACTTCGACTCGCTGCCGCTGATCCATTCGGCCACCGGAATCTGGGCGGCGATGGGGGTGATGGCTGTTGTGGGCGTAGGGCTGATCTTGTACTTCAGGCGCAAGCGCTACCTGGGCTCGCAGAAGCGACTTTGAGGCGGGCGCCTCAGAAGGTGTAGACGAAAACAACATTCCGCGCTATCCTCGTGTCTGAACAAGACACGGGGGCTCGCGGATGACGAAGAAGGCGCCAGCTGAGCAACCAGGGCGTCCCGGGCGCAGACCTTCGCTGAACGCCGATCACACCAAGGTGCTGCGTGCGATAGCGCAGGAGCAACCGCGCTCTTCGCTGGACGAAGTGACGCGCGAGTTGTTCCGACGCGCTGGCGTCAAGGTCAGCTCTGTCACCGTGCGCAAGGCGCTGCGCGAGGCCGGCATCGAGCGGCTCAAGCCGCTGCGCCGCGCCGGCGAGCGCGCGGCAGTTCAAGGCTCGATGCCGACGCGCTATGGCTACACCGCCGCGCACCGCCGCGCCGATGGCCCCAGCGGCATGAATACCGACCTGACCGACGCGGAGTGGGCGCTGGTGGCCGACCTGTTCGAGCGCGACGGGCAACGCGGCGCACCGCCGCGCTTTGAGCGCCGGCACATGGTCAACGCCTGCTGCTACGCGTTGCGCACGGGTTGCGCGTGGCGCTTGCTGCCCAAGACCTTCCCGCCCTGGCAGGCGAGCTACAAGTCCTTCAGCCGCTGGGCTGCAGCCGGCGTGTTCGAGGCGATGCACGATCGGTTGCGCCAGCAGTGGCGTGACCGCATGGGCAAGGCCCCAGAGCCGACGGCCGCAATCATCGACGCACAGAGCACCCGCAGCACCGCGCAGGGCGGAAACACCGGGTTCGACGCCGGCAAGAAGGTCAAAGGCCGCAAGCGCCACCTCGTCGTCGATACCTTGGGCCTGCTGCTGGCCGTCACGGTCACAGCAGCCAGTTTTCAGGATCGCGACGCGGCCGCCGAGGTCGTGGCGCAGGCCTGCACCAAGGTGCCCGGGTTGAAGAAGGTCTACGCCGATGGCGCCTATGGCGGCAAGTGCGCCGTCGCCATCGAACAGGCCCACGGCATCATCGTGGAGATCGTGCGCCATCCCGGCAATCGCAGCACAGGCACCTGGCAAGATGCCCAGCAGCCCTTGTGGCCCGAGGTCGTTGCCACAGGCTTCGTCGTGCAGGCCAAGCGCTGGGTAGTAGAGCGCACTCATGCGTGGAACGAGCGGGCGCGCCGCCTCATGGTGCACCACGACCGATCCAACTGGCCCCCGCTCGCCTGGGTTTGGTTGGCCGAAGCGCGTATCCTCGCAACCAGACTGGCAACGTAGATCATTTCGTCTACACCCTCTCAGTGGCCGTGCAATCGGTCACGCGCCATGTCCCCCTCAGGCGTGGGGCTCCCCCGCGGATGCCGGATGCACAGCCCTGCCCTGGCCCGGCACGATGCGCGCAACCCGATCCTGGGCCGCCACATTGCACCCGCATGAACATCAAGAAGGCTCTGCTCAGCCTCTCAGTTGCTGTCGCCGCGCTGCCGGCCTCTGCCGCTCAGTTCGACTTCTACAAACTCGGCCGGGGCGCCGCACTCGATTTTCTACCGAGCGACGGCGTGGCCTGCACCGGCGGTGACCGCTGCAGTTCGAATGTCGACGGCAATGTGCGCAACGGAGATCTCACCTTCAGCAGTGGTGGGGTCACCGCCTGGGTCACCGCCAACTTCGGCAATGGCGTCGCGGCCGTAGTCCAGGACCATGAATCTGGCTGGACCGCCAGCAAGGGCGCCGGCTTGGGCGTGTATCACAAGACGGGCGACAACAGCGACGACAACATCACCTTCGGCGAGATGTTGACCATCACCTTCGACCAGGCGGTCAGACTGACGGGCATCGAGCTGCGATCGGAAGGACACAACTTCACCAACTGGACCCAGGACGCCACCTTCCTCTTCGATGGCGAGAAGACCGCATTGCCTCTGGGCACAGGCTTCATTGGCCTGAACAAGATCGGCAAGGTCTTCACCTTCGCATTTGACGGCCAGGCCGCGGGCCGCATCAGCGCGGCTTCCACCGGTGATCAGTTCTACCTTTCCGCGATGACCGTGCAGACGGTGCCCGAGCCCGGTACCTATGCAATGCTGGTATTGGGTCTGGCCGTTCTGGGCTTTCATGCCCAACGCAAAGTGAAGAAGTGAGAGCGTCGGCCCCGCAGTCACTTGCGGTTCTTCAAGAGCATCCGTTCGTCGCTGTACGGATCGCCGAAGCCAAGGGCTATCAACAAGGCAGTTTCGCGCGCTTCCATGACCTGCGCATCGGCGGCCGAGGTCTCGTGGTCGAAGCCCTGAGCATGCAACGTGCCATGCACCAGCAGATGAGCGTAGTGCGCCGGTAACGGTTTGCGCGCGGCACGGGCCTCGCGTTCGACCACCGGCGCGCACAGCACCAGATCGGCCTGCACCAGCGGGGCGGCCGCGTAGTCGAAGGTCAGCACGTTGGTGGCGTAGTCCTTGCCACGGTAGTCGCGGTTCAGCGCACGACCTTCGTCCTCGCCAACGATGCGCACGGTCATCTCGGCTGGCGCCTGCAATGCAGCGCGCACCCAGCGAGCGATGCGGTGGCGCGGCAGCACGGCGCGATGCCGTCCGTCCGGCATCTGCAGCGACAAGCGCAGCGCTGGCAGCGCCATGACCTCAGGCCGCCTCACCGCGCGTGCGCGCCGCCTCATAGGCCTCGACGATGCGCGCCACCAGCGGGTGGCGCACCACGTCTGCGGACGTGAAGTGGGTGAAGGCCACGCCGTCGATACCGGCCAGCACGCCCTGCGCCTCAACCAGGCCGCTGGTGCGACCCTTGGGCAGGTCGATCTGGCTGGTGTCGCCGGTGACCACGCAGCGCGAGCCGAAGCCAATGCGTGTGAGGAACATCTTCATCTGCTCTGAGGTGGTGTTCTGCGCCTCGTCGAGGATCACGAAGGCATGGTTCAGCGTGCGTCCGCGCATGAAGGCCAGCGGCGCCACCTCGAGCAGGCCCTTGTCGAAGGCTCGGGTCACGCGGTCCAGACCCATCAGGTCGTAGAGCGCGTCGTACAGCGGGCGCAGGTACGGGTCGACCTTCTGGGCCATGTCGCCAGGCAGGAAACCCAGCCGCTCGCCGGCTTCCACCGCCGGGCGGGTCAGCACGATGCGCTGCACCGTGTTGCGCTCCAGCGCATCGACGGCGCAAGCCACGGCCAGGAACGTCTTGCCCGTACCAGCCGGGCCGATACCGAAGCTGATGTCGTGCGTCAGCATGTGGCTCAGGTACTGCTGCTGGTTGGGCGTGCGCGCCGCCAGATCGGTGCGGCGCGTGTGCAACACGATCGGCCCCTTGCCCGCCGTCGCCGGCGGCAGCACCGGTTGGCGCAGTGCATGCTGCAGCGCCTCCGCCTCGATTGGCTGCGCAGCGCCTTCGTACAGCCGCTGCAGCAGTGCACGGGCCGCCTGGGCCGCCGCAGGCTCGCCTTCGATGCGGAAGCGCTCGCCACGCCGCACGATATTCACGCCGAGCGCATGCTCGATGCGGCGCAGGTGCTCGTCGAGAGCACCACACAAATGGGACAGACGCACGTTGTCGGGCGGCGTGAAGGCGTGGCGAAGGATCACGGCGCTGGACTGTCGGCCTTGGGGCCGGGAAGCGGAACAAGCGCACATTGTCGCGCCCTCGGCAGGCAATCACCATCCTGCACAATTGCCGTTGCGATGCTGTGCCCCTGCTCCCAACCCGCCGCCTGGCCCCCGGCAAGCGGCATCTCCCGAAGCGGCAGGCACCTGGGCCTGCGCCTGCTGCTCTGCCTGGGCTTGCTTTGGCTGGCGGCGACCGCCGCCACGGCACAAACGGTGAAGATTCACGCCGCTCAGGCCGTGGTCTCCGACAGCCCTGCCTTTCCGACCGAACTGAGCGCTCCACTGGTCGACCTGCCCGACGACTGGTCGGCCAGCCGCCCTGGCAGCAACGGGCCGGTGTGGTACAGGCTGACCTTCACCGCGCCCGGGCTGCGAGAGAAGGGCGAGCTGCTGGCGCTGTACATCGAACATGTCTGCACCAACCTGCTGGTCTACCTGAACGGCCAGTTGATCCACAGCGGTGGGCAGATGAGCGAGCCGATCACGCAGAACTGCAACCACCCGCAACTGGTCAGCCTGCCGGCGGGGCTGATCGGCCCGGGGCTGAATTCCCTGGACCTCAAGGTGTCGGGCCATGCCTTGCCGCGGGTGGCCTCCACGCATCGTGCCGGTGCGCTGTCGGCGCTGGAGATCGGACCGCAATCACTGCTGGCCGACAAGCACGCGCAGCAGCTGGCGCTGAACGTGGCTGTGCCGCAGGCGGTGAGCGCGACGCTGCTGCTGATGGGCAGCTTTATGTTCGTGCTCGGCTGGATGAACCGGCGCGAAAGCCACTTGGCGTACTTCGGCGCGCTGTCCGTGGGCTGGGCCATCGTCGAATCGCGGCTGTGGCTGCGCAACCTGCCCGTCGACAACGCCACGGCCGAGCTGCTGTTGTGCGCAATGCTGCCATTGTTGACTTGGGCGGGCGTGCAATTCCTGCTGCGCTATGCCCAGTACCGGCACCACTGGATCGACATCGGACTGCCGCTTCAGGCGGTGGTGATGCCGGCCACGCTGCTGCTGGCCGGGCCGGAGCGGTTGTATCCGATGGCCAGTTTCTGGTACGTGCTGCTGGCGCTGCAGACACTGGCCGCCGCCGCCTTCTACCTGCGCACTCAGTACCGCGAGCGGCGCCGTTCGTTCTGGCCGATGGCGCTGCTGCTGTGCCTGGCCACGGTGGCGCTGGTGGTGGAATACGCCGCGCAGAAGTTCGGCCACCGCGGGCTGCTGATGCAGCTGGCGCAGACCGCCACGCCACTGATGATGGTGCTCGTCGGGCTGCGCTTGCTGCAACAGCAGGGGCGCGCTCGGCAGGTGGCCGAGGAGAGCAAGACCCACCTGGAGATGCGCATCCGCGAGGCCACGGCCGAGATCGAGCGCAACTTTTCCCAACTGGCCGATTTGCGCGTGGAGAAGGTCACCGAGCGGGAGCGCAAGCGCATTGCCGCCGACCTGCACGACGACCTGGGCGCCAAGCTGCTGACCATCGTGCACACCAGCGACAGCGAGCGCATCTCCACCCTGGCGCGCGAGGCGCTGGAGGAAATGCGTCTTTCAGTACGCGGACTGAACGGCAAGCCAGTGCAGCTGATCGACGCGCTCGGTGACTGGCGGGCTGAAGTCGTGTCGCGCCTCGGCCAGGCCGGCATCGAGGCCGACTGGAGCGCGCCAGGCGAAGATCTTCCGCAAACACTGTCGGCACGTGCCTTCGTGCAAACCACGCGCATCTTGCGCGAGGCGGTCAGCAACGTCATCAAGCACAGCGGCGCGACCCACTGCTCGCTGAGCTGCGACATCGCCGACGGCGACGTGCAGATTCTCGTGCGCGACAACGGCAACGGCATCCCGATGGAACTGGACGGCCGGCTCGACCGCGGCCACGGCATGGCCAGCATGAAGCACCGCGCCAAGCAGTTGCAGGGCCAATGCCTGGTGGAGTCGGGCCCAGGCTACGGTACCGTGATACGCCTCACGCTTCCGCTGAACACCGCCACTGAAGCGACTTGATGCGCTGCTAGGATGCCTTTCCGCACATGAGCACCGCCATGACCAACATCCTGCTCTTGGAAGACCTGCCGCAGATTCGCGCCTGGCTCAGTAGCCTGGTGTCGCAGGTGTTCCCGGACGCACAGATCGCCGAAGCTGCACGCGTGCACGACGCATTGGGCTTGGTATCCGCCATCAAGTTCGATCTGGCGCTGGTCGACTTGGGACTGCCCGACGGCTCCGGCGTCGACGTGGTGGCCGCGTTGCGCGAGCACCAGCCGGAGACGCAAAGCGTGGTCGTGACCATCCACGACGACGACGAACATCTGTTCCCGGCCTTGCAGGCCGGTGCTTTCGGCTACATCCTGAAGGAACAGGCGCGCGAGTTGATCATCGACCAGCTGCAACGCATCAGCCAAGGTGAGCCGCCACTGTCACCGTCGATCGCGCGTCGGGTCATGGCCTACTTCGCTGCCAAGTCCAAACCGCAGCCTATGTCAGCCTCGTCGGCAGCGGTACCCCATGTCTCTCTGACCGACCGCGAGACCGAGGTGCTGTTGCGCGTGGCCAAGGGCTACACGCTGCCCGAGATCGGCCAGCAGCTGACGCTGTCGCGGCACACCATAGCGGACTACGTCAAGCAGATCTACCGCAAGCTCAACGTGAGCTCTCGCGCCGAAGCCGCGCTGGAAGCCCAGCGCATGGGCCTGTTCGGCCGGTAGCGCCGCCGCCGCGGCCGATAATGGCCGCATCATGATCGGACGGCTCACGGGCGTCATCGCGGAAAAGTCGCCCCCGCAGGTGCTGGTCGATGTCAACGGCGTCGGCTACGAGCTCGACGTGCCGATGAGCACCTTCTGCAACCTGCCAGGCCTGGGCGAACGCGCCACGCTGCTGACGCACTTCGTCGTGCGCGAGGATGCGCAGCAGCTCTTCGGCTTCCTGACGTCGGGCGAGCGCAGCACCTTTCGCCTTCTGGTGAAGATCAGCGGTGTCGGCCCGCGCACCGCGCTGGCCATCCTGTCGGGGCTGAGCGTGACCGAGCTGGCTGGCGCGGTGTCCCGCCAGGAGAGCGGTCGGCTGATCAAGGTGCCGGGCATCGGCAAGAAGACCGCCGAACGGCTGCTGCTGGAGCTGAAGGGGAAGCTCGGCACGGACCTCGGGCTGACCGCGGCCAGTGTGGACAGCGACACGCAGGCCGACATCGTCCAGGCGCTGCTGGCATTGGGCTACAACGAGCGCGAGGCGGCGGCCGCGCTGAAGGCGCTGCCACCGAACGTGGCCGTCAGCGACGGCATCAAGCTCGCCCTGAAGGCACTGAACCGCTAGTGCTTCTTCTCGTGGCTTTCGGCCAGCGGCTTGACGGTGGCCTTGACCTCGATGGTCTCCCGCTTCTTGTCCGCCCCTTCGACCACCAGCGTCACCGGCACCGAGTCGCCCGGCTTCAGGTCCTTCTTCAGATCCATCAGCATCACGTGGTAGCCGCCAGGCTTCAAGTCCACCGCCTTGCCCGCAGGCAACTCCAGTCCGGGGATGGCGCGCATCTTCATGACACTGCCGTCCATCACCATTTCATGGATCTCCACCACGCCGGCCACCGGCGAGGCTGCCGAAACCAGCTTGCCCCCACTGCTGGAGGTGATCTGCGCGAACATGCCGGTGGCCTTCTGGTCGGCCACGGTGCCGCGCACCCACGGATCCTTGACTGTGGTCTGCGCCTGGGATGCGAACGCCAGCAAAGCGGCCAGCATGATCAACGGCTTCTTCATTAAACGTCCTTCGAAGTAATCGGCTCGAGTCGACATTGTTGCCCAACCAGCATCCTCAACTCGACACGACCCGCTGTTGCAAGTCAGGAAGCCTGCTGCCTTTGCCGAACTTGGGCCCTCCCAGATATCAAGCCTTCGGCGACGATGAATAATCCGCCATGGCTATCCAGACCGACAGCTTTGAACCGGCGCGCCGCGTGCTCAGCGCCGCACCCGTTTCGCCCGGCGAAGAAGCCATCGAGCGCGCGCTGCGCCCGAAGGGTCTGGCCGACTACGTGGGCCAGACCAAGGCACGCGAGCAACTGGAGATTTTCATCGGCGCAGCCAAGAAGCGCGCCGAGGCGCTGGATCATGTGCTGCTGTTCGGCCCGCCGGGGCTGGGCAAGACGACGCTGAGCCACATTATCGCCAACGAGCTGGGCGTGAACCTGCGCAGCACCTCCGGACCGGTACTTGAAAAGCCCAAGGACCTGGCGGCGATCCTGAGCAACCTGGAACGCAATGATGTGCTCTTCATCGACGAGATCCATCGTCTGAGCCCGGTGGTCGAGGAGATCCTGTATCCGGCGCTGGAGGACTACCGCATCGACATCATGATCGGCGAAGGCCCGGCCGCGCGCTCGATCAAGCTGGACCTGCAGCCCTTCACGCTGGTTGGCGCCACCACACGCGCCGGCATGCTGACCAACCCGTTGCGCGACCGCTTCGGCATCGTCGCGCGACTCGAGTTCTACACGCCCGAGGAACTGGCACGCATCGTCACGCGGTCGGCCGGACTGCTGAACGTCCCGACTGACAGCGAAGGCGCGTTCGAGATCGCGCGCCGCTCTCGCGGCACGCCGCGCATCGCCAACAGGCTACTTCGGCGCGTGCGCGACTATGCCGACGTCAAGGGCGACGGGCGGATCACCCGCTCGCTGGCCCACCTGGCGCTGGCGATGCTGGACGTCGACCCGCTGGGACTGGACGTGATGGACCGCAAACTGCTCGAAGCCGTGATCCACCGCTTCGACGGTGGACCGGTAGGGCTGGACAACGTGGCTGCGGCCATTGGGGAAGAAGGCGGCACGATCGAGGACGTGATCGAGCCCTATCTGATCCAGCAGGGCTACCTGCAGCGCACGCCACGCGGGCGCATCGCCACCCTGGCGGCGTATCGACATCTGGGCGCGGCGCCGCCGAAACGCGGCCCGGGCCAGGCGGGCGAGTTGTTCGAGGGTTGAACTCGAACGTTCGAGCCTGGGAGAGCTCGACGGAATGGCGAAGGACCAGGCACTGCGGCCAGGATGGGGGGAGGTTCGGTTCGGCGCGGACTGTCACCATTCTTTACAGTCCCAGCAGGAATTCAGCAGGAGCGCACGCCAAGCTGTTGTTTTCTAAGTGAATTCGTCACGTGGCGCGGGACTTGCTATCGAATTTGGGCATCGAGTCCATTCGGCGCTGCGCGCGTGTAGCGGTCTGCGAAGTTGCAGCAGAGTTGATCGGATCGTGTGTGGTCGTGCGTTTGCCCATTGAAGAAGCAAGATTCGAATCTGACAAACCCATGCGTCTAGTTTGAGCGGTGTCCGGGCGGTCGCCGCATTGCCTAGTTCGATTGAATCACCGGAGGGATCGTTATGTTGAACATGCCTAGCGCCATGAAGAGATCATTCTCTGGTGCTGTTATTTGCGCGACGTTCTCACTTGCGGCGGGTTCGGCGCAGGCTGTAACCAATTTTGAGAAAGACGTTTCCACGGCAATCGATCGCGGGATCGAATGGCTCGCCAACAATGGTGCGTTCAACAATCCCAGTTCTGCGGGCGACGCTTCGGGCTTGGCGATGTTGGCACTACTCGAAAAACGAGCGACTGGCAACCCTGCCGACCCCCCCCAAGGGTACACCGGCGCCAGCGCAGCCGATAAGGCACGTCTCCAGACTTCTGCTGCTTTCATCCTCGACCGCGCCAACGAAACCAGTTTCTATGCGTACCGCGACGGGAACTGGATGTTCGCCCTCTCGGAGTATGCGCTGTCGGGCGGCCCAGACAAGAGCGTGCTGGCGAATGGGAACGCAGATTACGAAACCATCAAGCAGGCGATGGACCGGCTTGTCGATCGCACGCTCGCAGCACAACAGAAGGCCCCCGCTTATCCCAACGCCATTGACCAGGGATACTGGTGCTACACCGGTCCCGGGTGCAAGGACTCGTCGACGACTCAGTTCGCGGTTGCCGGTCTCGCAGCTGCCAAGGCGTTTTATTCGTCCAACAAGAGTGGGGATCAAGCCTTTGCTGACGCCGGCCGGGTCGCGCAGATCGATGCCGCACTGGCGCTCACCAGGAAGGCTTACGAGTTGAACGCTTATGTCGGGTCGGACAACGCCAACTGCTTCACGCTTTCGGATTCCGAGCGCGGTCATGGGTACAACGCAGCTTTCGGGCAGGTGGCCGGCAGTTACAGGCCATCCCTGCAACAGACGGCCTCGGGCATCTACATCCAGTTGTTCGGCGGAGCGAATGTCAACACGCCGGCTTTGCAGAACTATCTTGAGTGGGTCCGCAACCGCTACCGTTGGCAGGATTTGGACAACCTCGGAAACTCTTGGGCCGGCAGTTCTTACTGGTACTACCTGTGGAGTTCGTTCAAGGGCATGGAATTGATCCGGAAGTCCGGTATCGCTCCCAACGCCGGTAAGCTGGGGCCGAACGACCTGGGCACCTTGCCGGCTGCCAACGCCCCGGTTTGCGTTGTGCGCCAAGAGAACAAGGATCCAGCGTCGCTGGCGCGAGTACCAAGCTACGGGGCAGGTGGGGTTGGCTACTACGGCGGCGAGCCGAAGGGCCAGTATTTTGACTATGCGCACCAGATCCTGGGCCACCAGTGCTACGACGGCAGCGCACCGATCAATGGCAACGACGGATTCTTCGCCTGTAACAGCGCCCCAGCGGGCTGGAATAACTACTCGCGTCAGTCATATGCACTGCTGGTTCTGCAGCGTGCCACGGGCGGTGCGTGCGTCGATTCCGATGGCGATGGTATTTGCGATGACGTGGACAACTGCCCGAAGGTTCCCAACCCAGACCAGAAGGACAGCAACGGTAACGGGGTGGGCGATGTCTGCGAACCTGTTGTCGCCAAATGCGACATTGATGGCGACGCCGACATCGACAAGCTTGACATCGCAGCGATCACGAAGCTTCGCAACAAGCCGGCGTCGGTCAATCCGAAGGCGGATGCCGACGGTAACGGCACCATCAACGTCAACGACGCACGGGCTTGCACGCTTCTTTGCACTCGCCCGAGTTGTGCGACCCAGTAAGCGGACCCTGGCGGCCACCCATTGCAATCATCGGAAGGAATGAACATGTTCAAACTCAAGCAATTGGCCAGCGCTGCGGCAGCGGCGGTCAGCTTGGCCTTCGGCATGGCCCCGGCGATGGCCATGCCGACGATCGGCTTCGAAAATGCCGTAGTCGGCGACGAGACGGTCTCAGTCGATGTGGTGGTGGGCAACCTGGGCAACCAGATCGTCTCCGCCTACGATTTGGACGTGAGCTACAGCACAGCAGCGCTCACATTTTCTGGCCTGTTCTTCAGCGCGGCTCTGGGTGGCCCGGATGATGTCAGTGAGGGATATGAAGATGGTGTCGCTGGTTTGGTTGACTTCTTCTCCGTGTCGTTCCTGAGCGATGTCGACCTCTTCGCCTTGCAGGCTGGTGGCCCGGTGACCCTGGCGACACTGCTGTTTGAGGGGGTTGATGTCAGTTCGCTGTCCTTCATCAACTGGGGCACGAACCTGAGCACCGACGTGACCAATGACGTCAAAGGCCGGGGCAACCGGGTGATCATCCCAGGCGCGGAAATCCCCGAGCCGGCGACTTACGCCCTCGTCGGGTTGGCGCTGGCCGGCGCACTATTGCCCGCCGCTCTGCGTCGCAGGCGCGAGCAGCACCGCTAAGCATTCCTAGGCGCGATCGGATCTGGCGCCGAGTTCGACGATCGGGACCGAACCAGAATGGCTGCCACGTCCCCGTGGCAGCCATTCTTTTCTTGTCTCGCTGAATGAAGTCAGCTGGGTTGGTCCGCCAACCGACGGAACCCGGCCCTGTCCAAACCCAGGCACTCACGCGGCAAGGCAAGTCAGGCCGTCATTGAACGTGCCACCGCAATTGCACTCGCCGAGCAGGCGTTCGGAAATTCCACGCCGCGCCGTCGGCGTTAAGCGGTCGTCCAGCCCGAGATGGCGGTCACTGGCACGATCACGGTCTCGGTGAATCGCTCGAACGGTGCCTGGATACGGCGCACGGCGTCAATGTCGGAGGCCTCCAGCAGCGTGTAGTTTTGTGACTGGTCGACGGCGGCCCACTCACCGCGGATCTTCACGTCGGCGGGGATCGACGCATAGAACACCTTGGCCAACGCTGCCAGTTCGCCGTACTGGGCAGAGCTTAGATTTGGACGCGTTCGATTGGTTAGCAGGAACAACATGGCATCAACCTCCTTTGCGACCGACGCGGCGCACCACGCGCCAGATCAACCAAGCGGCAAGCGGCAGCAGTACCGGCAAGAGCAGGCCGGGGCCGATTGGCACGTCCGGCAGCAGCTGCGCCCCGTTGAGCGCCAATGCGGCCGCGTAGACCAGGTTGCCCGATCCACAGGCCAGAAGGAACTGCGGCCAGTTCACGCGTGCAGCGCCGGCACTCAGCACCACCGCCTCCGCCAGCACTGGGACAGGGCGACTCAGGAACACCACCGCCAGCGCAGGTGCTTCAGGCAGCGCCACCCTGCGCTTTCCCAACAGTCGGCGGCTGACGAAGTAGGCGGCCGACTGTCCAGCCATGAGCCCGATGAAGGCGGTCGTTATGCCGGCGCCAAAACCCAGGCGCGCGCCCAACATGATGCCGACGATGCTCGATGGAATCGGAAGCAAGACGTCGGCTGCAAGCAGGCCCGCACCCGCCAGCGCGAAGTACAGGGCATGATCGTCATTCGCAGACAACCAGCGTTCGCCCGGCAATTCGCCAACCAGCAGGAAAGGCAGTGAGGAAACACACACTGCGCTGATGACGATCATGGCGGTTTGGCGCATGTAGCGTGGCATGATCTTGAGACATTAGCAGAAGAGTCCAAAGACAGACCGGTCCGAATCCGCTCTTGGCTCCATCAGGGAAAGGAACTGCCGACATGGTCACGCTCACCGGCTCACCGGCGCTGAAGGTGCAGGTGATGTGCGAGGGTATCCGCTACACGGCGGCACTCGGCGAAGCAGCCGCGCATTCGATGCCAAATTACTACCCCTATCGCTTCAAGGAAGGCGAGCACGACCCCACCGGTAGGGGTATCGCCACAATCCCTTACCTCATCAATACGCCGGACGGCACCGAGATCCGCATCTTGGGCAACGGCGACTCGCCGTGGCATGTGGAAGGCGATCTGAAGAAGGGCTATCGGCTGATCGACGATCGAAGCGGCAGCACCGTGCCCATCGAGTTCGAGCCGCTGCGCCCGTGGCTCACGCAGAAGACGGCGGATGGCCTTCCGTTCGCACAGGCTGGCGTCACCACACACGGCGACATGCTGGTGATCAATGTCGCGCCGGGGTGCGAATACTTCCTGCACAAGCACGATGGCGTGTCGATGCGCTGCAGCTTCTGCGCCTATGGCGCACCCGATGAGCGCACCATGCACCTGGGGCAGAAGACGGGGCAGATCGAGATTCCCTCACCCACGCTCGACCGAGTGCGCGATGCACTGAACGCGGTGATAAATCAGACCGAGATCCGTCACATCTACCTCGTCGGCGGCTCGCTCACTGACGCGCGCAAGGAAGGTGAGCGCTTCCTGCAGCTTGCACGATTCGTCAAACAGGCGAACACGCGGGGAATCCCGGTCGCTCTGGGCTCCGGCGCGCTGCCCGACGATGTGATTGCGCAGTTCCATGCCGAGCAGTTAGTGCAATACGTCTGCTTCAACTTGGAGATGTGGTCGGAGCCGCTGTTCGCAAAGGTGTGTCCCGGCAAGAACCGCTATGTGGGTTATGCCCGTTGGATCGAAGCGCTGGAGACAGCCGTGCGCTACTGGGACCGCGGCAACGTGTATTCGGCCATGGTGGCTGGCATCGAACTGGAGCCCGAGCACGGTCTGGAATGGGAGGAAGCAGCTCGCATTGCGCTGCAGGGCGCCGAGGATCTCTGCAGCCGCGGCATTATCCCGGTGTATTCACTGGTCTGGCCGGTGGGTGGGCGCCAGCGCTCAGACTTCCACGCGCGCATCCGGAGCTATTTCGAAACCTTGAGCAGCGGCTACCAAGAGATCCGCAAGCGCCACGGGCTGACCGTGTCGGATGGATTCATGTGCCACCGTTGTGCCTACATGCAGCTCGAATGCGACATGGACCGAACGGTGCCCGTTGCCGCATGAACCTGATGCGAGATCCTGCTTCGGCAGCCCTGGACCCGTCGTCGATCATCCGCCTGAGCACGGCGTACTGGGACAGCCAGACGCTCCTGACCGCCAACCGGCTCCGGATTTTCGACCTTCTGGCCGATAGTCCGCGGTCCGCCGACGCGTTGGCTGCCGCGCTGCAACTCGACCCGCGTAGCACGGCATTGTTCCTGCGTGCATGTGTCGCCCTGGGCTTCCTGGCAGAGCACTCGGGCCAATTCGAGAACACCCCCGTTGCCGAGATGTACCTGGTCTCCCGCAGCCCGGCGTACATGGGCAACGTCATCCGCTACAGCGACCAGCTCTACCCAACCTGGGGGGGGCTCGAAGAGGCACTGCGCAGCGCCAAGCCGGCGCTGCCCGCCGAAACCTACCTCGGCAATGATCCAGCTCGAACGCGCGGCTTCGTACAGGCCATGCATGAACGTGCACTCGGCATTGCGCACGCGCTTGTGCCCATGCTGGACCTGACCGGTCGACGCGCGATGCTCGACGTCGGCGGTGGCCCGGGAACTTACTCGGTGCTATTGACCGAACGCTTTCCCGGCCTGCGATCCGAGGTGATCGAGTTGCCTGGCGTTGCCGCGGTAGCGCGCGAACTCATCGCCGCCGCAGGTGCGAGCGGGCGCGTCGTGCTGCGCGAAGGCGACTACCACAATGCCGACTTCGGTTCGGGCAAGGATGTGGTTTTGATGTCTGGCATGTTCCACCGCGAAACCGAAGAGGCCTGCCGCGAGTTGATTGCACGTGCCGCGGCCTGCCTGAGTCCGGGGGGCCTGCTGGTGGTCAGCGATGTGTTCACCGACCAAGGCGGATGCCAACCCACGTTCGCTGCGATGTTCGGCCTGAACATGATGCTGACCGCACCGGACGGTGGGGTGCATGCCGATGCCAACGTGGCGCACTGGATGACCAGTGCCGGATTCAGAGACACGCGCATGGCGCCGCTGCCCCCACCGATGCCGCATCGAATCGTGACGGGCATCAAACCATGAATGGAAGACGCGGCCTGTTGGCAGCAATGGGTGCATTGGCGGCGATATGCAGCATTCTGGCGCGTGCGCAGGCGCCCCCGGCGCCCTCTGCGCGCGTCGGTGAGATGAAGTCACTCGGCCAGGATCGCTATCAGATCGGTCGTATCGTCGTCGACAAGCGCGCAAGCACCTTTACCATCCCGGGCCGCGTGAATGTGGTCGGCAAGCCGCTTGAGTATCTTGCCACGAGCCCAGGCGGCATGAAGGCCTACGAGGCGCTGCTGGAGCTCGATGCCACCGGCAGCGAATTCAATCTTGCCTGCATCCTGATCGGACTCGAACGTGATCCGAAGCAGGTGTCGTGGCAGAACCTTAGGGAGGCAGAACGCCTTGTCGGACGACGTATCGCCATCTCCATCGCTTGGTCGGAGGGCAGCAGACTGCGGCAATTGCCGGTCGCCGAGGCGCTGCTGAATCCGGATGCCGGAGTCAAGCCCGAATCGGTCGAGTGGGTCTACATCGGCTCGCCTGCTTCAGAGGGGCGAGACCGCTTCGCGGCCGACGACACAGGAACGCTGATCGGCTTCGTACACGATGCCAACAGCATCATCGAGTCGGTGTCGGGCATTGGCATCGGCGCCTATGGATCGGTGCGCGGCAACTCCATCATGCCGCCCGTAGGCTCTCCCATCGAACTGGTCGTCCAAGCGGCGGCCGCAACAAAGTGATTGCAGTACGCTCGGGGGCGCTGGTCGTGGCCGTCCTGATGACTCTCGCCGCTCTGCGGGCGACTGACTCCGATCTGCAGCCTTCTGCACTGCGACTGATGGTGAGCTGCGTGATCGCCTTGCTGACCCCCCTGTTCTGGCCTGGAGCCGCTGAGACGCGGAAGGGCAGTGCACTGCGGATCCTTGGTTGGTCGCTCGCAGCCACCGGCTTGGCGGCGTTCACGCTGGGCGCTTTGGGGACGGCCCGGCAGTCAGTGCCGAGCGTGTTCGAGGCCTGTGCCATGCTCTTCCTGGTTCTGCTCGTGGTGAACACGGCGACTGCTCTTGTCGAGGCCAGATGGCTTGGTGATTCGGCCACCAATCCGAGCTCCCGGGAACTGGCTGGCCGCACCGTGGCCCTGGCGCTCGCCTTGTTTGCAACGCTTCCGTTTTGGCTCGGTCCAGCCGCTGAGGCACTTTCGTCGCGACACGCGTGGGCCATCGATGCAACGCTGAGCCTGAGCCCCATCGTTCACCTTGCCGTTGCCAGTGGCAACGACTTGATGCGCAACGAGTGGTTCTACCAGCATTTGAACGTCGCCTCGCTGCAGTTCGAGTATCCGGGGCTGCCGGCCATTGCGTTGTCCTATTCAATGGTCTTGCTGGCGCTGGGTCTGCTTGTGGTTGCCTATCCCCGCCGGCGCTCGCCAGTCCGCGGCACACCCGGTGCGGCTTGATCTATGGAGAAGATACGATGATGAAGAGAAGACATCTGCTGGCCGCACCTGCCGGCCTTGTCCTTGCATCAATGCCGTTGCATGCAGCGGACGCGATGGATCCGCAACTGCGCCGCAGGTGCGTGCGCGCGATCGCCGGCGGATTGCACTATCTGCGCGGCCAGCAGGCGCCGGACGGGTCGGTGCTCAAGTCGGTCGGCATCACGGCGTTGTCGCTGCGCGCATTTCTCGAAAGTCCGGAGAAGTACACCGAGAGCGACGGCCCATTCATCACGCGGCAGGTCGACTTCCTGTTGGCCAACGTCAGGAGCGACGGTTCGATCAGCGCGTCGTTGCAGTCCACCGCCTACAACACGGCCGTGGCACTGAACGCCTTGGCTGCGACGAAAAACCCCAAGTACGATGCCGTGATTGCGGCTGCCCGAAAGTACCTGCTCAGCCACCAGGCCGACGAGGACGAAGGCTACAAGCCGGACCACCCGTTCTATGGCGGCATCGGCTACGGCGGGGGCGAACGGCCTGACATGTCCAATGTCTACATTGTTCTGGAAGGCCTGAAGGCCACGTCGACCGACCCTAAGGACCCCGTGTGGCAAAAGGCCCTTGTGTTCGTCAATCGCTCCCAGAACCGCACCGAAAGCAACGATCAGAAGTGGGCCGCGAACGATGGCGGTTTCGCCTACCGTCCCGGCTCGAATCCGGCAGAGTACGAGAACGGGACCGCGTCCTACGGAGGCATGACCGCTGCCGGTCTGCTCAGTCTGCTCTTCGCCGGAACCGACAAGAGTGATCCGCGCGTGCAGGCCGCCTACAAGTGGATGACGACCAACTACACGCTTGAATTCAACCCGGGGACCAACAAGAAGCACGGCCTGTACTACTTCTATAACGCCTTTGCGAAGGTGATGTGGGCCTACGGCGAGGACACTTTCACCGACGGCAATGGACAGAAGCACAACTGGCGGAACGAGCTCGCCCAGAAGCTCCTGAGTCTGCAGGCACCGGACGGCAGCTGGTCCAACCGCGACTCGAATGCATGGTGGGAGGACCGTCCGCAGTTGGTCACCGCATGGTCCGTCATCGCACTAGAACACGTGATCAAGTGACGCAGTGCTGCAGCGCTTGCTCCTGCTGATTGGACTGGCGCTGTGCGGCATAGCGGATGCGGGCGCACAGCCGCACGTCGATCTGGCAGCAACGCCGGCCTGGAAAGGCTGGTCTCGGCCGGGCCGGCTGTCCGAGATCGACATTCGCCTGACTGTGGACTCGCCAACATCGGCAGCAGTCGATGTGGTAGCCGGGCGCCAGTCCGCACACACCGATTTGGATCTGCAACCTGGCAGAACCTCGCGGCTGCACATTCCGGTCGGCTCGGCCGATCGGGTTGTGGTGACCGTCCGTGCATCGACCGGGGTGCTTGAGCGACGCGAATTGAGCATTGCGAAATCGGAGTCGCCGTTGCTGGGCGTGGCGACTGCTGCGGGCGCAACTTTGCGACTCGAAGGCTTTCACACGGTCGCACTCGCGGCAGATGATCTGCCCCGCAACGCCTCGGCCTACGCGAGCATCGATGCCCTCATTCTGGATGCACCGACGCTGCGTGCACTGGATCAACGCCAAGTCGGCGCGCTGCTTGGCCGTGGCGCATCATGTGCCCGTATCGTGGTGGTGAATTCCGATCCTGAGGTTCGGCGCCTGCTGGACAGTGCGGGCACATGCGGCGGGCATGGGTTGATGAGCGCAGACACATTGACGGACGCCCTTGCGCAATTGCAGACGTCCCTGACCCAAGCCAGCCGAGAAGCCCTGGCGCTTGGCGGCATCGGAGATTTGATGGGCGGCGATCATGCCGCCTGGAATCGCGTGACCCTTGCATTGGCCATCTACTTTGCCGCCGCGACGTTGATATTGATTTTCACCACCCGACTGCCTGTCTTGCTGTTGACACCGGCGCTGTTTGCGGCGGCCGCGCTGATCCTGTTACATCTCGCGATCCCGCCAGCGCAGTTGGTGGTGTGGAGCGAAGGTGATTCGGGGGCGCAGATGGCTCGGTACCAGGCGTGGCACCGGGTGTCGGGCTTTATGCGTAAACAAGTCCGGACGCCGATACCGCCCCAGCTTGCAGCGAGTGCCCAGCCCTGCGATGTCAACCAGACGATGCGCTTCGACGTCGACCCAAAGAGTGGGCAGCCCACGTTCGTCGAATTCGAGACCCGATTGTTCGGGCAGACTTCGCTGTGCTATGCGGGCAGCTTCCCGATGTCCAGGGCCATTGGAGTCGAACTCCGAAGTGACGGCGAACGCGATGTCCGCAATACAGGTGCAAAGGCATGGCCCCAAGGCGTGCTCCTGCTCGACGGCCACGTGTTCGACCTGCCCGCGCTCGGCCCCAATGCCAAGCTGACTCTTCCTGCCAGCGGCGGGCATTCGCCCGACGAGGGTCCACAACGATTGGCAGTGGCGCGAACGCAGCCCGACCAGGGCTCGGCGCTTTGGCCCCTCGAACTGGGCGGCGTCAGCGACATCCCGGTCGAGTCCATGGGCTGGCTGCTTGTGAATGTGCCAACGCCATGAGCAACACCTTGGCCCGCAGATTGGCTGCCCTCACCGGTCTGGCGATCTCGGCCGCCATCGCGTGCTGGTGGTTGGGAAGCAGCCGTCTTGCTCTCGACGACCGATCTGACACGGGCCGCGCCGCCGCCGACGCGTTGATGCTGACCGGCTTGGTCCGAGCCATCGCGCTGTCGATGCTCAGCCTTCGAGGCGGGGTGCTGCGCGGCTGGCGTCAGGGGTCGACTGAAGCGCTTGCACTGGTGTCGCCGTCTTGGCCGCTGGTGGCGCTTGCATGGTCCGCGAGCACGGTGCCTTGGTCGCACGCGGTACTGATGGAACTGGTACTGTGCGCGATCGGCGGAGTCCTGGCGCTGATTGGTGAGCGCGTGGGCACGGCCATCAAGCAGAAGGAGGTCGCGGACTCCCTGGCCGTGACAATCGGTGTCGCGCTCGCGGTGACGCTGTGGATGACACGCAGCTTCTGGGTACCCCCCTTGTCCTGAGTGGACCATGCCAAATCGGGAAGTACAGGCCTTATTGGATGCCGTGCGCCGGCGTTTGTGGCGTGGACTGCTGGTGGCGACCGTCCGCAGGGCCTTGTGGGGCTCTGCCGCACTCTTGGTACTTGCCACCGCCGCAACGCTGCTTGTCGGCAGAGTATCAGGCGGCACCTTGTTGCTGGCCCTGTCGATCCTGTGGGCGCTGCTGCTGGCTTGGGCTTTACGACGTCGCCCCTCAGTCTCCGATTGCGCGCTGTGGGCCGACCGCCACCTGGGCGGAGCTTCAGCGTTTAGCACCTTGCTCGAGTTGGACGAGAGCCGATCCACGGGGCCACACGCGGCAGCTTTGCAGCGATTGACGTTCTGGGCCACCAAGAAGGTACCCGACTGCCTGAAGGTCTTGGCCGAACTGCAAGATCCGATCCAGCTGGCTCGCCCATTGCTCGCTGTTGCAGTGTGTCTGGGGCTGGTAGGCCTTGTTCTCAGCCTGCCGGACTCCAGTCCCGCGCCAGTCCAGCGGCTCGCTGCCACGTCGACGGCCATGGCGGGCGAACGCGCCGCCCCGGGCATCGGGGAGCCCGAAAGCGGTGATCTGGCGAACCAGCTCGCGAAGGCGGCAAGAACCGGCGATTCGCGCCAGAAGGCCGAGCATCGCGAGAACGGCCAAGTGCAGGAGGCGACATTCGGCAGGGCTGGCGACGCCCAGGCGCCTTCGGAGGGCCAGGCCACGACCCTGCCGATCGGCGCAAGATCTGTGGTTGCAACATCGGTGTCGGCGGCTTCGAACGAGACGGTCGACCGGGCCAAGGCGGATCGGACTGCAAGCACCGAGATCGCAGGCGGTCGCGAGGCTGGCAGCAGCGTTGATGGACGCGCTGGCGCGGGCAGTTCGCGCCCTCCCCAAGGTACGATGTTCGCGCAGGGGCCTGAGCTGAAGGCCAGACAGCAGTCCGGCGAGAGCCAAGCCAACCTGCGCCAGCAGGGCAGATACGACGAGGCTCTGACGACGGCAGCGACGGCCATGGTGCCTTCGGCAAGCGCCGTCGTTGCGGCAACACCCCCGACGGCTACCGAGGCGTTGAGGCTGACCTCCACGGAGACTAGCTATGTGCAAGCATGGATGAAGGCAAGCGCGCAACGCCGGTGAGTACCGGTTCCGCCGACGACCCTGACTTCGCCGGTGCCTATCGGTGTCTGCAGGATCTGCGGGCATTGCTGGGCCGTGTCATCGTCGGGCAAGATGAACTGGTCACCCAGTTGGTCACTGCAGTCTTTGCCGGCGGTCACGTCATCATCGAAGGCCTTCCTGGCCTGGGCAAGACGCACCTGGCCAAAGCCATCGCCGCAGCATTGGGATTGCATTGGGCCAGGGTGCAGTGCACGCCCGACCTGTTGCCAGCCGATGTGACAGGCGCCGAGATCTACGTGACCGCAGTCGGGGGCGCTTCGAGCTTCGAGTTCCGGCCCGGGCCCATCTTTGCCCAGCTTGTGCTCGTGGACGAGATCAACCGCGCGACACCTCGCACACAGGCCGCTCTGCTCGAGGCCATGCAGGAGCGGCAGGTCACGCATGCAGGCGACACCCATGCATTGCCCAGCCCGTTCTGCGTGCTGGCCACACAGAACCCGATCGAACTCGAAGGCACCTATCCTTTGCCTGAGGCCCAGCTGGACCGCTTCATGTTCAAGCTTCTGGTGCCGTTCCCGGCCCGGGAGTCGCTGCGCCACATGCTCGACGTGTCGCTGGACAACGAACCCTCGGACTCGATCCAGCCCATCGCAAGCCCGGCCGACGTGCTGAACATCATGCGTCTGTCCCGTACCGTGTTGCTCGGCGACCGCTGCAAGGACGCTGCGGTGGACCTGGTCATGGCCACACAGCCCGACGTCGGTGGCGCCGCTTCCGACGCCCGTCGACACATTCGCTATGGGGCCAGTCCGCGAGCATTGCAGGCCCTGGTTCGCGCCGCACGCGTGCGTGCCCTGATGGCCGGCCGTCCGCATGTCGACATCGACGATCTCGCCGCAGTGGCATTGCCGGTGCTACGGCATCGCGTCCTGCTGAGACTGGAAAGCGAGCTCGACGGGCTCGAGGCGGACTCCACGCTTGCACTGATCATCGACGCATGGCGACGCCGTCTCTGATCCACGCCGCACTGCCTGCCGAATCGGAATTGCAATCCTTTGCGTCGGCGGCTGCGCAGCTGCTGATCGATCGGCAAGCGCGAATCCAGGGAGTTCGGACGGTCAAGCGCCGCCCCGGCATCGGCATCCAGCACTTCGACCACCGGGACTACGCACCCGGGGATGAAGTCCGCCACATCGACTGGCGGCAAACGGCGAGGCGCCGGCAACCGATCGTGCGCCGCTTCGAGTCGGAGTCCGTATCCGACTGGACGATCGTGCTCGACGCCAGTTCGTCGATGGCAGTGAATGGTGCAGCCAAGTGGCGCGCCGCAATGCGGATGGCCGCCGCGATGAGCTACGCCCTGCTGCAGCTGGGCCATCGGGTGAGCGTGCTGGTCTTCGGTGGGCGCCTGCTGTCGCGTTGCCCGCTCGGGCGCGGACAGCCCCACTACGCAATGATCGCGAGCCTCTTGGCGAAGCTTCAACCGTCTCCCAAGGGCGAGCGTTCCGACCTGAGCGTCTGCGTGCGACACCTGCATGGCGCGGCTTCCGTTTTCGTCATCAGCGATTTCCTGGCTGATGACGAGATGCGACGCGACCTCGCTGGGATCCTCCAGCGCTGCACCGCGCTGCACCTGATGCAGATAGCCGACCGGGAGGAGACCCGCTTGTCATCGGCCGAGGCTGTCGACCTGGAGGACGTGGAAACCGCCGAGCGGATGGCCTGGCAGCCCAGCGTGCGCGCGGATGCAGCAGCAGCGCTCGAACGTGACGTCATGACTGGGCGACTGCGCAGTTTTTGCCGGCGCAGCAGCGTGGCGTTCAGCGAATGGGACATCACGCAGCCGTGGCAGCAAGTCCTGCTGCAGCACCTGATTCGGGCGCGATTCAATTGCTGAGTTGGGGCTCTCCCATCTGGTTGTCCGGGCTGGCGCTGCTGCCGCTCATCCGCTGGCTGCATCGAGGCGGACGACATCGCCGTCTGCTGCCCGTGTCGCACTTGAAGCTCTGGCACGGCGCGGCTGCGAACCTCGCGAGCGCGGGAAAGCGGCAACCACCGGACCCTGCCTGGCGCCGACGCGCGCTGCTGGCGGCACTGCTCTTCATCGCGCTGGCGGAGCCTCGATGGCCCGAGCGGCACCCCCACATCACACTGTGGATCGATGATTCGATCAGCATGCTGACGAGCGAACCGCAGCAGCCCACTGGCACGCCAGCGGCGTCGAATGAACGCCCCCCCCCATTCCAACAAGGGCCGAACACGCGGCTCAGCGCAGGCTTGGCGCAAGCGCGTGTGCTGCTCGATCAAGTCGCCCACGGCCAGGTCGCGGTGCGCTCGCTTTCCGATCCTTGGCGCGACCTCGGTCCTTTCACCGATGCAGTCGTCACGACGCTGAGCGATCGTGCAGGGCAGTCCGAGCCTGCGGCGCCACCGGAACCTCTGCTGCGTGCCGACGGCTTGCACTGGCTGGTCACCGATGGCGCGGATGCCAAGCTGGTGGCGTGGCAAGAAATGGGCCGGTCGGATCGAACCATCCAGTTCGCCACGGTGACACGCAACGTCGGGCTGGAGCGTCTTTCGGCGCGTCGAAACCCCCTGGATCCCGAGAAAATCGACCTGTTGGTGAAGCTGACCAACGGTGGGACTGCGGTCGAGACGCGCGACTTGGTCGTTGCTGCCCCGGCTGGTGAATCGAGCCGCACATCGCTTCGGCTTGAGCCGGGGACGTCAGCGGTTGCGAGCGTGACCATGCCCTCATCGGCAAGTGTCCGGGCCACGCTGCAACCTCGTGACGCCCTGCCCGCCGACGACGAGTTCACGCTCGACCTGGCCGCAATGCGCAAGCGCCGTGTCGCTACCGACCCGACATGCCCCGCGGCACTCTCGACTGCGGTAGGCACGCACCCTGGGCTTGCCCTGGCTCCTTACGAAGCATCCGACGTGGCAGCCATTCTGGAATGTGGCTCCCGCACCGCGGCCACGCGAGCGCCGACTGTGCGTGTGCTCGCAGATGGCCTACCCTTGAAGGTAGCCGGGCCGGTGAAGTGGTCAACCAACCTGTCTGCTTCGCGCCGCGTTTTGATCGATGCCGGCACGCTGCAAACGGCCTCTGCGCTACAACCTGGTCCAGCCGATTCGGTACTGATGGCCGCCGGCGACAAGCCTCTCATCGTTGCCAGGTCGGGCTCGTCGAAGCTCATTGAGACTTCACTGGACTTTGGCTCCATGTCGACTGCCGCGGGCCACGAGATTCCGTTGCTGGTCAACCTGATGTTCGAGGAACTGTTCGACGCCACGCTTCTCAACGGCATTGCCCTGGTCGACCGCGGGCCCGACGCCGCTCGGGTCGTGCCCCTGGCGGTCATCAAGCCCCCTGCGGACCCAAGGACAGCACCTGGGGCGACCGTTCTGAGCGACCGCGCACGACCGTTGGTGCTGGCTGCTCTGCTGGTGCTGTTGTGGGAAGTCATCGCACTTGTGCGACAGGCGCTGCGACTGCGCGAGCCTCCCGGAGGCCGAGCCGCATGAACTCGGCAGCGCTCAGAAGCTGGGTGGCGCTGGCGCTGCAGTTGGCTGCGCTCCTTTCGATTTCGCTGTCCCTGCTGGGATTGGCTTGGCTCGACCCGCGCAGCAAGCCACAGGTATTGATGTTGGTGGACCGCTCGCTGAGCATGCCACGGGAGGACGCCGACTTGGCTCTCGCCCGTGTTGATCAAGCCGCCATCGCTGCCGGCGCAAGCAAGCCACGGCTGATCGAGTTTGGCGACAGACCCGTGCGGCGCGGCCCATCCATGGGGACCGGGGACGTCCCGCTGGACCCATCCACCACGAATATCGAGATGGCATTGCGGGCAGCCCTGGAAGCACACGCCGAATCACCGGTTCGCAGCGTGGTCGTTGCCTCGGATGGCCTGGAGAACATCGGCGATGCGTCCCGTGCCCTGCGCGCCATGCGCGAGGCACGCCTTCCGGTGCAATGGATAGAAGTTGGCCGAGCACCCCCGCCCACGTACGTTGCCGAGGTACTGGCTCCACAGCGCATGCTGAGCGGGCAGCGAATCCAGATCACCGTGCATCTGGCCGGTCGATTGGACCCGCAGCTGCGGGTCATGGTCACCGCACGCCCGCTGAGTGGCCCCATCCAGAAGGCCGGCATCGAGATTGATGCCTCGGGACGGGCCACGACAGAGCTCGACACCGATCACGCTGGCGTCGTGATGGTGGATGTGGCGCTGGTGGATACAGCCACCGGCCGAACTCTGGATAGCTGGCCTGATGCCGCAGCAGTCGACGTCGTGCCGCGCGCGGCCATCCTGTACGTGCAGGGTTCGAGCGGACTTCTTGCGCGCAGCCTGCTGCGCGGCGGCTGGACATTGAACGTGGTCGCCGGTGCGCAGATCGACCCCCAGGCCGAAGCGTTGGAGGAGTATCAGGCTGTGATACTCGATGACGTGGCCATCTCTGATGCCAGTCCGAGGTTCTGGGGCGCATTGGTAGACGCCGTGCAGCGTCGCGGCGTTGGCCTGCTCGTGCTGGGCGGCGAACGCTCCTTCGCGCGCGGTGGCTACAGGGAATCCCTGCTCGAGTCGGTACTGCCGGTCGCATCGGAACCACCGGCTCTCGACCAACCGGCGGCAGTCGTGTTTGCCGTCGACAAGTCGGGCAGCATGGGCCAAGGCAGCGCGGGCGTCGACCGCTTCAGGCTGGCCCAGCGCGCCGTTGCGGAGACCGCACGCAGGCTCGGGGAGCGCGATTCGCTGGGTCTGGTGGCCTTTGACGTGGTGCCGCGTGTGCTCATCCCACTCGGACCTGCAGGCGCGGGAACATTGGCCGTCGAGCGCGACTGGCAAGTAAGCCCGAACGGGGGCACCAAGCTCGCGCCGGCGCTCGAAGCCGCGATCGGTCAGCTGGAAGGGTCGCTCGCAGGCAGACGCATTCTGGTGCTGGTCACCGACGGTTTTGTCGATGACGGACCCCTCGCCGAGATTCGGGCCCGGCTTGAGCGCTCGCGCATCGAGACCATTGCACTGGCTGTCGGGCCTGATGCCAACGTGGGTGCGCTCGAAGCAATTCTGGGGGCCGAAGGCAGTCTCGTGCTGCGCGTCAATGAGGCTGCCGACTTGCCACAGGTCATGCGCTCAGGACTGGAGCGCCGAAGAGCGCGCATCGAGCGCGGTGTAGTCGCAGTGACGCAGCGCGAAGCACTGCCTTTCCCGCCAGGCACCTGGAGCGACTGGCCAGACATTTCGGCATACGCTGTCACGCGGGCCCGGCCCGACGCTACAGTGGCCTTGCAGAGCCGGCGAGGCGACCCGGTGATTGCGTTTGGGCAGTCGGGCAATGGCCGCGTCGTGGCAGTGACCAGCGGGCTGGGCGCTTGGACCAGGAATTGGCTGGCCTGGCGCGAATGGCCTCGTTTGGCGGGCGGGCTGACGGATTGGGCTGCCGGTATGGCGCATGGCGGAGCCGTTGGGCTGTCTGTCTCGGATCTTCCGGGCGCGCTGCAGATCGATGCGGAACTCCGTGCCGAGATCCTGCAGCCATCGGGCCAAGGCATCAGCCTGAAGGTCGATACGCCGAAGGCTCGAGGTGCGAGCGTATCGATGGCGAACGTCGCGCCTGGCCGTTGGCGAGCCGAACTGCCTGACGCCGGACCTGGCCTCTATGTGTTCCAAGTCGCCGATGCACACACCGTCCAGCGACACCTGCACCTGCGGCGCCATCGGGGAGAAGACAGGTCCTGGGGCACGAACCCGGACCTGGAGACGTGGCGGCGAGCAGGGCTGGTGAGTTCGTGGAACGCTAGCCTGCTTCGATCGCATCTGGACGAAGCCGGCGCAGGCCGTCCCTTCGACCGCACATTGATCGGACTGGCCCTGGCACTGTTCCTATCGGGCGTAGTGGTCGACCGGGCGACTCTGAAGCGCACCGGCTTCGGACCGAGTTTGCGCACCTGGTGGACACGCGCGAAATCGCGCCTTTGGTGATCGGTCACGCGCCAGCCGGCACCAGAAAGGAGCGAGCCCAGTCGCCGCGAAGGCCATCGCGAATGGAATCGTGAGAGCCATCGACCATCAGCTGCCCGTCGCGCATCAGCAATACCCGAGCTCCGAGTTCAATTGCATCGGCCGCGTCATGGGTGATGATGATGGCCCCCAACCCCCCGGCGGCCAACCGGGACTTCAGTCGGGCGAGAAGGTCGATACGTGTGAGGCGGTCGACATTGCCAAAGGGCTCGTCAAGCAGCAGCAGTTTCGCTTCAGCTGCCAGCGCACGGGCCAACGACACCCGCTGCGCTTCACCGCCCGAAAGGGTGGCCACATCCCGCCCGTCCATGTCAGTCAGACCCATGTCGTTCAGCGCTGCGCGGGCCTGCGCATAGCGCGCCGTCTTGTCGGCGGCCCGGATCGCGAACGCCACATTGCCCACGGCGTCGAGGTGCGAGAACAAGGTCGCATCCTGAAAGGCCAGAGCCAGCGCCCGCTTCTCAGGCGCCACCTGCACCTTGCCTGCTGAAGACACGTCGCGACCCTGCAGTTGCACGCTGCCAAAAGTCGGCGCATCGAACCCGGCGATCATGCGCAGCAAGGAAGTCTTGCCGCTTCCAGACGGACCCAGGATGGCCAGAACCTCGCTCGGCCCCATGTCGAAGGACACGTCCGAAACCACTGGCCGGCCGCCGATCACGCGGGTCAAAGACTTCACAGAGAGCATGACGCACCTGTAGCGATGAAGGAGCGAATCCGTTGGATCGACATCAAGAATTTCCGGCCCTGCGGCCACGACCAGAGAGTTCGATGGCCCCGAGTCTGGTCATGCGCCACCAGCACCAGAGCAATGGCAGCAGCATCAACGCCTGCGTGATCAGTACCCAAACAGCCGCCCTATCCATGTTCTGATGACGCGAGAACGCGTAGATCTTCAGCGCGGGCGACGTATAGCCGAAGGGCTGAAGCATGAGACTCATGTCCAGTTCCTTGAGCGACTCCATGAACACCAGAGAACAGCCCAGCAGCAAAGCCGGCCAAAGATGTCCCGCAAACGCCGTCGCGCGCGCACGCAGCGGCCCGACACCAAAAGCGCGCGCCACCTCCACCGCAGCCGGCGGCGTACGACGCAGCGCGTCGAGCACCGGCAACATGGCAAACGGCATATAGCGCAGCGCCTCCGACACCACGATCAGCAGACGGGTGTCGCGCATCGAGCCCAGCCAGCTCGCGCCCCAGGAGCCATCGCGGCTCATCATCACGAAGGCCAGGGCCAAGACCAGCGAAGGCAGAAAATAGTTGCTCAAGAACAACCAGGGAACTCTCTCGGCCAAAGGCGAGCGGCCGCCCAATCGAAGCAGCACGACCGCAAGGACGCAGACCGCTGCAACCAGCAGGGTCGTGCACAACGAGGTACTGGCCGCATTCAGCATGTCCCCTGGTATTGCGGCAAAACGGGTACGTTCCCAGCGAAGCCAGGCCCAGCGCACGGTGATCACCTGGGGAATCCAGAAGCCTGGAAGCGACCACAGGACACACCAAACCAGCAGTGCTCGACTCACAGGCCTGCTGAGTGGTTTGCGAAGTGCCGCGGCCGAAGCCGGTGGAATGGGGTTCTGGCTGATGACCGATGTCGATGCCCAGGCGGCCACACCGACGAGAATCACGGAGGGTACGATCATCACCACCGAGACAATGGCCGCGACCGATGAACTCTGGCTGGCAAGCCAGAGGTTGTGTACGCCAACGCTCAAGGTGTCGATGCCCAGGCGCTCGGCCGCCGCGTAGTCTCCAATCGCCTGTGCAAATACGATGACCATCCCGGCAGCGACCGGCACCGCGTAGGCTGGCGCATGCACGCGCAGGAGCCGCTGCCATGGCCCAAGACCCAGCGCGGCCGCGAGTTCGCCAAATGAATTCGGGATGCGCGCGCCGGCCAGCAGAAAGACGATGAACACGTACGGTGAACAAGTCAGCCCGTGCTGAATGGCCAGAGCATGCCTGGACTCGAAGAACGCGGCCGAGAACATCACTGTCCAGGTGCCGGCCGTGACATAGGGCGCGAACAACAGCGGCAGCAAAGCCAACAGGCTGATCAGCCGGCGTCCCCCGAACTCGAAGCGCGACACGGCCACAGCCGGCACCGCACCGACTGCAAAGGCCACCGCGCTAGCCTCCAAAGCGACAAGGAAGCTGGTGCGCGCCTGATGCGGCAGACTCGTGCTGCCAAAGTGGAACAGCCAGCCCCCATCGAACAGGATCGGCAGCGCGGCCAGAAGCAGATAGCCTGCCGGCAAGAGTGCGCACACGGCCATGACCGTGGCGAATGCCAGCCGCGCCAAGCCCGCGGCACTCAGATCGAAACGCAGGCGCGCCACCCGGCCGTCGCGCGGCCGGGCCGACGCATCAGCGCTCAGCGTCGAAACGGATCTCGTTGACAAGCTTGATGGCTAGCTCGCGCTGGCCTGACATTTCGTCGAGGGGCACGAAATCAATCTTGAAGCGACCATCGATCAGACCTTGTTCGGCACCCAGCTTGACCATCAGCGGGTCCACTGGCACATCGGGAAGTACCGAATACTGCTTGGTACGGTTCACCATCAACTGTTGGCCCTCCTTCGAGGCGATGTACTCCAGCAAGGCGATGGCCAAGTCGCGATTCTCGGTGGCTTTGGTCAGGCCCGCGGCCGAACGCATGATGAAGGTGCCCTTTCCCGTCTGGCTTGGAAAGAAGACGCCTACGGCGTCCGCCCAGGCCTTCTGCTCCGGATGGGCAGCCATCATCGGGTGGTAGTACGTGTTCATCAGGGCCACATCGCACTTCCCCTCGAAAATTGCCCGGGCCTGCTCGCGGTCATTGCCCTTGGGCGCGCGGGCCAAGTTGGCGCTGATACCCGAAATCACAGCGCGCGCCTTGGCCTCGCCGAACGACGCAAAGAACATGCCGAAAAGGGCCAGGTTGTAGTCATGGCTGCCCGATCGAACGCAAATGCGACCCTTCCATTTGGGGTTGGCCAGATCCTCGTAGCTTGATAGATCGCTCGGCTTGACCCTTGCCTTGGAGTAGAAGATGACACGTGCCCGGTAGGCATCCACGAAGAAGCGTCCCATCGGATCCATGAAGGCCGGCGGAATGGCCGTGGTGATCTTGCTCGACTTGATGGGATCCAGCAGCCCACGCTGTGCGGCGATGTCCAGCAGCTCCGCGTCCTTGGTGATCACCACGTCGGCCTCGGTGGGACGGGACTCGAGGCGGTTCACCAGGCCCTGGTCCATGAATACGCCGCTCACCTTGGCACCGCTGCGAGCCTCGAAGGCATCCAGAATCGGGCGCAGCGTCCCCTGGTCTGTGCGGTCAGAGAGGACACGCAGCACTCGCTGCTGTGCGAAGCCAGCCGTCGAGGCAGTGACTGCAAATGCAACCAGCAGCATGCGCGGAATCCAGCGATTCGTCAGACCACTCATGACAGGACCTCCAGGATCATTGGCAGAAACGGGACGATGGCGAGGCAGCCATATTCCGAGGGCACGCCAGAACCGACCGAGCCGAGTGTGTCATGGGAACAAGCATCGTGCACCACCATGCATTGGGGGGTAACGCGGGGTGGACGCCAAGGGTCAACCGGGGTCAGCGGCCAAGAAGCATGCAGAAGTCCCCCGGAACTGAAGGGTGCCGGATTCCTTAGGGGGCCGCTACACTCGGCCTGGTTTATCGAGCCGCCATGCCGTAGACGTGATGCGCGAACCGATCGGTGTTCGGTAAATTGGGCATTGGGGATGGCCCGCCGCACTTGGCGTTCAAGCTCATGGCCAACGAAGGTGCTCAACCTGGACGAACAAGTTGAAGTCGATCCCAACAGGACCCACTCAAACCACGGCTGTCAGGCAGACCGTTCGCCTCTTGACGCTGCCACCCCGTGCAGCCTCACAGGCCCGTTTCAGCTGGAGTTTTGCCCGTGAGTCGGCACTTCTCGGCGTGACAGCGCTGCAACGAGCCAGGCTCCGGGCAGTGAAGGCAGTCGTTCCTTGATGACACCGACCCTCGTCCTGAACGTGGTCGGTCTGACCCCAGGCCTGCTCCAACATGCCCCCAATCTGCAAGAACTGGCCCGGCGCGGCGCGGTGCGCCCGCTCACCACGGTACTGCCAGCCGTTACGACCACCGTGCAGTCGACCTTGCTTACCGGCCTGCGACCCAGGGACCACGGCATCGTAGCCAACGGTTGGTACTTCCGCGACCTGTCGGAGATCTGGCTTTGGCGCCAATCCAATCGTCTGGTCGGCGGCGAGAAGGTTTGGGAAGCGGCCAAGAGGCGCGACCCTTCATTCACCTGCGCCAAGCTCTTCTGGTGGTACAACATGTACTCCAGTGCTGATGTAGCGATCACGCCGCGTCCGATGTACTTGGCAGATGGCCGCAAATTGCCGGACATCTATACCCATCCTGCTGGGCTTAGAGACGAGTTGCAGGACGCGCTGGGCGAGTTTCCGCTTTTCCGCTTCTGGGGTCCGGGCGCAGATATCGAATCGAGCCGTTGGATCGCGCGCAGCGCGATGCATGTCCTGGAGAAGCAACGCCCGACGCTGACGCTCGTCTACCTGCCACACCTGGACTACGACCTGCAGCGCTTCGGTCCGAATCATCCGGGTATTCCCGCACAAGTCGCCGCCGTGGATGCGCTGTGTGAGCCCCTCATTAAGAGGGCCAGTGCACTGGGCGCTCATGTGGTGGTGCTTTCCGAGTACGGAATCACCGAGGTGTCTCGACCGATTCACATCAACCGCGCTCTGCGCGAGGCCGGCTGGCTGAAGGTGCGTGTCGAACGAGGTCGGGAACTGCTCGATGCCGGGGCCTCTGAGGCTTTCGCATTGGCAGACCATCAGTTGGCCCATGTCTACGTATCCCGTCCCGAACTTGCGCCCGAGGTGGCGGCCTGTCTCAAGTCGCTGGCTGGGGTGGAGACGGTCATGGACGCAGCGGGCAAGCAGGCGGCAGGCCTCGATCATCCGCGGTCGGGTGAACTGGTCGCCGTCGCCTGCGCCGACAGCTGGTTCACCTACTACCACTTCCTCGACGATGCTCGCGCACCGGACTTCGCGCGCACGGTGGAGATCCATCGCAAGCCCGGTTACGACCCTGCCGAGTTGGTCTTCGACCCAAAGATCCGGCTGCCCAAACTTGCAGTGGCGTCCCGCCTCGCCCGCAAAGCACTGGGCATGCGCTACCTGATGGACGTCATCGGGCTCGACGCGACGGTGGTGCGCGGTTCGCATGGCCGCCCGACAGATCGTGAGGAGGACGGTCCGCTGTTCATCACCACGGCGCCAGAACTTCTAGCCGATGGACCGGTTCCCGCCGAATCGGTCAAGCAGTTGCTGCTGGACCACCTCTTTCCAGCAGCGGTCTGAGCAACTGGCGCAGAATGGCTCATGAGTTGCCGGGAGGTACTGCCATGACCGCCGACACGGCATTGCAGGGCTGGCTGGAGCAGCGACTGCACCCAGCGGGCGTCCAATGGTTTCGCGAGGCCCTGGAGAGCGTCTCGGCGGACCGCACGGACCGCTCGCTGTTCCGCTGTGTCAGTCTGGTGTCGCGCAGGCTTGGCAAAGCGCCACTTGCACTCGACGCGTTGGCCTTGAGCGACGCCACGCGGATACGTCCGGGCTGGGACCCCTCGAACTGGAGCGTCGATCAGGCCGCCCGGATCCGCTTGTTGCTGGCCGCGGCCACCGACAGCGACACCTTCGTGCGGCGCCTGGACCAGCTCTGCGCAACAGCCGACGTGGACGAATTGGTGGCCTTCTACCGCGGCCTGCCGATCTACCCGGATCCGCCTCGCCATCGCCTGCGCGCGGCCGAGGGCCTGCGCTCCAACATGAAAGTCGTCTTCGAATCTGTCGCACATCGCAATCCGTATCCTGCCGAGCAATTGGCGGACGACGCCTGGAACCAGATGGTGCTGAAGGCGCTTTTCGTGGGCAGCGCGCTCGATCCGATCGTCGGCCTCGATCGTCGTGCCAATGCCAATCTGGCGAGGATGCTCGGCGACTACGCCCACGAAAGATGGGCGGCGAGCCGGCCTGTGAACCCAGAGCTCTGGCGCTGCGTGGGTCCGTTTGCAACGGGCCGACTGTTGGCCGACCTGGATCGTCTCATTACAGGTGGCTCCCAACCCGAACGCGCCGCGGCGGTGCTCGCGCTGCAAAGTGCAAGCGATCCCGAGGCCAGCCGGCTCCTCGAGCGCCACGCCGGCATTCGCGATATCGTGGCGGCTCGTTCCGTCGACTGGAAATCGGCACTCCAATTCAACTGAGCCAGGGAGAGCACCATGCGCTTCATCGACCCACACATTCACATGTCTTCACGGACGACGGACGACTACGAACGCATGAAAGCCGCGGGCGTCGTTGCGGTGATCGAGCCCGCCTTCTGGCTTGGGCAGCCGCGTACCAACGTGGGCAGCTTCATCGACTACTTGTCCAGCATCGTGGGCTGGGAGCGCTTCCGCGCCTCCCAGTTCGGAATTCACCACTACTGCACCATCGGTCTGAACAGCAAGGAGGCCAACAACGAGGCACTGGCCGAAGCGGTGATGGACATTCTGCCGCGCTACCTTTCGAAAGAGGGAGTGGTTGCCGTCGGGGAGATCGGCTATGACGACCAGACCGCCTTGGAAGACCGGTACTACCGAGCGCAGTTGCATCTCGCGCGCGAGATGGACATGCTCGTGATGGTGCACACCCCCCACCGCGACAAGAAGGCGGGCACGGTGCGAAGCATGGAAGTCGCGCTCGAGATGGGCATGGCCCCCGGAAGGGTCATCATCGACCACAACAACGAGGAAACCGTGCGCGACGTGCTGGACCGCGGCTTCTGGGCCGGATTCACTCTGTACCCTCAGACCAAGATGGGCAACGAGCGGATGGTGGAAATCGTTCGACAGTACGGGTCGGAGCGCATCTTCATCGATTCCAGCGCCGACTGGGGGGTGTCGGATCCGCTCGCCGTGCCGAAGACGGCAGGTCTGATGCTCGAGCGCGGCATCGCGCGCAAGGACGTGGAGGCCACCTGCTACCGCAACGCCCTCATCGCCTATGGGCAGAGTGGCCAGATCGACGAGTCCCACTGGCTCAAGCCCGAGTCGGTCGACCAGCGCGTGCTGTTCGAGGGCAATTCCGTCCTGCGTGGTCAAGTCCCTCGCGTCGAGGGGGCACCGGCAAGCCAGGAGCCTGCCACCGCAGTCGTGCAGAAATAGGGCTTCGTCCCGCCCCTTCAGGAAGCCTGTTGCCGTGAGCGCCGAAATCACCCCCTTGCGCCAGCGTGACGAGGATCGCTCCGCCGTCTACCTGCAGTCGTTCTCGGTTCGGTATGAATACCCTGTCTACTTCACCGAACGACTGTTCGCTCATGACAACACGGCATTTCGCGACACGCTGCTTCGACGTGAGTCCGGACGGCGCCATCGCTTTGTTGTGTTCATAGATTCGAATGTCGCGGCCTCGTTTCCCTCGCTCGAACATGACATTGCCGGCTATGCCGGCGTTCATGCCGATGCGATGGAACTCGTCGCCCATCCCGAGCGCGTGCCGGGCGGCGAACAGGTGAAGAACGACCCTGGCTTGCTAACTCGATTGCAGCACCGGCTGGTGGCTCTCGGAATTGATCGACATGCCTTCGTCGTGGGCATCGGGGGCGGTGCGTTTCTGGATCTGGTCGGCTACGTGGCATCGTCTACCCACCGCGGTATTCGGCATATCCGAGTCCCCACGACCGTGCTTGCCCAGAATGATTCAGGGGTGGGCGTGAAGAACGGGGTCAACGCCTTCGGTGTGAAGAACCTGATTGGCAGCTTTGCTCCGCCCTTCGCCGTTCTCAATGACTTCGACTTCCTGCGCACCCTGCACCCGCGCGACAAGATCGCAGGCATGGCCGAGGCCGTCAAGGTGGCGTTGATTCGCGACCGTGTTTTCTTCGAATGGCTCGAGTCCAAGGCCGGCGCGCTGCGGGCCTGCGAACCGGCTGCCATGGCTCGAATGATTCGACGCTGTGCCGAGTTGCACATGCGGCAGATCGGGCACGGAGGCGACCCCTTCGAGAGCGGAAGTGCTCGTCCGCTCGACTACGGACACTGGTCGGCACACAAGCTCGAGGCGCTGACCTCCCATGAATTGCGGCATGGCGAGGCCGTGGCGATCGGCCTTGCCCTCGACACGCGATATTCGGTGCAGACCAACATGCTTACACCGGGCTGCGACGACCGCGTCTACGCATTGCTCAAGCGGCTGGGATTCCACCTCTGGCATCCGGCGATGGAGTCCCGCGACGCCGAAGGCCGCTGGCTTCTGCTGCGAGGTCTGGAGGAGTTCCGGGAGCACCTCGGCGGCGAACTTACGATCACCTTGCTGCGCGCCATCGGTGTCGGCGAAGAGGTGCACCAGATGGACATGGACGAGATCCGCCGTGCTATGGCCTGGCTCAGGCGGCGGGAGGTTGGCACTTGAATCTGGGCGCTGGAGTTCACCTCACGTACTGCAGCAACATCCACCCCGGCGAATCGTGGGCTGAAGTGCGAGCCAATATTGGCCGGTACGTGTTGGCGGTCCGTGACCGGCTCGCTCACGAAGGCGGTTTCGGCGTTGGCCTGAGGTTGTCGGCGCGTGCCGCGACCGAGTTGTCCGACCCGGCCGTGCTCGCCGAGTTTCGAGAGTTCCTCGCCTGTCAACGGCTGTATGTGTTCACCGTCAACGGCTTCCCATACGGCGCCTTCCATGGAACCCGGGTGAAGGAAGAGGTGTACCTCCCTGATTGGCGCGACCCGGAGCGGCTGCGCTATACGAACCTGCTTGCCGATCTGCTGGCAGAGTTGCTGCCGAGCGATGCGGGCATGGAAGGCAGCGTGAGCACGGTGCCGGGCGCCTACAAACCATCGCTCAGCGAGGCAGCCGACGTCGAGGCCATGGTTGATCATCTGCTGCGCCACGTGGCGCACCTGGTGCGACTGCGTGCCCGCTCGGGTCGCACGATCACGCTGGCCTTGGAACCCGAGCCCTCCTGCTTCCTGGAGACCATCGACGAGGTCGTCGAGTTCTTCGAGCGCCATTTGCATGGGCCGGTGGCAGTTGCCCGCTTGATGGAGCTTGCCAGTCTGGATCGCACCGAGGCCGAGCAGGCGTTGCGTGATCATCTGGGCATATGCCTGGACCTGTGTCATGCCGCAGTGGAGTTCGAGCAGCCGTCGGAGTGCGTACGGCAGTTGGACCAGGCCGGCATTCGGGTCCTCAAGATGCAGATCAGCGCGGGGCTTCGGCTGCCGAGACTGGATCCGCATGCGTTGCAGGCGGTGTCCCGATTCGACGACGCAGTCTATCTGCACCAAGTGGTGCAGCAAGGACCTGCCGGGTTGGTGCGGTTCACTGATTTGCCGGATGCGTTGGCGTCGCTTCAGGGCTCGACGGCAGAGCATGAGTGGCGCGTTCACTTTCACGTGCCCATCTTTCTGGATCAGCTCGGGCCGTTTGCCTCGACACAAGCATTCGTCCGCGAGGTCTTGGCCATTCACCGAGCGCGAGCCGTATCTGCACACCTGGAGGTGGAAACCTATACCTGGGACGTGCTGCCTGAGCCGTTTCGCAGCGGCACGGTCGACGAGGCCGTGGCGCGCGAACTGACGTGGGTACGCAAGGAACTGTGCGCTTGAACCTGAGCCTGGCGCTGCGGCTCGGCCGCATCTCAAACCTGCCGACCGTGTGGACCAACGTGCTGGTGGGGGTCATGCTCTCTGGCGGTTCTCTGGCGGATCCGCGACTGGCGCTGCTCCTGCTGGCACTGTCCTCGTTCTACGTCGGCGGCATGTTTCTGAACGATGCCTTTGATCGCGAGTTTGACGCCCAGCACCGACCAGAGCGTCCGATTCCATCGGGTCAGGTTTCAGCCCGTGAGGTCTTCACTTTCGGCTTCGGGCTGCTGGCATTGGGTACGGTGGGCGTCGTGTGGGGCAGTCGTGCGGGCGCTGGGGCTGCAATGTGGCCAGCCCTCGTTTCCAGCGTCGCCCTGTCGGCAGCCATCGTCTTCTATGACGCCAACCACAAGAACAATCCACTGAGCCCGCTGATCATGGGCTTGTGTCGCGTCCTGGTGGTTGTCACGGCGGCTCTCGCGGTGACCCACAATCTGCCTGCGGCAGTGCTCTTGGCAGCAACTGCGCTCTTGTGCCACCTGATCGGACTGACCTATATCGCAAAGCAGGAGCACCTCGATCGCATCGGCAGCCTGTGGCCGCTAGGCTTCCTGGCAGTACCCGTGGTCTACGGTCTTGTGCTGGCGCTTTCTGCTCCAGGGACTTGGTTGCCGCTGGTGCTCTATGTAGGTGCGCTCATCTATGCGATGAACCTGCTGCGCCGCCGTGGGCGTGGTGACGTGCCCCGGGCCGTCGTGACGCTGATTGCCGGCATGTCGCTGCTCGATGCCATGGTGCTTGCCGGAGGCGGGCACGCCGTCGCCGCGATGCTTGCGGTCGCTGCCTTCGCGTTGACGCTGGCACTGCAGCGGTGGGTTTCGGGCACATGACCAAAGTACCAATGGCAAGTGAAATTGAGTCGGAGTGCAAAGGGCAGCCCGGGCGTCTCGCGCCGGTCATCGATCGCAACCGTTGCGAGGCCAAGGCAGGCTGTGTGGCCGTATGCCCGTACAAGGTGTTCGAGATTCGAGGCCTCACTCCTTCCGACAAGACTGAACTCTCCTTCGTCGGCCGGATCAAGGCATGGGCACACGGCAATCAGCAGGCCTACGTGATCCGACCGGCCGACTGCCATGCCTGCCAGCTGTGCATCAAGGCGTGCCCAGAAGACGCTATCCGCCTGGCCCCATTCCTCGCCAACGAGCACACCGGGCAATCGGACTGATATGGCCGCTCTCGTCAAGCTGACTATTGCATTTTCGGGTGAATCGGGACGGGTCAAGGGCGGGCGAAGCGAACCCTTGACGCGACGCGATTCACCCCTACGCTACAGGGCTCGGGTCAGGCGTGGCTTTGCCCGCCTGGCCTCCGAGCACGTCCGGCAGCGAGGACTGCCCCGCCCCTGGGGCGGGGGTAGGGATGGGGGTTGTCGGTCTGACTTTGCTCTGTGGCCAGGTGGGCTGGGGTGATGCGACACAAGTCCGCTGCCGCGACGATGGATCAGACTGATATCCGTGGGTTAGCTACCACCGTGCATCAATCCGTCAGGGAAGTTGCCTCGCTCTAAACGGCCAAGCGGGAGTCTCAGCTCTCCGACGAAGATCTGCGGGCGTTGCTTTTGACATCAGCCGCCATGGCGCAGCCACCGTCCATAGCAGCATTGGCCGCCAGGCTGGATATGGACGCTTCTTCAATCACCCAGCGTTGCCCGGAAGCGGCGAAAGAATTGGTTGAGGCTGGAGCGAAAACATGCGCCGCCCTTAACGCTGAACTCTTTGTAAGCGTCCGGCGAACCCATCTTGAAGTTGACCGAGCAAGCGGGAAGGATCGTGTCCACGTAGCGATAGGTGGACACGATGGCAAGCGACAAGGCGGTGGTGGGGAGACGGCGGTATGACGATGAGCTGAAGGCGCAGGTGGTCGCCGAGTGCGACGCCGCGGGAGCCTCGGTAGCCAAGGTGGCGATGGCACACGGCATCAACGCCAACGTCGTGCATCGCTGGCGGCAACTGGCGCGCCAGGCACGAGTACCGGCGAGCGCGCCCACAAGCGAGTTCGTCGCCGTGTCGCTTGCACCGCCGCGCGCTCCAGCGCCGGCCAGCGACATCCAGATGCAGCTGCGCCGTGGCGCCACGGCGATGACGATCACCTGGCCGGTGTCGGCCTCAGCTGAGTTCGCCGGCTGGATGCGCGAGCTGCTGCGTTGATCCGGGTGTCGACGACTACGTGCAGTCGCTGCAGCGCGCTGCCGTAGCGCTGGCGGAGCATTTCAACCGGCAGCCGTTGAGTGTCGGGGCGTTGCTGAACTTCCACTTCGAACTGCAGCGCTTCGTGAAACTGGTCGAAGCGCTGAGAGATCACTCACTCTTCGATGTGCAGAGCCTCCTCGGTACACGCAGCGGGCTCGATGCGGATGCCGAGACGGAACAGGAAGTCAGTGACGCCGCGCTGTGCGTTCGCAACGTCGCGCCGGCCTGCCGAATGAGACCATTTGGGCCTCGGGTCGCGAACGGCAGTCGTCGATCAATGATGATGCATCGCCATCCGAAGAGCTGACCCTTTGGCAGAAGATCAGCGCCCAGTTTGCAAACTAAACGCGATAGGTGCGAGATTGCAGCCTGAAAGAACTGGGACACGCAGCCTGAGTTGCTGGTTCGCACCTACCTGCATCGTGCCGGTCTGCGGTTCAAGACCAACGATCGATCTCTCCCCGGCAGCCCGGATCTCGTCTTTCCGAAGTACCGATGCGTTGTATTTGTTCATGGCTGCTTCTGGCATCGACATCATGGCTGTAGATTGGCCGCGATGCCGGCGACCAGGGTCGAGTTCTGGAACTCGAAGTTCGCGGCAAACTTGGCCCGCGACGAAAAGGTGCACGCGTCTCTGCTGGCGCTAGGATGGAGGTTGTTCACAATTTGGGAGTGTGAGGTCCACGATATCGAGGTTCTCGACGCCTTGTTCTGGGCGGTGGTTGGCGGATAGGAGTTGATGGTTCAGAGTGCTCTGCTTGGTCATCGAACATTACCAAGTGGAGCTTCGAGTACTCGCTAGAACTCGGATGACGTCTGAGACTCCGCGACGTCCACAGTGTCCCCCTACTAGGCACTGTGATGGCAGTGCCGGCCTGTGTCTGGCTCTAGAGAGAGGCGGCCTGTACGGACCCTGCGCCGTACCGGGCGCTAACCGGAACGTCGGAACGCCGCGGGCAAGGCCGGCCCTGTGTCGGCTCGGCATCGAATAGTCAGTGGGGCCACTGACCGTAGTGGCCCCAATCCCAACGGTCACTCTCCGCAAGGCCGAGCTTGCGTCTCCCGACACACAGCCCAACGGTCATTCAGCCGCCACCGCCGATCTGTGACGACACAGACCTCGTCACAAACCTCGTCACAGTGGCCCAGAAACGCCGAAGCCCGCAAGGGGCGGGCTTCGAAAGTGTCGATTCCAGAAACCGATGACCGTGACTTCCGCCAATGGATGTCACCATTCTCACGCATCGCGGGAATGTCCGGCCTGAGCCGGGGCGGGCATTCCGGCATCGGGTGGCACCTTTCGCCAAATTCCGGCATCGGGTGTCGCGCCTCTATCGGAGGAGAGCGGGGCAGGAGTAGCCGTCCAGCCCCCGACTACGAGCGACTTCGCTTCCTGCTGAGCCGGCGCCGATTAGCGACAACAGGCGCCTATTGCAGGTAGTCGACGAGGCGGCGGTACAGCCTCTCCACCTCGGCCAGGGTCCGGTCGCCGACTAGCGGATGAATCGCGTTTACCGCCAGACGAGCCAAGTCGAGAGCCCGATGCGTCGTGGAGTTCTTGCTTATCCCCCAATGCAAGGCCTTCGCCTCCGCCCGCTGTGCTTTGCCCTTGAGCCACGGCTTGCGAAAGTCGACGCCGAGCACTTGACGATGCCCATCGGGAAAGAAGGCATGGTCCTGCAAGAACGTAGCAAGCGCCCGGTCACCTGTAACAAAGGCTGCCTGGCACGAGGGGTAGGCCATTCGCGCGACAGTTGCGGTGTGCAGGTAGTGCTCGAGATGTTCCGCGTCGAATGCTCCGTTACGTAGGAGCCGGCCGTCCGCGGTGTCTGTCTTGCGAATTTTCAAGCAGTCGATTGCCAGCGCGTTCCCCATCAACGATGCTAGACAAAGAACTGTCCCAGCAGTCGTCGGCACGCGGGGGAGCGCCACGTGCCTCCACGCGACGAAGGAGTTGATGTTCTCGGAAGCGGCTTCACTCGCGAGCCGACCCCGGGAGAACGCGCGCCGGACCCAAGCGATTTCTGCCATTGAGACAAGGGTAGATGCGGCGTGCTGAGCTATTGGATTGAGCCCAAGCCTGTCCGGGTCCGCGACAATTAGAGCCGGGCTGGGCTCCCGAAGAACGCACTTGTTCAGGTCGCGAATGACCTGTTCCGCCTTCACCAATGGCTTCCGGTGGGTGGAGTGGACGTGCTCAAGCGCCACGGACGAACTGACACCCAAAATCCGTCGTCCATCCCGCTGTATCAGCCAGTTCCTGAGTTCAATGAAGTGCTCCGGTGCGTTTGGGCGGTCGATTCGCTCGTGTACGTTTTCGTCGAGAAATAGCACCAAGTCGCCTTCTTCATCTGGCAGCGCATTGGTGCCTGAGCTGGTGAGAACAAACAGCTCGGGAGGGAAGCTGTCTTGCGGTCTCTTCGCGTCGCAGTGGCGGCAGGTCATCCCACCGATAGCACCTCTGGTTATCCGGGGCGGCTCCTGCTCTTTGGTGCCCTTCGCCCCTATGCGAGCGTCTCGTGAGGGGGGGGTGGTGCATGGCGCTCAAGCAATAGGGCTTCGGTGCCTGCATCGTGCAAGCCCCGTACATGAAGTGAGCCCGGCTTCACACCCCTAGCGGCTTCATGCCTCTCGCCGCCACACTCCCGCGAAGCACCGGAGGAGGGCTCAGCAGTGGCTATTCACCATGGTCTGGCAGTGCGCGGACGCCGCGCCAATCCGGTGCGACCACCCGGTACAGGTGGCGCCTCAGTCGGGGGCGGCAATCGTCACACGTGTCGCGCCCATTGCCCGCAGGCACTTGATGGCAAAAGCGAACGTGAACGTGCCGCGGCTCACCCGGCTGATGAGATTGCGCTCGGTCTCGGGCTCACCCATGCGCTCGAGGTCCAGAGCCAGCTGCTTGTAGGTGATGCCGCGGCGCTCCATTTCGGCGCGAACGATGCTGCGTGCCTCGATGTCCCACTTCGATTGCTTCTTGCGCGGCGCGGCGGCAGCTTTGCCCGCCTTGACGGGGACGAACTGCCCCGTCCGCCGGGGGTCCTGACTGCGCGGCTGCATCGGTAAAGAGTAGCGTAAACCGGCATGCTCATTTTCGGCTTGATGTCGCCTTTTTACGGAGCAAGGTCGCCTCTTATGGATTCTGTTTAAACACAGGCGCGAGACACCTTCATCGAGGCCGCAAGCCGGCACTCACTCAGGACACCTCATGCTGACCGATACCGAACTCGACCGGCTGTTCGCCGCTTGGAAGACCCCCGAGGCCGGACGCCAGCTCATTCGCAAGCTACGAGCCGATGGGCCCGTACGCAAGCTCCAGGGGCGGATGGACACGGTGCGCACCCGCTACATCAGCAAGAAGATGGGCCGGGCGCTCTACGCCGAGAGCCGCACTGTCGAGCTGCCCGGCATCGTGTTTCGCGAGAAGGACCCGAAGACCACGGAACTGTGGCCGCAGCCGTGCACGGTCGACCTGTTCATCAGTGGCATGAAAAGCGGGCGCTCCCGCGTGCAGCACACCCCCGACCTGTTTCTCATTACCGACTCCGGGTTCGTCGTGGAGGAATGGCGCGAAGAAGGTCGCCTCCTGCGCCTGGCGCAGGAGCGGCCGCACCACTTCGTCAAAGACGAGGAGGGCAACTGGCACTACCTGCCAGCCGAGGAACACTTCAAGGCGCTCGGCATCGACTATCGCCTGCGCTCGGCCGACGAGCACCCTCGAATCTTCTTGGCGAACCTGTGGTTCCTCGAGGACTACAGCCTGGAAAGCGCGCTCCCCGTGCCGGCGGCCGAGACCTCTCGTTTGCTGGCGTTGCTGGGTGAGCGCAAGTACGTGCCGCACCTTGAACTCATTCACGAGCATCACTTCAAGGCTGACCACGTGTTTCAGCTGCTCCTGACCGAAGATGTCTACGTCGACCTGCATGCCACGCGTCTCGATGTGGTCGACGACCTGGTCATCTACTGCGACAAGGTCGTCGCCCAGGCCGACGCATTGCTGCGCTTAGCCACGTCCAGCGCCCTGCCGGACAGCGCACTCGTGCTCCGGGTCGGCAGCAAGCTCCTCTACGAGCAGCGCCCCTACGAGGTCGTGCTTGTCGGGACGACCGAAATCATCGCACGGGACTCCAACGGCGACGTGATGCCTCTGCCGATGAAGCTGGCGACCGAGCTCTTTCAGCGCCAGATGCTTACCGTCGCCGGCGGCGCCCACGTGGAGAAGGAATACGACCTTGCCGAGGTGTTGGGCGACTCGAAGAAGCTCGCGGCCGCCATGGAGCGCCGTGCCGCGGTGCTCAGTCAGTGCGCAACAGGCATCTCGAAGCGCACGCTTCGACGCTGGGCCAGCAGGGTTGCGGGTGTCACCGCACCTCAAGACCAACTGCGCGCGCTGATGCCGAGCCAAGGCGCAAACCGAACAAGCCGACTTCCGCTGGCGGTGCTGGCGCTCGCAGAGCGAGCCGTGAAGGAACATCACAACAAACCGAACAAGCCCAGCGTCTTCGCGACCTACCAGCATTTCGTGTGCTTGTGCAGCGAGGCCGGTGAAACCCCGATGCGCCAGTCCAGCTTCTACGAATGGATAAAGACAAGGCAAAACGTCGTCATGCGCGAAGGCCTGCGCAAGGCTTACCAGCAGGAGCCGATACCCCTGCACTTTGACTACGAACACCCCGTCCACGGCGTGCTGCCGCATGAGGTTGTCTACGTCGACCACACCATCCCGAACGTGTTCCTGCGAGGCATGCATCTCGAGGACCTGGGCAAGCCCGTGCTCAGCATCGCCATCGACGGCGCGTTATCCATGGCGCGGGCGTTCTACCTGTCCTATCGCCCCGCTGGGACAGAGTCCGTGCTCATGTTGTTGCGCGACTACGTCCGGCGCAACGGCCGGCTACCCAAGGTGCTCGTCCTTGACAACGGCAAGGAGTTCCACAGCGAGGCCGTGAAGCTTTTCTGTTCGCTGTTCAGCATCCACATCCGCTGGCGTCGGCGCTCCAAGCCGCGGGACTCAACCATGGTCGAGCGCGCCCTCGGTGCCACCGAGCAAGAGGTCATCTCGGCCCTCGAGGGGAACAGCATCGCGCTGAAGGACCCGCGAGAAGTGTCGTCCAGCGTCAATCCGAAGAAGTTCATCCGTTGGACTCTGCCGGCGCTGCATGGCTCCATCGAGCACTACCTGTTCGAGGTCCACAGCAAGCGCGTCCACCCCCGGTTCGGCATGACGCCTGGCGAGTACGAAAAACGGCTTCTGCTGGAGTGCGGGGCGCGCGAACACGTGCTCGTGCGCTACGACAAGACCTTGAAGCTGCTGACCTCGCCGCACTCGGGCAAGGCCACTCGCGAGGTTGACCGTCGCAAAGGCGTGTTCGTCGACGGGCGCTTCTATTGGAACGACAAGCTTGCGCAAGCCACGCAGGGCGAAGCAGTCGAGGTGCGCTGTGAGATGTGGTGTGCACGCGCCGTCTACGTGTGCTTCCGCAGCGAATGGATTGTGGCCCAGGCGCGCGACGGTGGACGGCTCGAAGGGCGCTTTCCTCCCGAGCTCGAGATGCAGCGTCGAGAGGAGCACCGGAAGAAGCGCAACGAAGCCCAGAAGGACAAGCGAGCTGTCGGGACTGCACGCAAGAAGAACCTGCTGTGGGAGCCCGAAGTGTGGGACCGGCGGCTGCGTGAGCAGGCGATGGAGGCCTACGCGCTCTACGAGCGTCTGGGCATGACCGAAGTGCTACCCGAGGCGCGGAACACCCGGGCGCACCTGCTGGATGTGGGCACGCCGCGCAGCTCGGACCTCGCGCTCATCCGCGCCATTGAGGCCGAGCCCGACGAGACGGGGAACGACGAGCAGCAAGTGCAGCAATTGGCTGGGCGCGACGACCGAGTGCCAGGCTTGAATGCGAGCGCGACCTCGGGCCCCGCTGCGCCAGAGCAGACCACTGCCAATGACGATGACTACTTCTGACGCCTGCCAGGGCATCAACCTCACCTGTCCACTTCGAACATGACCGCAACCAACTGCGCAACGCCGCATCGCACACCCACCTCGAAGCCTTGGCTTGCGGCCTTGAGCCCAGCGGCGCTGGCAAGCCAGCTTGCCTTCAAGGAGGCGAGGGTGAAGCACAGGAAGATGGACCTTCTGCTGGAGGACCTGCTTCCGCTGCTTACGCCGCACAGTGAATCCAACATCACCGTTGTCACCGGCGCCACGGGTGTGGGCAAGTCCACGGTCACGCGCATCCTGCTCAAGTCCCTGCTCACAGGCTTCGCGCCCATCCTCGACAGCGACCCGTCGGCCATCCCGCTCGTATCGGTTGAGGCCTATGCCAACGGCGAATCGCGGCATGGATTCAAGGGGCTGTTCGAGGACATGCGCGACCAACTGCTCGAGCCGGGTGCGGACCGAAAGTGCCTGGTGGACGTGGTCGACGGTCGTATGGTGGTCAAGCCCCAAGAGAAGGCGACCACCGCGGCCCTGCGGAAGGTGGTGGAGAGCGGACTGCGGCATCGCAAGACCCTCGTCTGCGTCATCGACGAGGCCTACCACTTGCTGCGCTTTGGCAAGGACACAGCCGTCATGGACACGCTCAAGAGCCTGGCCAATACGACCGGCGTGAAGCTCGTTCTCGTCGGCAGCTTTGACCTGTTCGACCTCATCGCCGACCACGGACAGGTAGCTCGGCGTACTTCCATCCTGAACCTCGACCGGTACCACCTCGACGCCAGGGCCGACCGCGATGAGTTCAAGCGCGTCATCACCATGCTGATGGCGAAATGGCCGTGCGAGGAGGCGCCGAACTTCGGTGCGATTTCCGACGACCTACTCGAGGTGTCCCTGGGCTGCGTGGGGCTCCTGAAATCGCTCATGCTTGATGCCTCGGCCATGCAGCTGCGCAACGGCGGCAAGTGGGACAACCAGTTCCTGAAGAAGGCGGCGAAATCCAACGCCCTGCGCAAGGTCATCTCGAAAGAAATCGCAGCTGGCGAGGCCAAGGTCCGGGATGCACTGGTCGGTGACTCCCTGTGGGACGACAAGGCGTTCACCGCCCTGCAAGGCCGCATGGGCGACACGAATGGCTGATGCGGAACGCACGCTGTTCTACGGGCTGCCTCTCCTGGGTGTGGGCACACCTGAAGTCGAGAGCGCGCGCAGCTACATCCAGCGCTTGGCCTTAGCTCACAACTTCCGGCCGCGCACGCTGCTGGAGATACTGATGGCCTCGCTTCCGCAAGTAGGCCTGTTCGACGGCCAGGACTTCATGAAGCGCTGGGATGTGCACGGCTTCTCCAGCGTTGGGCGCGCATTGGTTGCTCGCTTGGAGCGAGCGACGGGCTCGGACCTGTCCAGCGCCTCGCTGGACAGACTTCGGGAGCTGTTTGGCACGACGTATCTGACTCGTTTCGCACCGCACCACTGCCCAATCTGCGTGCGCGAGGGCGAAGGCATCACCCATGGCCGGCTTGCCTGGGAGGTCGAATGCGTGAAGGCATGCCCGCGCCACGGGGTAAGCCTCGTCTCCTCGAAAGTCTGCGGCGCCGAGGAGGGGCAACGTCTGCCTGTGTCCAAGCGGCCGATGCTCTCGAGCGTGTGTTCAGGTTGCGGCAGCCTGGGCTTCCGTTGCCAAGTACATGCCCAACCTGCAGCCCCGGCAGCCGATACTTGGGTCGCGGGCCAGATTGGCGAGCTGCTGGCGCTTCCCTCCCAGCGAGTCGCAGCCCTCAATCTCGAAACGCTACGCGCGGGTCTGCGGGAGCTCGTGAAGGCAAGGTATGGCGGCAGCGTCGTTCGGGCCTCCCGCGAAGCGGGCCTGGCTCGCGCATCAGTGTGCACCTGGGCCGGCGGGAAGGGCAGACCGAGTCTGGCGATGCTCGCCCAGCTGTGCCACCATGGCGAAGCCGGTTTGGTGGCCCTGCTCGAGGGCCGATATGAATGCGCCCCAGCCCGCGGGGGCTCGGGCGAACACTTCCGGACCGAGGCACGTCCCTACCAGCGTGCGTCGATGCCCTGGAGCGAGGTCCGCGCAGCAATCCTGAAGGCCACGACTGAAGTGCCACCACCCTCCTTGGCCGCGCTGGCCAAACGCATCGGCGTCAGCAAACGTGTCATGCGCAGCAAGCTTCCGCAGGAGACGTCCGAACTCGTCGTGCGCAATACGGCGCATCGGCGCGCCTGCGACCGTCAGCGCTACGCTGAGTCGGTAGCGGCCTACACGGCGTGTGCACAGCATCTTATGTCGCAAGGCATCAAGGTGTCGTCCAAGCACCTGCAGAAGCACTCAGGGCTGTCCGCGTTCTCCCAGAACAAGGCGAAAGCACGAGCGCTGGCCGAAGTAGTGGGTCGGTACACGGGCGGCTGACCGCCCCCCCTTGAACGAGGCGCTGACCACGGTCAGCCGTTCCCCGCGACAAAAAAAAGCGAGTCCCGTGACTCGCTTTTCCTCTTTCTGACGGTGCCGCGCTATTCCGGCATCCGTTGACCGTCCTCGTATTCCGGCATCGAGTGTCCTTCCGGCCATCCGTTGCCGGAATCGACAGAAAGTGCTTGTCGGCACTCATATTTCTTGGTTGCGGGGGCAGGATTTGAACCTGCGACCTTTGGGTTATGAGCCCAACGAGCTACCAGACTGCTCCACCCCGCGCCAGAACCGTCGATTCTATCATTGAAACGCTGACCGAGGCCAGCATTTGCTGGCCTTTGAGCCTCACTCCTGCTTGGCGTCACCAGCCGATTCAGCGGCGGTGGGCTCAGGGCGGTCGACCAGTTCAACGAAGGCCATCGGTGCGTTGTCTCCCACGCGGAAACCCATCTTCAGGATGCGCGTGTAGCCGCCCGGTCGCGCCTTGTAGCGCGGGCCCAGTTCGCCGAACAGCTTGGTGACGATCGCGCGGTCGCGCGTACGGTCGAATGCCAACCGGCGGTTGGCCAGCGTTGGCTGCTTGGCCAGCGTGATCAGCGGCTCGACCACGCGGCGCAGTTCCTTGGCCTTGGGCAGCGTGGTCTTGATGGCCTCGTGCTGCAGCAGCGAGTTGCACATGTTGCGCAGCATCGCCTGGCGATGCTCGCTGGTGCGGTTGAGTTTGCGTAGTCCGTTGCGGTGGCGCATGGTGCGGTTCTTTCTTTATTGAACCCTGGCCGTACAAGGTACCAGGGGGTGCACACAGGACAGCTTTAGCGCTTGTCCAGGTTCTGCGGCGGCCAGTTTTCCAGGCGTGCGCCCAAGGTCAGGCCGCGCGAGGCCAGCACTTCCTTGATTTCGTTGAGCGACTTGCGGCCCAGGTTCGGGGTCTTCAGCAGTTCGGTCTCGGTGCGCTGGATTAGATCGCCGATGTAGTAGATGTTCTCGGCCTTCAGGCAGTTGGCCGAACGCACCGTCAGCTCCAGCTCATCCACCGGGCGCAACAGGATCGGGTCGAAGTTCGGCGTCGGGCGCGAGACCGGTGCGTCGAAAATGCCCTGTCCGTCGGTGGGCAACTGGGCGAAGATGGCCAACTGCTCGCACAGGATCTTGGCCGAGGCGCGAATCGCCTCTTCAGGCGAGATGGCGCCGTTGGTCTGGATCTCCATGACCAGCTTGTCGAGGTCGGTGCGCTGCTCGACGCGCGCGTTCTCCACGGCGTAGCTGACGCGGTTGACCGGCGAGAAGGACGCATCGAGCACGATGCGGCCGATCGACTTGGTGGGCTCGTCGCCATAGCGGCGCAGATTGCCCGGCACGTAGCCGCGGCCCTTTTCGACCTTGATCTGCATGTCCAGCTTGCCACCTTGCGACAGGTGGGCGATGACATGCTCGGGGTTGATGATCTCGACGTCGTGCGGCGTCTGGATGTCGCCGGCCGTGACCGGGCCTTCGCCTTCCTTGCGCAGCACCAGCGTCACTTCGTCGCGGTTGTGCAGGCGGAAGACCACCCCCTTCAGGTTGAGCATGATGTGCACCACGTCTTCCTGCACGCCGTCGATCGTGGAGTACTCGTGCAGCACGCCGGCGATCGTCACTTCGGTGGGCGCATGCCCGACCATCGACGAAAGCAGTACGCGACGCAGCGCGTTACCCAGCGTATGGCCATAGCCGCGTTCGAACGGCTCCAGCGTGACCTTGGCGCGGTTGCCGCCAAGCGGTTCGACCTGGATGGCTTTGTTGGGTTTCAGCAGATTGGTTTGCATTGCAGTCTAAGTTCCTCTCAATACCCTCGGCTCGTTACACCGATAAGGCTGATGAACAACGGCCGGGGCAAGTCCTGGAAGCGCGCCGTGCCCGGCAAAGCGGCGCGCTGGTACCTGTGGCGCGGGTGCCTGCACCCGCGCTCTCTCGCGGATCGTCAGCGCGAGTACAACTCGACGATCAGCGATTCATTGATCTCGGCGCCGAACTGGTCGCGATCGGGAACCTTCTTGAACACGCCTTCCATCTTGGCGGCGTCGACCTGCACCCAGTCGGGCATGCCGATGGTGCCTGCCAACTTGAGCGAGTCTTGCACGCGCAGCTGCTTCTTGGCGTTCTCGCGGATCGACACGGCATCGCCAGCCTTCACCAGGTAGGACGCGATGTTCACCACCTGGCCATTGACCGTCACCGCCTTGTGCGACACCAACTGGCGCGCCTCGGCCCGGGTCGATCCGAAGCCCATGCGGTAGACCACGTTGTCGAGACGCGATTCCAGTAGGAACAGCAGGTTGGCGCCGGTGTTGCCACGGCGGCGCTCGGCCTCGGCAAAGTAGCGGCGGAACTGGCGCTCGAGCACGCCATACATGCGCTTGACCTTCTGCTTCTCGCGCAGCTGCAGGCCAAAGTCGCTGGTACGCGATCCGCTCGTGCGGCCGTGCTGGCCTGGCTTGCTGTCGAACTTGGCCTTGTCGCCGATCGGGCGGCGGGCGCTTTTCAGATAGAGGTCGGTGCCTTCACGGCGAGCCAGTTTGGCCTTGGGTCCAAGATAACGTGCCACGAGATGTCCTTCGATCTTGTCTGACGCGGCCGGCCGATGGGGCACGCCGCGCAAGTCTGGCGGTGTTCTTGATGTCGCTCAGACGGTGGGCTTGTGGAAGCACCGGCGCAGCGCCGGCACTTCGGGCAACAAGGCCGACTTCAAGCGAATGCTTGTTAACGGCCTGCGAGGGAAAAGCTTTTGATTATAACCGGCTGCGGCAAAGGGCCGCTTCAATCCGGGCAAGATGGTTCAGATGCGGCGGCGCTTCTGCGGACGGCAGCCGTTGTGCGGGATGGGCGTCACGTCGGAGATCAGGTTGATGCGGATGCCCAGAGCGGCCAGCGCACGCACCGAGGACTCGCGACCCGGGCCCGGGCCCTTGATGCGCACGTCCAGGTTCTTGATGCCCTGCTCCTGCGCGGCACGGCCGGCCACCTCGGCAGCCACCTGGGCCGCAAACGGCGTGGACTTGCGCGAACCCTTGAAGCCTTGGCCGCCACTCGACGCCCAGGCCAGCGCGCCGCCTTGGCGGTCGGTGATGGTGATGATGGTGTTGTTGAACGACGCATGCACATGAGCGATGCCGTCCGCAATGTTCTTGCGGACCTTCTTGCTCACGCGCCGTGCGGCGGTATTGGCAGGTGCTTTGGCCATGTCTTGACTCTCTATTCAGCTAAGGGCTTACTTCTTCAGCGCGGCCGCGCCCTTGCGCGGGCCCTTGCGGGTGCGCGCATTGGTCCGCGTGCGCTGGCCGCGCAGCGGCAGTCCACGGCGATGCCGCAGCCCGCGGTAGCAGCCCAGATCCATCAGGCGCTTGATGTTGATGGAGATTTCGCGACGCAGATCGCCTTCGATGGTGAGACGGCCGATCTCCTCGCGAATCTTCTCGAGGTCGCCGTCGCTCAGGTCCTTGATCTTCTTCGAGTACGGGATGCCGACCTGCTCGCAGATCTTCTGCGCGGTGGGGCGGCCGATGCCGAAGATCGACGTCAGGCCGATCTCGGCATGCTTGTGCGGCGGAATGTTGATACCAGCGATACGTGCCATCTTGAATCCTTCAATACCTTGCGATCAGCCCGGGGCTTCAGCCCTGGCGTTGCTTGTGACGCGGGTCGGTGCAGATCACTCGCACCACGCCCTTGCGGCGGATGACCTTGCAATTGCGGCACATCTTCTTGACCGATGCAGCGACTTTCATGCTCTTCTCCTTGACCTATTCTTGACCTACTTGGCCCGGAACACGATGCGAGCGCGGCTCAGATCGTAGGGCGTCAGTTCCACCGTGACCTTGTCACCCGGCAGGATGCGGATGTAGTGCATGCGCATCTTTCCGGAGATGTGACCCAGCACCACGTGCCCGTTCTCCAGCTTCACGCGAAATGTGGCGTTGGGCAGATTCTCGAGAATCTCGCCCTGCATCTGGATGACGTCGTCCTTTGACATGTGCTCCGTTCGTTGCTGCTTCAGCTTGCCTTGAAGTTGGCCTTCTTCAGCAGCGATTCATATTGCTGGCTCATCACGTAACTCTGCACCTGGGCCCAGAAGTCCATCGTCACCACCACGATGATCAGCAGCGAGGTGCCGCCGAAGTAGAACGGGACGTTGTACTTCAGCACCAGGAATTCGGGCAGCAGGCACACCAGCGTGATGTAGATCGCTCCCACCAGCGTCAGGCGCGACAGGATGCGGTCGATGTGCTTGGCCGTCTGCTCGCCCGGGCGAATCCCCGGAATGAAGGCGCCGCTCTTCTTCAGGTTATCTGCAGTCTCGCGGCTGTTGAAGACAAGCGCCGTGTAGAAGAAGCAGAAGAAAACGATCATCGCGGCATACAGCAGCACATAGATCGGCTGGCCCGGCGACAACGCCGAGGAGATATCCTTGAGCCAGCGCATGCCTTCGCCTGTGGCGAACCACCCTACGATGGTTGCGGGTAGCAGGATGATCGACGAGGCAAAGATCGGCGGGATCACGCCCGACATGTTCAGCTTCAGCGGCAGGTGCGAGGACTGGCCGCCATAGACCTTGTTGCCGACCTGACGCTTGGCATAGTTGACCAGTATCTTGCGCTGCCCCCGCTCCACGAAGACGACGACAAAGGTCACCCCCACCACCAGCGTCAGGATGAACAAGCTGGCGATGATGCTCATCGATCCGGTGCGCACCAGTTCGAACAGGCCCGCCATCGCACTCGGCAGACCGGCCACGATGCCTGCGAAGATCAGGATCGAGATGCCGTTGCCCAGGCCGCGTTCAGTGATCTGCTCACCCAGCCACATCAGGAACATCGTGCCGGCCACCAGGCTGACCACGGCCGTCAGGCGGAAACCCATGCCCGGGCTGATGACCAGGCCCGGTGACTGCTCCAGCGCCAACGCAATGCCCAGCGACTGGAACAGCGCCAGCACCAGCGTGCCGTAACGCGTGTACTGCGTGATCTTGCGGCGACCCGCCTCGCCTTCCTTCTTGATGGCTTCGAGCGAAGGCACGACGTAGGTCATCAACTGCATGATGATCGACGCCGAGATATACGGCATGATGCCCAGCGCGAACACGGTGAAGCGCGACAGCGCCCCGCCCGAGAACATGTTGAACAGGTTCAGGATGCCGCCGGTCTGGCTCTTGAACAGTTGCTGAAGCTGGGCCGGGTCGATGCCGGGCACGGGAATGTGTGCGCCCAGGCGGTAGACCACCAGCGCCAGCAGCAGGAACACAAGCCGGCGACGCAGATCGCCGAACTTGCCGCTCTTGGCCAGCTGGTTTGCAGAAGTTGCCACGACGAAGGTCTTGTTTCTGTCGGCCCGATCAGCCGACCGAACCGCCGGCGGCTTCGATCGCTGCCTTGGCACCGGCCGTCGCGCCGATGCCCTTGAGCACGACCTTCAGGCTCAACTCACCCGACTTGATGACCTTGACCACCTTGGCCTGGTCACCCACCAGCTTGGCCTGCTTCAGCGCCAGCACGTCGACTTCGTCGGCGCCCAGGCGCTGCAGATCGGCCAGGGTGATCTCGGCGTTGTACTGCGCCGTCACCGACTTGAATCCACGCTTGGGCAGGCGACGCTGCAGCGGCATCTGGCCGCCTTCGAAGCCCACCTTGTGGAAGCCGCCGGCACGGGACTTCTGCCCCTTGTGGCCGCGACCCGCGGTCTTGCCCAGGCCGGAGCCGATGCCGCGGCCCACGCGACGCCGTGCGCGCTTGGCGCCGGCCGAAGGTTTGAGGGTATTGAGTTCCATGTTCAGAGCACTTTCACGAGGTAGGCGATCTTGTCGATCATGCCGCGCACCGCAGGCGTGTCCTCGAGCACCGATTGGCTGTTCAGCTTGCGCAGGCCCAGGCCGCGCACCGTGTCGCGGTGCGACTGCTTGGTGCCGATGGGGCTCCTGACCAGTTTCACCGTCACTGTCTTCTTGTCCGACATCGTTGTTCTCCTGCAGCGCTTCAGCCGAAGATCTCTTCGACCGACTTGCCGCGCTTGGCCGCCACCTCACCCGGCGTGGTCGAGCGCTTCAACGCGTCCAGCGTGGCGCGCACCATGTTGTAGGGGTTGGACGAGCCCAGGCTCTTGGCCGCGATGTCGGTGACACCCATGACCTCGAACACCGCGCGCATCGGTCCGCCGGCGATGATGCCGGTACCGGCCGGCGCCGGCGCCATCAGCACCTTGGCCGCGCCGTGCTCACCGCGCACGTTGTGGTGGATCGAGCCGTTCTTCAGCGACACCTTCACCATGTTGCGGCGCGCGTCTTCCATGGCCTTCTGAACGGCCACCGGCACTTCCTTTGCCTTACCCTTGCCCATGCCGATGCGGCCGTCGCCGTCACCGACGACAGTCAGCGCCGCGAAGCTCAGTGTGCGACCGCCCTTGACCACCTTGGTCACGCGATTCACCGCAATCATCTTTTCCTTCAGGCCGTCATCGTTGCCTTCGGTCTGAGCGCGGGGTTGAAACTTTGCCATGTGTTGGATCCTTCGCTGCTGCGCTTAGAACTGCAGGCCCGCTTCGCGAGCGGCCTCGGCGAGGGCCTTGACGCGGCCGTGGAAGGCAAAGCCCGCACGGTCGAAAGCCACCTTCTCGATGCCGGCGGCCTTGGCCTTCTCGGCAATGCGCTTGCCCACCAGGGCCGCTGCCGAGGTAGTGCCGCCCTTGCCATTGCCACCTAGCTGCTCGCGCACCGCCTTCTCGGCGGTGGAGGCGCTGGCCAGCACGCGGCTGCCGTCGTCGGAGATGACGCTGGCATAGACGTGCAGGTTCGAACGAAACACCGTCAGCCGCGCCACGACCTGCTGCGCGATGCGGATGCGGGTCTGGCGGGAGCGACGCAGGCGCTGTTCTTTCTTGTTCAACATGGTGTCGCTCCTTACTTCTTCTTCGTCTCTTTCAGGCTCACGCGCTCATCGGCGTAGCGGATGCCCTTGCCCTTGTAGGGCTCGGGCGGACGGATAGCCCGGACTTCGGCGGCCACCTGTCCCACGGACTGGCGGTCGGCGCCCTTGATGAGGATCTCGGTCTGCGTCGGCGTTTCCACCTTCACGCCGGCCGGCATGTCCTTCACCACCGGATGCGAGAAACCGATCTGCAGGTTCAGCTTCTGGCCCTGCGCCTGGGCACGGAAGCCCACGCCCACCAGCGTCAGCTTCTTCTCGAAGCCCTTGGTGACGCCGTTGATCATGTTGTTGACCAGGGCACGCATCGTGCCGCTCATCGCGCCAGCGGCGACGCTGTCGTTGGCAGGCTCGAAGGTCAGTGTGGCGCCGTCCATCTTCACCGCGACCAGCGCGTTCACAGCACGCACCAGCGTGCCGTTGCTGCCCTTGACCGAAATCTGCTCCGCCGTGATCGACACGTCCACGCCTTGCGGGACGTTCACCGGCATCTTTCCTACGCGAGACATGGCTCGAATCCTTCCGTTAGACGCCGCCCTATCAGGCGACGTAGCACAGCACTTCGCCGCCGACACCGGTCTGGCGCGCCTTGCGGTCGGTCATCACACCCTTGGGCGTGGTGACGATCGCCACACCTAGGCCGTTCATCACCGCCGGGATGGCCTCGCGGCCGCGGTACACGCGCAGACCCGGACGGCTGACGCGCTCGATGCGCTCGATGACCGGGCGGCCGGCGTAGTACTTCAATGCGATCTCGAGCTGGCTCTTGCCATCATCGGTGCGCACCGCGAAGCCGTCGATGTAGCCCTCGTCCTTCAGGACCTGCGCGATCGCCACCTTCAACTTCGACGACGGCATCGACACCACGGCCTTGTCAACGCTCTGCGCGTTGCGGATGCGGGTCAGCATATCGGCGATCGGATCACTCATGCTCATAACAAACTCTCCTGCTCGTGCCTGTGCTCGCGCAACTTGGCCGATATCACCAGCTGGCCTTGACGACGCCCGGGATGTCGCCCTTGAAGGCGAGGTCGCGGATCTTGCTGCGGCCCAGCCCGAACATGCGGAAGGTGCCGCGCGGGCGGCCCGTCAGTTCGCAGCGGTTGCGCAGGCGCGTCGGGTACGCGTTGCGCGGCAGCTTTTGCAGTTCCAGGCGTGCCGCGTAGCGCTCCTCGTCGCTGCGCTTGGCATCGTTGGCCGTGGCCTTCAACTCGGCGTATTTCTTCGCGTACTTGGCAACGAGCTTCTCGCGCTTGTCCTGACGCTGGATGTGAGACTGTTTAGCCAAAGGGCACCTCAGTTCTTGAACGGGAAGCGGAAGGCCGTGAGCAGCGCCTTGCACTCGTCGTCGGTTTGCGCGCTGGTGGTGATGCTGATGTTCAGCCCACGCAGTGCATCGACCTTGTCGTAGTCGATCTCAGGGAAAATGATCTGTTCCTTGACACCGATGTTGTAGTTGCCGCGCCCGTCGAAGGCACGTCCGGAGATGCCGCGGAAGTCGCGCACGCGCGGCAGCGCGATAGTCACGAAGCGGTCCAGGAATTCGTACATGCGCACGCCACGCAGCGTGACCATGCAGCCGATGGGCACGTTCTCGCGGATCTTGAAGCCGGCGATCGGCTTCTTCGACTTGGTGACCACGGGCTTCTGGCCGGCAATCTTGGTCAGGTCGCCGACGGCGTTGTCCATGACCTTCTTGTCGGCAACGGCCTCGCTGACACCCATGTTCAGCGTGATCTTCTCGAGACGGGGTACCTGCATCACCGACTTGAAGCCGAACTTGGCCATCAGGTCGGGCACGATCTTCTCGCGGTAGTAGGTCTGCAGCCGGGCAGTCTGTTGTTGAGCCATGATGATTTCCTCAGGCCTTGATCTGTTCGCCGCTGGACTTGTAGACGCGCACCTTGTCGCCGTTGTCCAGCAGCTTGACGCCGACGCGGTCAGCCTTCGAGGCCGCGGCATTCCAGATGGCCACATTCGACTGGTGGATCGGCATCGTCTTGTCGACCACGCCGCCTGTGGTGCCCTTCATCGGATTCGGCTTGACGTGCTTCTTGACGACGTTCACACCATCCACCACCAGGTAGTCGTCGTCGACACGGCTGGCCACCGTGCCGCGCTTGCCCTTGTCGCGCCCGGTCAACACGATGACCTGGTCGCCCTTGCGAATCTTGTTCATGCTTGCAGTCCTTTGGCCGCGCCGTATCAGAGCACTTCCGGAGCCAGCGACACGATCTTCATGAAGCGCTCGGTGCGCAGTTCGCGCGTCACCGGCCCGAAGATGCGCGTGCCGATCGGCTCGAGCTTGGCGTTCAGCAGCACGGCGGCGTTGCCGTCGAACTTGATGAGCGAGCCATCCTGGCGACGCACACCTTTGGCGGTGCGGACGACCACGGCGCTGTAGATCTCGCCCTTCTTCACGCGGCCGCGCGGCGCGGCCTCCTTGATGCTGACCTTGATGACATCGCCGATGCCCGCATAGCGGCGCTTGGAGCCGCCGAGCACCTTGATGCACATGACGGACTTCGCGCCCGTGTTGTCGGCGACGTCGAGTCGCGATTGCATTTGGATCATTGTTCAGTCCCCAACTTGTCCCGCATCGCGAGCCGTCTGGGACGGCGCGCAGTCGCGGTCAGTCTTGGGCCCGTCGGTCCGCGCCGGATGACTCCAGCACAGGCGGTTGGGGCGGATCCGATTTCCTGCTCATCCTGCTTGCTCTTGTCGAGCGTACAGGCAGCTGAAAACCAGCGAAGCTTTGGATTATCGCTCGAAGGCGGCCAACGTGTCAACGCCGGCCTCTCGCCAGGCGATCAGGCGCGTGCGGCTTTGGCCTGGGCCAGCATCGTCTGCGCGTCGCTGACCTCGAATTTGCCCGGGCCTTCGACATTCAGTGTCTTGACCACGCCGTCGACCACCAGCATCGAATAGCGGTTCGAGCGCAGGCCCATGCCGCGGGTGGTCAAGTCCAGCGTCAGCCCGGTGGCCTTGGCGAAATCGGCACTGCCGTCGGCCATCATGCGCACCTTGCCGGAAGTCTTCTGGTCACGACCCCAGGCACCCATCACGAAGGCATCGTTGACCGACACGCACCAGATCTCGTCGACGCCGACGGCCTTGAGCTCGTCTGCCTTCTCGACGAAGCCCGGCACGTGCTTGGCCGAGCAGGTCGGCGTGTAGGCACCAGGCAGCGCGAAGATGGCGATCGTCTTGCCAGCGGTGGCCTTCGCGATGTCGAAGCTGTTGGGGCCGATCGAGCACCCGTTGCCTTCGACTTCGATGAATTCCTGAAGACTGCCTGCGGGCAGCTTGTCTCCGACCTTGAGCATCATGTTCTCCTGTGTGTGGATGTGGCAGGGCTGCAATGGAAAAGGGCCCAACACCAGTATCCCAGCGCTGTGGCCCCTGCGTGCCGAGGCGGGCCCAAAGGCCCCGCGTCAAATCCTGACTTATGCCAGACCGGCCTTCTTCACCAGACGGGTGACGACCCAGTTCTTGGTCTTGGAAATCGGCCGGCTTTCGGCGATCTCGACGACATCACCGAGCTTGTACTCCCCCTTCTCGTCGTGGGCGTGGTACTTGCTCGAGCGCGCGACGATCTTGCCGTACAGCTCGTGCGTCACGCGACGCTCGACCAGCACGGTGATGGTCTTGGAGCGCTTGTCGCTGACCACCTGGCCGACGAGAGTGCGCGTGTTCTTGGTCTTGGCAGCAGCTTGAGCTTCGCTCATTTCGCGGCCCCTTTCTTCTTCTCAGTGAGGATGGTCTTGACGCGCGCGATGTCGCGACGTGTCTTGCGCAGCGTCGAGTGGTTAGTCAGCTGCTGGGTCGCCTTCTGCATGCGCAGGCCGAAATGGGCGCGCAGCAGGTCGGCAACCTCCTTCTCGAGCGCGGCCACGTCCTTGGCGCGCAGGTCACTGGTCTTCATGGGTGTTCTTTCGTTGCTTCGTCTAGGCGCCGATCTGGCGGGCGACGAAGGTGGTGCGCAGCGGCAGCTTGGCCGAAGCCAGCAGGAAAGCCTCGCGCGCCAGCGTCTCGGGCACGCCGTTGATCTCGTACAGCACCTTGCCCGGCTGGATCTCGGCCACGTAGTACTCGGGGTTGCCCTTGCCGTTGCCCATGCGCACTTCGGCCGGCTTCTGCGAGATCGGCTTGTCCGGGAAGATGCGGATGAAGATGCGACCACCGCGCTTGATGTGGCGCGAGATGGCGCGACGTGCGGCTTCGATCTGGCGCGCCGTGAGGCGCCCGCGCTCGGTGGCCTTGAGGCCGAACTCGCCGAAGGACACCTTGGCGCCGCGCGTGGCGACACCGGTATTGCGGCCTTTTTGTTCCTTGCGGAACTTGCGACGTGCTGGTTGCAGCATTCTTATTCCCCTTTGCTCTCGGCGGGCGCGGCCGGCGTGGCGGCCTTGCGCACACGCTTGACCGTCGCCGTCTTGGGTGCATCACCCGCTGCTTCGGCCGGCTTGTCGGCGGCAGCGGCGGCAGCACGCAGCGGCCTATCGCCCGTCGGACGCGGCCGGCCACCCGGGGCGCCCGGCGCACCCGGGCCCCCCGGACGCGGCGTGCGGCGCGAGCGGCGGTCGTCGTCACCGGCTTCCGGCTTGGCACCCGGCGCCTCGCCGTGCGCCAGGCGGTCGCCACGGTAGACCCAGACCTTGACGCCGATGACGCCGTAGGTGGTCTTGGCTTCCGAGAAGCCGTAGTCGATGTCGGCCTTCAGCGTGTGCAGCGGCACCCGACCTTCGCGATACCACTCGCAACGTGCGATCTCGATGCCGTTCAGACGGCCCGAGGACATGATCTTGATGCCCTGCGCGCCCAGGCGCATGGCGTTCTGCATCGCGCGCTTCATCGCACGGCGGAACATGATGCGCTTCTCGAGCTGCTGGGTGATGCTGTCGGCGATCAGCTGCGCATCGATTTCGGGCTTGCGCACTTCCTCGATGTTGACTGCGACCGGCACGCCCAGACGGCGGGCGAGTTCCGATTTCAGATTCTCGATGTCCTCGCCCTTCTTGCCGATCACCACGCCCGGACGCGCCGAGTAGATGGTGATGCGAGCGTTCTTGGCCGGGCGCTCGATCAGGATGCGCGAGACGGCCGCGCTCTTCAGGCGCGCCTTGAGGAACTCGCGCACATGCAGGTCTTCTGCCAGCATGGTGCTGAAGTTCTTCTTCGTCGCGAACCAGCGCGATGCCCAGGCACGTGTGACGGGCAGCCGGAAGCCGGTCGGATGTATTTTTTGTCCCATGGTCTTTGTTTCGCCCTTGCCTTAGTTGCCGACTGTCACGTAGATGTGGCAGGTGGGCTTGCTGATGCGGTTGCCGCGGCCCTTGGCGCGGGCCGACGAACGCGTCAGCGTGGCGCCCTGCTCCACGTAGATCGACTTGATCTTCAGTTCGTCGATGTCGGCGCCGTCGTTGTGCTCGGCATTGGCGATGGCCGAAGCCAGCGCCTTACGGATGATGCCGGCGGCCTTCTTCGGCGTGAAGCTCAGGATGTCGAGCGCCTGGTCGACCTTCTTGCCGCGCACCATGTCCGCCACCAGCCGACCCTTGTCGACCGACAGCCGCACGCCGCGAACGCTTGCTTTGGTTTCCATCGTCGTCATCCCTTACTTCTTGGCCTTCTTGTCGGCCGGGTGACCCTTGAAGGTGCGCGTCTGCGCAAACTCGCCCAGCTTGTGGCCGACCATCTGGTCGGTCACGTACAGCGGAACGTGTTGTTTGCCGTTGTGCACGGCAATCGTCAGGCCGATGAACTCGGGCAGGATCGTCGAGCGGCGCGACCAGGTCTTGACCGGCTTCTTGTCCTTGGTGGCGGCGGCCTTGTCGACCTTGGCCATCAGGTGGTGGTCCACGAACGGACCCTTTTTCAGTGAACGTGCCATGGTGCGGGGCCCTTACTTCTTGCGGCGCGAGACGATCATCGTCTGCGTCCGCTTGTTGCTGCGCGTGCGGTAGCCCTTGGTCAGCGTGTTCCAAGGTGAAACCGGCACCTGGCCCTCGCCGGTGCGGCCTTCGCCTCCACCGTGCGGGTGGTCCACAGGGTTCATGGCCACACCTCGCACCGTCGGACGGATGCCCATCCAGCGCTTCACCCCGGCCTTGCCGTACTGGCGCAGGTTGTGTTCTTCGTTGCTGACCTCGCCGATGGTGGCGCGACAGTCGATGTGGATCTTGCGCACTTCGCCCGAACGCAGGCGCATCTGGGCATAGATCCCTTCGCGCGCCATCAGCGTCACCGAGGTACCGGCCGAGCGGGCGATCTGTGCACCCTTGCCAGGCAGCATCTCGACGCAGTGCACGGTGGAACCCACCGGGATGTTGCGGATCGGCAGCGTGTTGCCGGCCTTGATCGGCGCTTCGGAGCCGCTGACGATCGTGGCGCCCACCTCCAGCCCGCGCGGGGCGATGATGTAGCGACGCTCACCGTCGGCATAGCACACCAGCGCAATGTGGGCCGTGCGGTTCGGGTCGTACTCGATGCGCTCCACCTTGGCCGGAATGCCATCCTTGTTGCGCACGAAGTCGACCACGCGGTAGTGGTGCTTGTGTCCACCGCCCTTGTGCCGGATGGTGATGTGGCCGTTGTTGTTGCGACCCGAATGCTGGAACTGCGGCTCCAGCAACGACGCTTCCGGCTTGCCCTTGTGCAGGTGCTTGTGCACCACCTTGACCACCGCGCGGCGGCCCGGCGAGGTCGGTTTGACTTTGACGACGGCCATTACGCGGCCTCCCCGGAGAAGTTGAGCTCCTGGCCCGGCTTCAAGCACACGTAGGCCTTCTTGACGTGGTCGCGGCGGCCGATCGAGCGGCCGAAGCGCTTGGTCTTGCCCATCTGATTGATGGTCTGCACCGACTCCACTTCCACCTTGAACATCAGTTCGACCGCAGCCTTGATCTCGGGCTTGGTGGCGTCGCGCAACACCTTGAACAGAACCTGGTTCTGCTTCTCGGCAATGCGCGTGGCCTTCTCGGAAATGATCGGCGCGACGAGCACCTGCGATAGGCGCCCCTCGTCGGGCTTCTTCACGATCTTGGCGGTAGTCATGCGAACATCTCCTTGAGCTGCTCGATCGCGCCCTTGGTGACCAGAACCTTCTTGTAGAACACCAGCGACAGGGGGTCGGCGTAGCGCGGCTCGACCACCAGCACGTTGGCCAGGTTGCGCGAGGCCAGCGCCAGGTTCTCGTCCACCGAGTCGGAGATGACCATCACCGAATCCAGGCCCATGGCCTTGAACTTCTGCGCCAGCAGCTTGGTCTTCGGCGAATCGACGCCGAGGGTGTCGACCACGGCCAAGCGGCCGTCGCGCACCAGCTGCGACAGGATCGAGGCCATGCCGGCCCGGTACATCTTCTTGTTGACCTTGTGCGAAAAATTCTCGTCCGGCGAATTCGGGAAGGTGCGACCGCCTCCGCGCCAGATCGGCGACGAGGTCATGCCTGCACGAGCGCGGCCGGTGCCCTTCTGGCGCCACGGCTTCTTGGTGCTGTGCTTGACGGTCTCGCGGTTCTTCTGCGCGCGCGTGCCCTGGCGGGCGTTGGCCTGGAAGGCCACCACCACTTGGTGCACCAGCGCTTCGTTGTAGTCGCGGGCAAACACCGTGTCCGGCGCGTCGACCTTGGCGGTGGACTGGCCTTGATCGTTGAGGAGCTCGAGCTGCATCAGTTGGCTCCCTTCTTGGCCTGAGAAGCGCCGCTTTGGGCGGCACGGGCCTTGACGGCGGGGCGTACGACCACATGACCGTTCTTCGCACCCGGCACGGCACCGCGCACCAGCAACAGCTGCCGCGCCTCGTCGATACGCACGACGTCGAGGTTCTGCGTGGTGACGGTTTCGTCGCCGCGGTGGCCCGACATCTTCTTGCCCGGGAACACACGGCCCGGGTCCTGCGCCATCGAGATCGAGCCCGGCACGTTGTGCGAGCGGCTGTTGCCGTGCGACGCGCGCTGCGAGCTGAAGTTGTGACGCTTGATGGTGCCCGTGAAGCCCTTGCCGATGGACGTGCCCTGCACGTCGACCGCCTGGCCGACGGCGAACAGACCTACGGGCAGCGTGGCACCCGGCTTGTATTCGGCAGCGATTTCGGGCGTGACGCGGAATTCGCGCAGCACCTCGCCGGCCATCACACCCGCCTTGGCCAGGTGGCCGGCTTCGGGCTTGGTGACGCGGGACGCCTTGCGCGTGCCGAAGGCCACCTGGATGGCACTGTAGCCGTCAACGCTTTCGGTCTTGACCTGGGTGACGCGGTTGTTCGACACGTCGAGCACGGTCACGGGAACGGCATCGCCATCGTCCGTGAAGATGCGCATCATGCCCACCTTGCGACCCAGCAATCCGAGACGATGGCTCAGACTCATGGTTTTTCTCCAGCCCCGACTTGCGGAGCCTTTGTTTGACGAACCCGACATCGATTGGCCGGGCTGATTGAATTCGGCCCGCCCGTGGGCGCGCCAAGAACAGCCTGAGATTGTAGCAGTTGCGCCCTGGGGCGCAACTGCTGCCTCAGCTACTGAAGCTTGATCTCCACGTCCACGCCGGCCGGCAGGTCCAGCTTCATCAACGCGTCGACGGTCTTGTCGGTCGGGTCGACGATGTCCATCAGGCGCTGGTGCGTGCGGATCTCGAACTGGTCGCGGCTGGTCTTGTTGACGTGCGGCGAACGCAGAATGTCGAAGCGCTGCATGCGCGTGGGCAGCGGCACGGGGCCACGCACGATGGCCCCGGTGCGCTTGGCGGTCTCCACGATCTCCAAGGCCGACTGGTCGATCAGCTTGTAGTCGAACGCCTTCAGGCGGATGCGGATCTTTTGCTTTTGCATGATGGTCCGCCTTATTCGATGATCTTGGCCACCACGCCGGCGCCGACGGTGCGGCCGCCTTCGCGGATGGCGAAGCGCAGCCCCTCTTCCATGGCGATCGGGGCGATCAGCTTCACAGTGATGCTGACGTTGTCGCCCGGCATCACCATCTCCTTGTCCTTGGGCAGCTCCACCGCGCCAGTGACGTCCGTGGTGCGGAAGTAGAACTGCGGGCGGTAGTTGTTGAAGAACGGGGTGTGACGCCCGCCCTCTTCCTTGCTCAGCACGTACACCTCGGCCGTGAAGTGGGTGTGCGGCTTGATGCTGCCGGGCTTGCACAGCACCTGGCCGCGCTGCACGTCTTCGCGCTTGGTGCCGCGCAGCAGGATGCCCACGTTGTCACCGGCCTGGCCCTGGTCGAGCAACTTGCGGAACATCTCCACGCCGGTGCAGGTGGTCTTTTGCGTGGCGGCGATGCCGACGATCTCGATTTCCTCGCCAACCTTGATGACGCCGCGTTCGACACGCCCGGTGACGACGGTGCCGCGCCCGGAGATGCTGAACACGTCTTCGACGGGCATCAGGAAGGCGCCGTCCACCGCGCGCTCGGGCGTGGGGATGTACGCGTCCAGCGCGTCGGCCAGCTTCATGATGGCTTGCTCGCCCAGTTCGCCCTTGTCGCCTTCCATGGCCAGCTTGGCGCTGCCGTGGATGATGGGGGTGGCGTCACCGGGGAATTCGTACTTGTCCAGCAGTTCGCGCACTTCCATCTCCACCAGCTCGAGCAGCTCGGCGTCGTCGACCATGTCGCACTTGTTCAGGAAGACGATGATGTACGGCACGCCGACCTGGCGCGCCAGCAGGATGTGCTCGCGCGTTTGCGGCATGGGGCCGTCGGCCGCACTCACCACCAGGATGGCGCCGTCCATCTGCGCCGCACCGGTGATCATGTTCTTGATGTAGTCGGCGTGCCCGGGGCAGTCGACGTGCGCGTAGTGGCGCTTGGACGTCTCGTACTCGACGTGCGCGGTGTTGATGGTGATGCCGCGTGCCTTTTCTTCCGGCGCCGCATCGATCTGGTCGTAGGCCTTGGCCTCGCCCCCGAACTTCGCCGACAGCACGGTCGTGATCGCCGCCGTCAGCGTCGTCTTGCCATGGTCCACGTGACCAATCGTGCCCACGTTCACGTGCGGCTTCGTGCGTTCGAATTTACCTTTTGCCATTTCAATCTCCGAGAAAAGAGCTGTGCCAGTGACCGTTTAAGGTCTTCACGCATCGCACTCGCCACTGGCAGCGGTGCACCGGGGCCGAAGACCCTCCTGTGTGTTACTTGCCGCGCGCGGTGATGATGGCGTCGGCCACGTTCTTCGGAGCTTCGGCGTAGTGCTTGAACTCCATCGTGTACGTGGCACGGCCCTGCGACATCGAACGCAGCGTGGTCGAGTAGCCGAACATCTCCGACAGCGGCACCTCGGCCTTGATGACCTTGCCACCACCGGGCATGTCGTCCATGCCCTGCACCATGCCGCGGCGTGACGACAGGTCACCCATCACGTTGCCGGCGTAGTCCTCGGGCGTCTCGACTTCGACCGCCATCATCGGCTCCAGGATCACCGGCTGGGCCTTGCGGCAGCCGTCCTTGAAGCCGATCGAGGCGGCCATCTTGAACGCGTTTTCGTTCGAGTCCACCTCGTGGTAGGAGCCAAAGGTCAGCGTGACCTTGACGTCCACCACCGGATAGCCCGCCAGCACGCCGCTGGGCAGGGTGTCTTCGAGGCCCTTCTTGACCGCCGGGATGAACTCGCGCGGCACCACACCGCCCTTGATGGCATCGACGAACTCGAAGCCCTTGCCGGGCTCCTGCGGCTCGATCTTCAGCACGACGTGGCCGTACTGGCCCTTGCCGCCCGACTGGCGCACGAACTTGCCTTCCACGTCCTCTATCGACTTGCGGATGGTTTCGCGGTAGGCCACCTGCGGCTTGCCGACGTTGGCTTCCACGCCGAACTCGCGCTTCATGCGGTCGACGATGATTTCCAGGTGCAACTCACCCATGCCGGAGATGATGGTCTGGCCACTCTCTTCGTCGGTGCGCACGCGGAAGGAAGGATCTTCCTGGGCCAGGCGGCCCAGGGCGATGCCCATCTTCTCCTGGTCGGCCTTGGTCTTGGGCTCGACGGCCTGGCTGATCACCGGCTCGGGGAAGACCATCTTTTCCAGCGTGATGATCGCGTCAGGATCGCACAGGGTCTCGCCCGTGGTCACGTCCTTCAGGCCCACGCAGGCGGCGATGTCGCCGGCCAGGATTTCCTTGATCTCTTCGCGCTGGTTGGCGTGCATCTGCAGGATCCGGCCGATGCGTTCCTTCTTGCCGCGGATCGGGTTGTAGACCGAGTCGCCGCTTTTCAACACGCCGGAGTACACGCGAACAAAAGTCAACTGGCCGACGTAGGGGTCGGTCATCAGCTTGAAGGCCAGCGCGGCAAACTTCTCGTCATCGGCGGCACGGCGCTCGGTCGGCTTCTCGTCGTCGTCGGTGCCCGGCACGGGCGGAATGTCGATGGGCGAGGGCATGAAGTCGATGACGCCGTCGAGCATGCGCTGCACGCCCTTGTTCTTGAAGGCGGTGCCACAGAACATGGGCTGGATCTCTGCCGCGATGGTGCGCGAGCGCAGGCCCTGCTTGATCTCGTCCTCGGTAAGCTCACCGCTCTCGAGGTACTTGTTCATCAGTTCCTCGCCGGCTTCGGCCGCTGCCTCGACCATGTTCTCCCGCCACTTGGTGGCGTCGGCCATCAGTTCGGCGGGGATCTCGCGGAATTCGAACTTCATGCCTTGCGAGGCCTCGTCCCAGATGATCGCCTTCATCTTGATGAGGTCGATCACGCCGGAGAAGTTCTCTTCAGCCCCGATCGGCAACACGATGGGAATCGGGTTCGCCTTCAGGCGAACCTTCATCTGGTCGTAGACCTTGTAGAAATTGGCACCGGTGCGGTCCATCTTGTTGACGAACATCAGGCGCGGCACCTTGTACTTGTTGGCCTGGCGCCAGACGGTCTCGGACTGGGGCTGCACGCCGCCCACTGCGCAATACACCATGCACGCACCGTCGAGCACGCGCATCGAGCGCTCGACCTCGATGGTGAAGTCGACGTGCCCGGGGGTGTCGATGATGTTGATGCGGTGCTCGGGGAAGGCTAGGTCCATGCCCTTCCAGAAGCAGGTGGTCGCCGCGGAAGTGATGGTGATGCCGCGCTCCTGCTCCTGCTCCATCCAGTCCATGGTCGCCGCGCCATCGTGCACTTCACCGATCTTGTGGTTCACACCGGTGTAGAACAGGATGCGCTCGGTCGTCGTGGTCTTGCCGGCATCGATGTGCGCGGAGATTCCGATGTTGCGGTAGCGCTCGATGGGGGTCTTGCGGGCCATGGTGTCACTCCAAATACAGGGGCCGCCCTCGGGTTGGTGTTAACCCGTAAGAGCGGCCGGAAGCAGGGTACGGTCGGCGTCGGCTCAGAACCGGAAGTGCGAGAAGGCCTTGTTGGCTTCGGCCATGCGATGGACCTCGTCGCGCTTCTTCATCGCGCCGCCGCGGCCTTCGGAGGCCTCGAGCAGCTCGTTGGCCAGACGCAGCGACATCGACTTCTCGCCACGCTTGCGAGCCGACTCCTTCAGCCAGCGCATCGCCAGCGCGACGCGGCGCACCGGGCGCACTTCGACCGGCACCTGGTAGTTGGCACCGCCAACACGACGCGACTTGACCTCGACCATCGGCTTGATGTTGTTCAGGGCGACGACGAAGATCTCCAGCGGGTCCTTGCCGGCCTTCTTCTCGATCTGGTCCAACGCGCCGTAGATGATGCGTTCGGCGATGGCCTTCTTGCCACCTTCCATGATCACGTTCATGAACTTCGACAGGTCGACCGAGCCGAACTTGGGATCGGGCAGCACTTCTCGTTTGGGTACTTCGCGACGACGGGGCATGGGACTCTTCCTTTTCGATTTCAGCTGGCGCCAGGCTCTTCACCTGCACCGCGAAGGGCCATCAGGGCCCTTCACTTACTAGGCCTGCCGACGGCAGGCCTGCGGGGGCCGGCCCATACAAGGCCGGAATGTGGACGATGGGGCGATCAGGCCTTCTTCGGGCGCTTGGCGCCGTACTTCGAACGGGATTGCTTGCGGTCCTTGACGCCTTGAAGGTCGAGCGAGCCGCGCACGATGTGATAGCGCACGCCCGGCAGATCCTTGACCCGGCCGCCGCGCACCAGCACCACGCTGTGCTCCTGCAGGTTGTGCCCCTCACCGCCGATGTAGGAGATGATCTCGAAACCGTTGGTCAGCCGCACCTTGGCCACCTTGCGAAGCGCCGAGTTCGGCTTCTTCGGCGTCGTGGTGTACACGCGTGTGCAGACGCCGCGCCGCTGCGGGCTGCCCTGCATCGCTGGCGATTTGGACTTCGTGATCTCGGTCTGGCGACCCTGACGCACGAGCTGGTTGATGGTTGGCATAGGTACCCGTTCCCGTTTGAAGACAAGCTCTTTGTTCTACGCTCGGCAGGCGGCACGCTGCGGCGGGAGCAAGGCTGCGGGGCAACCGGCGGCCGCAGCGAGTAACGCTGGGGCGACGGGCACGACGAGCCGCTCAACAAAGAGCGCAGCAGCAA
>CAVWXO010000022.1:0-227213 GCA_963758955.1 uncultured Pseudomonadota bacterium
CTTCGGCCGCATGCTCAACGTGCGCATCGACTTCGGCTACTGGGTGTTCGAAGGTGACCTGCAGCCGATCCAGCGCCCCAGCTGGAACTACCGCGCCGAAGACGGCGGCGGCATGATCCTGGACATGATGTGCCACTGGCGCTATGTGCTGGACAACCTTTTCGGCGAGGTGCAGTCCATCACCTGCCTGGGCGCCACGCACATCCCGCAGCGCTGGGACGAAGCCGGCCAGCCCTATGCCGCCACCGCCGACGACGCGGCTTACGCCACTGCGCAGCTCAAGGGCCACAACGGCGAACCGGTGGTGGCGCAGCTGACCATGAGCTGGGCCACGCGCGTGCGCCGCGACGACCTGGTGACCTTCCATGTCGACGGCACGCACGGCTCGGCCGTGGCCGGGCTGCAGGAATGCCGCGCGCAAAGCCGAGTGACCACACCGCGGCCGGTGTGGAACCCCGACGTCAAGCAGACGATGAACTTCTTCGACCAGTGGCAGCAAGTGCCCGACGCGCAGGTCTACGACAACGGCTTCAAGATCCAGTGGGAAGCCTTCATCCGCCACGTGGCCGAGGACGCGCCCTACAAGTGGACGCTGCCCGAAGGCGCCAAGGGCGTGCAGCTGGTCGAAGCCGCGCTGCAGAGCTCGAAGGAGCGGCGCTGGATCGACGTGCCGGCGCTGGCATTGTGAGCATGAAGATCACCCTGCCCGCCGCCGACGGCACGCTGCAGCCCTACACGCTGCGCGGCCCGGCCGGCTTCCGCCCTGCCGCACCGGGTACGAAGTTGAACCGCATCCCCTATTCGGCCGCCCACGTGGTGGCCGATGCGCGTGCCGCGATCGACCCGTGGCTGCAATGTGCGATCGACTGGGACGCCACCATCGCCTACCGCCAGCGACTGTGGCGCATGGGCCTGGGCGTCGCCGAGGCGATGGACACGGCGCAGCGCGGCATGGGGTTGGACTGGCCCACGTCGCTGGAACTGATCGGCCGCAGCATCGATGCCGCGAAGGACGTGCCCGGCGCCTTCGTGGCTAGCGGTTGCGGCACCGACCACCTGGCGCCGGAAGACGCCAAGTCGGTCGACGACGTGATCCGCGCCTACGAAGAACAGATGGCCGCGATCGAAAAGCTCGGCGGCAAGCTGATCGTCATGGCCAGCCGTGCACTGACGCGAGTGGCCAAGAGCCCGGCCGACTACGAGCGCGTCTACGACCGCGTGCTCAGCCAGGCCAAGCAGCCGGTGGTGCTGCATTGGCTGGGCGACATGTTCGACCCGGCTCTCGCGGGCTATTGGGGGAGTTCCGACACATCGGCCGCGATGTCCACCGCGCTGGGCATCATCGAAGCACATGCCTCCAAGGTCGACGGCATCAAGATCTCGCTGCTCGACAAGTACAAGGAAGTCGAGATGCGCCGCCGGCTTCCGGCTGGTGTGCGCATGTACACCGGCGACGACTTCAACTATGCCGAGCTGATTGCCGGCGACGGTGTGGGCGCCGCCCCTACGCACCAGCACAGCGACGCGCTTCTGGGCATCTTCGACGCGATCGCGCCGGCCGCCAGTGCCGCGCTGGCTGCCCTGAGTGCCGGCGACGAGACGCGCTTCCACGCCATCCTGGCGCCGACCGTACCGCTGTCGCGCCACATCTTCAAGGCACCGACGCGCTTCTACAAGACCGGCGTGGTGTTCATGGCCTGGATCAACGGCCACCAGGACCACTTCGCCATGGTCGGCGGGCAGCAGAGCACACGTTCGCTGCCGCACTTCGCCGAACTGTTCCGCCTGGCCGATGCGGCCGGGCTGATCGAGAAGCCCGACCTCGCCGTTGCACGCATGAAGACGCTGCTGGCGCTGCACGGCATCGACGGCTGATGCGTGACTTCTCGGCCGACCTCCGCTGGCTGTCGATCAACACCGCCACGGTGCGCAAGCAGCGCGGCGAGGACTGGCCGCTGCTCGACATCCTGGACGCCTGCGCCGCGCGCGGCATCCGCGCGGTGTCGCCCTGGCGCGACCAGGTGGCCGCGGCCGGGCTGCAGGCCACGGCACAACGGCTGAAGAGCCACGGCATGGAACTGTCGGGCTACTGCCGCGGCGGCATGTTCACCTACACCGACGCTGCATCACGCCAGGCCGTGCGTGACGACAACAAGCGCGCGCTCGACGAAGCCTGCACGCTGAACGCACCCTGCCTGGTGCTGGTAGTCGGCGGCCTGCCCGGCGCGCTGGCGGGCAAGGCCGCGCACCGCGACATCGCCGGCGCACGCGCGCAGGTCACGGAAGGCATCGCCGCGCTGCTGGAGGATGCGCGCGAGCGCCGCTTGCCACTGGCCATCGAGCCGCTGCACCCGATGTACGCGGCCGACCGTGCCTGCATCAACACGCTGGAGCAGGCGCTGGATGTCTGCGACGCGCTCGACCCCGCGCGCTCGGGTTTGCTCGGCTTGGCGGTAGACCTGTATCACGTGTGGTGGGACCCGAGGCTGCATGCGCAGATCGAACGCGCCGGCAAGGAAAGACTGCTGGCCCTCCACGTCTGCGACTGGCTCACGCCGACGACGCACCTGCTGGAAGACCGCGGCATGATGGGCGACGGCGTCATCGACATCCGCCGCATCCGTGCGGCTGTGGAGGCGCAGGGTTTCGCCGGCTACAGCGAGGTCGAGATCTTCTCCAGCACCAATTGGTGGCGGCGCGACGGTGGCGAGGTGCTGGATACCTGCATCGATCGGCATCGCCGCTGCGTCTAGGCCGAAGCCGGCTGCAACACCGTGCGCCGCACACGGCGCACGTTGAAGGCACTGACGATCAGCACGCCCTGCAGCAGCGCCAGCGCCAGCCACACGCTGCTGAAGGCACCGTCGTCCATCAGCGTGCCGATGACCAGCGGCACCACCGCCTGCCCGATGTCCAGCCCCGAATAGACCACGCCGTAGACGCGGCCGGTGGCGTTATCGGGCGCCGAGCGCTTGACCAGCAGGTCGCGCGACGGCCCGGCCATGCCCGAGACGAAGCCCATCGCGCCGAAGAGCACCGGCACGGCAGAAGCCGGCAGCTGGGTGAAGCCGATGGCCAGCGCCACCAGCGCCGCCAGTCCGAAGGCCACGCCGACGATGCGCTCGGCACGCTCCAGGTCCTTGGCCAGGAAGCCACCGGCTAGCATGCCGCCGGCTGCGCACACCATGTACACCGTGAGGCAGATCGCCACCAGGTGCGCCGGCACCGCATGCAGCTCGCGCGCGGCCTGTGGCGCGAAGGTCTGCACGATGGACAGCGCGCCGGCATAGAAGAAGAAGAAGGCGAAGCACATCCACACCGCCGGGATCTTCAGGAAGGCCAGCGAATGCTCCGGTGCGGCCTGGCCGTGCTCCGGCTCGGGCAGCGGGTCCACCTTCAACTCGCCGCGCCACAGCCACAGCAGCGCCAGCACACCGAAGGCCAGCCCCGCCGCCACCAGCAGCGCCACGCGCCACGACGAGGCCAGCGTGATCGGCACCAGCAAGGCCGGCGCCAGCGCCCAGCCCAGGCTGCCGGTGATGCCGTGCACGCTGTAGGCATGGCCCAGCCGCTCCTTGGCGACGCGGCGGTTGATCATCGTGTAGTCCACGGGGTGGAACACGCCGTTGCCGATGCCAGCCACGACGGCCCACGCGGCCAGCATCCAGTAGCTCTGGCTGGAGGCATAACCCAGCGCCGCCACGCCCAGCAGGCCCAGGCCGCCGAACAGCACCGGCCGCGGGCCGTAGCGGTCGACCCAGAAGCCCGACAGCGTCTGCACGATGCAGGAGACGACGAAGAAGATCGTCAGCAGGAAGCCCAGCTGCGTGTAGCTGACCTGGAACGCATCCTTCAGCCACGGGAACAGCGGCGGCAGCAGCAACTGGCTGAAGTGGCTGATGCAATGCGCCACGCCGACCAGGCCGATGACGGTGGCATCGCGGCGCAGCGGCGCGGGTTCCAGGGCGAGTGTGGTCATGGCGGCATCGTAGGCGCCGGCGATGCGTCCGGGTTACGATAGACAGCCAATTTCTATCGCGAACATGCCAGCCTCCCGCACCCGTGCGCTGCTGCCGCCGGTGGACCCGCAGCGCTTCGTGCCCACGCGCGAGCGGCCGGTGCGTGCCAAGTCGCGCCTGCTGAAACAGGACACCGAGATCACGCCGCACAGCCATGCCTGGGCGCAGGTGGTGGTGTGTGCGTCGGGCGTGGCGCGCATCACCGCTGGCCACAGCACCTACCTGGTGCCGGCCTGGCGCGCGGTGTGGATCCCGCCGCACCTCGAGCACTTGGTCACGGTGGTCGAAGCGGCCGAACTGCGCACGCTGTACGTGCATCAGGAGCCGGGCAGCGTCGGCCCCGGCGTGCCGCGCGGGGCCAATGCCGCTTGGCGTGGCTGCCGCGTGCTGGAGGTGTCGGCGCTGCTGCGCGAGTTGGTGCTGCAGATGGACGTGGCGATGGACGGCCGCGGCTCGATGGGCGCCGCAGCGCTGGAACGCGAGCGCCGCCTCGGCGACCTGGCACTGGACGAACTTCGCCGGGCCGCGCCGGTGCGGCTGGGTGTCGACCTGCCGCAGGACAAACGCCTGCGCACACTGTGCGAAGCCGTGCTGCAGGACCCGTCGCGCCATGCCACGCTGGAAGGCTGGGCGCGCGAGACGGCCGCCAGCCCGCGCACCGTCGCGCGGCTGTTCCGCCAGCAGCTGGATACCAGCTTCGGCCCGTGGCGCCAGCAGGTGCTGCTGGCCCATGCGCTGCGGCTGGCAGCGCAGGGCCGGCCGATGGGGCTGATCGCGGCCGAGCTGGGTTATGCCAGTCCCAGTGCATTCAGCGCCATGGTGCGCCGCGCCGTCGGCCAGCCGCCGAGCCGCTTTTTTGCCACCGCCTGAGACAATGCCAAAGCGGCCACAAGGAAGCCCCATGGAAACCGTGCTCTACGACTTCACCAAGCAGGACGCCAGCGGAGCATCCTGCACCGCCCACGCCTGGGCCAAGGTGCCCGAGCGGTTGAGCCCCGCCGACCGCGACACGATGATGGCGCGCGCCGCCGCGCTGCTGAAAGCGCATGACGCGGTGCTGGTGGCCCACTACTACGTCGACGGCGACCTGCAGGATCTGGCGCTGAGCACCGGCGGCATCGTCGCCGATTCGCTTGAGATGGCGCGCTTCGGCCGCGACCATGCGGCCAAGACGCTGGTGGTAGCCGGCGTGCGCTTCATGGGCGAAAGTGCCAAGATCCTGTCGCCCGACAAGCGCGTGCTGATGCCCGACCTGGACGCCACCTGCTCGCTGGACCTGGGCTGCCCGGCCGACGACTTCGGCGCTTTCTGCGACGCGCATCCTGACCGGCAGGTGGTGGTCTATGCCAACACCAGCGCCGCGGTGAAGGCACGCGCCGACTGGATGGTGACGAGTTCCTGCGCACTCGCCATCGTGCAGCACTTGAAGGACCAGGGCCAGAAGATCCTCTGGGCACCCGACCGCCATCTGGGCCGCTATATCCAGGACTGCACCGGCGCCGACATGCTGCTGTGGAACGGCGAATGCATCGTGCACGACGAGTTCAAGGCGCTGGAGCTGGAACTGCTTCGCAAGCAGCATCCGCAGGCGATGGTGCTGGTGCACCCCGAGTCGCCCGAAGGCGTGGTACGCCAGGCGCATGTGGTGGGCTCGACCTCGCAGCTTTTGCGCGCGGTGATCGACGGCACGGCGAGCGAATACATCGTCGCCACCGACAATGGGCTGATGCACCGGATGCGCCAGCTGGCGCCGGGCAAGACGCTGATCGAGGCGCCGACGGCCGGCAACAGCGCCACCTGCAAGAGCTGCGCGCACTGCCCGTGGATGGCGATGAACGCGCTGCAGGGCGTGGTGAGCTGTCTGGAGACGGGGCAAGGCGAGATCCACGTGCCCGAGCCGATCCGTAGCCAGGCGCTGGGCTGCATCGAACGCATGCTCGATTTCGTCAAGGCGCATCCGAACAGCGTGGCCCAGCCGCGCAGCGGCTTCGTGCCGAACATCGGGGTGGCCTGATGAAGTTCGACAGCAACGAAAGCCTGGAGCAGGCACGCGCGCGCAACATCGAAGACGCGCTGCGCGAGGACATCGGCACGGGCGATTGGACCGCGATGCTGGTGCCGGCCGGCGGCGAGGTCTGGGCTCAGGTGGTGGTGCGCGAGGACGCGGTGCTGTGCGGCCGCGACTGGTTCGACGGCGTATTCGCTGCGCTGGACGGCAACGCGCGCATCGAATGGCTGTTCGCCGAAGGCGCGGACATGCCAGCCGACAGCGTCGTCTGCCGTATCCAGGCCGATTCGCGCGCCTTGCTGACGGCCGAACGGCCGGCGCTGAACTTTCTGCAGCTGCTCAGCGGCACGGCCAGCTTGACGCGGCGCCATGTGCAAGCGATCGAAGGCGCATCGCCCAACCCGCGCGGCTGCGCCATCCTGGACACACGCAAGACCGTACCAGGCCTGCGCCAGGCACAGAAGTACGCAGTACGCGTCGGCGGCGGGCAGAACCAGCGGCTGGCGCTGTGGCACGGCATCCTGATCAAGGAGAACCACATCGCCGCGGCCGGCGGCGTGCCGCAGGTGATGACCCAGGCGCTGGCGCTGAACGCTGGCGTCGAGATCCAGATCGAGGTGGAAACGCTGGATCAGCTGCGGCAGGCGCTGGCCGCCGGCGCCACCAGCGTGCTGCTCGACAACTTCCCGCTGCCGCGCGTGCGCGAGGCCGTCACGCTGACTGCCGGACGTGTGCTCCTGGAAGTGTCCGGCGGCGTCACGCTGGAGCGTTTGCGCGAGATTGCAGCCACGGGCGTGAACCGCATCTCCATCGGCGGCCTCACCAAGGACGTGCACGCCATCGACTATTCGATGCGCGTTCTGGGCTGATCAGATCTTCGGTTCGGCTCGGCTCGGCTTGGAGCCGAGTTGGACGCTGCGCGCGCGCCGCGTCAGCACCGTCGGGAAGCTGACCGGCAGCGTCTGCGGGAAGTCGCGGCTGTAGTGCAGGCCGCGGCTTTCGTGCCGCATCAGCGCCGAGCGCACGATCAGCTCCGCGCAGACCACCAGATTGCGCAACTCGAGCAGGTCGCGCGTGACGCGGAAATGCGCGTAGTACTCGTCAATCTCGCTCTTCAGCAGCTTGATGCGGTGCAGCGCCCGTTCCAGCCTGCGTGTGGTGCGCACGATGCCGACGTAGTTCCACATCATCAGGCGCAGTTCGTCCCAGTTGTGCGCGATGACCACCTGCTCATCGGCATCCTCGACCTGGCTCTCGTCCCAGTCGGGGACGCCCTGTGCCGGCTGCTCAGCGCTTTGCAGGATGCGGGCAGCGCAGCTGGTACCGACCACCACGCACTCGAGCAGCGAGTTGCTGGCCAGCCGGTTGGCGCCATGCAAGCCGGTGTAGGTGGTCTCGCCGACGGCGTACAGACCCGGCAGGTCGGTACGACCGTCCAGATCGGTGACCACGCCGCCGCAGGTGTAGTGCGCTGCAGGCACCACCGGGATCGGCTGGCGCGCAATGTCGATGCCCAGTTGCAGGCAGCGAGCATGGATGGTCGGGAAGTGTTCCTTCAGGAAGGCTTCGCCCAGGTGCGTGGCATCCAGCCACACATGGTCCAGGCCGTGCTTCTTCATCTCGAAGTCGATGGCACGGGCCACGATGTCGCGCGGCGCCAGTTCCATGCGCTCGTCGTGCGCGCGCATGAAGCGGGTACCGTCGGGCAGTTTCAGGTGCCCGCCCTCGCCACGCAGCGCCTCGGTGATGAGGAAGCTGCGTTCCTGCGGGTGGTAAAGGCAGGTCGGGTGGAACTGGACGAACTCCATGTTGCCGACGCGGCAACCGGCACGCCAGGCCATGGCGATGCCGTCGCCGGTGGCGGTATCGGGGTTGCTGGTGTAGCGGTAGACCTTGCCCACGCCGCCGGTGGCCAGCACCACCGCGGAGGCACGAAGCGTCTCCACGCGCTTGTGGTCCATGTCCAGCGCATAGACGCCGTGGCAGCGAGCAGGGGTGTCGACCTGGGCGCGTTTGAGGTGGCGAGTGGTGATCAGGTCCACCGCCATCCAGCGTTCGCGCAGGCTGATGTTCGGGTGCACGCGCGCCTTGTCCAACAGCGCATCGTGAATCGCCTTGCCGGTGGCATCGGCGGCGTGGGCGATGCGCCGCACCGCGTGGCCGCCTTCGCGCGTCAAATGCAGGCCCAGCGGCCCGCTCGGGTCGGCCGAGAAGGGCACGCCCTGGTCCACCAGCCATTCCACCGCCTGTGCGCTGCGCTCGGCAATGAAACGCGCCGTGTGCTCGTCCACCAGACCAGCCCCGGCATCCTGCGTATCGCGCACGTGCGAATCGACACTGTCGTCGTCGCCGAGCACGCCGACGATGCCGCCTTGCGCCCAGGCGGTGGCACCTTCGTCGAGCTGCCGCTTGGCCAGCACCACCACCTGGCGATCCTGAGCGACGCGCAGGGCCACCGCCAAGCCGGCCAGCCCAGCGCCGACGATGACGACGGGCGCAGCGGATGCTGTGCGTGAGGATTCGGTCATGGGATTGTGGGCATTGGCATCAAAGCCATTCTAAGGAGCGCCCCAGCGCCAACCTCTGCACGTTTGCACTGGCCTGAATGCGGCCAAACGCACGCCCCACAGCTGGGAGCGGCCCGTACACTCGACCGCGTCACTGCCAGTGCCCAACTGCCGCAGCCCAGCCGGCTGCCGCGAACCCTCAGGCCCGCAATGTCCGAAACACTGCAAGAACGCCGCCCCTTCGGCCCAGCCAGCGCCCACGCCCAGCGTCCGTCGTCCGAGCCCGACACCGAGCTGCTGTCGCCAGCCACCCAGGTCGTCGGCGACAAGGACGTCTACCTGGGCAATGGCCCCAGCGACATCGGCCGGCGCATCGCCGACGACCAGCTCGAGCTGTTCGTGGTGTGCCACCCGGCCGAGGCGATGCAGCAGCAGTTCGCGCAGCTGGCGCCGGATTTCATTGCCATCCACGACATCGGCACCAGCTCGTCGGCACGGCTGCTGGCTGCGGTCGCCGCAGCCTCGTCGCGCAAACTGCAGAAGCTGGTGATCCGCCGACAGGGCTATGGCGTGGCGTTGGCCACACTGCAGTTCGTCGAACTGCCGTTGCAGCCCGGGCGCAACCTGCGCGTCTACACCACGCAGATCGACGCCGACACGCAGACGCGCCACCAACTGGCCCAGGTGCTGCTGGCCCACAGCCGGCTGGCGGTGGTGATGGTCGGCGAGCTGCCGCCGCACGCACTGGGCAGCAGCCTGCAGCCGCTGCGCGAGGCAATCGCCACCGGGGCCTGGCCGAACCGCCAGCTTCTCATGGTGCCGCTGGCTTCCGCCGCCACACTGCCCTCGCTGGCCGCCACGTTGGCCGGCCACAGCGGTGTGATGGTGCGCACGACGCCGCAGGTGGGCCGCCCGGCAGACGCCTGGTTCTTCATCAGCGGTGCCTGGAACCGGCTCAACAGCCAGGCGCGCGAGGCCGCCTCGCCGCGTCCGGCCGCCGCTGCCCCAGCCGCGCGGCCCGTGGTGCCGGAGTTCGCCCCGCCGCAAACCGCGGCAGCCTACGCGCCGACGCAGCCGCTGGAACTGAGCCCGATGCCCAGCACCGGCGCGACGACGGCGGCGCCGCAAAGCGCCAGCAGCGCCGCCCTGTGGAACGACTACGTCAAGCGCTGCGCCGCCATCAAGGGCGTGATCGAGTGCTGCGTCTTCGACATTGACCTGCAGCGATCGCTGGCCCATTCAGGCACTCAGCGCATGGCCGACAGGCTGGCCGCCAAGGGGGCGATGCTGCATGCGGTGATGAGCGACAGCGCCAACGTGCTCGGTCTCGGTCCGGCCAATCCGGACGCGGCGATCACGCTGGACAAGCACTATCTGCTGCTTCGGCCGATGCCGGGCCGCTCGCGCATCGCTCTGCACATGCTGATCGACCGCAGCCACGGCAACATCGGCCTGGCGCGGGCCCAACTGCACCAGATCGACCAGGCGCTGCTCGGCGACGCCGGGTAAGCACGACGCGCCGGCCCGAAGGCCAGCGCGGCGGACGGTCAGTGCACCACCCGGGCGAACGAGAACTCGCCGCCCTCCACATCCACCGGGATCACGTCCTTCGGGCCAAACTTGCCCTGCAGGATGAGCTTCGACACCGGGTTCTCAATGCGATGCTGGATCGCCCGCTTGAGCGGCCGGGCGCCGAACACCGGGTCGAAGCCGACCTTGGCCAGTTCGGCCAGCGCCGCGGGCGACACGTCGAGCTTCATCTCCAGCTTCTCGAGCCGACCTTCCAGCACCTTGAGCTGGATCTTCGCGATGGCCGCGATGTTGTCGCGGTCCAGGGCGTGGAAGACCACGGTCTCGTCGATGCGGTTCAGGAACTCGGGCCGGAAGTGGCCCTTGACCTCGGCCATCACCGCCTCGCGGATCAGCTCGCTGTCCTGGCCCGCCATCTGCATGATCATGTGCGAACCGAGGTTGCTGGTCATGACGATGACGGCGTTCTTGAAGTCCACGGTGCGGCCCTGGCCGTCGGTCAGCCGTCCATCGTCCAGCACCTGCAGCAACACGTTGAACACGTCGGGGTGCGCCTTCTCGACCTCGTCGAGCAGCAGCACGCAGTAGGGCTTGCGCCGCACGGCTTCGGTCAGCGCCCCGCCCTCCTCGTAGCCGACGTAGCCCGGCGGCGCGCCGATCAGACGGCTGACGCTGTGCTTTTCCATGAACTCGCTCATGTCGACGCGGATCATGTGATCCTCGCTGTCGAACAGGAAGCCGGCCAGCGCCTTGCACAGCTCGGTCTTGCCTACCCCGGTGGGCCCGAGGAACAGGAACGAGCCGGTGGGCCGGTTCGGGTCGGACAGGCCGGCGCGGCTGCGGCGAATGGCATCGGCCACGGCGACGATGGCCTCGTCCTGGCCGACCACACGCTCGTGCAGCTTGGCTTCCATCTGCAGCAGCTTGTCGCGCTCGCCCTGCATCAGCTTGCTCACAGGGATGCCGGTGGCGTGTGACACCACCTCGGCAATCTCCTCGGCGCCGACCATCGTGCGCAGCAGCTGAGGGCCTTTGCCTTCCTTGGCGCCCTTGGCCTTGCCCGATTCCTTGGCCTGCGCTTCCTTCAGCGTCTTCTCCAGTTCCGGCAGCTTGCCATACTGCAACTCGGCCACCTTGTTGAAGTCGCCCTTGCGCTTGAGCTCTTCGATCTGGAACTTGATCTGCTCAATCTCTTCCTTGACGTTGGCCGAGCCCTGCGCAGCCGCCTTCTCCGACTTCCAGAGCTCCTCCAGGTCGGCGTATTCACGCTGCAGCTTGGCGATCTCGTCCTCGAGCAGGCCGAGCCGCTTCTTCGAGGCTTCGTCCTTTTCCTTCTTGACGGCTTCGCGCTCGATCTGCAACTGGATCAGCCGGCGGTCGAGCTTGTCCATCACCTCGGGCTTGGAATCGATCTCGATCTTGATCTTGGCCGCGGCCTCGTCGATCAAGTCGATGGCCTTGTCGGGCAGGAAGCGGTCGGTGATGTAGCGGTGGCTCAGTTCGGCCGCGGCGACGATGGCCGGGTCGGTGATCTCCACACCGTGGTGCACCTCGTACTTCTCCTGCAGGCCGCGCAGGATGGCGACCGTGGCCTCGACACTGGGTTCGTCGACCAGCACCTTCTGGAAGCGGCGCTCCAGCGCGGCGTCCTTCTCGACGTACTTGCGGTACTCGTCCAGCGTGGTCGCACCGATGCAGTGCAGTTCGCCGCGCGCCAGCGCCGGCTTGAGCATGTTGCCGGCGTCCATGGCGCCTTCGGCCTTGCCGGCGCCGACCATGGTGTGCAACTCGTCGATGAACAGAATGATCCGGCCCTCGTCGGCAGCCACTTCCTTCAGCACGGCCTTCAGACGCTCCTCGAACTCGCCGCGGTACTTGGCACCGGCCAGCAACCCGGCCATGTCCAGCGACAGCACCTTCTTGTCCTTCAGGCTCTCGGGTACCTCGCCATTGACGATGCGCTGCGCCAGGCCTTCGACGATGGCGGTCTTACCCACGCCGGGCTCGCCGATCAGCACCGGGTTGTTCTTGGTGCGCCGCTGCAGCACCTGGATGGCACGGCGGATCTCATCGTCGCGGCCGATCACCGGATCAAGCTTGCCGGAGCGGGCGCGCTCGGTCAGGTCCAGCGTGTACTTCTTCAGCGCCTCGCGCTGGCCTTCGGACTCGGCCGAATCGACCTTCTGGCCGCCGCGCACGGCGTCCACCGCCGCCATCAGCGCCTTGCGCGTCAGGCCGTGGCCGCGCACGATGCCGCCGATGTCGCTCTTGGCATCGGCCAAGGCCAGCAGGAACATCTCGCTGGCAATGAACTGGTCGCCTCGCTTGCCGGCTTCCTTCTCGGCCGCCTGCAGCAGTTGCACCAGATCGCGCCCGGCCTGCACCTGGCCGCCACCCTGCACGCTGGGAAGGCCGCTGATCAGACTGTCCATCGCGCCTTTCAGCGCGGCCGAGTTGGCGCCGGCGCGGTCGAGCAAGGCCTTCGGGCCGTCGGGCTGCTCCAGCATGGCGGCCAGCAGGTGAGCCGGCTCGATATAGGGGTTGTCGCGCGCAACCGCCAAGCTCTGGGCTTCGGCCAAGGCCTGTTGGAACGCCGTGGTCAGTTTGTCTAGGCGCATGGAAAAACTCCTTTGATTGCAGGGTCATCTTGGGCATGTGCCGTCCTTTTTCAAGGTCCGAGGGCTTCCTACGATCGGCCGGACAGGATCCGTCCGATCCAGCTCAAGTACGACGCCCCGGCCGTCCGACCGCGGATGTAGATGCACACCCGTGCTGGCGAGGGCATCGCCGTCGGGCTGACGCGGCGCCTGTTGCAAAGATTGCTGCCGCCATGCTGGAGGTGGCCGGGCGCAGCTGGCCGCCTCCAAATGCCGGGTTGCCGCAGCGTTTACCCCCTTGGATAACGCTCGACAGCCGCTGGGGCCGGATCCGCTGCTCGCGGCCGCGGTGGAACTGCAGGCCGCCGCCGTGTGCGGGCCGCGCATGCTGGTGCGCGAGGTCCGGGGCCGGCAGAACATGCTGCCGTTCGGCGAGGAACCACATGCGGCGCTGTCGTGCCTGTTCAATCGGGCGCTGGCCGCGGCCGACCGGAGCCTGGCGCCGCCGGCGGCGCCGGCCGATAACCCGGCACTGCCTTTGCTCAGCTGAACACGTGGCCTACTTGGGCGCGGCCGGTGTCGAGCCGCCCTGCACGCCAAGCGCCCCGCCGGTACCCAGGCCACCCTTGACGGTCTGGGGCTTGTAGTTGCGCACCACCTTGACGAGCTGGTTGTAGCTGTCGGTAAAGGCGGCAATGATGATCTTGCCCTCCGGCGTGCTGCTGTAGCCCCCGGCTGCGCCGGCGCCGGCCCAGCCGTAGGCCGTGCCAAAGAGCGCGAAGTCGGTGTTCTTGGCCGTGCCCTCGGCAGCGGCCAGTTGCACGCCGGAGCGGTTGTCGATCATCAGCAGCGTGGTCGAGGCCTCGTTGGTCTTGATGCCACCGGCAATGGCGCCCAGCACACCCAGACTTCGCGTCAGGCCGCCGAGCGCGCCGCCCATGCCGCCGGTGTTCTGGCTGAACTGGATGCTCGGGCTCATGGTGTAGTCCGCCGCCACCATCTGACCAGGACCCATGTTGCTGCCGTCGCGCATTTCACCGGACTTCTGCAGCTGGCGTTCCACATTCATGTTGCGCATGGCCGCGCCCCGCTCAACGACGACAAAGCAGTTCGACTGCTGGATCATCATGCGCAGCACCGGCACGGTAGAACCCAACTTGTAGCTCTGCAGCGTTCGGTACCAGCCGGCGTTCTGGTCCTCGACCACGCCGATCGTGCCCAGCGCCTGGTCACAGCGCTCCAGCGCACTGTTGGCGCCTTCAGTGCTTGCGCCGCCGGCCGCTCCGGTGACGGCCCCCTTGCTGCCGCCGCCCACTTCCTGGGCCAGCAACAGGCCGCAGGAGACCAGCAGACTGGCGCAGAGGCCGGCTCGCAGCACCCATAGCAGGGAAGGCTGGTTAGTCAACTGTGGTCGGTCCATGGTGATTCCCCCTGTTGCAGGCCTTGCTGTGCACAACATCTTAGCGGCGGCCTTGCAGCAGCACTACCACCAAATGGGGGTTGCCTACTCGAGGCTTTCGTCACATTCGGAATCTGCGTAGAGGCACTCACGGCCCAGCCGGTCCAGGCACAGTTCGGCCGTCCAGGGCAGCATCAGCGAGCCGCAGCGCGAATCGCGGTACAGCCGCTCCAGTGGCAGCGACTTGAGCATTGCCTGCCCGCCGCAGGTGCGCAGCGCCAGCGTGCAGATGGCGTTGGCGTTCTCCATCACCGTGAAGTGGGCCGCGTACAGACGCTGGCGCGTGTCGGCGTCCGGGTCGATACCGGCCTCGCGCACGCTTTGGAGGAATAGCGCGCGGGTCTGCTCCAGCTTGATGCGCATCTCGGCCACGGCCGCCTGCTTCGTGGGGTACATGCGCCGCTTCACTGGCGACATGCCGGGCAGCTCGGCCCGCAAGTACTGCACCGTGAAGTCGTAGGCGGCCTGGGCGATGCCCATGTAGGTGGGTGACAGCGTGGTGAACATGTGCGGATAGCGCAGCGTGGCCTGGTGGTAGAGGCCCTCGGGCATCAGACGCGCACTGTCGGGCACGAACACCTCCTTGAGCAGCAGATTGCGGCTGACCGTGCCGCGCATTCCCAATGGATCCCATTCGCCGCAGACGCTCAGGCCCGGCGCATCGCCGGGCACGGCCAGGTACAGCGTGTCGCGCAGCGTGGCCCCTGGTTTGTCCAGCGTGCAGAGCACGCCGTAGAAATCGGCCGCACCGGACAGCGAGGCAAAGATCTTGCGTCCGTCGATGCGATAGCCGCCAGCCACCTTGCGCGCCACTGTCGACCATGGCGCTTTGCCGGCCGCTGCCGCGCCGCCTTCGGAAAAGGGCTGCGCGTAGAACCTGCCGTCTCGCACGATGCGCTCGAAGTGCATTGCCCGGTGGCGTTCATGCTCGGCACGCTTCGCCGGGCTCATATCCAAGTGGTCGGCAATGAAGCCGGCGCCCATGCAGGCCGAGACATGCATGTTGAAGGACAGCGCCGTGGCCGCGCAATGGCGCCCCAGTTCGGCGATGACCAACGCGTAGGTGGCGAAGTCGGCACCCAGGCCGCCGTGCTCGCGCGGCACGCACAGCCCGATCAGGCCGGCCTGCCGCAGCGCATCGAAGCTGTCGAAGGGGAAGCTGGCCTCGCGGTCATGGCGCGCGGATTGCGGCGCCAGCCGGTTGCGGCCGACTTCGGCGGCGCGAAGCACGAGTTCGCGTTGCGCGGCGCTCAGGCCGTCGTTACCGCCGGCAATGTGCGGCGGCAGGTAGCGTGAGGCAGCACTCGAGGCGGAGGGCAGCGACATCTCAGGCTCCTTCATGCTGGGAGGCGCGAATCAGAGGATCTCGCCCAGCATGCGGTAGTGGCCGGACTGGAAGACCAGCGGGGTGATCGGCGCCTCGGTAACGCGATGCACCTGTCCTATGAACAGCACATGGTCACCGGCAGCCTGCGACGACACCTGTTCGCATTCGAACACGGCCGCACAGCCGGCGAGTATCGGCGCCCCGCCCAGACCCTCGGCCCACAGGCCTTCGGCAAACTTGTCCGGCACGGGGGAGGCAAAGCGCCGCGACAGCTCGACCTGGTTTTCGGCCAACACGTTCACGGCGAAGTGGGGTGCGCCCTGGAAGGCATCCAGATTGGGACTGACACTGCGCAGCGACCACAGGATCAGCGGCGGCTGCAGCGACAGTGCGCTGAACGAATTGGCAGTCAGCCCGACCGGGCTGCCGTCTGCCGCACGGCAGCTGACGATGGTCACACCCGTGGCAAAGCGTCCGAGTGCTGCGCGCAGCACCGCGGTCGACAGGGCTGATTCCGCAACCTGTTGATTCATGGCCGTTTCAGGCACGCAGTATCCACCGGGCCAGGCCGAAACCGACGGCCACGCAGGCCAACGAACCGAAGACATGTGCGGCCGCATGCAAGACGGCCAGGGTCAGCTGGCCGCGCTGCAGCAGGTGCAAAGACTCGCCCGAGAACGCAGAAAAGGTGGTCAGGCCGCCCAGGAAACCGGTGATGACGAAAGCACGGGGCAGCTCGGACGGCCAGCGCTCGAAGCTGATCAGGGCCACGCCGATCATCAAGCCACCCGCACAGTTGACGAGCAGCGTGCCCAGCGGAAAGCCATGCCAGACGGAATTCATCCACAGTCCGGCTGCCCAGCGCAGCACCGCACCCAGAGCCGCGCCCACGGCCACCGCCAGCATGGTGCTCCAGGGAAATGTGGCGACCAAGCGCGGCCCTTGCGACTGCAGCTCAGCCAGCGTTGCCGGAGCGCAGACCCCAGCGTTGCAGTGCGGCGTCATCGCTGCTTCGTGCATCGACCCAGCGCGCGCCGGCGGCCGTGGTCTCTTTCTTCCAGAACGGCGCCTGGGTCTTCAGATAGTCCATCAGGAACTCGCAGGCCTGGAATGCCTGGCCGCGATGCGCCGAACTCACCGCCACCAACACGATCTGCTCGCTGGGTCCGAGCACGCCGATGCGATGCACGACGCGTGCCGCGCGGATGTCGAAACGCTGTGCCGCCGCATCGATCATGGTTTCGATCGCGGCCTCGGTCATGCCCGGGTAGTGTTCCAGTTCCATGCGGCTGACGCCTTGGCCCGAACTGTGGTCACGCACAGTGCCGACGAAGGCCACCACGGCGCCGACTGCGCCGTCGCCGCTGCGCAGCGCGGCCACCTCGACCGACAGATCGAAGTCAGCATGGCGTACGGATACGCGCTCGGTCACGATCAGCCTCCGGTGACCGGAGGGAAGAAGGCCACTTCGGCGCCCTCGGCAAGCGGGGCAGACTCGTCGCACAGGCGCTGCGCCAGCGCGCAACGCACCGCACGGCCACGCGCCAGCACCTCCGCATGGCGTGGGCTGCGCTCCACGAGCGCGTCGCGAAGTGTGCCCAGGGTGCTGCCTGCAGGTATGTCGAGCGACTCCTGCGCGCCCAAGGCTTCGCGCAGCGACGCGAAGTAGCGGATATGCACTTTCATCGCGACACCAGCTCCGAAAGAGACAGGAAGCGTACCGCATCGCCGCGCCGGATGGCCTGCCCGGGAGGGTTGTCCACCAGGCCGTCGGCCCAGACGGCGGAGGTCAAGACGCCCGAACTCTGGTTCGGGAACAGGTCCAGGCCGCCCTGCCTATTCAGGCGCACGCGCATGAACTCGCGGCGCTTGTCCGCCTTGGGCCAGTCGAAATCGGCGCGCAGTTGAAGGCCTGCCAGTGGTGCCGGGTCTGCGCCTTGCATCGCACGCAGCAGCGGCGCCACGCACAGCAAGAACGTGACGAAGCTGGACACGGGGTTGCCGGGCAGGCCCACAAACAGCGCGTCCGGCCCGCCTGCGCTGCGGACCGCACCAAAGGCCAGCGGCTTGCCCGGCTTGATGGCCACTTGCCATAGTTCGAGCTGGCCCTCGGCCTGCACCGCCGGCTTCAGATGGTCTTCCTCGCCCACCGAGACGCCGCCGGAGCTGAGGATCAGGTCATGGCCTTCGGCGGCCTGGCGCAGCGCATCGCGCGTGGCCTGCAGCCGATCCGGCACGATGCCCAGGTCGGTGCAATCGCAGCCCGCGGCCTGGAGAAGCGCGCGCAGCATGAATCGGTTGGAGTTGTAGATGGCCCCGGGCCGCAGCGGTTCGCCCGGCATGACGAGTTCGTCGCCGGTGGACAGCAGGGCGACGCGTGGCCGGCGCATCACGCTCAACGTGGCGGCGCCGACGCCGGCCGCCAGGCCCAGCGCCTGCGGGCTCAGCCGCGCGCCGCGGGCCAGGACCACGGTACCGGCCTGCACGTCCTCGCCGCGGCGGCGAATCCAGTCGCCCGCGGTCGGCGCCGTACGCACGCGTACCGTCCCCAGGCCCGCGCCCGGAACAGCCTCTGACTGCTCCTGCATCAGCACCGCATCGGCGCCGGCTGGCACCGCAGCACCGGTGAAGATGCGCGCCGCCGTGTGCGGCATCAGCGGCTGCCCGACCGTGCCGGCCGGGATGCGCTGCACCACCGGCAGAAGCGCTCCCTCGGCCGCATCGGCGGCACGCAGCGCGTAGCCATCCATCGAGCTGTTGTCCGCACCGGGCACGTCAATGGCCGAGCGCACCTCCGCCGCCAGCACGCGACCCAGACCGTGGTAGGTGGACACGGTCTCCGTCTGCCCGATGGCATGACCGGCTGCGCCTTGCAACAGCCGCGCCAGCGCCTCGTCCAGGCTCAGCAGGGGTGGGCGCTCGGGGGTTGCCATGCCCGCACTCCTACTTCAGAGCCCGGTGTGTTCGGCGATATAGCGCTTGACGCGCTCGGTATCCACCGGCAGCACCTGGAAGCGCTTGGGCAGGGATTCGATCCCCTGCAGCGCTGGCGGACGCGGCGGATCCATGCCCAGCGCCTCGCGGAGGGTCTCGGCAAACTTGGCCGGCAGCGCCGTTTCCAGCACCAGCATCGGCACGCCGTCGCGGCGCTGCTCGCGTGCCACCTTCAGCCCGTCGGCCGTGTGGGTGTCGATCATCCTGCCCAAGCGCTGCCAGGTATCGCGGATGGTGGCCAGGCGGTCGGCATGCACGCTCTTGCCCGAGGCAAAGCCGAAGCCGGCGATGCGCGCGAACTCGGCATCGCTGACCTGGAAGCCGCCGTCGCGCGCGATGCCTGCACCGAACAGCGCGGCGGTGCGCGTCGCGTCGCGGTCCACCAGGTCGAAGACGAAGCGCTCGAAGTTGCTGGCCTTGCTGATGTCCATCGATGGACTCGAAGTCTCGAAGGTCTCGCTGCCGCCGCGCACGCGGTAGCGGCCGGTGCGAAAGAACTCGTCGAGCACGTCGTTCTCGTTGGTGGCGGCCACCAGCTTGCCGATCGGCAGGCCCATCATGCGCGCCACGTGGCCGGCACAGATGTTGCCGAAGTTGCCAGAAGGCACGCAGAAGTCCACCACCTGGTCATCGCGCTGGGTGGCCTGGAACCAACCGGCGAAGTAGTACACCACCTGCGCCAGCAGCCGTGCCCAGTTGATCGAGTTGACGGTGCCGATGTGGTGGCGCTGTTTGAAAGCCAGGTCGTTGGACACGGCCTTGACGATGTCCTGGCAGTCGTCGAACACGCCTTCGATGGCGATGTTGTGGATGTTCAGGTCCTGCAGGCTGAACATCTGCGCCTGCTGAAACGCGCTCATGCGCCCGTACGGTGAGAGCATGAAGACGCGCACGCCCTGCTTGCCGCGCATGGCGTATTCGGCCGCGCTGCCGGTGTCGCCCGAGGTCGCGCCCAGGATGTTGAGCTGCCGCCCGGTGCGCGCCAGCTGGTACTCGAACAGCTGGCCGAGCAGCTGCATGGCCATGTCCTTGAAGGCCAGCGTCGGGCCATTGGACAAGGCCTGCAGGTACAGGCCCTCGTCCAGGGCCTTCAGCGGCGTGATCTGCGGCGTGCCGAAGACTTCGGCGGTGTAGGTCCGCTGCACCAGGACACGCAGGTCTTCGGGTGGAATGTCGTCGATGTACAGCGACAGGATCTCGAAGGCCAGTCCGGCGTAGGACAGGCCGCGCCAGCGCGCCAGCGTGCTCTCGTCCACCTGCGGGTAGCTTTGCGGCAGGTACAGCCCGCCGTCTGGCGCCAGACCTTCGAGCAGGATTTCGCAGAAGGGTCGCGGCGTGGCATCGCCGCGGGTGCTGAGGTACCTCAATTCAGCTCTTCCTTGCGGATCCGAACGATCGGCGCCAGCACCGTCGGCAGGGCCTGCATCTGCATCAGCGCCTTGTCCATGCGCCCTTCGACGGTGTCGTGCGTCAGGATGATCAGGTCGGTCTGGCGCTCGCCCTCGGCGCTCTCGCGCTGCAGCACGGCGTCGATGGAGATGTCGTTCTCGGCCAGGATGCCGGTGATGCGCGCGAGCACGCCCTTCTCGTCGGCCACCTGCAGCCGCAGGTAGAAGGCGGTGACCACCTCCTCGATGGGCAGGATCGCAGTGTCGTGCAGTGAGCCGCGCTGGAAGGCCAGGTGCGGTACTCGGTGGTCTGGGTCGGCCGTGTGCAGCCGCGTGATGTCCACCAGGTCGGCCACCACCGCCGACGCGGTGGGCTCGGCACCCGCGCCCTTGCCGTAGTAAAGCGTGGTGCCGACGGCATCGCCCTGCACCACCACGGCGTTCATCGCTCCTTCGACGTTGGCGATCAGGCGGTGAGTGGGAATCAGTGTCGGGTGTACGCGCAGCTCGATGCCATGTTCGCGGCGCTTGGTGATGCCCAGCAGCTTGATGCGGTAGCCCAGCTGCTCGGCATAGCGGATGTCGGCCGCCTGCAGTGCGGTGATGCCCTCGACATGGGCCTTGCCGAACTGCACCGGGATGCCGAAGGCCAGCGCGCTCATGATCGTCGCCTTGTGCGCGGCATCGATACCCTCGATGTCGAAGGTCGGGTCGGCTTCGGCATAACCCAGCTTCTGCGCGTCCTTCAGTGCCGCATCGAAGTCCAGGCCCTTGGAGCGCATCTCCGACAGGATGAAATTGGTGGTGCCGTTGATGATGCCGGCAATCCAGTCGATGCGGTTCGCACTCAGGCCCTCGCGCAGCGCCTTGATGATCGGGATGCCACCGGCCACCGCTGCCTCGAAGGCCACGACCACGCCCTTGGCGCTGGCCGCCTCGAAGATCTCGGTGCCGTGCACGGCCAGCAGCGCCTTGTTGGCGGTGACCACGTGCTTGCCGGCGGCGATCGCTTCCAGCACCAGCGCGCGGGCAATGCCACAGCCGCCGATCAGCTCGATGACGATGTCGATGTCCGGATTCGTCGATCACCTGCCGGGCATCGCCAACCACGGTGACCTCGGGCCCGACCACCGAGCGTGCGCGTTCGACATCGAGGTCGGCGACCATGGTGATCTGAATGCCGCGCCCTGCGCGGCGCCGGATCTCCGCCTGGTTGCGCTGCAGCACCTTGAAGGTGCCGCTGCCGACGGTGCCGATGCCGAGCAGGCCGACCTGGATGGGGTTCATCGTATTCACTGGGAGTGGCGTTTGCGGTAATGGCCGAGGAAGCGCGCGATGCGGCCGATGGCGTCGCTCAGGTCGTCGGAGTTGGGCAGGAAGACCAGCCGGAAGTGGTCCGGCGTTGGCCAGTTGAAGCCGGTGCCCTGCACGATCAGCACCTTCTCCTCGGCCAGCAGTTCATAGGCGAACTGCTGGTCGTCGGCGATCGGGTACATCTTCGGGTCGAGCTTCGGGAACATGTACAGCGCCGCCTTCGGCTTGACCACGCTGACGCCCGGAATCTGCGTCAACAGCTGGTAGGCCAGGTCGCGCTGGCGGCACAGCCGCCCGCCTGGCGCCACCAGGTCCTTGATGCTCTGGTAGCCGCCCAGCGCCGTCTGGATCGCCAGCTGCCCCGGCGTGTTGGCGCACAGCCGCATCGACGCCAGCATGTTCAGGCCTTCGATGTAGTCGCGGGCATGGCGCTTGTCGCCGGACACGATCATCCAGCCGGCGCGGTAACCGCAGGAGCGGTAGTTCTTGCTCAGGCCGTTGAAGGTCACGAAGAGCACGTCGTCGGCCAGTGAGGCGATGCTGGTGTGGGTGTGGCCGTCGTACAGCGTCTTGTCGTAGATCTCGTCGGCGAAAACGATCAGCTGGTGCTGACGGGCCAGTTCGACAATCTGCATCAGCAGCTCGGTCGGATACAGCGCACCGGTCGGATTGTTCGGGTTGATGACGACGATGCCACGCGTGTTGGGCGTGATCTTGGCGCGGATGTCCGCAATGTCCGGCGTCCAGTCGGCCTGTGCGTCGCACAGGTAGTGCACCGGCCGGCCGCCGGACAGGGACACGGCGGCCGTCCACAGCGGGTAGTCCGGCGCCGGCACCAGCACCTCGTCCCCGCTGTCTAGCAAGGCATTCAGGCTCATAACGATCAGCTCGGACGCGCCGTTGCCCAGGTAGACGTCGTCGACACCGACGCCGGCAATGTCCTTCTCCTGCGAGTAGTGCACCACCGACTTGCGCGGCGCAAACAGGCCCTTGCTGTCGGTGTAGCCGGCCGAGTGCGGCAGGTTGCGGATCATGTCCTGCACGATCTCGTCGGGCGGCTCCAGACCAAACACCGCCAGGTTGCCGATGTTGAGCTTGATGATCTTGTGGCCCTCTTCCTCCATCTGGCGGGCCTTGTCCAGGACAGGGCCGCGAATGTCGTAGCACACGTCGTTCAGCTTGCTGGACTTCAGGATGGGCTTCAACGCGTGCGCTCCTCGGAACCGTGCGGTCGGTGGTCGGTGCAGTCTGCTGCGCCGCAAAAACCTATAATTTTACCCGTAGGCTCCGCCCCCATCCCGCCCCGCACGGGCCAGCACCTTGAAGTTCCAGCCCGATCGCGCCGAAGGCGTCAACACCATCACTCGGCATGATGCGTCGAGCATCTGGGTAGGCCCGGTCAGCTTCGGCCACAGCCTGCTGGTGCCCTGCCAAGGCGAGGTACAGGCCTGGGCCCCGGCGCACATCGACCAGTTGCTGGCCCAGCACTTCGAGCAGGCACTGGCGCTTCAGCCCGAACTGGTGATCTTCGGCAGCGGCACCCGCCATCGCTTCATCGCCCCGGCCCTGGTGCGCTGCCTGATCGAGCGCGGCATCGGCGTGGAGATGATGAATACCGCAGCCGCCTGCCGCACCTACAACGTGCTCGCCGGAGAGGGCCGCTCCGTGCTTGCAGCGCTGCTGCTCGAATCGCCCACGTCGAACCCGCCATGACGCCTGACCATGGCGGCCTTCATCGGCGCGGCGAGCCATGACTTTATAATTGGCGGTTATGCCGTCACAGGCCCCGCCTTCGAGAGCCGAACCACATGACCCCAGCCGTCAACAAAGCCCTCCCGGAATTCGAAGCCGTCGCGACCAGCGGCGTGAAGTTCACGCCGCAGGCCTACCTGGGCCGTACGGTTGTACTCTACTTCTATCCGAAGGACGCGACGCCGGGTTGCACTACCGAAGCCATGCAGTTCCGCGACCGCCACAAGGACTTCGTCAAGGCCGGTGCGGTGGTATTCGGCGTGTCGCGCGACAACATGAACTCGCACGAAAAGTTCAAGAGCAACCTTGAACTGCCCTTCGAGCTGATTGCCGACACTGAAGAGAAGCTGTGCCATATGTTCGGCGTGGTCAAGAACAAGATCATGTACGGCAAGAAGGTCAAGGGCATCGAGCGCAGCACCTTCCTCATTGACCCGCAAGGCGTGCTGCGCGCCGAATGGCGCGGCATCAAAGTCGCGGGGCACGTCGACGAAGTGCTCAAGGCCGTCAAGCTGCTGAAGAAAGCCGCTTGAACAATCGCTCCCGTTCTGCTGTGTGTCCGACGCCGGCCTCGTGCCGGCGTTTTTGCTGAAACAACCCCACCTCCCATGCCGCTGCCCAAGCCTCCCGCACAAAAAGCCTCCCTGCTGGCCGCCACCGATTTCGAGTCCCAGTCCGCACCGCGGCACGACAAACGAACGCTCAAACCTGCAGCAGCCGCCGACATGACTGCCGGCCCGTCGCTGGAACTGCTGGACAGCCGAGTGGCCAACACGGTGATGGCCCCGGTGCTGCCGCGAGCGACCGCCGCCGCCCCGGCAGAAGCCCAACGGCCGCGCAGCCGCGCGCCGCGTGTCGCCGGCCCGGCCAAGCTGTTCGTGCTGGACACCAACGTGCTGATGCACGACCCGATGTCACTGTTCCGCTTCGACGAGCACGACATCTTCCTGCCGATGATCACGCTCGAAGAGCTGGACAACAACAAGAAGGGCCTCAGCGAAGTGGCGCGTAACGCGCGCCAGGTCAGCCGCAACCTGGACTCGCTGGCGTCGTTCACCGACGCGAAGGGCAGTACCGATGCCACGGCGGGCATTCCTCTGTCCAAGACCGGCCACAAGGATGCCGCCGGCAAGCTGTACTTCCAGACCACGCTGCTGGACATCAAGCTGCCCGACGGCCTGCCGCAGGGCAAGGCCGACAACCAGATCCTGGGCGTGGTGCGTGCGCTGCGCGAGCAGCAACCTGGTCGTGATGTCGTGTTGGTGTCCAAGGACATCAACATGCGCGTCAAGGCGCGCGCACTGGGGCTGCCTGCCGAGGACTACTTCAACGACAAGACGCTCGACGACGGTGACCTGCTCTACACCGGCGTGATGGCGCTGCCGGCCGATTTCTGGGAACGCCATGGCAAAACCATGGAAAGCTGGAGCCAGGGCGGCCACACCTACTACAGGATCAGCGGACCGCTGGTGCCGGTGCTGCTGATCAACCAGTTCGTCTATCTCGAGACGCCCGGCGCCGCACCGCTGTATGCGCGCGTTACCGAGATCACCGGCAAGACCGCGGTGCTGAAGACGCTGCGCGACTACAGCCATGCCAAAAACGCTGTGTGGGGCGTGACCTCGCGCAACCGAGAGCAGAACTTCGCCCTGAACCTGCTGATGGACCCGGAGTGCGACTTCATCACCCTCACGGGCACAGCCGGTTCGGGCAAGACGCTGATGACGCTGGCCGCCGGGCTGAGCCAGGTGCTGGACGAGCGCCGCTACACCGAGATCATCGTCACCCGCGTCACCGTGCCGGTGGGCGAGGACATCGGATTCCTGCCCGGTGACGAGCAGGAGAAGATGGGCCCGTGGATGGGCGCGCTGGACGACAACCTGGAGGTGCTGGCGCGCACCGACACGGCGGCCGGCGAATGGGGCCGCGCCGCCACCAACGACCTGGTGCGCAGCAAGATCAAGATCAAGAGCCTGAACTTCATGCGCGGGCGCACCTTCCTGAACAAGTTCGTGCTCATCGACGAGGCGCAGAACCTGTCGCCCAAGCAGATGAAGACGCTGATTACCCGTGCCGGCCCGGGCACCAAGATCGTCTGCCTGGGCAACCTGGCGCAGATCGACACGCCTTACCTCACCGAGGGCAGTTCGGGCCTGACCTACGCGGTCGACCGCTTCAAGGGCTGGCCGCACGGCGGCCACGTGACGCTGGCGCGCGGCGAACGTTCGAGACTGGCGGACTTCGCCTCAGAAGTGCTCTGAGCGCACGCGCAGGAAGCTGGCGAAGCGCGGCACACCATCAGAGGTGACGCCGCGGTGTGTGTAGGTAACTTGCGTGCCGACAGCCGGCGGTGCGACGCGCTGGGCGTCACTGAAGCCGGTGCCCAGCACAAAGTCCACGCCCGCCGCGCTGCGTACCTGCAACGCCCCCATGCGGCCCGCATGGCGGCCACGGCCTGCAACATGGGCGATGACGCGCGCCTCGGCATCCTGCAATGGTTTGAGCTTGAGCAGCGAGGCGCTGCGGCCAGTGTCGTAGGCTGCGTCGGCGCGATGCAACATCAATCCTTCGCCGCCAGCGGCCACCACTTCATCCAGCCGGCGCTGCAGCGCCGACGGCGAGTCCAGCCGTTGGTGTTCCACAGCCTGCAGCTGCGGCCAGCCTGTTTGCCGAGCCAGTTCGGCGATGCGCTGCGCGCGCCTGGCGAAGTCGCCGCTTGCGCCAGGGCATTCAAACACCATGTAGCTCAAGTCCCTCCAGGCCACGGCGTCAGGCGAGTGCCGGCGCACCAGCCCCGACAGCGCCTCGAATCGGCCACGGCCCAGCCATAGCTCACCGTCCAACGGCACAGCTGGCAGCCGCGCGACGAACTCCGTGGGCGCGGCGATCGGCAGCCCGCTGCGAAAGCGCAGGACACGTCCGTCCCAGACCGCACGCACACCGTCGTACTTCTCGCTGACCAGAAAGCCCGCTGGGTCCATGCTTGACGGCGCCGTGTGCGCCAATAGCAACGCACGCGCCGCCTGGGCGGCTGGCAGCCCGCCGCAGCCCGCCAGGGCGGCGATGAACTGGCGCCGGGTATGCACGAGATGGGACATCACAGCCTCCGTAAGTGGACGCTGCGCAGTATTGAGCCGGCACGCCGCGCTCGCCATCCCTCCGGCGGCGGAAACCGGCACCCCCCGGACGGGGGACGGGCCGCTACTTCTGCGCCACCAGGTCCTTGACCTGCTGCAAGGCGCTGGGATCCTCGATGGTCGTCAGGTCGCCTGGATCACGGTTCTCGGCCACCGCCTGCAGCGCACGCCGCAGCAGCTTGCCCGAGCGCGTCTTCGGCAGCGCCGAGACGAAAAGCACACGAGCTGGCCGTGCCACCGCGCCGAGTTGGCCGTCGACGACCTTCATGATGTCGCCTTCCAGCTTCAGCCGCGCCGCGCTGTCGCCCAGGCCACTGGCGTCCTTGGCAACAACGAAGGCCATCGCCACCTGGCCTTTCAGGTTGTCGGCCACGCCGACCACCGCCACCTCCGCCACGTTGGCGTGGCTGGAGATGCTCTCCTCGATCTCGCGCGTGCCCAGCCGGTGGCCGGCCACGTTGATGACATCGTCGGTGCGGCCGAGGATGAAGTAGTACCCGTCGGCATCGCGCACGCCCCAGTCGAAGGTGCTGTACATCTGCTTGCCGCCGATGGTGCTCCAGTAGGTCTTGACGAAGCGCGCATCGTCCTGCCACACCGTCTGCATGCAGCCTGGGGGCAGCGGGCCTTCGATCATGACCACCCCCTTCTCGTCGGCGCCCTTCACCTCCTCGCCGGTGCTCTCGTTGAGCAGCTTGACGTTGTAGCCGTACATCGGCACGCCGGGCGAGCCAAACTTGCTGGGCGCCTTCTCCACGCCATTGGCGATCGTCAGGATCGGCCAACCGCTCTCGGTCTGCCAGTAGTTGTCGATGATCGGCTTGCCCAGCGCTTCGGCGATCCACCTGGCCGTGGGCTCGTCCAGCGGCTCGCCGGCCAGGAACAGTGCGCGCAGGCTCGACAGGTCGTACTTTGAGAGGTAGGCGGGGTCCTGCTTCTTCAGCACGCGCACCGCGGTCGGCGCGCTGAACATCGCGGTGACCTTGTACTTCTCGACCAGGCTCCACCAGACGCCGGCATCGGGCCGCGTCGGCAGGCCTTCGTACATGATGGTGGCCATGCCGGCGATCAGCGGGCCATAGACGATGTAGCTGTGGCCCACCACCCAGCCGATGTCGCTGGTGGAAAAGTAAGTCTCGCCCGGCTGCCCCAGGAAGATGTGCTTCATGCTCGCAGCCAGCGCCACGCAGTAGCCGCCGGTGTCGCGCTGCACCCCCTTGGGCGTGCCGGTGGTGCCGCTCGTGTACAGCGTGTAGCTGGGGTGGGTGGCATCCACCCACACGCAAGGCACCTGGGTGTCCAGATGCTTCGCGCGCAGCGCGGCATAGTCGGCATCGCGGCCGGCCACTGGCGTAAACGCCGCCAGGCCGCGGTCGACCATGAGCACGCGCGAAGGCTTGTGTGCCGCCAGCGCGATGGCCTCGTCGAGCAGGCCCTTGTAGGGCACCACCTTGCCGCTGCGGCTGCCGGCGTCGGCACTGACGATCACCGTCGGCGTGGCGTTGTCGATGCGGCTGGCCAGGCTGACGCTGGCGAAGCCACCGAAGACCACCGAATGGATGGCACCGATGCGCGCGCAGGCCAGCATCGCAAAGGCGGCCTCGGCGATCATCGGCATGTAGATCAGCACGCGGTCGCCCTTCTTGACGCCCAGCTCGATCAGGCAGGCGGCCATGCGCTGCACCTCGGCATGCAGCTGGCGGAAGCTGTAGACGACTTCCTTGTCGACCTCGGTGGAGACCCAGATCAGCGCGTTGCCGTCGGCGCGGTCCTTCAGGTGGCGGTCGACAGCGTTGTGGCACAGGTTGGTCTGTCCACCGGCGAACCAGTGGGCGAAGGGGGGCCGGCTGTAGTCGCAGACGCTGTCGAAGGGCTTGTGCCAGTCGATCAGCTGAGCCTGCTCCGCCCAGAAGGCATCGGGCTGTTCGATCGAACGGCGATGGAAGTCTGCAAAGCTCATTGTTGTCTCCTCCGCTGGCGAGTGCGCCAGTCCTGCAGCTTCACATTCTCGCGTTCGCGCTTGCGCCATGCTGACGCGACCGGAACCTGCGCTCGTATCATCCCCGGCTGCTCACGACCGTGCCGGCGCCGATGCCCTCCCCCTGCTCCCCGAAGCCCGGCAGCCTCCGGCCATGTCTGACTGCATCGTGATCTTCGGCGCCGCGGTGCGTGCCGACGGCATGGCCAGCGGCAGCCTGCGGCGGCGCTGCGAGAACGCGGTGCGCCATGGCGGCGCCGGGCAAGACGGACCGCTGTACCTGCCCAGCGGCGGCGTCGGCCGGCATGGCCCTGCCGAAGCGCTGGTGATGCGCGACATCCTGCTGCAGCTCGGCGTGACCGCGCCTCGCATCCTGCTGGAATGCGAAGCCCGCGACACGCTGCAGTCGGTGCGGCTGTGCAGCCGGCTGTTGCGCCAGCGCGGCGACATCGGCCGCGTGCTGGTGTCCACCAGCAGCTACCACCGGCTGCGCTGCGCACTGCTGTTCCGGCTGGCCGGCTTCGACTGCCAGGCGCTGCCGACGGCGTCGGATCGGCCCCACCTGGGTTGGGCCAAGTGGTTGCGCTACGTCATCAAGGAGCTGATGGCCACGCCCTGGGACGCGGCTTTGCTGCTGCTGCACAGGTTCCGCCGTACGATCTGAAGCATGAAGATCTTCCTGTCCTATGCCTCCGAGGATCGGCCGCAGGCCGAGGAGATCCAGCTGGCGCTGGCGGGCGCCGGGCATGAGGTCTTCTTCGACCGCGAGAGCCTGCCGGCCGGCGGCGACTATCACGCGCGCATCAAGGCTTCGGTCGACGAGGCCGAGTCCTTCGTCTTCCTGATCTCGCCGGATTCGGTGGCCACCGGCGGCTATGCGCTGACTGAGATGGGCTATGCCCGTGCCCGCTGGCCACACCCCAAGGGGCATGTGCTGCCGGTGGTGATCCAGCCCACGCCCTTCGGCACCATCCCGGCCTATCTGAAGTCGGTGACGGTGCTCGAACCCAGCGGCAATGCCGCGGCCGAGGTGGTCGGTGCCGTCGCCCGGCTGGCTTCGCTGCCTGAGGGCAAGCGCTTTCCGACCAAGATGGCGCTCGTTGGCGTGGCCGCGGTGGTGCTGGCGGCAGGGGCTGCCCTGGTCGCGCTGCGCAAGCCGCCAACCACCGACACGGCGAGCAACATAACGTCGAAGGCCGACAAGGCTGCTGGCCCGGATCTGCCCAACCCGGTGCAACTGCGCTTCAGCTACCAGCCGGTGGCCGCGGCCCAGGTCGCCCTGGACGACACACTGCGCGTCAACCTGCAGACCAAGCGGCGCATCGTCGACGGCGAGCGCCTGGCCCAGCAGCCCGGCGGCTTCTACAGCTACAACACTGCCTACCCGGCCGAGGATGAGCGCATCCTGGGCACATTGGTCCGCGAGATCCGGGCCTCCAGCCTGGGGGCCGCACCGGCGCCGGCGCGCTTCTGCCTGAAGCGGCCGGCAACGCTGGAGCCGGCGACCGACCAGCATGTGCATCTGGACTGCAACGAAAGCAACTCCTGCAAGCTGCACTTCCCCAGCCCCAAGTGGCTGGAGCCCTGCCCGGTGGAGGAGATCAAGACCTCGCGCGTCTTCAGCCTGCTGCCGCTGGCTCATGCCGCCGACACGGCTCGGCGCTGGTCGGTGCCGTCTGCCAAGACGCTGTCGGCCTACAAGGACAAGATGCAGGGCGTGGGCTACACGCTGGTCAGCATCGAGACCGACGCGCTGCGCGACCCGGCCATCATCGGCGTCGAGGTGGACGTGCGCGTCAATGGCGTGCCGGTGCTGGAAGATGGCCTGGCCGCCGCGCTGCGCCCGGTGCCGCACAACCCGACCCAGCCCTTCCGCCACAGCTATGCGCTGGAGTCGCTGGACTTCGAGGGCGCCCAGGCCGGCTGCGAGGCCATCGTGCTGACGCTGCGTCCGCGCCTGTCCAGTGGCAAGACCGGCGAGCCGCTGAGTGCAACCTTGCCCTATGTGGCACTGCGCGACGCGCCCGGCAAGCAGGTGCCCTTCGGCAAGGGCACGCTCAGCTGGTCGGCCAAGTACGTGGTGCCGGTGGCGGAATGGAGCCATGAGGCCTTCATCACCTCCATCAGCTACAACGCGGCGGGTGGCGACGCGGCGGCCGAGGCGGCTCGCGAGCGCGCCGTGTCGCTGAAGCGCGACTTCGACCGGCTGGGCCTGCTGCACCAGGGGCGGCCGCTGGTGGCCGTGATCCGCCCTCCGCTGACGCTCAGCGGCGACAAGCTGGCCTACGGCCTGACCACCGGAGTGGTACAGCCTTCCGGGCAGGTGCGTTTCACCTTCTCGCCGCAGGACGCCCATGCGATCGGCGACACCCTGCTCGCTGCCCGCAAGGACAGCGCCGCTGCGCAGCGCGTCATCAATCGCGACAAGTACATCTACAAGGTGGCCGGCACCCGCGAGCGCCAGGAAACACCCACGCCTGTCGGAATTTGCAGCCATGTCAAGGCGCCGTAACGCACGGCGACCTGCGCGCACAATATCGGCATGCGCTCGACCTACATTCCGCTGACCGACCTGCGCCACAGCCTGCGGCTGCCTGACGCACCGGCTGCGGGCGCCCCAGCCCAGGGTCTGCTGATCGACCGCTTGGGTCGGCCGTTGCGCGACCTGCGCATCTCGGTCACCGACCGATGCAACTTCCGCTGCAGCTATTGCATGCCCAAGGAAGTGTTCGCCAAAGCCTACGCCTTCCTGCCGCACAGCGCGCTGCTCAGCTTCGAGGAAATCACGCGCACCGCGCGGGTCTTCGTCGCGCAAGGGGTACGCAAGCTGCGGCTGACGGGCGGCGAGCCGCTGCTGCGCAAGAACCTGGAGCGGCTGGTGGAGATGCTGGCCGGGCTGCGCACGCCCGACGGCCAAGCGCTGGACATCACGCTCACCACCAACGGCTCGCTGCTGGCGCGCAAGGCACGGTCACTCAAGGACGCCGGTTTGCAGCGCGTCACCGTCAGCCTGGATGCGCTGGACGACGCCGTCTTCAAGCGCATGAACGATGTCGACTTCCCGGTCGCCGAGGTGCTGCGCGGCATCGAGCAGGCGCAGGCCGTGGGGCTGGCGCCGATCAAGGTCAACATGGTCGTCAAGCGCGGCACCAATGATCACGAGGTGTTGTCGATGGCGCGGCACTTCCGCCACAGTGGCATCGTGCTGCGCTTCATCGAGTACATGGATGTCGGCGCCACCAACGGCTGGCGCATGGACGAGGTGCTGCCCTCGGCGCAGCTGATCGAGCGGCTGCAACAGGCCCATGCGCTGCAAGCCATTGATCCGCAGGTCGAAGGCGAGACCGCCGAGCGCTGGCGCTATGCCGACGGCGGCGGCGAGATCGGCGTGATCTCCAGCGTCACGCAGGCCTTCTGCCGCGACTGCAACCGTGCCCGGCTGTCCACCGAGGGCAAGCTCTTCCTGTGCCTGTTCGCCAGCGCCGGGCACGATCTGCGCGCACTGCTGCGCGGCGGTGCCAGCGACGAACAGATCGCCGCGACGCTGGCCGCCATCTGGGGCCGCCGCAGCGACCGCTATTCGGAACTGCGTGGTGCGGCTGCAGGCGACAGCGGCGTGCACCGGGTCGAGATGCACTACATCGGCGGCTGAAGATCATGTGGCCCGGCTGGAAGACCTCGCGGGTACGCTGGCAGCTGCTTTGGGCCACGCTCGCGAGCCTGCTTGCTCCCTGGCTTCTGGGTGAATTCGTCAAGACCTTCCACCAGCAAGGGCTGGACGATCAGGCGGAGCGCAGCCAGACGCTGGTGGACTTCATCGTTGCCGGCGGCATCCTGTTCGCACTGACCATGGTGCTGACCTATGCCATCGGCTGCTGGATCAGCGCGGTGATGCAAGGCCCCAGACGCTATGGCGATGTCTTTCCAGGCGACCGGGAGCGGCCGCAGCCCGATGACTGAGCGCACGTTGTCCCTGCAGGACATCGCCTCCTGCGTGGCCGGATACGACCCCCATTCCCTGCCCGTGGAAAAGGCGCAGGAGTTCATCGCCCGGTTGGTGCCAGTGGTGCAGGCGGTGGAGCAGCGGCCGATCCGTGACGCTCTGGGCCGGGTGCTGGCTCGCGACATCGTCTCGGCCATCGATGTGCCGGCGCACGACAACTCGGCAATGGACGGCTTCGCGCTGCGCGGCAGCGAACTGCGTTCCGACGCCGTGACGCGCCTGCGCATCGTCGGCAGCGGCCTGGCCGGGCAGAACTTTGCCGGCACGGTGCCGGCACAGGCCTGCGTACGCATCACCACCGGCGCGGTCATGCCGGCCGGGCTGGACACGGTGGTTCCGCAGGAATTCACCCAGCTCGAAGGCGACGAGGTCCTGGTGCCGGCCGGCGTGCTGCGCACCGGCGACAACCGTCGCCTGGCTGGCGAGGACCTGGCACGCGGCGAGCCCGCGCTGGTGGCAGGCCGCGTGCTGCGCCCGGCCGATCTGGGCCTGCTTGCTTCGCTGGGCCTGGCCGAGGTGCCGGTGCGGCGCCGGCTGCGCGTGGCCTTCTTTTCCACTGGCGACGAGTTGCGCTCGATCGGCGAGCCGCTGGATGCGGGCTGCGTCTACGACAGCAACCGCTACACCCTGTGGGGCATGCTGCAGCGCCTGGGCGTCGAGGTCATCGACCTGGGTGTGGTGCGCGACGACCCGGCGGCACTGCGCGACACCTTCATGCAGGCGGCCGGCTGCGCCGATGCGGTCGTCACTTCAGGCGGCGTCAGTGTCGGCGAGGCCGACCACACCAAGCGGATCATGGCCGAACTGGGCGAGGTGCTGTTCTGGAGGATCGCCATGCGCCCCGGGCGGCCGATGGCGATCGGCCGAATCGGCGATTCGGGGCAACAGGCCATCCTGTTCGGCCTGCCGGGCAACCCGGTGGCGGTGATGGTCACCTTCTACGCCTTCGTGCGCGACGCGCTGCTGCGCATGGCCGGGGCCGCACCGCAGCCGCTGCCGATGCTGCGCGCTGCGAGCGTGGCGCCAATCCGCAAGAAGCCCGGCCGCACCGAGTACCAGCGCGGCATCGTCAGCCGTCGCGCCGACGGCGGCTGGCAGGTGGCGACCACCGGCTCGCAGGGCAGCGGCATCCTTCGAAGCATGAGCCAGGCCAACGGCATGGTGCTGCTGCACCACGAGCAGGGCGACGTGGGCCTAGGCGAGCTGGTGGACGTGCTGCCCTTCGACGCCTGGATCTGACGCGCTCAGCCGTTTGCCTGTGGCGCCGCCTCGTGCCGGTGCAGCACTTCGGAGGCCGGTGTGGAGATCTCTCCAGGCACGCCCTTGCGCGCAAACAGCGTGTACATGGTCGGCACCACGAACAGCGTCAGCAGCGTGCCCAGCGACATGCCGCCGACGATGACCCAGCCGATCTGCTGCCGGCTTTCGGCACCTGCGCCGGTGGCCGTGGCCAGCGGCAGCGCACCCAACACCATCGCACCGGTGGTCATCAGGATCGGCCGCAGTCGCAGGCTCGAGGCCTCGACCACCGCATCCGTCAAGCTGCGGCCCTGCTGGCGCAGCTGGTTGCTGAATTCGACGATGAGGATGCCGTGCTTGCTGATCAGCCCGACCAGCGTGATCAGCCCGATCTGCGAATAAACGTTGAGCGTGCCGCCGGTCCAATTCATTGCCAGCAACGCGCCGACCATCGACAGCGGCACCGCCAGCAGGATGACGAAGGGGTCGACGAAGCTCTCGAACTGTGCCGCCAGCACCAGGAAGATGAACATCAGCGCCAGCACGAACACCAGGCCCAGCGCGCCTGACGAGGAGCGGAACTCTCGGCTGACGCCGTTGAGCTCGGTGGCATAGCCACTGGGCAGCACCTTGGCCGCCGTCTGATCCATGAACTGCAACGCCTCGCCCAGCGCGTAGCCCGGCGCCAGGTTGGCGGTGATCGACACTGAACGCCGCTGGTTGAAGTGGTTCAGCTCGCGCGGGCTGACGGCTTCGCGCACCTTGATAAGCGAGCTCAGCGGCACCATCGCTTCGCCACGACCGCGCACGAACAGCTTCTCGATGTCCTCGGGCGTGGCCCGGCCGCGCTCGGCGGTCTGCACGATCACGTCGTACTGGTCGGCATCGCGCTTGTAGCGCGTGACAGCGCGCCCGCCGAGCATGGTCTCGACCGTGCGCGCCACGGCATCGACGCTGACGCCCATGTCGGCCGCGCGGGCGCGGTCCACCTCGACGAAGATCTCCGGCTTGTTCAGCCGCAGGTCGGTGTCGGGCTGCACGAATCCGGGGTTCTTGGCCATTTCGGCCATGAACTGCTGCGACACCCGCGACAGGTTCTCGTAGCTGTCGCTGGTGACGATGACGTAGTTGATCGAGCGCTCGCGAAAGCCCTGCCCCAGGCTGGGCGGCGTGATCGGGAAGGCGGTCACCCCCGGCAGTCCCATGAACTGCGGTTGCAGCAAGCGCGCCAGCTCTTGCGTGCTGCGCTTGCGATCGTCCCAGTCGACGGTTCGCATGAAGGAAATGCCCTGCGACACCGTCGGATTGCCCGCAACGACGAACACGCGGTCGAACTCCGGATAGGTGCGGCCGATACCTTCGATGGCGCGCAGGTAACGTGCTGTGTATTCCAGCGTGGCGCCGTCCGGTGCGTTGACGGTGGCCAGGATCACGCCTCGGTCTTCCAGCGGTGCCAGTTCGCTCTTTGCATTCTTGAACAGCCACCAGCTGCCGCCGGCGGCCGCGGCCATGACCAGCAGCACGATCCAGCGCTGCGTCAGCACCCAGCGCAGCGCCACGGCGTAGCCGTCGCTCATCGCCACGAGCACCCGCTCCATGCCGCGGTCGAAGCGGTTGGGCGCGGGGTTGTGACGCAGCAGCTTGCTGCACATCATCGGCGTCAGCGTCAGCGCGACGAAGCCCGAGACGATCACCGCGCCGGCCAGCGTCAATGCGAACTCGGTGAACAGCCGCCCGGTGCGCCCGGGGGTGAAGGCCAGGGGCGCATACACCGCGGCCAGCGTCAGCGTCATCGCCACCACCGCGAAGCTGATCTCCTTGGCACCCTTCAGCGACGCCTGGAAGGGATCGAGCCCTTCTTCGATGTGGCGGAAGATGTTCTCCAGCACGACGATCGCGTCGTCGACCACCAGGCCGATGGCCAGTACCAGGGCCAGCAGGGTCAGCGTGTTGATGGTGAATCCGGCCGCGGCCATGATGCCGAAGGCGCCGATCAGGCTGACCGGAATAGTCACCATCGGGATGATCGACGCGCGGATCGTGCGCAGGAAAACGAACACCACCAGCGCCACCAGCACCACCGCCTCGCCGATGGTGGTGTAGACCGATTTGACCGAGCGGTCGATGAACACCGCGTTGTCGTTGGCCACCTGTACCGTCAGGCCCGGCGGCAGCTCGGCCTGGATCTGCGGCAGGATCCTGCGCACCTCGGCCGAGATCTCCAACGGGTTGGCGGTGGCATTGCGGATGATGCCGGTGCTGATCGAAGGCACGCCGTTCAGGCGAACGCTGCTGCGCTCGCTGGCGGCGGCCTGCTCGATGCGCGCCACGTCGCGCAGGCGCACCGTGTAGCCGTTGACCGACTTCAGCGCGATCTCGGCGAACTGCGGTACGGTGTTCAGGTCGGTGCGCGCGGTGACGCTGAACTCGCGCTGCTGGCTTTCGATGCGCCCGGCCGGCACCTCGAGGTTCTGCTTGCGGATCGCGTCCTCGACGTCCTGCACCGTCAGCCGGTAGGCCGCCAGCTTGTCCGGGTCGAGCCAGATGCGCATGGCGAACAGCCGGTCGCCGTTGACCTGCACGTTGGACACGCCGGGCACGGTCTGCAGGCGCGGCTTGACGATGCGGTTGATGACGTCGGTGACCTGCAGCGGGCTGAGCGTGTCGCTGGTGAAGGCCAGCCAGATGGTCGGCGTGGCATCGGCCTCGACCTTGGCGATGACCGGCTCGTCGACCGCATCGGGCAGCCTGGCGCGCACACGCGAGACACGGTCGCGCACGTCGGCTGCCGCGTCGTCGGGGTTCTTCTCCAGCTTGAAGCGCACCGTGATCTGGCTTTGCTCGGAGCGCGAGATCGAGGTGATGATGTCCACGCCGTCGATGCCGGCGATGGAATCCTCCAGTGGCTTGGTGACCTGCGATTCGATGACTTCGGACGAGGCGCCGACCAACTTGGTGGTGACGGTGACCACCGGCTCGTCGATGCGCGGGTACTCGCGCACCGACAGGCGGTCGAAGGACACCACGCCGATGAGCACGATCATCAGCGACATCACGGTCGCAAAGACCGGCCGGCGGATCGAGATCTCGGAGATGCGCATGGCGTGCTCCTAAGGTGACGGTGCGCGCGGCGCCGATGCGCCGTCGGCCGGCTTGTTGCCTCCGCTTCCGCCGGGCCCTCCCGCACCCGGACGCGAGATATCCACCACACGCAGCGGCACCGGCTCGCCGCGGCCTAGCCGCGCCTGCCCCGCAGTGACGACCAGGTCGCCGGCGGACAGACCTTCCAGCACCTCCACCTTGCCCGGCAGACGCAGCCCGATGCGCGCCTCGATGCGCTTGGACATCTTGCCGTTCGGCCCATCGACCACCTGGAAGAGGTATTGCTTGCCGCCCTGCGGCACCAGCGCCTCCTCGGGCACGACCAGCGCGTTCTCTCGCTGGGAAAAGACGATGCGAGTGCGCGCAAAGAGCCCGGCCTTGAGCACGCCGCCCGGATTGTCGAGGCGCGCGCGTACCAGCAGCGAGCGGCCATTGGCATCGATCGCCGAATCGAGCGCGTCAATGCGACCGGTGAAGCGCTGGCCCGGCAGTGCGTCAAGGCTCACATCCACCGTCTGCCCGGGCTTGACGCGGGCGATGAAGCGCTCGGGCAGGCGGAAGTCCACCAGCACCTGCGACAGGTCCTCGATGTTCACCAGATCGGCACCGTCCTTGACGTAGTCACCGGTATCGATACTGCGGATGCCGGCCATGCCGTCGAACGGTGCGACGATGCGCATGCGCGCCAACTGGGCCTTGGTCAGAGCCACCTGCGCCTCGGCCACCTCAAGCGCCGCGGCGCTCTGGTCCACTGCGCTTTGGCTGACGAAGTTCTGCGCCACCAGGTCACGATTGCGTTGCAGGTTGGTGCGGGCGATGCTGGCCTGGGCTTCAGCCTGTTTCAACTGTGCCTGCTGCAATGTGTCGTCCAGTTGAACCAGCAGTTGGCCGCGGCGCACCCGCTGGCCATCGGCAAAGCCCAAGGATGAAATGCGCCCGCTGACTTCGGGCCGAAGCATCACGCCCTGACGCGAGCGCAGCGAGCCCACCGCCTGGGCATCGTCTTCAAGGGTCATGGCCACGACCTTGCCCACCTCGACAGCGACCGGCCCGCCTGGCCCACCCGGGCCGCCGCCACCGGGCGGCCCACCGGGACCTGCTCGGGGCGCACTGGCGCTTGCCGACGCGGGCTCGGCCGGACCCGTTGCCATGGCACGGTTCTGCCACCACCAGGCTGCGCCGGCCAGCAAGGCAATGCCCAGCACCGCCACCCAGGTATGCACTTTTCTCAATCTGCGGTCCTTCCAGGGAAACCGCACTTTAGCGGCTGGCCGGTTTTTTCGTCAGACCCGGGTCAGGGGGCGGGAACACCTCGGTTGGCCAGGGCATCGGCCTTCTCGTTGCCGGGGTCGCCGTTGTGCGCCTTGACCCACTGCCAATGCACGCGATGCTGCTGCACCAGCGCATCCAGCCGTTGCCACAGATCGATGTTCTTCACCGGCTTGTTGTCGGCCGTCTTCCAGCCGCGTGCCTTCCAGGCATGGATCCAGGTGCCGATGCCGTTGCGCAGGTACTGGCTGTCGGTGAAGATGGTCACGGCGCAAGGCTGCTTCAAGGTGCTCAATGCCTCGATCGGTGCCGTGAGTTCCATGCGGTTGTTGGTGGTCAGCCGTGCGCCGCCGAACAGTTCCTTCGTGTGCCCGCCGGAGCTGAGGAACGCGCCCCAGCCGCCCGGGCCTGGGTTGCCCTTGCAGGCGCCGTCGGTGTAGATCACGACCTCCTTCACCCACAGATCTCCTCGGGCTGCCGGCGCTGCCGGTTGGCCACCACTGCATTGGCGGCGCGTGCCGTGCGCGCCTCGTGCCGAGCCAGGCCGACGAGGCGCATGCCACGCACGCGCTTGACTGCAACCAGGAAGTACACGGCGCCGAACACCGGCCACCAGCGCTCGCCCACGCTTTCCATCCAGGCGCTGCGCTCCAGCCAGCGTGCCGACCGATAGGGCGGGCGGAAGCAGCCGAAGCGGCCTCCTTCGACCTCGAAGCTCAGCAGTCGAAGCCAGTCGCGCAACCGCCAGTAGCCCAGGAACTCGCCGGCGCGAGGCAGGAACAAGTTGCTGCGCCCACCCAGGCCGACGGCCGCGCGCACACGTCCCAGCCGCTGGCGCAGGCCCCACATGCTGGCCGGGTTGAAGCCGAGAATCATCACGCGGCCTTCGGGCACCAGCACACGCTCGACCTCGCGCAGTGTCAGGTGCGGATCCCGCGACAGCTCCAGCGCATGCGGCAGCACCACCAGGTCGAGGCTCTGGTTCGGGAAGGGCAAGGCGTCGAAGTCGCAATGCAGCGCCGCGTCGGCATCGAAAGGCATGCTTATCGGCTCGCCTTCGACGGGCGGCAGGAGTTCCAGGGGTTCGATGGCTTGCAGCGAGTCGTTGGCCACCCAGCGGTGCGGCATGCGGTTGGCGCGCAGCGAATGCAGTTCGGGCAGTCCGAGTTGCAGCGCGTGGTAGCCGAACACATCGGCCACTGCCTGGTCCATGTGATGTTGCTCCCAACGCAGCAGACACTGGCCCGCAGGGGTCCGCAGCCAGGCCGCCAACTCTATAATCGATGCCTCGACAGCCATGACGATGACAGCCTCTCACGCCTTCAGAAACCACCACGTCCGGATGGCCCGTCGTGCCGCGCGGCACGGCCTGCTTGTTCCGGCGGATGCTGCGCCGCGACTCGCAGCGAAGGCCGCCCCGATCCAGCACCCACGACACCGGCTGTCCGTGCCGGCGATTCTAGTGGGCTGCACTGAGTTCGATCCTGGGCTCCGACTGGCTGTCGCCGCCGTGCGACCGATGGCCCGATGAGCCTCGGCAACCAGGCCCTGTCGCGTGCACGGGGCAGGCTGTGGGGGTTGGCAGTCGCTCTGTTGCTCGCAGGTTGCGCGACACCGCACGCGCCCGAGGTAGCGACCCAGGCCGCTGCATCCACGGCGTCCGCACCGACGACCGTACCCGCTGTCGCACCCGAGATACGGCAGCCCGAAGGCCAACCCTACCTGTTTGCGCTCGATCCACTGCGCCCGTCGGTGATCATCGACGGCGCCGATCCCAGTGCGCACACCGATCTGTGGGTGCGCGTGCGCGCCGGCTTTGCCATGCCCGACCTGGACAATGCCCTGGTGCTGAAGTGGCAGCAGTGGTACGGCTCGCGGCCCGACTACGTGCAGCGCATGACCGAACGCGGCAGCCGATACCTGTTCTACGTGGTCGAAGAAATCGAAAAGCGCGGCATGCCCACCGAACTGGCGCTGCTGCCCTTCATCGAGAGTGCGTTCAACCCGCAGGCCATGTCGGTGGCCAGCGCCTCTGGGATGTGGCAGTTCATGCCGGCCACCGGCAAGGACTTCGACCTCAAGCAGAACCTGTTCCGCGACGACCGGCGCGACGTGCTCGCCTCCACCCGTGCCGCGCTTGACTACCTGCAGATGCTGCAGCGCCAGTTCGGCGACTGGCAGCTGGCGTTGGCTGCGTACAACTGGGGGCAGGGCAACGTGCAACGCGCGGTGGACCGCAACCTCAAGGCCGGGCTGCCAGCCACCTACGAAAACCTGCGCATGCCGGACGAGACACGCAACTACGTGCCCAAGCTGCAGGCGGTGAAAAACATCGTCATGACACCGCAGTCCTTCTCGATCACCCTGCCCGCGCTGCAGAACCACCCCTACTTCCTGACGGTGCCGATCACCAACGACATCGACGTGGTGGTGGCCGCGCGCCTGGCCGGCGTGTCGCTCGATGAATTCCAGCAGCTCAACCCGCAGATGAACAAGCCGGTGATCCTGGCGGCGGGGACGCCGCAGGTACTGTTGCCTTACGACAATGCGACGCTGTTCGTGCGCAACTTGCGTGCGCACAGCGCGCCGCTGGCCACCTGGACGGCCTGGGTGGCACCGGCCACACTGAAGCCGGCCGATGTGGCGCGCCAGGTGGGGATGAGCGAGGACGACTTGCGTGCGGTGAACCGCATCCCCCCGCGCATGCTGGTCAAGGCCGGCTCCACGTTGCTGGTGCCGCGCAGCCCGCACAAGGTTGCCGACGTGTCCGGCCAGGTGGCGGACAACGCGATGATGCTGCTCGCGCCCGACCGGCCGCCTGGCAAGCGCATCACCTTCCGGGCCGGCAAGGGCGGTGACACGGTGGCCGGCGTCGCCAGGCGCTACCGCGTCAGCGCCGAGCAGGTGGCGCAGTGGAACGACGTGGACACCGGCGCGCGTTTCAAGCCCGGCCAGACCATAGTCGTCGTCAAGCCGGCGGCTGCAGGCAGCGGCCGTGCCACGGTCGCGGTGTCGGCCCAGCGGCCCCAGGCCGCAAAAGCCAGGTCCACCCAGCGCCCGACGGCCGTGGCCAAGCCGGCAACCAAGCCCACCGCCAAGGTGGCGTCCTCGCGCGGCAATTCCAAGCTCTGACCGCGGGCGTGTCAGCGCCGGTCGACCAACGCGTGGGCAATGGTGCCCAGGTCCACGTACTCCAGTTCGCTGCCGGCGGGCACGCCACGGGCCAGGCGCGTCACCTTGAGTCCGCGCGCACGCAATGCCTCACCCAGCGCGTGGGCCGTGGCCTCGCCTTCGGCACTGAAGCCGGTGGCCAGGATCACTTCCTGCACTACACCATCGGCCGCACGCTCGAGCAGCGGCAGCACGCCGATGTCGTTGACGCCGATGCCGTCCAGCGGGCTCAACCGGCCCATCAGCACGAAGTACAGACCGCGGTAGCCGCCACTGCGCTCCAGCGCCGCCTGGTCGGCGGGCGTCTCCACCACGCACAGCAAGCGCGCGTCACGCGAAGCGTCGTCGCAAGTGGCGCAGACGGTGTGTTCAGTGAAGGTGTGGCAGCGCTGGCAATGCTGCATCTGCGCCAGCGCCTGCTGAAGCGCCGCGGCCAGCCGTGCGGCACCGCCGCGGTCGTTCTGCAGCAGGTGGTAGGCCATGCGCTGCGCCGACTTCTGGCCCACGCCGGGCAGCCGACGCAAGGCATCGATCAGCGCGTCGAGGCGGTTCTCGGCCACGCGCTCAGGCTGCGCTAGAACGGGAACTTCATGCCCGGCGGCAGCGGCATGCCGGCCGTCAGCGCGCCCATCTTCTCCTGGCTCACCGTCTCGGCACGGCGGACCGCGTCATTGAAGGCCGCGGCCACCAGGTCCTCCAGCATGTCCTTGTCGTCGGCCAGCAGGCTGGGGTCGATGACCACGCGGCGCACGTCGTGCTTGCAGGTCATGACCACCTTCACGAGCCCTGCACCGGACTGGCCTTCGACCTCGATCGACGCCAGCTCGTCCTGGGCGCGCTTCATGTTCTCCTGCATCGCCTGCGCCTGCTTCATCAGGCCGGCCAGCTGGTTCTTCATCATGGTTTGGGTTCCTCTCGGGTCAGATGGGTTTGATCGAGCCGGGCACGATGCGCGCGGTGCTGAACTGCGCCATCAGGTCGACGACCAGCGGGTCGCTGCGGATCGCCGCTTCGGCCAGGCGCTGCCGGCGCTCGCGCTCGGCCGCGTCGCGCCGCGACGGCGAATCCTGCGGCGCCTGGGCATGCAGCACCAGTTGCAGCGGCTGGCCAAGCTCAGAACTCAATGCCTGGCAGAGCTTGTCGCGCAGCGCATCGGTGCGCAGCGAGTCGCGCTCGACCAGCAAGTGCCAGGTCGGCGGCTGGGTGCTGCCGTCGATGCGGTCCAGGCCGGCCTGCGCGGCCAGCTCGCGCACCAGCGCCGTGATGCTGCCGGCCTGCACCAGTCGGCCCACGAGCTCGGCCCAGCGCTCGCCCAGCGGTGAGACGACGAACGCCGCAGTGGCCTGCGGCGGTGCGGCCGGCACCGCCAAGGCCGGCGGTGCCGGTGCGCGCAGCGCCGCACTACTGCTCGCAGCCGGCGCTTCGTCTTCCGGCGGCGGCACCTCGACCCACGGTGGTGGTTCCAGGTCCTGCGCCGGCGCGCGGCGCAGCGCAGGCGCCGGCGTTGCGGTTGCCGCGGCCCGGGTCGGTGCGGGCGGCGTGGCCGCGCTCGATCGCACCGGCGGCTGCAAGCCGCCCGCCGCCGGCGCGAAAGCCAGCATGCGCAGCAGGACCATCGTCAGTGCGCTGTACTCGTCGGACATCAGGCTCAGTTCGCTGCGGCCCTGGAGCACGATGCTGTAGAGAAGCTGTGTCTCGTCGGCCGGCAGGGCCGAAGCCAGGCGAGCGGCGGCGGCCAGATCCGGGTCACTGCCATCCAGCGTGCCCGGCACGGCCTGCTCGACCGCCATGTGCTGCAGCAGCACCGCCATGCTCTCCAGCGTGCCGTCGGCCGACAGCCCCAAGGCGCGCAGGTTGTCCAGGCGCGCCAGCAGGGCCGGCCCGTCATGCTGCGCCAGCGCCTCGACCAGCGCGGCGACATGGCCCTGATCCACCGCACCGAGCATGGCGCGCACGCCGGCTTCTTCGAGACGGCCGCTGCCGTAGGCGATGGCCTGGTCGGTGAGCGACAACGCATCGCGCATCGATCCACGCGCCGCGCGCGACAGCAGGCGCAGCGAGGCCGTGTCGCTGGCCACGCCCTCGGCCTGCAGCACCTGCTGCAGATGCTGCTGCACCACCTCGGGCGGCATCGGCCGCAGGTTGAACTGCAGGCAACGACTGAGCACCGTGGGCAGCATCTTCTCCGGGTCGGTGGTGGCGAGCACGAACTTGAGATACTCGGGCGGCTCCTCCAGCGTCTTCAGCAACGCGCTGAAGGCGTCCTTGGTGAGTTGGTGCGCCTCGTCGATCATGAACACCTTGAAGCGGCCGATGCCGGGCTTGTAGGCTGCGCGCTCGAGCAGGTCGCGCGCCTCGTCGATGCCGCGGTTGGAGGCCGCATCGAGCTCGACATAGTCCATGTAGCGGTCTTCGTCGATCTCCACGCAGGCACTGCACACGCCGCACGGTTCGGCAGTGATGCCGCCGCGGCCATCGGGACCCGTGCAGTTGAGGCTCTTGGCGAGGATGCGCGACACGGTCGTCTTGCCGATGCCACGCGTGCCGGTGAACAGGTAGGCATGGTGCAGGCGCTGCTGCTGAAGCGCGTTGCTCAAGGCCCGCACCACGTGCTCCTGGCCCACCATCTGATCGAAGGTGCGAGGCCGGTACTTGCGGGCGAGCACGACATAGGACATGCGCTTCATTCTACGGGCGCCCCCTGCGGAGGGACCACGGCACCGCTGCCGGATAATGGCCTCGCATGAACACCCCGCTCAGCTACCGCCAGGCCGGCGTCGACTATGACCTGATCGATCCGCTGAAGGTGGCCGCGCAGCGTGCTGCCGCAGCCACCGCCAGCCACCTGCAGACGCATGGCTTCACCGAAGTGCAAGCGTCGCGCGGCGAGTCGGCCTACGTTGTGGACGTCGGTCCGTTCTATCTGGCGAGCATCGTCGAATGCCTGGGCTCGAAGGCGCTGGTGGCCGACGAGATGGCGCGACTGACCGGCCGCAGCTACTACGACGCGATCGCGCAGGACACCATCGCGATGGCCATCAACGACCTCATCACCGTCGGCGCCACACCGCTGGTGGTGCAGGCCTATTGGGCAGCCGGCGGTTCCGACTGGTTCGGCGACGAGGCCCGAGCGCAGGCACTGGTTTCTGGCTGGAAGCGCGCCTGCGAGCGCTGCCAGGTGGCCTGGGGTGGCGGCGAGACGCCGGCGCTGGCCGGTATCGTCGAGGCCGGGCGCATCGATCTGGCGGCATCGTGCACCGGGCTGGTCAATCCGAAGCCCCGGCTGTCGCTGGGCGAGAAGCTGGGGCCGGGCGATGCCATCGTGCTGCTTGAATCCAGCGGCATCCACGCCAACGGCCTCAGCCTGGCGCGCAAGCTGGTGGAACGGCTGCCGCAAGGCTACCTGACGCCGTTGCAACCGGGGCTGAGCTATGGCGAGGCGCTGCTCGCACCGACGCTGCTGTATTCGCCGGTGACCGAGGCACTGCACCATGCCGGCATCACCACGCACTACGCGTCCAACATCACCGGACACGGCTGGCGCAAGCTGCTGCGCCATCCCAAGCCGCTGCGCTATCGCGTGCACACGCTGCCTGCCGTGCCGCCGGTGCTGAGCTTCATTCAGCGCCATGCGCAGCAGGACGACCACGAGGCCTACGGCACGCTGAACATGGGCGCGGGCTTCGCGCTGTTCGTGCCTGCGGATCAGGCTCAGCGTGCGGTGGAGGTTGCCGCAGTCCAGGGCGTGGGGGCCATCGTGGCCGGAATGGTCGAGGCCGGCAACAAGGAACTGCTGATCGAACCTCTGGGCCTGCGCTTCGCGGCCGACGATCTGCAATTGCGCTGAGCCGCCACCTGCCCTCACCTACAATGCGAGGTGACGGGCCTCCCCGCATGGAAGCGCGGCCAACCGGGTCAGGTCGGGAACGAAGCAGCCCCAACCGTTGTGACCAGTGCCGGGGGTAAGGCTCGTCACCCTCCCCGAATCCACTCCCTCAAGCCAGCGTGTCCTGCGTCTTCGGCTCGGCCGGCGCATCGTCGGCCAGGCTTGCGGCCCGCTGCCTGCGCGACGTGCTGCTGGCAGCGCTCAAGGCGTCCTGCAGGTCGTTGAAACTGATGCGCAGCGCACGCGCGTAACGCTGGGCCACGCGACGCAGTGCCTGCTGCCGGCGGGCCGCAGGCAACGCGGTGGCATCGACGGCCTCGTTGGCACAACTGGCCACCGCGCGCAGCATGTCGTCATCGTTGTCCACGGTCCGCGGCTGGGTGCTCAGCGGCATGCGGCGGATCATATGCAGCACCGTGTCGTCAAGGCCCCAGTGCCGGGCGACGGCCGCGCCGATGCCTTCGATGTCGGTGCCGAGGACCGCATGGGATGCGCCCTGCTCGCTCATGCCGGCCTGCTCGGGTTCACCGGCTCGCAACGCGGGTGCCGGCTGCATCAGCCGATGGATCTGCTGCATCTCGTCAGGGAAGTGGTACGCGGTGACCAATCGCCCCAGGTTCTGCAGCAGCGTCACCAGATGCACGACTTCGGCGTCGTAACCGGCCGGACGCAGTTCCTGGGCCAGACGGCCGGCGCGCTTGGCTTCATCGGACAGGCGTTGCAGCGCCTGCGCTGCCGCGTCGCCCAACGGGCCTGGCCAGGCGCGCAAGCCCAGTGCGGCACGGCGCACGCCGTCCAGCCCAAGCATGGCAATCGCCCTCCGAATGGTCAGCACCGGCCCGCTGCCAGCGACCTGCGCACCGCGCACCTGCGCGCTGTTCACCCAGCGCAGCAGTTCAAAGGCCAGGGCCAGATCCTGCAGCACCACCTCGGCCAGTTCGTTGGTGCGCTCTCGATCCATCATTGCCAGACGCGCAGCGCGCGCCGCACTGCCAGGCGAGGATGGCAGTGCGCCGACGCTGTGCAACCGGTCGAGTAGCAGCGCAAGCGGTCCGCCGCCGGACTCGCTTTCGGCCTGCAACCAACCTTCGAGTGCGCGAGACATGCCGCGGGCGCTGCGGTAGCGCTGGCGCTGCTGTCGATCGGTGGCGCGATTGCTGATGGCACGCAGCACTTCGGGCACCGGCAGCGGCGTGCTCCACGGCAGGCGCACCAATTCGCGGCCGCGTGGCGGCAGCCGCAGGGCGACCTCGCCGACGTCGGCCTCGTCCAGCGGCGGCTGGCCGGCCAGCGCCCAATGCAGCAGCAGCCCCACCGCCAGTACGTCGTCGTGCGCAGCTTCGCGCAGTTCATGCAATTGCAGCGCGTCGATGCTGGTGGTCTGTGCGATGCCGGGCTCCGGGGTCACGGGGGCCTGTGCCGTCAGCGCGACCTCCAGGCCCAGCACTCGCACTTGGCCATGTTCGTCGAGCAGCAGCATGAAGGGCTGCAAGTCACGATGGGCCACGCCGCCATCGTGCGCGAAGGCCAGTCCGCGCAGTGCATCGACAAAGAGCGAAGCCGCTTCCAGGGCGCCCAGGCCCTTGCTCTGCATGCGCTCGGCCAGGGTGTCGGCACCCTCGGCGTCATAGCGTACGAAGGGCCAGTGTTCGCACACGCCAATCTCCAGCGCAGCGGCCAGGTTGGGATGCTGCAGCCGCGATGCGCGGTGCACGGCCTGTTCCCAGCGCTGCAGCGCTTCGGCATTGGCGGGCTGCGCGCGCGGCAGCAGCAACAGGCCCTCGCGGCCGTTCGAAGCGCCGCGCGTGTCCAGCACGCGCCAGGCCATGCTGCGCTGGCTCTTTCCGACCAGTGAATGCAGCTTGAAGGGGCCGAGCCGCCGCCCCACCGGGACTTCAGTGCCGTTGCTGCGCGCGGACGGTCGGGATTCGGACGGGTTCAAGACATAGCTCGGCTAGGCGACTTCGATTGGACCGTCTGGTCGGCCATCCCGATGACTCGATCTGCGTGGCAAACCCGGCACAGTTCGCGCCGGCCGGCCCTGTGGCAAGGGCCAACGGCCGTTCCGACCCGAAAACGTCGCTTGTGTCAAAATCTCGATGCACCGACGGCGTGCCGCCGCGGGCTTCGGAGGCTTTCCCACATGAGCAGCGAACTGATCAAGCATGTTTCCGATTCGTCCTTCGAAAGCGACGTGATCCAATCCGACAAGCCGGTGCTGGTGGATTTCTGGGCCGAATGGTGCGGGCCGTGCAAGGGTATAGCGCCGATCCTCGACGAGGCCTCGAAGGACTACGACGGGCGGTTGCAGATTGCCAAGCTGAATGTCGACGAGAACCGCGACGTGCCGGCCAAGTTCGGCATCCGTGGCATCCCCACGCTGATGCTTTTCAAGGGCGGCGAACTGGCCGCAACGAAGGTCGGCGCGTTGTCCAAGGCCCAGTTGACGGCTTTCCTCGACGGTCATCTATAATCTTGCGATTGATGGGGGTTAGAGCGGCCTGAGGCTGATTCCCTTGTCGATTGAATCGCCACCACGTCCCGACCCACCGCCCCTAGGCGGACTGCCAGTCGGGTGGCACGTGGATTCGGCCTGACACTCCAGCGTTCAGCTCCCGGTTTGCCGTTCGAAACGAGCGGCGCTTCGATGGATGCCGCGCCGCAGCGCACAAAGCCGAATGATCGGTGCGACCCTTGGCGGGGCGCGCCTTGTGTTGCCGGGAAACCCACGCATGCACCTTTCCGAACTGAAGGCACAGCACGTCTCGCAGCTCATCACGATGGGCGAGGCGCTGGAGATCGAGAACGTCAGCCGCCTGCGCAAGCAGGAACTGATGTTCGCGATCATGAAGAAGCGCGCCAAGGGCGGCGAGCAGGTCTTCGGCGATGGTGTGCTCGAGGTGCTGCCCGACGGCTTCGGCTTCCTGCGCTCGATCGAGGCCAGCTACATGGCCAGCACCGACGACATCTACTTGTCGCCCAGCCAGATCCGCCGCTTCAACCTTCACACCGGCGACATGGTCGAAGGCGAGGTGCGCGTGCCCAAGGACGGCGAACGCTACTTCGCGCTGGTCAAGGTCGACCGCGTCAACGGCGTGCCGCCCGAGGAGAGCAAGCACAAGATCATGTTCGAGAACTTGACACCGCTGTTCCCTAAGGAGCAGTTCAAGCTCGAGCGAGACATCAAGAGCGAAGAGAACATCACCAGCCGCATCATCGACCTGATCGCTCCTCTGGGCAAAGGCCAGCGGGCCCTGCTGGTGTCGCAGCCGAAGAGCGGCAAGACGGTGATGATGCAGCACTTCGCGCACGCCATCGTCGCCAACTACCCCGAAGTGCACCTGATGGTGCTGCTGGTGGACGAGCGACCCGAGGAAGTGACCGAGATGCAGCGGACCGTGCGCGGCGAGGTCATCAGTTCCACCTTCGACGAACCAGCCGCGCGCCACGTGCAGGTCGCCGAGATGGTGATCGAGCGCGCCAAGCGCCTGGTCGAGATGAAGAAGGACGTGGTCATCCTGCTGGACTCGATCACCCGCCTGGCCCGCGCGTACAACAACGTGCTGCCCAGCTCCGGCAAGGTGCTGACCGGTGGCGTCGATGCCAATGCGCTGCAGCGGCCCAAGCGCTTTTTCGGCGCGGCACGCAACATCGAAGAAGGCGGCAGCCTGACCATCATCGGCACCGCGCTGATCGATACCGGCAGCCGCATGGACGAGGTCATCTACGAAGAGTTCAAGGGCACCGGCAACTGCGAGATCTATCTCGACCGCCGCATGTCCGAGAAGCGCGTCTACCCGTCGATCCTGCTCAACAAGAGCGGCACACGTCGCGAGGAACTGCTGCTCAAGCCCGAGATCCTGCAGAAGACCTGGATCCTGCGCAAGCTGCTCTATCCGATGGACGAGATCGAGGCGATGGAGTTCATCCTCGAGAAGATGAAGGCCACCAAGACCAACCTCGACTTCTTCGACATGATGCGTCGAGGCGGCTAGGTTAGAATTCGCGGTTTTCCGCACGTGGCAAGTGCGCCGAAGGGTTCGGCGTGGCTGCTGCAGTTGACGTAAAGGTTCCCCATGAAAGAAGGCATCCACCCCGCGTACCGCGAAGTCTGCTTCGTCGATCTGTCCAACGGCTTCAAGTTCGTCACGCGCTCGTGCGTGCAGAGCAAGGAGATGACCAAGATGGACGACGGCCGCGAACTGCCATTGATCAAGCTGGAAACCACCAGCGAGACGCACCCGTTCTACACCGGCACGCAGAAGAGCGTGGACAGCCTGGGCGGCCGCGTCGAGAAGTTCCGCAACAAGTTCTCGCACCTCGGCAAGAGCAAGTGACCGGTGAAGACACCACGAAAAGGCAGCTGCGGCTGCCTTTTTTATTGTCCGACGTCGTTGCTGCGCGCTCGGGCATGATGCTGTGGTGAACACGCCCACCCCGGCCTTGGTGACCCAGCGCGCCGCCAGGCGCATGCCGCGGCTGCCACTGCTGCTGCTGTGTGCCGCATACGTACTGCCCGGATTGTTCGCCCGCGACCCGTGGCGCAACGCCGATATCACCGCATTCGGCTACATGCTCAGCCTGGCCGAAGGCCGCAGCAACTGGCTTGCACCGTCGCTCGGCGGCCTGAGCGCCGACGCGGCGCTCGTGCCTCACTGGTTGGGGGCGGCTTCTATCTGGGCGCTGTCACCCTGGGTCGATCCGGCGCTGGCTGCGCGGCTGCCCTTCGGCCTGCTCCTGGCGCTGGTGCTGTCGCTCACCTGGTACAGCGCCTTCCTGCTGGCGCGTACCGAGGCCGCGCAGCCTGTGGCCTTCGCATTCGGTGGCGAAGCCGACACGGTGGACTACGCGCGGGCCATCGCCGATGCCGCCGTGCTGGCACTGATTGCCAGCCTGGGCCTGCTGCAGCTGGGCCACGAGACAACGCCGGAGATGGCCCAGCTGTTCGGCGTCAGCCTGTTCCTGTGGTCGATGGCCGCCGCTCCCTACCGCGTCTGGCGCGCCCGCCTGGCCGCGCTGGTGGCGCTGGTACTGGTGGCCGGCAGCGGCGCGCCCTCCGTTGCGCTGGCGATCGGCCTGGCCGGCAGCGTGGTCTGCGCCTTCTCCGCCTACCCGCAGGTGCGGCGCCTGGTGCCGTGGATCGGCACGGGCACGCTCGCGGCGTCATTGCTCGGGTGGGCTCTCGGCGCCTGGGCCTGGCGCGTCAACGAGCGCTGGAACGCAGAGGAGCTTCTGCAGATCGGTCGGTTGTGGCTGTGGTTCATGTGGCCCGCCTGGTTGCTGGCGCTGTGGACACTGTGGCGCTGGCGCCGCCATCTGCAGCACCGCCATGTGTCGGTACCACTGGCCACGGTGAGCGTAGCGCTGCTGTGCAGCTTCGCCATGGGTGGTTCAGACCGAGCGTTGTTGCTCGGTCTGCCCGGCCTGGCAGTGCTGGCCGCGTTTGCCTTGCCGACATTGAACCGCAGCACCACCGCCGCCATTGACTGGTTCTCGATCATCCTGTTCACGCTGTGTGCCGGTGCGTTGTGGGTGATCTACCTGTCGGTGCAGACCGGCGTGCCGGCCAAGCCGGCGGCCAATGTCGTGCGGCTGGCTCCAGGCTTCACACCGCAGTTTTCGATCTTGGCGCTGGTTCTCGCAATGCTCGGCACAGCCGGCTGGGTCTGGCTGGTACGCTGGCGTACCGGGCGCCATCGCGAGGCCTTATGGAAGAGTCTGGTGCTGCCTGCTGGCGGCGTGGCCTTGTGCTGGCTGCTCTTGATGACACTGGGCTTGCCGATCCTGGACTATGCGCGCAGCAACCGGCCGATCGTCGAGCGCATCGCCCGTCACGTGCCGCCTGGCGAATGCATTGTGGCGCAGGACCAGCCGCTGGCCCTGGTGGCCGCACTGGAGTTCCATGGGCCCTATGTGGTGGATGCGCGCCGCGGCGCGTCACAGTCACGCTGCAACTACCTGGTCCGCGTCGAGCCCGTGAACGCGGCCCGTCCGCCTCCGGAGGGCTGGACTCGCATTGCCCGCGAGCGCCGCCCCACCGACCGCAACAACCTGACCACCATCTACCGGCGCGACGCGCCACGCTGATCAGGAAGCGCTCTCGACGCCAGCGTCGGGCTGCAGGGCCGTCGCAACGATGCGCACGCGCGACGGCGGCAGCAGCAGGCGGAAGGTGGAACCCTTGCCCGGCTCGCTCTGGACGTCGATCTCGCCGCCGTGGCGCTGCACCACGTGTTTGACGATCGACAGGCCCAGACCGGTGCCGCCGGTGTCGCGCGAACGACTGCCGTCGACGCGGTAGAAGCGCTCGGTCAGCCGCGGCAGGTGCTCACGCGCGATACCGATCCCGGTGTCGCTGACACGCAGCGTGCCCCAGCCATCGTCCGAGGCTGCCCACTGCACGTCGATGCGCCCACCCGGCGGCGTGTAGCGCACGGCGTTCATCACCAGGTTGCTCAACGCACTTTGCAGTTCGGTTTCGTTGCCAGCCAGTTGTGCGCCTGTCCCGTCCTCGAAGTGCAGTTCGTGCCGGCCGGCGGACAAGGCCAGCGCATCGGCCTTCGCGCGCTCCAACAGAGCAGCCACCTTGACCCAGCGGTCGGCTGGCGGCCGTGGACTGCCCTCCAGTTGGGCCAGGGTCAGCAGATCGGCCACCAGGTCCTGCATGCGCTGCGCCTGCGCCGTCATCAGCACCAGCACCCGCTTTCTCTCGGCTTCGGTCAAAGGCAGCGAGCTCAATGTCTCGACAAAGCCGGCCAGTACCGTCAACGGCGTGCGGATCTCGTGCGACACATTGGCCACGAAGTTGCGGCGCATCAGTTCGGCGCGTTCGCGTTCGGTGATGTCCTGCGTCAGCACCAGCTTCAGACCGTCACCATAGGGCTGGACCAGCGCCGACAGGCGGCTGTCGTTCAAACCCAGAAAGCTCACCGGCTGCTCGATCGGACCCACCGCCAGGTGCTCGACAAATGCTGGGGCACGCACCAGGTTGGTCACCGGTTGCTCGAGGTCGCGCTTCGGGTCCAGCCCCAGGTGGTCCGCCGCAACGCGGCTGCACCAGGTGATGTGGTGGCCGGCATCGAGCAGCATGACGCCGATCGGCGAAGCTTCCACTGCCGTCAGGAACTGCGTCAGGCGCTGCTGCTCGTGCTCGATGCGCTGTTCGCGGCGGCGCAGCGCCTTTTCCATCAGGTAGGCCAGTTCGCCCCAGACGCCGGTATCGACCGGCGCGGCATCCTGGGCATCGGCGCGCAGCCAGGCGCGTAGCCGCGCGCCCTTCAGAGCATCGGACAGCAGCATCGCACCCAAGCCAAGCGCGACACTGCATAGAACGCCAGTCAACGGCTGCCGCGTCAGCCAGCCCACCAGCACGCCGCCGGCGATGATGGCCAGCAGTGCCGACAGCACCACCGCCAGCCGCAGCACGCTACCGGTCATGTGGGGAATCGTGAGCCTCAAGCCGAAGCCGCGTGCGCCTGCTCGCTGATGCGGTAGCCCGCACCGCGCACGGTTTCAACCAGGTGCGCACACTGCACCGCCGACAAGGCATCGCGCAGCCGCTTGACGTGAACGTCCACCGTGCGCTCCTCGATGAACACATGGTCGCCCCACACACGGTCGAGCAACTGCGAGCGGCTGTGCACCCGCTCGGGGTGGGTCATCAGGAAGTGGAGCAGCTTGAACTCGGTGGGCCCGAGACGCACCTCCTGCTGGTCGGCGCCGGCACGCCGCGTGACACGCCGCGTGGCCGGGTCCAGGCGCAGTTCGGCCAATTCGACCACAGCGTCCAGCGACTCGGGGGCTCGGCGCCGAAGCACCGCGCGTATGCGCGCCATCAGCTCGTGCGTCGAGAAGGGTTTGGACACATAGTCGTCCGCCCCGGCATCCAGGCCGACGATCTTGTCCGATTCCTCGGCACGTGCCGTGAGCATGATGATCGGCATGGCACGGGTGCGCGGTGCACCGCGCCACTGCCGGGCCAGCGCCAAACCGGTCTGCCCCGGTAGCATCCAGTCCAGGACCACCAGGTCGGGCAGCACCGAATCCACCTCGAACTGGGCCTGTGCAGCGTCGGCGGCCACGGTGACTTCATGTCCCGCATGGCGCAGGTTGATGGCCACCAGCTCGGCAATCGCCAATTCGTCTTCGACCACGAGAATGCGAGCCATGCCTTCAGCGCACCAGCGATTCGACCGACTCGACCGGGTTGTGGCGCACGTCGGTACCCTTGACCACATAGATCACCGCCTCGGCCAGGTTCTTGGCATGGTCGCCGACCCGCTCGATCGCCTTGGCCACGAACACCAGATCGATGCTGGCCGAGATGGTGCGCGGATCCTCGATCATGTAGGTGACGAGCTTGCGGATCAGGCCCTCGAACTCCTGGTCGATCTGGTCATCGGATTTCAGCACCTCAAGGGCACGCTCCACGTCCAGGCGCGCAAAGGCATCGAGAGACTTGCGCAGCTGAGCCACCGCCAGGTTGGACTCGTAGCCCAGATCCGCCAGCGGCAGGCGCAGCCGGCTGGACATGCCAGCGTTGATCAGCCGCTGCACCGTGCGCGCAATGCGCGCCGCCTCGTCACCGGCACGCTCCAGGTTGGCAATGGCTTTCGAGACGGCGATAAGCAGTCGCAGGTCGCGCGCGGTGGGCTGACGCCGGGCAATGATGCTCCAAAGGTCGCTGTCGATCTCGACCTCCATCGCATTGACGCGCTCTTCGGCCACCAGCACCTGCGCCGCGGTTTCGTGGCTCAGATTGGTCAGCGCGTACACCGCCTGGCCGACCTGGGCCTCCACCAGGCCGCCCATTTCGAGCACGCGGGTGGAAATTGCGCCCAACTCGGCGTCGAATTGGGAAGACAGATGCTTTTCGGTCATGGGAAGCCTCTCAGCCGAAGCGGCCGGTGATGTAGTCCTCGGTTTCCCTGCGCTTCGGGCTCATGAACAGCTCGCTGGTCGGGCCGAACTCGATGAGGTCGCCAAGGTACATGTAGGCCGTGTAGTCCGAGCTGCGCGCCGCCTGCTGCATGTTGTGCGTGACGATGGCCACCGTATAGTCGGACTTCAGTTCGTGGATCAGTTCTTCGATCTTACCGGTGGAAATCGGATCCAGGGCCGAGCAGGGCTCGTCGAGCAGCAGCACTTCCGGCTTGACGGCAATCCCGCGGGCGATGCACAGCCGCTGCTGCTGGCCACCGGACAGCCCGGATCCGCTCTGGTTGAGCTTGTCCTTGGTCTCGTTCCACAGCGCGGCCTTCTTCAGTGCCCATTCGACGCGCTCGTCCATCTCATCGCGCGACAGCGTCTCGAACAGCCGCACGCCGAAGGCAATGTTGTCGTAGATCGACATCGGGAAGGGCGTGGGCTTCTGGAACACCATGCCGACCTTGGCGCGGATGAGAGTGACGTCGTCCTTGCTGGTCAGGATGTTCTGGCCGTCGAGGTTGATCTCGCCTTCGGCACGCTGCTCGGGGTAGAGCTCGAACATGCGGTTGAAGGTGCGCAGCAAGGTGCTCTTGCCGCAACCCGAAGGCCCGATGAACGCCGTCACCTTGCGCTCGGGGATGTCGAGGTTGATGTTCTTCAGCGCCTTGAACCCACCGTAGTAGAAGTTCAGGTTGCGTACCGACATCTTCACCTTCTCGGTGGTGGGCAGGTCGACCTTGACGTCCATGGCTTCGAGAACCCTTTTCGCTCAGTGCTTGTTCTTGAACAGGATGCGCGCCAGGATGTTCAGCAGCAGCACGCCCAGCGTGATGAGGAACACGCCCGCCCAGGCCAACTTCTGCCAGTTCTCGTAGGGGCTCATGGCGAACTTGAAGATGGTCACCGGCAGGCTGGCCATCGGCTGAGTCATGTCGCTGGTCCAGAACTGGTTGGACAGCGCAGTGAACAGCAGTGGTGCCGTCTCGCCGGCGATGCGCGCCAGCGCCAGCAGGATGCCGGTGATGACACCGGCCCGTGCGGCCTTCAGCGTTACCGACGAGATCACCTTCCATTTCGGCGTGCCCAGCGCATAGGCCGCCTCGCGAAGCGAGTTGGGGATCAGGCTGAGCATATTCTCCGTGGTGCGGATGACCACCGGGATGACGATCAGTGCCAGCGCCAGCACACCGGCAAAGCCGGAGAAGCCGCGCAACGGCGCCACCACGACCGCATAGATGAACAGACCGATGACGATCGACGGCGCGGACAGCAGGATGTCGTTGATGAAGCGCACGGCGCTGCCGAGCCAGCTTTTGCGGCTGTATTCACCCAGATAGATGCCGGCCAGCACGCCGATGGGCGTACCCAGCAGTGTCGCCAGCGTCACCATGACAAGCGACCCGAAGATCGCATTCGCCAGGCCACCGGTCTCGGCCTGCGGAGGCGGGGTCATCTCGGTGAACACCGAGAGGGCCAGACCCCCGACGCCGAGACGGATCGTCTCCACAAGGATCCATGCCAGCCAGAACAATCCGAACGCCATCGCCAGCAGAGACAGGCTCAGGGCAACGGCATTCATCCTCTTGCGTGCCCGGTGCCTGGCCAGCTTGCTGGCCGGCATGTCGAAAGGCGACGAGTTCTTGGTCGGGACGACGGCACTCATGTGTGCGTCCCTTCGTTCTTCTTGAGTTGCGACAGCAGCACCTTCGACAGCGCCAGCACCACGAAGGTGATGAAGAACAGCACCAGGCCCAGGTAGATCAACGAGGCCTGGTGCAGGCCGGCCCCGGCCTCGGCAAACTCATTGGCCAATGCCGAGGTGATGCTGTTCGCCGCCTGGAACAGTGACAGCGAATCCAGCTGGTTGAAGTTGCCGATCACGAAGGTCACGGCCATGGTCTCGCCCAGCGCGCGGCCCAGACCCAGCATGATGCCGCCGACCACGCCGGTCTTGGTGTAGGGCAGAACCACCTTGGACACCACTTCCCAGGTGGTGGAGCCCAGCGCATAGGCCGACTCCTTGAGCATCGGGGGCGTCACGTCGAACACATCGCGCATCACGGCGGCGATGAATGGGATGACCATGATTGCCAAGATGATGCCGGCCGAAAGGATGCCGATACCGACGGGAGGTCCTGAGAAAAGTGCGCCGAGCACAGGCACGTCGCCAAACGCAGACTGCAGCGGGGCCTGCACGTAGGTCGCGAGGATGGGGCCGAACACCAACAGGCCCCACATCCCATACACGATCGAAGGCACCGCAGCCAAGAGTTCAATAGCAATACCCAGCGGACGCTTCAGCCAGCCGGGCGACAACTCGGTAAGGAACAATGCGATGCCGAAGCTCACCGGCACCGCGATCAACAACGCGATGAACGAAGTCATCAGCGTGCCGTAGATCATCACCAGGCCGCCGAACTTCTCCTGCACCGGATCCCACTCGGTAGACCACAGAAACCCCAGCCCGAACTGTTTGATGGCCGGCGCGGCGCCGAAAAGCAGCGACACGATGATGCCCAGCAGCAACAGCAGGGTCAGCCAAGCCGCACCGTAGGCGAACATGGCGAACAGCTTGTCGGCCCATGGAGCCACGTGCTTTCGCTTGGGAGGACGCCCATGCGGAGTCGTTTGCTCCATGGCAGCTCCGGGGTCGTAGGGAGTTGCGGGGAGTGTAGCGGCCACGAAGCCTCCTGCTATCAACGGTGATCTCAGGCAGAGCTTGGCGGCAGCGCGGGCCGCACGCCAGCGTCACCTCACTTAAAGGCGATCGCCTTGCCGCTGGTGTCCTTGATCTGGTCAGTCCACTGCTTGCGCACGAGGTTCTTCACCGAGTCGGGCAAGGGAACGTAGTCCAGTTCGTCAGCCATCTTGTCGCCGTTGTTGAAGGCCCAGTCGAAGAACTTCAACGCATTGCTCGCGTTGGCAGCCTTGTCCTGCGCCTTGTACATCAGGATGTAAGTCGGGTTGGTCAGCGGCCACGCATCCTTGCCGGGCTGATCGGTCGTGACCTGGTTGAAGGTCTTGTTCCAATCCGCACCGGCTGCTGCGGCCTTGAAAGCCGTGTCGCTGGGCTCGACGAAGACGCCATCGCGATTCTTCATCTGCGTATACGTCATCTTGTTCTGCTTGACATAGGCGTACTCGACATAGCCGATCGAGTTCGGCAGGCGCTGAACGAAGGCAGCCACCCCTTCATTGCCCTTGCCGCCAGCACCCGCTGGCCAGTTCACGGCGGTACCCTCACCGACCTTGGCCTTCCATTCGGGATTGACCTTGGACAGGTAGTTGGTGAAGATGAAAGTGGTCCCCGAACCGTCGGCGCGGCGTACCGGCGCGATGGCCGCATCCGGCAACGGAACACCCGGGTTCAGTGTCGTGAGCGCCGGATCATTCCATCGGGTGATCTTGCCCAGGTAGATGTCGCCCAGCACTTGCCCGGTCAGTTTGATCTGCCCCGGCTTGATGCCTGCGATATTGACTACGGGCACCACGCCGCCAATGACCGTGGGGAACTGGACCATCCCGTCCTTGGCCAGATCTTCATCCGACAGCGGCATGTCCGAGGCACCAAAGTCCACGGTCTTGGACTTGATCTGCTTGATGCCCGCGCCCGAACCGACCGATTGGTAGTTGATGCGCGCGCCGGTGGCCTTGTTGTAGGCATCGGCCCACTTGGCGTAGATCGGCGCCGGGAACGTCGCACCGGCACCGGTCACGTCCTGTGCGGTTGCCGTACCTGCGCAGAGCAGCACGGCCGAGGCCGCCAACGAGCAACGAAAAAACTGGTTCAGCATGGTTCCACCTATTGAAGGTCATTCGATGCTGAGAATGTAAGTAGCCCATGTGACAGCCTCGTGACACAGACCGCCCCTGCCATCATGGCCACTCGATTGTCACGATGATGTCGCCGTACCGTCACATTCGCTGTCCGAGCCCTGGCCAGCGCTGCGGGCTGGGCCGCCCAGCCGCTTCAGAGCAACGTGGCGGCAATGCGCTCCGCAAAGCGCACAGACTGTGCGGCATCAGCGCATTCAACCATGATGCGAAGCACCGGCTCGGTGCCCGAGGCGCGGATCAGCACCCTGCCCTGATCACCCAGCTCGCGGGAGACTTCGTCCTGCATCGCTGCCAGGCGCGGGTTCTGGCGCCAGTCGACACCATCGGCCAGACGCACGTTCAGCAGCGTCTGCGGAAACAGCGTCACATCGTTCAACAGTTCCGCCAGGCTGCCACCACGACGGCGCACGGCCTGCATCACCTGCAGCGCGCTGACGATGCCGTCGCCGGTGGTGTGTCGGTCCAGCACGAGCAGATGGCCGGAGCCTTCGCCGCCAAGTTGCCAGCCGCGCTCTGCCAGCTCTTCCAGCACGTATCGATCGCCGACCTTGGCTCGCACCAGTGGAATGTCGCACCGGCGCAGCGCCAGCTCGACGGCCATGTTGGTCATCAGCGTGCCGACCACGCCGGGCACGGCCTGTCCGAGCGCCAGGCGGTCGGCCACCATCACGTAGAGCAGTTCGTCGCCGTTGTACAGGCGGCACTTGTCGTCGACCATCAGCAGCCGGTCGGCATCGCCATCCAGCGCGATGCCGTAGTCGGCGCCTTCGCTGCGCACGCGTTGTACCAGCGCTGCCGGCGCGGTGGCACCGACCTCGTGGTTAATGTTGATGCCGTCTGGGCTGCAGCCCATGGCCACCACGTCGGCGCCGAGTTCGTGGAACACATCTGGTGCCACGTTGTAGGCCGCGCCATGCGCCGCGTCGACCACCAGCTTCAGGCCCTTCAGCGACAGCTCACTGCCGACGGTGCTCTTGCAGAACTCGATGTAGCGGCCGCGGGCGTCGTCCAAGCGCCTTGCCCGGCCCAGGCCGGCGGCATCGACCCATCGTGGCGGTTCCTCGAGCGCAGCCTCGACTGCGGCTTCCCATTCGTCGGGCAGCTTCTCGCCGCGCGCCGAAAAGAACTTGATGCCGTTGTCGGCATAGGGGTTGTGCGAGGCACTGATGACCACGCCCAGGTCCAGGCGCAATGCGCGCGTCAGGTAGGCCACGCCCGGAGTGGGCAGCGGACCGCTGAGCAGCACGTCGACGCCGGCAGACGCGAAGCCAGCCTCCAGCGCCGACTCGATCATGTAGCCGGAGATGCGTGTGTCCTTGCCGATGATCACCGTCGGCCGCGACACGCTGCGCCGCAGCACGCTGCCTACCGCATGGCCCAGCCGCAGCATGAAGTCCGGCGTGATCGGTGTCATGCCCACCGTGCCGCGAATGCCATCGGTGCCGAAGTAGCGTCTGCTCATGAAAGGTACGTCCTCGATTCCAGGGTCTGCCAGACGCGCAGTGCGTCCACCGTGGCCGCCACGTCATGTACGCGCAGTATGCGGGCGCCGCGTTGCGCGGCCGCCAAGGCTGCCGCCACGCTGGCGGCCTCGCGCTGCTGCACCGGCTGGCCGGTGATTGTGCCCAGCGCCGACTTGCGCGACCAGCCAACAAGCACCGGAAAGCCCAGCTTCAGCAGCGCCGGAATGCCACGATGCAATTCGATGTTGTGCACCAGCGTCTTGCCGAAGCCGATGCCGGGGTCGAGCACGATGCGCTGGGCCAACACACCCAGCTCCTGCAGCCGCGCGGCCCGCTGCGCCAGGAACTGACTTACCTCGCCCACCACGTCGGCATAGGCCGGCGCCTGCTGCATCGTCGCCGGGTCACCGTGCATGTGCATCAGGCAGATGCCTGCACGCGGAAAGGCAGCCAGCGCCGCTTCGGCACCCTCGCCGCGAAGCGCCTGCACGTCGTTGACGATGTCTGCGCCAGCCTCCAGCGCTTCGCGCATCAGCTCTGCGCGCCGCGTGTCGACCGATACCGGCACACCCAGGCGCAGCGCGTGGCGCAGTACCGGCATCACCCGCTCGCGCTCCTCATCGGCGCTGGGTGCAGCGGCACCGGGTCGCGTCGACTCGCCGCCGATGTCCAGCAGGTCCGCGCCTTCTGCGCACAAGCGTTCGCAATGGGCGATGGCAGCTTCGGTGCTCGCATGCTGTCCCCCGTCTGAAAAGGAGTCGGGCGTGACGTTGACGATGCCCATCACCCGCGGCCGATCCAGGTCAATGCTGAAGCGCGTGGTCTGCCAGTGCATGGAACCGAAACGGGGCCCGCAGGCCCCGTGGTTTTGTCAAGTCGCCTTGCCGCCTCAGGCCGGTGCGTGCGCTCCGTCGGGATTGACCGGCGGCGTCGGGCCCGGCGGACGCGATGCGGAAGGTGACCAATCCTTCGGCGGGCGCGGCGGCTTGCCGGACATGATGTCCTCGATCTGGTCGGCATCGATGGTTTCCCACTCGAGCAACGCATTGGCCATCGCGTGCATCTTGTCCTGGTTGTCCTCGATCAGCTTGCGCGCGATCGCGTACTGTTCGTCGATGATGCGGCGGATGACGAAGTCGACCTTCTGCATCGTCTGCTCGGACACGTTGACATGCTTGGTCACCGAGCGGCCGAGGAAGACCTCGCCCTCATTCTCGGCATAGACCATCGGGCCCAGTTCATCGGTCATGCCATAGCGAGTGACCATGTCGCGGGCGATCTGCGTAGCCCTCTCGAAGTCGTTGCTGGCGCCGGTGGTCATCTGATTCATGAACACCTCTTCTGCGATACGGCCGCCAAACAGCACGCTGATGGTGCTGAGCATGCGCTCCTTGTCCAGGCTGTAGCGGTCGCCCTCGGGCAGTTGCATCGTCACGCCCAGCGCGCGACCGCGCGGGATGATCGTCACCTTGTGCACCGGGTCGGTCTTGGGCAGCATGCGCGCCACCAGCGCGTGGCCAGACTCGTGATAGGCGGTGTTCTTCAGTTCCTCGGCGGGCATCGTCATCGACTTGCGCTCCGGGCCCATCATGATCTTGTCCTTGGCCTTCTCGAAGTCGCCCATCTCGACGACGCGGCCGTTGCGCCGCGCCGCGAACAGCGCTGCCTCGTTGACCAGGTTGGCGAGGTCGGCGCCCGAAAAGCCGGGCGTGCCGCGCGCCAGGATGTCGGCACGGATGTCCTGACCCACCGGCACCTTGCGCATGTGCACGTTCAGGATGGCCTCGCGGCCACGCACGTCGGGCAGCGATACGAACACCTGGCGGTCGAAGCGGCCCGGCCGCAACAGCGCCGGGTCGAGGATGTCCGGTCGGTTGGTCGCGGCCATGACGATCACACCGACATTGGTCTCGAAACCGTCCATCTCGACCAGCATCTGGTTCAAGGTCTGCTCGCGCTCGTCATTGCCGCCGCCCAGGCCGGCGCCGCGGTGACGGCCTACCGCGTCGATTTCGTCGATGAAGATGATGCACGGCGCGCTCTTCTTCGCCTGCTCGAACATGTCGCGCACGCGCGCCGCGCCGACGCCGACGAACATCTCGACAAAGTCGGAGCCCGAGATGGTGAAGAACGGCACCTTGGCCTCGCCGGCGATGGCCTTGGCCAGCAGCGTCTTGCCGGTTCCGGGAGGGCCGACCAGCAGCACGCCGCGCGGGATGCGCCCGCCGAGCTTCTGGAATTTCTGCGGGTCCTTCAGGAAGTCGACCAGTTCCTTGACCTCTTCCTTGGCCTCTTCACATCCGGCCACGTCGGCGAAGGTGGTGGTGTTGTTGGCCTCGTCGAGCATCCGCGCCTTGCTCTTGCCGAAGCTGAAGGCACCGCCCTTGCCGCCCCCCTGCATCTGGCGCATGAAGTAGATCCAAACGCCGATGAGAAGCAGCATCGGCCCCCAACTGACGAGGATGCTCATCAGCAGCGAGGGTTCCTCGCGTGGCTTGACGTCGAACTTGACGCCGCTGGCGATCAAGTCACCGACCAGCCCGCGGTCCAGATAGGTGGCGGTGCTGCGCAGGCGCTTGTCGTCGTTGGTGAGCGCCAGGATCTCGGTGCCGCCATTGCCTTCCTGCAACGTCACCGATTTGATGCGCTTGTTGCGCACTTCTTCCAGAAAGTCTGAGTAGCCGATCTGGTTGCCCTGCATGGCCCCCCGGTCGAACTGCTTGAAGACGGTGAACAGCACAAGGGCTATCACCAGCCAGACTGCGACTTTCGAGAACCATTGATTGTTCACCGCGGCTCCTATTCCACTTCGGCTTGCGCCGGCCAAGCACGCACGCCTGCGCCGGATTCCACGGCATATGGGGTCGATTCTAGTGCAGACAAGGTATATGACCATGGCAGCGACAGTGTGCAACTGTGCGCAGCCTCATGGGCGTTTGGGACCCATGCCAACCAGAAAGGTTTCAGAGGACTTGTCACGCGAGGCCTTGGGCTTGATCGGCTTGACCACGCGGAAGCTCTCCTTGAACAGCTTGACCAGTTGGCTGTAGCCGCTGCCGTGGAACACCTTGCACACCAGCGCGCCATCGTGCTGCAGGTGCTGCATGGCGAATTCCACCGCCAGTTCGACCAAATGGGCAATGCGCGCCGCATCGGCCGATTCGATGCCCGACAGGTTCGGCGCCATGTCGGACAGCACCAGATCCGCCCGGCGTCCATCCATCACGGACACCAACTGTTGCAGCACCGAGTCTTCGCGAAAGTCACCCTGGATGAACTGCACCCCTTCCACTGGCTCGAAGTCCAGCAGATCCAGGGCGATGATGCGCCCCTGCAACTCGCCGCTGGCTGCCCCACCGCTGCCAGCAATCTTGGGTGCAAAGCGACGCCTCAGGTACTGGCTCCAGGCGCCGGGGGCACAGCCCAGGTCGATGACCAGCTGGCCGGGCCTGATCAGCCCGAGCGACTCATCGATTTCCTTGAGCTTGTAGGCGGCACGGGCCCGGTAGCCCTCCCGCTGCGCCAGCCTGACGTAGGGGTCGTTGACATGGTCGTTGAGCCATGCCTTGTTGATTTTGCGGCTCTTGCTGTTGATCTTCATCGCGGACTGATAATAGTGCGATGCCCGCACTGACATTGACACCCGCCGAGCGCAAGGACCTGCGCGGCCAGGCCCATCATCTGGACCCGGTCGTGATCGTGGGCGCCGACGGGCTGACGCCAGCGGTGCTGAAGGAAGCCGACGCCGCGCTGAGTGCGCACGGCCTGATCAAGGTGCGCGTGTTTTCCGACGAGCGTGAAACCCGCGCCGGGGCGTTGATCCAGCTGTCCGAGGCACTGAACGCAGCTGCCGTGCAGCACATCGGCAAGTTGCTGGTGCTGTGGCGACCGATTCCCGCCGCCGCCAAACCGGTGGCCGAATCACGCCTGCCCGGCCCGCGCGTGGTCAAGATCCTCAAGTTCTCGAAGAGTGGCAATCACCGGCCACAGATCAAGAAGGTCAAGGTCTTTGGCAACCAGCGCGTCACGGCCGGCGGCGAGATCAAGCGCGCCAAGCCGCGCGTCACCAGCATCAAGAAGAAGGCGATCGACTGAGGCTGGCCGCCCGCCAGGCGAGCAGCAGCACCGCCAGCGTCTTGATGCCGTAGAACACGGTGCTGATCAGGTGCAGCTGGCCAAAGCTAAGCGCACCTTGCCCGAGCCGCGCCGCCGGCATCAGCGCCTGCATCGCAAAGTAGCCCAGCAGCGTGCACACCAGCGTGGCCCAGACCAGCGCCAGGTTGCTCAGGCCGGGCAGCGCCGGTCGGCGCCACTCCAAAGCGAGCAGCAACGCCGCCAGCAACAAGCTGATCCAGGCCTCGCGGATGAAGATGCGCGACACGACCTGCCCCGCATCGGCGCTGGGCAAGGCGGCGAAGGTTGCCGGCGCGGCTATGCCGGCGATGCACAGCAGCAGACCGGCCCACAAGCCGGGAAGCATCCGGCGCCAGCGCTCGGCCATCAGAGGTAGCGCACCTCGAGGATCTCGTAGCTCTTCAGGCCGCCGGGGGCATTGACCTCGGCCACGTCGCCGGCTTCCTTTCCGATGAGCGCACGGGCGATCGGGCTGCTGATCGAGATCAGGCCGAGCTTCAGGTCGGCCTCGTCGTCACCGACGATCTGGTAGGTCACGCGGGTGCCACTGGCTTCGTCTTCCAACTCGACGGTCGAGCCGAAGACCACGCGGCCGTCGGCATCCAGCGTGGCCGGGTCGATGACCTGCGCCGCGGCCAGCTTGCCTTCGATCTCCAGAATGCGGCCTTCGATGAAGCCCTGCTTGTCCTTGGCCGCTTCATACTCTGCATTCTCCGAAAGGTCGCCTTGCGCGCGCGCCTCGGCAATGGCCTGGATCACCGCATGGCGCTCGACGGTCTTCAGGCGCTGCAGCTCTTCCTTCAGCTTTTCGCTGCCACGTCGGGTCAGGGGTATGGTGCTCATGATCGGCTTCGCTCGCAAAAAGTGAAACCGCCGCGACGGCCCCGTCTGCCAGGGCAGACGGTCAGCTGGGGCGGCGGTGTATGCGGAAGATTTTAGTTCAGATCGTCGTGCAGTTCCTGCAGCGATTGGACGCTCAGTTCGTGCTGGTGGTTCATTGCTTCGGTGGCCGCCTCGCAGCCGGCCATCGTGGTGTAGTAGGTCACCCGATGGGCCAGCGCCGCGGTACGGATGTGGCGGGAGTCGGCGATGGCTGTGCGCGTTTCGTCCACGGTGCTGAACACGAGTTGGATCTCGCCGGCCTTGACCATGTCGACAATGTGGGGACGGCCGTCCTTGACCTTGTTCACCGTACGCACCGGCAGGCCGGCTTCGGCAATCGCCGCCGCCGTACCCTTGGTTGCGACCACCTGGAAACCCAGTCCGACCAGGTCGCCGGCCACCTTGACCGCGCGTGCCTTGTCGGCGTTCTTCACGGTGATCACTGCCGTGCCCTTGTCGGGCAGGCGCGAGCCGGCGCCGATCTGGCTCTTCAGCATCGCCTCGCCGAATGTGGCGCCGACGCCCATGACCTCGCCGGTGGAGCGCATCTCCGGCCCGAGGATCGGGTCGACGCCGGGGAACTTGTTGAACGGGAACACCGCTTCCTTGACGCTGAAGTACTCGGGAATCACCTCGCGCGGCTCGCGTCCGTCGCTGCCTCGCTGATCGCTCAGTGACTGTCCGGCCATGCAGCGCGCGGCGATCTTTGCCAGCGGCTGTCCGGTGGCCTTGCTGACGAAAGGTACCGTGCGGGACGCGCGCGGGTTGACTTCCAGCACGTAGACCGTGGCCTCGTCCCCTTCGCCCTGGATGGCGAACTGCACGTTCATCAGGCCGATCACCTTCAGCGCCTGGGCCATCAGCGCCGTCTGGCGGCGCAGTTCATCCTGCAGCGCGGGCGACAACGAATACGGTGGCAACGAGCAGGCGGAATCTCCGGAATGCACTCCGGCTTGCTCGATGTGCTCCATGATGCCGCCGATCATCACGTTGCTGCCATCGCTGATGCAGTCGACGTCGACCTCGATCGCGTCGTCCAGGAAGCGGTCGAGCAGCACCGGCGACTTGTCCGACACCTTGACCGCCTCGCGCATGTAGCGCTGCAGGTCCTTGTCGCCATGCACGATCTCCATCGCGCGGCCGCCGAGCACGTAGCTGGGCCGCACCACCAGCGGGTAGCCGATCTGCTGCGCCAGGTCCAGGGCAGCCTCTTCGGTGCGCGCGGTGCGGTTTGGCGGCTGCTTGAGGCCCAGCGTGTGCAACAACTGCTGGAAACGTTCACGGTCCTCGGCGATGTCGATGCTGTCCGGGCTGGTGCCGATGATCGGCACGCCGTTGGATTCGAGCTCCAGCGCCAGCTTCAGCGGCGTCTGGCCACCGTACTGCACGATCACGCCCAGCGGCTTTTCCACCGCCACGATCTCGAGCACGTCCTCCAGCGTCACCGGCTCAAAGTACAGCCGGTCGCTGGTGTCGTAGTCGGTGGACACCGTCTCCGGGTTGCAGTTGACCATGATGGTCTCGTAGCCGTCCTCGCGCATCGCCAGCGCGGCATGCACGCAGCAGTAGTCGAATTCGATGCCCTGGCCGATGCGGTTGGGCCCACCGCCCAGCACCATGATCTTCTTGCGAGTGGTGGGCTCGGCCTCGCACTCCTCGTCGTAGGTGGAGTACATGTAGGCCGTGGGCGTGGCGAACTCGGCCGCGCAGGTGTCGACGCGCTTGTAGACCGGTCGCACACCCAGGCTGTGGCGGCGCCGGCGCAGGTCGTGCTGGTTGGTGCCCAGCAGCCTGGCCAGGCGCTTGTCGGAAAAACCCTTCTGCTTCAGGAAGCGCAGTTCGGCCACCGACAGCGATTCGAGCGTGCGGCCGGCCAGCGCCTTCTCGGTGGCCACGATCTCCTGGATCTGCGCCAGGAACCACGGGTCGATGGCGGTCTCTTCGAAGATCTCATCCAGGCTCATGCCGATGCGGAAGGCATCGCCGACGAACAGGATCCGCTCGGGGCCGGCCTCGCCGATCTCCTCGATGATCTCGTCGCGGTCGGTGCTGCGTTCGCTCAGGCCGTCGATGCCGGTTTCCAGGCCGCGCAGCGCCTTCTGGAAGCTTTCCTGGAAAGTCCGTCCGATGGCCATGACCTCGCCCACCGACTTCATCTGCGTGCCCAGGTGCGGGTCGGCCTCGCGAAACTTCTCGAAGGCAAAGCGCGGGATCTTCGTGACGACGTAGTCAATGCTCGGCTCGAAGCTCGCCGGCGTGGCACCGCCGGTGATGTCGTTGCGCAGTTCGTCCAGCGTGTAGCCCACGGCCAGCTTGGCGGCGACCTTGGCGATCGGAAAGCCGGTAGCCTTCGATGCCAGCGCCGAGCTGCGGCTGACGCGCGGGTTCATCTCGATCACCACCATGCGCCCGTCCACCGGGTTGATGGCGAACTGCACGTTCGACCCGCCGGTGTCCACGCCGATCTCGCGCAGGATGGCGATCGACGCGTTGCGCATCAGCTGGTATTCCTTGTCCGACAGCGTCTGCGCCGGCGCCACGGTGATCGAGTCGCCGGTGTGGATGCCCATCGGGTCCAGGTTCTCGATCGCGCAGACGATGATGCAGTTGTCGGCACGGTCGCGCACCACCTCCATCTCGAACTCTTTCCAGCCGATCAGCGATTCTTCGATCAGCAGTTCCTTGGTCGGCGACAGATCCAGCCCGCGCTTGCAGATCTCCTCGAACTCGTCGGGGTTGTAGGCAATGCCGCCGCCAGTGCCGCCCAGCGTGAAGCTGGGTCGGATGACCATCGGGAACCCCGTGCCGCCGATCTCGGCCGTGATGCGCCGCTGCACCGCAACCGCGTCGTCCATCGAATGGGCAATGCCGCTGCGCGCCGAGCCCAGGCCGATGCTCGTCATCGCGTCCTTGAACTTCAAGCGGTCTTCGGCCTTCTCGATCGCATGCTCGTTGGCGCCGATCATCTCGACGCCATGCTTCGCCAGCACGCCGTGTTTGTGCAGGTCGAGCGCGCAATTCAGTGCGGTCTGGCCGCCCATCGTCGGCAGCAGCGCGTCCGGCTTTTCCTTGGCGATGATCTTTTCCAGCACCTGCCAGGTGATCGGCTCGATGTAGGTGGCATCGGCCATGCCCGGGTCGGTCATGATCGTCGCCGGGTTGCTGTTGACGAGGATGACGCGGTAGCCCTCCTCGCGCAGCGCCTTGCAGGCCTGGGCGCCGGAGTAGTCGAACTCGCAGGCCTGGCCGATGACGATCGGGCCGGCGCCGATGATGAGGATCGACTGGATGTCACTGCGCTTAGGCATGGGCCTTCTCCATAAGCGCAGTGAAACGGTCGAACAGGTAGCCGATGTCGTGCGGCCCGGGGCTGGCCTCGGGGTGGCCCTGGAAGCAGAAGGCCGGGCGGTCGGTGCGCGCCAGGCCTTGCAGCGTGCCATCGAACAGCGACACGTGCGTCGGGCGCAGGTTGGCCGGCAGCGTCGACTCGTCCACCGCGAAGCCGTGGTTCTGACTGGTGATCGACACTCGCCCCGAGTCCAGGTCCTTCACCGGGTGATTGGCGCCGTGATGGCCGAACTTCATCTTGAAGGTCTTGGCGCCAGAGGCCAGCGCCAGAATCTGGTGGCCCAGGCAGATTCCGAAGGTGGGGATGCCGGTGTCGATCAGCTTCCGGGTCGCCCGGATCGCGTAGTCGCAGGGTTCCGGGTCGCCGGGGCCGTTGGAAAGGAAGATGCCGTCCGGCTTGAGCGCCAGCGCCTGCTCGGCCGAGGTCTGCGCCGGCACCACCGTCACGCGGCAGCCGCGGCTGGCCAGCATGCGCAGGATGTTGCGCTTGATGCCGAAGTCATAGGCCACCACGTGCCAGTGCCCGTCCCGCAACTCGCCATATCCGCCACCCAGCGTCCATTCGGTCTGGGTCCAGGGATAGGAACGGTCCACGGACACCACCTGCGCCAGGTCCAGGCCACTCATGCTGGGGGCCGCGACTGCATGGGCCACGGCCTGGGCCACCTGGGCCTCGCCAACCACGGTGTCCGCTTCGAAGGTGGTGATGCACCCGTTCTGTGCACCACGAGTGCGCAGCACCCGGGTCAGGCGTCGGGTGTCGATGCCAGCAATCGCCACGATGCCCTCGGCGCGCAGGTACTCCGACAGGTCGCGTGTGCGGCGAAAATTGGACGCGCGCAGCGGCAGGTCCTTGATCACCAGCCCAGCGGCATGGGCTTTGGCGGCCTCGACATCTTCGTCGTTGACGCCATAGCTGCCGATGTGCGGATAGGTCAGCGTGACGATCTGGCGGCAGTAGCTGGGGTCGGTGAGGATCTCCTGGTATCCGGTCAGCGCCGTGTTGAACACCACCTCGCCGACCGTATGGCCGGTGGCGCCGACGGCGTGGCCGATGAAGCAGGTTCCGTCTGCGAGGGCCAGTAGCGCGGGGGGCAGGACGGGAAGCAAAGGGCGGCTCCGGGTTTCGCAGGCTCAGCAAACCCCTCTGCCGGCCCGGTGGGGCATCGCGACAGTGCAACAGGTCCGGGGGGCTTTGCCGAGCTGCGGGGTCAGCAGAATTGCAGTCGAATTGTATCCGCTGGGCCGTGCCCGCCCACCCTTGGGGACTCTCGCCAAGGGCAGCGCGCAGGCTGACACTCCATCCCGCGGAAAATTCAATCCCGAGCGAAACGGTGGGGAACTAGAATGTGCCGCGCGGGTCTATCCCGCTGTCCTCAACCACTCCCATGGAGATTGACCGCATGAACCCTGGCCTGCAAACCGCTCCCGGTTACGTTGGCTCCGGCGCGCTGACCGAGCAGCGTAACCGCGTATTGCGCAATACCTATTGGCTGCTCGCGCTGTCGATGGTGCCCACGGTACTGGGTGCCTGGATCGGCGTGTCCACCGGGCTGGCTGCCGCCATGTCCCCCGGTGTGAGCATGGTGGTCTTCCTGGCCGGCGCCTTCGGCCTGATGTTCGCCATCGAGAAGACGAAGAACTCCGCCGCCGGCGTGCCGGTGCTGCTGGGCTTCACCTTCTTCATGGGCCTGATGCTGTCGCGCCTGATCGGCTCGGTACTGGGCCTGGCCAACGGCGCCAGCCTGATCATGGTGGCCTTCGCCGGCACGGGCGCGATCTTTCTCGGTATGGCGACGGTGTCCACTGTCATCAAGCGTGACCTGTCGGCGATGGGCAAGTGGCTGTTCATCGGCGCAATCATGCTGCTGGTGGCGATGATTGCCAACTTCTTCATCCAGTCAAGCGCGCTGATGATCACGCTGATGGTCCTGGCCATCGGCATTTTCTCGGCCTTCATCCTGGTCGACCTGAAGCGCGTGCGCGACGGCGAGGAAACCAACTACATCACTGCCACACTCGGCGTGTACCTGAGCCTGTACAACGTCTTCCAGAGCCTGCTGGCGCTGCTCGGCATCTTCGGCGGAAGCCGCGACTGACCGCGCTGCGGCGCACACGGAAACAGGGCCTGCGGGCCCTGTTTTTTTGGTTCGCCGCCTCAGGGAAAGCCAGCGGCCGAGCCGACGGTCACGCTCGTTACCATCGGGCGCCACTCGCCACGGAGGCGCCGCTGAGCCACCCTGCCCTTGATCGACTGCGTGCCCTGCTGGGCACGATGCTGCGCATTCGCGCCTTCGAGGATGCGGCCGAGCGCTTCAGCCAGGGCGGCGTCGCCGCCTTCGGATCGGCTGCCGGTACAGCGGCACTGGTGCGCGGCCCGCTGCATCTGTCCACCGGACAGGAGGCGGTGGCCGCCGGCGTATGCCACCACCTGCTGCGCACGGATCTGCTCACCTCCACGCACCGCGGCCACGGCCACACCTTGGCCAAGGGCGCCGACACCACGCGCATGATGTGCGAGCTGTTCGGCCGAGCCAGCGGCAGCAACGGCGGCAAGGGTGGCTCGATGCACATTGCAGACTTCTCAGTGGGCATGCTCGGCGCCAACGGCGTTGTCGCTGCCGGACTGCCGATCGCCGTCGGCGCGGCCCATGCCCTCAAGCTGCGCGGCTCGGCGGCCGTGGTGGCCTGCTTCTTCGGCGATGGCGCCATCAATCGTGGCCCTTTTCTGGAGGCTCTGAACTGGGCCGCGGCCTACCGCCTGCCAGTGCTCTTCGTGTGCGAGGACAACCGCTGGTCGGCCACCACCCACAGCTCCACCACGACCGCGGGTGCCGGCGCCGCGGCGCGCGCGTTGGCGCTGGCCGTGCCGGCCGAGACCGTGAACGGCAACGACGTCGAGGCGGTCTGCGACAGCGCCGGTGGCCTGCTGCAGGCCGTGCGCAAAGGGGACGGACCGCGGCTGCTGCATGCGCTGACCTACCGCGTCAAGGGCCACGTGTCGGTGGACCCTGCCCACTACCGGGACCCGGTGGACCATGCCGCAGCGCTGGAAGGCGACCCGATCGCACTCGCCTCGGCACGCTTCGCCGAGTTGGGCGGCAGCGCTGCCGAGATCGATGCACTGGTGAGCCAGGCACTGCAGGACATCGACAGCGCACAGCAAGCCGCCCATGCCGCGCCGTGGCCTGCGGCCGAGGATGCCTTCAGCGACGTGATGAGCACGGGAGCCGGCCGATGGAGATGAGCTACGCGCAGGCCGCCTGCCATGCGCTGGCGCAGGCCATGCGGGCCGACCCGAACATCGTCGTGCTCGGCGAGGACGTCGGCCGCGGCGGCATCTTCGGCCAGTATGCCAGGCTGCAGGCGCACTTTGGCGAACAACGTGTCATCGACACGCCCATCTCCGAAGCCACCATCATGGGGGCCGGCGTCGGCATGGCGCTGGCCGGCCTGAAGCCTGTGGTGGAAATGCGCGTCGTCGATTTCGCGCTTTGCGCCATGGACGAGATCGTCAACCAGGCCGCCAAGAACCGCTTCATGTTCGGCGGACAGGGCCGAGTACCGCTGGTCGCGCGCATGCCCATCGGCATGTGGTCGTCCTCCGCGGCGCAGCATTCGCAGTCCTTCGAGTCCTGGTTCGCACACCTGCCTGGCGTGGTCGTCGTTTGCCCGAGCACGCCGCAGGACAACCACGACCTGCTGCTCGCCGCGCTGGGCTGCGGCGACCCGGTGATCTACATGGAGCACAAGGAGTTGTGGCCGCTGTGCGCCGCAGTGCAGCCGGAAGGCGACGCCACGCTGGGTCAGGCCAGCCGCTGGCGAGAGGGCAACGATCTGACGATCATCAGCTGGTCGCGGCAAATGCACTGGGCTGCCGAGGCTGCGCAGACCTTGGCGCAACAGGGCGTGCAGGTCGACTTGATCGACCTGCGCACGCTGTGGCCCTGGGACCGGGACATGGTGCTCGCCTCCGCCGCCCGCACCGGCCGACTGCTGGTCACCCACGAGGCGGTTCAGGTAGCCGGCTTCGGCGCCGAGATCGCGGCCAGCGCGGCCGAAGCCACCGGCTGCCGCATCCGGCGTCTGGGCGCGCCGCGCATTCCAGTGGGCTATGCGCACACGCTCGAGGAGGCCGCGCGCGTGCGGCCTGCGGCCATCGTCGCGGCGGCGCTGGAGATGCTGCGTTGAATTCCAGCCGCCGATGGGTGCCGGTGGCGCTGGAGGAGGGACTGGCCGTCGCCTGCATGGCGCTGCTGCTGGTGATCACGCTGCTGAACGTGCTGACCCGCTACTTCACCGACCAGTCCTTCGCCTGGAGCGAGGAGATTTCGGTCTTCCTGATGGTACTGATGACGCTGGCCGGCGCCAGCGCGGCCACCGCGCGCGACCGGCACATCCGCATCGAGTTCTTCTACGACGGCGGCACGGCCGCGCGCAAGCGCCGGCTGCAGGTGTTCGCGGCCTGCGTGACGGCGCTGCTGTTCGCGGTGCTGGCGCTGCTGTTCGGCCGGGTGGTTCTGGACGAAATCCGCTTCGAGGAAACCTCGATGGGCATGGGCATTCCGCGCTGGTGGTTCACCGTGTTCTCGCCACTGCTGTGCACGGCGATCGCGCTGCGCTCGGCTGCAGTGGCCTGGTCGGCGGCGCGCGCGCTCGAAGACGCCCGATGATCGGCTTCACGCTGTTTGCGTTGTTCGTACTGCTGATGCTGGCCGGCGTGCCCATCGGCGCGGCACTGGGGCTGGGCGGCATTGTCGCCATCGCCTGGGCCAATGCCGACACGCAGTGGTGGGGCCTGCTGGCCGCGCCGCAGAACATGCAGGCCGGCATCGCCAAGTACCCGCTGCTGGCGCTGCCGATGTTCGTGCTGGTGGGTTCGATCTTCGACCGCTCCGGCGTCGCCCAGCGCATGGTCGACTTCGCCGTGGCCTGCATCGGCCGCTCGCCGGGCATGCTGCCGATGGTGGCGGTGCTGGTGGCGATGGTGCTGGGCGGCATCTCCGGCTCGGGCCCGGCCAATGCGGCCGCCGTGGGTGGCGTGATGATCGCGGCCATGGCCCGCGCCGGCTACCCGGCGCCGTTCTCGGCCAGCGTGGTGGGCTCGGCCGCGGCCACCGACATCCTGATCCCGCCGTCGATCGCCTTCGTGGTCTACAGCGTGTCGGTGCCCGGCGCGTCGGTGCCGGCGCTGTTTGCCGCAGGCATGTTCCCCGGCATCCTGGCCGGACTGGCGCTGATCGTTCCTGCGGTGTGGCTGTCGCGCCGGCGCGGTTACGGCGCGGCAGAGGTCACCTTGCCGCGACCGCCCTTCTGGCGCAGCCTGCGCGAGGCCATCTGGGGCCTGGCCGCGCCGGTGCTGATCCTGGGCGGCATGCGAGTCGGCTGGTTCACTCCCACCGAGGCCGCGGCGGTGGCCGCGGTGTACGGCCTGCTGGTGGGCATGTTGATCCACCGCACGATCGGCTTTTCCGACCTGTACGAAATCTTCCGCGACGCCACCGAGACCTCGGCGGTGATCATGATCGTCATGGCGCTGGCCGGCATCTTTGCGTACTCGGTCAACACGCTGGGCCTGGCCGACCCGCTGGTCAAGGCGGTGCAGGCCAGCGGCATCGGCAGTGCCGGCGCGCTGACGCTGCTGCTGGCGCTGCTGCTGGTGGTGGGCATGTTCCTCGACGGCGTGTCCATCTTCCTGATCTTCCTGCCGCTGTTGTACCCGTTGATGCTGGCCTTCCAGTGGGATCCGGTCTGGTTCGGCGTGCTGCTGACCATGGTGGTCGCCATCGGCCAGTTCACGCCGCCGATGGCGGTGAACCTGCTGGTGGCCTGCCGCCTGGCGCAGGTGCGCATCGAGTCCACGCTGCCGCACGTCGGCTGGCTGGTCGTGAGTTTCGTGCTGGCCACCGCGGTGGTGGCCTTGTTCCCGCAGATTGCCCTGTGGCTGCCGCGCTCGCTGGGCTACTGATCCCGTCCAACCCCAAGGAGACACCCCATGCAACGTCGTGACCTGATCAAGTTCGCCGGCGGTAGCGCCGCCGCCATCGGCCTGCCGCGCTTCGCCCATGCGCAGGGCGCCTACAAGGCCGAATACAAGATGAGCACCGTGGTGCCACCGGCCTTTGCCTGGGGCAAGGGCGGCGAGATCTTCCTGACGCTGGTGCGCGAGCGCACGGGCGGGCGCATCAATATCAAGCAGTACCCGGGCGCCAGCCTGGTGCAGGGCCAGCAGGACCGCGAGTTCTCGGCCATGCGCCAGGGCATCATCGACGTGCTCTGCGGCGCACCGATCAACTGGTCGGGCACGGTGCCGCAGCTGGGCGTGTTCACCCTGCCCTTCATCCTGCCGGACCACAAGGCCTACGACGCGGTGATCAACAACCCGGCCATCGTCAACGACTACTTCGACCTGGTGCGCAAGGCCGGTGCCGAGCCGCTGTCGATCGGCGAGACCGGCTACCGGCAGATCAGCAACTCCAAGCGCCCGCTGATCAAGCCCGACGACCTGAAGGGCATCAAGGTGCGCGTGGTCGGCAGCCCGATGTACGGCGAGATCATGACCGGCATGGGCGCCAACCCCACCTTCATGAGCTGGGCCGACGCGCAGCCGGCGCTGGCCTCCGGCGCGGTGGATTCGCAGGAAAACCCGCTCGAAGTCTTCCTGGCGGCCAAGATCAACACCCTGGGCCAGAAGTATGTGACCAAGTGGAACTACTCCAACGACATCCTGCTGTTCGCCATCGCCGGCCCGGTGTGGGCCTCGTGGACGCCGGGCGACCAGAAGATCGTGCGCGAGTGCGCGCAGGACGCGGCCAGGCAGCAGATCGCGCTGGTGCGAAAGCTCTATGCGGAGGACGTGGAGCGCGTGCGGGCGCTGGGCGTGGACGTGCACCTGCCCACACCGCCCGAGGCCGAGCAGTGGCGCATTGCCTGCCGGCGCGTCTATGCCCGCTGGAAGGTCGCCACCAATGCCGCGCTGGTGAGCAAGATCGAGCAGGTGGTCGAGCAGACGCGCAAGTCGTGACCGCCTTGCGCCGCAGGGCTGCGGCCCTGCCTGTGGACAGCTCGCTGTTCTTCAAGCTGGTGCGTGTGGTGAACCTCACCGCGCGCCCCTTCGTAGAGACACTGGCACGCGCGCACAAGTTGTCGCTGAACGAATGGCGGGTGATGGTGGTGCTGGCCAGCCACCCCGGCGTGGCCGCCAGCGACCTGGCCCTGGCCACCGGCCTGGACAAGATGAGCATCAGCCGCGCCATCGCCGCGCTGTCGCGCCATGGCCGCATCATCAAGAAAGCCGATAGCCGCGACGGGCGGCGCACGCTGCTGCGCCTGAGTGCCGCAGGTCAGCGCGTCTACCAGGCCATTGGCGCGCGCGCCAAGGTTCGCGAGGCCCAGCTCTTTGGCGGCATCGGCGCGGCCGAACTCGACCAACTCGATCAATTGCTCGACAAGCTGCTGCTGGCGTTGTCAGAAGCCGAAGAGGCTTGAGCGCTGCGCGCGTGCGTTTCCGAGTGCCTGCCGGTCGACCCAATGCTCAGGGCCCTCGGCCCAGGCCAGCAGCAACACCCCGTAGGCCGAGGCCATCTGCACCCGCGCACCCGGCTCGATGACCACGAAGCAGTTGGCATGCGCCACCTGGCCGTTGATCTTCAGCAGCCCGCCGCGCACCCAGAACTCGGTCAGCTGCCGGCAATGCCAGGCCGGGCATTCCGTGCCGGGCGTCAGCGACAGCTGCACGAAGCGGTGCGCGCTGCCGGTGCCGGCGTAGTCGAAGATGGTCTGCCGGCGCAGGCCCGCGATGCCGCTTTGCTGTGGCACCAACGCATCCACGTCGATGTTGATATCCGGCGAAGCCTCGGGCGCCGGGTTGTCGAATTCGGCATGACGCGAACCGGCATGCAGCCCGCTGAGCGCACCGCGGCTGGCCGGGTAGACCACCGGCCCTTCCAGGCGCGAGACCAGCAGCGTGTTCTGGTAGGACACCGCGTCGTGAGTGGCGCCCACCAAGTTGATGCCCGCCTGGTGCAGGCCGATCGGCCCGGCGAAATCAACCAGGCTGCCGTCGAGCACGAAGCTGGTGGCCACGCCGCGGTGCTGGTGCAAACCGCTGCGCGCCAGCGGTGCGAAACCCACCAGCCCGAGGAAGTGGCCGCGCTCGTCGTCGTAGCGCACCGGCTTCAGGCGCAGGCCTGGCTCGGGCGTGTCCTGCCAAGGCAGTTCGCGCGCGTCGAACACATGCACCCGGGCGGCGGCTTCGTAGGTGTAGGCAGCTTGCATGCTCGGCTTCTCGTGGGGTCCGCAAGATGGTAACGACCGTGACCAACTGGCTGGCTAGGGCTTACCCATCCATGCGGTCGAAGACGGCGATGCTCTCTACGTGCGCAGTGTGCGGGAACATGTTCACCATGCCCGCCTGCGTGCAGCGGTAGCCGGCCTGGTGCACCAGAAGCCCGGCATCGCGCGCCAGTGTGGCCGGGTTGCAGCTGACGTAGACGATCCGCTGCGGCGGCGTCCAGCCCGCCACCGGCGCCGCCTGCAGTTCGGCCAGCGCCTTGGCCAGCGCGAAGGCACCTTCGCGCGGCGGGTCGACCAGCCACTTGTCGGCCGGGCGCTGCGTTACCAGATCGCCAACGGCAAAGGCGAACAAGTCGCGCGCCTCGAAGCGCGTCTTCGCCGCCAGGCCGTTGAGTGCGGCGTTGTCCCGCGCGCGCTGCACCAGCGCCTCGCTGCCTTCGATGCCCAGCACCTGCGCGGCCTGGGTGGCCAGCGGCAGGCTGAAGTTGCCCAGACCGCAGAACCAGTCGATCACCCGCTCGTCGTGCCGCACCTGCAGCGACCGCAGCGCATGTCCGACCAGCACGCCGTTGATGGCGGCATTCACCTGGGTGAAGTCGGTGGGCCTGAACGGCAGCCTCACCCCGAACTCGGGCAAGGCATAGGCGAGTTCCGGGCCGATGTCGTCGATGCGACGCACGCTGTCCGGCCCCTTCGACTGCAGCCACCACTGCACGCCGTGCTCCGTGCCGAAATCGCGCAGCCGCTGCAGGTCAGCCTCGCTCAGCGGCTCAAGGTGACGCAGCACCAGCGCGGTGACCACATCGCCTATCGCCAGTTCGATCTGCGGCAAGCGGTCGCGCTGATCCATTGAACCAATCAGCGCGCGCAGCGGCATCAGCATGCGGCTCATCGGCTCGGGCAGCACCGGGCAGACCTGCATGTCGGCCACGTAGCGCGACTTGCGTTCGTGGAAGCCGATCAGCACCGTGCCCTTTTTCGTCACATGGCGCACCGACAGCCGCGCCCGGTGACGGTAGCCCCAGGCCGGGCCTTCGATTGGCCGCAGCATCATCTCGGGCTTGACCTTCGCCAGGTGCCAAAGGGTGTCCTCCAGCACGCGCTGCTTGATCGCCACCTGCGCCATCGGATGCAAATGCTGCATCTTGCAGCCGCCGCAGGCGCCGGCATGCAGCCCAAAATGCGGGCAGGCCGGCCGCACGCGCTGCGAGCTTTCGCGGCGCAAGGCGGTCATCACGCCTTGCTCCCAGTTGTTCTTGCTGCGCCCGCGGCTGCAGGTGACCACTTCGCCGGGCAAGGCGCCTTCGATGAAGACCACCTTGCCATCGCTCCTGCGCGCCACGCCCTGTGCCTCCAGGTCGAGCGAGTTGACCGTCAGCCATTCGTCTTGTGCCATGTGCTGGATTATCCGGGTGCGGGAGCCATGAAAAAGGCCGCCCGCAGGCGGCCTTTGCAACCCCGCACGAGGGTTGATCAGGGCTTGGCGTACTCGGAGATCACCTTCCACTTGCCATCGACGATCTGCGACAGCCGCGACGCGTCGCTGCCCAGCCGCTTGGTGGCGGTGAAGGTGGCTTCCGGGCTGCCGAAGATGTCTGGCGGGATGGTCATCGAGTCCATGGCCTTGATGAAGCTGTCGGTCGTCAGGTTGTTGCCGGCCTTTGCGGCACCGCGGATGAACGCGTCCAGGATCAGGTAGCCGTAGGCCGAGAACACGTTCGGGTCTTCGTTGAAACGCGTCTTGTACTTGTTGGCCCAGAAGCGCAGCGGCTGCGAGGCTTCGTCCAGGTAGGGCTCCTGCGCCGTCATCGTCGCGTACAGGCCGTCCATCGGCTTGCCGCCCAGCTTGTGGATCAGGAAGGTGTAGGCCGCGCTGGAGCCCAGGAAGGTCGGATTGAAGCCGGTCTTGCGTGCCTCGCCGATGGTGCCCAGTGTCTCGCGGATGATGGTGCCCAGCACCACCAGGTCGCAACCCGAGCCCTTCATCTTGGCCACCTGCGACGAAAAGTCGGTGGCGCCGCGCTTGTAGGAGGTTTTCTCAACAAACTCCATGTTGAGCGTCTTCAGGCCGGCCTCGGCACCGCGCATCACCTCCAGGCCGAACTCATCGTCCTGGTAGATGGTGCAGACCTTTTTGGCGCCCTTGTCCTTGACCATCTTCGGCAGCCAGGTGCGCATCTGGTCGTAATAGGTCACTGCGAAGGAGTACTTCAGTCGGTTCAGCGGCTCGTACATTTCGCGCGCTGCGGTCACCGGCATGAAGTTGATGATGTTCTTCTCGAACTGGATCGGCATCGACGCGTTGTTCTGGGCCGTGCCGGTGTGTGCCACGACGATGAACACCTTGTCCTGGTTGACCAGCTTCTGCGCGGCCAGCACGGCTTTCTTCGGGTCGTAGCCGTCGTCCTCGACCAGCAGCTTGAGTTTGCGACCGTGCACGCCGCCCTGTTCGTTCATCTCCTCCACGCGCAGCAGCATGCCCTGGCGCACCGCCTTGCCATAGGCGGCAATCGGGCCGGACAGGTCCTGGATCGAGCCAATAAGGATCTCGTCCTTGGTGATGCCCTGCGACTGAGCATGGCTGGCGAAGGACGCGACGCAGAGTGCCGCAGCGGCAACGACATGTAGCGGTTTCATCATCGGTCTCCTTGGGGTGGTGTTGTCAATGGAAATCAGGGCCGGGCGTAGTCGGAAATGACCTTCCACCTGCCGTCGGTGATCTGCGACAGCCGCGACGCATCGCTGCCCAGACGCTTGGTCGGCCCGAACGTGAAGGGCGGCGCTCCGAACATGTCGGACGGGAAGCTCATCGAGTCCATGGCCTTGATGAAGCTGTCGGTGCTGAGGTTGGGACCGGCCTTCGCGGCTGCCTGGATGAAATAGTCCATCACCGTGTAGCCGTAGGCCGAGAACAGCGTCGGCTCGTCGTTGAACTTGGTTTTGTACTTGTTCGCCCAGAAGCGGATAGCTTGTGACGGGTCGTCCGCATAGGGGATCTGCGCGGTCATGGTCGCGTACAGCCCATCCATCGCCTTGCCGCCCAACTTGTGGATCAGTTCGGTGTACACGGCCGAGGTACCGACGAAGATCGGGCTGAAGGCGGCCTTGCGCGCTTCGCCGATGGTGCCGATGGTCTCGCGGATGATGGTGCCCAGCACCACCATCTCGCAGCCCGCAGCCTTGGCCCGCGCGACTTGAGACGAGAAGTCGGTCGAGCCGCGCTTGAACGAGGACTTCTCGGTCAACTCCATGTTCATGGTCTTCAGGCCGGCCTCGGCGCCGCGCAGCACTTCCAGGCCGAAGTCGTCGTCCTGGTAGATGGCGCAGACCTTCTTCGAGCCCTTCTCCTTGACCAGCTTGGGCAGGAAGGTGCGCATCTGGTCATAGTAGGTGACCGCGAAGGAGTACTTCAGGCGGTTGAAGGGCTCGTACATCTCGCGCGCCGCGGTGATCGGCAGGAAGTTGATGACGTTCTTCTCGAACTGCACCGGCATGGCCGCGTTGTTCTGCGCAGTACCGATATGCCCGGCGACGATGAACACCTTGTCCTGGTTGACCAGCTTCTGCGCTGCCAGCACGGCGCGCTTCGGATCGTAGCCGTCGTCCTCGACCAGCAGCTTGACCTTGCGGCCGTGCACGCCACCCTGCTCGTTGGCCTCCTCGGCGCGCAGCAGCATGCCCTGGCGCACCGCCTTGCCATACGAGGCCAGCGGCCCCGACATGTCGAGGATCGAGCCCACCAAGATCTCGTTCTTGGACACGCCCTGCGACTGGGCCTGCGCCGGCGCAGCCAGCAAAGCGGCAGACAGCGCGATCAGGGAAACGGCGACTTTCGTGCTCATGACATCTCACTCCATGTGAAAACCTGGGAAAGTCGAATTGTCAAACTGGGCTCCGCCTGTTGTCGTTGATCTGACACAGCCATGCGGCAGACCGCTGCTGCGCCACCGGGGTTGCTATCGGTACATGGCCTCGATGGCCTCAGCGTACTTCTTCTCGACCAGCTTGCGCTTGAGCTTCATGGTCGGGGTGAGTTCGTCATCCTCAGCCGTCAGCTGGTTCTGAAGCAGGTAGAACTTCTTGATCTGCTCCACCCGAGCGAACTTCTTGTTCACGCGCTCGATCTCGCTCCAGATCAGGTCCTGCACTTCCTTGGTCTGTGTCAGGCTGGCGTAGTTGCTGAACGGGATGTCACGGTCCTGCGCGTACTTCTCGACGTTCTCCTGGTCGATCATGACGATCACCACCAGGTACGGACGCTTGTCGCCGATGACCACCGCGTCGGTGATGTAGGGCGAGAACTTCAGGTCGTTCTCCAACTCGCTGGGCGTGATGTTCTTGCCGCCGGCCGTGATGATGATGTCCTTCATCCGATCGGTGATGTAGAAGTAGCCGTCGTCGTCGACATGGCCGACGTCGCCGGTGTGAAGCCAGCCTTCCGCGTCGATGGTCTCGGCCGTCTTCTCGGGCTGGTTCAGGTAGCCGAGGATGACATTCGGCCCGCGCAGCAGGATCTCGTTCGTGCCCTCGGCGATGCGCATCTCCAGCCCCGGCCCGGGCAGGCCAATGCTGCCGGGACGCAGGCCGTCGCGCGGTGTCGCCGTGCCGCCGCCGCAGGTCTCGGTCATGCCCCAGGCCTCGCGCAAGGGAATGCCCAGCGCCAGGAACCAGCAGATCAGGTCCGGCGATATCGGCGCGGCGCCGGTCAGCCCGACCTCGACGCGGTCCATGCCGATCATGCGCTTGACGTTGTTCAACACCAGCCACTGCGCCAGCTTGTAGCGCAGCTTCAACCCCGACGAAGGCTCGGTGCGGTCGAGCATGCACTGCGCCACCTCGCGTCCGACCTTCACCGCCCAGGCATAGGCGCCCTGCTGCAGCTTGTCGGCCTCGCTCAGCCCGATGGCCACCTGCGAATAGATCTTCTCCCACACGCGCGGCACCGCGAAGAACAGGTTCGGCCGCACCTCGCGCAGGTTCTCGAACACCGTCTCGGGGTTCTCGACGAAGTTGACGACCGAGCCGCGCTCGATGGGCACGAATTCGCCGATCATGCGTTCGGCGATGTGGCACAGCGGCAGGAAGGCGATGCGCTCGCCACCGCGCGGCAGGCCTTCGTAGAGCGTGGTCGACAGCGAGGCCAGCACCGAGCAAATGTTGTCCTGGCTGATCATCGCGCCCTTGGGCCGGCCGGTGGTGCCGGAGGTGTAGACCAGCACCGCCACGTCGCCAGGTCCGCGCGAGCGGCTGCGCTCCTCCAGCAGCCGCGGATGCTGCTGAAGGTGGATCCGGCCCAGTTCGCGCAGCTGCTCCAGGCTGATGACACGCGGGTCATCGAAGGCAGCCAGGCCTTCCATGTCGAAAACGATGACGCGGCGCACCAGCGGCAGCCCGTCGGCGAGTTCGAGGTACTTATCGAGCTGCTCATCGTCTTCTACGAACAGGTACACGGTGCGCGAGTCGCTGCACAGGAAGTCGACCTGCGGCGCCGCGTCGGTGGGATAAATGCCGTTGCACACGCCGCCCACCGTTTGCACGGCCAGGTCGCACCAGACCCATTCACGACAGGTGTTCGACAGTACCGAGGCCACCTCGCCGGGCTCGAAACCCAGGCTGACCAGGCCCGCCCCGACTTCGCCGACGATGGTGGAGACCTCGTTCCAGCTGTAGGCCCGCCAGATGCCCAGTTCCTTCTGCCGCATCATCGTCGCGTCGCCCAGTTCCTTGACGCGCAGGCGGAACAGCTCGGGGACGGACTTGTAGGGCAGCGTGTCGGCCTTCCAGCCGAACTCGTCGCCGCGCACGATGCGGTGCGGATCGCGCTTGGGGACGGTGCTCATCTCCATGTCTTCTTCTTCTTCCAGCGGCGTTCGCCGCGCACGCCGCTGTCCTTCTTGCCGAGATAGAACTCCTTGATGTCTTCCTTCTCGCGCAGCACCGCGCAGTTGTCGTCCATGACGATGCGGCCGGTTTCGAGCACGTAGCCGTGATCGGCGACGTTCAGAGCCATGTTGGCGTTCTGCTCGACCAGCAGCATGGTCGTGCCGCGCTCGCGGTTGATGCGCACGACGATCTCGAAGATCTCGCGCGTCAGCTTGGGCGACAGGCCTAGGCTGGGCTCGTCCAGCAGCATCAGTTCTGGTGCGCCCATCAGTGCGCGCGAGATCGCCAGCATCTGCTGCTGGCCACCGGACAGCAGGCCGGCGTCCTGCGAGGCGCGCTCCTTGAGGATCGGGAAGTAGGTGTAGGCCATCTCGATGTCGCGCGCCACCGCGTCGCGGTCGCTGCGGGTGTAGGCACCCATCAGCAGGTTGTCGCGCACCGATAGCAACGGGAACACTTCGCGGCCTTCGGGCACGTGGCTCAACCCCATGCGCACGATCAGCGACGGGTCCATCGCGGTGATGTTCTGCCCCTTGAAGGTGACCGTGCCGCGGTTCGGGTCGATGATGCCGGAGATGGTCTTGAGGATCGTGCTCTTGCCGGCGCCGTTGGAACCCAGCACGGTGACGATCTCGCCCCGGCGCACCTTCAGGCTGACGCCGCGGATGGCCTTGATCGGCCCGTAGGAGCTTTCGACATTGGCCAGGGCCAGGATGACCTCGTCGTCGCGAGTGGTCGCCGTGGTCATGCCGCCGTCCTCCGCAGCGAGCTCAGGTCGTCGGTGCTGCCCAGGTAGGCCTCGATCACGCCCGGGTGCGACTGCACCTCCTCGGGCGAGCCCAGCGCCAGCACCTCGCCCTGGTTCATCGCCAGCACGCGGTCCGAGACCTTGGACACCAGGCTCATGTCGTGCTCGACCATCAGCACGGTGATGCCCAGGTCGCGCTGGATGTCCTGAATCCACCAGGCCATGTCGTCGGTCTCCTCGACGTTCAGGCCCGAGGACGGCTCGTCCAGCAGCAGCAGCTTGGGCTCGGCGCACAGCGCGCGGGCCAGCTCCACCACCTTGCGCACACCATAGGGCAGGCCGGCGACCATCATGTCGCGGTAGCGCTGCAGGCTGAGGAAGTCGATCACCTCCTCGGCCTTGCGCCGCGCATGGATCTCGGCGCGCCGCGTCGCGCCGGTGAACAGCAAGTCCTGCCAAAGGCTGGTGCGGCGGTGGGTGTGCGTGCCAATCAGCAGGTTCTGCAGCACGCTGGCGAATTCGAACAGTTCGATGTTCTGGAACGTGCGCGCAATACCCAGCGCAGCCACCGCATGCGGCGGCTGCGCCACCAGATCCTCGCCATCGTAGTGAATACTGCCGGCGGTGGGCTGATAGATGCGGCTGATCAGGTTGAAGACCGTGGTCTTGCCCGCGCCATTGGGGCCGATGATCGTGAAGACCTCGCCGCGCTGCACGTCGAAGCTGACCTTGTTGACGGCCACCAGCCCGCCGAACTTGACGGTCAGGTCCTTGGCAGTGAGTAACGGACCGCTCATTTCAGACGATCGGACTTCTGGAAGGACTTCTGTCGCCGGAACATGCCCGCACGGTAAAACGGAAACATCTGCAGGTACGTACGCATCTTGAGCCAGCGGCCGTAAAGGCCGTGCGGCTCGAACATCACGAAGGCCACCAGCACCACGCCATAAACCACCGCCTGCAGCCCCGGCGACTGCCCCACCGAATCGGGCAGGTAGTCCTTGCCCATGGCAATCAACTGCGGCATGGTGATCAGAAAGATGGCGCCGAGAAAGACACCGTGTACCGAGCCCAGACCGCCGACGACGACCATCAGCAGCAGGTCGATCGACTGCACGATGTTGAACTGTTCAGGGGACAGGAACTTGATCTTGTGCGCATACAGCGCCCCGCCCAGCCCTGCCAGCCCCGCCGACAGGGCGAAGGACATGGTCTTGTAGCGCGCCAGGTGGATGCCCATGCTCTGGGCCGAGATCTCCGAATCGCGGATGGCGACAAAGGCCCTCCCCGTGGGCGAACGCAACAGGTTCAGGATGGCCAGGGTGGACAGCACCACCACCACCAGGCAGAGAAAGTAGAACTCGGTATTGCTGTCCAGAGTCCAGCCGAACATGGCCGGCGACTTGACGTGCATGCCGGCGTTGCCGCCGGTCACCGATTCCCAGCGTGCCAGGCCTTCCTCGACGATGAAGCCGAAGGCCAGCGTGGCAATGCCCAGGTAGATGCCCTTGACGCGCAGCGCCGGGACGCCGATGACGATGCCGACGATGGCCGACAACCCACCGGAGCAGGCCAGCGCCAGCGGAAAGGGCCATCCGGCGTTGGTCAGCACCGCCTGCGTGTAGGCGCCCACGCCCAGGAACGCGGCATGGCCAATGGAAAACTGCCCGGTGAAACCGGCCAGCAGCATCAGCCCCAGGCCGACGGTGGCGTAGATCAGCACGAACACCAGCTGCGCCAGTATGTACTCCGACAGCAACCACGGGGCGGCGATCAGGAACAGCCCCAGCAGGCCGTACCAGAAGGCCTGGCCGCCGTGCTTGACGATGCGGATGTCCTGGTCGTAGTCGGTCTTGAAGATGAAACGCATCGCGTACCGCCCCTCAGACCTTCTTGCGCAGCTTTTCGCCGAACAGCCCGTTCGGCTTGATCATCAGCATGATCAGTACGACGATGTACGGTGCGATGTCCTTGAAGCCTTCGGGCAGGTAGAAGCCGGACAGGCTCTCGACGATGCCGATGATCAGTCCGCCGACGATGGCGCCGGGCAGGCTGCCAAAGCCGCCCACCACCGCGGCCGGAAAAGCCTTCAGGCCGATGAAGCCCATGTTGGCGTGCACGAAGGTGATCGGCGCCAGCAGCAGGCCGGCGATGGCGGCCACCGCCGCGGCCAGGCCCCACACCAGGCCATTGAGGCGCTGCACCGGAATGCCCATGTAGTAGGCGGCGATCTGGTTCTGCGACGAGGCCTGCATCGCGATGCCGATCTTGCTGTAGCGAAACAGCGCATACAGCCCCAGGCACAATAGCGCGGTGGCGCCGATGACCACCAGGTGCTCGTAGGCCAGCACCAGTTCGCCCACGCGCAGCGTCATGTCCTTGTACGGTACCGGCAGCGTGTGGGTCTCGGTGCCGATGACAGGCACCATGGTGATCAGCCCGCGCATGATGTAGGCCAGACCGATGGTCAGCATGACGATCGAAAACGCCGGCTGGCCCAGCACCGGGCGGATGACGATGCGCTCGGCCACGACGCCGAAGGCCGCCAGCGCAGCGATCGAGCACAGCACTGCCAGCCAGAACGGGAAGCCCAGCAGCGTGGTCAGCACGAAGCCCGCGAAGGCGCCGAGCATCATCAGGTCGCCCTGTGCGAAGGTGACGGTTTCAGTGGCCTTGTAGATGAGCACGAAGCCCAGTGCAATCAGGCCATAGATGCAGCCCTGTGCGGAACCACTGATGATCAGCTGGACAAATTGCACTGCACTGAGTGGGGGCTGCGTGAACGACGCGCGATGCTAGCGGCGAATGCCGGCCATCCACCCCGGGGGAAACGCTGAAGCTGCCAGGCTCATCGATCCGGCGCAGACGGTGCCGTTGTCGCGCCGGGGACGGCCGCATTCAGCGCGGTGGCAGCAGCTTGGCAGGATCGACCGGCTTGCCCTGGCGGCGGATCTCGAAGTGCAGCTGCACCCGTTCGGCATCGGACGACCCCATCTCGGCGATCTTCTGCCCGCGGCGCACGATCTGGTCGTCCTTGACCAGCAGCACCTGGTTGTGCGCATAGGCCGTGAGGTACATCTCGTTGTGCTTGACAATGACTAGGTTGCCATAACCACGCAGGGACGAGCCGGCGTAGACCACGCGCCCGTCGCCTGCGGCCAGCACCGGGTCGCCGGCCTTGCCCGTGATGGTCAGGCCCTTGTTGCGGCCCTCGTCGAAGCCGGCCAGGACCGCGCCCGAGGCCGGCCAGATCCAGACCACGTCGTCGACGGACTCGCGTGCAGCGGCCGCACTGTCGGTAGCCGTCGGCGGCGCTGCGACCACGGCGGGCGCAGGGGGCGCGGGCGTTGAGGCGGGTGCGGGCGATGCGGCGAGTGCGGGCGGCGCGCTGGCGGTGGCTGCTGCCGGGCCAGCCGACGAAGCCGCGCCCGATGCGGTACCGGCCGCCGAAGCCGCGGGACGACTGTCCAGCGGCCGCGATTCGACACGGCCTGTGCTCGGCACCGCTCGCGTTGTCACCGCCCCTGGGTCGACACCAGGCGGCACCACGCGCAGTACCTGCCCTACCTCGACCAGGTTCGGATTGTCCAGGTTGTTCCAGCGGGCCACATCGCGCCAGTTCTGACCGTTGTCCAGCGCGATGCGCAGCAAGGTATCGCCCGGCTTGATGGTGTAGTAGCCCGGCTTGCCGGCGTTCTCAATGCCGGGCAAAGGCTTCGGCGCGGTTTCGACTGGCGGCACCGTGGCCACGGCCGGCGGCTTGGCCGTGGTGCTGCGGTCCTCCACCGGCGCCTTGCGCCCCGGCGTTGAACATCCCGCCAGAACCACGATGGCCGTGGCTGCAATGAGCCGGCAGGCCCTGCCTTCAGGTCGCAGATGCATGCCTGTTACTTCCCCTATTCAATACCCGATTTTAGGGGAACGAAATGCACTGCCTCGTGCATCGAACGGCGGAACTCGTCTCCCTGCCGGTCGACGATCAAAAGCACCTGGCCACCGGCACGCCCTTGCATCGGCGCCACCAAGCGGCCGCCGTCGGCCAGCTGCTCCAGCCAGGCCTCGGGCAGGTCATGGCCGCCGGCCGCGGCGATGATGCTGTCGTAGGGTGCGTTGGGCGGGTGGCCGAGCCGGCCGTCGCCGTAGACCAGCCGGATGTGCCCCGCGCGTCGCTCGCCTAGGTTGGCGCGGGCCTTGTCGTGCAAGGGCTTGAGCCGCTCGACCGACAGCACGCGCTGCGCCATGCACGCCAGCAAGGCGGTCTGGTAGCCGCAGCCGGTGCCGACCTCGAGGACGCGACCGAGCGTTCCGCAGGCCCGGGCGCGCGACCCCTCGTGCAGGATGCTCAGCATGCGCGCCACCACCGACGGCTTGGAGATCGTCTGGCCCAGCCCGATGGGCAGGCTGGTGTCTTCGTAGGCCTGCGTGGCCAGCGCGCTGTCGACGAACTGGTGCCGTGGCACGATGCGCATAGCTTGGCAAACCGCCTCGTGGCAATGGAACTCGGCACGCAGCCGCTCCACCAGCGCCATGCGCACTGCAGCCGAGTCCAGGCCCAAGCCGCTGGGCCGGTGATGCTGCGCGGCGTCGCGCGCCGCGTGATGCAGCGGCGCCTGCGGGCGCAGCGTGGTCTTGGTCTTGGCGGCCGCGCCCGGCGCTGTCTGCTCCAGGCCTGCGGGAAAACGTGCGCCACGCGGCGCGGGCTTCGCGCTCACTGACGCCGCCCCGCCCCAGGGCACACCGCATTCATGCCAGTGCAGCCCAGCGGCCCAGAGCCGCATGGTCGGTCAGGTCCACCTGCAGCGGGGTGATCGAGATGCAGCCGGCGGACGTGGCATGGAAATCAGTGCCCTCGCCGGCGTCGCGCGCGTCGCCGGCTGGGCCGATCCAGTAGATCGGTTCGCCGCGCGGATTGGTCTGGCGGATCACCGCCTGGCTGGCATGGCGCCGGCCCAGGCGGGTGATGCGCCTGGGCAGACGCGTGGCGTCTGCGCGGTTGGGAATGTTGACGTTCAGCAGCCACGGACCTTCGGGCATGCCACCGGCCAGCACATGGTCGACCACCTGCCGCGCCGCGGCGGCCGCGGCCTCAAGTTCACCCCAGCCTTTGTGCACCTGGGAGAAAGCGATCGCCGGAACACCGAACAGATAGCCCTCCATGGCCGCAGCCACGGTACCGGAATAGAGCGTGTCGTCGCCCATGTTGGCGCCGTTGTTGATGCCCGACAGCACCAGGTCGGGGCGCTGGGGCAGCAGCCCGGTCAGGGCGACGTGCACGCAGTCCGAGGGCGTTCCGTTGATGACCTTGAAGCCCCTGACAGCCTCGCCCGCAGCCTCGAACACCGACAGCGGCCGGTTCAAAGTCAGTGCGTTCGAGGTGCCGCTGGCGTTCTGCTCCGGCGCCACCACGTCGATTTCGCCGAGCCCGGCACAGGCGCGGACCAGTGCAGCCAGCCCCGGGGCCAGATAACCATCGTCGTTGGCAATGAGGATGCGCATCGGTCCATTGTAGGCAGCCCCACCTTGCGAGCACAGCGAGGGCACGGACATGCCTATCATTCTGCTTTCCTGCCCATGGAGACAAGCACATGCAAGCCTGGTTCTGCGAGACATTGAGCGGCCCAGAGGGCCTGGTATGGAAGGACGTGCCCACCCCCGTGCCGGGCCCCGGCGAGGTGCGCATCACCATTCGTGCCGCCAGCCTGAACTTCCCCGACATCCTGATCGTGCAGGGCAAGTACCAATTCAAGCCGACACTGCCTTTTGTGCCGGGCTCGGAATACGCCGGCACGGTCGACGCACTGGGCGAAGGTGTCAGTCACCTGAAGCTCGGCGATGCAGTCGCAGCGATGGGCTCCACTGGCGGCTTTGCCAGTCATGCCATTGCGCCGGCCAAGTCGGTGCTGAAGCTGCCCCCCGGCTTCGCGCTGGAGGACGGCGCCGCTTTCGCGCTGACCTACGGCACCACCCACCATGCGCTGGTCGATCGTGCGGCGCTGAAGGCCGGCGAGACCGTGCTGGTGCTGGGAGCAGCCGGCGGCGTCGGCAGTTCGGCCATCCAGGTGGCCAAGGCGATGGGCGCAAAGGTCATCGCCGCCGCCTCCACCGACGAGAAGTGCGCCTTCTGCCGTGAACTCGGCGCCGATGCCACGCTCAACTACGCCACCCAGAACGTGCGCGAGGTTCTGAAGGAGTTGACTGGCGGAAAGGGTCCCGACGTGGTCTACGACCCGGTGGGCGGCGACCTGGCCGAGCCGGTGTTCCGCTCCATCGCCTGGCGCGGCCGCTACCTGGTGATCGGATTCGCCCAGGGCGGCATCCCCGCCCTGCCGTGGAACCTGGCGTTGCTCAAGGGCGCGTCGATCGTCGGCGTGTTCTGGGGCGACTTCGTGCGCCGCGAGCCCGAGAACAGCGCCCGCGGCATGGCCGAGTTGGCCCGCTGGTATGCCGAAGGCAAGATCAAGCCCGCCATCGACCAGCGCTTGGCGATGCGCGAGCTGCCCGCTGCCTATGCACGCATGGCCACGCGCAAGGTGCAGGGCAAGGTGCTGATGGTCAACGAATGACACGGCGCGTCACATCTCATCTGGGATAGCATGAAAGGCGAGCGTCAAGGAGGGGCCGATGGCCGTCAAGGTGCTGATCGTCGAAGACAACCCGGTGGCACGCAGCTTCCTGTGCCGCGTGGTGCGCGAAAGCTTCAGCGACGTCATTGCCATCACCGAGACCGGCGACCTGGAATCGGCACGCAAGCAGATCAATCTGACCGGCGGCGCCCAGGGCATTCATGGCGTCGACCCCTTCAAGTTGCTGCTGGTGGACCTGGAACTGCCCGACGGCAACGGCATGGAACTGCTTGGCGAGCTTGCGCAATACCCGGCCACGAAGATCGTCACCACGCTGTACTCCGACGACGACCACCTGTTCCCGGCGCTGCAGTGTGGCGCCGACGGTTACCTGCTGAAGGAAGACCGTTTCGAGGTGCTGGTCGAGGAACTGCAAAAGATCGTGCGTGGCCAACCGCCGTTGTCGCCCGCCATCGCGCGGCGGCTGCTGACGCATTTCCGGCCGGGCGGCAGCGGCGACGCGCCGCTCTCCGATTCCGGTTTCAGTTCGGCCAGCGCCTTCCAGAGCAGCCGTCCCGTGCCGATCGAAAAGCCTCTGGACCACGAGCGGCTGACGCCGCGCGAGAGCGAGGTGCTGACCTACTTGAGCAAGGGCTTCACGATCAAGGAGATCGCCTCGCTGATGGGCATCAAGTGGTTCACCGTCAACGACCACATCAAGTCCATCTACAAGAAGCTCAACGTGTCGAGCCGCGCCGAGGCGGCCGTGCTGGCCAGCAAGCAGGGGCTGGTGTGAGCTGCGAGCGCGGCTGAAGGCGCCTCCCGCCAGTGGCCATGACGCCACGAGATTCGCCCTACCAGATGGATCCGGCACATAGGACCCAGGCCGCCCCAATGGCCTTGGCAGACAAGAGCTTCCACGCCGGCTGGGCGCCGCCCAGAATGCAGCCTGCCCGGCGCCCGCGCGTGCGGCGCCACGAAATCGCCTTGTTCGTGCTGCTCGGTTGCCTGGGCCTTTTCCTGCTGATGCGCTGGCTCGCACTGCAGCCCTACCTCGACGCCACCTGGCGAGTCGAAGGCGCGGACTTTGTCGAGTTGCAGTCCAGCCCGCTGCCAGCGCTGAACGGGCTGGGCGGTGTGCCCCTGCAGCGCCTGATCGGCAGCGACGGCCAGGCCATCGACGTCGATATTGCACTGGTGCAGCGCTCGCCGCGCTGGACCGTCGACGATGGCGCGCGCCGGCGACAGGTCGATGTGCAGCAGCGCCTGGCTTCGATGCTCGGGCAGGGTCCGGTGACCCTGCAGTTTGCCGCAGGCCGCCACGTTCAACTGGAAGCCCGGGCTCGCGGCCTGGGCGGGCTGGGCGCGTTCTTCTGGCTGCTTGCGGGCAGCGCCCTGGCGCTGTTCATGGTGACGGCAGCCGTGCTGCGCGCACATCCGCATTGGCGCAACGTGCCCTATGCGGTGATGGGGCTGTGCCAGGGCGCCAACCTGCTGGCGATAGGCATCGAGACGCTGCCCGGCCTGGGCCTGCCGCCGGCCTATGCGCAGCACGGGCTGCTTGCGCGGTGCTCCTTCGACCTGTGCAGCGCTGCGGCCATGGCCCATCTGTCCACGCTGCAACCGCTGCGCCTGCCTGCGGGCCACTGGATCGCTTCTGCCACTTGGGGCGCCTGTGCCGTGCTGCTGGCTTTGGACGCAAGCCACGCGCTGCCGCAGGCCTGGTGGTGGATGCAGGCCGGCATGTTCGGCTGCGGTGCACTGACGCTGCTGCTGATGACCTGGTCGTACCGTTTGGAGCCGAACCCCTTCGCGCTGCTGATGCGCCGGCTGGCTGGCGCAGCGACGGTGACGCTGCTGCTGCTCAGCACGGCGGTGGCGGTCGCCTCCTGGCACGAAGGCATCGTACAGACCGACGCCTCTTTCAGCCCGGTCATCTGGTACCTGTTCCTGACCACGCTGATCCTGCTGCTGCCGATGTTCTCGCGAGTGCAGCCGTTGATGCGCGAGCTGGCCATGCTGGCCGGCACCAGCAGCGTGGCCATCTCGCTGGACCTGTTGATCGTGGCCACCTTCGGCCTGGGCACCTTCGCGTCGCTGTCGCTTTCGGTGTTCTTCGCGCTGGCGGTCTATGCCGGCACGCGCGGCTGGCTGCTGCAGCCGATGAGCGGCCAGCATGTGCCGGGTGCGGAGCGCATGTTCGAGCGCCTCTATCGGGTGTTGCGCGAGGTCGAGGCCCGACCACGCGACAGTGCCGAGTTGCTGACCCGGCTGCTGCGGGATCTGTTCGAGCCGCTGGAGGTGCGCACACTCGAGCGGCCGTCGGCGCGCTCGCGCGTGCTCGGCGACGGTTCGGCACTGCTGGTGCCGCTGCCGACCATCGATGCCGATCACGGGCACGGCAGAGACGGTTCGATCGTGCTGCGTTTTGCCGAGCGCGGCAAGCGCATGTTCTCGCGCGACGATGCCCGGCTGACCGATCGCGTCGTGGAGCAGTTGCGCCGCGCCGTGGCCTACGACAAGGCGGTGGAGCGCGGCCGCAGCGAGGAGCGCGCGCGCATTGCGCAGGACCTGCACGACGACATCGGCGCGCGCCTGCTGACGCTGATGTACAAGGCGCAGACGCCGGAGATGGAGGACTACATCCGGCACACGCTGAAGGACCTGAAGACGCTGACGCGCGGTCTGGCCAGCAGCGACCAACACCTGTCACACGCCACCGCCGAGTGGAAGACCGACATCGCGCAGCGCCTCGCCGCGGCGCAGATCGAGCTGAGCTGGACCTTCACCTTCGACCGCGACATCGTGCTCAGCGTGGTGCAGTGGTCGGCATTGACGCGGGTGCTGCGTGAGCTGGTCAGCAATGTCATCCAGCACTCCTGCGCAACGCACCTGGAGGTCAGTGCCTCACTCCAAGGCGCGCGACTGCGCCTGGCACTGGCCGACGACGGCATCGGCCGCAACCCGCAGGCCTGGTCGCACGGACTCGGGCTGGGCGGCGTACGCAAACGCGTCAAGTTGCTCGGCGGTGAGGTGCAATGGCGCGAGAATGGCCGCGCGGGCATCGTCTGCACCGTGCTGATTCCGGATCTGCAGCCGCGAGCGTGAGTCCTGTACGCTCCAGGATAATTGCCCGATGAATCCGTTGCTGTCGCGGTTGCATCCCTACCCCTTCGAGCGCCTGAAGGAATTGTCCGCGGGCATCGTGCCGGCCCCCGGATTCATGCCCATCGGCCTGGGCATCGGCGAGCCCCGCCATGCCACGCCGGCGCTGATCGAGCAGGCACTGGTCCAGGCGCTGCCGGGCCTGTCGTCCTACCCGGCCACGGCCGGCGAGCCGGCGCTGCGCGAGGCCTTCGCCGGCTGGCTGCAGCGACGCTACGGCCTGAGCGTCGACCCGTACTCGCAAACGCTGCCGGTGAATGGCTCGCGCGAGGCGCTGTTCGCATTGGCGCAGACGCTGATCGACCCGACACAAGCAAGCGCCACCGTGGTCTGCCCCAATCCGTTCTATCAGATCTACGAAGGCGCGGCGCTGCTTGCCGGCGCGCGGACCGCCTTTGCCAACAGCGACCCGGCGCGCAACTTCGCCGCTGACTGGTCGCAGATCGATGCGGCCACCTGGGCACGCACGCAACTGCTCTACGTGTGTTCGCCCGGCAACCCGACTGGCGCGGTGATGCCGCTGGACGAATGGCGCATGCTGTTCGAGCTGAGCGACCGGCACGGTTTCGTCATCGCCAGTGACGAGTGTTACTCCGAGATCTACTTCCGCGACGAGCCGCCGCTGGGCTCGCTGCAGGCCGCCCGGGCGCTGGGGCGTGACGACTTTCACAACTTGGTGGCCTTTACCAGCCTGTCGAAGCGCTCGAACGTGCCTGGCCTGCGATCCGGATTCGTTGCCGGCGACGCCCGGCTGCTCAAGGCCTTCTTGCTCTACCGCACCTACCACGGCAGCGCGATGAGCCCGCTGGTGCAGCGCGCCAGCATCGCCGCCTGGTCCGACGAGGCCCATGTGCAGGCCAATCGGGACTTGTACCGCAGCAAGTTCGCTCAGGTCACGCCGCTTTTGGCCGATGTACTGGACGTGCGTCTTCCCGACGCTGGTTTCTATCTTTGGGCCGCGGTGCCGGGTTCGGCGCAAGGTGCTGCCGCCCGTGCAGGAGACGACGTGGCTTTCGCGCTGCAGTTGCTGGCTCAATACAATGTGTCGGTGCTCCCGGGCAGCCTGCTGGCGCGCCCAGCCCAGGGTCAGAACCCGGGCGCGGGACGCATCCGCATGGCGCTGGTCGCCCCCGCCGACGATTGTGTCGAGGCCGCCCGCCGCATCCGCAACTTCACCCTCTCACTGCGCGAGAAGCCATGACCCACAAACTGCAGGACCTGATCGAACTCGCCTGGGAAGGCCGCGCCCAGATCACCGCGGCGTCGGCGCCCGACGTGCGCCAGGCCGTCGAGGACGTCATCGGCGACCTCAATGCCGGGCGCATCCGCGTCGCCGAACGCCAGGGCGTGGGCCAGTGGACGGTGAACCAGTGGGTCAAGAAGGCGGTACTGCTGAGCTTCCGCCTGAACGACAACCATGTGATGCGCGCCGGCGACCTGGGTTTCTTTGACAAGGTGCCGACCAAGTTCGCGCACCTGGACGAGGAGGCGATGCGCGCCACCGGCGTGCGCGTGGTGCCGCCCGCCGTGGCGCGTCGCGGTAGCTACATCGCGAGGAACGTGGTGCTGATGCCCAGCTACGTGAACATCGGCGCCTATGTCGACGAAGGCACGATGGTCGACACTTGGGCCACCGTGGGCTCCTGCGCGCAGATCGGCAAGAACGTGCACCTGTCGGGTGGCGTCGGCATCGGCGGCGTGCTCGAGCCGCTGCAGGCCAACCCGACCATCATCGAGGACAACTGCTTCATCGGTGCGCGCTCCGAGGTGGTCGAGGGCGTGATCGTCGAGGAGAACTCGGTCATCAGCATGGGCGTTTTCATCGGCCAGAGCACGAAGATCTACGACCGCGCCACCGGCGAGGTGCACTACGGCCGCGTGCCCGCCGGTTCGGTGGTGGTCAGCGGATCGCTGCCCTCCGTCGACGGCAGCCACAGCCTGTATTGCGCGGTGATCGTCAAGCGCGTCACCGCATCGACACGCGCCAAGACCAGCATCAACGAATTGCTGCGAACCTGAACCTGAAAGGATCGGCTACATGAGTGCAGGCAACATGGAGAAGGTCTTGCGGCTGATGGCCGACAAGAACGCATCCGACGTCTACCTGTCGGCCAACACGCCGATCCTCATCCGCATCAACGGCCAGATTCTGCAGCTATCCGACCAGGTGCTGACACCCCCGCAGATCCGCCAGCTGCTCGGCGAACTGCTTACACCGCAGCAGTTCGAGGAGTTCGACGACACCGGCGAGCTGAACCTGGCCATCGGGCTGCCCGGCATCGGCAGTTTCCGCATGTCGGCCTTCCGCCAGCGCGGCACGATGGCGGCCGTGTTCCGCTGCATCCCCTTCGACATTCCGGCGCTGGACACGCTCGGCCTGCCGCCGATGCTGTCCACGCTGGTGCTGGAAAAGCGCGGCCTGATCCTGATGGTCGGAGCCACCGGCACCGGCAAGAGCACGACGCTGGCATCGATGCTGGAGTGGCGCAACCAGCAGGCCACAGGCCACATCCTCACCATAGAGGACCCGATCGAGTTCCTGTTCAGCAACAAGAAGTCGGTGGTCAACCAGCGCGAGGTCGGCCGCGACTGCGAATCGCTGCAGATCGCGCTGAAGAATGCGCTGCGCCAGGCTCCAGACTGCATCCTGATCGGCGAGATCCGCGATCGCGAGACCATGACGGCAGCGATCTCCTATGCCCTGTCGGGGCACCTGGTGCTGGCCACGCTGCACGCCAACAACAGCTACCACGCGCTGGGCCGCATCCTGTCCTTCTATGCGCCCGAGGCACGCCCGGCCCTGCTGGCCGATCTGGCGGCCGGCCTGCGCGCGGTGATTTCGCAGCGGCTGCTGCGCGCCAATGCCGGCGGCCGAGTGGCCGCAGTGGAGATTCTCCTGAACACGGTGCTGGTGGCCGAGCTGGTCGAAAAGGGCGACATCGCCGGCGTCAAGGAGGCGATGGAGAAGTCGCTGGCCGAAGGCTCGCAAAGCTTCGAAGCCGACATCGCTCGCCTCATCACCGAAGGCGTGGTCTCGCGCGATGAGGGCATGGCGCATGCCGATTCGCCCACCAACCTGATCTGGCGCCTGCACAACGACATGACGCCGGTGTCCAAGGCCGTCGCACCGAAGGAAGAACACGACGGCGCGACCTTCACCGACATCACGCTCGACGTGGTGCCTGCCGATTCGCGCGCGATGCCGCTCGGCGTCCGATGAAGGCCTTGCGCCTGACCGAGGCGCTGATCGCCCGTCCCAGCGTCACGCCCGAGGACGGCGGCTGCCAGGCGCTGCTGGCCGAGCGGCTCAAGGCCGCCGGTTTCGCACTGGAGACACAGGTCTGCGGCCCGGTCGACTTCCGCGTCACCAACCTGTTGGCGCTGCGTCGCGGCAGCCGGGCGGGCCCGACGCTGGCCTTTGCCGGCCACACCGATGTGGTGCCCACCGGGCCGCTGGAACGCTGGCAGAGCGACCCCTTCGTGCCCAGCCAACGCGGCGGCCGGCTCTACGGCCGCGGAGCGGCCGACATGAAGACCTCGATCGCCTGTTTCGTGGTTGCGGCCGAGGAATTCGTGGCCGCGCACCCGCAGCATGCCGGCGGCATCGCACTGCTGATCACCAGCGACGAAGAAGGCCCGTCGGTCGACGGCACGGTGCGGCTGGTGGAGCTGCTGCAGACGCGCGGCCAGACGCTCGATGCCTGCATCGTCGGTGAGCCTACGTCGGTCGAGCGGCTGGGAGACATGATCAAGAACGGCCGCCGCGGCACGCTGTCGGGAAGGCTGCTGGTCAAGGGCATCCAGGGCCACATCGCCTACCCGCACCTGGCGCGCAACCCGATCCACGACGTGGCGCCGGCCTTGGCCGAACTGGTGGCGATGCGCTGGGACGAGGGCAATGAATTCTTCCCGCCCACCAGCTGGCAGATGTCCAACATCCATGCCGGCGCCGGCGCAGGCAACGTCATCCCCGGCGAGCTGGAGTTGCAGTTCAACTTCCGCTTCAGCAACGAGTCGACGGCCGACGGGCTGAAACAGCGTGTGCATGCCGTGCTCGACCACCACGGCCTGGACTACCAGCTCGCCTGGACGCTGGGCGGCGAAACCTTCCTCACCCCGCCCGGCAGCCTGAGCCAGGCACTGAGCCGCGCCATCCACGACGAGACCGGCGTCAAGCCGGAGCTGTCCACCACCGGCGGCACCTCCGACGGGCGCTTCATCGCCCGCATCTGCCCGCAGGTGGTGGAGTTCGGCCCCGTCAATGCCAGCATCCACAAGATCGACGAACACGTGAAGGTCGAAGACATCGAGCCCCTGAAGAACATCTACCGGCGCACGCTGGAGAATCTGCTGTTGTGACGCTGCTGAACCTGATCGAACGCTGCAGCGCCCGCCTCCAGGAGGCGGGCGTTTCATTTGGGCATGGCACGACCAATGCCTTCGACGAGGCGGTGTGGCTGGCGCTGTGGCGCCTGGGCCTGCCGCTGGACGACCTGGACGGCGTGGCCGAGCGCGAACTCAGCCCTGAGGAACAGACCGCCATCAAAAGCTTGGTCGAACAACGCATCGCCACGCGCAAGCCGGCCGCCTACCTCACCGGCGAGGCCTGGCTGCAGGGCCTGCCCTTCCATGTCGACGAGCGCGTCATCGTGCCGCGCTCGCTGATCGCCGAGCCGCTGGCCGACGGCGTGCTCGACGCCTGTCTGGTCGAAGCACCGCAGCGCGTGCTCGATCTGTGCACCGGCAATGGCAGCCTGGCCGTGCTGGCCGCACTGGCCTGGCCCGGCGCGTCGGTGGACGGCACCGACCTGTCGACCGACGCACTGGCCGTGGCGCGGCTCAACGTCGAGCGACACGCGCTGGCCGAGCGCATCCGCCTGCGCCAGGGCGACGGCCTGGCTGCGGCCGACGGCCGCTACGACCTGATACTTTGCAACCCGCCCTACGTGAACCAGGATTCGATGTCCACCCTGCCCCCTGAATACCGCGCCGAGCCCGCGCTCGCCCTCGATGGCAACTTCGCCGGCGGCGCCGACGGCATGGATTTCGTGCGCACACTGCTCGCCCAGTCCGCGGCGCACCTGCAGCCGCAGGGCGTGCTGGTGCTGGAGATCGGCCACGAGCGGCCGCATTTCGAAGCCGCCTTCCCCGCACTGCAGCCGCTGTGGCTGAGCACCAGTGCCGGCGACGACCAGGTGCTGTTGCTGGGCCGGGAGCAACTGCCTTGATCACGCTGCGCAACCTGACGCTGCGCCGCGGGACGAAGGTCGTGCTGCAAGGCGCCAACCTGACGCTGCACCCGGGCGAAAAGGTCGGCCTGATCGGCCGCAACGGCGCCGGCAAGTCGAGCCTGTTCCTGCTGCTTACCGACAAGCTGCATGCCGATGGCGGCGACGTGGAGATCCCGCCGCGCTGGCAGATCGGCGAGGTGGCGCAGGCCATGCCCGAGACCGAGGACGGCGCCACCGACTTCGTGCTGCAGGGCGACCTGCCGCTGCAGCGCGCGCAGACGGCGCTGCAGGTGGCCGAGGCCAGCGGCGACGGCCATGCCATGGCCGATGCGCACATGGCACTGGACGAAGCCGGCGCCTTCGACGCCAATGCGCGCGCGCAGGCGCTGCTGCTCGGCCTGGGCTTCCGCGTCGACCAGCTCGACGCACCGGTGAACAGTTTTTCGGGCGGCTGGCGCATGCGGCTGCAGCTGGCGCGCGCACTGATGTGCCCGGCCGACCTGCTGCTGCTGGACGAGCCCACCAACCACCTGGACCTGGACGCACTGGTCTGGCTCGAAGCCTGGCTCAAGCGCTTCGAGGGCACGATGATCGTCATCAGCCACGACCGCGAGTTCCTGGACGTCGATCACGCGCGTCACCGTGCACCTGGACGAGACCACGTTGACCCGCTACACCGGCAACTACAGCGCCTTCGAGGAGATGCGCGCCGAACGGCTGTCGCAGGCCGCCGCCGCCTTCGGCAAGCAGCAGGAGCGCATCGCCCACCTGCAGCGCTTCATCGATCGCTTCAAGGCCAAGGCCAGTAAGGCCAAGCAGGCGCAGAGCCGCGTCAAGGCGCTGGCACGCATGGAAAAGCTGGCGCCGGTGCTGACGGCTTCGGACTTCGAGTTCGAGTTTCGCGAGCCGCAGAGCCTGCCCAACCCGATGCTGGCCTTCGACGGCCTGGCCTGCGGCTACGGCAGCACGGCCATCGTCGAGAACATCAACCGCTCGGTGCTGGCCGGCCAGCGCATCGGCATCCTCGGTGCCAACGGCCAGGGCAAGTCGACGCTGGTCAAGACCATCGCCCATGCGCTGGCGCCGCTGGCGGGCACGATGACCGAAGGCAAGGGCCTGGTCATCGGCTACTTCGCACAGCAGGAACTGGACGTGCTGCAGCTCGACGACGGTCCGCTGATGCACATGGTGCGGCTGGCACGCGACGTCGGACCGCCGGGGCGCGAGCAGGAGCTGCGCGACTTTCTCGGCCAGTTCCGCTTCACCGGCGCGATGGTCAACCAGGCGGTGGGCTCGCTGTCCGGTGGCGAGAAGGCGCGCCTGGTGCTGGCCATGCTGGTGTGGCAGCGCCCCAACCTGCTGCTGCTGGACGAACCGACCAACCACCTGGACCTGACGACGCGCGAGGCGCTGTCGATCGCGCTCAACGAATTCGAGGGCTCGGTCATGCTGGTCAGCCACGACCGCGCGCTGCTGCGCGAGGTCTGCGACGAGTTCTGGCTGGTCAGTGGCGGCCAGGTGCAGCCCTTCGACGGCGACCTAGACGACTACCAGCGCTGGCTGCTGGAGGTGTCACGCGCCACGGCAAAGGGACTGCCGGCGCCGGCCTGGCAGCGCGCTGCCGAGCCAGCCCCTGCGGCGGCGCCGCTACCGGCACCGCGCGCACCCGCGCCGAAGCCAGCGCCGGCCGCCTCGCGCGATGAGCGCAAGGCCGACAAGCAGGCCCGCGCCAAGCGCTCGGACGCGACCCGCCCGCTGCGCGTCGAGTTGCAGCAGATCGACGCCCGCCTGGCCCGGCTGGGCGCGGAGAAGGCCGAGGTCGAGGCCGCACTGGCTGGCGCGGCGATCAAAGCCGACGACTTTGCCGATCTCGGTCGCCGCCTGGTGCACATCGCCGCCGAAACCCATCTGCTCGAAGAACGCTGGCTGGCGCTGCAGGCCGAGCTGGACGCCCTGGGCACCGGCTGACAGTTCGCCGCTTCGCATATGTCGACGGGATTTTGATCGACAGCACGACCATCTCGGAGGCTCATCTCAAGACCCCACATCCAACCGGTCCGCTGAGCCCGGTGGCAGTTGACCATGGCGCTCGCCCGAGCCGCACCACTCCTCCGGGCCGCAGTGCAACCCGATGTAGATTGACATCTCCACAGTATTGGCCGAACTGCTCACCAACGAATGCAGGACTGCAGCATCGGCCTGACCACCGAGTCATTGATCAGAATGTCAATGCGGATTGGAGCGATTCAACGAAGGTCTTGTTGACTCGAACGTAGAACGGCTGGACATCCGGCGCGGCGTTGGTACCTATGTTCTCGCGGATTTGCGCGCCATCTTTCTGCAATGTGCCTGTATAGATGTTTCCGCCCAACTCGAAATAGGCGCGATACGCGGTCGTTGTTTCGGGGACATTCATGCTGCTAGTTCGCGTTTCCGTGGCCACCCAATAGCGCACACCAAATGGCGGGCAATTCGTGCCAGCGGCCTGCGCCGCGACTTCGCAGATCGCCCCATCTGTCGCAAGAGTCCAGACTCTACCGATGCCGCCTGTACCGTCAGCGAAACTGCTCTCGGTGGTTTGGCTGGAGCCCCCAAGCGTCTTGCCGGTCTGACACGGAACCAAAGTCGTCGAGGTCGTGGTCTGTGTCAGCTGACAATCACCTACAAACAAGGTATGGCCCTTGCGCATTGCGGTGTATTTGGCATATGCCGCGCCAGTGGCAAATACGGCTCCGGGCTTCAGCAGTGTTACGGCATTTGCAAGCAGGTTTTCACTGTTCAGCCAGCTCGCGAGGGTCGTATCCGTAGGCGCGGCAACTGGCTGCTGGTCAACGGAAACCAGGTCGACCGCGCTCACCGTGGTGCTGTAGGCAATCGTCTTGCCATCGACAGCGAACACATCGAGTTGGATGTCGCTGCCCACATAGGATACTTGCTGCAGCGTGGTGGGTACCGACGAGACGACGATGATCGCGCCATTCTGTACGACACGATCGGGAGCCCGGTATGTGGATCCGGTGGTCGGGACATAGGGCGGGCTGCTGGTCGGCGTGGAAAGATTGATCGGCAACGCCGGCACCCCCAAGGTGCTCGACAGGCTCGTCCAAGTCGCGTCGCCAATCTGGGTCCCGTTGGTCAATGGCGACGCGACGAGCCCGCCTGAAGAGATGTCGACGATGAACTCTCCCGAACCAGCAACTGGCATTCCGCTGGCTGGCAGATTCCATAGTAGTGAATGAGTGCCACCATTGCTTGCCAGTGCAAAGCTCTCATAGTTCGCCTGGGCAGCGCTCAAGGTCGGGGTACTGTCGTCGTCGTCACCGCCACAGCCGACCAAACCCATTCCGAGCGACGCAAGCGCCAACAATGCTACTGAATTCTTTCGTGACACAGTGTTCTCCTTTAACGTTGATAAACGATGCTCAAACACAAAGGACTATTCCTGCCCTTAATTGGAACCAGCGATCAACCTAGTGCTGTGTTTGTGTTCGTGTGGGTCAGCATTTGCGACCGTAGACCTGCTGTCCCCTGCGCCAATTGAGCACAGTCAACGTATAGAGAAGAACCTGCAGTCCGCTATTTCCTGTCTGGCGAGGCGCAGTCGACTTGCGTCGAAGCACGCAGCGCCCTGAGGTGTTCGACGGGCGCGCCAGCGGCAAGCCACTACGCAAGACATGAAATTGCGCACAATCCAGTTGCTCGCTATGCTTTTAGATATGTCTACACTGCTCACGCCCATCCCCGCCACGAGGCGCCAGAAGTCCGGTCGCGACCATCAGGCCGATTGGCTTGCCCTTGACAATCAGCTGTGCTTTGCGCTGTATGCCGCTTCGCTGGCGATGACCAAGGTGTACAAGCCGCTGCTCGACCCGCTGGGCCTGACCTACCCTCAGTACCTGGTGATGCTGGTGCTGTGGCAGACCGACGGCCTGACCGTGTCGCAGCTCGGTGAACGCCTGGCGCTTGACTCCGGCACGCTGACGCCGCTGCTCAAGCGACTGCAAAGCGCTGGCCGGGTACAGCGCCTGCGAGACACCGCCGACGAACGCCGCGTGCTGCTGCAGCTGACGCCCGCCGGACGCGCGCTCAAGGCCCGCGCCCTGAGCGTGCCCCAAACCATTGCCACCGCCGCGGGCTGCGAACTCGGCGAGCTGTCCGCGCTGACGGCGCGACTGCAGGTGCTGCGCCGGCAACTCACCGCCTCCCCACCCCGCGTGGACTGAACGCCGCGCTCAACCTCAGCAAAGGAAGACCCATGGCCATCGACAAATCTCTCTACACCGCCCAAGCCACCTCGACCGGCGGCCGCACCGGAACGACCGAATCCTCCGACGGCCGCATCAAGCAGCAGCTGTCCACGCCCAAGGAACTGGGCGGCGACAGCGGCACGGGCACCAACCCGGAGCAGCTGTTCGCGGCCGGCTACTCGGCCTGCTTCATCGGCGCGATGAAGGCGGTGGCGGGCTTGCAGAAGATCAAGCTGCCTGCCGACGTGTCGATCAAGGCCGACGTGTCGATCGGCCCGATGAGCGGCAAGCCGGGCGCCTTCGGCATCGCCGTGGCCATGGCGGTGACGGTGCCGGGCATGGACAGGGCCGCGGCCGAGGCGTTGGTCAAGACCGCGCACGAGGTCTGCCCGTACTCCAACGCGACGCGCGGCAACATCGACGTCGCGCTCAGCGTGGCCTGATCAGCAGATCGAGCATCAGTTCGATGCGCGCTTGCCACGGCGTGAGCGGGCCGTAGCTCGGAAGCGCATCGGGCGGCGCACCGAACACACCGCCGAGCACGCAGCGCGAGGCGCGCACCACGGCCACGCCGGCATCGCAAGCTTGGCGTGACGCCTCGAGCAATGCCTCGTGCACGCTGCCATTGCCAGTGCCGGCGATGACCAGGCCCTGCACTCCGGCCGTCACCAGCGCGTCGATCACCGTGCCGCTCGCGCCGGCATGGCTGGTGACGATCTCCACCTTGGGCCAGGCGGCGACATCCATGGGCATGTCGACCGCAGCCGCATGAGCCTCAGCCGCAGGCGGCTCGCGAAAGCGCTGCAGCACGCCGTCCTGCAGCAGGGCGAGCGCGCCGGCATCGCCGCCGCCGAAGGCGTCTATCCGCCAGCCGTGCTGCTTGCGCAGGTCTCCGGCGGCAAACACCTGCCCACCGACCATGACCAGCACACCCGTCATCGCGGCGCCGTGGGCCAAGGTCACGGCGTCCAGCAGGTTCTGCGGCCCGTCGGCCTGCAGCGAGGTGGCCGGCCGCATCGCCCCCGTCAAGACCACGGGCTTGGCCGGAGCCAGCACGCGGTGCAGGAAGTAGGCCGTTTCCTCCAGCGTGTCGGTGCCATGGGTGACGACCACGCCGCCGACCTCGGGCCGCTGCAACTGCTGCCGCACGGACGTCGCCAGGGCCAGCCACAACGCCAGTGTCATGTCCTTGCTGTCGACCTGGGCCAATTGCAAACATTCGACGGGCACGCCCGCCAGCGGCGGCACGGCTGCCAGCAGCGCATCCACGCCCAGGCTGGCGGCACGGTATCCGACGCTGTCGGTGGGGCTGGTGGCCGTGCCGGCGATGGTGCCACCGGTGCCCAGGACCACCACCCTGCCATCAACGCTTGCCTTTGGTGCATTCATGGATGAAAATACAGCTACTGGACAAATCAACAGGCAGCCCAATGATCGAAAGCCCCAAGCTCACCGACCGGCAGCAGCAGATCCTCGACCTGGTGCAAAGCGCGATCGAGCGTACCGGCGCCCCGCCTACCCGGGCCGAGATTGCGGCGGAGCTGGGTTTCCGCTCGGCCAACGCCGCCGAAGAACACCTGCAGGCCCTGGCGCGCAAGGGCGTCATCGAGCTGGTCGGCGGCACCTCGCGCGGCATCCGCTTGAAGTCTGACACATTGCGCGCGCTCAATGCCGCGCGGCTCAATCCGTTCGGCAAGCAGTACAGCCTGCCGCTGCCCAGCCTGGCGCAGCTGACGCTGCCGCTGGTCGGCCGGGTGGCGGCGGGCTCGCCGATCCTGGCCCAGGAGCACATCGACCAGAGCTACCTGATGGAAGCCAGCCTGTTCCCGCGCCGGCCCGACTACCTGCTCAAGGTGCGCGGCATGAGCATGCGCGACGCCGGCATCATGGACGGCGACCTGCTGGCGGTGCAGAAGTCGCGCGAGGCCAAGAATGGCCAGATCGTCGTCGCCCGCCTGGGGGACGACGTTACCGTCAAGCGTTTCCGCAAGACCAAAGCCGGCATCGAGCTGATCCCGGAGAACCCCGACTTCGAAACCATCCATGTCGCTGCCGATGACGACAGCTTCGAGCTGGAAGGCCTGGCCGTCGGTCTGATCCGCAACACCATGCTGATGTAAGGCCGCGGCCCATGGTCAAGGCACCCAAGGCGGCGCGGGCCGACGACTGTCAGCTGCTGGAACAGTTGCCGAACATCGGCCCGGCTCTGGCTGCGGACCTGCGCCGATTGGGAATCCGCCACCCCGGCGAGTTGCGCTCGCGCGACCCGTTCCAGCTGTATCAGGCGCTGTGCCAAGCCACCGGCAAGCGCCAGGACCCCTGCGTTCTGGACACCTTCATGGCCGCCACCGACTTCATGCGCGGTGCCGCGCCCACGCCGTGGTGGCACTACACGGCGCAACGCAAGCAGGTCTACGGCAGCGTCTGAGGGCTGCCGCGGCCCGCGGCAAGCGATCTCTTCAGGCCCGAACTGGCGGCTCTTGCGGCCTTTGTTCCGTGCTTATCACGGCCGGCGACGCCGAACAATGCGCTCAAGTTTGCAGCGTTGTGTCCGAAGTCACAGTCATGATCTCTTTCAGTCTGCTCCTTCGCCCCAGGTACAGGGACACGCTGGCGTCGCGCATCGGCTGGCGCACCGAGGTCTGCCCGCCTTCGCTTCGTCAGGCGCCTCGCTCGGCCTGGAACCGCCTGTGGTTCTGGCTGCTGGCCCCGGGCCCGCTGCAGTCGTCGCCGTCGCTGAACCGCCTGCCGCCGGTGCGCCAGGATTTCCTCGACAGCATCGGCGACATCCCCAGCGAAGGCGCCAACACGCTGAGCCAGCGCATCGGTCAGGCGCGCACGCTGCGCGAGCTGTGGCACCTGCGGGCCGAGTTGTACAGCGTGGTCGCACTGCACCACAGCCAGCACGAGGCCGAGCGCCGCCTGGCCGAGCTGAATCGCCACTTCCCGACCCGCGCACCGCGCTCGGGCTTCGTGCCGCTGCTGTCATGATCAGCGCCTGGGGGGCATCATGAACAACGCTGGCCCACGCCACCACCTGTCGCGCAACGCACTTTCGGGCGCAGGCATGCCTGACGACCGGCAGGCGCGCATCGCCGCGCGCCGTGCCTTCGTCAACCTGAAGCAGACCTACCTGCTGGCCATCGAGGCCCTGCCGGGCCCGCGCGCCGACTGGCTTCGCTACCAGATCCGCCATGCCGCCGAGCCGGCCGACCTGTGGCTGCTGCGCGCTGCGGTCTTCGAGGCCTTGCCACGCCAGGGCTATCGCGCCGAACGCGACACGCTGCAGCGCGGCATCGAATCGGTGTTCCCGGCCAGCCATGCCAACAGCGGCTTCGCGCCGCTGTTCTGATTCACGCCAGCGCCAGCACCACGTCAGTCTGCATGAAGTGGAAGGTGAAGCGCTCGCCTAAGACGGCGTCGATCAGCGCCAGGTAGCGCTGCATCACCGCCTCGACGAAGTCGCGCTGCCGCGTCACCGGCAGCACGTGCGTCCAGGCGCCGAAGCCGGCATTGCAGAAGCCGAAGAAGGCCTCCTCGGTGCCGAAATCCCAGCGCTTCATGGCACTGTGGCTGGACAGCAGCTTCAGCCCCAGGCTCGTCGCCAGCGCAGCGTACTGCGAGGCGTCCAGGCGCAGGTAAGGGTCGGCCAAGCCGGCAAAGTCGGCAGCCCAGGCCGGCTCCTTGCGCACCGCCTCGGCCACCTCTTCCAGGCTGGTCAGTTCGGCACGTGTCACCAGCCGCAGGTGAGCCTGCCCCTGCGGCTTGAGCGCGCGGCGGATGCCGCGCAGTGCCTCGTCCTGCTGTGGCACCCAGTGCAGCGTATTGAAGGACACGACCCGGTCGAAGCGCGGTCCGAACTCCAGCCGCCGCGCATCGGCGACCTCGAATCGCAGGTTTGCCCAGGCGTCGGCGCCGAACTGCTGCTGCGCATAGGCCACCATGTCGGCCGAGGCGTCCACGCCCAGCGCCGCGCCGCGCGGCAGCATCGCGGCAATGCGTGCGGTCAGCTTGCCGTCGCCGCAGCCGACGTCCAGCAGCTGCTCGTCGCCACGCAGTGGCAGCCCTGCCAGCACCTCGTCGGCCATCGCCGCCTGCAGACTCGAATGGCGAGCGTAGTCTGCGCCGCTCCAGGTGTCGGCCATGGGGGCTCCGTCAGCGGCCCAGGTAGTCGGCCTTGCCGAGCTCCACGCCTGCATGACGCAGCAGCGCGTACGCGGAGGTGACGTGGAAGTAGAAGTTCGGCATCGCGTAGTGCTTCAGGAAGGTCTCGCCCGTGAACTGCAGCGGATCACCGCTGCGCATCGGCACGCTGATCGGCCGTGAGTCCGAACCGTCGATCTGCGCCGCACCGAACGATTGCACATGGTCCAGGGTCTTGCGGATGCGGGCGCGCAACTCGTCGAGACTGGCTTCGGTGTCCTCCCATTTCGGGATCTCCGTGCCGGCCAGGCGGGACATGCAGGCCTTGGCGGCATCGCTGGCAATCTGGACTTGCCGCACGAACGGCAGCATGTCCGGCGCCAGGCGCAGGCCCAGGTAGTTGTTGGGATCGAACTTGCGCGCCTGGGCATGGGCTTCGGCCTTGTCCAGCCAGTTCAGCATGTTGCCGAGGATGCGGCTGAACACCGGGGCGCTGGCGGAGTGCATCGTCAGACTCATGGTCGGGGCTTCCTGTCGGGGCTGCGGGACGAGCATCGTAGCGCCGAGCCGGCGTGGCGCGCGCGGCAAGGCAGAATGCCCACTGCCATGAACATCATCATCCTCGACGACTACCAGGACGCGGTGCGCAAGCTGAAGTGCGCATCGAAGCTGGAACTTCTGAATGCCAAGGTCTTCACCAACACCGTCAAGGGCATCGGCCAGCTGTCGGTGCGGCTGCGCGATGCGGACGTGCTGGTGCTGATCCGCGAGCGCACTCACTTCCCGAAGCAACTGCTGGAAAAGCTGCCCAAGCTGAAGCTCATCTCGCAGACCGGGCGCGTCGGTGCGCACATCGATGTGGAAGCCTGCACCAAGCTCGGCATCGCCGTGGCCGAAGGCGTGGTTTCGCCCGTGGCGCCCGCCGAGCTGACCTGGGCGCTGATCATGGCCAGCATGCGCCGGCTGCCTCAATACATCGGCAACCTGAAACATGGTGCCTGGCAGCAAAGCGGGCTGAAGACCGCGTCGATGCCACCCAACTTCGGTATCGGCCAGGTCCTGCGGGGCAGGCGGCTGGGCATCTGGGGCTACGGCAAGATCGGCCAGCTGGTGGCCGGCTACGGCCGCGCCTTCGGCATGCAGGTCGACGTCTGGGGCAGCGAATCGGCGCGCGCGAAGGCGGTGGCCGACGGCCACGAGGCCGCCGCCTCGTGCTCGGCGTTCTTCGAGAGCAGCGACGTACTCAGCGTGCATTTGCGGCTGAGCGAGCGCACCCAGGGCATCGTCAAACTGGAGGACCTGTCGCGCATGAAGCCTACCGCGCTGTTCGTCAACACCTCGCGGGCCGAACTCGTGGAAGAGCACGCCTTGGTTTCGGCGCTGAACCGCGGCCGCCCCGGCATGGCGGCCATCGATGTGTTCGAAAGCGAACCGATCCTGCAGGGACACCCCTTGTTGCGCCTGGAGAACGCGGTGTGCACGCCGCACATCGGCTATGTCGAGCAGGACAGCTACGAGCTGTACTTCAGCGCCGCCTTCGACAACGTGGTGAACTTCGTCAACAAGGAACCCACGAACATCATGAACCCCGATGCGCTGAAGGTGCTTCGCTGAGCGCGACCGCCAGCCTGATCACGCCCCGATGGGCGCTGCTGGCCGGCAACTTCGCCATTGGCTGCGGCGTAATGGTCACCGCCGGTGTGCTGAACGACGTCGTGCGGTCATTGAATGTGTCGGTGGCCCTGGGCGGCCAGTTGATTGGTGCGGCAGCCGTGGTGATGGCGTTTGGCTCGCCAGTGCTTGCTGCCTTGCTGAGTGGCTGGGATCGGCGCCGCCTGCTGGTGCTGGCACTGCTGTGGTTTTCGGCCGGGCATCTCCTGTGCGCAATGATGGACAGTTATGCCGCGCTGCTGCCTGTGCGCTGTCTATGCATGCTGGGCGCCGCAGCGTTCACGCCGCAGGCTGCCTCGGCCGTCAGCGCGCTCACGCCACCCCAGGAGCGCGGCCGAGCCATCACCTTCATTTTCCTGGGCTGGGCGTTGGCTTCGGTGATCGGCATGCCCCTGTCGGCCTACATCGGTGAGACCTGGGGTTGGCGCTGGTCCTTTGTCGGCGTGGCTGTTCTTGCGCTGAGCGCGGCCGCTGCGGTATGGCATGCGCTGCCGGGCGGCATCCGTCCGATGCCGCTTTCGATGTCGGATTGGCGCGCCGTTTTCACCCACCCTGCACTGATGGCGGTCGTGGCAGTGACGGCGATGAGCAGCGCAGGACAGTTCACGCTCTTCAGCTACTTCGCGCCGTACTACAGCCAGGTGCTGGGTGCGAGCGCAGCCGAGATCAGTCTGCTGTTTCTGTGGTTTGGCGCGCTCGGCCTCGTGGGCAACGTGCTGCTGACCCGCCTGATCGACCGCATCGGGGCATCCACGGCGGTCGCCTTGACACTGGCCAGCATGGCCATTTCACTGCTGAGCTGGCCACTGGCGATTGGCTTCTCAAGTGCCTTGCTGGTCACCGCGCCATGGGCGCTGGGCTGTTTTGCATCCAACTCGGCGCAGCAGGCTCGGTTGGCGCTGGCCGCACCCGCACTGGCCACGGCCCTGATATCACTGAACTCGTCGGCCATGTACTTGGGCCACTTTGCCGGATCTGCCAGCGGCGGTGCCATGATCTCGACCGCCGGCTACGGCGGATTGAGTTGGGTGGCCCTGGCCTGGATGTTGGCGTCGCTGGCCACCAGCTTGTGGGCGACGAGGCGGATGTCAAGCAGCACGCATGTCTGAGCCCTTACCAGGCGATGGCGAGGGGTTGCGCCGACCGTGCAGCGCAACGGAAGTGTTCCGTGTCTTCAACCGCCTGGCCCTGCAGGGCTTCGGCGGCGTGCTGGCTGTGGCGCAGCGCGAGTTGGTGGAACGCCAGCGGTGGCTGACGACCTCGGAGTTCCTGGAAGTGCTATCGCTCGGCCAAGTGCTGCCAGGACCGAACATCGTCAACATGGCACTGATGATCGGCGACCGCTTCCACGGCTGGCGCGGCGCGCTGGCGGCGCTGGCCGGGCTGATGTGCGCGCCACTGCTGATCGTGCTGCTGCTGGCCGCGCTGTACCGCGAGACCATGTCTGAGCCGATGGTCGCTGGCGCATTGCGCGGCATGGGCGCCGTGGCGGCAGGCCTGGTGATCGCCACCGCGCTGAAGCTGGTGGGCACACTGCGCAGCAATCCAATGGGCTGGAAGACCTGCTCGCTGTTCGCGCTGCTCACGCTGCTGGCCATAGGGGTGCTGCGCTGGCCGATGGTGGGCGTGGTGCTGGGCCTGGGCAGCGTGTCGGTCGTCACGGCCTGGATCCGGATCCGCCAGTGAACAGTTTGATCTTCGGTGCCCACGGGCTGGACAGCGGCGTGCTGCTGCAGCTCTTCCTGCACTTCGGCATGCTGTCACTCCTGGCCATTGGAGGCGCCATCACGACCGCACCGGACATGCAGCGCTACGTCGTCGGCGAGCATGGCTGGCTCAGCGACGCCCAGTTCACCAGTTCAGTGGCGATCGCACAAGCCGCGCCCGGTCCGAACGTGCTGTTCGTGGCCGTGGTCGGCTGGAACATTGCCGGCCTGGCCGGCGTTGTCGCCACGCTGGCGGGCAGCCTGCTGCCCTCGGCCACACTGGCCCTGACCGTCGACACGATTTGGCGACGAGCGGCGCGATTCGCGTGGCATGCGCGCGTTCACCGCCGGGCTGGCTCCGCTGACACTGGGCCTGCTGCTGGCCACCGGCTGGATTCTCACCGAGCCCGTGCGCCAAAGCCTTGGCGCCATGCTGCTGGTACCGTTCACCGTGGTGATGCTGGTATCCACGAGGATCAGCCCGATCTGGCTGGTCGCGACCGGCGCGATGGTCGGTGCGCTGGCCCTGCAGACCTGAATGCAATGCACTCCGCCTTTGTGCGGGGGCAATCTGCGCCCGTCATGGCCACCTCGGTCGAATTCGCCCGGCGGAGATCCCAAGCTGACGGCCAGTTGCAACCTATAGAAATCGTTCAAGAAGGCGCCGGGAATGGCGGTCCAGTGCCAAAAGGTCGCGCACCACGAAGTGCAAGCCCTGGCTGTCCGCGATCAGCAGCATTGTGCGACCGATGCGTCGGATGTCTTCCTCGCCGCGCAGCACGAAGCGCGTCGGGCCGCGGTCGGTCTCGACGCTCCAGGTGCTGGGCGTGGAGAAGCTGCTCACGGCCAGCAGCCGGTGGATCTCGGGCACGAACTCGCGCTCGGCCAGCGCCTCCTCGATCCGCTCGCGCCCGTCCGCCGGCACATCGTCGAGCCGCTCGACCCAGGCCAGTTCATGACCCTCCGCGCTGAGCAACGACAACCCCTCACCGGGCGCCGCGAAGGGAAAGGCGCGCACCGGCACCACACCCACATGCGTCACGCCGTCAGCGCCGGTGAACACCAGGCGGCCGAAGTCGTCGCGTTGCAGCCGGAAACTCAAGACGCTCCCCCACCGTGCACCACTGCATGGGTGCTGGCCACCGCGGCCACCTGTGCGGCGATCAGCGGTTCGCCGCCCTCCTCGCCCAGGTCGCTGCCGTCCACGCGGCGTGCCTGCGCCTCGTACAGCCGCCAGTAGGCGCCTTTGCGCTCGATCAGCTCGTCGTGCGGTCCGACCTCGACGACCCGACCGCGGTCCATCACCACCAGCCGGTCGGCCTTGCGCAGCGTCGACAGCCGGTGCGCGATGGCTATGGTCGTGCGCCCCTGCACCAGGTTGTCCAGGGCCCTCTGGATCTCCTTCTCGGTCTCGGTGTCCACCGCGGAGGTGGCCTCGTCCAGGATCAGGATCTTCGGGTCGATGAGCAGCGCCCGCGCGATGGAGATGCGCTGTCGCTCGCCGCCGGACAGGCCCTGGCCGCGCTCGCCGACCAGGCTGTCATAGCCCTGTGGCAAGCGCAGGATGAACTCGTGCGAATGCGCGGCGCGCGCCGCGGCGACGATCTCGGCGCGGGTGGCGCCCGGCTTGCCGTAGGCGATGTTCTCGGCCACCGTGCCGAAGAACAGGAAGGGCTCCTGCAGCACCAGGCCGATATGGCGCCGGTAGTCGGCCACGCCGAAGCGGCGCACGTCAGTGCCGTCGATCAGGACGGCACCGTCGGTGACGTCGTAGAAGCGGCAGATCAGGTTGACCAGCGTGCTCTTGCCCGATCCGCTGTGGCCGACCAGGCCGATCATCTCGCCCGGGTGAATGTCGAGGTCGAGACCGCGGATGACGCTGCGGCTGCCATAGCGGAAGCCCACGCCGCGCAACTGGATGCGACCTTGCAGCCGCTCGATCGGCACTGGAGTTACCGGCTCGGGGACGTTGCTGGAATGGTCCAGGATGTCGAAGATGCGCTTGGCGCCAGCCGCCGCCTTCTGCGTGACGCTGACGATGCGGCTCATCGAGTCCAGCCGGGTGTAGAAGCGCCCGATGTAGGCGATGAAGGCGATCAGCACGCCCACGGTGATGCGCCCGCGGCTGACCTGCCAGATGCCGAAGGCCCAGACCACGAGCAGCCCGATGTCCGTCAGCAGCGACACCGTCGGCGAGAACAGGCTCCAGGTCTTGTTGAGCTTGTCGTTCACGGCCAGGTTCAGCCGGTTGGCCTCCTTGAAGCGCGCCGCCTCGCGCTCCTCCTGTGCGAAGGCCTTGACCACGCGGATGCCTGGGATGGTGTCGGCCAGCACGCTGGTCACGTCGCTCCAGACGCGGTCGATCTTCTCGAAGCCGGTGCGCAGCCGGTCGCGCACCAGGTGGATCATCCAGGCAATGAAGGGCAGCGGCACCAGCGTCACCAGTGCCAGCCAGGGATCGATGGAGAACAGGATCACCGCCGTCATGCCGATCATCAGCACGTCGGTGGCGAAATCCAGCGCGTGCAGCGACAGGAAGACCGAGATGCGGTCGGTCTCCGAACCGATGCGCGCCATCAGGTCGCCGGTACGCTTGGCGCCGAAATAGTCCAGGCTCAAGGACAGCAGGTGCTCGAAGGCGGCGGTGCGCAGGTCGGCAGCGATGCGTTCGGACACCAGCGCCAGCAGCCAGGTGCGCGCCCAGCTCAGGCCCCAGGCAAGCAGCGCGGAGCCCAGCAGCCCGGACAGCAGCAGCATGACGTACTGTGGATCGATGCGTTGCCCGCCCTGGAACGGGATCAGCACCTTGTCCATCAAGGGGATCGTCAGGTACGGTGGCACCAGCGTCGCAGCGGTGGCCGCCAGCGTCAGCACGAAGCCCAGGATCAGCTGGCTGCGGTACGGTCGCGCAAAGCGGCCCAAGCGCAGCAGCACCCAGGTGGAGGGCGAATCCTGCAAGTCGCGCGCGGCCAGGCCGTCGTCCTCGGCCGGTTCGGCTTCGTCGGCCGCCTGGCCGGCATGCCGGGCCTGCTGGCGCTCGAAGGCTGCCAACAGCTTCAGTGCATGGGTGTTGGCCGCCAGCGTGAAACGCCAGCGCGCCAGTCGGCGCTGGCGGTCGCACAGCTCCAGACTGCCGACCCCCGCATGGTCGGCATGCCGCAGCTGCAGCTGCGGCGCCAGCGCCCAGCCACGCCAACCGCCGCCAGGCCCGAGCGCCAGCAACCGCCGATCGGTCAGCGCCAGCGTTCCGCTGGCAAAATTCAGTGCGTCGTCGAGGTCAACCGAAACGGCAGCCAGCACGTTCTCCCCGGGAGCCAGCTCCGCCTGCAGCGCATCGCGCACTGCGTCCAGAGGGTCGGCCGACACCACAGGAACGACAGAGGGGTTGGACATGGAGATTGAAGTCGAAGGCAGTGCCGCAGCCAGTGCGCGCGCGGTGGTCGGGCGGCGCGATTCTCCTCCAAGCGTCCGCACCGGTCCGTCTGGCCTCCCCCAGCGATGAACAAGAAGAACGAGATCCGACTGCTGCGCATCCGGTACCTGCGCGGCCCCAACCTGTGGACCTACCGCCCGGCGCTGGAAACGTGGCTGGACCTGGGCGAGTTGGAGGGCCATCCCTCCAACACCTTGCCCGGCATGACCGAGCGGCTTTGCGCCTGGCTGCCGGCGCTGGCCGAGCACCACTGCGGCGTCGGCGAGCGCGGCGGCTTCATGCAAAGGCTGCAGGAAGGCACATGGTGCGGCCACGTGCTGGAGCACGTGGTCATCGAACTGCTGAACCTGGCTGGTATGCCCACCGGCTTCGGCCAGACCCGCAGCACCAACCAGCCCGGCGTCTACCGCATGGTCTTCCGCGCCCGCGACGAACAGGTCGCCCGCACCGCGCTGGCCCAGGGGCACCGGCTGCTGATGTGCGCCATCAACGACGAGCCCTTCGACGTGCAGGCGGCGGTGAGCGCCGTGCGCGAGACCATCGACGACTGCTACCTCGGCCCCAGCACGGCGGCCATCGTCGCCGCGGCCACCGACCGGCGCATCCCGCACATCCGTCTGAACGACGGCAACCTGGTGCAGCTGGGCCATGGCCGTCGGCAGCGCCGCATCTGGACCGCCGTGACCGACCTGACCAGTGCCATCGCCGAAGGCATCGCCAGCGAGAAGGACCTGACCAAGCGCCTGCTGCGCGCGGTGGGCGTTCCGGTGCCCGAAGGCCAGGTCGCCGCGAGCGCGGCGCAGGCCTGGGAGGCGGCGCAGGACATCGGGCTGCCGGTGGTGGTCAAGCCGACCGACGGCAACCATGGCCGCGGCGTCTCGCTGGACCTGAATACCCAGGCCGAGGTGGAAGCCGCCTGGGTGCTGGCCGACCAGCACGGCAGCGAAGTGATCGTCGAGCGCCATGTGCGCGGCGACGAACACCGGCTGCTGGTCGTCGGTGGCAAGGTGGTGGCCGCCGCCCGAGGCGAGGCCGCGTGGGTCACCGGCGACGGCCGCAGCAGCGTGCGCGAACTGATCGACGCCCAGCTGAACACCGACCCGCGTCGAGGCACGACCGAGGACTTCCCGTTGAATCGCATCAGCATCGATGAGGACGACGTGGTGCGTGCCGACCTGCAGCGCCTGGGACTGACGGCCGACAGCGTGCCGGCTGCCGGCCGCCGCGTGCTGATCCAGCGCAACGGCAATGTCGCCGTCGACTGCACCGACCAGGTCCATCCGGAGGCCGCCCACCTGGTGGCCTTGGCTGCGCGCACCGTCGGCCTGGACATCGCCGGCATCGATGTGGTGGCCGAGGACATTGCCAAGCCACTGCTCGAGCAGGGTGCCGCGGTGGTAGAGGTCAATGCCGGCCCGGGGCTCCTGATGCACCTGCGCCCGGCCGAAGGCGCACCGCAACCGGTGGGCCGAGCCATTGTCGACCACCTGTTCCCCGACCCCGAGGACAGCGGCCGCATTCCGATCGTCGGCGTGGCTGGGTCGCGCCACACCACCCAGATCGCGAGGCTGGTGGCCTGGGTAATGCAACTCGGCGGTCGCCATGTCGGACTGGCCTGCCGCGACGGGCTGTACCTGGACCGCCGCCTGGTGGAGGCTGGAGACTGCACCCATTGGGACGCCGGCCGACGACTGCTGATCAACCGCAATGTCGAGGCCGCGGTCTTCGAGAACGACGCGGCCGCCATCCTGAACGACGGGCTAGCCTACGACCGCTGCACGATAGGCATCGTGACCGACCTGGACGGCATTGACGCGCTGGCCGAGCACGACGTGCACGATGCCGACCAGATGCTGAAGGTGCTTCGCACCCAGGTGGACGTGGTTCTCGCCGATGGCGTGGCGGTGCTGAATGCCGGCGACGAGCGGATTGCCGCGCTGGCGCGGCTGTGCGACGGCGGCGTGGTGGTGTATGCGCTGGACGAACACGCGCCGGCGCTGCTGGCGCGGCGCGCTGCCGGTGAACGTGCGGTGTTCCTGCGCGACGGGGACTGCGTGCTCGCTGAAGGCCCGGCCGAAACCGTGCTGCCGCGCCTGGCGCCGCTGTCGGCGCAGGCCGAGACCCTGGCGCCGGAGGCGCTGCTCGCCGCCGTTGCCGCCGCCTGGGCAATGGGCGTCGTGGCCGACCTGATCACCGCCGGCGTACAGACCTTTGGGCCGGTGCCGGTGACCACCCGAGCCAGCACGCCCCATGCGGCGATCGACGACAGAAAGGCGGCCGACTGATGGAGCTGTCCCGCATCCGCGCGCTGCGCGGGCCCAACCTGTGGAGCCGGCACACGGCCATCGAAGCCATCGTGCGCTGTTCCGAAGACGAGCGCGACATCCGGCGGCTGGCGGCGTTCGAGCCGCGCTTGCGCACGCTGTTCCCGGCCATCGCCGAATCCTGGCCCATCGACGAAGGCCCGCTGTCGATGGCACAGGTGCTGGAACTCTCGGCACTGACGCTGCAGGCCCAGGCCGGCTGCCCGGTGACCTACAGCCGCACTTCCGCGACCGGCGAGGCCGGCACCTACCAGGTGGTGGTCGAATACAGCGAGGAACAGGTCGGCCGGCTGGCGCTGGAACTGGCCCGCGATCTGATCGCCGCTGCCGCCGAAGGCGGTGCCTTCGACGCTACCGCCGCCGTGACGCGACTGCGCGAGATCGACGAAGACCTGCGCCTCGGGCCCTCCACCGGATCGATCGTCAATGCCGCCATTGCGCGCGGCATTCCGTACCGGCGCCTTACCGACGGCAGCCTGGTGCAGTTCGGCTGGGGCGCGACACAGCGCCGTATCCAGGCGGCCGAGGTGGACACCACCAGTGCCGTGGCCGAAAGCGTCGCCCAGGACAAGCACCTGACGAAGGCGCTGCTGCAGGCTGCCGGCGTACCGGTGCCCATCGGCCGGCCGGTGCGCGACGCCGACGATGCCTGGGCCGTGGCCCAGCAGATCGGCCTGCCGGTGGTGGTCAAGCCGCAGGATGGCAACCAGGGCAAGGGCGTGACGGTCAATGTCGTCACCCGAGAGCATCTGGATGCGGCCTTCCATGCGGCCTCGGCCATCGGCACGGTGATGATCGAGAAGTACCTGGCCGGCGGCGATTTCCGCCTGCTGGTGGTGGGCAAGAAGCTCGTCGCCGCGGCACGGCGCGACCCGCCGCTGGTCATCGGCGACGGGGTGCTGAGCGTGAGCGAACTGGTCGAACGCATCAATGCCGACCCGCGGCGTGGCGACGGACACGCCACCTCGCTGACACGCGTGCGGCTGGACGACATCGCGATCTCCAGGCTGCGCGTGCAGGGGCTGGAGCCGGGCTCGGTGCCGGCCAAGGGCCGGCGCGTGATGCTGCGCCACAACGCCAACCTGAGCACCGGCGGCACCGCCACCGACGTCACCGACGACGTGCATCCCGAGGTGGCGGCGCGCGCGGTGGCGGCCGCGCAGATGGTGGGCCTGCACATCTGCGGCGTGGACGTGGTCTGCGAAAGCGTGCTTCGCCCGCTGGAAGAGCAGCGCGGCGGTGTGGTCGAGGTCAATGCCGCGCCCGGGCTGCGCATGCACCTGACGCCGTCCTACGGCAAGGGCCGGCCGGTGGGCGAGGCCATCATCGGCCACCTCTATGGCCCCGGCGAAGACGGCCGTGTGCCGGTGGTGGCCGTCACCGGCACCAACGGCAAGACCACGGTGACGCGGCTGGTGGCGCACCTGATGGCCACTGCCGGCCTGCGCGTGGGCATGACCAACACCGACGGTGCCTATGTGCAGGGCCGACAGATCGACAGCGGCGACTGCAGCGGCCCGCGCAGCGCGCGCAACGTGTTGGCCCACCCCGATGTGGACGCGGCGGTGTTCGAGACGGCGCGCGGCGGCATCCTGCGCGAAGGCCTGGGTTTCGACCGCTGTTCGGTGGCGGTGGTCACGAACATCGGCGAAGGCGATCACCTCGGCCTGAACTTCATCACCACCGTCGAGGACCTGGCGGTGCTCAAGCGCGTGATCGTGCAGAACGTGGCACCGGGTGGCCATGCGGTGCTCAATGCCACCGACCCGATCGTCGCGGCGATGGCCGCGACCTGCCCGGGCCAGGTCTGCTTCTTCGCGGCCGACCGACAGCACCCCGTCATGGCCACCCACCGTGCCCAGGGGCGACGCGTCGTCTATGTCGAAGGCAACGCCATCGTCGCAGCGCAGGGTTCATGGCGCGAGCGGCTGGCGCTGGCCGAGATCCCTCTGACACGCGGTGGCACCATCGCCTTCCAGCTGGAAAACGCCATGGCGGCCGTGGGTGCCGCCTGGGGCGTGGGGCTGGACTGGGACTCGGTGCGCCGTGGCCTCGCAAGTTTCGTCAACGATGCCTCCACCGCTCCCGGGCGCTTCAACGTAATGGACTACAAGGGCGCGACGCTGATCGCCGACTACGGCCACAACCCGGATGCCATGCGTGCGCTGGTGCGGGCGGTCGAAGCCATGCCAGGCAAGCGCCGGTCGGTGGTGATCAGTGGCGCGGGCGACCGCCGCGACAAAGACCTGCGCGAACAGACCGTGATCCTGGGCGCCGCCTTCGACGAGGTGATCCTCTACCAGGATGCAGCCCAGCGTGGCCGCGCCGACGGCGAGGTGATGGCGCTGCTGCGCCAGGGCCTGCAAGGCGCGTCACGCACCACGCGCATCGACGAGGTCCGCGGCGAGTTTGCCGCCATCGACACCGCGCTCGAACGGCTGCAGCCCGGCGACCTGTGCCTGGTGCTGGTCGACCAGGTCCAGGAGGCGCTTTCGCACCTGGAGCGGCGCGTCGGCGACGCCTGAGGCGCTACTGCCAGGCCGGCGAATTGTCCAGCCGCTTCAGGTCGAAGCGGTGCACCTCGCCCAGCAGTTCGATGAAGCGGTCGCTGACGTAATCCAGCACCAGCCTGCCCTTGTCGGCCGTGGCCCGCGTGGCGTCGCCGCAGGCGCCGGCAGGGTTCAGGTCCTGCGTCTGCCAGCCCAGCTTGCCGCTGGGCGTGATCGACAGGAAGCGGTTCTCCTCGGCCAGCGTCTCGGTCAGCGAGCGGAAATGCTGCGCCTTGTCCATGTGCACGGTCTGCGGCTTCAGCGCCAGCATCACCGAGGTCTCCAGGTCACCGGCATGGATGCCGTGGCGCAGCTCGTGCTCATCGAACAGGCCCGGCGGCAGGCCCAGCGTGTACCAGTGGGCCGACACCGCCATCAGGCCATGCTGTTCGCGCAGGTCGCGGATGACGATGTCCATCGCGTTCATCTGCCCGCCGTGGGCGTTGAAGAGCACGAACTTGCGCACGCCGGCGCGGGCGACGCTGGCGCCGATCTCCATCCACATCTGCATCAGCGTGGTCGCCGACAGCGTGATGGTGCCCGGGTAGCGCGAATGCTCGTTGCTCTTTCCATAGGCCAGCGTCGGCAGGAACAGCACCGGCAGGTCGTCCGGCAGCTTGGGCACCGTCGCCGCCACCACACCGTCGATGGTGGCGTGGTCGGTGCAGATCGGCATGTGCGGGCCGTGCTGCTCGACTGCGCCCACCGGCAGCACCGCAATCAGCTGCTCGCGCGGCAGCCTAGTGAACTGTTCACTGGTGTGGTCCGACCAGAATCGGCTGTGCCAGGGTTGCATCATCGGGACCGGGAAGTGACTGCCCCTCCATCGTAGCGGGAGCTGGTCGCGCCTGCCGGCAAGCTTCGTTGTATGGCCTTGGCCCGCTGCGCAGACTGAAGCCAAGGATGACCCTGCGCCATACCCTTGCTCGCCGGCCTTTCCGGCTGGCTCACGCCCTGCTGGCGTCCCTGCTCGCCGGGTGGCTATCGGCCTGCACCAGCCTGCCGAAGGTGGACCGGCAGGCCCGCTTCACCGAAGCCATCGAACTGTCCACGCAGACCAGCCTGGGCCGCATCGCCGGCGCCTATCGGCCCGACCCGCTGCATTCCGGCTTCCGCCTGATGCCGCTGGGCAGCTATGCGTTGGACACCCGGGTGGAACTGGCTCGTCGTGCCGAGGTATCGCTGGACGTGCAGTACTACCACTTCGAGCACGACGCGACCGGCCGCTGGCTGCTGCGGGCGCTGCGCGACGCGGCGCTGCGCGGCGTGCGCGTTCGGCTGCTGGTCGATGACTGGTACCCCATCGGGCAGGACGAACTGCTGCTGGCCTTCGCCGCACACGCGAACGTCGAGGTGCGCCTCTTCAATCCGGTCGTCGTGCGGCGTGACGGCGGTCATGCCACGCGCTTCGTGTCGGCGGTGGGCGACTGGAAACGCGTCAACCACCGCATGCACAACAACCTGTTCATTGCCGACGGTGCCATGGCGGTATTCGGCGGGCGCAACATCGCCAACGAATACTTCCTGCGCGGCGCAGCCGAGAACTTCATCGACGTCGACGCCTTTGCCGTCGGCTTCGTCGTGCCACCGTTCCAGGCCTTGTTCGACCGCTACCGGAACAGCCCGGCGGTGTACCCGCTGCAAACCATCGTCGCGTCGCAGGTCGATCCGCAGGAGCAGCGCCGCCGTTTCGACGAACTGACCGGCCCGGCGACCACCCTCCCACCCCTGCCGCTGCCGCCCAGCGACCTGCTCGGCTACGGCCCGCTGCGCGAGGACCTGGAGGACGGTCGCCTGGGCCTGGTCTGGTGTTATGCCTACGTGTTCGCCGACCATCCCGACAAGCCCTTCGAGGGTGAAGCCGGCGGCGAACTGATGGAGACCAGCGTCACCTACAACGTCTTCGAGGCGCTGGGCAAGGCGCCGACCGAACTGGTCGTCACCTCACCGTACCTGGTGCCCGAGCCGGACGGCATGAAGATGCTGCACCAACTGGCGCAGCGCAAGGTGCACCTGGTGGCGATGACCAATTCCCTGGGTCCAACCGACGAGCCGGTGGTGCACCTGGGCTACCGCCGCTATCGCGAGGAGATGTTCGACCTGGGCATGGAGCTGTACGAGATCAGCAGCACCCGCACCAAGAACAACGCGCGCCACAAACTGTTCGGCGCTTCGCCCGGCCGCCTGCATTCGAAGGTGGCGGTGGTCGACCGATCGACGGTGTTCATCGGCTCGATGAACCTGGACCCGCGTTCGGCCACCATCAACACCGAGCTGGGTGCCGTCATCGCAAGCCCGCAGCTGGCACGCGAGATGCTGCGCATCATCGACCTGGACCGGCTGCAAAGCGCCTATCGCGTGACCCGCAAGCCTGACGGCAGCCTGAGCTGGGCGGGCATCGAAGCCGACCAGGAAGTGATGCACGCCGACGAGCCCGAGGTCTCGCTGTGGCTGCGCATCAAGCTCTTCCTCCTTGCGCCGATCGTGCCCGATGCGCTGCTGTAGGGAACACCGCGCGCTCGGCCGCGAAGGCGTGTCAGGCCACGCGCAGGCGCGGGACGCCGTCGGCAGCGGCCATGCGGCCGACCACGGCCGCATGCTCGAAGCCATGATGCGCAAACACCGCGCGCACGGCGTCCAGCGCATTCGGGTCGCAGGCGACCAGCAAGCCGCCGCTGGTCTGCGGGTCGGTGAGCAGCGCCCTGTCCTCGGCCGCGAAGCCCTCGGGCAGCAGGACTTCGGCGCCATAGCCGGCCCAGTTGCGCCCCGATGCACCGGTGACGAAGCCCTGCGCCGCCAGCGCCTTCACGCCCGGCAGCAGCGGCACGCTGGTCCAGTAGAGTTGCACTTCGCAGCGCGCGCCACGCGCCATCTCCAGCGCGTGGCCGGCCAGGCCGAAGCCGGTGACGTCGGTCAGCGCGTGCACGCCCGGCAGTTCGGCCAGGTCTGGGCCTGGAGTGTTGAGGCGCGTCGTGCTGGCGATCATCTGCGCATAGCCGGCCGCGCCGAGCTCGCCCTTCTTGAGCGCCGCGCTCATCACGCCCACGCCCAGCGGCTTGCCTAGAACGAGCAGGTCCCCCGGCCGCGCATCGGCGTTGCGCTTGACACGCTTCGGGTGCACGAGGCCCAGCGCCACCAGGCCGTAGATGGCCTCGACGGAGTCGATGGAATGGCCACCGGCAATGGGAATGCCTGCGCTGCGGCACACCGCGGCGCCCCCTTCCAGCACCTTGCCGATGGTGGCGGTGGACAGCACGTTGATCGGCATGCCCACCAGCGCCAACGCCAGGATCGGGCGTCCGCCCATCGCATAGACGTCGCTGAGGGCATTGGTGGCGGCGATGCGCCCGAAGTCGAAGGGGTCGTCGACGATGGGCATGAAGAAATCGGTGGTGGCGACCAGCGCCTGCTCGTCGTTGAGGTGGTAGACCGCGGCGTCGTCCGACGTCTCGATGCCGACCAGCAACTCCTTGGGGATGGGCATCGTGGCCGTGCCCTTGAGGATTTCGCTGAGCAAGCCCGGCGCGATCTTGCAGCCACAACCACCACCGTGCGACAGCGAGGTCAGACGCGGTTCCGTGGGTATCTCGGGTGCATTCATCGAAGGGTGTCCAGGGTACAACGGCGACCGCAGCATATCTCCATTGCCGCGGGGCTGGCCCTCAGCCGCCGGCCAGGAACACGCCGAACCAGCCCTGCGTGTCGGTCCAGCGCTGCACCGTGCTGAAGCCGGCGTCGCGCAGCAGCGCATGGAAGTCTGCGGCCAACCATTTGTACGAATTCTCGGTGTGCATGCGCTCGCCGGCCGCAAACGAACGCTCGTCCCCTGGCCAGCGCACCGTCAGCGCGCGGCGCGCCTCGAGATGCATTTCGATGCGCGACTGCGCCGCATCGAACAGCGCCACGTGGCGCCATTCGCGCACGTCGAAATCGGCACCGAGCAGCCGGTTCAGGTGTTTCAGCAGGTTCAGGTTGAAGGCCGCGGTCACGCCCAGGTCGTCGTCGTAGGCCTGCTGCAGCAGCCCGGCGGGCTTGACCAGGTCCGCGCCGATCAGCAGCGCACCGCCTGCCGCCACGTCCCGCGCCTGCCGCAGCAGCCTCAAGGCTGCATCGGGCGCGAAGTTGCCGATGCTCGAGCCCGGATAGAAGACCAGCGCCGGGCCGCTGCAGGCCTCGGCCGGCAGTGCCAGCCGGGCGGAGAAATCCAGGCCCACGCCCACCAGATCCATGGCCGGGTGTTCGCGCTGCAGTTGCTGCAGCGCCTGTCGCAGGAACTGCACCGAGATGTCCACGGCCACGTAGCGCCGCGGTTCGAGCAAGGGGAACAGCCCCGCCGCCTTGGCGCAGTTGCCGGCACCAAGGTCCACCAGCACCGGCGCTGCGCCGGCCAGCGCCTGCGCCGCCGCAGCGATGGCCGGCCCGTGTGCTGCAAAGATCGCGGCCTCGGTGCGTGTGGGGTAGTACGCCTCGAGCTCGGTGATGGCATCGAACAGGCACGAGCCCAGCGGGTCGTAGAAGAACTTCGGCGACAGCCGTGCAGGCCGGGCCTTCAGCCCGGCGGCGGCCTCCTCGGCCAGCGCGGCACCATCGGCCTGATGCAACTGGATGAACCGGGGAGTCTTCATCGATGGCTAACGCTTCCTGCGGCGCGCGGCAACCCGCCGGCGACGAACTCTATCAGCGCGATGCACATCGGGTGGCGCATACCCGCGAGGCGCGCCGGCTCAGGGCCCCAGCAAGTGCGGAGCGAACAGCTGCACCGGCAGCTCCCAGACGAAGATGAAGCCGATCACCGTGAGCGTGGTGCGCCAGTCGGCGGGAGGAGCCAGGCGCTGCGCCGCCGGCAGCAGGGGCACGGCCAGCGGCAGCCAGCTCTGGGCTTGCCGCCACGCGCGCCAGGCAGCTGCGGCAACCAGCGCCGCGGCCAGAGCACCGGCGGCGCCGGCCGCTCGCGCATCGCCGGGCAAGCCCTCGGTCCAAGGCGCCAGCAGGGCGAACAGCAAACCGGCGGCCAGCGCAGCCGTCAGCCAGCGACGCAGCCGCGGGGCCGCCAGTTCGCGGCGCAGCAGACCGCGCGCGCACCAGGCGATGACCACGCACAGCAGCGCACCGGCCACGTTAGCGGGCGAGGCTTGCTCCGCGTCACGCAACGACTGCGGGGTCAGCATGTAGCCGAGCAGGCCCAGCAGCACCGCGAACGCGCACAGCAGCGCATGCAATCGTGCCACCGCCGCCGGCAGCCGAACCTGCGTCACCGCTTCGGGCAGCGCAGGCAAGGCGGCGGTGGCCGATGACGGCGGCAATGCGCCACGGCGCAGGTCGATCCACTGCCGCCGCCACAACCAGTCCAAGCTCGGCGGCAGCCCGATCGCGGTGCCGACCACCACCAGCAACGACGCGTCGGCGGCCAGGCCGTCCTGCCGCGACAGCCAGTCGCGCCCGGTCCGGTTGCTCAGAAGCAGCACCGGCTGCGCTGCAGGGCCCGTCTCCTCCACCGCGCCCTGGCGCGCCAGCAACGAGCGCAGGCTGTCGGCCAGCGGCGCATCGGCCGCGTCGTGCAGCAGCCGGTAGCGGCGCACCGCCGCCAGCGCATGGGCCGGAGTGGCCGCGCTGGGCCGCAGCGCAGGCCCCGGGCGGCGCTGGCGTTCCCAGCCCTTGCCGGTGGGCATCCAGTGCAGCAGTCCGAGCGGTCTGGCCCACACGATCCAGGCCATGACCAGCAACGGCAGCAGCGCCAGCAGCCCCACCCAGGGTTGGTGCTCCAGCACCCGCTGCCCCACGCCCTCGTGCAGCTGCGACAGGGCTTCGGGCCCGCGGCGCAGCAGCTTCCCGACCGCCAGCACGAAAGGGGCGGCGACGAAGCCGAGGCAGAGCATCAGCCGCGTCATGCCCATGCGCCGCTGCAGCAGGCTGAGCGAAAGCAGCCAGACGAACGCGGTGCTCAGCACGACGAAGAGCGTCACCCCGCCGGTCTGGCCCAGTCCAGGCAGGAAATCCTGGAAGTCGTCCAGCGACATATCCGGCGCCGTGCCGTAGCCATAGCCGGCAATCGGCAGCAGCAGCGCCGCCAGCACGGCCAGCACGGCCGGCGGGAGCCTGGGCATGCGCCCCGGGCGCGCGCCCGCAAGCGGTGCGCGCTCCAGCGGTGCGCCCAGCAAGGCCACCAGGCGGTCCAGCGCCGGCGCGAAGCGGCCGCGAAAGTCCAGCCATTCGCAGCCCTGCAGCTCGGCGGGCAGGCGCACGCTACGGTGCCAGCCGAGCAGCAGCACGCGCCGGCCGCTTGCCAGCGCGCGCTGCCATTCGGCGCGCACGTGGGGCGAGGTCAGCGCGGCCGGCGAGGCCACCAGCACGAACACGGCGCAGCTGTCGATGGCCTCGTACAGCGAACGCGCCCAGTCCGCGCCGGGCTGCAGTTCGAGCACGTCCATCCAGGCCGGCACGCCGCGCTGCGCCAGCTGCAGGCTCAGCGACTCGGCAAAGTAGTAGTCGCGACGTGAGTAGCTGATGAAGACCCGGTCGGCAGGTCCGGACATCGCGTGCCTACGCCCTCGCAGAGCTCGGGCTCGACGTGCAGCGCGAAACAGTGCGCAGGCACTGTTTCACGTCCTCACTTCGTTCCGAAAATCTTGTCCCCGGCATCGCCCAGCCCGGGAATGATGTAGCCCACCTCGTTGAGATGGCTGTCGATCGCCGCGGTCCAGCAGCGCACGTCGGGGTGCGCCTTGTCCAGCGCGGCGATGCCTTCGGGCGCGGCCACCAGCACCAGCGCGCGGATGTCCTTGCAGCCGCGGCGCTTGAGCAGGTCGACCGTGGCGATCATCGAGCCGGCCGTGGCCAGCATCGGGTCGATGATCAGCGCGGTGCGCTCGTCGAGGTGGCCGACGAAGCGCTCGAAGTACTGCTCGGGCTGCAGCGTCTCGTGGTTCCGGCTCACGCCCACCACGCTGACCTTGGCGTTGGGAATCATGTCGAGCACGCCGTCCAGCATGCCCAGGCCCGCGCGCAGGATCGGCACCACCGTCACCTTGCGCCCAGCGATCTGCTCCACCTCGACCGGGCCGCTCCAGCACTGCACGGTGGTCTTCTCCAGCGGGAAATCGGCCGTGGCCTCGTAGGCCAGCAGCCGGGCGATCTCGTTGGTCAGCTCGCGGAACTTCTTGGTCGAGATGTCGTCCTCGCGCAGCAGGCCGACCTTGTGGCGCACCAGCGGGTGGTTGATGGCGATGACGGTCATGGCGCGGCTCTCGACGAAAGGGTTCGCGCAAGTGTAGCCAGCCGAGCGCGGCTACACGCCCAGCAGCTGGCCGCCGTCGACGCTGAGCACCTGACCGGTCATCCAGCGCGCGTGCTTCGAGGCCAGGAACAGCGCCACCTCGGCAATCTCGTCGGGCGTGCCCATGCGGCCGAAGGGGATGCTGGCCAGCGTGCGCTGGTACAGCGCCGGGTTGTCCGTCTTGCGTTGCTCCCACACCCCGCCTGCGAACTCGATCGAGCCGGGCGCGATGGCGTTGACGCGGATGCCCTCGCGGCACAGCATCGCCGCCTGGCTGCCGGTGTAGCTGTTCATTGCCGCCTTCACTGCCGCGTAGGCGGCCGAGCGCGTCGACGGCCGGTAAGCCGAGATCGACGACAGGTGAATGATGCTGGCCCCGCCCGCGGCACCGGCACGCTGCAGCCAAGGCAGCGCGGCACGCGAGCAGCGCACCATGGCCATCACGTCCACTGCCAGCCCGGCGGCCCAGCCGGCCTCGTCGTCGCCCATGCCGAAGCCCGAGGCGTTGTTCACCAGCACGTCGATGCCGCCCAGCGCCTCGGCCGCGGCCGGCACCCAGGCGGCGATGGACGCGGCATCGGCCAGGTCGCAGGCTATCGCATGCACCGGCTGGCCATGGCGGGCGATGTCGGCACGCGCCGCTTCCAGCGCCGCACTGCCGCGAGCGCACACGCCCACCGCGGCGCCGGCGGCGGCGAAGTTCAGCGCGATGGCGCGGCCGATGCCACGGCTGCCGCCGGCGACGAGCACGCGCTTGCCGGTGAAATCGAAGCTCATGGTGTTCTCCTTTGGATTGGGTGAAACGCCCGACGATAAGCCGACCGGGCTGAGCGGCTCAGCGCGCGCCGGCGCGCCAGTCGCCCCGCTCCAGCAGCCACGACACGGCAATGCCGGCCAGCAGCCCCCAGAAGGCCGCGCCGATGTTCCACAGCCCCAGGTCGGCGACAGTCACCAGAAAGGCCACCAGCGCGCCGAGGGTGAAGCGGTCCTTGAACGAGGTGACGAAGGCCGCCTGCAGCACGCGCAGCATGGCCAGCCCGGCCAGCGCCATGATGAAGGCCTTGGGCGCATGCAGCATGAGCCGCGTGAAAGCCGGGGCCAGCAGGCCGAAGCCCAGCGCCAGCACGCCGGTGACGATGCCGGCGGTGTAGTGGCGCGGCTTCTCGCCCGACGCCGTGAGGATGGCATTAGTGGGCCCGGTCAGGCAGGTGCTGACGGCACCCACTGCCGCGCTGGCCAGCGCGCCCACGCCGCAGGCCACGGTAATGGCGTTGATGGGCGGCTCGTGGCCGGCATTTCGAAGCACGGCCACGCCCTGCCCGTTCTGCACCACCAGCACGGTGATGGCGAGCGGCACCACCAGCTCGACCATCGCCGCCCACGACCAGGCCGGCGCCGTCAGCAATGGTTTGGCGAATTCGATCGCGCCCAGCGTGGCGGCATCGAAGCGGCCCAGCAGCGCGATGGCCAGCACGCCGGCCAGCATGGCGCCGATCAGCGGCGGCAGCCGCCGTCCCGCCGCCGGCCACAGGCTCAAGCCCAGCCAGGCCGCGACCATGGCGCCGGCGATGGCCGGGTCCTGGTGCAATGCGCGCACCAGGTCCAGCCCGAAGCGCAGGAACACCCCCGCCACCATGCCCATGACGATGGGCATCGGCACCGCCTGCATCGCGCGCCGCACCCAGCCCGACGCGCCCAGCGCCAGCACCAGCAGCCCAGTGGCGATGTACGCGCCGATCACCTCGGCGAAGCTCAGGTGAGTGAGTGCCGGGCCGACGAGCACGGTGCCCGGGATCGTCCAGAAGAAGGCCAGCGGCTGGCGGTACAGCCAGCAGAATCCGATGGTGATCAGCCCGTTGACGAAGAAGGCGCCGAACAGCCAGGAGGCGAGCTGCGCTTCATTCAAGCCGCCCTGGCTGCCCACCGACAGGATGATGGCCACCGGTGCGGTGGCGGCGAACAGCCAGCCAATAAAGCCGTTGGCGGCGTAGCGCGGGCCGAGGTCGGCCCACAGCTGGCGCAGCGTGGGGGGCGCGGAGACGGGGCGTTCGAGTGTGGTCGACATGGCGGCGGCATGCTAGCGCGGCCCTGCGCTATGGGCCGCAAGGCGCCACCGGCTCGGCGCCTTGTAAGGCGTGCGATGGAGGATGTGAGGACGGGCCGGGGCTGGCGGCGGCTCATGGCCGAGCTTCGTTGCTGCTGAGTGGGTTCATGCGTACCACCCGTTGCTGACATTGGCCGCTCCGGCGCAAATGGCAGCATTGCAGCGGAAGGAGCCGGCGGCGAAGGCCTGTCTCTGGCGGGCCTGCTTCGTGCATTCCGGGGCTGGTCAGCGGCTGTTGAAATAGGCCGGCAACCGACCCTTTGCCGAGATTGCCTGCAAATGGAAGCGGTCACTCAAGGGTGCGCACGAGACAGACGCGGATCGCACGGAATGGAAGTCGGGCGCCGAGACGCCCGTCGGTGGCGTTTCACTGCCGATCAGAGTTGCAGTTCGATCTCGCCGGGCCTCCAGGTCTTGTTGAACCACGGTTCCAGCGGACCGTAGAGGCGTAGGATCATGAACCAGCCCTTACCCGGAATCGTCTGCACCCAGTTGTGCTCCATGCCCGTCGGCGCAGTGGGCCCGAAGAAGACATCCACCGAGCCGTCCGCATTGGTCTTGACGCGCTTGTCCTGGCTGCTGACGCTGGGTGCCTTCTGGTCGGTCTGCACCATCGAGCGCGTCTGGTTGTCGTACACGATCACCGACCAGAAGTCCTTGACCGGCACATTCGGCGGCAGGCGCAACTTGTAGGTCTTGCCGCCGTCGAAGGGGTTGCCCTTCGAGTCCTGCACCGACCAGGGGTACTGCGAGCCCTGGCCCACCATCTTCTCCTCCATCGCCGGCGTGACGCCGGTGGCGAAGTAGTAGTAGAAGGCCGCGCCGTCCAGGTTGCTGACGCCGGGCGCCACCTCGAAGCGGTAGCCACCGAAGAAGGGCAGCCGCCACGCGCTGTCCGGATAGAAGTAGGCTTCCTTCGAGCGGATCTTGAAGGCGATGCTTCGCGCCGTCACCGCGCCGATGTTGGCGGCGTCAGTCAATATCTTCTTCATCCGCTCGTCGGGGTTGAAGGGCTGGCCCTTGACGATGCCGATCGACGCGAACAGGCCCAGCGTCGTGGGGTCCGAGCCCTCCGGCGGCTCTTCCTGGATGACCTGGTTCAGCAGGCCCCAGAACGAGTAGTCGCCCGGAGCGACGAAGTTCGCCGGCACGCCCGAGGCGTTGACGAACTTCATCGGCGGCGGGTTGGCCACGTCGGCCAGGCGATAGATGCGCAGGTTCTTCTTGACCGACTCCACGCCGGGCTTCGTCGAGCCGTCGACGAGGAACGCGCGGAAGACGAGCCAGTTGCCGAAGGTGCTGGGCCGCACGACGTGGTAGCCCGACGGGATCTCGCCCTTGTAGCCAGGCGGCAGGATGAGGTACTTGCCGCCCGCGCCGCGGTCGGCACCGGTCAGGCCGACATCGGCCACCCACTTGTACCAAAAGTCGTTGACCAGGCCCAGTACCTTGGGCGGGATCTCGGCCACCAGCGGACCCTGGCGGGTGTCGACCCAGATGAAGTTGTAGATGGTGTTGTCGTTCGCCGTGAGCTCGACGGTCCTCGCATCGACCAGGTCCTCCCAGAGCACGTTGGTCTGGTTGTCGGGCCCGAACTTGCGGATCGAGTCGCGCATGCCGGCCTGGTTGACGATCGGGATGGCCAGCAGATAGGCCTGCAGCGCCCGCGAGCGGTCCAGGTTGTCGTAGATCTTCTCGACGGTCTCGGCCGTCGGGTAGCCGTAGTTCAGGTTCAAGGTGCCGATCGAGGACTCGAGTTGGTCCGGCACGGCAACCCCCGGGGCGAAGGGCGTCGTCATCTTGAAGCCTTGGGCCGAAGCCAGGCTGCTGATCGCGAAGGCGAGAATCGCGCCCAGAAGCAACGGTCGGGTCATGGTCCTGTCTCCTGCTGAAAGAATGCTCCGGGTGGCCTTGGCATCCGGGGCGTTTTCGAGGCTAGCAGACACGCCCCACTCAGACTTTGCAAATCCGGCCCTGTGGGTGGCCCGCAAAGCAGCAGCTGCGTCGCGGGCCCGCTCAGACAGGGCTCCGCCTCGCCGAATCCGAAGCACCGCCTGGAAAGAGCCCGATGGCCAGATCGACACCGCTCATCACCGACCCGATCGAAACCGAGGCGCGCCAACGCAAGCGGCGCACCGTGAGGGCGGAGGCCGCGGCCAAGACGTCCCCGACGCGCCGCCAGCCCGCGGCCGACGACGGCGAGGTCCGGATCGGGCCCGTGGCCGCGATCCCCGAGGTGCTGCAAAAGTTCGGGGTGGTGCCGAGCGGCCCGTTCGCACGGGCGGGGGTACCGCTCCAGGCGTTCAGGAATCCGGACACCCGGATCGCCTTCGAGGCGCTGGGCCGCTTGCTCGCCGAGTCCGCCACTGCTTCGGGCTGTGAGCACTTCGGCTTGCTGGTCGGAGAGCGCTTCGAGCTGGAAGGGCTCGGCGCCATCGGCTACCTGATGCGCAATTCCGCCACCGTCGGCGAGGCGCTGCGGGCCCTGTTGCTGCATCTGTACCTGCACGATCGGGGCGCCGTGCCGATCCTGATCAATCTGGACGCGTCGTTTGTACTGCTGGGCTACTCCGTCTATCGACACGGGACGCCGGGCACCCTGCATCTTTACGATGTGGCCATCGCCATCGGCCACAGGGTGCTGAAGGCGATCTGCGGCCCCGAGTGGAAGGCCGCACACGTGCAGTTTTCGCACGGCCGCCCCAAGGATCCCCGGCCTTACCGGCGTCTCTTCGGTCCGCAGGTGCGCTTCGATGCCGAGGTCTCCGGGATCGTGTTCGCGTCGTCATCGCTCGACCAGGCCATCGCCGGCGCGGACCCCCACCTGCGCGAGCTGGTCATGCAGGCCATCCAGCAGGCTCGGGCCAGCAGCACGATGAGCTTCGCCGCGGTCGTGCGCGGTGCGCTGCACCAGATGGTGCTCAGCGGCACATCGTCTGCCGAGAACGTTGCGCTGCTGTTCGGCATCCACGAGCGGACGCTGCGCAAACGGCTGACCGCCGAGGGGACCAGCCTGCAACAGCTCGTTAGTCAAACCCGCTTCGAGCTGGCGAAGCAACTCCTGGAGAACACACAACTTCCAATGGTGGAGATCGCTTCGGCGCTGCACTTCGCAGACGCAGCAGTGTTTTCCCGGGCGTTCCGCGGCTGGTCGCAGACGAATCCCAGGGAATGGCGCATCCGGCGCGAACGCCACGCCATTCCTCGCGCCGTTGAACCAGGACGAGGAGCGTCGAAACGACCGGTGTGAAACGAGTATGCCCACGACCGCGCCTGCCGGCTGCGGGTTCCCTGCCCGTCGACTTCATCTCCAGGTTTCCGACCGCAAGCCTGCGCTTTGGTTGACCGCTATCGAGCGGGCAAATCGAACAACTGCATGACCGTGTTCAGTCTATTTGTGACAGTCGACCGGCAACCCGAAGGTTCGGACCCGGCCGTAAGCACCCAAGCCTCGCCCGCACCGAACACGGACTCAGCACCGACGCAGCGCACGGCGCCCACTCATTCGTCAGCGAACCCGTTTCAAACCGCACGCAGCAGCCGCGGCAGCAGTGTCGCCGCAGTCCCCCGCAACACCCAATGCGCCTGGTCGTCGATCTCCGAGGTGTCCGGATTCAGGATCGCCACCTTGGCACCGGCACGCCGCGCTACCGCGGCCAACCCGGCCGCCGGCCACACCGCGCCTGAGGTGCCGACCACCAGCATCAGCCCGCAGGCGCGCGCAGCCTGCTCGGCAGCAGCCATCGCATCTTCGGGCAGCATCTCGCCGAACCACACAACGCCGGGGCGCAGCAGGTTGCCGCAATCGGCGCAGCGCGGCGGCTCGCCGGGTGCGGCCATCGCGGCATCGCAACCGCGCCCCTTGGGGCACGGCTGCAGCCACCGGTCGGCCAGGATGTCACCGTGCAGCCGGATCGTCTGCGGCCACCCGGCGCGCTGGTGCAGGTCGTCCACGTTCTGCGTCACGATCGTCAGCACGCCGGGGCGTCGCAGCCCGTACTCGGCCAGCGCCACGTGGCCGGCGTTCGGCAACGCGGCACGCACGGCCTGCTTGCGCTCGGCATACCAGGCCCAAACGCGCGCCGGGTTAGAGCGGAAGCCCTCCTCGCTGGCCAGTTCGGCTGGGTCGAAGCGGCTCCACAGGCCGCTCATCGCGTCGCGGAAGGTGGCTATGCCGCTTTCGGCGCTCATGCCTGCGCCGGTGAGTACGCAGACCCGAGCGGCGCGCTGCGCCAGCGCCTGCACCGCGGCGATGGCGCCCCCGGCCATCAGCCCCCGCGCTGGCGCCTTGCCTCGTACAGGCACACGCCGCTGGCCACCGACACGTTCAGGCTTTCCACCGCGCCATGCATCGGGATGCGCACCAGCACATCGCAGGTCTTGCGCGTCAGCTGGCGCAGGCCCTTGCCTTCGGCGCCCAGCACCAGGGCCACTGCGCCCTTCAGGTCGGCGTCGTACAAGGTGATCGGCGCGTCGTCGCTGGTGCCGACGACGAGGATGTCGCGTTCCTTCAGCTCGTTGAGCGTGCGCGCCAGGTTGGTGACCATCAGGTAGGGCACGGTCTCGGCCGCGCCGCTGGCCACCTTGGCCACGGTGGCGTTCAGGCCCACCGCGTGGTCCTTGGGCGCGACGACAGCATGCACGCCGGCGCCATCGGCCACGCGCAGGCAGGCGCCCAGGTTGTGCGGATCGGTCACGCCGTCCAGCACCAGCAGCAGTGGCGGGCCCTCCACCGCGTCGAGCAGGTCGTCCAGCGAGTTGCTCTGCGGCAGCGGCGTCACGCGCGCCACCACGCCCTGGTGCCGCGGCGTGCCGGCCAGCTGCGTCAGCCGCGCATCGTCGCTGTCGACCACGCGCACGTGGGCGGCTTGCGCGCGCTCGACCAGCTGGCGCATGCGCTGGTCGCGGCGCGACGCGTCGACATGCACTTCACTGACCGAGGCGGGCGCCGTCTTCAGGCGCACACCCACCGCATGGAAACCGAACAGCAGCTTGGAACTCATCCAGGCATTGTCGCCGTGCCGCGGTGCACCTCGGATTCACCATGCCGGGCCAGCAGTTCCATCAGCTTCTTGCGGATCAGCATGCCCGGGCGGTCGCTGTCCATCGAGTACTCGACGCCGCGGCGGCGGGTGTCCACCAGCGCGTCGGGGTCGGTGGATTCGAGGATGTCCTTGTCCTCGCGCGTGATCACGTGGTCGAACTCCACCAGCATCGCCTCGGGGCAGTCGGCTTCGGTGTCGTTGCGGAACAGCCATTGCACCAGCTGGATGTGGCCGTCGTCGATGGGCGTAAAGCAGTTGATGATGATGTGGCGCACGCCGCTGGGGTATTCGATGTCCAGCCGGCGAGAGAACGGCAGGTAGTAGGCATTGCGCATGTGGCGCTGGGTGATCGGCTCGCTGCTGCCGCTGACGCGGTGGAAGGCCGGCGGGTTGGTGGCGGCGATCACCGTCTCGGCATAGAAGCCGTGCTCCTGCTCCACCAGCTCGTACTTGCTGGGCTTGGGCTGGTCGGCCACGCCGAAGGTGGCGCGGTGCACGAAGCTGAAGTGGCTGTTGTCGAAGCTGTTCTCCAGCGCACGCAGCGGGCTGGTGGCCCAGCGCTCGTAGAACTGGAAGATGGTGCGCCAGCCCGGTGCGTCGAACTCGGGCATGTCGGGGATCGGTGCAATGGGCTCTTCCAGCGCCACCCAGGCGTAGCCGTACTTGGCCTCGCAGCGGTAGGCCGGCGTGCAGTACTCGGCCGGGATCGTGCGGCCCTCGTCGTATTGCGGGATGCGCACCACCTTGCCGCCGCCGTCGTAGGTCCAGCCGTGGTAGCCGCACTGCAGATTGCCGCCGATGCAGCGGCCCTTGCTGAGCTTGGCGGTGCGGTGGCAGCAGCGGTCCTGCAACGCGGCCGGCCGGCCCTGCGCGTCCAGGAACAGCACGATGTCCTGGCCCAGCAACTTGAAGGCTTGAGGTGTCTCGCCCTGCAGGCTGGACAGCGGCACGGTGGCGTGCCAGAACTTGCGGAAGACCTTTTGTTGGCTGGTCAGCATGGAAAACCTCGCTCGATGAAGGGGACGGTGCCGCCCTCGACGGGGCGACGCTTCAGAGCAATTTCCGGCTGCCCGCACCAAGGCAGTGAACGCTTCTACTCAAGGCTTTCATGCTAGCAGGCGACGTGCCAGCCCCAGGGCGGCAGGCACAATGAACTGCAGCCGCTGCAAGGAGATTCGCATGGGACCCGAGACACTGCCTCTGGACGCCGCCGTCGTGCAGGCCCTGGCCGGCGTGACCACCGCCACGCTGACGACGGTGCTGCTGAAGAAGGGCCTGCGCAAGGTGTGGATGCGCGGCGCACGGCCGCTGCGCCCCGGCCTGGGTCGCGTGGTCGGCCGCGCCTTCACGCTGCGCTTCGTGCCAGCGCGCGAGGACCTGGCCACACCGGCATCGTGGGGCGCGCCGATCTCCACCCGCGCCGCCATCGAAGCCATGCCCGCAGGCTGCCTGGTGGTGGTGGACGCGCTGGGCAGCGGCGAGGCCGGCATCTTCGGCGACATCCTGTGCGCGCGCATGGTCAAGCGCGGGGTGGCCGGCGTGGTGACCGACGGTGCAGTCCGCGACCTGGCGGGCGTGCTGGGCACCGGGCTGCCGGTGTGGAGCCAGGGCTCGGTGGCGCCGCCCTCGGTGGCCGCCCTCACCTTCGTCGGCTGGCAGGAGCCGGTAGGCTGCGGCGGCGTGGCCGTGTTCCCCAACGACGTGGTCGTGGCCGACGACGACGGCGCGGTGCTGATCCCCGCTGCGCTGCTGGACGAGGTTGTGGCCGAGGCGGTGGAGCAGGAACGTCTTGAGGGCTGGATCATGGGACAGGTCGAGGCCGGGCAGGCGCTGCCTGGGCTGTATCCGCCGAACGAGGCGAATCGGGCGGCGTACGAGGACTGGGTTCGCAAGGCCCGTTGACTCGCGCCGGCTGAGCCAACGGGCCCTGGTCGGCGGTACACGGTAATTTTTCGCCAGGCAAGGCTTGGCGCCGTGAGGTCGTCGCCCGCTTGGCTCGAACATCTAGGCTGCGAACTTCAGGCCGTCTGCATGCGATTCACCGGAACCCTCAGAACCTGGAACGACGACCGCGGCTTCGGATTCATTGATCCTGTCCAGGGCGGACAGGAACTCTTCGTCCACATCAAGGACTTCCCATCAGGCACGGGCCGGCCATCGGTTGGGCAGACGCTCACCTTCGAGGTCGAAACGCGCGCCGACGGCAAGAAGAAGGCCCGGGCCGTCCAGTACCCCGTCAGCGGGAAACCAAGACCACGAGTGCGGATCCAGGAACCAGCCCCGTGGACTGTGCTCCGGCTCCTCGCCATTCCAGCCTTTGCTGCGGTCTACGTGATCGTCTCAGTGCGCTGGGGTTTCTCCCCTGTCGTCCTGCTGGCATACGTCCTGCTCAGCCTATTGGCCTTCATGGCCTACGTTTTCGACAAATCGGCCGCTGTCTCCGGGCGGTGGCGCACCGCCGAGAAGACCCTTCACCTTTTCTCACTGGCTGGCGGTTGGCCCGGTGCTCTCGTGGCCCAACAGCTGTTGCGCCACAAGACGAGCAAAAGGAGCTTCATCGCCGTGTTCTGGGTCACGGTGGCCATCAATGTGCTGGCCTTCGTTGCGTGGCATTCGGGATACCTGCCGGCGCCTCGTCCGCCTGGCGCTGTTTAGCTGGCCCAGCGGTCACGCATATCCTCGACCCATCATCACCGGCCTACGCAGAACGAGCCCTCAAGTCACCGGCGCCGGATTGAACAGCACCAGCGCGTTGTGCAGCTTCCACTGCTCGGCCCAGGTCTTCCTTCGGCCGCTGGCCACGTCGAGCATCATGTGAAACAGCTGCCAGCCCACGTCCTCGATGCTGGCGGTGCCGTCGGCGATGACGCCCGCGTTCACGTCCATCAGATCGTGCCAGCGCCGCGCCAGGTCGCTGCGCGTCGCCACCTTGATGACGGGCACCGCGGCCAAGCCGTAGGGCGTGCCGCGGCCGGTGGTGAAGACATGCAGGTTCATGCCCGCGGCCAGCTGCAGCGTGCCGCAGATGAAGTCGCTGGCCGGGGTGGCGGCATAGGTCAGGCCCTTGGCCTGGAGCTTTTCGCCCGGCGCCAGCACGTTGGAGATCGGCGCGCTGCCTGACTTGACGATCGACCCCATCGCCTTCTCGACGATATTCGACAACCCGCCCGCCTTGTTGCCCGGCGTGGTGTTGGCGCTGCGGTCGACGCTGCCGCGCTGCAGGTAGGCGTCGTACCAGGCCATCTCCTGGATCATTCGTTCGGCCACCTCGGGCGTGGTGGCGCGCGCGGTCAACTGGGCGATGCCGTCGCGCACTTCGGTGGTCTCGCTGAACATCACGCTGGCGCCGGCGCGCACCAGCAGGTCGGTGCAAAAGCCCACCGCCGGGTTGGCGGTGACGCCGCTGAAGGCATCGCTTCCGCCGCATTGCACGCCCACCACCAGCTCGCTGGCCGGCACGGTCTCGCGGCGGCGCGCGTCCAGGCGTTGCAGATGTACTTCAGCCTGCCGCAGGATCGATTCCACCATCGACATGAAGCCGACATGGCCGTCGTCCTGCAGGCAGACCACGTCGAGCGCGGCGTCGGGCTGGCGCTCGTCGTGGATCGCGAAGCTGCCCGGCGGCAGCAGGCGCTCGGGCTGCAGCTTCTCGCAGCCCAGGCTGACCACCATCACCTCGCCGCCGAAGTTCGGGTTCAGGCTGATGTTGCGCAGCGTGCGGATCGGCACCACCGCATCGGGCGCATCGATGGCCACGCCGCAGCCGTAGCCGTGCTCCAGCGCCACCACATCGTCGACGTTCGGATAGCGCGGCAGCAGCTCGGCCTTGATCCGCTGCACGGCGAAGTCGGTGACGCCGGCCACGCACTGCACCGTCTGCGTGATGGCCAGGATGTTGCGCGTGCCCACCGAGCCGTCGGCATTGCAGTAGCCCTCGAATGTGTAGCCCTCCAGCGGTGGCAACTGCGGTGGCTTGACGGTCGCGATCGGCAAGCCCTCCAGGCCGCGCGCGGCCGGCATCTTCAGCAGCCGTTCGTGCACCCAGCTGCCGGCCGCAATGTCCTTCAGCGCATGGCCGATGGGGATGCCATAGCGATGCACAGGCGCGTCGGCGGCGATGTCCACCAGCGCCACCTTGTGGCCCTGCGGCACACGGTCGCGCAGCACCAGGCCCGAAGGCAGCACGCTGCCGGCGGGCAGGCCGCCGTCGTTGGCGACGATGGCGACGTTGTCGCGCTCGTGCATGCGGATGGTCAGCGGGGTGGCGGACATCGTTGGCTACTACGGACGCGTGCCGGCTTCGGCCGTGGCCACGGTCCAGGCAAGGGCCTGCTCGCTCAAGCTCAGGCCCAGGCCGGGGCGCGTGGGCACGAGCATGCGGCCGCCGCGGATTTCCAGGCGTTCGTTGAACAGCGGTTCGAGCCAGTCGAAATGTTCCACCCAGGGCTCGCTCGGGTAGGCGGCGGCGAGGTGCACGTGCAGCTCCATCGCGAAGTGCGGCGCCAGCATCAGCCCAGCGGCCTCGGCCTGCGCCGCGATCTTCAGGAAGGGCGTGATGCCGCCGACGCGCGGCGCATCGGGCATCAGGTAGTCGGCCGCGCGGTGGCGGATCAGGTCGGCATGCTCGGCGGCGCTGGTCAGCATTTCGCCGGTGGCGATGGGCGTGTCGAAGGCGGCCGCCAGCGCGGCATGGCCCTCGTGGTCGTAGGCGTCCAGCGGCTCTTCAATCCAGACCAGGTTGAAATCCTCGAACACGCGGCACATGCGCTGCGCGGTGGGTCGGTCCCACTGCTGGTTGGCATCGACCATCAGCGGCATGCCGTCGCCCATGTGCTTGCGCACCGCCTCCACGCGGCGGATGTCCAGCGCGCGGTCGGGCTGCCCCACCTTCAGCTTGATGCCGCCGATGCCGCGCTCGCGCGAGGCGGCGGCGTTGACCAGCAGTTGCTCCAGCGGCGTGTGCAGGAAGCCGCCCGAGGTGTTGTAGCAGGCCACCGACTCGCGCCAACTGCCCAGCAGCTTGGCCAGCGACAGGTTCGCGCGCCGCGCCTTCAGGTCGTACAGCGCCACGTCGAAGGCGCCCAGCGCCTGCGTCGCGAGGCCACTGCGGCCCACCGACGCGCCGGCCCAGCACAGCTTGTTCCACAGCCGGCCGATGTCGCTGGGGTCTTCGCCGACCAGCACCGGCGCCACTTCCTTCGCGTGCGCAAACTGGCCTGGGCCGCCGGCCCGCTTGGCGTAGCTGAAGCCCAGGCCCTCGTGCCCGTCTGCGGTCTGCACCTCGGCAAACAGCATCACAACCTCGGTCATCGGCTTTTGCCGGCCGGTCAGCACCTTGGCGTCGCTGATCGGCGTGGCCAGCGGCAGCACGCAGGACGAGACGCGCACCCAGGCGATGCGATCGGTCATGCTTTGGCGACTTCGTGATGGGCCATCAGTTCCAGCGCCCGCACCAGCGCCGAATGGTCTAGGTCCTGCATGCCGTTGGCGGCGCAGGCCTGCATCAGCTGCGCGGCACCGGCGGTCTGCGGCAGCGCCACGCCGATGGCGCGCGCGCCGGCCAACGCCAGGCTCAGGTCCTTCTGGTGCAGCCCGATGCGAAAGCCCGGGTTGAACGTCCTCTTGATCATGCGTTCGCCATGCATTTCCAGGATGCGGCTGGACGCGAAGCCGCCCATCAGCGCCTGGCGCACCTTGGCCGGGTCGGCGCCGGCCTTGCTGGCGAAGACCAGCGCTTCACCGACGGCCGCGATGTTCAGCGCGACGATGATCTGGTTGGCCACCTTGGTGGTCTGCCCATCGCCGTTGCCGCCGACCAGGGTGATGTTCTTGCCCATCAGCTCGAACAGCGGCTTGACGCGCTCGAAGGTGGCTTCGGGGCCGCCGACCATGATGGTCAGGCTGGCCGCCTTGGCGCCAACTTCGCCACCAGACACCGGAGCGTCGAGGTAGTCGCAGCCCAATGCATTGATCTTCTGCGCGAAGGCCTTGGTCTCGATCGGCGAGATCGAGCTCATGTCGACGACCGTCTTGCCTTTGCTCAGGCCCGCGGCCACGCCGTCCTTGCCGAACAGCACGGCCTCGACATCGGGCGTGTCGGGCAGCATCAGGAAGACGATGTCGGCGCGCTGCGCCACCTCCTGCGCACTGGCGCAGACGGTCGCTCCGCCCAGCGACTGGGGCACCTTGCTGCGGGTGCGCACGAACAGCGTGTGGCCGGCGGCCAGCAGGTGGCCGGCCATGGGCGCGCCCATGATGCCCAGGCCGATGAATCCGATGTTCATGGTTCTCTCCTCGTAAGGGTTCAACGTTGCAAGGCCGGTCGCTTCGGGTCGAAGCGCCAGCCGGGGATCAGGAACTGCATGGCCACGGCGTCGTCGCGCGCGCCCAGGCCATGCTGCAGGTACAGCTGGTGGGCCTTGTCGACATCGGCCATGTCGAGCTCGATACCCAGCCCCGGCTTCTTCGGCACCTGCACATGGCCGGCGACGATCTGCAGCGGCTCCTTCGTCAGGCGCTGGCCGTCCTGCCAGATCCAGTGCGTGTCGATCGCCGTCACCTTGCCCGGCGCCGCGGCACCGACATGCGTGAACATGGCCAGCGAGACATCGAAGTGATTGTTGGAATGGCTGCCCCAGGTCAGGCCCCAGTCGCGGCAGGTCTGGGCCACACGCACGCTGCCGGCCATGGTCCAGAAATGCGGGTCGGCCAGCGGGATGTCCACGCTCTGCAGCGACAGCGCGTGCACCAGCTGGCGCCAGTCGGTGGCCACCATGTTGGTGGCTGTGGGCAGCCCGGTGGCACGGCGAAACTCGGCCATCACCTCGCGGCCACTGAAGCCGTCTTCGGCGCCGCAGGGGTCTTCGGCATAGGCGACCACGCCGCGCATGCGCTGGCCCAGGCGGATGGCGTCCTTCAGCAGCCAGCCGCCATTGGGGTCGAGCGTGACGCGGGCTTGCGGAAAGCGTTCATGCAATGCGATCACTGCATCGACCTCCTCGTCTCCGGCCAGCACCCCGCCCTTGAGCTTGAAGTCATCGAAGCCGTAGCGCTCGCGCGCCGCCTCGGCCAGGCGCACCACCGCTTCGGGTGTCATGGCGACCTCGTGGCGCAGGCGGAACCAGTCGTTGTCGGCGCCCGGGTCTTCGGCATAGGGCAGATCGCTGAGCTTGCGGTCACCGACGAAGAACAGGTAGCCCAGCATCTCGACCGCGTCGCGTTGCTGACCTTCGCCCAGCAGCGCGGCCACCGGAACGCCAAGGTGCTGGCCCAGCAGATCCAGCAGCGCCGATTCGATGGCCGTCACCGCATGGATGGTGGTCCGCAGGTCGAAGGTCTGCTGCCCGCGGCCGCCGCTGTCGCGGTCGGCGAAGGCCTGCTGCACTTGCTGCAGCAGGCGCTGGTGCGCACCCAGCGGCTGGCCGACCACCATCGGCGCGGCGTCTTCCAGCGTCTTGCGGATCTTTTCGCCGCCCGGCACTTCACCGACGCCGGTGCGGCCGGCGCTGTCGGTCAGGATGAGCAAGTTGCGCGTGAAGAACGGGCCGTGGGCGCCGCTCAGGTTGAGCAGCATGCTGTCGCGTCCTGCGACCGGGATGACGCGCAGCGCCGTGATGCGCGGGGTGGATGATGTGCTCATGGCGAGGCTCAGTCCGCCGTGATCTTTCCGGTCTCGATGACCTTCTTCCAGCGCGCGAACTCCGAAGCCTGGAAGGCGGTGAACTGTTCCGGCGTGTTGCCGACGATCTCGAAGCCCAGGTCCTGCAGCTTGGGCTTGACCGCGGGGTCGTTGAGGCCGGCGACGATGGCGTCGTGCAGCTTGCCCTTGATGTCGGCCGGCAGGCCCTTGGGCGCGGCAAAGGCCTGCCAGGAATAGACGGTCACACCCTTGATGCCCAGTTCGTCCATGGTCGGCACGTCGGGCAGCAGCGGCGAGCGCTTGTCGCTTGTGATAGCCAGCGCGCGCAGCTTGCCAGCCTTGATGTTGGGCAGACCGGTGTTGATGTTCATGAAGGTGGCGTCCACCTGCCCGCCCAGCAGGTCGGCCATGGCCGGCGCACCGCCCTTGTACGGGATGTGCGAGCCGCTGGTGCCGGTGGTCTGCCAGAACAGCTCGGCCGTCAGGTGGTCGCTGGAGCCGTTGCCAGACGAGGCAAAAGTCATCTTGCCAGGGTTGGCCTTGTGGAAGGCAATGACGTCGGCCACGGTCTTGTGCGGTGAGTTGGCCGGCACCGCCAGCACGTTGGGCGCCTGCACCGCCACGGTGATGTAGTCGAAGTCCTTCAACGGGTCGTAGGGCATGCTCTTGATCAGGTGCGGCGCGATCACGAAGGGCCCGAGCGACGAGACGAAGATCGTGTAGCCATCGGGCGCCGCGCGCTTGACCAGCCCGCCGCCCACCGTGCCGGTGGCTCCCGCCTTGTTCTCGATGACGAAGGTGCCACCCAGCTTGGCCTGCAGCGACGGTGCCAGCGAGCGCGCGATCATGTCGGTGGACCCGCCCGGCGGGAACGGCACGATCAGCGTCACCGGCTTCGACGGCCAGGCCTGGGCCTGCACGGCGCCGGCGGCCAGCAGGCAGAGCGCAACGGACGCGATGGGAAACAGCAACTTCTTCATGGGGAATGTCTCCTGGGAGGGTTGGGCGAGATTCGGCTCGGGGTGAGGGTTTGCAGGTAGCGCTACCATCGATATTGACAATGGTAGCGCTACCTAAAGCAAACTGCAAGTCGATTTGGCCGGCCTGAATCAGCCGCTGGCGCGCTCGATGATCGAGAAGCCAATGTCGACGACCCGTTCGGGCACCTCGCGGCCCTCGACCCGATCGACGATGAACTGGGCCGCCTGCCGGCCGATGGCATCGCCCTTGATGCGCACCGTGCTCAAGGCCGGGTCCAGGTCGGCGGCGAAGGCCAGGTCGCCGAACCCGATCACGGCCAGATGGTGCGGCACGTCCACGCCCCTGACCCGGGCCTCGGTCAACACGCCCAGCGCCAGCAGGTCCGAGCTGCAGAACACCGCGTCGACGACGAGCGTGTCGCGCTGCAGCGAAGCCAGCGCCTCGCGGCCGGATCTCAAGGTCGTGGGCGCAGGCACCGTCACCACCTTTACCTCGGCCAACCCCAGGGCCGCAGCCGCGGCGCGGAAGGCCTCGGTGCGGCGTGTCGCGCGCTCGTCGTCGCCGGCCACCACGGCCAGCCGGCGCCGGCCGTTGGCATGCAGGTAGGCCGCCACCGCACGACCCACCTCCACGTGGGAGAAACCCACCAGCATGTCGATCGGCGTAGGCGTCAGGTCCCAGGTCTCGACCACCGGGATGCCGCTGGCCAGCAGCCGGCGGCGGCCCTCGGCCGAATGCAGGATGCCGGTGAGCACAATGCCATCCGGCCGCCTGCCGATGATGGCTTCGAGCAGCGCGTCCTCGCGAGCGCCGGCATAGCCGGCCTGCCCCAGCATCAGCTGGTAGCCACGCTCGGCCAAAGCCTCGGTCAGCGACTGCACGGTCTCCAGGAACACCGGGCCGGCAATCGTCGGCACCACCGCTGCGACCAGACGGCTGCGCGTCGAGGCCAGGCCTCCGGCCAACAGGTTGGGCACGTAGCCCGTGCGGGCCACCGCATCGCCCACCTTGCGCAGCACCTCGGCCGATACCTGGCTGGGTGTGTTCAGGGCGCGCGACGCCGTGATCGGCGCCACCCCCGCCAGCTTGGCCACGTCATGCAGCGTCACCGCGCCGCTGCCGCGGCGGCTGCGCCTTGTCTGGGGGAGGTCACCTGCCATGCCCGCATTCTAGAGAGATGGCAGCGCTACCGTCCGAGGGCATTGCGCAGGTGTGATTGACGCATCATCCAGTATCGTAGAGGATTCATCTATCATGACGGAATACTCGTCGACCCAGCTGACCCAGCGCATTGCCCAGCGCGTGCGCGAGTTGCGCTCCACCAATGGCCTGTCGCTGGACGAGCTGGCCGGCCGCTGCGGCGTCAGCCGCTCGATGATCTCGCTGATCGAGCGCGGCGAAAGCAGCCCCACGGCCGTGCTGCTGGAAAAGCTGGCCGTGGGACTGAACGTGTCGCTGGCCTCGCTTTTCGAAGCACCGGTGCCCAGCCCCGACCCGGTGTCGCGACGTGCCAACCAGTTGGAGTGGCGCGACCCGGCCTCCGGCTACCTGCGGCGCAACGTCTCGCCCAGCGGATACGACTCGCCGATCCAGATCGTCGAAGTGAGCTTCCCGCCCGGCGCGCGCGTGGCCTATGAAACCGGGCCGCGCCACCCGCGGCTGTTCCAGCAGATCTGGGTGCTGGAAGGCTGCATCGAACTGACGCTGGGCGAGCAGACCCACCGGCTCGACGCCGGCGACTGCCTGGCGATGCAGCTCGACCGGCCGCTGAGTTACCACAACCCCGGCGCCGAGCCGGCGCGCTATGCGGTCGTGCTGTGCAGTGAAGCCGGCCCCTGGAGATGACATGCCCCGCGTGCGCCGTCTGCGGCAGGTGAGCCCGGCCGACATCGATGCGCTGGCACAGGTGCTGGTGGACTGCGTCGCCGGCGGCGCCTCAGTCAGCTTCATGCACCCGCTGGCCCTGCCCCGCGCCCGCGATTTCTGGCGACGCGTGGCCGACGAGGTGGCGCGCGGCGAGCGCGCGCTGCTGGTCGCCGACGACGCGCAAGGCATCGCCGGCACCGTGCAGCTGGTGCTGGCCCAGCCCGAGAATCAGCCGCACCGTGCCGACCTGGCCAAGATGCTGGTGCACCGCCGCGCCCGTGCGCAGGGCCTGGGCGCGGCACTGCTGGCCGCAGCCGAACAGACGGCCCGCGACTGCGGCAAGACGCTGCTGGTGCTGGACACGGCCAGCGCCGAGGCCGAGCGCCTGTACATACGCGCCGGCTGGCAGCGCTGCGGTTCGGTGCCGGGCTACGCGCTGCTGCCGCATGGCGGTCTGTGCGCCACCACCTTCTTCTACCGCGAGCTCGGCTGAGTGGACACCACGCTGGTGGTCGCCGCCTTGCTCAGCGCGGCGCTGCATGCCGCCTGGAATGCCGGCGTCAAGTCCAGCGCCGACCCGCCGCTGGCGATGACCGCGCAGATGCTGGCCTCGGCCGTGCTGGCACTGATCGCCCTGTGCTGGACCGGCTTGCCCGCCGCAGCGTCATGGCCTTACATGGCAGTGTCGACCACGCTCAGCATGGGGGCGGTGGCTTCGCTGCTGCGTGCCTACCAGCATGCCGGCTTCGCCGTGGTCTACCCGATGGCACGCGCCTCGTCGGTGCTGCTGGTGCTGCCGCTGGCCGCCGTCGTGGCCGGCGAATGGCCGCGGCCGCTGAGCATGGTCGGCGTGGCACTGGTCAGCGTGGCGGTGCTGATGCTGGCGCGCGGCGAAGGCGTCGCGCGCGCCCTGTCGCGCCCGGCCCTGGGCTGGACGCTGGCCTCGGCCGCCTTCACCGCCGGCTACATCGTCTGCGATGCGCAAGGCGTGCGCCGTTCCGGCTCGGCGCTGGCCTACGGCTGCGTGCTGGCCATCGCCAATGCCACGCTGTGGAGCGCCTGGCAGCGGCACAAGGGCACGCGCCTGCGTGCCCTGCTGGCTCACGGGTCGCGCACCGCCTGGATGGCAGTGGCGGCGACCTTGTCGTACTGGCTGATCCTGTGGGTTTGGACGCGCGCACCGATCGCGCCGGCGTCGGCGCTGCGCGACACCAGCGCGATCTTTGCCACGCTGATCGCCGTGACGGTGCTGAAGGAGCGCCTGGACCGTCGCGTGCTGCTGGCCGTGGCGCTGGCCACGCTGGGCACGGTGGCCATCCGTCTGTCCTAAGCAGAACTAGGGAGTGCCCCCGCCAGTGCGGCTGACTAGGCTGCGCGCTTTCCACAGGGAGAAGCCGCATGCCTTACGACCTGAGCCATACCGCCGTCAGCCGCAAGCTGAAGGTTCGGATCGACCGGGTCGACGCGGAGAGCGTCGTCGTGCGCTGCAACGACAGCGGCACCTTCAAGCTGCGCTACCCAGGGCGGCTGGTCCGCGGCGTTCGCGCCGTCTACCACGTGCGCGTGCGCGTCGACGATGTCGGCACCCAAGGCAGCGGGGTGCCGCGCCCGCGAGCCGGCCGCTTCAAGACGGAGACGCGCACGCTCAACCTGTCGCTGACCATTCGGGCGCCGGACGGCCGCGCATTCACCGCCGAGTCGCTGACGCTGGCCGACCTGGCGCGCTACCGCGACGCGCGCGGCGTGACGCAGGGCGAATGGAGCTTCAGCGTCGTCGGGCAGAGCACGCCGCAGTTTGTCAGCGAGGGCGACAGCCAGGTCACGCTGGGTGAATCGTCGGTCAGCATCAGGCTGCTGGAGCATGTGCCGTCGAAGAGCGCGCCAGCGCTGCTGACGGGGCTGCTCGTGTCACGCGGCACTCAGCGCTTTGCGTTCGATCTCTTCCGCGTGGGCCATTTGCGCGCCAGCGTGCGTTCGGCGGTGCCTTTCGTGTCCTCGGGGTGGCGCGGCACGCTGCGCCTGAGGGACCCGTCGGGCACGGTGGTCGCGAGCAGCAGCACCGACCGGCTCGACTTTCCGGTGTCGCTGGCCACGATCGACAAGTCGCGCGGGCCGCAGGGTCAGGTGCGCTTGTGGGCACTGGAAGTGACCACGACCGCCGGACGCGCCGGCAACCGCGTCAGCGCGCAGGTCACGGCGAGCACGCGGCTGCGCACGGCCACGCTGCAGCAGCGCATCGACACGCTGCTCGGCGTGGGCGGCAGCAAGTTGCAGATCATCGGCGACAACAAGGCCGGCCGGGCGCGCCTGCGGCTGAAGATCCTGGACGAGCTGAGCGCCGAGACCATCGACATGCACGGCCTGCTCGACACGGCGATCCGCGGCAACCCGCAGGACGCCGGCGTCGACACGGTGCACGCCGACGTCAAGCTCAATCAGACCTACACCGTCGCCACCACCAGCGAGAGCCTGGACTACGGGCTGCGCCTGATCGTCAATCAGGTCAAGCTGAAGTCGATCTCGGTCAGTGTCGGCGCCAGCCGGCGCATCCAGCCCGCCGTGCCGGCGCTGCGCGTGACGCTGCTCACCGAAGGCGACATGCTGGTGCGCATCGGCGGCTTCACCCTGGCCACGGTCAAGCTGCGCGGCAACCGTCTCGAACTGGAAGTGGGCATCCAGCGCGATGCCGAGGGTCGCATCGTGCCAGTGGCCTTCGTGGACGACGACTTTCTCGACGTCGACGTCCACTGGACTGCCGCGGTGGCCGCCGGCGTGCTGTCCTTCGGCCTGCTGACGCTCGGTGTCGCTGGCGTGGCCGAGCTGGTCGAGGAGGACAAGACCTCCGACATCCGCGAGGAGATCCTGAAAGCCATCGAGGGCATTGCCGACAGCATCCCGCGGACCCTGGCAGTGATGCTCGGCGACGACTTCAGCTACACCGACGTCCGGCTCGAGGGCCAGGACATCGTCTTCGACTACATCGCGCCGCTGGAGCCCGACCCGCGGCCCTCGGCCATCTACCGTGGCGTGGTCGGCCGCTCCGCCACCCAGCTGGGCCCGGACGCGTGGTCGATCCAGCCGCCGGTGCTGGGCAACACCTGGGCCGCCGACAACCTGGCCAAGGTGGACCACATCGTCGTCGTAATGATGGAAAACCGCTCCTTCGACCATGTGCTCGGCCACCGCGCTCAGCTGCCCACAGGCAGCGGTGTCGACGGCCTGACACCCGAGCTGCTGAAGCTGCTGCAGGATGCGGGCTATCCGCTGCCAAGGCTGGCGCAATCGGCGCTGGCGGTGAAGACACAGTTCCCGGTAGCCGTGGGCCACGAGTTGCACGACGTGGCCGAGCAGCTGCAGCACCGCATGGCCGGGCCCGGCGGACGCGGCATCGTCAGCCCTGAAGGCTTTGTCGCCAACTTCAAGACCCGGCACGACAAACTCAGTGCGCAGGACAAGGCGCGGGTCAAGCTGCTCGACGTGCTCGGCTGGTACGACGGCAACGATCTGCCTTTCTATCGGTACCTGGCCGACAACTATGCGTGGTGCGACCGCTACTTCTGCTCGCACGCCGGGCCGACGCTGCCCAACCGCATGTTCTCGCTCAGCGGCGACGTGCAGTACGACCGCGCCGGCGAGGCCATCGTCGACAACAACGATGGCGACAACTTCTACCTGTCGCGCGCCTTCAACATCTACGACCTGTTCACGCGCCGCGGGCTCGACTGGCGGGTGTACGAGTCCTTCCCGTCGGTGACCATGCTGCGCATGTTCGCGCGCTATGCCAGCGACGACCGGCAGATCGTGCCCATCGACCGGCTGGCGCAGGACGTGGCCGCCGGCAACCTGCCGCCGCTGACGGTGATCGAGCCGGCGATGCACCACTTCCCGCAGAATGACGACCATCCGGTGGCCGACATGCGCAACGGTCAGGCCCTCCTGAAGGGCGTGTACGACACGCTGCGCTCGAACCCGGGGCTGTGGGCCAAGACGCTGCTGGTCATCACCTACGACGAACATGGTGGCTTCTACGACCATGTGGTGCCGCCGATCGCCGATCTGCGAGACGTGCGCCAGATCGACAGTGCCAGCCCGGGCAGTGTCCTGGCCGGCGCACCTGCAGTTGCAGGCGTCGGCCTGGCCAGCCGCGGCGTCGACGCCGGGCTGCGCGCCGTGTTGGGCGCGGGTCAGGCCTCGGTGATCCTCGAGGGCGCCGTGCACGCCGGCGTGGCGTTGGCTTCCAGGGAGGACTGCTTGACGCACTACGGCGTGCGCGTGCCGATCTTTCTGGTCTCGCCGTGGGTACCGGCCGGCAAGGGGCCGGACGTGGTGCTCGACCACTGCTCGATCCTGAAGACGCTTCTGGCGCGCTTCATCGGCCCGAGCGCACCCTTCCTCAGCGACCGGGTGTCGGCGTCGCGCAGCTTCGACAGCTTTCTCAGTGTCGGCGCGCCGCGCATGGACGTCCGCCCCGCACCGGCCGTCTCGTCGGTGCAACGAGGCATGCGCAAGACTGGCCGCAGCATCGTGACCGCGCCGATGTCACGCGCCGCGATGCGCCGCGGCAATGTCGACTACCACGATCTGACGGGCTGGCTGGCGCGGCAACTGGGACGCTGAGTTCGACTCAGAAGCGCGGCAGCGTGGTCAAAGACACCTTGCCGCTGGCCGCATCGGCCATGATCTGATCGCGCTGGGCCCAGCCGCGCAGCTTGCCGGGGTTCAGCAGCCCCATCGGGTCGAAGCGCATCTTGGTGGCCACCACGTCGGGGTTCACCTGGCCCTGCTTGCCGTCCTCGACGATGTACACGTGCGGGTTGGCGATGTACACGCCGTGGTCACGGTGGATCTGCATGATCTGGTTCAGCCGCTCGTCGCTGGTGTAGCGGATCAGTTGCAGGCCGGAGCAGTTCATCGCGCCTTCCTTGGTGCGGATGAATTCCAGGTGGACCAGCACCTCGTCACCCAGCAGCTGGCGCATGGCCTTGGCCTGGGCCACGTGCTGGCCGGCCTGGAAGCCGCTCTGGATGTAGGTCAGGCCCTTGTCCACCTTCATCGCGTGCAGCGTGGTGTGGTTCCAGGTGTATTCGACGATGGTGCGGTTGCTGGCCGCGACCTCGGCCGCGGTCTTGCGGTAGGTGACCGTGCCGCCGAACTGCGCCACAGTCTGCAAGAAACCAGGCTCGCTGAACTCGGCCACCAGTACGAACACCGCGTGCGCGCCCGGCGTGATCGTGCCGGCCAGCGGCGGCACGGCCTGCAGCAGCAGGTCGGGGATCGGCTGGGCCAACAGCGTGACGCTCTTCTTCACGATGCCCGGCGCCGAGGCCAGCGCGTCGCCGAACTCCAGCGCGGCGTCGAAGCTGTCGAAGCAGACGATGGCCTCCAGCCAAGGATGCGCCGGTGCCAGGCCCACTTCCAGCTCCAGCACCAGGCCGTTGGTGCCGTAGACATGGTGCAGCAGCAGCGCGTCCGGTGCGCGCAGCTCCACGACCTTGGGCTCGGGCTCGATACTCATCGCGCGGATGCCCAGCACGTTGCCGGTGCTGGCCAGCGGCCCATAGTTGATGCTGCCCACGCCGCCGAAGCCACCGCCGTACAACCCGCCCAGCGTGGCGCTGCGGAAGGTGCTGGGCACGCAGCGCAGCTCCCAACCCTGCGCTTGCATCTGGCGGTCCATCTCCATCATGCGGATGCCGGCCTGCGCGCGGCCCACGCCCGGCTTCACCCACAGCAGCTGCTTGTAGGCGCTCAGGTCGAGGATCACGCCGCCGTGCAGCGGCATGCACTGGCCGTAGTTGCCGGTGCCGCTGCCGCGCACGGTGATCGGCACACGCTGCTGTGCGCAGGCGGCCACCACGGCGCGGATCTCGTCCTCGGTCTTGGGCCGCACCACGGCATCGGCGTGCAGGCCTTCCAGCTGGCGCTTCAGGATCGGGCTGAACCAGTAGAAGTCCTGGCTCAGGCGCTCGACGCGGTTGTCGGTGATCCATTCCAGCGCACTCAGCGATGCAGCAATGGCGGCAGTGTCCCGCGTAACCGCGGCGGGTTCGAAATTCATGAGCTCAGCATCCGTTGCACAAGCGTCTGCGCCTCGTGGCGCAATTCAGCGAGGTCCAGACCGGGAATGGCATCGTGTTCGGCCACCACGCGGCCAGCCACCAGCAGTGCGCGCAGCCGCGCCCGGCCGCCGCTGGCGACAGGGCCGACGCCGATGTCGTGCAGGCCCATGTAGCGCGGGTCGTCCAGGTCGTAGACGGCGAAGTCCGCCGCCTGGCCCACTTCCAGCGTGCCCACGCCGACCAGGCCGAGCACGCGCGCGCCGCCCGCGGTGCCGATGTGCACCACGTCCTCGACGCTCATGGTCGCGGCGTCGCCGCCGGGCTGCGCCAGGTGCTGGCCGGGCACATGGCCCGGCGTCTTGCGTTCCCCTGCGCGCGGGTCGGCGCGGTGCATCAGCCAGCACGCATGCGCCTCGCTCTGCATGTCGGCGGCCTCATTCGACGCGGCGCCGTCCACCGCCAGCGACACCGGCACGCCGGCGGCCATCATCTCCGGCACGCGGGCGATGCCCGAGCCCAGCCGGCCGTTGCTTTGCGGGCAGTGGGCGATGCCGGTGCCGGTGTCGGCGCACAGGCGGATCTCGTCGTTGTCCAGGTGCACCATGTGCGCGTACCAGACGTCCAGCCCCACCCATTCGTGCTTCTCGGCGAACTGCATCGGCGTGCAGCCGTGCACCTCGCGCGCCCAGCGCACGTAGTCGTAGGTTTCGGACAGGTGGCTGTGCAGCCGGATGCCCAGACGCCGCGCCTCGCGGGCCATGATCTTCAGCTCGTCGGGTTTGCAGCTCCAGTTGGGCGTGGTGATGGCGCTGACCACGCGGCGCATCGCCATCGGCCCGGGCTGGTGGAAGCGCTGCACGTCGCGCTCCACCGATCCGAGGAAGGCGTCCAGCGTCTCCGGCATCACCTGCGGCGGGGCGGCCTGGTCGGTCAGCGCGCGCATCTGCGTCTGCCCGCCGCGGCACAGCACGAAGCGCAAGCCCAACTTCTCGGCCTCGTCGAAGACCGCGGCCGAGGCGTCGAAGGGCATGCCCGGCCAGTAGTGGTACTGGTGGTCGGCCACGGTGCTGCAGCCGGACAGCAGCAACTCAACCAGGCCGACGCGCGCGGCGATGCGCAGTGCGTGTTCGGTATCGAAGTGGCGGCGATAGGCCACCGGCACCGCCGCCAGCCACGGCACCAGCGCCAGGTTGATGCCACCCGGGACGCCCTTGAGCAGGCTCTGAAACAGGTGGTGGTGGGTGTTGACCCAGCCCGGATAGATGACGCATCCACCCGCGTCGACAACCCGTTCGCCAGGCTCGGGGGAAAGCGTGCCGATGGCGTGGATGAGCCCGCCGCGCACACGGATGTCGGTGCCGACGCTGGCGCGCATCGCCGCCCCCGGCAGGCCGGTCCACAACTGTGCGGCACCGCGCACCAGGATGTCAGTCATTGCGTGTTTCACTTTCATGCCAGCCGCCCAGCGCCCATTGCGACAGCCAGGCCATCGCGGCGAACAGCAGCACGCCGGTGACGGTGATCAGCAGCAGCGCCGCGAACATGCGCGGGATGTTCAGCTGGTAGCCGCTTTGCAGGATCTGGTAGGCCAGGCCGGTGCCGGTGCCGCCGGTGCCGGCCACGAACTCGGCCACCACCGCGCCGATCAGCGCCAGACCCGAGCTGATGCGCAGCCCGCCGAAGAAGTACGGCAGCGCGCTGGGAATGCGCAGCCGCCACAGCGTCTGCAGCCGGCTGGCGCGGTTGAGCTTGAAGTAGCTCATCAGCCCGGGGTTGACGCTGCGCAGCCCCAGCGTGGTGTTGGCGATGATCGGGAACAGCGCCACCAGCGTGGCGCAGATCACCAGCGACGCCGTCGGGCTCTTGACCCAGATGATGATCAGCGGCGCGATGGCGACGATCGGCGTCACCTGCAGCAGCACGGCGTACGGGAACAGTGCCGTCTCGATGACACGGCTCTGCACGAAGGCAAAGGCGATCAGCACGCCCAGCACGGTGGCGCAGACGAAGGCGAAGACGGTGATCTTCAGCGTGGTGAACAGCGCGCCGAACAGCAACCCGGCGTCGGCCACCAGCGTCTGCGCCACCAGCAGCGGCGACGGCACCAGGAATCTGGGGATGTCGAAGGCCGTGACCCACCATTGCCACAGCCCGATCAGCAGCACCGCCACCAGCGAGGGATAGAACACGCGCTGGAACTGCGGCCGCGCCAGCAGCGGCGGTGCGGATGCGCCCGGGGCGCTCGTGTTCAGCGGCTTGGCCTCGACCATGGTGTTCACGCCAGCGCGCCTTCCACTCCACCGCTGGCACGCAGCAGGCTGTCCTGCAGCTGCTTGGCATAGTGGCTGAAGGCGGTGGAGACGCGGAACTCCGGGCCGCGCGGATAGGGCTCGTCGATGCGCACTTCCTCGATCAGCCGGCCGGGGCGCGCCGCCATCACCACCACGCGGGTGGACAGGTACACCGCCTCGTAGATGCTGTGGGTGACGAAGATGACCGTCAGCTTCTTCGCGCGCCACAGGTCCAGCAGGTCGCTGTCGAGCTTGTTGCGAGTGATCTCGTCCAGCGCGCCGAAGGGCTCGTCCATCAGCAGCAGCGTGGGTTGCGTGACCAGCCCGCGGGCGATGGACACGCGCATCTGCATGCCGCCGGACAGCTCGCGCGGCAAGGCGCCAGCGAACTTGTCCAGGCCGACCATGGCCAGCGCATCGTGCACCCGCGGGCCGGACTCGGACGCAGGCACGCCCGCCAGATCCAGCGGCAGCCGCACGTTGGCCTGCACACGGGCCCAGGGCATCAACGTGGGCTCCTGGAAGACGAAGGACAGTCGGTGGCCGGTGCTCTCGATCTGCTCCACCGGCTTTCGCCACAACAGCAGCCGGCCGTTGCTGGGCGACAGTAGGCCGGCGATCATCTTCAGCAGCGTGCTCTTGCCGCAGCCGGAGGGGCCGAGCAGCGTGACGAACTCGCCTTCCTGCACCGTCAGGTTGACCGGCTGCAGTGCATGGGTGCCGTTCGGGTAGGTCTTCTCGACCGACAGCACCTCGACGGCTGGAACACGCTCCATTCCGCTCATGCGACGACCGTGGTGCGACGGTACATCTCGATCAGGTGTTCGCCGGCAGTCACCGGCTCGTAGCGCGCCGGGTTGCCGGGGCCGATGCAGCAGGGCAGCGGCGCGATGCGCGCCTCGGGGTCGAGGTCGAAGAAGTAGGCGATCGACCAGCGGTCGCGGCCGCTGTACTTGTTGATGACGCGGTGCATCGTCGAGCGCCAGCGGTCGTTGGTCCAGCGCGGCATCATGTCGCCGGTGTTGACGACCAGCGCCCCGGGCAGCGGCTGAACGTCGAGCCAGCTGCCGTCGGTACGCTGCACCTGCAGTCCGCCGGCATCGTCCTGTGCCAGCAGCGTCAGCGCGCCCCAGTCGGTGTGGGCACCGCAGCCGATCTGCCCCGGCGCGGCCTGGGCCGGCTGCGGCGGGTAGTGCAGCAGCCGCGTGGTGCAGGTCGGGTCGCGCATGTAGCCGTCGAAGGCCTGCGGCGCCATGCCCAGGCCTTGTGCAAACAGCGCCATCAGCCGCCGCGCCACCTGCTCCATGGCCTGCGAATAGGCCTCGCAGGCGGCGCGGAAGCCGGGCACGATCGCCTCGTCAGGCCACTGGTTCGGCCCGTAGCTGGTGTTGCCGGTGTAGAAGCTTTCCTTCACATCAGGCGGCATGCCCACGTCCAGCGATTGCCAGCCGATCGGATCGAAACCGCGCTTGACCGGCCAGCCATCGATATGCCAGCGCTTCTTGGTGTCGTCGGCCTGCGCGAAGAAGCGCTTCGACGCGCCGAACGCCGCGTCGAACACCGACTGCGGCACGCCATGGCCGACCAGGGCGAAGAAGCCGGCCTCGCGCAGCGCGGCGTCGACGCTCCGCGCCAGCGCGACATCGTCGCCCGATTGCAGATCGATCAGCGGTACCGACATGCCGACCTCGTCAAGGCATGATCTTCAGATCCTTGACGAATTCGGTGGTGTAGGTCTTCTTCAGGTCCACCTTGCTCGGGTCGAGCAGTTTCATCGCCACCATCATGTCGTAGGTCTTCTTCATGCGGTCGTCGGTGATGATGCCGATGCCCATCTTGGCCGCGTCGCCGCCGCCGACCATGCCGGTTTCGTTCATCAGCTTGATGCCCACCGCGATCTTGTCGTCGGTCATGTTCGGGTTGTCCTTCTTGATCAGCGCATTGGCGGCCGACGGGTCGCCCTTCAGGTAGTCCTTCCAGCCTTGCATGCTGGCCTTGACGAAGGCCGACACCGCCTTGGGCTTCTTCTTCACCGTGTCTTCCATGCACACGATGGTGGTGCTGTACGGAGGCCAGCCATAGTCGGACAGCAGGAACACGGTCGGCTTGAACTTGGCTTCCTTCTCGATCGCATAGGGCTCGCTGGACAGGTAGCCCTGCTGAACCAGGTTCTTGTCGGCGACAAAGGGCTGGATGTTGAAGGTGTAGGGCCGCGCCTGCGACGCATCGAGCTTGTAGGTCGCCATCAGCCAGGGCCAGTAAGTGGTGTTGGCGGCGCTGGAAATCAGGATGGTCTTGCCCTTCAGGTCTTCCATCTTGTTGACCACGCCCGGGTGGCCGATCAGCACCTGCGGGTCTTTCTGGAAAGCCGCGGCCACGGTGACGGCGTTGATGCCGTTCTCCCAGGCCTTGATGGTCTGCGAGTCGTAGCCCATGAAGCAGTCGGTCTGCCCTGCGGCGAGCAGCTGCATGCCGTTGACCTGCGGGCCGCCCATCTTGATGGTGACGTCCAGGCCTTCCCTCTTGTACAGGCCGCTGGCCAGCGCCTGGTAGAAGCCGCCGTGCTCGGCCTGCGCATACCAGTTGGTGAGGAAGGAGAACTTCTCCTGCGCCTGGACCGAGGTAGCGCCGAGCGCAGCAACAGCCAGGGCCAGGACGCGGGTGGCTCGAGACTTCATGGACGGATCCTTTGCGAAGGGTCAAATTGCAGATGCCGGGATAGATATCCCCAATCAGGCGTGCAAGGGGTGTGCCACCTGCAGGAGCGACCTACGGCACCGCCGAGGTGCCGAAATGTAGCCGCTTTGGTGCTGACGGCCCCAGGCTGGGCGCTTCATGCCCCGATCAAGGACCCCTTTTCCGCTCAGGGCTTCAAGGGCAGATAGGCCGTGGCCTCGACCTCGATCAGGATCTCGGCGGTAGGCAGCATTGCGCTGACCTCGACCACGGTGGACGCCGGCGGCTCGCCTCTGAAGAAGAGCTTGCGCACCCGGCTGTAGTACGGAAAGTGGTCCAGGCAACGGAAGTACTGCACCAGCTTGAAGACGTCGTCCATGCGTCCGCCCGCGGCCTCCACCGTGGCGCGGATGCGGTCGAGCACGAACCAGCTCTGCGCCAGGATCGGCCCTTCCTTGATGTCGGTGCTGAACTCGCCGGTCTCGCCCAGCAGCTGGCGCGCTGCGGCCGGGATGTCGGCATAGCCCTTGACGATGGTCGCGGTGGAGGGTTCGACCGCGATCACGCCGGACAGGAACACGAAGTCGCCGGCGCGGCGCCAGGCCGAGTACTTCGCCAGGGGTTGGGCAATGGCCATGGAGCCTCCTACGCAATCGCGGACAGTTCGCGCCGCACGCGCGCGACGAAGGCCTCGCGCTCGGCCTGGGTCACGTGGTTCATGTTGTACAGCTGCAGCCAGCGCATGCGGCAGCGCTTGGCATACAGCGGCCGCAGGCCCTTCATGAACAGGCTGCGGCCGGGGTCGCCGATGACCTTGAGCCACCACCACGGCGAGCCCGAGGTGGTGATGCCGACGAACAGACGGATGTTGCGCAGCTCGCCGCCGATGGTGCGCTGCTTGGCGCTGGCCACGGTGAAGGTCACGCCCGGCAGCCAGACCCGCTCCAGCCAGCCCTTGAGCATGGCCGGCGCGCCGTAGAACCAGGTGGGGTACACCACCACCCAGCCCTCGGCCCAGCGCAGCGCCTCCACATGTTCGGCCACGCCGTCGATGTTGCGCTGTGTGTCGCTCAGGTACGTGCCCTTCTCGGCCGCGCTGAACACCGGGTCGAAGCCCTGCGCGTACAGGTCGATCTCGCGCACCTCGTGGCCGGCGTCGCGCAGTGCCTCGGCCGCCGTGCGGCGCAGCGCGGCGCCGAAGCTGCCGGGATCCGGGTGGCAGAAGACCAGCAGCAGCCTCAAGCCGTGGTCTCCCTGCCGAGCACACGCTCGTCCCAGGCGCGCAGCTTTCCGGGGTTCATCAGGCCGTGCGGATCGGCGCGGCGCTTGAAGGCCAGCTGGGCCTCGTCGACCATCTTCATGCCGCCGTCCTCTAGCACGTAGGTGTGCGGGTCGAAGATGCGGCAGCCGTCGGCCTCGAAGCTGGCGATCAGCTCGCGCTGCTGGGCTTCGTCAAAGTAGTGCACCAGCGGCAGCGCGAAGGCCACCAGCTCGCCGCCGGCGCGGCTGAACTCATGGTGGAAATACAGCTCGTCGCCAAAGCGCTGCATCTGCGCGGCCACCAGCTCGGCATCCAAGGGGCCCGGGTAGGCCACCTGCAGGTAGGTGACGCCGCGGTCGGACTTCAGCGCCTCCAGCGTGGTGTGGTTGTAGGCGCATTCGGTCACCGACGGCAGGCCCTGCGCCAGCAGTTCGGATTCACTGCCGCGCACCACCAGCCGGCCGCCCATCTGCAGCGCCAGCGCCTCGTAGGCCGGCAGGGTCTGGGGCGAGACCTGCGCGATCATCGCGTCGGCATCTTCCAGCCGGTCGCGCAGGCCGGCGTAGTACGGCGTGATGCGCCGTTCCACCGCTGACAGCTGGAAGACGTCGATGCCGCGGCCGATACTGCGCTGGCCTACCGTCAGGCCGAAGCGCAGTACCGCGTCGTAGCTGTCGAACAGCGTGATGGTGTGCTGCCAGTCGACGGCGTCGGTCAACGCGATCTCGACCTCGGTGATGATGCCGTTGCTGCCGTAGGCATGGTGCGCCTTCTGGATGTCGGCATCGACCAGATCCAGCACCTGCGGCGGGTCCTGCAGCGTGACGATGCGCAAGCGCCGCACGTTACCCGGGTCGGCCAGGATGCCGTGGCGAATCGAGCCGATGCCCGAATGCCCGCCGGCGATGAAGCCGCCGACCGTGGCGATGCGCTCGGTGCTGGGCCACATGCGCAGTTGCTGGCCGGTGGCGCGCGCGGCCTGGTTCAGGTCATGCAGCAGTGCGCCGGCCTGCACGCAGGCCCAGCCGGGTTCGATGCGCAGCACGCGGTTCAGCGCGGTGGCGTCCATGACGATGCCGCCGTGCAACGGCACGCACTGGCCGTAGTTGCCGGTGGCGCCACCGCGCACGGTCAGCGGCACGCGGTGGCGGGCGCACACCGCCGCCAGTTGCAGCACCTCGTCCACGGCGCGCGGTCGCACCACCAGGTCGGGCCGCTTGCCGCGCAACTTCTCGGCCAGGATCGGGCTGTACCAGTGGTAGTCGGCGGCGGCGCGTTCGCGCCCGGCCGCGCTGTCGTCGAGGTCCAGGCCTGAAAGAGCCTGCTTCACCGCCGGCCAGTCGACGGCATCGCCGGGGTGGTAGAGCACGCGGTCCGTCATGGGCGAATCATCCAGCAACGAGCGTGCCACGCACGAACGACTCGACCTGGCGCACGCGGCAAATTGGATCAGCGCGACGCTGCCGAAGCCGGCACGGCGGCTGAAGGCGTGGACGCTTGCGGCACCACCACGCCGGGCGAGAGCGAGATGTCGCTGGCCTCGGTGACGGAGGTGACATAGTGGCGCGTTTCGCCAAAGCAGGTGGTCGGCAAGCCGACCTTCTCTTCGTAGTGCAAGGTGACGCGTTTACCCATGACCTTGGCCAACTCGGCCGCGATGGCGTCGTCACGCACCGTGAACTGGAACTTCTCCACCGTCGCACTGCCCGGCAGCGAGACCAGCGCCACCTCGCCCTCCCAGGTCTTGCACAGCCAGCCCTTGTGTGACAGCTTCTGGATCCAGCCCGCGCGTTCGCCGGTCGAATAACTCCAGTTCAGCGCCACGGCAAACCAGCCGGCCAGCAGCAATGCCAGCACCATCAGTGCAACGACGAATCTCTTGAAGGTCATTTGTAGGGTACGGGTGCGACCAGGGTGCTGGCAGGGGCTGGATTCTGGCAGAGCCTCCGCAACGCAGGCCCCCCGCCATGCGGTCGATGGCGGCCGAGGCTCAATCCTGCGGGCGCGGCGTGCCGAGCGGCATGTCCGAACAAAGCCTGCGGCGCTGCCCGCTCACGCAAGCCTACCCAGCAGCGCGCGCGCTTCGTCGAGGTCGGGCGTAGAAAAGCCGGGCGTGAAGCGTGCCAGCAGCGGCTCGATCAGCGCACCTACCTGGGCGCCGCGGCCCGCCCGATTCCACACATTCCCCAGACCGTTGGCCGCGCGCAGTTCATAGCCGCGAGCACCCTGTGCCTGCGCGACGACGATGGCCTGCTCGAAGCTTGCCTCGGCCGCCGTGCTTTGCCCCGCCAACGCCAGCAGCTCGCCGCGCACGCACAGCGTGTAGGCATGCCAGCCGAGCTCCTTGCGCTCGAGCAACTCGCGCAAGCCACGCTCGGCGAAGGCCAACCCGGGCTCCACCTGGCCGACGGCTGCGCAGGCATCGGCGGCGATCGTGCGCAGCAACGAGGCGCGCAGCCGGGTCCCGGTGGACTCGAACCTTTCCACACCGGCGGCAAGCAGAGGCACAACGGCCGGGTCGCGATCGATCAGCGCGTTGGCCCAGGCTGTGTAGACGGTGAACATGCCTTCGTATTGCTGCAGCGACATGCGCCGACAAGTGGCGAGCGCCTCCTCGGCCATCGAACGCATGCGCAGCGGTTCGCGGGCCAGGATGCAGCCCACACAGCTGCTGAACCAACCCACGATGCGGCTGGGCGGATGGGCGTGGTCGCGAATCAACGGTTGCAGCGCGTCCAGCTCCGCATAGGCCTCGTCGGGCCGTCCGAGCACGAGCAGTGCGGTGGCGCGCGTACCTCGTGAGCACAGGCCCGGATCGTGGCCGACGAAAGTGCTTTGGTGAAAAGGCCCGTCCACCGGGCGGTAGCGCCGGTAGGTCTCTTCGGTGTCGACCAGGGTTTGTGCCCAGTCGCCCTGCGTACTCGACGTCGTGTACGCCGCATGGTGGGCCTGCAGGATGAAACGCTCGTCACCGGTTTCAAGCGCCAGCTGCCTCGACTCGTTTATGCGCAGTTCGGCCTGGTCGAAGCGCAGTTGCGACTCGGCGATGAACCACAGATTGAACGTGGCGATGAAACTGTCCGACGCCGTGCCGACGCTGCGGCACAAGCCAAGCGCCTCGTTGTACACGCGCTCAGCGGCTTGCGAGCCCAGACCCTTGGTCATCATCACCAGCGGCCCCAGGCGCAACTGCAGCGCGATTTCCTTGCGCCGCAACTCGGATGGATCGGCGGCCTCGGCCGCCAGGGCCCGCGTCAGCTCGACGGCTTTGTCGAGATGCAGCACGGCCTCGGCGTGGGACGAGCGCTCCAGCGCCTGCGTGGCGGCGCGTTCCCATTCGGCCACGGCTTCCGCCTGGCAACCGCCGTCGCTCAAATGCCGCGCAAGCATTTGCGGCTCGGCCTCGGCCAGCGCCGCAAAGTGTTGCCGCAAAACGCGCGCCGCGCGTTCGTTCACCGCGCGTCGCTCGCCGGCCTCGTCGAGCTTGCCCAAGGCGTACTCGCGTGCGCTTTCAAGCAATCGGTAGCGCGCATCGCCCTGCGCATCGAGCATCACCAGCGAACGATCGACCAGGGCACCCAGGGCTTCGATGATTGACCATTCGTCATGCGTCTCGTCGCAGGCGGTCTTGGCCGCCAGATCGAGCGCGAAGGCGGATGCGAACACACCGAGGCGCCTGAACACGGTCTGCTCGTGCACCGACAGCAGACTATGGCTCCAGTCGAGCGCGGCGCGCAGCGTCTGCTGCCGCGACGGCGCGCTGCGCGGCCCCTGGCCGAGCAGGCGGAAACGCTCCGACAGCCGGGCCTTCAACCCCTGCAGCCCGAACAGTGGAAGGCGAGCCGCCGCCAGCTTGATGGCCAGCGCCACGCCGTCAAGATGCACGCACAGGTCCACGACGGCCGGCAGGTTGTCGGGTGTGAGCTGGAAATGCCGATCCGCAGCCTGAGCCTGGTCGACGAACAGCGCAATGGCACCATAGCCAAGCGCTTCTTCCACCGACGCACCCAGGTCCGGCGCGGCCAGCGCGCCCAGGCGGAACAGCCGCTCGCCGCCCAGATTGAGCGCCGCCTGAGAGGTGACCAGCACGCGAACACCGGGCGCGCCGTCCAGCACGGCCTGCGCCAAGGCAGCCACCGCCTCCAGCAGGTGCTCGGCATTGTCCAGCACCAGCAACATGCGGCGCGGCGCCAGCGCATTGACCAAGGCGGCCTGCGGATTGCTGCCCGGCACCGGGATGGCGAGCCGCCGGGCCACGACAGAGACCAGCAGAGCCGCGTCGGCGACGGGTGCCAGTTCGACCCAAGCCACACCGTCGGGCGGATCGGCTCGCACGTCGTGGGCGGCGGCCAGGGCAAGTGTGGTCTTGCCCATGCCGCCTGCACCCACCAGCGTAATCAGCCGGTGCTGCTGCAGCAGGCGCTGCAGCGCGGCCAGATCGTCGTCGCGCCCGAGCATGTGGGGCGGTGCCGGCGGGAGCGCTTGGCTTGCGGGTGTCGATGCAGCCGGCGCTGTCGGCACGGCCGGCGTCTCCGCCTCAGGCAGCACGATATCGGCAGTGGCCGACTCACAGGTCTGCGCCAGCGTGAACTGGTAGCCACGCCCGGGAACGGTGGCGATGGCCCTGGCGCCCAGCAACTTGCGCAGGGCAGAGACCTGAGTCTGCAAGTTGCTTTCGTTCACCGCCATGCCCTGCCAGACACGGTCGAACAATTCGTTGCGCGGCACGACGCGGTGACGCTGCTCGATCAGGTGCGACAACACATCGAAGGCCCGCCCGCCGAGCGGCAGGTCTTTTCCATCGACGCGCAACTGTCGCTGCGCGGGCCGGAACTCCAGCGTACCGAAGCGCAGCGCTTGCAACGCCGTGGCCTGCGGCGCCGACGGCAGTGGTGGCGCATCGGTTGCGGCGTCATCGCTGAGTCGATAGACGCGCACAGGCCGTGAGATGTTCTTCACGGCCTGATCGCCGATATCCACGAACGCGATCGCGACGCGTCCGGAAACGATGCCCTGCACCGCATGCGATACCGCCACGCCGCCGGGCTCGGCCAGACCCTCCAGCCGCGCCGCGATGTTCACGCCGTCGCCATACACCGTGCCGTCGGCCTTTTCGATCACGTCGCCAACGTGGATGCCGAGACGGAAGCGCATGCGCCGGTCGTCTGCGACATCGTGCCCGACCGTGTTTTGCAGTTCCCGCTGGATCGCGAGCGCGGCCTTCACCGCGGCGGTGGCGGTTTCGAAGACCGCCAGCACCGAGTCACCCGCCATGTCGATGACCCGCCCGTCATGGCCGGCAATCTGCAGGCTGAACACGGCGCGTGCGGCATCCAGGGCCGAAACCGTACCGTGATCGTCGAGCGACATCAGCCGCGAGTAGCCGACCGCGTCCGCGGCCAGCACCGCGAGCAACCGGGTGCGCAGCGAACTGTCGGGCGTGATCTCCGAGTCCATCGCCGCTGCGCTGCCGTCAGCCGCCGCGCGCCGTGATCACGGCCGCGCACCGGAGACGATCCGCATGTGCGACTTCAGCACATAGTGCTCGCCGTCACGCATCGGCTCGTAGGCCTGCGTGACTGCCATGTGGGTGGCCTTCTTCTGCTCGGCGGTCAGCCCGCTCCAGACTTCGGCGGCATTCATCTCCAGCAGCGGAGCCCAAAACGGAATGCCGACCTTGATCTTCGGCTCGAAGATCAGCTCGTTCTCGCGCACGCCCTCAATGCCGGCTGCCGCCATCAGGTTGGCGACGATGCCGGGTTCGCCAAAACGGGTGGGCACAAGGAAATCAGCGTCGGCGATCGGATGGCCCAGGTGCGCGTCGGCCGCACGGATGCCGACGTACAGCAGGCTGTTGTTCTGCTCCGGCCCCCAGACCATGAAGGCGATGCGTCCTCCGGGGCGCACCACCCGGGCGGCCTCGGCCAGCGCACGGGCCGGGTCGCGCGCATACATCAGGCCGTAGCGGCAGGTCACGGCGTCGAAGCTGGCGTCGGTAAAGGGCAGCGCTTCCATGTCGGCCTGCTCGCAGCGCACATTCGTCAGGCCATGGCGGGCGAGCCTTTCGGCCAACACCACCACCATCGGTGCGCTGATGTCGGTGGCGGTGACCTGCCCCTCGGAACCCACCAGTCTGGACGCCGTCAGCGCAGGCTCGCCCGCGCCGGAAGCCAGGTCCAACAGCTTGGCACCCGGCTTCACGCCTGCTGCCGCCAGCAGACCCTGATTGATCTTCTCCTGCTGCTCGGCCAGTTGATCGGCCCACTTGCCCCAGTGGACCGCCGCGCCGTCGTAGTGAGAACGCCAATGATTCGCCGTTTCCTCGGACCAGATCTGCATGCTGTTCTCCCCTGTCGAAAAAAACTAGCTCTCGACCAACCCCGCCTGGTGCAGGAACCCGGCCAGCCGAGCGGCATCGGCTTCAACACGAAACGGGTGTTGGCGCATCACTCGCCGCACCGTCAGGCGCGGGTCGAGCTTGCGCGCACTGTCGATGGCCAGGGTGGCCTGCGGCAGTTGACCAAGCCCCACATACCCTGCTGCCATCATCGTATGGGCGCTCACCCATTCGGGCAACTGTCGCGACAGGCGTTGCGCCGCAGCAATCAGTTCGTCATAGCGCTGCAAGCCGAACAGCGCGATCGAACGTGTCTGGTGGATCGAATAGATGCTGGGGTCCTTGGGGCTGAGCCGAAGCGCACGATCGAACCAGCGCAGCGCCTCTTCATATTGGCCCGCATAGGCCAGTGTCTGTCCACACTGGTGGTTGACGCTGAAGTCGCCAGGGGCGAGTTCGTATGCCCGCTCGGCCGCATCGATGGCCTCGTCATGCTGGCGCAGTCCCATCAACACCACGGCCATGATGTTGTGGCCCAGGGCCAGTTGTTCATCCAGGTTGATGGCACGCCGGGCCAACCCACGCGCTTCATCGATCGCGGCTGCGCCCGACGGCAACCAGCCGCCCACTGCCGCCGCCCATAGGCAGCCCGCGAGATAGGCATGGCTCACGGCATCTTCCGGCGTGAGTGCAATGGCGCGACGGCTAAGTTCGATCGCCTTGAGCATGTCGGCGCGGTTCCAGCGGTGGTAGTGCTCCGCCGTCTGCGCCCGGAGCTGCCACGCGCGCAAGCTTTGCGGATCGAGCTTGCGGCTGGCCTGAGCTTCCGATCGATCGATCGTCACGCGCACCGCATTCATGATCTGGGCCGTGATTTCGTCCTGGACCACGAACAAGTCTTCCGCCGTTGCGTCGAAGCGTTCGCTCCACAGGCTGCCGTTCGATTGGCAGTCGATCAAGCGGACGTGGAGCCGCATGCGCTGGGCCACGACGCGCAAGCTGCCCTCGACCACATAGCGCACGCCCAACTCCCGACCTACCGTGCGCGCGTCAGTGCTGCCGCCTTTGTAGGTGAAGGTGCTGGACCGCGCGATGACCAGAAGCCCGCGCACAGATGCCAGCCTACCGATGATGTCGTCGGCCAGTCCATCGGCGATCAGGCTCTGCTCGGCGTCGTCGGCTGGGCTGGTGAATGGCAGCACGGCGATGCCCGGCAGCCCCTCCAGGTCCGCCGGCCCGGACACCGCAGCGGCCGGTGGCGCCGCGGCAATAGAAGACGCTGCGCGCGTGTTCGTCGAGCCCGAAGCCGGCGATGCGCGGAAGGCCCGCACCGCTTCGGCAATGTTCTTCATCTGCTGCTCGCCCAGGTCATCGAAGCCGGCTGCAATCCGGCCCTTGACCGTGCTGCGGACGACCTCGGACACCGCCACGCTGCCGGGATCGGCCAGGCCCTGCAGTCGCGCGGCAATGTTGACGCCGTCACCGTACACGCTGCCATCGGACTTTTCGATCACGTCGCCGAGATGCACCCCGATTCGAAAGTGCATGCGGCGATCGTCGTCGGCTGCGCACGACTGGCCCAGTTGCCGCTGGATCGCCAGCGCCGCCAGCACCGCCGCCGAGGCGGTGTCGAACGTCGCCAGGACCGAATCGCCCGCCATGTCGATGATCCGCCCCGAATGCCCCGCCACCTCGGCACGGAAGACGGCGCGCGCGGCATCCAGTGCCGCCACGGTGCCGTGATCGTCGAGCGACATCAAGCGCGAGAAGCCCACCGCGTCCGCCGCCAACACGGCCAGAAGCCGAGTTCGGTGCGAGGTGTCGCGGGAGCTCACTGACTGCATGGCCTGCACTCTGCCTTGCGGTTGGCGGATAAACCGGAAGGAGTCTACACAGTGATCGGCATGCCTGAAGCATGCACCCCGTTTCCTCGGACGCCGTGGCTGCAAACGCGAGGCAGCATCTGCGTCACACGGCGCCGACGCAGTTGCATCAGGCCGCCGCGCGCTACTCCTGCAATGCCGTCTTGTACAAGGACTGCTTCGGCGTTGCGAATACGCGCCGCAACATCGGCTCGAACTCGCTGATCGGCAGCGTCTCGCCCTTCGGATCGAAGGCCGGGTTGTCGTACAGCGCGATGAACTCCTCGGTCCGTGCGTAGTGCGGCTGGCCCTTGAACTGCTCGCGCATGTCGCGGTCGAGACCGATGTGGTGGAAGAAGTTGTAGCCCTGGAAGATGCCGTGGTGCTGCACCATCCACAGGTTGGCCTCGCTGACGAAGGGCTTGAGCACGGCCGCGGCGATGTCCGGGTGGTTGTAGCAGCCGAGCGTGTCGCCGATGTCGTGCAGCAGCGCGCAGACCACGTATTCCTCGTCGCGACCGTCGCGCAGCGCCAGCGTGGCGGTCTGCAGGCAGTGGCTGTAGCGGTCGATCGGGAAGCCGCCGTAGTCGCCGTCCAGCAGCTTCAGGTGCGCCAGGATGCGGTCCGGCAGGCGCTGGCTGAAGTCCTTGAACTCGCCGACGATCAGCTGCCAGTCGCCGGCCGTGCTCTGGTCCATGCGGGTGAAAGTGGCGCGGTCGTTCATGCGGGTCTCCTGGGCGTGTCGGGAAGAAAGAGCAGCATCGCCTGGTCGGTCAGCTCGTCCAGCGACTCGCCGGCCCTGGGCTTGTACCACTGCACCGACCAGTTCAACGCGCCCAGGAACATCAGCCTGGCCACGCGTGCGTCGGCACGGATGCGCCCGGCCGTGCACAGCGCGTCGAGCGCGGTCGTCCAGGCAGCTTCGTAGTCGCGCTGCAGCCGGGCGATGTCGGCGCGCTGCGCGGGCGTCAGCGAGCGCCATTCGTACAGCATCACCGGGATGAAGTCGCTGCCCGGCCCCAGCAGCACGTCGAAATGGGCGCGCACCAGCGTGCGCAGCATGGCCTCGGGCGGCTGCCCCAGCGCCGCCTGTAGGGCCTGCGCCTGGCTGTGCAGTGCCGCGCGCATGCCCTGCTCCATCACCGCGAACAGCAGCGCTGCCTTGCTTTCGAAGTGATAGAAGGGCGAGCCCGACTGCATGCCCGCGGCCGCGGCGATGTCGCGCGTGGTGGTGGCGGCGAAGCCCTTGTTGCGGAACAGGCGCGCGGCGCCGCGCAGCAGTTCCTGGCGGCGGTTGCCTTCGTCGAGCGCGTCTGGCGCCTTGCGCGGCCGGCCGCGCGGCCGGCGCGGCGGCTCGACGGCGGGCAGCGGCTGCGGCATCAGCGCCCGCCCAGTCCCATCGAACGGCTGATCACTTCCTTCATGATCTCGTTGGTGCCGCCGTAGATGCGCTGCACGCGCGCATCGGCATAGGCGCGGGCGATCGGGTACTCCCACATATAGCCGTAGCCGCCGTGCAGTTGCACGCATTCGTCGATCACCTTGCACTGCAAGTCGCTGCACCAGTACTTGGCCATCGACGCGGTCGCCGTGTCGAGCTTGCCTTCGAGCAGCGCCTTGGTGCACTGGTCGACGAAGACGCGGGCGATCTGCACCTCGGTCTGCATCTCGGCCAGCTTGTAGCGCGTGTTCTGGTAGGACGCTACCGCCTGGCCGAAGACCTTGCGGTCCTTGACGTAGGCCAGCGTGCCGTCGATGGACGCCTGGGCGCTGGCCACCGCGCCGATGGCGATCTGCAGCCGCTCCCACGGCAGCTGTTCCATCAGGCAAATGAAGCCGCGGTTCTCCTGCGGCGCCCCGCCGAGCAGGTTGTCCACCGGCACCTTGACGTCGCTGAAGAACAGCTCGGCAGTGTCCTGTGCCTTCAGGCCCACCTTCTTCAGCCGCTTGCCGGTCTCGAAGCCGGGCATGCCGCGCTCCACCAGCAGCAGGCTGGTGCCCTTGGCGCCGGCGGCCGGGTTGGTCTTGGCGACGACGATCACCAGGTCGGCGTGCCAGCCGTTGGTGATGAAGGTCTTCGAGCCATTGAGCAGGTAGTGGTCGCCCTGGCGCAGGGCGGTGCTCTTGACGCCCTGCAGGTCGGAGCCGGCGGCCGGCTCGCTCATCGCGATGGCGCCGACCATCTCGCCGGTGGCCAGCCGCGGCAGGTACTTCTGCTTCTGCTCCTCGGTGCCGTAGTGCAGGATGTAGGGCGCGACGATCTCGGTGTGCAGCCCATAGCCGATGCCGCTGAAGCCGGCGCCCGACAGCTCTTCCATCTGCACCACCGAATACAGCTTGTCGACGCCGGCCCCGCCGTAGGGCTCCGGCATGGTCATGCACAGGAAGCCATTGGCACCGGCCTTGCGCCAGACCTCGCGGTCGACGTAGCCTTGGTCTTCCCAGGCGGCATGGAAGGGCGCGATCTCCTTGTCCATGAAGCGGCGGAAGCTGTCGCGGAAGGCTTCGTGGTCGGCGTTGAACAGATTGCGTTCGAGCATGGTCGGGACCTCGGGTTGAATTTCAGAAAGCGCGTGCTTGGTGATAAGTCTATACGCCAATGGGCAGCGCCGACCCCGTCCAGAAGATTGCCCCTCACCAGCGCAGCCTCAATGATGTGCATCACGGCGGTGGGGACCCACCGGCTCGTCGTGCGCCCCGGCAGTACCCTAGGTGATTCCAGGTCGCACGCCGGCGCAGCCCCATGCAACGCAGACCCTTCACGTTGGGCACGCTGGCCCTCACCCAGTGGGGCGGAGGCATCGCGCCGCTGCACGCCGCCGTCAGCCAGGCGGATGCCGCCGCGGGCGCGCGGCTGGCCTTGGAACGCGGCGCCAATGCGGCGGTGGACCTGCTCGGCCGCAAGGACGGCTTCCTCGGCAACCCGAAGGTGCGCATCCCCTTGCCCGGCATGCTGAAGGACGCAGCCAAGCTGCTCAAGGCCACCGGCCAGCAGAAGAGTGTCGATGAACTGGTCACCGCGATGAACCGCGCTGCGGAGGCCGCGGTGCCGGAGGCGCGCACGCTGCTCGTGAATGCGGCCAGGTCGATGAGCGTCGAAGACGCGCTGGGCATCGTGCGCGGCGGCGAGACCTCGGTCACCGACTACTTCGCGCGCAAGACACGCGAGCCGCTGACGCTGAAGTTCCTGCCGATCGTCAAGCGCGAGACCGGCAAGCTGGCCTTGGCCGACAAGTACAACGCGGTCGCCGGCAAGGCCGCGGGCTTCGGCCTGCTGAAGAAGGAAGACGCCGACCTGAACACCTACGTCACCGGCAAGGCGCTGGACGGCCTGTTCCTGATGATCGGCGAGGAAGAGAAGAAGCTGCGCAAGGACCCGCTTTCCGCCGGCAGCGAGCTGCTGAAGAAGGTCTTCGGCGGCCGTTGAACGGCCGCTGGGCCGCAGCCTGTGGCATAACCCGCGGCGTGGCGCAGCTCCTGACCGACCATCCCTGGCCCGCGCGCATGACGGTGCTGGTGCTGGCACCGCACCCGGACGATTTCGACGCCATCGGCGTCGCGCTGCGCCATCTGCACCAGGCCGGACACACCTTGCACCTGGCGGTGCTGACCCATGATGCGAACGGCGTCGAAGACGACTTCGACGGCGCCCGCACGGTCGAGGAGAAGGCCGCGCTGCGCGAAGCCGAGCAGCGCGCCAGCTGCGGCTTCTTCGGCCTGCCCGCCGCCCGCTGCCACTTCCTGCGGCTGTGGCAGGACCCGCGGGCCGAAGCGCAGGACGCCGCCCGCCTGCGCGAGCAGGTGCTGGGCCTGCAGCCGGATCTGGTGGTCATGCCGCACGGCAACGACAGCAACGCGACGCATCGCCGCACCTTCGACAGCTTCTGCGCGCTGGCCGCCAGCGAGCGGCTGACGCTGCAGGCCTGCCTGAACCAGGATGCCAAGACGCTGGGCATGCGCAGCGACCTGGCCATGCCCTTCGATGCCGAGACCGCGGCATGGAAAGCCGAGTTGCTGCGCCGTCACCGCTCGCAGCAGCAGCGCAACCTGCGCACGCGCGGCAGCGGCTTCGACGCACGGGTGCTGCAGCTCAATCGCGACGCCGCAGCGGGCCCGGGCCTGCGCGAGCCCTTTGCCGAGGTGTTCGAACTGCTGCGCTTTGCCGCCGGCGTGCCGCAGAGCTGCGGCAATTGAGGCCTCAGCGCCGCTGCTGCCGGGCCACGTACCAGGCGGCCACACGCTCCAGCAGGGGCTTGGGCGCGGCGGTCCCGTCGCCGGCTGCGGACTCCAGGTCCAGTGGCGCGCCTGCGGCGCGGTAGGCGTTGGCGAACAGCGTCAGCACCTTGCTCTTGACCATGCCGCGCAGCGGCAGATGGGCCATCATGCCGTAGGTGGCGGCACGGCCCTTGCCCGCCAGGCTGGGGTCGGCCTTGACGATGGCCACCGCGTCGCGCAGGTCGCGCAGGTAGTCGTCGATCACCGGCAGGTGGCTGGCAGTGATCATGGCGTGCAGGCCATCGGGAAACTGCAGCCGGTTGACCTGCCAGCCCTTCGCATCCATCTGGTCGCCGACAGCGAAGATGTTCACCTCGGGCGTGGCCGAGCCATAGGCCAGCAGCGGGCCCAGCGGCTCGCCCAGCACCTTCAGTTCGGGCAGCGCCCCGATGCCGGCGCGCATTTTCCCGAAGGCCTGCTGCGTGCGCGCGGCCAGGTCGCGGTAGCCGTCGACGCCGAAGCGCTGCATCGCCGCCCAGGCCGCGGCATAGGCGCCGCCCGGGCGCGTGCCCAGCAGTGCGGGCGAGGCGAAGATGCCGCCGGGCCAGTCCTCGCAGACGAACATCTGGTGCTTCAGCAGTTCGAGCTTGCGGTAGGTGATGGTCGATGCGCCCTTGGCGGCGAAGCCGTACTTGTGCAGGTCGGCCGAGATCGACGTGACCCCCGGCACGCGGTAATCCCAGGGCGGCAGCGCGACGCCGTTCATCGCCATGAAGGGCAGGATGAAGCCGCCGACGCAGGCGTCCACGTGCATCGGCACGCCGCGCCGCTGCGCGACGGCGCCCATGGCTTCGATCGGGTCGATGCTGCCGTGCGGGTATTCCGGCGCCGAGCCCAGCACCATCACCGTATGGCGGTTGATCATCGCGTCCAGCTTGGACACATCGGCATGCAGCCGGTCATCCAGCGGCAGCAACCGCAGCTTGACGCCGAAGTACTCGCTGGCCTTGAACCAGGCGACGTGCGCCGTGGTCGGCACCACCATCTCGGGCTTGCGCACGCCGCGCGCGGCACGCGCCATGTCGCGGTAGGTCTTCACTGCCAGCAGGCAGCTTTCGGTGCCGCCGGAGGTGACGACGCCACAGGTGTCGGGCCCACCGTGCAACAGTTCGGCGGTGGCCGCGATGATCTGCGTCTCGAACTGCTTCAGGCTCTTGAAGACGCTGGGGTTCAGACCGTTGGCCGACGAATAGGCCTGGTAGGCCTTGCCGAGGAAGTCGGCATAGGGCTCGTCGAGCCAGTACACCAGGCTCCACAGCCGCGCGTCCTTGTAGTTAGGGTCGTGCGCGCCGAAGCCGCGCAGATCCTGCAGGATCTGCTCGGGATCGCGTCCGTGTTCGGGCAAGGCATGGGTCAAGGCTGAGGCTCCGTGCGGGCGTGGCGGCAGGCTAGCAGAAGCCCGCCACCGGACAGGTCCGCGCGGCCGATGGTCCAATCGAACGATGAACCACCGTGCCTGGATCTGCCACGAACTGTGCGACGACTTCTCCGGCCTGCGCCTGGAGCAGCGGCCCGCCCTGCCTTGTGCCGCCGGCGAGGTGCGCGTGCGCGTGCGCGCCGCGGCGCTGAACTTCCCCGACCTGCTGATGACGCAGGGCAAGTACCAGCACCGCCCGCCGCTGCCCTTCATTGCCGGCATGGAGTGCGCCGGCGAGGTGGTCGAGGTCGGCGCGGGCGTGAGCTGGCCGAAGCTGGGCGACGCGGTGTGCTTCGGCGCGCATGCCGGTGCCTTCACCGAAGAACTGCTCGCGCCGGCGCAGATGCTGCGTCCGGTGCCCAAGGGCTTCAGCATGGCCGAAGGCGCGTCCTTCGGCGTGGCCGCGTTGACGGCCTGGGTGGCGCTGGTGCGGCGCGGCGCGCTGCAACCCGGCGAGACGCTGCTGGTGCACGGCGCCAGCGGCGGCACCGGGCTGGCGGCGGTGCAGCTGGGGCTGCGCCTGGGTGCCACCGTCATTGCCACCGGGAGCTCGGCGCAGAAGCTGGCCGCCGTGCGTGAACAGGGCGCGCAGCACACGTTGCTGGTCGAGCCCGGCGCCAGGGGCCTGAGCGATGCGGTCAAGGCCCTGACCGGAGGCAGCGGCGCCGACGTGATCTTCGACCCGGTGGGCGGTGACCTGTTCGACGCCTCGGTCCATTGCACCGCGTGGGGCGGCCGCTTGCTGGTGGTGGGCTTTGCCAGCGGGCGCATCGCCGGCGTGCCCAGCAACCTGCCGCTGATCAAGGGCTTCTCGGTGGTGGGCGTGCGCGCGGGTGAGTACGGTCGGCGCGACCCGGAGCGCGGCGCGCAGAACCGCCAGGCCGTCGAGGCTCTGGCCGAACAAGGCCTGTTCCGCCCGCATATCGGCGCGCGCTTCGCCTTCGAGCAGCTGCCCGAGGCCTACCGAGCGATGGCCGAGCGCCGTGTGGCCGGCAAGATCGTCGTCGAGATGTAGTTCAGAAGCAGGTGGTGATCGCATCCACCACGTCGTAGCGCTCGTCCACCACCGCCATCCAGCGCCACTTGTCGAAGGTGGTGCACGGGTGCGAGATGCCCAGGCCCACCAGGTCGCCGACCTGCGGCGCGGCGCCGTCGCCATAGCGCAGGTAGGCATGCTGGTCGTTCATCGCGCTGACCTTCCATGCCTCGGGGGCGGGTGCCGGCCGGTCCTGGCCACGCCGGTACCAGCTGGCGGCGATCGGCATCTCGATGTCGTAGGAGCAGTCGCGCTTGCCCGCCGTCAGGATGGCCAGGCCGTCTTCCGGCACCGACTGCACCATCGCCCAGACCTGCAGCGCCGCCTGAAGCCCATGGCCGCAGCCCAGCCGCGTGTCCATCACCGCCATGTAGCGGCGGTAGCTGCCATGGTCGTGCGTGACATAGCAGCCCGAGCGCAGCACGCCGCGCACCGGCTTCGACAGCGCCGGTTTCAGGCGCGGCGCCACCAGGTCGAAGATCGACGAGCCACCGGCGCTGACCAGCACCTCCTCGCCTTCGAACAGCTGTTCCTGGTCGCATTCACGTGCCACCTCGGCAACACGCTGCAGCAGGCCCTGCACCAGCGCCTCATCGTCGGCGCTGCGTCCCGTCGCCCAAAGGCCTTCGTAGCACTCGATGCCTACCAGCTTCAATGCGAGGCTGCTACGCAGGCGCCGCGCCAGCGCCAACGCCAGGCCGTGGCTGCGGCAACCCGTGCGCCCGCCGTCGAGCCCGATTTCGAGCAGCACTTCGAGCGCGGCGGGCGGCTCGCGGTGCGCGCGGTGCCACACCTCGATCGACTCCAACTGCCACAGCGAATCGACCAGGAACAGCAAACGCACGCCCGGGAACTCACCAAGAGCATGGACGATGCCATCGAGATCCGCCCTTGCGGACACCTGGTTGGCAATCAGCGCACGGCGCACCCCTGAGGCCAGGCCCAGCCGCGCCTGCGTCACGTTGGCAAAGGTGATGCCCCAGGCGCCGGCCTGCAACTGCGCGGCAAACAGCTGCGGCGACATCGTCGTCTTGCCATGCGGCGCCAGCTCCACGCCCTGGTCGCACGCGAACTGCTGCATCCAGCGCAGGTTGCCGGCCAGCGCGTCGCGCTGGATCACCGCCAGCGGCAGCGGCAGGTCGCCGCGCAACAGGTTCCAGCGCTGAGCGGCGATGGCCGATCGGCGCAGGGGCGCCGCCTGGTGCGGGTAGCCCTTGGTACCGGGTCCGCCGATCAGCGGGTCGAGCAGATCCTGGGTGTGCATGTCCGTCACCATAGCAGCCCACGGCTCTGCCATGCACTGTCTTAGGGCCAATCTGGATGGCAACGGCTCACGCCCGCGGCCATCATGCCGGCGGTCAAGGCGCACGCCCGCACCTAAGCACAAACACCAGGAGACCCGCCGCATGAAGCTCAATCCCCTCGTCTCGGCCTTGATCATCGGCGGCGCCCTGCTCGCGCCCCATGCGCTGGTTCAGGCCCAGGCCAAGCCGATCGAGCTGCGCTATTCCAGCGGCGCACCGCCGAAAGGCAACCCTTGGGTGATGCAGATCGAGCGCTTCGCCAAGGACGTGGACGAAGAGAGCAAGGGCGAGGTCAAGATCCAGCCGTTCCTGGGCTCGCAGCTGGGCAGCGAGCAGGACACGGTGCAGCAGGTGGCGCGCGGGCGCATCGACATGGGCGGCTATTCCGGCGGCTCGGCGGCGCTGGTGCTGCCCGAGGTGGCGCTGCTGCTGATGCCCTTCTACTTCCGCAACGCCGAGGAAGTCGACTGCGTGCTCGACAACCACATGACCAAGATCGTCGCCGACGGCTTCGCCAAGAAAGGGGTTCACTTCCTCGGCTGGACCTCGGTGGGCAGCATCGACATGTTCGGTAAGAAGCCGTTCATGGCGCCGCCCGACCTGAAGGGCGCCAAGGCCGCGATCTATGCCAACAAGACACAGGCGCTGTTCTTCAGCTCGATGGGCGCCAGCGTCAACCCGCTGGGCCTGCCGGAGTGGATTCCGGCCTTCCAGACCGGCATGGCCGACGTGGTGCTGACCACCATCACCTACGGCTTGCCCTCGGGCCTGACGAAGGTGGCGCCGGTGGTGTCGCGAGTGAATGCCTACGATTCGCCGGGCCTGACGCTGATGAACAAGGGCGTGTGGGACAAGCTGTCCAAGCCGCACCAGGAAGCGATCCTGCGCGCCAGTGCACGCAACCCCTCGGCCAAGTACCGCGCGGAGATCCGCGGCTTCGAAGGCACCCTCTTCGGCATGCTCAAGCAGGGCGGCGGCCAGGTGGTCGACTCCACCCAGGAGCAGCGTGACGCGTGGCGCAAGGCCATGGAACCGGTGTATCCGCAGATCGTCAAGGAAACCGGTGGCGACTCGGCGGCCTTCTACGCCGCGATGGAGGCCGGCCGCAAAGCCTGCGCCAAATGACCGCGGACTTCGCGCCGGCGCCTGCCGGCGCGCGCCGGGTGGTCGACACCTGGCACCGGCTCGAATGCCTGATCGCGGTGGGCGCGTTCGGCTTCATTGCGCTGGTGCTGATCGCCGACGTGGCAGGGCGTGAACTGCTGGGCCCGATCTACAAGGCCTTCGACATCAAGGGCTCGCCCGGCATCTTCGCCGCGCAGAAGATGTGTGTCTACGCGCTGGTCATCGGCAGCTTCTGCGGCGTGGGCGTCGCCACCGCCACCGGCAGCCACCTGCTGCCGCGCCTGGGCTTCGGCTGGGTACCCAAGGAATTCGGCCCGACCATGAACCGCATCGCCGATCTGGTGACGGGCCTGTTCTTCGTCGGCGTGGCCTGGTACGGCTGGGTCTACGTGTCCTCGTCGATGCAGGCCGGGCTGCGCATGCAGGCCTTCGACATGCCGATCTGGCCGATCCAGTTGGCCATACCGCTGGGCTTCCTGTCCGCCTCGATCCGCTACTTCTTCTTTGCCGCCTGGCCGGCGCTGCGTCCGCTGCCGCCGGAGTTCCAGGAATGACCGCTCTGCTTCTCGTGGCCCTGGTGCTGCTGCTGCTGTGGCTGCGCCAGCCGCTGGTCGTGATCCTGCTGTCAGTGGCGGCCTATGTGCAGGTGGCCTGGGGCAAGGGCCAGCTCGACTACATCCTCGAGGACATGTGGGTCGCTCTCGACAAGGAGCTGATCCTGTCGATCCCGCTGTTCATCCTGTGCGGCAACGTCATGACGCTGGGCTCCACCGCCAAGCGGCTGATCCGCATCATGGCCGCCATCACGCAACCACTGCCCGGTGGCCTCGGCATCGCGGCCGTGCTCAGCTGCGGCATCTTCGCCGCCATCTCCGGCTCCAGCATCGTCACCATGCTGGCCATCGGCACGGTCATGTACCCGGCGATGCGCGCCGCGGGCTACGACAACAAGTTCTCGCTCGGCACCATCATGTCGGGCGGCACGCTGGGCATCATCATCCCGCCGTCGATCCCGATGATCATCTACGGCCTGGTCACCGAGGCCTCGGTGGTGGACCTGTTCACCGCCGGCATCGGGCCCGGCATCCTGATGCTGACCGTGTTCTCGGTCTACGGGCTGTGGATGAACCGCAAGATGCCGACGCGCAGCTTCGACACCGCCGAGTTCGTCACCGCCTGCCGCGAGGGCATCTGGGCCGCGCTGCTGCCGGTGATCCTGCTCGGGGGTATCTACAGTGGCTACTTCACCGCCACCGAGGCCGCGGCCGTGGCGCTGCTGTACGCGCTGATCATCGAGATCTGGATCCACAAGGAGATGAAGCCGCGCGACTTCTACCAGGTGGTGCTCGACCAGTCCAAGCTCGGCGGCTCGCTGTTTCCGGTGCTGGCCGTCGCGCTGAGCCTGAACATTGTGCTGGTCGAGCACCGCGTGCCCGGGCAGATGGTGGAGTTCATGCAGAGCTTCATCAGCAGCCCGCTGATGTTCATGCTGCTGGTCAATGTGCTGCTGCTGATCGTCGGCTGCCTGATGACCACCGGCGAGGCCATCCTGATCCTGGCGCCGCTGCTGATGCCAGTGGCCGAGGCCTACGGCTACAACAAGGTGGTGTTCGGCATTATCATGATCCTCAACCTGGAGATCGGCTTCCTCACCCCGCCGGTGGGGTTGAACCTGATCGTCGCCATGTCGGCCTTCAAGCAGCCCTTCGGCTTGCTGGCCAAGTCCGCCCTGCCCTACATCGGCCTGATGCTGCTGTGCCTGGCGCTGGTGACCTGGCAGCCGTGGATCGCGATGTATCTGGTGGACGGCAAGTTGCCGTGGTAGGTCCGGTGTCTACCGGAACGACGCGTTGATCTTCGCAAGCGCGGCGGCGCCCGGGCACAGCGCGCGCTCGTCCAGCCTGTTCAGCGGCGTCGCCGACGTGTTCAGCGCGGCATGCAGGTCGGTGGCCTGCGGGTCGACGTAGAGCAGCCCGGTGACCACCTCGCCGCGGGCCTGCAGCGCATGCACATGGTTCATTGCGCTGACCCTGTCGGTCGGGTCGTAGTCGGCATGCAGCTTGCGCAGGCGCATGACGCTGCCGTCGTGCTGCGGCAGCTCGAGCACCTCGCCTGCGGAGGGCTCCGCCTTGATCTCCTTGGCCAGGTCGATGAAGTCGATGCGGCTGATGGCCTCGTTGTGCTCGCGCACGTAGTCGTAGCTGCGCGTGCTGCCTTCGTGGTTGTTGAAGGCCACGCAGGGGCTGATGACGTCGATGAAGGCGGCACCGCCGTGGCGGATGGCACCTTCGATCAGCGGCACCAGCTGCGCCTTGTCGCCGGAAAAGCCGCGCGCCACGTAGGTGGCGCCCAGCTGCAGCGCCAGGCCGATCAGGTCGACCGGTGAGTCGGGGTTGATCACGCCCTTTTTCGACTTGGAGCCGCGGTCGGCGGTGGCGCTGAACTGGCCCTTGGTCAACCCGTAGACACCGTTGTTCTCGACGATGTAGACCATGCGCACGCCGCGCCGCATGGCATGGGCGAACTGGCCCAGGCCGATCGAAGCGGAGTCCCCGTCGCCGGACACGCCCAGGTAGAGCAGCTCGCGGTTGGCCAGGTTGGCGCCGGTGAGCACGCTGGGCATGCGGCCGTGCACCGTGTTGAAGCCGTGGCTGGCGCCGAGGAAGTAGTCGGGCGTCTTGCTGCTGCAGCCGATGCCCGACAGCTTGGCCACGCGGTGCGGCTCGATGTCCAGCTCCCAGCAGGCCTGGATGATGGCCGCGCTGATGCTGTCGTGGCCGCAGCCGGCGCACAGCGTGCTGATCTTGCCTTCGTAGTCGCGCCGCGTGTAGCCGACCTTGTTGGTGGCCAGCGTCGGGTGGTGCAGCCGCGGTTTGGTCAGGTAGGTCATGTGCTTCTTGCCTTGCGGTGAAGTTCGGCTGCACGCGCCTCCATGTGGCGCGTGACGGCCTGGGTGATGAAGCGCGCGGTGATCGGCGTGCCGTCGTAGTGCAGCACGGCGAACAGTCGGTTCGGCGCGACCGCCAGCTCGTTGATCAGCAGGCTGCGCATCTGCGCATCGCGGTTCTGTTCGACCACGAAGACCTCGTCGTGTGCCTCGATGAACTCCAGCACGCTGGCCGGGAACGGGAAGGCGCGCAGCCGCAGGGCGTCGAGATGGATCTGGCCTTCAGCCAGGCTGTGCAGCGCCTCGTCCATCGCCGGGCTGGTGCTGCCGAAGTAGATGACGCCGTAGCGCGTCTTCTTGTCGGCGGCACGCGGCACCGGCTGCGGCACCAGCGTCGCCGCAGTCTGGAACTTGTCGTTCAGCCGCTGCACGTTGCGCAGGTAGTCGCGCCCGGTCTCCGAATAGCGCGCGTACTCGTCGCGCGTCGTGCCGCGGGTGAAGTAGCTGCCCTTGGTGGGGTGCGTGCCGGGCAGCGTGCGCCAGGGGATGCCGTCGCCATCCACGTCCTTGTAGCGGCCGAAGTCGCGGCCCGCTTCCAGCATCTCGGCGGTCATGATCTTGCCGCGATCGAAGCAATGCGCATCGTCCCAGGCGAAGGGCTCGCACAGCCGCTGGTTCATGCCGATGTCCAGATCGGTCATCACGAACACCGGGGTCTGCAGCCGGTCGGCCAGGTCCAGCGCGGTCGCCGAGTGTTCGAAGCACTCGTGCGGGTCCTGCGGGAACAGCAGCACGTGCTTGGTGTCGCCGTGCGAGGCGTAGGCGCAGCTCAGGATGTCGGCCTGCTGCGTGCGCGTGGGCATGCCGGTCGACGGCCCGCCGCGCTGCACGTTGATGATGGTCACCGGGATCTCGGCAAAGTAGGCCAGGCCGATGAACTCGGTCATCAGGCTGACGCCTGGACCCGAGGTGGCGGTGAAGGCGCGCGCGCCGTTCCAGCCGGCCCCCGTGACGATGCCGATCGAAGCAAGCTCGTCCTCGGCCTGCACGATGGCGTAGCGGTGCTCGCCGGTGGCGGGGTCGACGCGGAACTTGGCGCAGTATTTCTGAAAGGCCTCGGCCACCGACGACGAAGGCGTGATCGGGTACCAGGCGCACACACTGGCGCCGCCGTAGACGCAGCCCAGCGCCGCCGCGGTGTTGCCGTCGACCAGGATGCGCTCGCCGACCAGGTCGCGCTTTTCGACGCGCAGGCCTACTTTCTCGTGCTGCAGGTGTTCGGCGGCGAAGTCGCGTCCCAGGTGCAGCGCGCGCACGTTCGAAGCCAGCAGCCGCTCCTTGCCGCGGAACTGCTCGCCGAACAGCGCCTCGATCACACCCATCTCGATGCCGAGCAACTGGGCCAGCGCGCCGACATAGAGAATGTTCTTGAACAGCTGGCGCTGCCGCGGGTCATCGTAGGTGGCGTTGCAGATCTCGGTGATCGGCATGCCCAGCGTGACCACGTCGTCGCGGAAGGCGCTGGGCGGCAGCGGGCGCGTCGAGTCGTAGAACAGGTAGCCGCCGCTTTCGACCTCGCGCACGTCCTGCGCCCAGGTCTGCGGGTTCATGGCCACCATCATGTCGATGCCGCCGCGCCGGCCCAGCCAGCCCTTTTCGCTGATGCGCGCCTCGTACCAGGTGGGTAGGCCCTGGATGTTGCTGGGGAAGATGTTGCGCGGGCTGACCGGCACGCCCATGCGGATGACGGCCTTGGCGAACAGCTCGTTGGCCGAAGCCGAACCCGAGCCGTTGACGTTGGCGAACTTGACGACGAAGTCGTTGACGGCGTGGATGCGCTTCATGACGTGGTCTCCACCTCGCGGGCCGTGCTGCCGGCATGGGTCATCTGGATCAGGAACTTCTGCATGTCCCAGGCCCCGGTGGGGCAGCGTTCGGCGCACAGCCCGCAGTGCAGGCAGACGTCCTCATCCTTCACCATCACGCGGCCGGTCTTCAGTGACCCGCTGACGTACAGCGCCTGTGTCAGGTTGGTCGACGGCGCCTTCAGGCGCGTGCGCAGGTCGGCCTCGTCGCCGTTGTCGGTAAAGGTGATGCAGTCGGTGGGGCAGATGTCGACGCAGGCATCGCACTCGATGCACAGCTTGCCCGTGAAGCTGGTCTGCACGTCGCAGTTCAAGCAGCGCTGGGTCTCCTTGAAGGCGGTGGCCGCATCGAAGCCCAGCTCGACCTCGATGCGGATGCTGGCCAGCGCCGCCTCGGCCTTGGCCCACGGCACCTTGAAGCGCGCATCGTCCGACACCGCGTTGTCGTAGCTCCACTCGTGGATGCCCATCTTCTGCGACACCAGCTGGGTCATCGGCGGCGGGCGCTGCGACACGTCCTCGCCACGAAGGAACAGGTCGATCGACACCGCGGCCTCGTGCCCCTGCGCGACCGCGGTGATGATGTTCTTCGGGCCGAAGGCGGCGTCGCCGCCGAAGAAGACCTCCTGGCGCGTCGACTGGAACGTGCTGGCATTCAGCTTCGGCAGGCCCCAGTCGTCGAAGTCGATGCCGGCATCGCGCTCGATCCACGGAAAGGCGTTTTCCTGGCCGACGGCGATCAGCACCTCGTCGCAGGCGAAGAAGACCTCGGGCTGGCCGGTGGGCTTGAGGCTGCGCCGGCCCTTGGCGTCGTACACCGGTTCGACGATCTCGAAGCTCATGCCGACCAACTTGCCGGCCTCAACCACGAAGGCCTTGGGCACGTGGCAGTTGATGATCGGGATGCCTTCGTGCATGGCATCTTCCTTCTCCCAGGGCGAGGCCTTCATCTCCTCGAAGCCGCTGCGCACGATGACCTTGACGTCGCTGGAGCCCAGGCGCCGCGCCGAGCGGCAGCAGTCCATCGCGGTGTTGCCGCCGCCCAGCACGATGACGCGCGGCTTGACCGATTTGATGTGCTGGAAGGACACCGAGGCCAACCAGTCGATGCCGATGTGGATGCTGTCGGCCGCTTCCTTGCGGCCGGGAATGTCCAGGTCGCGCCCGCGCGGCGCGCCGCAGCCGACGAAGACCGCGTCGTAGTCCTCGGCCAGCAACTGTTTCAGCGACTCGATGCGGCGGTGGGCGATGAAGTCGACGTGCGGCATGTCGGTGATGTAGCCGGTCTCCTCGTCGATCACGCTCTCGGGCAGGCGGAAGCGCGGGATCTGCGACCACATGAAGCCGCCGGCCTTGGCCTCGCTGTCGAAGACGGTCACGTGGTAGCCCAGCGGCGCCAGGTCGCGCGCCACCGTCAGCGAGGCCGGTCCGGCGCCGACGCAGGCCACGCGCTTGCCGTTGCGCGGCGCCGCCTGCGGCAACCGCGCGCGGATGTCTTCCTTGTGGTCGGCGGCCACGCGCTTGAGCCGGCAGATGGCCACCGGCTCGGGCTTGGCCAGGTTCTCCTCCTCCACCCGTCCGCGCCGACAGGCCGGCTCGCAGGGACGGTCGCAGGTGCGGCCCAGGATGCCGGGGAAGACGTTGCTCACCCAGTTGACCATGTAGGCGTCGCCGTAGCGGCCCTGGGCGATCAGCCGGATGTATTCGGGGACGGGGGTATGGGCCGGACAGGCCCATTGGCAATCCACCACCTTGTGGAAGTAGGTGGGGTCTCGGGTATCGGTGGGCTGCAAAGAAGTGTCTCCTGGGCGACATCCGGCCTGTTGGGCAGGCTCGTTGGTGCGCCCGTTCTGGTGCGGTCATTATCTGAGCATGCGCGCCCGGGCTTGTGAATTGGCATCCACCCCGTGGGGCGTGAGATGTTGGCGCCGCATCGCCTTCATGCCGCGGCCACGCGCAGCAGCTTGACGAAGCCGCCGGCCTTGCGCCCCTTGCGTGCACGCTTGCCCAGGTGTTCGGCCAGTGCCGCGGCGCGCAGCACCTCGTCCTTGGCCTTGTTGCTGCGGCCCTGGCCGAGCAGCCGAAGTGCATCGTCGAAAGTCGCCACCGACAGCAGCGGGTCCTTGGCATCCACGTCCATCAGCGTCAAGCCCCGGCCGCCGTTGGGCTGGTGTTTCAGCTCATGGAGCGGGAAGACCAGCAGCCGCGCGCCCAGGCTCAGGCAGGCCACCAGCACATGGCCGGCTGCCACCACCGCAGGCGGCAGCACCTGCTGCGCGTCATCCACGCTGAGGAAACTCTTGCCGCCGCGGTTGCGCGCCACCATGTCGACCACCTTGGCCAGCAGCCCGAAGCCGCCGGTGTTGGCCAGCAGCAGCAGCGTCTCGGGCGCCCCGGCAAAGTAGTGCGCCGGCTGCGTGCCGGACTCCAGGTCGATGAGCGACGTGATCGGCTGGCCGTCGCCGCGTCCGCCGGGCAGCGCGGCCACGGCCACGCTGTACACCCGCGCGCTGCCGCCGGCCGCGCTGCCGAAGACCAGCAGCGGGTCGACACTGCGGCAGGCGAAGGTGCCGTACAGGCCGTCGCCGGCCTTGAACGTCAGCGTGGCCGGATCGACCTCGTGGCCCTTGAGCGCTCGCACCCAGCCCTTGAGGCTGACCACCACCGTCACCGGTTCGTCCACCACCTTGATCTCGGCCACCGCGCGGCGCTCTTCCTGCACCAAGGTGCGACGTTCGTCTCCGTGGGCCTTGGCATCGGCCTCGATCTCCCTGATCAGTGTGCGTTTCAGCGCCGCCGGGCTGCCCAGGATCTCCTCCAGCCTGCCCTGGTCCTCACGCAGCCCCTTGAGTTCCTGCTCGATCTTGATCGCCTCCAGCCGCGCCAGCTGCCGCAGCCGGATTTCCAGGATGTCCTCGGCCTGCCGGTCGCTGAGATTGAAGCGCTCGATCAACGCCGGCTTAGGCTCATCGGCGTTGCGGATGATGCGGATCACCTCGTCGATGTTCAGCAGCACGGTCTGCCGGCCTTCGAGCACGTGGATGCGCTCGAGCACCCGCGCCAGCCGGTGCTGGGTGCGGCGCTGCACCGTCGCCTGGCGGAAGTCGATCCACTCGGCCAGCATCTGGCGCAGGCTCTTCTGCGTGGGCCGGCCGTCGCGGCCGACCATCGTCAGGTTCAGCGGCACGCTGCCTTCCAGGCCGGTGTGGGCCAGCAGCGTGGTGATCAGTTCGCCCTGCTCCACCGTGCGGCTGCGCGGCTCGAACACCAGGCGCACCGGCGCATCCTTGTTGGATTCGTCGCGCACCGTGTCCAGCACCGCCAGCACTGCGGCCTTCAATTGCACCTGCTCCTGCGACAACGCCTTCTTGCCGGCCTTGAGCTTGGGGTTGGTGAGTTCCTCGATCTCCTCCAGCACCTTCTGCGCGCTCGTGCCGGGCGGCAGCTCGGTCACCACCAACTGCCACTGGCCGCGCGCCAGATCCTCGATCTTCCAGCGCGCGCGCAGCTTCAGCGAGCCGCGGCCGGCGCGGTAGGCCTCGCGGATGTCGGCGGCGCTGGAGATGATCTGCGCGCCGCCGGGGAAGTCCGGCGCCGGCAGCAGCTGGAACAGATCCTCGTCCGACAGCTTGTCGTTGCGCACCAGCGCCACCGCCGCGGCCGCCACCTCGCGCAGGTTGTGGCTGGGGATCTCGGTGGCCAGGCCGACGGCAATGCCGCTGGCGCCGTTCAGAAGAGCGAAAGGCAGGCGTGCCGGCAGCAGCGAAGGCTCCTGGGTCGAGCCGTCGTAGTTGGGCACGAAGTCGACCGTGCCTTCGTCGATCTCGTCCAGCAGCAGGCGGGCAATGGGCGCGAGCCGCGCCTCGGTGTAGCGCATGGCAGCGGCGCCGTCGCCGTCGCGGCTGCCGAAGTTGCCCTGGCCGTCGATCAACGGGTAGCGCTGCGAGAAGCCCTGCGCCATGCGCACCAGCGCGTCATAGGCCGCCTGGTCGCTGTGCGGGTGGAAGCGGCCGAGCACGTCGCCAACGACCCGCGCGCTCTTCACCGGCTTGGGTGCACCGCCGGCACCGAAGCCCAGGCCCATGCGCTGCATGGAGTACAGGATGCGGCGCTGCACCGGCTTCTGCCCATCGCACACATCGGGCAGCGCACGGCCTTTGACCACGCTCAGGGCGTATTCGAGGTAGGCGCGTTCGGCGTAGTCGGCCAGCGCGATGGCGTCGTCGGGGTCGGCGGGAGGCGGGTCGAAGAGGTCGGGTTCCAGGCTCATGCGGTCGTGTCGTCGGGGTCAGCGCGGGAACATCTCGCGCAGTTTCAGTTTCCAGAACTTGCCGGTCGAGGTGCGCGGCACCATCGGGATGACTTCGTAGCGCTCGGGCAGCTGCCACTTGGCGAAGCCGTGCGCCGTCAGGTGGGCGGCCAGCGCGGCCGCGTCCAGCGCCTGGCCGGGCTTAAGCGCCACGCAGGCCAGCGGCCGTTCGCTCCATTTCTCGTCAGGAATGGCGATCACCGCCGCCTCGGCAATGGCCGGGTGCGCCATCAGCGCGTTCTCCAGGTCCACCGACGAGATCCATTCGCCGCCGGACTTGATCAGGTCCTTGGTGCGGTCAGTGATGCGCAGGGTGGCCAGCTCGTCCATCGTCGCCACGTCGCCGGTGCGCAGCCAGCCGTCGGCGGTGAACTTCTCCGGGCTGACCGGCACCTGGTGGTAGCTGCCGGTGATGTAGGGACCGCGCACCTGCACCTCGCCCGGCGACTTGCCGTCGTGCGGCACCTCCAGGCCGTCGTCGCCGCAGAGGCGCACGTCGACCAGCGGCACCGGCGTGCCGGCCATTGCCGCGCGGCGGAAGGCCTCGTCCTCGCCGGCGTCGCGCAGTTCGGCCCGCGGGTAGGACACGGTCGCCAGTGGCGAGGTCTCGGTCATGCCCCAGCCCTGGCCCAGCGTGATGCCGTGGCGGGCAAAGGCGCGGATCAGCGCCTCGGGCACGGCCGATCCGCCGACCAGCGAGCGCATGCCCGCGGGCATCTTCCAGCGGCCGGGCTGCGTGCTCTGCGCCGCCTCGAAGGCCTGAATCAGGCTCATCCAGATGGTCGGCACGCCAAGCGACAGCGTCGGCGGCTCCAGCTGCATCAGGTCCAGCAGGTCGTCGGCATGCAGGTGCGGGCCGGGGAAGACGATCTTCGCGCCCATCATCACCGCGCCGTAGGGCATGCCCCAGCAGTTGGCATGGAACATCGGCGTCACCGGCAGCAGGCAGTCGGTGCCCTTCAGGTCCCAGACGTCGCCCAGGCAGCCGACCAGCGTGTGCAGCACGGTGGAGCGGTGCGAATAGACCACGCCCTTCGGCCGGCCGGTGGTGCCCGAGGTGTAGCACATCGAGGTCGGATCGCGCTCGTCGTGCGCGGCATAGACGAAGCCGTCCGGGTCGGCGCCGGCCAGCAGGACCTCGTAGTCGATGAACTCGGCGGGTACCGCTGCGCCGGAGAAGGGAAAGACGATCACCTTGTCAAAGGCATGCAGGTGCGCGAACTGCTTGTACAGCGGCAGCAGGATGTCGTCGACGATCAGGAAGCGGTCCTTCGCATCGGCGGCGATCCAGCCGATCTCGTCGGCGGCCAGGCGCAGGTTCAGCGTGTGCATCACTCCGCCGGCCGCCGGGATGCCGAAATAGGCCTCCAGGTGCGCATGGTGGTTCCATGCCAGCGTGGCGACACGCTCCCCCATTTTTAGACCGAGTTGCTGCAGCGCCGAGGCCAGCGCGCGCGTGCGCCGGTAGTACTGGCTGTAGGTGTGCCGGCGCAGCGACTTGTCGGGCAGCCGCGAGATGATCGGGTTGGTGGCAAAGATGGTGCCCGCGCGCTCCAGCAGGTGGTTCAGCGACAGCGGCACCTCCATCATCGTCGAGATCATCGGTCGTCTCCGTGGGGTGATTGGGGCACGCGATCCGGGGCTTCGGCCACGGCGCCCTCTTGATCCAGCGCAACGCGCGCCTGGTATTCGCGGTCGAGCATGCTCATGACCACCAGGGAATCGTAGCCGTCGGCGCCGTCGATCGACACGCGTACGCTCTCGCGCAGCCGCCCTTCCTCGACGAAGCCCTCGCTGGCATACAGCGCCAGCGCGCGGGTGTTGAGCTGCTTCACGTCCAGCCAGAAGCGATGCGCGTGCAGGTCGCGAAAGGCCATCTGCTTGAGCAGCCGCACGCAGGCGCGGCCCAGGCCTTGCCCCTTGGTCTGCAGCACCAGTCGCTTGAGCTCTACGCTGCGCTGCGGGTTGCGGCAGCCCTGCAGGATGACGAAGCCGATGCTGGCGTAGTGCTCCCCGCCCTCGACAATGAAATGGCGGAAGTCCGGAAAACGCACCGCGCCCTCATGCTGGGTGCGCTCCCAGGGGGTGATGAACGGCAGGTTGTGGCTGTCGCGCTCGACCGAGATGACGAAGTCCAGGTCGGACAGCATCGTCGGGCGCAGGCGCAGGCGCAGGCGGGGAGTCATGGTACGAGTAAGCGATGGGCCGGGCCCGTGGACTGGGCGCCACTGTATCGGAAGCATCGCATGGCCCCGAAATTGCATAAACCCGCCGGCCAGTCGGCGAGGGACGCCATGGCGTCTAGGGTTTGGGCGTATAGCGTCTTCAAACTGCTTCGGATTTACTCTCGCGCTGTCGTGCCAGGGCGTTAGCCGACCGCGCTGGGCTATAACCAAACATCTTCCGTAGGAGAGTTTCAATGAACGAGCAGCAACTCAGGGGCCTGATCGACGAGGTCAAATCAGGCAAGTTGCCGCGCCGCGGCTTCATCCAACAGATGGTCGGCCTGGGTCTGACCGCGCCGATGGCCTCGATGATGCTGATGCATGCAGGCGTTGCCCAGGCACAGACCGCGATGCCGCCCTACAAGCCCACCAAACGCGGTGGCGGCGGCACGCTGAAACTGCTGTGGTGGCAGGGCCCGGTGCTGCTGAATCCGCATTTCGCCAGCGGCACCAAGGAACAGGAAGGTTCGCGCGTCTTCTACGAACCGCTGGCCAGTTGGGACGCCGAAGGCAACCTGGTCCCCACGCTCGCCACCGAGATTCCGACCAAGGACAACGGCGGCCTGTCGGCCGACGGCAAGGTTGTCACCTGGAAGCTCAAGCAGGGCGTCACCTGGCACGACGGCAAGCCCTTCACGGCCGACGACGTGGTCTTCAACTGGGAGTACTGCGGCAACCCGGCCACGTCCACCGTCAACGTGGCCATCTACCGCGACATCAAAGTGGAGAAGGTCGACACCCACACGGTGCGCATCACCTTCCCCAAGGCCACGCCCTTCTGGGCCGAGCCCTTCGTCGGCACGGTGGGCATGATCGTGCCGAAGCACCTGTTTGCCGAATACACTGGCGCCAAGTCGCGGGAGAACCCGGCCAACATCAAGCCGGTGGGCACCGGGCCCTACAAGTTCGTCGATTTCAAGCCGGGTGACATGCTGCGCGGCGAGGCCTATGCCGGCTACCACCAACCCAATCGGCCCTACTTCGACGCGGTGGAGATGAAAGGCGGCGGCGACGCCATTTCGGCGGCACGCGCGGTGCTGCAGACCGGCGAGTACGACTTTGCCTGGAACCTGCAGGTCGAGGACGAGATCCTCAAGCGCCTGGAAGCCACCGGCAAGGGCAAGGTGACGATCGTGCCCGGCGGCAACATCGAGTTCATCATCCTGAACTACGCCGACCCGTGGACCGAGGTCGATGGCGAACGGGCCAGCGCCAAGAGCCGCCACCCCTCGTTCCAGGACAAGGCGGTGCGAGACGCCATGGCGCTGCTGGTCGACCGCAAGGGCGTGCAGGAGTTCATCTACGGCCGCACCGGCATCGCCACCGCCAACTTCCTGAACAACCCGCCGCGCTACAACAGCAAGAACCTGAAGTTCGATTTCAACGTCGACAAGGCCAACCAGATCCTCGAGGCCGCGGGCTGGAAGAAAGGCGCCGATGGCATTCGCGCCAAGGGCAACGTCAAGCTCAAGTACGTCTACCAAACCTCGGTCAACCAGCCGCGGCAGAAGACGCAGGCCATCGTCAAGGACGCCTGCGCCAAGGCCGGCATCGACCTGGAGCTGAAGTCGATCACCGCGGCGGTGTTCTTCGGTGGCGACTTCGCCAACCCGGACACCTACACCAAGAACTGGTCCGACATGCAGATGTACACCACCACGATGACCCAGCCCGACCCGCAGGTCTTCATGGAGCAGTACTGCAGCTGGGAATTCGCGCAGAAGGCCAACAAGTGGGCCAGCCGAAACGTCAGCCGCTGGCGCAGCGAGGAGTACGACGCCACCCACAAGGCGGCGCAGGTCGAGCTCGACCCGGTCAAGCGCGCGGCAATGTTCATCAAGATGAACGACCTGGTGTGCAGCGACAACTACATCATCCCAGTGGTCTACCGGCCGCGCGTCTCGGCAGGGGTGAACAAGCTGTCGGCGCCGCTGTCCGGCTGGGACAACGACATGTGGGCCCTGCCCCACTGGTTCAAGGAAGCCTGATCCGGCGCCGTTCCCGCCCACTCAACTGCAGCTGCCTCCCCTGACGACCTGGGTCGCCCTTGGGAAACTACATCCTGCGCCGTCTGTTGATCGCGGTGCCGAGCCTGCTCGGCATCAGCATCATCCTGTTCACGGTGCTGGCGCTGGCGCCGGGCGACCCGTTCGAGGAGATGGCCACCAACCCGAACGTGCCGCCCGAGGTGCGAATGGCACTGCGTGCGCAGTTCGGTCTGGACGACCCCATCTGGCAGCGTTACACGCACTGGCTGGCCAGCATGCTGCAGGGCGACTGGGGCTTCTCGTTCGTCAGCCGCATCAACGTGGACGAGTTGATCCTGCAGCGCCTGCCGGTGACGGTCGCGATCATCGGCAGCGCGCTGATCCTGGCGCTGCTGGTGGCGCTGCCGGTAGGCATCCTGGCCGCCGTCAAGCCCTATTCCTGGTTCGACCGCATTGCCAGCACGCTGGCCTTCATCGGCTTCTCGCTGCCGACCTTCTTCACCGGGCTGCTGTTCATCCTGTTCTTCTCGATCAAGCTCGACTGGCTGCCCTTCGTCTTCCGCGCCGACATCTCCGCCACCGGCTGGATGTGGTGGTGGGAGCACTTCAAGCAGAGCATCATGCCGGTGTCGGTGCTGGGGCTGGCACTGGCCGCCAGCTGGATGCGCTACGTGCGCTCCTCGGTGCTCGACGTGGTGCGGCTGGACTACGTAACCACCGCGCGCTCCAAGGGCCTGACCGAGCGCGTCGTGATCCTCAAGCACGCGGTGCGCAACGCGCTGATCCCGGTGGTCACGCTGGTGGCGCTGCAGCTGCCGCAACTGTTCGGCGGCGCCATCGTCACCGAGCAGATCTTCCGCATCCCCGGCATCGGCTCGCTGCTGATCGACGCGGTGCTGCGCAACGACACCCCGGTCATCATGGCCGTGACCTTCGTGCTCAGCGCGCTGGTCATCCTCTTCAACCTGTTGGCCGACATCATCTATGGCTGGCTCGACCCCCGCATCAGCTACCGCTAGGGCGCTGGGCAAGCCGGCCGCCAGCGCGTCGCTGTGGGCCGACGCCTGGCTGCGCTTCAAGCGCCATCGGCTGGCCTACTGGAGCCTGTGGGTGCTGGGCTTCCTGGTGCTGGCGGTGCTCCTGGGCCCGTTCGTCTACAAGGTCGGCATCAACGACATCGACTTCAAGGCCCGGCTGGCGCCGCCGTCGTGGCAGCACCCGATGGGCACCGACGACCTGGGGCGCGACCTGCTGGCCCGCGTGCTCTACGGTGGGCGCATCTCGCTGGCGGTGGGCTTCGCCTCGATGGTGGTGGCCATCCTGGTGGGCGTGACCATCGGCGCCATCGCCGGCATCTCGCGCGGCTGGGTCGATGCCTTTCTGATGTGGGTCACCGACCTGTTCCTGAGCCTGCCGCAGTTGCCGATGCTGCTGGTGCTGATCTTCTTCTTCCGTGAAGGCCTGAAGAACCTGGTGGGGCCGGAGGTTGGCATCTTCCTGCTGATCGTGCTGGTCATCGGCGGCTTTCGCTGGATGCCGGCGGCGCGGCTGGTGCGTGCGCAGTTCTTCAGCCTGCGCGAGAAGGAATTCGTCGAGGCCGCACGCGCTCTCGGTGCCAGCACGCAGCGACAGGTGGTGCGCCACATCCTGCCCAACGCGCTGGGGCCGGTGATCGTGGCTGCCACCATCGACGTGGCGGCGGCGATCATCCTGGAAAGCACGCTCAGCTTCCTCGGTCTGGGCTTCCCGCCCGACATCCCCACCTGGGGCCGCATCCTCTTCGATGCAAAGGACTACCTGGACATCGCCGTGCACTGGTCCATGTTCCCTGGGCTTGCCATCTTCATCACCGTGCTGTCGATCAGCTTCATCGGCGACGGCCTGCGCGACGCGCTCGATCCGCGACGGGTGCTCTAGCCATGGCGCTGCTCGATATCCAGGGCCTGAAGACCCATTTCAAGACCGACGACGGTTGGCTGCATGCCGTCGACGGCGTCGACATCTCCATCGACCGGGGCGAGACGGTCGGCATCGTCGGCGAATCCGGCTGCGGCAAGAGCGTCACCGCGAAGACGGTGCTCAAGCTGATCGACATGCCCCCGGGCAAGATCGTCGCCGGGAAGGTGCTGTGGAAGGGCCGCGACCTGGTGCCGCTCCCGCCCGAGGCGATGCAGAAGATCCGCGCCAAGGAGATCTCGATCATCTTCCAGGAGCCGATGACCTCGCTCAACCCGGTGTACCGGGTGGGCGAGCAGATCGCCGAAAGCCTGCGCCTGCACGAAGGTCTGTCGCGCAAGGATGCGCTCGACCGTGCCGTCGAGATGCTCAAGCTGGTGCGCATCCCCACGCCCGAGCGGCGGATCTACGACTATCCGCACCAGTTCTCTGGCGGCATGCGCCAGCGCGTGATGATCGCCATCGCGCTGGCCTGCAAGCCGCAGCTGGTGATCGCCGACGAACCGACCACCGCGCTGGACGTGACCATTCAGGCGCAGATCCTCGACCTGCTGGGCCGGCTGAAGGACGAGATGGGCATGGCGGTGATGCTGATCACCCATGCCATGGGCGTGGTGGCCGAGGTGGCGCAGCGCGTGGTGGTGATGTACGCCGGCAAGGTGGTGGAAGAAGCGCAGGTGCGCGAACTCTTCGCCCACCCGCGCCACCCCTACACGCAGGGGCTGATCCGCTCGATCCCGCGCATCGACCTCGATGCCCACCACAAGGTGCGGCTGGAAGCCATTCCCGGCACCGTGCCCAAGTTGATCGACCCGGCCGAGGGCTGCCGCTTCGCCGCGCGCTGCAAGTACGCGCGCGCCGAGTGCCGCCAGGCCACGCCACCACTGCGCGAGGTGGCGCCTGGCCATCGCGTGGCCTGCATCCTCGATATCGGCCGATGAGCACGGCACCGCTGCTGCAGGTCAAGGGCCTGAAGAAACATTTCCCGATCCGTGGCGGGCTGCTGCGGCGCGTGGTCGACCATGTGCATGCGGTCGACGGCGTCAGCTTCGAGCTGGCGGCCGGCGAGACGCTGGGCCTGGTCGGCGAATCGGGCTGCGGCAAGAGCACCACCGGTCGCTGCGTGCTGCGGCTGATCGAGCCCACTGCCGGCCAGGTGCTGTTCGAGGGCCGGGACGTCGGCGCGATGAGCGGCGATGACCTGCGCGCCATGGCGCGCGACATGCAGATCATCTTCCAGGATCCCTTCGCCAGCCTGAACCCGCGCATGACGGTGGGCTCGATCGTCGGCGAGGGGCTGGTGATCCACAAGCTGGCCGACAGCCCACGCGCCATCGAAGAACGCGTGGTGCAGCTGCTGGAGACCGTGGGCCTGTCGCCGGACCACATGCGCCGCTATCCGCACGAATTTTCCGGTGGCCAGCGCCAGCGCATCGGCATCGCGCGCGCGCTGGCGGTCAACCCCAAGCTGGTGGTGTGTGACGAAGCCGTGTCGGCGCTGGACGTGTCGATCCAGGCGCAGGTGATCAACCTGCTGGAAGACCTGCGCACGCAGTTCAACCTGACCTACATCTTCATCGCCCACGACCTGAGCGTGGTCGAACACATCAGCCACCGCGTGGCGGTGATGTACCTCGGGCGCATCGTCGAGGTGGCACCCTCGCGCGAGCTCTACACCACGCCCAAGCATCCCTACACCGAGGCGCTGCTGTCGGCGGTGCCCATCCCCGACCCGACCGTGGCGCGCAAGCGCATCGTGCTCGAAGGCGACGTGCCCAGCCCGATCCACCCGCCCAGCGGCTGCCACTTCCACCCGCGCTGCCCGCGGGCGCAGGCGCAGTGCAAGACCGAGGCGCCGCTGCTGCGCGAACTTGCGCCAGGTCATCAGGCGGCGTGCCACTTTCCCAATTGACAGGCCCGGCAGCGCCGGATTGATCCAGAATCCGGCCGCGGCATTGCCGACGCAAACCAGGAGACTCCTATGATCAAGTCAGGCATCGACCAGGACGCCCTCATCGACATGTTCGCCGACGCCTCGGCCAAGCAAGGCGAGAAGCTGCGCAAGGCCGTCGCCGACGCCACGCTGAAGGCGCTGCAAGGGCGCGAGCTGACGCTGGACAACGTGCGCAAGGTGATCAAGTCGGTCACCCAGGCCACCTCCGCCGGTGCGGCGAAGAACCCGGCCAGCGCGGTCGACGTGGAGTCGATGCTGCGCAAGGCCTTCGACGGCATGGATGCGGCGCTGCTCAAGGCCGTCGAGGCCAACCGCAAGGCGTTGCAGCAGCTGGTGGACCAGGGTGCCGGCCTGCGCGAGACCCAGGTCAAGGCCGCGCTGGACGGCGTGGAGAAGATGGAAGACCTGTTCTTCAAGACCGTGGGCAAGGCCGTGCAAGGCGTGGCCACGCCGCTACAGGGCCCGTGGGAACAGGTGCTGAAGTCGATGAAGCTGGAAGGCACGGCCACCGGCGCCGGCGCCACGCAGACCGTCGAGCAGCTGATGGCGCAGGCGCAGAGCGCGCTGCGCCAGGGCCGCGCCACCAGCCTGCGCGCCACGCAGGCACTGATGGACAGCTACAGTGCCATGGTCAGCGGTGTGCTGATCGGCATGAGTGATGCGCTGAGCAGCACCACCGCGCCAGCCAAGGCGGCAGCGCCGGCCACTGCGGCCGCAGCGCCGAAAGCCCGTCCCATTCGACGCAGGTAGCTCGCCCCTACTTCCAGTCGGGCGGCCGCTTGTCGATGAAGGCCTGTACGCCCTCCAGCGCGCTGGCCTGCATCATGTTGCAGGCCATCGTCGCCTCGGCATCGGCGTAGGCGGCCTCGATGCCCTTTTCAAGCTGGCGGTAGAACAGCTGCTTGCCCATCGCCAGCGCCTCGCGCGGCTTGGCAAGGATGCTCGCCAGCAGCGCGTCCACCTCGGCGTCCAGCGTCCCGGCATCGGCCACGCGGTTGACCAGGCCCTTGGCCTGGGCCTCCTCGGCGCCGATGAAGCTGCCGGTGACCAGCATCTCGAAGGCCGCCTTGCGTGCCAGGTTGCGGCTCAGGGCCACGCTGGGCGTCGAGCAGAACAGCCCGACGTTGATGCCGCTGACCGCAAAGCGTGCGTCACGCGAAGCCACGGCCAGGTCGCACATCGCCACCAACTGGCAGCCGGCCGCAGTGGCGATGCCGTGCACGCGGGCGATCACCGGCACGGGCAGCCGCTGGACCGCCATCATCATGCGGCCGCATTGCGCGAACAGCCGCTGGTAGTAGCCCAGCGAGGGCTCGGCACGCATCTCCTTCAGGTCGTGGCCGGCGCAGAAGGCCTTGCCCGCGCCGGCGATGACCACCACGCGCGCCTGCGCATCGGCGGCCACGCGGTCCAGCTCGCGCTGCAGCGCTTCGAGCATGCCCTCGGACAGCGCGTTGAAGGCCTGCGGCCGGTTCAACGTGAGGGTGACCACGCCGCGCGCATCGCGGTCGTTCAATACCAGAGGCTGGTCGTTCATCGTGCGTCTCCTATTCGATGGCCGAAGCGCTCTTCGCGCGTTCGCGCAGCTGGAACTTCTGGATCTTGCCGGTGCTGGTCTTGGGGATCGGCTCGAAGCGGATCTCCTTGGGCACCTTGTAGCCGGCGAGCAGGCTCTTGCAGTGCGCGATCAGCTCGGCCGCCGTCACTTCCGTCTCGGCCTTGGTCTCGACATAGGCCACCGGGCTCTCGCCCCACTTCGGATCGGGCCGCGCCACCACCGCACAGGCCATCACCGCCGGATGGCGGTACAGCGCGTCCTCGACCTCGATGGAGCTGATGTTCTCGCCGCCGCTGATGATGATGTCCTTGCTGCGGTCCTTGATCTTCACGTAGCGGTCAGGCTCGAGCACCGCCAGGTCCCCGGTGTGGAACCAGCCGCCCTCGAAGGCCTTGGCCGTGGACTTCGGGTTCTTCAGGTAGCCGTTCATCACGATGTTGCCGCGGAACATGATCTCGCCCATGGTCTGGCCGTCGGCCGGTACCTCGGCCATCGTTACCGGGTCGAGCACGGTCATGCCTTCCTGCAGCGCGTAGCGCACGCCCTGCCGGCCATTCAGCCGCGCCTGCTCCGACAGGCTTTCGCTCGCCCAGCCCTCGCGCTTGACCGCCACGCTGGCCGGCCCGTAGACCTCGGTCAGGCCGTAGACATGGGTGATGTCGAAGCCCAGCTTGGCCATGCCCTCGATCATCGCCGCCGGTGGCGCCGCGCCGGCCACCATGCCGCGCACCTTGTGCGTGATGCCTTCGCGCAGCGCGGCCGGCGCGTTGATCAGCAGGTTGTGCACGATCGGCGCAGCGCAGTAGTGGTCGGCACGGTGCTCGCGCATCGCTGCCAGGATCGGCGCGGCCTCCACGCGCCGCAGACAGATGTGCGTGCCGCCGAGCATCGCCACCGTCCACGGGAAGCACCAGCCGTTGCAGTGGAACATCGGCAGCGTCCACAGGTAGCGCGGAAAGTGCGGCATGGTCCAGGTGGCGGCGTTGCATACCGCGTTGAGGTAGGCGCCGCGGTGGTGCGTGACCACACCCTTCGGGTCGCCGGTGGTGCCGCTGGTGTAGCTGACGGCGATGGCATCCCACTCGTCGGCCGGGCCCTCCAGCCGCGGCAACGGTTCGTGGGCGGCAAGCAGCGCCTCGTATTCATGCGCGCCCACCCGGTCGCCGGGGCCGGTGAATTCGCTGTCGCAGACGTCGACGACGATCGGCTCGCGGCCATGCTCCAGCTTCAGCAGGCGCAACGCCTCACCCATGACCGGCGCGAACTCGCGGTCGGTGATCACCACCTGTGCCTCGCAGTGGTTCATCTGCCAGGCCAGCAGCGGCGCATCCAGCCGCGTGTTCAGGGTGTTGAGCACGGCGTTGAGGGCCGGCACCGCGTAGTGCGCCTCGACCATCTCCGGCGTGTTGGGCAGCATCACGGTGACGGTGCAGCCCCGGCCGATGCCGAAGGCACGCAGCGCCGCAGCCAGCCGCGCCGCGCGCTCGCGGCATTGGACCCAGCTGTAGCGGCGTGCGCCGTGCACTACCGCGGGCGCGTCACCGAAGACCTCGGCGCTGCGTTCGATGAAGCTCACCGGCGACAGCGCCACGAAGTTGGCGGCGTTCTTGTCCAGGTCCTGGTCGTAGATGCTCATCGCGGCGCTCTCCTTGCTGCGATTCGGGCAGCCGAGGCATCTTAGCGCCCGGCCGAAAGGGCATCATGCGGGCGATGACGCTCGCCGCCCCCGCCCCGATCGGCCCGCGCCTGGTGGCGACGTGGGCCGCGTTCTGCCTGCTGATGATGCTGGTGGGCCTGCAGGAGCGCTGGTACGCCGGCCAGGTGCTGTGGCCCTGGCCGGTGTTCTACGAAGCCTCGTCCATGCTGGTGGCCACCGGCGTGGCCGTGTGGCGCTGGCGGCGCAGCGCCCGCGACGACGCCTGGCTCGGCCGACCAGCGCAGTGGTTCTGGCGCGTGCTGCGCTGGACGCCGCTGATGGCGCTCATTTTCGTAGGCGCGCTGTATGGCCTGCGCCATGCGGTGCGCGCCGCCTTCGGCCTGGACTATGCGCACCAGCCCCGGCTCGAGGTGCTGGCCTACGAGAGCCTGAAGTTCTCGGTCTTCTACGCGCTGTTCGCCGGCATCGTCTTCGCGCTGCGCTCGTACCAGGCGCTGGCCGCCGAGCGCCTGCGCGCGGCGCAGCTGGAGCGGCTGTCCACCGAGGCGCGGCTGTCCCAGCTGACGCAGCAGATGCAGCCGCACTTTCTGTACAACGCGCTGAACACCATCGCCGCGCTGGTCCACGACGATGCCGAGGCGGCCGATGCCGCGCTGCTGCAGCTGTCGCAGCTGCTGCGCGCCGCCACCGACGCCGCGCGCCGGCCGCTGCACCCGCTGGCCGACGAGCTGGCGCTGGCGCGCAGCTATGCCGCGCTGATGCAGCAGCGCTTCGGCGCGGAGCGCGTGCAGCTGCAATGGGACACCGACGACACTCCAGCCATCGACGTGCCGACGCTGTCACTTCAGCCGCTGCTGGAGAACGCCTTCGTGCACGCGGTGGAGCCGCGCGCATCGCTGACCACGCTGCGCGTCGGCATGCACCTGCAAGGCGACACGCTGCAGATCAGCGTGGCCGACGACGGCAACGGCCCGCGCCCCGGTGCACGCGCTGCGCGAAGCCCCGGCGTCGGCCTGGCCAACCTGCGCGAACGGCTGCAGGCGCTGTACGGCGACGCCGCATCACTGGCACTGCGCCCGCGCGAAGGTGGCGGCAGCGTCGCCACACTGGTACTTCCGGCGCGCCATGGCTGAGCTGCTGCGCCTGTTGATCGTCGACGACGAGCCGCCGGCCCGCGCACGCCTGCGCCGCCTGCTGGCTGCCATCTCCGACGTGATGGTGCTGGGCGAGGCCGCCGACGGCCTGCAGGCGCTGGCCATGGCCGAGACGCTGCGGCCCGACGCCCTGCTGCTGGACGTGCAGATGCCCGAGGTGAGCGGCCTGGACGTGGCCGCCTCTCTGCCCGACGGTGGCCCGGCGGTGGTCTTCGTCACCGCCTACGACGACTACGCGCTGCCGGCCTTCGACGCCGCCGCGGTGGATTACCTGCTCAAGCCGGTGGACCCGGCGCGCCTGGCGCGCGCCATCGAGCGGCTGCGCCAGCGCCGTCCCGCAGCGGCGCGGCCTGCGGCCGACCGGCTGGTGGTCAGCGAGCGCGGCCAGCTGCAGGTGATCGACTGCCGCAGCCTGCTGTGGCTGCAGGCGGCGGACAATTATGTCGAGCTTCATGGCGCCGGCCGCATGCACCTGCTGCGCCGCACGCTGGACAGCCTGCTCGCCGACCTGGGACCGGGCTTCGTGCGCATCCACCGAAGCCGCGCGGTGGCGCTGGCCGCGGTCAGCGCCGTCGAGGCCGCCTACCGGGGCAATGCCACGGTGAGGCTGAGCGATGCCACGGCGCTGGGCTGCAGCCGGGCGTGGCGGGCGCAGCTGCAGGCCGCGCTGGGCCGCTGAGGCGGGCGATTCGACTTGCCGCGGCCGCTGCCGAAGGTCGATCTGGACGAAGGCGGTCTTTGCGCGGTCGAACACCCAAGGAAGGTGTCGGAGTCAATTGCCGTCGCCGCCGACGCTTGCGGCATTGCGCGCGATCGCGGCCGCCACGGCGTCCCAGGTGGCTTCGAAGGCCTCAGGCGTAAAGCCGGCGCCAGACGGCAGCCAGTCGGCCGTCCGTCCGCCCGCCAGCGTGTAGTGCCCGACCACGTCGAGGTGGTCGGCGCGCGCCACGTGCAGCAAACGGCCATGCAACTGGCTCAGGCTCGGCACGACGCCGTCATTGGTGGCGGGAGTGACCTTGAAGCCCAGGGCGCGCTCCAGTTTTCGCCGCGTCATCGGGTTCGGCCGTGGATACGAGTAGTGGGGATGCGGACGCGCCGCCAACGCGTGCAGCAGTCTGAAGAAGGCGCGCAGCGCCACGTACTCCGGATCGAACAGTTCCGCGGCCTTGAACTGCTCGCGTGGCTTGGGCACGGCCGCGACGATGCAGCCGTAGTCGATGTGCGCGCGGTCGGCCACGGCCGCATCGAATAGCGCGATGCCTTCCGGGGTGAGCTGGATCACCGCACCCTGGTCGCGCTCGATCTCGGCGAGGTAGGCCCACACCGGGTCGCGCCGGTCAAAGCTGATGCGACGCAGCAGCGCATCGGCAATGCGGTCGAGCGGCCCCTCGGCGCGGCCCAACCAGTCGTCCAGCCGCGCCACCAGCGCCACCGCCTTCGCCGCCGCCAGCAGCGTGCCGCGACCCTGGCCTGAAGTGGCCAGCGCGCTCAGCACCAGCAGCAGGGTCTGGCCCTGGATGCTCAGGAAGTGATTGGCCAGCGGCGTGCCGTGGTGCGGCGTGGCCACGGAGACGGCACTGCGCGTGAGGCGGGCGATGCGGTCTTCGGTACCGGCGCGCGAGATCTTCACGTTGGGGGCAAGCAGCATGCGCACGTCCAGGCCCCCGGTGGAGTGGCCGACGAAGTGCAGCTCCGATGCGGCCAGGCCGCCCCGGCGGACAACTTGGCGTCGCAAGGCATCCACCCGGTGCGGAATGGAAGCCGTGGGCTGCGTGCGGCAGCGCAGGATGCGCGCCTCGATGCCGCGCCGGCGCAGCGACCGCCGCAGCGTGTGTTCCACGCGATCGAAGTAGCTGACCGCGCCAACTGAGGTGAAGCCGAAGAAGCCGGGCACCAGGAAGACGAGGCGCGAGTGCATGAATCGATTGTGCCCGCGGTGGGGTCGCCTGCAGTCCGCGCCACAGCGGCTCGATGCGGCGGATGCAATCGTTGCATCTGGACAGCCTGCCGGTCTTCACCCCAGCCACGGCGCACTTCACCCCAGATCGCTGGCGCGCAAGCGCCGAGGCGCCTACGCTGGCTGCATGAGTCCACGACGCTCCGCCCGCGGGCGCTTCTTCTACGTCGACTGGCTGCGCATCGGCGCCTTCGCGCTGCTGGTGCTGTACCACGTGGGCATGGTCTACGCGCCCTGGGAGTTCCACGTCAAGCACCAGCCCACCTATGCTGAACTGGAGCCGCTGATGCGGCTGTCCAACCCCTGGCGCATGGGCCTGCTGTTCGTCATCTCGGGGCTGGCCACTGGGCTGTTGCTCGGCCGCGCCGGCCTGGCGCGCGCGCGCTCGCGGAGGCTGCTGCTGCCGCTGCTCTTCGGCATGGCGGTGATCGTGCCGCCTCAGGCTTGGCTGCAGGTGCGCGAACAGTTCGGCTATGCCGGCGGCTACCTCGACTTCCTGCGCCTGTACTTCGCCGGCTACGGCGGCTTCTGCAGCGGCAGGCAGTGCCTGGTGCTGCCCACCTGGAACCACCTGTGGTTCCTGCCCTACGTGTGGTGCTACACGCTGCTGTTGCTGCTGGCACTGCGCCTGCTGCCGCGCGTCGGGCTGCAGCGCGCGGCCGACAGGCTGGCACGGGTTCGCGGCTGGCCATTGCTGGTGCTGCCGCTGCTCGGGCTGGCGGCGGCGCGTGCGTTGCTGTTGCCGCACTTCGGCGAGACCCACGCCCTGTTCGACGACTGGGCGGCGCATGCCGCCTATGCGCCGCTGTTCGCCTTCGGCGTGCTGCTGGCGCGCCGCCGCGTGCTGCTGCAGCGGCTGCAGGATCTGCGCTGGCCGGCGCTGGCGCTGGGCCTGGCGGCCTGGGCGGTGCTGGTGCTCTACCCCGGCACGCTGGCCGGCTGGCCGGCTGTGCCCGAGCTTTGGCGGCTGCCGATGCGCGCTGCCTTTGCCACCGCGCAGTGGTGCGGCATCGTCGCCGCCTTCGGCTTCGCGCGCCGGCACCTGGACTTCGACCACCGCTGGCGCGCGCCGCTGACGGAGGCGGTGTTTCCGCTGTACCTGGTGCACCAGACCCTCATCGTCGTCGCCGCCGTGGCACTGCGCCCGCTGGCGCTGCCGGCGGGTGCCGAGGCAGCGCTGATCGTGGCGCTGACCTTTGCCGGCGGCTTCAGCGCCTGGCGGCTGGCACGGCGCGTCGGCTGGCTGCGGCCGTGGATGGGCCTGTCGGCGCGTTCGGCGGCGCCGGCCTTTCAGCGCACGGCGGCCTCCAGCGCCTGATCGCTCAAGCGCTGGTCCTGGCGAGCGCCTGGTCGATGTCCCAGAGGATGTCGTCGATGTGCTCCAGCCCTACCGAAATGCGCACCATGTCAGGCAGCACGCCGGCAGCCAGCTGCTGCGCTTCGTCCAGCTGGCGGTGCGTGGTGGTGGCCGGATGGCTGATCAGCGTGCGCGTGTCGCCAATGTTCACCAGGTGGCTCATGAACTGCGCGCCTTCGATGAACTTCACGCCCGCCGGCGCGCCGCCCTTGACGCCGAAGGCCAGCAGGCCCGAGGCCATCGGCGCACCGTCCAGCGCGCGCATCTGCCGCTTCAGCAATGCGTGCTGCGGATGATCGGGCAGCCCCGGATAGTTGACCCAGCTGACGCACGGGTGGTCTTGCAGGAAGCGCGCCACGGCCAACGCGTTGCGGCTGTGCCGCTCCATGCGCAGCGGTAGTGTTTCCACGCCCTGCAGGATCTGCCAGGCGCTCATCGGGCTGAGCGCAGCGCCGAAGACGCGCAGCGTTTCCATGCGCGCGCGCATGCAGAAGCCGAAATCGCCGAAGGTCTCGTAGAACTTCACGCCGTGGTAGCCGGGGGAAGGCTCGGTCATGCCCGGGAACTTGCCGTTGTCCCACGGGAACTTGCCGCTCTCCACCATCACGCCGCCCAGCGTGGTGCCATGGCCGGCCAGGTACTTGGTGGCCGAGTGCACCACGATGTCGACACCGAAGGCGATCGGGTTGCACAGGTAGGGCGAAGGTACGGTGTTGTCGATGACGAGTGGCAGCCCGTGTGCATGCGCCACGTCGGCCACCGCGGCGATGTCCAGCAGCAGCATGCTCGGGTTGCCCAGGCTCTCGGCAAACAGCGCACGGGTGTTCGGCTGGATGGCCGCCGCAAAGGCCTCGGGTTGCGTGGCGTCGACGAAAGTGGTGCTGATGCCGAACTTGGCCAGGTTCACCGACAACATCGACACCGAGCCGCCGTACAGCGCGCCGGCCGCGACCACGTGGTCGCCCTGCTCCAGGATGGTCATCAGCGCCATCGCTTCGGCCGCCATGCCGGAGGCGCTGGCCAGCGCGGCACGGCCGCCTTCCAGCGCCGCGACCCGCTCTTCCAGCGCCGCCACCGTCGGGTTGCTCAGCCGCGAATAGACGTTGCCGAAGGTCTGCAGGTTGAACAGGCTGGCCGCATGGTCGGCGCTGTCGAAGACGAAGCTGGTGGTCTGGTAGATCGGCAGCGCGCGCGCGCCGGTGGCCACGTCGGGAATCTGCCCGGCATGGATGGCCAGGGTTTCGGGTTGGAAGCTTCGGTCGGCCATGTCAGAGGGGGCGTCGGGCGGAGATGACGCGGGTGTTCACGCCGGCCCAGTGCAGCCCGCCGAAGAGGCGCGCATGTTCGATCTTGACGCAGCGGTCCATCACCGAATCGAGCCCCGCGGCGCGCACCAGCGCATCGGCCTCGCGGTTGACCACGCCGATCTGCTGCCACAGGCACTTGGCGCCGATGGCGATGGCTGCCTGCGCAAAGGGCAGCACGTCGGCCGCGCGGCGGAACACGTCGACCATGTCCACCGGATGCGGGATGTCCTCCAGCGCCGCATAGCTGCGCTCGCCGAGGATGCTGTCGTAGCGCGGGTTCACCGGCACGATGCGGTAGCCGTGCTGCTGCAGGTACTTGCCTACGAAATTGCTCGGCCGGTGCCAGTCGGCCGACAGGCCGACGATGGCCACGGTGCGGCACTCGCGCAGGATGCGCCTCAGCGTGCTGATGTCGTCGCTCATGGGTCTGGAGTGGAATCTCGGCCAACGATAGCGCATCGGGTACAACCGCGGCTGCACCCGCTGCGGCCCGCTTCCGACCGATGAGCCATCGCCATGTCACGCTGCGCCAGTTTCGCTACTTCGTCGCGGTGGCCGAAAGCGGCTCGGTGGCCGCCGCCTCGCGCATGCTCAGCATCGCGCAGAGCGCGCTGACGAAGAGCCTGCTGGAACTGGAGTCCGAACTCGGCACCGAACTGTTCGAGCGCAGTTCCAGGGGCATGGCGCTGACCGCACAGGGCCACCGCTTCCTGGCCAGCGCGCGCAAGGTCATCGGCTCGGTGGCCGATGCGATGCGGCTGCATGCCGGCGAGGCCGATTCGGGACTGTCCGGCGTGCTGACGCTGGGCGTCACCAGCCTGGTGGCCGGCTATTACCTGAGCGAGCTGTTCAGCCGCTTCCGCCGCCATTGCCCGGCGGTGGAGGTGTTCGTCACCGAGGACGCGCCGCATTTCCTGGAGCACCTGCTGATCAACGGCGAGATCGACGTGGCCATCATGGTCAGCAATGCGCTGAGCGAGCCGCAGGCCATGGTGTGCGAAACGCTGACGCGCAGCCGCAACCGGGTGTGGCTGCCGTCGAACCATGCGCTGGCGGCGCAGGACGAGGTCTCCCTGGCCGAATGCGCGGCCTGCGACCAGATCGTGCTCGAGGCCGATCGCATCGATGAGCTGATGGCGGGCGTGTGGGCCCGCCACCAGCTCAAGCCGCGATGCATCCTGCGTACCGCATCGCTGGAGGCCGTGCGCTCGCTGGTCGGCGCCGGCGCCGGCATCGCGGTGCTGCCCGACATCCTGTACCGGCCCTGGACGCTGGATGCCGAGCATGTGGAGGTGCGACCGCTGCGCGACGAGATCCCCACCGTCGATGTCGGGCTGGTGTGGCGCCGCGGATCGCATCTGAAACCGGCGGCGACCGAGTTCATCGAACTGGCGCGCGAGCAGTCACGCGTGCGGCGCAAGGCCGGCACGAACTGAATAGCACCGCCGCGCCTAGAGCTTCACCATCACATGCCGCGCCACGGTGTAGTCCTCCAGCGCATACATGCTCAGGTCCTTGCCGTAGCCGCTGCTCTTCAGCCCGCCGTGCGGCATCTCGTTGACGAGCATGAAGTGGGTGTTGATCCAGGTGCAGCCGTACTGCAGCTTCTTGGCCACGCGCATCGCGCGGCCGACGTCTTGCGTCCACACCGATGAGGCCAGGCCGTAGTCGCTGTCGTTGGCCCAGGCGATGGCCTGTTCGGTGTCGGTGAAGCGCGTCACGCTCACCACCGGACCGAAGACCTCGCGCTTGACGATCTCGTCCTCCTGGCGCGCGCCGGCCACCACCGTCGGCTCGTAGAAGAAGCCGGCGCCGGCCCGGGCCTTGCCGCCGGCGGTGATCTCCATGTGGCCGCTCATCTGCGCCCGCTCGACGAAGCTGGCCACGCGGTTGCGCTGGCGGTCGCTGATCAGCGGGCCGATCTCGGCTTCGGCGTCGTCCTGCAGGCCGAGCTTGATGGTTTTGACGGCGCTGGACAGGTCGGCCACCAACTTGTCGTAGACCTTGGCGCCGGCGTACACGCGGCAGGCGGCCGTGCAGTCCTGCCCGGCGTTGTAGTAGCCGAAGGTGCGCAGCCCTTCGACCACGCTGGCCAGATCGGCATCGTCGAACACCACCACCGGCGCCTTGCCGCCCAATTCCAGGTGGGTGCGCTTGAGTGTGCCGGTGGCCGCCTGCAGGATCTTGCGGCCGGTGGAGACGTCGCCGGTGAGGCTGACCATGGCCACCTTCGGGTGCTCGACCAGCGGCTGCCCCACCGATGCGCCGCGGCCGGTGATGATGTTGAGCACACCCTTCGGGAAGATCTCGGCCGCCACCTGGGCCAACAGCAGCGTGGACAGCGGCGTCTGCTCGCTGGGCTTGATGACCACGGTGTTGCCCGCGGCCAGCGCCGGCGCGATCTTCCACGCCGCCATCATCAGCGGATAGTTCCACGGCGCGATCGAGGCCACGACGCCGATCGGGTCGCGGCGGATCATGCTGGTGTGGCCGGCCAGGTACTCGTTGGCCACCGTGCCGCTGACGCAGCGTGCCGCGCCGGCAAAGTAGCGCAGGCAATCGGCCACCGCCGGGATCTCGTCACCGAGGGCGCGCGCATAGGGCTTACCGCAGTTCAGGCTTTCCAGGCGGGCGAACTGCTCGCCGCGCGATTCGATGGCGTCGGCCAGCTTCAGCAGCAGGCGCGAGCGCTCCATCGGCGTGCTTTCGCTCCAGCTGTCGAAGGCGCGATGCGCGGCCGATACCGCCTTGTGCACCTGCTCGGCCGAGGCTTCGGGCAGGGCCACCAGCAACTCGCCGGTGGAGGGGTTCAGCACCTTCTCGGCCTCGCCCTCGCCGGACACGAATGCGCCGTCGATCAGCAGCTGGGTGGGCAATGTGATGTCACTCATGGGGTTCTCCTTGTCAGCGGTGCACGGGTTCGTCGGCGCGCGTCAGCCAGTAGGCGCCGAGGATCGGGATGAAGGTCAAAGCGATGATGGCCACCGCCACCACGTTGGTCACCGGGCGCTGGCGCGGGCGGATCAGCTCCTGCAGCATCCAGATCGGCAGCGTGGTCTGCTGGCCGGCGGTAAAGGTGGTGACGATGACCTCGTCGAAACTCAGTGCAAAGGCCAGCAGCGCACCGGCCAGCAGCGCCGAGCCCAGCTGCGGCAGCAGGATGTAGCGCAGTGTCTGGAAGCCGTCGGCGCCCAGGTCCATGCTGGCCTCGATCAGGTTCGGGTTGAGTCGCCGCAAGCGCGCCACCGCGTTGTTGAAGACCACCACCACGCAGAAGGTGGCATGGCCGATGACGATGGTCCAGAACGAGAACGGAATGTGCAGCGTGCCGAAGGCCGAGCGCAGCGCGATGCCGCTGATCACGCCCGGCAGCGCGATGGGCAGGATCAGCAGCAGCGAGATCGCATCGCGGCCGAAGAAGCTGGCCCGCGCCAGCGCCGCTGCGGCCAGCGTGCCCAGCAGCAGCGCGATGGCGGTGGCCACCAGAGCGACCTGGAAGCTCAGCTGGATGGCAGCCCAGACATCCTCGCGCTCCCAGGCCACGGCGAACCACTGCATGGTCAGCGCCGGCGGCGGGAAGACGTAGCTCTTGTCCTCGGCACTGAAGGCATACAGGATGATCAGCGCCAGCGGCACGTGCAGGAAGGCGATGACGCCCCAGGCGGCGGTCTTCAGCCCGACAGAGGCGCGCGGCTCAGAGCGCATCGAAGGCCCCCATGCGCTTGGCGAACCAGAGGTAGATGCCGATGACGACGATCGGCACCAGCGAGAAGGCGGCCGCGAAGGGCAGATTGCCGGCCACGCCCTGCTGCTTGAACACCACCTGGCCGATGTACATCGTGCTGTCGCCGATGACCTGCGGAATGATGTAGTCGCCCAGCGTCAGGCTGAAGGTGAAGATCGAGCCTGCGGCAATCCCCGGCATGGCCAGCGGCAGGATGACGCGGCGGAAGGTCAGTGCCGGGCTGGCGCCCAGGTCGCTGGACGCCTCGATGTACGAACCCGGAATTCGCTCCACCGCCGCCTGGATCGGCAGCACCATGAAGGGCAGCCACATGTAGACGAAGACCACGAAGGTGCCGATGGCCGAGAAGCTCAGGCTCGGCCCGCCGATCGCCGGCAGCGACAGCAACGCGTCCAGCAGCCAGGTGCTGTGGGTGTGCTGCGCCAGCCAGGAGATGGCGCCTTCCTTGGCCAGCAGCAGCTTCCAGGCATACAGGCGCACCAGGTAGCTCGACCACAGCGGCAGCATCACCGCGATGTACAGCACCGCCTTCTGCGCGCCGCTGGCATGGCGCGCCATGTAGTAGGCCAGCGGAAAGCCCAGCACGATGCAGGCGAGCGTGACGGCCAGCGACATGGTGATCGAGCGCCGCGCCACGTCGAGGTTGGACGGATCGACCATGTCGACGAAGTTCTTCAGCGTGAACTCGCGCACCACCTGGCCGGTGAAATCGTCCAGGCCGAAGAAGGCATTGGCCAGCAGCGCCAGCAGCGAGCCCAGGTAGACCACGCCGAACCACAGCAGCGGCGGCGCCAACAGTGCCAGCAGCAGCAACCCGCGGCGGGTGTACAGCAGGTCGGAGATGCGGCGCTGCAGGCCACCGGGCGGGGGTAGCGCCACCGCCAAATTCATATGCCTTGCCCCGCATCCAGCGCATGCACCGCGCCGGCATCCCAGTGCAGGTGCACCGCTTCGCCCGGTGCCGGCCAGCGGGTGCCGGGCACGTCGGTCAGGTCGGCCTGCAGCAGCACGCCGTCGACTTCCACCTTGACGCGGGTGAAGGCGCCGAAGTACTGCACCTCGCGCACCGGCCCCGCGGCCCGCGCGCCGTCGGCCGCGCCGAGGCGGATGCGTTCGGGCCGCAACATCGCGCTGGCACAGCCGGCCAGGCGCTGCGCCGCGGCGCCGTCCAGCACGTTGGCCGCGCCGACGAAGTTGGCGACGAAGCGTGTCGCCGGCGCGTTGTAGACCTGATGCGGCATTCCCACCTGCTCCAGGCGGCCCTTGTTGAACACGCCGATGCGGTCGCTCATCGACAGCGCCTCGTGCTGGTCGTGGGTGATGAACAGGAAGGTGATGCCCAGGCGCCGCTGCAGCGCCTTGAGCTCGCTCTGCATCTGCTCGCGCAGCTTCAGGTCCAGTGCGCCCAGCGGCTCGTCGAGCAGCAGCACCTGAGGCTGGCTGATCAGCGCACGCGCCAGCGCCACGCGCTGCCGCTGGCCACCGGACAGCTGTGCCGGGCGTCGGTCACCGACGCCGGCCAGTTCCACCAGCGCCAGCAGCTCGTCCGCGCGCTGCAGCCGCTCGGCGCGGGCGATCTTCTTCACCATCAGCGAATAGGCGACGTTGTCGCGGATGCTCATGTGCGGGAACAGCGCGTAGTCCTGGAACACGGTGTTCACCGGCCGCGCATAGGGCGGGCGCTGCGACATGTCCTCGCCGCCAATCAGGATGCGGCCCGAGGTGGGCAGCGTAAAGCCGCCGATCATGCGCAGGCAGGTGGTCTTGCCCGAGCCCGACGGACCGAGCAGCGTGAAGAACTCGCCGGCCTCGATCGTCAGATCGACGCCGTCGACCGCACGCACCTCATGGCCGACGGTGCCGAAGACACAGGAGACGCGGTCGAGCGTGACCGCTGTGGTCATCTACCGGCCACCGAGGACGGCGATGTAGTCAGAGACCCACTTGTGATAGGGCACGCACTGGTTGTTGCCGCTCGCGCACTGCGTGGTCGGCGTCTTCCAGAAGGCGATCTTGTCGAAGCTCTCGTAGCCCTGGCGTTTGCAGCCCTCGTCAGTCAGCAGCTTGTTGCCCTTGCAGGCCGCGGGCACCGCCGGCACCGAGCCGAACCAGGCCGCCAGGTCGCCCTGCAGCTTGGCATTCAGCGAATGCTCCATCCACAGATAGGCGCAGTTCGGGTGCTTGGCATCGACATGCATCATCGTGCTGTCGGCCCAGCCGGTGGCGCCTTCGACCGGCACCACGGTGGCGATCGGCCGCTTCTTCGAGCCCAGGATGTTGGCCTGGAACTGCCAGCTGCCCGAGGCCACCACGCCTTCGTTGGTGAAGTCGTCGATCTGCACGAACGCGTCGTGCCAGTACTTGCCGACGATCTTGCGCTGGCCGCGCAGCAGTTCCAGCACCGCCTTGTACTGGGCCTCGGTCAGCTCGTACGGGTCCTTGATGCCCAGGGCCGGGTTCTTGGCCTTCAGATACAGCGCCGCGTCGGCGATGTAGATCGGCCCGTCGAAGGCCTGCACGCGGCCCTTGTTGCTCTTGCCGTCGGGCAGCGTCTGCTCCTCGAAGACCACGTTCCAGCTGGTCGGCGGCTTGTCCTTGAAGACGTCCTTGTTGTACATCAGCACGTTCCAGCCCCACTGGTAGGGCACGCCGTAGTGGGTGTTGTTCTCGTAGTGCCAGGGCGCCTTCTGCAGCCGCGGATCGATGTTCTTGTAGCTGGGAATCAGGTTGACGTTGATCGGCTGCACCTTCTTGCCGCGGATCAGCCGGCTGCTGGCATCGCCCGAGGCGGTGACCAGGTCGAAGCCGCCCTCGTTCATCAGCGCCACCATCTCGTCGCTGGTGCCGGCCGTCTTGACGTTGACCTTGCAGCCAGTGGCCTTCTCGAAGTCGGTCACCCAGTCGAAGTTCTTGTCGGTGGCGCCGCGTTCGATGTAACCGGCCCAGGCCACGATGTCCACCTGTCCCTCGCCCTTGCCGAGCTTCTGCACGGCCTTCTGGGCGGCGACGGGCATGGCCACGGCCAGGGCCGCGGCGGCAATGGTGATGGCGCTCAGCAACGGGAAGCGGCGGGTCGTCATGGGCAATCTCCTGTCAGGGGTGAACATCCGCGCCCGGGGCACGGCTCAGGGGCCGGACGATACGAGTGCCACGCGGCGCTGTGAAATTCAATGGCGCGGCGGCAAGCGGTCTCGAAAATCGATATCCAGGTAAACCCGGGCGCGCCCGACAGTCCTCAGCCGAACCAGGCTACCTTGCCCGTGGCCACGTCGTGCATGGCGTAGACGATCTTCAGCTTGCCGTCGCGTACCAGGCCGGCCATGGTCTCGCTGCGGCTGGTCAGCTGCGCGGCCGCGTCCTTGGCGTTCTGCTCGGCCACGCGCTGCACCAGCGCCTTGTCCTTCGACGACGGCACGCCCTTGTAATTGAGCTGGGTCAGCGCCGGGCGGATCTGCTGCAACACGCCGGTGAGGCTGCCGAGCTTGGCGTCGTCGATCGCGCCCTTGACCGCGCCGCATTCGCTGTGGCCCAGCACGACGATCAGCTTGGCCCCGGCCAAGGCGGTGGCGAACTCCAGGCTGCCGATGATGTCGGTGCTGGCGATGTTGCCGGCGATGCGCGCCACGAACATGGCGCCGATCTGCTGGTCGAACACCAGTTCGGGCGGCACGCGGCTGTCGATGCAGCCCAGCACCGCGGCAAAGGGCGCCTGCTTCTGCGCCGTGCTTCGTACCTGCTCGAGCAGGTCGCAGTTCAGCGCCTGGCTGGCGACGAAGCGGGCGTTGCCATCCTGCAGCCGCTTCAGCGCGGCCTCGGAGGTCTTGGCCGCCTGCATCTGCGGCGTGAAGGCCACGCACTTGTCCTTCGCCTGCGCCGTGCCGGCGAAGCCGGCCAAGGCGGCGAGGCCACCGAGGGTGTTGCGTCGGTTCAGCATGGGGTGCTCCTGAGGCCCGGGTCGGCAGGCGGATTCTGGCGTCAATCGGATGGCATGTGCACTCGCGCTATGGAACACTCGGCGCCATGACGCAGCCACCCCCGCCCACCCACATCCTGCACCGCCAGATGGCGCAAACGCTGCCGGTGGCCGCCAGTGCGCAGGGCATGTTCATCACCGACAGCCACGGCCGCCAGTACCTCGATGCCTCGGGCGGCGCGGCGGTGTCCTGCCTGGGCCATGGCCACCCCGAGGTGCTGGCCGCGATACATGACCAGCTCGACCGTCTGGCCTACGCCCACACCAGCTTTTTCACCACCGCGGTGGCCGAGGAGCTGGCCGACCTGCTGGTGCGCGACGCGCCTGCGGGCACCAGCCATGCGTACTTCGTCTCCGGCGGCTCCGAGGCGGTGGAGGCGGCGCTGAAGATGGCGCGCCAGTACTTCGTCGAGATCGGCCAGCCGCAGCGCCGCCACTTCATCGCGCGGCGGCAGAGCTACCACGGCAACACGCTGGGTGCGCTGGCCGTCGGCGGCAACGCCTGGCGACGCAGGCAGTTCGCACCGCTGCTGATCGAGGTAACCCATGTCGCGCCCTGCTACGAATACCGCGACCGCCTCGCCGGCGAAAGCGCCGAGGCCTACGGCCAGCGCCTGCTGGCCGAGCTGGCGGCAGCCATCGACAGGCTGGGCGGCGACAGCGTCATCGCCTTCGTCGCCGAGACCGTCGGCGGCGCCACCCAGGGTGCAGTGACGCCGGTGCCGGGCTACCTGCGCGGCGTGCGCGAGCTCTGCAGCCGTCACGGCATCCTGCTGATCCTGGACGAGGTGATGTGCGGCATGGGCCGCTGCGGCACGCTGCACGCCTGCGAAGCCGAAGGCGTGGTGCCCGACCTGCTGGTGGTGGCCAAGGGCCTGGGCGGCGGCTACCAGCCGATCGGCGCGGTGCTGGCGCAAGCGCAGCTCGTCGACGCATTTGCGCGGGGCAGCGGCGCGTTCCAGCACGGCCACACCTACATCGGCCATGCCATGGCCTGTGCCGCCGCGCTGGCGGTGCAGCGAGTCATCCGCCGCGACGGCCTGCTCGACCGGGTGCAGCGCCAGGGCGCCGGCCTGCGCGAGCGGCTGGTCGCCACCTTCGGCCCGCACCCGCAGGTGGGCGACATCCGCGGCCGTGGGCTGTTCCAGGCCATCGAGCTGGTGGCCGACCGTGCGACGAAGCAGCCCTTCGACCCGGCGCTGAAACTGCACGCGCGCGTTAAGGCCCAGGCCATGGCCGAGGGGCTGATGGTCTATCCGATGGGCGGCACCGTCGACGGCCAACACGGCGACCATGTGCTGCTGGCGCCGCCTTTCATCGTCGACGACGCGCAGCTCGACCTGATCGTGCAGCGCCTGGCCCGTGCCGTCGAGGCTGCACTGGCCAGCCTGGCGTGACCCGGGCAAGCCCGGTCGGCGCCGAGACGGGCTTGCGTTATCGTTGGCCGACCGTCCCATTCCATCCCGCCCTGGAGCCCACGCTATGAGTCCGACCCGCAAATTCACCCCGCTTCGCGCAACGCTGGCCGCGTCGGCCCTCGCGCTGGCACTGCCCTGGAGCCCGGCGGCAGCGCAGCAGAAATTCGTCACCATCGGCACCGGCGGCGTCACCGGCGTGTACTACGCGGCCGGCGGCGCCATCTGCCGCCTGGTCAACAAGGACCGCGCCAAGCACGGCATCCGCTGCTCGGTGGAATCGACCGGCGGCTCGGTGTTCAACGTCAACACCATCAAGTCGGGCGAGCTCGACCTGGGCTTCGCGCAATCCGACGTGCAGTACAACGCCCTCAAGGGCCTGGGCGCCTTCAAGGATGCCGGCCCGTGGACCGACGAGCGCGCCGTGTTCTCGGTGCACCCCGAGCCCTTCACCGTGCTGGCGCGCAAGGAAGCCAACGTCAAGAGCTTCGCCGACTTCAAGGGCAAGCGCTTCAACGTCGGCAACCCCGGTTCCGGCACGCGCGCCTCGCTCGAGGAAATGATCGCGGCGATGAACTGGAAGCTCGCCGACTTCTCGCTCGCCTCCGAGCTGAAGGCCGACGAGCACGGCCCCGCGCTGTGCGACGGCAAGATCGACGGCTTCTTCTACGGCGTGGGCCACCCCTCGGCCAACATCCAGGATCCGACCACCTCCTGCGGCGCCAAGCTGGTGTCGCTGACCGGCCCGGCCATCGACAAGCTGGTGGCCGACAAGCCCTACTACGCCAAGGCGGTGATCCCGGCCGGCCTGTACCCCAACAATCCGGATGCCACCAACACCTACGGCGTGCTGGCCACGGTGGTGTCGTCGAGCAAGGTGCCCACCGAGACGGTGTACCAGGTGGTGAAAGCGGTGTTCGACAACTTCGAGGAATTCAAGAAGCTGCATCCGGCACTGGCCAACCTGAAGCCGGAGCACATGATCGCCGACGGCCTGTCGGCCCCGTTGCACGACGGCGCGATCAAGTACTACAAAGAAAAGGGCTGGATCAAGTAAAGGCACGAAGCGCGGGACGGGCCTTCGGGCCCGCCCCTTACGATTGCTCTTGCACACCGCCGCGGCGGTGACCGCCCATGGCCACCGACATCGAGAAGGCACCCGCCGCCCTGCAGGAACTGGTTGCCGAGGTCGACACCGGCCGGCGTGAACCACGGGGCCTGGCCAAGCAGCTGATCTTCGGCACGGCGCTGGCCTGGGCGCTGTTCCAGCTGTGGTACGCCTCGCCGCTGCCCTTCATGCTGCGCTTTGGCGTGCTCAACGACACTGAGGCGCGCTCCATTCACCTGGCGTTCGCGCTGTTCCTGGCCTACATGGCCTGGCCGGCGTTCCAGCGCTCGCCGCGCGACCGGATTCCGGTCCTCGACCTGGTGTTCGCACTGGCTGGCGCCTTTGCCGGCGGCTACCTGCTGCTGTTCTATGCGCAGCTGGCGACACGGCCCGGGCAGCCGACCACGATGGACATCGTCGTCGCCAGCGCCGGCGTGCTGCTGCTGCTGGAAGCCACGCGCCGCGCCGTAGGCTGGCCGATGGCGGCGTTGGCAATCATCTTCCTGGCCTACTGCATGCTGGGCCCGCACATGCCCGAGGTGCTGTCGCACAAGGGCGTGTCGCTGAACCGCCTGCTGTCGCACATGTGGCTCACCACCGAGGGCGTGTACGGCATCGCGCTGGGCGTGTCCACCAGCGCGATCTTCGTCTACGTGCTCTTCGGCAGCCTGCTCGACCGCGCCGGCGGCGGCAACTACATGATGCAGGTCAGCTTCGCGGCGCTGGGCCACCTGCGCGGCGGGCCGGCCAAGGTGGCGGTGGTGTCCTCGGCACTGAACGGCATGATCAGCGGCAGCTCGGTCAGCAACGTGGTGTCGGGCGGCATCTTCACCATCCCGCTGATGAAGAAGGCCGGCTACGGCGGCGTCAAGGCCGGCGCCATCGAGACGATGAGTTCGGTCAACGGCCAGATCATGCCGCCGGTGATGGGCGCCGCGGCCTTCCTGATGGTCGAGTACGTCGGCATCCCCTATAGCGAGGTGGTCAAGCATGCGCTGCTGCCGGCCGTGCTGTCCTATCTGGGGCTGCTGTACATCGTGCACCTCGAGGCGCTGAAGCTGGGCATGATGCCGATCATCAACCGCGTGCCGCGCACCTGGGGCAACGCCATGCTGCGCCTGGGGCTGGGGCTGTCGGGCACGGTCATCGTCGTGGCGGTGATGTACTACCTGCTGTCGGCGATCAAGTCGGTTCTCGGCGAGAACGCCGGCTGGGCCGTCGCGGTGGTGATGGCGGCGGTGTACCTGGGTGCCGTGCGGCAGGCGGCGCGCTGCCCCGACCTGCCGCAGGACATCGACATCGACAACCCCAAGGCGCTGGACACCTGGCCCACGGTCGAGGCCGGGCTGCACTACCTGTTGCCCATCGCCACGCTGATCTGGTGCCTGATGGTCGAGGAGATGTCGCCTTCGCTGTCGGCCTTCTGGGCCATCGCGGTGCTGATCGTGCTGATGCTGACGCAGCGCTGGCTGATCGAGTTCTTCCGAGGCCAGCCCACCGCCGGCACCTTGCGCAACGGCTTCCACGAGGTGGTGCACGGCCTGAACGACGGCTCGCGCAACATGATCGGCATCGGCGTGGCCACGGCCACGGCCGGCATCATCGTCGGCGCGATCACGCTCACGGGCCTGGGCCTGCGCATGACCGAGTTCGTCGAATTCGTCAGCCAGGGCAACGTCATGGCGATGCTGCTGTTCATCGCCTTCGTCTGCCTGGTGCTCGGGCTGGGCGTGCCCACCACCGCCAACTACGTGCTGGTGGCCACGCTGATGGCGCCGGTGGTGGTCGAGCTGGGCGCGCAGAGCGGGCTGATCATCCCGCTGATCGCGGTGCACCTGTTCGTCTTCTACTACGGGATCATGGGTGACATCACCCCGCCGGTGGGACTGGCAACCTTCGCAGCCGCGGCCATCAGCGGCGAAGACGCCATCCAGACCGGCATCCAGGGTTCGGTCTACGCCTTGCGCACGGTGATCCTGCCCTTCATCTGGATCTTCAACCCGCAGCTGCTGCTGATCGACATCCACAGCACCGCCGAGCTGATCCGGGTGGTGGTGGCCTGCAGCGTGGCCACGCTGGTCTTCGCCGCGGTGACGATGAACTGGTTCCGCGTGAAGAACCATCTGTGGGAAACCGCGCTGCTGGCCCTGGCCGTGGTGTTGCTGTTCCGCCCCGACTTCTTCATGGACCGCATCACGCCACCCTACCGCGACGCAGCGCCGGCGGAGGTCTTCGAACTGGCGAAGAACGCGCCGTCGAATGCCAACCTGGTGATGACCATCCAGGGCACCACGCTCGAAGGCGATGACATCACCAAGACCGTGGGCCTGCAGCTGGGCGAGGCCGGGCCCGACGGCCGCAAGCGCCTGGCCGACGGCGGACTGCAGTTGGTGCCGTTGGGCGACACCGTGCAGGTCGGGGCCGTCAAGTTCGGCTCGCGCGCCAAGCGCGGCGGCTTCGAGCCAGGCTGGGACGTCAGCGCGATCAAGGTGCCGACCGATGCGCCCACTGCGCACTGGTTCTACCTGCCGGCACTGCTGCTGGCGGGGCTGGTGTGGTGGAACCAGGGCCGGCGGCTGGGCGCTCGGCTACACTGACGGCCGTCAGGAGAGAGCCGCGGCTGCCCAGCAGCCAAGGCCGCCGAAGGCGCAGGGGATGTAGCCCCGAACGCTCAGGCAAAAGGACTGGCAAGCGCCCTAACGACGGGGCGTTCCTCACTGGAGAGAGGCTGGTTTCGAGCCAGCCCACCGAAGGGGCAAGTGCCGCGCTCGATGCGCGACGCCAATCTCTCAGGTAAAGCGGACAGCGAGGGCAGGAGGCGACCAGAATGCGGTCGTCATTTCGCCCTTGGAGAGCCACGATGTCCGCTGATCTGCTGAAGACCCCGCTGCACGCACTGCACGTCGAGCACGGCGCCCGCATGGTGCCCTTTGCCGGCTACGACATGCCGGTCAATTTTCCCGGCGGCATCATTGCCGAGCACAAGCAGTGCCGCGAGTCGGCCGCGCTTTTCGACGTGTCGCACATGGGCCAGCTGCGCCTGCTGGGCGACGACGCCGCCCGGGCGCTGGAAACGCTGGTGCCGGTGGACGTGATCGGCCTGGCGGTGGGCCAGCAGCGCTACGCCTTCTTCACCGATGCCTCGGGCGGCATCCTCGACGACCTGATGATCACTCGGCGCGAGGAGGACCTGCTGCTCGTCGTCAACGCTGGCTGCAAGGCTGCCGACATCCAGCATCTGATCACCCACATCGGCCATCGCTGTCAGGTCGTGCCCATGCCCGAGCGCGCGCTGCTGGCGCTGCAGGGCCCGCGCGCGGCCGTGGCGCTGGCACACCTGAACCCGGCGGTGGCGAAGCTGGTGTTCATGACCGGCGGCGCCTTCACGCTGGCCGGCGCCGAGTGCTACGTCACCCGCTCGGGCTACACCGGCGAGGACGGCTTCGAGATCTCGGTGCCCGAGGAGTCGGCGGTGGCGCTGGCCCGTGCACTGATGAACCTGCCCGAGGTCAAGCCCGCGGGACTGGGCGCACGCGACACGCTGCGCCTGGAGGCAGGGCTGTGCCTCTACGGCCACGACATCGACACCCGCACCAGCCCGATCCAGGCCGGGCTGACCTGGGCCATCCAGAAGGTGCGCCGCCCCGGCGGCGAGCGTGCCGGCCACTACCCCGGCGCCGCCGCCATCGAAAGCCAGTTGGCTCTTGGCGTCACGCACAAGCGCGTCGGCTTGGTCGGCCTGGAGCGGGTGCCGGTGCGCGAAGGCACCCGGCTGGTGGATGCCAAGGGCCACAAGCTCGGCACCGTGACCAGCGGCACCATCGCGCCCACCGTCAACCAGCCGATCGCCATGGCCTACCTCAGTGCCGAGCACGCGCTGCCCAAGCACGAGGTCTATGCCGAAGTGCGCAGCAGCAAGGTACCGATGCGCGTGACGCCACTGCCCTTCGTGCCGCACCGCTACCACCGCGGCTGAACCCCGCCCTGCCCCGTTCCCACCCCATCCAAGGAGATCGCTGATGACCACCATGTTCACCCCCGACCACGAATGGATCAACATCGAGGACCACGAGGCCGCCGTCGTCGGCATCACGCTGCACGCGCAGGAAGCGCTGGGCGACGTGGTCTTCGTCGACCTGCCGGCGGTGGGCAAGACGCTCAAGAAGGGCGAGGTCGCCGGCGTGGTCGAGTCGGTCAAGGCGGCGGCCGACATCTACATGCCGGTGACCGGCGAGGTGGTCGAGGTCAACGAGGCGCTGCGTGCCGACCCGTCGCTGGCCAACAGCGACCCGATGGGCAACGGCTGGTTCTTCAAGGTCCATGTCGCCGACATGGCCGAGTTCGACCAGCTGATGGACCCGCCCGGCTACGACGCGCTGCTCAAGACCCTCTGACCCCCACTTCGCACCCCGGAAAGCCCAAGCCATGTTGATGTCCGCGCTGAAGCCGCTCGGCGAACTCGAGAACCCCGGCGAGTTCACCGCCCGCCACATCGGGCCCTATGCCGAGGACGAACAGCACATGCTGTCGGTGATCGGTGCCGCCAGCCGGCGCGCGCTGATCGAGGCCATCGTGCCGCGCAGCATCGCCCTCGCGAAGCCGATGAACCTGCCCGCGCCGCTGAGCGAAGTACAGGCCCTGTCGGAACTGAAGGCGCTGGCCGCCAAGAACCAGGTGCTGAAGAGCTTCATCGGCCAGGGCTACCACGGCACGCTCACGCCGGGCGTCATCCTGCGCAACATCCTCGAGAACCCGGCCTGGTACACCGCCTACACGCCCTACCAGGCCGAGATCAGCCAGGGCCGCATGGAGGCGCTGGTCAACTTCCAGACCATGGTCTGTGACCTGACCGGCATGGCCATTGCCAATGCCTCGATGCTGGACGAGGCCACCGCCGCAGCCGAGGCCATGACGCTGGCGCGGCGCAGCGCGAAGAACCCGAGCTCCAACTTCATCGTCGCCTGTGATGCGCACCCTCAGACCATCGAGGTCATCCGCACCCGCGCGGCGCCCCTGGGGCTGACGGTGGTGCTGGCCAGTTCCGCCGTCGAATGGGACAAACTGATCGCCGGCGGCGACTATTTCGCGGCGCTGGAGCAGTTGCCAAGCACCACCGGCGCGATCCACGATCTGCGCAGCGATGCCGAGCGCATCCATGCGCACCAGGCGGCCTTCATCGTCGCCGCCGACCTGCTGGCGCTGACGCTGATCACCCCACCCGGAGAACTGGGCGCCGACATCGCGCTGGGCAGCACGCAACGCTTCGGCGTGCCGATGGGCGGCGGCGGCCCGCATGCCGCCTACCTGGCCTGCCGCGACGAGTACAAGCGCAGCATGCCCGGCCGCCTGGTGGGGGTCAGCGTCGATGTGCACGGCAACCCGGCCTATCGCCTGGCGTTGCAGACGCGCGAGCAGCACATCCGCCGCGAGAAGGCCACTTCCAACATCTGCACCGCGCAGGTGCTGCTGGCCGTCATCGCCAGCATGTACGCCGTCTACCACGGGCCCGAAGGCCTGAAGCGCATCGCGCGGCGCATTGCCAGCTACACCGCTATCCTGGCCCACGGGCTGCGCGAGCTGGGCGTCAGGGTGCGCAGCGACAGCGCCTTCGACGCGCTGTGCCTGGACACCGGCACGGCCACGGCCGACATCGCCGCCCGCGCCGTGGCCGCCGGCATGAACCTGCGCCGCTTCCCCGAATGGGGCGACACGATGATCGGCATCGCGCTGGACGAGACGACCACGCGCGACGACATCCGCGCGCTGTGGCAGCTGTTCGCCCAGCCGGGCCAGGCGCTGCCCGACATCGCCGCCTTCGACAAGGGCATCGAGCCGATGATCCCCGAGTCGACGCGCCGCAGCAGCGCCTTCCTGACGCACCCGGTGTTCAACACCCATCACAGCGAGACGGAGATGCTGCGCTACATCCGCAGCTTGAGCGACAAGGACCTGGCGCTGGACCGCAGCATGATCCCGCTGGGCAGCTGCACGATGAAGCTCAATGCCACCAGCGAGATGGTCCCCATCACCTGGCCGGAATTCGCCCACGTGCACCCCTTTGCACCGCGCGAGCAGCTGGCTGGCTACTGGGAGATGAACGACCAGCTCTGCGCCTGGCTGAGCCAGGCCACCGGCTACGCCGGCGTGAGCCTGCAGCCCAATGCCGGCAGCCAGGGCGAATACGCCGGGCTGCTGGTCATCAAGGCCTGGCACGACAGCCGTGGCGAAGGCCACCGCCACATCTGCCTGATCCCCGAAAGCGCGCACGGCACCAACCCGGCCAGCGCGCAGATGGCGGGCATGTCGGTGGTGGTGACGAAGTGCGACGCCATGGGCAACGTCGACATGGACGACCTGAAGGCCAAGTGCGAACAGCACAGCGCGAAGCTGGCCGCGGTGATGATCACCTACCCCAGCACGCATGGCGTGTTCGAGGTGCGCGTCAAGGAACTGTGCGCGCTGGTGCACCAGCATGGCGGGCGTGTCTACGTGGACGGCGCCAACATGAACGCGCTGGTCGGCGTGGCCGCCCCCGGCGAGTTCGGCGGCGACGTCAGCCACCTCAACCTGCACAAGACCTTCTGCATCCCGCACGGCGGCGGCGGCCCGGGCGTGGGCCCGGTGGCGGTGGTCGCCGACCTGGTGCCCTTCCTGCCGGCGCACCGCACCGCAGGCATCGGCGGCGAGCACAGCGTCGGCGCCGTCAGTGCCGCGCCGCTGGGCAATGCCGCCGTGCTGCCGATCAGCTGGATGTACTGCCGCATGATGGGCGCCGACGGCCTGCGCGACGCCACCGAGGTGGCGATCCTCAGCGCCAACTACATCGCCGCCAGGCTGTCGCCGCACTACCCGGTGCTGTACAGCGGCGGCAATGCGGCGCTCAAGGGCGGCGGCGTGGCGCATGAATGCATCCTCGACATCCGGCCGCTGGCCAAGGCCACCGGCATCGGCGCCGAGGACGTGGCCAAGCGGCTGATCGACTACGGCTTCCACGCGCCCACGCTCAGCTTCCCGGTGGCCGGCACGCTGATGATCGAGCCCACCGAGAGCGAACCGCTCTCCGAACTGGACCGCTTCTGCGACGCGATGATCGCGATCCGCGAGGAGATCCGCCAGATCGAGAACGGTGCCTGGCCCAAGGACGACAACCCGCTGAAGAACGCACCACACACCGCGCTGGCGCTGCTCAAGGCCGACTGGCCGCATGCCTACAGCCGCGAGCAGGCGGCCTACCCGGTGTCGGGGCTGAAGCGCCAGAAGTACTGGAGTCCGGTGGGCCGCGTCGACAACGTCTGGGGCGACCGCAACCTGATGTGCAGCTGCCCGCCGCTGAGCGAGTACGCCTGATCGGGCCCCCATGGCCGTTTCGGTCTTCGACCTGTTCAAGATCGGCATTGGGCCGAGCAGCAGCCACACCGTGGGGCCGATGCGCGCGGCACGGCTGTTCACGCTGCGCCTGCAGCACGAAGGCCTGCTGGCACGCGTGCAGCGCGTGCGGGCCGACCTGTACGGCTCGCTCGGCGCCACCGGCAAGGGCCACGGCAGCGACAAGGCGGTGCTGCTGGGGCTGCTGGGCCACGAGCCGGACACGGTCGAGGTCGAAGCCATCCCGGCGCTGCTGAAGGCAGTGCGCGACAGCGGTCGGCTGAAGCTGGCCGCGGTCCATACCGTGGAGTTCGCCGAGAAGCGCGACCTGCAGTTCCACCGCCGCGAAGCGCTGCCGCTGCACGCCAACGGCATGCGCTTCACGGCCTTCGATGGCGCCGGCAGCGAACTCGACGCGCGGGTGTACTACTCGGTCGGTGGCGGCTTCGTGATCAGCGAGGAACTTGCGGCCGACGGCAGCAAGCTCAAGGCCGTGGCGCCGGACACCACGGTGTTGCCGGTGCCCTTCCACAGCGGCGCGGACCTGCTGGCCATCACCCAGCGCGAAGGCTGCAGCATCGCCGAGGTGATGCGCAAGAACGAACATCACTGGCGCAGCGATAGCGAGATCGACGCCGGGCTGCTGCAGATCTGGCAGGTGATGCAGGACTGCGTGCGCCGCGGCTGCCGTACCGACGGCACGCTGCCGGGCGGCTTCAAGGTCAAGCGCCGGGCCAGCGCGCTGTACCTCGACCTGACCAGCCACCCCGAGGCCGCGCTGCGCGACCCGCTGCAGGTGCTGGACTGGGTGAACCTGTACGCGCTGGCGGTGAACGAGGAGAACGCCGCCGGTGGCCGTGTCGTCACCGCCCCCACCAACGGCGCGGCCGGCATCGTGCCGGCGGTGCTGCACTACTACGCAAGGTTCGTTTACGGCGCCACCGACGCGGGGGTGATCGACTTCCTGCTCACGGCCGCGGCCATCGGCCTGCTCTACAAGGAGAATGCCAGCCTCTCCGGCGCCGAGGTCGGCTGCCAGGGCGAGGTGGGCGTGGCCTGCAGCATGGCCGCCGGCGCGCTGGCCGCGGTGATGGGCGGCACACCCGCCCAGGTGGAGAACGCCGCAGAGATCGGCATGGAACACCACCTGGGATTGACCTGCGACCCGGTGGGCGGGCTGGTGCAGATCCCCTGCATCGAGCGCAATGCCATCGCCTCGGTCAAGGCCATCAACGCCGCGCGCATGGCGCTGCACGGCGACGGCACCCACTTCGTCAGCCTGGACAAGGTCATCAAGACGATGCGCGAGACCGGCGCGGACATGATGAGCAAGTACAAGGAGACCGCCAGGGGCGGCCTGGCGGTGAACATCGTCGAATGCTGACGGCGACTACTTGCCCGCCTTGAAGCTGGTGAAGGTGCGTGTCTGCACGCGGCGGATGTCCTGCGGCACCGGCTCGGGCACGGTCATGGCGGCCTTGGCCGCATCGCTGGGGAAGACGCTGGGGTTGCTGGCCACGTCGGGCTTGACATGCTTCAACGAGGCCTTGTTCGGATTGGCATAGAAGACCTTGTTGGTCAGCGAGGCGTGCACCTCCGGCCGCAGGATGTAGTCGATGAACAGGTGCGCGTTCTTCGGGTGCGGGGCATCGGCCGGGATGGCCATGACGTCGAAGAACAAGGTCGCGCCCGACTTCGGCACCAGCGCCTCGATGATCGGTCCCTTGCCCGCCTCGATGGCGCGGGCACGGGCGATGTTGATGTCGCCCGAATAGCCCATCACCGCACACAGCGAGCCGCCGGCCAGGTCGTTGATGTAGCCCGACGACGAGAAACGCGTCACGTAGGGACGGATCGCCTTCAGCATCTCGGCCGCGTCCTTATAGTCGGCGACATTGCGGCTGTAGGCCGGTTTGCCGATGTACAGCAGGGCCAACGGCAGCACCTCGGAGGCCGAATCCAGGAAGTTGACGCCGCAGGACTTGAGCCTGCTCGCGTACTTGGGGTCGAAGATCAGCGACCAGGCGTTCTCCGGCATCGGCAGATCGCCCAGCGCCTTTTTCACTTGGGGGACGTTGATGCCCACGGTGATGTAGCCCCACAGCCAGTCCACCAGGTACTGGTTGCCCGGGTCGACACGCGCCAGCAGTTCCAGCAGCGCCGGGTCGAGGTTGTTCCAGTTCTTGAGCGCAGAGCGGTCGAGCTTCTGCAGCAGGCCGCCGTCGATCTGCATCTTGGCGAAGGGCGCGCCCGGCACCACGATGTCGTAGCCGCTCTTGCCGGCCATCAGCTTGGCATGCAGGATCTCATTGGTGTCGTAATTGTCGTAGCGGACCTTGATGCCGGTTTCCTTCTCGAAGTTCTTGATCGTGTCTTCGGCGATGTAGTCCGACCAGTTGTAGATGTTCAGCACCTTGGGTTCGGGGTTCTGGGCGACGGCGGCGAAGCTCAGTGCGAGGGTCGCCGCCAGCGCGGCCAGGGAACGGATGACAAGTTGGTTCATGGCTTGAAGGGTTGAGAGCTGAAATCCGCGCCGAGGCGCGAAGGTGCCGACAAAATCAAAATTCTCCGACAATTTCTCGCCGCCGAAGTTCAATGCCGGCGCAAAGCCGTCCCGGTGGGCCCGCTTGCCCGGGAACCGACCCGGGCTGTGCCGCTTCCGGCACTCAGGGCCTCATTCGTAGCGCCGGCCCAAGGCCAGCAGGTCGCCAGTGCCGATGACGGCGTTCAGCCCGTCGAAGTCGAGCATTCGGTCCCGCCAGGGCATGGTGCTGCCATGCTGGTGCAGGCTGGCGTAGTAGCCGGCCAGCGTGTGCGCCACGGCCCGCGCGGTACCGCCGGGGAAGATGACGATGCGAAAACCACGTCGGCCCAGTTCGTCGGCGCCCTGCACTGGCGTCTTGCCACCCTCCACCATGTTGGCCAGCAGCGGCACACGCCGGGCAAATCGGCTGAAGGCCACGTCCATCTGCTCGGGCGTGCGCAACGCCTCGATGAACAGCGCATCGACGCCACACTCCAGGTAGGACTCGGCCCGCTCCAGCGCTGCTTCGAGCCCTTCGACGGCCACGGCATCGGTGCGCGCCAGGATCAGCGTGTCGCTGCGTTGCCGCGCATCCAGCGCCGCGCGAAGCTTGCCCTGCATCTCGGCCACCGGCACCAGCGTCTTGCCGTCGAGGTGGCCGCAGCGCTTGGGGAAGCCCTGGTCCTCCAGCTGCACCATTGCGGCACCCGCGCGCTCGAAGCCGCGCACCGTGCGCTGCACGTTCAGCGCGTTGCCGAAGCCGGTGTCGGCATCGACGATCACCGGCGCTCGCACCCTTTCGGTGATGCGCGTCAGCACGTCCTCGACCTCGCTGTAGGTCGTTAGGCCCACGTCGGAGCGGCCCAGGCGGGTGTAGGCGATCGAGGCGCCGCTCAGGTACAGCGCCTCGAAGCCGGCCTGCTCGGCGATCAGCGCCGACAGCGCGTCGTACACGCCGGGCGCCAGCAGTACCCGTGCTTCGCCCAGCCGTTGTTTCAGCTTCGTCATGCCAGTAGCTCCTGGAGGGTATGCGCAGCGATCCAGCCCCCGGCCACGGCGCTGAGCAGACCGTTGCCCGACAGGTAACCCCACACCGCGTTACCGGACACGCCCCGCGCCGCACCCCCTGCCGCCAGCAGATTAGGCATCGGCGTGCCGTCGGCGCGGCGCACGCGGCAGCGCGCGTCGATGTCCAGCCCGCCCTGGGTGTGGAACAGCGCGCCGGTGACCTTGATGGCGCAGTAAGGCGGCATCAACCGCGTACCCGCCAGCGTGTGGGCCAGCGTGGCCGCGTCGCAGCCGATCAGCGCGGCCAGTTCCGGCGCGTCGGCGACATGGCGCACCGCGCCGGCGCCTTCCGCAGCGACGAAGTCGGGGAAGCTGTGGCCCAAAGCCAGCAGCCGCTGGTCGAACAGGTTCCAGGCGAAACCGCCCGGCTGCGCCAGCACCTGCACCGAGGCTTCGGAATAACCGGCCGTCTCGTCATGGAAGCGCCGGCCCTCGGCATTGACCTGGATGCCGCCTTCCATCATCAACGCCCAGGTGATCAGCGCGCCCTGCGGCACCGCCCAGGAGCCGTGGCCCTGGTAGCCGCCCAGATCGGCCAGGCCGGCGCCGAGCTGCCGGCCCCAGGCAATGGCGCTGCCGTCGTTGCCGGCGTGGCCGGCGAAGACCGCCTCGCGCATCTCGGGCAGCAGCTCGCGCACCATCGCCGGGTTGCCACCGAAGCCGTTGCAGGCCAGCAGCAGCGCCTGACAAGCCAGGTGCTCGATGCGGCCATCGGGCCGCAGGACGCCGACGCCGAGCACGCGCTGATCGGCATCGCACCAGATCTCGCGCACCAGCGCATCGCCCAGTTGCAGCGCGCCGGCGCGCACGGCTGCCGCTTCCAGCGCCGCCACCAGCGCGGCCCCCGTGCGCTGCGGCAGGGTGTGCATGCGCAGCGCGCTGTGGCCCGGGTAGAAAAAGCCGTCGAGCAATTCGAAAGGCAGGCCATGGCGCTGCTGCAGAGCATCCATCGCCGGCGCGATCGCCTCTGTGAAGGCCGTCACCAGATGCGGCGCGGCCGTGCCGTGGGCCTTGGCCTGGATGTCCTGCGCGAAGCGTGCGGCGCTGTCGTCGTGCACGCCCGCAGCGTGCTGCACGCGCGTGCCGGCGGCGGGAATGAATCCGGAGGACAGCGCGGTTGAGCCCTGCGGCGTCGCATCGCGTTCCAGCAGTGCGCAGTCGATGCCGGCATCCCGCAGCGCGATCGCGGCCGTCTGCCCGCAAGCGCCAGCGCCGACGATGGCCACCGGCAGCTCGGAGGTGCCGGGCGGCATGCCCGCTGCGCGGACGACGGTGGGATTCACGACGTCGGACGATGCAGGTATTCGCCGCGGGGCTTGCCGATCACTGCACCGTTCTCGAAGACCTTCATGCCGCGCAGGAAGGTTGCATCCACCCGCGCCGACATCTCCAGCCCCTCGAAGGGCGTGTAGCCCTGGGTCGAAGGCGAATCCTTGGCAGCGATGACCCAGCTGCGCGCTGGGTCGACCAGCGCGATGTCGGCATCGAAGCCCACAGCCAAGTCGCCCTTGCGATTCAGCCCGAAGCGTTGCGCCGGGTTCCAGGCCGTGACGCGGGCCATGTGGTTGTAGCTCATGCCACGCTTCGTGCCTTCGCTCACCAGGGCCGGCAACAGGTATTCGGTGCCGCCGAAGCCGCTTTTGGCCATCCAGATGTTGCCGAAGTAGCGCTTCGGGATCTTGGTCTCGTGGCGGCAACAGGCATGGTCGGAGCAGACCCAGTCCAGCTCGCCGGCCAGCAAGGCCTCCCACAGGTATTCGACATCCTCGCGCGGGCGGATGGGCGGGTTCACCTTGGCCAGCTCCGCCGCCTTGCTGGTGATGTCGAGCATCAGGTGGCCGATGGTCACCTCGCGCCGGAAGTCGATGTGCGGGAAGGTCTCGGCCATCATCAGCGCCGCCTGTACCGCCTTCTTGCTGCTCAGATGCAGCAGGTTGATGTTGGGCAGCGCGGTCTCGTGGGCCAGGTAGGAGGCGATGAACACCGCCAGCCCTTCGGAGTGCTGCGGCCGCGATGCGCTGTAGGCCGCCAGGCCGCTGAGCGACTTGTCCTTCTCCACCCGCTTGGTGTAGGCCGTCATGATCTCGGCCGTCTCGCAATGCAGCGACAGCGAGATCTGCGCGGCCTTGGCCGGCAGCAGCTCGCGAGCCTTCTGCACGCCGCGCATGGTGAACTCGAAGTGCGCATAGTCGTAGCGCTCGTCCTTGCCGATCATCAGGAACTCGCGCTGCGCGTCCGACGCGCCGTGCAGCCCGTGCGAGCCGTAGAACATGAAGATCTTGAAGCTGGCCACGCCATGGCGGCTGATCAGCTCGGGGATCTCGTCGATATGCGTCGCGTCCATCGGCGCCAGGTGGAAACCGTAGTCCACATGGAAGCGGCCCTTGCTGAGCTTCAACACCTCGGGAAAGAACTTGCGGTACGGGCCGCCCTTGTTCAGGTAGTACTGCCCCGTGCGGAAGTAGTTCAGGCTGGAGGTCACCCCGCCCATGGCCGCGGCCTGGCTTTCGCTGACCGCGTCCTCGGCCAGCGGCGAATAGATGCCGCTGTGCATGTGCGCATCGACCACGCCCGGGAAGGCCAGCCGGCCGCGCCCGTCGTAGACCTCCTTGGCGCGCGTCACGTCGATGCCCGGCGCCACCAGGGCCACCTTGCCGCCGGCGATGGCGATGTCGGCCTCGTGCACCGCGTTGCCATGCGGCCGCACCACGCGCACGTTCTTGATCAGCAGGTCGAATTCGGGTGGGTTCATGAGTACTCCTTGGAAGGGGTCAAGCGTCGCTTCAGTTGCGGCAGCAGGCCGCCCGCATCGACCATGTCGAGCAGGAAGCCGGGGATCGGTTCGCAGGCCAGCACGCTGCCGTCGCTGCGTTGCACCCGCGCGCCGCGGGCATCGACGGCGATGAGTTCGCCGTCTTCGATGCGCTCTGCCTCGGGGCAGGTCATCAGCAGCAGACCGACGTTGAAGGCATTGCGGAAGTACAGGCCGGCAAAGGACGGCGCGATCACCGCCTTCACGCCCAGGTGCACCAGCACGCTGGCCGCCTGCTCGCGCGACGAGCCGATGCCGAAGTCGGCGCCCGCGACGATCACGTCGCCGTGCCGTACCTCGCGTGCGAACTCCGGACGCAGCGCTTCCAGGCAATGCCTTGCCGTGACCTCCAGGCCGTGTTTCATCGTCGCGCCGGGCGCCAGTTGGTCGGTGTCGACCTCGGCCGGCAGGCGCCAGGCGCGGCCCCCCGCGCTCATGCCAGGAACTCCCGCGCATCGCCGATCACCCCGCGCAGCGCCGACGCCGCCACGGTGTAGGGCGAACCCAGGTACACCCGTGCCGTGGCCGCGCCCATGCGGCCCTTGAAGTTGCGCGCGGTCGACGAGATCACGGTGCTGCCTTCGGGAATGCGGCTGCCGTAGCCGGCGCAGGCGCCGCAGGCGCTGGGCAGCAGCGTGGCACCGGCGTCGAGCAGCTGGCGCATCACGCCTTCGCTGTCGGCTTCGGCGGCGTCGCGCCCGCTGGCGGGCGCCACCAGCAGTTGTACATGGCCGGCGATGCGGCGCCCGGCCAGCACCCGGGCTGCGGCGCGCAGGTCGTCGAGCTTGGCTCCCGTGCAGGCGCCTATGTAGGCGATGTCGATGCGCGTGGGCCCCAGTGCATCCACGCCGCACACCTGGGCGGGACTGTGCGGCAGCGCCACCTGCGGCGCCAGCGCCGACGCGTCGAAGTGGTGACGTGTGCCCGGTGCGCCCGCTTCGCTGTGCCACGGCCCGGTGTCGACACCGGCTGCGCCGTGCCGCGCCAGCCAATCGCGCGTGGTGTCGTCGGGGGCCACCAGGCCCACCTGCGCGCCCAGCTCGGCACTCATGTTGCACAGGGTCATGCGCTCGGGCAGCGACAGCGCCGCCACCGCCTCGCCGCAGAATTCCACCGCCTGGTAGCGGCCGCCGTTCATGCCGTGGCGGCCGAGCATGGCCAGCATCATGTCCTTGGCGCTAACGCCATCGGTCAGTGCGCCGCTCCAGTGCATGAAGATCGTGTCCGGCACACGCAGCCAGATCTCGCCGGTGACCACCACGCCCAGCATCTCGGTGGCGCCGATGCCGAACATGTAGGCGCCGAAGGCCCCGCCGGTGGGCGAATGCGAGTCGCCGCCGACGCAGAACATTCCCGGCTTCAGGTGCCCCTGCTGCGGCAGCACCACGTGGCAGATGCCCATCGAGTCGTAGACATGCGGCAGCCGCTGCTCGGCGGCCCAGTCGCGCGCGATGCGCACCACGCGGCGCGATTCCTCGTCCGCCTCGGGCACGTAATGGTCGATGACCAGCACCACCTTGTCCTTGTCCCAGATCGTCGCGCCCAGCTGGGCCAGCATCGGCTGCAGCCGGCGCGGGCCGCTGGAGTCGTGGAACATCGCCAGGTCGACTCGGCAGGTCAACACGTCGCCCGGCGTCACCTGGCTGCGCCCTGCCGCGCGGGCGATCAGCTTCTGGGCGAGTGTGGCAGGCGCGGTGTTCATAGGCCCAGGTAGGCTCGGCGCAGCTCGTCGCTGGCCAGCAGGTCGGCCGGCAAGCCGGCGAAGCGCAGGCTGCCGTTTTCCAGCACATAGGCTCGGTGCGCGATCTCCAGCGACTGCGCCACGTTCTGCTCCACCAGCAGCACCGCCAGACCTTCGCGGTTGAGCCGTGCGATCAGCGCGAACATCTCCTCCACCAGCAACGGCGACAGGCCGAGCGAAGGCTCGTCCAGGATCAGCAGCTTGGGCTCGGCCATCAGGCCGCGGCCGATGGCCAGCATCTGCTGCTCGCCGCCGCTGAGCGTGCCGGCCAGCTGCGCCACCCGGTCCTTCAGCCGCGGGAAGATGGCGAAGGCCTTGTCGATGTTGGCGGCGCGGCGCTCGCGTGCGCGGGTGAAGGAGCCGAGTTCCAGGTTCTCCAGCACCGTCAGGTTGGGGAACACGCGCCGGCCCTCGGGCACCTGGATCAAGCCGGCGCGCACCACCTCCTTGTAGTGCGCACGAGTCAGGTCCACGCCATCGAAGACCACCCGCCCCATCCAGGCCGGGAACAGGCCGCAGATAATGTTGTTGAGCGTGGACTTGCCGGCGCCGTTGCTGCCCAGCAGGGCCACCACTTCGCCCGCATCCACGTGCAGGTCCACGCCGCGCAGCACCTCGACATGGCCGTAGCCGCCGCGCAGCTGTTCGATGGCGAGCAGGTGGGTCATGAGCCGTGTGCCTTGCGCAGGCGTTCCGCCGTGCCCGGGCCAAGGTAGGCCTCGATCACCGCCGAATTGCCCGTCACCTCGGCGGGCGTGCCTTCGGCGATCAGCTGGCCCTGCGCCAGCACCCACACGTGGGCGGCCAGGTTCATCACCGCCTGCATCACGTGCTCGATCATCAGCACCGTGACACCGCTGTCGGCAATGCCGCGCACGACCGGGATCATCTCGCCGATCTCCTGCGGGTTCAGTCCGGCCAGCACCTCGTCCAGCAGCAGCAGCCGCGCGCGCGTGGCCAGCGCCCGCGCCAGCTCCAGGCGCTTGCGGCCGGCCACGGTCAGGTCGGCGGCCGGCTTGTCCAGCTGGCTGGCCAGGCCCACGCGCTCGGCCACGCGTTCGGCCTCGGCCAGCGCGGCTGCGCGGCCGGCGATGTGCAGGTGCGCGCCGACGGCGATGTTCTCGCGCACCGTCTGCAGCGCAAAGGGCTGCACGATCTGGAAGGTGCGTGTCATGCCAGCGCGGGCGTTCAGGTGCGGCGGATGGCCGGTGATGTCACGGCCGTCGAAGAACACCTGGCCGTGGTCGGGCCGCAGGAAGCCGGAGACCAGCGCGAACAGCGTGGTCTTGCCCGCGCCGTTGGGCCCGATCAAGGCGGTGAGCGAGCCGCGCGGCACACGGAAGGACACGTTCTGCACCGCGCGCAGCCCGCCGAAGGCGATCGACAGCTCGCGCACCTCGAGCAGCGGCTCAGCCACGACGGCCTCCTTGCCACAGGCTGCGCACCGAGCGGCCGATGCCGGCAATGCCGCGCGGCATGAACATCACGATGACCACCAGCACCAGGCCGTAGATCACCATGTTGATGCCGGGCAGCGCGCCGAACAGGTTGCGCGTGACGTCCGACAGCACATGCAGCGCCAGCGCGCCCAGCATTGGCCCCCACAGCGTGCCCATGCCGCCGACGATGGCCCCGAGCAGCGCCTCCACCGAGGTGGTCGGCCCGAAGGCGATGGCCGGGTCGATGTACTGGAACATCTGCACGTAGATCGCCCCTGCCGCGCCCATGAAGGCCGCCGACAGCACGCAGGCGAAGAGCTTGGTGCGCAGCGGGTCGATGCCCAGCGCGCGGGCCGCGTCCTCGTTGTCGCGCACCGCCTGCAACTGCGCGCCGAAGCGCGAATGGCGCAGCCAGGAGGTCACGGCCAGCGCCAGCGTCACCACGCCCAGCAGCAGCATCGCGTAGCCGCGCGGCGAGTCGAACTGCAGGTTCGACACCGCCGCACGCAGCGGCAGCATCAGGCCGACACCGGCACCGGTGAAGGGCACCGACAGCGCGAGGATGCGGAACACCTCCGCAAAGGCCAGCGTGATCAGTGCGAAGTACGAGCCCTTCAGGCCGTAGCGGAAGGCCAGTGCGCCGACGAAGGCGCCCACCAGCGCCGCCGCACCGACAGCCAGCACCAGCGCCATCCACGCATTGATGCCGCCATGCAACTGCGCCATGGCCTGCACGTAGGCGCCACTGCCGAAGAACAACGCATGGCCGAAGGAGAACTGCCCGCCGTAGCCACCCAGCATGTTCCAGGCCTGGGCCAGCAGCGTGGCATACAGCGCCATCATGATGAAGTTCAGCGCTACGCCGGACTCGAACCCCAGCGCGGCCGCGGCGACGGCCAGCACGAACAGCGCGATCGCGACCGCATCCTTCATGCCCGGTCCCCGAACAGGCCTTGCGGGCGCAGCAGCAGCACGGCGATGAAGATCAGGTAGATGCCCACCTGGCCCAGCGAATCGCCGAGCAGCAGCCCGCCGATCGATTCGACCACGCCGATCAGCAGGCCGCCGAGCAGCGCGCCACTGAAGCTGCCCATGCCGCCGAGCACGACGATGGTGAAGGCCACCAGCACGAAGCCGGACCCCACCTGCGGGTTGACGTAGTAGGCCGGCAGCAGGAAGCAGGCCGCCGCGCCCAGGCAGGCCAGGCCGATGCCGAAGCTCATCGCATAGACATGCTCGACGTCGATGCCCATCAGCTTGGCGCCCTGCTTCTCCTTGGCCACAGCACGGATGGCGCGGCCCAGGTCGGTGCGCTTGACGATCCACAGCAGCAGCGCCGCCACGGCCAGCGCGCCGCCGAAGGCGATGAGCTTGGGCAGCGCGATCATCGCCGGGCCGATGGGCACCGTCGTCAGCGTGTAGGGCGTGTCGATCGAGCGCGTGTCGGCGCTGAAGGCCAGCAGCGCCAGGTTCTCCATCACGATGGCCAGGCCCAGCGTGACCAGCAGGATGTTCTCGTCCTTGCCGTGGCTGGCGCGGCTGATGACGCCGCGCTGCAGCGCATAGCCCAACGCGAACATGCCGGCCACCATCGCGGGCAGCGCCAGGTAAGGGTCCCAGCCGAGCCGGGTGTTGAGCAGGTACACGCCGTACAGCGCCAGCATCAGCGACGCGCCGTGCGCGAAGTTGATGATGTGCAGCACGCCGTAGATCAGCGTCAGCCCCAGTGCCACCAGCGCGTACACCGCGCCGGTGGTCAGCCCGTTAAGCAGCGACGGGAAGAGGATGCTGAAATCGAGCATCGACCCGTGCCAGGAGATCAGCTCTTCATCGGAAACACCGGCTCGGCCTGGCGGTACTCGCGCGGGATGATGACCTTGATGTCGCCGCCCAGCACCTGCGTCATCAGCGGCTGCGCGCCCATGTTCTGGCCATCGACCATCTTGGTCGGGCCATAGGGCATGAAGTGGTCGGCAAAGGTGCTGCCGGCCAGCGCGGCGTTGATGGCCGCCCGGTCGGTGGACTTGGCGCGGCTGATGGCATCGGCCAGGAACATCATGGCCGTGTA
>CAVWXO010000023.1:0-305377 GCA_963758955.1 uncultured Pseudomonadota bacterium
AACTGGAAACGGCGCGTTTCCTGCGGCAAGTGCCGGTGCTGGAGAAGCTGCTGGTCGACGACGGCCTGCTGCTGTTCAAGTATTGGCTCACCGTCGATCAGGCCCTGCAGGAGGAGCGCTTCGCCGAAAGGTTGAACGACCCCCTCAAGCGCTGGAAGCTGTCGCCGGTGGACCTGCAGGCACGCGACAAGTACGAGGCCTACGGGCTGGCACGCGACCGCATGCTGCAGGCGACACATAAGCGATACGCGCCCTGGACGCTGGTCGATTTCAACGACCAGCGCCGTGGCCGGCTGACGCTGATCCGCCATCTGCTGGATCAGCTGCCCGATACCGCTTTGCCCGAAGCGCAGGTCGACTTTCCGATGCTGCCCCCACCGCTGAAGCGCGAGCGCTTCAGCGGGCCGCTCAAGCCGATCGAGAGCCTGTAGTCAGCCGACGTAGGGCCGGTCCGGCAGTTCGTTCGGATTGCGCTCGCCCGCGGCCAGCGCGAAGTGGCGCAACAGCAGGCCTTCGACGGCATCGATGGCCTCGCCCAGGCCCTGCTCGAAGCGGCCGGCCTTGAAGGCCGCCGCCATGCCGTCACTCAGACGGCGCCATTCGTCCGCCGGCACATGCCGGTTCAGGCCGCGGTCAGCGACGATCTCGATCGCATGCTCGGCCAGAAGCAGGTAGATCAGCACGCCGTTGTTGTGCTCGGTGTCCCACACGCGCAGCTTGCCGAACATGGCCAGCGCGCGCTCGCGCGCCGGCGCGTCGCGCCACAGGTAGGACAGTGGCAGACCGGCTTCGACGCAGATGCGGATCTCGCCGCTGTGCCGCTGCTCGCTGCGCTGCACGCGCTGGGCCAGCCGCTGCAGTGCGGCATCGTCGAGCGCACGCTTTGCGTCGGTCTCGTCGATCCAGCGGTGCTTCAGGATGCGCAGCCAACGGTTCATCTCACCAGTCTCCCGACGCGCCGCCGCCGCCGAAATCGCCGCCACCGCCCGAACCGAAGCCGCCGCCGCCACCGCCACCGAAACCACCACCCCCGCCAAAGCCGCCGCCGCCGCCCCAGATGACCGGACCGCCGCGCCGCGTGCCGCGGCTCATGCCGCCTTGCAGGGCGCCGACGCCGAGCACGCCCACCACCAGCATCGTCAACAGCGCAGCCGCGCCGGCGATCAGCAGGCTGGCGCTGAAGATCCAGGCGGCGGCGCCGGCGCCACCGGCGGTGAGCAGCGCGCCGAGCTTGCGCCCCAGCATCTTGCTGAGGATGCCGCCGACCACTGGCACCGCGATGAAGAAGAACATCAGCAGTTCCTGCCAGGAGCCGTCCTGCGGCCCCTGGGTTGGACGCGCGTCGGGCGTCGGCAGGCCTTCGCCCTTGATGCGCGCCATCAGCGCATCGACCGCGGCACTCAGCCCGCCGGCAAAGTCGCCGGCGCGAAAGGCGGGCGTGATCGCGCGGTCGATGATCTGCCGTGCCGCCAGGTCCGGCACGGCGCCTTCGAGCGCCTTGGCCACCTCGATGCGCACGCGCCGGTCGTTCTTCGCGACGACGATGAGCAGCCCGTCACCCACCTCGCGGCGGCCGATCTTCCAGCTGTCGGCCACGCGGTGCGCGTAGGACGTGATGTCCTCCGGCTGCGTGCTCGGCACCATCAGCACCACGATCTGTGGCCCGGAGGCCTGCTCGAAGGCCGCCAGCTTGGCCTCCAGCGCGTTGCGCTGCGTGGCGTCGAGCGTTCCGGTCTGGTCGATGACGCGCGCGGTCAGCGTCGGCACCGGCAGCACGTCCTGCGCCCAGGCCAGCGCCGCGGCGGCCCACAGCCACGCGGCCAGCAGCAGCCGCAGCGCGTGCATCGGAGACCCGGCTTTCTTCAGCCGCGCATCACTTCGATGCGGCGGCGGCCGGGGCCGCAGGCTTGTCGAAGTTGACGGCCGGCGGCGCGCTGATCGCGGCCTCGTTCTGCACCGTGAAGTTGGGCTTGACCGGGTAGCTGAAGATCATCGCCGTCAGGTTGGTGGGGAAGCTGCGTGCCAGCACGTTGAAGTCGTTCACCGCCTTGATGTAGCGGTTGCGCGCCACGGTGATGCGGTTCTCGGTGCCTTCCAGCTGCACGCGCAGGTCCTGGAACGCTGCATTGGCCTTCAGCTCGGGGTAACGCTCCACCGTCACCATCAGCCGGCTCAGCGCGCTGCCGAGCTCGCCCTGCGCGGCTTGGAACTTCTGGAACGCGGCCGGGTCGTTGATCAACTCGGGCGTGGCCTGGATGCTGGTGGCCTTGGCGCGGGCCTCGATCACCTTGGTCAAGGTCTCCTGCTCGAAGTTGGCTTCGCCCTTGACGGTGCTGACGATGTTGGGGATCAGGTCGGCGCGGCGCTGGTACTGGTTCAGCACCTCCGCCCAAGCGGCCTTGACCTGTTCATCCAGGCGTTGGAAGTCGTTGTAGCCACAGCCGGCCAGCAGCAACGGGGTCAGCAGGGCCAGCAGCGAAGCGAGGCGTCGGGAGATGTTCATGAGGCGTCCTTTGGCGGTCCGGGGCCGGATGCTACTCCGGCCTCATGACGTGGGGATAGGCGGCGCGGCGTTCAAGGGTCGCGGCGCGCTGCGTACAGTGCGCCCATGGATGCATTGACCCAGGCGCTGCGTGGCGCCAGAGCCGCGCCGCGCACGGCTGTGCCGTGCACCGAGGCGCTGCTCGTCATCGGCGGCGGCGGCGTGCTCGGCTCGGCGCTGCTGGCGCGTGCGCTGGGCAGCGGCCGGTTCGGCCGCGTGCAGGCGCTGGTGGCCAAGGACCTCGCCTCGGCGCTGCGCGGCTTCGAGCCGGTGCCGGAAGCTGCGCTGGGCGGCGCAATGCGCGCCCACACCGCGGTCATCGTCTTCGAGCGCATGCGGCGCAGCAACGGCCGCGACGAGGCCTTCGTGCAGCCGCAGCCGGAGCAGCTGGCGGCGATCGCGACGCAGTTGCGTGCTGGCGGTGTGCGCTGCCTGCTGGTGCTGGTGCCGCATGCGCCCGCACTGCTGCCGCAGGCGCTGACATCCGGGCTGGCCACGCTGGACGAAGGCCGCGTCGCCGCATTGGGCTTCGAGCAAGTGTTGTTCGTGCGCGCGGCCCAGGCCGGCCCCGGCAGCGCGGCGCTAGGCTGGGCGCATCGGCTGGCGGCCGGCTGGCTGTCTCAGCTCGCCTGGATGGTGCCGCAACGTGAGCAGCCGGTGCGTGCGCAGCGGGTGGCCGAGCTGGCGGTGGAGCTGGCCTGGCGACTGCCGCAGGCGACGCCAGCCACGCGTGTGCTGCCGCCTGAACTGCTGTGGCAGGCGGCGCAATCCAGCGACGGCGGCGCATTGCTGTCGGCCTGGCTGGCCGGCGACACCTTGCCGCAACTCGGCGCGCCAACACAGCGCTGGTGATCGCGAGAAGACCGCGTACGCACTCGCGCCGGAGCGGGCGGATCCGCCGGGGATAATGGCGCATGCCTGCACCTCTGCTCAACGACACCTTCCTGCGCGCCTGCCTGCGCCAGCCCACCGACTACACGCCCGTGTGGCTGATGCGCCAGGCCGGCCGCTACCTGCCCGAATACAAGGCCACGCGTGCGCGTGCCGGCAGCTTCATGGGTTTGGCGACGAACCCGCAGTACGCCACCGACGTGACGCTGCAGCCGCTGGATCGTTATGCCCTGGACGCGGCGATCCTCTTCTCCGACATCCTGACCGTGCCCGACGCGATGGGCCTGGGCCTGTCCTTTGCCGAGGGCGAAGGGCCACGATTTGCGCACCCCTTGCGGGACGAGGCCGACGTGGCACGTTTGGCTGTGCCGGACATGGGCAAGCTGCGCTATGTGTTCGATGCGGTCACGTCGATCCGCAAGGCACTGGCTGGGCGCGTGCCGCTGATCGGCTTTTCAGGCAGCCCGTGGACGCTGGCCTGCTACATGGTCGAAGGCGGTGGCTCGGACGATTACCGGCTGGTCAAGACGCTGATGTATGCGCGTCCGGACCTGATGCAGCGCATCCTCGACATCAACGCGAGCGCCGTCGCTGCTTACCTGAACGCGCAGATCGATGCCGGCGCGCAGGCGGTGATGGTCTTCGATTCCTGGGGTGGGGTGCTTGCCGACGGTGCCTTCCAGCGCTTCAGCCTGCACTACACCCGGCAGGTGGTGAAGGCCCTGAAGCGCGAGCAAGAAGGGCAGCGCGTGCCCTGCATCGTCTTCACCAAGGGCGGCGGCCCCTGGCTGCAGCAAATCGCCGATTGCGGCGCCGACGTGGTCGGCCTGGACTGGACGGTCAACCTGGGTGCGGCGCGCGCCAGCGTCGGTGATCGCGTCGCCTTGCAGGGCAACCTGGACCCGAACGTGCTGTTCGCGCCACCCGAGGTGGTGCGCGAACAGGCGATCGCCGCACTGGACAGCTTTGGCGCGCCGCAGCGTGCCGATGGTCGATGGGATGGCCATGTGTTCAACCTCGGCCACGGCATCAGCCAGCACACGCCGCCGGACCATGTGGCCGCCCTGGTGGACGCCGTGCACAGCCATTCGCGCCAACAGCGCGCGAGCACTCGCTAGACCTGTCTCGCACCAGACAGCCGGGGCCCGGGTGCGCTCGAAATGGCGACGCGCGCCGGTAAGTGAGCGCTCAGGAATTGACTTATCCCCAAAAATCATGCTGCAGCGCAACCCTGCAGCAAGGTCCCGCCGAGCCATCCGGATTTGCCCTGATGGTCGCTAAGTCCTTGATTTTGTTCAGAGCGGAAGGCTGCCAAGAAATGGGGCAAGGTGGCCAGAGGGTCGGAAAATCAAGAGCTTGGGCTCCCCAGGCCCAGTTTGCCCACAAAGTTATCCACAAGATTTGTGGACAGCAGCAAAAGCGCTTTTCAATCATCGACTTAGGCGCTTTCTCTCACATAGATCCGAGCTTTCTGGTGCAACTTGACCTTCGTGCGCGATGACTGAGCCGTCGGTGCTCCCAGTGGTCGTGGACGCGCCGCAACACGTGGGCCTGAACGCCACGCTGGACTACCTCTGCGAAACGCCGTTGCCGGCCGGCAGCCTGGTGCAGGTGCCGCTGGGCCGGCGCAGCGTGCCCGGTGTGGTCTGGCATCGTCGTCTGGGCGAGGCTTCCTCCGCGGCACAGCTGCGCGCCGTGCAAGCCGCCATGCCCAGCCTGCCGCCGCTCGGTCCGGCATGGATGCAACTGGTGGAATTCTGTGCCGGCTACTATCAGCGCAGCCTTGGCGAAGTGGCGCTGTCGGTGCTGCCGCCCGAGTTGCGCAAGCTGGACGACAAGCAGATGACACGCCGGCTCGAGCGCCTGGGCCGCTTCGCCGCGGATCCGACGCCGGGCACGGCCATCCTGCCGGCGCTGACCGACGAGCAGGCTGTGGCGCTCGAGCAACTGGCCGGGCTGCCGGCAGGTGACCCGCGGCCCACGTTGCTGCAGGGCGTCACGGGTAGCGGCAAGACCGAGGTCTATCTGCGCAGCGCGGCACGGGCGCTGCAGCAAGGGCGGCAGGTGCTGGTGCTGGTGCCTGAAATCAACCTCACGCCGCAGCTGGAGGCGCGCTTTGCCGAGCGCTTTGCCGGACGGCGCCTGGTGTCGCTGCACAGCGCATTGACGCCGGCTCAGCGCCTGCGCCACTGGCTGCTGGCGCACCTGGGCCAGGCCGATCTGGTGCTGGGCACGCGTCTGGCGGTGTTTGCATCGATGCCGCGGCTCGGGTTGATCGTCGTCGACGAAGAGCATGATCCGTCGTTCAAGCAGCAGGAAGGGGCGCGCTATTCGGCTCGTGACCTGGCGGTCTACCGTGGCCGCGTCGAAAAGCTGCCGGTGCTGCTGGGATCGGCGACGCCGTCGCTGGAAAGCTGGGCCCATGCCGATCAGGGCCGCTATCGCCGGCTGCGCCTGACGCAGCGTATCGGCCGCGGCGCGCTGCCTGCCGTACGCATCCTCGACATGACGGCCCTGCCGCGCCCGGCCGGCGGTGCCGCACCACCGGCGCTGGCACCTGCGCTGCAGCAGGCGGTGGAGCAGCGCATCGCGCGCGGCGAGCAGAGCCTGCTGCTGCTGAACCGGCGCGGCTACGCGCCGGTGCTGTTCTGCGGGGCCTGCGGCTGGAAGAGCGGTTGCCCGCATTGCAGCGCCTGGCGGGTGTTCCACAAGGTCGACCGCACGCTGCGCTGCCACCACTGCGGGTTCAGCGAGCGCGTGCCGCGCGCCTGCCCGGATTGCGGCAACCTGGATATCGCGCCCATCGGCCGTGGCACGGAACGGTTGGAAGAGCAGATCGCGCAACTGCTGCCCATGGCGCGCGTTGCCCGCATCGATGCCGACAGCACCCGCGCCAAGGGGGCGCTGCAGGCACGCCTGACTGCGGTGCACAGTGGCGAGGTGGATGTGCTGGTCGGCACGCAGATGATTGCCAAGGGCCACGACTTCCGCGGCGTGACGCTGGTGGCCGCAGTCAACCCGGATGCGGCGCTGTTCGCCAGCGACTTCCGTGCCGCCGAGCGCCTGTTCGCACTGCTGATGCAGGCCGCAGGCCGCGCCGGGCGCGATGCTGCCCAGGCGGCGCGCAGCGAGATGTGGATCCAGACCTGGCACCCGCGGCATCCGTTGTATGCCGCGCTGAAGGCCCACGACTTCGACGCCTTTGCCGCCAGCCAGATGCAGGAGCGCCGCGCTGCCGGACTGCCGCCCTTCACTCGCCTTGCGCTGCTGCGGGCTGATGCGCGCAATGCCGAGGCCGCCACGGCCTTCCTGCACGCGGCCGCCGAACTGGCGGCCCAGGGACCCGACTGCGACGAGGTGCGCCTGTACCCGCCGGTGCCACCGCCTGTGGCGCGAGTGGCCGATGTCGAGCGCATGCAGATGCTGGTCGAGTCCGGCTCGCGTACCGCCCTGCAGCGACTGCTGGCCCGCTGGCTGCCGCAGTTGCACGCGCTGCGCCCAGCGCACAAGGCCGTGCTACGCTGGGCGGTGGACGTGGACCCGCTGGGCATCTGAGGCGCGTCGGGTCGCCGCTGCAGGACCTGCACCATCGACTCTGCATCACCGCCAGTGAGGCGCAGGTCACATCTGCTTGAACTTGCCGGCGAAACTCCGGCTCACTTCGAGTCGTTCGGGGCGATGCCGCAGCTGAACGTTCAGCTGCTCGCCGTTGCGATGTACGGCGGCGATCTCCTTGACGGCCACCACGGTACCGCGGTGGATCTGCCAGAAGCGGTCGGGGTCAAGTTCATCGACGAATTCGCGGATCGGCTTGCGTACCAGGGCGATCTCCTTGGCCGTCGCCACGGCCGTGTACTTGTCCTGCGCCTGTAGAAACACGACCTCGTCGATCGGCAGCAGTCGCAGCTGCTGGCCCAGGCCGGCCTGGATCCACTGCAGGCGTGTGTTCCGTAATGCCGGTGGGGCGATGCGGCTGGCCAGTCCTTCGAGGCGCGCGATGGCCGCGCCGAGGTTGGTCACGGGTTCCACTTCGGCCAGGCGTGCCTTCAGTCGCTGCACCGTCAGCGCCAGCCTTTGCGGGTCCGCCGGCTTCAACACGTAGTCGATTGCACCCTGTTCGAAGGCTTCGACGGCATGCGCGTCGTAGGCCGTGACGAAGACGATGTGGCAGCGCGGGCCGATCTCGCGGGCTGCGTCGATGCCGGTCTTGCCGGGCATGCGGATGTCGAGGAACGCCAGCTCCGGCTTCAGCGACGCGACCATTTCCACGGCTTCGCCGCCGTTCGCCGCCTCGCCGACGATCTGCAGCTCCGGCCAGGCGTCGCGCAAGCGGCGCCGCAGCTGCTCGCGCATCAGCCGTTCATCATCCGCGATGATTGCGGTCGGTGCCTTCAAGCGGAACCTCGATGGCGACCTGCGCGCCCGTCGGCGCGTTGGCCGAAATGACCAATGCGGAGCGGTCTCCGAACAGAGCCTGGAGCCGCTCGCGAATGTTGTTCAAGCCGATGCCGGTGCCTGCGGTGTTGCTGTTGCCGAAACCCAGTCCACTGTCGGCGACGATCACGCGCAGGCGCCCCGCTGCAACTTGGGCACTGATGACAAGACTGCCGCCTTCGGCCTTGGGTTCCAGGCCGTGCTTGATGGCATTTTCGACGATGGATTGCAGCATGAGGACCGGAAATGGGGCCGCCGCCAAACTGGCGGGTACATCGATGCGGTAGTTGAGGCGATCTTCCATTCGGATCTTCATGATCGACAGGTAGCTTCGGCACAGCTCGATCTCGTCACCCAGGCAACTGGTCTGGCCGCGCATCTGCGGCATGGCGCCGCGCAGAAAGGCAATCAGGTGGCGCTGCATCTCGCCGGCGCGGGGTGCATCGGTCTCGATCAGGTGTTCGACAGCCGCCAGCGTATTGAACAGGAAGTGCGGTTCGACCTGAGCCTGCAGTGCTTGCAGACGAGCCTGCACCACCTTGCGCTCGAGTGCTTCGCGCTCCGCCGCAGCCTCGGCCAGGCCGATCCGGGCTTCGGCCTTGACACGGGACCGCACGGCATAGCGCATGACCCACAAGATCGCCAGCACCGCCAGCAACATCGGCACGAGGCCTCGGGTCGAGTTGCTGCGGACATGCACTGAACCGTCGGAGTCCTGTGCATCCGCAGCGTCGGTTCCAAGGGCAGGGTCGGCACCTTCGGTGACGGAAACTCCCTTCCACCCGATGCGCACTTCCTGCGCCCGGCTACCGCCCTCGCGCACGACTGCCGCTGTCCCGTCCGCCGCCGCCCCAGACGCCCCCGTCGCCGGAGCTGACGCAGGCGCAGCTGCGACATCGGGAGAAGGTTGCTTGACCTTCCGTTGAATCACCACCGGGTCAGGTCTGTCGGGAAAGAGTGCGGACTCGACGATGCCACCGGCGGCCAGGACCAGCAGCGAAAAGACGACGAACTGCCAGAAGCTGAAGCCCGCCACCCACTTGCCGACCTTGATCAGCCATGCACCGGCATGGGCAAGCCACTGCGGCAGACGGTTCATGCGTGAATTGTCGCGCCGACGGCGGCGGCATCGCGCAACCCGGCTTGGCTCGGGGCCGCCAGTTCCTCGATGCCGAGCAGGAGACCTGCCGTGATCGTCGCGGCCGCCAATGCGGCCAGCAGTTGCATGCGCGAACGTTTGAGGGTCCACGGGCGTGTCCTTGCGTTCATCTCTCGACTCCCTTGCAGTGGCACATTCGATGTCTGCACGTTAGCGAGAGGAGGAGGCCCAGGCTACGGGCAGGCGACGGGCTGCGGCGAAAGCGACGCAGGATGCGCCGGGCTGCGATGGATGCCGCTCGGATGCTCCGGGTCCTGGTCCCGGCATCGTGCAGCCCCAGGCTGCGCTTGGGTATCGGCTGGCGGGTTTCTCAGCCCTTCGGTTGCACCCCGAAGGCCCAGGCCAGCAGCGTGAAGCTGGCGAAGGCCAGCACCGTGCTGCTCATGATGATGCGTGTCACCCGGCCGTTGTCGGCGCCATAGCGCTCGGCCAGCATGGCCACGTTGCTGGCGCTGGGCAGTGCCGCGGTCAGCGTGACCACCATCAGCTGGAAGCCCGTCAGCGGTGCGCCCAGCGCGACGGCCGCGGCCAGTAGCGCGAACACCAGCAGCGGGTGCAGGAACAGCTTCATCAGCGCCACCGGCAGGTACAGTGCCACCGGGGTGCGCGTGTGCGCGTGGCGGCCGGCGCGGCACAGCACCGCGCCGATGGTGAACAACGCCACTGGGGACGCGGCATCGGCCAGCATGCGCACCACCACCTCGGGCGGGCCGGACAGCGGGATGCCGGCCACCGAGAACAGCGCGCCGACGGCGATCGACCAGGGCAGCGGGTTGCTCAGCGCGCCGCGCAGCGCTCGCCCCAGCGCCACCCGGGTGCCCTGGCCGGCGGCGTCGTGCACCTGGGCCAGCGCGATGCACAGCGAGGTGGTCAGGAACAGGTCCACCAGGATGGTGCAGATCATCGGCCCGGCCGCGGCCGGGCCCAGCAGCGCCACCAGCAGCGGCACGCCCATGAAGCCGGTGTTCGGGAACGCCGCCACCAGCGCGCCGAAGGAGGCGTCCTTCAGGTGCACGCGCTCGCTCAGCGTGAAGGCAATGGCGGCAAACACCATCAGCAGCGCGCACAGCACGTAGACCAGCAGCAGCGCCGGATTCAGCAGCTCCAGCAGCGGCGTGTTCATGCCGAAGCGGAACAGCATGCACGGTAGCGCGAAGTACAGCACGAAGGCGTTCAGCCCAGGAATGGCGCTGTCGGGCAGCACGCCGCGCTGCGCCGCCAGCCAGCCGCAAAGCACGAGCGCGAAGAACGGTACCGTGACGGCAAGAATGGCCTGCATTTGGGCCGTGAGTATCGCAAGGCCTGCCACCGGTTCGCCGCAGCGCATAAGCTATGTGGCTGTCCCTGTCTTTCGGAGCCTGCATGTCCGCCTCACGTCCTGGTTGGTTGGGCCGCTGGTTCGGCCGCTTCTGGCGGCTGCTCGACGGCACGCGTCGCCTGATGCTGAACCTGCTCTTCCTGGGGTTGATCGCCGCCGTGGTGTGGGCCGTCGCCACGCGCGGCCCGGCGCCGCTGCAGGACAAGACGGCGCTGGTGCTGAACCTGCGCGGTCCGGTGGTCGAACAGTTCAGCGGCAGCTGGCAGGACAGCGCGCTGGGCCGCGCCCGTGGCGAGCCGGCGCAGCAGGCGCAGCTGCGCGACGTGCTGGACGTGCTCGATGCGGCTGCCAAGGACCCGCAGATCACGCAGGTGCTGCTGATGCTGGACGACTTCCAAGGCGCGGGGCTGGCCACGTTGCGCGAGATCGCCGTGGCGCTGCAGCGCGTCAAGGCTGCAGGCAAACCGGTGGTGGCCTGGGGCTCGCGCTACGACCAGCGCCAGTACCACGTGGCCAGCGCGGCCGGCGAGGTGCTGCTGCACCCGATGGGCCTGGTCTATCTGGAAGGGTACGGCCGCTACCGCAACTACTACCGCGACGCGCTCGACCGGCTGGGCGTGACCGTCAACCTGATCCGGGTCGGCACCTACAAGAGCTTCGGCGAGCCCTTCGTCGCCAACGGCCCGTCGCCGGCCTCGATCGAGGCCGAGAGTTTGCTCAACAACGGCCTGTGGAGCCTGTACACCGAAGCCATCGAGCACGCCCGCAAGCTGGCCCCGGGCAGCCTGATGCGGGGCATCGACGAGCTGCCCCAGCGCATGGCTGCGGCAGGCGGCGACATGGCCCGGGTGGCGCTGGATGCCAAGCTGGTCGATGGACTGAAGACGCAGGACGAGCTGCGCCAGATGATGATCGAGCGCGGCGCGCGCGACGACGAACTGAAGAGCTTCCGTCAAGTCAGCTTCGACGACTACCTGCAGCGCCTGAAACCCCGACGTGACGGCCCCGCCGTGGCCGTGGTGGTGGCCGAAGGCGAGATCGGCGACGGCGAAGCGCCGCCCGGGCGCATCGGTGGGCGGTCGACGGCGGCGTTGATCCGCAAGGCGCGAGAGGATGAGCAGGTCAAGGCGCTGGTGCTGCGCGTCGATTCCCCCGGGGGCAGCGCCTTCGGCGCCGAACTGATCCGTCGCGAACTGGAGTTGACGCGCGCCGCCGGCAAGCCGGTGGTGGTGTCGATGGGCGACCTGGCGGCCTCCGGCGGCTACTGGGTGGCCACATCCGCCGATGAGGTCATTGCCGACGCGGCCACCATCACCGGCTCGATCGGCGTGTTCACGCTGCTGCCCACCGCGGAGAAGACGCTGGACAGGCTGGGCGTGCACACTGGCGGGGTCACCACCACCTGGCTGGGCGGCGCCTACGACCCGCGCCGTGCCATCGACCCGCGCTTCGCGGCCCTGGTGCAAAGCGGCGTCGACCACACCTATGCCGACTTCATCGCCAAGGTGGCGGCGGCGCGCAAGCGTACGCCGGGGCAGATCGACGAGGTGGCGCAGGGCCGGGTGTGGACCGGCTTGCAGGCGCAGCAGCGCGGCCTGGTTGATCGGCTGGGCAGCTACGGCGACGCGTTGCAGGCGGCGGCACAACGCGGCAAGCTGCCCAGCGCCGAACGCGGTGACTTTCGCATCACCTACCTGGAGCGCGAACCGGGCCGGCTGCAGCAGGTTCTGGACCTGTTGGGCGGATCTGTTTCCATGGGTCTGGCGCGGTCCATCGACGCCCGGCTGCCTGTTGCCGGCCTGCCCCTTCAGACGGCGCGCGAGATGCAGCACGAACTGCTGTGGCTGGCCGAGTTGACGCAGCAACGCCGGCCCTACGCGCTGGTAGTGCACTGCCTGTGCGCTGATCCGTAGGCCAGCCCTAGCCGGTTGCGCGCCATCCGCCCGCCAGCGGCGGCAGCACCCACACCTGTTGCACCAGTGCGCGGATGCTTCTGGCGCCGGTCTTGGCGCGCATGCTGCTGATCTGCGAGCGCACCGTGACCAGGCTCACGCCATGCTGCCGTGCCACTTCGCGCGGAGGTGTGCCTGCGCAGAGCCCTGCCAGCACACGGGTCTCGGCCGCGGTCAGGCCATGGCAGTCCGCGAAGCCCTGCAAGGTGGGCATCGCGCAGATCCGGCGCTTGCTCATCAACAGCAAGGTTGCACCGACCCCGCCATTGCCGTCGAGCGGGATCACCGCCACGCTGAGCGGATGTCCGGCATCGTCCAGCGACAGCAGCGTGCGCCGGCCGCGCCGGGCGCCAGCCAGTGCGTCGCGAAGCCTCAGCTCATTTTGGCTTTGGCGCGCCCGCAGACCCCCACCGGCCTGCAACTGCAATGGGTGCTCGGTTTCGAATTCGGCGCGGGCCGTCTGGTTGGCATGCAGCACCTGGGCCTGCCCGTCTAGCAGCACCATGCCGTAGTCGACCTCGTCGAGCATCAGGCTCAGCCATACCCCGGCGAAGGCCGCCGGCGCTTTCACTTCTGAAGGGCGGATCCCCTCAATTGGGGATGACTGAGGATCTTCGTCCCTGGAGACTGTTCTTTGCAAAGTTCTTCTCTCGCCTCGTCGGACGTCACAGAGCCACAGCTGGGTTCTGGACTTGATCCCGTTGAGGGGATTATGAGGCAGAAGGCGGCCGCCAAACTCGCGCCAAGGCGGGATTGCGAATGGCCTGTCCTGCCGGCGGACAACGACCACCAACAACACAAAACCAGATCATGTTGGGCAAATTCGACAGGGGGCCAGGCACGGCGACTTACGAGGTGGCCGACGATGGCATCGTCTGCGCCAGCATGCGCGGTCTGGTGGTGCCGGCCAATGCCGCTGAACTGAGTGCGTTGGTGCTCAAGGCCGGCGCCGGCTGCGCCGCGGCAGGCGTCTTGTGCACCGTGCAAAACGCGCTGATCGCAATGCCTGCGATCGACCCGCGCTACTACAGCTACGTGCCGCCCGAACTGCGCGGCGTGCCGGTGGCGGTGCTGGCTACGCCCGAGCAGATGGTGGTTTACGAGGGCATCGCCGAGGCGGCAGCCCTGTCGGGCACTATCCGGCGCGCTTTTCTGTCTCGCGAAGAGGCGCAGCGGTGGATTCGCGAGCAGGCTCGGGCGCTGGCTGCGAACCGGGTGTGGTGGTCAGCGCATCGATCACCGCGGTAGCGGCGGCAAAGGCCGCGGCATGCGTGGGTTCGTCCTGCGCGCTGCGGTCCAGATGAGCAGCCAACAGCAGGGCCAAGGGCGATAGCGTCGCATGGCCATGCGGTCGCAGCATTTCCCAGGCCTCGACGCCAAAGGCCTGGCCCAAGCGCTCCAGCTCGTCGATTCGGGTGGAAACCGCCGCACGGCGAATGCGGTCCAGCGTGCCGTTGCTGACACCGCAAGCCGCGGTGATCTTCGGCAGCGTGGCCAGATCCAGCCGTGCCGCCATGAGGGCTCGCAGGTTGCCTGCCAGGATGTCGCGTGGCCGCATTGCTCATGTCTCCTCATTTGAGTCTACCTCTGACGGAATAGACGAACCAAGCTCTCTTTGGGAGCGTCAGGGCCAAATCTATCATCGCGCTCCAGATCCCACCCATTCCGAACTGTGTCGCCCCGTCTCCGCGGACACCATCCCACTCGCCCGCCCGGCACTGCCAAGGTGGTGACTTGATTCCGGCGCTGACCGAAGTTCCGGGGGGCGGCATGTTCGGGCATGGCGCCCGCGACTGGGGCATCGCCGCGGTCTTCGGCGTGGTTTACCTGGGTATGTTCCTCGGGGGCCTGCCGCGCCTGAAGCTCGATCGCTCGGGCGTGGCCCTTCTCGGCGCGATCGCCGTGATTGCCCTGACAGGCCAGTCGGTGGAGGACGCGGCGCAAGCGGTCGACCTGCCGACCCTGGTGCTGCTTTTCGCCTTCATGCTGCTGTCGGCACAGATGCGACTGGGCGGCTTCTACAGCGCGGTGACGCGTCGCGTCGCGTCGCTGCCGCTGCCGCGCAGCGGCTTGCTGGCAGTCCTGATCATCGTGGCCGGTGCGCTGTCGGCGGTCTTCTCCAACGATGTGGTCTGCCTGGCGATGACGCCGGTGGTGGCGCGCTTCGCGCTGCGGCGTGGCCTGGATCCGCTGCCGTTGCTGGTGGGTCTGGCCTGCGCTGCGAACATCGGCTCCGCCGCCACGCTGATCGGCAATCCGCAGAACATGCTGATCGGCTCGGTGATGCACCTGCACTTTGCCGACTATCTGCGCCAGGCCCTGCCGCCGGTGGTCCTCGGCCTGCTGTTCCTGTGGGCCTGGCTGGTCTTCGTGCCGGGCCCGCAGCCGCCGTCGGGGGCACCGGCAGCGACTCGCGACGCCGACGAGGAGCCGCCCTTCGATGCCTTCCAGTCGGCCAAGGGCCTGCTGGTGGCCGGGCTGCTGCTGCTGATCTTCCTGTTCACCGACTGGCCGCGCGACGTGGCGGCACTGGTCGGTGCCGGCGTGCTGCTGCTCAGCCGGCGGCTGCACTCGGCTCAGGTCATGGGTTTCGTCGACTGGCAATTGCTGCTGCTGTTCATCGGCTTGTTCATGGTCAACCGGGCCTTTGAAAGCACCGGCATGGCGGCCGCTGCGGTCGCTTGGCTCGGCGCGCATGGCGTGCAACTGTCCGAACCCGGGCCGCTGCTGGTGGCTGGCGTGCTGCTGTCGAACCTGGTGTCCAACGTGCCGGCCGTCATGTTGCTGCTGCCGCACTTGCAGGGCGAAGCGGCCGGCGTGCTGCTGGCGCTGATCAGCACTTTCGCCGGCAACCTGTTGCTCGTGGGCTCGATCGCCAACCTGATCGTCGCCGACCTGGCACGTCAAAGCGGCATCCACATCGGCTGGAAACAGCATGCCCGCATCGGCATTCCGGTGGCGCTGGGCAGTCTGCTGATCGCCTGGGCCTGGGTGGGCTGAGCAGCTCGCTATCATCCCCGGCCCCGCTGCACCTGCCCATGGCCGAGCCCCCTGTTTCCCTGAACGACGCGCAAATGCAGGCGGTGCACCACCTGGCCGGGCCGAGCCTGGTGCTGGCCGGTGCCGGCTCGGGCAAGACGCGGGTGATCGTGCACAAGATCGCGCGGCTGCTGCAGTCCGGCATCGAGCCGAAACACATCGCCGCCATCACCTTCACCAACAAGGCGGCGGCCGAAATGCGCGAGCGTGCCAAGGCCTTGGTCGGCCCGCGCGCGGCCAAGGACCTGGCGATCAGCACCTTCCACTCGCTGGGGGTGCGCATGCTGCGCAGCGACGGCGTGAAGGTGGGACTGAAGCCGCAGTTCTCCATCCTCGACAGCGACGACGTGCTCGGCGTGCTTCGCGATGCCGGCGGCTGCAGCGACAAGGCGCTGGCAAGGCGCTGGCAATGGGCCATCAGCCTGTGGAAGAACCAGGGGCTGGACGCGGCTGGCGCCGCCAGCGTGGCGCTCAGCGACGACGAGCACATCGCCGCGCGTGTGATGCAGGTCTACGAGCAGCGGCTCGCCGCCTTCCAGGCGGTGGACTTCGACGACCTGATCGGCCTGCCGCTGAAACTGCTGCAGCGAGATGCCGAGGCCCGCGCCAAGTGGCAGGAGCAGTTCCACCACATCCTGGTGGACGAGTACCAGGACACCAACGCCGTGCAGTACGAACTGCTCAAGGCACTGGTCGAGCACCCCGACGAACGCCGGCACGGCCGGTTCACCGCGGTGGGCGACGACGACCAGAGCATCTACGGCTGGCGCGGCGCCACCATCGACAACCTGCGGCGGTTGCCGCAAGACTTTCCCAAGCTGAAGCTGATTGCGCTGGAGCAGAACTACCGCTCCACCGGCCACATCCTGCGCGCCGCCAATCAGGTGATCGCCGGCAACCCGAAGCTGTTCGAGAAGAAGCTGTGGAGCGCCTTGGGCGACGGCGAGCCGGTGCGCGTGCTTGAATGCGACGGCGAGGAGCACGAGGCCGAGCGCGCGGTGGCGCGCATCCAGTCGCTGCGCTCTCAAGGAGGCGAGGTGAAGTTCAGCGACTTCGCCATCCTCTATCGCGCCAACCACCAGGCGCGCGTGTTCGAGCAGAAGCTGCGCGCCGCGCAGATCCCCTACAAGGTGTCGGGCGGGCAGAGTTTCTTCGACCGCGCCGAAATCAAGGACCTCTGCTCCTGGCTGCGCTTGCTGGTCAACCAGGACGACGACCCGGCCTTCCTGCGCGCCGTGGTGAGCCCGAAGCGCGGCATCGGCGCGCAGACGTTGGCCAGCCTGGGCGACTTTGCCGGCAATTGGAAAGTCAGCCTGTTCGAGGCGCTGTTCTCGCCCACGCTGGCCGGGGCACTGGGCGCCAAGGCCATCGGCTCGCTGCACGAGTTCGGACGCTACGTCAACGACCTGGAGCACCGCGCCCGCCACACGCACGGTGCCGAGGACGCCAAGGCGCTGCTGCTGGGCTGGCTCAAGGACATCGGCTACGAGCAGCATCTGCACGACGGCGAAGACAGCGAGAAGCTGGCCACTGCGCGCTGGGGCAACGTGCTCGATTTCGTCGACTGGGTGGCTCGGCGCTGCGGCGGCGAGATCACGCAGGACGGCGGCAGCTTCGAAAGCGAGCGCCAGAGCGTGCTGCAGGTGGCCCAGACCATCAGCGTCATCATCAGCCTGGCCGAGCGCGGCGAGGACACCGACACGGTGACGCTGTCCACGCTGCATGCCGCCAAGGGCCTGGAGTGGGCGCATGTGCAGCTGGCCAGTGTCAACGAGGGCCTGCTTCCTTTCAAGGTGGAGGACGATGCGCTGCAGGCCGCGGCGCTGGCGCAACGGCTGGAGGAAGAGCGCCGGCTGATGTACGTGGGCATCACGCGCGCGCGCCACACGCTGGTGGTGAGCACGTTGCGCCGGCGCAAGCGCGGCCGCGAGACGGTGGCCGGCGTGCCCAGCCGCTTCATCGCCGAGATGAAGCTGAACGAAGGCGTGGCCAAGCAAGACCCGCGCGAGCGGCTGAAGCGGCTGCGTGCCGAATTCGCGGCGCGTGCCGAGGCCGCGTCCCTCAGTCCGCCGTGATGTTGCCGGCCAGGATGGCGGCGCGGTATTTCTCGTAGTCCGATCGGATCATCGCGTTGATCTGTTCGGGCGTGCGTGGCGCCTGCGGCTCGGTGCCCATGGCGCGCAGCTTCTGCTGCACCTCGGGCGATTCCAGCGCGGCATTGATCGCGCTGTTGATGCGCGCCACCACCGGCTTCGGCGTGGCCGAGTTCACCACGTAGCCGTACCAGGGCACGACGTTCGCTTCTGGGAAGCCGGCCTCAGCCAGCGTGGGCACGTTCGGGTAGGCGGCCAGCCGCTTGTCGGACACCACCGCCAGCGCCTTGATCTTGCCGGCGCTGAGCTGCGGCGCGGCGATGCCGACCGAATAGACGCTGAACTGCACCTCGCCGCGCACCATGTCCACCAGCACCGGCGGCTGGCCCTTGTAGGGGATGTTGGCCATCTGGATGCCGGCCGCCTGGCGGAACATCTCGTAGTTCAGGTGCATCGAGGTGCCGTTGCCGGGGTTGCCGAAGTTCAGCTTGCCCGGCTCGCGCTTGGCCAGCGCCACCAGTTCCTTCGTGTCGTTGGCGGCCAGGGTGGACGGCACGGCGATGAACGACGGTGCCACCACCACCACACCGACGCCGGTGACATCCTTGATCGGATCCCACAGGCCCTTGTACAGCGAGGCATTGGCGGTCAGCGCCGAGGCGGCGAACACCCAGGTGTAGCCGTCGGCCGGCGCGCGCAGCCCGGCCTGCGTGCCGATGTTGGCATTGCCGCCGGGCCGCGGGTCGACGTTCACCGTCTGGCCCAAGGTCTTCGACACATGCTCGGCGATGACCCGCGTCACCGAATCGACGATGCCGCCGGCCGGGTAGGGCACGATGATGGTGATCGGCTTGTTCGGGAAGTCCGTGCCCTGGGCATAGGCGCCCGCCAGGCCCGACATGCCGGCGGCCAGGGCGAACAGGGCGCGACGTGTGATGGGCAGCAACATGGGCGGGTCTCCGGTGGGTGGTCGTGGGGGTGGCCTGTCGGCGATTGTCAACGGCGAAAACGCAGCACCTGCCAGCCCTTGCGTACCGCGGTGGATTCGAGGCGCGGGTCGGGGTCCACCACCACCGGCTGGCGCACCACGCTCAGCAGCGGCAGGTCGTTGATCGAGTCGGTATAGAAGGTCGCCTGCCGCAGCACGGCATAGGGCTCGCCCTGATCCTGCAGCCAGGCGCGCAGCCGATCGACCTTGCCGGTGCGCATGTTGAGCATGCCTCGTGTGCGGCCGGTGAAGCGGCCGTCAACCATCTCCACGTCGGTGGCCAGGAACTGGTCCACGCCCAACTCCACGGCGGTGAGTGCGCTGACCACGCGGTTCGTCGCCGTGGTCAGCACCAGGGTGTGGCCGAGTTCGCGGTGGCGCTGCAGCAGCGCGCGCGCATCGTCGGGTATGCGCGGCCGGATCACGTCGGCCAGGAATCGCTCGCGTATCGGCTCCCAGTAGGCCTCGTCGCGGCCGGCCAGCGTGCTTGCGTAGAAGTTGCAGTAGTCGGCCGGCGTCACGACCCCTGAGGTGTAGGCCTCGCCCATCCTGCGGTTGCGCTCGGCAAAGCTCGCGTCCAGCAACCCCAGAGCGACCAGGAAGTCGCACCACAGCATGTCGCTGTCGCCGCTCAGCAGCGTGTGGTCAAGGTCGAACAGCGCGAGTCGCATGGGGCAAGGGGCCGCGGCGGCGCAGCGGCTGCCATTATCCGGCGCACACCGTGGCCGGCTTCAGCCGCTGCGCAGCATGTAGCCGGTGCGCAGCGCATGCGCCCAGTCGCCCTGGCCGCGCTGCGCTGCCAAGCGGGCCATGGCTTTATGGTCGTAGGGCACGGCCAGCAGCATGGCCTGCCATCGACCCTGCGCCAGCTCGACGATCGCATAGCGCGCATCGGGCGCGCCGTTCTCGATGACATGCCAGTGCGGATGCTCGTCGTCATAGGCCGGCAGGCCGACGCTGCCGGGATTGACGATCAACTGCCCTGCGGCCGTGCGCACGATGCGTGGGTGATGGCTGTGGCCGCACAGCACCAACGCGGCCGTCACGCCGTCCAGACGCTCATGCACCTCGCCGGACGACGCCAGCCGCACGGTGCCGGGCTCGACGGTGTCGAGCAGGTACTCCAGGTCGCTGCGCGGCGAGGCATGGCACAGGTACAAATCCTCGCGCCAGGCCAGGTGGGGCTGCAGGCTGGCCATCCACGCCAGTTCGTCGCTGCCGAGCTGCGCATGCGCGTGGGCGTCGGCAGCGGACCATTGCCCCGGGCCCTGCGTCAGCAACTGGCGCTCATGGTTGCCGGCCAGGTGCAGCCAGCCGCTGGCCATCAGGTAGCGCGCCGTCTGCAGCGGCAGCAGCGGCCCGGACACGCTGTCTCCCAGGTTGATGATCTGCTCGACGCCACGGAGCCGGATGTCCTGAACCACCGCCTGCAATGCGGGCAGGTTGCCGTGGATGTCGCTGACGACGGCGATGCGCATCAGGCGACGAGTTCGACCTCGCCCTCGATCTCCACCGGGATGTCGAAGGGCAGTTCCGCCATGCCCACCGCACTGCGGCTGTGCGCGCCCGCCTCGGGACCGAAGAGTTCGAGGATCAGGTCGGAAAAGCCGTTGATCACGCTGGGCTGCCGGTTGAAGCCGGCGGCCGAGTTGACCATGCCGAAGACGCGCACCCAGGCGGCAATGCGGTCCAGGTCGCCCAGCGCGCGCTGCAGGCTGCCCAGCATCGACAGCGCGGTCAGCCGCGCCGCGGCGTAGCCCTGCTCGACCGTCAGCTCGCGTCCCAGCTTGCCCAGCGGCAACGCAAACGAGCCATCGGCATTCTGCGGTCCGTGCCCGGAGATCAGCGCGCGCCGGCCGAGCACGTGCACGAAGCGAAAGGGCAGCACCACTCCGGGTGGCGGCTGCGTCGGTGGCGGCAGCACCAGGCCGAGTGACTGCAGGCGCTGTTCGATCCGGGCCATGGCTTCTTTCCTCTTGGGCTACTTGCTGAACAGGGTGTCAGCCGCACCGCGGAAGTCCGTCGGCTCGCTCTGGCCCTTGGCCCGAGCCTTGTCGCGGGCGACTCGATGGTTCATGTCGGCCGGCACGAAGTGCACCGGCTTGCCTGCGGCGCGCGCGGCACGCAACTCGTCGCGTGCCACTTCACCGCCGCCGATGCCGACGAATTCACGGCTTTGGGCCACGATGGCGGCCGAGGTCGGCGCCAGCCGGGTCGCGCCCGGCAGCCGCCCGCCCCAACTGCTGTCGCGCACGAAGAACACCTGGTCGACGCAGGGTGACAGCGGCTCCCCGGCGTCGCGCGCCAACGTCGACACGATGCCCAGCGTGACGAAGCCGCGCGCCTTGGCCAGTTCGTAGACCTCGCCGATGCCTACGCGGGTGGCGCCGATGTTGACCATCGTCTTCGCCGGGTTGTGACGCGCCAGCGCCTGCTCGGCCGCCGCGCGCATCGCCGCCATGTCTTCGTAACCGGCGCCGGAGTAGCCCATGAAGGTGAGTACCTGCTTGCCGCTGGCGCGCACGAAGGCGCCGATCTGTTGCGACGTGGCTTCGCGCGTGGCCGGGGTGCCCTGGCAGTCCAGTGCCCAGGCGGGTGCGACGGCGAGCAGCGCGCAGGCCAGCAGAAGGCGGCGGCCTGTCCTGCACACAGGCCGCCTCATGACTGCAGTGCCGCGATCTGCCGGTCGTGCAGGCGCGAAAGCAACAGCAGCGCGCTGGCGGCGCCGAGCAACGCCATCAGCATGTCCGACTGCGTGTCCCAGGGGTCACCCTGCGTGCCGAGAAAATCATCCGCACCCTGGCCCAGTGCCAGCGCGGCAGCCCACTCGATCAGCTCGTAGCTGGCGCTGATGGCCAGCACCACGCACAACACCAGGAAAGCCAGCATCTTGCGGCCCTTCACGTGGTCGCCTCGCCGCAGGATCTCGCGCGCCGCCAGCGCCGGCACGAAGCCCTGCATGAAGTGGCCGATCTTGTCGTAGGGGTTGCGGCCCAGGCCCAGCCACTCCTGCAGCTGGAAGCCCAGTGGCACGCGAGCATAGGTGTAGGCGCCGCCGAGCATTAGCACGCCGGCATGCACGAAGATGCACAGCGTCAACAGCGTGGTCAGAGGGAAACGCGAGGCCGTGGCCCAGAGCAGCGGCAGCACGATGATCACCGGCATCACCTCCAGCCACCAGGTCACCCGGTCGTAGGGGCGCAGGCCCGACAGCCCCAGCAGCACCAGCACCGCGGCCGATCCGGCCGTCAGCCAGCGGTTGCGGTCCGGTGTCGTGGCGCGGGACGGATGGGTCTGGGTCATCGCGGTGCTTGCAGCGGGGCCTGTGCCATCGTAGCCCAGGCGGCGCGCTGCCCGGGCTCTGCGATGATCGACGCCATGCCCCGCTGGCCCACCCCGCTGCTGGCCGCCGCAACCACGCTGTGCGGCGCGCTGGCCATCCTGTCCGCGCCGTGGGCCTTGGGCCAGCCGTGGATGAACCTGGTGTTCAAGCCGCTGACCACGCTGTTGGTGATGGCCTATGCCTGGCCGCGTGGCGCCGAACGGCCGACTGCGCGGCGCTGGGTGCGGCTCGGCCTGGCGCTTTCGCTTTGCGGCGACGTGGCATTGATGTGGCCCGAGCGCGGCTTCCTGCCGGGGCTGGTGAGTTTCCTGCTCGCTCACCTGGCCTACCTGCGGGCCTTCACCCGCGACGGCGTGCGTCTGGCGGCGCGGCCGCTGCCCTTCGTGCTCTATGGCCTGCTGGCGGCGCTCATCTTGTGGCAACTGTGGCCTGGCGTACCACCCGGCCTGCGGCTGCCGGTGCTGGCCTACGTGGTCTGCCTGGCGTCGATGGCGGCGCAGGCGGCGGTGGTGGCGATGCAGTCGCGCGGCGCGCGGGTGCTGGCCGTCGGCGGCGCACTCTTCCTCTGTTCGGATGCCCTGCTGGCCACCCATCGATTTGCGGCACCGCTACCCTGGTCGGGCCTGTGGATCCTGCTCAGCTACTGGCTGGCGCAGTGGTGCATCGCCTCGTGGCTGCCCGAGCGGAGGGCCTGAAGCCTCAGATCAGCAAGGTGGTGCCGACCACGAGGATCAGCACTGCAGCCGTGGCGCTGAGCACCAGGCGCAGCGTCGCGCCGTCGCGTTGTTGCTCGGCCAGCAGCTGCGCCAGCGGGTCCTGCTTGGGGATGCCGGTGCCCACGGCCTCGACCAGCGAAGGCGACCACAGACGGGTGTCGTCGGGGGATTGCGCGTTGGCGGCGAGGGCATTCATGGGCGTGATCCGGTGGGTCTGAAGAACCGCGGCAAGCAGCTCGCCGCGCCTGTGCCATCTTCGGCCCAATGGATGACAGATGCATGACGCGCCCGCGTCCGGCGCGGGGTGCGGCGTGAAGGAATCCCGGCGCATCCGGCCGTTGCAGTTGCATACAAGCGCGCCGGCGACCGCCGCCTCAGACGTCGTGCACGATGTCACCGCGCCGGCCCAGCACGCCGCTGGCCAGCAGCTCCTGCAGCAGCTGCTCGGACCAGGCCGCGAAATCGCCCTCGGGATGGCCCAGCCCGGCCCACACCGACTGCATCAACGGTGTGTCGCGCAGCCAGTCGCGCAGCGCCGGCAGGACCTGCTCGCGCTCTTCCATCACGTGATACTTCAGCAGCACCTTGGCGCCGTGGCGCAGGTGGCGTTCGGGACTGGCTCGAAAGCCCGCCAGGCGCGCGCGTGCGCGCTGCAGTGCGCCAGCCACGTCGGCGAATGGTGCGCCGTGGCCAGGGATCACGCAGCGCACGGGCAGCGTCTCGATCAGGTCGAGCACGCGCGCGACATCGTCGAAGGCCTGGTCGCCGTCCAGCTCGGGGAAGACCACGCCGAAGCCGTTCTCCCACAGTGCGTCGGCCGAGATCAGCACGCCATGCTGCGCATCGAACAGGATCACCGATTCCGGGTCATGCCCTGGCGCGGCCAGCACCTGCCAGCTGCGTGCGCCAGTGCGCAGCACCTGGCCCGGCGCCACGCTGCCCTGGGCGGTGTAGCGCTCGCAGCGCTGGCGCGTCGGCGCATAGCTCAGCGCCTGCTCGTCCCAGTCCTGCACCGCCTTGAGGCTGCCGCTGGGCACGCGCACGTGCGGCGCCCATTCGCGTTGCACCGCGGCATTGCCGCCGCAGTGGTCGGAGTGCAGATGGGTGTTAACCAGGTGGCGCAAGGGTCGGTTGCCGAGCCGCTGGCGCAGCAACGCCACAGTCTGCTCGGCATGTACGCTGTGACCCGAATCGATCAGCGTGGCGCCGTCGTCATCATCCAACAGGACGTTGTTGGAGGACAGCCAGCCGCGCTGCAGAACGTGGAGGCCAGGGCCGAGAGGGAGCATGCGCGTCATGCCGGCACTGTAGGCCATGCATGGCCAGCGCCTCGGGCTAACCCGCGTGGCGCCGGGCACACGCCGGCGTTACCGTTCGATGTCAAAGCGGCGCGGCCGCAGCGGGGCAGGTTTGTTGGGCCTGCTACGCAGTTGGCTGAACCTCCAGTTCGACCCACCACATAGGAGACAGACGATGGATACCACGGCAAAGACCGAAACGGCCGCTGTGCAGGAGCGGCCGGCTCGTCGCAAGTTCCTGGGTGCCGCAGCCTCCGGCTTGGCTGGCGCGGCCGCGATGAGCGCACCGATGATCGCCAAGGCACAGAACACCATCGTGCTGAAGATGCAGGGCGCCTGGGGTGCCAAGGACATCTTCAACGAGATGGCCGAGGAATACGTCAAGCGCGTCAACGAGATGGCCGGTGGACGGCTGCGCATCGACTACCTGCTGGCCGGCGCGGTCGTCAAGCCCTTCGAGGTGATGGACGCGACCAGCAAGGGCGTGCTCGACGCCAGCCACGGCGTGCCGGTGTATTGGTACGGCAAGAGCAAGGTGGCCTCGCTGTTCGGCTCCGGCCCGATCAACGGCTGCGACGCGCCGCAGACGCTGGCCTGGATCTACCGCGGCGGCGGCCTGGAGCTCTACAACGAGCTGTTGAAAAAGATCAACCTCGACGTCGTCGGCTTCTTTGCCATGCCGATGCCGACGCAGCCGCTGGGCTGGTTCAAGAAGCCGATCACCAGCGGTGCCGAGCTGAAGGGCCTGAAGTACCGCACCGTGGGCCTCGCGGCCGACCTGTTTCAGGAGATGGGCGCCAAGGTCACCCAATTGCCCGGCGGTGAAATCATCCCGGCCCTGGACAAGGGCGTGATCGATGCCTTCGAGTTCAACAATCCCACCTCCGACATGCGCTTCGGTGCGCAGGATGTGATCAAGAACTACATGATGGGCAGCTACCACCAGGCGATGGAGTTCTTCGAGATCGCATTCAACAAGAAGAAGTGGGACAGCCTGCCCAAGGACCTGCAGGCGATCCTGCGCTACTCCACCGAGGCGGTCACGGCTTCGAACTGGTGGACGGCGATGGACAACTACTCGCGCGACCTGCAGGAGCTGATCGGCAAGCACAAGGTCAACGTGGTGCGTACGCCGAAGTCGGTCATGGCCGAGCAGCTGAAGGCCTGGGACGTGCTGACCAAGAAGCTGTCCGACGAAGACCCGTTCTTTGCCAAGGTGGTCGAGTCGCAGCGCGCCTGGGCCAAGCGCGTGGCGTATTACATGTTCCTCAACGAGGCCGACTACGCTGCCGGCTACGAGCATGTCTTCAGGACCAAGCTTCCGACTTGAGCCTGGGCAGCATTCGGATCGGGGGCGGCGGCGGTTCCGCCCCTTTGTTTTTGCGAGGTGAACGAGCATGGTGCATGGCCTGATCCGCAGCATCGACCAGCTCAGCAAGACCGTCGGGCATGCCTTCGCATGGTGCATCGTCATCCTGACGCTGGGCACCTGCTATGAGGTGTTCGTGCGCTACGCGCTGAACGACCCGACCAGCTGGGCCTTCGACCTGAGCTACCTGATGTACGGCGCGGTGTTCTACATGGCCGGGGCCTACACGCTGTCGCGCGGCGGCCATGTGCGCGCCGACATGTTCTATCGCCTGTGGCCCGAGCGCCGGCAGGCGCTGGTCGAGCTGGTGCTTTACGTGGTGTTCTTCTTTCCCGGCATCCTCGCGCTGGTCATTGCCGGCGGTGGCTACGGGCTGGAGGCCATGCGCATCCGCGAGGTCAGCGTCAACAGCCCGGCCGGCGTGCCGATCTGGCCGCTGAAGATGATGATTCCCGTCGGCGGCGCGCTGATCGCGCTGCAGGGCTTCGCCGAGGTGCTGCGCTGCCTGGTGTGCCTGCGCGAAGGCCGCTGGCCGGCCCGGCTGCATGACGTCGAGGAACTGGAGCAGCAGATCCTGCGTGAGCACGCGGCCAAGGCCGAGCAGACGGAAGGAGCCCGCTGATGAGCGATCCCATGGTGGCCATGGTGATGCTGGGCATCCTGGTCTTCACGATCATGATCGGCTTTCCGGTGGCCTTCACGCTGATGGCCCTCGGCGTCGGCTTCGGCTACTACGCCTACTTCCAGGTCGACCAGACCTTCTTCGACAACCGCGTCTTCTACCTGCTCACGCAGAACACCTTCACGGTATTGAACAACGACGCGCTGGTGTCGATCCCGCTGTTCCTGCTGATGGGCTACCTGGTCGAGCGCGCCAACATCCTCGGCGAATTGTTCAAGAGCCTGCAGATTGCGCTGAAGCACGTGCCCGGCGCACTCGCCGTGGCCACGCTGGCCACCTGCGCGCTGTTCGCCACCGCCACCGGCATCGTCGGCGCGGTGGTCACGCTGATGGGCGTGCTGGCCATGCCGCAGATGATCAAGGCCGGCTACGACTCGCGCCTGGCCTCCGGTGTCATCTGCGCCGGCGGCTGCCTCGGCATCCTGATCCCGCCGTCGATCATGCTCATCGTCTACGGTGCAATGGCCGGCCTGTCGGTGGTCAAGCTCTATGCCGCGGCCATCGTGCCGGGCTTCTTCCTTGCCGGCATGTACATCTTGTATGTCGTCGTGCTGGCGATCCTCAAGCCCGAGCGCGCACCGCCGCTGCCCAAGGAAGAGGGCGACGTGCCCGTCGGCGAAGTGCTGGCGATGCTGTTCAAGTCCTTCGTGCCGCTGACGTTGCTGATCCTGTCGGTGCTGGGCGCCATCATGTTCGGCATTGCCACACCCACCGAGGCGGCCGCGGTCGGTGCCTTCGGCGCCGCGGTGTTGGCGGTGGCCTACCGTTCCTTCACCTGGCAGGGGTTGCGCGAATCGGTCTACCTGACGGCGCGCACCTCGGCCATGGTGTGCTGGCTGTTCGTCGGCTCGGCCACCTTCGCGTCGATCTTCGCCTACCTGGGCGGCAACGTGCTGATCAAGGACTTCGTGCTCGGGCTGAACCTGAACGCGGTGACCTTCCTGCTGCTGTCGCAGGCCATCATCTTCGTGCTCGGCTGGCCACTGGAGTGGACCGAGATCATCATCATCTTCGTGCCCATCTTCCTGCCGATGCTGCAGCATTTCGGCATCGACCCGATCCTCTTCGGCGTGCTGGTGGCGCTGAACCTGCAGACCGCCTTCCTGTCGCCGCCGATGGCCATGTCGGCCTACTACCTGAAGGGCGTCAGTCCACCCTCGCTGCTGCTGACGCAGATCTTCAGCGGCTGCATGCCCTTCGTCTACGTGGTGCTGGTGACGATGCTGTTGATCTACATCTTCCCCGGCATCGCGCTGTGGCTGCCCAACGCCTTGTATGGCCGCTAACGCATGACGCAGCTGGAGTGGCTGTCCGCCAGTGACGCGGCGCAGGGCATCCGCGACGGGCTGTTCGACTCCGAGCAGTTGGTGCAGGCCTGCCTGGAGCGCATCCGCCAGACTGAAGCGCAGGTGCAGGCCTGGCAGCACCTGGACGAAGCCCATGCGCTGGCCCAAGCCCGGGCCCGCGACGCCGACCGCCGCGAAGGCCGCCCCATCGGCGCCTTGCACGGTGTACCGGTCGGCCTGAAGGACATCATCGACACGGTCGACATGCCGACCGAAGACGGCACCGTGCTGCATGCTGGGCGTCTGCCCGACCGCGATGCTGCCGTGGTGGCGAAGCTGCGCGCCGCCGGTGCGGTGATCCTGGGCAAGACGGTCACCACCGAGTTGGCCACCTATGCCGCGGGCAAGACGCGCAACCCGCACGACCCCACGCGCACGCCCGGCGGCTCGTCTTCCGGCTCGGCTGCGGCCGTGGCGGCCGGCATGGTGCCGCTGGCACTGGGCACGCAGACCAATGGGTCGGTCATTCGCCCGGCGGCCTTCTGCGGCGTCTATGGCTACAAGCCGTCGACCGGGCTGGTGTCGCGCCACGGCATCCTGAAGACCTCGCGCACGCTTGATTGCGTCGGCTGGTTTGCGCGCACGCTGGACGATGTGGCGCTGCTGGCCGAGGCGCTGTGCGGCCATGACGAGCGCGACCCGCATACCCGCCCGATGGCCTGCCCACCCTTCCGCCGCGTGCTGGCCGAAGAGCCCCCGCTGCCGCCGCGCTTCGCGCTGGTGAAGACGCCGATGTGGGGCCAGGCCGACGCCGACACGCAGGAAGCGCTGGCCGAGGTGGCCGAGGTGCTCGGCGAGCAATGCGAGACATTTGACCTGGGTGAATCGGTGCGTGCGGCCTGGGATTGGCACCGCACGATCATGGAGGCCGAGATGGCCTTCAACCTCGACGCCGAATGGACCCGCGGCCGCGACAAGTTGTCGGCGTCGCTGCAGCAGCAGCTGCAGCGCGGCCGCGAGGTCACAGCCTTCGACTACCAGCAGGCGCTGGCGCGCATTTCGCAGCTGATCGACGGTTTCGAGGAGCTGTTCCAGCGCTACGACGCCGTCCTCACGCCGGCGGCGCCAGGCAGCGCGCCGCCGCTGGCCGGTACCGGTGATCCGGTCTTCTGCACGCTGTGGTCGCTGGCAGGCATGCCGGCACTGAACCTGCCGCTGCTGCATGCGCCCAACAATCTGCCGCTGGGCCTGCAGCTGGTGGGCCGGCGTGGCGACGATGCGCGGCTGCTGCGCAGCGCACGCTGGCTGGCGGCGCGTCTGCAGGCGGCATAGATTCCCCGAAAGGACCGACCATGTTCGTCAAGCTCTTCTCCGCGGTCGTCGCGCTGGTGCTGTTCTTCAGCTTCCTGCTGCCGGTGGTGCTCAAGCTCAAGGAGCCGGCGCTCGCCGGCGTGATGGCGGTCGGCGTGGTGATGATGCTGGTCGACCTGTGGCAGTCGCTGCAACGGCGCGACTGAGTCGCTTGTCGCTGCCTACTGGCGGATGCCTTCGACCTGCACCAGGATGCGCACCCGTCGGGCCACGAAGGGCATGCCGAAGCTGGCGCCGAAGGCCGCGCGGTCGAGTTCGCCTTCGAAGTCGCCGCCGCACACCTCGCGCTGCAGTTGCGGGTGGGTGTGGCAGCCAAAGTGCAGCGCGCGCAGCTCCAGCGCCTGGCGCACGTCGCGCAGCGTCAGTTCTCCGCTCACCGCATTGACCTTCGGGCCGTCGAAGCTGAAGCGCGCGGCCACGAATCGGGCCTCGGGATAGGCCTCGCTGGCCAGCAGGTCCGGCTGCCGCAGCCGCGCGTCGAAAGCCGGCAGTCCGGTGTCGACGCCAGTCGTCGGGATGCGCAGCGATGCCCAGCCGCTGGCGGCCGTGCGGTCGAGTTCCACCTGACCTTCGATGCCGCCGAAGCGGCCGCGCACGGTGGAGGTGCCGAAGTGCAGCACCTCGAAATACACGAAGCTGTGCAGCGGGTCGATGCGGTAGACCACCGGCTGTGCTGTGGCCAGCGTCGGCGCCAGTGCCAGCAGCAGGCAGACCCGCATTCGCATGCCGGACTACTGCTTGATGGCCTCGACCTGGATCAGCAGGCGCACCTCGTCGGGCACGCCCATGTTCAGGCCCCAGTTCATGCCCCACTGGCTGCGCTGGAGGGTGGTCGCGAAGTCGCCACCGCAGACCTCGCGCTTGAGCATCGGGTTCAGGTAGCAATTGAACTGCTGGGCCTTCAACGTCACTGGCACGCTCTTGCCCAGCATCGTCAGCGTGCCGCCCACCTCGGCCACCTTGTCGCCGTTGAAGACGAACTTGTCGCCCACGAACTTGGCGCTCGGATGCTTGGCCGTGTCGAAGAAGTCCGCGCTCTGCAGGTGCTTGTCCAGCGGTGCCACGCCGGTGCTGATGGCCGCAAGGTCGAAGCTGATCTCGACCCTGCCGGTCTTGGCCGCACGGTCGAACTGCACCGTGCCTTCCTTCCGGTCGAAGCGGCCACGGTTGGTGGAGGTTCCGAAGTGGCCGATCTCGTAGAAGACGAAGGTGTGCGTCGGGTCGATGGCGTAGTTGGCGGCTTGGGCCGGCAGGGCCAGCGCCAGGGCGGCGGCGGTGAGCAGAGTCTTCATGGAGGCTTTCGGTATGGACAGGGTGAGTGATTCAGGCGCGCCCGGGCCGCATGCGGTGCAGCAGGCCGTCACGGTCGACGAAATGGTGCTTCAGCGCGGCGGCCACGTGCAGCAGCACCAGCGCGGCCAGCGCATAGGCCAGCCAGGCATGCCAGGGCTTGATGGCCTTGGCCAGCACCGGGTCCACCTGCAGCAGGTTGGGCATCGGCAGCACGCCGTAGACCACGATCTGGAAGCCGGCGGCCGAGCTGTAGGCCCAGCCGACCAGAGGGATGATCAGGCACAGCGCATACATCGCGCGGTGCGTGGCCTTGGCAGCCATCTGTTGCCAATGCGGCCCGGGTGCTTCAGGCGGCGGCGCATGGCGCAGCCGCCAAAGCAACCGCAGCAGCGTCAGCGCCAGGATCGTCATGCCGGCCCACTTGTGCCAGTTGAACAACTTGACACGCTGGATCGAGAAGGGCAGTCCGCTCATGTACAGGCCCACGCAGAAGGAGCCGGCAATCATCAAGGCCAGCAGCCAATGGAAGCCGATGGCCACGTTGTCGTAGCGTGCGTCGGTCTTGGGCATGGTGGGCGGTTTCGGGCTGGACATTCGGTGCTCCGCAGTGTGGCTTCGAGTCGCGCCGGCCGTGTTCAGCCGGTCTGTCGCGGGTCGTCAGAAAACCTGAATGGCATTTTGGACGCGCCGCGCCGCCAGGGCTGCCGCCAGCGGCTGCGCTTCGTGCTCGGGCAGCAGTGCATGGCGCAGCGCGAAGTCCAGCGTGACCAGCGCCGCATCCACCGTCATCCGCCGGCCGGCCGCCAGGGCCAGCGCCTCGTCCATTGGCAGGCAGCGAAAGCCGGCCACCTCGCCGTCCTGGTTGGCGGGCTCCAGCCCGGTGGGCATGGGCAGGTCGTAGACATGCAGCCACTCGTGTTGCAGACCTTCGGGGATGTCGCGCAGCAGGCGCAGCACGCTGCCCGCTTGCGCCCCGGCCAGTTGCACCGGCTGCAGCCCGGCCTCCTCCCAGCCTTCGCGCACCAGCGCCTGCAGCGGCGTCTGCCCATCGGGCACACCGCCGCCAATCAGGTTGTCGAACAGGCCGGGGTCGGTGGCCTTGGTGGCCGAGCGCTGCGCGATCCACAGGTGGGTGGGCCGGCCCTGTGCGTCGGCGGTGTAGCCGTTGGCATGCGCGCCCAGCGTCAGCGTGCCCCAGAAGCGCGCCGAGGCGCGTTCGATCGTCGCCAGCCGCGCTCCGTCGACTGGGTCGAACAGCGCGAAGGCTTCGTCGCGCCAGGCGCGGATCAGGCCCATCGAGCGCAGCGTGGCATTCAGCTGCGCCAGCACCGCATCCAGCCGATCGGGCTCGGCCTGCAGCGCCACGCCGGCTTCGTCCACCTGCAGCCACTGCGGCCAGGCACGCAGCAACTGCAGGTGGGCCCGGGACACCGAACCCACTGCCTGGCCATTGACGCTGAAGGGCGCCCGCGCCGACGCGTCGTGCGCGCCGGCCGCGCGCAATGCCGGCCAGCCCGTGGACTGCGGGCTGCTCAAGCGGCTTTGCGCTCGGCGCCGGCGCGCCACTGCGCCATCAGGCCGTCCCACTTCAGTCGAGCGGTCTTCAGGTGGCGTTCCTTCACATGGCCGTAGCCGCGGATGTCTTCCGGGATGCGCGCGATCTCGGCGGCCAGCGGCAGCTTGGCCGCGTCCAGCGTCTTCAGTAGTTCGTCGATGCAGTCGCGGTACTGCTGGATCAGCGCGCGTTCGGTCTTGCGCTCTTCGGTGCCGGCGAACAGGTCCAGCGCGCCGCCGCGCAGGCCCTTGAGCTTGGCCAGCAGGCCGAAGGCCTTGCGCATCCACGGGCCGTAGGACTGCTTCATCAGCTCGCCCTTGTCGTTGCGCTTGGCCAGCTTCGGCGGCGCCAGGTGGTGCACCAGTTTGTAGTCCCCCTCGAACATCGATTCGATCTTGGCGATGAAGGCCGGATCGGTGTGCAGGCGCGCGACCTCGTACTCGTCCTTGTAGGCCATCAGCTTGAACAGGTAGCGCGCGACGGCCTCGCTCAAGGCCTTGCCCGCGCCGAACTGGGCTTCGGCCGCGTGCACCTTGTCGACGTAGGCCTTGTACATCGCGGCATAGGCCGCGTCCTGGTAGCCGGTGAGGAACTCCACCCGCTTGGCCACCATCTCGTCGAGCGACGGCTTCTTCACGAACTCGATCACCTGCGCCGCCTTGAACAGCGCTTGCACCGAGGCCAGGTCGTGCGCGCAGCGCCGGCCCCATTCGAAGGCCGCCTTGTTGTTGTCGATCTGCACTGCATTCAGCTCGATCGCACGCATCAGCGACGCATGGCTCAGCGGAATGCGTCCTTGCTGCCAGGCGTAGCCCAGCATCAGCGGGTTGGTGTAGATGCTGTCGCCCAGCAGCTGCACCGCCACCTGCTCGGCATCGAAGGCGCCGACCAGGCCGTCGCCGACGCTGGCGCGCACGGCGGTCTCGCAGTGGCCGCCGGGGAACTGCCAGTCGGCGTTCTTCACGAAGGCCGCGGTCGGCGTGCCGTGGGTGTTGAGCGCCACGTAGGTGCGGCCCTTCTGCATCACCGCCAGCGTGTACTTGGTGGCGCCGACGATCGAGTCGCAGGCGATCACCAGGTCGGCCTGCGCGGTATCGACCTTGGTGGTGTGGATGTCTTCGGCACGGTTGGCGATCTGCACGTGGCTCCAGGTGGCGCCGCCCTTCTGCGCCAGGCCACCGGCGTCCTGTGTGACCACGCCCTTGCCTTCCATGTGTGCCGCCATGCCCAGCAGCTGGCCGATGGTGATGACGCCGGTGCCGCCGACACCGCCGACCACGATGCCCCAGGCTTTCTCGGCCAGCGGCAGCGCTGGCTCGGGCAGCGGCGGCATGGCCGACAGGTCGCCGCGCTGCTCCTTCTTCGGCTTCTTCAGCTGCCCGCCTTCGACCGTGACGAAGCTCGGGCAGAAGCCCTTGGTGCAGCTGTAGTCGAGGTTGCAGGTGCTCTGGTTGATGCGCCGCTTGCGGCCGAACTCGGTCTCCACCGGCTCGACGCTGAGGCAGTTGCTCTGCACGCTGCAGTCGCCGCAGCCTTCGCACACCGCCTCGTTGATGACCACGCGCTTGGCCGGCGTGACGAGCTTGCCGCGCTTGCGGCGGCGACGCTTCTCGGTGGCGCAGGTCTGGTCGTAGATGATGGCGGTGACGCCTTCGATCTCGCGCAGCTCGCGCTGGATGCGGTCGAGCTCGTCGCGGTGGTGCACGGTGATGCCGGGCTCCAGCGCCGCGCCCTGGTACTTCTCGGGCTGGTCGGTGACGATCACCACCTTCTTCACGCCCTCGGCCACCATGCTCTTCTGGATCTGCAGCACGCTGTGGCCTTCGGCGCGCTCGCCGACCTGCTGGCCGCCGGTCATCGCCACCGCGTCGTTGTAGAGCAGCTTGTAGGTGATGTTCACGCCCGAGGCGATGGCCATGCGGATGGCCAGCGAGCCGCTGTGGAAGTAGGTGCCGTCGCCCAGGTTGGCGAAGATGTGCTTGTCCTTGGTGAAGGGCGCCTGGCCGACCCAGGGCACGCCTTCGCCGCCCATCTGGGTGTAGGTGCTGGTGCTGCGGTCCATCCACACCGCCATGTAGTGGCAGCCGATGCCGGCGGTGGCGCGGCTGCCTTCGGGCACGCGCGTGCTGGTGTTGTGCGGGCAGCCGCTGCAGAACCAGGGGATGCGGTCGCCGGTGTCGGTCTTCAACTCGGTGAGCTCGCGCTCGCGCGCCGCCACGATGGCCAAGCGCGTTTCCATGCGCGCGACGATGTCGTCGCCGACGCCCAGCTTCTTCAGCCTTTTCGCGATGGCCTTGGCGATGATGGCCGGCGTCAGGTCGGCCTTGGCGCGCAGCAGCCAGTTCTCGCTGGGGTTGGGCATGCTCCATTCGCCGCCGGTGCTGTCGCCCTCGGGTTCGTCGAACTTGCCCAGCACGTGGGGCCGAACGTCCGGGCGCCAGTTGTAGAGCTCTTCCTTCAGCTGGTATTCGATGACCTGGCGCTTCTCCTCGACCACCAGGATCTCCTGCAGCCCCTGCGCAAAGCTGCGCGTGATGGTTGCCTCCAGCGGCCAGACCACGTTGACCTTGTGCAGCCGGATGCCCAGGCGGCGCATCGTGTCGTCGTCCAGCCCCAGGTCGGACAGCGCCTGGCGCGTGTCGTTGTAGGCCTTGCCGCTGGCGATGATGCCGAAGCGGTCGTTCGGGCCCTCGACCACGTTGTAGTTGAGCTTGTTGGCGCGCACGTAGGCCAGCGCCGCATACCACTTGTAGTCGAAGAGGCGTGCTTCCTGGTCCAGCGCGGCATCGGGCCAGCGCATGTGCAGGCCGCCCGGCGGCATCGCGAAGTCCTCGGGCAGGATGATTTTCACCCGGTCGGGGTCGACGCTGACCGAGGACGAGGACTCCACCACCTCCTGGATCGTCTTCATGCCGCTCCACACGCCGGAGAAGCGGCTCATCGCGAAGGCGTGCAGCCCCATGTCCAGGATGTCCTGCACGCCGGCCGGGAAGAACACCGGCAGCCCGCAGGCCTTGAAGATGTGGTCGCTCTGGTGCGCGGCGGTGCTGCTCTTGGCGACATGGTCGTCCCCGGCGATGGCGATCACGCCGCCATGCTTGGAGGTGCCGGCCATGTTGGCGTGCTTGAACACGTCGGAGCAGCGGTCCACGCCCGGGCCCTTGCCATACCAGATGCCGAAGACGCCGTCGTAGTTCTTGCTCTGCGGGTACAGGTCGAGCATCTGCGTGCCCCACACGGCGGTGGCGCCCAGTTCCTCGTTGACACCGGGTTGGAACACGATGTGCTGCTCGGCCAGGTGCTTCTTTGCCGCCATCAATGCCTGGTCGTAGCCGCCCAGGGGTGAGCCGCGATAGCCGCTGATGAAGCCGCCGGTGTTGAGGCCCGCACGCGCATCGCGCTGGCGCTGCAGCATCGGCAGGCGCACCAGGGCCTGCACACCGCTCATGAACGCGCGGCCGCTGTCGAGGCTGTACTTGTCGTCGAGAGAGACGCTTTCCAGCGCTTTGCGGATCGATTCGGGCAATGGGGCGTTCATGCGGCGGGCACTCCAGTTGAATCCATCAGGCGGCGAAGCACATGCCTATCTTGCATCGCATGGCGCGCGGTTGCTTCGGCATGGGTGAAATGAATGCGGCAGTGTAAAAGTTCGGCTCCGGGAAGTCTTTTCTTTGTTTGCCCGCAACGGCATACTCTTGGCAAGATCGTTGCGCAAGAATGAAGCCAAGAGACAAAAACACGCCGATAAGGTCGAAATCGGGGAAAACCCGGGAGTCCGGCGCCGAGCCCTTGGGCGAAGTGCACGGCGCTTCGCTGGACCGCTATGACATTGCCATCCTGGACGAACTGCAGCGCGACGCGCGGCTGAGCAATGCCGAACTGGCGACGCGCATCGGCCTGTCGGCCGCGCCCACCTGGCGGCGCGTCAAGTGGCTGGAGCAGCATGGCTACATCACCGGATACCGCGCCGAAATCGACCGGCGCAAGATCGGATTGGGTGTGCTGGCCTTCGTGCGCGTCGACGCCGAGCGCAACAATGCCGCCGCCACGCAGGCGCTGGAAGACGCCATCCGCGCGCTGCCCGAGGTGGTGGCCTGCCACTACATCAGCGGTGCCGGCACCTTCGAGCTGCAGGTCATGTGCACCGATCTCGATGCCTACTCGCGCTGGTCGATGGACAAACTGTTCAAGCTGCCCAATGTCAAGGATCTGCACACCAGCTTCTCGCTGGGCGAGGTCAAGGCCGGCGCGGCACTGCCGCTGGGGCATCTGGGCTGAGGAATCGATCGGCCGTGCGCGCGCGGAGTGTGCTTCACGAGACGATGGCCAGGGCCAGCAAGTACCAGACTCCTTCCGCCGCTGGGCTGCGTTGGCGTGGCTCGCAACGGCGAAGCATCGCTCCGGCGCCCAGGCGTCCGGGCGGGCAGAGGGTTCTTGGTCGGCTGAAACGGCGGCGCGATGTGCCTTGAGCTATGGCGATTCGCGGGTCAATGCAGGCACCGCGTTCAGGCCCAAGGGTTGTTGCCGGCCGCTTTGACCCAGCGACTCGCTTTGCAGCGTCGCGACCCCAAGACACTGGACAGCGTGGGCCCGCCCATCGACAAATGCGTCAGCCCCCTTACGGCTTGCGAACAGTGCGCCGGCGGGCAACGGCAACCAGTCCCAGCAGCCCAGCAGCCAGCAGCAGCGCGGTGTGAGGCTCGGGCACGGATGCCATTGGAACACCCAGGTCCGACAGTATGGCCAGGTCGAGTGGCGACACATCGTAGCGGGATCCTCGGCGGAAGCTCACGCCGTTCATCAGGTCGTCCACCAGGTCGGATCCCAGGCCTGTTGCATTGCCTACATGCCAGTTGTTGCCGTCGGTCACGGGCACCGGGCTGCCGTAGAGCGCCATCGCCGCCGTCCCGGTGAAGTAGAGCATCGAACCGTCGTAGTAGGTGTTCAGGTCCCAGGTCGACCCGTAGTGCAGCGGCATGCGGCCCTGGGGTTGGTCCCACCAGCCGTTGAAAGCGATGGCATGGCCCAGTTCATGTGCAAAAAGCGAAACTGCGTCGGTACGCTCGACTGGAACAAGGATCCGACGCCGCTTCGGCTTCGGGTCGAACCACAGCTCGTTGGCCACATAGTCGCTGTTGAGCTGTATGCGCAGGTCCGCCGCGTCGCCGTTCGGGTCGAAGCCAGTGCGGATCTCGTAGGCGACGCCTTGCTCATAGACGTCCCGGCCCTCGTCGTAGCGCAAGAAGCCCGAGGTCAGCGAGCGGCCTCCGGCGCGCACGACGTGGTCGGTCAGCTCGATCTCGATCTCTATGGCTGCCCCGCCTGCCAGGTGCCGCGTCCACAGGTCGAGCGCCGCAACCACGTTCGACGCAATCGCACGCTCAAAGTTGCGTGCGGTCGGCGACCCGCCCAGTACATCGACCGTATAGGTCCAGGCCGCGTGCGCGCCCGCCGCGCACGACAAGGCCCATGTCGCCACCAGCGCTTGGGCACCTCTGGTCAGCGCGGTTCCCAATGACAGAGCAATCACTCGCGGTCCCCATTTTGGTATCGGTGAGTGAATGTAACCAGACTGGTGTCGCGTCGTCCCCTGTAAAGGTCTCCAGTTGCGCCCGGGATGCGGCCGCGGTTTTGGCAGGGTTCGGGCGGGCGTTGGCTAGCTCCGGTGTGCACAGCAGCCGCCTTGGGACGGCGAGGCAAAGCAACATCGCGAAGGCTGCTTCGACGACGTGCTTCTGCACTCGAGCAGCCTCATCGGTTGCGGCGCCCGAAGCCACGGCCACCTGCACGAAGTCGTGCGTGGGTGGACGACAGGGTCCGACGAAGATTCAGTCTGGCTTCACTTTGCCGTACACGCAGGTGGTGCCGCCGGGGAGGCGAGGGGTGTGGGGTCGCCAGTCAAGTGACCGCGAGGACCGTGCAGGTTCCGTCCCGACAAGGCAAACGCTTTCGACAGGTCATTCGATACCCTGCCGCGCCTACCGCGGCTCGACAGCGCATTCGTCAGGTCTTGCCACGCCGGCGGCGGGCGTAGCCCGCGACGATGCCCAGGCTGACCAGCGCGAGGGCATAGGTTTGGGGTTCGGGCACCGGCGTGGCGATCACAAGGTCTTGCGTACCCGATGTCCACGGGTTGTAGTCGCCGTTAAAGAGCGACTGAACGACATAGCCTTCAGAGGCGTTCGCCTCAACTACGCTCGCCAACCAAGAGTTGGCTTTGCTAATTGCGCCGGCGTCGGTGTAGGTGACCGTAAAGTTCCCGCCGTCGATCGTGTAGGAGCCAGTCTTCTCGTACAGCAGCTCCCACAACGCGTATTGAAACGCGGCCGAGGTCACGCTGTCTTTGACACTGGTGTAGGCCGTGGTGAACAGCTTGCTGACCAACCCGTAACTGTTGGGGTTGTACGTCGTACCTTGCGACGAATCCCCGCCCCAGAGCTTCTTCGTGTCATCTACCGAGAGTCGATCGTAGGTGACCGCCGGGGTCCCAAAGCTTAGAGACTGATAGACATCGGTGCAGAACGTGACGAAAGAAGCTCCGTTTAAGGTCCCGGCGTACGCTCCGGCATAGACTGCTATGGTCTTGTTCTCGGCAGGGTTTCCGGTTTGCGTCTTGTTGGTGATGGTGGCGGTCTTTACCCCGCCGTCCTTGTATGCGAAGTCGCTAAGGATCACGTCGACGTTGTCGGCAAGAGCGGGCATCGATGCCCCCAAAGCCATGACAGTCATCACATTGCGCAACTTCATCTAGAACCTCTCTTCGGCGATTGATGAACGAATGATGCGTGGGAACATCATGGCTTTGCACCCCGCGGTCACGGGGCGATGCACGCCCATCTGAGGGGGTGCACCTGGCGCGAGGCGTAACGAGGGTCGCAGTGGCGCATGTCGTGACCGGGTTCACTGCCCCGGCGGAATCGGCGTCGTACCATCGCGGTTTTTGGGGAACCTGGGTTGCCCGATCGTGCCGAGATGGACGGTTGCAAACCTCGAGCGCACACCATGAACACTGAAGCTGCACGCAGCCGCCGGACTGGCCTTGGCACCGTCGCCGTCCTGGGCACTGTCTTCGCGTTGGTGGCCTGCGGCGATTCCAAGGCACCTGCTGCCACGCAGGTCGCCGTTCGGGTCAACAAGTCCGAAATTTCAGTCCACCAGGTCAACTACGCGCTGCAGGGCGTTCCTGGCGGCGCGGCCAACGCCAACGATGCCACCACGCGGCAGGTCGTGGACCGGCTTGTCGCCCAGCAACTGACCGTTGACCGCGCCTTGGAATTGAAGCTCGACCTCGTGCCCGAAGTGCAACAGGCCTTGCAGGAAGCGCGCCGCAACGTGCTGTCTCGCGCCTACTTCGACCGTCTGGCGGCCGGAATGACGCAGCCCGACCCGACCGAAGTCTCCGCCTTCTACGACAAGCGACCGGAACTGTTTTCGCAGCGCCGCAACTTCACGATCCAGGAGATCGACATCGAGGCCTCGGGCGCGCAACTCGACGCGCTGAAGAAGCGACTCGAGGAGTCGCCGATGCCGGCCTTTGCCGAATACCTGCGTGGCAGCGGCCTGCGCTACAAGTCGCGGCTGCTCAACGAACCGTCGGAAAACCTGTCGATGGACCTCATTGGTCGTCTGGCTCCCATCAAGGAAGGCCAGAGCATCTACGTCACGCGTCCGGGAGGCTTGAGGGTGATGCTGCTGGTTTCGGCGCAGCCTGCGCCGGTGACTCTGAGCGAGGCCACGCCGGCGATCAAGCGGTATCTGCTCAACGACAAGATCCGCAAGACGGTCGAAGCCGACCTGGAGGCGATGCGTGCTGGAGCGAAGTTGGAGTACGTCGGGCGGTTTGGCCCGATCATGGCGGCCCCCGCTGCGGCTTCGGCACCGCCGGCGGCAAGCGCCAGCGCGTCAGCCGAAGAACCGCGCAAGGCGCTTGACACGAAGTGAGTTCGGTTCGCCAGGATTCAGGCATCACGCAACCCGGGCGCTGGTCGGCGCTGGTGGCGCGCTGGATCATGCCGGAGTCCGACCTTCGTACGCTGCTGTTGCTGGCTCTGGGCTTTGCGGCACTGTACGGCCCCACCTATGCCGAGCTGGCGCGAACCAACTGGGTCTCTGAAGAGCTCAATTACGGGCCGCTCATCCTCGCCGTCAGTCTGTGGCTCTTCTATCGCGAGCGCTTTGCGCTGGCCGGCTTGGCGCCCCGCCCGGTCGTTGGTACGGGCTATGGCCTGCTGGTCTTCGGGTTGCTGGTCTACGCCGTGGGGGTGTCGCAGAGCATCCTGATGTTCGAGGTGGGTTCACAAATTGCGGTGCTGGCCGCGGTTCTGCTGATCCACAAGGGCTGGGCCGCAATTCGGCTGCTGTGGGTGCCTTTGCTCTTGCTGTTCTTCCTGGTCCCGTTGCCGGAACTGGTGGTCGCGCTGGTGACCGGGCCGTTGAAGATCGCCGTCTCTGCTGTCGCGACGCACCTGCTTCATGTCGCCGGCTACCCCGTGGCGCGTTCCGGCGTCGTCATGACGGTGGGCCAGTACCAACTGCTCGTCGCCGATGCCTGTGCGGGCCTGTCGTCCATCCTGACGCTCGAGGCGGTAGGCATCGTCTACATGAAGCTGGTCGGCCACGTCTCGGTGATTCGCAACTCAATCCTCGCGATGCTGCTCGTGCCGGTGGCATTCGTGGCCAACGTGGTGCGCGTCATCATCCTCGTATTGGTCACCTACTACCTTGGGGATGCGGCGGGCCAGGGTTTCGTTCACAGCCTGGCTGGGCTGGTGCTGATCGGTGTGGCCACGGTCTTGATGATTGCCATCGACAGCCTCCTGGGGCTGTGCCTGCCCGGCGAGAAGCGCTAGACAACCCACGCATATGGCGACGACGCGACTTCATGCCTGGATCATCTGCGCGGCAGCCGTGGTTGTCGCCGTGGCCAGCCATGCCTTTCAACCCAGCGAGCTGCTGGCTCAGCGCCTGGGAGATATCGACCTGGAGGCCGTCGTCCCCGACAAGTTCGGCAAATGGCGACGCGACGCCTCGAATGCCGCGGGCGTGGTCGACCCGCAGACCAAGGCCTACATCGACAGCATCTACACCCGCACGCTGGCCCGCGTCTACGTCGCCGACGACGGCTACCGCGTCATGCTGTCGATCGCCTACAGCCGCGACCACAGCGACAACCGCGATTCGTTCCATCGACCCGAAATCTGCTATCCGGCTTCGGGCTTCAACATCCTGGACCAGTCGGATGCACAGGTCGCCACGACCTACGGCAACGTATCGGCACGCCGTCTGGTCACTCGGCTGGGCGCAGCGCGCCCCGAGCCCGTCACCTATTGGGTCACGATCGGCGAACATGCCGTCGTGACCGGCATGGATCGCAAGCTGGCGAGCCTTCGCTACACCTCGCGTGGCCTGATCCCCGATGGCCTGCTCTTCAGGGTGTCGTCCATCGATCCCAACCCCGGCAATGCGTTCGCACGCCAGGACCAGTTCATCCGCGACTTCGTCGCGGCGCTACCTGCGCCCCATCGCCGGCGTCTTGCCGGACTGGGCGACGAATAGGTGCGGCCACTGAGGTGCAGCCAGCGGCTCAGTTCAGCGGAAAGAACTCGGTGTACACCAGCCGCTCTTCGACCACGCGCTTGCGGTAGACCACATCGCCGCGGCGATCGGGGATGGTGCGGTCGGTGTAGTAGCGCTCGAACTCGCGCAGCACCAGCCGGCCCTTGCCGCTGAAGGGCGGCAGTGTGATGCTGGCCTGCCAGATCACCGGGTCGATCAGGTCCTGCTGCAGCACCTGAGCCTGCAGTCCAGCCGACGTTGTCACCGAGGCCGCTGCCGTGGCCTGCACCGCACCGACGCCAGCACGTGCGTCGCTGAGCAGCGCGATGTGATCCTCGAACTGCTGCAGTTCACCCAGGCTGCCACTGCGCGTGACGCTGGTCGGCGCGCTCTGCGCGGTTTCGTCGAACAGACTCGGCGGCGCGTCGGCGCCACGCACCACGCCAAGGCCGGGCGTGCTCTCGACCGTCGCGCCTGGCGGCAGCGCCAGGGAGGAGGCCAGCATCGCCGCGTCGATCCAGGCCAGGTCGCTGTCGATGCTGGCGCTGCGTGTCTGCAGTACCAGTTCCATCTTGTTGCGGCCCGATTCCAGCACCGAGCCGCCCGGCGGGATGAACGAGATGTTCAGGTGCGCGCTGTCGTTGGTGTAGGTCATCGGCCCGCGGTGCGGCACCGGGCCGCGCACCTTGACGGTCTGACCCTGTGCGGCGCGCTGCACCGTCACGGCGCGGCGCGGAAGCACCTGGGCAAACTCGGCCAGCGTCACGCGCGAGACCTTCATGCCGCCGATGGCATGCGGCTGATAGCGCACCAGCGCCAGGCGCACGAAGGGCATGTAGGTGCGCCAGCCGGCATCGAGCTCGATGTCGCAGTACCAGAGCTTGCGCGCGTCGTCCCACTGCACGCGGTGACCGACCACATGCACGCTGACGCCGTTCTCCAGCAGCGGCAGCGTCTCGCTGGCCACGCGGGCGCTGAAGTCGCTGGCCTTGCACATCTCCTTCGGCAGCGTGGTGTCGAACAGCGGGTCCAGACCCCACTGCGTGACGAAGGGCATCATGGTCTCGGGAATGGCGTCGAACTTCGCACCGTCGCTGAGCAGCACCACGCCGAGCAGCTCGCCGTCGCCGGAGCTGAACCACGGCCGCTCCAGGTAAACGCGCAGGCCGTTGCCGTGCCGCGTGCTGCTTTGGGCGACCACGTTCGGCCCGATGTTGCGCGACCAACGGAACGTCGGCACGCTGTACACCACCCGCGGCACCTCAGGGGCCTGGGTGCTGCGAACGCGCGTGCCGTTGGGCGTGGCGCCGGTCACGTCGAAGAGCACTGCGGTGCCCGGGTCGTTGTCGGCGCCCAGCAGCGCCTTGGTCTCCAGGGCCGGCGGGCCCAGCCGCGTGATCTGGTCGCGCTGCGCATACAGCGCCGCGGGCAGGTACTCGCGAAAGCGCGTCGTCGCCTCGATGCGATAGCGCACCAGGCGGAACTTGGTGTCGCCGAACTCGTGGCGATTGCCGCGCGTGCGCTTGTCGCCGCCGTCGAACATGCCGTTGGCCGGCGACACCTGCACCGCGTTCGCGGCGCTGGCCAGCATGAAGCTGTTGTCGTGGTTTTCGGTCAGCGGGATCTCACCGAGCGTGCCGCGCATCAGCTTGCGCACCGGGCGCGGCTGCTGCGGGTCGTCGAACCACTCGTGCCATTCGGCGACCACCTCGAACTTGCCGGTGGATGGGCCATGCAGCTGCACCCCGCCGTCCAGGTCGGTGAAGGTCTGCCCAGCGCTGCGTGGCGCGCTCACCTTCATCAGCAGCGGCGTGCACACCGGCTGCTGGGTGGCATGCACCAGCACCAGCGCTCGGTACGGCGTGATCATCCAGTGCACGCCCAGCAGCGCCAGCTCGGCGATGAAGGCGCGCTGCGCGGCGCTGTTGCTCCAGCGCGGCAGGCCCATGGCATCGATGACGCGCTTGTCGACGAAGCTGGCATAGCGCAGCCGCACGATGTGGCCCTTGCGCAGGAAGAGCGTCAGCACGCGCCTGGCGGCGTCCCATCGGGGCCGACCGTCGTCGGGGAAGCTCTCGGCGCAGGGGCCGTCTTCGAGCTTGTGCGCGCGCTCGTCGATGACGATGCGCAGGCCCTGGGTGTCGGGCCAGTCCTTGCCGTTCTCGACAATCAGCACCAGCTCCTCGGTCTGCGGCACGCGCACCACGAAGGCGCCGTCACCCAGCACCATCGGCTGGGTGATGCCGATGCGGCCGAATTCCTCGCGCGATTCGCCGCGCAGCGCAAAGCCGCCGGCCGCGCCGTCCGGCAGGTAGGGCGTGGTCAGCCGCTCCTCGCGGTGCACGATGTACTGGCCGCCGACCAGCCGCCCGCCAGTGGGCTCGGCGGGCGAGGGCAGCGCCGGTGGCACGCTGGTGGTCAGTGCCTCGTTCTTCACGCGGGTCGGCGTGACCAGCTCGATGACGGCGCCGGGCAGCTTGTCGTACAGATTGCCGGCTTCGCGCGCCGCGGTGCGGTAGGCCGCCTTGATGGCCGCTGGCGTGCCACCGAAGGCCTTGTCGAACAGCCCGTGCTGCTCGCATTGCAGTTGCGACGACTTGGGCAGCACCACGTGGCGCTCGTTGCGCGCGACGTATTCGAAGTCGGCCGATGCCGGCAGCTGGATCGCCGCCTTGAAGGCGGCGGTCGACAGGTAGGCCTTCGGGTCGGCGTTGTAGTTGGAGCGCAGCACCATGCGCTCCAACGATTCGCCTTCGCTGACGCGGTGCCGGTGTACCAGCGCCGGCGGGTCCACCGGTTCGAAGCGCAGGTAGCTCACGGCTTCGGTGGCCTGCTCCAGGGCGGCCGGCTCGTCCAGGCCCAGGCTGTTGCCGGCCAGGTCGACCACGCGGGCCCGCAGCCGGTAATCCTGGCCGAAGCGCAGCCGCGGCAATGTGCCCGGCTGCGCGCGGAAGCGCACCGCCAGGCCATTGCCGTTGTCGGCGGCTTCGGAGGCGTCGGTCACCTCCTCGCCCTGCAGGCCGCTGTCGGCGGCCTCGGCCGGGGCGATCTTGCGGCCCGGCCGTACCGCTACCAGGCTCCAGCCGGTCCAGCGGAACACGGCCTCGTGCAGGTAGTGGTCGTCGCCGCCGTCGCCCGTGGTGGATGCCCCCTTGACATAGCCCTCGTCCGGCGCGATGGGCAGGGTCTGGTCGGACTTCAGGATCTTGTAGTCGCCTATGCGGCGGCACAGCGAATGCCACTTGCCCAGGTGCTGGACGTCCACGCGGTAGCCGCGCAGCAGATCCTCGGCGAAGAGCACCACCTTGCGCGTGGTCGCGGCCGAGGCTTCCAGCGCGGCGTTCTTCAGCGTCGCCCCTGCCGCCTCGATGGCCACCTGGCCGGCGCGGCCATGGCGCGACACGCCCAGCCCGCCGGAGCGCAATGCAGCCACCGGCTGGCGGTCGCCGGTGGTGTAGGCCACCTCACCATGAGTGCCCGGCTTCAGGCTGCGCGACACCAGGTTTTGCGTGGTGAGCACGAAGTTGGTGGTCTTCAGTGCCGCGCCGTCGGGGTCGAGCTGGAAGACATCGAAGCCGCTGCTGAACTTGTATTGGCCCACGGGGTACAGCGTCGGGTCGGCCGTGCCGCCCAGCGCCATCAGGCCGCGCGCATGGTCGACCGTGCGCTCGCGCGACAGGAAGCGCGCGGCGCTGGCGCGGAAGGCGGTGCGCGGGTAGGCGTCGTCCGCCGGCGAATGCGGGTCGCCCCACTGCACCTCGACGCCGAGGATGCCGTCGACAGAGGCTGCATTGGCGAGTGCGGCGCTGATGGCATTGCTGGCCGGGAACGCGCAATCGATGATCAGCCCCAGTTGGCGCAGCACCGTCGGCGTGTCGGCCAGCGAGGCGACGATACGGTGGAAGTCGAAGTCCTCGACGACGATCGGCGGCGGCAGGTTCTTCAGGTCCGGCCGGCGCGAGGCCAGCTGCGCGGCCTTAGGCGTGCTGCGCTTGTAGAAGCGGTTGGCCTGGTACAGCGTGTATTCGTCGGCGGTGTTGAAGTTGGCCATCAACTCCTTGTCCGGGCCGTTGGCGGCCGGATCGGCCCAGTCCGGCGGCAGCGCGCGCACGCCCACCGACATGCCGCTGCGGTTGCCGTCGATGCCGACCACCGGCGCCTGATAGCGGCTCTTGCTGCCGAAGACCAGCGTGCCCAGCCGCTTGTCGATGCTGTCCTTCGGGTCGAAGAATCGGTCGAAGCCGGGCAGCGCCTGTTCGATGACGCTGTGGCCTGTGGTGAAGGTCACCGTGCGCGTGCCGGCGTCGGCCAGCATGCCCTTCAGCGAGGGCTCGGCGTTCTTCCACGGCAGCAGCGTCGGGTGCGTGCCGGCCGCGCTGACGGCCAGCTTGCCGTAGTGCTCGCGCACATAGCCCAGCACGTTGCGCACCGCATAAGAGCGCAGGTTGGCCCGGCTCATGTCCTGGTACTTGAAGCCGGCCACCGGCGTGTCGGCGCGGAACAGCGCTTGCCACAGCGCGCTGTCCGCGGGCTCCAGCACGTCCAGCGGCAACAGCCCGGGCACGCCGGCGATCTGCAGCTGCAGCTTCAGCCGCGACAGCGTCTTCGGCCAGTCGTGGAACTCGGCATAACCGGGCGCGCCCAGCTTCTGCTCCTGCGCCGTCACTGGCGTCAGCCGCGGCGAGACGACCACCGACACACGCAGGCAGCCCTTGTGCGGGCCTTTGGTGACACGTCCGTAGGGGACGGCGGTCCAGACGATCTTTTGTTTGGCCATGGTGTTCAGGCGAAGGCTTCGACGTAGTCGCGCCAGGCGTAGTCGGTGGTGTGGTCGATCAGCGCCAGCTCGTCGGCCAGCGGCAGTTCGGGCTGCAGGCCCATCAGCTGGCGGAATGTCGGGTCGCCGTTGGAGCCGGAGAACTTGCGCTCGCAGGTGATGGTCACGCTGCCCGAGAAGATGAACACCGAGATCTCGATGGTCAGCTGCGCCTTGCCGACGCACTTGCCGCTTTCGAACTCGTAGCGCAGCTCCAGGTACAGCTCGAGCGAGGCGCTGACGATGCAAAGCACCTCGACATGGCCGGCCAGGCGGAAGTAGCCGGTCAGCGACGCGGCGTCCTGCTCCATGCGGAAGTAGATGCCGGCCATCACGCTGACGCCGCCCGAGGCGACACCGAAATCGACCTCGATGGCCGCCCCAAATTCCAGCGAGGCCTCGAGGATCTGCACGCCGTGCGGGTCGATGGTGATGCCGAAGAAGCCGCCGCCGCCGAACATCGACACCGTCAGGTGGAAGGGCTGCTCGCGCGTGCAGAAGTTGAAGCGCACCGACAGCGGCTGGCCGATGAAGGGGACGGTGAAGCCCGCCCCCAGGCTCAGGTTGGTGAGCGAGAACATGCCCACCGCGATGTTCGGCAGCGCGAGCGAGAAGCCGGCGTCGATGCCCTGCGGCGTGATGTCCAGATACGGCGGGTCGGAGAAGCCGTCCAGCGGGATCAGGTCGCGCAAAGTCTCGACGAAGGACAGCGGGCCGACGAACTTGATGTCCGACAGCAGCACGTCGACGTTCATCTTCGCCGCCGAGTCGACCTTGAATTCGATCTTCTCGAAGTTCAGCTCGATGAAGGCCGCCGGGTTGATGAGCACCAGGTCGAAGTGCTTCAGGCTGCACACCACCTGGATCTTCGGCGCGCTGCCGCCGGCCTTCTTGACGCGCGCCTCCACCGCGATCAGGAAGCCGTGCGGGTCGTTGGCGCGGAACAGCGGCTTGTTCGGCGTGAAGCCCCAGCTCTTGATCTCGGGGTTCCAGTCGAAGCGCACCACCAGCTCCTCACCGGTGAGCATCTCCAGCAGCTCGAGCAGTTGCTCGGCACCGCCGAGCACGTCCATCACCACGCCCAGCACCTCCAGCAGCGTCTGCTTGGGTGCGCCGTCGAGCAGATGGAAGTCGGTGAGTGTGGTCTTGATCGGGCCGATGGCGTCTTGCACATCCTCCAGCTTGGCGGCCAACGCACCCGGGTCGCTGAACAGGTCGCCCAGCGTCTCGGGGTGGCCGACGATCGCGTCCAGCGCGGCATACAGCGCCTTGCCTTGCGGGATCAATGCGGCGATCGTCTTGAAGTCCTCGAGGATGTTCTGCGCCTGGCTGACCAGGCCGAGGGCACTTTGCTTGAAGCCCGAAGGCAGCGTCGCGCCGTTGAGGGCCGTGGCGAGGGCCGTCACCTTGGGCAGCACGGTGTCGATCAGCCCGGGCAGCGCGGCCAGGCTGGGCACGCTGTCGATGCCGGGCAGGTCGGCGCCGACGGCAGGCACCAGCGCGTCGAACTGGCTGCGCAGGTTGTTCAGTGCGGTCTTCAGCTGGTTGATGGCCGCGACCACCGGCGCCACCTGGGCCTGCGCCAAGGCCACCGCCTGGTCGAGCAGGTCCTGCAGGATGCCGTTCAGCACGTCGATCGCTGCCTGCGCCAGCGCGCCGCTGTGGCTGCCGACGTCGCGCACAAACTCGTAGGCACGGATCAACCCGTTGACGAAGCTTTCCACCTGCGTGGCCGCCTCGGAGGCGAACTTCGGCACCTTCTGCGGGCTGCCGGTCAGGTCGGCCACGGCCTGGATCACCTCGCCCAGCGGAATGCAGCCGAAGAGCAGCGGCAGCGGCAGGTCGGACAGGTTGCTCGGAAACACCCCGGTGGGTTCGAGCTTGCCCTCCAGGAACTTGCCGGCGTCGCCGGCCACCGGCCCGGTCAGACGCGACAGCGCGCTGGGTTTCAGGTTCGGCTGCACGAAGCCGCCGGAGCGATCTCCCTGGGTGGAAAAGTCGAGCTTGGCCATGTCGGCCTCGGACTCGATGGTGGCGAAGACCTGCCCCTTGTTGGCCGCGTCGAAGCCTTTGGTGAGGTAGTGCAGGTTCCACACCAGGCGGTTGCTCTTGTCCGAACCGCTCAGCTGGGCCAGCGCGCCGATGCGCACCCGCGCGGCCAGCATGCTGGGGTAGAAGGCCGGACGCGACAGCTTGTCGGAATAGGTGCGCAGGCCGTTGGCCGCGGCATTGGCCTCGGCGCCGAACTCGATCTGCTCGACTTCGACCGAGGTGTCGCCGGACTTCAGGCTCGGTGCCAGGGCGATGCGCTGCCGCTTGAACTGTGCAAGGCGCCGGCTGGCACGGCTGCCGTTGGCCAGCCACTCGGTGCGTGCGTGGACTGCATTGGACTCGGCGGCTGCATAGTCGGGGATCAGCTTGCCGCCCACCAGGCTGCGCGGGCTGGCCATGGTGTTGTCCATGAATATCAGTGGCAGCTCGAACTGCGCGCGCCGCCCGTCGATGTCGGTGGCCACGCAGCGGAAGGCGAAGGGCTGCCCGCCCACGCAAGGCCAGAACAGCGTCTGCCCGAACGCGCCGATGGCCGAAGGCCCGCTCTCCGGAGGGTCGATGTCGGGCGTGACGCTGGTGACGATGCGCACGCTGTTGAACGGAAACTGCCGCTGCATCGACTTGCCGTCGGTGGTAAGCAGCCGGGGGTCGACGAAGCTGCGCTCGCGCTCGCGCACGATGATGAACATGCGCTGGCGCAGGTAGGCCGGGTTGCCGTCGATGCGTGTCGTGCCCGAGCGGCCGTTGTGGAACTTGCGCTCGCTCACCTTGATCAGCGCCACGCGGTGGCCGAAGGGGAACAGGTAGCCCTTGTAGACCACGCGCACATAGTGGTCGCGGCCCATCGAGGCGCGGTGCACCCACTCCTCGACCGACAGGCCCGGCGGGTCCCAGGCGCCGCGCGCGTCGAGCCAGCCGCCCAGGCTGCTCAGCAGCATCAGGTTCGTGTCCAGCGGCTGCGGCGTGTAGTTGCTGACCGAGAAGTTGGACGACAGGTGGGTGATCTGGTAGCGGTCGAAGTCGCTCAGCGTGGCGCGGAAAGGCTGCGGGCTGCCGGCGGTGCTGGGCAGGTTGGCCGCGGTGATGAAGGCGCTCTGCATCGGCTTGGCCGGGTCGGAGCCCTCGCCGGTGAGCGCCCACACCGCACGCAGCGTGCGCGCCGGGTCTGGGCGTGGCGGCTCGATGAACTTGCCGTTCAGTCCCGGGGCGACCAGGCGCGAATGCCACAGCTCGGTGCGCTGCGTCACCGGTGAGATCACCGGCTCGGCTGCATGGCGCCAGCGTTCGCTGGCATGCGGCGCCAGGATCAGCCGCCACGGCATCTCGATGGCCGTGTGCGTGTCGCCGGGCAGGCCCGGCCGCGGCTTGATGCGCACCGTGGGAACCTTCGCGGCCGTCAGCTTCAGGCCGATGCTCGCGCCCACCTGGGTGACACGCGACATCAGCACGGGCGATGCCGAACCGTCCTGCGCCTGCAGCGACAGGCTGCGCAGCGCAAAGCTGCTCAAGGCGGCGCGCTGGCTGGTGCTGATCTTGGCGAGGGTGGCCGCGCTCAGCACCGCGGCCGAGACCACCAGTCCGCCCTGACTGCGCGGCAGCGCATTGCCCGGCACGTTGGGCGCCAGTTGCTGACAGGCTTCGAGCACATCGGCCAGCTGGTAAGGCACCGAAAAGCCGTCCGGCACCTTGAACACCAGCCGCGATTCACCGGCAATGCGTGCGCGGATCGGCGGTGGCAGCGGGTTCTCGTTGGCACTGGGCGGGCTCTGCGGCGGTGCGCTTGGCGGCACGCGCGGCGACTGCGTGCCTGGTACGGCGGCCTGGAAGAACACCTGCTCGGCCAGCGCCTGCGGCGGAAAGTGCAGCACGATGTACGACGCGCCGCCGCTGGCCGGTCCGCGCGACAGCGTTGGAGCTGAACCGGGCTGCACCTTCATGTTGACCAGTTCGAGGCGCAGCGCCAGCAGATCGTTCGGCCGCACGATTGGCTTGCCCGGACGCGCCGGATCGAACAGGCTGGTCAACGGTCGCAGTATGGAAAACTGCGGGCCGATCTCGGTGATGGCCGGGCCCGCGCCGACGGCGCCGATCGCCCCCGAGGAGCCGCCGGCCGCGACCACCGGGCCGCTGGACACGGCGGCGGCCGACACTGCCGAACCCGACGCCGCGCTGGCCGACACCGAACTGCCGGCGATCGCACTGCTGGCGGCCACGCTCGGTGCTGCGGCCGCGGACACGGCCGACGAACTGGCCGCGCTTTGCGTGAAGCTCGCCGACGCGGCCACGCTGGGCCGCACCGCACTCAGGGTTCCGGCCTTGGCCGCGCGGCGGCGCGGCGCCTTGGGCGCGCGCTTGTCTGGGGTCTTGGGCATGGTCGGGGCGCTGCGGGGGCAAAGAAGCCGCCGACGCTACCTGCATGCATGACGCATGCACACCCCCTACGGCTAGGGGCCTTGCCGTGGGGGATCAATCAGCGTAGCGAGCGCCGGCCTGGTCCAACCGACGCAACAGCGACGCGTACACGGCGGCGCACACCGCGGGCTCCAGCGGTCCGGCCTCGCGCACGCACTGCGCTCGCGCCTCGGACGTGATGGCATGCATCGCGCCGGCGCCGCGCGACGCCACCTGCACGTCGCAGGCGCGCTGCAGGGTCCACAGCCACATGAACGCCTCGGGGATGTCGTGGCCCCAGCTCAGCAGGCCATGATTGCGCAGGATCACGCATTGCTTGTCGCCGATGCTCGTCAGAATGCGGCTGCGTTCGTCGGGGTTGACGGTGATGCCCTCGAACTCGTGGTACGCCACGCGACGGTGCAGCTGCGCGCCGTAGAACGAGTCGTGCGACAGCCCGCCTTCGGAGCAGGCCACCGCCATGCCGGTGGTGGTGTGGGTGTGCATCACGCAATGCGCATGGTCCACATGGCCGTGGATCGCGCTGTGCGTGACGAAGCCGGCACGGTTGACCGCATGTTCGGTGGGCCGTACCGGGCGGCCCTCGATGTCCACCGCCACCAGGTTCGAGGCCGTGACCTCGTGGTACATCAGCCCGAAGGGGTTGATCAGGAACACCCGCTGCGGCCCGGGCACGCGCAGCGTGATGTGGTTGAAGATCATCTCAGTCCAGCCCAGCAGGTCGAAGACCCGGTAGCAGGCCGCCAGCTGAACGCGCGCCTGCCATTCGGCGTCGGTCATCGCGATGGCGGTTTCCAGGCGGGGGTTTTCCTGCATCGTCAACGACATGACGGATCTCCTCGAGGCGTTCTGGAGCTCATCTTAGCGGCGCGTTCCCCCGAAGGTGTGATGTCAGCCGACTGGGGCCTGACGGACAATGCCGCGCATGAGTCCGGTCCAGACCCATGCCGCGTCGTCCGCGGCCCAGCAACTGGCGCGCCGCGCCTGGCGCCTCTTGTACAGCGACTCGCAGGCCTGCATTGCCGCCGCGAGCCAGGCCTATGAGCGTGCCGGCCGGCGCGGCGACCGGGCCGCCATGGGTTGGGCGCGGTTGACCCGGGGCTTCCATTTCATCTGGTATGCGACGCCGCAGGAGGCTACGGACGAACTGGTCGAGGCGAAACGCTGCTTCGCTGCGGTCGGCGACCGCGCCGGCCAGCTGCTGGCCGAAGTGGGCTTGGCGCGCTGCGGCTGGCGCGACGGCGAGTTCCGCGCCGCGCTTGAGCGCGTGCTGCCGCTGCGCGACGAAGGGCTGCGCATCCTGCAGCACGACGGCCTGGGCATGCTGCTGGCCACCATCGCCGGCTGCTATTCGGAGCTCGGCGAATCGCAGCAGGCCTTTGCCTACATGTACCAGGCGCTGCGCGAGTCCGCCGCCGGCAAGAGCCAGGGTTTCGACGTGGTGCTGTACTGCAACCTGGCGCACGAACTGATCCAGCTGGGCGATTACCACCAGGCGCTGAGCTACCTGGAAGAAGGCCTGGCGCGCTGCGCGCAGCTCAACAACGCGCGGCTGTTCAGCGTGCTGGCCATCAACCGCGTCATCTGCCTGACCAATCTGGACCGTCCGGCCGAGGCCCTGCCCGATGTGCGTCGGCTGCTGGCGCTGCCGGCCGACAAGGGCGGGCGCGGCCCGATGAACGCGCACTTCGAGACGCTGGCGCTGGCCGCGCTGCACGCCGGCGACGTGGCACTGGGTGCCGACATGGTCGACCGTGCCTGCCGAATGCTCGCCGGCCCCACCGTGCCCGACGAGCGTGCCACGCTGCGCGTGGCCCAGGCCGAGCTGCTGATGGCCCGCGGCAGCTGGGCCGAGGCCGCGGCACTGCTGCAGCAATCGCCGCAGCCCGGCGAAAGCCTGCGGGTGCGCTGCATGCACTTCCATGCGCTGGCCGCGGCCCACGAACGCCTGGGCGAACCGGATCTGGCGTTGCAGGCGCTGCGCAGCTGGCAGAGGCTGCACACCGAGCGCGCGCTGCAGGCCTCGGGCGCGCGCTACCAGGCCGCGGCACTGCAGACCGAGTTGCTGCGCATGAAGCAGGAGCTGCACAACATCGATGCGCGGCGGCGCGCCACCGAGCGCGCGCGCGCCGAGCTGGAGGCCGCCAATCAGCAGCTGAAGAGCAAGATCGCCGAGGTCGAATCGCTGCAGCAGGCGCTGCAGCAGCAGGCCACACGCGACTTTCTCACCGGGCTGTTCAACCGCCGCCACCTTGACGACGTGTTGCCGGCGATGCTGGCGATGGCGCAGCGCGACCAGCAGCCGTTGTCGGTGGTGATCATCGACCTGGACCATTTCAAGACCGTCAACGACCAGCTGGGCCATGCCGCCGGCGACCGCCTGCTGGCGGCCTTCGGCAAGTTGCTGGGCACGCACAACCGCAAGAGCGACGTGGCCTGCCGCTATGGTGGCGAGGAGTTCTGCCTGCTGATGCCGCGCACCGCCGCCGTGGCCGCGCGGCGCAAGACGCTGGCCCTGCTGAAGGAATGGTCGGCGCAGTGCGAGGCTGATGCGCAGCCGCTGCCCGGCGCGCGCAGCTTCTCGGCCGGCATTGCCGATTCGTCGCTGGTACCTGGCCCGCTGCACGCGCTGCTGAAGGCTGCGGACGACATGCTGCTGCAGGCCAAACGCCTGGGCCGCAACCGCGTGCTGGCAAACGACAGCGGCTCCCGCGCCGCTGCCTGACGCTGCCGGCCCTTGTGCCGGACAATGGGGCGCTGCACCGCACCCACCCCATGACCATCCGCTACGACATCACCCACACCACGCTGTACCGCTACAGGAAGCCAGTGAGCTTTGGCGAGCACCGCGTGATGTTCCGCCCGCGCGACAGCCACGACCTGCGCGTGCTGGCCACCGACCTGGTGTGCAGTCCGGTAGCCCTGGTGCGCATGATCCAGGATCCGCATTCCAACTCGGTGGCGTTGGTCACGCCGCTGCAGGCCGCCACCGAGCTGAAGATTGTCTGCACCTTCCGCATCGAACATGCGCCAGGCGACGGCACCGAGCTGGCGATATCGCCCAGCGCGCTGATCTTCCCTTTTGCCTATTCGGTGGAGGAGCGCTTCGACCTGGAGCACTACATGCGCCCGCTGCACGACGACCCGGATGGCGTGCTGACCCACTGGGCGCGGCAGTTCATGCGCACCGACGGGCCCACCGGCACGCGCGACCTGCTGCTGCAGATGAATGGCTTCATCCGCGAACACTTCGGCTATGCAGCCCGCGACGAAGAAGGCACGCAGGCGCCGTTGGAGACGCTGAAGCTCGGCACCGGCAGCTGCCGTGACTTCGCGCTGCTGATGATGGAGGCTGTTCGCCGCCTCGGCATGGCGGCGCGTTTTGTCTCGGGCTACATCTACGACCCGGCGCTCGACCCCGCGACCCAGTCTGCCGGCAAGGCGGCGACGCTGGGCGCGGGCAGCACCCATGCCTGGGTGCAGGTGTACCTGCCGGGTGCCGGCTGGGTGCCCTTCGACCCCACCAACAACCTGCGCGCCGGCACCGCGCAGCTGATCCGCGTGGGCGTGGCGCGTGATCCGAAGCAGGCCGCGCCGATCAGCGGCAGCTGGTTCGGACCGGCCGAGGCCTACCTGGGGCTGAGCGCCACCGTGCAGGTCAGCCGCATGGCGGATTGAGGCATGGCGGTCATCCTGGTGCGCCACGGCGAGACCGCGCTCAATGCGGCGCGCGTGATGCAGCCCGCGGCCACCCCGCTGAGCGAGCGTGGCCTGGCCCAGGCCCAGGCCGTGGCGCAGCGCCTGGCACGGCAAGGCGGCGTGGGTGCCATTGTCAGCAGCGACCTGCCGCGAGCCTGGTGCACGGCCGAAGCCATTGCCGTGGCGCTGAAGCTGCCCCTCCAGCCCAGCGCGCTGCTGCAGGAGCGCAACTTCGGCGACCTGCGCGGCCGGCCCTACGACGAGTTGGGCTTCGACCCGCTGGTCATGCAGGAGGCGCCGCCGGGCGGCGAATCGGCGCCGGACTTCATCCGGCGCGTGCACGGCGCCTTGGAGCAGATGCTGCAGTTGCACGCCGGCCAGCGCGGCGACCTGGTGGTGGTGACGCACGGGCTGCTGATCCGCACGCTGCTGGCCGGGCCGCTGATGCGGGGGGCGGGCCGGCTCGACGGCCTGCACCTGGCCAACACCTCGCTGAGCATCTTCGATGCCGCGCCGCCGCACCGCCTGCAATTACTCAACTGCACCCGACACCTCGACCCGGCCGAACGCGACGACCTGCGCAGCCTGTCGGGCGGCTGACCCGACCCACTGCGAGGAGGCCCACCGCATGACCACTGAAGCCCACCTGATCGTCGAGATCCGCGACGGCATCGCCCTGCTCACCATGAACCGGCCCGAGCGGCTGAACGCGCTGTCGCAGGACATGATCGATCTTGCCGTCGATGCGCTGGAGCGCGTGGCTGCCGATCCGGCGGTGGGCTGCATCGTGCTGACCGGCGCCGGCCGAGGCTTCTGCGCCGGCGGCGACGTCAAGGCCATGGGGGGCAGTGCCTTGCACGAGATGAGCCTGGAGCAGCAGGTCGACCGGCAGCGCCGCATCCACCGCATGTCGGCGCTGCTGCACGACAGCCCCAAGGTGAGCATCGCCGCCGTCAACGGCCCCTGCGCCGGTGCCGGCTTCGGCCTGGCGCTGGCCTGCGACCTGCGCCTGGCCGCCGACAGCGCCACCTTCACCACGGCCTTCGCCAAGGTCGGCTTTGCCGGCGACTTCGGCATCACCTGGCCGCTGGCACGCGCGCTGGGCGAGGCCCGCGCCAAGGAACTGCTGTTCCTGTCCGAGGCACTGACGGCCGCGCAAGCTGCCGAGCTGGGGCTGCTGAACCGTGTGCTGCCGCAGGCCGAGCTGATACCGGCCGCGCTGCAGCTGGCCGCGCGCATTGCCGCCGGCCCGCAGCTGGCCTACCGCTACATGAAGGAGAACGTGCACGCCGCCGCCGCCGAGAGCTACCAGCAGCTGCTCGACCGCGAAGGCTTCACCCAACGGCGCACCGGCGGCACGGACGACCACCGCGAAGGCGTGGCCGCCTTCGTCGAAAAGCGCGCGCCAAAGTTCACTGGCCGCTGAGCCGCAGGAGACCCCCATGCGCATCCGTCAGATCGTCTTTGCCGCGGCCGACCTGCAAGCCGGGGCCGCCCGACTGGGCTCGCTGCTCGGCATGGCCACGCCCTACCGCGACCCGGGCGTGGCCGAGTTCGGCCTGGACAACGCGGTGTTCGCGTTCGGCGACCAGTTCGTCGAAATCGTCTCGCCCACGCGGCCCGGCACGGCGGCCGGCCGGCTGATCGAGCGGCGCGGCGACAGCGGCTACATGCTGATCGTGCAGACCGACGACTTCGAGCGCGAACTGGCGCGCTTCGAGCGCCTGGGCGTGCGCCGCGTCTGGGCCAAGGACCTGCCGGACATCCGTGCCACGCACCTGCATCCCAAGGACATCGGCGGCGCCATCGTCTCGATCGACCAGCCCACGCCGGCGGCGTCCTGGCGCTGGGGCGGGCCCGACTGGGCGGTCCAGGACGGGCGCGCCGGCCAGCAGCGGGTGGTCGGCGTCACCCTCGGCGCCGAGGATCCGGCGGCGATGGCCCGACGCTGGGCCAACGTGCTGGGCCTGTCCGCGCCGACGGTCCAGGGCGCCACGCAGCGGCTGGTGCTGGATGGAGGCTGGATTGATTTCGAGGCGGCCGATGCGCGCGGCGAGGGCATCAGCGGCTACACGCTGGCGGTGGCCGGGCGCGACGCGGTACTGGAGCGCGCCCGCGGCCTGGGCTTGGCCGTGGCCTGCCATGCGGTGATCTTGTTCGGTACCCGAGTCGAGCTGCGCGAGCTGTAGCGCGCAGGCCGCGGCTCAGTGCATGCCGCTGCGGATGTTCTCCAGTTCGGCGATGACATGGTCCACGCGGCTGAGGAAGGCGGCGCGGCTGGAGTGAGGTTCCGGCGTGATGGCCTCGGCCGCCAAGTCAGCCAGCGCGTCGCGGTGTGCAAAGCGTGCCCACTTGCGCACATCCCAGTAGGTGAGCAGTGCCAGACGGCCCAGGTCGCCGGTGCGGCGGGCGTGCTGAAGGCTGCCGAGCACGTCTTCGAGGTCCCTGTGCAGCGCGGGTGACAGTTGCTTGTTCATGTTGCAGTGCAGCATGAAACCTGAAGCTGAACCGAAACTGACAGATGGTCCGCCTGTCTGGGGAGCCTGCTCTAGCGTCCCCAGACTTCGGCGGCCACCTCCACCACCCGCTCGAGCTTGCGCCATTGGTCGTCCATTGACAGCGCGTTGCCGTGGTGGGTGCTGGAAAAGCCGCATTGCGGCGACAGGCACAGGTCGTCCAGCGGCAAGAACTTGGCGGCCTCGTCGATGCGGCGCTTCAGGTCGTCCTTCGATTCCAGCTCGCCCAGCTTGGTGGTCACCAGCCCGAGCACCACCTTCTTGCCCTTGGGCAAGGCGCGCAGCGGCTCGAAGCCGCCGGCGCGCACGCTGTCGAACTCCATGAAGTAGCCGTCCACGTCCGTCGAGAACATCGCCTGCACGACAGGGTCGTAGCCGCCCTCGGCCACCCAGGCGCTCTTGAAGTTGCCGCGGCAGGTGTGGATGGTCACGTGCAGGTCGGCCGGCTTGTCCTGCAGCGCGGCGTTGATGGTGTCGGCATAGGTCTGCGGCAGCGCCGCCGGGTCGTCACCGTTGGCGCGGCAGTTGGCCTGGATCTTCGGGTCGCACAGGTAGGCGAAGGTGATGTCGTCCAGTTGCAGGTAGCGGCAGCCGGCCGCGTACAGGTGGCCGATCGCCGCGCGGTAGGCGGTGGCCACGTCGGCCCAGAAGGCCGCCATGTCGGGATAGGCCTCGCGCGAGATGGCGGCACGCCCGCCGCGCAGGTGCAGCATCGACGGCGAGGGGATCGTCATCTTCGGCGTGCGCGTGGTCTGTCTCGCCAGAAAGGCGAAGTGCCCGGCCATGATCGGCCGGCTGCAGCCGATCTGGCCGGTGACGGTGGCGATGGGCGGCTGCTCGCCACCATGTTCGCCGGTCTGGAACTTCGGCCCGGGGTTGTCCTTCAAGGTCACGCCGTCCAACTGCGCCAGGAAGTCCAGATGCCACCAATCGCGACGGAATTCGCCGTCGGTGATGCTCTGCAGGCCAAGGGCCTCCTGCCTGCGCACGGCCTCGGTGATGGCCAGGTCCTCGGCGGTCTGCAGCGTGGCGGCATCGACCTCGCCGCGCTTGAAGCGTTGGCGCAGGGCTGCCAGCTCGGCCGGCCGCAACAGGCTGCCGACCTGGTCGGCGCGGAAAGGGATGCTCATCTCGGCTCCTGAAGCGCACGGGCAAGGCGCCCCGGCCGAAGGATCATAGAGCGCGCGTGCAACGCTTCCGCTGGCCGTCACCATGGGGCCATGGGTCCGTGCTAGGCTTAGGGTTAACACTTAGGGAGTCAGTCATGTGGGCCTTCCCTCCGGCGGTCTGGTCGCCGCAAGCCGCCGACCTGGCGCGCCTGCCGTCCGACCTGGCCTGGGGCCGCGTCTGGCAGCAGGCTCAGGTGCAAATGGGTCTGGTGCAACTGCTGCAGCGTCCGAATGTCACCGCGCTGGACGGACTGCTGCGATCGCTGTGCGACAGTCTGGGCCAGGCGCTGGCCCTGCCTTTCGACCTGCTGCGTGTGCAGCACGCCGCCAGTGTGCTGGCCGGCGCCTGGCCGCGCTCGCTGCTCGAATCGACGCAGTTCGAGCAGCAACTCGGCGCGCTGGAGCGGCTGGCGCTGGGGCCGCTGGCGCGCGGCGACTGATCGGTCCGGCTCAGGCCCGACCGTCCTGGGCATTCGGCCCGTGTCCCGCTGGCCCACGGGATACGGGCGCTGAGCCGCCGAGATACCGGCTCAATTGCCGCCCAGGTGCAGCGTGTAGGTCGCGCCGTTGGAGAAGCGGCAGTCCCCGGTACCCTGGTAAGGCGTGGTCATCTGGTAGTCACATGACATGTAGGTGCCCTTGGGGCTGTAGGCATTGGCCACACCCCGCTTGTCCTCGTTCGACACGCGCGTCGCTTCGCCCGTCAACACCTCACCCATGTAGCTGACCTGGAAGCGTCCCTTGCCCGTCATCATGTTGGTCACCGTGCCGGCGACGACGCCCGATTGCGCAGCCAGGTCGTTCGATGGATACAGCCGAGCGGTCAGCACCGCCGGCATCTGGCCCGCTGCCGCCGGCCCAGGCGCCGGAGCCGGCATTGGCATCGGTGTCCCTACTGGAGGCAGCGGATAGTGGTCGTACATCACCGTACCATCCGGCCCCCGAACCGGCACGATGTAGCAGCCTGACAGAGCCGCCGCCAGCGCCAGTGGCGCCCCGGTTGTTCGAAGCCATCCCATTGCCACCTCCTTCGTCGTGTCGCAGGCAGAAGCGACTGCGACTGCCGTCCTTGAATCGAGATGGTGCGCGTCTGCGGGTCGGGCCGATTGAGCCAACTCAACGGGCCAACAGTTGACGCTGGAAGGCGGGCTCGACGCCCGGCCGAAGCCGGCGTGCCGAGTCGGCTGTGGCAGCGCGCTGGCTCCACCAGCGTTCGCTGAGTGCGGCGGCGACGACCTCGGCTCGCGCGATTCACTGCCCTGAGCCGATGGCGGCCCAACGGCAAGTCTCAAGGATTCGTCTCGGCACCGGTGGGACAGACGCTGCCGCCGACGCGCTGGATTCGAGGTGTTCCGCCGTCCTCGGCCCGCACGCCGGGTGCGTAGGGCGGGTTCGGAGCCTTGAAGCGTGCCATGTAGTCGACCAGCGCGTCGATGTCCAGGGCACCGCCGAGCGGCGCCTTGCCGTTCAGGAAGGTGCTGAAGCCGTCGCCGCCGCTGGCCATAAAGCTGTTGACCGTGACGCGGTATTCGCGCGCCGGCTCCAGCACCTTGCCGGCGGCATCGACCAGCAACTCGGTGCGGCCATCGCGCGTCAGCGTCACCGAATGGATACGCGCGTCGCAGGCCTTGCTGCCGTCCCATCGGTACTTGAAGCCGGCCGACGGCAGCATGAGGCGTGTGGCCGTAGGCAGCTGGCCGCGGCAGCCAGCGAACTGCTGCTCCAGCACGTCCTTGAGATCCTGAGCGCTCAAGGTCAGCGTCACCAGGCTGTTGCCGAAGGGCTGCGCAGTGAAGGCCTCGCCGTAGGTGACGTTGCCGTCGCCTTCGCCAGCACGCTGCTTGTAGGTGAAGCCGGGCGTGCGCACGCCGCCGCGGTTCATGAAGGCGATGGCCGCGCCGCCGAAGGCCGGTGCCGCGGTGGCCGCCAGTTGCGCATCGGCCACCAGCGCGCCGGCCGGCATGTTGCAGGCGGGGTCGCTGGCGTTGTTCGGCAGTTCGGAGGCGATGGCGCCAATGACCACCGCGGCACGCGGCGCCACCAGCGCGTCGTAGCCCTGGACCACACTCAGCACCGTGGCGTCGGCCGTCACCGTGGGGTCGCTGCGGTCGACCAGCCGGTTGGTCACCTGCACCGAGACGACGTCGCGCGAGGCCGGGTCCAGCGTCAGGTCGATGTCGCTGAGCACGCGACCGAAGGCGTTGGCGCTGCTCACCGGTATGGCACGCCCCTTGGCATTGGGCAGCCGGCAGTTGTAGGCCGCATGGGTGTGGCCGCTGAGCACCACGTCCACCGCGTCGTCGAGCTGGCCGACGATGCGCGCGATGGGGGATCCGGCCAGGTTGCCTTCGCAGGCGTTGATGTCCTGCTGCGGCGCCTGTTGCACGCCACCCTCGTGCACCAGCACGACGATGGCCTCGATGCCCTCGGCATGCAGCTTCGGCACCAGCGCGTTGACGGTGGCGGCTTCGTCGCGGAACTCCAGCCCGGCCACGCCGGTCGGCACCACGATGGCCGGCGTGTCCTTCAGCGTCATGCCGATGAAGGCCACCGGCACACCGTTGAAGTGCTTCACGCCATAGGCCGGCAGCAGCGTCTGGCCGGTGGCGCTGACCACGACGTTGGCCGACAGCCACTGGAACCTGGCGCCTTCGAAGGGCACCGGGGTGCCGACCTTGGCACCCTGGCAGCTGTTGGCGTCGACCTGGTTGCCATCCATCTTGCAGCCGCCGCGCTGCAGCCGCAGCAGCGTGGCCGAGCCCTTGTCGAACTCGTGGTTGCCGACGGCGTTGAACTCCAGGCCGATGCGGTTGAGCGTCTCCACCGAGGGCTCGTCGTGGAACAGCGACGAGATCAGCGGCGTGGCGCCGATCATGTCGCCGGCCCCGGCCACCACGTGGTTCCGATTCTGTGCCTTCAGCTTGTTGACGTGCGCGGCAATGTATTCGGCGCCGCCCACCGGCACCCTCTGCGCGCTCGGCACCGCCAGGTTGGGCGCGAAGCTGCCCGGCGACTGCAGGTTGCCGTGGTAGTCGTTGAAGCCGATGAGCTTGACGCTGAACGGCGCCGTCGGTGCCCGGCCCGAGGCGCAGCCCCACAACAGGCAGGCCGACAGCAGGCTGATCGTCGTGTACCTCATTCTTCTCCCCCGGGCCTCCAGACAGCCAGCCAGGCCTTGAACTTCTGCCACGCACCGACCCGCTCGTCCGAAAGCACGTCCAGAAAGTCGGACAGACGCTTCGACTTGGCCATGGTGTAGACCGTCAACGCGCCGGTGGCCACGAACACCAGGCCGAACAGCGCCAGCCGCTGCGCCAATGGCGCGTCGGCCTCGGCCAGCAGGTTCATGCCCAGGAAGCCGGTGGTGACGGTGCCGATCAGGCCGAAGATCGTCACCACCGTCAGCCGCACCACGGTGTTGGCCTGGCGGCGAAGGCTGTCGGCTTCTAGATAACCGCTCATGTCGGCGATGCGCTCCTTGACTTCCGCATACAGCGCGTCGGTGCCCAGGTGCGCGGTGCTCATGCGGAACAGCGCACGCGCCTGCGATTGTTCCGACACGTCGTGGAACCAGTAGCGGTGGGTGAAGCCCAGGAAGCCGGCAAAGCTCTCGCGGATGGCGCGCTTGAAGCGGCGGATGCTGTCGGGGTCGGCAATGTCCAGGTGCTTCAACGCCTCGGCCAGCCGGTCGCTGAACATCAGCAGCGCCGCCTTCTGGAAATGCGCGATCAGGAAGAGCAGGAAGTGCTGGTGGCGGAACTGCGCCAGCACGCCGCGCTCGGCGCAGTTGTAGAAGGCCGCGCGCGCGTCGCCCACCACCACCAGCGAGTGGCCGCTGCACAGGTAGCGCGTGTTCGGCGCCGCGCCGGCGTCGGACCAGAAGCGGTCGTAGCAGTGGCGCGCCTCGAACTCGGCCAGCTGCGGCTCGGCAAAGGGCAGCAGCGTGCTGTTGTCGCCCTCGGGCGCGGCGCTGAGCAGGCCCAGGCGCACGAAGTCGTTGCGCGTCAGCGCTCGCGGGTCGTCCACCGCCAGATAGGCCATGGTCGGCATGCGGTAGTACTCGATCTGGCGGAAGCGCAAGGCGCCGGGCCGGCCCGAATGGTCGCTGACCAGGGGCTCCAACATGAAGGCCCAGTGCGCGGCGATGCGCGGTGCGCGGTGCTCCGCCACGTGTTCCAGAAAGGCTTCGCGGTCCTGCGCATCGGACTGGGCCAGCACCGCGCCCGAAGCATCCAGGAACTCCACGCTGGCCATGCAATGCAGCGCCAGGCCCTGCGCGTCCCAGCCGGCCGGGTAGGCGCGGCCAAAGCGATAGAGCAGGTCCTGCGCCTGGGCCAGCGGCAGATCAGCGGCGCTGACCTCCACGTTGAGCAGCACCAGGTCGATGTTCAGGAAGAAGTACAGGTCCACATGCACGATGTCCAGCAGCAGCGGCGCATCGCCAGGCTTGGACACCACGCGCACCTGCGCCACGTCACGGCGCCGGAACAGGCGCATCGGCGAGCCGGCGGCGCCGGCGTTGCGCTGCGCCCGGCCGTCGCCGTAGAGGAAGCGCTGCACATAGGGCAGGAAGGTGACGAACTCGTTGTAGTGGCGCTCGTGGAAGTCGTCGGCGCTGCCGGTGTACTCGTCCACCACCTCCTGCCAACGCTCGCTGCCCAGCAGCTCCCAGGGCCGGCCGCTCGCGCCTGCGGGTAGCGGCATCAGCCGCAGCGGCCACAGCAGCACCTGGCGCAGCTGCCTGACCTGCGGGCGCGCGGCGGCTTCAACAGCGGGCATCGACATGCCGCGCAGTGTAGGAGGCTCAATCGACGACGGTCTGCGACTGCTCGCGCAGATACAGCGGCAGGTACCAGAACGAGCCGATGGCCTTGCCGGTGCTGCCGCTGCCCTTCCAGCCGCCGAAGGGCTGGTAGCCGGGCCAGGCGCCCGTGGTCGCGCCCTGCGGCCGGTTGACATAGGTGACGCCGGCCTCGATGCGCTGGTGGAAGATGGCGATCTCGTCCTTCGCGCCGTAGAAGCCGGCCGTCAGTCCGTAGTCGCTGTCGTTGGCCCGATCGATCGCCTCGTCCAGCGAATCCACTTCGCTGATCAGTGCCAGCGGCAGGAACAGCTCTTCGCGCCACAAGCTATGGCCGTAGGACGCGCTGGCCAAGGTGGGCGCGACGAAGTGGCCGCGCGCCAACGCGCCGTCGGTCAGCAGCCGCCCGCCGCACAGCACCTGGCCCTCGCGCTGCAGCTGGTCGATGGCGCGGCGATAGCGCTGCGCGGCCGCGGCGTTGATCACCGGGCCCATCCAGTGTGCGGCCTGCGTCGGGTCGCCGACCGCGATCGCGGCCGTGCGCTGCAGCAACTGCTCGCGCAGCGCGGCGGCCACCGGCCGCTCGATATAGATGCGCGAGCAGGCCGAGCATTTCTGGCCCTGCAGCCCGAAGGCCGAGCGTACGATGCCGGTGGCGGCACGCTCCAGGTCGGCATGGCGGGTCACGATGGCCGCGTTCTTGCCGCCCATCTCGGCGATCAGCGGCCGCGGCCGCGGCCCGGCGACGAAGTGGCGCAACAGCTCGGTGCCGACCTGGTGCGAGCCGGTGAAGGTGCCGCCCGCCACGGCAGGATGTTTCATCAACGCCGCACCGACCTCGGCGCCGGACCCGCTGACCAGGTTGAGCACGCCCGGCGGCAGACCCGCCGCGTCGAAGACGTCCATCAGCAGCCGGCCGCTCCAGGCAGTGTCGCTGGCGGTCTTGAAGACCACGGTGTTGCCGGCCACCAGCGCCGCGCCGATGGGCCCGCCGGCCAGCGCGAAGGGGAAGTTGAAGGGCGCGATCACCGCCCACACGCCGTAGGGCTTGAGCCGCGTGCGGTTGTGGCTGCGCCAGCCGCTGAGCGGGTCGTCGGACAGCGTGCGGTCGAAGCCCTCGTGCTCAGCCATCTGGTCGCAGTACCAGCGGATCAGGTCGGCGGTCTCCTGCACCTCGCCGATGGCTTCCATGCGGTTCTTGCCGACCTCCAGCGCCACCGCGGCCGACAGCTCGTAGACCCGCTGCTCGATCAGCGCCGCAACGCGACGCAACAGCTCGGTGCGCTGTGGGTAGGGTGTCGCGGCCCAGCCGGGGGCTGCCGCACGCGCTGCGCTGACTGCATCGTCCACATCGGCTGCCGTGCCCAGCGGGAAGCGGCCGAGCAGCCAATCGCGGTCGATCGGCGAGCGCAATTCGAACTGGTGTTCGGCCTGGCGCGGCCGCCCACCGATGTGCATCGCATGGTCGGCGCCGAGCGTGCGCCGCACGTCGGCCAAGGCCGCCTCGAAGCGCTGGTGCAGCGCCGGCGGCGGGTCGAACATCGTCGCGTAGGTCAGGCGGTAGGGCGTGCTCACCCGGTTCCCCTGCTGCCCGGCGCTACAGCGGCTTCTTCAGCCAGTGGCCCAGCTCACCGATGAGGCCGCGGCGGAAGGCCATCACGCAGACGACGAAGATCACGCCCTGCACCACCGTGACCCAGGCGCCGAGCTGCGCCAGGTAGTTCTGCATCGTGATGATGACGGCGGCACCGACGATCGGGCCGAACACCGTGCCCATGCCGCCAAGCAGCGTCATCAGCACGACTTCGCCGGACATCGACCAGTGCACGTCGGTCAGCGAGGCCAGCTGGAACACCAGCGCCTTGGTCGCGCCGGCCAGCCCGGCCAGCGTGCCCGACAGCACGAAGGCCAGCAACTTGTAGCGGTCGGTGTCGTAGCCCAGCGAGATGGCGCGGCTCTCGTTCTCGCGGATCGCCTTCAGCACCTGGCCGAAGGGTGAGTGCACGGCGCGGTAGATCAACCCGAAGCCGATCAGGAAGATGCCCAGCACGAAGGTGTACATCACCAGCTGGTTGTCCAGCGGGATCACGCCGAACAGGCTGCCGCGCGGCACGCCCTGGATGCCATCCTCGCCGCCGGTGAACTTGGCCTGCAGGCTGAAGAAGTAAACCATCTGCGCCAGGGCCAGCGTGATCATCGCGAAGTAGATGCCCTGGCGGCGGATCGCCAGCAGCCCGGCGCCCACGCTCAGCAGCGCGGCACAGGCGGTGCCGAACAGGATCGCCAGCTCCGGTGTCAGCCCCCACACCTTGGCGGCATGGGCTGAGGCATAGCCGGCCGAGCCGAGGAACATCGCATGGCCGAAGGACAGCAGCCCGCCGAAGCCGATCAGCAGGTTGAAGGCGCAGGCGAAGAGCGCGAAGCACATCACCTTCATCATGAACACCGGGTACACCACCGCCGGAGCGACCACCAGGATGGCCAGCATCACGAAGAAGGCGATGAGGTGGACGCGCTGCTCCTCGGCGCGCTTGCGCGCTGCGGCCGAACCCGGGACGCCGTTGCTCATTTCTGCGTCCCGAACAGGCCGGCCGGCCGAACCAGCAGCACGATGGCCATGATGATGAAGATGACAGTGCTCGACGCCTCGGGGTAGAACACCTTGGTCAGGCCCTCGATCAGGCCGAGGCCGAAGCCGGTGACGATCGAGCCCAGGATCGAGCCCATGCCGCCGATGACGACGACGGCGAAGACCACGATGATCAGGTCGGCACCCATCTGAGGGCTGACCTGGTAGACCGGCGCGGCCATCACGCCGGCCAGCGCCGCCAGGGCGACGCCGAAGCCGTAGGTCAGCGTGATCATGCGCGGCACGTTCACACCGAAGGCCTGCACAAGCTGCGGGTTCTCGGTGGCGGCGCGCAGGTACGAGCCGAGCTTGGTGCGCTCGATCACGTACCAGGTGCTCAGGCACACCAGCGCCGACGCCACGATGATCCACGCGCGGTAGTTGGGCAGGAACATGAAGCCCAGGTTCTGCCCGCCCTGTAGCTGCTCGGGAATCGAATAGGGCTGGCCCGAGGAGCCGTATTCGTTGCGGAACAGGCCCTGGACGATGAGCGCCAGGCCGAAGGTCAGCAGCAGGCCGTACAGATGGTCGAGCTTGTAGAGCTTGGACAGCATCAGCCGCTCGATGACGACGCCGGTCGCGCCGACGATCAGCGGTGCGATCAGCAGCGACCACCAGTAGCCGATGCCCAGCTTGTTGAGCAGCAGATAGGCGACGAAGGCGCCCATCATGTACTGCGCGCCGTGCGTGAAGTTGATGATGTTCAGCAGGCCGAAGATCACGGCCAGCCCCAGCGACAGCAGCGCATAGAACGAGCCGTTGATCAGCCCGATCAGCAACTGGCCGAACAGGGCCTGGGTGGGGATTCCGAAGATCTCGGTCATGGCGTTGCGGGTGCGGCGCGGGCGGCAACACTGCCACCCGCGCCGTCACGCTTTGCGTCTACTTCTTCGCAACCAGCGGGCAGTCGCCCTGGTCGATCGGCCGGAAGGCCTGGTCGGCCGGGATCGTGGCGCGGATCTTGTAGTAGTCGTACGGGCCCTTCGACTCCGACGGCTTCTTCACTTCCACCAGGTAGGCCGGGTGGATCTTGCGGCCGTCGGCGCGCACCGAGCCCTTGCCGAACAGCGGGTCGTCGGTGGGCAGTTCCTTCATCTTGGCGATGATCTTGGTGCCGTCGTCGGTCTTCGCCGCCTCGACCGCCTTCAGGTAGTGCAGCACCGACGAGTACACGCCGGCCTGCACCATCGACGGGTACTTGCCGCCGTTGGCGGCGGCGAAGCGCTTGCTCCAGGCGCGGGTCTGGTCGTTCAGGTCCCAGTAGAAGGTCTCGGTGAAGACCAGCCCCTGCGCGGTGTTCAGGCCCAGCGCGTGCACGTCGGTGATGAAGACCAGCATGCCAGCCAGGCTCTGGCCGCCCTTGACGATGCCGAACTCCGAGGCCTGCTTGATCGAGTTGATGGTGTCGCCGCCGGCATTGGCCAGGCCGATGACCTTGGCCTTCGACGACTGCGCCTGCAGCAGGAAGGACGAGAAGTCCGTGCCCGGGAACGGGTGGCGTACGCCGCCGAGCACCTTGCCGCCGGCCTTGGTCACCGCGGCCGTGGTGTCGCGCTCCAGCGCGTGGCCGAAGGCGTAGTCGGCGGTCAGGAAGAACCAGCTGTCGCCGCCTGTCTTGACGATCGCGCTGCCGGTGCCATTGGCCAGCATCCAGGTGTCGTAGGTCCAGTGGATGGTGTTCGGGCTGCAGGCCTTGCCCGTCAGGTCGGAGGTGGCCGCGCCGGAGCTGATGAAGGCCTTGCCCTTGTCCTTGGTGATCTGGTTCACCGCCAGCGCCACCGACGAGGTGGGTACGTCGAAGATCGCATCGACCTTGTCGACGTCGTACCAGGTGCGTGCGATGGTCGAGCCGACATCGGGCTTGTTCTGGTGGTCGGCACCGACCACCTCGACCTTCATGCCCTTGGCGGCGGCGCCGAAGTCCTCGACCGCCATCTTCGCCGCGGTCACCGAGCCGGGGCCGGCGATGTCGGCATACAGGCCGGACATGTCGTTCATCACGCCGATCTTGATCACGCCATCGGAGATCTGCGCCTGCGCCGAGGCGGCGCCCAGGCCGCAGGCTGCGGCCACCAGGGTCGACAGGAGTGTGCGTTGCAGTTTCATGTTCAAACCTTTCAATTGCTGTCCAACATCCATCCGGCGTGCTCGCCGGTCCCACTCAAACACCCAGCACCTCGTGCAGCATGTCCTTCTTCGATTCCAGCTCGCCGGCACTGAAGGTCTCGATCACCTGGCCGTGTTCGATGACGTAGAAGCGGTCGGCCAGCGGCGCGGCGAAGCGGAAGTTCTGCTCCACCATCACGATCGTCAGCCCCTTCTCGCGCAGCGTGCGGATCGCGCGCCCCAGCGCCTGCACGATCACCGGCGCCAGGCCTTCGGAGATCTCGTCCAGCAGCAGCAGCTTCGCGCCGGTGCGCAGGATGCGCGCCACCGACAGCATCTGCTGTTCGCCGCCCGACAGACGCCCGCCCGGGCTGGCGCGGCGCTCCTTCAGGTTGGGGAACATCGCGTAGATCTCGTCCACGCTCATGCCGCCGCTGGCTACCGGCGGCGGCAGCAGCAGGTTCTCCTCGCAGGACAGGCTGGCGAAGATGCCGCGTTCCTCGGGGCAGTAGCCGATGCCCAGGTGCGCGATGCGGTGCGGCGGCAGCTCCACCGCCTGCGTGCCGTTGATCATGATCGAGCCGGTGCGCCGGCCCACCAGGCCCATGATGGACTTCAGCGTGGTGGTGCGGCCCGAGCCGTTGCGCCCCAGCAGCGTGACCACTTCGCCCTGGTTCACCGTCAGGTCGATGCCGTGCAGGATGTGCGATTCGCCGTACCAGGCGTGCACGTCGGCCAGGCGCAGCAGGTCGCTCATCTGGCCCCCAAGGCGCTGCGCGCCGTCCTCCCGAGGGGGAGCGAGCGCCTTCGGGCGGCCGTTCGGCGCTCAGCCATGGGCGCCCTGCAACTCGGCGGCCTCGCTGCCCATGTAGGCCTCGAGCACCTGTGGATTCTTAGACACCACCTCGTAGGGCCCTTCGGCGATGACGCTGCCGCGCGCCAGCACCGTGATGGCGTCGGCGATGCTGGCGACCACGTTCATGTTGTGCTCGACCATCAGCACGGTGCGGTTGGCCGACACCTTCTTGATCAGCTGCGTGACCAGCTCGACGTCCTCGTGGCCCATGCCTTGGGTGGGCTCGTCCAGCAGCATCATCTTCGGCTCCATCGCCAGCGTGGTGGCGATTTCGAGCGCGCGCTTGCGGCCGTAGGGCAGCTCCACCGTCACCACCTCGGCCAGATCGCGCAGGCCCACGGTGTCCAGCAACTGCAGCGCGCGCTCGTTCAGGGTGTCGAGCACCTTTTCGGAGCGCCAGAAATGAAAGGACACGCCGAGCTTGTGCTGCAGGGCGATGCGCACGTTCTCCATCACCGTGAGGTGCGGGAAGGTGGCCGAGATCTGGAAGGAACGGATCACGCCGCGCCGCGCGATCTGCGCCGGCTTTTCCTTGGTGATGTCGTGGCCCTCGAACAGGATCTGGCCGCGCGTGGGCACCAAGAACTTGGTCAGCAGGTTGAAGCAGGTGGTCTTGCCAGCGCCATTGGGGCCGATCAGCGCATGGATGTCACCGCGCTTGACGCGCAGATCGACGCCATCGACGGCGACGAAGCCCTTGAACTCCTTGACCAACCCGCGTGTTTCCAGGATGACTTCGGCGGACATGGGCTGGTGCAGGCTCGATTCGGGTGCTGTAGGCAAGGGAGCGATTATTCGGGCAATGCGCCGCGCGGCTGCTCGGGTTTGTGCTTACGCAGACTTGCGAAATTCGCTCCGGCAGCGGCTCAGGCGGGGTCCACACCGGCCTGGAAGACCTGCAGGTCGAAGTCCGAGGAGCCCTCCTTCATCGTCGCGCACAGGATGCGCTCGCCGTCGGTACGCACGTTGACCAGGCCGTACACCAGGTCGGTGGCCATCGGCAGCCAGGACAGCCGCCGGTAACTGCCGGTGGGAGTGGCATCGAAGTCGGCCTCCAGCTGTTCGGGCTTGATTTCGACACGCGGCTCGGCCACGGTGCGGGTGTGTTCAGCGAAGTCCAGGCCCACCGAGCGCGCCAGCTCGGTGGAGTACAGCAGGGGCGGCATCAGCTCGCCGCCCAGGTCGCGCGAATCGCGGCCGTAGCGTGCGCTGGCGCCCAGGATGCGCGGCCGCGGGTGCGCGTAGTCCTCGTTGTCGCCGGAGGAAATGACCGTGGCGCGCGCCGCCATCGCGCGCACGAAACGCAGGTCGATGTCGTCGCTGCCATGGTGGCAGCCCTTGGACACGTCGGCGTTGAATTCCTCGGTCGCGTGCACGCTGAGCAGCAGCCGCTGCGAGGGGGTGTTCAGGTCACCGGTGAGCAGCACCCGGGCCTTGCCGTAGTCCACCCGCAGCACCACCGAATGGCCGTTGCGCGTGACGCTCTCGCTGCCCAGCCAGCGCAGCCCTTTGCCGCCGCCGGCCAGCTTCTCGACGACGGGGCCGAGCACGCGGATGGCTGCAGCCCCAGGCGCCGGCGCATAGCCCGGCAGCCAGCCATCGGCCTGCGACAGGTTGCTGACCTTCTTCGGCACCTTGCCGACCAGCCGGGCCAGGCCGTCGAAATCGCTGGCGAAGGGCCGTTTGGGGCGGCCGAAGTGGGTCTTGCCATCGAGCAGTTCGACGATGAACTTGCCTTCGGGCCTGAGGTTGAAGCCGGCGTTGGGCAACGGCGTGCTGCTGGTGTCGGCGCGCAACGCGCCGAGCTTGTCGCCGTCCTTGAAGCGGCCGATGCCGCAGTGCCAAAAGCGGTCGACGTCGGCGGCGAAGCTGCGGCCGTCAGGCAGCGTGCCCGACAGCAGGTCGATCATGCCGCCGAAGTGGTCGGCATCGGGGTGGGTGACGATCATGTTCTTCAGCGTCACGCGATCGCGCTTCAGGTCGTCGATGAACTTCCAGCGCACGAAGTTGGCCGCGCCCTTGCGCGTCATCTGCTCGGCCGCGCGGATGCCGGCGTCGATCATGTGCCAGGCATCGTCGTGCGGCGTGCGCATCAGCACGCCGTCGCCCTGGCCGACGTCGATGACGTAGATCTCCAGCAGCCCGCGGTCCGACACCGCGCTCGCCGGCACCCATCCGATGCGCCTGCGCGCACGCACCTTGACGCGTTCGGCCGCGCCGCTGCCCTCGCGCTGGATTTCCTGCAGCGGGTCGCCCCACAGCAGCGTGCACAAGGTCTTGCCGGTGTCGCTCTTCAGCGGCAGCTTGAAGCGGCCGCCGGCGTCGTTGAGGTATTTCATGACTTCCTTTCGCTGCCACCTGTCATGCGCAACGCTCACAATGATGCGTCAACCCCCAGCCGCCCCAAGAAAACGCCATGCCCTCACGCCCCATGTTCATTGCCCCGGCGCGCTTCGACGACCCTGCGCAGGCGCTGGCGCAGGTGCAGGACATCTACCGCAACAGCATCGAGCACCTGCGCGATTCGCTGCAGCGTTTCGTCGCCGGAGAGGACTTCGACCAGCGCGTGCGTGCCTGCTACCCCTTCGTGCGCGTGCACACCGCCACCGTGGCGCGCGCCGACTCGCGGCTGAGCTACGGCTTCGTCCATGGCCCAGGCACCTACGAAACCACATTGACCCGGCCCGAGTTGTTCGGCCGCTATTACCTGGAGCAGTTCAGCCTGCTGCTGCGCAACCACAGGGTCGAGCTGGAGATCGGCACCAGCTCGCAGCCGATCCCGGTGCACTTCTCCTTCGCCGAGCACCTGCATGTCGAAGCCGCGATGAGCGCCGAGCGCCGCCTGCTGATGCGCGACCTGTTCGACCTGCCCGACCTGGCGGCCATGGACGACGGCATCGCCAACGGCACCCACGAGCCGCGCCCCGGCGAGGCGCAGCCGCTGGCGCTGTTCACCGCGCCGCGCGTGGACTATTCGCTGCAGCGGCTGCGCCACTACACCGGCACTGCGCCCGAGCACTTCCAGAACTTCATCCTGTTCACCAACTACCAGTTCTACATCGACGAGTTCATCAAGCTGGGCCACCAGATGATGGCCGACCCGAAGGCGGACTACGACTGCTTCGTCGAGCCGGGCAACCTGGTCACGCGCCGCGCCGGCAGCCCGGCCCAGCCGGACGACCAGCGTGGCGCCGTGCTGCCGCGGCTGCCGCAGATGCCGGCCTACCACCTGCGGCGCGGAGACCACAGCGGTATCACCATGGTCAACATCGGCATCGGCCCGGCCAATGCCAAGACCATCACCGACCACATCGCCGTGCTGCGCCCGCACGCCTGGCTGATGCTCGGCCACTGCGCCGGACTGCGCAATTCGCAAGAGCTGGGCGACTACGTGCTCGCGCATGGCTATGTGCGCGAGGACCATGTGCTCGACGAGGACCTGCCGCTGTGGGTGCCCATTCCCGCGCTGGCCGAAGTGCAACTGGCGCTGGAGCAGGCGGTGGCCGAGATCACCCAGCTGCAGGGCTACGAGCTGAAGAAGATCATGCGCACCGGCACCGTGGCCTCGACCGACAACCGCAACTGGGAGCTGCTGCCGCAGCGCACACCGGAGCGCCGCTTCAGCCAGAGCCGTGCGGTGGCGCTGGACATGGAAAGCGCCACCATCGCCGCCAACGGCTTCCGCTTCCGCGTGCCCTACGGCACCTTGCTGTGCGTCAGCGACAAGCCGCTGCACGGCGAGATCAAGCTGCCCGGCATGGCCAACACCTTCTACCGCGAGCGCGTCGACCAGCATTTGCGCATCGGCATGCGCGCCATCGAACTGCTGCGCCAGGAGCGCCCGGGCCAGTTGCACAGCCGCAAGCTGCGCAGCTTCGCCGAAGTGGCGTTCCAGTAGCGCGGCCTTTGCCCTGCGCCAGGCCCTGCGCCCTGCGTTCTGGGTTGCCCTGGCCGATGGTGCCTGCCTGGCGCTGCCGGTGCGGGCGCATGACTTCAAGCTCGGCGCACTGCGCATCGACCACCCCTACACGCTGCCGGCCGGCGCCGAACTGCGACTGCGCCATGGTGGCGAATTCCACCTGATGCTCATCGACCTGAGGGCGCCACTCAGGGTGGGCGAGCGCTTCCCGATGACGCTGCGCTTCGAGAACGCGGGCGAGCGCGAGGTGATGGTCTGGGTGCAGCCGCCGCGCGAGCCGGCCGACGCGCACAAGCACTGATCAGCGGCGCAGCCACAGCGGCCGCAGTGCCCACACGCCGAGCAGTGGCCCCAGCCCCAGCCAGGGCAGCAACGTGGCCAGCTCGTGGCGCTCGGACAGCGTGACGAACAGCTGGATGCTGAGGATCGAGATGCCGAAGCCGATGCTGTTGACCAGCGTCAGCACGCTGCCCACCGCCAGTGGCGGGGCGTTGGTTGCGGTCAGCGCAGAAAACTGCGGCGAATCGCCGGCCACCGTGATGCCCCACAGCAGCAGCCACAGCGCGAACAGCGCATCTCCCGCCTGCAGCAGCCACGGCGCGAGCACACAGCACAGGCCGCTGGCGCCCAGCTGCCACGCCGCGACGCGCGCACTGCCGATGCGCCGCGCCCACCAGCCGCCGACAACGCAGCCCAGCGCGCCCACGCCCAGCACCGCGAACGCCGCCCACGACAGCGCTGCGCCGGCCAGCCGGGTGGCCAGGACCGCAGGCACCAACACCCACATGGTGTACAGCTCCCACATGTGGCCGAAGTAGCCCAGCACCGACGCACGCACCTTGCGGTCGGTCCAGATGCTGCCCAGCGCGCGCCAGCGCAGGCCCGCACCCTGGCCCGCGGGCCGCGGCCGCTCGGGCAGCACCCCGTACAGCAACAGCCCGCCCAGCGCCGCCGCGGCGGCCACGGTGTAGAACACCGTCGGCCACGGCAGCGCTGCGCCGACCGCGCGCACCGCATGGGCGCTGGCACTGCCCAGCACCAGCGCGCCAATCAGCCAGCCCAGTGCGCCGCCCAGGCCCTGCGGAAACCACTGCGATGCGATCTTCATGCCCACCGGGTAGATGCCGGCGAGGAAGAAGCCAGTGGCCGTGCGCCACAGCAGCAGCTGCTGGAAGGAGCCGGCGCTCCACACGCCAGCCAACGTGCAGGCGGCGCCGGCCAGTGAACACAGCAGGAACACGCGCCGCGGGCTGAAGCGGTCGGCCACGGCCAGCAGCGCAAAGAGCAGCGTACCGGCGATGAATCCCAGCTGCACCGCGGAGGTCAGCGTGCCCACGTCGGCCGCGGCCCAGCCGTAGTCGCGCTGCAGCTCGGGCATGACCGCGTTCACCGCGAACCAGGGCGACACGCCGGCCAGCTGCGCCAGCACCAGCACCGGGAGGACGCGGCGTGGTGCGTTGGTGCTCAAGCGGGATCTGGCCGCCGTGCCAGCCAGTCGCCGATGGCGGTCTCGTAGGCCGCCGCGGCGTGGAGCACCGCCAGTTCGCCCAGCGGCGGGCCGATCAGCTGCATGCCCATCGGCAGGCCCTGGTCGCCGAAGCCGACCGGCACGCTCATCGCCGGCAGGCCGGCCAGCGTGGCGTAGATCACCACCTCCATCCAACGGTGGTAGGTGTCCATGGGACGGCCGGCCACCTCGCGCGGCCAGGTCCATTCGGCCGGGAAGGGCCAGGCTTGCGCCGTGGGCAGCACCAGCAGGTCGAAGCGCTCGAACAGGCTGACCATGTGGCGGTAGAAGCGCGTGCGATTGGCGCTGGCCGCATACACCTGCGGGCCGCTCAGGTCCTGCCCCTGGTCGTATTCCCACTGCGCCTCGGGCTTCAGTTGCGCATGCTTCTTCGGGTCGGCGCCCAGCGGGCCCAGCGTGCCGGCGACGAGGAAGCGGCGCCAGGTCAGCCAGGTCTGCCAGACCTCGTCGCAGGAATAGCCCAGGCGGGTCGGCTCGACCACCGCGCCCAATGCCTCGAAGCGCTGCAGCGCGGACTCGCACAGCGGCAGGATGCCGGGCTCGAAGGGCAGGTGGCCCCCCAGGTCGGACAGCCAGCCGATGCGCAGGCCGCGGGCGGCCGGCTGCAGCGGCTGCGCGAAAGCGCGGCCGTCCTGGGCGATGGACAGCGGCTGGCGTGCGTCGTAACCCGCCTGTACCGACAGCAGCCGGGCCACGTCGCGCACCGTGCGGCCCATCGGGCCTTCGGTGCCGAGTTGCGCCACGTAGCCGTCGCCGGCATGCGGGTTGTAGGGCACGCGGCCCTGGGCCGGGCGCAGGCCGAAGACGTTGTTCCATGCCGCCGGGTTGCGCAGCGAGCCCATCATGTCGCTGCCGTCGGCCACCGGCTGCAGGCGCAGCGCCAGCGACACCGCCGCGCCGCCGCTGGAGCCGCCGGCGCTGCGCGTCGTGTCCCAGGGGTTCAGCGTGGTGCCGAATACTGGGTTGTAGCTGTGCGAGCCCAGGCCGAACTCGGGCACGTTGCTCTTGCCGATGACGATGCCGCCGGCCGCCTTCATGCGTGCCACCATCAGCGAGTCGTGTGGCGCGATCTGCCCGGCCAGCAGCGGGGAGCCCATGCTCAGCGGCAGCCCGTCCACCGGCGACAGCTCCTTGATCGCCATCGGGAAGCCGTGCATCCAGCCCATGCTGCGGCCCTGCGCCAGCATCGCGTCGCGCTCGTCCGCCTGGGCCAGCAGGCCCTCGTGCGGCAGCAGGCCGACCAGCGCATTGACCTTCGGGTTCAGCGCGTCGATGCGTGCCAGCGTGGCGCGCATCAGCTCGCGGCAGGACAGCTCGCGCCGGTGCAGCGCATCGCTCAGCGCGCAGCCGTCAAGCTCGTGGATCTGCATGGCCCTTGCTCCATCGCAAAGACAACCAGCCTAGCAGAGCGCGGCGAGCGCGCCACCCGGCGGCGCCCTAGTACAGTCGGGCCGACGGGTGCCCAGATGCCCCAGGAGATCGCGATGCCCAGCCCATCCTCGAACGGCGCCGCCTCAGGCGCCGATGCCGTCAGCCAGATCCGAACGCTGGCGCTGGTCGGCCCGGCCGCCGCCGGCAAGACCAGCCTGGCCGAGGCCTTGCTGCACCGCGCCGGCATGATCGCCGCGCCGGGTTCGCTGGACCGTGGCAGCACGGTCAGCGATTTCGACCCGCTGGAGCGGCGCATGCAGCATTCGCTGAACGCCGCCGTGATGCACCTGCGCCATGCCGGCACGCGCGTGCACTTCATCGACACGCCGGGTGCGCCGGATTTCGTCGGCCAGTCGCTGCCGGCGCTGGAGGCGGTGGAGACTGCGGCGGTGGTGATCAGCGCGGTCAACGGCATCGAGCCGATGGCCGTGCGCATGATGGAGTACGCCGCGCAGCGCCAGCTCGACCGGCTGATCATCGTCAACAAGATCGACGCCGCGGGCGTGGACCTGGCCGGGCTGCTGGCGCAGATCCAGGCCACCTTCGGCAAGGAGTGCCTGCCGGTGAACCTGCCCCTGACTGACAAGACCAGCGGCGGCACCAAGGTGTTGGACTGCTTCTACAACCGCGAAGGCCACAGCGATTTCGGCGCCGTCGATGCCGCGCACCGCGCGCTGGTGGAGCAGGTGGTCGAGGTCGATGCCGACTTCGTCGACCGCTACCTCAACGACGGCGACATCGACGCCGCCGAGCTGCACGCACCGCTGGAGCAGGCGCTGCGCGAAGGCCACCTGATCCCGGTGTGCTTCGTGTCGGCCAAGAGCGGCGCCGGCGTGGCCGAGTTGCTGGAGGTGATCGTCAAGCTGATGCCCCACCCCGGCGAGGGCAATGCGCCGGATTTCCTCAACGGCGAGGGCGCCGACGCGCAGCTGATGCATGCCGAACCCGACCCGGCCAAGCATGTGCTGGCGCATGTCTTCAAGATCACCGCCGACCCCTTCGTCGGCAAGCTCGGCATCTTCCGCGTGCACCAGGGCACGGTGTCGCAGGGCGGCCAACTCTATGTCGGCCATGCCCGCAAGCCCTTCAAGGTGTCGCACCTGTTCATGCTGCAGGGCAAGGAGAACATCGAGGTGCCGCATGCCTACCCCGGCGACATCGTCGCCGTGGCCAAGGTGGACGAACTGCATTTCGACGCGGTGCTGCACGATGCTGCCGAGGACGAGCACATCCACCTGAAGCCGCTGGACTTCCCGGTGCCGGTGCACGGCCTGGCCATCAGCCCGAAGCGCCATGGCGACGAGCAGCGCATGTGGGAGATCCTGAGCAAGCTGGTGGCCGAGGACCCGTGCCTGAAGGTCGAGCACCTGGCCGCCACCAACGAGACCGTGCTCTGCGGCCTGGGCGAACTGCACCTGCGCATGCTGCTCGAGCGGCTGCGCGAGGTCTACAAGTTCGAGGTCGACACGCGCCCGCCGCGCATCGCCTACCGCGAGAGCGTCACCGCCCATGCGGAAGGCCACCACCGCCACAAGAAGCAGAGCGGCGGTGCTGGCCAGTTCGGCGAGGTCTTCCTGCGCATCGAGCCGCTGCCGCGCGGCGGCGGCTTCGAGTTCGTCGACGCCGTCAGGGGCGGCACCATCCCGGGCCAGCTCATGCCGGCGGTGGAAAAGGGCGTGCGCGAGGTGCTGCAAAGCGGTGCGATCGCCGGCTATCCGGTGGTCGACGTCAAGGTCATCGTCTATGACGGCAAGCACCACAGCGTGGACAGCAAGGAGATCGCCTTCGTCACCGCCGCTCGCAAGGCCTTCGTCGAGGCCATCCGCGCGGCCCGGCCGATCGTGCTGGAGCCGATCGTGCACATCGAGATCAGCGCGCCCGACCATGCGATGGGTGACATCACCGGTGACCTGTCGTCCAAGCGCGGCCAGGTCAACGGCACGCACAACGGCGCCGCAGCGACGATGGTGGTGCGCGGCCAGGTGCCGATGTCCGAGCTGTCGGGCTACCAGTCGCGGTTGAACGCAATGACCAGCGGCCAGGGCCGCTACACCATCGCGCTGTCGCACTACGAGGCGGTGCCGCCGACGGTGCAGCAGCAGCTGGTCTCGCAGCACAAGGTGCACGACGAGGATTGAGTCTCACTTATCTCATCGGGGCCGTGATCGTGCCCCCGAGCTCGCTGATCTTGCTTGGGCTGCTGGGGCTGGTGCTGAGGCGCACGCGCCCCACTATGGGCAACGCCTTGACCGGCTTCAGCCTGGCCGCGCTGCTTCTGCTGAGCCTGCCGGTGACGGCCTATTCGCTGATGACCCGGCTTGAACCGCCGCCGCTGGTTGCGGCGGGCGACGCGCAGGCGATCGTCATCCTGGCCGGCGGCGTGTCGCGTGGCGCGGCCGAGTGGGGCGGTCACACGGTCAACCTGTTCACGCTGCAGCGCGTGCGCTACGGCGCCTGGCTGGCCAAGCGCATCGGGCTGCCGCTGCTGGTCACCGGCGCCGCGCCGGACGAGGGCCGCCCCGGCGAGGCCGCGATGATGCGTGACGCCTTGATCGAGGAGTTCGGCGTGGCCGTGCGCTGGACCGACGAGCAGGCGCGCACGACCGCAGGCAACGCGCGCGAGGCTGCTGTACTGCTGCAAGCAGAAGGCATCCGCCGCGTCGTGCTCGTGACCAGCGCCTTTCATATGCCACGCGCGCAGCGCGCCTTCGAGCGCGCCGGCATGCAGGTGGTGCCTGCGCCCACCGGCTACTTCGGCTACACGGATGGCGCATTCGAATGGACCGACCTGGTGCCCAGCGGCGACGCCCTGCGCATCTCTTACCTGGCCCTGCGCGAGATGGCAGCCTGGTTGATGTACCGAATCATCGATCGCCGCTGAACAGGAAGCGGCGGCTGCGCGCTGGCTTGCATCGGCGCCACGGCCATGAATGCAATTCCCCAGATGGCACGGGGCCTTGCACGGCCCGGCACAATTGCATCCGTCGAGAGGGGAGTAGCGGGCGGTTCCCCACCGCCGCGGACCCCGTCAATACGGCTTCCGGCGCCCGCCGGCAGCCCGGGCCCGCAGAGAACCTCGGTTTTCAGCAAGACCTTTCGGCGCGAACCTCAACCCCTCTCTACGGGAGTGTCCATGGACACCATCGCGCCGATCTGGCTTTGGATGTTTTTTGTCGCGGCCGTGCTCGCCGCCCTGTTCGTCGACTTCGTCGTGCTCAAGAAGCAGGGCGCCCACGAGGTGGGCGTGAAGGAGGCGCTGAACTGGTCGATCGTCTGGGTCATGGCCAGCTTCGCCTTCAACGGCCTGTTCTGGTGGGCCGTGGCGCAGGACCACGGCACCGCCTTGGCCAACGAGAAGAGCATGGAGTTCCTCACCGGCTATCTCATCGAGAAGAGCCTGGCGGTGGACAACATCTTCGTCTTCCTGCTGATCTTCACCTATTTCGCGGTGCCGCCGGCCTTCCAGAAGCGCGTGCTGATGATCGGCATCATCGGCGCCATCGTGCTGCGCACGGTGATGATCCTGCTGGGCAGCTGGCTGATCGCCGAGTTCCACTGGGTGCTGTACCTGTTCGGCGCCTTCCTGCTGGCCACCGGCATCAAGATGTGGTGGGCCGCCGGCCAGGAGCCCGACCTGGAGAGCAACCCGGCGCTGAAACTGCTGCGCCGGGTGCTGCCGGTCAGCAAGTCCTTCGACGGCGAGCGCTTCTTCACCGTCGAGAACGGCAAGCGCATCGCCACGCCGCTGCTGCTGGTGATCGCGCTGGTCGGGCTGACCGACGTGATTTTCGCGGTCGATTCGATCCCGGCCATCTTCGCCATCACCACCGATCCCTTCATCGTGCTCACCAGCAACGTGTTCGCCATCCTCGGCCTGCGCGCGATGTACTTCCTGCTCGCCGCGGTGGCGTCCAAGTTCCACCTGCTGAGCTACGGCCTGGCGGTGATCCTGGTGTTCATCGGCACGAAGATGATGCTGATCGACCTGGTCAAGGTGCCGGTGGGCGTGTCGCTCGGTGTGGTGGTCGCGATCCTGGCCACGACCATGTGGCTGAGCCTGCGCTACCCGGCCAAGCCGGCGCAGGCGCCGGCCCCTTCGGAGTAGCCGGGCAAGGGCGCGGGCCGCGCCAGCGTCATTCGACGATGCGGTCGATCTGCATCTGCAATGACGCGGGCAGGTTCAGGCCCAGGGCGCGGGCGGTGCGCGCGTTGAAGACCAGCAGGTATTTGCTGGCCTGCTCGATCGGCAGATCGGCCGGGCGCGCACCCTTCAGGATCCGCTCCACATAGCCGGCGGCGGCGCGGAAGCTGGCGACGAAGTCGGTCGAGTACGACATCAGCCCGCCGGCGTCGACAAACTCCGGCGCACCGTACATGGCCGGCAGCCGGGCTTGTGCAGCCAGGTCGACGATGGTGCGGGCGCTGGAGTCGGCGAGTGCACCGGCCGCCACCATCAGCATCTCGATCCGTTCGGACTGCATCGCCGCAAATGCGCCTTCGAGCTCCTCCGCCCGGGTCAGGCCGAAGGGGCGGAGTCCGATCTGCATCCGGCGCGCAGCGTCCTGGGCCAGGCGCAAGGCAAGCGGGTTGGACGCGTCGTTGGTCGCATAGAGCAAGGCCGCCCGCGTCGCGCCGCTGCCGGCGATCTCGCGCAGCAGTTGCAGCCGACGCGGCGCGAGCTCGACGTTGTTCGAGGTCATGCCGGTGACGTTGCCGCCCGGGCGGGCCAGGCTGGCGGCCAGCCCGGTGCCCACCGGATCCGCAGCCACCGCGATGACGATCGGGATCTCGCGCGTGCGCGCATGAGCTGCCACCGCCGCCGCGGTGGTGGCGGCGAAGATCAGGTCGACCTTCAGGTCCACCAGCTCCTGCGCCAGCCGGCCCAGTTCGGCCACCCGGCCCTGGGCCGAGCGCATCTCGAAGCGCAGGTGGCGGCCCGCTTCCAGGCCCAGTTCGCGCAGCCCGCTCTTGAAGGCGGCCAGCCGGTCGACGAAGGCCGTTGGCGGCCAGCTCTGCAGGATGCCCACCGTTGATTGCCGGGCCGGGGCCTGCGCCCGGGCCGCGGGCAACCCCAGGGCCAGCAGCGCCAGGCTCCAGTGGCGACGCAGCGCATCCATCGGGTTCAGCCGATCGCCAGCGGCTGCTTGCGTCGTGGTGGCGGAAACAGCGCGTCGATCTGCTGGCGCAGCGCCCCGTCCATGTTCAGCGCGCAGGCGCCCAGGTTCTCGCGCAACCTGGCCGGGTCGGATGATTTCGGAATCGCCATCACCCCGGGCTCGGCGAGCAGCCGCGCCAGTGCCAGCTGCGACGGTGTCGCGCCCAGGCTGCTGGCCAGGCGCTTCAATCCAGCGTGCCCGGCCAGCGCGCCCTGGTCGATAGGCGAATAGGCCATCAGCGGCATCTGCCGCTGGCGCATCCAGGGCAGCAGGTCGAACTCGACGCCGCGCTGCGCCAGCGAATACCACACCTGGTTGCTGGCACAGGCCGCGCCGCCGGGCAGCTGCATCAGCTCGTGCATGTCGGCCAGGTCGAAGTTGCTCACGCCCCAGTGGCGGATCAGGCCGCGCGAGCGCAGCTGCTCGAAGCCCTTGACCGTGTCGCGCAGCGGCACCGCGCCGCGCCAGTGCAGCAGGTACAGGTCGATGTGCTCCAGGCTCAGGCGACGCAGGCTGCGCTCGCAGGCCACCACCACGCCCCCGGCGCTCGCGTTGTGCGGGTAGACCTTGGACACCACGAACACCTGCTCGCGCGGCACGCCGGCCAGCGCTTCGCCGAGCAGCGTTTCGGCCCCGCCTTCGGCATACATCTCGGCGGTGTCGAAGACGCGGTAGCCGATGTCCAGGGCCAGGCGCAGGGCCGCCAGTTCGGCCGCATGGGTGGCACGGCTCTCGCCCATGCGCCAGGTGCCCAGCCCCAGCGCTGGCAGCACGGTGCCGTCGGGCAAGCATGGCGGGGCGGTGGGCAGGCTCATGCCCACGCATCTTAGGTCGATGCTGCGGATGGGGCAAAGGCGCTGCTGCATACTCGGCGCCGCACCGCACAAGTGCCGAGACGAAGCATGAACCACACCGCCGCCCAGCGCTTCCAGGTGCAGCGCAGCAACCTGCGCGTCTCGCGACTCGTGAGCGACCCCGATGCACCCGACGCTCGGCCGCTGGCCGAGGGCGAGGCGCGGCTGCGCATCGACCACTTTGCGCTGACTTCGAACAACATCACCTATGCAGCCTTCGGCGAGTCCATGAAGTACTGGGAGTTCTTTCCCACTGGCGACGCCGCCTGGGGCCACATCCCGGTGTGGGGCTTCGCGGACGTAGTGGAGTCGCACGCCGAGGGCGTGACCGTCGGCGAGCGCTGCTACGGCTACTGGCCGATGGGTCGCTATCTGGTGGTGCAGCCGGCACGTGTCGGCAGGCACGGCTTCGTTGACGGGGCTGCGCACCGCGCCGCGTTGCCGGCCGTGTACAACCAGATCCAGCGCTGCGACGCCGACCCGGGCTATGTCGCTTCGCAGGAGGCGCAGCAGGCGCTGCTGAAGCCGCTGTTCATCACCTCGTTCCTGATCGACGACTTTCTGTCCGAGGCGCAATGCTTTGGCGCGCGGCAGGTGCTGCTGTCCAGCGCGTCCAGCAAGACGGCCTTCGGCACCGCCTTCTGCCTGTCGCTGCGCCGCGGTCAGGCGGGTGCGCCGCGCATCGTCGGCCTGACCTCGGCGGGCAACCTGGAGTTCTGCCGCTCGCTCGGCTGCTACGACGAGGTGCGCACCTACGACACGCTGGGCACGATGGACGGCAGCGTGCCGTCGGTGTACGTCGACTTTGCCGGCAATGCCGGGCTGCGCCGTTCAGTCCACGAGCACTTCGGCGATGCGCTGCGCTACAGCTGCTCGGTCGGCGGCACGCACTGGGACGAACTGGGTGGCGGCCGCGACCTGCCCGGGCCGCGGCCGACGTTGTTCTTCGCGCCGGCGCAGATTGCCAAGCGCAGCGCCGCACCCCCCGAGGGCTGGGGTCCGGGCGAACTGCAGCGGCGCATGGCCACGGCCTGGGCGGCCTTCATGAAGCCGGTGAACGACCCGGCCACGCCTTGGCTGCGCGTGCGCAGTGCACGGGGTGCTGCCGCGGTGCAGCAGGCCTGCCTGGACCTGCTGGAAGGCAAGGTGGATGCCCGCGACGGGTTGATGCTGGAGCTGTAGCGGTGGCTCAAGCCGGCGCCGGCACAGCCGATAAACCGTGCACGTACCGCCGCCCACAGGAGGGCCGATGTGCCGCGCCCCGCCGCCTCCGATCACCCGCGCGTTGCCTGACCTGCAGGCCTGGACCGCCCATTTCCTGGCCGCGCCGCTGCCGGTGCTGGCCGACACCGCCGAGCGGCTGGAAGCCTACCGCGCCAACGAGGACGCGGTCGACGCGCACCTGCTGGCCGAGACCGTCTCGGCCGACCCGCTGATGAGCCTGAAGCTGATGGCGCACGTGGCCGGCGTGCGCTCGCGGCGCAGCACCACCGACCCGGAGACGGTGACCGCCGCGCTGGTGCTGCTGGGCATCTCGCCCTTCTTCCGTGCCTTCGGGCCGCAGACCACGGTGGACGCGGTCCTTGGCGGCCACCCCGAGGCGCTGCAGGGCCTGGGCGAGGTGCTGAAGCGCGCCCACCGCAGCGCGGCCTTTGCCCTTGCTTTTGCGGTGCACCGCCTGGACCACGACGCCCAGGTGATCCACGCCGCGGCGTTGCTGCACGACTTTGCCGAGATGCTGCTGTGGCTGCATGCGCCGGCGCTGGCTCTGCAGATCGCCCAGCGGCAGCAGCTGGACCCGGCGCTGCGCTCGGCCGCCATCCAGCGGGAAGTGCTGCATGTCGAGCTGCACGACCTGCAGCAGGCGCTGATGCGCGCCTGGCATCTGCCCGAGCTGCTGGTGCGCATCAACGACGAGCGCCATGCCGAAACCGCCCAGGTGCGCAACGTGCAGCTGGCCGTGCGCCTGGCCCGGCACACTGCCCGCGGCTGGGACAACGCCGCCTTGCCCGACGACGTGAGCGACATTGCCGCGCTGCTCAACTTGGGCGAAGGTCCGACGCTGCAATTGCTGCGCGACATCGACGGCTGAGGCGCGGGTTCGGGCTCTGGGCCGCCGAGTCTGCGGCGTTCATGCGGTGCGATGCACGGCTGTGGGTGCAGTCAACTCGGCCACCGGTTCGGCCTCGACGCGGTGCAGGGCATCGACGAAGACGCGCGCGGCCGGCGCCAAGGCCCGTTCGCGCAGGTAGAACAGGCCGTAGCGGGTGCGCAGGGCCGGCGCGTCGACATCCAGGATCACCAGCCGGCCGGCCGCCACCTCGTCGGCCAGGGTGGCGGCCGTGCCCGGCACCAGCAGGTCGCTGCCGCGGGCGATGACCTTCGCCGCCGTCACCGAATTGACCAGCACCTGCGGCACGTAGTCGCCTTCGTCTGCGCTGCCGCCGCGGCCGGCGGCGGCGGCGGCTTGCGCGCCACGCAGCAGGGTCGACACCAGCGGAAACCGAAACACCCGCTGCAGGGTCAGCGTCGGCTCGTGCGTCAGCGGGTGCCCGGGACGGCAGGCGATGTAGGCTCGCCGTTGCGGCAGCGGCTCGATGACGAGCCGCGGTTCGTGCTCGAGGCCATCGACGCTGGTGATACCGACATCGGCGCACTCGGTCAGCACGTCGCGCACCACCTGCGGGGTGTCGAGCGCACGGCATTCGATGCGCAGCCCGGGGTGCGCGCGGGCCACGCGGGCGACGGCTTCGGCCACCTGCGACTCGGCCGGGTAAGGGCCGGCGGCGATGACCAGCGTGCCCAGCTCGAGCCCTTCGAGCTGCCCGATCTCGCGCCGCATCGCCGCTTCGCGCTCGAGCATTTCCTGGCCGCGCTGCAGCAAGACGCGGCCGGACGGCGTCGGCGTCACGCCCTTGGCCGTGCGGTCGAACAGCGCCACCCCCAAGGCGCCCTCGAGCGCCGCGATGCTGCGCGACAGGCTCGGCTGCGTCAGGTGCAGGGCTTCGGCCGCACGCGCGAAATTGCCGTAACGCCCGACCGCCAGCGCATGGCGGATCAGGCGCAGCTCGATGGTCACTAGGGTACCTTCGCGCTGCGCACTACGGAATTCGCCCTTCGGGCGGCCGGGCGGGCTCATGCGTGCAGCGTATCACTGCCTGCGCCAACGGCATTGGACGGGACGGGGCCGCAGTGCAAGACTGCGGCGCGCCGCGCAAGGCACCCGACCGCCGGGCCCGCAGCACGTCGATGACAGGGGAGATGCCATGTCGATTCACACCCGGGCTCGGCCGGCTTCGGCCGTGCTGGCCCTCGGCAGCGTGCTGCTGTTCGGGTGGGCCGGCGTCGCGCGCGCACAGGACACCGTCACGGCCACCCGCGGTGCGGCCGCGTCCAGCGCCGAGGAACTCGCCAAGAAGCTCGCCAATCCCGTGGCGGCGCTGATCAGCGTGCCGTTCCAGCTCAACTACAACCAGGACATCGGTGCGGCGCGCGGCGGCGACCGCTGGCAGCTCAACATCCAGCCGGTGCTGCCGGTCGATCTCAACGCGCAGTGGAACCTGATCTCGCGCACCATCCTGCCGGTGGTCTGGCAGGACGAGATCTACCCCGGTGCGGGCAGCCAGTCGGGCATCGGCGACATCGTGCAGAGCGTGTTCTTCTCGCCGAAGGCGCCGACGGCCGGCGGCTGGATCTGGGGCGCAGGGCCGGTGCTGCTGCTGCCGACCGGGTCGGACGATCTGCTGTCGGTCAAGAAGTGGGGTACGGGCCCGACCGGTGTGGCGCTCAAGCAGGATGGACCGTGGACCTATGGGCTGCTCGCCAACCACATCTGGTCGTTCGCCGGCAGCGGCCAGCAGGACGTGAACGCCACCTTCCTTCAGCCCTTCGTCAGCTACACCACGCCGACCGCGTGGTCGTTCGCTCTCAACACGGAAAGCACCTACGACTGGGAACGCAGCCAGTGGGCCGTGCCGGTCAACGCGGTCGTCTCCAAGGTGACGAAGGTCGGCGACCAGTTGGTCAGCGTGGGCGGCGGCGTGCGTTACTGGGCCGACGGACCGGAAGGCGGTCCACACGGCTGGGGATTCCGCTTTGTCGTGACGCTGCTGTTCCCACGCTGAACGCAGCGTCCGGCCTTCGCTTGAAACCAAGGAGCCATAAATGAAGTCCACCCTGCTGGCCGGCGCCGTCGCCGTGGCGATCGTTGCCGCATGCAGCACGCCCGAGCCGAAGGCCGCGGCCGACACGATCTATGCCGGCGGCGACATCGTCACCATCAACGACCGGCAGCCGAGCGCTGAGGCGCTGGCCGTCAAGGAAGGCAAGATCGTCGCGGTCGGCACGCGCGCCGAGGTCGAGAAGGCGCACAAGGGCGCGAGTACAAAGGTCGTGGACCTCGGCGGCAAGGCGCTGCTGCCCGGCTTCCTGGACGCGCACAGCCACTACATCAGCTCGCTGACCGTGGCCAACCAGGTCAACGTCTATGCGCCGCCGGCCGGCCCGGGCAAGGACGTGGACAGCATCGTCGCCGAACTGGTGAAGTTCCGTGATGCGAACAAGATTCCCAAGGGCGAGGTCATCCAGGCCTACGGTTACGACGAAAACGTCATGCCCAAGGGCCGGCAGCTCAACCGCGGCGACCTGGACAAGGCCTTGCCCGACCACCCGGTGTTGGTCGGCCACGTGTCGATGCATGGCGCGGTGCTCAACTCCGCCGCGATGAAGAAGTGGGGCCTCTCGGCCCAGACCAAGACACCGCCGGGTGGCGTGATCGTGCGCAAGCCGGGCACGCAGGAGCCCTGGGGCCTGATCATGGAGACGGCCTATCTGCCGATCTTCGCGTCGCTGCCGCAGCCGACGCCGGCGCAGGAGGTCGAGTGGTCCAAGGCCGGGCAGCGGCTGTACGCACAGTACGGCGTGACCACCGCGCACGAAGGCGCGACGCACCTGGCCGACCTGGAGTTGATGAAGCGCGCCGCCGCTGGCGGCGCGACGCTGATCGACGTCATCGCCTACCCGTTCATCACCGACCTGGAGAAGGTGCTGGCCAGGTACCCGAAGGACACCTGGGGACGTTACGAGAACGGGCTGAAGATCGGCGGCGTGAAGATCACCATCGACGGCTCGCCGCAGGGCAAGACGGCGTTCTTCACCACGCCCTACCTCACCGGCGGTCCGGGCGGCGAGAAGAACTGGAAGGGTGAACTGACCTTCCCCGAGCCGGTGGTGACGAAGGCCGTGAAGGTGGTCTACGACATGGGTGTGCCGCTGAACCTGCACGCCAACGGCGACGGCGCCATCGACGCGTTCCTGCGCGCCCACGAGGCTGCCGCCGCCGGCGACCTGGGCAAGGACCGCCAGGTCACGATGATCCATTCGCAGTTCGTGCGCAAGGACCAGCTGGACAAGTACGTGCAGTACAAGATCCGGCCGTCGTTCTACACGCTGCACACCTACTATTTCGCCGAGGCGCACATCGCCAACCGCGGCCCGGCGCAGGCGATGTACCTCAGCCCGATGCGCGACGCCATCGACAAGGGCCTGGTGCCGACCAACCACACCGACTTCGTGGTCGCGCCGCTCGACCCGATGTTCATGATGTGGTCGGCCGTGAACCGCATCTCGCGTGGCGGCGCGGTGATCGGCGCCGATCAGCGCATCACTCCGCTGGAGGCGCTGAAGGCGCAGACGATCAACGTGGCGCTGCAATATGGCGAGCAGGCGTCCAAGGGTTCGCTGGAGCCGGGCAAGCGGGCCGATCTGGTCATCCTCGACAGAAACCCGATCAAGGTCGAGCCGATGGCCATCAAGGACATCAAGGTCGTCGAGACCCTCAAGGACGGCAAGACCATCTTCCAGGCGAAGTGAAGCGCCCATCTCGATGCCCGACTCCGAAAGGGGGACAGGACCATGCCCGACGACCGTGAACCCACCCGGAGAGCGCGCGCGCTCTTCACTCTCGCCGCGGCCGCGCTGTCCGTGCTCGGGTCTGCCAGCGTGACCGCGCAGACGAGCTCGATGCAGGATTTCGCAGGCTCGCTCGCGCAACCCGGGCCGGCCGTGATCTATACCGCACGCGAGTTCATCACCATGAACCCGAAGCAGCCACGGGCCGATGCGATCGCGGTCAAGGACGGCAAGTTCCTGGCGGTCGGCACGCGTGCCGAAGTCGAGGTGGTAGCGGGCCCAGGCGCGCGGCTCGACCCGAGCTTCAAGGACGAGGTGGTGATCGCGGGCTTCATCGAGCAGCACGTGCACCCGGTGCTGGCGGCGCTGACGATGAACACCCGGGTCATTTCGATCGAGGACTGGGACGCGGTCGACGGCTTCTCGCCGGCGGTGCGCGACGAGAAGACCTACCAGGCCAGGCTGCGCGCCGCGATCGCCGCGCACAAGGACCCTTCCAGGCCGCTCATCACCTGGGGCTACCACCACTACTTTCACGGCGCGATGAACCGCGCGATGCTGGACAAGCTGGCGCCCGGCTTCCCGGTCATCGTCTGGCACCGCTCGGCCCATGAGTTCTTCCTGAACAGCGCGGCGCTCAGGCTCATGAAGATCGACGAGGCGCTGGTCAAGAGCTTCGGCAAGAGCGCGCAGGAGCAGCTGGACCTGGCCAAGGGCCACTTCTTCGAGCAGGGCGGCATGGCGATCCTGCCGAACATCACGCCGCACCTGGCTTCGGCCGAGCAGTTCCGCAATGGGCTCGAATTCACCAAGCGCTACTACCACCGCCACGGCATCACGCTCGCCTGCGAGCCCGGCGGCTTCCTTTCGAAGCCGCTGCAGGATGCGATCAACGCCGTCTACTCGGACGACGCGACGCCGTTCAACCACTGTTTCATCGGCGACAGCAAGAGCTTCCACGCGATCCAGCCCAACGACCCGGCGCGGCTGCTGGCCGAGACCCGCAAGGTCGAGAACTGGGGCAAAGGCCGCACCTGGTACCTGCCCAACCAGGTCAAGCTGTTCACCGATGGCGCGATCTACAGCCAGCTGATGCAGATGAAGGACGGCTACACGGACGGCCACCGCGGGGCCTGGATCACCGACCCACCGGCCTTCGACTTCATGTTCCAGACCTACTGGGACGCCAGCTGCCAGATCCACGTGCACAACAATGGCGACGCCGGCATGGAGGTGCTGCTCGGCGCGCTCGACAAGGCGATGCAGCGTGCCCCGCGGCAGGACCATCGCTCCGTGCTGGTTCATTTCGGTTTCGCGACACCGGAGCAGGTCCGGCGCTGGATCGAGCTGGGCGGCATCGTCAGCGCCAACCCGTACTACGTCACGGCCCTGGCCGGCCGCTACGCCCAGCTCGGCATCGGGCCCGAGCGCGCCGCGAACATAGTGCCGCTGGGTGACGTCGTCGCCAGCGCTGGATCGTTGTCCTTCCACTCCGACATGCCGATGGCGCCGGCCAAGCCCATGCAACTGGTCTGGGCGGCGGTCAACCGCGTCACCGCGGAGGGGCCGGTCGCCGGCCTACGGCACAAGGTGTCACTCGCCGTGGCACTGAAGGCCATCACCATCGACGCCGCGTACTCGATCCGGATGGAGAAGAAGCTGGGCTCGATCGAGGTGGGCAAGGACGCGAATCTCACGGTGCTCGAGCGCAGCCCGCATGCGGTTGCGCCCGATCGGCTGAAGGACATCACGGTGTGGGGCACGATGCTCGAAGGTCGCGTGCAACCGGTGCCCCGCCGGATGCCGAAGGCAGCGCAACGGTCGGCGCAGGCAACGGAAGTGAGCCTTCCTGTGGCAATGATTCCGCAAAACAAGGCCGAGCTCGGGCGCGCGATCGCATCCAACCTCACGACGCTGCTCGCACACCCGCACAACGACTGAGCGCCAACCCGCTGAGCGTGCTGCCGATGCAGATCAAGAACATCAAGGCCGTCGAGGCGTCCAAGGAAGGGCGGACGATCTACCGAGGACCATGAGGCGCTCGCCGGTCGCCGGTGCAGGCCGCGCTGCGTCGATAATGGCCCGACAACATCATCGTCGCGCGGCGGCGCGCCGCGACCGAACCATTCACAGGAGGACCCCATCCCATGGACATGCAGAGCATCCAGAACTTTCTAAGCACCACGGCCACCGAACTGGGCATCAAGATCCTGGCCGCGATCGCCTTCTGGATCATCGGACGCTGGCTGATCGGCCGCGTTGTCGACCTGATGCAGGCGGCCATGGGCCGCAACCATGTCGACCCGACGCTGACCAAGTACCTGGGCTCGATCGTCGCGGTGATGCTGAACATCGCCTTGGTGCTTGGCATCCTGGGCTACTTCGGCATCCAAACCACCAGCTTCGCGGCACTGATCGCCGGCGCGGGCGTGGCCATCGGCGTGGCCTGGAGCGGCATGCTCGGCAACTTTGCGGCCGGTGCCTTCATGCTGGTGCTGCGACCCTTCAAGGTGGGCGATTTCGTCGGTATCGGCGGCCTGGTCGGCACGGTCAAGGAGCTGGGCCTGTTCGCCACCACCATCATCACGCCGGACAACGTCGTGACGCTGATCGGCAACGGCAAGGTCTTCGGCGACGTGATCCAGAACTTCTCGTCCACGCCGGCGCGGCGCGTCGAACGCACCGCACAACTGGCCGGCAGCGTTGACGCGTTGGACGCGATCGCGCGCTTCAAGGCGGCGGTGGCGGCCATCCCCAACGTGGTGCAGAACCCCGCGCCGGAAGTCAACGTGCTCGACATCAACCTCGTCGGCACGGTGATCTCGGTGCGTCCCTACTGCCACACCGATCACTACTGGCAGGTCTACTTCGACACCAACGAGGCCATCCTGCGCGTGGCCAAGGAAGCCGGTTGGCCCGCCCCGACGCCGGCGCAGATCAACAAGCTGATCCAGCTCGGCAACGCCTGAGCTGCCGCGGCAGCGGCCGTGTCGGTCATACCGGCACGGCCGTGGTGTTCTTCACCCGATCGAGCACGAAGCTGGTCTTGCAGTCCTGCACGCTCGGGTGCTTGAGCAGGGTGTCCATGACAAAGCGCGAGTAGTGCGCCATGTCCATCACCACCACGCGCAGCAGGTAGTCCATCTCGCCGGTCAGCGCGGCGCATTCCACCACCTCGGGCCAGGTCTGCACCGCCGCGCGGAACAGGTCCATCGGGTTTCGCTTCTGCACCTCGGAGTGCTTTTCCAGGCGGACGTTCAGGTAGGCCGTCAGGCCCAGGCCGACCCGCTCGGGCGCCACCAGCGCCACGTAGGCGCCGATCACGCCGCTTTCCTCCAGCCGCTTGACCCGCCGCAGCACCGCGGAAGGCGACAGGCTGACGGCCGCGGCCAGCACGTCGTAGGTCATGCGCCCATCGCCCTGCAGCGCACGAAGGATGCGTCGATCGATGGCATCGAGCTGGCTCAAGGCTCCCATTCAACGGATTTTGCAGTTTTCCTGTGCTGTCGGCCAGCTGCGCGGTGCAACTTGCAATAAAGCTGCGCCTTTGCCACCCTACAGTGCCGCCCAGCGCCGACGGCTTGACCGAGATCAAGGCCGCGGACCCCCACCCAACCGGAGCGAGACATGCAATTCACCCCCTGGGACAACCCGATGGGCACCGACGGCTTCGAGTTCGTCGAATACGCCGCGCCCGACCCGCAGGCGCTGGGCCGGCTGTTCGAAACGATGGGCTTTGCCGCCATCGCCCGGCACCGCCACAAGAAGGTCACGCTGTACCGGCAGGGCGAGGTCAACTTCATCATCAATGCCGAGCCGAACTCCTTTGCGCAGCGCTTCGCGCGCTTGCACGGCCCGAGCGTGTGCGCGATGGCCTTTCGCGTGAAGGACGCGCGCGCCGCCTACGAGCGCGCGCTGGAACTGGGCGCCTGGGGCTTCGACCACCACACCGGCCCGATGGAGCTGAACATCCCGGCCATCAAGGGCATCGGCGATTCGCTGATCTATTTCGTCGACCGCTGGCACGGCAAGGACGGCGCCGCGCCGGGGGCCATCGGCAACATCAGCATCTACGACGTCGACTTCGTGCCGATCGAAGGCGCGGCGGCGGTGCCGGCCGGCCACGGCCTGACCAATATCGACCACCTGACGCACAACGTGCACCGCGGCCGCATGAAGGAATGGGCCGACTTCTACGAGCGGCTGTTCAACTTCAAGGAAGTGCGCTACTTCGACATCGAGGGCAAGCTCACCGGCCTGAAGAGCAAGGCCATGACCAGCCCCTGCGGCAAGATCCGCATCCCCATCAACGAAAGCAGCGACGACAAGAGCCAGATCGCCGAGTACCTGGACCTGTACCACGGTGAAGGCATCCAGCACATCGCCCTGGGCACCCACGACATCTACGCCACGGTGAAGGGCATGAAGGCCGGCGGCATGACCTTCCAGGACACCATCGAGACCTACTACGACCTGGTCGACAAGCGCTTGCCCGACCACGGCGAGCAGCTGGCCGAGCTGAAGCGGCTGCGCATCCTGATCGACGGCGCCACGCACCAGGGTGCGCCCAACGAGTTGCTGCTGCAGATCTTCACGCAGACGGTGATCGGCCCGATCTTCTTCGAGATCATCCAGCGCAAAGGCGACGAAGGCTTCGGCGAAGGCAACTTCCGCGCGCTGTTCGAGAGCATCGAGCTCGACCAGGTGCGCCGCGGCGTGCTGCAGGACCCGGCGCCAGCCAAATGAACGCCCCGGCCAAGGCCTTGAACCAGGGCGTCGCGCCGGTCACCTACGGCGTGGGCGACCGGCCGCCACGCGGCGACTATGCGTCCGCCGCCAGCGACTACACCTGCGCGCAGCGTTGGGACCAGTACACGCCGGAGCAACACGCGCTGTACGCGCGGCTGCACCAGCGCCAGACGGCGCAGCTGCCCGGGCTGGCCTGCGACGAGTTCATCCAGGCGGTTCAGCAGCTGGGCCCGGCCGACCGCGTGCCGCGCTTCGACGACATCAACCAGCGCCTCTTTCCGGCCACGCGCTGGCAGATCGTCGCGGTGCCCGGGCTGATCCCGGAGGAAGCCTTCTTCGCGCTGCTGGCCCAGCGCAGGTTCCCGGTGACCGAATGGCTGCGCAAGCCCGAGGAGTTCGACTACGTGGTCGAGCCCGACGTCTTCCATGACCTGTACGGCCACGTTCCGCTGCTCTTCAACCCGGTCTTCGCCGACTACATGCAGGCCTATGGCGAAGGCGGCCTCAAGGCCAGCCGGCTGGACGCCTGCGAGCTGCTGGCGCGGCTGTACTGGTATACGGTGGAGTTCGGCCTGATCTCAACAAAGCAGGGCCTGCGCGCCTACGGCGCCGGCATCCTGTCCTCGGCCGGCGAGCTGCGCCACAGCGTGCGCAGTCCCGAACCGCGGCGCGTGGCCTTCGACCTGCAGCGGCTGATGCGCACGCGCTACAAGATCGACAGCTTCCAGAGCACCTACTTCGTCATCGACGCCTTCGACCAACTGTTCGACGCCACCGCGCCGGACTTCACCCCGGTGTATGCGCAGGTGCGCGCTCAGGCCGAGATCGAGGCCGGCTCGGTGCTCAGCGGCGAGCGCGAATTCGCCGCCGGCTGAGACTCGTCCTCGGCCAGGCGCCGCAGCACGGTGTCCAGCACCTGCGGGTGGCGCAGCAGGTGCACGTGCGCATGGCCGCGCAGGTGGCGGTTGTCGGCGCCGGGCAGCGTGGCGGTGGAGGCCGGGAACACGATGTTGTCGCAGTGGCCCCAGAAGCAGGTGAAGCGGCGGTAGCGCTGCGCCGGCTCGGCCGCAGCCAGCTGCAGCAGCCAGCGGCTTTGCCAGCGCATCTGCTGCGCGTTGGGCGCATGGCCGAAGCGCCCCAGCCAGGTGCCATGGTGCGGCGAGCCGACCGTCACCACGCCATGCACGCGCGCGTCGGCGTCGTGCTCGCGCAGCCAGGCGCGCACCGCCAGCCCGCCCATGCTGTGCGCCACCAGCAGCGGCGGCCGGCCGGTGGCCAGCGTCATGCGCTGCACTGCAGCCTCGATGACCGCCGGATAGCGGTCGATCGAGCCGAACACCGGCTCCAGGTTGACGGCGATGCAGGGTATGCCGGCCGCGCGCAGCGTCGGCCACCACGGGTTCCACAGCCCGCGGTTGCAGACGAAACCGTGCACCAGGATCAGCCCGCGCCGGCCTGCGGCGTCGGCCGGCAGGTGGTCGGCATAGCGGCGCCAGCGCCACGGTTGCTGCCAGCCGAAGACACGCAGCGCACCCAGTGCCTCGGCGGCCCAGGCGCGCAGCAACTCCAGGGCCGAGGCCGGCGGTGCCGCATCGCCGCGGTTGATCCAGCGCAACAGCAGGAATTCCAGCGCCATCAGCGGCACGTGCAGCAGCGCGATGCCCAGTGCCAGCAGCACCAGCAGCACCGACGCGTCGGCGAGCAGCCACAGCGCCACGGCGCCGAGCACGCCGCCCGCCAGCAGCAGCGTCAGCGCCTGCAGCAGCCGAGCGAGTCTCATGGCGCAAATTGTCCTCCGCCGCGTGGGGCGACGCTGGAGCGCCGCCTCTACGGTCCGCGGCCGGCTCTTGGTAGGCTATGCATCATGAATGCTCAGGTCCAGGCCATTCTCGAGTTGCTGCGACGGGTGGATGAGCAGCGCGCGCTGCGTGCCGCCGACGCCGCGCTGCAGGCGCGTGTGCAGGCGGTCAAGCATTACCAGCACGAGCGCTTCCAGCACACCTATGCCGATCTGCTGGCCCAGCCGCGCTACACCCGCGCCACGCGCTTCTTTCTGGAAGAGCTGTACGGGCCGGTCGATTTCACACGGCGCGACACCCAGTTCAAGCGCGTGGTGCCGGGGCTGGTGCGCCTGTTCCCGCGCGAGGTCGTGATGACGGTGCAGACGCTGGGCGAACTGCATGCCTTGTCGGAGGAACTGGACACCGCCATGGGCCGCGTCGTGCCGCCCGGGGCGGTGGATCTGGCCGCCTACATCGCCGCCTGGCAGGCGGTCGGCCGCCCGGCCGACCGGGAGGCGCAGATCGTGCTGATGCGCCGTGTGGCCGATGCGCTGGATGTCTACACCCGCAACCCGCTGCTGCGCCACAGCCTGCGCCTGATGCGCACCCCCGCGCGGCTGGCCGGGCTGCCGGAGCTGCAGGCCTTCCTGGAGGCCGGCTTCGATACCTTCGGCGCGATGCACGGCGCCAAGGACTTCCTGGATACGGTGGTGGGCCGTGAACGTGCGCTCGCGGCCTGGCTGTTTGCGGCCAGCGTGCCGCCGCTGATGGACAGCCGTTTCCCGGTGCCCGTCTGAATTGCTCAGTGGCTGGGCGCGCGCCGCGGCAGCTGCGCCGCCTGCTCGCCCAGGTCCCAGAACAGCCCGGTCATCAGCTGCAGCGCCTGGCGCACCACCGGCATGAGCAGGTGCTCGTCGGGCGCATGCTGCGAGCATGCCGGGTAGCTGTGTGGCACCCACACGGTGGGTAGGCCCAGGCCGTCGGCGAACACATCGTTGGGCAGCGAGCCGCCCAGGTTGGGCAGCAGCGCCGGGGCGATGCCGGTGCTGCGCTCGATGGACTGCAGCGCAAAACGCACCCAGGCGTTGTCCGGGTCGAGCCGCGTTGCCTGCATGACCACCGGTTCGCTGACCTCGATGTCGCCGAATCCGTGCTCGCGCAGATGGGTGCACACATGCTCGCGCAGCCGCGCGATGTCGGTGCCGACCACAAAACGCAGCTGCAGGTGCGCCTTGGCATGTGCCGGGATGGCGTTGACCGGGAAGTCCGGGTTGCCGGTGCGCATGGCCAGCACCTCCAGCGCGTTCCAGGCCAGCACGCGCTCGATCGGGCTCTGGTCCGCCTCGCCCCAGTCGGCATCGATGGCCGGGTCGTCCGGCCCGCCGCCCACCTGCAGCCCGGCCAGCGCCGCGCGCACGTTGGCCGGGATCGGTGGCGGGCGCAGCCCCGGCACCAGGATGCGGCCGCGCGCGTCGACCAGGCTGGCGATGGCCGAGGCCAGCACCGTGCCCGGATTGCGCAGCAGCCCGCCCCAGTTGCCCGAATGGTGCGCGCCGTCACGCAGCTGCAGGTTCAGGTCGAAGTTGGCCACGCCGCGCGTGCCCAGGAACAGCGTCGGCAAGTCGGCGCGCAGCCGCGGCCCGTCGGAGGCGATCAGCGCGTCGGCGGCAAGCAAAGTGCGCTGCATCGCGCAGAACTCGGCCAGCCCCGGCGACCCGGTCTCCTCGCCGGTCTCGATCAGCCAGGCGGCATTGAAACCGAGCCTGCCGCCGCGTGCGGCCAGCACCGCGGCCAGGGCGGCGATGTTGATGCTGTGCTGGCCCTTGTTGTCGGCCGTGCCGCGGCCGTAGAGCCGGTCGCCGTCCTCGGCCAGTGTCCACGGGCCCTGGCCGCGTGTCCACGCCCCGTCCTGGCCGCGGATGACGTCACCGTGGCCGTACATCAGCACGGTGGGCAGGGCAGCGTCCTCCTGCCGCCGGGCGATCAGGAAGGGCCCGCAGCCGGTGCCTTGCAGTGGGTTGTCGAAGACCTGGCAGTCGAAGCCCAGCGCGCCCAGCGATGAGCTCAGCTCGTCGCCGACATAGGCGCGCAGCGATGCAGCCTGGGCCGGGTCCTGGCTTTCGCTGCGGATGGCCACGCGCCGCGCCAGGTCGCGGCCGAAGGCGCCGCTGTCGAAGTGCGCAAGCGCGGCTTGCAGGGCGGCTTCGCGCGACATGCTCACGCCGACTTGCCCAGCAGCGTGAAGTGCTCGACCACCGGCGGCGCCGCGAAAAACGGGCCGACGATCGCGCGCCACTGCGGGAACAGCGGTCCATTGCGGAAGCCCACCGTGTGGTCTTCCAGCGTGTCCCAGAAGATCATCAGCAGGTAGCGCTCGGGGCTTTCGACGCCCTTGTTGACCTTCCAGCCCTTGAAGCCTTGCGCCTGGCTGATGACGGTGCGCAGGCCGCGTTCGATGGCCTCGTCGAAGGCGGCCTGCTGGCCGGGCTGGATGCGGATGTCCGCGACTTCGAGAATCATGTTCCGTCCTCCTCAGACGCCCAGGTAGCGGTGCAGCACCTCGGGCTGCGCACGCAGTTCATCGCTGACGCCCTGCCAGACGACGCGGCCCTTTTCCAGAATGTAGTGCCGATCGGCCAGGTTCAGCAGCGGGCCGATGTGCTTGTCGATGACGATCATCGACAGCCCGGTGTTGCGCAACCGGCCCAGGCTGGACCAGATCTCGGCGCGGATCAGCGGCGCCAGGCCCTCGGTGGCCTCGTCCAGGATCAGCAGCAGCGGGTTGGTCATCAACGCGCGGCCGATGGCCAGCATCTGCTGCTCGCCGCCGGACAGGTTGGCGCCGAGGTTGCGCTCGCGCTCCTTCAGCCGCGGGAACATCGCATACACGGTGTCCAGCGTCCACGGCTGCTCGCGCCGGTGGCGGTTGCCGGCGGTGGCCACCAGGTTCTCGCGCACGCTCAGGTTCGGGAAGATCTGCCGGCCCTCGGGCACCAGGCCCAAGCCGGTGCGCGCGGCGCGCCAGGCTGGCCTCGCCGGCGAGCGCCGTGCCGTCCATCGTGATGCGCCCGGCACGGGGCCGCAGCATGCCCATGATCGACTTGACCGTGGTCGTCTTGCCCATGCCGTTGCGGCCGATCAGCGTGATGCACTCGCCCGGCTGCACCGCCAGGCTCACGCCGAACAGCACCTGGCTGCTGCCATAGGACGTCTCGACGTCCTGCAGTTCAAGCCGGCCGCCGCGCTTCATCAGTGTTCCGCCTCGCCGAGGTACGCCTCGCGCACCTCGGGGTGGTTGCGGATCTGGTCCGGCGTGCCGGTGGCAATGGGTCGGCCGTAGACCAGCACCGTCAGCCGGTCGGCCAGCGCGAACACCGCGTCCATGTCGTGCTCGACCAGCAGGATCGTATGCTCGCCCTTGAGCTCCTGCAGCAGCGCGACCACGGCCTCGGACTCGGCCGGGCTCATGCCGGCCATCGGCTCGTCGAGCAGCAGGCACTTCGCGCCCGTGGCCAGCACCATCGCGATCTCGAGCTGGCGGCGTTCGCCATGCGCCAGCGAGGCCACTGCAGTGTGTGCGCGATCCAGCAGCCCCACCCGGCGCAGCGCCGCCAGCGCCGGCTCGGTCAGCGCCGGCTCGCTCGCAGCGGGGCGCCAGAAGCGGAAGCTGTGGCCGGCATGCGCCTGCACTGCCAGCGCGGTGTTCTGCAGCACGCTGAAGTCGTTGAACACCGAGGTGATCTGGAACGAGCGCCCGAGCCCGGCCATCGCGCGGCGAAAGGGCGGCTCGTGCGTCAGGTCCTGGCCTTCGAAGACGATGCGGCCCGCGTCGGGCAGGATCTCGCCGCTGAGCTGGTTGATCAGCGTGGTCTTGCCGGCGCCGTTGGGGCCGATCACCGCGTGGATCTCGCCGCGCGTCAGCGCCAGGTCCACATGGTCGGTGGCGAGCAGGCCGCCGAAGCGCTTGACCAGGCCGGTGACTTCCAGGTGGTTCATTCTTTCGCCACCAGCCAGCCGTAGATGCCCTGCTTGAGCACCAGCACCACCAGCACGATGAAGATCCCGATCAATGCCAGCCAGTGCTGGTTGATCAGGTTGTCCAGCCAGGGCACGCCGAGCTTCAGCGACGACAGGGCCTCCTCGACCAGCAGCAGCGCGGTGGCGCCGGCGATCGGGCCGATCAGCGTGCCCAGGCCGCCCAGCACCGTCATCACGATCAGCTCGCCAGACACGGTCCAGGCCATGTACGAAGGCGCGACGAAGCGCGTCAGGTTGGCCATCAGCATGCCGGCCAGCACGCACACCAGCGCCGAGATGACATAGGCGCTGAGCTTGTAGCGAAAGGTGGCGAAGCCCATCGAGGCCATCCGCCGCTCGTTGCTGCGGCAGCCGCGCAGCACCATGCCGAAGCGCGCATGAACCAGCCGCCAGAAGGCCAGCAGCACCGCCAGCAGCAGCGCGTAGGCCAGGTAGTACAGCACGGTGGGGTGGTTCAGGTCCAGCGGCCCGAGCAGACTGCGGCCCTTGAGCTGCATGCCGTCGTCGCCGCCGTATTCGCGCAGGCTCACCGCCAGAAAGTACAGCATCTGCGCGAAGGCCAGCGTGATCATGATGAAGGCCATGCCGCTGGTGCGCAGGCAGATCGCGCCGACCCCCAGCGCCACCAGGGCGCCGACCACGAGCGCCACTGCCAGTTGCACGATGCCGTTATCCACGCCGTGGTAGGACAGGATGCCCACCGCATAGGCGCCGATGCCCAGGTACATCGCATGGCCGAAGCTGACCATCGCGCCGAAGCCCAGTACCAGGTTCAGCCCCATCGCGGCCAGCGAAAATATCAGGATGCGGGTGAACAGCGTCACCCAGAAGGGCTGGTCCAGCCACGCCGCGAGCGCCGGCACCAGCGCCAGGCCGGCCAGCAGCACGATGGCGAAGATGCGCGCGGCGGCGGAGCTAGCCATGCTTCACCGGGAACAGGCCCTGCGGCTTGAGCGCCAGCACCGCGGCCATCAGCAGGTAGATCAGCATCGATGCGATGGCCGGGCCCACGGCCTGTGCCACCGAACGGTCGAACAGCTCGCGCAGCAGCGTGGGCAGGAAGGCGCGGCCGATGGTGTCGACGATGCCGACGATCAACGCGCCATAGAAGGCGCCGCGGATCGAGCCGATGCCGCCGGTGACGATGACCACCAGCGTCAGGATCAGGATCGGCTCGCCCATGCCGGCCTGCACCGACACGATCGGCCCGGCCATCAGCCCAGCCAGGCCGGCCAGTGCCGCGCCCAGTCCGAAGACCAGCGTGTTCAGCCCCTTGATGTTGACGCCCAGCGCCGACACCATGTCCGGGTTGGAGGCGCCTGCGCGGATCAGCATGCCCACGCGCGTGCGGTTGATCAGCGCATACAGGCCCAGGCCCACTGCCAGCCCGACGGCAATGATCGCGAAGCGGTACGAGGGGTAGGGCAGGCCGAACAGGTTGACCGTGCCCGACAGCCAGCTCGGCACGTTCATGTACACCGACGAGGCGCCCCAGACATAGCGCACCACCTCGTTGAAGAACAGGATCAGGCCGAAGGTGGCCAGCACCTGGTCGAGGTGGTCGCGCTGGTACAGGTTGGCCAGCACGATGCGCTCGATCAGCAGCCCGAGCAGCAGCGTGCCCGGGATGGCCACCAGCGCCGCGGCCAGGAAGGAGCCGTCGAAGGCATTGAAGCCGGCCGCGGCGAAGTACGCGCCCATCATGTACAGCGACCCGTGCGCCAGGTTCACCACGTTCATGATGCCGAACACCAGCGTCAGGCCGGCCGACAGCAGGAACAGCAGCACGCCGAGCTGCAGCCCATTGAGCAACTGGGTGAAGAACAGGCCGGTGGTCATGGTGTGAAAAGGGCCGGTCGAGCCGGCCCCTGCGCCTCAGACGGGTTGCCTCACATCTTGCATTGGGCTGCGTAGGCGTCGACGTGGTTCTTCAGCGGCGTGGCGATGGTCTTCAGGCTGACCCTGCCCTTGGCGTCCTTGGCCACTTCGAAGATGTGCTGGTCCTGGATCGGGAAGTGGTTGTTGCCGAACTTAAAATTGCCACGCACCGACTTGAAGTCGGCCGCCATCAGCGCCGCCTCGAAGGCCTTCTTGTCGGCGACGTTGCCCTTGACCTTGGCGATGGCCGAATCGAGCAGCAGCGCCGCGTCGTAGCTCTGCGCCGCGTACTGGCTGGGGATGCGGTTGAACTTCTTCTCGAACTCCTCGACGAACTGCTTGTTCGCCGGATTGTTGAAGTCCGGGCCCCAGAAGGTGCCGCTGATCACGCCCAGCGCGGTTTCCTTCTGCGCTGGCAGGGTGGAGCCATCGGTGGTGCTGCTCGACAGCAGCGGGATCTTGCCCAGCAAGCCGGCCTGCTGGTACTGGCGCACGAAGTTCACGCCCAGGCCGCCCGGGTAGAACACGTATACCGCGTCCGGGTTCTTGGCCGCCACCTGGGCCAGTTCGGCGCTGAAGTCGGGCTGATTCAGCGGCGTATAGATCTCGTCGATGACCTCGCCCTTGTACATGCGCTTGAAGCCGGCGATGAAATCCTTGCCGGCCTGGTAGTTGGGCGCCATGCCGATGACGCGCTTGTAGCCCTTGTCGGTGGCGTACTTGCCCACCACCTCGGCCTGGTTGTCGTTCTGCCAACTGACGATGAACTGGTAGGGTGAGCACTGCGCGCCGGCAATCGGCGCCGGGCCGGCATTGCTGCCGATCAGGAACACGCCCTTCTCGGTGATGGGCTTGTGCACCGCCATCATGATGTTGGAGAAAGTGACGCCGGTGATGATCGAGACGTTCTCCTTCTCGATCAGCTTCTGCACGACCTGCGTGGCCACATCGGGCTTGAGCTGGCTGTCCTCGCGCAGCACCTGCACCGGCACGCCGCCGAGCTTGCCGCCGTTGCGCTCGACCACCATCATGAAGGCGTCGTACTGGTCCTGACCCAGCGCGCCCTGCGGGCCGGACAGCTCGGCCATGAAGCCGATCTTGATCGGGGCCTGGGCGAAGGCGAAGGTCGCGGCGCCGCTCAGGGCAAGGGCGGTGGCAAATCGGTTCAGACGTACGGTCATGGTTCGATGTCCTTGGGCAAGAAGGGTAAATTAGTTTAGAACTAAAGTATCTGGGCCGGATACTAGGGCAAGCCCGAAGAAGGCCTCGGCATTGCCGCGCAGCATGCGCGCCCGATCGGCGTCGGCCAGGTGCGGCGATTCGCGCACCAGGCTGCCGATGCGCTGCTCGCCCAGCGGGAAGGGGCTGTCCGAGCCCAGCATCACGCGGTCGGTGCCCATCACGTCGGTCAGCAGGCGCAGCGCACCGGTGTCGAACACCGCAGTGTCCACATGGAAGCGCCGCGCATAGGACGACGGCAGCTTCGGGCAGTCCTGGCGCACGATATCGCGGTGCCGCCAGGCGTTGTCCACCCGGCCCAGCAGCCAGGCGAAGCTGCCGCCGCCGTGGGCAAAGCAGATCTTCAGCGACTCGGGAATGCGCTCCAGCGCGCCCGACAGGATCAGCGACACCATGCCCAGCTGGGTTTCGGCCGGCATGGCCACCAGCCAGGGCAGCATCCACTTCTTCATGCGTGCGCCGCCCATCATGTCCCACGGGTGCACCAGCACCGGAATGTGGCGCTCGGCGCAGTGGATCAGGAACTGCACTAGCGCCTCGTCGTCCAGGTCGCGCTCGCCGACGTGGTTGCCGATCTGCACGCCAATGCAGCCGGAATCCATCGCCCGGCTGGCCTCACGGCAGGCCAGGTCCAGGTCCTGCAGCGGCACCTGGGCCAGCGCCTTCAGGCGCGTCGGCGCATGGGCGCAATAGCCAAGCACATGCTCGTTCATGCGCGCTGCCCAGTCGGCGGTACGCTGCGCCGGCCAGGCATAGCCGAACATCACCGGCGTGGCGCACACCACTTGCACGTCCACGCCCTGGGCGTCGAGCTCGGCCACGCGCCGCTGCGGGTCCCACAGCGACGAGGTGACCGGTCGGAAGCGGCGGTCGCCGAGCATGATGTGGCCGCGCTCGCCGTCGGGCTCCACCTCCAGCCACGGCGCGCGCTCGGCATCCACCGCGAAGGCCTCTTCGCGCGCAATGCGCGGCAGGCAGTGGGCATGCATGTCGATCATCGGGTGTCCTCTTCGAGCAGGCCCGATGTGGCCAGCGTGGCATGCCAGGCCTGGTGCTCCCGCCCGGGGTGCACCGCGCCGCACTGCGGGCAGCGGCGCTCGGCCGCTGACGATGCGTAGAAATGTTGGTAGGTGGCCGGCAGGTCGGCGACGATGTCGCCCAGCTGCACCTCGATGCGCTTGACCAGGCCGCCACAGTTGGCGCAGTGCCACTGGAAGGCGTCGACCAGGCCCTTCGGGCGCTGGCGCTCGATCACCAGGCAGCGGCTGTCGGCCTCAGGCCGTTGCGGCGAATGAAGCACGTGTGGCGCCATCAGGAAGATGTCGCCTTCCTTGAGGTGCACGCGCTCGTAGCGGCCGCGGTCCCACACCAGCAGGTGGGCGTTGCCCTTGAATTGCCAGAAGAACTCCTCCAGCGGGTCGTCGTGGAAGTCGCTGCGCGCATTGGGCCCACCGACCACGGTGACCAGGAAGTCGGCGTCGGCCCAGATCTGCTGGTTGCCCACCGGTGGCTTGAGCAGGTGGCCATGCTCGTCGAGCCAGCGCGGAAAATTGAAGGGGCGGCCGTAGCGGAAGTTGCTCATGGTTTGTAGGCGACGCACTTGATCTCGATGAGCAGCTGCGGATGCGGCAGCTGGTGCACGGCCACCGTGGTGCGCGCTGGCCCGCCGGGGCCGAAGAATTCGGCATAGACCTCGTTGTAGCCGGCGAAGTCGTTCATGTTGACCAGGAAGCTGCTGACCTCGACCACGTCCTCCATGGCCGCACCGGCGGCCGCGAGGATGTCGCGGATGTTGCCCAGCACCACGCGTGTCTGCTCGCGGATGTCCAGCACCATCGTGCCCATCGCGTCCATCGACGCACCGGCGATGCTGTTGTCCGGCCGGCGGCTGCTGATGCCGGCAGTGAACAGGAAGGGCCCGGCGCGCTTGACGTGCGAATAGTTGCCGCGCGGCTTGGCCTTGCCGGGCAGCACGCCCTCGGTGGCTGCGTTCATGTTCCTTCCTTCCTGAACTCCGGGATGTCGGGCTTGGAGCCCCACATGCAGAACGACGAGGGCAGCGCCGGAAACTGCCGCGGCACGTAGGCGGCCTCCTGCTCCGGCGCGATGCTGCGCACGCCGGTGGAGTATTCGAAGACCATGCCGTCGGGCCCTTCGAAGTACAGGAACACCGCGCCCGAGGTCGGGTGCCGACCCGGGCCGAAGACGATCTTCACGCCCTTCTCGCACAGCAGGTACCAGGCGCGCATCACGTCGTCGATGCTGGCTACCTGGTGGTTGACATGCTGGATGCCCGAGCGCGTGGTCGGGAACAGCGCCACCTTGTGGTGCACCGGGTCGATGCGCAGCAGCGCGGCGTCTCCGATGCGGTCGCTGACCCGCGCGCCGAGCACGCCGCACCAGAAGGCCTCGTCGCGTGGCGCGTCGGTGCTGCACAGGCCGACATGGCTGAAGCCGGTGATGCCGGCGTCGCGCGATGGAAAGTAGCGCCGGCCGCTGTGGTGCGGCCGCTCCACCAGTTCGATGCGGTTGCCGGTGAGGTCGGTGAAGCCGATCATGTCCTGCACGTGGCGCTGTTCCCGCGCGTCGGCGCTGCCCTGCCGCACCGCCAGGCCGCGGTCGCTGAGTTCGGTCGCGGCGGCCTGCAGCGCGCCGGGCTGGCGCAGCTCGAAGCCCACGGTGTGGTCGCGTGGGTCGCCTTCGAAGTACACCAGGGTGTGGTCGCGGTCGTCGCTGCGGTAGTAGTGCGCGCCGGCCTCGACACGCACCCGCTCCAGGCCGATCACCTCGCGTGCAAAACGGTCGGCGCCGGCCAGGTCGCGTGTGCCGAGCCGGACGTAGCGGATGTCGAGCAGGTCGATCATGACGGGGCCTTCGCCCGGGCCGGAAAACGGGCGCGCGGCCAATATAACCGTCGCTCCGGGCAGCGTCGATCCGCGCTCGCCCGGGTGTCACTCCCAGCCGAAGTGTGCGCGCACGGCGCGTGCCGTCTGGTTGATGGGCGCCACCGGCGCCTGCGGAAACTGCAGCAGATTGGGCGAGCGCACGCCGCCACCGTTCTGACCCAGCACCGCGATCGCGCGGATGCGCCAGCCGGCCGCCTTGAAGGCCGCCAGGTAGGCCGGGGCATCGGGGTATTGCTCGGCATGGTCGGGGTTGGCCGTGGGCGACAGGCAGCACAGCACCGCATTGCAGCGCGCGCGGGCGACCTCGGCGACGAAGTCCTGCGGCCCGGAGCGGGTGTCCTGCAGCGACCCGACCCGTGCATACAGGCGCATCGGTGTCTTCGCAGCCAGCACCTGGATGTCGCGCACGCTGCGGTTGAAGCAGCCGGTCAGGCTGCGCACCACCGACGCCTTGCGGGTGTTGGGGTTGCCGATGACGATGTAGGCGTCCATGCGCAATCAGCGGCGCATGGGCTCGGTGTGCCAGCCAAGCAGATTCACGCGCCGATCATAAGCCGGCCGCGACCGTGACCTGCCGCACGCGCCGCCGATGTGGCGCCGGATCGCCCCCTTGATCGGGCTACCGCTGGCAGCGCCGCGGTCGAAGATGGCAGGGCGCGCACGGTGCCGGGCACTGCGGCGCGCGGGGCAAGGGCGGCAACGCCGGGGCCTCTTGCCGTGCAGCGCAGGCCGGGTTGCGATGCGTAGTGGGAGATCATCATGGACACCCAGACCCTCATGCGGCCGCAGCGCACGCAAGCCGCCTTCGAGTTGCGTTTCGCCTCGCTGTTCCACCCCGGCCGCGGCGTCGCCGTGCCCTGCGACGCCACCGGCCAGGTGGATCTGGATGCCCTGCCCGAACGCCTGCGCAGCGCCTACTTCGGTGCCCGCGCGATGGTCGGCCGCGAGTACGCGCACCCGGTGGTGAAGCCGGTGCACTGACCTGGCTGCACGGCGCCTACAGCGGCAGCCCGACGTAGTTCTCGGCCACCGAGGTCTGCGCGGCGCGCGAGCCGAACAGGTAATCCAGCTCGGCGCGCTGCATCTTCTCGCCGAACTCGCCGTTCTCCGGGAACTTGTGCATCATCGTGGTGAACCACCAGGAGAAGCGCTCGGCCTTCCAGATGCGCGCCAGCGCGCGCTGCGAATACTGGTCGATGCCTTCGTCGTGGCCGCGGTAGTGCTCGGCCAGGCCGCGTGACAGCAGCGCCACGTCCGATGCCGCCAGGTTCAGTCCCTTGGCGCCGGTGGGCGGTACGATGTGCGCGGCGTCGCCGGCCAGGAACAGCCGCCCGAAGCGCATCGGTTCGGCGACGAAGCCGCGCAGCGGCGCGATGCTCTTCTCGATCGACGGACCGGTTGCCAGGTGGCGGGCGGTCTCGGGCGGCAGGCGGCTCTTCAGCTCGGCCCAGAAGGCGTCGTCCGTCCAGGCGCGCACGTCGTCGTCCAGCGAGCACTGCACGTAGTAGCGGCTGCGCGTCCTGCTGCGCATGCTGCACAGCGCGAAGCCGCGCTCGTGGTTGGCGTAGATTAGCTCGTGCGCCACCGGCGGCACGTCGGCCAGCAGGCCCAGCCAGCCGAAGGCGTAGACCTTCTCGAAGGTGCGGATCGCGGACCGCGGCACGCTGGCACGGCACACGCCGTGGAAGCCGTCACAGCCGGCGATGAAGTCGCATTCGATTTCGTACGCGACACCGTCCTTCTGGTAGCGCACACGCGGCGACTGGCCGTCGAAGTCATGCACGCTGACCTCCTGCGCCTCGTACACCGTGGGCTGCTGCTGCGCGGAGCGCTGGGTCATCAGGTCGTGCGTCACCTCGGTCTGGCCGTAGACCATGACGCGCTTGCCGGTCAGGCCGAACAGGTCGATGCGGTGGCGCTGGCCGCCGAAACACATCTCGAAGCCGTCGTGCGGCAGGCCTTCGGCCCGCATGCGCTTGTCGGCCCCGGCCTCGGCCAGCAGGTCGACGGTGATCTGCTCCAGCACGCCGGCACGGATGCGGCCGAGCACGTATTCGGCGCTGCGCTGCTCGACGACGATGTTGTCGATGCCGTACTTGTGCAGCAGCGCGCCCAGCAGCAGGCCCGAGGGGCCGGCGCCAATGATCGCAACCTGGGTCTTCATCGACATCTCCTTGGCATGGGCAGGGCCGTAGCGTAGCAAGCTGCCGATGCGCTAAGCCTTTCTCCGGCCGGTCGGTCCGCGTCCGCAGAGAAGGCGCATGAAGAAGGCATGGTGCGCAGGCCACCGCGCCGCACGCGATCCTCGGCACCTGGCTCACTGACGGCATCGCCTGGACGTCGGCGCGGTGTTGCTGGGACTCAGCGGCGTGGCCCCGGCCAAGGTCTTCGACACGCTGAAGTCGATGCTGGGCAAGACCGACGAGGCCCGCCGTTCGGTGGAGTTCACCGACGGGCGGCAGATCGGCGGCATCCAGGTCAGCCCGCTCGGCGACAGCCTGGCGCAGCTGATGGTGTCGACCGCGCACCCCGGCATCGCCACCTCGACCAGCTCGACCATCGTCGAGCGCATCCTCAACGTCTGCAGGGAACTGGGCGTCAGCTGTCAGCGCGCCGGGTCCTGATTCACTTGCCGCCGCGCCATTCCTTCTGCCACAGCGTGTCCAGCTCGGCCGCCACCGGCGCGGCCGGGTTGCCCAGCAGTGTGCTGCGCCCGCCCTGGTAGACCTTGCCGTAGACCGCGCCTGCAGCCGCGTCGTACAGCAGCACGGCATTATTCTCGCCGCAGTCGTGCGGCTTGCACACGGCAGCGAGTTGCATCTCGGTGCCGGCCACGCGCAGCGGCCTGACTTCGGGTGCGGGGCCGGACAGCGTGGCCAGCCACTTCTCGCGCGACAGCGGGCCCAGCGCCTGCAGGTAGGCGGTCTTGAACTTCGGCTCGCGCAGCAGATCCGGCGAGCTGATCGAGCGCGCCACCGGCGCGCCGGGCAGCGCATTGCGGTTCGGGTCGCAGTGGCGCAGCTTCTGGCCCTGAAGGCCGGGGCCGACGCTGGCCAGCGACTTGGCGCCGCCTTCCAGCGTGACGAACAAGCCGCTGGCATCGTGCGTCAGCACGAAGACCAGGCCGTCGCTGCCCTTGACCTCGCCCACGTAGGCGATCCTGAAGGCCGGCGGTGCGGTGCCCGACGGTGCGCTCATCGACGACTTGAAGGGCCTGGCACTCACCGCCTTGCCGGATTGCTCGACCGTCATCACGTCGCCGTACAACCGCACGCGCACGGCGCCCAGGTTGTCGCAGGCGTTGGAATAGACGCCGCCGTAGAGGCGCTCTTCGGCGGGCGTCACCTTGGCCGGCGACAGTGCCGGCAGTGCCAGCCCGATCAGGCCCAGCCCCAGACCCAGCATTCGACGGCGGTTCATGGCGACCTCCTCGGGGTGTGCGCGAATCAGAAAAGCGGCGGTGGCATGGCGCTGGCCGGTGGCGGCGACGGGGTGCTGCCGGTCAGGCGGTCGGCCTGCGCCACCCAGCCGCCGCCCATGGCCTTGTAGAGGTTCACCGACGAGGCGAAGACCTGCGCGCGCAGCGAGGCCAGGTTCAGCTCGGCCGGAAACAGCGCCTGCTCGGCCTGCAGTACCGTGCTGTAGCTGGTGTAGCCGCCGTCGTACTGCATGCGCGCCAGATCGGAGTACTGTTTCAGTGCCACCACCAGCTTGGCCTGCGCGTCCAGCTGTTCCTGCAGCTTCTGGTTGGCCACCAGCGCGTTGTCGACGTCAGCAAAGGCATTGCGGATCGACAGCTGGTAGTTCAGCAGGGCCGCTTGTTGTGCGGCCTCGCTCTGCGCCACCTGGCCGCTGACGGCACCGAAGCTGAAGATCGGCCCAGCCAGCGAGCCGGCGTAGCTCCACACCTTGGTCGGCCCGGAAAACAGCTTGGACAGGTCGCTGCTGACATGGCCGAAGGCACCGGTCAGCGAGATGGTCGGGAAGTACAGCGCCTTGGCCGCGCCGATCTGCGCATTGGCCGCGATCAGCTGCTGTTCGGCCTGCAGCAGGTCGGGCCGGCGCTCCAGCAGCGCCGAGGGCACGCCGGCCGGCACCTGCGGCAGCACCAGGTCGTAGACCGACTTGCCACGCACGATCGGCCCCGGGTCGCGGCCGATCAGCACCGCCAGCGAGTTCTGCGTCTGCGCGATCTGCGATTCGATCAGCGGGATCTGTGCGGCGGCCGTCTCGTACTGCGACTGCGCCTGCGCCACGTTCATCATCGACACCTGGCCGTACTGGAACTGCAGCGTGAACAGGTCCACCGATTCCTTGTAGGTCTGCAACGTCTTCTTGGCCACGTCAAGTTGCGCATCGAGCCCGCGCAGCTGCAGGTAGCTGTTGGCCACCTGCGCCACCAGCGACAGGATCACGCCGCGCCGCGCCTCGTCGGTGGCCAGCACGTTGGCATAGGCGGCCTCTGACTGGCGACGGATGCGGCCCCACAGGTCGATCTCCCAGCTGGCCTGCAGCGCAGCCTGGTAGGCCGAAGCCGGGTTCGGGTAGTTGGGGATCAGCGACGCAAAGGCCGGCTCGCGCGTGCGCTCGCGCTGCGCGCCAGCGCCGTAGCCGAGTGCGGGGAAGAGCTGCGAGCGGGTCTGCGTCAGGAAGGCCGCCGCCTGCTCGACGTTGGCTGCAGCGATCTGCACGTTGGTGTTGTGCTTCAGTGCCTCGTCGATCAGTTGTTCGAGCACCGGGTCATGGAACTGTTTCCACCACGGCGTGTCGGCGGTGGCGGCGGCGTCCTTGGGCTCGTACTGGAAGGCGGCCGGCGCAGTAATTTCCGGACGCTTGTAGTCCGGGCCCAGTGTGCAGCCGGCCAGCGCCAGTGCGGCGCAGGCAGTGAGCGTCAGCCGCAGCACCTCAGGCCCCCTCGCCGGCGACGGGCCCGCCGGCCTTGGCCTTTGCCTTGGCTTCGGCCTTGGCCTTGCGCCCTTCGCCCCAGCGATCGAAGATGTAGAAGAACAGCGGCACGTACAGCATCGCCAGCGTGGTCTCGCCGAGCATGCCGCCGATGATGCCGGTGCCGATGGAGTGGCGCGCATTGGCACCGGCGCCCACCGCCAGCGCCAGCGGCAGCACGCCCACCGCAAAGGCCAGCGAGGTCATGATGATCGGGCGCAGGCGCTGCTCGCCGGCCAGGCGCGTGGCGTCCATGATGCTGTAGCCCTGCTTGCGGAAGTCCACCGCCGCGCTGACGCGCAGCACCGCGTTCTTCGCGCCCAGCCCGATCAGCACCAGCAGGCCGATCTGGAAGTACACGTCGTTCTCCAGCCCACGGATGTGGTTGGTGGCCAGCGCTCCCAGCACGCCGAAGGGGATGGCCGTCATCACCGCGCCGGGCAGTGTCCAGCTTTCGTACTGCGCCGCCAGCACCAGGAAGACGATCAGCAACCCGAAGACGAAGGCCAGCGACGAGGTGCCGCCGGACTGCTTTTCCTCGAAGGCCAGCCCCGACCAGGCGAAGGTGTAGGCAGGCGGCAGCTCGCGCGCCAGCTCCTCCATCGTGGCGATGGCCTGGCCCGAGCTGTAGCCGGCGGCGGCATTGCCGATGATCTTGGCCGCCGGGAAGCCGTTGAAGTGCGGCAGCAGGTCCGGCCCCGCCGTCCAGCGGGTGTCGACCACGGCCGACAGCGGCACCATCTTGCCCTGGTTGGAGCGCGTGTACAGCCGTGTCAGGTCGCCGGGGGTCTGGCGGAACTGCGCATCGGACTGCACGATGACCCACCACACGCGGCTGTACTGGCTGAACTGGCTGGCGGTGAGCGAGCCGAACTGCGCCTGGATGGCGCTGTACACGTCCTGCACCGGCACCTGCAGCAGCATCGCCTTCTCGCGGTCGACGTCGGCGCGCAGTTGCTGGCTGTTGGCGTTGAAGGTGGTGTTCAGGCCGGCCAGTTCGCTGCGCTGCCGCGCCTTGGCCAGGAAGGCCTGCACCTGGTTGCCCAGTTCCACCGGCGAGCCGGCGGCGGTGTCCTGGATCCAGAACTCGAAGCCGCCGGTGGTGCCGATGCCGGGAATGGCCGGCGGCGCGATCGGCAGCACCACCGCTTCCTGGATGTGTTTGGCCTGGTCGTAGAAGGCGGTCAGGATGGCGCGCGCGTTCTGCGCCTTCGCAGTCGCGATGTCGGCGTAGCGTTCCTTGAAGTCCTTGAAGGTGATGAAGATGGTGGCCGAGTTGGTCTTGAAGCCGGCATCGACCAGGCTGTAGCCGGTGACCACCGAGCGTGTGGCAACGCCCGGGATCTTGGCCAGGATGGCGTCGGCGCGCGAGGCCACGTTCTGGGTGCGCTCCAGGCTGGCGGCTTGCGGCATGATGATCGCCACCATCGCATAGCCCTGGTCCTCCTGCGGCACGAAGCTGGTGGGCAGCGTGTGGAACAGGTGCCAGATGGCGTAGAGGAACACGCCCAGCAGCACGAAGGCCACCACCATGCGCTTGATGACGAACTCCACCGCATGGCCGAAGCCGCGCGTGACGCGGTCCACCTGGCGGTTGAACCAGGCGAAGAAGCCGCGCGTCGGCGGTGGGTTGTGCTTGAGCAGCAGCGCGCACATCGCCGGCGTCAGCGTCAGCGCGACGAAGCCGGAAATGATCACCGACACCACGATGGTGATGGCGAACTGCTTGTACAGCTGCCCGGTGGTGCCGGGCAGGAAGGCGGCGGGGATGAACACCGAGGCCATCACCAGCACGACGGCCACCAGCGAGCTGCCGATCTCGCCCATCGAGCGGATCGTCGCGTCCTTCGGCGACAGGTGGTGCTGCACCATGCAACGCTCGACGTTCTCGCACACCACGATGGCGTCGTCGACGACCATGCCGATGGCCAGGATCAGGCCGAACAGCGTGAGCAGGTTGATCGAGAAGCCTAAAGCCAGCATGCCGCTGAAGGTGGCGACCAGCGAGACGACGATCGCCACCGCGCAGATCAGCGTGGTGCGGAAACTCTGCAGGAACAGGTAGACCACCAGCACCACCAGCACCAGCGCCTCGGCCAGCGTCTTGATCACCTCCTCGATCGACAGGCGCACGAAGTCGTTGGTGTCCAGCGCGATGGTGGTCTGCAGGCCTTCGGGGAAGCGTGCCTTCATCTCGTCCAGCGCCTTGCGCACCGCGTTCGACACCACCAGCCCGTTGGCGCCGGGCTGCTGGTAGATGGCGATGAAGGTGGCCGCTTCGCGGTTGAGCTGGCTGTCGACGATGTACTGGCGCAGGCCGATCTCGGCGCGGGCCACGTCGCCCAGGCGCACGATGGCGCTGCCGTCGGGGTTGGCGCGCAGGATGATGCGCTCGTACTGGCGCGGGTCGGTGAACTGGGCCTGCGTCACCACCGGAAAGGTCAGCTGCACGTTGCCGGGGCTCGGGTCCTGGCCGATCTGGCCGGCGCCGAACAGCGCGTTTTGCTGGTTCACCGCGTTGGCGATGTCGCTGGTGGTGATGCCCAGCGAGGCCATGCGGTCCGGGTTCATCCAGATGCGCATGGCCTGGTCGGGCACGCCCATGATCTGCGCCTGGCCGGCGCCGGGCACGCGCTTGAGCGCATCGAGCACATAGACGTTGGCGTAGTTGGCCACGTAGTCCGCGCTGTAGCGCCCGTCCTTGCCGGTGACGGCCACCAGCATCATGATCGACGAGCTCTTCTTCTGCACCGACACGCCCTGCTGCTGCACCGATTCGGGCAGCGCCGGCTGCGCCAGGTTGACGCGGTTCTGCACCTGCACCTGGGCGATGTCGGGGTCGGTGTCCAGCGAGAAGTACACCGTCAGCACCAGCTGGCCGTTGGCCGAACTGGTGCTGCTCATGTAGAGCATGTTGTCCACGCCGTTGATCTGCGCCTCGATCGGCGAGGCCACGCTGTCGGCCAGCGTCTTGCTGTCGGCGCCGGGGTAGGTGGCCTGCACCGTCACCTGCACCGGCGTGATGGCCGGGTACTGCTGCACCGGCAGCACGGTCATCGACACCAGCCCGGCCAGGCACAGCAGGATCGCGATGACGGCCGCGAAGATCGGCCGTTCGATGAAGAAGCGGGAGAACATGCGCCGGCCTAGCGTGCGGCGCTGGCCGGTGCGGCTACCTTGGCCACGTCATCGGCCATCGCCACGATGACCGAGGCACCGGGCGACAGGCGCTGGCCGCCGTCCACCACCAGCTGGTCGCCGGGCTTCAGGCCCTCGCTGACGAACCAGTTGTCGCCGTGCCAGTCACCGACCACCAGCGGACGCTGCTCGGCCTTGCCCTGGCTGTTGAGCACCCATGCAAAATGCCCCTTTGCGCCCTGCTGTACCGCGCGCTGCGGCACCAGGATCGCGTTCGGCCGCACACCCCCCTTGATGCGCGCCCTCACGTACTGGTTCGGGCGCAGCACGCCCTTGGGGTTGTCCACCGTGGCGCGGATCAGGAAGGTGCCGGTCTGCGGGTTGTACGAAGGGTCGGCAAAAGTGATCTTGCCTTTGTAGGGGAAGACGCTGCCGTCGGGCTGAACGATTTCCACGACCAGGTTCATGTCCGCGGGCAGCTTCAGGCGCCCGTCGCGGATGTCGTTCTGGATGCGCAGGAACTCGTTCTCCGACAGGCTGAAGTTCACCCACATCGGGCTCAGCACCGACACCGTCGTCAGCTGGCTGTTCTGCGGGCTCAGGTAGGTGCCGTCGGCTACCGCCGCATAGCTGCTGACGCCGGTGACCGGCGAGCTGATCACGGTGTAGCTCAGGTCCAGCTGCGCCGAGGTGACCTGGGCCTTGGACTGTTCCACCGCCGCCGCCGCCTGCTCGTACTGGCCGGTCGCGTCGTCCAGGTCCTTCTGCGACAGCGCGTTCTTCGCCGCCAGCGGCTTGGTGCGGTCCAGGTTCTGCTTCGCCACCGTCATCGCCGCCTGGTTGCGCTGCAGCGCGGCGTTGGCGGCATCGAGCTGCGCCTGGAAGGGCTTGGGGTCCATGCGGAACAGCACCTGCCCGGCCTTGACCACCGAGCCTTCGGTGTAGACGCGCTTGTCCAGGAAGCCGGAGACGCGCGCCTGGATGTTCACCGCCTGCGAGCTTTGCGTCTGTGCCACGTATTCGGCCGAGATGTCGATGTCGCGCGGCTTGACCGTGATCGTGCTGACCTCCAGCGGCGGCGGGGGCAGCTTGGTCACCTGCTTGCCGCAGGCGGCGAGCAGGCTGACGAGCAGGGCGGCAGTGAGGGGGGCAGCAATACGCATCATCGGCAACGACATCAGCGCGCCGAGCCACACCCGCCGCGAGCGAACTGGAGCATATCAATGCGCGCTTGCCACGCAACCCCTCAAACTGCGTATCGCCGCTTGGTCCGCGTCCGCGCATTGGGGCTGCGGACGATCAATGTCGGTGGCTACGCGGTGTAGCAGCATTGGCCGATCCATCGCAGGCCGCGATGAGCAGACCGTGGAATGGGGTGATGTCGAGATCCTGCGGGCGGTCGATCGTGCTGCTGCTGCTGCAAGTGGCCGCACTTCTGTTCGCGGCGGCTTCGGCCGCCACCGCCGCGGCGGGCCCCGCCGACACAGGACGGGTGCTGCGCGTGTACGTGCGCGAAGGTTGCCCCCACTGCGCCGACGCCAAGGCGTTTCTCGCGACCGTCGCACCCACGCGACCTTGGCTGCGCATCGAGTTCCACCCTGTCGACAGCGATCCCGCGGCGCGCGACGAGCTGATCCGCCTGTCGCGCGCCGCGGGCGTGTGGCCGCCCGGCGTGCCCACCTTCGAGATCGACGGCCAGGTGCGGGTCGGCTTCGACGATGCCGAGCACACCGGCCGCGAGCTGCTGGCCCTGCTGGACGCTGGCGCCGCCGGCCCCGTGCAAGTCGAGAGCCAGTGGTTCGGCACGCTCAGTACGCAGCGGCTCGGCCTGCCGCTGTTCACGTTGGCCCTGGGCCTGCTCGACGGCTTCAACCCCTGCGCGATGTGGGTGCTGCTGTTCCTGCTGTCGGTGCTAGTGCAGTGTTTCGTTCTGTTTAGAACTTAAGCGCGCGTTGGCCCGAATGACTTTCTGCAGGATGTCGCGAGCGCTCTTGGTCCAGATGAACGGCTTGGGGTCGATGTTGTGGTGAGCCACGTAGTCGTTGATCGCAGCTTCCAACTGGGCCACGCTGGTGAACACGCCGCGGCGCAGCCGTTCTGTCGTGATGTCGCGGAAGAAGCGCTCCACCATGTTCAACCACGACGCCGAGGTCGGCGTGAAGTGCATGTGGAAGCGCGGGTGCTTGGCCAGCCAGTCCTGCACCGCCGGATGCTTGTGGGTGGCGTAGTTGTCTGCGATCAGGTGCAGCGTCTTGCCCTTGGGCGTGTGGCGGTCTATCTTGCGCAGGAACTTCAGCCACTCGGCGTGGGTGTGGGGCTGCTGGCACTGGCCGATCACCTTGCCGTCCAGCACGTTCAGCGCCGCGAACAGCGTGGTCGTGCCGTGGCGCTTGTAGTCGTGCGTCATCGTCTGCGCGCGGCCCTTCTTCAGCGGCAGCCCGGGCTGCGTGCGGTCCAGCGCTTGCACTTGGCTCTTCTCGTCGCAGCACAGCACCAAGGCGTGCTCGGGCGGGGACATGTACAGGCCCACGATGTCCTCGAGCTTCTCGACGAACTGCGGGTCGCGCGAGACCTTGAAGCCGCGCACGATGTGCGGCTTCAGGCCGTGAGACTGCCAATGCCGCCACACGGTGCTGGCAGCGACCCCCAACTCGGCGGCCAGCTTGCGCGTGCTCCAGTGCGTGGCCGCTGCGGGCTTGCTCTGGGTGGTCAGCTGGACCAACTCCGCCACGTTCACCTTGACCGGCGGGGCGCCACGAGGAAGGTCGCGCTCGATGCCTTCGACTCCCGCTTGCAGATACCGCTCGCGCCAGCGCGCCACCTGCACGCGCCCGATGCCCAGCTGCTCGGCGATGTCCTTGTTCTGCAGACCTTGCGCAGCCAGCAAAACGATGCGAGCGCGCTGTGCCAGCCGCACGCTCGTGCGCCCGGAGCGCGACAGTCGGGTCAACTCCGCCTTCTGCTCGTCGGTCAGAACAATCGCCGGTGCAATTCGCACGTGCCCGCTCCACTCCAAGCCCAAGTAGAGCATTGGAGCAGCGCTAAGCATTTAAGTTCAATCAAGAACAGAACACTACACTAGTGCGGCTGAAGGACCGCCGCCGCATGGCGCTGGCGGCCGGCACCTTCGTGCTGGTCAGCGGGGCGGTCTACTTTGCCTTCATGGCGGCGTGGCTCAATGTGTTCCTGGCGATCGGGCTGTCGGACGCCGTGCGTATCGGGTTGGCCGTCCTGGCGCTGTGCATCGCCGCGCTCAACCTGAAGGACTTCGCCGCGCTGGGCCGCGGCCCCTCGCTGTCGATTCCAGCGTCGGCCCGGCCGGGTCTGGTGGCCCGCATGCACCGCGTGCTGCAGGCCCGCGCCTTGCCCGCGATGCTGCTCGGCGTGGCCGCGCTGGCCATCGTGGTGAACTTCATCGAGCTGTTGTGCACCGCCGGTCTGCCCGCGATCTACACCGCGGTGCTGGCGCAGTACGAACTGTCCCCAGCGGCCCGCTACGCCTACCTGGGGCTGTACATCGTCGGCTACATCGCCGACGACAGTCTGATGGTGGCCACGGCGGTGCTGGCCTTGGGCAGCGGCAAGCTCAGCGAGCGCGGCGGGCAAGTGCTGAAGCTGGTGAGCGGCCTGGTGATGCTGGTGCTGGGCGCCGTGCTGCTGCTGCGGCCGCAGTGGCTGGCCTGAGCGTGTGACCCTGTTGCAGCTCGAACGCGAGTTGCCTACACGCGCTCGATCACCAGCGCGATGCCCTGGCCGACGCCAATGCACATCGTGCACAGGCCATAGCGTCCGCCGATGGTCTCCAGCTGGTTCAACGCCGTGGTGGCCAGCCGCGCACCGCTGGCGCCCAGCGGGTGGCCCAGCGCGATGGCACCGCCGTTGGGGTTGACACGCGCGTCGTCATCGGCGATGCCCAGATCGCGCAGCACCGCCAGGCCTTGCGCGGCGAAGGCCTCGTTGAGCTCGATCACGTCCATCTGCTTCAGGTTCAACCCGGTCAGCTCCAGCACCTTGCGCACGGCCGGCGCCGGGCCGAAGCCCATGATGCGCGGCGCCACGCCGGCCGTGGCCATGCCGACCACGCGGGCCCGCGGCTTGAGGCCATGGCGTGCGGCGGCGCTTTCGCTGGCCAGCAGCAGCGCGCAGGCGCCGTCGTTGACGCCGCTGGCATTGCCGGCGGTGACCGTGCCCTCGGGCTTGACCACGCCCTTCAGCTTGGCCAGCGCTTCCATCGAGGTCTCACGCGGATGCTCGTCCTTGCTGACGATGACCGGGTCGCCCTTCTTCTGCGCGATGCTTACTGAGCAGATCTCGCGCTCGAAGAAGCCGCTCTTCTGCGCTGCCACCGCCTTCAGCTGGCTGGCCAGCGCCATGCGGTCCTGGGCCTCGCGCCCGATCTTGAACTGCTCGGCCACGTTCTCGGCGGTTTCGGGCATCGAGTCGACGCCGTACTGCGACTTCATCAGCTTGTTGACGAAGCGCCAGCCGATGGTGGTGTCGTAGACGGCGTTGGCGCGCGAGAAGGCGCTTTCCGCCTTGGGCATGACGAAAGGCGCGCGGCTCATGCTTTCCACGCCGCCGGCGATGGCCAGTTGCAACTCACCGCAGCGAATGGCCCGTGCCGCCGAGCCCACCGCGTCCAGCCCCGAGCCGCACAGCCGGTTGATGGTCGCACCCGGCACCTCCACTGGCAGCCCGGCCAGCAGCGCGGCCATGCGTGCCACGTTGCGGTTGTCCTCGCCGGCCTGGTTGGCGCAGCCGTAGAGCACGTCGCCGATGGCCTGCCAGTCGACCTTCGGGTTGCGCGCCATCAGCGCGCGGATCGGGATCGCGCCCAGGTCGTCGGTGCGCACCGACGACAGCGCGCCGCCGTAGCGGCCGAAGGGAGTGCGGATGGCGTCGCAGATGTAGGCTTCGTTCATGTCATCTCCTCGAAACAGAGTCGGTGCAGGCGCGGCGCGCCAGTGTGCCGCTTCAGGCGGCCTCGGCAGGTTCGAGCACGTGGATCACGCGCTTGGCCATCAATTCCTTGACGCTGGCCGCGTAGGCCTTCATGTGCGGCGTGGCCGCATGGGCCTGCAGCGCAGCCAGACTTGCCCACTTCTCGACGACGACGAAGGTGTCGTCGCCCAGCGTGCCGGGTGAGGCCGGCATGCCCTGCGCGTCGACCGTGGCCACGTATTCGATGCAGCCGTCCTCGGCGCGCACCGTCACCGCATTGGCATTGAAGGCTTGCAGCACCTTGGTGCGCTGGCCGGGCTGCGTGGTGAGCATGGCGACGACATGGATCAAGGGAAACTCCTTGTGTGGGATGCGGGTGAGGGTAGGCTGGGAATTCTCCATCCATCGACGCGACATCCCGGCGGACAGGCTGACCGAAACTCAGTCGGCGCTCCCCTTCTGCGTCGCCGCCTCCAGCCTTGGCTTCAATACACGGATCATGCGTTGTGTCATGTCTGCCAGGTACGCAATGACGCGCTTTCGATCGGCGGGCACATTCAAATCGGCAAAGGTGACGTGGGGCACACCGAGATCGAGCCTCTCGCCGTCCCGGTCCCACCTGAGTCGGACACCAACCTCCCGGTCAATAGCGTCGCGGTCGCTCTCGAGAATCTCGGAGATCTCGGGTCCGCGGTCGTAGGCCTTGGCGAACTTCAGGTAAACGCCGCCCCTGCCTGCGGACTGCGCTATGTACGCGCTTACCCACGCCATGCCGCCGCCGGGTGGCATCGGAAAGAACTGGTTCGTCGACTTCGCCGGTTCGATGGGCATCAACGACTCGTCGTCCAAGCGCAGGTTTTCCAGGAACTCACCCCAGAACTCGCGGAACCATTCCCGCTGCGAGGTGTTGGGCACAGGCGCATCCTCCGCTTGCGCCACCTGCTGCAGTGTCACCGGCCCACTTGGACCGACCAGTACCGTTCGTTCCAGAAGTTCCGTCTTGGCCAAGATTCGCGGCTGCAGGAGCGTCTGACCGTCGGGAAGGCGATAGGCCGCAACTTCGACAAGGCCGAGGCCGAAACGAAGATTTCCGTATCGCTCCAGAAACGTTACGAGTGCCTCGGCGCCATATCGAATGCCGTCACCGACGATGAGCAAGAGGAAGTCGCCCGTCGAAAGGCTGCGCCCAACGCCGTCGATGAACACCGTCTCGTCCGCTTCGGGATAACGCTTTCGCAGGCAGTTCAGCAGGTGCTTGCCTTCGGAGTGTGCTGCGAGCGCGGCCTTCTGGTCGAACACTTCGTAGGTCCATGTCGTCAACTGTTTTGCGTAGTCAAGGATCTGACCTACAACCTCCCTTCGCGCTTGCGGATTGCGCCAGAGCTTCGTCTCGACAAGGACTACCTGTCCAGTCGGCGTGACAAAGACGATGTCTGCCGGGCCTGATCCGGTTTCGATCTCCATGCAGACCGGAATGAGAGGGCCGATGTGCGGGTCGATCTCTTTCACCGGCAAAGCCTCGGGAAACGCATACAGCGCTTCCTGTAGCCAGCGTTCGCTCAATTGCCCAGCTGCGTTGCCGTTCAGCGAGATGCGCTCGAGCAGAGAAGCGCTTCCCGGCAGCCCCATAAGCAACGGCTTGGTGAATGCACTCATGCTGACAACGCGTCGCTTTGAATCACGTCCACTCCGCCTTGCCTGGCGTTGGTCCTTTGGCCTGCAGCGTTACAGCCGTCAACGCCTGCAACTGCGCGAAGTCCATCCCCTCGCACATCTCGACCACGCTGGCACCCTGCAGCCCCAGGTCGATGACCGCCAAGTCAGTGTAGACGCGGCTGACGCAGCCCAGGGCGGTGAGCGGGTAGCTGCAGCGCGGCACGATCTTGCTCTCGCCGGCCTTGGTGCAGTGCTCCATCATCACCAGCGTCTTCTTCGCGCCGAGGGCCAGGTCCATCGCACCGCCCACGGCCGGGATCGCATCGGGCGCGCCGGTGTGCCAGTTGGCCAGGTCGCCGCTGGCCGACACCTGGAAGGCGCCGAGCACGCAGATGTCGAGGTGGCCGCCGCGCATCATGGCGAAGCTGTCGGCATGGTGGAAGAAGCAGCCGCCCGGCAGCAGCGTTACCGGCTGCTTGCCGGCGTTGATCAGGTCGTAGTCCTCGGCGCCCTCGGCCGGTGCCGGGCCCATGCCGATGATGCCGTTCTCGCTTTGCAGCACGATCTCGCGCCCGGCCGGCAGGTGGTTGGCCACCAGCGTCGGCAGCCCGATGCCCAGGTTGACCACCGCGCCTTCGGGAATGTCGCGCGCGACGCGCTGTGCCATCTGTTCGCGCGTCCAGCGCTTGATGTCCGCCATGTCCTACTCCTTCAGAAGCCGGCACCGCGCGTGGGCGCGCGCTCGATGCGCACCACGCGCTGCACGAACAGGCCCGGCGTGACCACGCATTCCGGGTCCAGCGCACCCAGCTCCACCACCTCGTGCACCGTGGCCACCGTGGTGCGCGCGGCCATGGCCATCACCGGGCCGAAGTTGCGCGCCGTCATGCGGTAGGTGAGGTTGCCCCAGCGGTCGCCGCGCTCGGCCTTGATCAGCGCGAAGTCGGCATGGATCGGCGACTCCAGCACGTACATGCGTCCGTCGATCTGGCGCGTCTCCTTGCCCTTGGCCAGCTCGGTGCCGTAGCCGGTGGGTGTGAAGAAGCCGCCGATGCCGGCGCCGGCGGCGCGGATGCGCTCGGCCAGGTTGCCCTGCGGCACCAGCTCCAGCTCGATCTTGCCGGCGCGGTACAGGCGGTCGAAGTGGTGGCTGTCCGCCTGGCGCGGGAAGCTGCAGATGATCTTGCGCACGCGTCCGGCGGCCAGCAGGACGGCCAGGCCGGTGTCGCCGTTGCCGGCGTTGTTGTTGACGATGGTGAGATCGCGTGCACCTTGCGCCAGCAGCGCGTCGGTCAGCTCGTTGGGCAGCCCGGCGGTGCCGAAGCCGCCGATCATCACCGTGGCGCCGTCGGCCACGTCGGCCAGTGCGGCGGCGGCGCTGGGGTGGATCTTGTCGATCATGGGCGGCGCCCTGTCCCGGTTGTGCTCACAGCGCCGGCACGGTGGCCTGCTGCGCGCGCACCCGCTGCCAGCGCCAGCCGGCCTCAGGCAGCAGCCACTGTGCTCCGAAGCGCGCGGCGCGCAGCGTGTCGTCGAACCAGGGGTCGCCAGCATGCGCCAGTGCTGCCGCCGCGCGGCGCAGCCAGGCCCACGCCAACAGCGTCAGCCCGATGCCACGCAGGTAGTCGTCGGCGACTCGCAGCGGCCACTCCGGGTCCTGTCGCGCGCCGTCGACCAAGGCGGCCGTGGCCTGCCGTGCGCCCTGCGCCTGCGCGCGCAGTGCGTCGGCCAACTCGGCCAGTGCCGGCGCGGCGGCGTCGGCATCGGCCAGCAGCCGGTCGAGCAGCGCGTCGAGTCTGGCGCCACCGTCGTCCAGCACCTTGCGCTGCAGCAGGTCGATGGCCTGGATCTCGTTGGTGCCCTCGTAGATCATCGCGATGCGGCTGTCGCGCACCGTCTGCTCGATGCCGTAGTCGTGCACGAAGCCGTAGCCGCCCCAGACCTGCAGCGCCTCGTCGGCGCCGCGGTGGCCGTTGTCGGTGAAGAAGGCCTTGGCCACCGGCGTCAGCAGGCCGATGAAGCTTTCGGCCCGGGCGCGGCGCGCGGCGTCGGGGTGGTGGTGCGACTCGTCGAGCAGCATGGCCGCCCAGTAGGCGATGACGCGCTGCCCTTCCGCCAGTGCGCGCAGGCTCCACAACGTGCGCCGCATCGCCGGGTGTTCGGCGATGGCCTTGCCGCGACCCTGGATGCGCTCGCGCGCGTAGGCCAGCGCGTTCTGTTGCGCAGCCTCCAGGTGGCCCTGGCCCTGCATGGCCACGTGCAACCGCGCGGAGTTCATCATCACGAACATCGCCGCCAGCCCGCGGTGCGGCTGTCCGATCAGCCAGCCGGTGGCTGCGTCGAAGCTCATCGCGCAGGTGGCGCTGCCTTTGATGCCCATCTTCTTCTCGATGCCGTCGCAGCGGATGGCGTTGCGTGAGCCGTCCGGCAGGATCTTCGGCGCCAGGAACAGCGAGATGCCCTTGGTGCCGGCCGGCGCATCGGGCAGCCGCGCCAGCACCAGGTGCACGATGTTCTCGGTCAGGTCCTGCTCGCCACCGGAGATGAAGATCTTGCTGCCGGTGATCGCGTAGCTGCCATCCGGCCGCGGCTCGGCCTTGGCGCGCAGCAGACCGAGGTCGCTGCCGGCCTGCGGCTCGGTCAGGTTCATCGTCGCCAGCCATTCGCCGCTGGCCAGCTTGGCCAGATACACCTTCTTCAACTCGTCGCTGCCATGCGCGCGCAGGCATTCGTAGGCGCCGTGCAGCAGCCCCGGGTACATGGTCCAGCCGTGGTTGGCGGCGGCGATCATCTCGCCCAGTGCCGCATCCAGCAGCGCCGGGAGTCCCTGGCCGCCGTCGTCGGGGTGGCAGGGCAGGGCCGGCCAGCCGCCTTCGACGAACGCCGCATAGGCCTGGCGAAAGCCGTCGGGCGTGCGCACCGCGCCATCGACCCAGCTGCAGCCCTGCAGGTCGGCCGCGGCATTGATCGGTTCCAGCACCTCGGCTGCAAACTTGCCGGCTTCCTCGAGCACCGCACGCGCGGTGTCGGCGTCGAGTTCGGCAAAGGCCGGCATCTCGCGCCAAGCGGCGGGCGCACGCAGCACGTCCTTGATGACGAACTGCATGTCGCGCAGCGGCGGGGTGTAGCTCCACATGGTCGGTCTCCGGCCCGGTGTGGGCCTGCGGCAACTGTAGCCGGCGTCGCCGTCAACGGCCTTGGAACTGAGGCGGCCGCCGTTCCGCGAACGCGCGCCGGCCTTCGGCGAAGTCGGCGCTGGCCTGGCTCAGGCGCTCGCGTTCGCGCAGCGCCGCTTCGTCGTCGCGGCCGGAGGCGATCTCGTTCAGCGAGCGCTTGGTGGCCTGCGCGGCCAGCGGCGCCAGCGCGGCGGCCTGCGCCGCCAGCGCGTCCACGGCGGCATCGAAGTCAGCCGGCGGCAGCACCTGATCGAACAGGCCCAGCGCCGCCAGCCGTTCCACCGCCAACGGTTGTCCGGTCAGGAAAGCGCGCTTGGCCAGGTCGACCCCCAGGCGCGACACGTAGCGGCGCAGGCCGCTCGGGTAGTAGTGCAAGCCCAGCGCGCAGGCCGGCATGCGCCACTCGGCGCCGGCCAGCGCCACGCGCAAGTCGCAGGCCAGCACCAGGTCGGTGGCTCCGCCATAGACGCTGCCGCCCATCGCGCAGACAGTGATCGGGCGCAGCGCCTCCAGGGCATCGGGGACTTGCTCGAAGACCTGGGGTCCGCTGCCAGGCCGGTCCAGCCCGCCGACGTGGTAGCCGGCGCTGAACACGGGCCGCGCTTGGCCGCCGGTGTCGGCGCCGAGCACCAGCACACGTAGGGCAGGGTCGGCATTCACCGCGGCAAAGTGCTGCAGCAGGGTGTGCAGATCGTCGTCGTTCAGGCTGTTGCGCAGCGACGGCCGGCGTAGCGTGATGCGGGCGACGGCGCCGTCGACGTCGAGTGCCGGGGTGCCTTCGGGGCTCGGGTCGCAGGGCTGATTCATGCGGGGGGTCTCGTGAGGGCATTGACCGTAGGAGCTTAGCCCGGCCCGCGGCCGGGTTCGCCGCAATGCCGGCTATGCAGCTGCGTGCTAGCGTCGTGCCGACTCTTGCCGACCGAGCCATGCCATGGAATTGACCTTGTCCCACGCCACCGGTCCCACCGAACCACCGCTGCGCGACATCACGCTCGGCCAGCTGCTGGCCTGGGCGGCCGAGACCACGCCCGAGCGCGTGGCGCTGATTGCCGGCGTGGCCGACCCGGCCACGCGCCGGCAATGGACCTATGCCGAGCTGCAGGCCCAGGCACTGCGCACCGCGAAGGCGCTGCGCGCGCACTTCGAGCCCGGCGAACGCGTCGCGGTGTGGGCGCCCAACCTGCCCGAATGGGTGATGCTGGAGTTCGGCTGCGCGCTGGCCGGCGTGGTGCTGGTGACGGTGAACCCGGCCTTCCGCGCGCAGGAGCTGGAATACGTGCTGAAGCAGTCGCGCTCGGCCGGCGTGTTCGTCGTCGAGGCTTTCCGCGGCAACCCGATGCACGCCACGGTGCAGCAGGTGGCGCCGAACTGCCCGGAGTTGCGTCATGTCATCCGCTTCGATGCCTGGAACGACTTTCTGGCGCGAGGCGACGCGCCGGGCATCACGCTGCCGGCGGTCAAGTCCACCGACCCGGTGATGATCCATTACACCTCGGGCACGACCGGCTTTCCGAAGGGGGCGCTGCTGCATCACCGTGGTCTGGTGAACAACGGCGCGCACACGGCCGAGCGCATGGGCATCCGCGACGGCGCGGTGTGGGTGACGACGATGCCGCTGTTCCATACGGGCGGCTGCGTGTGCTGCGTGCTGGGGGCGGTGTCGATCCGCGCCACCCAGGTGCTGACTGAGGCCTTCGAGCCGGGGCTGGTGCTGGAGATCTTCGACACCTACCGCGGCAACGCCATGATCGGCGTGCCGACCATGCTGGTGGCGATGATGGAGCACCCCAGCTTTGCCGCCACCGACCTGTCGCAGGTGCAGGGCATCTGCTCCGGCGGCTCCACCGTGCCGGCGGCACTGGTGCGGCGCTTCGAGGAGCAGCTGAAGGCGCCCTTCACCATCGTCTTCGGCCAGACCGAATGTTCGCCGGTGGCCTCGATGACCCGGCCCGACGACAGCGTCGAGGACAAGGCCGGCACCATCGGCACGCCGATGCCGCATGTGGAGGTGAAGATCGTCGACCCGGCCAGCGGCGCCACGTTGCCGGTGGGCCAGGTGGGCGAGTACTGCACGCGCGGCTACCACGTGATGCATGGCTACTTCGAGAACGCCGAAGCCACGGCCGCGGCCATCGATGCCGACGGCTGGCTGCACACCGGCGACCTGTGCGCGATGGATGCGCGTGGCTACTGCACGGTGCAAGGGCGGCTGAAGGACATGATCATCCGCGGCGGCGAGAACATCTACCCGCGCGAGCTGGAAGAGTTGCTGTTCAAGCACCCCAGCGTCGGCGAGGTGGCGGTGGTCGGCCTGCCCGATGCCAAGTGGGGCGAGCAGGTGGCGGCCTTCCTGCGGCCCAAGCCGGGCCAGCGCATCGACAAGGACGAACTGGTCGACTACATGCGCCAGCACCTGTCGCCGCACAAGACGCCGCGCTGCTGGTTCGAGCTGGACGCCTTCCCGCTCACCGGCTCAGGCAAGATCCAGAAGTTCAGGCTGCGCGAGCGCTGGCAGGCGGGCGAGTTCACGGAACTCTGAGTCAGGGCGCCACCGGCGTCGCCGCCGGCAGCGCCATGCCTCGGCGCTGCATCTCGGCGCGCACCAGGTCGGGCCGGTCGGTGACGATGCCGTCCACGCCCATGTCCATCACCTGCGCGATGCGCGTCGGGTCGTTCACCGTCCAGGCCAGCACGGTCAGCCCCAGGCCCTGCGCCTCCTTGACCTTGGCCGCGTCCAGGTCGCCGTGGAAGCTCGACCAGATGCGGCCGCCCGAGGCCTTGATCATCTTCGGCACCGAGCCGTGGTCGGCGAAGGCGATGCCTGCGGTCCACGGCGACGCGCCGGGTTTGTCGGCGCCGATGTTGTCGAAGCTGCGCTGCTGGATCGTCAGGTACACCGTGCCGATCTCCGGCGCTTCCTTCTGCACCACCTGAAGCGTGCGCCAGTCGAAGGACAGGATGGTCGTGCGCTGCGCCATGCCGGCGTCGCGCACTGCCTTGACCAGCGCGCGCGCGAAGGGCTCCGGCGCCTGGGTCTCGTCGGGCGCATTGGGCGTGAGCTTGGTCTCCAGCGCCAGGCGCACCTGGGTGTTGCCGGACTTCTTCACCAGCGCGAACAGCTCCTCCAGCTTGGGCAGCCGCGCGCCCTCGTGCGGCTTCTGCTCGGGGTACTGCGCGGCATAGCGGGTCCCGGGCTTGAGCCTGCCGACGTCGTAGCGTTGAAGTTCGGCGAAGTCGGTGTGCCAGATCACCGGCCCGCGCGCACTCAGGAACTGGCCGTCGGGGCCGCGCGTGATGTCCGGGTTGAGTGCGGGGTCGTGCGAGATCAGCAGCACGCCGTCCCGGCTGATGGCGATGTCGGTTTCCAGCGTGCTCACGCCCAGCGACAGCGCCAGCGAAAAGCCGGCCAGCGTGTTCTCCGGCGCCAGGCCGCGCGCGCCGCGATGGCCTTGCAGGTCGAAGGCCTGGGCCTGCAGGCACAGCGCCAGCAGCAGGGTGGTGAAGCAGGCTTTCATGGTGTGCCTCCAGCGTGGGCGGGACCGGTCATTGTCGCGGCCTATGATGACGCGACGGTGAGCGCCATGATCGAGCTGCTGCAGTTTCGCCATTCGCCCTACAACGAGAAGGTGCGCTGGGCGCTGGATCTGAAGCGGGTGCCGCACCGGCGCCGCAGCCTGCTGCCCGGGCCGCATGTGGCCACCGTGCGCAGGCTTACGGGCCGCACGCATACGCCGCTCCTGCTGGCCGACGGCCCGGCCCTCGACGGCTCGGCGCACATCCTGCAGTGGCTGGAGGCGCACTGGCCGCAGCCGGCGCTGTGGCCGGCCGACGCGGCCGATCGTGCCGAGGCACTGCGCATCCAGCAATGGTTCGACGACGACCTGACACCGCGCATCCGGCGCAGCGTACTCGATGCGCTGCTGCGCCAGCCCACGGCCTTTGCCAATGTCTTCGGCGACGGCCGGCCGCTACTGCAGCGCCTGGCCTATGCCTGCGCCGTGCCGCTGGCCGCGCCGCTGATCCGCAAGGGCAATGGCATCGATGGTCCGGCCAGCGTGGCCGACGGCCACCGCGCGGCCGAACAGGCGCTGGACTTCGTGTCACGGCGCGCCGGGACCGATGGCTACCTGGCGGGCCGGGCCTTCAGCCTGGCGGACCTGACGGCCGGCTCGACGCTGGCCGTGCTGGCCCAGCCGCCGGACTCGCCGATGGCCGGCCCGCAGCCCTGCGGAGTGGCTTTCGCGGCGCTGCTGCAGCGCTTTGCCGACCACCCGGCCATCGCCTGGACGCGGCAGCTCTATGCGCGCCATCGTGGGGCCAGCCGGGATTTCGAGGGACCGAGCCACGGAGCCGAGCGATGAGCACCTGGAAGAAGGTCCCCGGCGAACTGGCCGCGCGCTTCGACGTGGCGCTGCCGGTGCTGGCCGACGTGGAACGGCGCAAGATGTTCGGCTGCCCCGCGGCCTTCGTCAACGGCCATCTCTTCGCCGGCCTGCACGAAGACCGGCTGATGGTGCGGCTGCCGGCGCTGGCCAAGGAGCATCCCTGCATGCTGCTGGGGCGCACGATGAAGGAGTACGCGCTGTTCCCCGATGCGCTGGAGATGCCCGACCGCGACCTGGCCCGCTGGATTGCACAGGCCTATGCGTTTGCGCGAGGCCTGCCGGTCAAGCCGCCGAAGGCCCCGAAGGCCCCGAAGGCCGCGGCCAGGCGGCGCAGGCCGGCCTGAGCGCCAGCCTCATTTCAGCGCGTCGAAGTCCTCTTCCCAGAACTCCAGCGACCCGCGCTCGCCGCGGGCGCGGCGCTCGTCCTCCGCCTGGCGCAACTGCACGCGGCGGATCTTGCCGGAGATGGTCTTCGGCAGCTCGGCAAACTCGATGCGGCGCACGCGCTTGTAGGCGCTGAGCCGCCCGCGCAGGAAGCGCAGGATGTCCAGCGCCGTGTCGCGCGTTGGCGCGTGCCCCGGCTTGAGCACGACGAAGGCCTTGGGCACCGCCAGCTTGATCGCATCCGGGCTGGGCACCACCGCGGCTTCGGCGACCAGCGGGTGTTCGAGCAGCGCGCTTTCCAGCTCGAAGGGGCTGATGCGGTAGTCGCTGGCCTTGAACACATCGTCGGCGCGGCCCACGTACCAGTAGTAGCCGTCGGCATCGCGCCGGGCGACGTCGCTGGTGCGGTAGTAGCGGCCGCCCAGGGCCGCCGCGGTCTTGTCCGCATCGCCGGCATAGCCGGCCATCAGGCCGGTGGGGGCAGGGTCCAGCGTGACCGCCAGTTCGCCCTCGTCGGCCTCGCGGTCCTCGGTGTCGAGCAGCACCATGCGGTAGCCCGGCATCGGCTGGCCCATCGAGCCGGCGCGCACCTCCAGCCCGGGCGGGTTGCCGACCATGCAGGTGCTTTCGGTCTGGCCGTAGCCGTCGCGCAGCGTCAGACCCCAGCCGGCACGCACGCGCTCGATGACCTCGGGGTTCAGCGGTTCGCCGGCACCGATCACCTCGTTCAGCTTGACCGGCCACTTGGCCAGGTCTTCCAGGATCAGCACGCGCCACACCGTGGGCGGCGCGCACAGCGAGGTGACGCCGCAGCGCACCAGCGTGTCGAGCGTGAACCTGGCGTCGAAACGCGCCTGGTTGAGCACGAAGATGGTCGCACCGGCATTCCACGGCGCATAGAAGCTGCTCCAGGCATGCTTGCCCCAGCCGGGCGAGCTGATGTTCAGATGCACGTCGCCGGGGCGCAGGCCCAGCCAGTACATCGTCGACAGGTGACCCACCGGGTAGCTGGCTTGGGTGTGCAGCACCATCTTCGGCTGGGCGGTGGTGCCGCTGGTGAAGTACAGCAGCAGCGGGTCGCCGGCCGGCGTCGGGCCGTCAGGGCGGAACTCGGCGCTGGCATTGGCCGAGTCGGCATAGGCGGCCCAGCCCGGCAGCGGGTCGCCGACCAGCGTGCGCGTGTAGTCACCGGGCACGTCGGCAAAGCGCGTCGCGCCGGCCGGGTCGGCCGCCACGTGGCGCATCTGCCCGCGCTGCACCCGGTCGGCAAGATCGGCGGCCGAAAGCAGCGTGGTCGCCGGGCTGACCACGGCGCCGAGCTTGATCGCGGCCAGTGTCAGCTCCCACAGCGGCACCACGTTGCCCAGCATCAGCAGCATGCGGTCGCCGCGCCTGACGCCGCGTTCGCGCAGCCAGTTGGCCACCCGGTTCGAGCGCTCGGCCATCTGCGCGAAGCTCAGGCGCTGCTCGCTGCCGTCCTCGTTGACCACCCACAGCGCGGTGGCATGGTTGTCGCGTGCCCACACGTCGAACCAGTCCAGCGCCCAGTTGAAGTGCTGCAGCTGCGGCCAGCGAAAGCCGGCCACGGCGGCATCGTGGCGGCCGCGCTGCGCCAGCAGGAAGTCGCGCGCCTCGCGGAAGGAATGGGTGGGCGAAGGACTCATCGCGGTGTCTCCTCGGTCTGTTCTTCTTGAAACTGGGGGTGCGCTGGCAAGCGTGCATGGCGCTTGTCCCCACAATTGTGTAGGCTTTGAACCTGACTCGAACGGAGGCCGCGATGAAACCCGTTGCTGAACTGCTCAAGCGCCACAGCCGCACCTTGTGGCACGCGCGGCCCGACGACACTGTGTTCGAGGCGCTGCAGTTGCTGGCCGAATACGAGGTCGGCGCGCTGATGGTCATGGACCAGGGCAAGCTGATCGGCGTGCTGTCCGAACGCGACTACACACGCAAGATCGCGCTTCAGGGCCGCAACTCCAAGGAGACGCGCGTGCGCGACATCATGACGCGCGACGTGCTCTACGTGGCGCCGTCCACCGGCACGCGTGCCGCCATGGCGCTGATGAGCGAGAAGAAGATCCGCCACCTGCCGGTGCTCGACGGCAACACGGTGGTGGGCATGATCTCGATCCGCGACATCATGGACGACATCATTGCCGACCACGAGTCGACGATCGCCCAGCTCGAGAACTACATCCGCTCGTAACGACGAGCCGCGGCACGGCCGCGGGCAGAATGGGCCAAACTCCTGCCCCCGCCGCCATGAGCACGCCCTTCGATCCGCGCACGCTGCGCGCCCTGGTCTTCGATGTCTTCGGCACCGTGGTCGACTGGCGCTCGTCGATCGTCCGCGAAGGCCAGTTGCTGTCGGCTGCCAGGGGCCTGCAGGTCGACTGGGGCGCCTTCGCCGATGCCTGGCGCGCCGGCTATGCGCCGGCCATGGACCGCACCCGCGGCGCCGGCGACGCCTGGGCCGACATCGATACGCTGCACCGGCAGATCCTCGACGGCCTGCTGCCGCGCTTCGGCCTGCAGTCGCTGACCGAGGAGGACCGGGTGCACCTCAACCTGGCATGGCACCGGCTGATGCCCTGGCCCGACAGCGTCGGCGGTCTGAACCGCCTGCGCGGCCGCTTTCCCGTCAGCACGCTGTCCAACGGCAACGTCTCGCTGCTGGTCGACATGGCGCGCAACGCCGGCCTGCCCTGGGACTGCGTGCTGTCCGGCGAGCTGGTGCACAAGTACAAGCCCGACCCCGAGGTCTACCTGATGGCTGCGCGGCTGCTGGGCATCGCGCCTCACGAGCTGATGTTGGTGGCCGCCCACCCCAGCGACCTGCGCGGCGCGCAGGCCTGCGGGCTGCGCACGGCCTATGTGCACCGCGCGCTGGAATTCGGCCCCGACGCGCCGCCGCGGCCGTCGCGGCCCGAAGGCTTCGACCTGATCGCCAGCGACTTCATCGACCTGGCGCAGCAGCTCGGCGCATGAACGAACGCGCCGCGGGCGACGTGCTGCTGCTGCGCGCCTTCGAGTCCAGCGGCTTCGTGCGCTGGACCGACGAGGACCGTGCCTGGGCCAGCCGCAGCGCGCTGCAGACGGTGGGTGCCGATGCCTCGCCCGAAGCGTTCCTGGCGGCACGCGCGCAGGCCGGACTGCGCCGGCTGGAGCCGCTGGACCCGCTGCTGCTGCGCTGGCGCGCGCTGCGCCCGTGGCGCAGCGAATGGTGGTGGCTGGCCGGCGCGCTGGGCCTGCTGCTCGGCCTGCTGGCCGACCGCATCGGCCCCAGCCAGCGCATCAACCTGCTGGCCCCGCCGGTGTGGGCGCTGATCGCCTGGAACTTGGCGGTCTATGCCGCGCTGCTGCTCGGCCGGCTGCTGAGCCCGGCCGCGCCGGGGCTGCTGCGGCGCGGGCTGGCTTCGGCCTGGCAGCGCTGGCGCACGCGCGCGGTCCCGCCGAACGGGGACAGCGCCGCAGCCTGGTCGCAGTTCGTCCCCGCCTGGGCGTCGTTCAGCCGGCCGCTGAACGGCGCGCGCCTTGCCTCGGCGCTGCACCTCGGCGCGGCCGCCATCGCGCTGGGCCTGCTGGCCGGCATGTACCTGCGCGGCCTGGTGCTGGACTACCGCGTCGGCTGGGAAAGCACCTTCCTCGACGCCGGCAGCGTGCATGCGCTGCTGTCGACGCTGCTGGCGCCGGCGCAGGCCTTGTCAGGCCAGGACTTGCCCGACGTGGCCGCGTTGCAGGCACTGCGTTTGCCGCAGCCCGGCGGCGCCGCGGCACCTTGGATCCACCTCTACGCCCTGCAGTTGGTGCTGCTGGTCGTGCTGCCGCGCTTGCTGCTCGCGCTGTGGGCCGGCTGGCGCGCACGCTCGCTGCAGGCGAATCTGCGGCTGCCGCTGGGCGAACCCTATTTCCAGCGGCTGCTGCGCCAGCAGCGCGGCGGCAGCACGCTGCTGCGCGTGTGGCCGCATGCGCGCACCCCCGACACCGCGGCGCTGGCTGCACTGCGCGCGCTGATGGCGCGCGTGCTCGGCGACGGGGTGCGCCTGCACATCGCGCCCACCGTGCCCTATGGCAACGAGGAGACACCGGCCGAGACGGCGGCCGACGCTGCCGGGCGCATCGCGCTGTTCGACTTCGGCGCCACGCCCGAGCCGGAAAGCCAGGGCCGGCTGCTGCAGGCGCTGGCCGCACCCGGGGCCGGCGCGCCGGTGCTGCTGGTGGACGAATCGGCCTTCGTGCAGCGTTTCGGCGCCAGCTCGCCGCGCCGTACCGAGCGGCGCCAGGCCTGGCAGGCGCTGGCCGAGGCATCCGGCTGCCCGGCGGTGTTCGTCGAGCTGCAGGCGGCCGACACGGTGGCGGCGGAGGACGCGCTGGCCCGGGCGCTGCAGGGCGCGGCGGCAGCATGAGCGGTTCGCCGGGCAGCTTGCAGCTGAGCCTGGTGTCGCACACCAACGTCGGCAAGACCACGCTGGCGCGTACGCTGTTGGGCCGCGACGTCGGCGAGGTGCGCGATGCGCCCCACGTCACCGAATTCGCCGACGCCTACGAGATGCTGCGCACGCCGCAAGGCGAGACGCTGCGCCTGTGGGACACGCCGGGCTTCGGCGACAGCGTGCGGCTGCTGCGCCGCATGCAGCAGTCGGGCCACCCGCTGGGCTGGTTCCTCAGCCAGGTGTGGGACCGCTGGCGCGACCGCCCCTTCTGGGCCAGCCAGCAGGCGCTGCGCCATGTGGCCGAGACCACCGACGTGGTGCTGTACCTGGTCAGCGCGGCCGAGGAGCCGCAGGCCGCGACCTACGTGGCCAGCGAGATGGCCCTGTTGCGCTGGGTGGGCAAGCCGGTGATCGTGCTGCTCAACCAGCTGGGCATGCCGCGCGAGGCCGCGCTGGAACAGGCCGAGGTGCAGCGCTGGCGCGAGCACCTGGCGCCTTTCGACCGCGTGGCGCAGGTGCTGCCACTGGATGCCTTTGCGCGCTGCTGGGTTCAGGAGGGTGTGCTGCTGCAGGCCATCGAGCAGTGCCTGCAGGGTGAGCAGCGTGCATTGATGCAACGTCTGCTCGCTGCCTGGCAGGAGCGGCAGCTGTCGCGCTACCGGGCTGCCGTCGACACGCTGGCGCAGAGCATGGCGCGGCTGGCCGCGGCGCGCCAGGAGCTGAGCGATGCGCCCGGCCTGCGCTCCGGCCTGCGCAAGCTCGGCGCCGCGCTGGGCCTGCGCGCCGACGAGAACAATCCGGCCGTGCTGGCCCAGGCGGCGCTGGCCGAAGCGCTCGACGCCGAGGTGCGTGCCAGCACCACGCAGCTGATCGAGCTGCACGGCCTGTCGGGCCAGGCGCAGGGCGAGATCCTGCAGCGCATGGCCAGCCACTACCAGCTGACGCTGCGCATGGACGAAAGCAAGGCGGCGCTGATCGGCGGCGCTCTCACGGGGGCGCTGGTCGGGCTGAAGGCCGACATCGCCGCCGGCGGGCTGACGCTGGGCGGCGGGCTGCTGGCGGGTGGTCTGATCGGCGCGCTCGGCGCCGCCGGCCTGGCGCGGGCGGTGAACCTGGTGCGCGGTACCGACACCTCCTGGATCGCCTGGAACGGCGAGGCGCTCGACACCTTGCTCGAAGCCGGGCTGCTGCGCTACCTGGCCGTCGCGCATTTCGGGCGTGGCCGTGGCGACTGGGAGCGTGCCGAAACTGCGCCGCACTGGCAGCCGGTGGTGGCGCATTCGCTCGCGGTCGAGGCCGACACGCTGCATGCGCTGTGGGCGCAGCGCGGCGAGGACCCTGCGGCGCTGGCGCAGCGGCTGCGCCCGGTCATCGATCGCACCCTGCGCGCGACGCTGCGCCAGCTGTACCCGCAGTCGCCGGTGCCTGCCTGAGCGCAGCCAGGGAACCGCGGCGCTGGCGCAGCACTCCCATTGCTTCGATGTCCACGCAACGCGCCCCGTCCGCCACCCGCCGCGCGCTGCTCGGCAGCGCGTTGGCCGGCCTGCTGCCGCCGGCCACGGCCGCGGCCCCACTGACGCGCCGCATCCCCTCCAGCGGCGAGGCGTTGCCGGTGGTCGGGCTGGGCAGCTGGATCACCTTCAACGTCGGCGGCGACGAGGCCGCGCGCGAAGCCTGTGTCGAGGTGGTGCGCGCCTTCTTCGCCGAGGGTGGGCGCGTGATCGACTCGTCGCCGATGTACGGTTCGTCGCAGCCGACCCTCGGCTACGCGCTGGCCCGGCTCGGCCGGCCGGCGGCGCTGTTCTCCGCCGAGAAGGTGTGGATCGGCGATGCCGCACGCGGAGCGGCGCAGATGGAAGCCTCGCGCGCCTACTGGGGCGTGGCCCGCTTCGACCTGATGCAGGTTCACAACCTGCTGTCCTGGCAGCAGCACCTGCCCCGGCTGTTCGAGATGAAGGCGGCCGGCAAGCTGCTCTACGTGGGCGTCACCACCTCCGAGGGCCGGCGCCATGCCGAGATCGAACAGGTGATGCGCACCCAGCCGATCGACTTCGTGCAGCTCAGCTACAACCTGCTGGATCGCGAGGCCGAGCAGCGGCTGCTGCCGCTGGCACAGGAGCGCGGCATCGGCGTCATCGTCAACCGACCCTTCCGCGAAGGTGCGCTGCTGCGGCAGGTGTCGCGCCACCGGCTGCCGGGCTGGGCCGCCGAGATCGGCTGCGAACACTGGGCGCAGGTGGCCTTGAAGTTCGTGGTCAGCCATCCGGCCGTGACCTGCGCGATCCCGGCCACCAGCCAGGTGGCGCACCTGCGGCAGAACATGGCCGCCGCGCACGGTCCGATGCCCGACGCAGCGCTGCGCAGCCGCATGGCCCGCGACGTGGCCGCGCTGTGAGCCCAAGGTGAGCGAAGCGTGGACCGACTGGCTGAGCTACCGGCCGTCGGACTTCCTGATGTTCTCGCCGCGCATCTATTGGCGGCTGTTCGAATCGCTGAACCTGGCGTTCTGGCCGCTGCCTGCCGGCATCGCGCTGGCTGCGCTCACGTGGCTGGGCTGGGTTTGGCGCGACGGCGGAGTGCCGGGCCGCGCGGCGGCGCGGGCCGCGTTGGTGGCTCTGGCCCTGGGCTGGGCGATCACGGCCTGGGCGTTCCTGTGGCAGCGGCTGGCGCCGATCCACTGGCTGGTCGGCACCATCGCGCCGCTGTTCCTGCTGCAGGCCGCCGCCCTGCTGGCGCTGGCGCTGCTCGGTGCGGTGCAGGGCCATGCCGGCCGGCTGCGCCGCGCAGTGGGTCTGTCGTTGCTGCTCTGGACGCTGTTGCTGCATCCGTTGCTGGCGGGCCTGGCGGGCCGGCCCTGGATGCAGGCGGAGTTCATCGCTCTGGCCAGCGACCCGACGGCCATCGCCACATTGGGCCTGCTGCTGATGCTGCGTAGCCCGCACTGGACCCTGCGCGCGTTGTGGGTCCTGCCGGTGGCCTGGTGCGCGCTCAGCGCCGCCACGCTGTGGACCATGGGCTCGGCACAGGGCTGGGTGCCGCTGGCAGCGGTGCTGCTGGCAGTCTGGGCGGCGCAGCGTGGTTGAGGCGCCGCAGTCGCAGGCGCCGGGCAGCGCCGCTATGGACGCCGCCAACGCCAACGTTTAAGGTGCGCAACCGTGAAGAGGCCCATCGACTTCTACTTCGACTTCAGCTCGCCGTACTCGTACATCGCGTCCGAGTGGGTCGAGGCCTTGGCTGCGCGGCATGGGCGTACCGTGCGCTGGCAGGCCATCCTGCTCGGCGTCACCTTCCAGGCCGCCGAGCTGAGAAGCCCGGTGGGCTACCCGATCAAGCGCGAATACAGCCTGCGCGATTTCCGCCGGTCGGCGCGTTTCGAAGGCGTGCCCTTCGTGCAGCCGGAGGAATTTCCCATTCCCACCCAGAACGCCGCGCGGGTGTTCTGGTGGCTCAACGACAGCCAGGGTCCGGAGCCGGCGATGGCCTGGGCCCGTGCCGGTCTGCGCGCCTACTTCACCCGCGGCGTCATGCTCAGCCAGCCGCAGGCCCTGAAGGCGCTGGCCGCAGTCAGCGGGCTGGATGCGCAGCAGGCCGAAGCTGCCTGGAACGACCCGGCGTGGAAGGCCCGGCTGAAACGCGCCAACGACGAGGCACTGGCAGCGGGCGTGTTTGGCGCGCCGTACTTCGTGGTCGACGGCGAGCCCTTCTGGGGCAACGACCGCAAAGCGCAGATCGAGCGCTGGCTCAGCCACGGGCCGTTCTGAGGGCCGCTCACCCCATTTTGGAGAACCGCATGAAGAAGACCGTGAAGTCGATGGTCGACGAGGCCACCGCCGCCATCACCACCTACAGCATCGAGGAAGCGCGTGAACTGCATGGCCGCGAGGACGTGCAGTTCATCGACATCCGCGACATCCGCGAGCTGGAGCGCGAGGGCGTGATCCCGGGCGCCTTCCATGCGCCGCGCGGCATGCTGGAGTTCTGGGTCGACCCCGAAAGCCCGTATCACAAGCCGGTGTTTGCCGACGACAAGCAGCTGGTGCTGTTCTGCGCTGCGGGCTGGCGCTCGGCGCTGGCCACCAAGACGTTGCAGGACATGGGCCTGGCGCAGGTGGCGCACATCGACGGCGGCTTCAGCGCCTGGAAGGCTGCCGGCGCGCCGGTCGCCGACAAGGCCAAGAAGTAGCTCAGCGCCGCGTGCCGCCCACCGCGGCACGATGCAGGTAGAAGGTGACGATGGGCGACTCGATCGCCGGCACACCGTTGGCATCCACCACCGCCAGCTGCAGCGTGTGCTCGCCACGGTCGCCCAGCGCGCTGGCCTGCCAGTCCGCCGGCGTGATGCGCGGATTGGTGCTGTGGAACACGGTGGGCACCAGGTTGCCGTCGATCAGCACGCGCACGCGGTCGTTGGGGCGCAGCGGCGGCGACAACTGCGCCGAGATGCCGAAGCCACCGTCGTTGCTGTGCAGCGCGTCCTGGTTCGCCGGGCGCGAGATCACCAGGCGGCGATAGGCCGGCGCGCGGGCCGCCGGCTGCGGCGGTGCCGGCGTGGCCGCCGGCGGGCTGACGACGTTCGGTGTTTCCAGCTGCACCGGCTTCGCGCCCGGCGACGGCTTGTCGGAGAACACCGGCCCGGCCTTGTCCTTCGATTCGTAGACGGTCTGCGCCAGCGGCGCCATCGTGCAGGCGGCCAGCAGGGCGGAAAGAATCCAGCGGTGGGTCATGGCAGTTCCCGTGAGTGGCGCCGCTGCGCGGCGCCGATCGAAATTGTTCCGCCTGCCGGCCCTCGGCATGCGCTGGCAAACGTGACACCGGTCACGGCGCAAGTCGCTCTGCCAGAATGGATTGCAGCTCTGGAGCCTTGCCATGGACCTGTCCGACTACCTGCGTATCCAGGCGCACGCCAATGCGCTGTCGAACCATCGCCTTGGCCAGGCGCTGCTGCAGCTGGACGCCGACGCATGGCAGGCCCCGCGCACCAGCTTCTTCCCCAGCCTGGCGCGCACGCTGGACCATATCCTCGCGGTGGACCACTACTACATCGGCGCGCTGTACTCCGAAGCCCGCCTGCGCGAGAACTTCGCCGCCTTCCAGCCCAGCGCGGGCGCCGCCGACTGGCTGCGCCGGCAGCGCGCCAGCGACCAGCGTCTGGTGGCCTGGTGCGCCGAGCTCGATGCCGCGGCCATCGACGCCTGGGTCGAGATGCCGCGCAGCGACCATGTGCAGCGCGACCGCGCGGGCCATGTGCTGGCCCACCTGTTCAACCACCAGACGCACCACCGCGGCCAGGTGCACGCGATGCTGGCCGGCACCACGGTCGCACCGCCGCAGCTGGACGAGTTCATGATGCCCAGCGAGGCACATCTGCGCCAGCCCGACATGCAGGCACTCGGCTGGGACGAGGCGACGGTGTACGCCTGAGCCAGCGGCCCGGCCATGGACCTGGACACCACCCAACTTTTCGCCATCGCCGCCGCATTGGGCTGGGCCAGCGGCCTGCGCCTGTATGCGGTGGTGTTCCTCACCGGGCTGGCCGGCCTGCTCGGCTGGGTCACGCTACCCGAGGGCCTGCGCGTGCTGCAGCAGCCGCTGCTGCTGGGCGCCAGCGGTGTGATGCTGTGCGTGGAGTTCTTCGCCGACAAGGTGCCGGGCCTGGATTCGTTCTGGGACATGGTGCACACGGTGATCCGCATTCCCGCCGGCGCGCTGCTGGCCGCCGGCGTCTTCGGCGGCGACCAAGCCAGCTGGATGCTGATTGCCGCGCTGATGGGCGGCACGCTCGCCGCCACCAGCCACGTGGCCAAGGCCAGCACCCGCGCGGCGGTGAACACCTCGCCCGAGCCGTTTTCCAACATCGGCCTGTCGCTGTTGGGCGATGCCGCGGTGCCGACCATGCTCTGGCTGGCCTGGGAGCACCCGCTGTGGTTCTTCGTGGCGCTGGCCGTGGCCCTGGCGCTGATGCTGGGGCTGATCGTGCTGCTGCTGAAGTTCGTGCGCCGTCTGCTGGCGCGCTGGCGCGGCAGCGCGCCAGCCGTCTAGCGAGCGAACCAGGTCGACGGCGTCAGCCAACGCCGCGCCAGCTGGCGCGTGGCGGGCAGCGAATCGACGAAGTCGTCGAAGCTGGAGGCGTGCTTGGACCCGGGTGGATGCGACCGGCCGAAGCCGCTGCGGTCGCGCTCCGCCACGGCCGGCCGCGCAGCGCGGTGCGCGATCAGGTCGGCCGTGGCCTGGCGGAACTGCTCTCCCAGATGCTGCAACTCGGTGCCCGGGTAGGCCCGGCAGACCAGCAGCACATCACGCGCATACAGCGCGCTGCCGAGCATGCGCTTGACGTCGATTCCCTGGCCCAGTTCGCGCATCAACCCCAGGTGAATGCGGTTGGCAAGCTGCAGGCGAAGTGTCGGGTCCATGGGGGCACTGACCTGTGGTCGGGTTGTTGTCCTTCTTGTCCGCACGATTGTGGCGGCGCGACCGCGAATGCCCACCCCCTGAATCGATGGGGCGATCGGTCAGAATCGGCAGGCGATTGTTTCAGCGCCAAGCACCCGAGTTCACCCATGCCGCCGACCCCCACGTCCCTGCCCGCACTGCCCGACGCCGCCGCGCGCGCCGACGGTTTCCAGCGCGTGACGCAGGCGCTGCACAGCCTAGGTCATGGTGCCGCAACGCGCTGGCTGGAAGTGGCCGCGCGCACCTCGCAGGAGGCGGCCGACGCGCTGGGCGTGGCCCTCGGCCAGATCGCCAAGAGCGTGGTCTTCCGCCGCCGCGCCGACGACCAGGCGGTGCTGGTCATCGCGTCGGGCGATCGCCGCGTCGATGAGCCGCGGCTGGCTGCGATCGTCGGCCCGGTGGGCCGTGCCGATGCGCAGTTCGTCAAGGCACGCACCGGCTTCGCCATCGGCGGCGTCTCACCGGTGGCATTGGCTGGCGAGCCGACAGTGCTGCTCGACCGCGATCTGCAGCGCTTCGACGAGATCTGGGCCGCGGCCGGCCACCCGAACGGCGTGTTCCGCCTGTCGCCGCAGGACCTGCAGCGCCTGACCGGCGCGCCCTGGGCCGATGTGGTGAGCCCATGACGCCCAGCCCGTGCATCAACATCTGCCGCATGGATGCCGCCACCGGCTGGTGCCATGGCTGCCAGCGCACGCTGCAGGAGATCGCCGCCTGGAGCGGCCTGGCCGACGCCGACAAGCGCGCGGTCTGGCAGGCCCTGCCTGCGAGACGCGAAGTCTGGCTGGGCCTGCATCCCGAACTGCGCGTCGACGACGCGCAAGCGGTCGCGTCCCGTCAGCCGAAGGGAGACCCCGCATGAAGACGCTGACCTTCTGGTTCGACCCGATCTCGCCCTATGCCTACCTGGCCTTCGAGCACCTGCCGCAGGCGCTGGAAGGCTGCTCCTACGTGGTCGACTACCGGCCGGTGCTGTTTGCCGGACTGCTCGGCCACTGGGGCCAGCTCGGCCCGGCCGAGATCGAACCCAAGCGCGCCTGGACCTTCCGCCAGGTGGCCTGGCAGGCGCACCGGCTGGGCATCGACATGGACACGCCGGCGCAGCACCCCTTCAACCCGCTGGCGCTGCTGCGCCTGGGTCTGGCCAGCGCGCCGGCGGCCGGATTGCCCAACCGCCGCGTGGTCGAGCTGCTGATGCGCCATGCGTGGCGCGGCGGTGCCGATGCCAACGAAGTCCAGCGGCTGCGCGTCCTGCGCGGCGCGGTGGCGCCGCAGCGCGACCCGGCCAGTGACGCGGTCAAGGCCGAATTGCGCGCGCACACCGAGGTGGCCATCGAACGCGGCGTGTTCGGCGTGCCGACCATCGAACTCGACGGCCGCTTGTTCTGGGGCCTGGATGCGCTGCCGATGGTGCGTGCCGCGTTGCAGGGCGACGCGTGGTTCGAGGGCCCGGCCTGGGACGCGGCGGCCGAGCCGCGGCCGGGCGTGGCGCGCGCCAACTGACGCCTGCGCGTGCGGCGCTCAGCCGTGCTTGTCGTGGCCCTTGCCTTTGCCCCGGCCCTTGCCGTGCCCAGGCTCATCGACATAGTGCCGCTGGTACCAGTCTTCCTGCACGAAGTACACCGGCTGGCCGCAGGCGGCATAGTGGGCGCAATGCTTGTTCCAGTGTTTTGCATGGCCTGACGGCACGCGCAGGTAGATCGGCCGCTGCACCATCACCGCGGTGGGCCGGGCAACGATCACCGGCTGCGGATAGATCAGCACCGGCGGTGCACCGACGCTGCCGATGTCGATGCGGCCATAGAAGCCCGGCTGGCTGATGCCGACGGACACGCCGACATCGGTGCCGGCCAGCGCCGGCGCGGACAGTACTGCAGCAGCCAGGACAACGCAGAGTGACTTCATCGTGTGCATGTTCTTGAGGACATGCAGGTTCTAACGCCGGGCCAGCGGTGCAGGTGTACCGCCTTGGCGCGCAAGTGTGAGCAGCGGTAAGCGCGGTTACTTCCAGGCGAAGTGCGGCTGCTCGAAATGCGCCACGCGCGTCGGCCGGCCCCACAGGCACAGCTCGCGGAACTGGTACAGCACCGCGGCCGTCGGCGCGGCGATCCAGCTGTCGCCGACCGGCATGCGCAGCACCGGCTGTTCGCTGTCGTCGCGCGTCTCCAGCATCGGCGCATCGGCGCGCAGGAATTCGCTCACCGGAATGCGGTGGATGCTCTGCACCTCGTGCGGGTTCGGCACCATGTCGCGCGCCGCACCGGCCCACACCAGCACCGGCGTGATGACATAGCCCGAGCGGGTGACGAAGTCATCGAGCCGGCCGATCAGGCTGTCGGGGCCCAGCTGCAGGCCCACCTCCTCGTGCAGCTCGCGCAGCGCAGCCTGTTCCGGCGTCTCGCCGTCGTCGATGCGCCCGCCCGGCAGCGCCCATTGCCCGGCATGCGCGCGCAGGCTGCCGGCGCGGCGCGTCAGCACCAGCGCAGCGGCCGTGCTCCAGCCCTGCGGCTCGACGATGCCGGCCAGATCGGCGCCATGCCCTTCGTCGGTGATGGCCACCGCCACGGCGGCGGCGCGATGGCCGGCCACGTCGGCGCGGTGCACCTCGAAGGCCTGCAAGTGCTCGACGATGCGCTGGCGGAGCAACGCGTCACGTTGCACGGCTCACCACTTGTTGCGCAACTCGCGCAGCTTGACGAACACCGTCTGCGCATCCGGTTGTTCGGGCAGTTCGGGGAAGCGCTCGCGCAGCGCTGCGATCAGGCTGGCGCTGCCCAGGCGGAAGAAGGTGTTGAAGCCCTTCTCCTCACCCAGCGTCCAGACCTTGGAGCGCTGCGGGTCCTGGCCCTTCACCTGGGGCAGCAGTGCCTGCGCCGCGGCGTTGTCGGGCTCGCGGTCGAGCGTGAAGCCGAGGTTGTTCTCGATGTAGTCGTGCCCGGGATAGACCTGCGTGTCATCGGGCAGCTTCGTCAGCTGCTCGACGAAGGTGGCATACAGCAGGGCCGGGTCGCCGCCGTTGTGGCAGTTTCCGGCGCCGGCGTTGAACAGCGTGTCGCCTGAGAACAGCGCCGGCTGGTCGGTGTGCGAGCGCAGGCAGATGTGGCACAGGGTGTGGCCCGGTGTGTCCAGGCATTCCAGCTCCACGCGCTTGCCCACCTTGACGATGTCGCCGGCCGCCAGGCCGCGGTCGACGCCACGGATCTTGCTGCCCGACTTGTGGTGCGCCAGCAGCTTGGCGCCGGTGGCCGCGATCACCGCGTCGTTGCCGCCGGTGTGGTCATGGTGCTCGTGGGTGTTCAGCACCTGGGTGATCTGCCAGCCGCGCACCTTGGCCGCGTTCAGGCACTTCTCGTGGTCCAGCGGGTCGATGGCCAGCGCCTCGCCAGTGTCCGGGCAGGCCACCAGGTAGTTGTAGTTGCGGTAGGCGTTGCCGGTCCAGATGCGTTCGACGATCACTGCGGGCTCCTTGGCTGGGCGTTGCGGCCGATTGTAGGAATCGTAGGAATCAGCCCCTGGCCAGCGCGCTGCGGTGCCATGCGCCGGCGATCAACGTGCCCACCACCGCCAGCGCCCCGCCGACGGCCACGTCGGTCAGCCGCCCCAGCACCAGCTGTTCCGGCCCGGCGGTGAACACGCGCAACAAGTCCACCGCCAGCACCATGAAGCAGGTCATGCAGGCGAAGCCCAGCGCCGGGTTCAGCGCCATGCCCAGCCGGCTGCTGGCTGCGGCCGCCGTAGCCAGCATTGCGATCAGCCATTGCGTGCCGCCGGCCGCATGCCACAGCAGCGTGGCCAGCGGGATGCCGAGCAACGTGCCGGCCAGATACTGCAGCGTCAGCTTCAGGCTGACCATGCCCTCGCGCCGCATCACCAGGATCACCGTCAGCGTGGCCCAGTAGGCCCGTGTCACGCCCAGGTGCGTGGCCGCAAACAACGCCAGCGCGGCGGTCAGCGCCACGACGATGGCAAAGCGCGGCCCGGCATCGGCGCCGGCCAGCGCGCGCCGCAGGCCGGCGCGCCAGTCCATGTTGGCCTGGCTGGGCGGCAGGCCGGCCAGCCAGCCGACCAGCAGGCCCACGCCCAGCGACCACAGCCCGCCGGCGACCAGGGCGCCCGCGGCCAGCGGGTTGCTGATCTGCATGCCCACGCCGGCGGCGGTGGCCACGGCGCCGTAGCGCGCCACCACCGCCAGGCCCGGCTGTGAGTTGCTCACCCAAGCGGCGACGAAGGCCGAGGCGATGACCAGCGCCTCGTCGATGCCGGTGCTGCCGCCGAACTTGTCGCCGGCCACGCCGCCCAGCAGGATGGCGGTGGTGCCCAGCAGCATCATGCCGGCGCGGCTGGGCGTGCTGCGGCCCACGTCGCACAGCGTGACGAACATCGCCGTTGCGCCCGCGGCCACCGCCGCCAGCGGCTGCCCGGCCAGCGTGAAGCCGATCATCGGCACGCCCACCGCCAGCGCCACGCGCACGAACATCAGCACCGGCACCGGGCCGGGGGCCAGCTTGAACACCTCGTTCAGCGGCAGCGGGGTCACGCGCCGGCCAGGAAGTCGAGCAGCAGCCGGTTGACTGCAGCCGGCTGCTCCTGCTGCACCCAGTGGCCTGCGCCGGGGATCAGGTGCACACCGCGGAACTGCGTACAGGCGGTCTGCTGCATGCGCTGCAGCGCGCCAGGCACCTGGTGCACGCCCCATTCGGCCGCGCCGGCGATGAAGGTCGCGGGCACGTCGATGCTGCGGCCGGCAAACATCTGCAGTTCGGCCACGCAGGGCGGGTGCGTGCTGCAGCGGTACCACTGCAAACCGCCCTGGAAGCCGTTGCGCATGTACTCGGCGGCATACACCGCCAGCTCCGCGTCGCTGAGCCAGACGTTGGCTGCCACCTGCGCGGGGCTGGACAGGTGCGGCGCCACGGTCTGGGCCATGCCCTGGTCGCGGTCCATCACGTAGTAGGTGGGCATCTTTGCCAGTTCGTCGCCGCGCCAGGCCTGCAGCGCGAAGGGCTGGTTGTCTGCCCAGTCGGCGCTCTTCATGTGGTAGTAGGCGCGCAGGAAGGCGTGCACGCCCTGCGGGCAGTGCCACATCTCGGCATTGGCGCCGCGCGTGCGGTAGTGCTGCTGGTAGTGCTTGCGCGGCCGCGGCAGAGCCGCCAGCTCGGCATCGATGTCCGGCACTGCGGGGCTCGCGTCCGGCCACGGCGGCGGGCCGGCGAAGGGCGCACTCATCAGCACCACGCGGCGGAACACGTCCGGCCGCAGCAGCGCGCACCAGGCGGCCACTGGCGAGCCGAAGTCATGGCCGACCACGGCCGCCACCTCGCGGTGGCCGGCGGCCGCGACCAGGCCAAGCGCGTCGCGCGCCAGGTTGAACAGGCCGAAGGGGCGCAGGTCGGTGTCGTAGTCGGCTTCCCAGCCGGTGCTGCGGCCGTAGCCGCGCTGATCGGGCGCCAGCACGTGGAATCCAGCTTCGGCCAGCGCCGGCATCTGCTTGCGCCAGCTGTAGGCCAGCTCGGGAAAGCCGTGCAGCAGCAGCACGCAGGGGGCGGCGGGGTCGCCGGCTTCCAGCACGTGCAGGTCCAGGCCGTTGACGCCGCTGACGCGGCTCGAGCGCACGCCCGCGGGCAATGGCAGCTCGGGCCAGGCGGTGGCGTTGCTCATGTGCAGGGGCGGGCGGCCGGGGCCGCAGGGCGGTGAACGCGGCGGATTGTAGGAAGCGCGCTCAAGCCTCGCGCGCCGCGCGCCGCCAGCCATCGGCCAGCAGCGTGGCAAGCAAGGCCAGCAGCCCGCCCAGGCCTACGTCGACCAGCCGCGCCTACATCAGAGCGAGCTGGGGTCGGCAAAGGGGCGTTGCCCCAGGTCGATGACCAGCACCACGAACACGGTGAAGCCGGCCACGCCCAGCGCCGGGCTGAGCGCGAAGCCCAGCCGCGTGCCGGCTGCCGCCAGCGTGGTGACCAGCGCCACGCTCAGCGGCGTGCCGCCCAGGTGCCACAGCAGGTCGGCGCCGACCACGCCCAGCAGCGTGCCGGCGATGGTGTGCAGCAGCAGTCGCAGGCTGACCAGGCCCTCGCGCTGCATCACCATCACCACCGTCAGCGTGGCCCAGTAGGCGTGGTCCAGGTGCAACCGCCCGCCCAGCACCACCGCGGCCAGGGCCGCCAGCGCCGCGCACAGCGCAAAGCGCCAGCCGCTGCGTGCGCCGCGCAGCGCCGGCCGCAGGTGGGCGCGCCAGTCCAGCACGGCAGCGTCGGCCCCGGCCGGCCACAGCCGCCACGCGGCCCAGGCGAGCAGCAGCGCCCAGGCGCCGCCGGCCAGCACCGCAGCCGGCGCGCCGGGCTGGCTGGCCTGCAGGCCCACCGCCGACAGCGCTGCCATCGCGGCAAAACGGGCTGCGGTGGCCAGCCCCGGCGCCGTGCCGCCCAGCGCCGCCGCGACAAAGGCGCAGGCCACCACCAGCACCCGGTCGGGCAGCGAGCCGCTGCCGACCTGCGCCACGAAGGCGCAGTTGGCCGTGACGGCCGCCAGGGTGACGGCCATCGTCGCCAGCCGCAGGCGCGGGCTGCGGCCGATGTCGCTGAGCGACACCAGCAAGGCCGTCGAACCGGCGGCCGCTGCCAGCTGCGGCTGGCCGGCCAGCGTGCCGCCCAGCAGCGGCAGGCCCACCGCCAGCGCGGCGCGCGCCGCCACGCGCCAAGGCGTGGGGCCGTCGCCCAGGCGGAACAGCGCGCGCGTGTCCAGCCTCATCGCGACGGCGTTATCTCGGCCGCAGCCAGTGCCGGCGCCACCACGGCCAGCAGCTCGTCGCGCAGCCACAGGTGCATCGGGTCGGCCTGGTGGCGCTGGTGCCACACCATGAACATCGGCATCGGCGGCGTGGGCAAGGGCGGCACCACCGTCGCAAAGCCGCGCAGCAGGCTGGCGCGCAGCAGCCCGGGCAGCGTGGCCAGCAGCGCGCTGCCGCGCAGGAAGGGGGCCACGCCGGAGAAGCCCGCCACCGTCACCGCAAAACGCCGACGGATGCCGCGCTCGTCGATGAAGCGGTCGATGTCCAGCCGGCCGCGGGTCTCATGGTGCACCGCCAGATGCTCGGCGCCCAGGTAGTCGTCCAGCGTGGCCGGGGCCGGGCGCGCTTGTGCGTCGTAGTAGACGACATGGCGGTCTTCGAACAGCCGGCGCTGCAGCACGTCGCCGGCCTCGGGCGGGCGGGGCGTGATGGCCAGCAGGCAACTGCCGTCGCGCAGCATTTCGGCGCTGGGCACGCCCGACGGCAGCACCCGCAGCGCCAGCCCCGGCGCGCGCCTGCGCGCATGGTGCAGCAGCAGCGGCAGCAGCAGGTCGCGCTGCAGGTCGTTGGCAGCAATGGTCACCGTGCCCTCGAAGCGTTCCGGGTCGAAGCTGCCGCCGGCGGCGAAGGCGCGCATCTCGTCCAGCAGCCGCTGCGCGTGCAGCGCCAGCGCCTCGGCCCGCGCCGTGGGCACGATGCCGCGGCCGGACTTGACCACCAGCGCATCGCCGGTGATGGCGCGCAGCCGGTCCAGCTGGTGGCTGACGGCCGACTGCGTGACGTCCAGCCGGGCGGCGGCGCGCGTGACTGAGCGCTCCTGCACCACCGCCAGCAACACCTGCAGCAGCCGGCCGTCGATGTCCGAATGATCGATTCCGCTCATGGCTGGCATCAGTATCGACCCATTTATCTGCGTGCCACAGCGCACGACACTGGCTGCCATCGACCCCGTTTGACAGGAGACAAACCATGGCCGCAAGGCGACAGATCCCCGGCACCACGTTGTTCGACGGTGCCCAGGCCCGCAAGGGCTATGCGTTGAACAAGATGTGCTTTTCGTTCAACGACGCGGCCAATCGCGAGGCCTTCCAGGCCGACGAGGCGGGCTACTGCGCCAAGTTCGGCCTGAACGAACAGCAGCGCGCGGCCATCGCCGCGCGCAACGTGCTGCAGCTCATCGCCGCCGGCGGCAACGTGTACTACCTGGCCAAGTTTGCCGGCATCTTCGGCCTGGACGTGCAGGACCTGGGCGCCCAGCAGACCGGCATGACCAAGGAACAATTCAAGGCCAAGCTGCTGGCCGCGGGGAGGAGCTGAACATGGCAACCCTGATCGGTGGCATCACCACCTCGCACGTACCGGCCATCGGCCGCGCCATCGCCCGCAACCTGCAGGGCGACGAGTACTTCAAGCCCTTCTTCGACGGCTTTCCGCCCATCCACGACTGGCTGGCCACCACCCGGCCCGACGTGGCGGTGGTGATCTACAACGACCACGGGCTGAACTTCTTCCTCGACAAGATGCCCACCTTTGCCGTGGGTGCGGCACCGGAGTACCGCAATGCCGACGAAGGCTGGGGCATCCCGGTGGTGCCGCCCTTCCAGGGCGAGCAGGCCCTGAGCTGGCACCTGATCGAGTCGTTGATCGACGAGGACTTCGACCTGACCACCTGCCAGGAGATGCTGGTGGACCATGCCTTCACGCTGCCGATGGCGCTGCTGTGGCCGGGCAGCGACGCCTGGCCGGTGAAGGTGGTGCCGGTGTGCATCAACACCGTGCAGTTCCCGCTGCCGTCTGCCGCCCGCGTGTACAAGCTGGGCGAAGCCATCGGCCGCGCCATCCGCAGCTGGGACGCCGACCAGCGTGTGGTGGTCATCGGCACGGGCGGGTTGTCGCACCAACTGGACGGCGAGCGCGCCGGCTTCATCAACAAGGACTTCGACCTGAAGTTCATGGACAGCCTGATCAGCGACCCGACCTGGGCCACCAAGTACTCGATCCCCGACCTGGTGGAGCTGACCGGCACGCAGGGCGTGGAACTGCTGATGTGGCTGGCCACGCGCGGGGCGCTGGGCGACAAGGTGCGGCAGGTGCACCGCAACTATCACATTCCGATCAGCAACACGGCGGCCGGGACCCTGGCGCTGGAGTGCCGTTGAGGCGGCGTTGGGTTTGGAAGACACAGGGGTCGCGAAGGCGGCCCCTTCTTGTGTTTTGACCTCCGGGTGCTGCAGATCGATGCCGTTCGCGGCCGGTGACGACGGAGACCCCGGCGCAAGCGGGGTGGCGTATCCGGGGACGGGGGCAGAATTGCAGGCGTATTCGATTGCGCCTGCAGAAATGCGGGCCAATGCACGTTTGCCCGCACAAGACCCGCCATGCCTGTCGTCTCGTTGCGCGAAATCACAAGCGCCACCGTTCACGCGGTCTGTCGCCTCAAGGTCCGACCTGAACAGGAGCACTTCGTCGCTGCAAACGTCGTCTCTTTGGCCGAAGCGCTCTTTGCAGCCGAAGCCTGGTATCGCGCTGTGTACAAGGACGATGTGCTCGTTGGCTTTGTGATGCTGTGGGACGACACGCTGAGCAAGAGTCCTCCCGCAAGACCAGAGGTTTGCCTCTGGCGCTTGATGCTCGGCGCTGATCACCAGGGTCAAGGGATCGGCAAGAGGGTCGTCGAGGAGCTGGTTCGGTACGTACGGAGTCGCCCAGGCATCACGCGCTTCTATTCGTCGTACGTCCCGGCTGAGCATGGCCCCGGTCGGTTCTATGCCTCGCTCGGCTTCACTCCGACTGGCGCGGTCGATGAAGACGGTGAAGTCATCATTGAGTACGCGCTGCACCCGCGTGCGATCTAACAGGCTGTTGAATTCACCCCTGACTTCAACATTCGTACCGTAGTTGCTGCCCGCACCGCCCGCCCCCGCGGTCCCGGTTGGCTCGAACCCAGGCCTGCCACTCAGTACCCATGATCTTCGCGGCGTTCTGGCTCCTCACCGGCATCGCCTTGGTGGCCTTGTCCCTATGGCTCAGGTCCCGCTCGCGGCAGTGCCTGCGATGACCCAGCGTGAAGGGACAAGTCATCGAGTCCCGGGTCGACGACGCACAACTGGAGATGACGAAGCCCGACCTGCGCTATCGCTACCAGGTAGGCGATCGAAGCTACGTGGGCTTCCGCGTAGCGTTCTCCGGCTACGGAGTGAGTCGAAGCGCCATGGATCAACGCACCAAGCCGTACCTGCAAGGCAGCGCGGTCAGCGTCGACCGCAACCCACGGGATCCCTCTTCGGCGGTGCTCGACAACGCCGCCAGGTCCGATTGGCTGCACTGGCTGGCCTTCGGTACCGGGTTCTTGGGGCTGGCCGCCTTCCTGGCCTGGCGATAGACATCGCCCGATTCGCCGCCCTCAATCTACGGCGAGGGCGAACCCCTCCAACGTCGAGTCCATAGGACGGATCTGCCTCCGTGGTTGGCATGGGCCCGAACGCTGGGCGTCGCCAGCGGCGATCTGCGGCTCAACGTCCTGGCCGCGGGCCACCCCTATAAGGAGGGGGTGCCGTCGCTGAAAACTGACGCCCCTCAACCCGGCCCGCCCACCCCGCACCCACACTGTTGCCATAACCTTTCCGCAGGAGTTGAACTTGAGCGTTTCCCGCATCCGCTGCGTTCCCGTTCTTTCGCTTTGCGTCCTGGTCGCCGCCGCGGCTGTGGCGCAGCAGGCCTCGGCGCCGGCCGCGCCCCTGGTCGTATCCAAACCGCTCATCGCCAGCCCCGTCAGCGGTGACGACAAGAAAGAGATCGTGCTGATGTCGGTGGCCCTCCAGCCCGCCGGCGCGGTGCCGCTGCACACCCACCCGGGCGATTGCGTGGGCTCGGTGATCGAAGGCACGTTGGAGCTGCTGGTCGACGGCCAGCCGCCGCGCCGCGTCGCCGCGGGCGACACCTATGCCAACCCGCGTGGCACGCCGCATGGTTTCCGCAACGTGGGCGATGCGCCGGCCCGGCTGCTCAACAGTCTGGTGGTCGACAAGGGCGCACCGCGCGTGCAACCGGTGGCCGCGCCGGCCAGGCCGTAAGCCCGGTTCAGCTGCTTGGGCTGCGCCCGTTTGTCAAGGGAGCCTTCGCTCCGCAGAATGCGGGCATCCTTTCAACCCGGAGATGCACATGCGAGCCACGTTCCTTGCCATCTGCCTGCTGGGCTTTGTCGGGGTGGTCTGCGCGCAGGAGGCGGTCAACTACTCCGGCAAGTGGCTGGCGCAGGTGACGCCACCGTCGGGCAAGACCTATGAAGCCAACGTCGTCATCGACGACAAGGCGGGCACGTGGCAGGCGATGTCGACCAATCGAAATGACCCCTGTGTCGGCCGGCCGGTGCCCATCGCCGTGCTGACGGCGACGGCGGACCAGCTGGCGTTTCGCATCAAGCATGCCGAGGCCATTCCGGGGTGCGTCGACAGCACGGTCCGCGTCAACCGTGTCGACGACAAGACGATGAAGGGCACACGCGGTACGCAGCCGCTGGTGTTGACGCGCGACTAGGAGGGCACCCGGGCGGCCCGGGTCGCGGGCATGCGTACCCTCGTTTTCGTGGCACTGGCCCTGTCGCTGGCTGCCTGTGCCTGTGGACCGTGCGCGGCCGGTCCGGGCTTCGACGCGCCCGAAGCGCGCACGGTTCACGCTCCGGCGGCGCTCGGCCCCGCCACCTACGCAGAAGCCCTTGCGCGGTGGCGCACGGCTGAGGACGTGAACGACTGGATCGGCGCCCACTTCGAGTACGACACACCGCGCGCGCTGCGGCTGTCGGAAACCCAGCGGACGAGCCGGGCGAGCCTCCCGATCCACGAGCCCGCTGCCTTCTACAGTGATCCGCGGGGCATCTGCGTGGACCTGGCGCGCTTTGCGGTCGACACCCTGCGCGACGTCGAGCCGCAATCGAATCCGAACTACCTGATGATCGATTTCGACCCCGCCCTGCTCGACGGCCACGTGCTGCGCCGTCACTGGGTGGCTTCGTTCCACCGTGCGGGAAGGTTGTACTTCTTCGCCGACTCCAAGCGACCGGGCCACATTGCTGGCCCCTACGCGACGACATCCGAATACATCGCCGAGTACGCCGCATACCGTCAGAGGCCGATCGTCGGGTTCAAGGAGCTTTCTTCGTTTCAGCGGCAGACCAAGATCCGTGCCAGCAAACTGCCTCGAGACGACGCCTGACGCTCGCCGGGGTCCACCCGCGGCCCACCTCGGGCGCGCGGCGGCCGACCCCGCAGGGCCAGGCTCGGCCGCGCCTTGCTCGTGCGACGCCGAGGGCGGGCACCAAGGCCAGCAGCAGCAGGGCCCAGGGGGCGGGCTCGGGCACCGCCGCTGCAAACTGCCCGGCCAGCAGGCGGTACGCGGCGGTCGTGGGGTGCACGTTGTCGAAGTACAGGTAACCGGCACAGTCGTTGGCCAAGGCAGCCAGACCGCCGGCATACAGGCATGACTCGCTGGCATTGCTGAAGCCGTAGCTCGGGTCGGTGGTCACCTTGTCCAGGAACGCCGCGGTATTGAACTCGTAGAGGTGCACGCCCAATGGCGCGAGTTGACCGGTCAGGAAGTCCATGGTCGCGTCGAGCCCGGCGTTGTAGCCTGCGCTGGCCAGCGACATGGCCGCGGAAATGTCCGTGCCGAGAGACAGCCCTTCGGGCGTCTTGCCCAGGTCGGGCAGTCCGGGCACCAGGATGTGCTGTGCGCCCAGCGCGGCCAGGGAGGCAATGTCGCCGGCCAGATCGGTGACCGCGCCCTGGATGAACGCAGGCAACGCGGCCGGGGGCAGGGTCTCCAGGCCCAGGTACATGTCGTTCGCGCCACCCCACACCATGAACAGCGTGCTGGCCGCAGCCGGCACGAAGGGGTGCTGGGTTGCGTAGCGCTCCACCTGGCGCTGGATGCCGGTTTGCGCCATGTCCGGGTAGGCCACGCCCAGGCCCGGGGGCCTGCCTTTCTCGACGTTGTAGTTGCCGGTGCCATTGCGCGCGCCGCCAACGGCAAAATTGTTCGAGCCTGCCACGGGGGTCGGCCAGCCCAGCTGCACCGCCGCGCCGAACCTCGTGGCCAGGTACTGCGCCGCCGTGGGGCCGTTGCTGAAGGTGGTGGCATAGGGGGGCGACGGCGGAAAGTTGCCCTCGGTCAGGGCGTAGGCATTGCCCGCGTCGGACAGGCTGTCGCCGAAGACCACCAACTGTGAAAAGGGCGCTGCGCTCGCGGCGCCTGCGCCCCATGCTGCCAGCAAGCCTGCGGCCACCCATTGCCGAAAAGCCTTCATGAACGCCTCCTTCGCGATCGTGCCTCGCGTCAGACGCTATGGTTCCGGCGGCATGCGAACGTGGCGTTGAGCAGGCTCAATCGGCCTGCACAGCAGGCACCCGCAGGCCCTACTCCTGCGTCTCGGGCAGTGTCAGCACCAGCCCGTCCAGCGCCGGCGCGGCCTTGATCTGGCAGGCCAGACGGCTGTTGGGTCGGCGCTCGGCGGCCGCGTTCTCCAGCATCTCCAGCTCGCCCGCCTCGGGCGGCGGCAGGTCGCCCAGGCGGGCCTCGTCCACGTAGCAGTGGCAGGTGGCGCAGGCGCAGGAGCCGCCGCATTCGCCGACGATGCCGTCCACGCCGTGGCTGATGGCGGCCTGCATCAGGCTCCAGCCGTCGGTCACGTCCACGCTGCGGGCCTGGCCGCTGGGTTCGATGTAGGTGATGGTGGTCATGGGGCGTCTGCTCCAACGGTCATTGCACGGCCAGGTCCAGCACCAGCGGGCTGCGGAATGTGGACGACGGCATCCACGGCAGCTGTTCCTGCACGCGGCGGTAGTCAGGGAAGATCTTGTGAAATTCCTCGAAGGCGATGCGCACCGACAGCCTTGCGATGGCCGTTCCCAGGCAGGCATGCACGCCACCACCGAAGCCGAGGTGGCCGCGCGGCTTGCGCGTGATGTCGTAGACCTGGGCCTTCGGGTACTGGCGCTCGTCGCGGTTGCCCGAGCCGTAGGCCAGGCACACAAAGTCGCCTTCGCGCATCGTCTGGCCATGCAGCGTCACGTCGCGCATCAGGCGTCGGCGGAAGCGCTGTGCCGAGGTGTTGAAGCGCAGCGATTCCTCGATCGCGTCGGCCAGCAGCGCCGGCTCGGCCACGCACTGGCGCCGCGCGTCGGGGTGGTCGGCCAGGTTCAACGCGAACATCATCATGAAGCCGCCCAGCGATTCCACGCCGGCCATGATCAGCGTGGTGGTGGTCAGCAGCACCTCGCGCTCGTCGAGCTTGTCGCCGTCAATCTCGGCCGCGGCGAAGTTGGAGATCAGGTCGTTGCGCGGCGCGGCGCGGCGCAGTGCGATGACCTTGGCGGCGTAGTCCTGCATCCAGTTGTAGGCCGCCAGGTGCTCCGGGCCCTTGGTGCGGGTGTGCGGGTCGCTCTGCACCATCATCACCGCCTTCTCGCGCACGGTGGCCTCGTCGACCAGGGCTTCGTCGCCGCTGGGCAAGCCCAGCGCCGCCATCAGCACGCGCACGGTGAACTTCGCCGAGAAGTCCTTGAAGTCGAACTGCCGCTCGCCGCGCAGCTCTTCGGCGGCCTCGCGGGCGATGGCGCGGATCGGCTCGCCCAGGCTTTCCAGGTTGCGCTTCATGAAGGCGTGCTGGATCAGCGCGCGCAGCCGGTCGTGGCGCGGTGGGTCGGTGGTGCCCAGCGTGGCGCCGGCGCGGTTGGGCAGCTCGGTCATCAGGTTGCCGCTGGCCGAGGAATAGGTCTTCCAGTCGGCGCCGGCGCCGACGATGTCGGCATAGCGCGACAGCACCCACATCTGCGCCTCGTTGCTCCAGTAGCAGGGGAACTCGTCGCGCAGCCGCTGGTAGTACGGGAAGGGGTCGGCATCGACGGCCGGCGAATAGGGGTCAAACGTGAACATCGTCGTCTCCTGGTTCTGGCCGCAGGTGCGGCGGGCTTGTACTATTTGCTGCGCACTGTAGGCGTCCGGCTCCTTGGTGGCAGTGGACGAATGCCCGCGTGTACTTGCACTTTTCACGACCGATGCCCCTCGACCCCACCCCTAGATCCGCCCCGCGCCGCCGCGGCGCCGCACTGCAGGTGCCCGCCTTCAAGCTCTACGGCGAGGTCGGCGTGCCCGGCGCCGAGATGCTGCACATCGAGGAGATCGCCTCGCGCAGCCGGCTGTACCGCTGGGAGATCGCCGCCCATGTGCACCAGGGCCTGTTCCAGGTGGTCTGGCTCGATGCCGGCGCCGTGGAGCTGGCGCTGGACGATTTGCACGAGTCGGCCCAGGCGCCTGCGGCCATCGTCATTCCGCCGGGCGTGGTGCATGCCTTCCGTTTCGCCCGCGACACCCAGGGCTGGGTGCTGACCTTCAGCGCCCGGCAGCTGGTGGAAGGCGATGCCACTGGCGCCGGCGAGTCCTTTGCCACGTTGTTCGCGGCACCGGCGCTGCTGCGCCTGGCCGAGCCCGGGCGCACGGCCGCGCTGCTGCGCGAGCTGGCGGCCGAATCGGCTGCGGCCGGCGCCGAAGGCTCGCCCACCGTCGGCTGGCTGGCCCGCTCGGTGGTCTGGCACCTGGCGCGTTCGCGCGAACGCTCCGCGCGCTTGGCCCCGCCGCGCCAGGAGGCGCTGTTCGCGCGTTTCGTGCAGCTGGTCGAGCGCCACCACCTGGAACACTGGCCGGTGACGCGCTATGCCGAGCGGCTGGGCCTGAGCGCCGAGCGACTGAACCGCCTGGTGCGTGACAGCGCGGGGCGCAGTGCGTTGGCCTTCGTGCACGAGCGCGTGCTGCGCGAGGCCTGCCGGCGGCTGCTCTACATTGCCGCGCCGGTGTCGACGCTCGCCTTCGAGCTGGGCTTCGAGGACCCGGCCTACTTCTGCCGCTTCTTCAAGCGCCACACCGGCTTGAGCCCACGCGACTATCGGCAGCAACAGGCCGTAGCGCAGGCCCTAAGATGAAGCCATGAAGTTCAAGGACTACTACCAGACGCTCGGTGTGCCCCGCGAGGCCAGCGCCGACGACATTAAGCATGCCTACCGGCGGCTGGCGCGCAAGTACCACCCCGACCTGAACAAGGAATCCGACGCCGAAGCGCGCTTCAAGGAGCTGGGCGAAGCCTACGAAGTGCTGAAGGACCCGGAAAAGCGCGCTGCTTACGACGACGTGGGCAAGCGCTGGCAGCCCGGCGCCGAGCAGCCGCCGCCCGGCTGGGACAGCGGCTACGAGTTCCGCGGCGGCGATGCCGATGCCAGTGGTGGCTTTGGCGAGCACAGCGACTTCTTCGATGCGTTGTTCGGCCGGCGTGGCGCCCAGGCGCGCCACCGCGCGCCGCCTCGTGCGCAGGACCACCATGCCAAGGTGCTGATCGACCTGGTCGACGCGTACCGCGGTGCGCAGCGCGGCATCCTCCTGCAGGTGCCCACGCTGAATGCACAGGGACAGATGGAGTTGAGCGAACGCACGCTGGACGTGGCCATCCCCGCCGGTGTGCGTGAAGGCCAGCACCTGCGCCTGGCCGGGCAGGGCGCGCCCGGCTTCGACGGCGCGCCGGCCGGCGATCTGTACCTGGAGATCCACTTCCGGCCGCACCCGCGGTACCGCGTGGACGGGCGCGATGTGTACCTGGACCTGCCGGTCGCGCCGTGGGAGGCGGCGCTAGGCGCGCAGGTCGACGTGCCGCTGCCCGACGGCAGCGTGCAGATGTCGATTCCGGCCGGCTCGGGCCAGGGCCGCAAGATGCGGCTCAAGGGCAAGGGCATCCCCGGCAAGACGCCAGGCGACCTGTACGTGGTGCTGCAGATCGTGGTGCCGCCGCCGGTCACCGATGCACAGCGCCACGCCTGGCAAGAGCTGGCCAAGGCGCAACCCTTCAACCCGCGGTCCGAGATGGGGGCGACATGAAGCAATCGAAGCTGACCGTCCTGCAATGCCAGGTGGTGGAAGAGGAGGTGCCGATGTCGCTGGCCGAGTTGTGCCGCGCCTGCGGCACCGAGCGCGAACTGGTGGTGCAGCTGGTCGAGCACGGCGTGGTCGAGCCCCAGGGCGCCGGCCCGCAGGCCTGGGTGTTCGCCGGCGCCAGCCTGCGGCGCACGCGGGTGGCGGTGCGCCTGCTGCACGACCTGGAGCTGAACCTGCCCGGAGCGGCGCTCGCGGTGGACCTGCTCGACGAGATCGCGCGGCTGCAGCGGATGTTGCAGGCCGGGCGCTGAGCGCCTACCAGTCAGCAGGGTTCAGCCGGTACAGCCGCGCCAGTTCCTCGTAGAGCGGCGGCGCGGCCTGGCGCAGCGCCTGCGGCCGCTCGAAAAAGGCTTCGGTGGCCACCGCGAAGTACTCGGCCGGGTCGGTGCTGCCATACGCGTCCAGCGCCTCGGACGGGACCTCGCGCAGGCGGGCCAGGCCCTCGTCCACCACCGCCGCCCAGCGCTGGCGCGCGGCTTCGTCGCGCTGCCAGGGCCGGCCGTCGGCGTCGCCACCGTCCTGGTCGATCTGGTGGGCGAATTCGTGCAGCACCACGTTGCGGCCGTCGGCGGGGTCGGCGGCGCCGGCCAGCACCTCTGACCAAGCCAGGATCACCTGCCCTTGCGCCCAGGACTCGCCGGCCAGGGCCTGTGGCTGCTCGCTGACCACGCCGCCCGGCAGCAATTGGCGGCGCGGCACGACGAAGGGTTCCGGGTAGACCAGCACCTGGCGCAGCCTCGGGTAGCAGGCCTCGCCGTCCTGGCCCAGCAGCAACAGGCAGGCCTGCGCGGCGATGGTCACGCGCATTTCGTCGTCCACCTGCAGGCCGGCACAGCCGATGAAGGGTTTGTCGGCGATGAATACCTGGATCAGCCCCAGCAGCCGGCGGCGCAGCGGCGCCGGCAGGCGCTGCACCAGCGGCACGCGCCGCTGCAGGATGCGCGCCCAGGCCCGCGGAAAGGGCAACGTGCGCAGCTGGCGGTGGCGCCGGCGCGCCCACCACGGCTGCGCCAGCAGCGCTACGGCGGCCGCGCCCAGGCCCAGCAGCAGGGCGGCCATCGGCCAGCCGGCCTGCAGGGCTGTGGTGTCCATCGGTGGCAGGTGGGCGCCAGCGGCGCGGCTTCAACCCCACGGCGGGTTGCGACAACACGATGCGTGCGTTGCCCATGACGGGTAAACCCTGAGGTCTTTGCGTTGCATCAAGCCGGCGAGGTCATTAACATAGACCGACCGGTCGGTTGAATTTGTTAGCAAAGAGGAGACAAGATGCCAGATGCCGAGGCGCCGACACCGCAGCAAACCGCCGATCGGGTGCGCGAAGGGATGTTTCGCAACGACCGGGCGTCGAAGTGGCTGGGCATGCAGATCGTCGAAGTCACGCCCGGCCGCGCGGTGCTGGCGATGACCGTGCGCGACGAGATGCTCAACGGCCACGACATCTGCCACGGCGGGCTGATCACGACGCTGGCCGATTCGGCCTTCGCCTTTGCCTGCAACTCCTACAACGAGCTCACCGTGGCCTCGGGCTTCGCGGTGGACCTGCTGGCTCCCGGGCGGCTGGGCGATGTGCTCACCGCCACCTGCGTTGAGGTGTCGAAGGCCGGCCGTACGGGGGTCTACGACTGCGAGGTCAGCAACCAAAAGGGCCAGCGCATCGCGGTGTTCCGCGGCCGCTCCTACACCCTCAAGGGCAAGCCGGCCGTGGCCGGCTGAAGACAAGGAACAAGACGATGCCCGTCAAGCACCCCGAACCCGGCGACCTGGAGCCGATCGAGCGCGCCAGCCGCGACGAACTGGCCTCGCTGCAGCTGCAGCAGCTGAAGCACACGCTGCAGCATGCCTATGACCACGTGCCGCACTACCGCCGCGCCTTCGATGCCGCGGGCGTGCACCCGTCGGATTGCAAGTCGCTGGCCGACCTGGCGAGGTTTCCGTTCACCAGCAAGGGCGACCTGCGCGAGAACTACCCCTTCGGCATGTTCGCGGTCCCGCGCGAGCAGGTGGTGCGCGTGCATGCCAGTTCCGGCACCACCGGCAAGCCCACGGTGGTGGGCTACACGAAGCGCGACATCGACACCTGGGCCGACCTGGGCGCACGCTCGATCCGCGCTGCTGGGGGCCGCGCTGGCGACATGGTGCACGTGGCCTACGGCTACGGCCTGTTCACCGGCGGGCTGGGCGCGCACTATGGCGCCGAGCGCCTCGGCTGCACGGTGGTGCCGATGGGCGGGGGCCAGACCGAGAAGCAGGTGCAACTGATCACCGACTTCCGGCCCGACATCATCATGGTCACGCCCAGCTACATGCAGGTGATCGTCGAGGAAATGGTGCGCCAGGGCCTGGACCCGCGCGCCAGTTCGCTGAAGGTGGGCATCTTCGGGGCAGAGCCCTGGACCGAGGCGATGCGCCACGACATTGAGGTGCGCGCCGGGCTGGACGCGGTGGACATCTACGGCCTGAGCGAGGTGATGGGCCCGGGCGTGGCCAGCGAATGCGTCGAGACCAAGGACGGCCCGGTGATCTGGGAGGACCACTTCTATCCCGAGATCATCGATCCCGAGACCGGCGCGGTGCTGCCGGATGGTGAGGAGGGCGAGCTGGTCTTCACCACGCTGACCAAGGAAGCGCTGCCGGTGATCCGCTACCGCACGCGCGACCTGACCCGGCTGTTGCCGCCGACCGCGCGCAGCATGCGCCGCATGGGCAAGATCGTCGGCCGCAGCGACGACATGCTGATCATCCGCGGCGTCAACGTCTTTCCCACGCAGGTGGAGGAGCTGGTGCTCAAGCACGGCCAGCTGTCGGGGCAGTACCAGCTGGTGGTCACGCGCCAGGGCACGCTGGATGAAGTGCAGGTGCTGTGCGAGCTGGCCCCGGGCCACGAGGCCGCCGACCGTGCCACCGTGGCCGGCGCGCTGCAGCACCGCATCAAGACGCTGATCGGCATCAGCACCACGGTCAGCGTCGGTGCGCCGGAATCGATCGAACGCACGCTGGTCGGCAAGGCCCGCCGTGTGATCGACAAACGACCGAAGTAAAGGAACGAGCCATGTACACACAGGCAATGGACACGATGGCGCGCGAAGGCGGCGGCAAGCTGGAGCGTGTGCTCAGCGCCGACGAGCAGGTGCTGCAGGACCGCTTCGACGCGCGCATCGACGCGGGCGACTTCATCGAGGCCAAGGACTGGATGCCCGACAACTACCGCAAGACGCTGCTGCGCCAGATCAGCCAGCATGCGCATTCCGAGATCGTCGGCATGCTGCCCGAAGGCAACTGGATCAGCCGCGCGCCCACGCTCAAGCGCAAGGCGATCCTGCTGGCCAAGGTGCAGGACGAGGGCGGCCACGGCCTGTACCTGTACGCCGCGGCCGAGACGCTGGGCACCAGCCGCGACCAGATGATCGACGCGCTGCACAGCGGCAAGGCCAAGTACAGCAGCATCTTCAACTACCCCACGCTCACCTGGGCCGACATCGGCACCATCGGCTGGCTGGTCGACGGCGCGGCGATCATGAACCAGGTGCCCATCTGCCGCTGCAGCTTCGCGCCCTATGCGCGGGCGATGATCCGCATCTGCCGCGAGGAAAGCTTCCACCAGCGCCAGGGCTACGACAGCCTGCTGGTGATGATGCGCGACGGCACCGATGCGCAGCGCGCGATGGTGCAGGACGCGGTGAACCGCTGGTGGTGGCCCTGCCTGATGATGTTCGGCCCGCCCGACGACCAGAGCCCGAACAGCGCGCAGGGCATGCGCTGGGGCATCAAGCGCGTCTCCAACGACACGCTGCGCCAGAAGTTCGTCGACGCCACCGTGCAGCAGGCCCAGGTGCTGGGCGTGACGCTGCCCGACCCCGACCTGAAATGGAATGCCGAGCGCGAGCACTGGGACTTCGGCGCCATCGACTGGGCCGAGTTCTGGCGTGTCGTCGGCGGCGAGGGCCCGTGCAACCGCGAACGCCTGGACAAACGCGTGGCGGCCTGGGAAGACGGCGAGTGGGTGCGCGAGGCCGCGCTGGCCCATGCTCGCAAGCAACAGTTGAAGGAGCAAGCTGCATGAGCACCAACACCGAATGGCCGCTGTGGGAAGTCTTCGTCCGCACGAAGGCCGGCCTGGACCACAAGCACTGCGGCAGCCTGCATGCCGCCGATCCGAAGATGGCGCTGCAGATGGCACGCGACGTCTACACGCGCCGCTCCGAAGGCAGCAGCGTGTGGGTGGTGCGCTCCGACCAGATCGTCGCCAGCGATCCGGGCGACAAGGACATGCTCTTCGACCCGGCCGACGACAAGGTGTACCGCCACCCCACCTTCTACAAGTTGCCCGATGCGGTCGACCACATGTGAGCGCGCGATGCAAGCCTCGATCCAACTCCCGACCGACCCGAAGCTGCATTACCTGCTGCGCATCGGCGACACCTGCCTGATCCTGGGCCAGCGCCTGGGCGAATGGTGTGGCCACGCCCCCATCATCGAAGAGGACATCGCTCTGACCAACATGGCGCTGGACCTGATCGGCCAGGCCCGCGGCGTGCTGACGCTCGCCGGCGACCAATGCCCGCAGGACTACGACGAGGACCAGCTCGCCTTCCTGCGCGACGAACGCGACTACCTGAACCCGACGCTGGTGGAACTGCCGCGCGGCGACTTTGCTTTCACCGTGCTGCGCAACGCCATGGTCGCCACCTGGCTGAAACTGCTGTGGGAGAGGCTGCGTGATTCCAGCGATGCAGAGCTGGCCGCCATTGCCGGCAAGGCGCTGAAGGAAGCGCGCTACCACCAACAGCATGCCGCCGACTGGGCGGTGCGGCTGGGCGACGGCACCGAAGCATCGCGCCGCCGCTGCGAGGCCGCGCTGGCTCGCCTGTGGCTGTACACGAGCGAGCTGTTCGAGGACGACGCGGTCGATGCTGCCGCCCAGGCCAGCGGCCTCGGCCCGGCCGCGTCCGAGCTGCGCGAACCGTGGCTGGCCGAAATGCGCGAGATTCTGGACGCGGCCACGCTGGCGCCGCCCGCCGAGACGACCTTCCGCAGCAGCGGCAAGCGCGGCGTGCACAGCGAGCACATGGGCTACATCCTCACCGAGATGCAGTACCTGCAGCGCGCCTTCCCCGGGGGCGCATGGTGAACGCCACGCTGGCAGCCACGCGCACCGAGCGCGCTTGGGCCGTGCTCGATGCCGTGCCCGACCCGGAGGTGCCGGCCATCTCGGTGCGCGAACTCGGCATCGTGCGCGAGGTGCTGGACCATGGCGAGTCGATGGAGATCGTGCTCACGCCGACCTACAGTGGCTGCCCGGCCACCGAAGTCATCGAACGCAGCGTGTGCGAGGCCATTGATGCGGCCGGCCTGGGGCCGGCACGGGTGACGATGCGCCGCGCCCCGGCCTGGACCACCGACTGGATCAGCGAGGACGGCCGTCGCAAGCTGCGCGACTACGGCATCGCGCCGCCGGGCCCGACAGCCGACGGCGCCGCGCCGATCCGCATCGTCGGCCGGCGCGCCGAGGCCGTGCCTTGCCCGCGCTGCGGCAGCGCACACACCGAGCGGCTGTCGGCCTTCGGCTCGACGGCCTGCAAGGCGCTGTATCGCTGCGTCGCTTGCCGCGAGCCCTTCGAACACTTCAAACCCATCTGAACCATGTCCACGCCGCTGTTCCATGACCTGCGCGTGCGCCGCATCGAGCCGGACACCGCCGAAGCCTCGATCGTCACCTTCGACGTGCCGTCCGAACTGCGCGCGGTGTTCGGCTTCACCCAGGGACAGTACCTGACGCTGCGCACCACCATCGACGGCCAGGACCTGCGCCGCTCCTATTCGATCTGCGCCGGCGTCGACGATGGCGAGCTGCGCGTCGGCGTGCGAAAGGTCAAGGGCGGCGTCTTTTCCAACTGGATCAACGAGCATCTCAAGCCCGGCGACAGCATCAGCGTGATGGCGCCGCAGGGCCGCTTCTTCGTGCCGATCGAGCCTGGCTCGCGCCGCCACCACGTGGGCATTGCCGGTGGCAGCGGCATCACGCCGATCCTGTCGATCATGAAGACGGTGCTGGGGCGCGAGCCGCTGAGCCGCTTCACGCTGATCTACGGCAACCGCATGCTGCGCTCGACCATGTTCAAGGAAGAGCTGGAAGACCTGAAGAACAAGTACATGACGCGGCTGGTGCTGCATCATGTGTTCAGCGACGACCCGACCGACGCGCCGCTGAACATGGGGCTGATGAACCGCGACAAGATCGCCGAGTTCCTGGCCAGCGTGCTGCCGGCCGATTCGGTGGACCAGGTGTACATCTGCGGCCCCTTCCAGATGAACGACGAGGCCGAGGCCGCACTGCTGGCCGCCGGCGTGCCCGAGGCGCGCATCCACATCGAGCGCTTCGGCGTGGCCACGCCCGCCGGTGAGCCAGTGGGCGCGGTGGTGCACGAGGCCAAGCCGGGTGATGCCGAGCAGGCCCGCATCGTCATCATCCGCGACGGCATGCGCCGCGAGATCGAGTTCCGCAAGGACCAGCCGAGCATCCTGGACGCGGCTTCCGCCGCGGGCATGGAAGTGCCCTTTTCCTGCACCAGCGGCGTGTGCGGCACCTGCCGCGCCAAGCTGATGGAAGGCAAGGTGCGCATGGAGCGTAACTTCGCACTCGACAAGGCCGAGGTGGCCGGCGGCTTCGTGCTGTGCTGCCAGGCGCACCCGCTGACCGAGCGGGTCGTGCTCTCCTTCGACGAACGCTGATGGCGCGGGGTCGGTCGGCAGGCTACGACGAGCAGCGCGAGGCCATCGTCGCGCGCGCGGCCGAGTTGTTTGCTCGGCACGGCTACCACGCCACGTCGATGAACCAGGTGGCCGAGGCCGCCGGCTTGTCCAAGGCCACGCTGTACCACTACTACAAGGACAAGGACGCGCTGCTGGTGCACATCGCCGACGGCCATGTATCGCGGCTGCAGGCGCTGGTGGCTGAAGTCGGTGCGCTGGGGCTGAAGCCGCAGGCGCAGTTCCGCGAGCTAGTGCGGCGCATCGTCGAGGAATATGCCGACGCGCAGCATGCGCACCGCGTTCTCACCGAGGACGTGAAGTTCCTGCCTCCGGACGACCGCCATCGCATCCTCGACAAGGAGCGCCAGGTCGTGGCCGGCTTCGCCGCCGCGGTGGCGGCGCTGCGGCCTGAGCTGAAGCAGGCCGCGCTGGCCACGCCGATGACCATGCTGCTGTTCGGCATGATCAACTGGATGTTCACCTGGATGAAGCCCGAGGGCGCGCTCGACCACCAGGCGCTAGCGCCGATGGTGGCCGACCTGTTCCTGGGTGGGCTGCCGGCGGTGCGCGTGCCGGTGGTCGCGGCGCAGGCCGGCTAGCCTCAGGCCTCGAGCTGCGGCGCCTGCGCGAACTGCTCGCTCAGCCAGGTGACGAAGGCCTGCACATGCGGCCGGCGCGCCACCTCGGGGTTGAGGATCAGCACATGCCGGTAGCCGGAAGGCATGCGCAGGTGCGCAAAGGGCATCACCAGGTCGCCGCTGGCCAGGCAGTCCTGCAGGAAGGGTGAGCGCACTAGCGCCACGCCCTGGCCGCGGATGGCGGCCTGCACTGCCTGGTCGACGAACGAGAACACCAGCCGGCCAGTCGCCGGCGCGACCACGCCCGCACCGGCGAAGTCGAACCAGGTGCTCCAGTTCAGTCGCTTCGCGCCGGGCACGCCGTCGTCCAGGTCGAGCAGCGGCCACTGCGCCAGTTCGGCCGGGTGCTGCAGCTGCCTGCCCTGCAGCAAGCGCGGGCTGATCGCCGGGGCCAGCACGTCGGCGATCAGCAGCGTGGCCTGCGCCGGTACCTTGGCGTTGGGCACCCAGCGGATGGCCAGGTCCACGTCCTCGGCCTGCAGGTCGACGACGCGGTCCGACGCATCGAGCCGGATCTCGATGCCCGGGTGCAGCCGCTGGAACAGCGCCAGCCGCGGCACCAGCCACAGCGATGCGAAGGACGCATAGGTGCTCAGCGTCACCCGCTGCGCGCTGCCCGCGTCGCGCAGGGTGTCGACGCTGCGGTCGATGCCGGCCAGTGCCTGCTGCACCGCCTGCTTCAGTTGCGCGCCCGCCGGCGTGAGCAGCAACGCCCGCGTCTTGCGCACGAACAGCGCCTTTCCGACCTGCCGCTCCAGCGTGGCGATCTGCCGGCTGATCGACGATTGCGTCAGGCTCAGCTCGGCCGCGGCGGCGGTGAAGGACAGGTGCCGCGCCGCCGACTCGAAGCCGCGCAGCGCGGCCAGGCCGATCGGGCGGCGTTTGCTGGCTGAGCTTGCGGGCATGGCTGCACCATACATGCGTTCTGCGCATCCATCAACTGCGAACTTTTCGTTTGTCTGCCAGCTCGCGCGGGACTTCAATAGCGCCATCGGTCATGCATGGATGCGTGACGCAAATGGAGAAGAGCATGACATCCCCCATCCGCACCATCGAATTGGACAACGAGCAACTGATGGCTTTCGAAGGCGGGCCGGGCGGACGCGTGCGTGTGATCTGCGGTGCGGCCTGGCTGACGCAGGAAGGCGAGCTCGGCGACGCCCTGCTGCAAGCCGGCACCGAGTTGCCGTTGCGCGCCGGGCGGACGCTGATCCAGGCGCTGGGCCCGGCGCGGCTGCAGATCCTTGGCGCTGCGCGGCCGCCGGCGGCATGGCTGCGGATGGCGCGGCGCTGGCAGCACTGGGCGCGGCGGCTGCAACTGGGTCCGGTGCAGCCCGAGCCGGTGGTCTGAGGGCGTGGCACGACTCGTGCAGAACGGCAGGTGACAGACCCTGCCCGCCTCCGGATGCACCGGTTTGGCGCAGGGTCTGGATGTTTCGCCGGCCGGCACCGCGGGGTGCCGATGCCTTGGCGAGCCCTGCAACCGGCCGCACGATGCTGCGGCGCCCGGAGGTCCGATGAAGCTTCGCCGCCCGTTCCTGATGGCCGCCCTGATGGCGGCCTCGCTGCTCCCGCTGTTCGCCCAGGCGCAGGCTGCGCTCGACGAGGTGATGGCGAAGAAGGTGATCAACATCGCCATCCCGACCGACTTTCCGCCCTACGGCTACGTCGGCACCGACCTGAAGCCGCAGGGCCTGGACATCGACATGGCCAACTACATCGGTGCCAAGCTGGGCGTCAAGGTGGAACTGGTGCCGGTGACCAGCGCCAACCGCATCGCCTACCTGCAGACCAAGAAGGCCGACCTGGTGATCTCCACACTGGGCAAGAACGCCGAGCGCGAGAAGGTCATCGACTTCACGGCCGCGTATTCGCCCTTCTTCCAGGCGGTGTTCGCCTCGAAGGGCACGCCGATCAAGGGCGCGGCCGACCTGGCCGGCAAGACCGTGGGCGTGACGCGCGGCGCCATCGAGGACCTGGAGCTGAGCAAGATCGCCCCGCCCACGGCTGACATCAAACGCTTCGAGGACAACAACGCCACCGTCTCGGCCTTCGTCTCCGGCCAGGTGCAGGTCATCGCCACCGGTGCGTCGGTGGCTGGCAACATGATGGCGCGCAACCCGAATTTGGGCGCCGAGTACAAGTTCGTGCTCAAGGACTCGCCCAACTTCATCGGCGTGGCCAAGGGCGAGGACAAGCTGCGCCTGAAGGTCAATGAAATCATCGCCGGGGCCAAGAGCTCGGGCGACCTGGACAAGATGGCCACCAAGTGGCTCGGCCGCCCCGCAGGCGAGCTGCCGAACTGAGGCCTTCGCGTCCTGAGCTGCTGCGGCCGTGGTCGCGCTCGACTTCCTGGCGGTGCTGGAGCAATGGCCTGCGCTGCTGCGTGGTGCTGCCTTCACGCTCGGCCTGACGGCGGTGTCTGCGGCCGTGGGCGGCGCCGTCGGCGTGGCCTGCGGCTGGGCGCGAGCCTGGGGAGCGCCCTGGCTGGCGGCGCTGGTGGGCTTGTATGTGGAGCTGATCCGCAACACGCCCTTCATCGTGCAGCTGTTCTTCATCTACTTCGGCCTGCCCAGCCTGGGCGTGAAGCTCACGCCCGAGGTGGCGGCGGTGATCGCCATGGTAGTGAACCTGGGCGCCTATGCCGCCGAGATCGTGCGCGCCGGCATCGAGAACACGCCCCGCGGCCAGATCGAAGCCGCGCGCAGCCTGGCCATGAACGAGTGGCAGGTCTTCACCCGCGTGGTGCTGCCGCCGGCGCTGGGCCGGGTGTGGCCGGCGATGGTCAGCCAGATCGTCATCGTCATGCTCGGCTCGGCGGTGTGCGGGCAGATCGCCGCACAGGAGCTGAGCTATGCCGCCAACCTCATCCTCAGTCGCAACTTCCGCGGCTTCGAGGCGTACCTGATCGCCACCGCGATCTATCTCGCGATGGCCATCGGCATCCGCCAGTTCCTCAACTGGGCGGGACCTCGCTTCATCTTCGGGCGCTGACATGAGGCCCCCAACCTCACTTCGTTCGCGGCCCCCATGGACCCGCAGGGGCCACTCCGTGGCCCTTGGGGCGCGTCAGTACCTTCGGGCGGCCGTGCGGCACTGACGATGGTCGACTTCTCGCTCTGGGACATCTTGCGCAACCTGCTGCTGGCGGCACGCTGGACGGTGCTCCTGTCGATCATCGCCTTCGTCGGCGGCGGGCTGGTGGGCCTGGGGCTGCTGCTCGCCCGACTGGCGCGCTGGCCGGGTGCGCAGCTCATCGTCGCCGGCTACGTGCAGCTGTTCCAGGGCACACCGCTGCTGATGCAGCTGTTCCTGGCCTACTTCGGGCTGGCGCTGTTCGGCATCAACGTCTCGGCCTGGGTGGCCGCCGGCGTGGCGCTGACGCTGTACACCAGCGCCTTCCTCGCCGAGATCTGGCGCGGCTGCGTCAATGCCATTCCCAAGGGCCAGTGGGAGGCGGCCGACAGCCTCGCGCTGAGCTTCGGCGAGAAGATGCGCCACGTGATCGGCCCGCAGGCCTTGCGCATTGCGGTGCCACCGACGGTGGGCTTCCTGGTGCAGGTGATCAAGGGCACCGCGCTGGCCTCGGTGATCGGCTTCATCGAGCTGACCAAGGCCGGCACGATGATCACCAACGCCACCTTCAGACCCTTCACCGTCTATGCCTGCGTGGCGCTGCTGTACTTTGCGCTGTGCTTCCCGATCTCAGCCTACAGCCGCCGGCTGGAAAGGAGCTTCAAGCGTGGTCGTTGACACCCACCCGATCGTGCGCATCAAGGCGCTGCGCAAGAGCTTCGGCAGCAACGAGGTGCTCAAGGGCATCGACCTGCAGGTGCAGACCGGCGAGGTCATCGCCATCATCGGCAAGAGCGGCTCGGGCAAGAGCACGCTGCTGCGTTGCATCAACGGTCTGGAGGGCTTCCAGCAAGGCGAGCTCGAGGTCGACGGCCAGCCGCTGAAGCAGGGCGACGCCAAGGCCATGCGCGCACTGCGCCAGCACGTGGGCATGATCTTCCAGAACTTCAACCTGTTCCCGCACCTGAGCGTGGGCCGCAACGTGATGCTGGCGCCGACGCTGGTCAAGAAGGCCGGCTCGGGCCAGGCCGAGGCGAGTGCGCGCAAGCTGCTGGAACGTGTCGGCCTGGCCGAAAAGTTCGAGGCCTGGCCCGACCAGCTGTCGGGCGGCCAGCAGCAGCGCGTGGCCATCGCGCGCGCATTGGCCATGCAGCCCAGCGTGATGCTGTGCGACGAGATCACTTCGGCGCTGGACCCGGAGCTGGTGGGCGAGGTGCTGAAGGTGGTGGAGTCGCTGGCCGAGGAAGGCATGACGCTGCTGATGGTCACGCACGAGATGAACTTCGCGCGCAAGGTGGCCGACCGGGTGGTGTTCATGCACGCCGGGCGCATCCACGAGATGGGGCCGCCGCAGCAGCTGTTTGCGGCGCCGCAGACGGCCGAACTGCAGCAGTTCCTGTCGGCACTGCACTGAGCGGCGCGGCCGGTCTTGTTGCGCTGGCTCAACCAGCCCGGTCCGCGCTTCGTCCAGCATCGTCACTAGCGCTGCGCGCATTCGATGCGCAGGTAGCTCGGAGACGCCCATGAACCTCAAGCTTCATCTGCTGGAATCCTTCAATGCGCTGGGCAGTGATGGCGCGGTCTACAAGGTGCGCGGTTACGAGCGCATGGCGCAGGACTCGAGCCTTAACGACGGCCAGGAGCACTGGCAGTCCACCGGGGTGCTGGAGTACCGGCTCGAGGACGGTGCGTTGATCAATGCCCACGCCGACGGGTCGATGCGCATCGTGCACAGCGGCGTGGCTCTGGCGCGGCAGTAGCTGCGCCGGTCTCCGTCCCGGCGCAGCGCGCATCCGCTGCGAGAGCGGCTCAGGCCGCGGTGCGCGCCGTGGTCTTGCGTGCCGGCGCTTTCTTCACCGCCACCTTGACCGCGGCCTTCCTGGCCGGTGCCTTCTTCGCGGCGGCCTTCTTCGCCGGGGCCTTCTTCGCGGGTGACTTCTTCGCCGCCGCGGGCCGGGTTGCCGCAGCCCGCGTCTTCGCCGGCGCACGGGTCGCCTTCGGTGCCGTCGTGCCGCCCTTCCACGTCAACCGCGCCTTCTTGGCCAGCGCCACCACCTTGGCGATGTCTTCGTCGGAATAGACGCCCTTGACGCCGGAGATGGCCGACAGCTTCATGCCATGCTTCAGGCCTAGCTTGTAGATCTCCTTGACCTTCTCCCATTCGGTGTCGCGGCCAATGGTGAAGACCTCGAAGCGCCCCTCCAGCGCCAGCACGATGGTCTCGGCCAGGCAGGCGTAGATCACGTTCTTCGGCAGGCCGATGCTCTTCATGCCCTTCACCGGCGTGGGCAGCTCGATCTCGCCCGATTCGATGACCAGCACGTCCGGCCGCTTGGCCACTTCTTCGGGCGGCAGGTCCAGCGGACGCGCCACGTCGGTGATGACGCAACCCGGCTTGACCTTGGTGATGTCGAGGATCTTCTTGCCCGCACCCGAGGTGCTGGTGACGATCATGTCCATGTCGGCCAGCAGGCTGTCGTAGTCGATGGAGCACACCACCTTGGCGTCGGGGGTGTCCTGCAGGATCGACTTCTTCAGCTCCTCGAGCTTTTTCATGTCGCGCCCGGCGATCACCACCTCGTCGAAGGCCATCGCCAGCAGCCGCGCGCTGACCGAGCCGATCGAGCCTGACGCGCCGATGACCATGGTCTTGGCGGCGATGCGCTTGCCCTTGGCCGGCAGCGGCACCAGGCCCATGCGCTTCATCGCGTCGGCTGCGGCCCACAGCGCGCCCGAGGCCGAATAGCTGTTGCCGGTGGTGATCGGGATGGTGGCGCGCCGCGCCACGGTGACGCCGGCGTCGCCCACCACCTTGGTGAATGCGCCCAGGCCCATGATCTGCGCGCCCATCTTCTCGGCCATCGCCGCCGCCGCCAGCAGCCGGCGGTAGGTGAACTCGGGGCTGTGCGACAGCATCTCCTTGGGGGTGCCGCCGACGAACAGCAGCCAGCCTTCGGCCTCGGCCCCGGTGGGCGAGACGATGTTCTCCATCTTGCAGTACACCTGCGGCGGGATGAAGGCGGCCAGCTGCTCCACCTTGTCCATCACCATCTTCGGCGTGGCCTTGGGGATCGGGAAGCCCTTCTTGATGAACTCCTGGCTCAACGGGTGCACCACGAAGGCGAAGCGCCGGATGTTGCGGAACTTGCCGGTGGGGTGCAGCAGGCGCGGCTTGATGTCCAGCTCGGTGATGATCTCCTCGAACTCGTCGTCGGCCAGCTCGTTGGCATGGCGGCCCAGGTGCGCCAGGATCATCGCCTCCAGCGTGGCCACGCCGACCACGCGGCCGAACAGGTTGGGCGTGACGTCGATCACCAGGTTGACCTTGCACTGCTTGTAGAAGGCCAGCTGGTCGTCGTGCACGGCCGAGGTGATGATGGTCTTGCCTTCCAGGTTGGCCACGGTGCCGATGGCCTTGATCTCGGCGAAGGTGCCTACGATCAGGTGCGCCTTGCCCATGGCGTTGGCCACGCGCATGTTCTTCAGCCCGGCCAGCGACTTCTCCAGCAGCCGGAAGGGCTTCTGACCGGCCACCAGCTCGTTGCCGCGCGCATACATCTCGAGCTGGGCCAGCGAGCCCAGCAGCAGCGGCGAGCCGGCCTGGAACACCGGGTCGGCGAAGCTCAGATTCTTGGTGTAGTCCGACAGCGCCACCGCGATCTCGTAGTTGCGCATGCCCGACAGGAACAGCACCCGGTTGTTGTTGAAGAAGCCGCCCAGCTCCTTCTGCACGTGGCGCACCGCGCGCACCTGCAGCAGCCGGCGCAGCGTGGACCCGGTCGTCACCGGCACACGCGTCACCACCTTGGTCAGCTTCTCGGTCTCGCGGTTGACGATGGTACGCAGGCCCACGTGGTAGTGGTCCGAGGTCTCGCCCACGCCCACGGCATCGGCGCTGGCCTGCTGGCGGCGCAGCATCTCCCAGGCCTTGCGGTGGTCGCCGTCGGCGCCCATGCGTTTGACGGCAAACTTTTCGCCGAGGAAATTGGTCTCGAACTCGAAATCCTGCTTCGACGAGCCGAGTGTCACCGTCACGACCTTCTTCATGTGCGTGTCTCCTTGTAGTCGGGTTTCAGGCGCGGGGCTTGCGCGCTGCGCGGGCCTTCTTGGCCGCGGGCTTGGGGGGCGGTGGCAGCACCTGGCGGATCAGCGTCTCGCATTGCTGCTGCGTCAGGTAGCGCGGCACCGGGTAGGTGTTGCCTTCGGCGCAGGCCGCTTTGGCCAGGGCCGGGATGTCGGCCTCCTGCAGCGCGTCCAGGGTCGTGGGGATGCCGAGGTCGTGGTTCAGCTGGTCCACCGCGTCGAGGAACTTCTGCGCCAGCACGTCTTCGTCTTCGCCTTCTTCGCCGACGCGGGCGCGCAGCGCCAGCAGCGCCAGGCGGCCGGTGATGGCCGGCAGCGAGAACTTCAGCACCTGCGGCAGCATGATGGCGTTGGCCAGGCCGTGCGGCGTGTGGTAACGCCCGCCGAACTGGTGCGCGATGGCATGCACGTAGCCGACGTTGGCGCGGGTGAAGGCGAAGCCGGCATAGGTGGAGGCCAGCGACATCTTCTCGCGCGCCTCCAGGTTCTTGCCGTCGCGGTAGGCGGTGCGCAGGTTGTCGAAGATCAGACCCACGGCCGACAGCGACATGCCTTCGGAATACGGCGTGGTCCAGCGGCCGACGAAGGACTCCACCGCATGCGTGAGCGCATCGATGCCGGTGGCCGCGGTGATGTGCGGCGGCAGCCCGGTCATCAGCGTCGGGTCCAGCGCGGCCATCTTCGGCACCAGGCGCGGGTCGACGATCACCAGCTTGGCCTGGCGCTCCGGGTCGGCGATGACGGCAGCCACCGTCACCTCGGAGCCGGTGCCGGCGGTGGTGGGCACGGCATAGATCTTCACCGGGTTGCTCAGCCCGGACCTCAGATACCCGGCAAGGCTGCGCAGCGGCTTGCCGGTGGCGATGGCCGCGGCGATGGCCTTGGACGCATCCATCGACGAGCCGCCGCCGAAGGCCACGATGGCATCGCAGTCGTGCTGGCGGAAGAAATCGATGCCGCGCTCGATCAGCGGGATCGGCGCATCCGGCGTGATCTCGTCGAACACCACGTACTGGGCGCCGCCGGCCTCCAGCGCGTCGGTCAGCTGCTTCAGCAGCCCCAGCTTGGCGATGACGTGGTCGGTGACGATCAGGATCCTGGCGTGGCCGAAGCCGGCGACGGCCTGGCCCAGCCGGCCGCTGGAGCCGGGTCCCACCAGCAGCGTCGGTTGCGGGATGGGGATGAAGCGCGTCAGCTTGCCGGCGCCCTTCATCAGCACCTCCAGGCCCGCGGCCCGTGTCGATTCGGGGATGTAATCCAAGATCACGGCATGTCTCCTGGCTGTCGTGGCATGTTGTGTTGGCGGGCGGTGGGTCGCACGCATTCTGCATGATCGGCCGGCGCGTGCCGGCCGTCCGGCCGCGCGGGTTCAGGCCGGCTGGCCGGGCGTGCCGGGTGCCGTGCCCTGCGCTGCAGGCACCCGCCAGTCAGGCGCACGCGGCCGGCGCGGCCAGCGCGGGATCTCGAACTGTGGCAGTTCCTGCAGGCTGAAGCTCAGTGCCAGCAGGGCGATCGGCAGGTAGTGCAGCGCCATCCACACGCCCGCATGGCGGGTGTCGGCCACCTTCGGCAGCAGCAACGCGCCGCCGATCATGCCCAGCGCCGTCAGCGTGGGGATGGCCCGGCGCAGTACCACGCCCCAGCGCGCCGCCAGGTGCTGCCCGTGGTAGCGCTGCGGCGTGTCGGCCAGCACGCGTGTCAGGTGCGTCGCCGCGTGCTGCAGAGCGGCCTCGGCGGTGCGGCTGCGGCGCAGCGCGTTGCCGCGCAGCCGCAGCTTGCTGGTCCAGCGGTCCGTGCGGCGCTCCAGCCGGGCCCAGTCCCAGCCCTGCACCGCCAACAGGTCCTCCGGCAACTCCAGCGCCAGGCCGTCGCGCGGTATCAGCTCGATGTCGCCGGCCACGCTGCGAAAGCCGGGCATGCGCAGGGTCAGCACCAGGCTCAGCAGGTCCAGCTTCACTTGCCCGCGACACAGGAACAGCGGCAGCGGACGCACCTGCAACCCGGCATCGTCCAGCACCTGGTAGCTGCGCGCCACGACGAAGCCCTCGCCGACGTCGAACTGGTTGGCTGGCGGCAACGACTCCAGCGCGTCCAGCAGCACCTGCGCCTGGGTGCCAGCCAGGCGCAGCGTGGCCTGCACGCCGGCCGGGTGAGCCAGCTCGCGTTCGAGCACGAAGCGCTCGGCGCTGCGGCAATCCAGGCGCAGCGTCGCCCGCAGTGACGAGTCGCTCCCGCAGGCCACGGGCTTGAAGACCACCACGCGTGCCGAGCGGTCGCTGGCGGCCAGGTCCACCGCATGGCCACGGCGCACGAAGGGCTCGGCCAGGGTGAAGATCTCGTGGTGCGTCAGTGCGGCGGTCGCGTTCATCGGGGCAACACTCGCAGGCGATTCTCGCGCATCGCTCAGGCCGGCTGCGGCCGCCCCGCGGCCTCGGCCACCAATGCGGCGCCGGCCAGGTCCTCCAGCGCCGTGCCGACCGACTTGAACACCGTGCGCTCCTGCGGCGTCTGCCGCCCAGGGGCGCGGCCGCTGCACAAGCCGGCCAGCGTGCCGCGCAATTGCGCGGCGTCGATGACGCCGCGTGCCAGCGGGCCGAGCAGGTCGCCGCTCTTCTGCAGCGCCTCGTCAGTGTCGACGTAGAGGCTGGCGCCGGCGAAGCAGGCGTCGTCGGCCTCGCGCATCTGCGGGGTGAAGCTGCCGATCAGGTCGAGGTGCGTGCCTGGCGCCAGCCAGCGGCCCTGTATCAGCGGGTCGGTCGCCAGCGTCGCGCAGCTGACGATGTCGCAGCCCGCCACCGCCATCGCCAGGTCGCTCTCGGCGCGTGCATCCATGCCTTCGGCCTGCCAGGCGGCGGCCAGTGCTGCGGCCTTGTGCGGCGAACGCGCCCACACCACCACCTGGTCGATCGGCCGCACCGTGCGGTAGGCCTCGGGCAGCAGCCGGGCCACCGCGCCGGCGCCCACCACCAGCAGGCGCCGCGCATCGGGGCGCGCCAGGAAGGATGCTGCCAGCGCCGAGGCCGCGACCGTGCGCCGCGTCGTCAGCACGCTGCCGTCGATGCAGGCCAGCGGTACCCCGCTGTCGGCGTCGAACAGCAGATAGCTGGCATGCAGGCCCGGCAGGCCGCGCGCCGCGTTGCCGGCTGCGATGTTGACGATCTTCACGCCGTAGAGGGCGCTGGCGCTGCCAGGGCGCGACCAGGCCGGCATGATCAGCGAGCTGCAATCCTTGCCCACCTTCAGGGCCTGGCGCGCCGGCACCTCGCAGCCTTCGGCAAAGGCCTGGCGCAGCGCCGGCACCAGCCGCGCAAAGGGCAGCGCATTGCGCGTGGCCTGGGCGTCGACGATGCGCATCGTGGTCAGGCCGGGACGAGGCGCCAGGGCCGCAGCCACAGCGGTACCAAGTTGAAACCGTGATCCATGACGCAGCATAGGCGATGCTTGGCGCTGCGCCTGGCGCCCCAGGACGGTCGGCAGTCGCAGAGTTCGAGGAATTTGCGCGCTTGGGGCCGGCGCGTAGATGGAGAAGCCGCCGATTGGCACCTATGCTGGTCGCACTGCTTGCGCGGGACATCTCACACATGGGCGAAACCCTCCTTTGGCTGCTGGCCGCAACGGCGCTGTGCCTGCTGGCCGGCTGGCAGATCCATCGACGCCGCGCTGCACGGCGCGCCGGCGAAGAGCGCCTGGCGGCAGCGCGCGCCGACGCCGAACGCGCGGCTGAGGCACGCGCCCAGGCCGATGAGCGGGAGGAGCAAGCCCGCCTTGCCGCGATCGAACGCGAAGCGCAGCGCCTGGCGGTCGAGCAGGCCGAAGCTGCGCGCCTTGCGGCCGAACGTGCCGAGGCTGAGCGCCGCGAAATCCGGCGCATCGAAGCCGAGCGCCTGGAAAGAGAGCGCCTTGCGGCCGAGCAAGCGGCCGCCGAGCTTGCGCGGGCCGAGCGCCTTGAGGCCGAACGTGCTGAGGCCGAGCGCCGTGAAATCCAGCGCATCGCAGCCGAGCGCCTGGAAACAGAGCGCCTTGCGGCCGAGCGAGCGGCTGCCGAGCGTGCGCGGGCCGAGCGCGACGCTGCCGAGCGCGCCGAAGCAGAGCGACTCGAGGCCAAACGCGTCGCCGCCGAGCGCGCCGAAGCCGAGCGACTCGAGGCCGCACAACGTGCCGCTGAACAGGCCGAGCGCGAAGCGCAGCGCCTGGCCGAGCAGCGTGCCGAGGAACAGCGGCTCGAAACCGAACGCGCCGCCGCGGCCGTGCCGCCATGCGCCGCCAAGACCGCGGCACAGTCGCTGGTGCTGGTGGCCGACGACTCCAAGGTCGTGCGCATCAAGACCGGCCGGCTGCTGGCGCAGCACCACTACCAGGTAGCCTATGCCATCGACGGGCTCGATGCCGTGCAGCAGTTGCAGGCGCAGTTGCCCGACGTGCTCATCACGGATGTGGAAATGCCCGGCATGGACGGCTTCGAGCTGACGCGCCACATCCGCGCCGACCCGCGGACCGTGCAGCTGCCGGTGATCATGATCACTGCCGCCGACGATCGGCATCGCGAGCAGGCCGAAGCCGCCGGCGTCAGCGTGCTGCTCGGCAAGCCCTACCCGGAAGACGCGCTGATCGCGCACATCCGCCTGGCCCTGGGTCAGGAGGCGTCGGCCGTGGCGGCCAGCGCACTCGACGCGCTCGCCTGAGGCCCTGCGGTATGGTGCGGGTCCGGCCAGACCGGACCACCCCCACCCAGCAGGAGACCTCATGTCCGACCGTTCCTCTCGCCGCGGCTTCCTCAAGACCACGGGCGCGCTGTCCGCCGGCTCGCTGCTCGGTGCCGGCCTCGGCGGTTGCGCCACGTCGACCTTCCCGGCGCCGCCGTTGAGCACGGCCGAGCAACTGCAACTCGATGCGGTGCAGGCCGTCCAGGCCATTCGCAGCGGCCGCATCCCGGCGCAGACCTACCTGCGCACGCTGCTCGCGCGCGCCGACGCGCTGAAGGACCTGAACGCGCTGATCGCCATCGACGCCACCGGGGCACTGCAGGCGGCACAGCGCATCGACGCGATGCGCGATTCCGGCCAGACGCTGCCGCCCCTGGCCGGTCTGCCGATCGTCGTCAAGGACAACATCAACAGCGCCGCCCTGCCCACCACCGGCGGCACGCCGGCGCTGCGTGGCGTGCGGCCCAAGACCAACGCGCCTTCGCTGCAGAAGCTGCTGGATGCCGGCGCCATCGTCATCGGCAAGAGCAACCTGCACGAACTGGCCTTCGGCATCACCAGCACCAACCTCGCGCCCTTTGCCGGTGCGGTGAAGAACCCCTACGACCGCACGCGCATTCCCGGCGGCTCCTCGGGCGGCACCGCGGCCGCCATCGCCGCGCGCATCGTGCCGGCCGGCCTGGGTACCGACACCGGGGGCTCCACGCGCGTACCGGCGGCGCTGTGCGGCATCGTCGGGCTGCGCCCCTCGGTGGGCAACGGCGGCGGGCAACGCCGCTACACCGACACCAATGCGGTGGTGCCGATCAGCCACACCCGCGACACCGTCGGCCCGATGGCGCGCAGCGTGGCCGACATCGCGCTGCTCGATGCGGTGATCACCGGCAGCCCGGTGGCCACCGCAGCATCGCTGCGCGGCCTGCGCATCGGCGTGCCGGCGTCGTTCTGGGAGGGCATGGACTCACAGCTGGCTGCAGTGGTCATCAAGGCCGAGGCCCGGCTGGCCAACGCCGGCGTGGTCTTCGTCGACGTCGACCTGCCGGGCCTGCAGGCGTTGAACAACAGCGTGTCCTTCCAGCTGGCGCTGCACGAGCCGATCGCCGACATCCCGGCCTACCTGGCGGCCACCGGCGTGACGGGGATCACTCTGAAGGACATTGCCGCCATGGTGGCCAGCCCCGACGTGAAGGGAGCCTTCGGTGACATCCTGGCCGATGCCTTCGGCAAGGACTACGAGGCTGCGTTGCGCGTGCACCGGCCGAAGCTGCAGGCGCTGTATGCCGACTACTTCGCTGCCAACCGACTGGATGCAATGCTCTTCCCGACCACCATCCTGCCGGCCGTGCCCATCGATCTGGCTGCGGGTTCCGGCAAGGTGTCGATCAATGGCGGTCCGCTGGTCGACACCTTCGGCAGCTTCATCCGCAACACCGACCCCGGCAGCAATGCCGGCATTCCTGGCCTGTCGCTGCCGGCGGGGCTGACGGCGGGCGGGTTGCCGGTGGGCTTGGAGCTCGACGGTCCGCTGGGCAGCGACAGCAGGCTGATCGCGATCGGTTTGGCCTTCGAGGCGCTGCTCGGGCCGGTGTCGGCACCGCGGCTCTGAGGTCCACCGCGCCGGAATCCGAGCCGCCGGTTCTTCAGCGCGAGGACGGGCGCAAGGGCTGGTCCAGGCCGTACTTCTCGATGCGGTAGCGCAGCGTGTCGCGCGAGATGCCCAGCTCGCGAGCGGCCCGTGTGACATTGCCGTCGCTGGACTGCAGGGCCTGCAGCAGCGCCTGGCGCTCCATTGCGGGCAGCGTGCGCTCGGCCGCCCCCCTCGCGCTGCCGCCTTCAGCGGCCGCGGGCGTGCCCAGGTCGGACAGCGCCAGCTGGCTGGCGCCGATGGCACCACTGGCATTCAGCAGCACCGCCTGCTCGAGCACGTTGCGCAACTCGCGCACGTTGCCCGGCCAGCGGTGCCGGCGCAGCGACTGCTCGGCATCGGCTGCCAGCGTCGGGGCCGGCTTGCCGTAGCGCGCGGCATGCAGCTGAAGGAAGTGGCGCGCCAGCAGGACGGCATCGTCGCCGCGCTCGCACAGCGGCGGCAGCCGCACCTGCACCACCCCCAGGCAGAAGTACAGGGCGGCGCGGAAGCGGCACTCGCGCACCAGCGTTTCCAGCGAGCGGTGCGTGGCGGCGACGATGCGCACGTCCCCCCGCTGCTCGGGCAGGCTGCCCAGTCGGCGCACGGTCTTCTCTTCGAGCAGTTTCAGCAACTTGGCCTGCAAAGCGATGTCCATGTCGCCGATCTCGTCGAGGAACAGCGTGCCGCCCTCGGCCGTCTCCACCAGCCCGAGCTTGCGTTCGCGCGCGTCGGTGAAGGCGCCGCGTTCATGGCCGAAGAGCTCCGATTCCAGCAGCTGCGCGGGCAGGGCGGCGCAGTTCAGCTCGACGAAGGGCTTGTCGTGGCGCGGACCATTGAAGTGCAACGCGCGCGCGACCCCCTCCTTGCCGGTGCCGGTCTCGCCCAGCACCAGCACCGCCGGCGCGTCGTTGTTGCGCATGCGCGATTCGGCCTGCACCAACGGCTCGACGGTGTGGCGCAGCTGCTGCATCGGCGGCGAATCGCCGAACAGCCCGTCGATGGACCCGCCACGGGCGTCGCGCTGCTGGTAGCAATGCAGCGCCTGGTCTCGCCGCGCCTCGGCCATGGCCTTGTCAAGCAGCAACCGCAGCTTGCCCAGCGCCACCGGCTTGGTGAGGAAGTCGACGCGCGCCGCGCTTCATGTCCTGGACCGCCATCTCCACGCTGCCGTGGCCGGTGATCATCAGCACGCGCGGAGTGACGTCGAAAGCCTGGATGCGCGCCAGCGCCTCCAGCCCGTCCAATCCGGCCAGGTTGAAGTCGAGCAGCACCGCATCGGGTCGCACGCTGTCGGGCGACGCCAGACCTTCCTCGGCGCTTTGCGCCAGGTGCACCTCATAGCCGTGGCGCTCCAGATAGATGTGAATGTTCTTCGCCAGGACGGCCTCGGCCTCGATCACCAGCACGGCATGCGGCATCTTGCTTCCTCAGGCCAGCGGCATGTGCGGGCGCACGCGGGTGCCGCGTCCGGGGCTGCTGTCGATCTCGAGGTGGCCGCCGAAGCGTTCGACCACGCGACGCGCCAGGGCCAGGCCCACGCCCAGGCCGCTGTCCTCGACGCTCAGCGTCACCTGCGGCTGCCCGCGCGCCCAATCGTCTCGCACGGTGATCTGGCCGTCGCGGTCCATGGCCTCGATGGCATTGGCCAGCAGGCTGCTCAGCACCTGGCCGAGCAGCAGCGCATTGCCGCGCACCGCGGGCAGGTCGGCCGGCAGCTCGGCCCGGCTGCGGAGGCTGCGCCGTTGCATCTCGCGGTCGAAATCTTCCAGGCAGCGGAACACCAACGATTGCCAGGCCACGGGTGTGCTGGCCTCGTCGAGCGGGCGCGCATAGGCCAGCAGCTCGCGCACCCAGACCTCCAGCCGGTCGGACTGCGCCACGATGTCGGCGGCTGCGTCGTGCGCCTGGGCCAGGTCGCCCTCCTGGATCAGCTCGGCCGAGCTGCGGATCGACGCCAGCGGGTTGCGGATGCCATGCGCCACCGCGGCGCTCATCTCGCCCACCACGACCAATGTCTCGTTGTCCACCAGCTGGCGCTGCGGGCGGCGGATGGTCAGGTCGGCGCGCCGCACCAAGTGCGATGTACAGGCGCAGTTGCGACAGCGCCGCCATCAGCGCCTTGGGGTTCTTGTAGAGATCGATCACCGCCAGCACCTTGCCACCGGTGGTATCGAGCACAGGCACGTAGATCTCGACGAACATCGTCTGCGGACGTTTCAGGTCCTGGTGTTCGGGCTTGTCGGGATGCGCGCCGGCTGGGGTCATACACATTGGCGCGCAGCATGTCGGATGTGCTTGAAGGCCGTCTCGATCTCGGCATCCAGCCCCCGCGAGGGGTCGCCGAAGTAGCTCTGCAATGACTTCTCCACCTGCACCAGGCTTTGCACGAACTCGCGCGTCAGCACCGCCTCCTGCAGAAGCATGCGTTGGGTGATGAAGCGGTCGAGAAGAGCGCCGAGGCCGACGGCCAGCAAGGGGATCGACAGCAGCGCCATCACGGTGAACCAGCGGCTCAGGTTGAAGCGGGCGGGCGGGCGCTCAGGCTCATGGGCATGAGCCCGATCCAAAGCAAGTTCCATGACCTGCTACGCCAGGGCCGGTGGACGGGACTCAGACTGGGATTGTCGGTGCAGTGGTGGGCCGGACTGGGGGATGGTGGTGGGGCAAACACCCACACAGTGGTGGATATCACCCAGCGCCCGACTCCCGGGGGACCGGCTTCCCTGGGCCGCAGCCAGCGCGTGCAGGTGGTCCGAAGTTTGCAGTGACGGGATCCTGATGAATGTCTTTGCGTAGAGGAACTCGCCGATGCATGGGCCCCGTTCCATCGTTGCCATGGGTGCTGCGGCCCGCCAGGGTCCTGGCACGCCGTCCGTTGCACAGGGATCGGACTGCCCGGTGGAGTGCGGCGGCCTGGGCGACTACGTCGGCGCGCAGAGGGTCGGTTTCAGCGACCTGCAGCGTGTGCCGTCTGTGGGCCAACGAGTCGCGGTGCCGCCGCCGATCAGGCCGCCGCACGCTCGGCCAGCGTGATGCGGTGCAGCAGCCGCGCATGGCCGTCGTAGCCGCCAGTGGCGGCATGCACCACGCAGCGGTTGTCCCAAAGCACCAGCGTGCCCGGCTGCCAGCGGTGGCGGTAGACGAAGTCGTCGCGCACCTGGTGGCGGAACAACTCCATCAGCAGCGGCTGTGCTTCGCCTTCGGCCAGACCCTCGATGCCGATGGTGTAGCCGGGGCTCACGAACAGGGCAGTGCGGCCGGTCTCCGGGTGCACGCGCGCGATCGGATGCGTCTGCGTGGCCATGGCGCTGTCGTCGTAGCGGATGGCCATCGAGCGGCCCTTGTCGCGCTCGCCGTACATGCCGTCGCGCGCATAGCCGCGGCGCGCCGAATGGATGCCCTGCTTGCCCTGCAGCAGCGCCTTCATCGCCGGCGACAGCGCCTCCCAGGCCGCGTACTGGTTGGCAAAGAGGGTGTCGCCGCCCACCGGCGGAATGACATTGCCGTACAGCAGCGTGGCCTGCGGCGGCACCGGCAGGAAGCTCCAGTCCGAATGCCAGGTCTCGGCGAAGATCTTGGTCTTCTCGTCGGCATCGCGCCGCACCTGGGCGATGTGCGGATGGCCGGGCACGCTGTCGAAGAAGGGGTCGCTGCCGAAGGGGCCGATGTGCTGCGCGATGCGCTCCAGGTCTTCCAGCGACAGTGCCTGGTCCGGGAAGACCAGCACCTGGTGCTGAAGCCACGCGTTGCGGATCTGCGCCACCGTATCGGCGGACAGCGGCTGGCACAGGTCGATGCCGTGCACGGTGGCGCCGCAGGGGGCGGCTTGCGAGGTGATGGTCAGCGGCATGGCGGTGTTCTCCAGGGGTAGAGCGCCAGCTTAGCCGCCGCGCCAGGCCGGTGCATCAGGCCTCGCCCGCCGTGCGGGCCGCCGCTCGGGCCCAGCGCTGCGCCCAGTCGGACAGCGGCTGCAGCGCGGCCAGCAGCTCGCTGCCGCTGGCCGTGAGCTGGTAGCCCTCGCCCAGGTGCTGCACCAGGGCGGCCTCGCGCAGCTCCTTCAGGCGGGTGTTCAGCAGGCTGGGGTTGGTCTGCGCGGCGTCCTGCAGCGCGCGGAAGGTCAGCGCGCTGCCGGCGCGCAGTTCCCACAGGATGCGCAGGCTGCTGCGCCGGCCCAGCAGGTCCAGCGCGGCCATGATCGGCCGGCCGGTCTTCGATCCGCGCACTGGGCGGCCTGGTCGTGGCGCGCTCATGCTTTACTTTTCATAGCAAACGTCCTATGCTGCGCTATCGAAACTGTAGCACCGCGACCACCATGGACGCCCGCATCGCCCCCGCCACTGCGCCCTACCCCGACGACATCCAGGCTTGGCTGGACCGCACGATGCCGCCGGGCAAGCCACCGCTGCGGTTGTTCAACACGCTGGCGCGCGACCCGCGGCTGTGCCGCAAGTTCTTCTCCGCCGGCCTGCTGGACCGCGGCCACCTGACGCTGCGTCAGCGCGAGATCGTGATCGACCGCACCACCGCGCTGTGCCGCAGCGAATACGAATGGGGCGTGCACATTGCGATCTTCGGTGCGCGCGTCGGCTTCACGCCCGAGCAGGTGCATTCGCTGGTGCACGGCGGGTCGGCCGATGCCTGCTGGACAGCCGCCGATCGGCGGCTGTTGCGGCTGTGCGATGCGTTGCACCACGACTGCGATGTCGACGATGCGCTTTGGCAGCAGTTGAGAGAAGACTTCAGCGAAGAGGCGCTGCTGGAGTTGCTGATGCTGGCCGGCTTCTACCGCACGGTCAGCTACCTGACCAACGCCTTGCGTCTGCCTCTGGAGCCGGACGGGTCACGGTTCCCGGCGCCTTACATCGACGCTTCGAGCATCGCGCGGTAGTCGTCGGCGGAAGCCAGGCGCGGGTTGGTCTTGTGGCAATGGTCTGCCAGCGCGCCTTCGATAATGCGGTCGAACCAGTCGCGCTGCACGCCCATCGCGCCCAAGCCGGTGGGCAGGCCCAGGCGCTTGTTCATCCCGCGGATCGCGTCGGGGACTTCGTCGCCCTTGGCCAGGCCCATGGCCTGGGCCATGCGGTCCAGGCGGCGTTCCTTCTGCATCGACTCGGCGCTGACATTGAAGCGGATCACCGCCGGCAGGAACATCGCGTTCAGCGTGCCGTGGTGCAGCTTCGGGTTCACGCCGCCCAGCGAATGGCTCAGCGAATGCACGCAGCCCAGCCCCTTCTGGAAGGCCAGCGCACCCTGCGCCGAGGTACTCATCATCTGCAGCCGCGCGTCGCGGTCCTGCCCGTCGCGCGTGGCGCGTTCGATGTGCGCCCAGCCGCGCGCCAGGCCGTCGAGCGCGATGCCATCGGCCGGCGGGTTGTAGGGCGGCGCCATGAAGGTTTCCATGCAGTGCGCGATGGCGTCCATGCCTGTGGCTGCGGTCAGCAGCGCCGGCAGGCCCAGCGTGAGCTCGGGGTCGCAGATGGCGGCCTTGGGCATCAGGAACCAGGAATGGAAGCCCACCTTGCGCCCGTCGTCGAGGATGACGATGGCGCCGCGTGCCACCTCGCTGCCCGTACCCGCCGTGGTGGGCACGGCGATCAGCGGCACGCAGGCGTCGGTGATCAGCGGCGCGCCGCCTTCGATGGTGGCGTAGGTCTTCAGCGGCCCGGGGTGCCGCGCGGCGATGGCCGCGCCCTTGGCGCAATCGATGGACGAGCCGCCGCCCACGGCGATGAGCCCGTCGCAGCCGTGCTGCTGGAACAGCGCGACGGCTTCGCGCACCGCCTTTTCGTTCGGGTTCGGCGGCGTGCCGTCGTAGACCGCACCGCGCATCTCGGCAGGCAACGCGTCCAGCACCTGCTGCAGCACGCCGGCAGCGCGCACACCGGCGTCGGTGACGATCAACGGCTTCCTGATGCCGACACGTTGCAATTCGCCGGCCAGCAGCTTGCGCGCGCCGTCTTCGATCTGGATCTGCGTGAGGTAGGTGATCAGGGGCATGGCGTCTGGTGGTTCAGCGACAGGGGAGGCCCGAGTGTCGCAGACGTTCTCGGGCTGCGCCCACTGACGCGCCCGCGGCCCGGGGAAGGAACGGCCCGCTCATCGGCGTAGCGCCGCGGTCATTGGCGGCAGCGCATGGCGAGGGCCTACTTGCCGACGTCGAGATGGGGCCTGGCCATCCTGGCCGGGTCCACAAGGCGGTCGAACTCGGCCTCGGTCACGAAGCCCAGCTGCAGCGCCGCCGCCTTTAGCGTCAGGTCGTTGTCCATCGCGTGGTGCGCGATCTTCGAGGCCTTGTCGTAGCCGATCACCGGCGACAGCGCGGTCACCAGCATCAGCGAGCGCTCGACGTCTTCGCCGAGCTTCTTCAGGTTGGGCGTCGTGCCTTCGACCAGGTACTTGCGGAAGTTGGTGCAGCTGTCGGCAAGCAGCGTCATCGAGTGCATGATGTTGTGGATGATCAGCGGCTTGTAGACGTTCATCTCCAGGTAACCGCCTGCGCCGCCGATGCCCACCGCCACGTCGTTGGCCATCACCTGCACCGCCACCATGGTCAGCGCCTCGGCCTGCGTCGGGTTGACCTTGCCCGGCATGACCGACGAGCCCGGCTCGTTGGCCGGAATGTTCAGTTCGGCAAAGCCGGCGCGCGGGCCGCAGGACATCAGCCGGATGTCGTTGCCGATCTTGTACAGCGACACGGCCAGGGTCTTCATCGTGCCGGAGAACTGCACCAGCGCGTCGTGGCTGCCCTGCACGCTGAACTTGTTGGGCGCGGTGACGAAGGGCAGCCCGGTCAGTTGCGCGATCTGCGCGGCTGCGGCTTCGTCGAAGCCGGGCGCCGCGTTGATGCCTGTCCCCACCGCGGTGCCGCCGAGCGACAGCTTGTAGACGTCCTGCAGCGCGTTTTGCAGCCGCGCCAGGCCGTCGGCCAGCAGCCCCGCATAACCCGACCATTCCTGGCCCAGCGTCAGCGGCGTCGCATCCTGCATGTGGGTGCGGCCGATCTTGACGATGTCCTCCCAGTCTTCGGCCTTGGCGGCGATGGCATCGTGCAGCGAGCGCACCGCCGGCAGCAGGCGCTGCACGGCAGTCACCGCCGTGGCGATGTACATCGCCGAGGGGAAGGAGTCGTTCGACGACTGCCCCATGTTGACGTGGTCGTTGGGATGCACCGGCGTCTTGCTGCCCAGCGGCGTGCCGGCCAGCTGGCAGCAGCGGTTGGAGACCACCTCGTTGACGTTCATGTTGAACTGCGTGCCGCTGCCGGTCATCCACACGTGCAGCGGGAACATGTCGTCGTGCTGGCCGGCCAGGATCTCGTCGCAAGCGGCGACGATCAGCGCGAAGAGTTCGTCGGACAGGCGCTTGCCGTCGTGGTTGGCGATGGCCGCGCCCTTCTTCAGCACCGCGTAGGCGCTGATCATCTCGCGCGGCATCAGGTCCCGGCCGATGCTGAAGTACTCGATCGATCGCTGGGTCTGCGCGCCCCACAGTTTGTCCGCGCTGACCGTGACATCGCCGTGGCTGTCGGATTCGGTTCTCACATCGGCCATGGTGGTCCTCCCCTTGGGCGTGTGCGGAATAGCAGGCGGTCTCAGACGAAGCGGAAACTCACCGCGCCCAGCGCCCCGTAGTCGGCATGGAAGGTGTCGCCCGCCACCGCGGTGGCCGGGCGCGTGAAGGAGCCGCCGAGGATCACCTCGCCAGCGTGCAATTGTTCGTCGTAGGGCGCGATCTTGTTGGCCAGCCAGGCGACGCCGTTGCCCGGGTGGTTCAGCACCGCGGCGGCCAGGCCGGTTTCTTCGATGACACCATTCTTGAACAGCATCGCGCCCACCCAGCGCAGGTCCACATCGGTCGGACGCACCGGCCGGCCGCCCAGCACGATGCCGGCATTGGCGGCGAAATCGCTGATGGTGTCGAAGACCTTGCGCGGCGCCTTCGTGTCGCGGTCGAACTGCTCGATGCGCGCGTCGATGATCTCGATGGCGGGCGTCACCCAGTCGGTGGCCGAGAGCACGTCGAACAGCGTCACGCCCGGGCCGCGCAAAGGCTTGCCCAGGATGAAGGCCAGCTCCACCTCGATGCGCGGCGCGATGAAACGCGACACCGGGATGTCGCCGCCATTGGCGAAGAACATGTCGTCCATCAGCGGCGCGAAGTCGGGCTCGTCGATCTGGCTGGACTGCTGCATCGCACGGGAGGTCAGGCCGATCTTGCGGCCCTTGATCACGCGCCCGTCGGCCAGCTCCAGCGCCACCCAGGCGCGCTGGATCGCGTATCCGTCCTCGATGCTCATGCCCGGGTGCCGCTTCGACAGGTGGCGCAAAGGCGTGCACGACTTGCGCGCGTCGTACAACTCTCGCGCCAGTGCGGCGATGGTCTGCGGGTCCAATGTGGTGCTCATTTCTTGGCAAACAGCGGATGCAGGTTGCCGAGCTTGGCATCGAAGACCTCGTGTCCTTCGTCCACCTGCAGCGTCATGCCCACCGGCCGGGCGACCAGCAGCGGTGCCAGTTCTTCGCGCACGGTGGCGGCCAGCGTTTCGCCCACCGCCTTGTGCACGGCGGCGCTGCGACCCTGGGCCATGCGCACGTTGAAGTAGATGAAGCCGTAGTCGCCGCTGCCGTCGGCCACCGCGTAATGCGCCGCCGGGTAGGCCAGCACGCGCGTGCCGCCGGTCGGGAAGACCTGCGCACCTTGTTCGTCGCGCACCGACAGCATCGCGTCGGCGAGCTTGCGGCACAGGCGCGACATATCGGCTTCCGCATCCAGCTGCGGGGTGTAGAGCATCACGAGATGGGGCATGGTCTTAGAGCCTCGTGGCGACAGTGGTGTAACCCTCTGCGGAGGAGGCCACCGCTTTCGGTATCGCGTGGCCGTCCTGCGGCGTGACGGGAAACACCACGTTGATCTGCCCGGTGCCGCTGGCGCCGAAGTAGGGCGTGACCACTTCCGCCGGCGCATCGTAGGCGCTCCATCCCAGGGCGCCGAGCAGCATCGCGGTGTCGTGCATGAAACCTTCGCCATGGCCCTTGGCGGCGTACTCGGGCAGCATCTCGCAGAAGGCCTGCCATTCGCCGGCCTTCCACATGCGGATCACTTCCTGGTCCAGGTGCTCGAGGAATGGGCTCCAGATCTTGAAGCCGAACTCCGGCGCCAGGCCGTTCTGCGCAAAGCGGTGCGACAGCGACCCGCTGGCGAAGAAGGCGACCGTGCCGTGGTAGTGCTCTTCCACCGCCTTGCGGAAAGCCCAGCCCAGGCGCGCGCTGTCGTTGAGGTAATGCGCCATGCACAGCGCCGACACCGACACCACCTTGAAATGCTGGTCGGTGTTCATGTAGCGCATCGGCACGAGCGTGCCGTACTCGGGCGCGAGCGTGGTGCGCTCGTGCGCCAGCGTCTCCACGCCCAGTTGATTGGCGGCCTTTGCCAGCAACTGGCCGAGCGCCGGGTTGCCCGGGAACTCGTAGCCCATGTTGCTGATGAAGTGCGGCAGCTCGTTGCTGGTGTAGGTGCCCTTGAAGTGCGGCGCGCAATTCAGGTGGTAGTTGGCATTGACCAGCCAGTGCGTGTCGAAGACGACGATGGTGTCCACGCCCAGTTCGCGGCAGCGCCGGCCGATCTCGATGTGGCCGTCGATCGCGTCCTGCCGCGTGCCGTGGCGCGGGCCGGGCAACTCGCTCAGGTACATGCTGGGCACGTGGGTGATCTTGGCCGCGAGGGCTACCTTGCCCATGATCAGACTCCCCAATGAGGAATGTGGTGGCCGCCCAAGGACACTGCCACGTTTTTCGGCTCGAGGAAGACCTCGTAGCTCCAGGTGCCGCCTTCGCGCCCGGTCCCGCTGGCCTTGGTACCGCCGAAAGGCTGGCGCAGGTCGCGCACGTTCTGGCTGTTGACGAAGCACATGCCGGCTTCGATCGCCGCGGCCACGCGGAGCGCGCGGCCGATGTCCTGGCTCCAGACATAGCTGGACAGGCCGTACGGAATGTCGTTCGCCTGCGCAACCGCATCGGCCTCGTCGTCGAAGGGGATCAGGCAGGCCACCGGGCCGAAGATCTCCTCTTGCGCGATGCGCATCGTGTTCTTCACGTCGGCAAAGACTGTGGGCCGCACGAAGTTGCCTTTGCGCAGCGCGTCAGGCAGGTCCGGCGCGTCCAGCCCGCCGGTCAGCAGCGTCGCGCCTTCCTTTGGGCCGAGCTTGATGTAGCTGCGCACCTTGGCCAGGTGCTGCGGGCTGATCATCGGGCCGATGATCGTCTTCTCGTCCATCGGGTCCCCGACGCGGATGCGCGCGGCGCGCTCGGCGAAGCGTTCGACGAAGCGCGCGTAGATCGACTTCTGTACCAGGATGCGGCTGCCGGCGGTGCAGCGCTCGCCGTTGTTGCTGAAAATCATGAACACCGCCGCATCGAGCGCACGCTCGAAATCTGCATCGTCGAAGACCACGAACGGGCTCTTGCCGCCGAGCTCCATGCTGAACTTCTTCAGCCCCGCGCTCTTGACGATGCGCTGGCCGGTCGCCGTGGAGCCGGTGAAGGAAATGGCGCTCACGTCAGGGTGGGCGCACAGCGGCTCGCCGGCATCGCGGCCGGTGCCGTGCACGATGTTCAGCACGCCCTTGGGCAGCCCGGCTTCGGTGGCCAGCTCGCCGAAGCGCGAGATGGACAGTGGCGACAGCTCGCTCATCTTCAACACCGCGGTGTTGCCGAAGGCCAGGCAAGGCGAGATCTTCCAGGTGCCGGTCATGAAGGGCACGTTCCAAGGACTGATCAGCGCGCACACGCCCACCGGATGAAACAGCGTGTAGTTCAGGTGCGTGGGCGTCGGGTAGGTGTGGCCGTCGACGCGGGTGCACATCTCGGCAAAGTAGTGGAAGTTGTCGGCCGCGCGCGGCACCAGCTGCTTGCCGGTCTGGCTGATGCTCTGCCCGGTGTCGCCGGTCTCGATGGCCGAGATCTCGGCGACGTGCTTCGTGATCAGCTCGCCGAGCTTGTGCATCATCTTGGCGCGCTCGGGCGCCGGCGTGGCGGCCCACTTCGGAAACGCGGCCTTGGCTGCGGCCACCGCGGCATGCACTTCGGCCTCGCCGCCGGCGGCCACCTCGGCCAGCACCTGCTGGTTGGCCGGATTGACGGTCTCGAAACACTCGCGGCTGTCGACTGCCTTGCCGTCGATCAGATGGGGGATTCGCATCTCAGGGTCCTTCGGTGACGATGGTGTTGATCAGCCGGCCCAGTCCATCGATCTCGCAGGCCACTTCATCGCCCGGGTCGACATTGACCACGCCCTCGGGCGTGCCGGTGAGGATGATGTCGCCCGGCGACAGTGTCATGAAGCTGCTGAGGTATTCGATCAACGCCGGCACGTTGTCGATCAGGTCGCGGGTGTTGCCCTGCTGCTTGAGTTCGCCGTTGACGAAGGTGCGCAGGCCCAGGGCATGCGGGTCGGGCACGTCCGCCGCATCCACCAGCCAGGGGCCGAGCACGGTGGCGCCATCGCGGTTCTTCACGCGCAGGTTGGGCCGGTACCAGTTCTCCAGGTAGTCGCGCACCGCGTAGTCGTTGGCGATGGTGTAGCCGGCGACATGGGCCAGCGCATCGGCGCGCTTGATCCGCTTGGCATGCCGGCCGATCACCACCGCCAGCTCGCATTCGTAGTGCATGAAGGTGGCATCGGCCGGCCGGCGCGTGCGGCCGCGGTGGCCGACCAGCGCGTTGGGCCCTTTCAGGAAGGCCAGCGGCTCGTCCTTGGCGCTGAGCGTCAGTTCCTTCGCCAGTTCCTTCTTGTGGTCGGCATAGTTGATGCCCAGTGCGATGATCGTGCCGGGCACGACCGGCGGCAGCCACACCACCTGGTCTTCGGCCAGCCGCGTGCCGTCGGCGAGAAGCAGCTGGTCCCCGTCGGCGATGGCACTGTGGATCGCGCCGGCCCAGGCGATGCGTGCGTGTTTCATGTCAGGTCTTCAGCGACCAGCCGATGTTCCAGCGTGCCGATCCGCTCGATCGTGATGCGCACCGTCTGCCCCGCGCGGGCCAGCGGCGCGGCGGGTCCGGCGCCGAGCATCAGCAGGTCGCCGCGGGCCAGCGTCATGAAGGCGCTGACTTCGGCAATCAACCGGGCCACGCCGCGCTGCATGCCGGCGGTGGAATAGCGCTGCGCCTCGCGGCCGTCGATCTGCACCACCACCTCCAGCGCATCGGGATCGGACACGTGGCGCGCGGCCAGGATCCACGGGCCCAGCGGCAGGAAGCCGTCGCGCGCCTTGTAGCGCAGCGAAGGCCGGTAGTACGACGGATGCGGCACGCTCAGGTCGCTGCAGACGGTGTAGCCAGCGACATGCGCCAGCGCATCGGCCTCGCGCACGCGGCAGGCCGCGGCGCCGATGACGATGCCGAGCTGGGCGCCGACCTCCAGCGCCGGCGCATCGGCCGGCACCTCGACCGCAGCGCCGTGCCCCGCCAGACAGTGGCGCGGCTTGATGTACAGCACCGGCGCCTTCGGTGGCGACTTGTGCGGCGGCTGGTGCACCACATCGCCCAGCGCGGCCAGCGCGTCGCGGTGGTTCAGCAGCGTGCCGTAGGCGGTGGCGATCGGTGGCGGCGCGAAGGCGGTGGTCGATCGCCATGCCGCCGGCGGCCGGTCCTCGGCAGCCGTGCGGCCGGCGGGGACGGCCAGCGCATCGCGAATGCTCGAACCACTGTTCAGATTCACTAACATGTGTATGATTACAGCACCAGCCCACCCAAGTGTCAACCGCAGCCGCCGCCATGCCTCACGCCCCGAGCCGTCGCAACCTGGCGTTGCTGCTGCTGCGCTCGCGCGAAGGCGTGATGTCGCACTTTCGCGCCATCCTCAACCAGCACGGCCTGACCGAGCAGCAGTGGCGCGTGCTGCGCGCGCTGCTCGACGAATCGCCGCTGGAGCCGCGGCAGATCTGCGAGCGCTGCCAGTTGCTCAGCGCCAGCGCCACGGGGGTGCTGGCGCGCATGGAGGAGATGGGCCTGGTACAGCGCGAGCGCATGGCCGAGGACCAGCGCCGCGTGTGGGTGTCGATCACGCCGAAGAGCCGTGCGCTGGCGCGACGCATCGTGCCGCTGATCGAGGCCCAGTACCGCGAGCTGGAGCAGCGCATCGGATCCGACCTGCTGCCCCAGGTGTACGACACGCTCGACCAGCTGCTGCAGCGACTGGACGCACCCGCCGAGCCCGGCGCTACTTGAAGATGTTGCGCAGGGCCTCGGGCAGCGCCTGCGGCAGCTTCAACGGCGGTTTCGGCTGAGCGGCGGGCGTCGGCGTCGTCGTCGGTGCTGCCGGGCTCGGCGCGACACCGCTCATTGCCGTGCGGCACACGTCCTTCTCGGGCACGGCCTTCAGCAGCTGCTGCGCCAGCAGCGACAGCCCGCCGGTCGCACCCGCCAGCCCCAGCGACGCCGCCACGCCGGCGACGCCTTGCGCGTCCAGCCCCAGTTTCGGGTCCCGCCAAGGCCCCTTCACCACCACCAGCTGCGCCAGGTTCACCGGGCTGATGTTCATCGCCACCCTGGGCGTGGGCCTGAAGGCCAGCGCCAGCGTCTCGTCGTCGAAGCGCACCTCGCCCTTGGCCGACACCGACAGCTGATCGGTTTCGAGCGCGATCGAGCGGTCCACCGTGGCCACGCCGTTCTTCAGCGGCAGGCGGATCACCGCACAGTCGATACGCGTCTGCGCGGTCGGCTGCGCCTGCAGCGTCACCGCCTGCAGCAACCGCCGCAGCAGATCGGCGCCCAGCGGCGACGCGCCGCTGCCCAGCGTGGTGTTCGACAGCGACAGCAACAGCTCACCCGTCGCACTGGAGGCCAGCGCATGGGCCGTGTTGCCGGCGCCGTTGAGGTCGGCACGCAGCTGCAACTGCCCGCCGCTGGCATAGGCCGAATGGCCCGAGGCCTTGAGCAGCGTGTCCATCGACAGTTTGTCTGCCTGCGCCTGCAGCAACACGCGCGGCGCGGCGCCGGCCGCCGTGCTCACACTCAGGCTGCCGCGCAGGCTGCCACCTGCGAAGCCTGCATTCAGCGGGTCGAGCCTGAAGCGGCCGGGCTGGGCATTGAGCTGCAGGTTCAGCTGCGACAGCGGCGGCAGGCCCGGGATCAGCAGGCGTTCCACGCGCAGCGCCAGTGTCGCCGGGCCGGCGGGCAAGGCGTTCAGCGCCAGAGGCGTGTCGCCGAAGACGCGTTGGCTCGAAGACTGCGCCGCGGAAGTGCCGGCGGCAGCGCGCGTCGGCAGCCAGCGTGCCAGATCGATCGACGGCGAGCTCAGCTGGGCCTCGATGCGCCACGGGTTGCCGCCCAGTGCCTTGATCTGCCCGCTCAACTGCTGCTGCGCCAGCGACAGCTGCAGGCCATCGATGCGCAGCGACTGCGGCCCATAGCTCAGGCGCCCCTTCAGCTCGGCCGGCAGCGGCAGCCGCGCCGCATCCGCAACCCAGGGCGTCAGTGCGACGGCCTTGTTGAGGCTCGCACTGATGTCGGCTTCCAGCACGCGCGGCGGAGTGCCGCGCCGCAGCAGGCCCTTGGCCGCGGCCGTGGCGCCGTCGCCGGCCAGCTGCAGGTCGAAAGGCCAGTCCGCTTCGTTCAGCGCCAGGTCGGCCAGGAGGCCGATCTGGCCCGTCAGCTGCCAGCGCTGGGCGCCGCTGTCCAGGGTGGCGCTCAAGGCCTGTCCGGTGCCGGCGAGCTCGAGGGCGAGCTTCGGCACCGTCACCTGCTGGGTGCTGCTGCTGCGTCCGTCGCGATAGGCGAGCTTGGCATTGCTCAGCGTCAGGCTCGACAGGTGCAGACGCACAGGCGCGCTGCTGCCGCCGGCCGGGGCGGGCGTGCTGTTGTCGCCCTCGCGGCCCATCGCCCAGTTGCCGACGCCGTTGCGGTTGGTTTCGAGCAGCAGGTCCACGCCGTCGAAGGACACGCTGGCAATGTCCACCAGGCCCTGCAGCAGCGGCCACAGCGCGATGTCGAAGCGTGCGTGCTGCACCATCAGCATGTCCTTGCGCGTGCCCCAGGGCGCGTTGCCGAGCACCACGTCGTCGGCAGCAACGCCGATGCGCGGCAGCAGGCGAATGGACAGCGGCCCGCGCACCGCGAAGTCGCGGCCGCTGGTCTTGCGCACCTGATCCGACAGCATCGCGGCCAGGCGTTCGGGCGGGAAGGCCTGGTTCAGCGCGACATAGGCGATGACCAGCAGCAGCACGATGCCGCCCACGATGCCGAGCAACAGCCGGGGCCAGCGCAGGTGCCGAGCGGGAGGGACCATTGGCGCATTTTCGCTGTGATAGCGTGAAGCGCATGAGTGCCCCCGCCACACCCCCACTCGCGACGAGAGGGCTGCGCTGGCTGCCCGGGGTGCAACTGCTGCGCCACTATCCCGCCGGCTGGTTGCGCCACGACCTGGCCGCCGGGCTGGTGCTGACGACGATGCTGGTGCCGGTGGGCATCGCCTATGCCGTCGCCTCGGGGCTGCCGGGCATCCACGGCCTGTACGCCACCATCGTCGCGCTGCTGGCCTATGCGCTGTTCGGCCCCAGCCGCATCATGGTGCTGGGGCCGGATTCGTCGCTTGCGGCCCTGATCCTGGCGGTGCTGCTGCCGCTGTCGGCGGGCGACCCGGCGCGCGCCGTGGCACTGGCCGGCGCGATGGCCATTGCGGTGGGGCTGATCTGCATCGGCGCCGGGCTGGCGCGGCTGGGCTTCGTCACCGAACTGCTGTCCACGCCGATCCGCTACGGCTACATGAACGGCATCGCGCTGGCGGTCATCGTCAGCCAGTTGCCGACGCTGTGCGGCATCGATGCCGATGGCGACGGGCCGCTTGCCCGCGCCCTGGCCATGGCCCGCGCGTTGTGGGACGGGCAGCTTGTGCCGGCGGCCTTCGCGGTCGGCGCGGGCGCGCTGCTGCTGATCCTGGGCCTGAAGCGCTGGCCGCGCGTGCCGGGCATGTTGATCGCCATCGCGCTTGCCACAGCCGCGGTGGCCGCCTTCGACCTCGACCGCCGTCACGGCGTGGCGGTGCTCGGCGCGCTGCCGCAGGGGCTGCCGAGCTTGTCGCTGCCCTGGATTGGCCTGGCCGACCTGCTGCCAGTGCTAGGCGGCGCACTGGCCGTGGCGTTGGTGGCCTTCGCCGACACCAGCGTGCTGTCACGCAGCTATGCGCAGCGCCAGCGCAGCGCCGTCGATCCGAACCAGGAGATGGTGGCGCTGGGCGCAGCCAACCTGGCGGTGGGCCTGTTCCAGGGCTTCCCGATCAGCAGCAGCTCGTCGCGCACGCCGGTGGCCGAAGCCGCCGGCGCCCGCTCGCAGATGACCGGCGTGGTCGGCGCCGTGGCAGTGGCCGCGCTGCTGCTGCTGGCGCCGGACCTGCTGCAGCGGCTGCCGAGCAGCGCGTTGGCGGCGGTGGTCATCGCCTCGGTGATGGGCCTGATCGAATGGCGCGACCTGCAGCGCATCCGCCGCATCCAGGCCTGGGAGTTCTGGCTTTCGATCGGCTGCACGGCCGGCGTGCTGCTGCTCGGCGCCATCCAGGGCATCGTGCTGGCCATCGTCGTGTCAGTGATCGAGTTCCTGTGGGACGGCTGGCGGCCGCATTCCGCCGTGCTGGGCCGGGTGGAGGGTGTCGACGGCTACCACGACGTGCAACGCCACCCCGAGGCACGGCGCATCGACGGCCTGGTGCTGCTGCGCTGGGATGCGCCGCTGTTCTTTGCCAACGCGGAGTGGTTCGAGCGCGTGGTGCAGGCCACCATCGCCGCCTCACCCACGCCGGTGAAGTGGCTGGTGGTGGCGGCCGAGCCGGTGACCAGTGTCGACATCACCGCCGCCGACATGCTGCGCGCGCTGGACAGCAGCCTGCAGGAGCAGGGCATCGAGCTGTGCTTCGCCGAGATGAAGGGCCCGGTGAAGGACAAGCTCAAGCGCTTCGGTCTGTTCAGCCACTTCGGCCAGCAGACCTTCTTCGCCACCATCGACGATGCGGTGCGGGCCTATCAGGCCGCGCAAGCCGGCACAGCCTAGCCACGCCTGCGCAAGCCCAGCGCCGTCACCGCGCCGACCACCAGCAGCGCCCCCGCCACCTGGATGGCCGAAATCGCCTGGCCGAGCAGCAGCCAGGCCATGGCCAGCGCGGCCACCGGCTCGATGTTCAGGATCGGCGAGCTGCCCACCACGCCCAGCTTGGGCAGCAGTGTGAACATGACCGTGAACGCGGTGCCGTACAGAAGTGTCAGCGCGGTCAGGCCCCACCAGCCGGCCACGGCATTGGGCCAGTGCAGGCCGCCCTGCGTGAAGCTGCCGAGCAAGGCGAGCACGCCGACGATGCCCATGGTGATCGTGGTGCGCAGCCGGCCGTCCAGGTCGGCCACCTCGTGCTGCGTCAGCGCCAGCACCAGGCCGAAGGTGGTGCCGGCCACCAGCGCAAAGCCCACGCCGGAGCCGATGCGGCCCCAATGCGCCTTGGCATCCAGGCCCGACGCCAGGCCGGTCACGTCCAGCGCCAGCGCCAGCCCGAACAGGATCACCGGCATGGCGATCAGGATGGCGCGCTCCGGCTTGTGCTTGTAGATCGCCCATGCGGCAGCGGCCGTCCACAGTGGGTAGGTGTTGAAGGCCAGCAGCGCCAGGCCCACCGGGATGCGCGCCACCGATGAATACAGGCACAGGCTCTGGATGCTGACCAGCGTTGCGATCAACGGCATCACCTGGCGGTGCCGTGCGCTCAGCGTCAGCGGCACGCGGTTCAGCCAGACGATGGCCGCGACCACCGCGGCAGTGACCAGGCTGCGCACCGCCACCGCGGTGGCCACGTCCACGCCATGGTCCAGCGCGATGCGCGCCGCGACATGGTTGGCGCCGAACATGCACGCCAGCAGCAGCAGCATGGCGAAGGCCCGGGGGCTGATGGCTTGGGACTGCATCAGAGGCCTGTGCGCAGGCGTTTGAATGAAGCGTGGAATCGAGCGGCGGCACTATAGCTGCAGTTGGCTTGCCGGCAGCCCGGCATGGCTGCAGCGACACAGCAAGCCGCGGCTGTTGCCGGTGCAGGCGACGACGCTGCACAACGTGACTGTCCATCCCCATCTTCGGCCACGTTGGCAACTGTCTACGGCGTGGCGTCTGCGCTAGAGTCGTCGATTCGGGACTTTCAGGAGTCCACATGCAAAGCTCGGTTCGCGTGGTGCGTCGCTTGGCGGCAATCGCGTTTGCCGATGTGGTCGGCTGGGCACGTCTGGTCGAACGCGACGACGCCGCAGCGGTGTCGGCCTGGAAGGCCGTGCAGCACGAGCTGATCGAGCCCAACATCAAGGGCTTCGGCGGGCGGTTGATCGAAGTCGCCGGCGACGCGGTGCTGGTGGAGTTTCCCAGCGCGGTCGAGTCAGTTCGCTGGGCCATCGATCTGCTGCAGCGGCTGGATGACCGCCGCGCCAGCGACCCCGCCAACCCGATCCGCATGCGCGTGGGCATCAGCATCGAAGATGCCATCGTCGATGAGGACAAGCTGCTCGGCGATGGCGTCAACATCGCCTCGCGGGTTCACCAGTTGGCTGCACCCGGCCAGGTGATCATCACCCAGGGGGTGCGCGACTTCGTCTGGAACAAGATGCCGGTGCGGCTGGTCGACCTGGGCGAGCAACACTTGAAGAACATCAGCCACCCCGTGCGCACCTTCCGCGTGCTGGTTGGCGACGGTGCTGCCCCCGGCATCCAGCCGCACCTGATGTGGGACAACCGGCCGACGATCGCCGTGCTGCCCTTCCGCGGCGACGGCAGCGAGGTCGATTCCTACTTCGGTGACGGCATGACCGAAGAGATCATCGCCAAGCTGTCGATGAACCGCTCGCTGTTCGTGGTAGCGCGCAACTCGACGCTGAAGTACCGCGGCCACATCGCCGGTGCCGCCGACATCGCCGCGGAACTGGGTGTGCGCTATCTGCTCGAAGGCTCGGTGCAGCGCCGCGACAAGCGCCTGCGCATCAACGCTGGGTTGATCGACGCCAGCCACAACCGCGAGTTGTGGGCCGAGCACTACGATGGCGCGGACGAAGACCTGTTCAGCTTCCAGGAGCAGATCGCGTTGAGCATCGCTGCGGCCATCGACCCACGGTTGCAGGAGGCCGAGATCGCGCGCGTGCGTGAGCGGCCGACCGAAAGCTTCGGCGCCTACGACTGCGTGCTTCGCGCCCTGGCGGTGCTGTACAAATTCAACTTGTCCGACTTCAACCTGGCCGGCGACATGTTCCGCCGCGCCATCGAACTGGACGCGAGCTACGCCCAGGCTCATGCGCATCTGGCGTGGTGGCACAACCTGCGCTTCGGCGAGGGCATGAGCAGCGACATGAGCCTGGACCAGCGCCTGGCCGACGAACACGCGCAGGCCGCGGTGCAACTCGATCCGCGCGATGCCTGGTCGCTGTCGGTGGCCGGACACATCCAGTCCTTCCTGCACAAGCGCTTCGACGTGGCCATGGAGATGTTCGACCAGGCCTTGCGGCTGAACCCGAGTTGTGCGCCCGCCTGGGCGCGCAGCGCCAATACGCTGGCCTACATCGGCCGCGGCGAGGAGGCGATGACGCGCGTGCGCAATGCCATTCGACTGAGCCCGTTCGATCAGCTGAGCTTCTCCTATTGCACCACCAACGGCACGGCGGCACTGGTCATCGGGCGGCTGGACGAAGCCGTCAGCTGGCTGAACAACGCGCAGCGACTGAACCCGCGCTACAAGGCGTCGAAGCGCATGCTGATTGCCGCATTGGCACTGTCCGGTGAACTGGAGCGAGCGCGGCAACACGCGGCCGAGTTCATGGCCTGGGAACCCGGTTTCACGCTGACGGGCTTTGCCAAGTGGTACCCATTGCAGAGCCCGTACATGGATCGTGTGCTCGAAGGTCTGAGCCTGGCCGGAATTCCGGCCTGACGGTCGCGCAGACGACTGGAGGTTCAGATGAACGGATCGCAGGTATCTTTCGACCAGGGTCGGGGTCAACGATAGGGGCCTGCGAACTCGCGCGCCACCCAGAACGACGCCGGCGGGTTGGGTTTGCCTCTCGCTCCAGCGTTCGGGCACCCCATCTCAAGGGCAGCCAGCCGAAGTTGGACTTCTTGTGGTCGTTCTTGCAAAGCATCACCAGCAGTTCGTCGCTGACATCGGTGCTTTCCTGGACCGATTCCAGGTATTTGCAGGCCAGGACGTGGATGTTCTGCGCCAGACGGTCGTCCCGGGCGATGCCGCGGCGGGGGCTTTTTGGGCTTGTTGAATGTCGAGCCGGGCCTGTGAAGCGGCGGCGTGTGTCGGCCAGCTTGCGGTCGCGCCGCAGCCTATCGCTCGACAGCCCCGAGGCACGGTCGGACTCCTGCTTGCGGCCTCAGCGCTGCGGCATGTCCTTCACCGAATAGCCCAGGCTGACCGTGGCGTCCGCTGGAATGGCAGGCATCGTGTCGTTCCAGGCCTGCCAGGCGGCGCGCAGGCGCTCCAGGCGATCGGGTTGCAGGGCGACGTGGTTGGCGCGTTCGCGTTCGTCATCGGCAATGTTGAAGAGGTAGTCGTTGCCGTCCACGCGCAGGTACTTCCAGTCGCCGTCGCGGTGGGCGCGCTGGCCGCGGTGGTTCATGCGCCAGTGCATCGGCCGAGGAAAACTCGCACCGGCGTCGCGCAGCACCGGCAGCAGCGACACGCCGTCCAGCGGGTAGTCGGGGTGCGCGGCCACGCCGGCAGCAGCCAGCAGCGTGGCCGACCAGTCCATCGTCAGGCAGTGCTGGGTGCTGACGCTTCCCGGCGCGACGACCGCGGGCCACTGCACGATGTAGGGCACGCGGATGCCGCCTTCGGTGAGGTCCATCTTGCCGCCGACCAGCGGCCAGTTGTCGGAGAAGCGCTCGCCGCCGTTGTCGCTGGTGAAGACCACCAGCGTGTTGTCCAGCCGGCCGAGCCGGCGCAGCGCATCGAGCAGCTGCCCGATGCCTTCGTCCATGTGATGGATCATGCGGCGGTAGGCCTGGATGTTGCCGCCGGCCAGGTGGAACAGGCTGCCCTTCAGGTGGTGCGCCAGTTCGCGGTCGTCGCGTGTCTCCCACGGCCAATGCGGCGCGGTGTAGTGCAGGCTCAGGAAGAAGGGCGCTGGCCCGGCGGCCATGCGCTGTACCCAGTCCAGCGCGCGCTGCGTGATCAGGTCGGTCAGGTAGCCGTCGCTGGGCTTTTCGGCCGACCCTTCGTACAGGTCGTGCCGACCGGCCGAATCGGCATGGGTGAAGTAATCGACGCCGCCGCTCATCGGGCCGAAGAACTCTTCGTAGCCCGAGGCCAGCGGCCCGAAGGCCGGCGGGTAGCCCAGGTGCCACTTGCCGATCAGTGCGGTGCGGTAGCCGGCATCGCGCAGCAGCGAGGGCAGCGTCGGATGCTCGGGAGGCAGGCCCAGTGTGCTGCTGCCGCGGCTCTTGCTGTTGATCGGCTCCTCGGCCGCGCCGCGCAACCGGTACTGCCACCGCGCCGTCATCAGCGCAAAGCGCGTCGGCGAGCACACGGGCGAGTTGGCATAACCCTGGGTGAAGCGCAGGCCGTTGGCGGCCATGCGGTCGAGTACCGGCGAGACCGCGCCGAACCCGGCCTCGCGGCCGCCGTAGCAGCCGAGGTCGGCATAGCCCAGGTCGTCGGCGACGATGAAGATCAGGTTGGGGCGCGTGGCCATCGTCAATCCCCCGGCGTGAAGCCCGAGGCCTGCACGACCGGGCCCCACATGTCACGCTCGCGCCGCTGGATCACCAGCAGCTCGGCACTGCTGCTCGGTGCCGGCACCAGGCCGATCTGCGCGAGCCGTTGCTTCGCCGTTGGCGCGGCCAGCGCGGCGTGGATCGCCTGGCGCAGCTTGTCCAGCAGCTCCGGCGGCGTCGCCGCCGGCGCGTAGACCGCAAACCACGAGGGCACCTCGACCGCAATGCCCAGCTCCTTGAGCGTCGGCACATCGGGGATGAACGGCGAGCGCACGCTGCCGGTGGTGGCGATGATGGTCACGCGGCCGGCCTTGTGCAGTTCCAGCGCTTCGGCCACCGGGCTGATCGCCGCGGCGATGGTGCCGCCAGCCAGGTCGTTCATCGACAGCGCCGAGCCGCGGTAGGGCACGTGCGTCATCGGCACACCGATCTGGCGCGCCGCCGACACGCCGATGAAGTGCGGGATCGTGCCGGCGCCGGGCGAGCCGTAGCTGGCCTTGTCGCCGGCCGTGCGCAGCCAGGCGCGGAAGCCCTTCATGTCCTTGGCCGGCACCAGCGGGCCGATGGTCAGCGCAAAGTCGCCGCTGGCCACGCGCGTCACCGGCACGAAATCCTTGCCCGGGTCGTAGCGCAGGCCGCGAAAGACATGCGGGAACAGCGTCATCGGCCCCTGCGGCGCCAGCAACAGCAGGCTGCCGTCGGGCGGCGCAGCCTTGACCTGCTCGATCGCCAGCCGGCCAGCGGCTCCGGTGCGGTTTTCGACGATGGCAGTGCGGCCCAGGCCCGTCTGCAAGCCGTCGGCCACCAGCCGTGCCAGCGCATCGACGCTGCCGCCGGGCGCGAAGCCGACGATCACGCGGATCGGCTGCGGCTGCGCCAATGCGCCGGCAGCGGCGACCGCCCATGCCAGCGTGATGCCCAGGGTGTGTCGACGCTTCATGTTGGCTGCCTCATTCGCTGCTTGGGTTGCCGGGCTTCAGGCGCAGAGGATCGACACCGCCTTGGTGTTCAGGTAGGCCTCCAGCGCCTCGCTGCCGCCTTCGGAGCCGTAGCCCGAATCCTTGATGCCGCCGAAGGGCATCTCGGCCCAGGGCAGCGCCGGCTGGTTGATCCACAGCATGCCCAGCTCCAGCCGCTGCGCCAGCAGGTGCGCGTTCTTCAGCGAGCGGGTGTAGGCATAGCCGGCCAGGCCATAGGGCAGGCGGTTGGCCTCGGCAATGGCGTCTTCGAGCTGGTCGAAGCCGCGGATCGCCGCCACCGGGCCGAAGGGCTCCTGGTTGAACACCGCAGCCTCCAGAGGCACCTCGTCCAGCACCGTCGGCGCGAAGAAGTTGCCGGCCGAGCCGATGCGCTCGCCGCCGGCGGCGACCTGGGCGCCCTTGGCGCGCGCGTCGTCGACGAACTGGGCCATGGCGGTCAGGCGCCGCGCATTGGCCAGCGGGCCCATGGCGGTGCCTTCGGCCAGGCCGTCGCCGACCTTCAGCGATTGCGCGTGCTTGGCCAGCTTGCCCGCAAACTCGGCGCGGATGCTGTTGTGCACCAGGAAGCGCGTCGGTGAGATGCACACCTGCCCGGCGTTGCGGAACTTGGCTGCGCCGGCGCACTTGATGGCCAGGTCGATGTTCGCGTCCTCAGCGACGATAACCGGTGCGTGGCCACCGAGTTCCATGGTCGCGCGCTTCATGTGCGTGCCGGCCAGTGCGGCCAGTTGCTTGCCCACCGGCGTGGAGCCGGTGAAGGTGATCTTGCGGATCACCGGGTGCGGGATCAGGTAGGCCGAGATCTCGGCCGGGTTGCCGTACACCAGGCCGACCACGCCGGCCGGCACGCCGGCATCGACGAAGGCCTGGATCAGCGCGGCCGGCGACGCCGGGGCTTCTTCGGGCGCCTTGACGATCATCGAGCAGCCGGTGGCCAGTGCAGCCGACAGCTTGCGCACCACCTGGTTGATCGGGAAGTTCCAGGGCGTGAAGGCCGCCACCGGCCCGACCGGGCTGCGCAGCACCGTCTGCTGCACGGCCAGCGATCGCGAGGGCACCACGCGGCCGTAGACGCGACGGCCCTCCTCGGCAAACCACTCGATGATCTCGGCCGACATGGTGGCTTCAGCCTTCGACTCGGCCAGCGGCTTGCCCTGTTCCATCGTCATGAGCGCGCCGATGTCGGCAGCGCGGTCGCGCATCAGCGCGGCGGCGCGGCGCATGACGGCGCTGCGCTCCAGTGCCGGTGTGTCGCGCCACAGCTCGAAGCCGCGCTGCGCGGCGGCCAGCGCACGGTCCAGGTCGGCGATGCCGGCATGCGCGACGCGTCCGATCTCCTTGCCGGTGGCCGGGTTCAGCACGGCCAGCGTTTGGCCGCTGGCCGCATCGCACCATTGGCCGTCGATGAAGAGTTGCGTGTGGGGGTAGCTCATGGGTCTATGGGTGGCGTTGAGTCTGCGCGCAGCTTAACGCCGAATGGCGGCGCCACTTCCCCGATACTGCGGGTCCGGACATGTTGGAGCATGACGCCATGCGCAAGGTCTACGTCATCGGCACCGCGTGCACGCCCTTCGGCAAGCACGAGGACAAGTCCTTCCAGGACCTGGCGCGCTGGGCCTATGCCGATCTGCTGCTCGACTGCGGCCTCGACGCTCACGGCGCGCGGCTGATCGAACAGGCCTGGTTCGGCAACTGCGGCATGGGCCAGTGGGGGCAGGGCGGCATCCGCGGCCAGGTGGCCTTCACGCCGCTGGTCGAGGAAGGCTTGTTCCCCGAGCGCGTGCCGATGATCAACGTGGAAGGCGGCTGCGCCACGGCGTCATTCGCCTTCCACGGCGCCTGGAAGGACGTGCTGTCCGGCCAGGCCGAGGTCAGCCTGGCGATCGGCGTGGAAAAGCTGGTCAGCCGCGACGACCCGGAGCGCACCGCGGCGATCTTCGCCACCGGCATCGACCAGCTCGACAAACAGAAGTGGCTGGACTACTACGCGGCGGCCGGCGCGCAGGCCGGCAAGCCCTTCGAGACCGGGCCGGGCCGCACGCTGTACATGGACACCTATGCGATGCAGGCCGCCTGGCACATGCAGGCCTACGGCACCACGCAGCGGCAGATCGCCGTCGGCGCATCGAAGAACCACCATCATGGCAGCCTCAATCCGAAGGCCCAGTATCGGTTTGAAGTCAGCGTGGACGAGGTGCTGGCCGATCGCGAGATCAGCTACCCGCTGACCCGCGCGATGTGCTCGCCGCTGGGCGATGGCGCGGCCGCTGCGCTGCTGTGTTCGGAAGACGCGCTGGCGAACTTCCCGCGCGAGGTGCGCTCGCGCGCGGTGCTCGTGCGCACCAGCCAGCTGTCCGGAGGCAAGTACCGCCGGCTCGACGAGCCGGGCCTGTCGCGCATCGCCGCCGACAAGGCCTATGCCAAGGCTGGGCTGAAGCCTGGCGACATCCACCTGGCCGAGGTGCACGACGCCACCTCTTTCTGCGAGATCTACCAGCTAGAGATGCTGCGCCTGTGCGATGCAGGCCAGGGTGGCCGCTTCGTCGAATCGGGCGCCACCGCGCTGGGTGGGCGGCTGCCGGTGAATGTCTCCGGCGGACTGGTGTCCAAGGGCCACCCGGTGGGTGCCACAGGGCTGTCGATGGTCTACGAGGTCTGCCAGCAGCTGCGCGGCGAGGCTGGCGCGCGTCAGGTGACGGGGGCGTCGCTGGGCCTGATCGAAAACGGCGGCGGCGTGATGGGCTTCGACGAAGCGGCCTGCGCCATCCACATCCTGGAAAAGACGCAATGATCATCGACTATCGGCCCGAAGACCCAGCCACGTTGGCCAATCCGTACCCGTTGTTCGCGCAGATGCGCGACGAGGATCCGTGCCACTGGAGCCCGCGGCTGAAGAGCTGGATCCTGACGCGCTACGACGACGTCAAGGCGGTGACGCAGGACGGCAGCATGTCCTCCAATCGGCTGCAGCCCTTCTTCGCCAGCATGCCCAGCGACGAGGCGCGCAAAATCGGCGACATCATCCGCTACCTGTCGCTGTGGATGGTGTTCAAGGACCCGCCCGAGCACACGCGGCTGCGGCGGCTGACCTCGCGCGTGCTGCATGTCAAGTCGATGCAGGGCATGCGGCCGCAGGTGGAGGAGATCGCCGCCTGGCTGCTGGACGGCATGCGCGGCAAAGACGAATTCGACTTCATCGCCGAGTTCGCCGGGCCGCTGCCCTGTCTGGTGATCATGGCCATGCTCGGCGTGCCGCGCGAGGACCTGGGGCGGATGAAGCAGCTGTCGGACGACATGGCGCTGTTCATCGGCTCGTCGCGCGTGTCGCCCGAGAAGTACGACACCGCGCAGGCCGCCACCCATGCGATGGCGGAATACTTCCGCGCGCAGATCGAGGCGCGCCGGGCTGCGCCGCGAGCCGACCTGCTGAGCGAGCTGGTGCACCTGCGTGACGGCGACGACCGCCTGAGCGAGGACGAGCTGGTCGCCACCTGCATCCTGCTGCTCTTCGCCGGCCACGAGACCACCACCAACCACATCGCCAACGGGATGCTCTCGCTGATGCAGTTCCCGGGCGAGATGCGCAAGCTGCGCGCCGACCCCTCGCTGACGAACGCCGCGGTCGAGGAGCTGCTGCGCCACGAGGGCCCGTCGGGCGCTCAGGTGCGCATCGTGCAGGTCGAGCACCGGCGCCACGGCAAGACCCTGAAGGCGGGCGACCGATTGTTCATGATGCTCAATGCGGCCAACCGCGATCCGCGCGCGTATGCCGAGCCCGATGTGCTCGACATCGAGCGCGACGGTGTCGCGCACCTGACCTTCGGCTACGGCGCGCACATCTGCCTGGGCTTCCCGCTGGCACGCACCGAAGGCCAGGTGGCTTTCCCGGCGGTGCTGCGCCGGTATGCGCAGATCGAGCCGGCCACGGACACGCAGCAATGGCTGAACTCGCTGGTCTTTCGCGGCATGAAGGCGCTGCCGGTGCGCGTGCGGCCGGCCTGAACGCGAGGCCCTACTTCATCATCCAGCGCGCGCTCGCGGCTTCCACCATGGCCGGCAGCGGCGCGCCGCTCTGCCGCAGCGAGCGCAGCCAGCTGGCGTCATTGCCTTCGAACAGCGAATCTCGGATCTGGTTGTTGGCATCCAGCGAGCGCAGGTCCAGCGCATGCTCGGCCACGCGCGCCAGCGTGCGGATGATGTCGTCGCGCAACTTCTGCCGCTGCTTGGTCTTGGGGTCGACGACTTCGCCCTCCAGGCCGAAGCGGCAGGCCTGGAAGCGGTTGTAGGTGTAGACCAGGTAGTCGTCCTCGGCCGGCTCGAAGGGCCGCTCCTCGCGCAGATAGCGACACAGGCTTTGCAGGTAGCAGGCCAGCGCCGCAGCCTTGTCCACCGTCAGCGGCGTGTCGCACACGCGCAGCTCGATGGTGCCGAACTCGGGCTTGGGCCGTATGTCCCAGTAGAAGTCCTTCATCGACTGCACGACGCCGGTGCTGGTCATCTTCTGGAAGTACTCACCGAACTCGTCCCAGCTCAGCACGAAGGGCGCGCGCCCCGACAGCGGGAAGGCGAACACCGAGTTCAGGCGCGCGGAATGGAAGCCGGTGTCCACGCCCTGCACGAAGGGCGACGACGCGCTGAGCGCGATGAAGTGCGGCACGTAGCGCGACAGCGCGTGCAGCAGCCACAGCGCGTCGTCGCCGCTGGGTACGCCGATGTGCACATGCTGGCCGAAGACCGTGAACTGCTTGGCCAGGTAGCCGTAGAGCTCGCTGATGTAGTGGAAGCGTTCGGTCGGGTAGATCTGCTGCTCGCTCCAGTGCTGGAAGGCATGCGTGCCGCCGCCGCCGATGCCGATGTTGAGCTTGCGCGCGCCGCGCGACAGCTGGCGGCACAGGTCGTGCAGCTCGTCGCGCAGCGAGGCATGCTCGCGCTGGATCGACGTGCCGATCTCGATCATGCTTCGCGTGATTTCGGGCTTCACGTCCCAGGCGCCGGGGTGCCTGTCCAGCGCACGCAATAGGTCCTGCGCGCGCGGCGCGAGGTCGAAGTCGAGCGTGTCCAGCAACTGCAGTTCCAGCTCCACGCCCATGGTCAGCGGCTCGGAGACGGTGAAGGCCTCAAGCGACACGCGGTGCCTCCTCGCAGCACTCGCCGGCCACGCGACGCAGCGCCAGGTTCAGCCACAGCGGGCCGCTCAGCTGCATCAGCGCGGCGGCCACCAGCAGGGCCTGCATCACGCCGCTGTCGAAGCCGGGCAGCTGGTCGGCCCACTGGAAGTTGTGCGCCACCAGGAGCACCGCCAGACTGCCCATCGGTTGCAGCGCCAGGGTCAGGCCCAATGCCTGGCGCCAACCCAGGCCACTGGGCCGGGCCAGCAATGCGACCCCCAGGCCCTTGCCGAGCAGCCGGGCGCCGATCAGCGCCAAGACCCAAGGCCAGACCTGGCGCACGCCGTCGAAGCTGAACAGCACCCCCAGGCTGATGAACAGAAGGACTGTCAGTGCGGCGCCGGCACTGCCCAGGTAGGGTTCCACTGTCAGCCGATGGCCCATCAGCGAGCGCGCGGTCATGCCGGCCACCAGCAGTGTCAGCAGCGGCGACAGGCCCCAGTTGGAGGCCAGTGTGGACGCCAGCATGACCAGCGCGATCTGCAGCACCGGGGCACTGGCGCGCGGCTGGCTCAGTCGCGCCGCGCGATCCAGGATCCAGCCACACAGCAGGCCCAGCAGGAAGGAGCCGCAGACCACGAACAGCGCACTGGCGACCCAGGTCAGAGCGTCACTGGCCAGGGTGTCCTGGCCGGCGAGCGTCAGTAGCGGCCACAGCTTCAGCGCCAGCATGGCCAGCATGCTGTTCAGCGCGCACATCATCAGCAAGCGCTCGCCCACCTGGCCGCGCGGGCGCAACTCATGCACCGCGGCCATCGCAATGATCGGCGAGGTGCTGGCCGCGACCATGGCGGCCAGCACCGCCGACAGCAGCGGCGCACCCAGCGCCACCAGTACCGCGCCGACCGCGAGCGCGGCCAACAGGCCTTCGAGCACGCAACTGGCGGCCAGCCATGGGTTGTCGATCAGCCAGCGCGGGCGCAGTCGGCTGCCCAGCTCGAAGACCAGCGCGGCGATGGCCAAGTCGATGATCGGCTTCCAGCCGTCCAGGTCGGCCGGCTGCAACAGGCCCAGACCGATCGGGCTGGCGAGCAGGCCGACCAGCATGTAGCCCGCCAGCCGCGGCAGCTTGAGAAGCCGGTGCAGCGCGCTGGCTGCGACCACCGCGAACAGCATCACCGCGGCCAGGCCGAGCACCGGGTCGAGCTGGGGCAAGTCGGGCCAGGCCAGCGCGGGTGCCTGGGGCAGAATGCCGTTCATCGCCATTGCCGCAGGCCCTCCTTCGTGCCGGTCGTGCAGCGTGCTGCACCTGCTGGACGGGGGCCGTCAGACAATGCCCCGAGCGCTTGTCCGACGGTGCCGCTGCCAGGAAGTTCCTGCTGCACTGCGACAGGATGTTGCGGTCCACCCTTGAAACCCCGCCACGGGCACTCCATATGTCGGCCGACTCGGGTCGCAGCCGAGCGTCAACCAGATCCATACCGATGAGCAAACAAACACTTTCATTTCAGGCCGAGGTCAAGCAGATTCTGCACCTCGTGACCCATTCGCTGTATTCGAACAAGGAAATCTTCCTGCGCGAGTTGGTCTCCAACGCCTCCGACGCCTGCGACAAGCTGCGTTTCGAGGCACTGGACCACAGTGCGCTTTGGGAAGACGCGCCCAACCTCGAGATCCGCGTGTTCTTCGACAAGGATGCGAAGACGCTGACCATCCGCGACAACGGCATCGGCATGAGTGCTGAGGAGGCCGTGGCACACCTGGGCACCATCGCCAAGAGCGGCACGCGCGAGTTCCTGGCACGGCTGGAAGGCGAGAAGAAGAAGGACGCCAACCTGATCGGCCAGTTCGGCGTGGGCTTCTACTCCGGCTTCATCGTCGCCGACCGCATCACCGTGCTGTCGCGCCGCGCCGGCGCTTCAGCCGCAGAAGGCGTGCGCTGGAGCAGCGAAGGCGCTGGCGAGTTCGAGGTCGAGGCCATCGAGAAGGCCGAGCGCGGCACCGACGTGATCCTGCACCTGCGCGAGGGTGAGGAAGAGTTCCTTTCCACCTGGAAGCTGAAGTCGATCATCAGCAAGTACTCCGACCACATTTCGCTGCCCATTCTGATGAAGAAGGAGGAATGGGACAGCGACAAGAAGGAACAGGTGCTGAAGGACGAGTGGGAGACGGTCAACAAGGCTGCCGCGCTCTGGACGCGCAGCAAGAGCGACATCACCGACAACGAATACCAGGAGTTCTACAAGCAGATCAGCTACGACCAGGCGGCGCCGCTGGCCTACACGCACAACCGCGTCGAGGGCCGCACGGAGTACACGCAGCTGCTGTACATCCCGGGCAAGGCGCCCTTCGACCTGTGGAACCGCGACAAGCGCGGCGGCGTCAAGCTCTACGTCAAGCGCGTCTTCATCATGGACGACGCCGAGGCGCTCATGCCGGTGTACCTGCGCTTCGTCAAGGGCGTGATCGACTCGGCCGACCTGCCGCTGAACGTGAGCCGCGAGCTGCTGCAGGAAAGTCGCGACGTCAAGGCCATCCGCGAAGGTTCGACCAAGCGCGTGCTGGGCATGCTGGAATCGCTGGCCGACAGCGAGGATGCGGCCGAGCGCGACAAGTACGCCGCCTTCTGGAAGGACTTCGGCTCGGTGCTGAAGGAAGGCATCGGCGAGGACCATGCCAACCAGGAGCGGCTGGCCAAGCTGCTGCGCTTTGCCAGCACGCAGGCCGATGCGGGCGTGTCCTTCGCCGACTACGTCAAGCGCATGAAGGAAGGCCAGGAGGCGATCTACTACATCACCGCCGACAACCTGGCCACGGCCAAGAGCAGCCCGCAGCTGGAGATCTTCCGCAAGAAGGGCATCGAGGTGCTGCTGCTGGTGGACCGCGTCGATGAGTGGATGTTGTCGCACCTGTACGAGTTCGAAGGCAAATCGCTGCAAAGCGTGGCCAAGGGCGCCTTCGACCTGGGCAAGCTGCAGGACGAGGATGAGAAGAAGCAGGCCGAAGAGGCCGCCGAAGAATTCAAGCCGGTGCTGGAGCGCTTGAAGACTGCGCTGAAGGACCGCGCCAAGGACGTGCGCGTGACGACGAGGCTGGTCGAGTCACCGGCCTGCATCGTCGTCGACGAAGGCGACATGAGCGGCCACCTGGCGCGGCTGCTGAAGCAGGCCGGGCAGGACGCCCCCAAGTCGCTGCCGACGCTGGAGGTGAATGCGTCGCATGCGCTGGTCAAGCGGCTGGAAAGCGATGCGCGCTTCGATGACCTGGCGCAGATCATCTTCGACCAGGCGCTGCTTGCCGAAGGTGGCCAACTGGAAGACCCGGCTGCTTACGTTCAACGCGTCAACCGGCTGCTGGCGGCCTGAGGCCCTACAGCAGCGTCGCCAGGCTGGGGGTCTCGGCGGCCACGCGCAGTTGTTCGCGCAGCTGCAGCGCCTGCTGACCCCAGTAGCCCGAACTGCCGAAGTCCGGAAACGCGGCCGGAAAAGCCGGGTCCTGCCAGCGTTGCGCCACCCAGGCGTTGTGGCGGATCATGCGCAGCAGCCGCAGCGGCTCGATCAGTTGCAGTTCGCGGCGGTCGAAGTCCATGAACGGTGCATAGCCGCGCAGCAACTGGCGCAGTTGCCAGGCCATCGCTTCGGGTTCGCCCGACAACAGCATCCACAGGTCCTGCACGGCCGGGCCCATGCAGGCGTCGTCCAGGTCGACCACGTGCGCGCCAGCATTGCGCCAAAGCAAGTTGCCAGGATGACAGTCGCCATGCAGCCGGATCGATTTCGGCATGAGTTTGGCGAAGGCGGCATCGATGCATTCGACGGCTGCAGCGCAGGCGTCGGCCCAGGGACCTTGCTGGTTGTCGCTGACGAAGCCGCCGTCGCGCAACAGTGCCACCGCTTCGCGCGCGTCGCGTGGCGCGTCCAGCGTGCGCCGGTACGCAAAGGCCTGGCGCGCCCCTACAGCGTGCATCCGGCCGATGAAACCACCCAGGCGCACCAGCACCGCGTCGTCCTCCAGCTCGGGCGAGCGGCCGGCCTGGCGGGGTGACACCGAATAGCGATGCAGGCCATCGGGACCGGGACGTAGCGCCAGCGTGGCCGGCCCGGCTTCGGGCAAGAGCCGCACGTCGTCGTTCGCCTCGTGCAGGATGCACGGGGCCACCACAGGCACCTCGGCCTCGGCCAGCTCCAAGGCGAAGCGGTGCTCCTCGGTGATCTGTGCATCGCTCCAGCGTAGGCGCCGGTAGAACTTGGCGACCACCGCGTTGCCGTTTTCCAGCATGACCTGGAAGACGCGGTTTTCGTAGGAGTTGAGCTGGAGGATGCGGCCATCTCCACGGAAACCGACGGCGTCCAAAGCATCCAGCACGGCGGAGGGCGTCAGGTCGGCATAGCTGCGCAGTGCATCGCGAGCGGGATCGGGCATTCGCTCATGCTACGCGCATGAGGCCAAGCGCCCCGGTGCGCCGTCAATGGTGCGTGCGCGGGCCGCCGCCGTCGGGCGCGTCGTCGCCGGTGGCGGGTGCGGCCACCTCGCGCACCGACACACCGCTGCGCAGGATGCTGCCGATGGAGCCGAATTCGCTGGCCGCACCCGAATCGGAGCTGCTCTTGGCACCGAAGAACGAGTCCTGAAAGAAGCCCGAGTCCTGCCACAGGGCCGAACGCTCGCGGCGCCGCAACGGCATCGTGCCGGACGGCGAATCGCGCGCCGTAGCGATGCTTGGCGCGGCCTGCGGGCCTCGGGCCGAGGCCGTGCTCTGTGGCACCAGCAATTGCAGCTCGGGAATGGAAGGCAGGTGGTCCACCGGACAACGCAGGTAGCGCACCCGGCACGCCGCCAGGACCGACTGCTTGATCTGCAGCACGCGCCGCGAATTGCCGCGGTCGGTGTCCAGGTCGATGGCTGCGAGCACGCGGCCATTGGCGCTGCAGATGGCAAAGGTCACGTGGATCGCGCCAAGCAACTCGTACCAGTAGCGAACCTGCTCCGGATCGGTGGGCTGCGAGAAGCGCACCAGCGGCAGTTTTGAAAGCACGATATGGTGAGGCAAGGCCTCGCGCAGCTGTCGGTAGACGCGCCGCTCGTCCGTGCTGAATACCGGCCTCGCGGTCAGATTCCAATCGGTCGGCAGTGGCGCGGGCCGGCGGGCGCGCCAGCGCACCCACCACCACGCCAGCAGTGCTACACAAAGCACCACCAGTGGCAAGGCAATGATCCAGGGATGTAGCTGCGGAGTGTCCAAGGTGGGAGAGCGGTCGCACCGCCCCAATACTCAGCACAAAAGGCGACAGTGCCAGCCATGCTACAGCCCGGATGCGCTTCGCGGTCCCCGCGATTGCGGGTGAAGGCACCCGGTCGAGGGAGGTAAAACCCGCAGACGCTTTGTTACAGCTCAACCCTTCGGGCGACCGGACAGCAACTCCTCAACCCGGTGTGCCTCGCGCTTGAGCCGATAGTCCAGATCGGCGGCGGTGTCCTCGACCAGCGCCTCGACATGCGACACCAGATTCTCCGGGGCCAATTTCACCCAGGCCTGGGATTCGGGGCCATCGCGTTCGATGCGTGCGCCGGCATTGCGGCAGATGCGCAACATGGCGGTGTTCTCGCTCAGAGCGTGCACCAGCAGGCTGTCGATGCCTCGGTTGCGCGCATGCAGCGCGGCATGGTCGAAGAGCCGGTCGCCGTAGCCGCGGCCCCGAGCGCCGCCCGCTACCGAAACGCCGAATTCGGCTGCCCTGCGCGGCGTCGGGCCGGGCGTCAGGTAGGCCAGATGAGCCATCGCAACCAGTTCCAAGCGGCGATTGAAAATGCCGAAGACTTCGTCGTGATCGAAGTCCAACTGCTCTACGTAGCGCGCGATCTGCGCGTCGCTGGCCGCGTAGCCGAAGCGCAGGTAGCGGTCTCGCTCGCTCAGCGCCAGCAGGTGGCTCAGGATGCGAGGCCGGTGTCGGTCGGCCAGCGATCGAATCGGAATCCACTTGAAACCGAAGGCCGGTTTCGTGTTCGCCTTTGCGGCGGGCGAGGACTTGTCCTCAAGTGAGTTGACGCGTTCTTCCCGGTGGAAGAGGGGGTCCATGGAGACTCCATAGATCAGTGTTAACCCCAATGCTACAGGTTCGTACTAGGGAAGCCTCTCCAACCGCGGACGCCGACGCGGCGAGGCTTGGCGGGCAATTGTTTGCGGCAATGTATACTGCCGGGCTTTCCCGTTGACGGCGGGGTGGAACGCGTTTTGGTGCCGCAGGGCACTGCAGCGCAAGACCGGATCGACCTGAGAGGCCGCCTGCACAAGCGGCGCCGAAGGCGGCGGCATCTTCCGAACAGCCGTGGCAGGTACATCCTCCGATCGATCGGAGGGTGTATCGATCTTCCAGCGAGTCCCTCATGAAGACCTTCAGCGCCAAGCCGGCCGAAGTGAAGCACGAGTGGTTTGTGATTGACGCCACCGACAAGGTGCTCGGACGTGTTGCCAGCGAAGTGGCACTCCGTTTGCGCGGCAAGCACAAGGCCATCTACACGCCTCACGTCGACACCGGCGATTTCATCGTCATCGTCAACGCCGAAAAGATCCGCGTCACCGGCAACAAGGCCAGCGACAAGATCTACTACCGGCATTCCGGTTTCCCCGGCGGCATCTATGCCACGTCCTTCAAGGACATGCAGGCCCGCCACCCGGGTCGCGCCATCGAGAAGGCCGTCAAGGGCATGCTGCCCAAGGGCCCGCTCGGCTACGCGATGATCAAGAAGCTGAAGGTGTACGCCGGTGCCACGCACCCGCACACCGCCCAGCAACCCAAGGCGCTCGAAATCTAAGGAAACGCGATGATCGGTAACTGGAACTACGGCACCGGCCGCCGCAAATCCTCGGTGGCCCGGGTGTTCATGAAGAAGGGCAATGGCCAGATCACCATTAACGGCAAAGCGATCGACCAGTATTTCGGTCGCCAGACCTCGATCATGATCGCGCGCCAGCCGCTGCTGCTGACTGCCAACGATGCGGCCTTCGACTTCAAGATCAATGTGCACGGCGGCGGCGAGTCCGGCCAGGCCGGCGCGGTGCGCCATGGCATCACCCGTGCGCTGATCGACTACGACGCGGCGCTCAAGCCGGACCTGAGCAAGGCCGGCTTCGTGACGCGCGACGCGCGCGAGGTCGAGCGCAAGAAGGTCGGCCTGCACGGCGCACGCCGTCGCAAGCAGTTCAGCAAGCGCTGATATTCCGGCTTTGGTGCCCGCAACGGTGCCAAAGCCCGTAGCGCCGCAAGGACTAGGCCGTGCGTGCGATCATCGGGCCGTTCGCTTTCTGCGAGGAAATGCCATGAATGCTGTTGCCGAAACCGTCCAGACCCCCAGCGACGAGATGCCCCCACCGCTGATCTTCACTGACAGTGCGGCCGAGAAGGTGCGCGACCTGGTCAACGAAGAGGGCAACCCCGACCTCAAGCTCCGTGTCTTCGTACAAGGCGGCGGCTGCTCAGGTTTCCAGTACGGCTTCACCTTCGACGAGGTGATCAACGAAGACGACACGCAGATGACCAAGAACGGCGTCACGCTGCTGATCGACGCCATGAGTCTGCAGTACCTGGGCGGCGCGGAGATCGACTACAAGGAAGACCTGCAGGGTGCGCAGTTCGTGATCAAGAATCCGAACGCCACCACCACCTGCGGCTGCGGTTCCAGCTTCTCGGCCTGAAGACTTTGCGCCTCGCTGGCGAAGGGCTGCCTCAGGCAGCCCTTGTTGTTTTCAGCCGGCGGGATACAGCGCACCCAGCACGCGCGGGCCGCGTGCGCCCGTCACCGCAGGCAGGTTGCCTGGCTGATGCGTCACGAAGGCCTGCGCCAACCAGGCAAAGGCCAGCGCTTCCACCTGCAGCGGCGGCATGCCCGCTGCCTCGGTGCTGGTCACCGATACGCTCGGCAGTTGCTCGGCCAGCCGGTGCATCAGGTGGTCGTTGCGGGCGCCGCCGCCGCAGACCAGCAGGCGGCGGGTCCGTGGTGCGCACTGCTTCAGCGCCTGCGCTGCCGCACAGGCACTGAACTCGGCCAGCGTCGCCTGCACATTGGCAGGCGCCAGCGCGGTCGGCGTGGCGTGAAGCGCGGCCTCGAGCCAGGGCGCATTGAACAGGTCCCGACCGGTGCTCTTCGGCGGCGCGCGGTGCAGGAACGGTTCGGCCAGCAGACGTTGCAACAACGCCGTGTCGACCTGCCCGGACGCCGCCCAGAGGCCGCGATCGTCGTAGGCCCGCCCGCAATGCCGCTGGCACCACAGGTCGAGCAGCGCGTTGCCGGGGCCGCAGTCGAAGCCGCGCACCGTGCCGTCGGCTGGCAGCAAGGTCAGGTTGCCGATGCCGCCGAGATTGAGCACGGCCAAGTCCTCGCCCGGTTGCGCGAACAGCGCGGCATGTAGCGCCGGCACCAGCGGCGCGCCCTGGCCGCCGGCTGCAACGTCGCGGCTGCGCAGGTCGCAGACCACGTCGATGCCGCACAATTCGGCGAGCAGCGCGCCGTTCATCAATTGCAGCGTGTAGCCGACGCCGTCGAATTCCTGTGGTCGATGGCGCACGGTCTGCCCGTGGGCGCCTATGGCGCAGACCTCGGATGCGCTCACACCGCACTGCAGCAGCAGTTCAGCGGCCACGAAGGCATAGACTCGTGCCAGTGAATTTGCGGCCAACGCCGCGCGATGCAGTTCATCGTCGCCGCGGCTGTTCAGGTGCAGCAACCGGTTTCTCAGCGCGTCGGGGAAGACTGCCTGCTGGTGGCCGCGCACCTTGATGCCGGCAGGGCCGCCCAGTTCGGCGAGCACCCCGTCCACGCCATCCAGCGAGGTGCCGGACATCAGTCCGATGTACAGGCTGCTCATGCGGGAAGCCGCAGCGAGCGGCTATTCGACTTGCGCGCGGCTGCCGGCCAGGGTTTCGGCCAGGTCGAGTTGGGCCTTGGCGCTGCGCGACAGCTCCGCAAAGCGCCCGCGCGAGGCTGCATCGATGGTCACCGTGTCGGCGGCCTTGGCAATGGTCAGTGGATCGATGTGCTGACCATTGACCTGGAACTCGAAATGCAGATGCGGCCCAGTGGCCCAGCCGGTGGCGCCGACCGCGCCGATGCGCTGGCCCTGCTCGATGGCCTCGCCCTTGCGCACGTCCATGCGGCTCAGGTGGGCGTACAGCGTGCTGCGCTCCTTGCCGTGCTGTACCTTGACGACGTTGCCATAGCCGTTCATCCAGCCTGCGAACTCGACCACACCGTCGCCGACCGAGCGCACCGGCGTGCCATGGGGCGCGCCGTAGTCCACGCCGCGGTGCGCGCGCAGCGTCTGCAGGATCGGGTGGAAGCGCATCGCGAAACCGGAGGTCACTCGCGAAAACTCCATCGGGCTGGCCAGGAAGGCGCGGCGCCGGCTCAACCCGTCGAAGCCGAAGTAGGCGCCGCGGCCGGAGGCATCGGCGTACCACAGCGCGTGGTAGGCCTTGCCGTTGTTGACGAACTCGGCCGACAGCACGCGTCCGGTCGGTACCGCCCAGGTGACGGGCTCGCCATCGGCGGTGAGTGCCTCGTAGACCACGCTGAAGGTGTCACCCTTGCGCAGTTCGCGGTGGAAGTCGATGTCGGCAGCAAAGATCTCTGCCATTTGCACCGCCACCGGGTCGGGGATGCGCGCTTCATCGGTGGACGCGAAAAGCGAGCTGCGGATCGTGCCGCTGGCCAAGCGCACCTGGGCCACAAGCGGCGCGACCTCGGTACGGCTGACCCAATGGCCGTTCTGGCGCGACACGCTCAGGCGCGTGAACTGCGGCTCGCGCAGCGCACCGTCGGGCGCAGCAGAGCGCGCCACCAACTCGAGCAGTGCGCCGTTGGCGGCCGCACGAGCCTGCACCATCTTGCCGGCTCGGCCATCGAACAGGCGCCGGGCCATCGGGTCGCTGCGCAAGAAGGCTGCGGCTTCTGCATCGACGACGCCCAGCCGGCGCAGCAGACTGTCGGCACTGTCTGTGGCGCGGGTCAGGTCATTGCGCCACAAATCCAGGTCATGCTCTGCCAGCGCTTCAAGCTGGGCGTGCATGTCCGGCGGGGAGATGGTGTCGATGACCATGCGCCGCGGCTCGTCGGCCGGGTCGGGCAGCAGCGGGGCCACACCGAAGGCGGCCGCGGCAAAGCCACCCAGGACCAGAACGAAACCCGCGCCCAGCATGCGCGAGTGCCGCGTCAGCCAGGCGCCGGAGCGCCGCAGGTGGGGAGACAAGCTATCCAACGGCATTGGCAAAGTTCAAGTTGGCAAACCAGGCTCGCGTGAGCGTCTGGATGGATCTTGCCGGGCATGCCCGACGTCGTTGAGAGCGGCCCGCGGCGGGCCCTGGAACTAGAATCACCGCCGGCCTTGCGAACCCCCGCAAACAGGGGGTCGTTTACAAGCTGGGCGAGTATAGCAACCATGCCGCGGCCTGATCACCGGAAATGTACGTAGAAGTCAACCCATGTCAAAGGCTTTGAACACGCCTGAGCCTGCCCCTGCCGTGAGCGACCGGGTGCGCGAGGCCATGGCCATCTCGCTGCGTGGCTGCGAGGAGCTGCTGCCCCAGGCCGACTGGCTCAAAAAGCTGCAGCGCTGGGAAACCACCGGCACCCCATTGCGCGTGAAGCTGGGCCTGGACCCGACGGCGCCGGACATCCACATCGGCCACACCGTGGTGCTGAACAAGATGCGCCAGTTGCAGGATCTGGGGCACACGGTGATCTTCCTGATCGGCGACTTCACCTCGATGATCGGCGACCCCTCGGGCCGCAACACCACCCGACCGGCGCTGACGCGCGAGCAGATCGAGGCCAACGCGCAGACCTACTATGCCCAGGCCAGCCTGGTGCTGGACCCGCAGCGCACCGAGATTCGTTACAACAGCGAATGGAGCGACGCGCTGGGTGCGCGCGGCATGATCCAGCTGGCCTCGCGCTACACCGTGGCTCGCATGCTGGAGCGCGACGATTTCACCAAGCGTTACAAGGCCGGCACGCCGATCAGCGTGCACGAGTTGCTGTATCCGCTGATGCAGGGCTATGACTCGGTGGCGCTGAAGTCCGATCTGGAGCTCGGCGGCACCGACCAGAAGTTCAACCTGTTGGTCGGCCGCGCATTGCAAAGCGAATATGGCCAGGAGCCGCAGTGTGTGCTCACAATGCCGCTGCTCGAGGGCCTGGACGGCGTCGAGAAGATGTCCAAGAGCAAGGGCAACACCATCGGCATCTCCGAGGACGCCAACACCATGTTCGCCAAGCTTCTGTCGATCAGCGACGACATGATGTGGCGCTACTTCACGCTGCTGTCCTTCCGCAGCGAGGCGCAGATCGCCCAGTTACGGGACGAAGTGGCGCAGGGCCGCAACCCGAAGGAGGCCAAGGTGCTGCTGGCCAGCGAGATCACCACGCGCTTTCACAGTGCCGCGGCAGCCGAGCAGGCCGCAGCCGATTTCGAGCTGCGCGCTCGCGGCGGCGTGCCGCAGGACATCCCCGAGGTGGCGCTGAGCGGTGCACCGCTGGCCATCGGCAGCCTGCTCAAGCAGGCCAACCTGGCGCCCAGCAGCAGCGAGGCGTTGCGCCTGGTGGAGCAAGGCGGCGTACGCATCGACGGCGCCGCCGTCTCCGACAAGGGCCTGAAGCTGCCTGCCGGAGCCTACGTGGTGCAGGTCGGCAAGCGCAAGTTCGCGCGCATCACGCTGGCGGCATGAAGCGTCGAGACGGGCTGGGCTGGCTGCTCGCGGTCTGCGCCGGCGCCGCCGGGGCGGACCCATCGGCCGCCGAGCGCGCGCGCATCGAGCAGCTGCTCGACGCGCTGGCCGCCCGTAAGGACTTGCGCTTCGTGCGCAACGGCAAGGAATACACCGCCGCCCAGGGCGCCGACTTCCTGCGCGGCAAGCTGCACTGGCAAATCGAGAAAGTGGCCACGGCCCAGGACTTCATCGCTCAGATCGGCACGCGCTCGACCACCAGTGGTGACGTCTACCTGGTGCGGCTGGCCGATGGCCGCACGCTGCCCAGTGCGCAGTTCCTGGCGCAGGAGCTGCGGCGCATCGAAAAGCGCTGACCCGGCCGCAACCCGCGCAGGCTAGACAATGCGCAGATGCAGGTTAGCGCCTATCTGAAGCTGTCGGTGGCGGTCGCCCTGACCACCATCGTGCTGAAGACCGCGGCCTGGTGGATCACCGATTCGGTCAGCCTGCTGTCCGATGCGCTGGAATCGCTGGTCAACCTGGCCGGCGCGATGTTCGCGCTGCTGATGGTGACCATCGCGGCGCAGCCCGCGGACGACGACCACCCCTATGGCCACCACAAGGCCGAATACTTCTCCAGCGGCTTCGAAGGCGTGCTCATCCTGGTGGCCGCGTTGGCCATCATCTGGGCCGCGGTGCAGCGCTTTGCTGCGCCCCAGCCCTTGCAGAGCCTGGGCTGGGGCCTGGCCCTGAGCATCGTCAGCTCGGCCATGAACGCGGCGCTGGCCTGGGCCATGCTGCGCAAGGCACGCGAGCACCGTTCGATGGCGCTGGAAGGCGATGCCCGGCACCTGTTCACCGATGTCTGGACCTCGGCCGGCGTGGTGCTCGGCCTGCTGTCCGTGGCCGCCACCGGCTGGCTGTGGCTCGACCCGGTGGTGGCCATCGCCGTGGCCGGCAACATCCTGCGCGAGGGCGTGTCTTTGGTCTGGCGCTCGGTCGACGGCCTGATGGACCGGGCGCTGGAGCCACAGGTGCGCGCCGAGATCGACAAGACACTCGACGGCTTTCGCCACCATGCGGTGCGCTTCGACCACGTGACCACGCGCCGCGCCGGAGCCCGCCGCTTCGTCGACATGCACATGCATATGCCCGGCCAGTGGAGCCTGGGGCGGGCCGCGGCCTTGCGCACCTCGGTGGAGCAGGCACTGATGGGCGCGGTGCCGGGGCTGCGCGCCACGATCCAGCTGCTGCCGATGGATGTGGAAGCCCACGCCGGCGAGGAAGGCGACCCACTGTGATCGCGCTGCTGCAGCGTGTCCAGCGCGCGCATGTCGAGATCGAAGGTGTCAACGTGGGCGCCATTGGCCCGGGTGCGCTGGTCTTCGTCTGCGCCGAACCGGCCGACACACCGGCGCATGCCGCGCGGTTGGTGGCCAAGCTGCTGGCGTTGCGTGTCTTCAGCGACCGTGCCGGCAAGATGAACCTGAACCTTCAGGAGGTGGCCGGTGGCCTGCTGCTGGTCTCGCAATTCACGCTGGCGGCCGACACCGCGCGCGGCAACCGGCCGGGGTTTTCTGCCGCGGCGCCGCCCGAACTCGGGCGTCAGATGTTTGACGCCGTTCTGGCCCAGGCGCGCTCGCGCCATGCGCCAGTGGCTGCCGGCGTGTTCGGCGCCGACATGCAGGTGCACCTGGTCAACGACGGCCCGGTGACGATCCCGCTGACGATTCGCTGAGCAGCCATTCGCGCAGGCGCCGGCCCGGTGCCGCGCCCAGTGCGGCCGCTGCCGCGTTGGCGTGCGAGACCACGCCGCTGGCCAGCGTCGACGCGGCCTCGCCGATGCGGGCGCTGTCGTGTGCCACCGTACAGGCGGCAGTGCCTGCATCCTGCAGCGCCGCCAGCGCGGCAATGCCAGCCTGCTCCAGCCCCACACCGGCGTCGTTGAAGACGACCAGGCGCGGTCGCGCCGCCAGCGCATAGCCCACCACGCTGGCGCCGCCGTGAGAGCCAGTCACCAGCACCGCCCCTGGTGGGTGATGCACGGCCTCGGTGACACTGTCGACGACACACAGCGCCAAACCCGCGAACGAACCGCCCAACGCAGAAGGGCTGCCTGCGGCAGCCCTCCGTGCGCTGCGTGCCGGCCCGCTCAATCGGCGTACTGGCCTGCGGCCTTGATGGCCACGCCGAGCTTGTCGATCTCGGCCGAGACGAACTTCTTGTGCTCCGCCGGCGCCAACCGCCCGTCGGTCACGACCACGGCGCCGAGTCCTTCCTGCCGCTTGATGAACTCGGGGTCCTTGAGCGCGCCGCGCAGGGCGGCATTCAGCTGGTCCTGAACGGCCTTGGGCGTGCCCTTGGGCGCATACAGGCCGTGCCAGATGGTCAGGTTGAAGCCCTTCAGTCCAGACTCGTCCAGCGTCGGCAGCTTGGCCAATGCCGGTGTCGCCAGGTGCTTCAGCGTCGTCACCGCATAGGCCTTGACTTTGCCGGACTCGATCTGGCCGCTGGTGTTGGTGGTCTGGTCGCACATGATGTCGACTTGGCCGCCGAGCAGGTCGGTCATGGCCGGCGCGGTGCCCTTGTAGGGCACGGTGGTCATGTCGATCTTGACGCCCTGCTGGAACAACAACCCGCACAGGTGCGAAGCGGCGCCCAGGCCGGCATTGGCCAGATTGATCTTGCCCTTGTTGGCCTCGAGCCACTTGACCAGTTCGGGGTAGGTGTTGGCTGGCAGCGTCGGGCGGCCGATCAGCGTCATCGGCACGTCGTTGATCATGCCCAGGTACTCGAAATCCTCCAGCGTGTTGTACGGCAGCTTGCGGTACAGCGCCGGCGAGGTGGCCATGCCGATGTGGTGCAGCAACAGCGTGTAGCCGTCCGGCGCGGCCTTGGCCACCTTGTTCGCGCCCAGCGTGCCGCCGGCGCCGCCGACGTTCTCGACCACGATGGTTGCATTGTTGAGGTGCTTGCGTGCCGCTTCGGCAAAGTCGCGCGCCACCTTGTCGGTGGGCCCACCGGCCGCGAAGGGCACGACGATGGTGATCGGCTTGTCGGGGTAGGCCTGTGCGGTGGCGGCCAGGGCCAAACCGGCCAGGGCGAAGCTGAGTTTCTTCATGCCAGTGTCTCCAGGGAGTGTGCGTATGCCTCAATGCTAGGCAAGCGATTCCCGCATTGCGAGGTGGAAACTACGTAGCCTGGGGTTGTCAACCGATCGCGCGCAGGTCCTCGATCACCTTGCCGTCGTTGGGCAGCGAGCCCGGTTCGACCAGCCGCACCTCGCAGCGCAACTTGGTGATGTCGCGCATGCTGCCGGCCAGCGCCGCCGGCAGGCCCTCGGCACGTGACACCGTCTCGACATGCAGGGTCATGCGGTCGTTCGCCATCTCGCCTTCGACCACCAGCCGTGCCCGTGCCAGCTCGGGGTGGCGCTTCATCACCTCGGCCACCTGGCTGGCATGCACGAACATGCCGCGCACCTTGGCGGTCTGGTCGGCGCGGCCCATCCATCCCTTGATGCGCGTGTGCGTGCGCCCGGTGGGGCAGTGGCCTGGAAGGATGGCGCTCAGGTCGCCAGTGCCGAAGCGCACCAGCGGGTAGTCCGGATTGAGGGTGGTCACCACCACCTCGCCGACTTCGCCTTCGGGCACCGGCTCGCCGCTGCCCGGGCGAACGATCTCGACGATCACGCCTTCATCGAGCACCAGGCCCTGGCGTGCCGCGGTTTCGTAGGCGATCAGGCCGACGTCGGCCGTGCCATAACTTTGGTAGGCGTCAATGCCGCGCGCCAGCAGCACATCGCGCAGCGCCGCGGGAAAGGCCTCGCCGCCGACCGTGGCCTTGCGCAGCGCCGGCAGCGCCAGGCCCAGTTCGTCGGCCCGCTCCAGCGCGATACGCAGGAAGCTGGGTGTACCGGCATAGGCGTCCGCGCGCAGTTCCAGCATCGCCTGCAACTGCAGTTCGGTGTTGCCCACCCCGCCGGGGAAGACCGTGCAGCCAATGGACAGCGCCCCGGTTTCCATCATCGAGCCGGCCGGCGTGAGGTGGTAGCTGAAGCTGTTGTGCACCAGATCGCCGGCGCGGAAGCCGGCAGCAAACAGTGCACGGCCGAAGCGCCAGTAGTCGCCGGCATGGCCTTCGGGTTCGTAGATCGGGCCGGGCGACTGGAACACGCGTCGCGCATGGCGCACGGCGCCCTGGCTGCGCCAGCCGATGGCCGAGAAGCCGCCGAAGGGGTCGCTGCCGCGCTGCGCCTTCTGTCGCTCGAGCAGTTCGTGCTTGCGCGTCACCGGCAACTGGGCCAGCGCCTGGCGAGAGGCGATGGCGCGGGCATCGACGCCGCGCAGGATCTCGGCAAATGCTGCGGTGGCCTGCGCCGCGGCCATCTGCCCAGGCAGGGCGGCGCACAGCGCAGCCTCGCGCTCGCGCGGCTCGCGGGTTTCCAGCAGGTCGAAGAACTCAGTCATCGCGGTCTCCCCATTGCTGCAGCGCCTTCTTCAACGCGGCGCTGAAGTCGCGCACCGCGGCACTGCTGGCCAGCGTGCGCGCCTGCCACTGCGGACTGGTGCGGCTGGGCCGCTGCACGATCGCCGCCGCCAGTTGCGCGCCATCGACGCGCACGCGCGCGATGGCCAGGCCGCGGCGCTCGAACACGCCGTCGCGCTCGGCCAGGCCCAGTTCGCGCAGTTCGCGTTTAAGGCGCTGCAGGGCCTCGTCGGGCTTGAAGGGCGGCGGCGCAAAGCCGATGTCATCGGACATGCCGGTTCAGGCCAGCCAACGCTTGCGGCGCTTGTAGCTCTTGACGTCGCGAAAGCTGCGCCGGTCGCCGCCGCCCATGCCGAGGTAGAACTCCTTGACGTCCTCGTTCTCGCGCAGTTCCTTGGCGGCGCCTTCCATCACGATGCGGCCGCTTTCCAGGATGTAGCCATGGTCGGCATAGCGCAGCGCCATGTTGGTGTTCTGCTCGGCCAGCAGGAAGGTCACCTTTTCCTTGGTGTTCAGGTCGCGAACGATCTCGAATACCTCTTCGACGATCTGCGGCGCCAGGCCCATGCTCGGTTCGTCCAGCAGCACCATCTTCGGGTTGGCCATCAGCGCGCGGCCGATGGCGCACATCTGCTGCTCGCCGCCCGAGGTGTAGGCCGCCTGTGAAGTGCGTCGCGTCTTCAGCCGCGGAAAGTAGTTGTAGACCTTCTCCAGCGTCTGTGCGACGGCGGCCTTGCCGTCGCTGCGCGTGTAGGCACCGGCCATCAGGTTGTCCTCGATGCTCAGGTGCGCGAAGCAGTGGCGGCCTTCCATCACCTGGATCACGCCGCGGTTCACCATCTCCGAGGTGGATAGCTTCTCGATGCGCTCGCCGCGCAGTTCGATGCTGCCCTTGGTGACCTCGCCGCGCTCGCCGGCCAGCAGGTTGCTCACCGCGCGCAGCGTGGTCGTCTTGCCGGCGCCGTTGCCACCGAGCAGCGCCACCACCCCGCCTTCGGGCACCTGCAGGCTCACGCCTTTCAGCACCAGGATGACGTGGTTGTAGATGACCTCGATGCCGTTGACGTTGAGCAGGATGTTGGACATGTCTGATCCTTGGAACTCGTCCAAGCGCCGCAAGCGGCGTTTGGACGAGGGCTCCTTGCGGAGCCCCCGCGCTGCTGATCAGCCGGCGATCACTGGCAGTCTTCCGCCGTGCGGCGGGTGAGCTTCTTCTCGGCCGCGTACTTGTCGGCGGCGGCCTTGATCATCGGCTTGATGACCGACTGGTCGGCCTCGATCCAGTCGGAGCTGAAGTTCCACTTGCTGCCGTCCCAGGTGTGCACCCGGGCGATCGCCGCGCCGCGGTGGTCGGCGCAGGAGGTGCTGATCGGCCGCATCACGCCGGCAAAGCCCAGCGCGTCGAGCTTCTTCTGGTCCAGCGCCAGGTTCTCGTAGCCCCAGCGCGCCTGCTCGCCGGTCATGACCTTGCCCTTGCCGTACTTCTCCTGCGCGCGCTTGACGCCTTCCACGGCCAGCATCGCCGCCGTCAGGCCACGCATGTACAGCACCTGGCCGACCTCCTCCTTCGGCCCGGTACCCTGGCCCTTGGCGTGCACGTTGGCCAGCACGTCCTTGACGACCTGCGAGTTCGGCTCGGCACCATGCTGCAGCGCCAGGCCGTGGTAGCCCTTGGCGCCGTCACCGACGTCCTTGACATCCGGCTCGGCCGCGGCCCACCACACGCCGTACATCTTGTCGCGCGGGTAGCCGGTGGCTACCGCTTCCTTGATGGCGGTGGAGTTCATCACCCCCCAGCCCCACAGGAAGACGTAGTCGGGCCGGCTCTGGCGGATCTGCAGCCAGGTGGCCTTCTGCTCCACGCCGGGGTGCGTCACCGGCAGCAACTGCAGCTGGAAGCCCAACTGCTTGGAGCGTTCTTCAAGCAGCGGGATCGGCTCCTTGCCGTAGGGGCTGTCGTGGTAGACGAGCGCGATCTTCTTGCCCTTGAGCTTGTCCAGGCCGCCTTCCTTCTTGCCGACGTGCTGGATCAGGATGTCGGCCGCGTCCCAATAGGTGCCGGTCAGCGGGAAGTTCCACTTGAAGACGTTGCCGTCGGTGCTCTCGCTGCGGCCGTAGCCGGCGGTGATCAGCGGGATCTTGTCGCCGGGCGCCTTGTCGGTCAGCGCGAAGGTGATGCCGGTGGACAGCGGCTGGAACACCGTGGCGCCGCCGTTCTTGCCCTTCAGGCGCTCATAGCATTCCACGCCGCGGTCGGTGGCGTAGCCGGTCTCGCACTCTTCGTAGATGATCTTCACGCCGTTGATGCCGCCCTTGGCATTGACCAGCTTGAAGTAGTCGATGTAGCCGTTGGCGAAGGGCACGCCATTGGGGGCATAGGCACCGGTGCGGTACACCAGGGCCGGGAAGAACTGCTCCTTGGCTTGGGCGAAGGCCGCCGTGGCGGTGAACAGCGTGCAGGCACCCGTGGCCACCAGCGTGGCAACGAGGGCGTAGGGTCTGAATTTCATGCTTGTCTCCGAAAGGTGAGGTTCAACATGCACTCGTCAGTGCGGCCAGCGATGCCGCTGTCCACGGCACTTCATGGGCGTAGCGGCCCGTCGGCCCGCCCGACTCTTCAATGAGGGAACGGCCACAGGCGCAGCTTCTCCTTGCCAATGGACCACAGCCGAGCCAGCCCGTGCGGCTCGACGATCAGGAAGAACACGATCAGCGCGCCGAAGATCATCAGCTCGGCGTGCGCGATGGTGGCAGTGTCGATGGTGATGCCGAACAGGGCGCCCAGCGCCGGCAAGGCCTGGTTCAGGAACACCGGCAGCATGACGATGAAGGCCGCGCCGAAGAAGCTGCCCATGATCGAACCCAGGCCGCCGATGATGATCATGAACAGCAGCTGGAACGAGCGGTCGATCGAGAACGCCGCCGGCTCCCAGGAACCCAGGTGCACGAAGCCCCACAGTGCGCCGGCCACGCCGACGATGAACGAGCTGACCGCAAAGGCCGTGAGCTTGGCATACACCGGGCGGATGCCGATGACGGCCGCCGCCACGTCCATGTCGCGGATGGCCATCCATTCACGGCCGATGTGGCTGCGAACCAGGTTCTTCGCAGCCATCGCGAACACCACCAGGAAGACCAGGCAGAACAGGTACTTGGCGTGCGGCGTGTCGATCGGAATGCCGAAGACGTTGAGGTTGGCCACCGACACCGAGCCCGACGACGAATAGTTGGTGAACCACTTGATGCGCAGGAAGGCCCAGTCGACAAAGAACTGCGCGGCCAGCGTGGCCACCGCCAGGTACAGGCCCTTGATGCGCAGTGAGGGGATGCCGAACAGCACCCCCACCACCGTGGCGCACAGCCCGCCCAGCAGCAGCGCCGCCAGCAAGGGCATGCCTTCGATGCGCACCATGAAGTTGTACGCTGCATAGGCGCCCACTGCCATGAAGGCCCCTGTGCCCAGCGAGATCTGGCCGCAATACCCGACCAGGATGTTCAGCCCCAGCGCCGCCAGCGACAGGATCAGGAACGGGATCAGGATGGCGCGAAACAGATACTCGTCCACCAGCAGCGGCACGCCGATCGCGGCAAAGGCCACCAGCAGCCAGATGGCGAAGCGGTCCTGCGCGATCGGGAAGACCTGCTGGTCCGAGCGGTAGCTGGTCTTGAACTGGCCGTTTTCTCTGTACAGCATGGCTCAGACCCGATCGATGATCTTTTCTCCGAACAAGCCTTGAGGCCTGACGAGAAGAACGAACAGCACCAGCACGTAGCCGAACCAGATCTCGATGCCGCCGCCGAAGGTCGGTCCGATGTAGACCTCGGACAGCTTCTCGCCCACGCCGATGATCAGCCCGCCGATGATCGCGCCGGGCACGCTGGTCAGGCCGCCGAGGATGACCACCGGCAGCGCCTTCAGCGCCACCAGCGACAGCGAGAACTGCACGCCCAGCTTGCTGCCCCAGATGACGCCGGCGACCAGCGCCACGAAGCCGGCCACGCTCCAGACGATGACCCAGATGCGGTTCAGGGGAATGCCGATCGACTGCGCCGCCTGGTGGTCGTCGGCGACGGCGCGCAGCGCGCGACCGGTCGAGGTCTTCTGGAAGAACAGGCTCAGCAGCGCCACCAGCGCGGCGGCGATGGCCGCCGCATAGAGGTCTTCCTTGTTGACCAGGATGCCGCCCTCGAAGACCTTCTCGAACAAGAAGATGGGGTCCTTGGGCAGGCCGACGTCGATCTTGTAGATGTCGCTGCCGAACAGCGTCTGGCCCGCACCGTCCATGAAGTAGGCGATGCCTAGCGTGGCCATCAGCAGCGTGATGCCTTCCTGATTGACCAGCTTGCCCAGCACCAGCCTTTCCACCAGCCACGCCACCGCCACCATCAGCACCATCGCGGCGGCGAAGGCCAGGATGTTGCCCAGCAGCTTGTTGTCGAAGCCCAGCCACTGCGGGATCCAGGTGGAAAAGCGCGCCATCGCCAGCGCCGCGAACAGTACCATCGCGCCCTGTGCGAAGTTGAAGACGCCGCTGGCCTTGAAGATGAGCACGAAGCCCAGTGCCACCAGCGAATACAGCATGCCGGTCATCAGGCCGCCGAGCAGGGTTTCGAGGAACGGTCCCATCAGAGCCCGCCCGGCCGCCCGAAGGGCACTGAGCGCCCCCGCGGGGGGCAGCGAAAGAAGTGAGCTTGGGGGTTCATGTCAATGTGAGGTTCCCAGGTAGGCGCTGATCACGTCGGGGTTCTCGCGCACCTCGGCCGGCGTGCCGTCGCCGATCTTCTTGCCGTAGTCAAGCACCACGACGCGGTCGGAGATGTCCATCACCACGCCCATGTCGTGCTCGATCAGCACGATGGTGGTGCCGAACTCGTCGTTGACGTCGAGCACGAAGCGGCACATGTCCTGCTTCTCCTCGACGTTCATGCCGGCCATCGGCTCGTCCAGCAGCAGGATCTGCGGCTCCATCGCCAGCGCGCGGCCCAGGTCGACGCGCTTTTGCAACCCGTAGGGCAGGCGACCCACCGGCGTCTTGCGGAAGGGCTGGATTTCCAGGAAGTCGATGATGCGCTCGACGAACTGGCGCTGCTCGGTTTCCTCGCGCTCGGCAGCGCCCCAGCGCAGCGCCTGCTGGAAGATGTTGGTCTTCATCTTCAGGTTGCGCCCGGTCATGATGTTGTCGAGCACGCTCATGCCCTTGAACAGCGCCAGGTTCTGGAAGGTGCGCGCGAAACCCATCTCGGCCACCTGGCGCGAATTCATGTGGCTGAAGGTCTGGCCGCGGAAGTTGATCGAGCCCTGCTGCGGCGTGTACACGCCGTTGATGCAGTTGAGCATGCTGCTCTTGCCCGCGCCGTTGGGGCCGATGATGGCGCGGATCTCGTGCTCGCGCACGTTGAAGCTGATGTCGGTCAGCGCCTTCACGCCGCCGAAGGCCAGGCTGATGTTCTTGATGTCGAGGATCACCTCGCCAGTCCTGCGCTCGCTCATGCGGCCCTCTTCACGGCCGGGAAGACCTTGACATCGATGATCTTCAGCTCGGCACTGACCGAGCCCTTGCGCCCGTCTTCGAAGCTGACCTGCGTCTCGATGAACTGGCTGCTCTTGCCGCCGTACAGCGCATCCACCAGGATCTTGTAGCGCTCGCCGATGAACCCTCGCTTGACCTTGCGCGTGCGCGTCAGCTCGCCGTCGTCGGCGTCGAGCTCCTTGTGCAGGATCAGGAAGCGGTGGATCTGGCTGCCGGCCAGCAGCGCATCGGCGGCCAGGTCGGCATTGACCTTCTCGATGCAGTCGCGCACCAGTTCGTAGACCTCGGGCTTGCCCGCGAGGTCGGTGTAGCCGGCGTAGGGCAGGTTGCGCTTCTCGGCCCAGTTGCCCACGGCTTCCATGTCGATGTTGACGAAGGCGCAGGCCAGGCTGCGCTGGTCGCCGAAGGCCACCGCCTCCTTGATGAAGGGGAAGAACTTCAGCTTGTTCTCGACGTACTTGGGCGCGAACATCGCACCGTCGTGCGCGCCGCCCTTGAGCCGGCCGACGTCCTTTGCGCGGTCGATGATCTTCAGGTGCCCGCCGGCATCGAGGAAGCCGGCATCGCCGGTGTGGTACCAGCCGTCGGCGGTCAGCACCTCGGCGGTGGCCGCGGGGTTCTTGTAGTACTCCTTCAGCAGGCCCGGGCTCTTGACCAGGATCTCGCCGCTGTCGGCCAGGCGGATCTCGACGCCGTCGATCGGCACGCCCACGGTGTCGGCCTTGGCCTCGTGGTCCGGCTGCAGGCACACGAACACCGCGGTCTCGGTGCTGCCGTACAGCTGCTTCAGGTTGATGCCGATCGAACGGTAGAAGGTGAACAGGTCCGGCCCGATGGCCTCGCCCGCGGTGTAGGCCACGCGCACGCGGCTCATGCCCAGCGAGTTGCGCAGCGGCCCATAGATGCACAGGTTGCCCAGCGCGTAGAGCAGCTTGTCGCCAATGCCGACTGAGCTGCCGTCCATCAGCGCCGGGCCGACGCGGCGCGCGAGATCCATGCAGTTCTTGAACAGCCACTTCTTGAAGCGGCCGGCGTCCTCCATGCGGATCATCACCGTGGTCAGCAGGCCTTCGAAGACCCGTGGCGGCGCAAAGTAGTAGGTCGGCCCGATCTCCTTCAGGTCGATGGTCACGGTGCTGGCCGATTCGGGACAGTTGACCACGTAGCCGCAGGCCAGCCACTGCGCGTAGCTGAAGATGTTCTGGCCGATCCATGCCGGCGGCAGGTAGGCCAGCACTTCCTCGCGCTCGGTGAGTTTGTCGAAACGGGCGCCGGCCTGGGCGCGGTCGATCAGCGTGAAGTGCGTATGCACCACGCCCTTCGGGTTGCCGGTGGTGCCGGAGGTGAAGAACATGGCCGCCACGTCACTGCTGCGGCCCAGTTCCACCTGCTCGTCGAAGAAGCTGGGATGCTGCGCATGGTAGGCGCGGCCGGCCTCGACCAGCGCATCCAGCGAGGCCAGGCCCGGCGTGTCGTACTTGCGCAGGCCGCGCGGGTCGTCGTACCAGATGCGCGAGATCTGCGGGCAGGACTCGCGCAGTTCGATCATCTTGTCGACCTGCTCCTGGTCCTCGACCACGGCCAGCGCGATGTCGGCGTTGTTGATCGGGAAGATGTACTCGTTGGCCGCGGCGTCCTGGTACAGCGGCACCGGAATCGCTCCCAGCGACTGTGCCGCCAGCATCACCGCCGACAGGCGCGGGCGGTTCTCGGCCACCACCACGATGTGCTGCCCGCGCTGCAGGCCGGCCTGCGCCAGCCCGCAGGCCAGTTCGCGCACCAGCGTCGCCAGGGCCGACCAGGACAGGCTCTGCCAGATGCCGTATTCCTTCTCGCGCAGCGCCGGGGCGTCCGGGCGGGCCTTTGCATGCTCGAGCATCAGCCGCGGGAAAGTCTGCTGCACCTTGCCTGTCTCCTTTGCCGGCGTGGGGCCGGTCGCATCGATGGAACTTGACAACCGAATTTGTCAGGGGCGCACTGTAGAGCCAAGTTTGACGCCGGGTTGTCGTTACGCCGACAATCTCCGCAGACTGATGCTCGGTGTTTTCCCTGAGTGCTGCCATGAATGCCAGCCGGCCCTCGTCATTGCAACGCCTGGAGTCGCGCGCCCGCCCCATGAGTGCGGCCGAGGCGGCTGGCATCGCCTGGCTGGGCGCACTGCAACACGATGAGCGGGAGCGCGCCTTGAGCGACCTCAAGGTGGTGCAGGTCAGTGCCGGCGAGTTGCTGTGCCGTGTCGGCCGCCCGGCGACCTATTGGTTCGGCGTCATCGACGGCCTGCTGAAGATGAGCAACGACACGGCGATGGGCATCCCCATCACCTTCACCGGCATCCCGCCCGGCGGCTGGTTCGGCGAAGGCACGGTGATCAAGCGCGAAGCCTACCGCTACAACATCCAGGCGCTGCGCAAGAGCGTCGTGGCGGGCCTCAGTGTCGACGCCTTCCATTGGCTGGTCGAGCGCAGCATCCCCTTCAACCGGTTCATCACCCAGCAGCTCAACGAACGCCTTGGCCAGTTCATCGGCGCGCGGGAGATCGACCGCATGACCGACCCCGACGGCCGTGTCGCACGCAGCCTGGCCGCGCTGTTCCATCCGGTGCTGTACCCGGGTGTCGGCGGGCTGCTGCGCATCACCCAGCAGGAGCTGGGCTATCTGGTGGGCCTGTCGCGCCAGCGTGTGAACGAGGCGCTGCAGGCGCTGCAGGCGGTGGGGCTGATTGCCGTGGAATACGGGGGCGTGCGCGTGCTCGACCTGGAGCGCCTGCGCGGCTTCGGGCAGTCCTGATCAGGGATTGCTGACGCCCGAGGCCACATGCCCGGCCGGCACATGGGCGGCGGCCGATGCCACATGGCCGGTCTGGTCATCGAAGAAGAAGTCCGGCTCGAATTCGCGCAGGAACTCGCCCTTCGGCAACCCGCCCAGGAACAGGGCCTCGTCGACCTCGATGTGCCAGTCCATCAGCGTGCGCATCGCGCGCTCGTGGGCCGGCGCGCTGCGCGCGGTGACCAGCGCGGTGCGGATGCGCATGCCGGCCGACGGGTCGCGCTGCAAGCGCTGCAGTGCCAGCAGCAGCGGCTTGAAGGGCCCGGCCGCCAACGGCCGCGACGCATGCGCGGTCTCGTGCGCGTGGAAGGCATCGAGCCCGTCGCGCTGGAACACCCGTTCGGCCTCGTCGCCGAACAGCACCGCATCGCCGTCGAAGGCAATGCGCACTTCATGCGGGTGCGCGTCCGAAGCCCGCGCCGCATGCGGGTAGACGCGGGCCGCGGGCACGTCGGCGGCCAGCGCGGCGCGCACGTCGGCCTCGTTGGCCGACAGGAACAGATTGGCGCGCAACGGCCGCAGGTAGCGCCAGGGCGGCTGGCCCTTGGTGAACACACCGCGCTGCACCGACAGCCCGTAGTGCTGCGCCGAGCGAAAGACGCGCAGGCCGGACACCGGGTCGTTGCGTGACAGCATCACCACTTCGACCCGCGGTGCGCCGTCGTTGAAGGCCAGCAGCTTGCGCGCCAGCGAGAAGGCCACCCCCGGCGGTGCCGGCAGGTCCAGCCTCTGCAGCTGCAGCTGCATGTAGGCCTGGTCGTCGCCAGCCTCGAACAGCCGGTTCTCTTCCTCGAAGTCGAACAGCGCTCGCGAGGAGATCGCGACGACCAGCTGGCCTTCGAGACTGGCTGGCATGGACTATGGTGCGGCCCAGCTCAGCGTGGCCTGCACCGCGCCGGCGTTGATCAGGTCCTGCACCAGCGAGGCGGCCAGCGTCACCACCAGGAAAGCGCGCGGCGCGGCGCCGTGCTGCAGCGTGATGCGCTGCATCACCGACAGGCCCACCGGCATGGCACCCAGGCCGAAGCCCATGAAGCCGCCTGCGGCCACAGCGCCGTCACGCGCCGCCTGTGCACCGTGCGTGCCGCGCGTGGCGGCATAGCGCACCAGCGTCACCGCGATCAGCCCGGTGACGATGCATTGCAGCACGACCGCACTGACGATCAGCCCGGCCGCCCGGAACACTGCGGCCAGGTCCAGGCTCATCAGGCTCATGGCCAGGAACAGACGCAACGCCACCGTGCCCACCAGGTCGGCCGTTTCGAGGTCGACGCCGCGCTTCAGCAGATCGGCCACGTTGGTGAAGACCACGGCGGAAAGCAGGCAGGCCAGGAAGGGCGGGATGTTGATGCCGCGGCCGGCCAGCCACGCCTGCCAGGCCAGTGCGATGCCGATGGTCAGGCTCAGCACCAGCAGTTGGCGCAGCCAGCGGTCGGACGAAGTCCACAGGCCGAACTTCGCGTCGTCCTTGTCGCTGTGCAGCGTGACCTCGCCGTGCACCGGGGCGTCGGCCGTGCCGAGGCCCGGCCTGTGGGCTGCGCGATCGAGCAGCCGGGTCGCGACCACGCTGCCAAGCACGCCGCCAGCCACCAGCCCCAGGGTCGCGCAGGCCATGCCCACCTCGAAGGCATTGGCGGCGCTGGAGGCCAGCGCCTGCCCGGCCCAGGCCGCGGTGGTGCCGTGGCCGCCCAGGAAGGCCGCGCTGCCCAGGAACACGGCCAGCGAGGCCGGCTCGCCGAAGGCCCAGGCCACACTGGCGCCGACCACGTTCTGCGCGACGGCCAGCAAGGCGATGGCCAGCGACATCAGCGCTACGGCGACGCCACCGCCGCGCAGCGCGCTGAGACGCGCGCTCAGCCCCAACGTGGTGAAGAACACCAGCAGCAGCGCACTGCGCGTCTGCGTGGCGAAGGCGAACTTCCAGCCCAGCTGCTGCGCCAGCAGCAGCAGCACCGCCACCAGGAAACCGCCGACGACCGCCGGCGGGATCGAGTAGCGTGCCAACGCCGGCACCCGCGCAATGACGCCACTGCCCAGGCCGATGGTCAGCAGCGCGACCACCAGCGTCCACAGTTCGTTCAGCGCGATGTTGTGCATGCAGCCTCGCCGGCGCCGAGATGCCGGCGCGACCGAGTGTAGGCGCGCCGGGCGCGGCGGGTGAACTGCGCTACTTGGTCGCGCCGGCGGCCACGGCGGAGGCCGGCACCACCGCCTGCCAGCTGGCATCGTGATCGAAGCGCTGCATCGCTCGCGCCACGGCGTCGCCGCCAGGTCCCAGGTTCTTCTGGAAGACCACGCCGTCATGGTTGACCATGAAGCTCATGATGCCGCTCTTGCCGTACTGCGCCGGCCAGGCGATGAGCGCGAAGCCCCCGCTCATGCGGCCCTTGATGCGGTAGTCGTAGGCGCCGCCGTTGGCATTCTTGCCCTGGCCGGTGAGGATGCGGAAGTAGTAGCCGTGGTAGGCCCCATCGGGGCTGGTCGCGGCGCTGTAGGCCGGCCCCAGAGGGCTGGGCTCTTCGCCCGGAGCCGTCGGCCAGTACAGGCCGTCGTTCTTGCCCGGCGTGCTGTAGAACTTCTGTGCGTACACCCGGCCCATCCCGGGCTGGCGTTCCTTGCGCGCGTACTCCTTCTGCGCGTCGAAGTAGGCCAGCACGGCCTCCATCGCCGACAGTTCGTTGCGGCCGATGCGCCGGGTGATCAGTTCGTCTGCGCCGGCGCGGGTGTCGAAGACCCAGCCGCCGGGGCCCTTGACCATCGGGATCGGCAGCGTCCATTGGGTCTTGCCGACCTCGAGCACTGCGGTGTTGTCGCCCCGGGCCACCACGCGGTGGCCCTGGGCCCACGCCGCCAGGAAGTCGAGCTTGTCGTCCGGTGACACCTCGCCCAGCGGCAGCACCTTGCGGTAGTCGGCACCGAGGATGGCGCGCACCGCGCTGTCGTCGCTGCGCGCGATGGCGTCGACGAAGGCCTCGGCCGCGGCTTCGGCGCTGGGGAACCTCGTTTGCTGCGCATGTGCCGCGCCCGGCGCCGCAGCAAGGAACAGCGCCATGCACAGCGCGGTCACGAGGGACTTCAGGATATGGGACATGGAGGCCTCGGCTGAGATGGGGGAAGTGCGGTGCGCCATGCTCATCGCCCCCGCGCGCCGCCGTGCGCTGCGCCTTTCGCACCGCCGCCACCGGCACGCGCTGCGCCTGCCTGCGGTTTGGGTGCCGAGTGCGCCGCTGCTGCCGAGGGCTGTGGCCTGGCTGCCGGCTTTGCCGCCGCTGCCGACGGCTGCGGCCGCGCTGCCGGCTTGGCCGCCGCCTGACGGCTGGCCTGCCCACGATCGACGTTGGCGCGCTCCGCGTTGCCGTTGCCGGCACCCTTGAGGGCGTTGTCACGTGCCGCAGGTGCGGGCTTCGGGGCCGCAGCGGCGCGGTCAGCGCCACGATCGCCGCCGGCAGGGCCACGATCGGCAGGGCCGGCACCGGGCGTGCGGTCCTTGGCGGCTGCCGCGCGGTCCGGCTTGGCGCCGCCGCCAGGCCTGTCGTTGCCAGCGGCCGCACGGTCTCGTGCGCCGTCGCCCGCCTTGGCTGCGCCTTCCTGCTGCAGCCTTTCGCGCGTCTTCGGGTCGTTGGTGCGCTGTGCCATGGTCTCGCGCGCGGCGTCGCGCTTGGCGTCGTTGGCATCGCGGCCGCGATAGTCGTTGCGCGCATCCTTGCCGGCGACGTTCTTGCCGTACTTCTGCTCCGCCTTGGCGTCGCGGTAGGGCACGCCCTTGCGCCCGGCGCTGTTGTGGGTGAAATTGGTCTGGTTGTTGGTGATCTTGCGGTTGACGTTGACGTTGTTGTAGCGGTTGACGTTGATGTCCACGTCACCGCGGCCCCAGTTGTAGCCACCCCACAGCGAATTGGTGATGGCCAGGCCGGCGCCGAAGGCCATGCCGGTCAGCAGTGCGTTGCCGAAGTAGTAGCCCGGCGGCGGCGGGATGTAGTACGGCGGATAGGACGGGTAGGGCCAAGTACCGTAGACCACGGTCGGGTTGTAGGTCGGCACGTACACCACCTGCGGCTGCGCCGGTTCGATGACGATCACGCTTTGCTGCGGGGTGGGGTTCTGGATCACCACCTTCTGCTGTTCGGTGGTCTTGAGCGTGCCCGCCGCCTGCGCGGCCTTGCGAAGCCGCTGCACGGCGTCCATCGTCTCCTGTGGCTGGGCCAGGAAGGCGTCGCCCAGATCCTGCACCCATTCGGGCTTCTGGCCCATCGTGGCCAGCACTTGCGGGAAGGCGACCAGCGAGGTCACGCTCGGTTCCCAGCCCTGGCTCTCGGCCTTCGTCACGGCCGCGTCGCCCTTGTCGTTGGGGTGCGCGGCCGACCAGGTCACCGCCTCGGCCACCTGGGCCGGGTAGGTGGCGGCCATCAGCAACTGGGTGAGCAGCGAATCTGGATACAGCGCCACCGGCGCCAGCAATTGGTCGAGCTGCTCATTGCTGTAGGTGGGCGGCTCGGTCTGCGCCCAGCCGGGCATCGCCAGCGACAGCGCCAGCAAGGTCGCAAAGAATCTGGAGATCAGGTGTCTCATGAAGTCCCTTTCCGTCGCGCGGGATTGTGACCCATTCGACCCAGCCCGAAATCAGCCGTGGGCCAGCCCCAGCAGCAGCAGGCCGACCGCCGCCGGCAGCGCCTGGATGAACAGGATCTTGCGGCTGGCAGTGGCCGCGCCATACATCCCGGCAACGAGCAAGCAGGCCAGAAAGAACACCTTCACCCCCAGCCCCGCCTCACCCAGGCTCAACCCCCAGAACAGCCCGGCGGCGAGGAAGCCGTTTTAGAGCCCCTGGTTGGCCGCCAGCACTTTGGTGGCCGTGGCGAACTCCCGCGCCTCACGGGGCCGTGGCTTCAGTTGGTGAAGCCGATGGGCATGCGCCGCGCCGCGCTGTCCGGCAGGTCGTCCAGAGACAGCGCGGCACGGCCTTCGAGCCGGGCGTTGCCGAAGGCCGTCATCCAGGCGCGGCGCATTTCGCGCGGTGCCATGCTGCCGAGGCGGTCGAGCACGTCCTGTGGCGGCTCGTCGTCGAAGCGGCGACCCCAGTCGTGTTCGGCGCGGATGCTGCGGTACAGGCGCAGCGCGATGGTGCGCGCCGCATCGCGGTCGGGCGAGCGCACCTCGAAGACGTTCATGCGGTTCAGGATCGGCTCGGGAATGGCGCGGTCGTCGTTGGCGGTGGCCACCCAGATGACCTGGCTGGCGTCGATGGAGACTTCGGCGAACTCGTCGGTGAACATCCCGGCGGTGTCGTGTTCGAGCAGGCCATACAGCGCACCCAGCGGATCGTAGGCATGTTCGCCGCGCGCCTTGTCGATCTCGTCGACCACCATCACCGGGTTGGCATAGGCGCCGTCGACCAGCGTCTCGAAGATCTTGCCCGGACGGGCGCCCTTCCACTGGCTGGACGCACCGCTGAGCACCCAGCCGGCGGTGAGCGAGCTCATCGAGATGAAGCCCAGCCCGGTGCCCAGCAATTGCGACACGCGCCGGGCGAAATGGGTCTTGCCGATGCCCGGCGGGCCGAGCAGCAGCATCGGCGTGATCTCCAGCGCGTCGCGGCTGTCGGTGCACAGCGCCAGCTGACGCTTCAGGTCGTCGAGCACCTCGGTGAAATTCGGCAGCTCGTCGTACAGGTGCTCCATCGCCGGCAGGCCAGACGGCTTGACCTGGAAGCGCTCCGGGCCCTTTTCCAGCATGCGTTCGTAAGTGGCGCGCAGCGTCTCGTGTTCCCGGGCGGGCAGTTTGTCCAGGCGCTTCTCGACATCGCCCAGGCGGTACACGTTTCGCATCTGAGCGATCGGGATCTGCGCCGTTGCGGCGGCCATCGGAACCAGATCGTTGCCACTGCTCATGTCAGGACCTCCATGCAGGTTGGGACGCTTGAATGCATTCAAGCAAACAACATGCCCCGCAGAGATCGGGAATTAACCTGCCTTCCACCGGGTCAAGGGTGTGGCAGCAGCCGCTTGCATGGAGTGCTACTTGACCCAGGTGTTCAGCTGGATGATCGGCAGCAGCACGGCCAGCACGATCAGCATCACCACCACGCCCATGACGACGATCAGCAGCGGCTCCAGGATGGTGGCCAACGCCATCGCGCGGCGCTGCACCTCGGCGCTGAGCTGGGTGGCGGCGCGGCCCAGCATCACCGGCAGCTGGCCGGTCTGCTCGCCCAGCCGTGCAAACATTGCCAGCAGCCCGGGAAAGCGCTTCTTCGCGGCCATGGCCGAGGCCAGCGGCGCGCCTTCGCGCACCTGCACCAGCGCATCCATCGCGTCGGCGCGCATGGCGCGGTTGCCCAGCGTTTCGGCCGCGGCCTGCAGCGCCTTCAGGATCGGCACGCCGGCGGCCGCCAGCATGGCCAGCGTGCTGGAAAAGCGAGCGGCGTTGTAGCCGCGCGCCAGCCGGCCGACCAGCGGCAGATTGAGCAGGGCCGCGTCGCTGCGCTCGCGAAACGCCGGGTTGCGGCGCAGTGTGACGAAGCCGCCGATGCCGGCGGCCATGACGCCCAGCATCAGCCAACCGTAGCTGCGCACGAAGGCACTGATGGCCAGCATGGCCACGGTCAGTCCGGGCAGCGCACGCTTCGAACTGGTGAACACCGACGCCACCTGCGGCACCACATAGGTGACCAGGAAGATGACGATGACGATGGCGATCAACGAGACGATGGCCGGGTAGAGCATCGCGCCCAGCAGCTTGGCGCGCAGCGCCTGGCGTTCCTCCAGGTCGTCGGCCAGCTTTTCCAGCACCGCGCCGAGCGCGCCGCTCTGCTCGCCGGCGGCGACCACCGCGCAGTAGACCTCGTCGAACTCGCGCGGCGCGCCGGACAGCGCGCGTGCAAAGGGCGAGCCGGCATTGACCTCGCTGCGCAGGTGGGCGATCAACTCGCGCTGACGCGGGTTCTCGGATTCGTCGGCCAGCGCCGTGAGGGCACGCTCCAGCGGCAGCCCGGCCCCGACCAGCCCGGCCATCTGCCGCGTCCACACCGCCAGCGAGGTGTTGTCGAAGACGCGGCGCGAGAAGCGGTTGGTGGCACTTTGGCCGGCGCTGCCAGCCTGCACCGGCGTGACGGCCAGTGGCACCAGTGCCTGGGCACGCAACTGCGAGCGTGCCGCCTTGGCATTCTCGGCCTCGAGCAGGCCGCTGCTGGCCTTGCCGGCGGCGTCCAGCGCCTCGAACTTGAATGCGGGCATCTCAGTTCCGCCCGGCCGTTCCGAAGGTACTGAGCGCCCGCTCGGGGGGCAGCGAACGCAGTGAGCTTGGGGGCCTCATCAGTCGCGCGTCACGCTCATCACTTCTTCGGGCGAGGTGATGCCCTCGTCGATGAGGCGCTGGCCATCCTCGCGCATCGAGCGCAACCCGGCGGCTTCGGCGGCCACGAAGAGCTGGCTCTCGGCAGCGCGGTTGTGGATCAGCGCGCGCACCTTCTCGTCGGCGACCATCAGCTCGTACACGCCGGTGCGGCCCTTGTAACCGGTGTGCATGCAGTGCTCGCAGCCCACCGGGTGCCAGCGGCCGCGCTCGTCCTGGCGGCGGCAGTGCACGCACAGCTTGCGCACCAGGCGCTGCGCCAGCACGCCCAGCAGCGACGAACTCAGCAGGAAGGGCTCGACGCCCATGTCGGTGAGGCGCGTCACCGCACTGGGGGCGTCGTTGGTGTGCAGCGTGGCCAGCACCAGGTGGCCGGTGAGCGACGCCTGGATGGCGATGGACGCAGTCTCGTAGTCGCGGATCTCGCCGATCATGATCACGTCCGGGTCCTGGCGCAGGATGGCGCGCAGCGCCTTGGCGAAAGTGAGGTCGATCTTCGGGTTGACCTGGGTCTGGCCGATGCCGGGCAGCTCATACTCGATCGGGTCCTCGACCGTCAGCAAGTTGGTGGTGCTGGTGTCAATGCGGCCCAGCGAGGCATACAGCGTGGTGGTCTTGCCCGAGCCGGTGGGCCCGGTGACCAGCACGATGCCGTGCGGCTGGCGCACCAGCCGGTCGAAGGACTTGAGCACGTCGCCGCTCATGCCCAGGCCCTCGAGCGTGAAGCGCGATTCGCTCTTGTCCAGCAGGCGCAGCACGGCACGCTCGCCGTGCGCGCTGGCCAGCGTGGACACGCGCACGTCGATGGCGCGGCCGCCGACGCGCAGGCTGATGCGTCCATCCTGAGGCAGGCGCTTTTCGGAGATGTCGAGCTCGGCCATGATCTTCAGCCGGCTGATCAGCGCCGCATGCAGCGCGCGGTTCGGCTGCACCACCTCGCGCAGCGTGCCGTCGACGCGGAAGCGCACCGCGCTGCTGCGCTCGTAGGGTTCGATGTGGATGTCGCTGGCGCCATCCTTGACCGCCTGCGTCAGCAACGCGTTAAGCATGCGGATGATCGGTGCATCGTTGCTGGCTTCGAGCAGGTCTTCCACCGCCGGCAGGTCCTGCATCAACCGGCTCAGGTCGACGGCGCTTTCCACCTCGCCGACCACGGTGGCGGCGCTCGACTCGGCGCCGGCATAGGCCACGGCGATGCGGTTGACCAGGGTCGAGGCCGGCTCGCGCTCGAAGCCGTCGACGTCGAACAGCCGATTGACCTCGGACAGCGCCCCTGGCGGCGTGGTCTCGGCCACCCACAGTACCAGCTGAGAGCCGTCGTCCTCGAGCAACAGCGTGTTCGCCTTGGCAAAGGCATAGGGCAAGGGATGGCGCGTGCCCATGCGGCCTCAGTTCGTTGTCGGGGATGGGGCCGAGCCGGCGGGTTCGGCAGGTGGCGGCACGGCGCCGGCCGGTGCCGACGCGGGCCTCGCCGGCAATGGATCCGGCCAGGACAGCGGCCGTGGCACCTCGCCGTTGCGGAATGGCGTGCCGGGCGTCGGCGTCGGCGCCTGCGGTGCCACCGGTGCGTCATTGATGGGCATGATCACGCTCTGCCGCGGCTGGCCCACGCCTTGCTGTGCCGCGCGAATCAGGTCGTAGCGGTCCATCGACAGCGCGTTCAGGTCTTCCTGGTTGCGAATGATCATCGGCCGCAGGAAGACCATCAGGTTGCTCTTGGTGCGGGTTCGGCTGTCGGTGCGGAAAAGCGGGCCGACCAGCGGCAGATCGCCGAGGAAGGGCACCTGCTGCACGCTGCCGCCGTATTCGTCCTTCAGCAGCCCGCCCAGCACCATGATCTGGCCGTCGTCGACCACCACCGTGGTCTCGATCGCGCTCTTGTCGGTGGTCAGCCCCTGTGGCGACGAACGGCTCGAGGGCACGACCCGCGAATCCTCCTGGTAGATGACCAGCCGGATCGTGCCGCGCTCGCCGATCTGCGACTTGATGCGCAGCGTCAGGCCCACGTCCTTGCGCTCGATGGTCTGGAAGGGGTTGTTCGAGCCCGAGGTGTTGGTGGTGAATGAGCCGGTGATGAAGGGCACGTTCTGGCCGACGACGATCTTCGCCTCCTCGTTGTCCAGCGCCACCATGTTCGGCGTGGCCAGGATGTTGGCGTTGGCTTTGGATTCGAGGAACCGCGCCAGCGCGCCGATGTTCCACAGGTCGCCCACCTTCTGCAGGATGCCGAAGTTCAGGCCGGCCGGAATCGCCAGCGAGGCCAGCCCGGTGCGCCCCTGGTTGATGGCGGTGGTCAGGTTGACGATGTTGTCGGCACCGGTGTAGTTGGTGCCGCCGACATAGTTGGTGGCACTGTTCTGATTGCCCGAGATGGCCTGCCACTGGATGCCGATGTCGGCCGCCTTGTCGGCATCGACCTTGACGATCAGCGTCTCGATGTAGATCTGCGCGCGGCGCGAATCGAGCTGGTCGATGACGTTGCGCAGCTGCCGGTACAGCGGCTCGGCCGCGGTGATGATCAGCGAGTTGGTGGCCGGGTCGGCCTGGATGAAGCCACCGGTCGACGGGCTGGCAGACGCCGCCACCGGTGTGGAGGCTGGCGTGCCCGCATTGGCTGCATCGGCCACGCGCGCCGGCTGTTGGGTCGTACCCGCCACGCCCCCCGAAGCGCCACTCGAGGCACTGGACGTGAAGGCGGCACGCAGCACCGCGGCCAGCTTCACCGCGTCGGCATTCTTCAGGTACACCACCCAGATGTTGCCGGCTACGTTGCCTCCCTGGGTCGGCTGGTCGAGCTTGGTGATGATCGAACGAGCAATCGCCAGCCGCGCCGGGTTCGGCGCCCGCAGAATCAGCGAGTTGCTGCGTGGATCGACCAACACGGTCAGACCGCCGCTGGCCGCTGGCAGGCCCGGCTGCGTTGCCGTCCCACCGCCGCCGTCGGCCAATCGTTGCACCATGGGAGCCAGGTCACTGGCCACTGCATGCTTCAGCGTCACCACGTCCGTGTCGCTGCTGGCCGGCTGGTCGAGCGCGGCGATGATCTTGGCGATGCGCTGCAGGTTGTCGGCGTAGTCGGTGATGATCAGCGAGTTGTTGCCCAGGCTGGCGTTGATGGTGTTGTTGGCGCTGATCAGCGGGCGCAAGACCGCCACCAGGTTGTTCGGGCTCTCGTGGTTGAGCTGGAAGATCTGCGTGATGATCTGGTCACCGCGCACCGCAGGTGTGCCCACTGAGACCGTGCCGGTCTGCAGCTTGGCCTCCGCCTCGGGCACCACCTTCAGCAGTCCGCCGTTTTCCACCATCGTGAAGCCCAGGCCGCGCAGCGCCGACAGATAGTTCAGGTAGGCTTCGCGCACCGTCAGCGGCTGGTCGCTGTACAGCGTCATCGTGCCCTTGACGCGCGGGTCGAGCGCGATCTGGCGCTCGATCATCGTGGCCATGGCCCGTGTCACAGCCTCGACATCGGCATTGACGAAGTTCACCGTCACGGGCGCGCGCGATTTCAGCGCTGGGCTGTGCCCGGCCGGCGCATTCGCATTGCGCGGCCGAGCCGGTGACTCTCCACCGGTCTGCGCCTGCAGCGGCTGGCCGCAGGCCAGCAGGGCGGCCATTGCCAGGCAACCCAGGCGAAGCATGCGAGCCGCGGGTGGGTGCGTCGGCAGCGAAGGTCGGCGCTCAGTCATGGTCATCCGATCGAAATGAGGGACAGCGCACCCTGGCGCCGGCCTAAAAAGTTCAGCAGGTTGTCCAGTTCGCGCTCGGCGCCCGGCGCCGCCCGCGCTTCGCCGCGAAAACGCAGTTGCGAGCCGGTCCACTGGCCGCTGCCGCTGAGCAGCAGGGCACCGTCCAGCGTGTTGAACGTGAATGCGGGTGGTCTGTCGGCGGCACCGTCCAGATGAACGCGATAGCTGCCCAGGCGGTCCAGCGTCGTCAGGCGCGAAACGACGTTGGACAATTCCAAGTCGGCCTGTCCGACCACGGTCCAGCGGCCCGCGGCCATGACCAGTGTCAGTCCGCTGGTCGAAAGCCGCAGGCTGCCGCCGAGTTGCAGCGTGTTCCAAGGCGCGCCCAGGCCGGCCAGCCAGGCCGCGGGCCACTCGCCGAGCTGCCCTGCGCCCGGCAGCAATTGCACCGACAAGCGTCCCAGGCCGGGCCGCAGCAGCAGCACCATCTCGTCGTTGATGCAGCAAGGCTGGCGCACGCGCAGTTCGAGGGCCAAGCCCCGCAGGCCGATCGTCCAACGGATCCGCCCGGGCAGCATGGTGGCGCTGCGACTGTCCTGGCCGCCCGTCAGCACCGGCACGGCGCTGCCGTTCCAGACGGTGCCGCGCGCGTCGGTCAGCAAAAACTTGTGCTGCGTGCGCTCGGCCACGGCAGTGGCCAGCCAGGTGGCTGGCGCGAACGCGACCACGGCGACGATCGCGCCGATCACCAGCCCAGCCCAACCCCAGCGGGCAACGGCCTTTCGCGTGCGTTCCCATGCGGCCTGCGCCAGAGTGGATTCGGCAAAGCCACTGCCCGGCCAGCGCGTGGCGACACGTGCCGATCGCCAGGGGCGCCAGCTCAGCGCCATCACGAGCCAGCTCCGAGGCTGAGCACGATGCTGCCGTTGAAACCTTGTGCGCCGCGGCTGAGCTGGGCCTCGACGGGCCGAGCGCGCGCGCCGCTACGAGCCTCGGCCAGCCATTCGCGCAGCTGGACGCTGCTCACGCCGTTGAGTGTGAGCACGGCGCGCTCGCCTTGCAGCGACAGCCGGGCCTTGTTGCCCAGGCGCTCGCTGGCGGCGCGCAGGGCCCCGGCCGACTGTTCGGTGCTCAGCGCCGGGGCGCTGCGCAGTTGCTGCGACTCGGTGGCGAGCGTGCGCATCTCCTGCAATTGCAGGTCGAGCTGCTCGCGCTGGGCCGGGGCATCGCGCAACGTGCGCCATGCCGGCTGGATCGCCACGACCCACACCAGGAAGGCGCCGAGCACGGCCAGCGCCAGCTGCGCCAGGCGTCGATCGCGCTGGCCCAGGCCCGACCAGCGCGCGCGCAGCGCACCCCATTGCTCGCTGACCGGCGCGGGCAGGGCCAGGCGCGAGGCTGCGCTCAAGAGCTTGCTCCAGGCGCCGCGGCGCGGCTCAGCGAAACTCGACCTTCGGCGCTCTCGACGGCCCAGCCGCCGGGGCGCAAGCGCTCGCGGAACTGGCTCAGTTGCTGAGCGCTCCAGCCGGGTGTCGAAAGAGTCAGTCGACCGGGCTCGAAGCGCAGGGTCTGCACCGGTCCCTGGCCTTCTGGCCAGGCCGAGGCGGCAGCGCCGAGCAGCGCTTCGAGATCGCTGTCGCCGGCGCGCCCCGCGGCGGCGCGCAGCACTTCGGTCTCGCGGCGCATCTGCAGCGGAGCATCGAGCACGGCCCGCACATTGGGGAAGGTGGCGCGTAACAGCTGTTCCTGCGCCACGCGCTGCTCGACGAGTTGCTGGCGCTGGTGCCAGGCCCAGGCATTCAGTCCCACCACCTGCAGCACGAGCAAGGTCGCCAGGCCAATCCGCACCGGTCGCCAGGCCGGGCTCAGCAGCTGCCGCACGGTGTTGCGCAAGGCCAGCGTGCCGCGATGCCGTGGCGCCAGGTCGAACTGGCGCAGGTTCCAAAGCGAACGTGTCGCCTGCAGCGCACGCTCTGCGTCGGTCTGCACGCGCACGGATGAGCCGAGCCAACGTTCGGCCGGGGACGCCACGGCCGGCTCGGCGGTCCACAGCGTTTGCTGCTCGTTCATGTGCGGCAGCAGGGCTCTGGCCAGCGACCCGTCCAGGCGCAGCAGGCTCAGGCCGTTCTCGTCGGCATGGCAAAGCATCATGCGGGCATTGCCTGCGGGTGCACCGGGCGCGTCGTAGAAGTGGCCTTGCGGCGCGTCGCCGGGCCAACTGGACGGCAAGACGCGCTCGATGCTCAGGCCCGTCTTCTCCAGCTTGTCCAACTCGCTGCGCAGCCAGGCCTTGTTCATCGCCGCCACCCATGCCGGCTGGCCGGCCTGCGCGTCGGGCGCCAGTGCCAGGTGCATTGCTTCGTCGTCGTCGAGAAGTTGCTCTTCAAGCAATCCACCCAGCGCCGCACGCAGTTTGGCTGCCGGCGCCCTGGGAAGACTGATGCGCTGCCAGCTGACATCGCTGTCGGCGAGCACGGCCACCACGTTGTCGGCCCGCGGGAGCAGCGAAGCCTGCGCCTGCCCCTGGCTGCTGACCTGCAGGCCATCGGCACTGAGCACGTAAGCGTAGCCCTCGCCAGTCGACGAATCGCTCGCTTCGGTGCGTTCCGCGGCGCGCGCACCCAGGCGCGCGCGTTGCGGAATCAGGATCACAAGAACGGACATGGGTCGTCTAGGCTAGCGTGTCCACCCGTTTATATCAACAAGTGGACCATGTAAATCAAAGACTTAGCTGGGCTTTCTGTAGGCTGTTCGCAGCACTGAAACAATGCGTTGCAGCTTTCAGTCCTGGCCCGGCAGCACGCTCTGGCGCCAACGCGCCAGGGCCACTACCTGGCGATTCTGGCGCTGTACCAGCAGACGTTCCTCCAGCACGCGTCCCTCCATTCGCAATCGGCCCGAGATCTCGAAAAAGTTCGAATTGACACTCAGTCGCTTGACATCCAGCGCGCCTTCACTCTGGATGTCTCCGCGCGCGTCCTGCAACGCCTTGAACGGCCGCCGAGTGACGATGCGCTTGGCGCTACCCAAGTCCAGGCCGGCGATGACCCCGGCCAGCACCTCGGCCGAAGCGGTGTTGATGTTCAGCGGTGTGGGTTCCGGAAGCAGGTCCACATAGGGCCGCAGCCGTCGAACCGTTGTCTCGTCCAGTCCGAACCAGACCAACTGGTCGACGGACTGTGGCATTAACATGGCGCCGGCCTCGGCGTCTCCTTCGCCGGGGGCCTCGGCCTGCAACGCGGCGCGCAAGCCATTGGCAATGGTCTGCGCGGTCTCGGGTGCGACCGATGCGGTCTCGCACAAGCGTGTCAGCGCCGCGACTTCAGCTGCGACGAGCTTCTTTGTCGCAGGGTCCACCAGATTGCGCAGGTTGTAGCGGTCCTGCGCGTCGCGAATCCTGCCACGCAGGAATGCTTCCGGAGCGCCTTCGACATTGTTGTTGCGGTCCTGCGCCAGCAGGCTCGACAGCGAGGCTTCTTCCAGTTGGGTCGCCCATACCTCGTTGAGGTGATCAGCCCCTGGCGTGCGTGCATCCAGACGGAGAAGCACTCGGCCCAGATCGAGCGCGCCAGTGAGTATCCAGGCCGCTTGCGCACGAGTCCGTTCGGCGCTCTCGACCTCTATGGCTCTTGCCTGTTGCCAGATCATGCCTGCGGCAAGGGTGCTGACCAGCGTCAGTACGACCATCGCCACGAGAAGGGCGGCACCGCGTTGGCCATGGCGACGTCGAATCATGGCTGCCTGAGCGGTAGTGATACGTCCCGCGTCAGGCGCTGTTCGCCAAAGGCCAGGACGAGCCGCACACCGTAGAGCGATGCCTCGCGTTGCTGGGTACCGCCGCCTGTCGTCGCCGGTACCACGTCACCGCTGGACTGGGGATTCGACCAGCCGTTGTCGCGAAAGAATTGAACCTGGACATCCGTCACGCCATCAAGCAGCACCAATTGCCCACGGTCATTGCCCAGCAACTGTTGGCTGCGCATCCAGCTGTCCTGCAGATCGGCGGCGCGGGTGACCACCGGGCCAGCCCAGCGCAGCCATTGGGTGCCCTCATGGGACCAAGCCACCAGTTGCACGCCCTGAGGCGCACGGCGCACCAGGCGCAAGCTGCTGCCATCGAAGGACAGGTGCGGCACGGCTGGGGTCTGGAACAGGGCAAGGAGATCCTGGTCCCACTGGGCCATGACCGTATTCAGCCGCAGGCTGCGGTCCAGTCGCTCCTGGCTGATGTCGCGCGCCCGCACGATGCCGTCGATGCCACGCCACGCCATGGTGCTCAGTACCGCCATGATCGTCAACGCGACGAGCACTTCCACCAGCGTGAAGCCGCGGCTGAGCCGAGAGCCCGGGGTGGCGAGTGTCCTGCGCATGCCGTCAGGGCCTCGACAGCAAGGTGGTCAGGCGCACCAACAGCCGACCGGTGTCGTCACTGACCGTGGCATCGACCAGTCGCAGATCGGCATACTGGGTGCCTGCGACCGTCGAGCGGCCAACGTATCGCCGGCCGAGTTGATCGCATGTGAACTCGCTGTCGCCAATGCCCGGATACTGCTTCGTCAGCTTCAGGCCGACCAGATGGTTCTCGGCGCACCATTGCGCCGAGATCACGTCCGACAGCCGCTGCGAGTTGTCTATCAGCACGCCTGCGGCACGTAGGCCGGCCCCCAGCGCAATGGCGATCACTGCCACAGCCACCAGGACCTCGACAAGCGTGAACCCGCGCGTCGCGCGGGTCATGGCTTGGCCTCGTCGTTGACGACGGCGAAGGGGCCCAACCCATCGGTGGCGAGTTCCACGCGCTGGTCCGCCAGCCTCAGCACGATGCGCTGCGCGCCGATCAGCGGCTCCGGCCCGAGCTGGACGACCGATGCGCCCACGATCTCGGCCTTGACCGCAGCATCGAGCCAGCGTGTGGGTTTGGCCATCGGTACGGTCTTGGCACCAGACACCAGCAGGAAGCGGAAATGAACCTCCTCGCCCGCTGCCGCGGGGACCCAGGTGACCGCGAGCCCAGCTCCACGCGCTTCTGCACGTGCCGATTCAAGCAGGGCACCGAGCCGCTGGGCCTCGGTCTGGAGCCGGGTGCTGGCCGGGTCGCGCAGTGCCAGGCTGACCACGCCGGCGGCGACCGCGATCAGCGCGACCACGATCATCAACTCGATCAGCGTAAAACCGCGGCGCACGCCGCGATACGCAATGGCGTGCCGGCTACTGCCAGGAGCCGATATCGGCGTTGCTGCCGTCGCCGCCAGCCGAGCCATCAGCACCGAAGCTAAACACATCAATCTCGCCCTTCACGCCGGGGTTGACGTACTGGTAGGGGCGGCCCCAGGGGTCGTTGGGCAACTTGTCGAGGTAGGGCTTCCAGTTCGGCGGCAGCACACCCACCGACGGCTTGCGAACCAGCGCGTCCAGGCCCTGATCCGCACTGGGAAAGCGTTGGTTGTCCAGCTTGTAGAGCTTCAGCGCCTGAACCAGGTTGTGGACGTCGGTTCGGGCTGCGGTCACCCTGGCATCGTCCGCCCGGTCGAGCACGTTCGGCACGATCAGTGCCGCCAGCACGCCAATGATGACCAACACCACCATCAACTCGATGAGCGTGAAGCCACGCACGATTGCCGCGGGCCGGTAGGATCTGAGCATCATGAAAGTCGAATTCGGGGAGTCACCGTGCATGATAATCGGCAGATGGTGTCGCGCGTCGCCGCATTCGTGATCTGGGCCGCAGTTGCGGCCAGCATCGTGTTCTGGGCGCTGCGCTTCAGTTCTAAGCCCATCGGGGCGCCCGAATTTGCAACTGTCGTGTCTGCAGCCGGCAGCTTCCATGGGGACCTTCGGCGAGTCTTTGGACAGGATGCACCACCGCCACAGCCGACTGTGGATGCGGTTCCGCAAGCTCAGGTCGATGCCCGCTTCCGACTGATTGGGGTGGTCGCGCCGCGCCCGGCAAACGCGAATGGCGAAGGCTTGGCGCTGATCGCTACCGATGGCAAGCCGCCCAAGGCCTATCGCGTGGGAACGCCTGTCGATGGCGAATTGATGCTCCTGGCGGTTCATCCGCGGGGAGCATCGCTGGGGCCGAGGGGGCAGCCGCCGCAGCTGGCGCTCGAACTGCCCGCCCTCCCACCGCCAAGCACTGGCACGCTACAAGGTTCGACTCAGGCCAGTCCGGTGCCACGGGCGCAGATTGTCCCGCCGCGCCAAGCGCCGCAGCCTGCAGTCGTGCCGGTGCCGCCGTCTCCTGCGAGCGCAGATGCCGACGAGTCCGAGCCACAGCTGGAACCGGGAAACCGGCCCACCTACACGCCCCCCACGGGCGGGGGCCGACCTCCTACCCTCGACGGCAGGCCACCCACCTAGCAGGCAAGGGGCCAGACACACTCTGGCCGTTCGACCTGGGATGGGACTTCCAGGGCGCTGCACCTAGGTGGTGGAGGTTGCATGGTCGACCATCGGCGTTGGGTGTGACGGCCCGGGATCTTCGCCGTCGGTGACCTCGGTCAGCAGCGCGGCAGCGCTGCGTACCAGCGGCCAGGCCAGGGTAGCGCCAGTGCCGTCGCTGCTGTCCATTCCCAGTTCGAGCAGCGCCGAGGCGCGGAACAGGTGCAACGCCTTGTCCAGTCCGCGATGGCGATGGCTGCGGCAGAACACACAGTAGTCGGTAACCGGTGTGGCAATGCGCGAGGCCAACATCAGCGCCGCGCAGGCTGCCATCCCGTCGATCATCAGCAAGTGGCGTTTGCTGGTCGCCACCAACATCGCGCCGACCATCATTGCGATCTCGAAGCCGCCGAGTGCTGCCAGCACCTCAACCGGCTCGTTCAGCTCGCGATGCCGGGCCATGGCATTCTGCGCGACGCCCATCAGGTGCGACAACGTTGCCGAGTCCACGTCCGGGCCGGAGACCAGAAGTTCCTCCAGCGGCGCATCGGTGATCCGCGACAGCACCAGTGCGGAACTGAGATGGGAGCCCACGCCTATGCCTGCGCACATGAGCACGTTGCCACGCAATGTGTCGCCGATCTCCATGCCGGCGCGCATCGCGGCATGGGCCTGGTCGAGTGTCATCGCGCCGCTGATGCGCGCATTGCGTGTGCCATGTGCGATCTTGCGCATCAGCAGCCGATCGTGCGCGGCAATGTCCTCGGCCACACCACAGTCGACGACGGTCAGTGCGATCTGCTGGATGCGCGCGAACACCGCCAGCGGCAGCTGGCCACTCAGGGCATGCTGCACCTGCTCGATGGTCCGGTGCCTGGCCGCGATATCAATTCGATCGACGGCGATACCGTGATCCGATGCGAAGACCACCAGTTGCGGGTCGCGAAAGCGCGGCTTCAGCGTGTTCTGCATCAACCCCAGGCGCACTGCCAGCGGTTCCAGTTCGCCGAGGCTGCCCGTCGCCTCGGCCCGGCGCGACAGCTTTTCCAGCAAGGAGCGCTCGAGGAGCGGGTTCGAGGTCGGGGCGATGAGCGAGCGACTGGCGGCCATGCGCGCCAGTGTAGAGCCTGAGCCCGCCAGTCATCAGCGCAGGAACAGCCGGTACACCGGGTTGGCCGATTCCTCCACGTAGGGATAGGCGAGGGTTTCCAGGAAGGACTTGAAGGCACGTTCGTCGGACTTGGGTACCTGGATGCCGACAAGGATGCGGCCGTAGTCCGCGCCCTGGTTGCGGTAGTGGAACAGACTGATATTCCAGCCCGGGTGCATGGTTGCCAGGAAGCGCATCAGCGCGCCCGGGCGCTCCGGGAAGACGAAGCGAAACAGTCGCTCGTCGCGCGCCAGTTCCGAGTGCCCGCCGACCATGTGGCGTACATGCTCCTTCGCCAGTTCGTCGTCGGTGAGGTCCACCGTGGCGAAGGCATGGCGCTCGAAGCTGCGTGCAATGCGGCCTGCCTCGTCGCGCCGCGCGATGGCGATGCCGACGAACACATGTGCCACGTTCGTGTCTGCAATGCGGTAGTTGAACTCGGTCACCGCGCGCGGGCCGATCAGTTCGCAGAAGCGCTTGAAGGAGCCGCGTTCTTCCGGGATCGTCACCGCGAACAGTGCTTCGCGCTGCTCGCCGAACTCGGCGCGCTCGGCGACGAAGCGCAGACGGTCGAAGTTCATGTTGGCGCCACAGGTGATGGCAACGAAGGTCTGGCCCTTGAGCTTGTGCGTCTCGGCGTACTGCTTCATGGCCGCCACGCCCATCGCGCCCGAGGGTTCGAGGATGCTGCGCGTGTCCTGGAAAACGTCCTTGATGGCGGCGCACACCGCGTCGGTGTCGACCACCACATAGTCGTCGACCAGCGCGCGCGCCAGGCGAAAGGTTTCGACACCGACCTGCTTGACCGCGGTGCCGTCCGCGAACAGTCCGACATCCGCCAGCGCCACGCGCTTGCCGGCGCGCACCGAGCGCAGCATGGCGTCGGAGTCGACGGTTTGCACGCCGATGACCTTGATCTGCGGACGCACGGCCTTGATGTAGGCGGCCACGCCGGAAATCAGGCCGCCGCCGCCGATGGCCACGAACACCGCATCGATGGTCCCCTGGTGCTGGCGCAGGATCTCCATCGCGATCGTGCCCTGTCCGGCAATCACGTCCGGGTCGTCGAAGGGGTGCACGAAGCTCAGGCCCTGGGACTTCTCGAGTTCCAGCGCGTGCACATAGGCATCGGAATAGCTGTCGCCGTGCAGCACCACCTCCGCCCCCAGCGCATGCACCGCGTCGACCTTGAGACGCGGCGTGGTCACCGGCATGACGATCACCGCCTTGCAGCCGAGCCGGCGCGCGCTCAGCGCCACGCCCTGCGCATGGTTGCCGGCCGAGGCGCAGATGACGCCGCGAGCCAGTTGATCGGCCGGCAGATGGGCCATCTTGTTGTACGCACCACGCAGCTTGAAGCTGAACACCGACTGCTGATCCTCGCGCTTGAGCAGCACGTGGTTGCCCAGGCGGCGGGACAGGTTGCGCGCCGGTTCGAGCGCGGTTTCCGTGGCCACGTCGTAGACGCGGGCGTTGAGAATCTTCTGCAGATAACCCGACAGGTCGGGCTGGCCGCGGCGGCGCGCGGGCGCCGGCTTCGGTGGGACATTCTTCAAGGCGTGCTTCGCGGGCGAAGGCGGCCTCGGGGCATGCGGCGGACGCGATCATCGCGGCCACGCAGCCCGGGCGCCGGGTTCGGGGAGCCGGATGATACGGCTGTGACCGTGTGCGCCCTGCCCAAAAGAAAAGAGCCCAAGGCATTGCTGCCTTGGGCTGAATCCACCCTTTCGGAAGGTGGAGGAGACAAGCTGCAGGGAACCGTTTCCCAATGCAAAGCAGTCTAGCAGTCGGAATGCTGCGTCGCAACATGGCCCTGTTGCATCCAGGACGAACTAGGGAGGCGCCTCCAGACAGGCGTGCGCTCATGCACAATTTCGGCCCATCGAGACGGCGGCCGGCGCCGAATTGGCGCATCGCGCCGGGGTCCATCAGGGAGTGCGATCGACATGGAATGCACCGTGCGCTGGCAAAGCGACGCCGGCATGGCCTTTGTGGCCGAAACCGGCAGCGGCCATTTGCTGGCGATGGACGGTGCCGTTGAGGGCGGCGGCCGCAACCTGGCGCCGCGGCCGATGGAAACCGTGCTGGCCGGCACCGGGGGCTGCACCGCCTATGACGTGGTGCTGATCCTCAAGCGCGGGCGACAGCAGGTCAGCGGCTGCGTGGTGAAGATCGACGCGGACCGCGCCGAGGCCGACCCGAAGGTCTTCACGCGCATCCATATGCATTTCACGGTCAGCGGCAAGGGGCTGAGCGAGGCCGCCGTGTCGCGGGCCATCCAGCTGTCGCATGACAAGTACTGCTCGGCCAGCGCCATGATCGGCAAGACCGCGCAGATGAGCACCGGCTTCGACATCGTCGAAGGCTGATCAAGGCTTCGCGCATGAAACTCCTCAACGCTCTGTGCCTGGCTGCCGTCCTGGCGCTGGCAGGTTGCGCAGCCAGCCCCGATGGACTGAAGCCCGGCGCATCGGCCGAGGAGATCCGCGCGCAGATGGGCACGCCCGTGGCCACCTATGCGCTGCCCGGCGGTGGCAAGCGGATGGAGTTCCGCGGCAACGGGCCGCGCACCTACATGCTCGACGTCGATGCCGCGGGCCGGTTGATCCAGTGGGTGCAAGTGCTGAACGAAACCAACTTCGGCAACATCGCCCCAGGCATGACCCGCGAGCAGGTGCTGATGACCCTGGGCCGGCCCAGCGATGTCAGTGTGGTGGGCCGTCAGGGGGTCGAAGTCTGGTCCTACCACTTCCAGAACATCGAGTGCCAGTGGTTCCAGGTGTCCTTCGGCAGCGACGGGCTCACCTCGGGCCCCGGGTCCCAGACCATGATCCAGGCCTGCATGAATGCGTCGAGCGGCCGCTAGCCGCCGGCCTGGACCCAGACCTACCAGAACGGCCCGCCCACCCAGTTGGTGGTGGCCATGCCCAGCTCCATGCTGCCGTAGTTGGTGGGCAGGCCGACGCTGAAGCCCACGCCGGAGCTGTCTTCGCAACTGCTCAGCAGCGCACTGGCGCAAAGCAAAGCCACGCTCGCTGCGCGGCGCCAGGAAATTGGGCTCATGACGGTGCCTCCGGGTTCAAAGGGGCCACTTCTGCAGCGCCAGCACGGCGCCGGTCGGGTCGGCGATCAGCGCGAGGGTGCCGTTGCGCAGGTCGGCGCGTGGCGCGAGCAGGATGCGCCCACCCAGTTGTGCGGCGCGGGCGGCCGATGCAGCCGGGTCGGCTACCCGCACATAGGCCAGCCAGATGGGGCGGTCCACCGCGATCGGGTTGCGCAACAGGCCGGCGCGCTCACGGCCCTTGACCAGCACCCAATAGGGCTTGCCGCCGAAGTCGGTCTTGCGCACCTCGAAACCCACCAGCGAGGCATAGAACTCGGCGCTGGCCTGGGGGTCGCGCGACAGATGCTCGGTCCACAGGAAGCGGTTCAGCGCCGGCGTGGGCATGTCGGCCGGGTCGCCGAGGCTGCTGCGTAGCAGCCCCAGTGGCGCACCATCGGGGTCGAGCACCACGGCGCCGCGGCCGACGTTGGGCAGGTCCAGCGGGCCGGCGACCACGCTGCCCCCGGCCGTACGGGTCTGCTCGGCGGCCCGGTCGACATCAGGCACCGACATGAAGCTCAGCCACTGCGACACCGGTTGGTCGGGCTGCGGACGTCGCGTCTTGCTGATGCCGGCGATATATTGGCCCCCGGACTTGACCAGGGTGTATGGCGCGCCGAGCGCGCGGCCCTCCTCGAACTCCCAGCCGAACAGCGCTGCATAGAAGGGCTTCACGGCGTCGGGGTTCTCGGTGACCAGGTCGCGCCAGACGAACTTCCCGAAAAGCGGCGTGCTCGACAGTTCAGCGCCCTTGAACGGCGACGAAATCGGCAATTGGGTACAGCCTGCGGCCAGCCCCAGACCAGCGCTGAGCAAGGCGCCCAGAATCCGCCGGCGGGCGACCGGGCGCAAGGTCAAGCAAGGAACATCAGACATGGTGGGCAGTTCTCGTCATCACCTTGGCGGCCAGGCGCATGGCCAACTTGACAGGGGCGGGCAGATCCACGGCGCCGGCGGCGCGTGCATCGGCCGCGTGTCGGCTTTCGTCCTCCATCATGCGCTGCACGATGGCGCGCGAGGCATGGTCGGCAGCTGGAAGCCGATCGAGGTGGCTTCGCAGGTGTTGCTCCACCTGCCGTTCGGTCTCGGCCACGAAGCCCAGGCTGACGCCTGGGCCCAGCCTGCCGGCCAGCAGCCCGATGCCAAACGCTCCGGCGTACCACAGGGGGTTGAGCAGGCTGGTTCGGTCGTCAAGTTCCTTCAGCCGGCGCTGTGTCCACGCCAGGTGATCGGACTCCTCGCGCGCGGCCATGTCGAACTGGCGTTGCAGGCGCGTATCGTCCGTGGTCAGCGACTGGGCGTTGTAGAGTGCCTGCGCGCAGACTTCGCCGACATGGTTCACCCGCATCAGGGCCGCAGACAGGCGGCGCTGTTGCGGCGTCAGGGCGGCATCGCCGTCGGCATCGGACGCTGGGCTGCCGCGCGAGGCGACATGGGCACCGGCAAGGGTGCGCAGCGCGTTATCGGCGCACGACAGGACCTGATCCACGCGCGACATCTGTCACCTCACTCCATGGGCTCTTGCATCTGGCAATCATTATCCGCGGTGCTCCGTGGCGGCCGACCCGGCTTGCGTCAAACTGCGGCACGCTTCTTGCCCTATCTGCCGAAATGGCGCCCGCTGCCTGGGCGCCGCATCCTCGTTGTGCCCAGACAACAAAACAATGGCCTTTGGTTCGCAAACCTTTGCCAGCCGGGCGGCGGTCTGGTGCAATGCATTAACTTCCGATGAGGGGTTAGGTCTGATCACCCCGCAAACCGCGAATCGATCAGGTCTTCGTCATTAACCTAGGAGAAAGTTGCAATGAAAAAATCTGTTCTCGCTCTTGCCGTCCTCGGCGCATTTGCTGGTGTGGCTTCGGCGCAGTCGTCGGTGACCATGTTCGGTGTGGTCGACCTGAACGTGCAGACCGTCAGCAATAACGAACGAGTCTATGGGATGAGCACCGACGGCATGTCCAGCAGCCGCCTCGGTTTCCGTGGCATCGAAGATCTGGGTGGCGGCCTGAAGGCCGGTTTCTGGCTCGAAATGGGCATCGCAGCCGATACCGGTCGGAGCAACACCAACGGCAACTGGGGCAGTGGCACTGAAAACCAGTTGCTCTTCAACCGCCGTTCGACCGTCAGCCTTTCGAATCAATGGGGCGAACTGCGCCTTGGCCGCGACTACACCGCGACGTTCTGGAGCTGGACGGTGTTCGACCCGTTCGGCACCAACGGCGTCGGCTCCGCCACCAACCTGGCACTGGGCGGCGATCTTCAGGCCGCTCTGGCGGGTACCACCTATGGCACGCTGGTCCGCGCCAACAACATGGTGCAGTACATCCTTCCGGGCGGCGTGTTCGGCCCGGGCCTGTATGGTCAACTTCAAGTCGCCGCCGGCGAGGGTTCTGTTGGCAACAAGTACTGGGGTGGCCGCATTGGCTACGCCGCCGGTCCTTTTGACGTCGCTTTCGCCTATGGCCAGACCGAGATCAGCAGCAATATCGACTTGGACAACTGGAACATCGGTGGTTCGTGGAACTTCGGTTTCATGAAGCTGTCGGGCTTCTTCAGCGACATCTCGGCTGACGGCAACAACAACTCGGCCGGCCGCCAGAACTGGTATGTGGGTGTCACGGCGCCGTTCGGCCAGTGGAACTTCAAGGCCAGCTACGGCGGCACCAACGGCAAGGACCTGCTGGACAACGTCGACGCCTCGCAATGGGCGCTGGGCGTGGACTACAACCTGTCGAAGCGCACCGCCCTGTACGCCACGTGGTCGTCGATCAACAACGACGGTGGCGCGTTCTCGGTGGCTCCTGGCTGGGGTGCCTTGAGTGCCGGCAACAACTCGACCGGTGGTTCGATCGGCGTGCGTCACACCTTCTGATCGGGCACTGCCGCAAGGCAGTCGTCGGATCTGCAAAGGCCGCCTTCGGGCGGCCTTTTTTATGGGCGGCCCCAAGGGCCTTTGTGATGTGGCGAGGAAGGGGCGTGTGAACCGTGCAGCGAGCCATCGTCAGCGCATGCGTAATTGCCGGCACGCTGGCCCTGGCCGGCTGCCAGCATGCACCCGCGCCGACCTCGACCTCGGCTTCATCGTACCGATGGACTGACGGCTGGGCGCCTTTCATGCTGCCCGGCAAGACCGAAACTGCCTATTCCCCTGGCTACATCGACGGCCGATGGGCCATTCACGCCAAATCCGAGCGTTCGGCCAGCATGTACCGGCGCTCCGTGCGCATCGAACCGGGGCAGCTGGGCAACGTCAGCTTCTCATGGAAGGCGGCTTCGCTGCTGCCGGATGCCGACGTGCGCGAAAGCGAAACTGGTGACGCTGTCGTGCGTGTGATCCTGGCCTTCGATGGCGACCCCAGCCGCCTGAGCGCGCGCACCCGCATGATGTTCGACCTGATGCAGAGCCTGAGCGGCGAGCCTCCGCCTTTCGCCACCTTGATGTATGTCTGGGACAGCCGGGCCGAGGTCGATACGGTCGTACTCAACCGGCGCAGTGACCGCATCCGAAAGATCGTTCTCGAGTCGGGGCCGACACATCTGGGGCAGTGGCGCAGCTACGAGCGTGACGTGCGCGCCGACTATCGCCGTGCCTTCGGCGAGGACCCAGGCGCCCTCATCGGCTTGGCGGTCATGACCGACAGCGACAACACCCAATCCCGCGCCGAAGCCTGGTATGGGGAGATCCGGCTGCATTGAGCGGTGGACAATAGCGACATGACAGCAGAAATCGACGCGCTGAAGCGCAAGTTCAAGGAAGGCCGGCAAGCCGAGGCCATCGAAGAATGCGAAGCGCTGCGCGCTCGCGAGCCTGCGAACCCAGAGTTCGTGCGCCTGTGCGCGTCGATGCATGTGATGACCGGCGCCTATGGCCGCGCGCTGGAGCTGTTCAGCGAATTGCAGCGCTCCGAGAGCGGCAACGCCGACGTTCTCTTCAATATCGGCCTGTGCGAGCGCGAACTCAAGGATTTTGCAGCCGCGGCGCGAACCTTCGCGGCCTACTCGCAGAAGTTCCCTTCGCAGCCCGATGGCTGGGCCTGCTTGGGCGAATGCAAGTACCGTCTGAACGACTTCAAGGCGGGAATCGAATTCTCGGAGCGTGCTCTGCGGCTCGATCGCAACTGCGTCCCGGCCTTGACGGTGATCGGCCAGTGCCAGAAGGCCACCGGGCAGGCAGAGGCCGCGGTGCGCAGCTTCACGCTGGCTATCCAGCTCGCGCCTGAGCTCGCCGAGCTGAAGGTTCATCGTGGCGATGCACACGAAGCCATCGGCCAGGTCGACCAGGCGGTCGCGGACTACATGGCAGCGCTCGCGCAGAACCCCGCCGACGACGCGACACTGAAGAAGGCCACCACCTGCCTGCTTCACGCGGGCAAAGGGGCGGAGGCGATCCAGCTTTGCGACGACGTGCTGAAGGCGAATCCCGACAGCCTGACCGCCAGGCTCGGCACCGAATGGCTTCTGAGCCAAATGGTCCCGTTCTGGCACGTGCCGATGATGAACGAGGAGGCGCGCAATCGTCCCTATTACGAGGGACTGAAGGCAGCGATCACTTCGGACAAGGTCGTCCTCGAGATCGGCACGGGCTCGGGTCTGCTTTCGATGATGGCAGCCCAGCTCGGGGCGAAGAGCGTGGTGACGTGCGAAGCGGTTCGTCTGGTCGCCGACACGGCCAGGCGGATCATCGAGCGCAACGGCCTGCAGGACCGCATCACGGTCGTGCCGAAGCCGTCATACGCCCTGCTACTCGGCAAGGACCTCCCCGCGAAGGCCGACATCCTCGTGCACGAGATCTTTTCCAGTGAACTGCTGGGCGAGCACGTGCTGCCCGCGCTGGAGGACGCGAAGGCGCGACTGCTGGCTCCCGGTGCCACGGTTCTTCCCGCGAGGGCCAGCATCATGATTGCGCTGGTGGGCGGCGACGAGCTCGGCAGCGAGCTTCACGTCGACAAGGCCTTCGGTTTCGACCTCAGCCTGTTCAACGCCATCTACCCGAAGAAGCGGCCGATCCATCGCGAGGATCTTCCGCGCGTCCTCCTCAGCGACGACTTGGAAGCCTTCCGCTTTGATTTCGTCGCGCAGTCGACCTTCCCGCCGGAGAGAAAGCAACTCGAGCTTCCCGTGATGCGCGCCGGCCTCTGCTACGGTGTGATCCAGTGGATCCGCTTCGATTTCGGCCACGGCATCGTCTTCGAGAACCATCCTTCGCAGCGGCGCCCCGTGGCGAGTTGGCAGCACACGATCTACCGCTTCGAGGAGCCTCTACAGGCAGAGGTGGGTACGGTGGTCAAAGTCAATGCGGCGCACGACCGGTCGCGGCCCTGGTTCGTGAAGGCATGACACCCAGAGGGGCGTAGGCGGCAGGAATCGAAACGCGTTTCGGTCTTCTGCCACCCACGCTCTAGGTTTTCCCTCTTGGCGCCGGGCACGTGTTTTGCGGATGATCGTAGGCCCCTCGCACACACCTGTCATTACGCCTCCACGCCTGCATGCTCGCTTTCATCCTGCGCCGTCTTGCCCAGGCCTTCGTGGTGATGCTGTCGGTGGCCTTCATCGCCTTCATGCTCTTCCAGTATGTGGGCGACCCGGTGGCCAGCATGCTGGGCCAGGATGCCACGCCCGAGCAGCGCGTGGCCCTGCGTGCCGAACTGGGCCTGGACAAACCCTTTGCGGTGCAGTTCGCGCGCTTCGTCGGCAATGCGCTGCAGGGCGACTTCGGCTTGAGCCTGCGCCAGGGCCGCAAGGTCTCGGCCTTGATCGCCGAGCGGCTGCCTGCCACGCTGGAGCTGTCGGTCGCTGCGGCGGTCATCGCGTTGGCCGTGGGCATTCCGCTGGGCGTGTTCGCCGCGCTGAAACGCGGCACTTTCGCCTCGCAGTTGGCCATGACGGTATCGCTGCTGGGGGTGTCGCTGCCGACGTTCCTGATCGGCATCCTGCTGATCCTGCTGTTCGCGGTGACGCTGAAGTGGCTGCCCAGCTTCGGCCGCGGCGATACCGTGTCGCTGGGAGGCTGGACCACCGGCTTTCTCACCGTCGACGGCTGGAAGCACCTGATCCTGCCCGCCGTCACGCTGTCGGTGTTTCAGCTGGCGCTGATCCTGCGTCTGGTGCGGGCCGAGATGTTGGAGGTGCTGCGCACCGACTACATCAAGTTCGCCCGCGCACGCGGTCTGCCGAACTCGTCCGTGTACTTCGGCCACGCGCTGAAGAACACGCTGGTGCCGGTGATCACCATCACCGGCTTGCAGCTCGGCGCGCTGATCGCCTTTGCGATCATCACCGAGACCGTGTTCCAGTGGCCGGGCATGGGGCTGCTGTTCATCCAGGCCGTGCAGTTCGCCGACGTCCCGGTGATGGCGGCCTACCTGTGCCTGGTGGCACTGATCTTCGTCGTCGTCAACCTGATCGTCGATCTGCTGTACTTTGCCGTCGATCCGCGACTGCGCATCGAAAAACCTGCCGGTGGCCACTGAATGAGTACGACCGTGAGCAAGGCACCCGGCGCGCTGGCGCGCTTTTTCGATGGCGACGTCTGGCACAGCTTCAAGAGCTCGCCGATGGCCATCGCCGCGGCGCTGATTGCCGCCGTCTGCGTGTTCTGCGCGGTCTTCGCCAATTGGGTGGCGCCGCACAACCCCTTCGACCTGGCCGCGGTCAACCTGAGTGACTCGCGCCTTCCGCCGGCCTGGGAGGAAGGCGGCTCGCGCACCTACCTGCTAGGCACCGACGACCAGGGGCGCGACATCCTGTCGGCCATCATGTACGGCGCGCGCATCTCGCTGTTCGTCGGCGTGGCCTCGGTGCTGGTGTCGATGGTGGTCGGCGTGGGTTTGGGCTTGCTGTCGGGCTTTGCCGGCGGCAAGGTCGATGCGCTGATCATGCGCGTATGCGACGTGATGCTGTCCTTCCCCTCGCTGCTGGTAGCGCTGCTGATCGACGGCGTCGGCCGGGCGATTTTTCCCAATGCCCACGACACGCTGGCTTTCGGCGTGCTGATCGTCGCCATCTCGCTCACTGGCTGGGTGCAGTACGCACGCACCGTGCGTGGTTCCACGATGGTGGAGCGCAATCGCGAATACGTGCAGGCGGCGCGGGTCATCGGCGTCAAGCCCTCGCGCATCATGTTCAGCCACGTGCTGCCCAACGTCATGGGGCCGGTGCTGGTGCTGGCCACCATCCACGTGGCCGCGGCCATCCTGACCGAGGCCACGCTGTCCTTCCTGGGCGTCGGCGTGCCGCCGACCTCGCCTTCGCTGGGCACGCTGATCCGCATCGGCAACGACTTCCTCTTCAGCGGCGAGTGGTGGATCACCATCTTCCCCGGAGCGATGCTGATCCTGATCGCCCTGAGCGTGAACCTGCTCGGCGACTGGTTGCGCGATGCCTTGAACCCCCGACTGCGATGAGCGCACCGTTGCTGGAGGTCAAGAACCTGCGCGTCGAGTTTCCGACGCGCCGCGGCACGCTGCTGGCGCTGGACGACATCTCCTTCGACATCGCGCCCGGCGAGGTGCTGGGCGTCGTGGGCGAGTCCGGCGCTGGCAAGTCGCTCACCGGTGCGGCCATCATCGGCCTTCTCGAACCGCCCGGCCGCATCGCCGGGGGGGAGATCCGGCTCGATGGCCAGCGCATCGACAACCTGCCCTACGAGAAGATGCGCGCCATCCGCGGCCGGCGCATCGGTGCCATCTTCCAGGACCCGCTGACCTCACTGAACCCGCTGTACACCATCGGCCGGCAGCTCACCGAAACCATCCTCACCCACCTGCCCGTCAGTGCGGAGGAAGCGCGTCAACGCGCCATCCGCTTGCTGCAGGAGACCGGCATTCCGGCCGCTGAGGAGCGGCTGGAGCAGTACCCGCACCAGTTCTCCGGTGGCATGCGCCAGCGGGTGGTGATCTCGCTGGCCTTGGCCGCCGAGCCCGAACTGATCGTGGCGGACGAGCCGACCACGGCGCTGGATGTGTCGATCCAGGCGCAGATCATTTCGTTGCTCAAGCGGCTGTGCAAGGAGCATGGTGCGGCCGTGATGCTGGTCACCCACGACATGGGCGTGATCGCCGAGACTTGCGACCGCGTGGCCGTGATGTATGCCGGTCGCATCTGCGAGATCGGCCCGGTGCACGAGGTCATCCACCATCCCGCGCATCCCTACACCGCCGGGCTGATGGGCTCGATCCCGGCGATGGACGACACGCGCGAGCGGCTGCTGCAGATCGACGGCGCGATGCCGCGGCTCAACGCCATCCCTTCGGGCTGCGCCTTCAACCCGCGCTGTCCGAAGGTGATGGAGCGCTGCCGCCGCGATCGACCGGAGCTGAGCGACGCCGGCCGCACCCGGGCCGCTTGCTGGCTGCCTGTGAAGGAGACGGCGCAATGAGTGCGCTGGTCAAGGTCGACGATCTGGCAAAGACCTTCGACGTGTCGGCGCCGTGGCTCAACCGGGTCATCGAGCGCAAACCGCGGCAGTTCGTGCATGCAGTCGATGGTGTCAGCTTCAGCATCCACAAGGGCAAGACCTTGGCGCTGGTCGGCGAATCAGGCTGCGGCAAGAGCACGGTGGCGCGGCTGCTGGTCGGCCTGTACGAACCGACGCGCGGCGTGGTGTACTTCGATGGCCAGGACACGGGGGTGCTCAAGTCGTCGGCGGCCAACCTGCGTTCGCTGCGCAGGCGCATGCAGATGATCTTCCAGGACCCCTATGCGAGCCTGAATCCGCGCTGGAAGGTGGTGGACATCGTCGGCGAACCGTTGCGCGAGCATGGCCTGTTCACCGAAATCGACGCCCTGCGAGTCAAGGTCGGCGAACTGCTGAAGTCAGTCGGCCTGGCCGCCGGCGACATGGAGAAGTTCCCGCACCAGTTCTCAGGCGGGCAGCGCCAGCGCATATCGATCGCCCGCGCACTGGCCACGCAGCCCGAGTTCCTGGTCTGCGACGAGCCGACGTCGGCGTTGGACGTATCGGTTCAGGCGCAGGTGCTCAACATCATGAAGGACCTGCAGCGCCAGCAGGGCCTGACCTACCTGTTCATCTCGCACAACCTGGCGGTGGTGCGCCATGTCAGCGACCAAGTCGGCGTGATGTACCTGGGACGGTTGGTCGAGCTGGCCGACAAGGCCGAACTGTTCGCGCGGCCGCGCCACCCGTATACGCGCATGCTGCTCGATGCGATCCCCGACATCCATATGAGCGGCAGTTCTCGCACCCCGGTGCAGGGCGAGGTGCCGAACCCGCTGAACCCGCCCACTGGCTGTGCCTTCCACCCGCGCTGCCCTCATGCCAAAGCGCGCTGCTCGGCCGAACGGCCGGTGATGGTTGAAACCCAGGGCCTGCGCGTGGCCTGCCACGCCGTCGAGGAAGGCCGGATCTAGGGCAGCAGCCGATCGCGCGCCATCAGGTCTTCCAGCCGCTCGCGCTCGCGGATCAGCACTGGCTGGCCATCGACCAGCATCACTTCGGCGGCACGCGCACGGCTGTTGTAGTTGCTGGCCATGGCCATCGCATAGGCACCGGCCGACAGCACCGCCAGCATGTCGCCCGGCAGCACCGCCAGTTCGCGGCCGCGGCCCAGCCAGTCACCGGATTCGCACACCGGGCCGACCACGTCCCAGGCCGGCGCCACGCCCTCGCGCTGCCGGCAAGGCTCGATGGCCATCCAGGCCTGGTACATGGCCGGGCGCACCAGGTCGTTCATCGCCGCGTCGACGATGCAGAAGTTCTTGCTCGCGCCGGGCTTCAGGTACAGCACCTCGGTCAGCAGCACGCCGGCATTGCCCACCAGCGAGCGGCCCGGCTCCATCAGCAGCTCGCGGTGGCCATGGCCGCGTGCATCGATGCGCTGCAGCAGCCGCCTCACCAGTTCGTCGGCCCGGGGCGGCGCCTCTTCGGCGTACTGGATGCCCAGGCCGCCGCCGACGTCGACATGGTGGATGGGGATGCCTTCGGCTTCCACGGACTCGACCAGATCGAGCAGCCGGTCCACCGCGTCGAGATAGGGTTCCACCTGCGTGATCTGCGAGCCGATGTGGCAATCGATGCCCACCACCTGCAGTCCCGGCAGGCCGGCGGCGCGGCGGTAGCTCGCGACGGCCTGGTCGTGGGCAATGCCGAACTTGTTGTCCTTCAGCCCGGTGGAGATGTAGGGGTGCGTGCCGGCATCCACGTCGGGGTTGACGCGCAGGCTCACCTGTGCCGTTCGGCCGACAGCGACCGCCTGCTGCGACAGCAGCTCCAGTTCGCCCTGGCTTTCCACGTTGAAGCAGCGCACGCCGGCCTGCAGCGCACGGCGCATCTCGGCGCGGGTCTTGCCGACGCCCGAGAAGACCACCTTCGACGCCTCGCCGCCAGCCGCGAGCACGCGCTCCAGTTCGCCGGCCGAGACGATGTCGAAACCGCAACCGGCGCGCACGAAGGTCTGCAGCACGGCCAGGCTGGGGTTGGCCTTCATCGCGTAGCACAGCAGGTGGTCCCGTCCGGCCAGCGCGCGCTGGTAGGCGGCCACGGCATCCAGCATCGCCCGCTGCGAATACACATACAGCGGCGTGCCGAACTCACGTGCCAGGGTGTCGAGCGAGCAGCCGTCCAGGCACAAGTCGGCCCCTTGCCGTGCCAGGTAGGGGGCGCCAGGCAGGCTCATTGCGTGGCCGGCGCCGAGGCGGCCGGTACCCCGCTCTTCGCAGCGCCGGGCAATGTCAGAGGGCCCTTCTGGCCACAGCCCGCAGCCAGGCCCAGCAACAGGCACAAGGTGGTCTTTGCGCGCCAGGCCGCCGCGCGTCGCTGCGTGGCTAAACTGTGTTCTCCCATGACGCGGATTCTATCGACCATGACCCCATGCCCCGCCGCCACACCCTTGAGCGATGCCGACTACCAGCGCATCGGTGGACAGGTGCTGGCCTCCATCGAGGCCGCCACCGACCGCTGGCTGCAGGACGACGTGATCGACATCGATACGCACCGCACCGGAGGTCTGCTCGAACTGGTGTTTCCCGACGACAGCCGCATCGTCGTCAACCTGCAGCCGCCGTTGCAGGAGATCTGGCTCGCGGCGCGCGCCGGCGGCTACCACTACCGCCACGTGCACGGCCGCTGGCTCGATACCCGCGACGCCAGCGACTTCTTCGCGGCCCTGTCCGAACACGCCAGCGCGCAAGGCGGAGTGCCACTGCGGTTCGCGCCGGCTTAGGCTATCTCCGAAACAGGTCGAGGATGCTGTTGCGCTCCTCGCTTGTGGGTGGCGGGGGCAGCACATCCTCCAGGCCCAGGCTGCGCACGCCCTGGCCCTGGCTGAACTCTTCGAACGCCCAATCGCCGTTGGCCTGGGTCACGCCCTCGGGCGGCGTCGGCTCCTTCACCGGTACGCCTTTCAACGCATAGGCCATGTACTCGATCCACACCGGCAGCGCCAGGCCGCCGCCGGTCTCGCGGTCGCCCAGCTTGCGCGGCGTGTCGTAGCCGATCCAGACCACCGCCACCAGGCTGGAGTGAAAACCGGCGAACCAGGCATCCATCGAATCGTTGGTGGTGCCGGTCTTGCCGAAGATGTCGCCGCGGCCCAGTGCCCGCTTGGCCGATGCCGCCGTGCCCGAGCGCGTCACCTCCTGCAGCAGCGAGTTCATCACAAAGGCATTGCGTGCGTCGAGGGTGCGCATCGATTCGTCCAACGGCGCGGGTGTGGCCTGTGACAGCACGCGCCCCTTGCTGTCGGTGACCTTGGCGATGAGCATCGGCGCGGTGAGGAAGCCGCCATTGGCGAAGACGCCGAAGGCGCTGGCCATCTGCAGTGGCGTCACCGAGCCGGCGCCCAACGCCATCGTCAGGTAGGCCGGGTGCTTGTCGGCTTCGAAGCCGAAGCGGGTGATCCACTCCTGCGCAAAGCCCGGGCCCACCGCCTGCAGCACGCGTATCGACACCATGTTCTTCGACTTCGCCAGCGCGGAGCGCAGCGGCATCGGGCCTTCGAACTTGCCGTCGTAGTTCTTGGGCTCCCAGGGCTGGCTGCCCGTGGCGCCGGCATCGAAGAACAGCGGTGCGTCGTTGACCACGGTCGCGGGCGTGAAGCCCTTTTCCAGCGCGGCCGAGTAGATGAAGGGCTTGAAGCTGGAACCGGGCTGCCGCCAGGCCTGGGTGACATGGTTGAACTTCGACTTGCCGTAGTCGAAGCCGCCCACCAGGGCGCGGATGGCGCCGCTCGTCGGGTCGATGGCCACGAAGGCCCCCTCGACCTCGGGCACCTGAGTGAGTGACCACTCTCCCTTGGTGTTTCGCAGTGCACGAACCACCGCGCCGCGGCGAATCTGCAGCTTCGGCCCGGCCTTGTCCGACAGGCCCGAAGCCACCGGCTTCAAGCCGTCGCCGCTGACGGTGATGATCTCGCCGCTCTGCAGTACCGCGACCACCTTGCGCGGCGAAGCCTCGGTGACGACCGCGGCCCGCAACTCGTCGTTGTCCGGGTGTTCGGCCAGCGCCTCGGCGATGCGCGTGTCGACCTGCTCCGGCGCGCTGGGCAGATCGACGTAGGCTTCGGGGCCGCGGTAGAACTGGCGCTGCTCGAAGTTGAGCAGGCCGCGACGCAGCGCACGGTAGGCGACCTCCTGGTCCTTGGCGCGTATCGTCAGGTACACGTCCAGGCCGCGCGAGTAGGACTCGGCGCCATATTGGGCAAAGACCAGTTGCCGCGCCGCCTCGACAGCGTATTCGGCATGCACCGGCACCTCGCTCTGCACCTTGTAGTGCAGCGTCTGCGAGCGTGCGGCATCGTATTGCGCCTGGGTGATGAAACCCTCCTCGAGCATCCGGCCGAGGATGAACTGCTGGCGCACCGTGGCACGCCTCGGGTTGACCACCGGGTTGTAGGCCGAAGGCGCCACCGGCAACCCGGCCAGCATGGCGGATTCGGCGACGCTGAGGTCTTTGACCGGCTTGCCGAAGTAGATCTCGCTGGCTGCGGCAAAGCCGTAGGCGCGCTGCCCCAGGAAGATCTGGTTCATGTACAGCTCGAGGATCTGCTCCTTGGTCAGCAGCTTCTCGATCTTCAGCGTCAGCAGCAGTTCGTAGATCTTGCGCGTGTAGGTCTTCTCGGTGGGCAGGTAGAAGTTCTTCGCCACCTGCATGGTGATGGTCGAGCCGCCCTGGCTGCGCAGTTCGCGCACGTTCGCCAGCGCCGCGCGCAAGATGCCCTTGTAGTCCACGCCGCCGTGTTCGTAGAAGCGCGCGTCCTCGGCCGCGAGCACGGCGTCCTTCAATACCTTGGGCATTTGCGCGATTGGCGTGAAGTTGCGCCTTTCTTCACCAAATTCGCCAAGCAGCACGCCATCGGCAGCGTAGATTCGCATCGGCAGTTTGGGGCGGTAGTCCGTCAAGCCGCTGATCTCGGGGACGTTCGGATAGGCCACGGCCACCGCGATGCCGACCAGGATCAACACGCTCAGCACACTGGCCGCGGCCAGACCGAAAGCCCACACGATGACACGACCGATGCCACGGACCCAGACATTGCCCGCCCTTCCAGGGCGGCTCTGGCTGGGTACGGGGGCGTTTTCTGGGGCGGAGCCTTTGGCGCTCAATGGGAATCCTTCGCGCTGTCCACGACGGATGACGCCGAAGCGGCGACCCGACGCTGCCTTGCGCGACGCGCTCGGGATCGTCCGGATTATAGAAAGCACCCATCGGCACCGTGAGCTCCGGAAAGCGCAATTGCGAGTTGTTTCAAGCGCTGTTCCGGCCGTCGGTGATTCACAACGAGGGGCAGACTTCAGGGACTGTTTTTCGTTGGGTCACAAGGGCTTTGCTGCTAGGATTCAAGTAACTTATTAAGTTCTACGCACCCTACGGGGTGCGCGTTGGGAGTCAGGTGACGTGAGCTTTCTGAGCCAGCTACTGGGGCAAAAGCACCCCGCAATGATCGGGTTGGACATCAGCTCCTCCAGCGTCAAGCTGGTCGAGCTGGGCCAGTCCTCGAGTGGCGAGCTGGTGCTGGAGCGATTTGCCTCCGAACCCTTCGAGAAGGGTTGGATCACCGATGGCCAGATCGAAAAGTTCGACGAGGTCGCCGACGCGGTGAAGCGCGTCGTCACCAAGAGCGGCACCCGCACCAAGCAGGTGGTGATGGCGATGCCGCAATCGGCCGTCATCACCAAGAAGATCATGTTGCCGGCCGGCCTGCGCGAAGAAGAGATGGAGTTGCAGGTCGAGTCCGAGGCCAACCAGTACATCCCCTTTTCGCTCGACGAGGTCAGCCTCGACTTCTGCGTCATCGGGCCCAGCAGCACCTCGGTGGGCGATGTCGAAGTGCTGATCGCCGCGTCACGCAAGGACCGGGTGCAGGATCGCCAGGGGCTGGCCGAAGCTGCGGGCTTGAAGCCGGCGGTGCTGGACATCGAGTCGCATGCCTCGCGGCTGGCCATGAGCCGCGTCGTTTCGGCGCTGCCGAACGAAGGCAGGGACGCTTTGGTGGCGCTGTTCGAGATCGGCGCCGACACCACCAGCCTGAAGGTGCTGCGCGACGACGAGATGCTCTACGACCGCGACCAGGCCTTCGGTGGCTCGCAGCTGACGCAGCTGATCAGTCGCCAGTATGGCTTTTCCTTCGAGGAGGCCGAAGCCAAGAAGCTGGCCTCCGACCTGCCCGAAGACTACGAGTCGGTCATCCTGGCGCCCTTCGTCGACAGCCTGTCTCAGGAAATCGGCCGCGCGCTGCAGTACTTCTTCACCAGCACGCCGCATCACAAGGTGCACTACGTGATGCTGGCCGGCGGCACGGCCACGTTGCCCGGATTGAAGGACCGCGTCACCGAGCTGACCGGCTTTGCCTCGCAGGTGGTCAACCCCTTCGACCGCATGAAGCTCGGATCGGCGGTTCGCGAGTCCAGTCTGCGGCGTGAAGCGCCGTCCTACCTGACGGCCTGCGGCCTGGCCATGCGGAGATTCGTGCAGTGATCCTCATCAACCTACTGCCGCATCGCGAAGAGAAGCGGCGGCAGCGCAAACGCGCGTTCTTCGCGACGCTGGCTGCCTGTGCGGTGATCGGGCTTGCCATTGCGGGCGCCTGGTACATGGTGCTGCTGCAGATGACCTCCGCGCAGCAGGCGCGAAACGACTTCCTCAAGGCCGAGATCGGACGCCTGGAGCTGCAGATCAAGGACATCGCCACGCTGCGTGCCGAGATCGAGGCGCTGAAGGCGCGGCAGAAGGCTGTCGAAGGCCTGCAGACCGACCGCAACACGCCGGTGTATCTGCTCGATGAACTGGTCAAGCAGACACCCGAGGGCGTGTACCTCACCAGCATCAAGCAGAACGGCCAGGTGGTGCTGGTCAGCGGCATGGCGCAGACCAACGAACGTGTCTCCGAGTTCCTGCGCAACACGCTCTACAACTCGCCCTGGCTGGAGCGGCCCGAGTTGGTCGAGATCAAGACCGCGACGGCAGCGCCGGGTACCGCGCCGTCCGCGCGCGACCAGCGCCGGCTGAACGAGTTCTCGATGCGCCTGACACTGAAGCGTCCGCAGGCGCCGGCCGCTGCCGCTTCGGCCTCGGCGCCGGCCATCGCGGCAGGCGCCGCCGAGAAGAAGGCTCCGTGAGACGACCATGAACACCAAGGCCACCCAATCGTCCTTCGATGTCAGCAGCCTGGTCCAGCAGGCATCGTCGCAATTCCGCGGACTGAACCCCAAGGAGCCTGGCCAATGGCCGATGCTGCCGAAGGCCGGGGCCTGGCTGGCCACCGTGGCCGCCGTGGTCGCGGCCTGCTGGTTCGGTCTGCTGTCCGGCGCCACCGATGAATTGCAAGCCGAGCGCGACCGCGAGCCCGTGTTGAAGAAGGACTACGTCAGCAAGCTCGGCCAGGCGGTGAACCTGGGCGAGCTACGCAAGCAGAAGCTGCAGGTGCAGGAGTACGTGACGCAACTCGAGAAGCAGCTTCCGGGCAAGGCCGAGATGGACGCGCTGCTGTCGGACATCAACCAGGCCGGCCTGGGCCGCGGGCTGCAGTTCGAGCTGTTCCGTCCGGGGCAGGTGGAAATCAAGGACTACTACGCCGAGCTGCCGATCGCCATCAAGGTCAGCGGCAAGTACAACGACATGGGGGCCTTCGCGGCGGACGTGGCCAACCTGTCGCGCATCGTCACGCTGCACAACCTGTCGATCGCGCCGCCAACGGCCAAGGACACCAGCGGCAGTCTGTCGATGGAGGCCACCGCGCGCACCTACCGCTACCTGGATGCCGCCGAGGTGGCGCAGCAGCAGAAGGCCGCTGCCGAGAAGGCCGCGAAGGCCGCGGGAGCGAAGAAATGACCGCAGCCCGCAAGAACATGATGCAACTGGCGCTGGGTGGGCTGCTGCTGGCCTTGCTGGCCGGCTGTGGCGCCGAGAACGAGGAACTGCAGGAATGGATGGAGCGCCAGCGTCGCGAGGTCAAGCCGAACGTCTCGCCGCTGACGCCGCCGAAGAAGTTCGAAGCCCAGCCCTACAGCTCCGCACAGGCCGTCGACCCCTTCAGCAACCAGAAGCTGACCGTGGCACTGAAGATGGAGGCCAAGCAGCCGAACTCCATCCTCAGCGCCGAGCTCAACCGCCGCAAGGAGCCGCTGGAAGCCTACCCGCTGGACAGCATGAGCATGGTCGGCAGCGTGGCCAAGCAGGCCCAACCCTTCGCGCTGCTGCGCGTGGACAACCTGCTGTACCAGGTCAAGCTGGGCGACCACCTCGGCCAGAACTACGGCCGCATCACCAAGATCACCGAAACCCAGATCGAACTGCGCGAGATCGTGCAGGACGCCGCTGGCGAATGGATCGAGCGCCCCAGCACCCTGCAACTGCAGGAGAAGGCACGATGAACAGCACCCTGGAGAACCGCATCATGCACAAGTGGCGCGCCACAGTCGCCGTGTTGGCGCTAGCACTCGCTGCCCCGCTCGCCGCGTCTGCACAGAACCTGATCCAGTCGATCACCACCTCCCAGCAAGCCGGCACTGACGTCGTGCGCGTCGAGCTGAGCGAACCCTTGGCTGCGGTGCCGGGTGGCTTTGTGGTGCAGGCGCCGCCTCGGGTGGCCATCGACCTGCCTGGCGTCAGCAACGGCCTGGGCAAGAACTCGGTCGAGCTGAACCAGGGCAACCTGCGCTCGGCCAACGTGGCGCAGTCCGGCGAGCGCACCCGGCTGGTGCTCAACCTGCGGCAGGCAGCCAACTACCGCGTGCAGTTGCAGGGCAAGTCGCTGATCGTGCTGCTCGACTCGGCCGGCCCGGTGGCTGCGACCACCGGCGCGCCGACGCAGTTCGCGCCCGCCCAGAACGACCAGCCGCTGCCGCTGCGCGACGTGGACTTCCGCCGTGGAAGCGACGGCGCCGGCCGCATCATCGTCGACCTGAGCAGCACGCAAGTCGGCGTGGACATCCGCCAGCAGGGCCAGAACCTGGTGGTCGAGTTCCTGCGCTCGTCGCTGCCGGAGAAGCTGCGCCGCCGCCTGGACGTGGCCGATTTCGGCACCCCCGTGCAGAACGTGTCCACCTTCCAGAGCGGGGACCGGGTGCGCATGGTCGTCGAGCCCAAGGGCTCGTGGGAGCACAGCGCCTACCAGACGGACAACAAGTTCGTGCTCGAGGTGCGGCCGATGAAGGTCGACCCGAACAAGCTGGTGCAGGGCCCGGGCTTTTCGGGTGAGAAGCTGAGCCTGAACTTCCAGAACATCGAGGTGCGTGCGCTGTTGCAGGTGATCGCCGACTTCACCAACTTCAACGTTGTCACCAGCGACACCGTCACCGGCACCGTGACGCTGCGCCTGAAGGACGTGCCGTGGGACCAGGCGCTGGACATCATCCTGCAGAGCAAGGGCCTGGGCGTGCGCAAGAACGGCAACGTGCTGTGGATCGCGCCGAAGGAAGAGCTGGCCAACCGCGAACAGGTCGAACTGGAGTCGCGCAAGAAGATCGCCGAACTGGAGCCGGTGCGCACCCAGGCCTTCCAGCTGAACTACACCAAGGCCGAGACCATCGCCAAGAGCCTGGTCGGCTCGGCGCTGGTGGCGCAAGCCATCGACAACGCCACCGGACAGAACTCCGGTCGCATCCTGTCGCCCCGTGGCAGCGTGATCTTCGAGCAGCGCACCAACCAGCTGTTCGTCACCGACATCCCGTCCAAGCTGGAAGAGGTGCAGGCGATGATCGCCAAGATCGACATCCCGGTGCGCCAGGTGCTGATCGAGGCGCGCATCGTCGAGGCGGCAGACAACTGGGGCCAAAGCCTGGGCGTGAAGCTCGGCTTCGCCAACCTGAGCGGTGCACCGACCTCCGGCCCGGGCGCCCAGGTGGGTGGCAACTATGCCGCGGTCGGCGCGCAGACGGGACAGAGCCCACCGGTGGACTTCAGCAACACGCAGTTCGTCAACCTGCCGGCCAACACGGGCTCTTTGGGCGCCGCTGCCGCCACGTTCGCCCTGTCGCTGTTCTCGGCTTCGGCCGACAAGTTCCTGAACCTTGAACTGTCGGCCCTGGAGAACGACGGCAACGGCAAGATCGTCTCCAGCCCCCGCGTCATCACCGCCGACCAGGTGAAGGCGCTGATCGAGCAGGGCGAGGAACTGCCCTACCAGGCCGCCACCTCCAGCGGCGCCACCTCGGTGCAGTTCCGCAAGGCCATCCTCAAGCTCGAAGTGACGCCTCAGATCACGCCCGAAGGCTTCGTGCTGCTCGACCTGGACGTCAACAAGGACAGTGTCGGCCGGCCCACGCTGCAGGGCTTTGCCATCGATACCAAGCACGTGCGCACGCAGGTGCTGGTGGAGAACGGCGGCACGGTGGTCATCGGCGGCATCTTCACCCAGACCAACCAGGAAGAGATCAACAAGGTGCCGTTGCTGGGTGACATCCCCTACATGGGCTGGCTCTTCAAGAACCGCCTGCTGACCACCAAGAAGACGGAACTGCTGGTGTTCATCACACCGAAGATCGTGACCGACCGCTCCGCAATGCGTTGAGGAAGACTGAGATGACGTTGAACACGAACTACGTTTCGGACAAGGGTCTGCTGCGCGCACTGCACGCCGCGGCCCTGGCCGGAGTGGCGGCATTGCTGGTGGCCTGCGGTGGGGAGAGCGATTGCACGTCGCCGCCCGCGTTCGAAGGTGGGCAAGTGGGTGAGTGCAACAGCGATCCAAGCGGGGCGCCAAGCGCGGCCGACTTGTCGTTGGCGCTCAGTGCCGCTAGCTTGTCGAACAACGGGACCAACACAATTACGGCCACAGTGACCGCGGTCGATGGAAATCGCAATGCCTTGGCGGACATTCCGATCACGATCAGCGTGAACAACAGTGCAGTCGCCACAGTCAGCGGGACTGCCACCGACGATCTCGGTGTCGTCACTGCCGAGGTGGGAATTGGCGCGGACCGTGCAAATAGAACCGTGACCGTGACGGCGCGGAGTGGTGGCTTGGAGCGTACGGCAACATTTCAGGTCGTTGGGGCGGCGCTCACCACACCCAGCGGAGTTGAAGTGATCGCTCCGGGCGTGCCAGGGCAGGTGGTCTTCACTTTGAAGGACATCGGCGGTACGGGCATGAGCGGCCAGCAAATCGTCGTTAGCGGCATCGATGGTGTCGAAGTGACCGGCACCACCGGTCCCAATGGAGAGTACAACTACAGCTACACGTCGCCGTTGACGGCGGGGTCGTATGACATCAAAGCGAGCGCCGGCGGTGTGTCGTATACGCAGTCTGTGCTTGTCCAGGGAACGGGTGCCGGCGCGATTCCGCCCGCTGCGATCGCGGTGCAATCGCCGTCCATTGCGGCGTCGCCCAGCGTGGTGGCCGTCAACACAGGCAACACCAGCAACCAGTCTGAATTGCGGGCGCTGTTCCTAGGCGCAGGAAACGCTGCAGTGAAGAACGTGCGCGTGCGCTTCGACTTGGCCGGTGATCTCAATAGCATCGGCGGAACGATCACCTCGGGCACTAACGCTGTCTACAGCGACGCCAACGGCGTCGCGACCGCGGCCTATGTGCCTGGCAGTCGCTCCAGCCCGACTGATGGTCTGACAGTTCGTGCCTGCTGGTCCATCAACGACTTTCCGGCCGGCACTTGTCCAACCAATGTGCCGGGTGTCTCTGGGTCGGTGACGACCACATTGACCATCATCTCCCAGCCGCTGTCTGTGAGCATCGGCACCGACGCGCTGATCGAGGTCGTTGGCCAGACCTATGTCAAGAAGTACACCGTGCAGGTCGTTGATTCATCTGGTTTGGCCAAGGGTGGAGTTCTGATCTCGCCATCTATCGACCTGCTGCAGTACCAGAAGGGCGAGTGGGTAGTGGCCGGTGACAAGTGGGCGAAAGTGCAGCGCGCGACCTGCAACAACGAGGACTTGAATCGCAACGGCGTGTTGCAGGTGTATAGCAATGGCACCAACGAAGATGCCAATGGCACCGGGTTCCTGGAGCCGCGCAAGGCCGATGTGGCGATCAGTTTCGTGGGATCTAGTACTACCGATAGCGACGGTAAAGTTGAGTTGAAGATCACCTACCCGCAAAACATCGCGTCTTGGATCAAGTTCAACATTCAGGTTGCCGCCAGCGGTGTTGCCGGCACGGAGAGTCGCACTAACTACAGTGGGATCCTCCCGGTATTGGCGGACGCGGTTACCGATGCCGACAAGGAGCCGCCATTCCGACTGGCGCCCTATGGGATCGAAGTGGGTGACCCGGTCGATGTCGAATATCCAGTCGCTTCGGGGCAGTTTGTATCGCTGTGCACCAACCCGAATTGATGCCGTGACCATCACGCTGGTCGGCATGCCCGGCTGTGGCAAGTCCACGGTCGGGCGCCACCTGGCACGACACCTGGGATTGCGGCTGGTCGACAGCGACCACGAGATCGAGAAGCGGACCGGCATGCCGATCCGCAGCTGGTTCGAGGCCCATGGGGAGGCCGCCTTCCGCGACATCGAGCAGCAGGTCATCGACCAGCTCTGCGAACCGGGCAATGACTTTGTGCTGGCCACCGGCGGCGGGGCCGTGCTGCGTGCGCCGAACCGTGAGCGTCTGCACCAGGCCTCGCACGTGTTCTACCTGCGCTCGACGCCGGAAGAGCTGTTCCGGCGCTTGCGCCATGACACGCACCGGCCGCTGCTCCAAGTGGCCGACCCGCTGCGGCGGCTGCGCGAGCTGTATCGCGAGCGTGACCCCCTGTACCGCCAGGTGGCGCACTACGTCATCGAGACCGGCCGGCCCTCGGTGCCTGCGTTGGTCAACATGGTGCTGATGCAGTTGGAGCTGGCCGGCCTGGTGGATCCGCAGCGCGTGCCCTCGCCCATCGACGCCAGCGCCCCCGGCACCGTGGGCTGACCTGCCGCCGTCGCGGGCATGCGCCCGGGCCGTAAACTCGCCGGCCATGACGACAAGCGCCCGCAGCAGTGCGCTGGCGGTGCCGGTGGACGCCGGCAGCCAGCGCTACGACATCTTCATCGGAAGCGGTCTGCTCGACGCGGCCGAGCCCTGGCAGGGGCTGCCTCGCGCCGCGACCGCTCTGATCGTGACCAACACGGCGGTGGCCCCGCTCTATGCGGCGCGCTTGCAGCGTGCCTTGTTGCCGCACTATGGCGCGGTGTCGGTGCTTGAACTGCCCGACGGTGAGCAATACAAGGACTGGCCGACGCTGAACCTGATCTTCGACCGCCTGCTGGGCGACGGCAGCGACCGGCAGACGGTGCTGTTCGCGCTGGGCGGCGGCGTGGTCGGCGACATCACCGGCTTTGCGGCGGCCTGCTACATGCGCGGCGTGCCTTTCGTGCAGGTACCGACCACGCTGCTGGCGCAGGTGGATTCGTCGGTGGGCGGCAAGACGGCCATCAACCATCCCGCCGGCAAGAACATGATCGGCGCGTTCTACCAGCCGCAACGTGTCGTCTGCGACCTGGACACGCTGCGCACGCTGCCGCCGCGCGAACTGCGCGCCGGCCTGGCCGAGGTCATCAAGTACGGGCCCATCGCCGATGCGGACTTCCTGGACTGGATCGAAGCCCATCTCGATGGCCTGCTTGCACGTGATGCCGGCGCGCTGGCCCATGCGGTGCGCCGCAGCTGCGAGATCAAGGCCTGGGTCGTCGGCCAGGACGAGCGCGAAAGCGGCCTGCGCGCGATCCTCAACTTCGGCCACACCTTCGGCCATGCCATCGAGGCCGGCCTGGGCTACGGCCACTGGCTGCATGGCGAGGCCGTGGCCTGTGGCATGGTCATGGCGGCCGACCTGTCCGCACGGTTGGGGCTGGTCCCCACCGACTTTGCGCTGCGGCTGAAGCGGCTGATCGAGCGTGCCGATCTGCCGGTGCGCGGCCCGGCACTGGGCGCCGATCGCTACCTGGAGCTGATGCGCATCGACAAGAAGGCGCAGGCCGGGGAAATCCGCTTCGTGCTGCTCGATGCGCCGGGCCGCGCCGTGCTGCGGGCCGCACCGGACGCGCTGGTGCGCGAGGTTCTTGCCGCCAACGCCGGCTGAGATGCCTGCTCTTGCACCTTGGGCCAGCGACGCGCAGCGCTCGCGCGGGCGGCGCATCGCCGAGCCGGGCCTGGCTCCAGAGCAGGGCTATCGTATCGACCGCGAACGCATCGTGCACTGCACGGCCTTTCGCCGGCTCGTCTACAAGACGCAAGTCTTCATCAACCACGAGGGTGACCTGTTCCGCACGCGGCTGACCCATTCGCTGGAGGTGGCGCAGTTGGCCCGCTCGCTGGCGCGGGAGCTGCAGCTCGACGAAGACCTGGTCGAAGCCATCGCGCTGGCCCACGATCTGGGCCACACGCCCTTCGGCCATGCCGGTCAGGACGCCCTGCACGACTGCATGCGCGCGCATGGCGGCTTCGAGCACAACCTGCAGAGCCTGCGGGTCGTCGATGTGTTGGAGCAGTGCCACGCTGGTTTCGATGGTCTGAACCTGAGCTTCGAGACTCGCGAGGGCATCCTCAAGCATTGCTCGCGCACCCATGCCGAACGGCTCGAATTGGGCGAACCTGGCGGCGTGGGTTGGCGCTTCCTGCACGGCGGGCAGCCGTCGCTGGAGGCGCAGCTGGTGAACCTGGCCGATGAGATGGCCTACAACGCGCACGACATCGACGATGGCGTGCGTTCCGGTCTGCTCACTGTCGAGCAGCTGCTGGATGTGCCGCTGTACCGGCGCTTTCGTGACGCGGCGCTGGCCGAGTTTCCTGCGCTGGCTGTCGGTGGCGGTCGCAGGCTGGTGTTCGATAGCATCCGGCGCATGCGCGCCGCGCAAGCCGCCGACGTGGTGGCCACCACGCAGGCGCTGCTGTGCCGGCATGCGCCGCAGGATGCCGATGCGGTGCGGCAGGCGCCGCCGCTGGTGGCCTTCAGCGTGCCGATGCGCGACGCCGTCGTCGAGCTGAAGCGCTTTCTGTTTGGGGCGCTGTATCGTCACCCTCGGGTCAGGCAGAGCACCGAGCGCGCCCGCCAGGTGGTGGCCGAGCTGTTTGCGGCCTATGTGCAGCGGCCGGCCGAGATGCCGGAGGAACACGCTGCCCAACCGCAGCGCGAGCGCGCCGTGGCCGACTACATCGCCGGCATGACCGACCGTTTTGCGTTGCGCGAGCACCAGCGTCTGACGGGCCGAGCGCTGTTTGCCGATGCGGCCTGACGGGCGCTGACACCACCGCCTTCACCATGGCCCGATTGCGCAGGCTCGTCGTGCCCGGCCAGGTTCACCACCTGGTGCAGCGCGGGCACAACGCACAGCCGGTGTTCGTCGACGACGAAGACCGGCTGCACTATCTGGCCGCGCTGCAGGATGCATTGCGCAGCCATGCGGTGGTGCTGCATGCCTATGCGCTGCTCGACAGCGAGGTGCAGTTGCTGCTGCGGCCGCCGTCCGAAGCCGCGTTGAGCCGCATGATGCAGGCGCTGGGCCGGCGCTACGTGGCCGTGTTCAACCGGCGGCACGGTCGCAGCGGCACCCTCTGGGAAGGGCGCTTCCGCGCGGGCGTGGTGCAGGAAGGCGCACACGTGCTGCAATGCCTGGTGCTGGTCGATTCGCTGGCGGTGCGGCGCGGCCAGGCAGGGTCGCCGCAGGCCAGCTGCTGGTCGAGCGCGCCGCACAGGTTGGGCTTGAGCCGCGACCCGCGAGTCACTGACCCGCCGGAGTTCTGGCACCTGGGCAACACGCCGTTCGAGCGTGAAGCGGCATATGCCGAGCTGTTGGCGCAGGGCTTGGACGAAGCGCAGGCGCGCCGCATCGAGCATGCGGCCGCCAGGGGCTGGGCGCTGGGCTCGCCGCAGTTCCTGGCCGACATGGCCGAGCAGTTGGGGCGCCCGGTGCGGCCGCGCGCCAAGGGCCGGCCGCCGAATCGACCGGCCGGCGCCTGAGCCGCTGGCCCTGCCTGGCGCTTGGCACGCATCGTGCTGTGTATCCGAGAGGGCCGTCCGGGGACGTTTTCGCCTCCGCCACTCATTGATGTGTCCCTAATTATTTTCATAGGCGATTGATGGGCCTGATTAATGAGCCTGACCCCATTTAATTGCGCTTGCCTCGTTTTGCTGCGCTGCGATAATCTCGCCCCCGGAAACCGGAATACGCAAAGGACTGCGCCATGAGCACTGCCGACTCCACCTCTACACAGCTCGGCAATGCAAGCCACGCCGAGCGGTCGGCATTGCAGCAGCACGGCCTGTATGACGCGTCCCGCGAACGCGATGCCTGTGGCCTGGGTTTCGTCGCGCAGATCAAGGGCATCAAGTCGCACAGCATCATCCAGCAGGGTTTGAAGATCCTGGAGAACCTGGACCACCGCGGAGCGGTCGGGGCGGACAAGCTGATGGGTGACGGCTCGGGCATCATGATCCAGATCCCGGACGAGTACTTCCGTGCCGAGATGGCGGCCCAGGGCGTGCACCTGCCGCCGCCTGGGGAATACGGCGTGGGCATGGTCTTCATGCCCAAGGAGCATGCCTCGCGGCTGGCCTGCGTCAACGAACTGGAGCGCGCTGTGCGCGCCGAAGGCCAGGTGCTGCTGGGCTGGCGCGACGTGCCGGTCGACCGCGACATGCCGATGTCGCCCACGGTGCGCGCCAAGGAGCCGGTGATCCGCCAGATCTTCATAGGCCGCGGCCCGGACGTCATCGTGCCCGATGCGCTGGAGCGCAAGCTCTACGTCATCCGCAAGACGGCCAGCAGCGCCATCCAGGCGCTGAAGCTGACGCACAGCCGCGAGTACTACGTGCCCAGCATGAGCTGCCGCACCGTCATCTACAAGGGCCTGCTGCTGGCCGACCAGGTAGGCCGTTACTACAAGGACCTGGCCGATCCGCGGGCCGTCTCGGCCTTCGCGCTGGTGCACCAGCGCTTTTCGACCAACACCTTCCCGGAATGGCCGCTGGCCCACCCGTACCGCATGGTGGCGCACAACGGCGAGATCAACACCGTCAAGGGCAACTTCAACTGGATGCGCGCGCGCGAGGGCGTGATGAAGTCGCCGGTGCTGGCCGAGGACCTGGCCAAGCTGTACCCGATCAGCTTCGAGGGCCAGAGCGACACCGCCACCTTCGACAACGCGCTCGAGCTGCTGACCATGGCCGGCTACCCGCTGGCCCATGCGGCGATGATTATGATCCCCGAAGCCTGGGAACAGCACGAGCTGATGGACGTGCGCCGGCGCGCGTTCTACGAGTACCACGCGGCGATGATGGAGCCGTGGGACGGCCCGGCGGCCATCGCCTTCACCGACGGCAAGCAGATCGGCGCCACGCTCGACCGCAACGGCCTGCGCCCGGCACGCTACATCGTCACCGATGACGACCTGGTAGTCATGGCCTCCGAGTCCGGCGTGCTGCCCATCCCCGAGAACCGCATCGTGCGCAAGTGGCGGCTGCAGCCCGGCAAGATGTTCCTGATCGACTTCGAGCAGGGCCGCATCGTCGATGACGAGGAGCTGAAGAGCCAGTTCGCCTTCGCCAAGCCCTACCGGCAATGGATCGAGACGGTGCGCATCCGCCTGGACTCGATCGCCGCCAAGGGCGAGGTCGGTGCTTTCAGTGAGTCGCTGCTCGATCGCCAGCAGGCCTTCGGCTACACGCAGGAGGACATCAAGTTCCTGCTCAGCCCGATGGCGGCCATGGGCGAGGAGGCCACCGGCTCGATGGGCAACGACTCGCCCCTGGCGGTGCTGTCGGACCGCAGCAAGCCGCTGTACCACTACTTCAAGCAGCTCTTCGCGCAGGTCACCAACCCGCCGATCGACCCGATCCGCGAGGCCATCGTGATGAGTCTGAACAGCTTCATCGGGCCGAAGCCGAACCTGCTGGACATCAACGCCGTCAACCCGCCGATGCGGCTGGAAGTGGACCAGCCGATCCTCGACTTCGACGACATGGCGCGGCTGCGCAACATCGACGCGCACAGCTCCGGCAAGTTCAAGAGCCACGAGCTGGACATCTGCTATCCGCTGGCCTGGGGCGCCGAAGGCATCGAGGCCAAGCTGGCCTCGCTGTGTGCCGAGAGCGTGGATGCCATCCGCGGCGGCCACAACATCCTGATCATCACCGACCGGCGCATGGACCGCGAGCATGTCGCGATCCCGGCGCTGCTGGCGCTGTCGGCCGTGCACCACCACCTGGTGCGCGAGGGCCTGCGCACGACGGCCGGCCTGGTGGTCGAGACGGCCAGCGCGCGCGAGGTGCATCACTTCGCGGTGCTGGCCGGCTACGGCGCCGAGGCCGTGCACCCCTACCTGGCGATGGAAACGCTGCTTGCGCTGCATCAGGACCTGCCCGGCGCGCTGTCGGCCGACAAGGCCCTCTACAACTACGTCAAGGCCATCGGCAAGGGTCTGTCGAAGATCATGTCGAAGATGGGCGTGTCGACCTACATGTCCTACTGCGGCGCGCAGCTTTTCGAGGCCATCGGCCTGGAAAAGGACTGCGTCGACAAATACTTCCGCGGCACCGCCTCGCAGATCGGCGGCATGGGCGTGTTCCAGATCGCGGAGGAGAAGTTCCGCATGCACCGCGCCGCCTTCGGCAATGACCCGGTGCTGGCCGACATGCTCGACGCCGGCGGCGAATACGCCTGGCGCGTGCGCGGCGAAGAGCACATGTGGACGCCCGACGCCATCGCCAAGCTGCAGCACAGCGCGCGTTCGGGCCGTTTCGACACCTACAAGGAATACGCGCAGATCATCAACGACCAGAGCAAGCGCCACATGACGCTGCGCGGCCTGTTCGAGTTCAAGGTCGACCCGGCCAAGGCGATCCCGCTCGACGAGGTGGAACCGGCGGCCGAAATCGTCAAGCGCTTCGCCACCGGCGCGATGAGCCTGGGCTCGATCAGCACCGAGGCGCACAGCACGCTGGCCGTGGCGATGAACCGCATCGGCGGCAAGAGCAACACCGGCGAGGGCGGCGAGGACCCAGCGCGCTACCGCGACGAGATGAAGGGCATCAAGATCGCCGCCGGCACGATGATCAGCGACGTCATCGGCAAGAAGGTGGTCGAGGCCGACTACGCGCTGCAGGAAGGTGATTCGCTGCGCAGCAAGATCAAGCAGGTGGCTTCGGGTCGCTTCGGGGTGACCACCGAATACCTGGTCTCGGCCGACCAGATCCAGATCAAAATGGCCCAGGGTGCCAAGCCCGGCGAGGGCGGCCAGCTGCCCGGCGGCAAGGTCAGCGACTACATCGGCTTCCTGCGCTACAGCGTGCCGGGTGTGGGCCTGATCAGCCCGCCGCCGCACCACGACATCTATTCGATCGAGGACCTGGCGCAGCTGATCCATGACCTGAAGAATGCCAACCCGCGCGCCGATGTCAGCGTCAAGCTGGTGTCCGAAGTGGGGGTGGGCACCATCGCCGCCGGCGTGGCCAAGTGCAAGGCCGACCATGTGGTCATCGCCGGGCACGACGGCGGCACTGGCGCGTCGCCGTGGAGCAGCATCAAGCATGCCGGCACGCCCTGGGAACTGGGCCTGGCCGAAACCCAGCAGACGCTGGTGCTGAACCGGCTGCGCAGCCGCATCCGCGTGCAGGCCGACGGCCAGATGAAGACCGGCCGCGATGTCGTCATCGGCGCGCTGCTCGGTGCCGACGAGTTTGGCTTCGCCACCGCGCCGCTGGTGGCCGAAGGCTGCATCATGATGCGCAAGTGCCACCTGAACACCTGCCCGGTGGGCGTGGCCACGCAGGACCCGGTGCTGCGTGCCAAGTTCACCGGCCGGCCCGAGCATGTCGTCAACTATTTCTTCTTTGTCGCCGAAGAGGCCCGCCAGATCATGGCGCAGCTGGGCATTCGCAAGTTCGACGACCTGATCGGCCGTGCCGACCTGCTCGACACGCGCAAGGGCATCCAGCACTGGAAGGCCAAGGGCCTGGACTTCAGCCGCATCTTCCATCTGCCCAGTGCCCCGGCCGACGTGCCGCGCCGCCAGGTGGAGACCCAGGACCACGGCCTGGCGAAGGCACTGGACATGAAGCTGATCGAGCGCTGCAAGCCCGCCATCGAGCGCGGCGAAAAGGTGCAGTTCATGGAAGACGTGCGCAACGTCAACCGCAGCGTTGGCGCCATGCTGTCTGGCGAACTGGTCCGTCACCGCCCGCAGGGCCTGCCCGACCACACCATCTTCATGCAGGTCGAAGGCACCGGCGGGCAGAGCTTCGGTGCCTTCCTCGCCAGCGGCATCACGCTGTATCTGATCGGCGATGCCAACGACTACACCGGCAAGGGCCTGAGCGGCGGGCGCGTGGTGGTGCGGCCGAGCATCGAGTTCCGCGGCGAGAGCACGCGCAACCTGATCGTCGGCAACACCGTGCTCTACGGCGCCACCAGCGGCGAGGCCTTCTTCCGTGGCGTGGCCGGCGAGCGCTTCGCCGTGCGCCTGTCGGGCGCCAGCGCGGTGGTCGAAGGCACCGGTGACCATGGCTGCGAATACATGACGGGCGGCACCGCCGTCGTGCTCGGTTCCACCGGCCGCAACTTCGCGGCCGGCATGTCCGGCGGCGTGGCCTATGTCTACGACGAGGACGGCAAGTTCGCGTCGCGCTGCAACACCTCGATGGTGGCGCTGGACAAGGTGCTGTCCCAGGCCGAGCAGGCGGCCACCGGCAATGCGGAAGGCTGGCACAAGGGCCAGGCCGACGAGGTGCTGCTGAAGACGCTGATCGAGGACCACCACCGCTGGACCGGCAGCCTGCGCGCGCGCGACGTCCTCGACCACTGGGCCGAGGCGCGTGGCAAGTTCGTCAAGGTCTTCCCGCACGAGTACAAGCGCGCGCTGGAAAAGCGCAGTGCCGAAAAGCAGTCCGAAGCCACCATCAGCAAGGCGCGCGCCACGCGTGCCAGCACGGCGGAAGCGAAGTAGGCCGTCGGCACGAGACAAAGGAAAACAACCATGGGCAAAGTCACCGGCTTCCTCGAATACGAACGCCTTGACGAAGGTTATGAACCCGTGCCGCAGCGGGTGAAGAACTACAAGGAGTTCGTCATCGGCCTGAACGACGAGCAGGCCAGGATCCAGAGCGCGCGCTGCATGGACTGCGGCACGCCGTTCTGCAACAACGGCTGTCCGGTCAACAACATCATTCCGGACTTCAACGACCTGGTCTACCGCAGCGACTGGAAACGCGCCATCGAGGTGCTGCATTCGACCAACAACTTCCCCGAGTTCACCGGCCGGGTCTGCCCGGCGCCGTGCGAGGCGGCCTGCACGCTGAACGTCAACGACGACCCGGTGGGCATCAAGTCGATCGAGCATGCCATCATCGACCGGGCCTGGGCCGAAGGCTGGGTTCGGCCGCTACCGGCGGTGCTGAAGTCCGGCAAGACCGTGGCCGTCGTCGGCTCCGGCCCGGCCGGCCTGGCGGCGGCGCAGCAACTGGCGCGCGCCGGCCATGCGGTGACGGTGTTCGAGAAGAACAGCCGCATCGGCGGGTTGCTGCGCTACGGCATCCCCGACTTCAAGATGGAGAAGAGCCACATCGACCGGCGCATCGACCAGATGAGGTGCGAGGGCGTGGTCTTCCGTACCGGCGTGCTGGTCGGCGCGCTGCCGGGCGACACCAAGGTGACCAACGATGCCAAGGAGACGGTCACGCCCGATCAGTTGCGCGCCGAGTTCGACGCCGTGCTGCTGACCGGCGGCGCCGAACAGAGCCGCGACCTGCCGGTGCCGGGCCGCGATTTGCAGGGCGTGCACTTCGCGATGGAGTTCCTGCCGATGCAGAACAAGGTCGTGGCCGGCGACAAGCTCAAGGGCCAGATCATGGCCACCGGCAAGCATGTGGTGGTCATCGGCGGCGGCGACACGGGCAGCGACTGCGTGGGCACCAGCAACCGCCACGGTGCGGCCAGCGTCACCCAGTTCGAGCTGATGCCGATGCCGCCGCAGGAGGAAAACCGCCCGCTGACCTGGCCCTATTGGCCGTACAAGCTGCGCACCAGCTCCAGCCACGAGGAGGGCTGCGAGCGCGAGTTCGCCATTGCCACCAAGGAGTTCATCGGCAACAAGGGCAAGCTGACGGCGTTGCGCACGGTGCGCGTCGAGTGGAAGGACGGCAAGATGGTAGAAGTACCGGGCAGCGAGAAGGACGTCCGGTGCGACCTGGTGCTGCTGGCGATGGGTTTCGTCAGCCCGGTGGCCTCGGTGCTGGACGCCTTCGGCGTGGAGCGCGACCCGCGCGGCAATGCCAAGGCGCCCACCGAATCGGCCGCAGCCTACAAGACCAATGTGGACAAGGTCTTTGCCGCCGGCGACATGCGGCGCGGCCAGTCGCTGATCGTCTGGGCCATCCGCGAGGGGCGCCAGGCGGCGCGTGCCGTCGATCAGCACCTGATGGGCCGCAGCGATCTGCCGAACTGAGCGTCGGGGCGCGCCGCGGGGGTGCGTGGGAGAATCCGCGGCTCCATGCCCGAAGCCCCATCCCTGATCGAGATCGAGCGTGTCAGCTTCGGCTACGACGCATCGCGCACGATCCTGAACGACGTGTCGCTGCGCTTTGCGCGCGGCAAGGTCACGGCCATCCTCGGCGGCTCGGGCTGCGGCAAGACCACGCTGCTGCGACTGATCGCCGGCGTCTACCCGGCAACCCAAGGGCAGGTGATCTTCGACGGCGAGCGGGTCGACACCGCCAACCGCGAGCAGCTGTACCGGCTGCGCCGCCGCCTGGGCATGCTGTTCCAGTTCGGCGCGCTGTTCACCGACCTGACGGTGTTCGACAACGTGGCCTTCCCGCTGCGCGAGCACAGCCAGCTGCCGGAAAGCATGATCCGCGACATCGTGCTGATGAAGCTCAATGCGGTGGGCCTGCGCGGTGCGGCGCCGTTGCGCATCTCGCAGGTGTCGGGCGGCATGGCGCGACGCATCGCACTGGCCCGCGCGATGGCGCTGGACCCGGAGCTGATCATGTACGACGAGCCCTTCGCCGGGCTCGACCCCATCTCGATGGGCGTGGCCGCGAACCTGATCCGCAAGCTCAACGACACGACGGGCGCCACTTCGCTGATCGTCTCGCACGACGTGCTGGAGTGCTTCCTGATCTGCGATTACGCCTACCTGCTGTCCTCGCAGGGCCGCGTCGTGGCCCACGGCCGGCCCGACGAGCTGCGCGCGTCCACGCACCCCGAAGTGCGGCAGTTCATCGGCGGCGAGCCGGACGGGCCGGTGCGCTTTCACTACCCCGCGCCGCCGCTGGCCGCAGACCTGGGCCTGGCGACATGACGGACGCGCTGGCGCGGCTCGGCCGCTTTTCGCTGGACTGGCTGCGCGCGCTCGGCCATTCGGCCTTCTTCTTCGTCGACCTGCTGCGTTTCTCGCCGGCCGCGTTGCGCCGCTTCCACCTGGTGCTGGCGCAGGTCAATGCCATCGGCAACCGCTCGCTGATCATCATCGCCGCCTCGGGCCTGGCCGTGGGCTTCGTGCTGGCGCTGCAGATGTACTACGCGCTGGTCACCTACGGCGCGGCCGAAAGCCTCGGCCTGATCGTCAACCTGGCGCTGGTGCGCGAGCTCGGTCCGGTGGTCACGGCGCTGCTCTTTGCCGGGCGTGCCGGCACCTCGCTGACGGCCGAGATCGGCCTGATGAAGGCCGGCGAGCAACTGGCGGCAATGGAGCTGATGGCCATCGACCCGCGCGCCCGGGTGCTGGCGCCGCGTTTCATCGGCGGCATCGTGTCGATGCCCATCCTCGCGCTCATCTTCTCCGCCGTGGGCATACTGGGCGCCTATGTCGTCGCCGTGCTGCTGATCGGCGTCGATGCCGGCAACTTCTGGTCGATCATGCAGGACCGCGTGGACGTCTGGCGCGACCTGGGCAACGGCATCGTCAAGAGTGCGGTGTTCGGCGTCATCTGCACCTTCGTCGCGCTGTACCAGGGCTACGAGACCGAAGCCACGCCCGAAGGCGTGGCCCATGCCACCACGCGCACGGTGGTCATCGCCTCGCTGGGCGTGCTGGGCATGGACTTCATCCTTACCGCGCTGATGTTCTCCACACCTTGAGCCGACTTCATGAGTACTCGATCCACTGAAACCCTGGTCGGCCTGTTCGTGCTGCTCGGTCTGGGCGCGCTGTTCTTCCTGGCGTTGAAGGCGGCCAACCTGGGCAACTTCAACACCGAGGCCACGTACCCGATCAGCGCGCGCTTCGACAACATCGGCGGCCTGAAGGTGCGCGCGCCGGTGCGCAGTGCCGGCGTCACCGTCGGCCGGGTGACGGGCATCACGCTGGATGGCAAGACCTTTCAGGGCGTGGTCAGCATGGACATCCGCCGCGGCTTCCAGTTTCCCAGGGACAGCTCGGCCAAGATCCTCACTGCCGGCTTGCTGGGCGACCAGTACGTCGGACTGGAGCCGGGCGGCGACGAGGCCAACCTGGCACCGGGCGCCACCATCACCCAGACGCAGTCGGCGCTGGTGCTGGAGAACCTGATCGGCCAGGTGCTGTTCAACAAGGCCGCCGAGGCCGGCGACGCAGGAGCCAAGAAGTGAGCTCGCGCGGGCGCGCCGTGGCGCTGGCGCTGGCGCTGGCCTGGGCACTGCACTGCGGCAGCGTGGCCGCGCAAGCGCCGGCCGCGGCTTCGTCCGCTGCCAGCGCGGCCGCATCGACCGACAGCGCCGAGCCTCCTGATGCGCCCACCGCCGGTCAGCTGGCCGATCCGTGGGAGCCCTTCAACCGCTCGATGTTCGCGGTGAATCAAGTGCTCGACTCGGACCTGATCTACCCGTTGACATCCGCCTATGTGGGTCTGGTGCCGGCGCTGGTGCGCCAGGGTGTGACCAACGTCTTCAACAATGCCGAGGACCTGTGGTCGGCCATCAACAACCTGCTGCAGGGCAAGCTCGACAAGTCGGTGATGATGAGTTTCCGCTTCGCCTGGAACACGGTGTTCGGCGTGGCCGGCATCCTCGACATGGCCACCGAGCTGGGCATCGAACGCTACCCCGAGGATTTCGGCCAGACGCTGGGCGTGTGGGGCGTGCAGCCCGGGCCTTACCTGGTGCTGCCCTTCTTCGGCCCGTCGACCGTGCGCGACGCCGTCGGCCTGCCGCTGGACATTGCCGCGTCGCCGGCCTATGCCATCAACCAAGGCTCCTTCCGGCCGGTGACCACGGTGGTGCAGATCCTGGATACCCGCTCGCAGCTGCTCGGTGCGACGCAGGTACTCGACGCCGTCGCGATGGACAAGTACAGCTTCGTGCGCGACGCCTTCCTCAGCCGACGGCTTCGCATGGTGTTCGACGGCAACCCGCCCGAGGACTACGAGCTCAAGCCGCCGGCCAAGCAATGACCCTGTGCACGCCGCACGGCTCAGCCGCGTTATCGTTCCGGCCCTGCAGTCCCACCCCGAGAGACCGACGATGCTGAAGAACTGGTTCCTGATCTGCGCGCTGGCCTTTGCCGCAGCCGCGTCGGCCCGTGCCGACACTGCCCCGGACGAGCTGATCCGCCAGGTGTCGACGGAGGTCATCGACACCGTCAAGTCCGACAAGGCCATCCAGGCCGGTGACGTCAGCCGCATCATCACGCTGGTCGACACCAAGGTCATGCCGCACGTGAACTTCCAGCGCATGACCGCCTCCGCCGTGGGCCGCAACTGGCGCAGTGCGACGCCCGAGCAGCAGAAGCGCCTGCAGGAGGAGTTCAAGATCCTGCTGGTGCGCAGCTATGCCGGCGCGCTGACACAGGTGAAGGACCAGACCGTGCAACTCAAGCCGATGCGTGCCAACCCCGGCGACAGCGAAGTGGTGGTGCGCACCGAGATCAAGGGCAAGGGCGAGCCGGTGCAGCTGGACTACCGCCTCGAGAAGAGCGGCGACACCTGGAAGATCTACGACGTCAACGTGGTCGGCGTGTGGCTGGTCGAGCAGTACCGCACCTCCTTCAACCAGGAGATCAGCGCCGGCGGCATCGACGGCCTGATTGCCAAGCTGGCCGAGCGCAACAAGGGCGCGCCGAAGAGCTGAATGAAGCTGCCCCCTACCCTGACGCTGGAGACTGCCTCGGCAACCCTGGAGACGCTGCGCGCCGATGCGGCCGGCAGCCAGGGGGCGCTGGCCATCGACGCGTCGGCGCTGACGGCCTTCGACAGCGCGGCGCTGGCGCTGCTGCTGCAGGCACGCCGTCTGGCGCAGGCGAGCGGCCGGGCTTTCGAGGTGCACGATGCACCGAGCAAGTTGACGCAGCTGGCGCAGCTCTACGGTGTGGCCGAGTTGCTGGGCCTGGCGCAACCCGCCTGAACGCCTAGGGCGCCGCGGCGTAGCGCTTGGCGCGCAGGTTCTTCTTGATCTCCTGCAGCAGCGGACGCAGCTCGCCGCTGCCCAGCCGCAAGGCCACGCCGGTGGTCAGGATGTCGATGATCAGCAGGTGCAGCAGGCGCGAGACCATCGGGCTGTAGCGGTCGTGGTCCTCGGGGTGGTCGGCGGCCAGCAGGATGCGGTTCGGCCCCTGCGCCTGAAGTGCCAGCGGCGAGCCGCTGGCACTGATGACGATGACCGTGGCGCCCTTGCGCAGCGCGATCTCACACACGTCCAGCAGGTCGCGGCTGCGGCCGGAGTTGCTGATGATCACCGCCACGTCACCGTTCTTCAGCATGGTGGCGCTCATCACCTGCACATGGCCGTCGCTGATGGCCGCGCAGTTGACGCCCAGGCGGAAGAACTTGTGCTGCGCGTCCTGGGCCACGATGCCGGAGTTGCCGACGCCATAGAACTCGATGCGCTTGCCGTCGCGCCCGGCCTGGGCCAGCGCCGCGATGGCGCGCTCGAAGGCATGGCCGGCCGCGGCATTGCGGTACTTCAGCATCGCGCTGACCGCGTTGTCGATCACCTTGACGACGATCTCGGCCGCGCCGTCGTCGTCGTCCACCGCACGGTGCACGAAGGGCACGCCTTCATTGACGCTGCCGGCCAGCTTGCGCTTGAAGTCGGCCAGCCCATCGTAGCCGACGCTGCGGCAGAAGCGCACCACGGTGGGCTTGCTGACGTTGGCGCGTGCCGCCAGCTCGCCCACCGGCAGGCTGGCAAAGCCACGCGCATCGGCCAGCACGAGTTTCGCCACGCGCTGCTCGGCCGGCGGCAGGGCCGACAGGCAGGCGCGGATGCGGTCGAGCATCACTGTTCTTCGGCCCAGGCGCAGCCGTCGCGGGCGATGAGGGCGCTGGCCGCGGCCGGCCCCCAGCTGCCGGCGGTGTAGGGCCGCGGGCCGCTCGGGTCCTTGGCCCAGGCGTCGAGCACCGGCTCCACCCAGCGCCAGGCCTGCTCCTGCTCGTCGCTGCGCACGAACAGGTTCAGCCGGCCGGCGATGGCATCCAGCAGCAGCCGTTCGTAGCCGCCGACGCGGTCGCTGGGGAAGGCCTTGTCGAAGTCCAGGTCCAGCGACACCGGCGCCAGCAGCTCGCCCGGCCCGCTGCCCTTGGCGGCCATCAGGTGCAGTTCCAGCCCGTCTTCGGGCTGCAGCTTGATGACCAGCTTGTTGGCGCGGTTCGCGCCCGGGAAGATCGGGTGTGGCACCTCGCGGAAATTGACGACGATGTGTGCCTCGCGCCCGAACAGCCGCTTGCCGGTGCGCAGGTAGAAGGGCACGCCGGCCCAGCGCCAGTTCTGCACCTCGGTGCGCAGCGCGACGAAGGTCTCGCAGCGGCTGTCGGGCTGCACCTTGGCCTCGTCCAGGTAGCCGGGCACGGCCTTGCCGTCGATGTTGCCGGCTCGGTACTGGCCTCGCACCACGTCGCGCGCCACGCTCTCGGGCGTGAAGGGCTTCAACGACTTCAGCACCTTCAGCTTCTCGTCGCGCAGCGCATTGGCGTCGCCCGTGGGCGGTGGCTCCATCGCGATCATCGTCAGCAGTTGCAGCGCATGGTTCTGCACCATGTCGCGCAGCGCGCCAGTGCGGTCGTAGAAGTCCCCGCGCGTGCCCACGCCGATGGCCTCGGCCAGCGTGATCTGGATGTTGGCGATGCTCTCGCGCCGCCACAGCGGCTCGAACAGCGCATTGCCGAAGCGCAGCGCCGACAGGTTCTGTACCGCCGGCTTACCCAGGTAATGGTCGATGCGCAGCGCCTGCGCCTCGCTGAAGACCGAGGCGACCACGCGGTTGATCTGCTGCGCGCTGGCCAGGTCGTGACCCAACGGCTTTTCCAGCACGACGCGGCTGCGCGCATCATTCAGCCCGGCGGCACCGAGCTGCTCGCAGATCACCGGGAACAGGTGCGGGCTGGTGGCCAGGAACAGCACCACCGTGTCGGCGCCGCGCGCGTCCAGCCACTGCCGCAGGCCGGCATAGTCTGAGGGCTGCGACAGGTCCATGCGGCGGTAGTGCAGCAGTTCGGCAAAGCGCGCGAACTCCTCGTCGTTCGGGCGCTTGGATTCGTCGACGTCCTCGAAGCGCTCGCGGATGAAGGCGCGGTAGGCCTCGTCGCTGCGCTCATCGCGCGCCACGGCCAGGATGCGGCCGCCCTCGGGCAGCTTGCCGTGGCGGAAGGCCTGGAACAGCGCCGGCATCAGCTTGCGCCAGGTCAGGTCGCCGGTACCGCCGAAGAGCACGAGATCGAAGGACATCGTTTCGCCTGGGGCCAACCCGGATGTAATTTAGTTACCGCATTGATGATGCAATAGTTTCATGCACGGGTCAATCGTCGCGGGCGCACGACCGCGGGTTTGTCCTGCGCCGTCCCCGGCCGAAGCGGCTTGTGCAGTCGCTACGATGCCACATCGATGCCGCCATCCGCAGTCGGCGCAGCCGTTGAAGGAGCCCCCAATGAAGACCCCCCGTCTTGTCCTGCTGGCCGCAGCCATGCTGTGTGGCAGCACCGCCCAGGCCCAGGACACCGGCCAGCTGAACGTGATCTGCTCGGTGCAGGCCGAGTGGTGCAACATGATCCAGACGGTGTTCACCAAGACCACCGGCATCAAGGTCAACATGTCGATGAAGGGCTCGGGCGAGGCGCTGGCGCAGCTGATCGCCGAGCGCGCCAACCCGAAGACCGACGTCTGGTTCGGCGGCACCGGCGACCCGCACCTGCAGGCCGCCGAGCAGGGCCTGACACTCGAATACAAGAGCGCCACCCTGCCGCAACTGCACGACTGGGCGCAGCAGCAGGCCAAGCAGTCGGGCTTCAAGACCGTGGGCATCTACTCCGGCCCGCTGGGCTTCGGCTACAACACCGAGCTGATCGCCAAGAAGAAGATGCCCATCCCGAAGAGCTGGGCCGACCTGCTGAACCCGGTCTACAAGGGCGAGATCCAGGTCGCCAACCCGGCCAGCAGCGGCACCGCCTACACGATGGTGGCCACGCTGGTGCAGCTGATGGGCGAGGACAAGGCCTTCGACTACATGAAGGCGCTGCACAAGAACATCGGCCAGTACACGCGCAGCGGCACCGGCCCGATCAAGGCGGTGGCGCGCGGCGAGACCACGGTGTCGATCAGCTTCGTGCACGACGGCCCGGGCGAGGCGATGCAGGGCTTCCCGGTGGCGACGATCACGCCGGCCGAGGGCACCGGCGCCGAGATCGGCTCGATGTCGATCATCAAGGGCGCGCGCAACCTGGAGCAGGCCAAGAAGTTCTACGAATGGGCGCTGACGCCGCAGGCGCAGCAGTTCGGTGCCGCGGCCAAGCAGTTCCAGCTGCCCAGCAACAAGGCCACGCCGGTGGACCCGCGCGTGCCCGACTTCAAGACGATCAAGTTCATCAACTACGACTACGCCAAGTACGGTGCCAGCGCCGAGCGCAAGCGCCTGATCTCCAAGTGGGAGAAGGACGTCAATTCCTTACCCCGTTGAGCCGGAATGGCTGAGGCCGCGGCCCTGGCCGCGCTGCCGGCGCACCGCGGCCGGCAACGGGCGCAGCGTCTCGTTTTGGGCTGGGCGCTGTTGGGCCTGGCGGCCTTCGTGCTGCTGCCCTGGTACTTCCCGCAGAACCTGACGCTTGTGGAAGTCGCTGCCGGGCGTGTTCGGCAGCGCGGACACGGCCAGCGGCCTGGTGCAGGCGCTGCGCCACGGCAAGCCCTGGCTGTGGATCGGCGCCGCCGGGCTGCTGCTGGCGCTGGTGGCGGCGCGCGCACCGGCCGGCCCGGCGCAGGGCAGGCTGCTGCTGGCCGGCGCCGGCCTCGGGCTGCTGGGCTTGCTGGCCGCGGGCTTCGGCATCGGCGCGGCCGGCTGGTCCTTCGAGTTCCTGGAGGCCGGGTTCGGTGCGCTGCCTGGCGGGCAGTTCGGCATCGGCCTGGGCGGCGCGCTGGTGCTGCTGTCGCTGCTGATGCTGCTGGGCGCGGGCATCGCGCGGCTGGGCTACTTCCGCGGCGACCTGTTCGTCGCCGGTGCGGTGGTGCTGTGCAGCGCGCTGCTGCTGCTGTTCGTCGCGCTGCCGGTGGGCAAGAGCCTGCTCGGCGCCTTTCTCGACGATGCCGGGCAGCTGTCCTTCGCGGCACTGGCCGAGCGCCTGGCGCACGAGCGCGTCTGGGGCCTGGGGTGCCTGGCCGGCGGCGTGCGCTGCGGCGTGGCCTGGAACACGCTGTTCCTGGCGCTGCTGACGGCGGCCGGCACCACGCTGATGGGCACATTGATCGCGCTGTATGCCGAGCGCGGCCAACCGGCGGCTGGGCGAAGTCGTTGAACGTGCTGGCGCTGCTGCCGATCATCACGCCGCCCTTCGTCGTCGGCCTGGGGCTGATCCTGCTCTTCGGCCGCGCCGGGCTGGTCAACCAGTTTCTCGAATGGGCGTTCGGCGTGCCGCCCACGCGCTGGTTCTACGGCCTGCTTGGGCGTGTGGCTGGCGCAGATGTTCGCCTTCACGCCCATCGCCTTCATGATCATGCGCGGCGTGGTGCAGGGCATCAGCCCCAGCATGGAGGAGGCCGCGCAGACGCTGCGCGCCTCGCGCATCAAGACCTTCACCACGGTGACGCTGCCGCTGATGAAGCCGGGGCTGGCCAATGCCTTCCTGGTGGGCTTCATCGAGAGCATCGCCGACTTCGGCAACCCGATCATCGTCGGCGGCCAGTACGCGGTGCTGTCCACCGACATCTTCTTCGCCATCGTCGGCGCGCAGTACGACCAGGGCAAGGCGGCCTCGCTGGCGCTGATCCTCACCGCCTTCGCGCTGGCGGTGTTCTTCATCCAGCAGCGCGTGCTGGGGCGCACCAGCTACACCACGGTGTCGGGCAAGGGCGACGCGGGCATGGCCATGCCGCTGCCGGACGGCGTGCGGCGCGCTGTGCGTGGGCGTGGCCGGGCCGTGGCTGGCCTTCACCATCGTGGTCTATGTCTTCGCCTTCATCGGCGGCTTCGTGCAGACCTGGGGCCGCGACTACACGCCGACGCTGGCGCACTTCCGCACCGCCTTCGATCTGCAGTGGGGCGTGGACGGGCTGGTGTGGGCCGGCACGGCCTGGAACTCGCTCTTCACGACCTTGAAGCTCGCCGGCATCGCCGCGCCGATCTGCGCGAGCCTCGGCCTGTTGATCAGCTGGCTGCTGGCGCGCACGCAATTCGTCGGCCAGCGGGCCTTCGAATTCGCCGCGCTGCTGGCCTTCGCGATACCCGGCACGGTGCTGGGCGTCAGCTACATCCTGGCCTTCAACGTGCCGCCCTTCGAGCTGACCGGCACCGGGCTGATCATCGTGCTGTGCTTCGTCTTCCGCAACCTGCCGGTGGGCGTGCGCGCCGGCACCGCCAGCTTCAAGCAGCTGGACAAGAGCCTGGACGAAGCCAGCACCATGCTGCGCGCCGGCACGGCCACCACGCTGCGCCGCGTGGTGCTGCCGCTGCTGAAGCCTGCGCTGGTGGCCGCGCTGGTCTACAGCTTCGTGCGCAGCATGACCACGGTGTCGGCGGTGATCTTCCTGGTCACCGCCGAGAACGAGCTGGCCACCACCTACATCATCGGCCGCGTCGGCAACGGCGACTACGGCGTGGCGCTGGCCTACTGCACGGTGCTGATCGTGCTGATGTCGGCGGTGACGGCGGCGATCCAGTTCGTCGTCGGCGAGCGCAAGCTGGGAAGGCGAAAGCAGACATGAGCATCGAATTCCAGCAGGTCACCAAACGCTACGGCGATGCGAAGTCGCCGCTGGTCGTCAAGGGCGTGGACCTGAAGGTGCCCCAAGGGCACGCTGACCACCATCCTGGGGCCCTCGGGCTGCGGCAAGACCACGCTGCTGCGCATGATCGCCGGGCTGGACGCGCCGACCTCCGGCCGCATCCTCATCGACGGCCAGGACGTGACCCCGCTCGGCCCGGCCGAGCGCAACGTCAGCATGGTGTTCCAGAGCTACGCGCTGTTCCCGCACATGAACGTGCTGGCCAATGTCTGCTACGGGCTGGTGGTTCAGGGCATCGCGCAGGGCCAGGCCGAGCAGCGCGCGCGTGCGGCGATGGACAGCGTGGGCCTGGCCGGCTACGACACGCGGCTGCCGAGCGAGCTGTCCGGCGGCCAGCAGCAGCGCGTGGCGGTGGCGCGCTCGCTGGTGCTGGAGCCGTCGGTGATGCTGTTCGACGAGCCGCTGTCCAACCTGGACGCGCGGCTGCGCCGCAGCATGCGCGAGGAGATCCGCGCGCTGCAGCAGCGCCTGGGCCTGACCGTGGCCTACGTGACCCACGACCAGAGCGAGGCGCTGGCCGTCAGCGACCAGATCATCGTGATGGAGGCCGGCCGCATCGCGCAGGCGGGTACGCCGCAGCAGCTGTACGAGCATCCGGCCAGCGAGTTCGTCGCCGGCTTCATGGGCGAGGCCATGCTCTTCGACGGCCAGGCGCTGGCCGACGGCACCGTGCGGCTTGGCCCGCTGACGGTGATGCCGCGCCAGCCAGTGGCCCCCGGTGCGGTGAAGGTGGCGGTGCGGCCCGAGGCCTGGCGGCTCGGCGCGTCGCCGACCCCGGGCGCTGCGGGCCTGCCGGGCACGGTGCAGAAATGCGCCTACCTGGGCAGCTTCCAGGAGGTGACGCTGGACACCGAGCTTGGCTCGATCTTCGTCGTCTCGCCCGAGCTGGAGCCGAGCTGGCAACCCGGCCAGCCGGCCTGGCTGTCGCTGGCCGGGCGCGGGCTGTCGGTGGTAGCGGCCTGAATCCGAGGTTCCGATGCGCATCGTCTTCGACTGGGCCGGCGTGCTCTTCCACTGGCAGCCGCGGCAGCTGCTGCGGCGCACGCTGCCGCATCAGGCCGTCGACGAGGCCAGCGCCGCCCGGCTGGAGAAGGTCATCTTCGAGGGCTATGGCGGCGACTGGGCCGACTTCGATCGCGGCCTGCTGGAGGTGCCCGAACTGGTGCAGCGCATCGCTGCGCGCACCGGCTTGCCGCCCGAGTCGGTGCGCGCCGTCGTCGATGCGGTGCCGGCCGAGCTGCAGCCGATGCCCGACACCGTGGCGCTGATTCAACGCCTGCACGCGCACGGGCGCCGGCTGCATTTCCTGTCGAACATGCCGGCACCCTACGCCGACCACCTGGAGCGCGAGCACGGCTTCCTGCGCTGCTTCGAATCGGGTGTGGTCTCGGCGCGCGTTCGGCAGATCAAGCCCGAGCCGGGCATCTTCGCGACCGCGGCCCGACTTTTCGGGGCCATGCCTTCGGAGCTGCTGTTCATCGACGACGTGCCCGCCAACGTGCTCGCCGCCCGGCAGGCGGGTTGGCAGGCGCTGCATTTCGTCGGCGCGACCGACTGCGAACTGCAATTGCGCGTCGGCGGCTGGCTCTGATACCAAGTCGCGTTCAATAAATTAGATATCATGTCGTTCCACGGACTTCAGGGAGCCGTGGATGAAGGATCTGATCGTGGGCGACAAGCCGACCGTTGCGCGGTTGGCCGAGAGGCTCAAGCGAGCCAGTAGTCACTCGGAGTACCAGCGAATTCAGTGCGTGCTGATCCGTGCGACGTTGGGCAGTTCGGCCAAGGAGATCGCGCAGTTGCTGGGCTGGTCCACGGCCACCGTGCACGTCATGCACTCGCGCTGGGCCAAGGAGGGCGAGGCGATCTTCGACGTGCGCGGGCGAGGCGGCAGGCGCCACCAGCACCTCACGCCGGAGCAGGAGCAGGAGTTGCTTGCCCCGTTCGTGCAGCGCGCCAGTAGCGGAGGGATGCTGACGGTGACCGAGTTGCAGCAAGCCTACCGGGATCGGGTGGGCAAGGAGGTGGCCCGCTCGACCATCTACCGACTGCTGCAGCGGCACGGCTGGCGTAAGGTGGTGCCGCGCCCGCGGCACCCGAAGGCAGACGTTGCGGCGCAGGCCGCCTTTAAAAAAACTGCGCCGCGCGGTACGCCAAGAGGTCTCGCGCCAGGCTGAAGCCGGCCGCCGCCTGCGGCTGATGTTCCAGGACGAGGGCCGATTCGGGCTTCTGGGCACGCCCAGGCGCTGCTGGGCGCCGCGCGGCACGCGCCCGGTGGTCGGTGCGCGCCTGGAGCGCAAGTACATCTACGCCTTCAGCGCTGTCAGCCCCCACGACGGCGTGATGGACAGCCTGGTGCTGCCGTGGGTCAACGCCGAGACGATGTCGCTGTTCCTGGCCGAGGTTGCGCAGCGGCACGCCGACGAGTTCGTGCTCATGGTCATGGATCAGGCCGGCTGGCACCTGGCCGGCGAGCTGGTCGTGCCGGCGAACATGCGGTTGCTCTTCCTGCCGCCCTACAGCCCGGAGCTGAACCCGGCCGAGCACTTGTGGGAAGCGCTGCGCGAAGACTGCTTCGCCAACCACGTCTTCGCCGACCTCGACGCCGTCGAGCGCAGCCTCAGCGACGGGCTGCGCGCCCTTGAAGCCGACCCCTCACGCACCCAATCCATGACCGGGTTCGATTGGATTACTTCTATATGTTTGAACGCAACCTAGTATGAGGCGGCCGCCGCGCGCGGCGCTCAATGCGACAAGATCTTGTTGAGGAAGTCCTTGGTGCGCGGTTGGCGATTCTCGGGGTGGCTGAAGAACTCCTCCTTCGCGCAGTCTTCGAGGATGCGGCCACCCACATCGATGAAGATCACGCGGTTCGCCACCTTGCGGGCGAAGCCCATTTCATGGGTGACTACCATCATCGTCATGCCTTCCTTGGCCAGGCCGACCATCACGTCCAGCACCTCGCCGACCATCTCCGGGTCCAGCGCCGACGTGGGCTCATCGAAAAGCATGACGATCGGGTCCATCGACAGCGCACGGGCGATGGCCACGCGCTGCTGCTGGCCGCCGGACAGCTGACCCGGGAATTTGTCCTTGTGGGCCATCAGGCCGACGCGGTCGAGCATCTTCAGGCCGCGCGTCTTGGCCTCGTCCGGGCTGCGGCCAAGCACCTTGATCTGCGCGATCGTCAGGTTCTCGGTGACCGACAGGTGCGGGAACAGCTCGAAGTGCTGGAACACCATGCCCACCTTCGAGCGCAATTGCGGCAGGTTGGTCTTGGGGTCGTGCAGCGCGATGCCGTTGACCGTGATCTCGCCCTTCTGGAACGGTTCCAGCGCATTCACGGTCTTGATCAGCGTGGACTTGCCCGAGCCCGAGGGCCCGCAAACCACCACCACGTCGCCCTTGTCGATGTTGACGCTGCAGTCATTGAGCACCTGCACCGGGCCGTACCACTTGGACACGTTGCTGATGCGGATCATGTGTTCGGCCATGGCTTGAACCTCCTAGCGGATGATGGCGATCTTTTTGTGCAGCCGCTTGACCATCCAGGACAGCGAATAGCACAGGATGAAGTACACGACGGCGGCCATGATGTAGGCCTCCTCAGGGCGGCCGAAATTCTTGCCGGCGATGTCGAAGCCCTTGAACAGGTCGTAGGCGCCGATGGCATAGACCAGCGAGGTGTCCTGGAACAGGATGATGGTCTGCGTCAGCAGCACCGGCAGCATGTTGCGGAAGGCCTGCGGCAGGATCACCAGCTTCATGCTCTGGCTGTAGCTCATGCCTACCGCCTGCGCCGCGTAGACCTGGCCGCGCGGAATCGACTGGATGCCTGCGCGCATGATCTCGCTGAAGTACGCTGCCTCGAAGGCGATGAAGGTGATGACCGCGGAGTACTCGGGCCCGATGGGCCGGCCGATCATGATCGGCACGAGCAGGAAGAACCACAGGATCACCATCACCAGCGGGATGCTGCGCATGCCGTTGACGTAGATCGCGGCGGGCATGTCGAGCCACTTCTTGCCCGACAGGCGCATCAGCGCCAGCAGCGTGCCGAAGAAGATGCCGCCGAGCGTGGCCACCACCGTCAGCATCACGCTGAAGTACAGGCCCTTGAGCAGAAACTTGGAGACCAGGTCCCAGTTGTAGAACGAGAAGTCCAGGCCGAACATGTCAGTGGCCTCCCGTGCCGCCGGCGACCACGAAGCCGGGCACACGCACCCGCTTCTCGACCCAGGCCATGAAACGGTTGATGACCATCGCCGAGACGACGTACAGCACCGTCACCGCGGCATACATCTCGGTGACGCGCGAGGTCTCCTCGCCGGCCTGCATCGCGAACTGGATCAGTTCGGGGATCGACACCGCGAAGGCCACCGACGAATTCTTGAAGATGTTCATCGACTCGCTGGTCAGCGGCGGGATGATGATGCGGTAGGCCATCGGCAGCAGCACGTAGCGGTAGTACTGCCAGGTGGTGAAGCCCACCGCCATGCCGGCATAGCGCTGGCCGCGCGGCAGCGCCTGGATGCCCGAGCGCAACTGCTCGGCGATGCGCGCCGAGGTGAAGAAGCCGAGCGCGAAGACCACCAGCACGAAGGGTGGCAGACCGGCCATCACCGGGAACAGCTTCGGCACCACGTGGTACCAGAGGAAGATCTGCACCAGCAGCGGGACATTGCGGAACAGCTCGACCCAGGCATTGCCGAAGCGCACCAGCCAAGGGTTGTCCGGCAGCGTGCGGATCGTGCCGATGACCGAGCCCACCACCAGCGCCAGCACCAGGCCGCAGACCGAGACCGACAGCGTCCAGCCCCAGGCCGACAGCATCCACTGCCAATAGGTCGGGATGTTGCCGCCCGGATCCTGCAGAAACACCTGCCAGTCCCAGCTACCCATGTGCGCTCCTCGACGATGTCTTCAAAAAACGAACGCCCGCCGTGACAGGCGGGCGCAGCTTGCTTCAGTGTCGACAGCTCACTTCTTGGCGTAGTCTTCCATCGGCCGGTTGTTCGGGCTGGCCCACGCGGCCTTGGTGGCATCGGACAGCGGCAGCCCGACCTTGGTGTTGGTCGGCGGGATCGGCTGCATGAACCACTTGTCGTACAGCTTGGCAAGCGAGCCGTCGGCGATCTGGCGCTTGATGCTGTCGTCCACCGCCTTCAGGAATGCCGGGTCGTCCTTGCGCAGCATGCAGGCGATCGGCTCGACCGACAGCACCTCGCCGACGATCTTGAAGCCGGCCGGGTTCTTCGACTTGGAGATGTTGCCGGCCAGGATCTGGCCGTCCATGACGAAGGCGTCGGCACGGCCCGATTCGAGCAGCAGGAAGCTGTCGGCGTGGTCCTTGCCCATCACCTCCTTGAAGTCGACGCCGGTGGCGCGCTCGTTCTTGCGCAGCGTCTGCACCGAGGTCGTGCCGGTGGTGGTGGCGACGTTCTTGCCGTTCAGGTCCTTGATCGAAGTGATGCCCGAGTCGGCCCGGACGGCGATGCGCACTTCCTCGACATAGGTGGTGATGGCGAAGGCCACATCCTTCTGGCGCGTTGCGTTGTTGGTCGTGGAGCCGCATTCCAGGTCCACTGTGCCATTCACCACCAGCGGAATGCGGTTCTGCGAGGTGACCAGCTGCTTGTTGACGGTCAGCTTGGGCAGGCCGAGTTGCTTCTGGATGTCGGCGGAGATGTTCTCGGCCATCTCGGTGTGGAAGCCGACGTATTTGCCGTCGCCGATGGTGTAGGCGAGTGCGCCGGAGGAATCGCGCACGCCGAGCGTGATCTCGCCCTTGGACTTGATCTTTGCGAGCGTGTCGTTGGCTTGGGCGAAGGCGCCGCCGGAAGTCAGAGCAACCAGCGCAAGGGCAATGAGGTGCTTGTTCATGATGAGGGTTCCTGTGTTGAGCGGATAAGCAGCAGCGACAAATTCTAGTGAGTCCCCGTCAAGGGAATACCCGCAGTCCGCCAGACTCCGCAGGTCATAGCAGGCTTCGTGCCCGGTGCCGAAATCCGGCCGGTCAGGCCGCCAGGCCGGCGACCGCCTGGTACGCCGCTTCGGTGCCCTGCTCCACGATGCGCGACTTCCAGGCGTCGGTGTCGGTGTAGAAAGCGTCGCGCATCTGGCGCTTGATCTGCTGGCGCTGCGCCTGCGGCGCTTCGGGGTGGTTTTCCAGCCACTGCTCGGCGCGCAGGGCGTCCATCACCTGTTCGAAGGGCACGGTGCCGTACTCCATGGCGATGCCGGTGTAGTCGGCCTGCGTGCATTCCTGCCCGGCGGCAAACCACATCAGGCCGGTGAGCAGCGCCGATTCGGACGAACCGTCGTAGATGGAGGTCACGGCCTGGCCCCACCAGTGCCGAGCACGTGCGATCGCTTCGGCATCGTCCGGGCCGGCCCAGATGCGCTCGCCGTGGCCGCTGGGCCCGAGGCCGGTATGCAGATCGATCCAGGCCAGGCGTTGGCAGCGGCGGCCGTGGTCCTGCAGCACGTGGCGCAGCGTCTGATGGCTCCAGGTCGGGTTGTGGCCACCATAGAACAGGCCCTGCGGATGCTCGTACTGCCCGCTGGAGACGGCGGCCTGCAGGGCCTTGGCACCCTGCTCGGCCAGGAACTGCGCCAGCCCGGCCTTGACTTCCGGCGTCGGCGGCCATTCGGACGGCACCACCAGGTGAGCCAGCCGGTCGTAGGCCTCGTTGCGCGGCAGTGGCTTGGAGAAGTCCTGGAAGTTGCGGTTCAGGTCGACGTTCTCATGCGTGGTGCGACGCAGCCAAGAGAAGCCATAGGGGTTGAGCGCATGGATGTAGAGCACGGCCACGCCGGCGCGTGCCGCCGCGGCATGGAAGCCCGCGTCGGCGAGCAGCGCGTTCTGCACGCCCGAGCCGCAATAGCCCTCGACCCCATGACAGGCGCTGCTGACGATCAGTACCGCCGGTGCGTCGGCGGCGCCGAAGCGGGCGACGTCCATCGCGAGCAGTTCGCCATCGCGGCCAAGCAGCGGGTGTGGGTGGGCCACCGGCTCCTGGCCGGCAGCCGTGGCTGCAGCGATGAACTTGCGACGGGCCTCGGCGTAGCTCTGCGCGAAAAACGTGGAGGCCTTCATTGCGCCGCCTTCAGCGCGGAGCCAGCCACTTTTCGGCCAGCCGCACCCAAGCGGTGGCGCCCAGCGGAATCAACTCGTCGTTGAAGTCGTAGCTGGGGTTGTGCAGCATGCACGGGCCCATGCCGTGCCCGCCTTCGCGGTGCGTGCCGTCGCCATTGCCGATCAGGAAATAGCAGCCCGGCTTGGCCTGCAGGAAGTAGCTGAAGTCCTCGGAACCCATCGTCGGCTCGAACTCAAGCACGTTGTCCGCGCCGACCACCTCGCCGAGCAGGCTGCGGGTGAACTCGGTTTCGGCCGGGTGGTTGACGGTGGGCGGATAGTTGCGCTTGAAGTGGAACTCGCACCCCGCCTCGAAGGCCGCGCAGGTGCTTTCGGCGATGACCTTCATGCGCCGCTCGACCAGGTCCAGCACCTCCGTGGTGAAGGTACGCACCGTGCCCTGGATCTCGCAGAAGTCGGGCACCACGTTGGTGGCCTCGCCGGCGTGGATCATGGTCACCGAGATCACTGCGGTTTCGATCGGCTTCTTGTTGCGCGTGACGATGGTTTGGAAGGCCTGCACCATCTGGCAGGCCACCGGCACCGGGTCGATGCCGTTGTGTGGCAGCGCGGCATGGCTGCCCTTGCCGCGGATGATGATCTTGAACTCGTTGGAACTGGCCATCACCGGACCGCTGCGCAACGCAAACTGCCCGACCTTCATGCCCGGCCAGTTGTGGATGCCGAAGATGGCTTCCATCGGGAACTTCTCGAACAGGCCGTCCTTCATCATTTCGCGCGCGCCGCCGCCGCCTTCCTCGGCCGGCTGGAACACCAGGTAGACGGTGCCGTCGAAGTTGCGGTGCCTGGACAGGTGGCGCGCCGCGGCCAGCAGCATCGCCGTGTGGCCGTCGTGGCCGCAGGCGTGCATCTTGCCGGCGTGCGTGCTGGCATGCGCGAAGTGGTTGTGCTCGGTCATCGGCAAAGCGTCGATGTCGGCCCTCAAGCCGATGGCACGGCTGGAGCTGCCGTTCTTGACGATGCCGACCACGCCGGTCTTGCCCAGGCCGCGGTGGATCGGGATGCCCCAATCGGTCAGTGCCTTGGCAATGACATCGGCGGTGCGTTCTTCCTGGAAACACAACTCCGGGTGGGCATGGATGTCGCGTCGGATGGTGGTGATGCTGGCGGCATCGGCCAGGATGGATTCGATGAGTTGCATGCGAACTCCGGCGGTGGCTGCTTGGTGAAAAACCATCTTACCCCGCGGCCACAGCGCTGTCTCGGCGCGCCGCGCAAGCCCGTGCAGCGGCTAGGATCAGGGTCTTGCCCGTGCCGCTGCCATGAGTTCACCCGCCCTGCGCCAACTGAAGGACCTGCCCGGCCCGCGCGGCATACCGCTGCTTGGCAATACGCTGCAGGTCAAGCCGCCGCGCATCCACCTGGACGTGGAGGCCTGGGCGGCGCAGTTCGGTCCACTGTTTCGCATGCAGCTGGGTCGGCGCGAGCAGTTGGTGATCGCCGACCACGAACTGCTGGTCGCGGTGATGCGCGACCGGCCCGAAGGCTTCCGGCGCAGCCCGCTGACCAGCCTCATCGGCGCGGAGATGGGGCTGCCCCAGGGGCTGTTCGGCTCCGAGGGCGAGGACTGGCGCAAGCAGCGCCGCATGGTCATGGCCAGCTTTGCGCCCGGCCATGTGCGCGCCTACTTTCCATCGCTGGTCAAGGTCACGCTGCGACTGCGCTCGCGCTGGCGCAATGCAGTGGCTCAAGGGCAGGACATTGCGCTGCAGGCCGACCTGATGCGTTTCACGGTCGACGCCATCGCTGGCCTGGCCTTCGGCAAGGACATCAACACGCTGGAATCCGGCGAGGACGTGATCCAGCGCCACCTGGACAAGGTGCTGCCGGCGATCTTCAGGCGCGTGCTCAGCCTGGTGCCGTACTGGCGCTGGTTCAAGCTCGAATCCGACCGCGAACTCGAGCGCAGCGTGGCGGTGATCAACAGCACCATCCTCGAGTTCGTCGCCCAGGCACGGCAACGTTTGCACGACGAGCCGGCGCTGCGCGAGCGACCTCGCAATCTGTTGGAGGCGATGATCGTCGCGGCCGACCAGCCCGACAGCGGCTTGGGCGACCGTCACGTCGCCGGCAACGTGCTGACCATGCTGCTGGCCGGAGAGGACACCACCGCCAACACCCTGGCCTGGATGATCCACCTGCTGCAGCGCAACCCGCAGGCCTTGCATCGCGTGCAGCAGGAAGTGCGGTCGCTCGCGCCCGACCCGGCTGCCTACAGCTTCGACCAGATGGAGCAACTGGTGTACCTGGAAGCCTGCGCCAGCGAGACCATGCGCCTGAAGCCGGTGGCGCCCTTCATCGCATTGCAGGCCTTGCGTGACACGGTGGTCGGCGATGTGGCCGTGCCCGAAGGCACGCAGATCTGGGGCGTGCTGCGGCACGACAGCGTCGGCGAGCGGCTGTTCGAGCGCCCGCAGGTCTTCGAGCCGGAACGCTGGCTCGACACGACCGAGCCACCACTTGGCGCAGCCGCCAAGCGCGCGGCCATGCCCTTCGGCTCGGGCCCGCGCATGTGCCCGGGGCGCTACCTGGCGCTGCTGGAGATGAAGATGGCCATGGCCATGCTGCTGTCCAGCTTCGACATCGAGCAGGTCGACACGCCGGACGGAGGCCTGGCCGAGGAACGAATGGCCTTCACGATGAACCCGGTCGGGCTGCGCATGCGGCTGCGCGAGGCCGCGTCCGCGCCATAGAAAAAGGGCAGGAACCCTGCGGTCCCCGCCCTCGCTCTGGGAGGTTGGCGAAACTACTTCGGCAGCACCACCGTGTCGATGACGTGGATGACGCCGTTGTCGGCCATGATGTCGACCGCGGTGACCTTGGCCGCATCGACCGTGACGCCGCCGGTCGTGCCGACCGTCAACTCATAGCCCTGGGCGGTCTTGACCTTGCCTGCCTTCACGTCCTTGGACATCACCTTGCCCGGAACCACATGCGCCATCAGCACCGCGGTGAGCTTGGTCTTGTCGGCCAGCAGCGCGTCCAGGTCGGCCTTGGGGATCTTGGCGAACGCCGCATCGGTCGGCGCGAACACCGTGTAGGGGCCCTTGCCCTTCAAGGTATCCACCAGACCGGCGGCGGTCAGCGCGGCAGCCAGGGTCTTGAAGTTGCCGGCGGCCACGGCCGTGTCGACGATGTCCTTGGCCTGGACGGAAAGCGCGGCCAGCGACAGGGCGGAAATGGCAAAGAACTTTTTCATGACGAACACTCCTTGGGTTGGAAAGACGAGGGCACGGAACATACGGAAATCAGGGTGCGGGCAGTAGCACCTTGTCGATGACGTGGATCACCCCATTGCTGGCAATCACGTCGGTGGCCACCAGCATGGCCATGCGGGCATTGCCATCGGTGATCGCGAGGTTCACGTCGACGCTGAAGCTCGAGCCTTGCAAGGTGGTCACGGCCGCAGGCTTCGGCAGCGCCGCGACATCGGCGGCGCGTACGTCGCCGCTGACCACGTGGTAAGTCAGGATGCCTGCCAGGCCCGGGTTCGCCAGCAACTGGTCCTTCGTGATGGACAGTTCGACCAGCGCGGCCGCGAAGGCATCGTTGGTCGGCGCGAACACGGTGAACGGCCCCGCGCCGGACAGCGCACCCGCCAGATCGGCCGCCACCACGGCTTCCACCAGGATCGAAAACACCGGGTTCGACTGCGCCATCTGCACCACGGTAAGCACGCCAGGCGGCACGAGCACCTTGTCGATGACGTGGATCACCCCGTTGCTGGCTGCCACGTCGGCGCTGGTCACGCTGGCTTGGTTCAACGCGGCATCGGTGAGCTTGACGCCCGATGCAGTGTCGACGGCCAAGGTCGCCGGTGTCCCGGGCGTCAGGCTGTACAGCGTGGCCTGGGACGCGCCGCCGGCGACCAGTTCGGCAGCGCTCTCGTTCGTCGGCAAGACGTGGAACGTCAGGATCTTGGCCAGAGTCGGACCATCGAGAGCGGTCACCATGGCGTTCGCATCGGCGAAGCCCAAGGACGTGGCTAGCGCAGTGAACGCCGCATCGGTGGGGGCGAAGACCGTCAGGTCGGCGTTCGGATCGGAGAGCTCGTCCACGAGTCCGGCCTTGTCGGCCGCCGCGACCAGGGCATTGAATCCGGCGCTCGTCGCGACTTCGGCCAGCGTGCCGGGTTGGGTGACCGGGGCAAGATCGTCATCGTCACTGCCGCAGGCGGTAAGCACGATTGCGGTCGAAGCCGCCAACATGAGTTTCAACCAGCTTTTCATGGAAATTCCTCGGTAGATCGTTGCGGGGAGGTTGGGAAACTGTGGCTCGTTCAGACCGAGCGGGGAGAAATTTATACTGATGAGTATTTCCCATGAACAATGAGGTCTTTATCAGACTGTTCGGTCAAATTCTGGATAGCGATCGGTCGCTCCTGGCGCAAGTCGATGCCCGAAAACCTGGGGTGGAGCTTGGGTCGGTTCGCTCCGTGCGAGCTGCGGACCCGGGGTGCCCCTTGGCGTCGGCAACCCGAGCCAATCCTCAGGCACGCAGACGTCGCGGCCGTTTGCCGGACGCGACGCGGCACGGTCACCCCGGGCTGGGTTGGACGGTGCCCGTACGGACCGCGGGCTCGGGCCGCTATGCCATCATCTGCACATGAACGCGCCCGAGCCTGGACACATGGTGCGCGCGGCCTGCCCGCACGACTGCCCCGACACCTGCGCGATGCAGGTCACCGTGCAGGCCGGGCGCGTGCTGCGCGTGCAGGGCGATGCAACGCACCCTACGACCCATGGCGCGCTGTGCACCAAGGTGTCGCGCTATGCCGAGCGCACCTATCACCCCGAGCGGGTGCTGCAGCCCCTGAAGCGGATCGGGCCCAAGGGCTCCGGCCGCTTCGAGCCGGTGCGCTGGGACGACGCGCTGAACGACATCGCCGCGCGGCTGAAGGCCATTGCCGCGCGCGACCCACAGGCCGTGTTGCCCTACAGCTATGCCGGCACGATGGGCCTGCTGCAAGGCGAGAGCATGGCGGCGCGCTTCTTCCACAAGCTGGGTGCGTCACGGCTGGACCGGACCATCTGCGCCAGCGCCGGTGGCGAGGCGCTGATCTCCACCTATGGCGCCAAGGTCGGCATGCATGTCGAGCACTATGCCGAGAGCCGCCTGATCCTGATCTGGGGCAGCAACTCGATTGCCTCGAACCTGCACTTCTGGACCTTCGCCCAGCAGGCCAAGCGGGCCGGCGCCAAGCTGGTGTGCATCGACCCGCGCCGTACCGAGACGGCCGACAAGTGCCACGAGCACCTGGCGCTGATGCCTGGCACCGATGGCGCACTGGCGCTGGGCCTGATGCACGAACTGATCCGCAACGACTCGCTGGACCACGACTATCTGGATCGGCATGTGCACGGCTGGCCCGCGCTGCGCGAGCGGGCTGTGCAATGGCCGGCCGAGCGTGCGGCGGCCGTATGCGGTTTGCAAGCCGAACAGGTGGTCGAGCTGGCTCGCGACTACGGCAGCACCAAGCCGGCCGCCATTCGGCTGAACTACGGCATGCAGCGCGCCCGCGGTGGCGGCAACGCGGCGCGGCTGATCGCGCTGCTGCCCTGCCTGGTCGGTGCGTGGCGGCACCGTGCCGGCGGCCTGCTGTTGTCGGCCTCGGGCTGGTTCGCACCGGTGCGCAACGATATCGCGCTGCAGCGCCCCGACCTGCTGGCCGGCCGCGCGCCACGCATCGTCAACATGAGCACCATCGGTGACGATCTGCTGCGTCCGGCCTCGGCCGACTTCGGACCCAGGATCGATGCGGTGGTGGTCTACAACAGCAACCCGGTGGCGGTGGCGCCGCAGAGCCGCAAGGTGGTCGAAGGCTTTGCACGCGACGACCTGTTCACCGTGGTGCTTGAACACTTCATGACCGACACCGCCGACCTGGCCGACTACGTGCTGCCGGCGACCACGCAGCTCGAGCACCTGGATGTGCACACCTCCTACGGCCACACCTATGCGCTGATCAACGAACCGGCCATCGCCCCGCGAGGACAGGCCAAGCCCAACACGCAGATTTTCCGCGAGCTGGCCGCGCACATGGGCTTCAGCGAGGACTGCTTCGCCGACAGCGACGAGCAACTGGCGCGCATGGCCCTGAATCCCGAATGGGTGGACTTCGACACCCTGCGCGCCCGCGGCTGGGTCAAGCTGGCGCTTCCCGACGCGCCGTTTGCCGACGGCGGCTTTCCCACGCCGAGCGGCAAGGTGCTGGCTGACGCGCCGGGCCTGGGCGTGCCCGACTACGTGCCCAGCTACGAAAGTGCCGCCTCGGCGCCCGAGCTGGCGCAGCGCTACCCGCTGGCGATGATCTCGCCGCCGGCACGCAACTTCCTCAATTCCACCTTCGTGAACGTGCGCAGCCTGCGCGACATCGAAGGCGAGCCGCTGCTGGAGATGCATGCCGACGACGCGGCTGCGCGCGGCATTGCCGACCGCGCGCTGGTGCGTGTGTTCAACGACCGCGGCAGCTACCGCTGCCGCTGCCGCGTCAGCAGCCGCGCTCGTGCGGGCGTTGTCAACGGCCTGGGCATCTGGTGGCGCAAGCTCGGTCTGGACGGTTGCAACATCAACGAGCTGACCCACCAGCGGCTTACCGACATCGGCCGCGCGCCGTCGTTCTACGACTGCCTGGTCGAGGTCGAGGCGACTGCCCCGTGATGTGGTGTCGCGGCATTGCTGGCTGATGGCCGGCCTGGGTGGGTTCGGCGCGCTGCTGCTGGCCGCTGGCGCGCTGTGCCTGGGCAGCGGCTGCAGCGACCTGGGCTACTACCGCCAGTCGGTCGGTGGTCACCTCGACCTGATGTCGCGTGCCAAGCCGGTGGACGACTGGCTGGCCGCGCCCGACACGCCGCCCGCGCTGAAACAGCGGTTGGCGCTGGCCAGGCAGATGCGGGAGTTTTCGGTGCGGGTACTGAAGCTGCCCGACAACCCCAGCTACCGCGCCTATGCCGACCTGCAGCGAGGCGCCGCGGTGTGGAACGTGGTGGCGGCACCCGAGCTGTCGTTGCAGTTGAAGACCTGGTGCTACCCGGTCACCGGCTGCGTCGGCTACCGCGGGTACTTCGACCGGGCCGAGGCCGATGCGCTGGGCGCGCAGTTGCGCGGCGCGGGCTGGGACGCCAGCGTCTATGGTGTGCCGGCCTATTCGACGCTGGGCTGGAGCAACTGGATCGGCGGCGATCCGCTGCTCAACACCTTCGTCAACGGCTCGGAAGGCGAGCTGGCGCGGCTGGTCTTCCACGAGCTGGCGCACCAGAAGCTCTATGTCGCCAACGACACTATGTTCAACGAATCCTTCGCTACTGCAGTGGAACGCATCGGCACGGGGCTGTGGCTGGAGCAGCATGGCAGCGACGCCGTGCGCACCCAGTACGGCGAGGTCCAGCAGCGCCGACAGGATTTCCGCGCGTTGACGCAGCCCTACCGCGACAAGCTCGAAGCGCTGTACGCCAGCCCGCTCAGCGATGAGGCCAAGCGTGCCGGCAAGGCCGAGCTGCTGGCCCAGCTCCGCGCCGACCATGCGCAGATGAAGGCACAGCGCTGGGGCGGCTTTGCCGGCTACGACCTGTGGTTCGCCAACGTCAATAATGCCTCGCTGGGCGTGCTCGCCGCCTATACCGAACTGGCCGACGACTTCGAGCGACTGTTCGTGCAGCAGGGCCGCGACTTCGAGCGCTTCTATGCCCGCGTGGCGGAGATTGGCGCCTTGCCGAAGGCCCAGCGCCACGCCACACTACGCGCCATTCCATAGAGCAAGGAGGAGACTTCGTGGCGGACATTCGCATTCATCGCGAGCACGCGCTCGGCCTGCCCAAGGCCCGCAAGGTGGCCTGGCAGTGGGCCGAGGACGTGGAGAAGAACTTCGACATGCAGTGCACCGTGATCGAGGGCGATTTCAGCGACACGATCGAATTCACCCGCTCCGGCGTGAAGGGCACGCTGATCGTCGCGGCCGACCACTTCGACCTGAATGCCAAGCTCGGTTTCCTGCTGGGAGCCTTCAGCCGCACCATCGAAGGCGAGATCGAGCGCAACCTGGACAAGCTGCTCAATGCCAGCAGCGCGGCGGCCAAGAAGACGCCCCCCGCACGCAAGACGCGCAAGTAGTCCTCAACCTCGGCTGCGGCCGATCAGCGGCGTGTCGTGCGCCAGCAGGTGGGCCTCGCCCTGCTCGAGCATGAAGTAGCGGAAGGCCTCGGCCGCCGGCGACAGCAGCTTCGAGCTCAGGTGCACGATGTTCCACATGCGCATCACCGGCGCATCGACGATGTCAAGCAGCTGCAGCAGCCCGCTGCGCAGTTCCAGGCCCATGGTGTGCAGCGACAGGAAGCTCAGGCCCAGGCCGGCCATCACCGCCTGCTTGATGGTCTCGTTGCTCGACATCTCCATCGCGATGCGCTTGTCGAAGCGGTGCTCGGCAAAGAACTTCTCCATCGCGGTGCGCGTGCCAGAGCCATGCTCGCGCGCGATGATGGGGTAGGGCGCCAGTTCGCTCACCGCATGCGCACCGCCGCGCAGCAGCGGGTGGCCCGGCGGTGCGACGAACACCAGCGGGTGCGCGGCGAAGGATTCCGAACGCGTGTGGATCTCCTTGGGGGGCCGGCCCATCACCGACAGGTCGACCTCGCCGCTTTGCATCAGCTCCACCAGCTCGCTGCGGTTGCCGACCACGCGCAGCCGAACGTCCACCCCGGGGTGCTCTTCGTGGAAGCGGGCCAGTAGCTGCGGCACGAAGTACTTGGCCGTGCTGACCAGGCCGATGGTCAGCAGGCCGTGCTCCAGACGCTTCAGCCGCGCCATCGCATCGTCGGCGTCCTTCAACGCCGCCAGCATGCGCCGCGTATGCACCAGGAAGTATTCGCCGGCGGTGGACAGCGATACGTTGCGCCCGGCGCGGTCGAACAGCGGCAGGCCGACCTGCGCTTCCAGTTCCTTGACCTGCATCGACACCGCCGGTGGCGTCAGGTGCAGCGCCTCGGCAGCGCGGGCCATGCTGCCGTGCTGCGCCACCTCTGCAAACACCCGGAGCTGGCGGAAACTGACGTTCATTGTTCAGCTTCTCCTTATCTGAATGGAAAGAAACTCTGACTTTCCTTTAACTCAGCGCGAACATACAGTGCTTGCACCCCCAGGTCAATCGCGGTGCGCCGCAGC